>NZ_SNWM01000001.1 GCF_004362245.1 Pedobacter duraquae
AGATTATTTTTTCAAACATAAAATAAAAGATAATACGTAGCGAAATGGCCAATGTGATTTACAATTGGCAATAAATTAAATAAGACGTATTAACCTAACTGTGGGGGTTGCCAAACCGAAATGGCTTTTGACATAGTTCCTGGAGTAATTAGCCCTGGATAGGTAGAACCAATAGCTTTTGTAAAAACGGTTAAAACCGCCTTGGAAGAGACCTGCCTAGCACTAGAGCAGCAGCTGCAGTTACAAAATGGCGGACAAGATTCCTGGTTGCACCGCTCACTTGAAGCATGGCTTTTTTGGATGATGACATGGGTTACTTTGGCAGCAACGTCCTCCCTGTCCTGACAAGGCAGGATAGTAAGAAGGGCACAGTATATGCTAAAGAGTAAAGCAAAGTATTTCATCCGGTGCAAAGGTAGTAAAACAAAGGCCAATGCTTAAATCTAATTTATATAAGGTATTATAAACAAAAATGCTAATCAAATACTCATCTCATTTTCTATCAAAAAAGGGTGGAATAGTGAGAATGATTATTGTTAAAATAACAATTTTTACTGTTTTGCCGAACCTACCTAATACGTCCCTGTGACTGCTGCAACTTTTTACGTCTCCGTTTCTCAGATTCCTCGGCAGAATCTGTCTGTGGAGATTCATAGGTAGGTTCCATCAAGATTTCCAATACCCCAATGCCAGCATCTTTTACAGTAGTTATCAAATCGGTAACATTGGCAAAAACTCCATCTGAAATTCCTTTCGTCAAACTATCTATACTGATATCTCTTGAAATGTCAATCGAGAGTTCGGAGATCATCTGCATCTGGGTTTTCTGTTCAGGAGTTCCGTTCTCCATAACATTTGCATAAATAAACTTATCCTTGAGCCCTCTTTCGAATTTGAATAAATTATCAAATACCTCCTCACCAGATTGTTTAAATGCACTACGGTTAAATTGCCCTAGTTTTGCAGAATGTTTTTCATTCTTCCCTTTTGAGGTATTTTGAGGACTAAGCTTAACTTTATTACTTAAATCTTTTCGACTCACAATCACTTGGACGTGCATTTGTCGTCCTTCTTTTCGATCACCCTTTTGCTTTGTTCCATTTTTTACTTCTTTATCTGTGTGCTTGTAGTAACGGTAGTTTTCAACCTTGCCAAACCATAAAAGATCGTTGTTGGTAATAATACCTGGCCTTTTGAAATTCTTAGCATACTCATCCATAACTTTTGCAGCAAATTCTTTGAGTTTTTCCTTTGCCCCATTATCCCCATATCGATTAAAAAGATGTTCCAGCTCCTTTTGGCTCGGACTGATATTAATCAGAAAAAACTTACTGTCGTCACGGCTAAGCTTAGCAATGTTATTATCGACCTTGACCCGAACCTCCTGTCTTCTGATATCGTTTCTTAAACCATTGAACCAGTTTTCGTAATCCGGTACTGAATTTTTCCCATTTTTCAGCTCATTCTCCTTTTCCAGGTAGTTGACCAAAGCTCCGCTGCTGCCTTTGTTATTTCCTGTTTCGGATGCTGTGATGTTGATATACATAGACTAAATATTTTCGAGGGATTTTCTAACATGGCTCTGCAGTTCCTCCTTTTTGGCAGCTGATACCGGCCATCCCAAAGATTCTCTCTGATTAATATAATAATTAAGTATCTCTCTAAAACTGGACTTCAGTTTGCTTTTTTCATTGTAGTATTGTTGAGTTCTAGCAATTTCTTTTTCCAGTTGCCCCATACGGTTAGAAAGTCGGTCACTTTTCTTTTCCTCTTTCTGTAGATGCTGCCAGATTATTTTGAAATATTCTGTATGCTCTTTAGCTATGATAGTAAGTCCGTTACTATCGGTAAACATAGGTAACAGAAAATCCTTTTCCTGCTTTTTGAAAAATGATATTATCCTGTTCACTCCGTTAACCAGCTCTTTCTTAAGTAGCTCGTCGTTGAAATCGATCGGGTCTTTTTTTGTACCATAAAAATAATTAACCATCTGTATAACCACCAGTTTTTTCGGTCTCCCCAGTTTCAACGAGATTTTTTCTAGTTTTTCATCAGTTGCTTTTGGATATCGCACAGACTTAACATTGATATCTTCCATTACCTATCTCCTTAAAAGTTCTTCTCCAATTCTATGTTAAGCATAACTTCACTTCCCAGCTTTGGATGCCATGAGGGCTTATATTTAATAAAGCCACTTTCTTTCAGCTCCTTGATATTTTTGTGGTATGTAGAAACAGACTTTATCCTTGAAAATCGCATAAGCGTTTTTCTACTTACATTAAATGGAAGTGTTACATCCTGATAATTACAACATTGAACCAATGCAATTAATATGCTTAAATGCGTTGGAAAAAAATGTGGCTGTTGTGATGCATGCGCAAAGTATCGACGCAATCCTTTGTGGTACAAGTTTTCATTTTTCGTCATTTCATTTCCCCTCCATCATCTTTTCAATTTTTTCCCTACTGTAAAACATAGTTCCCCCGACCTTGCGAAATGGCAAATTGCCATTGATGCGCAGGTTTTGTAATGTTCCAGGCGAAATATTTAGCATTTTCCTCACCTCAGCACTCCTCAGCCATGATTTATTTGAAGCACCACTATTAGTTTCTAAAATATTTTTCATTTCATTCAGCATTTCCGTCTTGAACTGCTGCAGATCATCCATTGTAATGATGTCCATCTTCATAATTAGCTCCTTTCCTTTTTGATATATGCACTAATGCACATATACATATATTTTTACATTTAAATATTCGGTATACCTCAAAGTATACCAATTACTGTTTTAATCGGCTTGAAAAGCCGACAAGTATCCCCGGAGGATACTTGAAGTCCCTGTAGCGATAGCTCAGGGCAAGCAAGTAGGGCCACTGCCCAACTTCCGCTTGCTCAGCCCCTGAAAAGGGGACTGACTTGCCTGAACCAGCTTTCTACCGCTAATAGCTGCTTCCCACAAAACCCTACAAGCTTTCCAACTGCCCCGTATTACGTGCTATGTCAGTAGTTTTTGCTATACATAAACCGTTGTTATGTGGATATATATCTATAGAGATATATAGCTATGTTGGTGGTATGATACCGTTCGTTGGGGAATTGATTTCTTCCGCGGTTTTCTTCCTTCCTGATCTTACCCATTCTAACAGTTCTACCATGGAGAAATAAAGTCTTTTGCCCCGCTTGTTCACAGGGATTTCCTTCCGGCTCACTTTGGTGTATAGCGTTGGTATGGACAGGCTGAGAAATTCGGCAGCTTGTCTGATGGTCAATAAATCGTCTCGGGGACGTTGGGGATTTTGCGACCTGTTTTCCAGCAACAGGTCTTTAATACAATCTACCTTTTCGTGCAGTGTACTAATGGCCTGCGGTAGTTCTTCAAATGTGTACTTCATAAGCGGTATCTTTTGTTTTGATACCACAATGTTAGCAGCTTGTTTTGTAGGGTTACAACACGTTAAACCGTATCCTTACCATTTCCCTACTAATATTTACTGTTTTTTTTGTTTCGGACCGTCGGAACCAGAAAAGGAACTTTGTCTTTCATCCTCACCTCTAAAATTGGTGATTTGCAGACCTTGGTATCGGAAGATATAATCGCACTGAGCCAGCCTTCCGAGTATTCGTTTACTTTATCTCCATTGCTATATAAGAAGTGTTTTAGGATCCATTTTTCAAGTTCCACTTTATTGCATCCAACAATCAGGTTTGCTTCATAAAGCTGCTTAAAAGCATCAGCAAGTTTATTACTGTTTCCGTTGAAGATCAACTGGCTTGCAGGTTGTTCGCCCGATTTTATCAGGGCAGCAAGTTTGTTAAAATGTTCCTCTGAAAAATAAGTCTTTATGAGTTGCAAAAAGTCATCTATATACTGATGATTGAATTTTGGCCGACCCGCATCGGGATTATATGGGATTTTTTGGGATAGCTCTGCCGTAGCATCTTCAACTTGTTCTGGGCTTTTCTGTTTGGCCATCCATTCCTCGAACGTTTCACGGGGATGCAGGATTTCATCAATTTCGCTGACCAGCTCACTTAGGAACTTATCCCTGATCTTTAAAGTATCGTGCAGACTTTCCACAAACTCATCACCTATATAAATATCCTTGTGGTCTGATTGCAGGTTGTTAACGATAAACAAATAATCGAGCTGGATCGAAAATATGAAGTTTCGGGGATATTCATCTCTAAACTCATTATAGTGCTCATGGAAATTTGTCCATATAAGTTTAAACCTTTCCTTTAATTTTTTGAGCTGTTCAAATTCTCTTTTTAAACTGGTGTCATTAAGGGACAGCAGATCAATTAACGCCATATCTTTTAATACCCTGATTTCACTTTTATAGGTAAAAGAATCATAATAATGGGTTTCGTGGGCGAGGCTATAGGCTTGCTTATTCTCATCTTCTTTTATGGGGCTCTTTAACTCGCTTTTTTTAACGATGAGTAGGTTGAAAGTTTGAATTTTAGATAAAAATTGAATTAAGCCAGTCATATTTAAGGGTTAGTATTTAAATACCAAAATATAGAAATTTATTTTAGGACTTTCTAATAGTCGGCTAGATGTTTAATATAAAAAATAAGCAGAATTAACGGATGAGGTTATTAAAATAAACGAAATAGCCTACCAGTGATTTGGCTATTTTATCCCCGAAGGGGCACCTTTTTGGGCGAAGTGGGAAAGCTGTTGTATGGGGCCAAAGTAAGTAATACGCTGACCTGTAATTACTGGTGCTGTCTAAATGTCTTATCAGGGTTTGTGGGTAACCTTAGCTTCGATTTCATCGAGGAAATTGAATTTGTCCCACTTGGTAAACCAATATTTTCCCCTCTTTTTTACAATTGATTAGATGATCTTGCTATATCCTTGCTGTTATCCCAAAAGCAACCAGTGCCTTTCTCTTAAATTTCGCATCAAGGAGTGGACATAACTAAACATCACATAAAGTAATCTGGCTTATGTATCCATAGGCAACTTTTTTTAGTGACGATTTCAAACCATACATCGATAATGTTGAATAGTGGAAAAATATTCGTAGCATATTGGCTGTTAAATACTATATTACGTACTTTCGTCAAAATTTAATGCTTTAAAGCGGCCGACACCATGAATCAGGAATTAATACTACGTTTATTTAAGACTATTGAGGGAGAACCTCAGGATGACATTGTCAAAGTAGCAGGTGTTATTATAGAATCCGAACGTCAAAAAGGACACCATAAATTGGCAGATCGTTTAAATTCTATTCTTAAAAGAAATGTACAATCGTCACAATCCCTGAAAGGTGAGTTGAAAACTATTTTTGGGGGAAGTGTAAGTATTCCGGTTGATAAACGCAAAAATGTACCATTGGCAACAGAGGTTTATCGTGATGACCTTCGGCATGAAATGATCCTTTCCAAAGAGATTGAAGCAAAAATTTCTCGCATAGAAAAAGAGTTCGTAGCCAGAGAACGTTTGGCAAATTTTGGATTGCAGCCCAGGAAGCGTATTCTTTTATACGGTAGCCCGGGATGTGGGAAAAGTATGGCAGCCGAACGTATTGCTTGGAATATCGGCCTTCCTTTTTTAAAAGTAAGGTTTGAGGCTATAGTTTCTTCTTACCTGGGGGAATCAGCTACAAATCTTACCAATATTTTTGCTGCCGTCGAACATTTTCCTTGCGTATTATTATTGGATGAATTTGATTTTATAGCCAAATCCAGAGACGGCAAACAAGATGTTGGAGAAATGCACCGGGTTGTAAATATCCTCTTGAATGTACTTGAAGACTATAAGGGTGAAGGAATTATCATAGCAACTACGAATTTACAGGGTATGTTGGACAAAGCGCTTTTTAGGAGGTTTGACGATATTATCGAAATGCCCAAACCAGGTCATCAGGAAATCGCCATGATACTGAAGGCAACTCTGGCAACAATAAAAATTTCAAGGCAGGTTAAGTTTGCGGAAATAGCCAAACAAATGGACAAGTTTTCTAGCGCGCTAATTGTTAAAATAGCAAATGATGCAGCAAAACTTGCAGTGATTGAAGGTAGAAATGAAGTAGAAGAGGCTGATTTCATGAACTCTTTAAAAGAAAACGAAAATTATCATCAATAAAACCAAATGCTCTCAAAATGGCGAAATTCCCACATTTGCCGCTCAAAACTATTTTAGACGGAAATTATAAATTTAAAGGCTTTCCTGGTAGTGGAAAAGCACCGCGGTCCTTACAGAATCTGGAAAACAGAAAGGCTCATGGTGACTCCTTGTCAAAAATGATTGAGGGTGTCGAACTGTTCAATAAAGATATTTTGCAATGGCGAGCGGAACAAGGCTTACCTGAGCTTCCAGACAGCGGAGTTATACCCGTGCTTTTGCAGGTAGACCCCAATGTTTTTGACATCGAAACGCTCAAAGGCTTCGGAATGGAAATTCTTGCCGAAGAAGAAAGAGGTTTTGTTTTAGGGGCAAGCGTAGATCAGTTCAAATCGTTCAAATCAAAAATAGAAGATTTTGAAAAGAATGAAAATAAAGGAACTGCGTTACTTTGGGAAATTGAACAAGGCAACCAATGGAGGCCCCAGTATATTCTCAGCGAAGAACTGTATTGGAAATGGCTTGATGGAGTTGAGGAAGAAGAGGAATTTGTAGTGGATATTTCAATTGCCTGTTATATCAAGAAAACAGAACAACCGACCCGCTCTGACCGAACTAACGAGAAGTCTTTCAAAAAGAGTTTATCCGCTTGGTATGAAAGGGCCTTCCTTGTGGACATTGCACATGATGAATTGGTGATGGAACGTCAAAGCCAGGTTCAGACCTTTATTGAGTTAGGTGGGGGTAATATAGTAGGTGAGTTTGTCGAATATCAGGACAGTTTTGGTTTTAGAGCTGAAATTTCCGGCCGGGCACTGAAAGATATTGTATTGAACTATCCTTATGTTTTTGAGATAGCTGAACATTGCGAAATGGACAGCCATACACTAACCCATGAAGATTTTGGCGAGGTAAACTGTACCATCCATACCCCTAGCAATGATTCGCCTAAGATATGTATTATAGATAGTGGCATTCAGCAAAACCACTTATTGTTAGCGCCTGCTATGCTTCCGGAAAGGTCGATAAATTTTGTTCCAAATGAAACCACCTTCGCAGATCAGGTTTCTAATGGTGGCCATGGAACTAAGGTAGCTGGTGCGATTTTATATGGTGCGGCTATACCTCGTGAAGGAGAGCTTCAGGCGCCGTTTTATCTTACCAACATGCGGGTTTTAGATGCGAATAAGGCAATGTCGAGTTTGCTATTTGAACCTGCGCTGATGCATACAATTGTAGATCAAAACACTGACACTACCCTTTTTAATCTTTCAATTAATGCGAGAATACCTTGTAGGACCAGACACATGTCCCAATGGGCATCGGCCATTGATATGATTTGCCATGAGGGAGAAAAAGTTTTCGTAGTATCTGCTGGCAATATCAATGACAGTAATCATTTGGCCAATAGGCCTGGTATCAAAGAACATTTGGCTGCCAATCGACATTACCCGAGCTATTTGCTTGAACCTTCATCAAGAATTGCAGACCCGGCCCAGAGTATATTTTCCATCACAGTGGGTTCTGTTTGTATTGATGGGTTTGATGATCCAGATCGAATGTCATTTGGTAAAAAGGACTTCCCTTCTTCTTTCTCCAGATCTGGATTGGGCATGTGGGGAGCAATTAAACCAGAGGTGGTCGAATATGGAGGAGACTGGATAAGAGAGAAAGCAGGCAGTAATCTTACTATAATTCCCGAAACCTCACCTGAACTTGTAAAAACTGGTCTGCACGGAGTAGGCCGCGTTGATATCGGAACTTCCTTCAGTGCGCCGAAAGTGACGCATATTTTAGGGCATCTTCAAAAGCTCTTCCCTAAAGAAAATGCGCTTTTCTATAAGGCTTTATTAATCCAATCCGCGCGTTTGCCCGAAGCGATCTTTCAAAATCCTCAATCAAGGCATTTGAGATACATGGGTTATGGCATTCCAAATTTAGATCGGGCTATCGACAATACCCCTTTTCGAATCACTTTTACCGAGAGTGGCAAAATAGCTGCAAAAAAAGCGAAAATTTTTTCTGTAAAAATTCCGCCGGAGTTGCGTAAGCAGGGTGAGGCTTATGATATTTTAATTGAGGTTTCGCTATGCTATTCTGCTGAACCTAGGAGAACAAGGAAAAACATCCGATCTTATTTATCTACCTGGCTGACATGGGACTCCAGTAAATTGGGACAAAGTGTACAGTCATTTCAGTCGGATGTGCTGAAAGATATGGTAGATAGTAGTTTGGATCAGGACGATCAAGAACCTGAGGACCCACACTCTATAAAATGGTGTATCTGGAGCCATAGTAATTGGGGGAAAATCAAGGACCTCAGGCGCCAGGCCAGTGCTAATCAAAAAGACTGGACTGTTTTGAAATCATTTGACTTGCCCAGCGAGCTTTCGTTTGCAGTCATTGGACGCAAAGGTTGGGAAAATGACCTGCATAAAGAGATTCCATATTCTTTTGTAGTAAGTTTTGAAATACTAAACGCAGAAATTGAAATATATGAAATTATGCAAAAGGTTAATATAGAAGTTCCCGTTAGGGCAACAACATAAAACACTGATTTATAAGCGTTTTGCATTTGATTTCAATAGGTAATGACCAACTGTTGCTGCGCCTGTATCATGTCTGCCTTGAAATTTCTTTTGGCTTTAGCGAATATCAAAATGGGACTTGTTCCCTGGAAATGAAACCAGCCTTTTGGCTGAATATTGCAGCAAGCCTTTTTTTGCCTCGTCATTGTGCTCCGAAAGTTCGATCGATCTGTGGAAGGTCGTCGAATGCCATAACGTTAATTTTTTATGGTCACAAGATAGCTAAACCCCGCAAATCTACAAGTCCAAAAGCAGATCCAGCAATGGCCTGTAGGTTAAAAGTTATCCTGCGGATGAAACTGCATGAGCTTTCCGTCAGGATTAATCCTCAAGGAATAATAGTTTCCGTTGTAGTAATGCCCCTTGTCGTTTTGAATATGAAAACCCTTGCCTTGATCCAGACGCTCTTCAATAGCCTGGTGGTTCTGCTCCAAAACAATATTGATGATGCGCCGGATGTCTTTGAGGGTATACTGGAAGCCTGTTCCCTGTCCCTTGGACGATCCGTTGATCAAAAAATCCTTATAATGTCTGAGATAGATATGGATAAAGCGTTCAAAGTCCCAATAGATCTGGTGCCTCCATCCCCATAGCGTCAGCACCTCGGATTCAAATCCGTAAATCAGTTTCATAAGTTCTCTCCATGCAGGTTCATTATAAACCTTAAGTTTATCGATATGCTTTTCCGCTATACCGAGATGACGGCATATAAATTTCGTTCGCTCCCTTCGCCTGTTTCCAAGAGCCCTATTGACCAGCTTGCGGGAAGTGCTGCCCTTTTCATCAACACTAGCATAGGTTTTGAACAAAGTGAGCACTACATCATCAAAAAAATATCCGGTATCGGGGTCGATCAAATATTGCTGCTTATCTCCTTCGGTTATGCGCTGGCGATCCAACAATAACATCAGGGCATAATATTGCCTTTTCTCTCCGGCAATCAATGGGATGCCTTCTTTGATCCGGTTATTGAAATTCATGTACTGCATGCGCTCACCGTCAAGTAGACTGGGACTAAAATCAAGGGTAATCGTATTAGGAATATCCTTGGTCTGAGTATTATCATACTGATTGGCAATCGGACCAAGGTCCATGGTACTTAAGCTCCTGATATCGTGCACGTAAAAACCATCCGACTTTAATAGTTTATTGGTTTCCGGATCTTGCAGCGCGCCGTCCAAAATGATCAGGCCATCCTCGTATGGAATTTCCCCGGAATTGGTCTGCGCCTTCAGTGCAGCACGTTGGGAAGGCGTATATATAATATAGCCATATACGGTGGATCCGTACTTATTGAATGCTTCTGATCCGAACTTGAAATCAAAAATAGCATACCGGTCGTATTGGCCGATCTGCATGAATATCGTTTGTAGCGAATACTTAAGTTCTTCTTTCATGGATGACTGAGCGGGCTATAGAAGTTAATGCTTAGGCTCTAAGGTAAGAATTTGAGTATAGAATTTAGCGACATAAGGATGCTAATCTTCCTATCAGTCACTATGATCCGAGATTTTCTTCAAGATGAATAATATACGGCTAAAACATTAATCCATTTTATTTAAGTTGGTGTAAATCCAGAATAAAAATTTGTGGGTATCGTATTCCTACACTAAGTCCTTCGTAAAGTATTGCCTCGACTCTACATCTCCTTGTCTTTCGTAAAACCGATGGGCCTCATTTCTTCTGATGATGTAATGAACCTGTACCCGTTAGCAGCAACGTCTCTTTGATTGTTCTACGCAATATTTCTCCAGCTATTTTCCAACTCCCATACTTCGATACTTTTCGTCCACAGAGAAGTAACTGATGATGGCAAAATCACCTTCATTGCTTTTAAGCTTCCAATTCTTTCTTTTTGTCCCGCTTGGTTTCTTTAACGAAGCCCCAGTAGACCATGTAAGCTGCAAGACCTGCTATTATAATTGGTAGTAGAAAGTCTTTCCAGGCATCGTATGATGGAACTATATCAGAAAGTATGCAAGTTAGAATTGCATTCAAAACAGTATATGAAATTATAAACTTAAGAGATTATTTTATGTTATGTGTAATTATGCCCGAGTAATTTGGAATGTTTTTAGTTCATAGAAACTGGTTTGCATTTCTGCAGAGCAGGTAACGAGTGAAAAACGGGCAATATTTGAATCATATAGCGCAACATTATCCTGTATCGCCAAATCTACCGCTAATTGCGAAGCTGTAGCAAAAACATAGATAGGTTTCTTCGCTAAAAATAAGTTATAAAATTCCTCACTTGTCAAATTATCCACGGATCTTCCTTTAGTGACCAGCGCATCGTAAATACCGTTAAAAAAAGTACGCTGCTTAGCGGAAATTGCCTGGCTGAGTCTGCGGGCGCTAATCAAGATTTGATTGGTAAGTTCTCTCACTCTTGAAGTAAAACTGTGCTTAACATGGATCAGATATACTTCATTAGCGGTTATATGCAAGATATCACAAAGTTCAACTCCATCGATAATAACAGTGTCGCATACTATGTAACCGGGCATATTGTCATAGAGCATATTGTAGGATCCTTCTTTGCTAAATTTCATTTTGACGGTATCAAAAGTCCAGCTTTCGCTCAAAATACCGGATGTCAGACGTGAACTTTTCATTATTCTTTCTGTCTGAGCCATCAAACTTTCTACAAAAGTATCTTTTAGAAGGTACCATTTACCATCTACCAAAAAAACAGCGTCACCACGCCATGAAAACTCGGCGTTGAAATGGAACATAAACCCTGAGCTTGCCGTCTGCTTGTTCCCAACATAACATTGGATATTGACGCCATATAAATACGCAATAATTTTACCCTCATTATTTCCATTCAACTCATAAGCCCGCTCAATTACTTTCCTGTAAAGTTCAGCTTTGTCATATACCGTTGCGAAATGCCCATCCTTTTTCTTGCCTGTTTCAGTTTTTTCGACAAGATCATAATGATCGGCTTCATAGAAGGCTTCAATTTTATTTGGATTGCAGAAGTCAAACTCAAATATATCACGTGGATCGATGCTTGTACGCAGTAGATATGGTATATTGTTATAAATTTTTTCCCTCAATAATCCATTAAGTTCTTCCAGTACTAACCTATCGCGGATGTGAATATAGGAACTTAAATAATCTTTTGGAGCCAGCGTCATTATGGTGCTGAGCTCACCGACAATTTGATGCAATTTTTCAAAATCTACCTCCTTATTGATTTTAAATCCAGCACCCGCCACAATCTGCAACTTTTCAGCTGTCTTAGCTAATAAAAACGAAAAATATTCGTCACTTGTGGTACTGGAGAGGCGGATATGAAGTTCCTTTGGGATTTTGCCAAATTGCAAATAATTTATCATTCTGTAATTGTCCCTATATTGTTCGCTTAAGCCTGCTCGCTGCCCTGTCATCCCCCTGGATTTAGTTGATGTAGCCTCATCCTCTTCCAGAGAGATAATTTTGTCGTAGGTCAAAAGTCCGTAAAGGTGGTCGATAAAATTTGCAATCAACCAATATGCCGAGCCTCCAACTATTGCAAATAACTCATGCTCCGTTTCCATAAACAATACCAGATTCACTTTGGTCTGCTGAAATTCTGCACCTTCCTTTAATTCATTAGGAAGAAAAGTCGACCAGTCCGAATCTTTGTCGGCAACACGATATTGATAAAGGTAGTAGGTAAATTCATTTTTCTGAACGCTGGGAATTCTGAGTTGAGACTGATCCAACGGACGGTTCCGTTTCTGATATGATCTCAAAATTATGTGCCTAATAATTGTCATGGTATCGGGCAGGCCCCGCAATGATCCATGAGTTTTATCGATTTTAAATATGTTGGGTACTATTGTCATTGAGCGTATTATTTTGAGGGGTTAAATCTGATTTTTACATCATAAGGTCTTTAGTGTATTCGTCAATCAATTGACCGACAATCTCCATTTACAGTTGTCTTTCATCAATGGCTTTCCTTGATGAATGTTTTGCATTGTGTGGAGTTGAATTTGTCTATAAATTTTAACAGAAAATCTTAAGCTGTGCACCCACAGAGGATACACTGTTCCAGGTTGAGCGTAGCAGGTAAACTAATTGAATAATCTCGGGTTTGACATCCGTAATATCGGATTTATTGATTTCTTTTTTGAAGGCATTGTAATCAAACATATCTCCAACAACAAGCCAAACCTCCCGGGATGTACTTGGATTTGATATCATTTCCTTATACTTAGCGTAAAATGCATTCGCAGTAATATTTTTTGTGATAATGCGACTATTGACCGTGCCAATCGGTGCGAACGTCCAGGGTTTGCCCCATTTGGTTATATTCGCCTGAGGTCGCTTATCAAAGTATGGCGTGAGGTAATCCAGGTTCTTGGTGGCCTGCCCGCAAACCTCCTGAAATACGGTAGCGGATAATGTCGCCGTAGATGCCTTAGCGTGGATGAATACCAATCGCTTTCCGTCGGGATCTAGCGCAATAAAGTCTCCAATTTCACTGTTCAAATCATCACATACCAAATATTTGAAACCAAAAAGGTTTTCCAGAACGGCATCTCCATACCCTGCCGCCTGTCTGCCAATCAAGCCAAAAAGAGTATCCTTATGCCAAAGATCCCCCGAAATTGGGAGGGTTGCTGAGTTACCTTTTTCACTGGTAATTTTTGAAATACAAGCATGTGGATTGAATATTTGTTTAATATCCAGATCTCGTTTTTTACTTATCAGATTTGCTCCAGGCCTGAAAAAAAACTTATTGGCATAAATATATTCATTCCCTTTGATCACTACCCGGAAAGACTGATTTGTATTCAGATAAGCGAGCATACCGTCTTCATCTGCGAAACGGCTATTAAGCATTTCATCGAGCTCGCCACAGAGAAGTTGAAACCGCTTCTTGTCGGCAAGATAGTTCAGTTGAAAAACGAAATCCATACCATTGATTCTGAGCCTGAATTCATCATTTTCCACCAGAGCGCAAAGATCATCAAAAACAACGGCTTGGTTATCAGGGCCAAAGCTAAAGCTTTCCAGAAGCTCATCTTCTACATCCAATAAGATAGCCGCTCCCCTAACACTATCCGGAGGATCAACCCTGCTAGCAAATCTCGCCATAAAATTATCGATAGCTGCAGTATTCACATTTGCACTCAACTGTCCATCGATCTTATCGATCCAGGCATTCATATCCTCAAAAGAAATCCTTTTTCCGGTTGCATCAGTAATGCGGCCATTTTGAAAACCGATATATCGCCGCTTGGTTTCATTCCCATCCCGCACCTTCCCCTCAAGCCTGGCAGCAAAAAAGGAATGGTCCGCAAGTCCGGGTGCGGTATATTCAATGGCTCCAGCCTGAAGTTCTTTACTCCGCACATTCCTACCCCCGATATCAGTATTCATTAGGAAAATCTTATTGACATTTCTCTTATCCTTAAAAAGCTTCACCAATGTCTCTCGGGTCACTGGAAGAAGTTCTTCAATCTGGCGCATGGGATTGTTCTGCATACTATCGTAATAAAATACCCGCTTTTCATCTACCCTTAGCATGGTAATACCCAGGGTCTGCTCAATAAAAATTCCATCCCTCACCAAAGGCGAGTTTTCGTATTTGATATAGAGGATAAGTAGGCAGTTGTTCCCTACCACATCATGTTTGAGAATTGAATAATCCCTTTTGCTCCACTCTTCAAGAAGCGCCGCGGCAAGATCCTGAAAACCAAGTGTTCCATCTTGAAAATAGGCATTTAGCTTTTTCTGAAAGAAAATACTCTCACATAGTGAAATCGCACTCACATCTACCAAATCCCGAAAAGCACCGTCAAAATAAAGCGTAGAGGCCTCCTTGTTTACCCGGAGTACATCGGTTATATCAAAAAGTTTCTTGCGGCTATCCACCATCTTATCATACTCCAGATAACTTCTCCATTCGTTTTTGAGTTTCACTTCATCCGTGCAGAACAGATAGGCTTTTTGATCTGGTTTTAGGCTCGGATTTCGCAGCACGCGCCCCACCTGCTGTACCAGTAGCCTTGAACTTTTAAAAGGTGCATAAATTGCCACAATGCAAAAGTCCGGATTATCTATTCCCTCAATCAGCTTGAACTGATGAATGAAAAAATCATAATTCTGCTGAAGAGAATTATCCGGAACCTGCGAGAGCAGATCGTCTTTATCCTTAAAGTTTTGATGAATACCAGCAACCCTTTTTTTGAGTTTTTTGAGTGATGCGACCATTTTTTCTATTTCCGACTGGCTCTCACAGCGGATGATCACCTTTGGATTTTCAATTCCCTGGGCAATCAAATCTCCACTAACTTTATTGATGGCAGAAAGTAAGCCATTAACAAAAGTAACCGGATTGAGTACTGCGGTCTCTACTTTTTGTATTTCGATCCTGCGCAGGATATTCAGCTGCTCACAGTAACTATGCTCAAGTGAAAAGAATCTAGTTTTATCAATATTGAATACTTTATAATCATTTCGATAAGGAGTGGCTGAAAAAAGAACTGTCGGCTTTTTGAAACTTCTCACCGTTTCTCCCCAAGTATAGGCCGGTTCTTTGTGGCCTTCATCGAAAATAATGCAGTCGGTATTATTCCTCAGGTAATCAAAATTTACAGGTGAATTCACCGAAACCGTTTGCAGCGCCTGTATGGTAGTTACGACAATAAAGGAATTATCTGTTATCGCCTGGATAACGCTATCGGCATCTGTTGGCAAAAGCGCCTCGATAACTTTTTGAGCTAGGCTGTTACTATCCACGCCGATCTTAGTCCAAAACCGCTCTTTGATTTCGGCTAAGATTTGGAACTTAAGCGCCGTGCTTGGCGTGATGATAATGAAATTCTTATCCGGAGCTGCTACGCGGCAAAGTGCGGAAAAGACCCCTGTCTTGCCTGTTCCGGTAGGCATTTTTACCAGGAACGCCTTTGACTCAAATCCTTCGATATAATCTATAATGTCTTTTAGCGCATCTTTTTGATGTTGCCATAGTTGGAGGCTGTTAACAGCAAGTATTCTATTTTCTTTTTTCATGAGCGTTATTCTAATCTTTCTGTCGTTAGCAGAAGGATTAAAGATAAAAAATGATAAGCGTTTTTCAATTTATTCATAGGACTCAACGCGGTTGAACTTAAAAAATGATGATGACAATAATTTTTACCTCCTACACTTCATCAAGGAGCACTATCATTTGAGCTAAAATAATAATCAGCACCCTGTATATATTTTGCGAGCAGAAAGTTTCTTCAAACAGCCACTAATCCCATTGAGGTAAGTAACAACTAGATTATTCTTTAATCCAGCCTTTTCACACAACAATATACAGTTCAGCGCAAAGTTAACAAAGTATCCTTCAACTGGATTACGGTTTTCCCTAATCCTTTCATTAACCACTAGGCAAGACTTTCCTCTAAAATAAAATAAAAAAATCCTATAATAATGGCTGTTGAATTTTAAGCATATAAATTACTTATTTTTAAGTATGAAAAAGCTTTTAATCCGTGACAAAAAAGGTATATCAAAAATTCAGCTTTTCTCTGAAAAATTCAGTGGTTCCTGAGTCGACACAATAAATATAACAGCCTTAAATGCACAGCGAAACTGTGAGGTGAGTTCCAATTCCGATGACATCATTGGTTCGATCTTTCCGGAAAAATGGAGAATTTTAGATTTTGAAGGTCGAACCTCAATTACAAGTCCGGCAGCACGCCTAAAATAACTGTTAACAAGGATTTAGAGCATAAAAAAACCGGAAAGAATGTTTCGAAAAACTATCTTTCCGGCTCGGTACCCCCGGACGTACTGAAATCGAACCAGTTTATGGAAGAATTGGGTGTAATAGCTTCATTACCAATGTGATAAATATGTGTGTATATTTTTGCATGCAGAATTCATTTTTCGCCTAATCAACTAAAATCTTGATCCGCGGCCGTCTGCAGGGTTACGATTGTTATTAAAGTTATTTCACGCTTTTATACACTTCATCTGTCACCGCTTCATCCCAATTCACAATTCCTTTTTCTGTATTGGGAACGATGTACAATTGCTGTAAACCTACATCGGCACTTGCTCCGTGCCAGTGGCGAACGTTTGGTGGACATTTTACTACACTTCCCTTTTTAATAATTTCGACAGGCTGACCTTCAATTTGATGATAACCTACTCCATCGGTAATGATTAAGATTTGGCCGGCAGGATGACTGTGCCAATTGCTTCTTGCACCGGGTTCGAAATATACATTTCCAACAGCAGTGGTAAAAGTGCTGTCTGCGTCTACTAAGCCAATATTATAAGCATTTCCAGTAAACGTTTTGCTTGGCCCTTTTTCTCCCTTTGGGAAAATTTCTGTTAGCTCGATTTTATCCGATTTCATATCTTTTTTGTTTTGATTGCAGGCCATCAATATCAATGATGTAAAAATCGCCAGCATGGTGTGTTTGATATTCATTAGTTTAAATTTTATAATTCAAAAGCATTTCTACCAACGCCGGGTCAGTGTGCGAAAAGAATAGACTAGTTGCCGTATCCAATCTGTAGATACTATTCATATCTTCTTGGGAGAGTTCAAAATCAAATACATCGATGTTTTGTACCATTCTTTCTTTGGTTACCGTTTTCGGAATAACAATGACATCTCGCTGAATAAGAAAGCGCAGGGCTACCTGGGCGACGTTTTTATCATATTTCTGCCCGATGCCCTGTAAAATCTTGTTGCTGAAGAAATCATTCTTTCCTTCTGCAAAAGGTCCCCACGACATTACTTTGGTACCATATTTGGCCATAAATTCCTGTGGCTTAATCTGCTGATTGAACACGTGGGTTTCTACCTGGTTTACGGCAGGTTTTATAGCTACATGCGCTGCCAGATCCATAAATCGGTCTGGGTAAAAATTACTAACTCCGATCGCTTTTGCTTTACCTATTTCGTAGGCTTCTTCCATCGCCCTGTATGTGCCATAATAATCACCAAAAGGCTGGTGAATGAGCAGTAGATCGATATAGTCAGTCTTTAGTTTTTGCAGTGATTGTTCAATGGACTGTTTGGCTTTTTCGTAACCTGCATTGCTGATCCAGATTTTTGTAGTGATAAAAAATTCACTGCGTGGAACTCCACTTTTTTCCATGGCGCTGCCAACACCCTCTTCATTACCATAAGCCTGTGCAGTATCGATCGAACGATAACCAACACTGATGGCCTGCGAAACATTTTTTTCACATTCTTCCGGTGTAATCTGATAGACACCATATCCCAGAATGGGCATTTCCAAACCGTTATTTAATGTTATATTTTTCATAATGACCTGATTTTAATTGTTCTCAAATTTCACTAACGCATTACCGTTGCCCAATGCAGTTGCAAGTCCGATTGGGTTGTCAACATATCCGAGTTTTGTATAGCTGTAAGAGGTACTAAAATTTTTATAAAAGAGAACCAGCGTGTTGTTTCCATAAAGCGTTAAGTCGCCCACTTTGATATTTCCCCCTACCGATGAATTAGTCGGCAAACTGTTGGGGAGATCGTAATATTTCTCATTGCCATTCAGCTCTGTCATATTGATGCTGAGGGGCAACTTTGCCTTGAATGCATTCGCACTCGCGTTGTCGTACAATGTTGCCGTAAATACAGCAGTACCGATCGTAATTTTCATTTTGCTAGTTAATGGATTGGTATTTCCCACGTCGTTGTTTTGAGCGGCTATAGTTTTTTCATCTTTACCACAGCTTGCGGTGCAGCAAGAAAACGTCAAAAGAATTGCGATTAATGTGATCAAAGATTTCATACCATTCAGTCTTAAAATGTCGATGCATCAATTACATACCTGTATCTCGCTTCTTTATTGACCACTTTGTCCCACGCATCATTTATTTCCGAAGCTTTAATTACCTGTATTTGCGGATAAATTTTGTTATTGGCACAATAGTCCATTACCTCTTGGGTTTCCGGAATACCACCGATCAGCGAACCGTTGAAATTTACCCGATTGAAGATCATGTTGAAGTTGTTGATGGCCAATTCACCATTGATAGGTTGCCCGACCTGGGTAAAGTATCCATATTTTTTCACGCAATCGATGTAAGGAGACATTTCGTAAGCATAGGGAACGGTAGAAATCATAAAGTCGAGTTTGCCTTTGTAGGGCTTTAGATCTTCAGCCGATTTTACCACGATCACCTCTTTTGCACCGAAGCTTTTAATGTCGTTTATTTTTGTAGGCGAAGTGGTAAATGCATACACTTCCGCACCTTTTGAAACTGCCAGTTTCACTGCGATATGTCCCAACCCTCCGATGCCGATCACACCAATCTTATCACCTTTCCTGAATTTAACTTTCATCATTGGCGAATAGGTTGTAATGCCGGCACAGAGCAGAGGCGCTGCATATTTCAGTTCTATATTTTTTGGAATTTTAATGGCGAAATGTTCTGTTACCACGATGTTATTGGCATAACCACCTTGTGTAATGCCCGTTGGAGATGATGCTTCCGGGGTACCATAGGTGCCTACCATACCGGTAGTTTCACAGTGGTTTTCCTCGCCGCTTTTACAACTGTCGCACTGCATACAGCTATTCACCATACAACCAACACCAGCATGGTCGCCCACTTTAAATTTGGTGACATTTTTACCCACTGCAGTTACAATACCTGCAATTTCGTGGCCCGGAACCTGCGGGTATTTCTGCGGTCCCCAATGTCCTTTTATGGTATGGATATCAGAATGGCAAATGCCTGAATATTTTATATCGATCAGAACATCGTTATCGCCCACTGCTCTTCTCTCAAAATTCCAGGGAACCATTTTTCCCGCGACATCTTTTCCGGCATATCCTCTGGACTTTATATTGGTTTTCATCATTGTTTCATTATTTGTTTGCGCGAAAACTTGCAACGGTCCGGCAAGTGCCAGACCCGCGCCTGCAATCGCTGTTTGTTGAATGAATTTTCTTCTGGATCTATTATTAATGTTTGACATGTTATTAAAATTTAGGAGTTAATATCTTTAATGAGTTTTGCAGGAATTCCACCTACGATTGTATTGTCGGCAACATCTTTGGAAACGACTGCTCCTGCTGCTACGACTGCATTCTCGCCTACAGTTACGCCCGGAAGAATTGTGGCGCCAGCACCAATCCATGCATTTTTTTTGATGTGGATAGCTTTTGGGATCAGTGAATGACGGTCTTCGATAGACGTTGGATGTCCTTCGGATAGTAGACTTACTTTGGGAGCGATAAATACATTGTCCTCGATGGTAATTCCGCCCAGATCCAGAAACACACAATCGAAATTGATGAATACATTTTTACCGATCCTGGTATGTTTTCCGTAATTGATGTGCAAGGGCGTAAAAACCACTACGCTTTGATCAATTTCCGAACCTGTAACTTCGCTTAATAAATTCCTTATTTCATCAGGATCCGGTGTGTTGTTCATTTGAACCAAGAGCTTCTTGGTGACAAACGATTCTTCGCGCATTCTGTATGCTTCAGGGTCGTTTGCTAAAATGATTTCCCCGTTGCGTAACCTTTCGAAAATATCTACTGTGTTCATTGCCATAATTTTATAAGACAAAGATAAAAGGATTTGAAAGGTGTTCTGTTACATTTATTTCGCAAGTAATGTCAAATATTACCCATTACTAATTAATTGTTCTATTTTTACGTAATATGGCAGCAAATGAAAAAGTTATGCTCTACAAAGCGGTATCGGGAAGTGAATTTCCAAAGGATTTTAATATCCGTTTTCATACACACATGTATTGTCAAAGTGGGAGCGTGAAATTTGTCTTTAACGGCCGGCAGTATCAAAGTAAAAAGGGCGAGTTTATCTTTTGGTTGGCAGGTATTAATGTTTCGGACTTGTCTTTCTCAAAAAGTTTTAAGGCCACGATTTTGTTTGTCGACAGCGATCTGCTAACCGCAAGTCTGCCGAGTGCCACAGCGAGTATAGACAGTATTATACATTCCAAGGAATATCCTATTTTGCATCCGGACCAAAAAGACAAAGAGAAGATCCTGAAAAATTTTCAGTTGCTGTACGATATGTCACAGGAAACAAACCATCGGTTTTATGAAGAAGCACTTAAACTCCAGATGCAAATTTTCTTATTGGAAATGTGGCACATTTTTGAAGACGAGCTCGATAGAAGAAAACGAAGTTTGCAAAGCGGAACCTTGTACGAGCGGTTTATACAGCTAGTACAGGAACACTGCATGACACAGCGTGAAGTGCGGTTTTACAGTGACAAGCTGAACATTACACCAAAGTACCTTAATTACATTTGCAAGGTCAATACGGGAATAACCGCCTCTGAATGGATACAGCGCAACGCGAAAGAGCGGATCATTATCCTATTGAAAAATAAGGATCTTAATATTTCCGAAATAGCTGATGAAATGGATTTTTCCAGCCGTTCATTCTTTACCCGTTACGTGAAAAAATTGCTTGGCGTAACGCCGAAGGAATATCGGGAGAGGATTTGATAGATTAAAGACTAATTTATTAGTGCTTGGTCTAGTATCAATTAAAAAGTCTTATGGTTCGATAGTGGACTTTTGTCAGGCGAATTCAGTACTAAAATTAAATTATAGAAAAGCCGTTTAAAGGTTTCTATAGCAATATTTTAAACAAAAAAAAAAGGTGTACGTACCTCACGTGTTTTTGTACTCGCCAAAGGACTGAACTCGCACCAATTTCTTAAGGATATGGCTGAGATTGCAAACCTGGATAAGGTGCTTTCAGAAGAACCCCTTAGTAGAGATTTTCGAACAAAATACCAGAGAAAGTTTACTGTTAAAGAGAGCAATAAACATCCTCTATCGACGGTATACGAAAAATGGGTGTTGGATATTACAATAAGAAAAAAAAGTAATTTTATTTCCCTAGTAGGTATCTGATGTATACAAAATTGTAAAAATATATCTACTAGGGATTATTCCTTTACTACATTATTTGTTTTTAGGATTTTGCAAGTCCCTATTTAATTGACTAATAAATTCACCTAAATAAGAATGATCCGGAGTGTATGGATATTTAATCACTCTAACATTTAAACGTAACAGTTCATTTTTTAATAATAAAAATTTCCTCTTTCCGTATTCCGAATCATTGTGCGTCAAGAAGGCATAATGATAATGTTTATTATTGAGGCGGTGGATGGCAAGCTTTCTTTTTACGCTGGGATCATTAAATGATAATCCAATAAACACACAAGTGTTGCTAGTAAGCTTGGTGCTATGCAATTGGTTGTACCAAGAATTAGGCTCAACAATGTCCGTCAGATAGTCCTCCTCACTTAAATAAATTTTACTGGCAATCCCGCCTTCAAGTGGAAGAATTCCATGAACATGATAAATCGGAAAACCAGATTTTTTTTTCAAATGATTTTCACTGACAACACTGCAAGTCTTTAATTTCTTTTTATTAAACACCATTTCAATTAAATCATCGTAGTTGTATGTCATTAAACTATCAAAGATTTCATTGTTATTTAATACTAAGTCACATAATTTATTCATTAGATGAGAACTAAAATCTATATGAGTGCGATCATTATATAGCGCTTTTCTTAGCAACCATATCCAGTTTTTGGCTTCTATGCAATTTTTAATTAGTTGAGCTAAGATTAATGGATCTTCTTTTAAAAAATCTTCTATTTTTTCTTGCTTCAAATCTTCAAGAAAAAAGTCTTCAACCATTGCAATTGACATTTTTTTAGGTACCCTTTGCTTGAATCTAGGGTTCTGCATTTCCTTAAATTCCCAGTGTAAAATAAAAACCTTAACAATTTTTTCTAAAAAATTCTGCCATGATGGAAGCTTTGCCGAGACAGAAACACCTGCACCACATAAGATAGTCGCTTTATTTTGGGTAAGTGATTTAAGCAGATTAAGATAACTCTTGTATGAATCAGAGTCTAACTCTTGTTTTAATCTACCAATAATTTCATTTTGCATTTTAAATTATTAAGCGGAAGATTTCTCAATTTAGGAATGAGTGTTATTAATTTCGTTATTATCACCTGTATTTATTATGTTCCCGTTGCCAGTGGAATTAATTGTAATATGATTTGTTGTAGAGGTTCTCCGGAACTCAGCCGTAAATCCGCCATTATCCATAAATACATCGGCCACGGGATTTAGAAGTAAAATCATGGGTAATACATTTTCTTCTGAATCTCCAATTCTGGTAATTAACCCTCTGCCATTTAAAATCTCTATGAGACCATTCGCCTTTCTTTCAATGGGTTCAATAGCGGTAACCAAATTAATATCAAGATATTCACCATCCCCAAATGCACTTAATATCTTGTCAAGTTTTTGACATTGAATTTCACTTATATACATTACTTGTTACTTAATTGTAGAGTTAAAATTTTTAAAGATAAGACTACATCCAAGATGATAGGCTAGATTTTTTTATTTATAAATTTGATAATTTCTTCGGTATCTAACTGACTTATCCCTTTGTGCAATAAGAAGGCTTCTAAGCCTTTAAAGTCGTTTACTGGGTTATTAGTTAACTTAGCTATTTTGTTATTGTTACCTGTATTGATGATATTATCATTTCCATCGTTTTTGATATTATATATTTCATTCATGAAATAATTGATGGTGGTATTTATTTCAGATTTTAGCTTGTTATTCGTACTCAAACTCTGTGGATCAATTGTCTCCTTCTCCAGTTTTAATAATAAATCTAATAATTTGGTTCTGACTGAAATTAAGATGCTTCTTAATTCGATAATTGATACAGTTTGCTGACAACTTACAACTGTGAAGTTATGTCCATTTTTCTTAGCTTCGTTAGAAAGCGATTGGAGCATGTCTGCGGCAAAATTTTTCCCTATGTACTGATTATTCTTATTTGATAAGACTGCTTCAAGTGCAGATACACTTTCTCCAAATGGCTTTTTCATAAGCACATCTCTGGTATCTTGATTAAAGCAGCTTAAAGGTAGAGCAACTGATTTAGTATTTTGACCATTTTGTTTAAGAACACATTGGAGGGTTGTTCTTGCGAACCTGTAGTCCGGTAAGGTATCATCATTTCCATATCCGTTAAGTTCTTTCATGAGCCAATCCGATAATTCCTCATTTTCAATTCGTTTGGAGAAAACCAATGTTTTTAACAGTGGTTTCGTCAGCTCATCCTCTGATGATAATAATTCAATAATATCTGATACCATATACTACTGCTTTAAGAACCTATCCCATAATAGTTGGCAATTGCTTTTGCTAACACTCCCCCTGCTGCGCCAATTCCAATTTTCCAAGACCCATCCATTGCTTTGCCTACCATTGAGTAAACCCATTTATTCACCTTATCTCCGAAGTTGTCGTTAGATATTGGTTGCTCGGTATCAATAATTGTCAATAAGTGATTGACATCTTCAACAGCAACGTTATGAGATTCGAGTTCCTTTTTTAGAACCTCTTGATTGCCTTTATTTACTGTAAATGTTCCAGTGATATTCGCATTGGCACCCGTGTTTATTAAATTCCCATCCCCATTATTGTTAATCGTTGTATTCATGATCGTCGTTATTTTTTTGTGGTTAGATTGCAAGGTTTCAATGTTAGCTTGTATGCCGAATTCGCTCTCAAGTTCAATCATAAAGTCTAGGAGTTTATTACGGATGGAATTTAAAACCGACTGTAAAAACGTGCCATGAACTGAAACCCCTGTTCTTAATAATGTGAAGTGGCCACTATGATTTGAATGGTCTGATAAAACGTCTTGAATAACCTTTGTTACAGGTTGTGAGAATTCCTTAACCAGAGTTGCTGAAGCATTTGAGTTCAATTGTTCAAGAGATTCAACTCCGTCATAAACGTCAAATCTCCTGATCTTTTGATCAAAAGCTTCGTCCGATCGAGGTATTGGCAAGGTATGATTTGAAACCTTAACGTTTCCGTTAATATAATCACCCACAATTTCACCATGGGTTATGCGATATTCAGGCAGCTCTTCCTGCGTTTTATATCCAGATAGCTCCTTGTTAACCCAATTAAGTAACGTGCTGTTGTTTATTCGATTAGCTAAGAGCTTGGTCTTTAACAATGGAGAAGTCAGGGATAAGCTATTGTCGGTAAGTTCATTAAGAATGGTATCAATTAATTGCATTATCTTTATTTAAAAGTTAAAGCTAACCATTCTCAAATTGTTATCCAATCCCCAGGCCTGCATCATATAGTATTTGTGTTCTATGGCTTGCAAGGAGTATTGAAAACAGTCTCCTACCAGATGATTTAGCTCAGAATCTCAGAGATGCAAAATAATAAATTAGGATAATGGTTCGACCTAAATCCGGCTGGGGTGATTCGCTTACCCTAACCGGAGATCGAACCACCAAAAATCTTCGTTTGTGGCGAATAGAGCTGGTTTTTTAAACGAAAAACCCCTCTTTACTTGCGTAAAAAGGGGTTGTACTCAGTGCCGGAGTCGAACCGCGCAGTGATTAGTAACTTAAATTCCTTTTACTTTTAAAGGAGAATGATTATATTTAAACTATAGCAATTGCAGCTGGAACGTATCGAAAAAATTGGTGAGCGATTAGGTGAGTCAAAATCAAAAACCGCAATTATACTATTTAAACGCTGATTTTAGCACTAGGTGCAAATACCAGCGGGATCACAAGAAACAATATCAAAGAGAAATAAAACCCTGCAATCCAATGATTGCAGGGTTTTTTCTTTTACGGGTTATGCCAAAATATGCACGAAATCGCATATAAAATGTGCGTCATTCGGAGCGTCTTTCTTTATCATAGCAAACTCCCCTAATTCGTATTAATGTATTGATATTCGGCTGGTTTAATAGATTAATACCTGTATGAACGAAACTGCAAAGTTATTTTCGTTGGTGTAAAAAGTCAAACTTGGCGGCGTAATGGTCAATATTTTATTATAAAAATAATTGCATTTAAATGCAATTATTTGAGCGATTTGCACTTGTCTTGCGCTGTGGTATTTAAGTACATTTGAATCGTAGCACACATTAAAATTGACTGTGCACTAATATATTAACTAGTGAGTCTCGCTTGCCAAAATTCGACAAGTTGCAATTGAAACGAGACGATAGATTAATGCATGTAGTAAATTATTGCGTATTTCAAATACGTACTATACGCTATTGACTCTATCGAAAATCCGTTTTTAATAATTCGTCGAATAACCTGGCATGATGTTATTTTGAACCCAATATAGTGTTCCGGATAGTTGAGACTCGTTTAACCATACGAGCAAATGAAATTTAAATCCACGCTTTCTTATAAATACCTCATTACTAGGGTAATCTGCGCCCCAGAATAAACCCTCTCCTACCACATATATTGGCGCGCCTCTAACCTCAATACCAACTAACCTACTCAACCAAACTCATGAAAAAAACAACGAAAAACATCGTAATGGCATTGCTATGCCCATTCGTGATGCTACTTGCCATGCCGGCCAGTGCACAGGAACAATCTACCGCTCCACCCCCATTATTAATTGGCGAACAACTCAAAGAGACTTTCTGGTCATTTAAACACAATGTTTTATTAGATGGAAACATCGTTAAGATGGATCTTAAAAGAGCAAAAGGTAAACTTATCATTCTCGATTTTTGGGCAAGCTGGTGTGGCATGTGCATCACACACATGCCAGAGCTTATCGCACTTCAGAAAAAATACACCAAAGATCTGCAGGTCGTACTTGTTAATTGCACAAACACAAGAGACACAGACGATAAAATAAAAGCATTCTTCGCCACTCGTCCAGAACTACTCAGAGATGCGGATGTCATAACTATAACAGGTGATACCCTATTAAATACACTTCTACCCCACCGCTTTCTACCTCACTATGTTTGGATCAATGAAAAAGGAAAGATTGCAGCTTTTACTGATGCGGATTATATTTCAGATGCACAGATTGAATTGCTCCTTAAAGCCAATGAAGGGACGGTGCAGCCATGAGGAAACTAATCTTTTTCATAGTATTGCTAATTTCACAATCAGCATACAGCCAATATATCATCAAAGGGAAGGTTTTGTCTGCAAAAACCAATCAACCAATTCCAGGAGCAAACCTAATTGTAAAGGAAGGAAGTATGACAATGCAAAGCGGAAGCTCTGGAGAATTTGCGCTAAACCTACCAATAGGAAAATACACGCTTACGGTCAAACATATTGGTTATACTGAAAAAGTAATCAGCTTTTCAGCTCCTTACAATGGAGAGCTAGTGATACTGCTGCCCGAGGGTATTAACGAACTCAATGAAGTTAATATCCGAACTGGCTATCAGGAAATCCCTAAAGACCGTGCAACAGGTGCATTTACGGTTGTCGATAACAAGACTTTAAATGAACAATCAGGAACAAATATTCTTGCACGGCTGGATGGTGTTACTTCAGGATTAGCGTTTGATACCAAAGCTGGCACTGCACAGCGGAAATTGAACTTCAATGTCAGGGTTTTGAGCAGCATTAATGGCCCAATGGACCCGTTGATCGTGTTAGATAATTTTCCCTACGATGGCAACATTGAGAACATTAACCCTAATGATGTGGAGTCAGTCACCATACTAAAAGATGCAGCAGCAGCATCTATTTGGGGAGCCAGAGCGGGAAATGGTGTTGTGGTTATCACAACTAAGAAAGGGAGGCTCAATCAAAAGATGAGTATCGAAGGAGGTTCCACTTTGATTATATCAGATAAACCTGATTATTTTAAACTGCCGGAGATTAGTTCCCAAGATTATATCGACGTTGAACAGCTTTTATTTTCGAAAGGATTATACAATTCCACGATAACAAACCAGCCATATGCCGCTTTAACGCCAGCTGTAGAAGTTTTTTTGGCACGCAGAAACCGTACAATTACTCCTTCAGATTCAGCTCGAAGAATAGATGCGCTGAAGCGGATAGATACAAGGCAAGATTACGCAGACTACTTTCTTAAACGCCCAATTGTCCAGCAATACTTCTTGAATATTGCAGGAGGAACCGAAAAGACTGCCTACACATTTTCTGGGGCTTACGACAAAAGTCAAAACGAAACGGGTGATCCTCAAAATAAACTTAACTTGCGTGTAGGCAACACTTATAAACTTAGCAATAATCTAACCTTAGATTTCGGGCTGTATTATACCTATAGGAAAAGTTCGTTAGGGGCAACACCATTAAATTCTATAAAAGTAAACTCCAGAAAGGTCCCATATTTGGATTTGGTAGATGAAAACGGCAAAGGTTTACCTGTCGCAATTGCTTATAATCAGCGATATACTGCTACAGCTGGAAGTGGGAAGTTGATGAACTGGGATTACATTCCATTTGAGGATAACCAGTATATAAATTATAATGCCACCACAAATGATCTTATATCAAACTTCGCTGCACTTTACAGGGTAACAGATTGGCTTAGCATTAACGCTACCTACCAGTATGAAAAACAGGAACTCTCTACCGAGAACCTGAGGGGCGTCGATTCTTATTCAGCCCGAAACATGATCAACAGCTTCACACAAATTAATCCATCGACTGGACTGGTCACTTATATTGTTCCAAAAGGAGGAATACTGAATGGTAGTTCCGATGACCTAGTTTCTAATAAAATTAGAGGTCAACTGAACATTAATAAACGCTGGAGAAAGGGACAGTTGTCCGGAATTATTGGTGCTGAAATTAACGCTGCCGACATTAATACTAGTCAAGAGACGAAATACGGCTATCAAGAAAATCCAATCAGCTTTTCAGTAGTCGATTTAGTAAATAGCTATCCAAGCTTTATAACCGGAGGAAATCAAAAGATTGAAGGAGGTTTACCTATCGGGCACAGGGCTAACAGATATGTATCGACCTATACAAACTTTGCATATACTTATGACGGAAAATATACGCTTTCGGCAAGTGCACGAAGAGATGCATCAAATGTATTTGGTTTGAAAACTAATGATAAATGGAATCCATTATGGTCTGCTGGCGCGAGCTGGAAAGTTTCGGAGGAAAAATTCTATCAGCAAGGATGGTTGCCATCTTTAACCTTTCGCGTTTCTTACGGCTATCAGGGGAATGTTGATTTAAGTAAGACTGGACTAACTATTTTACAATATGGAACGAATAGGGAATCCGGCTTTCAAAGTGCGTCTGTTGGTCAACTAGGAAATCCTGAATTGAGATGGGAAAAGACTGGCCAACTAAATTTTGGACTCGATTTTAGCTCTGCGGGAAATCGCTTGTCTGGAAGTATAGACTACTATCGAAAACACGGTACTGATTTGTATGGACCGGTGGCCTATGATTATACTGCTTGGGGTCTCAACAATACGATTACCAGAAACGTGGCAGACATGATCGGGGATGGTATTGATGTAAATCTTCAGACGAGAAATTTCACAGGAGTTCTGGCATGGACGAGCAGACTGCTTTTTAATTATAATTCCAGTAAGGTTTCCAAATACTTTCAACCTGTGGAGTATAACGGAGCTCTTGTTAGTGATGGTAAATCATTAACACCTGCTGTAGGTTATCCGCTCTATGCGATTGCTAGTTACAGATGGGCTGGCCTTGACAATGCCGGTAATCCTCAAGGTTTCCTAAACGGTGTAAAAAGCATCAATTACGCGGCAATTATGCAGGACGGGGCAACGAAAGGCCTAAATAGCGAAAGCATCATCTACCATGGTAGAAGCTTGCCTAATATAACTGGCTCATTAATAAATGATTTTGAAGCCTTTGGTTTCAGGCTCTCTTTCAACATTGCCTATAAGTTTGGCTATTATTTCCGGAGACCTTCTCTTTCATATAATCAACTGTTTTCTGTTGGCGTTGGACATTCAGAATTTGCAGAACGGTGGCAAAGCCCGGGCGATGAACTACACACTGATGTCCCTTCGCTTGTTTATCCCGCCAACGTCAATCGTGATACGTTCTATGCCAGGTCTGAAGCTACAATTGAAAAAGGGGATCACATAAGACTCAAATACATCAACCTGTCTCATAATTTCTCAAACAAAGTTTTAAAGGTCATTGGTTTCAAGGATGTAAAACTATTCGGTAATGTTAACAACCTGGGTATACTATGGCGTGCAAACAAAAAAGGACTGGATCCTGATTATGCAGGAATCCTTTCTCCTTTAAAAACCTACACTGCTGGCTTATCAGCAAGACTGTAATTTAAATTATTATGAAAAACTATAAACCTAATTCTATGCGATCTCTAAGATTTAAACATATGATCATACCGATAGCGTTGATTATTATATCATGCTGTTCCGCCTGTGAAAAATACCTTGATGTAAAGCCCGATGATAAGATCACAACACCAGCAACTGTTAAAGATCTCCAGGCCATGCTTGACAATTCCGACAAGATGAATATCAAAAGTCTTTGCTATGACGAGGCATCAGCAGACGATTATTTTATGACTCCGGAAAATTACGCACGCGTGGGGCTCCGTGGACAAGCTGCCTACTTATGGGAACCATGGCCAAATGAATATACAAACGAATGGGCAAAGGCATCAGAGGAAGTTTATGTTAGCAATGTCTGTTTGGAAACAACAGAAAAATTGTTAAAAACGGGAACGTCAGAAGAGGAATTGAAAAATGTGAAAGGATCGGCATTGTTTTATCGGGCGTTTACTTGGCTCAAGTTATTATGGATTCACAGCAAAGCCTATGATGAAACTTCCGCAAAAACTGATCTTGGCATTGTACTAAGGGAAACGGCAGATTTCAATGTGCCGTCGATCCGTTCGAGTACTGAAGAGGGTTATAACCGTGTTATTAAAGATTTAGAACAGGCTATCGATCTGTTCCCAAATGCGCAGCCCCATGCGTTCAGACCCTCGAAGGCAGCAGCGCATGCGCTGCTTGCCAGAACATATTTGTCAATGCGAAAATATGACCTTGCTTTAGAGCATGCTGAAAAATGTCTCAACATCAAAAGTGACCTTATTGATTACAATACAATCAATGCGACTGTATATTCACCCTTCCAGAGTTATAATCCTGAAGTGCTTTTTCATGCAGAGATCAGTGCATTCTCTTATTTCAACGTACAGCCGGCGTATGCTATGGTTGATACAACTTTATACCAGTCCTACAACCAGAACGATTTAAGAAAAGGGGTTTTCTTTCTGAGCAATGGAAAGTATTTTTCTTTCAAGGGCACGTATCTCAGTCGGGCTACGGGCAGCAACAATCTTTTTACAGGGATTGCAACGGATGAAGTTTATCTGATCAAAGCCGAATGCTTAACTAGAATTGGCAAAACAAATGAAGCTATGGCGACACTAAATACACTTATGAAGAAAAGATGGAGAAGTAGCGTCAGCTTTCCAGCTTTTACAGCTGTGAATAATAGCGATGCGTTAACTGTTATTTTAAATGAGCGAAGAAAGGAGCTTGTTTTTAGAGGTTTGCGCTGGATAGATATCAAAAGGTTAAATAAGGAGGGTAATCAAATTACGTTAAGCAGAAACCTTTCCGGCAAAGTCACAAGTCTGCAGCCCAATTCTGAACGTTTTGCATTACCAATCCCTGCAGATATTATAACGCTCGCCAGTATTCAACAGAATCCAGGATGGTAATAACAAAGGCAGATAACGTGCACACGCTATCTGCCTTTCAGCATTATGGGTTTTTGTTATACGCATTCACAATCATACCAGTTCCTGTTTGTGGATTTTTGTGAGTTAATCCTACGGTTGTAACCGGAACAGGTGTATTCAGGATCCTCGGGTTAGATCCGATTTGAGAAGTATAATCTTCATTTACTTCAATAAGACAGCCGTCATTGTCTCCGCTACAGCTTGGCTCGGTTGGCGAGACACTTGTCCATAAACTTTCATTAGCTTCACTGCCAAGTGGGCCATCGTATCTGAAGAAATATGTGGCCTTTTTGGATTCAACATGATTAGAAGCTTTAAAAGCAAAAGTTAAACCCATAATTGCTACTAGAGCGAATGAAAACATAGCTCCAAGCCATGTTTTTTTATTTGATTTGATATTCATAATGGTAATTTTTATATTTAAAATAAGTGATTAATTGAGTCTGCCCTTCTGGTGGGCTTCCCGGAAAAGACCTGTTCACTATGAATAGGTTTTTCCTTTTTATGGCCTCACGGCTAAACCGCGAATACTGCAAATTTTCGCTGATGTACTTTTAGACTCGCTCTCTTTTGGGCACGGTATACAGTAAGGCTTGAAATATAGAAAGTATTATTTTCCTTCGCTGCTTCCAAACAAGTATTAATGATCCTGATGAACAGCATCGCCAAAACGGCAGGGCTGATTTGTAGCAATCTTGCCGTAATCAGTTCAATCCAAATAGCTGTACTTAAAGTTTTCATTTTCCTTGTCTTTGCTTTTACTAATACTTCTTGCAACAACCTGGCTGCTGCAATCCCACTCATTGTAACCTGCACCTATCGCTGTGCCTGCGGCCTTTGTAGCAATTACGGTTTCTTGTTTACTAATACCTGCCGTTTTACGCAACCGATAACCTTTGTGCTTGGGCTGGTTATCTTAGCGATTTCTACTTGCCGCCCGGGCAGGGCGATCATGACCAGGTACCACCTCTTTACTGCACCGAATATTTTAGATTTACCCTTGGGTAAATGTCTGATACCAAGTTAAAAACACAGCATGCGTATTCCTAAAAATCTTAGTTCAGAAATTTTGAGGGATTGTTCAGAAGATCAAAGTAAATGTTCAGGAAGTTAGCGCTGACGTTCAGAATCTTGCTCTTCCCTAAGTAATCGACAATAATGTTGCGAAGTGATATGAAGTAAATCTGCAATAAATGACCTTGGCGCAACTAGCTCTATACCCGGCCATCGATCTCGCATTCTTCCAAGCTTTTGATGGCCATTATAGCCCATTAATATTGTTCTGTTGGAATTTCGATCGTTATCCTCTATTATGTTTTCAATAAATATCCTGGTGTACGGAAAAATTGAAAACATTTGTTCAATATAAATACGGCTGAGGCCCATCAGGACTGTATTACTTTTAATGACTCGAATTGATAGCATAGATGGTTTGGAGGCAATGAACTGCCACCCGTCTGTAACGATAGACTTATTGATCCATCCATGTGCCAGCTTTAAGGCCCCATCTTCAGAAGATTTGTAACCTCCAACAACTCCATCGATAAGAAAATAGATGACATCCGGCACCTCTCCCAGTTCGAGCAGAAGCTCACCCTTTCGGTACTTCCTGGCAGATATCCGTTCTAAAATAAATTCTTCCAGACGTAATCTTTTCTTTTCATCATTGATCAATTCATCTGGAAGTTGTTTCCCTGAAAAAATAAAATTGCTAATCAAATTGGTATTCATGTTGAGAGGAGAGCATCTTTAAGTAGTTAACGTCACAGCAAATTATTGGCAAATCTTACAATATATTGTGCTCACTTGTATCTTTTTTATATAGAACCCTGAATAATTTATACGGAATTTGATAAAAACTTTTTTCTCGTATAATTAAATTATTTATTCGTAAATTGTTGTTAATTAGATACATCACAGATTTAGAAATTGAATAATTATTCATGCATCATTATTGATGACGATCCATCCGCCATCGAGCTACTCGAAGATTACATCGGGCAAATGGAAAACTTATATACTTTGGCGTCGTATACCGACCCCCTATTAGCGATGGCGGAATTTGCAGCCATGCAGAAACCTGTAGATTTCCTTTTTCTAGATATGCAGATGCCTAAAATGAATGGAGATGTGCTTTATGCGGCAATCCGCAACAAGGTTGACCATTTGTTTGTAATTACAGCTTATGGTGATTCAGCCATGGCTGCTTTTGACGATATTGCAGTAGCCTTCTTACACAAACCCATCAGGCAGGCTAAATTTATAAATGTTGTGACTAGGTTACTAAGCCCAAGACTAGTAGAAATTGATTCTATTATGTTGCCTGTAACACCAAAAGGGGAATTGATAACTATAAATCTAGCTAACGTGATTGCTGTGAAAAGTGAAGCTAATTACATTCGCATTTTCACAGCAAAAGATAGTTTACAATATTATTATTCAATAACTTCTATTGAGCGGGATTTTTCCCCATACGCTTATTTTTTGCGGATAAACAGGTCGTTCATTATTTCAACTAAGCACATTCGATCAATGAATCCCAATTTCGTGAGGCTAAGTAATGGAATGAAGATAGCTGTTACCAAAACGTATTACGAGCGATTCATAAGTTTTTCGGATAAATTCAGGAAGGATTAGTGAGGTCTGTGTTGCTTGAGATTGCTGGTATATTATCTAATTTGTTATTCTTAACGCGCCTTTAGAGATGGCGTATTAAATAAAATATTAATTAATATTGAAAATCAAACCGTATCAACAAAGTTGGTTAGCTTATTAAGTGATCTCTAATTAGAGAAGACCCGACCTAGACTTAGCAACTATTAACTTCTTCTTGTATAGTCGATTCTAATCAACCATTGTGTTTAAGTCCAGGCTTTACCAAATGGCATTTCTTACAATAGTTTTAGACAGGTCAGCAGTTTTCTAACCGTCTATTATGCTCAAGATCTTTTCTAAGTTTTTTAATCTTTTTGAACGATTTATTATTTACTTTCTAAATCCAAATGAATTCGTGTTCAAAAAACATCGTCGATTTACATAATAAAAGTGTACCGTTCACCTAGTTTCTGGTCTATTCAAAAGGTCGATCATTCCACTCAACATCTAATTATCAACAGATTACATAATTTTGATTTGTGAACTAAAATATTGTTGTGCAACCTTTTTGCCATTAAAGCCCTGTAAAATTCAGATAATAAAATATCGTTTACAGAACAGTTAAGGTTGCGTAGGTATTAGGTGGGTAAAGGCTTCGATAAGAAAGACAGGCAACTAGGGAACAAGTAGCCACCAAGTAGCCACCAAGTAGCCACCACATAGCGGAATTTAGGCTATGCAACAGCTATAAATAGCCTATTCAAAAGCAAGGCAATTAAAATGCTTTATAAACACATTAGTAAACCAGTAACAAACAAGCATCAATAAATCTAAATCAAACCCTTATGGCAAAATTGACACGCGGCATTCTTGGCCCACTAACAGGAAAATTAGGAAACCTGGTCGGTCAAAGTTGGAAAAAAATTCATTATGTAAAGCCGGCACCAAAAAAAAGCACGAAACCTAAGACAGCTGGCAGGCTCAATAATGAAGCTAAATTCAGCTTCTTTAGTAATTGATTTATTTTTTTATCCCGATATTTTTCTACGTATCCCCTCGCTTCAATCATTTCCTCTGGGTAGTCAGCATGCACAATCTGGTGCCCTATTTTATTTTCTAAATTTGGGGGGCAACACGAGACCAAAAGACATTGCTACTTGAAAACAATTATTAAAAATAAAAGAGTTGTAAATAGACCGAAAAATCAAAATTAATACTCACTAAACTTTGCTTCTTTATGTAGTGCTGAGGGAGACAAATAGAATAACTTAATAAAAATACTTCTAGTTACATCATCTAACTCTCTTTTATTCACGGTGTTTGGATCACGTCGTGATTTAATGTAATTATTGGATACCATATTATCAGTTAATTCTCCCACAGTTTTAATAGCAATCTCCTTCCCCATCCTATCCGCGATTCTGAATCCGAGAAGTGAAAAAGCAATTCCTGATATAGCAATTTTCCAACCAATAAAGAAAGCCAATAAAGACAAAAGGAATATAACTATTAGCATACAAGTCAACCAGAAAGGTGGAGATAATAGAAATAGCCTCATGTCAAGTATATCTTCTAACATTTTTACTTTCTCAATTCTATTTTTACGTGGTATGATGTCCTCAATAAGAGTTTCTGGACTTAAATGTAATTTGCTTAGATTAAAAACATCAGATAATGCTCGATTAAGTTTGTAGTAAGCTTGTTGGCTCGTGCAGTCATCATTGTGTTCGAGATTGATTTTTCCGTGGATAAGGTTACACAAATCTTCAAATATTTTGACATCTGCAAGTTCGTTTTCATGAAACGAAATCTGAAATGATTGTTGAATCATCACTATAGCATCAGAAATATCTTGTAATTCCACGTGCTCAAGCAAATATTCCGATGAAATAATTGTTTCTAACAGGTTCCTTTCCATTAATATTTTTGTTAACCAACTGCCCTAAAGCCCCGAATAGCATTGATTTCCATTAGTTATTTTTATGGAGTAAAGAGCAAAAACCTTCTTCGTCAATATCTTGCTTTAATTCCTTGGGAATGTTTGTCCATATAGTTTCATCGCTCAATACGAGTTTATATCCGCACTCACTACTCACTACTTCAATTATGTGTATGTACCAATCAAGATAAGTCCATTCTCTCGGCTTCGGTGAAAAAAGGAAAAGTCCGTTTGCATCCCAATGTACTTCTCTAGCTGTTCTATAAATGAGATCAAAACGGGCTGTTGAGGGCTTTATGTAGAGCCTTTCCTGCGCATCTATCCCAATCTCTGATATTTGATCCATTTTCATCACCGATAAAATTACACTTATTATTTATTACTTCTAAATATCGATAAATCCAGTCCAGCCGCTTCAACTTTTAACTCATTGAATTCTGCGGAATCAATAACGCCTATGCCACCTGCTGGATTTAGTTCTGTTCCATTTTCTAGCGTAATTCTAAAGTTAAAATCTTCAACATTTGAAATGCCTTTTAACTGAAAATGTTGTTGAACGGCTGGTTTGTATTTTAAGTAATTTTCGTTGGCAATCAGGTCGCCCGATATCCCGCCCATACTTTCATCGATTACTTCGAATTCAACTTTACCAATCTTATCATTGTCTATGTGTAGATAACATTTCATAAGGTTATTTTCATAGTTCCTTATATATAATTTTCACTCCATATATTTCATTAGCTTTTTTAAATGTCCTCAATTTTGAATCGAATGAGATTTCCAAAGTCTTTTCACTTAACCAAGTTAAGTTTATCGCATTTGAATCCAGTGTTGCAGAGTTATGATCAGAGTTTACGATAAAAACATTTCCTAACTCCGCATCGGTTAATTCGAAATCTGCATTTTCCAGAATTACATGCAAAGAATTATCGGTAGTTGCATTGCCATCCTTGATAAACACCATAGCTTTTTTTGTCTTCTTTTGATTATAAGCTTGTTTCAAGAGCGTAGGAGGAATGTCCCCGAAAATCTGATCACATGAAATAAAACATAATGTAAAAAGTAGAAATATGAGAAATATTATTGATTTACAGCCAAATAACATATAATTCATGTTTATAGTTGCACTAACAAAGCCCGGTTAAATGGAAACGAATAATGTACCAATGATTTTTCATCATTACTGTCTTAGGAACACGAAACCCCACCATTTGGGTCGAAGCGTTACCGATTGGCTTTTTCAAGTTTGTCATTTACTATATATTTTAGGCAATGATATATTACTTTACACCGAATTACATTTAAGGTATTTATAAACCAGAGGTTGCCTTCCTCTGGTTGTTTTAACTAAGAGCTTACACAACAGGTACCCATATTGGGAACGGGCGGCCTTTTGCGTATATCATAGTTCCGTTAGGTAACCTGCGGGAGCGTCTGAATATAAGTTTGTGAAGTCTATTGTCGATAAACTTGAACATATCATTTTTACCTCCTTTCTGACAATTTTTTAAAGTCTGCTTGACAAAGACTGCGAGAACATGGCATAAAAAAACCCAGAGTGTCTCGCAACGCTCTGGGATGTTTTGACTAAAATCCATTCTATAGCAATTATAAGTAATACATACTTGATCGCTTTAATTAGCTCTAGTTATGGCGAAGTAAAAATCCATGTAGTTTATCGACAGTACAAATATATTAAAATCTATTAAAATAGTTAAATCTATTTCATTGGGGTTTTTCCTGCATCACTTAATTTCTGATTTAATGCATCTCTCTTAGCTTTAATTAAAGCTGGCTGAACAAAATAGAAATCAAATAATGATTCTAACACATCTAATAACCATTCAGCCTCACCTGCTTCTACGTCTACAATTTCCCCAGTCGATGTGCTTTTTATTGGATGAGATGCAAAATTTCCTATATTCCTGATTGCATCAATACTTTCAGAAAGGTGTGATGGTAGCTTACCACTATCAATTATTTCCTGTATTTCTTTTGCAAGTTCTCCAGGCTTAACTCCTGCTTTCTCTCTTAACAAGATTTGGAGACAGCGTCTACTTAAAGCAGCACTTGCTTTTGGGCTAAAGTCTAATATGAGGCACGCTTCGTTATAATCTTTAGAAAATTTAGAATCGACTTCTTGCGATAGAGATGGTCTTGAAGATTTTAATGGATTTACATATATAGAACTAATTTCATCCATTGGACCAATCATGTTACCGTACGGATCATTTCTAAATCCCGTACTTTTTATAAGAGAAATAATATTTTTCTTGCAGTTTGGATTTGGGCAATTCATTGATTTTGTAAACCAATACCCATCAGAATCGTTGCCATAAAAATGAAACTTAAAAGATTCGTTAATGTAGTTTACGCAGTGAGGACATTTCATTTATTTGATTATTCTTGTTAAGCGTTATATAAAAAAAGCTCAGCGATTAGACTGAGCTTTTCATTATGTTTTAATTAACTTTAATATTTAGTTTAGTGGCTGTTCTCCCGATTTAGCTTCTTCTTTAGCCAGGTAAGGATAGTCGTTTTCATAACGTGTTACTACAGATATTTTTTGAATTTCTGTTTTAATATCATTAAAGCCAGTTTCGAGTATTTCAATTGTTGACGAAGAGTTTCCTTGTAAGATGTCTACCTTTTCATTAAGGCTATTCAATTTAGCATTTATAACATCAAATCTTTTATTAAATGACTCGAAATTTTTATCAATCTTTTGAAAAGCAGATTGAACAGCATCAATGAACGTATCAAGTTTTTCTTCCAATCTAGTTAATCTCTCTTCCATTTTTATTTAGTTATAAATTGATACAAATATAATCATTATTACTATAAATATCTGCATCATCAAAATAATCAATACTATCTCATCCTTTTTTAGGTGGTGGAACTTTCATTAGTGCTCCTAACAATTGATTAAACGTAGGTTCTTGCTTTGGTTCTTCATCTACAATAATATCTTCTTCACCAGTAAATGACTTTAAAGCATTCAAAGATAGATCAGTCAATAAATCCTTAGCACTCTTAATAAGATCTTCACTTTCATTACCACTAATAATTGAAATAAGAATCTCTATAACCTCATCTAGATAAAGACCATTATTCCATTTATTTTGAGATTTAAATCTTCTAAAAGAAGGGAAATCATTGAAATCTTTTTCTTTAGCTCGTAAGAGCATTAATAAACTGGTTACTGCTATAATTGCATATCCATTCTCTAATAATGCATATTTGATCTTCTTACCTCTGAAAACAAAAGTGCCTTCACTTTTAACTATTAAATCCTTATCTTCTTTACTTTTCATTCAGGTAATTATTATAAATTGAAATAAATGATTACATCATTGTTTAAATACTATTAACCTAATTTATATATTAAATATCGGTTCGAAACTGAAAAAATCAAGTGGCTGATTAAAATATTATCCTAATTTTTATCTCCTACTTCAATTAGTTCAGAGTATTTTAAACGTCCACCAATATTACCTAAAACATAATTAAATCTCTGTGATGCTGAATTATGTCTTGTATTAAATCTGAGCATCTCTTCATTAACATAGCTCTGTAAATGATACTTACTGACCCAATGGTAGTTGGAATCAATCATTCTTTTTAAATGAGACCAAAAATTCTCTATGCCATTTGTAGATGCCATTTGGTTAACAAACTCCTTAGCTCCATGATTAACTCGATGGTGCAGATATTTTTCACTAAGTCTATTATAAGCTAACCATTCATCTGTATAGACTGTAGCACCATGAGGAACCATACTTTCGATCATAGGCTGTATTGTGCTCATAGATACATTATCTACAACTTTAGCATACACATTCCCATTACGCTCCCTCATTCCAACTACAGGCTTCTTTGAAGTGGTATTTCTTCCTTGGGTTTTACCTGTCTTTTTGTGCTTATGTTTATTTGGTTCCTTACCACCTACATAGGTTTCATCAACTTCAACATGATCAGTAAACTCAGCTTGGAAATCTGGATGTTCAAAAGCGTAACGTAATCTATGTAAAATGAACCATGCAGTTTTTTGAGTAACATCAATATCTTTTGCTAACTGATGTGATGAAATACCTTTTTTATGAGACGAAAACACATATAACGCTAAGAACCATTTTACCAGAGGAATTTTTGTGTTATCAAAAATGGTTTGTGTTTTTACATTAAAGTATTTGCCAGAGTTTTTGCATTTGTATTTATTTCCTGCACAGCTATAAACTTTAGATTCTGGATCAAATGGGGAAACAACATTTCCATCCCATCTTATTTTTTCAAGATGATTAATACAGTCCTGTTCTGTGGGGAATTTTTGCAGTAGATCTATAATACTTTTAAACTCTGGAAGCATGGTGTAAATATAGTATTAAAATTTGAAATAAACAAATTTGAGTATTTAATTACACTTATTGCTGTTAACTTAAAAATCGCTTTATCCAAATTATTGATCGATAGATTGCCATGCTCAGATAGTATGATGTGAACAAATTTATAATCATCAGCCAAACTGTAAATTTCACAGTAGGACTGTATGTTGCAATCAAAATAGCAAATGAGATCAATGACAAACAAGTCATTATTTCGACCCATTTTGTTTGTATGGTTTTCCTTTCCTCTTCCTCTTGATATGGAGCGAGTCTAACGTCTTTTTTTACGATGCTCACCATTAAAATTGGTTCCATATTAGTTGTATTATCTATTAGAAAGCTGAATATCCCGATTCCATTTTTATTAAAAACCGGTATGTGAAATTTTTTTTCTCTTGTAACATGATCGATCTCACCTCGTAATCGGATCTGTGCCCCTTCATCTAGCGATTCTATTGTCCTGTTTCTTTCAGAAACATCCATGAAGTACCTATAATACCCATCTGATAACAATAATGGTGTAAAAACCTCGTCCTGTTTGTATTGTCCAGAATTGGCGTAAAATGTATTAAATTCAGGAACGGTAAACACGACCTCTACATCATCTATGTTTTTATTACTGTCATTACGTATCTCGACAGTAATCAAGTGTAAATTATTGCAAGGTGCCCCATTATAGAGCACATCAATTTTACCCCATGTTGCAGAGTTGCTGGAGTATGCCACCCTTTGGATGAAGATTCTTTTAGTAAGTAAGACTTCCCGATTCAGTAATCTTGTTGTTATGATTGTTCCTAAAATACCTGTGCCGAATACACCAATATAACTTACTAAGTCTGTTAATATTTTTTTTGGCTCTTCCATAGCTACCAATGACATTTATAAATGTAAATGTCTGATTTATATTTGTAAACATGGGAAAAATTAAAAAATCTAAAAGATGGGAGTTAATATATCTGTTGATGGATCAACAGGCATGTGATGTCATTCAAGAACTATATCACATTAATTTCAATATAAGTGATGATCGAAGAAAACAAAAGATTGCAAGCAAAATTGAAAACTTTTTTATAGAAAGAACTAAATTATTTGAGGAACTTCAGAAACAGGGTACTTTAAAATTAAATAACCTGATAAATTAGACTCGATTTCAAGATCCTTTTCACTTATCAAGTTATAATGCATTAATAGGTTTCGAAGAACATAGTGATCCAAACTAACATTAAAGACATATACTCTTGAGTAGTCGGCATACTGAACCGTACGTGGGTACTCATTGTATGAGATTATCCACTTATCAAAACCGTAGGTCAAGGACTTATATTCAGTCAATTTGATATTATTGATGACATTAATAATAGCTATTATTTTTATTTGTGATTTTTCCAAACTTCCCATTAATATTTATCGTTCTAATAATTGACTGGCTTTGACTTCTAACACATTTGCAATATCGAAAACAATGGAAATGTTTGCATTCACTATGCCTCTTTCCATCCTGCTGATCTGGGAATAATCTACATCTAACCTGTTTGCTAATTCCTGCATAGTCATATTGCGCTCCTTCCTGTATCGCTTAATATTGTTAGCTAAGGTGGATATCCCTTCCTCATTTCTCCTATGTTTTCCGTCCTTAACCATCATCACAAGAAAAGGAATAATTACATTTTGATATAGGGATTTTAATCCCTGTTATTGTTCGGATAATTTAACGCTTTAACAAATGAAGAGACTATTAATATCGATTTTAAGTATCGCTATTACAATGCTTTACTCATGTACTCCAAAAACACCAGAGAAATTAGCCCAGACATCATGTGATTGTTATAAAGAAGCTAGATCAATGCATAACACAACAAAACAGCTCAGAAAGATGGATGAATGTTTTAGTATAGTTCAGGCCAACTTGGAACGACTACAACAATTAGGTATTGATAATGATTGGACACCTGAACAAGTTCAAAATGCCAGATTAAAATTTGATAAAATATATAACAATTGCAATGGAAACACTAACAGCAAATGAGCACAAAGTATCTGAAATAATTATCGGATCAGAGAAGTTTACAGTAACGGATAAAAGGGTGATCTTCAATCATCCAAATAACAACGCATTTATTGGGATTAATGAGCTAAGAGGTGCGGAAATGAAGGAAATGGATGTTAAGTATCACAGATTTAAACCAAATTATCAAGCGTTGTCACCTTTGGTGGGTTTGTTTTGGGTAGCTGTAATGTATGTTTATATATGTACGACAGAACCACAATTTGGATTTGGTGATTTAACGCCTTTGTTTTTAGCTTTCTTTTGGTGCATAGGGCTATTGCCAGCTACGTTGATTGTATTTTACATTATTCAATCCATGACAAGTTATAATAAAAGGCAGATATTGGTAAATATCATCAAAACGGATAATAGTTTTTGGCTTAATCAGTATTATGATTTAACTTGTGTAGATCAATTAAGAGAATTAACAGCCACTATCAACAACGCAATCTATGAATAATATGGAAATACAAAAATTTGAAGACCTTTCATACGTACAGCATAAGTACTTCAATGTTGGAAAAATGTTATTAGTTAAGAAACTACCAAACGGTGCATGGTATGGTGTACGTTATCTTGCAGATAATAAAGTTCTTGTTTACTCAGAATACCATGAAAATGAGCTAGAACCATATCAAGAACCTAGGATTGAAGCCATTGATATTGTCATGATTTAACCTCTTGGAATTTCTTCTCAATATCTAAGATTATTTTCTCTGTAAATTCAACGATATCCTCTCTTCTATTTTCTCTCGTATATAATCTGAGGAATTTGACAGCATCTTCATAATTACTTGAATTTAATTCTCTTATCAATTTAGCCAATTCGAGAGCTTCAATTGAAGCCCTGATACATTCGTCTACATAAACACTTTTCATAAATAGTTCTTTTCAATTAAAATAAATTAGAACCATTCATATCTAAATACTATAAATAATAAAGCCCCTCGTTTCCAAGGGGCAGTCATAACTTTCTCATAAAAATTTTCTACTTCTTTTCGTCTAATTTCGCCATCTCCGCTCCGAGATCAAAATAATTTGTTTTACCTATGCCTTCTACACTTCGAAGATATTTTGATTGGTTAAGATAGTTTTTGACTAACGGAAATGACTTTGGTTTATCTGCTGTCTGAGTCAATGCAGATGCTGCTATGGTTTTGATATCTTCCCATAACTCATTTGTCATGATTGTTGGTTTACTCATTTTCAAAATCCTAGAAGCAATCGTTGCAACCTGTTCAGATGTTTTTTCATTATCTGCCATAATTTCTATGTAGTTGATTTATACTACATAACAAATTTACCGAACTAACCCGATTTAGTAAAGTATTGTGGAAAACTAAAAATATTAGATCTATTACGGTTAACCGTAATAACGAAAAAGTGTATAGTGCTAAATTTATATACAGTATCTAATTACTGTATATAATTATGGCGAAAACAAACACAAAACAAACGTCACCAAAAGTGGCAACAGATGCTTCTAAAATTTTAAGAGACCCAAAATCTACTCCTGCTGAAAAAAGAGTTGCAGGGTCAGATTTGTCGCAAACTCGCAAAAAGAAGTAGTTTAATTGTATTTAAGGTTCGGACTGCCCTTGATGATGAATCAGGGGCTTTACTATTTATAGCATTGAGTTTTGAATATTCTGAGCTATATTAGTTTTTACAAATGGTGTAAAGTAATATATCATTGCCATATTTTATTTCTCCTGTCACAATAACTGTCGTACCTTCTCTAAATTCAAATTCCATTCCTTCTGTCAGACAACCCGAAAAATAGTCTGGTGATAATATTTTAATTTTTGCGTTAACTGTTTCACCAGGAAAAACAGTTTCCTTGTCAATAAAAGTTTGTTGTCCTGATGTCTGCATTTCTATGAAGTCGAACTTTATTTGTGGTCTGTAACCGCTTTTAGCCGGAGTCTGTCTACCACCTTGTTCTGTTGTCCTATATTTCAGTTGTGCAATAAAGTCAGTCTTCTTAAATTCCTGTTCATAGAAATCAAGAATATTTTTTAATATATTATCGAAATTACTTTCATTGCAAAATCTTGCTGAAGTGTCAATGACTTCAACTATGGAACTGTCAGCTTCAACCTGCCAAGCATTTTTTCCGTTAAACTTCTTTGCGTGTATTCTCTCAATTGTTAATGGTGAGCCGAAATATTCTTTAAGTTCTTTGTCAAAGTCTGCAATTCTATGCTGGTCTTGTATCGGCCAGTCTTTCATTGCATTTAAGAAAAAAAACGCGATTTCTTTCAGTTTGTGTTCTGTCTGGTCGAGTTCAACCAAACTCCAAAGTGTCGAATATGTTTCAATTTTGTTGTCCACTATATCATCCTTTTGAACTTCCCGGTAGCGTTTGGCGGCTTGGCGAATGGTGAAAGTTTAGATAAAATTACTAAAAGATTGGAAAGGTTGTAGAAGAATTTTCCGCTCCACCAGAGCGTACCAATTTAAAAATATCAGCCGCTTTGAGACTCAAGTTTTATTGCTTCTTCATCAATGCGAAAATAGAATTCAAGATAAGCTTTATAGATATCCCGATATTTGTCAAATATTCCTTCCGCGGAAGTTTTTCGGTTACAAAGTGCATCGTTCCATTTTTGAGACTCGGCATAAGCCCAAATTTCTACTTCTCTATCAGATAAAAATATCGATTTCGGTTTTCATAATTTACTCCAGCCCGTGCTTTTTAGATAAACAGGGCTCTGCATAATCTAGAATCCCAGCATTTTGCAGCTCCGTTAGCTTATCCTGTACAACTGCATAGTTCAAACTACCAGGGACATCAATTACAAAATATCTTTCACTATACTTTTCGCTAGAGCAGCCAAGCAAGTCAAACACTTCTCTAATTTCATTTGTATCATTGCCAGATTCCAATATTACAACCTGAACAGTAGAATTACCAGACGCTTCTACCGTGTGCCTGTAGGTTAGCCGTTCTTGATATTCATCAAATTCAGCATAGATAATATCATTAGCCGCGACGTCGGGAGCATAAAAGGGAATACTGTCTAATTTGTATAGACCCTTTTCCTTATCAACTATTACAGCCCACATTGTCTCGATCGTCTCTTCATCAAGGACGTTGCTGTAAAATTTGAAAAGTATTTTTTCGTATTCTTCTTCTGCCATTTTAAAAGAGATCAAATTGTTTATTACTCAATTTAGGATTCAGCAAGTTTGGTTAAACCTATCTACTGTTCTGCAGCCCACCAATTGCTTTTTTAGTAACAAGTCCTTCTACATCATCATTAGTAGGCTCTGGTACATAGTGTAGAGGCTTCCCCAGTCTAAATCGCCTCATGATATGCAAGCATTTTACTTGTCAAGCCAGTTGTGCTCATCGGTAGTTGCCATTATAGTTGAGCATTCCGTTTTAATGAATTGTAAAGTCGTTCTACGATCCAATCAAGTTCGGCTTGTTCAGATGCATATTCGCTAATCTGTCCGTAAGCTGTATATGGTGAAGTATTAAACCCATCTTCGATATCATTATAAAAAACTACTGTATTTCCGAAAACAGCAACAACCCAAAATCCTCCGCCCTCGTCTCCATATTCTTTTTCTTTCCATTTCTGCGGCGCAATTTTAATCAGGTTCCAAAAGTTCAATGGCTCATCATCGAGTTTTGATTCTCCCCTTGAGATCCATTCTTTTAATTCGGTTAATGAAATCGGTGTCCACATGCTAAAAGTCGTTACTAGTCATCACTTATTATCTAGAATTGGATGAGATGTTGAATATAATTGTGCCTTCCATAAAAATCGACCTGTGTAAAATACGGAAATTCCCAACTTCCTTCAGTCTTTGTATGTTGCAAAAATGCTTTGAATTTACTTATTTGATCATTTTTCAATTTAATAAAATAGATTTTCAATTTGCAATATAAACAGGTATAGAACAATACCAACCATTATCGTAAGCAAATACTAGTTAGCATGCACAATATGGTGCCCTATTTTATTTTTTAAATTTAGGAGCACAATAATCCCGATACCACCTCCGGGATTTAGTTCTGTTGCCTTTTCCAGCGCAGTGCTAAATCGGGGAAAAGAGGTCAATAAAAAAATGTTCCCTTTTTGGGAACAAATCAGTATATTTGTTAAATATGCGAGTGATAGCAGTAAAGACGCTAAAGGATTATATTGGTGAATTCCATCAGGCAGAACAGGCGTTATTGAGCTGGTATGAAGAGGCCGTTACTGCACTATGGAATAATCCAAATGAATTAAAAGCACAATATAAAAATGCTTCCGTTCTCAATGAAAAAAGAGTTGTATATAATATCCACGGCAATAGTTATCGCCTAATAGTTGATATAGAGTATAGATTGAAAATTGTGTTTGTTGTCTGGTTTGGTTCGCATAAACAGTATGATAAAATAAATGCTAAAACAATTAGTTATGTTAAAACCAATTAAAAGTGAGAAAGAATATGATAATGCGCTAGCTCATGTGTATGAGTTGATGCAAACTGATATCGTAGAAGGTTCTGCAATTTCCGATGAATTGGAAATTTTGAGTCTATTAATTAAGGAATATGAATTAGTGCATTATCCTGTTTCTTATCCTAATCCAATAGAAGCTATAAAGTTTCGAATGGAACAAATGAATTTGTCTGAAAACGAACTTAGCAACTTATTAGGTACTCGTTCAAGGAAATCAGAGGTTCTATCGGGAAAAAGAAAATTAAGCCTTTCTATGATCCGGAAATTAACTGATGTACTTCACATTCCAGCTAATGTTCTAATTCAGGCTTACTAACTGCAAAATTTAAGGTGCGTTATTCGGTTCGTAGTTCTTTATATAGTCAAACTCACCTAGTTATTTTTTGAAATAATATTGACCACCCAATTTAAGCAGTCTATTGGTTCAATGATAGACCATGAATGCGGGTGCCTTGTCCCATCTAATCTATATCCTTTACCAAGGGCAGGAATAAACTCTGCTTCTTTATTTCCATTAAGGTTTAAAAAATTAATCATTCCAGATAGATTAGCCGCATTCATATCATAATAATCCCGGGTCCTTTCTTTAAGTGCCCATGATATATCTGGATCGCAATACATCCTTACGGGTATATCTTTTAAATACTTTGCATTGCCGCCATCCTTTTGCGATCTGGAATACATTGAACGCTGAATATATCTTTCAGGATGTTGATCGGGTGAACCTCCATAAATCTGATCATACTCATCAACAATCATTTTTGCTTCCCTTAATCCATTCATTTTACCCGGGCTTAGACCAACTCTATCAGCATTTAGCATAAGATCCCTTTTCGCTGTATTATACAGTCCAGCCAAATCAACTGGCGGATCGGCGCCAAAAACTGCTGCTGGAATTATTGTTGTTTTATGACTATTATCTCTTGACATTTCAGTATACCTTAACGCCAGCATTCCACCACCGGAGAACCCACCAATAACAAATTTTTTCTTCGGAACGCGATATTGCTCAGCAACCTGATTAAAAGTGGCATTGAGAAAATCCAGAGCCAGTTGATCGTCATCTAATCCCCTGTCATTATTAATCGACAATACGATCGTCAAAATATGATGTGCCGTGGCAGCTTGTATTAATTTTTTATTACAGCTAATTACACTTTCGACATTTTCGCCAGAAGACGGAAGCAACACCAATGCTCCTTTTACATCAGCTTTGGGTTCAATGGTATAATAAAAAAGTGACTTGGATTCTCCGTCGTTTACATAGATATCTGTACTGTCTAAGAATGTAGTAGGATGCTTTTTAAGTAACTTAAAAATGGGCTCATCCAGACTCAAAAATTCGTCATCAATATAACGTCCTTCTAATTTAAGCCCCGTTGCAAAAGTTCTTGATCCTGTACCCTGTAATACGCCATCAATATAATTGCCCTCCACTTCACCGTTTCCTAAATAAATATATTTGCCTCTGCCATTTGGTTTTCCTTTGTGCATCAGGCCTATATAACGTGCAGTTTCTTTACCATTTTCATGCCAGATTAGAATTCCTGAACCCTCTGCAAAGTTATCTTTGCACTTGCCTTTCCAACTGATACTGTCTTCTGCAGCATAGTTTTCATCCCACACCTTACATCCGTTGTTTAAGTCTTTGATATAAGCTCCATTTACTTTTTGTCCGAATGCAATTAAAAAATTCAAGCAGAAGATTAGTGTAACAATGCTTTTCATAAGAGTTTAAAATGAGCTAGAATAAATATTGACTGCTAAAGTCAATACGAATATAATACTTTTCGGAAATTGTAAACAAATCAGTCGTTTGGCTTCTTTTTGTCACTTGTGATCATATTGGTAATCTATTGAAAATCATATTTAGCGTTCTATTTCGGTAATTAACAACTCCTTATAATGTTATACTTTGTATAGTGGTTTTGGTTTAAACACTTTCAATATAAATCGTTAAACTTTACAACCTTTTCTGCTCATCGGTCTTTTGTTTTTGTTCTTTCCCTTTCAGGCCCGCATTACCCAAATTATATTTAAAGGAAATCCGGAAATTCTGCGTGTCGCCATAATAGGTAAAGTAGTTGTGCTGATCGGCATAATCAGAGGTAACTTTCATTTTCTGGCCTCTGTAAATATCATTGACGCTCAGCGATACTTCTCCAAGGTCGCTAAATAATTTCTTTTTTGCGCCGATGTTCAGACTACTCATACCGCTCACGGTTGCGGGGCCTTGTAAACCAGCCGTATTAAAATTAAAGCTGACATTGGCTGTAAAACCTGCCTTTTTGTTTAGCGTCAGTTGGTTATCTGCCGTACCGTTTATACTGAAAACGTTACGCCTGATAAAACCACCCCCACTCAGGGGGAAACTGCTGATGAGAATGGCGGCGCCAGGGTTTATATCCAACGACCACCAGTCTGCTGACTGTAAGTTTGTGCTCAAATCGATGCCGTAATACCGGGAACCTGGAATATTGGTCACGTTCTGGATCAGCGTATTCGTAGCATTGTCCTGAAAAGGGAGCTGTATGGTGGGATGCTGCTCATTGATAAAATATAATTCAGCATTGTACCTGCTTTTGTAGGTATACAACAGGCTATACTGATCGGTAAGGGCTGGTTTCAGGTTCGCGTCGCCCATGAGGTAAGAGTTAGGGCTGAAATAGGAACGGGAAGGGTTTAGGAAGTTATAAGGCGGCCGGGTGATCCGTTTACCGTAAGAAAGGCCCAACTGATTATCTGGTGATACCTTATGCTGTAAAAAGACCGTCGGAAAAAGATTGAAGTATCCTTGTCTATTAATTTGCACGGGGCTTATGGAACTGCTGTTGATGTCTGTATATTCGCCGCGGAGCCCGGCCTTAAAACTCCAGGTGCCCCAGTCTTTATTCACGCTAATATAACCTGCGGATACACTTTCCCGGTAAAGAAAGGTATTACTAAGCGCAGGATCGATCACCAGACCGCTGTTGGTATCGCGGCGAAAATCCAGGAAATTATCCGCTTGTACCCTGCTAAACTTTGCGCCCACCTGGACACTAATCACCTTGCTATCTTTACTGTAATCTGCCTGTGCCGAAAACAGCCGGATATGCTGGCGGGTATCGGTAACAAAGCGGCTGTTATGCGGATCAACAACCTGGTAGCTCGTTCTGACATCCTGACCAATGGTATTCTGGTAATTGGTGTAATCTGCTGCAAGGCTAAGTTTTTCGGTCACTGAAAAACGATGGTCATAACCGAGATTGATATTGACGTTGGTATTGGGTGTACGGCGGGTATTTTGCGTATCAAAAGCTGATTGAAATGCGCCTGATTGATAGATGGTTGTGGGAACACTGTATAACGCGTGATTATTTTTAGCGATATAGCCGTCTGTTCCTGCACTAATGGTATTCAGACTATCGATAGCATAATCAAAATTGAGCCGGTAAGTGTGTTCGGCATCACGATAGTTTTTACGTCGTAGGATATCCATCCAGGTTTGCTGCTGCCCGGCATAGTTGGTTACCTCTTTTATCTCGTTATAGTAAATGCCCCTGCCAATGTTGTAGCTACCAAAAATAGCCAGCTTCCCAGTTTTATAATATTGGCTGGTATTCATATTTCCCTTGGCATAAATACCCTGAGTATAGCCTGCACCAATTGAGCCTTTGTAACCTGGGGTATGATTGGCTTTCATTTTGATATTGATGACAGCGTTGCCCGAAGCCTCGTAGCTGGCCGGTGGGTTCGTAATAACCTCCACCGACTTGATATCATTTCCCGCTGTACTTTCCAGAAAAGCTTTTAATTCGTCCCCACTTAAGGTTACTTTTTTATCGTTGATGGTTACGATGATAGACCGACTGCCACGAACCGCAAGCTGGTCGCCTCCAGACTGGACACCCGGTGCGCGTTTAACAATCTCCCAGGCGCTGCTGCTCGAAAGTATGGTGTTTTCAACATTGAAATCTATCCGGTCAATCTTGCGGGTAATAGTCGGCCTTTTTGCCATCACCACCACTTCATTTAGTTCGTTAGGATTCTGAGCCAGGGTGATCTCGGGAAGTTGCAAATCAATATGCAGCTTTATTTGTTGGTTATATATTTTAAATCCAACAATGGTGACCTTCAGGCGATAATCGCCTGCGGGTAAGTTTTCGAAAATGAAAATACCGTCATTATTGCTGAATGTATTTTGTTTCTTTGAGGTATCAGCTACGTTTTGAACCTGCACTGTGGCGTAGGAAACAGGCTTTTGATTACCGTTTAAGGAACCGCTGAGTTTGTAATGCTGGGCTAAACCTGTAAAGGGGATGAATACGAATAGGCAAATAAATTTGTACATAGTCTTTTAATTTGCCACAAACCTGCAGGTTTGAATTACCGCTTTTCGTTACAGCTTTGTTAATGGTTTGTTAACGTCATCGGATTGCTGCCTGTAATTCTGGTTTACTGGTATATTTGGTTCATGAAACTGAAAATAAAATACCTGATCTGGGGTTGTACGCTGGCCATAATGGCGTTAACAGCCGTTCAAGGGTATTTCATCCATAATACGTTTATCCTGAAGCAAAGGGAGGCCGAGACGGCCGTCAGGGCAGAACTGGTCAAGATGGAGGAGCATATGAACATTGTTAAACTGCGCGATGCCTGGTTTGAACAAGTAGAAAATAGGATACGGGAAAACCGGCATTCAGAAATTGACGCGCTTACTCGCAATGGTTCAGCGGATATATCCAGGCAGGTCAGTTACTACATCAGCCACAACCATGTGCTTGATCAATACCATACCGCTTATGAGGTTGTAATCCAAAATGCAGTACTGATCGATAAACATTCCGGCTACAAATTGGTTCTGAAAAACAAACGCTGGTTTAACAACGGGAAGCGGCTAAACCAACCGCAAATCATTCATGACATGACGGCAAGCGACGATGCAGCAGCCGGACCGATGGTGCGTGACTTTAATACCCGCTCCAGTTTTAGCATTAATGACTGGCAACAGAATATATTGGGCCAGATGATCGGCCTCCTTGTTTTTTCTGCGTTACTGCTGGCTTTTGTTATCTTGCTATTTTATTTTTCTATCCGGGCACTTATTACCCAGAAAAAGATCACGGATATGCAAACCGATTTTATTAATAATATTACCCATGAATTCAATACCCCGCTGGCAACCTTAAGCGTGGCGGTTAGCACGGTTAAAAGCCAGCCGGAACTAAAGACCAACCGTATCATTAGCAATTCAGTTCAGGTAATTGAGCGTCAGCACATCCGGCTTAAAAAACTGATTGACCAGGTTATGACGCATACTGCCGGGTCAGAACAATTGATATTGAAAAAGGAAATGGTATCGATGGAGCACTTCCTCGAAAAGATCATTACCGATTTTAAAGCGGCAAATCCGGGAGCGGAACTTATCGAGAGGTTGCAATGCGAACCTGTATCCATAGCCATAGACCAGTTTCATTTGACCACCGCAATTGGCAATATGCTCGAAAATGCCGTTAAATACGGGGGGACACAACTGATTATCACTACAACACTGGAAGGTGCATTCTATCAAATTGCGATCTCGGATAATGGCATTGGGATGGCTAAGGAAGAACTTGAGCACATTTTCGGGAAATTTTACCGGATAGAAAAGGGCGACATCCATACCGTTAAAGGCCTTGGCCTTGGCCTGTTTTACAGCCAGCAACTTATTACCGCCCATGGCGGCCGGATCAGTGTACAAAGTGTTTACGGTAAAGGAACTACATTTACCATTACATTACCTTTAACATGAAACATATCCTGTTAGCAGAAGATGACCTGGATTTCGCAGGTATCCTGAAACAATACCTGGAGTTAGCCGGGTTCCAGGTAACGTGGATGAGTAACGGCCTTGAAGCGCTTAAGTTTCTGAATTCAGACCGTGTGGATATCTGTGTGCTTGATGTGATGATGCCGGTGATGGATGGTTTCACATTGGCTGCTGAGGTCATCAATATTTTCCCGGATATGCCGTTCGTATTCCTCACTGCCCGGAACCAGAAAGAGGATAAGCTAAAAGGGCTTAAGCTTGGAGCTGATGATTATGTGGTAAAACCTTTTGAAGCAGATGAATTGGTTTTGCGTATCAGGAACATCCTGAAGCGTACAGAAACTACTTTTGTGCCAGCGACTGAGGTGATCACGGCCGGTAGTTATACATTGGATCGCAGCCGCTTGTTGTTATTGCACGATTTAGGGAACACGCGCTTAACAGAAAAAGAAGCCGAGTTACTGCTTTATTTTTGTAAGCATCAGAACCGCGTGCTCAAGCGCGAGGAACTGCTTTTGCAGATATGGAAAAGCGATGATTATTTTTCGGGTAGAAGCCTGGATGTTTTTGTAAGCAAACTGCGTAAATACCTGTCGGCAGAGCCACGGATCAGCATCGAAACGATAAGGGGATCAGGGTTCGAGTTCAAAACCAGTATTGATTAATAATAAAAATTCTTGTGCTATACCTCAGTTAAGGCTTATACGTTGCCAGGTTATGGTATGGTCTTTATTTGGTGGTGAGCAAAAGAAATATAAATTTGTTTTGTACGGAAATGTTACGTACATTTGTTTTACTAATACAACACGGGGTCATCCAGTTTATGACCGCTATCGGCAAGATAAAAAAACAATATTTCAGAAAAAACAGACAGTACTAAACATTTAAAACCCGGACCTAGAATCATAATTCTAGATGATACTTACGACACCTTAGCATTAACCTCTCAAGTTCTTATATGGGTGAGCGATTGAACCACATTCATTAATGTAAAGCAGTAGAGATAAATACCATGTTTAACAACAAAATGAAAAACTGACAAAAGATAAATAAAATTGGCCGTTCAACAGTAAGATACTGATAGGACAACATAAGACATACATACACATATTACTATTCACACATATTTAATACTATAGAGAAACACATGGCAATCACAGTTAACGATAGAATCGATGTTCGTATTAGCAAAGAACAGAAGGAGTTAATTAAGTACGCCTCAGAACTAAGCGGGTTTAAAAGCCTCTCTGAATTTATTGTTTATCATGTCCAGGCGCAGGCCCAGAAGATCATCAAGGATAGCAATACCATCCTGAGTTCGATGGAGGACAAAAGAATATTTTTAGAAGCGATTCTGAACCCTGCGGAGCCAAATGATGCACTTAAGAAAGCTCGATTAAATTACGAAAAATTTAAAGAAGCTAATGAAAGTAGTGCTATTGCAAAAACACCATAACAGGGAAATTTTTGACAGTGAAACCCCGTTGTTGGATAATTATTTTAAAAAACAAGCCTCACAGGATGTGAGGAAAGACCTTTCAGCTTGCTACGTGCTTGCTGATGAAAAAGGTGAAGTATTTGGTTATTATACGCTGGCGAGTAACTCGGTTTCGAGAGATGATATGCCGGATGACCTTATACGTAAGTTTCCTAACAGCTATAGCGATCTTCCTACCATTCTTTTGGGAAGATTGGCAGTCGATAAAAGGAGTAAAGGAAAAGGTTACGGCTCTCACCTGTTAATGGATGCGATGGAGCGATGCCTGGCACTCTCCGACCAACTTGGAACCCTGGCTCTGGTGGTTGACCCGATTGATGAAAATGCCGTCAGGTTTTATAAGCGGTTTGGTTTCATACTGATCCCTGATACTGGCAAGATGTTCATCGCGATGCAGACGATACGAAAGTCTTTTAATTAGAAACACGAAGTGCCCCGGTAGCTTTTGCTACCGGGGCACTTTTCAGAAATAACCAATAAAACTCCCTGGTTATTTATTTGAAATAATATTAACCACCCAATTTAAGCAGTCTACTGAGTCAACGATAGACCACGAATGCGGGTGCCTTGTTCCATCTAGTCTATATCCTTTACCAAGTGCAGGTATAAACTCTGCTTCTTTATTTCCATTAAGGTTTAAAAAATTAATCATTCCAGACAGATTAGCCGCATTCATATCGTAATAATCCCGGTTCCTTTCTTTGAGCGCCCATGATATATCTGGATCGCAATATATCCTAACGGGTAAGTTTTTTAAATACTTTGCATTGCCGCCATCTTTTTGCGATCTGGAATACATTGAACACTGAATATACCTTTCAGGATATTGATCAGGTGCACCTCCGTAAATCTTATTGTATTCTTCAACAATCATTTTTGCTTCCCTTAATCCATTCATTTTACCCGGGCTTAGACCAACTTTATCAGCATTTAGCATAAGATCCCTTTTCGCTGTATTATACAGTCCAGCCAAATCAACTGGTGGATCAGCGCCAAAAACTGCTGCTGGAATTATCGTTGTTTTACGACTATCATCTCTTGACATTTCAGTATATCTTAACGCCAGCATACCACCACCGGAGAACCCACCAATAACAAATTTGTTCTTCGGAACGTGATATTGCTCAGCAACCTGATTAAAAGTAGCATTAAGAAAATTAAGAGCCAATTGATCGTCATCTAATCCCCTGTCATTATTAATCGACAACACGATCGTCAAAATATGATGTGCTGTGGCAGATTGTATTAATTTTTTATTACTGTTAATTACACTTTCGACATTTTCGCCAGAAGACGGAAGCAACACCAACGCTCCTTTTACATCAGCTTTTGGTTCAATGGTGTAATAAAACAGTGATTTAGAATCCCCGTCGTTTACATAAATATCTGTACTGTCTAAAAATGTAGCAGGATGCTTTTTAAGGAGCTTAAAAATGGGCTCATCCAGACTCAAAAATTCGTCATCAATATAACGTCCTTCTAATTTAAGCCCCGTTGCAAAAGTTCTTGATCCTGTACCCTGTAATACGCCATCAATATAATTGCCCTCCACTTCGCCGTTTCCTAAATAAATATATTTACCTCTGCCATTTGGTTTTCCTTTGTGCATCAGGCCTATATAACGTGCAGTTTCTTTACCATTTTCATACCAGATTAGAATTCCTGAACCCTCTGCAAAGTCATCTTTGCACTTGCCTTTCCAACTGATACTGTCTTCTGGTGCATAGTTTTCATCCCACACCTTACATCCGTTGTTTAAGTCTTTGATATAAGCTCCATTTACTTTTTGTCCGAATGCGATTAAGGAATTCAAGCAGAAGATTAGTGTGATAACGCTTTTCATAAGAGTTTAAAATGAGCTAGATTAAATATTGACTGCTAAAGTCAATAAGACTTAGAACGATACGAATATAATACTTTTCGGAAATTGTAAACATATCAGTCGTTTGGCTCCTTTTGTCGATGACAGATCGGGTACAGCAATCTGGTATTTACCTGGATATTATGTACGACATGAACAACCCACAAATTACCAGTTTGACAGAAAGGTTCCTAAAGTTTTATGAAATTACGTTGGGTATTATAGGTGGAAAAGAGGAAAAAAGCATCCGTAATAAAAACCAAATTAGATGGTAAGGATTTTGTGGTTAAAAGACATGCGCAAAGCAGAGATTGCACTATGCCAGTGATGGATTGAAGAATGCCATTTCACGCCAAAAAATAAAGGAAGCTTTAATAAACTCCAAAAATGCAAATAAAAAATAGCCTGTTAATTGCCTGCCTCCTATTGATGATTGGGTGCAAGGACAAAAAGTCTCATTTAACTGAAAAAATTGATGGTCAGGACACGATGAAAGTCCTGAAGAAAGATTCTGCAATTATGTCAATGGCAGACACAACGGAATCCATTGTTATAAGTTGCGGATCTGGCTGCGCTATTAGCTACTCGCCTAAGGCTATCATCAGACAAAATGAAACTATCAAAGTTGTTTTCAAAGCCAATATGTACGAGGACGAAATTTTGACTGATAACTATGATGAAACCTACTTATTTTCCTACACAGGTTCTCAAAAATTAGATAAAGTAATCAAAGAAGGCGAAAATGTTGATTTTCTTCAGACTCAGATGCCTGGAGCTCAAAGAGCATTTATAGAATTCGGTGAACATTTAGTAAAAAAAAAAGGTGCTACAAATCTTGATATTGGGGAACACACTGGGAACGGGCATTGACAATCTAAAATTATCTGACTTTTAGAATTTTATAAAAAACAAAAAAAGTAATAGACGCCCCTACCGTCAGGTAAAGGTAAGAATCAAGTAGTACGGCTAACAATTCATCGCCAGTGCTGTACGAGCTCCAGGAAGACACTCTCTCCTGAAATAAATTTAGCATGTTGAAAAACACAATAGCGACGAAAGCTGCTCCGATGACTATTGACAATACTACTTTTCCGAGTTTTGCTCTTTTCTGAATCCATACTATCAAAGGGATCACAAATATGGAAGTGATCGAAAACAACAAAACATCTCTCATGTAGGAGCAATCCATACAAGATGAGGAGGGCTGCAAAGACAAATATTGCGTTGATAAATAAGTTGTTAAAAACACAAGGACGAAAAATATAACGCTGGCAACCAATGTTTTTCCGTACTTCATATTATTTTTTATTCTTTTGTTTGCTGTCAATAATAACGAAAGCTATACAGATTCAGAAATGAACAAAGCTATATTGTTTCAAGGAGGCGCGCACTGTTCCCCGACAGAAGATTTTAGACATAACCCATAGTGTCGTTTATTATTTACAAAATTTACATTTTAATTTACAATTCAAATCGTTGGCCCTTAAGGATATCGAAGTACTTTCGCTGAATAAATTAAAACGGGATAAGCGAGGCACTCTCAATCCAAACACTTTATAATTGGCGAAAAATGCCCATTATAAAGTCAAAATATAAAACCAGAAATAATTGTATTCCTGATTTAAAACATTGCCAATCAGCTATTAATAAACACATTTTAACATGACGAATCAAAAACTATCAATCTGCTCCTTAATTTTATTTATTGCCATTCTGGCATCCAGTTGCCGTGAACCTCAGAAAAAGGAGAATAAAAATGTGGCTCAAGCAAGTACCTTATCCTTACACACCGGCGATGAGAGATATTTAATGATAGACAGTAAGGAAAGTGTCATCAAATGGAAAGGTTCAAGCTTAAATGGTTTAAACGCTCAAGCAGGATATATTTATCTATCAAAAGGAGAATTGAGGATTGAAAACGGTCAGCTCGTGGGTGGTACTGTTGAAGTTGACATGAATACCATTGAAGATAAAAATCATGGGCGTGATAATAAACTTGTTAACCACTTAAAAGATCCTGATTTTTTTGAAGTTAAGCGATTTCCCTTTTCCACCATTTCTATTACCAGGGTTAATTCAGTAAATAGTGACCATAAACAGGTTACTGCGAACTTAACTATTAAAGGAATTACTAAGCCTGTAGCTTTTCAAACCAAAACGGAGATTACGGACGAAACTATAAAAGCGAATGCCAAACTGGTCATTGATCGAACAAAATGGGATGTTCGTTACAAATCAGCAAAATTCTATGCTAATTTAGCCAATCAAACTATGTCAGATTCTATAGAATTCGATATTCAAATCGTAGCAAAAAAATAGGTTGGTTCATTTTTATTTGCAAAAAAACAACTATCACAAACATTTATCCGTCGATTTCGTTGCTCCTATAAATCAAATCATTATGAAAGTATCACACCTGATAGTTACCATTTTCTTTTTGATAGGTCTTCAAACGGCCTCTGCCCAAAATCAATCACCCTACACTTTCAAAAAGCCATCATCCAATGGTACGGGTAAGCTTTACATGGGCAGGGAGATTGCACAGGTGATGAGTTTTGAAGGCGTTGAATGGCTGGAACGTAATAACAGAACGCAAGAAGAAAACACCACGCTGGCCTTGGCGTCCCTACCGCTAAAAAGCAATAGTGTAGTAGCAGATATTGGTGCGGGCTCCGGATTTTACACTTTTCGGGTTGCACAGCGCATTCCAAAAGGCAAAGTATACGCAGTTGAGATCCAGGACGACGCCATTGCTTACCTGAAGAAAAAGGCACAAGACGACCGCCTGATCAATGTGGAAGTCGTTAAGGGAACTGAAAAAGCACCCAATTTACCGGCCAACTCTATCGATCTGGCTTTCATGGTCGACGTATACCACGAATTGCAATACCCAGATGCTTATCTGGCGGCGCTTAGAGCGGCACTTAAGCCCGATGGTCAGTTGCTGCTGCTTGAATACAAAGAAGAGGATCCCACGGTAGCCATCAAACCTGAACATAAGATGAGCGTAAAGCAGGTAAAAAAAGAACTTGCAGCCAATGGCTTTAAGCTGGTCAAAAACGGCACATTTTTACCGCTGCAACATTTCCTGCTTTTTCAGAAAACGGGGAATTAAATATAAAGCTATCAGATTAACACATTACAGAATAGTCGGGTGAAATGGTAGATCATTTTACCTTAATCAAAAACAATTCCTTTCCCGCTGGAGCATAAAATGAAAAACCATTTGATGAATGATAAAAGGCAGGATTATAAAGTTCAGTGGAAGAGCCGGGTTCAGTAACAGTATATAGGCTTGGTTTAAACTCGTTGTGCTTCTCTTTTTCCACTACCAGTTTAGGAACCATAAATTCAAAATTCCTGCCTGCAATACTGGTTTCAAAAAATCCCTGTCCTCGCCAATTGTAAACACTGAAACCACCAGCTCCACCGCCGATAACGTGATAATATTTAATTTTTTCTTGCGGATGAAAATGCAAGAGCTTTACATTTTTAGGAATTTCAAAACTTACTTCTCCACTGCGAAAAACAACATTACGGTATCTGCGACCGCTATCCTCGTCGGGCACATCAGTGTAACCTTTCATTTTTTGCCATAGCAAGTACCATTTTTGATCAGCATAAAAGTAAACTTGTCTGTACCAAACATCATCATTTAGTACTGCGGTGATAAAATAATATTTCGCAGTTGCCTTTATTGCTTTAAGCTTGGCTTCCAGCCTTTCATCCTCCCAGCTGAAATCACCATTCAGCTCAGCTAGCTGACGCCTGGTGGTGTCACCGTTAAGGGGCCAGGTGGTGTAGTACGCATCCTTGGCACTTGTGTAAACCATAAAGTCGTCAATAAACTGTTCCGAATAACCATGGTAAGCAACATAAAGGGAGTCAGTAACTGTACCTATTTTATCTATCTTGTAATAACGGGTATCAAATTTTGTTTCTTCATTAACGTTTGCATCGCAGTCTAAAATCAGTTGGTTGTTAACTGAGGAAAAAATACGAATAGGATTTGGAGATGCAGCGCTTGAAACCACTACCCGCGCAACCAAACTTACTTCGAAAACATCCGATTTGTAATCCGCATTGATTTCTTGAAAGCCAGAATAAATGGCAGCCAAAGGTTCCTTATTCCTTTCTACAACAAGTTTTTCGGCTGGAAAAAAAACATATATTAAAACGGCATTTAGTAACACTATACAAATCCATATCCACATTTTTTTCATTTTCTATTTCCTCAAAATTTGAGCAGCACCATGACCATCATCGCTCATTCACAAATTCGCAATGAATTAGTATAAGTTCGGTCTGGAAATACCCATACCCTGATAGCGAACTTTGTTCATCTCATAATGCATTGTAGTCATTATATTCAGATATTCTTTAAGTGAGTTTAGATCATAAGCTTTGCTAAGACTGTCAACGTTGTTGCATTAAAGTATTGCATCTGCATAAAATCTCCCTTTCCTTAAAAAGAATTCAAATCTATAAACAATAAATCACAATTACGTGATAAAATCATATTTGAATTGGGTGAACAAGATTGTAAGCCAACTACGGTACTTCAAGATTAGTGCTGCGATTTCAAATTGAGTGTAATTGGATCAGCGATTAAGCGTAGGCAAGGTCAATAAGCTGCTTGAGCGCTTTTTTGATCTCTTCCTGACCGGAAGGCTGTTGCAGGTCCACTCCGCAAAAAGGATTCTCCTGCATCTTGGCATGGAGGGTAAGATAATAGACCCCTCCCATCAACAACGCATACATCGCCCTGAAGTTTTTATCACTACCTTCAAAGTGTTTGTCGAAGACCGCACTCAAAACCTGATTACCTATGTTTTCACGTTTCAAATCGAGCTCCTTTAAAATCGGCAATTTCTCGCTAAGACCCCAGGTAATGATCCGGCGCATTTCCTCATTCTTAATCAGACTGTCAAACTGGTTCTCCAGTACATTGTATGCAAGTGTCTTTCCAGCATCCCCCTCGCTAGACAGTACAATATCACCGATTTCCTCTGGACTGATCTTCCAATAGTCATTTGTATTGAGATATTCCTTAACTAAACCTTCAAGGCTACCGAAATAGTCATAAATCAGCCTCCTGTCTACCTTGGCCACATCAGCAACCCTACTGATACTGAGTCCGGAAAAACCATCTTTTTTCAGGATTTCCCCCAAAGAGGTTATCAGGTTCGACTTAGTACGTTCCTTGTTTCTAACCGGACCATCTGTAACTTTCCTTGCCATTTGAATCAACTTTGGTGCAATTTGCATTTTTTTATGTCACCGTCAAAGATTCGCTGAGCAGTCAGACAGCTTTCCTATTTGAAACAAATCAGCCCATTGCTAACTAAAAACATTTTATTAGTTATATCACATATTTGTGATATAACTAATATTTGTTAGTTTTGCCCTTGCCCAGCAATGGGACAGCGTTGCTATCCGCTATTGATATCCAAACATAAACAGCAAAAAACAATATGGTAACAAAAACCCCATCCCCACAGCAAGATCTCAAAACACTAATCAGACAAAGAGATTTTTTTAAAGGCATCCTCATTGGTGTCTGTATCCTTTGGCCATTTATATTCGCTGCCGCCATTTATTTTTATTACAAAAAAGGTAACATTGCGTTGTTTATTCCCTCGATTACTATTTTGATAAGTTTTCTCCCAATCTACCTACGATTGAAAGCTTTGAGCTCCGACATAAAAGCAAAAGAACCCAGCTAACCCGGGATCAGAAAAAATTTATGGAATGATGAAAACGACACATGTATGGGCCTGACAAAGGGCGAAATATGATCATGAACCACCTACGGGAAACGAATCTGAAGATATTGAACCATCACCAGATTTAAGATGCCAATTCTGCAAGGAAGCATGTATAGATGTCTACGATGAGGATTCTTCTTCTGCTCAATTGCTCCGCCTGCGCTCTTCTTCATTTCCGCCCTTGCGATCCTGAGCCTTAATCTGTTGGTTTCCAAAATTGTACCTCACATTTAATCTGATCTGTCGACTATCGTTATAATTATAGTAGCGCTGTAAAATCTCATTGATTACAACCTCTCTTTTTTCTGCTCTTGTCTTAAGAACGTCTGAAGCCAATAACGCAACCTGAATTTTTTTATCCGCTAAAAAAGTTCTCACACCGAGATCAATTCCACCCCTGCCCTTTGTTCTACCGAGCACATTGCTGGTTGGAGAATAATAGTCCAGGCTCAGGTCGGCAAGCCATGTTTTTTTTGCCGTTAAGGTAAGTTGGTTCGAACTGGACAGGTAGGCGCCTGAGCCGCTTCTATCTGCGACCTGTTGCAAAGACGAGGTTGAGCGGTTGTAAAAAACATCAACCTGATTGATCGATTCTAACCAGGATACTGGTTTTAAGGTTATACTGTTGGAGATCAGATATAGCTTTCTTCCGATAAAATTCATGGGCCTGATCACTTGTAGTATTGAGCCCTCCTGCGTGAAATTAACGTCACCATATGCATCATCAGATGAGCTGAGTGAAAGACCTACGTTCCATAAACCTTTGTAGTTATGGGAAAATTCCAGATTGTTGGTGTAAAAGGGCGATAGAAAAGTGTTTCCCTCTGTAAAGCTAAATTGATTGGTGTACCACCTAAAGGGATTGAGTTTTCTGTAAGGAGGGCGTTCTATTCTTCTGCCGTAGGAAAAAGTTATTTTACTGTCTGTCCAGGTTGGCCTGTTGAGATACAGGGTAGGAAAAAACTGAATGTAATCCGTTTTAGTGATATTGCCTGCCGAAATGCCTTCGTTAGCCGTATACTCTGCCCGCAGTCCCATCTGTAGATCCCAATCCCCTACACTGGCAGTAGCGCTGGCATAAACTGCGCTGGTGTTTTCCTTGTAGGAGAAAGTATTAAACTGATCTGGTTCAGGACTGAAAGTGCCCTTCAACAGCGTAAGGAATGACATGCTACTGTTATTTCTAATCAAACTAAGCTTCCCTCCATAGGAAAGTCGAACAAGTGGAAGCGCCTGTTCTACATCTGCCCTTAACGTATAAAGATCAATCTGCTGCCCACTACCCGAAAGAAAGTTCGCATAATCCAGCGGCACTGAACCATTAACTGGATCAAATGTAGTGTTGTCAAAATTTCGCTTTTTATCGTCGTTAAAGCTGAAATAATCGGCGTTAAAGCCGATTTGATTTCCTTTTGTTTTAAACCTGTGCTTAAAAAAAAGACCCGCCGCGTAGTAGCTGGAATTCATTTTTGCTTGGGCATCTGAATTGATCAGTTGATCTATCACGCCTGATGTTAACGTTGAGCGGGAACGAATTACTTCGGTAGAATGAAAATCTGTACTACCCCTGCCCAGGGATGCTCCGATATCTGTTGATCCGGATACACTATAAGCTAAATCTACCAGTCCGGAAGGCACCGTTCTGTAATTCCTATCCCGATCGATTGTATTCCAACTCGAACTTTTATAAAACACTGTGGACTCTGATACCGGAACTAGTGAGCCTTTTCTAAAATTCACACTGGCGTTTATGCTCATTTTACCCTTTTTGTAATTCAGGTTGCCACCCAGGGCTAAGGTTGTAAATGTGGCTTTTGAAAAAGTGCTGTTAACAGAACTTTTAAGGCCTTCATCTGATTTTTTCGTTAAAATGATATTAACCAGCCCTGAACTTCCCTGAGCATCAAAACCGGCTGGAGGGTTTGAGATCATTTCTACTTTTGCAATCGCTGAGGCCGACAAGCTTCGTAGATATTCAGCCAGATCATCTCCGGTAAGCGAGATCTGTCTTCCATCCACCAGGATGCCCGCTGCGCCTCTGCCCAATAGGGAAACAACGCCGTTTTTAACCTGGATGCCAGGGATTTTTGCCAGCAGCTCCAGCAAATCTGTGCCAATGGCAGCTGCACTGCCCTCGGCATTGAAAACCCTGCGATCGGTAAGGGTTTCAATGAGCGCTCTTTTGAACTGCACGTCTACGCTCTCAAGCTGATTTGTTTGGTATTGCATCTGGATGACCACGCTGGTGTCCCTTTCCAGCCTGAGTTCGATCTGTTTCGGTACAAATCCCATTTCAGAGATCTTAAGCAGATAGCTCCCTTTATGCAGTCCGGCAAAATAGAAGATTCCCTCGGCGTTGGGCCTGGTAGAAAGTGCTAAGCTTGCTCCCGCAGCAATCGAAATTGAGGCGCCAGAAAGGGGGTTTCCCAGGGAGTCAGTTACCTTTCCGCTTACCCTGATCTGGGCATAGCACAGGCATGCGCAGAGCATAAGCAGCCCCGACGATAAGATTTTTTTCATTTTTTATCGTTGTTGTCTTAAATAATAATTCGTTAATTATCCTTGGTCTGCCTCCTGTAGTTTTCTACCGAGCCCATAATATTTTCAGCTATCGCCTCCCTTCCCGAAGCGGACAAAAGGAACGTCCGGTCCGCATCGTTGTTCAGGTTGCCCAGTTCCAAAACCACCGATGGTAATGTGTACTGCCGCAGCAGATATAACTGGGGTGTGCGCACTATAGTATTGCCAACCTTAAGTCCGCCCTGATCTAAAGAAAATTGTTTTTGTAGTAGTGTTGTGAATAGCTGTTCTTTTTTTTCCACCACCGCTGATTTGTCGCCCACCAGTATCCGAATTCCGTTTACTTGAGGGGCCAGGGAATCTGTGTGCAGCGAAATGAACAGGTTACCCCTGTTATTAGCCCGCTCTTTCAGCGTCGATTTACTGTCATCATTCCTAGTAAGCAGCACCTTGATGCCTGCCACGCTCCCATGCTCACTGATTCGCCTGGCGATATCCAGTACCAGTTCTTTTTCTTTAACATTTCCCCAGGTGGTCCCCGCATCCTTGCCACCATGCCCGGCATCTACCACTAGGACAAAACCGGTACCTGCGGGTACAGCATATACGAACTTCAAAGAAAAAACCATCATAAGTCCTATTGCTAGCGGAACGGAAAATAGATAGCGCCAGCGCAGGCTATGGATTGTTGTCGGAGCGAACAACATGGAAAGCCTTGACTTTAGCGGATGGGTGCTTAAGGCATGTAAAGGGTAGTTGCTTTGACTTTCCTTTGCCAGATCAACCAGGCTACGCGCATACGCCTTCTGCCCTAACTGCGCTGCCGAAAGTATATCCGCCTGAAACTCGTGCAGCTTTTCCAGCTCCTGTTCATAGATATAGATTGCAGGATTAGCCCAAAGTATCGACCTGCAGAGCAGCATCAGCAATTTATCTAATGAGTGGCGCTGCTCAGCATGGATCCGTTCATGAGTCAGGACTACCTTTTTCTGCAGGTCAGAAAGCTGAGCGTTTTCCAGGAATACTAAGTTAAAAAAAGAACTGTTCCCCATGCCCTTTAACCCGTAAAAGACCTTCAACCTTCCATGCTGTTCAGCTTCCCCCCTCGCCTTTATCAAAACCACCGCGACAGCAAAAAGACCCCTTAGAAAAATCAGCGCTGCGATGAGCCAATAGCCCAGAACCAAAGTATGTATTAGATCGAACGTACTTTCTAGGGCAACACCTGAACCCGTATCAATTTTCCCAAAAGCATGTTGCTCGGTTTCGGGTCCACCCTGAATACTGTTGACCAGTGCAGCCTTTTCGAAAGTGATGTCAATTGCGGGTACAATAAAACTGAAGGCCAGCGCCAGGATTAAAAAAAACCTATTTTCTTGAAAGAAGCTGGTACGCTTGAGTAAGAAATGGTAAAACAGATACAGCAGTGCTGAACAGAGTGATACCTGTGCTAGATAGATCAGTATGCCCATATCAGTCTTTCTCTTCTATCATGCGTTTCATTTCTATGATATCTTCATCGCTCAGGCGCTCCTCCCTCAAAATATACGATAAAAGCCTTTTCGGCGAACTCTCAAAATAACCCGAAATCAGTTTGGCGAAGCTGGTTTTCGTATATTCCTCTTTTGATAGCGACGGATAATATTCATAGGTCTTTCCATAAGCCCTATAGGAAACATACCCTTTTTTTTCCAGCAGCCGGACAATCGAGGACACTGTATTATATGGTGGTTTGGGTACCTCTTCTATGTGATCCAGAATGTCTTTAACAAATGCCTTCTCCAGTTTCCAGAGGATCTGCATGATGCGTTCTTCATTACGGCTAAGTTCTTCCATATCCAAATATAAAATATAGATTCCAAGTATACAACTAATTTTTAGTTGTATAACTAAAAATTAGTTGTATTAAAATATGACAGCGGAGAAAGCATGTTTTGTACGCTCGCCTTTTGGGTTTAATGACCGAACAAACAGTACAACAAATTGGACATCCATGTTTACAGTAATTGGGATTATTACAATAATCGCCTATCTGAATAATAGACACCTTAAATACCTTGGTTTCGGATTTGTTATTTCGTATTTTACATCCAGTATGAACCTGTAAACCAAATTAAATGTTAAACCGTAGAAATTTCCTCAATTACACTGCTACCGCAGTGGGAACCACTGCCGTGCTTTCTGCCTTAGATAATCCTGCCTACGCCCTGTTCAGTAAGACTATTGGCGTTAATGATCAAATCAATATTGGTGTAATAGGAATTAAAGGCATGGGATGGTCTGACCTCAAAGCGGCACTCAAAGTACCGGGAGTGAACCTAACCGCGTTGTGCGACAGTGATGCCAATGTGCTTGACGAAAGAATGGCCGAATTAAAGACGATGAACGTTGACGCCGCGAAAGTAACAAGATATAAAGATTATCGTGCGCTGCTGGATAATAAAGATGTTGATGCAGTAATTATAGGAACGCCCGATCACTGGCATGCCCTGATGATGATTCATGCAGTACAGGCGGGTAAAGACGTATACGTTGAAAAGCCAGTTGGCAACTCTATTGTCGAGTGTAGCACCATGGTCAAAGCGCAGGAAAAATACAATAAGGTTGTCCAGGCAGGTCAATGGCAACGCAGTCAGCAACATTTTAAAGATGCTGTTGATTTTGTAAAAAGCGGGCAACTGGGAAATATCAGAACTGTAAAAGTATGGTGTTACCAGGGTTGGATGAAACCTGCTCCTATTGTTCCGGATACGCTACCCCCTGCAGGTGTTGATTATGCCATGTGGCTTGGACCGGCAAATAAAAGAGCATTCAACGCCAGTAGATATCACTTCAATTTCCGATGGTTCTGGGATTATGCCGGTGGGTTAATGACCGACTGGGGAGTACATTTATTGGATTACGGCTTGTTGGGTATGAACTCGCCTGTACCAAAAACCATCTCTGCATTGGGTGGCCGCTTTGCCTATCCCGATCTGTATGAAGAAACTCCGGATACGCTGACTACCTTATATGAGTTTGACAAGTTTAACATGGTATGGGATTCTGCCATGGGCATCGATAACGGATCTTATAACCGCAACCATGGCATTGCCTACATCGGTAACAACGGTACGCTGATCCTCAGTCGCGACGGTTGGGAAGTGATTGAAGAGCGGCAAAGTGGTAATAAAGTTAGCAAGCCCTTTGTTAAATCTTCAGATAATGGCCTGAACAACCATATGGTGAATTTCTTTAATGTGGTCAGATCCAGAAAAAAAGAGGAACTGAACTGCTCTATCCAGGATGCTGCACATGTAGCTACCGTTGCCCAAATGGGAAACCTGGCGTTCAGAAGCGGACAAAAATTATCATGGGACAATGCAAAACACCAGTTCACAGACCGGCAGATCAACGATAAATATCTCCTGGCCCAATATCACAACGGTTACAGCTTACCTAAAGTCTAATGTAAAACTGATCACCTATAGATAGTAAAATAATGGGTGACGATATTTTTATTGATTTATCCGCCAATCAGGTTTATAATCATGATCTTTGAACCTTTTCTTTCCAGATTACCTTTTGCCCAAAGCCACTATCCACCATCTTAGATTCATACTCTTTTCCACATGCTAAGCACCTGGAATGTATGCACACCGCATATTCTTTTTCGTTGAATGTTTCACTAAGTATTTCTAATATCCCTTCCAGTCTTTCCGGGCTGTTATACATAGGCTTTTCAACTATAGAACAAGCACAGCTGCCGAGGTTTATTTCATTCAAATGCTGAGCGAGGATAAATAATAATGCAAGATAGTCTTGATCTTTATTTTCAATCCTCAGTAGCTTATCATTGAATTCGCTTGCATGCCGACTTAACTCCTTCATGTCTGCATGTGATCTCCCACGGGTAAGAATGGTTCTGGCCATCAGTTCTAGTTGCTGTCGCGTGCCGTTATTTAGTGTTTTAAGTATTTCTGCTATATTCATTTATAGTTAAGTGATTTAAACGTCTTACTACTAGCTAGACATCATACAATTTAGATAAATGTTTGTTTAAATCGCATGTTGATAAAGATTCATGCTTGGAACTTATGAGATTCATCGTGCAATTTTGTTCAGCTAATTGGATTTTCTACCTTACGGTATATATGAACAACAAGCTACCATTCTTACTATATGCATACCTACTGGTTTTGTTGGGATGCAATCCTTTCCCCAAAAAAGATGCGCATCCGGAGGTGCCAATGATCAATGATTTGCTAAAGGACAAGACAAAGTTCAGGAAGGTAAGTGATATGACTGATTTAAGTGAAATCATCGTTTTGAAAGACGACCGTATTCTGCTTAAACCCAATAAAAGCGAGTTTGAGTTTAAAATAATTGATGCTACAAATAAGCTGATTTTTAACGCTCAATATGACTGGAAGCTACCTTTCTATATTGATCAGCAGGGCAATATGTATTTCAATCGCAAAAAATACGTCTATCCTTCCTATGCAAATGTGCAGGAGTTCAAAACGGTTGTTTTTAGGGATAGTATCGAAAATAAGCTAGCCAGTTTTAATGACCTTAGTGATAGTCTTCGGGCAGTGGCGGTTGACAAATATGAAGTCAATCTGTTAAAGCCATATGGTTTAGTACCCTGCGAAAATGCGCTGTTGAAAGCAGAAAATTGTGATGTTTTCGAACTTAAAAACAATGCGTTAATCGTTAGGCAGAGCGAGCTATTTAAAATTGATTTCGCGAAGCCTAAAAAAGATATCCCGAAGTTCGACAAAGATGTTTTAATTGACTGGAGGAATGGCAGAATAGCTACCCCTGTTTATCTCGCTTATTATCAAATTGATAAGCTCAGGTTTAAATGTGAGGATATGACCTTTCCAAAAACAATTGGAATTGGTAAAAAGGAATACCTCTATTCTCCGGATTTTGGCTTGTACGAGATATTATAACCCATGTATTTAGTTAATCTGGCATTCTTGATTACACGCCACTGAGGATTTTGGCTACAACTCTACCTGATTTGGTCACATTCCAGACCCATTTTGCGCAGATCTTTACACCATAAAACAAAGCAATTATGAAAAAGATCTTAGTCATTGGTGCATCGGGATTTATTGGCGGGTATTTAACCAACCAATTATTGGAAGAGGGTTTTACCGTTCGCTGCCTTGCGCGCAGCCCAGACAAACTGGAGGAATTAGCTAAACGCGGCTGCGAAATTGTGAAGGGTGATTTCATCGATTCCAAATCAGTTGAGCAAGCACTCGAATCAATAGATGCGGTTTACGTTTCTATTCATACCCTTGCTCCGCAACAAAAAGCTACATCAACACTTGGTTTCATGGATATAGAAATGAATGCGCTACAAAATATTGTCGCAGGCTGCAAACTAAATCAGGTTACCCGTCTGATTTATGTCACCTCGCTCGGCATTTCAGCAGATGCCACAAATGCCTGGACGGGTGGACGATGGAAAACGCAACAGTATCTATTACAAAGTGGTCTGGACGTTACTGTGATTCAACCCGGAATGATCGTTGGCATTGGCGGACAAGGATTTAATATGGTGCTGGCAAATGCAAAAAAGAACGTCGCTGTTGTGATAGGTAACGGCCATAATAAATTTCGCACCATTGCAGTTGACGATCTGGTCTATAACATGATTGGTGTTTTGAATCAGCCTGAGGCCTTCGGAAAGTGCTTTGAGGTGGGTAGTGATGATATATTGACTGGGGACCAGTTAATCGATGAAGCTGCAGACGTAGTTGGCCATGCGCATCCCAAGAAGCTTCATATCCCCTTAGGTCTTTTACAATTCGCTGCGCCATTGATTGAACGCATAGCAAAATCACCTAAAGGAGCAATTAAGGGGGCATTGGGTGGCTTAGGCTCAGATCTTGTTGGCGACCCCTCGCCAATCAGAAAACTATTGCCACGCAAACCTTTAACCTACAAACAAGCGGTAGCGCGGGCCTTAACAGTTTATCAAAATAATAATTAATTTGCACAATGGAGAAGAGCACGCCCTACGAGATTAAAACGATCAGTGATTTTCACAAACTGCTTGGCGCACCCGCTCCCGAGCATCCATTGATCAGCGTTATAGACATCAAACCTTTTGATCAAATACCAGCAGGCGTACCGGGCACTATCGTGTATGGCTTTTACAATATTTCCCTCAAAAGAGGGTTTAAGTCACCCGCAAAGTTCAAATACGGTCAGCAGGCGTATGATTTTGATGAAGGAGTACTGAGTTTTATGTCTCCAGGACAGATAAGCATTTTCGATCCACAGAAATACGCCAGCCCAGATCAGTCGGGTTGGCTCCTCCTGGTTCATCCGGATTTTCTGTGGAATACAGCCCTGACTAAAAAGATCGCTCAATACGGTTATTTTGATTATGCGGTTAATGAGGCATTGTTCCTTTCGGAAAAAGAAGAGGCCACACTATTGCAGCTTCTAACAAACATCAGGCAAGAGTACCATAATAACATGGATAAGTTTAGTCATGATATCATAATCACTCAGCTCGAATCCTTGCTCAGCTATTCGGATCGGTTTTACCAGCGTCAGTTTTTAACCAGGCGAAAAACTAACCACCAGCTATTGGATCGGTTAAATGAAGAACTTACCGGCTATTTTAACGACGTAAATGCGAAACGTAATGGGCTGCCGCCGGTAAGCTATCTTGCTGAACAACTTCACGTTTCACCTGATTATTTGAGTGGTCTGCTTAAATCACTGACCGGAATGACCACCCAGCAACATATTCACGAAAAACTAATTGAAAAAGCTAAACAACAGCTTTCTTCTACAAACTTATCTGTGTCAGAAATTGCTTACCAACTTGGATTTGAGCATTCACAGTCTTTTAGTAAGCTATTCAAAGCGAAAACAGACCTTTCGCCATTAGCGTTCCGTGCTAAATTTAATTGACTGTTTCAAAGCGCGCTATTCAAACATGATGCAGAGCCTATTGATGGAATGAGTTAATCGCGCTTCATACAAACTTTTATACCGCAAATTTAGTTTATTAACTATATGACTAGTAGCAGCTCTACTTTTTCTGGCCATACTAAACCCGATGTTGTTTTAAGTTGCGGAGATGTACATAAAGCGTTTCTGACTGTCTGTACTGTGTCCTGGAAGTTTAGCCTTATTATTATTTGCCAAATGGCAGTAGTAACTTGCCTATCAAGCTGTACAACTAAAGAAAAACCTCATATTCCAATTCAGGATTCTACAATAACTGCGCAAGGCGAGAAAGCCGCGACAACAATACCCATTTTTGATAAAGATTCGCTCCGTATTGCCGATGCAGAAATGCTGGTCCAGCACATTTATGACACGGTAGACAACTCGCCTCAAACGGATAGTATGGAAGACACCATTACGCGTGATGACGCCAGTTTAAAGTACTTCAAAGATCATTCTGGTCAATATTACGTGTACGTTGTAGAAAACCGTGGACCGATGTATGGGGTTTCACTGGGCTGGTGCGACCTTTTTATCTTTAAAAGATTGGACGGTTTATGGAAACTAAACGATTTTAGGCTGCAAGCCGGCGGTGGTGGTATGTATGGAAACCCGGGTAGCTTTGAGAAATTTGAACAAATTGGTGAGGAGAGTAAAGCCATCGTGATTTCTGGTGGACAAACGCACATGGGAAATAACTTTAATCTTACCATGGTTGAACTGACCAAAGGAAAACTTGGCACTACCTTTAGCTTCCCCACCCGTTCCGATTATGGAGAAGGCGCTGGCGACGATTATAAACTCAAGGTCTGCGACGAAAATCAATACCATTTCAGAAAAATGCCCGGCAAAAAATACTTTGAGCTTATCCTTGAAAGATTTAACTGCCTAAATGATAATTCTGTAAAGGTAGATAGCGTAGTCATCCCCTATAGAAATGGCTACGCTATCCCAGAGCGGTTTGCTTTCGAGGGCTAAGTGCTATTGTTAAACTTTTACCAAAGTATTTTGTAACTATGTTAGACATGAATAGTGTGATTAAGCCAGCTAAAGTCCTCACCGTACTTATTCTCTTAATTTCTTTAGTGGGTGGTATCATAATATTTAGAAAGTTCCAATATGAAAATAAGCGTTCTGGCATCAACCTGACAACTGAACAGATCACCTATCCAAACAGCAGATATTCAATCACCGAAAAACAGATTTATTTTAACGAACCTGGAGCTGGTTACTTTCTGCTAAAGAACGCAGATCCAGCTACTTTTCAGCCGCTCAAGGATCCGGCTTACCAGGGAACAATGGCCAAAGATATAAGGCATGTCTTTTTTAAAGAAGAGCTCGTAGCTGGCCTAAATCCTGCAACGACAACCTATTTGGGCAATAACTTCTGTAAGGACGGAAGCAAGGTGTTTTATGCAGATAAATTGATTTCAAATGCTGATGCTGCAACTTTTACCCGACTGGGAGGTTATTATGCTTTCGATAAAAATAACCTGTACTACAAACAACACAGCATGGCCGGTGCAGATGTGAAATCGCTGCACCATGTTAAATACAGTCAGGAAGGCATAGCACATGCCGACGCATATATTGCCGACAACAAACATGTTTATTTTAAGGGGATGAAAATAGATGGGGCAAACCCCTCAAAATTTACCGTACTTAACGGTTCTGGCGACCAGTTAGGCACACAATATGCATTTGATGGCAAAAGCTATTTTAATGACCAATATAAGATCGTTGTAGCAGACGACCGACGGAACAGTGGCAACCTCAAGTTACTTACACTGGATAGGGATTTTAGCTGGCACCCGATTTTTTATCAAGGCGCTAAGGTGTATTGCTATGATGCAGAGCGCCATGAATTGGTAGCTTTAGGGAAACGGGATAATAGTCTGGAGCTCAGGATGCTGGATAATGGCATCTATACTGATATAAAAAATGTTTACTTTACGTTTGGTAAATGGAACAAAGCAGGCGGACGCATGCCCAGGTATACCGGACATACTACAGGTATTTGCGCCGTGGAAGGCGCAACTGTAACAGACTTTAAACGATTAGGAACCTTCCTAACGTTAGAAAGAATTGAAGGAACAGTTTATCAGTGTGGAAAGCAACGCTATTTTCATCCTAGATACAAAGGTAACGGGAACTATCATCAGGCTTTAATGCTGCTTGGAACTGACGGCAGGACCAGTGAGCTTCCAATAGATAACGCATTTTCAAAAACTATCGACGACTATGATGGCCCCTCCATATTTAGTATTGAATTTTACAAGCGTTTGTGGAACCCAGCCTACGGCGAACAAGAGTTGTAAATCTCAATAAGCATATGCCATTAAAAACACAATGCTCATGTACGCCCAAAGCAGTGCAAAGCTTATATGAACTGTTGTTTCAAATGCTTTGCCTTTCCACAGCAATGAGGAGTATCCAAAAAACTGAATAATCAATCTGAGCGTCCAGAATATACCTAGCCCCAAACATATTTTCTTACCCAGATCAGTGTGGATCAGCTCCCGGGCTGAGGTAAGGCACAAAATCCCGATCAACAGAACCATTAATGCTACAAAAAAAGTATGCACATAGATCATTTGCCTGTTGATCAGGCTTAGCGATTTCAACTCTCTTCCCCAATCAAAATACCGGGGAAAGATTACGTGCACAATTGAAAGGGGAATCAATACTATCCCGATGATGGTAAAATGAATTTCCATTTAAGTATAGCTTATTTGATGCTTTGCGGAGCAACCGTAAATACCGACATAAATGGAGTGAATTTCTTTTCCTTAATGGTGGCAAAACCTGCATCTGTAAATGCATTCTTCCAAACTCTGGCAGAGAAAAAATGCGTGAAGCCAACTGTAAAGGCAAGAAAATTTGGGAAGTCTCGCAGGTGTTCAACCAACACTACCCTGCCGCCCGGCTTACAAATACGGTAACATTCTTTTAAAAAAGCTACCTTTTCTTTGTAGTCTCTGATTTCATGGGCTGCCGATAACAGGAATACCAAATCTACAGACTGTTTATCCAAAGGAATGTGAGTTGATTTGATCACGACCGTATTTGGATAGGTAAGACTCACTTTTCTGGCCCTCACAATCGCAGGCTCGGTATGGCGCTTGGGGTCGTAAAAATCAAAGACTTTGAGTTCAGCCTCAGGGAAATTACTTTCTAATATAAAGCTCGTTTCATCAAAGCCTGCGTTAATATTTACGATCTGCTTCGCCTTAAAATCTACTGCGGAATCTTTGAGCCATTTAAAATTATAATAACCTGAAAAATCATATACATAGGCTGATACAATTAAAGGGATGATTAGCCCATAAACGAAAGCTATAATGATCAGCCACAACAGTAAATCGGAATAGCTGAACACAGCGTGACTGATAATAATCAGTGCTAGAACGCCAAGTCCGTATACATAAAAATGCCTGTTGAAACTTAAAATGTTCAATACACCCTGAAATTTTCTTCTTGCTACTTCCATTTTTCTATTCTTCCTTTTTTCCAATAATATGGGATATTTTCAATGATGAATGCATTCGCCAGCACTGGATCGACTAGTTTTAGCGAGCGTAAGAAGTCAAAATCATACTTGATTACGTTTACTGGTTTTGGCGTCCAGTTTTCTCTAACCCCCTCAATGATGAGTACTTCTTTTGTTTCTTTATTGTAGGTAAAAGTAAATGGCAATGGGCCGGCAAATCGTCTTGCCTCCTTCCAATCTGCGAACGGAGAACCCTCGGGTAAAGGAATTTCTTCGCCCATCTCCACCTTAAGGTTAAACCTGGATTGATTTGATGTGATTTCGCGGGTGTTCCCCTGACTATTTTGCTGGATATCAGTTGTTGTATAGTTATAATGGGTGAACATATTCCCCATCACTTCCATTTTCTTTTTATCGGTCTCAGATTTTAATATATAGAGTCCACGTAAGTTCTTTCCTGCATTTGTGGTATAACGCACAAATACACGGTAGCCGATTAAAAAGAAGTCGTTACCCATAAATTTAGGAAATCCTTTGGGGCGCAATGACTCGGTCTGCACCATTGCTACTGCCACAAATGCCCACTCATCATTGAAGGTGTCTAGCTGTAAACATTCAGGAATAAGGTCTTTCAACTGATCTTTTGGAACCGCGAAAGTTAGCACGAGCGAGCTTTTAAAGAAAGCTTCTACAGCAAATGGATGGTCTTTTAAGAATGATAGCATGAGGCCGTTTAAATATTTCTAATGTTAAGGATAAACTCGTTGTAATACACAGTGACAATCAGCATTCCAGCAAATACCGCATTGAGGTGCCCCCACAATAGCAGTTCAGGTACCAAAATGAACTCCATGGTATTCATCACGGCAATCACAATGATCTGAAGTACGGCATTTAGCCTGCTTTGGAATCTGCTTAAAATCCAGATTGCCATGACAACTTCGGAAATTCCAATTGCTATGGTGAGTGGTCTGGCATATGCATTCCCTAAGATAGTTGAAACGATAAGCTGGTGCCTGGGAACGAGATTGAATACCTTACAAAACAGACCGTTGATCATCCAGATGGCAGAAATTCCATAAGTGAGCAGGCTGTGTATGGTCGATTTCTTCATCTTTTCTGATCGTGAGCTTAATGATGTGACTAACAGAAAGATGATGGATTTGTTTTAGTTTTAAAAGGCTACGCGCGTTTTTTGAGTGGCCAACTTTCTAACGATTAAATGCGCAACAAGCAGATTGGGAATCCAGCAAAGCCAGGCTACTATGATATACGATTTACCGAAATTTCCAGTAGACATAATTAAAAGAGGTAGCCAAATTCTTAAGGTTACTGCAGCAAAACATGCTGCATAGCTGTAGATCATGAATATCTGATGGTTTATGATTTGCTTATTCCGGATTGTGATGTACCCCATCAAGGTTGTTGTAAACCAGATGATGGCTAAACATACAAAGCCGAGTGAAGCCCACAGTCCTTGTTCTGCAAACAAGGCAATGTAAAAGCCCGCGATAGCACTTACCAAGACCGATACAATGTATATCTTCCCGATATTCCTGTGTACCTGTGGCTTGTTGATTCTTATTTTGTTATTAAACTGGAGCCAGCCAATCAGTAATGCCAATCCGCCCAATAGGATATGGGTGTAGAAGGAAATATGCCAAACTGTGCTATTTAAAATCCAATCCGGTTTACTGCTTAATAAGCCGGTTTTTCCATCCATAAAAAAATAGATCGATGGATATAATCCGATAAGTATCGCAAACAAAGCAAACAGGAACCACAAGATCTTTTTTTTCATTTTAATAAGGGAGTAGTATTAATTGGTGAGCTTCATTCGCAACACATAAATACAACTCTTTGACGCATGCAACGCCTGCAGCGTTACATGAGATGAAAAGTTTTTTTTTTTGAAATATATCAAGCTGCGAACTATCGAAGCTACCTGAGGTCAATGTCTTTTTTAACAATCAGGATTGTGGTTAACCATTCCGGCTCAATACCCCAACTCACTGTTAATATCGATCCTTATCAGAAAATTTAAAGTTCTGTATTTTAGGTAAAGGCCTAATCAAAACTGTTTTTTTTCTTTTATTATTCTTCAATATTTTCGTTGAATTCGTATCATCAGTTTCGATCCTGATTCCGGTAACTAAATTGAATTTAGTCTCTGTGAATATGGTGTTTTCGTCAATATATCCTTTCGTTGAATTGTTAGTTAATTTATCTATTGTAATTAACTCGAAATTCCCGTTGCGATATCTAAATTGGTATGTAATATTTCCTCCTTTAATTTCACTCCACATCAATAAATTTCCGTTCTCAATTCTAAAATCCGGAATTTGGTATCCATTATATGCTCCGTGCTTGTCGGCGGGATATTGAGGTTCAATAATTTGAGTTGAAGAGACTGCTAAAGCCAATTTTCCGTTCGGTTGCGACAGCATAATCTGTAATCTTAACGGGCTGGTTTTATTTGTTGTGTCCATATGGACTGTAACTCTATCCATTTTCCCATCTTTATTTAAGTCGCCTTCTTCCTCTCTTACCAGATAATTAAAATTGTCTTTGGTCTTAGTTTTTTGAGCGAGCACGTTGATCTGCACTAAAGTAAAAACAAGTGCAAAGGATATATAAATGTATTTCACGCAAAAAGGTTGTGTTGTTTCCATGAGGTTATAATGTTTGAATGCGGCTTTCTCCACCCAGCTCACCGATGAGCTTCTGATGGTAGGCTATGAAATTCCGGTTACCAGTTTCAACTAGCACATCGCCGTTGGCGATAAATGTTTTAATCTCGTTTAGTGGTATGGCAAACTTGTTTTTTAGATAGAGGATAATCTTGGCTGTATATCCACCAATTAGGTAAAGTTGGTAAGTTTTGGTATCTATTACATTCAGTGCCGAGTCCTGAAGTTCCAAAAGGCGCTGAAACTTAATTTTTTCCATCACAAAATAATGATATTCATCATCACCCGTATCGAAAAATCCAATAGAGAAGCCATGATTTTCCAGATCATCGTTCAATAGGCTAAACAGTAAAGGTAGATAGTCTCCCCTTTTAGTATGTTGTAAGTCAATGTTTAACTTTTTCCATTGATAGGTTTCGACGTTAAAATGAAGTTTAAGCATATTGCCAACAGCTCGTTTGACCTGCCCGGGATGCTCTTCGCCGCTCCAGTCAACAGAATAGACGTATTTGTGATGAACTGCAAACGCCAATAAGATGACCTGTTCATCAATGATTTCCGGATCACCAATGTAACTATCCACATCAATAACAGGCTCTAATATCCGTTTGTTGTTGCTCAAAAATTGATCTTGGGGCAGCTCATCCCTATCCTTCATAAATACCAGCAACGCTTCGTACCGCTCAGGATCCATTAATGTTTTGGCAAAGGCCTGTAGGGCTTCGGTAATCATATGCCTTTTATTAGCTTCTAATATAACTGTTCAAAAAACAGTCCAAATCTCAGCTGTTGAGTTAAATTATCCGATAATACATAAGTAGAAAGCTTTTTTTAGACAATATCTAATTCTCTTTATTGGATAACCCTAAAATTCAAAGTTGGAATAGCAAAAAGCTAGTTTTCAGGAGTTCGATTCTGTTCATATTTTGCGAGAATTAAATCTTTCTTAAAAAAAACTTTGCATTGTTACATTACAATCGTAATATTGCGATATATAATTATGGGACTTACGAAGACAGAAATATTTACCGAGGAACAAAATCAATTATCCATGCTACTAAAAGCCTTGGCCCATCCAGCGCGCATTGCGATTCTCCAACAAATTATCGCTGCAAAAGCATGCATTTGTGGAGACCTTGTAGATGAACTGGGTTTGGCACAAGCCACCATATCTCAACATTTAAAGGAACTTAAAAACGCAGAAATCATACAAGGCACTATTGAAGGGGTTAAAGTCTGCTATTGTATCAACCCTAAAACATGGAAGCTATTGGAAAAACAATTTGGCCGATTTTTAGGATCCTATCAGTCTGTCGATAGCTGCTGTTAAAAAATTTGATTTAATCAATCGTAAAATTGCAATATATGAATACTACAGAATTAATGAACTGGCAAACATTTAAAACCAAGTTAGCGCAACACCAAGACTTGGCATTGCAATTCCAGTATGCAGAAGAAAAATGGGTCGACGCATCTTACCATATTACGGAAATTAAACAGGCGCCGATTGTATCTGTTGATTGTGGTGGGAAAATGAATACGTGGACAGAGATCATCGTACAGCTTTGGGAACCTTCAGTACAAGACAATGAAAGAGCAATGCAGGTAAGCAAAGCGTTATCAATAGTGAACCTGGTAGAAAAATCACTGACTTTAAATCCATTAGGAACGGTAAAAATAGAGTTCGGCAATTCGCAGTTTGATACCAGACAGATGTATCCCGGGCAATTTATTATAACAGGTAATAACCTTATCGTAAACTTGATCCCTGATTTCACACAATGCAAGGCAATTTCAAGAGGCGATAGTTGCGAAACAACGGATTCTGGGGAAGAGTGTTGTGCACCTGTGTCAAAAACAGAAAAACCGAAACTAGAAATGGTAAACCTTGCTAATACCGGCACATCTTGTGAACCTGGTTCAGGTTGTTGCTGATCAATAATAGAAAATATATGAAAAAAATATTAGTGCTTTGCACTGGTAATAGTTGCAGGAGTCAACTTGCAGAAGGCTATTTAAGACATTTTGCAGCAGGTAAGGCCGAGATTTATAGTGCAGGGATAGAAACACACGGTGTTAACCCCAGAGCCATACAAATTATGTCGGAAGATCACATCGATATTTCGGCGCATACCTCAAATCATGTGGATGAATACTCAAATATTTCCTTTGATGCAGTGATTACTGTATGTGACAATGCGAACGAAGCCTGCCCTTTTTTTCCTGGCAAAGTAGACCGCTTTCACCACAATTTTCCTGACCCCGCAAAAGCAATAGGCACCGAAAAAGAAGTTATGGCTGAATTTAGACAGGTACGGGAACTGATAAAAGCATATTCAGCAGATTTCGTAAATCAATATATACAACAAAAATGAGTGCTAACAGCTGTGCGCCCGCTGCAGAGCGCAAAAGACTTGGTTTTTTAGACAGATATCTTACCCTATGGATATTCATTGCTATGGCAATTGGTGTAGGTGTTGGCTATTTCATACCCTCATCCACCGGCGCTATAAATTCCTTTTCGAGTGGAACAACAAATATTCCGCTTGCGATTGGATTGATATTAATGATGTACCCGCCATTAGCTAAAGTGAAATACGAAAAAATGGGAGAAGTATTTAAAGATACTAGAGTCCTCACTGTTTCATTGATATTGAATTGGGTAATAGGCCCGCTATTCATGTTCCTTCTGGCCATTACTTTTTTAAGGGATTACCCGGAATACATGGTGGGGTTAATATTGATTGGCCTTGCCCGTTGCATTGCCATGGTAGTTGTTTGGAATGAACTGGCAGAAGGTAATAGGGAGTATGCTGCTGGTTTAATTGCGCTAAACAGTATCTTTCAGGTGTTATTGTACAGCATTTTTGCCTATATTTTCATAACTGTTTTACCGCCTTATTTCGGGTTAAAAAGCCTTGAAATTAATATTACTATTGGCGAGATTGCTAAATCTGTAGGGATCTATTTAGGCTTACCATTCGCCATGGGGATCATCAGCAGATATGCTTTAATCAAACTAAAGGGCGAACACTGGTTTCAAAACAAATTTATACCGTTAATATCACCTGTTACGTTAATTGCATTGCTATTCACGATAGTCATTATGTTTAGCTTAAAAGGCAGGCTGATCGTTCAAATCCCGATGGATGTAGTTCGCATCGCAGTCCCATTAGCAATTTATTTCGCTATCATGTTTGTAATAAGTTTTTTTGCCGGACGATATTTTGGGGCAGACTATTCCAGAAGTACATCTATAGCCTTTACAGCTACGGGAAATAACTTTGAACTTGCAATTGCTGTATCAATTGGAGTTTTCGGGATTAATTCCGGTCAGGCGTTTGCCGGTGTAGTCGGCCCACTTGTTGAAGTTCCTGCACTGATCGCTTTAGTAAATCTTGCATTTTGGTTCAGGAAAAAGTTTTATTCTGAAAATTCTATGTCAGAAAATTAAAGATCCTTTTCTTTGCGCATCATGCTGAGAAACGCAGCGGTTATACCCAGGTAGCTGGCAATGTGCTTTTGGGATATCCGTTGCTCAAGACCAGGGTAATGCCTGCGGAATTCGCGGTACCGTTGTTCGGCATTTTTCGACAAGTTGGACATCACCCTTCGCTGGAACATGTCGAACCCATTTTGGGTGAGGATCCTGAAAAAACGTTCAAATTTAGGAATCTCAGTAAAAAGTCGCTCCAGATCAGGTAGCGTAAAGTAGTACAGCTTTGAATCTACCAACGCCTGGATTGTATTCGTTGCAGCCTTAGCTTTAAAAAAGCTCACGATGTCGCAGGCCCACCAGTTCTCGGGATAAAAGCAAAGGTTGTGCTCCTGCCCTTCCAGATCAGTATGGAACATGCGTAAGCAACCCTCGTTAACAAAATAAATATGACGATCTACCTCACCAGGATGCAGCAAATAACTGCGCTTGGCGACAGTTTTTTGCTGCATTAAGTTAAGCACATGCTCCTGTTCGTCTGGCGCAAGTGCTATGTGCATCGCAAAATTAGACAGGATAAGTTCTGACATACTGCAATTATAACTTTTAAAAGTCAATTTTGCGCGTCATGATCAATTTAAGCTCTGCTGTTCCGGCAACGCGAAGCGGATCGGCTAACTGCTGGTAAAGCTCACTCTGCGCGATGGTCATGAATGCTTCGGCACTCGGATATTCCACGAGCACGATCTCGTCCCACTGGTCATTTTCATCAGCTATGATATTTGCAATTACTTCTCCAACTAATTGTACGTTCACACCCTCAATGCCTAACTGGTTCACCACCTGGCCAAATGCCGGTATGTATTGCTCAAAATAGATCTTCTTGTCTTTGAACTTTATTAAGTTTAACATCAACACAGGTCCCTGACCTGATTCAAATTTGGGAAATGTGATCATAATCTTTTGTTTGTCATTTTAGTTTACGTGCTGCTAGTTTCCTGGCATGCCCTTTTTTTCGTTATACAAAGATGGTTAGCCTGTGTCAGAAAAAAGTTCAGGTAGTTGAAGTGTTTTATAGCGCTTTCCGAAAATTCAATCAATTAAATATGTCTGTTTTGTCACAAATGTGATCCAGACGGTTTAGAAATCACCATTATTTTCTTACAATTGTTTTCCCATCATAACGATATACCCCATTGATAGATCCAAACCAGATACTTCCGTCGTTCGCTTCCAAAATACCACAAAGCATCTTTTTTATTGAAGTTATCTTAGTTACAGCCGGCTTTTCATCATATAGAGTGCTCTGATCGTACCGTGAGAGTATCCAATCTCCAACCCCATTTGGACTTACTGAGCCAGTAGTCCAGATGTTTCCCTTCGTATCTTCCATGATCGCAGAAGCAGCCCGCTCTGTTACCTTTGTAAAGCGATTACCGTCATAACGCCAAAGCCCAGGTGATATGAATAAAGTATCACCTGTTTTATAATCTGTAATCGAGGCGCCGAACCAAATATTACCTTTTCTATCTTCGATGATCGACCAAACGTTGTTAAAGGTTTTACCTTCATTATTTCTGAAAACAGTAAAGGTCTTTCCATCATAGGAACAAGCTGCTCCGCCTGTGCCGAACCAAAATTTCCCATTTTTATCTTCAAGGATCGTATGGACACCATTGTTGGAAAGGCCTTCCTTAGTTGTTAAATTTTGAAAAGATTTACCATCATAACGGCTTGCGCCTCCTCTAGTCCCAAACCAAATAGTGCCAGCTCTATCTTCATAGATAGACATAACAGAATTATTGGGTAGTCCCTCTTTGGTCGTAAAATGCCGAACGGATGCTCCATTATAACAATAAACTCCTGACTCAGTGGTCGCGCACCATACATTACCCTGCCGGTCTTCCAATACATTCCAAAATCTACGCGCCCCTATGTTACTTGTGAGATTGGTAAATGACCGTCCATCATATCGAAAAATACCAGCAAGTGACGCGGCAATTAAAATACTGCCGTCTTTGCCCTTTTTTACATTTCGAACCATTTTGTCAGGTCCCTGAGAACTGACCGTGTCATTTAGGACGCCTGTTTTTGCCTGTCCTTTACAGGAAGCGCAAAAGAGAAACATCAGGAACAAAGCATATAGGTGTATGTATTTCATAATTTATTTATTTATTTAATATGGATATTTGCTTAAGGTCTATGGCAAAGACAATCAAGCATCCTTTCTGTCTGATTACCATTGGTTCAGCGAAATTACTTTGATATCTTTCAGTCTGGATAATAGGGATTGTAAATAAAAATGTAAACTTTGTAAATTAACAACTTGACAAATGCTCAATAGCCGAAATCTCCTGTCCGGGAAAGCCAAGTATCTTTTTGGATTGATCCTCCTGGTATCAATTTCTATAGTTTGCGCTTCTTTCAGTATGAACGATAGTGATGATTTTGCTATGGCGAGAAGGGAAGTTTTGCTCCGCAGAATTGGACATGAGCTCCTCCTTAAATCTGGAGACAGTATATCAAGGGTGCTCCCGTTAAAAAAGATCGGGGAAAATGAGTACCAGATAAGTTTTGAGCATGAACTTACTTTTCAAACTGATTCCCTGGTGGAGATAACCCAGCGTTTGTTAGTGAAAGACCCCCTTGCGCTCGATTATGTTGTTAACGTACTTAATTATGGAAATCCGGGCGTTGCTTATGGATATGCGATATCCAAAAATGAGAAAGATGACATCGTGTCCTGTACAGGAAGAGAGCAGCCTACAGCACGTTACTTAATCAATGTTAAATTCAAACCAACGGGAATAAGTAAGGCAAAAAGTGGTTACCTTCTGGGTAGTCTGCCGTTTTTAGCTTTTGTGGGTTTCATCTTTTTGAAATCTGTTAAACCCGGAAGAGCTTTACCTGGACCTCAATTTGACAGCGTATTTACTTTAGGATCGATATTGTTTGATGCCAAGAACAGGAAAATCAATATAAATGGAAATATCACCGACCTAACCGGCACGGAAACGCGGATACTGCTAATTTTTGCATCGACGCCCAACGAGACCATAGAACGAAGCCGACTGCAAAAGGAAATATGGGAGGATGAAGGTGTTATTGTTGGACGCAGCCTGGATATGTTCATTTCAAAACTTAGAAAAAAAATAGAATCTGATCCAACCGTCAAAATCGTGGTTGTACGAGGCAAAGGATATAAGCTTGAAGTTAATAATGGTCGATAATTTTTCTGAAAGCAATCAAATTAGAGTTGCCAATACATTTCACGAACTTGTTAATACCCACTTCGAGGGCGCTTTGAATGCGAGTTGCTGGTACAGAGATTTGGATGGCGATTTTGAAGAAATTGTATCTAAACTTCGGTTAGAACAAGACATTACAGAGGTAGATACTGAAAATCTCTTGGCGCTCAGCCTGTCAGAAGAAGGAAGTATTGCAAGAGCTATTATTTTAAATGATTTTCAACTACTAAAAGATTTTGGCGCCTCGCCGTCACTCAATCTCATAAGAAGTTATCAACGGGATGAGGAACTGGATTTTATTTCAACAGACGTATATTCTTATCATGTAGATCGCTCACCAATCGCAACAGATACTTTTCTATGCACGTATTACGGTACATCAAGTGATATATTGGCAAATGATCAGGCGGAGCAAAAAATTTTAATCCCGGAAATCCGAAAAAAGCTTCAGGAATTAAATGAGGGTTCAGAATCAGAATTCAACAATTTTTTGATCGAAAATTACTTCGACCTGCACTATCAACCTAAACCTGGTGCTCATCCGGTAAATTTGGGCTTAGGTCATCTGTGGAGATTAACAGTTGATCACCCAGGCCAAGAGACCCTGCCTTGTATTCACCGGGCGCCAAAAGAAAATGATGGTGAATACCGGTTACTACTCATTTGTTGATCGAATGCTAACGATTCATAAAACGGGCAAAAGAAAAGTCTGATTGCCGCATCACCAGTTCATTTGCTCTTGATTCCTTTTGTGCTTTTGACGCATAAACGAACATTTGCTTTTCATAATCGCTAATCGCAGCGGATATCGTTGCAAACACTCCGTTTGTAAGATTTGAGGCTAATACAGTAGCATCTATCAGTCCGGTATTTACGCCTTGCCCGGCAAATGGTGGCATTAGATGGGCAGCATCTCCTATCAATGTGATAGGCAACGGTCGGCCATCTTTCCATGGTTGATCAACCGGGAGTATTTTGGTAGTTAACCCAACAAAAAAAGAGGTAGAATTGAAGAGCTGGTGGTAAATCCCGTTCCACCCATCAAACCTATTAGAAAGGAATGCCGCAACAGACGCTGTATCGCCGAAATCCATTCCTTTCCAATTTGCTGGCTTCTCAAAGATCACACCGTAGCTTAATGAAGCTCCGTTAAATGGATTCGCTACAATCAGGTTGCCTCCATGAGCTGCCATTAACCTGTGACCGTCGCACCAACGGTAAAATTCCGCACAGTTGATTTCAGGTCTTGGTACATCACCCTGTATAATAAAAGTTCCTGTTTCTTCTACAGCGGTATCCGTCACGTAACTTCTCACCGCCGACATTCCTCCATTTGCACCGATCACAAGATCAGCCACGGCAGTTTCTTGATGATCGAAATGCAGTAGCCATTCCCCGTCCTGTGCTTCCAGGCCGGCAAATTTATGATCCCATATAACGGTATCTGTTTGCAGACTGTCAAGCAACACCTTCCGAAGATCATTCCTGTTAATTTCCGGATTGTCGAGCTCCTGTTCTTCAGTTAGATCAGTAATAGATAAAGTTCTTCCTTCCCTGTCAGCCTGAATAACGCCCATGGGCAGGGCTTTAGCGTAATACTGCGCTAGCAAACCAGCAGCTTTCAATGCGATTTTACCGGAATCGCGATGCAAATCCAATGTACCACCCCAGATCCTCGACTCAGGGCCTTCATCCCGCTCATAAACCGTAACGTCTATTCCTTTTTGTTGTAATAATTTTGCCATGGTGAGGCCAACAGGTCCCGCACCTATAATGGCTACTTGCTTATCTTTAAGTAACATGCCACAAAATTAAATAGGAACTTACAGATAAAATAACCAGATTTGACCCAAAAATAGTCGTATCAGACTGAATATAGTGATGACACAACAGCAAAGCATTCCAAATGTACTGATCAAGTTTGCAGATTCATTGGGGATAAATCTAACAAACAATAGGCTGGATATCCCTGATATATTCGGCAAAGGGTATTGCGCTGGCTATGTATTTAATGAGCATATCAGATTGCTGATCAGCGATTACGAACTGAAAGAAGACTTAATGCTTGAACAGCCAGAGGAACTCGCCACAGGAAAGCTGCTTTTTTTTAAATTTCAAAATATTTTTCCAAAGGTAATAGGTGAGCCGTCGCAAACACCTTCAGTTTTAATTGCTACGAGAAGGATTGCTGCTGGAGAAGCTTTTACAATCCATAGCAATACCGAAACAATTAATATAGAAGTTGATATCCATTACCTGAATGAACTTTTACAACCCGCTGAAAGATCGCATGTGCTACAAAGTTTATTGCAGGAGTCTGTGCCGTTATTTTTTGAACAACTTATTTATCCAGCCTTGCTGAAAGTGGTTGAAGAAATCCTGACACCAGCAGGTAATAGTACGTTTCGTTTATTTTTTTTAAGGGTAAAGGCCGAAGAATTGATTTGCCGACTGCTAATGGAGCTAGACAAGCGAGAGGAAAAAGAACTTTATCCAATACATGACAGAGACATCCATGTTATTTATCAAATAAGGGATCAGCTTTTGGCTAATATCCAGGCCGCTCCGGTAATCGCAGACTTAGCAATGCAGGCCGCGATGAGCCCAACGAAGTTGAAAAGGTTATTTCGGCAGATATTTGGTACTAGCATTTTCAATTATTACCAGCAATTCCGGATGAAAGAAGCCGCACGACTTCTGAAAACTGAAAAGCTATCTGTTGCAGCAGTTGGGTATCATCTTGGGTTTACCAACCTCAGCCATTTTTCAAAACTTTTTGAGGCGCATATAGGCATGAAGCCGAAGAAATATAGTCGGGCCTGAAGCTTATTAGCAGCTAACTTATTGTTCCTCTATCTGCGCTCTCCTATTTGCTGCCTCCACATGGAGTAATACAAACCTTTTTTTTCCAGCAAGGAATCATGGCTTCCCACCTCTGATACCTTTCCCTTTTCCAGCACATAAATAGTATCCGCGTGCATGATCGTAGAAAGCCGATGGGCAATCAGAATTGTCATCTGTTCTCTCCTATCCGAAATATCACGTATCGTCTTGGAGATTTCCTCCTCGGTAATGGAATCCAGTGCAGAAGTAGCTTCATCAAAAATAAGAAGCCTTGGTTTTCTAAGGAGCGCCCTGGCAATAGAGATACGTTGTTTTTCACCACCAGAGAGTTTCATTCCGCTTTCACCCAATACCGTATCAATGCCTTTTGCCGCTTTTGCAATGAGACCAGCCGCAGATGCCTTTTGAAGTGCCTCCACAATATCCTGCTCGCTTGCAGAAGGATTAACGAAACGCATATTATCCCTGATCGAGCCGGCATACAGTTGAGTTTCCTGGGTAACAAATCCAATCTGTCTGCGAAGGGGATTATACCTGACCAGACTTGAGGAAATCCCATTGAAATAGATTTCGCCTTCAATGGGCAAATAAAGACCTACAAGGAGTTTAACCAAAGTGGATTTGCCAGATCCTGATGGACCAACAAATGCAGCCGTTTGCCCATTACTGATACTAAACGAAAGATTATCAATTGCATTATAGCCAGCAGTTTTGTGCCGGAAGACAACATTTTTAAATTCTAATGTTTCCAGATCCGCAACCTCAATAGAATTTTCAGGACGTGTCTCAATCGGCTTGCGCATTAATGTATCAAAGGTGTTTAAAGATGCATCTGCTTCACGATATAGGATAATCATGTTGCCAAGGTCTTGAAGGGGTGTAAATATCGCAGTAGAAATAAACTGCATCGCGATAAGCTCTCCGGTGCTCAGGATCTCTCTAAAAATTAACCAAAGTAGGATAAACAATACTGATTGCTTGAGTAAGATCAACAGGCCACCCTGTAGGAAAGAAAGTGAACTGACTTTCTTGGCCTTCAACATTTCTAAGTCGAAGATCTTTTTCGTCTGTTCATTAAGTCTTCGAATCTCAGCGAAGGTCAGCCCGAGGCTCTTGACCAATTCAATATTCCGAAGACTTTCGGTGATAATCCCCGCTTGTTTGTCGGCCTGACGGTTTATCGAGCGTTGAATAAATTTTATCCTTTTGGAGACCAGTCCAGTGAGGGATCCTAATACCAGAACTCCAATAAAAAAAACCGGAACCAATAACCAGTTCTTGTTGATGCTATACCAAAGTAAAAAAGCAACACCTACTAACGAAGAGAACAAGATATTTATAAATGCATTGATGAACCTTTCAGCGTCAGTTTTTACCTTTTGCAGAACCGAAAGTGTGGTTCCACTTCTATTTTCTTCGAACTCCTGAAACGTTAGCCTAAGGGTCTGTTTCAATCCATCATTGAATATACTCATGCCAAAACCGGCAACAGCCTTTCTGGTGATAAATTCCTGCACAGATTTACAAAGCCTTGCCACCAGCGCTATGCCAAGGGCAATTAACAACCAGTAAACTACCTCTGAAATCAGTTGCTGTTGACTTAATCCAAATTTGTTCGTTGAATAGTCATCTATTATTTTCCCGAAAATTACCGGATCAAGCAAACTAAGTAGTTGTGACGACGCGGCAAGGCCAAGCGACGCAACAATCAACCACTGATATGGCTTGAGGTATCTGAAAAGTATCTTCATATTGGATTAGATCTACACAGCTAACAACACAGGCCTTGAACAATGGTTCGAATAGTGCAATTTAAATCACAAAGAAAGTGTAAATTAAAAACGCTCAACGTTTTTGAGAGACGGAGATGATTAATAGACAATCTATGGCTTCAGAGATTAACCAACTCATTCTAAACCAATAACTTTTCGGTCTTATTCAGAAAATTATCGACCGCCTCCTTGATATCAATGCCTGACCTGTTGGCCAGCACGATCAGCCACCAAATATTTTCTCCTAACTTATGCTCTAAATCTGCCTTAGCATTAGCTTTAGGCCAACGTTCTTGCTGCGCCATAACATTGCGACCAACTAATCCTGCATCAGTCAAATAGGCCAATGCATCTTCTTCCACAGTCCATTCAGTGCCGTGATGTTGTAATTCAAGGTTTCGGTATTTCGCTCTGAGGTCTGTAGCCCGGCGAATGATGGTATCAAAATCGTTTTTACTCATTTTGTTTATGTATTAATGAATTAGGTTTGCTTTGGCAAAAGCTATTTTGCCATTTCGAAAGTTGAAATCAAAGGTTCCACCAACTTTTCCCTCTGGGAAGTCACCCGTAAATATTACCTCCAGATGAATATTTTGCTGATCATTGATGATGATATTAACTTGTTCTGTGTGGGTATTGTAACCAATAAAGTAATTATCGAAATATTTCTTAATACCCTGACGGCCGTTGAACTTCATACCTACAGACGGATCATCTAAGATCGCGTTGGGTAAATAGAAGTCTAGATATTTTTCAGTATGGAACGCGTTGCTTGCAGCAATCCATTCAGTTATAAAATTTTGAATATTCATTTGTTAATGTGTTAACAGCTGATGCATTTGAAGGGATTCTTCCCGTACTAACTCATTAAGCTTTTTTTATAGTCCAATGGAGACAACGATGTTTTACGCTTAAATAATTTATTAAGTGATTGCGGGTGCTCAAAACCTAAATGATAGGCGATTTCGGCAACCGTCAATTCATCTTTTGCCAGGTATTCCTTTATTTTTTCAATTACTTTCTCATGTATAACCTGCTGCGTATTCAGCCCTACAAGATTTCTCAATAGATCACTTAAGTAACGTGGTGTAACGTTCAGTTTTTCCGCTATAGCGTTAACCGTTGGTAACCCATTCATTAATGACTTATCTTCACTAAAATAAGACTCCAGTTCCTGTTCCATGTTTACCAGAACATCATTGTTGATTGCTTTCCTGGTAATAAACTGGCGATCGTAAAATCTATTTGCATAGTTAAGCAATAGTTCAACCTGTGAAATGATTACATCCTGACTAAATTTATCAATCCGTTGATTAAGCTCATCTTGAATAAATTGGTAGATGCTCAGTACTGTAGCCTTTTCCTTTTCCGAAAGATAAAGTGCCTCGGCAGCTGAATAACTAAAAAATCCATATTGTTTGATGGTTGAGTTCAACGGATAAGGTCGCAGAAAATCGGCATGGATATGAAGCGTCATACCGCTATAATCAGCCTCCTCATCCTGCATCCTGAGTAACTGGCCGGGAGCTATAAAAGACATACCTCCCTCCTCAAAGTCGTAAAACCCCTGTCCATATTTCAATTTTCCGGAAAAACTGGTTTTAAAGGAGATTTTATAAAAATTCAGAATGATACCGTGTTCGAAATCCGCTGGATCAAAGTTTGCCTCCCCGTAGTTCATTATACTAATTAAGGGATGCAATGGAGCCTTCTGCCCCATAGCTTTATGCAATTGGGATAAGGAATTAAAGATAACCGGTTGCCTTTTCATTATCAACAAATTTAACCAATTTATAAAGAGTAATTCAAGTCGGGAACCCGAGAAGTTGACAAGAATCAACCGCAATTAAAAAAGGAATTGTGCACTTATTTTTTGAAATTGTTTTTCTGGTGTCAGTTCAAGGCGTTCATTATATAGCGCGATGGCATCCTTTCCTGCAATATACCTTAATTGATCTTTTTTGTCTGTTGCTGCCTCATAAATGATCTTGGCCACATCTTCTGCCTTTGTATAGTTTGAGACCCGCTCAGCGCTGTATCCTTCACTTACCCTGGCTACAAGTTGCTGATACCCATCGTGCATCCCTCCTTGCATAGACCTGCCAGCAAAGTCAGTCTGCATTCCACCAGGGGCAACCACCTTCACCTTGACCCCAAATTGCGCCAGCTCAGTAGCCAGACCTTCGGAAAAGCCGTCAACGCCAAATTTGGTTGCGTTGTAAATTGAGCAGGTAGGATATCCGAGCAATCCAAAAGTGGACGTAATATTTATAAACATCCCATGCTGCTTTTCCCTGAAATCCGGTAAAAACGCCCTGGTAACGTTGATAACCCCGAATAAATTAGTTTGGATCTGCATTTGGATCTGCTCGTCGGTAAATGATTCCAATGGCCCAATCAAACCATAACCGGCATTATTCAATACGACATCCACCGAATAGTTTTTTAAAATCTCAGCCACTGTTTTTCGAATTTGTTGTGTATCGGTTACATCGAGCGGTAATACCATTACATTGGCCAGCTCAGTAAGCGCTGTTTCTCGATCTGGATTTCGCATAGTAGCGATTACTTTCCAGCCGCTGGCATGAAATAATTTTGCTGTTGCTTTACCTAATCCTGACGAAGCTCCCGTGATAAAAATTGTCTTTTGCATAGTTTTATATCTAATTGTTCGATACAAAAGTCAGGTTTCGCTCAGCGGCAAGATTAACTGAAATGGTAAAAATAGTAGCCAAAACTACGAGCCGTACAACGAATTGTTGGTCTGCGGATAATGTATTCTCTCAATAAAATTTATATCTTGCTGCACTAATTTTATGCAGTATACCCGATTCGAAATTCTAAGCATTTTAAGCGTTTACGTAGGGTTAAGCGCCAATATAAGTCACGAAAAATATACTATTATTATGTAATGCAAATAAGTCTTTGATAAACAGCAACCAACACTCGATGGATTAGATTGCATGTATTTTGAAGCCAGCAGAAATTATGAAAAAAAAAAACGCAGACTGAAAATTAAAATGAAAGAAGTCGATCATCTAAACGAGACCAACAAGCCGAAACGTATTAATTCATCGTATATTATTCACGAACTAACACATCTTTTACATATTGAAAGTGGCTTTTTATTCACTGTAAAACAACTGTTTTTAAGGCCAGGAAAATTGGTGAGAAATTTTATTCTGGACGACAGAACCAAAGTTACAAAACCGCTGATCTTCTTAATACTTTCGGGAACAATATTCACGCTCGTTTTTCATTTTTTTCACATTGAATATGTCTTCTTCTCAGTAAAGCAAAAACTTGATGGCGTTGACGAATTTTTAGACAAGAAAGCCATTAGCGACTGGACAAACAGTCATATTGCCTATACTTCCCTTATTACTGGTTTTTTTATTGCGTTATGGACCACATTATTCTTTAAAAAGCATAGATACAACGTCTATGAAATCACAGTCCTATTATGCTACTCGGTCGGTCAGGGACTTTTGATCATTAGTTTATTTACTTTGATTTCAGTATTGCTTAAAGCTAAACTGATAATTTCAATTGGGATTTTCGCATCGTACTTTTACATTTTCTGGTCAATCGGACAATTCTTTGGCGAAAAAAAATTAATCAATTACGGTAAAGCAATAATATGCTGCGTACTCGGAGCTTTGTCTTTTCAGCTGATATTAACCTTATTAGCGTATGTTTTCCACCTATTGAAAGTTCACTGATAATTCTGCTTAGCCCGCTTAAAAGATATTGTTTTCATCTCCCGGACCTATGATTTCTTGATTAACCCATCGATTATACCAGACATCTTTTTTTCAAAGTCGTCCGAGGAGTAACTCACTACATTTGTAATCTTTCCGTCTCTATCAACAATATAAACTGTTGGAAATGAATTTACATGGTACAATTTCGCCACGTTTCCGCCATCAGGAAACACCTGGTTTTTTATACGCTGAGTTGCTTTATATTCTGCGACTAACTTCTTGCTGTCTCTGATGCTGATGCTTAATATCGCCAGTTTACCCTTCGAATACTTTTCATAAAGTTTATCCAAAGGGGCCAGTGTTTTCAAACACGGAACACAGCCAACAAAGAAAAAATCCAATAATACAACTTTACCTCTGAGCTGCGATAGCGAGACCTTGTTACCATCAGAATCAGATAATGTCCAATCTGGTGCTTTCGTGCCTTGTTGCAATGGCGCTGTTTCCTCAGGGGATTTTTTCTTGGCAACATGATATCCCTCCGGCATAGCAAAATAAGCTGTGTTGATCGTATTCAAATCTGTCTTGAAGTTGAAATAGCTAAATTCTACATAGTAGTCCGTAATTTCCTTTCCAAAATCAGCGCTTCTTGAGCGAATCAGTTTTCCGGCAGGCAGGCCTGTAATTTTGTTTATAAACAGATGTATTCGTGTATAAACATGCGCGTTGTTTACAACTGTATCTCGCGTAGAAAGAATTAAATGATAACTTTTAATTGAATTAATGACGGTGTCGCCTGATTGTATAAACTTTGATGGTTGTTTTTCTGCAAATGTTTTTATCCAACTTAGTTCAGCGAGCAATGATTCATTAAAAGTGGTTTTTTGTGATCCCTGGCTAGAGTAAGTGCTATCTGGTGTTAATGTAGTTAGGTTTTTCCCATTATAAAGCGATACAGTAGGGATTTTCATACCACCATATTTTAGCTCTTGCCTGAAAAAATAACCTATTTCTTTATCTTCCGGTTTCTTTAATAACTCAAATCGTTGATTTAGGATCAACGTATCACCAAATGCCTCCTTCTGCTTGTAAACATAGTCGTAACTAAAATTAGTATAGCCAGCGAGCTTGTCAATCGAATTTTGAAGAATATTAATTTGAGCAGTTGCAGTTAAACTGCACTGACAAAGAACAATGCATAGCAATAATTTAATTGTAGTATTCAATGTTTCGCAATTTTTTACCATAAAAATAACGAAAATATATCAGTTTAACTGTGCCCCACCCCTTGCATTATCACTGTTTTAAATTCAATATTACGTCACGCTCAGTTATTTATACGTTAGGTCGGTATTTTTACTTGTAAATCATTTTTGTAAAACAAATTTCCGCATTTCAGATTTTCATAATAAAGCCGCAGCGTATGAAAAAGATAAGAATAAGGAATTATCTGCTGAAGTAACCGGGCATATTGATGCATTGGATTTAACAGAAAATCTAACTACAACTATCATAACAATAATAATTTTTAAACAAATCTATCCTATGAATAGCGAAGTAAACAAAATCAGTCGCCGAACGGTAATCGGCGGATTGGGAGCAGGAATTGCCGCGATGGCGGTATCCCCTGTGCTTGGCTATTCGGCCATCTCTCCTGAAGATGCCATGCATCTACCGCTGGAAGATCCCACTATGAAATATCCAAAGCCACCTTTCAAAGAGCAATCTCAGCCATGGCCTGGACTGGTCAGTAAAATGGATCCGAGGCCAGATCACGGTGAGTCGTCCTATAAAGGATCAGGGAGACTTACTGGTCGCAAAGCACTGATTACTGGGGGCGACTCTGGAATGGGAAGAGCTGCTGCAATCGCTTATGCTAGAGAGGGTGCTGACGTGGCCATCAATTACCTGCCTGCTGAAGAACCAGATGCAAGGGAAGTTGTTGACCTAATTAGAAAGGCCGGTCGTAAAGCCGTTGCAATTCCCGGTGATCTGCGTAGTGAAGATTTCTGTAAAAAACTCGTAGAAGATGCCGTAAAAGGTCTTGGTGGATTGGATATCCTGGTAAACAATGCAGGTCGGCAGCAAACAAAGCCGTCTATCCTTGATATCAGTGCTGAAGATTTTGATGCCACAATGAAGACTAATATCTATGCACCATTTTGGATTACCAAAGCTGCGTTACCTCATTTAAAACCGGGCTCGGTAATCATCTCGACTACCTCTGTACAGGCAACCGACCCCTCTGCCGAACTATTTGATTACTCCCAAACCAAGGCCGCAAATACAGCATTTGTGCGGTCGCTGTCCAAGCAACTTGCACCTAAAGGAATTCGCGTGAACGGAGTTGCTCCAGGTCCTATATGGACAGCATTACAAGTAAGCGGTGGAGCAACGATGGAAAAACTTAAAAACTTTGGCGGCGACACTCCATTTGGCCGACCTGGTCAGCCTGCGGAGCTAGCGTCCATCTACGTACAACTCGCCGCGAGCGACGCCAGCTACGCAACTGGTCAGATTTACGGATCTGCAGGCGGTGGTGGGCAGCCTTAATTTTTTATTCATCATAAAACTGATAATTATGGAACACGAGCAAAAGAAACAAGAGTCTAATCGCTGGGATGAACAGAATCATACATCTTTGCCATCCGACGGTCCCGTGAGTGAATCAGAAGGAAAAGGAACCTCTGATTTGCAAAACACAGAAAAAACAGATGATCCTGAAGAGATTTCCGGCGATTTAGCAGGTAATGCTTCAGGAAATGAGGATGCTGATGAGCAATAACCTGATGGATTTATTCAATGCCCATTTCAGTTCATAGTATCACCGCAGGTTGTACTCACCTGCGGTGCTTACAATCTCATTTTATATTTTAATACACAATTGCATCTAATTGTAACTCGCCCTGAATTCCAGTGGGGAAAAGTTAGTCTTTGACTTGAAAAATTTACTGAAGGACTGCGGATGCTCGAACCCTAGTTGAAAAGCAATTTCACCTACGGTCAGGTTGCTGATAGTCAATACTTCTTTAGCTTTCTCCAGTAGCTTATGGTGAATATGCTGCTGGGTATTCTGGCCAGTAAGCGCACGCAACATGTCACCTAAATATTTTGGCGAGATGTTCAGTTCATCGGCAAGAAACTGAACGGTAGGCAGCCCCTGCATCAAAGCCGTTTTTTCTGTAAAATAAGCATCCAGGATCCCATCCAGTTTTTCGAGTAAGGCGCTATTGATCGGCTTGCGGGTAATGAATTGACGTTTGTAGAACCGCTGACTGTAGTTGAGTAGCAACTCTATCTGGGAGATTAGTACATCCTGTGTAATGTCGTCTATAGCTGTTTCCAGTTCTTCATCTATACTTTTCCCTATCGCACTGATAATTGCTTGTTCTTTCGTGGAAAGGTGAAGCGATTCATTTACTGCATATGAGAAAAACCCGTAGTTTTTTATTTTTGTGTCAAGCGTATAATTGCGTAAAAAATCGGGATGGACCAGCAGCGTAAAACCAGAACTAGCCGCAGCAGTTTCTATACCTGTTAAAGGCTGACCGGGCGAAGTAAAAAACATCCCCCCTTCTTGAAAGTCATACGTAGTTTGTCCATACCTCATTCTGCAGCCTGCAGATCTATTGTACGTGATGTTGTAAAAGTCCATCACAAAAGGTTCTGCCAACATTTCTCTCGTAATCTCTACTTTGCCGTAATCAAGCAGGCTAATCAGCGGATGCATAGGCTCCGGCAACCCAAAAACGCGCTGCATTTCTGTTATAGCGTGAAAGACCCTTATTTTATTTCTCTGTTCCATGATCAAACCTCTTGATACTGCCGGTAAATATCACAATAAATATCTACCGGCAATGTCATTTCTATTAACCCACAATTGATTAGATAGACATCATTTTCTTAATACTATCCCTGAAAGCCTCGTCGCCTTCAGCCAGGCGTTGTCCATACAAAGCCTTAGCATCCTCTCCACATACATAGCGCAAGGTGTTTTTACCATCTGTTGCAGCTCCATAAACTACCTCTGCGATCTCCGCTGCTGTAGTTACATCCTCTCCGTGTGCAATAAGCGCCATAAATTTGCCCATCAAACTTTCGTAAGCCGGATGGGAAACAAACACAGACCTATCTCCTATATCCGTTGCAACCAAGCCCGGCTCAATGGTTTTAATTGAAATACCAACTTCATTTAACTCATAAGAAAGGCTCTCGCTCCATCCCTCTAGTGCAAACTTACTTGCATCATACATCGAGCTCATCGGGAATCCCATTAAGCCGGCAGACGATCCAGTGGTGATGAAAATCCCGGAACCCCGCTTACGAAAGTAAGGGATAAAAGCCTGTGTTACCCGCACTACACCAAAGAAATTGGTTTCCATTTGCGCAACTAACTGATCGTCTGTAATGGCTTCCAGAACGCCAAGTAATGCATAACCGGCATTATTAAACACCACATCTATATCACCCAATGTAAGTGCTTTTTGTGCAGTTTCTTTAATCTGATCTACATTCGTAACGTCAAGTGGAAGTAGGGTTACATTGTCAAGCAAGTTCAGTTCTTTTTCGTTTTCTGGCTTACGCATGGTCGCAATCACGTTCCATCCCTTTTCTGCAAACAGTTTTGCTGTCGCCTTTCCTATTCCTGCAGATGCACCCGTTATAAAAATTGTCTTTTTCATTTTGTCTCTTAAATATTTAGATACAAATGTCTGCACGTTCAATGAAGAATATGTAGCGAAACCGGCGCATGTTGTAGCCAAACTGATAAGCCGACAGCTGACTTTATATGTCTATTTTGAGTGCTGTTAACTAAAAAATGGCAAGCTTAACATGATCTATTTATCGCTGACGTTGAAATTTGGCTCCATATATTTTGTTGCTGGGGGGATGAGCATCATATCAAACTTTTGAGCATAGGATATCATTTCTATAGAAAGCTTTATCTTCCCCTGCTCCATCTCTTTCTTAAGTCTGGCCAGGTCGATAACACTCCAGGAGTCATTTGATGTAAATTCCAGGAGTTCCGCATCATCTTTTTCGAGCAGATCCAATATTTCTCCTTTAGAATTAATGCGGTACCTGGCGAACGAGATTACAGAAAAGGTTTTCGTACCATTAAAGTTAGAGAGTTCATACACCATATTTCCTAATTCCTGAAATCCACTTGAACTCGTGCCACGGGCAATATGAACTGCACCCAGCTTGACGAACACCTTTGGTTGCGTTCGTTTTGTTAGCAGCTTCTTATAGTTCGCAGCGAAATTTTCTTTCATATTCGCAACCCTTGGGTACCAGTTGTTCTTACTTTCCTGTTCATATATTTCCCAGGAAAGAACCTGTTGCCTAATGATTTCGGCAATTTTTGGACCCGTATTTACTTTCTTAAAAAAAGCTTTGATCGGTTCTGAGTTGATAAGCGTTGTAGCTAAAATGTGTGTATTATCCGCCTTATCCTTTTTATAACTATCTACAATAACCTGCTGGCACTTTTTGTACAGATCATCCAATTCGGTACTTTTTTTTGATTGGTCAAAAAGTTCATCAAGGATGAAAAGAGATGAATTATAATTTTCAAAATCTATTCCCCATATATTGAAACCTTCTTCGAAGGCCTTATTAGAAAATCGCTCTTCTTCCTTACCATTGAAAAAACCAAATGGCGCGCCCTGGACATGTTTGAAATATTTGCTGTTGAAATCAATAAGACCTTGTTTATTAAGATATAAAGAATGTAGTTTCCTCGCCGCTATAGGACCGATCTCAAGCGCCAGGTTATCATATCCGCTAGTCTTCAAAAATGGAATCACAGATATTGTGAAATCTTGAAGCTCTTTCATATTGTGTTCTTCGCCGAGGAGGAAAAACTGAGCATTCTGAATATATTTTTTTAGTGTGTCTGCACCATTGCCAATAAATACCTCATTCTGTATCGTAAAATGGTAAGTGGCATCTTTTATCGGATTTTCCTGACAATAAGCAGTAATGTCACAAAGGATAATAACGATAAAAATTTTGATTTTCCACATGATTTTGAATTTCAGTAACAGATGCTTTTTGACAAAAGTAGTTGCATCCTAATGTAGATATATATCATTTATCACAAAAACAATATGTTATCATTAATAAAAAGAAATTGCGGTTTTTATTTGTAATTAATCTAAATAAAGTATTGCTTTGCGTAAATAATATTTTTTAATGAAAAATCTATACTTAATTGCTATTCTAATCTGTGGATTTAGCCTGACAAGCAGATCCCAAACAATTACCGGAAAGGTAATCGGTGAAACTGCACCTTTAGCTGGTGCGAATATTAAAGTCGAAGGTAAAAGTGACGGCACTACCGCAGCATCAGACGGTAGTTTTGAACTTAAATTAGCGGCAGGGACTTATCAGTTACAGGTAAGTTATGTGGGCTACATTACCACAACACAAAAGGTAAACCTGGTAGAAAACCAAACAGTTAACCTAACAATCAATTTAAGTCCTACTGCAAATATGCAGGAGGTTGTTGTTGTTTCATCACGTAAACCGACAAAAATCAGCGAAATACCTGGAACCGTCTGGGTAGTAGATGGAGCTAAAATTCAGGAACAGGCCAGAGCAGGAGTTCCTTTTAAGCAAGCATTAGCACAACTAATCCCGAGTTTAGATGCAGGTCCTGAAGGTCGTACGAACTATGGTCAAAACCAACGTGGTAGGGATGCCTTAGTAATGATTGATGGTGTATCGCTAAACAGTACACGTGGAGTTAGTCGGCAATTCGAATCCATAGATCCATTTAATATTGAGCGTATTGAGGTTCTATCCGGTGCCAGCGCAGTTTACGGTGGTGGGGCAACTGGCGGTATCATCAACATCATCACAAAAAAAGGACAAAATAGCCAACCAAGCTTCACCACACAAATGGGTGTTCGCAGTGGTTTAAAGGAAAATAGCGACCATGATGTTCGTGTAGCGCAATCTATTTCCGGTGGAAATAAAGATTGGAATGGAAGAATTGGCATGGCTTTCCAGAAAAATAATGCGGCGTACGGTGCAGATGGAAAACAGATTTTTACTGACATCACTCAGACCGACCTACAATACAACCAATCATTTGACCTCTTTGGAAGTTCCGAGTTTAAATTAACAGATTTTCAAAAATTAACTGTTAATGCGCAGTATTTCAATTCTGGGTTCCGTGGCGACAAAGATCTCTTTTTAGGTGCAAATTATGGTGGTTTGCTGTCTAATCCCACTCTCTTAGAAATGAGAAACGGCTACACATCTGATGTCAACCCAAAAACAAGCAGGGCAAATATTAATGTGAATTACCAGGCAAGTGAGATTTTAGGTGGTCAAACCCTATACGTTCAGGCAGCTGCACGCAACGAGCAGTTTAGCTTTCACGCATTCCCAGGGCAGGCTGCAATACCCGGTGTTTTATACAGCGGTTCTTCTGTCCAGAACACCAATTACAAAGCTTTAAAGTTAGTGCTGAACAAAGACTGGGACAGACTAAACTTAACTTATGGTATAGATGCCGATAACGAGAGTTTTGATGCGCAACAAGTGTTGTTTGACAGAACAAAAGCTTTCAGTTCTGGAGGTTTAAACAATACCAAGGTGGCTACCATAGGCCGTTATCCCAACTTCAGAGTAAACGGATTATCCGGCTTTGCACAAGCTCAGGTTAAGGTAACTGATTTCCTGACATTATCAGGCGGTGTTCGTCAACAAAGGATGTTTGTTAAAGTAAACGATTTTGTTGGTGTTAATGCAGCTGTGCCCATCGCTTATGGTGTCGGCAGATCAGCAACCGCAATACCAGGCGGCGAAAACCACTATGATGTGAACCTGCTTAACGGTGGTTTAGTACTTAAAATCAGTGAGCCGCAACAGATTTGGTTTAACTTCTCTCAAGGATTTAACCTCGCAGATCCGGCAAAGTATTACGGACAAGGAACTTATACTTTGGCAGGAACAAACTATAATTTGGTCAATTCCATTAATGTTGACAACAACCCGTTAACAGGAATCAAGACAGAACAGTATGAAGCAGGATATCGGTACCGTAAAGGAATCTTCAATGCTCAGGTTGCTGGATTTTATGCTTTATCAGATAAAAACGTAAAAACAAATAGCACCTTCAATATTGAAGTATTTGATGAGAATGTAAGAAATATAGGAATTGAGGGTTCACTATCATTAAACTTAAAAAGCGGTTTTGAAGCAGGTGTAAACGGATTGTATATCAAAACGCAAAAAGAAAATACCGATGGTAGCTGGTCTCTGCAGGATGTGTCTGTTGCCAGCCCATCAAAAATGGCAGGATATATCGGTTACACAGATAAAGTATTCGGTTTAAAAGCACAGGCTTTCCACTCGTTTGATTCTAAAGGAATTGACAGCAAATTAATTGAACATCAATTAAAAGGATATACGACACTAGATCTGTTAGCCTCTGCAAAACTATTTACCGGAAGTTTATCGTTCGGTGTTCAAAACCTCCTGAATAAAGATTACCAAACGATCTGGAGTCAGCGTTCACAATATCTCTATGCAGCTTTAGCTAAAAAGGAAACATTTTATTATGCTGGCAGAGGCCGTACGTATAATATAACCTACACAATTAATTACTAAACCGCTCCTGCTTAAGTTGTAGCAACTTAAAACAACTGAAAATGTTAAGTATCAGGGCTATTGCCCTGATGCTTTTTTAATTAATTTTTAACAAGAAAATTGTTCAACCCCAGCCAACTAATTGCTTGTGGAATCCAATGATCGTTCTCCATTTTATTATAGTTTGCAAAACCATGCCCCCCTTTTTGGTAGATCTTCATACTAGCTGCTACATGATTGCGGTGCAAAGCCTGATAATAAACCAAACTGTTTTCTACTAAGGCAGTCTCATCATCAGATGCATGGATCAAAAAGCAAGGCGGCGTTTTACTATTCACATTCAATTCTGGCGAATACCATTTGATTTGTGCCTTGGATACTTGTTCACCAAGCAGATTGGATTTTGTCTTTGACTTTGCTGAGGTTAATGAATCTGTAAAGCTGATTACAGGGTACGCTACAACAGTGAAATCCGGACGTAAACTTATCCCCGCATTGTTAATTTGGCTATCCATATAATGCGTTGCTGCCATCAAAGTCAGATGGCCCCCTGCTGAAAAGCCTACGTATCCAATTTTATCGGGATCGACATTCCATTTTTCCGCATCTTTCCTTATGGTATACATCGCTTGTTGCGCATCTTGAAGCGCCACTATGCCATTATTGGTGTTACACAAAGAGTCGGATAGACGGTATTTAAGTACAAATGCTACGATACCGGCTTTGTTTAGTTCTTTTGCCGTTTCGTACCCCCCATCAAAAATACTGAGGTTCTGATAGCCGCCTCCAGGACAAATAATAACTGCGGGGCGTTTTTTTCCGTTACCTTCAGGTATAAAAACTTTTAAGGTAGGCACGGTTACCTTTTTAACTGTCCCACGCCCTTGTGCTGGTTCACTCCACTCCTCCTTGATCGCACAGCCATTAGAATTGGGAATTTTACCCGTGTACAAATTAAATTCCTGCTGTGCGCTGGCATTCAAGGACAGGCAAACACCCATAATAACCATATACTTTTTCACACTCATATTCTTCAAATAATTTTAATTTAAAAAATTCTAACTTTTAAAACAGCGCCTGTAATGCTCGTAAAAATACTTAGGATTGCTTGTTACCCGGTTCTACAAGCGCTAGATATTTTTTTACATCAATCAATTTTTCACTTTTGGCAATCACTAACGTAGCTGTTGTATTACCAATAACATTGATCAGCGCCCGCCCCTCGCTCATGAAACGGTCTACACCCACTAACAGCGCAAGTCCTTCCAAGGGAATAATCTTTAACGCCGTCAAAGTAGAAGTCAATACTAAAAAACCACTTCCGGTAACGCCGGCAGCCCCCTTACTCGTTAACATCAGTATACCGATGATGGTAATTTCCTGCCAAAGGGATAGGTTTACGTTAAACAGTTGGGCAAGGAACACTACAGCTAAACTGAGATAAATACTTGTTCCGTCCAAATTAAAACTATATCCAGCCGGCACAACCAGACCAACCACACTCTTGTCACAACCAGCGGCTTCCAGTTTCTCCATAATATTTGGAAGAACAGCTTCGCTACTGCTCGATCCCAATACAATCAGTAGTTCTGATTTGATATAAGTAAGTAACTTCCATAAACTGAATCCATTTAATTTCAGGATCAGATATAAGATAATGAAAATAAAAGCCAACCCGGTTACATAAAACGTGATGAGCAGCTTCCCCAATATAGCCAATGTACCAAACCCGAATTTACCAATCGTGTAAGCCATTCCGCCAAATGCACCTATCGGACTCGCTTTGATTACTATGTGCAGGATGTTAAAGAGCACTTTATTGATCTTTTCAAATCCGGCGATGATGCTCAGCCCCTCGCCCTTCATTTTGCTCAAAGCAATGGCGAACAGAATCCCAAAAAATAAGACCTGGACAATTTCGCCCTTCGCAAATGCCTCTACAATATTACCGGGAACAATGTGGGCGATAAATTCTTTCCAATCGATTTCAGTAGCAGGCACTGCCTGTACGGCTGACACCGTAGGCTGCGCTATCCCTACTCCAGGTTTGATCACATTTGCTGTAACCAAGCCGATGACAATGGCTATGGTAGTAACAATCTCAAAGTATATAATCGCCTTTAACCCCATCTTACCAACCATCTTGATGTCTCCGGCCTTGGCAATGCCGATTACAATACTCAGAAAAATGACCGGGGCAATGATCATTTTGATCCCATTAATAAAGGTGTCGCTAATCAGTTTTGCTGTAGGCGAAAATCCTGGAAATAAATAGCCGGTCAGGATTCCGAGTAAAATGGCAATTAATACCTGTATATATAGTGTTTTTAAATACTTCACTTAACTAAATTTAATATGTGTCTTTCTCGGCTTTAGCAAATATGATCTCCAGAACCGCTAATTATGCTTGTCGGGAATGATCAATAAACCATTCCCGATGTTTATATCTTCCTAATGATAACCTGGATTCTGTTTAAGTTTTCGTCCGGTATTGGAGTCCATAAAATCTTGTGGGAGTGGAAATAATACTGGTGTTTCGTAATCGTTCATCCCTCTTGCATTGCGCCCCGCAATCTCATTGTATTTCCGCATCCGACGTTTGAAAAAATTGTCTACAGCACGTTCATCGCCGCCTTTTTCCTGACTTACGCGCATTAATGTATGCCGGCGTTCTTCCTCAGAAAGCAATTCACGACTTCTTTCGTCCAGAATAAAATCCATTCCACCTGCAGTCAAATCCCCTGCTGTGATGGATACCGCGTTTGAGCGATTTCTAACCTTATTGATCCAGCTGATCGCATTGCCAACGTCTGATAGTTTGAACAAAGCCTCGGCATATAACAAGTACGTGTCTGCAAGCCTCAAATAAGATACATCGTTATAAGATTCGTCAGCATCCCCTCTGGAGGCAATAGTCTGTGTATACTCCCATTTACGGGTTGTGGGCCATTTGTAATTCTGAATGGTAGTACGGTTGTCATCCGTCATCGTGCTGGTCAATGTTGTATCGATCGGTGTTTTTCCATTCGATAAGAACTCCACAATATTGCCACTGGCATTTTTTTCGTAGATTTTCCATACCATACTGTAGTCTGAAGCACGGTCATCTACGGTACCCTGATTTTTATAGTTATAGAGACGGATGGCACCTAATGACGGTACGCAGCGTCCCGCTCCTTTTCCGCCGTTAACCAGCCAGAACATTTGTGGAAGGGTTACTGTGCCATTTACATATTCTGGTGCCTTTAAATTAGCACTCCTGATTACCACATCGTTTGAATAATAATTCTTATAGGTGCTCCTGATATAGATAGCAGAGGTTCCGTGCGATTCAATTTCAGGTTCTGTATTTACAAAAGCATATAGCACTTCCTGATTCCCCTGAGAGAAAAACGGCGAGCGGAATACATCGATAAAAGCACAACCTGGTTTTGATGCGTTGGTGCCAAAACGTGTTGTCATCAAGCGGTAAGCCGATCCTTCAACCAGGGGCTGCATAGCATCTTTCGCTTGTTGTGGTTTATCCATTGCCAGATAAAGTTCGCCAAGGTAGTGTCTTGCCAAGGCACCAGAAACACTGGTGTTTGAACTTGCGCGGAGCGGTAATTTTTCAGCAGCAAATTTAAGATCCTGCTCCATCACCGCACGGATTTCTGCTACAGAATTCCTGTCCCAGTCCTTCCGGTAGTTTACACCGTTAATTTCCTCTGTAGCCAAAGGAACCGCTCCAAATGAGAGTGTAAGGTGTCTGTAAGCCCAGGCTCTGAAAAACCTGGCCGTAGCTACAATTTCATCCTTGCTGCCACCTGCCCAGTTAACAGACGGCGATTCTGCCCGGGTGATAATCATATTTGATGTGGTAACCATTCTGTACAACCATTCGAACGTCGCCTTAAAAGGCTCGGCATCGGTCTGGTCGATGTTTTTCGGATAGTACATGAACTTGAAAGAACTGTGTGAGTTGTTGCTCCAGGAATTATCTACACCACAACTCCACATACTTTGTTGCACGAGTGGCAGACTGCCAAAGCCGCCGAAGGCATCTACACGGCGGTATTCATGGCGCATCATACCCTGCAAGGCTACTACCATAGTTTTAAAACCGGTGTAATCTACCAACAGGTTTTCTGCATAGGTGTTGTCACGAGGTTGTTCCTCCAAAAAATCTTTTTTACACCCCTCTGATGAAACGACAAGTAAGAGCGTAAGCAATATATATATAAGCTTTTTCATGTTTTTGTGTTTTAAATTATAATCCAATTTTCACCCCAAGCACATACGATCTTGTCTGCGGGGCAGCAAGTTGATTGCCAATAAATTCAGGATCCAAGCCCTTCCAGCTTGTCCAGGTTGCCAAATTTTTAATGTTCGCAAACACACTTAACCGATCGAAATGTATTTTACTGATTAGCTTAGCGGGTAGTTTATAGCCAAAAGTGATATCCTGTAACCTGATATAGTCCGTTTTACGATAGTAGCCTGATTTTAGTGGATTAACGGCACCATTCAGGTCATTTTTCGGGTAAGTATTGATCGGATTGCCAGGTGTCCAGAATTCCCTGTTCAATACATTTTGCCGATAAGACATATCATTCTCGTTTAACAGAACATCACGTGCAGTAATACCTTTAGCACCATTAAGGAAAAAGCTCAGGGAAAAGTCTTTATAAGTAAAAAAGTTGAGCATACTCATGGTGAAATCAGGAATTGTTCGGCCTATGATCTGCCTGTCGGCAGTAGTAATTCCATTCACACCATCCACATCTAAATATTTCACATTCCCAGGAATCGAATAGATATAACGCGGATCCTGCTGCCCGGTCGGGTTTGCAGCATTGGTAATCTGCCAAATGCCATCAAATACATAATCATAGTTAACACTGATCGGCTGCCCGATAAACCATCTCGAACCAACATCATCAACAGGGTTTCCATTTTGGTCATAGATCCCTACATCTTTAATTTTGGTATTGTAGTGTGAATAGTTCAAAGTTGATGACCACGTAAAGTCTTTTCTCTGCATGATATTGAAAGTCAACTGAACTTCATATCCCGAATTTGAAGTTTTGCCAATGTTTTCGGTAATTGAACTGGTTCCATTGATGGAAGGAATTGTTCTGCTCAGCAGCAGGTCTGATGTATTTGACCAGTAGGCATCAACGGTACCTGTAATTTTACCCTTCAGCAGTTCGAAATCCAGTCCTGTGTTCGTTGAAGTTGTAGTTTCCCAACCGAGGTTTGGTGACGCTAGTTGTGAAGGGTAGAAACCATATAAAGCTTTGTGATCATCACTTAAATAGTTAAACGTGGCGAGATTAGGCAAGGTAACGTAGGCATTTACGGCCTCATTACCATTTTTACCCCAGGATAACCGATATTTCAAGTTGGAAAGCACATTAGAAACAGCAGAGTTTTTGAAGAAACCTTCGTTAGAGACATTCCACCCCAGGGCTACGGATGGAAAAGTTCCGAACTTGGTATTTGAGCCAAATGCTGAAAACCCATCGCGACGAACGGTAGCTGTAAGCAGGTATCTGCTATCGTAGGAATAGTTAGCCCTTAACATTTGAGATTCGTGATTTAGCTTTGAATAGCTGGAAGTTCCTGCAAGTGTGCCAGCTTTAGATGCCTGGTAGTATGTAAGTACGTCATTAGGAAAGTCCTTACCCGTAACGGCGTTATTGTCATTTGTTTTACTTTGAGATGAATACAAACCAGTAATAAAAACACGATGCTTGCCGAAATCACGTTTATAGGTTAAGATATTCTCAAGAATCCAATCGTTGTTCTCCGAGTTGCTTGTATTCAGTTCTCCGTTCGACTGGGCTCCCTCATAGGTATTCCTGCCCCGATAATTCTTGTAATTGTTGGTTTGGAAAGTGAATCCGGTATTTAATTTATAACTTAATCCAGGGATAAATGGAAGCGTTACATCCAATGAGTTATTCGTAATTACCTTAATCGTTTTATCGCTATTCACCTCGTTAATAGCACTTAAAGGGTTCTTCGCAAATGCTACACTGGAATCTTCCCAGGAAGAAAGCCTGATTTTACCGCTGGCATCGTATGCTTCAGAGAGTGGATTCATTCTGAAGGCCCTTCCAAACTCAGGCGGAAAGCCATCCCTTACGTATCTCCCCATCTGTGTATTGGTAGAAAACTTGAGCCATGATGTTAGTGCCTGGTCTAAATTAACCCGGAAATTGTCTCTCGTAAATTCATCATTCAATGCGATACCCTCAATATTTGAGTGGTTGAATGACACGAAATATTTAGTTCCTTTACTTCCACCGCTAAAAGAGAGATTATGTTGTTGTTTTAATCCATCTTGTGTGGCTACATCAATCCAATTTGTAGATTGTCCTGCATTATGCATTCTTAACTCAGTTGGGGTAATGGTTCCCAGCCATGGTTCTGGATTTGCTGTTGTTGGCGTAGTCGTATTGGCAGCCTTTAAAGCTTCGATCTTATATTTCCAGAACGTTTCGCCATCCATCAAAGAAGGAATATTTATAGTTCTGTCAAAAGATACAAAGCCATCATAGGTAATGCTTAGTTTTCCTTCACTTCCCTTTTTTGTGGTAATAATGATTACCCCGTTTGCACCTCTTGCACCGTAGATAGCTGAAGAAGAAGCGTCTTTCAATATTTCTATGGACTGGATATCATTTGGATTGAGTTCAGAAAATGCACCGTCAAATGGAATTCCATCTAATATGATCAACGGCCTTGCATCTGCCGTAATTGATTTGTCTCCCCTGATTCTTGTGGTGGAGGAACTTCCTTCAGCATTTGAACCTGTAATTGCAATATTAAGTCCCGGCACTGCGCCCTGTAAGGCATTGACGATGTTTGTTTGTGGACGCTCATCTAAGACTTTCATATCAATCTTAGAAACTGCTCCGGTGAGGTCAGATTTCCGCTGAGTTCCATAACCAACTACCACAACATCATTTAGCGTAGCAGTATTGGATTCAATCATCACGTTTATGATTCTATCCTGTCCGACAGTGATTTCCTTTTGGGTATAGCCGATATAGGAGAAAACAAGTGTTTCGGAGGGCTGTGCCACGATACTGAATTTGCCGTCGTTATTAGTCACGGAGGCCTTGCTGTTCCCTTTAATTTTCACAACTACTCCACTAAGGGGTTCTTTAGTGGTAAAGTCCCTGACGGTACCCGTGACTGCTTGTTGTGCTGAAGCCCGGGTAACGAGAGTTATTAATACGAGTAAAACGAGTATGAGATACCTGTGGCTACTCAAAAAACCCGAATACATCTTTTTAAAAAAGTATGGTTTGTTCATATTTGGTTATAAATGGTTAGGTATTAGATCGTACTCCATTGTTGGGAATGCTCGAACGCGTTCTCCAATTGTTAAAGCTGATTTGATAGATTGGGGGCTTAAGGTTCGTCAGGACTTCAACCCGATCGGGAACGCATCAGCCTAGCTGGAATTAATTCTGCTCATACAAAAATCAATAAGTTTATATTTTGGTTATTGCCAATTAATGGATGTCACGCTGCATCGATAGGTTGAAATTTCTTAATCTCAAGGTCTTTGACCGGCACTGCGAGTCTCTGTTAATTTGGTTTACTAATTAAAGAGGGATTTTTTACAATTAGCTACAAATCCAGATTTAGAAATGTGAAATGTGATTTCTGAAATTAAACACATATTTCCGAAAAATATATAAAAATATAAATATCAAGATTTTACGTTTATCATATAAATCAAAAACAGATAAAATTATTGCCAAGGCGTATCTCTAGAAATATCTGCTAAAAAACTTCTTTTTGCTAATGTTTATTAACTTTGATATTGGACAATTCAATGAATTTTAGAAATGAGTCTTAAGACAGGCAAAGAAGAGATCGTATACCTGCTTACTCAAGTTTTTGCAAAGTATGAAAAACTTACTGGTATTGAAGTGAAACGGAATACCAACCGCAAAAATTACGAGGAGCTCGCCAGGGTACTTAGCGAGATTAGTAACCGCCTGCCTGAAACTTCAGAGACGTTGGGACATGATCCTTATTCTCCTGACCGCCATTCAAAAAATTCGACCTACCCAAACTTGAAGTATGACATTACGGGTGGGCAGATCAAAGACGCCTGGAATGGAATGGTGTCTAATCCGCGTCCATTTCTGGTAGACGCTTGTTATATCTATTTATATGGGATAGGGAGAAAAGCATTTGAGCAGCAGCCTGTCGATCAAGCGCTGGTTGAGGCACAGTGTAACGAACCAGCACCTACGCACACCTCATTCTATTTCAAACCTAAATTCTGGAGGATTGCAACCCTCTTATTGTTGATATGCTGTATAACGTTATCTTATTACAGTTATAAAATCAGTAATAAAATAGAGGTGCTAACGCATGATATGAAAATTGGAGTATATAAACCAACTCCGCCAGAGATTAATAAACTGGTAGGGACATGGCTTGTGTATATTGGGAGTCCACAGGCCCGCCGGTCGGAGAAAAACAGGTACCATCAGATTGTTACCAATATTATTGATGTTCGTTTCAAAGACGGTTATTTCCTATTTAAGCGGTATGGGGCAAATTTCAACCATGAAGGTTTCATGCAGTATGAAAATAGGGATGTTGTATCTATCCATTCTTATGTGAGCAATGAAAGAGATGAGATCGAATCTCCAAGGCTTTCGTTGATGCGGTTAAATTCGGACAACAAGTATACTAGTGTGATTTCTGCATCATGGAACTTTGATACCGGCGAATACAACGATGTGATCGGTATCAGGGAAGTCTACATGAAAATAGCCGACCAGGCAGAAACCAAAGAAGTGCTGAACACAATTGAAAACAGCAGTTGCAAATGTAAAATTGTAAACCTGATGCAGGGTGCAAGGAACAAAAAATACTACCTCAAAAACGTGCTTTTGGATTCGTTACCTGATCAAAAACTGCGAAAGCTTCTGGATGAGAAAAGCATTCTTTTAAGGAATCCAGATTCCACAATCGTGTTGTTTAACTAGTGCGTGACCGTCCTGACTAAATAACTTTCAGCCCAAAACACTTAATTTACTTAGTAATTAGGTGCTCAGTTTCCAGACCACTTTCTTGGTGATTTTTTCGGATCTGGCCGAACGATGTGCGGACAAGACCGGCATCAGGTGGCTATCATGTGAACATCTGATTTTAGATCCAATTTTGACCCTATTCCATAATTTTTTCGGTGTTGTTGCTATGATTAATCTAATCTATTTATCGGTTATTTTATCTCATGAATTAAATATATAGATACCGCATATCAATGACGAATAACGACCTGAAGTTGTACGGAAATGGCCGAAAGTCGTCTAAAAATGTCCGCTTTCAGACCTTTAAAAATTCTTAATGGGCTAAAAATTATAGATGTGACAATGATTATTTCTATTACAAAGCAAATTGTATACATTTATAGATAAATACGTCTTTGCACATGAAAACATATATATGCTTCTTTTTATTCTTTGCAACGTTAACTGCTAAGGCACAAGACAAATCTATATATGAGCATGTTATTTCTGACTTGACTAAGGGATTTAATAGTGCCGATTATACTTCTGTTTACAACCTCCTCTCTCCTGAATTTAAGACTAATATCAATCAAAAAGACTTTACCGCTTTCCTGGCTCGTACAGCTGCTCTTGGAAACATCACATTAACCAAATATACTGGGGATAGTGACGGTTTCAAGGTTTATAAAACTACTTTCGAAAAAGGCATATTGAGTATGCTTATAGCATGTAACGAAAAATCACAGATAGATGGTTTTGCCTTCAGGCCGTTTAAAGCCAAAGCGCTGCGATCAGTTCCTGTGGCAAACGATAATAAAAAAGGCACTGAGTTAGATCAAGAGGTTGATAAAGCCGTCAGCGGATTGATGAGCGATCCAGATATCGCGGGAACTGTTGTGGCGGTTATTAAAGGTGCTGAAGTTTATTACTACCATTATGGAGAAACTGACAAACAATCCGCGAAGTTACCCGATAACAAAACTATTTTTGAAATTGGATCTATATCTAAAACTTTCACAGGTATCATATTGGCACAGGCAGTTTTAGACGGTAAAATAAAATTAGACGACGATATCCGTAAGTACCTTCCAGCTAAGTGCTCAGGTTTACAGCTTGAAGGTAAGCCTATTCTTGTCAAACAACTTTCTAACCATACTTCAGGATTACCGAGATTACCTGATGATTTACGCTCAACGCCTGGCTATAATGAAAAAGATCCCTACAAACACTATAGCAAAGAAATGTACTATGACTATCTGGCGCGGGTAAAACTAGCATCTGTTCCCGGCAAAATTCAGGAATACAGCAATACAGGTGTTGCCGTGCTGGGCATTATTTTAGAAAAGGTATATGGACAGACTTACACCCAACTGTTGAAAAAATACATAACAGCTCCGCTAAAAATGAGCAATACCTATATAGAAATACCGGAAAAACAGCTGACTAATTTTGCCACGGGTTACAATAATGGAGCCGAAGCTCCACATTGGAATCTTGCAAGCTCTAGCCCGGCTGGCGGGATCAGATCTACCCTGAATGATATGGTAGCGTATCTGACCGCCAACATAAGGGAAGTTTTACCTGCAATAGCTTTATCACACAGGGAAACTTTTAAAGAAGCTAATGAAATAACTGGCCTTAATTGGTTTATGCCAACTACCAAAAATGGAGACACATTGGTTTGGCACAATGGCGGTACAGGTGGCTTTACCAGTTATATAGGTTACCTTAAAGATAAAAAAATCGGTGTCGTGGTATTAACAAATTCGGCATCGGAAAACGGCCCCGATAAAGTTGGGAGTGCAATCCTGAAGTTTTTGCAATAATAGCCTATGATTAACCATAGTTAGAAGCGATATTTTCCAAATACTGCTCAATTGGTAAAGCGCTGCGCATGGCGAGCAGATCATTGCCCATTTTCCCGATGACGTTTCTGAACTTCTTGTTTTCGCCGGTAGCCAGGCTGTAAATCACGCTGACGATATCCATAGGGTCATCCAAACCGCGATCCGAATTGGCAAACACCTCTTTAACCTTGTTAACGATGGCATCATAAGCGTTAATTGACGGATTGGTGTTCCAGGTTATATTATGTTGAAAGTTGTTATCGGAAGATCCCCCCTGCTCTATCAGATGCAGATCAATGTTTAATGGTTTGAGTTCATAATAAAGACCTTCTGTTAACCCTTCTAATGCGAATTTCGACATGTTATAGAGCGATCCGACAGGAACGGCTGTTGTAAGTCCCATCCATGAACTGATATTGATGATCTTACCTCCACCAATCTCGCGAAAGTGCGGCAAGATTGCCCGTATTACATTGATCGGTCCGCGGACATTTACAGCAAACTGCCAGTCAATATCATCCTCATTGGCCAGTTCAAGTGCTCCGTAAGTTCCCATTCCAGCGTTATTAACTACAACATCGATCTTATCAAACGTTTTCAGCGCGTCCGCTATTGCTGTTTCTACCTCATCTTTCTTCGTGACATCTAGCTTAAATATTTTGATATTCTCGTAAGCATTCAGTTCTGTTTCTCTCTCTGGGCTACGCATGGTCGCAGCTACATTCCATCCTTGCTCAGCAAAATATTTAGCGGTAAGTTTTCCAAGCCCAGAGCTTGTACCTGTAATAAATATTGTCTTTTTCATTTCTTGAAATTTTAAATTATGAAGCAAAACTAAAGATTAAATGATATAACTTTGTAACCAGTATAACAGATGATACCAGTGAAAAAAGCAGCGAGCATACTCTCTAACCCACGTAACCAGGCCGAAGAAATACAGGCGCTACAAGACTGCATTTATGTAGTAGGTGGCAAATGGCGTCTGCCAATCATCAATTCTATTTGTAACGGAAACAAAAGATTCCGTGAGATAGAACGCAGCATCCCTGGGATAACTACCCGTATGCTATCTAGGGAGCTAAAAGATCTTGAATTGAATAGATTGATTAAACGCACCGTTTTTGAGGGACCACCAGTATTAGTAGAATATAATTCGACCTCCTACTGTAAGACATTCGGGAATATCATCCTGGAAATGATCAAATGGGGAAAAGGACATAGAGAAGAGATAATCAAGACACGAACTGAAAAATCTATACAGATTGACGAAACTTCTTAACGCATTAGATTATGCTATTCAGACTAAGCGGTTTTCGTCATGATTGCTTTAGCCCTTTCAAAAAAACTCTTTTGCGCTAACTGTTGCTCAACTTCAACAACAGCCTTCATCAGGTTATTTTGAGTATCGGTAAGCTCGGTAATTGCCTCCATAATTATAGCCCAAACCGGCTGCATTTGTTCAACCAGCTTTTTCCCTTTATCCGACAGTTGCAGCAATCGCTTACGTTCATCATGTTTATCCTTTTTCGACCGGATCAGCTTCTCCTTTTCCAGTTCCTTTAATAAAGTAATGGTTGAAGGATGTGTATATCCGATTTCCACAGCAAGCTCAACCACGCTTAATACGGGTTTCAGGTGCAAGGTGTAAATCACAGGGAACCACTTTGGCTCAAAGTTGATTCCATTGGCCTTGTAAACCAGAAAACCATCTTTCCGGATCTGTTCGCTCAAACGCTGTAACCTCGTAGAAATTGCCAGGATGCCCGATTCATCAATTACATTCATAGCGTTTCTTTAAACATCTAAATGTAAGTGATAAAATCTATTGTCGGCCGTCATCCTTGGAAAATAAGCCGGGAGGTTAGCAACTGCTACAGGGTTAAAGGCGTTTTTTTCATAAAACCGATGCGCCGCTTTCAGCACATCCACCGTACCTAGATAAATGTCAGTTATATTTTCTGAATTACAGTAAGCGATCAAAGTCTTCAGCAGTTGTTGTGCTATACCATAATCCCTGCCCCTGAATTCTTTCTTGACAAACATCTTTCGGAGGGCTCCTGCATTGTGTCCGATATTTAGCAGAGCGATTGTACCCACCAATTCACCATTAATCTTAGCACCCCAAAAATTGCCACCCTCCTTCTGATAATAAGTTTCAATATCAAGCAGATCGGGTTGATCCTCAATGGTTACGGGGACGTTAAATTCAATTTGTTGAATTGGTAATACCAGATCAATTACGTGTTGGCAATCGTCGTTAAATATTGGCTTGATAGTTAAATTTATAGGTTCCATAAAGGTGATCTAATTTATGTTCAAATATACGTAGTTGACTACATATATAATAATAAAAAACCATTTTTAAAAAATAATCTCACTTGTAAATTGATCGGAATGACGGAAAATACCGCAAAAAAATAAATGTGTAGATTTGGGGGCATGAGTATGGGTTGAATGATGAAACAACTCATTGAGCGGATAAATTTTAAGATTAATGAAACGGATAACAATATTTTGTGGCTCTAGCTTTGGAACCGAAAAGGAATATGAAGAGCAGGCCTACTTATTAGGCAAAACCTTAGCCGAAAGAGCTATTGGTTTAGTATACGGTGGTGCAAATGTTGGACTGATGGGTGCTGTTGCAAATGGCGCGATAGAAAATAACGGAGAAGTAATTGGCGTGCTGCCTCATTTTTTACAAAACAAAGAGATAGCCCATAACGGATTAACTGAGCTGATTTTGGTGGAAACCATGCATGAGCGAAAAACCAAAATGAACGACCTTACCGATGGCGTAATTACTTTACCGGGAGGATTCGGAACGTTGGAAGAGTTTTTTGAAATGCTGACCTGGGCTCAGCTAGGCCTGCATAAAAAGCCAATTGGAATTTTAAACATTGGCGGGTTTTATGATGAAATGCTGGCCTTACTAGATACAATGGTGTCCAAAGGTTTCTTGAAGTTAGTCAACAAGGATATGGTGTTAGTTAGTGATAACATTGACGAATTACTTGCTAAAATGAGCAATTACATAGCCCCGGCAGTTGGGAAATGGATATCAAAGGAAGAGGTATAGTGTTAAGCGTTTTACCAGACGGCGATCACAATTCTTTCAAGCAATCACTGTACGTGCTACCGATTGGGATAACCTGATTACCAATCCACACCTGTACCCGATCATACTTGCTGATCTTATCTTTTGATATGATAAATGCCCGGTGTGTGCGCACAAATTGCCAGCTTGGCAGGAGGTCTACCATTTCGTTGATCGTAATTCGTGAGCTCAGTAATTTATCGCCAGCCAGATGAATCTGGGTATAATTTCCTGATGCTTCGATGTACATGATCTCAGACAAAAGCACCTTAACCTGCTCATAACCATCCTTAAAAAAAATAAAATCGACTTTATTTTCCGATCCCTGGCTGCGTAAATTCAATAATTCTTTTGCCTTATTACAAGCTTTTAAAAATCGGGCTAAAGAAAATGGCTTCAATAAATAATCTATCGCATCTAACTCAAAACTTTGCACTGCGTGCTCGCTGTAAGCGGTTGTAAAAATCACCATAGGTGGCTTACTTAATATTTTCATAAAATCTATGCCGCTAATATCAGGCATTTTAATATCAAGAAAAATTAAATCAACCTTGTGTTGTTGCAAATAGGTAATTGCTTCAAATGCATTGGTAAAAGTTGCTTCTAATGTTAAAAAAGGAACTTTTTTTGAAAGTGTTTGCACAACATCCAAAGCGATCGGCTCGTCATCTATGGCAATTGCAATCATTAATTTGATTTCTAAAATCCTCTTTTTACGTTACTCATCAAAGATAAAGTATTGTGCTATTATATAATATTGTTTTAAGCATCATTAAAGCTGGATAGTCAGATGAATAAAGAATTCTTTTGCACTTTCCCGGATAATCAGCTCATGTTTATTGGGATAAAGCAACGCTAAACGCTGCTTCACGTTGATCAAACCTATCCCGCTCTTTAATTTCTCGGGGTCGTTATCTGATTTGATATGAATGCTATTGTGCACATCAAAATACAGGATATTTTCTTTTGTCTGCAGACTCACCTTAATGTATGACGGTCGTTGTATGCTGATGCCATGCTTAAAAGCGTTTTCTACGAATGGAATTAACAGCATTGGAGCGATTTGAAAATGACTAAGCTGTTCATCAATCTGTGTATCAATCGCAATGTCTGCAGATCGGGAGGTTCTTAACTTTTGAAGAGAGATATAATTTTCCAGATAATCAATATCCCGTGTAAGTGAAATTTTATCCTGAACATTTTCGTGAAGCATAAATCGCATCATATCTCCCAACTTCTGGATGCCCTCGCCAGTTCTTTCTGCATTTTCCTGTAAAGCAGTTCCGTAAAGTGTGTTTAGCGCGTTGAACAAGAAATGCGGATTGATCTGCGACTGTAAGAAACTCAATGAGGCGTCAGATTTAACTAATTCTGTCTTTAGGTGATTGATTTCTGACCTGTTTTTTGTTCGATAGTGATAGATAATCCAGGTAAATGGAGTTGTGATCAAGCAATGAATTCCCATGTTGAATGCGAACATCACTGGCCAGATATCATGATATAGTATTGTGGCAACCATAGAAATAAATCCACTTATTAATGCGATTGCTAAAAAATTTCGCCACACATATCCCCAAAAACCAATATTCATACTTTTCAGATGGGGTATTAGGCGATAGTAGGCATATCCATATTGCAAAATTCCGAGTGGAACAAGAAAAGTCCATGCTATTGCGTAATCATCTTTATCGGCTTGCGTGGCGAGGAAGAATAATACGAAAAGCCAGACTACAGATGCAACTGTACATTCCTGAAGAACCCTTGGATATTGATATTTCTGATCTATGTAGCTGATTATTCTTGGTCCGTAAGTTTTTGTCAACACATATAGCGTAATAATTAAGGCCATCTGAATGGCATAGGCATATCCTTTTACGAAAAGATGTACATAAGCTTCGTTGATATTGTTGTATTCTACCAGCAGGAAAGCTTGCGAATACGTGTAGCCGATACTGGTGGTTAAGCCATAAAAACAAATTATGGAGATCAGTAAAAATGTATGGAATGTAAGGAATGTTCCCTTAATCATGGCCGGGAGCAAATAGAAGTTCAGAAACAAGAAGACGAGATATAATAAGGTGGAATTGAATAGCTTCGGCAGTACATAGTTGGCTAAATAAGAAAAATTGACTCCTGCATCCCTAAAAGCAGAAATCCTGTAGTTGTAGAACATACCCGAGTGGCTGTCACGATCTACGTTGATCACCATAAAAAAGATAGCAGAGAGATATATTGCCGTTGCTACCCAGAATTCAATTTTTTGTAAGTTTTTGATTTCCATAATTAATTTTTGATAAAGCAATTTTAATGATGATTATACTGTCCATTCTAAAAATGTGACAAACATGCTGAAAAATGTGATAAAGAGCAGTCAATTCTTTAATCGAACAGATAAAGCTTTGAAAAAAAATCTACAATGGATTCATTGAATTTATTTCGTGAGTTCGTAAAACCAATCGCCCCCGTATCCAAATAAGATAGAAACGACTAGCAGGATAATTGCATAAACTGCGATCTGTTTAGGTAGCTTATATTTTTTAATATCCTGAAGGGCCCAGAAATTGATGATCATAAATAGTAAGGCAGCAACGATGCCGGAGGGAATACCTAACCAAAATGCAATAAAAAACGCGAACGGAGCGGGTGGAAATGCTACATAAAATAACACCGTAGCAATAAGCGAACTGATGACTAAAAACAAAATCCCTTTGAAGAAATTATTGCCCAGAAAGCCAAACAAGAGCAGAAACAGCGAAATCGATAAGGTCAAATAGGTATAGCCAAACTCATCAATAAAACTAGCTTTTCCGTATTGGATCGGAAAAATAACACAAGTGCTAATGAGCAGTGTGACAAATCCTCCAATCAGAAATCCTTTTCTTGTGGGACTTACCGTAGGTAAACGCATAAATTTTATTTTATTTCAGGTAAGCTAAAAGCTTTGTTATAAAGAATATTGACAATATTTTCTACAAAAAGATTTGTTGGAATTCTTTCTCCATTGGTTGCATAGGAGATAGCAATGTTGTCTTTTGGGTTATATATAAGTCTGGCATGAGATCCGAGCACGTCGCCACTATGTCCAAAAAAAATGTTTTCATCGTATGGAAATAATGCCAATCCCCTTCCCCAGTCTTCTTTACCGGGAATAGGTTGCATTAATTCCAGGGTTTCTTTTTTCAGAATCCTATATTGAAATAATTTTGTAATAAGCGTATTTAAGTCTTTGGTAGTACTTGCAATATCTCCTACGCCTATCACATTTGTGTATTCGATATCTTTAATTTCGGTCCAATTTCCCGAAAATTTATAAGATTTGAATATGTTGGAGGGATGGGATTCTACAGAAGCAAAGTTTTTAAGGTGAAGAGGCTTTGTTATCTCTTGCTCTACTACTTTATTATAGGGCTGTTGGTATTTCCGCTCAATGATGGTTCTTAGTAAGATATATGCTGAGTTTGAATAAGCGACCTTTTCATTTGGCTCGAAGCTTACACCCTGCTTTTTGATTTCATCGAGAATTTGCTGCTCAGTTACTTTATCGATCACCCAGATAGCGCCGTCTCTGATAGCAAAATTACCTAGTCCGCTTGTATGCCCCAACAAATTTTTGATCGTAATTTTCTTTGAATTGGATATTTCGGGATAAAAATCAGCTAATTTGGTAGTTAATGTCAGTTTCCCATCTTCAATTAATTTCATTATTAAAATCGCGGTAACCATTTTCGTTACCGAAGCAATTTGATATTTGGTATCTCTATTATAGGTTACGCTTTTCAGTTTGCCCTGTCCGAAGCTTCTGTTATAGACTTCCTTTCCATTTTTAAAAATTGATACGCTACCGATTCCTCCGGTATTATCTTCAACATAACTCAGGTAGTTATCTATGTTTCGTTTATTGATTTCCTGAGCGAATAAGCTACTTGAAATGAGTGATAGTAGAGCGATAAATGTTAATTTCATTATGTAGCTTGTATTTGACTTATTTAAGCATGATACTTTTCACGTCTTTTAGAAAGACACTTTGTTGATCGACGAATGGATAATGTGAGCAATTGTCTATTAAAAACAAGTTATTACTTCCTATTATCTTTTTGAGATCCAATAATTGTTTTTTAGAGAAAATCCCATCGTTTTGGCCGTAGATACCGAATAATTTGACGCCCCTGCCAGGAAGTGCACTTAAAATGTTTTTTGTATCGATATTACGACGCGGTTCATTTTGATAGAACAAGATCGGTGCCTGATCATTACGTATATTTTGCTTAAAAAAAACACCTGTTTCATACCATCTGTTGACCGATATAGATTCCTTTGTTGGGTTCGGCATTTTGAAGTAGCCAAAGCTTGAACCGAGCTCATATACCAATTGGCGATATTTGGCACTCGCGGTATCCAGAGTTTTGATTAGCGCGATTTTCTTTAGCACTAAGGTATCTTCTTTTTGAAATGCCTCCACTGTAGCGCTGTTGAGGATATGGTCATAACTCTCTTGCTGAGCAAAAAGTGCTGCGACGAGGATTAGTCGTTCTACCTTTTGTGGGTACTGCTGAGTAAATAAAGTAGAGACAAGGCCGCCAAAGCTATGACCGATAAGACTAACTTTTTTCAATTTATATTGAGCCATTAGTCCGTTAAGATCATTTATAGCTTCCGCATACGTAACCCTGGCGCTCGGATCTGAGGAACGGCCCTCACCGCGTCTATCATAGGCGATAACATAGAAACCAAGGTCGGCCAGTGTTTGCGCAGTCGTTCCCTCGAATAATGTGGAATTTCCCCTTGGACCACCATGTACATATATAATGGCAGGGTTAATCCGCTTTCCATACGCTCTTGAATAAAGAGTTTGTGCGCATATGGATTGAAAAAAGAAACAGATCGGTATAAGGAGCAGTAAGTTTTTTTTAGAGAACATTATTTGGTATAGAATTGATTAATAAAGACTAGATAATTGTAATTGTTACCACAATGATGGTTTTGAGTTTAATACTCTAGTTTTCTGCAATTATATCGTTTATATCATTTTTAAGATCAGGAACCTTCGATACAATAATATCCCAAACAATATCGTAGTCGATACCAAAATAATCATGAATCAATCGATTTCTCATGCCAGACATTTTTCGCCATTCCACATGAGGATACAAATATTTGAAGTCTGGATCAACTTTAGTAGTTGCTTCACCTATTATTTCAAGACTTCTTATTAGTGCCCTTGAAAGAATTGGATCGCTAATTACGTCTTCCTTAGTTTTTCCCGTCGTGGAATCAATAATAAAGGATGTTTCGTCTAAAATATGTCGTAATAGTTCAATGTTAGAAGGAAACATTTTCAGCCTGATTTATAATATGTTGACCGATATATTTACTAAGAGACTGTGGCGTAACAACTTCAACTTTTCTGCCTAACAATTCTTCAAGAAAGAATGACAAGTCCATAAAATTATCATAACTTTTTTTTTCCGGATCAAATTCTACTAAGAGATCAACATCACTGTCAGCATGCAATTTGCCAGTAATAAAAGACCCAAATAAGCTCAAAGTTAAGACACCAAAAGATCTTAGGCGTTGGCCATTCTCTTTAAGTAAAAAAATTAAGGACTGCTTGTTTTGAACTGCCGCATGCATAACCAAAGATAACTAAAATATTTAACACAACTAAAATGTAAACTGATTTATAGATCAGCTAATGAAAATTATCTCATTAATAATTCCAAGTGTTGTTACCATAATTTCTTATAGTAAATGACAATTGGTTTAAAGCCCCTTGTTTCCAAGGGGCAGCAATGATTTTTCGTGAATTATCGGGAACTTATTAAAACTAGGTTAGCCTAGCGCAATGCGCGCATTACAGTAAAATCAAATACTGTGGAACTTAACTTCCACTCTTCTATTTTTTTTCCTTCCCGACTCAGTGATATTAGAAGCAATTGGGTTTTCAGTGCCTTTTCCCACGACTATTATGCGATTCGGTGCAATTGATTTGGAAATCAAGTATGCTTTAAATGCATTTGCTCTGGCCTGAGAAATAGATTGATTTATCGCCATCGAACCTTCACTACTTGCATAACCAAGTACCTCAACGGATAATTCCGAATTACTGGATAATGATTTCAGGATTTCGTTTACTACTAATGGATCAACATCACTGAAATTTGTTGCTCCAGATGCAAATAAAACAGGTATTTTGCGTATCACATTTTTACCCGAGTTGCTTGCAACAGTTGAAATCGCGGCAGATACATGAGAATCATTCTCAACAACCGTATTCGTCGATATGGAAGGCTGAGCCGCATATGATGTATCAACAGCAGGTTTATTGGCGGTTACGACAGCGTCGTTTTTCTTCGCTAGAGACGACTTTGACGATAGAAAATACCAGGTTGCTCCACCAATAAGTAAGAGCGCAATTATTAAGTAGCCTATTACATTAGATTTCTTAGGCTGATCCGGCGTAGTTGCGTCGGGAGCTGTGGTAGTTTTTGACAGCTCAAATTTTGAGCTCGTTGTAGCGGATGCTTCAGGAGCATCATTCTTGTTTAAATTGAATGCCATATCTTATTATTTTAAGTGTACATATCTACCAATGTCTGCAGGCTGCCTGTATGCGCTCTGCCCATTGCTTCAAACTCCCAGCTGTCGCCAACTCTAAACAGTCGGCCAAATTCTACAGCATCTTCATTAGTGTATTGATCTTTCAAGTCATACCGGATAATCTCCTCACCATTTAATTCGTTGACGATCCGGATATAACAATAGTCTACCTGACCGAAATTAAGATCCAGCGTTCTCCTGTCTTTCTTGTTATCGTGTGGATACTTGCAGATGGTGCAGCAGATTATGATTTGTTCTATACCAGCATTGACTTTACTTAGATCAATAAACATATCTTCATCATCCTCACCATCACTTCTGGTACCATCAGGATCATCGATGGCCCCTAAGATATATCGGTCCAACTCCTCTACCCTTGCTTTATTCCCATTATTTTGATCTGTGTCTAATGTAAGGACTTCGATTTCCTCACTGTCGAACATGCCGATACTGCATAAGTGTGTAAAAGATTCCAGGCAGCGCATTCCCGTACCACCGATGGCGATAACAAATAATTTATCCATGATATTTTCTATTTGGGATTAAAACCAGTGACCGAGTTTGCCATTTTTGAATATCTTGCTCAATACAAAACCGGCGACGATATAAATCAAAAAGCCTATTGCAGTACCTATTCCTAAGGCAGATACGTATTTGTTTACAACCATGATATTAGCATCTGGTATGAAAACAAAATATCCCAAAAGAAAAATTACTGCAGGATTAAGGAGTGCCAGGATCCAGAACCAGGTTTTTCGTTTCTGGGGATCTTTAGGTCTGCTTCCCCCTTCAAATTTGATAGCTGTTGAGATAAATGCAGCAGTGAGTAAAAAAACAAAAGCGATAGAAATTGAAATGATGTAAGCGGATACGGATTGCATAATATTGTTTATTAGAGTGTTTGCGATTAACTATTGATTTGTTTTGATGTAGTATGAGTAAACTATTTTGTTCTCAGGCTTGAGCTCTTGAAGTGTGTTCACAATTGATTCGCGAAGAGCAGTATTTGGCGCGCCAGCAATATTGATCCATTTAAAATGATCGAGAATCGGATTCGAAAGATTTGGCTGAGCGGTTTTCACTACAATATCGACACGTAGCAAACCCTCAGGATTTTGGATATTACTTATTTTAAATTGCGGGTCGAATGATACACCGAACTCAGTTTTCTTTTTATCGGTGCTTCTGGTGTTTTTGAATAGATTTTGATTGAGTGTAAATACTTCAGTTTGTTGTACAGGATTCTGAGGCTTGAATATCCATTCTGCTTTTATCGAGCCATCCGGGTTATAACATTCCATTGCTATTGGATCTGTTTCATCATCAGCAAATTTTGATTCGCCGTCACTTCCCTTTGTTAGTTTAGGCTTATGTTTTTTAACTTCCTGTGATTTGGCAAACTGTAAAAACTCTGCTGAAGCGTCGTATACTTTTACATCGAACTCCCCATATATATAGCTATCATCATTGCTTAAATCAATAAATAGCCTCCTGAAAAAATCATTAAATTGGCTTTGCTCTTTATAGCTTTTATGAAGTTCGTCGATTGTCTTCCAGTCCACCCCCAAAGGATAGAATTCGAAGTTACTTCCTTTTTTTATTCCATTTACGTAAGTGTTTTTCAAGTCCAGAATATTTTTACTGACAGCTGATTTGCCATTGGGATCGCTGAAAATACCACCTGACTTTTCAGTCGCATAGTCTGTACTCAGTTTATAGGCTTTTGTAGAGAGCTCAAATTTTGTTTTTAACAAGCCGAGTTTTGATTGTAGCTTAGTAAGCAGGCTTTGAGGATTCGGTGTTCCGTGACTGAACAAGGTAAAATATATATGCTTAGTTACTTTACCTTCCTGATAATCTGCAACGTAGAAATGTATAGAATTGCCTTTAGTGAGCCATTTCGAAAATGGTATTTTCAGATACGCAGTATTTGTTACTTCTTTATCATTTTGGAATTCCTCAAAATCTGTGATTAGCAGCGCATCGCTGTTCGACGAAACGATTTTTTCAACGCCCATTTGAATTGGAGCTCGGGTATTGAGGTATTCTTTTGGATCATTAACCTTTTGACCAAGTTCGGTTGAATTGATTACAGCCAATGGTGTCACTGCTCCGCTAACCAATTGATAGACCTGAAATTTGTCTGCCAGAACTGCATTAAAACAATCACCTAGCAATGTTTTGATTTCCGGGTTGGAGAATGCCGTATGCATTCCTGCGGAAAAATCGATATACAGAGCCGAATTGCTACTTTTGTTGCTATCCATGTTTGCGAGCACCGCATTATGATAAATTTCAATCCGGTCTCCCAGACCTGGTCCATATGGATCAATTTCAGAAAACGGATCCTTAGTTGAACTGGAACTTTTACATCCATAGATCCCAATGACTACAATTAATGTGAGTGCTAGCTTAAAAGCCGGGTAATTCTTTTTCATTTAATTTAGTTTAAGATTGTTATTAGTTCGTTTGATTCTATTCTTCCTCAATTGGCTTTTCCGGGAATATCATTGAAAGCAATACAGATAGCATTAATACTACTCCGATCACCAGCAGGGAATAACTGGACTCGATATGATAAAATGGTGCGATGATCATTTTTAACCCAATAAAGGATAGAATAATTGCTAATCCATATTTGAGTTTGCTGAACAAATGAATGAAGTTGTCTAGCAGGAAGAAAAGTGCTCTTAATCCGAGGATAGCGAATTACGGGAAACCGTAAACCGTAATTTAATACAAAATATTGTCATACAACGGTTTACACAACAAACTAGCTACTTGACTTATTATTTACATTTGGCAAGAATTCATTATCTTATATTTCTTGATAATTCCGTAGGTTTGATTAATGCAACTCCTTAATACAGATCAGCAATTGCCTATTTATTCATTGGAAGCAGATGAAAGTGGCAATAGGAATTTTAGATTATATCATTTTGAAGGCACGTTGCCAAGCCAGGGAGACTTGCTAATACCCCATCGCAAAGACCATTATCTGTTCGTTTTTATGAGGCAGGGCGGCACAAGACAGTGGATAGACATGATCCCTTATAATCTACAAGATAACACTGCTTATCTCTTAGGCCCCGGACAAATTATAGTAAAAGAAGGAGCTGATGAATTATGGAGTACCGGGATTGCCTTTACCAAGGAGTTCTTGTCGCTACAGGAAAGCGCATCGTTAAGTCAGCTACCGCTAATCCAGGATACCCAGCAGCCACATGAGTTACGGCTCAATAGTGTAGACGTGAATTTTGTTGAAGATATGCTGAGCAAAATTACTGCAGAGTACAATGAACCAAGTGAATGGCAGCAACGAATGTTAACCGCATATTTGACGCTGTTGATGACGTACCTAAGTCGTATTTACCAGGAACAGCTGAAAGACCGTATACCCTCGCCCGAAAAACAACTCCTGAGGAATTTTCAATCCAGAATCAATACGCATTTCTGCGAACTTCATGAAGTAAGTAGCTACGCCGAGTTACTGAATATTTCTGCGGGGCATTTGAGTGAAACGGTAAAAACACAAAGCGGAAAACCGGCAATTAAACATATCCATGAACGGTTGGTACTCGAAGCCAAACGATTGCTCTTTCACACAGAGCGCTCTTTAAAAGAGATTGCTTTTGAGCTTGGATTCGCTGATGCCTCCTACTTCAATCGTTTTTTTAAAAGGGAAACGGCCTCTACCCCATTAGCGTATAGAATAAATACCCGCAACATATACTATTAGTCTCAATTAATTCTAATATCAGTCAGATCTACTGAAATCTTTTTATTTAAGTACTTTTGGTTAGTTAGCTAATTACAAGACGATTGAAATATGGACCATGAAATTTATTTAAGTATTTTCCGAGAGGTAGCTGAGGAACTGGTGCAACAAGAACTACTTCCGGAAGATCTTTCCATTAATGCGGGTATTTTTCTGGATTCTGTATGCCTCAAACTCTATAAAAAACAGTGGACTAACCAAATAGAAGATCCCCTTACTGCGAAAACGCGCATTTTCTGTTCAGTTTGGATAAATGACCAGACGATTATTGACCAGAAAATAAGCTATAACATTCATGCGTTAAAACTAAGGGAGCTTAAAGGTTATGCAATACAAAGTAGAAAATTCGCGGAGCAATTTCGTCTAAGATTCCAGAGTCAGCAACATACCTGGGAAAACGCAAATATAAACCTTGGCCCATTAACCTTAATGGAGGGATCGATCCCACTGTACCAGGGGGATTTAAAAAGAGCCGTTTTAAATTTAACCAGTAAATTTTCGGAAATTATCCCGCTGATAGATGACACTCTGGAAGCATTTAAAAAATCATAACCCGTAAAATGTACCATCAATACCGTTCAATGTGTTATAATCCAATAAACGCTTACGGTAGATTTGCATTATAAAATTTAGGACCATGAAAACAGTACTTATTACAGGTGCAAACAAAAGTATAGGCTTTGAAACCGCAAGACAGTTATTACGACAGGGATATTATGTATATCTGGGTGCCCGGGATCTTAAAAAGGGAGAAGCAGCAGTTCAGCAACTACATGCAGAAGATTTAACCTCCGTAGAGCCCATAGTCATTGATGTAGATGATATCGAATCTATTAAAACTGCCAGAATTACGCTTGGCGGTAAGACTGGGGTATTGGATGTGTTGATCAACAATGCTGGAGTGTCAGGAGCTCTGCCCCAAGGTCCACTAGACACAGATCCAGCAGTGTTTAAGCAGGTATTTGAAACCAATTATTTTGGCGTGATCTCGGTAACGCAAGTATTTATTGATCTGCTCAAAGCATCAGATGCACCAAGGATTGTGAACGTTACTTCTGGATTAGGCTCGCTTACGCTACATAAAGATCCAACCTGGAAATACTATCCATTTAAAGCAGCTGCCTACATGGCTTCCAAAGCCGCGCTTAACGCCTATACGATCTCGTTGGCTTACGATCTTCGTGATACGAATTTCAAAGTGAATTCCGTTGATCCGGGTTACACAGCTACAGACTTCAATCACCATTCTGGCCCTGGAACTATTGAAGATGCTGCAGCAAGATTAGTGAAAGCTGCCGTATTAAGAGCTGATGGATTGACAGGACAGTTTTTTAGCGACGATAACGCCCCTGAAACAGGTATCAGTCCCTGGTAAATAGCAAATGAACACGTTTTTGACTACAACCTTTGCACTTTTGGCTACATAATTCCCGATCAACTGTCTAACCTTTGTATTGTAAAAAATAGACATGAAAAATATCAAAGGAAAAGTAGTTATCGTTACCGGGGCTAGCAGTGGAATTGGAGAATCTACGGCAATCGCACTTGCCAGACAAGGCGCAAAGGTTGTGTTAGCGGCAAGACGTACCGAACGCATTCAGGAACTTGCAAACTGCATCATCGTCGCGGGTGGTGAAGCTGTATATCTGAAAACCGATGTTACAAAGAGAAGCGATTTGGTCGAATTAATTTCTTTTGGCAAAAGTAAATTCGGACGCGTTGATGTGCTCGTTAATAATGCCGGCATCGCCCACTTATCTCGACTTGATGCGCTTGAAGTAGAAGATTGGGAAGAAATGATTGACATAAATCTCAAAGGAGTACTATTTGGGATCGCGGCCGTAATGCCTGTTTTTAAGGCGCAGGGATCAGGGCACATCATTAATATTATTTCAACTGCAGGGATTCAGATTGTTCCGCTGATGGCAGTTTATGCGGGGACAAAGAATGCAGTACGTACCATTACTGAGGCCATGCGTCAGGAATCTGCTGGGCAATACCGCGTAACGGGGATCTCTCCGGGATTTGTGAAAACCGAATTGGCAAATCATATGAAGGATTCTGCCATACAGGCGGCCATTAGAGACCGATCGACGAAAATCGCAATCAGTCCCGAAGATATAGCTAGTGCAGTTGTGTATGCTGTTTCTCAGCCTGGTCATGTAGATGTTGGCGACATTGTGATCCGTCCTACAATACAAGATTAATAAATTATATTGGGGTGATGAAACGCAACAGCGAACAGCTGTCTACAGGGGCATACAGGCAGTCTTTAAAATAAAGTCTAATAACTATCTACAGATCGTTCTGTGATTACGAAAGCGCTCCGGGAGGTGGTCCACCTGCTGGTTTTGACTTATCAAGTGGTAATGGTATAAATTCATGATTATCGTTGGGAGGCAAAATAATACGGCCTTGTTTCCAATCTTCCTTAGCCTGTTCAATACGTTCTTTACGACTCGACACAAAGTTCCACCAGATGTAACGTTCGCCAAGATGTTCACCGCCGAGTAACATCAATGTAGTGGGCTCCTTGGCTATAATTAGTGGATCTACCCCTTTTGTAAATACCAGCAGTTTACCTGAGTTATAAGTAATGCCGCTAACCTCAACACTACCCTTTGCAATATAAGCTCCCCGCTCACTATGACCCGTTGGCAAACCAAAGCGGGCACCCTGATCCAGAATTACATGTACATAAAAAAGTGGTGATGTTGTATTCACATTACTGGTTAATCCATACGCATCCCCGGCAATGAGACGCATCCAGATACCTTTGTCGGTAAATACCGGCAGTTGCTCTGCTGTGTAGTTTTTAAAGGAAGGGTCTCCCTCTTCGTCTTTTTCAGGTAGCGCTACCCATGTTTGTATCATCTCTAGTTCACCACCCGCAAGCATCGCAGGATCTTCAAAGCGTTCGCTATGTGAGATACCTTTTCCCGCAGTCATCCAGTTCACCTCTCCCGGCCTAATAATTTGCTCTACACCAAGACTGTCCCGATGTGTCACGTTACCGGAAAATAAATAACTTACTGTAGAGAGACCGATATGTGGGTGCGGTAATACATCCAGGTTGGTAGCTGCCACCTTCGGGATGCTTATTGGTCCACCGTGATCCATGAATATAAAAGGCCCCACCATTCTTCTAAGTTGATACGGCAGAATGCGCCTAACGGCAAAACCCGAGGTAATTTCGGCCTGACGGGATTCTATTACTATATCTAGCATAACAATAAATATAAGTTGTACGAGGTATTCTTTATCTATAAAAATAGATAAAATAAAGTTGTAGCTTCATTTTTACAGCAGACCAATCACAATTCACCTATTTTTACAGCAAATAATCAAACAATGTTAAAAAGACTATCAGGCCTGACTTTCTTAATAACCTTTTCTATTGCCGCCGTTGCACAGACTACGGCAACTACTGGCACACCAGCCCAACCACGTCGTCGTAACGAGCCACGTCCCTACACCCTGAAAATTGAAAATCTTACAAAAGTTAAGCTGGATACGACACAGATAAATGCCGCCTTTATAGCTACCTACCCTGGCTTTGCTGCGGCAGACGGTTATCGTACAAAAAGAGAAGTAAGCATGCGTGTGATTGACACCGCTAAAAATTTTACGGTGAAGGCCATGCCAGGCGAGATAATAGTAAATAGTCAGTGGATTAAAAAGAGGGAAAATTTCAGTGCCTTTCAGACTAAGCTTGAGCAAGCACTCCACCAAAACTGGACTTCTGTTGATACCGTCAAAAAAGATGAATACCAACTAGTTTTCATCAATAAAAATTCTGCTTTTAATCCTGTGATTCAGAAAGAATTGATCGACACGTATTTCAAAGTTTTCCCTCTGCTAGTAGGCACTTTTAACGATAAGACAACGCACGATGTGGTTTTTGTAACCGATACTGCCTATAAGGGTGTCGCTGAAGCTAGTGGAAACCGCATTTTATTTAGTACTACTTACATGAATGCCCATCCAACTGATATCGATATTGTTACTCATGAAGGTATGCATCTGGTACAGGGCTACGGGTATGGAGCTGGCCCTGTTTGGTTAACAGAAGGGATTGCAGATTTTATCCGTTATCGTTATGGCGTAGACAACATTGGGTCAAAATGGATGTTACCGGCTCTTACATCTAAACACAATGAAAAAAAATACGAAAATAGCTACCGTATAACCGCACGCTTTTTTGAATGGATAGATCAAAAAGTTAAGCCAGGAATGATTGTCCAAATAGACAAAGAATTAAGAAACCACACCTATACCATCGACACATGGATTAAGCTGTCGGGTAAGACACTTGACGAGCTTTGGGATGATTACGCAAAGAATCCAGATCTGACCTTGAAATATAGTGGCAAAGAAAGAATATAGTTTATTTTTTCAGAATACCTTTTTCGACGCTTTCATTTAACAATCCTTCAGCGAAGTTCCAGATTGTTTTGGAGCCATCTTTGATTGCGATCTTCTTGTTGTAGACCTGTTGATAAGGCACATCAAATTCCGCCCATGTACCTCCATTATTTGAGGTGTTCTGCAATAATGGTTCAAGTCGATCCATTGTCCTGGCAAACCTGGCCTCATCTGTGATGCCACCTTCAAATTCTTCCCAGATATCTATAAACTCGTCTGCTTGTTCTTTGGGCAGAAGCCCAAAGATGCGTTCAGCTGCTAAACGCTCTTCGTCAGTATTGGTATGGTTTTTAGCAGTGTCATAGATAAAAGTATCACCGGCATCAATTTCCACAATGTCGTGAATTAACACCATTTTCAAAACCTTTAACACATCTATCCGCTGGTCAGAATGTTGTGCGAGAACAATAGTCATCATCGCGAGATGCCAGCTATGTTCGGCATCGTTTTCATTTCTTTCGCTATTGAATAATCTAGTTTTTCGTTGAATATATTTTAGTTTATCAATCTCTTTTATAAATGCTATTTGCTTCAACAGATCGTCCGTTTCCATCCCGTTTTGTTATTTGATGCTCAAATATACGAAACAGCGTTGACGTGCTTTGGCAAATAGCTGGTATTTGGGGATGTAACTCGGGATAAATTTAGGATCCAGTGGTTGATGTAATTTACTTCTGTTTTTGTATAACTTATTTTACCCGGTCCTTGTAAAACACTAGTATGGGCATCATTTTCGTTTTCTTAACCAGATCCAGACCAATGTCGTTTACAGATTTCATTACCCCGGTCCTTGTCCGCATCGCCACATTAGTTTTAAAATCATATCTCCCTGCCAGACCTGTCTCATCAACGACAGGCAGATCAAATTCATTGCTAAGATACTCGTTTGCAAAATCTTCCAATTTCACTCCCGTACCATCAAAGCCCGCTCCACTAAAACTGTAGCTCAGCGCATTATCAGCCGATTTATTTTGATGAAAACCTTTATCAATCAGTGCATACACTGGAATTTGCCTCATTTCTATCCTGGCCTGAACAGGCATGAATTGCTGCAGCCTTTCCTTAAAAATCTGATAGAGGCTATCTTTTTCAGTAGATTTAACTAGTAGATCAAGACAGTATAATGTCTGCTTATCCTCAAAATCGTATACAAGTTTTTCTGGAATCTCATAAGCAACCTGCTTAGGTGAAACAATACCGTAGGCGTTTCGGAACAGTCCTTCGATAGATGAATTGATAAATGTTAGCCTCCTATTTTTAAAAACAGGTCGGTCACCATAACCAATTTCCATACTCTGTTGCCCTTTCATGTAACCTCTAAGGGTAAAGTTTTGACTAAGTGTACTATCTACCGCGAAGATATCAGCGTTATTATTTACAGGTTTTTCCTTGATTTCAGCACTTGATTTGACTGATTTACCGCTGACAAGGTCGTTAATCATTTGCTGATTAATTGATTCTGTTTTAACTATTGCTACTACTTTTCCTTTTGCATTAACAATAGCACTTTGACCTACATAGCTTAGTGAAAACAGCTGATAGAGCAACGCTGATGTGTCGCTGGCAAGCCATATCCTGGAAGGTTTGATCTTCATATATTTTAGCAGCCTGCTTGGTGCATCGTTTGAAATTGCGACAACCTGAATGGTTGTATTATTATGCGACTGTAGTTTAGCCAATGCATCCATTTCTGGAATACAGGGACTGCACCATGTTCCCCAAAAATTCAGGATGTAAATCTTTTTGTTTAGCTGTTTGGTAAATCGTAATGTCGCGACCGGTGAATTCAATAGTCCAGTGATTGGAATATTGGGAAATTGATCGCCTGGTTTGATCTGAAAGCCTTGTGCAATACTGCTGAAAGATAATAAAAAGAATAAAAGATATATGAGAAGCGTTTTCATATAGTAAGATACACATATATCTCCATACTACGTATTTACTATACTTAATTTTTCAGCTACTCCATTGATAATAGAGCGCAACACTTGGGATGAAGCTAGAAAAACCAATATTAGGTTAAATTCTTTTAATCCTGAGCGGGAACGTGGTATATCGTCACAACTTCATTGATACGCATTAAACCTTTGCTTGCACAACTGCTAATAAGAACCCTTACTGATACTTTAAAGCGTCAATTGGATTTGCTTTCGTCACTTTAACAGATTGCAGACTTACTGTTAACATAGCTATTAAAACAGATAAAGTGACGGCCATGGCAAATGGCAATACAGAAATTGAGACCCTATATTCAAATGCCGAGAGCCATTTATCTACGATAATATACGCCAATGGAAAAGCAATAAGATTTGCCATAACCACAAGTTTTATGAAATCTCTGTTTAGCAGCGTCAGGATGTTTACGGTGCTGGCCCCTAAAACTTTTCGGATACTAATTTCTCTTTTACGCTGCTCGGCCATAAATAAGGCAAGCCCCAATAGCCCCAAACAAGAAATAAAGATCGCGAAGCCACCGAACCAATTAGATAACGTTCCCAGTAGTTGTTCATTTTTGAATTTCAAAGCAAAAGATTCATCAACAAATTTCCGGTCCACAGGGTAGTTAGGTTCGATCTGCTGAACGGCCTCGTCAATTTTCGTTAGTGAGATTTCGATGTTTGCGGATGGATTTAATCGGATCAGAATAGTTTCTGCGCCGCTATATTGAACTGGGTAGAACATCATTGGTGCGGCCCTTTGATAGGCGGACTCTACGATGAAATCTTTAACAATACCCATAATTGTCCAGCTCTTGTCATTCCATTTAAGCACTTTTCCTACAGGATCTTTCAAGCCCATCATAGCCACTGCTGATTCATTGATCAGCATATGCGTCATATCATTGGGAAACTGGGCGGAAAACTCCTTGCCGGAAATCAATTGGGTACCAATGGTTTCCACAAAATCGTAGCCTACTCCTCTGTGGTTAAATAAAACATCCTGTTTCAACTCTTTTCCTGGCCATTCAACATCCATCGTATTATTGCCGCCCTCATTAATATCATAACTAAAAAATGAAACTGAACTGGCAGCACCAGATTTTAGTAAATTCTGTTTAAGGAGGTTGAGTTTATTTTGATCCCGAAGATTTCCTTGTACAGCTACCTGTAACAGGTTATGACTATCGTAACCAATTGGTTTCTGTTGTATAAATGAGAGTTGCTGGTAAATCACAGCGGTGCAGATTATCGTGCACACTGCAAATACAAACTGAAAAACAACTAATACTTTTCTGATAGACACAGCACTTCCAACTTTTAGATTAAGTCCCTTCAGTACTTTTACTGGTTCGAATGAAGACAGGTAAAGTGCAGGGTAACTTCCTGCAATCAACCCGGTGAAAAGCATTAAGACGATGAGGAATGGCCAGAACATCCAGTTATCGAAAGGAATAATTAGATGCAGATCCAGGAGTTGGTTAAAGTAAGGTAGAGCCACCTCCGTCAACAGAAGTGCCAACATGGTGCTCATTGCGGCCAGAATCAAAGATTCGAGCAGGAATTGGCTAATTAATGACTTGCGTGTAGACCCAATTGCTTTTCTTACACCAACTTCCTTCGCCCTTTTTTCAGAGCTTGCTGTGGACAGGTTCATGAAATTGACGCAGGCAATCATCAAGATACAGACAGCCAATAACATAAATATGCGGAGTTGATCGATTTTACCACCCACAGAATTACCGTTCTCAAATTGGTCGTAAAGGTGCCATTTATCCAATGGAAACAAAAGTGCCTTAGCAGTATTTCCATTTTGATTACGCTTATAAATGTCCTTAATCTGTGCATTAGCTTGATCATAAGGCGCATTATTTTTAAGCTGCACGAGGGTCAAACACATGTTGTTACCCCAATTCCTATCCCTCACCCAAGGTTCGCGCTTTTCGAATAGTGCCCAATTCATCAGGTACTGAAACTGAATACTGCTGTTGGCTGGTACATCTTCAATGATAGCTTCGACTTTTAATACATTTGTATTATCCAGCTTTACAGTTTTGTTGATCGGGTCTTCCGTTCCGAATAATTTCTCAGCGAAAGTTTTGGTCAGAATAATGCCATCCACATTTTTCAGTGCAGCATCCGGATTGCCTTTTATGAATTTATAATTAAGTATTTTGATAAAAGAAGCGTCGGTAAAGACACCTTTATCCTTTATTTTCTTGTCTCCATAGGTAACCAAATTTGGACGAGGATAAGTTGATCGCGATGAGCGCTGCACACCGGGAATTTTTTCCCTCACTTCCTCAGCCATCACATTAGGCGTCCAGGCCCAACTGAAAATCTTGCCACTGGACGGGACATTCTGATAAACTACGTAGGTGTTCTTATGATTTTCAAAATGCTTGTCAAAACTCCATTCATAATTTACATAAAGTAAAAGAATCATACAACTTGCAAGCCCGATCCCTAAACCGCCTACATTAATAAATGTAAATCCTTTGTTCTTCCAAAGATTCCGTAATGCAATTTTTAAATTTAATCTGAACATAACTACTGATAAATATATGAAATCGACTCCACTCGTATCTTTGTTGGAGAGGATTGACTTGTGGTTTACCAAGGACGTGCCAAGGTTACACATAAACACAAAACACTGTTATACAAACACATAAAAAAACAAAAAATCACATGATGTTCACTATCGTTCAGTTAATGCGCGCCAACGAACACTAATTTGTTATTCGTAACTCAACGCATTAACAGGGTTGGCGGTTGCTGATTTGTAAGATTGAAAACACACGGTAAGGAATGCAATAAAAATCGCTGCGAAAATTGCTGTTGCCATAATTGATAAAGAAATTGCAATCCTAAATTCGAAGGCACTGAGCCATTTTTCCATTAAAATAAATGATAATGGAGTTCCAATAGCTGCAGCAATCGCCACCATTTTAAGAAACGAAAGTGCTAAAAGCTGCATAATATTTCCTACAGGTGCACCCAGTACCCGGCGCACGGCAAATTCCTTTGTACGCTGCTCTGCACTATAAGCAACCAAACCATAAAGCCCCATGCAGGATATCAAGATAGCGATGCCACCGAAGAAATTGGCTAACATACCCAAAATCCTTTCTGCTTGAAGTTTTTGAGTTAATAAGTCGTCAACAAAACTTATTTCTATAGGATTCTGTTTTTCTATCGATTTCGTTATTATATTGATCACATCCATATTATGTGTTAAACTATTTTCAGGATTAAGTCGCATGTTGATATTTCCGGCTTCGGTTTTACTAAAGTTAATCACCATAGGTTTTCCGGAATAAAATGGAGAATCCCATATAAAATCCTTGAAGACACCGATTACTTTAAGATGTTGGCCGAAGAGTTCTATAGTTGTTCCGAGCGGATTTTTTAATTTCATCATACGGACAGCCTTAGCACTAATTATAATTGAAGCACTATCAGACGCCAGTTCTTTAGAAAAATCACGTCCTTCGATCAATTCAACACCTGTTGTTTTTACGAAATCATATTGTGTTTGAAGGCGGTTAAAGACTATTTCCTTACCCCTATCATCCATGCCTGGCCATTTGAGTCCGAAAAACCAATTGCTAACGCTAGTCATACTTTGCGATGATTGATTTACCGCCACGACGGCTCCCGATTTCAACAATTGTGTTTTAAGGAAGTCGAATTTAGAATACAGCTCACCATTCTGTGACATCTCAGCTAACATTGCAGATTGATAACCTATGGGCTTATTTTTAATAAATTGTAATTGCTTATAAATTACAAGCGTTGCTACAATTAGAATAATGGCAAAGCTAAACTGTACGACAACCAAAATTTGCCTGATATTAATTGACAATAAGCTTGACCTACTGTTTCTTTTGCTCAGCGCCTGTTTTGGATCAAATGACGACAGGTAAAATGCCGGGTACACTCCTGCCAGTCCACCAGTAATCATTGCAATAGCTGCAATGCCAAACCAATACGCCGTGTTGCCGTAGTCAATTTCTAAATGTATTTTGAGAAAGCTGTTAAACAGAGGCAAACTGGCTTCGACAATGATGATAGCTAACAATACCGAGACAACGGTAAGCAATAATGCTTCCGTAAGAAATTGAGTTACCAGAGAGGCACGTGTAGCGCCAATCGTTTTTTTAATACCGACCTCTTTAACTCTTCTGGCCGATTTAGCGGTAGCCATATTGATAAAGTTAATGCAGGCAATTAATAATATCCCACAGGCCAAGCCGATGAACAGATATACCCGTTCGATTTCACCACCAATACTTTTCCCATTAAGGAACTGCCCGTGCAAATGTGTCTCCACATAAGGGAAAAGGAAATTCTCTGCGCGTTGTTCTTTATAATTTTCGTTAAATAACTTTTTTACTTTGGCATTGATTCTATCAATTTTGGCTGGATCATCTACTTTCGCCATTGCTAAAAAGTTAAAGTTTCCCCAACCTGGATTTTTGACATAGTCATTAATACTTTTGAAGAATTCCCAGGACATTAAATAATCAAACTTGAGGGAACTATTGGAAGGCAAATTTTTAATCACGCCGGTTACTTTCAGGTTTTGTGCATTTTGGTATCGCACTAGTCTTCCCATTACATCAGTGCTGCCAAATAATAACTTCGCAGTTTCTGCAGTCAAGATGATGCCATCGGGCGAACGCAGGGCTGTTTTAGGATTTCCAACAATGAATTCGTAGTAGAAAATATCCAATATTTCTTGATCTGCAAAAAGATCTTTCCTCTTAAAAATTTTCTCCCCGTTGGCGATTACCGACCTGTCACCACCACCAATTCTTGCAATTTTACTTACTTCTGGAATCTGTTCCCGTATCACCCCAGCAATCCCATCACCAGGAGATCCGCCAGTGCTGGTAATTTTGCCAGTTGCATCCTGAAAGTTGGTCATGACCTGATAAACCTGATCCGAATCCTTGAAATACCTGTCGAAACTAACTTCATACTTAACATACAATAAAAGCAGCAAGCAGGCTGATAAACCAACCCCCAGCCCTATGATATTGATGAATGATGCAGTTTTATCCTTCCAAAGGTTGCGTAATGCGATTTTTAAGTTTAATCTGAACATAATCTTACAATAAATATATGAAATCCGAACAACCTACATGATGTTGGTTACTGTGTGCCTATTTACTAAGGACGTGCCAAATCAAAACTCAATAATAAACTATTGACAAATAGATAGTTAAACAATATTCTATCTAAAATACGTTCACTATCGGGCAGTTGGTGACCGTGTATGAACAGTTAGTCTACAGGAACTATCTGCCGGATTTCATTATTGGTAAAATCCATTGTTTTTTCTTCCAAATTATAATGGACGTCCAAATACTGGTGAAGGAATGCGATCAGCCTTTTAGCGCGCTGACTTTGATTTTGAGATTTATTTACTTTAAATGTTTTGTAATCTTGAGGGACATTGTGGCTCCACATGTCTTGTAAATCAAAAATCTGATATTGACTATTTTTCAGTAGTCAAGCCATTCCTATACTTTTAAAGCGTTTATCAGATTAAAAAATCGCTAATAAGCGTTTACATTCTTCCATTATCGCTGCGTTGCTGTCCAGGTCGTCTACGCTTACGATGGAATCCGCTTCGCCTGATTTAAAAGCTACAGTGTCAATCCTATATATGGCAATATTTACAATATGGTCAGACTCCCTATCTGTTAGATATTCAAGTAACTCAAAAATAGCGCATGATGCATTCATTGCCGTAGTAGAATCTAAATCTTCAGACTCGTCTACATCAGGAATATTTTCTTCAAGATCCTCTAAGTCTAAGGTCATTTCAAGTGTCTCAGCATTCTGATCTCTATTTTCCTTGCAGAAAGTGATCGCCTCTTTCATCAACGTAATATTACCATAGTCTTCGGCCTTGGAAAAAGATATATAATCAGGAAGAAGCTGTTCACAAATAGACACACTGAAATCAACGAGTTGTCCATGACTGGATTGGTTGATCTTTTCTTTTATTATATTTTTAAATTCTGCTTGTGTCATATATATCGTGTATGAAGATTTTATTAATGGCCCATCATGGCAATAATACCCCAAACCACTCCGGCAAGAACTGATAAGAGTAGATAAGAAATAGGTACCATAATGCTTCGTAGCAACAGTCCCTTTTTAGAATAGCCTGAGCGGGAGAAAAACTGATGATAAAACCACATGGGATAAATTAAACTGCATGGATATAAGATGGTATAATAAATCAAAGCCACGCCCGATTTATTTGTGTAAAAAACCGTTACAAAAACAAACACTAAATTGATTACCAACTCTGCAGCCGTTTTATAAGAGTTCAGCACGAGGTGTTCTGAATAATTGAACTTTGCTTTCCGAAACCAAAGATAACTTAACAATGAATAAAGTGGGATTGTAATAATTAAAACAATCTTTGGGTAGTTGGTGAAAAATTTTTGGAGAGCATTCATTTCTTCGACACTTTCTTTTGGAAGAACATCCAGCATACTGAAGTGGCTGTAGCCGGAAATCAGCGTCGAGACAGCAACGAGCGTAAGTAGCAAAGTAATAAAATTGAAGAAATTTGCTCTTTTGCCTAGCAAATATTCCCTAACACTATGTCCGGGCCTTGTGAACAGATCCTTTAAGGTCTTTAGGATTCCCTTGTCAACATGCCATACACCATGAACCACATCGTGCTCCACAAAATGTTTTAATGAATATCTGTGCGTTGAAGCCTTCTGACCGCAATGACCACAAAATGGCGTTGCCAACTTTTGGTGGCAATTTAAACATAAACCGTCCATAGTTCTTACAATTAGGCTTCGTTCCTAGATTTGATTTCTTTGTTCACATCACCATATCCCTTATAAATGACAAGGAAAATAGGGACAAATACCAGGGGGAAAAATGTGAATATGCTGGTTCCCTTTCTGATAGTTACCACAACACCTGCTCCAACCATCATAATGATGATTGCGATGTAGGCGCCTACCATTGCTCCGCGTTTTTTCTTTTCAATGCTTAGCTCTTCCAGAGATAATTCAGAGAGTATAGTCGTTTTCAAATGAGTTACGTTTATAGGATGATTCCCCAAATATAATAAACACACCCAGACTATGAAATTCAAATGCGCTTTTCCTAAGGTGAAAGCCAGAACGCTTCCGCAAGTGATCGTGTTACAAATACTGGTGTTTAAATTCAACCAGTGCGGGGGCAACCTATTATAAAGCAGGTTACATTTTTATATACTGATAGCAAAAAGGTGTCCAAATCTACCCTTTATATTGTCCGAAAGACACCCTATCACAGCAATATTTAGACAATATATTTGTTATCTAGATCTTGACAAATGAAAACAACAATCACCTCGCTCCTATTTGCAACGTTCGCTTTGAGCAGCAACAGTTATGCACAAGAAAAGAAAGATGACCAACAGGCAACGGCATCTAACTCCGTGACCAAACAAATAGCTCTTACTGCACAGGAGCGTGATTATGCAATTAAGTTGTTAATGGAAACTGAAAAGGGTGTTTACAACGCGATAAAGGGACTGAGTGAAACACAATTAAAATTTAAACCTGCGCAAGATAAATGGAGCGTTGAAGAGTGTGTAAAGCACATCGCGGCAGCTGAAGAAAGTCTTTGGGCAATGGTTGACGCATCACTGAAACAAAACGAGAATCCAGATAAAAGGTCAGATATCAAATTTACGGATCAGGAACTTGTCAATGCGGTAGAAGATCGATCTCACAAATCCAAGACATTTGCAGCTTTAGAGCCTTCCAATTCGCCTTATAAATCGGAAGCTGAGGCTTTAGCGGCATTTCAGCTAAACCGAGATAAATTGATCAATTTTGTAAGAAAGACTCAAATAAATCTGAGGAATCATGTTTCTGTCTTACCTATTGGCACTTATGATGCTTACCAGTTTATATTGCTCATCTCCGCACACACGAACAGGCACACGCAGCAAATTGATGAAGTTAAAGCTAGTGTTGCCTTTCCAAAGCGATAGAACCTTACAGACTCCGGAATTAGCCAAATTTCGCTAACCATACCGTATCATAATTACATTCCGGATCTTTTTCCACGTGTTCTATTACTGTGAAATTGTTTGATTGTAAGAGGTCCAGATATTCTTTTGGATCCAAAGAAGCGTGGAACAGATTTTCGCCACCATTCATTCCCCATGCTTCACCACGTTCAGTACCTGATGTGAATAGTAAAATTCCCCCGGGCTTAAGATGCGATGCGAAACGTGCGAACATTGCAGGTTGTTCTGCTGCTGATAAATGAAAAAAGCTATGCCAGGCGATGATTGCATCAAATTGCCTTTTTAAATTGAGCAATCGCATATCTTGCAAAATAAATGTTGTAGTTGGGAAATTTGCCTGCGCGATTTTTAGTATTTCTTCACTCGCATCCACACCAATTATAGCCATATTATTACGCGATAGATACTCCAGAATTGGTTTTCCTGTACCGCAGCCTAAATCTAAAACTAAGGCATTTTTAGGCAACAGACTAATTAAGCGCTCTAAGTATTTTTGTTCTAGTAGCCCGTTAATCCTGTTTTCTGCAAACCAGGCAGCAATCTTATCATAAACCCGATAAACATTATTCCTTTCTCCTTTTTCCATAATAACCTGATAAGACCGGATGAATACATCAACGCTGATTTTGAACCTTCAATATTCAGAAATAATCATCCATAAATTTAACTCAAATCAATGTTTTTCCAGCAGGAAACGATGGTATATTTTGTCGACAGGGAAATAAATTTTATCTTAATGTTGATTATACTTTCAGTATGCCTATATAACATTATGAATACTAGCGAAAAACACAACGATCGGATGGCAAAATTGACCTTTGCCTCCGTTTATCCAATGTACGTTGCTAAGGTAGCAAGTAAAAACAGAACAGAAGCAGAGCTGCGTGAAGTTATCACATGGCTCACCGGCTTTGACAGTGACAAACAAACAGAACTTATCAATGAAAAAATAACCTTCGATGAGTTTTTTAAGCGTGCTTCGTTAAATCCAAATGTGCATCTGATCACAGGAATGATTTGCGGCTACAGGATTGAGGAAATAGAAAATGAGTTAACCAGACAAGTACGCTATCTGGATAAATTGGTCGACGAACTTGCCAAGGGGAGGAAAATGAAAAAGATATTACGGATCCCTTAAAAAGAAATTATTATTAATTGTAACTAACAAGTTAGTCATGCGCTCTAACAGGGGCTGATATGAAATCGATTGGCCATGAATTATGAAAAAACTTATCTCAATTTTAACTTGCCTTATCATTTCAACGACTATCTGTTTTTCGCAGGGAACTAACCCAGAATCGAAAAACGCGAAACCTGGTGTAATTGACCAAAGCATCAAAATAGAAACAGATCAAATCTTTAACAAACTCATTGACATCAGAAGAGATCTTCACGAAAACCCTGAGTTGGCAGGGAAGGAAATGCGTACCCAGAAAATTATAGCACAGTATCTCGTTAACTTAGGACTAGATGTCGATACAAATGTTTACGGACATGCAGTTGTAGGAATTTTAAAAGGTGGAAAGTCTGGCAAGAAAATAGTCTGGAGATCTGACATGGATGCACTGCCTAATGATTTTGCAGACCCTGTAGCTTTCAAATCAAAGACCAAAGGTGTTCAGCATGGTTGTGGCCATGATGTCCATATGGCTATCGGATTGGGTATAGCAGAAGTTCTTTCGAAGCATAAAAAATCTTTATCTGGTACGGTGTATTTTGTGTTCCAACCAGAAGAAGAAACATTTATAGGCGCAAAAGGAATGATCAATGATGGTTTGTTTTCTAAAATACATCCCGATGAAATTTATGGATTGCATGTAAGTGCAACAGCTGTTGGGCAAATCACTGTTAAGCCTAACGAAATGTTCGCTTACCAAAAAAGAATTAGGATTCAACTCAAAAAAGAAGTGTCGGCAGACGCAGCAAAAGCCTTGTCGAACAAAATCTACAGTACTTTAGCTCGTGCGACTGAAGGCAGTAAGCCATGGGACTTGCAAAACGTGGTCGATACTAAAATTGGGATTGGAAGCCCTAACACAATCTATAAAGATTACCTGATCATGGATCAAAGTTTTACAAACTATGCGAAAAATGACACGCGCTTTTTGGAAGCTTATATCTATGAAACCAATTTATCTAATGTTAAAAATATCATTCCCAAAGTTCGACAGGTAATTGAAGATAGTGGTTATAAAGAACAACTATTATCGATTTCATATATCCAGGATAACCCAACAGTAATTAACGACGAAAAACTAACCAACAGCGCGATAAAAACTCTCGAAAGAATATATGGAAATGATGTCGTGAAAACTGACTATGGTCAGGTACCCTATTTCAACGACGATTTTTGTTACTTCCAACAAAAGATCCCTGGCGTATACTTCATTCTGGGAGGATCCAACTTTGCAAAAGGAGTTATCGCTATGAATCATGCCCCTAATTTTCAAGTTGATGAGGAGTGTATAAGAATAGGTGTCAAATGTTTTTCTTCACTCGTTGTTGAGCGATTAAGCAAAAACTAACACAATCTAAATATTTTAACAGATAGCATGCAGAACCACATCAGTTTCACATCTTCATTGGCGCAATTCATGACTACCTTAATATTTGCGAGAAATGTTATCCTTTTATCTCTTAATTGAACTATTTTTAAGGCATAAATCTCTCGAAAAGATCATTGTCATTTAGCTAACAGATGTATGTTGTCGTTTGCGGAGTATCGATTGAGAGGCATACCGATAAACAGATGACGAATTGTAAAAACTGCAACGCAGAAGTTGCCCTAAATTATTGCCCGAATTGCGGAGTGCCTTCCAGGATTAAAAGGATTGATGGACATTATGTAGCCCATGAAATAGAGCATGTTTTACATTTTGAGCGGGGGATTTTATATACCATCCGAGAACTTTTGTTAAAACCCGGAGAAAACGTCAGACATTATATATCGGAAAACAGAAGCCGACTTGTAAAGCCTATCATTTTCATTATCATAACGTCCTTGATTTATTCCATTGCGTCTCACTTTTTCCATATTGAGCAGGAATATGTAGAATATAAAGACACTAGCCATTCGACAACAGGACTGATTTTTAAATGGGTGCAGGAGCACTATGGCTACGGAAATATTATTATGGCACTATTCATTGCATTTTGGATAAAGTTGTTTTTCAAGAAATACGGTTATAACTACTTCGAGATTTTAATACTTCTATGTTTTGCTATGGGCATGGGAATGTTAATTTTAGCGTTTATGGTCACAATACAAGGATTAACAAAATTGGACCTAATGCAGGTTGGTGGTGCGATAGGTATACTTTATTGCACATGGGCAATAGGTCAATTCTTCGACAAAAAAAAGGTGGCCAATTATTTTAAGGCGCTAGTGGCGTATATCTTAGGGATGGGCAGCTTTGCTATTATTACAATTGTAATAGGTACGATAATCGACCTAATCGTGAAATGAGTTATTTCCTTATTTCTATTTTCGTGCCATCAATTACGTAATCAAACAGTGTATCCATATCCTCATTTTGCAGCGCAATACAGCCATTTGTCCAATCTTTAGCGTTTTTACGTTCTGGATAAGTACCGTGAATCATGATGCCATTTCCAGGCTTTAACCCTTTTGCCAGTGCCCTAGCCCTATCATTTGAATCAGGATATGAAATCATAAAGCTTTTATGATATTTGTCGTTACGGGTATATTTAACATCCAAGTGATACACTCCTTCTGGTGTTTTTTTGTCTCCATCTGATTCTTTAGTACCGAGGGGATTTCCTCCCAGATCAATAGTAAACGTCAGCAAGGTTACTCCTTTTCTTTTCACATACATTTTACGTTTACTTTTCAAAACCAAAATGTAATCCGCCAGATTCAACGTGGCAGCGATTCTTTTAAATTTTTCCTGAAATGAGGTTGAAGAATTTGGGTGGCGAATTGCGTCCCATCTATACACCCTGGCAATTGCATAATCGTCTTTTTCCAACGAATCTACTGATAATGAGTTAAACCACTGTAATCTCCATTGTCCCTTCTCCAGATAAAGAGAAGCCTTGCTGTTAAACACCGGTTTGATATATTGATAGAACCTCAATGATGTATAATTGGCATCTTTGACTATTAAAGACGTATCTAATTCTTTTGGTAAATGATGCATAAGACTATCATGCCATTGCACGCCATAAATCGGATTTTCTTCGGTTTTAATTTTATCAGAGGTATCGTTACCTCCGCATGAAAAACAAAAAGTACAAAGAATGGAGAATAGCGCAGGCAAAATCAAATTTGAGAGAATTATACGCAAGACCTTATCCATTAAAATTTTTAGGGATTAGAGAACTGCCCAAAGTGCCAAAGGTTTCCGGCAGGATCATGCAAAAAACACTCCCTGCCCCACTGTTCAACCCTGATCGGTGTTAATCTCACACCCTCATATTTTTCGGTCAGATTTAGGTCCTTCAAATCCGCATAAAACGTTTCCACATCTTCAACCTCCAAAAAAATCATGGTATTATCCAACCAGTCTTTTACATAGGCATCTTGAAGATAAAATCCTTGATTACCACTTCTGAAAAGACTCATATTGTGTACGATGATTACTTCTTCAAATCCTAAATCCCTGTAAAAACTTCTGGAGATTTCGAAATCTTTAGACCCGATAAAAGGACGGATCGACAATGCTTTATGGTTCATATGCTAATGTAATAAAATTTTGTTGCTTCTTTAGTTCGTGATTTTTAAATCTTGTGCTACAGATTTAAATTATAAATCATCACCTAGCTCAATATTCATCTGTTCCAACAAACCACCATTAATTACATATATATGCCTTACCTTTCCATCAAACAAGATATTGCCTTCCAAATCCTTCACCAATTGATCAACCTCAACCTCTAACGTTCCATTATCCCTTTTTTTAAATCCAACTGGCGTAACCGTCGGGTTGATTTCTGCCCATTGACGCTCCCAATAAGCGCTTACATCGGCGTGGCCTGTTGCATAATCGCCCTCCCATGCCTTCGACCATTTTATTTCAGGGTGCATCACCCGAAGAATCGCATCAATATCTCTTGCATTAAATGCAGCGTATGCTTTTTTAATTATTTCTGAATTTTCAATCATTTTTCTCTCTTGGTTATATGCAGGTAAGTTATTAATTAGGATCGTTAAATTAGCGGGCATAAAAATGAGCTATCAACAATTTCAACCAGATCCCAGATTGTCTGCATTTATTGATGCGTATTGGACCGCCGATGGTGTCGGTACTGCAGGTAGCGTACAGAAAATCTTGCCCGATGGCTGTGTAGATATTCTCGTCAACATTGGGGAAGACTTTTTTACCGATGATCATTTTACGTTTAAGAATGAGCAGGCATACCTTGTTGGAACAATGACGAGATTTAAATATTCTCGGATGTTACCAGGATCTGTAATTCTTGGAATTAGGTTTAAACCAGGTGGTTTCGCTGCATTTTTTAAATTTGATTCTTTACATAATTTGACTGATCAAACGATTCCGTTTGATCAGAAATTAATACCTGAAGTCTTTGCGTTAAACTCCAATTTTATCAACAATTTGGATATTTTCTTTTTGTCGAGACTGAATCCAACAAACACCTCCTTAACATTGATTACAGAAACAATTTCAGCTTATCATGGACAAATTCAAGTTACGGAGCTTGCAAAGCGATATTGTATAACAACCAGGCAATTAGAGCGAGTGTTTAAGCAACACATCGGTGTAAGCCCCAAAGAGCTCATCAATATTTCGAGATTTCAATTTGCTATGGAAAAGATCCGCCAGAACCAATCAACACGAAGCCTGATGCAGATTGCTTTTGAGTGTGGCTATTACGATCATGCACACCTGAGTAATGAGATTAAGAAATATAGCGGTGATGTACCTTCCTTTTTTTGAGATTGTCGCATTTTTCCAAGCTAGCTGATTCTGTTTTCGAGATATTTGTGTTTCACTAATAGATCGATAAACATGATTACTTTCAGCTATACCATCCTTTACGTTAATAATGTAGAGAACAGCATTACATTTTATGAACAGGCATTCGGATTTAAAAGAAAATTTGTCAGTCCTGACGGCACTTACGGCGAATTGATTACGGGAGCTACAACATTATCATTTGCTTCACATCACCTGGCAAAAAGCAATCTGAAAGATGGATATCAGGAGAGTAATATCGATATAAAGCCATTTGGATTTGAGATTGGTTTTGCTACTAGCGACGTCGAAGGCGTAATAAAAACTGCACTTGAGGCAGGTGCCAGCTTAGCTGCCGAACCGAAAACCAAGCCCTGGGGACAGGTTGTGGCCTATTTAAAGGATTTAGACGGCTTTCTAATCGAAATTTGCACGCCTATGGCATAAGGATAGCATGTTGTTTGAGGCCATCTAAATCACGCCAAAATCAACGATTTCGTTCTTAATCGCATAAAGAACCAGACCAGTTCTTGACTTTATCTGTAGTTTTTCAAATAGTGAATCTCTGTAATTGTCAATTGTTCTCGGACTGAGGCACAGTTGATCTGCAATTTCTTTATAGGTTAGCTCTGAGCAACATAGTTTCAAAAACTGCAATTCATTTTTAGTGAATATTGGCTCGGGCTCGCGAACGGCATTTCTGAAAAGTTTGCCGGACATATTTTCATTTAGGAATACACCCTTATCGTGAATAATGTTTATTGCCAAAAGTAGTTCTCTGGGGCCTGAAGATTTAAGTACATAACCGCCTGCCCCACTTTTGATCATATTAATCACTGCACGGTCGTCTTCATACATGCTCAGTGCCAAAACCTTAATAGCTGGATGATTATCCCTCAGCCATCTACTGGATTGATAACCATCTAGAACTGGCATTTTGATATCCATTAAAACAACTTCAGGATAGAGACCATTTTCAATATATTTCTTCATCACCTCCCCATTTTCGGCCTCAAAAACAACTTCGATTTGCTGCAGTTCCTGAATGAGGTAGACAAGCCCTTTTCTAAAAAGTGCATGATCATCTACGATGGCAACTTTTATTTTTTCGTCACGCTTTTCCATATGGCACCTTAAGTTCGAGTGTTGTTCCTTGGCCTACCACAGAATTGATTAGTGCCTCTCCTCCTATAACAGCTGCTCTTTTATTAATATTTAGCAGACCCATTCCAGATATGACTGCTGCATCTTTTTCAAATCCTCTTCCGTCATCCGAGATAGTTAAGATAAGAAGATCATCTGAATTCTTCAATGTTATGGTGATTTTTTTGGCCGATGCATGTTTAATGATATTGTTAATCCCTTCCTGCATGATCCTGAATAGAATCAACTCTATACCTGGATCTGGAAGTTTCTCGAATTGAGCATCAACTTCCAAAACAACATCAAAGACACCCAATTTTGAGAGATAGTCCACTTCATAACCTATTGCTTCTTTTAACCCGAAAGAAATCAATTGCTCCCCTTGAAGCAGTTTTCCCAACAGCCTCATTTCTGCGATTGCGCTTTTTGTTAGTGATACGGCAGATTCTATTTTATCCCTTGCATCGTTAGGTATATTTTCGGGATTAATCGCATTTAATGTTACTGCGCTGAGGCTAAGCAGTTGACCAACATTATCATGCAAATCAGCACCAATAGTTTCCATTGTCTGCTCCCTTACTTCCATTTGCGCCCTTAAAAGCTCAGCATCAAAAGATTTCCTCATCTCCAACTTTTCATTCATATGACCTTTCCTTTTCTTGAAATACGTTGCCACATATAAAAAAATAAACACTGGTCCCGTTAGAAAGACCAGTGTAGACGCTATGATTAGTGCCTTTAATTCTTGATACCCCATCGCTTAATAATAAAGGAGTTAGCCCAGGCACCATAAAGTACTATATTTATAAATTGCATCATATATCTTCTTATGCTATGATCTTTCATATTAATTAAGGTGTCATGAAATATATTCAGAACTGTACTTCCAAAATAATACAATAACGTTCCTGCAACCCACCAGAATGGCGCAAATCGAAGGATAGCGACGTACTCATCCCTATTCATTAGCCAGTAAAAGTAATACATGCCCATAATACAGTAACATATAGATACCACAGTATTGCAAAAGTCGTTGAACTCCATAAATCCTTTGGCGAAGATCCCATAACTATAACTTGCGAGGAAAACCACTACATACACCCCGGTATAGATATTTACATGTTTTACTTTGCCAGCCATGAGGCTATAAAACATGTATACTACAAAAAAAGCTTCAATGACTAAAAATATGTTGTAGAGCCATGAGTTAGTTACCTGTCCCATAACCTTTAAAAGGACTCTGCCAAAAATCTCTGTGGCACATATCAGGAATAGATAGACGATTTGAGATCTCCATACCTTAATCCTTAACAAACAGATCAGGGCGACCATAAAACATATGAGCTCTACAACGATATTTAAAGTAATAACAGTCATTACTAACGTTTTGTCAGCGAAGCAGGTGTTACTGGTGCTAATAACAGTGCGCCATTTCCTGGACAGTCTCCTGGAGGGCAAAGCTCTCCTTTGTTTTCTGGGGTTAATGGAATTGGGCGTGGCGATTGCGTATAATAATCTCTGTGGTATTTTTTTTGTAATGAATCTTTTGTGGATACAAACAAGATTGTATTCTGTCCTGCATGAGGATGTGCATGGCCAGGAGCATACTCCTTCGGATATTTCGCAAAGTATATCCTTATTCCATCTGTTCCATATTTCATAGTATCACGATCATATTTTAACCTCTTATATAGATTTTCAATTCGTTCGAACGAAAACCAGATAGTTCTCGTATTCGGCTGATTATTTAAGTCAATCCCGCTGAAGCCTTGCACCATTTGGTATGCAGAATCAACACAAATCTGTGCAGTGGAATCAACAATATCACCTTTACACTTCCATATCGCAAAATTGGAAATATCCATCTCTCCAATCTCTCTTTCCTTAGCACCATAATCTGGTTTATGAAATGATAAATAACCCACGCCAAGGCCGGCGAGGAAAGTAAATACTGCGAGTAAAAGAGATTTGTTCATAATTTAGAGTCTTTAAGTTTGGTTTATAAAAATCATTAATTGTCAACACATTAGCAAATAAAAAAACACCTGCAAAGAATGTGATTAAACTCGGTGCGTTCTAGTCGATTTAGCAATCCAGTTGAATCGTCACAATCACAGTAGGGCTTGTAAAATATCTTTTCAAGTTTGTAACTACTATGATATTTTTCCGGCTTATGTGGCATGACATTTCAAATGTAGCACAGCGCATTGGGGGATGCAGGGGTGATTTCACGGTATTTGAAAAAAGGCATTTAATCTTCTATTTTGAGGGTGAAGAAGCGCCGGGAACTTGGAGAGTAAGCGTAGTTCAGCTTTCCTGCATAAGCATATCAGCAGATATGCAGAGCTTTTGTAGCTCTTTTAGTGATGGTCTTTATTCAATAACAGGTCACGAAAAATATTATACAATTAACGGATTACTGATTAGCGCTTACTTGTTTTACGTTTACTAATCACTTCCCCGTAGTAAGCGGCTTCTTTTAACAGGCTCTGTTCAGGGTCAACACGATCATCCTCAAACTTATTATGTCCTTTAATAATTATGTTGATTAATTTACCATTGTCAAAATAATACCGCCCCTCAAATGAGCGTTTGGTTTTGTCATACAGTAAACGCTGATTTTTTTCATCATACAAAAAGCTATTAAGCTGTTGGTAAATAAAAATTAACTTATCATCCTTAAAATAATACTCCTTTGTTTCTGTACCAAACGACAACCCGACCCAAAGTACTATTTTTTTAAGCTCCCCTTTTTTATACAATCCGGTAAGCCGTCCACCCCCATCCGGCATGTGATCGAGGAATTCTTCATTGTTTAACACTATTGTTTTCAGCCTATTGTCGTTGTTAATAATCCTGAATTCTTTTTTGATTTCTGCAATGGTAGTTTTATTGTCCTGTGCCGTAACATAGTAAAAACACATCGTGAGAAATACTAATGAAAGATTACTAAAAATTCGCATAACTATTTAGAAAAAAGTTAATTAACTATGGCATCAATTGGTATGGTAATAGACTTCTTAAGAACCTCCGTGCGTTGATAACCATATAAATAAATTATTCCAGGATCGCAAGATTCGAAATAGACAACCCTTACTCTTTTGGAGTCTTTTTTCCATTTTTTTCCAAGTTCAAAATAGGTTGAGTCGTTTATGAATTGCTTATAGGAGAGATTTGGCCTGGCTATTAATTTGTTATAGAAATATCTTGGGAAAGAAATGCGATTTTTACTACTCATGCAGCTATCTACCAGGATGTCGGTACTATACCCAAGATCATCCTCAACGGCATAATGTAAAACGTTATTTTCAAATCTCAGTACATTGATTTTTGTAGTACCAAAATCAAAGGTCTTTGCCCCATCTACCGGCTTAAGATTAATATTATAAATATGATAAGGTAAAGTAATATCTAGCGTTACCTCACCTTTGATTTTCTGGCCCTGAAGATCCCATTTGGCTAAAGTAAAATTAATGGCGCCAACGTTTTTATTAATACTAACATCTTCTTCATCGATCGTGATTTTTTGTCCCTTGCTATTGGTTAAATTATATTTGGATAGTTTACAGGTTAATAAATCAGCCATTATAAAATTTCTTTCTGAAGGAATATATTCTGCACCAATAGATGGAAGTTCGCCGAAAGCACTTTTGTAGTCTTTCTCTGCCGCGAGATTTTTCTCCAGATATAGCAAAAATGACGCTGCACTTTCCTTATCCAAATTCACCTTCCATGGATAATATGTATTTTCCAACGCTTTTGTGGTATGGATGCTGGTATCTTTAGAAGTCGCCAGCAAATAGGAATGATATTGATCGGCGTATCTTAATTTTGACTTCTCCCAGACATACACACTATCGTTAAGCTGATTTGATAGTACAGACAATTTTTCAGTTTCCTTAGTAGGTTTACAGGCAATTACGAATATAACGAGGCCTAAGAGAAAGTAGCGTTGTAAATTTGATCTCATACTACTACTAATACGATATCTGCGTGAATTGTTTTAGCCTGGCTTATCGTTAACTTTTGAACAATTTCGAAACTGTCTTATCGCATTTCGTGTACGATAACTTATATATTTTTATTTCATTTTGTTAGGTTTTATCAAACGAAATATCTTATTATTGTAATGGGACAAGGCCACCATATTGATCCTAAAAAACCAAATAAAAACTAAATTTTTGTAGTATGAAATTATTATGGCCTGTCGTCTTCATTCTTGCTTTATCCCTAAGTATTCAGGCACAAAGTTTTAAAGTAGACCAAAAACTTATTGCAACTCCACTTACAGACAACACTAACTTTTCATTATTAAATTCCCGTTTAGGTAGTCGATTTACATCCTCTTTATTAAACGAAAAACAAAGTCTGCAAACAGGTAGTCTCGGGTTTGACATGGATGAGCAAACTGGTTTGTTAATTGGCATAACAGTAAATAATAAGCTCTATTGCGTTAGAACAACAAAGCTCCCTAGAAATGCAAACTATTTAAGCAACCAGCAACTTAGGTTTGGACCTGCATCCATGGAGATTAGTGGCGAGACTGCTGAAGGTATTAAGCTTAAGTTCACGCTCATTTCTGCTTTCACGCCATCTAAAGATCTTGAGGATATCGACGCTATCAAAACGCAGATTTTCCCTGGATTTTATTTTCAGGTTACCATAACAAACCAAAGTCAGAAAGACCTCAGTTGTAAACTCAAAGTTGGGCTGGCAAAAACGCCGGTTAAAGGATTCAACTTCATGAGTCTTGAACCAATGAAGCCGGGTAATACAGAGCAACAAGTGCTCTTTAGGGATAATGCTGATGTGGATGATAAACTTGCTTTGGCAGCAGTAAAAGGCCAGGCAAACGGCACGTTTGACAATGAAGGATTTGGTGGGTTAAATTATGAATTTGAACTTAACAAGCAGGCAACAAAAGAGTTCAGTCAGGTATACGCCAGCTACCATAAAAAAAAGGTGATTACCGACAAACGAGTAAATGAGACGCTCAGGTTCTATTATACCAAGTATTGGAAGAACATTGCAGAAGTTGTAGCATACGCCAGGAGCCATGTGGACCAACACATCAATTTAACGCAGAAGTTTGAAGATAGCCTGATGAGTGCAAACTTGACTGCAGAGGAGAAATGGGTACTTGCCTTATCATTCCATACGGATCTGGCAAATACATTTTTCTTAATCGACAAAAATCAGTTACCGCGATTCTATGTTTCTGAGGGGCGTTTTAAACACCTCAGTACAGTTGATGTTGCTCACGAAACTGAGGTAACTTCTGTCTTCTGCCCTTGGCGACTAAAATTGCAACTAAGTCAGTGGACACATTATATCGCGCGAGCAGAAGTTACAGTGCCTGCTAACGCTGTTCAGAATAAACCTGCGTATCAGCAGGGAATGACAGCTGCTGAGTACGGTCCATATTTGTACCACGATGTGGGTGATCTACCGTTTGTTAGCGAAACTGCCAATTACAATTATGGCCCACATATGGCTGTAGAAGAGAACACCTCATTTGTGTTGCTATTATATTATTATTGGAAAATCAGTCATGACGATGCTTTTGTTAAATCTATGTTGGGAACAGTGGATGAATTGTTGCAATCTATAATTAACCGGGATACCAACGGAAACGGAATAGCAGACAAAGCGTATGGCTGGACAACATATGACACTAATGAAGCGTTAAAATTGTCGCCAGACAATACCTTTTTAGGCGCCAAACAACTGAGTGCTTACGTGGTAGCGGCAGAGATGTACAGAGCGTTATCTAATAAAGAACAAATTAAAACGCTGGATGTCACGCAACATGGTGTAGTAGATGGTGAAGGTGCAGGATACAAAAACTTAGGAGTTACCATCAACAATGAGCGTCTGAGGAACAAGCAGGCTTTGCGACTTGAGCAGGAAGCGGATCTGATCTTAAGAACCTTTAAAAAAGTGCAAAAGAAGTATGGCTTTATCCCGGTGAGTCTGGATGAGAGTTTCCCAAAATGGAAACAACGGTCGGTGATGATTGGCGAAGGTTTGTTTTTACCAGGACTGGCAGGCTGCAAAGCGAACCGACTGCAGCTTCTTGCCGAGATCTTGAAAAAAGATTATGCAGCAACTTATGCGCAAAGCACTACCGACTACGGCATTAAATTGACAAGTGAGGAAGGCCCAACCTGGTTTAGCAAAACTATTGTGGCTGATGTTGTGGCTACACAATGGTATAATATCAAGCACTCTTCGGCACCATATATTTACGAATGGAACAAAAACAGCCCCTATGCGTATAACGACGGACTGCTTAAAAAAGATGATGTGTGGATTGGATACTGGTACCCTCGCGGCATCTCTATGCTAGCCGCCTGGTTGCTGCACAACCCGGTCAAAAACTAAATGTATACTTAAAATACGCAGAGATAACATCTGATTTTCAAGGGTGATACATGCCAAATTTAGATTTTTTTTTATGGGATAGTAGTGATACTTTTACCTAAGAATTCGATATGCTCAAATGAAAACAAATTTGCAAAATGGTGTAAAGGAAATAGCGAGGATAGCGAACGTTTCTATAGGCACGGTTGACAGGGTGCTCCATAACAGAACCGGCGTTTCGAAAGTGACAAAAAATAAGATCCTGGCAATAATGAAGGATCTGGACTACCAGCCGAATATTCTGGCCAGACGTTTGGCCTCAAAAAAAGTACTCCGTTTTGCCAGCCTTATCCCCGCAGTATCTACCGAAACTGCATTTTGGGATGCCCCGATAAAGGGAATAGAAATGGCTGAGGTAGAGATCAGGCAGTTTGGAATTGTGGTGGATAAATACTTCTACGACCAAAATGATAAGGAGTCTTTTGTTAAACAGACCAAACAAATCCTTAAAGACGATATCGATGGTGTATTAGTGGCACCGATATTTATTGAAGAGTCTCTGGCCTTCTCCAAACTTTGCAATCAGAGTAACATCCCTCAAGTATTTATCAATTCTGATATTCCACATGAATCGCGACTAAGTTACATCGGACCAGATTTATTTCAAAGTGGTTATCTGAGTGCACATATCATGAATTATCTGGTTAAGGCAGATGATAAGGTGCTGATCATTAATATTTCGAAGGAAATAGAAAGCTACCATCATTTATTAAGAAAGGAAGAGGGATTTATTTCCTATTTCAAGAACAATAAAAAACATGTGCAGATCATTAAAACTGACATCACTCCAAACACAGATTACCTTACTGTAGCAGCAAAATTGACGGAAAAATTAGCTGAGCACAGTGATGTAAAGGCAATTTTCGTAACCAATTCAAGAGTATTTTCTGTAGCCCAGTTTCTGGCAAAAACCAGTCAGGAGCATATTTTTCTTGTTGGGTATGACTTCCTGACCGAGAGTATAGAGCATTTGGAAGCTGGCGTTATTGATTTCCTAATCTGTCAGAAACCGCAGGAACAGGGCTACAAGGGTATTATGGCCTTGTACCAGCACCTGGTTTTAAATACTGAAATCGAACCTACATATTACATGCCTATTGACATCATTACCAAGGAAAACTATAAGTCTTACAGGAACTAAATAATAGAACTACAAGGTTTCCCAGACTTGTTAAGCTGCAATCGGTTTCGGATTAAAATGAATTCAGCTCAATGCCTACAGTTGCTCCTTTATGATCGCCCATGTTCAAACTAATAGATATAGGATCGACTAGTTTGAACATGGGCGAGCTAAAACTAAGATGGACATCTGTTAATTTCTGGCTCGGATCTGAAACATAAGCGGTTGGTTTTGCTGTGTTTATTGCTTTGATCATCACCAAACAAGGTTGATCTACAGTAATCACTTGATCGTGGTATGTCAATGTACCCGCACGATGGAAAGCCACCTGCGTGACTTGGAGATCTTTATGTAGAACAGCTTGTATTGACTCGTTATTTTCTAAGATTTCTACAGCTAATCTTTTATCCATTTCAGCTTGGCCAACGCCGGGTTTTACGATGTAAGCATAAGAGGCATTTATCGGGTCAATTCCATGGTCAAGCCATAGTTTAAATACTTTTCCCTGAAGCTGTTCTTTTGAGCGGTTTGCGTTGATTTTAACCCAGCTACCAATTTGTTGATCTGCTGTTATACAGATTTTTCCGCGGTTTGGAAAATAATAGCCGATACTGTCGTGCCATACCCAGTCAACGTCTTGACCTGTAAACACTTTATTTACATCCAGTAACTTATGATTGGCAGAAACTTTAACTTTTTCTTTTTGCCAGGCCTGATTAACTGTAGTCGCAATTGGTTCTCTTGCAAAACTATTGATTGCTGCACCCAGACATACCACCTCATCATCAAAAAAGAACCATGCTTTTTTTGCCGTCACTTCATTGTAGTCGAACTGGTAAACCGTTGCTCCATATAGCCCATCCGTTACGCCGCCGGTAAACTCGCCAATACCACGCTCTCCCCATTCAAGTGTCGTTTTTTGATCGACGGGATAATCTCTGGCAGTAATTCCAGGGATTTTATCCCACTCCCACAAGGGCATAATATTTTGGTATTCATCACCGGTTCGCTGGATGTTGGTAGCACCATCAGGTAAAAATTTGCCGATCAGATTTTCCTTGTTACCCGTTTCGGTACGTATGGTGCGCTTAGATACTGTTCTTACATTGAAAGAATAAGCGGGCCTGGTATGTAGCGTGTAATCACTTGTGTAAAAATAGGTGTGCGAAGGACTAATCTGGAAAGAGGCCGGTTTTGTTTGCAGCAAGCGTTCCTCAGCTGCGGCGAATAGCTGAGCATTAGCTGGGTTTGCTGCTTTAGCTAAAGCCAACAATGTATTTGCACCTTTTTTAGCTGTGATATTTTGTTTATCCAGGAGATCATTTCTTGAAATTCCTCTGCCTTCAGTATTAAAGTCAATGTAGCGGCCTCTGATTGTCTTCAAAAAGGTATTGATGAGGTAATGATCCAATATTTTTAGTTTTTCTGGCGGTAAGGCATAAGGTGTCCCCGTTACCCAGGATGCAAACTTGTACTCGGCCGTCAAGAACACCTGTCCGTAGCTTGCAATATGCATTTGAGGCCCATGTTGGCGATAGGCATAATCGGGCTGTAAACCTTCTTTATTGTTTAATGTGATAGGCAGGAACGCCTGTGTTACCGCTGAATCCATTAATTGTTTATTGCGGGTTAGGCAAGCCCTGTAAAGCATATGGACGGCGATATCCATTTTATTTGACCCTACATTTTTAACTACATTTCCCTGGCGCATACGCAATACCAGCGAGTCTTTAAGCGACCCGGGTAATATGGTACCGCCGACTTTTAACAGCAGTAAAATTTCACCGATGGCAGTTGGTGAGGCAATGTCATTTTGAAACCAGTTGTTGCTTCTCGGATTTAGTTGCAGCCAGTAGCGCAGGGCGGTGGTAATTTGGCTAGTCAACCTGGCGTTACCTATCGTTGAGGGTTCCTTGATGGCTATAGCCAAGGCAAACTGCTTGAGTCGATTTAGATGCGTTAGCGGCATCCAATTCGTTTCTGCTTTTGATGTATAATCAATTTCTGGCCAACTTCCGTTGGCCAGAAATGTAGCTGTATTATTTATCAATTCACTTTTTAGTTTGAGTGGATCAGCATCTGCCTTTAAATAGGTAGTAACTGCGTGCTCAATCTTTTGAAACTCGTCCTGACTGTACGCATTGCTTTTAAGCATACAGAGCATTACTAACGTGAAAGAGAATTTACACAGTAATTTACCCATATTAGTTAACAGTTACATTTGTCGATTTATAAGCATACAACAATTTTTTCTGATTGATCTGCTCAAATGTGATTTTTTTCAATTGTGCATCGTGCACATCATCCATAACAATAGGCAAGCGATAGTCTTTTTTCTCTGCTGTCATTTTGATGTTTGAGAAATTAATATTCTTCGCATGTCTGACATAGATACCCCATGCCGGTACTTCCTTAAACATAGAAAATTCCGGATATCCCGCAGGAACTTCGGGAATACTGTCAAGTTTATCCAATGCTATATAAGCCATAAATTTACTACCTGCTCCAGGATAGGAGATTTGGAAGTTACTGAAGGTAACATCATTAATGTATTGACCTGGCAAACCTGCGATAATAATTGGAGAGATATTTCTTGGCATATCTTCAATGGGACCTTCGTAATCATATCCTGCATCTGCCTTTCCTAATGGAACATCCGCTACAACATTTTTTATGGAGATACGGTTCATGGTAGATTTTTTTCCAACAACACGTTCTCCAAGTCTTAAGAAAATAACGTTACCGGTATTGGCGCTCTTAAGACCATCTACCAGTACGTCTTCCAGAAAACCACCATCTACACTTTGAAGCGCGATTGCTGAGCGATAGGTGTTGTAAACGGTATTATTCAAGATTTTAATGTTTCTAAAACCACCTTTACCTGCTGTACCGAGTTTAATTCCATTTGCACTGGTACGCACCGTATTGTTTTCGATCAGGATGTTATTGCAATAAAATTTCTCGTTATGGGACTTAAGACAGATCCCATCATCTGCTGCATCGATATTGTTGTTTGTGATCGTCACATTGTCACAATCTACCACATCAACACCATCACTATTCCAAAAGGCAACATTATTTACGGTGATATGGTCTACAACCAGGTTTTTACACCGTTCATAGGTCTGTAACCAGCAGGCAGAATTCTGTAAGATGACTTCTTTAATGTTGACATTAACGCAGTTATAAAAGTAGATCACCATGGGCCGGATAGACTCCCGGGTGCGGTCATATTTCAGTATATCTTCAATCAGTCCGTCGTTAGCATAAGCGATAGAGTTGTTTGCCAAGGCTCTGCCCTGCCCATCAATCATTCCCTTCCCAGTGATTCCCACATTTTCCAGATCACGTGCGTGTATTAAAGCAGTATTTCCAATTCTGTCATAATCGAATGGGTTGGTAGAACCTAATAATACAGCCCCTTCTTCCAGCTGCAGGGTAACATTAGACTTGAGGTGAATAGATCCGGTTAGATATCTGCCTACATAGAAAACCAGTCGCCCGCCCCCATTTTTACTGATGTAGTCAATGGCAAATTGAATAGAACGGGTATTTAATGTTGTGCCGTCCGACTTGATGTGAAAAAAAGAGGCTTTGTAGTCTTTTGCCGAAACTACCGCACATTGCAGCAGGATCAACGATAGTATCATTATACTTTTTTTAAATTTCATGCTCGTTTATATTAATTAAAATAAATTAACCGGACCAATTAGCCCGATCGATTGGAGTGGTTGTTCTTTTCTCTTACTATTATTTGCCCAGTATTGCGCAGTTGTATTTTTTGTCAGGGATTTCATGTAGTTCAGCATAACGCTGGTCACTTTAACTTCCAGCATATTTGGGCCTTTCCTAAGCACATTTCCCAAGGAGAATGCGGACCGTCCATACCATCTTGTTCCCAGGTTTTGGCCATTAATAATAACTTCTGCAATACCAAAGACCTTTCCTAAATCGATATAATTGATTATCGATGGGTCTGTTATTTGAATAGTTGATTTGTAAGAAACAGTGCCTGAGAAGCTGGCAAATCCGGGCATATCCTTTACATCGCTCAACGTGGAAATTTCGGCAGTTTTGACCGATCCATTCATGTGGTTGAAAGCAAGCTTCCAATTTGTTTTGAGTGGATTTGAATCGGCTGCAACTTCAGGCACAGGCTTCCACGTTTCACCTTTGCGCTCCTGGTCAAACACAATAATGCGTGAATCAGCGGGAGATAGTTTCAGCTTTAAAACCCCGTCTTTGAGGTTGAGTTTAAACCGGTCTCCGCTTGCTGCATCCCAAATCCAGGCTTGTTTTTTTGCTGTTACGGCAGCCAGGAATGTGGCATCTAAATCAATGCTAAGATGTGCACTTGCGTTGTTAAACAAAAATATTTCCGCATCGGGTTTCTGATATCTGATCTGTGTTACAAAAGTATTTGGTTGCGCAATCTTAACATAAGGTGTGATCCCATATTTTTCCTGGATACTTTGGTACCAGCCTTTAAAATCCGAGGTAGGTTTTGGCAAGAGTACAAACTGTTTTGGATACTGCTTGAGTTTATTTAACCAATCTTGTACTTCAGCGTCTTTTTTCTCGTGGTTAAACCAGCCTAATGAATGCGTAGGATACTTTTCTATGCAGAAAATACGGCCGCCAGCCTTAACAAAATCATATAGTTTTTTTGCCGTTTGTGGCAACACGCTTTTCACTTCAATTAAGAACAATGTATGATATTTTCTGGATCCATAGCTCATCCAGCCTTCTTTAAAGGTAGCATCAGCGATAACCTGCTCTGACACATAATCGCAGGCATTTCCATTCTGATGGATTGATTCCCATACCAGTGCCTGGTAAGCAGGTGTAACACGCGAAGGAAAAGGCTCCATCTGTGCACCATATTCAGCCCACATATCACCAGTAGGCGCCATGATTGCAATATCTGCAAAGAAAGTTGCCTGCTGCAATAAGGCTGATTGCCTGGCCCGATAATCTGTATAGTGTTTAAAATAAGGCCAGACGGTATTCTGTTCATTAAAATACCCACCATAGGTAATCCATCCAGGAAAAGCCGCTGCTTTTGGGGAGTAATTAAATCCATGAAAAATAGGATGTGTAACACCCGATATCGTACTCTGATCACCGGCAATTTTAAAGAGCTCCAGCGATTCATTAAATACCATATCGGTATTGGTAAGCTCCTCAGAGCTGATAAGTTTTTTACCTTTTAAGTGGGCAGCGGAGGAAACATACTTGTTAATCATGGTGTTACCTCGACCAAGGTGCCACGGATATTTCATAAATTCGGATTCTGGGATCTCCTCTCCTATGCCATATTTCATCCAGGTTTCACCCTCTGGAATATCCATACCAAAAGTCCCTTCAAGCGGAAAATGCCCTCTTCCATAGGCCTGAGCCCTGGATTTAATCTTATTATCTGTACACCATTTGATAAAGGTGTTCGAAAAACGTTCCCTAAACAGCTCTGCCTTTGTATATTCAAAGTCGTACCGCATGCGGTTAAGCATCTGCTCGATATCAGGACTTACTTTAACACCGTAGTTCAAGTCGGTCGTATTTCCCATCCTGCCGGTCTTAAACAGGATGAAAGGGAGATAAGGATAAATATCATAGCCTCTGCGTTTTTGAAACTCTGTCATCATGTCGACAGTCCAGTTTGCACCTTCCATTTCGAGACTGTCGACAAAAAACGAGCGGATATCTGGCGATAGCGGCCCTATTCTTTTCTGTATGGTATCGGTAATTGTATTTAGATATTTCTTAACTGCATTTTCGTTATAGTGGTTAAGCACCGGGCCTATACCACCTGGTGCCCCCTGTATGACACGCATAAAGCCATCTATTTTCACAAGCGCATATATGGCAAACTTCCCTTTAGGTAAAGTAATTTTTGCTGTTCCTTCCGACACCTCTTGTGTGATTGTATTCACCTGATTCATATTTACTAAGGAATCGGGAACGATTTTGAGTTCGAGTAACTCCATTTTACGACCGGTATACGGACTTAGTGTTGCAGGATCTGCTTCTTTAAACAGGTCGAAGAGGGAGATTTCGGTCGTCATTGGCCCTTGTAGTTTTTTAACTCCTACAACTACAACTTGTGCACGTTCATCGCCAGTCAAAAAGGGCGCCCCAAATGGGAATCCAGTACCAGCAAGTAAATCACAGGTCATACCCAACTTTTTGGCTTCTACAAGCGTAAACTTTAACAGGTCTACCCATTCGTCAGTCAGCCATTCTACCGCCGGGATATCCATATCATCGGTATCCGATGGAAAAGAAATGGGATTAATTTCTACCCCACCTATTCCCGCGGCCTTCAGCAGTTTCAGCTCCCTGAGCAATTCAGTTTTTTCTATTTTATTACCATTCCACCACCAACGTACAAAGGGACGGTAGCCCATTGCCGGATCTTTAAACAGTTTGTACAGATCGTCTTCAGAAATCTCGATCAGGGTATTCGCTACAGATTTGGTAAATGCATTGCTGCTGAACGTAAAAAAACTGGCAGCAGAAAAAATGGCGCTCTGTCGTAAAAATGTTTTCCTTTTCATATTATTAATCAGCTATAGCTTTACCCAAAACCTAGATATTAATTTTAGCACTACTCTGCTCGTCCAGAAAAAGTACTGCGCGATCATGAGCCCTCAATAAAGTGGATGGAAAATTATCACTAATTTCTTCATTCAGGGTATGGAATATGGCATCGGCCTTTTTCTCCGAGGGAACGGTACAAAAAGCATACGGCGCTTTCAACAAGGCCGGGAGCGTTAAAGTAAGTGCATATGTGGGTACTTCATCAATCTTGGCAAAGCAGCCATCGTTAATTTGTTGTATGCGGCATGCCTGGTCCAGGTCCACCCGTTTAACGAGATACGGATCATTTGCATCGGCAACATGAGGATCGTTAAATGCAAGATGTGTATTTTCGCCAATACCAAGACATACGATATCTGTTGGAAACTGGCGCAAGAGCACAGAATACCTTTCACATTCTGCGATATAGTCCACTCCTTCTCCATTGATGTAATTTATAGAATTGAAAGGGGCCAGATCGAACAAGCGTGTTTTAATAAAATTACCGAAGCCTTGTGGGGCATCAGCAGGCAAACCTAAATACTCGTCCATGTGGAAAGCATTAACTTTGGTCCAATCTACTTCTTTTTGTAAAAGAGACTCAAAAAATTCATTCTGGGATGGTGCGGCGCCAAATATAATATTAACAAATGGCTGCTTGGCTAGCAGATCATTGATACAATTGCTTACTGCAGTAGCTACTGCATCTCCCATCAGCTTTCTGGTTTCAAAAATCTTTACTGTTAATTTGTCTTTTATAAATGTCTTCATCTTTATTTTAATTAGGCAAAATCAGTGGACGTATAAACTACAGTTCCTTTGATCATGGTGATTTTAATGTTAATGTTATCGTCGAAAATCAATATATCTGCATCTTTTCCGGCAGCAAGGGATCCCTTTTCGGATTCTACACCCATCATAGTTGCGGGGGATTTGCTTAACATCCTGACCGCTTCCACTAAGGGGATATCAGCCATCCGCACCATGGTACGTATCAGGCGGTCGGCAGTGGCTACGCTTCCCGCAAAGGAAGACCTATCAGCCATAATTGCTACGCCATTTTCTATAATCACCTTAAGACCAGTGTCTTTATTTCCTAATACGCTTTCCCCTTCGGGCATTCCGGCGCCACGCATAGCATCCGTAATGAGTGCAATACGGTCTGGCCCTTTGATTTTGTAAACTAGCTTCAACAAAGGTGGCGGCAAGTGAATTCCATCGGCAATGATCTCAACATCCATTGCGTCAATGAGAAAAGCACTTTCTATCACACCAGCATAGCGATAGGTATTTCGGCGGGTTACTCCCGACATTGCTGAATAGAGATGTGTGGCAAGGCTGTACCCATTTTCCACAGCTTCCAATACTTCTTCATAGATGGCATCGGTGTGTGCGATAGCAGCAATAATTCCATTTGCCCTGAGGTATTTCCCCATTTCTATAGCGCCAGGCAGCTCTGGTGCAACACTCCAACGTTTAATTACATCGGCTCCATACGCTATAATCTCCCGATATTCTTCTACATCCGGATTTCTGATATACCTGGGGTCCTGGGCGCCACTCTGGCTCAGTGCGAAATATGGTCCCTCCAAGTGCATCCCTATAAATTGGGCGCCCTTGATATTTTTACTATTTGCACTTCTATAGAGGTCTACTGCCTTGAGCAAATCCTCGCGGGCACACGTTAAAGTTGTTGGCGCCATAGCAGTTGTTCCATACATGGCATGAACCTCAGCAATTTTCAAATAGGCTTCTTCCGTTCCATCCATGAAGTCGTGGCCACCTCCGCCATGGATATGGATATCTATAAATCCTGGCGAAACGTAATAGCCTTTGGCGTCTATCACCTCATATCCAGGGGCTGCGATATCTTTCTCGCTAATTAGTTCTATATGATCTCCGCTGATCAATACCGTACCATTTGTAATGATCCGATAAGGGGTTATAATATTCCCATTAATAATTTTAATTTTTCTCATAGGTATCTTTTTGCAATCTCCAATTAAGTTTAGCACTTAGCTTGTTCTAATTTATCTGATTTAAAAATTCGTTCAAATGTCAGGGCTCCAAAAAACTTAGGCAGGTGAAAATCTGGTGTTGCAGCATGGATCATATTCCAGCTGTAAAAGTGCGGTTGGGGCAAATCGTCCCCACATTTAAAAAAATTTCCCTGAGCTGTCTGATTGCTAAACGTCTTTAAATCACTGTGCAAAAACACGGCGATCGGAATAATCAATGTAATTTCCCAGGTATAAGGAGTCTCGTTCTTGTCCGGCACAGTCTTAATTTTGATATAGGTTTGAATTTTTTCCACAAGTTTTTTCGGGATGAAAGTCCTGTTGAGTCTTGCTGATCCGTAGGCGATCAAACCAACACCAATACAATTCATTTCAATATTATAATAGCTTTCTTCATTACCAAAAGACACAAAAAACTCCACACAATTGTCTTTGTGCACAGCTCCGTTTGTTTCGAAAGTTGCGACTTTGAGTGCTTCTTCAGTAACATTATATTTCAGCAATATGGCCTCACCAGTGTGAGCAATACTAAAACTTGCCTGGAGCTTATTGGTAAATTCCGGCCAGGGCTGATTGTCTATGGTATTTTCCGGCAACTTATCCAGCAGTATGGAGACTTGTTCAATGTCGCCAGCCGCCTTTCTGATGTCTAGGTATGGTACTAATAATTTTTTCATTAGGGATAATAGGAAACCCTGAAACAGCAGTTGCAAGCCTCAGGGTTTCGTTTATTAATAACCAGGATTTTGCGTCAACACAGCATCCTTATTCAAGTTGATCTCAGTTTGTGGAATTGGCAGTAGCATATTGAATGGCTTTATTGTTGAGTTTTCCAGGAAGTTCAATTTCTGAACCCTGCTCAACAGCGTACCTGTCCGTACTAAGGTCATCCTTCTGTTTTCCTCACCAATCAATTCCCGTACCCGTTCATCAAGGATAAAGTCCAGGGTAATATCGGCAGCTGTAACCTGTGCTGCATTTGCCCTGGTTCTCAACTTATTAATGCTGGCAGCAGCACCGTTGAGGTTACCTTGCTTAAATTGGGCTTCAGCGAGCAGTAGATAAGTTTCGCCAAGCCGCATCATGATCAAGTCTTTGAAAGATCCGTTTCCAGTTACATCAGTGTCAATAAAATGGTTCCATTTTGTTGTAAAAGGGACAATTTTATATAATGTATCTGCTGCTGCTGGCACTACTTTTTTACCAAAGTTTGCTGATTTAGGATCATTGTAATAGAATTCCCTGTGCAGGTTATATTTGGAGTTGCGCATATCGGCTGTTTTGTACAGGTTTTTGATTACCCACGGGCTCAGGCGTAAACGGCCGATCCCGCGTCCTCCAAGGGAGTCACAAATAACCATACCTGCCACATTAGAATAAAAAGGTACCCATACCCTGCGGTGCTGATCAAGACTAGACGCACCGCCGGCGATGTTGTATTCCAGTTCCTGTACCCAGATAGCTTCGGTATTACCCTGACGGCGACGTTGATTACCATAGATGAACATGTCCGCAAAGGCATCCCCGGCTTCAGCTTTTTTAACACCATACCGCGCCTCAACCAATGAAAACTTATTGCTAGAGATAATAGCCTGACTTTGTTGTTCTGCTAGGTCATTTTTACCTTGGCGTAAGTAAACCTCCGAAAACAGCTGTTGGGCAGCTTCTTTACTGATACGACCTGGTTTAGATACTGCATCTATAGCAGGCAGATTTGCGGTGGCATAAATAAGGTCGTCGTTGATAAACTTATTCAGGTCTGCTAAAGGTGTGCGGGTAAAATCCGTTTTAGGTGCATCCAAAGGTTTATCGATTAACGGAACCTCTCCCCAAAGCGTAACGAGGAAATTATAAGCATAAGCCCTGTAAAATCTAGCCTCGGCAGTGTAAAGCTTGCGTTGTGCTTCAGTAAGTACCGCTGTAGGGTCTGATGATCCCCTCAGGATTTCGTTTGAGTTTGTGATTACTTTGTATGCCCAGGTCCAATAAGATACCGCTGCAGCGTCCTGTGAACCGAGAATCGAATAGTTGTGGTAAGGAATGGATTCGCCGTTCTCCTGACCGCCAATAGCGACATCGGTTCCTACTTGAAATATGCAAAGCAAGGATTGCGTCACCTGCATAGTATATTGTTCTCTGACAGAAGCCTGAAGACCTGCAATTCCAGCTTCCAGACCAGCAACATTTTTGAATGTGCTGGCTGGCGAATAATTGGAGTCAGATTTCTCGTCTAGAAAACTCTTTTTACAAGAGTACAGACTGAGGGCTGTAACTGCTATGAATGATAGAAAAATGAGCTTTTTCATAATTTTAAATTTTAAGAATTAACGTAATGTGATATTTAAGCCTGCTACAACAGTGGAAACTAAAGGATAGATACCGTAACTTAAGTTGGCATTGGCGGCTCCCGATTGGGTACCATTTACGCTCAATTCAGGATCAGTTCCAATCCAATCGGTAACGGTGAATAGGTTACGTGCACTGATAAACGCTGTTAAGCTCCCGATCTTCAATTTCTCTGCATTTTTAGAAGACAGGTTATAACTGAAAGTAACATCCTTTAATCTTAAATAGCTTTGTTTTGTTGGATAAGCGTACAATCGTGGATTTGTGAAGGCCAGTGAAGGTTGTGTATTGCTTTTATTTTCTTCTGTCCAATAACCTACCTCTTTAGGGGTATTTACACGGCCACCATAATTCTGCAGATTTAATAACGGATTGTTGATCAAAGATCCCTGAGCAGTTTGCACAAATACACTAAGGCCGAAATTTTTGTACCTGAAATTATTGATCATACCACCAGTCCATTTTGGCAAACTACTTCCCAGATAAACTTTATCTGCTTCAGTAATCTTTTTATCACCGTTGATATCCGCAAACTTCAGATCGCCCGGCTTAGCACCCGGATCTACTAACGAAGGATCTTCTCCCGTTTGCCAGATACCTTCCAGCTTATAGTCGAATACGGCATACAATGATTTCCCAATGAACCACTTATTACCTATATCATCCAGGTTATCACCATATAACGAAACGATCTTGTTTCTACTGGCGGCAAAGTTGAAGTTTGTAGACCAAGTAAAATCGGCTTTCTTGATGTTAACGGTATTTAAAGTAACCTCAATACCCTTGTTAGAAACGCTTCCCAGGTTATCGAACACACTTGAATAACCTGTTAAAGCAGGCAACTTACGTCTTAATAAAACGTCGCTCGTTTTAGTTTTATATACCTCTACGGTACCTGTAATCCTGCTGTTGAATAAAGCATAATCTACAGCAAGATTGGTACCTGTGGTACTCTCCCAATTGAGATTGATATTACCCAATACACCATTAGCATTTAACGAACTGGATACTAAGCCTACCGCCGTTACCCCGCTATAGATATATTTCGTTACCCCTTGTGTTGTTAGAGTTTGGTAGACACCAACAGCCTGGTTACCAGAAGTTCCATAAGACGCTCTCAGTTTAATATTATCAATCTGTTTTACGTCTTTCAGGAAATCTTCGCTTGATAGATTCCATCCGATTGCAACTGAAGGAAATACACCATATTTGCTTGTTCCTGACCCGAAAGCAGAATAACCATCTCTCCTAACTGTACCTGTGATCAGATATTTACTTTTATAAGCGTAGTTTAAGCGGCCCATCTGCGAAATCAGGGCCTCCCTACTATAAAATGAAGTTGCCTCCACCACACCTGCAGCACTGATGTTATTGAATGAGAGATCGTCGTTTACAAACGTACTTCCTTTAATACCGGTCGATGTAAACTTCTTTTCCTGAGCACTATATAAGGCTGTTAGATCAATATGATGATCTTTCCAGTCCTTGTTGTAAGTCAGGATATTTTCAACAAGCCAACTCTCAGTTTCTGTTTTGTTCACGATAGCTGTTCCACCTAGTGTATTACCCGTATTTACGCCAGCATATGAATCGTAACGCGTAGGCAGGAAAGTATAATTAGCATTTACACGATAAGTAAGCCCCTTAACAAAAAGCGGTTTAATTTCTGCATAAGCTGTACCATTCAAGTTTTTGTTACGATCATTAATATCCATATTTAAACCCAGCAATGGGTTTTTGAATAGAGTTTCACCAAACATCGGAAAGATAGTATAGTCACCATTTTCTTCACGCATTCGTCCATAGGGACTCATCTGCAGGGCACTACTGTAATTCACTGTACCGCCGTCCTGGTTATTATTTGCAAAGAACAATGAAGTACCGACGGTTAACCACTTGGTCACCGTTGCATCCAGGTTGGAACGTAGGGAAGCCCTGTTGTACTGGTATCCCTTGAGTACACCCTTTTGTTTTTGATAGGCACCTGAAATAAAATATTTAATCTTTTCTGCACCTCCAGAGATGCTTAGGTTATGATCCTGAATAAATCCCGTTTGAGAGATTTCTTTTAGCCAGTCTACTGTGGTGCCGGAATTATAATTGGGAATTTCATATTGATTTGGTACCGGCGGGTTGTTTGCTGCCTGCCCTCTTTGCTTGGAATAATCCAGATACTTCTGAACATATTCAGGGCCACTCAGCGGGTTCAAGTTTTTATTCTGAAACTCGGGTCCGCCGTAAGCGCTATACCTGATTGTAGGCTCGCCTGTTTTACCGCGTTTTGTAGTAATCAGGATAACTCCACTGGATCCACGCGTACCGTAGATAGCGACAGCCGAAGCGTCCTTCAGGATTTCGATAGAAGCAATATCATTTGGGTTAATATCATTTAACGAACCTCCAAGGTTGCTGAACGGTACACCGTCGATAACCAATAAAGGCGATGTACCCGCATTAATCGAATTAACACCCCTGATTAAAACTGATGGTGAGCTTCCCGGAACAGAAGAGCTTTGTGAAATGTTCAGTCCGGCAGTAGTACCCGCAATTGCCTGGAGAACATTCGTGACAGGCAGGGAAGATAGACGTTCTTTAGGTACTGATGACACTGATCCTGTAATATCAGAACGTTTTTGCGTTCCATAACCTACAATGACCACTTCATTCATCTGGTATTTGGCAGCATCTACCAGCATGGTAACAGTCAGCGTTTTTCTGTTTTCAACATTGAGCTCTTTTGCAAGGTATCCCATATAGGTAAATACCAGCGTTGCTCCTTCCGGAGTACTAATTTGAAATTCGCCATCTGCATTGGTTGAAGTACGGATGTTAGTTCCTTTTACCGAAACTGTAGCGCCAATTAAAGGTTCTCCGGTATCGTTCTTTACCGTTCCTTTAATTTGGATATCTTTAGCTTGAGCTGGCATTTCAGCACCGCCTTTTGAAATTGAATTTATTTCAATGTTTTTGACTTCTATGTTCTTACTGAAAATGCGCGTTGCTGCATTTGCGTTTACAGATAGCATCAAGACAGAAGCACATAGCAGTGTTTGTTTTGACCTAAAGACCCTGTAAAAATCAAGAAAAGAAGAATCGTTGAGTAATCGTTTTTTTTTCATTCTTTAGCGGTTATTTTTTAAATAATTTTCGGGATTCTAATTCTTCCCGATGGAACATTTAGCGAAGAATAAGCTCAGCCCTGGGCTAGCTTTATTTTGCGAAAAAGTTAATTTTTTGTAGAATTTCTTGTCATGCTTTGGTTTGGTTTAGACACTATTTGGGCTTTGGTTAGTTAGAAACGAGATATGAAGTACTCAATGAATATTACTCAACTGACTGAATAACTTAGTGTTGTGTTGTTTTTCCCCTGGACCACCAGTATTTGATCAGATGTCCGTAAAATGCGTAAAACACAAGGTAGAGATAGAGCGGAAACAGGATCCAGTAGGCACTTCTTACAGAGTACAAATCTGCTACATACCCATAGATAAGCGGAAAAATAGCACTTCCACAAAGGGCCATTATGAGGACTGATGAACCGATTTTCGTGAAACGACCGAGATTTTTAAGTGCAAGTGGCCAGATACCGGCCCAAACCAGTGAATTGGCCAGTCCCAGCATCACAATAAACCAGATAGAAATATGTATAGTGTGACCAAATATAGTGTAAACACCATTTGTATAAATAATAAGAAGCGTTAAGATTGCACCCATTAACGTACAGATTCGCAACACATTAACCTGGGAAATAAATCTGGGAATTAGTATAATTCCCGATCCATACCCTAAAATAGTAGCGAATAGTGTATAGGATGGAAAGACCTTGGCTTCCATAATCGGCATACCCAGCGAATTGGCGTAGCCGATGATGGTATCTATAGAAAGTACTTGAGTACCAACATGACAAAATATCGCTACAACACCCAAAATCAAATGTGGGAAATCAAAAAGATTCTTTTTATCTGCATTAAGCGATAACAATGTTTCATCCTCTTGCTCCGTATTAATATCTGGCAGTGGCGAAAAACGAATTAATATACCTAGGATCGTAAGTACGCAACCCAGAATTCCATAAGGAAGGATGACGCGTCTAACTAATTCATCCAAGGCCTCGCTTCTTTGAAAAGCATCCATTAAAGGCAGTTGCTTCAACATTTCGTTATCAGCAACTTTAAAAATCACTGACGCAAAAATCAGCGGCGCCAAAATTCCTGCAGCTTTATTACAGATCCCCATAAAACTGATCCGCTTGGCTGCTTTTTCATTTGGCCCCAGAATCGTGATATAAGGATTAGCTGCGGTTTGAAGAATGGCCAGGCCGGATCCTATCGTAAATAATCCCAAGAGAAAAATTTCATATGTTCTGGTTAAAGCGGCTGGAATAAAGATAAAAACCCCTAAGGCCATCACCCATAATCCGTACATGATCCCTTTTTTAAACCCTACCCATTTTAAGAAGTAAGATGCAGGTAACGACATCACGAAATAAGAGATATAAAAAGCAAAAGCAACCAGATAAGACTGAAAATTACTCAGCTCGCAAGCGATCTTAAAGTAAGGGATCAGGATCGCATTTATCCAGGTGATGAAGCCAAACACAAAAAACAGTCCACCCAGGATAAACATCGATATTAATGTCTGTCTTGATGTAAGGGAGTTTACTTGTACTGATCCCGCGGGAACGTTTTCTTGTTTAGTCGACATCTTATTAAATCATTTATAAACAGTGCTTTGAAATTAACGTTAACGTACCCGTAAATAAGTCAAAAAAAATCAACTTGATTTTTTCCTAAATTACACCAATTCCAACTACTCCCCTATTATTTTCTCTTTTTGACTGGATACGCCGAAAACGTTAACGTACACGAATATATAAACTTTTATTTAAAACAAGTATTCTTTATGTTTTATTTGAGTTAAAAATTTGATGAAATGTTCCATGTGGCAGCCAGTAAATAATTTACTATTAGATTGATTGGTGATTAATGAATAACTATTTTGGACAGATGAAAAAGATAGCGATCGTTGTATTTATAGTATTAAATATAGGATGTACTCAAAAAAGGGAGCCTGATGGTTCAATAGCGGTTGACGATTCTATAACCAACAACACTCCTATCCTCTCGTTTTTTGTTCAAAATAGTTTTCCTCATGATTCTTCCCTTTTCACAGAGGGTTTATTCATTAAAGACGGATTGATGTATGAGAGTACAGGGGCTCCCGTTGAATTTCCAGACACCAGATCCGAAATTGGCCTGATAGATCTAAAAACTGGAAAGTTTAGTCCGAAAATCGAAATCGACAGAAAAATATATTTTGGTGAAGGCATCGCGATGTTAAATAATAAGCTATATCAGCTCACTTATAAGAACCAGCAGGGTTTTATCTATGATGCGAAGAGTTATCAGAGGCTCCGTGATTTTAAATATGCCAACGCCGAAGGTTGGGGTCTGACTACCGACGGAAAATCCTTGATTATGAGCGATGGCACGGCAAATTTGACCTGGATCGACCCAAACACATTAAAACCGTTAAAGACTTTACAAGTTACAGAACGTGGTGTAGCGCTAAGCCAAATCAATGAACTTGAATATGCTCATGATCTCATTTACGCTAATGTATGGCAGACAAATTATATTGTACAAATTGATCCTAAAAACGGTCAGGTACTTGGTAAAATGGATTTGAGCAGCGTTGTTGCGGAACAATTGAAAGACAACCCCGATGCTCAGGAACTTAACGGGATTGCCTTTGATACAGATAAGCACAAATTTTATATTACTGGCAAAATGTGGTCTAAAGTCTACGAATTAGACTTCCCTGGCTTAAAAGCCAAAGATTGATTCTTTGCCACCAACTTTACCGCCGAAATTCTGAATGTTGTAGGTCATAGTCAACATGCCATAACGTCCGATATTATTGCTTTGCGTATCTCTGATAGAGTTACCCGATACAGATACATATCTTGCGATGTTACTGTTTAAAATATCATTGACAGAGAATTTAAGTTGGGCTCTGTCATTCTTTAGAAAAAGATAAGTAATACCTGCATTCCACATCTTTATAGAATTGTTGTAACCGGCAATTTTCTGACTGTTCATGCTAAGGTTGTAGGTAGTTTCGAAAACGAGCTTTTTAATTGATCTGAGCACAATCTCCGAAGAGCTAAATTGTGTGGTGTAACGTCGATCGGCGAAGTAATCATCTTCGTAACTGGTATTCGAGAATTGCATGTTATAGTTTTGATTGAGCTCCAGCTTATCATTCAGGTTAATCCTGACACCAACACGCGGACCGATTCCAAAAGTCTTAGAATGACTTGTCAACCCATTTACTTGCAGAACATTATCATTATATCCTGTATTATAACCGCCATTAATAGTGAACTGCTTACCCATACCTTTGATCGTTTTACTCAGCGTTCCGGAGCTGTTGATTGCCCATACGCCATCCACGTTAATAGGTGTATTAGTTTGTACGCCATTAGTGCTGATCACCCTCGACATGATTACCGCATTGTTCTTGATGTTGCTACTTAAGTTGATGTTGTAATTGATAGCCGATTTAACCAGGAACTTATTAGCAGATAAATTATAAAATTGAGTGCTGGTTGGTTGTAGGTAGATATTGCCATTTTGCACAAATAATGGATCCGTGTTGTTGGCTACCGGCTGAATATACTGTACATCTGTTTCCGTTTTATTTGCACTATAAGAAAAGTTCAGGGCATGATACCGGATTGTCAAAGCAGGATACACAAAATTGAAACTTTGTTTAAATGATGGATAAGAACTAAATGAATTTTTGAAATTAACATTTCCGTATGATATTCCCGGCTGTATGCTAAGGTCTGTTGTCGGTGCCCAACGTAGTTGTGCCCGCGCATTACTTTTGGTTCCACTTTGGGTTACAGTTTGTGATAGCGTGGGCACCACAATATCATACTCCAAATCATCTGGATTTCTAAAAAACGTTGAAAGGGCACTTTCTTTATTAATGAAATTAGAATTAAATGTAAGTGTCAGGTTTAGTTTTTTACTCAATGGTTCTGTGTAGTTTCCTGAGCCAAACAAGTCATTGTTGCGTATGGCATTGTTTCTAAGCTGGTCGATACTATTTACCGAAGCAGGGTTATAGAACATGTTGACTGAATAATTGAAATTATCTTCGAGATTGGTTGTTCTTGTCTCATACATACTCAAGTTCAGTACCCTGCCCCGTTTTCTGAAATTTTTGAATAGGTACACGTTGAGCGTATATTCATTCGCATCCCCGCTTTTGCTATTGCTAACCATCGATTCATTCAGCAACGTATTGGTATGATCAGTACTTGCCTTATTCTGCAGCCCAGTAAAACGGCTCGGACTTAATACAACATTGGGTTGTACAGTTACTGTAGTTAATGAATCTATCTTCCAGACCATTTTACCGCCTATGTTGTGGGTGATCTTCCGACTGTTGTTGTTTGTGTTGCTGCTTGTAATTAATCTGTTTTCGCCCAGGGTTTGGTTGTCATTCACCAATTGTTTTTCAAAATTGTTATCAAGTCCAACAAAGTACTTACCATTAACTGTTATACCCCCCTTAATCAGGGTATTGAAATTGGCTCCGCCACCGCTGGACCTGTGTACGCCACTACCTGTTGCACCGAAAGAAATTCCATCTAACAAAAATGCGTTGTTACCGCTATAGACGGTGATGGAATTAAAGCCTGCGCGACTAAATCCACCAATCCGGGAAACATCACCGATACTGAAACCAGGCTTATTAACGTTGTTGCTATAACCGATGAGGCTAACTTGTGTGGTATCACGGAACACATTCAGGATCGCACCACCTTCGTAGTACTTTTTATCACCCTTCCCACCATAGAGTTTGCCAAAGGCTCCCTGCTTAATTGCCTTTTTTAGCTTCAAGTTAATAACTTGGGGCATATTTGCTGCAATCAGGTCGGGATTCTGACGTTTTAGTTCTACATCGTCCATTACCTGTACTTTATCCACAATGTTGGAAGGTAAATTTTTTGAGGCGATCTGGGCATCACCGCCAAAGAATTCTTTGCCATCTACTAATAGTTTACTTACAGGCTTACCATTGTATTCCATTTGCCCATTTTCGCCAATCACTATACCAGGCAATTTTTTTAAGAGATCTTCTACTACAGCTGTTGGCAAAGTTTTAAAACTCTCTGCGTTAAATTCTATAGTGTCCTTGCGTACAATGATTGGCGGCCTTTCGGAGCGGACTACTACTTCCTCGAGGTCGTTGGCGCGACCGGATAAAAACAGCGTTCCTAGGTTGGCGGTGGGCGATGTTGGTGTGAGCATGATTTCTTGTCTTAAAACCTTAAACTGCCAGGCTGTGATAACCAACCGGTATTTAACGCCTATTTCCAGATTGCTAATCTTAAAACTTCCTTTTTCGTCTGATAACTTATAACCGTGCAAAACGGTATCCCCTACTTTATATACCGAAACCGTTGCATAAGTGAGCGTGTGTTTATGGTTGGCACTGTCTGCAAGTATGCCTGTAACACTCCCTGTTTTTTGTGCAAATGCTGCGAATGATAGGCAGGTTAACAAACAGATAAGACACCCTATGTTTTTGAGTTTGGAACAGTAGTAAGTTTGAGACATATGCGATTTAAGCTTGTTGGTTGAGGATAATTTGGTATAATTGTTTGTGAATGTATGCAAGTTATTTTAATAAACTAAACTTTTAGGTGATGTATTTAACATGTTACATTTACAACTATATTCAATACCAACAAACTCTCCCCTAATTCAATCACGAGTTTATTTACCCAATTATTTATACATTTATCGTGTGAAAAAAATCAACTACATTCCGTTGATGGCCTTACTGACCATAGCAGGTGTTTCCTGCAACAACAACACGAACACAACTGGTGCTTCGACTACAGACACACTTAGTGTTTCAAACCCTTTTTATTCAGAAAGCAGTCTGCCTTTTCAGGCACCAGCTTTCGATAAAATTAAGGATAGCGACTACAAGCCTGCGTTAGAAGCTGGGATGAAGCAGCAATTGGCTGAAATCAATGCCATTGTAGAAAACAAGGCAGCACCGACCTTCGAGAACACCATCATCGCAATTGAGCAGAGTGGTAAACTACTGAACCGTGTAAATGGCGTATTCAATTTGCTTACCGGTGCCAACTCAACCCCCGAACTGCTTAAAGTAAAGGAAGAAGAAGCGCCAAAACTGACCGAAACAAATGATGCAATTTATTTGAATAGCAAGTTATTTCAACGTGTCCAAACCGTACATGCAGATCCTGCCGGAGCGAAACTTGATGCTGAATCAAGGCGATTGCTCGATTACTACCTCCAGAAGTTTGAACTTGCTGGTGCGAAACTGAATGATTCAGATAAAGAAAAGCTGAAGGCACTCAATAAAGAAGAAGCTACGTTAAGTACAAAGTTTACCACGCAACTACAGGCAGCAGGTAAAGATTTGCAAAACACGACGCAGCAGCCGAAATTACAGGGCATGGATAATCGCGCTGATCGCCAAAGACTTTTTGAGGCATCCTGGAACAGGGCGGAAAAAAATGATGCTAATGATACCCGTAAAGGTATCGCACGCATAGCTCAAATCAGGGCTACCCAGGCTAATCTTTTAGGATTTAAAAACTATGCTTCCTGGAAGCTCCAGGATCAAATGGCTAAGAGCCCTGAGGCTGTGACAGAATTCTTCAGCAAACTGGTTCCCGCGGCAACGGCTAAGGCGAAAGCTGAAGCCAAAGATATACAGGCTATGATAGATCAGCAGAAAGGTGGCTTTAGGCTGGAACCTTGGGATTGGAACTATTATGCGGAGCAAGTACGTAAAGCAAAATACAACCTTGATGAAAATGAGATCAAACCTTATTTTGAAATTGACAAGGTATTACAAAAAGGTGTGTTTTTCGCTGCCAATCAATTGTATGGCCTGACATTTAAAGAACGTAAGGACTTGCCGGTATGGCAGGAAGATGTACGGGTTTTTGATGTGATGGATCAGGACGGAAAACAAATTGGGTTATTCTATTGTGATTATTTTAAGCGCGACAATAAAGACGGAGGTGCATGGATGTCTAATATCGTAAACCAATCAAAATTGTTCAAGACCCAACCTGTTATTTATAATATCTGCAACTTTGAAAAACCTGTAAAAGGACAGCCCGCATTAATCAGCTTTGACGATGCAACTACAATGTTCCATGAGTTTGGGCATGCCTTGCATGGATTTTTTGCTAGTCAACAATATGCTAGTCTTTCTGGAGCTAATGTTGCTCGGGACTACGTTGAGTTTCCTTCTCAGTTTAACGAACACTGGGCGTCCGATCCAAAGGTATTCAATAACTACGCATTACACTACCAGACAGGAAAACCAATGCCTCAGGAATTATTGGATAAAGTAAAAAAGGCGGCTACATTTAATCAGGGATATGCATTTACTGAAGCGTTGGCAGCGGCAGATCTGGATATGCAATGGCACATTCTGCCTGCCACGGCGCCACTGCAGGACGTAGATAAATTTGAAATAGAAGCCTTAAAGAAAACGCATCTGAACTTATCAGAAGTTCCGCCACGTTACCGCTCGAGCTATTTTATGCATATCTGGAGCAATGGGTATGCGGCAGGATATTATGCCTATACCTGGACTTCTATGCTTGAAAATGATGCATTCTCCTGGTTCCAGGAAAATGGTGGTCTATCGAGAAAGAATGGACAACGTTTTCGCGATATGATCCTTTCAAGAGGAAATACTGAAGATTATAACAAGATGTTCCTTGATTTTAGGGGACATGCACCGGATATCAACCCCATGTTGAAGAAACGGGGTTTACTATAATAGCAAAAAGGCAGTGCTTCAGAACACTGCCTTTTTTATTCAGCTAATCTTCAGTTTTCAGATTGAGTCTTTTGTTTAAAGCTTCTTTGTAAGTCTGACCGATAGGAATATCTGTATCTCCAATCTTTATAAAGTTCCCTTCCATAAAATGAATCCGTTTTAATGCGATGAGGTATGAACGATGCACCCGCTGAAACTGCTGTTCGGGAAGTAATGCGGTCAGTTTATTTAAAGTACTGTAACATACTAAAACTGCTGTGGTGGTAAATACCTTCACATAATCACCCAGGCTCTCAAAAAAAAGAATATCAGCAAGCTCTACCTGTACAAGTCTGCGGTTAACTTTCAAAAAGATAGAGGTTAATAATGGATCGGTAACCTGGGGTATGCTCTGCAGCGCTGACGTAGCAGCGTCCAGACGCTGTACAGCTTTTAAAAACCGCTCATAAGTAATTGGTTTAACTAGGTAATCTAACGCTTCCAGCTCAAAGGCATCCACTGCATGCTCCTGATAGGCTGTTGTAAATATTACTTTAGGTGGTTTTTTTAGGGAGCGCAGGAAATTTAGTCCAGTGATCCCCGGCATCTGGATATCAAGGAACATCACATCTGGTTCCTGTTCATGTAGGATCTGAAATGCCTCTACAGCGTTTTTGCAACTACCGATGACACTGATTCCGGCTGCCTTGCAATGACGCTCTATAAGCTCGCGGGCCATAGGCTCATCGTCTATAATTAATGCGTGCAAGTGATTCATCGTTGAATATTAATTGTTGCTATGTACTGATCAGCCTCTGTACTGATCTCAAATTGTTGCTTAGCACCATAAAGTAATTCGAGTCTCCGCTTTACATTATTGAGCCCTATCCCACCCTGACTTATCTTTTCAGATTTTTCAAATAACCTATTACTCGTTTGAAAGGTAAGTTCATCATCATCTACCACCAGCACAATTTTAACCGGGTGTTCCAACAAGTCTTCCTGGAGCGCATGCTTAAAACAATTTTCTATAATGGGCAGAAACAATAACGGTTCAATCTCTACACTACTAGGATCTCCCTGTATACTGAAATCGATTAGATTTTGTCCCGTGTGCCTGATGCGTTCCAGTTCGAAATAATTCTCCATGAATTCAATTTCTTTGGTAAGTGGTACTTTTTCCTGTTGTTCGTAAATCACATATCGCATGATGGCTGATAATCTGGATATCAACACAGGGGCCAGTGGAGAGTTTTTAAGACTTAGGTTATAGAGATTGTTCAGTGTATTGAAAAAGAAATGGGGCTGCACCTGCGCCCTGAGATTTTCCAACTGCAGCCTGAGTTGTTCGAAATGTAATTCTCTGACTTCATCATGTTTCTGGATCAACTTCTTGACTGCACCAAGTACAAGTGTCGAAAGCAGGATGATGAGGGTATAGACAAAATTTTGGATCGAAGAACCAAAGTCGTCTGGATGTCCCATCATCAGTTTCACCTTATAGGATTGCGGAACAAATGGTAGCCAGATCATAATAAAATAGGTGATGCGAACCCAAACATCAAATACAAAGAGGTAAACCGGCAACAGTAGAACTGATAAAATCCATTTTTCACGGAATAGGATCCTTTCAAGGTAATACTTATAAAACAGCATGATAACTGGGATAAGCATGATATTGAGCAGCACATAACTCAGGGTGTGACTAAACTGTGTGAAGATCTGAATTCCCATCGCCAACGGCACCAGTACACATAGTATTAACAGATAAATAGTCTCTATCCATGCTCCTTTTTGTCTATACGTTAATGTAGCCAAATTTATCATCCTTCAAAACAACTGATTTTCTTCTTCATTTCAATACTATTTCGATGAACATCAGGTTTTACTCGCCAAACCTCTATTAGAAGGTTCATCGAGCAATAGCTGAAGTTCATCAAATAACTTTTCTACGGCGCCGGAAAGTCAGGATGTTAGCGATATGGAAACAAAAACAACTTTTACCCTCCTCCTTAGTATGCTTTGTTTGTTCATTCAGGCGGCAGCGCAGGAACAAAAAACGACAATAAAAAAAGACAGTGTACAACAACTTCAGCAGGTAACTATCCAAGGAAAAGCTCCTTTAATAACAAAGAAAGCAGGCGTGCTTACTCTTAACGTAGCAGCAAGTGCAAGTGCTGCCGGAAATCCATTATTAGAAATCCTGAGACAAATACCTGGCGTTTCGGTGATTAATGACAAAATTAGTATCCGGGGAAAAGAGGGGTTAATTATTATGATCGATAATAGAAGAACATATATGAGTGGCGATGAATTATTAAGTTACCTCAAGAACACACCTGCTGAGTCGATTAACCAGATCGAAATGATCAGCAACCCGTCTTCCAAGTACGATGCTGAAGGAAATGTTGGCATTCTTAATATAAAGACAAAAAGGAATGTGGTAAATGGGCTAACGGGTTCGGCAAGTCAGACGTTAGGATACGGCCGATATCTGAAATCTACTACCGGCGGCCAGGCTGCATATACTAATAACGCCCTGATGATTTATGGAAACTCTTACTTATCGTATTCGAAAACCGACGACACCTACATTACCCGAAGCAATAACACAACAGATGGAAGCCTGTTTACAAGAGATTACAGCACCAATAGTAACAAAAACAATTATGCGTTTCAGCTCGGACTTGATTATAAATTGAGTGCCCGTAGCAGTGTAGGTGCCGTATGGGATGGCAGCATCAGACCAGATTACGCTTTGAAAGGTATCAGCGACCTGCAAAAAACAGGTATAAATCCACAATTTTTGATTACAGATAAGCAGTCGGCTACCGATCAACGAAACAATGCAGCTAACATCCACTATAACTCGAGTAACCCAGAAAATACCGATCAATGGAATGCTGACTTAAACTACGTTAATTACGATTATTCGCTTGGATCTGCGCAGAATACTGACTACCTGCAGATTCAGGATATTTTAACTCCACAGCCGGAACGCTTGCGAAACAACAGTGTGCGCAAAATAACGGTGTTTTCAGCTAAGGCAGATTACACCCATAAATGGTTGGAAAAATTCAGTTTTGAAAGCGGGATTAAATGGAGCCGCGTACAAACAGAATCTGAGTTGGTGTATGAACAGTTACAGAATGATAAATGGATAAATGATACCGGACGAACTAATCAATATAACTTCGATGAGCAAATCTATGCGGGTTATGGAAATTTTAACGGTACCTTCGGAACCTATACTGTTCAGGCCGGCCTGCGTGGAGAATATACTGCAAATACTGGTCTTTCAAAGACGTTGCAGGATACAAAGAAAAACAGCTACCTGAAACTGTTTCCGTCACTAGTAATTGCCAATACTTTTTCAAAAAAACACACTGTTGACCTTACCTACGCCTATCGTATAGACCGGCCAACTTACAGCTACTTAAACCCGTTTATCTTCATTAACAACCCTTACAGTTATTTCAGGGGTAATCCCTACTTAAAACCACAGTTTACGCACAACTTGGAGGCTAACTACGACTACAAAAAACTCATATTTGTTAGTTTAAGCTACAGTCGCACCAAAGACCTTATTTCAGAGATAGTGGAACGGGGGCAAGAAGCGGACGTGGTGGGTGGCACCCGAACTAATTTAAACACCATGAACAGTTTCAATTTTACAGTTAATGCACCACTACATCCGGCTAAAGGATGGGATGTTAACCTTTATCTTGGAGGTTTCAGGAATTCGATAAACAACGATAATAGCTTTTCCAGTGCCCAAAATACCTTCACGGCATCCGCAAATAGTACAATTACATTACCGGCAGCAATAACACTGGATATTAATGGGTATTATCAAACGGCTATGAGCTATGGTGTGATTCGGTTAGATCCAATGTATGGATTAAATGGAGGATTCAGGAGATCATTTTTGAAGAATAAACTGAGTCTAAGACTAAATGTATCTGACATCCTGCATACCCAAAGAACGCAGTATAACTCTGAATTTGACGGTATTGTACGCTCCGGTCTTAACACCTCAGAAAGCACGGTGGTACGGGCCACTGTGAGCTACAAATTTGGAAATACAAACAGTAGAAAAGGTAGAAAGACTGGGGTCGAAGACGAACAGCGAAGAATCTAAAACAAATCTGTCCTCAGCATTGCCTTTAAAATATTGGCCTGCACGTCGAAATTATTCAGATGGTCAAGAAAACTGATATCTGAGATCTTATGGTAGTTTTCTTCCAGCAACTGAATAATTTCTGCGGGTATCGCTGTTTTTAACACCGCAGCACTGCTCTTTAAAGTGTTATTTTTAAATTCCAGTTCCTGGATAATCAGTTGTTTATCTGACAATGTATTGGAAAAATCGAGCTCTTTCAAGTCATTAGGATCACAAAACAAAAACAAGTTCCTACCGGGAAAGAATAGAAAATAGCGGTCTACCTCTATGAATTTATAGATCTCTATCACCTGCTGCCCGGATTTCAAGCCATAAAAAAATTCAGTACGAAACTCTTGTTTACACAGCAGACCCATAAGCTTTTTTTCAATAATAGCATGGGTATCAGTATATACAAGCTTGGGATCAAAGTCTATTAACGCTACAAGTTGATCTGGACTTATCGAATAGTAAAAGTCTCTGGCAAAGCGGGCGCTGAACGAGAGTATATTTTTGGCGAAAGGAAAGTCGGTACTGAGCTCAGATAATACATCGAACAATCTCCGCAGGGTCTGATTTATTTTAAGGGATTGTTTCTGCCTGGCCAGTTTATATTCCTGCTGAGTGAATACTGAGGCTTGCATTTGTGTGATTAGCGTTTGATTGAGATCTATCTCGGCATAGAGCAAACTCACATTTTTTTCGTTATTCTTTTTAATTTTCCTGAGCAGCTCTACCACACTTTGCGTAAACTGCACATGAAAAAGTTCGAGCTTATCGATATCAAGCTCCTCATTTTGTTCGAACAGCTGGTGGATAACCTGTGTCCTCAAATATATCTTATAGACCGTTTCCTCCTCAAAAAACACAGAGAGCAACTGTAAACGGTTGATCTCTGTGCGTGATTGTTTTAATATTGTAAGGTGGTGTTCATCCATTGTTTAACTTAATTCACACGAGTCACGTTTTTCTTTAACTCTGTTTCCAGAGTTTTAAGCTCCCCGTCAAGCACCCTCCTGCTTGCCGCTCCGGCTTCATGAATCTGTTTCACTTCATTCAACGTGTCAATCAGTGAAGCGGTAGTCATTTTCAGTGTTTCCAAAGATACAACAGTCTTCTCATTCTCTTTAGCTACATCGATGCTATTTTGCTTCAACATTTCTGCATTTTTTTGCAGGATCGTATTTGTAGTATCCGAGATTTTCTTTTGCATTTCCACATTGGCTTTCTGTCTTTGCAGCGCCACAGCGATGGTAAGCTGATTTTTCCAGACTGGAATTGTTGTGGATACGATAGATTGCGCTTTCTCAGCAATTGAAGTATTGTTGTTCTGCACCACACGAATCTGGGCAAGCGACTGCAGCATGATGAAACGGACAATTTTCATATCCGCCAGTCTTTTATCCAGGCGGCTGATGAAGTCCCTCAGATCTGCAATTTCATAGTCTTGATAATCTGCCGGGCGCCCTTCCATTTCAGCAAGTTTAAGGTTGAGTTCATTATACTTGAGCTGGCCGGAAATTATAAGTTCTTCCATCTGATGGATATAACCAACATTGCTGTCAAACATAGTTTGCAATGAACTGTTATCCTTGATCGAATTTAAGCGTCCCGCTTTAATTTTGTTGGTGATTTTATCGATATTATTGACCACCACATCATATTTCTGAAACAATTTTTTGGCATCTACAACTAGCTTCTTGAGAAAAGGAATCTTTGAGAGCATAGACTTCCAACCGCTTTGCTCGAGTTCAGAAACATCGATATAGTTTAACTCGGTCAGCAGTTCGTTGATCAGTCCGCCAACCTCACCGCTATTATATGTACGTACTGAAGAAAGGAAGTCGTTGCTATACTTCTCCATGGAGTTCTGTGCATCCACTCCGTAATTCAGAATAGAATTCACGTCTGAAGGCTCCAAAGACTTGGCGATTTCTTTGTATTTCTGTTCTTCTGCCGGGGTAATCGCCGTCAGATCTACGTTACCATCTTTATCCAGTTTAACTGGAGTAATTTCCTGCGTTTGAGCTGGGTTTGTTTCCATAATTTCCTGCGGTTAAGCTAGTACTATAAATAATTCTGCGTAACAGTGTTTACAGTTTCTTCCAATTTCTTATCGCGTGTAGGCTCGCCGATTGCGTTGAATTTCCATTCACCATTTTTCTTATAAAACACACCCATCACCATTGACACATGGCCTGCAAAATTTGAGCCATGTGCGATATCGTACTTGGCAAAAACTTCATTAACGCGCTTAGACGTACCTTCGTAAATCCTAATCGACGCGAAAGGTATTGTCCCGAAATCCTGTCCGCGAAAGCTATTCAACACGAATGCGACATAGCTGATTGCAGGATTTAATCTGGAAAAATCAAGTGTAATCACTTCATTGTCCAGTCCGTCATCTCCACCCATATCTCCTGTAAGATCATCTCCACTGTGTTTTACTGCACCGTCTTTAGATCCTAGATTTCCAAAATAAACCACATCGGTTAATTGCTTACTTTCACTATACATAGCACAGCTGGCATCAAGATCCACCGCCTCAACGGATTTACCAAAGCCCAGAAAGCCTTTTTTCTCTATAGCTCCCCAATTGATACCTACACAAATATTCTGCAGTTTACTACCATTTGCTTTTTCCAGACTGATACGCTGTCCTTTTTGAAGATTTATTGCCATATTTTCTATTGATATTTATTTAAATAATCCTGTAAACCACCCTTCATGCCTACACCGACAGCTTCAAATTTCCATTTTCCTTCGCGTTTGTAGATTCTTCCGAATTCTACGGCTGTTTCTATAGAAAAATCTTCTTCCAGCTCATATTTCAGCAGTACTTCATTCGTTACCGCGTCGAAAATCCGGACAAAAGAATTTCTCACCTGTCCGAAATTCTGTCTCCTTATATCGGCTTCGTGGATAGTTACCACGACACAAATTTCCTGCACACGACTGTCAGCCTTCGTCAGGTCTACCTTAATCTGCTCATCGTCTCCATCGCCGTCACCAGTCAGGTTATCACCAGTATGTTCTACCGCACCATCCGGGGAAATGAGATTATTATAAAACACAAAGTTTTCATCTGCTATTAATTTCTTCTGATCGTTCAGCATAAATACTGATGCATCAAGGTCAAATGCTGTACCTGTAGAAGAGCTGTTGGTATCCCAACCTAAACCAATTGTAAATTTAGGGGCATCGATATTTTCACGTTGTCCTTTTTGCAAGTTAATTGCCATATTAAATCAATTTATAGTTTTTATTATTCAAGTAGTTTTTAATTAAATCTAAGTTCTCACTATAAGACGCAATCGTATGGTAATTGTTACCAAGCGCCAAGTCATATAAACGGCTCACGAATGCTTCCTTGCACTGTTGCAGGAAAATCCTACAGCTGTTAGAATCGCAATTTAAGATATATTTTACAATGCGTGTATTGAAACAAAAATTAGCACTGGATATAATTGGCATCAGATCAAAAACGGACTTCACCTCATGATAATTAAGGAAATTTTCAATTTTCGGATGGATATCTCTGTTAACTAATTCTGCAAAATACAGGAGGTGCATGGGATTTTTCAGTTGGTAAGCTTCAGCCATTTTGAGAATCATTCTTTCGTGACTTCCGGTAATTCGGATATCATCAAGGAAGATCAGCGTTTTTCCTTCCAGGAAGTGGCGATCTATGTGAAAAGAATCGTTACCAATGAGACTAAGTCGCTCTTCAGCACTCAGAGCGCCATAATCCTCTTTATATGTAACCGTCCGATGTACTTTTGTTTCCTCAACAACGGGGTGCCCATGTTCGGCGAGCCAACGATTAAGTGTATACACAAAATAGTTCTTCATAGCGAAAGTGGCAGTCGGAATGAAAGCATAGGGGCTAGAAATTACGACCATCTGATCAAGCGCTCCTATCCCGGTAAGTCGGTCTCTGATGAATCCTGCTGCAAGTGCTTCGCCAAAGGCCCGTGCTTCAAGGTCATCGCCAAACTTGAATCGGCTGTACGCGTTAGGACAAAAGTCAAAATTCGTGGGGTTATCTATTTGGTGTAGCGAATAAGTTAAAGGTATCATGAGCGTAAATGAGAGATGGATAAATCGTTTGAATTGATCAGGAGGCTATGAATCCCGGCCGCCTGAGCCCCCTGCTCATCTGCCTGTGGATTATCGCCGATATGGATCACTTGATGCAACTCCAGTTCGGGATGCAGACTTCGGTCAATAGTGTCCAACATCAGCCTGAAGAATGCGGGATTCGGTTTTGAAAGCCTCACCTCATCAGAATAGAGCTGAAAATCCAGGTAGGCATCGAGCCCAAGTTCATGGAGGACTTTTCTTAAGGTTTTGCCTTTAATAAATCCTGTGTTACTTAGGAGGCTAACTGAACTTAATGAACTTGCTTTTAGTTCGTATAATACCTCCGGACATTCCGGACAATATATTACTGGAAGGTTTTCCATAACGAGCACTTCCATATCGTTGTATAGCTTATCAAGATCAACGTCTCGAAAATCGGTTGTGTATTCATTGATGATGCTGATTACCAGAAGATACATCTCATCTGCGTCAACATTTTTGCCGGTCTTTTCATTGATGGCATTAACTACGAGGTCGACCTTTCTAAACACCTGTCCAACCTCTTCAATAGATTTGTTGAAGCGATTAAAGTGTTGTTGGAAATATAAAGTCCTTTCTGTTTTAAAGGCAGGATTTGACTTAATCAAGGTAAGCCAGAGGTCGAAAGAATAGTGTTTGTAAAACATCATAAGCAAGGGATAATTTTAAGTTATGCTATTGAATTTTAATACTACCAATCAGATATTCAGGAAAAATTAAAGTCGTGTTAGTCAAAAGAAGTCTGCCTCTATTAAGATTTATCAAGCACATCTTCTGCTTCTTCTGAAACCGGAGTTTCAGTAATGTTTTTTTTAGGAAAGTTGAACAGCAGCGATGATAGTACAGGTAGGATGAATATTGCTACCGTAAAAATGGAAACAAAAAGATCAGTTTTTTCCCCTTCAATCGCTTTTGATATTGGTGATTCAGGGTAAAAATGGGTAACGAGCGAAGAAGTGAGTTTAATACCTAAAACGCCTATAACCAGGAAAGCAATGGTTTCCAGGAATGTAAACTTCTCCATGAGCTTAACAAAAGCCTGGGCTACGAAACGCATGGCAAGAATTCCTATAAATACGCCAATGTAAATGAGCCATATATGATCAGTAAAAGCGACGGCAGCAAAAACATTATCGATAGAAAAAGCAAGATCCATTACTTCAACTAGCGCCACTGTCGCCCAAAATGTACCCACAAGGCCGACTGTAGATCGGTAGATCCAGCTTTTACTTTTGTCCACTTCTTCCTCCTCTTCGTCCTGTTTTTTAGCACTTTTCTTTCTGAAATAGTCGAAAGCAAGATATAATAAATACAATCCGCCTAGCGGTTTAAGCCACCAGATTTTAACAAGCCATGCCGCCAGAAATAAACAGATACCACGAAAAACGTAGGCACCAATGATACCATATTTTAACGCTTTTTCACGCTGGCTCTTTGGCAGATCCATCACCATTGTCGCTAAAACGGCCGCATTATCTACCGAGAGCAGGCTCTCGATAACGATCAGATTTAAAATGATCAGCAGTCCCGCTTCAATGTCTTCACCCAGTATTGTATGTAAAAAATCCATAGTTTGTTTATAACAGGCCTAAGATAAAAAAATTATGCTTTCCGATGGTTGTATATTTTTTTTAAGGCAGGCATACATTTTGCAGAAGGCTCAATATCCTTAATCGTTAAATTATACGTATGCTCAAATCCGTACTCCCGCTGCAAATTTTCAGAACCACATCAGCACTGCTTTTATCTTTGTTTATTTTATCTGGTTGTCACACTAAAACAGACGATAAAGTTCTTGACAAGATTCCTGACCCTAAAACACTGAACGAAAGTTATGTGAGCAATCCCGATGGATTGCTTAGTGCCGCCACAGTAACAGAGATGAATTCCAAGCTAAGCGCATTAGACCAGGCAGGAACAGCACATATAGATGTGGTTTTTGTAAATAGTATCGGTGATCTCGTACCGAAAGAGGCTGCGACAACACTTTTTAACAAATGGAAGATTGGTGATGCTAAAACGGATAACGGATTGTTAATTCTGATGGTAAAAGACCAGCGCAGAGTGGAATTTGAAACCGGTTACGGCCTGGAAGGCACCCTTCCCGATGTAGTCTGTTATAGGATCCAACAAGAAAACATGGTGCCTTATGCAAAAGTAGAAAATTACGATGCTGCTGTTATTAACGGTGTTGATGCCGTAATTGGCGTCCTGAAGGGTGGCAGTATTGCTGCGAAAGGTAATGACGACCTGCAGGATTCCGTTGCGGATGCTGCTGATACCACCGTTGCAGCCAGTTCGCCTTCAGCAAGCCGCGATACTGCGCAATTAGATCCTCAGGTTTCAGACAATAATGTTCAAGTTGATCCCGGTGTTGTGGTTCCCGCAGATCAAACTCCCCAAACAGCTTATCAGGAACAGGCAGTGGATCCCCGCTCAACCTGGAATATCTTCACCTTAGGTATTGTGATTGTATATATTATAATTTCGGGTTTTGTATCGCGAAGAATGAAAGCGTTAACATATAAAAATCCGTTTTCAAACCCGCTGTTCTATTTCTTGGCCTTTGTTCCCGTAGTAATTGCCATTGCACTTAACATTTATTACCCGATCACAGAAGGCTGGGCAAACTTTAGAATGGTTCTTGTGCTTTATTTCTTCATGTACCTGTATGCACATCTCCATTTTTATAATCTCCGCATCCGGTTGGGAAAATCACTCCTTGGAGAATCCAGACACACACAATATCTGAAATGGAGAGAAATGTTTGCGCCTATGAGCTGGTCAAGAAAAGCATTTCCCTCACCATTTATAAATACCTACTGGTCAGAATATACGTTATTGCTGGAACAGCTGCGCTCAGACCCTATGGACTGCCCAAAATGTTCAAAAGCCATGGAAAGACTTGACGAAAAACAAGACGATAAACATTTGTCTATGGGACAACGTGTTGAGGAAAGGGTAGGTTCTGTTGATTACGATGTGTGGGTATGCGGATCCTGCAAAGATGAGCTTATCCTCGATTATAGTAACCTAGATACGAAATTAACAGAATGCCCAAAGTGTCATTTTAAGACTTTTAAGTTCACCAAAAAGATCACAACGGTCAGGGCAAGCACTTCTTTTGAAGGAGAAGGATTTATGATCTATAACTGTCTTAATTGCGCGTATGAAAAACGGGAAAAATTCACTATTGCTAAGATCTCGACTTCAAGCAGCAGCAGTAGCAGCAGCTCGTCTTCATCCTCGTCAAGCTCCTCTTCAAGTTCATCAAGTAGTGGAGGCTCTTCAGGTGGTGGTGGCGCTGGAAGTAGCTGGTAGATCTATCTTACAGCGCTCGTGCTGTAGGGTTTTCTGACACGCTGTAACATCATAGTCCTCTTTAATTTCTGCTTCTTCTTTTTTATACGCCTTTTTTAATTCCTTACGATTTAAGCCCTGAGAGAATCGCCTGATGTCGTCCTGACTTTTTAAGATAAGTCCGGGAACCTGTTTAGGTTTATGGTCATCACCAATGGCAACCATGGTAAAATAGCTGGTATTAGTGTGCTTCTTTACCTGTGTCTTAAGATTTTCAGATATTACCCGAATCCCAATAATCATAGAGGTTGTACCTACATAGTTGACGGAAGCCATAAGTGATACCAATTCACCAACTTCAACCGGTGCCAAGAAATCGACAACATCAATCGAGGCAGTGATACAATAACCGTCAGAATGTTTAGCAGCACAGACATAGGCCACCTTATCCATTAACCCCAAAATTATGCCTCCATGAATCTTACCTCCAAAATTGGAATAAGATGGAATCATGAGTTCTGTTAAAGTGGTATGTGAGGCAGATACAGGCTTGTATTCGGACATGGGCGGTTTTTTATATTGCAAGATACTTTTTTCATCGAAAAATGCAAATACAACCTGCAAAGTTCAGATTGAACTACCTTATAATGGCATATTAAAGGTAAAACATGTTTCCTCATCGGTAGAAACAACCGATAAGCTACCATGATGTGCTTCTGAGATGGCTTGCGCGATGTACAAACCGAGCCCCAGCCCTTCCTGACCAGCTTTCACGTCGCCCCTGGAAAAAGGTTGAAATAAACGATCCATGGCAGCGTCAGGGATTTTATCTCCGGTATTAGATACACACAAACGGAACTGGCCATCTTCAGTATCTGCCGATACCTGCACCGGAAGACCATGTTTTCCATGTGAAAGCGCATTACCCAGGAGATTTGAAAATAACTGTGCTACTCTGCTCCTGTCACAGCTCACCACCGCATTTAAACTGTAAAAACGATCTATTGGTGTTTCAGGCCATATAATTTGCAGCTCACTTACTACCTGATCCAGAATCACCTGCATATTAGATTCCGGAGCCATATTGATGGCTATTCCTTCCCCTAATCGTGCACGTGCAAAGTCCAGTACGTTGTCGATTAGTACTTTCATGCGATAAGAGGCGTCCTGTGCTATCGTCACTAAACGAAGCATACGTTCGTCAAGGGGCATTCTTAAAAGCAATTGCGCTGCATTAGCTATGGCACCTACCGGGTTACGCAGATCATGCCCAAGTACTGCTATAAAATGTTCACGAAGTTCGGCATTTTTCTGTTCTTCTTCCAGTTTCGACTCGCTAACAGCCAAACGCTCGGCAGCTTCAAGATGAAAGGCGATCAGTTCTGAAAACTGTCTGAACATTCCAGTAATATGCGCGTTATCAAGATTGGCGGGCTTAGGATCAATAGCGCAAAGCGTGCCAAAAAAATCGCCATTCTTTAAAACAATAGGTACCGAAATATAGCTTTGAAATCCGTATAACAATGGGGTATGGTGGTCTTTATAAAGATCGTTTGTCGATACATTGTCTATAGCAACAATCTGTTTATGTTTATGAATCTCATAACATATAGTAGTTTCAAGTTGAAGCTCCCCTCCGGGTTTCAATCCAAAGTTAATGTGATCATTTACTGCGCATGCTACCCAACGATCTTCCGTAACCCTTGCTATTGCAGCAAACCCCATCCCTGTGATCCTGCAAATAATATCCAGGATTGAAGATACCGATTCTATACGGCTAATTGCTTCCAGATCGGCTTCGAAAGTTATTCTTGATTCTGACAAATTATTTCAATAAGTAGGGTAAATATACAAATAAATAGAACTTCCAAGCCAAACAAGAATTTCAGAGAACCTTTCTTAAAACCTTATGACAGAATATGACGTATATCTAATCGCAGCAGAACATGCGCTGACAAAACATAGTATGACAAAAAACCATTCTTTTTTCAGAATTATCTGTCCGGTTTTTATACTCTGTATATTTATGTCCAAGATTGCATTTGGTAGCACCCAATATTTCCAGAAGTCGTCCCATCAAAAAATTCAGCACCAATCAATTTCATTTACAGATCCGGCAGATACTGACGAAGAGCTGAGCACAGAAAAGATGGAGTTTAAAGATTTCATGATAGACTCTTTACATGCTCAACTATACTTTTACGTTTCGAAAAAAGCACCAAAAATTACCCTCTATTTTGCGCTCCCTTTAACACATCTCCGCATTCCGATTGAGCCACCACGGTTAATTTTAAATTACTCAATTAGTTTATTTACTCATTTTAACTTTTTACCTATGCTTAATTTTAAACAGGCCAAATTTATGGCCCTATACGCCCTTGCGCTTATTATTTTAATATCCTCGTGTAAAAAAGACCGCGGAAACGATGCTGATATGATCTATCCGGGTCCAAACCAGAATTTCTATGCGCTCACATCAGACAATAAGTTATTGTTCATAAACGCCCAAAACACTTCGACTATCACTTCGACAGTAACAATTACCGGACTTCAAACTGGCGAGTTGCTACTAGGCATTGATTTCAGACCCGCAACGGGACAATTGTATGCCGCGGGTAGCAGTAGCAGGATTTATGTTGTGGATCCTAAAACAGGAATAGCAAGAGCTATCGGAACTTCCGCATTTACGCCGATACTTAACGGAACAGCAGTTGCTTTTGATTTCAATCCGACTGTAGACCGCATCCGTTTGGTTACCTCAGCAGGACAAAATCTTAGATTAAATCCAGAAACTGGTGCCGTTATGATTACCGACGGTACTATTAACGGCGTATCGAATGCGCGTGTTACATCTGCTGCTTATACCCAGAATCGTGCTGGAGCGGCAACAACAATCTTGTATGATATTGATGTTGCGAATGATAAACTACACAAACAGGATCCGCCAAACGACGGTAAACTTGTAGAAGTTGGTAGTCTGGGTATAGATGCTGAAGACGCAGGAGGATTCGATATCAGTCCTGATGGTACAACAGCCCTCGCCGCACTTTCAGTTGGTGGCAAGTCAGGCTTGTTTACGATTGACCTTAATTCTGGTAAAGCAACTAAGGTGGGCAACTTTGCATCGCAGATTATTGGCTTAGCAATTCCCACAGAGCCCGTAGCCTATGCGGTAAGTGCTAACAACGAACTCTTGATCTTTAATCCGGCAGCTATCACCCCCACTCCAGTTATTAAAGCAATAACCGGGCTACAAGCAGGAGAAATAATGTTAGGCATTGACATGAGACCTTTAAATGGACAATTATTCGGAATTGGTAATACCAGCAGAATCTATGCTATTAATGCATCTTCGGGTGCAGCCACACAAATAGGGACAGGACAATTGACGACATTACTGTCGGGTACCGATATAGGCATAGATTTCAATCCTACTGTAGACCGGATTCGTATCGTTACGAACACCGGACAAAACCTCCGAATCAATCCTGCGGACGCTACATTAACTGCTGATGTAAATCTTGGTATAACCACAGAACGTATTAACGGAGCTGCCTATACAAACAATTTTGCGGGAGCAACAACTACGGTGCTCTACGATATTGATGTTGCCGGAAGTCGTTTATTTAAACAGGACCCACCAAATGCAGGAACACTGGTCAGCGTAGGAGCTCTGGGCGTAACAATTACCGGTGCCAATGGGTTTGATATCGGTGGAACCAGCGGACTTGCCTACGGTATATTTACAGTTAGCAATGTGCAGAAGATTTACACAGTTAACCTAAGTACCGGCGCTGCTACTGCAGGTGCTACATTCCCTCAGCCTGTGCGCGGCTTTACACTCGGCCTGGGATTCTAGAACACTGGCTATTGTTATGGTTAGGCGTAACTTATGCGCCTAACCCTGACTAGCCTGATAGATAAACCAAGCATTAAGCAATACGTAAGCCACAACTAATACCTGTGCCGATACGAAATCAAGGCGATTTGCCTGCTTGATTTTATCCTTTTTGATCAGTCGCAATGAAAATGCCGTAGCTACGATAATACCCAGAATAAATATGAGCGTAATGCCATGGAGTGTATCTACTAACGTAAATGTTGTTGACTCTGGTAGTGAAGAATCGATAATATATTTATTACCGATCACAGCGAATAAAGCACCTACGCTGAGACCAAACCTGGAATCGATACTATCTGTATGAATGTAGAAACACATATACGCGATTAGGAAAGCCACATACATCCCTAGAAACATCTTCCAAAACAGCCCCATTGCATCTCGCTTAATAACAACTTTAACCTTGTAACTGCTATACTCAGTATGAGGTTTCTTAACTGTCGGATCGCCAAAGGCAGTTTCATAAGCCTTTATGCCTGAACTGATGTTCAAGCTGTCTACCTGCCATCCCCGAAGTGCAAATCTAGGATCAAAGTGCTTACCTAGCGTATCAGGAACGAACATGAGGTCTTTCGAATCAAATTGAGAATTTTCTAAAGACAAGCGCAGACGTTGCTGATCAAAAGGAAAATTGTCTATTGCCCAGGTATCTTTCATCACGCACTGAATCTTCATCAACAGATAAATCTGGCCGTTCACAGTATCAGTAGTCGAAAAAGACTTGGTGACTGATTTAGCAGCAGGAATTTCCAAATTTTGCATGAAATCAAAATCTTTATTACGGTATTTTAGCCATAACCAGAAGTTAATTGTGTACTCTTTTTCCTTAAAATCTATGTCGTGAATGCTTGTAATATAAATTCCTGTAAGCACAGAATCTGGTTTCGCCTCTTGCGCGTTTGCAAGGGAAACTGAAAAAGTCGCTATAAAAAGCAAGTAATAAAAAAATAACTTTGTTTTCAAGATATGATGCTTAGTTTAAACTGATTTCCCCTAAACTTAAGCAATATATAAAACAATGTTGCAGCAGATTGTCGGTTATTAAAAATTACGCTACGCGCACGTCATTTTCCATAGACAAATCAAGTCTCAGGTTAAGCGTATGCATCACTACTTTGGCTAGATCCTGAAGGATATCCAGCTCCTGCGCACCAAAAGTCCGTTGCTTGGTATCTGCGATGGAAAGCGTTCCGATAATCAAGTCATTCGGTGTTACTAACGGAATACTTGCATAAAACTTAAGGCCAAACTCTGCGGCGATCATCGGATTGCTTAATAAACAGTGTTCTGTTTCGCCCTTATGCAAGATCATCGGCTCCGCGTTGGAAATTGCTATGGTGCAAAGACTGGTGCTTCGGGGAAAGGTATTGCCTTCCAGCCCAACTTTTGCTTTAAAAAAGATTTCAGTTAAATCTACCATAGATAAAAGTGCAATTGGCACATTAAAAACTTTTGCTGCAGTTTCAACGATCTGATCAAAAACGGGTTCGGCACTCGTATTTAAAATTTCGTATCGATATAACTCTGCTAACCTGGCTGCTTCCTTGGAAGGTACCGGTGTAGTGATGTCATTGGTATCCATATCTTTCAATTGTGTGTCTTCAAATATAAACGGCTTTAAAGGCCATTCAGATGTTATTTGTACGTTCAATAAACCAAGGGATAGACAAATGTACTGATAATGAAATCATTAAAAACATAGTAAACTAAAAATGGATGAAATGAACAGAACAAAATCATCGATTATTTTTGGTTTAAAACGCTGCAACTTTCTTGTAACTTCCCGGTCTAATCTCCTAAGTGAGCAACCAAAATGCATATAGTTTAACTGATCAGCAACTTGTATCCCAAATACTCGCAGGTGATACGAAAGCATATGCCCTATTGATAAAAAATACCCAAGGACTAGTGGCACAACTGACCTTTAAAATGATAGCCAGCCCCGGCGATCGCAAGGATCTAGCTCAGGACGTATACCTTAAGGTTTACAAGAACTTAAAAAGTTTTAAATTTCAATCTAAACTGTCTACATGGATTGGACAAATTACCTATAACACCTGCCTCCATTACCTTGAAAAGAAAAAACTGGTGTTATTGGATGCTTTCCTCGAAAATGATAATGAGGACCCCGATGTTCTGGAAAGCTTGCAAATTAAATCACAGGATGTTTACCAGAATGACACCGAAAAGCTGGTATTCAGCAGGGAATCAGCAGAAATTCTGAAAATGGAAATTGAGCGCCTTCCGCCCATGCAGAAGTTGTTAATTACCTTATACCACCAGGAAGAGCTAAGCTATCAGGAAATAGTAGATATTACGGGCTTACCAGAAGGAACAATAAAAAGCCATTTATTTAGGGCGCGAAAAACTTTAAAGACAAATATTTTAACAAACTATAAAAGAGAGGACCTATGAAATTAACACACCTTTCAGAACAAGAAATTCAACGCTTTGCTGAACTGGGTTCTAACAATACAGAACTTAACAGTCACGTTGCAGAGTGCCAAGACTGTCAGTTGTCAGTGGAAAACTATCAATCTATGTTCAAAGCAATTGAGGAAGCAGAAGTTCCTATTTTTGATTTTGATCTCGCAGATCTGGTATTGGCCCAACTGCCACTAGCTAAGCCTCAATATGCCTGGTTGCCGGCGTTAGCAGCATCCCTATCCGTGATCTTCAGCGCAGCGCTTGTTTTTTATTACGGTTCTTCAATTCTTGAGATTTCCAGGGGCATATCGCCCATATGGATATTGATTATTGTATGCCCGGCAGTCATTATCACTGCATTACAATTTTTTTCTGTTTATCAGGACTACAGTAAAAAATTTAGTATCCTGAATGAACATAATCTTGCAACCTAACCGGTTAAAACCGGTCTAATCTGTTATAAATTAATATAAGAAAATGAAAAAGATATTCACTGTTACTCAAATCCTGATTTGCACTGTACTTTCTGCAAATGCCCAACAACCACACTACACTGTGCTTGAAGATCGGGAGATCGCACACAATTTGCTAAACTCTACCGTTATTATCCTAATTATGATTCTAACTTCAACATTTATCCTGAAGTTGATCAGACTGTTCATGAACGATCGGTTGAGAAGGTCAATGCTTGAAAAACAAACTCCAGAAAACATCATTGCGAAGCTTTTGCCACAGCAGAAGCAGGAAAAAAACTTGGCGATCAAATGGTTTTTCTTATTGAGTGCTATAAGCATCGGATTGACAGCAACTTACCTCACGCAGCCAATTGGTATTCATTCAGTTCTGATCATGTCGTTAAGTGCCGCCTTAGGCTTTTTCGCCTACTTCCTATTCATCAGGAACGCAAAAGATTAATAGCTGCATACCCGATAAATTCGGAAACTTTAATCTTATTCAAATGAAAAACCACAAAACGATACTTCTCGGAAGTATAGCATGGATAGTTACGTTCGTATTTTCCTGCAGCACAAATAATGTTGAGACTTCAGTCTCAATTCATGACACCCCTGGGGAATACACATTCGATGCAAGTTATGATCGATCTCAAACCGCTTTCGTTTACCGCTACCTTGACTCTTGTTTTGCTCCTGAAAAATCGCTTAGCGAACACTCCACAACAGAGCGCCATGTTCACTTAAAAGACAACACTATTTTCGATATTAAGACTGCAGAAGGTTCCCTTCATATAGAGATAGACAAAACGAAAAACTCCCGATTCTCAATTGCCAGATTAAAAAAAATCTGCTCGGGGATTAAACTCAATACGAGTAAATAAAACTTAAACAAAATATGCTTATGAAAATAATATTTAAGGTCATTTTGACCTTATGGCTTTGCTATGCCTCAAATCTTGCCTTTAGCCAGGCAACTCAAATGCCACAAAAAGCTAAATCTGACACCTTGAAATTAAAAGAAGTTGTAATCAGTGCCCAACGTAAATTTATACAACAGAAAACAGACCGGACAGTGATAAACGTAAGTGCACTGATCAGTACCGCCGGCACTAGCGTATTGGAAATCCTGACACTTGCGCCTGGAGTGTCTGTTGACCAAAACGGTACCATCACTATGAAGGGCAAGCAGGGCGTTATGGTCTTAATCGACGACAAGCTTTCCTATTTATCAGGAGCAGATCTAGAAGCTTACCTCCGTTCCCTGTCTTCAGATATTGTACAGGAAATCGAGCTGATGACAAATCCGCCCGCTAAATATGATGCATCTGGCAATGCCGGCGTTATCAATATCAAAACAAAAAAACAGCAGGTTAAAGGATTTAATATTGGTGTTAACTTATCCTTAAGACAAACCAAAGTTGCCGCCACTAACAATAGTATGGACATGAATTTCAGAAAAGGAAAAGTTAACGTTTTCGGAAATTTCGCGTATACTATACGGAATGGCTACGCTGACGTTAATATCTACAGGCAATATAAAGATGAGGTAGGAAATCCGTTAAACAGTTTTAATCAGGACACACATTTTCAGCGGAGAGGTTATGGATTCCTGGCTACTGCCGGAGCCGATTACTTCGCTTCTGAACATACGACATTTGGGATTGCGGTTAAAGGACTCAGTCGATATCCTGAAAACCTAAGTACGAGTATCGGACATATAAGCAACTCAGCTGGAGCCGTTATTAGCACTATAACATCGGAAAACCACGAGAAAGGAAATTTCAAAAATGGAGGACTGAACTTGAATTATAGACGCACCTTCGACAATAAGGGCGCTGAACTGAGTGGAAGTCTTGATTACCTAAATTACACAACACTAAATAATCAGAACTTTAGCGCCCAAAGTTATGACATCGCTCCCCTTTCTCTAGTTCATGATTCGCTATTTGGCCACCTGCCTTCTGGAATCAATATATATGCTGGAAAAATGGATTTTTCCCAAACACTCGCGACCGGTTGGAAGCTTGAATCGGGAATTAAATCCAGTTACACCAACTCGGATAACCTGGCAGAATATTTCAATGTAGTTGCACAGGCAGAAATCCCTGATTATGAAAAAACAAATCATTTTAAATATCAGGAATCTATAAATGCTGGATATTTAAATCTAAACAAAGATTTTAAGCGTTTAAACATTCAGGCAGGATTGAGAATTGAGCAAACTTCGGCCAAAGGACACCAGTTCGGTAATATCCAGAGGCCTGATTCCGCGTTTCAAAGAAATTACCTTAATCTTTTCCCAACGTTTTATGCACTCTATAAAATCGACAGCACAGCGATGCACCAGGTTAAATTTAACTATGGACGACGCATAGACCGACCATATTACCAGGACTTAAATCCATTTATTTCCCCTCTGGATAAGTTCACCTATTATGTAGGAAACCCCTATTTAAAACCCTCTTTTTCAGACAACTTCGAATTAAGTTATATTTTTAAAAACAGACTAACCATGAGTACCCATTACAGCTCGAGTCATGATGCAGTAAACGAAACAATTGAGATTGCAAATGGCAATTACTACAGTCGCCCAGGCAATATTGGTAACGTGCAGGTTTACGGAATTTCTGTAGATGGAAATTACGCGCCCACCAGGTGGCTAAGTCTTCAGTTGAACGGGGAGCTATCAAATATCAAGTCAAAAAGTGATTTTTATACTGGCACATTAAATACCAGCGGGTATTTTACTTACCTGCAGGCATTAATCCAGCTTAGTGCCGGCAAAGGTTGGAGCGGACAACTTGATGGCAATTATCAAAGCAGACAAACCAATGCCCAGTTTCTCACGGCAGCGAAAGGCCGGTTAAATGCAGCCCTGGCAAAGAAAATATCTGCCAGCCTTCAGCTTAAAATCAGTGTTAGCGATATTCTGTATACAAATATTAATAAAGGGACGATCAACAATCTGAAGAACACGGAAGCTACGTATAAAAACCTTGGCGATACCAGAGTAGGAATACTGTCTGTGAGCATGCGGTTTGGCAAAGCCGTTAAGGGACAGCGCAGACACGATGCCGGCAGTGCTGACACTGAACAAGGAAGGGTAAAAAATTAGTTTGGCCAGGTTTTAGCTATTTCACAGAGATGAAAAAATTAACGTCTTTCATGTCTCTTATCAACTTAACTACGCTAGTACTTTTTTTCTTGCCGACCAGTCTGTTAGCTGGTGGATTATCATCTTTTCAGGAACGCACACCATACGACAATACGGTATATTATGATGGCTCTGCAGGAAGCCCGGTCACCTTCATGTTTGGAGCAACAAGCCGGGCTTCTGAAGCAATAAGTAAACAGGCGACGCAAACGGCCTTCAGCGATTTTTATTTCTACAAGGGTTATGTAATCGCAGAAACTGATACATCATTTACTGTAATTAATGAAAAACAACCAAGTGTTAATTTTTTTAATGATCAGTCCTCATTTGATGCTTACCTTGATGCAAACAATCTACGTCCAAAGATCTGGACAAGGTGGTACAATAAAAATTACGACGAAGCAAATTTTAAACCACTTAGCTTCATGGCATTTTATTATTTCCCTGTTTCTATTTTTATAATTGGCTTGACGATATACTTTACTATTTCCATCAGAAAAACAAAAAATAACGCTTACAAATCCTTTAAAAAGGTATACTTAATTGGTCTTGTTGTTTTTATTGCCTTTGTTTACTTCCTTCAGGTATTCCCACAAAGCTTTTAATAGTGATTGTGACCAGGTGCACATATGTTAATGATCCGGGTCATTTAAAACCACCCTTGTTTATCAGACCTTTGAATCAGCAAATGTATTGATTAAACCAAAGATCATGAAAACATTACTTTTTCTAACAGACTTCTCGGAAAATGCAACACACGCTGCAGACTACGCCTACAAATTGGCCAAACAGCTTAGGCTAAAAATGCTGATTTGCCATGCTGTAAATGCGGCGGCAGAGATTCCGCAAACGGGCTTTGTAACCTGGCCGCCAGAGATTGACGAAACCCTGCTAAAAGAGAGCGTCGAAGAGCTTAAAATCTTAAAAAAGAGACTGGAACATACAGACCGTACGGATGGCTTCCACCCGATTGTTAATTGCACGAACGGACTTGGTTCACTGATAGATGTTGTTGATCAAGTTGCTACAAGACATCAGATTGCACTTGTAGTGATGGGTACACACGGAAATAGTGGCATGAGCGCACTTCTTCTGGGAAACCACAGTAGATTTATGATTAATGGAACTAAACTGCCACTCCTGCTTGTGCCACCAGATGCAATACCGGTACGTATTAAAAAAATTGGATTTGCTTCGGACTTTAGGGATCTGGAAAAGGATCTGAAAAATATATACAATCTGGTTCCATTCGCACGCATGCTGGATGCAGAAATTTTACTGGTGCATATCTTCAAGGAGGGAGAATCAAAAAACTGCATATGGGACCAGTCATTTCTAAAACAGATCGCGGACAAAGCCAACTATCCTAACATTTTTTACAGGAATGTTATCCAGAACGATACATTAAAAGGTTTAAGTTGGATCAGTGAATTTGGTCAGGTTGATATGCTGGCTATGGTACACAAAAGTTCGGGCTTTATGGCAAATCTGGTAGGCAGTAGTCACACACACAAAATGGCCGGACAAACTATTATCCCTCTTTTTGTTTTTCCTGGAAGGGACTAAGCAAGGAGATGTGGCCGTTGTTGATAGGTTTTCCATAGAAATTCCCCAAAGATTGTGTTTGCCCAAGCGAACCATGACCGCGTAAATTTCGTTGCGTCGTCTCTATGAAACGACTCGTGCATAAAACCCGTACCGCCATGGGTACTTTGTAGCATTTGGATGCAATATTTAATTTCTGCATCATCTGTGCTCGTTAGCCCACGGGCAATTAAACTTAATGGCCAAATCATGTCTTTACCAACATGCGGCCCGCCAATCCCTTCAGCTGCCTTACCTTTATAGTAAAAAGGATTGTCGGCAGATAATACCATTCTGCGTGTATTTTTATAAATTGGATCATTTAAAGAGACAGCCCCAAGGTAGGGCATTGCCAGTAAACTTGGAATGTTAGCATCATCCATTAAGTTATAACTACCGAAACCATTGATTTCATACGCATAAACCTTTCCAAATCCAGGATGCTCAACAACAGCGTGTTTTTCGAGGGCTTGTTGTACTTCTTTCGATAGCGCAAGTAGCTCTGCTGCCAAAGACCGGTCTTTGGCAATAATTTTCACCATTTCTGCAGCCTGCGTTAAACTAATCACAGCGAAAAAGTTCGCAGGGATCAGGAAAGAAAATACCGTAGCATCATCACTAGGCCTGAATGCCGAGCAAATCAATCCAACGGGCTTAACCGGATAACCATAACCCGCCATTGGAACGCCGTCAGTTGCCCAGGCAGTGTTTCGCTGAAAGTGATAAGGACCGTCGTTTTCTTTCCGCTGCTGTTCTTTAAAAGTTTTAAGAATTGTTTTTATCGCCGATAACCAGTTCGCATCGAACGGGGCAATATCTCCTGTTTCTTTCCAATAATGATATGCCAAACGTATCGGATAACATAACGAATCTATCTCCCACTTGCGTTCGTGTAAACCAGGTTTCATGTCGGTCAAATCATGGGCCCACTCACCAACCTTAGTTGAATTTCCATAAAAAGCATTCGCATAAGGATCTTTGAGAATACAATTTGACTGCCTGTTGATCACGCCTGCAATAAGGTTTTTAAGGTTGACGTCTTGCTTCATGAAAGGAAGGTACGGCCATACCTGCGCACTGCTGTCACGCAACCACATCGCGTCAATATCTCCTGTGATGACGTAGGTATCCGGTTTTCCATCATGGAGATTATAAGTAACTGTAGTATCAAGGGTGTTGGGAAAGCAATTGTTAAAGAGCCAGGCTAATTCTTTATTATTGACTTTAGCACTGAACTCTGCGATAGCCTTTTCAATCGCATTACTGGTAAATCTCCGATTCGAAAGATGTGTTCGCACTACCTTATAATCCGGCAAAGTAGCGAAGGACGATAGCCTGCTTCCTAATATCCCAGCTGTTAATACAGTAGTCTTTTGTATAAAGGATCTTCTTTTCATGATAACTATATCTCTCCTGCAAGTGTGAGCTTGCTAAAATAAGCATCAAGATAGGATTTACAAGAAAAAACAATACCGATTATTTGCTGATCAGATCTCTCAATGTCATTAAATTTTGAATGGCCTCTCCCATTGTATTATTAAAGTAAGCGTACACTTTTTTCCCATCAGCGAGCCACTCCCGGATATATTCTGCATATTCTGTGAGCAGATCCGTTGTATAACTCCCTCTATAACTCCCTCCCGGTCCATGAAACCGGACATACACGAAATTGGCATCTAATAATTTGATTGGTGTAATTGCTGGGGGACGATCGTGAAGCACAAGCGCCATTCCATAATTATTTAGAATCTCTAACATATCGTCATGATATAATGAAGGATGCCTAAACTCAACCGCTGTATGCCAGCTACCTGCCGGATCAGCATTTCTGACGTCGGCTAAAAGGCTCGTAATTTGTCTCGTCTGGTCTAATCTAATGCTCGGTGGAAATTGAATCAATAATGCACCCTTTTTCTGGTTTACTCTATTGATAATTTCTATAAAACGGCTAACCGCAGCAGGATCGTAAGCCAGCATTTTGTTGTGCGTAATATCTTTCCAAAGTTTAAAAGTGAATTTAAAATGCTCAGGAGTGTCTTCCGACCACTTTTGAACGGTACTACCCATCGGCACTTTATAGAACGAGCTGTTAATCTCAATGCTATTCATCATTGACCCGTAAAAGCACAGTCGGCTTTTTTGTTTAAATTCTTCCGGGTAGGCTAATTTATTACGAACAGGCAAAAGCAGTCCGCTGGTACCTGTAAAATATTTTTCGTGAGATAGATCTTGCATCACTTGCAATAACTGCAAGTTGACGAGATTTGTTTAAATCCTCTGTTGCGACTGTTCTTTTATACTGCGTAAAAATAAAAAACACAACAATGGAAACCCTACGTAATAGAGTATCAGCAACAATAATGGAATCACACCTTCAGGATGTATAGGATCTAGAATAAACTTTTTCACAAAAAATTGGCTACCAGTATTTTTTTCCATGGAAAATACCACCATTGAAGTAAAGTTATAACCAAAATGTAGCGCTATGGGCATCCAAATTGTTTTGGCTTTGTAAAAGGCCTGTGCAAACAACAGCCCCATTAGTCCTGTGCTCAGCAGCACGGTAATCATTTGTGCAGGTTGACCGAAGACCCCGTAAGAAAACCAATGATAGATTCCAAAGCCGAACGCAGAAAAACACAGCCCGGCAGCCAAATTCCACTTGCGAATAATCAGGAGCAATATAGCTCCGCGAAATAACAACTCCTCAACAAGCACCCCTTTTACAATAAACCATACGGTATTTGCAAATACGGCAAAGGAATATTGTTGATTCTTGATAAAAGGATTTTCCACTACAGCAGCAATGCTAAGCTGAAGCACTATATGATATATCAATGGCAGCAAAAAGCCCGAAATAACGAGCACCAATTTCTTTTTTGATAACATAAACCCGAGAATTGCGAGATTCTCGCGAAAAATCAGGCGTAATAGTACCCAGGAAATTAAAAGTTCAATGCTGATGCCAATCATGGTGCTTTTTTTTTGCTAATGTATTATCTTTGAGGACGCATCGGGGTCGGCATTTACAAATGCCGTAAGAATGTCGTGAGGGAATTATGGTAAACCATACAGAAAAAGAAACAATTTCAAGGATTATTAAGGAACGGCGACTAGCAAAAGGCTATTCGCAGCAGGAGCTTGCACAACTTTGTCTGCTCAACCTGCGCTCTGTGCAACGCATTGAGAAGGCTGAGGTATTGCCCAGATCTTATACTTTAAAATTACTGGCAGAAATGCTGGACATTGATCCTGAAGAACTAATTTACCGTCCAGAAATTCAGGGATCCACAGCTGAAGAAGAATCCTTCATGACTAAACTCAATCTTCCCGGTAAGATTATCCTTACCTGCTCAACAGCGTTACTTTTCTTCATTCTCGCCGTGGCATATCTTTCCCAATCAGCAAGCTTTCCCGAAACAACATTCGAGCTATTCCTTTTTATCGGCGCTCTGCTTATCTTCTACACGGGCATCGCCTGGAAGATCTGGGCATAAAAGATGAATTATTTTTAAACCTGGTTCAGAAGTGCTATCACTTCATTCCAATTGTTTGCCCGGTCATGGTGGGTAACAGAGCCATTATGAAAGGCATGAAACATAATTGTCTTCCCTTTAAAATGATCAAGATTTTTAATATGGTCATCAATCATGTAATCTGTATTGATAATGCTTTTATCTCCACAAAAAATAATATTCTTCCAACTGATAAAAGGGAAATGTATGCCCAACCATTCCAATTTCTCGTTAAGACTTAGTGGAAATTCCATAGCTGCAGATACAACATAGATTTCAAAATGTTCTGAGAGTGATTTCACAGCTTCTACTGCCCCTTCCATTACGGGTAATGTCAGAAAAAATCCTTTAGTTAATACAAAATCACGTATAATACCTTTTTCAGGAAAAAGATCCATTTCTGTCTTTCCTTGTAAATCTGCTTTTGTTAGCTTGACATGAAAGTCTCTTTCATACCAGTTTAAGGCTTGGGCCTCGATGTCGGCAAGTACGCCATCCATATCGATGGCAATGGTTTTCTTCTTCAGCATATAGTTTTTAGTATCCACAAATATATCCCAACAACAGAACATTCACTATAGATTCGGATATCTTTTGTATCAAATCCTTATGTTTGTTTTATGGCAGATCATTTCAAGGCTGGGGAAATCAAAGATATTGAGCACAGGTTGAAGTCTATATTTGGTGGCTCTATAGGAAATCTTGTAGAGTGGTACGACTGGTATAGCTACTCTGCCTTTGCATTGTATTTCTCACCTGTTTTTTTTCCAAACAGCAGCCCGAATGCACAGTTGCTCAATACTGCAGGAATTTTTGCAGTAGGCTTTCTAATGCGCCCTATTGGTGGCTGGTTATTCGGTAGCATTGCGGATAGATACGGAAGAAAACAGTCAATGGCACTATCTGTATTTATCATGGCTATTGGCTCTTTGATTATCGGCCTCACACCCGGCTATAAAGAAATTGGTATCGCTGCTCCACTCCTGCTCCTGTTCGCACGACTTATCCAAGGACTTAGTACTGGCGGAGAATATGGAACTTCCGCCACCTACCTTAGTGAAATGGCTACCAGGGAACGTCGGGGATTCTATTCCAGTTTTCAATACGTTACACTCATAGGCGGCCAACTCCTGGCGCTGGGAATCCAGCTGGCACTGCAAAACTGGCTACTCACATCTGCAGAGCTTCAGGCATGGGGTTGGCGAATCCCATTTTTTATCGGTGCGATCCTTTCTTTTATTGCATTGTACTTGTGCAGACATATTGACGAAACAGCAGCCTTCAAAGCAAAAGGAACAAGTGATAAAAAAACTGGCATCGCTGAACTAATAAAATATCCAAAAGCACTTCTCACCGTGGTTGGTCTGACTTTAGGTGGCACCATTGCTTTCTATACTTTCAGTACGTACATGCAGAAATTCCTGGTCAATACTGTTCATCTCAGCAAAGAACAATCTACATTGCTATCTTTTGCTTCTTTGTTCGTTTTTGCCATCATGCAACCATTATTCGGATTACTTTCTGATAAAATTGGAAGAAAACCACTGTTAATTGGCTTTGGCATTTTAGGCTCTATTTGTACTTACCCAATCCTCATCACACTAAGTTCCGCAACTAATACCGTCTTTATATTTTTTCTGATGATCGCTGCACTTATTATTGTAAGCGGTTACACAAGTATCAATGCAGTTGTTAAAGCTGAACTATTCCCTGCACATATCCGTGCACTTGGCGTTGGATTGCCCTATGCCTTAACCGTTGCCATCTTTGGCGGCACCGCAGAATACCTGGCGCTTTGGTTTAAGAACATAGGTCACGAAACATACTTTTACTGGTATGTGACAGCTTGTATCCTTATTTCGTTAATTTTATATATCACTATGAAAGACACTAAACATCATTCGAAAATCGAAGACTAATCTCCGTATCTTTACAAACTATGAAAACTCCACCGCTTACCCTCAACGAAGTATATCTGCAAACACTTTCAGAAGTTTATGCTGCTGAAAAAAAATACATGAAATGCTTTCAGCAAATGGCTGAAGCGGCATTTACCGATGAACTTAGGTCGGCAATTAACCCTGAGGGTACAGATCTTGAAAACCATTTATCGAGGTTGACTCAGATCATGGAGACGGCAAACTTGAAAACTTCCAGAATTACTTCGGCATTAGACGATGAGTTGCTTGTAATGGGCAAAGAGATCTGCGGATTTCAAAAACAGCAGTCCGTTTTGAAGGATATTCAAATCTTGCAGGTAGCCACACAGTTGGTGCAGATTAGGATCGCAGCGTATGAAGCATTATATCAAATGGCTACCGCTTTAAAAATAGAAAAGGCCGCCGTGTTATTGGAACAGTGCTTCAAAGATTATAAAAATACCGTTGCCTATCTGAGTCAGATTGCTCAAAATATCATCTATCCGGCAGCAGAACGTGCTTAAATGCCAATAACACTATTGGTGAGTACAACGCCGGCGGCGAAATCGTCGATATTCTTAAATGTAGTTGTTGCAATTTGCTCCATAGCCTCTTGAGTAAAAAATCCCTGGTGTGATGTGATCAGCACATTGGGAAAAGAGATCAGCCTGGTAATCAGATCATCCTGAATCACGTCTTCGGAATGATCCCTAAAGAAAAGCTTACCTTCCTGTTCGTAAACATCCATTCCAAGATATCCCAATTGACCGGATTTTAGCGCATTGATTACTGATGCGGTATCTATCAACGCGCCACGACTGGTGTTGATCAACATCGCTCCTTTGCTAAATAAAGTTAATGTTTCTGAATTAATGAGATGAAAAGTATCATCGTTTAGCGGGCAATGTAACGAAACAACATCCGCATCCAGTAATGTCTCTTTAAGTGTACCGTAAGTGATGCCTAAAGATTTCAGACTTTCGTCTGGATATGGATCATAGGCGCTGATAATGCAGCCCAGTCCTTTTAAGATCATGCAAAAAGCTTTTCCAATATTGCCCGTCCCAATCACAGCAACTTTACGCCCGTGTAAGTTGAACCCCATCAATCTTTCCAGAGAGAAATTTCCCTCACGGACACGATTATAAGCTTTATGCGTTTTTCTATTTAAGGTTAAAATCAACGCCAAAGCATGTTCGGCAACAGCTTCAGGCGAATAGGCCGGAACCCGAGCTACCTGGATCCCCAGTTCCTTTGACTTTATCAAATCCACGTTATTGAATCCCGCACAACGCAAAGCAATCAAGCGAACGCCATTCTCATGAAGTTTATTTAAAACAACTGCATCCGCCTGATCGTTGACAAAAATACACACTGCCTCAAAGCCATTAGTCAGCGATACAGTTTGGTCTGTTAGCGGAACGGCAAAAAAAGAAAGCTCATGCCCCGTGTTAAATTGTTTAAAAAAATCTTCATCATAGGCACAGGTACTAAAAACGGCTACTTTCATTTGATTTCTGTTTCTACTAAGGTAATCGAATCGGTTGGCAAAACATATGACTTGCATCATCATTTTCGCCATCGAATTGATCTATATTTGCATACATAATATTGTAGGGTATGAAAAACGACATCAACGGCCTTGATGACATCAAAACATTTGTCAACGAATTCTATGGTAAAGTACAACAGGATGATCTGATTGGCCCTGTATTCGCCCTAGCGGTGTCGGACTGGACACCACATTTGGAAAAAATGTACCAATTCTGGAATGCCGCGCTCTTCAGCGTACCCGGCTTTAAAGGCAATCCTTTTGCCAAACATGCGCCCTTAGCAATAGAACAAGAACATTTTGACCGTTGGCTTGTGTTATTTAGGGAAACTATTGACAACAATTTTATAGGAGACATGGCAGAAGAAGTTAAAAAACGCGCTGACCTTATGGCAGCATTGTTTATGAGCAAACTGAGCTACATGCGCGAACACAAAATAAAAACAATCTTATAGTCAACCGTAGATTAAACATTTGCTAAGGCACATGCTACTATCGCTGCCAGAGAAGTATTTAAAAAATTAACTGCATTATTATTGAGCAATTGCTTTCGTTCCAGCGCAGCCCCGAGAATGGAATCCAGCATGTTTCCAATGATACCCGCAAGCGTAACGATAAGAGAAAGCTTACTCAGACCCGCATATATCAAAGCGATGAGTAAAGCGCCAAAAGCACCAATTAGTGTGCCTTCAAAACTAATGACACCATCCGATCCTTTTGTATCCCGTTTAAAAGTTAAGATGTTAAAGAATCTTTTTCCATAAAGAACTCCCAATTCCGAAGATAGCGTATCAGCCAAAGCTGAGGCAAGGCTCGCGGCCATCATCAATTGATAGATATTCGCATGCTCAGGATTAAAAAAGGCAAGCAGACCGAGGATTCCCGCAGCTCCTCCATTAGCAAGTACCTGTCCTGTAGTTCTTGGTGCTGTCACCTCTTCATTGAAAATTCCAGCTTTAGCTTCTTTTTTATAAGAAGTTGCCAAAACACCAAGAATAAAAAACGTAAGCAGCAGAAAGATACCTCTCTCTGCTGCTCCCAGGTATACGACTGAACCAATTAATCCGGCAACCAGCGCAGCTGAAATAGTCAATTTCTTTGCTTTCACACAAATTACCATAATTGCTACCAGTGCGATACAAAGTAAAATAGGATAGATCGGAACACTAACTTGCATAGCTGCAATGCTACTAAACTTTCAGCGTTCCTTCAATAGAATCATCCAAAGTTTTACCGATCGCAGCGCCAACCATAATTTTTACTCCTGAAACGAAGTTTCCGTGTTTGGTATCCCAATAATAGCCATCTGAAGGTTCAATACGTATTAAAGCAATGCGTGGGTCGTTTTCTCCTTCAGTGAACCAGGTTTTTAAAATAGGATTCCATAATTCTTTGACCTTCGCATGATCAGTGTGAATGGTCGCATTCGCGTCAAGATACAGAAAGTCGGAATGCTTAGATCCTTTAAAAAATAATTTAACTTTTGGATCCATTGCTATTTCCTCGTGCGTATGGCTGTCATTGGCGACAAGAATCCATAGCATTCCCTGGTCGTCGACTTGCTGAATGCTCATCGGGCGTACGCCATTAGATGGTCCGCCATTTCCCTGCGTACAGAAAAAGCAGGTATCCGATTGACTGATAATCTCTTTAATTTTTTCCAATGCTGATTCGCTGCTCAGGTTTTCGCGATTCTCCTCGGGTTGGTTATTGTTAATGCTGTCCATAGGTTTTGATATTAAGTTTTCGATGTGTTTTAACAACCTATAACTTAAAATGTTCTGCTGATGTTCCTGTAAATTCCATCATCATCAAATAATGCCGGGTTGTCACCCCACTCCATTTATTATGGAAAACTGATTCCAGAAGTGTCTTTCCTGATTAGAAATTGAGTATAACTTTTTTTGATATACAACATCATCTCGTAGTCAGTCATTTTTCTGGCAACCTCGGCCTGTGGCCGATAATATTCAGTAAACTGAAAAAGTGAATCTCCACTTAAGGGGGTGAGCAATCTGATTTTTTCAGCGGAAAAAGATTGATCTACAAAATGATATTCTTCTTCCTTCAATAACCTTTTTTGAAGTTTAGCAACTGGCGACTTATTTTTTCTGATCAAAGCAATTACCGCAAATAAATTTAGTCCGGCTATGGAAGAAGTAGAATTTGAAGGATATGGACTCTTTGCAATCCTGTTTTTTGACGCCAGCAAGCTTTTCCAACCCGGAGCCTGATGGTCAAAGACTTTCGCATATTCTTTTCGCAGGGCGAGAGAATCATCTTTATAATTCCGCGTTACTTGAATCCTTACTTCATTGAGCTGAATAGTGCGTTTCAATATGGACGAATCTTTTTTAGATGCAATAGAATCAATGCGTTTTTGGGCATACGTTTGTTGACTTAGGCAGAAAAGCAAAAGTATAAAAAGGACTTTCAGGTATGTAGTATGCATGAGTTAGGCGTTTAACAACACCCGTAAAATTAGTAATCAATTTACTGATCACCAGTTTTTTAACACACCTTAACATTTTACAAAACTACCAGCCGATACCATAATCTTCGCCGTGGTTGCTGGATCCGCCCCACATGCTGCCATGTTTCCAATCAAAATATATAGCGTTGATCGGTCCACTGGTTCTATTTTCAAAGCTGAGCACGTACCCCATCTTTTTAAGATCGTTCCGTACCTCCTCTTTTGTCGCACTCTGCAAGAGCAACTGTCCTGGTTTTGGCCTGCGGTCTTCTGTCTTTGTCCCACCAAGAGAAAGCCAGAGTTGGTTTGTATTAAAGTTAGGGGCTTCAGCAGCTTGTTGAACGTTCATCCCAAACTCAGTTACATTCAGGAAGAATTGTAACAGATTCTGATCTTGGGTATCTCCCCCCTGTACAGCAGAGGAAAGATAAGGTTTACCATCTTTCAAAGCCAATGAAGGTGAAAGTGTAACCCTTGGTCGCTTGCCAGGCGCAACAACGTTGAATGGGTTAATAGTTGAGTCTAACACAAAACTCTGCATACGTTGACTCATCCCTATCCCTGTATTACCTGCAATACACGCAGGTAGCCAGCCTCCACTCGGAGTGATCGATACTACCCATCCGGCAGCATCTGCTGCCTCTACAGACGTAGTACCTAACCACAGTCTGTCATGATATAACGCCTCCGGTGTGGTGTTTTTACCCAAATCATGCTTAGGCGCAAAATTCCGCTTTCCGGTGTCCAAATCATACCCCCTGGCTTTAAGTAAGTCTATATAGGGATTAACTTTTCCCTCAAATGGATATGGATTTCCAGGACCAATATCAGCATCATTTTTATCAAAACGAATTAATGAAGCCCGCTGCCTGGCATACGCTTTACTTAACAGACCCTTCATCGGTTCTGTAGGTGAAAAACGCGGATCGCCATAATAAAAATCCCTATCAGCAAATGATAAATTCATTGCCTGGTAAAGGGTGTGAATATATTTCGGACTATTGTAGCCCATACTTTTCAGATCAAAATTCTCAAGTATATTCAAAGCCTGTAACATGACTGGCCCTTGAGTCCATTGCTGCATTTTATACACATCAATTCCTTTATAGTTCACTGTAAGTGGATCTTCTTCTAAAGGCTTCCATTTGGCTAAATCCTGCATCGTAATCAACCCACCTTGTTCCTGTGCACCGCGAACAAACTCACGGGCAATGTCGCCAGTATAGAATCTGTCATATGCCGCCATCAATGCCTGATTACGGGTTTTTCCACTTTTTAGTGCCAACTTTTCTGCAGCAACCATTTTAGTTAACGTAACCAGCAAATCTTTTTGAACGAAGATCTCCCCCGCTTCAGGTGCTTCTCTTTTTTCACCTGGATGGGTAAGAAATACTTTCGCACTGTAAGGCCATGTTTTGATTTGTGCTTTACCACGCTCCATAGCATTTGCAGCCTGCGCTTCAATAGGATAACCCGCCGCCAGTTCCATAGCAGGTGCCAATACCTGCTCCAAACTTAAGCTACCATAATTTACCAGCATGTAGATCAATCCACCTACCGTTCCAGGTGTTGTTGCAGCTAATGGCCCATATTCAGGCGGGAAGTTGTATCCTTTACTTTTAAAAAAATCAGCCGTAGCACCAGTTGGTGCAACACCCATTGCATTGATCGCAATAACTTTTTTGGTTTTAGGATTGTAGATCAAAACCTGGGTTTCTCCACCCCAGCTTAAGGTGTCCCACATAGTACATGTTGCCGCCAGCATAGCGCAAGCTGCATCAACGGCATTCCCTCCCTTTTGAAAAGTGATGGCACCAGCAGTGGCCGCCAGTGGTTTACCAGTAATGGCCATCCAGTTCTTACCATAAATAACGGGTTTCTGCGTAGGTTGAGCCCATGCCGAAAACAGCGTGACGGTGAGCAAAAAGGTAAGTGACAGTACTTTCATAATCAGCTTTATGAGCTAAAAATAAACAATTCGAAAATCAAAGAGAAGGCAATAGTAAGATTGCATGTCACATTCTGGATACGGCCAATCATGCGATAAGCAAAATATGTAACGCACTAATTATTTAGAATAAGTTTAAACAAAATAGCTTGTTTTATAAAATAAGTTTAAGTTTGCGTAATTTTTAATCAATCTAAATAATATATGCACTTAACTTCTATTTTCAGATCCATCCTTTTACCTATTCTACTGGTCATACCAACTTTCCTTCATGCACAGCAGACTGTAGTGTATGTAGAAGGCTATATTAAAGACCAGGAAGGTAAACCCCTTCCTGGCAGCAGCGTTACTGTTGATGGTACATCTTTTTCGACGTCAACTAATAACAAAGGCTACTATAGATTGCGTATCCAAAACGGTAAGTTAACCATTCGTTATACCTTCATAGGGTTCAAAGAAAGTGTAAGAACGATCACTGTTCAAAATAATAGCGTTGAAGAAAATATTACCCTCGAATCCCGAAGCGATGCACTTCAGCAGGTAGAAATTACAGGTCGTAAGGAAAAAACTTATAAGACAACCTCCACATTTATCGGCAAGAATGAAAATCAATTGAAAGATGTTCCACAATCGGTATCGTACGCCAGTAAGGAATTAATTGCTGATCAGGGTTTAATGCGCGTTGGTGACGTGGTTAAAAACTTCAGCGGTGTAAATCAATTTAGTGTTTACGATGATTTAACAATCCGCGGCTTCCGTGTTAATGGTCAAACCAACACCCAATTATTAAATGGGATGAGAACCAGTACCGGATTCTGGAAACAGTCGCTGGCGAACTATCTCGAGCGTGTCGAGATCCTTAAAGGTCCGTCTTCAGCTTTATTCGGTAATGCAAGTCCTGGTGGTGTGTTAAACAGGGTCACAAAAAAACCTCTTGATGAAAGCCGTAAATCAGTGAGTTTCGCTTTAGGTAGCTTCAACACTTTGAGGGCTCTCGGCGACTTCACCGGTCCTGCCACAAAAGACAGTTCATTATTATATCGTGTTAACGTTGGGTACGAAAATGCAGAATCTTTTAGAGACCTCATGTTTGATAAAAATATTGTAATTGCGCCGTCACTTACCTTTATTCCTTCAGATAGAACACGTATCAACTTCGACCTTGTTTATACAGATTCCAGAAGTCGCCTAGACCGTGGTCAGCCAATCTTCGGTAGTTTTGATTTGAATTCTACACCGCAATCGCTATCACTGAATACTACAAATGATTATCTCAATGAGATCACCTATAACGCCTCAGTCTCCTTAAATCACAAAATTTCCAATAACCTTAGCCTGAATGCTTCTTATATGAAAACAGGCTATTCCGAAGACTTAAATGAACACCGGACATCAAATTCCTACGCACTTGATGGAAACGGTGCACCCATCAACAACCTTGCAGGTATGATCGTTCAGATTCGTCAGCGTAAGCGTTTTATTGATAATTTTTCTGGCTATTTAAACTATACTCCAAAAACAGGTATCATAGAACATAAGATTGTTGCAGGATTAGATTATGGAAGCGAAAAAACTCCGGTGGGAGGATCTCAATTAACAGCTTCAGGATATAGAAATGCTGCCAATAACGGATCTATTGCTAGTTATGTTGTTGCCAATAAAAGCAGATATCTGTTAGACGCCGCAGGTAATCCCGTTCCAAATGTTCCGCATTTTAACCTAAGTGATCCGATTTCCTCACAGCGGATGCAGGATGATAGCAAAGATTTCTTTACGCAATCAACCGTCGCCCCAGCCTACTATTACCTTAATGCTGGCTACGTCCAGGATCAACTGAAAATAGGTGCTTTACAGGTGTTATTGGGCATCCGGTATGAATATTATACGGATTATTCTAATTACAAAACCACAACTGAATCGAAAACACATTCGGAAGCCTGGCTGCCAAGATTAGGTGCAGTTTATACAATTATCCCAAACATAAACGTTTATGGAAGTTACGTGAAAGGTTATAATCCTCAAACGTCGGCAACAATTGCCAACCCAAATGCAGGAGGACCCTTTGATCCATTAAAAAGCAGTATGATTGAGTTTGGTACAAAAACGAGTTGGTTCAGAGATCAACTGACTGTTACCGCAGCGGTCTACAAAATTAAACAAACCGGAGCCCTTTATAATACACCTGGAGTAACAGACGTATTAAGGCAAATTGGTGATGAAAAATCCCAGGGATTTGAAATGGATGTAATTGGTAAAATCATGCCTAACTGGAATGTTATCGCCTCGTATTCTTATAATACAGCAAAAATCCTTGACAGCGGAATTCCTGGAGAAATCGGCATACAAAAGCCAAACACGCCAAAAAATAGCGCAAATTTGTGGAGCCGTTATAGTTTCATCAAAGGCTCGTTACAAGGTTTTGGTGTTGGATTTGGCATTAACTATATTGATAAAAGAAACCTCCTGTATGACGCGAAGTTCAGCCCGGATAATCAACTTACGCTACCCTCGTATACGCTATTCAACGCTGCGTTATTTTACAATATTGGCAAACTGCAATTACAACTTAATGCCAATAACATCGGCAACAAAAAGCACTGGATTGGTGGTTATGACTACTTACGCCTATTCCCTGGTCAGCCCGAAAACTACATGTTAACCTTAGGATACTCCTTTTAATGGCTAAAAGCAAACTCAAAAAAATCGCCGGATGGCTCCACCTTTGGGTGGGCCTCTCCACCGGTATTGTAGTTGTAATAGTAGCAATAACCGGCTGTATTTATGCCTTTGATGAGGAAATATTCGATAGTGTACATAAAAAATTAGTGTATGTAGAAGTAAAAAGACAAGCAAAACCTATCTCTGAGCTACTCTTGATTGCTCAGAAATCCATTGATCCTAATAAAGTACTCAATAATGTGAAGATCACCGATCCAAACCGTAGTTATGTATTTTCTGGGTTCAAGGTAAATGGTCCCAAAAAAATAAACTTATCCTATTTCAGTCAGTTCGAATACCTGGATCAGGTTTACGTAGACCAATATACCGGGAAAGTACTTGGTGTAATAGATATGCGTTATGAGTTTTTCAATATTGTAGAGCAGTTACATAGACAGTTATTATTGGTTAAACCGGTGGGTAGTGTGCTTGTAGGAAGTTGTATATTACTGTTCCTCTTGATGATGATCACAGGTTTTGTACTTTGGTTGCCTAAAAACTATAAGCAATTTAAAAAGAGTATAAGCATCAAATGGAATTCGAAATGGAAACGACTGAATTATGACCTGCATAACAGTCTTGGATTTTATGCACTCCCAATTGCCATATTAATCGCTATTACCGGGTTGGTCTGGTCTTTTAAATGGTGGGAAACTGGAATGTATAAAATCCTTGGAACCAAGGAAAAGCCCAGTTTTGCAAGACCGTTACCGGTAATCAACACAAGTGACTCTACCTTAAATAAACTTGACATCATTCATTATAATTTGCGGAAACAGTTAAATAGCAACTGGAATGAGGTTAGTCTGGGTATCCCTGACGAAACGAACAAAGTGGTTATGGCCTATGTTTGCATTAATGATAATACCGACTATTGGCGGGGCGTGAGCTATTACTTCTATGATGGTCGTACCGGCAAGCAAATTGACGTAATGCCGCATGCGGAAAAAACATTTGGTATGAAATGGAGAAATTCCAATTTAGATATCCATACAGGACGACTGTTTGGTGTCGGCACGCAAATTATCGCTTTTATTGCCAGTTTACTTTGTGCGACACTCCCTATATCTGGATTTATGATCTGGTACGGAAAACGTAATAAAAAAAAGAAACCTATTCTTACCACAAAAGAAAAAGGCCTCAGTGATTAAAATGCCCCCAAAAGTTGGATACTCCCTGGGGCATTGTTCATCCTATAATTTCGTACTCAGCTCAATTGTTCAGCATACTCTCTTAATTTATCCAGATAAGTACCGAAGGCAAATCTATTCATCTTTGCACCTAAAAAAATGCCGGCAACAGCTAGAAATACGCATACCGGAACCAGATAAAACCAATTATCGCTGTTAAAAACCAACGAAAAATCATTCCGCTTTACCAGTCGTGAGGCAATGATACCAATTGGAGCCGCGATCGGGATGAAAATATAGCCCCAGTACCTCTCGAAACGTAATATTTCATTAATCAACCTGATACGTTCTTTGAGTAACGAGCTAGTTACCTTACTATAATTTAACTGAGCTGGCAGCGACTTTAATTTCATTGCCATCGCTACAGCTGCAAACAGAAAGGCTGCAAATGCTCCTAAAAGCAAAACCTGTAATGATCCCGAATTAAGCAGGGCTAAGCTTAATGGTAAGAGGCAAAGTCCAAATACCCAATATAGTTTATATTTCAAGTGCTTAAGTGTCGTCTCGTAGACTCCGGTAGAACGCTTTTTCAGCATTATCTGATCTGCGATAGAATTATGCTCAAATTCAGCATTCAGGCTATCCCATTCTTCCTGTATATCCATTTATTTTTTGTTTAAAATACTTGCCAGTTGTTGTTTGATACGATGTAGCTTAACACCTGTATTATTTTTTGATATTCCTGTAATCTCGCTGATCGCAGCGTTATCATAACCATCAAGGTGCAACATAATTATTCCCCGGTCAACTTCATTCAATTGCCGTATTGCAGTATATAACAGTTCTGCCCTTTCAGATAATTGTGGTTGCTCAAAATACAAGGCTTCGGCAGGCAGTCCATTAACGTGAGCCGCCTTTTTTTGTTTGCTTAGGTATGTCAAAGAAACATTAAGACTAACGCGATACAGCCATGTTGAAAATTTCGCATCACCCTTAAAATTATTCCACGATTTCCAACACTGATAAATGATTTCCTGACGGAGATCCTTTCGGTCTTCAGCATCATCGGCGTAAAGATTACTTACTTTGAAGAGAATACCTTTATGCGAATTAATCTGTTCCAGAAAGACTTTTTCATCCATGTTACGAACATATATCTTTACCATGCTCGACAAGTTTCATTCTTCGCTCTCGTTCATAACGAACAATCCTTATAATTACGGAAATTAACGTGCAGATCCACAAAGAATATTTAATATAGTATGGTCCCTCAAAGATTGAACTGAGAATTACAAGGGCTGCAGAAGCTGAAGAAGTAGTATTTATTTTTTTCATCTTTTTATTTTTGCTTTACGTGATGTTATTGACTCCGGATCAAATACGACCAGTTAGTATCTACCGCAACTCAAAAATTACAGGGATTTTAAAAAAGCACAAAAAAGACTGATAATGAATTCGTTAAAATAAATTGGTATTTAACTCTTGTTCCCGTTAAACGTATTTACAGAAGTAGTTTTCCATTTGATATAACCCAGTCTATTACATTGTTCCGCGACAATAAGCTCCACCTCAGAGGATACATCATTGACAACTTTCCATCGAACAGCATAATTGGGATTATAACTGATATAGATCACCACATCTTCAAAAAGTGGCTCCCGCTTAATGAGTCCCTTAAGATGAACATCCTGCAATTCCATCGCAAATCTGGTTAATCTTTCATTCATAACTTTAGCCAATGGAATCGCAGGCTTGCTATCGTGCTCTATAATCGGAAGTACAGTTACAGTCATACATCAATCAGGTAATACTACAAATATTAGCAAATATAATTATTCTTATTAATTTATCTAATTCTTAAAGTCAGGTTTATGTAATACATTGAAATCTTAAACAATGATTAAAGGAGTATGTTATGATGGAAAAGCCATATATGCCAGCACTCGCTCAACGTTTAAAAAAGTTCAATCAACATAGACTGCCCGAAATGGTGAAACTCAAATATGAGGCCATGACTGAAAACATCTTTCGTTTTTACCGCGGTACTTGCCATTTATTTTACGAAAATCTCAGGAATGCAAAGAAAATCCCTGCATCACCGGTCACCTGGGTTTGTGGCGACTTACACCTGGAAAACTATGGCAGCTATAAAGCGAACAATAAATTGGTCTATTTTGACCTGAACGATTTTGACGAAGCCGTTCTTGCTCCGGCACTTTGGGAAGTATTGAGATTGATTACCAGCATCTTCCTAGCTTTCGACGCACTGGATATTGACCAAGATCAGGCGTTCAATATGGCTACGTTATTTTTAAAAACTTATTCTGCAACACTCTGCACAGGAAAACCAATTAATATTGATCCGCGAACGGCTAAAGGAATTGTGTGCGATTTCCTGAACAGTGCCGATAAAAACAATTATAAGGATATCCTGGAAAAACGTACTGAAAAAAAGAAACATAAAGTCGTTCTGTCCTTACATGACGAAAGGCATTTCAAAATTCACAAACCACTAAAAGAAGCTTTAATAGAACACATGGAGCATTGGATAGCAGAATCTAATGAAAGTCCATACAATTATAAAGTCAAAGATGCGGTATTTCGACTTGCTGGCACAGGAAGTATTGGTGTTAAACGATATCTTTTTTTACTGAAGAGTAAGATCGAGAAAGATAACTATCTTATAATAGATATGAAACAATCTTTCCCGTCATCTTTATTACCATACACAAAGGCAAAGCAACCTGAATGGACATCGGAATCAGAAAGGATAGTTATGGTTCAGCAAAGAATGCAACATATGTCATCTTCCATGTTAAGCACAACAGAATTTAATGGCGACTCATATGTCATTCAGGAACTACAACCAGTTAAGGATACCATCAGATTTAAGCTGATCAAAGACCGCTATCGCGACATCATTCAGGTTATTGATGATATGGCCGTGCTCACGGCCTCTTCCCAATTGAGAAGTGGCGGAATGGACGGATCTGCTGTTATAGATGAACTGAAAGCATTTGGCGCAGATAAAACGTGGCAGGAAGCAGCATTAAATTATGCGCTCGAAACTAAAAAAGATATCGAAAAAGATTTTAACACTTTTAAGGAAGATTACCAGAATGGTGTATTTAATTAAGGTTATTTAAATAACTCGAAACTATATTGTGCGTCATTCCAAAACTCATCTAATGCAACAAGTCTGGGTTTCAAAAAACTGATGAGTGTCGGCCAGTCTTCTTTTTTGAAAATGCTGACCTCATCGAGTTGTTTCACGATTCGTGTTACTGTTTTTCCGTAAGCATCCGGCACGTGCAGTTCCCAATTCCACACTTCATTCAGCTCAGCATGAAGTATGTTTCTTAGCTCTTTAAACTGTTCGAAAATCAACTCCTGAATGGCCAGATCTGGATGCGAAATCTCAATCATAATACTCGCCGACCGCTGCCCTGCCTCAAGCTTAAAATTCAGATACTTAATTCCTGTTTTATAATTCACCCAATTTATTCTCAGCCCCTCTGCCGAAAGCTGTAAAGCCATGTACTGACCAAATGCTGTCCAAAATTCCTGCTTAATTGCCGATGCCTGATCTTTACTATACAAAATTCCCTGTTAAATAAACACTCCTATTAGGTGCAAAAGTAAGGATAGGTTTTAAATCCCGAAACTATTAATTCAGAACAGCAACAATTTTAAATAGATCTATGCATCAAACTAAAATAAACGTAATTTGCTTTCTGATGCTGGAACTAAAAACAGGACAATTTTACGGCGTTACAAATCAGACCTTGCAACTACAGGCGCTTATCATTACAGACACGGAATATACAATTCCGGTTGTTGACTGGCACTATCATGAAAATGCCTATTTTACCTTTATCATCCAGGGAAATGTGATAGAGGGCAATAAAAAAGAAGTATATCACTGTACATCTGGAGATTTACTTTTTCACAACTGGCAGGAAGCCCATTACAACATCAAACCAAAAGGATTTACACGCGGATTTCAAATTGAACTCAAGCAACACTGGTTTGACCAATATGACATCAGCAGCGACATTATGGAGGGAAGCAGCAATATTAAACACCCTTTTGCCAAACTGGAGATGTACCGAATCTTTGCCACAACAAAACAAGATGAAAATCCCTCAGAAGCAGCTATTGACAGTTTGCTTATTTCACTGCTATCTGCCGCCTCTGGCTATACTACTAAAAAAGTTGTAGACAAGCCATTGTGGGTAAACAGACTCCGGCAACTACTTAACGACGAACCTGAGAGTCATCTGTTTTCACTTAAAGAACTTGCTAATGTAGCGGGGGTTCATCCCGTTCACATATCAAGAAGTTTCCCAATATATTTTAACAACACTCTGAGCGACTACCTGCGGCAGCTAAAAATTCAGCGGGCATTGGCTTTGATGTCAAATCCAATCCATACACTTAGCAGCATCGCTGCTTCCTGCGGATTTGCCGATCAAAGCCACTTTATCAGGATCTTTAAACAATATCAGCAAATGAGTCCCCTCAGCTATAAAAAATTAATTAGCAGATGTTAACGGGATTCTATTTTTAATGGCTTTACAACTCTAGATTTGTCTATGCATTCAATCCTAAAGAACTTACTCATCCTTCTTTTTACAGTAATAGCTTTTGAAAATTCTAAGGCTCAAACAATTCCATCCACAAGGTCCGGGAAGATTTTTTTTACCAATAGTGCAGTTACTGTAAACAAGATTGCAACTGAGGATAATTTACAAAAAACCATATTAACAAATAAGACAAATCTATTTATCAGTGTTTTTCTGGCAAAAACGTTAAGTAGCTCTTTACATGATTTGGCTCCAGCGCTAAGCCTTGATTCACTTTCAAAAATCGGCAATTATCAGTTCTCATTTCTCGTAGATGATCACCTGATCTATCAAACTAACCTTATTCCCGGAGCGCCAAGGGCTTTGCAGCAGCAAACGGAAACCGAATGGAATAAACCGCTGATCGACAATCAAAATGAAGGTGCTTGGTGGAGCCAATCGGCCTGGAACCGTTTTATGTTCAATGGTGGCGATCAGGCACTAACAGAGGGAACTCATATTTTTAAACTTTTGATCCGCCCTTATATTAAGGTGCCAGACCTAAAAATTGGTAACATTATCGCCCAAGGACAACTGGAATTACTTGTCAAACGTAAACCCGATGTCAATGTATCCGACATTAAATTGTCTGAAATAAAATCCTATCCTGATCTGACTCCATCAGAGGATTCTTTTGATCATAACAGCATCAAAAAGTTGAAAGCTTATATAGATGCTGATGTTTTCCGACATGTAACCAGCGTTGTAGCCCTTAAAAAAGGCAAAATATTGTTAGAAGAATATTTTAATGGCAGCTCGCGCGATAGTCTACATGATGTACGATCGGTTGGAAAATCATTTGCATCTACACTTACGGGCATGGCAATACGCGATGGATATATCAAATCGGTAGAGCAGACGCTGGGCGACTTTTATCAGGTAAAAGATTTCCAACAATATTCGGGTGCTAAGCAACGTGTAAAGCTCAAAGAATTGATGACTATGAGTTCGCGTTTCGATGGTGACGATGATGATCCAAATTCACCTGGTAATGAAGAGAATATGTATCCTACCGACAATTGGGTCAAATTTGCATTGGATCTACCGCTAGATACTGTTAAATACGATCATCAATGGCATTATTTTACTACAGGCGTTATGCTATTAGGTAGTACGCTTGACCAGGTCATTCCCGGTGGACTAGATAAATATGCAGACAACAAGTTGTTTAAACCACTTAATATCACAAACTATAAATGGCAATATATGCCACAAAAAGCACCAAGTACAGCAGGTGGAATCCGAATGAATGCCCTTGATTTTGCTAAATATGGTCAACTTTATGCCAACAAAGGACGCTGGAAAGGAAAACAAATTCTTCCAGAGGCATGGGTAAATGAAAGTCTTAGTCACCAGATCCCAATTACAGAGAAACCAGGTGAGTACTATGGCTACTTGTTTTGGAATAAAATATACCGCAGCGGGGGAAAAATACAGGAAGCTTATTACTGCTCGGGAAATGGAGGTAACAAAATATACATTTTCAAAGACCTCGATCTTGTAGTGGTAATTACAGCTACAGCCTATGGAAACGGTTATGCCCACCGCCAGGCCGATCAGATTATCGAAGAGTATATATTACCTGCTATTCTATAATTTAAAGCCTTAAGCTAGGCCTCTGCAGGATTGAACCGACTGTACATATTGATGTCGAAAAAAGAAACAGATGTAATGGTATCAACCTTTATTACCAGATCCGTTTTGAGATCTCCGATATTTGCTACCGACCCCTCTTCTATATAAGTTGCATAAACAGATAGGTATTGGGTAGTAAAGACTAATTCCTTTTTATCGTCCCGGTAACCACTAAACGCAGGTGTAATTCTAATGTAGTTTGTTGTAAAAGGTTTTGGCAGTTCCTTAACCCATCCGATATAAAACTTGTTGTTATTTAAGGTAAACTGTAAAAGATGCGCATTGCTAAATGACGTGCTCAAAAGGAGTTCGAATTCATTTCCGACAGCAGTTAATGCATGCTGAATAGCCTTTTCCCGGCTAATAAATTTATTAGCAATTTCTGTAGCTAAAATAGCAACAACAAGCGACATGCTTGCGGTTCCGAAAAATGGTGTTTTAAGCGGGAGGGCGTTACTGATCATCGACACCGCCTCAGGAGCAACAGTCAATAAAAATGTTCTTATGATCAGGCAGGCCCCAAGTAAAAAGATGCCAAGCATAGCAGAATTTAATAACACTCGCTGATTTTCAAGCCTGTATTGCCTGTACCTGAGATATTCAAATCTAATCAAAATATAGTACCCCCCTATCAGAGGAAATAAGAGTAGATTGAATGGCATGGATAGTTATTTTTTATTTTTTTCCCGCTCTATTTGCTTAAAAATACTTGATTCCATTAATTTAGAAACCATATTCTTAATCTTATCCTGACCGAAGAAATCCTGCGCCTCAATGTACAATCTGCCTCCACTTGTAGAGTGGATAACAGCACTAAGTTCCTTATCCTTGTTCATGCTATCAAATATAACCATTAATTTATTGAACAACAAAAGTTCATCATTTTTGTTCGAGATTCAATTCCATCTTAACAAATTCAATATCGTATTGCATATAAGTTGCTCCTACCGGAACCAATCCAAACTTGTGGTAAAAACTCCCGGCAGATATCCTCGCATTGCACCAGATTTTTTTAGCTCCCCTGTCCCTGCAGTAATCTATGATATATTTAAGTAATGCTGATCCATAACCTTTCCCCTGTTGCGCTTCGAGTGTGGCAAATTTCCTAAATTGATAGTCCTGCCCATTTTCGAAAACAGAAACTACAGCGGTAATCCAGGATCCTACGTATAGCCCAAAGTGAATTCCATCTGCATCGTTTGGCAGCTTAATCATATCGAAAGGTTGATCAGGATACATTACCTGATGCCTGATACGCCAGGTTAACTCGTATCGTATTTGTTCAATTTGAATTTCTTCCATCACTTAAATATATGAAATTAAGATGATGATGCCTGTAATGATACATCCTACCTTTACCAAAAACACACGATATGTTAAATTTTGAATTAAAGAACCCAACTAAAATAATCTTTGGAAAAGATCAGATCAAAAATCTTGAAAAAGAACTACCGAAAGATGCCAAAGTGTTATTACTATATGGTGGCGGTAGCATCAAACAAAACGGTATTTACGAGCAAGTAAAAAAAGCTTTGCACGGTCATGAAGTCGTAGAATTTGGCGGCATCCCTGCAAATCCGGAATATGCGGTATTACTTGAAGCACTTCAGGTAATAAAAAACGAAAGCATTACTTTTTTACTTGCCGTAGGCGGTGGATCAGTAATTGATGGCACTAAATTCTTATCCGCTGCGGCCCTATTTAAGGGCGATACCCCCTGGGATATCCTGACTAATGGAATTCCTACAACAGTAGGTTTGCCTTTTGGAACGGTATTGACCTTGCCAGCTACAGCTTCGGAAATGAATTCAGGTGCCGTTATCACACGTGCAGAGATTCAAGAAAAACGAGCTATGGGCGGTCCCGGACTGTTCCCTGTATTTTCAATCCTGGATCCTCAGGTAGTGGCATCAATTCCGCAGCGACAGTTAGCCAATGGAGTTACCGATGCTTTTACACACGTGTTAGAACAGTATATGACCTATCCTGCTGGCGGATATCTTCAGGATAGATTTGCGGAAAGTATCATGCAGACACTGATCGAAATTGCGCCTAGAATTATGAAAAATCCTGCAGACTATGAAGCAGCAGCAAACTTTATGTGGAGTTGCACCCTTGCACTAAACGGATTGATACAGAAAGGTGTACCGGGCGATTGGGCAGTGCACATGATGGGGCATGAGTTAACTGCATTATTTGGTATTGATCACGCAAGAACGCTTGCCATAGTAGCACCAAGTCACTATCGTTTCAATTTTGAATCTAAAAAGGAGAAATTAGCGCAATACGGAAAGCGTGTTTGGGGCCTTACTGAAGGTACTGATGAAGACATCGCAAAAGAAGCTATTGTCAAAACAGAAGAGTTTTTCCATTCACTGGATATCAAAACCGCCCTTTCAGAATATACATCCGACTATAAAGGAACTGCAGAAAAAATCTCTGCGCGCTTTATAGAACGCGGTTGGAATGGTTTAGGTGAACACAAATCACTTACGCCAGCACACGTGCAGGAGATTGTTGAAATGAGCTACTAGTCAATAGATAGCATATAAAAAGGGCGATTTCTTTGCAGAAACCGCCCTTTTTATTTACTGACGATTAAGCTTTCGGCCAGTCGTTCTCGTGCTCAGCATTACCAAGCTTCAATTTACGCGCCGATACAACAAAACTTAAAGTCATAGGAGTATTGTCATTTACAGCAATACCCTCATTATACTGGATGATATAGCCGTCTTCGAAAGTCAGTTCTTTCATTTTGGCGTCTTCTTCTCCTTTTTTGAAAATGATGGTACCGGATTGTGGTTTATATTGGTTATTGACCATTGATTCTATTACTGAAGTATCTTCAGTAGATTCAATTTCAATGTGGATAGTACCACCGTAAACACCTGAAGATGGACGGCCTTTTGCGTCAACATCGCGGTTTAAAGAAAAATTACACTGCAGGACATCAAATTCTTTTGATCCCAGAGTTAAGCGGGTTTTAAATGCCATGATTGTACATGTTAAATGTTAAGAAATAATAAGTTTACCCATCCCGGGCTGGTTAGCAAAAGACCGTAATTAAGCCTTAGGCCAGTCGTTTACATGCTCTGCGTTTCCTAGCTTGAGCTTTCTGGCTGAAATCTGAAATTTCAGAGTCATGGGATGGTCGCCTATGATGTTAATTCCTTCAGTGTACTTAACAATGTACCCATCTTCGAAATTAACTTCTTTCATTTTGGCATCTTCTTCGGATTTTTTAATCAGAAGTGTTCCCGTAATTGGTTTGTACTGGTTGTTCACCATTGCTTCGATGATCGAAGTGTCTTCAGTGGATTCGATTTCCACATCAATGGTTCCTCCATAAACTCCGGAGGATGGTCTTCCTTTGGCGTCAACATCCCTGTTTAACGCATAGGCACAATGAAGTACATCGTACTCCTTGCCTGAAAAATTTAATCTAGCTTTGAAAGCCATAGCTTTAAAATTTAAAGGTGAATATTTAATTGACAGCGTCCTGCTGCTGATAACTCAAGTCCAAAGATCAGGCCAAGTATCAGCCTATCTCACTCATTTATAGCACAAAAATTTCGAATTCAGCACGTTTATAAAAAAACTCGCGCAGAGCACCTGCCAAACAATTAATAGATGTTACACCACATTTTATTTTTTTTATTTTTTTTAAACGGCAATAAACTCCGTACCAAAAGACGTGTAGAATGTAGGGACAACATGCTGTGAACCTGAACATAAAAACAGAAACAGAATCTTCGATTAATAAGTTACTTCACATTATTACAGGTGGCGCCGACAGACGCCCATAAAAGAGCCTGATCGGGTAATCAGGCTCTGTTTAAATCTAATTTAATTACTCGGCTTTGAGGGCCTGTTTTCAACGATACGGCCATCACCTTGATCATTCTCTTTGATGACCACAGTTCCCGGGGTTGGCACCGGGTTATTTGCTCCTGTACCGCCGGTTTTCACATTCGTTTCGGGCTCATCGTTATTGATGATTTTATCTAATTCTGTCCCGGGGTTCACATCCTCCTGGTTGTTTAATGATTCAATACTATCCATGATATAATCCTTTTATATGTTAAAAAACACGTTAAACCGCTTCTGGTTTAAAAAGATTACATTAAAAAATACCATATTTGGAAATACAAATACGCACCCGAAAGAAACTTGGCCTCACTTACCATCAAAAACCAGATCAGTTCTGTATTTAAAGGAAAAAAATGGAGACTGCATGTCATCTATTGGACACTACTTGCTGTGGTATTTTATTTCCAGTATAAGGCCGCGTTGGTTGCTCCCAAATACCCCCTTGCTTACACCATGGAAGTGTCTTTGAGTAGATTCTTAACACTTATCTTGCTCTGCTATAGCTTTTTGTTTTTTGTAATGCCGCTGTATCGGCCAAAGAAGTTGATTTACTTCTGGATCAGCTTGATTTTGCTGGTGTTTTTGGCCGACTGCCTGCAGGTCGTATTTGTTAAATTGATACTATTGCAGTTTCCCAGTTTGAATCCGATACCTGACACAGCTTTTCTGAGCATGCTCGGTAAATACATTTTTGCGCTAATTGCCCTTTTTTCCTTTTTTATCGCTGCATTTTATTTCCAGGACATATACGATAGACAACGAGAAATACAAGTGCTGGCCAAATTTAAAACAGAGAAAATTGCCTTGGAAAGCAGCTTTCTAAAGTCACAGGTTAACCCCCACTTTCTTTTTAATACGCTCAACAATATTTATGCGCTTAGCTTAAAAAAATCTGAACAAACTGCTGTTATTATCGAGCGGCTGGAATCCTTACTGCACTATATGCTTTTCGAATGTAAAGCTGACCTCGTTTTACTGGCCCAGGAATTCACATTTACAAACAGTTATATTGCTCTCGAGAAACTCAGGCATCGTGATGACCAATGTACGGTAACCATGAATGTTGAGGGAGAAGTGAAGGATCAGTACATCGCTCCGCTCCTCCTCATAAATTTCCTGGAAAACGCTTTTAAACACGGCACAAAGGCAAGTTTCGGAAAATCCTGGATCAATATGGATATTAAAGTATCTGCCGGGGGTCTGCATTTCCTCTTGCAAAATAGTAAGCCGTTACAGGTTTCACTAACTCAACCTATATCAGAATACACCGGAGGGATTGGATTAAAGAATGTGAAAAGAAGATTGGAAATTTTGTATCCAGGAAAACATACGCTGTCTATCACAGAAAAGAAAGACAGATTTGAAGTTGATTTAACCCTAAGTTTCTAACATGAGTAACTTTGTTCAACAAGAGATTAACAAAAGGAATAAATGGGTGTATTTCACTAAATACCGATGGGTGGCGCATGTAGCCTATTGGGGCTGGGTGCTTATCCTGGGAACATTAATACGCGTTAAAGTCCCAATCACCGCATCCATAATTTTCAATAATTTCTTTCTGTCGAATTTAAATATTGCGATATTCTATTATGTGTATTGCTTATTGCTCATTCCGTATTTCTTTAAAAGGAACAAGCCCTTATTGTTTTGGAGTTTATTGATCATTTCGTTTTTTGTTTTGACAGTGAACGATATGTACTTCAATAAAAAGTTTGTGCGCATGGTTGAGGGCACAGGCTACGATTATACTACTTCTTTTTGGGAAAATTATATCCAGGTTGTATACGTCTATGTCATCAATTTCCTCATCTTTTCCATACTGTTATTCTTCATGGAGAAAAATGAAGAGAATAGCTTATTGGAAGAAGTAGCGAATGAAAAAAAAGAAATAGAACTGGTGAAACTGGATCTATTGAAAACGAACATTAGCCCCGACTTCATGATGCGATCCCTTGATCAGCTCAAACGATCGGCACTACTGTCTGAACCTTATACGCCTACGTCGATAATCACTTTTTCTGAAGTTTTAAGATACAGGTTATACCGTGGTAAACAATCCTCAACGCCACTGCATGAAGAGCTCACTGCACTCGCCTGCTTCATTGAATTTATTAGTTTCGACTACAGGAATAATAATTTGAAAGTAACATTGGATTGCCTCGGCGATCCGGCAGCCAAGTCAATCGCTGCCCTGGCGCTGATTAATGTCATGGAACCTTTCTGTAAAGTGATCCCAGAACATCCTACATCGCTGGCTATTGAAATTCATATCGCTGAAGATTTGCTGCAAATGCACATGAATTATAATAAACACGCAACCGGATCCCTTTTAGAGGATCTTAATACGTACGGCAGGGACTACAATACGTTATATGGTGAAACAATTCATTTTCATTTTAAAAACTGTGATGACGACCATTGCAAAATAGAGCTTGTCCTGCCTATTTCGTAAAATTCGGATACCTTTGCGGTAATGGACTATTTCAAAAAGTTAATTGACCTGTTAAAAATTGAAAAAGATGAAGACCTCAATGCCTATCGGCGCCTAACGGAGTCATCTTCTGTTACCGACCGCAGAATGAATGGTCTTGCCTGGTATCCGATCGCAATACGAGGTACAGAAATGAGCCGCGGCGACTATCTCAGCGTCGAACTGGAACGCACCACACATCAGGATTTAAGTCACCAATTCCGGTTTGGCGCTTCAGTGGCACTATTTTCCAATCACGATCCCGGCAAGGACCGTATAGAAGGCACAGTAACTCACGTTTCAGGAAATAAGATCAAAATAACTTTACGTAGCGATGAGTTGCCCGACTGGTCCAGGGATGGTAAGTTGGGTATCGACCTATTGTTCGACAACAATAGCTACGATGAAATGCAGGCTGCCCTTAAAGAAGCAGCACAAAGAGCAGAAAATCCGAAACAGGGTGATTTGGTTAGCGTCCTTACTGGCAGCAGTAAACCAGGGTTTAGCGATAAAAAATTACATTACAGTATCCCGCAGCTCAACGCCGTCCAGCAATTGGCCGTAGAAAAAATAATAGCTGCAAATGATCTGGCTATTGTCCATGGCCCTCCCGGAACTGGAAAGACGACCACCCTGGTACAAGCCATCAAGGCACTGATCAAACAAAACCATCAACAAATTCTGGTCGTAGCGCCAAGCAATACTGCGGTTGACCTTCTGAGCGAAAAATTAGCCGAGGAAGGCCTGAATGTTTTAAGGATTGGAAATCCAGCCAGGGTATCCGCCAAAATGCTTTCTTTAACATTGGATAGCAAAATAGCCGACCATGAGCACATGAAGGAGGTCAGGGCATTAAAAAAACAGGCTGCTGAGTATAAGAACATGGCGCATAAATATAAAAGAACTTTTGGTCGCGCTGAACAGGAACAGCGTAAAGCCTTGTTCAATGAAGCTCATAAAATTATGAAGGAGGTTGGCAATACCGAGCAATACATGATTGATCAGGTTGTTGCTAAAGCCCAAGTCATCACGGCCACGCTGGTAGGCGCAAATCACCACACGATCCGAAATCTGACTTTCCATACCGTGGTGATAGATGAAGCCGGTCAGGCTTTAGAGCCTGCTTGTTGGATTCCTATCTTAAAGTCGCAAAAAGTCATCCTAGCCGGCGATCACTGCCAACTACCGCCAACAATTAAATCTGTTGAAGCAGCAAAAAAAGGTTTAAGTACAACATTACTTGAAAAGTGTGTAGCTATTTATCCTGAATCAGTTGTATTGCTGGAAGAGCAATATAGGATGCATCATAAGATCATGGGATACCCTTCCCGGCTCTTCTACAACAATCAACTTAAGGCTGCCTCATCAGTAGCCGGCAAAACATTATTTACCGATGATATCCCCTTAAATTTTATAGATACTGCCGGCTGTGCTTTCGATGAAAAACTCGAGGGAACCAGTGTGAGCAATCCCGAAGAAGCAGCATTTCTACTGAAACACTTAACGGCATACCTTTTAGAACTGGTCAATCATTGTCCCATAGATCAATTTCCTTCTATTGGAATCATTTCTCCTTATCAGCAACAAATAAGATGTTTAAAGGATCTTTTACAAAGTTCGCCGGAATTGGACCCGTATAAAGAATACATTACCATTAACACAATCGATAGCTTCCAGGGACAGGAACGTGATATCATCTATATCAGTTTAACGAGAAGCAATGCCGAACGCACGATAGGCTTTCTTGCGGATATCAGACGCATGAATGTGGCGATGACAAGAGCTAAACAGAAACTTGTCGTTGTAGGAGACAGCGTTACTCTTGCCCGTTTGCCGTTCTATTCGGATTTCATTGCTTATGCAGAACAGGAAGGTGTTTATAACAGCGCCTGGGAGTTTATGCACGACTAACGAATATTATTAATACAACAATGAGGAAGATCTAATTGAAAATAGTAGCTGATATTCTGGCATAAATTTATATTTTTGAAAACTGTGCTCTTCAACTCCAGTGAATAATGAACCAAAAGGAAACTAGTCATTCAAAGCCACAACAACCTATTGTAGATCATATTATCGGGCAACTGAGACAAATGATTACGACTGGCTTGATCAAACCAGGACAGCGTTTGCCTGCTGAGCGTGTCTTGGCAGAACAATTTGGTGTTGGAAGAAGTTATGTACGGGAAGCCATACTAAAACTGGAATTCTACGGCTTGTTGAAGACTAATCCCCAGAGTGGCACATATGTTTCTGGATTGAGTATTAAAATGCTCGATAGTATTATCGCCGATATCGTAAACTTCAATAAAGATGATTTTAACGCTCTTTTGGAAGCCCGGTATTACTTAGAACGGGATGCGGTAAAACTTGCTGCAGAACGCCGATCGGTTGAAGACCTACAAAGGTTAAAAGAGGCTCTTGTAGAATATGAGGAGAAAACCAACGCTGGTGAGGAGGCCTATCAGGAAGATATGATGTTTCATATGCAAATTGCCCGGGCGTCTAAGAATTCCGTAATCGAATCTATGATCCTCGTTTTAATACCCGATCTGGTAAAAAACATGGTAGGCAAAAAAATCTTTGGTGCCGATAGAAAAATTCAGGCAATTCAGGAGCATCGTGATATCTATAATGCTATCAGGGAAAAAGATCCCAAAGCTGCGCATTACGCAATTTCCAGCCACCTCAGCGATCTGCTCGAAATCAGCAGACATCCAAATGGCTTGAACGCTGTAACGATGTATATGTAAGATTTATTAAAAAAGTTTGTGAGTAATTCATAGCCATCACGTGTACACTTGTCGCCAACAACAAAAATGCTCCAGCTATCATCGTCTTCCTGAAGAGCAACAATACTGAAGAAACTTCGACGATGCCCATAAACAGATTATAACCTTTTGACAAACCCAGAAAAGTCCAGGCCAGCCCCATTGGAGATGCATCACCGAAGGGTTGCAATAAACGCGAAAGATGCGGCTGAGGAAATTGAAGCTGGATGACCTTCGCTAATCCATACTGCATCAGCGTGAAAGCAAGATAAAATCTTACCAGAACGATGAGCCAATAATATAATATCGAATAACTTTTTCGCTTGTAATCAAGTAATTACCAGACTAGACTGGCAACTAAAGCCACCAGGAAAAATAAAAATAACTGGATATAATTATAGCTCGTATCACCACTTCCATTTGCAACAATAGAAAAGTCGTAGGTATAATCCAATGCATGAAGAGAAAACCAGGGTATAAACTGATGCAATAGTTCCGTTGGGTAAGAAAGATCTGGGATACATATATAAATGCTCCATTATTATTCAGAAAAATAAATAGAAGCAAAAAAATAAATGAAAAGCGAAAATAGATTTTTTTCGTTAGGCTCCAGTTTGAAATAATTGAGGCTGAGGGCATAATTTGGCTTTTCTCAAAGCTAATAATACATACTGATTAAAAAAAGAACCTTTTTTTTTTGCAAAAAAACTTCTTTACACTAAAAGTAAGTTGGAAATTCTTTTTTTATGCTAGCAACATCCGCCTGTATAGATTCCAATAGAAATTTTGTGAATTCTGAAACTTGATTGTAGTTAAATACCCGAGGAACAGACCCGCTTTTAGGAACGACCTCAAAGTGGTCACCAAAAAAATTAACAGCGATCTTTAGACCCGCATTGTTAACAGGTGGATTTGTATTTTCCGTCCAAAAAAGAAAAGTAAACCCTTTAATTGGAGTAGCTGGCAATGGATACCTATAAAAACCAGATGCAGACTCTACAGACAATATGAGTTTAAGCTGTCCCGCCCAGTCAAACGCAGTTACTTGTTTTTCTCTTATTCCAGGCAATATCGTCAGTTTTTTAATAATTAAATCTGATTCCCGGTCTAACATTGGCAGAATATTCTCGTTAAAGGATTTAACAACCGCATCAACACCTGTTTTTGGGTATGGTGGTAGCGCTGTTACAGTGACCTTGACACTCACTTTAAAACCATCAGGCGATGTTGCAGTTACAACCGCCGTACCGGGATGATCTCCGATTATTACTGCATTCCGTTCTTCAGCCCATTTAATTACCACAGAAGGATCTGAAACTGTCCAGGTTAATTGCATATTTGTCGAATTAAGGGGAGCGATGGATATTTGAAGCGAAGTTTCCTGTACTTCTGTGATCGTCCGCTCGACGCTTCCAGAAATGGACATAGCAGTAATCGGAACATAACTAACGGTCACTTTAAATCTCCCTAATTCAGCCGCCCCTTTCATTGCTTTAATGTACACGGTACCCTTTCCAACAGCCGATAACATTTGATAGCCTACGCCCCCCTTTTCTACAGAGAGGATTTTTGAATCAGTAGATTCAAAATGAATCTCTGAGGGTTTATAACTAGTCGTAAAACTAGTAGAGTCTATCTTTTGGTAATCTTTTATATCCATTGTTTTGGACTCGAAATTGAACTTAAAGAAGGGTTCAGGAGCCGGGTTGTTATTTTTTTTACAACCTCCAAATAGAATTGTTCCGAGTAGGACGAGGGAGAGGATTAATCTTTTCATGAGACGATTAGATATAGGTAATTTCAGTAGTCTTGCCGAACTAATAACAATTCGATCTAACTGATTCTTATCAGGCAAATATTTACACTGAAGATAATGTTTTTCAAACTAATATTTACTCAGTGATGAATATTTTTTCGACGGTTATCGAAAGATTTCGTAAGATCCATTTATGCAAAAAGCCCCAGATTTCTCTGAGGCTTTTCGTGATCCCGCTGGGATTCGAACCCAGGACCACTACATTAAAAGTGTAATGCTCTACCAGCTGAGCTACGGAATCATTTCCCTTCGTTCTGAAGAGGGTGCAAAGATATAATTAATTTTTTATTCTGCTAAATAAAAATGAAAAAAGTTTTTCAAGGCTATTTTTTCAGGAAATCTTCCCGCACCGGGCTAAATCCATCTATCAGAATACCAGCTTCTAAACATACTACACCGTGCCATATCATAGGTTCTGCAAAAAAACCATCCCCCACTTTTAAAATCTGAGCCTGCCCATCTATCGTAGCTTCAAAGACTCCACTGTGCACATGAGTTACCTGTGTATGGATATGCTGATGCTGTACACCAATAGCCCCAGTCTCAAATTTAACCTTGACCATCATCAAATCACCATTATACCCCATGATTTGGCGCTGTACACCAGCACCCAGATCTTCCCATTCCATATCGTCTTCCAACAAGAAGGCGTTGCTTTGTTTTACCATTATAATTCGTTAAAGTAAATGTTACGGCCAAGGCCTTCTGACCGTAAATATAGCAAGCATTTTTTAAGAATTACAACACCTCCCCTAAGTGCTTGTAGTTCGATTTGATGGTATCAAACACTTCATCCATTTTACCACCAAGCATCAGCTTTGTCATAGAAGCGGTCATCCCTTTAATTTGCGCCCACTCAATTTTCGGTGGCATAGCCAGTGCATTCGGATTTGTCATGATATTCAGTAAAACAGGCCCATCTTCCCTAAGCGCATTTGAGATAGCGGTTTCTACATCCGCAGGATTTGAAACCGTTATCCCCCTAAAACCCATTGCCTGTGCAACCAATGCAAAATCAGGATTGATCATATCAGTTTCACTATCTGGCAAACCGTCAACCTCCATCTCTAATTTTACCATTCCTAAAGCCCGGTTGTTAAATACGATAATTTTGATTGGAAGATTATATTGTTTTATCGTGGCCAGGTCACCTAATAACATGGATAAACCACCATCACCGGAAAGGGCCACAACTTGCCGCTCTGGATGCGCTAAAGCAGCACCAATAGCCATCGGCATAGCATTTGCCATCGTTCCGTGGTTAAAAGATCCCAGCATGGTACGCTTTCCAGTAGCGTGAATAAAACGTGCTCCCCATACACAACACATGCCTGTGTCTACAGTAAATATCGCATCCACATCACTCAGTTTGTCAATCGTGTCAGCAACAAATTCAGGCTGTATCTTATTTTCTGATCCTCGATCCTCAATATACGTCTGTTGATGTTTCTTTACTTTCCCGTAAAAATCCAGCTGTGCTTTCAGGAAACTTTCATCTTCCTTTTCTTTAATCAGCGATAACAAAGCTGATACAGTATCCTTAATATCGCCACAAAGCCCCATACTAAGCTTAGCCCTTCGGCCGAGTCTTTCCGGACTTTCATCAATCTGAATGATCTTATTTTTCTCAGGCATGAAATTCTGATATGGAAAATCCGTTCCCAGTAATAGCACCACGTCCGACTCATGCATACTGTGGTATGCCGATGGCTGCCCTAACAATCCCGTCATCCCTACTTCCAGTGGATTATCGTACTGCATACCCATTTTCCCCCTGAAAGAATAACCTATTGGAGCCTTTAACAGTTTTGCAAGCTCAATAACTTCATCATGCGCCTCAGCAGCACCTATACCGCAATAAATAGTTATTTTCTTATGTGCATTCAGACAATCAGCAAGCGCCACCAACTCAGCATCAGAAGGCCTCATCACCGGATTACACCTGAAAATTTGCATGGCAGTTTCACTCTCTACCGCCGGGAGTTGCGCAACATCGCCGGGCAAACCGAATACAGAGACTCCTTTTTTATGGATGGCATGCTGAATCGCGGTTTGAAACATACGTGGCACCTGCTCAGCAGTAGTCGCTATTTGGTTATAATAACTGCAGTCGTCAAATAATTTTATAGTGTTGGTTTCCTGAAAGTAGTCCATACCAAATTGGTTGGTATTAATAGTTGAAGCAATAGCAATAACCGGCACATGCGATCGATGGGCATCATATAAGCCATTAATGAGGTGCACGTGCCCTGGCCCGCAACTTCCCGCGCAACACGCAATACCATCCAGCTCTGCCTCTGCGGCGGCGGCGAACGCACCAACTTCCTCATTTCTCACGTGAATCCATTTAATTTTACCACTCTTGCGAACAGCATCATTAAAGTAATTCAAACTATCGCCGGTAACGGCATAAACTCTTTTTACACCTGCCTCAACCAGCATTTCTACTAATTGTTCTGCTACATTTTTACTCATATGTTTTGGGTCTTGTTCTCCTTTTTAACTATACGCAATCAATCATGCCGATACGCGATACATCTTATAGTAAGACTTAAATATTGACAATATTGTTTTAGCAGTTATAGTAGAAATTGTTTTTTAGAAAGGAACTGATGGTAAAATGACAAACTGGCGAAATACAGTGAAATCAACCTTCCATACTGTCTCAAAATCATTAGATTTGTCTGATGGAAAACGAACAGAAAAGTCCCTACGTCCAATTTAGCGCCGAAATTCTAGATAACTGGAAAGAAAATGGTGTTACCTATATCAAACTGATTGAATTGGAAACTGATCTGCCAGTTAAATTTTTTGAATTAATTCCTGATTCTATTGTCATGGATAGTGACGAAACAATCTACCCTATCGATTCAGAAGATATTTCCGAACTCTTGGAGCCAGTAGCAAAAGTTAATTTTTTAGTACACGAAATTTATCTTGAAGAAGATTAACCTGCTTAAACAATTAAGTACGGTCTACCAATTTATTCTGAGACTCGCTATAACGCGCACCGGTGTTTGGATATGTAGCCAATAAATCATCAATGGCCTTCAAATCATCATCACTAAGTTGCAGATCTACGGCATCAGCATTTTCCAGCAGATATTTCCTTCTTTTGGTCCCAGGTATTGGGATGACATGTTCGCCCTGAGCCAATACCCAGGCTAAAGCCAACTGAGCGGCACTATGATTTTTGCCTGCCGCAATCTCTGCAAACCCATTTGCTAAATTTTCATTATTAGCCTTATAAGCCTCCTGATATCTGGGTAACGACTTCCTGAAATCGCTATCATCAAGCTTGCTCACGTCCAGTGTATTTGTCATTAAGCCCCGCGCCAACGGACTAAAAGGCACAAATGAAATTCCCAGCTCCTTACATACAGGTAACACATTGTTTTCTGCCTCACGCGTAAGCAATGAATACTCGCTTTGCAACGCACTGATCGGATGTACCGCATGCGCTTTTCTCAGCGATGTAACCGACGCCTCAGAAAGCCCTAAGTACCTTACCTTTCCTGCTTTAACTAACTCCGACATTGCGCCGACAGTATCTTCGATTGGCACATTTGGATCAACGCGATGTGCATAATATAAGTCGATCACATCCGTTCCTAATCTCTTCAAACTACGCTCTACAGCAATTTTGATATACGCCGGAGAACCGTCAAATTGTGCGTTTCCGGCACCGGGATTACTGACGAACCCAAATTTCGTTGCCAAAAACACCTCTTGCCTTTTTGATTTGAGCACCCTGGCCAACAACGCTTCATTCTCGCCAGCAGCATATATGTCAGCTGTATCCCAAAAATTAATACCCAGATCAAGCGCTAGTTCCAATGTTGCTATCGATTCCTTATCGTCAGGTGTTCCATAAGCATGATTCATCCCCATGCATCCTAAACCTATCGCAGACAATTTTTCTTCTGTGCTTCCGAGTGATCTATATTTCATATTTTGATTTTAAGACATAAACAGTCAGAAAATCAATTTGTGTGATCAGAATGATCATTTTATGCTTTAGGCGATTAAATTCGTTGGTCTTTTTGTGTAATTTGATGGATTTGTAACCTTTATTCATTTTCGCTAATCCTATAGATGAAAATCAATATTATATTATCATGGAAAGATCGGAAATGTTCTTAATTGTTTGGTTGGCATTCATGGCCTGCGGATTTCTTGGTTGGTACTTTTCACACCGTGCCAGACATAAAGAGAAATTAATGCTAATTGAAAAAGGAGTGTCTCCAGAAGATTTAAGAAAAAAGGAACATAGAAGCAAGTTAAGCTGGGCAAAAGTAGGCATCGTAGTGCTGGGGCTCAGCATCGGTCTGTTGAGCATCTCAATTTTTATCACTCAGCTCCATCTTATTAATGATTCTCCGGCAACAATAATGGCTATACTTGGGATTTGCGGTGGCACTGCATTGGTGCTGGCAAATAGAATTGATCACAAGAAAAACGACTAGGCATCCCATGGATCATACATACATCAGAAAAGTTTGTAATGGTGATACTGAAGCTTACAGGTATTTTCTAAAGGAATACAAAGACATGGCATTTTCCGTTGCACTTTCTGTTGTGAAGGATGAATTCATCGCTGAAGAAGTTGTACAAGATGCTTTTATGAAAGCATTTAGAGGCATGAATTCATTTAACTTTCAAGCCAAGTTCAGTACCTGGTTCTATCGAATCGTCACAAATGAAGCCTTTATGAGGTTGAATAAGATAAAAAAAGAGATTATGGTGTTTACAAGCGAATTTGAAGCAGATATTCCTGATGGGGAACTGATCAATCAGCTGCATCAGGATGAATATCGAGATCTCGTAAATGAAGCTTTAAAAATGCTTGCGCCAAAAGAAAGCCTCGTACTTAGACTTTTCTACCTTGAAGAAGAAAGTATAAAAGCGGTTTGCGAAATTACTGGCTGGACCAATTCGAATACCAAGGTTACTTTGCACCGCGCACGGAAAAGTATGCTCAAAGCCGTAAACCAATTGTTAAACAAACTTAACCAACACTAGTATGTCGACCACAGAAGAAACCTTTTTTCAAAGCATGATGGCAAAAAGCAGGGTTGATATGCCTTACAGCGATTTTGAAGACCGAATGATGCTCCGCATCCATAAAGAGATAACCTTCAAGAAGTCTTTACTAAAAGACTTAAACCTGTCTATCCTGTTTTTTATTCTTGGAACAGGACTCGGACTACTTATTTCGACGATGCTGGATGTATCCGGAAAAACTGTCGCTGGTATTTCAGGCCCCAATATGCTGATATTTTTTCAACTGCTCTTCGTAGCCTTTGTATTGATGCAGTCAGAAAAACTCATCAAATTATTTATCAAATCGAAAAAACTATAACTGAGTCATGAAAAAAATCATTTTTATAACCTTAATCTTTTCTGCTATATCAAGTTATGCGCAGGAAAAACTAATTATTAATTTTAAAGAGCAATCCTGGGAAACCACGCTTGCTACAGCTAAATCTACACACCAATTGGTATTTATCGATGTATTCACAGAATGGTGCGGACCCTGTAAAACAATGGATGGGGAGGTGTTTACCTTGCCAGAGGTTGCAAAAATATTTAATGAGAATTTCATCAATTTTAAACTTGATGCAGAAAAAGGAATTGGCCCCGCCATACTTAAAAAATATGGTGTGAGCTCCTATCCCACTTACTTATTTGTTGATAGTAATGGTACATTAATCTACAGCATGGATGGATCAATGCCACCAGCTACATTCATACAGCATGCTAAGAATGCTATTCGTGAATCTACTCAAGAACAAACTATCGCACAACTCGAATCAATTTATCCGCAACATCAGCGAGATAAGGGGTTTTTATACAATTACCTCAACCGTCTTACCAGACTCAAGCTTCCCACAACAGATCTCCTTGATCACTATGTAACGCTACTTTCGCCATCAGAACAGGCTGATCCAAAAACAATCCGTCTGATTACAGAGAATGGCGTGTGGTTAAATAGAAAACTACAATTAGGCCCTGCCCTCGCGGTACTTGAACGCAACGAAAGCATATTTAATAAGTTACAGGAAAATGATCCCCGCAGGGAGTCTTTAGCACATATCAAAACTGGTGCAATGGATGTATCGCTTCAAAAAGCCATCGCGAATAAAGATATGTCGTTATTCCAACTCGTTTCCAGGTTAAAAAAGGATACTAAAAGTGATCCTTTTGATAACAAACAAACCCTGGCAATGAAGTACTTTTTTGCGGTAAAAGATTATCCGGCTTACAAAAAAAATGCATCCGATTATATCAATCGAACCGTACTTAAAATACCTGCCGATACCCTGGTTAAAAATGACGCTGTAGTATACGCATCAATGAAATCAATCCCTGACGCCGAGTCTTACAAATATACCGCTTCCATAAAGGTCAGCAACACGATTATACATACTACTGAAGAGATGCTAAAAATCACCTTAAGTAAAAAAGAACTGCAGCAACTGAAAACTTGGACAGATGAAGCCCTTCGAATTACACAAACAGATCCCGCATACTATAAAAATGTAACTCCCTATTATCTGAACATCGATGCGCAGGTACTTTACAAAATGCATCAAAAAGAACAGGCAATCCAGCAAATGAAATCGGCAATTCAATTGGTCGCGGATAACGCATATGCTGTAAAAAAACTTCAGGAATTATTAACAAAAATGGAAGCTGATGAAATTATCTAAGCGCCAGCTTCAAAAGCCGACTTCATCAAACATTGATTGCTGAAGTCGGCTTTTATGCACCTACTCATACTTCAGCGCATCAACTGCATTTGCCTTAGCTACCTTAAAACTTTGCAGACTCACAGTCAGCCCAGCGATAACTAGTGATAACAAACCAGCAATGAGGAATGGCCAGGCTCCGATAGCAATCTTATAATCATAATTTTTCAACCATTTTTGAATTAATACAAATGCAACAGGAAATGCTATAATATTGGAAAGCAAAACCAATTTCATAAAATCTAAATTTAGTAAAATCAGTATGCTTCTTAAATCGGCTCCCAGCACTTTACGAATACTGATCTCCTTTTTCCTTTGTTCTGCCATATATAGTGCCAATCCCAATAATCCAAGGCAAGAAATAAAGATTGCAAAGCCACCAAATAAATTAGACAATACACTTAGGAGATGTTCTGTTTTTAAATGCTCCTCCATCCTGCTGCTCACAAACGTCAGCTCACCGGGATAGCCAGGATTTAACTGTTTATTCACTTCCTTAATCCGGTCAATTGAAAGGCTCGCAGCCTGGTTTGCACTAAGTCTCATCAATAACACATGTGTAATACTTGCATTGTTGAAGAAGAACGTTGGTTGCGCTGCCTTTCCAGCTTTTTCATTATAATAATCATCAACAACTCCAATAATGGTAAGCGGTGGGTTTTCTCCCCAGTGCACCACCGTACCTACGGGATTTTTCAACCCCATATGTTTTACCATAGATTGATTCACAAGAAGTGAAGTTGCTGTATCCGCTCTGAACTGTCGTGAAAAATCTCTCCCCGCTAGTACTTTGACACCTACCGTATTAGTAAAATCAAATCCAACACTCCGGTAACTCACAATCGACTTATCGTTCGCATCTTTGCCGGGCCAGCTGAAATTGCCAGTAATTGATCCCGAAGAACTAAAAGATTGAGCAAACTCTGTTGCAGAGCTAATTGCACCGCTACGGATTAACTCATCCTTGAAGAATTTTAGTTTCTCTGGCTTTTCTAACTCACCTTCCAGATCGAGTTGTACCAGATTGTCTTGCGCAAAACCCAGGGGTTTCTGTTTGATAAACTGAATTTGCGAATAAACTATGATTGCACATACGATCATGCAAATTGATAAGCTGAATTGTAAAACCACAAGTATTTTACGGATTGACAACGATGATCTGCCGCTGCCGTTAAAACCCTTGAGCACTTTAACAGGCATAAAGGATGATAAATAAAACGCAGGATAACTGCCAGCTAGTAACCCGGTAATTAAGGCCATTCCGAGCAGCGTGAGCCAAAAAAGAACGTTATTGTAGGCAATGCCTATGGAGATTCCAAGGAGGTTGTTAAAGTAAGGTAACGCAAGTTCGAGTAATGTAAAAGCTAACAGGATGGCAATACTGGAAAACAGCATCGACTCAAGTATAAATTGTCCCATCAGCGTTTTCCTCGATGAGCCAAGCGCTTTGCGCACCCCTACCTCGCGCGCACGTTTTTCCGAACGTGCGGTAGATAAATTCATATAATTGATACTGGCAATGAGTAACACGCAAAAAGCGAGAAACGCAAATAACCGAACCTGATCGATTTTTCCACCAATTGATTTTCCATTTTCAAACTCGCCATATAGATGTTGTTTCGAAAAGGGAAATAGGAATGCTTCCAACTGTGTATCCTTTTCATTTTCCTTAATCAATCTCCTTAGACCCAAATCTGTACTTTCGAAAAATCGCTTGTCTTTCAATTTAATTAATGTCGCACAAGTTATGGAGCCCCAACCATTATTTTTATCATCAGGATTTTCTGAGTCAAAGAAAGACCAGCTGGTTAAGGCATCGTACTTGATGCTTTGATTGTCAGGCAAATCTGCAACCACCGCAGTTACTTTTAAAAAGCGTTTGTTATTCCATTTCACCAACTGACCCATTGGGTTAACAGCGCCAAAAAGCTTTTTCGCAGTGGATGCAGTTAGTAAAACTCCTTCCGGTGTATTTAAGGCGGTTTCTGCGGATCCTGAAATAAAAGTATAATCAAAGATCCTCAGGAAGGATGGATCAACACTCAGTGCGTTTAACTTAAATCGATTTTCATCGTGACTAAAGAGCTTGTCACTACTGCTAAATGCGATGCGGGCAGTACTTTCAACGCCAGGAAGACTTTGTTGTGCTGCTGCAGCCAACTTATTAGGATTTGCTTGAGTGGTAATAAGCTTCCCATTAACATTAAGATTTATTTCACTATAGTATATCCGATCTATATCCTTGAATTGCTTATCGTAACTCCATTCGTAATTTACATATAGGAGCAAAATCAGGCAGCATGCCATACCTATCGCCAGTCCACCGATGTTGATCGCCGAAAATCCTTTGTGCTTCCAAAGATTCCTGAATGCTATTTTTAAATTGATGAAAAACATATCTTTAATTTTCTGAGCCAATTACGAATAACATGCCAATCAAACATACCATAGTTTAATCATCAAAAAAGGCACTATATGTTGTAAATATCTGTTATTTCCGTTCGTTATCGCACAAGTACCGTACAAAAACGTACAGATCTTTATTATCAAAGCCTATCCACCCTATTACAATTGGGAATCGATTTTAAGATTCCAGTATTAATAAATAAATTGCTCCTCCAAAACTGAATAGTTAAAACTTTGTATACCTTTATGCAATAACATTGCATTTAGATCTAAACCAAAAATTCATGAAAAAAACTTTACTGACTTTATCGCTATTCGCCCTCACCGCATTGGGGCTAAAAGCACAAAATCAACCCAGGTGGATGCAACAACCTGCGGTGTCGCCTGATGGCCAATGGATTGCTTTTGAATACAAAGGCAATATTTTCAAGGTGCCCGCAACTGGTGGAAGTGCAATTCCACTTACACTGGCAAGTTCTTACAATGGCTATCCAGTCTGGAGTCATGATAGTAAAAAAATTGCTTTTTCTTCAGATCGCTATGGTAATTTCGATGTATATGTGATCCAGGCCGCAGGTGGAGACGCAACAAGATTAACCTTCAATTCCGCGAAAGATATTCCTTATGATTTCTCCGCTGACGATCAAAAAGTAATCTTTGGTACAGATAGACATGATATATATACTTCGGCCAGATTTCCGGGTGACAGTTATTTCATGAAACTATACGAAGTTCCTGTGAAAGGTGGAAACAGTGCTCTGATCAATAGCGCTGGTACCGAAAATGTACATTATAACGCGAAAGGTGACCAGATTATCTTCCAGGATAGAAAAGGTTACGAGGATCCGTGGCGTAAACATCATACTTCAGCAGTTACCCGCGATATCTGGACGTATGATTTCAAAAATAACAGCTATCACAAGGTCTCTGATTTTAAAGGAGAAGATAGGGAGCCAGTATGGGGAAATGGTGACGATTTTTACTATTTGAGCGAACGCAATGGCAATCAAAACTTATTTAAATCTTCAATTGCCAACCCGGCACAGATAACTCAGATTACGAAGTTCGACAAAAATCCTGTCCGCAACTTGTCGCGTTCCACAAATGGAACACTTGTATTCACCTATAATGGAGATATCTATAGTTTGAAAGATGGCGGTCAGCCGCAAAAAGTCGCCATCAACTTCGAAGCAGATTTTGCTGCAGATCAGGTAGCTATCATGCCTGTCCGTGGCGAAGCTTCAGAGATGGCAGTCTCACCGGACGGCAAACAGGTAGCTTTCGTTTATCGCGGTGACATTTTCGTAACTGCTGCAGACGGTGCTACTACAAAAAAGATTACCAACACCCCGTATCAGGAAAGAATGGTACAATTTTCTCCTGATGGTAAATCTCTTCTATTTTCGGCAGAAAACGAGAAATCCTGGGACATCATGGAAGCAACTATCGTCAATAAAAACGAGCCTTACTTCTATGCTGCAACCGTCTTAAAAATAACGCCTGTTATTGCATCTGACAAAGATGAATTTCAGGGTGTATATTCACCAGACGGCAAGAAAATCGCTTATCTTGAAGAACGAAATGTACTGAAATCTTATACGATTGCCAGCAAAACATCAGCGTCGTTGTTACCTGAAGGCGTCAACTTCTCTTATTCGGATGGTGATCAATATTTCACCTGGTCGCCAGACAGCAAATATCTGCTCGCCCAATCAACAGAAGGTGGTGGCTGGTTCCAGAATGAAGTTGTACTGATTAAAGACGATGGCTCAGGCAAACGTGTAAACCTGACCAATAGTGGTTTCGGTGATTCTTATCCGCAGTTCGGTATGGATGGCAAAATGATGTATTGGCTAACTGATAAAGATGGGATGAAAAACCTTAGCCGGGGTTCGCAAGACGATATTTATGCCATGTTCTTTGATCAAAAAACCTGGGATAAATTCCAATTAAGTAAAGAAGATTTCGAATTACGCACTGAACAGGAGAAAAAAGATACAGCGGGTAAAAAACCTGAAATCGATAAATCTAAAACGGATAAAAAAACACCAGCTAAACCTGCAACGCCGGTTGAGCCTTTTGCACCGTACCTCAAAAACCTTGAGGATCGTACGCAGCGCTTAACAAACGCATCAACCAATATATCTGGCGTTAAACTTTCTAAAGACGGCGAGAAACTTTACTATTTAGCCAGATATGATAAAGGATTTGATCTATGGGTAACTACACTTCGTACTAAAGAGTCGAAAATCCTTGCTAAACTCGATGCCTCTGGTGCCGATTTGGAAATTACAAAAGATGGAAAGTTCCTTTTTGTGATGGCTAATGGAAGCATTATGAAAATTGGTGCCGATGACGGTAAGGTTACTCCTATACGCATCAATTCTGAGATGGAGCTTAAAGCGGGTGCTGAGCGGGCATATATTTTAGAACATACCTGGAAACAAGTAAAGAAGAAATTCTTCGACCCTAAATTGCAAGGCGTAGATTGGGATTACTATTATAGCAATTACAAGCAATTTCTCCCATACATCAACAATGACTATGACTTCCAGGTATTACTCAGCGAATTCCTTGGTGAGTTAAATGCCTCTCATACCGGTGGCAGATATAGTCCAAGCTTCCCTACTGGAGATGAAACTGCCGCACTAGGTTTAACTTACGACCTAAGCAAGACAAATGGCTTATATGTAAAGGAAATTATCCCCGGAGGTCCATTTGATAATGCCAGTACCAAAATGAAACCAAACATGGTGATTGATCAGATCAATGGCAATGCGATCAGCCCTGATGAAGACTGGGCAAAACTACTTAACCATAAAGCCGGTCAGTTTACTCTGATTAACTTCCACGATGCCAACGGCATCAAATATCAGGAGACTGTTAAACCAATTCGTCCGCGTACAGAAACCGGCACACTGCTATACAACAAATGGGTTAAACTCATGGAAAAATTAACAGATAGCTTGTCTGGAGGTAAAGTTGGTTATGTTCACGTCCGTAGCATGGACGATCCAAGTTTCCGTGTCACCTTTGATAAGGTACTTGGTAAGAATGGCAATAAAGAGGCACTGATCGTAGACTCTCGTTTTAATGGAGGTGGATGGCTGCATGATGACCTGGTAACTTTCTTAAGCGGAAAGATGTATTTCACGTTAAGACCCCAAGGACATGTGACCACTGGTGGTGAACCTTTAAATAAATGGAGTAAACCAAGTTGTGTACTGATGTCGGAAGGCAATTACTCAGATGCTTTTATGTTCCCTTATGCTTACAAAGCATTAGGCATAGGTAAACTAATCGGTATGCCGGTGGCAGGTACAGGAACCGCGGTATGGTGGGAAACTCAGATCAATAACCGCATTGTATTTGGTATTCCAATGATCGCAACTTACGGCCCTAATGAAACGCATGCCACTGAAAACCATCAGCTGGAACCAGATATTCAGATCTTGAACGAATACACCAAAGTGTTAGCCGGACAGGATCAACAATTGGAAGCAGCAGTAAAAGAAATGCTTAAAACAGTGAAGAAATAAAATAGCGCAACGGAATAACAGGTTGAGGGATGCAAGAATTGTATTCCTCAACTTATTCCATTGCTTTTTTGACTGCACGCGTCAAACGTATCCAGCTTATAAATTCTTAGTCAGACAATCTCTGAACATCTTGTCAAAACCATGCACCTGCAGGTTTTTACCGATAAACACAACCTTTGATTCTCTTAGCTCGTCAGGCAGCCAACGCTCGCCGAGATCGACAGCCAGGGATTTCCCGACAGTTTGAAGAATGATTTTACTCTCAAACCCTTCGCTATAAATGATTCCTTTAATCCGGTACACACTGGCTGATTGTAAAATCAGAAACACCATCATGCGGTGTTCAAGCAACGTAATGTCCATGCTTTGCGTATATCTCAACAAAATAGTCTCAATCTCAGAATGCTGGTGTTGCTGATGCAAACTACTTATTGCCAGAAGCGGCGCCGCTTTTGCCGGATCTCTGCTTATACTGAAAATACCCTTTGGTGTTACTGCTTGTGGACTGGCAGAGAAATTCAGTATTCTCTCCTGTTGAAAAAGTTGCTTAATCTTGTAGTCGTCTTTTGTACCGATGTATACAGTTGCAAAAGGATTAATGGATTTCAAAGTTGCCTGCAATTCCAATAGGTACTCTGGTGATACTTTTTCAGTTTTGTTTAGTAAGATCAGGTCGCTGAACACAAGCTGCTGCACCGCCTCCGCAGTCTCCCGCAACTGATCTTCTACCTGCTCCGCATCAACAACACAAATTACCCTTTTTAGGATATATCCACGTTTCACCTGCTCCATCGTTAGAAAAGGCTGTGCAATGTTCGCCGGATCAGCAATCCCTGTTGCTTCAATAATCAGATGATCCCATTGCTCCCGCTTATCCCAAAGCTCATTGAGCACTTCAAAGATGTCATCATTTAGCGAGCAGCACAAACATCCGTTATTCAGTTCAACGAGTTCGGTCGCACCTTTAACAACAAGTTCAGCATCAATACTCATTTCGCCAATCTCATTTTCCACGATAGCAAAACGTGTTTCTGTTTTCTGTGTGATGATCTGATTGAGTAACGTTGTTTTGCCCGCCCCTAAAAAACCGGTAAGTAGTGTAACTTCTTTAGCCATGTTAAATTCTTATAACTCGATCAGCAACAAACTATTTTAAGATAGACGTAGGCTTCTTGTTCTCGTCAATCGCCACAAAGGAAAAGGATCCTGTTACGGCCATCTCACGATGTTCAGAGTACATTTGCTCAACAAAGATATCTACTTTAACTTTTAAGCTGGTGTTTCCTACATGTGTTACCGTACCAATAAGCTCAACAATAGTTCCTGCAGGAATAGGTTTCGTAAAATCAATCCGATCACTGCTAACCGTAACCATTGTTTGTCTGCTAAAGCGTGTTGCAGTTATAAAAGCAACCTCATCCATCATCAACATGGCCGTTCCGCCAAAAAGTGTATCATAGTGATTTGTCGTATTAGGGAATACGGCTTTGAAAATACGGGTCTCTGAGGCTTTGATCTTATCGTCTATCGTCATTGATGAAATAGTAAAATGGGTATAAAGCACAACAGCCTGTATCGAGATACAGGCTGTTGTTATGAAAAATGCTTTTAATTATTTAGCAGTGTTTTTTTTCTCTGTTACTTCAGCACGGATGTCCTGAGCAAGCACTTTTAAATCCTGCATTGCTTTACGAACTCTTGTTCCTGCTGCACTGTTACCAGCGTTATAAAATTTCTCTGCATCAGCTTCAACTGAAGCTAACAATTCTTTCACTTTTGCAAATTTTTCCATATTTTGATTTTTTTAATTTGGTTTCAAATATAGGATAATTGGCAAATAAATAGCTACTGATGCCATTTAAATCTGTTTTCGCGTATAAATGCGCATAAAAAAAGGGCGCTATTTTTAGTAGCACCCTTTATATATACCTCGGCATTTATAAGATAAATAACCGTGGATTTGACTTTTTCCTTGATCCAACAGGGATAGCTGAGCGTGACTGAGCAGCATTTTTATAGCTCTCTACACCCTCGTCGCTAAACCTTTGGTCTTCAGACTTTTCCATCGAAGATTCTAACACCGTAGCATGTGAAGCGAAGAAGTGGCCTGCAGGATTTTCCGATTTTAATGTGTTTTTCATAGGATAGTTTTTTTATACCTCAAGAACAAGCTGGAAACACTAAAGTTTTTGCGAAAAAAAATATTTTGAAAAAATCTGGAAATCGTGACAAAAAAAAGATTTTTCGCACAAAAAAAGGCCCGGATTCACAGTCCGAGCCTTTTTATTTCTTAGAATTTACCTTATTTCACAGGTGCATTCGTTGTATCCTTCTTAACAGCAGGACCTTTTTTATCTAATAACTGATCAATACGTTGTACTACATCATTCACATCAAAAGGTTTACTGATATAATCATCTGCGCAAGCACCAGCACTTAATTGCTTACTTCTTGGGTTTGCAGACATCACGATTACCGGGATGTGTTTCGTAAACATATCGTTTTTAAGATCCGTGCAAATCTCAATCCCATTACCATCCGGGAGCATTACGTCAACCAAAAATAAATCTGGTAGAGAATCCCTTAATTTAGCCTTTAATTCACTAAAAGATGACGAGAGCTGTAGTTCATAGCCTTCATCTTTCAATAAATATTCAATTACATCCCTGATGTCGCTATCATCTTCAAGTACATGTATTCTTCTGATCATATTCAAATTTATGCTTAGTGTTTGATCTATACAAGCAACAATTTTGCCATAATTGCAAAATGACTGTTCAAACACAAATTAATTACAAGAAATGCCCTTAAGATGCCTTTAAGGACATTAGAGCTTTGGAAATTAATATTCTGTAGAGGCATTTGTTGTCTAATCTAAACAGATTGTTTACGATATCAACACATTTGCTAGCTACATATTAACTTAAATCCGATACTCCGGATATTCATCAGCTGAATTCCGGCTTCGTCTTTTAACATTTTCCGGATGTGTGACATGAACACATCCATACTTCGCGTATTGTAATAACTATCTTCGCCCCAAATAGTTTGCAACGCAACCTGCCTTTCTAAAATATTATTTTTTTGCTGTACCAGTAGTTCAAGTAAAGCCGCTTCCTTATAGGATAAACTGTATTCTCCAGCAGTGGTAACCAGTTTCTGAGTAACTGTGTCTAGCGTACATTTTCCAAAAATATATTGTTGTTGCTTTATTGGATGTCCGGTGTTTGTTTTACGCCCGTACCTTCCCAGCAATGCTTCCATTCTTGCCAGCAATTCGTCCATACTAAACGGTTTTTTCAGGTAATCATCTCCCCCACTTTTAAATCCCTTAACCACGTCTGCAGTCAGCGTTTTAGCACTTAGGAAAATTAGCGGGATATCCGGGTTCAGCAACTTAAACCGCGCTGCAACTTCATAACCATCCAAAACAGGCAACATAATGTCCAAAATGCAAATGTCAGGCTCAAAATCTTTAAACGCCTGCTCTGCCCTACCTCCATCTTTCACTAAGAGCAATTCATAACCGCTACTTTGAAGTCCGTCGCCAACGATTTGCGCTAGTGCTGGTTCGTCTTCCACATAAAGTACCTTATGACTCATCTACTGGTAAATTTAATATAAACATACAACCTTTTCCAACTTCACTCTTTAGCCGTACTGTTCCACCATGTTTACTGATAATTTCAGACACATAATTTAAGCCAAGGCCGGATCCCTTGATATCATGGGTGTCGCCTGTTGCTGGCACCCGAAAAAAGCGATCAAATACCTTATCCTGATAAATTGAAGCTATTCCTCCCCCATAATCCTCAAAACTGATTACGATATGTTCCTGATTTGAATTACAATTAATAGCTAGAACTGGAGCCGGACCGGCATACTTAAGCGCATTATCCATCAGGTTATAAAATACATGACTTAACTCAACAGGATCGCCTTCCAAAAAGCATGGTTCAGCTGATGGGGCAAAATTAATCTTCCCACCGTTTGCCGTAAACTGCAGATCCATTACCGCAATTACCTCCCTCAATGTCTGCTGTACATCGAATAATTCTACATGTCGAACTAAGGGGGCATCATTTTCGGCTTCCAGACTGAGCACCTTTTCAATCATCAGATTCAACCGCTGTAGTTCATGCCTGCTTATTTTTAGATAGTTTTTCAGTTTCTCAGGATCATTGATCAAGCCATATTTCTCTATAGATTCCAGGGCCACAGATACCGTTGCAACTGGTGTTTTCAACTCATGTGTCATATTGCTCGTAAAAGCTTGTCGTGCACCTGCATACAGCCGTTGATTACGCATCATGCGGAGCAACGCATAAAAGGCCCCTATTGTTAACAACAACATCATCACTGAAGAGATCAGGTAATATCGCATGCTATACAACACAGTATATCCAATATCAGGAACCAATAACTGGTATTTGTGCAGGTGTTTGAGATTATAGGAATAAGCCTTACTCACAAAATCTTTCTTGATCTTATTCGGTTTCGGCCCGTAAACAAGACTATTATCTGTGTAATCATAGATCCTGAAACTCGAAGAGTTCTTCAGTGGAATGGCCTCCAGTGCAGAATCTAAATCCTTATTGATTGCCAAAATCGATGTTTCCTCTATTATTTTAAGTTCCTTCTTACTTTCTTTGTTAAATGCACCTCTGGCCGGTTTCGGTGGCTTTTTTCCGGGATTTACAGGAAAAGAAAAACTTAGGCTAAGCTTCACGCTATCCTCCATAAAACCGTAACGGAAGTCACTATGCAGGCCTTGAACCTTCATATCATCAAACGACTGTCTCAATTGTATCCACTCAACCGAACTGAAAAAGCGCTTAAAACTTGCTGTAGGATGTATATTCTTTTGAACGCTCAGATACATATGTCGCTGTGCGGCATTTCTGACCGTGATTTCTAACTGTTCCTTTACCCTAACCTTCTGCGCCTGATAAAGTTGCTGCAGCCAGGCAAGTTGCAGCAATACCGTCACCAATACTGAGAAGATCACAAAAGGATAAATTAGCGGCTGTAGACTTTTTCTCATAAACAAACTTCAATCCTTACAATTGATTTCTTGTTACTAAGATGCTATTATTTATGTGGAAATAACCTTATTTAAAATGCGATTTAACTCTATTTAACTTTCCTTAACTCCCCTTTAGAAAGCAGGAATCTATGTTTGCTTCATGAAAACTTACACCCTCCTTATTATGATGTGCCTGCCTTTCCTGGCGCTTGCACAAAAGAAAAAAACAGATACAACGGAAGTAAAAAAACTTGATGAAGTTGCCATTAATGGTGTTAAGCCATTAATTGTCAGGAAAGCAGATCGACTGATTTTTAATCTGGAAAATAGTATTTCTTCTAGCGGAGGGAACGTATGGGACGCACTCACCAAAGTACCAAGTGTCCAGACTAATTTTGATGGTGGAATTACTGCCGGCAATAAGAGTGTGGTTGTTTATATGGATGGAAAACCTCTGCGACTATCCGGCGAAAACCTGGCCACTTATCTGCGTAGTCTTCCTGCTGATCAGATAGCCAGGATCGAACTGATCAGTAACCCGCCAGCCAGCTTCGACGCCGATGGCGGTGCTGTACTGCAACTGATCTCCAAGAAAAATAAAACGGATGGCCTCAACGTCACACTTAACGGCGCTTATACACAGGCCACTTATGGTAGCTCTACAGCCAGTACTATATTTAACTACCGCAAGGATAAGCTAAATATCTATGGAAATTACGGCTATAGTCGAAGGAAAAAGAAAGCAGGTGAAACAGAGTATATCATCTACGAAAGTCCAGACAACTATTCTTATTGGGACAACATTAAGGATGGCATTAGGTCTGGATCAGCAAATTCCTACAGAATGGGACTGGATTACGACCTTGATAAAAAACAGGTACTTGGTTTGTTGATCAACGGCTATAATGGTGACAATGAACGTACCAACAACGTAAGTACATCAATTTACAATGCGCATAGAAGCACTGCTGACTCCTTGTTAAAAACTAATAATAACTCTGGCGGAACCACAGATCAATATACTTTCAATGTTAATTATAAGCTGAAAACAGATACTATGACCGGTGGCCTAAACATTGACCTGGATTATGTACCATACCGTAGTCCAAGATTCCAGTCAGTAAACAACCTGTCCCTCCTTTCAGACGGAACACAAGCATCAAATCCCTACCGGATTAACACAACTTCAAATCAGAAAATAGATATCTGGTCGGTCAAAGCAGACTACGCATGGAAAATTAAGTCATTAAACATAGAGTCGGGTATCAAATACAGCGGTATCAGCACTAACAACAGCAACAAATATTACAATAATTCAAGTTCAACTCCTGTTTTTGTAGCAAATCGTAGCGACGATTTTATCTATGATGAAAACACCTCGGCAGCTTATTCCAGCATGGCTGGAAGTTCTGCAAAATGGGAATATCAGGTAGGTCTGCGTGCAGAATACACCCGCACCAAAGGGCATTCACTAACCTTAAATAGCATCCAGAAAAATAGTTATGTGAAACTATTTCCCACTTTATTTGCCGTCTATAAGTTAACTGATAATCATGACTTGAATTTCAGTTATGGCTACCGGATTTCTCGACCTGACTACGGCCGGTTAAATCCATTTAAATATTACACAAGTCCATATAGTTATATGGTTGGTAATCCAACGCTACAACCAGCTTTTATTCACAGCGCAGAGCTCGGATATACCTATAGAAAAGAGTATAACTTCAGTTTATTTTATCGCAATACCAGCGGTTATTTTAGTAATATAACTGTTCAAGACAACGAGAATAAGCTTTTTTATGATACGCAACAGAATTTAGAACTCAGCCTCACTACCGGATTTGCTATTTCAGCAGTTGTACGAATAGCAAAATGGTGGGAGATTAATAATTTTGTCCAGGGCACCTATAAACGAGAAAAATCAGGATACTTACAAGGAACTTATGATTATGATGTGGCAAGTATCTATGCGAATATGAATAATTCATTTAACATTCATAGCAAATCCGGACTTAAGGCTGAATTAAGTGGTTGGTATTCCTCTCCAACTATACAGGGAATCTATAAGTTGAATAGCACCTTCGATTTAAGCGCCGGGATCAGGCGGAATATCGCTAAAGGGAAAGGTACCATTCGTTTGGCTGCGACAGACTTGTTTAATGGAAATCCATACCGGATTGATGTCGACTATTTAAATCAACGTAACGGATTCAGAGAACAGACGGACACCAGAAGTGTAACCCTAAGCATGTCCTGGAAACTCGGCAACATAGTTGGCGCACCAAGAAAAAGAAATACAGGATCAGAAGATGAGAAAAAAAGAGCAGGCTATTAATTATTCTATGATTCTGCCGTCTTTTTCAGCTTTGCGTTTCATACCGGCTCCCAGAGCAACGCCAATGGCCACACCCAACGCGAGACCTAGCGCCAGGTTCTTAAAAAGCAAACCAAATGAAACACCCAATGCGATTCCGATTGGTAAAAATAATTGTCCGTAATGACGTGCAGGTACCAGTTGATATTTGCGCCCTACAAAACTTTTGAATTCAGCAAGCTCCTTACTATAAAGACCATAAGCCAACATTCCATCTTCACCACGAATTGGTATCCAGGTGATCAGCTGATCCAGCTTTTCACCAAACTCATCCAACTCCGTTTGCGTTTGGTGCTTGTCGGCAACCAGGTTAGTCACGTGTTTCAAATAAGGCAAATCAAGCTTAAATTTTTCGGCATCGGTCCAATCAAGAGTGCGGGCATTGATCTTTTCAGTAATTCTGGCTTTCCAAAGGTCTATAGTGTCATTCATAGGTTAACAGCAAATAAAAAGGCATTGTACGTGCGATTCCTCGCAAATACAATGCCTTCCTAAGCTTTACCCTTAATTTTTCTCAGGAATCTGTTCCAGTACCGCCAATAAATAACCCCAGAATTTCTTTACTGAAGAAATCTGAACCCGCTCATCAGGCGAATGTGCACCATGGATCGTTGGTCCAAAGGAAATCATATCCATACCTGGCAAATGCCCACCAATAATTCCGCATTCCAGTCCTGCGTGACAAGCCTCTACCTTGGGTTCAGCAGAAAAACACTCGGCGTATAACTTCACCATCAAGCGCAGAATATCAGAATCTGCATTGGGTTTCCAGCCCGGGTAATCTCCACCCTGCTGTACCGTAGCACCCATATTTTCAAATGCAGCACGAATGGAATTGGAAACATCAGTCTTAGTACTCTCCACGCTGCTACGCTGTAAAGACTGTGTCGTAAATAAACCCTCCTTGATCACTACCCTGGCCAAATTTGAAGACGCTTCTACCAGGTTAGCAATATCAGGACTCATGCGGAAAACACCGTTTGGCAATGCATAAATTGTATTAAGTACTTTAATCAGGTCTTCATGCGCCATCACGCTTAATGCAGCAGGAATAGCGAGAACAGAAATTTGCAAACCAGCTTCGATGGCCCGATATTCGGTTTTGATGATTTCAATAAACTCTGCCAGACTGCTTTGAAAATGTGCATCCTGATCAAGGGGGATAACAACTACCGCATTGGATTCTCTGGGAATAGCATTGCGCAAGCTTCCACCATCCAAACTACTTAATTGCAGGTTAACCTTTTGCACTAAACTATACAACAACCTGTTCATTAATTTATTGGCATTTGCCCTACCCTTATGAATATCCATCCCGGAATGACCTCCCATCAGTCCTTTGATCGTGATCTGGTAGCTTGTGCTCACCGTGTTGGCCGGCTGTGCATCGTAATTGTAACTGGTATTGGTATCAATACCACCAGCACACCCAATAGTCAGTTCGTCATCTTCTTCAGTATCAAGGTTCAACAAGATTTTCCCGGAAAAATTGGCTGGATCAAGTTCCTTCGCCCCTGTCATACCTGTTTCTTCGTCTATCGTAAACATTGCTTCCAATGCCGGATGAGCGATATCGGATGAAGCAAGTATGGCCATAATTGTTGCTACACCAATACCATTATCGGCGCCCAATGTTGTGCCTCTCGCCTTAACCCAATCTTCATCAACAAACATCTCGATGCCTTGAGTAGCGAAATCAAATTCTTTGTCCCCATTTTTCTGGTGCACCATATCTAAGTGAGATTGCAGAACTACCGTCTGACGATTTTCCATGCCTTTGGTTGCCGACTTTTTGATCACCACATTGCCGATCGCATCTTGTACAGTCTGAAGGCCAAGCTTTTTGCCAAAAGCAACCATAAATGCGATAACCTCGGCTTCTTTTTTAGAAGCCCGGGGAACAGCGTTTAAATCCGCAAAATTGTTCCAAAGTGATGATGGTTCTAAATTTCTGACTTCCATATCTGGTATAAATTAAGCCCGCTAACAATAGCAGGTAATTGTTTAAATTAATAATGGTCGCAAATTAAGGATTATCTGCCTTATATCTTGGCAATAGTTTTCCCAAGGTACCAGAACAGGTAACTGAAAACCGGTGCAGCAAAAACATCCATGGTATAATGGATATGCTGAATCAATAACAGCACGCCGAGTACAGCAGTGCCGACGAAGACAATGCGTTTTTGAACTTTATTTTCCAAACACAGTCCAATCAAACATAGTGTCGCTGTATGGCCAGAGAAGAATAAATCTTTCGTGATCACACTGGATCCATAAAAAAGAATGGAAAAAGGATCAGACATATGCATAAGTCCAACCGGTTCGCTCAGCGGAATTAAAGAGATCGTGATCATCCTGGCTAAGCACATAAATATGTAGCCCCAGAGTGCGGTTACACACATTTCAGTATGCCCAATCAACTGCCAGATGAAAAAGCCAATTGCGGGATAAAGCACCAGAAAAATCCAGTTTGATACATCCTCAGTTGGGATCGAACGCAAAACATAGTCGTTTACTACAAAACCGTCCCGACCCTGGATATAAAGAAAAAAATCAGGCAGTAAAAATAAGATCAGCCCCATAAAGAACAGTCCCAGAAGGAGTTTCACACGGAAGGCCGGTACATCCCAGGCAATTTGCCAGGATAAAATCTTTGACTGCATTACAATAATCTCAGCTTTAGCTTATATTTAGGTTACAAATATAAACACTGAATTAACAATCGCTTAACATTATGGGTTAAAATGAGATTAAAATTATGAATGTTTTAAAAATCGTTACCTTCAATTAAAGATTACAAAACCTATGACTAAATTCAGCCCTCAGATAGCCCGATACGCAGTAATATTGTTATTTCCACTCGCCTTCAGTCAGTGTAAACCGAAACCGCCAAAGGTGGAACGCGACCAAACCATTACACCAAAAAATGCCGTTACCAAGCTCTATGTGGATAGTGTACAAATGGAACAGTTCATTACTGAAGGTAAACTTGATGACAGTGCTGCTGTCAGGCTTCGCAACTTTTATAACAGCAGGAATTTCCAGTTCGCCTGGATCTCGGAACACGGACTTGCAGAACAAGCAAGATCATTTTCAGAATTGGACAAGCAATATATTAGCACTTCGCGTGACAGTACTGCTTTTGATCAGCAGCTGCACAAGCGTCTGGATAACCTGATTGATAAAGACACTACCATCCTTAAAGTTAGCCCGGCATTAGCGCAACTGGAGCTGCAGCTGACCGAACATTTCTTCAACTTCGTAACCAACGCATATGGTGGAAAGCTTAATCCAGCAGCATTACAATGGTTCATTCCGCGTAAGAAGGTCGATGCCGTCGCTTTACTGGATTCCCTTGTTGCTAAAAAAGGAAAAGATATCGACTCATGGGAACCTGTCAATGAATACTATAAAACATTAAATGCAGCTTTACTTAAATGGAACGGTCTGCAGAAACAAGGTAACTGGGAACCTATTCTGGCAGCAAAATCAAAATATAAGTTAAATGATTCAGATACTATAGTCCGAGCTATCAAATTGCGATTGGTACAATACGGCAATCTTGCTGCAACAGACACCTCAGGTTTATACAATGATTCTACTGTTATCGCTGTTAAGAGAGCACAGAAGCAGTTTGGTCTGGTGCAAACGGGCACTGCGGATAAGGTTTTAATTAAAGCTTTAAATGTACCAATTCAGCAACGTATTGAACAAATGCTCGTCAATCTTGAACGCATGCGCTGGATCCCGCTTTTTCCTGAAGATAAAGTGATCCTGGTAAATATCCCCGAATATAAACTCCATGTCTTTGAAGCGAAAAAAGAAGTAATCAATATGGGCATAGTAGTTGGGAAGTCTGCACACCAGACTGTCATCTTCAGCAATACCTTAAAAAACATTGTTTTTAGTCCCTACTGGAATGTGCCACCAAGTATTGTCAAAGCAGAGATCTTACCCAACATCCGACGCAATAGAAACTACCTGGCACAGAGCAATATGGAACAAAATGGAACGGCGGATGGTTTACCTGTCATCAGACAAAAACCAGGAAATAACAATTCTCTGGGCCGTGTTAAATTCCTCTTCCCTAACGTATATAACATCTATCTGCACGATACCCCGGCAAAATCTTTATTCCAGGAAAACGCAAGGGCATTTAGTCATGGTTGCATCCGTCTGGCGGCACCAAAACAACTGGCTAATTATTTGCTTACCGATCGTCCCGACTGGACCTCTGATAAAATTAATAAGGCGATGACCCTCAACAAAGAAACCTGGGTTACCTTAAAAAAACCTGTTCCAGTATTCATAACCTATTTTACCAGCTGGGTCAGCAAGGATGGGTCACTGAACTTCAGGGATGATATTTATGGACACGATGCAAAGATTCGTGCACAGTTATTCAAAACTAACTAAGCTGCAACTAATACCTGTTTTCTGGTACGGGCAATTAATGTCCAAGCAATAACGCCACCCGCAAAAGCAAGGAGACTACCCACCCAAACAGGTGAAGTATAATCGTAGCCAGCGATCAGGGGAAGACCACCGAGAAAAGCGCCCAAAGCATTGCCAATGTTAAAGCTGGCCTGACTCACCGCCCCCGCTATCATCTCAGATCCTTTCGCTGTATTGATCATCAGCATCTGGATTGGCGCAGCTACTGCGAAAGCTAAGGCGCCGGCAATAAAGGTCATAACCAAAGTAAACACTTGGTTAGTAGAAGTATAATGCATAATAAACAATGCAACAGACATTGCGAAAAGTAACACAAGACTTGCCTTTGCGGGAGAAATCTTATCGGCCATGATACCGCCAATGAAATTTCCGACAAACATCCCCAAACCGGCCAGTACCAGTATATAGGTGATGGTCTCAGATTTGAAGCCCGATACGTCGGTTAATAAAGGAGCGATGTAGCTGAACCAGGAGAATAGACCTCCCGTGCCAATCGCAATCATTGCAATAATCAGCCAGGCTTCAGGAAGTTTAAAGAAACTAAGTTCTTTTTTCAGATCTCTGTCCTTGGTTGCTGGCATAGCCGGCATCCACAGTTTAAGACTGAGTAATGTAATCAAACCAACGGCCACAATGATCACAAATGTATATCTCCAGCTGTAAGCATGGCCGATGTACGTGCCCAATGGCACCCCAATGATATTCGCTATGGTTAACCCGGCAAACATCATCGAAACTGACTGTGCTTCTTTCCCTTTTTCGGCAAGTCTGCTGGCTACTACTGATCCGACACCAAAAAATGCACCATGTGGTAATCCGGCAAGTAGTCGTGCCACTAACATGGAAATGTAATCGGGAGCAAAAGCAGAAAATGCATTAAAAGCTGTGAACATGATCATCAAAGCCAATAATATTTTTTTCGGAGGAAAGCTTCCCGCTATGGCAACCAACAGTGGCGCCCCGATCACAACACCTAAGGCATAGGCAGAAATCAAGTGCCCTGCCTGTGGGATACTGATATGTAAGTCGGCAGCAATATCAGGTAATAAACCCATCATTACAAATTCTGTGATGCCGATACCAAGACCGCCAAGTGTGAGCGCGAGCAAACTTTTCTTCATGGGAACAATTTAGATAGTGTAATATTTACACAATGCAAAATTAGGCTTTATAAATAACTAAAAGTCGGATTTAAGTCAAATCACGCAGTTTTAATCTTTATCTTCGCCGATTCAATTTTTCCCATGGAACCGAACACCACGCGCAAACCCATTTTGGCCCCTATACCGGCTGTAATTCTGGCTATCATTAGCGTTCAGGGTGGTGCGGCTATTGCCAAAGGTTTGTTTCCTGTAATAGGTCCTGCCAGCACGGCGTCGCTCAGGATCGGTATTTCGGCCTTGATATTATTGGCCGTAAACCGGCCAAATTTACGAATATTGACTGGTAAGCAATGGAAGGCCGTTATTCCCTACGGACTGATGCTTGGCGCCATGAATTTTGTATTTTACCTTGCTGCAGAACGCATTCCATTAGGACTGGCTGTTGCCTTAGAATTTGTAGGCCCCCTTCTTGTCGCAGTTCTGGGTTCTAAACGTAAAACCGATTACCTCTGGGTAGTACTTGCCGCAGGAGGAATTGCCTTGATTGCACCGTGGACGGCTAAAGGCCTGGACCCGATGGGCGTAGGCCTTGCATTACTTGCCGGCGCCTTCTGGGCAGGTTATATTATCATGGGATCTGCTGTGTCTAAAGTAATATCCGGGGGGACTGCTGTAACGGTCGGCATGCTCGTTGCTTCTATCATCATCGTTCCTTTTGGTGTGGCAAGTGGTGGCTTCGAAAAGCTTACCCTTGGCCTTTCGCTCTCTGGCATTGCCCTGGCATTACTTTCAAGTGCCATCCCATTCAGCCTGGAGATGAGCGCATTGCATAAACTACCAAAGAAAACATTCGGTATCCTGATGAGTCTGGAGCCGGCAGCAGCAGCGATCTGTGGCTTGATATTTATTCACGAGGTGCTGTCTTTAAAAGAGTGGATCGCCGTAATGCTGATTGTACTGGCAAGTTTGGGCGCCGCACTCACCGCAAAGACTCAAAAAGATCAGTAAACAAAACCTTTCCGGAAGCTGTTGTTTAGGGAACATAACTCTATCGACATGAATTACGACGAAACTACAGATCCGCAAAAAGACCCTAAAGCGCAAATTCCAGAAGAAGACCGTGAATATTTACGTAAAGCAGAGGACGAATTGCCTGACGCGAATGTATCGGCAGACAATGACGAAAATCAAGTTGAAGATCATATAACAGGCGATATGCATCCAACTTCCAGGACAGAAACGTCTCAGGAAGAAAAAAACGCTGAACAGGAAGATTAGCTATAAAAGGTCATTCGCTAAATTCGCAAGTTCGCTGCGCTCTCCTTTTTCCAGCGTGATGTGCGCATAAAGGGGATGATCTTTTGCATGCTCAATCAAATAAGAAAGCCCGTTGCTCTCTGCGTCAAGATATGGCGTGTCTATTTGGTAAATGTCTCCCGTAAAAACAATCTTGGTACCCTCTCCCGCCCTGGAAATTATCGTTTTAATTTCGTGTGGCGTCAGGTTTTGTGCCTCATCCACGATAAAAAAGATCCGGCTAAGGGTTCTGCCCCTGATATAGGCTAACGGAGCAACAACAATCTTTTCTGTATTGACAAACTCATCAATACGGGCTTGCGACTTCATATCTGCGTGTTGTTCCTTAATAAAACGGAGATTATCCCATATCGGCGCCATATAAGGATCCATCTTTGATTTAATGTCACCAGGCAAAAAGCCCAGATCCTTATTGCTCAGCGGCACCACAGGCCGGGTAATGTATATTTGCCTATACAGCTTGCGTTGTTCAAGGGCCGCAGCTATAGCAAGCAACGTCTTCCCTGTACCCGCTTTACCCTGTATGGTGATCAATTTTAAGTCGGGATTTAGCAAAGCATGAATGGCAAAAGACTGCTCGAAGTTTCTTGGAGTGATGTGAAATACCGGCTGCGATTTAACTGCATCCAGCTGTTCTTTTGCGGCATTGTAATATGCCATAGCTGTTTTGCGACCGTGTTTTAATAAAATAAACTTATTACTTGCTGATGCCGACATGTCCAATGTTTCTGTGCTAATGGAGCCGGCAGACCTCAGTTCCAGAAATAGTTCTTCAGGCAGCTTAGCCATAGTAGTCTGCCCGGTATACAACTCATTCAGGTTTTTCACTTTTCCCGTTTCGTAATCCTCCGCAAAAAGATCCAATGATTTTGCTTTTAGGCGCAGGCAGATATCTTTTGAAACAAGCACAACCTGCTTATCCGGAAATTCTTGTTTCAAGCCTAGTGCGGAGTTCAATATTCGGTGATCGATCTTTCCTGCCCCAAAAACCTGCTCTGCATTTACCTGCCCTGGATGGTTGTCCATAACAACTTTGAACCGCCCCTCATTGGTTCCCGCAATTGGGTTCCACTGATTCATAATCTGATTGCCCGATGCCTGATCAATCAAGCGTATAAAACTGCGCGCTTCTGCATTACGCGTCTCGTTGCCAGTCTTCATATTGTCTAATTCTTCCAATACCTGAATTGGAATGGCAACATCATGTTCCTGAAAGTTACTAAAAGCAGTATGATCATATAAGATCACTGAAGTATCCAGGACAAAGATTTTTTTTTGCGTGGATGGACGCCGGGCAGAGGTTTTACGCATAACATTTAAAATTAATGAAAATATGCGTTTGTTGATGATATATGATCAATAATGCTGTTGCTTTATAAATATAAGCAGTTAATAAACTGATAATCTGAATGTATTAGTTCCTAATATCCTTTCAATATTAACTGATACTTGCTCTTGTCTGAAGAAAAAGATGAAACTATTAAAACCAAATGATTATGTCGGCTCTTATCATGGTGATTCTTGTTATTTGAATAATTTCGAAATTTAAAATCCGTTGTACTAGTCTTTAATACAACGAACGGAATAGCCTTTTGAAAAACGCTGCACAGAACCAAAAATACCACTAGAACTGGCGCTAATCCCCTTCCAACCAGCCAACTTACTGTCTTTGTAAACTGTGGACGTCCAGAAAAAAGCCTCATCATTAAGATATGCAAAATATCCTTTTGTGCCCGCACGGGGATTGCCCGAAGTTCTAAATCCCCCTGGCAATGCTGAAAAACCAGCCACGTTGGCAGCCGGCTGTTTCCATCCGGTGCTTTTAATTAATTTATGCTCAGCACCTGCTTTATTTAACACCACGAATTTTGACTGATCGGTAGCGATCTCCAAGAAATTCTCTAACACTTTCCATTCCTGCTCAGAAGGAAGATGCCAGCCCGGTGGACAAGCAGTTTTGGCGGCAAGGAAACTATACAGTACTCCATACGTTTCATAAGTCAACATTTCTTTTGCTTCTGAAACATTAGTACCGTCATACCCATATACATAAAAAGCAGGCTTAGTTTCTCCGTCAATGTCCGTTTGATCATCGGGTCCAACCACTGAGGGAAGATATGCCAGATTTTCGGACATCCAGGTCTGATCACCAATTTTTATGGTTTTATAGACATGGCCATCTCTTGGATCTGTGAAGGTCGACTCCCGTTCAGCTGTGGCAACGTAACCAGGAAACAGCAAAAACAAAACAGGCAAGGTGATGATGACGTTAAATCCTTTTAATTTCATATAGAGCAAATTAGCTTGGCTAAAATATACAAAAAAAACACAGAACTACGAATGTTTCGTAAATAATTAACTAAAACAGCTAGCATAAGCTAGCTCCATCTAGAGGATCATAGCAAGCTTTGCTCTATTTACAGTGTATATTGATTAAATTGAGTCCATTATTCTCTTGTGCTAATCCTGTGGCTACTGCTCCTATGGATTCGACAACAAAAGCAGATTTGATATGAACATTTAATGAAAGTGCTAAATGCCTAAGGTCTGTGGCTCCCGCGGGCAACTTCAGTGTGACAATGACATCCTTCCCGCGCTGTTGATATGATATCATTGTGCGATCCCTCAACCACAGGTATTCATAAACCTCCTGCCACGGAGCCATCCAGATTTGATCTGAACCGGCCCGGCCATATTTTTTTTCTATGGAAGTCATATAATATTTGAATTCTGGATAAAGCATACTGATTCCCCAAAGATTTCCGTTCCCAACGCTGTGCGTAAACTCATTATACCAAATGGCTTTAGGGTCCTTCATCAGAGAATCCAGCCGTTTTAAACTTCGATCTACTGCTGCCAGGTTAACATTTCCTTGATCACTTTGAACAAAATTGCGCGCATAAATCATGTTATTAAGATTTACAGGCTTGTCAACTAGGATTATTGGTCCTTTACCAATATAAGATGCCACAGATACTGCGCCAGTCACAAAAGCATCTTTTTCATATTCATGCTCATACCCAGCATCATGTTCCCCACCTGGCACCACGAAATGCGTCATGGCAAAACCAAGTTTTTCCGTTATGAACGCTTTGTTCTGGAACACCTCTTCATAAAAATCCGTGCCATGCTTAGTACGGTGGTAATACCCATGATTTAAAAGATCCCATCCCGATTCAAACATTTCTTTAACTTCAGCCAGGGATAGCCGTCCACGATTTTTTAATGTGTCCTGCAGCAACCCGGCGTTAACAGCAACAGCCAGTTTGAATGGAACCTGATTGCCGCAACCATCTGAAAAATGCAGGCCTGGACCATGCAATCCGTCTCCACCCTGGTCACTGTGATATACGTCTGGCAGCGATGAGCTTACTTCACCCCCGTTCAGCAGCTTAAATGCCGTAGCATACGCAGATCGGTACCCATCGTCGAGTGTAAAACTAAAAGCCAGATGTTTGTTATATTTCAACGGAGCTAAGCTAATTTTAAAGGGCTCTGCAGATTTGAGCCTTATTTTGATCCGTATCGTCTTATGATCGTCAGGGTTCGACCCTACAGCTAATTCGTTTGCATATAGTGGTTGAATGCTGCCACCGATTAACAATGAACAAACCATCATCCTGATTATCGTCAACACACCTATTTTCATACTTGATTTTTAACTCGTTAATTACTGTTTAAAGCGTGGTCAATTATCAACATTTTATTTGATATTTGAAGCCAATTTCATGTGTAAAGGTGTTCCGAACACATGGAATGTACACTATACCATGAACAAAAACTTAATTAGCAATTGAAATTAGACCTATATCAAATCGACGCATTTACTGATACGATTTTTAAGGGCAACCCTGCATGTGTGGTTCCCTTAAAAGAGTGGCTTCCTGATGAAGTTTTATTCAACATAACTAAAGAAAATGCCGTAGCGGAAACTGCTTTTTTTGTAGATCATGGAAGTCACATCCATCTCCGCTGGTTTACACCTGATATAGAAATGGACTTATGCGGACACGCAACGCTGGCAACCGCGCACGTCCTGCACACGATCATGAACTACGGTAAAAATACGATCACGTTTAAAACAGCAAGCGGCTTGTTAACTGTTACTATTGAAAATGATCGCTATTCGTTAAATTTCCCAGCAAGGAAGCCTGTTCCAGCAGAGCTCCCAGAAAATATCAGTAAAGCATTGAACATACAACCCAGGTTAACCTTAAAGTCCAGGGATTATGTCCTTATTTACGAAAGCGAACAGGAAATTAAAGACATTAAAATCGACAGAAACATTTTCGACCTTGTAAATCTGGATCCTGGTGGCTTAATTGTTACTGCGAAGGGCGATGATTCTGATTTTGTCTCAAGATACTTTACACCGCAGTCAACCATCCTCGAAGATCCTGTAACCGGCTCAGCACATTGTTCGCTAATTCCTTACTGGAAAGAACAACTTGGCAAGCGGAACATGGTTGCCATACAGGTTTCTAAACGCTCAGGCACGCTGTATTGTTCAGATCAGGATGAAAGGGTGTTAATTAGTGGTTATGCGAGAACTTATGCTATCGGTTCAATCTGGATCGCTTAACCATAGTCTAACAAAGAAGACACAACTAACTTATAAACAGGTTAATCACATGATATGCACACGTTACTAACAGCTTATCAACATCAAAAAGTTCAAAAACTGAGATTTATAAACCTACCATATCTGCCAGCGATGTTTTGCAGAGTTGTTTTGATATCAGTATATTATATCCTAATTTTAACAAAATCTACCCTAATCCCATGATAAAATCAGCGCTCCGCTCCTTTTTGTTGTTCACATTTTTTTTTGTCGCACACATTTCGCTGTCGGCACAAACTAAGGATGCTCTTCCTGGCTCCAAAAAGGCGGATACCGTAAAAACTAGCTTTGTTGCCAGAATGCAGGAATTTGCGCGCAAAGAAGCAAAAGAAAGCGCTCGGGATTTTGAGAATGATAAAGCAATCCTTGCGCAACACAAAATCCTGGACGAAGTCAAAAAGACAATGCAAGTCGCAAAAAGCTACCTCCGAACCGGTGTAGATACCACAGGTGCCCGGGCGCAACTTATTGAAATCGAAGAAAATTATAAAACTGCAGTAGATGGGGTCCTTACAAATAAAGGAACGGCACAAACCTTTAGAAACGTTACTGCAACATCAAAAATCTTAAAGGAATTACTCGGCAAAGCACAACAACGCAAAGTGCGACTGGATATGCATCAGCAGCAGTTAAATACATTTCGTTATCAGCTCGACTCCCTGCTCAATGCACCTTCGCTATTTAAATTCTCAACAGACTCTGCTGTACTTATCAAATATCTGCAACAACTTGGCGTCGTTGCTTATGAAGTACATCCGATAGATAGCGCATTAAAACGTGCCAGCAATAATGTGCAAGGCCTCCTTAACCAGGTCAATATGCAGGTGTTTAAGTTGCAAACAAGTTCAGATGAGATTGCACAATACCAATTGGCAATGGCGAACAATACTTTTAAACGGGAATTTGGAAATATCTGGGAGCCTGCATCAAACTATCGCCCATTTGATGAAATCATAGATCAGGCAAGCAAAAAAGGTATGCTCACCCTCTATTTCTATGCTGAAAACAATCTGGGTAAACTCGCTATTCTTTGCGTACTCATCCTAACTTCTTTCATTTATCTACGCTCATTGAAACAAATCTATATAGAAAAGGAACTGCTTAATGCCGACATGGAGGGGCAGTTGGTATTGCGATACCCGCTGTTTTCTGCGCTGCTGATCGTGATCAACATGTTTCAGTTCATGTTTCCTGCAGCGCCCTTCATCCTGAATGTTATTTTCTGGCTGATCGCCTGTGTTAGCCTCACCATTCTATTCTATAAATTCATTACCCGTTATTGGATGAACATTTGGCTGATCATGGTCGGACTGTTCCTGATAACGGCATTCGACAACCTGATTCTGCAGGCTTCAAGAGCCGAAAGATGGTTTATGCTGCTTGTGTCAATCACCGGTTTCATTGTTGGTACTACAGTACTATTCCGGGGTAAAAAAGAAGAACTCAGAGAGAAGCTGATCCTTATTTCTATCGGATTTATGGCTTTTCTTGAACTTGCCTCTACCCTGGCCAACCTATACGGTAGATATAATCTTTCCAAAACACTACTGATCAGCGGCTTCCTAAATGTCGTCATTGCAATATTATTTCTGTGGACAATCAGATTGATCAACGAAGGGCTCTTTCTTGCCTTCAGTGTATACACACGACAAGATAAAAAGCTGTTTTACTTAAATTTCGACAGGGTTGGAACAAAGGTTCCTCCTTTATTTTATTTTCTGCTCATTGCCGGATGGATTGTCTTGTTTGGTCGCAACTTTGCCGGGTTCGACTATATCGCCGAACCTCTGAGAGACTTTTTCAGTCGTTCCCGCACCATTGGTGATTATACGTTCAGTATCAATAATTTATTGTTATTTATCGTGATCATGGCAATATCTGTCATTATCTCTAAGGTTGTTTCTTTTTTTGCATCCGACAAAAGCCTGACAACGACAAAAAGTAACAAACAAGAAAAACAGGGACTTGGTAGTTGGCTCCTATTGATTCGCATCTCCATCTTAGCAATAGGTCTTTTTCTTGCTGTTGCAGCCGCCGGAATCCCGGTAGACCGCATCACCATCGTTCTTGGCGCCCTTGGAGTCGGAATAGGTTTCGGTCTACAAACGCTGGTCAACAATCTCGTAAGCGGACTGATCATTGCTTTTGAAAAACCTGTCAATGTAGGAGATGTTGTTGATGTAAGCGGACAAGGCGGTATTATGAAGTCCATCGGCTTTAGAAGCAGTATTATTTCCACCTGGGAAGGTGCAGATATGGTAATGCCTAACGGCGACCTCCTCAACTCGCACCTCATGAACTGGTCGCTAGCCGGCAACCGCAAAAGAATGTCTATAGCCATAGGCATCTCTTACGATGCAGATCTGGAAAAATGCAGACAGCTCCTCAATGGAATTCTTGACGCAGAAGAACGGGTTAGCAAATACCCGGCAGCAGTAGTGCAATATGAACAATTTGGAAGCAGTGCCATCGACGTAAAAATTCATTTCTGGACCAAGCATATCGCTGAGGCCTATGCGACAAAAAGCGATCTTATTATCGTGATCAACACCACACTGAAAGAAAATGGAATAACAATCCCTTTCCCAAGGCAGGATGTGCATTACCAGCCAATTGATCCACCAAATAGCATTTAACAAGAAAACGGAGCCCGTCACTTTCGATCTGGTACTCCGTTTTCGTTTCATTTAAAGCCTTAGCTCTATATAAAACATCAATATTCTGTATTTAACTTTCCGGTATTGCTTGCGCAAGCTCCTTCTGCTTTACTCATGATCCCTATTCCATAGAATATTGATCCGATTTAAGGTCTGTCTCAGATTCAGCCCGGTGCACCTTTCTCAAGGTAACCAATACCATTTCTCTGTTGCCAATGAAGCTGATATATACTGATCCGTCGATATCTCCAGAAACCTTTTTGCCCTGAGGCAAGTATTTCTTTTTGGATGATTTCATTCAGACTGTCAAAGTACTTCCTAATTGATAAACCTAAGTTACGTATTGAACCGTTTCCAACCAAATAAAACACAAGTAACTTATACACAAGTTAATCACATGATATTAACACGTTACCAACAGGTTATCAACAGTGTTTTCAGCGCACTAAAAGCTTAATATAATGCGGTCAATACATCTTTAGAACATCAGCAGAGCCAATTCATTAACCATAAAACCGGCCCGGATCTTAACGATTCATTTCGCCTGTTCATCGAACACTCTTTCCACTTTCCTAATGATCACGGTAGTTTTAAGCAACGAATCAAAAATATAAATCAACAGGTTATGGAAAATCAGACATTAAGTTTCAGATATGAACTAGAGAAAAAAGAACCAAGATTAGGTGATGGCGGTATAACCAGAGGTGCGTCAGTAAAAGAATTTCCGGCATCAACAGGTATTGCCGGCGTCAGCATGCGTTTGCAACCGGGTGGTATGCGCGAACTGCACTGGCATGCAAATGCTGCTGAATGGGCGTATGTTATTTCAGGCACGCTACGCACCACTATCATCCATCCAGACGGCCAGACTTATATCGATAATTTCGGACCCGGTGATGTCTGGTATTTCCCAAAAGGATATGGCCACTCTATCCAGGCAACCGGATCTACTGAAGCACACTTTATCCTGATTTTCGACAACGGTAATTTTTCAGAGGATCATACCTTTAGTATTACCGACTTCATGGCCAGCGTTCCAAAAGAAATCCTCGCTCAAAATCTGGGCATCTCTACAGCAGATGTTGATCAACTGCCTAAAAAGGAAGCCTATTTTGCTTTAGGGCCAAACCCCGATGAAAGTAAGTCTTTTGCCGTTGCTCGTCCAGATGTCCAGCTTACCAGCATGCACAGATATCCACTCGAAGCCCAACAACCAAAAGTCGTTCCTGGTGGCGGCACTCAGCGACTGGTTTCTATGGAGCAATTTCCGATCAGTACCAGCATGACTGGCTCTATCATCGAACTTCAGCCAGGTGCCCTTCGCGAGATGCACTGGCATCCCAATGCTGATGAATGGCAATACTATATATCCGGAACTGCAGAGATGACCGTATTTCTGGCAGAAGCAACCGCAGTAACCGAACAGTTTAATGCCGGAGATGTAGGCTATGTACCTATGGGCGCCGGCCATTACATTAAGAATAATGGTGACGATGTGTGCAGGATTCTTATTGGCTTCAACAGTGGACACTATGAGTCTATTGATTTAAGCGCCTGGCTTGCCGGAAATCCAAAAGATGTGGTAAGCACGAATTTATTTATTGATGATGCATTAACAGATAAATTGCCAGAAGGCAAATTATTTATTGTACCTGAAAAGTAGACTAAGAAAGACATTAACCCTTTATTTTGCCATATTAAAGTCATAACGAAATGTAATAATATATCCATAACAATATTAGGCGGATTCAGTCGTCTTATATCCGAGAGCGTTAATTTAGATGAAGCGGGACAGGTCGGTATGATCAGTCCCGCTTTTTTTTATCTATTAGCGGTTCATTCTTAAAGGTCTTTGCTTACCAAACATTTTTTACATTTCAGATCGCTAAGTATTTTCCAATAAGCCTATAAAACCAAGTTCAGAATGCATAAGAAATTGCTTCGAAAACAAGACGTATAGGCATGGTATTTAACGAGGCATTAGGGCGGCATTGCCCCGGGGTTGACGCCCCCTTAACCTACCCCCTGGGGGCGTCAACCCCGGGGTAAAGCACTGAGAAAGACCCGGATTCCATATGTCAGAATCAAGTCATTATGCATCGTATCTATTTGTTTTTCAGATGCTTATTTGTACATTGATTTTATTATATTAAATCATCTTAAACTTCAGATTATGGCATTTGCACCAAACGGACTAGGGGGACCGATTTATGGTCGACTAGGGAATTACGTATATTACTTGCTTAACGGCGAACCGGTAGTACGCAAAATCGGACGAAGAATTGGACCACGAACTCCACAGGAAATAAGATCATCGAATAGACAGAGTTTACTGGTCCATTTTTTCAACCCTATGAAGGCTTTTATTAAGAAAGGCTTTGGAGCCGCGGCTGAACACACTACTTCAAACTATCATAATCTGGCAATGTCTTACAACAACCCTAAAGCTATCGCTGTAGACACTGATCATCCAACTATTTTGTACGACAAGATATTATTAGCTAAAGGCGAGCTGCTGGAACCTGCAGCTCCAAATGCGGTTATCGATGGGGATAATATACTGTTTACCTGGGAATACGACGAAGATTTACACTGGAACTTTTCTGAAGACCGGGTGATGATGCTTATTCATTTCCCTGAAAAAGGCGCCTCTATATTTAAGATGACTGGTGCTGAACGTGCGCAGGGTTATGACACATTCCATTTGCTACCAGGTATGACGACTGAAAAAATGCATATTTACGTTGCTTTCTGTTCAAGCTATTCGGAAGAAGTGTCCAATAGCATATATATCCGGGAGATCAATTAGGCGAAATTGTTAATCAACAGAGTAAAATCAAATTGTTATGGCATCATATACAGAAGGCATTAACGGACCATTCACAGGAAAAGTTGCTTCAGTAATCGGCACATCAAACCGAGGAAAAGCTGTTATGAAAGGCGTAGGGGACATAAGGATAGACAATCCTACAGAAGCCCAATTGTTATCACGAGACCGGCTTTCGACGATGACAAGTTTCCTTACCCGTATATCGACAGTACTACAAATTGGCTTTCCGGCGAAACGGACGGGCCTGACGTCCGTTAATCAGGCGATAAAGATTAATATGAGAAATGCGCTTGATTTCTCTGCGCCCACCGCCGAAATAAACTACCCTAAGCTGCAAATTGGCAAGGGAAGTCTTCCAGCTTCTTACAAACCAGGGATACAAGTAGCGGGGAATTTTCAAGTGAGGTTTTTCTGGGATCATTTTCCGATGAGTAATCCAAATGATCTCGTCACAATTCTCTGCTACTGCCCTGCTCTTAATAACGCTCATCGTTTCATTAACACTGCAAAACGTTCGGCCCTAGAGTTTTCAGCTAACTTAGGAGATGCGTTTCTAGATAAAGAAATCCATAGTTGGATCCTATTCTCGAATGGAACAATCGCCAGCAATAGCATGTACCTTGGTAAACTTATAGTAACGTAACATAAGCAGTTACAGATAGAATTTATGCTCCGCCGACTGTGATAAAGACCTAATAGCCAATATTTTTAATCTATCTGATCGAACAATATATTCTTATCTGTTGTTATAAATAGCGATCACCCTTAAAAGAACGCTATGAAATCTTACTTAACGCATGCACTCGTTATTTTTACCATTTGTGCCGCAATGGTTAACACTGCACATAGTCAGACAACAAACCACCTGGAAAAAGTCCCACCGTCTCGGATCAACAAGTTTATTGACAGTTTGAAAATAAAGATTGCCCGTGATACACTTAAATTTAATCAGTTAGACTTGATTGGCAATGGAAAAGATGTGACAAACGTCGCCAATTACAGCAAACTATTTATCATCAATAACAAACTCAGCTATAAATTAGATGTTTTAACTGCAGCAGATGTAGCCTTTTTTGTTAGAGAGTTCCTTACCCCATCAAAAATTGAAGAGATAGGTGTTCTGAAAGCACCCTACTCAAACATGGCATATGGTGCACGTGGAGTAAACGGAGTAGTCAACATTCAGTTAAAAAGCACTGCAAAAATTGATCCCGCGGTAGCACAACTCTCGCTTAGCGGAGAGCAGGATGCCGGCGCTAGCAATTCGGACAAATTGAATATCAGACAATAGCTTTTAACCATATAGTTGATGCAACATTTGATCGGTAATTTCGACTTGTTGATGGTTGGCACTCCAATCCTGCAACATGAAACAACTAACTTACGTACCGCTCGTCCTTTTCGCCCTTTTTTCACCGATAGTAAATTTAGCACAAGAGAAAAATGCTGACCGACTGTTAAATGAATATATTATCAGTATAGACTCCGCTTTTCAGCGTGCTGACACGGTTGATTTTAATAAACTTATCCCTTTAGCAGAACTCCAAAGCTTCTATCAAGCTACTGTCAACAAAAAGTTTGAGCGAAAAGCAGGACTACACCGCATTATCAAAGTGCAGGGTGATAGTGCTTTTGCATTGATTACCGGCGCGGTATTGTATGGTAACTCCGGAGATGAGACAAACACATCGGTGATTTACAGTGGTATTTACAAATTCAAAAAAATAAATGGATCCTGGATAATTGCCGAAAAGTTGGCTATAGACCGGCTTAATAAAATCAAAAGGCAGAGCTTAAATCTGAAAGTAACACCGGGAGCCGGCATAATTGTTTCTGACACCTTAACTATTGATGTAAGCGACCCATTGGGTTTTGCTGTAAGATTTAACCATCATGCTTTGATATCCGGGCTAACAAGCAATGGACAGAAATTAAACTATCTGGCTGGCGGCGGATTACTCTGGGTCAACACACAGCTGCGCGGCATACAAAAAATTGTACTTAATTACAGTCTAGCAATCGAGAAAGACGACAATAACAGGAACTCAGGTTATTTCGGTGACATTTTCGGACATGTGCGCAATCAATATTGCTGGCATCCCTTTTTCAGTTTCTCTAGCGCAAATGACCGGGCTGATTTTTCTGTTCATGCTGAAATTCCTGCGACATATGGGATATCCACCACCCTACCGCAGCAAGAGGCAGTTGAAGGTCAGCATAAAATCGTCAGCGCTAAATCTGACGGCCCTATTTTTGCCCTCGGCCTATATTATGACAAGGAATGGGAAACGACAATCTCTAAAAAGGATGATATTGCACTTGTAGTTTACGCTACAAAAGATTTTCGGCCTGACCACGAGCTGCTGTATCAGCAATTCTCTAAGGTCTATGACACCCTGCAACGAAATTTTGGAAAACCACAAGGCAATTACTTCGGAATTTTGCAGGATCGCTCCAGCGGAGGCAATGGCTGGAAAAACAGAAGTAACAGCGTGATTATCGCTGCAGAGACCGGTGGGTATATCATTACCGACAAACCAAGTCCGAGAGCAATTTTTGGACATGAAATCGCCCATCAGTGGACAAATCCAAACGGCGCAGCAACGAATTTCCTAACCGAGGGTTGGGCAACATATGCAGAATCAATACTTTTGAAAGAAACCTATGGCGACACAATTGTACGGACATTCTTTAAATCCCAGAAGCTAAATTATATCAATGGCAAATTTGACGGACACGCTGATTTATTGAACGATTATGGAAATAGCGGTGTTTCGTATAGCAAGGGCTCCTGGTTGTTCTATCTGCTACAGCAATACGTTGGCGAACAAAAGTTAGCTGCAACAATGTCAGCGTTCAGTAAGTTAACAAACCAATCAGTAAAGACATTTATTGCTCAGCTAAACATCAATACGGGAAAGGATTTGGAATTATTTGTCAATTCCTGGCTGCATAGCAAGGTGATACCGACCTTAAGTGTAGAGCAAGCAAAAAACACTTTAACAATCATTCAGGAATCTGACGTTTTCATCTTTCCATTAACGGTTCAGGCAACACTCAAGAACGGTAAAACGCTAAAAAAGAAAATAGTATTGAGTAGCAGAACACAGACGGTGCATTTTGATGGAGGAACGATATTGAGTTATAAATTAGATCCGGATGATGCGGCTTTATTTTTCTCGAAATAAGCATGAAGATTTACATTAAAAAAAGGCTGTAAAAAAAGAAAGGGTTGTTCCATCCAGACACATCCCTATTCTAACCAAATATAAACCTGTATGAACGGGTTTTCCTTTATATCTTCAAGTCACAGTTTTGACTGCTGGTTAACAGACTTGAAAATGATATGTCAATTTTAAATGTTCGATGATCCGCTGATCATCTACTTGCTGATACAAATATAAGAACTATTTCTTAGTGTACAAAATACACTATTATTTTTTTTTATAAAAAACACGAGAACTACAGAAGAAATCGAAGTTCTAATCCGATTTTCTGTTAAAAAACCTCTTTAAAGCAGTATTTTGACAAGAGGACACCATAAATTGGATCAAAAATTCAAATTTAGTCAATTACAAATGACATTAATATGATAATACCGTTTTGGTTTTCGGTATAAAAAATCAAAAAAATACGAAGTGATAAAGATTATGAAAGAAGTGATAAAGATTATGAAAAGTAAATGGAAGATAGAGAGAAGAGAAAAGGCTATAAAAAAAGAAAGGGTTGTTCCATCCAGACACATCCCTATTCTAACCAAATATAAACCTGTATGAACGGGTTTTCCTTTATATCTTCAAGTCGCAGTTTTGACTGCTGGTTAACAGACTTGAAAATGATATGTCAATTTTAATGTTCGATGATCCGCTGATCATCTACTTGCTGATACAAATGTAAGAACTTTTTGTTAGTGTACAAAATACACTATGAATATTTTTATAAAAAAGTTATTAGCATTAATTCATGTATCCAAATATCATGCCGTTTGGCTAACAGTGTTGCATCCGCAATACTTAACTTCTGTAAAAAAACGAATTATTTCTGACATTTGATGTAAAAAATTAAATAAAAATATTTTTTTAACCTTATAATTCGGAATTTGATTATCTCATCCCCTATTTAATTGGCGTTATCCTTCATTAGCAAGAATTTTTAGCGCTTTCAACCCCAATATTGAGCAATAAAAAATTGAAATCCGACAAAAAGACGAATTCAGACAAAATAACTAATCAACAAAACAATAAATAACCTTACATAATAGGATACACAATACACTTTACCGAACTCAATGTTAAGTTAAACACCATAAATCAAAATTATACCAACAAAAACTCATAAAATGATCAATAAACACTCAATAAAATCATATTTTTCGGTCAAAATTTAAAAAATAACAATAATTTGAACTTATTTCAAGAAATAACACCACTAAAAAACCTATATGATCCAAAAAACAAAATTGGTCAACCAAATAAATACTATTTATTTCGATTTAGTCAGTTTTCAGAGCTACACAGATATGTATATTTATAAGAACACTGTCTTTTAGACACAATCACGCTTTTATACAAATTTAATTTTCAGTTATCTATTAAAGGTTCAAATCCAATTTTTATTACATCCTGAATTTGATTTTAACTTTTTTTAACGTATAGTGTGTTAAAATAATGAACCAATTGTTATTGTTATTCCTGATATTTGCGGCGTTAGGTCACAGGTTTAATTCATATGTAGCACCAGGATGACTTTATCCGTTTAGCAAGGGATAGATAACGCTAACAGCTTAGACTTAAAATCAACTATTCGTATTTATGAAAATTTCTACAAACTTCAGTCACAACAAAACCTCTCGTTTATTGATGCTGATCGGAATGACTGCAGGAGCGCTGCTTTTCAATTCATGTAAAAAAGAAGATGCTACTGTAACTGTAGCAAACGGAATTGCGCTGATCAATGCATCACCTACCCCAGCTACCTATAATGTATATCTCAATACCGATACACGTCTCAATAGTGCTGCTCTACCATTCGGCGGCACGGTATCATACAGGACGATTGCCTCTGGAAGTAATACGTTGAAATTTACTTCTGCCAGCTCCATCGAAAGCCTTCTTACAAAAACGGTGACAGTGTCTGATAACAGCGCGTATTCGTATTTTTTAATTGGCAGCACAACTAGTACACTAGATGGTTTATTAGTGAATGATGATTTGTCTGCAACCTCTTCAGATAAAGCCTTTGTGCGTTTCATCAATTTATCTCCTGATGCGGGATCGCTTGACCTCGCTGTCACAGGTGCTACAACCAATTTAATTTCAGATAAAACTTACAAGACAGCGAGTTCATTTGTCCAGGTTGATCCAAAAACATATTCATTTGACATCAAGGACAAGGCAACTGGAGCCGTTAAAACAACATTAACTGGCGTTGTATTCGCCGCAGGATACCATTACACAGTTTTTGCTAAAGGAATGAACACACCAACCAGCCAGCAAATTGGTTTTGGTGGTCAGACTATGACCAATCAATAATTTTTTTCAGATGGGATTAGCTATTGTAAGCTAATCCCATTTGATTTAATAAAAAGGCCCACTTATCAGCAATCTCAGCAATAACTTTATCAGTAGGCTTTCCTGAACCATGCCCTGCATTGGTTTCAATTCTGATCAGTACCGGTGCCTCCCCTCCTTGTTTTTCCTGGATCGTTGCAGCAAATTTAAATGAATGTGCAGGCACTACCCTGTCGTCGTGATCAGCTGTAGTAATCAACATTGCCGGGTAGCGCGCAGCCGCTTTGATAGCTTGTACAGGGGAATATGCTAACAGATACTCAAACATCTCTTTCGAATCTTCTGAAGTCCCATAGTCGAAGCTCCAACCGGCACCCGCAGTAAACTTATGATACCTGAGCATGTCAAGTACGCCGACAGCGGGAAATCCTACTTTAAATAAATCCGGTCGTTGGATCAGCGTTGCCGCTACAAGGAGTCCGCCGTTAGAGCCACCCATTGCAGCAAGGTAACGGGATGAAGTATATTTTTCAGTAATCAGGAATTCCGCAGCTGCGATAAAATCGTCAAACACATTTTGTTTCTGCATCTGGGTTCCGGCTACATGCCATGCTTCGCCATACTCGCCACCGCCTCTTAAATTTGCTACAGCATAAACCCCACCCTGCTCAATCAGCGCTACCACAGCCGTGCTGAATCCGGGCGTTAGGCTCACGTTGAAGCCACCATAGCCATACAACACCGTTGGATTTTGCCCATTCTGCACCAGACCTTTCTGGTGTGTAATAATCATTGGCACCCGTGTGCCATCTTTGGAATTGTAGAATACCTGCGTAGACGTATACAAAGAAGGGTCAAATTGTACGCCTGATGTTTTATAAATCTCCGAACTCCCGTTCGCAATAGTATATTTAAATATCGTGGGCGGATAGATATAAGAAGTAAATGTATAATAAAGTTCTTGTTGATCTATTTTTCCACTAAATCCTGTTGCCGTACCTAAGCCCGGCAGGTCGATAGTTTGTTCGAGCGCACCAGAAATCGCGTATTGCTTTACCATTGAAACAGCATCTTTGATATAATTAGCAAAGATTTTACCTCCACCTGTTGAGGGGCTCAGCACATTTTCTGTTTCTGGAATCAGGTCCTTCCAGCTTTCCGGCTTCGCGGCGGCCACATGGGCCGTCACGATACGTCCATTGGGTGCGGCAAGATTAGTATATATGTATAAAGTAGCGTCGACGTTGCAAAGCACATCATGGTTCTGTTCAAAATTATCCACCAAACATTGCAACCCGGCATCGCCTCCATCATTGAAGTCTTTGATGTAGAGCTCATTTCCGGACGTTGAGTTTGCTGCCGTTATTACCAGAAAACGCTCGTCTTCGGTCAACTCGGCACCTACATATCTGCGTGGTTGTGCGGCCCCTCCAAAAACCAACTGGTCTTCAGACTGGCCTGTACCCAGAGTATGGTAATAAAGACAATGCTGATCGGTTATGCCTGACAGTTGACTTCCCTCTTTAGGCTGGGTGTAGGTACTGTAATAAAAACCTGTATTGCCTTTCCAGGCTACGCCCGAGAACTTAACGTTAGTGATCGTTTCAGCAACAAGTTGCTTTGTCGCGGCATCCAGCACGTATATATCGGTCCAGTCAGCCCCACCTTCCGACACCTGATAGGCAAGCATACTGCCATCTTTGCTAAAGCTAATCCCAGCCAGGGCCGATGTTCCTGATTCAGAAAAGGTGTTGGGATCTAAAAAAACTTCGGGAGTTCCGTCCTCCAGCTGCCGGTATAATACGCTTTGATTTTGGAGTCCGCTATTTTTATAAAAATAAGTATATACTCCCCTTTTAAAAGGTTGAGAAAATTTCTCGTAGTCCATCAATTTCTTCAGTCTTTCCTGGATAGCACTGCGGAAGGGTATATGGTTTAGAAAATCCTGTGTAACAGCATTCTGTGCCTCAACCCATTCGGCGGTTTCGGCAGACTTGTCATCTTCCAGCCAGCGGTATGGATCTTGCACCTGGATTCCAAAATAGTTATCAATTATCGTATCTTTTCGGGTAACTGGATATTTCATGCCTGCAATATAAGCTTAAATGTAAATTGGCGTTAATTACTTTGTGAATCTATAACTACATTCGCCCTTTAATATTTTCTTTATATGAGTAAAATCTCCCTGATGGCTAGCCTTGCACTTATAGCAGGTAGCTATAGTGCAATGGCGCAGGCACCAGCAGCCCAAGTGGCTATTCAGCCTTATCGCGCTTCTGCCACAAAAGTAAACGCTTTGGTACATACTAAACTGGATGTACGATTTGATTATGCTAAACGGTATTTGTACGGCAAAGAGTGGGCAACCTTTAAACCCTACGCCTATGCAACAGACAGCCTGACGCTTGATGCACAGGGCATGGACATTAAAACTGTCGCGTTGGTAAATGGTAAAACATTGCAGCCCTTAAAATTCAGCTATGACAAACAGGAAATTAAGATTCAGCTGGGTAAGAAATTTTTACCAGGCCAGGCTTATACTATATATATTGCTTATACGGCAAAACCTGACGAGTTAACTGTTAAGGGATCAACAGCCATTACCGATGCTAAAGGTTTGTACTTTATCAATCCTGACAGTGCTGTAAAAGGTAAACCCGTTCAGATTTGGACACAGGGAGAAACACAATCTTCTTCAGCATGGTTCCCAACATTGGATCGACCAAACCAGAAAACCACGTCGGAGATCAGCATGACTGTACCTGCAAAATACGTTACACTGTCTAATGGACAGCTGACTACGCAGGTAAAAAACACTGATGGCACGCGTACCGATACCTGGAAGATGGATCTTCCCCACTCTACCTACCTATTTATGATGGCAGTTGGCAATTTCAAGGTATATCATGACAAGTGGAAAACGAAAGAGGTAAATTATTACCTGGAGCCAGCCTATGCGCCTTATGCAAAACAAATTTTTGGCTTAACACCAGAAATGATAGATTTCTATTCTAAAACTTTGGGTGTAGATTATCCATGGAATAAGTATAGCCAAATTGTGGCCAGGGACTATGTTAGTGGTGCAATGGAAAATACTACCGCCACATTACATGGCGAATATGTACAGCGTACGCCCAGACAAATGCTGGACGAAAACTACGATAATCCAGAAAGCACCATTGCTCATGAACTTTTCCATCAATGGTTTGGCGATTATGTGACTGCAGAAAGCTGGAGTAATATTACAGTAAATGAGTCGTTTGCTAATTATAGTGAGGTATTGTGGGCACAACACAAATACGGAAAGGATGTTGCAGATGACCACAATTACAGAGATCAGCTGAGCTACCTGAGTCGCACTTCAAATTACACAAAACCACTCGTTCGTTTTAATTATGATGACAAGGAAGAGGTTTTTGACTTGGTTTCTTACCAAAAAGGCGGGCGAATCCTGAATATGATGCGGAACTATCTTGGTGATGCGGTATTTTTCAAGGGACTTAATATTTACCTGAAACAAAATGCCTTCAAAAATGGTGAGGCTCATTTGTTGCGCCTGGCAATGGAAGAAGCAAGCGGACAGGATATGAACTGGTTTTTTAACCAATGGTATTTTAATGCTGGCCACCCTGTTGTGAATATCAGCTATGCCTGGGATGCTGAAAATAAAAGAACCACGGTGACGATGAGCCAAACTCAAAAAGGAGCGCCGTTTATCATTCCTATGGCTGTTGACGTTTATTTAGGTGGCACCAAACAACGCCACCAGATCACGTTGAAAGATGCCGTACAATCTTTTACATTTCTAAGTCCAACCGAACCGGATCTAATTAATGTTGATGCAGATAAGGTTGTACTTTGGGAAAAAGCAGACCAGAAAAGCCTGCACGCGTTCAACTTTCAGTTTGCGCATGCTCCTCTTTACGTAGATCGTTTGGAAGCTATGTTGGTTGCGGCTAAGAACATTCAGGACCCGGAGAGCTTCTCGACGTTGATTACCGCCCTGAAAGACCCTTATTATAATATTCGTTTAACTACACTGAAGGTTCTCGATTTGAAAGATCCTGCTATTTCAAGGAAACTGATGCCTGAAATCCAGCGGTTGGCAGAAACCGACCCTAACAATTCGGTAAAAGCAGAAGCGATTAATATGCTGGGTACAGTTGTGAGCTCTGCTTACTTACCTATTTTCCAGAACGGCTTAAAAAGTCAGTCGTACAATGTGCAGGCTGCTTCATTAACTGCCCTGGCGAAACAAGAGCCCGCTAATGCTGTTCAAGCAGCCAAATCATTAGAGAAAGACAATAAGGGCTTGCTCACACGCGCCATTAGACTGGTATATGCAAATAATGGCACATTGTCTGAACTACCCTATTTTTCTGAAGGTTTTGCTCAAAAAAGCAGAGCTGAGCAACAGGCTGCTTTACCACTTTATTTAATTTTGGTAGGGAAACTGAATAATACTGCCGCGCTGGAGCTTGCCGTAGACGATGCGAAGGCATTCGGTCTGGGCAATAGAGCTCAGGGCATGAACAGATATGCAAGCACATTGCTAAACAAACTCAAGGAAACGCCAATTGGCAAAGCCAATGTAGCTTATATTGATGCCGCTATCGCTGAATTAAAATAATGCAGCAACCGGCCTGTTAAACTTTTTTAAGAATGAGTATCATGTAGGATACTCGTTCTTTTACATAGGTAATAAATGCCATTTCCGTTAGCTTTAAGGTCTAATTTGTATGGCATAAAGGTAAATAGCAATTGGGATGGTAGAAATACCTACAATTAGGTATTTACATAAAACAAAAAAGGGCGGGGTTAGTATCAACCAACCCACACCCCATTAACGCTCTCAAGGGCTAAGTTATAAAATAGTATACTAGCAGACAAGGGGATGGCTGTTCATTTTTTTTATTGTTTTCATAAAATTCTGTGAAAGGCTCTCGTAAACCCGGCATTTTCAACACAGTATTAGGACGTGTACCTAAACGGAACAAAAATAAAAAAGACAGTGTTTTTACATAAATATTGAAGTTGGGCAACTAATTTTGATTTCAAAATAAATGATCATGGTAACAATTAAAAATATAGGGTTTATTGGTTTGGGTAATATGGGTGTTCCCATGGCAACAAATCTGGTGAACGCAGGTTTTTCAGTACAGGTATACAACAGGAACGCTCAGAAGGCAAAAGACTTTCAACAGACTGTTGATATCCAGGTTGCTGACACTGTTGCTTCGTTGGTATCGACATCAGACGTGATTATTACCATGCTGAGCAATGATGCGGCTGTGCAGGAAGTTTATGGCAATCTGTTTGCTGCTGGTGCAGGAAAGGCTTCTATTTATATTGACATGAGCACTGTATCTCCCGAAACAACGCGGCAACTCGCTGCTACAGCAGCAGAGAAGGGAATTTCGTACCTTGATGCTCCTGTATCCGGAAGTGTAAAACCCGCAACAGAACGACAACTGATCATCATGGTTGGCGGGGATGCTGCTGCGTTTGATCAGGTACAACCGGTTTTCGCCGCTCTTGGCAAATCGTCTACACTTTTAGGTGCCTCTGGTGCTGGTAACATTGCTAAACTCGCTATTAACCTGTTTTTGGGAATTACCATTCAGGGCTTATCGGAAGCAGTTGTGTTTGCAGCAAAGAATGGAATCAGTGCCGAGGATCTGCTACCATTAATTAATAACGGACCGATAGGCAGCGGAATTACTAAGTTGAAGACCAGCAACATTGTAAATGAAGACTACACGCCAGCTTTCGCGCTTAAGTTATTAAAAAAAGATATCGGCCTCGCCGAAGCAATGGGAATGGACACCCCTACGGGAAAAGCTTTGTCGGCAACCTTGATTGACGCCGTGGAAAAAGGTCTTGGTGATGACGATATGGTAGCCATACACCGTTACTTAACAAAATTTATTAGCTAACAAAGGTTCCCTTATGTTATCTTTGCAGCATGATAGCTATTGGACAATACAATGATTTAAAAGTCGCACAGAAAACTGAAAAAGGACTGATCCTTACTGACGGGGATAAAGAAGTGCTTTTACCTTATCACCTGGTACCTGCAACACTGGAAATTGGGGGCGACTTAAACGCATTTGTGTATATCCATAAGGACGGGACTTTACTTGCTACAACCCAAAGACCTTTAGCCTGCGTAGGTGATTTTGCTTATTTAACGGTAATTGATTCGACCGAAGATGGGGTCTATATGGATCTGGGCATCGATAAAGATATCTACGTGCCTACCCGGGAACAGAAGCGTCCGATGTTTAAGGGTGATAAGCACGTTGTCTATGTGTTTCTTGATGACAGCAATGACCGTATGGTAGCTTCATCACGTTTAACGAATTTTGTTGAGGAAGATGATATCGACCTCGAAGAAGGCGATGAAGTAAGTTTGCTGATTGTAGACAGATCTGATCTTGGTTTCAATGCGATCATCGATAATAAATATATCGGTTTGTTATATACCAACGAATTGTTTGACGAATTGCATTCCGGGGAAGTTAGAAGAGGCTGGGTTAAAAAGATTCGTGTAGAAGGAAAGATTGATTTAAGTCTGCAACCTATGGGTTATGGTCATATTTTGGACAGCAAAGAAGTTATTTTCCAAGAATTAAAAGCCAGTGGTGGTGTTATTGCCCTTGGAGATAAAAGCTCACCTGAAGATATCTACCACAGGTTCAAAATTAGCAAAAGTGCATTTAAAAAGACGATCGGTTCTTTATATAAAGAACGTTTAATTGTGATTTCTGACCATGAAATCAAGATTAACGTTGATGAAGAAGCAGAATAATTCGTTTTTTTAAAAACACAATTGATGATAAGCTGTTACACTATACAAAAACACGTTTATCATGAAATACAAAAAATTATTATCCAACTGCACATCCAGCGGATCTGATTCTTCTAAAGCGATTGTAGCACTTTTAGCCGGTTTAGCCGTTGGTGCTGTATTAGGTGTTTTATTTGCGCCTTCAAGTGGAGAAGAAACCAGGGGCCTTATTGCCGACAAAGCTGATGATCTTAAAGAAGATCTAAAAGATAAATATCAAGCTGTTAAAGACAGGGTAGCTTCTGGAAAGAACGACCTTGTTGACCTTAAAGACAGTGTTGTAGACAAGGTTAAGAGCAAAGCGCAAGGCCTGTCTGATGAATTTAAAGCGTACAAAGAAGACTCTTTAAATGCGGTAAAAGATGCATCTGATGATGCAAACGACGCCGTTCAGAACGCCTAATTCTGATTTTATTTAAAAATCCCCCTAATTTGCACTGCCCCCAAAAAGTTAGATACTATTTGGGGGTATTTTTTTTTGTTAATTCCTCTGACCTAATTGTAAATCACCATTACGGATTGTTTTACGAACGAGGTTACCTCTTGCCCCTACTCCCTCAATAATGACGGTGCAATCCTTAAGATTAGGAAAATTGTTGAAGCTAATTTTCGCCCGTCCTTGTTGATCTGTGATCAGATCGGGTTTCCAAAACATGGTTTTGACCACCTGGTTACTTTGCACTTCATGCGCAAAGGCTTCCTGGTAAAATTTATGCTGTAAGGCAAATATGCCAGGGATAAAGAGCGAATTGGCAGCCTGCTTTTGATGTTTATAAGAATCGCCCTTCTTTGTAGTGATCAAAAGTACCCCACCCGAACCTCTTATACCATAAATAGCTGTTGTCAGCACATTTTTCATAAATTCTATACTTTCGACATCCCTGGGAGATATTTCCCGAACGGATATCAATCCAGGTACACCATCAACTAAAACCAACATGTCGGGTGTGTGACTGCCGTCGGGTATCGCCGATCTTAATCTGAAGCCACCGGGTACATTGACGATAGGCAATATCCCATCTAAGTTTGTCAGGTCTGGCAATTTCTCCACTACATCAGGAAGCAGAACTCTATCTGCGTTTCCAGGACCATTTAGATTTGTGGAGTGCGAATCTGCAAGCTTTATTTTCCGGTTATAATTTACTATATTGACATCTTTCAATTGATTAAGCCCCTTAAAATTAAACTTACTTTCGCCCCTAGTCTTCAGTTGGGCAACATAATTTCCATAATCCTTTGTTGTTTTAAATGCATCGACTATCCCCTTTAGGTTTTTATTACCACTGGTATTTTCGGCTATATTCGGCCGTTGTTCATGATTGATAGTTACCGTATATGCTACACCCTGCCTGGCTTTAGCCTGAATCCTTAAGGGCAAATATCCCAGAGAATCTGACAGATAAAAAGTGAATTGTCCATCTCGATTAGTTAACGTATCCAATAACATCCCCTTATCCAGTTCGCCGGCCAGCAAGGTAATAGGGATGTTTGCTATGGGTGAGCCTTTGGAAACTCCTGTGATCTGTCCGCTAATTTTTATCCTCCGTTCGGCGGCAAAGACCGGATCTGATAATTGAGTGCCAGAAACTTGCTGCCATATAAACCTGCTCCAGCCCTGGGTAAGCATCAGGCCGTCCAGTTCTTCATCTTTTTTTTCCGAAGGGCTATTGAAGTAGTAGTTAGGCTGCTTTATGCTACCTTTCAAATCAGAATTGAGGAGGAGGTTGCTATAGATTGTTTGTTCATCGTCTTCATTGGCACTTAAATCACCGGAGCTGACTATTGCCATCGAAAAACTACCAATTATTGGTTTTCCGGTTACGCTTGTAGCCTGCAATTCCAACTCCACCTTTTCATCTTTTTGGTAGGCTGGTTTAAATCCCGAAAGCGCAAGATTTATCTTTTCCTGATAACTATTAAAAATTAATCGTTCAGATATTGGTTGATTCAAGTCATTGAGCAGGCTCAGCTGCAGGATACCACCTGGTAGTTTACTTTTCGGTATGGTAATAGAAATTTGCTGGTCAGGAAGTTGTGTATCCATGTAAAACAAGGGAATACCATTTGACAACGGAATGAAAGTAAACGTTTTTTTGTTAAGGAGATCTTCAGTCGACTGAATTTTAACAAAAAGGCTATCTGGGTTGCTATTATTTGCTGTAAGAATGGTTCCGCTATTTAATGCAATTGGAAGTTGGACTTCCTGCTTTGATCCATCTGGAAAGTTAAAAACGGCCGTATACTGTTTTAACGATGATGGTGTAAACAGAAAACTGCCTATTCCCGCATGTCCGGAACCGAACTCAAGGATGCTTTTACCGGCCTCATCAAGTAATAATCCTGATGCGATTACACCATTACCCCGCCAATTAACGATTTTAAAACCGACACGAGCAGTCAACCCGTTAATCAATTGCCCTCCCTCCGGAAAAAAACTGACCTTATATTTTTTTGCGTTATCAGCAATGCTTCCCTCTTTTTCAGCAGATTCAACGGAACCATTATAGGGGTTGATGATGTTGATGTATTTAGTAAAGAAAAATTCCGGACTGAAATTACGCATCCAATTGGTATATGCACGAACATGATACATCCCTTGAGGAAGACTGTCGGACAGTGCTAAATCACCTGCGCTGAAGCCCGCTATTGTCTGTAAAATTAAAGTTTTTATGATTTTGTTTTGGTCATTTATCAGTTCAACATGCAAAATTCGGCTCAAATCACTGGGGACGTTTTTGACAGCATTGACGAGGTACCCGGCAAATCTGGCGGTATCTCCGGCAGCATAAAAAGACCTGTCAAAATGCAGATGTATTTTTTCCTGGGGATAATTTTTGCCCTGGCTATTCAGCTTGTCAATGATCATGCGCTCAGTGTTTTGCTGTGCAGAGGCTGAGCAAAAACATAAGATAAATGCAACGCAAAGAGCCATTATCGGATTTTTCATACAGGGAGACATATATTTGGCTGCCAGAGCTAAGCGCTGACATTAACAATATAGTCAGTATTTATTACAAAAGAGAAAAGGCTACATCATATAGTACGATATAGCCTTTTCTCCTATTTAAAGGGTATAAAGAAGATCTACTTATTTTTTATAGGCTTTATATTTTGAAGCCTCAGCCGCAGTTGCCGGATAAACGCTTACTGCTGCTCCCCCGCCACTGGCAAGTTTAAGATTCAGTACAGTTGCCTGCGTAACCACGACTTTAGTGATAACATAGGCCTCAGGATTTTTCTGCCAGTCTGTTGTAGCCGCATCGCCGTAAATCGTAGCAATGTATTTCTTTCCTTTATCCAGGAAGGTTAAAGGAATATTTGTTACTCTGCTATTTTCGTCGGTAATCGCACCGATAAACCAGTTGCTTGTACCTTTCGCTTTTCTTGCAGTAGAGATATAATCGCCCGGCTCAGCCTCTACCACCTTGGTATCATCCCAATCTGTGGCTACATCCTTGATAAATTGAAAGGCATCCTGGTGCGCATCGTAGTTTTCAGGAAGGTCGGCTGCCATTTGCAGTGGACTATAAAGGGTAACATATAGCGCCAGTTGTTTAGCCAGTGTAGTATGTACTTGCCTATCTGGTGCCGCAGCGGCATAACCTTTCAGTTTAAATATACCCGGCGTGTAGTCCATTGGGCCCCCCATAAACCGGGTAAAAGGCATAATCGTTTCATGATCTGGCGGGTTTCCATCACTGAAGGCATTGTATTCGTTACCGCGACCAGCTTCAGAAGCCATCCAGTTTGGAAAAGTACGGTGTAATCCTGTTGGACGGTTAGACTCATGCGAATCCAGCATCACGTGATGATCGGCAGCTTTTTGCGCTACACGTTGGTAATGGTTAATCATCCATTGCCCGTCGTGGTGCTCCCCTCTAGGAATTATCTTACCAACATAACCCGTTTTAACTGCAGGATAGTTGTAGGTATTCATAAACTTAAATGCTGTATCCAGATAACGTTCATAAGTTGTTGCAGCGCCAGATGTTTCGTTATGCATAATCATGCTTACACCTTTAGACTTGGCATAGTCAGAAATCGCTTTAACATCGAAGTCAGGATATGGTGTGGTAAAGTCAAACACATTTTCTTTCCAGCTGCCAAACCAATCTTCCCAGCCTACGTTCCAGCCTTCTACCAATAGGCCCTGAATACCATTTTTAGCTGCAAAGTCGATATAATGCTTTACGTTGGCGGTATTACCACCATGTTTGCCGTTTGGAATGAGCTGACCTTTTGCATCCAGTGTATCCTGACTGTCGGCATAGTTCCATCCGCTTTTACCGATTTGCAGTTCCCACCAAACACCCATAAATTTCATTGGTTTGATCCAATCAGTTGTAGCTAGTTTTGACGGCTCGTTTAAGTTTAGGATCATTTTAGAACTCAGGATGTCTGTAGCTTTATCGCTGACAATAATTGTTCTCCATGGAGTACTGAACGGTGCATATAAATACGCTTTATTACCTGTAGCATCTGGTACCAGGCTTGCCGACATACCGAAATTCTTGGTATCAACATGCAATTGCATCGCTGGATAATTGACCAGTGCGGCTTCGTGGATATTGATATATAAACCATCGGAAGTCTTTAACATGAGTGGCGTTGCTACTGAATGTTGATCCGGAACAACGCGTACTACGATGTCTGTAGCCTTATCTTTTACTACCCATGCGTCAACAGCACTTAAGGTCGAGGTTGTATATTTATATTCATTGGTATCGTAATCACCAGGGATCCAGAATGCTTTATGATCGCCAGTCTGATTAAATTCTGTCAGTTCTTTGCTCACAACAAAGTGTTTCAGATCCTTTTGTTTTGGGAAGGTATATCTAAAACCTACACCGTCCTCGAATACACGGAAAACGATATCAAGTAATCTGAAGGGTGCATTTTTTTGCTTTAAGTGAACAGTTAATTGCTCATAATGATCTCTAATAGAACTCACCTCACCCCAAACTGGTTTCCAACTATCGTCGTGTGCCGACTTCTGACTGCTTGTAATTACAAAATCTTTAGCGAAGGCTGCATCGTTAGCAAGTTCAAAGCCCATTACCGAGGGCTTGATGGCTTTCTTCCCTGCGTAATCTACCTGATAAACCGGTCGTCCGGCTTCGTCAAGTTTAAACTCCAGTTTTACTTTATTCAATTGCGCGCTCAGCGGCTGGCTTTCCTGTGCAAACAGGCCGGTGCTCAGCAGCAGTAAGCTCAAAAAACAGGTACTCATCTTTCTCATGTCGTATCTTAATTATATGTTATTGTTTTCGTGTGTTATATTCTGTGGAAAATGAAGGTGTAAATCCCGGATAAAGATCTTTATAAAACCGTTCAAATTCACTGCTAAAGGTATAGGTAATCCGGTCTGAACGGTAAGGAAAGGCCGTAATTCCTTCAGGAGTGACGAATTTTACAGTGCGCTGATTGTTTCGTGTAACATTTACACTAACTACACCCGTTTTCATTGGAAATTTTGAAATGGAAAGCCCGGCAGCAGCATGTTTTTTGCTACCATTGACGTTGATATCTGCCGGAGCCCTGAGCAGAGTAACCAGCTCTATCGAGTCTTCCCACACTGCGGGTATTACCTCCTTTTGAAAAGCTTTTACCGGGATGTTAAATGGTGCAGGAACAACATCATGTTTATATTTCTTAAAAAATGCAATCGCTACATCCCTGTCGGCATATGGCGATGGTTCGTTCTTCCATTTGCTTTTGTAATAGTTTAACAGAATAGAAAATCCTTCATTATGGTTTATTTCTGGTGCCAGGTGATGTCCTTCGGGATAATCGTTCCAGGTTATCACATTAATAATAGCAGCATTTTTTGCTATGCCAAATTCCAGCAGTTTTCTAAAATTGTAGGATAGCCCCGTAGTAATATACTTACGTTCCACCTGCCCTATTCCAGCCTGAACGGCATCAGATACCTGGTGGTACATATCCCATGTTCCTTTTTTTAACAATTTTGAAGTATAGAAATCATTAAAAACAGAAGCTGTAAAAGTTCGTTTTCTGGTTGAGCAGATTTGAGAGATACGTTCCCCAACGTAGTTCTTATCGTTGTAAGGTAGCGTCCAGATCCACGTTGCGGGGAAATAATCCAGGAAATCGTTGAGGTCTCTATTAGTAATTTCTTTGTTTATGGTAAATATGCAAGCAAAACGTTCGTGTGTCTTATCGGCAAGTCGCTGATACGCTCTCGCAATATAATAAGGAACTGGTAATCCATTACGGTCGGCCGGAATATCTGCCAGCCCTTCCCCATCCCATTGGTAAATGACGAGTCTGCCGTCCGGTGTGCGGAGCCAGTGTTTATTATCGCGTCCAACTTCATCAAGTATCCCATTCATCCTGGCTGCGTATTCCTCAATCTTTAGGTCTTCTGTTTTTCCATTGGGATGAGAGATACAAAAAGTAAATTTAAATTTGAGCTTTTGTTGTTCGGCTACACGGAAGTAGGCTTTGATAATATTGTCCCAGTCTTTGGCTCCCAGAATGTAGTAAAATTGAAAGCCATCGATACCTGAGCGAATGGCGGCACGCATCTCAAATTCTACCGCTTCATCCAGGGAACGGCTGGACATCATACTGTCGACCATTACTTTCACCTGTGTCAGGCCTCCAAGTGGGGCTGATATGTTTCCAGTTGGCGCGTAGTACCGGCTATTGCCACTATCTTCTAACGGATGTCCTTTAAAACTAATAATGTTGGTCATGCAATGCGCAATAACCAACTTTTCTGATGTTAACGGGAGACTGTATTCGGGGAGATTTTTCAAGCTATCCTGCGCATGGAGTATAGGCTCCTGCACCAGCCAGCACAGTAGGAACAGCGCTACAAAAGAATGGAATTTCGGTAATCTGTGCATGCGGGTATTTTATAATAAAGTGTAAGGCACCTTGCGGCGGCCTTACACTGTCAACTAACCAAATTGACTGAATGAATTAATAACCTGGATTTTGTTGTCCGGCGATCTTCGCATTAGAGTTGAACTCATCTTGCGGAATTGGCCATGAGTAGGCTTTATTTTCGTTAAACTGCAATGCACTAACTGTCAATGTAGAACCGAAATAAGCCGCTTCAGATTTCCCGAGTTTCCATCTGCAGATATCGAACCACCACTGACCTTCATTGAACAGCTCTGCCCAACGTTCATAGTATAATGGGTTGTTACCGAGAACAGGGTCGTTAATGGCTTTAGTTTGTCCAGTTAAGCTGGTATAATCTATTGCAGATGGCGAATTGATCGGCAAGCTATAGGCACGACGTTTTACCTTATTGAGGTATTCCAGTGCAGTTCCCTGATCGCCAGCACCTTTGGAAGCTTCGGCATATAATAAATAGATATCAGCCATTCTGAGGAAGTACCAGTTCCATGCATCTGCCTGTACAGTTTCAATACGGTAATCCAGTGCTGCATATTTACGGTATCCCCATCCGTAAGTATTTACATTTGAGGCAAGATACGGTGGTTTTGATACCGGAGCCCAGTTTGCACCATCAAATTTCAAGGAATCTAACCAAGGCTGTACGGTATTCACAAACAAACGTGGATCGGCTAATTTGTTAGCACGTACTGCCAACGCCTGAGCTTTATATGCAGGATCCATTACTTTGGCGGGGTTGCTGTAGCTTGCCGACTTGGCAGTGTTAAAGTTTGGATTGTTTACCAGGGTATAGTAACCTAAAGGATAACCGAAGCGTTTGATATTTTGATCATGGATATCACCATTACCCGTATAACCCAGGCCATGGGCAGCGATTTCAGTTCCATCAGCACCTAAAACGTTTGGAGACCAGATCATGCCATTCAGCGTAGTTGCATTTGGTGTACTTCCGTAGATACCATAATCACCCATAGGGTCTTTATCTACGTTCAACTCAAATAATGATTCTTCGTTGAATTCATTAGCAGAGTTACCATTAAAGGCATCCCTATATTTATCATAAGCCATTAACGTTTTACCACTGTTCTGAATCACATCCAGCAATACAGGACGAGCGTTTGTCCAGTCTTCAGTAAATACATAAGATTTTCCCAGCAGCCCTTTGGCTGCCCACTCAGATACACGTCCCAGATCATTTCCTGTCCATACTTTACCCTTAAGCAATACTGCTGATTGTTTTAAATCTTTTTGGATAAAATCCCATACCTCTCTTGCTTTTGCTCTCGGCTTTTGTGCTGCCTCAAGATTAGCCGGCAGGGTTTCATAAATAGGAACGCCCATTTTATCGCCTCCGGTGGTGCCTTTGATATAGCTTTCGCCATAGAAACACTCCAGCTGAAAATAATAGAAAGCGCGCAAGAATAACGCCTGACCCCGGATATAATCAATATTCTGCTTATCTCCTGCTGTAGCATAGTTTTTCTCAAAGAAGTCTGCCGCCTGAAGGGTAACGTTGCAGTTTTTGACACCTGTGTACAGGGCACTCCATGCATTTGCAGAGAACGTATTATTTACGCTTAGGTTATTTGACATCCACTCTGTCCAAACAAGGTCTCCGTAAGCGCCATTCGACGTATGGGTGGAGTTTGCCATTGCCTTAGGCATCAATTCAAAACCGTAGAGGGCCAAGCTGCGCAAGTTAGAATATCCCGGAGAAAGGATGCTCTGTAAATCGTTGATTGTTTTTGGATAATTTGAAGTGGAATAGGCATCTGTAGGGCCTACATTATCAGGATCCTTTTTGCAGCTACTTAGCACAGCGAGCATCAGGATGGCTATATATATTTTTTTGTACATGACTTAAGTTTTATAGGTTAGAAATTAACATCGACACCGAATGAATAAATGCGTGTTTGTGGATACTGTGAAACAGCATCAATTCCACGTGTTGTAGGACCGGCATAACCTGCCTGTGAGAATGCACTTCCTAACTCAGGATCCAGACCAGAATATTTAGTGATTGTGAACAGGTTGTTACCCATCACAAAGATCCTTGCACTTTTAATTTTAGCCTTACTTAACAGGTTGGTAGAGAAAGTATAACCAATCTGCAGATTTTTGAGTTTCAGGTAATCTCCTTTTTCTACGAAATAGCTGTTTACCGACGAGTAGTTAGAGTTGGGATCCAGCGTGAAGTTTGTACCGTTCTGAATGCCTATTCGAGGTTGTGACGTTACGCCATTGGCACCAAGAAAAGAAGCTCCGAACACTTTAGGAGATGTATTTCCGTCAGCAAAAGGGAACATTTCATAAGCTTTAGTACCATTAAAGATATCAACGCCAGCAACACCGTTGAATAAAAATGCAGCGTCAAAACCTTTGTAGTTGAAGCGCAGGTTAATACCATATACCAATTTAGGGTTTGGATTTCCTATAACCTGTCTGTCGGCCGAGGTAATCTCCGGATTTCCATCTACGTTTTCGAAAATCAAGTCACCTGCATGTGCAGTATTACCATTTACTTTTTGACCCGCCGCTTCGGCATCCGTTTGGAAGATACCTTTTACTTTATAGCCATAGAAAGAGCCGAAAGGCAGGCCGGCCTGACTAATAGTAATTCTTTGATTCGGCATGATGTTGAATCCGGCATCCCCATTGTTGTAAAAATTATAACCATCGTATAGCGCATCTGTAGTTATACCAGAAAGACTCAATACTTTGTTTTTATTGAAACCAGCAGTAACACTTACGTCATAACCGAAATCGCCGGCTTTATCCTGATAACCTAACAAGAAATCAAAACCTTTACTGTTTACTGAACCGATATTAGTTAAATAAGGACTGGTAATACCAGAGCTTAGCGAAACTGGTAAAGCATACAATAAGTCTTTAGTCGTTTTGTTGTAATATTCTGCAGTGAAGTAAAGTTTGCTATTTAATAATGCAACATCAATACCTACGTTAGATTCGCGTACAGTTTCCCAGTGCAGATCAGGGTTAGGAATTGCTCCATAGCTGCTACCCAATATAAGTGGTGTTCCAGGTGCAAAATTTTGTCCACCAGCAGAACCCTGTCCGAATGCAGTAAAAGGGCTGTAAAGAGCGAGATAGCTGTAAGGAGCGATGTTACTGTTACCAAGTTCACCGTAACTACCTCTTAATTTTAACGTATTGATGATTGGTAACGCTTTTTTAAGAAACGGTTCTTCAGAGATATTCCATCCGGCGGAAGCCGCAGGAAAAACACCTTTTTGTTTGTTTGGACCAAAAACTGTGAAGTTAGCATCCTGTCTGATCGACCCAGAAGCGTAGTACTTGCCTTTATAATTATAGTTTAAACGACCGAAGTATGATTTGATCAAGCCATTATTGTCAGTTTTACCTGTTACCGCATATCCCGTTGATGTTGTCGGGATGAACGAGTAGCCTGGTAAACCGATACTGCTTTCGCGAACACTGGAGCTGAAGTAGTTACTGCTGATCTGTTCAAAACCTGCCACTGCATTAATTGTGTGGCCACCAAAAGTCTGGTCGTATGACAACACATAGTTGCTCAGTAATTGGCGACTGTCTATAGCAAGTTTTGTTAAAGAGTTGTTTGCATTGGCACCATTACCAGAAAACACATCCTGGAAGTAATCCTGTGTTTCATGATAGTAAGAATAGCCAAAAGTTGTTCTGAAGTTTAAATGTAATGGCAGGATGATGTTTGCGTAAACGTTACCCTGCAGGTTATTTTTGAAGTTCTGCACACTTGCGGCATTTGCCGTAGAAAGTGGGTTTGGTCCGCCAAAAGTGAACCCATTATATCCGCCGGGAACAGATCCGTAAGAGCCATCCTTGTTGTATTCGCCGATGATTGGCAAAGTACGAAAGGGTGCATTATGTAGCTGTGCTTCAACACCAATTGGAGGAGCGGTTTCTCTTTGCGAAAGCGCTAACTGCTCTCCTATTTTAATACGCTTGCTCAGGTTAAGGTCTGTATTGATCCTGGCTCCAGCGATATTACTGAAGTTTCTGATGTACACCCCTTCCTGCCTGTTGTAAAACCCAGAAACCAAGTAATTTACAGTTGGCGTGGCACCACTGATTGAGACGTTATAGTTCTGTTCGCTTGCATCACGGTACAATACTTTAGTCCAGTCTGTATTCGCCAGGGTATCTGTTCTTGTTGCAGTGGAGAAATATTGTGGACGGATGTAGTTTTGCAACTGGATAAACTGATCACGATCCAACAGTTTCACCAATTTAGGCTGTGTGATGCCATAACGGGCGTTGAAATTTACTGCAGGCTCTGCAGTTGTACCTTTTTTAGTCGTGATTACAATAACACCACCTGCTGCCGCTGATCCGTAGATTGCTGCTGCACTTGCATCTTTCAATACATCAATGGTAGCAATATCCTGTACGTTCAGGTTGTTACCATCGGGCGAGCGTACACCATCAATAATATATAAAGGTGCAGGCTGACTTAAAGACGTTAGTCCGCGGATAATGATGTTTGGTGTTGCATCAGGCGCTCCTGAGTTTTTCACCACATCAATACCAGCAACCCTGCCTTGCAGTGCCTCTGTAGGGTTTGTTATCGGCTGGTTTTTGAAAGCATCGCCTTTAATAGATGCGATGGATCCCGTGACATCCTTACGGCGTTGCGTACCATAACCTACCACGACCACCTCATTAAGTTCAGTATTATCATCCGCAAGCTGTACGTTAATCGTGCTGGATACCGATGCGCGGATTTCTTTTTTTGCGTAACCAACCATAGAAAACACAAGAATATCAGTACTCTGGTTGTTAACCTGAATAGTAAAGTTTCCTGTACTGCTGGCGGTTTGTCCGGTTGTTGTTCCCTTGATTAGGATGTTTGCTCCCGGTAAGGGTAGGCCTTGTGCATCTGTTACCTTTCCGCTGATGGTGGCTTTTTGCGCCATTGCTGCGTAGGACAAGAACAGAAAAATACCACAAAGCTGGAGTGCTCTAAGTAATTGTTTTTTCATCGTTACAATGTTTATATATGGTTATCATTCCTTTGCTCCAGGCTTTCGCCTTTTGCATTTCAAAGAGATAACAATATTTACTCAGTAACAATTTTCAAAATCAAAATATAAACCAATAAAGCGATTTTAAAATTCAAATAATTGTTTTTCAGTTTGTTGAAAACAAAACAGCGTAATAGAATATAAACGAAATATAACAGCAAATGATCAGTTAAACAGCTTTTATGGCCAGAATAGCTGCTTCGAAATCATCGTTTGCTACAAGAGACCGACCTTTAATCCGAGCTTTGTAGTTGTAGATGGTATTGATGGAATATTCCAGGATAGAGGCAATTTTCTCAGTATCGTGGATACCCAGGCGGATGAGGGCAAAAATACGCAGATCGGTATTTAGTAGTTGATCGGCGGCAGGTTTTGTTTGATGCTCTGCTGCGAATAGTGCATTGAATGCTTCAACAAAATTTGGAAATAGGGTGAGAAAAGCCTTATCGAAGTTTAGGAAAAGCTCATCGCGCTCTTTCTTCAGGTTGATATTATTCACCAGCATCTGCATATCATCAAACTTCCGGGTTACAATCTTATTGTTCACGGCACGCTTAAACTGATCGAGCTTGGCAATATACTCTGAGATCAGGTTGAAATAATATCCTATATATTCTTCCTTAATTTTCTCTGCCTCATTGAGTTTATTGATTGTTTCCTGCAACGAAGTATTGGTTTGAACGATGATCTTATCGGCTTTCCGCAGCTTTTTAAGTTGTCTGGAAATGATAAAGGCGAACAAAATCACCATTGCCGCCAGCAGTGTAAGCAATGCGGCATAGATAAACAGGATACGGCGTTGTTCTTCTACGGAATTGACTTTTTCTCCAGCTATAACCATTAATATAGCACTAACCTGCAGTTTACGTTGCCGCGCGCCATAATAGGTTGCATCACGCATGGCTTCATTAATAAACACAAAGGCATTTTTGATATCTCCTTTTTTATGGAGCAATTGTGCAAGATTAAGCATCGCTGCCGCTTCTTTCGTTGAAGACTTTATATCAGCTTCCGCGGCTGTAAACAACAGTCTGATAGCCTCGTCAATGTTGTTGTTTTGAATATATATATCACTGAGGGTTGATGTTGTTACGGCCATCTGATGGTTGCTGATGGTATGGCTGTTCAACAATTTCATCAACCTCTTTTCTGCCTGATCATTTTTACCCATTTTCAGGTCCTTGAGCCCAAGATAATATTGGTATTCATAGGCTGAGGGATTAGAAAGGGAAAGTGCGGAGTCTATATACAGCGATGCTTTGCTGATGTAGACTGGCGTATAGTATTTATCTTTATCAAAGTCGGCCAGATCATAATAAGTCCGTGCATTTAGAAAATAATATTCTTTTTTAATGCTATCTGGAAGAATACGAACATTTACCGTATTGAGGGAATCGAAAGTCTCCTTGAACATCCCGGAAGAAAGGAGGATAAAGCCCATTGTTATCTTTCCTTTAGCAATTTTAACGGGATCTTTGAGTTTACGGCCATACTCCTGCATACGCTGTGCATAAAAAAATGCCTTGTCGTAATTAAAGGACTTATATTCTTCATATAGTCTGGTGTAGAGTTCGTATTTTTTTGCTGCAGAGGCATTTTCTGGTAGCTCGAGTGCGTTCTGCAATTTATTAATGCGTGTATTTTTTTCCTGGTCGTACTGGTCTTTTTCTGCAATACGTTCATTGAGCTGGCGCAATGAGGCATCGAAACCAGATTGGGCATACGTGCTCAACGAGGTAATTAACAATACCAACAGCCATTTAAAACGCATAGAAATTAAGGTCCTGAAAACGCGGGGATACATTAGATAGTAGGATATCTGGTTTATTTCGCGATAAAGTTATCATTATTTCTGCGCTGCCCAAAATATTGAATTGCGAAACAGGCGAACATAATTGGCATTATCAAAAAGACCTGGGTCATGCCCCATAAAGATGTAGACGTTTTTCGCTTTTTTTCCTGGATTTGACCAGATGACAGGATGATCACCCATTTTTATTTTAGAATCCGGATGATAGGTAGATTCCAAAACACTTGCCAGCACCTTTACATGGAGTCTTGGACTTTTATTGTAGGTATACCACTCCTCTTTGGCGACTAAAAATTCTGGTTTAACGCCCAGCAAGACCGGATGGTTACCGTTTTCAAGCTTCACTGTTGCCGATGCAAAGTCAGGTATATAATTAAGGAAACGAATATCACCCATAAAATCGGAAAACCAGGTCCACATGGGGAAACCGTCAAATTCGCCCAGTAAAGTAGCATGGTGGAAGCCGATCCAGCCACCTGTTCCGCGATCAATATATTGCTCGAAAGCTTTGCTTGCGGCAGGCTTCCAGGCATATGGGGCATAATCCAATTGAATAATTAGCTGGTAGTTTTTAAGGGTATTCGAATCTATGCCATCTGTATTAGTTACATAGTCTATTACAAAATTGCTGTCTGTAGCCAATGAATTTAGCCACACTTTGGCGCGTTTACTATATTCGATGTGGTGGCCACCATTTTCTGCCAATGCCAGCGCTTTAAATCTCGGTTTGCTAAGTAAAACCAAACCCTCTGGTTTTTCTTCAGCCATGGCTGTAAGGGCTTGCAAAAACCAGGCAGCATGTGGCAACCATTGCTCAGTCCATCGCCACTCATTTCCTTTATCTTCGATTTTAAAATCGATTCCCGATCCGTCACCTCTACCCTCTTTTCCTGTAATTCCGTTAGAGATCCCGCCACGCTGAGAACCGTGGCCGAATAACGCCGCCATATAAGGAACCTGTTTACCACCCATGCCGTACATAAAACACATGTTGTAGGGATTTGTACCGAGAATCCACGACAACTGCGTGTTAGCATAGTCGTTTAAAGCTTTAGCGCGACCAGGGCTTGCTGAAGAGCTATGCAACTTGCTACTGAGCAGTGCTGCCGTAGCCAGGGAGCCGAGTCTGGCATTTTCCCCTTGCCACCACCAGCCCGATTCGTTTTCGTGAGGAATAAAAAACCCTTCCTTAATGGTATTCTTATAGTTAAAAGTTTGCCTTGCGTAACCAAAAGGATTTGTGGTATGGTTAGTTACACGCAAGTTATAGTTTGCCGACTGATCAATTACTTTAATCACCCTGGCACGAAATTCCTGATCTGTTTCGACTTTAAGATATCGTATCAGTGACACCACCGGGAGTCCGGCATCGGAAGCATGCCAGAAAGGTCTTCCCTGATCATTCGCCATAAAATACCCTGCAGGCGTTATGCGTAAACAAAGATTATTGCTTCGTTTTCTAGCTTCAGTACGATATAGTTCCTTACCGGTAGCTTTCCATAATTCTGTTGCCGCAAGAAGTGCACAGTAGTCGTCAATAATATTTTCCTTATGATCATCGTCGTACCTCAAATTATTGATTAATAAATGTGCAAAAGCGCGCTCTGCTGCAGCCAGGTAAGTACCAGAAGTATATGCACCATGTTTGTTCCATTTTGATATCCTTGCCAGGGCTGCTATGGCCACTCCCGCTCCTTCCCGAAACGCAGATTGGTAATCTGATGTGGTTACGCTATTTGCTTCGAGTCCTACAATTCTGCGGGCACTTGCATCGGGTTTAAAATAACTGAACACCGTCATATAGAAATAGTCGGCTTTAGACAAAGAACGGATGAGATAATCTGCGCCCCAGAGGGCTTCATCCTGCAAGGAGTCTTTCAGATGGAGCTCATCTAACAACTTAGGCATAGCCTCATCAGCCTGGATAAGGCTCCAGGTAACTAAGGGAATCTGCTGTGGCGACATCAGGTTTGTGTAAGCCAGGTGGGAAAAGTATTTGCTGATATCTCCGGACGCATCCGCCCAGCCACCCCTGATATCCACGCGCTGATCGCTCCCGTATAACAACATATTTTGATCGGCCGAGAGCTCCTGAGGTGTGTTTGCACGCTGTTTCCTAAAATAGTTAAGCAGCGCCGGCAAAGTAGTTTTGATCAGTGCGTTGGGGCCGATGTTGAAGTTTGCGGAGCGATAGACCTTACTCCCCACTTTTATTTGAAGGTGATAAGTTCCTGAAGTTTGAAAGGCGCTGAAATCAGCTTTACAAAACCAGGATTTTGCATCCCAGTCTTTTACCTGTGTGGCTTTAGATAACTTGCCGCTATAAACGGATTGCTGCCTGGCATTGAGCAAGCTAAAACTTGCCGTCTGATTGGGTAGATCAAGCTTTACGACTGCCAGTTTAATATTATTACTATCGTAAGCGACTTGATTGACAAAAATTGCTGGCGCTGCTCCTGCCTTAAAAGCAATTGAAAAGATCAGCATGCAAATCCAGCTTATTTTCATCATCCCCGTGCTGCCATTTTGATTAATCTTCCCGACAAGTCCTTGCCCAGGTAGCCATCAATTATGGCGTGGACAACATATAAAATTGGTGTCATTAAAATGGCAACAAGAAATTTGTAGGTGTAGTTAACAAGTCCGATGGCCGCTACCATCTGCCAGCTCCAATGGTACTGTGGGTTAAGATAAAATGCAATAAAGATGACAACAAAGCTGTCTATGAGTTGGGAAACCAATGTGGATCCGGTAGCGCGCAGCCAAAGGGCACGTTCGCCGGTAATCTTTTTAATCCGGTGAAATATGAGTACATCGGCAACCTGACCGATGATAAAGGCAACGATAGATCCAACGATGATCCACATGCCCTGCCCAAAAATTCCTGCAAAGGCGTTATTCATGTTTAGATTTTGTCCATTAATATTTTGGTTCACCCAAAAGTCTGATGCATTAAGTTTCATGGCGAGGCCAACAACAATAAAGGCGAAGGCGATTAAAATGGAAGTCAACACAGATAGAAACCGCACCTGTTTTACGCCAAAATATTCATTGATGATATCGGTCATGATGAAAATAATGGGCCAGGTAAGTACGCCTGCCGACATATTGAAGCTTAGGTTAGGCACGCCAAGCATATTGATATTGAACTTTGGAATGCCGAGGGTGCCTTCGACACTAAATATTTTCACCCCAATAAACTCTGAAAGAATGGCATTGGCGACAAAAAATGTAGCTAATACAAGTAGTAATTTACTTTCCTTGGTTTTGAATGTCATAGCAGATGAAATTATCAAATTATTTTGATAAGTAGCTGCTATTGGTATAATTTTTCAGGGGCTTAAAATGGGCATCTATTAAATTATGTCTATTTTCGCTGTACATGATAGCTATAAACTCAAAATTGCCAGGAGTCGGAACCACTATTTTTTCGGTGATGTCAAAATTGGCTGAAGAACACAATGCGATTAACCTTTCTCAGGGATTTCCAGACTACCCATGCGATCCTTTATTAATTGAAAAGGTAAATAAGGCCATGTTAAATGGCTACAATCAATATGCCCCGATGCCGGGACTGATGTCTTTGCGTGCGCTTGTTGCTGATAAGACAAACGGGTTATACCATTCAGATTATCATCCTGATACTGATGTTACGATTACTGCCGGCGGAACGCAGGCTATATTTACTGCACTTACGGCAACGATTCAACAGGGTGATGAGGTAATTATTTTTGAGCCGGCATATGATTGTTACGGACCAACTGTTAAGATGCTTGGCGGACAGGTTAAGTCGTATGAGATGGCCCCTCCAGATTATGAGATTGATTGGGATATGGTTAAGCGCTTGTTTAGTGTAAACACAAAAATGATTATCCTGAATAGTCCGCATAATCCTACTGGACGCACCTTGTCTGCGCATGATATGGAATGCCTGATTAAACTGACGAAGGGTACCGATGTGTTGATTTTAAGTGATGAGGTTTACGAGCATTTGATTTATGATGGTGCAGAGCACCAAAGTGTTGCCCGCTACCCGGAACTTCGGGAGCGTGCTTTTATTGTCGCATCTTTTGGCAAACTGTTACATACTACGGGATGGAAAATGGGTTATTGCCTGGCTCCCGAAAATCTGACCAAGGAGTTTCGGAAGATCCACCAGTTTAATGTTTTCAGTGTGAATACGCCGATGCAATTTGGAATAGCAGATTATTTGCAGGATGCTGGGAGTTACCTGGGACTTCCTGATTTTTTTCAGGAGAAACGAGACTATTTCCGCAAGTTACTGGCACAGACGAAGTTTAATTTATTACCTTGTCATGGATCTTATTTTCAATGCGTTAGTTACGCGCATCTGAACGAGGATCCCGATGTGGATATGGCAATGCGGTTGATCACCGAATATGGCGTGGCCAGTATCCCTGTTTCTGCCTTTTATACACGCAATACCGACCACAAGGTCTTACGATTTTGCTTTGCAAAGAAGCAAGAAACACTTGAAAAAGCCGTTGAGAGATTAATAAAATTATAATGTTCATCCCGAATCAATTATGGAAAATCCCAACTATCTCACTATACCGAATTTAAAGGTTACTGTTTTTCAGGCCTATTTATTTTGGGAAAATACAACCAAAAATTTACAGAATCTGGCTTTACGCTTGTCGATGGGCGTCAAAGAAAATACAGATCTGATCGTGTTACCAGAGATGTTCAATACTGGCTTTAGCATGAACGCCGAGAATTTAGCTGAAGCTGAAGACGGACCAACGATGGTCTGGATGGCAGATATGGCACGGAAATATGAAGCTGTGATAACCGGAAGTCTGATTATTAAGGACGGTGGAAAATATTACAACCGGATGGTATGGATGCTTCCCGACGGCAGCTATGAAAAATATGATAAACACCACCTTTTTGGACTTGGTGAGGAAGACCAGAATTATACTGCAGGACAGGAGCAGGTAATTGTTGAACTAAAAGGCTGGAAAATTAGGCTGGCGATCTGCTACGACCTGCGTTTTCCGGTCTGGCTGCGCAACAGACACGATGATTATGACATTCTGCTGGTTATTGCGAGCTGGCCTGATAAGCGTGTAATGCACTGGAAACAACTGATTCCGGCGCGTGCTATTGAAAATCAGTGTTATGTAATTGCGGTAAATCGTGTAGGACATGATGGTAATGAGGTGTATCACAGCGGGCATTCGATGTGCATCGATCCATCGGGAAACACGATCTATTATAAACCAGAAGATGAGGATTTATATACTTTTAGTATCAACTACCCTGACCTGGTTAAAATAAGGCGGTCTTTCCCCTTCCTCAAGGACGGTGATGAATTTACATTAAATTAATCACGGCAAAATCCTATCTTTGCGCAAAGATGAAGCACATACGTAATTTCTGCATAATAGCACACATTGATCACGGGAAGAGCACTTTAGCCGACCGTTTATTAGAATTCACTAAAACCATCACGCAAAGGGAGTCTCAGGCACAGTTGCTTGATAACATGGATCTGGAACGTGAACGCGGTATAACTATTAAAAGTCACGCCATCCAGATGAACTACATTCTTGATGGTCAGGAGTATGTGCTCAATCTAATTGATACTCCCGGACACGTGGATTTCTCTTATGAGGTATCCCGTTCCATTGCCGCTTGTGAAGGCGCCTTGCTTATTGTAGATGCTTCGCAGGGTATCCAGGCGCAAACGATATCCAATTTATATCTGGCATTGGAGCATGATCTGGAAATTATCCCTATTCTGAATAAAATGGACCTGCCAGGTGCTATGCCTGAAGAAGTGAAAGATCAGATTATTGATCTTATTGGCTGCAAACGTGAAGAAATCATTCCAGCTTCTGGTAAAACCGGATTGGGTATTGAAGCGATTCTTCAGGCGATCATTGATCGTGTTCCTGCACCTGTGGGTGATCCTGAAGCGCCACTTCAGGCATTGATTTTCGACTCTGTATTTAATTCATTTAGAGGAATTATCGCCTATTATAAAGTAGTAAACGGAGAAATCAAAAAAGGTGATAAAGTAAAGTTTATCAATACAGAAAAGGAATACTTAGCTGATGAAGTAGGTGTTCTGAAACTGAATATGTTTCCTAAAACCGTGGTAAAAACCGGTGATGTGGGTTATATTATCTCCGGTATTAAAGAGGCCAGAGAAGTAAAGGTTGGTGATACGATTACCAATGTTGCGCGTCCATCGATGGATGCTATCCAGGGCTTTGAGGAAGTAAAGCCAATGGTTTTTGCCGGTATCTACCCCGTAGACACAGATGAATTTGAAGAATTACGTGAGGCGATGCACAAGTTGCAACTGAACGATGCTTCTATTGTATTTGAGCCTGAGAGTTCGGCTGCGCTGGGCTTTGGTTTCCGTTGCGGATTCCTGGGTATGCTGCACATGGAGATTATCCAGGAACGTCTGGAACGCGAATTCGATATGACAGTAATCACGACTGTACCCAATGTATCTTATGTCGCTATGACTACACGCGGTGAAGAGATTATTGTAAATAATCCTTCAGATCTTCCGGATCCCAGTAAAATGGAATATGTGGAAGAGCCTTTCATCAAAGCAAATATCATTACCAAGGCAGAATTTGTTGGCCCGGTAATGTCACTTTGTATTCAGAAACGTGGTATCATTGTGAATCAGTCTTATTTAACGGCTGACCGTGTAGAACTCGTTTTTGAAATTCCTATGGGTGAAATTGTATTCGATTTCTATGATAAGCTAAAAACTATTTCTAAAGGATATGCTTCATTTGATTACCATCAAATTGGGTATCGGAAATCAGATCTTGTACGTCTGGACATTTTGTTAAATGGTGAGCATGTTGACGCACTGTCGTCATTGATTCACCGCGCCAACTCTTATGATTTCGGTAAACGTATTTGTGAAAAATTGAGAGAACTAATTCCAAGACAACAGTTTGAGATCGCTATCCAGGCATCTATTGGCGCCAAAGTAATTGCGCGTGAGAACGTACGTGCATTACGTAAAGATGTTACAGCCAAGTGTTATGGTGGTGATATTTCACGTAAGCGTAAATTACTTGAAAAACAAAAAAAGGGTAAAAAACGGATGCGCCAAGTAGGAAATGTGGAGATTCCACAGACTGCATTTATGGCTGTTCTTAAACTTGACTAATTCCTAGACCATTTTATACGAATATGCAATTACTAGACGGGAAATTTGCTTCTGAACATATTAAAACACAGATTGCTGAAGAAGCTGCTGACTTTTTAGAAAGCAGCGGCAGAAAGCCACACCTGATCGCTATCCTTGTTGGTAACGACGGCGGTAGCGAGACCTATGTAGCGAGCAAAATGAAGAACTGTGAGAAGGTTGGTTTTAAATCTTCTTTGGTACGGTATGATACTTCTGTAACAGAGGCAGAATTGCTGGAGAAAATCCGTGAGATCAATGCTGATGCTGAAGTTGACGGATTAATTGTTCAACTCCCGTTGCCTAAACATATTGATCCTGAAAAAGTAACCGAAACTATCGACCACCGCAAGGATGTTGATGGTTTTCACCCGGTAAATCTGGGGAGGATGATGCGTAACTTACCTTGTTTTATTCCTGCTACACCTTACGGAATCCTGCTGATGCTGGAGGCTTATCAAATTGATACTGCTGGCAAGCACTGTGTTGTAGTTGGCAGAAGTAATATTGTAGGTAGTCCAATGAGTATCCTGATGGCAAGAAATGCTAATCCTGGAAACTGTACGGTAACACTTACGCACAGCAGAACCAAGGATCTTAAGGAAATAGTACTTCAGGCAGATATTATTGTTGCTGCCATTGGCAAAAAGAATTTTGTTACAGCTGATATGGTTAAACCAGGTGCTATCATCATTGATGTGGGTATCAACAGAGAAACCTCTACGCTTACCAAGTCGGGATATAAATTATATGGTGATGTTGATTTTGAAAATGTAGCTCCTAAAGCATCATGGATTACTCCGGTACCTGGTGGTGTTGGGCTGATGACGATCGTAGGTCTGTTGAAAAACACCCTGGCTTCTGCCAAGAAAGAGATCTACCCTTAATCAGCTGAACAGACTTTTAAACCAGCTTTCAGCGAGCTCTACATAAATCCCATCTACGCGTTGTTCTACAGCATAGGTGCGGATAGCGTCTCCCTGACCTGCTGCTCCTCTCCCATTTTGAAGGTTGTAAGTGTATCGGTGGATGGGGCAAACAATTTGCCCATGCTTACACCAACCTCCTGAAAGTATGCCTCCAGCATGTGGGCACGTGTTCTGAACGGCGAATAAACGGTTTTCATCCCTTATGAGGCAAAGTTTTTTTCCTGCTGCTACTACCTGCATTACAAAATCTGTGTCTGGGACTTGCGTTTCCACTTTCTGCCACTTCTTCATAGATTGGTCATTAAACAAACCTAAGGTACAGAATATCCCATTTAGGGATGATATTTTATTTAACTTTGCCCGCTTAATACTATGGCACATCAAATACCAACAGACGGAACGTTACTTCCCTTAATGGAAGAATTTTATACCATTCAGGGAGAGGGTTACAACACCGGTAAGGCAGCATATTTTATCAGGCTGGGTGGATGTGACGTGGGCTGCCATTGGTGCGATGTTAAGGAGAGCTGGGATGCCGATTTACATCCATTAACACTTTCTGATGATATTGCCGCCAAGGCCGATACCTTTCCTGGTAAAGCTGTGGTAATCACGGGTGGCGAGCCTTTGATCTACAATCTGGATTATCTAACTGCGCGGTTGAAAGAGAGAAATATTCTGACATTTATTGAAACGTCTGGTGCATATCCCCTTTCAGGAAGCTGGGACTGGATCTGTTTGTCGCCAAAGAAATTTAAAGCGCCAAGGCCAGATATCACTCCATTTGCAAATGAATTGAAGGTAATTGTATTCAATAAAAGTGATTTTGCCTGGGCTGAGCAATATGCCGCTACGGTTTCAGACACCTGCAAATTGTATTTACAACCTGAATGGTCTAAGTCAAAAGAGATTACCCCGCTGATCATCGATTACGTAATGGCCAATCCAAAATGGGAGATTTCGCTGCAAACACATAAATATCTTAACATTCCTTAATATTCCTTGCTTCTCGCTATATTTACGTATAACCGAATAGCGAATGTGCAAATCTGTATTTTTTATTTGCTTCCTTGTCATCTTTGGCGCTGCAAGTTATGCGCAGGAGAAATCAACCATATCGGGTGCTCAGAAGCAGTTTGATAAGGCACAAGAAAGTTTAAAAAACCAGTCGTATGACACGGCACTGCAATTATTGCAGTCGGCAGTGGATGCCGATCCTAAATTCCAGTCTGCATACATTCAGATTGGAGATGTTTACCGCAGACTGCGGAAATTCGACAGTGCAAAACAGGCGTACCTCAAAGTACTCGCTATTACGTCGAGCCCTGATCCGAGAGTATATTATTTTTTAGCGGATGTAGAATTACATACCGGAGATTATGCTAACGCTAAAACACATTACCAGCAATTTATTGTCTCTGGCGCCAATCCTGAGCTATTGGTAAAGGCAAAGAAATATCTCATCGACTGCAATTTTGCTATTCAGGCAAAGCAGCATCCTCAAAAATACGAGCCTTTAAATATGGGAGCCGAGATCAATTCCAGTTATCGGGATTATTTTCCTGCACTTACCGCTGACGGAAGTACGCTAATTTTCAGCCGTGTTATCGACGGTAATGAAGATTTTTTTCTATCGGAGAAGAACAGCAGTGGTAGCTGGACTACCGCTAAGCCAATGAGTACGGTTATTAATACCAAAAAATACAATGAAGGAGCACAATCTATTTCTCCTGACGGCATGTACCTTTATTTTACTGGCTGTAACCGACCTGATGGTGCGGGAAGCTGTGATATTTACGTTAGTCATAAAAAAGGAAAAGACTGGGATACGCCATTTAACTTAGGTGAAACAGTAAACAGCCCACACTGGGATTCCCAACCTGCAATTAGTCCAGATGGAAACACCCTATATTTTGTAAGCAACCGCCCGGGTGGACTTGGCGGGTATGATATCTGGAAAAGCATGCTCAGTGCTGAGGGCACCTGGAGTAAAGCGGTCAACCTCGGGCCAGAAGTCAATACACCTTACGACGAAAATACACCCTTTATTCATCCTGATGGTAAAACGTTATACTTTGCTTCCGATGGCTGGCCGGGTTTTGGTGATAAAGATATATTTCTGAGTCACAGGGACGGTGATCATTGGAGTACGCCGATTAACCTGGGTTATCCAATAAACACATTTAATGAAGAGAATGGCCTGATAGTAAGTGCAGATGGTAAACTCGGCTTCTTTTCGTCCAATTTAGTTGGCGGATTTGGGGATATGGATATCTACAAGTTCAACATGCCCGACGCTGCGAAACCGGGTAAGGTTACTTATGTGAAAGGCACCGTCAAGGATAAAATAACAAAGGAAACTTTGGAATCATTGGTTCTTGTGGTAGATACCAAGACTAAAGAAACAAAATTCAATGATTTTACATCAGAAGAGACAGGAACATTTCTTGCGGTGATGCCATTGGGCAGCAATTATGTATTTAATGTATCATCTGACGGATACATCTTTTATTCGGACAATTTTGAATTGAAGGACGCAACATTTGATAAGCCGTATGAGTTGGAGATAAACCTGGAAAGGATTAAAGTTGGAACTAATCTGACGCTGAAAAATATCTTTTTTGACGTCAATAAGTTTGATTTATTGCCTACATCAATTACTGAATTGAACACACTGATAGATTTATTAAAAGTAAATCCGACAGTATGCATCGAAATCCAGGGTCATACAGACAATACGGGTGTAGCAGATCAAAACAGTCAATTATCGGATAACAGAGCTAAGGCGGTTTACGACTATTTGATCAGTCAGCAGATAGATCCGGAAAGACTTAGTCATACTGGTTTTGGCGCCTCAAAACCTATTGCAGACAACGGTACGGAAGCAGGGCGAAAGCAGAACAGGAGAACGAGCTTTTTAATTACAAAAATATAGAGATCAGAAAAGCCATTAGCTAATGGCTTTTCTGATTTTTATTAGTTGTACCAATAACTCTTCAAGGTTATCGAGATGCAACATGTTAGCGCCGTCTGATTTGGCATGTGCAGGATCGGGATGCGTTTCGATAAAAAGACCATCAGCACCAACGGCAATCGCTGCTTTAGCAATTGTACCTATCAGTGCAGGTTTTCCGCCTGTTACTCCAGAACTTTGGTTGGGCTGCTGCAGGGAGTGTGTACAATCCATTACTACGGGAACACCAAATTCTTGCATTTCAGGAAGACCACGATAGTCAACAATTAGATCCTGATAGCCGAAGGTATTACCCCTATCCGTTAAGATAACACGGTTATTTCCGGCTTCAACAACTTTATCCACAGCAAATTTCATAGATCCTGCCGACAGGAATTGTCCTTTCTTAACATTAACGACTTTACCTGTTTCTGCCGCAGCAATTAACAAATCTGTTTGTCTGCATAAGAAAGCAGGGATCTGTAAAACATCTACATAGGCCGCCGCCATTGCTGCCTCAGCACTTTCGTGGATATCTGTAACTGTAGGAACACCAAATTCGCGTCCTACTTTCTCTAATATCTTTAGTGCCTTTTCATCACCAATGCCGGTAAATGAACTGCCTTTAGATCTATTGGCTTTACGGTACGAGCCTTTAAAGATATAGGGAATGTTCAGTTTGTCAGTAATCGTGACGATGCGTTCAGCAATGCGAAGGGCAATTTCTTCACCTTCAATTGCACAGGGCCCCGCCATCAGGAAGAAATTTCCCGACTGGGTATATTTTAGTTTTTCTAATTCAAAATTGATCATAGGGTGTGTTTAGTTACCAAGTTCAGACATGAACTTGATTCTCATTAACTGAATTTCTTCGCGTGTATAGTCTGTTTCCCCTAAGTCTTTCAGCGCTTCATCTATTGAGTCATTCTCAGCTGAACGGAAGTAATCGAAAACCTCATCCTGCCTGTCGTCGTCCAACACCTCATCTACAAAATAATTAAGATTCAATTTGGTGCCTGAATTGACAATAGCTTCAATTTCCTTGAGGATTTCGAAATATGTAATACCTTTTGATTTAGCGATATCTTCCAGTCCAATCTGCCTGTCAACATTCTGAATGATGGACACCTTAAGTTGAGATTTATTGGCCTGCGTTTTAATGATGAGGTCTACTGGTCTTTCGATGTCATTATCCTCTACATATTTCTTGATAAGCTCAATAAAAGGACCACCAAATTTAAATGCTTTACCATGCCCTACTCCTGAAATCTGTTTCAATTCGTCAAGCACAACCGGGTAATGCGTGCACATTTCTTCGAGTGATGGATCCTGGAATACAACAAATGGAGGTACATTTTTTTGTCGTGCAATCTTTTTACGAAGATCTTTAAGCAATTGAAGTAACTGGGTGTCCAGTACACCTGAACCATGTTTTACATCATCTTCATCATCACTTGCGGCACTTTCGATTGGTTCGTTCAGGATAAATTTAAGGCTGTATGGATTTTCTATGAAATTGCGCCCGGAATTTGTCAGGCCCAGCAGACCATAGTTATCTATATCTTTCGACAAGAAGTTGTTTAGCACTGCCTGGCGGATCAACGATTTCCAGAGGTTCTCTCCTTCTATTTTACCAAGGCCGAATTCTTTAAGCTTACTGTGTTCGTACGCGATGGTTTGTGCTGTTTCAGATCCCATAAGGATATTGAGGATATGCGTATCATCAAACTTCTCACCTATATTCTTGATCAGCACCAACAGCTCTCTCAGATGCGTTTCGGCTTCAAAATGCGTTTTCGGCTTTTTGCAGTTATCACACATACAATTACAGCCTGTTTCGTTGAAGTTCTCACCAAAGTAATGAAGGATTTGTTTTCTGCGGCAGACACCAGATTCAGCGTAGTCGATCACCTCCTTAAGGATCTGTGTTCCTATTTCACGTTCAGAAACAGGCTTATCTTTCATAAATTTAGCCAGCTTGTCTACATCTTTCTGCGCATAAAAGGCAATGCATACCCCTTCTCCACCATCACGGCCGGCACGACCAGTTTCCTGGTAGTATCCTTCCATACTTTTAGGAATATCATGGTGGATTACAAATCGCACATCGGGTTTATCGATACCCATTCCAAAAGCAATCGTTGCTACAATAACTTCTACATCTTCCATTAGGAATTTATCCTGTGTATCTGCACGAACCTTTGGCTCCAGACCGGCATGATATGGCAGTGCCTTGATACCATTTAGGTTAAGTGCCTCTGCAACTTCTTCAACTTTTTTGCGGCTAAGGCAATAAATAATTCCTGATTTCCCCGTATTCTGTTTAATGTAGCGAATGATTTCTTTAAGAACGTCCCTTTTAGGACGGATTTCATAAAAGAGGTTTGGCCTGTTAAATGATGACTTGAAGAGTGTAGCATCACTCATCTGAAGATTTTTGATAATATCCTGCTGCACCTTGGGTGTAGCTGTTGCTGTTAGCGCAATGATTGGGATATCATCGCCAAGGCCACTGATTACCTGACGTATCTTTCGATATTCAGGCCTGAAATCGTGTCCCCATTCAGAGATACAATGTGCTTCATCTACTGCAACAAAGGAAATCTTTATTAAACGGAGAAACTCAATATTATCCGGTTTAGAAAGGGATTCTGGTGCTACGTATAATAATTTGGTCTGCCCACTTAAAAGGTCTGTTTTAACCTGTGTGATTTCAGTTTTATTAAGCGAAGAATTAAGAAAATGTGCTATGCTATCACTGCCGCCAAATGCGCGCAGTTGATCGACCTGATTTTTCATCAGGGCAATCAAGGGTGAGATGACGATGGCGGTACCCTCGTTCATTAAGGCTGGTAGCTGGTAACATATCGACTTGCCACCACCAGTAGGCATGATGACAAAGGTGTTCTTCCTTTCAAGAACATTGGTGATGATCGGCTCCTGATCACCTTTAAAATTATCAAACCCAAAAAAGGTCTGTAAGTTGTCAAACAACGACTTTTTCACGTCCATTTTGTGTACTAAAATATTCAGTGCTATTTTTGATTCAAAATAACATAATTTTGCAGTAATTAAAGCATTAAGATACTAAATAATTCTCTTTGAAAAGTAAAAAATCGATTTTAGAAGTTGGGGTCAACACTTTACAACTCGAAGCTGAGGCAATTTTAAACTTAATCCCCAATATAAACGCTGATTTTCATAAGGCAGTACTTGCTATTTTGGAGAGTGCGGGTCGTGTGATCGTTACCGGAGTTGGCAAAAGCGCTATCATTGCGCAAAAAATCGTAGCGACATTTAACTCCACGGGCACTCCCGCTATCTTTATGCATGCTGGCGATGCTGTACATGGTGACCTGGGCATGATTCAGAAAAACGACATCATCATATGTATTTCCAAGAGCGGCAATACGCCGGAGATAAAAGTACTTGCACCTTATCTTAAACAAGCCGGCAATTTATTGATCGGAATGGTCGGAGTTATGGAGTCTGACCTGGCGAAACAGGCAGACCTGGTACTGAATACCTATGTTGCTAAGGAAGCATGTCCAAATAACCTTGCACCTACTACGAGTACCACGGCACAACTCGCTATGGGTGATGCGCTGGCGGTATGCCTGCTGCATAGCAGAGCTTTTAATGAAGATGATTTTGCAAAATTTCATCCCGGAGGTTCGCTGGGAAAAAAGTTATACCTCAAAGTGGGTGAATTGGCACTTAAAAATCAGAAACCGAGCATTTTGCCCGAAGCATCGATTAAGGATGTAATCATCGAGATCAGCCAAAACAGACTTGGCGCTGTTGTGGTAATTGAGCATAAATCGATCCTGGGGATAATTACTGACGGAGACATACGTAGAATGTTAGAAAAACATAGTAATTTGCTCGACCTCAAGGCAAGGGATATCATGAGTGTAAATCCAAAGCAGATTGATAAAGATGTACTGGCAACAACGGCATTAGCGTTGATCAGGGAGAAAAACATCACACAATTGCTGATCACAGAACAGGACGCCTACTATGGATTGGTGCATGTACATGATCTATTGCAGGAGGGAATTATTTAGAAAGAATTATTTCGATAAGTTAAACATGAATAAAGACAACTTTGCGCTAATTATGGCCGGCGGTGTCGGCAGCCGTTTTTGGCCGGTAAGCAGAACAGAACACCCGAAGCAGTTCATCGACTTTTTTGGCGTCGGCAAAACACTGATACAAAGCACTTACGAACGTTTTCTTAGAATTTGTCCACCAGAGAACATTTTTATCGTAACCAATGAAATTTATATAGAGCTCATTAAAAAACAACTACCTGAATTGAGTGATAATCAGATTCTGGCTGAGCCTATTATGAGAAATACAGCACCCTGCATCGCCTATGGCTCAATGAAAATTGCGGAACTGAATCCCAATGCGACAATTGTTGTTGCGCCTTCTGATCACACAATTGCAGATCAGGATGGATTTGTTGCTGCGATTGATGAGGCACTAGCTGCTGCTTCTTCGAATGATTGTTTGATTACACTAGGCATAAAGCCGAGCAGACCCGATACCGGATACGGCTATATTCAATATGTAGATAATACCCTTGCTTCCGACCCTAAGATTCATAAAGTAAAGCTTTTTACGGAGAAGCCAAATCTTGACCTGGCGAAATCTTTTATACAAAGCGGTGATTTCCTTTGGAATGCCGGGATTTTTATCTGGTCGGCAAAATCCATCAATAACGCTTTCCGGAAACACCTTCCTGATATGTTTGATATTTTCCAGGCGGGTCAATCCGTATACAATACGATTGACGAAGGCGGGTTTATAGGCGATGCGTATCAACAATGCACCAATATCTCCATAGATTTCGCTATCATGGAGAAAGCGGACAATGTATACGTATTACCTACTGATTTTGGCTGGTCTGACCTGGGCACCTGGGCTTCTATCTATGACATGGCGGAGAAAGACTACGTGGGCAATGCGGTAATACCATCAGAACAGGTGATCATGTTTGACTCATCGAACTGCATGGTTAACGTCCCTCACGAGAAACTGGTAATCCTTCAAGGCCTTCACGACTATATCGTTGTTGAGTCCAATAACACTCTGCTCATCTGTCCAAGAGCTGAAGAACAGAGTGTAAAAAAAATCGTTGCCGATGTAAAATCCAGATTTGGAACAAAGTTTATTTAAGCAGGATTACGTTGCCTTATTGCTTCGTATAATATAATACCAGTAGACACTGAAACGTTTAAAGAGCCAATTTCTCCAAACATGGGGATTTTGGCCAAATGATTCGCCATCCGCATGATTTCGTGTGATATACCTTCGTCTTCCGCTCCCATCACAATTGCTGTTGGCGCTGTATAGTCAGGAACATAAATCAAATCGCTTGTTTTTTCTGTACAAGCAACAATCTGTAACCCGCATTCCTGAAGATATTGCGCTGTTTTGTGCAAGTTGGCATGTCTGCAAACGGGAATGGAGAATAATGCCCCGGCACTGGTTTTAATAGCATCCGCGTTTATTTGAGCCGAGTTTTTAGTAGGTAAAACGATGGCATGCACACCTGCACAAGCTGCAGTCCGCGCGATAGCCCCCATATTCCTAACGTCTGTGATGCCGTCTAATATTAAGATTAATGGCGTTTCGCCTTTTTCGTAGATCGTTGGGATGATATCTTCAATTTTCTGAAAAGTAATTGCTGAAACAACGGCAATTACACCCTGATGATTTTTAGTTGTCATTCTGTTCAGCTTCTCTACAGGCACGTGATGCACCGGTGCATCTACCTCTCTCAACACACCTTTAAGTTCAGCAATCAGCTCACCATTGATACTCCGTTGCAGGTATATGCTCTCAATTTCTTTTCCGGCTCTGATGGCCTCGATTACAGCTCTGATGCCAAATATAAATTCGTTATTTTCTTTTGGCCTCTGCGGCCTCCTCGGGTTATCCATTCGCTACTTATTATTTTGCAAAAATACTTGAATTTAAAGTATTTCAGGTATACTATTGAATTTAGTTGGTATTGTAGATCGATGACATATTTTTTTTAAGAGTACATCGGGTAGTAGCGTGTTGTCATGAATCGTACCACCTTGTTTATCAACATCAAACTGTTAAGAAATAAGCAATATTACCCCAAACAGGAACGGAGTTACACTATTTAAACATGAACGAATGTTAAGAAAGAATTCCCTTCGAGAGCGTATTTTTATCTAATTTTGTAACATGAGTACGGATAACGGAACACAGGGACAACAGGAGAAAACAAATTTCACTGCGCGGAAGAACAGGCTAACAAATACCACGAGTACTTTAGGCAAAATCCCGCCTCAGGCAACTGATTTAGAACAAGCTGTTTTGGGCGCCCTGATGTTGGAAAAAGATGCATTATCGACCGTAATTGACATTCTCAAACCTGAGGTTTTTTACGACGAAGCGCATAAAAAAATCTTCGAGGCGATACAACAACTTTTTCAGAAGTCTAAGCCTGTTGACATCCTTACTGTAACTTCTGAGTTACGAAATCTGGGCTTACTGGAGATGGTAGGCGGCGCGTATTACATTACCAACTTAACGAATAGAGTTGCGTCTGCGGCAAACATTGAGTACCATGCCCGGATTATATCTCAGAAATATATCCAGCGTGAACTAATCAGGATCTCCTCTGAGATCATTCAGAATGCTTACGAGGATACAACAGATATTTTTGATTTGTTGGATCATGCAGAGAAGAATCTATTTGACATTGCACAAAACAACTTACGGAGGGATACTCAGAAAATGGACGAGATCATCAAGCAGTCGCTAGCTACGCTTGAGGAACTTCGCACAAAAACTGATGGTTTGACGGGTGTGCCGTCCGGTTTTACCGCGCTTGACCGCATCACCGGTGGCTGGCAGAAGTCGGATTTAGTAATTATTGCGGCACGTCCTGCGATGGGAAAGACTGCATTTGTACTTACCTGTGCGCGAAATGCTTCCGTAGAATTTAAGCGACCGGTAGTTGTATTCTCTTTAGAGATGTCGTCTGTACAGCTCGTTAATCGTTTGATTTCCGGAGAAACAGAAATCGAGCAGGAGAAAATTCGTAAAGGAAATCTTGCGGAGTGGGAATGGCAGCAGCTGCATAGTAAGATCGGTTCTTTAACAGAAGCGCCTTTACTGATTGATGATACTCCTGCACTGAATATTTTTGAATTCAGAGCGAAATGCCGTAGGCTTAAATCGCAGTATGATATACAGATGATTATCATCGATTACTTGCAATTGATGCACGGCAAGGGTGAAGGGCAGAGTGGCGGAGGAAACAGGGAGCAGGAAATTGGTAGTATTTCCAGGGCATTAAAGTCAGTAGCTAAAGAACTCGACGTTCCGGTACTCGCACTTTCTCAGTTGAGTCGTGCGGTAGAAAACAGGCCTGGACAAAATGGAAAGCGACCATTACTATCGGATTTGAGGGAGTCAGGCTCTATTGAGCAGGATGCCGATATGGTTTTGTTTTTATATAGACCGGAATATTATGGTATTATGGAAGATGAACAAGGTCGTTCACAGGCAGGTGTTGGAGAGGTTATCATCGCAAAACACAGAAATGGTGAAACAGGTATTGTTCCATTAAGATTTATTGGTAAGTATGTTAAGTTTGCAGATCTGGAAGAAGACTTTATGCCACCAAATTCATTTGCAGCAGAAAGTCCAGGAGCAGGCATGCAACCATCGGCTGATTTTGACCGCAACTTTGGCAATGTAATCATCAAGCCTTCGCGTATGGATGATATGCACGATGAAGATGCACCCTTCTAGCAAACTATAAAAAATATCCCAGGATCATTCCGGCAATAACGATAAAGGGCGGACTGATTCTGGTATAATTTAAAACAAGAAAGGTAGTTGCAATGATTGCAAATGACAGGACATCGACACCGATAGGCCTGACGAGCAAGATAAAGGCAGCCACAATAAAGCCCACGCTTACCGCATTGATTCCTGAAAGGGAATGTTTGATACGGGTAATTTTCTTGAGGTCATCCCAAAAAGGAACAATAAAAAGAACCAAAATCAGTCCGGGGATATTGATTCCGAGCACGCCGATCAATCCACCTACAACCTGCCCTCCTACACCATATCCGAAATTCTTCATACTTAAGGCGCTGAGATAGCTTGTGAACGAAAACGTTGGGCCGGGAAGGGCCTGTTGCAATGCAAAGCCCGACAAAAACTCTGAGGGATTCAGATAATGTTTCATCTGAACAAACTCAGTAAACATGAGCGGTACAAGAACCTGCCCCCCTCCAAAAATAAAAATCCCGTTACGGTAAAAATTCTCGAATAAGCGTATTGGCAAACTGAAAGGGGATGTTGTATTAATAATGGCACCAAGCAAGGCCAGTGCCATCAGCACGGCAAAAAAGTAAATAAGCTTTTTCCTATTGATGTTTGAAAAAAGTCTCATTCTGAGTTCCGTTTCTTCTTTTGGCGTTTCTATAGAAGATGATATTACTCCACCTATCAGGATTGCCATAGGAAATACATAGGCATTTCGCAGCACCAGCGTAGCTATAACAGCCGAAACGGCCAGGAACCAGGATAACTGTGAGGAGAGCACTTTTTGCGCGAGGTTAAAAGCACCATATGCTACGATACCCAACGCAATGGGTTGAATATATTTGAGGATCTCTACAAACCTTGCTTTATGATCAAATCTTGCATAACTGATTGCAGCGAATGTCATTACCGCAGCTGAGGGTATGATCCAGATGAGAAAGGTCAGGATAGAGAGTCTGAGTCCTCCTACTTTATAAGCGATTCCAACTAAAGTTTGTGTTGATGCCGGCCCGGGAAGAACCTGTGCCAGGGCATTTAACTCAAGTAATTCGGCTTCAGTCACATAAGGCCTGTCTTTAACAAAATACTTCAGCAATAAGGATATATGTGCCTGGGCACCACCAAATGCTGACAAAGTAAACAGGAATACGTCGCGGAGAAATAAAAGTTTTCTGTTGGCCAAAGTACAGCGTTTTAGTCGTCTTCGTAATCCATTCCCATAGCAGAATTGTACGCTCCCTGCAGCTCTGAAAATGCATGGTTATCGTTTTTTCTTCTCGCTGCAACCATACCATCTTTATAGATCTGGATGGCGCGTTCTGATAGCTGCTGCTTTTCGTACAATTTACCTAAATGATAATAAGTACCCACGTAATCTGGATGTTTATCGATCAATTGTAAATAATAGGCTAATGCTTTTTCTACATCATTTTGTACGTTATATTCTGTTGCAAGCGCATATAGTATAAAGGGGTCATTAGGATCGGATTCCAAAAATTCCATTAACTTGTTCAATCGGGTAGTTTGCATTTTAAATCCCTGCTTTTTTAATTAGATTTGCAAAAAGACATTTTTTATGAAAATATTAGTTTGTATCAGTAATGTGCCGGACACGACTACAAAAATAACTTTTACCAACGATAATACACAATTCAATACTGCAGGTGTACAATTTATTGTAAACCCATATGATGAGATTGCGTTATCGAAGGCGATTGAGCTTTGTGAAGGTGGCAAAGGCACTGTGACAGTGATTAATGTTGGAGATAGCAGTACAGATCCGACGATTAGGAAGGCTTTGGCTATCGGAGCTGATGACGCGGTGAGGATCAATGCAGCCCCAAGGGATGCCTATTTTACGGCTTATCAGATTGCAGAATACGCTAAAACGGATAATTTCGACATGATCTTATGCGGTCGTGAATCTATCGATTATAACGGCGCCCAGGTTGCAGCTATGATTGGTGAGTTTTTGGATATCCCATCTATATCTATTATCAAGAAATTGGACTTTGACGGCAATACTGCAACTATTGAGCGAGAGATTGAGGGTGGAAAAGAAATCCTTACTGTTACTGGAAAATTCATTGCAAGTTGCGCGGAAGGCGTTGCTGAGCCCAAAATTCCGAACATGCGTGGTATCATGTCGGCGAGAACAAAACCCCTTCAGGTTATAGAGGCTAAAGAAGTGGCTACCGTTGGTAAAGTCATTGCTTTTGAAACCCCTGCCCCACGTGGCGCTGTAAAACTTGTCCCTGCAGAAGAAACCGAAAAATTAATTGACCTGCTTCATTCAGAAGCTAAAGTGATTTAATTTTTGTTAATCCTTATAAAAATCTAAAAAAAGATATATGTCAGTTTTAGTATATGTAGAACAAGCCGATGGCAAGTTCAAAAAATCTGTTTATGAAGCTGTCTCTTATGCGAAAGCGATTGCTGCGCAGGCAGAGACCACCCTTACGGCCATTTCTATAGGGAATGTTGATGAATCGGAATTAAAAGAATTGGGAAAATATGGCGCCTCAAAGGTACTTCAGGTAAATACTGCACAACTTAAAGACTTTGTCAACCAGGCTTATGCTTCAATTATTGCCGAAGCAGCAAAGAAAGAAGGTGCTAACCTTGTTGTGTTATCAAATTCTTTTTCCGGAAAGGGACTGGCTCCGCGTATCGCAGTTAAATTGAATGCGGGTTTGATCGATGGTGCAGTAGAGCTTCCGAAAACGGATGGCGGTACTTTTTCCGTTAAAAAAACTGCTTTCTCAGGTAAAGCTTTTGCCGTTACAGAATTAACATCTGACGCGAAAGTGATCGCTTTAAATCCAAATGCTTTTGGCGTTAAGGAATCTCCTGTTGATGCAGTTATTGAATCGTTTTCACCAGAAGTAAAATCCACAGATTTTGCCGCCGTTGTTAAAGAAATTGTGCGCGCTACAGACAAAATTTCATTGCCAGACGCCGAGTTGGTTGTTTCTGCGGGCCGGGGCTTAAAAGGCCCTGAAAATTGGGGAATGATCGAGGAACTGGCTTCACTTTTGGGTGCGGCAACAGCTTGTTCGAAACCGGTTTCTGATGCAGACTGGAGACCACATTCGGAGCATGTTGGACAGACAGGAATTGCGATCAGTCCGAATTTATATATAGCTATCGGTATTTCTGGAGCGATCCAGCACCTGGCAGGTGTGAGTTCGTCAAAAGTTATCGTTGTGATCAACAAAGATCCTGAGGCACCTTTCTTTAAGGTGGCTGACTACGGCATTGTTGGCGATGCATTCGAAGTAGTACCAAAATTAATTCAGGCGTTAAAAGCGCATAAAGCTTAATATATTCGCCCGGGTTTTCCCGGGCGGATATCATTCTTATGAAAAAAGTAAAACTAGACATTGTTGGTTTATCTTACAGCCAAACTCAATCTGGTGCCTATGCGCTAGTACTTGGGGAAGTAAATGGCAGAAGACGCCTACCTATTATAATTGGTGCGTTTGAAGCACAGGCTATCGCGATAGAAATGGAGAAAATGACTCCGAGCAGGCCTTTAACCCACGATTTATTCAAAACATTTGCTGAGGCTTATCATATCGAGGTACGAGAAATACTAATTTATAATCTTGTAGATGGTGTGTTCTTTGCAAAATTGATTTGCTCTGACGGTACCAATCTGCAGGAAATTGACGCACGTACTTCTGATGCAATTGCATTAGCTGTACGATTTAATGCGAGTATCTATACCTATGAATTTATCTTGTCTTCTGCAGGGATAGTAATCGAAGGTGATGACTTCTTGTTTCTTGAAAACATGGAGGGCCTTTCTAAAGAGCACGGAACCGAGGAAATACCCACTCCAATATCCGGATCAGGTTATAAGTCTCTGAGCGTAGAAGAACTACAGCAAAAACTTCAGGAGGCGCTCGCGGAAGAAGCTTATGAGAAAGCGGCGCGTATTCGTGATGAATTAAATAAAAGGAATTCCGGTCAATAAATCCGGAAATAATTCTATCTTCATCGTTAGAAACAAACAAAAGACTTTATGAATATCAAATTACGGTTAACCCTGATGAATTTTCTTCAATTTTTCGTCTGGGGTTCCTGGCTAATCTCTTTTGGCGGTTACATGATCGCCACCTTGAAATTTTCGGGTGTTGAAGTGGGCAGTATTTTCGCTACAATGGGGATTGCGTCACTTTTTATGCCGGCATTTTTGGGAATTATCGCTGATCGGTTTATAAATGCAGAGAAAGTCCTGGGTATCTGTCACATTATCGGCGCTTTGCTTCTTTTTGTGGCAGCGAAAGTAGAGAGTTATCCTACTTTGTACATCATCATGCTTTTTAATTCCATGGCCTATATGCCTACTATAGCGTTAGCTAATACAGTATCCTATAATGCCTTGGAAAAGAATGGCATCAATATTATCAAGGCCTTCCCTCCTATACGCGTATGGGGTACAGTAGGATTTATCTTTGCTATGTGGATGGTTGACTTCCTGGGGTGGACGAAGAGTCCTATGCAGTTATATGTTAGCGCGGGAGCCGCATTAATTTTGGGCTTGTATGCTTTCACAATGCCAAAACGGCCGCCCATCAAATCAACAGATGCAAGAAGCTTCTCTTCTAGCGTAGGTCTGGATGCATTTGTTCTGTTCAGGAAAAAGAAAATGGCGATATTCTTCATTTTCGCTATGTTTTTAGGTGCTGCTTTGCAAATAACGAATTTATTTGGCGGTACATTTCTGGATGATTTTAAAACGATCTATCCTGATACATTTGGTGTTAAACATCCAAATCTTTTATTATCTGTTTCTCAAATTTCAGAGACCCTATTTATTTTAACGATCCCTTTCTTCCTGAATAAATTTGGGATAAAAAAGGTGATGTTGTTCAGCATTTTTGCATGGGTACTTCGTTTTGGCCTTTTTGGACTAGGAAATCCTGGTTCCGGGTTATACCTTCTGGTCATGTCTATGATCATTTACGGAATGGCCTTTGACTTCTTTAATATTTCGGGTTCTTTATTTGTGGAACGTGAGGCAGATCTAAATATCCGTGCCAGTGCACAAGGTTTGTTTATGCTGATGACCAATGGACTTGGCGCCTTCTTTGGTGGAATTTTAAGCGGCTGGGTAGTGGACCACTTTACACAAAATGGTATACGTAACTGGGAACATATCTGGTTTACCTTTGCTGCATATGCATTAATACTAGGTGTGACCTTCCCTTTCGTATTTAAATATAAGCACGATACTGCAGAAGAAAAGGCAGTAAACAATCATTTTTAATATATAAAGAATTGGTAACCAAACAAAAAGGCCGGATAGTTTACAACTATCCGGCCTTTTTGTTTGGTTACTACGCCTAGCGCTCTGAAATATCAGTGAACGTTCTGTTGGTATGTCCAACGTAAACTTGACGTGGGCGTCCGATAGGCTCTTTATTTTCATGCATTTCTTTCCATTGGGCAATCCATCCTGGTAAACGGCCTAAGGCAAACAGCACGGTAAACATATCTGTTGGGAAGCCTAGTGCTCTATAAATAATACCAGAGTAGAAATCTACATTTGGATATAATTTGCGCTCTACGAAATATGGGTCATTCAATGCAGCCTCTTCCAATTTCTTAGCAATTTCCAGTACAGGATCGTTTATCCCTAATTTCTCCAAAATATCATCACATGCTTTTTTGATGATTTTTGCTCTCGGATCGAAGTTTTTATACACACGGTGTCCGAAGCCCATCATACGGAATGGATCGTTTTTATCTTTTGCCTTGTTAATCCATTTTTCGGTATCTCCACCATCTTCTTTGATATTTTCAAGCATCTCAATTACCGCCTGATTTGCGCCACCGTGCAAAGGTCCCCAAAGGGCTGCGATACCAGCAGATACAGAAGCATACAAATTGCAATCAGACGAACCAACCATGCGTACCGTAGATGCTGAGCAGTTTTGTTCATGATCAGCATGGAGGATCAGTAAGGTATTCATTGCATTGACTACTACAGGATCAATTTCCACTTCTTCAGTACGCTGACCAAAGATCATATTCAGGAAGTTACTGACGTAGTCAAATTTATTTTTAGGGTAGATTAATGGATGGCCCAGGGACTTCTTGTAAATGAAAGAAACAATTGTTGGAAACTTAGCAAGTAACTTTATCATCGTGAGATCCATTGTCTCAGGTGAAGAATTTGCGTTTAAAGATTCCGGATAGAACGTAGACAGGGAGCAAACCAAAGAGGCGAGCTGTGCCATAGGGTGTGATTTAGATGGGTAGCCGTCCAGAAATTTCTTCATATCCTCATGAATGAGTGTATGACTTGTAATGGAAGCCTGAAATCCAGCCAGTTGCTCTAGATTTGGCAGATCACCATATATCAGGAGATAAGCTACTTCAAGAAAAGTAGATTTTTCTGCCAGCTCTTCGATTCCATAACCACGATATTTAAGTATACCTTCTTCTCCGTCCAGAAAGGTGATCGCGCTTTTGGTAGAGCCCGTATTTTTATAACCTAAATCTAAAGTAATGTGACCTGTTAAGTCTCTTAATTTAGAAATATCGATAGACTTCTCGCCTTCAGTTCCCACGATGATTGGAAACTCATATACTTTTCCATCGATCTTAATTTCTGCAAAATCTGACATATAATCTTATAATTTATAAATAACAAAAGTAATTAATCAATTCAACTAAAATACATGGTTATATAACAAAGCTGTTAAATAATCATGAAATAATAAGTAAACGCCGAGCTATTTTACGGCCTTTAATTCTTCAACAACAGATCCGCATTCCAGCATTTCTTTTCCATAATAGGGATTGTTGATTTTCTTTTCTGCGGCAAGCCAATCACCACCGTCGCCATTGTTTGCCATTGGGCAGTGTTCAACGAAAATAACACCTTTTTCTATGCTTGCATGCTTGAACATGGCAATAACATCAGAGCTCAGATAGGTAAATTCTCTTCTTTGATCTACAAGATCCTTAGCTGTGGCAATCTTATTGGCAATAAGCGCGGTATTTTCACATCCCTCATAAGTAGATAACTTTTGAGCAAGACTTGTTGAGGCAGTTTTAGCGGCGTCATAGTTAGAAGCTACCAAAGCATTCTTTAGCAATAAATAATGGTCATAAATGCCTTGTACTTTTGGATCCGTCAACACGACATTCCGCCCGGCAGCGGCAGTCGCAACAACAGCCGTTGAATCCACAGCAACCGATTGCTTTTTTGCAGCACCGGTACATGCGGACAAGGCCATGATGCATGCCATTCCAATGTAGTATTTCATAAGGAATAATTTAGTTAGTAGTGTTTAAACACCTTTTTTCTTTTTTGCTCAAAATAACACTTATAATTGGGATAATAAAAAAAAGCCCCCCGAAATTCGGAGGGCTTTTGTAACTTATTGGATTCAGATTATAATTTAAAGCCGTAAGCCAATCTCAAAGCGTATTGACCATTAACGGGGTAATAGGTGCTTGAGTTGCTATCTTGCTGGTATGATTCGTAACGGGCACTGATGTCAAGACCATTCTTCCAGGCATAACCAACACCACCCGACCAGATAAAGGATGTTTTAGAGTTGTCTTTGATACCCAGTCCTGCACCTACTTCACCTAAAGCATATAAAGAATGTCCTGGAAATACTTTTACTCCACCTTTTAAAGGGATAAAGTCGTAATCAGGCAAATCATTTTTCGCCATCATTCTGGTATATCCGCCAGTTGCGGTAAGGGACAAATGTTTTTGTAAATCCCATTGAAGGCGAAGATCCGCACCCAATCCGTAATCAAATGGAGATTTGTCTCTGGTAATACCTCCACTGATTCCTATTCCAAGACGCAACGCTTTTTGAAATACCGGTGTACTATCCGCAGTCATGCTCATATCCTGAGCTTTACTTAGTGAAGGCGACATAGCGGCAACAGCGGTTGCTGCTATGGTAAAAAGTTTAGTAATTGTTTTCATGATTGGTAGATTATATTTATTGATAATTGTAGTTTACTACTCTGAGATACGAGCCAAATACAGTTACGGTTTTATTAAAACGTATTAAATGCGATAATAATTAAAAATATGATCAATTTTTTTTCATAAAAAGGCCCCTTCTACATACTATGTAGAAAGGGCCAATAATTTTGAAATATTACTAATTACAGTTTAAAACCGTACGCTATACGCAATGCAACCTGACCAGTATTTTTAGGATAGATTAAGCTTGCATCCCTACCACCAGAGATACCCTCATATTTTACACCAAGATCTAAACCGCTACTCCATGAATACCCTAGTGCTGGTGAATATAAAAATCCAGTTTTAGACCCGTCGGTTACTCCGAAAGCAGCACCGGCTTCTCCTAAAGCGTAAATACCTGACCCTGACTCATCGAAGAACAGCTTGATACCTGCTTTAACCGGGATATATCCATAATCTTGCTTAACATTAACATTAGCCACTGTATAATCTTTGGAGAAAAAGTGGGTATAACCTGCGGTTACCGGGATAGATACTTGTTTTGAAACATCAAATTGGAGACGTGCATCCGCACCTAAAGCAAACTTATATTGATCGCTGGTTGGCACACCAAGATTTACGCCTATTCCTAATTTAGGGGTTTGTGCATTAACATTAGTTGTAAAGATGATAGCGGCTACAGCTGCTGCAGAAGCTAAAATTTTTGTAACTTTTTTCATTTTGATTATTGATTTCGTTTAATAATTTGCCGAAGCAAAACAGATATTTATCTGTTACCGCTTCATAAACAAAAGGTATGCCATAGTGAAGATTTGTTGAATAGAAGGCTTGAATCAATCTAAAAAAAACGCAGGTATTAATCAAAGAAAATTGTCTAATAGGGCTTTTTGAACTACTTCAGCGGGCGTATCTGCCTGAAACCAATGGATATGCACACCGTCTTTTTCCATTTTACGAAAAAATGTCATTTGTCGTTTTGCATATTGACAAATCTGAGTGAATAATTGTGCTCTAAAAGTATCAAAGCTTAACATTCCGTTTAAAAACTGTACAGTAAGCTTATACTCCAACCCATAAAATTCTAACATATCCGTGGTAACACCACGTGCCAGTAATCCAGCCACCTCTTCCACAAGCCCTTCTGCTAACCTACGGTCCAGTCTGCTTTCGATTTTGGCACGACGCTGCACTACGTCGTCTACCAATCCAATTACGAGCGCTGATAGTTGAGGGTGCTGTTCGTTTTGCAAACCATGACGTTCCAGGTATGCTGCAATTTCTATCGCCCGGATTAGTCTTTTCACCGTAGACTGGTCAGCATGCACAGTGTATTGCTTAGGGTAGGTTGATAAACGTTTTATCAAGTCTTCACGACTCAGACCGGTCAAATTCGCCCTCATGTTTGGATCCACTGGAATGCCGGTATATTGATAGTTCTGTAAGAGCGTATGGATATACATTCCAGTGCCACCGCACAGAATAGCCGGTTTACCTGCCGACTTAATTTTGTGATAACACTTATGAAAGTCTTCTATAAAGTTATTAACATGGTATTTATCACCTGCGTCAACGATATCGATTAAATGGTATGGAACAGCATCATCCTTCGTCTTATATTCATTAAGATCTTTTCCGGTACCGATATCCATGCCACGATATACCTGTCTGCTATCAGCGCTGATGATTTCTCCTTTCAATGCGTGAGCCAACTGGACAGCCATTTTGGTTTTTCCGGATGCTGTAGCGCCAAGTACCACAATAAGCGGTTGATCATTCATGTTACAAGTATAAGACGAATTTCAGATTTCCGGTATTGAAAGCCCTGGTAAAATTATTGGGCTGCCCTGCTGCACCATGCGCTGGTAATCTGTGGTTAAAATACCGTTTCATGTTGGTGCTATCTATCCAAAGTTCGGTGGGATCAATAATTTCCTTCAATAGGAATCCTGCTACCAGGTAGCCTTTACCAGCCGACCAATCGCGATCGGCATAAGACATAATATCATGGACGGTATGCCTTGAGCGATAATACGTGATCAGCTTAGTTAAACCGCCAACAACTGTAACGCCACTTTTCGCAGCGAACCTAATGAGCTCTACAGATCTATGTTCATGTTGATATTGTGTCATCGTCCGGGCACTACTGAATGTTGCCATGGCAACAATCTCTCCATGACACTTCAATGCATATTTATACCTGGATTTTACTGCGCCCTGGATATGGTATTTATCCATGAACTCATCAGCCTCTGCCTGATGCACTGCCACTGCCTCGGTTTTTCGTCCATGGATGCGCTTATTCAATCCTAAAAGGGAAAAAATACGGTCTAAAACCTGCTGAGTTCTGGAAATCCAAACGTCGGCCCATAAATGGGCCAATAAGATGCCACGTGTTTGATATTCTTCCTGGATCGCTAATAATGCGCCGGGTGCAAAATCATTTATTAAGGGAATCAGATTAATGGCGAGCCTTGAATCATTTAAGAGAATTATAGAAAAATGTTGGTCGTCACAAAAAGTCGCAGATATGTTATGTTGCGATAACAACTTATACAGATCAGAAAAAATTGTATCTGTCAGACCCACTCCTCTTCCTTGAACGTCTTATAGGTAGCAGACAGTTGATCCTCAATTTTTGCCATATACGTCGTATCCAATTGTTCGATCAGCTGTTCATCTGTACCACAGCGAAAACTAACACCCTTTCCGGTAATTTCTACCGCTGCAAAAAAGCGTTCCGTTACTGATTCGGATTCGGACTTAAAATTTTTATCACTCCACAGATCGTATGCCTCATCGCTATTTATTCTGTTCGAGAAATCTAGCGCAGTGTAAGGTTGTAAGGCGGCACGGATTGTTTGAAATATTTCGATGAAATCTGTTTTCATAGTAAGTTTTTATAGAAGTTAGAATCCCAATAATAACAGTTAAACACTTGCATTGTTTGATGAATCAAGCCACCACGCATCTGAAGGATAGTGGGCATCTAAAACTACAGCCTCACCTAACATTGGCGTTGTTATCGATTGTCTGATAATTGAAGCGTGCGCTACAGCCCTGATCACAGGTTCGTTCCAAGGATGACGGGCAAGGGTAAATTTCCCCCAGTGTACTGGTAAAAGATATTTAGCTTTCAAATCGATTGCAGCCTGAATAGTTTCTTCAGGAAACATATGGATAAAAGGCCAGTAAGCATTGTACTGCCCGCATTCTAAAATTGCAATATCAAAAGGTCCATATGTCTTTCCTATTTTCTCGAAGTGCGTATCGTATCCTGAGTCTCCTCCTAAATAAATCTTATGCGCGGATGTTTGCAGGAAAAACGACGACCAGGCAGTTTGATTCCGTTTAAAACCTCTACCTGCAAAATGCCGGGCTGGAAGGGCGGTAACTTCAAATCCATAACTACTTTTAAAATTTTCGTACCAGGCTAATTCTACAATTTTATCATTTGGAATCCCCCACCGCTCAAGATGAGAACCCACGCCAATAGAGGTGATAAAAAGTGTGGCCCGGGAGGTTAACTTAAGGATGGTTTGGTAATCCATGTGATCGTAATGATCGTGGGTAATAAGCACCACATCCAAGTCAGGAAAGTCTTCTGCTTTCATAAAGTCTGTCCCGGGATAATTGAGGTTGCCCATGAATGAAAAAGGGGAAGTTCGTTTACTGAAAACAGGATCGACCAAAATGGATCGTCCGTCGGCCTGAATCAGATAGGAAGAATGACCAAACCAGGTTATCTTTGGCGTATCAACAAAATTGAAATCAGGATATTTATGTGGAAGTGTCCCTGTTGGGGTACCACCAATATTTTTTTTGAATAAACTTCGTAATAAGTCGAAATAGGTAGCACCAGGTGCAAGTTGCGGTGTATGTGACAAATTCTGTATGGCACCATCATCATAGTTTGGTAAACCTTTTACCCGAATCAGGCGTTCACCTGCGGGCAGCTTACCAAAAACCGGAAGTTGTAATACATAAAAGGTCAGCGCGATGAATAAACCAATGCCAATAGTACAGCATAATAAAATGGACAGCACCTAGTTTGTCTGGCCCAAAAAGTGTGCAATCTTGTTGAGTAGCTCTTCCATATCAAAAGGTTTTTCCAGAAAGTCATCGGCGCCGGCATCTTTTGCAGAACGCTCAAGTTCTGTACTTGCGGAAATCATAATAATCGGCATATTTTTACTGAACTCTCTCTTTTTAAGTTCTTTACAAACATCTCTTCCGTCTGTTCCAGACATCCATATATCTAATAAAAGCAGATCAGGAAGTTGGTCAGTTATCTCAAGTACAGTAGCACCATCAGACGTTGAACTAACATCGTAACCGCCGAATTCCAACATAGCTGTAACTGCATCGAGGATCCCAGGATCGTCATCGGCAATCATTACTTTTTTAAGCATGTTCATTTAGTAAAGTGTAGTCATATTTTAAAACCGGGAACACAACAAAAATAATACCACTATACAGTCTCCTGGACAGGTGGAGTTATTTTACCAGAAATGGAAGCACCGCTGGTTAACAGGTCATGGGTAATCTCACGCGTATAGGCTGTAATCTCTGCCTTAAAGTCCGCAACTGACGCTCCGGAGCGAATTTCCTCGAGCCGTTTCTCCCATTGCCCGGTCAGTTCAGCCTGTGCTATTTTCTGGTCTTTAACCACATCGTAAACTGCAAGCCCCTTGGCACTGGGTACCAAATTCCTTTTCTCTCTCTTAATGTATTCTCTGGTGATCAGCGTTTCAATAATTGAGGCCCTTGTTGCCGGTGTTCCTAAACCACTATCTTTCATAGCATAACGCAACTCTTCATCTTCAATTTCTTTACCTGACGTTTCAAGTGCCTTGAGCAGTGATGCTTCATTGTATAAAGGCTTAGGCTTCGTCTGTTTCTCAAGCAAAGTTTTTTCGGGTACTGGCAATTGTACACCTTTTTTGACCTTAGGCAGGGAAACACTGTCCTCTTCTTTATCATCATCCGTCGCGTTCAGTACGGATCTCCATCCCGCTGACCGGATAACGGTACCGTTGGCCACGAATTCACTGCCTGACTCGATCGTAATCTTGGTAATTTCCTTTACGCATTCCTGATGGAAAGATTCCAGCATCCTACCCAAGACCATATCATAGACTGCTTGTTTATCACTACTGAGTTGGTAAGGTTTTTCGCCTGTAGGTAATATAGCGTGGTGATCTGTAACTTTTTTAGCATTAACACTACGTTTGTTAAGTGGTATTGTTCCAAGAAATTCTGCCGCCTTTCCGAATTCAGGATGATCTTTTGCTAAATCAATCAGGCGGGGTACGCCAGCGAAGACATCATCTCCTATATAGCGACTTCCCGTACGCGGATAAGAGACTAGTTTGCTCTCGTAGAGTCCCTGTAACAATGTCAACGTCTGATCAGCAGTAAACCCTTTCTTCTTATTCGCCTCCTGCTGGAGGCTACTTAAATCATGCAGCAAGGGAGGTGGTTCTTTTCTGGGCTTGGACTCAACGCCCGTTACATTTCCGCCGGCAGGAAATCCTGAAGCGACATCACGAACGCGTAGTAATGCGGCCTCGGCGTCTTCTTTTTTGTCGTAGCTCAGCAAGGACATCGCTTTAAACTGCAGCCCTTCCTGATCCAGCAAGATACTCAACTGATAAAATATCTTAGGCACAAAATTCTGTATCTCCAAGTATCTTGCACAAATTAGCGCCAATGTTGGCGTCTGTACCCTTCCAAGCGAAAGCACCGATCTGTTTCCTGCGGATATACTAAGTGCCTGCGTGGCGTTCATGCCAACAAGCCAATCTGATTGTGACCGGCAGTGAGCCGAGTTGAACAACGTATCATAATCAGTTCCAGGTTTTAAGTTCCGAAAACCTTCTTTGATAGCCTCATCTGTTTGAGAAGAAATCCACAAGCGCTTAAACGGCTTTTTACATTTTAGGTAATAATATATATATCGAAAGATTAGCTCACCCTCACGTCCCGCATCCGTTGCGACAATGATTTCCGTTGCCTCATCAAAGAGCATTTTTATAGTATTTAACTGTTTGCGTACTGCGGGGTCTTCGACATATCCATCTTTAGTCTTTATTTTACGAACAGAAAGTTTAAATTTCTGAGGAAGCATTGGCAAATGTTGTTTTCTCCAGCCTATAAAACCGTATTCCTGTGGAGCAGCGAGCTGAAGCAAATGGCCGAACGCCCAGGTAAAAGAATACCCTTTACCTTCTATATATCCATCCTTCTTGACTGTAGCCCCAAAAACTTTAGCTAATTCGCGGCCTACAGATGGCTTTTCAGCAATCACAATCTTCATAATTCTTCAAAAATATCAATTCCAGCCTTAAATGTGGCACAGTGTGCATCAACAATATCTCTAATGCTGCTGGAATACCCTCCTCCCATGCTTACTTGTACCGGAAGATTTTGCCGTTTACAATAGGCAAATACCATTTCGTCGCGTTGCCGGCACGCTGACCTGCTGAGTTTTAGCTTACCAAGTTTATCTGTACCGAGTACGTCTACGCCGGCAAGATAAAACACAAAATCTGGTTTTAAATTACTTTCAAAAAAATTCAGCGACAGCCGCAACCTATCGAGATATTCGGCATCAAGACAACCATCATCAAGTCCGACGTCTAAATCAGACTTTTCTTTTCTGAAAGGGAAGTTATTCTCGCCATGCATAGAAAAAGTAAACACATTACTGCAACGATTAAAAATTTGGGCCGTTCCATTTCCTTGATGTACATCTAAATCGATTATTAATATGTTATGACTTAATTTATTATTTAATAGATAGTTGGCAGCAACAGCCTGATCATTCAGAAGACAAAATCCTTCACCCCAATTGCTGCCGGCATGATGCGTTCCGCCTGCAACATTAAAGGCAATACCATATTTTTTGGCTAGTAACGCTCCTTGAATAGTACCTTGAACAATTCGACACTCACGATCTATCAGCTGTTTTGTAAGCGGGAAACCGATACGCCGCTGTTCCTTAGCAGGTAAAGCCAATTCTTTTAGACTCTGCCAATAAGAGCGCTGGTGTGCGAGGCATATCACTTCCTCAGATACAAGATCAGGACTAAAAAATTGTTGTTGCTTTACAATTCCCTGATGTAGCAACTGTTCTGGAATTAACTCATACTTTAACATAGGAAACCGATGACCTTCTGGCAGCGGATGAGCATAGGATCCATGGAAGGCAATTTTAATCATTAGGCAGGCTATTACAAATAGCTAACAATTGCTGACCTATTTGAAAGATCTCTACGAAGGTATTGTATAAAGGCACAGGGCTCAAACGAATTACGTTAGGTTCTCTCCAATCTCCGAGAATGTTACGTTTAACTAACTCCCCGAAGATTTCTTTAGCGTGTTTAGTCGCAACAATCGACAACTGCGCTCCCCGCTGTTCGATATCTTCTGGGGTTATAATTTTAAACTGTTCAAAATGAAGACTTTTATTAACCTCATTTATAATAAAATAAAGATATCCAGTTAATCTAATACTTTTATCTCTCAAAGGTCCCATAAATCCAGCCTTTTTAAAGATACCCAAAGCGGCCGAATACATGGACATTGGTATAACTTGTCCGCAACTCACTTGCCATCCGTCGGCTCCCGGCTCAGGTATAAAGCCCTTTTCCATTTTAAAACGAATATTTTCCTGATATCCCCACCAGCCAGCAAAGCGATTCAGTGTTTTATCCTTGAAATGCTTTTCATGTACAAATATGGCACTTATACCTCCCGGCCCGCCGTTTTGATATTTATAGGAGCACCAACATGCAAAATCAACTTCCCAATCATGGAGCATCAGAGGAACGTTGCCTGCGGCATGAGCCAAATCGAAGCCAACGATCGCTCCTGCACGATGACCAGATTCTGTTATTGCCTCCATATCAAAAAGTTGTCCTGTGAAGTAATTTACGCCACTAAAAAGCACCAATGCAATTTCCTCGGCACTTGTTTCGATAGCCGCGATAATGTCGGCGGTTTTAAGCGTCAGCGCTCCTCCCTTTGGTGAGACTTCTATTATCGCATCAGCGGGATCGTATCCATGAAACCGGACCTGACTTTCCAATGCATATTGATCCGATGGAAATGCGCCAGCCTCCATAATTATTTTAAACCGTTTACCCGAAGGTTTATAAAAACTTACAAGTAACAGATGTAGATTAACCGTCAATGTATTCATGGGACACACTTCCGACACCACTGCGCCAACCATTGGAGCAAGCAACTCCTTCAATGATTTATGATAATACATCCAAGGCTCTTCTCCCTCAAACCATCCCTCAACAGCAAGATTAGCCCATTGGTCCAACTGACCATGTACGACATTACGTGTAACTTTAGGTTGAAGACCTAAAGAGTTACCACACATATATATTACCGATTCACTTCCTTGCTGTGGAACAATAAATTCGCCTCTTAATTCTTTGAGTGGATCGTCCCGATCCATAGCCTCCGCGAAGGCCAGATTATTTTCAAAATCCATGGTTTCAAATATCCACAAAAAAGGCAGATAATAATTTTACCTGCCTTTTATTTATGAAAAAAATGCTTTTTAGAATTTAATCTGATCGTGATCACCACCCTCGTACTGAGTTCCTGTAACAAGTGCTTTCAAGATATTAAAGACAACCACCATTTTAGAAGAGCTGCTGTCCCAATATTCCGCAGATGCCGGAGTAACCTTAATCAGGATTAATCTCGGATCCTCTACACCGTCAGGAAACCAGGCTTTCACAGCCGCAGAAAAATACGACTCTTTACGAACCTGATCATCAACAAGTTCAGCTTTACCATTTACAGTAATATAGGTGTTGTTTGAGGGACTGCTATACCCTAATGTAATCTCATTTTCTTTAGAAATTTCGGCTGACTTTAGTGAATACTCATTACTAAAAAACCAAATACTCCCATCGTCTTCAACCTTGGCGGTTGCCATGGGACGACTCGAAAAAGCGCCTTTTGCGTCAACAGTAGTAAATAAACAGATTCTGACTTCGTCAATTTTTTCCTTTAATATCGCTATGTTTTTCTCGTTTTTCATGATCGATTGTATATAAATTCAATTTACGAGACAACAGAAATCCAGGAAAAATTGTTTTACTTATTCGGCTTGCTCACGTATTTGTTGCCTTTAACATAATACCTCCAAGGCAAAGATGCATGATCAGCGGCATAGTCGACCCCCACTCTCGGGACAGTAGCTATGTCGTTATCAGGATAGCTCAAGCCTTGATCTTCGATCCACACCTGATCCCCCAACAAATCAGCACCATTTAGCTTCTTATTTATCCCTAATGCCATTGAAAGGGCCCCAGGTCCTGCAGTTATGGACGATTTAATTACTGCCATTTTACGTCTTGCCTGCATCACGTCAAGACCTACAACTGGCTCTAATCCTCTGATTAATACAGCATGAGGACTTCCTTGATCGGCAGTAACCACATTGAACAGATAGTGAATGCCGTAGCATAAATATACGTAAGCTATTCCACCAGATTCATACATAACCTTTGTTCGGTCAGTGAAACGCCCCCCGTAGGCATGAGAAGCTTTATCGACAACTCCTTTATAGGCTTCAGTTTCAACGATTATGCCGGCAGTACAAACCCCGTCAATATCTGTGTACAAATACTTACCCAACAGCTGCCTGGCAATTAAGTTTACGTCATCCTGCTGATAAAAAGAAAAAGGAAGTTTAGCCATGGATTAATCTTAATATTTCAGTTAGATAAACAGCATCAACATCATCGAAATAAGCAAGATATTCACTATCAACATCAAGTACACCTACCATCTCCTCAGCAAGATAAAACGGTAAAACGATCTCTGAACGTGACGCAGAAGCGCAAGCAATATGCCCTGGAAACTGATCTACATCCGGAACGATAATCGTCTCGTTTCTAAGCCAGGCCGAGCCACAAACACCCCGCCCTTTTGCAATGCGTGTACAAGCAACCGGGCCCTGAAATGGCCCTAATACCAATTCATCCCCCTTAATGAGGTAAAATCCAACCCAAAACCAACTAAATTGTTCTTTTAGAGCTGCCGCCACATTAGCGAGGTTCGCAATTAAATCCGTCTCTCCGGCAAGCAAGCCTTTTAACTGAGGTATCAGCGATTGGTACTGTTCTTCTTTACTCAGATCCTTGAGAATTTTCAGGTCTTCAGCCATATTCATGTTTTTTTTTAGAAACACAAATTTACGGATATCCATAACGAATTTGTAATACTGACGTAAAAGCGTAAAAATTAGTAGCTTTGCCACTTTTAGAACGGTTTTCGATGATTAAATATTTAGTAATTATTGGACTAATGTTGTCCAACATCAACTCCTTACAGGCTAAGCAAACTCCTGAGGAGGGGGTTTACCCTTTAAAAATGATCCCAACGCTCCCACTTAAATCTTCTGGGCTTGCTATTGAACCCTCTGCTATTCACAATAACAACGGATCGGGATTAAGCAGCGCATTAGTTGACTTTGGTGGTTACACAGGAACATTTCTGTCAAACAGCGGGATTTTGATTACAACGAGTAATGAAAAAATAAATGCAGCTAAGCCACTCACATTTTCAAAGACAGATAGTTTAAATCAATATTTCTCCGCAGGCGATAAAAACCAGGAGATAGAAGCAAAAGGACTTACATGTACTATTACAGACCCTTACGGCAATACGACGAACATTTTTGATCTCCGATTCGTATACTGTCCGATTACAGAAGCAACAAAAGCTGACAACGGCACAAGAGACTTCATCGTGCTACGCGCATATGTGTCGCAAGAAGGAAGGCCAACTTCGTACTCCCCAGAAAACATTCCATACACACCGACGAAAATCCTGTCGGTTAATGGAAATGGCGCCGCTATGAATGACTTTATATTCTCCCTAGGTTTTTCTAAGGCTAAACGCTATCAAACAAAAGATGAAGTTCTGGCGCTGGAACAACAACAGAAGACAGACCAATGGTTCAACGAACTATACAGCAACATTCCATTGTTACGAATCAGCAAACAAACAAATGACTTTAAGGCCTCTTTAGAGAGTCAGCCTTCATCTAAAAAAGAATCCTATTACCTGCAAAATATTGAAGCCTTCAAGCAAGCACTCTTGTCTAACTATCAAAAGATGCGACTGGATCAGGAGAGAAGCGATTTGGCGAAACTACTGAATTCTTCAACTAATTTAGGACCAGGTATAACTATCGATGCCGTAAAAAAGATTACAGACAGAAGTACTGATATTTCGGCTGCAATCAACGACTTCGTGAATGATACCTGGGGGTTCACAAAACTTAAAGACCAAAAGTACGTATTTGGTAATTTGCTTAAATCGTTCAGGTTATTTTCCGCTTACAACGATGGGTTATTGGTGTTTGAAAATGACATCAGCAAACAATTGAAAAACACAAAAACAGAGCGTGACAACACCTACCAATTAGGGTTACAAAATAGCCGTCTCCTTTTCACGTTCGGCAAAATAAGTAACCCGCCTGTAGCCTTCTCAGGATCCCCAGTCATGAATGCTAAAGGCGAGCTTGTTGGCATCATAAACAACAAGCTAAATATGGTTGATATTAGAACAATCATAGGTGTATCATCAGGCATAAAAAATGGCCAATCTATCCTTGAGGAGTTAGGAATAAATAACTGAAAAACTAAATAAATATGAGAATCATTGCCGAGCTTCCGCATCCAGAATGTAAAATTTCCCTGTTCAATATGAATCAGAAATACATCGTTAAATTTGAACAGGGCACACTTGAACAAAGTTATAAAATATCTGAACTTGACCTCACCGGAGGAGGGGCCAATGAAGTCTTTCAGATACTTGATGATGCGTTCATCTCGACAGTAATTGATCGCTTTAAGACAATGCGAAGCGATTTCTCAAATGCCATTAAGCGCCAAGAGTATTAGTTTATTAAATCTTCATAAGATATTGTAAAATAAACTCTTAAAATTAAGATCAGAATTAAATTTGGATTTTAACGGCCGTTAAAGTTAAGTTCAATCGAATGTCACTACATGGATATGAATCATTAAAATATAAAAACTAAATTATTTATTTGATTAATAATAACTTATAAAAAGACAAAAAATAAAATTCTGTTAGAGCTTATAACCAAATTTATGAGAGGTTTCACTTATTTTGACAAAATAATTTGATTTGGTTGTGCTATAGATTACCTTCAGCATTAAAACAATTTAACACAAACTATTTCACCGAAAGACTGTTTTTAAAACGACGTAAAAAAGCGGAAACACATATTCTATCCATGACTGATCAAGCCTTAAGATTTCTCCGTTTTTTAACCATACTCCCATTCATCTCCATTATTTCACAGAACTTATCTGCCCAGGAGACACCCGTTCGTGAAGACAAGTTTTACAGCGTAAGTGGATTTGGATTTGCGTTTCCAATTGGCGAAACGCGCGACTATCTCGGGCCAAAATTTTCGACCTCCATAGGTGGCCTTCTTGCGCTTGGTAGGAGTAATTTTTTCCTCTATCCAAAGGCCAGTTTACATGCCTATGTATTCGATGAAATAACACCCGATAAAGGATACACAACAGTCATCAAAGATAGTCGCGCAACAACCTATTTAGCCAGCATGGCTATAGGATATAGAAAGACATCTGGCAGGCTTGGATACTACGGATTCCTAGGTGGTGGCGGTGGACTTATTCTGAGCCCTCGGGTCAAGCTGGATGCTCTTAATCAGATTGCGACATTAAACAACAAAGTAAATGGAATGAGTATAATTGAAACCGGAGGCGGAATAGATTATGGTCTGGGATTTACCTTAATTTTTTTCGAAGCAAGTTATATGCGCGGATTTGGCAAAATCCAGGATAAGGTATTTCAATCAATTCCGATTACCTTTGGCATGAAAACTAATTTGAGTAAAGTTTTTTATAAACTGGTCAAATAACACGACAGCATGAAGACGTTGAAATTATTCTTTACATTTATATTCCCTATCCTTTTACTTATTTCCTGCAGTAAGGGAAATGAACATATTACACGAGATCTCGTCACCGCAGCTGTTCCAGTAGGCTTTACCTTCCCTGTTATTACAGACGCCAGTACAAACACAACAATCACAGAAGTAAAAGGAAGCACCAACCTGGATTCCTTAATCAGTGCAGCAACAAACAGCGAATTCAATATAGGAGATATACGGAGTATAAAAATTAGTGCATTAAGGTTAGATGTTTTAAATACAGATACTACATACAACTTCAGGTTGCTGGAAAATCTAACAGTAAAGTTAAAATCCAGAACAGGCGTGTCAAATGAATTAGCGAAAGTGAATACCAATTTTGACTTTATTGCCCCGTCATTAATTGTTCCCATCACAGGACCGGAAGAAGAACTTAAAGATATTTTTAATGGCGGAAATTACACCTATGAATTATCTGGCAAAGTCAGGAGAACAACTCCGGTAAGTTTTAAAGCAACCTTGACCGCACAATACAGGGTCACTTTAGCTAAGTAGTGTAGTATTTCAGAAATTTTCTGTATATTTGCATTACATTATTGTACTATTCTCTATAATCAGCATCCTAACCTGATCTAGGTTGGGTTTCAATTTCTCCTGGCTACTTCATTGTTCCCTCCCGAGAGTTAAACATTGCGATCTATGGCATCCATATTATATATGGAGAGCTACCATAAGTGGATACAGAGCATAGTTATTTATTTACTTAAAAATTGACTATATGGCTAAATCACAGGCTACCTTCATGAAGAAGCAACTCGAAAAGAACAGACAAAAGAAAAAAGAAGATAAAGAACAAAGAAAACAAGAACGTCAGCAAAATTCTGCTGGTGGAGACTTGGAAAGTATGATGGCATACGTCAATGAGTTTGGCGAAATCGTATCTACTCCTCCTGAGAAAAAATAAATAAAAAGGCCGTTTCACAAAACGGCCTTTTTATTTTCAAACCAAATCCCCTGATATCCGTTACACAATTGCCATTCACCAATTATTAAGTGAACACGATTCTGTGTTGTCCGTTTACCGAAAATGAACGAAACGAACAGGCTTGTATTGGCTAAAGCTAACCAAATTACTTTTATGTTTAATCAGCGTTGACAATGTCAGCGCTAATCCAATGCTGTTTTAAACGTCTCTTGAAACTGACCATTTGATTAAGCCGGCTTACTACAAGCCAAAAGATTATTTGCATGCTGACAACTACGATTCCGATATTAAAGGAACAATACAAGTTAAACCCGGATAGGATAGCCATCATATTCAAAGATGAGCATATTAATTACGGGGCATTAAACAGAAAGATAAATCAACTTGCCGCACTTTTTAAGCAAGGCGGGTATGGTAAAGGTGATGTCATTGCCGTTTCTGTAGACCGCTCAATACAGATGGTTATTACTTTTATAGCTATCATGAAAGCTGGAGCCGCCTATCTCCCATTGGATCCAGGTTACCCAAAAAAACGATTAGAATATATGCTTGTTGACGCACAGGCAAAATTATTGATCACCGACGAAAAATATCAAAAATCACTTAATTTCCCTGGTGCTGAAATACTAATCGATGATATTTTCTCCTTGCTTGATGATTATCCCGCTGCAGGCAGTACAGAGGAGCCTTCAGATACTGATCTTGCCTATATACTTTATACATCAGGATCTACAGGCTTGCCCAAAGGTGTTATGATTGAACACCGAAGTCTACGCAATTTACTAACCAGCATGCAGGAGTTCCCAGGGATAACAAAAGAGGACAGACTGCTGGCTTTAACGACAGTATCGTTCGATATCTCTGTACTCGAGCTATTTCTTCCATTAACAGTGGGGGCAACATTGGTTTTGGCTGATAGTGCTACTGCTAAGGATGGTACAGCGATCCTCAAAGCAATAGAACGAAACGGAATTAACTTTATTCAGGCCACTCCTTCAAGTTACAAACTGATGCTGATGGCCGGATGGGAGACGAAATACGACATGAAAGTGCTTTGTTGCGGTGAACAATTACCAAAAGAACTGGCAGAAAAAATCCTTCCACGCTGTACAGCGTTGTTCAATATGTATGGGCCAACAGAGACCACCATTTATTCTACCGGAAAACAGATTACATCTATTGAAGACATCACGATTGGTAGACCCATTAGAAATACTAACGTAGTAATCCTTAATGCTTGTCAGAACCCGATGCCCAATGGAAGGACAGGTGAAATCTGTATAGGGGGCTTAGGTCTCGCAAAAGGATACTTCAACAATCCTGGGCTGACTGCCTCGAAGTTTATCAGCTTCCCTCAGAACGGTGATTTTGAGGGCAGGATTTACAGAACCGGCGATTTAGGCAAGATTCTTCCAAATGGCGAAATACAATGTTTTGGAAGAATTGACAACCAGGTAAAAATTAGAGGTTACCGGATAGAACTTGGTGAAATAGATTATAGTTTATCACATCTCGAGCATATTAAAGAGGCATTGGCATCTACCTGGGAAGGATCAAATGGTGACATTAGAATCATTGCCTACGTTAGTACGGATAGCATTGTAGACGAAAAAAACCTGGATTCCTGGATTGGGGCTTGGAAAGAAACTCTTAAAACGGCTATCCCAGGCTTTATGATGCCGAATGACTTTATGCTAATAGAAAACTTCCCGCTAACAGCAAATGGAAAAATTGACAGGAAAGCGTTACCCACACCGGCTATTCGATTGCGCCGGGTGGCTGAGGATCTGGAATTACCGCAGACTGAATTACAGGTTCAGCTTAAGCAGATATGGTGTACTTACCTTGGATTGAATAATGTTGGAATTCACGACGATTTCTTTGATATAGGAGGTGATTCCCTGTCTGCTGTTCGCGTAACTGTGGCAATCAAAAATAATACAGGCAAGCATTTGCCTTTAGGTGCACTTTTTAAATACAAGACCATTGCGGAACTCTCTTCATTAATGGACAATATCAAACCATTTGCATTTGATTCCCTTGTGCCATTAAAGCCCGGAGGCTCCAAAAACCCATTATATATAGTACATGGAGTTGGCGCCACTGTTTTTGCCTTTTTGGATCTTGCAAACCGACTTGCAAATGATCAGCCTGTCTATGGTTTACAGTCACGCGGAATCGACGGACACGAAGAACCATTACTGACTATAGAAGAAATGGCCTCGGCATATATTAAGGAAATTATCAAACAAAATCCAGATGGACCATATCTCTTAGCAGGATACTCTCAAGGCGGCTTGATTGCATTTGAGATGGCACGTCAGATGATAAAAATGGGTCGTATAGTACAATTCCTTGGTTTATTTGATTCCTATGTTCCAAAGGGTGCAATCTCATCATCTGGGATTTTAGCGCGTATAAATAGCAGCATCTCCGATATCTCCGCTACCCTGTATCGGAAATTCCTTGCGGCCAGGCCAACAGCGCAACACCTTGCCCACGAAGATGACATGGATACCAACTTTAAGGCTGTAGCGAAAGTAACCCGAGCTAACGAAATCGCCAGTCTTTCATACCATTTAAAAAAGTCAGACATCTCGGTGCATTACTTTATGGCCACGAAGCCTTCTGTGGTAATTAATTATCTACGGTATCAGGCATGGAAGCCTTTTGTGAAAGAAGTCTTCCTTCATAGGATCCGCGGCAATCATTTTACTATTTTCGAACATGCTTTGAACGAAAAGTTTGCACGTAAATTACAGAATGCACTCGATGGTACATCCTAATTCTATTTGCGCACTGCTTTTTCCCAAATCACAGACTGCTCTCCAAAAAAGAAACGGAATAAACCTGCCATAACTGCGTAATTCATCACACAGAAATAATAGGGAATAAAAAATAATTTCACTTTCATTTTTCTGGTCTCCATGACTTTACCAAGGTATGCGGCCAGATAAAAGAAAACTTGCCCAGCAAACAGCAAATCGTAAATTAATCCGGCATGCAATACTGCTAGCCACCCATTTAGCACAAATGTGAGCACCATTAACAAGGGTGTTATCGTCCATCTCAACACCCTGTGACTGATGTATTGAAAACTAAGCACCGGAAATTTAAATGGATTTAACAGTGCGCTTAACCAGATTACCGATTGTATGCCTCCGGCGGCAATACGGACTTTCCTTTTTAATTCTTCAGCGATGTTAGCCGACGAACTTTCCTGTGCATATGCGTCGGGTTCATAAATAATCTGATACCCTTTTTCCGCAATCCTCATCGAGATCATAAAATCGTCTAACACACTATTTGCAGGAACTGGCTGATAAAGATTTTTCCTGACGCTAAAAAGTTCTCCTGCTGCTCCTACAACAGAGTAAAGTTCTGAATCCCACTCTTTAAGTTTTGATTCATATTTCCAATAAAAGCCCTCGCCGGCAGTGGCGTCTGCATTTTCCTCAATCAATACGCGTTTTTCACCAGCAACAGCACCTACTCCTGGCTCTGCGTAATGGCGGCACATCAAAACCAATGCATCTTTGTTCAGAAAGGTATTTGCATCAGTAAAAACAACTAATTCGGTCGTAACATGTTCAATAGCACGGTGGACGGCCGAAATCTTTCCCTTTCTAGCGGTATCGTGTAATAATTTGATAGCTGGATATTCGGCCACAATCTCCGGAGTCCTGTCAGATGAGCCATCTGTAACAAAAATCAGCTCCAGCTTTCCTTCTGGATAGTTTAGCTGCAAGGTATTTTTTATTTTTTCATGAATAAAGTCTTCCTCATTATAAGCAGCAACAATCAGTGTACAACTAGGTAAATCGTCAAATAGAAATTTCTTCCTGTTAACTGGCGTGAAAATCCTTTTTAAACGCACAAGGAGGTACAATACTATTCCATAACCGAAGAATGTATAAAATACCAGAAACAGAGAAATCCAGAATAGAATAATCATTATATATTAAAGTTTATATCCAAGTTCTTTACTTGATTTTGAATGAGTGAAATTCCACCATATGGCACTCAACAAAACCTTGCTGTATGCTGCGTAGCCATCTTTGAAATATTTCATGATATTTCGGGGAGCTACAAACAGGACAAAGTAAATCATAAAAAACAATGTTTGAAGCAGTCCGGCATTCCTTCTGATAAACAAGATCCTATTTCTATTCATAAAATATTCTTTAAGTGCGCTGTTTTTGCCCACTGATAGCGATTCTTTATGAAGGATCACCGCATTGGTGTTTACCCAGATTTCGAATCCAGCCTTCTTAATCAATTCGCACCAGTCCATTTCCTCGTAATAAAGAAAAAAATTTTCAGCCATTGCCCCTGTCTTTTCCAGTGCTTCGCGCGTAATCATCATTGCGGCACCATGCGCATAACCAGTTGGTCCGATGATATGATCATATTGCCCTTCATCAATTTCAAATTGCCCGACACACCTATTTCTGCAGGTATAATAGTTCATTGGTGTAAAACCAACGTACTGGATAATTTCGGGTGCATCAAAATAAAGAATTTTTGGAGAAATAATTCCAATTCGATTATTCCCTTTCAACGTATCTGCAAGCTGTTCAATTAATTCTGGCCTGAATTCTGTATCGTTATTTACCAGGAAGAGCAAATCTCCCTTTGCCACGTCGATTCCCAGATTATTTCCTCCTGCAAAGCCTAGATTTTTTGCGGAGCGAATAAAGGTAATTCCGGGATAAGCGGAGAGAAATAGGGGTTCTGGATTCTCCTTACTTCCATTATCGACAACGATAATTTCAAGATCGAATTTGGAATCATAGTCGGCAATCGACTTGAGCAAAGCCAGCGTAGCCTCTGGCTGATTAAAATTAACGGTAATGATAGAAATCAGAGACATTTATTCTTATTTTGCATAATTAAGCGCGCGGACATTTTGACAGAGAAAACTAAACTTACTGAAGATTTAATACAATTAAAGCATCTTGAAGCCAAAGATGAAGAATTATTTCAAAAACTAGGCGAATTTATGGCTCTACTTGATCAAAGTAAGCTGGATTCAAAAAATATACAAGAAATTCAGGATACCATCAATACAGCAATAGAACGCAAAGTCAAGAGTGAAGACGTAATCAATGAGATCAAGCAAATCTCTATGGCTAATCTGGATAAGCTTGATCAGCTCGATCAATTGGAATTTCTTTTGACCACACAGCATATCGATTCGCGACAGGTTAAAAAAGTTGTTTTTAAAAATTTCATTTTAAAATTCATCAAAATAATCATAGGTTTTTTGTTGCTTACTTTAGGTTTTGCGATGATCATCTTACCTGCCCCACCATATTTTGAAATGTTTACTATATTTTATTTCAATCCCAATGATGGGGTCACGCTTATGGATGTGATATCATTGATTGTAATTGCTGTAGGAATTTATATTATTGTAAAATCATTTTTTAATTTTAAGCCCAATGAATAAAACCATTCTATTGGTTGATGATGACATGTTTCAGTTGAAGTTGTATGAAAAGCTACTTCAGAACAATGGATACAGTTGCCGTATAGCTTTGTCTGTTGACGAAGCCGAAGCTATCTTACTCAACAATGAAATTCCAGACCTGATCATTTCAGACTATGAGATGCCCGATAAAAATGGTTTCGAGTTTAGAAAAAGGCTGTTAAAAAATGACCTATTAAAAAATGTTCCGTTTCTTTTTTTGACATCGGTAAATGATGAGCATTTTATCCAGCAGGGCCTGGATTTAAAGGCGATAGATTATATGGCTAAAGATATTCCACCGGCACGCATTTTGTCAAAAATCAACAACCTGATGCTTGCGGTAAGGGAACACTACGAACGATCGCTTAGTGAAGTCAAAGGTATAGCCGAAAAATTAAATCTTAGAAATATACCTAAAAAAGCACCAGAACTTAAGAACTTCTCGATTAGTTATTTCAATCAATCCTATCAATATCAGCCCGGCGGCGACTTCATAGATTTTATTCAAATTAACGATCGTTATACTTTTGTAATCCTTGGAGATGTTATGGGGAAAAAGTGGGGCGCATGGTTTTTTTCCTTTAGCTTTTTGAGTTATATCCGATCTGCCATCCGGCTCTGTGTATTTGATGAAACATTTTCGCTTCCCATCATCCTTCATAAGTTGAACAGGGTAATTTATGCTGACGAGTTTCTGAGTGATATCTTCTCCACATTAAGTATTGTGTTGATCGACGATGAGGAAGCTACACTTTGCTATTCAGGAGCAGGAGATTTACCCGTACTAAAGTATGAAGCAGGAACAACTGAAATAGCTGCTTACCAGTCGACAGGCATCTTACTCGGATTTTCTGAAAAAGTCTTTTATGACGACATCAATATAGACCTCCAACCTGGTGAAGAAATGTATCTGATCTCAGACGGAATGATAGATTTTGAAATAGATGGAGAAAAAAAGTCAGACATAAACCTGTTTAAACAAAAACTTCGAGATCTGAAACTACGGAATGAGCCAACTGAGCATATTGTAACCAAGTTATTTAATAAACATACATCACAAATCGACGACTGCAGCATTATAATTATTAAAAGAAAAAAAGATGAATATCAGTAAAGAAAAAAAGGGTGATATCCTTATCCTAACAATTGAAGAAAAAGAAGCGAACCTTTCTAAATCTGAACATTTTAAGGAAATGGTTTTAAGTGAAATAGCGGAGGGAGAAACCAAATTGATCATTTCTTTTGAAAAGGTAGAATATCTCGATAGCTCATTTTTAGGAGCGCTGGTAGCGATATTAAAGAACCTCCTGCCTCTAAATGGCACGCTACGAATCACAGGTTTGAATGCGGATATAAAAAACTTATTTGAACTAACCAGGTTAGATAAAATATTTATATTGAAAGATAATTTAGAAACAGCTTTACAGGATTTTAAATGAAAGAACCCTCATCCATACAAATCGGATTAAAAATCCCAAAAGATGCAGAAGGGATACTTGCGTATGTACATGAGGTGCTGGAATTATTGAAGGCTCAGGTCACATTGGACGAAGACAAGATTAGAAAAATCAAACTAATTCTTGTCGAACTGGTAACCAACTCCATTAAACATTCTGAGGATGAAAATGCGTCTATTGAATTTACATTCAACCACCCTACCCTTACCATACAGAAAGTAGATAAAGGACTACAAATAGAATTTGCAGGAGATTCAGAACAAATTCCATTTGTGGAACTTGACAGGACAATCAAGGTTCATCTGTCAGAATCACAACCCCATCATATTAAGATTCTTGATCCTTATAGATTTAGGTTCGTAGACAATTATAAAGAAGGGATCAGTATTGATTTTCTACCTGAACATTTTGGGTTATATATCATTACTTTAGCATCAGACAGCTTTATATACCAGCATGACCCCGATTTACTGGAAAACCGGTTTATTGTACATCTAAATTTGTGAGCATTTTTCCCCAATTTATCCACAAATCGGGAAATAATTCCACACAAAAAAACATGAATTATAAATAGATATGTAGTATGAAATATATTTTCACAGCTTAAAATCAAATAGTCAACTAAATTTAATCGAATTTTAATTTCCATCCTTTAATTACTCATTTAGGAATAAATTTTGCCTTGTAGAGGGCAATTACATAGATATATGAATATAAAAGTACGCTCAATTTTCTGTGGCCTAGTAATACTTCTGGCTGCCTGTAAAAAAGATAGTTCGGTAGACAATGCCGCAAATCAAACAGTTACGGATTTAGCTGTTCCAACGTCTTTTCATTGGGAAACCTCACGTGACGTTTCGCTAAGTATTGGAATTAGCGACACACGTTTCCAGAACAAGCTACATGTTGTGTCGGTTTACCTTAATGATCCTATAAACGGCGGCACGCCTATATCTAAAGGATCTGCCTCGTTAGTTAGTCCTTTTAACACAAAAATCTCCTTACCGACTACCATCAATGAAGTATATGTAGTAAAAACAGCACCGGATGGTTCTTCGACAACGCAAAAAATAGCGCTGACGTCGAATAATATTTCTGTGGCTTTAAGCTCGGTTAATAATACTCAATCGGTCAGCCTAAATCCTGTTATGGCTACTATCACTGAGGCAGATTGCGGACTTACAACTTCATCATCTAACAACACTAGCTTAAATGTAAGCAAAAATCAGGTCGTTTGTTTTACTGCTACTAACAACCTTTCACTCGATGTTACTGCGAATGAAGGAGGAACATTAAAATTAAATGCACCATCTAAAACAATTACGATCAATAATTTCAATCATACGGCCTTAAATATTGTGGTATCCAGTAATACAACTGTAGTTTTTAATAATAACTATGAATTGAAAAGCGCGGAATACATTATAAACAGAGGAACAATTACCTTCAACGGTCTGAAACTGGCTGGCAACACTGTTTTACAAAATGATGGTACATTAACCATAAAAAACAATTTCGAAACAAACAGCAATTCTACGATCGTCAATAACTTAGAATTCAATGTTACTGCAAACGAGTCGAAGTTAGACGGAACTTTTACTAACAATAAAGCAGCTATATTTCAGAATCTGGTCTTAAATGGTAATGCTGTTGTCAATAATCAATGTAACCTTACCGTAAACAATACATTCACTGTGAACAACACGCTGAACAATTACAGTTTAGTTACAGTAAAAGGCGATACTTACGTTAATGGTAGTGGAAAGATCAACTTGTATGCCGGTGCAATGCACTTAACTGCAACACTCAATAACATGGACGGCAGCATTGAGGGAATAGGCACAAGCTCACCATCATTATTTAAAGTGACTGGCAGGGTTGACGATAAAGTAAAAAATAATGGAGGAAAATTAACAGGCTCAGTACAATTTTGTAGCACAACAGACATTGGTACCAAGCATTATTCAAATGGTGCAGTCGCTTCATGCGATTTATATATCCCTATTACAGATTGTAACGCAACTGGCAATGGCAAAGCTCCTACCCCAGTTGTTACTAAACCCGATACTGATGGTGATGGAATCATTGATGAGCAGGATGCCTACCCAAATGACGTGAATAAAGCATTTAACAGCTACTCAGTAAACTACGCTAATGGTGGATCGACAATTGCATTTGAAGATAGCTGGCCGTTAAAAGGTGACTATGATTTGAACGATGTGGTATTGAATAGTAAATACTTGTTAGTAACTAACAGCAATAATATCGTTGTACAGATTAGCGCCAGTTATGCACTGAAAGCTACAGGTGCGGATTATCATAATGGGACAGGAATACAGTTTAATTTACCTGCTGCCAATGCGAAAGTTGTAACTGCGAGCGAAGGTATTTATCTCGAAGGAAAACAAGATAGCGTTGTGGTTATGTTGTTTGACGACAGCAGAAAAGAACAAGCAACAGGTAATACAGAACCAGGAAAAACCGTATCACCTGTCAAGAATTATTCTATAACATTTGATGTATTGGGCGGCCCGTTATTGGCAAATTTCGGTATCGGAACATATAACCCCTTTATCTGGAATAACACTGCAGGATTTGGACGTGGTTATGAAACACATATGTTTGGGAAAGCTCCAACAAAACTAGCCAATCAAAAATTGTTCGGAACGCTCGATGACAAGTCTGAACCCGGTAAATATTATACTACAGCAAATAACCTACCTTGGGCTATAGAGTTACCGATTGCAAATTTCGGTTATCTTATCGAACGCGTAGAAATCACAAAAGGATATACCAAATTCGCTGAGTGGGCAAATTCAGGCGGAAAATTATATCCAGATTGGTATACGAATTCAAACTTTATCAATTCCAGCTATATCTACACAAAATAAAAGATGAAGCACCCATCAAAATGGGTGCTTCATCTTTTATTAATGCCATTAACTTTAAATTCTCTCTTCTTTTCAAGAAATAGTTTCAGTGTTCCTTATTATACCTTAGCTTAGTACTATAATTTATATTGCGTAATTTCAGTTCCAAAATGAGCATTTTTAATAACGTCTCTTTATTGATTACCCATTACAACAGAAGCAGTTCGCTTGAGCGACTTCTGTTGAGGTTCCAGGAGTTAGATTTCCATTTTCATGAAATTGTTGTTTCTGATGACGGTAGTAAGCCTGAGCATCTTGAGCGTCTTAAGGAAATGCAATTGAGTTATAATTATATATTAGTTACAACGCTTAAAAACAAAGGGTTGGGCAATAATATAAATAAGGGTCAGGACCGCGTTTCAGCAAAATACACATTATATGTACAGGAAGACTTTGTACCTAAGGATCTGTTCAAAACTGAATTTGCAGCTTCTCTTAGTATGATGGAAGAAAATGAGCAATTTGATATGACGAGATATTATGCTTATTTTAAATATCCCTATCTTAAACCCTATCGGGGTAATTTCTCGGAAATGATTTTTTCTTCCTGGCCTTGGTATACCGGTTATAGAAAATTTTATTACTATAGTGATCACCCTCATCTGAGACGGAGTAACTTTTATGAGAAATTTGGAAGGTATGCTGAAGGCATACCGGTAGAAAGGACAGAATATAGGATGATGATGTCTTTTATTCAGCATAAAGGAAAGGCTTTATTTTACAATGATATAAACGGGCTGTTTAGTCAGGAAAACTCCTCTTCCGAGCCAAGCACAGTCCAACGAAACTATTGGAGGAACACAAAAAATCCGTTAATAGTAGTAATTAAGCACAGTTATCGCTATCTTAAGTTCCATCTGGACTTTCATCTTCAGAACAAAAGTGTTTAATATGGCTTTATTTGATATACCAAAATGGGTTAAGCTACATCAGTTTCCAGACAAGAAATTCAAAGATTTATCTGCTGATGAGATAGCTGATCTGAAATCACGTCTTAGTAAATTCCGGTCCGCAGATCCGGAGATTTCTGTTATGATCCCGGCATGGAACGAAGAGAACAATATCTTTAGAACATTGTCTTCGTTGGCTTCAAGCAACACAAAATATCGCGTAGAGCTTGTTGTAATCAATAATAACTCTACAGACAATACACAACACGTGCTCGATGAACTTGGTGTACTTAGCCTTTTCCAACCCAATCAAGGAACAGCACATGCACGTCAGATGGGACTAGAGGCAGCTAAGGGTAAATATCACCTTTGTGCTGACTCCGACACTTATTACCCGCCTTCTTGGGTAGACTTGATGGTAAAGCCATTGAGAACAGTTAAAGGTTGTGTTGGCGTATACGGCCGTTATTCTTTCATGCCAAAAGAGCCAAAAGAGCGATTCATGATGACGATTTACGAGAAGATCACGGGATTACTTATCCGGGTCAGAAAGTATAAACGTGAGCATATTAACTTTTTAGGTTTTAATATGGGCTTTCTTACTGAGGCTGGCAGGAACAATGGCGGATTTGAAGTAACGGAAGTAAGGAAGTTTGACAACGCAGTAGGGAGTGATTATTTTGTAGATGAGGCAGAAGATGGGCGGATGGCGCTCAACCTGAAAAAAGTTGGGCATTTGGTGCTTGTTACCGCACCTAAAGCTAGGGTATTCACATCAGCACGCCGCCTTACTTCAGAAGGTGGACTAATGCAATCTTTCCTCAATAGATTAAAGTTACATTCAAATAGAATGAAAGAATATTTATCAGGTCCAAGTTCAGAAAATTTTTAACACACTCACGTCAATACATTGGAAAATCAGAATCACATCACCATTGTTGCTGCAACAGATAACTTTTATGCCATTCTACTGGCTGCATTGATTAAGTCAATAGAAGTTAACCATGTATCTGGCGAGCCTATACACTTTTATATCATCGACGACGGGATATCTGAAAAGAACATACAGATGATCACTGGCTCTGCAAATCCGGCTATGTTTAAATTGCACTGGCAAAAAACAAAGGACGTTGTACCAAAGGATGTAAAGATTCCCACAGATAAATCTGCTTTTCCAATCACCACCTATATGCGTCTGTTTGCACCGTATATAATTCCAGCAGACACAAAAAAAATGCTGTATCTGGATGTGGATATGATTGTCATGAAAGATATTTCTGAATTATGGAATACAGATCTTCAGGGACACCTTTTCGCAGCAGCACAGGATCTATGTGAGATAGTCGGCAGTGACTGGGGAGGCATACCTAATTATAAAGAACTCGGAATAGATCCAGCCTCCAAATATTTCAATGCGGGTCTATTGTTAGTCGATCCTATTCAATGGCGTGCACAAGATATATCCAATAAAGTGATTACCGCAATTAACGTAAATATGGATTCCGTTAACTTCGCAGATCAATATGGACTTAATGTAGTTCTACATGGCCAATGGCTGGAACTTGATCGTAGATGGAATACTTTTTCGATACTCAATGTCGAAGATCCATTTCTTATACATTTTCTGGACATAAAACCTATCTTCAAGTCTTATAATACAAATAAGACCTATTATGATGCCTTCTATAAATATTTACGTTTAACACCGTACAAGTCTTTCAAACCCGTGAGTGATTATAAGCGGCTGTTCAGGAAGGTGATGATCAAACTCGGTAAAATGTTTAAATAAATAAACTTTATCGTATCCCTGTATTGTTTTTTATATGCAACTACAGTATGTTTATATTTCGTAAAGCTACGTTAGATGCTAAAGAATAAGTCCATTTTAATTATTGGCTATGACGCTAATTTGTGTCTTGGCGTCTTGTACTGTTTAAGAAATTCCGGGCACCGGATTTATTTACTGACGAGTAATCGGAAGAATGCGGCAAAATATTCAAGATTTCTCAAGAAAACTTATTGTTATGATCCCGATGATCAATTGAGAGAAATGATTGGAATCACCAAAAAGCACGCTATAGATTTGATTATGCCAATCGATGAGATGGAAATCCGATTTGTCAGTGCAAATCTTGAAGTATTATCTCAACACGCTAAATGCAGTCTGGTTACCGATCCATTAAATTTCGATATAGGTGTCAACAAGATGTTGCTTGCGGAATTTTTAAAAAAACATGACCTCCCCTGTCCTACTTTTGCACATATAGAAAGCGAAGATGAGCTTAAACTTGCAGCAAGCAAGATCGGTTTCCCTTTACTTGTCAAGCCAGTTAGAGGATCTTTCGGAAGGATGATCCAAAAATTCTCATCTCTTGAAGAATTAATGTCTTTTTACAACGAAAACGCAGACACAATGAGCGGCTATATCGTCCAGCCGTTTATTATTGGAAGTGATATTACATGTAATGTGATCTGTAAATCCGGAGAAGTTCTTTTCCATACGATACAGGAGTCTCCGGTAAAAACAGGATCTGATTTCAGTTCAAATGACACGCTTACATTTCATGACGACGAGAAAGTGATTGATATTATAAAGAAAATGATGAAATTATTAAACTGGAATGGTGTGGCTTGCGTAGATATGCGCAGGATGGCTAAAACAGAATCTGCACTTATATTGGAAATTAACGGTAGGTTTTGGGCATCGGTAGTTTCATCATATTTAAAAGCTGGATTGAATTTTCCTGAAATTATGGTTAGCTTAGCTTTAAATGAGCATATATCAATTTCTAAACAGAGAAATGCAGAGCAGATTTCCCTAAAAGAATATTTTAGATCGATCTTGACCAATGGCTTATCATTAAAAAAAACGAAGTATAAAAGTTATTTTTCTGATCCGGTAGCGAGGACCTTACAAATCCTAAACAACTGACCATAAAAAACAATACTATAATTGATCACAAATGTTCGAAAAATTAATTAATAAGGTTCTTGGTTTCCTGGTAAAAGTCAGATATGGTAATTTGCCCGTCGATCTTCGCTACTACTATCGTGATACATATTACTGCGAGCTTGTGCAATGGAAATATCTTTTGAAAGATTACGTATTTAAAAAGAAATATAAAGAGCTTGCATTTAGCGGGGAATTTGCACCCGAACTTCAGTTCGCTCTTCCATTTGCCTACTGGCACTATAAAAATGGTACGCTGAAAAGCACCAATGCAGCGAAATTTACTAAGGAAATGTATTTTTTCTCACCCGATCATACGGAAAGTTTTGATACAAGAAGTAACGAAGGAAATTACAACTATGAAATGCCAAGAATTCTTTACAGCCAGGATTACGATATGTCCAAATGGCTTCCTGTTCCTTTAAAGGATACTTATAAGAATGACGTATACAAATATGATAAACCCATACTGATCATTGCCAATAGGTATAATATGGAATGGGATGGCCCTCCAATCAGTTTTTACAGCATCGAAGCGCTGGAGCATATTATATCAAATCTTAAAGACCGGTATACTATTATCTATAATCGTCCCCGTCCACAAAATATTACAATGGACAATAGTGATGTTTATGACATGGACGAATTCGAATGGCTGGAAAAGGAATACCCTGAAGTAATTTTAATGGAGAACCTTTTTAAAGAGAATTTGGTTAAAGCCAATAATTTTAATCATTTGCAAATGATGGTGTATGCAAATGCGGATAAATTTATATCAATACATGGAGGAACCGCTACTTTGGCGAGTTACTTTGGTGGTGTGAATCTTATCCTATCGAAGAAAGGCCCTGAGCACCACTTCAAGTGTTACGAAAAGCTATATCCTAAGTTTTCGGGTGCTACGATCCTTCATGCAAAAACAGACGAGGATGTCAGAAATTATGTTGAGCAGTACTTTTAGCTAATTCAGATGAAATTTAAATTTAAAGATCAATATTGGATCAAATCGGGTTTCCTGAATGTTATTCAAAACTTTGCGGGCGTATTTTTTGGTTTTGCGAGTTTTTATTTTCTGGTTCGCCTTTTAAGTAAGCAGGATTATGGGGCATGGACGTTATTCATGTCGACAACAACAATCTTGGAAATTATAAGAAGTGGCCTTATCCAGAACGCACTGATCAAATTCGTTTCATCTTCAGAAAAATCTGAACATCATAAAATCATTTCTGCTTCCTTTACCATAAGTGGTGCACTTACGATAGGTTGCATTATCGCCAATCTGATTTTCGCGCATACTTTAGCCGTAATCTGGAAATCACCGGAATTAACTACGATGTTTTACACCTATAACATTGTATTTCTACTCTCGGGACTGCTTACGCAATTTAATTGTATTGAGCAGGCTAACCTAAGTTTTACGGGGATTGTAATCACAAATTTCATCAGACAGGCATCATTTTTCCTATATGTGGCAGCGTGTTTTTTAAGTAATTACAACATGCCACTGATTCATTTAATTTATGTACAGATTTTCAGTGCGTTATTGTCTACCATAGTCGCCTTTTATTATACAAGACCTTATCTTAAAATTGCTTTTAAAATCTATCCTGAATGGATTAAGAAGCTGTTCAACTATGGAAAATATGCTTTTGGTACATCAATCAGTTCAATCTTATCAGGAACAATAGATCAGATGATGCTCGGAGGATTACTGTCTCCAGCTGCATCGGGGGCATTTAACATAGCGGTAAGAATTACCAATCTTATTGATATTCCTACCGGAGCAGTTGCGACCATTGTTTTTCCCCAAAGTGCAAAGCGGATGGAGACCGAAGGTAAAGATGCTATCCGATACTTGTATGAAAAGTCTGTTGGCACTATCCTGGCTATTTTAATACCCGGCCTAATTGTTCTCTATTTCTGTTCTGGCTTTGTCGTTCATTTTATTGCAGGTGGTAAATACGATGATTCAATACCTTTGCTTCGTGTAACACTTTTATATTGCTTGTTGATCCCATACGGCCGTCAATTCGGTACTATCCTGGATTCGATAGGACGCACACGCTTAACATTTGTGATCGTCTTGATTACAGCAAGTTTGAACCTCGGTTTAAATTACTTATTCATCATTAGATTTGGAGTGATTGGTGCTGCCTATGCTACACTTTTATCAAACGTAATAGGATTTGCCATTGCGCAATACATTCTCCGTAAAGAGTTACATGTAAATGTTCTGCATACATTCATTTATGCTTACAGATTTTATCCTGAAGTATATCATAAATACATACGCCCAGACAAGAAACAAAATGAACCCAACTAGCCAAAGAATATGATCGGTGTAAAGTTTAACGGAAGACTCGGAAATCAAATATTTCAGTATGCTTTTTTTCAGTACTTGAAAACGAATAATCCTAAACAATCATTTTTTTTTATAAATCCTCATCATGCTTATTTAACTAAGTATTTTGAACTTGAACCGTATCAAAGTCTGACGCTAGGCTCAAAATTCTATTCGATAATTGCGCGATCAATCCCGAAGTTAATTCGATTTAAAGAAATTTATATCCAGAACATTCAGGTACCTAAAAAAATCGATGTAACAAACTGGACTATATACAAAGGTTTTTTTCAGACCGACTGGTATGTTAAACGAATTTCAGGAGATTTCAAGATTAAGCTGAAGCAGGAATTTTTAACTCAATTTCAGGAGCGATTTGGTGAACTTTTCAGCACCAATAAAACCATTGTGGTTCATATCAGGAGAACTGATTATATGAACTATGGTAAAAGGGATATTTCGCTGCCGATGCAATATTTTAAGGATCGACTTGATGCACTTGGTGATATATCTGCTTACAAGGTTTTTTTTGTAAGTGACGACATGGATCACGTAAAGTCGTTTTTTGAGCCAATGCCAAATTATGTTTATTCTTCAAATTCTGAAATTATCGATTTTCAATTGATCAGCAATGCTGACATAGCCATTATCTCCAATAGTAGCTTCGCCTGGTGGGCATGTTATTTATCGAAAAAGAAAAATACGGTTTATGGACCTAAAAATTGGCTTGGATTCAGGATTGGTAAAGAACATCCAAAAAAAGTGATGACAGATCGTTTCGTTTGGTGCGATGTACTTGAACCTAAATCCTAATCTGCAAAAATTCGATCTATCCACGTATCTATAGAATAATTTATCTTGTCAAAGGTTTCCTCTTCGAAAAAAGACGCAGGGATCTCGAAGTTAGCTGGATCTACGATATAAATCTGCTTTGGATTATAAAACGGTTCCGCACTGATATGCTTGTTGTTGGTGATTAACTTCTTTCCTGCCCCAAGCGCATCTAGAACTCGCATGGCGAGTCCCGATTGCGTTTCTGTAGTAATGTCAACAATGATGTTACTCTCGTTAAATAGCTGCAGATAATTATATTTATTCATCCGGGTGAAAGCAACATATTTACGGTCAATTTTCGCACCTTTAATACGTTCTCTTAAATAACGTTTAAAACTCAGGAATAAATGTGTCTTAAGCCGATAACCATTCTCAACAGAAAAATCGATAATTTTCTGCATTTCCTGGTAGCGTTCCAATGTATAGTTACCGAAAAAAAACAGATCATACTTAATCTTAACGGGTTTAAGTACAGAGAATTCATCGGTATGAAAGGTTGGGATATATTTGATGTTTAAATCTTCAGCATCTTTATAATCAAAAGTGTAAACACGGTCAAAACTACCCATTGCGTCCAAATAGTTCCAGTTATTTAATGAATCCCATTGATACAATATACTTCTGATGTTCGGATTCATAGACCTAACAGCACTTTCAAAACCGATCGGCATTTTATAACCCCTAATTACCAGCAAATAATCGAATGTTTGTCCGGATATTGATGTTAGAATGCAATTGTAATGTTGCGCCTGCCATTTATCCATTTGATCTGGTAAAAAGGAATCAATAAAAGCATGCTTGAGCGTGATATCCCGCTCATAGAAAAAAACTACTTCAGCTCCTCGGGCCTTTAATTTCGAAATGATCTCATCATTGTAATGATAAAATTTCACTCCGATAAATAGGATACGTTTGCCTCTAACTGGATCTTTTAACATAGAATTAAACTACGGATTTATACACATCATATGTTTGTTCTAACGATTTCCCTATTGGGAAATCCATCAACCTTATTAAACCTTTTGCAACTAAACCTTTTCGATGTGATTCATCCATCAATGTTTTTTCCATCGTTGCGATAAGAGAATCGACCTCATACGTACTAAAATAATCAACAGCTTCAGCCCCTATCTCTAAAAAGCACGCGGTATCACTTAGAATTACAGGACATTCAGCCTTAAACGCCTCCAATATTGGAAGTCCAAATCCCTCATGAAGAGAAGGATATACGAAAGCCACTGCATTCGCATATAAATAATTTAGTTGTTCATCCGAGACATTAACATGCTTAACTTTTTCTTGTAGGTTGAGTCTGGAAATTAATTCGCGATCCGCAATTGCGATTGCACCACCGCCGGTCAATAGCATCTCAATGTCCGGATACCGTTCAGAAAGTGCCTTAAATGCATATAAAAATCGATAAAAGTTTTTATACCCTGATCTATCCCCTACGTATAAGAAATAAGATTCGGGTAATCCTGGGATCTCCTGATAAATAAGCGGCGATTCAATATCTATCCCATGATAAATTACTTCAATCTTTGATGGATCAACATCCGAATAAGTAATTAAATCGGATTTAGTAGTCTCAGAAATTGCAATAATTTTATCTGCCGCAGCAATATTTAGCTTCTTATTATGTGTCAGATCATCTTCAGCCCAAAAATACTCAGGCAGCCGCTCGTGAGTCATATCATGGACTGTAGTCACTACGGGCTTTTTATTGCGTCCAATAAAATATGGGTCGTAATAGGTAGGATGCAAAATATCGTAATCACCTTTATTGATCAAATATTTACAATACTGTTGGTTTAACTTATAGGTTTTGGATCCGTATTTAGATTGAAGTAGTGACCTGCCCAGCTTGTTATTAAGCAACTGAGGTTCATCCTTAATGTAATGGTTCGGTGAATACAAGCAACCTATCTGGTAGTCGTAGTCAGGTTTATTTTTTATATCCTGAACTATATTGGCAAAATATCGACTAATACCACCATAACGTTGTGTACTAAATTTCTGGTGATCAAAAAATATCTTTAGTGGTTTCATCTGTTTAATTTATTTTTCAGGAATCTGGCCAACAAATCTGCAATTTCATTACCCCTTTTTTCCCAGGTATTATCTGCAGCAATCGAAAGCCTGGTCTCTACATCCGCTCTGGTATTTTTTGACAATGCAACCTTTATCCCTGCAGAAAACGTCTCTGCATTGGCGCAAAACTGTACCGTTTCCCCAGTAAATTCACGTAGATCGGTATTAAAATCTGTAGCTACAACAGGTTTTCCTGCACCAAGATACTCAAACAATTTAAGCGGAAAAATAGTATGGCTGACTTCGTCTTTCTTAAAGGGGATTAAAGCCACATCAAATCCTTTGATCATCGCTGGCATTTCTTCATACGGTACGCGTCCAACAAAATGGACATTGCCCGGCAGTCGAAAATCTTTAGGCAGGTACCCCTCATCAACAGGACCCGCAAACACAAAATTAATGTCCGGATTCGACCCGATTACTTCGGCAAGTAGTACATAGTCCATCCGGCGTTCAATATTTCCAAAATACCCTGCAATTGGTTGTTTGATATTGGCTAACGAAGGATGAACTTCAAGATTGTCATTTAATGCTTTTGAAGTGTGTGTAATATCAGCTGCATTTGGAATGAAATAAGTATTTGGATTTTGGGGTAATTTCTCAGTGTACAACTGTTTACTTGTGCAGATTACCAGATCACTTCTTTTAACGATTATCGCTTCAGATACAACACCGTGCTTTCTATCGTGCTCCACTATAAGCGGATCTACACAATGATAAGCTAACAATTTCGGCTTAAGAAGCGATCCCACATTTGGGTAATGAAAGTTGAAAGAATTAATGAAAATATAATCTGTTATATTTTTCGATTTTATACATTGCCTTACTCTGTTGTAAATCGTTTTTTCGTTAATTTTTAGCAAAAGCCGGTAAAAGCTACCTTCCGGCAAAAAATTAATTGATAAAAGCGGCGGAACAATAAGTATTTTAAGTCTGGGGATCGCCGTGTCAATAAGTCCATCAGATGACCTGGAAAAAGAATTTTTCCTGATCTGAAAAGCTGCATCTTTGTTTGAAAAATAGTCCTTTAGTGTATACGGATAATCAATGTAGTAAACGTCATTTTTCTGAGCAAGAAATTTAGCGATCGTAAAGCTGGTAGATTCATATGGCCCATCAAATTTTGCTATTCCTAAAATAAAAATCACTTCGTTTTCCAAACTCATCATGCTACTCTTCTTTTAGTCATCCAGAATGCTCCATCACTTTTTTCAGGCTTAAGGTGATGTTCGGGGTTTTTTTCCTGATCGAGTCTAAGTGTGATATTCATTAATGCAATAATCAGGTAGAAATACACACTTAAAGGAAACTGCACAATACCTTCTTGCGGGAAGTTTCCAATAGCAATGGCAAAAACCATCAAGACCATCGCTAAACAGTACGTTTTAAGTTCGGGATCTTTAATTGCAAAATAGTTATTTATGCCCGTTCTCAGTACCACAAAGAACAGTGCGCAAATTAATCCCAGTCCTATCCAGCCCAGTTCGACTGCGACCCTCACGAAACCACTGTCTGGCGGAAATTGGGCTAAGAACGAATTCGGTGAAAACCTAACACCCCAAACTCCTGTGGCACCAAGTCCACCACCGAGCGGATGAGTTTGTATATAAGGTTGTATACGTTTCTGATTTTGGGCGCGTACATTATAGGATGCATCGTCTGAGGGTCTGAAAGCACTTTGAAACCTTGCCAGACTGGCATTCGAAGTGGGTGTATAGACAAGCATAGCGAGTAGTAAGCTGAATGCGCCAAAAAATATTAAGATCCTTGTATTGAACTTAACGACCAGTAACAGAATCATTGCTGAAGGCACGAGTACGTATGCAGCACGTGTTCCTGAATATAGCATCACATTCATAAAAAGGGCTGCCATAATTGCCAACTTGATTTTAGAACTCACGCGTGTAGGACCTGTTATCAAAATAATACACAATATCGTTGACACTGCCATATTGTAAGCGAACGATACCGGATCAGAATAAATACTTGATTTTCTCCAGTGTCCGTTAATATACAAAAGATTCTGAAGAAGGGGATTAGCATCCAATACCCTTTGTTCGTAGTCAAAGAATCCGAAGTACTCCTGCTTGATAGCATATAATGCTCCTAGAATACTAAAAACCAACCACATCTTAAAAATTAATCGTATAAACTTCACTGAGTTAATCTGGTAGTTGAATATAAAGTAGGAAAGCATCACCCCCGCTACCGCACGGATGGTATATAGCCATGCCAAACGCGATTCGGCATTCGGATTAATTACCTGTATAAGGTTATAGCTAATCCACACAAGAATCATAAATGTAACAGGGTTTTTAAAAATTTCCCAGTTTGGTTTTGTCTTTTGATTGATAAAAAAACCAATTATAAGCAATAACAAAATACTGTCCATTACCGTCCCAAGCGGATAATCTATCTGGAAACCCAATGCATACATAACGAAATAAGCAGCGGTAAGGTAGGTAAGAATTCCAAAATGGGGGTACCTGATAATACAGAAGACAAATATTGGAACAACAATTCCTATGATAAGTAACAACCCCCCGGTGGTACTCCAAATCGCCACGATGAGCGCAAAGATGGCTGAGAAAAAGAGCAAACCAAGACCGACCGCTAAAATCGCAATCTTATTGTTTCCCTTCATGATCAGTTCGCTGACTCTCCCCATTATAAAAATAAAATTTTAATAAAGAAGAACGATACTAGCCCCAGGGATATTAAGATCGCAATATTTTTCTTTGCCAATAAAATAAACTTCGCAGCTTTCTTTTCAACATCAACAGGCTCAATTCTCATTTTATTTACCCCCTTCTTCCTCTTTAACGTAATGTGTTGTCGCAACTGATATCTTGTTTGCCTGGCGACTTTTAATCAACGATATCAGCTGAAAGAAAATAAACTGCGGAATGTTTACCAATGACCTATAGATGCGTTTGTCTGTATTGGAATAAGTCAGCGATATATAAAAAGACAGCACGAAAATAATCAAACTTAATATCCAAATTATGGCGGCTAGCCAAGCACCTAAAAACAAATTAATGGCAGCACAAAGTAGTGATAATAGCAAAAAGATAAATAATGGCGGTCTGAGCAAGATAAAACCAAAGATGAATTGGTTTCTGCTGAAATTCCTAGTTCCTGAAAAAACAATTGCAAATCCTAATTTGAAGTATTTAAACCAGGTATTAATCCACCTACTACGTTGATGAACGAGCTGCTCCGTCTGGGAAGTCTTCTCATCATACACAATAGCGTTGTGTGTAAAGGCGATTTGCAAGTCCTGCCCAACTATCCAGGATTGCAATACTTTATCGAATCCGGCACCATTCACATTATGTTTAACAAGAAATTCTCTATACAAGTCATAGCTGAAAGCCATTCCAGATCCAGCAAGCGTAGCCGAAGAACCAATTTCATAGAGCAATTGACCGTCATAAAAATGATAATAAATATCACGTGCAGCGTCCAGACATGAGATCGTGCTATCCAGATTCTTCGCCGCCCTAAGTCCTTGTACAGCCTTATATCCTCTGCTAAACACGCGATTTAGTTCTGCCAGATATCTCTTATCTACAATATTATCACTGTCAATTATTGTAACTGCATCGTGATTTCGCTGAAAATGATCCAGTGCATATTGGTGGGATCTAGTGTTGCTCGCAAGAATTTCCTCAGGTCGTAGGACTATTATCCTTGAATCTGTAAAATTCAGTTCAGAAATATCACAGTTATCTGCTACAATATAGACCAGATAATTCTGATACTCCATATTCAAGAGAGACTTAACAACAGCTGGCAGTAAGGCAGTTTGTTTATATGCAGTAACAATAACAGCGAAATCTATTTCCCCTACTGATATCGGATTATCCCTGCTTCTTTTCTTTACGAAAATTAACCAGATCAGATAAATACAAATCGGCAACAATAAGTTGTAACCTATTACAAATTGAATAAATAGCCATATGACCTCACTCAAACTCATGCTTATATTTTAGTTGTCGTCTTATTCATAATCCATCCCATAAAGAATCCTGTTCCTTTCAAGTAAGAGATGAAATTCTTTTTCTGTTCTGAAATCGTTTGTCCTGCTTCAAATATCGCCACTATATCCTGAGTGAATAACATCCATTCCTTTGACTGGTTAATATCATCAAGTGCCGCAGTTTCAATGATGATTAAATCATAGTAACGCTTAGCCCAATCAAGCTTAGCGCGGATTTGTTCATGTGTCGCAAGTTCAAGTAAGGAAGTGTCTCCACCACGATTACTTAAAATATCAATAGAACCTTTTTTCTCACTGATTGACACATTACTCTCACCCTTAAAAAAGTCTTCCAGATAAACTTTAGGATTTGCAGAGTTAGTAATCTCAGGATTAGTAAAATTCCCATCAATCAACAATACTTTTTTATTGGTCATCTTCCAGGCAAAAGCCAAACTTAATGCAAGCAAGGTTTTTCCTTCTGTTGGACTTATACTTGTAACGACAAGTACTTTATCCTTTAAGTCGTTTTCAATTTCATAACGTAATGAACGCAATTGGTTCTTGAATTCAAGGAGTTTGGGTTCTGTCGATTCTGTTTGCCATAAATTTGTTAAGTCTACAGAAGGTGCAACAAGCTTATTAACACCTCCCAAGACCGGGCTTTGTGAGGCATTTGCAAGCCCTTTCGGCGAAACGACACTATCATCCAGAAAATACATCAGGAACATGATAAAAAGACAGAATACAAAACTGATAATCCCACTCAAAATCACTAATAGCATCTTTTTCGACGGCTGCGCCAGGCCTGGCATACCCTGTTGAACGATGTTCAGCTTTACTTCAAATCCTGTTTCCAGGCTACTTTGATTGTATCTGTTTAGAATATCCAGATATTCCTTTGTTGCGATATCAACCTTCATTTCAAGCGCTTGAACTTCCGCTTCTTTAGGTACCAGACTACTAAATTCACCATTTAGTTTCCTCAACTCCTGCTCAAGCGAGTTCATGCTGTATCTCGAAAGATCCAACTTAACCTCTAAATCCATTTTTTGCTGGATAAGGGCCAATTTCTGACTCAAAGGATTGTTGATGTACTCGTCTGAAGATCTGTTGATCTGTTCTGTTAACTTACCTTGCAAGGAGTCAATTGAATGTTTATACTTATCATCCAGATCGTTCTGATAATAAAGGTCGTATAACGAACTCAGCTCTTGTTTAGTTGAGATGATGTTACTGTTGACTTTTGACATTGTCGCCTCAATATAACGACGTTCGTTTGGACTGAATTTACGATCAATTTCACTCAAAGCACCAGCAGTGGATGCGGTATTCTGCATAGCCTCCTGCTTTTTGTCGTCATATTCAATAATTCGAGTGTAAAGCTGTTTGGACTGCTCGTCCAAGTTTAGAACCCGATTCCGAATTTTGTAATCTCTTAAATCCAGCATTCTTCGGGTCAGGGTATCGTTTTTTTGCAATAATAAATTACTGAGGAAATTGGTCGTCTTGATTTGATTACTCTTAACAACAGAAGAATAATATCTTACAAATTCCGTAGATAACTCATTAACAACAAATGCGGAAAGTCCGGGATCTTCGGTTTCACACTGCACCACGATAAAGTCACTATCGCCAGATCTGAAAATACTCAATTTCCCACTCAATGCATCACTATCATAGCCCATCGACTGAATCATTTCATAGAGATTCGCTTGTTCTTTGTTGTATAAGTTCAGACTCTCATTTTTTTCATAGAAATTTTGATAAACTGCAATGGCACGTCTTTTCTGCGCGGCATCCATATTACTCAACTGTGAAGTGAGTGGCCTGAACGGTTTTGATGCTGTGAGATCATGAATGATTAATTTGTAAGAAACCAGATCGACCATTTTCTTCATCCGCATAATAGCGATAAGATTGCTGAATTTCTGAATAATCTGTGACGTTTGTGGAGCCACCTGATCCATTAGACTCTGCTTAGTCTCATCTACGATCCCTGTTGCAATCTGAGACTGGGAGATATAGGAATTGGGAAGATTACGAACCAGAAAGAAAGTAATACACACAGTAACAACAGGTATCACAATTAAAATAAAGCGATATTTCCTAAGAAGTCCTAAAAATTTACTTATCTCTTCCATCTATTTTATTTCTTCCAGTTTTTTAACGGTTAATTCTTCCAGAGCAGCTTTTGCAGCCAGATAATTGATTTCCGATTGAATCTTAGCTTCATTAGCCTGCGTGTAAGACATAGATGCTGTATTATATTCTTGTATCGTTACTTCTGCACGCTGATATTTGATTTTGACAACCTTATAATTGTTTTCAGCATCTAGAAACGCACTATTAATCGGCACCAGTAAAGCTTTTGATTGGAAAAACGTATAATATCTGCGTTTAACTTCAGCCTCCAAACTTAAATTATATTCAGCCTGATTATATTCAGCAATTTTCACCTGCTCCTTTGCTCTATTAACCTGACTTGGCTTCTGAAATAATGTTCCGGGATTAAATGAGAACCCAAATTGATAACCACTTAACACATCAGCGGTCGTAATGGTAGGCGTATTTGTCGAGTTTGCATCATTAGATCTTCTGACATACTGAAAAGAAAAAGGATCCAACCAGGAAATTTTCGCACCAGAAAGATCACTCTTTGCTGCCTTTACCTGACTTTCAAACTGCTTAAGCCTAGGATAGTTTTGTTTCGCTGTTGCAATAAGTTTTTCGATATACAGATTTGAAATACCCGTGATCACGTTCTCCTGAGCATTGGCCCCCGGGATGCTCAAAAGCAAAAAAAAAGATAATCCAGTAATTTTTAAATAGTGTATGGGTTTAGACATAGATTTCCAGTAAAGTTCAAATATATAGTTATGCTTCAAATAATGCTAATATTATACCAGTAATTGGAGTTGTGTTTATTTCCACATTAATGAGGCAAATATAGCCTGATAATCAATTACAACCCGAAAAATAACTTAAACTAAATAATAATCAAGATATTAAAATGGCAATAATTCCCCACGTCAAACACAGAAGTGTGGATATCCTTTCAACAATGGAGATATATTTCCACAATCTAACCTAGTAGCATCTTTCAAATACAGAAAAATCAATATTCTAAAGGCTAATTTTATTGATTTAAACCTATGTTTCAAGGTTCTTTGCGATAATGAATGAATTTCTTGCACAATGGCTTTATATTTGGATATTAGATTTGCGATAACATTATTATTAGTTCTATGATAAAACTTTTACGGTACTCCGTATTTTTCCTGTTTTGGCTTTGTATAGCACAAAAATCGTATGCACAATTTCCTTATGTGGAAAGTTTTAGGAATGCGAATGCTGCAGGTATCACGTTTGGCGGTGCACCGTCTGCTTTTTTAACTGCCGCAGGAAGTGGCTTTGATCAAACAACAAATCAACATACCGGTACACCACTAGATGCGCCGGGTAACGGATTCTTAAGATTGACAAGTAGTGCCAATGACCAGAAAGGGTATGCTATCAGTACAGCAAACTTCCCTTCAGCAAATGGTCTGAGCGTAATGTTTGAATATAATATATATGGGGGTAGCGGTGCTGACGGAATTAGTTTCTTCCTCTTTGATGCTACAGCTGCTCCATTCACTATTGGAGGATTTGGTGGTTCGTTAGGTTACGCACAAATAAACGTAAATACACCAATAGTTACTCCCGGGGTAAGTAAGGGATACCTTGCTATCGGTCTGGATGAATATGGGAATTTCTCAAATCCAACAGAATCCCGTCAGGGAGGTATTCCAGGTTTAAGACCCGGATCCGTTACACTTAGAGGATCGGGCGATGGCAATGCTACGGTACCTACCAATTATAGATATTTAACAAGCGTGCAAATGCCTACAAATTTCCCCCTTGTCGGAAATGGTGGGGCACGTCAGCCGGATTCAACCGTTACAGGTTATAGAAGGGTATTCATGGATCTTGCACCAAATTTAAATGGTGGATTTAACATAACTGTAAAAATTACGCGTGGAGGAACTCCAACGGTGACTGAAACAATTATCGACCGTTACTATTATCCAGACATAGCGCCAACAAACTTGCGTTATGGTTTCGCTTCTTCTACAGGGTTTCAAACAAACGTACATGAAATCAGAAATGTGGCAATTAATGCGTTTACGCCTGCTGGTCTTTCTACTCCTACCGCAGCTAACGATGCATTAACAGTTTGTCAGGGCAGCCCAGCTATAATTGATGTAGCTGCAAACGATAAAACTACAAATACTGGAGGAACGCTAATTAAAGCCTCGATTGACCTTGACCCAAACACTCCAGGTATTCAGACCTCATTCACCCTAACTGGTCAGGGGACATTTAGCGTAAACTCGGCTGGATCTGTTCAATTTGTTCCAGTATCAACCTTTACTGGAACCGCCTCGTGTAATTATACCATTCAGGATTCGTTCGCGCTGACTTCTAATATCGCGACGGTAGCTGTCACAATAGCTGCTCCTCCAACCCAACCCAACGCCGGGCCGGATGAGTTCGTAAATATCACAAATCCTACTGCAGTATATGTTTTAAACGGAAATAGCCCTGGTGCAAACAGTGGTATTTGGACACAGGTATCTGGACCAACTGGTGCAGTAATTACCAATCCAGCAGTAGCCAATACCACTGTTACCAACCTTACAGGTGGTACATATGTATTTAGGTGGTCATTCACATCGGTAGGCGGATGTACGCTCTCAGACGATGTGCAGATCATCGTAAATCATCGCCCTGTTGCTGTAAATGACGAGTTTGCTACTGGATTAAATACAGACGTTGCAATTCCAATTTTAAATAACGATACTGATGCTGACGGCAATGCAACTATTGATAAAGCATCCATAAGTATTAAAAGCCCACCTGCACATGGTACACTTGTTGTAGACAACGTTACGGGATTAGTTACTTATAAACCGACCCCAGGATACTCTGGAATGGATTCCTTTGTGTACACCATTAAAGATAATTTCGGTGTCGAATCCAATACTGCCATAGTCAATATCGCGGTAAATGTTAAGCCCATTGGTGCTGACGACGCCACTACCACGCCTACAAACACCCCGGTTATTATAAGTATATTAGATAATGATCCTGGAAAAGCAGGAACCACGCCAATTAAAACAACTGACCCATTACATGGAACTGTTATTTTTAATGCAAACGGAACAGTTACCTACACCCCGACGACTGGTTATAGCGGCAAAGATATTTTTACGTATAAACTAATCAATGGCAACGGATTAGAATCCGACCCAATTACTGTAACAGTTAACGTGAAACCGGCTGGCTCAACTGATAATGCAACAACACCAGCGAACTCTCCTGTTATTATCCCAATAAAAGATAATGATGCAGGTAGAACGGGTACGACCGTAACGATTATCACTCCCCCACTTAGTGGAACTGCAACAGTTACTCCAGCAGGCGTGGTAACTTACACACCAACTACAGGTTTTGTGGGTAAAGATACATTTACGTATACACTAACAACTGCTGACGGACTGGTATCAGACCCTATTGTAGCCAACATCACAGTGAAACCAGTAGGGAGCCCTGATGCTGTTACCACAAACACAAACGTACCACTACCAATTCCGGTAAAAGATAATGATTTAACCAAGTCGGGCACAACAGTGATTATCCAGACCAATCCATTGAGAGGTATTGTTACTGTAGGAACAGATGGTGTAGTAAATTATGTTCCCAATACTGGATATTCTGGTAAAGACTCATTTACATATATACTAAGAACTGCGGATGGTATTGACTCTGACCCTATTTTAGCATCGATCACAGTTAAACCAGTAGGAAGTCCTGATAATGTAACAACGCCAATCAACACTGCGATTTCAATCAGCGTAAAAGACAATGACTTGTCCAGAACAGGAACGCTTGCAACAATTAATACCAGCCCAACACATGGAACAGTAACGGTGGATGCACTTGGTGTAATGCGTTACGTGCCGACAAACGGTTTTTCAGGAACAGACACATACACTTACGTGCTAACAACTGCCGATGGTATTGCTTCTGATCCAATTACAGTGACGATTAATATCGCTTCACCCATTGTTACACCAGATCTTACGGTAACCGGAACCTCTGGCAAACCAGGAACAATCAATGTTCCTTTGCCAACAGGCGGAAGGATAACGATAGTGCGTCCTCCATTACATGGTACTGTGACAATCGATCCAGTTACCGGACTACCAGTATATACGCCTGATCCGAATTATAGCGGACCAGATGATTTTACGTATACAATAACTGACGGAAACGGAAATACTTCGGTAGCTCCAGGTAGAATTACGATCAATGTATCGCTTCCTGCCAAAATCGGTCTCGCAAAAAGTCTTGTAACAAGTGTTAAAAATACAGATGGAAGTTATGATCTTACCTATTTATTTTCGCTCGTAAATAATGGTGATATAGCTGTTGAAAAAGTCAGCCTGACAGATGATCTGTCAGCAGCATTCCCGGGCTGTAAAGTTACAGTGACCAGGCTGAATGCCAGTGGCATTTTGTTTACAAACCCGCTGTATAACGGCACCACTGTTCGTGAAATGCTTTTAAACACCAGTACTGTAAGAGCAAAATCGAAGGAACAACTGATCTTGCAGATTAATGTAGTGATAGGTGATAAAGATGGTACTTTCAATAACACCAGCTTTACAACCGGAGTTTCGGCGAGCGATGGTACCGTTACTTCAGATACTTCTACCGATGGTGTGAACCCAGATCCAAACGTTGCAGGTGACTATTCGCCTGCCAACCCAACACCAGTAAAGTTAATCCGCAATGAACTATTTATACCTAAAGGATTCTCTCCAAACGGAGATGGCATTAACGATCTGTTTGTCATAGAGAATGGAAGTGGAAAACAAATTCTTTTAGAAGTGTTTAACCGCTGGGGAAATAGAATCTTCCGTTCTGCCGACTATAAAAATACCTGGAATGGTAAAACGACAGAAGGGGTTTACATCGGTGACGATGTTCCTGTCGGAACTTACTACTATGTAGTAATAGCAGACAATAATAAGTACGTAGGATATATTACAATAAATAGATAGGATACAGCATTCAGCGCAGCACATTTATTATAGCTGCGCTTGATTGTTTGATTACCATAAAATTATACACTGATGAAAAGAATGACTAAGTTACTCCTGCTTCCAGCCTTACTGCTATTAAGTATAAGCGCTAGTGCCCAGCAGGACGCCATGTACACCCAATATATGTTCAATACCCTTGCAATTAATCCAGCGTATGCAGGTAGTAGAAATGTTGTGTCAGCTACTGCACTTGCCAGAAGTCAGTGGACAGGTATCGAAGGTGCCCCGAAAACTGGAACGTTCACCATTGACGCCCCGATTATGGACAAGCGTTTTGGTATTGGCCTGCAGCTAATGACAGATAAACTTGGCGTAACCCAAACAAATGCTGCTGCTGTAAGCTTAGCCTATAGAATACGTCTTGATGAAGCTAGTTTAAGTTTTGGTGTTCAGGGAAACGTAAGTCAATACAGGTCCAATCTGAGTAGTGTGATCACAGGATCTACATCAGCTTATGATCCGGCATTTGCTAACGATGTAAGAAAAACGCTATTCAATTTTGGAACGGGTGTATATTATACTACGGATAAATTTTTCTTGGGGCTCTCGGCGCAAGACCTTATACCAAATGCCTTATCAGACCAAGGTACAACAGGTGACCGGATTGCAGGGAAACAAGCGTTGCACGTATTTTTATCGTCAGGATACGTATTTCCTGTATCGGACGATTTCAAACTGAAACCTTCCTTTTTGATAAAATATGTACATGGTGCCCCAATTGAAGGCGATATCAATGGCACGCTGTGGATTAAGGACGTAATTGGAATTGGTGCACAATACAGAACTAAAGCAGATGTTTCCGGAATATTGGAAATTCAGGCTACACCTCAGTTTCGTATCGGTTACAGTTATGACCGGAGTACAACACGTTTACAGAATTTCAATTCAGGAAGTCATGAAATCATGCTTAGATTTGAATTTGGATCTGAGCGCGGACGAATCATTTCACCAAGATATTTCTAAATTAACGTATGAAATCAACCTCTACAAAAGCCAGTATTCTGGGATGTATATGCCTGCTGTTTAACCTTACAACGGCGATGAGCCAAACAACGGCCAAAGATGATGCTGAATTAAAAAAAGCCACAGAAGATTTCAAAGCCTTTAGGTATGTTGCTGCGATCTCGAGATTGAGTCCATTGGTTAAAAGTGATACTACGAACGTTAAAGCAATGGATATGCTCGCCTATAGTTATAAAATGACGAATAACTATAAGGAAGCTTTGACGGCTTATGAGCAGCTCAGTAAACAAAAGCCACTAAAACCTGAATGGGCCTTAAATTATGCAGAACAACTTGCTGTTGCACAACAATACGAAAAGTCTGAAAATTGGTATAGGAAATATTTACTCCTTACTCCAGGTGATAAACGCGCAGCCAATTTTGCTAATACAAAATTGGGCGACCTGAGTAAAAATGGTGGTCACTGGACTATAGGCTATCTAAACATAAATACTATGGGTTCGGAGTACTCCCCCGTATATTACAATGATGGTCTGCTTTTCGCAAGCAATAGACAGTCAGGGAAATTCCTAAATCATGTATTTGAATGGGATAATACACCTTTTACTAACCTTTATTCGGTAAGTAAGCTTAAGGACATCAAAATAATCAATGCAGATAGCGCATTGGCTGCCTCACAAGCTAAGAATGCAAAAAGTAGAAAAACGAATGTTGATGATACGGCTCCTACCAGCAACGACACGAAAACATTAGGCAATGCTGCTCCCGTACGATGGGCAGATATGAGTTCGGTACTGGAAGAAAGCAAATTCACCAAGTTGCTTAATGGGAGTGTCAATAGTAAATATCATAATGGCTCAGCTTCTGTATTCCCTGATGGATCAATCATATTCACCAGAAATAACTATTTTAAAGGCCAGACTCAAAGAAGCACCGACGGGATCATTAAATTGAAATTATATACCGCTAGCGGTGAAAACCTTAGCAAAATCACGGAGTTTCCCTACAACAGCAACGAATATTCTGTCGGACATCCCGCGTTGAATAAAGATGGAAACATCCTCATCATGGCGTCTGACATGCCCGGCGGATTTGGTGGTACGGATTTGTATTACTCCGTGCGATCGGGTAAGGGTCCATGGACCAGACCCGTAAACCTAGGAAAGAAAATCAATACAGAAGGAAATGAAATGTTTCCATTCTTAGATAAAGAAGGGAATTTATATTTTGCATCAAACGGACATGCTGGACTTGGTGGACTTGATTTATTTAAGGTTGCACTTAAAGAAATGAAGGCCCAGTCGGATCCCGTTAATATGGGTACACCCATCAATTCATCTTTCGACGATTTTGGTTTAACGATCAGTGACGATGGCAAGAGCGGTTACTTTAGTTCTAACAGGAAAGGAAGTGATGATATCTATAACTTTAAAGGTTCTACCAACAGACTGACGCTGGAAGGAACGGTTTATGATGCGATCACCAAGATACCACTTGCAGGTAGTCGCCTGTTAATGCGTCATCTTGATGGCGTAGATACGATCAGAACAAATGCCAAAGGATATTATAAACGCGACTTACCAAGGGAAACTGACTACGAGATTACCGCACAAAAACTTGGTTATGTAAATAAAATCAGCTTCGTTAGCTCTGTTGGAATTGTAGGAGACACAACTCTTAGAAAAGATATCTATCTAAATAAAGCAGAAAGTTTACAACAATATGTAATCTCAAATTGCGATTCACTGAAGAAGGTTTTTGCAGTAAAAAACATATACTATGACCTGGATCGTTCTGAGATTAGAGCAGATGCCCGTCCGGCCCTGGATGAGCTCGTTAGGTTAATGACTAAATATCCAGAGATCTCGGTTATTACATCTAGCCATACCGACAGTAGAGCTACTGAGCAATACAATAGGGCATTGTCATTCAGACGAGGTGAAGCGGCTAAATCTTATCTCATAGCCAGAGGTATATCGCCTTCGCGGATCAGTATCGAGTATTACGGTAAAACCAGATTAGTCAACAGATGTTTCGACGGAGTGCCATGTTCAGAAGAAAACCAACAACTAAACAGGCGGACGGAGTTTGATGTGATATTAAATGGGGTAAATATCACGCGTCAAAATTGCGAAGATAAGTAGCTAAAATACTTATAACTAGGTATATAACAAACGAATATCGTACCATATTTTTAGAGAAATTAAAACTCAAAAAATATGGTACGACTATCCTCCTCAAAAAAACCTAAAACACTCCAAATTTTTATTTTTATTGTTTTAGCTGTTCTATTTGTCTTTTCCGCTTGCGAAAAGGACGATACCAGTAATTCAGAAGAAGATCAAACGCTAACCTGCGGCTCTTCACTCCCATCCCGATACCAATGTATCTCTGCAGCAGGAAAATCGACTATTACGAGCTATAACATACCTGAGCTCATTGGATGCTGGGATAATGATGGAAATGATTTTTGTATCGAATACAAATCTGATGGAACAGGCATTATAACTTCCAAACCAAGTACTTTTGTAACGGCATCAACAGCAACCTTTAAATGGGGAGCAATGGTAGATTCCAAGGGTAAATTGCTACTCTCTAACGTCGGTACAATTTATATTGCACATCAGGCAACACAGGGATCTTTTGATCCACAGTTAGCCCTGCTGAGTTTTAAACAATCTACAAAACAATTTTACGGATATAATATGTCTGCCATTGCTAAATGCGCCACGGTCTCAGGAGGCGGAACGGGCACAACAGGCACTGGAAATATCATCTTTTGGATTAATTCTGATCTGGGATGCGGAAATATAACGGTCAGCGTTTCCGGGAAAAGTGCCACAATTAACAAATCTTTTTCCGCCTCGCCAGCATGTGGCGCAGATGGTGGAGCCAATTTCACGCTGCCAGTAGGAAATTACAGTTATACGGCCGAATGTAGCGGAAAAAAATGGACTTCTACCTTCTCCATCACGCAAGGTGTGTGTTTTAAGATGCAATTATCTAAATAAACCCGGGTATAAACCTTTTTTTTCACCTAAGAACATACAGATTTTCGCAAAGTTCGTTATATTTAGCTATGAAAATCAGCCATTTAAGCCTTATCGCCCTGTCAGTAGTTGTATTTAACAGTCAATCCTCTCACGCACAAAATGCCGGGATATATATAAACGACGTAAGTGGTTTCCCAATTCGACCTGCTACTACCGATGAAATCTCTGGAACAAACTATTTAAATAAAGATTGGCAGCTAGGTTCGGTAACTGTTAAGAACGGAAAAACTTATAAGAACATGCTCGTAAAATTGAATCTGCTTGACCAAAAATTTATATTTAAAGGAGATAAAGGTGAGACCATGGGCTTTGTAGAACCTGTAACTCAAGTAATACTAGATGCAACCATACTAAATACAAATCCTGTAGTTTTGAGAAATGGATTCACTAACTCTGATGTTAAACCCACAGATTATCTCGAAGTGATGACAGAAGGGAATATTCTGCTTTTAAAGAAGACGACTGTAGTAGTAAAAGAAGTTAAAGAATATAGTTCGGCGGTTACAGAAAAAAGTTACGTAAATAAATCGTCCTATTACACAGCTGAGAAAGACAAACCATTAAGAACCTTATCTTTGAATAAGAAAGATATTGTAAATGCACTTGTTGGACATGCTAAAGAAATAGAACAATATATTAACGACAACAAAGTAAATTTCAAAAAAGATGAAGACCTTACTAAGCTAGTGAACTACTATAATTCGCTATAGATATTATACTTTTTCCTTTTGAACTAAGGCAGGAAATGTTTTTAAGATAATTTTTAAATCCAACCAGAAAGAATGATTTTGGGCGTAAAAGTTATCAAGCTTTTTACGCTCACGTTCAGACATATCGGCCTTACCTCTTCTGCTTACCTGCCATAAACCAGTTAATCCAGCGGGACCTAAGAACCGCATCGTCCATTCATTGGACGTTAACATTTCCGCTTCATACAATGGAAGTGGTCTGTTACCAACAAGAGACATATCGCCTTTTAGTACATTAAAAAGTTGTGGAAGCTCATCAATGCTGAATTTCCGTATAAACTTACCAAACCTGGTAATCCGGGGATCATTCTTTAGTTTGACAAATGTAGTGCTTCCAGCTTCAGACTTATCATATTGATTAAGCGCACTCAGTTTGCTTAATTCATCGCTTGCACCTTGGCGCATCGACCTAAATTTATAAAAATCAAACACTTTGTAACCAGTACCGACTCTTTTACTTTTAAACACTACCGGTCCTTTGGATTCCAAAGCCACGATAGCAGCCACTATCAATAAAAATGGTGAAATTACCAACAATACAGATCCACAGGCAACCACATCAAAACATCGCTTGAAAAATGGCATTCGATAACGTAAATCTATACTCGAAAGGTCAGAAAGCTGGGGTTTTATAAGTTTAAATTTAACCAAAAATATAATACGCTCGCAAAGATCATCTATAGGCAAAGGACTTACATATAAGTCGTTCACCTTCGACTTCATAGCTAAGCTCCTAACATTGGGATCTTTTTTATCGGATAGTAAAATAATAACCAAACCTTTAAGCAAAGCATTCTCCTTAAGCTTGTTCACATAATTGAAACAGGAAAGCTGAGGGTCTACTTCCAAAATGATTACATCAGGAAGGCTAAATAAAGACTGTTCTTTTAAATAGGTATCTAGATTGTCCAGTGTATCTTCGCTATGTACCAGGAAGGCAGCGCTTAACCTGTTAAGTAATTCGTTTCCGAAAGACTTAGCATGTACTAAAATAGAGATCTGATGATGAGAATTGGATTCTTTAGAATTAGTTTCCGATGGCGTCATATTTTCTGAAAACATTAGAAATGGCTTCTTTTAATTGGGCAGGATTGAATGGTTTTGGGATAAAGGCATCTAATTGAAAGGGCATTTTTGCTACTCTTTCGTTCAAATTACTTGCTCCAGATAGAATTATTACCGGAGTATCGCGATAAAATCCACTGATTTTTAAATTATAAATAAAAGAACTTCCATCAAAATAGGGCATCTCTAGATCGGATAGAATCAAGGCCGGAGAATGACCTTCTTCTAACCAGCTCAAGGCTTCCACGCCACTAGTTTTGATCACCAAATCGTATTCGTTGGATAATACAAAATTCAATAACTTCAGAATCGTAATTTCATCATCCACTATTAATAATTGCTTTTTCATTCTTTGATCCTGTTTATAATCGCTTGCACAGCCTTTTCAGTAACGAACATACGAAATAATCCACGATTAAGATCGATTAGAGCCACATATTTTTACAAATAAAATTTATCCATAAAAAAACCCGGTTGATTTAATAGTAAATATCAATCAACCGGGTGTATGAGATATTATCTCAATTAATTTTTAGGCTGAACCCTGCCAGATTTCCTGTCTTCGCCACGTCCAATCAAATAACCGGCACCTGCTCCAACAACACCTCCAATAATAGCTCCTCTACCTTTTTTCTTATCTATCAATGCTCCACCAAGTGCACCGGCTCCAGCCCCAATAGCTGTACCTTTAGCAGCATCACTCCAACCCTTTTTCTTGGTTGTGGTAGTAGATGTGGTTGTACTTGTTCCTGAAGTAACTGCTGGTGCAGACGCTGCTCTACGCTCTTCAGCAAGCATCATCACGCGTTTTTCTTCAGCCTGTTGAGCAAGCACCTTCTGTTTTTCGGTATCTGCCCTTTTGAAGCTATCTAACCTGATACTATCTTTTACAGCCTTAATAGCTGCCTGTTTGTTCTCTTCTTCTTTAGCTTTATTAGTACACGCTGACAACGCAAGCGCGATAGCTAATATGGAAAATATTTTTTTCATGATATGAGATTTTAGATATTCAATAGTAGTTAAGAAAAAATAGTGCCAGAAAATCGAACTATTTTTATTTGTCCATTAATGGAGAGGAACCCCGTTCCAAGTTTGCATCGCTGTCGTCGCTCTCTCCATCAGGATTATGAGATACAATGTCGTTATCCATGTTGTATTTTCTGTCAATACGTTGATCATCCGAAGACCGGTCAGCGTCCATTCCGAGATTTTCTGCAGTCCCTGATTCCATTCCTACATCACTTTTTCGTACCTCATGCCTGTCATTAGGCGCTTTTTTATTGTCGTCTGATAAATCCATGGCTATTTTTTATTGTCTGAACAGTTCTACAATTCATTTGTTTGAAAACATCGAACTATTTAAATGTCAATTTAACAACAACAATTGCTTATGGCTTTGGAATACGACATCTATTCATTATTTTCACAACAAATAATATATTCATACTAATATGCGTACAACAGGAAAAGTTAAATGGTTTAATTCAGCTAAAGGATTTGGGTTCATCACTCCAGAAAATGGAGGTAAAGATATTTTTGTACATTTTTCGGCAATCGCTGGAGATTCTTTTAAGGAATTGTCAGAAGGTGACGATGTAGAATTTGAATTAAATGACGGTAAAAAAGGACCTGAAGCTTCAAATGTAACAGTTCTTTAACTTTTTTATCCATTAAGACACTAAGGGTTTGCTTCGCAAAACCCTTTTTTTGTTAGTGGTAATCTCCTAAAATGCCTGATAAAAAAAATATAAGTATCCTTGGGTGTGGCTGGTATGGACTTGCCCTCGCTGAACAACTGATTTCTTTAAACTACGGGATCAAAGGATCTACAACATCAGCTCAAAAAGCTGAAATGTTGAATTCTAAAGGAATTCATGGAAGTACCATTAATCTTGAAAGTCCAACATCGATAGAAAATACGTCTTTTTTTACGACCGACCTGCTTATCATAACAATTCCAGCAAGGGATTCAACATCTGGTATTACTTACCTGGATCAAATTGATATCTTAATTAAAACGATCATAAAAAATGAAGTCAAATTAGTTATTCTAATCAGTTCCACATCTGTTTATGGGGAGCCTAATAAGGAAGTTACTGAAAATGATCCACCCAACCCTAACACTAGCGGTGGAAAACTGTTAGCAACCGCAGAACAAAAATTTATGGATTGCCCTGCTTTTAGGACAACCATATTGCGATTCGGAGGCTTATACGGCCCCGGTAGAGATCCTGGACGATTTCTCGCAGGCAAAAAAATGATTCCTAATGGACTTGCTCCAGTTAATTTAATTCATCTTCAGGATTGCATTGGTATCACCATAAGTATAATAGAGAAAGAAGCCTTTGGTCATGTCATTAATGCATGCTCACCTGTTCATCCATCCCGAAAAGATTTTTATACCGCAGCAGCGCTTCGCAGCCGGCTGGAATCTCCGATTTTTATTGAGGAATGCAAAAATTGGAAAATTGTGTCTAGTGTGAAAATTACTGAACTACTTGACTACCAGTTCAATTTTTACTGCGGAGATAAATTTTAATTTATAATTGAATAATAAAGTAATATATTAGTGGATAAAGGTGAACATTAGAGAATGAAATTAACGATTTGCGGAGCAGCGGAACAGGTGACAGGGAGCATGCATCTTTTAGAAACTCAGGGATACAATATACTTATCGATTGTGGACTGGATTACGAGAAAGATACTTATCAGGAGGAAAACCAACATTTCCCATTCAATCCGGCAGATATCGACGTCGTTATTCTTACACATGCACATATCGATCATTCAGGGAACCTACCAACACTGGTTCGATTGGGCTTTCATGGGCAAATCCTTTGTACCCCACCTACAGCAGACCTTACTGAATTACTGCTGTTGGACTCCGTATCTATATTTCTTTCAAAACAACAAAAAAAGGGTCGCGGTAGAGGATCTGGTCCAGCGCCGTTATACTTACAAAAGCATGTGATGGACACGGTGGAACGCTTTGTCACAATTAGTTTTAATAAACAGTTTAAAATTAACGATCGTATTTCTTTTCACTTCGTACCCGTAGGTCATTTACTAGGCGCTGCCGCGGTAATATTAGAAGTCAATGAAAACGGGGTTACAAAAAAAATAGCATTTACCGGTGATATAGGGCGCAAAAATTACCCGGTACTTGTAGACCCTGAACCGCTCCCACAGGTCGATTATCTGGTATCAGAATCAACCTATGGCGGCAAATTGCACACTACCGACAGCTCCCTTCAAGAACAGCTTATTAAATATATAGATGAGACTTGCTTAAAATATCCAGGACGACTTATCATTCCTGCATTCAGTATTGGAAGAACTCAAGCACTTGTATTCGCCTTAAATAAGATTTTTAGTGAAGGACTTCTGCCAAGAGTACAAGTTTTTGTGGATAGTCCGCTGGCAATCTTTGCGACAGACATTTACAGGAAACACCATCATCTAGTCAATGATGAGGCTAAAGATTTTTATCAGAAACGGGGTGATGAATTTGAATTTGACGAGCTTTCTTATATTAATGATAAAAGAGAAAGTCTCTCTATCTCAAATTATCATGAGCCTTGCATTATAATATCTTCTGCGGGCATGCTTGAGGGCGGTAGAATTCAGGATCACCTGTATTATAATATTCAAAATTATTACTGTACCATCCTATTCGTAGGTTTCTGCGCCAAGGGCACACTCGGAGATAGACTTCTTCGTGGAGATCCAATAGTTAGACTTAGGGGAAGGGATCTAATGGTGTACGCCTCGATCAGGAAAACTGATCAATTGAGCGGACATGGGGACCATGAAGATTTAATGAATACCGTAAGAACACAAAACAATCAACAACTTAAAAATATTTTTCTTGTTCACGGTGAGCAGTCACGACTCCTAAGTTTTCAGCAGGCCCTTCAACAGGAAGGTTATCAAGTTGAAATAGCCAAAAAAGATCAGGTATATGATCTTAATTAGACAGTAGAAGTATTAAATAACACCTAATTAATACTTCTGTTTTGATTAAACCAGAAATCATATAATGACTGGATGCAGGTAATCAAATTTGTATAACCGTCCGGTTTCGTCAAATATGCGTTAGCACCAAACTCTAAAGACCGTTTAACATCAATAGGGTCATCTGACGTTGAAAACAGAATTACAGGCACATATTTAAAATAAGGAATTTCTTTGATCTTTTTTAAGAGATCAATCCCGGATAATCCAGGGAGGTTAAGATCCAGCAATATCAACTTTGGCTTTTGCTGTGTTTCAACATAACTGTCGAGCATCCGCATAGCCTCGGTTCCATCCTCAACAATTCGAACCACTAAATCATCCTTCACTTCCTTTACCGCGTATTGCATGATGAATGCAAAATCCTGGTCATCTTCTACGTAAAATATATCTGGAGAAATCACTTTGTCTTATTTTCTAAATGCTACGTAAAATACTGTGCCAACTTTTAATTCGCTTTCAAACCAAATTCTTGCATTGTGCTTTTCAACAATTCTTTTTACAATTGCCAGACCAACACCAGTGCCCTGATAACCCTTTGCGTTATCCATCCGTTTAAAAAGCTCAAAAACTTTATCATGGTAGTTTAAATCTATACCAATACCATTATCCTTGATGGTATAAATAACCTCATCTCCCCCATCTTCACCAGAAACCACTACCATAGGATCAATGGCCGACACACTGTATTTTACAGCATTCCCTATTAAATTGGCAAATATCTGAGTAATCAATGTGGGATCTCCTAAGATCGATGGTGTTGCCCCAATTTTGACTGTTACATGCCTGGCCCCATCCACATTAAGCGCATCTGTTTTTATTTCTTCTAAAATGCTTCCCATATCCAGTTGTTCGGCCTTCAGATCAGAACGACCAACCCGTGCTAACTTTAAGATTTCATTGATAAGGAAAGCCATTTTATTTGCTCCTGCTAATACCCGGTTTAGCAGCATTTTGCCTTGTTCATCTAAGCTTTTATTTGTGGCAAGCACCAGCTCTGTATAGCTTTTAATAGATGTTAGTGGTGTCCGAAGATCATGCGAGATCGTGTAACTGAACGTATCGAGCTCCTCATAAGCCAGCTTAAGTCGCTCATTTAGCGCCCGAATTTCATTTGCTTTCTTATTGATTACATCTAATAACTTATGTCTTATTTTAATTACGGACGCAATTTCCTCCCGAGTCCAAGACGCAGACGTATTTTCCACAATTTGTGCCCACGATTCAAATGAGTTCCTCGGACTTAAGTCCATGTGGCCATCAGGAGTTTCTGTCATGGGCTTTTCTGGGTTTCCTGCCCAATGTACAGTTGTTATCTGTTCAGGCTTAAACCAAATGACAAATTCTCCTAAATCTTTTGATAACATAGCAGCCAGAATTCCACTGGCAGTACTTTTAAAGTTCTTTGCGGGTGAAAATACTTCAGGAAGTTGACTTGTATGGTACACAGAATCCTCCATCGTTGTTGTCAACCAGGCAACCAGCATTTTGATCTCTTCCTCAGCAGGAACCTGACCTAACGTATACAGCCTCCCTTCAAAACAAATTACTACTCCTGTACTGTGAGTGACATCTTTAATGGTGACCCGGTGCGTGGTTAAAGCAGAAATAAAATCCTGATCAGCAACAAGGCTCTGTTGTAACTCTTCTGCATGAGCCAATAGCAACTTTACTTTTTCATCATCTTCTTCCTCCTGTCGATACTCCAGTGCAGAAGAAAGAATTTGACCAATCAGTTTAGTACTTTCTCTTGCTTTATAATCAATAAATTTTGGGGTATAATTATGACAAGCAATTAGTCCCCAAAGCTTACCGTTCGTAATTAGCGAAATACTGAAGCTGGAATCGACACCCATATTTTTAAGATACTGTATGTGTATCGGAGACACTGCCCTGAGTACCGAATGTGTAAGATCCAGTGCTGAAAAGTTATCAGATGTAGTTATCACAGCAGAATCATTGGTATTTACGTCAGCAATGATGCGTGTATAATTCAATAGATACAACGCCCGTGCTTGTTTTGGAATATCAGACGCAGGATAATGCAATCCATAAAATGGCTCCAAATCTTCATTTTTCGCTTCCGCGATTACCTCTCCGTGTCCATCATCATGAAACTTATAGACCATTACCCTGTCATAACCTATAATCTTTTTGATTTCGTCAGCAGTATTTTCCATCATACTGATCAACCGCCGCCCTGCTAGAATTCCTGAAATGGATCTACCAACAGTTCCCTGTATGTCAAAATCGAGGATCGCCGGTTCAAACTCCAGCACATGGTACGCCCCGGACTTTGAGATGATGAGATAAAAAGGTTGGCCTTTAATGTTTAGATAGTAAGGATTGATTCCTTCGTAACTATCTTTCTGACTACCTAAGATTAGCAAAGACTTTAGCTGAACTTTGTCGTCTTTAAAAATCATTTGTTCTTCCAGAAACAAAATGGATTTATCAAGTAGATCTGCCGCCTCAACTTCAATAAATTTGAATGTATTTAAGCTTACGTACTTAATAAGCAACGTATCGATGTCTATTGCAATTAAAAACCCATGTGATTGTATCCGACCTGGAATATGTATGGGCTCTTTATCACAATTAGTTAAGTCCACTTGATTTGTATTCATAAAGCTGAGATGATTATTCTTTGGTAATCGCAAAATACTAATTCACGATATATTATGCTAAACATAAGGTCAAAAATAGTGCGAACTCCTATTTAAGCGTAAAAAACATCGTTATGTACTAATTACAATACACAATTCCCCAAAAACATGCTTTTTGGGGTTCCAATGATACGCAATTGTAACAGATTGATTACTAACAAATTCAGGCTTAATATAACCTTAACACAGATTTGGCAAGGTATTTACAATAAGGCAATCGTTCAACATACAATAAGAACGAATATCTAACTTATAAAAAAATGAATTTAAAAATTACAAAATCAGCGATGATTTTATCCTTGGTAGGATTATCATCTGCGCTTTTCGCTCAGGATTCTATGCCTGATTCAACAAACAGATTTGCTAAAAAAGATTTCCGTACCTGGTCAATCGGACTTAACGGAGGTATGCTTACACATTACACACCTTTCAATGGTGGTAGCAACGGTGATTACTTTACACCTCAGGAGTCTTGGGGATACGGTGGTTACATCAAAAAACAAATTACACCAGGATTTGGCTTACAAGCAGACTTTTTAGCTGGTAAAATCAAAGGTATGAGAGCTAATGCGCTGCCTTCAGGTTCTGCAGCCCAAAACAATTCTACTTTTAATACTAGAATCGATTGGTCAGCAGCTTTAAAAGCTAATATTACTTTAGCTAACTTAAGCTTAAACCATAAAAATGGCGTTTTCTCTCCTTACCTGACAGGTGGTGCTGGTTATATGTCTTCAAGTGCTAACGTAAATTACACTGCACCTGGAGCTGCAAGCACAGGATATAACGAAAACTGGTTTATTCCAATTGGTGCTGGTTTTAAGTTAGGTCTTTCTAACACCATCAATCTAGATTTCGGATACGATGTTAACTTCATGAAAAGCCGCGACTTTGATGGTTACAGCGGTGCATCAAATGATAGATTTTCATATGCTCATGCAGGTATAGAGATTGCATTGGGTAAAAAATCGAGCCCACAATTACAAAGATATAGCCCTATTGCTGCGCTACGTGAAGAAAGTGCAGCTGAAGCTGCTGACTTGAGAAGACAATTATCAACTCAGGAGCAAAACGCAAGAAGAGATAGAGAAGAAGCTGCTGCTAAATATGCGCAAGAAATGGGTGATGATGATGGTGATGGTGTAGCTAACAAATTTGACAAGTGTCCTGGTACAAAACCGAATACTATTGTTGATGGTGCTGGTTGTCCTTTAAGAGTTCCTGCTCCGGTAATCAGAGAAAAAGTAATTGTTACTGAAGCTGACCGTAAGGTTGTTGGTGAAGCAATTAAAAACTTAGAGTTTGAATTGGGTAAATCTACAATCAAAGCAAGTTCTTATGCTACCTTAAACCGTGTTGCTGCACTGTTAGTAGAGAAAAACTTTAGCCTTAAATTAGCTGGTCATACAGATAATACGGGATCAATGGCACTGAACTTGTCTTTATCTAAAGACAGAGCAGAAGCTGTTAAAGCTTATTTAGTATCACAAGGTGCTAATGCATCTACTATTGAAGCAACAGGTTACGGTCCAAACCAACCAATTGCAACAAATAAAACTGCAGAAGGTCGTCAAAAGAACAGAAGAGTTGAATTCTCTTTATTCTAAGGATATCTTCTTTAAAAAAAGGCGACTGATGAGAATCAGTCGCCTTTTTTTTATTCAGGCCATTCTTCGCCAACAAGTTCTATCTCCTGATTGTGTGCATCAATAATAACCTGCAGTTTCATACCCGCAAGATCATAAGTATCAATAGCCGCACACGAACTAAACTCTTCCAGCGAAAACCTCACAAATAATTCAAGACGTTCTGGAGACGGAAAAATTATTTCGGCAACCCTCACCTTTTGTTTTGGATAATAATCCTGAATCAGATAACCAATCTGGAGTTTATGCAGTTGAATTTCTTGTTGTAATTGAGCAATTAATGCTGGACCCGAAACTTGTTTTAAATCATCGGGAAATTGAATGTTAAGTTTTGCCTGCATCTATTTGTGCTTCCTAATTTTATGATATAGATAACTTATTAGTCCGCTTACAAATGGCATTGGTCGTAGACTTTTGATAATTGTTAAGTCAGCTATCAAGTTAGTTTCGGCATCTAAAAACGCAAATATCCGGTAGGCAGGTACACCCTTGAATAAATCGTAAAAAAGCTGATGTCCGGGATATCGACCCTGATCAAGCACATTCAACAGCGTGCCATCATACATCAGCTCCTTCGCACCGATTTGACGTGAGTTGAAAAATGGATTTTTAAACTTTTCCCAATGCATGATAATTTCACTAACGGTTTTCTGAATGTTAGTAAAAGTATAGCCCGTTGCTCCTCTTGTGTCACCTCCTATCGTCCCTATGTGCGTAACCTTCTCATTAAAACGCGTAAAGTTGTAGTCAGTCATTGGTATAACTCCAAACTCCTTTTCGAGTATAATATAATTATTAAGCCCAAGTATATCGTGGATATAACTCGTTAGTTTGCTATCGTAAACTGTGTCATCTAACAAAGATTTAGAAAAAAGTGTGTATTCTATAAAAATCAGGTCGTCACTCAACGGCAGCGTATAAAAAAAACTTGTTCCTGCTTCCTGCGTTGTTCTAAAATCCATTAGGAAAGCTCTGTTAACATCGAGTCCGTGCTTATCTATTTGCAGCGTAATTCCTTTAAAGTGTTGAAGAAAATATTGTCCACCTGCCGGGAGTTTCGGTTTTTCGAATAGGGAATTAAAAATATAATTGCAAGAATAGATGCCCGAATTAGTCCTGACCAAACACGTCCCGTCAGCTGAAGAAAAATCAACAACTGTCTCAAAAATGAACGATACATTGTTATATTTTTCTAACGCTTTAAGTGTAGCGTTATAAAAATCTAAACTATGAATAGTGTGGTATGCATAATCGCCGGTATTTAGCAGAAGTTCTTCACCGGAGGTAGAGAAAAATGAGAGGTCTTGCCAGCTCTTACAGATCAAGTGGTCAAACGAACCGTTACCAGATTGCCAGAATGACCACGTTTTATCATTTGTATTTTTCTGTTGCCCGTCTATGATCAATATACATTGATCATCCCAGATGCCAGCTTGCAAAGCACGATACGCCAAGCTGAGGCCGGCTAAACCAGCACCAAGAATAATAATATCGAAGTGATTTTTTTTGGATTGCACACAAACAGAATTAAATTAGCACTAACAAAGATGTCTGCGGCTAATTCTGTAAAGATAGCTAACGCCACTCATAATCTAGCTCAGATATTCTTCGAAATAGGTACCCGCGATCTCCGCAAACAATTCTCTTGTTAAGGGTTTATGCATAAAGTTAACAATGTCCGTATGTCCCAATGCTTGTTCTTTATCATCTGGATTGAAAGATGTGGTGAGCATAATCACCTTTGTTTTAGCTTTTTGAGCAGGATCGATCTTTTCATATTCAGTCATAAAATCCCACCCACTCATACCAGGCATATTGATATCTAAAAATATTATCCCTGGCTTGCTTTCCCATGAAGTTCCCGCATATTTCCCGCTAGATCTAAGGAAATCAAGCGCTTCCTCAGCCGATGTAATAGCTGTTACATCGACCTCAACATTTGATGTCTGAACGATTTTACGATGAATAAAATTCGTGGGAATGTCATCATCTACCAACAAAACACAATTCAGATCCTTAAATTTTTTCATCCTTTATCTTGTTCAAAGTAAACCAAAAAGTACTACCGTTTCCTGGTACTGATTCAACCCAAATCTTCCCTCTGTGCAATTCAACGATCTTCTTACACTGTGCAAGCCCTATTCCGTTTCCTTCAAAATCAGCCCTCGTATTCAGTCTTTGGAAAATGATAAAAATCTTCTCCAAATATCTTGGTTCCATTCCTATGCCGTTATCCTTTATACTGAACATCCAGCCTTCCTCAGTTTCTACTGCTGAAATGCCGATTTCGGGAACAACGTTATCTCTGGCAAACTTTAACGCATTACTTACCAGATTTTGAAACAACTGTCTGATCTGCGTTTGGTCTCCGACAATAGTAGGAAGCTGACCGTACTTTAAAATAGCCTGATGTTTTTGAATACTTGCTAGCAAATCAGAAGCTACATTATCCATAACGAGCTTGCAATCGACTACTTTTAGCTGCTCAACTTTACGTCCTAGTCGCGCATAATCTAACAGCCCACGAATCAAATCCTTCATACGCTCAGACGACTGGTTAATATATTTAAGATAGATCAGCGCATTCTCATCTAACTTATCACCATATTCTTCTTTAAAAAGATTGATAAAATTAGTTACGGTGAGCAATGGTTCCTGCAGATCATGAGAAGCGATGTAAACAAACTGCTCTAATTCCTTATTCTTCTGCTCCAGCTGACGCGAATAATCACGAATAGATTCTTCCTGTTCTAGCTTTTCGGTTAAGTCACGCGTAACTTTAGAAAATCCCACATGGCGACCTGCTGAATCGTGAACAGCGGTTACTGTTACGCTTCCCCAAAATCGGGATCCATCCTTCTTGATTCTCCAGCCCTCGTGCTTTGCTTTCCCACGCTCTAATGCAGCAGACATTAATTTCTGCGGCAATCCCTTCTTCTGGTCGGCCGCAGAATAAAAAACGGTAAAATTCTTGCCGATGATTTCTGTAGCCAAATATCCTTTAATGTGTTCAGCACCCTTATTCCAATTCTCTATATTTCCTTCTCTATCCAGGAAAAGAATGGCATAGTCTTCCACCTCTTCAAGCATGTGTAATAATTTGGAGAAATCTGTAAATGGCGGCATCTAATATTCGGTATAGGTAGAGTACCAAACAAAAAACAAATTCCAAGCCAGTGTATTTTCAGGCTCTGAATTCATACTCAACCCTGATAAGCTTAAATACGGATATTTTTCTGCCCCAATTTTTTCCCAGTTTGGGGATTTATTGGCTAACTTCCCAAATAGTATCCAGAAACCAGCCCTTCGAATCAAGCAAATGTTTTACCGGAACGAATCCAGAATCTGTAGCCATATTATCGGTTTCTGCAATGCTGTATTTTTGTGAAATTTCCATATCAATAAATTCATCCTTAGCAAAAGAAAACGTATTTCCCGCTATAACAACCTCTTGATCTGTTAAACTAATCAAATAACTCTTACAAGCGCCGGTTTCAGGATCATAGCTTGGATAGTGCTGGAAATTTTCAATCACGAAGTTGCCATCAAGTTCACGATTAACACGTTTTAACAAGTTGAGATTGAAATCACGCGTCAGCCCCCCGATATCATTGTATGCTGCTAAAATAATCTGAGGATTTTTTTTCAGGTCAAAACCCAATAGAAGCAGATCTCCTGGCTTCATGGACTCATGCAATCTTTGGCAAAATCCTAACGCATCAGCAACAGGCATATTCCCCAGATTTCCCCCAAGAAACAACAGTACCTTTCGTCTTTCGGACCGCATATAAGCCTGGTCCAGCATATCGAAATAATCACCCTTGAGTCCATTCACTGTTAAGCCAGGAATCCTGTTTGGCAAGGAAGTTTCTAAGTAGTTGATCATAGTGCCCGAAATATCTATCGGAATATATTTGAAATCCACACCCTTCGCAACGAGAGCACTAAGCAAAAAGCTTGATTTTGTAGCGTCACCAGCTCCCAATTCAATTAGATCGAAAGGAGCTGTACTATTGGTAAAAGCTGCAACAAGTTCATCTGTCCGACTTGTAAATATCTCAAGTTCGCAATCCGTAGGATAATATTCATCACAATTCATGATTTGCTGAAAGAGCTTATCTCCTGCTTCATCATAAAAATATTTAGAACTCAATTTCTTAGGAAATCGAGATAGGTCGCTGATCACATCAGCTAAAAATTGTCTTGCCATTATTTTGCGAGCCTTAATCCACTATACATCCAACGCAGATGTGGATGAAAAAAATTACGATAGGTATTCCTGCTATGGTTTGGAGAGGTAGCAACAGAAGCACCACGAAGAACCTTCTGATTTACCATGAATTTGCCGTTGTACTCACCAATAGCACCCGGAGCCTTTGAGAATCCAGGATAAGGGAGATATGCACTTTCTGTCCACTCCCACAGCTGGCCCCATTCAAATTTATCCGATGCCACTTCCCATTCAAACTCCGTTGGCAAACGATGTCCACTCCATTGAGCATATGCCCAGGCCTCATAAAAACTAATGTGTGAGACCGGCTGATCATCCTTTACTGGTACCAGGCCACCCAAACTATAATTAAACCAAATACCGTCCACATTATGCCAGTATAACGGCGACCTGATGTTATTTGTCTTCACCCAATCCCAGCCTTCAGCGTGCCAATAATTAAAATCAGTGTAGCATCCTGCATCGATGAATTCTTTAAATTCTCTATTGGTAACCAGTTCGGTTGATATACTGGCACCATTGAGGTAAACTTTGTGTCTGCCAAGCTCATTATCAAAAGTAAAATCAGACCCCTTGTAGCCCATTTCGTAAATGCCTTCGGGTATAACGAGCCAATCTTTCTCAGCATGTTTCAGCCCATCTTCGATTGTCTTCTCGTGTGAATATGCTGGAAACAAAGGATTATGGCCAAGAATATACTTGATGTCATACCACAATAACTCCTGATGTTGCTGTTCATGATTTATGCCCAAGGTAAAAATTTCAAGCAGTTCATTTGAAAGGCCGCAACTTAATAGGTGCGCCATTCCTTTGTCAACGTATGCCCTGTACTTGTACACATCGTCTACTGTTGGCCGACTCAAATTACCCCTATCCGTACGGATCACCCTTGCACCTATTGTTTCATAATAACTGTTAAAAACATAATTATAATCGGTATTGAACGGTTGATAAGCTACCGCATGAGGAATGAGTAAGAAAGTCTCGAAAAACCAGGTGGTATGTCCGAGATGCCATTTCGGCGGACTAACGTCCGCCACTGGCTGAACCACGTAGTCTTCTTTTTCAAGCGCAGAGCAAATTTTCTCCGTTAACGCCCTGGTTATGGCATATTGGTCCAAAAGCGACATATAATATTATTTTAGATGATTGGTTAGATCAGATATTGTTTTAATGCGCAAACTCTGTGCCTGTTCTCTGCGCATCATGAGCGCATAGGCATTATTAAAACCAATAGGTTTTAGCCATTCAAGCTGTAAATCATTGCGCATCTTATCTTTAACATATTTATACACGGCATCTTTTTCTCCTTTTAATTGGTCAATAACTTTTGCATCAGATTTAAGTAGTACTAATAAGGCAGTACCGGTGTATTCAGGATAAAAATCTATTTGATTATTTGTCAAGGCATCAAAGCATATCTTTGTCCCTCCCAACCCTGTTTTTGTTTCCACGCTCAAATCCGTATTTCCAATGATTAAAAACCTGTACATCTGCGCCAATATATATTGCTCTCCAAAAATTTTCGAACCTATTCTGATTGTCGCACCCTTCCCAAGTCGATCTCTCTTAAATAAACCTTTTTCCTGTAAAAAGTTCTTTGCAACCAACTCAGGGCTTTCTTTAAGATTGTCAACCCTGTAATTTAAACTAGTCATCACAGAATCATTAATCGTTCCCGAAAGTTGATTCAACACCGCTGTTAACTCTGGATGTGCCACTAAAGTGGAGCGTCTAACCAATGGAGCGGCATAGTAAGGTGGAAAAATCCCTTTATCATCGATTAGGGTAACCAAATCGTAAGCCTTCAGTCTTCCGTCGGTACTGTAGCCATCAATCACATCGAGATCTTTCTCAAAAGCCGCCTTATACATCACTGCATCACTGATTACCACAGTTTCCATTTTGAAGTTGTACTTCTGCTGTAAACCTAGAAACCCGTCAGACCTTCCCATAAATTCAGGCGTAAATCCTGCTAACATGCGCCCCCCAATTTTAGTAGGCAATACATAAAAAGAACAACATAAAATTAAAACAAGGGGAAGCAGCAATCCAAAAATATTGATCTTCTTTAAATTCAGCTTTTGCAACTGCGATAATAAGAAATCAAACACTATAGCGAGCATAGCCGCAGGGACAGCGCCCGCAAGGATCATATTCCTATTATTCAAGGCGATACCACCAAAAATAAACTCACCGAGTCCCCCAGCTGCGATGTATGCCGCGAGGGTAGCGACACCAATATTTATTACAGCGGCAGTTCGTATACCAGCCATTAATACAGGAAATGCTAATGGCAGTTCAACTTTAGTCAGGATTTGCCAATCGCTCATACCCATTCCTTTCGCCGCATCCTTAACGGTCCGATCAACTTCAGTGATACCAGTATATGTATTTCTAATAATAGGCAACAGTGCATAAAGAAATAAAGCTAGAATTGCAGGCTTTGGTCCTATTCCTAAAAAGGGTATCATAATGCCTAATAAAGCGATACTTGGAATGGTTTGTAATATTCCTGCAAAGCCAAGAACTGCACCAGCGAGTTTTTGTTTTCTGGCGATGAAAACACCAAGCGGCAATGCAATAACTAAAGCCAGAATCAGTGAAATAAAAGTCAGCCCAATATGTGCCCAGGTCTGATCAAGCAATTTACCCGACTGTTCATGTATAAATTCCCAAAAACTTTGTTCCTCGTTCATGTATTTATTTTTTAAACGAAAAGAAACCCTTCATTAACATTCCAGGATCAGGTATTGTGGCATCACCTGACGCTAACGAATCCTCTAGCACTTCCCAAACTGATTGCCCGGATTTAAATCCTGAATTCATATACCACTCAACAGGCAACACTGATTTAAGTTCATCTATTTTTACCGTCTTCAACTCCAGTTGTAAGCGTTGGTCCTTTAAAAATTGCTTAACGAACGCATTAGAACTATCAAATAGTAAGGACTCCGGAGTGCCAAGCTGCATGATTCGTCCCTGATCCATCACGCAAATCCGGTCTGCCATATCAAATGCCTCCTGAACATCATGCGTGACCATCACAATCGTTTTTTCCTGAAAATCAGCGAGACCTTTTAGTTCCTTGCGGATTGAGATCCTTGTAATGGAGTCCAATGCTCCAAAAGGCTCATCCATAAGTAAAACAGCCGGCTGTGTAATTAATGCGCGTGCCAAGCCTACCCGTTGTTTCTGTCCACCACTGAGCTGTTCAGGAAATTTATCCCGTATTGTGGGATCTAGATTCAATTTTTCGAAAAGAGATTCCATCTCATTAAGAATTTTCTTCTTATCCCAGTTCATTAAGTTAGGAACAGTAGCGATGTTTTCTGCCACAGTATAATGTGGAAATAATCCGTGATTCTGAAGTACATATCCCATTCCCCTCCTCAGCTCCTGAACATCAAAATCCTTCACAGATTTACCGTCCAATAGAATATCCCCGGAGTCAGGCTCTTCAAGTCGGTTTATCATCCTTAAGGTAGTCGTTTTCCCACATCCGCTGGTCCCTAGTAAAACTAACGTCTCCCCTGTCTCAACTTCAAAACTGATCCCGTCAACGGCCAATCGTCCGTCGAATTTTTTGGTGATGTTCTTTAGACTAAGCATCCAATGACATAAATAGGTTATTCAGTGATTCAGCATACAGGGGATGCGCGAAGATTGCAAAGCGAATTTGGCTATACGTGATGTTCCCCATCATAGCCATCTGTAACACTGTCATGATCTCACCACCCTGCTCACCTATAATCGTTGCACCCAAAATAAGTCCTGTATTTTTATCAACGACCGCTTTCATGAATCCCCGTGTTTCACCCGTTTCAATCGCACGCGCAACGTTTCGCATGGGGATATGGGCAACTAGATGTGCTACGCCACTGGCAATAGCTTGCTCTTCCGTAATACCAATCCGACCTATTTGAGGATCAGTAAACATGCAATAGGGTACTAACCTTCCTTTAATTGATTCTTTTTTTCCATGGATTAAATGGTCAGCGATTATCAAATGATCATTATAAGAGATATGCGTAAACGCCGGCCCACCCTTAACATCACCCAAGGCAAATACGTTAGGGACTGCCGTCTGCAGATAATCGTCAACTTTAATAAATCCTGCATCATCTGCAGTGACAGCTGTATTCTCCAATCCAAGGTTGCCTGTCTGTGGGCTGCGTCCGGAAGCAAGCAGAACATGAGTACACATCCTGGTTTGCACATCATCCGAGGTTGTAAAAGTAACCCGAATACGGTCAGCACCATACTTTTCGAATTTTGTAACTTTAGACTGTGTAATCACCTCAATTCCCTCCTCTTTGAAAATATCCGTCATCACACCACATACATCTTCATCTTCATGAGGCAGTAGTCGGTCAGAATGCTCAATGATCGTTACTTTAGCACCAAATCTGCCAAACATCTGTCCAAACTCAAGACCGATATACCCCCCGCCCACGATTAATAAATGCTCAGGTACCTCATCCAATTCAAGAATACTGGTCGAGGTTAAATATTTTATCTCGTGTATGCCTTCAATTTTAGTTACCGTAGGTGAACAACCTGTATTAATTAAAATATATTTAGCTGTAAGCTCATAAACATCACCAGTGCTGCTGTTTATGGCGACTACTTTATCTGACACAAACTTCGCCTCACCATATATCAGTGTTAGATTTTCAGTTGCTTCCAGCCCTTTGATAGAGCCAGCCCTAAATTGCCCAACAATTTTATTCTTACGAGCCATTACGCGCTCAAAATTCAGTTTATAGGAAGGAATATCTACACCTAACTCCTCACTCAAAGTCCCTGCAAGGTAGGCCATCCGGGCTGAAGCTACTAAGGCTTTTGTTGGTGTGCAGCCGTCGTTAATGCAAGTGCCACCAACAAATCGTTTTTCTATCAAAGCTACTGACATCCCTGATTTTGCCAGTTTTTTCGCCAAAGGAATACCGGCTTGTCCCGCACCAATAACAATTGCATCAAATTCTTTCATATATATTCGCTTTTAGTATTAATACCGTCGCCGGTCTATTTTTATCTGGATAGCGGCAGCGAGAAACAAAATGTAGATCCTTTTCCTTCAACGCTATTAGCCCACAGTCTGCCACCTTCTCGTTTGATGATCTCCGAAGAGATATACAGCCCCAGTCCTAAACCAGGAAAAGTATGCTGCATGTTACCACTCACCCGATAAAATTGCTCAAATACTCTGTTTAGCTTATCTTCCGGGATTCCAATTCCATGGTCTTCAACACACACAACCACCTCATCTCCTTGTACGCTACACGAAATATTAATTTCCGTTGCTCCGGGTGAGTACTTGATGGCATTTGAAATTAAGTTGGTCAAAACCTGTCCTATCCGTTCCTGATCAGCAAATACCGAACCTATATTTTCAAAATTCTGAATCAATGTGTGTCTTTCTGTTGTCCTTTGCAAATCTTCGATCACAAAGTTCAGCATATCCAGAAAATTAAAATGGGCATCATTAAACTGTAGTCTGCCGGAATTCATCTTCGTAACATCAAGAAGATCACCGATCAAACTTGTCAGCCTGTTTAATTGTGCATCCATTTTTTGCATCATACTTGCTTCCCTGACATCCCCTTTCTGATTTAATATCTTTGCCAGCACCTGTGTATAGGCTTTGATACTCGTTACGGGGGTTTTCAATTCATGACTTGCTATGCCGATGAAATCGTCTTTTTGCCGTTGCAGTTCCTTCTGCTCTTCTAGCGCTATTTCAAGTTTCTTATTAATCTGCATAAGCTCTTCCTCAGCAAACTTGCGGTCAGAGATATCCAGCACGGTCCCAATAATGCGGACAGGCCTGATCGAGTCGTTATAGTAAATCTTACCCTCTACACGCACCCAGTGAATCTCTGAGTTCGGCCAAACTACGCGAACTTCATAAAATAACCGACCTGTTTCTACTGATCTGCGATGTGCATTGATGCGAATACCCAAATCATCGGGATGTATTGCACCTACAAATTTGGACCGGGCAACTTTACGATCAAAGCCAAAAATAGCATCGAACCTTGCCGAAGTCATCATTACTCCGGTAATTAAATTCATGTCATATGTGCCCAGATCCACTGCATCTGCCGCTAGTCTGGCCCGTTCTTCTGCGTCAACCAGGGCCGATCTAGAAGCTTTTTCTTCGGTAATATCCTGAAGAATCCCATTAAATCTCGTAACTACCTGCCGATCGTCAAACAGCGCCTTTCCACGAGCCAAGACAGTCCTTTCTACGCCGGAAATTGCATTTACAATAGTGTATTCAATGTTGTATATACCACCCGAGACAAATTGCATCGCATATTGAATGGCCTCTGAAACACGCATCCTGTCCTTTGCGGCAATTGCGTTTGTTGCAACACTGAGATCGATATCTTGATCCTGCGTCAGACCAAACCATTCTTTCAGCCTATTATTTCCACTAAATTTGAAGGTAACAGGATTTAAATCCCAGGTAGCTAGTTCCGCCGCATTGATTGCAAATAACAACTCATCGCGACTTTGAGCTATTTCTTCCTGATTATTGAGAGCGTTACCGGCATCCTGCTTATCGTTCTTTTTGGCGGCCATTGTCTGTTCTTGTCTAATTTTAAGAACCTAAATTTAAACTTTATTAAATATAATTACGGGTTTACTTACAAAATAAAGGTCAGCATAAACACATATAATTTTCGGAGTTAAAGTCACTGAGCGCTGGTCATTGCTTCGCTTTACAATCGACACCTCATAATTGTTTCCGCCTTAAGAAACTGCCGCAAAGAAACGTAAAACATTTTGACCATAATCAGGTTATTAGCGCATGGATCCATTCAACATTAAAACAGGATTTGGAGAACACGAGGTTACCCTAACCATCCTTCCTCATGAAAACGGTTATTACAAGGTAATTTATTTTGGTGGTGTACTCGGCGCCGTACGATACGAAAACGACACAGACCTTTGGGAAGTTGTACCACCCGAAGAAGTTGAGGCTGGCGACCTGCCTTTATATCAAGATGATTTGTCTGGCGACAGGTTAAAGATCGTACTTGATGAGGAAACGGTAGATGAAATTGGTGAGGAAATTGAGCAAATGATAAATCAAAAATGATTACTCATCAATCAAATCCAGATAACAAAATCCTAAAGCTTTAACTGAATCTCCTACACCCTGTGCTGATTTTGGCGCAGGGAATTCCCTGATTACCTTTTCTCCTACTGAAAATTTCACCGGGCTGCTGAATAACGGGCCATCAAACACAAAAGTATGAAATTCGCCATGCTCTCCGCAAGGATCAATAGCTGCTGGAAGATCTTTTATAAAATCATGATCTATAACTCTTCCACAAAACTCTGATAGCTCTTCTTTTGCACATACAACGATTGTTTTATAACCTAAATCAATAAATTCAGAGATGAGCGATTTGGTATTTCTTTTCCAAATAGGGAAAATGCCCGATATGTTATGGGAGGCCAGCTGCTGCTCCCGATATTGCCTAAGGTCTTCAAGAAAGATATCTCCATAACAGGAATAGTCATATCCTTCATTTTTCAAAAATTGTAAATGCTGATTCATTACTTCGCTGTAGATCTCCATACCTGGCATCGTTGGCATTCGGATTTCATACAAACTCTGATTCAGGCATGCTACCTGCTTACGAAGTAAAGAAGCACGCAATCCATGCATCGAAACCCTGTCAAATTCAGTACTGATAGACGTTACAAAACAGCCGATATCCAATTCGTTTTTGATAAAAGCGTAGTGATAAGCAAGCATACTATCTTTACCGCCGCTCCAATTAAAGAAAGCACACTTCTCAAGCATATTGTGCCAATAATGGATAAACAGTCAGCATTCCTGTTGTGGCTGCCTCTTCAATCGGTACAGTATTTTTATAATAACCGGTAACGGGTATTCTTGGATCAATGATATACTTGGGAACGTCGTCAGGAACAAAATCAAGCAAGCCGGCAGCTGGGTATACAGCAAGTGAAGTACCGACCACCATAAAAACATCCGCCTGACTGCAGGCTACTGATGCAACTTGTATCATAGGCACATCTTCACCAAACCACACCACGTGGGGCCTCAATTGTTGCCCATAAGTACAAACGTCGCCCGTTTTTAATTCCCATCCATCAATTGGATAGGTTAGGCTTCCATCCACGTCAGACTGAGCTTTCGTAATAATACCATGCAAGTGAATAATATGCTTAGAACCGGCCCTTTCATGAAGATCGTCAATATTTTGAGTAATGATCGAAACATCGAACAGATCCTCTAAGGCAGCTAATTGTTGATGAGCAGAGTTAGGCTGAGCCGCCAGTACTTGTTTTCTACGCTGATTATAGAATTCTTGTACCAGTCCGGGGTTTCTTAACCAGGCCTCCGGAGTGGCAACATCTTCAATATTATAACCCGCCCAAAGTCCATCTGCATCCCTGAACGTCTGAATGCCACTTTCTGCACTTATTCCGGCACCAGTTAAAACCACCAGTTTTTTTTTCATGTGTTCCTAATCTTGGAAATAAACAATATATGCTAAACCCTGACAGGCTTAGTATCGTAGTGGGTAAAACATGCTTTCAGAGAATCATCCGGCCTGAAAATTTCGGGATGGAATATACAGGACAGCACCTCTACCCCCTTTATCAAAGTGCCAATACTTGGCTGCGTGAACAAATCAAAGTCGACAATATATACCGCATTTCGTTTTACAGCTTCAAGTTCATCCCAGCCTGGGTGGGAGGCGAGTAGATACATCTCTTCCAAACTCCTCTGCTGATCGAATCCACATGGCGCAATTACCAGAACCTCGGGATTATACTTCCTGATCTTTTCCCATTTATTAACGATAGAATCACCTGCCGGATTGGATAACATATCTATACCACCTGCGATAGCAATCTGATAGGGAATCCAATGGCCGCAATTATAGATTGGTTGAATCCATTCCATTAACATGACTCTTTTTAAAGGAGCTTTATGTGCCCGGAGCTGATCAATGATGTTATCTTTCTTCTCTTTCAAACCGGCCAGATATCGATAAGCGACTTCTTCCTTACCCAGTGCCCTGGCTATGGTTACAGCACACTCAAATACATCATCAAGCGTATTGGGACTCAATGAAACGAGTTCAGGCTGCTTGCTTAGGTTAGCAATTGAAGCTAAGGTACAGGTTGTATCGATGAGGCAAACCTCACAGGTGTCCTGGGTAAAGATAATATCAGGAGCTATGCTTTCCATAATCTCTTCATCGACCCAATACATGCTTTTCCCCTGGGCCTTTGAAGCAGAAAAAATTTGATCAATCTCCTGACTGGTATAGGTGTTTCCTTCAAGCACATAGCGCACTACTTTCGGTAATGCTGCTGCTTCTTTAGGACACTCAAAAGTAACTGCATAAAGCAGGTCTTCCAATCCCATGTCATAAATCATTTTAGTTGCAGCAGGTAAAAAAGAGACGACTTTCATAGTGTAAAAATAATCTTTTTTTTGGTTTGAGCAATGAGGACAGTGTGAGAACATAGTGTAAGAACGCTAATAAAACATTATCGACAAATTATAGGCAAACGGGGCCTAAACGGGGGGGTGACGCGCCCTTGACGCGGCCTTAACCCGGCTGTTGGGCGCGTTAAGGCCGTATTGAGGCCGTATAGAATAGGCTTGGATGGATAATCAACTATGAACATGCTCTTAAGTTACTACATAAAAGACTTATATTCATCTGATTAACAGTGTTTTAATGAAAAAATGGTGATCTTTAAATGAATATTGGCAGGCTATGACGCTCCGTCCGAAACTAAAAAGGCTACCTTCCTTTCGGAGGCAGCCTTAAAACAATAATTTAGTAAATCCTATATACTTACAGCAGCATCTTTTCCTTTGAAATTCAGTACAGGATATTTATACCTAAGCAATTCAAACGAACCAAACATCAACGCCCCATAACCTAATGTTCCATATAAGAAACGGAATTCGAATGGAATAGCCATTTCAAGCACAGTCCAGAATCCTGCTAAAGTTTGTGGAAAAGATGGAGAACCATACCACATACCGAAGTCAGTAACAATCCAATGAATCAATACAATAATCAGTGTTGCAGCAGCAAAGCTCAATACACCCGGTTTTTTAATCACCAGTTTCCCAACTAAAGTCATTAGTGCAAAAGCACCATACACCCAGTACCAACCTTCATACAAAAACCCACTACTGTATTGCTTATAAACAGTAAGACTTAAAACTAGATCGCTGATTAGCAAGGTGAGTAAGGGAAAAGCAAACGCCTTTGCATTACTATTAAAATAAGCCCCACCAAATAGCGCGATAGCACCAATAGCAGAATAATTAGCCAGCACTTTAATGTCTCCAATCACGGGTACCAGAACGCGTAACATTCCGACAACAAGGATAAAGATTAATAGGATAAGTGTTCTAGGATTAAATTTAATATTAGACATATCTATATAGTTGGTTAGTAGTACAAAGTTATCAAATTTTATCTGATATTAAAACTAACACCGGCATTGACATTAAAGCCCATGCTGCTGTAACCGTAGAACTCTGTATACTTCTCGTCCAGAATATTTTTCAGATCTGCGAATAGTTTAACTCTTCCTTTCGCTATTCCATATTCCCCATAAAAATCAAGTAGCTTATAAGCAGGCAAATTAACAACTGAGGTGTTTGGATATTCAAAGTTTCCATCAGTGCGTTTCCCGATATATTTAAGATTCGCGCTGACAAATAATGCTGAAGTAGCTTGAACACCTGCATTTATGCCAAAACTATGTTTAGGTCTGCGGAACAGATAGTTTTCAGTAGCATTATCCACGAAGTTGAATTCTGTACCCTCTACATATCCATAAAAACCTTTGATATTGAATTTTCCGTAATGAACAGCAGGTTCGATTTCAAAACCTTTAGCTTTTTGACTCAATTGGTTGATATAACCAACAGTACCGTATACAATAGCATTTGTCAAATCTCTTTTATAACCTGCAACTCTTAAAGTAACATGCTCATCAAGTACGTTGATGTTAAAACCAGCTTCGTAATTTTTAGATTTTTCAGGTGTCAGCGCTAAATTGGCACCATATTGACCAAATAACATTTCAAGGGTTGGAGCCTTAAAGTTTGTCGAGATAGTTCCAAATAATTTTACTTCTTTGATGATGTTTATTGATGGTGTAATACTGTAAGTATAGTTTTCTCCATATTGTTTGTGTTTATTATAACGTCCGCCAACTTCCAGATTAAAGATACTAAGATCATGCAAAAACAGGGAAGCATACGTACTGAATAGGTTTGTTGTAGGATTGTTAGCGGCTTTAACTGCTGTAACTCTATTATCCAGGCCAACAAGTACGTCAAGGTTGGATCCTACCTTTTGATTATAAAATAAATCGATCAGATCCATGCGACCTTGTGACAAGCTCGCACCATATTGATTTACCGATTCGTTTGACGTTGTTTCATGACTATAATTCAGGTTTATTTTTCCAGTCGCAAATTCATACTTGGTATTCAAACCACCTGCAAAATGTTTAAGCTTGAAGTTATTTGTTGCATTGTCAGCAAATGCCCCAGCATCGAAATCATAATGACCATAGTAATACCTCAGGAAAGGACTAATACTGAATTCTTTAGATGCCTGCAGAGAGAAATTGGCGTTTACCGCTCCGGTTTTGTTACCATCCTTATCAAATTCTGCAGTACTTCCTTCTGGTCTGGCCGCTTCAGAAATCCCATTGGTTTTACCTTGTGTGTAAGCTACGTTGTAAGAAAAATCTTCCACCTTCGCGCTAATTCCAACGGTACCCTTATAAGTTTTGTAGCTTCCGGCACTGGCGGTGCCATATACGCTGTTTCCACCTTTACCACCCTTTTTAGTGATGATATTGATCACACCTGCTACAGCATCAGAACCGTAGATAGTAGATTGACCACCTTTGATGATTTCAATATGATCGATCTGATCAATTGAGAACATGCGCAGATCAAAAGCTGCACCTGCTCCTGATGGGTTACTTGCCAATATACCGTCTATCAATACAACTGCATAGGCACTCCCAGCCCCTCTTACAAAGATGCTTTTGTTAAGCCCCTGGTTGCTGGTTGCACCACCAACAATGATACCTGCCTGCTCGCTTAATAGTTCTGGTAATGTTTTACCGGCACTATGTGATAGCTGCTCGGCAGAAATTACGGTAACGACCTTACCTGTTTGAGATTGTTTCTGATCGTTTTTTGTTGTGGTAATTACGACTTCATTTAATTTAACATCTTCCTGAGCGAAGGATGCATAACTCAGTCCTAATACCTGGGCGAAACCTAAACCGGCCGCCAAAAATAGATTGTTGTTTTTTTTCATTGCTTTTGTTTTTAAACAAAGCAATCGGAAGAACAGAAATGGATAAATCAAAATACGTATCCCATCTCCAGCTTCAATCCCCGAAAGCTATGAAATTAATACTTAAAGGCAGGTCTTCTGACTTACTCCCGGTTTTCCTGCCTTCCCGTCCCATTTCTGAAACAGTGGCTTTGATTTGGATCCGTTATGGAGCTTACAGCTGCGGGACAGTTGCGGAATTACACCGCATTCCCTTTTAATCCTGAGTGTTTTAATTAGTTCAGGAACCAAAAAGCGACGCAAAGGTAGAAAAATATAAACCCCTACCAAATTTTATTACCTTAGGATAATATATTATCACTGCTAATTAAAATAAATCAATGTTATAGGTTGATTAGGTTGTCTTATCGAATACCAAAAGGCATTCAAAAACAATAATTGATCATTTAAGCTAATGGAACTGTGCTTTCAAAAACAGCGGCACAACAAGCTCGTCATTTAAACGAAAGAAAGACATCATCAAGAGGAAAATTATGCCTTTTACAGTAATACACTGAAATTTTAGTTAATTTATTACGTTAATTTGCAGGAGTTTTTTACCTGTTTTATATTTATACGCTTACAAGTTTTTTGACCTTTATCCTATGTTTAAAGAAATCCGGAATAAATACATTCGATTTATTAGTATAGCCATCTTCTTCGTTATAGTGTTTTTCTGCGCTTTACAGCTTAATTTTTTGTGGCTATTTGGGTATTCTCCATCTTATAGAGATATCAAAGCGCCCACGCTACGTGTTGGTTCTGAATTATATACAGCAGACGGGAAGTTAATTGCCAGATACTTTAAAGAAAACAGAACACCCGTAGATTTCAAAGAAATTGCGCCGAGCGCCGTCAATGCATTGGTTGCTACTGAAGACGTCCGCTTCTACAAACATATGGGTATTGATTTCCGCTCACTCCTTTCCAGTGGAATTTCCACAGCAACAGGAGATAAACGCGGGGCCAGCACGATCACGCAACAACTTGCTAAAAACCTTTACCGTACGAGGTACAATAAATCGCAGGGTTTTATTAAATACGTTCCGGTTATCCGCACAATAGTGTCCAAATTTAAAGAATGGATGACCGCTGTGAAACTCGAATCAAACTATTCCAAGAATGATATTCTGACCATGTACCTAAATACTGTGTCATTCGGTAACAACGCATACGGGCTCAAAACAGCTGCGCGAATTTATTTTGACAAGGAAACAAATGAGCTTACCGTACCTGAATCTGCGGTACTTATCGGAATGTTAAAGGGTACATCTATATACAATCCCCTAAGAAACCCTGAAAGGGCACTGGAAAGAAGAAATACTGTTCTCGGACAAATGAACAAGTATGATTATCTGAGTTCTGCTGAGTTAAAAGAATATAAGGCTAGCCCACTCAAGTTAAAAGCTGGTAATCTGGATGAGGGGAGCGATGGTGATTCCTATTTGCGTGCCGCTGTGGCCAAATATCTTGAGAAATGGTGCACAGACAACGGTTACGATCTATATGAAGACGGACTCAAGATTTACACAACGATTGATTCCAAGCTTCAAAAATACGGAGAAGAAGCTGTTGCAGAGCAGATGAAAATTATACAACGGCGTTTTTACAATGTATGGGGTAAAGAAGATCCATGGTATGATTCAGAAAAAAATAAGGTAGATTATCCAAGCCGCGCAAAGCATAACTTATCCATCTATGCAATGCTCGAGAAGAAATACCCAAATAACCCCGATTCTGTTGAAGCCTATTTCAATAAAAAAAAGAAAATGAAGATTTTCTCCTGGAACGGCGCCCGTGACACACTGTTTTCAACGATGGATTCAATTCGCTATTACGGAAAGATCATGAATACAGGTATGATGACACTTGAGCCATCCACGGGTAAAATCAAGGTTTGGATCGGTGGTATTGACCATAAATTTTTCAAATATGATCATGTTAATCAGAGCAAAAGACAGGCTGGCTCTACTTTCAAGCCTTTTGCATACCTGGCAGCTTTAGAAAGTGGCATGAATCCATGTGATACTTTTACCGATAAGCCTGTGCGCATTGCCTATCAGGATAAAGGCAAAACGGAATACTGGGAACCTAGAAATGCCGACTGGAACAACACTTATCAAGAGATGTCATTACGCCTGGCCATGGCCAGATCGGTTAACACCATTACTGCACAGGTGACAGAAAAAGTAGGCTGGGATAATGTTGTGAAGTGGGCGCATGAATGTGGCATCGACAGCCATCTACAGTCTGTCCCTTCGGTAAGTCTGGGTCCAAATGACGTTTCTGTTTATGAAATGGTTAAGGCATATGGCACGTTTTTGAATGATGGCGTGAAAACAGATCCGATTCTGGTAGAAAAAATAATGGATCAGGACGATAATTTAATTGACGATTTCAAGCCTAAAACGAAAAGAGTTTTATCAGAAGAAATCAGTTGGTTGATGCTTTATATGTTCCGTGGCGGCCTTGATGAACCCGGTGGAACTTCTGCTGCGCTTTGGGAATGGGATTTATTTAAGAAAAACAACCAGATTGGTGGTAAAACTGGAACTTCCTCAGATTATGTAGATGCCTGGTATATGGGTATAACAAAGGACCTCGTAACCGGGGTTTGGGTAGGATGTGACGAGCGCACTGCCCACTTTAAAAATGGTGAAACCGGGGAAGGATCAAAAACAGCGTTGCCTATTTTCGCAAAGTTCATGGAGAAAGTATACCATGATCCTAATTCAGGCTATACGTACGGTCCATTTCCTAAAGCAAAGGTCAAAATCACCAGAAATATAGACTGCCCTACTCCCCGGTATAAAGTTGATACCTCGGCTGTAGACAGCACAACGTTGGATTCCCTAAATATGGATGTTGCTGCTACTGAAGAGCCTCAACAGGTGAAGACGGAAGAAACACCGGTAAAGGTTGAAGAGAAAAAAGCTCCTGAACCTGTACAGAAACTACCTCCCGCACCCGAAGTTCCACTGACCAGAAAAGAACAACGGGAATTAAGAAGGAAGGAAAAGCAGGAAGAAAAAGAACGTAAAAAGAATAACCCACCTAACTAAAAGCAATCCGTGGATATGAAAAAAACAATTACCGGTTTTAAAAATCTAAGTCTGCTCGTTTTTTTGATGCTTATTACAACAACCTATGTGCAAGCGCAATATTTCGGACAGAACAAGGTAAGATATAAGAACGAACCATTTAAGGTGCTGCAAACGCCCCATTTTGAAATCTACTATTATATTAAAAACCAGCAATTGCTTCAAAAATTTGCACAGGATGCCGAGACCTGGTACAAAATGCACCAGGAGGTTTTCAGAGATACGTTCCTCAAAAAAAATCCGATTATCCTATATAATAACCAACCCGATTTCCAACAGACTACTGCCTTAAGCGGCGAAATAGGAATTGGTACCGGAGGTGTGACGGAAGCACTAAAAAATAGGGTAATTATGCCGGTAATGGAGTTGGGTAATCAAACGCGACATGTACTTGGACACGAACTTGTGCATGCTTTTCAATACCATCTCCTGCTAGAAAAAGATTCTATGAGCCTGGAAAATGTAAGCCAGGTTCCACTTTGGATGGTTGAAGGAATGGCCGAGTATCTATCTATCGGCAAATCCGATGCTTTTACATCTATGTGGATGCGTGACGCGATGCTTAACAGAGACATCCCGTCATTAAAGGACCTGACCAATTCCAATAAATACTTTCCGTATCGTTATGGGCAGGCTTTTTGGACTTTTATAGGCTCAACCTATGGTGACAGCACGATAGTACCATTATTCAAAGCTACTGCACGCTATGGCTATGAAGATGGTCTCAGACATACCCTTGGATACGACGACAAATCGTTGTCTGGCTTATGGAAACAGGCTATTGAGGCGCATTACAGGCCGATGCTTAAAACCGATAGCTCCCAGGTTAAAATCAGCGGTGTTAAGATTATTGATAATAAAAACGCAGGCAATATGAATGTTGCGCCAGCAATCAGTCCTGATGGTAACTTGTTGGCCTTCCTTTCCGAAAAAGATCTTTTTGGAATCGACTTGTTTTTAGCGGATGCCCGCACCGGTAAAATTATAAGAAAATTAAGCAGTCAGATTTCTAATTCCCACATCGACGATTTCAACTTTCTGGAATCGGCCGGAACCTGGTCGCCCGACAGCAAAAAATTCGCGTTCAGCATTTACAGTAAAGGCCGTAATCAATTGATGATTATTGATGTTAACCGCGGCACTACTTTATTGCAGACTGGGATGGGGAAAATCGAGCAATTTGGCAACCTCAGCTGGTCGCCGGACGGATCAACGATCGCGTTTTCAGGAATGCAGGAAGGTCAGAGCGATATATTCTCCTACAATCTAAACACAAAAGAGGTCAAACAGTTAACTAAGGACATCTACTCGGATTACGCGCCAAGCTATGCACCCGATGGCAAACATATCGTATTTTCTTCTGATCGTGTTGCAGCAACAAAAGGCAGCACTAATGCAGTACATGCATTAAATTTAAGTATGATTGATCTTTCAACGCAGGAAATTTCCAATATTTCGGTTTTTAAAGGTGCAAACAACTTAAATCCGCAGTTCTCTGGAGACAGCAAAAAGATTTTCTTTCTATCAAACAGGGATGGCTTCCGCAACATATACCAATATAACCTGGGTACACAGGAAACGTTGCAGTTAACTGACTACTTTACGGGAGTGAGCGGAATTACAGAATTCTCTCCTGCTATGTCTGTATCAAGGAACGACGATGTTGTATATAGTTATTACAGGTCACAGCGGTATACGCTTTATAACGCTACCCTCAGCAATTTTAAAAGCAGACCTATAGATGGCACGTCTACCAATTTTGACGCTGCTATATTGCCACCAGTAGCAGAAACGGGCGTCAGCATTGTAAACGCTAACCTCCGGAACTTTGGCCGGTTTGAGCGGACGAGTTTGGACTCTATGAGAACAGTTCCATACAGAGCAAGATTTAAATTGGATTATCTCGCCAATAGCGGTGTTGGCGTTTCTTCAGGAAGGTTTGGTACTGGTGTTCAGGGAGGTATAATGGGAATGTTTAGTGATATCCTTGGAAAGAATCAAATTATCGCTAATATTTCGGTGAATGGTCAGATTTATGACTTCGGCGGATTAGTAGGCTATATCAATCAGGCAAGCAGGATCAATTGGGGCGTTGCTGTCTCACATATACCATATATTACTGGTTTTAGAGATGTCTCCACCGAGTCATTACCATCCAGCGATGGCAAAACAAATATTCCCGTTTTTAATGAACAGACCAACATCATCAGAACTTTTGAAGATCAGCTGCAGCTTTTTGCTGCCTATCCTTTCAATAAAATCCACCGTTTTGAAGTAGGAACTGCGGTGTCACGCTATAGTTATCGTGTAGAAAGAATCAGCAATTACTATGAAAATATCAATGGGGTGTCTGGTGGTTATGTGGGTACCAGCAGGGATAGGATTCCAAATGACCAGGCAAGCAACGAATTAAACCTGCCATTGCGCTCATTCTCTCTCTATCAACTGAATGCTGGATTTGTGGGAGATAATTCGATATTTGGTATGACTGCGCCAATTGCTGGTTTTAGATATCGCATTGCTGCTACACAATATCTGGGAGATTATAAATTTAAAGAACTTAATGCTGATCTACGAAAATATGTGCGCGCTAAGCCCGTAACTTTTGCCGCCAGGTTTTATGCAGATATGCGTCTGGGCGCAGACGGTGAAAACCTGTACCCACTATACTTGGGTTATCCCTACCTGATTAGAGGTTATGAGGCTAATTCGTTTTACAACAGCAAGACTGGAGAAAATGGAAATTTCGATATCAACCAGTTGTCAGGAAGCAAAATAGCTGTGTTTAATTTCGAAGTAAGACTGCCATTTACAGGACCCAAAAAACTGGCTCAAATTCCATCAAAATTGTTGTTTACAGATCTAAATTTGTTTTTTGATGCAGGCGTAGCTTGGGACGAATATTCGAATGTCAAATTTAAAAGTCAGCCAGACGGCGTCTTACTTGAAAATGGTAAACCAGCTGAACGTGTACCTGCCCTGAGTGCCGGTGTATCCTTGCGGGTTAACATTTTCAATGCCTTTGTACTTGAGCCTTATTACGCCTTCCCTTTCCAGCGTAAAGATGTAAAAGGCGGTGTATTCGGCTTAACCTTCGCACCCGGCTGGTAGAAACGTTTAGGACAGAATACTCAGCGGCATTGTCACCTGAGTATTGATTGGCTTGCTCATCAGGATATGCTCAAAATCAAGTCCTATAGTCAGATCAATCCAATCTGGATTACAAGATCTTACAAGTCTTTCTTTCTGCATACGCGTAAACCTGCTTACAACCTTAAAACGCGCAATAGCTTGTGCTTCGGTCCTGAATTCCTCAAAATAAACAAGCCTTGTGAGTTGTTGAGCACTGTCGAAAAACAAACTTGGCATTTTTTTATAAAAATCAAGTGTCTTGATCAGGTCAGAACTCATTCCAACATGCATACTTGTTCTGTTTCTGTCGGTTACGATATACACAAATTTTTTCATCACTGTTAAATTAAATTTTAAACTAATATAATTAGTACATATATTTGGGAGACCGATAAATATTGCTAACTTTATTGGCACAATAATACTAACATTTTTAGTTTAAACAAATTATTTTTAAATATTTATTTTTATGTCAAACATCTCGTCCAATTTGAAATACCTGAGGAAGAAAAAAGGCCTCACACAGCAGCAATTCGCAGATGAAATCGGAATTAAAAGATCTTTGGTGGGGGCCTATGAGGAGGATCGTGCAGAGCCGAAATATGATTTACTAAAAAGAATAGCAGAATATCATGATTTCACGATTGACGAGTTTATCAATGAGGAGATTAATGATAAGTGGAAGCCTAAACCTAAGGGTCACGGATCTAATTTGAGGATATTAAGTATTTCTGTAGATCAGGACGATAATGAAAATATCGAACTTGTACCTGTTAAGGCTAGTGCAGGTTATTTAAATGGCTTTTCAGACCCCGAGTATATCAAGGATCTTCCTAAGTTCCAATTACCACTGCCATCACTAAAACAAGGGACATTCAGAGGCTTTGAAATTATGGGCGACTCTATGCTACCGATCCAGCCGGGAAGTATTGTTATTGGAGAATACTTGGAAAATTGGTCTGAAGTTAAGACAGGTGAGACGTATATCATAATCAGTAAAAATGAAGGTGTGGTTTACAAAAGAGCAGGAAATAGATTTAAGGAGAACAAAGAACTGAAGTTGATTTCTGACAATAAAGTCTACGATCCATATTCCGTGGCAGCAGAAGACATTATGGAAATATGGAAGGCAAAGGCTTACATCACTTCCAGCTTACCAGACCCTACCCCTGAGCCGACTATGGAAACGCTAACGCACATGATGTCGCAAATGCAAAAGTCCATTTCTCAGATGAACAAAAGCAATTAACATTTTTTAACAGTAGCGTCTTTAAACTTTATTTGATTTATCGGCTCTATTCTAGAAAACACACAATATGAAAAAGATCGCATTAACAATAGCACTGGCAGTTTTTGGATTAACAGCCAGTTACGCACAGAAAACAGAAAAAGCTCATCTGACTCCTGAGCAGAAGGCACAGAAATCTACTGCGAAACTGCAGACAGACTTAGCCCTGGATGCAAAACAAAAAGATGCAGTTTATAAGATCGAACTGGAAAAATTTAAGCATAACGAATCTTGGCATAAAGCAAAGCACGATGCAAAAGCTGCTGACAAGGACAAACAGAAAGCTTTCCTAACTGCAAATAAGGGACAGCTTGAAAAGGTGCTTACACCAGATCAGAAGAAAAAATTTGCTGGTTTACAACAAGAGAAAAAAGACCATAAAAAAGGCAAAGGTCATAACAAACAAAAAGCCGAAAAATCTAAGGCATAAAAAAAGGGAGCTTTTAGCTCCCTTTTTTTATTGATCTATTTATCAGTACTATTTTACTAAATCGATTACAGCTTTGAAAGCTGCAGGGTGATTCATAGCTAAGTCAGCTAAAACCTTACGGTTAAGGCCAATGTTTTTAGTAGCTAGTTTACCAATCAATTGAGAGTAAGAAATACCGTGTTGACGTGCTCCAGCGTTGATACGTTGAATCCACAATCCGCGAAATTCTCTTTTCTTAACTTTACGGTCGCGGTATGCATATTGCAAACCTTTTTCAACTGTATTTTTAGCAATGGTGAAAACCTTGCTTCTTGATCCCCAATAGCCTTTGGCCATATTTAGGACTTTTTTCCTTCTTCTTCTCGAAGCTACTGCGTTTACCGAACGTGGCATAGTGTGTTGTTGTTTTGATAAACGGTGTTGCGTATTTCAGCAAACTTACTACCGGGTACCTGGTTAAAAATTAATTATTTACCGATGCAAAGCATACGTTTAACGTTACCTGTATCTGCTGCTGACACCATGCTGGTGTGGCCCAAATTACGCTTACGTTTAGTTGACATCTTTGTTAAGATGTGGCTTTTGTATGCATTTTTTCTTGCGATTTTACCTGTTCCAGTAAGCGAAAAACGCTTTTTAGCACTGGAATTGGTTTTCATTTTTGGCATAACCTTGTTTATTTATGTAATTTATTTATTTTTTTGCAACTTTAGGAGCCAGTGTCAGGAACATCCTTTTCCCTTCCAGTTTAGGCAACAATTCTACTTTACCTATGTCTTCAAGTGCCTGAGCAAACTTAAGTAACAGGATTTCTCCTTGTTCCTTATATACGATCGCTCTACCTTTAAAGTGTACATATGCACGCACTTTTTCACCATTTTCTAAAAAGCTAACTGCATGTTTAAGCTTAAATTGGAAATCATGATCATTGGTATTAGGACCGAAACGAATCTCTTTAATTACTGTTTGTTTCGCATTGGCCTTAATTTCCTTTTGCTTTTTCTTTTGCTCGTAAACGAACTTGCTGTAGTCTATAATCCTGCAAACAGGAGGAACAGCATTTGGAGAAATTTCAACAAGGTCTAATTCCAATTCATCGGCAAGGGCCAAAGCTTTTGCCAAAGGATAAATCCCCGGTTCAACATTATCTCCAGCCAATCTTACTTCCTGAGCGCGGATAAACTGATTAATATTATGTTCTGCTTCTTTTTTCTTAAAAGGAGGACGTGGTCCCCTATTAAATCCTGGTCTGCCTAATGCCAAATGTGTATCTTGTTTAAACTGTTATTTCTTTAATTAATAATTCACCAAACTCTTGCAGGGTCATTTCTCCCAAATCTCCTTCACCGTGTTTCCTTATTGATAGTTTCCCTTCAGCCATTTCTTTTTCGCCGATGATCAACATATAAGGTATCTTTTTAACCTCTGCATCTCTGATCTTCCTTCCAATCTTTTCATCACGAAAGTCAATCAAACCGCGAATATCGGAATTATTTAGTTCATCTAAAACTTTTTTTGCATAATCTTCATATTTTTCTGAAATAGGAAGGATTATGAATTGTTCCGGAGATAACCACAATGGGAAGTTTCCTGCACAATGCTCGATAAGTACTGCCACAAATCGTTCCAAAGATCCAAATGGAGCACGATGGATCATCACCGGCCTATGTTTCTGATTGTCGCTACCAGTATATTCGAGTTCAAATCTTTCAGGCAAATTGTAATCTACCTGAATAGTTCCGAGTTGCCATCTTCTACCCAGCGCATCTTTAACCATGAAATCTAGCTTTGGTCCGTAAAATGCAGCCTCGCCCAATTCAATCACAGTTGGCAATCCTTTTTCTTCCGCAGCTTCAATGATAGCCTGCTCTGCCAACTTCCAGTTTTCGTCAGAACCAATATATTTCGCTTTGTTTTCAGGATCACGAAGTGATATCTGTGCAGTATAACTCTCGAAACCTAAAGATTTGAAGACATACAGTACAAGATCAATTACTTTTTTAAATTCTTCCTTTACCTGATCAGGCCTGCAGAATAAGTGTGCATCATCCTGAGTAAATCCTCTTACCCTGGTTAAACCATGCAACTCACCACTCTGCTCATACCTGTAAACAGTACCGAATTCAGCAAAGCGTAACGGCAGATCTTTATATGACCTTGGTTTAACCTTGTAGATCTCACAATGGTGCGGACAGTTCATTGGTTTTAATAAGAACTCCTCGCCTTCTTGCGGTGTTTTGATAGATTGGAAACTGTCTTTACCATATTTTTCCCAGTGTCCCGAAGTAATATAAAGATTCTTGTGACCAATATGTGGGGTAATTACCTGCTCATAGCCGGCTTTACCTTGCGCTTTTGTCAGAAATTGAACCAAACGCTCACGTAAAGCAGTACCTTTTGGCAACCACAGTGGTAAGCCAGCACCTACTTTTTCAGAAAAAGCAAACAATTCCAATTCCTTACCCAGTTTCCTATGGTCTCTTTTCTTGGCCTCCTCTATCATGAGCAGGTATTCTGTTAGCTCACTTTGCTTAGGGTAAGTTACGCCATAAATTCTGGTCAGTTGTTTTTTTGTTTCGTCACCACGCCAATACGCGCCTGCAACATTCATCAACTTTACAGCTTTAATAAAGCCAGTATTTGGAATGTGTGGTCCACGACATAAATCAGTAAAAGCACCTTGTTTGTAGAAAGTGATTTTACCGTCCTCTAAACCTTGAAGAAGATCGAGTTTATACTCATCCCCTTTGTCTTCAAAATAAGCAAGTGCATCAGCCTTAGACACCGATGTTCTTTCGAATACTTCTTTCTGGCGGGCCAGTTCAAGCATTTTTTGTTCGATGGCTTTAAAATCATCCGAAGAAAATTCTTTATCGCCAAAATCTACATCGTAATAAAAACCGGTTTCTATAGCAGGTCCGATACCGAATTTAGTACCTGGATATAAAGCTTCTAAAGCTTCTGCCATTAAGTGAGCAGACGAGTGCCAGAAAGTGGCTTTTCCTGCTGTGTCATTCCATGTCAGCAGTTTTACGGTTGCATCATTGTCAATTGCACGGGAAGCATCCCATACTTCGCCATTTACTTCAGCCGCTAAAACGTTTCTGGCCAGACCTTCTGAGATTGACAATGCAATCTGATGGGCGGTTGTACCCTGTTCATACGGACGGATAGATCCATCCGGGAGTGTAATCTGAATCATCTACAAATATGATTTACTAGTTAAAAATGTATAAATTATTGAAATCACCTACGCTGTGATTTTCCAATTACAAAGGTAAATAATTTTCGCCGATCTACCCTATAACACACAAAAAAGCCCCCAAATTTATTGGAGGCTTATCAATTTAATTTTGGAAATATTAACCGCCGATCACAATGTTTCGAACATTGCCACCTCTATTGTTATTATTTCTCATTTGCTTCATGCGTTGTTCCATTTTCGCCTTGTACTGATCCGGCGTAATTACAATACCCTTTTTAGGCAGGTTAACGTCTTTGTTGCTAACGTTCCTATATTCGATACTCGTTGCGATTGTACTGGATCCTTTACCTTCGATGGCCAGCACCGCGCCTTCAGTCCAGAATTCTGGCTTTGGAGAAAAGTCGAATCCGAGCTCTTTAGTATACCATACATTAGTTTCTTCAGTAATTTCGCGTTCTTCATTCATGATCCTTCTTGTAGAAACCGTCTTGTAGACTACTTTATTACAAGTAAGACCAAGAATTTTTTTAGTCTCATCAGACTTCGTTACAGTTGTCACAGGAGCCTTAGCTGGAGCCATTGGTCCCATGTTCATCACCGGACTACTGGAAACACCTAATTTAGCTTGAAGAAAATAAGTGGTATCACTAAGGTCAAATACTTCAGTCAGTTTGTTTTCAAGGAAATTGAAATAAAGATCGTGACCAGCGGCACCGAAACCTCCGAACCCACCAAAACCACGCGCCCCTCCGTTACCACCTCCAGCACCGGTATTGCTATCTTCTACCTCTTCAGCGGTCATATAACTGGCATTGGTTGCATTAAATAACAACTCAAAATTTGATTTAGAACTTTTAGGCATACGTGCCAACATTTCTTCAGATAATTTAACACCATTTGCCGCTGCCATAGCCGCAGGATCAAATGAAGATGTAAACTGGATAGCTCCTGATTGTTTTTTTTGTTGAGCATTCAGTTGTAAAGAAAGTAAAACTATGCCAAAAATGGCCGCAATGTGTCTTTTCATGGGACTTGATAAAATTTGTACAAATTTAAGCGATTTAAATATTCCTTTTGTTAAAGTATGTTAAATGTTACTAATATTCAGTGCTTTCCAACCAGCCATTTGCAAGCACGTCGGCCAGATGCATAGTCTTTAACGGAATTTGATGTTTATCGATGTAACCTTGAAGATGTAACAGACAAGAAAGATCAGTTGAAATGATGTAATCCACTTCTTGTTCCAGCGCATTATTGATCTTTTGCTCTGCCATTGCCGAAGAGATAGCGTCAAATTTCACGGAGAACGTACCACCAAAACCGCAGCACATATCCGTATCCTTCATTTCCACCATTTCCAGTCCATGTACTTTAGCGAGCAATTGCCGGGGTTCCTCTTTAATCTTACATTCCCGCAATCCACTACAGGAGTCATGATAAACTGCCCTTCCTTCCAGCTCTGCGCCGAAGTAATCACGTTTAAGTACATTCACCAGAAAATCGGACAGTTCAAAAATATTTCCTTGTATATTTCTGCAGCGGTTATGGACTATGGTATTTGTAAACAGATCGTTAAATCCATTCTTCACCATGCCTACACAGGAAGCAGACGGCGCCACTATATATTTTGTATCGGAGAAATCAGTTAAAAATTTGTTCCCTGTTTCCTTCGCTTCCTCCCAGTAGCCTGCATTGTATGCGGGCTGTCCACAGCAGGTCTGCTCAGGATTATAACTTACTATACAACCAGATTTTTCAAGTACCTTAATCGTGTTAAAGGCAGTCTCCGGATATAATTGATCGATAAAACACGGTATAAACAATTCTATATTCATGGTAAATTTCTATAGGTAGCTTTACAGCTCCGTCGCAACAAATTTAGGCGACACTTTTTTTAGCAACAGCAAAAACACCAGTCCCAGGATAAAAAACGAGGTCAACGCAATAATAGAGCTTCTCATATCTCCCGTAAGTTCTTCTACATATGCAAAACTTGCCAGACCGGCAACAATAGCTAATTTTTCAGTAACGTCATAAAAACTAAAAAACGATGTCGTATCAGCGGTACCTTCAGGAATATACTTCGAATAGGTAGAGCGGGAGAGCGACTGTATTCCGCCCATTACCAGTCCTACGACAGCTGCAAGCGCATAAAACATATTTGCCGTGTATACAAAGTACGCCGCGATGCAAACCAAAACCCAAATGAAAACAACAATGATAAGTACCTGAACGTTTCCATATGTGCGCGACAATTTCGACATCAGGTTGGCACCGAGGATGGCGACCAATTGAATAATCAATATTACGACGATGAGACTTTCTGTTGGTAAATGAAGTATTTTTTCTCCAAAACTTGCTGCTACCAGCATTACCGTCTGAACTCCCATAGAATAGCAGAAAAAGGCGACGAGAAATCTTTTCAGGACGACCATCTGTTTTACCTGCAGCCAAACTTTCTTTAATTCGGCGAAGCCATTAGACACCTTCTTTTGCTCCTCAGGATTATAGTTAGGGCTTCCCTTAGGTAAAAAATAAAACGGAATCTGAGCAAACACCAACCACCAGATGCCAACAAGAAGAAACGATAGTCTGGGGGGGAAACTTAAGTCATTAATACCAAACCATTCAGGCTTTAAAACAAATAAAAAGCAAATCAATTGCAATAGCACACTTCCTACATAACCGTATGTAAAACCTTTAGCACTCACCGCATCCTGCTTATCAAGACTTGCAATTTCGGGCAGATAAGAGTTATAGAACACAAATCCACCTGCGTAACCCACAGCTGCTAGTGCGAAACAAATTACACCCAATTCCAACGTATCCAACTTAAAGAAGTACAATCCGCAGCAAGCAAGCGATCCCAGCCATGTAAAAAGCTTCATGTAGATCTTTTTGTTCCCTTTATGATCTGCAGCAGAACTCAGCACTGGCGATAAAAGTACTATAATCAAATAGGCAACGGCCAGCGCGTAGTTAGATAAAGCTGTGTTAACAAACCTCATCCCAAAAAAGTAAACCTTATCACCATTTTCTGGTGTTTGCGTAATGATCGTATAATATGCTGGAAAGATCGTAGAGGTTATAACGAGATTATATGCGGAGTTTGCCCAGTCGAACATCGCCCACGCACGAATAACCTTTTTATCATTTTTCAATCCCATAATACAAATAAGGAACTAAAGTATAAAAAAATTGATAAAGGCTTTAATTTACTTTCTCAAGCTTTGCCGCACCTTTTTTGTTCTCTTTGATAGTCTTAGGATTACCTCTGTAGTAAATCTCACTTGCGCCTGAAGTTTCCACATAAAGCTCATTCAGAACGTTGATTTTAGAATTACCCAATCCTTCTATATTTAACTTGTAAATACCAACAGTGAAATCCTGCGCCCCTAACGTAATCGTACCTTTCGAATTCAGCTCATGCTGACCAGCTTGCCCGGTTAATTTCAAATCAGTTACACCTTCGGAGACGGTACTCACTTTTCCAGCCTGAAGATTCAGATTGGCACTAATCGTTCCTGAAAATTCAAGTTTCAAATCGCCCAGTTTTAGAACACCGGTACTGACTATCGTTGACGCTCCTTTTACCTTAAGTTGTGTGAGGGGGCCTATTCCAGCGTGTACTACTATAGAGTCTGTTCCACAATATTTATCTGCATCGAGTTTCACGGTAAGTTCCGACCCGCTCACTTTGGTTTCAATAGCATCTACTACATTCGAATCTGCCGATACTGTTATCGCATAGCTGCTATCCTGATGAATCACCAGCTTAATGGGACCCGTTAAACTGATTTTGTCGAAGTTTTTGGCAACGATCTTCTTTTCGATATGTTTTCCGGAATCTTCGATGCATTTTGATTTGCAGCCAGCAAAAGCTATTGCAAGGATCAGAAAAAGGCCTACAGGTTGTTTCATAAGTTAAAGGTAGCAAATAGCACTCCAAAACAGGATTACAAATAATAGTTTTTACCGTCGGTTTTAATTTTTCCCGAATCAAGCAACAAGCGAAGTCTGCTGAGCTTTTCGTTCTCATTTCCGGTTTTAACTGATAACATGATTTCATCCAAAACCTGAGGCCCCGTTTGCAATAAGGTTACCATGTCGAATTCTATCTTTTCATTAATTTCATCACTCTCCAGCATTTTCTTTTCGTCAATACAAATATCGCAAATACCACATTTAGGGGCATGCGGCTCACTAAAATAGGCGAGTAATTGTATACTTCTGCAAACAGGTTCTGACGCATAACGAAGAACTCCGGCAATCTGATCTTCCTGAATACGTTTTCTTAAATTAAGGTAATTGGAATCTATGTCCATATGAAGCTGGTCCACCCTGGATCGGATAAACTGGAGTTGCGGCTGATCTGACTGGGGGAGGTAAGATATCAATCCCTGCTCCTGCAGCTTATTTAATAAGTTAACAACAACGTTGTAAGACGCCCCTATTCTACCGGCAATATCATTTTCGTTAATCTTAACATATTGGTCAAATGCTCCCCCGTACGACCTCAAAATCGTTTTGATCAGGGTATCATAGCCGGCATTTTCAATTTGAAAGCGATAAGCATCCTCATGACCTACGATAAAAAGCAACCTGGATTGCAAAAAAATGTTCTCTGATAATGTAAGATACCCATCATGCTCCAGAAACTTTAATGCAGAAATGGTCTTGATCACACCAAGCTTAAATCTCTTACAAAAATCGGCAAGATCAAAGGAAAAACTTAAACCCTCTCCCGCTCCGTAGGCAAGCTGAAAATAACTACCAAGATGGTGGTAAACAACTTTAATTTCATGCACCGTTGGAAAGTTATCAGTATATTTTGCCTTGAGCGATAGTTGGTCTGATTGATTAGCCAGTAAAACTGCAAATGCACGCCGTTCATCACGACCGGCCCTTCCAGCTTCCTGATAATACGCTTCAAGGCTTTCGGGTAAGTCCAGATGCACAACAAACCTAACATCAGGCTTGTCTATACCCATACCAAAAGCATTGGTTGCAACCATAACCTGTATTTTGTTTTTCTTCCAGTCTTCTTGTTTTTTTGACCGATCCTTACTGTCGATCCCAGCATGATAAAAATCGGCAGCAATATTATTTCTTTGCAGAAACTGAGCTACTTCGGCAGTTTCTCTTCTATTACGCACATATACGAGTCCACTCCCCTTCACATTTTTGACCACATCAATCAGCTTTTTGTATTTGTCTTCCAGATCAAGTACTACGTAGCTCAGATTTTTCCTTGCAAAACTTTTAACAAAAACGCCGGGCGACTTCATTTCGAGTTTATCGATGATATCAGCACGTACAAAATCTGTAGCAGTAGCTGTTAATGCGATAAAAGGTACGGCAGGATGTATGAGCCTTAAATCCTTGATCAACAGGTATGGCGGTCTGAAATCGTATCCCCATTGGGAAATGCAATGCGCCTCATCAATAGCAATAAGATTAACATCCATATAGGAAATACGTTCCTTTACAATAGGCGACAGCAACCGTTCTGGTGATAAATAAAGAAACTTTATTTTCCCATATATGCAATTATCAAGCAGGATATCAATCTCCCTTTTACCCATACCTGCATAGATTGCTACTGCCTGTATGCCCTTTGCCTTTAAATTTTCTACCTGATCTTTCATCAAAGCGATCAATGGAGAAACGACAAGACAGATCCCCGGCTTAGTTAACGCAGGAACCTGGAAACAAACAGATTTACCTCCTCCTGTAGGCAGAAGCGCAAGTGTATCCTGCCCGCTTAAAACTGAATCTATAATATCTTCCTGTAAAGGTCTGAAGGTTTCAAATCCCCAAAACTGTTTTAAAATCTCCGCTTTATTCATAAAAGGTTCCATTCAAAACTATAAAAACGAACTGATATTATTAAATTGCGCTTTATATAACCTGATATTATGCGCAGTCGTAGTTTGCTTTTACTATTATTATCCGTTTCTTCTTTAGCCTTTTCACAGGAAAAATCAACTGATCCTAAATGGGATGTAGAAAAATACCGGGGCACAACAAAAACATTCAACATCGCCACCGATGAGGGTACCTGGATGAATCTTGATGTGAGTCCGGACGGTAAGGAAATCGTGTTTGATATGCTGGGCGACATTTATGTGATGCCTGTAACCGGTGGAAACGCAAAGTTACTTAGTGGCGGGATCGCCTTTGATGTGCAGCCGAGATTTAGTCCCAATGGTAAATACATTTCTTATACCAGCGATAAAGCAGGCGGTGATAATATATGGATTATGGACAGGGATGGTTCCAATAAAAAACAGATCACGAAAGAAAGTTTCAGGTTGTTGAATAATGCCACCTGGATGCCTGGGAGTGACTACCTTATCGCAAGAAAGCATTTTACAGGTACACGTTCTCTTGGCGCAGGCGAGATGTGGATGTACAGCATTTATGGTGGTGATGGCATCCAGCTTACAAAAAGGAAAAATGATCAGCAGGATGCCGGTGAACCTAATGTTGCACCTGATGGGAAAAGCATCTTCTTTAGTGAGGATGTATCTCCTGGCCCAACATTTCAATACAGCAAAGATCCCAACGGCACCATTTACGCCATTAAACAATTGAACCTAAGCACAGGTAAACTGAGCAATCTTATCGATGAGCAAGGTGGCGCGGCCAGACCCCAAATATCCCCTGATGGTCTGCTGATGGCCTATGTAAAGCGGGTACGTCTAAAATCAGCATTATACATCCAGAATATACAAACCGGAGAAGAATGGCCGGTTTATGAAGATCTTAGTCACGATCAGCAGGAAACATGGGCTATTTTTGGCGTATATCCGAATTTTGCGTGGACGCCAGATGCTAAAAGCATAATTTTCTATGCTAAAGGGAAAATCCGCAAAACTGACCTGAATACTTTAATTACGGCAGAAATTCCTTTCCAGGTTAATGCAACACAAACTATACAGGAGTCCCTTCATTTCCCCCAACAAGTATTCAATGCTGATTTTACGGTAAAGATGATCAGGCAACTGATAACTTCTGCTGATGGTAAATTTGTGATCTTTAATGCTGCAGGTTACCTCTATAAAAAAGAATTACCTAATGGAAATCCAGAGCGTGTAACCACTGGGATAGACTTCGAATTTGAGCCTGCAATTAGTCCAGATGGCCGCTTTGTGGTTTATACTACCTGGAGCGACGAATTTAAGGGGGCAATTAAACGAACAGATCTCAAGTCGGGAAAAACGATAACGCTGACTGACGAACGCGGATTTTACTACGGACCTTCCTATTCCAGCAAAGGAGATAAACTTGTTTTTAGAAAAGGTACGGGAAATGAAGTACTAGGATATACCTTTAGTAAGGGTGCCGGAATATATATTATGCCCGCAAACGGAGGTTCAAAAACACTGATTTCTGAATCCGGTATCAGACCAGTTTTCAACAGCGATGATACACGTGTTTTTTTCCAGGGCAACGAAAATGGGAAAAAAGCTTACAAAAGCATTTCCGTGAACGGCACAAATCCAATGACACACTATACATCTACATATGCCAATCAGTTTGCTCCTAGCCCTGATGGCAAATGGATGGCATTTACGGAATTGTTCAATATTTATATCACACCAATGGTAACCGCAGGCGCAGCGTTGGAGCTTTCTTCAGGTAACAAATCCATTCCACTTACGCGTTTGACTAAGGATGCAGGAACCTACATGCATTGGAGTGCAGATAGTAAAAAAATCCATTGGATGTTAGGTCAACAGTATTATGGTCAGGACCTGAAAAATGCTTTTAGCTTTGTTGAAGGTGCTCCTGCTCCGGGAACTAAAGTTGCTCCCGATAGTCTGTCCATCAATCTAAAACTAAAAAGTGACGTACCCACTGGAATTGTTGCTTTAAAGGGAGCGAGAATAATAACGATGAAGGGCGACGAAGTAATCGAAGAGGGAACTATCCTCCTGGAAAACAATAAAATTACGGAGCTCGGTAAAATGGCTGATATTGCTATCCCCTCGAATGCTAAAGTGGTAGACGTTACTGGAAAAACAATTATGCCCGGAATTGTTGATGTGCATGCACATTTGCACACCAGTCCTGACGGCTTAACACCGCAAACTGATTGGGCATACCTGGCCAACCTTGCGTTTGGTGTTACAACCTCTCATGATCCATCAAGCAACACGGAAATGGTTTTTAGCCAGTCAGAGATGCTTAAAGCCGGCAGGCTTGTTGGTCCAAGGCTATATTCAACCGGATCTATATTATATGGTGCCGACGCCGACATGAAAGTTGTAATCAACAGCCTTGACGATGCACTTTCAAATCTCAGAAGATTGCAGGCTGTGGGTGCTTTTTCTGTTAAATCCTATAACCAACCCCGTAGAGAGCAGCGTCAGCAAATTTTGGAAGCTGCGCGGCAGTTGAAAATGGAAGTGGTGCCTGAGGGTGGCTCTACCTTTTTCACAAATATGAATATGATTGCCGACGGACACACAGGTCTTGAGCACAGCTTACCTGTAGCACCGGTCTACAAAGACGTTGTAAATTTCTGGAATAACACTAAAGTGGGTTACACACCCACATTAATTGTAGCATATGGTGCACAGTGGGGAGAAAACTATTGGTATGATCGTACTAACGTGTGGGAAAACGAACGCTTGCTCGCCTTTACCCCGCGTTCCATTGTTGATGAGAGATCAAGACGAAGAACAACCTCGGAATATGGCGATTATGGTCATATCGAAGTATCAAAAGCCGTAAAACAAATTGCTGATGGGGGCACGAGGGTTAACCTGGGTGCACACGGACAGTTGCAGGGACTTGGTGCACATTGGGAACTTTGGATGCTTGTTCAGGGCGGAATGAGTCCACTGCAAGCTATCCGAAGTGCAACCATAAACGGAGCTGGCTATCTTGGCATGGACAAAGAGATCGGATCCCTTGAGAAAGGCAAACTTGCTGATTTGGTAATCATGGACGCTAATCCTTTAGATGATATCAGGAATTCAGAAAGAATAAAATATGTAATGGTCAACGGTCGCCTATACGACAGCATGTCGATGAATGAGATTATCACCAGAGAAAAAATCAGAGGAAAATTATGGTTCGAAATGGGCAAGGGAATGGGTTATTCTATCCCGAACAGGGCCTCTGAAACATGGACCTTTACTGTACCAAACTGTGATTAGATGATGAAGATTTTTCAACAAGCATTACAAATTCGAGGTCGGAGTCGTGGATACCACCTCATAACAAGAGAGCTTGTACAGGCGTTGCCGCAGTTGAACGAAATTAGCGTGGGGATGTGCCAGATCTTTATCCAGCACACCTCCGCGTCCCTTACCATTAATGAGAATGCCGATCCGACGGTAAGGGCGGATTTTGAAATGTTCTTTGATAAAACTGTTCCAGAAAATGATCCTGAATATTTGCATGATGACGAAGGACCCGATGATATGCCTGCACATTTAAAAACTGCATTATTAGACACATCGTTACTTATTCCTATTAGCAATGGTCAGTTGGCTTTAGGGACGTGGCAGGGGATTTACCTTTGTGAACACCGTAACCACGGTGGAAGCAGAAATATAGTAGTTACTATTTGGGGCAACTAAATATGCTGAGCAATAACAAATCCACTTGCCCATGCCCACTGAAAATTGTAACCACCCAACCATCCCGTAACATCAACACACTCTCCACCGAAAAACATACCCGGTATTTTTTTACATTCCAGGGTTTTCGACGACAGTTCATCGGTGTCAATCCCTCCGCGCATCACTTCTGCCTTATCATACCCTTTGTCACCGGCCGGCTTCACCGTAAATTCATGCAAAATTTTGTGAACGCTATCAATATCCACTTTCGTGAGATTTGCAATCTGCTTATCCAACGGAAGAAACTTGCCCATGGCATCAGTAAACTTGCGTGTATAAAAACGACTTAAAAGGGTCGATAGCAAAATTTTGCCATTGCTCCTCCGCTCCTCTTCGATTATTACAGCGATATCTTGATGTGGTAATAAGTTGATTGTGATCGTTTGCCCCGGGCGCCAGAAAGAAGAAATCTGAAGGATAGATGGCCCGCTTAAACCCCAATGTGTAAACAACAGGTTTTCTTCAAAAGATATGTGATCATTACTCACCTCGCAGAAAACAGTATTTCCAGACAATTGAGCATACCATTCTTCGTCTTTTCCGGTAATCGTTAATGGCACCAGTGCCGGTGCTGTATCCGTTAATTCCAGACCGTAACGTCTGGCTAGCTTAAGTGCGAAATCTGTTGCACCCATTTTAGGGATCGGCAGACCACCGGTGGCTACCACAACTTTGGAGGCAGTAATGATATTACGGACATCATTTGTTTCGTATTCAACTTCAAAGCCATCAGGTATTGGGACAACATCCAACACATTCGCCTTGCAGATTAAGTTCTGCCCAAGCTCATCACAAAGCCCGGTGAAAATAGCCACGATGTCTCTGGCATCTTTGCCATCCGGAAACAATTGACCTAATGTTTTTTCTTTCCCAAAAACACCATACGTTTCAAAAAAGCTGATCGTGTCACTAACCGACCATTGTTTAAAAGCAGATTTGACGAAGTGTTTGTTATTGGAGATGAACTGCTCGTCAGTACTATATAAATTAGTGTAGTTGCATCTTCCTCCCCCAGAAATCAGGATTTTAGCGCCCGCCTTCGCTCCTTTTTCAAGTAGGATTACTCTTTTGCCCAGGAACCCCGCCTGCACCGCACACATTAGTCCACACGCTCCGGCGCCAATTATTATAGCATCTACATCCATCAATCCGTTTATATTGTTATTTTTGTGCAAAATAAGCATAACTTTTTCATATCGATATGGCAAAACAAATAAGCGAACTGAAATTAGGAATATTGGGCGGCGGGCAATTGGGCAGAATGCTGATTCAGGAAGCTGTTAACTACAATGTAAGCACCTTGATCCTGGATCCTGATCCTGATGCTCCATGTAAAAACCTGGCTAATTACTTCGAATGTGGTTCTATAACTGATTTTGATACGGTATATAATTTTGGAAAAAAGGCTGATCTGATCACCATTGAAATTGAAAAAGTAAATATCGAGGCACTCGAGCAACTGGAAAAGGAAGGTAAACTGGTATTTCCACAATCCAGAGTTATCAGACTTATCCAGGATAAAGGAATTCAAAAACAGTTCTTTAAAGAAAACGACATTCCTACTTCACCGTTTCAGTTGGTAAATGGCAAGGCAGAGCTCGTTAACGTCAATTTTCCTTTTCCTTATATGCTAAAACAACGTAGAGATGGTTATGATGGCAAAGGTGTGATGAAGATCGAAAACCTATACGACGTGGAGAACGCATTCGAGGGGCCATGTCTTATGGAGGAGCTGGTAGATTTTGAAAAAGAAATAGCGGTCATAGTATCTAGAAACAGTAACGGCGACGTCAAGACTTTCCCTATGGTAGAGATGGAGTTTAACGCTGAAGCCAATTTGGTAGAATTCCTCATCAGCCCTTCTACTTATCCGGCAGATGTACAGGAGAGGGCAGAGAAAATCGCATGTCAGATTGCCTCGGCACTAAATATCACCGGATTACTTGCAGTAGAAATGTTCATTACAAAAAATGGCGATATCTTAGTTAATGAACTTGCGCCCCGCCCGCATAACAGCGGTCATCATACCATAGAAGGGAATTTTGTCTCTCAATTTGAGCAGCACTTGCGCGCGATCTGCAATTTACCTTTGGGCGATACCCGTTCCAGGAGTAATGCGGTTATGATTAACCTGTTAGGTGAAAAAGGTCATGACGGCGTGGCCAAATACCAGGGATTAGAAAAAATCATGGCTATTGATGGTGTATACGTACACCTTTACGGAAAAAAATACACTAAACCATTCCGTAAAATGGGGCATGTTACTATTGTTGATCAAAATAGGGAACATGCGATAGAAAAAGCCAATTTCGTTAAACAAACTTTAAAAGTAATATCATAATGAGTGCAAAAGTAGGAATCATCATGGGCAGCAAATCTGATTTACATATCATGAATGACGCTGCTGATGTGATGAAGGAATTTAATATAGACTTCGAAATCACTGTTGTATCTGCTCACCGTACTCCCGACCGGATGTTCAGCTACGCGAAAGAGGCTGCTGGACGAGGTTTGAGTGTTATTATTGCCGGCGCTGGCGGAGCGGCACATTTGCCGGGAATGGTAGCATCAATTACAGTTCTACCTGTAATTGGCGTCCCTGTAAAATCATCAAACTCAATTGATGGCTGGGATTCTATCCTGTCTATTCTGCAAATGCCTAATGGAATTCCTGTGGCAACTGTAGCGCTTAATGCCGCGAAAAATGCCGGGCTTCTTGCTGTACAGATCCTCGCTACAGCAAATCCGGAACTAGCAATCAAACTTCAGGATTATAAAGACGAGCTGCGCAGGAAAGTTGAAGAAACTGCACAGGATATGGAAGACGCTAGTTAAGATTTGGATTTTCCGGAAATTTGCTGACATGGGCATATCTCGGTCCAAGGTTCACAATTACCTCACGCCAGGCTTCCTCTTCATCAGTAGAAAAGAGGACGTCTGGCTGATATTTATCTGAGACAATCCAGGTATTCTCCTTAATCTCGGTATCCAGCTGCTCTTCTCCCCAACCAGAATAGCCGATAAAAAACTTGACTTCATTTTCTGAAAGGTCTCCGTTAGCAATTAGAATTTTTAAAGCTTCAAAATTACCTCCCCAATAAATACCTTCTGCTATTTCCTCGCCACTATGCAGCTTATCGTAACATCTGTGGATAAAGTGTATGGTATCGAGCTCCACAGGACCGCCGTTAAAAACCTTGAACTCGGCAGAAGTCAACTCCGGTATAAGATCTTTCAGCAAAAGATTTGTAGGATGATTTAACACAAAGCCAACAGTACCAAGCTCACCATGTTCGGTAAGCAGGATTACCGAACGCCTGAAGTTCGGATCATTCATAAACGGTTCCGAAATTAACAATCGGCCCTTCGATGGTTTCACAAGACTCAACATTTTGGAAAATTACGACTATTTTAACGAAACTAAAACCTATTTTTGCATATGGAACTGACACAAGAAGCAATCCAAAATTTAAGACAAGATTACCGTTCCGCAACACTATCTGAAGAGGAGATTGAGAAAGATCCCATAGACCAGTTTTCGAAATGGTTTCAGGAAGCGCTGGCTGCCAATATTTACGAGCCAAATGTAATGACCCTGGCTACTGCAGACTCTTACGGAAAACCCTCTGCGAGGATCCTTTTGCTTAAAGGGTTTGACCAAAAAGGTTTTGTTTTCTTTACCAACTATGAGAGCCGGAAGGGCAAAGAATTACTGGAAAACCCACAAGCTTCGATGGTATTTTTCTGGGCTGAGCTAGAGCGGCAGGTTCGCATTGATGGTGTGATCAGTAAAATTGACGAAAGCGAATCTACCGCTTATTTCCATTCACGCCCGAAAGGTAGCCAGATTGGTGCACTGGCATCGCCGCAGAGCAGTGTTATTCCAGATCGTACAACACTTGAGGAGCAGGTCAAAATTCTCACCAAAACATACGCAGAATCAGAAGTGCCAAAGCCGGGATACTGGGGTGGATACCTTCTTGAAGCGCAACATATTGAATTTTGGCAAGGCAGGCCAAGCAGACTACACGACAGAATTGTCTACGACCTGGTTGACGGGAACTGGCTTATAAATAGATTAGCACCATAACATCATGAAGATCATTGCAGTAATAGGTTCCGGAACTATGGGTAACGGAATTGCGCATACGTTTGCCCAGTTTGGTTATCAGGTAAATCTTATTGACATCAATGTGGAAGCCTTGCAAAAGGCATTAAAAACGATCGAGAAAAATCTCGACAGACAGGTGCAAAAAGAAACACTCAGTGAAACGGAGAAACAAGAAACTTTAGCACGTATAAACATCTTCACAGACATGAAGGAAGGTGTAGTTCAAGCTGATCTTGTGGTAGAAGCTGCAACGGAACAACTGGACTTAAAACTGAAAATATTCAGAGAAGTCGATATTTTTGCACCACCTCACACGATTATCGCAAGCAACACTTCCTCGATATCGATTACGCAGATTGCTGCTGTAACTAACAGGGGATCACAGGTAATTGGCATGCACTTTATGAATCCTGTTCCTGTTATGCAACTTGTAGAGGTAATCAGGGGGTATGCCACAAGTGACGAGACTACCGCTGCTGTCATGGAGCTTTCAGTGAAATTGGCAAAAAAACCGGTGGAAGTTAACGACTATCCTGGGTTTGTAGCCAATAGGATTTTGATGCCTATGATTAATGAAGCTATTGCTACATTATATGAGGGTGTTGCAGGGGTGTCAGAAATTGATACGGTAATGAAACTCGGCATGGCACATCCTATGGGGCCATTGCAGCTTGCAGACTTTATCGGTCTAGATGTTTGCCTCGCCATATTGAAAGTATTGCACGACGGATTTGGAAACCCTAAATACGCGCCTTGTCCGCTTTTGGTAAACATGGTTATGGCTGGAAAGAAAGGCATCAAGTCTGGCGAAGGCTTTTACAACTATGCCGACGGGCCAAAAGCCGCTAAAGTAGCCTCAAAGTTCCTTCGCGCTTAACTGCCAAAACGAATTTTATAATATCTTTACAGCATGAACGAAAATCTGGATCCTTCTTTTGAGAACTTAAGTCCTACAGAACGTGATATCGAAAAAGTATTGCGGCCGCAGGCTTTTGACGATTTCACTGGTCAGGAGAAAGTTATGGAAAACCTTAAGATTTTTGTTGCCGCTGCTAAACAACGTGGCGAACCACTAGATCATGTACTGCTCCATGGTCCTCCTGGACTAGGGAAAACAACGCTATCTTATATCATCGCCAATGAAATGAATGTTGGCATTAAAGTAACCTCAGGGCCTGTACTGGATAAACCTGGCGACCTTGCCGGATTACTTACCAACCTGGAAACCGGCGACATCCTTTTTATAGACGAGATTCATAGATTGAGCCCCCTTGTAGAAGAATATCTTTACTCGGCAATGGAGGATTTCAAGATCGATATTATGCTGGAGAGTGGGCCAAATGCACGTTCTGTACAGATTACGCTAAATCCTTTTACCCTTGTTGGTGCTACCACACGCTCAGGGCTCCTCACCGCACCACTTCGCGCACGGTTTGGAATTAATTCGAGACTTGCTTATTACGATGCCAAATTGCTTACAACAATTGTCCAAAGATCTTCTGAGATATTAAAGACTCCGATTACCGACGAAGGAGCATATGAAATTGCGCGAAGAAGTCGCGGTACCCCTCGTATTGCTAATGCGCTGTTGAGAAGAACACGTGACTTTGCTCAGATCAAAGGAAATGGGGAAATTGATACGCATATAGCAAGATATGCCCTTACTGCACTGAATGTAGATGAACATGGGCTGGATGAGATGGATAATAAAATCCTTGTAACTATAATAGATAAGTTTAAGGGAGGTCCCGTAGGTTTAAAAACCATAGCTACCGCTGTTGGTGAAGACGAGGGTACAATAGAAGAGGTATACGAGCCCTTCCTGATACAGGAGGGCTATTTAATGCGTACCTCGCGCGGAAGGGAAGTTACAGAAGCTGCTTATAAGCATCTGAAAAGGATATACCACAACCAATCCGGCAGACTCTTTTAATTATTTACGGAAGGCGAACCAATAGATGAGTAAGATTACTACCAGGATAGGTATAATCCATTTCATTACGGGGCCTGCCCCATTCTCATTTTTTTCTTCTACTGCCTGCGGCGATGGCCCGGGGTCGTTTTCATGATGTGCGTAATCATGTTCAATAGGTTTCGGTGCCTTGTTTGGATCCTCGATATGTTCTTCAGTTGTATTTTCCATGGCTTTAGTTTTGTTTGCCTATAGAACAAACTTGCCACTGAAAGGTTTTAAACCCCGGAAACCTTATCTTTGTGTCATGTTCAGCACTGCCGCCACAAATAGCAAAAAAATCAAGGACGAAGCCATTCGTTTGGGGTTCATGCAATGTGGTATTGCTAAAGCCGGTTTTCTGGAAGAAGAAGCGCCCAGGTTAGAGCGCTGGCTAGCTGACAATAGACATGGAAAGATGGCTTACATGGAAAATCATTTCGATAAAAGACTTGATCCCAGGTTATTGGTTGAGGATGCTAAATCTGTAATATCTTTAAGTCTCAATTATTTCCCTGAAGTGATTCAAGCTGATCCTAATGCGCCAAAGATATCAAAGTATGCTTACGGGAAAGACTACCATCTGGTAATTAAGGAGAAACTTTTCCAACTACTATCATTTATCGAAGAAGAAATTGGCGAAGTGGCTGGTCGTGCTTTTGTAGATTCTGCACCAGTTTTAGATAGAGCGTGGGCTAAACAATCCGGATTAGGGTGGATCGGCAAAAACAGTAATTTAATCAATAAAAAAAGCGGTTCCTTTTTTTTCCTGGCCGAACTTATAATCGACCTGGAACTCGAATACGACACACCCTTTTTAACAGATCATTGTGGAACTTGCACACGTTGCATCGACGCTTGTCCTACAGATGCTATCTTGGCCCCGGCGATCATAGATGCGACAAAGTGCATCTCTTACCTGACAATCGAGCTAAAGGATCAAATTCCTGAACAATTCAGTAACAAGATGGACAACTGGATGTTTGGCTGCGATATCTGTCAGGATGTGTGCCCCTGGAACAAATTTTCCGTACCACACCAGGAACCCGAATTTGCGGCCAGCGAGTCTATTGTTCATATGAGAAAAGAAGACTGGGAAGATATAACCGAAGATGTATTCAGTAAAATCTTCAAAAACTCGGCAGTAAAAAGGACAAAGTTTAAAGGCCTGACCAGAAATATTGACTTTATAAAAAGAACCTGAGCGCTACAAATTAAAGATATTGTCTGATTTGTCCTTATCAGGTGTATGTGCATCTCCCATTAAAATTTTCACCAGTTTCTTACTGGTTGGAACCAATATCTGGATGTTCATGTCACCTTGTTCCCACACCCCTATACTACGGTGAATTTTCTCTTGAGATCCATCAACATAGGTTAAAAGTAAATCCACGGGCAACGGCTTAGTACTTTTATTGAGTATCGAGATTTTATAGCCGGTATCGGTTTTGTCTGCCCCTATGATTGCCATATCAGTAACGCCTTCACTAAAAAACCAACGTTTCCAGAACCAATCTAAATTTTTCCCTGAACCTTCGTTCATGCTATAAAAGAAATCGTAAGGAATAGGATGTTTTCCCTGCCATTGTTCAATATAATGGTGAAGCGCTTTGATAAATAAATCGTCGCCAAGATAATCCCAGATGTAAAGATAGCCCATCCCTGGTTTAGGATAGTCGTTAGTAAAAGTTCCTGCACCCTTTAGATCAGGTGTAAAAGTGATGATCGGTACATCGTCTTTCTTGCCCGAGCTTGAGCCAGTTTGTGAAACGCCATAGGTATCAACCATAGTAGTATCTATCAGCGGACCATTTTTCCACTCTCCTATTGTTGCCCAGCCCTCATCCATCCATGCATACTTCGTTTCATTAGTACCCATATAAAAAGGGAACATGGTATGAAATATCTCATGCACAGTAAGTGTAATTGCGTCCTCCCGTTTTTTTACAGGGTTATCATTGACCATCATTGGATATTCCATCTGATCAAGTCCATCAAAAACAGTGATGTGGGGATACGGGAATGGCCATTTTGGAAAAGTATAGCTCATATCGTATACAGATTTCCGGGCAAAATCAATTACCTCAAAATAGTCTTTGTGTATAGGGTTAAAAGCAGCATCGACCCGGGTCCTTCTACCACTTTTAGGATCTACAACAAGACTCGATGATTTCCATAAGTAGTGATCACTCGTTGCAAATACAAAATCTGTTACCTTTTTTGCCTCGAATTTAAATGTATTCTTGGGTTTATCCGCTGTCACCATTTTCTTCTGCAGATCCTCAGGCGTAATCACGTCAATTACCTCATCAGATTTCTCCGCCCGACGCAATTTATCATTTACAGCGGGCTTAAGTACTGAACTACTGTTTTGCAGGTCGCCAGTGGCCCAAACCATATAATCTTTTGGAACAGTGATTTCAGCTTTGAAATCGCAGAAATCATTATAAAACTCCTCAGCACCGTTGTATGGGTATTTATTCCAGCCATCAATGTCATCGTAAACCGCTATACGAGGAAAAAAGTAGGCAACAAAATGTGAACCCTGATCTACCTCGCCTGTTCTGGTATGAGATCCTTTATTTAAAACATAAGAATAGCTTACCGATACTTTAACCGTCTTGCCTGGCGCAAGTGGCTGTATATCCAGATACATGTTTGTTCCTTGAATGGTATACATCGAAGCGTTATATGCCTTGGCACCTATTTTTAAACTGGCAATTTTTACGCCTTCTCCAAGATCGCTTTGATCAATTCGTGTAGCTTTTTTTTCAGCCTCCTTGGTATATAAATTTGGATAGAGCTTAAACCAAATTTGTTTGAGTGTATCGGGGCTGTTATTCTCATAAACAATATCTTCTGATCCCGTAATCAGTCTCGTTTCAGGGTTAAAATCAGCTTTCAACGCATAGCTTGCTTTATTTTGCCAATAATTTTTACCTGGTTTACCAGATAAATCACGTGTTTGCTTGGTATAGGCAGGCTGAAGTGCCGGCAATATAGGAAGCTGAGCAAAAAGCTGAAAGCTGAGTAATACCAGCCCGATTACAACCAGGAATCTTTTCATCAGGATATCTTTAATTTTTAAGAGGTGTATTATATTGTTTACTTACCAAACTTCATTTTTAATTGTTCCAGCATATCTGGAGTTACACTAACTGCAGGTTTAGATTGCTGCTTTTGTTGAGTAACAGGTTTTGGAGCCTGTGGCCTGGCCGGCGCCGGCGCAGGTTGCTGAGGCTGTCGGGCAGCACGCGTTAGTTCTTTCTTCTTGTTCCACCTTGTCCAAACCTCATCCAACTTTTTCTTGGTATATAATGGAAAATCACCCTGCTTCATCCATGAATAGTAACTAGGTTCCAGGTCAAACACCTGCTCTACAGTCCTTCCCTTGTGTTTTCCGAAGTTAAAACATTCTTCGTCCTTGTCATTAAATACCATGCGTCCGGCGAAATCAACGGGCTTATTCATATTGGTAAAAAGGTGAAGCGCATCAACATCATTCAGCACAGGCTGACTGATCTTACCTTGCTTGTCTTCAAAATCTACACCCGCATAACGTTCAAGCTGAGCTAACAATACGTGGTAAGTTGCAGTGATATCAGCTTCCGCAGAATGTGCGTTGATGATGTCTTTGTTGCAATAAAACTTGTAAGCCGCTCTCAGTGTGCGCTGTTCCATTTGGTGGAAAATATTTTGCACATCAACAAATTTACGGTCAAACATATCAAAGTCGACACCTGCTCTTAGAAATTCTTCAAGCAGCACAGGAATATCAAATCGATTTGAATTATATCCTGCAAGGTCCGCATCGCCAATAAACTCAGCAATCTCGGCAGCGACAGTTTTAAAGGTCGGCTCTTCTTTAATGTGTTCATCATAAATCCCGTGAATCAACGACGATTCCAAAGGAATTGGCATTTCTGGATTAATGCGCAAAGTTTTGATCAATTCAGAACCATCTGGCATAGCCTTCAATATTGCTATTTCTACTATTCTATCTGAGGCTACATTTACTCCTGTAGTTTCCAGATCAAAAAAGGCTAAGGGACGCTTTAAGTTTAATTTCATTTTCTTTTAAGTTTCAATGCATTGTCATCACTGGCTTCTGAAACAGTATCCAGACTCAGGGCTCTAGTTGTAAAAGCTAAAATCCTACCAACCAAAAGTCGGAAAAATCATTCATTAATTGCATAATAATTTGATTAGGTTACCAACTAAATCTATATTGTGCCACTTTAAATGCTCAAATGAAAACTACGTTCACACTCCTATTCCTATTCTTTTTTTGCTCCGGATCTATTTACGCCCAAAACTTCGAGTACGGCAAATTTACTAAAGAAGAACTCGACATGAAAATCTATGCGAATGACAGCACTGCCGATGCGGTAGTACTTCGCGAATTCGGATCAGCCAATATCGATTTGGACAATTACACAAATGAAAGTTATGTCAATTTCGTATACCATACGCGGATCAAGATATTGACCAAAAATGGGTTTAATGCTGCAAATTTCGTCATTGAACGCTACATATATGATAAAAAACAAGATGAGATTTCAGAAATTGTTGCTACTACTTACAACTATACCGATGGTTATCCCAAGCCTACTATATTGCCGATCACGCAGGTGTTTACCGAGCAAAAGACCAGGTATCTCAACCTTACCAAATTCACCTTACCCAACCTTAGGCCTGGCAGCATCATAGAAATCAGTTACCGGTTACGTGTAAACAATATATTCAATTTCAAATCATGGCAGTTTCAGGACAATATTCCAAAAATAACAAGCACTTACATCTCCTCGTTACCAGCCATCTATAATTATAACATATCGCTCCGTGGGGCACAGAAACTTACCTCACAAAAAACCGAACTTGTTCGGGATTGCATCAGTATTGCTGGCAATAAATGTGATTGTTCAAGAAGTATATACACCATGGATAATATCCCGGCTTTTAAAGAAGAGGATTACATGACGGCAGCTTCAAACTTCAAATCAGCAATCAGTTTTGAACTCCAGGATGTACGCCATTTTAGTGGAGGCACAACCAACTATACAAAAAACTGGAGGGATGTGGATAATGAGCTGACCTCATCGAGAGAATTTGGCAGCCAGATGAAAAGAACAGATCTTTTTACTGCGCAACTACCTGTCATTCTTCAAAATGCAACAGATCCTTTATCTAAAGCAAAAGCTGTATATGCGTATATTAAAAAACAGATTAAATGGAACCATTACCTGGGTAAGTATAGTGAATTTCAAATTAAAAAGGCCCTGGAAACACACTCCGGCAACGTTGGCGATATCAATCTTGCATTAATAGCAGCTTTGTCGGCAGCCGGAATAGAGACTGAAGCGGTAATTCTATCCACAAGGGCGAATGGTTTGGTAAACTCGCTATATCCTGTAATTACAGATTTCGACTACGTCATTGCGAAGGTTAATATCGGAGACAAAAGTTACCTGCTCGACGCAACTGAACCCCTCTTACCTTTTGGTCTGTTACCCCTTAGATGCATCAATGGAAAAGGCAGAGTGGTGAATCTGAAAAAACCATCTTATTGGTTTGATCTTTTAGCATCAGAAAAAGAATTGACCAGAAGTAATTTAGTAGCTAGTTTGTCGCCAGATGGTAAGATCACTGGAACATTAACCACTTATTCCAAAGGATACGCAGCATTGGAAAGAAGACAAAAGATAGCAGCAGCAGGATCAGCTGACAATTATGTTCAATCCCTGGCCGAACGACTAACTAATATCAAGGTTGGCAATTATAAAATCGACAATATCGACAGCCTCGACGAGTATCTGATAGAAACGTACGAGGTAACCATGAATAGCTTTGACAAGCCCGGTCTGGATAAGTTTTTCTATAACCCCTATTTTCTAGATAGGACAACAAAGAATCCATTTAATCTAAACGAGCGCAATTACCCTGTAGATCTTGGGGCGGGTGTAGATAGAAGAGTGAGTATTACATTGACACTGCCAGCAGACTATGTTTTTGCCGAAGTACCTAAAAATAGTGCTGTCGGACTTCCAGGAAATGGTGGCCGTTACCAGACCTCAGCCACTATAGACAAAAACGAATTAACATTTAGCTCGTTATTTACACTAAACAAACCTGTATATCAACCCGATGAATATCTGTTTCTAAAGGCGTTATATAGCCAGGTCATACAACAGCAAAAAACAGATCTCGTATTGCAAAAAGTTAAATAGGATGTTCAAAAAAACACTTTTTCTGCTGTTCGTTGGACTTTTACACCAATACAACGTACATGCACAACCCGGCTACAAAGCCAGTGAGATTCCAACTCCGTTGTTGGTCAGGGCAAGTGCTGTTATTCGAAATATGGAGACAAATGTAGATATGGTTGCCACAGATCAGGTCATAATCCGCATCAGGAAAACCGTCACTATACTGAATAAAAATGGAGAAGATATGGCTGGTCTCGTGTTGTCTTACAACAAAAGTCGGACTATAAAAGCCGTAAAAGGATCCGTATACGATGCTGATGGCTTGCTGATCAAAAAAATAACGCTTTCAGATTTTGAAGATGCCAGTGCAGCCAGTGATTTCTCTCTATATGAAGATGAACGCATCAAGCACTTTACACCATCTGTAAATAGTTACCCTTACACGGTATTCTACGAGTATGAATTGCGTCTTAAACAAAACTTGGTAATACCAGATTGGTATGCAAACCCCTATACCGATGTAGCGGTACAAAAAAGCAGCTATACCTTTAGCTGTAAAACAGGTGAAAAGCTAAGAATGAAAGCTTACAATTATGCAGGAAAGCCATTAGAATCTTCTACACCCGGCATGATTAGCTATACCTGGGACGTTGTTAACCTACCAGCATTGAAGGCCGAACCGTATATGTCTTCGGGAGATAATTTCCTTACCTACGTCAAAGTCGCAGCCGAAAATTTCAGTTATTACAATACAAAAGGCACTTATGCCGATTGGGAAGGGTTGGGAAAATGGATTTATAACGACTTAATCAAAAGTAGACAACAGCTATCCCCTGCTACGATCGCTGAAGTCAGGGAACTAGTAAACGGCATCGACGATCCAAAAGAAAAAGCACGCAAAATCTATCAATATGTTCAAGATAAAACGAGATATGTTAGTGTTCAGATCGGAATTGGGGGATATCAACCGATAAGCGCAGAAAATGTTCATTATTTGGGATACGGAGATTGCAAAGGACTCGTTAATTACACGCAAGCCTTGTTGAAAGCCGCAGGCATTCCCTCACTTTATTGCATCGTATATGCAGGGAGCTTTAAACAGAACCTTGATCCTGAATTTGCCAGTATGAATCAGGCAAACCACATTATTCTTTGCGTCCCTTTCGAAAAAGATACTACCTGGCTGGAATGCACGAGTCAGGTTACGCCGTTCGGCTATCTCGGTGATTTTACCGATGACAGAACTGTTCTTGCCTGCACAGAATCTGGAGGGAAATTACTGCACACCCCCGTGCTTACAGCTGAAATGAATAGCATTAAACGTAGGGCTCAGTTAACCGTCGACATGCAGGGGAATATTACCGGTCAGATGAAAACTATTTTTGCAGGATCAAATTACGACAATGATGAAGAGCTTCTTACAAAACCTTATGCCGATCAACTTAACTTGCTAAAGGATATATACGATATAGACAATATCAATTTTGAGCAACTCAAAATTGCTCAGAACAAAGGTTCCGCATGGCCTTTAACAACAGAAACCTGCAATATTACCATCCCAAATTATATGGTTCAATCGGGCAATCTAAGTTATCTTCAACTCAACATATTTAATAAGACGCGAAGTATTCCTGACTTGAAAGAGCGGAAACTTGAGCTTTATTTAAACAGGGGATATAGCTACGAAGATGAGCTCACTTTTGCATTACCAGAAAACCTTAAGATCGAATATCAACCCCAGAATATAAACATGGAAACAGTGTTCGGCGACTACCATGCGCTAATAACTTTCAAAGACCATACGCTTATTTACAAGCGAATACTAACAGGAAAAACAGGAAAATTTCCTCCCAAAGCCTACGCTGAATTTGCCGACTTTATCAATAAAGCTTACATCGCCGACCAAAATAAAATTGTCCTTACGCTCGCTAGCTCAAAAAAATAATTCCCAAGGCAATCGCAACGATCATAATTAAATACATCAGAATTTCTGTTACCGCAAACTTTTTGTATTTGGTCCAGAATGATACCGGTTGTTTATCGTTTGACATGATTTAATTTTTAATAGGGCCTGCTTTAACAAATACTTTTTGATACGCCGGCAATTTGATATTATCCACTACCACCCCCCTGGTGGTAGAGGCATGTACAAAATAATCGTCATTCAGGTAGATGCCTACGTGATCCACTTCCGAACCCCCAAAAGAAAAAAAGATGAGATCCCCTTCTTTCAATTGGTCAAGATTTTTAGATTTAATAGTCTCTGCCTGATCTCTTGACCTTCGTGGTAATTCGAGGCCGTAAATATCACGTTCCAGCAGGAGCGCAAAACCAGAACAGTCGATACCACTTTTATCAAGCCCGCCAAGTTTATATTTAACACCTGACCAATCGGTTATAAAGCGATACAAATCTTTGCTTTTTAAACTCGCCATGGCTTCTGCAGCTTTTGCTGCAGGAGTCCGGACTGTTGCCGTATTTTTTCTAGAGCTACATGCAGAAAGGAAGCCCAGCAACAAAAACAATATGGTGATCTTAGTCAGCGTACATTTCATTTCTAGCGGATTAAGTTTTTATCAGTCGTTGGATTTCATCCAATTTTAGCAACGCTTCAACCGGTGTTAAAACATTCACGTCGAGGTTATTTAAAGTATCTCTGATTTTAACCAGTACGGGATCATCAATAGCAAACATATGCAGTTGATATGCCTGATTTTGCACTTTCTTAATGCTATCCTTAATACTCTGCCCCTCTGTGCGATCTAATTCCAACTTTTTCAATATCTCGTTTGCCCTGTTGATCAACTTTGGCGGCATTCCTGCCAACTTAGCCACATGGATACCGAAACTATGTTCACTGCCTCCTGGAATCAGCTTACGCAGAAATATAATTTTGTTTCCTGCTTCTTTAATGGACACGTTAAAATTCTTTACTCTGCCCATGGTATTTGCCAACTCATTTAGCTCATGATAATGCGTAGCAAACAATGTTTTAGGCTTTGCGGTCGGATGGGTATGTAGAAACTCGGCAATTGCCCAGGCGATAGAAATTCCGTCGTAGGTGCTCGTTCCCCTTCCAATCTCATCCAGCAAAATAAGGCTGTTATCAGAGATGTTATTTAAGATACTTGCCGTCTCATTCATTTCCACCATAAAAGTACTCTCTCCGGATGATAAGTTATCGGAAGCACCCACGCGTGTAAAAATTTTATCGACCAATCCAATTTCTGCGGCCTTAGCTGGCACAAAACATCCCATCTGTGCCATCAGTACGATAAGCCCTGTTTGCCTTAAAATAGCAGACTTACCAGACATGTTTGGCCCGGTGATAATGATAATCTGCTGGGTATCGTTATCTAAAAACACATCATTGGTGATATATTCTTCACCTGTTGGCAGGCGTTTCTCAATCACAGGATGTCTTCCACCTTTAATATCCAACACCTTACTGGTGTTAAGCACCGGTTTTGCGTAATGGTTGTTAATTGCAAGCTGTGCGAAGCATAAAAGAACATCAAGCTGTGCGATTACGAAAGCATTAAGCTGTATCGGTTTAATGTACGCTGCAACCTGATACATCAATTCGTTGTATAGGCGGACTTCAATCTGCTGAATTTTTTCTTCGGCCCCAAGAATCTGTTCCTCGTACTCTTTAAGTTCTGGTGTAATATAACGTTCAGCATTTACCAGAGTTTGCTTCCTGATCCAGTCCGCCGGCACTTTGTCTTTATGCGTGTGCGTAACTTCCAGATAATAGCCGAATACATTATTGAAAGCAATTTTCAAAGACGGAATACCTGTTGCCGCCGCCTCTCTTTTTTGAATTTCAACCAGATAGTCTTTCCCGCCAAAAGCAATTTTCCGCAGTCTATCCAGATCTTCATCTATGCCATCTGCTATTACGTTCCCTTTAATAAGCAATGCCGGTGGATCTTCCTGCAGGGTGTGCTCCAGCTGCTCCCGGATAGACACGCAAGGATTAAGCTGTCCGGCAAGCATTGCCAGATATGGATTTCCAGATTGCTCAGAGTTTACTTTGATAGTCTCAATATGATGTAATGCCTTTTTAAGTTGATTAAGTTCCCTTGGGCCAACTTTTTGAAGTCCTACTTTGGAGATCAGTCTTTCCAGATCACCAATCTGCTTTACCTGCACTAGAAATTCCTGGATCAGTTCCGGCTGATCAACCAGAAATGCGACAGTACCCAGTCGCTCTTCAATGGGTTTCAGTTCCTTCAAAGGCATAATAATCCACTTGTGCAATAATCTCGCACCCATCGGCGTAGAGGTTTGATCAAGCACGTCAAAAAGAGTTACCGCATTATCATTCGCTGTGCTGATCAGCTCCAGGTTCCTGATTGTGAAACGGTCCAACCACATAAATTTATCCTCTTCCAACCTGGAAATGGCAGTGATGTGTTTTAAGTTCCTATGTTCCGTTTCATTCAGGTAGTGCAAAACTACCCCGGCAGCTACCAGCCCTATCGTCAATTTCTCAACGCCAAAGCCTTTCAGGGAATTCACCTCAAAATGTTTGGTCAGCACCTCATTGCTATAATCATTGGTAAAAGCCCAATCATCCAGATGAAAGGTATAAAATTTGTCGCCAAAGAACTCCAGAAAATCCTTTCTCCTGCTTTTCTGAAACACAACTTCTGTTGGTTTAAAACCTTGCAACAGCTTATCTATATAATCAGTGTTGCCCTGGGCAACCAGAAATTCGCCGGTAGAGATATCCAAAAAAGAAACGCCACAAGTATTTTTCTCGAAAAATACCGCCGCTAAATAATTATTTGACTTCTGCTGAAGTATGTTGTCATTATATGCGATACCCGGTGTTACCAATTCCGTAACACCACGCTTAACAATGGTTTTCGTGGTTTTCGGATCTTCTAGTTGATCGCAAATTGCTACGCGCTGGCCTGCGCGGACAAGTTTAGAAAGATAATTTTCGAGGGAGTGATGTGGAAAACCTGCTAATTCAATATGACCACCGGGACCGTTGCCCCTTCTGGTAAGCACAATACCCAGGATCTGGGAAGTCTTTATGGCATCTTCGCCAAAAGTCTCATAAAAGTCTCCTACTCTGAATAATAGCAATGCACCCGGATACTTAGCCTTGATGGCATTGTATTGTTGCATTAACGGTGTTTCCTTAGTTTTATCTTTCGCCAAAATGATTCTATTTACAAAATCGTAAATATACTATGTTCTGGATTAGCGTTCTGCTTCCATTTCAATATAATTTGATTTTTCCAGAAACTATAGTTTACTAATATAACTTAGGAAAAGAGCAAGGGCTTCTCTTTTATCATCCGTTAACTCAAAATCAAGCTTATGCAAGAGATAGTCCTCAACATCAAAATTGGGTACAGCAGGTAGCATCTTCAAAACTTCGTTACGTGAATCGAGACCTGATTTCAATGCTTTGTTAAAAGTTCCAATAAATTCCGCTGGAATAGATTTATTGGCCACCCAGGCGGCATACAAAAATGGTAAGCCTGTAAAATTCATCCATTCCTCACCCATATCATAAGCGTAGGCATAGTCGTCCCTTTTACCAAAAGTCCGGTCTCCAATGAGCACCATCGCATCAGTCTCGGCACTTAAATCCGTAGTGAATACAGCTTCTTGTTTCCAATAAAATTTCAGGAGCACTTTGGCCAGGTTATTCGATGTTCGGGACTCTCTGTCCAGCTTCACTGTCTTAATCTCAGCTACAGGGACTTTACTAAAAATAAACACAGAATTCACAGCACCTTTTGATCCAATGCAGTAATCGGCAATGATCTCCGCATTAGGCACGTCTGGAATTGCGGCAACTGGAATAAGTCCTACATCGACCTGCCCACTGATTAGTTTTGCGGCACAGTCTGACGGAATATCCAATGTCAGGTCAATCAGATCTTTCACTTCTGAATGTTCAATGCCGTAAATAAAAGGTTTGGTATTGGTATAGGCTACTGCAGAAATTTTAATCTTATTCAATGTTAACTACTTAAATGATCAGTATTGTTAAAATCAATGATGTCAAAAACACCATCAGTATAAGAGAGCTTGTAAAGAGTCGTATTTTGATGTGGAAAATCAGCCATTTCAGCAAGAGGCTTATTCATCAGGACGCAAAGCAACAGGCGCATTGCCCGTCCATGCATACAAACCAATACGGTCTGTTCAGACGTCGCACTGATAATGGTATGCATAGCTTCTTTTAGTCTGATTTCTACCTCTTCAGGGCTTTCACCGCCTTCAAACTTTGCGGTATATTCACCAGCTTGCCATCGCTCAACCATATCCCGAAAAGCGCTTATAGAAACTTCTGATCCCTCTTTGCCTTCCCAAATTCCCCAGGCAAGTTCGTCAAGACCTGACAACTGCGTCCAGGGCAAGCCAGATTCGATAAATCGCTTTACAGTCTGGTGTGTCCTTTTCAGCGATGAAGTATAGATATGATCGAAGGGCACATCCTTGTACATTTCATAAAATGACTCCGCTTGTGCCCGACCGGTATCATTCAGATCGCTGTTTATTCCCCGGCCCTGTACAATTCCACGGGCATTTAATTCAGTCTCACCATGTCTGATGATATAAAGTGTTTTCGGCATTTAATTAATTACTGGTAGTTTATAGTACTGTGGTTTTACTTCATCTTCAAAAACAAAATCCGTATAATCAGTTACTACATTATACAAAGTGTCACGTTCAATAGGCTCACGGTTAACTTGTTTAATCAGGTTGACCAGCTCCTGGGTACTCATTCCAGGTGTTTGTTCTTCAGCACCAGCCATAGAATAGATTTTTGTCGTGTCGTCAAGCGTACCATCGATATCATCCACCCCGAAGTTTAGCGACAGCTGAGCGGTTTGTCTGCTGATCATTGCCCAGTATGCTTTAATATGGTCAAAATTATCAAGATAAATTCTGGCCACAGCATAATTCCTTAAATCCTCAATTACTGAAACCTCAGCAACATTTGACATTTGATTGTTCTGATTCCTGAACTTCAGGGGGATGAAAGCCTGGAAGCCCCCAGTTTTGTCCTGAAGCTGTCTTAAACGCTCCATGTGGTCTACACGATGCCAAAACTGCTCAATGTGCCCATATAACATCGTCGCATTGGTGCGCATTTCTAGTTTATGTGCCTGCTCATGGATATCGAGCCATTGTTCGGCCGTACATTTATCGTTCGCAATCTGAGTTCTGATTTCAGGGTGGAATATTTCTGCACCTCCGCCAGGCATGGAATCCAAACCTGCGTCTTTCATAAACTTCATCCCGTCATAATGTGACAGCTTTGCCTTTTTGAAAATATAATAATATTCAACCGGTGTTAACGCCTTAATATGTAATTCCGGACGGTGAGCCTTCGTTCTCCTAAAGAACTCAGCATAAAAATCAAGATTTTGTTTTGGAACAACACCTCCAGTGATGTGAACTTCGGTAACGGGCTCGCCATCGTACTTTTTAACGGCGTCTAACATTCCATCAACACTCATTTCCCAACCTTCTTCTTTTTGTTTGATCAACCTGGAATAAGAACAAAAATTACAGGTATATACACAAAGGTTTGTTGGCTCTACATGGAAGTTTCTATTGAAGTAAGTTCTGTTACCATGCTTTTTTTCACGGATATAGTTGGCAAGAACGCCCAGATAACCTAAATCTGCATGTTCATAAAGATAAACACCTTCATCAAAGCTAATGCGCTCACCGCTATTTACTTTTAGTGCAATTGTTCTTAGCATTTCCGGAAGATCCGGGTCATTTAACAAGTAACTGAGTTTTATAGAGGTATCCATTGTCCAATTTGTATAGACAAAAGTAAGATAAAATAGAATGCTTTTGGTCTTATGCCCCCAGAAAGCTGTCAGCATTATGTCAAAGGTAAACTACTTCCTATACTGCCAGGCCTCTCTAAAATAGCGAAACGGCACAAACAACATTCCGAAACATTCTCCCTCCTCTTTGCCCAAATGCTTATGATGAATTTTGTGTGCTTTCCGTAAGGCTCTGAAATACACGTTGGTTGTTCTGGTAAACAGCTTGAACCGCTGGTGGATCAGAATGTCATGAACCAGGAAATACCCTATGCCATAAAGCGTAATTCCAATTCCAATGAAGATCAGGAATTCCCATCCAGGAATATAGGTTCCAATGGAAAAAAAAGTCATCGCAATAACGGCAAATATCACAAAGAAGTAATCGTTCTTTTCAAAAAAATGTGGTTGTTTATTATGGTGATCTTCATGTAGCGTCCACAACAAACCATGCATAATGTACTTATGCGTTAACCAGGTTATACCTTCCATGATACAGAAAGTTAACACTACAATACCTATATATATTATTACAGACATAATTTAGAGTAGATTTTTAATGATGCTTCTTTCGTAAGCAGTTAAAGTCCTGGATTGTTCCATATAATTTTTTATCCGGCAGTATAAATCCTGATCGGTGTTTCCCGAAACACCCTTTTGCAAATAGGCAATCAGCAGGTCTTTATCGTTATCCAGATTTGCCGAATAATTCAAAATTGATGGCACGTTGACCTGTGTTGTGTAGCGTAAAAAAATCAACTCCGGATCTCCGGGCGACGATTTAATAGCACTTTCCAGCAATGCCCTTCCTCTTCTGAAATAGGCTATTTTCTTAACCGGATTAAATACGTGCTTACACATTAACAGTTCCGAAATACCACGGTATCCAACAAGCACAGACTGCCCGTTCTCATCAAACGCCTTAAATTCACCGTATATTCTTTCCGCTACGTCGCTATTTTCGACCGCTGCATCCATCATCTTCCGGTAAGCAACGAGGTTAGTCGAATTTTTGCCAACAAAAAAAAATGGGATAAAAAAGAACAGCAGCTGTTTCATAAATATCTAAGCGGTTTTTATCATTTCCTTTGCCATTGATTTAATAAGTTCTGCTGCAGCAACCTGACCAGATATTAATGCTGGCGGCACTCCGGGGCCGGGTACCGTTAATTGCCCTGTATAAAATAAATTGCCAACCTTATGATTTTTCAAAGAAGGTTTAAGTACCGCAGTTTGCATCAAAGTATTAGCCAAACCATATGCGTTTCCTCCAAAGGCATTATAATCAGTAACGAAATTATCCAGACAATATGATCGCTTATAAATAATATCAGCTAAAAATTCTACACCAACCTTATCCTCAATACGTTTAATGATACCCTTAAAATAGCTTTCTCTGATCTCCTCAGTATCCTTCAAAGCCGTAGCTATAGGAACGAGGATAAATAGGTTCTCCATTCCTTTTGGAGCTACAGTAGGGTCAGTCTTTGACGGACAACAAACATAGAACAAGGGGTCTGTAGGCCATTGCGGCGTAGCGTATATTTCTTTAGCATGCTGATCAAGATCTGCATCGAAAAAAAGGTTGTGATGATGTAGGTTTGGAATTTCTTTATTTACCCCGAGATAAAAAATAAGACAAGAAGGTGCGAAAGTCTTTTTATCCCAATAATCAGGCGTATAATTTCTGTATTGCTCTTCAAGAAGGTGCTGCTCTACATGGTTATAATCAGCTGAAGCAATCACACCGTCGGTAAGCATTATCCCCTCAGAAGTCTCCAGACCATAAACTTTATCTCCAGCAATTTTGAGTTGCGTAACAGGAAGGCCCGTTTTGAATTTCACGCCCAACGATACTGCCAGTTCGTACATCCCCTCTATAATCTTATGCATCCCTCCTTCCGGATACCACGTTCCCTGTACCAGGGCAGAATAGTTCATCATGGTATATAAAGCGGGAATCTTATTCGCCATTGCCCCCAGAAAAAGCACCGGAAATTCCAACAATGCAATCAGACGCGGATCTTTGAAATACTTCCTCACATAACTGCTTACCGAGCTAAAGATATTGGACTTCAACATCCCAACAATTACTTCTTTGTTTGCATATTCCATCCAGGAGAATGCTGGCTTGTAAACCAGTTCTTTCATCCCGATTTTATATTTAAATTCGGCCTCTTTAAGAAATTTAGTGAGTGATTTGCTGCTTCCCGGCTCAATAGATTCGAATGTTGCATAAAGCGCATCGAGGTTTGCAGGTACTTCAAGGGTTTCTTTTCCCGGAAAGATCAACTGAAATCCAGGATCAAGCTTCTTCAGTTGGTAGTAGTCGGCAGCCGACTTCCCAAACTGATTGAAAAAATGCTCGAAAATATCCGGCATCCAATACCAGCTGGGCCCCATATCGAAGGTAAATCCTGCCGCTTCGTAAGTTCTGGCGCGACCACCTATGCCGCTGTTCTTTTCAAAAACTGTAACCTCGTGACCGTCTCTCGCCGCAAAGCATGCAGCAGACAGACCAGAAAATCCGCTACCTATTATAGATATTTTAGCCATAAATTGATGTCCCTAAGTTAAGGAAATTAGCCGACAACCGGTAACAAAAAACCCGGCTATTACGCCGGGTCGATATTAAATAAGCTATAGCTATTAATTTGCAGCCTTTGTATAATCTAATACAATGTAAGCTGTACCAGAACCATATTCAACGGGCGATTTCAGAATCAGATTGTCTCCATTCGCAGAAAACAATACTAACCTGTAACCTTCTGTTACATTTTTAGCTTTTTCTCCTTCGTAAATCTTTTTGAACTGGAAAGTTTGATCTGCAGTACTTACTGACCAAAATATCGTTTGAGTTTTAGCTTCACAACCACTTCCACCAGGTAAAGTATACGAACCATTTCCGCTATTGGTAAAATTCCATGTACTACCCACAAAGCATTGGTAAGACGCCTCATTAAACAAGCCTTTTACTGCTACAGACGGGATACCTTCGAAACTCACGTTGTTAAGAACCCATTTCCCAGTCACATTACCGCGTTTTGCCACAGTAGTTCCAGAAGCATTTTTTGTAGTCGAGCAACTTTGCAAAACCATTAATGAACTGCATAAAATGGCCGCTATGACGAATATTCTTTTCATAAATATATTATTTTCATGACAACTTACACAAATCTTGCCAAAACACGAGCTGCTAGGATATAATCATTAAATTTGCCGGCAACATAAGAATGCTTACTGATATGAAACCAGAAACTATAGCGATACACGCAGGTAATTTTGTTAAAAGTGCTACCGGCGATGTAACACCACCTTTAAGTTTATCAACTACCTATCTAAGAGATGAAAACGGTGGTTATCCTGGTGGGCACATGTATAGCAGAGTAAGTAATCCCAACCGCTCATCATTGGAGCAGTTGCTTACTGAACTGGAGCACGGTGCCGAAGCCTGCGCTTTTTCATCAGGAAATGCCGCTGGCATGGCTGTATTTCAGGCCCTTAAACCTGGAAGCCACATCATTGCGCCCGACGATATGTACTGGGGATTTAAAAAACAGCTACAGTCTATTTTTGCAGACATCCTAACGATAGATTTCATCGATTTAACACATACTGAAGGCATAGAAGCCTATATCCAACCTAACACGGTGATGATTTGGATTGAAACACCGTCTAACCCGTTACTAAAAGTAACAGATATCTCCGCACTGAGCACAATTACAAAAAAACACAACCTTATTTTGGCTTGCGATAGCACCTTCGCCTCTCCTTGCCTGCAAAATCCAATAACGCTTGGTGCAGATATCGTGATGCACTCGACCACAAAATATATTGGAGGACACAGTGATGTGCTAGGTGGTGCATTGGTTACAGCAAAAGCTGATGACCTTTGGGCGCGGATCCGGAATATTCAGCAGATAGGTGGTGCAGTCCCATCTCCTTTCGACTGTTTCTTATTGGTTAGAAGTATCAAAACACTTCCATACAGAATGCGTGGCCACTGTGCAAACGCTAACACACTTGCAAACTTCCTGGCACAACACCCTAAAGTTGATGCCGTATATTATCCTGGATTAACAAGCCATCCACAGCATAGTATTGCTAAAAGCCAGATGTCAGACTTTGGGGGGATGCTCTCAGTATTGGTCAAAGGTGGATTTGACAACGCTAAAACAGTAGTAAATAATGTGCATATATTTGCACAGGCAACAAGTCTGGGCGGTGTAGAAAGTTTAATAGAACACCGTGCATCAGTAGAAGGTCCAGACACCAAGACACCACAGAATTTAATTCGGGTATCCGTAGGACTGGAGCATATTGACGATCTTATTGCTGATTTTGATCAGGCTTTGGCACTAATTAATTAGAAAAAATTAACCCAATGAACTGAAATAACTAAAATAAATAACTGTTTTACAGTGCATTGTTTAAAATTCAAAATAATATTTTGAACTATTAGCTATTAAGTATACATTTGCTTCATCATTAGCACAGCTAATCAAGTCAATACCTCCAAAAGATGTTTTGATTTATAAAGAAGTGGCGAGAGACAGGCTCTACGACCCACTGGCAACCCTCCAAAAAAGAGAAGGTGCCAATTCCTGACCAGATAACATGGTGTTATTTGGAAAGATAAAATGAGACAGATGAAAAAGCAAGCTTTCAACACTACCAGTCCTACACCAGAAAACCATTTTAAGGTACTATCTGGAATTTCCCGTTTTAACAATCAAATTTGCAAATCACATACTACTTACTGTATGTGCTGTTGCATAGCCTAACCTAAAAATCTTCCCTTTGTATCTATCATACGGAAGGCCTCTTCAGGAGGTACGCTGAAATTGTTATATATTTTCTGCAATCAGCAGAACCATTCACATTAGCTTTATTTTATGTCAACATATAAATTTGAGACCCTGCAATTACATGCAGGACAAGAAATTGACCCCTCAACCGGTGCCCGCGCAGTACCCATCTATCAAACTACAGCCTACGGATTTAAAAGCTCTGAACACGGTGCCAATCTTTTTGCACTTAAAGAGTTCGGGAATATCTACACACGGATCATGAACCCGACCACAGATGTATTCGAGAAGCGAATTGCTGCACTTCAGGGTGGTGTTGCCGCAGTTGCTGTTGCATCCGGACAGGCTGCCCAATTTATCGCTTTAAACAACATCGTACAAGCGGGAGATAACTTCATCTCCTCTTCACACCTCTATGGGGGAAGCTATAATCAATTCAAAGTAGCTTTTAAAAGATTGGGCATAGAAGTAAAATTTGCCGATGGAGCCGATGTCAACGACTTTGAACGCCACATCGATTCCAAAACAAAAGCAATCTATCTGGAAAGCATAGGAAACCCATCCTTTAGTATCCCAGACTTTGAGAAACTCGCCGCTATTGCGCAGAAGCATGATCTGCCACTAGTTGTAGACAATACTTTCGGCGCCGCCGGATACTTGTTCAGACCAATAGAGCATGGCGCCAACGTAGTTGTAGAGTCAGCCACAAAATGGATTGGCGGTCATGGTACAAGTATTGGGGGAGTAATTGTCGACGGAGGAAATTACAATTGGGGAAATGGCAAATATCCGCAATTTAGTGAGCCTGCTGAAGGTTACCACGGACTGATCTTCAGTGACGTCTTCGGGATCGGCGGTCCATTTGGCAATATTCAGTTTAGCATCCGCGCCCGCGTGGAAGGCCTGAGGGATTTTGGCCCTGCCTTATCCCCTTTCAATTCATTTCTATTAATCCAGGGACTGGAAACACTCTCCCTTCGGGTACAGCGCCATGTAGACAATGCGCTGGCATTGGCCACCTGGCTTGAAAAACACCCCGCCGTAAAAAATGTAAATTATCCAGGATTAGAAAGCAGCCCTTATCACGCTAATGCAAAAAAATACCTGCAAAATGGCTTTGGTGCTGTACTCTCATTTGAATTAAACGGCGATCAGGATCAGGCAACTAAGTTTGTCGATCACCTGCAACTCGTTAGTCACCTGGCAAATGTAGGTGATGCGAAAACCCTAATCATCCAGCCTGCGGCAACAACCCATCAGCAACTTGGTGCTGCAGAACAACTGGCTGCAGGTGTTACACCGGGACAACTCAGGGTTTCAGTCGGCATTGAACACATCGATGATATTAAAGCTGACTTTGAACAGGCTTTTGAACAAGTCTACGAGGGCCAATAAATCAGAATCATGACTACACAACATCAATATAAAGACACCAAAATCTTTAAGCTCGAGAGCGGCAAAAAACTCCGTGGCTTAGAAATTGCCTACCACACGTACGGAACGCTCAATGCAAAAAAAGACAATGTGATCTGGGCCTGCCATGCACTTACTGCAAATGCAGATGTACTGGATTGGTGGAAAGGTCTCTTCGGCAGCAATGCCTTGTTTAATCCAGAAGAACATTTTATCGTATGCGCCAATGTGATCGGTTCGCCATATGGAACTATAAATCCGCTAAGTACGAATCCAGTAACGGGGCAGCCCTACTATTTAGCTTTCCCTGAATTCACCATTCGTGATATCGTGAAGGCACATCAGCTACTCGCCAGGCACCTTAAAGTGGAACACATTAAAGTGCTGATCGGTGGATCCCTTGGCGGACAACAGGCATTAGAATGGGCGATAAGTGATAGTAAATCAATAGAAAATCTGATTCTCGTTGCTACAAATGCTTTTCATTCTCCCTGGGGAATTGCATTTAACGAAAGTCAGAGACTTGCAATCAGCACCGACCGTACCTTTTACGCAAACAAACCTGACGGTGGTTCCAAAGGTCTAAAAACAGCACGAAGCATCGCCCTGCTATCTTATAGAACTTATGAAGCTTACAACACAACCCAATTGGAAAGTGTAAACGAAAAGACCGAAGGTTTCAGGGCAGCTTCTTATCAGAACTATCAGGGTGAGAAACTTGTCAACCGCTTCAACGCCTATAGTTATTGGTACCTCACTAAGGCAATGGATAGTCATAATGTTGGACGTGGACGTAAAAGTATAGCAGACGCACTTGGAATGATCAAATCAAATACCCTGGTTATTGGGATAGAAAACGATGTGTTGTTTCCAGTTACAGAGCAAAAATTCCTCAGCGAAAACATCCGCAATGCGGAATTCTTCAGTGTTAATTCCGCATACGGACATGATGGCTTCTTAATTGAAACAGATATCCTTACCCGTGTAATCGGAAACTTTCTTAAAGAAAGCGTAAATAAAAAAATAGTAAAATTACATCAGACAGCTTAGTAATGAGTACAAAAATAAAAATTGGATTATTTGGCTTTGGCGTTGTTGGCCAGGGCTTACATGACATTATTCGCGGACAGGACCTCAATCTTGAGATCATTAAGATCGCTATTAAAAACCCCGAAAAACAACGGACACTCGACGCCAATCTTTTCACAACAGACCACAGCGAATTGCTGGATAACCCAGAAATAAACACCATTGTGGAGCTGATCGATGATGCAGAAGCGGCCTTTCAAATCACGAAAAGAGCTTTAATAAGCGGTAAACACGTGGTCTCTGCCAACAAAAAAATGATCGCTACCCATCTAGCCGAGTTGGTAGAACTACAGACAAAATATGGCGCTTCACTGCTTTACGAAGGTGCCGTTTGCGGAAGTATTCCAATCATCAGGAATCTGGAAGAATATTATGACAATGAGTTGTTGCATGGTATCAGCGGCATCTTTAATGGTTCCTCAAATTACATCTTATCCAAGATCTTCAACGAGAACATGGCTTATGAGACTGCCCTTAAAGAAGCTCAGGACTTGGGATTTGCCGAGACCGATCCTATCCTGGATGTTGGAGGATTTGATCCTAAGTTTAAATTGGCAATTGCCACAGCCCATGCCTATGGCTTGTTCATCAGTCCGGATAAAATTCTAAACGTAGGAATTCAAAATTTATCTGAAGACGACATCCAATATGCAAGAGAGAAGAACTTTAAAATAAAGCTCGTTCCTACAGCGCGGAAGATCAGCACCAAACAGATCGTAACCTACGTGCTGCCAAAATTTGTTAGGTCCGATGATTTCTTGTACAACGTGGAAAACGAATATAATGGTGTAACAGTCCAGGCTGCCTTCGCTGACAAGCAGTTCTTTTTTGGTAAGGGAGCGGGTGGACATCCTACTGGTGCAGCGGTCCTATCAGATATTGCCGCACTCCGTTACGGATATAGATATGAGTATAAAAAATACAATCAGAATAATGGTTTGATCCATACAGACAATGTAAATATCGAGGTATATATCCGCTATGCCCATGAATATACCATAGAGAAGCTTAAAGTGACGAACATTGTAGAGCGTTTTTCAAGAAGTAATTATAAATATGTGATCGGAAGTGTTTCGCTAAAAACCTTACTCGCTAATAAAGATCTTCTGATACAAAAAGAAGTGTTTATCGCGCACACAGGCAAGTACACCTACACAGAAAATCAAATTCAGCACATTATTGCTGAAGAAGCGGCTTTAGTTAACTAATGTTTGTTTTGTTTTGAAATGCAAAAGGGCCGGATAATCCGGCCCTTTGCTATTTAAATTTCTCTGCTAATATCCCAGTTCTCCAGGTAATCGGCTACCCTTCGTACAAAAGAACCACCCAGTGCACCGTCTACCACCCTATGGTCGTAAGACAACGACAGGAACATCATGTGTCTGATCGCAATCACGTCACCAAACTCCGTTTCTAAAACTGCCGGTTTCTTCTTAATTGCGCCTACAGCAAGAATTGCTACCTGCGGCTGATTGATAATCGGCGTGCCCATCACATTCCCGAAAGAACCCACATTTGTTAATGTAAATGTGCCACCTTGTGTTTCGTCGGGCTTAAGTTTAGAGATACGTGCCCTGCCGGCAAGATCGTTTACTGCTTTCGTTAAGCCTACAAGGTTAAGCTGGTCAGCATTTTTTATAACAGGAACGATCAGGTTACCACTTGGCAATGCCGCGGCCATACCTATATTGATATCTCTTTTCTTAATAATCTGGTTCCCATTAACCGTTACGTTGATCATCGGAAAATCTTTGATCGCCTTCGTTACAGCCTCTACAAAGATTGGCGTAAAGGTGATTTTCTCATTCTCCCGTTTTTCAAAATTTTTCTTCACACGCTCGCGCCACATCACCATATTTGTCACATCAGCTTCCACAAAAGAAGTTACATGTGGAGAGGTCTGAACACTCATCACCATATGTTCTGCAATAAGTTTGCGCATACGATCCATCTCGATAATCTCATCTGTACCGCTAACGCTTGCAGCAACAGGCGCAGATTTAGCAGGAGCAGAAGCCGCTACCGGAGTTGGATTTTGTACATGTGCTGGTTGAGCAGCCGTTGCCGATTTTCCAGAATTTCTTGAAGCTATATAGCTTAGCAAATCATCTTTTGTCAATCTACCTTCAGCGCCAGTGCCAGAAATTCCCTCCAGCTCATGCTGACTGATGTTTTCCTGATTGGCTATGTTTTTAACTAATGGGGAGTAAAACCGACCTGATTCTGCAGGTTCAGCAGATTTTAATTGATCCATACCCGGAATAGATTCAGCAACATCAGTTTCAGTAAAAGCAGGTTCAATTGCTATTTCTACAGCAGGCACAACAGTTTCGATTGCCGGGGCAGAGCTATCGCCACCCTCAGTTTCTATAATTGCGATGACAGCACCTACCTGTACCACCTCATCTTCCTGAAATAATTGTTTAATCAGCTTGCCTGCAACGGGTGAAGGCACTTCAGAATCTACTTTATCAGTTGCTATTTCCAGCAAGGTATCATCCAACTGGATCATATCTCCTGGCTGTTTAAGCCATTTTATCACGGTTGCTTCAGCAACACTCTCCCCCATTTTGGGTAACAGCAATTCGTATTGAGCCATTTGTTTACAGTAAATTTATACTTTGGTATTGCCCACAAAAGTAAGGCATTTATCCAGAAAAACGATCATCTTCTTTCAGACGGTTAATAATCATAGTAAGCGCAGCAATAGCTGAACGCTCAATATTTTGAATCCTTTTGTTGCCAAAATTGAACACTTTAGCTTCCACCCGATCTTTGCTTGCTACTGCAATCCACACAGTACCAACTGGTTTATCGGGCGTACCACCATCTGGACCTGCGATACCACTAACAGCCACAGCATAGTCAGTATTGAAATGTCCAACCGCACCGGAAGCCATTTCCTTGACGGTTTCTTCGCTTACTGCACCGTAGGTGGCAAGTGTTTCCTGTTGTACACCCAGAATAGATTCTTTAAGTTCATAAGAATATGCAACGGCCCCTCCTGCAAAAACTGCAGAACAGCCGGGGTGTGTCGTAATCAAATGGGCAATATAACCTCCAGTACAACTTTCTGCGGTCGACAAGGTAAGGCCTTGCGCCATCATCACATCAAGAATTACTTTTTCCAATGCAATATCATCTTCAATAACCACATACGTCTTTACACGATCAACGATCAGTCGCGCATAGCTTTCAATCTCTGCACGCAATGCAGACTCATCCTCGCCAGAACCACTGAGTCTTAACCTTACCTGCCCAAGTCTCGGTAAATAAGCAAGCTTAATATATGCGGGTAAAGTATCTTCAATATCTTCAATTTGTTGCGCCAGGAAAGATTCGCCGATGTTAGCTGTCAATATAGTTTTATGAACGATGTTGGGCAATACAAAAGCAGCCTTTAATCTTGGCAATATTTCCTCGTCCATCAAGTACATCATCTCATAGGGCACTCCAGGCATTGATACAATAACCTTTGATCCATGGTTGAACCACATACATGGAGCAGTGCCATTTTTGTTCTGGATAACAATGCAACCATCGGGAACATCTGCCTGTTTCATGTTCGACTCGATCATCGGACGATTGAACCGCTTGAATATAGACTTTACCTGCTCCAACGTTTCTTCATCCCGGCGGAAGCCCATGTTGAAATATTTAGCCAGCGTCAGTTTCGTGATATCGTCCTTTGTTGGGCCTAAGCCTCCGGTAATTAAAATGATCTCTGCACGCTCTTCAGCCAGCTTTAAAGCCTCCAGAATGTGTGCCTCATCGTCAGACACCGAAGTGATCTGTTTTACCTTGATTCCTGCCAGATTTAGCTGTTTGGCCATCCAGGCCGAATTGGTATCAACAATCTGACCTATGAGAATCTCATCCCCAATGGTAATAATTTCTGCTAGCATAGTTAGTTATAACGTGGAGAATAACTCTGTTGTTTGCTTAATTTCAAATCCTGAAGAATAGAGGATTTCACTTTCAGTGTCAGATAAAAACTTCTGTACACACCAAGCGGCACCCAATGGATACTCATATCCCAGCAATGTAAGTCTCTGTAAATATCGATACTTGTCAAAGCGAGTGTCTTGGCTTTTAAATCATAACCAGATCTGAATTGCAGTTTCCATTTCGGTGTCGCATTAAAATCACCATTAAATGTTAATGCATTGGTAACGGTAGGATCTGTTCCTGCCCTTGTTGTGCGGTATTGGAAACTGTAATCGAATGCAAAATTCCATGGAATTTTAAAGTCGACAAAAGCGTTAGGATCTCTGCTCACCGCTTCAAGTTGTTCTTTTTGCTCTGCAGTAAGACCCGCAGTATTCGTCTGAGAATTCACCTTGTCCATCTTGGCATTTTTTGCTTTGAGCGCTTCAGGGTTCAGGCTGTAAGAGAAAGAAAAACCAATGGAGGTTAAGCGGGGTAATTTAAAATTGGCAAATGTATACTTATCGATAATCTGCTTAGTTTTTATACCATTAATTGTGGTGTCGCCTACCTGATATGGATCGAGCTCCCCGTTAAAATTGATTCCTAGCTTATCGGTAAACTGCGATCTACCACTAAATGGCAAGGTGGATAATTTATAAGCAGGAGCCAGGAAATTATAACTACCAGAAATATTCAATCCTTGCAAGATTGCTAGTTTTCTGAAACCAGTGCCTGTAGTATCCTTATCAGATCTTATTTTTGCTTCCACCGTATTATCCAAAGCAAAGCCTAATGAAGCCTGTTTTCCCTGCGAAGGGCCCGATAAAAGTGTCCCAGCAAAAATAGAGTACAACTTATCTTGGCCTGGATACAATGGATCTGTAAGCGGCGTGCCATCCTGGTACCGCAGTTTTTTATAATATCCCCTGCTTTCTGTAGCAAAGTCGGGTTTATAACTTAAGTTAACGCTAGGCGTCATCACATGCCTGATGGCCTGCAAATTCCCAAGGTGCTTAAATTGGGCTGTGTTATAAATCTTTGTAGACATTCCAATCCCGATATTGTATTCTCCTGAACGTTTAAATCCAGGAATGGTATCATATACCAACGAATCCGCCCGTTTAATACCTTTAATCATCGTTTGATTAATAGTCTGGAAATGCCATTGCTCATTATATTGTGCATTTACGTTGAAGTTGAAATACTTTGCAACGTTAAACGGCAAACTAATGGGTATCTGGTGCCCAATTCCATTTTGAAAACGGCTAAAACCACCTTTTTTAAAGATTTCGCTCTCTTTCCCAGACACCGTATTCGTAGCCGTCATACTATATCCTAAAGTTAGTTTTTGATACCATAACTGATCACCTACCCTTGTTTTTGAATCAAAAGGATTAATGGTACTCATGTTTAAGTTTACCTGAGGTAAGGTCAAACTGAGCGTTTTTGCCTGGATCTCCTGACTGTGTTGCAAAGCGGCCGTAAGGTTGAATATTCCCATCACTTTACCATAACTAATACTGGATGCCATGGTGTTCTGAGATATCGTACGAATATCATAACTTGCATTTGCCGCAGTAGCTAAGTTGTAAGATGCTGTTCCTGCATTTACTGAAGCACTAAATGTTGTTCCAGGATGTGCATTTGCATTCTGACTGTGACTCCAGTTGATATGGAAGTTTTTGCTGGGTTCATATTCCGGCGTTCCTTCTAATCCTGTACGTGTACTCGCGTAAGAGAAATTCACATTACCGTTATACCGGTAGCGTTTCATATAATTACTTGACACATTCCCATCATATGAACCTCTGGTATATACGGTACCTGTAATTTTGGCATCCACGTAGTCATTGAAAGCAAAATAATATCCCCCATCCTTCAGAAAGAATCCCCTGCTCGCATCTTCCCCTACATTGGGAAGCAACACGCCTGAAGTCTTTTTATTCGGCTTGGGAAAAAAAGCAAAGGGAACACCCAAAGGAAAAGGAATATCCTCAATTTTAAGATATGCCGGGCCGGTTATGATTTGATTTTTAGTGACGATCCCCTTAGTAATAAAAATACCGAAATGGGGATGCGGCAAATTACACGTACTATAGGTCACGCCCTTAATATGCACTTCATCATCCGGCTGTTTTTTACTTTGTCCGCCAGAAAAGTAACTTCCATCCTGTTCACTATACGTATTAAACACGGTACCCTTTCCCGTCTTAGTATTATAAAAAAGAGAATCTGCGATAGAAGAACCTTCCTGTTCCATTTTAAAAATAGGTCTGCCTACATATCTGCCCTTCTCGTCTTTACGACCGCGGGCAAAAATAATATTGTTCTTGGTGTCGTACTGAATATAATCGGCATCCAGTTCAAACGTCTGGTATACCACCCTTGCATTACCAAATAAATACAGAATACCTGTTTTTTTATCCGTGAAGCTGGAATCAGATTTATTTTCTATGCCGTCCTGTAAGCCACTTGTGCTAACTACCTTGTTTTTTGTGGTGTCTCTCTTCGTTGTATCCACTTGCTGACGCTCCTGGAACATGGAAAAACTAGCCAATGCAAATGCTTTTTGACTAACCGCAGTTAATAAAACAATTGAATTTAGTAAAATGATCTTATGTAAAAGTTTCAAATTCGTGTGTGAATGTTATTTTTGCATTAATGTTTAATCCAAAACGTCCAAAATTAATGAAAAATATACCATTGCCCGGTGCAAAAGCGATTTTGATGGTATTTATTTCCACAGCCTTAGTTATAGCCTCTTATAGTCAGGCTTTTACACAACAATACAAAGTGAAAACGATCGTGATTGATGCCGGTCACGGGGGCATTGACGGCAGTACCAGGGGGATCTATTCTACAGAAAAAGATGTAGCGCTAAAAACGGCGCTTAACCTCGGCAAAATGATTGAAGCGAGCATGCCGGATGTAAAAGTTGTTTACACCCGTAAGGAAGATGTTTTCGTAAAATTATATGACCGGATAGGGATTGCCAATGTAAACAAAGCCGATCTTTTCATCTCGATCCATTGTAACGACATGCCGGTATATAGAAGTACCGTTGTTACGGGTTATACCCGCAATAAAAAGGGCAAACGGGTGCCGATCACTAAAACTGTTTCCCGCAAGAGCACCTCTACACATGGAACAGAAACCTTTGTTTCCGGATTTGGTCGTATGAGCGAACAAGACAACGAGGTGATAAAAAGAGAAAATGATGCGATCCTCCTTGAGGACAACTACAAGGAAAACTACGAAGGATTTGATCCGAGTAATCCTGAAAACTATATCATCCTGTCGCTCATGAAGAACAATTATCGTGAAGCGAGTCTCAATCTTGCGAAGATGGTACAAGACGAATACGTAAAAGCAGGAAGAATAAACCGCGGTGTCCAAGAAAAAAGCCTTGCTGTACTGGCACGTGCCGGAATGCCTGCAATACTTACGGAGATTGGTTTTATTAGTAATCCCGAAGAAGAAGATTATATCAATTCAGATGCCGGACAGCAAGAAATCTGCGCCGGATTATTAAGTGCCATACAACGGTATAAGAAGAGTGTAGAACGTAATTAATGGGCAAAAAAACATTTAACACAGCGTTAATTTCTCAGGTATTCCTTTTTATGATTATCTGTTGCAGCACAACTGTTCTTGCACAGGATAAAGGCTACCGCTTAAAAACCATAGTTATCGATGCCGGACACGGGGGCAACAAACCTGGCGCCTCCGGAGCTTACTCACTAGAAAAAAACATAGCGCTGAAAGTCGCGCTGAAGCTTGGAAAACGGTTTGAGGACGACATGCCCGAACTAAAAATCCTGTATACGCGCAAAACCGACGTGGATGTTGATTTTTATAAACGTGCTGAACTCGCAAACAATGCAAGGGCGGATCTATTTATTTCCATACATTGCAACTCTGCGGGAAGCAACAAGGGGCCTTATGGTACGGAGACCTTCGTGGCAGGTTCGCATCGCCTCAATGAGCAGGATGTAGCCGTTAGGGAGAATGCCGATATTAAAAAGGAGAAGAACTATAAACAAAACTATGATGGTTTCGATCCTAACGATCCTGAAACATTTATTATACTATCTTTGTTTAAAAGTAAATTCCGGACGAAGAGCATGGATTTTGCTAGTCTCATCCAATCCAATTACAAAAAAATGAACCAGCGCTTAAGCCGGGGAGTAAAGGAACAGGGAATCTTAATTCTGCAAAGGTGTGGGATGCCTGCAGTGCTGACAGAGATTGGCTTTATCACCAATCCTGCAGAAGAGAACTACATGAATTCTCCCGAAGGGCAGGAAGAGATTGTGAATGCCATATTTAATGCCGTAAAGCAGTACAAGAAACAAACAGAAGTAATTAAGTAAACAGAACAGAGTGAAAATAGCGAACGAAACTAAAGTAGGCATACTGGCGGCCTTTTCCATAGCCTTGTTAATCATTGGATATAACTTCCTGAAAGGAAATGCCATCTTCTCTACCGAAACTGTTTTGTATGCAAGATACTCACATGTTGATGGATTAGGCGTTTCCAAGCCCGTCTTGATCAACGGATTCCAAATCGGACGTGTCGATAAGTTACAACTCCAACCGGATGGTACCATCCTGGCAACTTTGAAGATCAAGGGAAAGTACGAAATACCAAAAAATAGCACAGCAAGATTGGAAAGTACAGACCTGCTGGGAAGTAAAGCCATTGTTATGGCACTGGGAACAGGAAAAGACTTTGCTCAGGACGGCGACACGCTGAATGCTAACGTAGAAAAAAATCTGATGGAGGCCGTTCAGCCCGTGCAGAAAAAAGCAGAAGCAATCATCGGCAAAATGGACTCTATACTTACCAGCATTAATGCCATTGTAAATCCTAACTTTCAGAAAAACGTGGATAAGAGTTTTACCAGTATTGCTGCAACATTGGCTTCTTTAGAGGCTACTTCTAAAAAGGTAGACAATATGGTAGGTACTGAAGGATCTAAGATCTCTGTCATATTAACAAATGCTGAATCTATCTCAAGTAACCTTAAAAACAACAATGCCAAGATCAATGCGATCATGAATAACATCAACTCGATTACAGATCAGGTAGCTGCTGCCAACTTTAAGCAAACGATTGAGAACGCTAATAAAGCCGTAGCTGATTTACAAGGGGTAGTTAATAAGATGAACAATGGTAACGGCACTTTGGGCTTGTTGCTAAACGACAGCAAAATGTATGACAACCTGAACAACGCTTCGAAAAATCTGGATAACCTGATAATTGATCTGAAACAAAATCCAAAACGTTACGTACACTTCTCCGTATTTGGAGGTGGTAACAAAGATAAATAAAACAAAAGGGAGCTAAATCTCGAACGTTATACCTTCCAATGCAAGTTCTGTATTAGGAAATACTGCAGCCGCTTCATCAAGGAGCGGCTGTAGTGTTTTATAACGTGATGAAAAGTGTCCGATAAGCAATTTACCTGCACCAACTCTTACAGCAACCTCAGCAGCCTGTAAAGCGGTGCTGTGAAAGGTTTGATTTGCTCTGTCAAGCATCTCTTGCAAAAATGTGGCTTCATGGTACAACATCGTGCAATTTCGAAGCGGCTCCAGGTAACTGTCGTCTGCTAACGTATCTGAACAATAACAATACGATTTAGGCGCATTGGAGTCAATAGTATAGTCGGCATTCAGGATTACCTTTCCATCCGGCAGATCCAGGTCTACACCGCGCTTAAGCAGTGGGTAGTAAGAAACCGGCACACCATCGGCTTCCAGCTTTTCAACAAGAAGTTTGCGCAGGCGTTTCTTCTCTGTAAACTTATAACCAGTGCAGGGAATGCGGTGATTCAATACAATCGTTTCAACAGAGACATCAGCATTCTCATAGATCAATCTGTTTTCATCTGCATATACCGGCGTAAACTCAAGGGGGTATCTCAGTATCGTATCAGAGTGCTTAAATTGAAGTTCTAATATTTCAAGTAAAGGTGCCGGGGCAAAAAGCTGCACAGGTTTGATCCGCCCATTCAAGTGCATACTCGACAATAACCCAATCAGACCAAAATAATGATCACCGTGAAGGTGACTGATAAAAATATAATCAATCTTGCTCGTCTTATACCCATAACGAATCATCTGCTGCTGTATCCCTTCGCCGCAGTCAATCAAATAAACCTTCTCGTTGCAGTTCAGCAACTGCGCCGTTGGATTCCGGTTATATACCGGAGTGGCCGAGCTGCTTCCTAATATCGTTACTTCAAACTTCATTAATCTTCCTCATCAAAATCGTCAAGCAGATCTTTCTCAATCTCCTCCATAAAAACAAGGTCTGCAGCTTCCTCCAGACTTGCCACAAAGTTCAGTGTTTCGTCCAATCCTGAGATCTCAATAATCTTTTCCAGTTCAGTACTGACCCCGGTAATCAGGAAGATCCCATTTTCTTTTTTACACAGCCTGTCGCCTACCAACAAGCAGCTCAGATCCTGAGAGTCTGTACAGTGTTGTACGCTCGACAGGTCCATAATAATATTTCTGTAACCCTGAGATGTCAGATGAATAAATTCTGATTTCAGCAAAGGGGTATTGTCATTCGTAAATTGAGCCTCATTGAGTTTAACAACAACGTATTTTTCGTGTTTATCAACTGTTAATGCCATATTCTTTGTGTTTAAGCTTTATTACATTATAAAGCGGCAATTGCTTTATTGATGTTTTCTTCTATGCGTTGACTTACATCTGCACTGTCGTTTTTCACAAATGTATCACCAGTAATCTGTTCGTACAACTCAATATAACGGTCAGAGATAGATTCAACGATCTCTGGAGTCATCTCTGGAATAACCTGTCCGTCTTTACCCTGAAATCCATTTTCGATCAACCAACGGCGCACGAATTCTTTAGATAACTGCTTTTGCTGTTCACCGGCATCTTGACGCTCCTGATAACCATCAGCATAAAAATAGCGTGAAGAATCCGGTGTATGGATTTCATCAATCAGATAAATCGTATCTCCTACTTTACCAAATTCATATTTCGTATCAACCAGAATCAAGCCGCGCTCAGCCGCCATTTCAGTACCACGTTTATATAAAGCACGGGTATATTCTTCCAGCAAGTCATAATCCTGAATAGATACGATCCCTTTAGATAGTAAATCTTCTCTGGAAATATCCTCATCATGTCCTACCGACGCTTTAGTTGTAGGTGTTATAATTGGCTCATCAAGCTTATCGTTTTCCTTCAGTCCTTCTGGCAAGGTTACACCACATACCGCTCTGCGGCCAGCTGCATATTCGCGTGCAGAGTGACCGGCAAGGTAACCCCTGATTACCATCTCTACCTTAAAAGGTTCGCAGATGCGGCCAATGGTTACCATCTCATCAGGAACGGTAATTACCCAATTGGGCACAATATCCTGCGTCGCTGCCAGGAACTTAGCGGCAATCTGGTTCAATACCTGTCCCTTAAATGGAATTGCCTCAGGTAAAACTACATCAAATGCAGAAATCCTGTCGGTAACCACCATAGCCATATATTGGTTGTCGATAGTATATACATCTCTGACCTTGCCTTTATAAAAACTGGTCTGTTTTGGAAAGTTAAATTGTGTTTCTTTTATTGCTTTCATGGTGTGCGCCAAATCGCTTTTGTGGTATAAATTATTGTATATCGCCGTAGGCTTTTAAGATTCTTTTAACAAGCTTGTGTCGCACCACATCATCTCCGTTCAGGTAAATGATATCGATGCCAGGGATGTCTCCGAGTATACGAAGGGCATTGTGCAAGCCCGACATCTGTTTTTTCGGTAAGTCGATCTGTGTTACATCTCCCGTTACAATGAACTTTGCCGTTGGCCCCATTCGTGTAAGGAACATTTTCAACTGCAGGTCTGTAGAGTTTTGAGCCTCATCAAGGATTACAAAACAGTTGTCCAAAGTTCTTCCACGCATAAATGCCAGCGGAGCAATCTCAATTGTTCTGTTCTCCAAATATAACTTCAGCTTCTCAGCAGGGATCATATCGTCCAGTGCATCATATAGCGGACGTAAATAAGGATCTACCTTTTCTTTTAAATCACCCGGCAAAAAGCCCAGACTCTCTCCAGCTTCAACAGCCGGACGGGTTAAGATGATTCTTTTGATTTCTTTATTTTTCAAGGCCCGCACAGCAAGTGCTACTGCTGTATACGTTTTTCCTGTTCCGGCAGGGCCGATGGCAAACAGAACATCATTCTTGATAATGCTGTCGACCATCTTACGCTGGTTAACAGTACGCGCCTTGATCATCAGCCCATTGTTCCCAAAAACTATGACTTCTCCGTTCACAGTGGCAGGCTTTTCTGCTGCAGGCTCTGCCGCAACCGGCGATTTCCTGAAGTTCAAAATTGACTCCACGTCATTCGGCGTCATCGACCGGTATTTGTCCAGATGCGCAACAAGGCTGTCAAATTTACTTTCAAAAAGTGCCAGTTCCTTCTCATCACCTAAAGCCTTAACATCAGTGCCTCGCGCCACTAATTTTAGCTTCGGAAAAGCGTGCTTAATCAGCTCATAATGTTCGTTGTTAGTCCCCCAAAACTGAGCCGGATCAACGGATTCTAAAGTGAGTTTAATTTCGTTCAAAATATTGTTTTTTAAGATAGAGGTGTATACTTTGATTTAAAAATTGAATATTTGTACGCGATTTGCCGCTTACGCAAGATTAAGCATAAATATTCAATTTTTAATGGCGATTATCACTTTAACAACGGATTTAGGTTCCAAGGATTTCTATCAGGCTGCCCTTAAAGGCAGTATCCTGAGCATCCTTCCTACGGCCAATATTATTGATATCACCCATGAAGTTCCATCCTTTAACATCTCGTATGCGGCCTTTGTGTTAAAGAATACCTACCCTTATTTTCCTAAAGGAACTGTGCACCTGATTGGTATAGATTCAGTGTTCAGCGAGAATACCAGATACATGGCTTTGAAGCACCACGACCACTACTTTGTGGGTGCCGATAATGGTATTTTCTCGCTCCTTTTTGATGAGGCACCTGAAGAACTCGTAGAGCTTAATATTATGCAGGATCTTAAATATCTCCACTTTCCGCTGGTGGATATTTTTGTTAAAGCTGCCATCCACCTCGCTAAAGGTGGCAAGCTAAAAGACATCGGCGTTCCTGCAGAAAAAGTAGAGGAACGCATGCTGTTGCAACCTGTTATCGAAAGAGATATCATCCGTGGCAGTGTAATCTATATTGATACTTTTTGCAACGTGATCACCAATATCACGAAAGACCTGTTTACCAAAATTCAGCGTAACCGCGATTTCACGCTGTACTTCCGTAAAAGTGAAACCATTACACAGCTAAGCTGGCACTATAATGAAGTTCCCGAAGGAGAAAAACTATGTCTTTTTGGCATTAGTAACCATCTGGAGATCGCCATTAACAAAGGAAAAGCCAGCGGACTCCTGGGTTTACACCTTAGTGACATCGTTAGGGTCGAATTCCACTCCTAGCCTATTCTAAGGCATGAAGTTTGATTGGTATACAAAAAATATACTATGACCCGACTGATCTGCATTTTCGCCCTTCTCTTCTCTTTTAGTACAACGCATGCACAAGTTGATACCTCGGCCTACGAAACGCAGCGTGCAAAGATCAACGCGCTGCTTGCCGAGCGGAGCACAAAATTCGGACAATATGAACAGAGTCTGAACGAACGCACAGGTATCTTTGGCTTCCAGACCAAACAAGACATCCGTAATTCAAACGAGATCTTGCGTCAGATTACTTTGAACGACAATACCATATTCAAGGAGCTTAAAGTATTGCTCGACTATAAAGATCTTCAGGTTCAGCAGGTGAAATCATCTGTGACTGACAACACAGAACGTCTCAACAGCTATATGGCGGCAATAAAGAAACTTCAGGACAACAACGCAATACTGAGGGATCAGCTAAACAAGCCCGAACCGATGAGCGGTGCCTGGTATATTGTCTTTTTGTTACTCATAGGCATTGGCGCATACATCTATATGCAGCGTAAAAAACTAAAAACAACCTGATATGAAAACGTTATTTAAACTATTGGTCAAGATAAACAACGCCATCCTGCCAAGTTATTCCCAAAAAGATCCCAATAAATTAAGTACTGCCCAAAAGGCCGTTTTAGGCTTCAGATACTGGGCACTAACAAACTCCCTGAAATAAATAAAGGCCTGGAAATTTCCAGGCCTTTATCATTTAATTTTTAAAATGTGCGATAATCAGTTCCGCAAGCTCAGTCCCAATCCGTTCCTGTGCCTCGTTTGTGGATGCACCGATATGCGGCGTTAAAGAGATTTTAGGATGATGCAATATAGCTGCTAAAGGCGTAGGCTCATTGTCGTATACATCAAGACCAGCAAAAGCTAATTTACCACTGTCCAGTGCGTCAATTAAAGCCGCCTCATCTATCGTACCACCACGTGAACAGTTCACTACACCAACACCAGCTTTCATACTATCAAATTCAGCTTTACCTAAAATAGGCTTGTCGGCAAATGGCGTATGTAAAGAGATGAAATCACTTTTGGTAATAACTTCTTCTAAAGACACGGTACGTACCGGGATATCAAGTTTCAGGTCGCCCTGGAAGTTTAAAGTAATCGTGCCGTCATAAGGGAACAAGTCGTAAGCCAAAACATTCATACCTAAGCCTAATGCCAGGGTAGCCGTCTCCCTACCAATCCGGCCAAAGCCGATTATCCCCATCGTTTTTCCGCGAAGCTCAATACCTTTAGCATAGGCCTTTTTCAAGTTATTAAACTGTGTAGCACCCTCAACAGGCATTTTACGGTTAGAATCCTGTAAAAACCGGATGCCGGTAAACAAATGCGCAAATACAAGCTCAGCAACAGATAAAGAAGAAGCCGCAGGTGTATTTACAACAGCTACACCCTTACTTCTTGCATAGTCAACATCAATGTTGTCCATACCTACCCCACCCCGACCGATAAGCTTCAGGTTTGGGCAGGCATCAATTACATCCTGCCGTACTTTAGTGGCACTACGTACAGTTAATCCGTCGTAATTCTGCAATGCTTCAATTAATTTGTCCTGAGGAACTGTTTCCGTATCAACAACAAAACCAGCTTGTTCTAATAATGCTTTACCTATGGGATCAATCCCATCGTTTGCAAGAATCTTGATCATTTCAATTAGTTATTTGGATGCTTTTCAGCAAAAATTTGCATTAATTCTATTAGGGCATGTACGCTCGTAATTGGCAGTGCGTTATACATCGATGCTCTGAAACCACCTACACTTCTGTGTCCTTTAATTCCTTCAACGCCGTTCTCTTCAGCAAACTTCAGGAAAGGTTTTTCCAGTTCCGGATTGGTCATCACGAAACAAACGTTCATTCTAGAACGGTCTTCAACAGCACAAGTGCCTTTAAATAATGGGTTTCTATCAATCTCCATATATAAAGCATTCGCTTTAGCAATGTTTTCTTTCTCGATATCAGCTACTCCACCTTTAGATTTTAACCAACGCAAGTTCAGCATCGCTACATAAATAGAAAATACCGGAGGCGTGTTGTACATAGAGCCATTGTCGATATGTTGTTTGTAATCTAACATCGACGGCAATTTTCTGCCCGACTTACCAAGGATCTCGTCCTTAACAATCACAACAGTAAGACCCGCAGGTCCAATATTTTTTTGTGCACCCGCATAAATCAGGTCATATTTAGATACGTCAATAACGCGGCTCATGATGTCGGACGACATATCACAAACTACAGGTACGCTGGTTTCAGGAACATTAAATAGCTCCGTACCATAAATAGTATTGTTAGAAGTATAATGGAAATATGCGCTGTCTTCGGGAATACTCAAATCTTTTGGTATAAAAGTAAAGTTGCTGTCTTTAGAAGAAGCAACAATATTCGCCTTACCAAAGGTCGATACTTCCTTAATAGCTTTATTAGCCCAAACACCTGTTTCCAGATAGGCTGCTGTACCACCTTCAGGCAAAAGGTTCATTGGAACCATCGCAAACTGAAGACTCGCACCACCCTGTAAAAACAGCACCGAATATCCTTCCGGTACATTTAATAATTCTTTAACCAATTTACCCGCTTCAGCTACAACGGCTTCAAACTCAGGGGTACGGTGCGAGATTTCCAAAATAGATAAACCATCTTTAAAATCCAGAACCGCCTGAGCAGCTTGTTTAAATACTTCCTGAGGCAAAATGCAGGGACCTGCACCAAAGTTATGTGTCATGTGTCTACTTGTTATGGTTGTAAATGTAAGTGTTTTAGCTAAGCTGGCAGTCAACAAAATTTAGATATTGACAATTCCATTAGGAACAGACTTCAGGGCGGCAATCATATCTGAAGGCGATGGCGCAGCAAAAATGGCATTGCCGGCAACAAAAGCGTTAGCCCCTGTTTCGATCAGTGTGGCGATATTGCTTTCACCAACACCACCATCAACTTCGATAATAAGTTCCGGGTTATGCCGATTGGCCATATTCCGCAATTGCATCACTTTGTTTAAGGTATTTGGGATAAATTGCTGACCGCCAAATCCCGGGTTTACCGACATAATCAGCACCATATCCAGGTCACCAATAATATCCTGCAATAAATCTACCGGAGTATGTGGGTTAAGAGCCACGCTGGCCTTGCATCCGGAATTATGGATAGCCTGTATCGTGCGGTGTAAATGCGTGCATGCTTCGTAATGAACAGTGATGCTATAAGCGCCGGCCTCAGCAAAGCGCGAAATAAACTGATCAGGGTTAACAATCATCAGATGCACATCCAAAGGCTTGGTGGCATGTTTTTTCAAGGCTTCCATCACCGGAAAGCCAAAAGAGATATTGGGTACAAAAACCCCATCCATTACATCTACGTGAAACCAATCGGCAGCGCTGGCATTGATCATTTCAACATCACGTTGCAGATTACCGAAATCAGCAGAAAGTACAGAGGGTGCTACCAGGTGTTTCATCTGGTAAATATAAAATAAATAAACTTTTGTAAACGAAAAAACCCCGCAAAAAGCGGGGTTTTAACTATTCATATGCCTAAGCAGATAAAAGACTAGGCTGGTTTCTCAGCGTTATCTTTTTTCTCCGGGCGAGGCAATAAAACTTTTCTTGAAAGCTTCATTTTACCTTGTTTATCAACATCAAGTAACTTAACCTGTAGTCTGTCACCTTCTTTCAATACACCGTCCATAGTTTCTAAGCGTTCCCATGCAATTTCAGAAATGTGGAGTAAACCATCTTTTCCTGGCATGATTTCAACGAAAGCACCAAATGGCATGATTGATTTTACTTTACCATCGTAAGTAGCACCAATCTCTGGTTTAGCAGCAATTGCATTGATACGTCCAACAGCAGCGTCAATTGCCGCTTTATTGTCAGCAAAGATCTCAACGATACCTTTGTTACCAACTTCTTCGATAGAGATCGAAGCGCCGGTTTCACGTTGCATTTCCTGAATAATTTTACCACCGGGACCAATTACAGCACCGATAAATTCTTTATCAATTGTTAATGAAACGATACGTGGAGCGTGTGCTTTGTAATCCTCACGTGGAGCAGATATCGTTTTCTTCATCTCGTTCAAGATGTGAAGACGAGCCTCTTTAGCCTGTATTAAAGCGTTTGTTAACACTTCCCATTTCAGACCATTGATTTTTAAATCCATCTGACAAGCTACGATACCTTTTTCGGTACCTGTAACCTTGAAGTCCATATCACCCAAATGATCTTCATCACCCAGGATATCAGAAAGGATTGCATATTTACCAGTTTTCTCATCTGTGATCAACCCCATAGCGATTCCTGAAACAGGTGCTTTGATTTTGATACCAGCATCCATCAAAGCTAATGTACCCGCACAAACGGTAGCCATTGAAGAAGAACCATTAGATTCCAGGATGTCTGAAACGATACGGATGGTATATGGATTTTCTTCCAAACCAGGCAATACCTTTTTCAGGGAACGCATAGCTAAGTTACCATGACCGATCTCGCGACGGCCAGCACCTCTGTTCGGGCGAACTTCACCTGTAGAGAAACCTGGGAAATTGTAGTGCAACAAGAATTTGTTGTAACCGTTAACGAAAGCACCATCAATCATTTGCTCATCGTCTTTAGAACCTAAAGTAACAGTGGTCAAAGATTGTGTTTCACCACGGGTAAACACTGCCGAACCATGTGCTGCAGGCAAATAACCTACTTCACTCCAGATCGGGCGTACCGTACGTACATCACGTCCGTCTAAACGAATTCCTTCGTCAAGAACAAGATTTCTGATGGCATCATATTGTACATCGTGGAAATATTTTTTTGATAAGAATCCGGTAACGTCATCAATACCTTCACCTAAAGAAGCGATAAAGTCCATCAGGATTGCGCCAAACTGGTCTCCACGTTCTTGTTTAGAAGTATTGCTTTTTGCAATTGCATATACTTTATCATAAGTAGCTGCATATACTTGCTCTTTCAACTCAGGATTGCTGTCTTCATGAGAGTAAGTACGTTTAACCGTTTTACCTACTAACTCAGCCAGTTCTTTCTGTGCCTGAACCTGAACGATAATTGCTTTGTGTGCAAATTCGATTGCCTCAACCATATCGGCTTCAGAAATCTCATCAGCTTCACCTTCAACCATCACGATATCATTTTCAGTACCCGCAACAAGGAATTCCATTGTTGCACGCTCTAAATCGCTAACATAAGGGTTGATTACAAACTGACCATCGATTTTCGCTACGCGAACTTCAGAGATCGGTCCGTTAAAAGGAATGTCAGATACCGCAATAGCAGCCGAAGCAGCTAAACCAGCAAGACAGTCCGGCATAATATTTTTGTCAGATGAAATCAAAGAGATCATCACTTGTGTATCAGAGTGATAGTCTTCAGGGAACATCGGACGCAAAGCACGGTCAACCAAACGTGAGATCAATACCTCATAGTCTGATAAACGAGCCTCGCGACGTAAGAAACCACCAGGGATACGGCCAGCGGCAGCATATTTCTCCTGATAATCTACAGAAAGTGGCAAGAAGTCAACACCCGCTTTAGCACCTACTGTAGATACTACTGTAGCAAGAAGCATGGTGTCTCCCATTTTTACGACAACAGAACCATCAGCTTGTTTAGCCAATTTACCGGTCTCAATTTCGATTGTTCTACCATCGCCCAGATCGAACGATTTTTTTATTACATTCATTTAAAAGTTGTTGTGGTGTGTTTTCCTCTTTCTACACACCGGATTTATATATGTGTTTTACTTTTCAATGTAAAAAAGCCATCCTGAAAAGGATGGCTTTTTGTGATATTATTCGCTTACTTGCTATCTCTGGATGAACCTAAAGGTTTGATGATGTCCCTTAGACCTAATTCTTTGATAATTGCACGATAACGGTTGATATCTTTTTTAAATAGATAGGCCAGGATACCACGGCGTTTACCTACTAATTTCTGAAGTGACAATTGAGTAGAGAAATCTTTACGATTTTTCTTCAAGTGTTCTGTTAAGTGCGCAATACGATAAGTAAATAACGCTACTTGACCTTCTGCAGAACCAGTGTTGGTTGCTACTTCGCCGTGTTTTTGGAAGATTTCGGCTTTCTTCTCAGTACTTAAATACATTCTTGAATGATACTAAAGTGTGTATAATTAATTAATTAGCGACAAAGATAAGCTAAGTTTTAAAGATTAACAAATACATACCATAGATACATGAAGCTATTTCCTATTTTTGCTGGATAAGCCAACCCTATGGAAAAGAACCAGTATAGCATTTTTGAAACTGAACTTAAAGTCCGCCCAGATGATATCGATATGTTCAACCATGTGCACAACAGCAAATACTTTGATTATGTGCTTGCTGCAAGATACGAACAAATGGACCTTTTCTATAAAATGCCGATGGAATCCTTCCTCAACAGTGGCTTTGGCTGGGTAGTACGCACAGCCTATGTAGACTTCAAACGTCCGTTAATTCTTGGTGATATCGTCAAAGTCCGCACCGGTATTCTCACCATCAACGAAAAAGGATGCCGCGTACAATTTGAAATGGAAAATGTACGCACAAAAAAAATCGCTGCTGATGGTTACTTTGATTATGTAATGATTGATACCACAACAGGTAAAGGCTGCAAAGTTAACGAGGAGATGATCCTTGCCTATAGTATATAAAATATGACCACAACACCAACCAAATCCAGAAAAGCATTTGACCTGCTGATTACGGCATTTAAGGGTGGCGACCTTGACTTCACTCAAGGCTCTATCCGTAAAGCAGTCATCTTGCTGGCTATTCCTATGATGCTGGAAATGGCCATGGAATCTGTGTTTGCTTTGGTCGACCTCTATTTTGTTGGTCACCTGCACAACAGCAGTCACGCTATACAAACTGTAGGGCTAACAGAATCCGTGCTTACTATAATCTATTCGCTGGCGGTGGGTATGAGTATGGCCGCAACGGCAGTGGTGGCACGCCGTATTGGCGAAAAGAATCCTGAAGCAGCATCCAGAGCAGGTTTACAGGCCATCAGTGTTGCCGTACTTTTTAATTTAGTGCTCAGCGCGGCGGGGATCATCTACGCACGGGAAATTTTATTGCTGATGGGAGCTTCGCAGGAAACTGCTGATCACGGAACAACATTTATTAAGATCATGATGGGCAGTAGCATCATTATCGTACTGCTCTTCCTCATCAATGGAATCTTTCGTGGTGCCGGCAATGCCGCCATTGCCATGAAGAGTCTGGTTATTGCCAACGGAGCAAATATCATCCTCTGTCCTATCCTCATCAACGGCCTCGGACCTATCCCCGCTTTCGGATTAACAGGTGCAGCTATTGCTACTACTATCGGCCGCAGTGCCGGGGTAACCTACCAAATGGTGCAACTGCTAAATGGCAAAAATATTGTCAAAGCACGCCTTGAATATTTCAAATTACAATGGGAGCAGGTTAAAGCGTTACTTAAAATAGCAACACCCGCTATCTTTCAGTTTATTATCGCCTCTTGCAGCTGGATCTTCCTGGCACAATTGGTAGCAACTACCGGTGGAGATTATGGCTCTGCCGGATATCAGACAGCACTCAGACTCATGATGTTTTTCATGTTACCTGCCTGGGGTATGAGCAACGCAGCAGCAACATTAGTTGGTCAGAACTTAGGGGCCAAAGAATTGCAACGCGCCGAAGATTCTGTATTAAAAGTAGCCAAGTACAACATTATCTATATGGCCATTGTTACCGCAATCACTTTCATCGGTGCCGACTGGCTGGTTTCGTTTTTCACCAACGATCCCAAAACCCAGGAAGTAGCCATCACAGCACTTCACATCCTGGCTACGGGTTATATTTTGTATGGAATAGGGATGGTACTTGTTAGCACATTTAATGGTGCTGGAGATACCTGGACACCCACCATAGTCAATTTCTTCGGATTCTGGCTATTTCAGATTCCTTTAGCTTACGTATTGGCAAAACATTTCAATATGGGACCAAAAGGCGTATTTATGGCTATTCCCATCGCAGAAACAGGAATAGCCTTAGCCGGTTATATCTTATTTAAAAGAGGCGGCTGGAAAAAAATTAAGATTTAGCCAATTGTTTCCCGCACCAGAGCTGTATAGAAATCATTCAACTTCATACCCATTGCAGCAACCTGTTGCGGGATAAAGCTTGTTGCCGTTTGTCCGGGGATGGTATTGATCTCGATAAAATAGAAATCACCCTCCTCTGGCCCAAGGATAAAATCAATCCGCACTACGCCGCGGCAATTCAGCTTTTCATAAACAGCAGTAGCGATACGCACAACACGTTCTCTTGTATCATCCTTGATGTTAGCCGGTGTGGTTTCTGTAGCTACGCCCGGTGTATATTTAGCCTCAAAGTCGAAAAATTCTTTACCCGTCTCCACCTCTGTGGCCGGCAAAACAATAATCTTTCCGCCTAATTTCACAACCCCCACAGTAAATTCCCTACCGGTGATAAACTCTTCGATCAGGATTTGTGTATCCTCAGCAAAGGCTTTATCAATAGCCGATGTCAAATCGTACTGATTGCTTACCTTACTCATGCCGATGCTGCTCCCACCATTGTTTGGTTTCACAAAATAAGGCAACTTCAGGTCTTTTTTAATCTGTTCAATCTGATACGGACTGTGTTTAAAAATCTGCGCTGATTTAGCCACGTGCAACTCGGGAATATCCTGAACAATAGCTTTAGTATACCCTTTGTTCATAGTCACAGCAGAAGTTAATGCGTTGCAGGTAGTATACGGGATACCGAGCATATCAAAGTAACCCTGCAGTTTGCCATCTTCGCCAGGCTCTCCGTGAATAGCAATAAATACGCCCTCAAAAGTAATTTTATGTCCTTTAATAGTTAAAGAAAAATCGTTGCGATCAATCTCTATCCTTACAGAATCGGCAGGCTCATAAAACCAACCTTGCTTGGTCAGCATGATCTTATAAACATCAAATTTATCGGGGTCAAGATTCTGTGCTATGGTGGCCGCACTTTTAACAGAGATCACCCATTCCCCTGTTGTACCACCGGTAAGTAATGCTATCGTTTTTTTCATTTGTCGTCTTTCTAAAAGGCTAAATTGCAGCCGGCATCCAACATAATTGTCGTTGGTTTGTTAGCATCAAAAATATAAATTAGTTTAACCCCAAATGATTTTAATTCCTATAAAATATTTTTTTAAGCTAAATTTGATGAAAATATACCGCAGCAAGAAAACTCAATGAGCAAATTCATAGCCTATTTACAAACTAAGTCCTTCAGAAACAATTTACTATCAGCCATCGTTACGGTGATTGTGTTGCTGGGGATCGCTTTTTTTAGTCTGAGGTATTATACAAAACATGGCGAAGGCCTCAACGTACCTTCATTAAAAGGACTTTCCTTTACCCAGGCAGTAAGCAAACTCGAAGAAGCTGGCCTTCGTTACGAAGTAGATTCTGTATATATTATGGATAAACCTCCGGGCATTGTTATAGATCAGGATCCTGAAGCCAATACCTTTGTAAAAGACAACAGAACAATTTACCTGACCATTAACAAAGGAGAAGTACCCAGCGTTAAATTCCCTGATATTGAATTCAAATCCCTGCGCGAAGTACAACCCTTACTGGAAAGCTACGGACTTAAAATTGGCGATACCACTTACAGAGCCGACGTGAGCAGAGATGTGGTATTAGCTGCAACTTTCGGCGGACAGCCTATTCAAACCGGACAAACTATATTAAGGGGATCCAGAGTAGACCTGGTACTTGGCGACGGTCGTGGAAACGAAGAAGTAGACATCCCCGCCTTAATTGGCTTAACAAAAGACGAGGCCAGGTTCTCCTTAAAAGGATCAATGCTTTCTTTTGGAACTATCACCTACGAAGGTGTAATTACAGATAGCGCCAGCGCTGTTATCGTGATGCAAACCCCTGCCCTTACAGACTCTGTAACAAAAGTAAAAATCGGTACTCCGATCAATATCGTCCTGTCAAATAAATCGAATTAGATTCTAATCTACCAATGAGCAACGAGAAAAAAAGCTTAAGCACTACCCAAAAAATCGCATTAGTACTCATCCTGATTATCCTCCTTTCCGGAACTTTTTTCGGAATGAAACTTTATAAAGTGTACTTCTCGCCCAACGTGAGCGGAACTGAGAAATACCTGTATATCAAAACCGGCGCTACAGCAAATGATGTAATTGCCGAGCTTACCAGTAAGCATATGCTGAAAGACGCAGCATCTTTTAACGAAGCAGCTGCTAAAATGGATCTGGCAAAGCGCGTAAAACCGGGCCGCTACGAACTAAAGAAAGGAGCTACAAACCGCGAGCTGATCAACAAAATCAAATCTGGCAATCAGGATGCCGTAAAACTGAAGTTCCAGAACATCCGTCGTAAGGAAGAGTTTGCAGGCTATCTGGCAAAAACATTAGAGGCAGATTCTCTGGCCTTTATTAAAGTGCTGGACTCTGCACAGCTGGTTAAAAACTATGGTTTCACCACAGACAATATTTACACGATGTTTATCCCGAATACTTATGATATGTACTGGAATACCAGCCCGATCGATTTTTTCGAGAAAATGCATAAAGAATATACCAAATTCTGGAATCCTGAAAGATTGCAAAAAGCAAAAGCATTGAACCTCACTCCTGCTGAGGTTACTGTTTTGGCATCTATTGTAGATGGAGAAGCTATTTACGATAAAGAAATGCCGATCATTGCCGGTTTATACCTGAACCGTTTAACCCGAGGTATTAAACTCCAGGCAGATCCAACGGTGATCTTTGCCAATAACGACTTTACCGTAAAAAGAGTAACCAACGCGCTTCTGCAGGTAGATTCGAAATACAATACCTACAAATATGCAGGCTTACCTCCAGGGCCGGTAATGATGCCCAGCATCAATGCAATTGACGCAGTATTGAACAAAAACACCAACAACTACATCTACATGTGCGCCAAAGAAGATTTTTCAGGCTATCACAATTTCGCAGAAACAAAAGCAGAGCATGAGATCAATGCGAAAAAATACAGAGATGCCTTAAACGCAAGAAAAATTTTCAGATAAGAATATGTATACACACAGCACAACAATCCGCGTAAGGTATAGTGAAACTGATCAAATGGGCTATGTGTACAACGGCAATTACGCCCAATACTATGAAGTTGGCCGGGTAGAAATGCTGCGCAGCCTGGGTATGTCGTATGGCGACATGGAAGAAACCGGTGTAATGATGCCATTGCTCGAATTGAATAGTAAATTTATCAAACCTGCTTATTACGATCAGGAAATTACAATCAAGACTACTGTTAAGGAATTGCCTGGGGTACGTATTTATTTTACTTACGAGTTGTTTAACGAAACTGGCGACCTTATTAACCTGGGTGCCACTACGCTCGTGTTTTTCGACATGGTGAAAAAGAGACCATGCCCTCCGCCACAAAACTTCATGACAAGAATTGGCCAGTATTTTGAGTAGATTTGATAAATGGAGTGGGTACACAGACAATTATTAAGGCTAAAATTCTATGCTATGTTCATAGAATGGACCAAAGTCTATGTTTTACCCGGTTTTAGCCCACTTCCCCTTTATACTGTTGCCGCTTTTTTCTTTAAAGAGATTCAAAAAGATTCTCTCCCAAACAGGGCAACATCGTTGGCTTATAACTTCATGCTGGCTATTTTTCCGGCCATCATCTTTCTGTTTACGCTGATCCCTTTTTTACCCAGGGGCTTTCAGGATCAGCTGATGTCGCTGATTGCTTTAATTCTTCCATCTAAAGCTTTCGAGGCTTTTGAAGGAACCATTGAGGAAATTGTAAAAATCCAGAACGGCAGTTTATTATCTTTCGGTTTTGTACTCTCCCTGTTCTTTGCAACAAATGGTGTGCACAACCTGATGAAGGCTTTCAATAAGTCTTCGCTGATTATAGAGACCCGTACATGGCTTAAAAGGCGACTCATTGCCGTTGTACTCACCTTAATCATCGCGTTATCTGTAATCGTCTGTATTGGCGCCATGACGGTTGGAGAAATTGCCTTAACCTATATCAAAACAGAACTCCACATTAAAGGCAACCTCACCTACTATGCCATCCAGTTTACACGATGGGCATTGCTTGGCACGTTATATTTTGTAACAACATCCATCCTGTATCGGTATGGGCCTGCAAATGCCAAGAAGTGGCGGTTCTTTAGCGCCGGTTCCTGGCTGGCAACAATTCTTGCCTTCCTAACCATCTGGGGATTTACATTCTACATCAACCATTTTGGTTCTTACAACAAAGTATACGGCTCTATCGGTACCCTCATCGTAATGATGATCTGGCTATATCTTAATTCCCTGATTCTACTACTCGGTTTCGAATTAAATGCCAGTGTAGATCTCTCTAAACGTAGTGTCAAGATCATCCGCCCAACCTTTAATATCTTCAAGAAAAGCGATGTAATTGAACAGAAATTTGAGCATTAATCAAGCAACACAATTTCATATACTTAACCCAGTATCGGATCTACAAAATCAGTTTTCCAGCTAGGTTATCTTCTCCATATTGCCCCGATAATTTTCACCTACCGGGATCACTTCCGCTCCAACCTGAATGGTGTTTTTATCAAAACGGCTAATGTGCGAGGGATTTACCAGATAAGAACGATGAACCCTTAAAAATACTGGAGATGGTAACAACTCATTCAAATACTTCATCGTCATGTGCGTGAGGTAATTTCCTGTAGTCGTACACAGCATTATATAATCTTTAACAGATTGTGCATACATCAACTCGGCATGAGGCACTTTGATTAACCTCCCCGATATTTTAAAATAGGTATAGTCTTTTTGAACCTCCCCTTCCGGTTTAAAGATTTTCAATATTTTATGGATGCTTTTCTCAAAGCGCTCATAACTTATCGGCTTCAGAAGGTAATCTACGGCATCCAATTCAAAACCCTGAACAGCATGTTCAGCAAACGCAGTGGTAAAAATAACTGCGGGCGGTTCCTTTAAGGAACTGATAAAATCTAGTCCGTTAATACCAGGCATTTTGATATCCAGGAACATCAGGTCTATCGCTTGGTTATGCAGCATCTCAAACGCCGCTATTGCATTATTACATTTCCCTATCAGTTTTAAGGCAGGGAAACGGCTGATCAGGTTTTCCAGTACCTCCTGTGCTAACGGCTCATCATCTATGATAATACATCTGATCATACGGTGGTAATAATTAAAGTAACCTCATAACTTTCAACATCTTCATTCACGTTAAGCTTATACTTGTCAGGGTATAGCAATTCAAGTCGCTTAAGCACATTGTTGATGCCAATACCTGCAGGCGCTTTACCTCTTAACAGTTCCGGCTTACTATTACTCACCTGCAAGGTCAGGTCTTCATCCGTCTCACAAATCACAATATGTACAAAGCCAGACTTGGTCTCTTCTTCCAAACCGTGCTTAAAAGCATTTTCTATAAACGGTAACAGCAGCAAAGGTTCAATCCGGGCGTCGGCTTTGATGCCCTGAGCATCAAAGCTAATATTGATCTGTTCCTGATGTCTGATCTTTTCTGCGGTGACGTAGCTGGAGAGAAAATCGATTTCGTTTGACAAGAGCACAGTCTTCTGATCAGCTTCATAAAGAATATACCGCATCATTTCCCCTAGCCTGGCTACCATTGGTGCCGTATCTGCTGATTGTTTTAATGCCAGCGCATAGATATTGTTAATCGTATTAAAAAAGAAATGTGGGTGGAGCTGCGCCTTCAGATAATTAAGCTCTGAGATCAATTGTTGCTCTTTCAACGCTTTCATATCACGATCCTGCGTTAGCGACCGTACCAAAAAAGCTAGACCGATTAACGGAAAGATCGCCGAGATCAACATATAATTAAACGTGAATAGTATCTTGGGTTCAAGCATATCTTTTAATGCCCGTTTACGGAACTCCCCGGATACAATATCTGAATGGATCAGCGCCCAATTGGTCACATACTTGTCGAAAATATGATTAAGTATCACAAAGCCAACGCAAGATAGCATCACGCCAATCAGTTTACGCTTAAAAACATAGCGTTTTAAAAACCCCCAGTATAATACACCATAGCAGAATAAATTGAGTGATTCAGTGATTAGTCGGTAGCCATAGTCTTCGCTAAACCTCGACATATCGTGTTGCACATAGGTACTGTATTCCAGATCACTGATCAAGGTGATCATAAAGGAAAGGAAAAAGATAAAGCCTAATTCTATCCAGAAATATTTCCGGTCTACCCAATACTTATTAGCCTTCATGACGCAAAATAAGGATATTCTGTTCAGGGCAAAAAGTATACTTCTTGATTTTCGACAAAGCGTTAACTTTTTTCGACTAAACCAGCTATTAGTATTCAGTCGAAAAACTAAGGTGGTCGGTCTAATTCCCAGAAAAATTAACAACTAACCAGCTAATTTTAACTCAAATAATTATACAACCCCATGAAATATACTTTTATCCTACTCACGGTCTGCATCCTTTCTGCTTTTGCATTTTTGCCGGCTGGACCAGGTTACCAAATTAAAGGAACAGTTAGTGGTTTGCCAGACAGCACATGGCTTTATCTGCGTACAGCCAAACCCGACAAAGACATTGATTCATGTCGTGTTATAGATGGTAAATTTGAAATGACTGGGAAAATTACTGATCCTGCTACTCCCGTATACTTACATACCGCTAAATACACAAATTATGTCCATCTCTGGCTTGAAAACACCACAATCAATATGGCACTTAAAGCCGGCGAATTCAAAAAAGGATCAATCACAGGTTCTGCTACGCAGGATGAAGATATGCAACTTGCAAACTTGCGTAAGCCCTTCGACAATCGTTCTGACAGTCTAAACCTGATCTTGACGAACACTAAAGATAGCATAGCAAGAAAAAGCTTGATCGCACAGATCAGATCTGTGGATGCACAAAGCAAACAGGTAGAGCAACAATGGGTAAAAAGCAATCCGCAATCGCTGGTAGCGGCCAACGTGCTCGATATCTATACCACTACCTGGGGTAAGGATATCACCGCTTCTCTTTATCAAAACATGGCTCCCGAAATGAAGGCCTCCCAATATGGAAAAGAAATCAGCGAGTACCTTGCGCTTGCTAAAAACCTGAAAATAGGTGATCACTATGCCGATTTTGAACAGTTACATACAAACGGTAAAAACTTTAAACTATCACAGGTAAAAGGCAAATATATTCTGCTTGACTTCTGGGCATCCTGGTGCGGGCCATGCCGTGAAGAAAATCCAAATCTAGTCCTCACCTACGCCCGCTTTAAAGCTAAAGGATTTAACGTATTGGGTATTTCTTTGGATGACGATAAAGCACAATGGCTAGCCGCAGTTAAGAAAGACAAGCTAACCTGGGACAATGTGAGCGATCTGCGCGGTGATAAAAACAAAGCTGCCCTGATGTATGGTATCAATGCAATTCCAAATAATTTCCTGATTGACGAGCATGGTATCATCATCGCTAAAAATCTGCGAGGAAAAGCTTTGGATGAGCAATTAGAAAAATTATTGAATTGAACCTCGTAAAATCCACGTGCTTATTTACCATCCGCACCTGCCATTAACAACTGTTCTAAAATCTCAGTATAACCACGCTCGCTGGCAAAATCCATGGCACTCCTACTTCCATTATCTACAGCATTTACATCCGCCTCTTTTTCGATCAGCATCGCTGTAAAATCATTAAAGCCACATTGAGCGGCAACAAGTAGTGGCGTCTCACTAAAGCTGTTGCGCGAATTAATCTCCGCACCAGCATTAATCAGTAATTTTCCCATATGTTGGTTTCCTAAACCCGCTGCATAATGCAGGGCTGAATTTCCATTTAACAGGTGCAGATTTACATCAGCACCATTTTTAACCAGCAACTCGGCTAAATGAATATTAGAATTATTCACTGCCAATACCAAAGCAGTAACACCATCATTATTTAATTCATTGACATTCGATGCATCAGCTTGAATTAACGCCCGAACCGTTTCACTCTGGTTATTATAAACCGCCTGATGCAAGGGTGTATTGCCATGATCGTCTTTTTGTGCAACATTGCCGTTCGATAGTGCGGAAACTAAATCGCGCAAACCATTTGCAGTAGCATGATCCAACACATTAAATCCTGCGTTGTCCTTAACTGAAGTATCAGCACCCAGGCTGATCAGGTTCAAGGCCGTTTCTGTTTTGTAAGCCAACACGGCATAAAATAAGGGAGTTTGCCCAGTATTATTGCTCGCGTTAACATCAGCACCAGCATCCGTAAGCAACTTAATAATTTCTTTGCTGCCACTGCGTGCAGCAATATGTAATGGAGTTTCGGTAATGTTGTTTGCCAGGTTCACATCGCCATTGGCCTCAATCAACAGTTTTACAATATCTTTTGCACCTTTAGCGCAAACATAATATAAAGGAGTATTACCCAAACTGTCGCGCTTATCTACATTTATCCCACCCTTTTTCAAAAAAGCCTGTACAATTCCTTTTTGTGCATTTTTACATGCGTTTAAAAACATATTATCCATATTGCTCTATCTGCGTTTTTTATATCATTAGTTGTTTAACAACGGCCTCATTGTTATTCTGAATAGCTACGTCCATGGCCGTCTGACCAGCATTATTTACCCTTTCCAGAGTTGATTTATCTTTCTCCAAAATCAAAGAAACGATCCGCTTACCCGACATCTGATCAGAATTTCCAGCTGCATAGATTAATGCAGTATTTCCCAATTGGTCTACATAGCTCGTATCAGCATCGTTATCAAGCAATAACTCGGCAATGTTATATTTCATTTCGTTGCCCCGCTGCGCAAAAGACATTAATGGCGTTTTACCTGACTGGTTGGGTTGGTTAAGATCGGCACCGGCATCAATCAACTCTTCTGCCAGACTTGAATTAAGATCAGCCAGGTATCCAGCCTGACATACCAGATTAAGCGCAGTATTACCTTCATTATCAACAGCGGCGTTAAAGTCTAATCGGTTTTCCAATAAGGTGCGCAGCATTTTTACCACGTCCTTAAGATCCTGACTTATCCCCCTCCCGAAATTACTTACCGATTTGGTAATCAAGTAATAAACAGCAGTCTCCCCATTTCCCGCTCTGAAATTTACATCTGCCCCACCTGTGGCCAACAGCTTCACTAATGGCGCAGAAGCGTATTCACATGCCAGCATCAGGGCTGTACGCCTGTACTGATCAGACACTTCATTCAAATCGACTCCAGCGTTGATCAAAGCTTCTACGGCAGTAGGATCACGGTTTAAGACAGCCTCATGAATAGTCATTCCGCCTGTGGCCACGTCACTTTCATCTCCCGATATCAAGGCCGCTACTTCTTTTACGCCGCTGCGCTGCGCATACGTAAGTGGTGTGGTACCAAATACATCTTTGTCTTCAATATCAATACCGCCCTTTTCAAGCAGTATCCTTACGGTTTTAGTCACTGCTTCTACGGCACCCCGAAGATCTTTTCGGTTTCCCAATTTATCACATATCGTATGCAGTAGGTTCATACCGCCACTTTCTGTAAAGTCCATCCTAACATCGGCCTCACCCATTGCCTGCAAAAAGGGGTACATATAAAGCAGACCCGCTTCAAAATAGGCAAGTTTGCCCGAATCATTTTTCTTTTTTGGGTTAATGCCGGCATCTAACAAGGCTCTGGCAGTATCATAAATTTTAACTGCAACCTCCTCAACGTTAGGATCGCCAAAGTCAAATCGCGTACCAGTAAGCGCATGTAAAGGGGTATTCCCGTATTTATCAGTTGCTGGCTTTAGCCCAGCTTCTTTTAGAAAATGAATAGCGTCAACGTCAGTAAACCTTGCGGCCAGGTGGTAAAGATTCTCCTCATATTCACTGGTGATGCCTGGATCTGGCAACTGTTTGTATAGGTTTAATATGTCAACTTTGTCAGCAGCTGCCGCAAACATATTCCGTTGGTAGGCATCCCTGATATCATTAAATTCTTTCATCATTGGGTGTATTTGCAAATTTTAATGCGTCTGTAATATTTTTATACCCTTTACTGGCAATTGGAGTAGCAATAGCTCTTACCTTATCGTAGTTACGCAACTTTAACCAGCAATCAGTCTTAAGCCTGATGATCGCATCATGCGCTAAGGATGGAAAGGCTTTTATATATACCTCAGTCAGGCCATGCAGGTAATCATTAGTTTCATTTTGCTTGTTTCTAATCTCTACATATTCGCCGTTACCATTTAATTTGTTCCCATTGCTTAACTGAGGGGCAAGCTGGATATTTTCGAGCTTGCTTAAAGCGGACTCATAATTCCCTGCCCAATGCAAACAAAGCGCCATATTATAAAGCGCCGCGCTTTGTAAAGGCTGCTGACCAATCAAACAGTCATACGCTTCAGCATAACGCTGTTGTAATAATAACTGGATTATTAACGACTCTGAATTTGGTTGCGACTGATTATTAGTTGTTGATCCTAAGAGCATATTAAATGATTAGCGTAATTTATTGATTCTTCGATTTCACCTCAGCTAGCTTAGCAAGAAGTGGTCCCTTATGCTCTAAAGTAAATGATACAAATTTATCTTCCTTAATTGCTAAGCGAACCAACATCGGAAGCCATGGATATATCTTGCGCGCCAACATTTCGAAAGTTGAATCGTCTTGTGCAGCTGCTAAAGCCTTATCAGCATACGGCTCTATTTTTGGCCAATGCTCTGCCATTACAGGGCCAAGAGAATTCATGATTTTACCGTTTACGTCGCTGCTTTCAGCGCCGTCTTCTTTTTTAGTTAGAGATGAAAACATAGGTCGTTTTGGTTTAATTTTAAAAGTTCAAGGTTGGAATATCAGCGTATCCCTGCTCATACAAATCAAATATCGTTCCGATTCGATAAGAACGGTTTAGTATACATCCTCGAATGAAATCTCAATAAAAAAGTACAGGATTGTACTTTATAATTTATTATTGTACTAATTCGAACTACAGTACAAGCCTGGATTCAGTTTGTGTTAAATTTAGGGAACCGATCAATTCAGCTTGCAACTGGTGGTTAGGTAGTTACGGATGCAGATGTAATTAAGAAATTAAAAACGGAAATAATATGGTAAACATTCAGCGTGAACAGATAGCACAATTGGAGAAACAATATAGAATAAGCCTGATCAATAGCGTTATCGGATATAAATCCCTTAATCTCCTGGGAACCGCTAATGATGAAGGGATCTCTAATCTATGCCTGATAAGTTCGGCATTTCACCTGGGCGCCAACCCACCACTTTTGGGCCTGGTTATCAGACCAGAGCGTGAGCATAACAGCACGCTAAAAAACATCAAATCATCTGGGCAGTATACATTAAATAATGTCCTGCCAGAATGGTACATGAAAGCACACCAAACCAGTGCATCTTATCCAGCGGACGTGTCTGAGTTTGATGCCTGTGGTTTTAACGAGTTGTATATTGAAGGTTTTACTGCACCTTTCGTACAAGAATCAAGCATCCGCATTGGCTTAAAACTGCAGGAGCTAATTGATATGAAAATTAATGGTACAACGATAGTGATCGGAGAAATTATCCATATACTGGCTAACAACAACATAGTTACCACAGACGGCACTGTAGATCATGTTGAAGCTAAAACAATGACAGTTGCTGGCTTAGATGCCTATTTTTTACCACAGCCGATTGGCCGCTTAGCTTATGCAAAGCCTGGAATTGAACCCCACGAAATAACCAAATAAGTTTAGCTAGCAATGGTAAATTCAGTTACCCTAATTTTCCCACACCAGCTATTTCAAAATCATCCGGCAATTAAAAAGAGTCAGGTCATCTATCTGGTTGAGGAATCGTTGTTATTCAGACAGTATCATTTTCATCGGCAAAAATTAGTCTTGCACAGGGCAAGTATGAAATTTTACGAATCATGGTTGCAAGAAAATGAATATACTGTTCGATATATAGAAACATGCACAAAAGAAAATGACTGCAGATTACTTGTAGCTAATCTTGCGGAACAAGGTGTTACGCGTATAGAAATTGCAGCAGTGGCCGACGATTGGTTATTAAAGAGAATCCAACATTCCTGCAAGATTCATCATGTTACCCTGTATATTTACGACAGTCCGAATTTCCTAAATACTGTCAAAGATACGACTGAATATTTCAACAAAAAGAAAGCTTATTTTCAAACTGACTTTTATATCTGGCAGCGAAAGAAAAATAACATCCTATTGGAATGGGATGGAGAACCAATTGGAGGTAAATGGTCGTTTGACGAAGACAACAGAAAAAGGTTCCCCAAAAAAGAACAGGCACCTTCGCTAAAAATGCCTGAAGAGATTGAGTTTATTACTGAAGCGAAACAATATGTGGAGAAGCATTTCCCTAACAACTATGGAGCGCTTCATACGCAATGCCTGTTTGTAGTGACATTTGACGATGCCATAAAATGGCTGGATAACTTTTTGAAAACCCGCTTCGAAAAATTCGGTATTTATGAGGATGCTATTGTAGCTAAAGAACACGTACTTCACCATTCTGTACTCAGCCCCATGCTCAACATTGGCTTACTGCAACCCGGGCAGATTATCCAGGCAACATTAGCTATGTCGGAAAAATATAACATTCCCTTAAATTCTCTTGAAGGATTTATAAGACAGATTATGGGTTGGCGGGAATTTGTTCACCTGGTATATGAGCGCGAAGGCGTAAAGCAGCGTACTACCAACTACTGGAAATTTAAACGAAAGATTCCCCGCAGTTTTTGGACTGGTGAGACAGGAATCCCTCCTATTGACCTTACTATTAAGAAGATTCTGAAAACTGGATATTGCCACCATATTGAGAGATTAATGGTGCTTGGGAATTTTATGCTACTATGCGAGTTTGATCCTGACGAAGTATACCGCTGGTTTATGGAAATGTTCATTGATGCTTACGATTGGGTAATGGTACCAAATGTGTACGGAATGACTCAGTTTGCCGACGGTGGTTTGATGGTAACGAAACCTTATATCAGTGGTAGTAATTATTTAATGAAAATGAGTGATTATGAAAAAGGAGCATGGCAATCTGTGTGGGATGGGCTATTCTGGCGATTTATGGATGTACACCGCAACTTCTTTTTAAAGAATCCGCGCCTGGGGATGCTGGTAAACATGTATGATAAGATGGATAAAGACAAGCAGGAGCTTCATTCAACAAACGCAGAGCAGTTTCTGAAAAGGCTGGATACCGAAATGACATTATCCTAAAACACGCCATACCTGCAACTAAAACAAAAAAGCCCGAAATCTTTCGATTCAGGCTTTTTGTAGGTTTTGATACCTTGGCGGAGAGTGGGGGATTCGAACCCGCGGACCCTTTGACAAGTCAACAGTTTTCAAGACTGCCGCAATCGACCACTCTGCCAACTCTCCGCGACAAAAGTACAAACTCTGATTGATTTTGCAAATAGTGATCTCACTTTTTTTAAAGAAACCAGATAAGCCGTTTAAAATGAGCCAGAAAGATTTTAAATGTGCCTTGAAATAAGTTTTAAGCCAACAATTTTTGCTGATGTTAAGCCAATGTTAGCTTTAACTATAAGGATCCGACCCCAAAACAAAATGAAAATATTTTGTGATAACGACATTTTACGTCGTTTTTTCCACCATAGACTGATAAAATTCGATGAAAGAAAGTACTTACCTACCCCAACGCCGATACCGTCAGCGCAATGATATCATCAAACACTGCTTTATCCTTGGTCGACTTTGCAGTAACCTGCATACCTTTTACTGCATTAAAGATAAACCTGGCAAGCGCACGCACATCCTGTGTGCCTTTGATTTCACCACTGTCCTTACCTTTTTGGATAACCTGATAAAATGCATCTTCCATCTGCTGGTCGTTCTTACAAACCAAGTTACTTACCTGTTCATCATGCGGAGCAACTTCAACCTCTGCATTTACCATGAAACAGCCCTTTTGCTGTCTGTCGCCCAACAATTCCTCAACAGTAAATTCAAGTAGCCGCTTTATCGTTGCTTTTGCTGATCCAGCTCCGTTAACAATTTCCTGAATCTGCGCAGCCCCTTTACACTGGTAGCTATCCAGCGCCCTTAAAAACAAGCTGTGTTTATCCGTATAAGTGTCATATAAGCTAGAACGACTGATGCCCAGGCCGTCTACCAAATCCTGCATAGATGTGCCATTGTACCCCTTGTGCCAAAAAACCTGTATAGCTTTAGCCAGCACCTCGTTCTCATCAAAATCTTTCGTTCTTGCCATAACTGAAATAGCCTTGCTTGTTAAAGCAAAGCTATTCATTTTAATTTATTAACTATTAAAAGAGCTGTATTACCTTAAGCCACCACCGGCAAGTAAAATCTCACCTGTTAACCAGCGCGCATCCTCAGAAGCTAGAAATACTGCCACATCAGCAATATCATCTGGCTGACCAATACGACCAAGTGGTGTGTTTTTAACTGTATCAAGCTGGAAATCGCTACCGATAAAACCTGCAGTATGCGTACCTTCAGTTTCAATCATACCTGGATTGATAGAATTAACACGAATTTTTTTACCACCCAACTCTTTTGCCAATACATGAGTGATCGAGTCTACCGCACTTTTAGTTGCCGTATATATCGAACTACCAACAGGTGTGATTGCACTAACTACAGAACCGATGTTAATGATACTGCCACCATTTTCGCTGAAGTTCTTAACCGCACCCTTAGTAGCCAGTAATAACCCAAGCACATTCGTATCAAACTGATTGTGGAAATCCTCAGCACTAATCTCTTCTATACCGCCGAATTTATATACTCCTGCGTTATTTACCAAGATATCTACCGGACCAAATGCTTTTGTAGTTTCTTCGAATAAACGGGTTACATCCGCTTCGTTTGATACATTTCCCTGTACAGCGATGGCCTTTCCTCCAGCGGCAACTATTTCGGCAGCAACCTGCTCAGCACCATCTTTTGCTGATGCATAATTTACAACTACGCTAGCACCTGCTGCGCCAAGGTGTTTAGCGATACTTGCACCAATACCTTTTGATGCGCCTGTTACTACTGCTATTTTGCTTTCTAACTTTTTCATTGTTATGAGTGACTATTTTTCTATTTGGAATAATCGTTCCGCAAACATACAATCAATACCGGAACAATCGTTCCTGTTTTAATTTATATTGTTTTCTCATGACAAAACAGGTCCCGGTGAGCGAATAGCGTTCTGTTAAAAATTTTCACCACAACATAAAAACAGAAAGATTCACTATATTCAAAATCTAGGTAAGCGATCAAAAACGGAAGCGATATGGAATTAAGTACACAACTCATCGAACTAATTCAAGCTCAATTCAAAACAGCCGATCAACAGTTGGTACAAGACCAGCTCATATCTATAGAACTCAGGCATGTTATGGCAGAATCAGCATACAATTTAAATAATACCAGAAATGCTGTACTTTTTCTCGCAAAAGGAGATCTCAAATCTGTTATTCAACTGACCGAGGCAGCCAAAATAGATTTTCGCGATGTAATATCATGGGCGGTGTCAGATAAATTATCTGCTCCTCTCCCTGGAGCAGATAATTAATTCATCAACATCCCATTTGACAAGTCTTCTATCAACCATATTCATAGTTGCTTCAATTGACTCATCCAATATATCAAAGAACATTTGCAACGCCATCCCGGCTGATTGCTAGGTAACCGAATGCACGCATCTAGCACCTCAAGCCCAGCACATCACGACTACTGTCGTTGTTGTTATGGAACTGCTATACAAATATCCACAACCTATACCAATGAAAACAGTGTAGGGGGGTGTTACACCCCCCTGCAAAAAAGACCAAAATCGGCCTTGGTGATACTTTAAAGTGGGAAAAAAAATATTTCAGAAAAAACAAAATCGCGGTTTAAACCACTTTAAAGGCCTATTGCGCTTTTCATTGTTACACGTAACATACACCCCTCTTAAAACAGTAATCAAGGACGCCTAAAAAACACAAAATCCTCATAATCAGACAAATATTATAATAAATTAATGCACAGAAGTCAAATGCGAAAATTATAATGACTCTGTCGACAATCATAGAACCAGACATGAGATTTCGATTATTTTACTATTTTTGAACATGAACCTCGGACAACAGATCCTATTCTTCTTTAGCATGTTAGGAGCATTCAATGGATTTGTGATCAGCGGCTATCTTTTGTTCTTTAAAAAGCCAAAGTCGCCCGCCTCCTACTTCCTTGGCTTGTTATTGCTGGCACTTAGCATCAGGATCACCAAAGCCATCTTCGGTTATTTTTTCCACGGTCTCCCACGCACCTATCTGCAAATCGGACTTTCAGGATGTTTCCTCATCGGCCCCTCACTCTATTATTTCACCAGAGCTGCATTAAGTAATATTCAATTTACACCAAAACGCTGGAAGTATACCTATTGGGGGTGGATAGTTGCTATCGTCGGCGTCGGACTGGTGCTCCCTTATGAAACGCATCCCTGGGATTGGAATCATTACATCGTCCACATCATTTACGCGCAATGGGTAGTCTATTTCTTCTTAACTGGCTGGACACTGCGAAAAACCATTGCTAAATTATTTGACAATACTCAAAAGCTCTCGCCTGGCGAAAAACCTATATTATCCATCTTTATTGGTAATATGGTCATCCTGATTGCCTATGTGATTGTCTTTTTCTGGTCTTTCAGCAGCGTGTACATCGCCGGGGCACTTTTCTTTTCCCTGCTACTATACCTCAACATCCCGATATTTCTGGGCAGAAAAAAATCTGACACTGCCTTTCTCGGGAACGAAGAGCCTGAACGTTACGCTAATAAGAAAATCGACGGAGACCATGCCAGCAGCCTAACAGATCGACTGCATAAAGCAATCAATGAGCAGGAACTCTATAAAAATCCAGATCTCAAACTAAATGATCTGGCGCAAAAAGTAAATATCAGTGCGCACCAGCTTTCTCAATTGCTCAACGATAACCTGGGCAAAAGTTTCGCATCTTACATCAATGAATACCGCATTGCGCGTGCTTGCGAACTGATTTCTGCCGATAAAGGAATTAAACTCGAAGAAATTGGATATGAAGTTGGATTCAATTCAAAATCCACCTTCTACACTGCCTTTAAGAAACACCGCGGCACTACGCCAACGCTTTATAAAGAGAACTTTTCGATTGCTACTTCTTTATAATTCAGAAAGAGAGTACATTCATGATACCTAGCCTAGAAATTGCCACATAAGCGAGCTGCTGTCTTGCATCTCCTTTAGTTAAATAAGAAAGGTTTTTGAAATCAATCCTATATACCATCCAACAAAAATAATCCAAAAACCAACTATAAATGCACTTACAATAATAGAGCTCACCTATATGCCTACTAATCGATATCACGCATGTTGTAATATAAAATCAGCATCTACCCCCAGTTCAGTATAAACGGCTTTTAGGAATTCTACATCTGGCTTTTGTTTACCATTCATAATAAGCGATAATTTTGCTGTGCTGACATTAAGCTTTTCGGCAAGATCCTTTTGTTTGAGTTTCAATTCATACATTCTCATTTCAATCATCCCTATTAAGGTTTGCGGCAATTCGACTGTATATTTTTTATGCTCGTATTTTTGCGCTTCCAGTGCAAGTTCGCGGATCTGAGCAAGTTCCTCACTGGTAACATTACTACTTCCTTTCGCCATTAAGGCATCGATTTTGGCCATAACTACATCGTAGTCGGCATCCTGTGTGATTTTACGCTTTAGATTCATCGAAACAAATACAAACATCATTCAACTACATGATCACCCGCAGTAGCATCAAGGGGCTCAATTTAAAGCATTGAGCAATCTTTTAATTTGTCATACTATAATAAACGCTTTCAGCGCACCATAACTGATAACAACCATTTACAATGAGTTAAATTTACGACATATGTTTAGATTAATAAATAAAATTTAGAATTTCTAAACAACACAATCAAAAACAACCTAAGTTCGCTTCTGATCGTTTACTAGACAAGTACACAAAAAATATAACTTGTAGATAGTATTGGAAACTTATCTCAGCTCATATTGTTATACGAAAAAGACAGAAAATGAAACAATTCAGAATAGAAGTAGCCGTAGCAGAAGAGGGAAGATTTTACGACATTAACCCCTTAGGTAATGCCCAATATGAAATTTCAATAGAAGGCGATGTTATTGGGAAAATTCAATTGGACGATAAAAATCCGGAACATTGCGAAAGCATCGGATGTCAACTGGATAGCCCTGCTTTACATGCTATAAGAGAAGGCATCCAGTACCACCTGATGCTAAACCACGAGAAGTAATCCCGCTGAAAATTTAGAAGCAAAAATTAATGCTACTTAGAAAGGTCAGCGAAAAAATTAGGATAGTCGGTAATAATGCCGTTTACCTTTAAAGCCTTAAGCTTCTTCATTTCTGGCAGGTCGTTAACCGTCCATGGCGCAATCAGCATCCCTTTACTCCTGCAGGTATCGATCATTTGTGGTGTAACCATGCCGTAATGCGGATTGTAGAAATCAGGCGTAAAACCCATATCACTCAGATTTTTCGCCATGGTAACCGCCTTGTCACCCGTCAATAGGCCAACAGCAACCTTAGGATAGTTTTGATGCAAAACCTTCAATTGTCTGATGTCGAACGACTGCATGATCAAACGCTTACCCAATTTCTTTATAGCTAAAACATCCATTACTTTCTTTACGAAAACTTCAGGTACCGGTTGCTCAAATCCATCGGTTGCCGGGTTGGCTTTGATTTCTACCAGGTAATTGATGCCTGCCAGTTTTTTAGCCTTAGTATAAGCTTCAACCGAGTCGATCAACTCGCCCAGCAGCGGTGTATAACTTGCCTGCTGCTGTTGTTGCGGAAAATCTTTATATTTCTTTTTGCCGATGATGAACTTGCGGATATCAGCATAGTCCATCTGGTAAAACGTGTATTTCTTGCGGTCTTCTTTTTTAAACTCAGCGCCATCAGGCAACAAGGTGTAATCGGGATTAAAAGAATCATCGTGATATACAATTACTTCTCCGTCCTTAGTCACATGCACATCAAACTCAATCGTATTGCAGCCCAGGTCAATCGCTTTCTTCATGGCCTCAATCGTATTTTCAGGCATTAACCCACGTGTGCCCCTATGACCGATCGTGTAAAAAGTTTCAGATTTACCAGGTGTATTTGTTTTCATACCGGCGCAGGATACTAAAGTGCTGATGACAATTGTTGCAAATAAAGCAGATCTCATATGCGTATTCAGTTTTCATTATTTGTTAGCACCCGCAAGGTACAATTTACCTGCAAAAAGGGCAAATCAGATAAACCGCCTAAACTAATATTTGCAATTAGCGAATCGAAAATTGCATCTTTTAATCAAAATGAAGACCTTGTAGATATCGCTGATTCTTTGCCTAGAAAAACACCTATCTCATTAGATGACATTAGTAAAATTGACAGCCTGATCCAGGCATTCCAATATTTTCACTATATTAGTGAACTAAATTTTGTTCTCTAACCTAACGCTCTATTCCGATACTTCAATGAAATTTTCTTCTTTGTTATGTGCCTTGCTGTGTTTCGCAGTGAGTCCCTCGTTTGGCCAGCTTCAACTACCAAACATTAGTGTGTCTACACCGCAAATTTTCACCCAGGGTACAGCTATTACACCCATCCAGATTCAAAATTCAGGTGGTTCCGTTCCTCAAGAGTTGTACAGCTACACAAAAGCATTCCCTGTTAGCAACTACACACCAGGTTATTATGGAGGAACCAATTTCAAATTGCTTACTACAGCACCTTCCGGAATCATGTATTTTACAGAGAATAATCAGCGCATTTTCTCTATTGATCTTCAGGGCAACGTCAAATTATTAACCGGAACTACTTTCGGAAATCTAGATGGCGACGCGAAAACAGCCAAATTCAAATCCATTGTCGGTATAGCAGTTAGCAAAAATGGCGACTTATATGTTACAGACTATGATTTTGGAGATGGCGACAATAGCAGGATCAGGAAGGTAACTCCAAATGGTGTTGTAACTACAATAGCCAGTTCATTAGGATCTCCAGGTCCAATCGTAATGGACTCCAATGATGTGATGTACTTCATTGAAAAAGGTAAGTTACAGAAAATGACAACCACCGGTGTCAAGACTCAAATTCCAGGATCCTGGAGTATAGATCAGGTATCCAGCATGAGCATAGACTCTAAAGGAAACATTTTTATAGCAGACAATCGGATTACGGGAAAAGTGTTCAAAGTTAAACCCGACGGTACCTCAACAATCTTTGCAGGAGCCGGTACTCCAGGTGACATCTTCTTTCAAGCAAGCATATATATAACCCTGGATAAAAACGACAATCTTTACTTAAGTTCAGGAGCACTGATCTATATATATTCTCCCGATGGAAAAGGAAAGATTTTATCTGGCACTACGGGCAAATCCGACATGGAGGGCCCAGGGGCAATAGCAGGCTGGAGTTATCCTTCGTATTTGACAGTTAATCCAAATGGGGATATTTACGTAGTAGATTACTTTCATATCAAGGTCATCAAGACCGTAGGATATGATATCCGTCCGGCACTACCCGCCGGTTTATCACTAAGTAATTCAGGTCTGATTAGCGGAACGCCAACCGTCATATCCGAGGCGAAAGACTACGTGGTTACCGCAGCTAACGCCACCGGGCTGGCAGAAACCATACTACGCATAGGTGTCAACATCCCCCCTACACCGCCAACTATCGCCGATTTTACGCCGAAGGCTGCTGCTAAATACGAAACTGTGACAGTTACGGGCACTAATCTTTCGGGGATAACTGAAGTTAAAATTGGTAACACGGCAGTGCCTTTTACATTAATTACAAGCGAAAGTCTGACCATTCAGATTCCTGTGGGGCTTGCTAGCGGAAATCTCTCTTTAAGCAATCCACATGGAACGGCCACAGCAGGCTCTTTATCGGTGATTACAGAACCCACAATCACGGCGCTAAGCGCTGCAAATGGTTATCCAGGTGATAAAGTCACAGTAACTGGAACGCAGTTTTCAACAACTCTTTCCGTGCGTATAGGTAATACCGAGGCTCAATTTACGGTAAAGTCAGATACCGAACTGGAAGCAACCGTACCAACATACAACTCAGGATCAGGCATTTCTGTAATCAATAGCACAGGCTTCACAACCTCGCCGAATTTCAAAGCCTTTCAGCAACCCCTTATACAGGCAATAACTCAGCAAGGAAAAACGGGAAGTACTGTAACCATCGACGGCAACAACTTTCTAAATACAACAAGTGTGCGTATTGGAGGTAAAGCAGCTACTTCTTTCACTATAGTTAATGAAACACGGATCACGGCTGTTGTAGCGCCTGCATCAATTGGCACTACCATAGAAGTGACTACACCAGCTGGAACAGCTATCCAATATGGATTTACTTTTATCCCACTTCCGGTGATTACCTCATTTACACCCGTAACAGCAGGTCTGAATTTCCGTTCAGTCATCATTACAGGAGAAAACCTCGCCAATGCGACAGAAGTATACTTTGGCGGCGTCAGGTGCTATCAATATACAAGCTATGGATTTCAGATTCAGGCTCAGGTCTCTTCAGGTGCTTCGGGCGATGTGGTAGTGGTTACGCCCGGTGGAACAGCAACTTTACCAGGCTTCACTTTTATCCCCTTCCCAAGCATAAGTTCATTTACTCCCACAACCGCGGCCGTAGGAGATGAAGTCACGATTACCGGCGACAATCTCAGCACAACAACCGCTGTTTATTTTGGGGATGTTCTTGCGTCATCATTCACCACAATATCAAATACAACAGTCAAGGCAGTTGTCCCAGAGTCAGGCAGTGATAATCTTTCGGTATCAACCATTGGCGGGAAAGTCTATGGAATTGGATTCACACACAAGGCACCAGTCGTAGGCATATTTACTCCGGCATCCGCCAACACCGGAAGCACTGTACTAATTAACGGCATCAGGTTTACCGGTGCTACGGGTGTAGCCTTTGGCGGCGTGCCGGCTACAGCATTTACTGTATTATCCGATAACCAGATCAGTGCAACTGTTGGTGACGGACAAAGTGGTAGTATTCTTGTTAAAACTGCCTTAGGAAGCGGTGTAAAATCAGGATTCTCTCATTCGGGGCCATTAGTAACGAGTTTCACGACAAATGCAGGTACAGATGGAACTGTCATGATCAGCGGACAGAATTTTACTAACGCCACAGCGGTCACATTCGGAGGCACACCTGCGAAATCTTTCAACGTCGTTTCTCCAGTATCAATAGCGGCAATAGTAGCAGGAGGTACATCAGGAGCTGTGGCTGTAACAACGCCCCTGGGGACTAGCCAACGCACAGGCTTCACTTTTGTCTCGCCGCCTACAATTGCAAGCTTCAGTCCCACATCACAAAATTATGGTGGGCAGATTGTAATTACCGGAACCAACTTTATCGGTGTAAATAGCGTAAAAATCGCCGGTCTTCCGGCGTCCTTCTTTGCAAGCACCGCAAACTCAATAACTGCATATATTCCAATTAACTTACCGGGGAGCGGAAACATTGAAGTCAATACCGTAGCAGGTACAGCGGTGAAGACCGGCTTTATTTACGATGGATTGACAGTCACTGACTTTTCACCGAAATCAGCGAAAGCTGGGGATATCGTTACGATCACAGGAACAAATTTCACTGACATTCGCAGTGTAGAGTTGGCTGGCATCCAATCGGCTTCATTCACCGTGGTTTCTCCCACCACTATTACAGCAGTTATGGCTGATGGTGGTGGATATACTACAGGCTTATCATATGTTAGCGTAAGAACTTCCAGAGATACACGATCACTTCAAGGGTTTACATACATTCCTCCTCCCATTATCAATGCCTTTTCACCCCTTGCTGCATGGAATGGAAATACAATGGTTATTAATGGGTTGAATTTGACCGGTGCAACAGCAGTGACAGTTGGCGGAGTACCTGTAAAGTCTTTCACAGTGGTTTCATCCTTTGAAATCAGAGCCGAACTTGAAAATCAGGAGTCAGGAGTTGTGACAGTTGTAACCCCTAATGGCACTGGCACAAAATCAGGGTTGACATGGCTGCGCCAACCGGTAATTAGTGCTTTCTCGCCCACCACTGCCATTGAAGGCGATACCCTCAGCATCAAATACAGTGACGTTTTTGTAGTTTCAGAGATTAAAGTTGGTGGCGTCACGGTGCCAATCGTGCAATATGGAACCTCCACCTCGCAGGTGCTTAAAGTTAAGCTCGGCGAAGTCAAATCAGGTGCCGTTACCCTCACAGCTATAAATGGCACTGCCGAGCTAGCGGGTTTCACTTTCATTCCAAAACCAGTGATAACAGCCTACAAGTGGAATGGTGCACCCGGTACGTCAACCGTAACTATTACTGGACAAAACTTCAATAACATCACTTCAGTCAAATTTGATGATGAACCCGCTACAGCATTTACAGTCGTTTCTCCTACAGTAATCACGGCAACGCCGCTATCACGAAAATCGGGGCTAATCGCTGTCACATCCACAGCCGGAACAGGCATCTTCAGCGGTTTCCTGTACGATACGCCGCCATCCATTACGACAATTACACCACGCTCAGGACCACCAGAAACGCTAATCACCATCTCTGGAAACAACTTTAATGTGGACATCAGCAAGAACCTGGTGTATTTCGGTTCGCTGAAAGCGACCGTCAAATCGGCATCGGCGACAACATTAACAGCGATTGTTCCTGCCGGCGGCAGTTTTCTGCCCATTAGCGTTATCAATACCGATACTCACCTTACTGGCATCTCGCCCATCAAATTCCGTATAACATCAGCTGCTTTCAATGCAGATCTTAGTCAGCAATTCGCTAAGAAAGTTGACTTCAATGTTGATGGTCAGTTAGGCCTTATAAAAACAGCCGACGTTGATGGTGACGGGCAAAATGACATCATCGTAACCACCTCAAATCAGTTATTGGTATACCGTTCAAAGGGGCCTGGTCTGATCAGCGATGAGAACTATTTTGAAAAAGTAGTTGTTCAGGACAGAGCGGTAAATTGCTTTGCTGCTGGTGATTTAACAGGTGATGGTAAGATTGATTTTTGCTTTAATAATTCATCTGGAGTACTCATTCTTCAAAATACGTCGACACCAGGAAAGATATCTTTCACCAATCATTTTGTAGACAATGTCAATTCAGGTCCATTTGAAAATATTGATATAATCGATCTTGACAAAGATGGTAAAGCTGATCTGGTCAATTTGAATACAACGGCAATTTACAGAAACACCTCTGATCTTACTACCAATACGCTATCATTTGCCCCAAGCACAAATTTAGCTATTGGAAGATCTTCCGGTCAACCGCCAATAGCATTTTCAGACTTCAGCGGAGATGGCAAGCCCGATGCGGTAAACATTGAATCTGACTACAAACAATTTGTAGCTAGGAACCTTTCAACTCCGGGCACATTCTCATTCTTATCAAATGCCAACCTGGATCTCGGTTACACTAGGGTTGAAAATACAGTAATTGAAGATTTTGATGCGGATGATAAACTAGATATATTGATAAATATCCCCCCTTTTTACATCGGCGGTGCTTCTATCTTATACAACAATTCTTTATATGATAACGCTAATAACATTTCGTTCAAATTTGGGGCCTATCTTATTACCCAGTCGCTGGTTAAGTTCCCGTCTATTATTGATTTAAATGGTGATGGTACACCAGACCTGCTGTATGCAAATTCAAAAGCTGCTTTGGCATACTTAAATAAACCCACAGAATATGGGCCAAACTGGATTACCAGTGGAGAGCTTGCAAGTATTCCACTCGACTATCCGGGAGCATTTATGCAGATTAATAAATTGCTTGCAGCAGACGTCAATGGAGATGGAAAGCCCGATCTCCTGGTAGCAGGCGAGAATCAGAGTAAGTTTTCTATTTACCACAATGGCTTCAACATCACCCCTACCATAACATCCTTTTCACCGGCAAACGCTGCAAAAGGAGATGTCGTAACAATTTCAGGCACTAATTTCTCCAAGACCAGTTCAGTACTGTTTGGTACGCAACCAGCAGCGTCATTTGAGGTTATTTCCCCTACAGAGATCAAGGCTATGGTAGGTGAAGGAGAATCTGGGCTTATTACAGTTACAACCACTGGTGGCGTAGCTACAAAAGACGGATTTACATTCATCCCAGCCCCTGTTATAACAGACTTCAATCCTAAGTTCGCACTTTCCGGTGCAACGATAGTAATCAAAGGAACCAACCTGAACGGCACAACCTCAGTTAAATTCGGGTCTGTGAATGTTAAATCTTTTACGATCGACGATGCGCAGACGATCACCGCCGTAGTTAATGGGACAGGCTCAGCGGGCATAACGGTTGTAACAGCTGGCGGAACATCTTTCTTGAACGGATTGACATTACTTCCAGAACCAGTAATCGCTGCCGCAGGACCGACAACATTTGCAAATGGTGGAAGTGTAGTACTTTCTGCAAATACGGGATCAGATTTTACATACGTATGGTATAAGGATGGGACTGAAATAAGCGGCCAAACACAAGCATCCTTAACTGTAACACAATCCGGATCTTATCAGGCCAGCATTGTAGCTCCAGGGCTTAAAGTTCCATCTAACAAAATTAGTGTTGTGGTAATTCCCCTCCCAGTGATTACCAGCTTCACACCACAGTTCACTACTGTTGGATCAACGGTCACCATAAACGGGGCTTATTTAAATGGAGCTTCACAGGTTAAGCTTGGCGTAACAGATGCCGTATCTTTCAAGGTTGAAGGGCCAGAAACAATAACTGCCATCACGTCAACACCTGGTACTGGCGCTATATCCGTAACCACCCCTGGCGGAACTGCTTCACTGGCAGGACTGACCGTGCTTCCACAACCTGTAATCACTGCCAGCGGATCTACTAAATTCGGAACAGGCGGCAGCGTCTTGCTTTCAACAAATACGGGATCAGATTTTACATACGCTTGGTATAAGGATGGGACTGAAATAAGTGGCCAGACACAGGCATCCATAACGGTAACACAATCCGGATCTTATCAGGCTAGCATTGTAGTACCAGGGCTTAAAGTACCATCAAACGAAATACCTGTTACGGTAATATTTGGTCTCCCAGCAAACAACTTCAAACTTCAAATTGGCGCTGCGGCATGCAAAGGTAGTGCTAACGGCGCATTAAAAATTACTGCCGTAACTGCAGGTAATTATACAGCGGCAATTGAAGGTAGCCAAAGAAGTTCCGCATTAACATTTTCTGATGTGCTTAGCGTCAGTGATCTTGCTGCTGGCACGTATTCCGTATGCATTACGGTTGCCGGACAGCCAGATTACAAGCAATGTTTTGATGTGGTAATTGAAGAACCCAAAGACCTTCAATTGTACTCATCAATAAGTAACGACAATCAACAGGTCAAGTTGAGTTTATCAGGTGCCAGTCACTACTTTATTAATTTAAATGGCAAGATCTATGAGACTACACAACAGGAAGTAACACTGCCACTTCAAACTGGAAAGAATGAAATTACGCTTTCTTCAGACAAAATTTGTCAGGGACCAGTTACAAAAACGGTACAGGTATTCACCAAACTTATAGCCTTTCCAAACCCATTTGAAAATAACATTAGCGTGTCTACAGGTGATACAGTTCCAGTGCTCATTGAAATACGTGACTTAAACGGAAAGCTGGTGTACACTGGAAAACACCGTAATGAATCAGGCATCATACAACTTGCCTTATCAGATTTGAACAGTGGTATCTATAGCCTGAAAATAACGGGACAGAAGACCGAGTCTTATCTTAAAATAATTAAAAAATGAAAAAGCAATTAGCATCTATTTTTATAGCCACGTTATTGATAGCCTGTGGAAAAGGAAATGAAGGAACACCGGAGCCCGTAGTTCCACCACCGGTGGTAGTTACTCCGGTTCCTGGCAAATCTTCATTATCTTTTCCAGCACAAAATGACGTGTGCACAAGCGGTACTGTGGTATCCGAAACTGAAAGTAAAATTGTATTCAAATGGGCTGTCGCTGAAAACACAACGAGCTATGAGCTCACGCTCAAAAATCTGCTTACAAATGAGTCCGTAACAAAAGTCGCAACTGCCGTTGAACTTGAAGTGACCCTGGCTAGAAATACCCCGTACTCCTGGTTTATAACCTCCAAATCGAATACTGAAAGCACGAAAAGCGACGTATGGAAATTCTACAATGCAGGTCCCGGAGCGATTACGTATGCGCCCTTTCCTGCAGAAATTATATCTCCTGTAATGGCAGAGACTGTTACCGCAACCTCAGGCAAAGTGAGACTAGAATGGAGAGGCAGTGATGTAGAGGGCGACATCGTCGGTTACGATGTGTACGTCGGAACAACCAGCCCTGTTCTAGTAAAAGCAAATGAAACAAATTCCTTCCTGGCCGACTTATCAGTTGTCCCTGGAACCGCTTATGTATGGAAAGTCGTGACAAAAGACAGCAAGGGAAATAAATCCGATTCGGGCGTATATCAGTTTACTGTGAAGTAGTGTAAAGCATTTTTTTAAAAATCTTTACCATTAGCCGTTCATTATCGTTAGAATCGACCCCCACAACAAACAAAAATTGAACTTCACAGCAAAACAAATACTTTTTCAATTGACGAATTTTGAATCATAAATTTAATCTACATCAGATGAACAATCAAAAAGTATTAGTTACCGGCGGCACCGGATTTGTAGGCATACACACTATCTTGCAATTATTAGAAAAAGGCTACGAAGTAAACACTACACTCAGATCTTTAACCAAAAAAGAAACAATCACTGCTGCACTTACAGCAGGTGGCATTACCGATTTCACTAAGCTCTCCTTCTTTGAAGCGGAACTTACTGCCGACAAAGGTTGGGAGGAAGCGGTTAAAGATTGCGACTATGTGCTGCACATCGCATCGCCATTCCCGGCAACACAACCTACAAATGAGGATGATCTGATCATCCCCGCTCGTGATGGTGCTTTGCGCGTTTTAAAAGCAGCAAAAAATGCAGGCGTAAAAAGAGTGGTGTTAACCTCCTCCTTTGCAGCAGTCGGTTACAGTAGAAATATAGATGGACACGTTTTTACAGAAGAGGACTGGTCCGATGTCAATACACCCCTTCCAGCCTACATCAAATCAAAAACCGTTGCAGAAAAAGCAGCCTGGGATTATGTTGCCAATGAAGGTAAAGGTTTAAAATTAACCGTGATCAATCCTGTCGGAATTTTCGGACCATCACTAGGCGGCATCACATCTGCTTCATTAGACATTGCGATCACTGGAATCTTAAACGGAACTACAAATCAAAGTGGCGAATTCACAATGGGCGTGGTAGATGTACGCGATGTAGCCGATCTCCACATCAAAGCAATGACCGACCCAGCAGCAGCTGGCGAACGATTTTTGGCCAATGCTGATGGTGTAATGAGCTTTTACGATGTCGCTGAACTGATTAGAAAAGAACGTCCCGATATTTCACAAAACATTGCCCATATGCAACCTACTCCAGCTACATTTTACAAGCAAATGTCTAACCTCAAAGCCAGAACGCTATTACACTGGCAACCCAGAAGTAAAGAAGAAGCGAAATTAGCAAGTGTTGATAGTTTACAGTAAATTGGTTTCCTTATCTTTACTAAAAACTTAGCTTAAAGAAGATTGAAAGTTAACAATATACAGTCCTGCCACTTAGGCCCCGCAATTTCCCCTGAACTACTCATTCAGGAACATTACTTTTTGTATCTGCTTAAAGGGTCTATGAAGGGTTACGATGGAAATAAACACTACGAACTACAGCCTGGGGATTATTGCTTAGCGCGGAAAAACCACTTGGTACGCTATACAAAGTTTAAGGACAACGGTGACTTCGAAAAAATAATCATCACGTTTGATGAAGCTTTTTTAAAGCAGTTTCTAGAAAGGCATCCCTACCATGCCGAAGCATCTAAAGATCAGGATGCCTTTCTATTAATTCCGGAAAATACATTCATCAAGAACTACATTCAGTCGCTTGCGCCATATTATACTGGCGACTTGCAATTGGATGAAACCTTTGCCAATATCAAAAGAGAGGAATTATTACTGATTTTGCTAAAGTCTCAACCAGACCTGGCCAATATCTTCTTCAATTTTGGCATCACCCATAAAATGGATCTCGAAGTTTACATGAACCGCAATTTCCGGTTCAACGTAAGCCTGGAACGTTTTGCCTATTTAACCGGCAGAAGCTTATCTTCTTTCAAAAGAGATTTCATGAAAACCTTTGGCACTACACCAGGCGAATGGCTCAAGAAAAAAAGACTGGATGAGGCCTATTTCCAAATTTCCAGGCAGCATCTAAAACCTAGTGAAGTATACCTGGAAGTTGGTTTTGAGGATTTATCGCACTTCTCATTCGCTTTTAAGAAAGAGTTTGGAAAAAGTCCAAGTGAAGTGACGCACGTTTAGTTGGTTACGACCATCGCCTACACCGCGGGCTCCAGATAGGCATATAAATGCGCTACCTTTCCACTTTCAAAAAGGAAAAAGTCCATACTATTCAGCAAACCACCACTCGTTTGAATGTTGCCATAAAATCTTGCGCTGTTCTGAAGTGGCTCAATAGGCTTGGCCGCGGCAAAATGATAAGCAGGATCCTCAGCAATAAGCTTTCCTATAAAATCAGAAACAGCGTTCAAGCCTTCAAAAATAAAGTCTTTATCGTACATCCTGATCTCATCTTTGTAGATCTTTTTGAGTAGTTCAATCCGCTTCGCTGAATCTTTTTCATTCCATGCGTTTACATGGGTCTGCTGCAGTTCTGTAAAAAATGTGCTGTCCATATTTCTTGTTTAACAAAAGCTTTAATTTAATGAATCTGGTGAAAACCAATTATAACAACGCTACCCAATTTCTAATAGATTGATGGTTAGAATTAGAAATTCGGCGCTTTTAATTGACAGGCTATTTAAAATTACTTGTCGTTAAAAATATTAGTAGAAAACCTCGTTTTAGCTGTCATAATCAAGACTTCATTATTCATAATCTTTCAGGAAGTAGAAGATTTGAGGAAGCAATAACTATTTGCTCTAATTCAAGCTTTTAAGTTCAGCATTCAATAATATGTCTAACTTTTCAGCAGAGATATTTCTAGCTACAATTTTACCGTTGGCGTCGAGCAAAAGATTTGACGGAATAGAAGGTATTAAGAATTTGGCTAAAACCTGCTTATATTCTCCTGCGAGTTGCGTCCATTTTAATTTATCTGTTTTAATAGCTTCCAACCACGCATTTCTATCCTGATCGAGCGAAACGCTGATAAATTGAAATTTATTTTTACTATACTTGCTATACACTGAAGCAAGCAGTGGCATCTCTTGTCTACAGGGTACGCACCAGCTTGCCCAAAAATCAACCAAAGTATATTTTCCTTTTTTTAGTAGGCTATTTACGCTTAAGATCTTATTATTGCGATCATGAAAATTCGTTTCAGGGAATTTTCCTCCGGTAGAGAGACTATCTATCCAGTATTCCGTCAGTCTTGCCCAGCTATCTTTCTTAAGCGAATCTGGTAATTGTTTAAAAGTGTCTTTTATGATGATCTCTGGAGCAGTTTGAATAATCTCAAATAAAATTTTACTATTAATAAAAGAATATGGGTGTGTTTTAATCCATTCCACAGTATAACCTAATTGCGTATTCATCCCTTTTAGCTCGGAAGCTGCGAAAGCATTTTCCTTTTGTTTCAAGACTGCAGAATCAATTAATTTAGCACGACGGTAACTATCAAGTCTTGCTCGATCTCTCCTGTTATTTGTGAAATTACTATCAGCTCGAAGTTGGGTACGAAATGCATTCATGTCATCATACCCCTTATTTCCCTGGATAGTAACTATTTTGAGTGTACTGTCCTTAAGGATAATATCTGCAATCCCGGGTCCCAAATCGAAATAAATCATATTTTCATTGTACTTCAAGAAATAAGTTTCCATTCCGGTCGCCTTCGCATCAAATGTAAAATTCATGCGCTCAACCTGAGCGGTTCCAAGCAAGAATTCTTTCGTCTGGGCGTTCAAGATGCCTATTTTGATTTGTTTTACCCCGGGGTCATTCAGAAATCTGCCACTGATTTTCAAAGGGGTTTGAGCTGACAAAGAATGACAAATAGATATAAGCAGGAACGGAAAAATTATAAAACTGTAGAACGATTTGCTAAGCATATTTAACTTATTTATTTTGAGGCATTTGACTGGCAAGATTAAAGAGCATTACCGGAGAAACAAAAGAAGGTGCCACTTCAAGAATTGCATCACCATTAGCTTACTACTTCCATGTAATATCTTGATGGCAGACTTGTTTCCAAATACGTTGAGATATTACAAATCGGACCATACTTTGAATTAGCACAATCGACCACCTATTTACAAAGCAATATATTCATATTAAAACCCAAAATCGCACTTTTTTTAGGGAATAATTCAAAAAATTGAATTTATTTCACATAAAGTTAAACGTATACTTACAATAAACGAGTTAAGAATTAAATAACACATTTTCAGCTATGACATGAGTACTTTTCATCGTTCTTTAACAATCAAAAGTGATTAAAACGAAACATAAAATTTAGTTCCATTAATTTCGGATTTATATCTTTAAACAATGAAACAATTTTATCTAATAGCATTGTTAATAACGATCTTTTGGTTTTCTGCGGTTAGTCAGGAAAAGATGATTGTTCATGAAGAGGATTGGACTGCTTATACTTATCAGGACGCTTCCAAAACAGTGTTATCTTTTAATAAACTACCCTCTAGCATACAAAAGGAAGTTAAAATACTAATGGATGAATCTTTTTGGGGTTTAAAAGATTCTATTCATTTCGTGAATGCTCAAATTGTTGATGTTATCTCCTATCTTAAAGATGGTGATCCACATAAAAGACATTCGGTTGTCCCGAAGTATGAACTGAATTTTTATCTGAAAGATACTTCAGTAGGCATAAATCGTTATAATATAACACTTCATTTAGACGATTATGGTCAAATACTAAAGCTTAATTGGCCAAGACATGGGGCGGGAAGTACAAAGATGTTTCTTTCCAGAAAGGCCATTCAAGAATTCGCATTTAAAGAAGCAAATACGCGACATTACAATTTAAACAATTTTTTTGTAACCTTTGAATACAAGGAGACGTTTGACAGGCTTTGCTGGGAATTCTCTTTTTTAGTAAAGGAATTAGTAGGTGCTGCAGAATATAACTTTATTGTAGTCCCTTGGGATGAATTAACTTTAATTAATAGTACTAAATAGCCCTCTATTATAGCTATGAAATATTAAAAGCTCGCCGTGTTAGTTGAAAGGCTTTTTGGTCTCGACGGGAAATGAACTACATCTCCTTACTGATCACATTTGTTAATGTCAAATCCCCTAAATATTCGGATAAATCCAACACACACATAAAAACAACACCAACCCCAATCTCTTCCTCAAGATCTTCAACGCATAAACCATTTGCTTCTTCACCGTCTGCTCAGTGGTATTCATCAGCTCCGCAATCTCTTTATGACTCAAGTGTTGCCTCCTGCTCAAAATAAAAACCTGTTTCATCCGTGGCGGCAGTGCATCAATCTCCCTGTCAATAATTTCCTTTAACATATTCCCCTAACCCGATGATCAGTTTGAATCACCCCATGTTCGGCAAACTGTTTAATAGAATCGATGTACTTGTTTTTAACCGATTGGTGTACAACCTTATTTAAAAACTGGTTATGCACACAGCTGTACAAATATCCGGAAAGGTTATGTCCAATCTGCAGCGTCTCACGCTTATCCCAAATCGTCGAAAACACTTCCTGAATCAAGTCCCTGGCCTCTTCCCTATTCTTAAGTTTGTTCCAGGCGTGGTTGTGTAAAATGAATTTATAGCGGTTATAGATTTCAGCAAAAGCATGCTGATCACCGGCTTTTAAAAGTCCGGTTAAATCAGGATCAGTATAATTGCTGTAGTCTACCATAGGATGCCCGCCTCAAACATAGCTAAATGTAGCAATTATTTTATTCCTCCCCGTTTGTTGCCCTAAAAACACCTTCGCTACCTTGCACCGCGTAAACTATAGTATCATAAGCAAACCACCTAAACCCGTCAAAAACCTCGGTAAATACACGAAATATCGTCAAGAATTAACCAATAAAAATCCGCTAATCAACTCAAATTAAACAAGTTAATTTTAGGTCTGATTTTAGTAAACCCCATTATTGAACCTAACAAATCCTAACGATGAAACTTTCAAAAAAACAGGCCGACATCGTATTCATAATTCTGGTTTCTATTTGTACTACCGCGATATTGAGCTTCGGGATTTTATGCACACACCATGCAATAGACAGGGAGTTCTTCACCCTTTGGAGACCCGATTTTATCTCCGGATGTTTGATCTCAATTCCCACAGGATTTATCCTGAACCCATTACTTAAAAAACTAATAGACCATTACACAGAAAAGGATAATTAATATAAATACTACCTTTACCACCCATGATCAGAGCCATTCATCTTTATACCGGAGCCGACGGAAATTCTCATTTTACCCACGGAAGTATCAGCGAAGGCGCATTGTTACAAGCGGATCGCACGCTATTCAAAGAAACTGCAGCGCAATCTACTTACGACTGGCATACCGCCCCTTTTACACAATACGTTATCACCCTATCGGGAATTCTTGAATTTGAAACCAAAAACGGAGCAACATTTACGCTGCATCCCGGGGATGTATTAGTTGCCACCGACACCACAGGTACCGGACATAAATGGAAACTCATCAACGATGAGCCCTGGAAACGCGTTTATATTGTTTTTGAAGAAGGGGCCAACACATATTTCGTGGCCGACGAACAACAATAAAACAGTAACCCGAAGGGTTAGTGATGCACCATCTTGTAAATCTGCTGCATATACGCAGCCTGACTCAATGCTGAAAAAAATTCATGCCACTCTACCCGCGTAAAACACAAACTGATATCCGGAAAGGGCGAAGCTAATACCACGATCTCTGTACCATCCGGATGATATTCGATGTAATCATCAAATTCAAGCTGTCTTGTTGCATTGATAAAAGCATGGAACTGCTCAACAGAGAAGGTCATCAAAACGCTTCTGTTCCATACGTTCACAATTTTACAATTAACGCAGTGGGTAACACAAATATCTCCCTCGCGACTGATTACTGTAGGTTTACACATAGAATCCTGGTTTAGTATCGATGCTGTTGATGCATTGAACAGCCTTATTACAAAGAATGATATTATTTAGAATAATTCCAAATAAAATGATACATTCGAAAATAAAAATAATTGGGTTCGTAAAATTTAGTTTTTGGTTGATGAAAGTATTGATTCATGTATTCCTTACTCAGCTGGCTGGTAAAGGCTGAGCACAGCGGACATATCATCCAGGCCAGCGAACCACAGCTGATTATTGACCAGATTAACCTCGTTTTAAAAAAGACAAACCTTTATAAATAATTAATCTAATTATCATTACCAATCAAACTCGTGCTTACTGAAGAAGTTTATATAAATTTCGTCCCGAAACTATCTATCAAAAAATGAGCATCCATATAGGCCTAATGATCTGGAAAGAAATGAAGCAGCAACAGACCTCTGTTGCCACTTTGGCTGAGTCGCTGGAAATCAGCAAAAACAAACTACAGACTATCCTCAACAGTAAGTCTATAGAAACAGAGCTGCTCCTAAAAATCAGCGAACAATTAAAGTTCAACTTCTTCGAAATGTATGAGAATGAAGCTTTAATCAAAACGCTGAAAAGTCAGTCCAAACAGGAAGCCGATCTGGAAATTGAACGCTTAAAAAGCCTGATCATCGAGAAAAATAAAATCATTGATCTGAAAGATCAGCTGCTCAAAACACAAACGCATATCAACACGCTCATGGAACGTGGACAGTACCGTTAGTCACCAAAATCGCTAAATAATTTGTATACAGATTATTTTAGGTATCAAATTTACAACCCTAAAATAATTAAGGTAATTTACTGATAAACTTAAGCCCACCTCTTTCGGGATTTATTCGAATTTTGTCGAACGAGGTACGAAGAAGATCCGGATCAGGATGGGAGAAAGTGCGGATAAATTTGACGAGATGCTTTAGTTCCGATTTCCTAAATATTTTTAGGATGCCAGGCCCGAAATTATTCACATAACAACCACGCTAAGACACTAGATTTTTCAGATCCTCCAGTCACTATATAGCTTTCTGATCAGACTTGGCAGTACAACCAGCAGCAATGGCAAAGCAATAATAAAACCGCCAATAACAGCAATTGCCAAAGGCTGATGCAGCTGTGCTCCTGCTCCAATGCCCAAGGCCAACGGCAACAAAGCAATAATCGCGCCCAGCGCAGTCATCAGTTTAGGTCTTAACCGAGTAGAAATTGCATAAGTAATAGCCTCATCTACAGACTTTGTAAGCAACGATTCTTTAAACTGGAGGAAAGTAAAAATAGCGTTCTCTCCTATAATGCCGACGATCATAATCAATCCCGTATAACTGCCAACATTGAGTGGCGTATGGGTTGAAATCAAGGCCAGATAACTTCCAGAAATCCCTAATACCGAGATCAGCAGAATCAGAAAGGCAATTTTGAAATCTTTAAAAAGAAATAGAATCACCGTAAACACCAACAAACTGGAAGCGATCAATATGGTAAGCAGTTCGGCAAACGACTGTTTCTGCTCCCTGAAAGCACCGCCATATTCGATGTGATAGCCCGAAGGCAGATTCACCTTTGTATTCACTGTAGCCTGAATATCCTTCATCACACTACCCAAATCCCGCTTATCGAGTCGCGCGGTAACAGCGCCTATCGTTTGCAGGTTCTCTCGCGAAACTTCTGCGCTTCCCGCCTGAAGATCTACCTGAGCCAGGTTCTGGATAGGTATGGCAGTACCATCCGGAAGAAAAATCTTCAGGTTAGCAATATCTGACACACCAAAATTGCGGCTGCCAGGGTAAACCATCCGGATCGGCGACAGCTGTTGTTTGTCGTACATATCCCCTATTACACTACCCTGCATCGCAGTTTGCAGCTGAGCCTGGAAGGATGCCGGGGTAACCCCATACTGTGCCAGTATCCCGTACCGGGGCTGGATATTTACCGTTGGCCCGGACAATACAATCCCGTCAAACACATCGGCCGTGCCCGGAACTTTCGAAATCAGCGCCGCCACTTGTTTGGAAAGCACCTGTAGCTTTTTTTGATCGTTCCCGAATATTTTAACTTCAATAGGTTGGGTAGAGCTCATCAGATCGCCCAGCATATCCCCGATCACCTGACCAAAATCTACAACCAATGCGGGCTGGGTATTTTCAATATGTTCCCTGATCTCAGCTATAACTTCATCGGTGGTCTTGCTTCTGTTGTGCTTCAGCTGGATCAGGTAATCACCGGTATTGGGTTCAGTAATAAAAAAGCCCATCTGCGTGCCCGTTCTTCTAGAATAGGCCTCAACTTCGGGAATCTTCACAATTTCTTTTTCTACTTCTTTCAGCATCCGGTCTGTTTCTTCCAGGGAGGTGCCCGGCGGCGATGCGTAGTCCAAAACAATACTGCCTTCGTCCATTTCCGGCAAGAAACCAGTCTCCAGTCTCGGGTAAGCAAGCACAATAGACAAACTGAGCAACAGCATAAAAATATAGCTGATATAGGGTCTTTCAATAAAATAATGTACCCAGTTCTGGTTTTTCACTTCGTGGAAGGTTTCGGATCTGCCTGTCATGTTACCCGCAGCATTTTTTGTAAGCAGCAGGTAAATTACCGGCAGGCCGATCCAGGTAACCAGGAAGGAACAAACCAGCGTGATGATCATGGTATTCGTCATGACCTGGAAATAGGACCCAGCAACGCCCGTCATCAGTACAAAGGGAATAAATATCACGATTGTACTGATGGATGAACCCAACATCGCAGGAAAAAGATAGCTAATGGCCTTACTCAGCAAACTTACTGTAGGCTCTTCGGGATGTTCTTCATGGGTTCGGTGAATCTGTTCTACCACCACAATAGCATCATCGATAATCAGCCCGATAGCAGCTGCGATAGCGCCCAGCGTCATGATGTTCAAGGAATAGCCAATACCATACAACACAATAACGGTGAGGCATAAGGTGATTGGAATCGTGATCAGAATGGTGGCACTCGCCTTCATCGACCGTAAAAAAAGTATCGCAACAACAATAGCCAGGGCCAAACCTACCAATAGGCTATCACGCACGCTTTTAACCGACTCATTTACAAAATCTGCCTGCACATAATAAGGTTTGATGGAAACTCCCGCAGGCAATATCTTTTTAAGTTGCACCACTTTAGCTGATATCTCCCCTGAAAGATCAATCAGATTGGCATTGGGTTGTTTAATCACAGCAATCAGGATTCCATCTTTCCCGTTGGCATTAATGCGGGTGTATTCTACACTTTGCTGAATGTTGACCGTGGCAATATCGGCAACTCTTATAATTCTGTTTCCTTTTCTGGCCAGCACCAGTTCTTCCAGATCGTTTTTAGTTTTTACGGTGGCATCTGTGACTGATAGATACAGAAAGTTATGATCGGCCAGGTACCCGTTTGATTTGATGAAATTGGTCTGCGCCAAAGCCGCAGAGATCTGATCGGGCGATATGCCTAGCGCCTGCATTTTCTGGGCGTCCAGGTTGAGCCAATATTCCTTGCTCTTGCCACCAATAACGCGGATTTCTGAAACACCATCAACCTGGAAAAGGAATGGCTTGACGGTATAGGTCGCTATTTTTTTAAGTTCGGCGGGCGAATAATTGTGACTTTCCAGACTATATCCGCTAACGGGAAGAATGGAGGGGTTCATTTTCTCGACAGTGATATTTACCCCTGCAGGCAGTGTTGCTGAGATCTTGGCAATCTGTGCTTCAATGCGCTGCTGACTTAAGTCCATATCCGAACCGGGATTCATATAGGCAGAAAGTTCACAGCTACCACGACTGGTCTTGCTCCGCACCAATTGCAGATCAGGCACTTGTTTGACGGCGTTTTCTAAGGGTCGCGTTACGGTAACCACCATCTTATCCACAGGCTGCAGCTCTGCCTCAGCAATGATTTTGATCTTTGGAAAGGTGATCTCGGGAAATAATCCGGTCTTCAATTGTTGGAAAGAATAGACCCCGCCCACCAGCAAAATGACAAGCACCGCCAGTACCGGATTTTTATGGGTGATAAAAAAGTTTTTCATGGCTAGCGCTGGATTTTGACTTTCGCTGTATCGGCCAGCCCATAATTTCCACTGGAAATGATCCGGTCTGTTTTGCTAAAGCGCGGTTCTAGAACTTCAATCGCCCCAGTACTTTCGATACCTTTCTTAACCAACACTTTAACGGCAGTTGAATCATTGATTAGTTTCATTACCCAAAAGGAATCTTCTGTTTCATTAGCCAGCACTGCGGCCTTGGGAAGCACCTGTGCCTGGGCATGTTGCTGCTGCGTTAACCTTACCCTGCCAATTAAACCCTGGGGGATTTCGGTTTTGCTGTTTACCTGGATGATATAGCGTTGTGTTTGTGCCAGGGAATCTACCAAAGGCATCGTTCCTGAAATTATTCCTGTCAGCCTGGTGCCATCTGGCAAAAGCACCTGAAGGGTTTTATTACTTTTGATGATCTGGTTGAGCGCATAAGGAAGATCGAGCAAAAACACGAGGCTATTTCTATTGCTGATGGTGGCCAACGCCTCTCCGTCCTGCACGTAATCCCCATTCTGATGGTTAACCTGCATAATGACTCCCGCCTGCCCTGCCTTGATATTGGAGGTGCCGGAGAACTTAAATCCCGGATCGAGTTGATTAATGGTATTGCCGATGGAACGGGCCTCTTTGGTGATGAGCGAGAACAACAATTGGTTGCGCTGCACCTGCTGACCTGTTCGCGCAGCGGTTTTCTGGACGTAGCCATTGATGTTGGCCTTCACAAAACTTTGCTCGAGATAGGCCGAAACTGCGGGAAGTTCTACATAGTTTGATAAACTGCTATCGCGCACGGTAGTAATGGTAACCGGAGTGGTTGGCGCTGGTGCATCGGGTTCGGCCGTTGGATCTGCGCTGGTACAGGCCGAAAGCATCTCTAAAACAGCGAGTCCGGCGTAGAGAAATTTAGTAAAGTTATGCATCATCATCTGTTCCAGTAATTCAATTGGTTGATCAGTTTGAGTTTGTTTATAGTGGTTTGTCTAAGCAGGTTCTGGGCCGACAAATAATTGTTGATCGCCAGCACATAGTCGGCCACCCGCAGGTCTCCGGTATGCAACAGCTTGCTGTCTACATCAATCAGCCCCTTACTAAAGCGAATCTGTTCGTTTATCTTAGTATACAGCGCATCGGTCTGTGCAATCTGCTGCCTGATCAAGTTAAGTTGCTGGGCATGTTGCCGGTTAAAAAAATTGCGGTATCCGGACAGGGTATTTTCTGCGAGTGCCAGTTTACTATACTGCATTTTCTTTTGGTGACCGTCATATATCGGAACAGAAAAGGTAAAACCTACGCTGGCACCAAAATTCCGGTAAGGTTGGAAGATCAGTGACGAATTGTAGCCACTGTTGCCATAAACACTGAGTCTGGGTTGATAGTTGAGTGCGATAGACTGCCTCAGGTTAATCGTTTTCAGGCTATCGATATCAAAACGCCTGTTAAAGAAGGCTTTTTCGGCAACCAGCAATTCGTTTTGTAATTGAGGTTCCACCAATTTTACCCGGGTGGTATCTGTTGCACCAGCCAGGTAATTCAGCATGGCATAATCGCTCTTAAACTGCAGTTCGGCCTGCTGAAGGCTTAACTCCTGCTGCTGAAGGGTTACCAGAAAGGTGAGGTATTCTGATTGTTTATAGATATTACTTCGGGTGAGGGATTTGAGCAGGCCTTCTTCTTTTTTCAGCAAGGCAACGAGCTCCCGGTTGAAGTTGACTTGATCCTGACTGGCAAATGCGGTAATGTATTGGTCTATAATGTTTTTGTTTAGATCATAAATGGATAGCTGATTGGCATACCGGATCGAATCGCGCTGAATTTTGATGCCTGCCAGCTGGTTATCGATTCTTTTTTTATTGAGCAGATCGTAATTGACATTGAGTAGAACATCCAACGCCTGCCCGTTAGTGATTACTTCATCATAGCCGTAACCACGGATTACCGGCGCATACATGCCCGAACTGCTGCCGGTTACCTGTGGTCGCGCACTTGCTCTGGCAATAAGGCTATCAATACCTGCCGCCCGCTGTTGATTTTCGAAATCCCGGAACACCGGACTGGCCGCTTTTGCCTGCTTCAGGTAATCATCCAGGGTTTTTATGGGTTCCTGTGCAACAGCGCTCAGCGCAGTACAAATCAGGAGGATTATAGTTAAAGAAATGCGTTTGTATCTCATAGCGCTTACTTTAAAACCTTCCGGATAACATCAGGCCATTCCCTCCCTGCCCGTGGAAAGGCATCAGGGTAAAATTGCTTTGTTTTTTAAACATAAACAGCTCCTTGATATACGGATAAACCAGGTAGGCCAGCTTAGTGGAGGCGATCCCAAAGCCTGCGCCGCCTACTACATCGCTAAACCAGTGTTTGTTATTATACATCCGCAGTGTTCCGGTAGCGGTGGCCACAAAATATCCGGCGTAGCCGATCCAGGGATCAACATCTTTATATTCCTGATGGAGAAATTCGGCAGCCATGAAAGCCGAAGCGGTATGGCCCGAAGGAAAGGAGTTATAGCCGCTATGATCCGGACGCTCCCTGCCTACCCACCTTTTGGTGAAATGGGTTGATCCACCCATGATCAGCCCTGAGGTAACGTACAGCATAGAGGCATCGAACAGGTTGTGTTTACCTTTTACCCCTGCCAGGTTTAATGCATAAACCGCTGCCGCAGGTGCAAACTGCATATAGTCATCCAGATGTGCGGCAAAAAGTGGATGGTCTTCCTGCAGCTCGTCTTTGGTGCTTACATCGAGTTGTTTTAAGGCTCCATGGTCGTAAACCGCGCCAAATCCATAGCCCATCAAGGCAACAGGCACGATGAAAGCAGCAACTTTGAATTGTTTTTTTGGAATTTCTTTTCCTGCATACCATCTTGCAGTGGTATCTGCAGGCAGGTTTGTGGTGGTATCTCGATTTTGGGCAAAGCCCTTCAAGCTAGTGGCAAACAGCAAGGAAATTCCAATAATCTTTTTCATGATCTGATATTTAAATCAAAACTAGAACTCAATTATGTAGGAATTCTGTAGCAACTTAACCGGCTAAAAAAGAGTTGATGCAGAGAAACGAAAAAGTCCTTAAACCTGCTGGCTTAAGGACTTTTTAAAGGTGTTTAAGATGATTAAAATTTCAGGATAAAGTTAGCCAGGAAACGCGCAGGCATCTGCGGCGTTAGCCTTACCGACCATGCTTTTTCGCTGGTCAGGTTATCTACTTTAAATCCAATTCTGAATTTTGGTTGATCATAAAACAAGCTTGCATCAAAGATCTGATAAGCCGGAATAATAAATTTAGAATTATAGGTATTGGTGTGGTACGACTGATCGCCGATGTTACCACCAAAACCTGCACCCAATCCTCTTAATTTTCCTTCAGGCATGCGGTAGCTTACCCAGAAGTTAAAAGCATTTGGCGGGCCTGACTGTCCTGGGCGCAAACCATTGTTTCTTACATCAGCAGCCTCAGTAAGTTTACTGTCGTTATAGGCATACCCTACAACAATGTTTAATCCAACAACCGGGTTGGCTGTAAACTCAACTTCCAGTCCCCTGCTCAATTGTGATCCATCCTGAATAGAATAGTTTACATTAACAGGATCCGGACGCAGGATATTCTGCACTTTAATATCGTAATAACTTACTGTACCTAACAATTTATGGTTAAACAGATCTGTTTTTACACCAAACTCCAGTTGATCTGCGTATTCTGCTTTAAAGGCACCGCCATCTCTTTTTACGCCACTTTTGTTGAAGAAACCGTTCATGTAGTTTCCGAAAAGGGAAACCTGGTCTTTAACAACTTCGTAGACTAAACCGAATTTCGGTGATAAAGAGGTTTGTCCGTAAGGACCGGTTTGCACGCCTTGTCCGCTCAATCCACCTGAAGTTTGCCCGGTAACTACGTTATAAACACCTTTGTATTGAAAACGATTGATCCGCAGACTTACCATAGCATTTAAGCGATCGGTTACACTGAAGACATCAGAAACGTAAGCAGCATAGGTATTGTCGCCATTGTACTCTTTACGTAAAGCACCTCTGGATGATAAAGAATCCACTTTAAACTGGCTCACGCGGTATGTTGTTGGGATATTTACAAAATCAACATCGGGAAGGTTTACAGTCACGCGGTCAAAGTCGTTAAAGTTATTGTAGTAATCTAAACCGGCAACAATTCTGTTCCTGTGACCAGCAATTTTGAAGTCGCCAATGAAGTTTTGTTGTAAATCTGTAGCGATAAACTGGGTATAACCCACAATCACATTTGGACGGATCACAGTTTCAGATCTGCCATTCAGGGCGGTGATATCACCACTAATGGATGAACGGGCACGTGAAAGAATAGTCTGGGAAGTCCAGGAATCGGAGATCTTATAATTGATCTGTCCGAAAATATTCATCATCTGCGTTTTATACGTCAGATCGTTGCTCAGGAATGTTTTGTTATAGGGGAAGTTGATATCAGCAATAGATCTGGTTATTTCAGTTTTGCCCGTTGGAACACCTACAAAAGGGTTTAAGCGCACTACAGAAGTACCTTTAGCCTGTCCGAATTCAACATCCAGCAACAAGGAAAGTCGGTCAGTAATCTGATACGAAAAACTTGGCGCAATACTCATGGAGTTGGTATAGCCCTGATCCTGGAAGCTGCGCTCCCAGGTAGTGGCGCCATTGATCCGGAACAACGCTGTTTTATCAGCATTAACAGGTGTGTTGACATCCACAGTTAAACGGTTAAAGTTCCAACTACCGGTATAGTATCCCACTTCTCCGCCGAAAGCATTATAAGGTTTTTTGGTTACACGGTTATACAAACCACCATAGCTACTGGCAATACTATTGCCAAACAAAGTTGCAGAAGGACCTTTGATGGCTTCGATCCGCTCTAAGTTGGCCGGATCAATAAATGAAAAAGCCGCACCGGCTACTCCATTTCTGGCATTAGGCTCGGTGTCAAAACCGCGGGAGCGGAAGGTTACACGACCCTGATTGGCAGTCATAGGGATACCTGCACCGGGAACGTTTTTAGCGATGCTTCCCAGATCTACCGCCATCTGCTCCTGGAAAAGTTCTTTAGGTACTGAATTGTAAACCTGTGGATTCTCCAGATTTTTTAAGGGCAGGCGGGCGATGTAAATGGATTCCTTTTGGGTAAATCTATTTGTGTTTCCTGCAATCGTTACTTCTTGCAGGGCCTGCACATTTTCTCTTTCCAGTTGATAATTGGCGACGGTCGAATCACCAGCGATAACCCTAACAGCAAGATCTTTCTGCGGCGCACCGAGAACCTGGATTCTCAAGGTATAACTACCTGGGGCTACTTGATTAAAAGTGTACTTTCCATCCTCATCTGTAAGGGTTATTTTTTTGTTTTGCAACAAGGTGACTGAAGCGGATGCAAAGGGTTGTCCATCGAAAAGCGTAACTCTTCCAGATATTTTTCCGGTAGTCTGCGCGAAAGTGTTCAAGCCGGTCACTATTAAAATGACAGTCAGGATGCGGTGTAAAAGTCTCATCAAATAAATTTTCTAATTATGTGTTGTAACAGCAAAGATAGAAAAGTTATTTATAACGAGTCTAATTAAGGAATATTAAATCGGGCGTATTCATTTCAGTTGAGAAAAAAGCAATAATTACAGCGGTGCCTGACACTGGTATACGGTATATCCAAATAGGTGCCTGACTTTTTACTTATCCAATCCTGCCTGATCATATACATTCCTTTTAAAGTTGGCCAAAAGTTGGCTTCACCTTTTTCGTCCAGCACAAGTTCTTTTTCCCAATTTTCTGGATTGAAGACCCGAAGTTTAACGCCTGCCTTTGCAGGAGCATTGTTATTGAACGCGCTGATTTTTACAGATTTGCCGACCCAATCGGCTATGATATCGAGAAATTGTTCTGGCATTGGACTGTTGTGCGCTGAGCCAACTGTATACTGTGCACAGAGGTAATCAATGGGCAGCACGTTTTCACCACCCGTTTTTGAACGGTCTATAACGGGATGGGTTGCATTGATTCCAACAATACGGTAAACGCCTTGTTCCTTTGGCAAATAAGAGAATGTCCAGTAGTCTGATTTCATGTGCATTGCTACCGGAATCTTTTTACCGGAAGGTGTAATTACATTAAATTTAAAATCACCAGTCAGCACAAGTTCCTTCCCCTGCTGCCTGTGCCTGATCCCCTGTTCATCAATATTGCCATAGATAATTTCTACTACAACTTCAGTATTAATCTTTCCGATACCCTTAATTTCCAACCAGTAAGCGGCGGCATGCGTCACGCTAGACAAGCCAACTAGTAATAGCAAAAAAGAGATTGATTTCAGAAACATAGCCCTATGATGAACAACAAAGTTACTTATCAATCGCTAAGATTACCCCAACTGTTCTTAATTATTCTAAATAATCGGTAATTTTGGTGTTTAAACACAAATAGGGAATATGGTCGCCAACAATCCGCAAAAAAGAAGCAAGCCAAAAACACTAAAATCGGAATTTGGCAAGGTCATTTCTTTTCTCCATTTGTGGCTCGGACTTGCCGCAGGAACCATCCTGCTTGTTGTTGCACTCACTGGATGTATTCTGACTTTCGAAGATGAATTAACGCCAATCATTTATGCGCAGGAGCAAAAGGTTACGCCTGCTCCGGCTAGGCTCTCTGCAGATTCGCTGGTATCATTAGCGAAGTTGACGTATCCAAAGAAAAAAATCTTCAGGATTTATCTGCCTGCAGAAAAGGATCAAAGTGTGAAAGTAACTTTTGGCACCAAGAAAAAAGGTTACGATTATCTATACATGAACCCTTATACCGGGGCTATTCTTGCTAAGGGCAAGGAAGCAGAACGTTTTTTCCCGGTTGTACTCAACTTACACAGGTATTTGCTGGCCGGCGATACGGGGAAAATAATTACCGGTATTTCCTGTGCGATTACGTTTTTCATGACGCTAAGTGGACTATATCTCTGGTGGCCGAATAACAAGAAGGTTTTGAAGCAACGCCTGAAAGTTAAAATGGATGCTTCGAGAAAACGTTTAAACTGGGATCTTCATGGTGTTGGTGGCTTTTACGCCATGATCTTTTTGTTTTTCATTACGCTGACTGGCCTGATATGGAGTTACGATTGGGTGGAAACCATGATGTTTAAAATGACCGATGGCAAGAAAGAACAGGTGGAAGTGGTTAAAGAACCTGAGGGAAAGATCAAAAAGGAAAAAGGAATTGTAGAACTCGTCGTTACTGCTACAAACACGGTTTATCCCACACACGGGCAGATCATGATTACCTTTCCGGATAAAAAGGGGAAACCTTTTACGGTTTCAAAAGAGAATTCAGCTGCATTAGTGGATACCGTTAGTCAGCTTTATCTGGACAGCAGAACGGCAAAAGTCCTGAAAGTAGCGTCCTTCAGTTCCTTGAGTTTAGGATCGCAGGTCAGGAAACTGAACAAATCGATTCACACGGGGAGCATCCTGGGCTGGCCCACAAAGATTATCGCATTTCTTACCGCTTTGATTACTGCGAGTTTACCTATTACCGGACTGCTAATTTGGCTAGGCCGGGGCAAGAAAAAGAAGAGCAAGCCGAAGGTTAATCCTTTACTCAGTAAGCCGGAGCCAGCCGTATTGTAAACGTGTGGTTATGTTGCTTCTGATCGTAACTAATTTCGAAACCATATAAGTTGCAGATCTGTTTGCTGATGGCAAGGCCAAGTCCCATCCCCTCCGATTCATTGGATTTGGAGAACCGGTCAAACAAGCGGTTCTGGAATCGCGTTTCTTTGCCAGTATTGGAAATTGTCAGCGTTTCGGCAGAAAGCGAGATCCAGATCTGACCACCGGGGATATTGTGTCTTACCGCATTACTAAAAAGGTTGTTCAATAAAATATCAGCGAGATATCGGCTCATCTGAATTTTCTTTTCCGAGAGATCAGCATTAATCTGCAAGTTATCCCGTTCAAAGAGCTCCTTAAACTGCCTGATTTTACCCGAAATCATGTCTTTCAGATCAATCTCCTGCGCATCGGAGATTAGGTTATTCTCAATTTTAGCCAGGAGTAAGAGCGACTGGTGCAAACGTGACAGTCGACCTGTAGCATGGTAAATATCTTCCAGCAACGCGCCCTGATATTCGGTAAAAGACTCAGTTTGTAGCAAAGAATCAAGTTTTGAATTGATGACCGCAAGTGGGGTCATCATTTCGTGCGATGCATTGTCGGTAAAGCTTTTAAGTTCCTTATAGTCCTGCCTTACCTTTTCGGCCATGGCATTTGCCGAGGTATTGAGCTCATTAAATTCGTCGATGCGCGTGGGTTCTGCAATGATTGTATCCGTTTTGGCGACTTCAAAATTCCGCATGCCATCTAAAGTCACGTAAAAAGGTTTCCATAGCCTGTTTAACACAAATCGGTTGATCAAGAACAGGGAGATTAGCACGATAATGGTAACACCGAGGGTAATCAGCAGGATAATCCTGACCAGGTCTTCAGATTCTACCCGCGATTTGGTGATAGTTACCTCAATGAGTTTACCATTTAACCGCACTGAGGTAACCAAGCTTCTTCCCGGCTCTGTTTCTTTTTCTTTGGGGTCAACATACGTCGTATAACTGAAGTCGCGTACAACCGGAGCATTCGCTAGCAGTTTTTTGTAGGATACCTGCTGATCGAGATAACTTGCAGGCAAGGGCAATTTCTGGTATGTGCTGGTATATTGTCTGATTTCGTTCTCTTCTACTGCCAGATCCCGATCAAGTTTATTGGTTAAGATCAGGTGGATAAACAGGTAATAAAGGACGCCAGTGATGACCAATACAAAAATTGAGGTCAGGATGTTGACGCGGTTGTAGCGTGCAGATAATTTCATAGCTCGCCAAATTTATAGCCTATGCCGTAGATGGAACGCAAGTAATCTTTTGCTCCTGCTTCGCTAAGCTTTTTCTTTAAATTTTTAATGTGCGTATAGATAAAATCGAAATCGTTGGAAAGATCCATTTCGTCGCCCCAAAGGTGCTCGGCTATGGCATTTTTTGAGACTACCTTATTCTTGTTGGACAACAAGTAGATTAAAAGTTCATATTCTTTTTTTGTTAGTATGACCGGATTATCTGCAACGGACACTTTCATCGCAGATACATCAACCTTGATTTCATTGAAAGTGATCACATGATCACCATCAAAATTTTTCCTACGCACAATGGCACTTACCCGGGCTTTGAGTTCAGAAAGATGAAAAGGTTTGACAAGATAATCATCGGCACCGAGATCCAGCCCCGCAAGTCGGTCGTCCAGAGAGTGTCTTGCAGATATGATCAGCACGCCATCTCTTTTATGCAACTTTTTAAGTCGCGATAAAAGCTGCAGACCTTCTCCATCTGGCAGACCCAGATCCAGCAGGATGCAATCGTAGTTGTAGAGTTCAATTTTCTCGGATGCTGCAGCAAAATTAGACGCGTGCTCACAGATATTCCCCTCGCCGGTAAAGTATGCGAGCATACTTTCCATCAGGGCCTGTTCATCTTCGATGATTAGAATTTTCATATTCGTAAATTATCAAATTTAGCCGTCAATTCTGTAGAGACTCTGTAGATTTTTACCATATCTTTTTTTCCAGGGTTTCGGAAATAAAAAAACAATTTTTCTACAGAATTGGCGCCTATTTTAGTAGCTAACGGACTGTAGAATTAACTGTCATTAAAGATTTAACTCATGTGGAAATTTTATGCACTATTATCAGCGTTCTTCGCTGCAGCAACGGCAATCTTAGCGAAGATTGGTATCAAGGGGGTTAATGGAAATATCGCCACTGCATTGCGTACGGTTGTCATATTGTTTATCGCCTGGGGCATTGTTCTCGCTTCGGGAGAAATATCAGAACTGAAAACCTTAAGCAAGAATAACTTGATTTTTCTGGGCTTGTCGGGTGTTGCTACGGGCCTCTCCTGGATTTTCTATTTTAAAGCTTTGGAAACAGGTGACGTAGCTAAAGTGGCGCCTATCGACAAACTCAGCGTTGCCATCGCCATGGGATTGGCTTTTCTGATCTTAAAAGAACCTATCGAAACCAAGACACTGATTGGAGGACTTATGATCGTTGGCGGTAGTTTGGTGATACTTTTATAAGACACCACTTTTCGTATAAATTCTGACTACAGAATTGCTTCAGAATGTGCAGATACCTTCGCTGCCTACTCACGTAACTTATGCAACCTGGACTCAAAATACACAATTTGCTTACTAAGAGATTTGGGGCAGTGCTCTTAGCTGGCATACTTTCCTGCGGAATTTCGCTGATGACTAGGATCGTCTTACTGATTAACAGCGCCAGTTCTTTTGACTGGTCTTTTTCGAGCCTGCTTAAGGTGTTTTTGATCGGTCTGCTGTACGACGTTGCAGCTGCATCTTTTGCACTCATTCCTCTGGTTATCTATATTTGGGTAATGCCCTCCAAATGGTACAATAGTAAGACGAGCAGGTTCTTGTTGCTGACCTATTTTTTTATCGTTATTGCAACCTTAATTTTTAATGCAGTGTCTGAATGGTTTTTCTGGGAGGAATTTTCTGTTCGGTACAATTTCATTGCTGTTGATTATCTGGTCTACACCACGGAGGTGTTGGGCAACATCAGGCAATCTTATCCGATCAATAGCATTTTAGCGGGGCTGTTCGTGCTTACTGCTGTGTTACTCTATTTCCTGAGTCCTGTAATCAAGAAGTCTACGCTGCCCAGTATGCCTTTTAGGCAACGCAGTATTATTGCACTCTCCATTTTGATTTTACCGGTGCTGGTTTACTTCTGCGTTAGTCATAAATGGAAATACCAAAGCGATAATCAATATGTAAATGAGCTTTCTGGCAACGGCATGTACGATTTTGGTTTCGCTTTCTGGCACAATGAACTCGATTACAATACTTTTTATAAAACACTACCTGTAAAAACAGCGAACGCAATCCTCGGAGCGCTTCTGTCAGGAAAAAAAATCCCTGGCCGGGATAACTTGATCAATACCAAGAGATTGATTGCAAGTGAAGCTACAGAGCGCAAAATGAATGTGGTGCTCATCAGCGTGGAAAGTCTGAGTGCTGAGTTTTTAGGCAGCTTTGGCAATAGCCAAAAAATTACCCCACAGCTGGATTCACTGGCCAGTCAAGGGCTGTTGTTCACTAATCTATATGCATCTGGTACAAGGACGGTACGCGGACTGGAAGCACTTTCTTTATGTATCCCACCTACACCCGGACAATCTATTGTAAAGCGTCAGAACAATCAGGGACTTTTCACGCTAGGCAATATCTTTCGCTCCAAGGGATATGACAGTCGTTTTATTTATGGTGGTTACGGGTATTTTGATAATATGAATGAATTCTTTTCTCAAAACGGCTACAATGTGACTGATCGCAGTTCATTAACGGATAAAGAGATTCACTATTCAAATATCTGGGGCGTAGCCGACGAGGATCTTTTCAGCTTGTCAATCAGAGAAATGGATAAGGATTATAGTGCTGGGAAACCATTTTTTGCCCACATCATGACTGTATCTAACCACCGCCCATATACTTATCCCGAAGGACGGATTGATATCCCTTCTCATACCAGCAGAGAGGGCGCTGTGAAATACACCGACTACGCGATTGGCAAGTTTATTCGGGAGGCAAAAGGTAAGCCTTGGTTTTCCAATACCCTCTTCGTGATTGTTGCCGATCACTGTGCCTCAAGTGCCGGAAAGGTGGAGTTACCCGTAAATAAATACCATATACCAATGATTATGTATAGCCCCGGACATATTGCTGCTGGTAAATTTGATCGACTTACCGCACAAATTGATATTGGTCCAACCATCCTTGGCTGGTTAAACGTTAATTATACCAGCAAGTTTTTTGGTCAGGATGTATTCAAGTTACCTCTTGGTAAAGAACGTGCATTTATCAGTACTTATCAAAGTCTTGGCTATATTAAGGATGGCAAACTGGTGATCCTTGATCCGAACAAAAAGACGGCTACCTACAGACCTGATTTTAACACCGGCAATGCGGTACCAATTGCTGAAGATCAGCGTTTGCTTCAGGAAGGCATTGCCAATTACCAAATGGCATCTTATTTATATCAAAAAGGTCTTTATCAATTTGAAAAATAAGTATCGTATTCTGGTTTCTTCAACCTTATCGTCCTAATTATTTTACTAAACATTCAGTTTACCCGCTTCAATTAACCAATCTTCAGTTTTGCATCAGAATGCAAGAAGATATTTGCCTTATACCTACATCAACACACCTATTCATGCGATTTCTTCTCCTTACTTTTCTCTTTCTTAGTCTCATCCAATATTCATACGCAAAAAACAATGCTGGCAAAGGAAAAATCACAGGTAATGTGATTGATAGCTCCACAAAACTACCTGTAGATTTCGCAACGATAACCGTCTACAAATTGGGATCTAAATCGCCGGTCAACGGTACCAGCTCCGATACCAAAGGAAACTTTGCGGTGACAGGACTGGCAGCGGGCAGTTACCGTGTTACAGTGGATTTTATTGGTTATACACAAAAAGTCTATGAACCCGTAGTGCTAAGCACGGGCACAGCTACCCTGTCGCTAAATACGGTTTTACTGATATCCAGAGATGAGCAGCTGCAAACGGTAACCATCACGGCAAAGGCACCGATTATAGAAAACAAAATTGATAAACTGGTATACAATACGGCCAATGATTTGACAGCACAAAATGGCGTGGCATTGGATGTTTTGAAGAAGGTACGGATGGTGAGTGTAGATATTGACGGCAACGTGGAACTACAGGGTAGTGGAAGTATACGCTTTTTAATCAATGGTAAACCTTCCAGTATCTTTGGGGCAAGTTTAGCTGACGCGCTGCAATCGATTCCAGCAAGCCAGATTAAGAGCGTAGAAGTCATTACCAGTCCGGGTGCCAGGTATGATGCAAATGGTACCGGTGGTATCATCAATATCGTATTGAAAGACAATAAATTTGAAGGCATTAATGGAAGCATCAACTTATCTGCAGGAACCAGGTTGGAGAATGGATCGGTTAATTTAAATGCAAAACGGGGTAATTTGGGTCTTGGAGTGTTCTTTAGCGGAAACAAGCAATTAAACACAGTCAGCAAAAGTTCTTCAGATAGGCTTTCCTACAATAATTCCAGAGATACAGTTAACAAATTTTTTCAGGATGGAACTAACCCCATGCACAGGGGAAGTTATCAGACCGGGGTAAATCTGAATTGGTCAATTTCCCCTAAAGATGAGCTGACAGCCACGCTGGGCTACAACCATTTCAGCAATAACGGGAGCGGCATAACTAACCAGTCGCAACAATACCTGCTGGCATCCACGGGCGGACTGATATCCGACTTACGCAGCATCAGGAATTCTAATAGTAGTTTTAGCGCCAATGCGACAGATATCAGTGTGGCCTATAAAAAGAGCTTCAATAAGGACGGCCATGAATTGGAACTGTTATACAACGGAAGTTTCGGCACCAATACAATCGATGCATCGCAAACCTCCAGCTACCTGAATGAGAATTTCCCGACTACAGGACTGCGGAGCTCAAATCCGGGCAAAGAACGCCAAACGGAGATTCAGTTGAACTATACCCTACCGGTAAGTAAAAAGTTCACTATTGAAACCGGGGGCAAATTTAGTATTGACGACCTCACTAATGGCGTAGTTACGGATACTTTATCAGGCAACAGCGCTTACATCAGGAATGCAAATCAAACCTACGCGTTTCACTACAAACGACAGATTTATGCCGCCTACCTGTCCGCATCGTTTACCTTGTTTCAGGATTTCCTGACCGGTAAAGCAGGCTTGAGGTACGAACGTACAGGTAACGTCGCAGATTTTTCCGGTGCCGATATTGCCGGCTACAATACGTTTGCCCCTTCATTTACTGTACAGCATAAGCTGGATGAAACACAGTCCATCAAACTCGCTTACACTTTCCGGATTGAGCGACCAGATTACGAAGACCTGAATCCATTTTATAACATTAGCGACCCACATAACATCAGTACCGGAAACCCTATCTTGAAACCAGAGGTTGGAAATAATATTGAACTTGGGTACAACAAGACTTTCGAGAAAGGAGCTAATATTAGCTTTTCGGGATATTATAGAAGAAACACCCAGGATCTCCAGGCGATTACTACTTTTTACGATGTATTAACGATTAATGGAATTGATTATCCTGCAGTAGCATTAACGCAACGCGTTAATATCGGCTCGCAAACCTCCGTTGGCAGTAATATCTTTGCTTCTGTACCAGTTACCGATAAATTAAATCTGCGGTCTAACATACAGGCAGGCATACGTACCAACAGCAATCCGGGAAATAGTGTAACTGGATTTGCGTACCGGGTTAACCTAAATGCCAGCTACCAGTTTGCCAACAGTTTACAGGCAGAGGTCTTTGGAACCTATAATGCTAAACAGAAAAACCTGCAGAGCACAAGGCCCTCAGCGTTTAATTACAGTTTGGCGGTAAGAAAACAGTTCTTGAACAAAACTGCGAGCATTGGATTAACCGCTGCCAATCCTTTCAACACCTACCTGAATCAAAGACAGGTGAGCTTTGGCCAGAATTTTAATCAGAACACCCTGCGTATGGTTCCCGTGCAGTCGTTTGGCATTACTTTTACCTACAAGTTTGGTAAGTTGCAGTTCAAGAAAGATTCGAAAGAGGATAATGCGCCGCAACTTCCGGATATAGGCGGCGGTAAGTAATGCCTGTGTTCCGTCAAATCTTAGCCAATCTGGAACAATAGCTTTGTACTAGAGGTATGTTAATTGATATAAGCTTAAACACACTTGATTATTTGACACTATGAAACCCGAAAACCCATTAGCTTTTGATAAAAATGGCATCACCTTTAGTGTGCTTGTACAAAGCCCATCTGCTACCGTTACGCCTCTTCAAATCGTTTGCTTTTTTGACAGCAATAAAAACCAACATTACGAAGGTGGAACCGACGCGGTAAATGCACACTTCTCCGGGGCGATTGCTGAACTCCGATCTAATGGGATTTTCTCTGGAAGGGAGCTCGAAACGCTATTAATCACACCAACCCAACAACAGATTCCTGCTGATCAACTCCTGTTAATAGGGTTAGGTGATCCTGATGAGGTAAGTCTCAATCTGTTTGAAAAAGTGGGCTACCTGATTGTTTTGGAAGCGGCAAAGTTAAACGTTACCGCTTTCTGCTTTGCCCCGAGTTTAAAAGACGCCGGAGTTTCTGGCCTTGCTGCCGATGATGTTTCTGCTGCGTTGGCAAAGGGCATGCAGCATGCCTTGGATACTACAGCAATATTGAGTTCAAAAGGCTTGATGCGGATTAGTGTGCTTAAAAAAATCACTTTGCTGGCTGGTGCGCCACAAGCTGAAAATGCTTTTAAAGGATTACAACGATTTTTCGGAAATTGATTTGCAGCTCCCCTTGTAATATCGCGACAAATATTTAGTTTTATTGCATGAAAACTTTACCAAAGTCTAAACTATATACCCTCATTGCCTTAACTATTTTGCTTGTAGTGGCATCGAGTTTATTTGATAGACATAAAGCTTTAGGCTTAAGTGAAGAACTGACTAATTTCCTTGCAGGATTTATGATCACATTGGCTATCGGGCTGATCCTTACTTTTATCGTAACTGCATTCAATTTAATCCGGGCACGCGCGGGTAAGAAATAGCAATTATTTCATTTTGTCTAAAGATTATTTTTCCCAATTTGGCGGTTTTGCTGCCCTGCATCGCAACAGAAAGCTCAATAACACTGATTTATCTTCCATAACGTTGATTTTAGATCGCCTCATTACGAGAATATATTAATTAATAAATTACTTTATTTCGTTTAATATTTCTTGATTTACGTTCAGTTATATTTATTAATATACTTTAACGGTTATGAGCGAAGATATACCTCAGAAAGTCTTACGTAAGTCTATACCACAAGACTTTTATGTGCTTTGCGTTTTGGGTTATGTAATTAATTTAGATCATAAGCAGTCTGCAGCGTATGTAAATTTACATTTCCCGAACCTGGATCTTCTGAAATGGATGGAAATTTTAGAAAAACTTATCTTAAAGGAAGCAACACCGCCAGTTTATAAAGAGATTACTTTCTCAAAGTATGGAGCCTTAAAAATAGATGTTATCATCGCCGATCATCTTTATGCTGATGATGAATTAGGATTAGCACTACATCGACAATTGAGAAAAGAAGGGCATAAAATGATAGTTGAACATAAGTTATTTAGAGTCCCATCGATCGCGCGAGGAAATAACCTAGCACGCAAAACTTTTATTCCCAGTATACAGCAGTATATAAACATTGATGTTGACTTATTATTAGTAACGACTGGATTAACAGATGGTGGACTAGTTTGGGCTAGATATCATTTCGAAGCAACCGAGAAAAGACAGATGGAGGTAATCTTGGCTAAAGGTAAAAGGATGCTTGATGGCACCAAATTTGCCGCTATTAAAAAGATCTTTGACACATACTATGTATTACACCCTGACGGAGAGCGTTTTCCTATTGTCAGATGGGCGAACATCCCCTTTATGAAGGATATATTACTTGGTACATCATGGGAGGGCGTTATAGATTTTAAAAATAAAGATCAATTACTTAACTTTATAAAATATGTACGTAAGGAACTTTAATTTCGGAGAAGAAGCCTATCCCGAGGACACCCTTGGACAAAGTTCCAGTGTGAAACTTGAACAGGCTTGTTTAGCTGTCCATGGTACTGTGGAAGCAGGTACGTTTTCCCTCAAAGAAGCATTGGCTTTATATGAGGTGTCTATAGAAGATTACAGGGCGTACAACAAATCAGCGCTAACCACTCGCCATTATCTATAGCATAAAATATTTTAGCTAAAAAATAAGAGCGGGAAGACCATCCGGTACTTCCCGTCTCTACCAAATAGGAAACCTGTATGAAGGGTTTACTAAAATCTTAAACCACAGAATCCTGGGGACGTGTGGATTTCAAATATTCTGAAGGCGACATGCCGTATTCAGCCTTAAAGCAGGTGGCAAAATACTTTGCACTGCTAAAACCAACCGCATAAGCCACTTCGGTGATATTTCCTGAGCCTGCATCAAGGTGTTGCCTTGCTCTTTTAATCCGCATAATACGTACAAACTCTACTGGTGCCTGCTGGGTAAGGCTTTTAAATTTCTTGAAAAATGTGGCCCGCGCCATATTGATCATCTCGGCAACGGTATCGATATTGAAGTCTGGATCTGCCATCTTCTCTTCTACAATTTCTATCACTTTCTGCAAAAAGAGTTCATCCCGGGAGGTCACCATCACTTGCCCCGGACTCAGTTCAACCAGCTTTTGCCCGGACACCAGTCTATCTACCAGCCTTTGTCGCTGTTCAATGATGTTCGCTATCGCTGCATACAGCAACTCGTTGTCAAAAGGCTTGCTGATGTAAAAATCTGCTCCATAACGCAAGCCGGTAATCTGACTTTCTACAGCACTTTTTGCTGATAACAGGATCACTGGAATGTGACTAGTTAAAGGGTCGTTCTTCAACTGATCCAGCATCTCAATACCGTCCATCTTAGGCATCATAATATCACTCAAAATAATGTCAGGCTGTATTTTTCTGGCCAGCGCCAACCCTTCTACCCCATCGGCGGCAGCCTGAATTCTGTACATCGACCGCAGGTTGGCCATCAAAAAGGCCCGCATATCTTCATTATCTTCTACCAGCAGAATCAGCTTAGCATCGGTCAGTTCTTCTGCTTCAATCAATGCCGGTATTTTAACCTCCTGTTGTTGCTGCGTTTCGGCTTTGTCTGCTATTTTTGACCAGGATGTTGCTGGTTCTTCTGAAATAGTTCGCTGAACATGTCCGGTTTGCTGCATCGGCAACAAAATGGTAATCATCAGTCCGCCCTGCTCCCTGTTGGTTGCGGAAATGGTACCGCCATGAAGCTCCACCATTTCTTTGGCTAAGGCCAGTCCGATACCCGTACCCTTCATCTGCTGTGTTTCTGGCTGCACACTTTCGTGATACAATTGGAAGATATGCTCCAGGTCATGATCCGGTACGCCGCAGCCCTGATCCGCTACCATAATGCAGACCATTCCGGGTTTGAGGGTATCATTTAAAACAACAGAAATACTTGTACCCGGACTGGAGAACTTAAAGGAGTTACTCAACAGGTTGTAGATCACAATCTCCATTTTATCTGCATCCAGAGACAGGTTGATCTCACCATCAGCAAATACTTTGAAATCGATCTCATTGGCTCTGATTTCTTCTTTAAAATTCTCGGCTATGCCGCTTACAAAGGCCGTTAGTTCTACATCAGACACTGTTAATTTGGCCTGACCGCTTTGCGCTTTCCTTAAGTCGAGCAGCTGATTGACAAACAAAACCATGCGCATGGCATTGCGCCGTACGATCGCTACATAATCGAGTCCCTGTTCAGAAAGTTTTTCTTTCTTCAGGATTTCGTCTATAGGGTTTAAAATCAGCGTTAAGGGTGTGCGCAGCTCATGAGAAACATTCGTAAAAAAGGCCATCTTCAGCGCTGTCATTTTCTGCTCTACGGCAATCCCCTGTCTGAGGTGCAGCATAGTCATCACAATCCTGCGCGTCACTTCCACAGCAATTACGAACAGGATCAGATAGATCAGGTAGGCCCACCAGGTTTTCCATGGTGGTGGCAGGATGGTGATATTGAGCTGTCTGGCTGGCACGTTGGTGTAATTTTCGGGGTCAGGCGACTTCACTTCAAACTGGTAATCACCCGGAGGAAGATTGGTATAAGTGGCCCGGCGCTGGTCTTTATTATCATGCCAGGTGCTATCAAAACCTTTAAGCCGGTATAAATAAGCCTGTCTGTTTCCGGAACGGTAATCAAGCACCGTGTAGTCCAGACTGATGATATTCTGGTTGTACTTAAGGGTAATCTGATCGGTATGGTTAATGTCTTTAGTCAGGATTTTTTGGGGATCACCCAGATCCACATCTTCGTTATTCACCTGTAATCCGGTAAACACGATGTTCGACTGGATGGGATGGTATTGAATTTTTGCAGGATCAAAAGTCAGTATCCCTCTGATGGTGCCAAAAACAAGTAGCCCATCTTTAGTTTCTACACTGGATCCTTCGGAAAAACCGTCATTGGGTACCCCGTCATAGGAGTTAAAATTATGAAAACTTTCTTTTTCAGGATCGAATTTAGAGAGGCCACTTTTAGTAGCGATCCACAACTTTCCAGTTCGATCTTCTTTGATGCTGAGGGTATAATTACTGCCAAGACCGTTCTTTGTGGAATATACCTTAAAGTTCATTCCGGTTTGGGGCTTACCCAGTGCCAGGTTTAATCCGCCACCAGAACTGGCCAGCCACATCCTGTTCTTATGGTCTTTAAGGATATATTGGATGTCGTTATTACCGATGCTTTGCAGACTGCCCGGTTGTTTGCTATAGGTGTTGAACGTAAACTGATCGCCTTTTGGGGTGCCGATGACCAAGCCGTCGGTTGAACCAATCCATAAACGCCCCTGTCCGTCCAATGCCAAATGCCTGATTTTGTGAAAGCGATTTGGATAGCCATTGCTGCCATCGTAATAATGTTTAAAATCGGCACTGACCGATGGGTTCATGATGTTGAGCCCGGTATCAAACGTACCAACCAGTAGTCTGCCTTTGGCATCCTCAATCACCGAGTATACCTGATCGCTGCTTAGCGAGCCTGGGTTTGCTGCGTCATGCCGATATTGAGTAAGCCGATAGCTGGTTTCTTCTGCATTGAGTGGCGTAGCCTTAAAAAGCCCCTTTTCCTTGGTGCCCAGCCATACAATTCCCGCTTTAGTCTGGAAAATGGTATATACGGCGCCCATACCGCCTTGCGGAACGCCTGTAAAGGTTATATTTTGCTGCTGACCGTTTTTATACACATAAAGCAGGTTGCTTTTTGCCCCCACCCAAAGCCTATTCTGGCGGTCGGAAAGCATGCCACGAACTTCATTATCTGATTTAAAAAGTCCGGGGTCAGCAAGCAGGCGTTGTTTAAAGTCATTGGGGTTAAAAATTACTTTCTCCAGTCCTCGCTGATCGGTATGCAGCCACATCACCCCTGCCGGATCGTAGAATGCTACAGCAACCAGGTTCGACATTCTCCGCGTAGCGGCACCTGGTTCATTATAGAAATACCTGAACTTTGCCGCGGCAGTATCGTAATAGCCGAAACCGCCATCCCGTAATACCGACCATACCGTTCCATTTTTATCTTCAAATACCTTAAAATGATTCCGCGGTACCATGCTGGAGGCATCATTTTTCTGTCCGAAAGTGGTAAAGGTTTTGTTTTTGGTCTCGTAACGCGTTACCCCTCTTTTTTCCGGTTGTAACCAGAGGCTGCCCGTCCGGTCTTCAAAAATGGAGAAGAATGCATCCCCGCCAGTGCTGTCTTCACGTACAGTTCCCGATTGGGGATTATAGGTAATTAAGGCTCCGCCGGATGAGCTGGCATACAGTTCACCTGTAATTTTCCCGATGTGCAGGGCGTTAATCTTCCCCTTGCCAAGCAAAACTTGTTTGAGCGCCTTACCTGAGGCATTAAACGCAAACAATACTCCAGCAGCGGTACCGAAATATAGGTTTTGACTATTGCCTGCTACGGCCGTAAAGGAGGTATTGGTAGCTACTTGTCTGACGTCAAATGTTCCTGACGATTTTCTGGTTAAGGCTATTAAGCCTTGTGTAGTACCCACCCACAATTTATTGTGAGCCTGTCGGTAGAAAAAATTTACAGTCTCTGACTGCGTGTTAGCCCCTTTATTTTTTGAGTTTGCAAAGGTGTAATATGGAGAGCGATTGCGCGTGACATCGGCAACGGCAATTAATCCATTGCTTACTGTACTTACCCAGAGCATGCCATCATCAGCTGAAAGGATTCTGTCAAATACAATCTTCTTTTTTAGACTCAGGATCTCAGACAAGGGGGTAAACTGCTCAGTATCCTTATCAAACCGGTATACTTCACCATCGTAGGACTTTATCCACAAATGATTTGCAGCATCTTCAAAAATCTGGTCAATCCTGTCATTCTTGATCTGAGATTTATCACCAGGAACTGAGGTGAAGGCGGTAAACTGATGTCCGTCGAAACGGTTGATGCCATTCCAGGTACCGAACCACATGTATCCTTCCCTGTCTTTGAACATACAGGTGATGATGTCGTGCGACAGACCGTCTTCCGTAGAGTAGTGTTCCAGTTTTACCGGAGGCTGGGCAAAGAGCTTTCCATACATCGCCAGAAACAGCAATATCATGTAAATAGGCTTTACTATGCTAGTAAATTTCTTCATCCGTTCACTCCTCTTTTTATTTGGTTAATATGTGGTAAACACAGCTCTTAAAATTACCATTAATTAACCGGATAGCAAGTTTTAAAGCGCCTTACCGCTGTTTCCTTTAAGTTTTAATGGGATCTATTGTTACTATTTTTCCCCCAGGCGTAATCTCAAGCGGACTTACTTTTACATTTCTCAAGTGGTTTTTACCAGACAGCTGGGTATCATGATAATACAGGTACCACTTCCCTTTGAACTGCAGGATAGAATGGTGTGTTGTCCAGCCCGAAACAGGTTTGAGCACCACGCCCTGATACGTAAATGGGCCATATGGACTTTTACCTGTTGCATAAACGATCTTATGGGTATCGCCTGTAGAGTACGTAAAATAATAAAGGCCCTTGTTTTTAAATACCCATGCTCCTTCAAAGAAACGGCGTTCGTGATCTCCGGTTAGAAGTGGCTTTCCGTTTTCATCAAGGATCACTACATCTTTGGGCTGCTCAGCAAAGCTCAGCATGCTGCCGTCGATTTTGGCGATTTTAGGTGTTAATGCAGGCTCATCTGCTTTACGCAGGTCCTTGCGTTCTTCGGCAGCGTCATAAGTTCCTTTCGCCCATTTTGCAAGCTGACCGCCCCAGAGACCGCCAAAATACATGTAGGTGGTTCCATCATTTTCCTGAAAAACACAGGGATCAATGCTGAAGCTTCCGGGAATAAATGTCGGTTCTGGTATAAATGGCCCTTCGGGCAATTTACCTATAGCCACCCCCGTTCTGAAGATGCCTTCACGATCACGTGCTGGAAAATAGAGGTAGTATTTACCGTTTTTGACGGCAACATCTGGCGCCCATAGTTGGCGCTCCGCCCATCTTACATCACTAAGTTTAAGCGCAACGCCATGGTCTCTGGCTGGCGTCCCTATATTATCCATGCTCAGTACGTGGTAGTCCTGCATATCATAGTGGTCGCCATTGGTACTCGGTTTCCCTGTATTGATATCATGCGAAGGATAGATATAAATTTTTCCATTAAACACATGCGCAGATGGATCAGCCGTATAAATTGAACTAATGACCGGTTCATTGGCATAATGAATAACCTTTTTTGTCGTATCAGGCTTTTGCTGCCCCTGTACAGTTACAACAAACAGGCTTATGCCTAGGGTTAGTTGGGTGATTCTTTTAATCATTTTTACCGGCTAATTTCAAACTGTGATTTGGTTGCGCCATAATTAAATGTGGCACTGGTTTTAGCCGTTGAGCTATCTGTTTTTTCAACTGTAATTGCTTTTGAGCGATCGCCGTTAATGCTAAATAAAACATCTACCGGATTGATCGCTTTCAATTGGTTAAAAGCAATATTTTTGCTGTTCTCGATATTAATGAGCGGGCTGGACTCATCGCATTGCAAGGTTACATTCTTCAGACTTACGTTTTTAGCTTCCATGATATCAGCACCACGGTGCGATCTGATGCTTACGTTTTCCAGGAAGATATCTTCTATACTCATTTCAGGTAACCCACGGATCAGCATCGCACGTTCAGCACCTTCGCAAACAATGTTATTGATATAAAATTTACGGAATTTAGGTGTACCGGCATCTACTGCCGGGATGTCTACTTTGCCATTGGTTTGCGCCAGCGTTTGTGCTTTGGCAAAGTAATACATATCAAACAAAATGGCATCATGCACGACGTTGTGCATGCCAATATTTTTAATGAAGATATTCTCTACAATACCTCCGCGACCGCGGGCTGTCTTAAAACGCAAGCCAATATCGGTTCCGATAAAGGTACAGTCGGATACAAAAATATCATGTGCTCCGCCCGACATCTCGCTGCCAATTACAAAGCCACCATGTGCACGGTAAACGGTATTGTTCTGAATTACGATATAGGCTGCTGCTTTTCCGCGGGCACGTCCTTCTTCGTCTTTTCCAGATTTGATACAAAGTCCGTCGTCTCCCACATCCAGGATACTGTTTTTCACCGTCACGTAAGTACAGGATTCAATATCCAATCCGTCGCCATTCTGTGCGCTCGGCAAATTTCTGATCTGAATGCCATCAATTGTTAGATTTTCGCACAGGATCGGATGGATTCCCCATGCTGCTGAATTCTGGAATGTTGCACCCTGGATCAGGATCTTTTTGCAGTTGTTGAGTACCAGCATATTGGGCCGGAAAAAATCTTTGACAGCTTCATAATCCTTCAAGGTTTTACCTTCTTTAAAATAGGTGCTTTCAGGTTCTTTTTCTCCTTTGAGGTATCCTTTGGAAGGATACCAGGTTTTAGCATCAGGGCCAACCAAGCCTCCGGAGGTGGTCAGGGTTTTCCACTCGCCTTCAGTAAGTTTATCCTTTTTGACCGGTCTCCATACTTCACCACGGGCATCAAAAATCCCTTTGCCGGTGATTGCAATATTGGACAGATCGGATCCGGAGATCGGGCTTTGATTTCGGATGGATTTTTTACCCTCAAAGTTACCTTCTACCAATGGATACTGACTTTTATCGCCTGTAAACTGGATCAATGCGGCACTGGCTGCATGCAGGTTCACATTGTTTTTTAATACAATCGGTCCTGTAAGCCATACCCCCTGCGGTATAAGCACTACGCCGCCACCTTTGGCACTGCAATCGGCAATAGCCTTATTGATCGGCAAGGTGTTTAAGGTAATTCCGTCTGGGCGTGCGCCATAGCTGACAACGTTGAAGGTGTCCTTTTTAAAGCTGGGCAATGCTGACTGAGGCAAATTAGCCCAGGAGTATTTCTCCTGGGCATTTGCTGTTTCGATAAATACCACTCCTAATAGGGCAAGGGCAAGTAATTTCTGGTATCGTTTCATGATGATTTTGGTATTTAGTACGTCCATCTCGGATCGCCAATCGGGCTTCCCGAGTTACTGGCTGTTCTTAGTGGAGAAGCTGCCGGTAAGGTAAAGTTTGTTGTTGTGAGTGTCCAGCCTAAAGCAATGCTCTGGTTGTTTGCCTGTGAGGTATTGGTGGTTGGCAAAGTAAGCGTAGCACCACTTCCATTGGTAAAGTTGAATGTGTTGTTGTTGCTGAACACAATTGTTGATCCTGCACCTGAAGCCCTGATTGCTACACCGTTTACACTTCCTGCCGAACGTGGGGTATTGGCGATAATGCTGTTAGTTACATTGAACTTAATCGGGTTCGCATTCGCATCCAGCAACACATAACGTGCGTTAGAGCCGAAGTTATTGAATGTTGAATAATCTATGTTGATCGTCGGAGGAATCGGAACTACTGTTGACGCGGTGATCAACGCCTGACCAAAGTTATAGAACGTTGACTTCGTGATGTTCATCGTTGTAAACTGCAACTTATCCAGGTGGAAACAGATATAGCTCAGGTTGGATCCGATATTGTAAACCAAAGAATTTTTAACGACAATCTGATCCATCTTGTAATCGCCCCTGTTGGCGCGCATCAAGCTGGTCTGTGCATCATGGATAGTACAGTTGTTGATATTAACCTGCGTAAATACCGCTGGCTCCGCATCGGCTAGTACACCAGTTAAGTTGATAAAATATAAAGCGCCGGAAGCTGTTCCGTCAAGTTCCAGACCGTCAAGGATAATCCCTGCTCCTGTTCCCTTTAAGGTAAATTCACGATAGTTAACTTTTGTATCTGCAGGATTACCTGAGGTAGATTTTAAGGTAATAGTTTTTGATACCAGGTTAAAAGTATTTGTTCCTGCACTGTAAGTACCCGGACGCAAACCAATTACGGCATTATTTGCTGCATTATTGATAGCCGCAGTAATGTCATCGCCTGGGTTTAGGATGACAGAATAAACAACAGGTGCTGGTGTTTTGATGTTCAGGATACCTTTGCTCCTGCCAGCCTGATAAATTTCCGTGGAATACTCCAGGCCACCGGTAAGTCCGGTGATCACTTTCACCCCTGTCGTGGCTTCGGATGCAGAAATCGTATAACTTGCTTCGGCTGCGCCGGTAGCGGTCATGGTTATTTTATCCAGACCAGTTGTCGGTTTCCACCTTAGGGTTACCTGTGTTTCCAGCACTTCGGCATCACGTACTGGCAAGAACAACTGCTCGCCAGAGATGGAGAATCCACCTACACTGGTGATCCATTGTGATTCTGGTTGTGTTTCTGTTGCCAGTGCTTTAATCCGTACCCAGTATTTTTTACGGACACTTACTTTGGCATCAGTCACGATAACGCCTATGGTATCTACCTTGATACTGAATTCAGTACTTTTAAAGGTAGAATCCTGTGAGAATTCTGTCATATACGACAGTTTCAGGTTTGAACTCAATACGGGTTTGGTCCAGGTTACTTTTGCGGTAGTCTGGTCGGTACGCACACTAACGCCGCTTACTTTAAACAAACGTTGTGGCTCCAGTCCTTCGTTAGGATCGTCTTTCTTGCATGCGGAGAAAAACGTAAGCAGCAGCCCAAATAGTAATGCCAATGCTGGAAATGAAATTTTATATGTTCTCATTGTGATCAAATTAATAGCCAAAATTCTGAACCGTATTGGTATTGTACAGCAATACAGTTTGATGGAAAGGAAATACTTCCTTCTGATTAGGAACAAAGAATGTAGCAAAGCCCGAAGTTGGTCCCGAGATGAATTCTTCGTTCAACGAGGCACGCCAGTTTTTGGTGGTGTAGCCTGTTGGTGCGCCGGTTACACCCAACCCTGGCTGGAACAGGGTAACCGAAGGGGAACCTCCATAGGTATCCAAAGAATTGAATTCCAGTTGGGAGTTGATGACGTTATAGGCTGCTGCTTTTGAATACACGTATTTAGGTACGTTCACATAAGCACCCTCGCCATTCATCAACTGACGTAACTTGATGCGGGTATCGGCAAAGATCTGAAACATGTTGTTCCAGCGTAATAAATCATATTTACGGATAGCTTCGCCGCCGAACTCCAGCAACCTTTCTTTAACGATGGCGTTGAAAAAGCTGGTATAATCTGCAGGAGCCGCAGGAATCCGGGATTCAAAACCTACAAAGGCACGTTTTCTAACTTCCAGTAAAGCACTTTGTGCTGCTGCTGTTGGTCCGTTTAGTTCATTTTCTGACTCGGCAAACATCAGCAAAATATCTGCGAAACGCAGTACCGGCCAGTTTACAGCTAAGGTTTGGGTAGTACCTATGATATTAGTCCAGGAACGTCTGAACTTGTTATCGGTCATGTTGTTCAGCGTATTCATTACTTTCTGACTGTTTGCATCAATCTCGTAAGAGGCGATGGTTACATCCCTGCGGCAATCGCCAAGCTGATCATATTCATAAAAGTAAGTTGGGATTGCTGTCATACCGCCACCACCACCACCAAACCGTGATGCTGAGTTGATGCGTAGTCCGTTATAATAACCCAGTTTGGTATCTGTGCGTGAGCCGGCACCATAAGCACCAACTTCGAACATCAGTTCATAATTGGCATCAGCACGGGTGCTGCTGTGCAGCGATTTAAACACATCTTCATAAATCGGGTTCAGGTTGTGCTGATCGCGGCGCGCCATCACATCCTTGCATTCATCGTTGGCAATCTGATAGTATTTTTTGTAGTCGGCGCTTCGCTCCATGGTATGCGTAGCTTTATTCATCATATAACCACCTCTGAACAAGGCAATTCTGGCACGTAAACCTTTGATCGCGCCTTTAGTAAAACGGGTGCTGGTATAGCCAGACTCCGAACGCCAGGGTACCAGGTCTTCTGCTGTTTTCAGATCTTCAAGCAAACGATCCAGAATGGCCGTTCCCGCTGTTACCGGCACATCAAGCGCGGTAATATCACCCGAAGGCTCCCACTGCGCCACTACGCTTCCCCAGTTACGGACCAGTGTGAAGTACAGTAAAGCACGTAAGGTTAATGCTTCGCCCAGATATTTACCCATAACGGCTTTGTTTCCTGAACCTGTTGCGTATAATGGAGAATTGGTAATACCTTTTACACAGATGTTGGCACGTTCGATACCGGTATACAGTTGTTTGAAGCCGTCAAGCAGTTCTCCGTTTTCTCTGCTTGCTCCATACATGCTTATCCCACGACGGTCCTGTGCGCTATAACTCCCCGAAGTTTTAAACTCATCGGTAGATAAAGACCAGATTGTGCCCTCTTTGGTAATTCCATTATCACCCGGTAATACATTATAGATTCCTATAATGGCAGTATTGGCGTAAGAAGGACTGCTGAAAGCAGTTTCCTGGGATATTGTTGAAGGATCTTCTACATCCAGGTATTTTTTACAAGATGTAAATCCTATGGTGATATAGCCTGCAACTAGCAGCAGACAAGCTTTTTTATATGTTGATTTCATTTTCTTTGATTTATGTTGTTAAAAACTAACATCGATACCGGCCAGCACATAGCGACTTCTAGGATAAGCAGCATAATCTACCCCTGGAGTAAGTGGACCTCTGCGGGTATTGGCTTCAGGATCGTAACCGCTGTACTTGGTAAAAGTGTACAGGTTATTTACTGTGGCATACACACGGAACCTCGAGAATACTTTGGTTCTCGACAGGAATTTCTGTGGTAGCGAGTAACCCAGGGTTACGTTGCTTACCCTAAGGAATGAACCGTCTTCAATAGCATAAGAAGTTAAGATATACTGACCACCTGGTGGCGTCCAGAATGTGGTATTCTGATTCAGTGCAGCCAGTTTTGCAGGGTCTGTTACTTTTACCCCTGTCTCATCAAACATTTTCCAGCGATCGGCAACTACACCAAGCATGTTATTGTCTTTATACAGATACTGACCTGTAAACTCAGTTTTATTAGCGTTATAGGTTTTGTTACCAATAGAGAAGTTCATAAACACACTCGCATCAAAGTTTCCTAAAGTAAACTGCTGGTTGATACCTCCGGCGAACTTTGGAAAGGCATTGCCCAAAACCGTTTTATCGGCTTCGGTAATATCATCACCAGCAGCGCCGGATAGTTTTTTAAGCTTCATATCACCCGGTTGTGGATCTCTGCCACCCAGCGCAATAGATCTTGCATTTGGGATGCCTGCTTTTAATTTATAGGAATATGAATTTGCTGTTGAGTTGAAAGTAGCATCAAAATCGCTTAACTCATAACGCCCGTCAGCAACATAGCCATAAAACTGCCCAATCGGGCCACCTACCTGAGCCAGGAAGTCGAACCCATTGATACCTCCCGAGGCTACAGAATAAGAGCTGTTGGGGTTTCCGTATTGGTCTAAACCAAGGCTTTCGATCTTGTTGCGGTTAAAGGAAATGTTGAAGTTGATGTTATAACTGAAATTGTTGGTATTCACTACGGCACCGGCCAACTGAAGCTCCATACCTCTGTTGGATGTAGCGCCGATGTTTTGCTGTTGGGTGCTCCAGCCTGTAGTTACAGGGACCTGAGCTAACAGCAGCAAATCCTTGGTGTTGTTTTTATACATATCAAATGTTGCTGTTAGGCGACTGTTGAACAGGTTCAGATCCAGACCTAAGTTCCTGGATACTGTAGTTTCCCATTTGATGTTTGGATTAGCCAAAGCATTTGGCGCAAATCCTGGTGTAACAGCGTCATCTACAGCATAGCCGTAGTTACCGCCGCCAAGGTAGAGCACTTTCCACAGATCGGTTCCGATCCTGTTGTTACCCCCGGCACCGTAACTTGCTCTGATTTTGGCACTGCTTAGCCATTGAAGATCCAATCCTTTAACAAAAGGCTCTTCGGTTAATCGCCATGAAACCTGTGCTGAAGGAAATAAGGCATCTCTGTTTCCTGGCGCAAATAATGACGAAGCATCATTCCTTACGATTACCGAAGCCAGGTATTTATCTTTATAGGTATATGAAGCACGACCGAACACAGAGAATAACCTGTTGGCACCCTGCGAGGTTGTTGGCGCATCCTGCACCCCACCCGGAGGCGGCGTAGCTTTCTGGATCCCTGCAAAAGCCTGCTCTGCCGTCAAATCTACCGGTAACCATTTTGTTGAGGTAGCCTGATTTTTGGTATTGCTCTGGTTGATCTCCTGACCTAACAAAAAGTTAAACTTATGATCGTCCTTAATTTTAAAATCGTAGTTGATGGTGTTTGTATTGGTGATGGTGAGCGTTGATCCGTTACTAATCGTAACCACCGGCATGTTTGCATTTTGCCTGGCAATACCGGTTACGGCACTGTTGAACTGATCTCCCCTACGCTCTCCATTGGTAATCCCGAATAAAGTTTTGATAGATAAACCCGGAATGATGGTGTACTGTGCATACGCACTGGTGATCATCTGGTTGTTATAATCGTTTTTTGTTACGGAGTAGGCACCGAGTACGGGACTGATCAGGTTGGTTAGATTGGCATAGTCAGGATCAAACTCATCGACGATGGTTGTTTGTCCGGGTTCATCATAAGGGCGGTAACGAACGGCGTTTCTTAGGCTGTTGTTACTCTGACTGCCTGTGTTGGATGTTCCGGCACCGAATACCATCTGCCGACTGTATCTGGCATTAAAGCCAAACCTGAATTTCTCAGAGCTCGAGTTATCAAAACGGAAAGATACATAGGTTCTTTTCGCACCAGAATTCAGCATGATCCCGTCTTCCTTGTAATTGTTGACGTTCAGGTTATAGCTTGATGTTTTTGTACCACCATTGATGGTTAAATTTTGGGTATAAGATTGAGCATCGCGACCAAATACACGATCCTGCCAATCTGTAAAAGGCACATTCTTGTAAATCTCAAGATCGCTGAATGCTCCATAAGTCTTCGTAAAAGCATCTTTTGTTTGCTGATCTGTGTTGTTGTTATACAACTGATACTGATACATCACGAAATCGTAAGGCTTCAATACATCAAGGCTATTGGTAATTTTGCGCACCCCACCAAAGGCACTAAATGAAACTACCGTACGTGAGTTTTTACCTGATTTGGTAGTGATGAGTACCACCCCATTGGCACCCCTGGCACCATAGATTGCTGTGGAAGCGACATCCTTCAATACGTCGATAGACTCGATCTCCTGTGGGGAAATTACCGATAATGCATTGTCCACCTGCACACCGTCAACGATATACAAGGGCGAGTTGTCCTGCGTAATGGAACCACCACCACGCACACGCACCTGGATATCCGCACCTGGCTTACCCTCGGAAGTGATAACGGATACACCGGCCAGTTTACCAGCAAGTGCTTCTGCTGCTGTTGCTACCGGAAAATCTTTCAGATCGCGGGCACTTACAGATGATACTGCCCCGGGGATTGAGTTTTTGTTTACAGTACCATAACCGATATTTACAACGGTAACTTCCTGTAAGGCATTTTCGTCGTCCTGCTTCATTTCGAACAGGACTTCCGACTGGTCGCCCACAGTAATTTCTACAGGCTTAACGCCGATGTAGCTGGCAACAAGCACAGGCTTTCCGGTACTGGGGACATTGATTTTGAATTTTCCGCTCTGATCTGAGCTGGTTTGTGTTTTGGATCCTTTGATCGTAATGGTTACGCCAACCAGGATCTCATCATTTTTACCGACTACCCGTCCTGTTACCAGGCGCGTTTGCGCCCAAGCGGACGTAGAAAAAAGTAGCAATAAAAGAACGTAAAGTAGACCTTTATTCATAGCTGTTTTGGTTAGTTCATCGGAAGCTGAGCGGGCGCTCGATCATCCGATGGGGTTAACTGATTATATTTGGTTTATCTTACAAACATAATCTGCAGCGTACCTTTCAGGGGTTCAGAAATTGGTACAATAGGTTCAAAGATTGGTCAAACGACACTAAAAAGGCACATTATTCCGTTTTACTCCAATCCCCTGGCATCCGAATGGTATTGTTGAATTACGGATTTATCCTGGACAATGAGCTTACTATTTATAAACGATATGTCTTTTGCATTGGCGATGATTCCTGCTTTTTTGGCGGAAATGGCTACGTTTTCAAAGCTGATATTCTGGAGCGGAGATTCTGGCAGTCCCCAGAGTCTTAATGCATATTCTGCATTGGTAACTGTTACGTTTTTGAATTTGATATTCCGGTATGTTGGGGTGGTGGTCTTTACCGCTGCTGCAGTATCCAACTCAGGACTTGCAGGTTCTTTAGGGTAATAAGCGGATATATAAATCGGCGATTTTGAGTTTTTGATGGTAATGTCTGAGTAGCTTACATTTTCAACAATTCCACCCCTGCCGCGCGCACTCTTAATGCGCAGTGCCGAGGCTGTACCCTCAAAGCTGCATTCGCTCACTTTAAGTCCGTTTAGGTTTCCTGCAGTATAACTGCCAATAGAAAGTCCGTGTCCGGAAAGGAAGGTACAATTGCGGATCAGGATTTGTGTGCAGGCGGGTAATCCGGTAGCATCTTTTCTGCTGCCAAAGTTTAAGGCGATATCATCATCGCCAGTGCTGAACGTACTTTGCTCAATAGTGCAATTACGCACAGAGATATTGATCCCGTCGGTATTATGGGAATTTTCTGGTGCCTGCATGCTGATATGGTGAATATAAACATCCGTTCCGTCTTTTACAGAAAGGTGGGTATTGGGTGGATTTAGGAACGTGATACCAGATATTTCCAGGCGTGTTGGGTTTACGAGGTACACCATTTGTGGTCTTCTGTATTGAAGCTTCTTCGCATCAAACTGTTGCCACCAGATTTCTCCCTGCCCATCAAGCGTCCCGGTACCTGAGATCTTAATATCTGTAGCGTCTTTGGCTTCGATAAAATTGCCGTAGTGACCGTCTTCAAGCACGTAACTGCTGATTTCGTTATTAAGGCGCAGCGTAGCGCCGGCATCCAGCTGCAGATTGATGTAACTGTACAGTTTCAGCGGGCCACAAAGGTAGATCCCCCTGGGCACAACAACTTTACCGCCACCCAGGCTGTGCAGCTGATCCAACGCCTGCTGGATGGCTTGGGTTGAAGATCGTTTCCCTGTGCCATCAGCGCCGAACGCTGTGATGTTTAGCGTGCGGTCTGGAATGCTTGGTGAGGCAGTATGTTGTGCATTTGAGCTGCTTGAAGCAGCTAAGAGCGCAATCAGGATTGAAATATATTTCATTTGTGTACAAGTCATGTTGTTGGTGGAACAATATAAACAATCAGGCGCCATCCGGTACTAAACGGAGGCGCCTGAAATTTATTGAGCGTATTACAATATTATTGATAGCCTGGGTTTTGTTTGAAATCAGCACGGTTGGTCACTGCATCGAGTTGCGATTGAGGAATCGGCCTCAGTAAATGGAAGGCCTGAATATTCGCTGCCGCATCCGGGTTATCAGCTTTTACCCTGTCAACCAACTTACCTGTACGCTTTAAATCAAACCAGCGGATCTGCTCACCGGCAAACTCACGCGCACGTTCGTCAAGGATGAAATCCAGGTTGATTTGACCTTGTGTTACCTGCATAGCCGCTACTTTACCAGCTTTTGCTGCCCTGGTGCGCACGATATTCACATAATAAGCTGCTGAGTCCAGTTTGCCGAGTTTAAATTCTGCTTCAGCAGCGTTCATATACATCTCAGCAAGTCTGATGACGAATACGTCCCTGGCACTCTGCACCTCATTGGAGCTTGGGCGGGTAGGATCAGCAAATTTTGACAGGGTAACATAGTGGTTGTTATCCAGATAAGAGCCGTCTGCTTTATAGGTTTTGTTCCGATCATATGTACGGTATACCTTTTTTGCCTGGTCTGCCAGAGGAACCACATTTTTAGATACAAATACAGCAGTATCGCCAAGGTTCATCCCTGCGGGGCGGGTAGGACTGTTGGCATACCATACGGTTTGGAATGAGCCGTCGTAGCGGGCATCATTTGTTTCGTTAAATAGGTTTAGCAGAAATAAAGTTGGTGCATAGCGTACAAACGGACGACCGTAAGGGATATCTCTGGTTAATCCGGGCTGATCATCGTATTTCATGACGAACAACATATGTCCGTTGTTTCCGCCCCTTCCATGTCCGTTCGGGAATAGAATTGGATCTTTTAAATCGTTCAGACTTAGGTTTGCAGAGTAGTTTACGGCGTAAACAACTTCTTTATTCTGCAGGTTGCTCATTTTCCAGAGGTCTGCGTAGTTGGCCTGTAATGACAATCCGTAGTTCTTGATTACGTCATTTGCCATATCGATAGCTTCCTTGTTCATACCTCTGGTGAGGTAAATCCTTGATAAAAATGCACGTGCAGCAGGTTTGGTAACGCGACCGTAATCTGTAGTCGTTGCGGGCAGGTTAGCCGAAGCAAAGATCAGGTCTTTGATGATCTGATCATAAAAGGTAGCTACAGGTGTTTTGTTCGCTGTAGTTACAATTCCATTAGTTTCCTGAAGGGTAAAATGTACATCGCCCCAGGTTTCTACGATATGCCAGTAATAAAAGGCACGCAGGAAACGCAGTTCCGCTTCGCGGGTTGTTGCTGTTGCAGCGGGGTATCCGGCACCAGAAATCCTGTTGATCCCGGTATTACACAAATTTACCGCAGCGTAGAGCTGTTGCCATTCTGTGGTTAGGGCAACGCTGTTACCGGTAAGGTTGATATAACGGTTTAGCTCAGGGTACACATCGCCAGATCCAGCGGTCCAGATATCGGTACCCATTTCTGACAGGCTATATCCGTCTTCTTTACCATACCACCAGCGCTGGTACTCGTAAGCTGCATTAACTAAAGTCTCGAAACCTGCAGGCGTAGTAAATACGGCTTCGGCAGTTAACCCACCAGGGTTATATTCCTCCAACTGTTTCTTGCAGGAGCTGCAAGCTAAGACCGCCAATCCGGCCCAAAGTATATAAAGGTTTAGTTTTTTCATGATTCAATAATTAAAAGGTTGCATTAATACCGGCAGTCATCAATTTCGTCATCGGGAAGTTTTCTGATCCACCGCGCTCAGGATCGTACTCTTTGATACGATCTTTAGAGAACGTGAAATAGTTCTTGGCGTTCGCATAAATACGGAAGCTTTTGAAAGCACCACCGAACAGTGTTTTAGGTAAGGTATATCCTAAAGTGATATCGCGGATTCTGACGAAAGAGCCATTGGTATAGTTCATGGTCGACGTATACAGAAAACCTCCGTTTGCATTTGGACGTGGATAAATACCTGAGGGATTTTCAGGAGTCCAGTAGTTTAAGCCGGCAGCTGCGGTGTTTTCGCCATAGTTGGTTTTAACACCAAGAAAATCTGGCGCGATCATCTGACCGATTCTCGCAAATACATACACATTGAAGTCAAAGTTTTTATAGCGCACCGTATTATCTATACCGCCGCTCCATTTTGGCCTTGACGTGCCAAGCACGATCCTATCATTTGTAGCGTCGATCTTTCCATCTCCATTCTGGTCTTTCACTCTGATTGATCCTGGCAGCTGACCAAATTTTGCTGCTTCTGCTGCTTCGCTTGTTTGCCAGATCCCCAGTTTTTCGTAATCATAATAAACCTGGATCGGCTGACCGAGAAATAAGCCCGAGGCGATATCATTTACCCCTTCAGTAACAAGTTCCTTGATTTTCTCTTTATTTTTTGTGAAGGTTACCGTAGTAGACCAGGTCCAGTCTTTTCCCTGCACATTCGCAGATGTTAAGCTGAGCTCAATTCCTTTGTTATTTGTTTTTCCAACATTCTGAACGGTTGTAGATACGCCAGAACTTGCAGGTAGCCTCCTTGGCAATAGTAAATCATTGGTATTGGTGTTATACACATCAACTGTACCCGTTAACCTGTTATTGAGGAAACCAAAGTCAAGTCCCAGATCTATAGTGCTAGATTTTTCCCATCTCAGGTCAGGATTTCCAATCTGGGTACTATAGGCATAACCTGGTGCCAGTACTTCACCAAAAGAATACGGGTTTCTTGTGAGCACACTCTGTGTAACATAAGGCTCATAAGGATCGTTTCCAGCAACGCCGTAACTCACACGGAATTTCAGGTCGCTGATCGTCTTGTTATCTTTTAAAAAGGATTCTTCGCTTACGCGCCATGCAGCGGCAGCCGAGGGGAAGAAGGTCCATTTACTACCTTCAGTTAATTTTGATGACCCATCATTCCTTCCTGTCAATGTTAACAGGTATTTACTTTTGTACGAATAGTTGACCCTACCGGCTACAGAAAGGATATCCTGACGAGAGTAAGCGGTATTGGAAATCAATCCACTTGTTGCACCGCCAAGTCCGTAGAAAATCTGTGATCCAAGCAGCTGTCCGTCGCCCTGTGCAGAACCACTATCAGCAGTCCGGTTTTGGAGTCCGCCGATAGCTGTTAAGGTCAACGAGTGATCGCCGATAGTTTTGTTATAGTTTACAATAGTTTCGAAAAGCAGATCTGTTGAGCCCGAAGTATTGTACTGGGATCTTGCCGCAGATCCACCTCTGTTAAGCGAGTTTACACCGTAGTAATAGCCTGTTCTGGTATTGAAAAGGTTGGCTGTAAAATTTGAGCGGATGCTTAATCCTGCCAATGGTGTCAGTTCTGCATAGATCGTTCCGAAGCTCCTGTTGTTTCTTCCTTCGCCAGCATAAACACCCGGTTGTTCATCTGAAAGCGGGCTGAAGGCACCGCCTGGAATTGGTTGCAACAGGAAGTTTCCATTGGCATCAAAAGCAGAGCCGAGAGGAATCATCTTGTTGGCAGCATTTAAAGGATCGCCCCGCAGGTGCTGTTTATAGTACACAATCTGTGCCTGGATCCCTGCCTTGAAGATCTTGCTGATCGTCTGATCCACGTTCATCCTTGCTGAATAGCGACTGAGGTCGTCAAGCTTGAAAACCCCTTTCTCTTTATAGAAGTCGCCAGAGAAATAAATCTTAGTTTTCTCTGTCCCTGAAGTAACACTAAACTGATGATCCTGCTGCAAACCGCTATGGATCAAAAGATCATGGTAATCAGTCCAGGTATTAGAAGCTATTGCGGCAATTTCTGTAGGGTTAAAAATTGCAGGATCATTTGCCGTGCTGGTCCACCTTCCTGCAGCGCGGTTTGCTTCGCGCTTCCAGGCTACATATTCAGGCCCTGTTGCCAGCGTTGGAACGCGTGAAACATCAGACACGCCTACATAGCTGTTGGCACTAACTGTAGTACTTCCATTTGCCCCTCTTTTGGTGGTGATGATGATTACACCATTGGCACCACGTGATCCATAAATAGCGGTTGAAGATGCATCCTTGAGCACATCAATCGATTGCACGTCTGAAGTCGCGATGTCGGCAATGTTCCCATAATAGATCGCGCCATCCACAACGAACAAAGGTGCGTTGCTCCCTGCCAGTGATCTGTTACCACGCAGGGTAATATTGACACCAGATCCTGTCTGGCCGCTGCTTCTGGTAATATCTGCACCTGGGATTTTTCCCTGGATAGATTCCATTACGTTTTGCGCGGGTACGTTTTTCAGGTCTTCGCCTTTAACAGAGGATACTGACCCGGTAAGGTCTCTTTTTTTAACCGTTCCATAACCAATGATGACTACATCATTCAGCACTTTTGAATCTTCGGCAAGTACAATGTTTATTCTTGTCTGGTTATTGATGGGCACTTCGCGGTTAGCATAACCGATATAAGAAAATACCAGCGTTCCGGTACCGTCGGGAACAACAATCTTAAATCGACCTGCAGGATCTGTCATCGCTGCATTTTTTGTTCCCTTTAGCAGTATGCTTACGCCGGGCATAGGAAGTCCCGCAGCATCTTTCACAGTACCTTCTATGGTTAGCTCGGCAAGTTTTTGAGAACTGGACTTAACAGTTGGATTTGGTATTGCATGTTTCGTAACGGCAGCAGCTTTGGCATTGCCTGCAGCAAGCAGGATACAAAGCAATCCTGAGGCATACAAACCTGCATTGACCAATCTGTGTGGCGCATTGCGTGGTTTTAAAATCACCATATTTTTTTCTTGTTAGTAATGAAACCTATTTTGATTGTTGGGTGCAGGGGAAATATTTCCTGCTTCATCGGACAGCAAGGGGCAGCCGGTTGGGGATATGCGTACAGTTCACGTCATAGCTTTACAGTTTAGAGATCTCCCGTTGGAGATCTATGTTTACACTTGGTTTTGTGGAGTTCAAACATAAAGAACAACTTAGCGCCAGAGGTTCAATTTCTGGGCTAAATGTTCTAAAAAATGGTATTTAACAGGGATTAACGCCCCTTTTAATAGATGCTGATCAGCTTACTGATTACATTGCCACTTGTTGGGTTGGGTTCATCTGGCTGGCTCCCTCCGATATTAATGCTGACCTTTCCGGTTATGCTTGCCGAATTGCCATCAGATTTAACATAAGAAAGATCGTCTTTGCTGAGGGTAAAGTTGACCAGCTTTGACTCGCCTGCGGCGAGGCTGATTCTTTTAAATCCTTTCAATGCTTTGATGGCTGTTTTAATGGATTTGTTCTGGTTTAAGACGTACAGCTGCACAACTTCATCCCCTGCTTTTTTGCTGGTATTGGTTACGCGTACCGAGACTTTTACTGGCTTACCTTTTGCCGCAGTTGCCTGTATTTGTAACTGGCTGTATTTAAACGTAGCATAGCTTAATCCATACCCAAAACCATACAATGCTTTACCTTTGAAATACCGGTACGTACGGTTGTCCATATTATAATCGGTGAAGCTGGCCAGGTCGTCATCGCCCTGATAGAAGGTTACCGGCAATCTTCCCGAAGGATTGTAATCGCCAAACAAGATATCTGCTACTGCAGTTCCCGCAGCTTGTCCGCCGTACCAGGCATTCAAAATCGCCGGGATATTTTGTGATTCCCATGGTGTTGCAATGGCGCTGCCGGTCATCATCACAAAAACAACAGGTTTGCCTGTACTATGTAGTGCTTTCATGAGCTCTGTTTGCACTTTGGGCAGCAGGATGGAGGTGCGGTCTCCCCCATCAAATCCAGGATCATTTACCCGCATCGATTCACCTTCCAGTTGTGGTGAGATACCTCCAGCGAAAATAAAGGCATCGGCATTCTTGTGTTTTGCAATGAGCGCGTTGAAATCAGTTTTTACGTATTTACCGATATTAAATTTGAGGTATGCGGTAGCATCGCTTTGCCACATTTCTACAACCAGATTGTATACCTGATCCTTGTTTACCTTGAGGTCTAATTTCTTTTGCTGCCCTTTTTTAGTGCCCCAGTTATCAATAATCAGCTTCCCGTCCAGAAATACACGGCAGCCGTTATCTGCTTCGGCCTCCAGAGATAAGGTCTGATTTTCCGGTGCTTTGAAGCTGGCGCTGTAGCGGGCAGAGAACTCTGCTGCCCTGAGGTTATCGGCAATAACCTCCCCTTCCTGCCAGCTGTGGTTAAAGGTTGTTTCTGTTTTAGTAAATAAAGGTTTGCCGCTTAGTTCTTTATTACTGAAATATTCTGCTTTGATACCCGGCCTGCCTTCAAAAGAAAACTTACCCTCCAATGCCGAAAAATCCAGCAATTCATCACTGGTGAAGGTTGTTGCCTTTTCGTAAACTACCTCGGTATTGGCGCCGAGCTTATTTTTAATCCCCTGGAGGATGGTTACCAGCTTTGATGGATTGCCGTTGTAGTTACCGAGGATGGATAATGGATTGTCAGCATTTGGCCCCAAGACAACGATTTTCCTCATGTTTTTACGCAGCGGAAGCAGGTTATTGTTTTTGAGCAGCACCATTGATTCGCGCGCCATCTTTAGGGCATGCGCCTGATGTTCTTTACTTTCCAAAACAGATTCAGGAACCTGCGCATAAGGAACCATACTTGCAGGATCAAATAGTCCCAGTCGGAATCTGATCATAAATAAGCGCTCTACAGAAATATCAATCTGCTTCTCGGTAATCTTGCCGTCTTTGACGCCCTGCACCAGAGAAAGGTAAGCGCTGTGTCCGCATTCCACATCGGTACTGTGAAATACCGCATCTACGGCAGCAGACTCAGCATCGGGGTGGGTTTTATGTTTTAGAAAAAAATCGTCGATCCCTGCACAGTCCGACGTTACATATCCTGTAAAGCCCCACTGATTGCGTAAAATATCATTCATTAGGATATCGCTGGCACAGCAAGGCTGCGTTCTGAAAGCATTATAGGCACACATTACGCCGGCCACTTTAGAATCTACCACCAGCTTTTTAAACGCAGGAAGATAGGTATCCCAGAGTTCATAGGCCGAAACATCGATATCGAAGTTATGTCGTAAGGGCTCGGGGCCACTGTGTACGGCAAAGTGTTTAGCGCAAGCGGCAGCTTTTAGATATTTGGGATTGTCGCCTTGTAAGCCTTTTACAAAAGCATCGCCCATCATTGCGGTGAGGAATGGATCTTCCCCATAAGTTTCTTGTCCGCGGCCCCAACGTGGATCCCTGAAGATATTGATATTCGGCGTCCAGTAGGTTAAGCCAACATATTTGCCACCTCCCCGCCCGTTGGCGTTTGCTTTATTAAACACTGCCCGGCCTTCTATTGCAGAATAATCTGCCATTTTAAATAGTGCGGGCTCGTCAAATGTTGCTGCCATCGCAATGGCCTGCGGATATACAGTTACGTTGTATGGTGTTCTGGCCACTCCATGTAAGGTCTCATTCCACCAGTCGTACGCGGGAATTCCCAGTCGGGATATGGCGGGTGCAGAGTTGAGCATCTGAGATACCTTTTCTTCGAGGGTAAGGCGGCTCACCAGGTCTGTTACTCTTTTTTCAAAGCTGAGTTTATAATTCTGAAATGGATATTTGAAAGTTTGTGCTTTTCCAGGTTTTGCATTCAGGAGCAGCAACGTCAGTACAAGGGAACTGATCAGGCTTTTGTTCATCATCATTGTATAATTTGGTTGCCAAAAGGGCAAAAGCAAATCTAATGGTGAAGGTTTATAATTGGGTTAGCGTGCTATTCCAGAAATTGATGTAAAAGGTTTAAAAATTGCTCAAACCGGTATAAACTGCCGTTTTTATTAATGCAATCAAATTTTCTGCAAGATCTCTTTCAACACATGGTCCAGTTCTTCGGCTGATACTTTGAGTAAAGGAATTAATTCCTGGATGGCACCGGGATCTTCCCTGTTGACTTCGATCAGAGAGATTAGCCCCAGAATACTTGCCAGCGGACTCCGTACTTTGTGCGACTGTATCCAGGAGATTTCCTGAAGTCGCGCCGCCTGTATTCTAGCAGCCTCAGCAGCTTCAATTTCTGTAGTCCGATCTACGACCATCACCAATCTTGCCGTACGTCCTTCAAAAAATATAGAATTACCTTCTACCAGAACAGAGATGATATCACCGTTTTTCTTTTGATGCCTGACCATGCTTTTGTTCAATATGCCCGGTGTGATCTGCTTACGAAGCGTTTCCTGTAGTAACTCCAGATCGCTCTCGGGCCGGATATCCTTGATGGTCATATTTAGGAATTCCTCCCTGCTATACCCATAATGAGCAATAGCCGCTTCGTTGACGTCCAAAAACTTGAGTGTAGTGAGCTCATAAACCCATTGCGGAACAGGACTCAAGTTGAATAAGTCGCTATACTTTTGTCGTTCCCGCATCAACATCTCCAGGTTTTCTTTGCTCGAGCTGATATCCTTGAAATATACCGAAAGGCCATCTCCCGAAGGGAAAGCAGCTACTTCCAACCAGATATTTTTTGGCCCGAAGTACTCTTCAAAACGAACGGCTATATTTTGATCGCGTGCCCTATGGTATTCTTCAAAGAATTTGAGGGGGACCGCATCCGCATACACCTCCCATAGGTTTAAGCCGATGATCTGGTCTCTCGGTTTATCAAGGAGCCGCTCGGCCTCTTTATTCCAATAGGTAACCGTCCAATTGCCATCTACTTCGAAGAAAGCATCGGTAAAGCTCTCCAGGATATTGGCAATTCGTTTCTGGTATTTAAGCAGTTGTTGCTCAAAATCCTCAGGCTCCTGTTGAGCGCCATCATGTTGTGAAGCGGTAGGCACAGTCATAATTTTTGTAATCGAAAAAGTTCCAAATTACAAAATATTGCAAAAGACCACAATTGAGGTGGAATAAGAATGAAATGAACAATTCGTTCAGGTTGTATTTGGTTATGGAACTTCATGAGGGTGAAGCCATAACCAAATACTTACTCCTTTGTTTCCTGATATTCTAAAAGATCTCCAGGCTGACACTCAAGCACTTTACAAATAGCTTCAAGCGTACTGAAACGCACAGCTTTGGCTTTTCCTGTTTTAAGGATCGAAAGATTGGCCAGGGTTAAATCTACCTTTGTTGAAAGTTCATTCAACGACATTTTTCTCTTGGCCATCATCACATCCAGGTTTACAATAATAGGCATAGCGTTATACAGTTAGTTCGTTTTCAGTCTGGATTTCAATTCCTCTTTTAAATACTTGGGCAATTACAAAGATAATCATTCCCAACAGCACAAATTCGGCTCCTCCGGTTAAATAAGCCTGCAAATTGGGCAAATGCGTAAGCTTTGCATTAATCCAATCTGCGTAGTGGTAAACCATCAAAGTTGAAAAACCAATGATCAGGGCAACGTAACTGATCCGGGATACTAATTCCGCGATGTCTGCACTGAAGGGGTGCATGAAATTGATTTTGGCAAAAATCCTGAGCACAAGATATACGAGAAAGGCTTGTAAGCCCCAAATTGCGATTACCAGTGAAACCAGGGTAACGTAATGAGGTAGTTGATTGGCATAAAGGGCAGATAGGTCGAGTCCTCTATACAGGTTATGCGCTGCAATGGCACTGCTGGTCAGGCTTACCACAAATGAAAATATTAACGCACCCGTTTTCAGGCATACGCCTACAAACAACACCCAGCATACCACGTGCATCACTTTTAAGATTTTTTTAGTTTTTGTTTCCATATCCGTTTAAATAAAATTAACGAGACAATTATAGATAAATATTTATTGATAATCAACAAATAAAGATTAATTTTCAATAAATAAGTCTGTGCTATCGAATTGCTATGATGCATTGAAGGGATCGAGACTTGGTTTCGTTAGCCAAAGCGTCAATTTACGATATAAAGTAATCTTCAATCACGCCATTTACAAACAACACACTAACAAACAATCACTTAGCCCTGAGGCATAGTAATTGAATACCCCTAACAGTATCTAAACGACATGAAACCACCACTACTTATTTTTTTTATCCTGATAGCCTTAACCGCATCTGCTCAGCGCCCCGAAGCGGTATTCACCAGGGAAAATATGGTATTGCCGGCGATACCCACCCCCATAGGTAATTACACCAGCGTTGTCCGGGTAGGCAACCTGTTATTCCTTTCTGGAAGGGGACCGATGCAACTGGATGGAACCTATGTTGTCGGAAAGCTGGTTAAGGATCTCAGTGTACAACAGGGATATGATGCGGCTAAGCTTTGCGCCCTTGCCCAGTTGGCGGTGTTGAAGGCCGAACTGGGAGAACTCTCCAGAATTAAACGGATCGTAAAGGTTACAGGCTTTATAAACGGCGTAGACACCTTTACCGATCAACCTAAAGTAATTAACGGATTTTCAGATATGATGGTCGCAGTTTTTGGAAACATTGGCATCCATACAAGGTCTGCTGTTGGCGTTTCCAGTTTACCCGGCGGCTGGCCTGTAGAGGTAGAAATGATTGTAGAATTAAAAGAATAAACAAATAATAAACTCACCCCCTTAAACAAACAAAAAATGAAAACGATTTCAATTAAAAATGCTTTCCTGACAGCTGCAATGGCACTGGGATTATTAAGCACCGTTGCCGTAGCACAGACTACAGCTAAAGTAAAGAACATTGTAATTGTGCATGGCGCCTTTGCAGATGGCTCAGGTTTTAAAAGTGTGTTCGATATCCTGACCAAGCAGGGTTACAATGTATCTGTAGTGCAAAATCCACTAACTTCGTTAAAGGACGATGTTGATGCAGCCAACAGAATCATCGACAAACAAGATGGCCCGGTTATTCTGGTTGGACACTCCTGGGGAGGTTCTGTAATTACCCAGGCTGGAAACAACCCAAAAGTTGTTGGTTTGGTTTACATCGCAGCATTTGCACCAAACAGTGGCGAAAACACCTTACAGTGGGCCAGCTCATTACCTCCGGCACCTGAAAATGGGATTTTAGCACCAGATGCAAATGGTGTGATCTATTTTGATAAAGCGAAGTTTCACGCAGGTTTTTGCGCCGATTCTAGTCCGGAGTTAGCGGCTTTTATGTATGCTTCTCAAGGTCCGATCTTTGGCAGGTGTTTCATGGATAAAATCGAAACTGCGGCTTATCTTACTAAACCAGCATACGGTATTGTTGCTACCGAAGACAAAGCCATCAACCCGGATATCGAACGCAACATGTATAAAAACGGCAAGTTTTTTTACGTTACGGAAGTCAAAGGAAGTCACACTATTTTCATCTCACAACCGGCAAAAGTATCTGCAGTGATTGTGAAGGCAGCAAACGGCAGTAAATAAGCAATATATATTCCAGGTTCAATTTGGCCCCTGTCAGACTTTCGTTTGCAGGGGTTTTCTTGTTTTACGAAACCTGCTCCTGGAAAAGTAAGTTCCATAAATACCCTACAGGAAAAACATTCTATTGAGGCTCAGCGCAAGTTCTTTTGGCGACTGTATCTCTTTTGGATGATCGCCTTCAATGATCGCATTTGGCATCCCCTTAACGGTTGCTGTTGCCGGATCCTGAACCATAACTACTCCGCCTTCCTGACTTATTGATTTTGCCCCTTCCAGTCCGTCACTTCCTGCGCCTGAAAAAATGATAACGATAGAATTTGTATCATGAGTTGCAGCAAGTGATTCGAAAAATTCATCCACAGCGTAATTGATAATTTCTGTTCCCCTTGGCTCGGTATGGATGTGGCCATCCACTATTTTAAGCGTCTTATTTTCTATCAGCACGTAGACCTTTGAACGTTCAATTTTAGTATCTGCTTCAACCCGCAGCACAGGCAATTTAGTATGTCGTTGCAGGATTTCGTCCAGTTTACTTTTAAAATCACGGTGAAGATGGACCGTGACAATAAAGGCCACAGGTATGTCAGGAGAAACATGATCGAAAAATTCTGTTAACGCATCAATACCGCCTGCCGAGGCGCCGAGGCCGACAACTGTTACTTCATTATTCATACGGCAAATTGTAATTTATTACAATAACACATTGCAGGAATAATGTTTTAAAAAAATAAACCTTTAAAACAGGAAAGGTGTTATAGCAGCAATTAAAACCTTTCGATATGGCAGATGACAAAAGCAAACAGGACGGTCGTGACGATAGCAAGATCGATTCAAACGACCCAAATGAGGTTGAATATGCAGCAAAACAATTTGGTGTGTCCGCCTCAGAAATAAGAGAAGCAATTAAGCAAGTGGGAAGTTCACGGGAAGCTGTGAAAAAGCATCTTGGGAAATAAGAAATAAGCCTTTCAAAATCGAAAGGCTTATTTTATTTTTCTGCAAGTTTCTTTACAATTGCCATGGCTTTAGGCCAGGCATTGGTAAAATAGTCCAGGTGTTCTTCTGGCGCATCTACTTCAACCAGCCACTCAGTTTGATCGCCATCACGCTTGAGTGTATAGTTTTCAAAACCGGCCCACTGTGTGGCTTGTTTACTTTCCACATCTTCTACCCCATCTTTTATCATTCCATTATGTTTAATGGATAAAAACTCATTTGGAATGTGCTCAGCAATCTCTGATACCATACCCATTCCACTCCCATCGGTAAAAAGCGCCTTACTCCCTTTTTTCCAATCTGTGACGGCTATAGAACCCGGTGCAAAAGGCGTTGTCCACTGTGTATAAGTATCTTCACCGAGCAGGATATCCCATATTTTTTCTTTTGAAGCCTTAATCAGAATATTAAAATGTTGCTTAACCATAGTTTCGGTTTTTAGGTTGATGAATCTGTTAATCCAAATTTACTGCCTGAAGAGGTAAAACAAGGTGGGAAGCCGGACAAATTACAGGGGCATTTGTGCCCGTTTTATTTATAAAGATAGCGTTTGTTTTCCTCAGATAAATTCGCTATATTACTCATTATAAACAAATAAGCGCTTTGTGATGAAATTAAAATATCCAGTTGTCAGTTCTATATTGTTGTTGATCTTTTTTATAACAGCTCAGTCTTTTTACAGCGGGTATGTTCGAAAGAAACCTACAGTAAATGTCGCATATTCGTTTAAAGGCTTTAACAGGGTCGCTGCATTCTGCGCACCGATGTATGAGGATGATGATACTGCCGCTAACATTCCATTGTTAACCGGATGGGGTAATTATAAATTCAAGATCACGACCAAATCTGATAGTGCACAGATCTATTTTAACCAGGGCCTGAGTATGTACTATTCTTTTCATACCATCGAAGCCATTGCGTCATTCACCAAAGCTACACACCTGGATCCTTCATCTGCGATGGCCTGGTACGGTAAGTCATTAGCGATGGGGCCTACAATCAACTATCCAAACGGTTATGTTCCGCCGAAAGGCGCATATGAAGCTTCCATAAAAGCCAAACTCCTGAAGGGTAATGCTACACCGGTGGAACAGGCATTGATTACCGCAATGGAACAGCGTTACAGCAGCGACACCACCGTATCAGTAAAACAGCTGAGAACAAACTATGCAAATGCCATGCATGCTGTGTACACCAAATATCCGGATAATGTGGATGTGATGACTTTGTATGCAGACGCACTGATGTTACTCCATCCCTGGGACCTGTATGCACATGATTTTACGCCAAGGCCATGGACACCTGAAATACGGAGCTTACTGGAAAAAGCGATTGCAATTTCTTCAAAGCATCCTGGTGCGAATCATTATTATATCCATACCATGGAGCCCTCAGCCACACCTCAGCTTGCTAATGGCAGCGCACATCTGTTAGATACCCTGATGCCCCTGGTTTCGCACATCACCCACATGCCTTCGCATATTTATCTCCGCACCGGCGATTTTGAACGCGGTATTAAAGACAACGATGTCGCTATCGCCGGATTTAATATTTATCAAAAGCAGTATGCGCCGGTAATGAACGGATTTGGCCTGTATGTAGCACACAATATGCACCTTAAGCTTGCCTGCGCGCAAATGGCTGGCGCCTATGGTACTGCAAGCACAACTGCTGATAAACTTAAAAAAAGTATCCCTGCAGACTATCTGGGCATGAAGGGTGCCGACGGCAACTTTGTGCAGTCCATCTATATGGAGCCTGCTATTACCGCTATTCGGTTTGGTAAATGGGACGATGCAATAAAGGCAAAGCCTGTTGATTCGTTACCCTATGCTTCCCTCCTGGCACATTTTGCAAGAGGAATCGCCTGGTCGGCAAAAGGTGATGCCGCCAAAGCAAGACAGGAACTCAAACTATTGGACACAAAAATGCGCGATACTTCTTTAAGGGCAAGAATGGATAACTTCAGCACAGCATTGGAATCGGCAACGGTTGCACGACTCATTTTACTGGGTGTTATTGCTGATAGGGAAAAGCAATATGCCTCCGCCATCGCCTTCTTACGAAAGGCTGTGGATACTGAAGACAAGATTACTTATGGCGAGCCCCGCGACTGGCCTTTACCCGCCCGACAATATCTTGGGCAGACTTTACTAAAGGCGGGTAAAAATGATGAAGCAATTGCTGTATTTAAACAGGATTTAGTAATCAACCCGAATAATGGCTGGGCGTTAAATGGCTTGCTCCAGGCCTACCAAAGCACGGGAAAGACCACTGCCCTGGCGGCAACACAGCTTAGTTTAAAAAATGCCTGGAAGTTGAAGGATTTACCGATTACGACCTCAGTTTTTTAATCACATGATCCGTTCTGTGGATCAGTTCAATGCAGGCACGACTGTTATGATACGGGCATTTCCAAAGTCCTACCTTATCTTCACCAGCGATGCGGGAATGATCTGCATGCACCCCCCAGATCCATTCGCCATTCTGCTTGTCGAGGATATAGTCTTGAATGAAATTCCAGATCTGATCACAGGTATTGAGGTAAATTTCTTCTCCTGACAATTCCCATGCGTTAAAGAAGCCTACCATTGCCTCTGCCTGTACCCACCAGTGTTTATCAGCATCCAGATGTTGACTAACAGGATCATATTCATAGTTCATCCCGCCGTCAGGATCCATCCCCTTCAGGGCTGCTTTAGCGATGCGTACGGCAGTAGCCTCAGTTTCAAGTAGCACTGACGCATCACCTATTGCTTTTGCGGCCTCCAGCAGCAACCATGATGCTTCAATGTCGTGCCCGTAAGAGATCTGCTGCGATTTTAAATTCCAGTTTTCGTCAAAGAACAGTTGTAGATGGTCATCGGCACCTATAATAAATTCATTAAACACACTGATCAGACCAATCAACTGCGTACGCAGGTTTCCATCAGGCCATACACTATAAAGACAGGTGTATGCCTCCAATATATGTAGCAACGTGTTCATCGTTTTCTTTTCATTCGCGTCTTTGTCGCTGAGCCTTAAGTCAGGAATTTCCTGCCAGTCGCGGGTAAAAGCTTCCAAATATCCTCCCTTTAACTGATCAAAGCTGTGTGTTTCAATAACTGAAAACAGTGATTTAGCCAGTTCCAATGCCGCCTCCTTCCTGGAGGCTTTATAGTATTCTGCAAGACCATAAATCGTAAAAGCTATTGCGTAAATCTGCTTCTTTGTATCCAAGGGATTTCCAAGATGGTCTACCGTCCAATACACGCCCCCATACTCCTTATCCACAAAATAAGTGGCTATGTAATCAAAACTCCTATTGGCGAGCTCCAGATAATTGGGATTTGCATTTAGGTTATATGCAGCGGAGAAGCTCCACAATATTCTTGCATTCAGCACTGATCCCTTTGCAGCGTCTGAATGAGCAAGTTCATGTTCATCAATCTGCCCGATATAGCCTCCATGTAACTCATCTAAAGTATGCTTTCCCCAGTAGTCTAAAATACTTTTCAATTCAGCAGCCTGTGCATCCCTAAAACTTTCCATAGTGGCTATTTGCAGTTCTCTATCCATACAGGATCAAATGTAATTGCACTTGCACATTTATTATAATACTTTTTTACCATTATCAAATGTAAATCTGCTTATCCGATAGCTGATTGTATCTTATCAAAAGTTAGTATTATTTTAACACAACCCTTCACAATAAAAATCAGATAAAATCCATTTTACAGGTTTATTCAGCGAAAGCGCATTATTTTGATAACGATAACCATATGCGTATACGTATCAATTTAACCCACCTTTAACAGATCAACTTTCAAGACAATACTATTTTAACTAAATTGCTGGCACCAAATACAAATCTAATATGTTAAAAAATGTAATCAGGGAGATCACTCCACTTACTCAGAACGACTGTTTTACTATCTTTTCCAGAAAGAAAACAGAGTTTGATTTTCCCCTGCATAACCACGAGGACATGGAATTGAACCTGGTGTTAAATGCCAGCGGAGCAAAAAGAATCGTGGGGGATCACATTGGAGAAATCGACGACATGGAGCTGGTTCTTGTGGGATCAAATCTCTCACATGGATGGTTTAACCACAATTGCACCAGTAAGGATATCAGGGAAGTCACCATTCAATTCCACAAAGATTTACTGGATGATAAGTTCCTGAAAAGAAACCAACTGGCATATATCAGGAACATGTTTGAGAACGCTAAACGAGGGGTTCTTTTTTCCAGGGAGACAATAGAGCGTATTGCACCGAGACTGTTGGGCTTAAGCAACATCAATGGATTTGACTCGATACTTGAATTATTTTCGATGCTGCACGATCTTTCTATTTCGCGCGATAGCAAGCTATTGTCAGACGCTACATTCACTAAAGAAGAATTTAATTATAACAGTCGCAGGATTGAGAAAGTATTTGAATACATGAATGCCAATTTCAACAAGCTTATTACGCTTTCTGAAGTGGCGAAAATTGCACATATGCCCGAAGCATCCTTCAGCCGCTTTATCAAGAAAAGAACAGGATATACGTTCATTGACAGCCTCAATGAAATCAGGCTGGGACATGTATCGCGAATGCTGATCGACACCACGCAGTCGGTAGCGGAAATTGCCTTTAAATGTGGGTTTAATAACATGGCTAATTTCAACCGCACATTCAAAAGCAAGAAAGGTTGTACCCCGATAGAGTTCCGCGAAAACTATCAGGGTAAGCGGGTATTTATCTGATTTAGAAAAGTCGCTGCATAAATCCAGCAAGTTGCTCACGCCAGAATCGCCATTCGTGACCTCCGGCGCTTTGATGAAACTCATGCTGAATCTGCTTTTCGGTAAGCGTATAGTCGAGCGCAACATGCCCCTGGAATCGGGGATCATCTTTTCCGCATGCAATCCACAATAATTTAAGCTTGCTGTTTACCGTTGAGGGGTCATTGAATATACCCGGTATGCGTTCGTTGATATCGAACTTATTATCGCTGAGCAAGCCCGCACTAAATTCGCCAACATAGTTAAAGGTCTGGAGGTTTTTCAAGCCAATTAAATAGGCCTGACCTCCTCCCATAGACAATCCCGCAATGGCCCGAGCTTCTTTTTTGGGTATCACCCTGTAGTTTTTCTCCATGTATGGAATCACATCCCTAAGCAATTCTGCTTCAAGCTGCGCTACACCTGCTTTGGTACTTCCGCCAGCCCATGTTCCGTCAGTTAAGCCATTTGTCATTACTATAAGCATTGGTTTAGCTTTTTGCGCAGCAATCAGATTTTCCAGGATGACATCAGCCTTCCCCGCAGCCTGTGTCCAACTTGTCTCATTATCGCCGCCACCATGGCGCAGGTATAATACCGGAAATTGTCGTTTTTGATCAGACTGATAGGAAGGAGGCAAAAAGACGACCATGCCGCGAGGCTTCTTAAGCTCGCTGGATTGGTATTTAATCTGTTGCAGAATACCATGCGGCACCAGCTGCACTTCGTCAAATCGCGCAGGCATTCCCGGAACCTCCACTACACTTCCATATACCTCGGTACCGACTTTTAAGACCGGGTTTTTAGGATCGGGCATGCTCAACCCGTCTACGTTATACTGATAAGAATAGATACCGGGAGCCACAGCCGGTATGGTTATCTCCCAATTTCCTGACTTGTCTTTGGTCATAGCCTTAGGCACGATATCCCATTCTCCGAAAGATAAGTTTACCGTAGTAGCTTTTGGCGCAAGTAAGCGGAACGTAATGGTCCGATCTGTATGTACTACCGGTGAATAAGGAGCTGACGCTGGTCCCCACCACCCTTGTACACTATAGGTATTTTCGGGTTTTTGGGCATAGGTTGCTAGAGCCAGCAACACGTGCAGGCAGCAAATGACAAGTTTTTTCATGGTGTTGTTTTTTTACCAGCCCTTCATCTGATCAAGCGTGATCACATTGGGTGCATGTATTAATGTGTTGATTTCCGGGATCGTGTTATGGCTGAATACCAACTCTGACCAGCCCATAAAGAAAGTCCATTTTGGTTGTTTTGCAAGGATCTCTGCAGTAGGATATTTTTGGCATTCGCCGATTGCTATAGGCTTATTACTGCCTGCCTTTACCATAATATCATATTTCTGCTGACTAAATCCACTTTTATCGTCGTAGATATCAAGTGCAGCAACGTCCCAGTAGTCGGTACCTGGATTATAGACCACCGCATCGTTGGCAAGCGTGCCGAAGTCCTGGATATCCCAAACCCAGATCAGATTATCCAAGCCTTTTTTCTTAGTCAGGTAGTCGTGCGTCAGTTGATATAATTTCAATGTACCCGTTTTACCTGGTCTTCCTCCCCACCAGAAAACACCCTGGTTCATCTCGTGTAAGGGCCTGAACAAAACCTCTACCTTTTGATCTTTGAGTTGCTGCAGATAACCGGCAACCTCATCCATCATATCTTTCCAACGGAGATTGATTTTACTGCCATCGGTAAGCAATTCCTCCCATTGCGCATTGCTGAGTTTACTGAGCACTCCCTGTTTGTCCCAGCCACATGGTTGTTCCAAAGCGGGATTGCAGGCATGCCACATGATATTTACAATGGCACCTTTTTTCCATTGTACGGCAGCCTCATCAATCATTTTCTGCCTGTTGGCGATATTTTCGGCCTGAAAAAGGAAGTCACCGCTCCAAAGACCAGGGAATTTCCCTGTTGTCTTATTCACCTCATCCGTCCATGCAGCTGGCGTTGCATTAGGCTCTCTATTGTGGATCCCTGCGATAGTCCCTTTACCGGAAATCTCGTATAAATAATTTAAGGATTTAAAACGTGTTGGTCCTTTAACAGCCTGCCTAACAGTTTTCACTTTCTGCTGTGCAGAGCTCAGGGAAACACTCAGACTGAGGCATAATAAAATGGTAAAACAGGGATTTACTTTCATAATATCCAAAAATAAGTACTGTTGCCACAAACAACTAATCGTATTTTACCATAATCATATACTCAATTGACAGCCTTTTTCTTGAGGAGATAGTTGTGAATTTCTGTCAATAAATACCCTTTTAGATCAGAGTCATGCTCCCAGTACATCACACCCGCCATATCTTTCCGTAAAACATAGGCACATTTTTCCTTTACAGAGCGCCGGTCATCATACGCAATAAAATGCCGGTCCTGCTTGTTAAAAAGGTATGGCACTTTCGCCTTGCGATCCCAAAATTTCTTATACCCTTTTTTATTTTCCAGGCTATCGCTGATAAATGTGAAGCCTCCGGATTTGATACTGCTGATAACTTTGCGCCCCAAGCCGTGATTGACAGCATCTTCTACTTCATAACCACGACCGTAAAAAGGAATTCCCATAACGAGCTTTTCGGCAGGAACACCAGCTTTTGTAAAATCATTAAAAGCCTTATCTGCGGAGTTTTCTGATCCGTAGTCTGCCGTAGGATACAGATTGCTTTGGTGCACTGAGGGTGAACCACCAAAATCATAGGTCATGAGGTTTACGTAGTCCAGATATTTCTGCACTTCCCCCATGTCAGTATGCGATACAAATCCAGGAAAGGCACCCACGGCGGTAGTAAGCAGGTACGACTTCCTTGTTATCTGCTGCAATGAATCGAGTTGTTCACGCAGGGTTTTAAACATCAGGGTATAGTTTTGCTTATCCTCAAGCCTGAACACATTTCCAGCTGCCCCATGCAGTCCGGGGTACTCCCAGTCGATATCTATTCCATCAAGATTATACCTTTCTATGATTCCTACAGCGCTTTTAGCGAAAGTAAGCCTGCTGGTATCACTGAGCATGGCGTCAGAGAACTTCCCGCTCCAGGTCCAGCCACCTATGGAAATCAAGATCTTAATGTCTTTATTTCGCTGTCTCAGCGCATTGAGATTCCTGAAGTTAACAGTATCTGTACGTTCCTGATGCAACCAGGCTTTGTTATCTTTAATATCTACAAAGGCGTAATTGATATGGGTTAGTTTTTCTACTTCAATAGCAGCGGTATTTACAAGTCCACGATACCCGCCAACATAGCCTATTACTACCTTTTTCTTCCCTACCTTAAAACCAAAGGATAGGCAGATCAACACCAAAATACTGTACCTGGCTACTTTCATAAAAGACATTTATTTCATACCGAAGATGAGCACCCTGCTTTCACCAGCTTTGAGTTTCACACCATCAGCAACAGCTAAAGTTAATGTATTCCCCGCTATTGCCTTGCTTTTCAGTATTGCAAATTTCCTGCCCTCAGGATCGAAGCTTTGGAGCGCACCAGTAGCCTTCGCTACTGGAAAAGATACAGCTGCAGCCACTTCATGTTCCGTTTCATTTAGCAGGTACACAAAATAACTGTTACCACATTGCATGCCTTGCGCATGCAGCAGACCCGCCTCGGGCTTAAATTGCTGAAATTTCCCTTTACCGGCAGCAAGCATCATATCGCTGATCTTTCTTACGCTGTTGAAATATGGAGTCATCTTCTGATCGTCGAAAAGCTCCCACCACCAGGTCATAGGTAAAATCGGCGTCTCACTAAACATCCCGAACCACAGGCCGCGCTTATAATCATAATTCGCTTCCTTGGCATATTTCGGATCCATATCTTCCCAGCGGAAACCGAACTCCCCAACTACATATGGCTTATTGAAGGTCTGTATATAATCCGGATAGATCCCAGGGATCTTTTCTGTATGCTTATAAATATGCTTCTGGTTAAAATCGATATAAGGAATAGAGTTCATCCCTGGGATATCGCGGTGGGAGACACTCGTGGTTACCAGATGCTGGTAAGGATCAAGGTCTTTTAAATAGCGGCTCATTTCCTGGTGCCAGTGATTGATTGCAGCTAACGGGATGATGACACTGTCCTTTGCCCCGAATGCGGCATTATCAATCTCGTTAAAAAACTCCCAGGCGGCGATGTTGGTACTATAACCCCAGCGGCCTACCACATACCTGAGCTTATTTTTATACATCTCCATGCTGGCCGGCAGCGTAAAGTACTCCGTTGGTGTAGCTGCCGGGCCACCCATAGCCGTGCTGTAATTGCTGCGTTTGAAGTTCTGCATCAGATGACCATGCCAATCCAGTGTCAGCATAAAATACAGACCCAGAGAATCTGTCAGCTGGACAAGCTCGTCCATACGTTTGATAGCTCCAGGGTTAAAGTAATCGTCGCTATTTTGGTATCTTTTGGTTCCGCCTACCTTTTTCCATTCCAAAGGAATGTTCCAGTACGACATCCATGTCCTGAAAAAGTTAGCACCGTTTTTAGCCAGCGTTGGCAGCAGGTAGTCATATGTAAATTTCTGATTTTCGAAATCCCTCGACTCCCAGGCAACGTTTTCTCCTACGCCCCTGAACAGTTCGCCATTGTCAAATTTAAACGTGTAGTTGTTATTCTTATGCATAAAGCCCTTTTTCTGGGTCTTGCGCGCTGTAAAACTTTCAGGCTTGGAGTCCTGGGATGTCTTGCCTGTTATCAGTTTAAAATAATAGCTGTATTTACCTGACTCCTGAGGTGTAAACCTGGCTTTAAAAAGCGACGTGCCGTTATCTTTCTTTTCGAAATAACAGGGAAGCTGCAAGGGCTTACCAGAAGGAGATGTTAGCCATAAGTCGAGCATAACTTCCTTCTGGTCGTATGGATTCTTGAACTTCCCGGATACCGGAATATTCCATTCCATTTTCAGGTATTGATCAGGAGATTTTGTCAGCAATGTTGCGGTCAGCAGATTGCCTGATTGTGCCCGGGCAACCAACACCAGTATACAAAAACTGAGGCTGAATAGGATTGATTTGATATTCATCTTAATTTATTTGTGTTTGAGGTATATAAACAGGGGCTGTTTTTCTGCGTTTGCAGCGGTGGCGAAATAGCCATTTCCTAAAACAAGGTCTGGTTTGCCATCCTGATTAAAGTCGGCGGCATCCATCGTAATTCCTTTCTGAAACTTTGTTCCCGCAGGAAGGCCATAGTTCTTAAAGTGATAGTTTCCATTATTCTGGAGATAGGTAAAAGCTTCCCATGGCTTTGCCGCCGCAGGGAAAAAACTGATGGCGGCGATATCCAGATCGCCATCACCATCAAAATCCCTGGCCAGCGCTTTATAGCAGCCATTGATGGGATAAAAGAACGTTTGCTCGTAAGAGCGTCCGTTATTCAGATAGAGATACAGTCCGTGATAAGGTTTTAAAACCGGACTGTAGTCGGCATTATCGCCGCAGGTATATAAGATATCAAGCTTCCCATCGCCATTGAAATCTACCAATTCAAAATTGCTGGATCCGTAGGTTGGTGGAAACCTGAGCATGCGCTCTGTTTCAAAAATGCCCTTCCCTTTATTCTTAAAGCGAAATATGCCTTCATCAGCCTGGGCAAACAGCGCGTATATTTCCGGAAGCCCATCCTGATCGTCATCATTCAACACGATCTTTATCGCCCCCGGCACTTCCCTGATCACGTGTTTCTGATATTGATCATTACCCCTATTTTCCATCCAGATTAGTTTGCCGGTCAAATTTCCAAACTCAGCAACAACATAATCCGTCTTTCCATCAGCATTGAGATCTCCTGCAAGAACTTGTAACGGTCGCGCAAGTTGCTCAAATAAGGGTTGCTTTTCGGCGGAGATTTCTTTTGCTGATATTTTTAAGCGAACAACCTCCCCTTCTTTCAGGTCGTTAGCGGTAAGCTCCTTCCCAATAATAGTGGCTATAATCCTGTTTTTTTCAATCAGCAGATCTACAACCGGGCCTTGGGTCTTACCAGACGACAATACATCCATATCGGAACTGAAGGCGTAGATTGTTTTTTGAACGGCATCATTTACCAATAACCGGCCTGGCTGGGAAATGAGATCAAATTTAAGGCACGAAGCAACTGCTGCTGTACTATAAAGATCAGATCCCTTAGGTTGGATAACAGTAAAGGGAAGATTATTTGCATCTGGCGCCCGACTTTCAGAGGCGACTAATTGTTCTGGTGCAGCGTTAAGGTAATAGGCCTGCAACAGTCGCCAGTCCTCCTCAGTCATCATTGGGTGCTCAGGAAATGGCATGAAGCGCTGGCCTGACTGCTCCAGATCGGGTTGTTCCTGGTGAGGTGTAGTGCCTAAGTAAAGCCCCATAATTGGCAATACCGAGCGACTCCAGACTGCCTTTGGTAGCAAAGCCGGATCTGGCAACATATGACAGGAAGCACAGAATTTACCGGCAAGAACTTTGCCTCGCAGAAATTCAGCGTCACTGTTTATCTGTGAATGTGCTACACTTGGTTTCTTTTTCGGATACAAAAAGTATACGGCAACAAATACGACAACCATTGCGATTGTTGTCGCAATGGTTGTTGAAATTTTATTGGCTTTCTTGTTTTCCAAGATTGTTAATTAAGTGGTACGAAATTCAAGTTATCAATCAGGATATCTCCATTGGATGTTCCTGCGTACACACCACACTGAATGCCGATATATAAGGTGCCGGTAGTTGTTGCAGTGTATACACCAGCAGTTGCAACACCAAGTCCGTAGCTACCATTCGCAACAACAGCCTTGTATAGATCACCATTAACGGCGGTGGTACTACTGCTTGTAGCTCCCCAGGCGTGGTAATTATTTAGTGCCAAAAAGAAATTGGCATCTGCAGCGCTACTTTCTACCCAGGTATTTGCGTCTTTAGAAATGTAAAATTGAAGATAGTTGTTCTTACCTCCCGCAGGTGCCTTAACTACTGCCGAGAGACTATATTTTTTACCCGCAACAACCTGCACAGCCTGATAGATCAGATGATTCAAGCCTGCACTATTGGTAAAAGACTTGAAGCGTAAGCACCCATCATAGCCACCGGCGGGTTTATCTGTCGTGTATCCGAAATCCGGAGGTATACTCGCCTGCGAACTCCAGGTTTGCCAGAATGTTCCGTCACCAGCATTAAATCCCCCTCCTTTTAACAAATTCGTATTGGCTACGCTAACTACTTTGGACTTCACCGAAACATCGCCAAGGAGCCCGGTAACAGTCAACTTTACTGTATAATCCCCATATGCCGGGAATTTATGAGTCGGATTAAGATCTGTTGACGTTGCTGTATTATCACCAAAATCCCACACCACAGCATCCGCAGCCAGGGAAGTATTGCTGAAAACACCATTGGTTTCAAAATTAGAAGCCAGGGTAAAATCAGCAACCGCTGGTACCGAGGCCGGCACGACTTTAGTCGATGTAGTCGAATAGCCTGCGGCACTGTTTACCTTAAGGATCACATTATATTTACCCGGACTGGCATAGGTATGCACGGGCGATTTTTCTGTAGAGTTAGTGCCATCACCAAACTGCCAATAGTACGAATCTCCATTCTGCGAGGTGTTGGTAAAAGTAATCACCAGCGACCCTGTTGTATTTGTAAATGCGGTAGTCGGCTTAACCCCATCTACTACCACTGAACTTACTATTTCATTTTTCTTACAGGCTACCAGGCCCGACAACAGCATGGCGGCCAGCCCCAGAGCACAGATGTTTGTATTAATTTTCATATTCATCTTAATTGCCGTGATTAAAGTTTTAACTGGTTGACATCGATAATTACGACCACTTTGTTAATGGCCTGATTGAGGGTATACTGACTTGGATTTTTCAGCACTACGCCTAGCACTACTTTCTTCCCAACATAAGTCTTAAGTTGCGCCCTGTCAACTGAAAGCACAAAGGTGGCCTGACTTTGCCCGTCGGATACAGATATCGTTTGTGGCAGGTTATACATCGCTGCAGGCATTACTACGGTAGTTGTCGCCGGTAAAATGCCGTTGGTAATCATTTGGGTCACGGTGTCTGGATTTGCAACAACATTTACACTGTAGGCGCCCAGATCCAGTTTTCCTGATCGTGATACCCCCAGCAAAACGTTTACTTTCTGGGCATCGATCTTATAGTTGAATGTTGCTGAATCGCGGCCGGAAGGAACATTGTAATTGAGGTTGGCCAATGTAGCCTGGGGCATAAATATTTTCGCAAATCCAAAGTCAGCATCACTGTCATCTTTTTCGCAACTCAGGATCATTATCGGTAGCAAGGCCATGCTAAGCAGCAAAGATATTTTAGTTTTTAGTTTCATATTTCTAAAGATTAATAGCCAGAATTTTGAATTAATGTACCATTGGAGTTGATCACTTCTGTTCTGCTGAAAGGGAACAGGTACATCACTGGAGCCCTGAATACCCGCGTGCTAATATTGGCAGTCTGATAGGTAAAAGTGCCGGTAGCGGTTTTAGTTACCTTCACTCCGGTAACAGGCTGGTTTAATACCGATTCGGCATCCTTCCAGCGTAGCAGATCCCAATAACGGTGATCTTCAAAGGCCAGTTCTATTCTGCGTTCATGTTTTACAGCATTGCGGAAAGGTATTCCGGTAGCTACGGTTACTGCAGGCATGTTAACGCCAGTTCTCGCGCGAACCTCATTGAGCGCCTGACGTGCCGACTTAGTATATCCAGCGGGAACCGCATCAGCACCATAGGCTTCATTCATCGCTTCGGCGTAGTTGAGTAAAATCTCCGCATAACGGAACAGGATCCAATTATGTCTCGCTGTACCGCCATTGGTCAGGTTTAGATTGCTCGATAAAAATTTCTTAAGGTAATAACCCGTCTTGCTCGTATTTGCTTTATTCATGTCATCGCTGCCGCCTGCCGACTGGTCGATCACCCTTCCATTCCAGCTGCTACCGTTAGTTACCACTGTTGCAGCCAGGCGCGGATCCCTGTTTTTATAGGGGTCTGCAGGATCAGCCGCACCATTCAGTTCATAGTCGGAAACCAGGTTTTGAGATGGTGCAATACCGCTGCCTCCACCAGGTGTGCCGATTGGATAGTTCAGCTTTTCCGGATTTTGATCTGCCGGACGGCGTACGGCCAGAATAGTCTCGTTGCTGGTTAGCGAATTGTTTTCCAGAAAATAATTGCCATAACCACCGGTATACAATGAATAGTTGAGTCCGGGAGTAGTCATCACATCCCTTGCTGCCTCTGCTGCCCGCTGCCATTTGGCGAGATCGTTTGAGGCATTATGCAGCGGACTTGCAGCATATAACAGCACCCTTGATTTAATAGCAAGTGCCACACCTTTTGTAAATCTTCCATCCTGATCAGTGAAGGAGGATGTACGCCAGTTTACCTGCAGGCTGTCTTTATAGGTATCAATCTGAGAAACAATAAAGTTTACGACATCATCATACTTGGTCTTCGTCAGGTTTACGGCTTCTCCGGGATTATAGTTTTTAGTGATCAGTGGTACATCACCATACCGTTTAATCAGTTCGGAGTAATAGTAGGCTCTGACTACCCTCGCCTCGCCACGATACCAGCCAATAAATTGTTTGTCCCTGGGATAACTGATCGCTTCCGAAGCTGCGAGCGTGTCACGTCCCCTGGCAATAAACTCACGCCAGTTTTTAGAATAGTCTATGTAGAAGTTCGCTGCGCGGATGCCATCGTACATGTTTTTGTAATAGGCATCCACTTCGCCCGGAAGATTAATAGCACTCAAAGTACCCTGGTTAAATGCCAGTGTGCTATTGGCAAAAGCAGAGGTTTGCTGTGCTTCATCAGATGCGGCCGCAAATAAGTTGTTGTCCAACGCATTGAACCCGTACGGAAGCTGGGTGTAAAATGCGTTGGCGAAAGTATAGAGCGAGCCGCGGTCTGAAGCAATAGACTCCGGCGTAGTAAATTTATCGATCTTAGTATCAAGAAAGTCTTTTTTACAACTGCTCAGGCCAGCAATAGCTGCTGCGATCAATAATGTATGTTTATATTTCATGGTCGTTTACCTATCTTTAAAAAGTTACAGAAATGCCTGTGTTGAATGATTTTAGGGCGGGATAGCCAGACAAGGTCTCGGGATCCATATGGTAGTCCTTTAGTAGTGAACTCCAGGTTACAGGATTCACTGCGTTAACAAATATCCTCAGCTTACGCATGCCGATCTTTTGGATCACGTTGCTGCTGAAAGAATAACCGAGCTCTACATTCCTGATCCTCAGGAAATCACCGCTTTTAATCCAGAAAGAACTTGTACGGTAATTGTTGGGATTCGTTGTTGTAGTTAATCGCGGATATGTTGCTGTTGCCCTGGTATCGATTCCTTGGTCAGGATAATAAGCCCAGGCACCTTGTGCGATAGCGTAAGCATTGCCATTTCCAACAAAAGCTTGCGTCTGACTAGCTGCAGAATTCAATATATCTACTGTGGATCCATAGGTACCCTGTAAGAAAACTGCAAGGTCAAAACCTGCGTAGTTGATGTTTCCACCAAAGGCATATGTTAACCGTGGATACCCTGCTTTACCAATTTCAGTACGGTCATTATCATCTACCGTTCCGTTATGATCTAAATCCTGATACCGAAGGTCGCCGGGCTGTACTGTACCGAAAGCAGGAACAGGAATTCCGGATTTCAAGGTACCGTTGGCATTGAAGTCGCTTAACTGATAATACCCTGCAGAGACCAACCCGATACGCGTTCCATAAGACCTACCTGTTAAAGCGTTGTAGGGATAGGCAACTGCAGTTTCGGCCATATAATCTACTGTATTCTTATTATAGGCGGCCATGGCCGACAGGCTATATCCAACCTTGCCCGGCTGATCGGTAAATACAGCGGAAGCCTCAAAACCTTTATTGGTTAGTTTCCCAAGGTTTTTAACCAGCACATTATTTCCATAACTGGCGGGAATGGCATAGTCAGGATAGATAATATCGCTGCGTTTATCCATAAATGCGTCAAGCTGAATATTTAGCTTTTTAAACAGGGTCAAGTCAGCCCCGATATTGTATTTGATACTTTTTTCAGCGAAGATGCTTTTGTTGGCAATGAATACCGGACTTATTCCCGTTTGCCCTGCGGGCGTTCCGTCATTACCCAGGTAAAAAGTTCCTGACCCTGAATAATATTGCTGATACAGGTAACGCCCGTTGAGGCCGCCTATAGAAATGCCCGTACCTTCAGTATCGGCACTCCCCAGTTTACCTACAGATGCTCTTAATTTAAAGAGGCCAATGGTCTCTGAATCCTTAAGGAACGATTCTTCGGATACAATCCATGCACCTGAGATTGATGGATAGAAACCCCAGCGATTGCCAGGTGCGTAAGCGTCGGTTCCGAAATAGGAGAACCCAAATTCAGCAATGTACCTCCCTTTGTAAGCGTAGTTGGCTTTTCCGCTTACATTCTGATAATGGTATGCAAAGGAGAAATCCCCATCGCCACGGAAATCCGACTGGTGATAGTTGATTGCCGAAGTAAGCTGGTGGTCGCCAAAACTACGTTCGTAACCCGCAGTCACCATCAACTGCTTCCAATCCTGCTGCTGTTGTGCCGATTGGTTAAAGGCTCTTAGCGGCGTATTCTGATCGGTAGTTGTTGTAGCTCCATTGAAGTAACGCGCATAAGTTGCTGATTTACCATAAAGGGTCTGGGCATAACTGTTAAAGGAATAAGCTTCATTCAGGTAAAGTCCTGGCGTAATAAAATCAAGCTTTTCCTTTAAGCCAAAGTTACCCTGCAAGATCCTGTTGTGTGTATTGTAAAAGCCCAAAGCATTCACTGAAGCTGCCGGGTTATTTGGATATAGCGCCGTTCCAGACCAGTTTGCGCCATCCCTTACATTATAAATATTTGAAGGGTAGCTGGCCAGATTACTAAAAAGGCTGGCGATGTTAAAGTTGGGCTGTTTTACATCCTCAATTCTTCCATTTAAGTCTACCCGCGCCTCGAAAATCTTAAAGAGATTAAAATCCAGGTTGGTGCGGATGTTATAGCGCTTCAACATCTGATTTGACGTTGCATCTGTGTTGCCGACATTTAACAGGGACTTCTGATCGGCATAATCCAACGCCAGGTTATACCTTGCAATGGTGTCACCTCCAGAAAACTGCAGATCACCGGTTGTTAAGGGTGCCCTGCTTCTCAACACCTCGCTATACCAATCTACGTTTGGTGCGGTACCATTCTGGTATGCCTGCAGCTGTGCGGCTGAATACCTCGGTGTCCATACATTTCCATTATCATTGCTGATTGCCTGATTGTACAGGTTTGCATAACCGTAAGAATCCAGGGGTCTGTTGATACGTGTTGCGCTTTGCAGTCCGGTACGTGTCTGGAATTGAATGCTGGGTTTCCCTATCCGTCCTCTTTTCGTAGTTACCGAAATTACGCCGTTAGCACCGCGCATGCCAAAGGTCGATAGTGCCGCCGCATCTTTAAAAACCGAAACGGATTCTATTTCTGCCGGCGACAAGCCATTGAAATAGTTGTCGTTAACCTCAAAGCCATCGACAAAGATCTTATAGGTTTTATAGCCAAAGGCGCCCCCCAGATAGCCGAAGCTTCCAATACCGCGAATACCCAATAAAGCTGCATCATTTCCTGGCTCACCACCCCGCTGACTTACTGTAAGTCCGGGCAAACGACCGTATAATGTATTTGTTAAATTCGGTGCAGCAGTATTGTTAAGTACCTCAGCACTTACTGTGGAGACTGCTGCTGTAGATCTGTTCTGTTTAATTGTGAAGAGTCGTCCAGGTACTGTATCCTGAATTGTGCCCACAGCTGTTTGTTTCGACTTGGTCTGCGCAGATGTATGTGCAGCTAGTCCCAGAAAACAAACGCCGGTAAGTATACCCTTAAAAATATCTTGTTTATTCATTTCTTCTGCTTGGAGTTTGGTTAATTCAGCTTAGTAGCCTGGATTTTGTATAAGTACACCTTTGTTGATCTCTTCCTGAGGAAACGGATCGAGGAACATTTTTGGGTTCCAGTAGGCTGTGTAGGTTTCCTTATCGAAATAGGTTAGCAGATTTTGCGGTAACCGGTCATTCTGCCCATTCGTTGTAAACTGAAACTCGCGCATACCGCCACCCATAATACCATTGCCGATGTTATCAAGTTTCCAGTGTTTCACATCAAAGAACCTGTGGTTTTCATTGTAAAACTCTACTGCCCATTCACGCTGGATGATTCTGCGTAAGGCCGTCTGATCCGTCACAGTAATAGAAGGTAAGCCAGCTCTATTATGTACAATATTTAGATTTTCTAATGCCTTCTGTGCATTTCCTGTCTCGTTATAGGCTTCGGCAAGGTTTAAGTAAAACTCAGGCATCCGGAAAAGCGGATACTCAAACCAGACTCTTGAACCTGCCATATAATAAAACTTAGTGCTCTGGGCCACACCATGGCCACGCGTGCCTTCACTGTTTGTAGGATTGTTTGACCCCTTGCTTGCATTCGCATAAGACCATAAGCTGTTTCCTGGGTTATTCCATGAATCAATACCATGGGCATAGTTATCTGCCTTGAAGCGTGGCTCCATATTCTGCATTTTACTGGCATAATCAGCATAGGGCAGCGCCGCGCCGCCGGTAGGCCAAACCTGATCGGTTCCGTCAGCCTTATAGTAGTTTGTTAAGAAGTTGGTAAGCATACCATATCTGGCGATCAGATACCGTTCGCCATTCCCGCTGGTCGGATTATAAAACTTAAAGAACTTACTGCCATTCTCATCCAGCTTAAAAGCCAGGAGCACTTCTTTATTATTGGGTGTTGATGTTGCCGTACCATAATCTGCAAAAGCATTTGGATTAGGAACTCCCGTCGATCCTCCAGTGTTGATCACACCATAGCCGTTGGCATTTGCCCAGGAAATTACCGCTTCATTGGCAGTGATTGCATCTGTCCAGCGTTGGGCATTTGCCGATCCAAAACAAATCAGGTTGCTGTTGGCACCCAGACTGAGGTATGGCGTTGCAGAATTAAACAAAGGGCGCGCTGCATAAATGAGTGCTTTGGCCTTTATTGCCAATGCTGCTCCTTTGGTTAGCCTGCCGGCATATTTATCTTCCCATTTATCAGGCAGACCTGCCGCAGCAGCATTACTCCACTCTACAATTTTATCCAGCGTAGCCTGCAAGGTGGCACGCGGGATATTTAGGTCATCAGAAGGCGCAAGAGATTTCGTTACTAGGGGAACACCACCATAATGGATCATCATGCCCATATACCGGTAAGCGACTAACCCTGTCATTTCTGCCTTCACATATCCTTTTTGTGTCGCATCCATATCAGCAACTTTATCGATATTCTCTTGCACGAGGTAGCTTTTGCGCACTGAACTGAAGCTGTCGAAGAAATTATCGGAACTCTGCGCTTTGTTATTCTGATAAGGCGTAGGTAAAAAACCCGAGGATACATACTGCGCCAGCGTTGCCCAGGGCTCTCCGTACGACATCTCGCCCGAGATACCCGATAGTGTACCGTTATCTATGGCCCGACCGTTCCATAGGTTTTGAACCAGCACCTCGCGGTAGGTTCCTGCAACTGCTGCCTCTGCCGTGTTGCGTGTAGCAAATACCGATTCGGCCGTCACATTTCCGGTGGTCTCTGGTTTTTGAAGAAATTCTTTCTGACAGGCCAAGAGGCAGCTTAGCAAGCCCGACACCAATAAGAGATATACTAACTTTTTCATATTGAAATGTTTATATTTTTTTTATAGCTGATTAAAATCTGATGTTGGCACCGAATACAAATACACGGGTGAGTGGGTATACACCATAGCCCCCGCCATCTGTAGCTTCAGGATCAAGACCAAGATCCATAGCCTTACTATTCCAGGTTAGGAGATTATTTCCATTTGCGTAAACGCGGATCGCGCTGATCTTTGCTTTTGTTAAGAAGCCTATCTTCGGCAAAGTGTAGCCGAGTTCAACATTCTTCAGGCGCATAAAATCGCTGGAAATCGTCCACAAATCACTTGCAATAAAGTTTGTTGTACTACCTGTTCCACCATTCATCGTTGCCCTCGGATACAGAATCTTCTCTCCCCTCGCAACCTTATCTGCAGTCCAGCGTCCGTCAAACATATATTGCATCACATTTCCTGCAGTCTGACTGAAAGGTGTATTAAAAGCATAGTTGTTTAAGCTGAATGATCCTTTTGCAGTTCCCGTAAGCAGCACACTCAGGTCAAATCCTTTGTAGGTAAGTCCGGTTTTTAAACTGAAATTGTATTGCGGCAGGTTGGAATACCCTACCGGCACCACATCTTTCTCATCAATAAAGCCATCGCCGTTAACATCTTTATAACGTACATCACCCAGAGCGGCCTGATTCGCATTATACTTATTGTAGGGGCGGTTTGCCAGCTCCTGCTGGTTATTGAAAAATCCATCGCTCAGCAGACCAAACTTCTGGCCGATAGAATAGCCTGTAGCGTTCATCCAGGGATATGCTTTTGGCGCTTCTGCCCTATAGATAATCTTGTTGCGCGAATAGTTCAGGTTTGCTGTCGCGAAGTAGCCCACTTCACCCGCTTTATCACTCCAGCCCAATACCAGCTCATAGCCTTTGTTGGTTACTTTACCCACGTTGGCCGGAGGTACAGAGTTACTGGCAACACCATAGGTATATGGGATGATGTCGCTCAGATTGGTCAGGATATTATCCCTTTTATCTTCATACACATCGGCAGTAAATGACAATCTGTTGGCGAAGAATTTTGCTTCCAGTCCAATGTTGGTTTTCTTGGCCCGTTCCCAGGTCACTTCAGGATTACCGATATTGCCTTCATAGGTGCCACTGAAATACGGGTTAACAACAGAGCCGTTACTGGTTCCCCAGTAATAGCCAGCCTGATTTAAACTGTAGGTACTTGGCAGATAAAGATATCGACGGCGTGGATCACCTACCTGATCGTTACCAACCTCACCAAATGAGCCGCGTAACTTTAAGAAAGTTACATAGTCGTTTTTAGGAAAAAAAGATTCGTTTGTTACTACCCAACCTGCAGAGTAGGCCGGAAAAAACCCAAAGCGTTTACCTTCAACAAACTGCTCGGTACCATTATATCCGGCACTGAATTCAGCAAGGTATTTTTCTTTGTAGTTATAAGTGGCCTTGGCCACCAGCCCCAATACGCCCGATGGGGTATAAAAGGTATCGTTGGATGGCAAACTGTATTTCTGCGCAGTTCCCAATAATAAACCGGTTACACTATGGTCACCAAAACGCGATGCATAATCCAATCCGGCCTGAAAGTTGGTTTTCCTCCAGGTGCTGTTATGCCCGGCATTGGAAGTAAATGTATTGGTACCAATAGCACCCCCAAAAAAGTCTATGTTATTGGGATTGGTGATATTCCGGCGAACAGTGTACTCAGGAACTGCGAGCTGATAGGCTACAGATTTCACATAATTATCATCGTAATTTGCCGTGGCGCGTGCAGACAGCCCTTTGGTGATATAGTTCATGGTATGCTTAACCGTGATGCTATTGCTGAGCAGGGTATTGTATAAACTTTCCCTCCCGCTTGTTAAAAGGTTTCTGATGGCGTTTTGATTGCCTTTCTGACTTCCTAGTTTTGCCAGCAGGCTGGCCAGATCTGTGCCTGGCAAGGCCGCATACTGATTAATCAGATGATTGTCGATTAACCCTGGCGCGGTAAGGGGGTTGGAATCAAAAATATATTGCATGATTGATTTGTACCGCGCACTAAGATCGTACGGACTGTTTGCCCCGTTATTATATCCCGGACCCGAGGTTGTTCCAAACTGCCCGGATAAGTTAATGGAAACCAACAGGTTTTTAGCAACATCAATATCGAAGTTAGACCTGAAGTTGTACCTATCGAACGTTGATCCAGTGTTTGCACCATAGTAACTGGTGTTATTGAGGATACTTCCCTGATTAAAATAGCCCAGTGAAGTGAAATAGCGGATTTTTGGAGAACCTCCGGAAACAGTCAGGTTAAATTGCTGCTGTGCACCTGTATTGCCAAATTGCTCCGCGAATAAATCACGACTACCGTAATATAATGCCGGACTGTTAGCCAACTGCGCACGTTGATCGGCTGTTAACCCGGGATAGGCAGCAATTTCGGCAGGCGTGAAATCCCTGTTGTTCTTCAACTTATAGAGATCATTGGGCGTAAAAACATAACCGTCAAAGCTGGACGTACCAAACGTACTTTTCTCTACCGCAATGGATTCATTTCGCATCACCGCATAATCGTAGGAGTTTACGTTATGCATGAGGTTTGTGGCATTGGTTAACCCAAAGTTTGTAGATACGCTTAACGCTGGTCGGCCTTCCTTACCTCTTTTCGTTGTTACGATAATGACTCCATTAGCGCCCCTGATACCATACACGGCTGTAGATGAAGCATCCTTCAAGATAGAGATGTTTTCAATTTCGTTGGCATCCATCGAGTTCAGCTGATCATAAGGACGTTCTGAAGCCTGTTCGATTCCATCAATAACAACCAATGGATCTCTGCTCCCTGCAAATGTTGATACCCCACGGATATAAATTGTGGCACCGTTTCTGCCCGGCTCGCCGCTCGTTTGCAGACCACTAACCCCCGGTGCATTACCGATTAGCATATTGGTTACGTTGGAAACAGATGTAGAGACCAGATCAGCACCTTTTATAGTTGCCACAGATCCTGTAACAGTTGCCTTTTTTTGCGTCGTGCCGAATGCCTGCACGACAACTTCCTGCAGTGCCGCAGCATTTTCTGCAAGACGCACGTTGATAGTGCCTGAGTTTGCCGGTCGTTCTATGGTATTAAAACCAATAGCCCGGAACTGGAGGATGGAAGCCTCCGATGGAACATTGAGCGTAAATTTTCCTTCGTTATCAGTAGATGTTCCTTGCTGTGATCCTTTGATCATGACCGACACCCCTGGGATGGGCAGACCACTTGCATCACTTACAGTACCTCTAACGGTTTTTTGCTGCGCCTGCCCTTTGAAAGGAAGGATTAGCAAAAAAATTACGCACACTGTTATTGTGTGTAAAAAACTTTTCATACAGTTTATTTTGGTTAGGTTAATTTGCTGGTTGCAATTAATTTATCAACAATATTACTGCAGAAAGCCTATTGAATATTAATAATATTTTAACAAAATATGGTAGGATTAGATGCTTATTTTTATATAGGTATAAATTTAACAAACAAAAAAAGGCTCATGATTCATGAGCCTTCTAACCAAATTGCCGGAGTAGCTCAAATTAACCTTCGAGCAAGGTTTGAAGCGGCTACAACTGACCAAAATCAATCTTCATTATTATGGTATTATTTTACCAATTTATGGTGTTATTATTCATAATTCCGACTAGATTATTAGCCTCAATCAACCGGTAAATTGCTTGTACTGAAGCGGAAGAATTAAGCCCGTCTTCGGGCGTATTTTGCATATAATCCAGGAGCTGATCTACCGAAGAAACAGCAACATGCATGCGGGTATCTGACGATGCATAATAGATGAATACCCTGCCATCTTCATCAGCGATCCATCCGTTGCTAAAGACCACGTTCGACACATCACCCACCCGCTCTTCACCTTGAGGAGCCAGGAAATACCCTGCAGGTTTATGGATTACTTTTGTTAAATCATGCAGGTCTGTCATAAACATATAAAGCACATATCTTAAACCTGCAGCAGTATTCCGCACACCATGTGCAAGATGTAGCCAGCCCTTATCTGTCTTTATTGGCTCAGGGCCCAGACCATTTTTGGCTTCAAAGTTGGTATGGTAAACACGCCTGTCAAGCACTATTTCCTGTTCTACGACAGCATTTTCAGCAGATTCGGCAAGTCCGAAAGCAATTCCCCCACCTTTCCCTGCTTCAATAAAACCATCCTGTGGACGTGTATAAAACGCATATTTACCGTCAACAAATTCCGGATGCAGTACTACATTTCGCTGTTGCGCAGATGTGGTCTTGAAATCAGCCAGACGCTCCCAATGTAACATATCCTTACTTCTGATTATTCCGCACTGGGCAACTGCCGAAGATTGGTCTGCTTCTGATACCGATGGATCTTTGCTTTCTGTGCAGAAAATTCCGTAGACCCAGCTATCCTCGTGCCTCACCAAACGCATATCATACAAATTGGTTTCCCCATTTAGGTGAGGAACCAGCACCGGCTTGTCCCAAAATCTGAAATTATCAATGCCATTAGGACTTTCTGCAATGGCAAAAAAGGACTTTCTGTCTTTTCCTTCTACGCGCGACATCACCAGATACTTCCCTTCAAATTTTATCGCTCCTGAATTGAACACCGCATTGATTCCTATCCGCTCCATTAATAGTGGATTAGATTCTGGATTCAGATCGTATTTCCAGAAATACGGAATATGCTCGTCGGTCAGGATTGGAAACTGGTAACGTTCATAGATTCCGTTACTGAAAGGCTCAGGAACGTTATCTCTCGCAATAAGCGTCTCATACCTGCTCTTTAATTGCTCAAGTCTGTTATTAAAATCCATACTATATAAATATTTTTCTTAGTTTTCTAATTTATCCCACCATGTCTTTTTCAGGATCAACGCGATTACCGCTACCAGCCCCACCGTTATCAGTAGTGGTAGCTTCATCCAAAGGATGAAGTACATTGGCAGTACGGTCAGACATAGCTGTGCTGCAACGCCCAGCACCACGTTGAACATATCCAACGAGAATCTTTTGTTGGCTACAAAGTCTGGCTGCTCAACAATGACCTGGTCGTGCACAGGTTTCCAGAATCCCCAGGGCCGAACAGTGCTATAAAATTGCTTTAAAACACTGATGTCTGTTGCGGGAGCACTATAAGTTCCGATCAGGCAACCAGCAATAGAGATGGCAAACAACACCGGGAAATAGTAGAGAAACTGAATTCCACTGAAGAAGTGTGAAAACACCAATGCACCTGCAATCCCTGTTACCATACCCCAAAAGAATCCGTTGGCATTGAATCGCCACCAATACCATTTAAGCACATTTGCAGCAATATATCCACCATAAAGACCAGACACAATCCATTGCAGAATACTGTTTACATCTTTGGCAAAAAAACCGAGAAACACACCAACTATTACCACAACGATCCCCGTAAGGTAGTTCATGGTCATGATCTGTTTCGTGCTGGCTTCAGGTTTTACATATTTTAAATAGATATCGTTCACGATATAAGCCTGAGCGGCATTTAAAGTCCCGGAAAAAGTCCCCATGAAGGCGCCCATCAGCCCGGTCAGTACGATACCGAGAATTCCTACCGGCAGAAAAGAGTTGATTGCCGAAGGAAGAATTTTTTCAAAATCTGTTCCTGTGGGTGCGCTAAGATCCAGCTGTTTGTAATATAGTAAAGCCAAAACTGTTAACCCGATTACCATGGTATACCGGATAGGCAATAGAATGATCGACACAAAGCCCGTCATTTTTGAAGCGTCTTTTGGCGAGCGCGTAGACAGTACCTTTTGCATATCATAGTTCGGCGCTGGTCCTGCCAGACTGGCAAAAACACCCTTAAATAACATCATCATGAAAAAGATGCCGAACAAACCATAGCCGTCATCGGCAATCTTCTTATTGGCATCAGCAACGATATTCGACCAGTCGAGTTCAAGATTCCATCCAAAGAAAGGATTTGCCCAGTCTTTGGGAACATTTACATTCTGCCCATGCAGGTGTGTGAAAGCAATAATTCCGATAGCAATGCAGCCAACCATCATAATTGCATATTTGATTACGTCTCCCACCACAATACTGTGCATACCGCCAAGCACAGAATAGAATGTAGCAAACAGGGTGAAGACGATCCCATAAAAATGAGGGACGTATTGTGGTGCTACATGAAATGGAATGTACGCCTCTACGAGGTTCCAGGGAATAAAAATCTCAACGAATTTGCCAAGCCCAATAAAACCGTAGGCAAGAAAGCCCAGACAACCGATCAAAGCAAACACTACCGTTACGTTATGTGAAGCCTTAACCCCTGTTCCTTTTAGTCCAAACCTGGTAGCCAGCCATTCGGCACCCGTATCAGCATTTGATCGCCTTAACCACTTCGCCAGGAACATCATATTGAAGACCTGGTTAAACACTGGCCATAGCCACGGGATCCAGATACTTTTAAGTCCGTAGACAAAACAAAGCGACACCATCCACATTGTTCCGCTAATGTCAAACATATCCGAAGCATCACTCAAGCCCAGCATGTACCATGGTAATTTCTTACCGCCCATCAGGTAGCTTTCTTTATTCTGTCTGGCCTTATTGCGGTAATACCAGCCAATGAACAACATCATGACCAGGTAAAAAACAAGAATAAGAATATCTAGTAAATGGAGTTTCATACAAATTGGTTAGAAATATTTAATTAGTCAAAAGTATCATCAGCACAGCTCTTCCGTTAATACTATTTTAACTAAAGAATGTACTTATCTTAAATAAGAACATCAGGCTTATTATTTATTGAAGATCTGATCGAGTAAGGTATATCTTTTCAAGAATTTTTCACCTTGTTGTTTGCTGTTTGCGTCAAGGTACATCACCTGAGGGATACTGCTCTGAAAACCTGACCACAAGGGCAAGCCCGGGCCATTCGGATCTGTAGTCTTTATAAAGTTCACAAAGTAGCCCTGCATCGTTGCGGATGTTTTAAAGTCGTCAGGCGTATAGGCATATACCGGGTCAAGTTTTAAATTGCCCATCGCGTAAGCGATATCTGCAGAGTGAGGAGCGCCAAGGGGTTTAATATAAGTCGCTTCCGCTCCTCGCATTGCGGGCAGAGGCTGACTGTACATATATCTATAAACTGGAAAGCCATTTGTTTTGCCATGCAGGTCAATCCATTTCCAGGTACTGTAACCTAGATAGCGATCACCGGCCAGTGCTGTGGCCGCGAGCTTTACATCCTCTTCTTTTTCTGCCGGATATAGTTTTAGCACTTCAGCACCATCTTCCCCATACGTTTTTAGCACTGCTGCACGGTAATTTGTCAGGGTAGGCTCTGCCTTATCCAATAAACGCCCATAGCCAACTTCAGCAGATGTCCAGCCTGCAAGCAAAGGGATGTCAGCCTGAAGACCATGCTCATAAAGCTTTATTGGTGCCTGCGGCAGGAAGTATCCGTCTAAAACCACTGGAAAAAATGTTGTTCCGGGTTTCACTGCCAGATCCAGTAGGGTTTCTGCCGGCAGTTTGCGTAATGCCGCAATATCTTTCAAGCCTGAATTAGCCAAAAAGTCGACACCAAGTTGTTCTGCTTTATGAAGCGGAACAGGAGGATTTGTACCCAGAATAGACCCGCTCTCCCCTATTGCAGCGCGAAATAAACCTTTAGATGAAGGAGAAACCATGTGCATGCTGACAGAGATGGAGCCCGCCGACTGCCCGGCTATGGTAACCTGTGTTGGATCACCACCGAAAGCCTGAATATTCTTATTTACCCATTTGAGCGCAAATTGTTGATCGAGAAGGCCGTAATCACCCGAAGCATGGTTCGGAGATTCAGCAGTAAGGGCCGGGTGCACAAAAAAACCAAAGATACCCAGCCTGTAGTTTACTGTCACTACGATGATTCCTTTTTCAGCCATGCTTTGCCCGTCATACCGCGGTTCAGATCCATCGCCGGAAGAAAAACCGCCACCATGGAAGTAAACTAAAACAGGCAAATGGCCCTTCCCTGTATTTGCTGGTGCCCAAACATTTAAATACAGACAGTCCTCGCTAGTTCCCGGCGAACGGAAAATCATATCTTTATAAACCACCTTCTGCATCGCACGCGGCGCAAAAGCTGTAGCCTTTCTTACGGCTTTCCAATTCCGGGCGGGTTGCGGTGCCTTCCATCTTAAGTTTCCAACTGGAGCTTGCGCATACGGAATTCCTTTAAAGGAATTTACGCCGCCTGCTGTGCTCCCCTGCAAAATCCCATTACTCGTTTTCACTGTGATATCTTGCGCCTTTATACTGCTCCCACCTAAAAATAGCATCAATGCTATCATAATTTGTATCGATCTCATATACTTTTTTTTACCAAACATATGTTGCTACAGCTCCTGCTGTTAAATTTACCGCTACTGTTTTTCCTTTGTAAAGGATATTAAATCTTTGTGCCATCTGTCCCTTATTGGCAGCAATGAGGACTATTTTGTGCGCAGGTGTTTCGAATGCAACGGTTCCTATGTCTCCAAATTGAGAACTGGCAATCCGTACTGAACCAGGCAAGGCAAACTTTGAAGCATGACCAATTACGTAATAGGCAGTATTCCTGATCACCTGGTCTTGCTCTATTGTAATGGCCCCCTGACAAATTGAACACCCACCATTATCAGTATGCGGTTCATATTTGGCATTTGCTGCAAGGTTCCAGAGGATTACATTTTTGCTCCAATTGCGCGTTGCACCAATCAGGATGCGATCTACGGGAGTAGCAACGTTAAAACCATTCCTGCTCACGGCCATCATTTCGGTGAAATAGAGATTCTTTTGCGGAAAAGCATCATGTACCTTTGACATCGCCGACGTTTGTCCGGTATACAGGTGAAAACCTGAGCCATCAATATATTTGGCCGCGGCCGGATCGGTAAGAATGGATATCGGATATTCAGGTGCATCGCAATTGTGATCATACAAAATGATCTTTGTATGGATCCTTTCAGCTTTAAAAAGCGGCCCCAAATGATTTTTTATAAACCTGAGTTGCTCCTTTGCAAACATCTGCATACTTGGTGTATTCCCATTATTAAACGGTTCATTCTGCAAGGTGATAGCGTCTATCGTTATTCCCGCTTTCTTCATCTGCTGAATATATTTCAGGAAATAGTTGGCATATACGCCATAATACTCTTCTTTTAACTTCCCTCCCTGAATATTGTCATTTGTCTTCATCCAAGTTGGGGCCGACCAGGGTGAGGCCATAATCTTGATTTTTGGATTGATAGCTAAAATCTCCTTCAACACAGGAATCACTTCTACGGTATCTACATTAAGATTGAATTTTTTCAGTTGCAGATCGGTCTCTCCTTTCTTAAGATCGTTGTAAGAAAACACATGATCATTGAGATCGGATGCACCAATGCTCAGGCGCAGATAGCTGATCCCTATGCAACGCTCGCCATTTCCGAATAACTCCGACAATAGCTTTGTTCTTGCTGCTGCTGACATTTTAAGCAAATGTTGAGCGCTGCCACCTGTTAACGCAAAACCGAAACCATCAATGGTTTGGAATTTCTCTTCAGCGTTGACCTCAACAACAGGGATCGCTGTATTAACGGCAGGAATGAAATTGAAAGTCGGCTGCTTGCTTAACAATGCAGTCTCCTCCTTATTTGTCAACCACAATGCAACAGATTGGGCGGAGGCGGTAGAAAATAAAAATAACTGCATCAAAAGAAAAGCTGCAAAAGCTTTGGCGAGGTGTCGGCTCATGGATATCGGGTTAGAATATTTCAAAACTAATTAATTAGCCTACCCTGCTGTAATAGTATTTTAACAAGTTCTGATCTTTTTCAGTATAGCCTGCGATTGCAAAGTTTAGAACCAAGCACCGGAAATTTTGTTATCAAAAGGAATCTAATAGCTAGTTATGAAAAGATACGCCCTGCTCCTGTTATTTCCTATCTTAATATGTTGTCAGCAGCAACCGAAAACCGTTCAGGATCAAAGCGTAGAAAAAGACAGCATAATTACTACCCCTGCCAGAAGAACAGACACAATAGCTCAGATACAAAATCCAGCTCCGCTGGCCGAGATAAAAAATCTATATGCAACAGTAACTTCCAGGTTAACGCGCAAAACCCTGGATTCTACCACACGCAAATACAATTGCAGTAATGAACGCATTGGCACGATTACCTACTACACTGATCGTGGAAAGCTGGCTATTATAAAACACATATACAACGAACACGATCACTTTTCTGCAACGGATATCTATTATGTGGCTGATGGGAATTTATATTTCGCATATCGAAATGCCGTAACCTGGGAATTTGTATCCGGCGAGGCCGCTGAAGGCAGCACTAAAGACAATATTACTGAACAAAGGACATACATAGCCGGTAAGAAGGCTATTCTTTGTCTTGAAAAGAAATACGAAAAGTTTTCCAACAGTGAGGCCAACCCGAGGGCAGCAGACATGGAGAGTAAGGAAGTTAACTGTAAATCTGTACAACCGCTAATCACGGATTTCAACCTGCTGGTCGCGTTCAGAAATAAAAAAAAACATGATTGCCTTGTAAACTGAGTTTCTAACATCGATATGACGTATTGCGGTAATCCATTGCCTAATTTCGCAGCGATTCATAACAAATCAAATGACGTCTATTAAACAGAATTCAGCGCCATCCACATCTTTTGCCTGGATTGTCACAATCACAAGTCTTGCTTTTATAATCGCACAACTCGACGTATCCATCGTCAACATTGCACTACCGCAAATCGTTCAGACGTACAAGGCAGACATAAGCATGCTCCAGTGGGTTGTTGATGCATACACGTTAGCTTTTGCGGTGCTGATGTTATCGGCAGGCAGCCTGAGCGACCTCTTAGGAGCTAAAAGGATCTTTCAGCTGGGTATGTGCATTTTTGGGATCGCCTCACTGGGATGCGGCTTTGCACCAAATGCAGGGAGCTTAATTGGCTTTAGGGTGCTGCAGGGGGTTGGTGCAGCAACGATGATCCCAAGTTCATTGGCAATACTGAACCAGGCATTTGCCCATCAACCGGCAACCCGTACCCGCGCTATTGGATTATGGACAGCTACAGGGAGTGCTGCAATTGCCGCTGGTCCCATTGTTGGTGGTATTCTTATTGAACTGAGCAGTTGGAGATTTATCTTTCTAGTAAATGTTCCGCTCTGCATTGCAGGATTGTTATTGAGCTTCCGCCTACAACAAACGGATATGGCTAAAGTCAAAAAGAAGTTTGATTTTGCCGGACAAATAGCATGGATGTTATCAATCACTACGTTAATAGCATCAATAATAGAATGGCCGCAACTGGGCTTAAGCCATCCATTGATCTACGGTAGCCTGATTTTCAGTGGCGTGACTTTTCTACTTTTTCTTGCCATTGAAAATAAAGTAACTGCGCCAATGCTCCCGCTGCATTTGTTCAAGTCCGCCACATTCAATGTATTACTTTTATTGGGCGCAATACTGAACTGGGCCTATTACGGAACAGTTTTTATCTTAAGTCTATATCTCCAGAATGTACTTCACTACCCATCCCTGCATGCAGGATTTGCATTTCTCCCATTAACACTGGGCTTCGTCATTTCCAATCTGCTGAGTGGTCGTATCATCAATAAGTTCGGGATCCGGATTCCTATCCTAACTGGCCTGGTTCTTTTTGCTGCAGGTTTTGCCGGATTATTTATAGCTCAGGCAGATACACCTTACTGGCAGCTTTTCCTTCCTTTTCTGGTCATCCCAATGGGTATGGGCCTTGCCGTTCCATCTATGACAAACGGCATTTTATCCAGTACGGATAAAGCATTGTCGGGCACAGCTTCTGCGGTGTTAAACACGGTGAGACAAGCCGCTGGCGCAATCGGTGTTGCTGTTTCCGGCGCCATGGCCGCCGGTAATACAGCGTCACTTTTACAAGCGATCTATACCTGCGCAGCGATAGCCATTCTACTCTCTATATTGTTATATACATTGAATTTTAAATATCTAAAGAATTCTGGCATGTCAAAATAACGAGGCTATCTTACAATAACTTGATCTCATTTTTTTCGAATGTAGCATAGATGTTAGTGATTACATTACTACGGACCATCTGCTGTCTCGACACCTGCCCGATCCAAAACCACACCTTCAATTCCACCGCGCCTTCATTTACTGACTGGTTGAAAATTTCTGGCGTGCGGTTTTTAACAACATCTTCTTCTTCGTTTAGAATTGTATTGATCAGTTCCTTTGCCTCATTGACCTTCGATTGAGGCGCTATTTTTAAGACAAGCTCTAATCGGATCTGTGCATTATTCAAAGTCCAGTTTACCAGGTTTCCAGAAAGAATGGTTCCGTTGGGCACCAATATCTCTGCCCCCTCACTACTCGAAAGACGCGTAGCCCGAATACCAATATCATTTACCCAGCCTTTATAGCCGCTTACTTCCACATAATCACCAATTTGCAATGGGCGCTCAAATATCAGGATGATACCGGAAACAAAATTGTTGACTATCGTTTGAAGTCCCAAGCCAATACCTACGCCAAATGCACCAAGGATCACTGTAATCTTATCGACAGGCAATCCGGAAACTAAAACAGCAAGCAGAAATCCAATAATGATGATAATCAACTTAGTAACAACCACCTTTGAGCCTTTTCGTTCCCCGGGAGAGGTATATCCCTGGTTTTCTCCAAAAATGTAGCCTACATACTTTTGTGCAAGTGCAGCCAGATAGATCACAAAAAAGAAAAGCAGAATGTTTCCAATAGTGAAACTCGTACTTCCAACTGTCCGTGGCTGGAACAGAAATTTACCCAGCCCCTCTATAATCCCGTTATACAAGTTCATATTGGATGTAAATACGACAAACCATAGAATCACCACGATTGCAGACAATAGCCGTAATATACTGTTGTTCAGTTTTTCGTAATTGATCACTGATACACCATGCTTCACCACACTTGCAGTATGAGCCTGCAGAAAAAAGACGGCTTTTACAATATTTGTAAATATCAGCAGGGAAATAATTTGAATAAAACCGACAATAGCTGTGTTGGTCATCACCCGTGCGAGGGTAACCCGGCCAGTAATGTTGAGTATTATGGCAAGGATATTTAAAATTAAGACAATATAACTAACCTGTCTTGCAAATTTGCTGAGCTGGAGTACGGTAGACTTGTTACGGATAAAATACAAAGCATTAAACGCGAGAAAAACGTTAAGTGCTATCAGCACTAACCTTACCCCCGTTCCCGGATGAAAAACACCATTCAACCCAATAAACAAGATAAAAGATAAACCAATCTTTGTCCAGTAAATTTTGTCCTGCCTGTTCCAATGCCTGAAAATAAAAATGCTGATCATAATAAACAGCAGTAGTTGCAGTAAAGCAACATAGGCCTGCGGCGGATCAATATCAAAAAATAGTGCTAGGTTAAAAACAACAATCAATCCAGGCAATAAAGGAAACGCAGAAATAGTGGCATCTTTAGTAAAGTCAAGCCACTCCTTGCTTTTACCTTCGGTCAGTAGTTTGTTCCTGTTTTTTCTAACCCAATAAATATAGAGTGCTAATATGGCAATCCCAAGGAACGCATGGTAACCTATGTTGTTCTTTAAATATTCAGTTATCAGTTGCCGCTGTGTTAACAAAGAAGCATTCAGGAATTTTAAGGCCTCCTTATCTACATTTGTTGTATACGATTTCCAGATAAATGGATATTCATTGCCCATTACCCGACCAGCATAGTTACGAATCTGGGTTCTCAACTCTTTCTGAAGATCTCCGGATTGGTAATAATAAATGGTAACAGATGCTTGCAAGTCGCTAATCTCCTTCAGGTTTTTGGTATTCAACTGCTTTGCTTTGTTCCAGGAGGCCTCTATAGAATTAAGTTCTGTGGTATAGAGTTTAACGAAAAGACTATCGGATTGAAAAGCTATTAATAATTTATTCTGATGCAATCCCTGAATTTCTGTTTGCATGTTAACCAATTGCTGGTTGTAACCCAAAAGTACACTTCTCCATTCGTTAAGCTGGTCGTGAGACTGTTCAAGCAAGGTGGCGAATGTCTGCAGGCTCCGCATGTCCATCACCTGAACGTTAGAATTCAGATTTGTCTTCAGCGTACGGATATCTCTGATGATGCTGGGTAAACCAGTCTTAATTTCATCCAGGTTAAAACCTTTTTCCGACAAATTTTCTATCTCATTTGCCTTATCATGCAGTAGATCGATAGTTTTCAATAAGGAATCTGTCCGTTGAACCTTATTTCCGCCCAAAGAAATTGAATCCGCTGGCAGATTCACAGCTGTAGCCTGTAAAGCACAGGTAAACAGCAGAAAAAGCAAGAATGTATTGAAAATCTTCATATCAAAGTTTAAGTCGGCAATTTAACCAATCCCTGCCATCAGGAGTAGCTATTTATAACTTTTTCAGGAAAGGCAGAAAGGAAACTGAAAAGCTTATATAAGGAACAGAGCCTGTTTTAGCTTTGAAAAAATAATCGTTTGGCTTATCGTTTTTTTCGAACATACGAGATGCGGCGCTTGTAAACACTCCCCCATTAACACCGAAGATTAATTTCTTCGTAAGCAGGTATTCAAAAGTTGCCCCACTTCTAAATTCCAGACTCGTATAGATATTGTTTCGTGGCAGCGAAGGCTGATCCAGATCAAAGAAGAGCAATCCACCCCCAAGTTCTGTACCTATAGAAGTCCAGGCCTTTTTAGAAAGTTGCTTCCTTAAAGCAACCCTGGAAGGCATATCAACAAAAAGCTCGAGATCCTGCGTTTTGAATTTATGCCAGTAGCTCACGATGGGAACTACCGGCGCCACTGATGAGGGATCAATGATCACGACAAGTCCGACAGTAAGAGCGGACGTTGCGTTTCTCTTTAAAGGAACCGTCACCGTAGCCAGATAATTCAGCCTTTTAATCGACGAAGCTTCATCGGTAACACCAGCAATACCCGCAGAGTAAAAAACCTGTTTGTTAAAGATAGAGTCTGAGCGGGTAAATGATGCCGACAGGCTTACGGTACGCTTCGTGATATCTATATCTTCATTAGAAAATTGCGGATTGTAACTGGTAATATTTGTTGTCCGGAATTGCTGTTGTTGATAACCTATAGTACCTATGACCGCGTTTTTACCCCATTGGGAAATCGGAACGCTAAAGTTCGACCTTATTCTGGTGATACTCATATCGCCCTCATACAGATCCTTTCCTTTAAATTCAGACTTCACATGTCCTTTACCAATCAGATCGGTAGCAAAAAAGCCCTGTCTCAGTTGCGGATAACGCATAGCAAAAGTAGAAAGACCTTCCATTTTGAGCGAGTCGATCATCCTTTTCATGGCTTGTTCCTGTTTAGTCTGCGCAAATACTGCGGGTGAAAAAGAGCCTAGTGTAATGGAGAGCAGAAGAAGTTTATGTTTCATTTGTATGTATATGTGCTAGTTATGGGCTTCCAGTAAGAGCTGACCTGCTGTATCCTTCTTTTTAAATTTTGCGATTAATTTGTCGACAATCAGATACATTGACGGTACCACAAACAGCGTAAGAATCATGGAGCTTGTTAAGCCCCCAATAATCACCCAGGCCATTCCATTCTTGATCTCTGACCCTGCGCCGCTTGCCAGTGCGATCGGCAACATACCCAAAATCATCGCAAGCGTGGTCATGAGGATAGGCCTTAATCTTTCCTTACCCGCTTCAAGGAGTGCTTCTTCAACACCTTTGCCTTCCGCTTTTAGCTGATTGGTAAAATCCACAATCAGAATTGCGTTCTTGGAAACGAGTCCGAGCAACATGATCATACCGATGATAGAAAATACGTTTAGCGTATCCATTGTTAGCGCCAGAGCCAATAAGGCTCCTACCAATGCTACCGGGATAGAAAATAACACCACAAAAGGATAAACTGCATTTTCGTAAAGGGCAACCATTATGAGATATACCAATACAATTGCGACAACCAATGCAAATCCAAGACTACCGAAAGCGTCGCCCTGATTTTTAGCGTCACCCAGATATTCCACGGTAATCCCTGCAGGCACCTTAATTCCGCTTACTTTTTCCTTAATATCTTTGGTAACCGACCCTGAGGGTCTGCCAGCAACATTTGATTTCACACTGATCGTTCCCAATCTGTCGCTACGCTCCAGGATACTTTCTCCCAGTCCCGATTTAACTTCAGCAAACTGACTCAACACGAAAGTCTGCCCGTCGGCATTTGTAAAAGATAAGTTTTTGACGTTATTGATGTTAGAACGGTCATACTGATCGAGGCTGATTAAAATATCGTATTCGTTGCCCGACTGTTTAAATTTTCCTTTATCATTTCCGCTAAAGGCATTTTGCAATGCAGCCCCAACCTGACTGGCATTGATACCGAGCAAGGTCATTTTCTCTCTGTTCAGATTTACCTCAACCTGCTCTTTCTGATCTTTTACTGAAAGCTCAACAAACCGGGTTCCAGGAACAGTTGCCACAACTGCTCTATACTGCTCAGCAACCTTACGTACTTCTTTCAAATCAACGCCTTTTATTCCAATCTGGATGGGTGATGCTGTAGCCCCGCCTACAAGAGATGTTGGTGCGGAGGTAATTTTAGCGCCCGGAATTGCGGCACTTAATTTTCTCTGCATATAGGTACCGAACTCTTCTGCCGACATATTCCTTTTCTTTTTGTCAACCAACGTGATCGTGATCTCAGACCTGTTACTATTGTTGGATGTACCGGCAACGCTACCGCTCACAAAACCTACACTCGAGAATACTTTGGTTACAAGCGAGTCTTTCATGATCATCTTTTCGGCTTCCTGGGTTACCATATTTGTCTGATAAATCGAAGCGGAAGGTGCTAATTCTAAATTGATCATCAACTCTCCCTGATCTGCTGTTGGCATGAACGCCGCACCGATAAATCCGAATGGAATAAGTGCAATGGCCCCAAATATGAGTACAATAACACCCGATAAAAGCCACCTTTTCTTATGCAACAATAGGAGTAAAAGTTTTCCGTAATCTGTTTTTACAGCATCAATGAAATTTTCAAAACCCAGGTTAATCCTACCCCACAGTGTGTTTTTGTTCATTTCTTCAATCTTACCAAATCTACTGGCGAGCAAAGGGGTAATTGTGAAGGAAACAAATAAACTCATCAATGTAGAAAAAACGACTACAAGGGAGAATTCCTGAAGTAAGGAGCCGATAATACCACCTGAAAAAGCAATTGGCAAGAAAACCACAACATCGACCAAGGTAATCGCAAGCGCTGTAAAACCGATTTCACTCCTACCGTCTAATGCCGCTTTTCTTTTATCTGATCCCATTTCAAGATGCCGATAGATATTTTCAAGTACCACGATAGAATCATCAACAAGAATGCCGACAACAAGTGACATGGCCATCAATGTCATCAGGTTGAGCGAGAAACCCAGAAAATACATGATGATAAATGTTGGAATAATGGATGAAGGCAAGGCAATTAACACGAACATGGAGCTCCTGAAACTGTGTAAAAATGCGAGCATCACAATACCTACAATAACTACGGCAAGACCTAAATCTTCCATCACGCCGTCAGCAGATTTCAACGTATATACGCTTTGATCTGAAGAGACACTAAATTTCAACTTTTGTGTTTTGTACTGTATTTCTACCTCTTCAAACTTCTTCTTTACCTGTTCACTTACATCTACTGCGTTTGCATCGGTCTGCTTGATAATTTGCACACCGATGGATGGCAGTCCGTCGATATGGTTTACCGCAGTAGTTTTAGCTGTTGCATCAACAACTTCGGCAATATCTCTTAAGTAAACACTACCAGCCTTTGGACGTTGTTGTACAATGAGGCCTCTGATTTGTTCCATCGAGGTAACATTCGCATCAAATCGGATCGAGAGTTGCTGATCACGCGTTTCAATACGCCCAGCCGGAAAAGATTGGTTGGCATTATTTAAAGCATCGGTGACCTGACCGATAGCCAGCCCATAGGCTTTAAGTTTCTCCTGATCAATATTAACCTGGATCTGGCGCTCATCTCCGCCGATGATGTTAACCTGCCCCACTCCGTTAACATTTTGTAGAATAGGAAGCAGTTGTTTGTCTACAAAATCATATAAGGCACGTGGCGCCATATTAGATGTCACACCAGCTTTGATTACCGGTGCGTCTTCGAGATTAATTTTATTCACTACAGGCTTATCAATGTCATCAGGAAGATCATTTTGTGCCTGATCAGCCTTGCGCTGGATATCTCGTTCTGCTTTATCAACGTCAGTGCCTGTTTTTAACTGAATAACGACACTCGATACGCCTTCCTGTGAAGTTGACGTGATCTTATCTAACCCTTCAATAGAAGAAAAGGCATCCTCCAGCTTTTTTGTTACCGACGTCTCAACCTCTGCTGCCGCCGCACCGGGATAAACGGTACTTACAGACACGGTGGGCACTTCGAGTTTGGGTAATAAATTATAGTTGAGACTAAAATAAGACCGTGCGCCGAATATAAACAACACGGTAAATATCACTACGATTAATAAGGGCCGCTTAACGGCAATTTCGGTTATAGACATTGCTGCTAATTTTATTTGGAAATACTTACCTGTGTACCTTCTTTAAGGTTAATCTGGCCTGAGGTAACCACCGTTTCACCGGCTTTCAGGCCGCTAAGCACCTGGATCATGTTGTTCATCTCCAGGCCTGTTTTTATCGGCTTTTGATGCACCACATTTTTTTCTACAACATATACTGAAGCATCCTTGATACTTTCTGTCAGTGCTTCGCGCGGAATCAGCAAGATATCCTGCATGGTCTTCCTCGAGAAATCGGCATAAACAAATGTGCCTGATCTTAGGAGCGAACCTGCTTTATTCTCAGCAAGAATTTCTACAAGGTAGCTGTGTGTTTCGTCTGCCTGTGGACTGATAAACGTGATTTTACCAATAAACAACTGGCCGGGATACACATCGGTGGTGATCTTTACCTGCTGTCCTTGTTTTGCCTGATAAACCTCAGTTTCCGTAAGATTTAGCTGCACCTTAGCCTGGGAAAGGTTGACTATAGTTGCAATCTCTGCTCCGGCGTTTGCAAAAACACCCTGTTCTAAAGGTTTACTGGCAATGGTACCGCTAGTTGGTGCCTTTACTGCTGCATCAGAAATTTGTTTTTTGATCTGGCTTACTTGATTTGCAGCATCCAGATAATTCTGACGAACTTCATTTACCTTTTCCTGCGTCGCAGCTTCTCCAGCCAGTAACTCTGTATAAGTATCCAGGTCGCGACGCAATTTAGCGGCATTCGTCTGTGCCTTTTGCAAATCAAGCTGCATTAACCTGGTATCCATAATCGCCAGGATCTGCCCCTCAGTCACATGGTCGCCAAGGTTAAAGCGCAACTGCTGGATGGTACCTCCAACGGTCGATAATACTTTCGCTTCCTTAAAGGGAGCGAGACTTCCCGTTTTAACGAGATTAATTTCCTGCTGCTGTTCCTTAACAGCGGCAACTTTGACCGGAATCCGAATAATGGAATCCTGAGCAGGCTGTTCTTTTTTATCAAGTTTACTTTTGTTGGAAGCGAGTTGAAAGATAATAAGTGCAACAAGCACGATAACGATCAGACCTAAGATGTATTTACGTTTCATATTTAGAGTGAAGTATAGAATGTTTTAAGACCGCCTGAAGCTTTCTCCAGATCCAGTCTGGCCTGTAAATAGCTGTAGAGTGAATTGAGGTAGTTATTCTGTGATTCCTTAATGGAGTTCTGCGCATTCAACCATTCAGTGAGGTTTTCAACCCCTTTTCGAAACTGAAGATCTGTAGTTTTGAAAACCGACTGTGCCAGTTCGATATTTCGTTTGTCGCTTTCCAAACTACTTTCTGCCTTTACCATTTTGGTTCTTGCGTTTTCATATTCCAGGGTGTATTTGCCTTCGTCAAGCTTCAGGTTTTCTATGGCGTTGAGGCTTTTATATTTCGCCTGACTATATTGGGCGTTACGCTTGAAGAAATCAAAAAGTGGAATACTCAACTTTAAACCTACTGCCGAATACGCATTAAGTTCACTAAAAGCGGGTCCTATGGTACTTCCAAACCCGTTAGCCCCATATCTTGCATAGCCGGTAAGTTTGGGAAGCCACCCTGCTTTGATCCGCTGCTGATCAATTTCTAGCAACTTAGAATTTACGGTTGAGAGCTGGTAGTCTACCCTGTTCCCAACTTCAAAGCTGGTGTTACCAGGGGTTTTTAATACTACAGGCATCACGTCTTTTTGAGAAACACTGTCGACAGGAAGTTCTGACGCCATTGGAAAGCCCATTTCGTATTTAAGCTGATTCTCGGCAAGTGCCAGGTTACTCTCAGAAACACGAATCTGTGATACCGCATTGTTGTAGTCTACCGTAACCTTGTCCAAATCCTTTTTTAGTGTAACACCCTTCTCTACCTGTAATTTATAAACCTCCATTTGCTTACGGTAGGTTTCCAGATTAGATTTCAAAAGACGCAACTGCTCCCTGTAAACATAAATCTGGTAATATGCATTGCCGATGTTATAAATGATTGTTTCCTGGCTCTGCTTAACATTAAGATCTGCCTGCTGCCGACTATATTTATTTGCCTTAAGGCCATTTAATAACGACTGATCGTAAATGGTCTGATCCAGCTGTGCCGATCCGTTGGTGTTGTACTTCTGACTAAAAGCCACACGTATATCCGTAGGGCCAAATACGCCTGCCGGAATAATTGATTCCTGAACTTTAAGGTTGTCATCTAATGTACCTGTCAGGCTGATTTTTGGAAGATAATCTGAAAGTGCTTCCTTAGCCTTAGCATCAGCAGCCTTCTTTTCATTTTCGTAAACTATGGTATTGCGATTATTCTTGAGCCCATATTCGATGCAATCTTTCAATCCCCAGGTTTGCGCAAACAGCGGAAAGGGTAAGAGATACATCAAACCAAATATTACCTTTTTTTTCATATTTTACTTTTGATTCGTATTGGGCAATAGCGCTGAAGGCATTTACCAATTGATTCAAAAGTATAGAGATAATAGGCCCTGATTTGAAATTTAGAGCTGAAGCAGCCAAAATGAAGAATGAAACGTACAAAAAACAAAATAGATGGAAATTGACTATCTCTGTAAAGAAGTCAACAACCTACTGTTCCATCCATTTCAAAAACGGCTGGGCTTTAGCCCTCCCGATAATGATCTTTTCCGGAGCTTCGCTGCTGGTAACTACATAGAGCTTGCGGTTAAAATAATGCTCTATATTGTTGATATATTCCCTGTTCACGATAAACTTTCTGTTCGCCCTAAAAAATTGATGGGGATTAAGCATAGATTCCAATTGCTCTATTGTGTATTGCACGATATAGCTTTTTTCATTCGAAGTATGCAGATACACCGAGCCATTGGAAGCGTAGATAAACTGAATATCAACAACCCGGACAGGTATAATCTTTTCTCTAAAGTAAGCAAGGATATTTTGCTTATAGCCGGTATCCATCTGGGCGATTACCTTATTCAGGTTTTGAGCAGTCTGAGCACCTGCATGCAGTGGTTCTTTAAGGCGATGGTATTTATCAAGACTTTTTTGAAGCATGGTCTCTTCGATAGGCTTCAAAAGATAATCCACACTATTAGACTCAAATGCCCGGATAGCGTATTCATCAAAAGCGGTGCAAAAAATTACCGGGGCATCCGTTTGAAGTTCTTTAAAAATCTCAAAGCTCAGACCGTCCCCCAACTGGATGTCTGAAAAGATGAGATCTGGTGTAGGATTTTTTTTCAACCAATCTATCGCTGTGGCTACTGAACTGAGTATTGCCTCAACGATAATTTCATCATCCAGACTCTGCAGGATAGACTTCAGCTCCTTTGCTGTTTTTAATTCATCTTCAATGATTACTACTTTCATTTTTGCAGAAGGGGTATGGTTACAGAAAATATATGCTCGTTTTTAATAATCTCGATGGGCCGCTTAACGAGCAATTTGTAGCGTTCGGTAATATTCTTCAGACCATTTCCTGTACCTTCAGGTTTAATCTTTTTAGGTTGAAAATTATTTTCAACAATCAACGCAGGCGTATTATCAGTTCTAATCGATATGTGTAGCGGCTGCTCCAAAGAAATCGCATTATGCTTTGTCGCGTTTTCTATTAGCAATTGCAATGACAATGCTGGTACAAACAATTTTAGGTGCTCTTCCTGCACCTGAATATCAACTTTAAGTCCATCTTCAAAACGCTCGTTCATGATATAAAGATAAGACCTGATAAAGTTAATCTCATCAATCAGCGGAGTAAGATACTCTTCATTGAAGTTGAGCACATACCGATATACTGTGGCCAGCTGTACAACATAATTCTTTGTAGGCTGGTCTGTAGCAATCGTTTTCAAGGTGCTCAAGGAATTAAAGAGGAAATGTGGACTTATTTGCTGTTGTAATGAGATCAGTTGTGCACGAAGATGGGCCTGCCCCAGGATTTCATTTTCCAGTTTAGTTTCCTGCAAAGCGGCATTGGTATGGGTACTATAAAATACCACATAACATACCAGACTTAAAAAAAATGATCCGGTAAAATGTAGTTTAAGGTCAGACAAATTATCATACAAAACAACCCTGGTAGCCAACACATTGGGTGGCAAAAAAGTAAAAAAAAGATAGCCAGCGACGAATGATGCGATAATTGATAAGAGCACACTGATCACAAACTTTGAATAAATGGTTAGCGAGTTGACTTTATGCAGAAAGAAGTATCCAATAATGAGCCAACAAATAAAAATTGAGCCAGCCAGTTGGAATCCATAATTTATAAACTGCCAATATGGGTATTCACTGATCGTTTCTTGTCTTAACAAGAGTGTGCTGATTGTTAAAATTCCTGTAAGGATGAAAAACCACTTGATCTGGTAGGATTTAAACATCTGCAAATGTATTGGAAAAAATTTAAGGAGTTGCCCAGATTTGCAACAGAATAGCCAATCTTGAGATTGAAACGGACAAAAAAACCAATGACAAGTAAAAACAGTAAAATAAAAAAATAAGACGCTAAACACGTCAAGTAAAACAGTATAAGACAAGTGTAAGAACGCTAATAAAACATTATCGACAAATTATAGGCAAACGGGGCACACACGGGGGGTTGACGCGCCCTTGACGCGGCATTATCCCGGCTACAGGGCGCGTTAACGCCTTGTGGGGGCCGCCTCCGATACGTTTGTGGGGTCTGTATGCCTACAATAAGCTAACAAACTCTCCCACAGACTGTAACACCCATAATCATATGATCGCCACCTTCAAAAACTGAGCTTTTTAACAAAGCAACTTTGAACTCCGCAGCAAAGCTATCTAGCGCATTGCTCCGCATCTTTGTCTAAATAAAAATCTCAAGAAAATGAAAAAAGTATGGTTTATAACAGGAAGCTCCAAAGGGCTTGGAAAAAGCCTGACGGAAGAAGTACTGCGAAATGGCGATAACGTTGTTGCTACGGCAAGAAATCCTGAACAATTGAATGAACTGGCTAAAAGCTACCCAGATCAGATATTGACATTGGCACTTGATGTCAGTGATGCGTCGCAGATTACTTTGGCTATAAAGGCTGCGATAGCACACTTTGGTAGGATCGACGTCTTGGTTAATAATGCCGGATTTGGCATCACCGGAGCTGCAGAAGCATTTACAGAGGATCAGGTAAAAAGCCAGCTGGACGTTAACTTATATGCGCCTATAGCGATCACGCGTGCTGTTCTGCCTTTTATGCGCAATCAACGTTCAGGCCATATCTTACAGATCAGTTCTGTTGGCGGAAGAGTGGGCAACGCCGGATTAACGATGTATCAGGCAGCGAAATTCGGGTTATCAGGCTTTTCTGAAGCGTTGAGCAAGGAAGTTGCTCCTTTAGGAATTAAGGTTACCTCTGTGGAACCCGGTGGATTTCGTACGGATTGGGCCGGTCCATCAATGTCCTTTGCCGAAGATATAGCCGGATATGAAGGCACAGTAGGCGGAATTAAAGATTTCCTCCTGTCAGGAAAATTTACACCTATGGGAGATCCTGCTAAAGCAGCCAAAGTGATGTTTGATCTGGTACAAAATCCAGAGCCTCCCCTTCACTTGATATTGGGTAGCGAAGCAGCGGCCATCTTAAGGAATGCTGACGAACAGAGAAAGGCCGAATTTGAAAAATGGATGCCAGTAACGGTTTCGACAGATCATGATGATGCTATAAATATGTTCGAATCTGAGGAAGGGAAAAAATACCTGAGCCAAAAAGGCATTAAACTGTAATTGATTAGTTTTAGAAATCTATTACCTATTTTAGTACAAATGAACTCAGAGAAAGAGAAAAAAAATGCCTCAGGTATCGTGTACTCTTGTTACTATCAAAGAAGCAGGGAGGGCGAACATTTTGTAGCTGAGCATGTTTTAAGTTATCAGATTTCAGGTTTTTTGGTACTTAGTGACGGCACTAGAGACTATCCATCTGAACAAGGTTCTATACGTTTTGTGAAGAGAAATCAATTGTTGAAATTCGTTAAGCAGCCGCCGGCAAATGGTGAGTTTAAATCCTTGTCCATCTACCTCAGTCAGCAGATCCTAAAAGATTTTAGCAGGGAATATCATATCCAAGCAGCGCATAAAGAATACGACCGGCCAATCTCCACAATTACGACAAGCCCTTTACTGAAAAGTTTTATGGATTCGTTATTGCTTTATCATAATGCAGATAGCCTGAAAAACCCGGATTTAATTGATCTAAAGATTAAGGAACTACTGATACTCTTGCTTCAGGCAGATCCGGAGCTTAAAAATGTACTGTTCGATTTCAATGAGCCTCATAAAATGGATCTGGAGGCTTTTATGAACAAAAATTACCATTTCAACGTACACCTGGAGAGGTTTGCCTATTTAACAGGAAGAAGTCTGGCGTCCTTTAAAAGAGATTTTGAAAAGGCATTCGGTCAGACGCCGGGAAAATGGCTGCAGCATAAACGGCTACAGGAAGCATATTATCTGATCTCGTCAAAGGGAAGAACAGCATCTGATGTTTACCTGGATCTTGGATTTGAGGACCTGTCCCATTTTTCTTTTGCCTTTAAAAAGCAATTTGGCATATCACCAACTAAAATTGCGTCAATATAAAAAAGAACACCGGAGGCTCTACAAACTCCGGTGAATCTTCTCTCTTTTCGTAGTCTTGCTTATAAACTAACAATGCAGCACTGAAGATTTGATATATCCATCCTTGCAATATCAAAAACTATATATAATCAATCGATTCGTGAAATGACGATATATAGTAAATTGAACAAAGAAAAATAAACATAATACACTAAATATCAATACATTTAAGCTTGGTATTGTAATTGGATATGCGTTATCAGAGTATACCCAAATGAAGCTTACTAAAACATACGGACTGTCCACAATTTTCCTATTAACTTTTATCGCCGGGTATTGTGACTCAGTGACGCTATTTTCTTCTGGTTTTTTATCAGTACATGTTTTTGGAAACATCATTTTAGCAGCCTATCAATTTTTCGACGGCAATTTGAACATTGCATTTACCCAACTCATTACCGTTCCAATCTACGCAGCGTCTATTCTGGCTGTACAATCCATAACCTATAGAAACCAGGCAAACTTCAACCCTATTCGTGTATCCGGTCTTTCTTTGATGCTTATAGGACTATTCGCTTTTCTAACGGAGAATTTTCTAGACGCTGCCGATAGCGTAGGGGGACAAATCCTTTGCTTTATGGTAATATTCGTCGTTTCTTTTCTTCGGTATACAAGTTTTAGAAGAATAAAGTACAATGTAATATTTAATAGTTCGCAGACTACCCGTGCGGGTAAGTTCTACACCCACCGCATGTTTTTTTCAGCATTGGCTTTTTTAACTGGCTTCCTGTTCGGCGGCGTTACCGGACATCTTTTTGGTTTGAGTGCGATTGCCTTGGCTGGCATTATCCTATTTTTAGCCACTATAAATGATTAATCGCATGAAGCAGTTATCTGCCTTACTCCTATTTCTGCTACTGTTCGGCTATGCAAATGCGCAGTCTGTTTCTGAGCGCTCCAAAATTGGAGCGCTTAAAAAGGAAATTAACAGCACCGGCTCTGACACAACAAAACTAACTGCACTTCTACGTATCAGTCATTTATTTTCTGAATCAACGGTACGCTCAGCATCTTTGACCGACAGTGCGTTAGCCTATATCGCCAAAGCAGAACAGCTTAGTTCAACACAAAAAAACACAGCAGGCCTGGCTAAAAGCTGGCTGATGCGTGCCAGAATCTTTCAGGACCTGAAAAAAGCCGAACAGTCTGAATTGTATGCGCGCAGAGTGCTGACCATGTATGAGGCGCGGACAAACAACCTTTTGCTTGCAGAGGCATTTGTTATTCTTGGAGATAATCTGCCGGATGGAGAAAAAATGTCGGCACAAAAAATAGCATACTATCAACGGGCATTAAAGATCTACCAATCAGGTGGTGCAAAGCGGACTGAAGCTGCCACGCTCATCAAACTAAGCAGTATCTATCTGATGGGCGGGAAGTATCAGACCATGATCGAACTACTCAACAGGGCCAAAAAACTGTATGATGCCATGCAGTATCCTGAAAAGGAAATGGATCTGGAATTCCTGTACGAAAGGTTCGTCTATGCATATCTGGGGAAAGATAATTATACCGAGGCGTTAAAGTACGGGCTGCAATCAGTCAGAATTATTGAACGAAATCACGATACTTCTTTGAAAGCCTTCAAGATATATAATAACGTTGCGCTGTTAAATGGTCTTTTGAAACGATACGACACACAAGCATACTTTCTGAAGAAAGCATTGCCAATAGCACATCAGCAGGCGATATTGAACAATGATTCGACCATGGTTGCCCAGGTATTGGGAAATCTGGTTTTATCGAAGCTTGCCCAACATAAACCGAATGAAGCCATTGCCTTACTACGTAAAATAGGAAATCGCTATCCACAAGGTAATCTGGGATGGAGACATTTTATCAACGTAAATTTTCTGGAAGCTTATACATTAGCGGGGAAATTCGACCTTGCGAAAGTGTACTACAGCAAGGTATTGAACCAAACGGCTGAGCTGGAGAAGTTTCATTCCCATCAAACCACAAACTACAATGTATTGATCAAATATCTGATGGCTACAGGCCAGCAAAAAAAGGCAATTACATTTTTGAAACTCAACGATACCGCCTGCAGAAATAACAGTCAGATTGATTTTCTCGCTAAAAACTACCTGAATTGGTTTAAAGCCGATTCTCTAAGTGGTAATCTAAAATCTGCCATTACCCATTTCCAATTGTTCAAGACAATTTCAGATTCCCTGATCAATACAAAAAAAGCATCTCAACTGGCCGATTTGCAGGTATCCTATCAAACAGAAAAAAAGGATGAAGACATCCGTATCAAAGCACAACGCATACAGTTGCTACACAAACAGGCACAGTACCAGGAGGTACGTTTACTTCATGAGCAGACAGTAAGGAATGTCAGCATTGCCGGAGGGATCATGCTATTGCTGCTCCTGGGTTTGAGTTATAACAGGTACTTATTAAAACAACGGTCAAACCAGGCACTAGAGCTTAGTCAGCAGAGCCTAAATGCCGCTAACGATGCTCTGCAGATGCTGTTGACTGAAAAAGAGTGGTTATTGAAAGAAATTCACCACCGCGTAAAAAACAACCTGCAAATCGTCATCAGTTTGCTGAACACTCAATCCGCATACCTCGATAACGGTGACGCCCTTGACGCTATCAAGAACAGTCAGCACCGCATGCATGCCATGTCGCTCATCCACCAAAAGCTCTATCAATCTGATAATCTGGCCAGCATCGATATGTCGCATTATATTAAGGAGCTTGTAGATTATCTGCACGACAGTTTTAGCAGTGATCACCAGATCAGCATGAGTCTGGATATTGCACCAATAAAGTTGTATGTTTCTCAGGCAGTACCACTGGGATTGATCCTCAATGAGGCGATCAGCAATTCGATAAAATATGCTTTTAAAAACACAGGCAAGGGAAAGATTGCGATCTCGCTGCAGCCGGTTGGTGAGCAGCAATATCTGATGTGCATTGCCGACAATGGCTCGGGCCTGCCTGAGGGTTTTGACCTTGAGGAAACCAGTTCCCTGGGGATGAGTCTAATGCGAGGCCTGACAGATCAATTGGAAGGAGAGTTTGCACTACAAGATAAAGATGGCTTACGCGTATGTATTACTTTTAAACATGTTGCATTCAACGAGTCTGGAATTAGGGCATAAAAAGCACCCCGGGGCAGGGATGCTTTTTAGAAATAGCTTATTTGGCAGTCTTTATCAAAATCGTTGTAACAGCATCTGGCATAGATAAGAATGGACAGTGACCGCTTTTCAGTTTATACACTTCTGTAATTCCATGTGCGCGGATCATCTGATTTTGCAGATCCACTCCTATCCCGTTATCCAATAAAGTGGATAGATATGCTTTCGGTACCTTCCCGAAACGTTCAGCGGTAAGCATTACAGGATTCGAAAACGGATGGGCAGGCTCCGAACGATACCTTTCCAGAATCATTTTTCTTATGCGATCAGGGGCATCCTGGCAAAAAATATGAGTAACCTGGTCTAGCTTCACATCAAATAAGGTATTGTCTGCGGAAGCAACAAGTGAAGCGCCCAGCAATGATTGTTTATCCAGCATAGAGATGGCGTAAGCAGACTGGCCACTCGTTGGCACATAGGCGGCGATGTAAACTAACTTCTCTATTTTATCCGGAATCTGTTCTGCAACCCCGGAGATGATCATTCCAGCCATACTATGCCCCACCAGAATTACTTTTCCCTTTGTGTTATTAACGGTATGAACAACTTTTGTGATGTAGCTGTCCATGGTGATATCAGCAGCAGGTGTTTGATCTGTACCATGTCCTGGTAACTGAACGGTGATTACACGTTGCCCTTTTTTCTCTAACTGGTCTTTAACCATTTTCCATGCGTAGGGAGCTGCCCAGGCACCGTGCACCAGCACATAAGTGTTGACAGGTGTTTTTTTCTGTGCCACTGTTTTTGCTTGAACGGCAATAGTGCTAACGAGCAATACCGCCAATACCATGAAGGCATTGATTGATTTTAAGGTGTTTATCTTTTTCATGTTGTTGTTTTTTAATTCAGCAAAACTTAAGCAGATAAAATGCCGGGGCTCAAAAAACTAACAATCAGCCAATTAGCAAAATAACAACATTTAAAGTGTAGCGATATGTAGTGATTTCATGTCTTCTTAAACAATTTTAGCAGCCCGATCGTTAAACCCACATCTAAAACAAAAACCATGGAAAACAAGAAAGAACAAGAAATGGAACAAGATGAGATCGTAAATCTTGAGCAGTTCCAGGTGGGAAGAGCCCCTGAAGAAGAGAAACAACATGATGAGGAAGACGACAGCGATTATACTGAAGATGAGGTAGAATTTGCTGATGGCGAAGGGACGCAACTTGAAGAAGAATTTGCTGCTGATGATGACTTCGAAGATCTAGAAGATGATGATCTTGATACAGATGATTTACCTGAAGACGACTCATTAGTTGAGGAAGATGATGAGGAAGAAATTTAATTCTTCGTCCTACTCGATGAACAAAGGGGATAATTAGCAGATTATCCCCTTTGTTCATTATTCTTTTTAGAAAACTTTGGACTTCCATAAATGTTATGTTGTTATCATGGGAAAAATTAAAAATATCATAGCGGGATTTGCCGGCGCCGTAGCAATGAATGTTCTTCACGAAGCGCTTAAAAACAAAAGCAATAAAACACCACGAATAGATCTGTTAGGTGAAGAAGCGTTGAATAAGGGCCTTGGTTTGGTTGGTGAGCATATTGATGACGAAAAAACTTTGTACCGTGCTACCTTAGTTGGCGACCTGATCAGCAACACCGTTTACTATAGCTTAATTGGTTCAGGAAAACAAAAGTATATTTGGGCAAAAGTATTCTTCTTTGGCCTTTCTGCAGGTATTGGCGCGATTACCTTACCAGAACCTATGGGACTTAGGCCTGAGCCCGTAGCGGAAAATAATGAAAAGAAAGTGCTTACCATTGGCTATTATCTGTTTGGCGCCATCGTTACAGGCCTGCTTGTGAAGGCAATGAAAACCAAGTAGTCCATTATTAGATTGTTTCGTTACTTTAGCTCAATAATTAAGCCCCATGCAAGATTTTAATGAGCCCACCCAGGATCCGTCAAACTATAAGTATGGTGTGATTTACTTCAACAGAAACGATCGCCGGGCAATCGTCCCAAAAATGAACCAGGGAATGGGTTTAACACTCAATTTTGCGAGAATAGAAAGCTATCTGCTCATCGCACTTTTGATAGCGGTTTCAGCCTGGGCATTTAAAAATTAGGATCTTAAATTTTTAACGTCTACCTATATCTTTTATAAGAATAATGCTCCGCAGCGCCAGCAGCTGCCCCTCAACGGATTCTTCTTTTTCCAGATAACAATCCAGATTTCCTGATCCACTGATGATGCTTCCTGTGCTGATTCAAATTTACGCTATCTTTAAGCAGTAAAAACGGCTTTCAAAAAAAATATCTGTGACGTGATGCAACATTTTAAATGAGGCTGCGACTTCAAGATAGAAACGCAGTAAAGAACTAAATTAAACGCCCGGAATTGCAGCTTACAAAAAAGATAACTGATCAGGAATTGATAGAGATGTGCCTTAAAGGCAAAGATTTCGGGTATACTGAATTGTACAATAGGTATGCCAGGGGAATTTACAACTCCATCAGTAGGATTGTTTCCCACACAGCAGAAGCAGAAGATATCCTTCAGGACACCTTTTGCCTGATATTTGGAGACATGAAAAAGCTGCAAGGGGTGTCAAGTGTTGAGGGCTGGGTACGGCGGGTAGCAATTAACAAGTCTATCTCTCATCTGCGAAGGCAAAAGATAACCTTCACCGATCTGGGAGAAACAGAGATTGCAGACGACGAGCAGCAAACGGCAGATGAGAATGATATTTTCGATTGTCGAGTCGAAGATGTCAGAAAAAGCATCGAAGCGCTTCCACCAGGTTACAAAACGATTATCAATCTGTACCTGTTTGAAAAGCTGTCCCAGGAAGAAATTGCAGGGATGCTCGGACTCTCCCACAGCACAGTAAGAACACAATACCATAGAGCAAAAAACAAAATATTGTTATCACTAAAAGACAAGAGTTATTATGAATGATCCGATAAAAGACTTCGTGGAAAAGAACAGAGCGGAATTTGATCATCTCGAAGCCCCTGTTTTAAAACTAGATCAGCTGAAACCAAGATTTCAGGCTGCTCCGGAAGTGAGAAAAAAAAGTTTTTTGATAACTAACGGAAGCAAATGGCTGGTGGCGGCTTCGGTACTGGTGACTGTGACTTGCCTATGGTTGTTTTTCTTCAATGATACAGCTGTAAAACCGGCATCACAACTTGCACAGCAACCGGTAAAAGAAGCTACTAAACAAAATGATACTACAGGAACGACAAAAACACCAGACGTTGTAGCTACAACAGAAACAGTTCCGGTAGCATTTGCCAGCAACCGTAAAGCAGGGCCCAGGAAGCCTAATACAAGTGCAGCTACCCAGGATCTGTATGCCGGACTTCAGGACAGCACCTCGGCAAGTACCAGGCTGATGGCAATACTGGAAATGGAAAAAACTGGCAGGGTAGACAACCGTGTAATGGATATGTTAGCGCTAACATTGAACAACGACGGCAATACCAATGTCAGACTCGCAGCGCTGAGCCTGATGCAGAAATATAGTGATGATGGACATGTTTCGGCCTTGTTAGTCAGCTCACTAAATAAACAGAACGACCCTATTGTACAATTAGGCCTGGTAAGCCTTTTAGGAAAAAAGAAAAATTTAAAAATCGACGACAAGCTTAAGTCACTTGCCGATGGCCCCGATACCTTTGCTGCAGTCAGAGACGAGGCCTACAGCATACTTCTCAATCAAAATAAGTTATAATCAAATTCAAAAAAAGAAATATGAAAAAGCAATTTATAGTACTGTTTTCCCTTTTAACAATCGCTACCTCGGTATTTGCACAGAAAGAATACAAAGTAGCTAAAACATCCGGCACACTGAAGTTAAATATCTCAGGCGCAATTATAGAAGGATATACAGGCAACGAAATTATCTTCTCCTCTCCACAAGTTGAGAAAGAATCTGTAGATGAGCGTGCAAAAGGCCTTCGCGCAATTAACGGGTCAGGATTTACAGACAACAGCGGACTGGGATTCGATGTGTCTACGCAAGGGGATGAAGTGACTGTTAACAATGTTACCAGAGACAGATCTTCAATCTTAACGATCAAAGTACCCCAAAACATCAAGATCATTTTCAATAATTCAAGCAGTGTAAATCAGTCTGAAGTGATCCTTAAAAATTTAAAAAACGAAATTGAGGTGTCTACAAGCTACAATAAAATCAAGCTGGAGAACAACACCGGACCAATGAACGTAAAAACACTTTACGGATCTATTGATGCCATCTTTGCAGGTGAAATTAAAGGCCCCGTTTCCATCGTATCCGTATATGGTTATGTTGATGTATCACTTCCTGCAACTACAAAAGCAAATGTTGAAATCTCTACCAGCTACGGAAAGTTATATGCTGCAGAAAGTCTTAAAATCGCAATTGAAAAAAATACAGCCGAAAAAAGTGAAACCGGATCAGGCGCCTATATTAATTATTCAACCGCTGCTACCGGACAGACTGCATTCACAATCAACAACCTGGCTGGTGTTCGTAATTCAGACAGCATCAAAGGAAAAATCAATGGTGGCGGTGCCGATTTAATTCTTAAATCGAGCTATAAAAATGTCTACCTGAGAGAAAAATAGCCCCAATAGTCCAACCGACGGCTTCTTAACCAATCTATATGAAATCATTAGTATTGTGGCTCTTTATAGCCATTGGGCCATGCCTTGCCTTAGCCCAGACAAAAATCAACAAATCATACCCGGTAACAAAAGGGCAGACTGTAGACCTTCATTTTGACTATCCAAAGATCGTTCATATCAGCACCTGGGAGGGCAACGAAATCGTTGTCGAGGCCACAGTAAAGATCAACAACGGCGAAAGTGACCGCGCTTTTACTTTAACAGAAAGCACGTCTGGCGACAAAATTTCCATATCCAACAAACTGGATATGGACATGATCCCTGATAGTTATTACATCCTGGATAAAGGCATCAAAACACGGTTTACTTCAAAGCAGGACCTTAATGCTTATGTAGCACAACAAGGCAGCAACAGCGTATCAACCTACCAACAGCGCGATATAGAAGTAACCATCAATGTTAAAATACCAAATGGAATGACTACAGAAATTATGTCTACCTATGGGATTGTTGAAGTTGGAACGTTCAATGCCCCGATTAAGGTGGATGCAAGATATGGCGGCATAGATGCAAGTGTGGCTGAAAAATCAGTTGGCAAGCTGCAACTCACAACGAGATATGGAAAGATCTTTACGAACCTGGCGCTCCAGCCAACCGAAAAAATCCAAAAAGACTTCTTTACCTCCATTACAGCAGCGCCTGGCACCGGGCCCAGCTACGACTTCAGTTCTACTTACGGCAACATCTATCTCCGCAGTTCCGTAAAATAAACAAGCTGTAAATTTCTTAACCCTTACCCCCTCTCCAGTTATGAACAATATCTGCAAGCTCCTTTGTGCCCTGATGGCCCTGTTTTTCATGCCCATAATTGCTATGGCTCAGGACCTCTCAGGCAGTGTTAAGGGAATTGTTTCCGATTCCCTTAGCAGTAAACCCGCCGAATATATCACCCTTGCCATTAAAAAGGATGGTAACGTTGTAAAAACAGTGTTGACTACTCAAAATGGAGGTTTCACTTTTGCCGAAATCCCTTTTGGAAAATACACACTCACAGCAACAGCAACAGGTTATACACCTAAAGTTGTTCCTTTTGAATTAACGGCTGAAAAAAACAGCTTCGACGCAGGTAATATACTGCTCGCAGATCAGGTAAATGCGCTTGCAGACGTGGCAGTTGTAGCCATACGCCCCATCATTAAACAGGAAGTGGATAGGATCAGTTACGATATTCAGGCAGATCCCGAGAGCAAGGTACTGACAGCATTGGACATGATGCGGAAAGTACCTCTGCTCTCGCTTGACGCCGATGACAATATCAAACTGAAAGGAAGCGACAACTACAGGATCTTAATCAATGGAAAACCATCGGCAATGCTCGACAGGAATCCTAAAGATGTGCTGCGTGGAATGCCTGCCTCGTCCATTCAAAAGATTGAGGTGATCACCACACCCCCTGCCAAATATGATAGCGAGGGCCTTTCAGGAATCATCAACATCATCACCAATAAAAAGATAGATAACGGTTATAATGGGAGTATCAACCTTCGCCACCAGTTTCCTGTTGGTGGACCAAATGGAAGTGCCAATATTGCCTACAAACAAGGGAAATTTGGAATTACTGCCTATGGTGGAACAGGAAAATATGCAGCTCCGGAAACAGAAATTGTAACCTCCCGGTCAACAACTGGTGTCAACCCTTCCGAATTGCTGAACATCGGAAAAAGAAAATCAAACAACATATTTCGGTATGGAGGTGCAGATCTTAGTTTTGAGCTTGATACCCTCAACCTCTTTACGGCAGGTATAAACCCCTATAATGGATTATACGATGCCACAAATAACCAAACCTTTAGCCTAAGAACGCCTTCACAACTTTCGTCATATCACCTGCTCGGCAGGAACCGCTTTGATTGGGATGGACTAGAACTTTCTTTAAATTATCAGCACGGTTTCAAAAGTAATAAAGACAGACTGCTCACTTTTTCCTTTAAATCCAATAGCGGCAGCAACCCACAGAAAAATGAGCTGATATTTACAGAACGCCAGAACTATACAGACCCAAATTATCTGCAACAGAATGATAGCAGGCAGAAGGAACAGACCATGCAGCTGGATTATGTTCATCCTGTAAACAAGTTAAATATAGAAGGTGGCATCAAAGCTATCCTTCGTGACAACAGTAGTAACTTTGAGTACCAAACATTTAATAGTCAGAACGGGCAATACGTAACCGATCCAACCAGAACAAACATGTTCAACAATAAACAAAACATTATCGCCGCCTATAATACCTATGCGTATAGTTTGACGAACGTAGTCTTCAAAGCTGGCGTACGTATAGAAGAGACATTTGTAAAAGCAGATTTTATCAGTAATTCATCAAACGTAAATACCGATTACTTTAATATTATCCCCTCCTTCTCCATCAACCGCAAATTCGCCAATCAAAGCAATGTGAATTTCGGATTTACACAGCGGATCCAAAGACCTGGTATATATAATATGAATCCCTTTGTAGACCGGTCAACACCTAACTTCGAATCTACCGGAAATCCAGATCTGAAGGCCGTGTTAGCCAACAACTTTGAACTGACGTACAGCAAGTTTAAAAAAGGATCTGTAAACGTTGGCCTGAGTTACAATTTCGCGAATAACACCATTCAGAATGTGTCCGTTTATAACCCTGTAACAGGTATCACAAGGACTTCATTCGCCAACATCGGCAGAGATAAATCCCTAACCACAAACCTGAATATTAACTATCCGCTAACTGCGAAATGGAATGTAAGTGTGAGTGGGAATATTGGATATACCTGGCTGGAAGGAACTATCAATGGCGTAGTAACTCAAAATGAAGGTATAAAAGGCTATGGTTACATCAATACCGGCTATAAATTCGAAAAGCAGTGGAAAGCTAATGCCAGCTTCAGTTATAACGCACCTTATGTAACATTACAGGGTAAATCTGGCGAATATGTATTTATGTCGTTCAGCGGCAGTAAGGAGATCATCAAGGATAAGCTCACCGTATCAGCTGGCATATACAATCCATTTTCTAAATACAGGTTATACGAGAGCTTCACTGAAGGACCAAACTTCAGACAACAGTACAAGGGACAAAACTATAACCGATCATTTACGCTAGGCTTAAATTGGAAATTTGGAGGCCTGAAAGACGAGATTAAGAAAAACAAGCGCAGCATTACTAATGATGACGTGAAAGGCGGAAGTACAACCGGTAAATAGTGTTGTATTTAACTACCAACGGCGACAATGGAGAGTTGTCGCCTTTTTATTTCGTTTCTTTGCATCATCAAATCATTAATTAACGAAATAGCGTAAGCAGGCAAGACTCATAAAACACATAACAAACTCATTTACAGCAAAATAAAAGACAGGCACGGCTATTGACTACTGGTAAGGAAAACATCACTAAAACCCTCAACGCGATGAACTTAAGACCAACCTTACCAAATAACACAAGATCACAAGAAAGAAATGCCACAGAGGTAGCTCAATCAGATTATATGCTCAGTCAGCTGTTGCAAAATGCTGGAATTGGCATCTGGAATTTTGCAATTGACGCCGATGAGATCAGTCTCTGCCCTACTGCCAGTGCTTTTTTCAAAAACAGCAAGGCCAGCGTGAGCATTTTCAGGATTTTACGCCTGATCTTACTACAGGATGCCAGGTTTCTAATTAAGGCCCTAAATAAGGCATGCAGAAAAAAAGGAAGCTTATCAGCGGATGTTAGGCTCATTACAGCAATTGACGAAAATCCCAGATGGCTTCGAATCAGCGGGAAATATAACAACGACAAGGGAAACGAGGCACTGGGGGGAACGATTATAGATATTTCTGCTGAAAAGGCCGAAGAGCAAAGAAAGGAAGACTATGTTGCGTTGCTGAATCACGAACTAAAATCACCACTGACCACGATAAAGCTCTATGTTCAGATGGCGCTAAAACAAATCAGTCTCGGTCAGGCTGATCAGATTTCAGAAACACTTGACAAAGCAGAAATGCAAGTTGGGGTGATGTCCAGGATGATCGATAACTTTCTTACAACCTCTGCAGTATCAAACTCCAGTCTGCAGTTAGTTCATGAGCCATTTGACATGGTTAAATTGATTCACGATACGGTTACAGAAATAGGAATGATTTACCCGGACAGAAAATTCGATATCTGTTTTTCATCTGATGCAATAGTTTTTGCTGATCGTGAGAAAATTGCTCAGGTTCTCGTCAATTATCTGAGCAACGCGGTAAAGTATTCCCCGGCAAAGGGTTCCATATCAGTGAAGTGCAGAACCCATGCGGATCAGGTACAGGTTTCAGTAACAGATGAGGGCCGCGGCATAGCTCCCGAAGATCAGGCGAAAATCTTTGACCGCTTCTATCGCACCAACCCCAATGGCATCAAAGGTTTCGGTTTGGGTCTTTATCTTGTAAAGGAAATCATCAATAGTCATAAAGGAAAAGTTTGGCTGGACAGTGTTCCAAGTGGCGGTTCAACATTTCATTTTAGCCTACCGGCCCTCGGCTTAAAATAAAAATTTGGTCATGTTTTAATCTTTGAATGTAGTCAGCAGACTTATTTTCTTAAATTTGCAGTAAATGATTACATACAAGACGAATGAGGAAGTAGCCCTGATGCAAATTAGTGCGCTACTGGTAAGTGACACACTTGCAGAGATTGCAAAAGTACTGAAGCCCGGCATGCCAACGATTGAAATTGACAGAATAGCAAATGAGTTCATACTTGATAATGGTGCCGTTCCCTCATTTTATAAATATAATGGCTTCCCATATCACATTATCACCTCTGTTAATGATGTAGTTGTTCACGGGTTTCCCGGAAAATATGAGCTGAGAGATGGCGATATTATCTCTGTAGACGTAGGCACTATAAAAAATGGATTTCATGGAGATCATGCGTATACATTTATCATCGGTGAGGTTTCCCCAGAAATTCTCAAACTTGTAAAAACAACAAAGGAATCTTTATTTGTGGGTATCAAAGAAGCTGTGGCGGGCAAGCGACTTGGCGATATCGGTTATGCAATACAGGCCCACAACGAAAACGAAGGTTATGGAGTGGTTAAAGACTTCGTTGGCCATGGTTTAGGCAGAAGCATGCATGAAGACCCGCAGGTTCCCAATTACGGCAAAAGAGGATCGGGCATGTTGCTCAAAGAAAATCTGGTACTTGCCATAGAGCCCATGATCAATCTCGGCAAAAAAGAAGTTTTTATCGAGAAAGATGGATGGACAGTAAGAACAAAAGACGGCACCCCCTCTGTACATTTCGAACATGATGTTTGCGTCAAAAAAGGTGAGGCATTGATCTTATCTGATTATGCCCCGATTGAGTTGGCCGAGAAACAAAATTCGAACCTGAATACCAGCTATTATTAGAGACTATTAGCTAAAAAATCCATGGGTAATTTCTTTAACTGAATCATCTGCATAGAAGAATATAGTTAATGTCCCTGCTGCGATGAGGATAGATAAAATGTCTTCGCGCTTAATTTTGTTTTCGTTGATAAACTGAGTAAGTCGCTCATGCGACATAAAATATTCGGATTTTAAAACGATCATAAATGTCTGTTTTATTGTTAAGACAGCAAAAAAAATGCTTTGTTACAAGATGGATAAGTCTATGTGGCTCCAAAACAAACATTGGTGATGGCTGTTATCTATTTAACCATCCCATTTTTCTATGGTAAGAATCCTGACTTTTTTAATCTGCATCTTATTTACTGAATTTTCCTATGCACAATTTACTGATACAACTCAGTATGTAGTTACCTTCTCCCCTACAGGATCATTAAATAAAACAAATGACAGCAGGGCTTATCTTCTCAACAATACCCTTAAATTCGGCATTAAAAAAAAGAGCATCAGCCTTAACTTCAACAACAATTGGATCTACGGAAAACAGAATAGCCAACTTACCAACAACGATTATTCATCTACGCTGGATTTTAATCTGTACAAGACCTTTCCACATTTCTTTTACTGGGGACTGGCTAATTACAATACCAGCAGGTCATTAAAAATCAACAATCAATTACTTGCCGGCCTGGGAGTAGCTTATAATATCTACGACCGGGAAGAAGCATATCTGAATATCAGCAATGGGATCTTGTTTGATAGCAGCGACCTGGATCTTGGGGGTGGATTACATGACCAGTATGAAACCACTAGAAACTCTTTCCGCCTGTCATTTAAGTTTATCATAAGGAAAGCTGTTACGCTAAGCAGTACCAGTTTCATACAGAATTCTTTGAATGACCAGAACGATTATATCATCCGCAGCAATGCTGGTTTATCGCTAAAACTGAACAGGTGGATTAGTTTCACAACCGCTTATAACTATAATAAAATCTCAAGAACGAAGCGTGAAAACACATTACTAAGTTATGGGCTGACGTTTGAAAGGTATTTTTAAAATCAAAATGCCCTCTTCAGTGTTGTCTTATCAAACAATCAATTTATGTGGATATTCTGGGCTATTTTGGCCGCTTTGTCGGCAGCACTAGTGATGGTACTAACGAAGGCTGGCTTAAAAAATGTTGATTCGAGTCTGGCATTTGCCATTCAGGCGCTATTAATCGTATCTATTACCTGGATCCTTGTATTTTATCAGGGTACAGTACCCGAACTGAAGCAGATTGACCGTAAAGCATGGATCCTGCTGATTCTTGCTGGCATCGCCACTACCTTGTCTACTTTATTTTCATTTAAAGCACTGTCTATGGGGCCAGCTTCGATGGTTGTAACTATCGAACGTACATCCCTCGTTTTCACAATACTCCTGTCGGTGATCTTTCTTAAAGAAAAAATAACCTGGCAACTGGTTGCAGGAGCAATATTGATTTTAGCGGGTGCCGTATTAATTGCACTTTCAGAAAGTGCAAAGAAATAATGATCACGGTAACGTGTATTGAATCTAGCGCTGGTTTAATGGTCTAAAGTGGAATTGTAAACCAGAAAGTACTTCCAGTATCCAACTCGCTATCCACACCGATAGTCCCATGATGCTGCTTGATAATCTCAGCACTGATATATAGCCCCAAGCCTAAACCATTATACTGTGTTTCTCCTGCATTTACGCGGTAATATCTATCAAATAAATTAGCAAGCTTATTTTGGGGGATTCCATCACCCTTATCGGTCACTGAAATTTTCAGTTGTCTGTCGATCTCTTCAGTGTGAATAATGATTTCCAGTGACTTAGGCGCATACTTAATCGCATTGTTAACGAAGTTTACGATGATCTGTTCAATTTTGATGGCATCTGCAAAAACCTCACGATTTCTAACACCATCAGTATTGATCTTATACAAACCTTCCGAGCGAACATGGTCGCAGGACTCCTCAATCAATTCCCTGATGTTAAACATTTTCTTATGGATCTGAAGTTTGCCTTCATTAGCCATCGTTGCGTTAAGCAGGTCTTCGATTAATGTATTAACCTTTTCCAGATTTCTGTTGGCCTTTCCAATTAAGAGCGGAACCATCGGCGATACCAGGTTATCTTTCAAACGATCCAAAAGTTGCAGGGATGCTTTCAGCGTAGTAATGGGTGTTTTCAACTCATGACTGGCAATACTGATGAAATCATCCTTATGCTGCTGCAGCTGCTTAAGTTCTTCGATATCGGTAGCCGTTCCCACCCAAACCTGAATATGGCCATCATCACCCAAAACGGGAATCATGCGGATCAGCTGCCATCGATAAACCCCATCTGCGCGCCTGGCCCTAATTTGGAACTCCCCTTCTCCACCATTGTCGAAAATCGACTTCACACGAGCCATGAATGTCTTCCGATCATTGCGATAAATTATACCGTATGCGTCAGAAGCACCATGATTTTCATCACTCAAACCGGTATAGTCATACCAACGCTGATTGTAGAAAAGAATTTCTCCCTCCATGTTATTAGTCCACGCAATCTGGGGAATGGTTTCCATCATCGTACGAAACCTACGCTCACTTTCGGCAAGTGCATTAGTACGGTTCGCTACACGAACCTCAAGTTCCTTGTTCAGCGCAGAAAGCGCCAGGTTAGCCACCTTAACTTTGCCTTCTTCTTCCAACAATTTCTCATTTGCTTTCTGAAGCGCTGCCTGCTGAACTTTCAAGTTTTGGGAGAGGACAAGTAAGTCCTCATTAGCGCTCTGGAGGTCTGCAGTCTGAATAGTTAACGTCGCCGCAATAAGTGCCTTTTCCGTTCTTTCCTTAACATCTTTTAGTGCCCGTTCAATTTTTGGAGAGAGTGTAAATAGCTTTTGTTTAGAAACATAGTCTATTACACCTTCCTTTATCAACTTAACCGCATTCTCTTCACCGATAGTGCCCGAGACAATGATAAACGGTATATGAGCATGTTTATTTTGCGCAATTTTAAAGGCAGTACCTGCATCAAATGCTGGTAAGGCGAAATCAGATAATATCAGATCTGGAGAAAAATCATCAAGCGCTTGTTGATATTCCGCACGACTCTGTACAATCTTAGCGGTAAAAATGAGATCTGATTTTCTCAGTTCCCGACTAATCAGATCGGCATCGTTTTCATTATCTTCAAGAATGAGTATGCGGAGCGTTATGGACATATATCAGATCAATTAATTCCCTGGTTGACTCAAAAGCATCCAGTACATCCCAATTTCCTTAATGGCATGAAAAAATTTGTCGCTATCTACCGGCTTAACAATATAGCTGTTCGCACCCAACTCATAACAGCGTTCAATGTCCGGTCCTTCGTTCGATGAAGTGAGCATAACCACGGGGATTGATTTTAGCTCAGGGTCGGCTTTTATTTTCGCCAAGACCTGAAGGCCTGAAACTTTTGGCATTTTTAAATCCAGTAATATCAATTTCGGATGGTCTTTGATATTTCTATTTTGATATATTCCGCGACAAAAGATAAAGTCCAGTGCCTCTGCACCATCGGCAAGGTGGAGTAACTTATTATTGAAACCGCTTTTTTTCAAAGCACGCATGGTTAGCATCGCATCGTCTGCACTATCTTCAACGAATAAGATTTCTATGTTATCGTAAATCATTTTTTTTTTAATTTTGTTGTGTACTGCTTGGCAGGCTGAAATAAAAACAAGTACCCTTATCTAATTCGGACTCTGCCCATACCGATCCATGGTGTCGGTCAACGATCTTTTGAACAATTGCCAGCCCTATCCCCGTTCCTTCAAACTCAGATTGTGAGTGGAGGCGCTGAAAAACTCCGAACAGCTTATCGTAGTATGCCATATCGAACCCCGCTCCTTCATCCCTTATAGAATAAACTGTTTGATTTCCATCAATATAATAATCAATCGTAATCGTTGTTTTATCTTTATATTTCGAATATTTGATTGCATTGGAAATCAAATTTATCCAGACCTGCTTGATCAAAGACTGGTCTCCTTTGGCAGGTGGAAGCGCATCAATAGTAAACTCCGGCACATTTTCACCAACTTCAAATAGTAATTCTTCGCGCACTGAGCCGACTAAAGCCATCATATCAATATCGAGAAAAGCAACCTGTTTTCTTCCCAATTTAGAGAAAGCAAGGAGATCGTCGATAAGCATCCCCATCTTCTTTGAATTATTGATAATGGATTGGAGAATCTTCAACCCGTCTTCATCAAATTTATCGGCATAATCCTCTGCAATGATTTTTGTATACCCATCAATTGCACGAATTGGTGCACGTAAGTCGTGCGACACCGAATAAGAAAAAGACTCCAATTCTTTGTTTACAGCTTCCAATTGTGCTGTACGTTGAATAACCTTCTGCTCCAGTTCATCATTTAGTTTCCGGATATTGTCCTCGGCCTTTTTCAAGCCCTTATTAGCAATGATCAACTCCTTGGCGCGCTTTTCCTTTTCTTTATTTTGGTAGGCTAATTCCTTGTTGGCAACAACCAACTCCTGTGCGCGCTTTTCTTTTTCTTCATTCTGAAAAACAAGTTCCTCATTTGCAATGATCAGCTCAGCGGCACGCAGCTCCTTCTCCTTATTTTGGAAAGCGAGTTCTTTATTTGCGACAACGAGCTCCTGAGCCCGCTTTTCTTTTTCTTCATTCTGAAAAACAAGTTCTTCATTGGCGACAATCAGTTCAGCAGCCCGGAGTTCCTTTTCCTTATTTTGAAAAGCAAGCTCTTCATTTGCGACAACGAGCTCCTGGGCCCGCTTTTCTTTTTCTTCATTCTGAAAAACAAGTTCTTTATTAGCTACAATCAATTCTGCAGCACGAAGCTCTTTTTCTTTGTTTTGAAAATCTATCGCCTTGTTTGCAATGATTAATTCATTAGAATCATCGTTCTCCATGTATTGAGGATATGTCTGCTTTAAATTGGTGAAGTATTGGATCGTCGATGGGTAGGATATTTGACTTTCCCAGAGAATTGTTTATAAAGCTAACATAATATAACTGATAATGGCCCAATTCTGCACTATTGTTTAAATTAGATTGGATGATATTAAAATTTATTCAAGTAAGAATTCCTTAGTATTATTTTTTAATTGATCTATCTACGGTCGGTTTTTGGTTTGTACACTAATCTCATCCATAATTTGATACATCTCCTGTAGGAATCGTTCTATTTGATTGCTATTTCTCAGCGTTTGTAAAACAATAACTTCCTGCTTAAAAGTACCTGATGGGGAAAAGTACATATGCACTTCTGTACCTGTGTAGATAAAATTAACCGATTTTCTCACCGTCTGAAAACCATTGAAATCCTGTAAGGCGTAAAATTTGTTCCCTAGCTTTATTAATCCTGTTCTTTTAAGCGTCTGGTCGATCGTGTTAATTTCTACCTTGGTAAAGGCTGCATTGATAAAGACCAATCCCACAATGATTAGAATTACAGTGATGAAAAATTTGGCTCCCGGACTTGTTTCGTTACCCATTGCATCAACCATTGCCATCCAAACTCCTAATGCAATGAAGAAGAGACCAAAAATGATAGCCCCAAGCCGCTTATTTTTTAAAGTATATATCCCATTTTCCGCTGTAAAGTATTTGTAGCTATCTATAAACTCAGGGGCATCAGCTGCCGGGTTATAGCTTTGGTCAAGGAAAGCATAAATAGCTGGCACGGCTTCTTCAACAAAAGCAATGGCATTTGGATCATCCGTTTTTGAGTAACCACAGCTCACAGTAGTTCCTCTGCCAAACTTGTTTTCCTTTGTAAAAACCCTATAGTTATATCCCCCACCCATGTTAGATACTGCATTGATCGTGTGGATGCGGGAGAAAGGAATAGTTTTAACCGGAAAAATGCCAAAGAGCATTTTTTTCATTGTCTGATTTGCGTTATCAAAAATGATTTGGGTATAACCATGCAACCACAATAAAACTAGTGGTGCTATAAAAACGATAATGATGCCCCAGGACAAACTCATCCCCATATTCTCATAGTATAAAAAGAGAAAAAAAATACCTGCAAAGATGAGAGATAGTACTCCGGCGAGAATAAATGATAGTCCATTGGGATAAACAATTACCCTACCTGGTTCGATAGACCATTTCGTTTTAGTGATTGACTTGATTGACATAGCGTTGCTTAAGTTTCCTGAGTAACAAATTTTAGGGTTCAAGGTTTCAGCAAACTGTTTTTACGATGCTTATGCCGAATACTCAATTCAGGGTCTTGCCGACGAACGTTTGTTTTCGCACGACTAAATTGGAGATGCTTTTCTTTGATAGCCGGGATTCTCGGCCTTGGTCGAATAGATCATGCTTTACGCTGTGACATTAACTTCATTTGTACTATAACAAAACCAATACATATGAAAAGATCTACACTTCTACTGCTCCTATTTATCATATCATCACTTGTAACTGTGCAAGCACAGGAAATTGTTAACGGGGGATTTGAACTTTTAAACAACAAAAATTTGCCCCGCACCTGGATCATAGATAACGGCGAATCTAGTTTTAACATCGGGATAGATTCCACTGTATTTTTTCAGGGCAAACATAGCCTTCGCATCGATGGCACTAAGTCGAAAACAACTAAAAAAAGACCAGCACTTGCAGCAAACACCTTTGGAGGCGCATCTTCGCAACAGTTAAAAAGTGTTGAATTAACTGCATGGATCAAGACTGCATCTACTAAAGATTCGACCATTGCCTTGTTTATTCAGGACTTAAAAGGAGATACAATCATCAGGTCATTTTTGAAGCTGAGCAGTCCTGCTAACAACAAGTGGCAAAAGGTAACGCTGCGCTTCAAGTTCGGACAGCCAGCCAGGTGGTATGGCTTCTATTACGGCATTGAAGTGAACGACAGTGCGGTTGTCTGGTGCGACGATGTATCACTTAAAGTAGATCAAACACCTGTTAAAGACCTCCAGAATCTTTACAAAGAAGCCAGTGCAACTGACATTCGATGGTTAAATAATAACCTGCATCCTATTGGTTCGGTTAAAGCTGACGATCATATACCTGAATTAGTGCCAGTAGGAAACATACTTTCGGAAGCACGGATTGTAGGAATTGGTGAACCTACCCACGGCACCAGTGAGGTAACAAATCTCAAGCTAAAACTATTCAAATACCTCGTCGAGCAAAAAGGTTTCACAACGATAGCCCTCGAAGAAAACATTCCTACGTGTATAGAAATGAACAAAATCATAAACCAGTCTGAGGTAAATATCAGAGAAAGTCTGTTAAGCATGCCTTTTTATAAATGTTGGAAAACGACCGAGATGGAAGCGCTTTTTGAGTGGCTTCGCGCTTATAACCTTGAACGTAGCAATAAAGTCAAGCTAATCGGTATTGACATGGAGGACATACAGATAAAAGGAGCAAGAAAAATGCTCAGAGATTATGGAACAGAGAAAAACCAGAAAATCGCAACACTGATTAAGCTTGTAGATGCCGATTTGGATTCACTGTTGGTATTGAATTCAAAGAGGAGTAATCCAAATAAAATACAGTTGGCGGCCAACAGCGTGGCATCCGACTTAAAACGTATGCAACAGTTGCTTGGTGATTCAGAAATACAAATCAATGATACCGATATACTGTTCGATTTAAACACTGCAGTCAGAGTTTGCCAGCAATGGTTAGAAAGTCGCTTTTTTGATGGAAAAAGGGATTTATTTATGGCAGAGAACATTTCATATTACTTAAATAGCCATCCATCGGAAAAAATAATGGTCTGGGCGCATAACTTTCACATAGCAAATTCAAGCCAGGGAGTAGAAAAAGTTATGGGTGCCTACCTGAAAGAGAACTATAAAGAAGGATATTGTCCTTTGGCAATTAGTACAGGTGCTGGAACTTATATGGCAACTCCAGATTACAGCCAAAAGCTATGGAAAACTTACGTTCTTGAGCTACCCTACCGAGGAACGTATGCCTATGTGCTCAACAAGGCTAAAGTGGATAACTATTTCCTGCCACTTACAAAAAACAAAACAAATGGAACCGGAGGTAAATGGACATTGGAACCGATGAAACACCTCGATCTGGGCTACATCTATTCGGCTAATGAGGATAACTATAAATACTATGGTACATTAAGTTCAACCTTTGACGGGATATTCTTTTTCAAAAATACAACAGCCGCTCATACGCTGATCAATAAATAAACAGTTACTACTTAAAGTTTCTTCCTTTATGAAATATTTCCTTTTGCTTAGCTACCTGTTGCTGACCTTTATTTGTTCCCCCATGAGATGGAGAAGTCGTTTCGTCGGCCCTCGAAAGTGTTAAAACCGGCTGATCATTGTTGGCAACAGAGGTAAGGCCACTTAAGAGGCTATTGAGATTAAAACAGCGTTTTACAACCACGTGGATTACTGCGCCTTCAATCTGAAGTTTCCCCTCCACCATGAATAAACGGGATTGCAGAATCTCCTTTCGGTATTTCTCGAAAGTCTGCTCCCACACTACCAGATTGGCAAAGCCGGTTTCATCTTCAATAGTGATAAACAAAACACCTTTGGCGGTACCCGGTCTTTGCCTGACAGTGATCAGGCCTGATACACGGATTGGATCTCCATTCTTTAGTTCCGGTAAACGGGAAGTTTCAGTAACATGCAGGAGTTTCAGCTTTTCCCGCACAAAACTTACAGGGTGTGCTTTTAGAGACAGTCCTGTAGCAGCATAATCCTGAACCACATGTTCGGCATCAGTCATAAATGGCAAACTTATCTGTGTTTCTTTGGCGCTCTCGGAGGGCTGCCCGGCAAACAGGCCTATAGGCTTATCACTTAAAGCAGGGATCTCCCATAAAGCCTCTCTGCGGTTAAGGTTTAGAGAACGGAAAGCATCAGCATCGCTCAGCTTTTCAATAGCTGCTTGTGGCACTCCAGCATCGCTCAACTGACTAATGCTTTGATACCCTCCCTCAGGCCTACGGGAAACCAGCAGCTCCATATCTTCCTGATTTAATCCTGACACCTGACGAAAACCCAAACGCAGGGTGCAATATGTCCCATCCTTTTCTTCGAGGGTATTATCCCATACAGAATGGTTGATGTCTACTGCACGCATCACAACACCATGTCGCTCGGCATCAATAACGATTTGTGCCGGCTGATAAAAACCCATAGGCTGGCTATTGAGTAAAGCCGCAGCAAACACATCAGGATAATGACATTTGAGCCAACAGGAAATATAAACGATGTGGGCAAAGCTGGCAGCGTGACTTTCGGGAAAACCGTAGCTTCCAAATCCTTCAAGCTGCTTGAACACGCGCTCAGCATATTCTTTTTCATAGCCTTTCTCAACCATGCCATCCACAAGTTTCTTCCGAAAGGCGCTGACCAGCCCTTTTGCTTTAAAAGTTGCCATACTCCTGCGCAGCTGATCGGCTTCTGCGGGGGTGAAATTTGCAGCAACAATAGCAATTTCCATGGCCTGCTCCTGAAAAAGAGGAACCCCTTTAGTTCTTCCCAAGATCTCTCTCAATTCTTCTTTGGGATAGATTTCAGGATCAATTCCGTCCCTCCGCCGAAGATAAGGATGCACCATATCTCCCTGAATTGGTCCCGGTCGTACAATCGCCACCTCTATCACCAAATCATAAAAACAGCGCGGCTTCAAGCGTGGGAGCATAGACATCTGGGCCCTGCTTTCGATCTGAAAGGTACCAAGGGTATCTGCACGACAAATCATGTCATATACCCTTGAATCAGCCTGTGGCACATTTTCAAGTGTTAGATCCAGCCCGTAATGTTGCTTAGCAAGATCAAATCCTTTACGGATGCAGGTAAGCATTCCCAGGGCTAGTACATCAACTTTTAAAATACCCAATGCTTCGAGGTCGTCCTTATTCCATTCCAGCTGCGTTCGGTCTTTCATCCTCGCATTCATCACCGGGCAGATATCAGACAATTTGCACTGAGTAATGACGAACCCACCGGTATGCTGACCAAGTTGGCGGGGAAACCCAATTAACTCACAAGTAAGCTCCAACACTTTCTTCAACAATGGATCATCAGGATTAAGTCCCTGGGATATGATCCGCTCGCGGTCAAAAGCCTCTTCAGAAAAATCCCATATTGCCCCTGAAAGTCGCTTAATCGTGTCTTCAGACAAACCCATTGCCTTCCCTACATCCCTGATTGCCCCTTTATGCCTTTCCTGGGTTACTGTAGCAACAATTGCAGCATGATCACGACCGTAAGTCTCATAGATCCATTGCATAATTTCTTCACGTCGTTCATGCTCAAAATCCACATCAACATCCGGCCACTCATCGCGTGCATCAGACATAAACCTGGAGAACAGCAGCCTTGAGTTTTTGGGATTTACAGGGGTAATACCCAAACAAAAGCATACCGTGCAATTGGCCGCCGAGCCGCGCCCCTGATGCAAAATCCCTAACTCCGTTGCTTTGCTGGTATAGGCATGAATACGCAAAAAATAAGGTGCCAGCTTACGCTTTTTAAAGAATCCGAGTTCAAAATCAATCTGTTTCCGCTCTTTTTCTTCAATTTCACCCTTAAACATTTTGTGTGCACCTGCCCAGGTAAGTTCGGCCAGGTGCTCATCGGCAGTCCTGCCATCAGGACTTACCCACTCCGGTTCCAGATACTTTAGGGTATCGAGAGAAAACTTACAGGCTTCCGCAATTTCCTGGGTACGCGCAATTGCTTCAGGATATTTTCTAAACAAACGTTCCAGCTCTTCTTTTGATTTCAGGTAACGCTCGGCATTTACATGCAGCCGAAATCCAGCATTGTGGATTGTGCATTTCTCCCGAACGCAAGTCTGTATATCCTGCAGCTCCCGTCGTCCTGCCTCGTGGTAATGTACATCATTTGTAGCTACAATAGGAACGCCCAAATTTGCTAAGCGATGAAAACGTTTATTATCATTTCCCCCGTAGGCACGAACTGCAGCAAGATAAAGGTTACTACCAAAAGCAGCCTGGTATGCCTTCAGGTTATTTTTAAAGTCATCATCAAAATCAAAGCGGCTATTTAACGCTGCCGGCGGAATTACGATGAACTTGATACCTTCTTTATGCCGGTAAACATCCTCCTTGTGCAGTTCACATTTGCCTTTTTCTGTACGTAGGTTGCCCAAACTTAGCAGTGCGCAGAGGCGGCCCCAGGCGGTGATATCTGTTGGATATGCCAACAGACTTGGTCCGTCCGTTAAATCGAGTCTGCATGCAGGAATAATTTCTATACCTTTTATTTTTGCTGACTGATGTGCGCGCACTACACCTGCCACACTATTCCGGTCTGTAATTGCAATCTTGGTATAACCAAGATCTGCGGCACGCTCTACCAGCTCTTCCGGGTGTGAACCTCCCCGCATAAAAGTAAAATTACTGGTAACCTGTAGTTCTGCGTAATTCATAGCGCTAAGCAAAAAAACCATGTAAATACCAGGTGGAATCTGCATCGGCATAATGCCCGGAACGGAACACCCAATACCGCCTTCCTTCTTCATCCTCTACAACATAATAATCTCTGTGCAATCCCTGGTCTTCCCACCATTCGCGCTCAATACGCTCAGCATCATCGGCTTTTCTGATCACATGGCGAGTACCCTTATAAATAAATAACATGGGTGGATTATCGGGCAACAAAGAGGTTACTTCGATTTTTTCAGGGCGGGGCAATAACAGTGATGGACGGGGCCTGTCTTTACGCCATAGCGCAGCAGGCTTTTCATTTAACGATGTGGCAAGTTTAAAGGATTGTTCGGGCCAATAACGTTCCTGGGGAAGGTAGCGGTGAATCTTATCTGCGCCTATCTTATTCGCCAGCCTGTCGAGCAGCTCGGCGAGTGCGGTATCTTCCAGTCCACAGCCTTCTGGCGACCACAGTAATTCCTGCTCAGGATCTACTTCTTCTACCTTAGCGGCTTCGAGTGTAAATAACTCAATACCCAGCCGTGGTTTGATTAATTCGATCTTTAACTCGAAGAGCTTAAATAAATGAACCATTTGATTAGAGGCAAGATTAGTGCCGATAGCAGTCTCTATTACCTCTCCATCTACACGATAGCACTTTAATGTTGCTGTGCGGACACCTTTCCCTTCAGCAGCGAGCCGCTTGCATAGACTTTCCAGTAGCGTTTTAATTGCGATCTCTATCCCTGTTCTGGTACGAATGGGCTCCATGCAGGGCAAGCGTTCTGTATAGGGTTCAACAGGCTGAAGGAGTTGCAGTACTTCTTCTTCATTCCCCAAAGCCTGATCAAGTCGCAAGATAAAATCCTGCCCAAAACGTCTGCGCAAAGCCGACCGGCCAGTACCAATAAAACTCTTTATCGTATAAAAACCTAATTTTTGTAGTCGGTCAAGAATAAGTGGATCCAGACGCAATGCCGCCGGGGGTAATGTGAGTAAAGCATCGGGATGTTCACCAGGTTCAATAATCGGCTTTATTTTTCCGTAGCGGGCAATAGCCCAGGATGCACCAACTGTATCTGTTAAAGCAGCACGCACATCGTAACCTTTGGAGATCAATCTGGTTACAATTTCTTTCAGATATCCCCGTTCACCTCCCCAAAGATGTGCACAGCCTGAAATATCCAGTACCAGGCCATTGGGCAGGTCGACAGCCACCTGGGGTGAATACCGGATGCACCATGCTCCCAATGCCTTTAATAGTTTCTCTTCCTGACCGGGAATATCAGGTATAACTTCCAGTCCGGGAACAATAGCTTTGGCATCTGCTGCGGCCATGCCTTGAACAACACCCTGACTCTCTGCCAGGCTATTTGCAGCGGTGATGACGACCTTATTGCGGATAGCTGCAACAAAAACAAAGGGTACTGTTTTTAACTCCGGGCGCCTTAGCGTTAGCCAATCCGTTGTTAAATGCCGGAACCATATAGATACAAACCGTCTGTTCATCATCGTTATCCGGCTATACGTTTCTCTTCTACCCCATCAGTAACCTGCTCATGTCTCACTATAAACCTATCATCTATCCATTCCAGCTTCCAGCTTCCAGGATTACCATTGCGTACCCTGAGCAGATTTACCTCCCATCTTGGAAAACCTACACCGGGCAGGCCATCTGCTAAAATACTGGGCAAAGGGCTGATTTGCCAGCGGGCTACGCAGGTATTGGCACCTAGTTTCCTAGGATCATGACGCAGTAGAAAGCCGGTTACCCTGCTGCTTTCAACGGCTAGCTGCAGGCGACGGGACTGGACAATACTAATTTCCTTTACTTCTGCAATTACAGCCGCCAGCCCCTCACATTTCAATGCCTGCTCCATCACCCAAAGGACTTGTTTTTCTTCTTTGGCATCGATAAAAATTACCCGGTCAGGTGCAACATTAAATGTGCTTAATGCTGGAGGAAAAAGTGTTCTGGAAACACTGATCCAGAGGCATGCGCCGCCTTGTTTCATTAATGACTGCAGTATTCCCGCCATTAACCCACCCGTAGCCGCAGCATGTTCAGGCGTGGGACAAACCATTTCATGGATAGCACCGGTTGGAAAAACACCATTGGGGAAAGCAGACTCGATTTCCCCCAGCCCTATATTTCCAACCTTCTTTGCCGAAGGTGGAGCAAAGCCCTCCCATTGCAGGATCTGCTTCTGAAGTTGTTTGACGATATCTTTCTTTGCGGCTAACATATGCTTTGGAAGTGTAAATTTATGCTAATATTTTTAGTAATCAGTATAAATAAATACACATCTTTTCCACATTTTGTTTTTCAGCTATATTTAAACGCTGGATTTTTGAATAAAAAATAATGCTGGCGACTTGAAGTTCAGCTATAGTAAAGAGCAGGTGAGCCTGTGAGTTTCAGCAGATCAAAAAAATAGCTCGAAATTTTGTGAAATCCAAGTCGATTTTGCACAAATCAATGTTAAGCTTTCATTTTTTGCAGCAAATGTGTTAACAAAATGATAACTTAACGTTACGTTAAAGTTATCTAATTTTGCAATATGCAGGTAGCAGTATACATCTTTTACGAGTTATTGATCAGACTTCAGGAATTAGATCCAGAAATTGGCGAGTATAGTTCCTATAGAAAAACAAGTTCAGGAATATCCTTACAAACAACAGCAGGACATATTGAAGTGCCGGATGATCTTATTTCAAGGCAGTTTAACAGCCCTGAATTTATCAATTCCAGTGAATTGCTTAGCGTCTTGAATACATTTAAACCGCACAGGTAATTCAAAACAACCAAATTTTGCGGGAGCCACAAATAGCGTAAATTTAACATTAGGTTCATATTAGACCACTATGTTTGTGCTGTAAAAATATTTGGTTAGTATTTTACGTTTAGGTTTAGTTGACAAAAGAAAGCCCCGATGGAGATCAGGGCTTTTTGCATAAAAAGGCAATCAGTAAAAGGACAGCTTAAAACGTTCGCTTAAGTGCCGGATTGGTAACAATAACATAATCACCTAAAACTTTATACTTATCCCAGTCGGGGTTGTTAAAATCATCTGCAGAGAAAGCAGAAATATTCGCTATTTTGATTTTAGAATTTATTTTTTGCAATTGCGCAAGGGTACCCAATCGCTCATCGCTATGGAATCGCCCGTTTAATTGCAAGACCTTATATCCTTTATTTTTCTGCAGATATTTTGCAATAGACCAAGCCATTGTAGCATCCCAAAAATTCTGAGTCTGGTAGATTTTCATGCTACCCATGCTATGCCCACCCAGGGTTTCTGTAAACTTATCATTATATCTGCCTGTAGCAGTATCTATAGGTAATGGAGGCAGGAAAGCTTTAGAAGCAGCTGGTAATTTATCCAGAGCCTGCAAGCCACCCATGGTGACCATATTACTGTAACGTACCGCAGCGTTCCCTCCAATAACAGGTAGCTTGTTTGTTTTTGCAAATTCTATAAGGGGTTTATAATCTTTATAATTGTTCCAGGCACGGGCTTCCTTAACGAAGTTTTTCTCTGATATAGCTCCGGTCAGGTATTCATCAAGTACTGGCTGTACATCGGTATGAAACATTTCGAGTGTAAGGGCAGTTTTTGGGTAACGTTGCTGTAGTTCTCTGAAAATTTTCATTTCAAGATAATGGCCGGTAGAGTCATTGTGCTCTTCACCAAAAAACAAGACATCAATATTTTTTACGTCTGCAATAATATCATCAATAGAAATGATCTTCGCCTTTTTAGTATCATAAATTTTATAATTCTGCTCCATACCTTGAGCAAACAGCAAAGCTGGAAAAGAAAGGGCAAGGGCTAAAAACAATATTTTTCTCATACTCAAAGTAAAGGATTTTTTTGCAAAAAAAATCTTGCTGACTAGCAGCAAGATCCTATAAATTAGGGATTAGCAGGCTGAGTTTATTTATTATATGCATCAACAGCATCTTCCAGATGCCTCGCACCTTGCACTCCAACTACATAACCACCGGCGGCTAAACCTGCACCAAGACCCATAAGTCCAAAACTTGCTGCAAAATTTGTGTGCCTTTCATTAATGCGTCTGCTTGGGCCGGCCCCTATAAAAGGCGGTACATCCCGGTTTTGTTTACCTTTTGCAACAAATGATATCAATCCGGCTAATATAGAGGCTCCGGCAGCTCCATATAAAATCCTGCTGGTGTTCACATTCTTTCTATAGCGCTCCAGCAGGTTCATGCTTTCTGCACGATCCGCCATATCTTGTATTAAGTTCGAGTAATTTACCTTTTTAAGATCCCCATATCCCTTATTGTAATACATACGCGCATCAGCGACTTCTGGTCGCCGACTCCTGTATCTAAATCCTCTGTCATAAATATAAGGATCGTAAGTAACCTGCCGGTAAAAATTAATTCTTCCTGTTATAATTCTTTCTGAGAACTCATTTAATCCCGGATAGTTCAGCTTTCTTGTATTTGCGAAGAAACCGTCTTCATTATTGAAGAATTTTACCTGCTCTGTCGGCACCCTTCGGGAATCTACGCGCAGTTGCAATACATTGGCGAAATCGGGCCGAAATCTGATGCTGTTGGCATAGATCAATGAATCAGAATAGAGATAAATGAAGTTGTTTTGGCGCACCTGGGCGCCAGCGCTAAGCCCATAACAGGCTATTGCGACGATGATTAATTTTTTCATACTGTTTACATTTGTGTGTAATCAATACTACAAAAATCTACAGCTAAATACCAGCATGTAAACAAGAAGATACAAAATATTAGACCCTATCTATCAGTCAACATGTACCCTATTTTCTTCGGAATTTCTTCGATCCCGGTCGAACGTGTCCGAACGAGGTACGGAGCAGGTACCCATTATATAGCGATAACCTTAATCGTTTCGAAAGGGGCCAAAATTTTTCTGATTATTTTTTTTAGGATTTTTTTATTCTTCAGAAATGCGATCGTAAAAGACAAAGTCTCCAGAGTGGAGGGTGCCAAAAACTTGTTTTTCGTATTGCTTTTTGGTGATGTAAATATAGCCTTTATAATGTGGATTTGGTTTGCCGGCTTTGAGCTTTCCATCATTACCATCAGCCTCCAGTTTTATTGTATTACTTTCATCATTAAAAACAGGGCTATACTGCAAAACCCTGTCTTTTAATTCCCACCTGTAAATAGGGTATTTGAGTTCAATAAAAGTATTTTCCCGCTTCTGAGACTTCCCGTATTTTTTGGTCATAGCAGCAATGAAGTCGTCACTTTCATCTTTGCTCATTTCTGAAACTACCGCACTGATAACCATCAACTTATTATCCATGGTGGTGACCATGTTTAACCCATAACACGACAGTCCTTCAAATTTTGCCAGAATGTGATCCGAACTATAGCTCACCTGATGGTACTGAATGTTTACAGGCTTTTCTGCTCCCCAGTCCCCATCTTCTTCAACTTCCTTGCGAATAATAATATCCTTTTTTCCATTAAACAGTGCTGAGTCGTCATAAAACTTAACCACATTAAAATTAAAATCAATGTTATCAAGCTTTAAAGGACTATCACCGATAATCTTTGGCTCCCCCTGACAGGAAGCCAATAGGATACAAGCAAAGAAAACAAGATTTTTGGTGAATTTAGAGATGCACATGCCAGTTGTATGCTTAAGGTTACAGATTTTATTATAAAAACCGCGCCATAATTACATCCTTGAAAATCTTAAAAGCAAATCTTCCAAATTACAACAGGTGTTTTTTAGAAAGACCTAGTCGTTTAATTTTAGAGTTCAGTGTGGTAGCGGGCACCCCGAGCAGTTTTGCGGCTCCATTTTTACCTGATATTTTCCCATTACACAACTTAAGTACGGCAAAAATGTGATCACGTTCATTCTCTGAGATTGTTTTTACCGCCGTAGGTTCAGCTCCATCCACCATCATGAGCTGAGCTGAGCCAGGGATGTCAATTTCCTTTAAAATATGGCCTGTAGACATGACTACTTGTCTTTCGATCAGGTGTTCCAGTTCTCTTACATTCCCCGGCCAGTGGTAATTCATCATGTCGGCTAATGCACGCTGAGAGAAACCGGAAATTTGTCTGTTGGATTTCTGGCAGAAACGTTTCAGGAAGTGATCGGCCAGTAAGGGAATATCATCCCGACGGTGTCTTAATGGCGGCAGGGAAACCGGAAATACATTAAGTCTATAAAAAAGATCCCGCCTAAATCGTCCTTCCTCAACCTCGCGCGCCAGATCCCTGTTGGTAGCTGATACAATCCTGACATCAACAGCTATCGTATTAGAGCCGCCCACACGTTCAATTTCCTTTTCCTGCAAAACCCTTAATAATTTCACCTGCAACTCCAAGGAAAGTTCTCCAATTTCATCCAAAAACAAGGTACTCTTGTGTGCGAGCTCAAATTTACCTATCCGTCTTTCCGTTGCACCTGTAAAACTTCCTTTTTCATGCCCAAATAAGACAGATTCTACGAGGTTGACTGGAATAGCTGCACAATTTACCCTGATCATTGTCTCTTCTCTCCTGCTGGAGCCACAATGAATGGCCTTTGCGATCAATTCTTTCCCTGTGCCTGTTTCGCCAAGAATCAATACCGTAGTTTCAGAATCCGCTACCCGATCCAGCAATTGAAATACACGGCGCATTGCCGTGCCATTACCAATTATTGAAGGTTGTGCAAACGATCCGTACCTTTCTAAAGTGTCGTACTGTAGTGATTCTGATTCTTCCATCATATATTTTGGTTAGTTCAACACTGAACAAATCCAAAATACATGCCATCTTGTTTAACTTACTAAAATACAGTAATTTAATCAAAAACAAAGCTTAAAGGCTCACTATATTTCGCCAATCAGCGAGTTTAGCATACGAAATACAGCCGCCAGTTTCAGAATATTACTATTAATTTTCTATTTCAAGTTTTTTAGATGAGCGCACCCAGAATCCCCAGAGCAGCAAGCAGATAATCAGCGCTGTTGTTGGAAAATAAAAGGAAAGCGCAAAGGCTGCGAGATATGCTGGTAAGCCATACAAATTGTCGTTTCTTATCTTTCTGATATCTCCGGCCCCCAGACCCGGTCTAAGTAATCCATTATCCTTACAGGCCTCATACCAAAGCCAATTATAGGCAATATTAACGAGTACAAACATTCCCGTATAAATGGATACGGCGATCTGTTCTGAAGGTGTACGGAAAAATTGCGAAAGCAAAGAACTTGGAAAGGAAACCAACGAAGCAAGAAAGAGAATCAAGCCATTTGCGAACATCAGGCCTGTATTCCTTTTATAGATTTGTTTAAAAAGCTTATGGTGGTTTACCCACATGATAAAAATGGTGAAAAATGAGATAATGAATGCTACATATCCAGGCCATTGTGCGCAGAGCGCGTGTAAAAGTGCTGCGGGATTTTTTCCTTCATTAAATTCAGGGACATGGAGTTCCAGCACTAGCAATGTGACTGCAATAGCAAATACAGCATCACTGAAAGCTTCTATTCTGGCGGTTTCCTTTTCCATGTTAGGGGAAAATAAGTTTATTAACCTGATTGATTTCAGCCTCACTAATGGTGTGTCCCATATTCTGGTAGATGATCTCTGTTACCGCAGCACCCATACTTTCATAGAGGGCGGTTGTTTCCTGTACTCTGACTACCGGAACATGGAAATCCGGATCACTGCTACCAATGAAAACAGGTGTACCATCGAAATCACCATGATAATTCCTGTGATCCAGGTGATCTCCGATCACGCCACCGGTAAAGGCCACGATGCCACCAAAACGCGTGGCGCCAGAGGCGGCAAACTCAAGTGCCAGGCATGCACCCTGCGAAAAGCCCAGCAGGTAGATCTGCGATTTTGCAAACCCCTGCTCTTCGAGCTCAGCGACCAGTGTAGACAGCTGCTTCAGCGCATTGGACAGAAAGGGTTCGTTCTCTGCCCGTGGTGCAAGGAAAGAATTTGGATACCAGGCATTTCCCTTTGCCGCTGGGGCAATTAATGCAAAATCTGACACATGAAGGCTGGGTGCCAGCGACAGGATATCCTGTGGACTGGCACCTCTTCCATGAATCATAATCAATACTTTTTCAGCTTCTTTAAGTGGTTTGCCACTCCTTACTACATGTTCCATACTGTTCTGATTTAATGTTTAGGTTAGCCTAATTTTGGTAGAATTTTTTCCAGGTCTTCTCTCAGATGTGCATGCTGATGAGGTAACATCAGGTGGGTACCCAGCTCGTTAAGTGGCTCGTCAACAGTGAAACCTGGATTATCTGTAGCAATTTCGAAGAGTACACCTCCGGGTTCACGGAAATAAAGTGAAAAGAAATAGTCGCGGTCAATCTGCGGGGTGATCTGCAGGTTTTTGCTCAGAATTTTCTCTCTCATTTCCATTTGAATCTCTTCATTTTTAACTCGGAATGCCACATGATGGTTGGTACCAGCAGCATTTCTGCCCCTTTTACCGTCGGGAAGTTCCAGGAGGTCAACAATGGCAGAATGCTCCACTGTATCTGTGATAAACCTGTAACGGTTACCTTCTTGTCCGAGTAAGCGATAACCAAAAATATCAGTCAGCACTTTAGCGGTATCATCAATCTTTTGCAAGCTCAATGTTGTACTATGGAATCCGCGCGTTGCATTTTCTTTCTTTACAGATTCAGTTTCCCATGGCTTCCTGCCATCTGCATTTTTGGGAATTATTAAGCTTAATGATAAACCATCCGGATCCTTAAAAGAAATAAAAGTTTCGCCAAATCGCTCTGAGGCAAGAGTAAAGCTGACCTTATTTTCGGTAAACCTGTTGGTCCAGAAATCAAGACTTCCTTCAGGAACAGAGTAACCTATCTCTGTAGCCATCCCAACACCTTCGGTACCCTGACCGATCCCTTCCCAGGGGAAGAACGTCAATATCGTTCCTGCAGCGCCTGTTTCATCTCCATAGTAGAGATGATATGTCCCAGGATCATCGAAGTTCACTGTTTTTTTGACCAGCCTTAGTCCGAGAACATCCGTGTAGAAGCTGAAATTCTGTTGGGCATTTCCTGCAATGGCAGTAATGTGGTGTAAACCTAAAATATTATTTTCCATATGTTTAAATTGATTAGTTTTCTATAATTTCTGCATGTGCAATGAGTTCATTATGCCGTTTGAAACGAACTTCAAGTAACAGGCCTTCGGCATTTCTCATTTTAATTTCTCCATTTAACTGCTCGCTAAGACCAGTCATTAAACTCATTCCGAGCGAGGTGCTGTTTTCGGGATCAAAGTTCTCTGGCAGGCCCACACCATTGTCGGCGATACTCAGCTCACACATATCATCTGGTACAAGCTTAAAGGCGATTGTTACCCGCCCTTTCCTATGATTTGGAAAAGCATATTTGATCGCATTGCTGATCGCTTCATTAAGGATTAAACCGAGCGGTACAGCCTGCGCCACGTCAAGCTTAATCACTTCTGTATTTACTATAAAATCGATCTGTTTGTCTGTACTGAAACATTCGCGCATATAGTCTACCAGCTCTTTGATGTACCAGTTCATATCAATCTCTGCCAGATTATCGGATTGGTAAAGTTTCTGATGAATGAGCGACATCGCGTGCATCCTATTCTGGCTATTTCTGATCGCCACCAGTGCATCTTCATTATCGAGATAAGCCGATTGCGTATTGAGGAGGCTGATCACAATTTGTAGATTGTTTTTTACCCTATGGTGAATTTCTTTAAGCAGCCATTCTTTTTCGCCCAGTAATCGCCTGAGCATGTCGTTCTGAACATTGATCTCTTCCTGCTGGGTTTTCAAAACTTTGTTACTCCTGATTTTGAGACTATAGCGGCTGGCGAGGAGAGCTATAAACAAGGCCAGAAGAACAAGGCCAAATACAAAAACATAACGCAGGGTTTCTTCCTGACTAATTTTTGTTTGCTGCAGCGCACTTTTCTGGCGAAGTAATGCGATGTCTTTATCTTTCTTTGCAGTCTCGTATTGAATTTCCAGATTTGCAATCTGTTTATTCTGTGCACCTTTTGCAACGGAATCTGTGAGTGATTTATAGAGTTTATAATGGTCTATAGCTGCCCAGGGCTTTCCAGAGGCAGAATCTGCCATAAACCAGAACCGCTGTACGTTGGCACGGGCAAGGTGATCGTTACGCTCGGAAGTGATTTTATCATATTCTTTCAGGTAATCATAAAGTTTATCGAAGTCCTTGTATTGCATCAATCGCCTGATGATCACGATATACAGATAGTTCTGATTTGGATCGTCTTTAGCTAAAGTTTCGTGAAAGTTGAGCAACTGTTTATAGTAAGGCTCAGCCTTCTGATATTCCTGGATGTTATAATAGATACTAAAGAGGATATAGGGAATACGAAGTTTTGTTTGTGTATCCTGGGGTGGGTATTTTTTAACCAGATCCTTCAATTGTGCGATGGCCTCCTGAGGTCTTTTCATCCTTACCAAGATGGTAGATATGTTGGCGACGATTGTCTGTATGTACCCACCATCGTTATATTTTACGGCTATTTGCTTGGCCTTTAACCAATAATCCAGCGCGAGCTGGTCTTTTTTGAGATTGTAATAGGTAAGTCCGAGATGGTTATAAATAGAGCTTTTCTGCAGACTGTTATCGTGTAGTTCGTCAGCCGTTTTTTCGGCCTGTAGCCCATAATACAGTGCTTTTGACAGGTCTCCCAACTGGACGTAATTGATACACATGTTATTATAAAGTCCCTGCAATTCTTTAAAACCTATAGACTTATAAATTACCAGCGCAGTGTCCATTAGTTTAAAAGCATGCTTAGAATCACCTTTTACCAGATAAAAATCACCAAGATCTTTGAGTGTATTTGCTTCTTTCATCTTATTCCCCGAAGCATGGTATTGGTTCAGTGCATTTTCACTGAGCGCAATTTTCCTTTCGAGATCCTTACCCTCATTACCGAAGAGCTGGCCTTTGGCGAAAAAGGCTTCGCCGAGCTCGTCTTTGAGCATATTTTTCTGCGCGAACTGAATCGCCTGATCGAAAATTCGATCTCCCGCGGAGCGGTCTCCACTTTCCTTGCGTATGTTGCCTTCTAAAATGATAGAGCGGGCAATGCCAGCAGGATATGTAAGCTTTTGAGCCAAAGCGGCCGCCTGTTTTCTAAAGCTCATTGCAATACTCAGATCCTGTTTAGATTCTCCCGGAAGGTTGAGGTAATAGTTCCCTATGGCAATCAGGAGATCCACCCGGCCGTTGGTGTTTCCGGTACCTTGTATACGCTTATTTGCAGCATTGAGGTCGGCCGTAGTTCTGATTTCCTGACCAGCCAATCTGCTGCTAACCAAGGTCAGCAGCAAAATAAGCATGGCACATGCAGAGCGCAAAAATGATTGAAGGTTAAACATTTTCTGCAGCAGGTTTTGTATAGTAGTAACAAATAACCATGGCCACACCAGGAAGAAGGGCGCCGGCAAGTCCGAAAAGTTTACCTACATAAGCACCCAGCAGACAGCCGATCAGGAAGCCCCCTACTGTAATTAATCCATGTTTTAAACCCGCTACGAAATCAGGATTTTGAAAACGTGCGACTATAGCGCTTCTGATATCGAGCGAAAGCTGTGTCACATTACCGGTCATCATTGTAGTTGGCCCATGGGTCTCTTTGGGGAAAATTTTACTAAATGCATTTTGAAGCCCCATTGCGAAAACAATCAGCATCACCACCAGATACATAGGCCAGGTAATTTCAGCATTGTCGAGGTAGCCCAGTGCATAGGCGAGGATACCACTCAAAATAAGGACAAGGCCTTCGCAAAAAAGTATGAAGTGTTTGTTTACAAATTTTGCGGCTATCCATCCGCCTATCATTACAGAAATCATGAACACCGGGAAAGTCAGCAACTTAATCCAGGTATCTCCTTCCCCACCTTTTATAAGTTGGTAGGCAAAGACGATAAAGTTTCCTGTAACATGAGCAGAAAATATCTTATCTGCAGCAACGAAAGTAATGGTATCGCAATAGCCCGCTATCGCAGTGAGTATAAGGGTTACGAATCCTATTTTTTTATTTTCCATCGTTTTAGTTTGGCAGGGATACTCCCGTTAAAAGATTATTTAAGATATAGTTATCCAATGCGTAAGTTCCTGGACCCACGGCCCATAAAAAAAGCATGGCAATTGTATACATATAGGGAACATCCCTTACTTCGACGTTATCGTTTTTGTGGACAACGAAATAACCAATTGCGGTAACACCTATAGATGGTAACAGTACCAACCTTGTTCCCAGTCCAAGGATAACGAGAAAGGGAACTACGGTATCTGAAAATGTTGCTACCAATCCGTTTAACTTTTCAGGCAGATGTAAGGGATTAGGCACATGCTCCCGCTGTCCATTTTCAAGTCTGAATTTCTTCATACCGTGGACACGAAAAAGTTCAATCATCAATAAAAACCTGAATATCAGAATGAAGATGTTATTTGCCTGACTTCCCAGATCGGAGTAAAGCAAAGTATGTATGATATTTTCCATAATTTTTTTAGAATGCGAAGCATGAGCAGCCCAGTGCGCCCCAGAATGCGGTATAATTGTTAATAGGTATATTACTTTGTCTTACAGCGGTATGGTTGTGTGCATGAACATCGCAACTGCCTACACAGGAGTGCACAACATTTAGTACTGCTACCGCCTGATGATTGGCTGATCCATCTGCCGAATAATATCCTTTATAGGTTTTTACCGGCGACCAATCAGGCAGTACAGGAATCTCGGGTGGTGAAAAGGGAGAAAAATCACCTTTTGCATATACTATCTTCCCTGCTACAATAGTCATAATTGACTCGACACTTTTGATGGCCTCGTCGGCAACCTCAAAATAATCTTTGTTAAGAATTGCAAGGTCTGCGAACATCCCTACAGCGATATCTCCTTTTTTCTGTTGCTCATTAGAGAACCAGGCACTTCCACGTGTATACAGTTCCAGCGCCGTTGCCCTGCTGAGCTGTGTTTGTTCATCATAAATCCTCAGTCCACCAACGGTTTTTCCAACAGACAACCAGTACATAGACACCCATGGATTATAACTACTCACACGGGTGGCGTCTGAGCCACCACCTACCGGGAGCTCCATTTCCAGCATCTTTTTTACTGGTGGCGTTTGAAGTGCTGCTTTAGCACCATAGCGTTCTGTGAAATATTCACCCTGATACGCCATTCTACTTTGGATGGCAATACCACCTCCAAGCGCCTTTACACGCTCCATATTACGTTCGTCTATTGTTTCAGCATGGTCGAAGATCCATGGGATTCCTGCAAAGGGAATATCACGGTTTACCTTTTCAAAAACATCCAGAAAGCGGCTGATACTTTCATTATAAGTAGCATGTAGTCTAAAGGGCCATCGCTTTTCAACAAGGAGCCTGACAACACGTTCCAGTTCAGCCTCCATATTTTCTGGAAGATCAGGCCTTGGCTGAAGGAAATCTTCGAAATCAGCTGCCGAGAATACGAGCATTTCCCCGGCTCCGTTGTGCCGGTACATCTCATCTCCCTGGTAAAGCTCAACGGTATTTGTCCATTGGTCAAAATCTTCAAACTCCTGTTTCGGACGTTGCGTAAACAGGTTGTAAGCGATGCGTACCGTAAGTTGCTTTTTCTCATTGAGCTCATCAACAACCTTATAGTCGTCAGGGAAGTTCTGAAAACCCCCACCTGCATCAATCACGCTGGTAATTCCGAATCTGTTAAGCTCAGTCATGAAATGTCTGGTCGAATTAACCTGATGTTCGTGGGAAAGCTTTGGACCTTTGGCTAGGGTAGCATATAAAATCATGGCATTAGGACTTGCAATGATCAGACCCGTAGGATTTCCCGAGGCATCTTTTTGGATCTGACCTCCCGGCGGCGCTGGTGTATCGCGGTTGTATCCTACAGCGCGTAAGGCTGCAGCATTCATCAATGCACGATCGTACAAGTGCAAAATGAATACCGGGGTATCTGGTGCGATGGCATTAATTTCATCTAAGCTGGGCATCCGGCGTTCGGCGAACTGAAATTCCGACCATCCCCCTACTACCCTCACCCACTGTGGCGCAGGCGTTTTATCAACCTGAACCTTTAACATGCGCAAAGCGTCAGCCAGGGAAGGCACACCATCCCAGCGCAGTTCAAGGTTGTAGTTTAAACCACCACGGATCAGGTGAATATGCGAGTCATTGATACCCGGCACCACTCTTTTTTGTTCAAGATCGATAACCTGCGTACTACTTCCTACATAGTTCATTACTTCGGCATCAGTACCGAGGGCTATAAATTGACCATCTTTAATGGCTACCGCCGAAATTTCCTTTGTATGTTTGGCAATGGTATGGATTTTACCATTGAATAAGATCATATCTGCGTACATAAGCTGTCGTTTTTTATGGATAATCCGATTAGTTTTTGATTGCTGCGATGGCATCCTGAATTCCCTGACCCGCAACTGTAAAAAATGCAGGACCTGCCAGCAGCATCACTTTAGTTACCGGTTTAAAACCAGCCATCTTTTTATCTTTAAGCCAGGTCTGTGTGCGGTAAGCGTCAAAAATCCCTTTCACCACATTCCCTGCTACAAGGGCTGTTGGAGAATCTATACCTGCGTCTTTCAAATCGCTTGCAAAAGAGAAGTTTGTTACACCGAGGCGCAGCGCTTCGCGCATGGCTACGCTACCAATTGTAGTCATCATCGCTGCATCGAAGCTATTTCTGTTGCCAAGGCCAATCAGCAGTAACGTTTTAGCACCGATAGTACCTTTTGGCGGACTGATTAATATTGTTTCGTAAGCGTGCCCAATAAACTTTCCGCTTTTACGTAATTCGGTGATCATACCTTTCATATCATGATCGAGGTGCACCATACCATTTACTGGAGCAGGTAAAGCCGGGGGAGCATTAAAAATATCTCCTTCAGTATATTCAAATACACAGGCTACCTGGAGGTCGCTCACCTGAGCAGACGGCCCTTGAACCACACCTTCTATAGCGACACCATCTATAGTGCCCCATATTTTAGCCGTTCCTGCCGGCGTAGTTGCCTGAGCATTTACATTTGTGGTGGTAAAGCATGCGAGACATACCATCAGGTATATCAGTAACTTGCTATTGTGTGTTTTCAGGTTCATCGTGTTCTTTTTCATAATTGTGTGATTAATGGTTATAGATTAAAATTTAAATACGATCCTGCCATTGATGAACAGGCCATTTTGAGATCCCGGAATAATGTCGTCGATAAAAGCTCCGGTTTTGAAATATTGTGCGCCTGCATTTAGGCTGATAAATTTGGTCCAGCCATAAATGGCGCTGGCCAGGTATGCCGTCCCTATATAACGTTTCTGGGAGGTTGCACCGCCGAGGTTAAAAGTTCCACTGGGTCTGTATACGCCATCCTGTAAAGAATAACGCCAGTTAAAGACAACATCAAATTGCAAAGTCAATTTATCAGATAACAGCAGGCTGCCATAGGGATGGATATCAATTAGGTTTACTGGGCCCACCTGGGGGCTAAAGCCAAAATATCCTCCCTTAGGATAGATAGGGTTAAAAGTATTTAGTTTACCATCGCCCTTATTTGCATCGCCAGAGATGTAATCGTTCCTAAGGTTAATTGTAGGCTTCCAGGGGCTTTGTTCAAAGGAGTAACCTAATTCAGCAGATCCTGTCCAGGCGGAGATCTTACCATCACCAAACTTCCCAAACTGGTAGGCAGCTTCCAGATTATATATAAATCCGCCGCCACTTTTCCACAATCGTGTGCCAATGGTATGGCGCAACTCTTTGTTAAACCCTTCTTCAAACTGGGAGGCATCCCTTCTGATTCCAAGATAATAAAGGTCGAGGTTACCAGACCTTTGAATTATAATTTTTGAGTAGGTACCCCAAAGGTTTACCTGATTCGAGCGCCTATTGTCAAACCGACCTGGATTTATAGTATCTGCAGCCATCACAAAAGCATCGATAAACAAACTTTTAGTTTTGTACATTACCTTAGCTCCAGTAAAGGATAACCTTACATTAGGGCCTTCACGAACAGAGATGAGTCTGCCGGAGCCATAATCAAGCTCTTGCCTACCTAGTCTGAAAAGCAAACTTTTATCGTTTTGTTTCCATGCCTTATAGTCAACGAAGAGGTTCTGAATATTGAGTTCATCCTGATCTACCGGTCTGGATCCATTTTTCCGCCCCCCCTGCAGGGCGCTCCTGATCTGGGCAAAAAATCGAATATCAGCACCTGCATGCAGATCAGCATGCAGGTCGTAACGCTGGAGCAGGAAGTTGTTGTGCCCGATTCCCAACCGGCCCCAATCTTCATTATCAAATGCCACATACTCAAGTCGGGCTTCGCCACCAAACGACAGATACGTATTTTTATGTTTTGTTATTGGGAGGTATTTAATCCTGTTATATAAAGTAGCTGCAGAATCCTTTAATCCAGCATAATCTTCATCGTACCTCATTAGCCTGAATCCTTGAGCAGAAACAGCCAAAGCACAACACAGCAGGCAGGAAAAAATCAGGAATGAACGTTTTATAAAATGCAGCATATCTTGGTGTTGAGGATTTTGTATCAGGCAGAAAGCTTAGTGGTTAAGCATTTTATGTGCATATTGAATACCCAGTCCATATCCGGCACCATATTTTTTCATCAGGGTAGTAACAGCTGCATAGGTTTCCGTTCTTGCCCAGTCGCGCTGCAATTCTAGCAGGTACTGCACTGCGGTAACAGGTTTCACACCAGCATGAACCATACGTTGTACAGCACGTTCGTGGGCTTCGTCGCTAACATCGCCACAAGCGTCAGTGATCACGAATACCTCGTATCCTTCAGTAAGTGCCGACAATGCCGGGCCAACGATACATACTCCGGTCCATAAACCTGCAAGCACCAGCTTCTGCTTTTTCGTTGCCGTGATGGCCTGGTAGGCAGGTCCGTCTTCCCAGGTGTTCATTGATGTTCTGTCGATATAGTTTGAAGTAGCCTGTGGATAAAACTCTTCTATTTCCGGAAATACCGGACCGGCGAAAGACTCTTCGGCGACAGTTGTAACAATAGTTGGCACATTAAAAATCTTTGAAGCACCCGCAACGATGGCAACATTTGTACGTAGTTCGTTAATGGATATACTTTTGGTGGCAAACGCCATTTGACCTTCAAAATCAATCAGTACTAAAGCATGGTTGTCGGGAGAAAGGAGATTTGGTGATGGTTTCATATTTTTAATAATTTAATTTACACCACTCAGCCAACAATGATACCAACCACATAATAATCTCATTTTCAATTAATTGAGATAATAAAAATATTTATAATCTGACTATATATCGTCAATTTACGAAGTCATAACGGTGTTGAGTTATAGTTAATGATTTGATTTTTGAGACAAAATAGGAAGACTAAAATTTGTTTTACCAAATTAACCAACTGACAATGAATGAATAAAAAAATGATCAGCGAAATATCGTAATCATAATTTTCATATTTTCGTCAGTATACCGTATTATAGTTTTACCTTTAAGGCATGGAAAACGCGTTATCAGCTAAAAAAAACCGGGAAAATGCGGTTTTGCTTTCGCTAAGCAATGCCATAGCAACGATCAGGGACAAATCGGATCTTTTCGATGTGATTGACCAGAAACTTAAAAGTCTTTTCGATTTTGAGGATTTTGTGATATGCATCATTAGTGACGACCAGCAAACGCATAGCCCATTTTTATACAATCAAAGAGAAGATTTCCAGAAAAATGCAGGAATTGCGCCGGCCTCTACCAGAAGCTACACCATTGACGACGGTTTATGCCACGCGATGATGGCAACTACAGTACCTGTAGTTTTTGACGTTGCCGAGGTATTAGCCTGGGACAACCCTCCCGCCTGGCTGAGTTTCTGGCAAAACCTCGGTATCAAGGAAATGATTGGACTTCCAATATCTGACAGAGGTATCTGCGTTGGTTTCTTTTATCTCTACACTAAAGAAAAAAACGTTGTTTCCAATACTTATTACGACATCCTGCACAGCATATCCCTCCAGATCTCTGTCGCCGTATCTAATATCAGGGCAAACGAAAAGATAGCAGCACAATTACAGGAAATTAACTTATACAAACAGCAACTCGAGGAGGAGAAATCCTACTTACAAGAGCAGGTAGAAAAGAGTTACCGGCATAACGAAATCATAGGACAAGGTGCGGGAATACAAAATGTATTTCAACTTGTTGACCAGGTAGCTTCATCTGACAGCACTGTGCTTATCCTTGGCGAAACAGGTACTGGAAAAGAATTGATTGCGAGGGCTATCCACAATGGATCTCCGCGACAGAGCAAGCTCATGATCAAGCTGAATTGCGCTGCGTTACCACCCGACCTAGTAGAGAGTGAGTTATTCGGACATGAAAAGGGCAGCTTCACCGGCGCAACAGAGCGGCGTATTGGGAAATTTGAACTCGCTCACAATGGCACTCTTTTTCTTGATGAAATTGGTGAACTTTCTTTAGCACTGCAGGTGAAATTGCTACGTGCATTACAGGAAAAGGAGATTGAGCGTGTAGGCGGACGCAGCGTGATCAAGACAAATGTCAGAATTCTTGCGGCAACTAATAGAAATCTGGCACAGGAAGTAGAAGAAGGACGTTTCCGAAGCGACTTGTATTATCGACTCAACGTGTTCCCTATTACCATACCGCCCTTAAGAGATCGCAAAGAAGATATTCCGGACCTGGCAATGCATTTCATCAACCGTTTTGCAAAAAAAACCGGCAAAGATGTCAGAACATTAACGAAACACGTATCTAAAACTTTAATGGCTTATCCATGGCCTGGTAATATTCGCGAGTTGGAGCATCTGGTTGAGCGAAGTGTATTACTCAGTAAGGGTCCTGTGTTGCGTGAAGTATACCTACCTAAAGTTGAGCACATCAATCCCGATAACGGAGCCAAAGACAATCGGATAAAAACGATTTACGAAAACGAAAGGGATCATATCCTTACGACGTTGAAACTCTGTCGGGGAAAAATTTCCGGCGTTGGTGGAGCGGCGGAAATTTTAGGCATCCCGGCGACGACATTAAACTCGAAAATCAAAAAATTCCAGATCAAACGAGCGCATATACTATGATGACAGAACGTATTCTTATCGTCGAAGACGAATTTATAGTTGCCCATGACCTGCAGATGATCCTGAGTCATGCCGGCTATAAAGTAGCAGGCGTAGCAGACTCAGTCAAAAATGCATTGATTTTACTCGACAAAAAAGAAGTGGACCTGGTTCTGCTGGATATTTTTCTAAAAGGCAAACAGACAGGGATTGACTTAGCAAGAATACTAATGGAAAGGCAGATTCCATTCATTTACATTTCTGCAAACTCTAATGAGCGCGTGCTCGAAGCGGCAAAATCAACCCTACCTTACGGCTTTATCGTAAAGCCGTATCGCGAGAAAGATGTATTATTAAGCATAGACATAGCAAGATACAGAACCAACCACAGCCAAAATCTTAAAATAAGCAGCAAGCTATTTATGGAGGATTTCATTGTTAGCATTTCTATGAAACCTTTGAGTTGGCAAAAAAAGCTGTTACTAATTGCAGGTGCCTTTCAGCCTTATATACCTTTTGATTTTTTGGGAATTATAGGTATAACTAAAGATAAACTAAGATTTTCGGAGGTTGGGATATCAAGAAAACAATTTGACGAATATGAATTATTGCCTATTGATGAATTCCTGGAAGCTTCAGGAATCAATACTGCAGACAAAAAATCTACCCATTCCCTATTTCCTGAACATATAGACGATGCGATTTTTATGGGGGAAGCTTTTACCGATTTGACCGACCAAGTTCCTATTAAAAATCTTGTTGCCAAAACATATCATTTAAAATCCAATTTAATAAAATCGATAAGGCTTGACAACGGCGATTTAATCACTTTCTCATTCTACAGCAGGCTAGATACTATTTTCAAACAAGAGCATTTGGATTTGCTTCATGCACTCGAACCGACATTGATTGGTAATCTGGCTCATATTATTGAATTGGAAAAAGCAGAAGTATCCAGACAACAGGGCATCAAAGAACCAGTACCAACTGTTTTTAATCCGCCTCATGAAACTATCTTTCAAAAAATTATAGGTCGAAGTCCCGCAATATTAAATCTCCTCGATCAGCTCTTAATTGTAGCCCCAACCGATACTTCCGTATTAATTACCGGAGAAAGCGGCACGGGAAAGGAAATGATTGCGCAAAACCTGCACAGACTATCAGCGAGAAGAAATAAATCCATGGTTGCAGTAAACTGCGCGGCATTACCAGCAGATCTTATCGAATCGATCTTATTTGGTCATGAAAAAGGCGCTTTCACCGGCGCATCAAACCGCAGAATTGGAAAATTTGAGGAAGCTAATGGCGGCACCATATTTCTGGATGAAATTGGCGAAATGCCTTTTGACCTGCAGGCGAAACTATTGCGTGTATTACAGGAAAAAGAAATCGAACGGGTTGGCGGTGGCACTCCTATCGCTGTAGACCTCCGAATCATTGCCGCAACCAATCTGAACCTCGAAAAGGAAATTGCGAAGGGTAAATTCCGGTTGGATCTTTTCTTCAGGTTAAACGTGTTTCCTCTTGAAGTACCTTCATTACGTGCACGGAAAGAGGACATCGCTGTTCTTGCAAGCTATTTTATCGAAAAACATAGCAAAGAACTTGGGAAAATAATTACCGGGGCATCTGCAAATTTTATGGATCAACTGAGTCGTTATCACTGGCCAGGAAACATCAGAGAATTAGAGCATGTAATTATCAGAAGCATCCTGCTATCGAAAAAGCCTGAGTTACACGAAAATTTACTGGATTTTAATGTAGAAAAAGAAGAAAAAGCCGCCTTTTCCAGCACAAAGACTATTGCAGAAAACGAACGCGATCACATTCTAAACGTATTAAATCAATGCAAGGGCCGTATTTCGGGACCGGGTGGTGCGGCGGAATTGCTTGGAATTCCTGCAACGACATTAAATTCAAAAATGAAGAAATTGGGGTTGAGACGCTAAAGCCAATTGGGATGACCATAGTGAATTCACGATATATAGTGAGTTTTTTTGTTGCTGAAAAAATTAAAACACTAATATAAAGACGGTTACTAATTGGTATCGGAATTGTAATTAGCGCATAGTGGTTGATATAAAGATGATAAAAGAAAAAATCCTAATTGTTGAAGATGAATTTATTGTAGCAAATGATCTGCGGATCATGCTGGAAAAATCGGGTTATAAAGTTTGTGGCATTGCTCCATCTGTGCCGAAGGCGCTTGAACTCATTAAAACCAAAGCGCCGAACTGGATTCTGCTAGACATCTTTCTGCAGGGCGACAAAACGGGAATTGACCTTGCCGGGCAGCTTACAGAAATGGATATCCCATTTATTTACATTTCCGCAAATACAAACCAGGGCATCCTGGAAGCAGCAAAAGCAACCCTTCCCTACGGCTTTCTGGTAAAGCCATTTCGAGAAAAAGACCTTATGGTGATGCTCGATATTGCACAGTATCGCCACGCCCAAAAACAGAAATACACCAATAATACGGAGCCCGGACTTCAGCAGCAGCTTGAGCATATCTTTAGTAAAAACGAAGCGTTAGCCGAAAAGATCAAACAAGCTGGAAGCGTTTTAAATGCCGTGCTTCCATTTGATTTTTTATGGATTTCAAGGATTCAACCCAAGACAAGCACTAGAGACCTCTATATTCAACGCGTAAACAGCAACAGTTTTCGCACTTATACTGCAGATCAGTTATGCTCAGAACTCCTGGTATCATCACGTGACTTTAAAGTGTGGAATACCAATGCAACGCCCAATGCCGGAAAACCGATCTTCAACGGCTATGATTTCAGGAAGCTACGCATGGAAAGTAATTGGATCAAAGCGACGTCTGATCACTTTAAATTAGAATCAGCATTAATCACAGAACTTAAACTGAATGATGAAACTTTTCAGCTGATCTTTTTTTCTCATGCGCCAGAAATGTACACCAGGGTTCATTCAGATATGAGTGGCCGGTTTGAGTCTAGCCTCAAATTCATGATTGAGCAGTCTATTTATGGCAAAGACCTTTCGACTGCAGTACAAATCCAGGAAAGCCCTTCTATTCAGCCTGCAAAAATTGCAGTATTGGGCGATTTTAATGGGATTATCGGGAACAGCCGTTTGCTCCATACCGTGTTCGAAAAAATAACATTGGTGGCGCCAGACGATACCTCTGTGCTTATCCTCGGAGAAAGCGGCACCGGTAAAGAGAAAATTGCCCTGACAATACACAAACTTTCCCCTAGAGCTTCAAAACCACTAATTACAGTAAACTGTGCGGCATTGCCACTCTCCCTGATCGAATCTGAATTATTTGGCCACGAAAAGGGTGCATTCACAGGCGCCAACGAAAAGCGAATTGGTAAATTTGAGCAGGCAGATGGCGGATCCATTTTTCTTGATGAGATTGGTGAGCTCCCGCTTGAAGCACAGGTAAAACTGTTAAGGGTATTACAAGAAAAAGAAATAGAGCGCCTGGGTGGAAACCTGACAAAAAAGATCAATGTCCGCATTATCACGGCTACTAACAGAAACCTGGAAAAAGAAGTAGCCGAAGGCAGGTTCAGATTGGATCTTTATTACCGTTTAAATGTATTTCCAATTGAACTTCCTGCACTTCGTCAGCGGAAAGAAGATATTGAAGTATTGGTACATCACTTCCTGGATAAGTACAGTAAAAAGAACTCCAGGGCAGTTACCGGCATTTCTGCTGAAGCTTTAGCCAGTCTGCAGGCATATGACTGGCCCGGAAACATCAGGGAGCTGGAACACCTTATAGAGCGCAGTATGCTGATGGCCAATGGTACGGAAATAACTGAGATAGATCTACCTACTCCCAGCACCTCAGCCTTTGCTGAGGTTGGCGACAACTTCAAGGCAAAGACTATGGAAGAGATGGAAAGGGATCACATTATGCGCGTGCTTAAAATGTGTAACGGGAAAGTATACGGACCGGGCGGTGCAGCCGAAGTTTTAAATATACCTTCAACAACTTTAAACTCTAAAATTAAAAAGCTTGGGATTCGTTACGAATTTGTGAAATAACAAATACTAAAGGTCCAAGCCATTGGCATCAGTAGTTAATATTTCGCTCATGTAATTCAGAAAAGGCCGCATATTTACAAACGTTTGGACTACCAATTCAGCAAAATTTCCGTTGAGAACTTCGGCATCAGAAAATCTTTTAACAAGAAGAAATTGTTTATATCGGATTAAGTCGATATCCGGATGTGTAGTATCAAATCCTTTTGGTGCTGTCTTGAGCTGATCGCCCTGTAAGGCTTTGAAATCAGCAATAAAATCTGGCGCTTGCAGAATCTCGCGAAGCGGTGCGGCATCAAATGCCAGACTTTCCCGAACCAACTTAAGATCATCTGCATTTGGCCCCCAAAATCCTCCACCAATGAAGGTATTGCCCGGCTCAAGCTGAAAATAATAGCTACCTCTCCGCGACTTACCGGCTCTCTTAAAGCTTCCGCTCCAGTGTGTTTTATATGGCGTTTTATCTTTCGAAAAACGGGTATCCCGGTAAATACGGTAGAGACTCTTTTTCCCGGATAAGGTTTCAATCACATCTTGTTTATTCAGACCATCAAGTAGCTCATCGGCAAATGCTTCTATCTCTTGTTGCTCTTGAAGATACTCTTGCTTATGGTCTGCAAACCATGTTCTGTCATTATTATCTTTTAAGCTTTTAAGAAATTGAAAGTTCGAGACCTTGATCATACTACAAATATACTGCTAAGCAACCAAACACATCTATGCTTAAGTTGTTTTATCGGTATATTCATGCCCTTTAAAGACAACGCCCTTCTCTATGAGATCATTTAAAAAAGCTATTTTGCCGATCTTCCTGATTGTTCTCTGCTTTGCTACTGCCTTATATTTTTATTTGAAACGTGGAGACCCTGCCTGGAACAAAATGACTTGGGGAACAGCGGTGAGCGACCGGTATCTCTGGCCAATGATGGTTAGCACAGCACGCTTCATAACTCCGGACGGACTATCTATAGAAGTTTCAGAGTTCGGACATGAACAATACTATCCATTGAGCGGCAAGTGGGGTGTGGGAAATGGAGAAAATCACGGGAATAATGAGCCCCTACCTTTAAAACTAAGCATAGACTGGCTTTCACTCAGGGAGAAAACATGGTACAAGGGAGCGTTTGAATTACCAGAAGCAAGATTGGACAGTCTGTTTAAAGCAGTTAAAGGTGATCAGCTGGTTCTCGGTCTCGATACAGGCGGTGTTATTGTTCTGTGGGTTAAAGGCGCAGGCGGGAAACGAGAAGCAGCCACATTTACTGCCAGGGCTTATCAGCCTGACTGGAAAAATTCTGACCTCAGTCCGAAGGAAACTGAAAGTGCATACATGGATCGAGTTTACCAGCTGGTAACACCTGAAGAGCGCGATGCAATAGCGCTTGCACAACCACTCAAAGAGCAAAAAGCAAAAGATGGGGTATACACAGGTATCTATGAATTTATCGCAGAGATGCGGATGGAAGGTGATAATTTATTGCTGGTTCATAAACAACATGACTCTATGGCGCTCATTAATCTTGGAGGTGTACCGAAAGCACTGAATCAAGGAGATTTAATCCGGCTGGACTGGAAAATCCGTCAGCATAGTGCAAACCGGGATTCGGTAGCACCTGCACAAAGACAAGTGGTATTAAATGCGAGTCTTTTTGAGAAAGGTAAGCTCTCTAAGCTTATCGACAGACATATTCCTGATCTGGAGGGCGCTTATTTGACCACACACATCAGCGAACCCGGTAAAGAGCTGATGCAAAGAACCATAAGCTATTATCTCGCCAATTCTAAAGATAAGGATATCAGGAAAGCTGTTGATCTGGATAAAGCAGACATTAAATTTACCGTTGATGATTATGGCTTCAAAACAGAACGCGGCTACAAAATAGCGATTACACCCAATGTAGCAAACCCTTCATTTGCCCACTGGGTGTATTATTCGCCAAGACATTTATTCTATATTATGGAATGGGAAGAAGCCAGGAAACTGAAAGCACAAACTGAATAGCCGTTCATTCCGTTCAAGACTTAATCCCATTTGCAAGCGATTTATAAAATTTCGATGTTTGTTGAGAGAGCGTTAAGTTGCGGGGCAAGGCCGAGAGGTCTGCCCTGCTTTTTTTTACAGGTCAGCACAACATAATTAATGCAACATAGTTGAAATAACTATTATTTGGCTAACTTTAAGCATGCGAAAAAAAATAACATTCGGATTGCTTCTGTTAGTGGTATCTGTACTTTCCCCTTCTTGCAAACATGAAAAAATTGACACAAACAAAATCTATGGCCGATATCTAAAAAGTCATATCAGAAAATAGTGTTACGTCCTTGCTAATTCTGAAACCTATAAAACGTTCGAAGGCATTTTCCGCATACGTAATGTTTAGCTGGGATAAAGAAAAAGATCCTTTTAAACACGTAGCCTCTAGGTTTACGGATACAATCGTCATAGTTACAGTATGGGCATTTCACAGTGTTGTGAGAATATGGAGCGGCAGATATTCTGAGTTCTTGTTCTACATTCATTTAGGATTGATTGAGTGCTTAAGTGAATAATTGATGTAAAATTCACGAAAACGACAGAAACAAACCTGACAGAAACCTCAAGAGAACTGACAGAATTTAAAGCAAATCGGCAACATCCTTCCCAAAAGCCTCTTTAAACAGCTTACTGAAGTAGGCTGGAGTCTCAAAACCGGCCACGTAGGATATTTCAGCGATGGTTCTATATTTTCCGCTTTCGATAGCTTCTCTTGCAATTTGTAGCCTTATCGAACGTATATATTTATTAGGTGTTAATCCAGTAAGACGCTTAATGTTCCTGAATAACTGCCGTTCGCTTACTGCCATGGTGTAACTTACGGACGCCAAATCGACATCAATCTTACCAGTATTCTCCCGCACGAGTGCTTCCAGTTTTTTTAGCCAGGCCAAATCCGAAGGCGACACATACGCAACATCTGCTGCAACCCCAGATTCTTCAACAGCCCGTGTGTCATCCTCAGCATATTTCAGGCGTTCGCTTGCGTTAGCAACCAAGTTTCTGACACGTGCCAATAGTTCATTACTTACAAAGGGTTTGGTAACATAATCGTCTACCCCAATACTAAGCGCATTAAGTTTACTACCCGGATCTGCCAATGCCGTCAACATCACTACAGGAATTCTGCAGAACACTTCATGCGTTTTCAAACGGTTCAATAAAGTGAAACCATCCATTTCAGGCATCATCACATCGGAGATAATCAACGCCGGCGCAACATTAGCATCCTCAAGTAGTTTAAGTGCCTCCAAACCATTATTTGCAAATTCCACTGCATAATAGGGCCGCAAAATGGAGGCAATGTATGCTGACATCTCATGCTGATCTTCGACGAGCAAGATGTAACCTAACTTTTCAGCAGTTTCAGGCGGTGTTGGCAAAACCTCATCCGGTATTTGAATCTCTGGCTGTGTTACCACAAAAACTTCCTGGAGTTCCGTTGGAATTGTTATTTTAAAGGATGTCCCTTTTTGCAATGTGCTGGTTACCTGAATATTTCCACCAAGGAGTTCAGTAAATTCTTTCGCTATTGCGAGTCCTATACCCGTGCCGCCCTCTGCAGGGCTATCCGCTGTAGTTACCTGGTAGTAGCGGTCGAATATATGCTTAAGATCGGCTTCAGGGATGCCTTTTCCAGTATCAGAAACACTAACTATCAATTCCTGCGAAGTCACTTCAGCTAAAATTTTTATGCTACCATTTGCAGGCGTAAATTTCATCGCATTGCTGATCAGGTTATTTAATATTTTCTCAAGTTTATCTTTGTCCAGATTTGCGACTATATTGGATTTGATCTGGCTTAACAGTGAGTAATTTATTTTTTTAAATTTAGCCGCAGAATCGAAACCCTGAAAAATAACCTTTAAAAAAGCATCAAGTGCTACGGACTGGTTCTGCACTGTGATTTTTCCAGACTCCATTTTGGTAAGGTCCAACAATTCGTTCACCAGACTAAGTAACTTCCTGCTGTTTTGCCAGACAGTTTCTATATAGTTTTTCTTCAGCTCGGGATCCAGTTCATATGGACCTACATTTCTCAACTGATCTATCGGTCCGGCAATTAGCGTAAGCGGTGTTCTCAACTCGTGACTGATATTCGAGAAAAATTTAGTCTTCAGGTCATTGAGCCGAGCCAGCTGTCTGTTTTCTTCTGCGACCAGGTCAGCCTGCCTTTTCCTTTTATATAAAAACCATCTATAAATGCCGATCAAGCCTACGAGTACGATAACGGCTATCGTTATGCTATAATTCCGTTGCTGTTTCATCAACAACTCACTTGTATTTGCCTGTATAATACGTTTGTCGGCTTTATAATCCTGATCCAGCTTAGCTGCAGTTTCAATCTTATCAGCGGACACGAGGCTGTCATTTATGATTCTCGCTTTCTCAGCGTATCTAAACGCCAGTTCAAAATTTCTAAGCTTCAGATGAGCTTCCTTAAGTCTATTATAAATATTTCTTGAAAGCACATCGATCGTTGTTGTATCAGGGAGTAGTGCAACTGCCCTATTACCATAATTGATTGCTTCCTGATACAAGCCCTGATCAATTTTCACAGTCATAAGCTCATTCAAATCATGTGTTTCCAGATCCCTATATCCTTCCTTATGACTGATTTCAACTGCCTGCAAGAGAATTCGTTCGGCTTGGGCAAATTTATCCTGCATTTCGTAAAGTCGTGCGAGGTTGCCAAGTTCCCTTACCTGACTGAATTTGGATAATGTCGGAAAAAAAGTTTTGCTGACTACGATTTCAGATAATTTTGTTGCTTTAGCAAGATTCTCGGGGGTCTGCATACCCCGGTTAGAATAGATGGCAGACAGCATACTCGTCGAGAAAAGATACATTGCAGTATCTTTAATTTCAAGGCTTTCATCGGATGCTTGTTGCGCATATGGAAGTGCCCGCTGTGGTTGATTCATTTTGCGGTATACATCAGCAATACAGTTTTTACATTCAATCATTAACTCCCGCCATCCATGACCTTCTGCCTTATGGAGCATTTTAAATGCAATTGCCAAAGCTGCGTCATCTTTCCCTTCCCTGTTGAGCATATAAGCAACCATCAAAGGCGCTTTAATATAGGTTATAGAGTCTGTTTCGCTGGCTTCAGCAGCAGATTGTCTGGCAAACGCTAATGCTACCTTATGGTCTCCTGACCGAAATGCCCTTGTTGACTGTGCCAAATTAACCTGACTTGCCCAAACAGGATCGTTATTCTTTTTAGCCTCATCCAATAAAGACTTCGCATATACTGCCGCAGAATCATTGTCTTTAATCTTTTTAACTTTATTTGCCGATGAAAGCTGCTTGTAAAAACGAATTTGCGCTTCCGTTTGCGGTACTTTTCCAGACTTATTCTGTTTGGCAGGATTGTTTTGCGCCTGAATATTTCCCGGTATTGTGAAGAACAATAGCAGGGTTATGCAAAGAATTTTCGGGAAACGTTTGGCGAGATTCAGAGTATCCATTCTTACTGCTAAAAGTACACAACAAAAATAGTAACCAAAAATTAAATGGGATTATTTTAAACGCAACAGGTAAACCTTTAGTTAACACACCAACAATTAGAGCTCAAAATAAAAGTCTGCAAAACCCTTAAGCTCAAGCGGGTAATGTGTGGATACTAAACAGGTTGTCTTCATCTCTATCAGCAGCAATTTAAGGTCGGGAACAAGCTCCGCTTTCAATGCCTGATCCAACGCGGAGAAGGGCTCGTCCATCAATAGAAGTCGTGGTCTGGTAGTCAACGCACGCAAAATACTTAGTCGCTGTTGCTGACCACCTGAAAGTTCCCTTGGCCTTTGGTCTATAAAACGCTCCATCTTTCCCAATATCAATAAACGCTGGATAAGCTCAACATCTTTTGTCCCAAAACTAAGGTGTTCTTTAACCGTCATGTTTGGAAAAAGCGCGTAATCCTGAAAGACAAAACCGACTTTCCTGGCTTGCGTGGGTAGGTATAGGTTCTCAGTTGTATTCAACCATGTCTCTCCTTCGAAAGTGATGTGTCCATGCTCAGGCTTAACTAAGCCAGCAATAATCCGCAGCAGGGTGGTCTTCCCGGCTCCCGAGGGACCCGAAATGTGCGTTACTGCTCCTACGCTAAAATCAGTTTGGACTAAGAATTTTTCTGTTCCCTTAAAACGTTTGATTTCTTTGGTGATATGAACATGTATCATTCGAACGGGTTTTTTGCTGCGTGTTTATTAAAAATAAAAACAGTGACGACAATCGCGAAAGTAATTGCAAATAACACCAATGAGTAAAAATTGGCGCTTGAATAATCCATTTGCTCCACGGCATCGAATATGGCAATCGAGGCTACTTTGGTTTGATTTGGGATGTTTCCACCAATCATGAGGACAACGCCAAATTCGCCCAGGGTATGAGCAAAAGTCAATACTGATGCTGTAAGTATTGAGCCGGAAATGTTAGGGATAAGAATTTTGAAGAATGTTTGCGTGTGCGACTTGCCCATGGTGTAGGATGCCTCTGCGATAGAAGTTGGCAAATGGGCAAAAGCAGACTTTAAAGGGCTGATCATAAAAGGCAGGCTGTAGATCACAGAAGCAAGGATTAAACCTTCAAAAGAAAAAACTAAATGGATATTAAAATATTCGTTAAGCCATTTCCCTGGGCCGTTATTTGGGCTGAAGGCAAGTAGCAGATAAAACCCAAGTACTGAGGGCGGCAACACGAGTGGCATTGTAACGAGCGCTTCTATTACCAATTTAAACCAGGAGCTTTTTCGCGAAAGCCAGTAGGCAACAGGAACGCCGAGTACCAGCAAAATTAAGGTGGTGATTAACGCGAGTCTTAGGCTCAGCCAAATTGGTGTTAGGTCCATTTCGTTACTGAAAATTAGGGAATGATGTAACCATTTTGCTTCAAGATAGTTTGTGCCGGTGTTGACAAGATATAGGCATGGAATTTCATTGCGGCTTTATAATTTTCCTTTTTCGCATGGCTAAGCACCAACATGCCTTGTTCAATCTTTTTGTACGATTTTAGATCCACACGAACCCATTTCAATTTGTCGCTATCTTTTTGCTCATGCAGGAATGCCTCGGTTGTAAAACCGAGTGAAACGACACCCGTTGTGATATAGGTATTTATCTGACTAATGCTTCCACCATAGACCAATTGTGGCCTTACGCGTTCCATTAAATTATAATACACCAGTGATTCTTCTGCCGCTTTTCCATAAGGTGCGACTTTTGGATTTGCAATAGCAACTTTTCCTGCTGTGCCTAAGCTCAATATTTTCTGCCAGTTACCGACATCCTGCCCACTTGCGCTGCAAATTATGAGGCTGCCCTGGGCATATACCTGAGGCTTCGTTAAACTCAGATTATTTTTGTAAAGCAATTCTGGAAATTCCATATCCGCAGAAAGAAAAACATCAAAGGGGGCGCCATGTTCAATTTGAGTGGCTAATTTTCCTGAGGCACCTATTATCGCCTCAGTAGCAATACCTGTTCTTTTTTTAAAATCAGCCTGCAAAAGTTTGATGACCGATTGCGCATTTGCGGCTACCGCAATCCGCAAAGGCTGTGCCGAGGCTGCGAAGTGGAATAACGTGCATAATGTGGAAATGGCAATTATTTTTTTTATGATTCTCATCTTGTTTTATGAAGTGCAAATTTACATCGAAAACACAGCATTTGATCAATAGTTTTCGAGTCTATACCCGAGCAAGTCTTTTGATATCGGCAACTTCGAGGATTTGTTTTGAATATCCTTTCAGTACGCTATTAATCATTGATTTTCCTAGTTCATGCAATGTTATGCTTTGGTTAGGAAACAATGCTTTAAGCAATGGGAACATCCAATTTATCACTTTATAATATCCTTTAATATTTTGTTGTCCTACTGAAGGCTTCATCAAACCCGGTCTGAAGTTGTAGATGTTTCTAAATGGTAAACGCATCAGCGCATTTTCAGCCTTACCCTTCACACGTGCCCACATTACCCGGCCATTCTCAGAGCTATCAGTGTGGCTTCCCGAAATATGGCTATATACCACTGCTGGATTCAGCTTCAGAATTCTATCAGCAAAATAGAGGGCAGTATCATAGGTAATTCTTGAATATTCTGCCTCTTTAATTCCATTTGAGCTGATTCCTGCACAATAAAAGCAGGCATCATATCCTTTAAGTTGGTCCTCAAAAGCAGTAAGATTTAGGAAATCTGGCACAATACATTCCTTTAACTTGGGATGTTTCATTGCGTTTGCTTTACGATTTACCATCAACACTTCCTTAACCTGTGGATGTTGCAGACATTCCAGCAAAACTCCCTCTCCCACCAGGCCGCTAGCACCTGTTATAATTACTTTAATCTCCATATTCGAATATACTTAAATTTACGGCAGGCCTGACCTGATAACTATATGCAAAGTTAGATTTAAAAATAAGTATAGGCTTTGTTGAGTAGCTCAATTGCAGTTTGCTAAAAGGTTCAGGTCAGATTTGGAATAGAATGGCTTGATTTTTATGTTTATTGCAGAGGAATTTAAATTACCCACTATGAGAATTGCTACATATAATGTAAATGGCGTAAACGGTCGCCTTCCAGTACTACTTCGCTGGCTTGAAGAGACAAAACCAGATATTGTTTGTCTTCAAGAACTTAAAGCGCCTCAGGAAAAGTTTCCAGAACAAGCGCTGCTTGAAGCTGGTTACAATGCAATATGGCATGGACAAAAAAGTTGGAACGGCGTAGCCATCCTCGCCAGGGGCATGGAAATAAAAGAATTACGACGGGGACTTAGTGGTGAGGACGAGGACTTACAAAGTCGATATATTGAAGCCGTAATTAACGGAATTGTTGTAGGCTGTTTATACCTTCCGAATGGAAATCCTGCACCGGGACCAAAACTTGATTATAAGCTACGTTGGTTTGAGCGGCTTACAGCACATGCCGCTAAGCTTTTAGAATTTGGACTTCCTGTAGTACTTACCGGTGATTATAACGTAATGCCCACCGGGCTTGACGTTTACAAGCCTGAACGCTGGGTTGACGATGCCCTGTTCAGGCCTGAAGTACGGCAGGCTTTCAAAACCCTCGTTGATCAAGGTTGGACTGATGCGATCAGAAAACTATACCCTGAGCAGGTGATTTATACCTTTTGGGACTATTTCCGGAATGCATACGGTCGGGATGCAGGTCTGCGTATTGATCATTTTTTACTTAGTCCGCAACTAGATCAACGATTAACTGCAGGTGGTGTTGATCGTCATGTTCGCGGATGGGAAAAAACAAGTGACCATGGACCGGTATGGATAGAACTTTCCGATAAACAAGATTAAAGATTCATGCCACCCGACACCTCAATACGCTGTGCATTAACCCATCGTGCATCATCAGTACACAAGAAGGCAACTACACCGCCGATATCGTCGGGAAGCCCTACCCGGCCAAGTGCGGTAACACTTGCCAGAAATTGGTTTGTCTGAGCGTTGTCTCTTACCACACCACCGCCAAAATCAGTTTCTATAGCACCTGGCGCAACAACATTTACGCGGATACCGCGACCGCCAAGTTCCTTCGCCTGATAACGCGTCATGGTTTCAACAGCACCTTTCATACTTGCATACGCGGCATATCCGGGCGATGCAAATCTTGCAAGTCCAGTAGAGATATTCACGATGCCTCCTCCGTCATTAAGTAGCAGCAATGCTTTTTGAGTAAGGAAAAATGCACCTTTAAAGTGTATATTCATCAATTCATCAAATTGCGCTTCGGTCGTTTCTTCAAAACTGGCATGTATTCCAATACCTGCGTTATTAATCAGGAAGTCCATCCTTTCTACGTTGAACGTATCTTTTAATACAACCTTCAGCGTATTAAAAAAGGCATCAAATTCGATAAATGCACCAGCATTTAATTGCAAGGCAGCTGCTTTGCCGCCAATCTTCTCGATCTCTGCGACAACAGCCATAGCCTCGTCTTTCTTACTGTGATAAGTAAGCACTACATCAAGTCCTTTCTTTGCCAGACTCAACGCCATATTTTTACCTAATCCGCGGCTACCACCAGTAACCAATGCGATCTTTTTATTTGCCATTTGTTATTATTTTAATTGATGTTGTAAAGGTATGGTGTGTTTAAATTTGCTGTTTGCGAAAAACAATCTATAGTTTGCAAAAATCAAATAAGCCAATAAAAAAAGGAAATCAAGGCCGTTCAGCATTGATCCCTAGAGTTCAGGATCTAAAATTTAATGGAGAAATTGAGGTCTGCTTTCTAAAAAAATTCGAGAAGTGGGCCAGCTGCTCAAAACCGAGTGCATTGGCAATTTCGGAAACGTTCCAGTCAGTTTGCCTTAACAAAATTTTAGCTTCCTGTAGTACACGATTAGTGATGATATCGGTAGTTGTTTTACCCATGTTCTCTTTAAGCACTTTATTGAGGTGATTCACATGAACGGACAAACGGTCGGCGAAGTCCTTGGCAGTGCGCAAGGCGATTTTCTGATGCGGAGATTCGATAGGAAACTGTCTTTCCAAAAGCTCTATAAATAATGACGAAACCCTTGCAGACGCAGTATGCAGCGGATACATAGCCAATGCAGGTTGTAACTTTTGCCCATAGTGTATTAACTCAAGCACATAATTTCTAAGCAAATCATATTTATAGGCATAATCTGAAGAAAGTTCATCGTACATTTTTTTGAATATGGCAGTAACAGCCTCTGCATCTGCATCACTTAGTTGAAAAATCGGGTAACCACCGGGTTGAAATATAGGAAGTTCATCTAACACAACACCTGTCTTGGTTTGTACCAGGAATTCATGTGTAAAGATACAGAAGTAACCAAATTGCTCATCGTCCTGAGGGACCCAGTGATAGGGAATTCTTGGCGTTGCAAAGAGCAGCGCATTTTTGTCGATGTCAATTTCCTTATCAGCGTATTCCGCCTTGTTTCTTCCACTGATCACACTGATTTTATAGTATGCTCTTCTATTATAGGGCATACCGCCCTTTTTCTTGAGACTGGCGTTAAGCTCATCAATTTTAAAAACATTGAAGTGCCCTATTTCTTTGCTGATACCTTTTGGAACCAGACCAGCTGACTCTTGATAGAACTCTTCAAGCGATGTAGTTGCCATATGAAATATTGTAAAAATCAAATATAGCTATTGATTATTGAAATGCGAGGCATTTCGTTCCGGATGATTTGAGTATGACCAGATGGTTCTGAGATTAGATGTATACTTTGGAAATCATTTTAAGCACATTCGCGTATTAGAGTTCAGGAAGCGTATATATTCCAAGAAAATCAGAGCGTTTAGATTAAACCTGTAATAAACGCAATCATAAGCCGTATAATTTCGACTTAATGTGTCGAGACAACATATTGAAAACAAGTACAAATAACTCAGATTATCCTATATAAAAATGTATAAATACGTCAACGAACAGAGTAGTTATACTCAATACATCTATAATTTAAATATTATTACTTAAGTGGTGTTTTTTTGTTCACCTTGCATACGGATTGAGTTCGACATTCTTATAGATTTTGAAAGTCAATCGCACTTTAAATCTCGATTATATGGAACAAGTTTTAGGTGTAGACCACAATGAGGAACAAGAATTTCATCGTGTACGGGCTGTTAACCGATACGCAACATTAACATCAGCGGCAAAAAAAGCACTTGACGAAGTAACACAACTTGCCCGGGAGATTTTCAATGTAGAGCTTGCCTTAGTTTGTTTTGTAGACTTACATGAGGTCTTTGTACAAAGCTCAAGTGCTGGATCGATACCCGGTCCCGCAGACAGAACAACAACTTTATGCTCGAGAGCAATAAAAAGCGCTGAAGTCACAGTAATTAACAACAAGGAAATGGAAGATTACCTGCTCACTAATCCACTGATTGCAAGAGAGCAAGGCCTTGAGTTCTATGCTGCGGCGCCTTTAATTACGAATGAAGGCCTCAACATCGGTACATTCTGTTTATTAGATAGTAAGAACAGATCTTTTTTCCAAGGGGATAAAGATATTCTAGCGAGATTTTCAAGGATTGTTATGAGCGCTTTAGAGCTTTGTCATTCCTCAATAATTACTATAACTGCAAGTTAGTACTTTATTGCTATTTAAATACAGCATGCATCACCTTCCGGTAGAGCTCATCCGGCAGGAACGGCTTTAACACAAAATCATTTATTCCGGCTTCATAAACCCTATCACGTATTTCTTCTGGAAGATTAGCTGTTAATGCTAATATTGGAATAACTACGCCATCTGCACGCATACGGGTGGCAGCTTCGTAACCATCCATCACAGGCATATTAAGATCAATCAGCACCAGCTGGTGTTTATCCAGATTGAGTTTATGCAGTGCTTCTAATCCATTATAGGCCACATCAATTTCTGCACCCCAACGCTCCAGATACCGCTGAGCAACCAGCACATTCATCATGTTATCTTCCACCAATAAAATAGAAACGCCGGCCAGTGGCTGATCAGACTCGAGCGGCAAAACTGATTGTTTCTTTTCATTAATCGCGGATGTCCCTTTATCAAAAGTAAGGAAAAAATAAAAAAGAGACCCTTCATTGGGCTCACTGATCAAGTGCAAATCACTTTCCTGAAGCTCTAAAATACGTTTCGAAATTGCAAGGCCCAGGCCGGTTCCTCCAAAGCCTCTGGATGTTGATGAATCCGCTTGCGTAAACCTTTCAAATACCCGCTTTTGGTTGGCCTGCGAAATACCGATGCCTGTATCTTTTACATATAGGTAAAGCGTCGTGGTTTTTTCAGATTGCATTCTAACTTCCACTCCGACTTCAACAGATCCACGCTCAGTGAATTTGATTGCGTTATGCACCAGGTTCGTGATGACTTGTGAAATCCTAGTGGGATCTCCCATGATCTTATTTTTCAATAGCGGATCAATTTTCAACCGTAGTTCAATATTCTTGTCCTGTGCGGTGCTTCTTAAGCCGGAAACGATATTTCGTGTAATAGCGGTAATATCCATCTCTATCCGTTCAAAAACGATTTTTCCAGCTTCGATCTTGTTATAATCGAGGATATCATTTACAATTGCCAGCAGGTTATTTGCCGAAAACAACATCACATCAAGTTGTTCCTGTTGATCTTTGCGGGGATTATTTTTCAGCAAAAGATGACTCATCCCAATTACGGCATTAAGTGGAGTTCGAATTTCATGACTCATCGTACTTAAAAATTCGCTTTTAACTTTCAATCCTTCCTCAGCTTCTCTTTTAGCTGTACCTAATTTAAAAGATACCCTGTGAGAAAGTACAAGAGACTGCAAGAAGAAAAATGCGAGATAACATATAAAGCTGAGCAATTGAAGTGCAGGTGTAATTTCCCAGTAGTGCAACAGCGCGATAGCGAAAAGAATGACCAGGGCTACAGAACTCATCAAGGTATAAATTGCACCAGGCCTTCTTTTCCGAAAAGCCCTGATGTATACGTAGGGAATGTAAATGAGACAGGCAGCCATAACGACCAAAAAGGGGTTGATGAGCTGAGTGAAATAATAAGGGCTAAAAACCAAGGTTATTGTAGCGAAGCAAAAACAACAAGCACACAAAGCGAGCACCTGACGCTCTTTTACTTCTTGAGGGTACAAGTATCTAGTATATAAACTAAATAAACCGATACCAAAAAACAGTGTAAAATATTCCAATCTGATGGTGAAGTACCAACTGATATTTGGGATCATGGTATGCAACACATAGTTATCTATCCCTATGATACGGTAACTATAAATGATGGAGTAAATCGCGAATAGCAAAATAGCTTTATCCCGACTTCCCATCAGATATAAACCAAGGAAAAATAGTCCGCCCATAATTAAACATCCTCCCAAAATCAAGTCGATACCTTCTGCCCGATTTCGTTTAAGCGACATTAGTTCTGTGGGACCTATTGTGATGTTTTTCTTGATCCCCCCCTTACTGTGGGCAAAATTGGCAATCTGCAAAACCATGTAGAGCGAATCAGTACCTACCGGGATATCGACTGCCCTGTATTCCGCATAAGGAACGAACCCCTTTTCTGAGGTTGTTACCACTCCATTTGAGGCAACCTGATTCCCGTTTATAAAAAGTTCGTAGGCTGTGTATACCTCGGGCATCGCGATGCGCAACGCTTGTTTAGATTTTGGCAACAGCACTTTGAGCCTATAGGTAGCGTAGCCAAATGATGGCAGCTTTTTGCCGTTTAGTTTTAGGTCGGTCCATTTTGCCGGAAAATTAACAGGGATACCACCGATATATTGCAATTTTGGGTTAAGCAACTGATGCCAGCTAAAAAGCCAGGTTCCATTTAGAGGAATATCAGAGCTAAAAGAGTGTCCACGGAGATCCATTATACCAGCCTGATTTACATGTAGATCCCCCGCTGTTGCCAGACTAATGTTGAAGCATAAACAGAGCTGTGCAAGGAGCACGAGCATGGCTTTTCTAGCGCCCATTAAAAAATTTAACAATTATCCCAGTTCAAATATACTGTTTAAATATTGTTAAAATTAAATAAATAAGGTAGTTAAAAGGAGCTGGATTATACAGGCACAGACAAGGTAAATTCAGTAAATTCACCTTCCTGTGTTTGAATATCAATTTTCCCTCCGTGCGTTTTGACGACAATATCAAAGCTTAGCGAAAGACCAAGGCCTGTACCTTCACCAGTAGGTTTGGTAGTGAAAAACGGCTGCATGATCTTATCTTTTATAGACTCAGGAATTCCTATTCCATTATCACGCACCTTAATTTCCAACAGTTTGCCTTTTGTAGCCGTCGTTATTGTAACTGTAGGTTTATAGTCGGAGATTCCCTTCTTTTGTTTTTGTTGAACTGCATAAAATGCGTTGGTAAACAAATTCAGCATTACCCTGCCAATATCCTGGGCAAACACATCCACTTTCGGCATGTCTTCCTGGAAATTAGTAACAAGCTCGGCATTGAAAGATTTATCCTTTGCCCTTAAACCATGGTAAGCCAAGCGCAGATATTCGCTGGCTAGATTGTTGATATCTGTTGGTTCCTTAGCGTCATTACTGGCACGACTGTGCTGCAGCATTCCTTTTACGATTCCATCCGCACGTTGACCATGATGCCTGATTTTCTCGAGGTTCTGTTTAATATCTGCAGCGATAGCTAGTACCTCTTCCGTATCTCCTTTAGCAATTTCTTCTGCCATTTCGTCGATTAGTTCTGCACTAACCTCAGCAAAATTATTCACAAAGTTTAAAGGGTTTTGAATTTCATGGGCAATGCCTGCGGTGAGTTCTCCAAGAGAGGCAAGCTTTTCCTGTTGAATAAGTTGTGCCTGAGTAGCTTGAAGCTCTTTTACTGTTTCCTGTAGTTCATCTTTCTGTCTGGTGATTTCCATCGTTCGTTCTGACACAAGCATTTCCAGCTCCGTTTTACGCTGACCGATGATTCTCAGTTCCTCTTCTTGTTTTTTGGATGTTGCCATACGTGCGAAGATCCAAATGAAACATCCGAAATAAACGAGTTGAAAATAGTTGCTGTATTGATGGTAAAAATCCGAGGCAACTACTTTAGTAAGCCCCATTAAGATTCCCACTCCCACCAGTGGATAATGTGCGTTTATAAAGGGTGTCTGCGGTTTAAAGTCGGGCTCCTTTTTAATATACTGCAAAAGGCCCAACAACACAAAACTTCCAAGAAACACATTCAACGTATCATGAAAGAGACTTTCCGAAACGAAAAACAAGACTACACATACCAGAATCGCCAAATGAAGCATTGTTTTCCATTTTGGATAGAAAATACTAAATCTTAGTCCTTTCCTGATACGTAATAGCAACAGAAAGGTAGCGAGAAAAGCAAAAAACTGCATAGTTGTGTTTTAGTGTGATTTAGTCTCTAAGGTAATTAATTAAACATAAAAGCGTAGCTATAACGTTTAATATTCAATAAATAAAACCCAGAGCAAGTATGACTGTTATAGCCTGAAACATTAAAGTAATGGAAATTAATAAAGACACAACACCAAAAGACGAGCTCAGAAACCCGAATCTTCCAGAAGGGCCACGCGATGGATTTGATAATACAGGAACTCAGGGGTATGATTCACTGAAGGACGACGGTTATACTGGAACAGGCAATAAGCCCATAGCAGGCAATCAAGATGGCACTGGAAGTTCGTCAGAAGACTTTCATAACGTTAAGCCTATTGATTCTAAAGCTGAAGATGAGGCACTTGATGCAGGGATTTAGTATCTATTTGAATATTTTCTTTAGAAAAGCGTCAATATAATTCACTGTTGGCGTAAACCAGGGATCGAAAAGGCAAAAAGCGTGCGGTGAATCAGGAAAAGTATGCACTTCAGCATACACGTTTGCCTCATCCAACTTTTTGATGAAGTCGTTGCGCCCCGCGTGCATACGGTCGACAGAACTATTGATAAATAAAATAGGCGGTGTATTTTTACCTGCATAAGTTAGAGGTGACGCAGCGTTCCACAAGGCAGGATTGTCAACTTTACTTGCACCAAACCAGAGTGTGGCTGCGGAAGGCTTTTTTGAATCGTCGCCCTCACCGCTTTCAGGATGAACAAATGACAACGTTCCGTCGAGATCAATAATAGCCTGTACCTGATCGGATACATTGGTTGAACATGCCAGATTGAATTCAGCGTGTCCTGCAGTCACTCCGGCGAGTACGGCCATCTGCCCACCTGCCGAGAAACCTAAGACCGTGATTTTATCCGGATTCAATTTGAATCGTTTATGATTTTTTCTAACCCATCGTAACGCAGACTTCACATCTACGATGCCTGCAGGATATAAAGCTTCTTCCGAAAGGCGGTACCCGACTGTAAAGCTGGCATATCCTAATGCTGCAAGATGCTGTGCTAATGGAATATGTTGAGTCCTGTTGCCGCTGCGCCAGCCACCACCATGGATAATTAGAATAGCAGGAGCATCTTTTGCACCCTTGTGAACAGGATAAAAAGCATCTAATTTAAGCTCTCGATCTCCAATCGTACAATAGGTAAGATTACGTTCTTCCTTAACGTTGGGTGACACAAATTCAGGAACTATTTTTATATCAGGGTACATCTTAAGTGCTTTTTTAAAGGCGCTATAGGTGGTAAATGACGTATCCTGTGCTGAAGCAAACCCTCCGCAGATTAATAGAATAATAAATAATGGAGTCTTAAATATCATGTTACGAATCATAGAACTAAAGTAGTGTTTTTAGAGTTAGATCAGATGAGATTACTTAAAAGAGGCTTGAAGCATCAAATAAAAATTCAGAAAACAACAATTAAAGGTGTGTGTTATAAGTAAAAAACAACAACAAGATCATGGCAAAGTATTCAGAAAAAGCTAGCGAAAAAGTTGAAGAGGCTATGCACGAAAAGAAAGCCGGTAAGCTTAAAACAGGAACAGGAAAAAAAGTGACCTCCAAAAAGCAGGCAATCGCAATCGGATTGTCGGAGGCTAGAAAAGAAGGCGCAAAAGTGCCGAAGAATAAGTAATAACCTAACCAAACATTTAAAACCAAAAGAAGATGAAAAAGAAATTTCTGGTAGCGGCAACCTTTGCTGCAGTATTGGCCATGCAGGCTTGTAATTCGAATAAGACTGACGGATCGGGAACGGATTCTATCACCACAGACACCACTATAACTCAGACGACTACGGCTACCGATACTACAGGTATGAATCCTGCGGCTACGGATGCTAACGCATTTATGGAAAAAGCTGCTGTTGGTGGTATGATGGAAGTAGAAGCGGGAAAACTTGCGCAGAGTAAGTCAAGTAATGCACAAGTAAAAGATTTTGCGGCGATGATGGTAGCAGACCATTCAAAAGCAAATGATGAATTGAAAGCAATTGCCGAAAAAAAATCTGTGACGTTACCAGCCGCATTACCGGCAATGGAACAAGCACATCTGGATGAAATGAAAAAGATGTCTGGCGCAGATTTCGATAAACATTATATTGGGATGATGGTAACAGACCATGCTAAAACAGTAGATTTATTTAAAGCAGGCGGCAAAAATTCAGACTCAGATATTAGCGCTTTTGCAAACAAGACGCTGCCAACAATTGAAGGTCATTATAAAAAGGCAACAGAAATCCAATCCAGCCTAAAATAAGTTTTTCACAAGCAGGTTGTTTTGCCGCCTGCTTGTGAATTTATTTTCTTGTTGTAGAAAACGGCAGACTGCCCACTGAAACACCCCATGTTTTTGAAGGAACAGGGCCCATTTTGATCTCCAGACTTCCTCCCGCAACAATATCTTTATGCTGTAGAAATGATTTATCATATAATTTGCCGTTTAGCAAAACCTGTTGAATGTAGTAATTCTTCAGGTTGTTGTTTTCAACAATGATCTTGAACTTTTTCCCCGCGGGAAGATCGATTGTAGCTTTATCAACAGCGGGACTTCCAAGAATATATTGTCCATTTGCAGGATTAAGTGGATAGAACCCTAAGGCAGAAAACACATACCATGCTGACATCTGACCTACATCCTCATTACCCGACAGTCCGTCGGGACGATCACTATAAAGTTCATTCATAATATACCGAACTTTTGTGGCAGTTTTCCAGGGCTGAGCAGCATAGGCGTACATGTAAGTGATATGATGACTTGGCTCATTCCCATGTGCATATTGGCCGATCAATCCGCTGATATCTGGGGACGCTTCAGCCCCAAGTTTCCCTTTAACTTCAAATAAAGAATCTAATTTTTTTATGAAAGGTCGCCTCCCTCCCATTAACGTGATCAACCCTTCGACATCCTGAGGCACCAGCCACGTATATTGCCATGCGTTTCCTTCAGTGAAATCATCATTACGATGAATAGACTGGAAAGGATCAAAAGGCATACGCCATTGATTATCAGATACTCTTCCTCTCATAAAGGCGGTTTTTTTGTCAAAATAATTTTGATAATTCCCACCTCTCTTATTAAAGTAACGATAATCGTCGGCGTGCCCAAGATATTTTGCTACCTGTCCAACAGTCCAGTCAGCGATACTATATTCTAAACCCATCGCGACCGACTCTACGGTACTGTCGGCCGGAATGTACCCGTATTTTTTCACATAGCGCAGCCCACGTTCATCCAATATTGCAGTTGTCTTCATCGCCTCATAGGCCAATGTCTTATCGAAACCTGTGAATCCTTTCAGAATAGCATCTCCAACTACCATAATTGCCGGATTTCCGACCATGGTGTTTGTCTCATTTCCCATCAGATGCCACACCGGGAGCTTTCCCTGTTGCTGATAAATAGCCAGCATACTATTAATTACATCCTTGACACGTTCTGGTTGAAGTATAGTAAGCAATGGATGTGCTGCTCTATAGGTATCCCATAAAGAAAATGTGGTTAAATTTGTAAAACCCGGTTGATGGTAGATGTTTTTATCTGTGCCGCGATAATCTCCATTGTGATCATTAAAGATTGATGGTGCAATCATAGTATGGTACAGTGAAGTGTAGAATATCCTTTTGGTTTTAATTGGCGCTTCTATAATCACTTTACCGAGTTCTTTATTCCATTTATCTTTTGCCTGGTTTAGCGTAAGATTGAAATCCCAATGTGGAATTTCAGCAAAGATATTGGCAGCAGCATTTTCTATGCTGACTGGCGATATGCCTACTTTAATTTTAACTTGCTCGTTAGCAGCAACAGAAAAGAGTGCAGTTGCCGTGAGTTTTTTCCCTGTAGCCTCTATGGCATTCAGCACCGACGATGAGTCGGCAAGGCTGAAGCCTGTGATTTTCTTTGAAAAAATAGCTGTAAAAAACAGGCGCTGATCGGCAGCCCAACCCGTTGAATACCTATAGCCGACCAAGGTCGTATCGTTTAGCTGTTTTATAGCTGTTTGCACAGGTCTGTCCCATCCTATCCCTGCCTGAAGATTAAAGCTGATTTGCGAAGAGCCGGCCTTCGCAAAAGTATATTGATGAAAGCCGACACGTTCAGATGCAGTAAGCTCAACCTTTATTTTATCATCCCTTAAATAAACGGAATAATAGCCAGGTGCTACTACTTCATCATGATGATTAAATAAAGCGTATTTCTTTTTACCCGATACTGGAAGCACAAGGATATCACCCAGATCACCAATGCCGGTACCACTCAAATGCGTGTGTGAAAAGCCTACTATAGTAGAATCAGAATAATGATATCCAGAACACCAGTCCCAACCGCTAGAGCGGTTTACCGGACCAAGTTGAACAGCACCAAAAGGCACATTGGCACCTAGAAAAACATGTCCGTGGCCACCAGTACCAATAAAAGGATCCACAAACTGGATGAGATTGGGGAGGGCTGTTGTTGATGGTGATTTTTTTATCTGTGCGTTAGATTTTACAGAAGGTAATAGAATTAATAAAGAAACAATAGCTATTTTTAAGGGGATGCTCATTGCTAAGAAATATTTGGACAGGTAATATTAGGAATAAATGGTAATATATACGAGACCATAACCTAAATTAGCGGCGATAAACCGGGAAAATGATAAGAAAAAGCATGACGCATTTTGGGATAGGATTACTATATCTGCTTTCATTGTTGCCTTTACCGATCTTGTATGTGCTTGCCAAGTTATTATATTTTCTGCTATATCGTGTTTTCGGTTATCGAAAGCGAGTAGTTCGTGAAAATCTGACGAACGCATTTCCAGAAAAATCGACTCCGGAGATTCTTCAAATTGAAAAGCAATATTATCGCTATCTGACCAATCTAATGGTCGAAATTATAAAAATGGCAACCATGTCTAAGGCAGCGGTTAAAAAGCGATTTACCTTTAAGAATATTGATTTAATGGAAGCTTATTTTAAGGATGGTCAGAGTGTATTATTGTGTTCTGCACATTATGGAAATTGGGAGTGGGGGACCTTATCATTAGGCCTCCACATTAGCGCTGCCAATTATCCTATCTACAAACCTTTATCCAATCCGGTATTTGACAATTGGTTCACGCGCATCCGCAGCCGCTTTGGCAACCATATGATTTCAATGCGTCAAACGCTGAGGGCGGTTGCTGATACAAAGAGCCAGCCGACCGTATTTTGTTTTGGAAATGATCAGGCTCCACAGAAAGGCGACTTTAATTTCTGGACAATCTTCATGAATCAGCCTACAGCAATTATCCAGGGTATGGAGAAAATTGCCATGAAAACCAACCGTCCTATTTTTTACCTTAGAGTTAAAGTATTGAAGAAGGGTTATTACGAGTCGGAATGCATCCCGTTATGTATGGAGCCAGCAAAATTGGATGCTGCCCAAATCACTGCCTTACATGTAGGTATGCTGGAACAGATCATCAAGTCAGACCCACGCTACTGGCTGTGGAGTCATAGAAGGTGGAAACATAAGCCTGACTAGCTTTTAGCAGTGTTAATGTAGGATTCGTGTAATAATTGGCAGTAAAAAAACAATACACTAATATTACAGTTTATTTTAAGTCTGATAAACAAAAAAAAATACCTTTGAAAAATTGATTAAGTTTTAGTTTAATCCACAGATATGCCAGCAAATCAACATTTAGAAAAAAAGACCAATATCCTCTCTGTAGATATTGGCGGCAGTAGTATTAAGGCCTGTGTTTTAACTTCAGAAGGCGAAGTTGTTTCAGAATATACAAAGTTGCCTACTCCAACTTTCGCTACTCCCGCTGCGGTGCTCGAGGTTATTAAACAGTTGGCAGCAACGCTGGCCACATTCGACAGAATTGCTGTAGGTTTTCCAGGTTATGTTAAATATGGAAAAGTTAAAACTGCTCCCAATCTGGCCCGCAACAAATGGAAAGATGTTGACCTTGCCCAGCAGATTGCTGATTTATTTGGTAAACCGGTACGACTGATCAATGATGCTGACCAACAGGGCTTAGCTGTAGTAAGTGGCAAAGGTTTCGAGCTTGTGATTACATTGGGCACAGGTTTTGGTACCGCCCAATATTTTGATGGGCAATTGTTGCCGCATTTAGAACTGGCACACCTTCCTGTGACAAAGAGCAAAGATTACGATAACTATATTGGCGATAAGGCACTTAAGAAAATTGGCAAAAAAGATTGGAATGATCGATTGGAGCGGATCATAGGTATCTACAAGACTGTATTCAATTATGATAGATTGTATATAGGTGGAGGAAATGCTAAGGAAATAGAATTCGAACTGGAAGATAATATGAAGCTTGTTAACAACCGTGACGGGATCAAGGGCGGCGCAAAATTATGGGCAGCCAAAGAGAGATATCATGTGTACACGACACAGCCAAAAAAAATAAAATAATATAGGATGAAAAAATACACTTTAGGAATGATAGGCCTTGGAACAATGGGCCGTAATCTATTACTGAATATGGCAGATCATGGCTTTGATGTTACCGGCTATGACAAAGATCCAAAGATGTTAAAAAAGCTCGAGGAAGATGGGAAAAAGCATGATTTGAAGGGTTTTGCTGTTCTGGAAGATTTCATCCAGAGTCTGGAACTTCCCCGGAGAGTTATGTTACTGGTTCCCGCTGGTCCGATTGTAGATAGTGTTATCGCTGAGTTACAGCCTTTGCTTGAAAAGGGTGATATGATTATTGACAGCGGAAATTCCCATTTCACAGACACCAGTCGCAGAGCCGAAGATCTGTTAAAAACCGGTATTCACTTTTTCGGAATGGGAATCTCCGGTGGTGAAGAAGGCGCGCGGTTTGGTCCTAGTATGATGCCTGGTGGTGATAAAGCCGCTTACAGCGCTATGAAAGAAATGCTTGAAGCCATTTCTGCTAAGGTAAATGGCGAGCCCTGTGTGACCTATATCGGTCCTGGCGCTTCGGGTCATTTTGTAAAAATGGTTCACAATGGTATTGAATACGCCATGATGGAACTTCTTGCTGAGAGCTATGCCATTATGAAAACAGGGTTGGGTTATAGTAATGAGCAGATCGAGGCTACATTTTCAAAGTGGAACGCTGGGAGGATGCAATCTTTTTTGATGGAGGTTACTGCCGACGTATTTAAATTCAAAGACGAAAAGACGGGAAACTTGCTCATCGACATGATTAAAGATGAAGCCAAATCAAAAGGCACAGGAAAGTGGACTTCTCAGGTTTCTATGGAACTGCAGTTGCCTATTCCTACAATCAACGAAGCTGTAAGCACCAGAGATTTGTCAAAATTCAAAACGCTACGCACCGAACTTGGGGCTGCTTTTACACATGAAACTGAGGCTATAGCAGATCAGGAGCAATTCGAGGCTGACTTGGAAAATGCGATGTACTTTTCGATGATTGTAGCATATGCACAGGGACTACACCTACTTACACAAGCATCTGAAAGTTATGAATACGAATTAAAGCTGGATGAAATTGCAAAAATATGGCGTGGTGGATGTATTATCCGTGCAGAGTTGTTACAGGATATTTATAGTGCCTATAAAACAAAGCCTGATTTAAATCATCTGTTCTCAGACAAAAATATACAGGACAAAATTAAAGGAACGTTACCTGGTGTACGAAATGTAGTAAGTACAGCAGTTAAAAACGGGATCTCCGTTACTGCTTTTGCATCCGCTCTAACCTATTTCGATGCACTTAGAACAGAAAAATCTCCATTAAATTTAACACAAGCGCAAAGAGATTTCTTTGGTGCCCATACTTTTGAACGTACAGATGAGGAAGGCATCTTCCATGCCACCTGGAATCCTATTAAATCATAGAAAAGATGAAAACAAGTATCAATCTTAAACCAACTGTTGTTGTCATATTCGGCGGAACAGGTGATTTGAATATGCGTAAACTCGCACCTGCCCTATACAATCTGTATAGTGACAATTACATGCCTGGCAATTTTGCCATCATAGGGACGGCGCGCAAGAAACTAACCGACCAAAAATTCCGCGATACATTGATGGAAGGTGTAAACAGCTTTTCTAGAAATGGTAAGGTAAAAAAAGATAAGTGGACAAAATTTGCTGAGCATGTACATTATAATCCCGTCGATGTATCTGCACCTGATACGTTTGCAAGTCTTAAAACATTGATCGAAAGATTTCAAAACGAATTTGGACCGACTACACAGGTGGTTTATTATCTTGCTGTAGCACCAAATCTGTTCCCATTAATTGCGCAATGTATTTCTAAATACGGTTTGGCTGGTACAGAAGAAAGCTGTAAGGTAGTTATAGAAAAACCTTTCGGAAGGGATCTGGAAACGGCTAAAGAATTGAACAAGTTATTGACTGGAATTTTCACCGAGAAACAGATCTACAGGATTGATCATTATCTTGGTAAAGAAACAGTACAGAATATTATGGCATTCCGTTTCGCAAACTCCTTTTTGGAACCGCTTTGGAACAGAACATATATTGACCATGTACAAATCTCCGTGACTGAGCAACTGGGTGTTGGCGACCGCGGTGGTTATTATGACGGTGCCGGTGCACTTCGTGATATGATCCAAAATCATATCCTGCAACTGCTTTGTCTTGTGGGTATGGAAACGCCAATCAACTTTGATGCAGATGAGATCAGGAACAAAAAAGTAGACGTACTTAAAGCGATGCGTCCGTTTGGTCCAGATGATATCCGTTTTAGTACCGTTAGAGGTCAATACACTAAGGGCTGGGTTGAAGGTAAAGAAGTTCCCGGTTATCGCTCTGAAAAAGATGTAGACGCAGATTCAAATACGGAAACTTTCGCGGCAATCAAATTCTTCGTAGATAACTGGAGGTGGCAAGGAATCCCATTTTATGTGCGCACAGGAAAAAGACTTTTCCAAACATCATCACTGATCACAATTCAGTTTAAAGATGTTCCACACCATATTTTCCCGGGGTCTGTTACAGAACACTGGCAACAAAACAGATTGATCATTAGCATTCAGCCAGAGATGAGTATCCGTTTACAGGTTCAGGCAAAACGTCCTGGACTGGATATGGTACTAAATCCAGTTGATATGGTGTTCGATTACAAAGGTACCTACAGTTCAGATACACCGGAAGCATATGAAACACTTTTGCTGGATGTAATGACCGGAGATCAGACACAATTTATGCGTGCAGACCAGGTAGAAAGTGCCTGGGAGCTATTGATGCCGGTGGTAAATTCATGGGAGAGCAAAAAATCATTGAGCTTTCCTAACTATACCGCAGATTCATGGGGTCCTGAGGATGCTGAAGCATTAATTGCAAGAGATGGATTTCATTGGTTTACACTTCCATTAAATAAAGGATAAGATGAGCGTATTAATTTATCATACTGATGAAGAGCTAATCGCTGATTTAGCGAACTATATTTTTAAAATAGGAAATCAGGCTATTGAGGAACGGGACTGCTTCAACTTTGTGTTGACAGGAGGAAACTCACCAAAACCTTTGTATCATGCACTTGCAACCACTTATGCTGATAGAATTGATTGGTCTAAGGTCTTTTTCTTTTTCGGTGATGAGCGCGATGTAGAGCCTGGTTTAGAAAATTACAATGGCTTAATGGCTAGAGAGACTTTATTAGATCCACTAAATATCCCTACTGAGCAGGTTTTTTACGTAAATACTACTTTAGCGCCAGCGCAGGCTGCCGATGCTTACATTAAAAGTATTGAAACACATTTTCAGGGAGCAGATATAAATTTCGATCTTATTTTACTTGGAATGGGTGATGATGCGCACACTGCTTCACTGTTTCCGGAGACGGAAATACTTAAAAACCAAGATGCTTCTGTAGACTCTGTGTATGTAGAGAAATTAGCGGCTTTCAGAATCAGTTTTACCGCCCCGTTAATCAATAAAGCAAAGAATGTTGCTTTCCTGGTAACAGGTGATTCGAAAGCTGAAGCGTTAAGACACGTAATCGATGTTACAGACAAAAATACCTTCCTCTATCCGGCACAACTAATTAATCCTTTTGATGGAACTTTGACCTGGTTTTTAGACGCAAAATCCTCAAAATTATTGAATAGCTAAATCGTACGGAACAGCGTTTAATACTGAATAAAATGAATATCAGTTGCAACATATAATTTGTTGCTGATTATCAAACCCTTACCTGATAAAAATCGGTAAGGGTTTTTTTATCCTCAGAATTTCCTGGTGTTTGCGAACAGGTCAAACTGAATGCAATGAACGCCAATATAAAATGTTTGTGTGATATGTTTGGATAACGAAAAAACACACCAGTTAGTATAACTGAAAAAGTTTTTTCAGAGGGAAAATCAAACATAACATCAGACTAGTTGATTAGGAAAAAAGTTGCGTTCCGGGGGATTTTTATGGCATCATTAACACTGTTGATGGTGACTGGAAATTGTATGACTGCCGATGCGCAGACACCGACATTTTTAACGGGACAAAAGACAGGAGACTATTTTGGTGGCACCCTGATTTCACTAGGCAATGGGTCTGCAACAATATCAAATCCAATTTCAAGGTATACGACACCAAATGTTTTTCCTCTTCCAGATACCTACCGTTTTTTTTACGGAGATAATACGCTGCTTACTGGGAGCACAACGGTTCCAACGAAGCTACGGGCAGTCCAGGATGTGGGCATCGCGGGTGTAGTTGGAGCTGGCGCTAACATTTACCTCCAGATCAGGAATACTGGCAACGCTACCCTGGCAGGTGGAACAACCACATATATCAAGTTGAAGGAAAAACCTGTTCTCAATGGCATATCTGTTGCCGTTCTTGGTTTAATAGGTATTGTAGAAACTCAGGGCATCACTGGACAGGGCTATTCGGGGGCAGCAAATTACGCATTCAATAGTGCAGGCATAGGCTATAATGGAAGTCCAAACGAAGGAAGTTCTGTGGGTACAACGTCAACACATGTCGTTTTAGATAAACTTGGCGAGTGGTATGCGCTGGTGAGACCTGTGGCTGATTATAACTCGATCAGATTAAACGTCAGTTTACCTTCAGATTTGAGGGTGGCAGATGTGGCGCATTCGCTGGAGGTCAATGTCTATAATGCATTTACACAAACTGCCTCTACGTGCAGCTCCAGGGCTCAGTTTACAGATGCTGGTACGGCTACGGGAATCACTATCAATAGTGGAGCGGCAGTTGGCGGTTTAGAATTAAGTCAGCTTATTGCAAACCCTCAATATGCAATTGATGGAAACAGTAGTCGCTATTCGTCTTTTTCTTCTGGCTTGGCCGGTGTAGGCGTTGCCAGTACCATATCGCAGACATTTTTCTTTGACCATACTGGAACTGCAACTGATGGGATTTCGTTTAGAATGGGATTACCACAGGCCTTGGTAGACCTAGCTTTGCTGGGAAACGGTATAACGTTCAAAGTATATAATAATGAGAGTTTAGTAAGCACACAGACTTTAGGCTCCAATATATTGGATCTTAATTTATTGAATTTATTAAGTCTGGGTGCGGGATATCGCGAAATGAATGTAACGGTAAACCCCAACGTAGCTTTCAACAGAGTTGTTGTAGAGTTAAACGCCGGTTTGCTTAATCTCGGTGTAGCCGGTGATGCTTTACGTATGTACGATGTAAGCATGACTGCGGCAAAACCAACTTTTACTGTTGGCGTCTCTTCTCAAAACGTTTCGGTGTGCTACGGTAATACCGCTGCACTCAGGGCAACTACAGATTCGGGGAATGAATTACTTTGGTATAATTCGCTCAGCAGCACCAGCCCTGTTGTGCAGTCGGCCACAGCCCCTTTCGTTACGCCTTCCCTTATCGCGAATACTATTTATTATGTAGCCTCAAGAAAGATAGGCTGTACCCTAGAATCAGAGCGCGTACCGATCAACGTGACAGTTTTGTCCCTACCGACAATTACGCTTGGAGCAATGCCTTCAGCATGTGTAGAAACGTCGACAGCAAGTTTACCCTATACGGCAACAACGCAGTCGCCAACCACTTATAGCATTGTCTGGGATCCACTTTTACCAGGTACCTTTTTACCAGTTACCGATCAGTCCCTTCCCGCGGCGGCAATTCCCATACATTTCCCGGCAACGGCAACTGCGGGAGCATACAGTGGAATATTATACGTTAAAAATGCAACGTGCACGAGCGCAGGATTAGCTTTCCATGTCACTTTGTTACCAAAACCCAATACACCACCAATTACCCCACAAGCAATTAACTAATTAAACAATATACTCAAATAAATAGATTATGAAAACTCCCAACTTTTTCAAAGCGATTACCCTCATGGTTATACTAGTGGTATCCGCAAGTGTCTCTGCAAGTGCAGCAAATTATTACGCCTATAAAGGTAAAGAAGTCACTATTAACGGTGGCAGTGGCTTTTCGGAGTACAAATGGATTATGGTCTCACAACCCGACCCAGCGATAACCAATGCTGTGATTACCGGTACAACTGGCTCACAACTTAAGCAAACCTTAACTGTGGAAGGTGCATACAAGCTACGTTTACTTGTTAAGGATGGTAATGGGTGTTGGTCTGACGTGGATGCGACAAAAGACATTGATATCTTTGTTTTACCTGAGTTCACAGTCACCGTTGCTGCCGATGCTGGGACACCAGCATCATACTGTACAAATGCAGATGCATCTCTGCGAACAAAACTAAATGCTACAGCAGCTACAGTAACGGGCAGTGTGGCTCTTCCCTCAGAAGTTACCATTGCGTTGGCCGACTGGTATAAAACCCCTTCTGATGGAAGTTTAGCTTCTTTAACCAAACTCGCAACATCAAATCCTTATCAGGTTACGGAGACTGCCGTTGGTACGTACTATTTTGTCGCAACAGGCAAATATGTTATTCCAACAGGTCGTTTGATTTCCGCTGCGGCTGATGCTACGGCATCAAATACAATTACCATATCTGTAACGGCTCCTCCTACAGCACCAGTAATCACACCAGTAGTAACTAATTAACCGGTAAAACATCAATGATTAGCAGAACAACAAGTTTGGTCTTAGGCATGTTATTGCTCTTTGCAACAACATGCCTTGCCCAATCTGCTGCGCAATCGGTCAATGTCCCATATGGGGCATCGCTGATGTTGCGGGCAAGTTCTGCGCGTGCCGTAAAATACCAATGGATTAGAAATGGTGCGGCTATTCCAGGTGCCGCCTTATCCGAATACCGGGTGCAGGCGAGTGGTGATTATTCCGTTATATCCATCAGTCAGGATGGATGTTCATCTGCGGAATCTGGTATAACAAAGGTAATCTACCAGGTCCAACCTGTTGTACAGGCAGACGTGATGATTATTAAGACATCTGAAACAAGATCGGTAGCGAGTAATGAGCCGTTCGACTATCTGTTGAAGGTGAAGAATAACGGTGCTGGAAACGCGACTTTAGTTAAGGTGCAGGACGTGTTGCCCGACAAATTGCAATTCCTTTCCATTGGCACGCCAACTCTTGGTCTGGCAAATTATAACAGTTTCGAACGATCTGTACTTTGGGAGTTGGATAAGATGGACAATGGCCAAACTGCAGAGCTTAAGTTGAAGGTAAAATCACTTTCGCCGGGCACGGTTACTAATACCGCGACTGTTTCTGCTCATGAAAGTGATCCAAATGGAGATAACAATCAGTCGACAGACGTCAAAATCATTATCGGCATTTTGATTCCAAACGTATTTACGCCAAATGACGATGGCACAAATGACCGGTTTGAGATCCCAGGGATCGAAAATTACCCCGATAATGAGCTCACAATCTTAAATCGTTGGCAAGCCACAATTTATCAGAAAAAGGGTTATTTAAATGAATGGAAAGGCGACGGTTTAAATGAGGGTACGTATTTCTATCTTTTAAAAATAAACATTCCGGGGGAAGGTCAGAAGGTTTTCAAAGGTTACCTGACACTGATCAGAAACAAATCAAAATAACAAGCTATGTGGCAGATGACTCAACTAAAGTTATTAAAAATTATCGCTGCAGGTCTATTGATTCTCCTTGGGGTATCTGCAAATGCGCAACAAGACACTCAGTTTACGCAGTTTATCTTCAATGGTTTATCAATAAATCCCGCGTATGCAGGCTACAAAGAAGATCTTTTTGTTCAGGCCACATATCGTTCGCAATGGCAGGGATTGGTGGGTGCTCCCAAGTCTTTTTCCATCTCCGCTGACGGGACACTGACTAATAAAAATGTGGGCTTAGGACTGGTTGTTACGAACGATCAGATTGGAGCACAGCGATATTTAAGTGCATTTGCAAACTATGCTTACAGGCTACCTTTAAATTATGATGGCAGCCAACGACTCGCATTTGGTATCGGTGTAGGTTTATCGCAGATTGGTATAGACGGAACTAAATTGCAGGGAGTGCAAAGTGGAGACGCCTTAATACCAACAGGTTTACAGAGTCAGCGTTTACCCGATGCCAGATTCGGCGTATATTATTCTGACGACAGTTTTTTTGCAGGGATTTCTGCGACCAATATGCTGGCAAGATATTTTGCCACAAATAACCAGACGACCATCCTTGCTCCTGTGCCACAGCCACATTATTTTTTTACCGCTGGTGCATTAATCCCTCTGGATGACGACTTTAAGCTTAAGCCAGTAGTGTTATTAAAAGAAGATACTAAAGCACCAGGATCGTTAGATCTCAGCACATTCCTGCTGATGAAGGAAAGGCTATGGATTGGACTATTCTACCGCAGCTCCGTTAATCTTTTTCCAAAATCCAATTTACAAAGTGGCTTACCTAAAGAAAATGCCATGGGTGCTATTGTTCAGATATTTGCTTCGTCAAAGTTCAGAATCGGCTATTCCTATGATTATTCACTCAGTGGGCTCGGCAGCTATAACTACGGCAGCCATGAGCTCTCTATAGGGATCTATTTAAACGACCGGCGAAATGATGGAAATCGCCGGTTGCGATGCTATGATTTTTAAGTAGCTTTGGAGATACTGATCTCCTATGGAAAGCAATACCGACGTGTTGATTATTGGAGGCGGCCTTGCCGGGCTGAGCTGTGCCTTACATTTACTGAGACAGGGGATTCATGTTAGACTGATTGAGAAAACTAGTTATCCACAACATAAAGTATGTGGTGAGTATATATCGAATGAGGTTCTGCCCTATTTACAATGGCTGGATGCTGATCCTGCCGAGCTAAGCCCAAGCCAAATCTCAAGAATTCAGCTATCTACACAATCAGGGAAAGTAATTTCGACAACACTTCCTCTTGGTGGATTTGGTGTGAGTCGTTTTCTTCTTGATCATTTTCTGGCTGAAAAGGCTGTCCTTCAGGGCTGTAGGCTTGAACACGATACCGTTACTGCGGTAGATTACCAGAAGGATGAGTTTACTGTCGACACATTGCATGGGAAACGATATACCGCAGGGTTTGTAATCGGTGCTTATGGAAAACGAGATGGGCTTGATCAGAAATTAACGCGAAATTTCATTCAAAATAAATCACCATGGTTGGCAGTTAAGTCCCATTATACAGGAGATTTCGCCAACGACCTTGTTGCATTACATCATTTTAATGGTGGTTATTGCGGGGTATCTAAAGTGGAAGATGAACTGATTAACATCTGCTACCTTGTCCATTATTCATCTTTCAAACGCTTCAAAGATATTCAAGCCCATCAGCAAGAGGTGCTATATCAAAATGAACATCTCAAAACCATTTTTGAAACAAGCAGGATGGTCTTTGACAAACCTTTAACGATCAGTCAGATTTCCTTTCAACCCCGGGAACAAGTATACCAGCATATTTTCATGATCGGAGATACTGCCGGGCTGATTCATCCGCTTTGCGGAAATGGGATGAGTATGGCTATTCATAGTGCAAAGCTACTTGCAGAATTATTGACCAGTCATCTTAAAGAAAAACAATTTTCCCGGCATCAACTGGAACAAGCATACACAAAATCCTGGCAGCATAACTTCAGGACTAGAATGCAAATGGGCAGGGTACTATCAAAGATAGCGGGTAATCAGAAAACGGCCGAGTTGTTGCTCGAAGGATTAATTAAATTTCCATCTGCATTAAGACCGATAATCCGGTTAACGCATGGTAAACCATTAGCAATCTAATTCATGATTGATACAACATACAGAAGCGCTGCAGCCGAAATCATGGATGATTTCGAAATGGAAGGAGATATTTTACGTGATGCGCTGGACAAAATTGCGAGCATCAACACGCTACTGGGTGGAAACAAAGTGACCCTTGATGGTGTTAAACAATTACTTTCTGACGAAGTCGCGGGAAAGAATATCAAAATTGTAGATATAGGTTGCGGAAATGGAGATATGCTTAGAACACTAGCTGATTTTGCAAACAGAAAAAAACTGAATTTTGAACTGGAGGGAATTGACGCAAATGCTTTTACAATCAGTCATGCGCAAACGCTATCACTAAAGTATAACACTATTTCGTATAATACGGCTGACATTTTTGATCCGCTGACATTAGCTGTTCCTTGCGACATCATATTATGTACGCTCACGCTACATCATTTTCAGGATGATGAGCTATTAAAACTCCTTAAAAAATTTACGGAAAAAGCAAGATTGGGCATAGTCATTAATGATCTGCATCGCAGTAAGCTAGCTTATTACCTTTTCAGAGCAATTTGCTTTCTCTTCAGATTAAATGACATGTCGAGAGAAGATGGACTGATTTCTATCCTCCGCGGTTTTAAGCGAGGTGATTTAAAGATGTATTCAAAGAAACTACAGTTAAAAAAATTCAGTATCCACTGGAGGTGGGCCTTTCGTTACCAATGGATTATCCGTACAAAATAGATATGGCAAAAGTAAAAGTATGTACCGTAAATAAAGCACTCCCAGAATATTCCCGGAGTACAGCTGAGATTATGCCCTTTCTGGATGTATGGCTGGATAAACAAGAACCACGATTTATCAGAAAAGTAAAGAAGATTTTTGAGCAGGCGGCAGTTGACCGCAGATATTCTTTTATGTCGCCGGAAGAGGTTTTTAGCGACTTATCTTTTGCTGAGCGTAATGATATTTACATCCGCGAAGGGATTAAGTTGGGCACAACAGCTTTGAGCGACGCGCTTCATAAAGCGAACTGGCGTGCTGAGGACATTGACTATCTAATTACGGTAAGCTGTACAGGAATTATGATCCCCTCGCTTGATGCTTTCCTGATTAACAATTTAAACCTTCGAAAAGATGTGGTTCGTTTGCCAGTAACAGAGATGGGCTGTGCCGCCGGTGTATCTGGAATGATTTACGCTGCGAATTTTTTAAAAGGAAATCCTGGAAAGCGGGCGGCTGTCATTGCTGTAGAATCTCCAACAGCTACCTTTCAGCTTCAGGATTTTTCTATGGCTAACATTGTCAGCGCTGCCATATTTGGTGACGGTGCAGCATGTGTACTCCTATCATCCCTAGATACCGATCAAGGGACTGAGGTTTTGGGAAGCGGCATGTATCATTTTCCTGATTCCACCCACCTGATGGGATTTTCATTAACAAATACTGGTTTACAGATGGTGCTTGATATTGATGTGCCGGAAACCATTGCTTCGCACTTTCCTAAAATTATACATCCTTTTCTCTCAGAGTACAGTATGACAATCGCGGATGTTGATCACCTGATCTTTCATCCCGGTGGGAAAAAAATTGTGCATGTTGTAGAAGAATTATTTGGGGTTTTAGGAAAAAACATAGACCATACAAAAGAAATTCTGCGTTTATTTGGGAATATGTCGAGCGCAACGGTATTGTATGTCCTGGAACGTTTCATGGATGCCTCTCCAACAGCAGGCGAAAAAGGGCTAATGCTCAGTTTTGGACCTGGGTTCTCTGCCCAGCAGATCTTATTGCAATGGTAAAAGATTTTGAAGGAAAAGGATATTGGGCATTAATTCTTGGCGGCAGTAGCGGCCTGGGGCTTGCGTCAGGGCTTAGGCTCGCGCGCGAGGGGATGAACATCTGCATCGTACATCGAAACTCAAGAACGGAGTTACCCGACTTAGAGGAGCAATTTATGCTAATCAGAGCAACAGGTGTCAGCTTAATTTCCTTTAATCTCGACGTGATCAAATTAGAAAACAGAATATCTATTATCACATCGCTTCAGGAAACGATGAGTGCAGGTGGCAGATTACGTTGTCTGATCCATAGCATCGCCAAAGGCAATTTAAAATCTCTGGTTGCCGACACACCATTATCTACTGAAGATCTTACGATCACCCTTCAACACATGGCATTCAGCCTTGTAGATTGGGTTTCAGCTTTACATAAAGCTGGTTTATTCGCCAGTGACGCCAGAATACTAGCTTTCACCAGTGAAGGCTCATCTCGTGCCTGGCCATATTATGGTGCAGTTTCTGCAGCGAAAGCCGCTTTAGAAGCGATCAGCAGACAAATTGCATTGGAATATGCCCCTTTTGGAATCAGGTCAAATTGTATTCAGGCGGGTGTGACTGACACACAATCATTGCGTAGGGTACCAGGAAATGAACTATTAATTAAACATACACAAGATAGAAATCCTTATAAGCGACTAACTAAGCCCGACGACGTTGCCGATGTTGTTTACCTATTGTGTAAAGATGAGGCTGCCTGGATCAACGGTGCGGTTATTCCCGTAAACGGGGGAGAAACAATAAACTAATATGAACACACAAGAAATACTAAAAGCATTACCCTATTCTTATCCTTTTCTTTTTGTAGACGAGCTTAGTGCGATCGACGAAAATGGAGCGACAGGATCTTATACATTTAACCCGGAGCTTGAATTTTACAAGGGACATTTTAAAGACAACCCGGTAACTCCGGGCGTGATCTTAACAGAAACAATGGCACAGATTGGCCTCGTATGTCTAGGAATTCATCTCATGGGAAATACAGATCAACAATCGATCGGCCATGTTATGTTAACATCAACTGCCATCGACTTCATGAAACCCGTGTTCCCAGGAGAAAAAGTTACCGTCGTATCTGAGAAAGTGTATTTCAGGTTTAAAAAATTGCATTGCACCGTTAGCATGACCAATGCAGCCGGAGAAACAGTGTGCAAAGGCACACTGTCGGGCATGGTTACATTGAAGCTCAATGGCTAACCGGGTTGTTATTACGGGACTCGGTGTTGTAGCACCCAATGGGGTTGGATTACAGGCTTTTGAATCCGCAATCCGCGGTGGTAAATCCGGAATCCGATTTGATGAAGAACTTAAGAGACTTCAGTTTTCTTGTCAGATCTCAGGAAAACCACAACTCAATGACGCGCTGATTGCACAATATTTCAGCACATTAGAGCTCCGTAATTTCAACAGCAACGGTATTATATATGGCGTCATTGCAGGGATGGACGCCTGGAAGGATTCAGGTTTGCCTGTTGCAGAAGCAAATGAGCCATTTTGGGACTATGGACTTGTTTTCGGATCCGGGACTTCTGGAATAGACAGGTTTAGAGAAGCAATTTATGATATTGATGAACTAAAGGTACGGAGATTGGGGAGTACCGTTGTGCTGCAGACTATGAATAGTGGCGTTTCGGCCTATTTATCCGGGAAACTTGGTTTAGGCAATCAAGTGTCGACAAACTCATCTGCATGCAGCACGGGCACGGAAAGTCTATTAATGGCCTACGAACGTATTAAAAACGGATATGCTGACGTAGTATTGTCGGGCGCAACTAGTGACAGTGGCCCCTACATATGGGGTGGTTTCGATGCGATGAAAGTATGTACTTATAAATCCAACGATGATCCTGAACGGGGTTCGAGACCAATGAGTAGCACCGCTGCGGGCTTCGTACCTGGAAGTGGCGCAGGTGCATTGGTTGTCGAGTCCCTTGATCATGCTTTGAAAAGAGGTGCGCGAATATATGCCGAAATACTCGGCGGACATGTAAATTCAGGGGGGCAGCGTGGGAAGGGAACTATGACGGCACCAAGTCCGATAGCCGTTCAACGTTGTATACGTCAGGCTTTACAACATGCAAACGTATTGGCAACTCAGGTAAATTTGATCAATGCCCACCTCACTGCAACTAGCATGGACAGTTTAGAGATTCGAAATTGGGTGGAGGCACTGGAACGAAGTGGTGATGATTTCCCTACCATAAACACATTAAAAGGGATGACCGGACATTGTTTAACTGCTGCCGGCAGTATCGAATGCGTGGCTGCTGTTCTGCAACTTCATGGGAATTTTATATTTCCGAACATCAATTGTGAAGATCTTCACCCAGAGATTACCAATCTGATCGCATCGAAAAGAATTCCGCAAAAAACATTGGAACAAAGATCGGATATCCTGATCAAGGCTAGCTTTGGTTTTGGCGATGTAAATGCTTGTCTCGTATTAAAAAAATATAATGAAAATGATGTCTAAAGAAGATTTAATTAACCGACTTAAGGCTATTGTAAGCCCTTACGCACAAAATAAGGAAGCGCTGAATTCCATCAGTGAGGATACCGATTTCATTAATGATCTAAAAATCAATTCGGCCAATCTGGTTGACGTGATTTTGGATGTTGAAGAAGAGTTCGATATTGTGATAGCTAACGAGGAAATGGAAAAGATGCTTACTGTAAAAGCATCAATGACTATTATTGAAAGCAAACTTGGCGAAAAATGATCGGAAACGACTTAGTCGACCTTCGATGCGCTTTAAAAGAAAGCAACTGGAAAAGAAAAGGCTTTCTTGAGAAGCTTTTCACACCTTCTGAACAAGCACATATTTTGTCGGCTGAAGATCCATTCCTACACGTTTGGCAATATTGGACAATGAAAGAGTCGGCGTATAAAATATATTCCCGAATAACTAAAACGCGAAGCTTCGCTCCCACTCGATTAGCTTGTACTTACGTGTCGAATGGGCACGGAACGGTTATTATGAATTCCCTGATCTATTTTACAAAAACAGAGATCAACGGAGATTATATCCACACAATTGCAGCAGAATCATCAATTCAGCTGGAAAAAATAAAAATTGAAATCATCCAATATTGTGGTGAGATGCCAGTCTATGCTTCAAAAAATCCAAGCTGTGTAAGTCACCATGGCCAATTTCTAGCCCTCGTTTATTGATTCAGATTTTCTTCGATGAGGAGGTTAATAATGCCGTCGGCCATCCCTACCCTTGGCACATACACTTGTTTGACACCAGTCCATTTCATCAGTGTTATAAAAATTTCAGCAGCAGGAATAATCACATCCGCGCGATCAGGGTTTAGTCCAAACACCTGAATTCTCTCTTTCAGTGAATGGCTATTCAAATCGTTGTACATGCTTTTGAGCTTTTGAAAAGTAAGCGGCATACCTTCCTTTTCTTCAGACATTTTAAACAACTTATTAATATTTCCTCCAGTACCAATTCCTGCAAGGTTTTTTAAGTTCCTTGTATGTTCTTTAACCCATACGCGCATCTCTTCCCAGGTTTCTTCTTTGTCTTGATTATCAAGAATACGAATTGTACCAATATCAAAGGATTTAGAGGCTATGGGCGCTTTGTTCACAAACACAGATAACTCAGTACTTCCTCCACCAACATCTATGTAGAGATAACTCTTATTGATATCCAGATTCTGTTCAATATGGTTCGCATAAATAATATTTGCCTCTCGCTGTCCTTCGATAATCTCCAAATCGATATTGGCAAACTTTTTAATTTTCTTAATTACATCTTTTCCATTCTCAGCTTCACGCATTGCCGAGGTTGCACAGGCCAGATATTTAGACACATGATATACATCCATTAAATTTTTAAATGCAATCATTGTTTTAATGAGATCATCCATTTTCCGCTCGGAGATTGCATGATCCAAAAAAGCATCATCTCCTAGTCGGAGTGGAACCCTGACCAAGGTGTTCTTTTTGAATTCAAATCCTTTCTCAGTTCTTGTGATATCTGCGATCAGCAATCGAACAGCATTTGAACCTATATCTATAGCGGCGTATCGGAGCATTATTGATGTTTGTTTTTTAAATAATTATATGTCTGTACCTGGGCTCTCACTTTCGTGGTCAACCTATTCTTATGGTATTTGTTGGTATTGGTCTTAGTGATGTCGCGTGCCTTTACATTGTCTTGCAACTGGAATTCAATAATATCTCTGATTTCCTGACGAACTTCAGTATCCAGTACGGGGAATCCAACTTCCACACGATGCTCAAAATTCCTGCTCATCAGATCTGCGGAGGAAAGGAACATCTCTTCTTTACCTGCGTTCCCGTAAATGAAGACCCTTGCATGTTCAAGATATCTGTCGATAATGCTGATGACCGTAATATTTTCACTATATCCTTTTACTCCAGGTATCAGGCAACAGATACCCCTTACGATAAGTTTGATCTGTACACCCGCGTTGCTTGCTTCGTAGAGCTTCTCTACCGTGCCTTCATCAGCAAGGCTGTTTACCTTAAAAATCAGGTATGCAGGTTTTCCAGACTTGGCAATTTTAATTTCTCTATCGATGAGGTTATAGAGTTTGTTTCTCGATTCTAGCGGAGACACGATCAGGTGTTTAAAACCTTTTGTCACCATCTTTTTGTTGAGCGCGGTGAAAAGTTTTAGTAAATCTGTAGTGATTTCTTTTTTTGCTGTGAAAATACTGTGGTCTCCATAAATCCTGGCTGTTTTCTCATTGAAATTTCCCGTAGCCAGATTAGCATAATACCTGGCCCGTCCTTTTTCCATTCTTTTAACCAGGCAGATTTTTGAATGCACCTTATAGTCAGTAAGTCCATAATTTACATGTACCCCTTCTTCTACCAAACGTGTTGACCAGAAGATATTGGCTTGTTCATCAAATCTTGCTTTTAATTCGACCAGGCAATTGACCTTTTTACCGTTCTTCACCGCATTGATCAAAGCGTTAATGACGCGTGAATTTTCTGCAAGGCGGTAAAGTGTAATATGAATTTCGACTACTTTCGGATCTATCGCAGCTTCGCGCAGAAATAGAATGATATAATCATAAGATTGATAAGGAAGGTTGATGAGGTAATCACGTTCAGCAAGCTTATTGAATATACTTTCGGTGCGGTGTAGTCCACTTACTTTCAAGGGTTCGTTACCAGCATATTCAAGCGTTTTGGGACCAACGTTCGGAAAACGGATAAAATCGCCAAATCGATGATACCGATTCCCTGGAATAAGGCTCTCAGCCTCAATTTTCATCTTTGATACCAGTACACTCAACATATCGAAAGGCATCTGCGTGTCGTAGAGTAAGCGCATTGGCTTACCTTTTTTACGTTTTGCCAAACTTGTTTTCAATTCGTCAATAAACTTATCGCTTACATTCTTATCAATATCCAGTTCAGCATCTCTTGTTACCTGAATAGAATATGCGTCCAGCTCTGTATAGTTGAAGACATAGAAAATATCGTCAAGACAATATTTGATGATATCTTCAGCAAGGATAATAAATTTTAAATCATTCGTTTCGGGCAATACCAAAAACCGCGGAATATCTGGTGGTAGTTCTATTAGAGCGTAGTTCTGAAGCGTTTTTGATCCCTTTTTTGTTAACCGCACAAAAAAATACAGATATCGGTCTTTCAGTTCAGGAAAAGGTTGATCGGGCTGAATTAAAATAGGAACCAGATTAGATAGTATTTTATCGCGAAAATGATTTCTTACGAACTCTCCGCGTGAAACATTCAACTGTGTATCATTTAGAATAAAAATTCTATTTTGAGCCAGTTCATTCATCAGCGTAGCTTGAAAAAGCTGTTCAAATTTCCTTTCCTGCCTAACAACAATATTTTTTATTTCATTTAAGACTTTCTTTGGATTAAAGCCTAGTAGTTCTTTCGCTTTGTCATTGAGGTTAGCCAGACGTGACATTGTTGCGACCCTTACGCGGTAGAACTCTTCCAAGTTAGATGAAAAAATAGACAAGAATTTAATTCTTTCTATCAAAGGAACCGTTTCATCGGCTACTTCCTGCAGTACGCGTTCATTGAAATACAGCCAGCTTATTTCCCGATTTAAAAAAGGAACTTTCTTTTTAGTCATGAATGGTAATCAAATTTCCCCGTTTGTATAGGAACAATCAAAACTGCATATTTTATTGTTAACCCAATGTTAATTATCTCATACCAACCGTCAATTGTTAATCATGTTGTGAATTTTATGATTCCGGCGTTTCAGGTGAAGCTTTTGGCTTTCTGGCGGGCATTTTTTTAACTGCAGGAGCCGTCTTAGTAGCCTTGGTTACCTTAGCTGTGGTTGAGGCTACCGGCTTAGTTATTAATTTTGCTGCCTTTTCCGCTGTTGCAATAGCCTCTACTTTCACTGAACTAATTACCGGTTTCGCTTTTGCAGTAACCTTTTTGATAGCCTGTTTCGTTTTCTGAATGTCTTTTTTTACTTCTCGTTTTGCAGACGCAGCTTTCTTAGCTATTGCTGGTACGCCATCTGTTGCGTTTTCTTCAACTTTTTTCTTAGTGGAACCCAATTTCTTTCCGATCTTCTTGGCTACAAATTTGCTTACGAGAACCAAATCCTCACCGATCTGTTCTGCATCATGACCTAAGTTTTTAACGGCCTCAAAAAACTTAGCGGTAAGGCTTTTTTCTAATTCTTTTTTTGCGGCTTTTTTCTCTGCTTTTTTTTGGACTTCGGCTTTGCTATTCTTCATAATTTCGTGTTTTTGCATCAAATGATCCTGCTCCCCGATTAAGTCTAACCAAGGTAAAAATTGGTTTTCTTAAATTTACGGACATGGGGTGTTTAAAGGATATTTTTTGTTGATTTGTATTATTATTTAAATCTAATCTATTTTTCATACTAAAGCTATAATCATGCCCACTTTTGATATTGTAAGTAAAGTTGACGCGCAGACTTTTGATAACGCGATGAACAATGCTAAAAAGGAAATTCTAAACCGTTACGACTTTAACGGATCTAAGAGCACTATTGATCACGATAAAAAAACAAATGTGATCACTATTGTGACGGAAGATGACATGCGGCTGAAAGCGATTCAAGATGCCATTATCTCCAGGATGACCAAACAGGGACTTGATTCCACAAGTCTTGATTTTGGTAAAGAACAATATGCATCTGGCAATATGATCCGTAAAGAGATTTCTGTAAAAGAAGGTATTGATAAGGAAGCAGCCAAAAAGATAGTTGCAAAAATTAAGGCAAGTGGATTAAAAGTACAGGCTTCCATGATGGACGATCAGGTGCGTGTACAAAGCAAGAGCATTGATGATCTTCAGGGCGTTATTGCATTGTGCAAAAAAGAGGATTTTGGTCAGCCCTTGCAGTTCATAAATATGCGTAACTAATGGAAATACTGGAGCATGGATTCATATATTCTGATGATGTAAACAGACTTGATCTTATTGCAATACACCGATTTCTAAGTCAGGAATCATACTGGGCAAAGGGAATTCCACTGCAAATTGTTGAACGATCTCTCTCCAATTCCCTTTGTTTTGGTATTTACAAGGAGGCGCGCCAGGTCGGTTTTGCACGTTGGATCACAGATAAGGCGACCTTTGGGTACCTTGCTGATGTGTATGTAGAAGCAGAATTCAGAGGATTGGGGCTTTCCAAGAAACTGATTTCCCTTATGCTCTTTCACAAAGATTTGCAAGGCTTGCGCAGATATATGTTGGCGACCAGGGATGCCCATGAACTATACAGTCAATATGGATTTAAACAACTTGAAAATCCCGACAATCTGATGGCGGTTGTCATTAAAGATGCATACCTCTAACTAAACTGTCTTAACATCAGCCTCGCTGTAGTCTCTGATATCAGCAATATATCCATTGATAATCAGAAAATCGAACAGCGGTTTCGCGTCAGGTGTAACAGGCATATTTGCCGTCGTAATTACCTGATGTGATTTTTTATCAAGGAAGGGATAGGCAAAAAGTTTGACGTTTTTACTGAACATATCACTTACATAGGTAAGCAGCATACTGCTGTAGTTTTCTCCAAAATTACTTGAATTAAATACAAACTTCAAGTTATTGATGTTAGTGGATATCCCAACACTTTTCGGCTTACAGCGATCAAGATATTTCGCCAGTTTATTATGACGTGCAAAATTGGAAACAATAACGAGGTTACCTGTTGCGCACATATCGGCTGCGCGTTTAGCAACTGCGTGCAGATCGATTTCCTTATCGTCTTCGTCGGGTGTTAGCACATTAGAAAGCAAAACTTCGATCAGGACACTTAGATTATCTTCCTGAACGTGTTCAGTACGCACAAACTGGTCTACTGCCTTATTGAGCATACTGAAGTTAGGATTCGATTTCTGAGCATACTTAGTCCGCAGAATCATAATATCCTTTTTATAAAGCAAATCTTTTGGAAGAACAGGCTGTCCATCTGCATTGAATATCGCTGCACTTGAAAAGTCCTTAACAATCAGATAGAGGTTCAAAAGTATGTTATTAATATTTGTAAAGGCAGGCCCATTTACGGAAATCAGATCTATCTCGACCGAACCAACTGTCAGATTATCCGCCAATGACTCAATCATGGTTTTCGGATCCTGGTTATAGTAAAAAGCTGCGTAAACTAGGTTAACACCGATGATCCCTAAAACATTCTGCTGTAAAGCTGCATCGGTATCAAGTAAACGTACGTGAAAAAATATTTCGTTTGGTTCGCCAGCCGGTTCTGATTGAAACTGAATCCCTATCCATCCGTGTGGATCATTGGACTTATTGTAGTTTAATGTAGTAACTGTATCTGCAAAGGCAAAGAAAGTACGCGAATCATACTTCTCTCCAGAGAGCCTTTCTTTAAGAAGGCCGAATTCATGATTCAGCATTTTTTTAAGTCGGGATTGACTTACATACCGTCCTGTTTCCTCCGCACCATAGATAGCGTCACTAAAAGTCATGTCGTAAGCAGACATTGTTTTCGCCACGGTCCCCGAAGCAGCACCTGCAGTAAAAAAGTTTCTTGCAACCTCCTGACCAGCACCGATTTCAGCAAATGTGCCATATATCTTCGGATTTAAATTGATCTTTAATGCTTTACGCTTGGTATCCAGAATTTCTCTTTCCATGGTACAAAAATAAGGAAAAAGGGGGATTTTGAACGATAAAAATCCCTATCTTGGTAATGAGATGTTAAATGTAACCAATCTAAATATAGCTTTCCATAACCAGGAAGACAATTCGTGGCTGCAAGCTGTTCAAGATATCAGTTTTAAAATAGAGCCTGGAAAGATACTGGGAATCGTAGGAGAATCCGGATCAGGCAAGTCGGTCACCTCTTTTTCGATCATGAGACTTCATGATCCTGCAAATTCGAAAATCAGTGGAGAGATTACTTTTAATGAAATCAATTTACTTGATGTTTCAGCGACAACGATGAGATCATACCGCGGAAACAGGATCGCGATGATTTTCCAGGAACCAATGACTTCACTCAATCCTGTCTTCACGTGTGGATTTCAAGTCCTTGAGGCCATTGTACTGCATCAGAAACTAGATAAAAAGACGGCTAAACAGATGACATTAGCGTTGTTTAAAGAGGTGCAACTACCGAGGCCGGATTATATCTTTGATAGCTATCCTCACCAACTTTCTGGTGGACAAAAGCAGCGTGTAATGATTGCAATGGCGCTAAGTTGTAATCCCGAATTGCTGATTGCCGACGAGCCTACTACTGCGCTGGACGTGACAGTCCAAAAGACTATTCTAGAATTGCTCTTAAAGATCAGGAAAGAAAGGCATATGGCGATGATCTTTATATCGCATGATCTTGGGGTAATCAGCGAGATTGCAGACGACATTGCTGTGATGTATAACGGGCAGATTGTTGAGCAGGGACCATCTTCAGCGATTTTTAAGGATGCACAACACCCTTATACTAAGGGCTTATTAGCGTGCCGACCAGCACCAGAGCGGTTACTTAAAAAGCTTCCTGTAGTAGCAGATTTCCTAAGCGGGAATAGTGCAGTAAATAGTGCTCACCTGGAAAAAAGCAACACATATACCCCTGAAGAAATCACGACACGCAGAAGTAGTTTATATAACCAGCCACCTTTGCTTGAAGTGAGGAATTTATGCACGTGGTTTCCCATAAAAAAAGGATTTTTTGGTACTGCAAAATCATTTGTCAAAGCTGTTGATGATGTTAGCTTTGATGTTTTTCCAGGTGAAACACTGGGTCTTGTGGGTGAATCGGGTTGCGGAAAGACCACCTTAGGACGGAGCCTGCTACGGTTAACAGAACCTAGTTCTGGGACCATTTTATTCAACAAGGTTCCCATCCTCGACTTAGGCGGGTCAGCAATGCAGTCAATACGAAAAGACGTGCAATTGATATTTCAGGATCCCTATTCTGCACTTAATCCAAGAATGACCATTGGCAATGCCCTATTGGAGCCTTTGGCTGTGCACGGTATTTTTGACAGTATTTCGGATAGAAAAGAACATATCATTGGGCTGTTAAAGAAGGTAGATCTCAAGGCAGACCATTTTAACCGTTACCCGCATGAGTTTTCTGGTGGACAAAGACAGCGGATAGTAATTGCCCGCGCTTTAGCTTTACAACCCAAATTCATAATCTGCGACGAATCTGTATCAGCGCTGGATGTTTCAGTACAAGCGCAAGTGCTTAACTTACTCAGAGATCTACAGCAGGAATTTGGACTCACTTACATCTTTATATCACACGATTTGGCGGTAGTAAAACATATTTCTGACCGCATGATTGTAATGAACAGGGGCAAAATAGAAGAATCTGGCTTTCCAGAAGACATCTATCATAACCCGCAAACGGCTTACACAAAAAAGCTAATTGCTGCTATTCCCGGTGCTCAAAGAATAAATTTGTAAACAACAAAGGACGCGAAACCGTTGCAAAAGTGTTACCTTCGGGCTGATACACCCATATACTATGGCAAAAAATAAATCTTCACATTTAAAGCAGGTCTTAACCCAGCTGATTAGTGATGTCTTAGATAAGCATAAAAAAAAGGCTTTAAATTACAAACAAGTTTCAGCCGAATTAAATATCAGTGACGCAGACTCCAAGCAAACCATTCTGGACGTTCTGAAAGAGCAATCACAAAAGGGGCTTTTTGAAGAACCTGAGAAAGGAAAATTCCGTTTAAAGGACCTGAAAACTTTCATCACAGGAAAAGTGGATATGACAGCAGACGGTGCTGCTTTCATCATTCCTGATGACGAATTTGAAAAGGATGTCTTTGTTTCTGCACGTAAGTTACACAATGCCCTCCATGGCGATAAGGTTAAGGTCTACATTTATGCAAAGAAAAGCGGCAAAAAAAATGAGGGTGAGGTTATCGAGATTATTGAGCGTTTAAAAACAGACTTTATCGGAGTTATTAAGATTTCGGAGCGCTTTGCGTTTGTGAATATAGATGACAAGAAGATGCTTCATGATATATTCGTTCCTTTATCTGATTTGAATGGTGCTAAGAACGGCCAAAAGGTTCAGGTTGGAATAACAGACTGGCCTGAAGGCGCAAAAAATCCGATAGGAAAAATTCTGCATATCCTCGGAGAACAGGGAGAGAATGACACGGAAATGAATGCAATCCTGGCACAATACGGGTTCCCATTACAATTCCCTCCAGAAGTCGAAAATGAAGCTAATGCGATTCCTGAAACGATTTCAGAAGCTGAACTTACCGGACGTAAAGATTTCAGGAACACAACTACCTTTACAATAGATCCAGCTGACGCCAAGGACTTCGATGATGCAATATCTTTCAAGAAATTAGAAAATGGAAATTTCGAAATTGGTGTACACATCGCCGATGTATCTCATTATGTAATTCCTAATTCTCCGCTCGACAAAGAAGCTTATTCCAGGGCAACATCTGTTTACCTTGTTGATCGTGTAATTCCTATGCTACCCGAGCGCTTGAGCAATGGTGTCTGCTCCTTACGACCTCACGAAGACAAATTATGTTTTGCAGCGGTATTTGAAATTGATGAAGAAGCCAATATTAAAAACGAGTGGTTTGGACGTACAGTAATCCATTCTGACAGGCGGTTTTCTTATGAAGAGGCTCAGGAAGTAATAGAAAACAAGAGTGGCGACTATGCAGAAGAATTATTAAAGTTAAATGAACTTGCTTACATTCTTCGCGACAGGAAATTCAAGAATGGCGCTATTAGTTTTGAGAGCACGGAGGTGAAATTTCAGCTTAACGAGCACGGTAAGCCTATTGGCGTATATGTTAAGGAACGCAAAGATGCGCATAAACTCATCGAAGATTTCATGCTGCTGGCGAATAAAAAAGTAGCGGAATTTGTAGCCAAAAAAGGAAAAGGTAAACAAAAATACACTTTCGTTTACCGTTCGCACGATTCACCGAATCTTGAGAACCTGGGTAATTTTGCTTTATTTGCAGCTCGCTTTGGCTACAAGATAAATATGAAAACTGATAAGGAAATTGCTAAATCGCTTAATTTTCTTATGGAAGATGTAGAGGGGAAAAAGGAACAGAACGTCCTTACACAGCTTGCTATCCGATCGATGGCTAAAGCAGTGTACACTACTAAAAAAACCAGTCATTATGGCCTTGCGTTTGACCACTACACACACTTTACCTCCCCTATCCGCAGATATCCGGACGTAATGGTACACAGGTTACTCGCATCCTATTTGAATAACGAAAAATCCGCAAACGAAGAAAAATACGAAATTGCATCTTCTCATTCCTCTGCTATGGAAAAGCGTGCTGCAGATGCAGAGCGTGCTTCTATCAAATATAAACAAGTGGAGTATCTGGAAGAAAATGTAGGGAATATCTTTATGGGTATTATTTCTGGTGTTACTGAATGGGGTATGTATGTAGAGCTGATAGAGAACAAATGCGAAGGTATGATTAGGCTTCGCGATATTGCTGACGATTTTTATGTGCTTGATGAGAAAAATTACTGTATTATCGGACAGCGTAAGAAGAAGAAGTATCAACTCGGTGATGAGGTTAAAGTTAAAGTTAAAAAAGTTGATTTGTCTAAACGACAAATAGATTTCTCTTTAGTGCAAGATTAATTAACTAAAGAAAAAAAAGCAAAGATTACATGTACACTATACCAGAACTGCAAAAACTCATAGAACAAGCAATTCCAGCAATTGAATATCCTTCACATCCAAAAAACCTATACGATCCGATCACTTATATCATGAACCTTGGGGGCAAGAGATTACGTCCTGCATTAGTACTTATAGCTACGGATCTATTTAGCGGAGATGTTAACGCCGCAATGCCTGCAGCGCTTGCGATAGAAACCTTTCACAATTTCACATTGATACATGATGATATTATGGATAATGCACCATTACGTCGTGGAAAACAAACCGTACATGAAAAATGGGGCGTTAACAATGCAATATTGAGTGGAGATGTGATGATGGTAGAAGCAAATAAGCAACTTGCACAGGTCAATACAGGTGTTTTAAAGGATGTTCTCAATACGTTCAACACTACAGCCCAGGGCGTATGCGAAGGTCAGCAACTGGACATGGAATTCGAAACGAGAAATGACGTAAGCATATTGGAATACATAAATATGATCCGGCTAAAAACAGCTGTTCTAGTTGGCGGTGCGATGAAGCTTGGTGCGATTATTTCTGAAGTTAGCCCGGAGCAAGCGGAGTTGATCTACGATTTTGGCGAAAATCTGGGCATAGCATTTCAACTTCAGGACGACATTCTAGATGTTTACGGTGACCCTGAAAAATTCGGTAAGCAAGTAGGTGGGGATATTATAGCGAATAAAAAAACATTCTTATTGCTCAATCTTCAGCAAGCCGTTAGTAAAGCGGATGAGCAATCACTTCTAGATCAATCTACAAATAACAATCTGGATCAAAAGATTGCTAAAATCACAGCACTTTACGAAAAATACGATATCAGGGGATTAGCTACAAAAGAGATGACGGCCTACCTGGACAAAGCATTCGATGCTTTAGCTAGGATAGCCGTGGAGAAGCACAGAAAAGAACAGTTAATTCAGCTTTCAAAAGAGTTAATGAACAGGGAAACGTAGTAGCAGTTTACTCAGCCAATACTTATCGGAAGGCTTAAGTATGGTATATAAATTCGTGAATTTCTGTCCAATTATTTCCACATTTTTTTCCCCATAAAGGGAGTTTTTGCCAAAATGAGTTTTTTGTTTGCGGCGAAGAAAATGTGTTAATTATCTTATTTTATTACATTTTTATTTGAGAATTTCTTGTAGCCCGTACAGACCATATTACCTAAAAGTGTGTTTTAGCAATTTCAACCGGTAACAGAACAATTTCTAAACCTGTTTTTTTCATCGAAGCAGATTTTTTATCACTGAAACTTGAGCATCTAAAATACTTCGGTACTGCTATCCGTAATTACACATAACGGCCGGATCTTATTGGAGTAATAATTGCATTAGTACAACCTATAACCCATACTATGCAAGAGATACTGTCAAAGAAAGATATAGGCGAGCGAATTAAAAAACTGAGAATCAAGTCGGGATTATCACAGTTCTTTATTTCGGAAGTGTTACAACTGTCAAGGAGCAACTATTCCCAGATAGAACTTGGAAATCAGTTTCCTACGTTTCATACTTTACATATTCTTGCCCGTTATTATAGTAAATCTTACGAATGGCTATTACATGGCTATCAAATCCAGGAAAGCGATAAGAAAAGTAATCCCGGGCCATTCGTTTTTCCATCCTTAGAGCAGGTGGTATTTTGCACGGCCTCGGATAATCGTCCGCAGCTTTCCATTATTCCTGAAAATAAGCGTGAGCAGTATTTGATTGCACTAAGGGATATAGATTTTATAGAGACTCTTGACCCACTACACATTCCTTTAGACTATGGGGCCTCAAATAATGTTTATCGTGCCTTTACACTCACTGGTTTGAGCGTACCAGCAATGTTGCAGCCGAACGATATAGTAATTGGGCGGCACCTCTCTGAATTTAAAAAGTTGCTGTTAAACAATTTATATATTATAGTTACTTATGATGAGATACGCATTGCAAGGTACTTAAACATCAATAGTTCGATGGATAGTTTGGTATTCAGAAATAACAATAATAGTACAGATTTTATTGTACCTTTTACGACTATTCAGGAAATATGGGAATCACACGGCAAATTTACTACAACAATAGATCCTATAGTAAATGATATGGAATTAAATCTAAAACGATTTGAGCACACAATCAAGAAGCTTGAAAAAGAATTAAATCTGATGCGGAGTCTAAAATCCGTTTAGTACGGAACAGGGACAATAAGGTAAATTTATTACATAAAAAAAGAGGACACTTATGATGTCCTCTTTTTTTATGTATGTATTTGCAAATTATTCCGCTGGTGCAGCCTCAACTTCCGTTGATTCAGTAGCAGTTTCCGCTTTAACAGCTTTCTTTGCAGGTGCTTTTTTCGCAGGTGCTTTTTCAGCAACAACTTCTTCAGTTGGCTCCGCAGCTTTTTCCGCTTTAACAGCAGGTGCTTTTTCAGCAACAACTTCTTTAACTACTGCCGCAGGCAATATAGAAACGTAAGATTTATTATCTTGTTTCTTTTTGAAGATTACAGTACCATCAACTAATGCAAACAAAGTATGGTCTTTACCAATACCTACGCCTTTATCAGGATGATGTTTAGTACCGCGCTGACGTACTAAAATATTTCCAGCGATAGCTTCCTGACCTCCGAAGATTTTGATACCTAAGCGCTTGCTATGCGATTCACGTCCGTTCCTGGAACTACCGGCTCCTTTTTTATGTGCCATTTTATTTTATATTTTAAACTGGGAAACCCAAGTCTTCTATTAAACCAAAAATTAATTACAAACTGATACTCTCAATCTGGATCTTAGTGAAATACTGGCGGTGGCCATTTTTCTTTTTGTAACCTTTTCTACGTTTCTTTTTGAAAACGATTACTTTATCACCTTTTAAATGAGACACGATTTTAGCTGATACGGTTGCACCTTTAAGTGCTGGAGTTCCTACAGAAATAGTTCCACCATCTTCAACCAACAATACATTGTCAAATTCAATACTAGCGCCTTCATCTCCCTGCAAACGGTGTACAAAAAGATGCTGGTCTTTTGCAACTTTGAATTGCTGTCCTGCTATATTTACTATTGCGTACATTGTTAAATAATTATTATTTTAAATTGTTTACTTTTTTTAACGAGGTGCAAATATAGAATATATTTTTATAAATTCATAACGTTTAGTTTTTCTTTCCGTACCGATCTTCTGCATCATTCAGTGTTTTCTCTACTAAGGTTTTCATCTGAAGCGCAAGATCCCGGAGTTTAGGTATTTCGTTGTAGTCACTCAGAAAGATTACCTTCTTCGATTTCTTTTTATAATTGAACTGTAGCTCATAGCGCAACACCTTGTCTGATTTCAGATCAGTGCTTCCTGCAATGATTTCAGGGAAATTCCAAAAACCTAATTCACTAGCTTTACTATGCAAATAAATGATGTCATTTTCCCTCAACTTTACATTCGTTTTTATCAATGAATCTTTACCATCCAAATACTGATAAGTACCTGTTGCGGAATCATAACTATTCTCCAGTACAGGTCCGGTGCCCCATTTGTATTGGAATGACTCAAATTCAGCGGATTTAAAAGGTGCATTTTTTAAAATCGGCCGGTAATAAATGACGCAATACGCCAAAAAAGGAACTACAATAGTTAAGAAAAGAAATATTTTTTTTGCTCTGGTACTCATATTTAAATTTTACGCACTAATTAATCTTGAGCTTCTGAAAGCTCTCCTTCCCATTTACTTACTACGGCAGTGGCAAGACTGTTTCCAATAACGTTAGTTGCTGATCGTCCCATATCCAATAACGGATCTATACCAATCAGCAAAGCTAATCCGGCTTCTGGAATATTGAATGTTGCAATCGTTCCTGCGATAACAACCAGTGATGCGCGAGGAACACCTGCAATCCCTTTACTTGTCAGCATCAGAATCAGTAACATAGTTACCTGTTGTTCAAATGAGAGGTGTATTCCGTAAGACTGTGCAATAAAAAGAGAGGCAAAGGTCATATATAACATTGACCCATCCAAATTAAATGAATATCCAAGCGGAAGTACGAAACTCACAATTTTATCCTTACAGCCAAATCGTTCTAACTGTAACATCGTTTTAGGATAAGCAGCTTCACTACTTGCAGTACTAAATGCAACTAACACCGGCTCTTTCATTCGGTTCATCAGATTAAAAACCCGGGATTTCAAAATAAAGAATCCGATCGCAATCAATAAAATCCACAACAACAACATGCTGGAATAAAATTCACCGATGAACAACGCATAGGTGGATAACACTGAAAGTCCCTGTTTAGCTACAATGGCGGCCATGGCACCAAATACTGCAAAGGGTGCAAAGTTCATCACGTAGCCGGTGATTTTAAGGATGACGTGGGATACTGAATCAAAAAAACTAATAATAATCTGACCTTTCTCTCCAATCGCAGCTGTTGCTACACCAAAGAAAAGTGAAAACACCACAATCTGCAAGATTTCATTTGTAGCCATAGCTTCAGCCATACTTTTAGGCACGATATGAGAAATAAAGTCCTTCATGGAAAGCGCTACTTTATGTACGCCGGTATCGATATTACTTGGAGGCAACGGCAGGTGCATGGCTTCACCTGGTTTAAAGAAATTAACCATAATCATACCCAGAATCAGAGACAGCAGGGAAGCGCTAATAAACCACAACATCGTTTTACCTCCGATGCGACCAACGGCCTTAATATCCCCAACTTTAGCAACACCTACAACCAGTGTCGTAAATACGAGCGGTGCCACTATCATTTTAATCAGACGCAAAAATATATCGCTAAGTAGTGTAAGTGGTTCCAAGGACTTCTCTCTAGCCGTTTCACTATCGCGACGGGTCTTGATGGCTGTTACCTTTTCTACGTTCAACTGTTTATACTCAATACTCAAGGTATCTTTAACAGTTAATAATTCAGTATCAATGGATTTAACCGCGTTTTCGGATTGTAATATCGTAGCATTGTATGTGCTGAAAGACTTTACATTCAAATAATACCCGAGGGCAACACCCAAGATCAGGGCTAGAAAAATAAAAAATGTTAATCTGTTATTCTTTGACATTCAGTTTGGATTAGGTCTTTTTCGATCCCGTAAAACTACGATAATTAAATTATTCTATAAAGTTTATTCAAAACGCGTATAAATTTCGAAATTGCGCTGTAACAAGCCGTATGGGCAACAGTCTAACAAGCACACAACGACAACCAGTGGAAAAAAAGGACCAGCTATTTAAACAGATTTTCGACAGCAATTCCAAGAAAATATTCCATTTGTGTTATGGATATACCGGAGATGCTGATTCAGCAAATGACCTCCTACAGGAGACTTTCCTGAAGGTCTGGCAGAATCTCGATAAATTCAGGAATAAATCACTAATCTCAACTTGGATTTATAGGATTGCTGTAAACACCTGCCTTACTTACCTCCGTTCTGAAAAAAGACAAGCTAAAGACGAATTGACAGACAGTATTATTGAAAATAAAGTAGAGGAGTTTTCTGAAAAAAATGAACAAGTAGCTTTACTATATCAGTCGATCGCAAAACTTGAGGAAAATGACAGACTAATTATTACCATGGTGTTGGATGAACTGCCTTATAATGAAATAGCAGAAATATCAGGCATCAGTGAGGGGAACCTTCGCGTAAAAATTCACCGCATTAAACAAAAACTTACCGAATTATATAACCAGCATGCAAGAATTTGATCACATACAATCGCTGTGGGACACACATAAGGTGGAAGTAAAAATCTCATCTGATGAAATGCTCAGCCAGGTTAAGAAAGATGTAGGGGGTATAAGAACCAGATCTGTGTTAAACATAGCAGGTATGATCCTCTCGTTCCTCGCTATTGCCGCATTGTGGTTGTTTTTTGACTTTAACTCCTGGACTACCCATGCAGGCTTGACAATAACAATTACAGTAATTGCAGTTTATACTTTTATTTTATACAGAGGTCACAGGCTAATTGCACAAAACGATTTCACCGCGCATCCGAAAGAGTTTCTTGCCAGCTTAAAAAGCTATCAGTTGGACCGGTTCAAATTATATAATCGTTTGTACTGGATATATGCTGTTGCACTCAGTATTGGCATTATATTGTATTTCTTCGAAATGCTTTCTTATTACAGCCCATTAATGCAGTGCGCTGCAATTATCTTGACTTTTGCCTGGATGTTGTTCTGTTCTACATTAGTTAGAAAAACAGCAATGAAAAGAGAAAAAGAACGCATTTCATTGCTGATTGAAAAATTTGAACGTATAAGTTCGCAATTCAAAGAAAACAGTTAAGGCTTTTTCTCTTCTGAAGACGAAAACTCGTTTCCGCGCAAGCTGTACTTCAAGAGAATCTTGGCATCAGATTTTTGATTGGAATCCGTCTCATTTTTAACAGAAAAAGTCCGGTAGAGATCACCATTTTTGATCTGGAATGCATCAGCGCCGACATAGTTTTTTTTCCATTTAGCATTTAGCCCCGGAAAACTGATCTTTTGAAAACTTCCACCAGAAAATTCATACACGTTAAGATCCGGGATATTATCCTTTGTCAACAGCTCAATATAAAGTTCAGGATTTCCATCATTGTCAAGATCCATATTCCAGGCATCTTTAAGAATTCCATTTCTTTCGACAGCTACAGATTTAAAAGTATTTTTCACAGAGTCAGACATAAGGATCAGATATCCTCCTACGCTATCTTTTCCTTTACCCCAGCTGACAACTTCAAAATCAAGGCCTGGTTTGATCGAGATATCCTTATAGAATGGGAATTGATGCACCGAAACTACCTGTTTAGCGGTGTCAGATAAAGAAGCTGTTTTTTCAGGACTATTACCTGTGCAGGATGCTAGAAAAGCAACTCCTCCTAAGAGCAGAATCTGCTGCAGAAAATTGTTTATGGATTTCATTCTGTTTGATTGCAATTACAGCAGCAATTTAAACAAAAAACAAGTCTACACAAACTGCTTCTGCAGCAGAGTTATGGAATTATGAATCTATTTGAACGTGGTCTTCTTTTGCCGCCAGATAACGCTCGGCATCAAGTGCCGCCATACAGCCTGAACCCGCTGCCGTTACCGCCTGGCGGTAGTAATGATCCTGAACATCTCCACAGGCAAACACCCCTTCAACATTCGTTTTTGTTGACCCAGGAATAGTTTTAAGATAACCTGTTTCATCCATTTCCAACCATCCTTTAAATATATCCGTATTAGGCTTATGCCCGATGGCAACAAAGAACCCTTCGACAGCAAGATCTGTTTCAGCACCAGTTTGGTTGTTAACTACCCGCAGACCCGTTACATTTTTACCATTTCCCAAAACTTCCTTAGCTTCAGAATTATAAATCACTTCTATGTTTGGCGTATTTAATACTCTGTGAACCATAGCTTTAGATGCCCTGAATTCATCACGACGAACCAACATATAAACTTTCTTGCATAGCTTGGCAAGGTAAGTAGCTTCTTCCGCTGCGGTATCGCCAGCGCCCACGATCGCTACATCCTGGTTTCTAAAAAAGAATCCATCACATACTGCACAAGCAGAAACGCCAAAACCATTATAGTGTGATTCACTAGGCAGGCCTAACCACTTTGCCGTAGCGCCTGTAGAAATAATTACTGTATCAGCAATAATAGTCTTAATCTCATCCACAACAACTTTATGTGGCATACTTGAAAAATCCACTGAACTAACATATCCAAAACGGATATCTGTTCCAAAACGCTCAGCCTGTTTGCGAAAGTCTTCCATCATTTCCGGCCCCATAATTCCATTTGGATAGCCCGGAAAATTATCTACATCTGTAGTCTGGGTAAGTTGTCCACCCGCTTCCATACCCGTGTATAGAACCGGCTTAAGATCTGCCCTGGCGGCATAAATGGCAGCAGTATAGCCTGCAGGACCTGATCCTATAATCAGACATTTGACGTGTTCTGTTTCTTGCGAATTCATATAATAATATTGAGCTACAAAATTACACTTTCTCTTGCTGATGCACAAATATCCAGGCACAGCATCAGTGTAATTTGATTCAGAGATTATATTGTTAGCCTTTGCCGGCTTTTAATTCTTCGGCTTGCAATTCTTTACGTGATTTCTTAACGGTGGATATGAGTTTATCATTTTCATAGGTATCTACCTGTTTACCGCCAGATCTCAACCAAGGCCCATTCTTTTTCCCTTTGCTGTATAGTCCGGAATCAGTTAAAACTCCCTTGGCATTGAAGGATTTAAATTCTCCATCAAAGAGATCATCCTTAAAATTTACTACATTTTTTGCTTTACCATCGGGGTAGAAACTTACCCATGTACCCTGCTTCAGACCTTTAACATAATTGCCTGTAATCGTTACAAATCTTTCCTTACCCTGTTGCACCGGTATTGTCCCATCCAGTGTATTTACATCACTCACCCAATCGTAGAACACAAATTTGCCATCTGCAATTTTCAGACTGTCATCCATAAATGCACCGGTTAGCATCAGATAACCGTCTGCATCAAATTTTTTCACCACATATTTCTCATCTCCACTAACCCGACCATAGATTGCGTAACTGACTGCCTGGGTAGAATCATTGGTTAGCTGATCCTTCGCGTCAAAATATATTTTTTTCAGTACCTGACTATAGCCAATCGAAGTATATCCAAGAAACACAAATAATAATATCAAAAGTCTTTTCATTTTATTCCTCTTAAGTCTGAATAATCCCTACATTAAATTGTTTTTTTATCGGCGATTGATTAGCAGCCTCTATCCCCATGGATATCACTTTACGTGTTTCTGCGGGATCAATAATGCCATCTACCCAAAGTCGTGATGCAGCATAGTATGGCGTAGTTTGTCCATTATACCTATCCGTTATTTCTGCCAACAGCTCGGCTTCTTTTTCTGGAGTGATGACTTCCCCCTTACCTTTCAGCGAAGCTTCCTGGATCTGCAGCAATGTTTTTGCTGCCTGAGCGCCCCCCATTACAGCAATCTTAGCGGAAGGCCAGGCGTAGATTAACCGCGGGTCATATGCTTTTCCACACATTGCATAATTTCCAGCACCATAAGAATTACCCATAATAATAGTAAACTTAGGCACTACAGAATTGGCAACAGCATTGACCATCTTTGCACCATCTTTAATAATACCACCCTGTTCAGATCTGCTTCCGACCATAAACCCAGTTACATCTTGTAAAAACACCAAAGGAATCTTTTTTTGATTGCAGTTCATAATAAATCTAGCGGCTTTATCAGCGCTGTCCGAATATATAACGCCGCCAAACTGCATTTCGCCTTTTTTTGATTTGACTACTTTACGCTGGTTGGCAACGATGCCTACAGCCCAGCCATCAATTCTTCCTAAGCCACAAACAATGCTCTGCCCATATAGTTTTTTGTATTCCTCAAATTCGGAACCGTCTACCAGACGATTGATGATATCCAGCACTTCGTACGGCTTTTCTCTATTTTCAGGGAGTATACCATATAATTCTGCAGGATCAAGTTTTGGAACTTCGGATTTAATTCGATCGAAACCAGCCACCTGCGGTGCGCCGAGTTTGCTCATGATCGTACGTATGCTTTCGAGGCACGCTTCATCATTCGGATGTTTATAATCTGTAACGCCGGAAATCTCGCAATGGGTGGTTGCCCCACCTAATGATTCGTTATCAATATCTTCTCCAATAGCTGATTTGACCAGATAAGAACCGGCTAAGAAAACGGATCCTGTTCCCTCAACAATCATAGCTTCATCACTCATAATTGGTAAATACGCTCCACCCGCCACACAGGATCCCATAATAGCAGAAATTTGTACTATACCATCTGAAGACATTAGTGCATTATTTCTGAACATCCGGCCGAAGTGTTCCTTATCTGGAAAGATTTCGTCTTGCATTGGCAAAAAAACACCGGCACTATCTACCAGGTAAATCACAGGAAGTCGGTTTTCCATTGCGATTTCCTGAGCCCTCAAGTTCTTTTTAGCAGTCATAGGAAACCATGCACCAGCCTTTACCGTAGCGTCATTCGCAACAATCATGCATTGTCTGCCAGACACATATCCGATCCCGCAGACAACCCCTGCTGATGGACAGCCACCCTGTTCAGCATACATGCCATCAGCTGCAAAAGCACCTACCTCGAGAAATTCAGTATTCTTATCTATCAGGTAGGCGATCCTTTCTCTGGCTAAAAGTTTACCTTTTGCTTTTTGTTTCGCTGCACTTTTCTCTCCGCCTCCTGCATATATTTTTTTAAGTCTCGTTTTCAGTTCGAAAACGTGTTGCTTATTTACATCTTCATTCCTATTGAATTCTATATTCATGCAGGCAAGTTAAACAGTAAATTTATGAAACTATAGTCCATTTCGGGATTCGGTATACATCTTGAAACTAAGCAAGAATCTGATCAATCTTTTCAAGCTCCTCCTGATAGAAATGTAAATGATCGAGCGACCGTAATGAATCTGCGAGTTGTTCTGGCTTACTTGCTCCAACTAAAACCGAAGTAACCCGTTGATCTTTCATTAACCAGCTCAGAGCCATCTGTGCGAGCGTCTGATCACGTGATTCAGCTAACTTATTTAGCGCCCTAACTTGCTGCAACTGCGCTTCGGTAATTGACGAAGCCTGCAAATGCCCTGAAGATTTTGCAGCCCTGGAGTCGTCCGGGATGCCGCCTAAATATTTACTGGTTAAAATACCCTGAGCGAGCGGAGAAAATGGAATACATCCCACGCCTTCCTGTTCGAGCAGATCGAGCAAGCCACGCTCAGGCCATCTTTCTAACATAGAGTATTTAGGCTGATGAATTAAACAGGGGGTCCCGAGATCATTCAGGATCTGGAAAGCCTTTGCCGCATCCTCCGCCTGATAATTTGAAATGCCAACATATAGTGCTTTTCCCTGACGAACAAATAAATCCAAAGTCCGCATGGTCTCTTCCAATGGCGTTTCCGGATCCGGTCTGTGGTGATAAAAAATATCGACATAATCCAATCCCATTCTTTTCAAACTTTGATCAAGGCTTGAAACGAGATATTTTTTTGATCCGCCATCCCCATAGGGACCTTTCCACATGTCGTATCCTGCTTTTGTTGAGATAATTAATTCATCTCGGTAGCTTTTAAAATCGCGCGCCAGGAGCCGTCCGAAATTCTGTTCAGCCGTTCCATACGGCGGACCGTAGTTATTCGCAAGATCGAAATGGGTGATACCCTTGTCGAATGCAAGATGTAATATTTTGCTGTAATTTTCAGAAATATCTACGTCGCCGAAGTTATGCCATAATCCCAGGGAAATTAATGGCAAGTTGACACCACTGTTTCCGCATTTGCGATATGTCATTGCATTATAGCGATTTGCTGATGCTGTATAATTCATATATATGTAGTAATCTTTATTTAGCTTATCAAGGTGAAATAACTGAGAATGGCAATTTGCTATAGTTTAGTCCCCAGAACTCATATCTGGCAAATTGCCGTTTTAGTCTGAATTCAAAATCTGCCCAGTCGCGATTAGATTTCTGACTCCATAGCACCTCACTCAAGGCAGCCATCCTGGGAAAGATCTGATATTGCACTTTATCTTCATTTGCGATATACTCAGTCCATAAGTTGGCCTGTGCACCAAGGATAAATCTACCTTCCTCAACATTTAGTCCCTTTGGGACAGGCTCATAGGCATAAACTTTTTGAATATTTGTATAGCCTCCTATAGTAAGAGAATCCTCTGGCTTGTTTTGAGAATGGTCAAAATAAACGTATTCCCCTGGTGTCATGATAACATTATGCTTCAATTTTGCAGCTTCAACACCACCTTGTTCTCCCCGCCAGCTCATCACAGTAGCATTTGGTGCCAAGCCGCCTTCAAGTATCTCATCCCATCCAATAATTTTTCTGCCTTTGCTATTAATATATTTTTCCATGCGTTGCACGAAATAGCTTTGCAGGCCATGTTCATCTTTTAGATGATGTTCTTTGATCAACTGTTGACAAAATTCGGAGCGTTTCCAATTGTCTTTGGGTGACTCATCTCCTCCGATATGGATATATTTTGCAGGAAATAGTTGAATAACTTCATCAATCACATCCTGAAGAAATCCAAACGTTTCCTCGGAGGGATTGAATACATCATTAAATACACCCCAAGTCTGCTGAACCTGCTTGCCCGTCTGGCTCCCCGACCAGATCGTACCTTTCGGAAGTTCTGTATTTTCATCAGGAAAACAGCTATATTCGGGATAGGCAGCGAGTGCAGCCGATGCATGACCCGGCATCTCAATTTCTGGAATTACAGTAATATAACGTTTTGCGGCATACGCAACTACATCTCTAATCTCCTCTTGAGTATAAAATCCACCATAAGCTTTACCATCATTCCCATTACCTGGAAAATGACCTGTGATCGTGCCATTTCTAAAACCACCTATCTGCGTTAGTTTCGGGTATTTTTTTATCTCTATCCGCCATCCCTGATCATCAGTAAGGTGCCAATGAAAATAGTTCAATTTATGTAGGGCAAGATAATCAATGTAGTTTTTCACAAAAGCTACAGAAAAAAAATGTCTACTTACGTCAAGATGCATACCGCGATAGGCGAACCTCGGCTCATCTGCAATATGTAGATACGGCAATATAATCGATGCGTCCTTAATTGTGGGAAACAATTGTATTAAGCTTTGAACAGCGTAAAATATACTCGCTGGACTGTCACCTGAGATCTGTATTCCATTTTTATTGATATCTAGTATATAAGCGCCCGCAATATCAGATTTAGTATTTTTTATTCGAATTTCAACAACACCTTTGCCCTTAGGCGCCTGCCTTTCTTGCTTCAGCTTAAAGCCAAAGTTTTTTTGAATGTAATTGTTCAAGTAATCAACAGAAGACTGATACTGTGTACTTCTAATAATGACAGCGGTACCAGAATTAAGAGTGAAGTTGCCTCCGGGATTAGAGAAACTCATTTCTTTAGGCTTTGGGATTATACTTGTTTGAGCGGCGACGAACGTCGATAGTGCAACAAACAGTAAGAAGCAATATAATTTATACATAATTTCGAGATAACTGCTAACCCTTAATTAAATGTGGTACAAAACATGAGGTATTATCCGTTATGAGTTTATTGGACTCCCGAATGCCTATTCCTGCTGCCTCCTGCCCAATAACCCACGACCCTATCACGGGTGTTGTACCATGAAATGATTTACTTTCGAATATTTGCTGGCAAATAAAGCCCTCTGCACCGTAAATCCCTTTTGTTTGGGCAGTAATAAAATCGCCCCTGACGATCTGGACGTTTGCCCCCTCCCTTGAAAGTAGTGGCTTTTTAACGTAATTTTTTAACGGGTTTTCAGCTTCCGTGTATGTAGGTAAGAGGTATGGACAATTTGGGAACAGCTCCCATAGAACAGGAAGTATAGCCTTGTTAGACAAGAGCATTTTCCAGGCAGGTTCTATCCAGTACATTTCCTGTTGCTTAAGCATTTGCTCAAAGAACGGCTCTTTGACCATCCATTCCCAGGGATATAACTTAAAAACATTGCTAACCATCTGATCTTCCATATCCACAAAAACTTTCTGTGAATCATCCCAACCCAAATCATCGATGAAAATAAGTTTTGTCTCAAGTCCTGCTTGAATAGCACAATCGCGCATGTATTCGGTTGTCGTCAAATCCTCCAGTGACTGTTTGACACAGGCGAAATGAACAGTTCCATCGAACAGATAAGGTTTTAGATATTTCCAGTAAGCGATCAGTTTCTCATGTATCGAATTGAATTGATCTTTGCTCTTATCAAAATCCTGCAACCAAAACCATTGAACGATTCCGGCTTCAAATAATGAAGTAGGTGTATCAGCATTAAATTCAAACAACTTGAGCTCGTTACCATCGTAGCCAAAATCAAATCGGCCATAGATTGCCGGTGCATCTTCATTCCAACTTTTTTCAATTAATGGAACAGCACTCTCAGGAACAGCAAATAAAGGATATAACCGATGGTCTATGATATGTTGAACTGCCTCCAGGCACATTCCCCAAAGTTCAGCAGTCGCTTTTTCGATCAGTGTAATTTCAGCCAAAGTAAACTCATAGCAGGCATCTTCTTTCCAGTATGGAATTTCGGCCGTATGAAAACCAAAACCAAGCTTTTCTACAGCTGTTTGCCAGTTATTTCTGGCATAAATCGAATTCCTTTCCATTATGATGATACTGAAAATGAATGTGAACCGCCGAAGCCGCCCCTAATAGCTGCACTCTTTGCTGCAGAACGCCCTACATTAGACCGTCGGCTAACACCACCGGAATAATAACCTGCATGGTGATACCTATTGCCGTAAAACATGCCGTAGGGCCTGAATGCGTAGTACCATAAAAATAAAGGAATATGTGCTCCTTGCGTATGCGTGTAGTTTGCAGTTGAGTCTGATCGCATGTAGACTTCGTTACTATCCCAATTTGGCTTCGGTTTATTACAGCCTGCGAGGGCAGACGTGATAAGTACTAAAGAAACTATTTTTGACTTCTTCATCCTATTTGACCGTAATAAATATTTGGTAATTCTTTTTTATCGTCACGGTAGTATCGTCGCCTTTGGTATTTTCTGCAACTTCTTTTGTACTGCCCAGTGAAGGTATTGTATCCAATCTAATTACCTTTTTAACTGCCATTCCCTTAATCCAAAAAATGTTTTCCGTTTTCATGATATCCAATGAATCATTTAGATGTGAAATGCCTACTTTCATCTCGACAGAGCCATTTTGATCTACGGTTTTTACTTTATCATCATTCTTTTCGGCACAACTGGCGAATACCAGCAACAGGGCGCATAGCGCGGTTAATTTTGAGCTCATTAGCGTAAGTTTATAACGGAGCTAATTTAGTTAAATAATCAGGTCAACAAAACAGACATCCGTTTTTAAAAAAAAACACCCTACCTGGTTTTGCCAGATAAGGTGTTTTTCGAATGCTAAATCTTTTAAACGTTTTCTTTTACCTTTTTCAGTGATACTGCATTCATGCAATACCGCAGCCCGCTCGGTGCTGGCCCATCGGGAAACACGTGCCCTAAATGTGCTTTGCAGGTATTACATACAGCTTCGATCCTTCGCATTCCATACGTATTGTCGCCAACATAGGCAACGGCGTTTTCTTTAACAGGCTGTGTAAAAGAAGGCCATCCTGTTCCAGATTCAAATTTTTCTGTACCATCAAATAGCAAGGTATCGCAACATACACAACTATACAGGCCCGATTCAAAAAGACTGCACATTTCCGAACTATATGGACGCTCGGTTCCTTTGAGTCTCGTAACCTGATATTCTTCTTCGGTTAACTGTGCTTTCCATTCAGCATCAGTTTTCACCACGGTATGATCAGGTGCTGGAGTACCCTGATCAGCCATTTTAATTACATCATTCCACTTAAGCATATTATATTTTTTTGAACTTTTAATTTTTAAACATACACCAGTAATTATGATGCCAGAAAAACAAATGTCAGTCTACTAAAATTCCTGATATTCAATAGATATCGATTATTTACTATTTTTCAATTGTTCCAATCTGGCTTTTTGTGCTTCTAATCTTTTTGACGCGCGCTCCTGGACTTCCTCATCGCTTACACTATCGCTGCGATGTTCGTTTATCCACAATTGATATTGTTTTTCCTGTTGATCGTAGTTGGAATTAAGTTTGCGTTGTAATTGTTCACGCTTTAATCTAAGCGCTTCTAAAGTTTCATTCCAATCCGCTTTCTCATTTCCCTCCGCTTCCAAAAACTTAATTTCGGCTGTCTTTATGTCAGCAGAAATTTTGTCAAGTTCAGTTTGTGCCGGAACATAGATGTCATCCTGTAGATTAAACCTGCTCACGTCTGTTGTAATTGGCAGCAATACACTATTTAAGGGCGTTTCCCAATCTTCCCACACATGCGCCACAAGTACAGATTTCCCATTTGGAATTTTTTCCGACACTACGTCAAGATAGTCGGACACACTTTCGGCTCTTAATGTCTCCCCGGCTGACCCGGCTAACATGCCGCCTGCTACACCCACGATAAGACCTAATGGACCTGCAAGCAATCCAATCAGGCCACCTATGAGGCCACCTCCTAAAGCTCCTGAGCCTTCAGCCTCATCTTTAGCAGACCTGATCGCGGTGTTACCGTCCAGATCTTTTGTCAACACATAAGTTTCACCGATTGATATATCTTTAGTAAGTCCTAACTGCTGTATTGCTTGTAGTCCTTTGAAAGCGTCTGTTTCAGTATTGAAAAGCGCCTGAATCATTTTTTCCATAATCTTGATTTATCCTGATATTACTACAAAAAAAAGGAAACTAAGTTTTAGTAAACTGATTTCAGTTGAGTGTATAACGTTTCCCCATATTGCTTTAAGTTAGCATTACAAAAACTAGGCTTTAGAATGATAGACCTCTATGCAGGTGTAATAATTTCAACAAGTCGTTAAACTATCTTTTAATGTAAAAAGACCTTTTGCTATAGCAAAAGGTCTTTTTCATGATATATCCCAAGTCAACTAGCGTGAATAATTTGGTGCCTCTTTGGTGATAGAGATATCGTGAGGGTGACTCTCGCGCATTCCCGCCGCTGTGATACGTACAAATTTTGCTTTTTGGAGATCATCAATAGTAGCAGCGCCGCAATAGTGCATACCTGCTCTTAATCCCCCAATATACTGATAGATAACTTCAGACAGGGTTCCTTTGTAAGGAACACGTCCTACAATCCCTTCCGGAACCAGTTTAGTTACCACATCCTCGTCATCCTGGAAATATCTATCCTTAGAGCCATGTTGCATAGCTTCTACTGATCCCATTCCGCGATAGGACTTGAATTTCCTTCCTTCGTAGATTATGGTTTCACCCGGCGACTCTTCAACACCTGCAAAAAGTGAACCTGCCATAATTGTACTCGCACCTGCTGCAATTGCTTTAACGATATCGCCGGTCTGTTTGATACCACCATCTGCAATAACTGGAATACCTGTACCGATTAACGCTTGTGCACATTCGTAAACAGCATATAACTGTGGTACACCTACACCTGCAATGATACGGGTTGTGCAAATTGACCCTGGTCCTATTCCAACTTTGACAGCATCTGCACCAGCCTCTGCCAGCGCACGTGCTGCATCAGCTGTAGCAATATTACCAGCAATAACCTGAAGATCAGGAAAACGTTTTTTTATGGATATAACCATATCTATAACACCTTTGGAGTGCCCGTGAGCAGTATCTACAGTTACGACATCAACACCAGCCTCAACAAGTGCGGCCACCCTGTCGATATTATCTGCTGCTACCCCTACCGCTGCGCCAACACGAAGTCTTCCATGTTCGTCTTTACAGGCTTTAGGATAGTTTTTATATTTTTGAATGTCCTTAAATGTGATTAGTCCTGCCAATCTTCCGTTGGCATCAATTACCGGGAGTTTCTCTATTTTGTAATCCTGTAATATTTCCTCAGCCTGCATTAAGGTAGTTCCTTCAGATGCCGTTATTAAGTTTTCGCGGGTCATAACCTCCGAAATAGGACGTTGCATGTTTTTTTGAAAACGCAAGTCTCTGTTTGTGATTATACCAACAAGTTTATTATCAGTATCAATAACAGGAATACCACCAATTTTAAACTCTTTCATGATTTTGAAAGCATCGGCAACAGTCGAATCCTCGCTCAGAGTCACGGGGTCTTGAATCATACCACTTTCTGATCGTTTTACTTTACGAACTTCAGCAGCCTGACGTTCAATAGTCATGTTTTTATGCAACATGCCAATACCTCCCGCCTGAGCTATCGCAATTGCTAAACCAGCCTCGGTCACGGTGTCCATAGCGGCAGATACAATAGGTACATTTAGTCGGATTTTTTTAGTCAGAAAAGTTCCTGTATCCACATCACGGGGCAGAACTTCTGAATAAGCAGGCACTAATAATACATCGTCGTATGTTAGTCCTTCGGCAATAAATTTTTGGGGATCGAGTTGCATAGCAAATAATTTAGGAGTTATTATTTGCCGGGCAAAATTACGCAAATATTTAACATTACGCAATAAATCACCAAACGGAATTGATTTTAACGCAAAACTGACAATGGGTTACCCCTCTGCAGTGTGCTGGCGTAATTGCTTCGGGCCTTGGGGCCAGATATAGGCAGTAGTTTGTTTTTTCCAACCCAAACTGGTATAAAAGTCTCCTTTACCTGGTGCCGCAGTGAGGGTAACGAAATGATAATCCTGAAGCAATGCATTCAGTCTATTTACGATCTCCTTACCTAATCCCTGCCCTTGAAAGTCGGGATCTACAATCACATCGCCAAGCATCGCATAATACCTTCCGTCATCTATCGTCCGACCGAATCCGATCAGCTGATCGTCTTTATAAACAAAAATCTTCCAGGATCCAGTGCTAAAGGCTTTTTTCAGTTCTTCAGCAGTCCGTGTTCGCCAGTTAACACTGGCGAACAACTCACAAATATGGTTCCAGTCAAGTTCACCAAGATCAGGGTTTACTTTATAAATAAATGATTGCGGCGCTAATACTTTATTGGGCATAATTTTAAATTTCACCCTATAACAGGGTTAGTATACTTAAGTTTTAAATATTGGAGTTGCACAGGTATATGCCTTATTTTCTACCCACAATAACTTTTGTAAAAAAGTCGAGATCGAGGTATTTAATAGCAAGCTCTTTCAAGGTTACCGCACTGATATTTTTAACAGTATGAATATATTTCTGATAGTATGAATAGTCCAAACCAGAAAAGTATACATTTTTGAATTTATCAGCATGTGAAAAGGCGTTTTCCAAACTCCCAAGCATAGCGCCGAGCATATAATTCCGCACCAGATCGAGCTCTGATTCTGGTATTAATTCTGATCGAAGTAATATAATTTCTTTTTCTATTTCTTCTTGAGCCGATACCGATACGTCGGATCCAACCTCAGTAGCGATAAAAAAGTAACCAGCGTCTCTCAAAGATACGACGGCGGATCCTATACCATAAGTGTAACCTTTATCTTCACGAATATTTGCCATTAACCGTGAACCAAAATAACCCCCCAACACGCAGTTCAAAACCTGGAAACCCGGGAAGTCAACATCTGTTCTGTTGATTCCCAAACAGCCCATACGGATTGCAGACTGTATAGCATCTGGTTTGTCAATAAAAAGATCGTTTTTAGTATTCTCGTTAAAAACAAAGTGATTACGGAAAGATCCTGACGACGCTCCCCATTCCCGACCAAATATTTGATTCAAAACAAGAAACTCCTCATTTTCGAATTTTCCAGCGACAAAAATAGTACAATTCTCAGGGGCATATGCAGCTTTAAAATAATCGAGAAGATCACTTTGCTGGATTGCTTCATAATCAGCCATTTCAATATTAGAGCCATAAGCAGAATCACCAAAAATGGTATTAGCAAAATATTTTCTTGCCAAGAAGTCATTTTTCTGAAGACTAACCTGTAAAGATTGACGCTGATTCTGAATAAAAATCGAAAGTTCTTTCTCAGGAAAGATACTGGAAGTGAGGATTGATTTGACAACAGGCAGAACCTCTGCGAGATGTTTGTTAAGGGTGTAGAGTTTTATTGTAGACTGGTCAGCACCATATTCTGTTTGCAGAAATGCACCATAATAGTCTACACGCTCTGCGATCTGTTGGGCATTTAAATCAGGAGTACCATTGTTGATCAAATGATTTACAGCGATAGCCTGTAAAGGCTTGCTAACATTCCAATTTACGTTTTCAAAAATGAACTCTATACGCACCAACTCTTGATTCCCTGCGTTGATGGTAAAAACAGGAACACCATTGTCCAATTGTTGTTTATGTGGTTCAATAAAATTAATATTATCAACCTGGTGATAAGCAGGTTCTTTTTTACGATCAAGCATGTTTAGCAATTAAATAATAGAGGGTAGAACATTGTTGGGGAATAAATGTACGTTGTGCAATAGCCATAATGTCTGCCGATTGTACCGCTAAATACTTGTCGATCTCGATATTAAGCAACTGGGCATCACCGAGCAGCTCATAGTAAGCAAGATTCATGGCTTTGTCCAGTAGATTCATCTCAGCAAAAACCATAATAGACTCCGACTTATTTTTCACTTTTGTAAGTTCATCATCAGTTACGGCGGTATTTTTTAACTTGTTAAGCTCTACCCAGATAGCGGCCTCCGCTGCTTCAACTGATACACCCTCCACAAGTTTCCCTTCTATGAGAAATAAGCCCTCATCAAGACTACTTGTGATGTATGCGTGTATATCACTAAACAGCTGTTGATCCTTTAACAAACTGGTATAGAGCCTGGATGACTGCCCCTGCGATAGAATATCTGCCATAAGATCGTAAGACTGGTAACTTGGGTCGCTTCGTCTAGGCATTTTAAATGCCATATAGATTGCATTTAAGGGCACTTCAGCCTGAACTTTCAGTGTTCGTGCTTCTTCTTGCAAAGGTTCTTCAGGAAGCTCACGAACGTACCTTTCCCCGGCTGGAATTGATCCAAACCATTTTTCTGCCAGCAATCGAACATCTTCAAATTCCACATTCCCACCAACAACTAAAATCGCATTTTGAGGCGCATAATGCTTTTTAAAAAAAGCTTTTACATCATCCATTTTTGCATTCTCGATCTGGGCCAAGTCCTGGCCTATTGTAGCCCAGCGATAGGGGTGTATCGTGTAAGCGAGTGGTCTTAACTTGAGCCAAACATCTCCGTAAGGCTGATTCAGATATCTTTGCTTAAATTCTTCGCAAACAACATTTCTCTGGGTCTCGAGACTCTTTTCAGAGAATGCCAGACTCAGCATGCGGTCACTTTCCAACCAAAAAGCAGTTTCTATATTATTAGCGGGTAGTGTGATATAATAGTTAGTAATATCATTACTTGTAAAAGCGTTGTTCTCGCCGCCTACGCGTTGTAACGGCTGATCATAATCAGGAATGTTCACAGATCCGCCGAACATCAGGTGCTCAAACAAATGCGCAAAGCCTGTATGCTCAGGGTCTTCATCTCTTGCGCCTACATCATACAGCAAATTCAGTACAGCCATAGGCGTGGTATCATCTTCATGAACAAGAACGCGAAGGCCATTAGCCAATGTGAAACGTTTAAAATCTACCATAAATCGAAAAAATATTCGGCGCAAATATAGGGATATGATTAGCGGAAATGTGATAATCTGGTGAAATAAAAACAACAGAAGATATGGTATATTTGCAGTATGAATACTGCAGATTTACTACAGCGCGCACTCGCATTCGACTTTCTTAGTAAAGAAGAAGGCGTATTCCTATATCACAATGCCGGCACTGCTGAGCTTGCCTTTGTTGCAAATGAACTTCGGAAAAAACAAGTTCCCAGCGGTAAAGTGACTTGGCAGATTGACAGGAATGTAAATACCACCAATGTTTGTATTGCAAACTGCAAGTTCTGCAACTTTTTTAGAAGACCGGGACATGATGAAAGCTACATTACCGATATAGAAACCTATAAAATAAAAATTGAAGAAACATTTAGGTTGGGCGGAGATCAGTTGCTGTTGCAAGGTGGCCACCATCCCGATCTGGGATTACAATTTTATGCTGAACTGTTTGCAAAACTAAAGGGACTTTACCCGGATCTCAAGCTTCATGCTTTAGGTCCACCTGAAATTGCTCACGTTGCTAAATTGGAAGGCATATCACATACCGAGGTACTGAGTGCATTGAAAGCTGCTGGCATGGATTCTCTGCCTGGAGCGGGGGCGGAAATTTTGAATGATAGAGTCCGTAGATTAATCTCTAAAGGCAAATGCGGTGGACAGGAATGGCTGGATGTTATGCGTGCCGCGCATCAATTGGATATCACCACATCGGCGACAATGATGTTTGGCCACGTAGAGACCATCGACGAAAGATTTGAACACCTGGTTTGGATCAGAGAAGTGCAAAGTGAAAAGCCTGAGCATGCTAAAGGTTTCCTTGCCTTCATTCCATGGCCATTCCAGGATGATGGCACTTTATTAAAACGACTTAGAGGGATCAAGAATAATGTATCTGGTGATGAATATATCAGAATGCTTGCATTAAGCCGCATTATGCTACCAAATGTCAAAAATATACAAGCGAGCTGGCTCACGGTAGGGAAAGCAACCGCACAGTTATGCTTACATGCAGGAGCGAACGATTTCGGGTCTATAATGATTGAAGAAAACGTTGTTTCAGCTGCCGGCGCCCCGCATCGCTTCACATCAAAAGGAATCCAGGATGCAATCCGGGAGGCGGGTTTTGAGCCTCAACTCCGTGGTCAACAATATAACTATAGAGATCTTCCTATGGAACTGGAAGAGCAGGTTATCAATTACTAGTCATAAAAAAAGGGGGCAGGAATTACTTCCTGTCCCCTATCTTAAACCTAAACAAAAATTCTAGAAAGTAACACCAAATGGTTTAACAAGAGCCGTTACTTGTTCTGGAGTTAACGGTTCATCAAATGATTCTGAAGCTGCTGCGGCAGTAACTCCTGTTCCATTTATTCCAGTAATATTTAAACCAGCCTGCATTACAATTTCTTCTCCAGCGTAATTTCCAGCTACTGCAGTACCTGTAGTATTGTCATTACCCGAGATCCAAGGCTTAACAGTTGTCGAATGCCCGTTTAATAAACGCATATATCTAATCTTAGCTGCGTGACGTGCCTCAACAGAGTGAATATTCAAAGCTGCAGTCAGATATACACTTTGTCGGATTAACGTTGGCGCTGCACCTTTATATGCGCGAACACCTGTATCTTCTAATGCTTGCGCTACTGCAAGAAAAGTTGGATAATTTGCAAACGTATTTGGAAAAGTACCGCCGGCGGTGAAGTCATACGTTTTAGGTGTAACAGGTGTTTTTCCAGCGCCTGTCAAAACACCTTGCAAGAATTTAACGTGATTAGCCTCATGATCGCGGATAATACCGATCGCTGTTTTATCTGCCGCTGCATATGTACCGTTAAAACCGGCCTCATTAAAACCTCTTACGTAAAACGCATACTCAAAATGTTCAAGTGCAAGTGCGAATTGTAGAACACCCACGATCGCATCAGATGGGGCAGATTGAGCGTATGCTTTTTTAAACATCGCACCTATCGCGAAGGGTACTGAAGCAGCTGCAACTTTTTTCCCTACGCTGAAGAAATCCTTCATTGCAGCTCTTCTTGGATTTAAACGATCATATACGTCTGCATCCACTTTTTCAATTTCGTCTAATATGTTGATAATATTCATGGTAGGTCAGATTAAGAGGTTGGTAAATTACTTGCGTTAATTTTAGTTTTGATATATGCTCCAGCGATAGCAAGTACCTCCAATGGTGTACGTGATTTATCCAGTGCATTTGTAGCATCAACTACTTCTGTATTCGAGAATGAATTTGGAGAAATGATCTCTCTGATGAAAGCAGCGTGACGCGCTTCAACAGAAACAATTTTACCAGCTAATCCCAAATAGGTTGCAGACTTTAATAAGTAACCTGCACCGTTATAAGCAGACACTCCTAAATCTTCAAATGCTTTGGCGGTTGCAAGCACGCTATCTCTTGATGTAAAATTGATTGCTGAAAAATTAACTTCCAGCGATGGAATAGCACTTGTGCCCAGCGCACTTTTAAACAATTCGCGGTGTGCGATTTCATGAAACTGGATATCTTTAAAATAAGCAAGTTCAGCCGCATTAATATTTGTGTAAGGAGTGGCTGCTACCTGAATATAAAAAGCAGCTTCTAGTTGCTCTAATGCATACGCATAATTTAAAATACCGATATCATCACTGCCTAAATTTACACCATCAGTACTGGTGAATCCACGGTCTTTACTACATCCTGCTGCAAGTAATGCGATACCAGCCGCACCGGCACCTGTATATTGCAAAAAAGATCTGCGGCGTAAGCTAGCATCCAAAATGCTGCCACTTTGCTGCAACATTTCAGGTTCTTCTTGTTTTAAGTTTTTCATAGGTAAATGTTTAAAAATTTAAGTTTTTTTGGTAGGTATTGTAATTTGTATAATGGCACATACGATAGAAAAAATGATACGGTTTTTACATTTCTCCCAATTACTTCTAGTTTTGATTTTATTTGTTTAGATTTCTGCTAACTAATTATATGGAAACAATAAAAGCGATTATAGTAGATGACGAAGAGTTCGCCCGATCCTCATTATACTTTTTATTGCAGGAAAACTGCCCAAATATTCAGATTGAAGGGATTGCCAAATCTGTAGCTGAAGCCAGATTATTATTTGACCAAAGCCCTGTAGATCTTGTATTTTTGGATATAGCAATGCCCGGTGAAAATGGTTTCGAATTAATTACGGCAGCGCAACTCCATGGCGTACATGTAGTCTTTACAACTGCATTTGATCAATATGCATTGCGTGCGATAAAAGCCAACGCACTGGACTATTTATTAAAACCTATAGATATAGATGAATTAAAAGAAACGGTTGAAAAAGCGTCAAAATATATTCATTTAGACAAACAAAGAGCAGGGCAACAAGATAATCTGATCAGTCTCCGGCAGGAATTGACGGATCGGAAAACGCAAAAAAAATTAAGTTTACCGAATGGTCAGGGCTACACTATGGTAGATTTCAGTAGTATTATTCATATCGAGGCTGATAGTAACTATTCTATTTTTAATTTATCTAGTAAGGAGAAGATTACAGTCTCGAAGAGTCTTAAGGAGTACGAGGATATCCTTCCCGAGGATCAGTTTATCAGAATACATAAGTCGAGCATTATCAATCTAAATTATCTCGTCGAGTATAATTCCAGAAACGGATTGGAAGTTATCCTGAAAGATGGAAGTAAAATTGCGGTATCTAGAAGACGCGCAAGTGATTTCCTTGATAGGATCAAAAATTTCACGGCAAATAAACATGAATAACTTCGTTTCCAGCATCTTTAAAATCGTGTTTTTATTGCTTTCAGCAGTCTCTACAACCTGTTATGCCCAAACTGCTTACATTCAACATTTCAATATTGATGATGGTTTACCAAGCAATAGTTGCAACTTTACCATGCAGGATGCACAAGGCTACATCTGGATTGCGACAGACGCTGGGGTAAGCCGATTTGATGGAAAACTTTTTAAAAATTTCTCAATCGATGATGGATTACCTGACAATCAGATTTTGCAAATTAAACAGGATAGTAAGGGCCGGGTGTGGTTTTTAAGCTTTAACGGAAAATTAAGTTATTTTCTTAATGGAAAGATCTATAATGACAAGAACGACAAACTCCTTAGGCTCTTAAAGTTTGATGATATTGTTGTTTCATTTTACGAAGACAGCAAAGGGCAGCTTTGGTTCGGAAGCAATAAAAACAGACTGTGTGTCTGGGACGGAAGATTTTTAACACGTTATACGTCAAAAGATAAAAAAAGATTATTCATGCACACATTTATTCATGAAGATCCTACAGGAACAATCTGGGCAATCAATGATCAAAGTACTGTTTACTTACAGGCAAACGTATTCCGTAGCTCCACCCGGCACATCGACGCTTTATCCTACAAAACTATCTCTAATCTACCCAACAGAGACTTAGTTTACTTGAATTCAAAAGGTTTAAATGGCGTTTCTCCGCTTGAACATCAATTAATTTCGAAAGTTCGAAAAGCACTATTAAATGAAGTTCAGGGCTTTATGTATGTGGACTCAACCACATTATGGTTAAGTAGCAATAGTGGCATTTACGAAATAGCTCAGGATGGTCATGAAAAACAGTTATTAAAAGATATCCCGGCCACACAGGTTATGAAAGATCGTAGCAATAATATGTGGTTTGCCACGGCCAAGGGGATTTATATGTTACCTGCTAAAAAAAACCGCATGTACGTATTTGATGAGCAGGACGGTTTAACCAGTAATTATGTCAAGAGTATAACAGCAGATAAGTTTAAAAACCTGTGGCTTGGATTAGACAATGCAAGCATCAACGTAATTGCCAGAACGTCTCATAGCGTTCGCTCGATCACTTTAGCAGATCAACAGAAATTCGGAAATATAAAACAATTGTATTATGATAAGGCGGAAGAGGCTATGTTTGTCGCCTCTGATTATGGCCTTGCCTATTTAACAAAACTGTACGCTATTAATCCTGACAAAAAATTCCTTAAAGAAAGGAGTAATACTACTTTCGCCATTAAAAGCTTCAGTCTCGGCAAAAATGATGAACTCGCGTTAGCAACATCTGCAGGTGTTATTATCTTAAAGGACTACTTAAAAACGTTCATGTTCGATTCGACAAAGCTGAAATCCGGACAAAACCTGTTTTTAACCCGTGCATATAAAACATTTTACACACTCTCCGGAAACTTGTGGTTTTCCAATTCAAACGGTATACAGGAACTAATTGGTGTTAAACTAACAACACCTTCACAGGTTTCGCCCTTTTTCAAAGAAAGAATAAACGACATCATAGAACTGCAGGACGGAACTATTGTGCTTGCTACAGATGGATTTGGGTTGTTATTTGTGAAGAATGACAAGCTTATCAAACGTCTGACAATTGATGAAGGACTGTCGGATAATATCTGCAAAAAGCTCTTCGTGCGAGATGATCATTTGTGGGTGAGTACTAATAATGGAATTAACAGAATTTGCGCAGACGGAAAATATCTTTCAATTAAAGGCTTTGAGTTTACTAATCCGCTTTTAAGGAATGATATAAATGACATGTATATCGGCAGAGATACTGCTTTCTTTGCCACAAATACGGGACTCGTTTATTTTGCAATTGATGAATCTGAAGGACTTAACCAGGCTCCAAGGCCACTTATTTCTTCGATAGTAAGTAACAAGGAACAACTCGACACGCAAAAAAAGATAATTGTTTTAGCCCCCTCGAGAAATAACATTACTTTCTATTACAGCGCTATAGATTTTCAAAATCAAAATATTACATACCGGTATAGACTTGATTCGACAGAGAGCTGGACTGAAACCAAGATCAGAAGGCTTGAGTTCTCCTCACTAACACCCGGCAGCTATGTTTTCGAAGTTAGTGCAAAGACCAATAACACTCAATGGGGCAAATCTGCAAAGATGCCTTTTACGATTAAGGCTCACTTCTGGGAAAAAGGCTGGTTTATTTTTGTATTGATAGCGGCAGCAAGCTTTACCTGTTACAAAATAGCTGTGGTTATAACTAAATGGCAAAAAAACCAAGAGCAAAAGCAATTGCTTTTAAAAAACAAAATCTTAATGCTAGAACAACGTGCATTGCAGGCAATGATGAATCCCCATTTCATCTTTAATGTGATGAACTCCATACAACATTATATTAATACCAAAGATACTTCATCTGCCAACAAAGTGCTGACTGGTTTCGCCCGCCTCATCCGAAAAAATCTCGAAATATGTACAAAAAGCTATATTTCTTTGGAAGAAGAGTTGGAGTATTTAAATCTATACTTGGCCCTGGAGAAAAAACGTTTCGGCAATCGTTTCAACTATGCATTAAATATAGACCCTAAGATAGATAAAGATGAAACCATGATTCCATCTATGCTGCTACAACCTTATATAGAGAATGCGATTTGGCATGGAATAATGCCTAAAGAAGATGGAGGAAATGTATCCATCAATATGGAGTTATCAGATGATGGCCACTTATTGATCAGCATAATCGACGATGGAGTAGGAATAGAAAACTCCTTAAAAACGAAGAAAGACAAACATATTAGTAAGGGAATGAACCTCACCCAGGAAAGAATCAATTTACTAAATCAGGTTGAAGCAATTCCAATACAAATAGAGATTAAACAAAGGAAATCTGCAGGAACCGAAGTATGTGTTAATGTTCCAATACATTAATTTTACCGTTTACTCAATGATCACTACCACTCCCTAAGTTAAAATATCATTTCGCTTTTTTTGCATTAAACTTGTTTATAGATATTCAGACAAAATAATTGTCGACTCGTTCTTATAGAATTGATCAAGATATTTTAACCTAACCTAAAAACTATATCTCAATTCAGGTTTCATTTGTGTGTTAAAAGTGGTAAAGCCAAAATCTTTACCACTTTTTTTTGCTCAAATTTTGATCTCCGGAATGAATCAGCATCGCCACTTGCAATAACTAACAAAGCCACGCGAAATTCTCCCGTTAAACTCGTACTATCTTTATTTCGACTATACCATTTCCGAAACGCACTTTGATTTGAATACCGCTGGTTACAATTGAGGTACTTATGGACTACAGAGGATAATTATCTCTTCTGCTTTGCACACCCAAGCATCTATGCATCTACTAATTGTTACCTTTTAGGATAATCTTATTCCACTTGTTCAAAGTGAATATAGTTTCACTTTTCACTTTACCATAGTAATTTCAACAAATTAGATCTTACACATGAATAATAACCTGGAATTCTCCCCATTTTCAGGACTAAGAAAATTTTAAAAAAATTACGTCTAAAAAGCTTTTTTGTATTAATTTTGACATTAGTAAAAAACTAAAAACAGCTTTCTTTTCGCATTGAAAAGAATTTTTTAGTATTTTTAACTTACCAAATCAAATCAGCCAATTTTATTTTTTTGTAATGACAACTCCAAAAAATTCCGCCAAAAAAAGTTCTGTTGATGCGTCATCTTTTGAAGATGATGAGGTAAATGGAAATCCGAACGAAGAAAGCACAAACAAGAAGTCTTATGACGATGATGATGATTTTGATATGCCTCTTGATGACCTGGACACTTTCGAAGATTTCGATTCGGACGAGGACGAGGACTACTAGTCAAATCAACTTCATATTTAAAGCATCCTAAACAGGATGCTTTTTACTTCACACCCATTAGGAATGCAGATTATAGCCGTAAGTGACAAAAAAACTATTAAAGATTTTCTAGATCTCCCTAGGAAGCTATATGCTGAAGACCCAAACTGGATTTCTCCCCTTGACCAAGATATAGAGGCAATTTTCAACCCAGATAAAAATCCTTTTTTCACGCATGGCTCCTGCAAACGCTGGTTACTAAAAGATGAGAAGGGAGTAGTTATTGGCAGGACAGCAGCATTCATTAATACAAAAAAGGCCTATCAATATGAAAAACCTACCGGAGGAATGGGCTTTTTTGAGTGTATAGATCACAGGGAAGCGGCCTTTAGATTGTTTGACACAGCAAAAGAATGGCTTGCCAATCAAGGTATGCAAGCTATGGACGGCCCAATCAACTTTGGCGAAAATGATTCATTTTGGGGACTTTTAGTAGAGGGCTTCACCCCTCCGTCTTTTGGCATGAACTACAATCCGCTGTATTATAAAGATTTTTTTGAAAAATACGGATTTGTAACTGTGTATGAACAGATCACAAATCATCTGGCCGTGCGAAATCCTTTCCCGGAGCGCTTCACTAAGATCGCTAATTGGGTAGCGAACAAACCTGGATATACTTTTGAGCACTTCAAGAAAAAGGAAGCTGATAAATATGTTAAGGATTTAATGGATATCTATAACGATGCATGGAAAGATTTTGAAAACTTTGTACCTATTAAAAAGGAGACATTACAAGAAAGTTTTAAAAAGATGGAAATCATCATGGACGAAAAACTTATCTGGTTCGCATATATCAACGGTGAGCCTGTTTCGTTTGTTGTAATTATTCCCGATGCCAATCAGATGATCAAAGGATTTAACGGAAAACTAGGGGTAATCGAAAAATTAAAATTTATATACCGAAAATGGATAGGTGTAAATCGTATGCGTGCGATAGTAATGGGCACTAAAAGTGCATTTCAAAAACACGGCCTTGAATCGGCTCTTTTCATCAAACTCAAGGAATATGTGCTCCCTATGAATCAGTACGATGAGTTGGAATTGTCTTGGGTAGGCGACTTTAACGACAAAATGCTCGCTATACACCAGGCTACTGGTGCCACTTTTGGAAAGCGGCACCTCACCATGCGAAAGGATTTCTAATTATTTTGAACGGATCTCTTCATATAGATCTATGACCTTTTTTTGGAGTTTAATAATTTCGTCTTCTCTAGCTGCCAACTTACCTCTCAGCGCAAGAAGTTCCTCAGAATTCAAAGCGTTTGGATTCTCGCCTTCCCGAGAAATTATGTCCATTGTTGATACTTCAAAAAGACCAGCTATTTGTTCAAGCCTGGACATATTGATGTCAGTGATGCCAGTTTCAATTTTAGAAAAGGCTGGAATGGAAATCTGAAGTCTTTTAGCGACTTCCCCCTGGCTCCAGCCTTTTTTTTGACGTAAATGTCGAATGTTTTTACCAATAATATTCATATGGATGATTTAGATGTATGTTCTTACACCTATATCTTCAACTTGCGTGCCAGTTCAATAAGATCCATTCCACTGAAATTTCCTGAACTCATAAGCAATAAGTTACTTTTGTTGAAATTCAAACCTAAAAGATATTCCTCAAGCTTTTCAGATTTATTAAAAAATAGAAGTTTATCGTTCTTAAATGCCAACTGAACATCACTTTCCGCATAAGGGATTATTTTTTTATGCAAGAAAGTTTGTTCGTCAATATATACAATTGCAATATCAGCTTTATCCATTGTATATTCATATTGTTGCAAAAATTCTTTATTCAAGCTACTAAAAGTATGCAGTTCTATGCAAGCTATTAACTTTCTGTTTGGATATTGAAGTTTTACAGCTTCGATTGTAGCCGTTAACTTGGAAGGAGAATGTGCAAAATCTTTGTATACGTTCGTGTCCCCCTCGCTGCTCAGCAGCTCTAGTCTCTTTGCAGCCCCTTTAAACGATTTAATAGCTTGATCAAATTCATTTTCATGCAAGCCTAATTGGGCGCAGACTAATCTTGCAGCATTCAGATTCATCAAATTATGATCGCCAAATATGCGCAGGGCGGTCTCTTGTGGAATTAGATAGGTAATTCCATCCCGCACTTCATGTTTAGGGATTCTGTAAGGAATTTTTTCCACAGATGCCGTTGTTGATTTCACCAAATCATCCACAATCTTATCCAATTCACAATATATCAACTTTCCATTTGGCTCAATGGTATCAATAAATATTGAAAATTGCTCGGCATAATTTGCGAAGGTTGGGAATACATTGATATGATCCCATGCAATTCCGCTAATTACAGCAATATTCGCTTTATACAAATGAAATTTTGGACGCCTATCTATTGGAGAAGCCAAGTACTCGTCACCTTCAATAATAATTACTGGTGCCGAATCTGTGATTTTCACCATAGTATCGAAGCCTTCCAATTGTGCTCCGACCAAATAATCAAAATCCTTACTGTAGAAATCCAAGACATGGAGAATCATCGATGTAATCGTAGTTTTACCATGACTTCCGCCGATAACCACTCTTAACTTTTCTTTAGATTGCTCGTAAACATACTCAGGATAAGAGTAAACCTTAATCCCAAGTGCTTTTGCTTTTAAAAGTTCGGGATTGTCTGGAAAAGCGTGCATTCCAAGTATAACCGCATCAAGCTCTGAAGTAACGTTAGACTCGTCCCAGCCAAGCGACTTGGGCAAGATGCCATACTTATCTAAACGGGACTTCGATGGTTCAAAAATATAGTCATCCGAGCCAGTTACGTTGAATCCTTTTTTTTGAAGCGCTATTGCCAAATTGTGCATGGCACTTCCTCCTATCGCTATAAAATGTATACGCATGAGATTAATTTTTAACAAAGTGTGCTGCCACCCAGTCGTCTATTTTTTGATGCCCCTTATAACTGATATCGAACCTGGCACATTCTGCTTTGATCATATCCAGATCAGGCGTTTCATAAAAGCCACTGAAAAAGATTTGTCCATTTGGCACTAATACAGCATTATATGTTTCAATCTGATCCAGCAGGATATTTCGGTTTATATTAGCCAAAATAATATTGAACTGACGCTTAGGAATAGCTTCTTTTCCACCACAACTTGCGTCAATATTATCAACTTCATTCAGGTGCGTATTTTCCAGCGTACTTTGATAGCATACTTCGTCGTTATCAATAGCGACGAGCTCGGCAGCCCCCCTTTTAGAGGCCAGAATCGCCAGTATACCTGTGCCACACCCCATGTCAAGAACAGACTGGCCTTTCATATCCTCTCGAAGTATATAGGACATCATCATCGTTGTAGTTTGATGATGCCCGGTCCCGAAAGCCATTTTAGGATCCACTACGATCTCAAAGGGATACTGCGGCTGAGATTCGTGGAATGTTGCTCTGACATAACATTGACCGTCGATAATCAGGGGTTCAAAATTCTTCTCCCATGCTTCATTCCAGTTTTCACCTGCTATCTCTGTTACTGTGTACGAATAAATAAACTGGCCTGCAAATGGCAGAAGAACTGAATCTAGTTTTTCCAAACTGTAGTCGGTAAAAGAGATAAAGGCAGCAAAACCAGAATCAGTATCCTCAAAGGTATTGTATCCGATATTGGCAAGTTCATCGATAAGCAGATCTTGCTGATAATCCGCTATTTCAACGAAGCTAAATGTAAGTTGTATATATTCCATTAAGAATTAAATGCTTTTACAATGTCGACAAAATCGCGTGACTTTAATGATGCACCGCCAATAAGTCCGCCATCAATATCCGCCTGAGCAAATAATTCATCAGCATTCTTTGGATTACAGCTGCCTCCATATAAAATCGTAGTATCGTCAGCAATTTCCTCATTATATTTCGCGGCAATTTCTTTTCTGATAAAAGCATGCACCTCTTGAGCTTGTTCAGATGTTGCCGTTAATCCTGTGCCAATAGCCCACACTGGTTCGTACGCAATAACAATTTTTGCAAATTCAGATGATTCCAGGCCAAATACACCGTTAGTCAACTGATCTTTGATGACGGTAAAGTAATCACCATTATTTCTTTCGTCCAAGGTTTCTCCAATACAAAAAATAGGCGTCAATCCATGCAATAACGCAATACGGGTTTTTTCTGCCAATAACGCATCAGACTCCGCAAAGTACTGCCTACGTTCGGAATGGCCAATGATTACATAATCACAACCTGTCGATTTCACCATTTTCGCTGAGATTTCACCTGTAAAGGCACCACTTTCATTTTGATGGCAGTTTTGAGCTCCGATACTCACAACCTGGGCTCCAAGTTGGGATAAACTGTTTAGATGGATATAAGGCGCGCAGATTACCGCTAATTGATCGCCTTTTTTTTCGTCCCTAACCATATTGACAATTTCTGAAAACAACGATATACCTTCCGCATAATCAAGGTTCATTTTCCAGTTTCCTGCTACTATTTTCTTTCTCATAATTATTTCACTATTGTTATCACTCAAGAAGCGTTTATTATGTTATACGCTATGTTAAAAATGTCTGTATTGTTTAGTGCTATTAAAAACTGCTTCCAGAATACCCTGCTCAGTTTCATCAAAAATCATATCTCTTCTTTCGAAAACCTTTTTTGCAGTTTCAAACATTTTTGGCAGGCTGTAAACTTCAAACCCTTGTGCACCGCCCCAGGCGAAGTCAGGAATAAAATTTCTTGGAAAGCCAGCACCAAAAACATTAGCACTCACACCTGTCACCGTTCCGGTATTAAACATCGTATTAATACCGCATTTCGAATGATCACCCATGATCAGACCACAAAATTGAAGTCCTGTTTTACGGAAACCTTCTTTTGCATAATCCCAGAGTTTTACCTCCGCGTAATTATTCTTTAAATTTGAATTATTACTATCAGCACCGATGTTACACCATTGACCTAAAACAGCGTTTCCAAGATAGCCTTCGTGCCCTTTGGAAGAATATCCCCAAATAACGGCATTGTTAATTTCACCACCTACTCGGCAATACGGGCCAATTGTAGTTTGTCCATATATTTTAGTACCCATCTTAACCTGCGAATGTTCGCAAAGGGCAAAAGATCCGCGTATGTTGGTACCCTCCCAAATTTGACTGTTCTTCCCTAAATAGATGGGACCGGATTTACTATTCAGTGTTGCACAATAAGTTTCGGCACCTTCTTCTAGGAAAATATCCTCTCCGATAAGTGCATTTGATGAATCAATGGCAGCTGATGAGCGGCCTTTTGTGATCAATTGAAAATCTTTCTTTAATTCTGAATCATTCCATTTAAAAATATCCTCAGGATAGCTGACTTTCGTAATTGCTGTGGTATATCTTACGGGCTTCAAAGAACCAGGAAGAACCGTTGCCGGGTCGTCGTTTACCGAGATTTTGAAGGCAAGTAATATAGAATTATATTCCAGTTGTTCACCTGATTTTAAGCAAGTTATTGCTTCAATCAATAATGGATCAGGGCATACCGATCCGTTAATAAAAAGTTCTGCACGTGATAATGCAGGATATTTTAACTGGAGATACGGCTGCGTGACGAAACCTTTTTCGGCATTTAAAGTTCTGGCCCACTTCTCGGCAATCGTTAAAATCCCTATCCGGAGGTCAGCAACAGGCCTGGTAAGTGTAAGCGGACGCAGGCTTTCCCATGCCGTGTCATCAAATAAATTGATTATCATAAGCAACAAAAATAAAAAAAGTCCCGATGCATTCGCAACGGGACTTCAAAATAATTTCTTTTACGCTATATTTATTTCTTAGCGTAACGCGTTTTGAATTTATCGATACGACCAGCAGTATCAACCAATTTCATTTTACCAGTATAGAATGGGTGTGAAGTGTGTGAAATCTCTAGTTTATATAGAGGATATTCGTTACCATCTTCCCATGTTATAGTTTCTTTAGATTCTACACATGATTTGGTTAAAAAAGCATAATCATTAGACATATCTTTAAATACTACAAATCTATAGTTTGATGGATGCAGATCTTTTTTCATATTAATATTTTTATATACTTGTTGTCGCTTATTTTTAAGGATGCAAATATCCTAATTTTATTTTTCATTAGCAAGCATGTAGCAAAAAATTATCTGCTATACTTTCTCCAGGTCTCCAATTTTTGAATTTGACGTGCCAGATAGGCATCAGCAATAACTTCAGCAGATGGTAACTCCGCTTTATTAATCAATAATTCCTTTAATTTTTCTTCATCCACATCAGCACGATATAGAATATTCATCATTTTAGAGATATCGTTATCAAGCAACCACCCGAAGGCATGAATCATTGCCTTCCTTAATTTCTCATCGGTTATATTATCTTCCAGTTCAAAATCACGACCGATGAAGGTCGTTAATGAAATAGACTCACTTGTCATTATCACGCTCCTTTAATTCCTGACATAATTCGATTAATACACCGTGCGTATCTTTAGGATGAACAAAACAGATGAGTTTATTGTCTGCCCCTCTCTTTGGTGTCTGACTGAGTAATACGAATCCTTCCTCCTGAAGTCTTCGCATCTGCGCATAAATATCATCTACATCCATCGCAATGTGATGAATTCCCTCCCCCCTTTTTTCCAGGTATTTGGTTATCGCACTATCAGGCCCCGTACCTTCCAACAATTCAATTTTATTTACTCCAACTTTAAAAAAAGCAGTATTCACTTGCTCAGAAGCCACATGTTCTTGCTTGTAACTGCTTACACCCATCAGCTTTTCGTACTGGGCGATTGCCGTTTTAAGACTTTTTACCGCTATGCCAACATGCTCGATTTTGTTCATCATACCTTTAACGTTAAACAAATGTAAAAATTCGCGTTTTATTCTGATGAGAATGCGAGTATATATTTGTTCGCGATCTTTTTTTGTATCTTTGTGTATTAAACAATGACTAAAATCACATCATGGAACTTCCTATATATTTAGACAATAATGCCACGACACCACTTGACCCAAGGGTACTAGAGGCTATGTTACCTTATTTCACTAATAAGTTCGGTAATGCTGCCAGCCGTAACCATGCGTTTGGCTGGGTTGCAGAAGAGGCTGTAGATTACGCACGTGAGCAGGTAGCTAAACTTATAGGCTGTACAGAAAAAGAAATCATCTTCACTTCTGGTGCAACTGAGGCTGATAACCTGGGTATTAAAGGAGTTTATGAAATGTATCAGGATAAAGGTAATCACATTATAACCTTAACTACAGAACATAAAGCAGTTCTGGATACTTGTAAACATCTTGAGAAAGCTGGAGCTAAGGTAACATACCTTGCTGTCAAAGAAGACGGGCTTGTTGATCTTGCAGAGCTTGAAGCTGCAATGACAGAACAAACAATCCTGGTAACTATTATGTATGGTAACAATGAGATCGGTGTTATTCAACCAGTGAAAGAAATATCAGCAATCGCACACAAATTCGGCGCTTTATTTATGACTGATGCTACACAGGCTGTTGGTAAGGTACCAGTAGATGTTAATGCTGATGGTATCGATTTGATGGCTTTCTCAGCTCATAAAATGTATGGGCCGAAAGGTGTCGGTGTATTATACGTACGTCGTAAAAACCCAAGGGTTAAAGTTACCGCTCAGATGGATGGTGGCGGTCATGAGCGCGGTATGCGTTCTGGCACGTTAAATGTACCCGGTATTGTAGGGTTAGGTAAAGCTTGTGAATTATGCCGTTTAGAAATGGACAGTGAAGCAGCCAGATTATCTGCATTGAGAGACAAGCTGCAAAATGGATTAACAGTCCTGGAGGAAAGTTATGTAAATGGTAATACTGAGCATCGTTTACCACATGTAACTAATATTTCGTTCAAATACGTTGAAGGTGAAGGACTTATGATGGCTATGAAAGATTTAGCTGTATCATCTGGTTCTGCTTGTACTTCTGCTTCACTTGAGCCATCTTATGTATTGAAAAATCTTGGTCTGTCTGATGACCTGGCGCATTCTTCAATTCGTTTCGGATTAGGTAGATTTACAACTGAAGAAGAAATTGATTACGCTATTGAAAACACAAAGAATGCTGTGAATCATTTAAGAAACCTTTCTCCACTTTGGGAAATGTTTAAAGAAGGAATTGATTTAAGCAAAATTGAATGGGCAGAACACTAATTGTCCTTTAACAAATAAGATATATAAACAGACCTAAGGTCCGGAGGAAAAAAAAATGGCATACTCAGAAAAAGTAATGGAACACTATACCAACCCACGCAATGTTGGTACTTTAAATAAAGATAGTAAATCAGTAGGTACCGGTCTTGTTGGTGCACCTGAATGCGGTGACGTGATGCGTCTTCAGATTGAAGTTGATGAAAACAATGTGATTACTGATGCTAAATTCAAAACATTTGGCTGTGGATCTGCAATTGCTTCTTCTTCTTTAGCTACAGAATGGTTAAAAGGAAAAACAGTTGATGAGGCAATGACCATAGACAATATGGACATCGTTGAAGAATTGGCTTTACCACCTGTAAAAATACACTGTTCGGTACTAGCGGAAGATGCAATTAAATCAGCTATCAACGATTACCGTGTTAAAAATGGAATGGAGCCAATTGAGTTGGCCAAATCTCATCACTAAAATACTATACAATGATCACAATTACCGATAAAGCCAAAAGTAAAATAGATCATCTGATGCAGGATTCTGAATTAGATGCAAACTATTTTCTTCGTGTCTCCGTTAAAGGAGGGGGTTGTTCTGGATTATCCTATAATTTGGATTTCGACAATGAAGAAAAAAAAGGCGATCAGTTTTTTGAAGACAGAGGGATAAAGATCGCCCTTGATATGAAATCCTTTCTCTACCTGGCAGGCACCGAACTTGATTTTTCAGACGGGCTGAACGGAAAAGGATTTAATTTTCATAATCCAAATGCAAGTCGTTCCTGCGGTTGCGGAGAGAGTTTTTCTGTTTAAATACAATTACATATATTTGTAAAGGGCGCTTCGGTGCCCTTTTTTAATTTATGGGCATTTCTGTTGGTTGCATTTTAAAAATGAAAACTTTATCATTGCTGTCCCAATTAATCCAATTCAATTGATATGGTAGCTTTTAACGAATTTTCTACGGTACCTAGCCTGTTAAGGAATGTAGTGGAAAACATCCACCCCCCACAGGCAACATTCCTTATTCATAAGAGAAACACAGCATGGGAAGAAATATCTTTCGAAACTACCCTCCAAAGAGCAGATGCAGTATCTGCATTTTTTCTGGAAAAGGGGATCAAAAAAGGTGATAGGATGGGACTGATGATAGAGAATTCGCCTGAATATGTTTATTACGACCAGGGAATTCAGCAGATTGGAGCGATTAACGTTTCAATTTACCCGACTCTATCTGAACATGAAGTCGAATATATAATTAACGATTCGGGTATTAAGGCGATATTGATAGGAAATCCTTTTCTGTATAAAAAAATCCTAAAAATTGCCGGGAATTGCAAGGAACTCCTTTATGTTATTCCTGCCTTTGATGATTTTGAAAAGCATACACTTCCTGTGGACTTCAGCAAAGAGATTGTTTCTTTTGACAAAATACTGGAAACTAAAAAGGAAACGACTACGGCTGAGCAACGGACGATAAAAGCGCTCCGGCTAGGCATTGATCCGCTTGACACGTCATCGCTTATCTATACTTCCGGCACCACCGGCACGCCGAAGGGTGTTATGCTTTCACACAGAAACTTTGTTGAAAATGTAAAAGTTTGCCTTCAACAGATACCTGTAATTGACGAGACGGAAACATTTTTATCTTTTCTTCCATTGTCACATGTTTTTGAACGTACAGCAACTTACCATGTTTGCTGCGCTCAAGGCTGCAAAATTGCGTATGCACAAAGTCTTGAACTTTTAGCAAAAAACATGGCGGAAATTAAACCGACCGTAATGAGTTGCGTACCAAGGTTATTGGAGAGAATTCATGACAAAGCTATAAAAAGTGGAACCGCGGGCGGCGGCGTAAAGTCTAAAATCTTTCTTTGGGCTTTAGAAGTTGGCCAACAGTACAGAAATGAAAAAGAAGCTAGCAGAAATCCTGCTATCTCTTTGCGAATTAAACAATCCATCGCAGAAAAACTAGTCTTTAGCAAGATCAAAGAAAAAACCGGCGGACGTCTGAAATTTATGATCTCCGGTGGGGCTGCGCTTCCAAAAAACGTAGGCGAGTTCTTTGGCAACCTTGGCATCAGGATTCTGGAAGGATTTGGTCTTACAGAAACTTCGCCGGTGATGTCTGTTACTGAATATGACCGTCAGGTATATGGTACCGTGGGGCGTGTAATCCCTGGCATTGAAGTTGGCATCCAAGATATTGAAACCAAGCAAATGATAAACATCCAGACACATGATACCTTTCAGGAGAACTTCGAATGTAACGAAGGTGAAGTTATTGTTAGGGGTCACTGTGTGATGAAAGGGTATTTCAATAAACCCGCTGAAACTGCTGAGGCAATTGATAAGGATGGATGGTTTCATACAGGCGATATTGGCAGATTTTATAAAGGAAACCTGCAGATAACCGATCGTTTAAAAAATATGATTGTGAACGCCTATGGCAAAAACGTATATCCCACTCCCGTTGAAAATATATATCTAAAAAGCCTGAAGATTGAGCAGATCTTTGTAATTGGCGACAAACGTGAGTACCTTACAGCAATCGTAATACCTAACAGAGAAACTCTCCAGGAGCATTTCAACCTCCCGGATTCCTTTTTTGCTTCAGAAAATCCATTTGTTGAAGAAAAAGATATTATTCAATGGATCGGACAAGACATTAAAAGACTTTCAGCAGAACTCGCGAAATTCGAACGTATTAAAAATTTCAAAATCAAGCGAAATCCTTTCAGTATGGAAGATGGAGAGTTGACACCTAGTATGAAAGCAAAACGTAAAGTGATAGAGAAAAAGTACGCTGAACCGATCAATGAGATGTATCAAGAGGCGGTAGAAGCAGATTAGATTTACTATTTTTGCAGTTCTTTATCAATCAAAATTTTCAGCACCCTGCTGATCTATTATAACTATATGAGTACAGTACTATCAGAATTAGAAATTTTACGCCGTAATGCGCTAACACAGCTCAGAGATCTGGGCATCAATCCGTATCCCGCCGAGGAATTTCATATCAATGCTACCGCCGCAGATATAGAGGCAAACTTTGCTGAATATCCTGATCAATATCAGGATATTTCTATTGCAGGAAGAATCATGACCAGAAGAATAATGGGTAGTGCCGCCTTTGTGGAGCTACAGGATGCTTCAGGAAGAATTCAGCTTTACCTTAAGCGCGACGATCTTTGTCCAGATGAAGATAAAACTCTTTATAATACTGTTTTTAAAAAACTTCTGGATCTCGGTGATTTTATCGGTGTTAAGGGATACGTTTTCACTACACAAACCGGAGAAATATCAATACATATAACTTCGTTTACTTTGCTATCGAAATCTTTAAAACCACTTCCAGTGGTCAAAAGAGATGAAGATGGTAATATTTTCGATGGCTTCACAGATCCTGAATTAAGATATAGACAACGCTATGTTGACCTCACTGTTAATCCAGGTTTCAAGCAGATTTTTATAAATCGTTCAAAAGTGATTAGTACGATGCGCAACTATTTCAACGAACAAGGTTGGATGGAAGTAGAAACACCGATATTACAGCCTATACACGGCGGTGCTGCAGCTCGTCCTTTCGCTACACATCACAATACGCTTGATATGCCGTTATATTTAAGAATTGCTAACGAGCTTTATTTGAAGCGGCTGATCGTAGCCGGCTTTGACGGTGTATATGAGTTCGGTAAAATGTTCAGGAACGAGGGTATGGATCGTACACATAATCCTGAATACACGGCAATGGAGATTTATGTAGCTTACAAAGACTATATATGGATGATGGGGATGGTAGAAGAATGTCTGGAAAAAGTAGCACGAGCTGTCCATGGTAGCCCAGTTGTTAAAGTTGGCGATCATGAGATTAATTTCGCCGGGCCTTATGAAAAACTGACTATGTATGAGTCTATTCAAAAATATACAGGTATAGACGTCTCTGCCATGACTGAAGCCGAATTGAAAGATACTTGCATACGCTTAGGTATAGAAGTAGATAGCAGCATGGGTCGCGGAAAATTGGTCGACGAAATTTTCAGTGAAAAAGTAGAAGCGAATCTGATTCAGCCAACATACATCACAGACTACCCTATAGAAATGACTCCACTTGCCAAAAAGCACCGAAGCAAAGATGGGTTAGTGGAACGTTTCGAACTATTCGTAATGGGTAAAGAGATTGGCAATGCTTACTCCGAACTGAATGACCCTATTGATCAAAAAGAACGTTTCGAAGACCAGTTGAAATTAGCTGAAAGAGGTGACGATGAAGCTATGGCAATGGATGAAGATTTTGTGCGCGCATTAGAATACGGCATGCCCCCTACTTCAGGTTTGGGTATCGGTGTCGACAGGCTTGTAATGCTCATGACAAATCAATCTACCATCCAGGAAGTATTGTTCTTCCCTCAGATGAGGCCGGAGAAAAAAGCAAAGGTAACCGAGGATAAAGACTTTGTAGATGCTGGTATTCCATTAGAATGGGTCCCTGTAATTAGAAAGATGGGCATCAACACACTGGAAGATCTAAAGTCTGCTAATCCTAACAAAGTATTTAATGACCTCGGAGGGATGAGAAAGAAATTGAAACTGGACCTTACAATGCCTACAAAAGATGAGGTAACCAATTGGTTTTCTTAACCAAAGCATAACAATAATTTAAAGGCCTGGCAGAATCAAATCTGCCAGGCCTTTGTTATTTTAGAGAAAATATATTAAGATGATGAATTCCAGCTTAGAAATAACTGAAAACGAATATTGCATTAAATTAAGCAAAGATGCTTTTGACCTGTCCCTGATCCGTCAACTAATTAAAAGAATACAGACCGAGCAACTTTTCTTCAGCAACAAACGCAATGACCTTGACGACGATATTATCAACAGAAGGTTTACTGAAGATAATGACGAAAACTTTGACCGATTAAGCGATAAGTAATTCCGAATTAACGATATCTAACTTGTTGTTGCTTATCTAACATACCCAACTGATCTTTCATCTGTTTGATCTGGTCGGCAAGAAGTTTATTCTTATCAGCTTTTTTAGCCTCAGTTAAATACATTTGCGCTTCGCGCTTATTGCGTTTCCCCATTGCAATCCCGGCAAGACTTAATTTGGCCAGGGCAATGTTATGATCCATTTGCATACCAAGTGAGATTGCTTTCTTGAAATATTTCTCCGACTGCATTGGTGCCTTCCGCGATTCAATTAATCCGACAAGAAGGTTATAATAACCATGTTGCACACGAATAAGTTGTTTCTCATAATTCGTAATTTTTCTCAAAAACACTTCCGCCTTAGGCATATTGTCTTTTCTTAAAAACCATTGGGCAAGTAACATATTTTCGTTAAAGAAATAGGTTACAAGTACAAGAATACAAAGGAATACCCCGAGTATCCCCCATCCCCAAAAACCAAAAATCATGAGTGCTACAGCAGCACCTAAAAGTATGAAACCTATGATAAGACGAACTACGTTTGGCATATTAGTATTGTATTTTTTTTGCAAATATCGTGTTTAAATACCGAAAATCAGTTTTAAAATTTTAATTTCAACAAAAAATTACCTTAAATATCATTCAAATGAAGAAGCTTATCACAGCAATTTGTCTGCTTTTTTCACTACAGGCGGGAGCCCAGGAAATAAACAAAAAAATACAGGACCCATCGCGAAATAAAGAAGTTATGATCAACACATGTACAAGAGCAGGAATTATGGAATTCCCGGAATTCAAAACGATGTATGACGCGATTTATCCAGATTACAAACCCGACTCCATCACACTAGAAAAACTGCATCCTCTCTTAAAAACTACACACATCACCGTTGTAATGGGCACTTGGTGCGGAGATAGCAAATTACAGGTTCCGCATTTTTATAAAATTATAGATGCAATGGCTATACCAGAAAAAAACATCACTTTAATATGTGTTGATGGGAACAAAAAGGCTGAAAATGGGTTAATTGATAAATTGAATATCGAACGTGTACCTACATTTATTCTTTCTAAAGATGGCAAAGAACTAGGACGCATTGTAGAATCACCAAGAAAATCACTGGAACAAGATATGCTTGATATTTTAACAAAAAAATAAAATGACTCCGAATTTAGAACCAGGTTGGTTGCACACTTTAGAAGCTGAGTTTAAAAAAGATTACATGACATCGCTTAAGAAATTTCTGATTTCTGAAAAAGAAAGCGGCATGACCATTTATCCTAAAGGTGCGGATATTTTCAATGCATTTAATCACACACCTTTTAATGAAGTTAAAGTCGTAATTCTCGGTCAGGATCCCTATCATGGCACCGGACAAGCACACGGCCTTTCCTTTTCAGTTCAAAAAGGAATAACTATCCCACCCTCACTAAAAAACATGTACAAAGAATTGGAGACTGATATTGATGGATTCAAAATTCCTGCGCATGGAAATCTTACCCAATGGGCTGATCAAGGCGTATTACTTTTAAATGCAACGCTTACGGTAAGGGCGCATGAAGCTGGCTCTCATCAAGGGAAAGGATGGGAACAATTTACCGATCAGGTAATCAGAAAATTATCTGAAGAGAAAAGTGGTTTGATATTCTTACTCTGGGGACGATTTGCTCAACAAAAAGCTTTACTTATTGACGAAACAAAACATACCGTACTGAAAGCAGCACACCCCTCTCCTTTCTCAGCTTACAACGGATTTTTTGGCAGCAAACATTTTAGTCAGACCAACTCCATATTAGAGAAAGAAGGTTTAAAGCCTATCAACTGGCAGATTCATTAGGAATTTTAGTATTCGAGCGGAATGATTGGCTCCTTTTTCGTAGTAGACATGATCATCATCGTTTGAAATGTTTTCACTACGGAAATCTTACTTATTTTATCCATAATTAATCTTTCATAAGCTTTGATATCATTTACGTAAACCTTAAGCAGGAAGTCTGCCTGGCCGGTTACGTGATGGCATTCCGTAATCTCCTTGATGTTATTTACCTCATCCAGAAAAATCTGTATAGTATTGTTTTTATGGAAATCAAGCTGAACCTGAATGAAAGTCTTGATTCCCAACCCAAGTTTTTCTTCATCGACTAGCGCGTGATAGCTTTTAATATATCCAGACATCTCAAGTTTCCTTACCCGCTCCAATGTTGGTGCCGGAGACAGGCCTATTTCCTGGGACAACAGCAAATTCGTTATACGACCGTTTTCCTGTAAAAGTTTAAGTATCTTAAAATCTATTTTATCTAATTCTGCAGCCATAGTAGTTGTTTCAAACCAAAGGTAGCAGAGCACCGTCGATTTACCAAATTTAATTCTAAAATAAGAGTTAAAATTTAAGGTTTATTCTATGAGAAAATATTTAGATTTGTCTAAATATAATATTTGACAGACTATGACTCATTCTTTTACAGAAGAAAACTACCTGAAGATAATTTATCATTTGTCCCAACGGAGCGCTGGTACCGTCCAAACAAACACTATTGCCGACGAAATCCAGACTAAGCCCGCATCTGTAACCGATATGTTAAAAAAACTATCGGATAAAAAACTGGTTAATTACGTAAAATACCAGGGGGTTACCCTAACAGCAAAGGGCGTTGAGATCGCTGTAAACATCGTGAGAAAACACAGATTGTGGGAAGTATTTTTAGTGGATAAACTAAATTTTAAATGGGATGAAGTCCACGAAATCGCAGAAGAGCTGGAACATATTAACTCACCTGTCCTCGTTGAACGACTTGACAAATTTCTCGGCTTTCCCAAGAAAGATCCACACGGTGATCCAATCCCAGATCGGCATGGAATATTTGAAACATTACAATTCACGAAAATGAGCAAGCTGCAAACCGGCGATAAAGGGATAGTTGTTGGCGTAAGCGAACATTCATCGGCATACCTCAAACACCTGGAAAAACTGGGTCTTACGCTTGGTAAACATATTGAAATCCTAGAAGTGGCAGATTTCGACGGCTCAGTTGAACTCAATGTTTCCAACGAAAAATTAAATATCAGCAGAGAAGTAGCAAGACACATCTTGATCAAAAAATAATATGAAAAACACAGAATCGCTCAGTGAGGTCCATCAAAGTGTGGATACCAGTAAACGAACCGGATGGAAAAGGATTCTTAGTTTTATCGGCCCCGCTTATTTGGTAAGTGTAGGCTATATGGATCCTGGAAACTGGGCTACCGACCTGGCGGGAGGCAGCAAATTTGGTTATCAGCTGATCTGGATTTTACTGATGTCAAATTTGATCGCATTGCTACTGCAATCACTCAGCGCACGCTTGGGAATTGTTCGGGGCCTGGATTTGGCACAAGCTTCAAAAAACACCTACCCATCCTGGGTAAATATCCCGCTATTTGCCCTTGCCCAAACGGCTATCATTGCCTGCGATTTAGCGGAAATTATCGGGATGGCCATCGGTTTGCAACTTCTTTTTAACCTCCCTTTGTTAGTAGGAATAAGTATCACAATTTTTGATACCGTAATCCTGCTTTTTCTGATGAACAAAGGAATGCGTAAAATGGAAGCTTTTATTGTATCTATGGTATTTATCGTAGGCCTATCATTTCTGATTGAGATGTTTATCGTAGAGCCTAACTTCACTGAAATTGCCAGGGGATTTAAACCGACTTTACTGTCCGGGCAAGCGCTGTATATTGCAATAGGTATTATCGGCGCAACCGTAATGCCCCATAACTTGTACCTGCATTCGTCATTGGTTCAAACCAGAAAATTTGAAAGGGATAGCAAAGGGATTAAAGAAGCTATCAAATTTAACTTCATCGATACAGCTGTTGCCCTAAACCTGGCATTTTTTGTGAATGCAGCGATCCTGATTCTCGCCGCAGCAGCGTTTTATAGAAATGGACTCCATGAAGTGGCAGAGATAAAAGATGCACATAAACTATTGGGCAACATTTTTGGCAGTGTAGCACCAGCATTATTTGCGATTGCCCTAATTGCTGCCGGACAAAGTTCCACAGTGACGGGCACATTAGCTGGCCAAATTATTATGGAAGGGCATTTAAATCTAAGGATTCAACCTTGGTTAAGAAGGTTAATCACCCGGCTCTTGGCAATCATTCCGGCATTTTTCACCATTCTTCATTTTGGAGATGACGCGCTCAGCAGCCTGCTGATACTGAGTCAGGTGGTACTTAGCTTACAACTTGGCTTTGCAGTCATTCCACTCATTCATTTCACCTCTGATAAAAAGGAAATGAAGGAATTCGCGATTAAAAATTGGGTAAAAATCTTGGCCTGGACAAGCGCACTTGTCATAGTTGTGCTGAACGTAAAACTTGTCATTGAAGAAATAACAGTATGGAATGCATCATCTGGTGGCTGGTATATGTATGTACTGGTAATTCCAGCAGCTATCCTTATCGCGCTGTTACTCCTTTATATTTTTATTTTCCCAATGTTGAATTTCAAGGTCAAAGAAAAATCAAACGTACCACATGGAAATGCCTTAAATATAGAGCCTGCCGAACGAATCATTTATCATCAAATTGGCATTACGGTTGATTTTTCTAAAAATGACAGAAGCACAATCCGACATGCTATGATTCAAGGTGGACAATCTGCACATTATTTCCTGATCCATATCGTTGAGACCGCCGTAGCACGTTATCACGGGCAGGCGGCACTGGATCATGAAACCAAGAAAGATCTTGATAACCTGCAGCGCTATTGCAATAATCTGGCAGAGCTGGGCTATCATGCAACCCCATGTATTGGTTTTGGCGCTACGGCAAAATCTATAGCGGAAATCACCAATGAGAACAAGCTCGAATTGTTGGTTATGGGTGCACATGGGCACAAAGGCATTAAAGATATTATTCTTGGAACGACTGTTGATGCAGTAAGGCATAAAATAACTATACCTGTATTAATTGTGAGGTAACTGTAAATACCTAAATGCAGCTATAGTCAATTTTCTTTCAGATATTAGCGGATTAAACACATTCATGAAAAACGACGTTCAAATAAAAAATAAAAGAGCTTACTTTGATTACCATGTTATAGAGCCCTATAATGCCGGATTAGCCTTATTAGGAACAGAAATTAAAGCGATCAGGCAAGGTAAAGCTAATATGTCTGATGCATTCTGTATGTTTATAGGCAATACCTTATATGTAAGAAATCTGCATATCTCAGAATACAGCCACAGTTCTTTCCACCACCATGATATCAAACGTGATCGTATTTTATTGCTCCATAAAAAAGAGCTGAAGAAACTAAAAGTAAAGAGCGAGGAAAAGGGCTACACTATTGTGCCATTGAGAATTTACACTAATGACAGAGGATTTGCAAAAATCGAAATAGCCCTTGCCCAAGGAAAGAAAGAATTTGATAAAAGAGATAGCATAAAGGATCGGGAATCAAAAAGAGAAATGGACCGGGCCATGAAGATTTAATTACCAGGCCTGATCGCCCACTAGAGGGACGAATCGAAATGTATCTAATTCTATTTTTTCAAACTCAGTTTCGTTAATCCGAATTACTGTCACCATTTTCTGGGCGTGTTCATCGCCAACAGGAATAACGAGGATTCCCCCGATCTTCAGTTGCTTCAATAAGATTTCGGGCACAAAAGGCGCTCCGGCAGTGACGATGATTTTTTGATAAGGTGCATGCGCTGCTATTCCTCTGGAACCGTCACCGTAAAAAAAGTTGGCCGGATAACCCATTCCAGGCAAAACCCTGATTGTGTGTTTATAAATATTTTCCTGACGCTCAATAGTAAATACCTCTGCTCCCATCTCCATCAACACACAGGTCTGATAGCCTGATCCTGTTCCAATTTCCAAAACCTTATCTCCTTTCTGAATATGTAAGAGCTCTGTTTGATAAGCAACCGTATAAGGCTGTGAAATTGTTTGGCCATCTCCAATAGGAAATGCGATATCCTTATATGCCTGACTCCAGAAAGTCTCGTCAAAAAAATAGTGTCTGGGAATTTTACCAATTGCAGCAAGCACACGCAAATCTGAAATTCCCCTGGATTTAAGATGTTCAACAAGCTTTTTCCTAGCTCCCTTTTCCCTGTAATTGTCTACAAACTTATATGCCATTTGTCACAAAAATAACTTTTAAGATCCTATAATAATTAATTATCCCATTCTATTATCTTACTAAATTAGATAACTATCAAGAGATCAACTATAATAGTTATAAACATCTCAGTCATTAAAATTTAGCCTAATTAAATTTCTAATCGAAGTTTTTTTTAACTTTGGACTCATCCATTTTATTGATATGAAAAGACTTTTAACGCTTTGCTTACTCTCCTTTCTCGCACAACTCACTTATGCTCAGGTTGACGGAACCTATAAAAATTCTATCGCTATCCGCGGCTACAGCATGGTCAAACTTCCCAAAATATTGGATCAGTCCAATTCAGGCAACTATGTAAACACCGCACTAAATGGCGTTATGCTTAAGTTCCATGATAACCAGATCAACTTTAGATTAAGTGGAAGCTATTTTAGTAAAAATATCGATTTCAGTGATACTCAAAAAACAGTTGGTAAGGTAAGTGATTATTCGTTAAAACTAGGCTTCGAGAAAAATTTCAACTATTCAACTATACAGCCTTACTTTTTCATGGATATGGGCTACCGGTCAAATACTTTTTCGGGAATGGTAAGAAATAATCTCATCGTAGATGCAAACAAAGATGGCTTTACGCTGGCGCCTGGGTTTGGGATCAAGATAAATATGTTAAAAGAGCTTACTTTTTTTGCAGAAGGAAATGCTGAATTTTTCTACTTCATGAGTAAGGATGAAAGTCTAAATCAGACCTCCAATATTTCAGATGTCTCTAAATATTGGAAATCACAATTTCTAATCAATCCTATCTCCATTGGACTACAGTTTCAGTTCGGAAGTAACGACTAGTATGGATCGACGTCGATTTGTACAATTACCCCTTTAAAGTTTGAATCCGTATTTACAGATAAGATCGTGTCTTTCAGCAATGTTTTAACCTTCTGTATCGCGGTATTTTTATCGCTTTTAATAATAATCTGTTTCAGGTAATAATTTCTTACCCTCGACACCAGGGGCTGTTCGGGACCAAGTATCCGATTACCCAATTGTTGTCGTAAAACGTCTGCCAATTGATTTGCTGCACGGTTTAAAACGTTCGCATCCTTATGTTTCAAATTCACAAAAATTAATCTGCTAAACGGAGGGTAGTTAAACTCCCTTCGTTCTTCGATCTCATTGGCATACATATCTTCATAGTCATTAGTCACCACCTGTCTAATTATCCTATGGTCATCATCGTACGCCTGAATCACAACCTTACCTTGCTTAGCTCTTCTGCCAGCTCTTCCGGATACCTGGGCCAACAATTGATAACTCCGCTCAAATGCACGGAAATCAGGGTAATTGAGTAATGTGTCTGCGTTTATCACACCTATCAGACCTACATGATCAAAATCAAGTCCCTTCGCTACCATCTGCGTTCCAATGAGAATATTTGTTTTGCCTTCCTGAAATTCTGTAATAATCTTTTGCAGACTATTTTTTGTTCTCGTACTATCCACGTCTAGCCTCGCTATCGTAATATCGGGAAAAATCAGCATTAACTCTTCTTCAATTCTCTCTGTTCCAAAACCCTTCTGCTCAATATGAACAGAACCACAAGCCGGACAAATATTGATGCTACTCTGATGATAGCCACAATAATGACAATGCAATTTCCCACTACTTTTGTGATAGGTTAGACTTACGTCACAGTTAATACATTTTGGAGCATATCCACATGTGGCACATATCAGAATAGTAGCATATCCTCTCCTATTTTGAAATAAGATAATTTGTTCCTTCTTTTCAAGTGCCTCGGTAATATCATCAATGAGAACGCTGGAAAAATAGGAAACCATTTTTTTACGTTTTGTCTCATCAGAAATACTAACGACCTGATGTAAAGGAAGTTCGACACCACTAAAGCGCTCTTGCAATTTCACCAACCCGTATTTGTTGGTCAGCGCATTATAATAACTCTCAAGAGAAGGTGTGGCAGAGCCAAGTACAATTTTGGCACCATGTAGCAATGCGAGGTATATGGCACTATCTCTTGCCTGATACCGTGGCGCCGGATCATGCTGTTTATAAGAAGACTCATGCTCTTCATCAACTACAATAATTTTCAGCTCATTAAATGGCAAAAACACAGCAGATCTTGCGCCTAGGACAACTTTAAAAGTCCCATTTAACACCTTATTCCAGATCTCTACCCGCTCAAAATCATTAAATTTCGAATGATACACGCCGATCGCTTCTCCGAAATAATGCTTGATTCTTTCTACAATCTGCGTAGTCAACGCTATCTCTGGCAATAAAAACAAAGCCTGTCCGCCATTCTTAAGTGCATCTTCGATCAGTTTAATATAAAGCTGTGTTTTCCCTGAAGCAGTTACGCCATGCAGTAATGCAACATCTTTTTCTTTAAAAATGCGTTCCACTTCATGAAATGCTACCTCCTGAGCTCCGCTAAGCTTAAAATTCAGCAAATCATCGACATCATAATCACGCAGTCTGCTTACTGCCTTTTTCTTTAGCAGAAAAACATCTTTGTCAATTAATGATTTAATGGCACCCTGCCCACAGTTGCTATATTCGAGCAGTTCCTGCCTGCCTACCTCAGGATTAGATTTTGATAATTGAATAAATGCCATTAAAGCATCTAGCTGCTTAGGAGCCTTCTCAAGGATTTTAAATAACTCTCCCATCTGATAACCATCCGACAATTCCGGATTTAATATCAGAAATGGCTTTAAAAGCGGTTTGTACTTTTCGATCACCTCTTCAGCTAAATAAACAAGTTCCCTATCCAATAGCGATTTAACAAGCGGTATCACTGTTTTCTGGCCAAGTATTTTCGATATCTCGCCGAGCGAGAGTTTTCCATTTTTAATCAAAAAATCAATAACGGTCTGTTCCTTTTCACTCAGTGTATGCGTATTCAGATCTGTATCCTCGCGCCAAACAATTATCGTTTCGCTTGCAAGTTTCAGGCCGGATGGCAAGGCTGCCGACATTACATCGCCTTCATTGCACATGTAATATGATGTCATCCAGTTCCAAAACCGAAACTGATTTTCATTTACTACAGGAAAAGCATCAACAACATCAAGGATGTACTTTGCCTCATATAATTCGGGGGGAGTACTGATCACATGACGTATTAACGCAGTATAAATTTTATTCTTTCCAAATTGAACGATTACCCTTTTCCCAACAGAGATACTGTCGTTAAGCTCGTAAGGGACCCTATAGAGGTAATTTTTCGCTAGCGACAACGGTAAAATAACTTCTACGAAAAGCGTTTCCCTTTCTTCGAAAATACTGTAATTTTCCTCTTGCATTATTTATGCCTCATAGCCGCTAAGAACAACATAGCCCAGCCCAGAATAAAGCACAAGCCACCTAATGGAGTAATCGGCCCCATAAAATGCACAAAGCTCCAGCCGGTAATTTCGCGCGTAGCCAATAGATACAATGATCCAGAGAAAAAGATAATCCCTATAGTAAAAAAAATGTAAGAAAGGTTGACTAACCTATTTTTAAAACGAGCGAAAGTAGACAAAAACAATAACGCAAAAACGTGGTAAAACTGATATGAAACGCCTTTGTTCCAGATATCTAAACCAGATGGACTAACAGCGTCCTTTATTGTGTGGGCGCCGAAGGCACCGAAAATCACAGCCGAAATTCCAAAAAGAGAAGCTGTAAGTATAATTTTTCTGTTCATAAGAGATTCTCTTTTAAAAGTCTAAATTAAGAAACTTGGCCCATTATCGAAGTATTCAATAATTAAAATTAAATTTGTATTACATAAAATGAAGAGAATATATTTTACGCTTACAATTCTATTTCTGGTTATTGCGGGTATGGCATACCTGTATTTTTCCCGTTTAAATATTGTTGCAGGAAACAAGGACTCTGCCCTGGAAATTGCAACGCAAAATGCCGCTATCCTATATAGAGTAGAAAATGACGCGCGTATTCTGGATATCCTCGACGGGCAAGATTTATTCTTTAAATTAATAGGTAAAGAAAAAGCTGGCTTACTGACGGCAGTTCGACAAACCTTCCTGTCCAACCCCACAATGGCAGCCGCTCTTGAGCACAAGACAGTCTACATCAGCATTCTTCCTGGCAATAAGCACACCATAGATTTTCTGATTTGTACACAGCTTACAAAGACAGAGCAACATCTGCTAATCACATTGATTAACAAAAGAAAGGTCAACGAGAACACATTATACGCAAAGATTTCCGGACAGGAAGGAACGTTTTTCGTTAACATTGACAAAGACGTGTTACTGATCTCTAATTCTTCTGAAGCCCTTAAAGTGATGCCGGTAATTGAGCGGAAAGAGGATAATCCTTTCGTTAACTTCATCTTGAGTAATGACAAGCTGACTAAAAACAGTCTCGCAAACGTATATATTAACTACAATATCTTACCAGAGCTATTAAAGTCAGTTACACCTAATATAAACAAAGAGGAATTTGAGGCGCTAAGGGGTCTAAATGCATATACCCACCTTTCCTATAACTTTAGTAAAACCAATATCTTCTTCAGCGGAGAGACGACGCTCAAAAATGACTCAGGATATTTAGGATTATTTTTAAATACAATTCCACAAAAACTGCAGATTACAGGTCTGTTGCCGCAGCATACGGCAAGCTATGCACTTTATAATGTTGGCAATTACAGTGAGTGGTTAGTTGGGTTCAGGGAGTGGTTTTTAAAGCAGAAAGGCAACACGGACATAGCAGAGCGGGTACAGTCGCAGCATACAAAATACCACATTCAATTAGATGACACCTTCCCGAAATATACCTATAATCAGTTTATGACTTTTCAACTACGGCAGGGACAAAAGCTTGGCGCCGTGAGTTTAGTGAATGGCGATAAACTCAACCAATTACTTTTGGATTTGAGCGACGATATCGACGGAACAGTGAGGCAATTTAAAGAAGATAATATACTTTTCTATTATTTTGGCACTCCATTCAAAAAATTCCGCAGACCTTTCTTTGTAATCAAAGACAATTATCTCATCTGCGCCAACTACGCCAGTAACCTGCAGGACTTCATTAGAGATTATCAGGATAACAGACTGTTAGTAAACCAACCTGAGTACACAGCTTTGTTTAATCAACTTCCCAACACAACAAGTATACTTTATTACTTGAATACAAACGAAGGGGCACCAACGATCAATAACTTGATCTATCCCTCATTCAGAAATCATGTTAACAGTGATAATGGGCTACAAAACTTTGGTGCATTTGTTTTTCAAATCAGCGCGAATAAAGAGTCTTTCCAAACCAATCTACTGATTCCGTCCAAGCTACCAACATTGGGCAAAGACACGTTGTAGTTTTCGATAAATAAAAAAAAACATGTAGCTTTAAAAAGATCCTCCACCTTCTATGAAACGCGTATTTCTCTTACTATTTTTTTGCTTGTGCACTTACCAACTTCAGGCACAGCAGTTCGGACTGTTTAATACCAACACACTATTTGACGGATTTGAAAATCCTGCGCAAAAAACATTCGTCCTAGATTCTTCCCGACAATATGCATCTAATTTTTTACTTCCCTATCTTGGGTTAAATGCCGCTAATAAAGGTGCATCTAATTATACCGTAAGACGACTTACTAATGAAAGTATCTTTTCCGCAAGAAATCTTTCTCTTGGAACCGGCGAAACTAACCATGTATATGCAAACGCGAACATTTATTTACTTACACTGAAAATATATACATCTTACAAATTCCAGAAAGAACTTGGTTTTTCATGGCAGGTTAGAAATGACGGAGATGCGACCTATCCCAATGAACTAATTGCAATTGCTGATAACTATAAAAGGTTTGAAAATGCAGTTTACCCGGATGCCTTTAACACCGAAGGATATAATCAATCTTATCATCAATTTAGCATTACTTACCGCGAAAATCTCAACAAGAGACTTGCATTTGGTATTAAAGCAAGTCTGTTGAGTGGCATCACCTATAACAGGCTCAGTGTCACCAAATCTTCCTTCTCACTTGATGAGATTGAGGATCGACTAAATATTGGACTAACTGGACGCTATCAGACCAATATTTTCCATAACGAAGACGTGGGTCGTTCACTTTTATATCCAAATTTTCGAAATCCCGGTGCTTCATTAACTTTTGGAACAAGCTACCGATCTAAAAGAGGCATAACCATCATTGGAAATGTGAAGGATTTGGGGGTAATAAGATGGAATAATGCCTCTCACGATATTATTTTAAATAATGTACAGCGTACAATTCAAAATTTAAGTACCAGTGCCAATTCTGAAATAGAGGACGAAATTAAAGATCTGTTTAGATCCTCTGATCGCAAAAGCGCATTGTATACGCTTACAAATGCGAAAGCAGATTTCCTGATATCTAAACAATATGCCTTCTACAAACCGAGTCTGATCGTTTCAAAAAACCTCTTTTACAAAGGTGGCGATGTAGCCTTCGTGAATAGCTTCAAATCAGACAACTTTTTGTTCAGTGTGATACCTCAGTACAACATGAATGGATTTGTAATGGCTGGGGTACAAGGCCTCTATAAAACACCTAATTTTGAGGCCTTTCTTGGCTCAGATAATATTGCAAAATCAATTGCAATCCGCAGCGATCCAGAAACCTCCTCTGGGTATAATGGTGCGTCATTTTACATGGGGATGGCCATTAAGTTCGGTTATGTTGTAGAACATCCGCTTAATACCAGCCACATGCCAGGTATTGATGATCAGTCTCGAAGTTTCTTTAGCAGTATCTTCAACATCTTCAAAAAGAAACGCTAAAACTGCTTTTTAGGTTGCGTAAGCATAAAATCCTTTAGGTAGAAGGGTTCGAAATAAGCTAAATCTTCGAAAGATTTCGTTTCATAAGCGCTTAAAGACATCAGAGACATATATGCAGCAGAGTTAAAATTTAGTGTAGAAAAAGCAGCGTTTGGAGAGTGAATTATTGTACTGCATTTTTCTGCCCCATCTCCGATAAAAGTAATAAGATCATTAGAAAGTTCTTCTTTGAAGGATTCCGCATCAATTATTTTAGCTGATACAGGAAGCAAAACTGCAGCATCCGCTGTATATAAAGCAGTATATACTTCTAAACGCCTGGCGTCAATCATCGGGCAAACCATCCCCTTATATTTTGCATCAGTAGCAAGAAATCCTGCAACCATTAAGTCAAGTGTAGGAACACTAATTAGTGGTTTATCTAACGCAAAACAGAGACCTTTAGCAGTTGAAACTCCAATCCGGAGTCCAGTATAAGAACCCGGTCCTTTGCTTACAGCTATAGCGTCCAATTCTGAAAGCTCCAGATTTGCCTGTTTCATCACTTCCTGAATAAACAGTGTGAGACTTCCAGCATGAACATTTGGTGCCACCACTTCTTTCAAAGCTATAGTTTCTCCATCTGCCGATATGGCTACCGAACAGCTTTGTGTTGCAGTCTCTATTTGTAAGATTCTAACCATTTTTAAAAAGATTTCAAACCAATCAGGGTACAGGATCATGCCCGTGTTTTCCCCAGGGATGACAACTACCAATTCGCTTTAAAGTGAGCCATCCACCCTTAAATGGCCCATATTTCTTAATTGCTTCAATTCCATACTGAGAACAGGTTGGTGTAAATCTACAACTGGCACCGAGCACAGGAGACAACACCAATTGGTACACTCTGATCAAGAGTAGAAAAAGCCATGAGAAAAGCCAATTAATGTACTTCAAGGTTTCCCAGATTAGTGATAAGTTTTAGTAAACCCATACGCAGTTTCTTCTCCATGAAGTCAAATTCATGCTTTTCTTTACCAACAAACTGAAGTGATAATAACAAAAGGCCTTTTTCTTGCTGAAGTTTACCCAGCAACACATCCTCCTTTTGAAGGCGATAAGCTTCACGGATCCTACGTTTGATCAGATTCCTGTCTATTGCCCTTTTATATCGCTTTTTAGATACGTTAATTACTACCTGAACAGGGGATTCAACTATTTCATCTACACGAAGATATGAAATGCGAAATGGATATAACAAAAAAGAAGAACCGTTTTTAAATAGCTGGTCTAATAATTTCCTGCTACATAACCGTTCTTCTTTAGAAAATGTTTTCATGTTTTGATCGCTTTTTGCAGACGTTATTGATCTGCCAGCACACAGTGCTGCAATCAAATTATGCCTTGTGACGACGTTCGTCAGAAACTGATAGTTTTCTTCTTCCTTTTGCACGACGAGAAGCTAATACTCTTCTACCGTTTGCTGTAGCCATTCTTTCGCGGAAGCCATGTTTGTTTCTTCTCTTTCTTTGCGAAGGTTGGAATGTTCTTTTCATAACTGTATTATATCTTAACTGTATTTTTTAAATAAGAAGTGCAAATATAGCTGGATTTTTATTTAAATGCAAATCCTATTGGAAGTGTTTGTTTTTTTATCCCTAAATACCCAGAGCCTGCTTTAATTTGACATAGCCGGACTTACTTACAGGTAACCAAATCCCGGATTTCAACAGTACAACATAGCTCTCTTTTTCCTTAAGTTCAATTTTGGTAACCTCGGACATGTTGATCAAATACGACCTGTGTATTCTTATAAACTGCTCTGGATCCAATGTTTTCTCAAAAAAAGACATCGTTTTATTCTTCTGATAGCTTCCTTCTGCTGTACTGATTTTCACATAATCATCGTTCGCTTCCAGATACCGGATATCCGATGTAGCGATTATCTTTATAACCCCCTCTTTTTTTACGACCACCCTATTTCGCTGCGATGCGTTTAGTGATACTTCTGAAAGCAACTGCGCTGTTTTTTCAGTTTCATCTGAAGCGAGTCTGGTCGACAATTTCTGTATCGCAGTCCTGAATCGTTGTTGTTCTATTGGTTTCAATAAATAATCTACAGCGTTAACTTCAAATGCCTTTATGGCAAATTCATCAAAAGCTGTAGTAAAAATAACCGCTGGTCTATGCTCTAACAACTCCATCATTTCGAACCCATTGATCTTTGGCATTTGTATGTCCAGAAAAATCAAATCAGGTTTAAATTGAGCAATTGCTTTAACACCCTCAAAACCGTCACTGCATTCGGCAACAATTGCTATTTCAGGAAATTCTTTCAAATAGTACCTGACTATATCTCTTGCTAAAGGCTCGTCATCAATTAGTATCGTCTTAATCATATTGCGGAATTCTGAGCGTTGTTATAAAAAGGCTGCGGTCAACAGTCTGGGTTTGCAATAAGTTGTTATCTGCAAACAACAAATATAACCTTCTTCTGATAGCAGACAAACCAAAACCCGTTCCTTCGGTACCTTGCATATCTGGGTCATATGGATTCTGGACAGATATTAACAGTGTACCGTGATCAGCCACCACACGTATTGTTATTGTAATCGGCGCTGACGTGTTGTACAAACCAAATTTAATCGCATTTTCTACGATTGGTTGTAGTACAGTGCCAGGCATCCTCATGCCTAATGAGTTTTCATCTACTTGTACATCAAGGTTTAGCCGGTGACTAAACCTTACTTTTTCTATATCCAGATAAAGTTGGATATATTCCATTTCTTCGGCCACCAAGATTAAGGTTTCATCGTCCCGCTTGAGTGTTCCCCTTAAAAAAGAAGCCAGTTTTGTGATCATCGTCCCCGCTTCTCCAGGATTAACGATAGTAAGTGCGTATACAGAATTTAGGCTATTGAAAAGAAAGTGCGGCTGCAACTGATGCCTCAATTTATTCAGTTCGGCTTCTTTTGCCAGATTCTGTGTGTCCAAAAGCCTGCCCTGTGCCTCAGACTGCTCTTCTAGCTTATACCATAGTAGATTGGCAATACCACTCCAGGCCAGGAAAATAAATACGATAATAAACCGTAATGCAATTGTTAGCTTAAGGAAATCCAGGTACGTTACATCTCTTATAACTTGCTCTAGTAATAAATTACCTGAAAAAATAATAATCAGCGATAACATGAAAGCGACTACCACGGTATATAACGTCACATCTTTTTTAGGCTGATAAAAGCCAAGTAAATTACTTAAGGCAATACAGGCAAAACCGAGAAGACCATTCGTAATCAGGCTATCAATAATGGATATATACACGCTGAAGTTTAGCGTATAATAATATAGTAATGCGACAAGTACGGTCCAGCCGAAAAAAATAGCTGCAGCACTTTTTTGAATTCGCTTCTGCGAGAGTGGTCTGGTTGTCAATTGATCTCTACTTAAGGGTTTCTAAAAACTTTTAATTTCTATTCCACCAAACACCGCCGTCCCCTGCAGGATTACTATTTTCGCAGGCTCCGCATCGCCTGTCTGCATTTTTCGTTTATCGTCCACTCCGCCAAATAAAGCTGTAATTTCCGATTTAACCTGCCATCCTGAAGGAACCAGCATTTTGACACCCCCAAAAATTGCAACAACATCAAGTATAATGGTTCCCTCGAAATCCGCTTGGGTCAGATTCAACTCACAACCGCCAAATACGCTGACTACCTCACCGCCCTTAAAATTTTTAGAGAATACATGCTGGTGAGAACCGCTGAAAATATTCACGGTATCCACAATATCAAACCGATCAGAGGATTTTGCCTGGTTATTCTGTGCCTCAGCCGGGCCGAAATCAAATTCTGGATTAGGTTTCTCAAATTCGCCTTCTTTATTTCGTTTAAATTTACGGGGTCCTTTTGGTTTAAAAATAATCCACAGTCCGAGTGCAATTAAAAATACCGCAGGGGCAGACCTTCCAAAATCCAGATCGGTAATCTTACCTAATGTAAAATAACTACCGAGTCCAAAAAGTATCAACCAGCCGGCACCCCTAAAGTTTCTCTTAAAGCCAATACACAGACCGATCACCATCAGAAACGTACTCCAGCTAAAAACCCACCCAGGAATATACATTCCAAGGTTCCTAAGTAGGAAAATTAACCCTACCAGCAGCATGATGACACCGCCAACTAAACGTTTGGATTGATTTTGGTTAGTATTGATATGATTTTCCATGACTATTTTTTTTATTAAAAGTAGGCATCAACATATCATCTACATATAGACCGTGTTTGAACAAAGCCAAATAGCCGGTAAAATGCAGTTATTTACCGGTAAACAAAGTAAGGTTATTTTGATTTTAAAATGTCCCTGATCTCTCCCAGTAACATTTCTTCTTTTGTTGGTGTCGGCGCGGCTTTAGGTGCTTCTTCTTGTTTACGTTTCATCGCATTTATGGCCTTCACCATCAAAAATATGATAAAGGCAAGGATGATAAAGTTTATTACTTCAGTCACAAAATTTCCCCATGCAAATACAGGCCCGGCTTTTTTTGCGTCTTCAAGAGAAGCGTTTGGATTAGTGGCAACAAATTCCCTCACCTTGGAATTCAGTGGAAAGTAAAAATTGGCAAATCCCTTATCACCAATCAATAAACTGATGGGAGGCATGATAAGATCGTTTACCATAGAGGTGACGATTTTCCCAAAAGCCCCACCGATGATTACACCGACCGCTAGATCTACCACGTTACCTTTTACGGCAAACTCTTTAAACTCCTTAATAAAACTCATACCGATTTCAGAATAACTAGAGATGAATACGTTAAAAGTAATAACTTTATTTCAAAGAATGAACGTTTAAACTCCAAAAAATCAACTCGCTACTAATAATAGTAACCGCGATTAGTTTATATCTAAATCAAATGCCTATTTTTGATCGTCTACAAATACCCTTTGCTACACCATGCTTAAACAACATTTACAACAAAAACTACTTCAGAAACTTTCTCCTCAGCAAATACAGTTCATTAAACTGTTGCAAGTACCTACTGTGGCCTTAGACACCCGCATAAAAGAAGAACTTGAAGAAAATCCTGCCTTAGAGGATCCTAGTTTGATGATAGCAGAAGAACCGAAGGGGGAATATGATGACTTAAATGATGCACCTGATGACTTCGATGCAGGAGCAAAAGAAGAGCATACCGACGAATTTAATGTGGATGATTATCTGCAAGACGACAGTGTGAATGACTACAGTACATCTTACAACAATGGAGATGACGACGAAGAGAAAAAAGAAACGCCGATAGCTATCGAAAGTACTTTCTTTGAAAGTCTTCAGGAACAACTTGACCTCGTGCCTTTATCAGATAGTGATTTTATCATCGGGAAACAAATCATTGGAAGCCTTGATGATGACGGATATCTCCGCAGACCTATAACTTCCATGATCGATGACCTTGCGTTCTCTCAAAATGTTATGGTGGAAGAAGAGGATGTGCTCGAAATGCTTAAAGTAATTCAGAGCTTTGATCCCCCAGGGATCGCAGCAAGAGACCTGCAGGAGTGTCTCACCCTCCAATTGAAACGTAAAGACACAAATAATCCGATCATTTTAAAAGCTATTGTTATCGTAGAAAATTATCTGGATGAGTTTACCCGTAAGCATTACGACAAGTTGGAGAAATCTCTAGGGTTGAATAGTGAAGACCTAAAAGAAATCATCAATGAAATCCTAAGGCTCAATCCAAAACCGGGCGATTCTAATCAGGTTACAACTAAGCAACTTCAGGTAATTCCTGATTTTCATATTTCTAATAACGATAGTGTACTTATCCTGACACTAAATTCAAAAAACGCACCTGAACTTAGAGTAAGCCGGTCGTACATTGATATGTTTGATCATTATGATAAAGCAGCACAGAAGGATAAAAAGCTGAAAGAAGCGGTTCAATTTGTAAAACAGAAACTGGATTCCGCAAAATGGTTTATCGATGCTATAAAACAAAGGCAACAAACTTTGTTAAAAACGATGAACGCTATTATGCAATATCAGTATGAATATCTTTTAACAGGCGATGAGCGTAAAATGCGTCCGATGATTCTTAAGGACATCGCAGATAAAATAGATATGGATATCTCTACGGTGTCTCGCGTAGCAAATTCAAAATACGTACAAACAGAATTTGGTACTTTTCTCCTTAAATCCTTCTTTTCCGAAGCAATACAAACTGAAAGTGGTGAAGAAGTTTCCAACAAAGAAGTAAAGAAGATTCTGGAAGATTGTATAGGGAATGAAGATAAGCGCAAACCCCTTGCAGATGAAAAATTGACTGAAATCCTTAAAGACCGTGGTTATAATATCGCTAGAAGGACTGTTGCCAAGTACCGGGAACAAATGAATATTCCTGTAGCTAGATTGCGCAAGGAACTTTAAACACTTACCACATCCGCGTACTGCTTAACACATGGTAAATATTGTTAAGTTGAAAACCAAGTACAATCTCGTGACTACCATTGGTATAACTTCTCAATTCAGAAGTTGTCAGATCATACGCATATGTTAAGTTCATGAAGTTGTTGATATTGATGCCTGCGAGCGCAGCATAGGAGTCATTTTTCCTATAACTACCTCCTATCCAAAACCTGTCTTTGAAGGAAATCTTAAGATTGGCATCTACACTGAGTGGTGTAGCTTTTGCATGACGGAACATCAATGATGGAATAGCAGAAATATCTTCGTTAAAAAACAACTTATAACCAGCGGTCACAAAGTAATGTGCCACTTCTTTTCCCTGGGTATACGCCGGATCACTTGTAAATGACAGTTTCTGAGGAAGAATTTGTTGGGCGGAAGCACCAGCAAAAAAACGAGCGCCATATAACCATATACCGAGACCTACATCGGGCTTAAACTGACTAATAATCGTATTGGATAAAGCAGGATCCTGCGGGTTTTCGAGCTGTAACGCATTAGCATCCAAAGCAACTCTGTTAAAACCTGCGGCAACACCAACGGATAGGTTTAGGGCATCGTTTAATTCCAGATGATAAGCATAGGTTGCATTTAAATTAACTGTACTTATTGGACCCGCCTTATCCACTACCGCTACAAAACCTACTCCATGATGGGCGGGTGATGACATATAGTTTTGCATGTAGTTTCTACTCATTGGTGGCTCGCCATTCGCAGGCATCGTCAAGGGGTTCTTCCACAAATAATCATCACCGAGGGCCCAGTTGGCAGATACAAAACTAGTTCGTGGAGCGTCTGTTATACCCTGCCACTGTTGCCTAAATCCAAGTTTGACATCTGTATAATTCTCTATCCCACTCAAAGCTGGATTCAAAAGATAATTATTGAAAATATATTGCGTGTATTGTGGTTTTTGCTGAGCAGAACAATACCCGATAGTTAAAACAAAAACAAAGACAAGTCCAATTTTGTAGCTCACGTTATCTGATTATAGTTAATGGACCTGTTTTATTTTGTTTTCCATTTCTCGGTGTAATAATATAATAATAGGTTCCCACTGGTAATGCCTTTCCCTGGTAATTACCATCAAAGGGATTTGCATATCCAATGCTTGAAAATACCTTTTCCCCATTTCGGTTAAATACTTCAACCAGTGAATTTAAGTAAGTATTTAGTAATTGCAAATTCCAAACATCATTTATTCCATCTCCATTTGGAGAAAAAGTATTCGGAATATCGAAACTATCCACAACCTGTACCAACACTTCCGCTGTAGTTATGCAGCCTAAATCAGATGTCGCTGTCAACGTATACAATTGATCATGGGTTGTGGAAACATTAGGATTAATGATCGACGGATCGCTTAGACCAGTTTGAGGACTCCATTTGTACGTTAAGTTAAGATTCTTCGTTGACCCTTTGATGTTAGTGACACCGCCAGGGAGAATTTTAACCACATCCGGTAAAAAAATTTCCGGCTGCACAATTTCAAAGTCATAGGTGTAAGTAACATTCCCTGAAGTACAAGGATTTAATCCCGCTTCCAGATCAGCATTAAGTGTAACCCGGTGCGTGCCCAAAGTGCCATACGTTACACGCCCGGGATAGACATATTCATATTGCAAAATACCCTCAGCAGAAGTCGTAATTGTAGCCACAGGATTTGTAACTGTTTTATTTAAACTGGCATCTTCAAACTTCCAGTTTAATGTTTTAGCGGCTCCCGGCAAAATAACTTTCACAGTAAGCGGCTGCCCGATACATCCATCATCCCCGGTAACGTTCGCATTCACGTTTGTTAGTTTCAAAAAGTTACTCACAGCTAAATTAGTTCCCGCCGAATAAGCGTAAGACTCAACATTACCAAATCCGTAGGCCATGGCATTAAATCCCTCGTCAGCAGAAAGTGTGAGACTTGTGGAGTTCGAATAGGGGATTTGGGCATACGAATATGCAGGATTGGAGCCCATTTGTTTCCAGATCGCGTTAGCTGGAACACCATTTATTTTAAATGTAGAAACACCGCTGGTCTTCATAAAAACATTAAGGTAAAACTCCTGAACCGTTCTTACGAAAGACGCAAACAACGTAATTTGCTTAATGTTATACTCCTCGGGATTCAGAATAACCATATCGGGATCTCCTGTAACCGGAGCAGAGCTTGCAGACAATGAAGATTGCGAGTAGGCAAATTGGGCAATAGAAATCGGGAGGTTCGCGGTAACAAGATAAGGCGTCGTAAGTGGTAATGCAGCGGGCACATAAACCTCACCAGCGTTTAAGCTAGCCGTTTGCACGCCATCAATACTGATCTTTGTATTGTTCTCGGCCGCTATAATTTTGTAATAATAATTTCGGTCTATAAAGGGAATAATACCATAAGTCTTGCCCCAGCTTTCGAGAGGGTATAGCTGCTGTATTAGCGGATCTGCACTATTTCCCTGGATCGCGATACCGGAATGTCCGGAAAATGCAGCAAATTTCTGACAACCGTTGGTTTGAATCAGTGTACCGGTAACGTCTTTGACATCCAAAAACTCATACATATCTCCCTTCTTACTCAAATGCACCGAAACGTCGATACCATTATTATTTTTCAGTGTAATGTCAGTGTTGTCTTCAGTAGCAATTACAATAATATAAGGTTTTCCGCTGATTCCATTAAAGCCAGCAACTGTAGGAGAAGCTTCGCTCATCGCATAATAACGCTGTCCCATTACTTCAGTAGGAAGTACAAGGTAAGCCTCCGAACGTGCCTGAGCAGAGATCAGTGCAAAAACCGCTACTTTAGGCTGACCCGTATCAACAACAATATGGATCGACTTATCGCTAAGTACTTTATTTCCATCCGAATCAGCGATATTTGCCAAATCATATGGAATGGGGATCTCTACAATCTGATTGGCAGATACCGTAAAGGGTATTGCAGCACTACCGATTAATACGTTTCCCCTACTTGCTTTAGTTGCAGTAATGTAGATGGACATTTGTGCAAATGCCCCATTTGACGGAATATGCGTTGGAAAGACAGCCCAGAAATCCAAACCTTCGTTTGACACGCTTTGCGCTTTGCTTGCTGAGCTGGCAAAGCATAAACAAAAAAAACACAATATTATCCGCCACAAAGGTTTCATAAAAGCATAGCGCTAGTGCGGAAGATTTTTTTCGAGCATGTCTTCCAACTGCTGGTTTGCTAGAAGCAGTTTTTCTGTAAGCTCGCGCTTCTCTCTCCTCAACGCAAATATCTCAAATGCTTTTTCAACATTGATTCTAAGATCTTCGTCCATCCAGGGTTTCTGAATATATTTATAAACTTTACCCTTATTAATTGCATCAATAACAGCATTGATATCTGCATAGCCTGTCATCAATATCCTTATAGGCTCAGGGAAATCTGGAATTATAGATTCAAGAAATTCAATACCCGTAGTCACAGGCATGCGTTGATCTGTAAGAATCACATGTATATCTTCTGTTTCGAGAATCTTCCTTCCCTCAACTGCAGAGTCAGCGATGAAAATATTGAATTTCCGTCTGAAACCTGCTTTAAAGGAATTCAGGTTATGAGCCTCGTCATCTACATATAAAACGTTAATGGTATTGTCTGCCATTGTTATATTTAATTACTAAAGATATTTCTTTTATGAGTACTAAGAAACTAATCTGGTCAAAGAAATGTAAGTATCGCTAAAACAGCTTCTATATATCTGATTAAGATAGTAGTTTCTGTCTCAGCATAAATTCCAACTGTTCATTCACAAGCATCAGCTGATCATTCAAAACCTTATTTTCTTTTCTGAGCGCAAAGACCTCAAATGCCTTTTCAAGATTCAACCGCAACTCGTCCTCCTGCCATGGCTTAGTAACGTAAAGATAAACTTGCCCTTTATTGATCGCGTCGATTACCGCAGAAAGGTCGGAATACCCGGTAAGCAAGATCCTGATCGGATCTGGATACGTCGTTAATATCGACTCAAGAAATTCCACACCCGTCATATTCGGCATCCGCTGATCAGTGATAATGATGTGAATATCTTCGCTCGCTAAAATAGGCAAAGCAGCAGCACCAGATTCGGCAGTAAAGACACCAAACGACCTCCTGAAAGATGCCCTGAAAGCATTCAGATTGTGCGGCTCATCGTCTATATAGAGTATGTTAATCGTGTTTGTATCCATCCTGAACAAATTTACACAAAAGTCAACAAATACCATCGGAAATGATAATTATCTATGAAATATAGCTATTTTTGTATTATAAAAATCCTTATTTTTAGCCCTAAGCACATTATCTATTCATGTTACAACTCGAAAACTATCTGACCGAGAACGACTTCTCCATTGAGCCTCAATTTTTTAGAATTCATATTAAAGAAGATCAGGATAAACTTGAAAGACTTTTAGAGGCTAAACCTCACATTCGCATTCACGACCAGATCGACTCGCAACTTGATGAGTTAATCAAATCCAGGTATCCAAAGAAAAAGCCTGAACCTGATGAATTAAACGCGCTTAAGAAACAACATATCGGCAATTTTAGTTTTTTACAATATGGTGTCTGGGTATACTACCCATGGTCAGAAACACTTGTTCACCTGCTAGACGAAGCTGAATTTATAGAAATGCGTACCAATCGCAATATGTACAAAATTACCCGGGAGGAGCGCGACATCTTAGCAAGTAAAAAAATCGGCGTAGTGGGCTTATCTGTAGGTCAGTCTGTGTCGATTACGATGGCAATGGAACGTGGCTTTGGCGAAATTAGATTGGCTGACTTCGACCTATTGGAACTAACAAATCTTAACCGCATTCGTACTGGAGTGCATAATCTTGGTCTCCCTAAAGTTGTTATCGTAGCACGTGAGATTAAAGAAATTGATCCTTTTCTAAAAGTCACCAGTTTTGGCGACGGCCTTACGGAAGAAAACATGGATAGCTTTTTTCTTGACGGAGGAAAGCTTGATGTCATTATTGATGAATGTGATGGACTGGACATTAAAATATTACTCAGACATAAAGCTAAAGCGCTTCAGGTTCCTGTGGTGATGGATGCAAGTGATAAAGGAACCTTGGATGTTGAAAGATTTGATCTCGAGCCAGATCGTCCTATTTTACATGGATTAATAGACCACCTGGATCATACGAAAATAAAAGAACTCAAAACAAACGAAGAAAAAATACCATACCTCCTGCCTATGGTAGGATTGGAGACTGCTTCTGCACGTTTAAAAGCGTCTATGGTTGAAGTGGGCCAGTCGATAACGACATGGCCACAGCTCGCATCAGCGGTTACGCTCGGCGGTGCCCTTGGCGCAGATGTATCCCGCAGGATTATCCTCGGCCAATATACCGATTCAGGAAGATACTGGGTGGACTTAGAAGCGCTTATAGCTGATAAAAAACAACCTGAAAATAATGATTATACTTATATAAGATACTCCGCACCTGAGCTAACGTTGGAGGTCATGAAAGAAGCGGTACGTAATCTTGGAGAACTGCCCGAACACTTAACTGTTCTTTCTGAGACACAAGTTAACCAATTGGTTACTGCTGCAGCTACTGCGCCTTCAGGCGGAAATAATCAACCCTGGAAGTGGTTATTTGATCAGGGACATCTATTCCTTTTTCATGATGAAAAACAGTCTGCCTCATGGATAGATTTTAAAAATACCGCATCTTATATTTCCCTCGGTGCATCAATCGAAAATCTTAAAATTAAAGCAGGCAGTATTGGCCTTTCCGTAAAATACTACCCTTTCCCGAATCCTGAAGATACCAAACTCATCGCTGCGTTTACGTTCAGCGAATCTAACGGTTCTTCTTATTGTCCAGAGCTGAGCTCAGGATTGGGGTTGCGTTTAACAAACCGTAAGAAAGGCAGTCAAAAAGTGCTCCCAACTGAACTAAAACAAGAACTTAAGGAAATTGTAAATCTGAATCCAGAGGCTACACTTGAGATTATCGACGATAATGTATCGATCGCCAAAATTGCACATATCGTATCCGCCGTCGAAAGAATCAGGTTCCTTTATCCACAGGGCCATTATGAGTTGTTTGCTCAGGAGCTTAAATTCCCAGATGCGGCTGGCACTCCTATCCTGGAAGGACTTGATATCGCAACACTCGAAATCTCCGAGAGTGACCGTACGGGCTTGATGGTTGCCTCAAACCCCGAAGTCATAACCTTACTGAATAAATGGGGCGGCGGCGCTGCATTTGAAAAAATATCCAGAGGTTCTGTGTTGAGCTCTTCGGCAATAGGAATGGTTACGATGCCCACCTATTCCAATGAGAACTTCATCAAAGGCGGAGAAGCCCTCCAACGTGCCTGGATTAAAGCAAACCTCAACGGACTCGCCTTTCAACCGCTAAGCGGGGGATTGTTTATCTTTGACCGACTAAATCAAACTGGCGGTGAAGGAATGCCACAAAATATGATAGACGAACTACACCAACTTCAAGATGAACTACGAGAAGTATTTACTGTGCTAAATACGCGTACGCCATTATTTATGTTTCGCCTCTCCTATGCGGATGCAGCCTCTACCCGATCTCTCAAAAGACCCCTGGAAGATATCTTACAGTTTTCCTAAAATTATGAGAAAAATAACTTTTCGGTCATTCACTGCAATTAAAGATCAGGCAACCTGTGAAGAATACCTTCAGGGGCATGTTTCTGTATTACAGGACTACGGAATAACCAACATTACAACCAACAACAGACAATGGATGGACCTCCCAAATGTTCACGGTATTGTGGCCATTGATGAAGAAGGAAAAATTGTCGGTGGTGTACGCGTACACATAGCTGATGGAACGCATCCCCTGCCCGTAGAGAAAGCCGTGGGATATATGGATCCTAAAGTTGCATCAGTTATCAATGAGTATTTTGACGACGGTACAGGTGAGCTTTGTGGATTATGGAATGCTAAAAGCGTTGCGGGAATAGGTATCAGTTTATTTCTGGTCCGGGCAGGTATTGCTATCGTAAACCAGATCCGCCTCGCCTCATTATTTACAATTTGCGGTGATTACACCATGCCTATGGTAACGCGGGTTGGCTTTATCGTTGAGGATTCTCTCGGCGATGGAGGTGAATTTATTTACCCAAAAGACAGCTATATCGCTCGGGTACTGAGAAAGATGAACGCGGAGACACTGGAAACAGCCGACGAATATGATAGAAATAGAATATTCGATCTGCGCAACAACCCTATACAGCATACCATAGAGCCAGGCCCTAAAGGCGATGTTGATATCGACTATAAATTATTGCTCCCTGTATATGATTAAATTTCCGGTTGTCCTTTCGTTTGTGCTCGGTTTCTTAATGCTTAGCGCCCTTCCGCTTTCAGCACAACAGCGTATCATACTCAATGAAAATGAAACCGTTAATAACTTCGGAACCCAAGTAGTACTCCTCACAGATACAAACCACCGCCTAAATGCAATAACTGCCTTTAAGAGCAATGCGTATAAAGCAATAGAGACTGCAGTCCCAAATCTTGGAATCAGCAAAGCCGCATACTGGATTAAAATACGGGTTAGAAATAACACAAAAGATCCACAACTCATCCTGCAAATTCCACTGCCTACACTGGATTTCGTCGATTTTTATCAATTTGACCAACAGGATAAACTAGTAGATGTTGAGTATATCGGAGACCGGCGACCATATTATAACAGACGTTTTGATAATCCCTTCAGTACATTTAGATTTAATGTCAACCCAAATCAGGAAACAACGCTGTTACTTCGTATACAAGGAAGTGAACAACTTCAGGTGCCTTTGACCCTCTGTCAGAGCAAAATTATCATGAACAGCAATGCCGACTCCTTTCTCATTTTTGGGATTTTCGTAGGTGTATTTGTTGCCATGTTTGTGTACAACCTTTTTCTGTTTATATCAACAAAGGATAACACATATCTTTATTACATCATTAATATCTTCTTCATAGGCTTGCTCCAGGCTAATTTTCAAGGATTTCCCTTTAAATATCTTTGGCCACACAATGTTTTGCTGTCAACCTATGCGGTCTATATATTAACGCCCCTGGCAGCATTAACGGGATTGCAGTTTATGAAGAAGTTTCTGCATACTTCCGAATATCTTCCAAAATTACATAAGTACCTGAACATCTTTTATATTCCTTATGCTTTTGCGTTTATCCAACTGCTCCTGGGAAATTTAAATCAATCCTATCAATTATTACAGGTCGCCGCAATAACAATTGCACTGACAATGCTGGTTACAGCTTATTTGATATCAAAAAAAGGATACCGTTCAGCAAAATTCTTCATTGTGGCCTGGAGCGTGTTTCTTCTTGGTTTATGCATTTTTGTATTAAAGGATTATAATATACTTCCATATAATACCATTACTTTTAACATGATGCCTTTCGGATCTGCGTTGGAAGTAACCTTGCTCTCCTTTGCGCTCGCCGACCGTATCAACACGTTGAAAAAAGAAAAAGAAGCATCACAGGCAGACGCTTTACGTATCCTGACAGAAAATGAAAAACTCGTGCGCGAGCAGAACATTGTGTTGGAGAAAAACGTAAAAGAACGAACAGAAGAACTCGTAAATGCCAATGATTCTCTAAGCCATGCACTAGATAACTTGAAGGAGGCGCAATCGCAGCTGGTAGAATCAGAAAAAATGGCTGGGCTCGGTCAGCTTACAGCTGGTATAGCACATGAGATCAATAATCCGATCAATTTTGTCACCTCTAATATTAAACCTCTGCAGCTCGACATAAACGATCTGAATGAGGTTATTGCGCAATATGAAGCACTTGATTTTGATGGAAATCTGCAGGAGCAACTCGCCGAAATAGCTAAGTTTAAAAAACAGATTGATCTCGACTTCGTAAAAACAGAAATACAGGCCTTGCTTTCAGGTATAGATGAAGGCGCCAGAAGAACAGCCGAGATCATACGAAGTCTCAAAAACTTCAGCAGGCTTGATGAAAGCGATACCAAACCAATCAATCTCAACGAGGGACTGGACTCAACTCTCGTGTTGGTTAAAAGTACATTTCCTTCAAATCTAACTGTAATCAAGAATTACAGTGAACTGGATAATGTCGAATGTTTACCAGGCAAAATTAACCAGGTCTTTATGAACCTGATTACTAATGCCGTTCAGGCTATCAAATCCAAGACGGTACCGTCCGAAACTGAGCTTCTGGAAATAAAAACCTGGCAAGAAGGAAAATTTGCTAAGGTAAGTATCCGAGACTCGGGTACAGGAATGGATGATCAAGTGAAACAAAAGATCTTTGAACCTTTCTTTACAACCAAAGACGTGGGCGAAGGTACCGGCCTGGGTTTATCAATTGTGTTCAGAATTATCGAAAGTCATCATGGTACGATTGAAGTTATTTCAAAAGTAGATTTTGGTACTGAATTTATTATTACCTTGCCTTTAAATACACTATAACCCATTTAATATGAATGCTCCAACTGTAAGAGTTCTGTATATAGATGATGAGGAAAATAACTTAAATGCCTTCAAAGCCAGCTTTAGAAGACAATACGAAATTTACACCGCAACATCTGCAGCGGAAGGTTTAAAAATTCTCGAAAATATTGATGTCCATGTCATTATTGCTGACCAAAAAATGCCAGAGATGACGGGAGTACAGTTTTTTAAAAGCATTACCCACACCTTTCCAGACCCTGTACGGATACTTTTAACTGGTTATACCGATATAGAAGCTCTCGCAGACGCCATCAATCATGGAGATATTTACAGGTATATCACTAAGCCCTGGAGTGATCTCGAGTTACATAATTCAATCAAAAATGCCTACGATGCCTATAAATCAAAAATAGATTTACGAAATAAGATTGCTGAACTCGAAAAAACCAATGACGAACTCAATAGATTTATTTATTCAATCTCGCATGAGCTGAGGGCTCCACTGGTATCTGTTATTGGCATTGTTAATCTTGTCAAGATGGAAGACCTTTTCGAATCCAGCGGAGAGTACTGGAGCCTCATAGAAACCTGCTCCAATAAACTTGATTATTATATTCAAAAAACACTGCAGTATTATAAGAACAATAAAAACATAACTGAACACTCTCAAGTTGACTTCAGAAAACTGATTTCAGAACTCATAGATTTATACTCCTATACAGATCGGGAAACGCAGTTTAATATCAAAATAGATCAGGAAGTCGATTTCATGGGAGACGCATTTCGTATTGAGGTTATCCTTGGTAATCTGATCTCTAATGCTATTAAATATCAAAAAACAACGGAAGCTAATAAAAAAGTCAACATAGATATTGTAGTTACCACACAACATGTCGAAATCAGCATTAATGATAACGGTATGGGGATTTTGAATGAGCATTTGGAAAAAATATTTACGCAATTCTTTAAAAGTAAAAATCACCATGGTAGCGGCCTCGGACTGTTCATTGTGAAAGAAGCGCTTAACAAAATAAATGGAAAAATATCAGTGATCTCCGACATCGCGATTGGTACCACATTTAAAATAAAAATTCCCAATGGCACAAATCAGTGATCAAAAGCGTGTAATGATTATTGATGATAATGAAGTTGACCTAAAAATCAATTCAAAAATTATCTCAATTACTAAATTGTTTGACGAGGTCATCATTTGTCAATCAGCAGAAGAAGCGCTTAACTTTCTGCAGCGTAATCTTGGCGATAACCAAATTTTACCTAATTTTATTTTGCTCGATATTCAAATGCCGGAAATGGATGGATTTGAATTTCTTGAACATTATAGAAAACTCCCCGTTAGCTTCACTCAAACGTGCTGGATAGCCATGCTTTCCTCAACACTTGATTTCGGAGATATTCAAAAAGCAGAGGCCAATCCATATGTTGTCAAGCTACTGAAAAAACCACTTAAGCCTGCCGAACTTCAGGAAATCCTGAACAGATATTATAAATAGGCTTAAAATAGCTAATTGAGTTTCATTTATGTAGCTTAGTCATTCACAGTGCCTAAGCCACCATCGGTGCAAAAAATCTTTAATACCCTAATTGATAGCTACATTGATAATAGTGTAGGTATTACAGAAGGCTTCCTGACTAAACGTCTGGCGGCACATCTCAAGGAAAATCTTGCCCTGCTTTACCAAAACCGGAAGATGCAAAATGCAGGAACTGGAAATGAGGCACTTGCTGTTCAAAATAAAGCTGTTAGAAGTGATCAGATCTATTGGCTCGACCCTAGTCACAACGACCCCTATGAAGATGAATTTTTCGCGTTAATTGATGATTTTGTTAAACACCTTAACAGTACGTGCTACACCTCAATCACAAGCTATGAATTTCATTACGCCCTGTATGAAGAAGGAAGTTTTTACAAGAAACATATTGATCAATTTCGAAATAATGACAGTCGTCAATTCTCTATGATTATGTACCTAAACGAAAGCTGGCAGACCGGAGACGGTGGTGAACTCTGTATTCATCACGATACTTTTGAACAAAAAATCACGCCGTTAAACGGGAAAAGTGTGTTTTTTAAAAGCAGCGAACTGTTGCACGAGGTAGCGTTAACAAACAAGCCTCGAATGAGCATTACCGGTTGGCTAAAATCTGACCTATAGCCTCATCTTAACAAATGAACTATTTGCAGGATTGCCTTTGTCATAGTAGATGATAAATACTTTTCCATATTCGTCATCGGGCAATGCTGCGAGCTGTGTGGATTTAACCAGTTCGTTGAATACCAAATTAACAGTATTGGAATGACCAGCGATAACAATCACCTGGTCTTTGGAATCGCCAATGCGCTTTACAAGATCTGCACTTTTAGTTGCATCATAAACTTTAATCTCCAACGCATTTTTTTCGGCAAGAGGCATTACTGTTTGCTTCGTCCTTTTGTAATCCGTTGCGTACACAGCGTCTATTTTCAATTCAGCAAAATTAGTATTTAGCAGGGTTGCAAATGCTTTACCTTTTTCAGAAAGATCAGGATCTGAACCACCATTAGATGCTTTCTCCGCATGGCGCATCAACAATATAATTTTAGGCCTATCCTGCGCATGTGATATTTTGGCCGAAAAGCTGAATAACACCAATAACAGTAAAATATTTTTCATCTTTAATTGGATTTAGAAATAAACTTACTGTTATTTTAATGAAAAAGCTATTTGAATTCAGAGAAATAACCTGATTTCAAATAGCTTTTTCATTCAGTCTGACTAGTAGGACGGTCCTTCGTTAAAGAAACTCATATTAGGCATTCCAATCGGAGCCCCCGGCGGCATATCAGTAGCTGCTGGCGGTTGAAACTTATTGGGGTCTTGTTTAAAAGCGTCAATCTGTGTCAGCGCGAACAGCATGCTTGCCCTTTGCGCAGGTGTAGCACTAGATTGCGTGCTAGTCATCCAACTTTTCAGATCTTCAATTTTTAATAAAGCCTGGCCACGAACAATTTCGGAAGCCCTGGTATTTGCTCCCAACTGCAGCAGATACTTCAGCACCTGATTGTTCACCATCGTCTGCAGCTCGCCTTTGTAACCCGGAAGCACCGGTGCCTTCCATGTCCTATCAATCAGCTTATCAACCACAGGCATAAATCCGGGTTGAGATACGTCTCTACCTGAAAATTCGATCAATCGTGCCGCACGTTCAGCATCCAAAAGATAAGATAATGTTGTGCTCGCAGCAGATTCAGCAGCAGCGATTGGATCAAATGTTGGACCGGTATGACCAGAGAAATTCTCTACCGTGGATTGATAACCTGATGGACGTGGTGCAATTTTTTGAATCAACTGTTCTGGTAATGCCAACGCATCAGGTGTGATAGTACTCATCAAAGATTCAAAAGCACGCCATTGTTCGGCAGGTGCAACCATTTTAGTTGGTATCTGCCCATCATTTTTCACCGCATGCGTGAAGTAAAGTCCACCCACAGATTTTGCTACCGCCTCAATCTGATAGCGATGCAACAAGTAAATTGGAACTAATACTTCTTCTATTGTCGCCATTGGTTCACCCTCACGGATTGCTTTTTCAGAAAAGTTGTCAAGTACCTTTCTCCTCACGGTCATGATGTTTGTCATCTGATCAATGGTATTTACACCATCCTCCCACTGGTTTGAGTTCGGATGTGTATTGCCACCAATGTCAGGAATATATTGGTAACCTTGTTTTAGCGTCTCGGCCATAATCTTGTCGAGCTCCTTGTTTTCATCGGCTCCTTTCTTAAACTCCGTGTAAGCCCACATTACAGAACGTTTATCCCATGATCCTATACCCTTAGCATAAGCATCAGATAAATCCACTGTACCATCGGCTTTTAAAGAAAATCTAGGATATGGATAGTCCATAACTGAAGCACGGTCTTTGGGGCTGGCAGCAAAGTTGTGACTAAAACCAAGTGTATGGCCGATTTCGTGTGCCGATAATTGCTTAATTCTAGAAATCGCGAGCTTCTCCATAACATCTGACACTGGTTTACCATCAGTATACGGTTGCAAGAGTCCTACAGCTATCAGATAATCCTGTCTATGCCTGTCTGATCCCAGGGTAACTACGCCCTTCATAATTTCGCCTGTGCGCGGATCAATATAGGACTGTCCTGTAGAAAAGGCCCTGGCAGGGTTGCCTGATCGTGTAATCCAGTTCACAATATTGTATCTTATATCCATTGGGTCGGCTCCTTCGGGTAATTCCTGAACAATAAATGCATTCTTATAGCCAGCAGCTTCGAATGCTTGATTCCACCATGCTCCCCCTTCAATTAACGCTTTCTTGATTGGCTCCGGCGCTCCCCGATCAACATAATACATGATTGGTTTTACCGGTTCACTCACTGCAGCATCAGGGTTCTTCTTTTCTAACCGATGTCTTCTGATAAATTTCTTTACCATTGGTTCCGACATAGGTGCAGAAAAATCCATGTAGCTAAACTGTCCTGATGCCGAGCGTGGATCAAACTTGCGCATTTTAAAACCTGGCTCAGGAAGTTGTACGAAAGATTGATGCATGTTTACCGTTACTGCTGAGGGATCCGGAGCAATACCTCTTCCTCCTCCTCCACCACCTGAACTCACAAAGGTGATCAAGGCCTCAAACTCTGTATTCTTAGGGAAATTTTTTGTATTACCCATAAAGATTGTGGATCGTGTATCGTCCATCCGATAACTTGCACCAGCGGAACTAGACGAACGTAAACCTGCAAGCTGACTGATGCCTAAACGGGCACCGATATTCTGACTGTCCCGGATAATAAAAGCGGTTAGATCAATCAATATTTTCCCATTTTCTGTAGCCACCGGCACAAAACCAAAGATCACAGACTTGGCAAAGTTGTTTGTCACAGCATCCTGCTCGTCTTTATTATTGCTTATACCACGATAGTTATATACCGGTTCAACTAATAGGACTTTTGTTCCTTCTTTCACAAACTTAGCGATAGCTGAGGATCCCTGGCCACGTTCCGGACCACCATTTCCTACACCAGTCGACAAGGAACTGAAATATAAAAAGTCCTGGTTTAACTTGTCGATTTCCAAATAAATTTTACCCGTTTTCTCATCGTAGTAAAAATTGAAATAACCCTCATACTTTTTAAGTCCTTGGGTAATGGAGGAAATTGTAGCTGCCGATCTAGTCTCATTTCTACCAGAACCTGGGCTCTGACCAGCAGTTTGAGCATAAGAAGTCCCACTTAGCGCGAGAAATCCAAGCAATAATTTGGTATTTAAGTTCATTGTTTAGTTGTTTAAGGTTATTACCTACAAGATATTACTTATAGCACAATAATTTACCCTAAAAAACGTAAGTAAGTAGTTACTTTAACTGACTATCGTGTTTTTTCAACTATTTAAGACACAGAAATTGATAGATATATTTATTTCACATCAAAACTGAAGTAACGTATTCCCGGAATTCCTTGAGCACTGATTCCCTGTATAATGCCAAGATAGGAACCTGACAGATCTGAAGTATAAAAATTTATCTTTCCTTTTCCTTTTTCATCAATCGGAACACTTGGAGACCAATACAATACATTTCTAAAATCCGGTAGTCTACTGTTTTTTAATAACTCTGAATTGTATACAGGAGCATAAAATTCCCGCTGGAGCTGCATCCCCTCATAATCAAGTATAATAGCGTGCGGGTCAATTTCAGTACCACCAAGATCACCTTTGTAGGTTTGTAAGCTAATTATCCCTTCGGAAATAGCCGGACCATAGTAATACTTGGTATTGACTATATTCATTTTTTCGATCTTTAATGGATCTATAGCGAATACCCTGTCAAGATTGAAGTATGGAACTCCATCCAACAACACCAATGGGTCATCTTCCAAAAGAGTTGTTGCAGTCATCACCTTAATATGGAAGTGCTTTTGCCTTCTTGACACGAACGCCTCTCTCACGTATTCCCTGAATACCTCTTCCATCGTAGTAAATCTGACATAGTCACTTAATTTGTAAGTTTTCGCGACGCTTCCAAAATAAGCTGTACTATCGATACCAGGATAATAAAACTGTTTAAACTTAGAGCCATTATAAATATTTTGAACCTGCGTAGATATACTTTGTGCTCTTAACGACTCTGCCAGTGCCGAAGCTACATTGAAAAGCGGTAATTCTTGCTTACTATATTGTTCTGAGAAAGGCTGAGTAATATTAATCTTATATAAACTATCACGCTCATAATTTGTTTGAACAATCAATTCATTCTGACCATACAGGTCTTTAGTGTTAAACAAGAAGCGACCGCTGGAATCACTCAAAGCGCTATAAAACTGAATCCTCTTACCTGGCATACCAGCATAAACCACTGTATTTGCTGCATTAGTACCGTTCTTGTCAACGATTTTTCCCTCAATCAAATGGCCGTTATACTCTGGCAAAAAGCGCAATGGAGCGGGCTTCCCAGAAAGCACCTCTGACCATAGAAATCTTCGCCAACCTTGGGTAAGCAATAGATTATCTAACGCCTCAGTCGACTCGGCCGTATTATTCTGAAGGTAATAGTTAGGGTCTTCTATATTACCATGTAACTCTGATCTGAGCCATAAATAACTCACAATATCTGCAGGATCCTTCCCTTGAAGGGAATCAAGTTTGTAAACTGATAATGCCAAATCAGCAGAAAGAGCCGCTCCGCTTTCATTTGTTGCAAAAAGTTCCAGATCTACCTTCTGACGGGCCTGGAAACTACCAGCATTTAAAGACGCCAGAATATTAAGTTTTTGTAAAGGTTTTTTAAAGTAAAGTCGTTCGGCCACAGGCTGCCCATTAACGTTAAATAGTGTTATATGGTTAATTCCTTCTCCTAGTTTTTGCAAATCTATAGTATAAGAGGTCTGCTTATTATTAATTTGCAGCTTTTCTGCAGCAATAATTTTCTTGCCGCTGTGTATGAATAAATACACTTGGGGATCCTGTAGATTGCTGGCAATTTGTATGTTAAGCTTTCCAGCCTCCCCAGACGTGACACTGAGTACTGCTCCCTGCTTTCTGGTTACGGGTAACTCCCTGATTACGATTTCTCCTTGCGTAGTACGCCCAATAGCTTTATAACTACTATTGATCGCTGGAGTAAAATCAAACTGACCGATTCCAAATTTTAATGTCCTGAATCGCGCAACTGTATCATTGCGCTGATTAACCACAACTCCGGCGAAAACTTTACCAAGGCCATCTGACCCGGTAACTTTAAAACCTATTTTTGAATGCATTCCCTCAACCAGATCTCCCCCTTCTGGGAAAAACTGAAGGTCAACTTCTGCCTTTGTGATCTTGTGCGGGGCAGGATCGCTCAGGGGGTTGACAATAGTTATTGGCTTTTCAAAGAAAAAGTCGGGACCATAATTCTTCATCAGGCTTGTATAGCCCCGCAACTTGTAATTACCATTCATCGCTGTAACAGGGATATAAAAAGACCCACTTCCAGTTCCTTTTTTAAGTGCTACTTTTGCTTGTAATAATGAATTATTGTTTTTGTCAAGCACATCAACATAGGCAACCTTACTTAAGTCTGCTGGCAAATTAGTCTGTGCATTTATCGTGTACATCTTAAACCAGATCAGCTCACCTGTTAAGTAAAAGTCTTTGTCGGTCTGAACAAATATTTTCTCCTGTGGTCTGTTTTGCTGGTAAATATCAAAAGCACTCCTGATATCTGGCGAAACCTGCGCAATCGCCGTAGTTGAACGGCAGAGTAAAATCGCAGGAATAAATAATATATATAGAATCTTATTCATATGTTAACTATACTTATTGCCAAAAAGCTGGCCGTTTATTGGTTCCTCTAACAGTGCAATCTGCACATGTCCTGGTAGAACGGAAATATCCCTGAAGTAGTCCAGCATCATTATAAACACCACGGGTGGGAACATTTGCCGGATCTTTAAACACATCTAAAGCGCTAAAACCCGGCACACGACTGTTATTCAATACAGTATCAGGATCCGCGCAGCTTGCAGGATATCTCAAAGTCCATCTTGGCAATTGCGCAGCTGAAACAAAAATTCTCTGGGAAGTAGTCGTTCCCGCTCCTATATATCCTATCACCGGCTCTTCTGGACTCGCAGTATTATGAATATTACCGGTAAGCTCAGACGGTTGTGCATCGAAAATCGACCCCAAACTTTCAGTGTTCTTCTTCAATGCAGACCAGAAATCAAATGCCTCCTTCGTTAAGGCATATTGCTTAACTAAAACACTGTACTTGGACGACACCTTTTCAGAATAAAATGGTATTGTGGTAAGTGGGTTTTTACTTATAACATCTTTTGCAAGCTTTACAGACGATGCCAACACAATCGTGCTCGATCCACTGCCAGCCCAGCATTGATAAATGTTTTCTGTAGTAAGATCGCGCTGAACAATGTTTTTATCCTTATAAATAAACTCAGATTGATATTTCGCATAAAAGACCCAGGATTCCTGGTATTCCCAACGATAGTATTTGCTTTTGTTGCTATCATCATGCGTATTTGTGTAAACATGGAGCCCCACATCATTTGCCTCCCAAGACACGCTGTCTATCGCTGGGCTCACTTTGCTTTCTACAAAGTCAGATAGATAAATTGCTCCTTTAGTTGTTCTGATTCTTACCCGGTATTTTTTAGTCGGGCTCACATTTAGCCCGGGGTGAATATACAAGCCGCCACCTTTATCAGTTAGTACATAGCTCTCATTAGCGTCACTTTCTACCGTAATCACCGCGGCGAGTTCAGGCTTAGTGGTTACTTTACTTGACACAAGTACCGTTCTGCTCAATTTAAAGATAGTTGAATCTGCCCCGGTGTTAATGGTTCCATCAACAACCAGGAGATTATTATTTACCGATGTAACCTCGGGTGTATAGGGCTTCTTACAGCCAAAAAAAGCCAAAGCCGCAAAGACCAAAAATAATATATTATACTTCCTCATACTTAAAATCTAATGTTGTAATTGATAAAAGGAATTGCAGTAGCAAAGATCGACAGTTTATAACCATTGATCACACCACCTTCCTGCGTAAAATAAGTGGAATAAGCATTTTGCCTTCCTGTAACATTGTACACACCTATAGTCCAGGAATTGTGGGTCAACTGGTGTACTTTGTGATTTCCATCAATGTTAAAAGCAATGTCAGAACGGAAATAATCCGGAATTCTGTACGCGTTTCTCGCAGAATAATAAACACGCTCTCCACCAGCATAGTAATATTTTGCTATTGGAAGCGTAATAGGTCTTCCCGTACTGTAAGTGACGTTTATCGAAAGGCTGTAACGATGCTTGAAACGGTAGTTTCCAGTAAAGTTAAAAGCATGCGGTTTGTCATAGTTCGCTGGATAATAATCGCCGTTGTTTACCAAGGCACCCACCTGAGCGTCATCCATTTTAAGCAAAGTACGTGAATACGCATAACTTACCCACCCATTCAACTTTCCAGTATTTTTACGAACAAAGAACTCTACCCCATAAGCCTTACCCGCAGTATTGATGACATCAGTCTCTATATGATGATTCAGTACCAGATCTGCCCCACTTCTATAATCTAAATAATCCTTTAGCTTCTTATAATAAACCTCAACAGATGTTTCTATTGTCTGATCCTTGAAATTCTTATATACACCAAGGGACACCTGACTACCGAACTGCGGTTTTATATTTGGATCACTGAGTTTCCATACATCTGTCGGTGCAATCGCTGTTGTATTTGACAACAAATGGATATATTGTCTCAATGTGTTGTAAGATGCCTTGACAGAAAAATCCGTTGTCAGGTTATAGCGCGCAGAAGCTCTGATCTCCGGTCCATGATAGGTATTGATTATTTTTCCTTTATCGTAAACGGTTGTGCCGATCTGATTAACTGTGGTTTTTGGCAAATTAGCACCATATATGTTGATACTTTGCGGACCCAAATAATTATATAAGGAATAACGCAACCCGGCACTTACCGAAAGATTATTCGTGATATCATATTTATCTCCGATATATAAAGCGCTCTCCAGAGCCTGCTCTGCAGGAACAACATCCCGTGACACAAGAGACTGGTCTCCTACGGGTTCAAGATCACCAGGATGTAATTTATAATAGATGCTGGAAAGCCCGAAGTTTAATAAGTGATTGCTGTTAAGATAGTAACTAAAATCAGCCTTAAAATTAGTCTGGTTGATATCAAACCCTAAATTATATGCATTTACTACATTATTTTCACTGTTGATATTGTAGTCATAATGATCGGTACCTGCAGTGAAAACACCGTAAATGCGGTTGTTAAAGGTGTGTTTCCACTTGATTGAGGCACTTCTATTGCTGTACTTATACGCTGTATCACTATTCAGCTTAAAATTGTCCTTACTGTAATATCCTGATAAGTAAATATTATTTTTTTCATTGATTTGATGGCTGATACCTAGGTTTAAATCCGTAAAAGATGCCTTGCTATTTTTATAATCATCAGGAAGTAGCTTAAGTAACCAGTTCGAATAAGTTGTTCGCCCTCCAAAGATAAAAGAGGTCTTGTTGCTATCTATCGGCCCCTCAATATTAAATCTGCTGGTCACTAGTCCAATGCCTGCGCTGCCAGTAAATTCTTTTTTATTTCCTTCACGGTTTGTTACTTCAAGTACAGAAGACAGTCTTCCACCAAATTTTTCAGGAATAGAACTTTTATATAATTGTACATCCTTCACGATATCGGGGTTAAAGGCAGAAAAGAATCCAAAAAAATGAGATGGGTTATAGATAGTACCATCATTCAACAAAATCAAATTCTGATCGGTAGAACCTCCCCTGACACTAAACCCAGTGGTTGCTTCTCCAACTGACTGTACTCCTGGTAGAGTCAGCACCACTCGTAAAACATCGGCTTCACCAAATACCGAAGGTACTTGCTTGATACTTTTAATATCCAATCTGTTTACACCCATCTCCAGGCTTTTAATATTCGCAACCTTGTCTGATGAGATTTTCACCTCTTTTAAGGACATTACCTGTTCCTGTAAATCTATATTCAGTTTACCGTCTGTGTAAAGGACTATCTGGCGCCGGGCATCACGCGTCGCAACTGATTTAATCAGCAGGGTATGCGCTCCCTTAGGTAGTGTTAATGAATAAAATCCATATTGATCTGAAACCCCACCTATCTTAACATCGGTAGCATAGATACTTGCACCATTAATTGGCTCACCCGTCTTACTATCTCGAAGATATCCTGCCATAGTTGCCTTACCACTGAGGTCATTTGATCTGACGCCGATAGCATACAATTTATTTTCTGTCGTTGCTTCAGGCACCTTCTCACCTGCCCCGGTGTTTACATAGTCCAAAATTTCTGATGATGCAGGTTTTCGTTGCTTTTCAGCCCCCTCTGGCAAAAATCCTGGCGCCAGTTGCGTACGAATCTGACGCTCCCGGGTCAGAAATACAGTATTTTGCTGTAAAATATAGTGGTAATCATTTGTAAAGATCTGATCCAGCACCAAACTCAACCGCTTCTGGTCAGCCTTAAATGTAACGCTCAGGCTGTCCATAACTACCGGATCGTAATAAAACCGAAGTCCGGTTTTAGATTCAAGATCGGAGACCACACTCTTAATGTCCGATTGCCTATAATCAACACTAACCAACCTGGTTCCAATATCCTGACTGAAAGTAGTACCAAAAGAAAAAAAGAAAGCTATAAGTAAAAAATAACGCATATCAATTAGATAAATTGTCGTAGTAATTTGCAAGCGTTTGTAACGCAAGCTCTGGTGTCTTCCTGAATTTTATATTCTTAGACTTCAAGTAACGCTGAAGCTCTTTCTTTCGGGCTGGAAATAATGATAAGAATGCACTTTCACTATTAACTCTATAATAAGCATTATCCTTCTCCAAAAAATAAGTCACACCCGGGACAAAGAATTTCCTATACTCTCTGCTGTCAATTGTCTCGCTAATAGTTTTATAGCGCTTAACGAGAATCTTCAATCTACCGTCGTAAGTTAAATCGTAAAAACCCGATGATAAACCGTTTTTAGCAGACAAACTATCTGGTACTACCCGTACGAAATGATGATCAAGATGATAAAAATCAGTTACCCGTTCACTGATCAGGCTATATTTTGATACACTGTCTGGAAGTATAGTGATAACCAAATCTTTGTATAAATCATATAATAATGGGATGTTGGTAAATCTAAAACCATCATAAACAACTGTCCCCCGGTCAAATGTCCGTAAATCATTAAAATATGCCGAAGTTTCAGAATTAAATGGATAAAAATCGTAGGCAGGGCCATTGTATAACCTGGACTGCTGACCTATCCCCTTATTAAAATTCAAAACTGCTTGCTGATAAGTCTTATTTATCAGTGAAGTATCATTAGGCACAGACTGTCCATATGCCACTAAGCTTCCAGATAATTGCACAATAAGAAATAACTGAGTTATCTTTTTTAGCATAACTAATAGATCAAAAATTTCATTTTTTTGTAAGTTTAGCAAAAAAAACTCAGAAACAATTTAAACTGTATCCCACACTTTAAAATTTTTCTTTTGAAAGAATCAAAAGGTATTACACCACGAGTACAAGATATTATCAATTTAAGGGTATTTTTTTTATAAAAAATAAAATCGCCGCTATAATCTCATTTCTTTATATATGTGCAGCCACTCACTTAACTGTATTAACTGTGTAAAATCCCACTAACAGGAAATTCATGACCATTTAATTCAGAGGTTAATTGACTGGGAAACTAAGAGATTATAAAGTTCTTATAAGTTTCAGATATTACAAAAATTACTTACTTTCATAGCTTTAAAGTATCTTAGTTAACCGAGAGTATCCCGGGAGAAGAAGATTTGTGCTGATGAATACCGAAAATTATGCTTAAAACTGAGCAACATACCTTAATACAAACAAAACAAGAGCGGCTACGGGGAATTTATACCCGGCATAGCAGCAAGCTATTTGGATATATATACGAGGTTGTAAAGGATCACAAAATTGCAGAAGACTACTTGGTTAAGATTTTCCAGGATATTGCAATGCAACCGGACGATAGGAATCTGGAAGCCGCAGAAAATTGGATGTTTCTCCAGCGTTTTGCTAAAAATAGATTGGCGGTGTTTGTCAGTTCTATACAAACATGTGATCCTATCGATCAGGCCAGCCTAAAACAATTTTCAGGTAATAGGTATTTGGAAATACTTAATGAGGAACAAAAAAGAATTTTTTGTGATGTATACTACCATGGAAGAACGATCCATGAAATTGCTGTAGAATTAAACCAATCAGAGGATTTAACCAGGAAGATTCTAAAAGAGTCTTTCGCTATAATGAGAAGAAGTGGTGGAAATTAATGAATACATAGAAAGCGGAATACTTGAAGCATATGTATTAGGTTCGGCTTCAGACAAAGAAACACGAGAGCTGCTCCAGCTGAGAACACGATACGCAGAGGTAGACGACGCACTACTGGAATTGGAGTTGGATCTTGAACGCATTGCGCAACACATGGCCATTACTCCACCGCCAACAACCTGGTTGAAAGTAGAAGATAGTATTAATGAAATTGTCCGCAGCTCATCAAATAAACTTAAAGTAACCACGCCCGCTGAACAAAAAACCTATAATCCTAACGCAGATAAAGCGCCTAGCCAGTTTATAGAAGTTGAAGGTGCATCAAGCCATATGCGTATCCACAAGCTCTGGAGATGGGTTTTTGCAGCAGTGTTTGTGCTTGGTAAGATTTTTCTCGGTTTCGCTATTTATTTCTACCTGGAAAACAGACAAATGAATATCCAGATGAAGGAGCTTAAATCAGAAATACAACACATCCGGTCAAAGTAAGGCCTTCACAAGTAATACAACAGAGCAGACTGCTATTTAAACAGCCTGCTCATGTGCCAACCCCCAATTAGTATTTTGCCTGATAAGGCTGGTCTGTATACGTTACATATTCCTCTGACCTTAGTTTATAAGCAGTATTTGGATTTTTAATTACCATTTTCACATCATGCTTCCCTTTTGGCAGATTGAGTTTCCAAAACAATTCATGTCTGCGTGTTCGCATTGCCGTCGGTAATTTGGCAGTTTCCACTTTTACATTATCAATATACAAATCTGCTTCAAAAACGTAATCGGGCGCATCTTTTTGTAATTTCATGGCCTGGCCCAATAAAGCAAAACCGGTTCCCTCAAAACTGAAGCTTACTCCTTTGCCATCTTTATCAGATATCCCTGTTTTCTCCGACGGATAAACATTCGGAAAACTTTCTTCAAATCGCACGGTAGCCGGAGTCTGGACTTTAATTTCGACGCCAGTATCCGTTACTTTTCCACCGTTCCGTTTGATCATCTCCAATGCATGTTTATAACTGATTCCATATACCGCATTCAGGGACATGGTAGTATAACTAAAATTCATATCCTCTATCTCCTTTAATCCCTGCTTCCAATATGCCGGGATATGATCATACCCTAATATGGTTCCTAAAACCCCACCGGCAGTCGAAGGATTACAATCTGCATCCTGTCCTGCCCGGGTCGAAATTTCCAAAGTTTTAGTAAAGTCACCATTTCCATATAACAAACCTAAAACGACATAAGCGGCATTAATTTTCGCATCGATATTGAACGCTCTAAACACACCTTGTGGACAAACTTTATCATCAGCCCATTTTTTCTGTAGTTCATACCATGTCATCGTCCAGTCTTTAGGATATTGCTTATGCCAGCTTATAACGTCATTGATACATTTGTAAAATTCACTTTGTTTTGGAATAGTCTTTAGGGCTTCGCTTACTACAGTGGATACATCGTTGGTAGTAAAAGCTACGCTATACATTGCACCTACAAATACCCCTCCGTACCAACCATCACCATAGTTCATAATGTGTCCTACCTTGTCATTAATTGTACTGGCCGAATTGGGCATACCCGGATTCATCAATCCGGAGTAGTCAGCTTCGATCTGGTAGTCAATCGCATCAGCGTGCAGGTTATGCTCAGGGTGTCCAGACTGTGGTGCCTTTAATCCATTGAGCAGGTTGTACCGTGCCGCCTGATTGGCGAACCATAAGTCGTATCCAGCACCGGCGAATGCATTTGCAAAAGAATCTACCGGAGCGTCCAGACCAACCTTTTCCAGTACATGTACAAAAGTGAAATCCATATAGATATCATCATATAGTCCCGGGCTCTCTGTCATCGCTTTTTTTAATGATTCTTTATTCCAGGTAAGCGGCTGATAGTCCTGAATAAAAGTCCCATTGAACTTAAATTCATATGGCCCACCAAGGGTCACGCCAACGGTTTGTCCGGCCCAGCCACCTTTAATTTTATCCTGAAGTGCTGTTTTTGTTAAGCGTAATACCGATCCTGTAGAAGGCTGTTGTGCTGATAGCATTTTTGGAGCTCCAAGGCTGCAACTTATTGCAAGCACCACCAGCATTGTTTTTTTAATTGAAGTCATCATATTGATTTTTCGTTAAGTGTTAATAACCCGGATTTTGTTTTAGGTTGGAATTCACATTTAATGCATTAGTTGGTAGAGGATACAATTCTTGAAATGCGCTTCCTGCAGTCTTTTCATACCAGGCATCATTGTATTTGTTAAAGCGGATCAGATCCTGCCTGCGGTGAAACTCCCAGGCAAACTCTCTACCTATTTCGGCCAACAATTCGTTCATGGTCAACGTACCTGTAGTATAATCATGGTTATGATCGCCAAAAGCCCGAAACCTGATCTGGTTCATCAGCGTAACAGCCTCAGGAGTTGCCTGATTGCCATTCTTACGCATCAATGCCTCAGCCTTTGTTGCCAGTGCATCAGCATATCTGAACACAACCCAGTCGTTACTCATACTCTCATTGTCTTTTAACCCCGCTTCATATTCGTACTTCTTAAAACGTACACCATCATCAACCAATGCGGGATCTAGTGTGTTATATAACGCTTTGATATGAGGCCGATAATCCAACTGACGCGTCGAAGAAAGCATTAATGGTTTTCCTGCCGAGCTAACTTGTGGCCCCACAAGCCACGAACCGATGCGTTTATCCTGCGCATCATAAGATTTATAAAAATCCTCCATTGCTGCATAACCATCCCAGGTAAATGCAATCAGGCCGAAGGTCTGCTGACTAAGTGTATGCAATGTCCAGCAATGAATCTGTAATATAGCCCCGGGAGTCTGGGTTTTATCGTAAGGCACCACAAAGATATTCTCTGTAGACGCATTGTTTACCGCCTTGAAATTAGTAAAATAATCAGGAGAAAGCGTATAGCCCGGGGTTGCAATAACCGCTGCCGATGCAGCAATGGCTTCATCCCATTTTGCCACGCCGGTCCATTTCTCAGCATTAAGGTATAACTTTGCAAGCAGCATGTTTGCCATCGCCTTTGTGCTCGTTCTGCCATAATTTTTTGCTGATGGTGCGTCATCTAATAGAGCCAGGTTATCGTTGATATCCTTTACAATAAAATTCCACACTTCTGTTCTCGTACGCTGCTTTGGTAAAGTGACATCCTTAAAATCTGTGGATATTGGAATATTACCAAACCAATCCATCGCCTTGTAATAAAAGTATGCCCGGGCTACCTTCACCTCAGCGAAGATCTTATCTTTCCCTGCAAACTCAACTTTAGATTCCTGCAACTGGTACAAAATCTGATTACACATGGCAATACCATCAAAACAGAAAGTATAACCACCATTCATTACCGATAAGTTTGGGTTAAATGCATGACGATGCAGTGCTATCCATAAGCCGTTATCATACCAAAGATTGGTCTCTCTAAATGGAATAATGCATTCATCGGTACCGATCAGATCCAGGCTTCCGGCGCCAAAACGATCAGTGATTTTGCGCATCTGCGCGTAGATACGACCAACATTAGTAATTACCTCTGCTTCGTTTCTAAAAAAGTTATCTGCCGGTATAGACGAGTACACCTCCTCATCAAGCTTTGTGCAGGAACATAAGTTCGACAGACAAATTGCGATGATGATGCATTTAAATATGCGATTTTTCATTGTATTTTAATTAATGATACGAATTGACTAGACCTAAAAAACCATGTTTAAACCCAAAGTATATGTTCTGGTACGCGGATAATAATTATAGGCGTCTATACCCGGCGACAATCCCGCAAGCTGCACTTCAGGATCAACTCCTTTATATTTAGTGAATGTTAGCAGCTGTTGCCCTGTGGCATAAATCCTGATCTTTTTTACAATCAGTTTATTGATGTTGAAATTATAGCCTAGAGAAAGGTTATCTAGTTTGACATATGATGCTTTCTCTACATACCGTGAAGAATACTCTGCCTTGCCTTTAAAATTTGGAAAATCAAGTGCACTTAAAAGAATGTTCTTTCCACCGAGATAACCGAAGTTCTCGTAATATAACCGGTGGATGTTGAGCACATCGTTTCCAAAAGATCCCCGGAAATTAAATGACAGATCAAAATTCTTGTAGTTAAAAGTGTTAGCAAAAGAAAGCTGGAATTTAGGATATGCATTCCCCACAATTTGTCTGTCATTTTCGTTAATCACGCCATTACCATCCGTATCCTGATAAATCGGATTTCCTCCGCCATCGATACCGAGAAATTTTAGCGCTACGAAATTTCCCAATGCCCCACCCTCTTTAATTTGGTGCGTCCAGGTCTGAACATCAGATCCGATATAACCGGTTTTGAGGTCGTTCAGCTTATAACCCGCATCTGGATTAGAGAAGGATACCAGTTTATTTCTGTTTCTGCTAAATAGCACGGAAGCATTCCAATAAAAAGATGCTGTTTTAACAGGGATCAGGTTTAATGTCACTTCAAGCCCACTGTTTCTTATCGTACCCACATTTGCATAGGAAGTGTTATACAGATTTGGTGGTACCGGAACAGCATATGTCCATAATAAATCTTTTGTATTTCTCACATAATAATCCACACTACCGCTAACTCTCCCTTTCAGGAAACCAAAATCGGCGCCGACATTGAGCTCCTCCTTTTTCTCCCAACGCAAATCCGGATTGGGGTTACTCGCTGGCGGATAAGTATTGATCCATGTTCCATTATACAAGATCCTTCCCCCTGCAGCCAAGAGTTGTAGCGACCGGTAATTTCCGATATCCTGGTTTCCCGTTACCCCAAAACCACCACGTAATTTTAAGTCAGATAACCAGCTCACATTGGTCAGGAAATTTTCTTTATTAACTCTCCAGCCCACGCTCGCTGCTGGGAAGTTACCCCATTTGTTATTCACACCGAATCGGGATGAACCCTCATGTCTTAACGAAATCTGAGCGAGGTATTTTTCGTTAAAATTGTACACCACCCTACCGAAGAAGGCAATCAGCCGGTTTGATTCTTTATGACTATATAGTGATGCTGAACCCTGCGACAAGGCAGCGCCCGCACCGATGTTATTAAAAGTATACAAATCCACATCAAAGTTGTTATTTGATCCGGTGAAGCTTTCATCCGTTGCATCCTGAAAGGAATAACCTACAACAGCCTGAATATCATGTTTGCCGATCTTCTTACGATAATCAGAACTTAACTCCAGCAGCCTGTTATTTGTCTCTCCGGTACCAATGTACGCTCGTCCGTTATTTCCTATGCCGATTGGATAATAGCGTGATTGATATTGTGCATTCTTATACGAGTCCCTAACTGTACTGCCCGAAGCAGACACATTGAAGCCATCCAAAATAGCATAGGTTAGTTTAGCACTCCCGGTAAAGGTCTGCTGCTTTCCGCCATTAATCTCCTCGTTGATCATTGCCACAGGATTATAGTACTCAAATGGACCAGTATTCCTGTAATACCCACCCGCAATAGTATTTGCCGGATCATAAACAGGCTCCGTTGGATTCCTTCTGAAGGCCTGTTGCATGATCTGCTGGTCTGTAAAATCCCTTTTCGTATCTGTATAACTTAAGTTATAATTGATTGTCAATTTGTTATTGAAACCCTTTTGAGTGATAGAGACTTTGCTTTGCATCCGTTTATTATTGTTGTCACGCACAATACCTTTTGCATCCCGGTAATTCACCGCAGCACGATAATTGAAATTTTCTGTACCACCAGTCATAGATACGTTGTTGTAGATATCAACCGGGGTTTGCGTAATCTCATCAAACCAGTCTGTGTTGGCGCCAAAATCAAATTCCTTACTCCTACCCGGGTATTGTGTAGCAATGGCCTGCCTGAATTCGTCCGCATTCAGATTTCTTAGTTTTTTTGCTACTGTTTGGATAGAGGCATAGTTAGAATATTCAATGGAATTCACACCAGCCTTCCCTTTCTTGGTGGTAATCAAGATTACGCCATTGGTACCACGTGTACCATAAATTGCAGCTGCCGAACCATCTTTCAGAATGTCGATAGACTCAATCTCATCATTATTTACGCTGTTGAGGTCCCCACCAATAATCCCATCGATTACGAACAGCGGACCTTGACCACCTGATAAAGTTGTTAAGCCGCGGAGCTGAATGTCGTATCCCCCGTTCACATCACCACCCGCAGGTCTTGAGATGTTCAAGCCAGCTACCTTACCCTGGATCAGCCCTACTGGGTTTCCAATATTTCCTTTATTAAAATCGTCAGGCTTTAAAGAAGTAATGGCGCTGGTGACCTCCTTTTTAGTTGTTGTACCGTATCCAACTACAACTACCTCATCAAGATTAGCAAAGGTTTCGGTCAGCGTTGTACTTACCTGTGCCTGCCCATTGTAGGCAATTTCTTTGGATTCGAAGCCTATGGCTGTAAAAATGAGTGTTTGCCCATTTTGAATGCCGATAGAGAACTGCCCGTTAGCATCAGTACTTGTTCCCTGATTTGTTCCCTTTAGTTTAACGCTTACTCCGGGAAGCGGTCCTACTTTATCCCTCACGATTCCTTTTACCTGTTTTGTGGTACCGGACTGTGAAAAAGCATGTGTAGAAACCAAGAGTAAATAGCAAAAGAGCGTGCGCAGGCACGCGCTAAAGCTTAGCTTTAGTTTTAATTTCATATTCAACAAGTTTTATATTTGGTTAATCTGTTTAGATTTTTCGAGGTTGGTTAAGCCCCTGATCGTATAATAAATGCAAGTCCGACGATGAAGCAAACGAACATACCGATCAATAGTCCGTTTACATTTGTTTTGGCATGTTTAAATTCTTTCCAAACCAATACGCCCCAAACTGCAGCAACAAGTGTCGCCCCCTGCCCAAGTCCGTATGATATTGCCGGTCCTGCTTTGCCAGCCGCTAATAAATTGAAGAGGTTGCCTAATCCCCAGATCGCGCCACCAAAAATTCCAATGAGGTGCAAAGAAAACCGACCGCTAAAATACATCTTATAGGTAAGTGGGGGCCCTTCCAAAGGCTTCTTCATCATGATGGTGTTAAAAAATAAGTTGCTAATCAAGATTCCGATGCCAAATACTACAAATGCGCTGTATGGTGTCATCTTAAGCGGTGCGGGATCAACGAAATTCTCCAGATCCATAGCGATTGCAATGAAACGGTAGAAGAATGACATCAGCACACCAGCAATAATAGAAAGGACGATCCCTTTCTTACTTGCTTTTTGCGCTGCTTCAGAGCTCGCCTTGCGGTAAGCCACAGCATTCAGTACAATTGCTACAGTGATCAGAAACGCCCCTGCAAACAGAAGTACTGGGTCACCTTTCTGTACTCCGATATAATTAACAACGACTCCCAGGATTAAAGCAATCCCAATTCCAATCGGAAATGCTACCGACATCCCTGCAATTGAGATCGCAGATGTTAATAAGATATTCGCCAGGTTGAAGATTACGCCACCAATAAATGCGCTGGTCATATTGCTCACGCTCGCCTGTTGGATGTCAGCAATAAATCCCCTGCCCTGATCTCCGGTGCTACCCATCGTCAAAGCAGAAATAATTGCGAAAAGGACAATACCCCAAACATAATCCCAATAAAAGAGTTCATAGCGCCATTTCCCAGTGGCGAGTTTTTGTGTATTTGCCCAGGATCCCCAGCAGAGCATGGTGATCGAACAAAACAAAATGGCTAAAGAATAATTTTCTACAATAAACATGGTGTGGATTGCTAAGTATAAATAATATGTCTGATCAGATAGCTAGTGTATTTGCAATGAGTTCATTCCGATACGGTATTGATGATTGCGCACCCAACCGGGTTACAGAAAAAGCTGCTGCCTCACAGGCAAAACCAACTGCATCGGCAATGCTTTTACCCTCGGCAAGAGCTACCGCAAGTCCGCCGTTAAATACATCACCAGCTGCAGTGCTGTCTACAGTTTCTACAACCCTAGCTGGCACGATCTGGAATTCCGACTGATCGAGAATTAAAGCCCCCTGTGGGCCTAATGTAATGATCACTGTCTTAACGCCAAGTTTCTGGATTGCCAAAGCCGCCTGCTTGGCACTCTCAATATCCGTTACGGGAATTCCCGATAAAATAGATGCTTCCGATTCGTTAGGAGTGATGATGTCGATATGCTTAAGCATGGCATCAGATAATTGTGCAGCTGGTGCAGGGTTTAATATCACCGTGGTCTCTTTAGCAGCAGCAAATTCCACGAGAAACTCAACAGTAGCCATTGGGATTTCCAGTTGCAACAACACAATTGTACAGTGCTCTATTTCATGTAATACTTGTTTGATGTCCTCAGGAATCAATGTCGCATTGGCACCCTGAGCAACAACAATACTATTCTGTCCGGATTCATCAACAGTAATCAACGCTACGCCTGAAGGCAGTTCATCATCTGAAACAATATAAGCTGTATTGATACCTTCTTCTACTAACAATTGAAAAGACTGTTTTCCAAAAACGTCGTTCCCCATCTTGGAAACGAAAGTGACGTCGCCACCCAAGCGTGCTACTGCTACTGCCTGATTAGCCCCTTTGCCGCCTGGATTCATGAAAAATGAGCCGCCGAGTACGGTCTCTCCGGGTACAGGAATATGTGTCGTTTTAACCACCATATCCATGTTGGTACTACCAACTACGATAATTTTTTTTTGGTCCATAGAAAGTTTATAAATGGTTTATGAATCAAAAATATCAGATTGAAATATTAATATTTCACCTAAATTCATAAAAATTCATAATGCTGATTCAATAGGTAATTTTTATAATACAATTTATATATCTGATTAACATACGCTTAAATGATCGTATTTTTATAACAACCAAATTATAGACCGCAGGATTTATGTCGAGCACATTCACCGCATTAAAACTCATCAACTCCTTATCAGGATCTGAAAAGAGACATTTTAAATTATTCTCCGAAAAACAACAGGGCGAAAAAGACTATCAGGGACTTTTTGACCTCATTGCTGATCAGGCGCTGACAGACACCAGATCGATTGCCCAGGCCTATCAAAAAATGTTTCCAGGGTCTTCTCTGGATACGGCGTCAAGATATCTCGTCAAACTCATAACCGACTCGCTGATTCAGTCTAAAATTGAAAAAGATAACCTCTTTCATCTGTTCCAGCGCCTGATGCGTGTTAAAATCCTTCAAGAACGCTCACTGGCAGAAGAAGCACATCATGAATTAAAAAAAATCAGAAAGAAAGCCGAGGAATCTCAAAACCACTTTGTACAATATATGACATTCCGATACGAGCTGAATTATCTTTCCGAAGTTGATTTTCCGGGCATGAGCGATACTTACCTTGTGGAAATGCAGATGAAAGCTAAAGAATCATTACGTACCATGCATCATATAGAAGGCCATTATTCACTATATGAATTGCTTAAATACAGATTGATTCATTATGGAGGCATAAAATCCGACGACGACAAAAAGAAACTCAATGACCTGTTGCTGAGCGAAGTTAGCCTTGTAGCCGGCAAGGTTAAAAACAGCTTTGAATCGCGAAAACTCCACCTCCTGTTTCAAAGTTTCTTCTTTACACATACAGGCGACCATAAATCTGCTTTGAAAACTTTCCAGGAGCTAAATAAGCTTTTCGAGCAGAATACTGACTTACAGGAACACCCGCCAATTGCCTATTTTAGTTCGCTAGATGGCATTCTGGATAGTTTGAATTCCAATCAACATTATGAACAAATGCCGTTTTACATCGATAAGATCAGTGGAATCGACGTAACCTCGTGTCCAGACCATTTTCGCTACCTCTTACAAAAAACAATTGCCGTTTACAGCCTAAAGCTGTTAATCCAGAATCAGAACTATAGTGAAGCAATCGCCTATATTAAAACACTGGAACCAAACCTCTGGGCTGCATACCACCTGATCAACGTAGAGAAAAGAATGGAACTTCATTTTTATTGCAGTCTAGCGTTCTTTGGGCAGAAGGAGTATAAAAAAGCGCTAAAATATCTGATTGATATTACTCCAGAAAGCGCCCAGTATGCACTTCTTCCAGTATATAAAGCTGTCCGGCTACTCCAGATCATTATTCATTACGAATTGAAAAATGCAACATTTCTCACTTATGAAATCAGGTCCTACAAACGCTTTTTTCAACAAAAATTAAAACAACTAAAATCAGAAAAACTTCTCTTTAAAACAATTCAGTTGGATCCCTATAACAACAGCCCTGCTAAGAACAAATCGTTAGTGCCGCGGATCAGGAAATATTGTGAATCTGTTCAGGAGGATAAATATGAAAGGACATTACTGAAATACCTTGATCTGCCTACCTGGGCGTTACTTCAGTTCAAGGTGAAACACTAATTAATGAAATTGGATAACTAATGTGATTCTACCGTCAGTACCCGCTTGCCGCTTCCATCTCGATCCTTTGTTTAATAGCGCTATGGCCTTTTGGTTAGCTGCATCAGTAAGCCCGTTTAGCACTACGACTTCAATGGGCCTACCCTCCTGATCAAGATTAAAAGTTAACACAACAATCCCGGTAACGCCATTAATTTTTTTGGCCTTTTTCTCAAGATATCTTGAGTAGGCCTTCCAGCCTGATTCAGGCTCGGCGTTGTCAATGGAACTTTTCCCCCTGATACGAATTGCACGCTGGTCAGCCGATTGTACGGATACGCCAGCTACCTTTCCTGCTAATGCAGTACTAGCAACAATGGAATCTGGTTTCAACATACTCCTGGCATCAACTGATTTTTTTTGTGCGCCATAACCTGCGACAACAACTTCATGTAAATCCCCATCTGACTGGAAAGCTGAATCCATTCTCTTCGCCAATACGCTCGTCGACATCCTCGCCGATGCTGTTTTGTTAGCTTCGATCGGCGCAGGCTGAGCACTTTCCATTGCCGGTGATTCTATACGTATTAACGTATTAATCTCAGGTATTTTTGCTTTTTGCTTATGGATGACCGATGCAATAACTTCTTTATTCTCTGACAATTTTGCACTGACTGCAGCTTCAGGAATCAAGGGCTGATCCTGCGGTACCGGCATTTTTTTCGTTTTCTGTACAACTTGTGTGGCGTCTGGCTTTCTTTGTTGCAGCCACAATACGCCTACACCGCATAAAACCAAGAGCGATGCGGCTACTGACCATGTTTTCCATGGCACAAATTTCACAGTTTTTTCGGCTTGGGATCTCTGCTGAATTAATGAATTAATTTCAAGCAGAGTAGCTTCATCTCTGACCTGATCACCCATTCCCATGCCTTCGATCAAATCCAGCAATGCCGGATTATCCTGTGCCTGCCGTTCCAGCTGGTACATAGCTCTTTCATCAAGCTCCCCGTTTAGGTACTTCCTGATTAGTGATATGTCGGGTCTGTTAGGCTTCACGATTCTTATCCATGCAAATTTTCAAATTCCTTTTTCCATTCTGTATATAGCTTTTAACATCATTTAAGCTATATCCAGTATCATCAACTATTTCTTTATAACACCTTTCCTTCAGAAAAAACAGGTCTATACTTTGCTTTTGTTTCTCCGGAAGTTGTTCAACACAGCGCTCCAGTGCCGTAAGTTGCCTTTCTTTTGCACCGGCTTCCTCCTGATGCAAATCCACAGGAAATTCCACAACATCATCGAAAGAAACCTGCTGCATTTTTTTACCTGCCCGCAATTGCATCAAACAATAGTTTCTGCTTACGATATGAAGCCAACTGCCAAAATTCCTGATTTCCTGCTTCTTCACCTTCACGATCAGCTCTTCAAAGATCTGCATTACTGCATCTTTGCTAAGTTCACTGTCCTGCAGATATTTCATACATACGTAATACACCATCGCCGCATGATTCTGATACAAGGTACCCAGAAACTTAAGATCACCTGTTTCAAGATATCGCTTCAAAAGCAATTCATCGGTCATAGGATCTGAATTCTGGGCGTTGCCAAACAATTTCATCAGTGGTAAAATTAGTTTTTTTTATTTAATCCAAAGGCAGTAATCCGGGTAAAAGAAAGCTGAAGGCAGCGTGCTGCCGGCGTCGCAGCTAGTTTAGGGCAAGTTTTTAAAACGTTATCGACAAATTATAGGCAAACGGGGCACACACGGGGGGTTGACGCGCCCTTGACGCGGCATTACCCCGGCTAAAGGGCGCGTTAATGCCTTGTCGACCCCGTGTCGAATATGCATATGTGGATTGTCATCCCAAAGTAAGGCAATTGCGTTGTCCTTCTTTTTCCAGGATATATCCTTCACTTTTTAATAGTCAAAAATGGAAATAAATCATTAAGAGAAGGAAAAAGTTAGAGCCTGATTAGGATCATATTCATCTACCTAATGGCTGAATAAAAAATTATACATCTATAAATCAGATAGATATAATCAAACTATTAAAATAGTTTGTCAACTATAAAAATAGTCGTAACTTTAATTAACGATACAAACAATAGTAATGAGAGAACTGACTAAAGCTGAAGAACAAGTAATGTTGATTTTATGGGAGATGAAAGAAGGTCTGGTTAAAGATGTAATCGAGCGAATGGATGCACCTAAACCGGCTTACAATACGGTATCCACTGTAATTCGTGTCTTAGAAAATAAAGGTTTCATCAACCATAAAGCAATTGGCAACACGCACATCTACTTTCCATTAATTACTGAAGAAGAATACAAACATTTTGCGCTGGACAAGGTGATGAACAACTATTTTGAAAACTCTTACCAAAGTCTGGTTTCCTTTCTGGTGAATGAGAAGAAAATGGAAATGGATGATCTGGACGAGCTGATCAGATTGGCCGAACAACTTAAAAACAAGAAATCATGAACTGGATCTACTATCTTTTAGAAGCCAATCTTTATCTGGTTGTTTTCTATACATTTTACAGACTATTTCTTCAAAAAGAAACTTTCTATACACTTAATAGATACTACCTGTTATTAACAACGGTTCTCGCTTTTGGCATGCCGATGATACAAATTGGATACCTGTTCACGTTGTTCGGATTCCCAGCCCAAAATATGCAAGCATATCCAGAAACAGCAGCTGAGATGGTCGGGAAAATAGATTATTTATCCCCGGAGTTCCTTCTTCCACTAACATATCTGGCTATTGCTGCGGTTCTGTTTACTGCACTCGCAACACGAATTATCCGGATTCTTGTCTTCGCTAATACTGCAAAAAGGAAAGAATATTCCAAAATGCATTACCTGGAACTAGAAGGTGAACAGACTGCCTTCTCCTTCTTCGGACTGCTCTTTATAAATCCCAATATCCCCGAAAAGGAGGCAGTTATTAGGCATGAACTGGTTCATATTCAGCAAAAGCATAGTATCGATGTGCTGTTCTTTGAGCTCGTGCAAATTGCTGGATGGTTTAACCCTGTTACCTATCTGTACAAAAAGGATATCAAACTGATCCACGAATATATTGCGGATGACCTCACAACCAGGGCTGCCATTCCAAAACATGAGTATGCAATGTTGCTGATCCAGCATTCCTTTGGTGCCCCATCGAATTCACTAACAAATCAAATATTTAATCAATCTGTACTTAAAAAAAGAATCAACATGTTAAACAAACAAAAATCAGGCGGAGCAGCCAGACTAAAACTACTGCTGGCGCTGCCCATTGCCGGAGGCATGATCTGCATGTCGACTATGGCATTTACAAAAGATTATGGCGTACTGGATTTATATCCGGTTAATGCAAACCTTCAAGACACCACAAGGAAAACACAGACGCCATACCAGGTAGAAGTTCCTGTAGTACTTGATATCCAAACAAAAAAATCAGGAATTCCAACTGTCATCGACATCAAACATCAATCAGATGTGCAGGCTCCCCCACCGCCACCAGTAGAACCTAAGCCAAAAAACAAAGTAAAAAAACAAAATCAGGTTAAATTCCCCCCTCCGATTGTAAGAAAAGATCAAATCGCACCGCCACCCCCACCTGTAGAACCAAGACCAAAATCCAATGTAAAGAAACCTGATCAGATCGCACCGCCGCCACCGCCAATTGAACCGAGGCCAAAGTCTGGTGTAAAAAAAACAGATCAGGTCAAGTTTCCACCTCCAATAGTTAAAAAAGACAAACAAGTAACAGCAAACAAAACGATATCGATAAAGTTCGCTACTCCAACAACCCCGGTTGAAAAAACGGCGATCACGGAGACAGCTAGTCACTAAACTGACAGGCAGGCCATAGGTCTGCTTTGTCTGTTTAGTGACATCCGGGTTAACAGCTAACTCCGGCTCTTTTCATCCGCACCACCGATACTTCTTTCCTTAGTCTGCCTTACCTTTTTATTCCCAAACTGCCAGCTAAATCCCATCGAAAACCTACGACTTTCCCAGGTTTCGCATTCTGAATAAATCAGGTTCATAAAATTCACATCGGTATAGGTCCGTTGTGTTTCAAACAAATCGCTCACACCAATACGAAAGCTTGCCTGTTCTTTAAATAACTTCTTGCTGATGCCAATACTGACGTTCGCATTGTCCCTCTGACTGTAAATCAAGTTTTTTAACGAAGATGTATACCGCGCATTCAATGTTACGAGATAGTTTTTAGGCAAATTAAAACGCTGAGCAGTCGACATTCCGTAGCTCCATTTACCATCATCAAGGACACCTTGAAAAAGCTGTCCGTTAAATTGATTATGAAAACCAGTTAGCTTATTGACCATATTCCACCATCTACTAACCTTAACCGGATAGTTCAACAGGAAATTCCAATTGTCCATCGTTCCGGCATTCGCCGTAGTTTGGTAAAATACATCTTCCCGCAAAAAAAGCACCGGCGTAAAAAAATCGTCAGTATGTGCATAGGAGGCACTGATCGTAATTCTGTCTTTAAAGCTATAGCTTAATTCTGCATTGGTGTTTTTTTGAACCCTCAGACCGGGATTACCAGTCTCCACATTGAATGCATCGATCTGATAGGTAAACGGCCTCAATGCTGTATAATTCGGCCTTTTAATTCGTTGGTTAACTGAAAGTCTGAAATTGTGCACACTTGATGGTCTGAATGTAAGGTATACCGCAGGCATCAGGTTCCAATATACCGAATCAGGTTTTATCAGCACCGACTCGTTATCCGAAGTGGCCATTCCTTTAATTTTACTGTGCTCCAGCCGTAATCCCATTTGCCATCCCCATTTCAGATAACTTTTGCCAAGGTTAACATAGGCAGCGTTTACATCCTCACGGTAGAGGAAGTTATCCTTGCTACGTTCAACCAAGCCACCCTTCATTGGGGCCGCATGTACAGAAAGCTCATTATCAGTGCGTACCCCAGAGATTTTGAAACCGGCTTCCAGTTTCAGTTTAGTTTTCCAATTTCTAGAATAATCGCCTTTCAACGAATTGATTGCAATACCAGTAAAAGTCTGGTAATTTATATCGTCCAATTCCTGAATAGAAAACGTTGTAGTCACTGTATTCAGGTTATCTTTATGGAATAAGGACCTATCCAGATCCAGACTGAATTCTGTACCTAGCGTATCCGCAAACCGGTAATTCAGATTATAAGTTTTCCAATTGCTGGTATTAGGTCCAAACGACCGTGTGTGGGATTTTGTTGGTACGCCAAAATCTGGAAAGAGGGTTGCATCAGCTTCATACGAACCTGTATTTCTGCTCCGCTCATAGGCTAGTAAAGCCCCAAGTATTTGTTTATCATCGATGTAGTACTCAGCCGTCAAACGTAAGGCCGGATCCCGCCATTTATCTGCACTATTTTTAACTTGATCCAGCTTTCCCTGATCCACCAAACGTTCCAGATTGCTCCTGCTAGGATAATTACCGTAATGATAAGCCAGATAAGACGATACCGCGAGTTGATCGGCTCCGTAATTAAGTGTATTAGATAAATCACCCATGCTATGACCCGCCTGCGAGTGAGATAAATCTACATTTCCAGTAATGCCATTGTTACTGATCCGCTTAGTTTTAATGTTCAGTAACCCGGAATTTCCCGATATATCATATTTCGCTGATGGATTCGTCATAATCTCCAATTGCGCTACAGTAGCAATCGGCAGCGATTTGAGCAACTTAACCAAATCGCGACCGGACATCTTCACAACTTTGTCGTTAATCATGACCTCAACAGCATCTTTACCGTTCATCTGCAGCGCATCTTCGTTATCAGATATTGTGATCCCCGGAGCCAGTCTAAGCAAATCTAACGCGTGATCTGCAAGTTGCCTGATCTGGTTGTTAACAACTATAACAGACCGATCTGTCCTTTGTTGGATCAGCGACTGCCTTCCAACAATCTTAACCTCGTTGAGTTTGATCTTAGCGGTATCTGTTTGTGCAGATGCCTGAAGACAGCATATGCTGAGCACAGTAAATAAAAATGATTTCATGTTTTTTTTGATCGCAAAATCAACAGTAAATAATTGTCGATCGCTTCAAAACATGATTTGACACCAATTTGGGCCGAATTTCTATCGCACCAGATAGTCCTTTGGGCTAGCACCTGTAGATTTTTTAAAAGCCCGGTTAAAAGTCGATTTAGAATTAAAACCAGCATCGTATGCAATGGCAAGCAAATTCAAATTTTTATAAGCCGGATCTTTCATTAACGTGATTACTTCCTTAACACGGTATTTATTAATCAGCTCATTAAACCTAATTCCAAAACGGCTATTGATCACTTTACTCAACAAAGAAGCATTTGTACCCATTTTCTTCGCCAATTCTGTTAATGTCAGACTAGGATTGAGGTAGACTTTCTCGACGCTAATCTGATAAAGTAACGCTTGCTCCCAGGGATCCATCCACTCATGGTCTCGTGCAACCGAGGTCACCAGCTCATAGTCTATATCAATATCCGATTTCTCAATTTCGAGCTCAAATTGCTGATATGTCGATAAAAGCTCAGGTTTAAAATTGAGTTTTAACAATCCTGTCGTTGGCGCATGGTAGGCACCGATAGCCATGCAGTACACAATTATGGCAAAAGCAAAGAAATAATACCAGGAACGGATATACATCAGATTGACGAAACTGGAGATGATCTGCTCTGAAACAAATAAAATAGTCAACAGGGAAAATGCATAAAGAAAATTCCTTAACCACTTAAATCCGGCGGTATCAGCAAATGATAGTTCAAAATAAGTGTATATCCTATACTTTAAATAATAGCGAATTGTAAGAACCAGATAGATCAACACACTTAAAGACCAGGTATAACCATACCATTTATCAAAATCAGGGTCAGTTCGCCCGTTCATTAAAAAGTAATGCCCTATTATGAATTTATCGGCAATAACTACAACGACAGACCAGATCAGATAAAGAAAACCAGGAATAAAGTGCAGATAATCTCTTTTTTGTATGCGATAGCTCGCATCCGTTAAACTTTTAACATACAAATACAGTAGCGGCCCGAAAAAGTAAGCCTGGATAAAAGGTGTATAGAAAAGGATTTCCCGGTAAGGCTGTGTATCGTACCAACCGGCAAAGCCAGACATCCATGGAAAAATAAAAAGCGCAGAAAGCAATAAGAAAATGGCAAGAAAACGATCTGATAGGCGGCTCTGTTTAATACTTCTCCTCCAGGTAAGCAGGGCGTAAACCAGCAGATGTGTGAAAAATATCAGCAGTACAGAACTTCTTAATCCGAATTCGAAATACATCGCCTTTAATAATTTATTAATCCGGAGATAAATATAGATATTGGCGGAGCAAACATCTTATGCATAATCAGAAATATGGAATCCAGGTAAAAAAACTTACCTTAACATCTGATTATAAGCTTACTCGGATGTCAATCAAAACAAAACTAATCCAATTGCTATTACCTTTTACAGTAATAAGCTGTAGCACCAAAGAAACAAAAATGACGCAATACAAATGGCCGGATGCCAACGCTCCGGTAGCCGAAATTAACCCGCACAAACGTATTTTGCACGGAGATACCGTGATAGACAACTACTACTGGATGATTGACTACTTCAAAAAGGGTCCAGACAGTACTAAGGTAGTCGATTATTTAAAGGCCGAAAACAAATACCTGGATACCATGATGAGCGGTTCCAAAGCATTCAGGGAAGATCTTTTCAAAGAATTAAAAGGTCGGATCAAGGAAAAAGATGAATCAGTTCCGGTCTTCAAAAATGGGTATTTCTATTACAGCAAAACTGAAGACGGTAAACAATACTATAAATATTGCCGTAAGAAAGGTAGCATGGATGCCAAAGAAGAAGTCCTGGCAGATGTAGATGAAATGGCTAAAGGACATGCTTATTTCAGCGTGTCGGGATTTAGCATTAGTCCTGACAACAAACTAATGGCATATGGCGTTGATGAGGTATCCCGCCGACAGTACACACTGTACATCAAAAACCTGGAAACTAGCGCAATATTGAAGGATGAAATCCCCAATACTGAGGGAGATGCCGTTTGGGCTCAGGACAATAAAACGATTTTTTACACGGATAAGAACGCTGTCACACTATTAAGTGAAAAAATAAAAAAACATAGGATTGGTAGCGATCCAAAAGATGACGTTGTGGTTTATGAAGAGAAAGATAAATCAAACTATATCGGTGTAGCTAAATCAAAATCAGGAAAATTCATCTTCATTTATTCCTCCGCAACAATGTCTGACGAGATCAGGATGATAGAGGCCGACAAGCCTGACGCTCCTTTTAACGTATTTCAGCCAAGGATGAAGGATGTTAAATATGATATTATTCCCCTGGAACACAAATTTTTGATTGTGACCAATTGGAACGCACATAACTTTCGTTTGATGGAAGCTCCTTTTAACAATACCGGCAAAGACAGCTGGAAGGAAATAATCCCGAACCGAAAAGACGTACTTTTATCTGGTGTAGAGGAATTTAAAGATTACATGGTTCTTGCCGAACGTAAAAATGGCCTTGCACAGCTACGCGTGATGGATTTCAATGGTCATGAACATTATATCAAATTTGATGAACCAACATATACTGCAAGCGTGGGTGCCAATCCTGAATTTAACAGCAACACCTTCAGATACCGTTATACTTCTATGACGACACCTTCGTCAACATATGACTACAATATGTCGACAAAACAGCAGATACTGAAGAAACAGCAGGAAGTAATCGGTGGATACAACAAAACAGATTACATCACTGAACGCATTTATGCGACGGCAAAGGATGGAACAAAAATCCCTATCTCGCTGGTCTATAAAAAAGGCCTTAAAAAGGATGGCACAGCTCCCCTCCTGCTCTATGCATACGGTTCTTACGGCATGAGCATGGATGCAGCGTTCTCCTCCAACGCCCTTAGCTTATTGAATAGAGGTTTCGTATATGCAATAGCACATATACGCGGCGGACAGGAAATGGGACGTCAATGGTACGATGATGGCAAAATGATGAAAAAGATGAACACCTTCACAGACTTTATCGACTGCGGACAATTCCTGATCGATTCACAGTTTACCAGTAAGGGGCATTTGTATGCTCAAGGTGGTAGTGCCGGCGGCTTGCTAATGGGCGCTGTTGCCAACCTTGCGCCAAACCTATGGAATGGGATTCTGGCACATGTGCCTTTTGTCGACGTGGTAAACACCATGCTAGACGAAAGCATTCCCTTAACGACCAATGAATTTGATGAATGGGGAAATCCTAAAAACAAAGATGCTTATCAGTACATGAAAAGTTATTCGCCATATGAAAATGTGGAGAAAAAAGACTACCCAAATATGTTAGTCACAACGGGTCTGCACGACAGTCAGGTTCAATATTTTGAGCCTGCAAAATGGGTTGCCAAACTGAGGGCGACAAAAACAGATAAACATCTCCTTTTACTTAAAACTGATATGGATTTCGGACACGGAGGTGCTTCAGGAAGATTCGACTACCTAAAAGATGTCGCACTAAACTACGCTTTCATCTTCAGTCTCGAAGGAATTACAAAATAAAAAAGCGTGGCCGGCATAAGAACCGGCCACGCTTTTTTCCAGGAACGGGCTTTATTTTTGTCTTACCATAACACCGTTCATAATAAACGTAGTACCTCCACTAGCTACCATGTTGTATACTTTCTGTGTACCCCCAGCCTTTTCTTCACGATCCCACACGGTATAAACATCATATTTTCCGGTTTTTTCATTCAGACAGATCAGCTCCTGACCAACTTTTACTTCGCCCATTTTAATTGTACCTGCTTTTGTTTCCATCGGATGATTTGGCGTAGCCTGTAACACCTTAGTGCTTAGAGAAACCTGCTTCCCACTTAAATCCTCTTTTGTATGGCTTGAAATTAACACCAAACTGGTCAATGCATAGTTTTTTGCTTCATGCACAGTCAGTTCGCTCACCTTTACCGCCGATGGCACATTTGTCATCGGATCAAGTGTGATTACCTCATCCCCTGCCTTAACATCCCGCAGCATTTTCTTTGAACCATCAGCCATTGCCACTTCTTCATCACCTGGAAAACAAATGTCACTACCATAGGTACCTGCTTCCTCTGAAATATCCTTTCCAGTGTTCAACACCTTATACTGCTGAAAACTCAGTTCCTTGGACAGGATATAAGATAGTTTAAGTACAAAATTCTTCTCTTCCTTATTGATGTTATCGATATCCTGGAAATACTTTTCCCAAACCTTCCCATCAGCCGTGAAATCGGGAACAAGTGCTTTATAGATCTTCCCCTTCTCTGTAGTATAAAACACCATCAGTCCAAGCTCCTGCATTCCTTCTTTAGCAATAAGTTTATACAAGTCTATCCGCTTTTTCAAGCCGTCATCACCGGTAATGAAATAAGGTTTACGTCCCTCATATCTATCCAGAACATACATATTATCAAACTTTACGTACGTATCCTTATCGAGGTCAGCAACAGAATACACTTTCGCCTTTTCATATTCCGCCAAGGTAATCGGCCGGGGATTAACAGGTTTTGCCTGAGCATATACAAATCGTGTAGCAGGCAACAATAACAACAGGAGTAATAATTTACGCATAATAATTAATTGGTATTAAGAAAGTTGTTTAAAAGCTTCGGCAAAGGCTTGCATTTCGTCCATGCGTCCAATGCTTACCCGGCACCACTCGGCACCGTTGATTTTCCAGGTACGAATGCTCACACCACGGTTAGACATTTCTTTGGAGAATTTAGACCCCTCCATTTTCAAGGGGAACATAACGAAATTTGCCGAGGAGGGGATATAAGTGTACCCTTCTGCTTTGAGAACACTATACAGATATTCTTTTGAAGCCATCGTCTTTTTCAGCGCATCTTGCAGAAATTCTTTCTCCTGATAGGCCGCGATAGCAGCAGCTACAGTAGGTGCCGACAGACTCATTGAACCCACAGCATATTTGGAAATATCCTTGATCGCTTCGGGCTGGGCAACGATATAACCACAACGCAGTCCCGCAAAGCCATATAGCTTGGAAAAGGTACGGGCAACAATAACGTTATTTCCCTTCTTCACCATATCAATCATACTTACACTTTGTGGATCAGGAATATAATCGATATAGGCTTCATCAACAAACACAGGAACTTTTTTACTAACCCGCTCACAAAAAGCTTTCAGTTTAGCAGTGTCCAGCATTGTAGCAGTTGGATTATTGGGATTGCAGATATAGACCAAACCTGTTTTGCTGGTTATTTTGGCTTCCATTGCGTCCAGATCCAACTTATAATCTGCTGTCAACGGAACCTTGATCCAGGTAGCCCCATGCCGTTGTGCGTCTGAAGGAAGATCGTTATAAGAAGGATCACCAGAAATGATTTCAGCTCCATTTTTACCATAGAACATTGCCGCAGCAAGCAGAATCGGCGAAGAACCGGCATCCATAAACAGCTGATCCTGCTTAACACCTTCATATTCGGCAATTTTACCAGTCAGCTCACGCATCCGCATAAAAGGATATTGATAGCTTAGCTCCAAAGATTCCTGAATAGCTTTCTTTGCTGCCGGCGACGGGCCGAAAGGGTTTTCGTTTGCAGATAGTCTAGCTTTCATTACCGGTGCTGGCTCCAATACCGCCGCCTCATCATTAAGTCTATCGCTCCAACTTTGTTGCAGACGCTTTGGCATAGCCATCAATTGAGTAATACCTCCTGAGAAAAACGCCGCGCCTCCGGCGATCAGGGCTGTAGATTTAATCCAGGTCCTGCGGTTGAATGAGTTTGCCATAATTTTGATTGTTTTTATTTTGGTTATCCTTTGATTTCTGTTGTAGGGTAGTTTACGCGTGATTCTGTAACCCGGCTATGGATATTGGCAACAACACTCCTTGCGGATTCCAACGCCCCGGCCATCCAGGCATTAAGATGCGTCAGGTGCTCTCCAGCAAAATATACATGCCCATCGGGCTTCAATAATGCTGGGTAAGCATTTTTTCGCGTCTCCGCCGAGTAAACTGCCCATCCGCCCATATTATATTTCGTTCTATGCCAGCTCACAGAAAATGAACTTTCAAATTCCTTGTCATACTGCGGATGGATAAGACGTCCCTTTTGCAGAGCCAGACGCTCGCGGTCTGCATAGCTCAATTCGCCAACCTGTTGTGCCTTTTCGTTAAAATTATAGTAACCGATTAAAATACCTTTCTTATCTAAATAGTCATAAGAAGGATAAAAAAGCTGAGTCAGCTCGTTATTGGTATGTGTAATACCTCCATAGATATGCTCATCCTCCTCCCAGAAACGACGTTTCATCTGCAATCCTATTTTGCCGGTTTGGTTGTAGGTGATGTAGTCTATCGCACGACTTACCGCAGGAGAAAAATTAGTAGTCAAATTGCTGAGTACCGGCAAAGGAAGGGTACAAATACATAGGTCGCCGGCCATTTCGTGTGTACCAGTTTTATCTTTATAAACTACTTTTACACCAGTGTCAGTATTGGTAATAGCCGAAACCTCGGCCCCGGTTTTGAGCATAGGTGCAATTTTCCGTTCAAAGGCCTGAGCAATTTTATCCATCCCACCAACAGCCTGAAACATGGTCATTTGTAACTCGTAGGTGTATTCGGCCACGTTATAGAAATCGGGATCCATTAACCCGGAATGGATAATATCCGCAAGACTGTGAGGATCAGCAATACGACCCGGTTTATCACCAGCTCCAGGAGATTCGATATAACCTCTCCTTGCAGATGCCTTATATAACTTATCTGCATCAAGCCCTCCTTCAGCCATCAGATACTCAATGATCTTCTGTCCGTCTTCTTTAGTTAATGGTGCATCCAGATTCCCATGATCCATAGTTTTAGAAAGCATCTCAGCCATATAGCCACGGATGTCATTATGAATTTCGCGATTACGGATTTTTTTGTTTGATAACGGCCCCTTCCCTTCGGCGAAATAATAGGTGCTTTCATTCACATTGTTGTATACCTGGATGGGCACACCAAGTTCTTTACAATAATGAAGGGTAAGCTCGTGGTTGTGTGGAATTCTTGAGGGGCCGGCATTAAAATATAAACCCTCATCAAATTTCGCTTTTGAAGGGCCGTGGCCACTTTCTTCATGCGTACTCCCGTTTCGAATACTCCAGCATCGTCCTCCAGTCCGCTCCCGAGCTTCAAGAATCGTACATTGGTAGCCGAGCTTATTTAACTCATAAGCAGCTGCCATACCAGCAAGCCCGGCACCTAAAATAATTAGCTTTTTCCCGTTACCTTTGCCTTCAAAATTAAATGCATGTGCTGGTGCAGCCTTTAAAATACCCAAAGCCAACATCGCCGGGTAACTTGCAGCAGCCAAAATAGAACTTTTACCTAAAAAATCGCGCCTGGTTAATGATTTCAAAACTAATATTAAGATTATACAGCGAATTTAACACAATAAAGTATCAAAAACTACCAGTATAACCCGAAATTATCAATATATTCTAATTATTACATTAAAAAATCAGTAAATACCAGAATAAAAACCAGAAAAACAGACAATAACAGTTTTAAAATAAAAAAATTACAAAACCATTAACAAAAAATCTACAAAAGCCATAACTACAGCGATGATAAGTGCCGGCTTGAATCCTACTACCTTAAAATCTGACAGCAGGTAATCTGCTAGTTTAATCATTAATGCCGTTACAACCAGGTGGACAACGAAGGAAAGAATGCCAAAAGTGATCACATTGATAGGAAAACTGATAATGAAACCAATCGTCGCATTGAGCAAACCAATAACCAATGCAACAATAATTCCTGTTGTATAATTTTTAATGGTTACCGTCGACATCATGGTGGAAAGCCCTAACAAAACTGCGGCATTTAAGAGTAAGGAAAGAATAAATAGCATAATTTGAGATTTGAAAATTCAGATACAATAATCACTCCATTATTCAAAACCCTGGTCATTTTAACCCAGACTTCCTCCCGCGATCGCACGCAATTTAATTCCGGTTTCCGGTTTTTGCCTGCCGCACCTCTTTAGCATCCTTTAAGTTAAACCGGTAAACATAGCTCAAACGATATCGTGCTGCATTAGGATTGTTCATCTGATTGAGGACGTAATTTTCACCCGTAGTCTGCGTATTAAATTTCCTGGAATTGAAAACATTTGTCACATCAAACACCAATGTAGACTTGTTATTAAACAAATTCTTACTGATCCCAAAATCTGCAAAATGGATAGCCGCAGTGCGGCTTTGCGCATTGCTTTGTGCACTGTTAAAATTATAGCGCCCCTGCAAACCAAAGCCTCCAGTAAATTTAACCTGCGCGTTGAGCCTGGCTGTTAAAATTTGACCGGTATAATCCAGATCACGCCCTTGAAATAGACCTTGTTGCTTAAAGTCGTACCAATTCCCTTCTGCATTTACCTGCAGCCATTTCATCGGACTATATAACATAGAGAGCTCCACTCCCCTTCTGATCTCACTAATGATGTTGATTGGTGAAGTGATAAAAATGCCACTACTATTTCTGAATGTATAATCCTGAATATAACCCTTATTATATTGATAGTAAACCGCGGGATTAAAGGTAAGTTTTGACCAGTTTCTTATAAAGCCGAGCTCAACAACGTGTGCATACGATGGATTCAAATCGGGATTTCCAACATATTGCGCGTTAAAATCTGTGATTTCATTAAACGGGTATAAAGAATTGAGCGACGGCCTGTTAATTCTGCGGCTATAATTTAACTGCGCTGTAGCGCCGGTAGTAATAGCATAACTCATATTCACTGTAGGGAATAACCGCGTGTAATCTTTCTCTGTATTAAACATATTGCTTGCATCGGCAATCCTTATCCGGGTTAGCTCAGTCCGCAACCCAAGCTGATAACCAAACTTACCAACCTTATTTCCCAACTGCGCATACGCAGCGCCGATGAGCTCATTATAGGTTAATTGATTATCAATGTTCTGATAGATGCGCCACCCACCATTCACCTCCTGTTCGGCCTGGTAGTCTGTCGTTACCTTTCTATTTTCTAATTTCAGCCCAAATTCCACAATTCCATCTTTGCTAAAAGGTTGTACCAAGTCTGACTGCACCAACAAATCTTTACTCGACCCGATCGAGCTCGTACGGATTCCAGGAAACAAAGTCGCCGTTGGTTCAGTCTTTTGTGTCGCCAGCTGCCAGTCCTTGTCACTATTCCAAAAATCATATTGCATATCAACCGTAAATTTTTTCCCAGGCCTGGTAAAAAGTTTTGTGTAGTTAAACTCTACCTGATTATAATTCCGCTTCTCCCAGGACTCCCCTGATCTGCTCAATACGCTATCCTTAACTCCGGTCGCTTTGCTATAATTATAGTCCAGATTTGTTCTGTCGTGATCCCGCGTAGCATTCAGTAGAAACGCCGCAGTAATGGTGTTCTTATCATTGATCAGATAATCAGCACCCATATAAAGTAGTTTTCCATCATCATGCCTCTTCTCATGCTGAACCTGATCGAGAAATGATTTCTGTCCCGATACGATCGTTTGCTGATTAGTTGTATATAACCCTACATAATCTGATTTCCTGATCCCAAACGTCGAAAATATATTTATCTTCTCAGATTTATAATTAAGACTTGGATTAATACGTGAGTCGTTCGGGCTGCCACCAACAAGTCTCACCTGCCCGTTAAAACCTGACTTTTTGTTTTTCTTCAGCACAATGTTGATAATTCCTGCAGATCCGGCAGCGTCATAACGCGACGAAGGATTTGTAATCACCTCGATGCGCTCAATCTGAGCAGCCGGAATCTGATCCAACGCATCATTTTGGGTTAACCCTGAGCGCCTGCCGTTGATCATCACATACACATTATTGTTTCCCCGTAAACTTATCCCCCCAGAAGGGCTTACTGATACTGAAGGTACACTATTCAGGATGTCATTTGCCGATCCACTCTGTGCCAATATATCTTTACCCACTTCAAACACCTTTTTATCAAGCTTAAAACTAACAGCGGGCTTATCTCCATTTACAACAACCTCCTTCAACATCGCCGGATCCTGAGTCAACATCAAACCGCCCGCATTTTGTGTACCGTCGGTAATATTTACCGCCTTGCGGATCGACTGGTATCCCATGTAACTAACAGTCAATAGGAAGCCGCCTTTCGGAAGTTTTTCCAACTTAAATAAGCCTGACTCTTCAGTGATGGAGCTAGCTACCAATGTAGCATTGGTATTATAAATACTAACTGTAGCATACGGGACTGGCGCTTTGGTAACCGAATCAAGTACTTTGCCATAAATAATGGAGGTACCTGCATCTTGAGCAAAAAGATAACCTGGCAGTTGAATAATGATAAACAAGAATAAAAAGGCGTGTAATTTCATGATTTGATTTATTTCTTCAGCAAGGATAGGCCGCCGATTATCAATAGTGTAATACAAACCTGCCAACTGCTCTATATCCTTTTCTACTGCAATTCATCAATGCAAGTTATTCCTATCTTTACTTTATGCGCTTAACCTTATACCTTTTGATCTCATTGGGCTTTGCCTTCTATACACCTGCAGTTAACTATGAGCAATCTGAAGTCGTTTACCGCACAGGAGATAGTCTGAAATGGGCACAACCGAATTATAAATCAGCGGGATGGCGTACTGACCGCGGACTTACACGCGACAGTGTTTTCTGGGTGAGAATCCCAGTGCAGATAAGCGGGTTAAACACCGAAACGCTTGGCATGATCGTGTTTGCATTTGGTGCACACGAAGTTTATTGGGATGGGGTACGTATCGGCAAGAATGGGAATCTGGCCATGAAAGGGCTACCTGAAAGTCCGGGCACCGAATACCATACTTACATGGTTCCCGATAGTTTATCCCAAAATGGAAATCACGTCATCGCTATCAGGGCTACCCAGGCGCACAAACAGACAACACAAAGAGGATTTGACATCAAGCTGGATAGCTATAAAAATCTGGAACGCGTGCCATTAATAATCATGTCATTCATGAACCTCATGGCCGGAGCATTCTTTATCGCGGCGCTTTATTACTTTTTGTTGTATATGAACAGCAACAAGAAGGATCTCTCAATTCTGGTTTTTGGAGTCGTATGTCTGCTTTTTTTCACCCTGCTAATTCTGGAGTTCGTAAAATTCTATGTCGACATTCCTTATACAAAGTTCTATCTCCGACTTGAATTTATCGGCTGGATAACTTTCGCCATCGCGATTCTGGTGCCTTTTTATTTTACCATTCAATTCAATTTGAAGCATCGCCTCCTAATAATTTGCATATTACTAATCGCACTATTAGCTGTTTATTGGTACAACTTCAGACATTATGATATCACTGCCATGTACCTCAGCTATACCATGTGGGCCACCACAGTACTCATTGTACTCAATGCCATTCGCAAGAAAGAAATCGGCGGACTCATCGTTCTATCAGGTCTAATTGCAAGTGCAGTAGTCAACTATTTTCTTGTTTATGATTTTGGCCTTTTCATCAGCTTTACCATTATTGTAATCTGCATGCTCTATCTGCACACCGTCAAAACCAGGGAGGCGGAAAAAGCACATGATGCTGCAATCCAACTATCGTCAAGACTGCAACTGGAGCTCATCAAAAAGAACATACAGCCCCATTTCATTAAAAATACGCTAACTTCACTGATAGACTGGGTTGAAGAATCTCCTGCCCAGGGAGCCGTTTTCCTCCAGGCGCTCGCCGAGGAGTTTGATTTATTCAACACGATATCCGACCAAACACTAATCCCCCTGCAAACGGAGATAGATCTCTGCAAGACACATTTGAGGCTAATGTCTTTTAGGAAAGAAATCAATTACGACTGGCAGGAGTCAGGGATTGATCCGCATGACTTGATCCCGCCTGCAATAATTCACACACTTCTGGAAAATGGCATAACCCATAGTGCTCCAGACACCAGTCATACCGTCGCTTTTAAACTGAACTATCAAAAAACACTTAACTCACGGATCTATAGTTTGGAAACTATCGCCCGCAATCGTGAAAAAACGATAACCAGCAACCGTGGCACCGGTTTTAAATATGTTGCAGCCCGACTGGAAGAAAGCTATGGTAAAAACTGGGATTTCCAGTCCGGGGCTACCAAAACCGGCTGGTTAAACACCATTACTATCTACACATGATGAACATACTTATTGTTGAAGACGAAGCCAGGATTGCACGCCGACTGGAAAGAATGACCACACTTTTCTTTGGTGGTAACTTAGCGCAAATTCAGGTAATGGATTCACTCGGTTCAGCGCTAAAATACCTGCAGTCGCATGAAATAGATCTTCTGTTGTTAGATTTAAACCTGAATGGAGAAGATGGATTTGAACTACTTAAAACAGTAACAGCCTGCTCCTTTCATACTATTATCATTTCTGCATATACTGAAAAAGCAATCACTGCATTTGCATACGGCGTTTTGGATTTTGTGCCTAAACCTTTTACTGAAGACCGCCTTGATCAGGCATTTATGCGCTTAACAACGCCTAAGAAAAAACAAGAGGCAGCGTTGCAATTTCTCTCGGTAAAGAAATCAGGAAGCATTAAACTCATAAATATTGAGGAGGTGAAATATATTAAAGGAGCTGGAATTTACACAGAGCTCCATCTTAAGAACGGAACCTCCGCATTACACGATAAATCACTAGAAAAGTTGGAACAACTCCTTCCTTCAAATTTTGAACGGATTCACAAGTCGTATCTCATTCCCGTAGAACAGGCAGAAAAAATCATCGTTGCCCCAGGAAGTAGGTACGATTTACTTTTAAAAAGTGGCGAAAGCCTCCCAATTGGTCGTTCGAGATATAAGGACCTAAAGGAACGACTGCTTAAAAATTAACCATGAATCGCTTGCTTGTTACCATAACTCTGAATCAACTCCCCTTCAAATTCCAGCCATTCTTTCCAACGCTTTTCTACGTCAATGTCGATGGTGTATTTACGTGCAAAGTTTAAGAATGTTGTATAGTGACCTGCTTCAGAAACCATCAGGTCATGATAAAACTTGGCGAGCTCCGGATCGCTGATATTTTGTGATAATACCCGGAACCGTTCGCAGCTGCGTGCCTCAATCATCGCTGCAAACAATAACCTGTCGATAAAAGAAGCATTTCTGCTGCCGTCCTTACGACTAAACTTAACTAACCTCCCAACATAATCGTCCTTGCGCTGGCGCCCCAAAGTGTATCCACGTTGTTGGATTATAGCTACTACCATCTGAAAATGCTGCAGTTCTTCCATCGCAATCGCAGTCAGTTCTTCGACAAGATCAATATGCTCAGAATTATCGGCGATCAATGTAATGGCATTTGTTGCCGCCTTCTGCTCACACCAGGCGTGGTCAGTCAAAATTTCTCCCAGATTTGATTCAGCAATGTTTGCCCAGCGTGGGTCTGTAAGCAATTTTAATCCAAGCATGTCTTCCTTCTTTGTTGCAAAATTAACAATTATTGGTTGTTCTCTTAAAAACAATTTTTTATCTGAACGCATCCCCACTATATTTGACCAGGTTAAATCCAATAAAATGGCTAAAAACAAAACAACAATAACCGCAGCCAGTGTAAATGATTTTATCGACTCGGTAACAGATTTAAAAAAAAGGCAGGATTGTTATCAGATCATAGACTTGTTTAGCGCACAAACAGGACTTCAGCCACAGATGTGGGGTGCCAGCATTGTAGGATTCGGCAGTTACCATTATGTGTATGCCAGCGGACATTCCGGAGATGCACCCCTTGCCGCATTTTCTCCACGCACCTCGGCAATGGTGCTCTACCTCGCATCCGACCCCATGCTTCGCGATGATCTCCTTGCAAAATTAGGCAAACATAAGTCTAGTAAAGGCTGTATCTATATTAAAAAATTGGCAGATATAAATACAGAAGTCCTGAAAACATTGGTACAGCAATCTGTAAGCGTTCTCCAAAAACAATATCCGTCAACAAATGCCTAACATTGCAGGCTATGAGTGATAAACGTATGCTGATTATTGGAATGGTCTGGCCAGAACCGACTTCCTCCGCCGCAGGTACAAGGATGATTCAATTAGTTACCTTGTTTATTGATGAAGGATATGCCGTATTTTTCGCCTCTGCAGCCAGCAAGAGTGAATTTAGTTTTAATCTTACCGAAATCGGTATAACCGAATTGCCAATCACACTAAATGATGCATCTTTTGATCGCTTGACAGCAGAGATCAATCCCTCAATTGTACTGTTTGATAGATTTATGATTGAAGAACAATATGGCTGGCGGATAACAGAAACTTGTCCTGATGCGTTAAAAATCCTTGACACCGAAGACCTGCACTTTTTACGGCGTGATAGACAGCATGCTTTGAACAGCACCTCTAACTCCAAGCCGCTAAGCGATACCGCAAAACGCGAAATTGCCTCCATTTTACGCTGCGACATGTCGCTGATTATTTCCGAATATGAAATTCAGCTATTGCAGGATCAATACCGCATAGACGCAACGCTACTCTATTACCTTCCCTTTCTGGAAAACAAAATCAATCAAGAACACATATCAGCATGGAGATCATTTGAAGATCGCACAGGATTCGTCTTCATAGGTAATTTTTTACACGAACCTAACTGGCATACCACACAATTTATAAAAACCAAAATCTGGCCAGAACTCCGAAGAAAACATCCTGATGCCGGTATGCACATTTATGGCGCTTACACCAGTCAGAAGGTTACTCAACTTCATAATCCTAAAGAACGGTTTTATGTACATGGCCGTGCCGGTCATGCCCAGGAAACAATTCAGCAACATCGGGTTTTACTCGCTCCGATTCAATTTGGTGCCGGCGTTAAGGGCAAGTTTATCGATGCTATGCAAACCGGCACACCGAGTGTAACTACCGATATCGGTGCCGAGTCAATGTCTGGAAAGCTACCCTGGCCAGGTGCAATAGAGAATGAACCTCAGCGTTTTATTGAATCCGCAGCTAAACTTTATAAAGATAAAGCTTCCTGGATGCAGGCGCAGCAAAATGGAATAAGGATTATAAATGAACGCTACGATTCAGAACTCTTTTCAAAAGCCTTCATTGCAGCAGTTAACATACTTTTCGCCCAACTCGTCACCCACAGAAATCAGAATTTCCTCGGACAAATCCTCAAAATGAATACGCTGAATAGTAGCAAGTACATGGCACTTTGGATTGAAGAAAAAAACAAAAATAAAACACCATAGAATTACCCCGCCTAAAGCCGGTATTGTTTAGCCCACATCGCAGAATATTGTCCTTTTAAATCAAGAAGCTCCTGATGCGTTCCCTCCTCCATCAATTTACCCTGACTCAGTACAGCAATTTTATCAGCATCAACAACAGTGCTTAGTCGATGGGCGATCACAATGATTGTCTTACCCTCCTTCCTCAGGAGTTCAATTGTATGGTGAACGTGCTCTTCAGACGCTGAGTCGAGCGATGACGTTGCCTCATCCAGAATTAAGATTTCCGGATCACGGTACAACGCCCGCGCTATAGCCAGTCGCTGGCGCTGCCCACCAGAAAGACTCGCCCCATTCTCACCCAAATACGTGTTAAAGCCATTCGGCAGCTTTTCTATGAAATCCATAATGTGAATAGAACCGCAGATACTGATAATTCTTTTCATATCAGGCTCCATATCCCCCACTGCGATATTCTCTATCACATTACCCGCAAAAAGATGCACGTCTTGTGGCACTACACTCACAATTTTCCGTAAACTACCCGTAGTCAGGTATTTGATATCGTACTCACCAATTTCTATACTGCCTGATTGTAATGGATACAATAACTGCAACAGCGACAATAACGTCGTTTTACCAGATCCACTTTCCCCCACAATAGCCGTAATCTTGCCTTTTGGAATCCCCAAACTGAAATCTTCAAAAACTGTAACCCGCGATCCATACCTGAAATTGATATTTGAAATCTTGATATCGCCAACCATGTCTCTGGTTAGCTCAGTCTTTGCTCCTGTAGTTTCCCGTTCCAGATCCATAATTTCAAACAACCTGTCAGCTGCAATACGTGCGTCCTGAACCACTTTGTTCATACCGATCAGACTGAGCACAGGCCCCGTAAAATAACCGATGATCGCGTAGAACGATAGCAGCTCTCCGGGTGTGATTACGCCGCCAATGACAAAGCTCGCTCCCGTCCACAATAAAATAACAGCAAATAAACTAGAGATCAACCCGCTGAAATTACCAATCCACAAAGAGTTTACACCCGAGGTATAAATAGTCTTAAGTAAGCCTATAAATCGAATCTCCGTCTTAAAATTAGAAAAATCCTCCAGGCCAAAACGCTTAATCGTACTGACCGAATTGACTGACTCCACCAGCTGATTTTCCAATTCAGCAGTTTTCTCCATTACCTTACGTTGCGTTTGCTTATTCAGTTTGTTGGAGAAATAGTAGACCACCGCATATAGAGGAACTACAATCAACATAATCAGCGCCAGCTTCCAGTAATAGGTAAACATCAGTACAAATGAGAAGATGAGAATAAATACATTCACAAGGAAACCGACAAGGACGTCGTTTATGAAAGCCCTTATTTTTACAGCATCATTCATCCGGGAGATAATCTCTCCAACCCGCATGGTATCGAAAAACTGTTGTGGCAGCTTCAGCAGGTGTTTATAATATCCCAGAATCAGTCGGGCATCAATCTGCTGGCCCGTCCTGATAGTCAGCATAGTTTTAGCATGGTTGATAAAGACCTGGAGCACGATAATCAGGATCATCACAATCCCCATTAAATTTAAAAGATTGCTGTTGCCTTCTGGCAGTACATTATCTACAATTTTTTGAAGGAAAATTGACGTAGAAAGCCCCAGGATGGTATAAAAAATTGCACCGGCCAATACTTGCAGCAAAACGGCTTTATGTGGCATCAGCAGGTACATAAAGCGCTGTTCGATACTCACTTTGTCGTTGCCACCAGAAAAATCATCACCAGGAAGCAGCATAATCAGCACACCCGACCATTTTTTCTGAAAGGCCTCGTGGCTCAGCTCCTGCATTTCGCCATACGCCGGGTCCATAACCTCAATAGTCGTTTTATTGAGTTTATAGATAACGATGTAATGAGCCATGTTATGCGCTACAACATGAGCGATAACAGGCAACGGCACGGTATGTAGTTGGTCAAAGGTTCCTTTTAATCCTTTCGCACTGAAACCAATCTTCACCGATGCTTCAATCAAACCCAAAACATTCGTCCCCTTCGTGTCGGTTGACGCATATTGCCGGATCCGCGCAATAGGAAGATCAAGATCGTAATAGGCCGCTACCGAAGCAATACATGCGGCACCGCAATCGGTAACATCATGCTGCTTAACACTGATACGTTTTTGTTTTCTGCGCCCGGCAAAGCGCCTCTTCAGTCGCTCTTTAAAATTATCAATAGCTTTCATCATGCCGCATTATCTTTATCTCCAACTGCTTTAACATTGGGATTGAGCCAGTCATCTGCCTTATCGTATAAGAGCTGAAATAACGTTCTCCGTGTTACAAAAAATCTGGCCTGCAGTGTCATTCCTTTTTTAATTTTTCCTATATATCCGTTTTTCAGGCTCAACTGGTGCTTATCCAGCATACACCTGACCTTAAAATAAGGCTGGTTGCCCTTATCCATAAAAATATCGCTCGATATGGAGATTACCTTTCCTTCAACCATCCCCCATTGGTTGTAGTTGTAGGCGTCGATCTGGAACTTGGCTTTTGTACCGTTGCGTAATAAGCCGATATCTTTTGGCAGAACGTAAGTCTCGGCAATCAAACCTGAGTCGGGAGATATTTCTCCCAGCAACTCATTTGCACTAACAAGACTTCCCGCCTGAAGACTCTTCAATTGCTGTACCGATCCCGTAACTGTTGCCTTCAAGGTATAAAATCCTTTATCTTCTTCGTACTGCTCATCCTGCGCACTCAATTCCCGATATTGCATATTCAGCGCGTTAAGTTCAGTTTGCCATTTACTTCCCTGTGTTTCTGCTATCAGGCCCAATTCATTCTTGATGTTGTCGAGCTTTAGTTTTACTTCGTCATATTCTGCCGCAGAAACAGCCTTTTTCCTATACAGGTATAAAAAGCGATCGTAATTCTTTGCAGCCAGTTGCAAGCGCGATCGCGCCTCTACGATACGCTGCATAAATAAACTGTACTGCTGACTATATAATCCTGATTCAAGTTCCAGCTTTTTAGACCAATCGTTGATCTTGTAAGCATGGATAAGCTGACCTAGGTCGGCCAGCTGAGCATTCACATCTGCCTGCTGCAGATTAACCAAACTGTTCTTACTTTCTAACGATTCTCTCTTGATGGTGAGTAGTACCTGCCCGGCTTTCACATGGCTATTCTCTTTGATAAAAACGGAGTCAACGCGGCCGCTAATCAATGGCTTGATATCGGTGCGTTCCTGTATCGGTCTGAAAAGACCCGTACTCTGTACATTTACGTCGACCTTGACAAAAAATATGGCTAGCAAAGCGCAGGTCAGAAAAAGCAAAATCAGCTGATAAATAATGAGTGTCGTTGAGCGGTTCCGCTGGAAATGGTATTCTGCTGTATTTTCTACAATTTCCTGTGGAAAGATATAGTGCTGGTGTTCCATAATGATGAATCAAGGATAAACCGGATGAAAAATTGGAGCGTGTTTTTTCAAAAAAAGGGAGCACCGGTTAAGTGCTCCCTTTTATTTGTAATTAAAATTTGTTTCTTAGCTTGACAAGCTGTTAAACAATCCGCCCAGGTCTAGGTTGATACCGTTACCTACAGAGAATGATGAGCTAGAGCTTTCATCTCCGTCTTGGGTCGAACTTGAAAATGATAATAAATTACCAATTCCAATGTTCCCTAACAATCCTCCAGTACTTGATGAATCATTGTTACCAAATAATCCACCACCATTGATTTCTGTCATTTCGTTCTGATTTAACTCTTGGAAATTCATAATACAAAATTTAATAATGCCTACTCTTTTAAAGGTTTTCAGCGATCCCTTAACAAGAACCTCAGTTGCCTGCGGCGATCTTGTACTGGAATTAACGAAAGAAATATCCGATGAGTTTTTTTAATCGAACAACCCAACAGAGTGCTTTAGTAGCTAATGGTGTACGAATCGAAAAACAAAAAAAAGAGCAAGTTGTTTAACGCGCAGTCTCCGCTAAAAGACAATCAAAACACTGATTTTAAGATATTTAAAATAATTATTAAATTCTAAAATTTGTGTTTTACTGACATCCAGAGATGCTTACCCAAGAAATTTAAACTGAATTATCACCGCTTAAAAACTGAAAATTTATTGATTTTTTTCCACGTGCGGTATCCTGATGATGGTTCACCATTGTTAAAACTTGGTATATACTGCAAATTGCAAGATGTTATTTGAGGTATTCGATATTAAACCTTTACTCGCCTGATTCATATAACCAAGCTCAACATCCAGATGTTTATTAAACCGATATCCTCCTGCAACATAAGCCCTGTTTTGATCAAATAGTTTACCATTGAGCTGATCTTTGCTTTGTACATTGAAGAACAGCTCATTTTGCAACGCGGCAAATACACCCTTGTCGAAGTTTTGCTTCCCCTGCTCTAATGGCAAGATAAATCTGAAGAAATAACGAAGTCGTTGCGCAAACAGATCATCTTTTCCATTACGCTCGATAAAGCGCTGCTCCATCCTAAACCGGTGTGCTACGCTGATCGTACTGATCTTGTGTTTGAACACGTATTGCTCCCAGATTCTATGTTCTGTCAGCATATTATCGGCAGAACCGATATTGTGGGTAAAAGTTTGATTTAACAGGTAACCCAATGTGATTTCGTTTTTGCTATTCGCGTAATAAGTCACCCCGGGTCTGAACAGGAAGTTCCTTACGTTTTCCCACTTATCTGAAGAGCGGATTTGCATATCGGCATAGGCACCCCATTTTTCTGCGATCTTTGTATTGTTAAGCAAAAACAACCAGCCACTGCTTTGCTGCTGGGTTTGCGCACCGGCAGCTAGGTGTATTAAAAGTAAGGCAGCTAAAATAGAAAAAAAACGCATTGTGCTTGTTATTTGGTTGACCACCAAAATACAACATCCCTGGTAAATTACCACGATTTTGTTTGAATTAGCCAGAAAATCTTCCGCTTAAGTAGTATAGCTCTGCCGACAGCATCGGGCGTAATAATTGAACAGCCATTTTACTCCTTTGTCCTGTTTCGCAAATGAAAACCAGTTTCTTGTCTAACGGTAAAGTCGCAATTTGTTCCCGCAATTCATAAAGCGGAATATTTATACCTCCGATATTCTCGGCTTCAAATTCATAATTTTCGCGTACATCAACTAAAAATATATTTTCTGAAACATCATCCTGCAACGCCCTGAATCTGACTATATCGATTTCGCAATCCTGGAATTTCACAGAGGCTTTCGATTCCGACTGCGTGCTCTTGCTGCCTATGGTAAAAATATGCTGCTGATGATTCAGCATATTCAGGATCAAAAGTTTACCAGACAAGATTACGCCAAACCCGCAGATGATCTTGATCGCTTCGGCAGCCATATATGTTCCGATAACCCCCGGTAAAGCTCCGACTACGCCGATCTCCGTGCAGTTGGGCGATTCACCTTCGTCCGGCGCCTCCGTAAAAACGTCGCGATAATTAGGTCCGCCCTTATAGTTAAAAACGGAAATCTGCCCTTCAAATCCTAAAATAGATCCGAAAACAAGCGGTATGCCAGCAGCAACACAGCTGTCGTTGACAAGATAGCGCGTTGGGAAATTATCTGAACCATCAATTACCAGGTCATACCTACCGATCAAGGTCATCGCATTTTCCGCAACGAGCTTTTCTGGATAAGCCTCAATCATGACAAACGGGTTAAGCAGCTCTAGTTTCCTTTTTGCAGTCAATGCTTTTGATAAGCCTATATCAGTATCATTATATAGGATCTGCCGCTGCAGATTACTTAGATCAACAATATCGTGGTCTATAATACCAATCCTGCCAACTCCAGCACTAACCAGATATTGCAAAACCGGACAACCAAGTCCTCCGGCACCAATAACAAATACGCTGGCCGATCTTAATTTCTCCTGCCCTGCAATGCCGATCTCTGGCAATAGCATCTGCCGGCTGTATCTTCCCAATTCTTCCCTGCTCAGCATATTTTTTAATGTGTTAAACAATTGTCCCAATCTTTCCAGATAGGCTCATATCCCTGAGCGCTGATCATTGCAGCAATCTCCGCAGCACTACGCTCATCAGATATCTCAAATTGCTCCAATGATTCTGGAGCCACTGCATAGCCTCCGGGGTTCGTTTTAGATCCCGCACTCATGGCCGTTATACCCAGATTAATAATATGGTTCCGGAATTCTGGTGTCTCCCGCGTAGAGATAGATAGTTCCACTTCTTCATTAAATAAACGATAGGCACAAATCAGCTGTACCAACTCCCGATCGCTCATCTCTACCTTCGGCTCCATTCCACCACTAAATGGCCGCAACCGCGGAAAGGATATGCTGTACCTGCTCTGCCAATAGCGCTTCTCCAGATAGTCAAGATGAAGCGCAGTGAAGAAACAATCCGTCCGCCAGTCTTCCAAACCAATCAAAACTCCCAAACCCATCTTATGAATTTCCGATGCACCTAACCGATCAGGAGTATCCAGCCGGTACCCGAAGTTGGATTTCTTTCCTTTGGGATGGTGTTTCTTGTAATCCTCCCGGTGGTAGGTCTCCTGATAGACCAATACCGTATTCAGTCCATAGGGTTTCAGTTGCTCGTAATCTGCGGTATCTAATGGCTGCACCTCTATAGAAATATGCGAAAAATATGGCCGGATTAATTCGAGTACCATTTTAAAATAATCGACATGAACATGTTGATTATCCTCTCCCGTTACCAGCAGCACATGGTCAAAACCCATTGCTTTGATTACCATTACTTCCTGCATGATCTCTATCGCAGATAGTGTTTTACGCCTTACTTTATTATCGTAGCTAAATCCGCAATAGGTGCATATATTATTACATTCATTAGAAAGATAAAGCGGCACATACATTTGTATAACCTTGCCAAACCGTTTTCGGGTTAGCTGCTGACTAATTTGCGCCATCTTTTCCAGATATGGTGATGCCGCAGGCGATATCAGGGATTTAAAATCTTCTAATGTACGCTTGTCAGACGCCAGCGCCCGTTCCACATCTGCCGAAGTTTTAGCGTAAATGCTTTTTTTGGTTTGATCCCAATCATACTGATCAAATATATGAGCAAAGTTATGCATCGAGAAAGGAAGTTAAAGGGCTGCTTGCAACCGCATGTGGAGATGATTGTGCCAATTTGGCTTCAAAGGCCGTCCTTCCCGCTTCTACAGCCATCTTGAAAGCTGCTGCCATCAGCACCGGATTTGCGGAAACAGCAATTGCGGTATTTACCAATACTGCATCAGCACCGATCTCCATTGCCCAGGCGGCATCCGACGGAGCACCAATGCCGGCATCTATAATAACAGGTACGGTACTCTGACTTATTATGATCTCCAGAAAATCTATAGTCTTTAAGCCTTTGTTACTGCCTATTGGAGATCCCAAAGGCATTACCGCAGCGGTTCCAGCATCCTCCAGTCTTTTACACAACACCGGATCGGCATGGATATAGGGCAACACAACGAAACCAAGCTTGGCAAGTTCTTCTGTGGCTTTCAACGTCTCTATCGGATCGGGCATGAGGTATTTTGGATCAGGATGAATTTCTAATTTGATCCAGTTGGTTTCCAATGCTTCACGGGCCAGCTGGGCGGCAAATACAGCTTCCTTAGCCGTCCTGACACCCGATGTGTTAGGCAATAAATTGAGGTGTGGAAACGCCAGATGCCGCAATAGATTATCTGATTCGTTATTTTTAAAATCAACTCTTTTTAGTGCTACTGTAACAAGCTCGGAGCCCGAGGCCAGCAATGCCTCTTCCATCAGGCTGGCTGAACTAAATTTACCTGTACCAGTAAATAATCTGGACTGAAAGGTCTTATCTGCTATTTTTAACATTTTATGTTAGCTGTTCGTGAATGATATTTGATCTAATTGTTTATGTAAGCGGTCAACCTCATCCATTGGTTCGGTAAACTGCGTTATTGCCCCAGACATTGCCACACCGAAAACACCCGCATCAAGAAGTTCCGGTACGTCTGCCGCGGTAATTCCACCAATAGCAATAATAGGAGTAGCAATGCCCGCCATCTGAACCTGTTTCATGATCGTCCTGAAACCTGAAATGCCCAAAATAGGACTTAGATTTTCCTTTGTCCTGGTAAAGCGGAATGGTCCCAGACCAATGTAATCAACCCCTTCTGCTACCCGTCGGCAAACATGATCAAAGGTGTTCGCAGTACCTCCAATCACAAGTTTAGTGCCTACGATCAGCCGCGCCTGAGCAACAGGCATATCCAAAAGGCCCAGATGTAATCCATGCGCATTTACCTGCAGCGCAACTTCAGGATAATCATTAATGATAAGCTGCGCACTGTACTCCTTACATAGATCCCGGACTTCGAAAGCGAGTTTTAAAACCTCCTCTTCTGCACGGTTCTTAACCCGTAGCTGAATCCATTTACAACCCGCCCTCAGGGCAGTAAGTATCGCAGCAATATGTGTTTTATCTGCAGACTCCTGAGATATATAATGCAGTCTGCTAATCTGTTTGTCCAAATTCATATCGTAATTTAGTTTGTAGTCGTTTAAATCTTTCCAGCGCCTTTTCAGGTTCCATCCAAAGGTGTCCTAATACGGCAACGCCATCAAAGCCAATTTCCAAAGCCCCGCTAAGGTTATCCAGATTGATACCTCCAAGGGCTATGATTTCAGGCCCCTGCCCTTTAGGGAGGTCTTTTACGGCTTCGATAGGCAAGGCATTGTAATCCGACTTGGATATACTGTTGAACACCGGACCAAAAAAAACATAGTCAAATGCGCTTGTATCCGCCAGTGAAGTGATGTTATGGATCGACGTACTGACAGTTAGCCCTTGTTTCCTATGTTCAGAAATAAGCGCTGGCGGAGTTTTCAACCGCTGATATTCCGGATAGTGAACCCCTTTCAACTTCAATTCATCAACCAGTACATGATGCTGGTGTAAAACAATATATTGATAAAAGGCCGGCGTTACATCCCGCAGCAGTTTATCAAACTGATCTACATTCCAGTTTGGCTTGCGGAGATGTAAACAAGACATTCCGGCATCAAATAGCGCGTTGATCAGTTGTGCTTCTTGCGCTACAACCCAGGGTGCCGTAATGACAATTAGCTTCATTATAGATATAACTCGCTTCCTTTTTCTGCAAATTCTTTCGACTTCTCGGCCATTCCTTTTGCTAAAGCATCATTTTCTTCCATTCCATTCTCCTTGGCATACTCGCGCACATCCTGTGTAATCTTCATCGAGCAGAAGTTCGGCCCGCACATCGAACAGAAGTGGGCAATTTTTGCTCCGTCAGCAGGTAGCGTCTCGTCATGAAACTCCTTAGCCGTATCCGGATCCAGCGATAGATTAAACTGATCCTCCCACCTAAATTCAAATCTGGCCTTGCTTAAAGCATTATCACGGTATTGCGCTCCTGGGTGCCCCTTCGCAAGATCTGCAGCATGGGCAGCGATTTTATAGGTGATTACACCATCTTTTACGTCTTTCTTATTTGGTAAGCCCAAATGTTCTTTAGGCGTTACATAACACAACATTGCCGTCCCAAACCAACCGATCATAGCCGCGCCGATGGCGGAGGTAATATGATCGTAGCCCGGTGCAATATCCGTAGTTAACGGTCCAAGGGTATAAAAAGGTGCTTCCGAACAATGTTCCAGTTGCTTTTCCATGTTTTCTTTGATCAGATGCATAGGCACATGACCTGGCCCTTCAATAATCGTCTGTATGTCATGCTTCCATGCAATTTTAGTCAGCTCTCCAAGCGTCTCTAATTCTCCAAACTGAGCGGCATCATTAGCGTCAGCAATACAGCCCGGACGCAGCCCATCGCCCAAAGAAAACGAGACATCATATGCTTTCATGATTTCGCAGATTTCCTCAAAATGGGTGTACAGGAAGTTTTCCTTGTGATGTGCAAGACACCATTTCGCCATGATAGAGCCTCCGCGGGATACAATGCCCGTAATCCGCTTGGCCGTCAACGGAACATACCGCAGCAATACGCCAGCATGGATGGTAAAATAGTCGACACCCCGCTCCGCCTGCTCAATTAATGTATCCCTGAACAGCTCCCAGGTAAGGTCTTCGGCCTTGCCGTTTACTTTCTCCAATGCCTGATAAATTGGAACAGTACCGATAGGAACAGGAGAATTACGGATGATCCATTCCCGTGTTTCATGGATATTTTTACCTGTTGAAAGATCCATGATGGTATCTGCTCCCCAGCGGCATGCCCATACAGCTTTCTCTACTTCCTCCTCTATGCTGGATGTTACCGCCGAATTCCCAATATTGGCATTGATCTTAACCAGAAAATTTCGACCGATAATCATAGGCTCAATTTCAGGATGATTGATATTTGCCGGAATGACAGCTCGTCCGGCAGCTACTTCCTGACGAACAAACTCGGCCGTAATTTCTCCTTTGGGTGTATTTGCACCAAAGCTGTGCCCCTGGTGTTGATGGTTCATTACCGCATACTGGTCGTTAAGCTGTTCCTTCAGCAGATCAGCACGTTGATTTTCACGGATTGCGATGTATTCCATCTCAGGTGTGATAACACCTTTCCTGGCATAATGCATCTGCGAAACGTTCTCTCCGGCTTTCGCACGCATAGGCTTGCTCACATAACCAAAACGCAGGGCATCAAGATTACTGTCATGTAACCGCTGTTGTCCATATTGCGAGGATATCTCATCAAGCTGCTCCACATCTCCACGATCCATAATCCATTTTTCGCGCAGGCGCGGAAGCCCCTTTTTAACGTCAATGTCAGCATCCACATCTGTATACGGTCCGCTGGTATCATAAACGGTTATCGGAGGGTTGGGTTCTGTCTCCCCAAACCGCCCATGTAGTTTAGTATCACTTAAACTGATTTCACGCATAGCAACTTGTATGTCGTGAATTTGCCCCTGAACAAAAACTTTTCGGGACGCCGGAAACGGTGTGGTAGTTAATACCTGTGCTGTTGGGATTTTTTCTGTTTTCATCTGAATGTTTTTTAGGCTTATCCGCCTTGTGTGGCTCTAATAATTAGGATTTGATCGTTTGATTTGATCAGCTCAGATGACCAGGATTTTTTTGGGATGATAACCTCGTTAATAGCAACGGCAATGCCGGATTGCGATAAAGGCAATACGACATTAAGCATCTGTTCGATACTGCATACATCGGTAACCTGATACGTTTGGTGGTTTACGGTAATTTCCATTCTGTAGCTAAAAAAATAATCTTTAGGAATGGCCCCGTATGGAGGAAAGAAAAAACAACGCGCACGACGACACCGTTGTTGTCACTTTTCCCTTCGGCAGTACTAACTGCATCAGGTTCAAAGGGTATTATCTCAGTCCATATGTGGACACCCCTAAAGTTGCTGTAAATTTATAAAAATTATTTAAACTCCTAATTTTATTTCAACCTAATCATGATTATCCGGAATAATGGCAAATCCACCTGATAATTAAATCTATAATGCTTTTTTAATAAGCTAAATTGTTTGTGACAATTTGAAATTAATCTAAATTAGGCTTCTTATTTAAAATCATTCTTATTAGATTTGCCCCTATCTAAGATTCTGCATAAGCAAATCGATAAAATATTAACTCCTACTCCTATAACCGAATTATGAAAAAACTTTTCATTGCCGCATTCGTTCTATGTGCTTTTGGTGCTCAGGCTCAAAAAAATGCATTATTAGACCAGTCATTCTGGAAAAACCAACCCAATGTTGCTGCTGTCCAGGCAGAAATAGCTAAAGGCGCCAATCCTGCCGAAACTACCAGTAACATGTTTGACCCTGTGGTATATGCCATCAACTCACAAGCTCCAACAGAATCCATCAAATTTTTATTGGATCAAAAAGGAAACGATGCCAATAAAATTACGCACGACAGCAGAACTTATATTTTCTGGGCGGCTATGCGTGGCAATACCGACGTTATGGAATACCTGATCAGCAAAGGGGCAAAAACAAATATCATGGATAGCCATGGTGCTACCCCGCTAACTTTCGCTGCAGGTAGTCAGGCCAACACCAAAGTATACGACATCCTGATTAAAAATGGCGTCAATGTTAAAAAAGACGTAAACAGTGATGGTGCCAATGCATTAATGCTTTCTGTCGCTAATGATAAAGACTTTGCATTAATGAACTACTTTGTTTCCAAAGGACTCGACATCAATGCTGTTGATGCAAACGGTAATACCGCCTTTGCTTATGCAACCAGAACAGGAAATATAGAGCTATTGAAAGCACTGGTACAAAAAGGGGTAAAATATAACGACAACGCATTTTTATTAGCCGCACAGGGAGCACGTGGTGCCGCAGGAGGATCACTTGAAACATTTCAATACCTGGAAAGCCTGAACCTCAAACCTACGGTAATTGGTAAAAATGGAGAAAACGTACTGCACGCTATTGCACGCAGACCGAAACAAGCTGAATTGATTAACCACTTCATTGCCAAGGGTGTCGATGTGAACAAAGCCGATAATGATGGTAATACACCTTTTATGCTGGCTGCTGCATCTAACACAGACCCTGTAGTGATCGAATTATTAGGTACTAAGATAAAAGACATCAACATTGCCAACAAAAAAGGACTTACTGCATTAGCTATGGCCGTACGCAGCAACAGCCCTGAAGTTGTTAGCTTACTGATTGCTAAAGGTGCAAACGTGAATGCTGTTGATGCAGCTGGCGATAACCTGGGCTATTATGTAATTCAATCTTACAGCCCACAACGTGCTGAAGCATTTGAAGCTAAAGTAAAAATTCTGCAGGACAAAGGTCTGGATATGGCCGCTCCTCAAAAAAACGGCAATACTGTTTATCACCTTGCCGTAGCGAAAGATGATATGGCGCTGATCAAACGTGTTGGATCATTCAACGCAGATATCAACGGTAAAAACAAAGAAGGCATGACAGCACTGCATAAAGCAGCTCTGATTGCCCATGACGATACCGTGTTGAAATATCTGATCGCTTCTGGTGCAAAAAAAGACGTTCTTACAGACCTTAAAGAAAGTCCTTTTGATCTGGCCAGCGAAAATGAATACCTGACTAAAAAGAATGTATCTGTTAATTTCCTAAAATAATATCATGCGCAATTTCTATAAAATCTGCTTTTCCCTACTTTTAGTACTTTGTTTACCCCGCATTTCAAATGCACAGACTGCCGGAACCACAAAATACAAATGCCTGGTTCAAATGACCAATTACCTCGGTGAAGGTGCTTACATCGCCGTTTCTCTGATCAACCCTAAAGGGGCTTATGAGAAAACCCTTTACGTAATGGGTTCTGATAAAAAATGGTACAAAGACATCAAAGAATGGCATAAATTTTATTCAAAAAAACCAAGTAACATCAGCGCGATTACCGGTGCGTCAATCACTGGTGGAGATAGAAGTGTAACCGTATTGGAGATTGAAAACTCCAAACTGAACGCAGGTTACTCTATCCGCTTTGAAGCTGCTGTTGAAGATAAAGAATATCATGTTAAAGACATCGAAGTGCCTTTGAGTACTGAAGGTCTTTCAGGGAAAACAGAAGGTAAAGGCTATATCCGCTACGTACGCTTAAGTTCGATATAAGCCTGTAAATCTATGACAATTTCGATATGGAGATATAGCCACCTAGTATTGGCTATATCTTCTTTTCTGTTGCTTACACTCGCATCTGTAAGTGGTATCATTCTTTCTTTCGATCCTGTTCTTCAAAAAACACAACCCTACCGCGTCGCTAATTTTGATCAAATCAGTCTGGCAGAAACCCTGCCCGTACTCAAAAAAGAGTATCTCGAAATAAGTGAACTCTCTGTTGACGCAAATCAGTTTGTCACCCTCAAGGGTACAGATATGGATGGCAAGAACGTTTCAGCCTATATCGACCCGCTAACGGCAAAAGTACTGGGGAAACCAGAGAAAAAAACCGCTTTTTTCCAATGGGTAACTACACTGCACCGATCATTGTTCCTGCACGAAACAGGTAGGTTTTTTATCGGCATCACTGCATTTTTGTTATTTCTTATTGCAACATCGGGCACCGTCCTGATCTTGCAACGCCAGCGAGGCATCAAGCACTTTTTTAAGAAAATTGTTAAAGAAAGTTTCGCCCAATACTATCATGTTGTTCTTGGCCGCCTTCTATTAATCCCCATCCTGATCATTTCCTGCAGTGGAACCTACCTATCCCTTGTTCGCTTCAATGTGATCCATGAAAAAAAGATCAGTCATAAAATAGACTTCGATAGCTTAAAAGAAGCGCCTGAAGTCAAACTGACGGATTTCAGCATTTTCAAAAAAACAAAGCTATCTGACGTCCAGTCTGTAGAATTCCCTTTTTCAGAAGATGTAGAAGATTATTTCCTGCTGAAATTAAAGGATAGGGAAATTGTTGTAAATCAGTTTACCGGCGAGGTTATCGATGAAATCCCCTACCCACTAACTACAATGATGGCCACGCTGAGTCTGGATCTCCATACCGGGCGTACCAACATCCTTTGGGCACTTGTCCTGGCGCTTGCCTCTGCCAACATATTGTTCTTCATTTATTCTGGATTTGCCATCACGCTAAACCGCAGAAAAAACAGGATTAAAAATAAGTTCAAGAGCGACAAGTCCCAGTACATCATTTTGATCGGATCAGAAAACGGCAGTACGTTCAAATATGCGAACGCCCTTCATGAGCAGATCCTTAAAAGCGGTGCCACATCCTATGTTGGCGAACTTAACACGTATACCGTTTATCCCAAAGCAGAGCATATCATCATCCTTACCGCTACATACGGCCTTGGTAATCCACCTACTAATGCAGGTAAGTTCCTGGCACTTTTGGAAAAGAAACCGCAGCTTCAGCCCGTTAATTTCTCAGTATTGGGTTTTGGCTCACATGCTTATCCCGACTTCTGCAAGTTTGCCTACGAAGTTAACAATCACCTTTCTTTACAGAAATGGGCTGTACCATTAACAGAAATCCATACTGTAAATGATAAATCTCCTGATGATTTTAAGCTTTGGCTGGATGTATGGTCACAAAAATCTGGACTACCAATCAACATTGCCCCGGAACTGCTTGCGTCAAAACCAAAACGCTTAAAACAACTTTCAGTCATTTCAAAAACAGAGATCAGCCATGAAGACGGTGCTTTCCTGATTCGATTAAAACCCGCTGGGAGAACAACTTTTACTTCGGGTGATTTGCTGGCCATTTATCCGGCAAATGACTACCGGGAGCGCCAGTATTCTATCGGCCGCGTCGCTCAGGATGTACAGCTCAGCGTGAAGCTGCATAATAACGGACTGGGATCAGGATTTCTATATAACCTGCAGCCTGGAGATACCATTAAAGCACGTATTATCGGCAATAGCCACTTCCATTTCCCTAAGAAAGCTTCAGCGGTTATCATGATATCTAACGGGACGGGCATCGCGCCATTTCTCGGGATGATCGCTCAAAACACCAGAAACGTACCTTGCCATTTATATTGTGGATTCCGTGGAGCCTCATCTTTTGAATTATATCAGAAAGGGATGGATAGCCATATTGCTCAGCAACGACTCACTAAGCTCAACGTCGCTTATTCCAGGGAACAGGAAAAACAATATGTGAAGGATCTTTTACACCGCGACGGATTCTTCATTGCGAAGACATTAAAAGAAAATGGAGTCATCATGATCTGCGGATCGCTTGCCATGCAGCAGAATGTAACCGAATTCCTGGAAACGATCTGCCAGTCCGAAAATGATAAAAGCCTCAGCTTTTACCAGTCGCACAACCAGGTATTGATGGATTGCTATTAACTTCTAGCAGGCTTGAATTTTTTCAAATCCAGATTATCAGAAGAGAAAAAATGCCCATCATCAGTAATTAAGATGCAGGATAACTCAGGATAGTTTTTAATGAGCCTGAGACCTGCTTCTTTTCCAAGAACCATGATCGACGTGCTAAAGCCATTTGCCATTTCCGCACTCGGCCCAAATACGGTAACGCTGCATAATCCCGTGGCAGGATATCCTGTATGCGGATTGATGATATGCGCATACCGCTTACCATTAAACTCTACAAATTTCTCATAGCTGCCAGAAGTTACCACCGCACCCTGACGCAATGGAACAACAGCAACCAGCTGATGGTCATCAAAAGGATTGGTGATTCCGATGTTCCATGGCTTTCCGTTAGGTTGTTTCCCCCAGGTCGCCATATCACCAGAGCCGTTAACAATTCCCGCACGAATGCCTTTCCGCAACATCATCTCCCGGCATTTGTCGGCCGCGTAGCCCTCCCCTAAAGCGCCGAAACCAATTTTCATTCCCGGCAACTTTAAAAATATAGTAGATTGCTCCCTATCGACAATAATATTCTTGTAGCCCACTCTGGCCACAGAGTTCTTAATTGCTTCTTCAGAGGGCATTTCTGTCATCGACCCATCAAACTTCCATATCCTGTCCATAGAAGCGAAACTCACGTCGAAAGCCCCACCGGTAATTTCAGAAAGTTTAAGCGCCCGCTCGGTTAGCTCAATAACTTCGCGGTCCACTTTTACAGGAGCTATTCCGGCATTTTTATTTACCTGAGATACTTGCGATGCAGGGATCCAGTCTGAAATGAGATTTTCAATACGCGTTATTTCTGCAATTACGGTATCTATATTGCGCTCAGCAGCAGCAGTATCTTTCGCAACAATGCTAATATCAAAACGTGCTCCCATCAGCTTCGCCGTTCTCGTGCGCAAAGACTGCGCAGAACAGGTCGAACAAAGCAGGAACAGCGCTATAGCAGGAAGAAATTTCATAGTCCAATTTTAACTATTTCTATCGGTAATAGGAGGAATAAAATGTCATTTGACACAAAAAAGCTGTCAGGTTTTTACACCCAACAGCCCTCTCATTCTAACCAGTAAAATTATTTAGCCTGTACAAACTCCAGGTTCAAGGTAATTTTAACGTCTTTAGCTACACCCATTCCGGTTGGGTCGTATTTGATATTGTAATCTAACCTGTTGATGGTTGTTGTCGCGTTAAAACCAGCCTTAACATTTGACTGTTGATCTTTAGCAGTACCGCCATAAACAACATTGAAAACAACATCTTTCGTTACATCACGTATTGTAAGTTTGCCGCTCAGCGCGTAGTTACCATCTTTAACTTTCTTGAAAGAAGTACTAACAAAAGTCATCGTTGGAAATTTTGCAGCATTGAAAAAATCATCCGTTTTCAGGTGGTTATTTCTAGGTTCAACGTCTGTATTGATACTGTTTACATCAACAGTAAAATTAATTTTTGCATCGGTAAGGTCTGCCTTTGCTGCATCAATTGTACCTTCAAATTTCTTGAAAGAACCATCAACAAAAGAAATACCCATGTGCTTCACTTCGAAAGTAACGAATGAATGCATTGGATCTACTGACCATTTAGTTTGTGCAAAGGATGCTGCGCTTATAGAAAGGGCAAGCATGAATAAAAAAATCTTTTTCATAATATCTGTCTTGATTTATAAAAGCAAAATTAAACCTATTTACTTCCACCAAGATTGATGTAGGATAAGAAATACACTTTTCGAATTTTAGCTAGCGCAGCGGTTCATAAACTGCAATTTTATGTACCCCCGGATAAAAATGAACCTCATAACGTACATTTTGATTATCCCTCTTGATCAGACTGCGCACATGACGCTCTGTGTAATCATGGACCTCTATCGTATTTCCTTTTTTAAGATAACCATTATTGATCATTTCGTCAATTTCCAATGGACGAACATGAATACAGCCATGAGACTCACCTAGCTGAAAAGGAACCTTCCTTGTCGTGCTTACCTCATCGTATGGGGTAGTATGTATAAAATCACCCATAATCCGTTCTTTTCCATTCATACGTCTGTCATTGTTCAGATCCTTGTAATATTTAACCGAGATATGCCCAAAATCATTAAATATCCATCGTTCCGGAAAGCCACCACCTGGCTGCAGATCCTGGTAATATCTCGTAATCAGATCGACAACAGCCTTTTGGTTTTTCTTATATTTCCCCCACTCAGCATTTACATCAGTAAGTTTTGTCCATACACCGCGGTATTTCACAGAAACCACATCACCGGTTTTTTTTAGCTCTGATCCCCACGCAATGCCAGACCACATCACATACTTACCTCCACTGATATGCTTTTCTATAACACCGATAACATACCGCCCAGCCCTGGTAGGATCCTGGGAATGGCCGTCGGCCCCCATTATTTTTTGAGTCGGACCTCCGTGGGCATCAAATTCCTTAATTTTAATGAGTGATTTTTCAGGCATTTTTTCGAATCTATTTTTTCTTTAAAATAACTATTGTTTCAACACGTGCTGAAGCTTCCTGGTTTGCTCCCGACCGTATCGTAAGCTCCGTTTGTTTATCAAACTGCGTAAAACGTAACGGCAATGGATCTTTAGGCATTGGGAAATCTTTTGGTAACGAGTCGGGCTTACCAAAATTCTTGATGATCGTGCCAACAGTCGGCCTGGCAGCTGATGCGGGTGGAAGTAATAGTATAAGTTCTGCCGGCCCTTTATCGCTGCCTGCTGTGACAGAAACCTGGATTGAGTCTGGTCGCTCATGTTGCCCGTCATAAAGTGCAAGCGGCAATTCAGCAGCATATTGTCTGTTAATTGACTTGATGTGTTCAGTATTAAATTCATTCATGCTCAAGCCTACCACCTGTTTCAGGTAATCCATAAATGGATCACTGTGTTTAGACACAACAACCTTTTCAGCAGACAAAGGCTGCTCAGCCGCTGTATTTCCATTGCATGCAATAGCCAACAGGACTATGCTAAATAGCAACATGCTAAGGCAATAACGTCTGGATGAGAGAATAATAGAGTTCATACCAACATGGGCTCAAAAACCAAACCATATTTAAAAAGATTGTTAAAAACCCCGATTTGCTTTTCGACCACGCACTTTCTATATTTATCCCTTCATAAAAAACACTACTTAATGAAGTCCCAGTCCCACCGGTTTACCAATGAAAAATTATTGGAGATTCTCTCACTGTCACAAAATGCGACAGCAATTTACACTGGCGAAGAGAGTATTATACAGAGTGCCAATGATGTAATGATCGGCTTTTGGGGTAAAGATCGGAGTGTGATTGGGAAACCGCTGGGAGAAGCTGTTCCAGAACTCGCAGGCCAACCTTTTCTTGACTTGTTAAAACAGGTTTGGCTAACGGGAGTTACCCACGAAAGTAAAGATGCAGTAACCCAACTACTGGTTGATGGCAAATTGCAAACGTTTTATTTCGATTTCATATACCGTGCGATAAAAGATCAGAATGGAGAAATCGACTGCATCTTACATACCGCTACTGATGTTACTGAGCTCAATCTTGGCCGCAATATGATCGCGCACGCGAAAGAACAACAGGAGGCATTAAACCGTGAACAAGTACTTAATGAAGAACTGGGTGCTGCAAATGAGGAGCTTGCTGCAGCCCTGGAAGAATTAAGTGCTACCAATGAAGAACTTCAGCAAACACAGGAAAGTCTGCAAGTACTCAACAGGGATTTGGAAATTCGTGTGGAAGAGCGTACTAAAAAAATCATTGATCTTAACCAGGAGCTGGAAGCATTTAACGAAGAATTAAGGGCATCAAATGAAGAGCTTGTTTCGACAAATGAAGAGTTATCTGAAAGCAGAATGCATCTGGAACGATCCCTGGATGCATTAGCCGCCAGCAATTACAGGACACAGTCTATCATCGAAAGTGCTCCTTTTCCAATTGGCGTTTACACTGGTCGTAACATGCGGATCACGTTCGTAAACAAATCAATCATGGATGTTTGGGGTAAAGGCTATAACGTTGTTGGTAAATTATATTCCGAAGTCTTGCCTGAATTGGATAATCAGGAGGTTTATGCGCAATTGGATGCTGTATTTACGACAGGGATTTCCTTTGAAGCCAGAAATCAACGGATAGATTTAGTTGTAAATGGAAAAATGACAATTTTCTATTTCAACTACAACTTTACCGCACTGAGAAATGAATCCGGAGAGATTTATGGTGTGATGAATACTGCCGCGGATGTTACTGATGTTGTCTTATCTAAATTACAACTGGAAAAATCAGCTACTGAATTGGACCTGTTAAATAAGGAATTTGCAAACATCAATGAAGAGCTGGCAGCAGTAAACGAAGAGCTTACAGCTTCAAACGAAGAACAGGCCTTAATCAATGATCAGCTTACAATATTGAATGACAAATTAAAAGTTAGTCAGGATGAACTAAATTTGGCGATAGATGCTGCAGGAATGGCTACATTTGACCTTAATCCCATAACGGGAAAATTCAAGGGAAATGACCTCATCAAATCCTGGTTCGGACTGCAGCCTGAGGATGAGATTGAATTACAAAAAGCTACAGATGTAATAGCTGAGGCTGACCGCGATAGGGTTGTCGCAGCGATACAAAATGCGCTAAATGCTGATTCCGGTGGTAACTACGACAGCCATTATTCTATCGTAAATCCACATACGCAGGAAGTCAAAACTGTCAGGGCAAAAGGTAAAGCCCTGTTTAATGATAAGCAGGAAGCAGTTCGTCTTAGCGGTGTGCTACAAGATGTTACTGAACAGATGAAAGACGAACAGCGGAAAAACGACTTTATCGCCATGGTTAGCCATGAACTGAAAACACCGCTCACTTCGTTAACAGCCTACATACAAATTCTACAGGCCAAAGCAAAATCTAATGGGGATAATTTTGCCGCAGGAGCGCTGGAAAAAGCCAGCAACCAGACGAAAAAGATGACCACTATGATCAACGGTTTCCTCAACGTATCCAGACTGGAATCCGGCAAAATACATATTGAAAATCAACATTTTGACATGGCACTTCTCGTGGCAGAAATTGAAGGAGAAACCATTCTTACAGTGAGCAGTCACACGGTAATATTCGCTCCTGTGGAGGAAACTTTTGTGAATGCCGACAGGGATAAAATTGGTCAGGTGATCAATAATTTTCTAAGCAACGCCGTTAAATATTCACCTGCCGGAAGTACTATCAATGTAGCCTGCACAACAGTAAACAATCAGGCGCAAATTTCTGTGCGTGATCAAGGTAACGGCATTAAGCCAGAAGATCAGCAAAAACTGTTCGAGCGCTACTACCGTGTCAAAGACCAACCGGTCAACATTGCTGGCTTCGGAATAGGATTATATCTCTGTGCAGAAGTTATTCAGAGACATCACGGAAAAATCTGGGTGGAAAGTAAAATTGGGGAGGGCTCAACATTCTCTTTCAGCCTCCCCATGTAACTGCTAACGCTTTTCTTACTGCAGGAGCAATCTCTTTACCAAAGACTTCTATAGACTTCATCATGTCTTCATGTGAAGGATCACCTACGTCCATGTGTCCGAGAAACCGGGTGATTCCAAACAATTCATGCATATATAGAATTTTTTCTGTTACCTCGGATGCATTGCCGATAAACAATGCACCGTCTTTTGCACGGCCGGCATTGTACTGCATTTTTGTGTACGGAGCCCAACCACGTGAGGCTCCCACCCTGTCCATTTGCGAGGCATAGTTCTTAAAATACCCATCGGTAACTGCCATCTCATTACTTACAAAGCTGTGCGAATGTATCCCGATCTGCATGTTAGACACGTCATGCCCATTTTTAATATATTCCTGTTTGTAAAATTCGACCAAGGGCTGGAATTGCTCCGGCATGCCACCAATGATGGCCACGATTAAAGGCAAGCCTAACCTGGCCGCCCGCAGTACCGATGCCGGTGTTCCCCCAACTGCGATCCAGATAGGTAACCTTCCATCGTTTGTAGCCCTTGGCAGCACTGTTTGATTGATCAGCGGCGCACGCAGCTGCCCCCTCCAATTCACAACTTCGTTGTTATTAATAGCCAATAATAAATCTAGTTTCTCTTCAAATAACTGATCGTAATCTTTCAAGTTGTATCCATACAGGGGAAAAGACTCAATAAAACTTCCACGCCCCACAGCAATCTCTGCTCGTCCGTTGGAAATTAAATCCAGCGTAGCAAAATCCTGATAAACTTTAACTGGCTCCGCAGAACTTAACACGGTAACGGTACTCGTTAACTTTATATTTTTGGTGATGCTTGCCGCCGCCGCCAGCATAATCTCTGGCGATGAAACAGCATAATCAGGCCTATGGTGTTCGCCAAGACCGAATACATCCAATCCAACCTCATCAGCAAGCTTGATCTGCTCCAGAATCTCCTGCAGCTTTAATTTTGCTGACCGCGGTTTTCCTGTCGCAGCATCAAAAGATAAATCGCCAAACATACCTATACCTAATTCCATAATTTATGTGTTTTTATATGTTACAAAAATAAATCTTTCAAAAACCGCAAACCTTGATGTATGATAATTAATGTGGATGTTGTGTCTGTCAGGTGAAAGATGTAGCTTTAATTTATCAAACAACCAACCTTCATGCAACTAGCTATATTCAAAAGAAACCAAGTGCTTTGCCTTGCGTTCTTGACCTCCACTGTATTTGCCTTTAACACCAGTCAGGCTCAAACGGCCTACCCTCCTGTAGAAACAAAGCCTGCAAACACGACATACAAACCTGCTTTTGCCGGACAAACGCGTATTGGTGGCGTAAAAACAAAAACCCCACTCAATTTTACCCTAATCAATAAGTCTTTGGATCACCCTTGGGGAATCTGCTTGTTACCCGATGGGCGTTTCCTGATCTCTGAAAAGATGGGAACCATGGCAATTGTGACAGCAGATGGTAAAACAGTAAAAAAGATCACCGGTTTGCCGGCAGTGGTACCCGCCGGTCAGGGTGGACTGCTTGACGTAAATATTGATCCGCAATTTACCACAAATAGAATGGTATACTGGGATTACTCAGAACAAACTCCGGAAGGTACGCTGTTAGCGGTAGCCAAAGGTAAACTCGCTGCCGACGAAAGTAAAATCGAGAACATCCAGGTTATCTACCGTGCTACCCCTGCTTATAAAGGAACACTCCAGTTTGGATCAAGAATCGTATTTGATAAGCGTGGAAACCTCTTCATAACTACTGGTGAGCGCTCGGGAATGGATATCCGTATGCAAGCTCAGGATCTGAAATCCGCATTGGGCAAAGTTATCCATATCACCAAAACAGGTAAGGCTGTTGCCGGAGGCCCTTTCGCTAAAACTCCCGGAGCAAGACCCGAAATTTATGCCTACGGCCTGCGTAGCCCCGAAGGTCTCGCGATTAATCCCGCCACCGGCGAATTATGGGAATCGGAATTCGGTCCCAGAGGAGGCGACGAAATCAATATTATCCGTGCGGGAAAAAATTATGGCTGGCCTGTAGTAACCTATGGAATTGAATATAGCGGACAAAAAGTTGGCGATGCCATCCAACAGAAAGACGGTGTTCAACAGCCAGTATATTACTGGGATCCGGTAGTTTCACCAGCGGGAATAGTGTTTTATAACAGCAACGTTATCCCCGAGTGGAAAGGTAATCTTTTTGTGGGTGGATTAAGCAGCACGCATATCGCCCGACTCGTACTTAAAGGCAATAAGGTTGTTGGCGAAGAACGACTGCTTCAGGATGAAAAAGAACGCTTCCGTGCCCTCGCAGTAGGTAAAGATGGTGCCCTATATGCAATTACCGACAGCGGTAAATTTTACAGGATCTCAAAAAAATAAAATGGACTAAAAGCTGCATCCTGCAGCAGGCCTGATTCCTTCAGCATCCTTACTCAGCACGGGTTTACCCGTGCTGAATGAGACGATCCACATGCTGTCGTAATCATTATCCAACCACGTTAAAGACCCTGTTTTCTTCATTCCCAGCTTCTTCAACATCGGCTGGATGGAATTATGATCCCATACAATAATCACTATACCGGCCTCTTTCAATAGGGCATCGCCCATAGCGCCGGGATCCTCCTCAGTATATTTAGAATTGATTGCCAGGTTATATTTAACGGCAAAGGGCGTAATCGTCTGCAGCATGCGCATACGTTTAGTGGTCTTCCCGAGATTCAGCGCCGGAACGTAAATGGCAGAAGGCTTGCCAAACTTCTTCATCAACACAGCTGGCAGTTGAAGCGAACGGTTTAAACCCTGACAACTTAAATTATCACCGTCGGCAGGCTTTTCGGCATGCCTGATGAAGACTAATTTAAGGTCTTTACTTTGCGCCAGACCAGCATTTGAGCTGATCGCAAGTGCAATTAATAAAATCGCTGTGCATATCTTGTTCATGAATGATTAACGTAAATACTGGTTAAAGGTTCTTTTTAAACCCTAAACATATCAAAAAACGCCTTGCAGTTATGAAAACCACAAAACGCCTTTTAAAAGAACGAATTATTATTTTGCTTTCAGCTCATTAACAGGGCTGGTCAATGCAAACGATTTATGTACCTTCTCAACTTCTGTTTCCTTGGCTAAAGAAAATACAGCTGTTTTTTTGATATCTAAAGAAGATGCACCAATAGCTACAGTATAACTACCGGCCTCAGCCACCCATGCACTCCTGCTCTCCATAAACGACGCCAGGTCTTTAGGGCTCAGTGTTAAATTGATCGTTTCAGATTCCCCCGGTTTCAACAGCTTCGTTTTCGCAAATGCCTTAAGCTCCGATGCTGGCTTATCCAATTTTTCATGCGGTGCAGAAAGGTATAGCCCAACAACTTCTTTTCCTGCAACCTTACCAGTGTTCTTGATCGTTACCGTAGCACTAAGCTTTCCATTAAAAACGGTACTACTTAACTTAAGATCTGAATAGGCAAAACTGGTGTAAGAACCTCCAAATCCAAATTCATAAGAAGGCTTAACTTTGAAGGTGTTAAAGTAACGATATCCCACATAAACACCTTCAGCATAAGTCACATTTTCTGGATTCGCTGCTGGGGTACCCAACCAGTTTTTAGCTGATGGCGTGTCTTCATATTTCACCGGGAAAGTCATCGTCAATTTTCCCGAAGGGTTTACCTTACCAGAGAAAATATCCGCTACTGAATTTCCACCTTCCTGACCCGGCTGCCATGATAATAAAATCGCATCTACTTTGTCCTTCCAGCTCGCCGTTTCGATCACTCCTCCTATGTTCAAAATAACAACAACCTTTTTGCCCTTAGCATGAAATGCTGCACTAACTTTGTCAATCAGTGACACTTCGTCTGCTGCCAGATTAAAATCATTAGCAACATTCCGATCACCTCCTTCGCCAGAATTTCTACCCACAGTAAGTATCGCAAGTGCCGATGAAGCCGCCTTTTGGTCGATCAGCTCCTTGCTTAGTTCCAATTCCGGTAATCTTTCCGGCAAAGCCAGGATCCCGCGTTTCTTCCGGCTTTCCAACTCAGCAGCTTTTTCTTTGGCAACAAATGGCGTGTACATGGTTTTTAACTCCTGATCAACAGTGTAGCCAGCATTGGTGAGTCCATCGATTAAAGAAACAGTATATGCCTCATTAACATCGCCACTCCCTGTTCCTCCGGCAATGAAATCGTAAGATGTTACACCAAATGCGGCGATGTCTTTCCCTTTAACTGTATATGGCAATAAGTTATTGCTGTTTTTCAACAGCACCATTCCTTCTGCTGCCGCTGCACGTGTTACCGCAGCGTTCCTTTTCAGGTCCGGCTGATCGGTATACTTATATTTCAGCGCAAGCGGCGATTTAAATACCAGCTCTAAAATGCGGGTCAGGTTACGGTCTACTACTGCTTTAGAAAGTTTGCCGCTTTTCATACTTTCAAGAATCGCTTTTTTCTGTGCAGGCAAGCCTGGCATCAGCAAGTCGTTTCCTGCATCAAGTTGTTCAACAACATTGCTGGTACCGTTGGCAAGGGAATTAAATCCCGCATATCCACCAAACCAGTCTGTCATCACTATTCCCTTAAAACCCCATTCATCGCGAAGAATATCTGTTAAGAGATCTTTTCTAGCCGATGTATATGTACCGTTGATCAGGTTATAAGATGACATCACTGTCCAGGGTTGTGATTCCTTAACCGCAATCTCAAAACCTTTCAGGTAAAGTTCACGCATCGTTCTTTCTGTAATATGCTCATTGATAGACAAACGGTTTGTTTCCTGATTGTTCGCAGCAAAATGCTTGATAGACGTACCAACGCCGTTAGACTGGATGCCATTCACCATAGCAGCGGCTATTTTCCCGGCAATCAGTGGATCCTCAGAGTAATACTCAAAATTCCTTCCACAAAGGGGATTTCTCTGGATATTAAGCGCAGGTGCCAACAATACATCTACGCCGTATTCCTTAACTTCATTACCCATCGCTTTACCAACACTTTCTATCAACTCAGTATTCCAGCTCGAAGCCAAAGCAGTACCAACAGGAAAAGCCGTGCAATAATAAGTACGTTTATCGTTATCCCGGATAGGCTTAATCCGTAAACCTGCAGGCCCGTCAGCCAGGATAATTCCCGGAATTCCTAATCTGTCTACCTGATAAGTGATTCCTGCTGCTCCCGGAACACGCCCTTCTACCGCACCAACTACGGGCGTTAAACCATCAAAACCTGGCATCCCGGTACCCATCAACATCGACGCTTTTTCTTCATCCGTCATCTTACTGATCAGATCAACAATGCGGTCTGCCAGCGGCAAGCGTGTATCTTCGTATTTATCTAATTTGCCATTTCCGTTAAGGTCTATAAACTGCAGACCGTCAACAACTAAATTCTGGCCCGTCGCTTTAACAGCCGACTTCCAGCTCGACAAAGAGAGAACCATCGCACCCGATAGTAGCACGGCCGCGGTTTTTTTAATGTGCTTTTTCATTTTATTATTGGTTAAAGGCGACAAACGCCATCATATATTAATTAACTGTAGCTTTTTCTTCAATAATCTTTAAACCCCAGGGCTCCAGGGATACTCCCGCCCCTTTTGGAGTTTGTTGCCCGGAAATCAGTTCTTTCCCATTGCCATGCGGATAATCAAAAGATTGTTTCGCCGCCGAATAGTTGAAATAATAATGGATAACTTTTCCTTGTTGATTGATTCCTTTTTTTGTGATCAATGGAAAAGATAATTGTTGATCTGCCGACCATAGTCCTGCCGACTTAAGCGCTTGCTCCATAATCTTGTCTAACAACTTAGCGCCAGGCATAAACCCCACATAGGTGGCCGTACCCTTACCAAAATTGTTCTGCGTAATCGCAGCATATTTTCCCCAAACTGGATGCTCATAACCCGCAAGCACCTTCGCCGTTCCCGGTGTAATCAGCTCCATCCACTTTTGTGGTTTGTTGTTTTCCTGTCCCACCTGATAAGGATCCCCCTTCAAACTAACGTTCTCCGGAAAGGTGAATTGACTGTAGCTTATGCCGCAGGCTTCATTAATTAATCCAGGCTGTTTGCCAGATCGCACTTTTACATTTTCATCTGAAAAACCACTTTTAAAAGTATAAACGATGTTACCTCCTGCCTTAACATATGCATTTAAGCGATGTAGCAAACTGTCGGATGCCGCATACAATGCAGGCACCACTAGCAACTTGTATTTCGAAAGGTCTTTTACTGAAGGATCCACAAAGTCCACCCCAGTATTTGTCCGGTATAAAGCGTCATAGAAGGGACGTAAAATATCATTGTAATTTTCCGTTCTACCCCAGCCAAAAGAAAAAGCATTAAAAGCAGTGAGCGCCTCATTGCTAAATAAGATTGCCACCTGATTATCGATCTTTAGGTTCAGCAATTCCGGACTAAGTTTCTTAAAATCCGCACCAATAGTTTTTGCTTCCTCATAGGTGGGATTAGGTTCAAAATCGTGACTCAGCAAACCCTTCCAATAGGTTTCGGCCGAATTGTGAATAGAAGACCAATGCCAGTATTCCAGCATTGAGGCACCTGATGCAAGATGGCTAAATGCCTGCAACCTTAACTGTCCAGGATACGGTGTCCACTGAGGAAAACCCTGAGCCTCAGTTTCTAAAACAAAATAAGGAAGCCCCCCTTTCATAGACCGGCCCATATCGCCGCCAAAAGAAATCTCATTCCCAGTAAGTTTGTCTTGTGTAGGGTGATAAATATCTACCCCTGCAACGTCCATTGCTCTGGCTGCAGCAAAATGATCTACATCCGGCTGTATTCCATACGAAAAATTACGCCATTCAAAATCAAAGTTCTGCGTTACAAACTGATCCTTACGCTTATATTCCCGCACAATTGCAGCCTGCCAGGCTAAATAATCCGTAACTTCTTTCCGCTGAAATTTGGCAAACTCCGCATTCAGGCTAGCATTGATACTCTGATTCGCAGTGCCATTTACAGGTGGAAAATCCTCCCAGCTGTTGATCCTGTTGCTCCAGTAATCCAATCCGAATTTCTTATTAAGGCTATCCAGATTAGGATACTTCTTTTTCATGTAAGCCACAAATAACTTCTGCACGCCTGGCCCACTGGTTCTATATGCTTTGGTCTCGTTATCCACCTGATAGCCAATGATGGCAGGATGGTTTTTAACATGCTCCATAATTTTACGGATTACCGTCTCAGCATGACTCCTGAAATCCACATTAGTGATATCCATATTCTGACGTGCACCATATTGGTTCTGTCCTTGTGGTGTAACGGCGAGTATTGCCGGGTATTTCTTAATCAGCCACGTAGGAACAGCGTAGGTTGGTGTTCCTATCACCACCTTGATCCCGTTTTTATGCATCGCATTCAGTACGCGGTCAATATGCGAGAAATCGTACACTCCTTCTTTCGGCTCCAGTGTACTCCAGGTCGACTCCGCAATCCGAACAACATTGATGTTCGCATCCTTCATCATTTTGATATCCTGATCTAAACGATCATATGGCAAGTACTCTTCGTAATACGCGACGCCAAAAAGCAGCCGATCTGCCTTATAGGTTTGCGCTGATAAACTGCTGTAGCCAAGCATCAGCACAGCTGCAACCCTTAAACTTGAAATCCAGTTCATATTTCCTTGTTTATTTGTTAGCCTTTAATAAGTAATGTGTTAAAAGAATCACCTTTCAAGGTTGCTGAAACAGAAAATCCACCGATTTTAATGTTCACCTTACGGTCAGTAGCGGCTTCATTATGTACAAGCACTACAACGCTCTTGTCAGGATTCCGGAAAGCAATAATATTTTTGTCCAGTCCACTAGTCTCCAGATATTTCGCTCCCGCTTTCACATAATGACTAAAATGCTTCATCAGGTAATACTCGTAATTGTAAGTGTATGTCTTTGCTTTTTCGTCAACTGTAATTAATGAATTCTGATACCATCCCCAGGTGCTTTTTCCGCCTACCGGTAAAGACAGATTCCAGTATTCGTAGGTCTTTACTCCATTATTGAGATATTGCTGTAATAGCGTCCAGGAGTACTTAGCGTATGCCCAGTCGTTCAGCCCATTGCCACATTCATGCTCCGTTTGATACAACGGCAATTCCGGATAGCGCGAATGGATATCTCCAATGGCCATTTTACCATCCCATTGAAAACCAGCACCCTTGATAAAGCCACCACTTTTTTCAGTCGTTAATACCGTATCTACTAATGCAGGGTTACCCTTTTCTACAGTTCCCATAAAGATGTCAACGCCAAGTTTATTCATCTCCGGGCCCAGATAACTCACAAAATCCGAAAGTCCTTTAGCGGTCCATGTTGCACTTGGAAAGGTTTGTGGCGAATTAAATTCATTCTGCGGCATCACCATAGCGATCTTAATACCCTCATTTTTATAAGCCTGTATAAATTTCGAGAAGTAACGGGCGTACGCCTCGAAATACTGGGGTTCCTGAATGAACATATTGGTTCCTGCCTTCCCTACTTGATTTGGCTGAATGCCATTGTCAAGCCCGGCAAAATTAAAACGTAAGTCCCTCCAGGCAGTCACCCCGTTTTTAGGAAATGCCGCACCAGCATAATGTTTGTTGTATTTCATCCATTGCGGCGGAGACCAGGGAGATGCCCAAAGTTTTAACTCCGGATTATATTTCAAAGCAGACTTGATAAATGGAATCAGGGTTTCTTTATCGTTATCAATACTGAAATTCTTCATTTCAAAATCACCGGCCGTCTCATTATACGAATACCATTGACGCGAAAAATCATTTGCGCCAATTGGCATTCTGAAGACTGTAAAATTTGCGCCAACACCAGGTGCAAACAGTTCTTTGAATATGCTGCTCCTGTCGGTTGCCGAAAGTGCACTCAACGATGTCCAGCCCAATTCATTAAAACAAGCGCCAAATCCCTCTATCGTTTGCCTCGGCTTTTCTGTAAATACAGTCGCATCAGCAACACCGTCCCTGGAAATTTTCGAATCTTTCTGAACTTCCCATTTTGCAGTGGCAGTTGTGCTTACCCATTCCACTTTCTGGGCTTTGGAGGTTAGAGAGCCTGCAACAGAAATAGCTAATGCTATAACCAGGCTGGCACGTGTGTAATTTGATCTCATATTTATATTTGGTTAGAAATGGAAATTTAAGGTTCCTTCAACAGTGAAAGGTCTAATATAAGAACCATTTAGGATGGTATTATAATAAGATGAAGGATCTGTAATCAGTTCAGCACCAGAGATAGTGCCTGAAGCGCCGCGCTGATTTAATGGATTTACCACAGTAACCCCAAAATCGAAGTTTTTATTGATTTTATAAGTCGTGCCGGCAAAAGTTTCCCAACGACTTTTAAAATAAAGTACATTGGTCAGATTGGCAAACTGCTTACTATAATATCTTAAGCTTGCCCAAAACCTGAACTTGTTCATGGTATAGCTCGGATCGATTTCCATTAATGTTTTAGAGATACCCAATACATTTTTACCATTGTAATCATAGTTGTTGCCAAAGGCCCCGAAAGTATAGTTCTGGTAAATCGGATTCTGCAGCGTGATCAGATAATGAAGGCTAAAGTTTTTGAATGGTGTTGTTACAACATCAGTTGTCCAGCCAATGGTTTTGATGCCATAATAAACTGTTGTTGAGGTAGCCTGACTACTATTAGCTGGGTTTACCAGGTTTAAACGCGTTAGGTTGTTGTTTTGTGTGAGATAGTTTACGGACGACACAAGACTGAATTTATCGCCATTGAGGTATAATCCAAAGCTACCATACGGCATTTTTGTTTTAGCCAGATTAGGTACAACAGCACCAGAATAACTTTCTAATTGTCCATTCTTCTCGGTATAAAGCAACTCGGCAATCAGACCGAACTTAGGTGTTATTTTGTACACCGCATTTACATCTAACGAAGTGTGAAACCAGTCGTGGTTTAACGGCGTCGTAGGATAATTACCCAACACAACGCCATCGGTCCGGTCTTGTGTACTGTAATTACCATTTATCTTGTGATAGCGCAGATTTAGTCCATAGGTAACAGATAGCCGGTCAGACACTGTCCAGTCGTCAGAAAAGAATGCAGCAAGTTTATTCTCATAACCGTCATGGTATTCACTGCCCACATTATAATAATAAAATCCGGCAGCATCGGTATTTGAAGCACCACCGCCAGGGGTATTCCTAAACAGCTGAGCAGGATTAGGCCCTACTTCCTGATAATAAAACGTTCTGTTTGAAGTGAATTTGTCAACATTATAATAAGATTCTGTTAACCCAACCCGCCAATTATGCCGCGCTGTTTTATTTACTAAATCCACCCTCGCCATTGCTGTTTGAGTGGGTACATTTGGACTGTGCATACCCAAAACAGATTGTACATCGCCTGTATATTTCGATCCGTTTGCATACGTAAACTGATCATTTGCAGCCTGGCTCAGCGTGGCTAATGGAATAGTATATAACTGCGTCGCCTTTGCGCCATGGTAGCGGGCATTAAAATTAAGTTTCCAACGGTCACTCACCTGGTAGTTCCCGGTAATGTCGATAGTATTTGTTGTGGTATAAGCATCATCTGCCAGACTTACATTTTTGTAATCTCCAGTCAACACATCTTTAAACCTCAGCATTCCACTATTGATAAAATAAGAATCCCGGCCAATTCTGAAGTTGGCCAGCTCTTCTGCATTTCCACCTTCCTGATAATTGAAAATACTATAATTGGTTAAAGACGCAGATTTTGTATGCTTATATAAAAGATTAACTTCCCCTTTTTTAAAGTGTTTGCTAATCCCTGCCCTGTAAATTTGTGTTTTGTCTACATATTTAGCAAAACCGAGGTCGTATGTAGAAGGATCAAAATTTTCATATACTCCAGCTGTATAATACCAGCCATCTGAAATCTTTCCAGATACACTCAAATCACCTTTTAACCAGCCAAATTGATTCGAGGAAAGTGTACCAAAAACCTCAGTTTTATCGGACCCGGCCCTGCTATAAGAATTAACTGCAAATCCAAGTGCACCTTGAGTAATAGCAACTTCTCCAAGTTTTAATAAACCTGTTTGTCCCAGACTTACACTTTGTCTCCAGCTTGATGTGGGTAGTTCAGGCCAGAAGAAATGTACAACGGGCATGTTATTTTCCAGAATTGTTATTCCACCCACGCTGGAAGGCAGGCCGATATTTACCTCCCTGGGGCCGGTATTATTGGCGGCATTTAACATCACATTTCTGTTTTGCTCCTCTTTGTTTGAAGATTTAGCAGGCTTGACTTTAACGGTGTCAGCAGTGTTTTTTTTGTCTTGGGCACGAACGCTCATGGTAAAGCATCCAGAAGCCCCAAGTAAGAGGACGAGTAGTTTCTTGTTCATAACAGCAATTTCAATATCTGGCTTAGAAAAGTAAAAGACCTTTACTTTCTCATTGTTTCATTATGAATCAATAGTATTATATTTTATTTACACTTGCAAATAATTATTTTAGTCCTATTATTGCTAACTCTAGGCAACCGGTTGCAGAAACAGTGTTTAAACAATTAAAAAGAGGCATTATGTGGTCAGAATAGTCCACATAAAAAAATAAGAGTTTGATGAAAAAAGACGATAGGATTATAGAACTAAGCAAGATATTCTGGGAAAAAGCTGTTCCGAGTGTATCGATAGATTGCGTGGTATTTGGATTTCACAACGATTCCTTAAATGTACTATTGTTAAGAATGAAAGGAGAAGAAGCATGGATGTTACCGGGGGGGTATCTATTCAAAGACGAGTCTATGGAAGACGCCGCGCGACGGATTCTTTATGAACGAAGTGGCGCAGAACGAATCTTCCTCCATGCCTTCGGCATCTTCGGAGGACTAAACAGATCTGAATCTTTTTTCGATGCCTACGATGATACCCTTTGGCACAAGCAGCGTTTTGTTACTGCCGGTTATTATGCACTGGTAGATCAAACTGCCGTGACACCGGCAATAGATGAATTTTCTGATCGTTGTGAGTGGCTTCCTGTTGATCAGCTTCCGGCTATGTTAATGGACCATGGATTAATCGTACAAACCGCTTTAACAAGTTTGCGCGAGCAACTCAGCCATAAACCTATCGGCTATAATCTTTTGCCGGAAACATTTACCATGCCTGAGCTCCAATCGCTCTATGAAACTATTTTGGGAGAACAGCTTAATCGTGGTAACTTTTACAGAAAAATCATGAGGTACAATATACTGATCAAGCTGGATGAACCGCGTAAGGGCGGTGCACATAAAGCACCTAACTTATATCGCTTCGATGAAGAACAATATAAAAAAGCGCTAAGTCAGGTATATTGGTAATCTTAGTTAAACTTCCCAGGTGTAAAGTCCATCATGTCTTCAACTTCGGCATCTTTCATTGATAAAAAACGAATGACAGCACTGTTGAAATCGTCTGGGATCTCGACAGGAGCATAGTGCGTTGCTCCCTTAAAAATCAACAATTTGCCATTTGTAATCTCCTTCGCTATGTAGCGGGTATGTTTCTCCAGAATCATATCTTGCTCTCCCGCCATCACAAGCACCGGTGCCTGAATATGATGCAGGTCATCTGTAGTGACATGTGGCTCTTGTAAAATCATAGTATAAAGTCTGACCGTCGTCTTAGCCTTTGGATCAGATGATTTTTTCAGCTGATCCAATTGCTTTGCAACCTCATCGAGGATATGCCTCGGCAACGCCTGTTCGGTAGGCTCCGTATTGGCTCCCATGGTAGCAAGCCTGTGTACATAAGACGGGTATTTATAAGCCATAATCAATCCGGTATTCCCACCATCGCTCCAGCCTAAAATATTTACTTTAGGAATGTGCAGACTATCAAGCAGCGTTTTCATGTCCTCTGCAAAAAGATCGTACGACAGTGCGCCAGTGCTGGTATCTGTACTTTTACCTTGTCCACGTGTATCAACAGCGATAACCTTATATTTTTCCGAAAATACTTTAATTTGTTTCTTGAACGCTTTGATGGATTGATTGTTGCCATGCAATAAGAGCAATGGGGCGCCTTTTCCATATAGCTCATAATAAATACTTGCATCCTTTACAGATACCCTCCCACTTGCCAAAGCATTGTTTCCATAAGGGATGGATGGTTTAAGTTCTGGGTCCCAATCATTCTTTAATCCCACTTCACTAATTGGCTTTCCATCAATTTTACCTGTCAATACTTTTTCAAAATCAAGGTTGTAAAGCGTATCAGGATACAGCGATTTATTTTGTGAGGATGCAGTTCCCACCCCACACAGCAGGATAAATAGTAATAAGCGCATGGTCGTTAAGTTTTCGTCTAAACTAATACTAACGGTACTCACTATTTTTTATTTAACAGATTTTAACGCAACCGCAAAGCTATAAATAACTTAACCACCACTGCTGATGCGATTTCTTATACTTGCTAAACCATCGGCAGGGAAAATATAAGATCCCGATCACCAACAACCAGATCAGATACACACCCGATAGATTAACGCCAAATTGTTCGGGACGAAACAGCATAATCGAATCCTTCGTCACAATGTCAGAAACACCATATCCCTGAATAAAGAAGAGTACAATATTCAACACCCTGAGCAGGTAAAAATGGAGCACATAATAAAAAAATGGTACACTCCCATAAAGAGCCAGCATACGGGTAAATGCATTTTCAACTTTTTCTACTGCAGATAAGAATATTAACCCCGGACCGATAGTCATGCATAAATACATCAATGACGGCGGGTATTTACTGACGTTAAAAAATGAAATAACCGATAAGGCTGTGGTACTTTGAATTTTCCAGGGTGCAGGGTCCCCATAGATATTAAACGTTCTGAGTAGCAAAAATAATAACGTTAGCGTAATACCTGAAGTCAAAACTATTTGCTTTCGTTTTTTAAGATCAAAAGTTGGTCGGTAAACCTCTCCCAGCACATAACCAAGAAGCATCACTCCTGTCCAAGGAAGAATAGCATAAAGTATAATAAGTGCATGTGTCTTATTCATTTCTATAAAAGCACCAAAGGCTGTAAAAAACAATTTCCAGAGAAATCCACTCACCCCGTTGAGCGGTAAGTTCATGCCAGTAATCAGGTCATGCCCAAAGAATAACAGTATACCTATGCCTGCTATGACAGGCAGGGGCAGCCAAATCAGTAAGGCCAGTAAAATCATACTTACACCGATAACCCAAATCACCTGAAAAATGAGTAAATGATAAAGTGGATCAAGTGTAATAGCAAAAGTAATAAACACAAATTCTACGGCAATCAGCCAAAGTCCACGCTTGAGCAAAAAGATGCTCAACTGTTTTTTAGACCTGCGGACACTGCTTAGATTCACCGATACACCACTCAAGAAAACAAATATAGCAGCACAAAAATGTGTAATCCAACGTGTAAAAAACAGGATTGGTGTTGTTGTAGCCAGATTGGTTGGGTCGGTACCAAACAAATGAAAAAAGTCACGGGTATGATCCAGCGCCATAATGATCATGATCAACCCACGCAGGATATCTATTGATTCGATGCGGAACTTGGTTTCCGGAATCGCTGACGCTGTAAGCATAGAAATGTAATTTTATAATGACTGACCTTACCGAGGCAGAATGCAAACCACTGAAACAATACGGATTACATATTTATAAGCCTTTAGCTAACATACAAATAAATCAATGACCGAACAAAAAACAACTGTACAAATCAGTTCGGATTCATTTTTTTTCTATTTTAGGCCACCCTATGTTAAAGCCGATCCACTTTGAAACAGATAATTTTGTGATCCACCCTTTTGGTGCGGAAGAGTTTGAACGCCTGGATCAATTAGCCGAAGAAATCTTTGCTATCTTATCTGATGAAAAAACACTCACCTTTATTCCAAGCAAGCGGCTTAATAATCTGGAAGAAACCAAAGCTTTCCTCAGAATATCGTTGGTAAATTTTCACACCGGCCGCAATTTCCTCCATTTTATCACAAGCAAACAGGAACATAAAGTAGTCGGAATTATAGATTTGATTTCTCCAGCTGTAGCTAAAGAGCATTATAAAATTGACCGCTACCCCTATTTCATAGAATTCTATTTAAGCAGTTTCGCCAGTGGCTGTTATATTATGACCCAGCTCCTGCCAGTGGTTGTAGAAAGTATTCTCGACCAAGGCATACCAACACTCGCAGCGGTAGTTAACAGGCAGAATACTGCCGCTAAAAAAGTACTGCAAAAAGCGAAGTTTAAACTTAAAAACAGATTCGACATCGTTCAGGATTATTACGAAACACATACGCATAACTAGTCCTCACCGGTAACGCAGACAGGATAGGTTTATGAGGTTTAGTAATACTTCCTTTATCTACAAAGAACATTTTAGCAAAAACCCTACAAAACATTTCAAACGATTGAAATCAGCCTAAACACAATATTCGTTTCCCAAACACTTGATTTTGGTTCCGCAGCATGAAATTATCAGTATACTCATGTTGAATTCTAACCAAATGTATTCATGTCAGAAATTACCGCGGAACGCCCCGCTCACTTTGCAAAAAGATGGGCTACTCTTAAAAGAACAATCTATTTTCTGTTTCCAGCGATATTTCTGCTGAGCCACGCACTAGCACAGGTTCCTGTTTTGATTGCCGACGATGCTTCAAACCATATCTTCACTTTCAACCAACTCGACATACTTGAGGATCCTTCAGGCAATCTGAATATAGGGCAAATACTGACAAAGACTTACCAGGAAAAATTCGTCCCGAATTCAAACAGAATACCAAAAAATGTAAATACAAAATCTGTTTATTGGTATAGGTTTAGGATCGGCCATAACGCATCTTCTTCCAAACGCTGGATCCTGGAGTTTTTTGATCAGTCTATTGCCGACTTACAGCTCTTCGTACCAGACGGATTCAATAGTTATGAAGTCAATAACTTTGGCACAAATTATGGGTTTGGCAAACGCGTATACGAACATAAAAATTTCACCTACGATTTAAACAACAAGTCAGACAAGCTCCTCACCTATTACATTCGGTTAAAATCACCTAATCCCGTCAGCGCAATCGTTGTACTTCGCGATCTGCGTTGGTTTCTGGGGTATGCACTGAGTGAATATTTTATTTTCGGCCTTTTTTATGGGATGATCCTCGTATTTTGCCTGTACAATCTCCTCATGTACTTTGCGATAAAAGGGAAACAATACCTTTTTTATGTACTTTACAACCTCAGTATAGGTCTTTATGAGATGTGCAATGATGGAATTGCGTTCCAATACTTATGGCCCTCCTACCCGCAATTAAATTCATACGGTTTCGGTATCGCCCTCTTTCTCAGCAGCATCTTTGGCATACTGTTTACCGTTAATTTCCTTTACTTGAAATTTAAAGCACCGAAGTTTTACAAGGCTATGCTCCTCATGGTAGTGCTAAGATCGATTTTCTTTATCGCCTGCTTTTTTGACACCACGCTTTTTGACCTGAAGGTGATCGAATTTTTTCCACTGTTGCTCGTTTTCGCCGCAGCAATTTATGTATACAGAAAAGGTTATAAACCTGCTGGTTTTCTTGTACTTGGTTACGGTTTTTTAGTAGCAGGGTTCACGATTAAAATCCTGCTGCAATTGCAATGGATTCCTTATGGAGTACTAAACTATTACAGTCTAAGCATGTGTTTTCTTGTCGAAATGGTCGTGGTCTCATTTGCTATCGGTAATAGCATCAGATCGCTCAGGAAAAAGAAAAACAGAGCACAAAAAAGAATCATCCAGCAACTTCAGATTAATGAACAGCTAAATCAGCAACTCAATGCAGAGCTTACAGAACTCGTTGAGCAACGAACAGTTGAGATCAGAGCCAAAGCGGCAATTATTGAAAAGCAAAATCTGGATATCTCCATCATGAACTCCATGCTCAAAAAAGATAATAAGGAGTTAAATTTAAACATTGAACGTGTTACAAAGGCGAGAATGACCTCCAAGATCGTCGATTTCGAAGAATTCAGCAGGGTTTATCCAGACAAGGAGCATTGCCTCAAATATCTGTCTGACCTGAAGTGGAATAAAGGATATGCCTGCAAAAAATGTACAAATACGCATTATTTATCCGGACAAACACTCTATGGCAGAAGATGTACCAAATGCGGATACGATGAATCCGTTATAGCCAACACCGTTTTTCAAAATAGCAGAATTCCGATCAACAAAGCGCTTTATATGCTTTTTCTGGTCTACAACTCTAAAGGAACAATTTCGTCTTACAAACTCTCCCAGATCCTGACCATCAGACAAAGTACCTGCTGGACCTATAATTCAAAAATGCAGAAGCTGTATCATGAGCGAAAAGATGAACTGCTCAAAGCAGGTGAAGAGGGCTGGAGCAAAATGGCACTGGGCAATCCGTTTTGATGCGCCAGTAAATCATAACGGTAGCTGGACATCAGATTTTTTAAAAAAAATCAATGCTTACGAAGCGTATTAGTCAATAAAACTGAAAGCCCCCTTAAACATTTTCAAGGCCTGTTTTCCATTTTACCTAATGCGTATGAAACGTATTACTATTTAACACAACTAACTATATACTAGATATTTACAAATAAATTTGCTTGCATTTTGGTGATAATAAGGATAGGTTTGTGCTTAACCATTATAAACCAGATTGAACATGAGAAGAAAATTTACCCTACTTATTACTTTGGTTTGCCTTGCCTTTAACTTTTGCTTTGCGCAAAACATAAATGTCAGGGGAACCATTAAAGACAAAAACGGAACAGCCATACCAGGGATTTCTGTTAAGGTTAAAAACACCCGTACCGCTGTCTCATCAGGGCCAGACGGAAGTTTTTCCATTACTGCCCCCTCAAATGGAACACTTGTATTTTCAGCAGTTGGCTTTTCAACCCAGGAGGTCGCTTTAAATCAGCGTACAAACATTACCATTACCCTATTGGAAGAAGTACAGGCGATGAACGAAGTAGTCGTGATCGGCTATGGAACATCTACCAAAAGAGACGCTACAGGTGCAATCTCGAGCGTTAAGGCCACACAACTTGAAAATGAAAATCCACAGAGCATCGCTGATGTCCTTAAAGGAAACATTCCAGGCCTATCAGTAGGGCTCAGCTCTAGTGCCAAAGGTGGTGGCGATTTATTGGTTAGGGGGAAATCTACCTTAAGTGCCGGTACCTCGCCATTGATCGTCCTGGATGGTATCATCTACAACGGACAACTGGCAGATATCAACCCCAATGATATCGATGCCATCGATGTATTGAAAGATGCCAGTTCACTCGCTGTTTACGGTGCAAAAGCCGCAACAGGAGTTATTGCTATAACGACCAAAAGAGGAAAAGGTGATGCTCCAACGATTACCTTCAATACCAATATAGGTCTGGCGCAATTGGCAAAAAATATGAGGCCTTACGATGGTGAAGGCTTTCTGGCCTGGCGTGGCGATGTACTACGAAGTGGTGCGACAACCCCTGAATACCTTTATAACGACCCAAGAAACCTGCCTGCAGGAGTCTCCATTACACAGTGGCTCAATGGTCAGAGTGGGGATCCGGTAGACCTGTGGTTAAACAGATTAGGCCTGGTAGCCAATGAAAAAGTCAACTACCTAGCCGGAAAAACAACAAACTGGTATGATGATATCTTCAGAACTGGCTTCAGACAAGATCATACATTAAGTCTTGGTGGCAAAAAGCAAGAGATCACCTATTACATGTCCCTAAATTACCAGAAAAACCAGAACGTTATTGAAGGCGGTGATTATACTGCTGTTAGGGGAAGGATTAATCTTGAGGGTGAGGCAGGAAAGTTTCTTACCCTGGGCGCCAACGTTCAGTTTGCTGATCGTGACGAAGCCAGAACAGGAGATGGATCTACTGAGGCCGACTGGAATCAGTTAACCAGCTTATCTCCTTACGGCGATAAGTATGAAGCTAACGGTCAATTGAGAAGAATCCCTACAGATGACAGCGGACTGAATGCGAGAAATCCATTTTTAAGTATGACCTACAACGGTCGGATGAATAAGCAAAATACCATTTTTGCCAGTCTATATGGAAAAGTAAAATTACCCTTTGGAATTACTTATCAACTGAACTTTAGTCCTGGATTAGACTTCTACAGGACTTTCGATTGGAAGAACTCCAAAAACCCTGATGTGGTAACCCCTGGAGGTTCTGCAACCCGTGCCACAGAAACCCGATACAACTGGCAGGTAGATAACCTGATCAAGTGGAATAAAACGTTTGCAAATATCCATGCGATAGACGTTACCCTCCTTGCTAATGCTGAGAAATACCAAACCTGGTGGACACAAGCTGGTAATGAAGGATTCGTACCCGGAGATGTATTGGGATATCATAACCTTTCCAGCGGCATTAAACCAACAACGAATAGTGAAGATAAGGTCTACACAGGTGATGCGCTGATGGCAAGATTAAACTACAGCCTGTTATCAAGATACATTCTGACACTTTCGCTACGTAGAGATGGATATTCCGTGTTCGGCGTAAACTTTAAACGGGCAACATTCCCGGCCGCTGCCCTTGCATGGATCTTTACAGATGAATCATTCATGAAATCCCAAACCTGGTTAAACTATGGAAAACTGAGGGTTTCTTATGGGGTAAACGGAAACCGCGATTTGCGCAATCCTGACAACGGTACAGTAGATCCTTATGCTGCATTGGCACAATTGGCAAGTGGCAAATACCAGACTGTCAATTCAAGCGGAAGCGCGTCTGACGTAAATACCGTTCAGATCGGATCAAAAATGGCAAACTCTGACCTAAAATGGGAAGAAACTACCGCCATGAATATTGGTCTTGATTTTTCTATTTTCAACGACAGAATCAGCGGCTCAATTGAGGCTTACAACAAGAAAACCAGTGATTTGCTTGTTAGGCAGACCTTACCCAATGTGAGTGGTTATGCTAACGTATATTCTAACCTTGCCCGTATCAACAATAAAGGTGGCGAATTCAGTCTGACTACAAAAAACCTGGTGTCTGGCAATATCAAGTGGAATACCAACTTCAACTTCTCCTTAAACAGGAATAAGATCGTTGCCCTTGCGTTGCCAACAGACGACCCTGGTAACGGTTGGTTTATTGGTAAAGACATTGACGTAATTTGGGATTATAATATCCAGGGCGTTTGGCAGGAAAACGAAATGACCGAAGCAGCAAAGTTTACCAAAGCAGCTATTAAGCCAGGTGATTTTAAACTGGAGGACATCAATGGCGATTATGCCTACTCTGACGCCGATAAAAAATTCCTGGGTTATAAAACTCCGCGATATTTTCTGGCGATGCGCAATGAGTTTAACATCTTCAAGAACTTCGACTTCTCTTTCCAATTATTGGCGAACTGGGGACAGTTAAAGCAATACAATTCTGCTAAAAATCAACCTGGAAGTGTTGGCTTCGCCCGCTCATCTTCTTATGTGCTTCCATATTGGACACCAAGTAACCCGATTAACGATTACGCGAGACTAAATTCAGGATCCAGTGGAACAAGCTATAATGTATACTGGGACAACTCATTTATTAGATTAAATACCGTTGCCCTATCCTACACACTTCCTTCCAACCTAATGACCAAACTGCGTGTAAAAAGTGCTAAAATTTATGCAAACGTAAATAATGCCGGTTATTACGCGCCTAAATGGACCTATTGGGATCCACAAAATAATGGACCTACACCTAGATATTACACTTTGGGCCTAAACATCAACTTATAAGTCAAAAGAAAATGAAAAAGCTAAATCAAAATATAATCGTATTGCTTGCATTCCTCTCCCTGGTTTCGGCCGCAGGATGTAAGAAAAGCTACCTGGATTCTGAACAGCTTTCCAGCTATGCACCAGAAAACCTAAACAACCTTGTGGCTATGAAAGCCGCGTTGAATGGACTTGGCTTGGCCACAAGAAGGGAATTCTTTGGCGACTCAGCACCTCTGCTAACGGAATCAATATTTTCCGACGTCGCCGTAGATGGTACCACTGATAAAAATACGCCGGCACAGGACCTTATTTCCAGAATCACGCCTGACGCAAATTTAAATAGCGACGATTTCAATAAAATCGGTTGGTATTGGGACAATGAATTTGTTGCCGTAAGACAGGCAAATACAATCATCACAAATATCGACAGACCGACCTATGCCTCAGAATCTGAAAAAAATCAAATCCTCGGGGCAGCCTATTTTTTCAGAGCTTATAATTATTACCGACTGGTTCATCAATTTGGCGACGTTCCACTCCTGCTAAAAGACCTGGAAAATCCGAAAGCCGATTTCTACTCCACCAAAAGAGAGGTCATTCTCGCAAAAATGAAATCAGACCTTGAATTTGCACAAACCTGGGTTTTAGATGGCGGAAATAAAGGCGAAGTAACTAAAGGTGCCGTAAGTCACCTGTTAACAAAAGTCAACTTAGCACTCGGTAAATTTGATGACGCTATTGCATCAGCAACCAATGTAATTGGCAGTGGAAAGTATGGTATGATGACAGCCCGTTTTGGTAGTACTGCTACGGATCTTACAAAGAATGTGGTTTGGGATTTACATCGGATGGACAATAAATCCATTGCATCAAACCGCGAAGCCTTGTTTCTGGTGATAGATAGAGAAGCCTTCGCCGGATTTACCGCTCTTGGGTCTCAGCTCATGAGAAATACTGTTCCTGCCTGGCATTTCGCCAATGTGAAAACGCCATCTGGTGCAACTGCAATCGTTGATGCCGTAACAGCGGAAATTCCACTTACCAGAATGTATGGAAGAGGCATTGGCCGCTACCGCGGAACACCGTACAGTACTAAATACATCTGGACAGATAATACGGATTACCGCCATGCAAAAGGTATGTGGATGGAAATGACTGACCTGGTATACAATAACCCTGCATTAAAAACATCAACCAATGCCGCCGATCGTGCTCTATACGGTCAGCCACTTCAGGAATACTCATCTGCTAACATCAAACAACGATTTACAAATGGTGCTTTAGATACTATCAGACATTGGTTTGGATGGCCGCACTACAAAGTGTTTATCAACTCTACAAATGCGCTGGCGAACGACCCGTATTGGACGCCGCCACGCGGTACCAATACCGATTGGTACGTTTTCAGATTGGCTGAAACTTATTTATTAAGGGCCGAAGCATATTACTGGAAGGGTGACCTGGCACTCGCTATGGCCGACATCAATGTAGTTAGAAGTCGTGCAAATGCTACCTTGCTCACAAACGCAAGTCAGATTACCATCGGTACGATCCTCGATGAAAGAGCCCGCGAGCTGTATTGGGAAGAACCACGTAAAACTGAGCTAGCCCGCATAGCCTACATCTTCGCGCAAACAGGAAAACCAGCATACAATGGCAAGACCTATACCGTTGCTGCCTTCTCAGATAATAATTTTATGTACGACAGAATTATAGAAAAAAATGATTTCTATAAAAATCAAGTACCAACCTTACAAGGTGTAAACTATAAAATCGCTCCTTACCATGTATTATGGCCTGTTCCAGCAAGCGCCCAAAGATTTAATACAGAAGGGCGAATCAATCAGAATAAAGGCTATGCTGGTTACGAACTCAACGTACCCGCTCTCGACAAATTGCCTTAGTTTTTATACGCCTCGGTTTTTAAAGCAGTCCCTTTTACAGGGACTGCTTATTCAGCAACAATACTTTGCCGCTTTTAACACTCAATTAACACATCTATTATCTTAAAAAATTCCAGCAACCAGAAATTTAACCGTCGTTTTGCAGCATCGTGTCCAGGACATCAACTGCGCAGTATTAGCTAACCAAATATTAAATTAAACCGAAATTAAAATGAGCAAAAAAACTAAATCATCCAGATTAGCAGGCATAGCTTTGTTAATTTTTTCATTTGCAATTGCTGGCTGTTCTAAAGATGCCGCAGAATCAAATCAGGTTCCCACACCTACCGAAAAGCGACCAGGAAATGAAAGTATGGCTGTTGCTGCAGCACAAGCATACCCAAGTAATATCAATACGCAGTTTAATCATCCCGACGGATCCTTCTCCTATAGTGAGGCAAGCGGCGATTTCGGCGGTGCCTCATTGACCGGCTGGAATGAAGACCGCGCTTACATTTCTAGTGGATGGGCCCGGGCAACGCTGGCGCCAAACTCCGTTTCTAACGGATTGATTGCTGGGGCCGACATCTCTGATGGGTCTGCCTACGAAGCAACATTCAAAGTACGTTTTCATAGCCAGTTTGACTGGAGCAGAGGTGGTAAAGTAGGCTTTGGCTTCCTCATTGGTGAAGGTAATACTGGCTGCGACATTGCGACAGACGGAAATGGTGGCAGTCTGCGACTGATGTGGTACAACTCTGGTTCCAGAGTATACTTCCAGCCTTATGTATACCATAGAGATATGGCCGGCCCTTGCGGAGATACCTTCGGAAAAACGTATCCTACATCCGGCAGCCTGGTTAAAGGAAATACCTATACCGTGCATCTATACGTAAAAAGTAACACAGGATCCAGCAAAAATGGCTGGGTACAAGTGCTCATCAACGGTACAACGGTATTGGATCAGTCGATCCGTTGGACAACAAACGATGCACAAAGGCTCATCAACAGGTTATCCTTCCACAATTTCAGAGGCGGAAAAGATGTTGCCGTTTGGGGCTCAAGCCAAACCAGTTACATCTATTTCGACGACCTGATCGTTAATAAAATTCAATAATTTTCATTGTTAAGGAGCGAGCGCCCGTTCGCTTCTTAACAATACCTGTGATTTGTCCACCTATTCATGTTATTTGAGTACTTCAGGCACGCCTTCAACTACTAATTTTGCTGGCAAACTAATACCAATCATCATGGATGTATTCATATTTAAGACTACTATTGGTCAGCAAGGCGATGTTAACGTGATCAGCCGTTTTTTTATATCAGAGCCTTACATTCTCGATTGGAATGTCGATGTAGAAGATGTAGACAACATTTTACGTATAGAATCAGAAAATCTCAGTCCCGAAAGTATCGAACAACTGGTTAAAAAAGCGGGTTACGACTGTTTGCACCTGGAATACTGATCAAATTACTGTCACGATTCAATTTCTTTTCCAAGAATTGAAAAATATACCAAATGGTATTTTTACATTTGCTGCCACAAACGGATTGTTGTACTAATAATTACAAATTTCTTTGTACGCTTCCATGCCTTTTAATGGCATTTTTTTTAACCATAAATATACCGAACGGTATATTAAAGTAATACAAACTATGTCACCACTTAGACGACAATTACTCATTCTTACCGTATTACTGGCAGCGGTAATGGAACTTATAGATATTTCTATTGTGAATGTTGCCCTGTCTCATATGAGTGGGAACCTTGGTGCAACGCTGGAGGATACCTCCTGGGTCATCACCGCATATGCGATCGCTAATGTGATTATCATTCCGATGACTGGTTTTCTAACTGCTCAACTTGGACGCAGAAACTACTATATCGGCTCAATTATACTTTTTACTTTTTGTTCTTTCATGTGTGGGCAGGCAGAAAACATCTGGGTGCTCGTGCTTTTCCGTTTCCTTCAGGGAATAGGCGGTGGCGCATTGATTTCTGTTTCACAAGCCGTAATATTTGAGAACTTCCCAAAGGAAAAACATGGTACCGCAGCCGCTTTATTTGGAATCGGCGTATTTATCGGCCCAACTATTGGCCCGACCCTCGGCGGATACATTACTGAAAATTTTTCCTGGCCATGGATTTTTTACATCAATGTTCCCATCGGTATTGCTGCTGCCATTTCATGCTATTTCCTGCTGACTGAGCCTGCAGAAAAACCAATGCTTAGAAAAATTGATTGGACGGGCATAGGTTTACTGGCAATAGGAGTTGGCACACTCCAGACAGTTCTGGAACGTGGCGAAACTGAAGATTGGTTTGCTGCACCCTACATTATTTGTTTTACAGTGATTTCAGTTTTATCGTTGGTAGCCTTCGTAATCTGGGAATTGAGGGTCGAATTTCCAGTTGTAAACCTCAGGGTCCTCAAAAGTAGAACACTAAGTATCGCTGCTGTGCTCACCTTTATCACCGGTATAGGCATGTTCACTTCAGTATACATCACCCCAGTGCTGGCACAGCGCCTACTTGGATTTACACCCACACAATCAGGTGAGCTGCTACTGCCTGGTGCCATCATTGCTATCTTTGTGTTGATTTTATGTGGCAGGCTGATGCAACGTGGTGTGCCCACAGTCGTACTGGTAGGCACCGGACTGCTTAGCTTTGCTTATTTCAACTGGAGAATGACAGGCATTACATTGGACACTTCGGCTACCGAGATCACAGTCTGCCTGATCTTCAGAGCAATAGGCATGGCTTTTCTTACAGTTCCACTCACAGCACTTGCCGTTTCGTCACTCGAACCTGCTCATATTCCACAAGGTGCAGCCTTAAATAATATGATGCGACAGCTAGGCGGGTCTTTTGGGATTTCAATTATCAATACCTATTCATTCAGGATGACCGCACAGCACCGCAGCGATCTGCTAACACACATTACCCCTACCAATCCGGCCTTCATCAGCCGTTTGGATTCCTACACAAAATACTTTCAACAGAAAGGTTCAGGCTACCTTGATGCCAGACAAAGAGCGATGAGCTTAATCGATCTTGCGGTAATCAAACAATCTACCCTGATGAGCTATATCGATTCTTTTAGTCTCATTGGATCTATGTTTATTGTCGTCCTGCCTTTATTGATATTCGTATTTAAAAAGCGTTCAGACAAACCGCGCGAGCAAGTGATTATTTCCGATCATTAATTAGGATCAATCCCCAACTTAAGCGTCATGTTGGCCTTTTTTGGACAGACTTTAACATTCTTTAACTTCTGAGCGTTCGAGCTATAACATGTATATCCTTAGTTTAGCGGTGATTCAAAAACCATAACAACTACATGAAATTTAAACTTGCTTTCCTCATCATAGTATGTGTTTCCAGCCAAATCGCCTTCGCCCAAACGCTAACTGTAGCCGGTGTTGTCAATGATGCGAAAACGAATCAGCCAGTCCCCTTTGCTACGTTAGGAATAAAGGGCAAAGGCATTGGTACGGTAGCAAACGAAAATGGAATTTTCAGCTTTAAGATTGACCCATCGGCTATCAGTGCCGATGAACAACTCGTTATTTCCAGCATAGGGTATAAACCTGGCAACATTTCAGTCGAAAAACTCAAACAAGGTAAACAAACCATTAACCTGACCCCGCTGGATGCACTCTTACAAACTGTAACAGTTAAGCCCGAAAAATACAAAACAAAAGTTTTTGGCAGAACCGGCGCCAATACCATCATGACGGCTAATATGTTTACTGAGTCAAATCTGATCAGCGATAACCTTGGTAGGGAACAAGCGTCTATCTTCTCCATCGATAAACACAGTTTTATCAAGGATTTCAATATGTGGGTAACCTTCAACCGTTTTGAAAGCGTGAAATTCAGACTCAATTTTTATAGCGTTAAAAACGGCCTTCCAGATCAGCTGATTGTTGATAAGGACATTCTTTTTGACGTTACGAAAAAATTAGGGTGGGTTAAGGTTGATCTAACCAGCTACAATATTTATCTGGAAGGATATAAAGAGATTGCCGTGGCCATTCAATGGATAAAAAGCGTAAAGACAGATACTGCAGCGCGCTCGGCCTTTGGTGTATCTGTTTTCCCGACACCCTTCCACTCGGTCTTTTTCAGAAAAAAAAGTCAGGCAAACTGGGAAAAGATCTCACCAGCGCATGTCGCATTTAACATCACTGCGAATAGCTATAAACCGAATAAAGAAAAAGAAGAGGACGCAGCAATTGAAGAAAAAGAAAGCATAACTGATAGTCTTAAAGAGATGCTCGCTTACAGCAAGTATGCAGCGGAAGCTGCTGCATCCGGCTACGGCAACAGCAGCAAAACTGGAAAATACCTGCATTTACCCGACGGCGAACTCTATTATGAAACTTATGGCTCAGGTACTCCACTCCTTTTATTACATGGAAACGGATCTTCACTAGCTGCCTTTTACCAGCAAATTCCCGTATTGGCCAAGTCATACCAGGTGATTGCTGTTGATACACGTGCGCAAGGAAAGAGTACAGACAAAACCAGCGCCCCCTTCACCTATGAAAAGTTCGCGGCAGATATGAAAATACTGCTGGATGAGCTGCAGATCAAAAAAACAGCGCTTCTGGGCTGGAGTGATGGCGGCAACACCGCGTTAATCATGGCTTCAAAATATCCGGAACTAGTTAGTAAAGTAGTAACTGTTGGTGCCGTACGCTCCCCAGATGGCGTCGAAACTAAATTATTAAACAAATTTCAGGCTGATTTTGAGCGTGAGAAAACAAAGACTGAACCCAATAACAACGGTCAGCGTTTGCTCAAATTACTCCTCACAGAACCGCACATCACCGAAAGTGATTTAAAGCAGATTACAGTGCCTGTGCTGGTTATAGCAGGTGAAAAAGATATTGTCAAGCCAGCGCATACCCAACAAATTGCCAATCAGATTAAAAATGGCAAATTGTTGGTTGTTAAAGATGCCGGCCACTATGTACCTCAGGAAAAGCCAGTACTATTTAACAAGGCAGTACTAGACTTTCTACACCAATAATTTTCCAATTAAGATGCAACTTAATAGAAAAAGATCTGTCTATTTACAAAAAAAACCTAAATGCGTCAGCTCAACATTGTAAACAGATCCAGAAATTGGAATTTTTTTCTCCTCTCAATTACCCTACTTTTGATGTCTTTTTGTGCAAGCGCACAGGAAAACAGTCCTTTTAACACAGGCTTTGAGGAAACGATTCCCTCGAAGGTACTTGCTAAAAACCGGAAAGTCTGGATCCATATTCCAATCAGTAACGGTGGAAATAAAATTAAAGACAGAGGCCGTTATCCGGTAATTTATCTGTTGGACGGAAGTGAAAATTTCAATACTGTTGTGAGCATTACAGAACACATGGCCGAATCAAGCCTCTGTCCGCCAACAATTGTAGTCGGGATAGTTCAGGAAAACAGACTGGCAGAATTAACAACTGGCGCAGATAAAGAATTTCCCGGCCAGGTTGGCATGGGCAATGAGTTCATGTCTTTTATAGAGAAAGATCTTATTCCCTACATCAATACGAATTACCCTACTACCAGTTATAAAACGCTCATTGGTCACTCCGTAGGAGGCCTCACGGTTATCAATACATTCCTGCACAAACCCGAATTATTTAATGCATACGTTTCCCTTGACGGTGCCTTATGGTGGGATAATCAAAAAGTCGTAAAAGAAGCGCGCCTGATTTTACCTAATCATAATTACAAGGGTAAATCATTATTTATGGCCATGGCCAACCGACTGGAAAGGGGTGTTGATACTTTGAGCGTATTAAAAGACACCAGTAGTTCAACATCACTCATCCGTAGCAATCTAGCATTTATCAAAACACTGTCCAAAAATAACAAGAGCAGTCTACATTTCAAATCCAGGTTTTATAAAGATGATAATCATCCCTCGGTAAGGCTGATTGGCGAATACGATGCGCTTCGGTTTGTGTTTGACTTCTACAAACTCAAAGTCTACGATAGTGAACTGACAAACAAAGACTTCAAGTTGGACGCACTGCTGACTTCACACTTCAACAATGTTTCTGAGAAAATGGGCTATCTGATTAAGCCCGACGAAAGTTTAGTCAACAATTTCGGTTATCAAATGATTGCTACAAAACAATTCAAGAAAGCAGAGACCTTGTTCAAGCTTAATGTAGTCAACTATCCCGAAAGCGCAAACTGCTATGATTCCTTAGGAGATTTCTATCTGGCAACCGACAATAAAACCGAGGCTATCAAAAGTTTCGAAAAAGCACTATCGCTGACTACCATCCCTGAAACCAAAGAAAAACTGGACAGGCTGTTAAAAGAGCGACAAAAATAAATGCACGATCAGCTTTGTACGCAAGCAAGTAAATGTATTCTTCTATTTCCATCTGTCTTGCAGATGCAAAACCCCGGTCAGTACCTATTTTTTTAAAGCCACATCGCTCCAGCACTTTTTGTGATCCGATATTATCAAAGGCAGTCCGACCATAAATTGGTCTTGTAGCTTCAAGGATAAGGAACAATTCGAGGGCCTTGCTTCCCACCCCCATTCCCCAATACTTCCTATCTATCCAATACGTTATTTCTGCATTTCCCTCTGTTTCATATTTCGCTATACTTCCGACTATCGTCTCTCCTATCATTATGGTTTTCATAAATATTGAAGGATCAGAAAGGAATTTTGTGTATTTATCAATGTATGCTGCTTTATCGGAAGCATTCTTAGGCATAAAAGCAGCCAGATATTGTCCTTCACCATCGAGCTGGAACTCGAACAGCGTAGCCAAATCAGCTACACAAGTTGTCCTGATCGTAATTTCGTGAACACTATTTGCTTCCATTCAGATTTATATATGCCTGGTTTTTCAGAACCAATTTAGCAATTATTAAAATCATTTCATCTTAATTTGAAACAGTATCAATTCTGCTACAAATCAACCAACTGATTAGAATTAGTCTAAATAACTTGCGATAATGTTCAAAATTTAACACCTTTGACGCCGTTAAGAATAATTCTAAATTGAGATACTTTTTACTTACTTCCTTCCTTTTACTTTCTTTTTCTCTTGTTCGAGGGCAGACAATACTTAAAGGTACTGTTTACGATGAGCACTCAAAACCGATTGAATATGCAACGGTAACGTTAAAAAACATTGACGCCATTACCTTCACAGACAGTGCTGGTAGATTCAGTTTCAAGGTGGGCAAAAAATTGGCTTTACCAACCTACGACCTGCGAATTGCTGTGGTAGGAAAACGGACTATTGAACGACCAATTAGCCTTAAAACACTTACTGAAGGGGCTATCTTTAACATGGTCGACCTCAGCCTAACCCTCAACGAAATAGAAATCAACCAGGTTAGGCGATCACAAAACTCTAATTCTTCAATCATCTTTGACCGCCAGGCATTAGAACAAACTCAGGCTTTTAGTCTTGGCGATGTTCTAAATAACCTTCCGGGCAAAAAATTCGCACCCCCTGCTTTACAAAATGTACAGAACATTACGCTGCGTTCTGAAGCAGATGGCCTGCAATCAATGAACAATTCTTTTGGCGTCGCCATTATCATTGACGACATACAACAATCCAACAATGCCAATATGCAAAACAGGAGTGTTGGAAAATGGGGCGTCAATTCGTCCGCAATATCAGCTACCACCTACGGCCGCTTTGATGTGCCATTTTCTGGTTTAGACATTCGGGAGATACCAGTAGACAATATCGAAAGTGTGGAGGTTATCACTGGTGTGGCTCCGGCAAAATATGGCGACCTCACTTCAGGAGCAGTCATCGTGAACAGACAGGCCGGAAAAACTCCTTATCAGTTTTCAACCAGGATCAATGGCGCATCCACCAATTTCTCACTTTCCAAAGGCTACATCCTTGATAAAAAATGGGGTGCAATCAATTATGGGCTGAATTATTTGTACGCCAACCCAGATCCTAGTGATAAGGTAAAGATTTATGAACGCGTTAGTGCTAACCTGATGTGGACGAGCTATTTATTCAAGAACTTTAAAAATACGATTTCGTTGGATTATGGTACACGTACAGATGATGTGCGAATTGATCCAGATGACGACCAGGCCATAAGAACATTTGCAAAAAGCAGAAACCTCAGTGTTAGTAATAGAAGTTCTTTAACGGTCGAAAGTAATCTGCTAAAGCGCATAGATTTTAGTCTTAGCTACTCGAATAATTACAGCGAGACCTATAACCAGCGGTTTTTTAACGGTGAAGTAAAAGGAATGGCTGATAAGGATACTGACAATGAAATTTATCAGGGATATTATATTCCTGGCACCTATCTCTCTGTAGAGCACATCAAGGGTAACCCTGTCAATATGAATGGTAACCTAAGCTTGTCCAATGATGTTTATACCGGCAAGATTTTACATAAACTTAGCCTGGGTACAAATTTGTATTATGCTCAAAATCACGGTCAGGGCGTAATTGTTGATCCGACAAAACCACGCTGGGCAAATCAAAATTATCAAAATGAAAGACCCTATAGCTATGAAAGCTTACCGGATATTTTGAACTATGGTATCTATCTGCAAGATAATTTCAAAGTCAATCTTTTTAAAAAGCCACTAACGTTCAATCCCGGTGTTCGTTACGATGTACAGAATGCCAAAGGCTATGTTCAGCCCAGAGTAAATATGTCCTATGCGCTTAACGACAATATCAACTTCAACGCAGCATATGGACTTTCTGTTAAAGGACCATCGTTGGCACACCGGTATCCGGCGCCCAGTTACGTCGATTTGGTACTGTTAAATAACTTCACCGGATATGTAAATGAAAGTGTTTTCCTGGTTTACACCGATAAAATTGTTGCTGATAATTCCAAATTGAAATCCAGCAAATCTAACCAGCTGGAGCTTGGGTTAAATTATAAGAAAGACAACTTTACAACATCGTTGTTTGGTTACTACAAACGTGATTTAGATGGCTTCAGCAATTTGACAAGCTATAATACCTACACCCTCCCTGAGTTTGATTACACCTATGTTAAGGGTGGACCTCCAATAGTTACCCCAAATGGCAAATACAGAAATCGGTATGTGGCTGTCAATAACGTAGCAAACGATCTGAACTCTAAAAATTACGGTCTCGAATGGAGTATTTCCGTTCCAAAGATCAGGGCTATAGAAACGTCCATTAACCTGAACAATTCCTTTAGTTACAGTGATTTCAAAAACGCGACTGAACGTGTGCTCCCTGCAGAGCAGGTTTATATAGACCTTGGCAGAAAAGCATGGTTTGGTGTTTATCCACCAACTGCATATACCAATTGGAACTTAATGACAAAAATCAGTACAACAACGCATATACCTAAACTTGGATTCGTGGTCAATTTCCTGGCTGATGTTACCTGGCAAACGGAAACTAAAACACAGCTGACCAATGTAATACCTACTGCTTATTTAGATGAAAAGCTTACGCGTTATGAAATTCCAGTTTTTGACGCAACTAATCCCGACTATGGATTCCTGAAAATGAGCAGCGATGCCAATACCAAAACAAGTTTGCCTTTTCCTGTTGCAAACCTCTCGGTCAGAATTTCGAAAGAAATCAGACAAAAGATCCGGTTCTCAGTAAACGCCTATAACTTTTTAAATATAAAAACCCAATACCTGAACCCCAATACGGGCTCGAAAATTACCTACTCTACACCCACAAGCGTAGGGGCAGAATTATCAATTAAATTTTAATCATTATGAAAAAACAACTACTGTTACTGAGCGCATTTTTGGTGCTTTTTATTGTCTCCTGTAAAAAAGATGTACTAGAAGAAGCTCAGCCGGTTTCGCAATCATTCCAGCTAAGCTTTGCTACAGAAAGTGCAGACCTTGGACTGCCATTTGCCAATACGGAACTTACGCTTACCAATAAGGCCAACGGACTTGTGCTTAAAGCGAAGGCCGACGCTAAAGGTCTAGTAAATTTTAGTAGCGTAACTCCCGGTAACTATAGTATTGTAGCCAGTTTACTCGTTACCGCAGCCGAATACAGCCAGATCTCGGGCGCCTATACCGCAGAAGACGTAAGTTTCAATGCGAGTCTGGAAGCAAACATCGTATCTGGAACCGCAGTTCTGCCACTAACTTTGAAATCAGGCAGATTGGGTAACTGGGTAATCAAACAAATCTATTACGGAGGATCCAGCACAACTCAAGCCGCGCTATTCAGAGACCAGTTCGTAGAATTGTTTAACAATTCTAATGAAGTCCTTTACGCCGACGGACTTTGTATTTCTCAGGTGCACGGTAAAAACACGCGGACGTCGAGTGTAGACATCACAAAACCATACTATCTTCCAAACGGTCAATTTAACTGGCTTAAAGCCATTGGTATGACTGGTACTACTGCCAATACGGATTATGTTTACGGAGTAACGTTATTTAAAATCCCCGGAAGCGGAACTCAATATCCAGTACAACCCGGATCAAGCATCATCATTGCGCAAAACGCACAAAACCATAAATCCGCCTATGTAGGCGCAGATGGCGCAGCTATCTCTGTAAGGGATCCTAGCTTAACGATCGATCTTAGTAAGGCTGACTTTGAAGTCTACTACGGAAATATTGCTGGTGTAAATCCTTTATCATCTGATGTCGATAATCCAACCATTCCCAACGTTAATGTTTTATTAACAGGATATATCAGGGATATGATTTTGAATAACAATGGATATGAGGCGCTTGTCATATACAAACCTGCTACAGATCCATTGGCCTGGCCAAAATTCCCTGACCCTGAAGAAGTAACATTAACCAGCGCCAGTAAATTATATTTACAGATTCCCACATCAGCTATCATTGATGGAGTTGATCTCATGCACACCGTTGCGTCAAGCAGAGCAGCCAAACGTTTACCAGATGCTATTGACGCCGGTTTCACCTTCACCGCAGCTGGGGCATATTCGTCACAGTCTGTAATCCGCAAAACCAGTAAAACGCTTGCCGGTAGAAAAGTACTTAAAGATACCAATAACTCTACGCAAGATTTTGATTACCTGACATTAGCAGACGCAACTAAAACTGTATTTAAATAAATTGATGTTAAAAAGACTGATAATAGTCCTCATTTTAGGATTACCGGTTGCCTGCCTCGCTCAAGCCGAGGCGGCAGCTGATAGTTTGTACAGCTATACGCAAAGCAATAACATTTTACAGTTTATCAGACTTAGTGCTACGCAACTTCAAAGTTCAACCTTGCAGAAAGCTGGCGTTGCGGGTATCTCCTACAGGCAGGCAACCGGTTCCTACAGAGTGGCTCAGGAAGCCCAAAAATCCACTTCGACCAGTTTCAATACAGATGGTTTAAATACTCTTGGACGATTCAAGCTGCACGGATTTTTTAACTTTTCCAGGACTAAGGATGACAGTCTTTCTTTCAATATGAAGGGAATCAAGGATTCTCCACAGCCCCTATATTTTATGGCCAAGAAAGCTTCGAACTACGAGCGCCAGACTTATAACGGTGGCGGGATTATTTCTTATGCATTATTGAAGGACAAAATGTTTCTATCTACCGGAGTGGATTACTTTTACAACTCAAGTGCCGGATCAGTAGATCCAAGAGCAATAGTCTATACCTACCGCATCAAATTCAGTCCCGAGTTAACTTATAAGTTAGGGTCGAATTTTCTCGGCTTAGGATTACTTACTGGTTATGGAGACGAGGACGTGCAAAAAATGAAGTTTAAAAATGAAAACTACGCTGGCCTACCCACGGATGCCTTAAGAATCCCCTATATCAATTATGGATATGGTTTTTATCAGATTTCAACAACTGCTTTTAAACGTAAAAACAAGTTTTCTGGCTTAAACGCAAGTTATGCCGGTATGTTAAAATCCTGGTCTGTAAATGCTAAATTAGCCTATGAAGTTAATGAAGAGTCAAATCAGAACGAACTTGATAAAAATGTAAACAATACCACGATTAGTGTATTCCAACTGGAAACAACGCGTTTTGATTTATTGCTGACCAAACGTGGAACCTTTGGCTCACATCAACTAAAAGTACAATTTGAACAACAATCTGGTAATGACAACCTGAATCAGCAACGCGCAAGGAATTTCACATATGAGAGTCGCAATGGAGTAATCTTCTACAGTTGGCTAAACAACAAGGCCGTTAACCACCAATTTGATTGGTCTGCCGGACTAAATTACCTATACAACAGTAAGCGTGATGCTACGTCAAGTCACCAACTGGTTTACAATACGCTGGAGCCACAATTAGGACACAGCCAGTACTGGCATAACCATGCTAAAGATTTAATTTCCGCAGGACTTCAGTTTTCTGCCAGAATTCCTTTCGATATGCAGCTTAACGTCCCTCCAACTCAGGTGACAGTTTTTTCAAAAGGTGTTGTATTCCCCGATTACCTGTATTGGTCTGCAAAGGCTGCCAGAGCATCTTTCAGGTTTAATTACGTGACAGAGCGTGTGGTAAAAAAATTCAAGACAGGTTTTGGGTTGGAAAGTAGCTACCTGAAGCCCTTGAATACCGTAGCTGATGTTTATAATGCTACATTTGTGCCCAAGCAGGGTTATCTGGATTTAAAATTATCCCTCAACCTATATTTATAGCTTTATGAAAAATGTATTCCTTACACTGTCAGGCGTCATGGCAGTTTTGGTTTTCTTGTCCTTTCGCTCATATGATTTCCATCCAGGTGACGAGTTATCTATCGACTCATTACGTACGGTATATACAAAAAACCCGTTGAACTGGCCTAAAGCTACCATCGATTCTGGCGTCACATTTTCTGAATTGGGTGTATTGCCATCTTCGCCTGTCGACCTAAAAGATCCCCAAACAAGAAATAAAGTCGCGCTCGGAAGAATCTTATTTTTTGATCCCAGGCTTTCTGAATCCAACCAGATCAGTTGCTCAAGTTGTCATGCGCCCGATCTGAACTATACAGACGGCCGTGAAGTTTCCGTAGGCCATGATCATGCCAATACAAGCAGAAATGCACCTTCACTGGAAAATGTATGGTTCTTCAAGAAATTATTCTGGGATGGCAGGGCCGAAAGTCTGGAACAACAGGCAGAAGGGCCTGTGGCATCGGTTACAGAAATGCATCAGGACATGAAACAGCTGCCTAAAAAGTTAAAAAAGATCCAGGGCTACCATCCACTTTTTACTGCTGCATTTGGGGATGATAAAATCGATACCAAAAGAATATTTGAAAGTCTGGCGGTTTTCCAGCGAACAATAGTAAGTCGCAAAACCCCATTTGACCGCTTCCTGGAAGGCAACAAAAAGGCACTCACCGATCAGCAGGTACTAGGTTTACATCTTTTCAGAACCAAAGCCAGGTGTATGAACTGCCATAATGGGCCATTGTTTACCGACAACGAATTCCACAACGCCGGGCTCACCTATTATGGACGGAAATATGAAGATCTGGGCAGATATAACGTCACTAAAAAGATTGAAGATGTGGGTAAATTCAAAACACCAGGACTACGTGATGTGATGCGGACAGCCCCCTGGTTCCACAACGGCCTGTTCGGTAACATGGAAGGTGTGATGAACATGTACAATGCAGGGATGCCAGAGCAAAAACGAAAACCAGAACAACTTAACGATCCGAAGTATCCAGTGAAAGATAAATTACTTAAAGGATTGAATCTGTCTAAAGATGAACGCTCGGCAGTAATCGCATTTCTGGAATCTATCAGTACCGAAGCCTGGAAAGACCGGTCACCGGTGTTGCCGATTTAGCCAGATCAAGAAGCATCTTGAATCAGCAATGGTACAATGGAGGAAGGTCAGTATAATAGCATCTTGCATCAATCCCAATCAACTCAATAAAAATCAAATTGTGTATAAAGAATAAATTCATTGACTTAACTTTATAGTAACACTGAGGTTGTTTTAGGTAAATATAAGACCTTTACTTTTCGCCCTTATTTTATATCATGAAAGCATACCATTTAGTTTTAGGGTTATTATGCAGTGTACAATTTGCTAGTGCCCAATTACCTGGAAAGATTAAACATACGGAACAAATTCTTTTACCTAACGGATGGAAGCTAAGTCCGGCGGGACATTCCATTAATCTTGGCGATTTACCGTTAAATATGCAAATCAGCGCTGCTGGGAAATATGTGGCTATTACGAACAACGGACAAAGTACACAATCTGTTCAGCTGATCAATCCAAAAACTGAAAGAATTATTGCAGAAAAGAACTTAGGTAAATCCTGGTATGGGCTTGCCTTTAGTAAAGACCAGGAGCATTTATATGTTTCGGGAGGAAACGACAACTGGATTTTAAATTTCAACTTAGCCAATTACGACTTAAACACCTGTGATACGATTAAATTAGGACCTGTTTGGCCTAAAGGAAAAATCAGCCCCGCAGGGATAGCCGTAAATAAAGATAACACACGGCTTTACACAGTTACAAAAGAAGACAGCACACTATACATCATCAACCCCTCAGACAAAAAAATCCTTAAAAAACTTCAATTGCCGGCTATCGCCTACAGCTGTGTCCTCGCTCCCGACGGTGAGCAATTATTCATCTCCCTTTGGGGAGGACATACTGTAGCTGTGATCAATCTACTCACCGAATCTCTGGAGCGATTGATTCCTGTGGGCGATCATCCAAACGAATTGTTACTGAATAAAAAGGGAAACTTCCTATTTGTGGCCAATGCCAATGATAACACCGTATCGGTAATTAACACTTTGACCGATAAGGTTGTGGAGACCATTGCAACTACCCTCTATCCCACCCAACTAACCGGCTCTACTACCAATGGATTAGCATTAAGTCAGGATGAAAAAACATTATATATTGCCAATGCAGATAACAATTGTCTTGCGGTTTTTGATGTAACAAAGCCTGGATACAGTGAGAGCCGAGGTTTCATTCCCGTAGGCTGGTATCCTACCAGTGTCAAAGTATTGGGATCGAAAATTCTGGTGACAAATGGAAAGGGAAACACTTCCATGGCTAACCCCCAGGGTCCACAGCCAATATCCCCTGCCGATAATAGTGGTTATCAAATGGGAAGCACCTCGAACAGCAGATTGCAATATATAGCAGGTTTATTTAAGGGCACATTGTCTTTTATTGACACGCCAAAACCAGAACTACAAAAAGTATATACCAAACAGGTATATGCAAATACGCCGTTTACTGGCGATCAATCATCTTTTGCTGCAAGAGACGCTGACAATCCTATTCCAAGCAAACAAGGCGAAAAATCACCTATTAAGCACGTTTTCTACATCATTAAAGAAAATAGAACCTATGATCAAGTACTAGGTGATGTTGAAAAAGGGAATGGTGATCCCTCGCTATGTCTTTTCGGGGAAAAAATAACGCCTAACCAGCACGCCCTGGCACAAGATTATGTGTTGCTGGATAACTTTTATGTTGATGCCGAAGTAAGTGCCGACGGACATAACTGGAGTATGGCTGCGTATGCGACAGATGTTGTAGAAAAAACATGGCCGACGAGTTATGGATCCCGCGGTGGAACAACAAATTTTGAAGGTGGGCGCCCTGTTACCTATCCTAAAGACGGTTTTATATGGGACTATTGCCAGCGAGCAGGTGTTACCTACAGAAGTTATGGTGAATTTGGCGAATATGATAAGGCACATATCAAGTCCCTAAAGGGACATATGTCGCCGCATTCTTCAGGATTTGATATGGATATCACGGACCAGGTACGGGCCGACGCCTGGACACATGATTTTGACTCATTGCTACGTGCTGATGCAGTCCCGCAGTTTAGTACCCTACGGATTTCCAACGACCATACCAGTGGTCAGAAGAAAGGCAAAGTTTCGCCTCAGGCAGCTGTAGCAGATAATGATTTGGCAGTCGGCAGAATTATAGAACATTTGTCGAACTCCCCAATATGGAAAGAATCTGTTGTCTTTATCCTGGAAGACGATGCCCAAAATGGTCCCGATCACGTAGATGCGCATCGTTCCCCGGCTTATGTTATTGGCCCACATGTTAAAAGAAATACTGTTATACACACGATGTATTCAACTTCTGGCTTTCTCAGAACAATGGAATTAATTCTCGGACTGCCCCCAATGAGCCAGTATGATGCCGCTGCCGTTCCACTGTTCGAATGCTTTACCAATAAAACTGATCTTAGGACATTCATTGTTAAGCAGCCACAGATCAACCTTGACAATAGAAATGTAGCAATCAACGAAAGCAGCAGACGTTCGGAGTTATTCGACTTCAGCAAAGAGGACGCAGCACCCGACCTTGATCTAAACGAAGTAATCTGGAAATCGATAAAAGGCGAGCATGCTATCATGCCTGCTCCTAAAAGAAGTGCATTCGTAATTCTGCAAAAAAAGAAAAAGGACGACGACGATTAAATCGCGCTGCCGCAGTCGGTAGTTAATCGGTCCTTCGCTGAACGACCTGGTTGCTGAGGCGATTTCGCTTTACTTATGTTTAAATATGCTATCGACAGCAGGATAACGGATATGCCAAAGACCTGAGCAATAGCAATATCCTCACCAAGGATTAAATGCGCACAAAACACTGCAGCCGGGAGTTCCAATGTTAACAATATCGAACTTAAACCCGGACCGATCTTCGGCATACCTGCATTAAAGCAGATTGGTGGGATCACAGTGCCAAACAAAGCTAACGCAGAACCCCATTTAAATAGTCCCACATCGATATGGGTACTCAGTGCAAGAGATTTAAAATTGACCAGTGCAATAACAAGTGCCGAACCCGTAGTCATCATGGCACCTTTTTCAAAGCTCGGGATGTCCTTATCCAGGTTACTGGTCAGCATTACGAACAGGGTATACAACATGGCCGAGATCAACCCAAGGGCTATCCCGATAGGGGAAAAATTCAGACTTTTGACATCCAATAGGTTTGCAGCAAAAATTGTCCCAAGGAGAATAAGAATTGCTGTGGTTACCGCTACCCTATCCGGCTTTTTTCCAAAAAACAAGGATTCGGCAACAATACTCATCCAGGTCATTTGCATCAGTAATACGATTGCCAATGAAGCTGGTATATACGCTAAAGACAGGTAATAAGTATATGCAGAGATACCCATACAAGCACCAATGGCAAATAACTTCCAATTTGCTTTAATCCGGTATGTCTTGTTGTTAAATTTCTTAAAAAACACCATTGCCCAAAGAATTACAGCACCTAATACCGCCTGTGCGAATGTGATTTCCCCTGCGGTATAACCTTGTGCGTAGGCCAATTTTGCGAATGACGACAATACACCAAAACTAAGTGCTCCTATTGCCACTATTGCTGAATATCTAAACATAGGATTGTGATTTATAGGCGCAAAACTATCCATTACAGTATTCAGTTCACCTATTTATTTCCAAATACGAACATCAGTCAGATTTAAGACTACTACAACGTATTTCATCCGAAAACAAACTTTATAACCTACCTTTGCCGGAAATAATCCGATGGAACAATTAAGTAAGCAGGAAATTGAGTTGCTGAGGATACTGCAACATAACTCTCGATTTGAAATTTCAGAATTAACCGATAAGCTCCATATGTCAAGGACATCGGTATACGATAAAATAAAAAAACTCGAAACAGAGGGCTATATTAAAGGCTACATTGCATTGATTGATCAAAAAATGGTAGGCTTAAATTTTACTGTGATTATCAATGTATCTCTGGAAAGCCAAAGGCTTGAATATGTAGATGAATTTCTGGAACGCATATCTGTTCTTGAGGAGGTTATGGAGGCTTATGTAATCGGTGGCCTTTTTGACCTTGTCTTAAAAGTAATTGTAAAAGATCATGAAGCCTATGCAGATTTTATCGCACAAAAACTGTCTGCAATACCGCATATCAGTAAAATTCAAAGTTCCTTTGTAATGCGCTGCATTAAGCAACAATCTGCCTTACCATTTTAAGCCGTTATTTATGATAATGGCGTTTTAGTATAACGATAACCTATAATGTATAAAATACAGCTCAGTGTTCTGTTGCTACTGATATCCATGGTTTCATATGGGCAGGGAAACAACCGAAATACACTATCCGTACCCAAACCTGCAGAGTTTAAACCTGGCCTGCTCCGGGACAGCCTCTCGCGCTCCCAACAGGATACTGGAAGGGTATGGTTGCTCAATAAACTTGCAGCATCTTATTGGTGGCGGCAATCTGCCGGATCAAAGGATTTAGACAGTGCCCTGTATTATGCCCGTGAGGGTACAGCTTTAAGCCGAAGATTAAGTTATAAACTTGGAGAACAAGAATCTGTATTTATCACCGTAAAGACCCTTTTAGATCTCAACAAGGTCAAAGCTGCAGAAGAATTGACCAATATTGCACGCGGAGAACAGCAGGCAAGATTGAGTCTGGTCTTGGCCGAACACTTTCACAATAGGCCAAATGACAAGAAATCTAATCTTGAAAGGAGCTATGCTTATTTAAGTAAAGCACTGCAAGTAAGCTATGCGATAAAATCCAGCCGATGGGAAATAGAGAGTAAAATAGCCTTGGGTAAGTTTTATTTTAGCAGCGATAACGTTGACAAAGGGATCTCCTACTTCATGGAAGTGATAAAAAGCTGTCAGAAAAACGGAGATCTCAGCGCTGAAGCGCATTGGTGGTCGGATCTTGCTGCATACCTTCCGGCAGGCAGCCGAAAAAATGCAGTTCTGCAACTGAAATATTTAAAAAATGCGTTTCGTATTTATAGAAGCATCAACAACATCGGACAAATGGCTTCCTGTGCTTTAGAAATAAGCTTTACCTTTCATTATGAGCTTTTTGAGATCGACAGCGCCAGATACTATGCACAATCGGCCATTCAGCTGCGAAAAGAGTCTGGAAACAGAAAACTCTACAAGTACTATTGCAACCTATCCAATGTTTATTATGACCAGGGAAACTTTCACCAAGCCCTATCGTACGCCATACTTGCAGTCAACAATCTAGAGGAATTTCCAGACTTTAGATGGAAAAGTGAAATATACATTGGATTGGGAGATATTTATTATAGTCTGGGTGACTATGCAAATAGTCTGAAATATTACAAGGATATCATCAATGTTTTGGCCAATGTTGATGCTGCTGATGGTTATTATATTGCACGTAGAATAATAGATAACATGGTTGCATTGAATAGAATGAAGGATGCAAAGAACTTTTTATCGTCGTTCGAAAAGACCAATTCTACAACTGATCCCCGGTTGTTACAACATCTTTTCGCCGCTAAAGGTGAATATTATGCAAGTGTTGGCAACATGAATGCCGCGGAGCTTTATTATAAAAAAATGATTGGCATGGATCCCGCAGCAATTGCTTATGCCGACTTCAACAGGCGCAACACCATAGCTGGCGCAAAGGCACATTATCTGATGGCCAGATTTTATATCGACAAAAAAGATTACCGTTCAGCAGCATCGCTGTTGAATAAATTCGAGACCCTACCAAATACCACCTCCCTGATTTTAAAGGATGTCGCTTTACTAAGATTCAAAATTGATTCCGCATCTGGAAACTATCATTCTGCAATCCGCAATTACCAAATCTATACTGCGTACAAAGACTCAATGTACAACATTGCCAATACCGGGCGGATTGCCGATATGCAGATCAAGTATGAGACCAACCAAAAGGTCAAGGACATCAAATTGCTGCAGCAAGAATCCCTTATTCAAAAAAGGAAGATCTCCCAATCTACCCAATCAAGGAGATTTGCTTATGCAGCAATAGTCATGTTCGTCATCATCATTGGGATTGGCTACAATAGATACAGGCTGAAGCAAAACAGCTATAAAATGCTGGAGGAAAAACAGCACAAAATCAACGAACAAAATGAATCGCTCAACAGCCTGAACCTGGAACAGGAGAAGCTTATTAAAGAAAAAGAATGGCTGATTAAAGAGATCCATCACAGGGTAAAAAATAACATGCAGATGATGCAGAGCTTACTTAAATCCCAGGGTTATTACAACGGGAATGAAGACGCCAGTCTGGCGATAAAAACCAGTCAGCATCGTCTGCAAGCGATGTCTCTAGTACACCAAAAGTTATATCTGGATGAGAGCACAGATCAAATAGAAATGTCGGGTTATGCACACGAATTAATTGAATATCTTAAAAATAGTTTTGACGTTAAAGGTCAGATCAACTACAATTTACGAGCAGACAATTTTATGTTAGATATTGCCAGAGCCGTTCCTGTTGGACTGATTATTAATGAACTTGTCACCAATGCAATCAAGTATGCATTTCCCGACAATAAGACCGGTACTATAGAAGTAATTTTAACAAAGGTCGAACAATTGATTACGCTTACAATATCAGATAATGGCATCGGAATGCAGTCAGAAGCACTTGATGATCTGAAAGATTCCTTCGGAATCACCCTCATCAAGGGGCTGGTTGCACAATTAGACGGCGAGATCATGTTCAATAGCAGTATTGGAACAAGTGCAACAGTGACTTTTAGTAAAACCTAATGTACATTTGAACAACTCAATTACAGAAAATGGCAACTTTAAATAAGTCGGTGCTACAATCAGATTACACCAGCAGCGTAAACAAAGCGCTGGAGTTCATAGATCAAAATCTCGATACCAATTTGTCTCTGGAAGAAGTTTCAAAAATAGCCTGTTTTTCACCCTTCCATTTTCACAGAATATTTAAGACGATAACCAGTGAAACTTTAAATGCTTACATCAACAGGAAAAGAATTGAAAAGGTAGCAGCTGTCCTGATGCGCAAACCGGAAGTTACCATTACCGAATTATCAATGTCATTTGGATTTACCAGTAACTCATCCCTCACCAGAGCATTCAAAAAATATTATCAGTTAACACCATCCGAGTTTCGTAAACAGAGTGGCAACAGATTTAGCAAGATCAGTAAAATTCAAAGCAAGATTGGACAAGTACACACTACATTTGAGGCATACATTTGCAGCATAGATCACCTTAAAAACTGGATCAAAATGAATGCTAAAATTGAAATCAAAGAGATAGCCGACATGGATTTGGCTTATGTAACTTGCATTGGTGTACATGCCATCACGTCTTCCTATGACACCCTTATGAGGTGGGCTACACCGTTGGAGTTGTTAAACAATGCAGACACAAAAATGGTAACCATTTACCATGACAGCTTTAAAACAACGGCCCCACATCAAGTTCGGATCAGCACCTGTATCACGCTGGCAGAACCTCTAAAAGTGTCTGGCAACATTGGGCTAAGAACAATACAAAAAGGGAAATTTATTGTTGGAAGCTTCTCGATTGGATTGAGTGAATTTGAAAAATCATGGAATGGTCTGTTTGCCTGGATGGCCGAAAACGGCTATAGAAAAGCGGACAGAGATCCCTTTGAGCTCTATCATAATGACTACAGAACACATCCTGAGAAAAAATGTATTGTCGATTATTACATCCCGATTTTATAATACGTCTTTATTCTGGTCGATCAGATTAACCATCATCTTATTTAAAGCAGGCATCTCAAACGTAGGGTTATTGAAGAACTCAAGATCTGCTGCCTCGATAGCCTTTAAAGCTTTTTGGAGTACAGATTCGCCTAATGAGGTAAGTGTAATTACTTTAGCACGTGTATCCACTTTGTGCTCAGACCTGGTTATAAACTGCTTTTCTTCTAATGTGCGAAGCACTTTTGAAACCATCATTCTATCGGCGTTACCCTGGTTGGCAATATCAACCTGGGTAACGGCGTCACTTTCCCTCGAAAGCCAGGCTAAGGCACAGAGCAACACAAATTGAGTCTGTGTTAAATCCAATGGATCCAACACACGCTTCTGTTTTCTTTGCCACAGTATGGTAAGTTGGCCGAGGAGGTAGCCCGGACTGTCTTCAGGGCTGTTGAAATGGAATTCAATTTTTTTAGGCATGTGCTCGTATACGTTTAATTAGGCTGTAAAAAAGTAATATTGTAGCCATCAGGATCCTTCGCCATTAACGCTTTTCCAAACGGCGTATTTTGAATAGGCCCCGGTAAAACTACTTCTTTTTCAATAAGTCTGGCTTGCAGGTCTTCGATATTCTCATCTATGGCAAACCAAAGTGACGCGCCAACGCCAAGTTCTTTACCCTCAATATTACCAATCGGTTTACGGATAGCAAAACTGGCTTCACCTTTATTGAATGTAAAAATACAAGCGTCCGGATTTGAAAATGGTGACAACTCAAATCCCAATTTTGCTGTATAAAATTCTTTGGAAGCCTCCAGGTTTGTGACTTGAAGCGAGGCAAAATCTAACTTTCTCATACTATATCTATTTTGTTGTCGCAAATATAGTATTCGCGACAACAATAAGCTAATTATATTTTATTTTTATAAAAATCGCGCAGTCTGGCGAGTTCTTTCAAACAACAATGATCATTGTCAAAAAAAATCGCTTACTTTATTCAACCAATTATAAACCTGATCCATTGTATGATGAATAGAAATATCGCAGCTTTTATAGGCCTGTTTTTACTCTTAAGCTTTAACAGCATGGCTCAAAAGAAAAAAGTCCTTGTATTTTGTAAAACCGCTGGTTTCCACCATTCTTCTATTGAAGTTGGTAAAGCGGCGATCATGAAACTCGGCCAGGAAAATAAGTTCGACGTTGATACTACGAGCAGCGCAGACCGATTCACTAAAGAAGGCTTGAAACCTTATGCGGCAGTTGTATTCCTGAACACTACAGGAAACGCGCTGGATGATCTGCAACAACAGGCTTTTGAACAATATTTCCGTTCGGGAAAAGGATTTGTTGGTGTCCATGCCGCTACAGATACAGAATACGAGTGGCCTTGGTATGGCAATCTTGTTGGTGCTTATTTTGTTAAGCACCCTGAACAGCAGGAAGCAACGTTAAATGTTGTTAACCGGAAGAGCATTGCGACAAAACATTTGCCTGAGCAATGGAAAAGAAAGGACGAATGGTATAACTTCAACTGGATGACGAAAGAAACTTTATACGTACTGATTGCCATTGACGAGAAAAGTTATAAACCCGGTGTTGGTGCTATGGGAGATAACCATCCAATGAGTTGGTATCATGATTTTGATGGCGGTCGATCATTTTATACGGAGTTAGGTCATACTGAAGCGTCTTACAGCGATCCACTATATCTGAAACATCTTTTAGGCGGCCTTCAGTATGCTTTAGGTACAAAGAAAATGGAATAACTAATCTAAGCTTATTTCCTACAAACCTACTTCTCCAACAATACGAAGTTTATCTTCTAAAATAGCTATAAGGACATCAGTCATAAGGTCTGATATCCGTTTGGGTAATGCCAGATAAACAAAATATTGTAGTTGAATTTCCTTACTTGCACGAATGTTCCGATAATATAGAAGAAGTTCTTTCATGATCAGGACATTGTCTTTTATCCCGGCAAAAACATAACTTTTTTTGATATCCTTCAATGCACCAGAAAAACAATACAACATATTCGTAATCCGCTCTTCGATATAATCATCAATCTCGACCCGAACAGCCTCCTCATCCAGCGATTTGATCTTTTCGTTAATTTGAGTCAATGATTGTATCGGCGTTTCGTTATTTTCATAGTGCAGATGAATACTGTAGCTCTGAATAAAACGCGTAGTGATTACAATGTTTTCTGTAGCCGGTTCCGTTCGAAGTGGAAAGGCAACAAAATTATTTTCATACCAGGCCTTACGCTTACGGTCGTCAGTAATTTCTGTAACTAAATCGACATTATGGATTGTTAACTCCAGCCCCTTATTATATAAAATTTGCTTAATAGATGCGGTGTATTGCTCAAATTCCAGGGAAGATATAATCATTTTGATTTCTTTTAAACGTTAAGGGAGAGACCTGATTAACCTAATTATGATTTGAATTGTTTAATTGTTTTGAAAAAGCACAACACGCGCCGCCAAAAAAAACTCAAAGGTTTAATACCCGTTATGAAATCTCCCCTAAAGTGTATGAAAGAACCAGTACCCCATTTGGCCAACTTCTTTAAAAAACAAAATCAGTAGAATGGCTCATTAGCTTCGCGATAGCGATACTTGCCAACTCATCTGTAAGTCCCACAGATGAGCTTGTTAACACTAAATTCTCTCTTAAATAAACCGGCAGAGCATTAAGCATTTTATCATCATCAATGATCACAAAATCTTCATGGTCAACATGACTTTTAGAAAACCATTGTTCTATTTCTGTTTTACGATCATGATTGGCTTTATTCTGATCTAGTCGCTTTATGGTCTTAACTAATATGCCTCTGTTCTTAAACAGATTTTTCCACTGAGACAAACTGTAGTTCGATTTATGTGACGTAGTTAGAACAACCTGAGCATTGGTTTCAGAAATAATCCTGTTAAGAGCATCCACAGATTTTCTAGTAAAAACAGGAAACCCATCTTCATGAAACTCCGGCTTTTTCCAAGAATTTGCAGGAACCATAACACCGTCTATGTCAAGCAAAATCAGCATAATACAAACAGCATTTAGAATACATCAGACAATAATTTATTTCAAATAAAGTTAAATAATTACACTCTAAAAACCTTATTTATTTTTAGTATACGACTCAATTACATTACACATTGTTTCAATCACTTAAATTCCAAATCTATCTGCTTCAGCATTTTCACTAACATTGCCCTGGTTTGCACCGCCGTGGTATACACAACTTGCCGGTACTTTACACCGAGGCTCAATGCGGACAATGTATTGTCTTTGATTCCTGCAGTTTGAACACGTGCCGCCAAAAAGCTGAAGAGGTCTGTCTTCGTACCAGCTGTCATATATCCGCAGTTAATGTACAGTTTGGTAAGATAGGCCAACACGTTTGCAGAAAAGGATACTTTGATTTTGTAACACCCGATTTCCTGAGTGTGTAGTTTTTGTGGCCCTGAAGATACCGAGGTTTGCCCAAACAGTTGAGCTCTTCTTTCTTCCAGCAATTCAAGAACATAGTCACTTAAAACCTCAAGCGCCCTGTTATCCTGCCCCTGTTTGTTCCTGATCGAAATTAGGAACAGTCGCTTTCGGTAACACTGCAAAATCTGCATCTGAGCCTGCAAACCAGACTCCAATTCAACCTCCCGCTCTACACCTTCGGTATAATAATTGATAAATGCGCTTTCATCATAATTGAGCCCAATCAAATGATCGATCAGCCGCTTATCAAAATCTTCTGATTGCGTTTGTAAGCAAAATTGAATGATTGATTGATGAACCAACAGCCGGTGTTGTAGCTTGTAATACGTTAAACTTTCATGGGGCAAAGAAAGCTTGCCATCGTGAACTAAAATTGCAAGTAACTGCGGGTCCTGAATTTTCAGTTTCAATTTCGAGTAACTTAAATTCGCTGCCTTTTCCAATTTTAGAATCCCATGCTCCCCTATCCATACCGGCACCTGCGAATGCAAATTGTAAAACGCCGGATAGTATTTTTGTAAGTTCTCTAAAAAAATCGCTATCCATGTACATAATAACGTTCGCTCAGCCTTAGTGTAGTCGCCCTCGTAACCAATAAGGTGCAGCTGATCCATCAGTTCGGCACAGGCCAACTGCACATATCGAATAAACCGTTCCGAAAAATCAGCGTTGGAATTGGTTAAAGTTACCTCCCGTACTATTATCAACAACTCATCCATCACGATTTTCATTTTTGTTTCGTCTGGCTGATCTACCATCAGACGATTCGGGAAGTTTATTTGCGCAGCATTCATCTTGACAACCTTCCCACATATAGGCTATTGGAGATTAGTTTCCGGTTATTAGAGGTTAGGCTCACGTAAACTTCCAAGCTCTCTCCAATCAGCCTTGGGTTGATATCAAAAGTACATCGACCCGCAGCGCGCTCAACACCACCAATAAAACCGTCTATTTTCTCCAACCTGGGATTATACAATAATAGCGTAACCTGATCTTCAAAACTTCCCACACATTCTTCAAAAACACTCCAGCTGAGCTCAAGCGTTCCCGCTGTCAGGAATTTAATTTTAGGTTCAAAAAGATTAGGTAAAATGCCTTTACTCATGATCACTTTTGAATAGTCGATTTCGAAGTCTGGATAGCTTCCAATAATTGCCGACTTATAATTGAGCGAGAAAGCAACGTTACATTCAGTACGCCTGATGGCATCATTTCTAAAACCAACTACAATAAATTTCTGAAAAGGCTTGAGGAAGTTTTGCAAAAACTTGAATTTAACCTGCTGTGCAATTTGTTTTTCTGTACGCGGCTTTGTACTTGGGGCTGCTGCTGCACGTACATATTCTACCCCTTTCCATGTTGCGCCTACTATGGGACCAACTTTTCCGCTAATACCTCCAAGGAGACCATTGATTAACTTTGCCATGATGTTATTAATTTAAAACTGTTAGAAATTTGATTTGATTGATTTGAACCGATAAAATACAGTAATAGATACCTATTTTTTTAAGCAATGAAGGAATCAGTTTCCAGACCACCTGGTTCCTGATTTTTTCGGAACTGGTCGAACAAGGTGCGGACCAGGGTGCCATCATGACGCCACGAGCTGAACTCCCGATTTCAGATCCAGTTTCGGTTCGATTTCCTATTTTTTTCGGTATTGTTTTCATGTTCAATATATTTTAGATTTTTATATTTCGTTTAATAGATCAAATATATAACTCGCTGTATATCAAAAACAAATGATGACCGGAACTCGTATTGATATGGCCGGAACTCGTATAAAAATGTCCGCTTAGCAAGCCTTTGTCAAAATTCTTGGTCATTAAAAAACCCGGCTGTTGATGCCGGGTTAATTGATTTGTTCAGATCGGTTCTATCATTGGTTGTTAACTGAGTCGGGCAGAATAAAATCGTTTATGTCCTATGGAAATAGCTGAGATACGTTCTTCCTTATGCCAGCGACGCAATGTACGTTCGCTCACATTAAATCTTTGCATCGCCTGTGGTACATCTAGCCATTCTGGCTCTTCTACCCGTTGCGCCTCACTGGAGGCCAACAGGCTCTTAATGTCCTGGAGGCAGACCAGCAGTTGAGTTAAGATCGAAATTAAGTTCCTTACCACATTCATAGTCCATAGTTTATGCGTCTACATTTTTATTTATCATAAAAGATTTCAATTCCACGATTGTAGCACCATGTTTTGAAAACTTCACTACCCCGGTGAGCTACGGTGATTATCTCTTTATAACAATTCAATTTGATGGAAAATTCCTTCTTGCCTTTGTCATACCACACTTTATCCACCGCTCCACAAAAAATAATGCAGGATCCGCTAATTGCACAATAGGTGTCGGGCAGTTTCTTGATACTCGCTTTGATACTTCGCTCGGGCCAGTCAACAATCTCTCCCTGCCGATTAAAGGGAATCAACCTCTTCCCGACTAAGACTATCAGGCTAAACCTAGGATCTTTTTTAAAATCTGAAAAATCGCAGTCTTTTTTTTTACTTTTCTGAGTTTTCTCACGTTCCTCTTCAATGTTTATTGCGTCTTCCGGGATGGGATACATCTCCGGAACCTCTGGAAACTGGTGATCTGCCTTATCATACCTAACAACAAGTTGCGCCCAGAATAAGAATTCGATCAGCGCATTGCCAAAAAAGATGAAGCCAATCACCACAGGGTAATCGTCCCTGAAATAATCTGCATATACAAACATGTTCTTTCCAACCGCCCAGTAATATAAATCGGCTAAGAATGGCGCAAGAATCAAGGGAATAATAACCCCGACTGAAATGCGATACATCCAATGCTTCTGCTTATTTTCATAAATGGGGTACCTTTTGTGTGAATCCTTTATCGCTAAAAAGATCAGTTCTGTAACGATGAAAGCAATAAGGGTACTGTAAAAAAGTGCCCGGGGATACTGAGGTAACCTAATAACATCCATGGAGATCATGCTACGGTTATGCGTAGTAACAACATGAGCAGGTATAAAAGAAACCATGAGAAGGGTAAACTGAGCTTTGAAATTGGCAGGATCAAAGATTTCCTGAAGAAAAGATTTTTTCATAACAAGTTGGTTTAAGTTATTAGTTGGTAAATTTTATTGAATAAATTTAAAAACAAATAAATTAAACTTCAAATCCAACAACCTCATAAACAACTGACTCACAGTTAATAAACCCCGTTTTTGACAACTACAACGAGCGTTCGGATTTCAAACGTGTAAAATGTTGTTTTTGAGAAAAATTCCGCCGCGTTAAAAAACAGCCTTTAAAGGTCATTAGAGCGTATATTTTACCAATTAGATACTGACAGACAGTGATTTAAGCACAAAATGTTGTTTTTACAGAAATAGTTCGAAAAACGACCAAAAAAACTATCATTTTCTTTATAATCACTTACTTAAGCATTGTATTTTATATATAAATAGGCAACAAAATATTCTAAATAGCTTAATTTATCAAACCATCCGGTCATATATACTGTGCTTTTGAGATTCAAATCAATCTATTTTTCTTTTTTTTATTAAAATGCTTCCGGGTTTCAGTGAGGTTCAAGGCTAATTTCGACGATTTTTGCCGGTGGATACTGTATCCCCTGTACTGCCAGAGGTTTTTAAAATCATGTCTTTTTGTGGAGCAATTGCAAATTCACAGAATATTAAATTTTAAAAACCATTAAAATGGGAATTATCAGAAACGGAATCCTCGGCGGATTCAAAAACAAAGTTGGAAACATTGTTGGATCATCATGGCGTACGCTGGATGTGATCAAAGCTTATCCAAAAAAGAGCAGCAAGCCACCAACCCAGGCGCAGCAGGATCAACAGGCCAAGTTCAAGTTGGTTACAGATGCCATTACGCCATTAGCCAGCGTGATTGATGTCGGCTTTAAAGCGTATAGCAGTGTTCAAACGCCAAGAAATGCGGCCTTCACAGCTAACTTTCAGACAGCGGTTACCGGTGTATCGTCAAACTTCAGTTTTGATTACGAAAAGCTGCAGTTTAGTAAAGGCAGCCTGGAAAATGCCAGGGATGCGCAGATCACTACTGTTACCGGGTCAAAGATCAAGTACAGCTGGGCAGATGTGTTTAATGACGCCAAAGAGCGCCCTACAGACTTGGTTACGCTAGTGGTCTACTGCCCGTCGCTAGATAAATGGGTGAAACTGCAGAATGCTGCACCGCGTTCGGCAAAAACCTTTACCCTGCAAATGCCGGCTGGTATGATGGGCAACCCGGTGATGTGCTATATCTCTTTTGTTTCTACAACAACTAAGAATCTGGCTTCGGGAACCCTGTATATCGGAACGCTTACAGCTATTTAATTAATTAACTAACCACAATCCTCCAGGTCTGGGTAGTATGCATAGGCGGACAGTAATCATCGTGACGCGCTGCAGCACCAGACTGGGAGGCTTGTTAAAATTTAACATCATGAACTTAGTACATCCTTTAAAAAATGAGGCATCGATTAAGCCCGACTTCCTTAAAATCACGGCGCTGGCGGGTTTTTTATTACTGCTCTGGCAGCTCAGCCCTTTATTAATCCGTCATTATGATCAAACGGCAGGCAGCATTGACCCCTCCATCTGGCTCCTGATCTTACTCGGCCTCATGTCCTTTCTGCTTATTACCGGCATCAGCTGGTTTATTTTAAAATGGTTTTGGAATGGCCTGGGTTTACCTGGTCTTTCCTGTATGGTTATACAATTTAGATCCCTTGAGTTATGGCAACAGCTAAGCTTTTTCTGGGCATCCTTTGCCTTGCTGCTATTGGCCGGGGCAATGTGCCTCATCGCCATCTGCTAACATCAACCGCAGATCAGATTATCAGTGTCGCCGAAAGTCAGTTAGGCGTTCGCGAAGCAACGGGAAACAATGATGGCAAGCAGGTTGAGGCTTATCTGCAATACGTTGGTTTCAAAAAGGGAGCTGCATGGTGCGCTGCTTTTGTTTCCTGGGTATTCAACGAAGCCGGCTACAATCAGCCCAAAACGGCCTGGTCGCCATACCTCTTCCCTACCCGCTTGCGGGTTAAGGAAGTTGTTCCCGGACTGGTGCTTGGCATCTATTTTCCAGAATTGAAAAGGATTGCACATTGCGGGATCGTTACGGGGATCCGGAGCGACTGGGTTTCCAGTATCGAAGGCAACACAAACCTTGCTGGCAGCAGGGCAGGCGATGGTGTTTACCGCAGACTTAGACATATCAAAACCATTAGCAGATTTGCAGAATGGCGAATTAGCAAAGTAAGAAAGGAGGTTAATCATGTTAAGATCCAGTAAGTTTTCGCTATGCATCCTCCTGTGCCTAGGTTGTAATATGTTCAAGAAAACAAGTTCGGAAAACGCAACAAGCAGTTCTCGATCCAGTTCAAATACTTCGATCAACGAACAGCAGGTGCTTAAAAAGGAATCGACAAATCAACTGGTATACTTGAGTAGGGACAGTTCAGATTCTGAAACCAGAACTATCATTTGGCCGAGGGGTGTTTTTAAGCTTTCGCCGGATAGCGGGTTTATTGGTGAGGCAGATCGTGTTGAACAAGCTTTTAAAGGAAAACGCAGTGCGGAAGTGTTGAAGAAACAGCTCACACAGCTAGCAGTGGATTCTGTGTCAAAGAAGAACATTGCAAAAAAGGAGTCTGCAACCCATAGCCAAGAATCAAAGCAATCAGCCAGCATTCCTAAGGCATCAGGTTTACTGAGAGCGCTTGTGCTCGCCGTGGGGGCAATGCTATTGATTTATCTTTTATACAGGAAATTTCGGCGTAGGAACTTGTGAAATAAAATAAATGCAGCTAACTTTGATAGTATCATATGATACTATCATTATGCGTTATGTAAAGCCTCCATACACTATCAACAGCGAAATAATTTCCCTATTGTTAAGGATTTCCGAAAAAATTGGCGAACTAAATGCAATCCAGTTAAATAGGCCTCCGGCTGAACTTAGAAAAACTAATCGTATAAAGACTATACAATCCTCGTTGGCAATTGAGGGTAACACGTTGACGGAAGAGCAAATTACAGCCCTACTCAACAATAAAAGAATACTCGCTCCTAAAAAAGATATTTTGGAAGTGAAAAATGCAATTAAGGTATATGAAATGCTTAATCAATTTAAGCCGCTCAAACTTAGATCTCTTTTAGATGCGCACAAAATCCTAATGAGCGATTTAATTCCAAATGCCGGTAAATTTAGAACAGGAAACGTAGGCATTGTTAAGGGCTCAAAAATTACCCATGTAGCACCACAGGGAAATATGGTAACTGGCTTACTCAACAATTTGCTGGACTATATTAAGTATGATCAGGATCATATATTAATAAAAAGCTGCGTATTTCACTATGAATTTGAATACATACACCCATTTAATGACGGAAATGGCCGGATGGGTAGGCTATGGCAGAATTTGCTACTCATGCAACAATACCTTGTCTTTGAATACCTTCCAGTAGAAAGTATAATTAAAGCGGAACAGGTTAATTACTATGAGGCATTAAACAAATCTGACAGCGTGGGACATTGTACACCTTTTATAACATTTATGCTCGAGACGATTCTTCAATCGCTAAATTCTTTATATCATTTACCGAATCTTTCTTTGCAGGTAGAAGACCGGGTTTCTATTTTTAAAGAAATCGTTGGTCAAAAATCTTTTACTCGCAAAGATTATCTTCAACACTTTAAAATAATATCTTCGGCAACAGCTAGCCGCGACCTAAAGTCTGCAACCGCAAAAGGGATTCTAAAAAGAAATGGAGAAAAACGACTTAGCACTTACATGTACAATCCATAAATATCATTTTAGATGGTTTTCTGTCGTAGTAAAAGTTAATTCAGTTGATTAAATTTACCAATCAAATAGATAAAATGGAATACAGACAATTAGGTGCATCGGGTTTGCAAGTCCCCGTGTTGAGTTTCGGTACAGCTACATTTGGTGGTGGAAACGACTTCTTCAAGGGCTGGGGCAGCACGCAGGTAGAAGAAGCGAAGAATTTGATCGACATCTGTCTTAATGCCGGTGTCAATCTTTTTGACACGGCTGATATTTATTCAGACGGACTGGCCGAAGAAGTTTTAGGAAAAGCCATTTCAGGCCACAATAGAGACAAGTTATTACTTTCCACAAAAAGCACATTTACTTTTGGTGAAGGCCCCAACAATCAGGGTTCCTCACGCTTTCATATTTTAAAGCAAATAGAAGGTAGCTTAAAGCGACTTGGAACAGACTATATTGACATTTATCACATGCACGGTTTTGATGGCAATACGCCAGTTGAAGAAACTTTGCGGGTTCTTGACGACCTTGTAGAAAGTGGTAAAGTACGGTACATAGCTGCTTCGAATTTTTCTGGCTGGCATTTGATGAAGTCGCTGGGGATCTCAGAAAAATACGGATGGAATAAATACGTGGCGCATCAAGTATATTATTCGCTTGCCAACCGCGAATACGAATGGGAACTGATGCCGCTTGCTCTTGATCAGCATGTTGGTGCAATTATCTGGTCTCCGCTTGCTGCCGGAAGATTAGGGGGTAAATATGGGCGTAATAAGCCGATCCCTAGTGATGGAAGGGTTGCCAAAGGAAGCAGTCCGGTGCCCGAAATGGCTATTAAGGAAGAAGTATTTTACAATACTGTAGATGTTTTGCATGAGTTAGCAGAAGAAACCGGTAAAAATGTTGCACAGGTAGCACTCAACTGGTTAGTACAGAGACCTACTGTTTCGAGTATCATTATCGGTGCAAGAACAGAAGCGCAATTACAGGAAAATCTCGGTGCCGTAGGCTGGAACCTGAGTATTGAACAAGTTAAGAAACTGGACGAGGCTAGTATAGTACCTCCTATTTATCCGTACTGGCATCAGTGGCAGAACAAATCGCTGAACCCAACTCCAGATTTTTACGGTAAGGGTTAATCAGTAAGCGCACTTATTCACCAATTTTCCTCCTGGATCTATTGTTGCTGAGAAATTGCTGGGTTTTTATATTTTCCCACATGATCAGTTTATCTTCAACTTTAGAGAAAACGCGGATATCTCCGTCCTGAGAAATTACCAGCCCAAGGGCTGTAGGGTGATTCCAGCAATAGGCAATCATCGATCGATGTCTGGTTCCATAATGTTTTGGATCGTGTGGCGTAAGTGACTTCGCAGTGGCTGTCGCAGTTGAAGATAAATGGATCTTTCTAGGCATTTTTTTAGCACGCAAAACGGCTCCGAATCCATTTGTAACCAGTCGTCGATCAAATAAAACTACCCCATCAACACAGGTTTGTGAAGCTATAAAGCTGATCGCCCCTTTAATCTCATCTGCAGTACCTGTTTTAATATAATATGAGCCTAATTCCTTCAAGTAAAGGCTTCTGCTCACCGCTTTTTTACCTGCTTTCATATCTGAAACAATAGTCCTGTCTGACACGAAATTGTCGATTGAAGCCTTAGCATGTGAAACCATGGCTAGCGTTAACCGGTCGTAGTGAATCCTATATTTGACATCGAGGTCTGCGCTATCGTCGGCAATCAGAATTGCGCCACCATGGTGGTAGTTTTGTATTTTTAAAAGTAAACGGGAAAAAGTCTGGATCCATAGATTATCCAGGAAATCTTCCCAATCAGCATAGGTTTCATCAGGGTGTGCCTCTTCGATATATTGGCGGAGGGTTGACTTCAAAAACTCTGCATTTTTCCGCAGGATCTTTGAAATGGGTCCAATAGTTAGAACGTCCAGGTAGCGTTTTACCAGCACATTCTGTTTTAAAGTTGCCAAAAGTTCATAATCAAAAAGAACTTCCAGCGTACCAATGTCGTTAATGGATACCTGAAAAAGGCCAGGCTGTTCCGAATTGGTATCAGACTCGTAATTCAGGAAATTCTGATAGTGCATAGCCTGATCAATCATCCCCCAGACATACAAATTCCCTTTTTCATCATGATAGGCAGCGAGGGAAGAACTTGAAGGATCTGCTGCTTTAGATAATTTTGCCAGCGATTTAGTGTTCATGGGAATGGGCTTCTCAAACCTGACAAAGCTCCATCGCTCGGAAACAATTTTTTTGGGAGGGTTGGGATCCGGATTTTCAGGGTCTATAATCGTAACGGTAACTCTGATCAGGTCACTCTCCTCTTTACACATACTGGTATAAAAAAGACAGGTAAAAAGATCTTCCAAAACACTTAACTGCGGCGTTGGCAGGTTTCCCTTAGTCAACTTTAGTTTTTTCTGAACAAGAATTGCGAGATCCTGCGGTTTTGAGTGCTCCATTTATCCTGATGTGTATCCAGTATTAACGCAAAAATAGAGCCATCGGGTTTTTTAATAAGCAGGTAACTTCTGTCTTTTTCGAACGAAATAAAATAGTAGTATTATCGCCAGCGCCGCACTTGCGAATTTGGTTACATTCCCTACCCAGTCGGTAGCGGCGGTATCAGATATGACAAATACATTCCACATGGCATTGAGGGAAGCATGAAACACAAATCCACTCCAGATGGTAAAGCCATCCAACGCATCCAATATGGCAAAAACTATTGCTCCGAAAAAAGTAATTAAAAAGATTTGCGTTGCAACAGGTCCCGCTCCACCAGCACCCATCCAGTGGATCCATCCGAAAACAAGAGATTGAAGCATTACTGCGGCAAAATAATTCCAACCTAGTCTTTTCCTTGCTAACACAAATCCAAAACCACGGAATACCAGCTCTTCGGCAAGTGGAAAAACAAAAGCTAAGAAAAAGATGTCTCTTATGCTAATGTGATCGGATAATTTCCCTTGAAATGAAAACGCTATCCAGCAAGGTACGGTCGCAACCAGTGTCAACAAAGGCCCCTTGAATCCATTCCAATGCAGCCCTAAGGAGCTAAAAAGTAACGTGTTCTTTTTTGGCAGCAACAATAGGGCAGCAAGCAGTACAAGTAAAACTGCTAGCAAATTATCCAGGAGCGAACCGCCGTATGGCATGGGCAATCCAGGTATCTTTAAGCCCAGGTATTTAAAGACATCTCTTATCTCTAACGCTAATACCAGCGCGAGGGGAACGATAATTAAGGATAATAATTTTTTCAATTTTATTTTTTCAGTAGTTTCCATGCGTGACTTTTTTTAACAGCGCTTTAGTAGCCAAGAGATTTTCCGAAGCGTGTGTTAAAAACGATCACCCGGCCATTAAAGAAAATTAATAACAAGACGAATGATCCTGCGGAATGGTTGCATACCGCAAAGACAATTTTCCCCTACCGCATGGGCAAGGCTGAACAATTTTAGGCTCAGATATCATAGCTGTTCAATTGTCTTACTACGCCTGTAAAACCCAATCAACAGAGCTATAATACCTAAAAACCAGAATGTGAGCGTACCGATCAAAATCTGGTTAGCCGAACATGGAGGGGCCAATGCGTCAAATACCGGAAAGTTTTTGAATTCACTTTGCGCAAAACTACCACCGTTAAATTCCCTGGTATATAGAAAGTCGCGCCACTGATTTCTGTACTTAATTATCCGTTTTTTAAATTCCAGGTTTTCCGACATACCTGTGCCGGCTATACTATTTTGGAGTTCCTGCATGGTTGTTACTGGATTAATGATTATTAACCTGGCTAACAAAACATTTCCTTTCTGGATCTCAGCATCCAGCCCGGCACTTTCACGCAACACCTTCTGCTCCTTAATATGGTTATAAGCAGCGAAAAAATAGTTATTCTGATTCGTGGTGTCTTTTAGTGGATTATAGAACTTCATATAATGAGGGTGAGTTCTTGCAAAGGAGCCGATAAGGGTTGCAGGTTTTGTTTCCCAGACTTGCCAGCTGACATGCCGTTCGTAGGCTGCTAGATCTGTCCGCATAGGTACAGGATTTATCAGGTCTACATAGATATTTGTGATTGCTGGTATAAGAATGGCAAAAAACAACCATACACCAGTTAAAAACAGGGCTGTGACTGATGAACTTTTCCTGAACCAAATTGCGGCATAACATACACTAAACCAAAAAAACAAATATGCTATTATGCAGGTAATCCAGCAAAGCATATCTGATGTTTGCAGTGCAGATCCCTTTGCCAGTAGAATTGCAGGAATATGCAATAAGATAATCATCAGAAAAACCACAAGTACTCTAAAAATCAATTTGTAGATAACAATATGATGGATGTTAGCGCCTTGTAAAAGAAGTAATGCAAATACGCCATTTTCTTTTTCCTGGGAAAGGACATTATAACAAATGGATATGACTAGTAACGGAATTAAAAGGACAAGTACAAAAGAGAGATCAAAGTTACCCTCATAGAGTAATGTTGGATTAGAAATCTCCGTTTGTGGATCCATGAAAACGATATGGCGTTTAATACGTTCGTAGTATGGGCTGATATCCCGAAGTCCGATGGCAAGCGCTGCAAGTGATTTGGGATAATTCACTGCATTTTGCGGCAGTCTGTAATCCACCACAGCGGGGTCGCCAGCATGTATTGCTTGTGCTTTTTTTTCAACACTTGCTGAATCGCCAAAAGCACGTAAAGCCTCGGCGTAGTCTCTTTGGTACGACCTGTTGAGACTATCAAGTACAATGAGCTGTTTGCCTATAACCCTATTTCCTGAGTAGATACTATAAGTACCCAGTATCAGGAAAAACAGCAAACTAAAGGGCATGATGCGCTGCCGGAAAAATTGCTGATATTCAAATTTCAAAACTGTGAGAAAGACATTCATTTTAAGAGACTTTTAGGTATTTAGCAGTTAAGTTTAGTATCAGAATAATTGATAGAAACCAAAATAAAAGAGCAGATAACGATAAGAGATGCTTTTTAACGGGCCACGTAGCCGAAGGCTCTAGATAATCAAACTTTTTAATTTTCTTGAAGAAGATCGGAAAATCCTTGGGATCCATTTTTCCCTGTTGTTCTTTGAAATTAAGCGTGGCCATGAATTCATTCCTGTACTGCTGGGCCTGTTCAAAAAAATCTAGGTGATGTAAAAAATCTGTGCCTGCGAATGACATTGATAACTGTTTAATGCTAATGACAGGATCAAGAATGCCGAACATGTCCTGAAGTCCCTGTTGCGCATTGATGTGATCTGTTACCGGTGCCGAATATTTTTTAAAAAGCATCAGGTTGTAGTCTTCTCCATATTGCAATTGTAAACCGTCGCGTTTCGATGGATTAAGTTGCTGGATACTATCCAGATGATACCGCTTGATTAGCTCTTGATCAAAGTTCTCAGCTCTCTGAATGTAATTGCCATCTTTATTAATCCCCTTGGAGAAACCACGTTGCATCGACCGGTTAAAATCATAGCGTGTTGGCAGTTTGTAAGCATGATCAGCAACTGCAGCGCCGATTCTTGGAAGCAATACACAAAATAGCACCCAGATACCCAAAGTTTTTAATAAGGCCGATTTAGAGCTCCCGCTCCAGGCCGACAAGCATACTACAATTCCTGTAATCACAGAAAAATAGAGCAGGTAAACGATCATGAACATCAACAATCTTGAAAATAAATTGGTTGATCCACCTGCTATTAGCAAGTTCAACAACATCAATACAAAGACAGGCAAAATAGCCAGCAACACAAGACCATAAATCCCGGAAAACTTTCCCCAAACCAGCTCTTTTTTATTGATCCCCTGGATCAGGATCAACTTTAGGGTTTGTTGTTCCCGCTCAGCTGTTATTGTTGAAAAACCAATAAATATAATCAGCAATGGAAAGAACAATTGTAAGATCAGAGCGATGCTCAATTGTCCAAATCGCATGGAGGCATCCCGATCCTGGATAGCTGCGTAATTTATTTCATGTTGTTTATGGGCCTCCACCTGATATGTATTTCCTGTGAAGGCAACCAATCCGGGATCGTACAACACCAGCAAGCTAAATGGTTTAAAAAGATAAGTTCCAAAATGCGCGGCAGCATGAGGATTGTGCTGTTGCTCTTCGAGTTCATGCCGAAAAAATGCATTCGCATTTAACTGAGTCTTCTCGATCTGGGAATAGTTCTTAAAACCTGCGAACGCTGCTGTAATCAATAATGCACAGAGTATAAAAAGCAGCGTAACGAAGATTCGGTCCCGGAACGACGAAACTATTTCCTTCCTTGCAACCGTATAAATATTTCTTAAGGATATCATATCGTTTCGAGATATAATTTCTGTAAATCGATCGCATTCAAATCACCTGCAGGAATTTGGTGCGCAAGTTCTCCCTGACGCATAATTCCGATTGTAGTACCGACGTTTACAGCATTGAAAATATCGTGAGTTGCCATTAAAATGGCCTTTCCCTCTTCCCTAAGTTTATGTATTATGGTAGTAAACTCATTCGTTGCTTTAGGATCCAGACCCGAAGTGGGCTCGTCCATAAATAGTACATCAGCATTTTTCGCTAATGCGATAGCTATACCTACCTTCTGCCGCATGCCTTTGGAATAACCGGCCAGCCTTTTGTCGAATGCATCTGACTGCAGACCTACTTCTGTTAAAAAGAATTCCAATTCTTTTTTTGAATATCTGAAACCTGCAAGTCTGCTAAAAAAGTCGAGGTTTTCCAGACTCGATAGATTTCCATATAGGTTGACCACCTCTGGAATATAAGCGAGAAATTTATTTGTAGTCTGTTGTTCCGGTTTCACCACGATTCCGTTAATTCTAGCTTCCCCTGAAGTCGCATTTATAAATCCGAGAAACAAGTTAATAGTGGTGGTTTTGCCGGCACCGTTCTGCCCGAGCAGGCAGAAGATTTCACCTCTCTGGATAGTTAAGTTTAAGTTTTTGAGCGCATGATACTGCCCATAAGATTTGTTTAAATCTACAGCTTGAAGCATAATAAGAAATTAATAAAGATTAGCTAACCACACATGCCGTTTTGCATGTGCCCATTTAAGAAAAAAGACAATTAAAATTATCCTAACAGTATAGGAGGGCCTTTATTAATTAAACAAAAAAACCAACGGTCAATTGTTTGACTTATGCAAAAAGTGATTGATACGGAACGGCATTTTTCTATTAAAAACACCAAAATCAAAGTAGATAAGAAAATCTCATCAACCACCCTATTTATATAATAATCACAAATAGAACAGGCTGAATGAACATCGACGGCCTGTAATCCAGAATTATTTTTGGATGACCTGACTTTTTCATGATGATGAAAAAATTGATTGACAGCTATAGTCAACATTAACATAAAAAGGAAGCCAGCTACCAGCTGTTTTGCTATGCACTTCGATTCCTGATATGTTAATCTATTTTTCAATTGCATCAAAGTTGCAAATTTAAATTAGATAAATACTATATTAAAAAAAATCATTTCAAGTCTTGGTTTAACAGGTGTTTCCAAATCGAAGAGTCGAATGACTCATCCATAAAAATATGAACAGTAGGTTGTGCTATTGATTATTTATATGCAACTTTGTAGCATTGGCAAAGCAATTTACATATCCAGAAGCATCAGGACGGATAGCCCTTATATTGGGCTGTTTACTTTTCCTAATTAATTCTATTACGATGAATTATCACGGACATCAGCGGTATGGCGTCAGGCAAAATACTGCTAAGTCTTGCCTTACCGAGAAGTGTACATTTTGTGCATTGGCTGCCAATGCCATGCAAGGCGACAGAATCGATCTGCAGCGTAGCGGAATAAACATACTCCGCCCCTTACTGATGACCATGCGTATTCATTATTTCGCAAGCTCCATCAAACCTGAATTGCCCGCTTGTGTCAACAGGGGTCCACCAACTTTATACCAGGATAACATAAGCGCCTAGCTTAAGCTACCCGGCCTTCTATATTTTCTAATTTACTTCTGGCATACGCCAGGCTATCCATTTCTTGCAAAAGGGAATTATCTATTCCCTGATAGCGAGCTGTCCATACCATATCAAAAATAATCCTTTTAAAATGTATAAAAAGCTTTACCTCTTAGTAATTATCTCTATTATCATACACGGCACTGCCTATGCGCAGAGCGCAAGAAAAACTATAGCAGTTGACACTGCTTCACATACAAATAAATTAAATGAGGTGCATATTAAGGCACGAAAAAGCGCAAAAATAAGAAAGGACACAATTTCTGCCAGCCTAAAATTAGATCTGCCCATACTGCAAATTCCGCAAAATGTGATTAGTGTTTCTTCAGCATTATTGCAACAACAGGGAACATTGGAACTTAAAGATGCAGCGAGAAATGCGAGCGGCGTTTATTTTGGTTACAACAGCACTCCTTTTGATAATTCAGCGGTATTGCAGATACGCGGTTTTCAAGGCTTTACTACACTTAATGGTATGTCCAGAAGATTTAGTTACGGCGCTTCCATTGACGATGAAGCGCTAATTGAAAATGTCGAGTTTGTGAAGGGGCCTGCAGGTTTTCTGAATGCTAACGCTGAGCCTGGTGGCTCCGTTAACATTGTTACCAAAACACCGGCACAGCAGCACCTCAATGTGGTGCAGACAGCCGGAAGTTTCGGTTTATACCGCATTGCGGTGGATGCGGGATCTGCGGTCAAGCCACGCGGTTTCTCTGCCAGATTTAATGTCGCCTATCAACATAAAGATTCATATCTGGACTTCCTTAAAACTGAAAAGTATGTGGTAGCTCCCATTTTGCAGTACAATTTCAGTCCTGGAACATTTGTACTGGCCGAATACAACCTTGTAAGAGGTGAAGCAAAAAATGGAGCGTCTATCAACAAATTCAGGAATCAGGATGATGCTCTAAAAGATGCCATCAGACTAAACTACAGCGACGCTCCAGGTCTTCCAAAAAGTTTTGCGCAAAATGAAACAGGCAGATTCGTGATCAAGCACAAATTTAGTGATAACTGGCAAATCACCAGTCAGACTTCTTATCTTTCAGCGCCTTACCAAACCTGGTATATGACCTCAAAGGGTAGCGCGGTAAATTTTGACACAAGGGGCAACACCCTTCGCCGGGCCAGCTATACCATCGGAAATGGGAACACTGTAAATTCCCAGTTATTTATCAATGGTAAATTGAGCACAGGCTCTGTTAAACACCAGCTTCTTTTTGGTGCGGAATATACCAATAGCAAAGACTCTATATCATTAAATAATGGTAAGGTAGAGTTTGCCTACAATAAGAATACGTATATAAATAGTGTTGATCCCGCGCTTGTACGTCAAACCACCAGAACAGTTAAGATCAACAATAATACTTTTCTGAAATCCGGTTTTCTCTATGATAACATCACCTTACAAAACAAATTATTACTGACACTCGGCGCAAGATATACCATGTACGACAACGACCGGTTCAACACAACCGCCAGGGGTGCTCAGCCTGTTAAGGCATTTAAACAGCATGCAGTGACACCTAGGGCCGCTTTGACATTTCTTGCTGATAGTGCAACGTCGGTATTCCTTTTATTTGACCAGTCGTTTGTTCCACAAAGCGGTCTGTTAGCTACAGCAACGGATCCGATAACAAAAGAAGTAAGTTCTTCATCTGCAGCTGACCCACAACGTGGGAATGACCTTGAGCTTGGGCTTAAGCGAAATTGGTTTCAATCTCGGCTGCTAACAACGATGAATGGCTTTCATACTACAAAAACGAATGTGCTGGTTACAGATTATGAGCATGCCGGCTATGTAAAACAAATTGGAGAGGTGACCAGCAATGGAGTAGAGGTCGATGTTATTGGTAATATCACAGATAAATTTTCAATCTCCACCAATTACACTTTTGTAAAGGCGAGGATCACAAAAGACGTGGATGAGGAGCAACTAGGCAAAGAACTTTCTCAAACTCCCCAACAGATCTTAAACACATGGATGCAATACAGCATCCCTTTGCAAAACATGGCAAGCGTTGCATTCAGCATTGGACAGGTTACACAACTTAAAAGGAGTACTTCAGAAACTCACGAGTATATTCCAAATTTCACCAAATTTGATGCAGGTATAAGTTATACTACCGACAGGTATTTCCTACGTTTGTTGGCTGATAATTTAACCGGTAAACGCTACATGTCATCAGGTGATATACTACTGAATGATACCGGTGGAAAAAATTACTATTTTATCGAAGGGGAACCCTTCAATATCAAAGTTTCTGCAGGTATTAAGTTTTAAGAGCCGTTTCAACAACATGCACAGGTGAAAAGACAGGAAGCATCTATCTTTTCACCTGTTTTAATAACGGCTTTACACCGAACATTTTAACTTTACATCTTATCAGAATAAAAAATCACACATGACTTTTGACACATTAGCAGATTATCTGTTAGAAAAAGCTCTTTTCACCAATGAAGATCTCGTACTGATCAAGTCCTATGCGGTGATGAAACGTGTTACAAAAAGAGATTTTATTTTCAAAACCGGTGAGATTTGCAAACACATGATATTCGTTTCAAAAGGACTTTTACGACTATTTAGAGTAGACGACAACGGTAATGATTATATCATTAGATTTGCATCTGAAACGAGCTGGATGAGTGAGCGGGAGAGTTATTTAACGGGACAACCTTCTAATTACAGTATCGAGGCGATTGAAAACAGTGAAGTTTTAATTTGGAAAAAGGAAGATTTCCGATATTTGTTAGATCAAATACCTGCGTTAAAAGTAGTGATGAAAAGTCTCCTGGAAAAAAATCAAATTGCAACTCAGCATCGTGTATTCACTTCTATGAGCAGTTCTGCCGAAGAAAAGTATCGACAATTTATAGAAACTCAACCGGGAATTTTTAATCGTCTGCCGCTACACATGGTTGCCTCTTATCTGGGCCTGAGCAGAAAAACACTTAGTCGTATTCGAAATACAAGTTAAAAGATGAACTCAGGATTACAGTATTAGTGACAAATGTCCTCATTGCGTCGTGTAATTTTCTCTTCTTTTGTAACTCACAATTTATCTTTTGACTATGCAAATAAAATTAGGTTCCATAATTCTTTTCGTTAAGAGTGTTGATCAATTAAAAAAATTCTATACAGATATATTTAAGTTTGAAGTTATCGAAGATTTGGGAGAAGAATGGATACTATTAAATGCTGGGGGCTGTACTCTAGGCCTGCATAAAATTGGCGACCAGTACATTAACAACGAAGATTCAAAGCAAGAAAACAATACTAAAATTGTTTTCGAGACTGATACTATCGCTGAACTTCGAAATTCCTTATTGATCCAAAATGTAGTGATAGGAGAAATTAAAACTTTTGAAAACTATGACTATTGGATTTGTGACGGGGAGGATCCCGAGGGCAATATATTTCAGTTAATGCAAAAGAAATAATAAGCGTGTTAACATCATTCTATGCCAATTTTTCGAAGGATCAATAATCTAATATCCTTTTTTAGCCTGCTATAAAAAAGGGTTGTCATTCATAATGGCAACCCTTTTTTTACCTAAGCAGCTTATTAAGTTTTCCTGAGGGTAGTTTCGTAAATATTCTTCCCCATATAATCAATCGTCTTAACATTTAATCTGGCTTGATCTATCGAGAAATACATAAAGCCATAAGTAGCTGCTTCGAACTTACTGTAAGGAACGCCGGATGTTACCGGTGTAACTTCAGATCCAGACCCCGAAATAAACTGTTGGGTATGTCCCGCTGTAGTTAAATGCTGAAGGGAGTGGTCATGCCCCGACAGATAAACATCTACCTGCTGGCGCTCGAAGATACCAGCCAGGACCTTCCTCACCGCAAGTGTATCATAGTTTTTGATCCTGGGGCCAACTGTATAGATTGGGTGATGTCCCATCACCATTTTCCATTTCACATCCGGTCCTGCATTTTTCAGTGTGTCTTCTATCCACTTGAGTTGTTTTTCAGGTTGCTGATCTTTTACCCATGGCCCATATTGTTCACTTTCGTGAAATTCAGGGATCAATGGACAGGTATCAATGTAAAGCATGAGCACTTTACCTCCCCCTTTGATTGGAACCTCTTTGGAATAGTATCTTGAAGGCATCTTCCAGCGTCTGCTGATTTTGCTATACCTCACCTGCGCATCAGGATCTGAAATATAATCATGATTACCGAGGATCGGATACCAGTCCCACTGCAATGCAAAATCAGTATAGACATTCTCATAAGAGTAATGCCATAGCGGATCATGTTCACTTGTTACCCCTTTAGGGTAAAAATTATCACCTAAAGAGATGATAAAGTCATTGGGGTTTTCGGTAGCCCATTTACCCATTTGCTGAGCCACGTGTAGCTGATGATCGGCACCGTTTCTACCCCAATCACCTATCGCCATGAAATGTACCGGATAGTTATCATTTAATTCACTCCTGGGTGCAACATCTTCACTTTCCAAATGGGTCTGCGGCACTTCCGCCAGCGACTGTAATGGCGAGAGTACACTGGCACCCAGCGCAGTAAGCGCTGTCCCCTTCACAAAATCTCTTCTCTTCATACTTTAGTATCCAGGGTTTTGTTTAAGGTTTTTATTCAGCACCAGTTCCGTAGCCGGGATTGGGAAAATATCACGGTAAGCACCTTCGTTACCTGCTTTAAATCCCCATTTGCCCTGGTATTTACCGAAACGAATCAAATCGTTCCGACGCCATCCTTCCCAGGCTAACTCGCGACCTCTTTCTTCCAATATGCCATCAAGGGTTATGGTGCTGATTTCAGCTGCTTTTGAACGAACACGCACTCTGTTTACAAGTTTCAAAGCTTCGGCTGTAGATCCGCCAGTTCTTAACAAGGCCTCAGCTTTTAACAGATAAACATCGGCAAGCCTGAAGATTGGCATATCATTGTTCTGGAAACGCGTGCTGCTGTTTGTATTGGGGTCCGGATAAAACTTAATCGAGCGCACGCCTCTTGATATCCCGTTTACTTCAGCACCAACATCCATCGTCTCCGTATTGGTCAGTATAATTTCTGGTGTAAAATTCAACTGTACAGATCCGTTTAAAATTGGCGTAGTACCATCAGCAAGGAATTGTTTCCCTGCTAACCAGGTTGCATTCCTGATATCTCCGGGCAGGTTAAACGTGTCATAAAACTCTTTCAAGGTACACTGTGCATTACTTGGGCTAAATGGGAGGTTATATTTTGCACGCAATGAGGCATGCAGGGTATAGCGCGTCATGGCATTCCCAGCCGAATAATTTGCATCATAGATTGCCGCAAAAATCGTTTCTGTATTGGCTCCATTAGTAGGCGAAAAAAGGGAATTGTAATCACTAACCAATGCCATTGAGCTTCCATTAATGATCTTATCTGCATAAACCAGAGACTCCGCATACATCGGTTTACCGATATATTGTTCGGCATTGATATAGAGCTTTTGCAGCATCGCATAAGCCATCCATTTTGTTGGGCGACCGTAGGATTCGATCGTTACCGTTGCAGGTGCCGTCAGTCCTTCTGACACTGCCAATAATTCTTTCTCAATGTAGCTGAAAACCTCGGCACGCGTAGACTGTTTTGGTGCATCTGCAGTACCGAACGCAGTAATCGGCACATTGCCAAACATATCCATCACATAGAAATAGTACAGTGCACGCATGGTTCTGATCTCATTGAGAAACTGTGTTTTTGTTGGGCTATCTGCTGATTTTTCCAAGATATTCAATACCCTGTTACAATCGCTGATTCCGGCATACCCCCATTGCCAGGCACCCTGGATGATCGGGTGATCTGGCAGCCAGTTATGCTTATGCAGCGTTTGATATCTCCCCTGATCATAGTAACCACCGTTGCGGGCAGTGATAATTGCCTCCTCGCTCGTTAACTCATACATTCTCCAGATATCCACACCAAAACTGGCATTGAATTTTTGATAAACTGTCCCTGTTGCCGCTACGAAAGCATCAGGCGTTACCGGGAAATTTTCGCTGGTAAGCTGAGACTCAACATCTACATCTAGCTTTTTACAGCCACCGAATGTTAGGGCGATCAGGGCTGCTGCTGTTATATATTTTTTCATTTTCTGTCTTATTACGGGTTAAAGATTGAAGTTCAGGCCAAAAATTGCCGAACGTGTTTTAGGATAAAAGTTACGGTAATCGATACCTGGTGTTTGCCCGGCCATATTGATCTCGGGATCCACACCTTTATATTTGGTAATGATAAACAGGTTGTTTCCTGAAGCATATAGACGCAAACTTCTGCTGCCATTCATTTTAAAAGTATAGCCCAGGGTTGCATTGTCCAAACGTAGGTAAGAACCACTTTCCAGATACCTGTCAGATACGAATTGTGCTTTATCATCATTGATCGACTCTGTTAATGTTGACTGCGCAATGTTAGTCTGGAATGCATAGATAGGCGCATTCATATCTGCAAGTGTGGCATTAAGGATTTTGTTGCCATAAACGCCGCGGATAAAGAAGTTGAAATCAAACTGCTTATAGCGGAATGTGTTGTTCCAGCCATATAAAAGCTTGGGTTGAGCGGAGCCTGTTACGGTGAAATTTTCAAATCCGGTATTTGCTGTTGACGCATTACCGTCTTTATCATAGAACATAGATTTTCCGGCATTGTCTTTTCCAGCATATCTGAGCGTATAGAAAGATCCCAAAGGAAGTCCTTCTCTGATGATCTGATAGCCTAATGCGCCCGACTGGCCCCTACCGCCCACATTTGCTGTGTAGAATTCACTTGCCTGGAACAAGTCGTTAGAGATTGAAGTAATTTTATTCTGGTTGTGTGAAAGATTTATCGACGTATTCCAGCTAAAATCCTTTGTTCTTACCGGTGTGGTATTCAACGTAAACTCGATACCCTTATTGGTCATTGCACCAACATTCGCCGTCAATACATTGAATGGATATTGCGTGGTAGATACCGCGTAAGGGGCAATCAGGTCTGTTGTTTTCTTATTGTAGACATCAACGGAACCTGAGACTTTATTTTTAAACAAACCAAAGTCGAGACCGATATTCAAGGTTGCCGTCCGTTCCCATTTCAGATTCGGGTTATCATTTTGAGTCGGTCCGATAGCTGTTAACCACTTACCGTTAGAATAAAAGTAGGAGCCGTTCTGCGCGCCATAAACAAGTCTGGCGGTATACGCATCAAAGCCGATAGAGTTTCCGGAAACTCCGTAACCAGCACGCAGCTTCAGGTTATCGACAAAAGCAACATTTTGCATGAAAGCTTCTTTTTCAATATTCCATCCGGCAGATACGGACGGGAACATTCCCCATCTGTTATTTACACCAAAGGCAGATGAACCGTCGCGGCGCAAAGTAGCCTGGAAAAGGTATTTTCCTTTGTAATCGTAGATAGCCCTGCCATAATAAGAGATCAAACGCAATGTCGAGATGTAGTTTGTACCATAATTAACCACCGTTGATCCATTTCCGTTACTCAGCCCGAGGTTATTCCAAAGCAGATCATCCGAGATGAAGTTTTGTCCGGAAGTCTGAAACCCATCACCATTACGGTTCTCCTGCCAGGAATATCCGGCAAGTAATTTCATGCTGTGATCACCAAAAGTCTTGTCGTAATTAAAGTATCCTTCAAACACTTTCTGCGTATTTTTTACTGACGAGCGTTCTGCGTAACCATTAAATCCTTGCTTAAGCATAGAGAATCTATTGTTGTACAGATTTTCATTGATCTGCTCATTCTGCATAGATACCATCGCCGTGAAGTCAAGTCCGTTGAGGATATTTGCTTTTGCTGCACCATTGATCAGATACAGGTTGGTTTTACCTTGATAGGTGTTGTTTTCCAGTAAGGCGACCGGGTTATAATAACCCCCGGTACCCGTTGTTCTTGAAGGATCTTCAGAGAAAGTACCATCAGCTTTTCTAACACCAACCGTAGGCAGGTAGGTGAACATATTGTTGTAAACCTGACTGGCAATCCTATCGTTAGTCGTGTTGCTATTGGTCAGGTTAAGGTTTAATTTGAGGCGGTTGTTAAGTAAACGTTGCTCCATATTCGCTCTGGCGATGAAACGCTCCATTCCCGAAGTTTTGATGATTCCCTGATTGTTCAGGTAGTTGATGCTTGCGCCGTAAGATGAATTCTCGCCTCCTCCATTAAAATTGAGGTTATGGTTGTGTGAAATACCTGTTCTGGTCACTTCTTTAAGCCAGTTGGTGTTGCTGCCATCATCGCTGATTTTATCCAGGGTTTTGCCATTGGCTTTTAGGTAAGCCCTCAGCTCGTCGCCAGTAGCCATGGTAATGGTATTTGAGATGGATTCTGTGGCTGCGTAAGCACTATAAGATAATTGACCTAGTCCTTTTCCAGCATTCTTAGTATTGATCATGATGACACCGTTTGCCGCTCTTGATCCATAAATTGCTGTAGACGAGGCGTCTTTTAAAACCTCAATACTCAGGATATCATCAGGAGCCACCAGGTCTATGGAGGCCCCGGGAACACCGTCAATCACATAAAAAGGCTCCTGTGCCCCTTCTCTAAAGCTTGAAGGACCGCGCAGGATGACTGCAGGTCTGTCTGTTGGATTTCCACTTCTGGTAATGTTCAGACCTGCTACCTTTCCCTGCAGCAGCTGACCTGCCGAACTGATTACACCTCTGTTAAATTCTTCGGGTTTAACAGACGTCACTGCTCCGGTTAGGTCGCTCCTTTTACTTTTTCCATAACCAATTACAACTTCCTGCAAGTCGTTCATCTGCTCCTTTAGCTTAAGGCTAAGCGCTACCTGCTGACCGGCCGCAATGGTATAACCTGAAAGCGTATCGGTTTTATAGCCCGTATGGCTAAAGATAAAACGGTATGGTCCGCCTGGCGTAATGTTGGAAAAGCTGAACAATCCTGAATTAGTAGATGTGGTTACTACCGATTTGCGTGTTTGTTCATGTTCTGCTTTGACTGTCACTCCAGGAACGCCCTTTCCGGCAGGATCGAGAACCATCCCCTTTACTGGTAGCTCCTGTGCAAAAATAGGTCCTGCCCAACAGATAATGCCGAGGCATACCATATGTTTTAAGGCTTTCAATCTTGTGAAATACATCATGATTTTGTGGATAATGTTTGTTTTTATTTATTGGATTTTTGTATGTTAAATTCGTGTTGGGACACCTGATCAAGGGTCATGTTATTGATCACACAGATCATGTTCAGCACATCTTCTGCACGGTCTTTGGCGGTATCAACCTGCCCGGTAAAAGTGATACTGCTGATGTCGCTTTGATTTGCATGGATCTGGATTTTATAGGCCTTGTTTAGCAACTTGATTACTTCTGCAAGTGGAATGTTTTTCATCAGGATGACATTGCCTTCCTTTTTCAGCGATACGACTGCTTGATCTGATGACGGTGCTGCAGGCATGACCCTCACTATTTTTGAAGATGGCTGATACATCAGGGTAGCTCCAGGCGTAGAAATATATGCCAGTGCCTGTTGGGTTGAGGTATTGGCGATGACGATCTTACCCGTATGGAGCTTAACAGAAATACGATCTCCAGCTGCTGCCGTGTTGATGGTAAAAGAGGTACCTAATGCGGTCGTTTTTAATGCGCCGGAATATACACTGAAAGGACGTTCGGTATTCCTTTTAACTTTAAATTTAGCCTGACCGGTCAGATAAACTGTCCTGAGTTTTTGATTGAATTCCTTATCGAATTTGATGTTAGAAGCCGGGTAAATGGTCACTACTGAGGAATCAGGCAATTGGTATTTCCTCGTACTTTTGCCGGTGTTGGCAACTTGAAGCCAGATACGCTGACCGCTGATGGGCTTAACCGTAGCCGTTGCTGCAGACTTTGGGTTGGGGTTCTGCCCACCTATATTATTGTAGCCAATATAAATGGCGATACCTAAAACCAGGAATACTACGGCAGCCGACAAATATCTTGTTACCCTTAAAACTGTTAATTTTGTCTGGTATTTTTCTTCCGAACGGATCGCAATACCTTCATGAATTGCACGGAGCATTTCTGCTGATTTACCTTCGGGGAGATTATGCTCAGATCCGAAAGATTCCCACTGCTCATTACTAAAATTCTCTTCGATGAATACTTTCCTGCCTGGTCTGGAAGGCCGTCTTTTGTTTGGCTTCATACAGGTATTACGTATGCCGCGTGCCTTGCCCTTACGGCTTAACAATTACTTAATGTGGCTACAAAAGAATTGTATACATATAGTGTTTGAGACGGGAAAGTACCTTTCCAATATGGCTTTCGACAGTTTTAGTGGATATGCCAAGTATTTCGCCAATTTCAGCGTAAGAAAGACCATTGTCGCGGCTCAGGTTAAACACCATTTTTCGCATTGGAGGCATAGCCTCGATCTCCTGCTCAAAATGTTTCAGCAGGTCCCTGCTTTCAATCATCTTCATCAGGTTATCAGTAAATGGTGATACACCGGATGCCTGGTTATATTTAGTCCGGGTAGCCTCTTTTCTAAGTTCATCAATCATGACCTGACGGGCCATTCCGAAGAGTTGAATATTGAGTGCGAGGTTTTCTTTAAGAGATTTGCGGTTTTCCCACAAGCGGATAAAACAAAGCTGAACTACTTCGGTAGCAATATATTCGGATTGGGTTTTCTTAAAAACAAAGCTATAGATCTGCTCGTGATAGCGGAAATACGTATCATTAAAAGCTGACTGATCATCCGCTTTGATATTACATATAATACCCTTGTCCATTTACGAGGCAAAACTATTGCCTTTATTTGCGACACAGTTTAACTTAGTATTATCAATGTGTAAAGTCTTTCAGCGAAGTGGGAACATCTTCTTTTAATGGAAAAGGGTTGCCATGCACTGTTAGTGCTGACAACCCTTTTCTCAATTTTTACTTATTTAGTTTTTACCTTTCTAAGATCTGTGAATTCAGCCGCTTTATCTTTCGATTTTTTCTTCAACCTGAACGCATCAAAAACCTCCCCGGATGCCTTATAGGCCGTATAAGTCAGGTTTTCGTTGTCAACAGAGATAATTTGAAACAGCTGTGTATTCTCTGCAAAAATATCCATCCATTTTGGGGTAACATCTACCTTATACATTTTTGGTCCGGCCACAGAAACAACATACATTGGTCCGCCTACCTTGCCCGATACGCCAGTCGGAAGGTTTTGACCCCTGCTATAGGTATGGTCATGCCCCTGCAGCAACAGATCAACATGATACTTATCAAATAAAGGTTTAAAAAGTTCCCGAAACTCTTTGTTATCCCTTCCTTTTGCCGTTGAATAGATCGGGTGGTGATAGGTAATCATTGTCCATCGTTGCGGGTTATTTTTCAATACGTTCTCCAACCAGGCAGCCTGAATCTTTAGAGAGTTCGAATCAAGAACGATCATCTGCGTATTTAAAGAGATCATCCTGACATTGGAATAATCGATATAATAAGCAGACTCTTTTAATCCTTCCGGGCCATTTTCAGGAAGTGTATACTGTGCCTGCCAATGCGGATCAAGCGTCAATACCTTTTGCTCATCACGGAAATATTCATGATTACCCGGAGAAGGGATACTGGGTATCATTCCATTGATAAAACCACCTCCATAATGCCATTCTCCCCATTCGCTGTCGTTGTTAGAACGGTTGATCAGATCGCCCGCATGGACAATAAAGCGCGCATCACCATAGGTAGCGAAAGCCCGTCTGATGACGCGTGACCACTTGGATTTAATGTCGTTTTGAGCATCACCAAGGTAAATGAAGGAAAAGGGTTTGGTACTTGCCGGTCCTGTTTTGAACTGAAACCATTCGCTCCAGCTTGTGCCATCACCAACACGATAGGTATAGATCTGATCCGGCTTAAGCTCAGTGAAATTGACGCTATGGTAGTTTGCACTTTCATAGGCGGCACCTTTCAGTGAAGAAGTGGTGGCGCCATATTCTTTTGACTCGGGTTTCTCCAGATTTGGGGAGCTGCCTTCGACAAGGATTTGAGCATAGCTCTTTGTTACCGTGCTATCTGTTCTCCAGGTTACTGCCTGGCTTGTTGAGGGATCACCTGCCCAGGTTAGAATAATTCTGTCTGGCTGCATTGTGGCTTTGGATGACTGCGCATCAGCGCGTTTACAAAGGGCACAGAGGAACAATATAAAAATGATGTTTGGGTTAAAAAATCTCATGTTAAAATATTAGTGGAAAGGAATAAATTTGAAACCGATGTTTGCCCAAGACGAATAATATTTATGGTCATTTGGTCGGCCGTCGCCAAAGTCCAGGATCGTTTGTGCGTTGTTGATGTTACTGATTCCCATAAAAATGGAGAAAGACTTGCTGATCTTTTGAGAAGCGGAAAAGTCGAGTTGTGCCCGTCCTTTTTCCATTAAATCATTTGCTTCCGTATCGGCAAGTTCGCTGATAAAAGTCTCATAGAAGTTTAATGAAATCCTTCCTGAAAATCCGTATTTTTCGTACGACAGGGATGCATTTCCTACCTTAGGGCGCATAGAAGGTAAACGTACTGTCCGCTCACTAACCAGACCAGGAACTTTAAATTTGGACTGGATCTGTGTGTAGTTACCATAAATCCCGAAACCATTTAAGAATCCCGGAAGGAAGGTAAGTTGTTGCTGCCATGCCACCTCAAAACCATATACATGTGCATTTGCACCATTTATTGTCTGGGTAACCTGGTACTTATCGAATTTCCCACCTTGTTGTGTATAGATACTTTCATAGATATAATTTTCAATGTTTTTATAAAAGACTCCTCCTGAAATTAAGCCCAGAGATTTAAGATAATGCTCAAAAAGAAAGTCTACGTTCGTTGATATTGCCTGATCCAGATCCGGATTACCGATCTTCATACGCTTTCTTCTGGTCTCAATTTCCTGCCATGGTACAAGATCATAATAACCGGGGCGAGACAGGGAGCGTGTAACCGCAGCACGGAGATTAGTACGCTGGTCTAAAGCAAGCTTAAGGTTTAAACTTGGGAAGAAGCCATCGAATGCTGACTTGGTATCTACTTTTGCGGTACTGACATACGCACCTTTATCATCGAATGATACGATATTACCGTTATAATTAAAACCTGTACGTTCATACCTCAAACCGGTGATGATGTCTAATTTATCAAGCGTAAGTTTACCCATCACATATCCTGCTGCGAGTGTTTCTTTTCCGCTGTAAGAATCTGGATCGGTGTTCTGACGGATATAAGTTTCATCATTCTGGAAAAGTGAAAGGTTGTTCTGATAATATTGTTCCATCAGATATCCGTTACCGATGGCACCTGACAAATCATAATTGCCATCAAAATATTTTTTTCTTGAATAATCGCCGAGAAAGTTAGCCATTGATAAAGAGCCAGTTTTTAACTTATATTGAAAGTAACTTCTGGTATGATCATCTTCTTTATATTTATAACGACCACCAAATTTAAACAGGAATTTATTCTTTGTGCTCAGATCAAAAGTTCGCTGAATGTTAACCGATCCCTGTCCATCTTTATCATGTGCTATCTGATGTCTGTTTACGTATGAGGAAGTTGTATACTTTGTCGGATCATTTACATTGATGCCACCGAAGTTGAATTGAGGCGCACGTGGATTCGACACATCAAGACCTGCAGATAATCCACCGTAGGTGAAATAACCGTCGTAATAAGTCGGCTGATCATATAGTCCGGCAGAAAATGTGAGGTCAATATCAGCCTTCCAATTATTCACATCAGTTTTTGCGCCGATGGAAAATGTGGTGAGGTTACGGTTATAATCCCTGGGCGTACCACTAGATCCAATGGTTACCCCGGTAACAGTATTAATATCTGTGTAGTCGCCGATACTATAACTTTTAGTGCCCCTGGTTTGGAGTTCATAGAATTTATTCCATGAGCCTCTCAAATAAACCTGGCTTTTTTCAGTGGGGAAATATTTGAGTTCACCCTGTAAACCCAGGTTTTCGCGTTTTAGATCTGTACCTTCCAATTCCAGGTTTGACAGCAGCGTTCTATCTTGTCCGTTGATCGTGTAAGTATCGTAATCCTTCTGTACCCGATCCTCGCCACGGAAAGTTTTACTATAGTTTACCCCAAATAAGTAGGCCCATTTGTTCTGCCGTTTGCTGTAGTTTATCGAACCGTCAAAGTTTTGCTTGTCGACCAGGAAATTATGACCAAAAGAGCCTTTAACCTGTAATTGCTGCGCACCCTGCTTAGGGGTTTTAGAAATAATGTTCACAGAACCAGCTGTTCCGTCGGCATCCATATCCGGGGTAAGCGTTTTGTTCACCTCAATTGCCTCAACTGTAGAAGAAAGAATACCATTTAAATCGATATCCCTGGAGTTGGTTTGCGTAGATGGGAGTCTGTTTCCATTCAACGTTACCGAGCCCATGCTTTGATCCAATCCCCTGATAATAATGTTACGGGGCAGTCCGTAGCTATAGTCCATGGCAATCCCCGGTACACGTTGCATGGCTTCGCCTACAGTTGCATCCGGAAAGCGTTCTATTTGTTCTTCAGAAAGCACATACTTGATATTGTCTGCATTCCGCATGTTATTCAAGGCGATTGCTTCTCCCCTTCTGATCCCGTTGATCGTAATCCCTTTCATATCATTGCTTTGGCTTTCCAATTTGAAATCAGCCTTTGCGATCTTCCCATCCTCAATCCTAATGCTGAATTCCGTAGCTGTATAGCCAATATAACTTACTTTCAATACTGCTTCACCTGCCTTGATATTGTTAATTACGAAATAGCCGTTCGCATCGGTAAGCACTTTCTGATTGGTGCTTTTTAAAATCACAGTTGCATAGGGCAGCACTTTATCATTTTCTTTATCCTTAACATAGCCTACAACAGATCCCGGTTTAGCTACCACAGCCGGTGCAACTTTCTGGTTTCTTTTGATGACAACCATCAAACCATCCTCGATTATCGTTAACTGGTTATTTTGAAGCAGGGGTGTTAATATCGTTCTTGCTGTTTTAGAACGATCGTTTACAGAGATGCGGGAATTAATATATTCGTTATTGGTATAGACAAAATTGACACCGGTTTTCTTTTCAATTGCCTTAAGAAATTCGGTAAAATTGACATTTTTTAAATGGAGGTCAATTCGGGTATTTAATCCTTCCTGACCTTTAACTGCAGAAGCCTGCACGAGGTTGAGAAATAAGACGGAGAGGGTACAGTAGATGAGGCTTGTACGCATAATTATTTTCACGAGGCTGTCAGCCCCATTAAATTTTTTCATAAATTTGGGTTGTTTAAATTTTCAGATTTAAATAATTAGAATGTTTAACCTTTTGGTTTCTACCAATTGGTTAGGATTTGAAGCCGTTCCCGGGCCAACAGGAACGGCTTTTTTTTATGGATTACTACATGAGGTGCCTCCTTCTACGTAAACTGTATGATCGATTTGTTTAGTTTGTAAGTTCATTACCATTTTCAGTGTCCGCAGTACCTCTTTAAGTGGCTTGTTTTGGAATTTCGCGGTCAGCCTGCATTCCTGATATTTCAGTGGATCGGCTTTAACTTGCACATTGAACTTTCTTGAGATTGTTGCAAAGACCTCGTTGAGCGGCGTTTGTTCGAAAGTAAGTATGCCAGCGGTCCAGGCGTTTACTTCTGAATTCGTTACGCTTAACTTAGTGAATGTATGCTGGTTCCTGTTGAAGGTTAACTTATCGTTTGCGACAAGCATTACCGGGACCTTTGCCTCCTTAGTGTCGGCTATCAACACACCAACTTTCCCGGAGTTAACTGCTACCGAGGTATTCATTTCGTTACCATAAGCCCTGATGCTAAAGCTTGTGCCATACACAACGGTAGTGAGTTTACCACTCTCCACAACAAAGGGATGTTTTTCATCGTGGGCAACATCAAAGTAGGCTTCTCCGATCAACTGTACCGTTCTGGATTTCTGTGCGCTGAAGTATTTATGAAATCGGATTTCAGAACCGGAGTTTAACCAGATTTTAGAGCTGTCGGGTAGATTAACCTGAATCATTTTTCCGGCATCCGCTTTCCTGGTTACCCATTCTTCTGAAGGATTATGTTTTTTATCTTGACTGAACTGAAAAAGAGCTGCCAGGAGAACCGCTGCCGACAAAGCTGCAGCTATTCCATACTTCCAGAAATTAAGCTGTTTAACTTGTGTTTTAGCAATCAGCTGTGGCTGCAATTGATCAAAAGAAACATGAGGCTGATCAGGCTGAATCAAAGCTGACAATTCCCATACTACTTTTGCTTCCTGATAACCTTGCGCGTGACTCTCGTCTTCGGTCAACCATTGCTCAAGCAAAGATTGCGAATCTGCCGTTTCTGTATTGGTTAACCGTTTTACGATCGCATTCCATATTTTATCCTCCATACCTGATTGTACTTTTACTACTACCAAAGACAATAAATGGGCCCTTAAATACGGGTTGGGATAGGTTAAAGTTCTGTTACGTCTTCGTTAACTAAATGTTTAGCGCGCGCATGGATAAATTGCATGGCTTTTCCCAAATGGTCTTCGACGGTACGCACGGAGATCTGAAGTAAATCTGCAATTTCGATATAGCTGAACCCTTCAAGACGAAACATCCTGAATACGATTTGTCTTCGCTGTGGAAGTTGTGCGATGGTATTTTGTAAAAAACTCAGTTTGTCAGATTCCGTTACAACCTCCGACAAAGGCATTGTTAAATCAGCAATTAAAGTCAGTTCGTCCTGATCAATAAAAGATACAGGCAGCTGTTTTTCTTTTTTGAGATGGTTGAGCGAAGCGTTTTTAACAGACTGATACAGGTACCCTTTGATTTGATCTGGTTTATCATTTTTAAACCACAACTGGACAAAGACATCATTCACAATTGCATTCGCAGACTCAACGTCTTTTACCCAATAGAAAGCGTATTTCTGCAGGGAACTGGCTATAGCATTGTAAAGCGATTCAAATTGGGCTAAATCATAAGACTTGGCATTAATTTCTTTCAAACCTGGCGTTGCGTTCAACTGCATGATATCGTACGCAAAGCTGGCGATACCGTATAAATACTATATTAACGGGGCATTATGTTTACAACGAACTTATGGAATTAGTAAAAACTAACCAGTCCTTTTTTAAAATTGATAGAAATTACATATTGACTTAAAAAAGGATAACCTAAGATACCATTTATGCGCAGCTGATCGGGAGTATTTGCATTTGCCATATTGTTCTCGGTGAACACAGCAAGCATGGGATCAAATTTTAGCTTCCCTATTTTTGCACCTGTCAATGCGGCCGATTTCACCATGACTGTCTTATCACCAAGTCCAAACATTTCAACTTCGCTTTCGTCTTTTAGCGCTGATTTTAGTTGGGCATAATGCTCAGAAAAAAAGAGATTGCTGTTAGCGCCATAGTCAAGACCCATTGGATAGTCCCTTCCTAAAATACTAAGGTTAATTATCGGAATATGTCGTTGCATTACAATAGCTGCAGATGAAATGGGTTTTACCCTCTTGATTGCCGGATTTAAATAATTGCCTGCGCTATCTACATGAATCAGTGTCATTATTTTTTGTTTATAATCAATTTTCACTTCAAAAGCATTCAAAAAATCGTAGCCTAGTAATCCCCAGGAATCACTGCGTTTTGCTCCTGCCAGCGTATTGACGTCAAAGCCCCGGATTTTCATTTTGCCCAAGGTCAGACTGTCCAACATCACCTGCCCTAGTTGGCTTGCCCCGTTAATACCTGTTACCGTTGGGCCTGCTGCTACAGGTTTCAGGTTAGCTTGCGAAAGGATATCGCCCTGAAGTATGGTTACTGCAGCACCTGAGTCAAACTGAAGACGACCCTTTTTACCGTTAATCTCAACTGTTAAAAAAATTAGCTTATCGAAAATTTCAAAGGGTACGTTAATGCTATCAGGGATAATGCCAGTGAGTTGCTGTGTACCTGGATTAACTTTAGGAGCTACAGGAACACTTTTCACGATATTAAGCTCAATTGCTTTACCGTTGTCGGCGAAAAGAAAGTCGGGTTTACCATCCCGTCCATTCCCATATTTAGCCGCGATGAATACTCTGGTGCCAGTTGTTTCTTTTACTTGCTTCAAGATAGTATAATCTGAAATCGCCGAGAACTTCTGATTAAAGATGAGTGGAATTAGGCGATCGTTGATCCCTCTCGGAAATGTAGAGATTTTACAACTATCATCTATTAGAGCGATAATGGCTTTGCTATCGAGGCTATTCATTGCAGCAACGAGGTTTTTTGTTAAGGCCTCATACTTACTTTCCTGAGCATGCGCTGTGTTGTAAAATGCAAAGACTGCAATGAGGCAGCTGTAAAGTATATTGGTTTTTGTTTTCATGACGCGTGTGCCTTTTTCGGCGATATGGTTTGATCAGTAATAGAAATATGAAAGGCCAGAACATCCATTCTGGCCTATATCATAATTATTACTACCTAAATTATTTTGTATGATTTGTTAAGCGCTATCGGATGGTTTTATCAATCCAGTTTTTTATGATAGCTAGTACTTCGGGAGAAACACCAGATTGTATTTTTGTATATTCTGCTGCATCGCAAGTTTGACAAGGCAGCAGCAAGTGGTTGAGTCCAGGCATTTTTATTGTCGTGACGTTATTGTTTCCTCCGGCAGCGGCATAGCTTTTCCAATTGGCCAGGTTACTATCTGCAGCTACATACAAGTCTTTATCCCCGTTGATGGCGAGTATGGGCACTTTAATCGCGCCAATTGTTTTTGGTGCATCATACTGAATAAAATAGCGGTACCAGGGACCGATGGCCGTTCTTACATAACTGTAAATTGGAAACCTGAAGTGATCGAACTGGATGTTTAAGGTTTTAAAATACGCGTCATCTTTCAGCTTCCAGGTCTGGTAAGTCTCGTTCAATTTGACCTCCATACTATCAGAATTCGCATATTTGTAGGCCACCTTAAACATGATCGTATTGATCTCATTGGAGCGTTTTTTATCATAGTCTGGCAAGGCTGAGGCCGCAACCAGGTCTTCGTTTTGTTTATATAAATTATCCAGCCCAGACATAGCAACACCGGACAGACTGATCAGAAATTTGACATCTTTGCTTTGTGCAGCTGCGATTGACATTGACGCTCCACCTTCGCTATGGCCAATTAGTCCAATTGTAGCTGGATTAATATCTTTTCGGTTTTTCAGGTAGGCTATTGCGGTCAGCGCATCCTCAGCAAAGTTGCCCGTAGTAGCCGTTTCATACACACCTGTCGTTTTACCAACGCCCCTATCATCTGTGCGTAATACGGCGATACCGTGCTGACTAAGGTAAGTTGCAATTTCCAAAAATATTTTGTGCCCGGCCATAGTACCATCGCGGTCCTGTTTACCTGTTCCTGAGAGAAAAACCAGTGTAGGAAAAGATTTTTTTCCGATAGGTTTAGTCAGCGTGCCGCCAAAAGTAAGCTGTCCATCGGCACTTTTAAAGGATACACTATCAGATGAAATCTGAAATACTTTGTCTTGCGCGCTCAGCGAAAAGCCGCAGCAAAGAAGGATAATTATAATCGAGTTCTTCATTACTTAGCCGCTTTAGTAAGTTCTACCATCGTTGAGATTTCATCAGCAAGTTCAGTGGCACTACCTTTAAATCCGACGGTGATGAATCTGACATTTCCATTAGCGTCGACAATAATTTTTTGCGGGATTCCGGAGATTGAAAATGCCTTACAGATCTGGTCGAACGTTTCTCCTGTAGCCTTAGCATTTGGCGCTTTATTGTCAAACAGCACATTGAAGCCATACTTTTTCTCTTTAATATACTTTGCAATTTCCGCTTTATAATCTGCGATAGTTTCTTCAGTATCCACGAAATAAAATACCACATTTGGATCTTTCGCATATTTATCCACCGCCAGTTTCATTCCTGGAAAAGAGGCTTTACACGGCACACACCAGGTTGCCCAGAAGTCGAACACCACAGTTTTGCCCTTAAGATCCTGAAGCTTTACCATTTTACCGTTTAGGTCTTGCATTGCGAAATCAATCATGGGCTTATTGATTATTTCTTTTTTGATTTCCTCAACCATTTTGAGTCCATCAGCGTTGTTTTTCAACCCATTCAGATATTTGTCATATCCTTTATCAGTACCTGTTCTTTTTACATAACTGGCTTTCAGCATCTCCATCATCTCCGGGCTGCTCTGATTTTCGAAAACGCTTTTTTCCAGCAAAGTTCTCAATTCTACTTGCTGATTCAGCTCTTTCAGTGTATTTGCCCGCTCTGCATTTAATGCGGCACGGGTATAGCCCAGGTATTGTTTGGCTAAGTTGCCATAGGCTAATGCCTCTTTATATCTACCTGCTGAATTTAACAGGTGGACGTGCATGTACATCGGGCGTGTAATGATCTCATTTACATAATTCACCCATTCTTTTGGGGAGAGATAAGCAAATTCTTCAGGGCGGTTAGCACGCAGATATTCCATTCTTTTTAGGATCAACTCTGATACAGGAAGAAGCTCCGCATCTGACATACCATTTTTTCCGAATTGAATTTCCACTACCTTGTAATACACGGTTGGCAACACGCTAAACGGCACTTTATCGATGTATTTATTCAATTCTTCATAGTTGTGCGTACCATAAGTACTGAGTACGACGATATTTTGATAGATACCTGGATAACTCATCCTGTTTTCAGTATTGAATTCAGCGTTTGAGCCCTCTTCGGGAAAATCCTGCACAAACTGTTTATTGGCGTTTAAAAGGGCATTGACATCAGAACCAACCGGCATTTTTTTAAACGCCGCTAATCGTGCGAGGCTGCCTTTAGGAAATTTTTGAAGCATTACTTTGTCGACCGAGTCTGCCGTCACTTTATCCTGTACCAGGCGTAAAAGAATCTTTCTGGCATTTAGCAAATCATTTTCGCTGGCTTCAGGCCTTTTCAAATAATTCAATACCCGCTGTAAGCGTGGTCCGGCATCATTTTTAAAAGTCGCATTTAAGGCTAGCGCGTAAGGATAAACCAAATCAGACTTTGCCGATTGATTGAAACTGATTTCCTGATTGAGCCAATGGTAGGTTGCAGAATCGCTGACCCCTTTAAATTTAATATAACCGGGGATATCCATACCATATTTTGGGGAACGGGCAAGGCCCCAACCGGCATAGGCACCTGGAGCCTGGACACCTTGTCTGGTCTTGTCCATGAACATGGAGAAATACCCCTGATTGTTATTGTTGTCAGTAAGCGTATCAGCCTGAAACTTCAGGGCAATGATACCGGCCTTTTCAGGGATTTTATAATGAGTTTTCCAGACATTTCCAGTATTTACAAGATTAATATCCTCTGCATACCATTTGTAGTTCTGATACGAATAGAGAACAGCGGTAACCTTCTTCTTATTACTCAGGGGTGTACCTGTTGCATCATAAGTAATTTCAATATCCTGACCAGGCGTAGGACGTTCAGGCACTATTTTATAAGTACCTGGGCCTTGTGCACGTGCAAACAAAACTATTAACGAGAGTGCTAATACAATAAGGAATGATCTGTTTAGTATTTTTTTCATTTTGGTTCGGTTAGCTGCTGAGCAAATGCTCAGCAGCAATATTCATTGTGTGTGTGTGTATTATGGGTTTTTCTCCAATTCAGGATTCAGATTTGTAAGGAATTCTGCAATAGGAAAAACGTAGCGATCGCTATTTGGCGCCAATGTGGAAGTAACACCATTAATAGTCCTGGTATAGATGCGTTGGAAAGCCGGTTCAGCTTTCAAACGACGCATATCCCACCAGCGTAGCATACGCCCGAAGAATTCTCTTCTTCTCTCTTCTATTACTTTAACCAAGGCATCACTTGCTGATGTTGCAGTAAGTGCAACATAGTCGGCAGGTCTGAAACGCTTAACGCGTAAATTATTTACCCAAAGCATTGCATTTGTTGCATCACCGGTTCTGGCAAAATATTCAGCTTTTATAAGCATCATCTCAGGCACATTTGGCCCTACATTACGTGTTTCTCCGATACGCGCTTCGCGGTAAGCATATCTACCTGTATATGTTGTAGAAATGGTGGCTGCGGGAACGGTTAATAAAGTATAGCGCTGATCTGTGGTACCTAGTAGTGTAAGCAACTCATCACTTAACCTCAAAGGTGTTGGGCTAAAAGTGAGTGCGTTTCCTAAGGCAACTTTTGATAAGAGGATTTCGGGATCATTAATACGACGCGGATAATTGGCACTGCTTACACTTGTTAGTGCGCCCAGGTCATTGAGTGTACTGCGCATGGCTAAGGCAAGATCAGCGTATTTGTTGGCATTAGCATAGTCGTTCATATACAAATAAACCCGTGCCAGTTCACCATAGGCACTTACTTTTGAGGGCAGCGTATTATAGGCCTGCGTATTGGGCAAGGCCGGAATTGCGCTGGTCAGGTCGTCGATGATCTGAGCATATACTGCCTGTACCGAAGGGCGATTGAGTTTCTGACTAACAGTTTGTGTCAATATTAGTGGCACACCAAGATCGGTAGACGCGGTAGCGCTGATGTAAGGTTTAGCGTACAGGTTTACCAGGCCCATATAGGCATCTGCACGATGCACTTTAGCTTCGGCTATCATTTCTGCCTTTTCAGCATCCGTTCCCTGAGCAGCTGGTAGTTCAGCTATAATGGTATTGCTGTATAAAATAGAACTATACATTCTATTCCAGTTGTCATCCTGCTCGTAAGTACTACCCAAGGTATAAATAACAGGTTTCCAGGTATAGCTGTTCAAGTAATAAGCGTAAAACAAACTTCCGGAAAGCGAGCTGATTTGCGCTGCATCAACGATATTAATATCGTCAGAAGCGAAGTCGCCGAGATTGGTATTCGATTCGAAGTTATTTGTACTATTTAAAAGGTAGCGGTAGTTTACAGCCTGATTAGGTACCAGGTTCCCTTGTGTTTTAATGTCGACGTATTTCTCACAGCTCATAGAAAATAAAGCTGTTACACCGATAAAAAATAGTTTATAGGATTGTTTCATCTGAGTATCGATTAGAAGTTAACATTAAGTGAGAAGTTATAAGAAACCGTAGCTGGCAAGCCAAGCGTGGTTGTGTTTAAGCCACTGGTAAAGTCGGGATCGATACCTTCTTTATTTGCTGTCCAAAGTAAACCCAAGTTTCTTGCCGCAAAAGCAAAGTTTGCACCTTTAATGGATTTGCTGATGTGCTGAACCGGAATTCTATAAGATAACGATAGTTCCCTTAACCTGATATAGTCGCCCTTCAACACATTGATGTCTGACTGCTGGTAACGTGTTAAACTGATAGTGGCATAGGTACCGGCTACTCCTGGAACGTTAGTGATAGCTTCATCACCAGCCTTTTGCCAACGCTTAGCTACGTCTCCACTCAGATCATAGGTAGTACCGGTTCTTGCAGATGGGTAAGCGGCAACCGTTGGTTTTAGAAATACACTTCCAAACTGGTAGGTAGCGACTGCCATCAGCGTGAATTCTTTAAATCTAACAGACTGTGTATAGCTACCGAAATGTGGCGCTGTTCTTCTTCCAGCATAGGTTAAGGCGTCCAAAGAATTCAGGTTCACGTTGGGTGCTATTTTGTTTCCATTCTGATCATAGATCAGTGTCATACCTGTAGCATCCAGACCTGCGTTACGATAAACCAGAATTTTATCTGTAGGATAGCCGGCGATTAACGAGCTGTAGGCCGGGCTGGCATAGAACGATGAGGTAGGCACAAAACGTGTATCTATCACTGTATTGTTGTTATAGGCATAAGTTAGGCGTCCGTTAACATCCCACGCATCAGAAGTGTGGAAGACCCCTCCTAAAGACAGGTCTACTCCTTTACCATTTAATTCACTTGTATTTCTGGTGAGCGCTGTTACACCGTAAGTTCCACTGATGGGGAAAGAATAGAAAAGATCTTTTCCATGTTTGCGGTATACATCTACGCTACCTGTAATTCTGTTCTTCAGGAAGCCGAAGTCAAGGCCCAGATTGCTGACATAGGTTTTCTCCCAGCGCAGCTCTGGATTGGCTGGCGAAATAATACTTGCTGTTGGTAACCCTGTAGCACCATCTGCACTTCCCAGGGCTACATAAGTAAAAGGATATACCGTAGTTGAAATATTACCATTTACACCGTAAGTTGCTTTTAAGCTTAAGTTAGAAATCCAGTTTACATTTTTAAAGAAAGATTCTCTTGAAGCATCCCATTTACCTCCAAATGAGTAGAGTGGCGTTGCCCTGAATGAACGGTCTACACCGAAATTGTTATAGTCGTCATATCTGACACTTGCAGAAACCGTGTACCTTGATTTGTAGGTGTAGGCTGCGTTACTATAGTAAGAAAGGTATCTACGGGTTTTATCCTGTTGATTCGCAGCACCGCCGATGCCTGATGTATAGCCGGCAATGGTAGTATATGGGGTGAAAAAATTGACGGGACGGGAAATACCTGTGCCCATATTATAACCATATAATGTAGACGTACCCTCACCTTGTTGAGTCTGTCTGATCTCCGAACCGGCGATTGCATTAATCTGATGATCTGTGCCTAAGGTGGTGTCGTAATTCAATTGTCCCCTTACGGTGTAATTGTTAGTACTTGCATTTGCAGTGTTATATATACCGCCGCCACCAGAAGCAAGTCCTAAGCTGTTTGTTGCTCTTCCGGTAGTAGGAATTGGTGTGAACCCATTAATATAATCACGGTAATAATAGGTGTTCTCATTATAGAAATTCCTTGCAGTTGTAAAGCTCCGTTCTGTATTGTAAAAAGCATTTGCGGAAAGACCTTTGACGATGGGCACATTGAGATTGAAGTTTGCCGAGTAGTTGTTGTCTTTTTGTATGTTACTGGCATTATCAATCTCATCCAGTGCATTATACCCCCAGTTTAAAAATCCACTTGGATATAACGTATTCACCCATCCACTGTAGTAGCGTTTGGAATAGGACACACGATTTCCGTTATCGTCAATTAATTGATTATAAGGCATAAAAGTGGCCGAACTCGGGTTGAATAAACTGTTCAGACTTACTCCGTTATTTTTGTAATTTAAGAATGCTCCTTTCAGATTAGTTGTTAGGGTGGCTACTTTGAACAGTTTGAACGTATTGTTTAAGGTCACTGTTAAGCGGCTACCACTATTTCCCACAGCGTATGGATCTTCTTTTGAGTAGGATGCGCCGTAAAAATAGGTGGAGGCATTACTACCGCCACTTACGGAGAAGTTATAGGTTTGTGACGTTGCGGGCCTAAGCAGGTTATCTTCTATTTGAGCGCGACTATCTCTGGCCGAATATTGAGCGATCAAGCTGTTGTAGGCTGTTTGGGATATTGTGCCTGCTCTTAATTTAAAGGTCAGGTCGGTTACATCTGCAACAGGCGTGCTAAACGGAGTTCCGGCACTAGGTGCAGTGATGACATTTTTGGCTACAAGTTCCTGTTCGTAAGCGATCGTTTGTGCTGAGTTCATCATTCTTAAATAACCAAGATCCGGATGATTTGAAACTGATCCTGTAATAGAAAAACTAATTGCTGGTGCCTGACCAATTTTACCACTTTTGGTGGTAATTACCATAACGCCATTTGCCGCTCTTGTACCCCAGATTGACGCTGCCGCAGCATCCTTTAGGAAAGTCACAGTTTCAACATCGTTAGGGTTTATAGAAGAGATATCATTCTCTGTTATCGCACCATCAACAACCACTAACGGCATGGATTCGGCTTGTAAGGTACTGGCGCCACGAACCATAAAGTTATAATCACTTGCACCTCTGGTACGTGTACCACCGTTAATCGAAGCACGGGTATTTCCGTACACAAAGCTATTGTCGCCGGCGTTGATGGTTACTTTCACACCCGGAACCATAGATTCGAGCCTGTATAACAAGTTTGGCACCTGGACTTTTCCCAGTTGCTCAGCAGTAATCAATTCTGCGGCACCAGTACTACGTTCTTTTGATATTTTTTGTAAACCTGTTGATATTACAGCAACTTCTTCCAATTGGTTTGCCGCTGAAGGCTTCATATTAATAACCAGATTACTAATGGATCCAGTTACAGGATAGGAATAATTCTGATAGCCTATAAAAGAGAAGCCCAGCAATGTAGCACCATTTTCCAAACGCAAATTGAAACGGCCATTGGCATCTGTAATGGCTACGCTATTGGAACTATTCCCTTTAACAGAAGTCCCGGGTAATGGTTTTCCGTTTTCATCGACCACCCTACCGGTGATGTAGATTCCATCCTGATTTGTTGCCGCTATAGGATTATTGGCCCTATTTGGAGAAAACAAGGTTTGATCTCTGGTAACGATGGTATAGTTACCGTCACTTACATATAAAAACAACAGGTTATTAGGATAAAGCACCTGCTTAAGTGCTTCTTCCAGGTTTTTTGCCTTCAGGCTTGCAGCAGTGGTAGTCTTACCCTGAACAACATCATGTTCGTAGGCGAATTTGGTATTGTATTTTTTGGAAATGGCATTGAGAGCAGCCTCTACAGTCATTGTTTTTTCTGATTGCTGTGCCTGAGCGGGAGACACTGCGAAAACAGTAAACAATAGCATGTAGATGCAACTGAGTAGTCGGGTAAATCTTTTTTTCATTGTGTGAGTTTAGTTGGTTTGGTTTGTTGATAAACAGTTAGTTAATGTCTGTTTTTCAGGTAGATCGTATTGCCCTCTTTTTTAATGTTGACATTCAAAATATTTTTCAAGGTGAAGAGCAGGCTTTCTTCAGTTTTTATCGAGATTGCTCCATCTATTTTCTTATTCCCAAGTGCCGGATTGTCGAGCACCACTTTGTATCCATAGAGATCTTCAAATTCTTTCAGGATATCGTTGACGCTGGTTTGATTGACAATAATTTTTCCGGTGATCCAGGCTGTCTGGTTGCCAAGTTGGTTTCCGTCGGTAACTTCCTTACCATCTTCACCAAGGTTGATCAGGTCTCCGGGCTTCATCATGTAGTTAGCACCAGTTTTCAATGCGGTTACCCTCACTTTACCTTTTACCAGCGCAATATTGGTTCTGTTATGACGCTCTTTAAGGTTAAATTCTGTCCCGAGTACCTGAACATGTGCAGCTTTGGTAATCGCTACGAACAATTCACCTTTTTCAATCTGTTCTGGATTGACGTTGATGTGTTTTACTTTAAAATAACCTTCACCGGTTAAGTGAACTTCCCTGCGGGCTTTCCAATTGAATGCACGCGGGTAAGTAAGAACGGAATTAGCATTTAACTGCACTTCCGAACCGTCTGGCAGGTGTACCAGTTTATTTTGAGCGAACTCAGCTTTCACGGTAATTATAGATTGCGAGAACCAGGCAACAAAGGCAATGAGCAGCATAGATGCGGCGATACCGGAAGTCCAGATTAAGCGGACAACTTTTTTCCGTTGATTGCTTTGGAATTTATTTACCGAGAAGTTGATGTCTTTCAACAGGGAATCTTTAAAACTCGCTTGCACTTCGGTACGCCGATCGCTCAGAATAAGATGGAGCTGCAATTTCGCCGCATGAAAAATTTCCAGGTTTGCGGGTGCTTCGGCCTGCCACTTGTCCCAAAAAGCGACATCGGCAGGTGCATTGTATTTTATATAACGCAGAAAGTCTGCATCATCTAAAAAATCAGTAATGGTAAAAGATGTAAATGTTTTGTTTAGCATAATTTTGAATGATTTATCGACCATTCAATTATACAAACAGTAAGAGAATAAAAATTACCCCACGGAAATATTAATATTTTGAAATTTTATTGTTGAATTTGAAAGAATCATCTTTTTACAGCCAATAGAATAGCTAAAAGCATGGCTTTATCGATTTTCAATAGCTCACGGAGGGCTTCAAGTGCACGTGCGCTTAATTTGTAAGCCCCTTTTTTACTGAGATTCATGATTTCAGCGATTTCATCATAATCCATTTCTTCAAAATATCTCAGGTAGATGATCTCTTTTTGACGGCCTGTGAGTTTATTCATGGCTTCGCTAAGCTGATTCATCTTTTCGTGCTGCTCTTCCTTTTTGATGTATTCTGACTCGACATTAAACTTAAGATCGAACACTTCATTGCTCTCCAGGTCGACCTTTTGGTATTTATTTTCTTTTACCCGATAATTTATAATGTTGTTTCTGAGTGCTGATAACAGATAATATCTGATGTTATCTGTTGGTTTTAGTGTTTTGTGATTTTCCCACAACTTAACGAACAGATTATGAAGACAGTCTCTCACGGCTTCCTCATCATAGAGCATACGCATTCCATAGTGATAGAGCGGGGAGAAATTTTTGTTATAAATTTCATCCAACGCCAACCTATCTCCTTTCAACAAACGCTGCCAGAGGTCGTAATCGTTATATTCCTTTTCCACTAAGATTGATACGGATTCTCAAAGTAATATAAATTTTACGTTAAATCCGCAGATTCACATAAAATTACCAGTCGTATTAGTTTTAAGAATCCGTTTATCTGGTAAAAACCAGATTGTAAGTGCTTACGATAAGCTATTTGTTCAATAAAGGGATGACTTTAGTGCCAATTAATTCTATTGACTGCATGAGTTGCTTGTGAGTAAGTCCGGCGTTATCCATCTGAAAGGTAAATCGGTCTACACCTCCCAGTGCGTCACTATGCCTGATCAGCTTTTCGGCTACCTGCTCGGGACCGCCGACAACAAGTACCCCTTGGGGGCCTATCAGGTTGTTGAATTGAGATTTTGTAACTGGTGGCCAACCACGTTCTTTGCCCAGCCTGGTCCATAGCTCAGCATAACCCGGATAGTATTGTTCCAGGGCATGACCATCATTAGCTGCTACAAACCCTGGAGAATGCAGGCCAACTTTTAAATCTTCTGGAGCAAAGCCAGCATCATGTCCAGCTTCGCGGTAGATATCAACTAAGGAGCGGAAGCGCGCGGTCTGTCCGCCAATCACGGCTACCATTAACGGAAGGCCCAATCTACCTGCCCGTGCAAATGATTCTGGAGTTCCCCCTACGCCCAGCCAAATGGGTAATTTTTCCTGGAGGGCACGCGGATAAACGGGCTGGTTCTTTAATGCGGGCCTGAATCTGCCAGACCAGGTAACAAACTCTTCATCCCGAATTTGGAGGAGTAAGTCAAGTTTCTCCTGAAATAGCGCATCATAATCTTTAAGATCAAACCCGAAAAGTGGATAAGCATCTACCGCTGAGCCCCTCCCTACTACCAGTTCCGCACGCCCTTTTGAGATTAGGTCCAGCGTAGCAAAACTTTGATAAACCCGTACAGGATCGGAGGTACTTAAAACAGTCACGGCGCTGGTAAGTCTGATTTTTTTAGTGCGCGCTGCCGCAGCAGCAAGAATCACTACAGGTGCGGAATCCAAAAATTCCTTTTTATGGTGTTCACCAATGCCGAATACGTCCAGCCCGACTTCGTCGGCCAAAACAATCCTTTCCAACAGTTGCTCCATCGCGTCAACACTGCTCAATGCATTACTGCCATACATTGCCGAGGCAAAGCTGTCTATCCCTATTTCCATGTTTTTGCTATTAAATGTTAATTCGCAATTAGTCGCTATGGTTTCGGGACATAGCTTTTATCCCTGAGTTGAAGACAAGTTAAGAAACTTAAACAAACAAATATCGCGGGAAATCGAATGTTTACATTATTAATGCATTTAAACAAAAATAGGTATGTTTGATATGTCAAACGTTCATATGAAATTCAAATATTCAGCTGCCCTTCTTGTTTTTATTTTTTTTAGCCTAGCCGGCATTGCACAGGATTATAAATCTAGTATAAAACAACGTTTCACTGCATATTCCCAACATATGAAAGATAGGGAATTCAACAAGGCCTTAGACTTTGTACCAGAAGCAATATTTACTGTAGCGCCCCGGGCACAGATGGTAGCTCTTTTTGAGCAATTATTCAATAATAAAAGTATGGAAGTAAAACTGATCAGCTTTGAGATCAAAGAAATCAGCAATAGCAGGAAAATTGATTCATCTTATTATGCACATATCAGGTATGTTTCTGTGATCAGTATGAAGATGAACGCAGACACTACTGAGTCTCCAAATACTAAAGCACTACGGATATCGATGACAAAGGCTGCATTTGCCAATAAGTTCGGGTCAGATCATGTTGCAATCGATGAAAATACAGAAACCTATATTATAACCACGCCAAAACGATCCTGGGCAATTTCAACTAATGGACAAGATGGATGGAAGTTTGTTAATGTAGAGCCTTCTCAACGCATAATCATGGAAAAAATCCTACCTAAAGAATTAATAGAAGAATCTCTTAACTAGATAGTGGCTCTAATATTAGCCATATAGAAATGACAACAAAAAACGCCACTGCCAGTAAAATGGTGGCAGTAGCAGGGATGCATTAACTATTCAAAAAAGTCGACTTTACCAGTCTCCACATCGTAGACTGCGCCAAGAATCTTAATCACATTTTCTGCTTCCAGATCTGCGACAATCTGACTTTCCTTTCTGATTCTGTCAATTGTCAGTTTTACGTTGATTGCAGTTACGTTATTGACGAAGGCGGAATTCTTACCATCCCGATCTACAAGCGTGGTCTTTTCCTGTTCGATAGCCGGAGCAATTTTAGCTAAAAGTCCGGTTAAGTTACCCATTTCAACATGGTTGCAGGCACCAACGATGGCGCCACATTTCGTGTGCCCCAAAACTACGATGATTTTAGTACCTACAACTTTGGTGGCAAATTCCATGCTACCTAAGATATCTTCATTCAGAATATTTCCTGCTATACGGATGCTAAAAATATCACCCAGGCCCTGATCAAAAATAAGCTCTGCTGAAGTACGGCTATCCATACAACTTAAAATCGTGGCGAACGGAAACTGACCTGTAGACGTCTCGTTTACTTGTTGTAAAAGGTTTCGGTTTGCTTTCAGGTTATTAACGAATCTTTGATTTCCTTCTTTTAAGATTTCCAGTGCCAGATCGGGCGTTAAATGATCTTGTGTTTCTTTAGAATGTGTACGCATAAATATAAATTCGGTTAAAGGATGTAAAATGATTCCTGACTTAATGGCTGAGGAATATCCTGCTCATTAAGGAGTTGTTTAATATTGATTTCGATTGTCCGTGAGATTGTTGTCATAGCAGTATCGGTAGGCAAGTTACTGAAAGGATTTTCCAGGTGGCTTGCAGTTTTTTCGAGCAAAAAAAAGGCCGCTGAAATTACCAGCAACAAAGGTATCTCAAAATAACTTTCAATATCACGTAAAGATATGGAAAGTGTGATCAGAAATAAATATATAGTTAAATGCAGGAAGTAACGGTAAGTTACAGGAAATACTGTTGTTTTTATCCGCTCTGCCATGCCCATGGCATTGGAAAAATTAACCAGTGTGTTGTTAATCTGAACGTGCCCAAAAATGTGGAGCTTGTCCTTTTCCCGAAGATCAGTAATATGTAAGGTATTCAACTGTAAGATAGCCAGATGTTTGTTATTGTGTTTACCAATATGCAGAAGATCCTCTTCCGACAAAAAATCATCAATGTTGGCCACTGGATCTAGTCCCCTTAAGGACTGGCTGAGACTATAGCACCAGGCAATTTGCCTGTATCCAATCTGCTTGATATCTGTATGCCTGCTTTTGTCTACAAATGACTGTAACTGCAAAATGAAGGTTCGGCTTTCGTTTACAATACTTCCCCAAATTTTACGGGCTTCCCACCACCTGTCATACGACTGGTTAAGTTTGAAAGAGAGAATCACAGAAATTGCAGTACCCAGAAAGGCAGGTATTCCGAGCGGCATTTCGGGGATAAAAGAGTCAAATCTCGTTGTCAGATAATAAACCACCAGCCCGATAACCAGCACATAGGTTAATTCGTATTTGACTTTATTAAAGATATAACTTAATGGAAGGGGCTTTTTTAATAACATAAACGCAGTTGAAGAAGACTGTATACAGCAAGATACTTGCCAAAATGAACTACGAGATTAGAACAAAAAAATGCAGGCGACATCCATCAACCTGCATTCCACTATATACTTAAACTAACTATTATTTCGATTGTCCTTCAAAGATGCTTTTTAACTTATCCGTTAAGGCTTGTCCTCTGAGATCCTTCGCCACGATTTTACCACTTGGATCTATCAGAAAATTCATTGGTATAGCTGTTACTTCATAAAGTCGGCCTGCCTCATTATCCCAACCTTTCATATCCCCTACCTGAGTCCATGTGAGCTTGTCATCGGCAATAGCCTTTAGCCATTTGTCTTTATCGGTAGGTTTATCCATCGATACACCGAGAATTTCAAAACCCTTTGATTTGTAAAGCGCGTATTCTTTGATCAGGTTTGGATTTTCTCTTCTGCAGGGCGCGCACCAGGAAGCCCAAAAATCAAGGAGTACATACTTGCCTCTATAATCGGAAAGTTTAACCATTTTGCCATTTGCATCTGGCTGAGCAAAATCTGCTGCCTCTACCCCTTCCTGAGTTTTCTTAGTTGTAGCAATCCTTGCGGCAACTTTTTTACCAAGAAAACTATTTCTTAGATTTTGGTTGATGCCGTCAAAGACCTTTTCCATGGCAATGGCGTCAAAGCCTGGTGCCAGAGTGGAATTCAACGCCATCAGTGCCATATACTGATTCGGATTCTCCTTCACATATTTAAGTTTAGCTGTGATGATTTCGTCAGCAATTACCTTAGCTCGTTCTTCCAGGGTCTGAAGATAGGCCTTATCTTGTTTTGTGGCTTCTGGTTTTGCACTGAATTCAGCTTCTAACAACTTGTATTTTGCATAAATTGGGCGAAGATATTCGTCAACTTTCAAGACTTCATCGTTAAGTGCCGATCCTGTTATTACAGCTTTCGAGATCGAGTCCTTAGCAGTCAACTCGATATTTTCATTGCCTAGTAAAAATGCTTTTCCATCACTTGAATTAGTACCCATAGTAACGCCAGTGGCATTATGTCTGATTCTGATAACGGCATCAGTAATGGAAACTACTGAGCCTTTAAATTCGAATTTCCCGTTCAGGATGGTCGTAGAATCAGCCTTAACTTTGCCGTCATTATTGGTGAGCAGATAAGCCATAGCAGGTTTATTCAGTCTACCAACCTGTCCTTTTATGGTATAGCTGCCTTGCGCCGTAGCTAAAAACGGCGTAACAGTCAGAAGTGTGTTTAAAAGAATTCTAAATTTCAATTTCATGTCGTTATTTTTTACTTGTTTTCTTTTGTTTTACATCTTGGTTTTGCAGCAGCGAGTCATAGGTCTTTTGGTCATTTAACAGTGCTACAGCCTGTATAAAACTTTCGCTTGCCTGATTTCTAACCTGTAATTCATATCCCTTGCCAACGTATAATTGCCCGGCTATTTCTGCCTTTAATTGTGTACGTAGCTCTTTTCGCACAACTGGATTTGCAGCAGAAATAGCAATTCCAGCCGATTGGGCCTGAATAAGGAGAAGATCCAAAGCTGATTCAGGGACGTTGAACTGAGCATTGAATGCCGGGAACTCTTTGTAAGTGGCTAAAAGCGAATTCCGGTTTTTCTGTGCATACTCAAAGGCTATTTTCAAGGTCAACCCGCTATTCATTGTTTTAGCCATCCAGGCACTGTACAAAGAAGTATCGATTGGGATAAACTTATCAGGCATAATGCCTCCGCCGCCGTACACCACACGTTTATTCATCATGGTCATATATCTTAATGAATCCGGAAATTTAAAATGACCTTCCTCAATCAGTTCTCCAGAAGCCATTCTGCGACTAAAATCCTGGAAGTAGTCGGTCTTACCCTTTTCATACGGCTTTTGGATTGATCTTCCTGATGGGGTGTAATATCGCGCTCCAGTGAGTCTAATGATCGATCCATCTGCCAGTTCGAGCCCTTTCTGCATCAGTCCCTTTCCAAAACTTCGTCTCCCTAATACAACAGCACGATCCCAATCCTGTAATGCTCCAGTTACAATTTCTGCGGAAGAGGCCGTTGACTCGTCGATTAGCACCACGAGATTTCCATGCATAAACTGGCCAAATCCGCCCGTCATATAGTTGTCGTGCACCCCCGTATTGGTAACTGCATAAAAAACCTGCTGTCCCTTTTCAAGAAATTCATCTGCCACACCTATCGCAGCTTCTACGTAACCGCCACCATTTCCCTGTAAATCCAGAATCAGCTTAGTCATTCCCTGCGCCTTGAGCTGCTTCAGCGCTGCATCCATTTCGCGCCGGGTAGACTGGCTGAATATCGATAGGGATATGTATCCAATTTTACTATCTACCATATAACTGGTATTGACGGATAAGTCAGCTATCTGTTCACGCATAACATCAAGTTTTACAATTTCAGGTTGCTGTGTCCGGGCAATTTCCAAAGCCACAGCTTTGCCCTTTTCGCCACGAATCATCTTCATGATTTCCTGATTCTTCAGCGATTTTCCAAAAATAGATTTGCCATCTATAGCTAAGATGCGATCGCCAAGCCTCAGCCCTGCTCTCGCTGCCGGTCCGTCGGGATTTACACCGGTTACAAATGTACTGTCATTCACCATGGCGAACTGGATGCCAATACCAGCAAAACTTCCGCTCATTGACTGGTTCATTGCATCTGCTTCCTCCCGGCTTAGGTAGCTGGAATGCGGATCCAGGCTACTTAACATGGCCTTTATAGATGCGTCAACTAATGACTCATCATTAACCGGATCTACATAGTTTTGCTGAATTAGCTTTAGCGCATCCTGCAATTTCACTTTTGGATTCATTTGTGCATCGGCCGATAGTGCGAAAAATGTAATCGCGATAATCAGTAAGCCTTTATTTAAGTTCTTCATTCTATTTTTCTTTGCGTAAGATTTCAATGGCCATGGAAAGTTCGTCTTTAAGCTGACTCGGGCTTCCCGAATATCCTTCAGAGCTGTAACGCACCTCTCCATTTTTAACGATTATTTTTCTTGGAATTCCTGACGATTTGAAAAGTGGCACGAGACTGCGGAACACCTCGTTTTGCTCCCCATTGGCGCCGATTCCGTCATGTAATAAATTGAAGCGAAAGCCTTTAGACTTCACATAATTAACTGACTTCGTTTTATAATCACCAAACTGCATGGTGCCAATCATATAGACAGCGATCTTCGGATCTTTCGCGTACTGATCAATTAGCAACTGCATGCCTGGAAATGCTTCGATACATGGACGGCACCAGGTTGCCCAGAAATCAATCACTACAATTTTATCTTTCCATTCTGATGAACTCACAGAATTTCCATTTGCATTTTCTAAGGTAAAAGGCGTAAGCGGATAGTGTACCATATTGGCCATCACGTGCGTTTGCATTTCCGCTTTGATATCATCGGGCACTAGCTTAGAGAGGTATTCTTCATAACCTCCGGCATTTCCTTTATGCTGGGTAGTATAAATCTGCTTTAACTCGTCAAACATTGCAGGCGTAACGGCGTTTGATTTGACACTTTTTTCCAATAGTGCCTGAACGAGATTTACTTTTCCTGTCTGTTTATACATATCCATGCGCAACTCATTCAGATCAGCATAGGCATATTGTTTTTCAACCTGTAAAAATTTATAGCTGTTCAAACCTTCCTCGTAGTTCTTGAGTGCATAAGCAAGTTTAATGTGCGACGTTAATCTATCATCCAATTGCTGATCGGCATTGGCCTGTTCTTTCTGCTTGTCACCGCCAAAATCAGCATAGTAGGATCCATCAGTTCTTTTAGCGATCAGCATTGGGATGATCTGTTGACTCAACATAAAGTACGTTTTCTTGTCCAATGCATTAGACATCTCTGCTTTGGTGATATTCCATCGGTACACTTCATTTGCCGTCTTAAAATCAAAATCCTTAAACATTGCTGAGAATTTATCATACTGCTGACTTTCAAAGTAGGATGCTTCCAGGGTACGGTAGGTTGTGTAATACAGGAAATCCTGATTGCGGTTTTTATCCCCTGCTTGCAGATCGGGGAAAGCTTTAAGAAACTGTTCTGCAGCAAGTCTGTATTGCGCCGGATTAGTCGTTGAATTTACCCGCTGATAGGTTAAAAACCTTGCCGTATTTCCTGTAGGGAACTTTTGCATGATTACTTTTTCCGCTTTATCCGCTCCAGCAGCATTTTTGAGGTCTATAGCATAGTAACGTTGGATAGCGGTAAGTGTGTTTTCATCTGTAGTCTTAACTGAAAGTTGTTTTTGCAACACTTGATCAGCGAAAGTGCTGAATGCCGTAGCATCCATTGTATTTTTCTTCAGATTGAGATAATCTACCAGATAGGCACTGGTAACGGAGCCGCGTATGCTTGTTTCCTTTTTTAACAAGGAATCGATCTTACCGACATTATTTGAAGGGGTAGAAAATCCTTTCAGGGTATAGGTATGTTGACCTGGAGAGGTAAGTAAGGCCTCTGCTAAATATCCCCCTGGAGCCAGCTTCTTATTTTTCGCAAGCACGGTAGTAAAAAATCCTTTCCCGTTGTTATTATCCAGGGCTTCAATTTTCTCGCGGGTACCCTGGAAAAACTTTACTGCGGCAAAAACTACATTTTCAGGAATAGTGTAACCTGCGGTCCATACGTCCTCAACTTTCTTGAGTGTTAACTGGTCTGATTTCCATTTAAAGTTTTCATAAAGTGCCAGCTCTGCAGTAATCTGATCACTAAACTCCAGATCTCCGCCTTTTGGGTTAAAACTGAGCACCACTTTTTCTCCGGCAATTGGCTGCTTAGGCAACCATGCTACGCGTTGGGCATACCCTGCTTTGCCTGATAAAAGGCAAAGCAGTAGCATACATAAATTAAAAATATGTTTCATATTGTGTGTGTTTTTATGTTATCGGGGGTTTTGCGCCAATTCAGGATTTAGCAAAATGTATTTATCGCCAATAGGATATAAATACCTGTTACTATTTGGTGATAGCGTATAGGATGTCTCTTTAAATACCCTTGTTTTACTAACTGCAAATGACTGATCAAGATTTAAGCGTTTTTGATCAAACCACCTTAAGCCTGTTCCGAAAAGCTCTTTCCTTTTCTCGTCTACCACAATCTTTAGCGCTTCATCGGCCGAATTTGCAGTGAGTGCGACATAGTTGGCATCGGTAAACCGTTTTTTGCGCAGATCGTTTACCAGAGTCAATGCGCCTGCTGTATTTCCAGCACGCGCCAGACATTCTGCTTTAGTTAACATCATTTCTGGAACAGAAGGCCCATTAACAATTGAAAATTCACCATTGAGCAGATATCTGGAATTTGCACGACCGGTAAAGGCGGCGCTAAATCCACCACCGAATGCAGACCGGGTATTTGTAAATATCCGGTAACGGAGATCATTCACGCCCATGGCCGTCAAGAGGTCATTACTAACAGAGATAGCAGTATAAGTTACTCCCGACAGTTTTGAAAGCATAATCTCAGGATCCTTCAATCTCACTGGGACTGTACCTGGTGCAGCGGCAAAGGTTTTAAGATCAAGCAGGGTATTTTGCAAAGTTAAAGCACTATCTGCATACACGCTTGCTTTATTAAAGTCACGCATATTCAGGTAAGTTCTTGCCAGGATCGCGTAAGCAGAAACTTTAGCTGGCCTAACGTTGTAGTCTGGCAAAGCAGGCAATCTTGATACTGATTCGCTCAAATCTTTAACAATCTGAGTATATACTTCTGAAACTGAAGCACGCTTTAAACTTGTATATAGGTTAGGCGTGGTAAGTAACGGTACAGCGGGATCTATAGTTGCTGTAGCATCAGTATACTGCTTACCGTACATATTTACCAGAATTAAATACGCATACGCACGATGAACCAATGCCTCGGCATAGATTTTCTCCTTTTCAGCAGTAGTTCCGCCAAGTGAGCTGCGCACTCCTGCAATTACCTCATTGCAGGTATATATTGTTTTATACAATTTTTCCCAATCTGCGTCACCTTGTGTTTCACTAGTGTATTTGGCAGCCCAGGTATACACATTACCAAGTATATCGCCCAATGTATTCTGCCGCGTCGGGTCGGTTATTTCCGTATCATCACCAGATAAAATCGGATAGCTGAAAGTGCCCTCCAGTACCGAATTATTATTCATGGTATACCGGTAGTCGGTCGTATATTTTAATGTACGTTGGTTTGGTTGTTCAATTTCCACATACTTCCTGCAACCTGTTGCGATGATTGCAAGTGCTACGCCTAATAATATTAAATATTGTCTTTTCATGATGTTTAAAATGAAGCGTTTAATCCGAAAACATAACTTGTTGTTGGTGGAATGCCAGTGAAGTTGCCTGTATTTACATACTCTGGATCAATTCCATCTTTGTTAGCCTTCCAAATCACGCCCAGATTTCTTACGTTGGCAGACACCGTTAGTGATTTGACAAAGCCATTGGGCAAGAACCGTCTTGGCACCGTATATCCAAAAGAAACCTGCTGCAAGCGAATATTATCGGCTTTGCGAATCAGCGCATCCGAAAATCTATACCTGTTTATGCTGTTAAAATTAACTCCGGTAAGTCCCGGTACATTCGTGTTAGCTTCATCCCCAGGATTTCTCCAGCGGTAAGCCAGGTCTTCCTGCCTACCCAAGACTCCTGTATAGCTTCCTTCAAATGTAGGGTAGTTATCAACCGAACTTTTCGAGAATACATGTCCAAAATAACCAGTAATCTGAACTGCGACATCAAATTGTCCGTATTTGAAATTGTTCATAAATCCACCACTGTAAGGTGCATACGCCCTACCCACATACTTAAGATCATCTTTTGTAAAGGCACTGGTTAAATTTGTTGTGTTGGAGATCACGTTATTGTTGCGGTCGTAAATCTGTGATTGCCCTTTATTATCAAGGCCTGCCCAACGATATGCATACAAGGATCCTAAGGGCATTCCTTCAACTGTTGCTGCTGTTCCGGCGATAGATGAGGCATTATTTTGATATCTGGCATCAGTAACTATATTGGTGGTATAACTTAAATTAACTGAGGATCTCCAACTGAATGCCCCGGCGCGTATCGGTTCACCGCTAAGCATAAACTCATAACCATGTCCGCTTAGTGTACCACTATTAAACTGCAGGGAAGACCAACCGTAAGTACCGTTAAAAGCAAAGTTTGCAAGCAGACCGTGTGTGCGTTTGGAGTAGACATCAAAAGTCCCTGACAATCTATTATTGAGCATGCTAAAATCGAGACCAAGATTTACAGAGCGTGTTGTTTCCCAACCCAGATCCGAGTTTGCCGGTGAGGTGATGTTTGCTACTGGTTGTCCTGTTCTGGGATCCGCACCTGAAAGTGATAATAGTGTAATGTTTGATCCATTTTGCGGTACCGACCCACTCGTACCGATGGTTGCACGTATTGCAAGTCGGCTCAACCACTTCATGTCGGTAAGAAAATTTTCTCTGTCAGCATTCCAACGGATTCCGGCAGACCAGAATGGCAATGCACGTTTGCTTCTATCTATTCCTAACAAAGTGTAGTCATCAAACCTGATGCTGCCGGTAGCAATATATTTATCGTTGAAAGCGTAAGATCCATTGCTATAATAGGAAAGGTATCTTTTTTTACTTGTACCTACATTGCTCAGGTTATTACCAATCGTTGTTGAGTAACCGTATAGGGTCAAGTAAGATGTTGTAGGGTTAGCAGCGATTATTGTACCTGTATCTTCGTTATAACCATATCTGGTTTCATTGGTATTGGATACCCCGGTCTCCCTGATCTCTGCACCGGCAATTATATTTACGTGATGTGCTTCCTTGATCGTAAAATCTGCATTTAGCTGTCCACGAACACCTGTATCATAGTTGTTGTCGTTTGCCATGATATATCGACCTCCATAGGGCACATTATACACCAGTTTTCCATTGGTAACCACCGTACCAGTATTCACGAAGATCCTGGAGTTATAGCTGTTCAGTTCATCTACCGTAACATTACTGCCTAATTGTCGCTGACTTGAAAAAGAGACATCCGCATTAAGCCATTTGGCGATCTTTCCATTGAGTCCGGTATTAATTCTGAACACATTGCTTTTACTGGTATAATTTGAATAATTCAATTCATCCATTGCACTGTAGCCGAATGGCAGATAACCTTGTGCAACAAAGCCTGACGCAATTGATTCCCTGAATACCGAGGTACGTGAAATGTTGTTCCCAGCTGCATCTACCAACAAATCATAAGGTCTGAGCGCAGTGGTACTAATTGAAAGGGCGTTGATTGCTGCAGCATTGTAAATTGATTTAGAAAATTGATAATTGATTAACGCACGCAGTGTGATTCTTTTTTTAAAAAAGCTTGTAGAGGTGTTTGCGTTCACAAACATGTTCTCGGCCATATTACTTTTGAAGATGGGCACATCTTTAACGTAACCGCCCGATACGTAATAACTACTATTCTCGTTGCTTCCGGAATAAGAGAGATTGTATTGGTGGTTAACCGCATTTTGCAAGAGGTTGTCTTCAATTTGCTTGTAGGCATTCCTGGAAGAAATCTCTGCCAGGGCTGCATCGCGCTGGGCAGCTGTTGCTGTTCCGCGTTTTACACGGTACATCCACTCTGTAGCTTCACTGTTATTTGGCGTATAGAGTTCATTGCCTGGAGATGCCGACGCTGGATCAACCAGAAAGCCTTTATTGACCATCTCCTGCTCCATATCAACGTACTGAGCACTATTCATCCACTTTAATTTAGAAAGAGAGGGGTTTTTAGAAGCTCCAAAGGTATAACTGAAGTTAAGTGAAGGATCATTTCTTTTGCCTTTTTTTGTATCGATTACGATGACTCCATTTGCCGCCCGTGAGCCCCAGATTGATATTGCGGAAGCATCCTTCAGGAAGGTGATGTTTTCTATATCTGCAATATTCACATTACTGATCACAGAATTCCCAAAACCAGTACCAACCAATCTGGTAAGCGCCGGAAGATCACTTGGATTCATCAATGGGAATCCATCGAGTACAATCAGTGGCAGACCACCACCACCAGAATAGTTATTTACACCTCTGATCTGAATCGTATTTCTTCTGACGTCAAATTTTACCCCGGGAACTTTTCCTTCCAGTCGTTCCAGGAGATTTACGGTAGGAGTTTTCTCCAATTCTTCACGCGTAACGGTAACGTATGCACCTGCAGCACGCTCACTGCTGAGCTTCTGATAGCCCGTAGAGATCACATTTACTTCGGTAAGGTCGGCCGAAGCCGCCCTCATGATCATCATGAAGGGTGTTCCTGTGGAACGGTCTACAAACGCTTCTTCCGGTTTGAATCCCACAAAAGTAAATTGAAGTACCAGTCCGTTTGCAGGGATATTGTTGATTACAACCTCGCCTTTAGCATTGGAAACATACATTTTATTCAGTGTCTTGTTGTACACGTTTGCACCGGGGAGTGGTTGGTTCAGGGAATCCCTCACTAGTATTTTTATTTCTTTGTCTACAACAGCTTCCGCAACTTTATCAGCTAAAGTAGCCTCTTTAATCACGATAGTCCGCCCATCAAGGGAGAAGTTGAGTGACTGCGAAGCCAGTGACTTTTGTATGGCCTCCGCGACAGATACAGCATTAAGATTTACTGTTACGGGCTTTGCGTTTAATACAACATCAAGGTCATAGATGATAGAATATCCACTTTGTTTACGAATCTCTTTGAGTACATTTTCTAGTGGCGCATTTTTTTGTACAAGCGTGATTCTCTGAGCCATGGTTGATGCGCTCAATTGCATGAAAGCTACTAATAAAAAGAAGGCAGTCAATCGCATAACAAGGAGAAATCTATGGACGTGCGGGTTAAGCACCTCAAATTTTAAGGTAAAATTTTTATACATTTGTTAAGGGTTTGGTTTATGCATGTTGCCCGGTTTTCGAAGGCAGAGCAACTGCAGGGTTAGTTGATTTTAAATGATATCCGCCGTCCTGATAGCCAGAGGTGTTCGAAGCACTTCTGGTTATTCTTTTTTGCGGGGTAATTAGTTTATTCTGAAACGATTACCCTCCTTCCTACTATCGTAAAATGTACTTTTCCTGTGGCTTGAATATGGTCAAGTACATCCGAAATATTTGTTTCTCTGGACATCCAGCCGCCGAGCATTAATTTTTTTGGCGCCGAATCTGTATAGATGACATCGACGTCGTACCACCGTGCTACTTTGCGCATAGCGCTGTTTAAGTCTTCACGAAAAACGAAGTCGCCATTTTTCCAGGCCACAGCCATATCCGTATCGGCATCAGAGACCTGTAAGTTTGTTCCATTGAATGCAGATTGCTGTCCGGGTTTGAGTGTGACCGATTTGCCCGCCGAGGTGCTAACCGCTATGCTTCCTTCGAGGAGCGTAGTACGGACAAGGGGCTCATCTGGATAACTATTAATGTTGAAATGCGTTCCGAGGACTTTTATTTCCTGTCCAGCATTTCTACCATCGGTTGTAGCCACTACAAACGGCAGTCTTGATTTACCACTTTTATCCATAACATGAGCAATCTCGAAATAGCCTTCCCCTTTCAAGGTAACTCTACGTTCGGTATCACTGAATGTTGTTGGATAGGTTAGAGAAGAGGCCGCATTGAGCCAGACTTTAGATCCATCGGGAAGGACAATAGCATATTGCCCTCCCTTTGGGGTTTCAATTGTGTTTGTGAAGTTAGATTTAGTATGTGCTGATACAGCTTGATAGATTAGTTCTCCGTTTTTCTTTTTGATAATCTCTATCCCTGATTCAGTGGTGAGCAAGCCATTATTAGTTTTGCTCAGATCAACACGCTTTCCATCGGCTAAAATCAAGAAGGCGCTATTGGTACCTGGAGCAATGTCTTTTTCCTTACTGATTGTAAATCTTTCTGGAGTAGTCTTTTTCTGTGTATAATATAAAATAGCAAGTGCAGAAACCAAGGTGATGGATGCTGCTATGGCGACCTTTTTAAACCAGCTGAGGCGTACCGTCTTGACTGTCGTATATGGATTAAGTATAGTTTTATCGGAAATGTCCTGTTGAATATTCTCCCACATTCGGTTACCTAGCGCTTCATAATTGTGGTCTGCTTCTGGATAGTCGGATTGTTCGCCCTTAAGTAAGTACCAGGTTTCCAATCGGTCGGATTGCTCCACTGAGACTTTTCCCTCCAGATAGGCGTCGATAATTTCTTCGGGTTTAAGGTATTTCATAGCTGCTTAATACGCTGATATATTAAGATGACAGTTTGCTCAACACGATGTTGTATGCGATATTAAAAAAAAGTTATCTTTTTGTTAATGGATCGTATTTTGTTTTCGAGTTTGGGTAAATCGCATCTCTTGTTTTATAAAATAGTAAAGAAGAGCGCTATGTGGTTGCCGAGTTTTTTGCGAAGGATAGTGATCGCTTTATTCATCTGCGTTTTAACGGTTAGCTCAGAAATCTCCATTACATCGGCAATTTCTTTATAAGAGAGGTGTTGCTTTCGTTTTAACTCAAAGACTTCGCGCATTCTTGACGGGAGATTCTGGATTTCATCCTCAATGAGTTTAGAGAGGATTCGTTCTCTGGTCAGATGATCAGTGAGTTCATAGCCATCAACCATAAATTTTTTCAAATCTGTTCGGTATGATGCCTGTACAGAGCTTCTTGCAATGATATTTAACACCTGGTTCCTGACTATGGTATACAGGTATGCAGCCAGAATAGTATCGGTTGGTAATTCAGGTGCAGCTTTCCATAATTTGGTAAAGGTATCCTGTACAACGTCTTCTGCCTCGTTGTCATTTTTCAGCATTCTGAACGCATGACGAAAAAGGATAGGCCAATACCGCTGATAAATTTCGGCAAAGGACGCACTATCGCCGCTTCTAAGTTTTAAAAGCAGTGATTCATCATTTAATTTAGCACAATCAGCATCCATCCCACAACAATATTACAGTAAATTTAAAATTCCTGAGAGAAGATTCTAATTATAATCGAAATAATTTGACAGTATACCTGAAAAAACTCATTTCAGTTATATAGGCGAGAGAAATTATTAAAAAAGGTAAATTATTGCACGATAATTCAGCTACTGGATTATTCATTTTTCCATTCTGAGAGCGTTACTACATCAGCCTGCATAGGAAAAATCTTTTCTGTTAAAACCTTCTGAACTTCAGCATCACGATCTCCACAACAATCAGAAAGTACCGTGATCAGAAAATCTTTATCAGCAGCTTCCCGTAATGTAGATAATACTACACCGCTTGCTGCCATACCGGCAAGGATGAGATGTTCGATATGCTGAGACCTTAAAACGATTTCCAGATCGCTACCAGAAAAGGCACTAATTCGTCGTTTAACGATTACAATATCATTAGCGGCAGGCTCCAACTCTGAATGAATGCTCATCAGCTCTTCCATATTGGGTGCAGCATACCTGTCTTTATTACCGCCAAACATTTTGTTTGCGGGGTGAATTTCGGGCGCTCCTGGTCGGAAACCTACTTTCACAAAAATAACCTGAATACCTACAGATCTTGCATATGTTATCGCTGCAGCTGCATTTCTGAGTAATTCTTGCGCGTTACCGAGACCCGCCAGAACGGCGACCTGCATGTCCATTATTAATAGTGCTGTGTTTTTTTGCATGTCAAAATGATTAAAGACTTATGATGTATGAAGGTACTGATAAAGTATGGCAGCCGAGGTTTAAGCAATCAGAAACTTCAAATGCCGATATGCCCGGTTCAGGTATCTTTTATAACAAGGATGCGACTGATCTATGGATCTTTGTATCACAAAATCATTTTTAAAGCCACCAATATGAAAAAAACACACGTATCAAGTTTTAGCTTATTAATAAGCTTATTGCTGCTTTTAATTAATTGTGAAGCACAGGGACAACAGCAAACATCGATCATAATAACTGGCATTAAAGGCAATGCCGGTAAAATAATTGTACAAATTTTCAGGGATGAGACGAGTTATCAGGAGCAGATACCCTACAAAAAAATCACGTTTCAAAAAACTGGTCTTACCAAAGGCATATTAAACGTTCAGATCCAACTGGAAGCCGGAGTTTATGGATTTACAATGATAGACGACGAAAATGGAAATGGGAAAATCGACAAAAATTTGATCGGAATTCCAAAAGAAGGGTTTGGTTTCTCAAACTTCTTTATGGAAAAAATGAAAAAACCAACATTCGATGATTTCAAAACAGATTTAAAAAAACATGCTGAAATCATCATGAAAGTCAAATACCTATAAGGCTATAGCTTGCCTAATTCAATAATTACAATAAAAACTAAAAATCATTTATCATGACAATTTCATCAAACAACAACTTCTTTGCTGGCATCGCTTTGCTAACTTCTGTCCTATTTTCGTCGTGTGAAAAAAACGACATCGATAACTCGGGTCAGTTCCATCTTAAAATAGTAAACGCATCACCAACTGCTGGTGCACAGACCTTCACATTGGCAGGCAATGTATTAGTTAGTAATGGCTTAAATTATAAGGAATCTTCAGCATATATCACGAGTGCATCTGGCACAAGGCTCGTAGCTGAATTTAAAAATCAGGGGACGAACAGCATTTATGCTTCGGGAGAAATCTGGACAGCCAACAATATCAATCAAACAGTATATCTGGCTGGTCAGGGTTCAAAAGCGAGGGTTAAAGTTTTTACAGACGATCTTGCCGCCCCAAACAACAATCAAGTAAAGGTGAAATTTATTGATTTCAGCGACAATGGCCCCTCAGTTGTGAAAATAGAAAATGGAACTGGCGACGATCTGGTGAGCAGTTTGGCGAGAAACGAAGACAGTGGCTATAAATATGTAGCAGCAGGCACCTTTACAGTTCAGATTAAAGGTCTAACTGGTACTAATAATGCCAACACCTTTGTCGTACCAAATCTTCAGGCCGGAAAAATTTACACAATTTACTTTACTGACGCGGCTGATGGTGGCATGGTTGTAAATACGGTACAACATAACTAATGAAATTTGATCGTTCATTTTCGACATATCACTTACGGTAATATATATTTTTCTTCAGGTTACATTTTGTCCGCTTCGGCGAACAAAATGACCTAAATTGATCTTGCATTAGCTACATTTGGTAAGATGCCACACAATCTACCAACAAAACGTCTAAATCGTCTAAGCTTATTGCTTGCAGCCATTATTGGCATCATCTTTCATATCATTATATCTCACAACTCCAGTGCACAGAGTAATTATTATTTTACGCTCTTTACAGTACTTGGGGTAATTCTAGTTGGATTTTCTGATGTGATTACCATGGTACAGCTTGCAAAGCTGTATAAACCGCAGTCCCTAAAATTCAGAATTTATAGAAATGTGATTACCTACCCGGTTAGTGTACTGATCTATTTACTGGTATGGCCTGTTATCGCACTACTTGCCGGAAAGAAATGGTCATACGATGATATTGAATTGTTTCTTGCATTCTTTGGTTCGGGACTTGTTATTAACACGATGATCATGATTCTGCACGATTCAGTCATGTTATATGAACATAAACTGCACAGCGAACTGGAATTATCCAGACTACAGATCGCTAATGCAGAGGCGACTAATCAATTGCTCAAACAACAAATTCAACCTCATTTTCTTTTCAATGCTTTAAACACCCTTAAGGCACTTTACAATAGCGACACGCAGGCCGGTGACACCTATCTGGTGCATATGGCTGCCTTTCTGCGTGCGTCGGTATTCAGAAGATCGACAAATATTTCAAGTCTGGAGGACGAACTTGAATTGCTGAATGACTATTTAGTGATGCAGCAAATTAGATTTGGCGTGGCCTTAGATTGTCGGGTAACGATAACCACACAAATGAAAAAAAAGTACACCTTGCCCACTTTTTCCCTGCAGCCTTTACTAGAGAATGCGATCAAGCACAACAATTTCACCCAACAGGATCCGTTGATTATTACTGTTTTTCAGGAAGGAGATTGGCTGATTTTCAGGAATAATATACAGCAGAAAAAGATCAGAACTGAATCTACGAATTACGGATTGGCCAATCTTTCTGACCGGTCCAGGCTCTGTTCAGGAGAAGAAATACGCATTGAGGAAGATGGCAAAATGTTTTCGGTCAGTATTAAAATGTTAAAAAATGAAGCTAATAATTATTGAAGACGAAGAACTGGTAGCGCTTGAGTTAGAACAAAACATCAGGAAGCTAATGGATATACCATTAACGATTGTACATCTGAGATCGGTGAAAGAGTCCATCCAATATTTCGAACATTCAGATTTACCGGATCTCATTTTCAGCGACATACAGCTAGGAGACGGTTTAAGTTTCGAGATCTTTGTGGAAACACAGATAGCTGTTCCAGTTATCTTTTGTACCGCTTATGATGAGTATGCACTTGATGCATTTAAAACCAACGGAATAGACTATATTTTGAAACCTTTCACCATGCAGATGTTGGATGCAGCCTTGAATAAGTATAAAGCTTTGAAGCAGATGTTTTCGACTGATCAAACTCCGCAGTACGATGCTTTACTACACCTGCTGAATATCCACGAGGAGAAAAAAACGTCTTCCATACTTGTTCACCATAAGGATAAAATTATTCCTGTAAAAACTGAGGACATCGCCATATGCTATCTAAAAAATGAGATCGTACATATGGTCACATTTTCAGGCGCTTGCTTTTACCCCAATAAAAACCTGGATGAGTTAGAAAGATCACTTGGGACTGCATATTTCAGGGCAAACCGGCAGGTGCTTGTCTGTAGAAATACAATCATTGATGTTTCTAATTTTTTTTCCAGAAAACTATCATTAAACCTAAAAATCCCGATTGACGAAAAAGTCATCGTTAGCAAAGCTAAGTCTTCCCAGTTTCTGGAATGGCTCTCCATGGGTTAAATCCAGTTTAAGTTCGACTTTGCCCGCTTCGGGTAGAAATCATTTTTCAGACGCGCTTTTGAGCTACATCTTTGAATAAATAAAAAAAGACGTAGCGTCAAAAAAAAGCAAATTTAAAAAAGGAATTTATGAAAAAGTCGACATTAATGTTAATCTGTTTTGTGCTTGTATCCATTAACAGTTTCAGTCAGGGAATAGCAAAGAAAATATTCAGCCGTATGGAGTTTGGTATTAAAGGCGGGGCCAATTACAGTGATTTTACCGATGCAAATTTCTCGACAGATCCGCTGGTAGGCTTCCATGGGGGATTTACGGTAGCATATAAGTTTACTGATCACTTTATGATCCAGGAAGAGTTTCTTTTTTCAACCCAAGGGACCAAAGTGCTTGATGGTCCTTTAGGCACGCAGGAATTAAAGCTCTCGTATTTTAATGTACCCATTCTACTGAAATACAGAACGAGTTTCGGTGTTTATATTGAAGGAGGCAGCCAGGTAGGCATCAAAGTTAAAGAGGATGTTGCTAACTTCAACGGAACAGATTTCGCGAAAAAAATAGACTTTGCAGCAGTTGGAGGTATCGGTTATCAAACGAAGATTGGGCTTGGTATCGGGGCGCGATATGTTTACGGGTTGGGTAAACTATCTGATCTAAACATCTCCAATATCAATAATGATATTAAAAACAACAGCATTCAAGGCAGTCTGTTTTTTGTGTTCTAAAAAACTCAAACAACGCCGGCCGCTGTAGTAGTCAACAGTTGCCGGCGTTATTTGATTAGAAGGTAAGATGAGCATAAAACTCAGCCTTCAGATCGCTTAATTTCTCATTTTCCCTAAGCGGTAAGCCGCAAGCAAATAATAGAAGGCACCAAAAGCCGCATAGCCTGCCAGACTGGTGATGCCCATTGTTGGATCATGTGCCAATACGATAAAAGAACTTCCACCCAGGATGGACTGCCCTCCACTGATGATCATTGGCCACTGACCGCCTAAAGTTTTCCTGCGTTTTATGGCGAGGATCAACTGGATCAGACCTGTAAGGATGGCCCATGCTCCGAATACCATAAGCGCTTCTGGAACGCCTTTTTGCAGAGCCAGCGCAACCGCTATAGTGGTAATTGTGCTGATGGCAGCGTTGATGTATTGAGGCATTTTGGACGTTCCGGTACTTTGTGCACGGATATCAAGAATTGTCCCGAATACATCCCAGGCCGGATAAATAATGAGTAACACCGAGGCGACACCGGAAGAAGTCTTGGCGAGTAAAGCAACCAGGATTACCCAGATGATGGAAAACGCAGCTCTAACAAAATAAAGGGTACGTAATGAGTTTGCAGTATCAGCGGCCTGGCCAGCTTGTGTAGTGCTTTTTAGAGATGTTGAAGTCATGACTTTAATTTTTAAGTGTTTTGATGATTCAAAGATCTCTACTTCCAAGCATGACTTTTTTAACCTGGGTTAAAATCGTATACTATTTCCTACTTAGTATTTCTACAAATCAAACTATCGAAAAGGGATCTATTTTGATCGCTCTAAATCAAAGGCCAGAGAAAAGATCATCATTGATAAAATGTTTTCAGATTTGAGTCGTCTATTAAAGTATGAACATGAAAAATACGAACAACCTATCACTTTCTCAGGAACCTCAAATACGTTTCCCACTGTGTCAAATGATAACAGGCAATTCTCCAACTCATGAGAATGGTTTGTTAAAAAAAGAACATTTCGGAATATTTTTAGAGAATCTACATCAGGGATCAACTATTAAAACACATGCTACTGATCAATATAGATCTGCGACGCATGGTTTAGGAAGTACCTTAGAACTCGATTATTTACTTGCTATCTCGGGTTAGACTATAACTTGTCAGCCTCATACTCTGTTTGACCTTTTCGCGGTGTTGGCCACCCCATAAACTCAACTCCCGTAATACATTTTTCAATGTTTTACTATAATCAGTAGCCTCATAAATAATAGCTACCGGCGTTGTCGGGTATACCTTTCTGGTAATAAAACCATTCAATTCCAGATCTTTCAGTTCCTTGGCAAGTACTTTGGAGGATATTCCAGTAATTTCATTTTGAATTTCGTTGAAGCGCTTAGCTAACTGAACCAGGCTTAGAATCAGGGGGAGCTTCCATTTTCCATTGAGTACATATAACGCATCAATTACATTTTTTAGGGAGTGTGCGCATTCCTCGGTGCTTGGCAGGGCGTTATTCAACTGATTATTCATAGTGACAAAGGTACCGACTTTCCCAAAGGTAAGCGCTTACCTTTGGGTAACTACTAACCTTTTATCACCAGACAGCGATACCTTTGAACTTGATAATTAAGCTATAAAACATTATTAATTTCATTATGAAACGTATCCTTCATTTAATATCAAGCTTGCAAGGTAAAGATTCGCACAGCATTAAGCTTGGTCATGCTATCGTGGAAAAAATCCAGGAAAAGTACCCTGTGAGTGCAGTTGAAGAACTGAATTTGGTAGACATTGAAATCCCGCATCTCAATCCCACAACTTTACGCAGTCTATTTATTCCCGGAGATCAGCTTACCGCAGCAGAAAAAGAATCCATCCGTTTTTCAGACGACGCTATCAAGCAGTTACTGGGTTCTGACATCATTGTTATTGGGGCACCATTGTATAATTTCACCATTTCAAGTTCGCTGAAGGCATGGATCGATCACATCACCAGGCCTGGGATGACTTTTGGCTATGGGGAAAGTGGGCCTGTAGGCTTGGTAAGGGGTAAAAAGGTCTATGTGGCGATGACATCAGGTGGTGTTTTTTCTGAAGGTCCGGGTAAAGAAAACGATTTTGTTGCGCCTTACCTAAAGGCTTTTCTTGGTTTCCTGGGTATGACAGATCTGACGGTATTTCGTGCTGAAGGATTAAAAGTATTGGAGTTAAAGGCGTCTGCAATGGAAAAAGCAATCGATAGTATAGAGATTGATTAAAACAAAAAACCCTGATCACCAAACATTTATCCAGTACGGAAGGTTTAGAAAGGTAAAGGGTCTTGAACTGCAAATAGTAGATCAGGGCCCTGAAACTTTTAATATGCCCCCCTATGAAATCCAGATTTTATCTTACACTAATAACATGCGCGATGCTGGTGCTCGCTGCCTGTTCAAAAGAGAACAATGACGGTACTGACGAAAACACAAATCCGACAGTTGGGCCAAGCGTAGAAACAACCCCAGCCAATACAAGTTATAAACCTGCTTTTACTGGTCAAACCAGAGTTGGCGCGGTGCGCACTACTACAGCGATTTCAGGAACCGCTATAGCCACTAGCCTCTCCTCCCCATGGGGCATAACCAGCTTACCCGACGGCAGACTTCTGATTACTCAGAAAACAGGGACGATGCGTATATCGACTACTACCGGAACGCTGAGTGCAGCTATTACAGGGCTTCCAGCTGTAAATTCGGCCGGCCAGGGCGGGTTGCTTGGCTTGTGTATCGACCCACAATTTTCTACCAACAGGATGGTATATTGGGTATTTTCTGAAAGTGTGGCTGCTGGAAATCAAACCTCAGTGGCAAAAGGGCGGCTTGCAGATAACGAGCGTACTATTGAAGGTGCAACTGTTATTTACAGGGCCAATCCGGCTTACAACGGCACTTTACATTACGGCGGCAGGATTCTGTTTGACCGTACGGGAAATCTTTTGGTTAGCACGGGAGAGCGGTCTGATCTGGCAACACTGCCACTGGCGCAGTCGGTCGGCGCAGCGCTGGGAAAAATCGTCAGGATAACAACAAGTGGGCAGCCGGCCTCTGGAAACCCAACATTCCAACAGGCAGGTTCTTTAAGCGAGCTCTACAGTATGGGCCACAGGAATCCACAAGGACTTGCATTACATCCTGTAACCGGAGAGCTTTGGCAAAGCGAACACGGTCCACGTGGAGGCGACGAGATCAACCGTGTACTGCCTGGCTTAAATTATGGATGGCCAACCATAACTTACGGCATAGAATATAGTGGAGAGCGTGTTGGCGCCGGAATACAGCAGCAGAGTGGGCTGGAACAACCTGTTTATTACTGGGATCCTGTGATCTCGCCAAGCGGAATGACCTTTTATAAAGGCAGTCGCGTTCCGGAATGGCAGAACAATCTTTTCATAGGTGCCTTGAGCGGGATGCACATCGACCGGCTTGTTATTGAAAATAACCGGGTGGTTGGTGAAGAAAGACTGTTGGCAGGCGAAAATCAGCGATTCAGAGATATCACCCAGGGTACAGACAATGCTTTATATGCTGTTACAGATGGGGGAAGACTGTATCGTATTGATAAGTTGTAACTGCCATCAATACTGGTTATTAAAAACGATAGTCGATCTTTAAATTAATTATCCTTGGTACAAGACGGTATTGCCAAACAGAGACTGAAATATCCTGATTTGTTTGCTCGGTATATTCTTTTCTATTCAACAGATTTCTGCCGGAGACAAAAAAAGTAAACTTACTGCGGGGATATGCATAACGCAATTCGGCATCAATAAACAGCTGATTGTTCTTTGCGTTCAGATTTTCAAAATGGTATAGTTCACCTTGAGTACGGAGGCTCAGGTTGTTTTTAAAAATAAAATCAAGATCGAGGAAACTCATATTATTGTTAAAAGTGTTATCAAAACTAGATTTTATGCGGCTGTAAGTCCATGATCTGCCTACATTGAAGTTAAAGAATCCATGGAATGCCGAACGCATTTCGAGGCCATAGTTATAGGTGCTGGATCTGGTATTTACGTCGATCCCTCCAATTCTGTTTTTATAATCGGAATTCTCGAAGCTAAATTTCGCTTTAATATTAGATGATATGGGGCTGATGTACCGATCTGTGCTCAGCATGGCATTGAACTGATTTCTGCTCCCTAGCACTATCTTAGATTTTGCGATATAATCCTGCTGAATCAAGTTATCTGTACTTATAAAATGGCTGTCTTTTTTGTAAGCAATGGTAGAGTTCATGAAAAAGTTATCTCCCCAATTGCCGAGTCTGTAATTGAGTAATACAGCGGAGGTGTTCATCTGGTTAAAATCGGCCATTCCTCTTGAAAATGTACGATAATCTGTCAGGATGTAACCTTTGTAAATATCGCTGACCTGCGTGTTATTGAAGGAGTACCTATACGTAACCGTGAATTTACTGGTCTTGTTCATCTGCCATTCGAAACCCAAGGCTGGCACCAGGAAAAAAGGACTTTGCTTTAGATAATCCAAACTATCGGCTTGTTTTACTTTGTTGAGCAGCTGATGACCTTCTACGCCGGCAACAAGATGACAATTACCAATTTTGTATCTATAATTTGCTTTTCCATATACCTCTGCCGCGCGATAGCTAATTTGATTTGAAAAAGGCTCAAGGTATTGGAAATTGCTCATTCTTGCGGTCGCAAGATGCGAATCGAAGGTATTCATTCTATTTACATAACCGGCTTGAAATTCCAACAAACTCCCATTAGACTGTTTAGTAAGGAGCCTGCCTTCGAGTGCAGCATATTTCATTTGCTGTACCGTTTCCTGATCAACATGTAACTTTGCTGCTCCGGAAGCCAATATAGGATACCTGACAGAGTCAATTAAGTAGTTTTCCGGTTGCCGTTCATTAAGATATCTCGCCGACAGGAGCAATACCGTTTTCTCGCTTATCTTATTGGTGTATATAAATTTATGATCATAAACGTTATCACGCTTAGTCAGACGCTCACGGATCTGGTTGGAATTCAGGAACGAATTTGCGGTATCAGTATTTTTCGAACTATTAAACACGCCTGTGTACTCAAACGAAGAACGGGGGTTTATATCGTACAGGTAGTTCAGCCTGCTTATTGCTGAAAATGTTTTCTTATTGGTCTGACTACTTTCCCGAACATTGATAGGCTGTGCTGTTGTAAAAAATGTCTGTGATCCACTGGTAACGAAGTCATTTTTATCCAGATTCAGGAGTGACATCACTTTAAGTTTCATTTTATCGGTCAGCGTCCAGATGCCATTAAGGGCAGGCATAACCACATTATTAAAATTAATGCGGCTACGCCTGAGTTGTGGCTGTTTCACATTGAGGTTACTCATGGGATCCAGTGTCTGCTTGTCTTCAATGGCATTTGGCCCGCCACTATTCTCAGGACTAACGAGGCTCCTGATATCACCTGAAGCATCATATCCGGTGTTGTTAATATTGGCTAGCAAGTAATATTTTGCTTTTGGACGGTAGGCCATCAGGTTAGTTCGGAGTTCATGTTTTGCGCCAATGCCGTAGCCTGCGCTAATATTACCGAACCATTGCTGCTTGCTATCGGCTTTGAGTTTTAGGTTTAGTGCAACTTTATCACTGTTCTCAATATTATGGAGCAGCCGGTTTTTAGAATATTTATCATAGATCTCCACCTTATCTATCGTTCCCGCACTCAGGTTTTTAGTGAGTAGCTTATAGCCCTTTTCAAAGAAGTCGTCGCCATCAACCATAACGCGTTCCACTTCCCTGTTACCCACTTTAATAGTACCGTCGGCAGTAACCTCGAGCCCTGGAATCCTTTTCAACAGATCTTCTGCAACCTGTTCATTACCGAGTGCAAAGGATTTGGCATCGATGATGATTGTATCCCGCTTAACTATCACTGGCTGTGCCGAGGAGACAATCACTTCCTTGAGGTTCTGTACATCTTCGCGCAGGGTAAGATCTTTTGTTAAGCGTTTATGCTGATCCGTAATCCTGAGTAGTGTAGTATCTGCTTTATGGCCTAAAGCCCGACCAATCAAATAATAAATCCCAGGGTTGCTTATCGTAAAATTATAGTCGCCGATTTTAGAAGCCGATGTATAGGCTGCAATATTATTCCGAAGCGTATCAATGACCATGAGGGTAGCAAAAGGTATGGGGGCGCCTGAACTGTTCCTGACTTTTCCATCCACAGCAACCTGTGCGGATGCATATCCACAGGTAAAAATCAGCAAACAGGCACTAATTAACCTCCCATTCATAGGCTTTTTCATCCCTGAACTTCCTGTTTTTCGGATCATCCTTATTTTCCATGATGACAAAACTTGAGGCTATTTCTCTGGGCATTTTAGACTTCATCTTTTCCATGGCTTCGCGTGCGGCGTTATCCATAAAAGCTGCATATTCTTTAATACTCATTTTTTTGCCTTCATCTGGGGGTACAATGCTGATTGGATTAGCTGCGGGGTATACGATTTTTTTTGCATAGGCACGGAACATGTTTTCGCTATCGGTAGCTTCCAGGATCAAGCCGGGCAATCCGAATAATTTCCATGGTCCGGCACTTACGGGTATCTCTTCAGTAAACCAGGCGGTATAAGCGCGTCCGCGGAAATTGGCTGTTGCCTTACGGCAGTTAAATTTCCCTATTTTTTTGCGATCGCCAGCAATTTGCCAGGGTATTGTTGTCCATGTATCATTGACAAGGTAGGACTGGATCAGCTTTGTTGGCACTGTTCTGTAGATCATTTGTTTTTTCTCAAAATCCCGGTAGTAGACGCTACCGATCGGGTCGCTGCCAAATACTACTGCAGATGCCGTATTGCCTTCTTGCCTCCCCACTTTGTTGGCAAGTTGTTCGTATCCATCCCTGGCAAATACAAAGAGTGAGCGTTGTCCATCAAAATTCAATGTAGCGAGCCTTTGAACGGGTGTTGCTCTTGGGTGATAATATTCGTATTCCACATAACCCTGAGTCTGCGCGCTGCAAATGTTCAGTGTAAAACTCAGCAGCACAAGAATCAATAAAGTATATTTTTTCATGTTGATATGATAAGTATTAGATCGTTATTAAATATAATGAAATAAAGTTGCTCCAACCTGGTTAATTTAGGGTTTTATAGGTTTTAGAAAAATATGCTCAGGAACCAGTTCCAGAAATCTGTATTACTTCCTGTATAGCCATTACAGTCCAAATATCCGTAACCAACAGTGTAATCATCCTGATAGTAAACTGGAAATCCGCAATCTGTATTTGGTTTGGTGTTGACATTAAGAACGTTGACCGGTATTGCCATTTTCTCTGTTTTTACAATGGCTTTACCTGATACCGATGGGTCTTTTGCTACAGCTGCTGTAGTCAAGAACAACCCGAACATTAAGAACAATAAAATTTTTTTCATGATTTTGGTTTTTAGTAGTTAATAAAATATGAGTCGAAACAACCTTATTTCCTTTGTTTAAATCTGCTTTATATCAAGCACTTACAGACACTAATTTAAAAGTGTTACGAATTAGTTGTTTCTGTCCCGGGATCAGAAAGCCGGCAAAATCTAATATTCTATATACACGGATGATTTACCGTGACGAATACGTTGAGCAACGGGACAGAAGTTGCGTACTTTTAGGGTGCATGTGGAGCGGATACCTACACGGATATCCGTATCCCAGCATTTTCGTAACACGATTACGCCATTAATGAGGAAAATTTTTACTCAGAGGAATTCTTTTTTTCCTAGTTTGCTACTTAAACCTTAAATTGTAGGGCGTAGAATAAATAAATGCCCTCAATGAAACTCAGATGTATAATTGTAGATGACGATTTGCATTCGATTAACGGACTCAAATCCTATATCAATAACCTATCCCGACTGGAGATCATACAGATTTACACAGACCCGTTACGGGCGATGGAAGAAATCGCGGCTATACACCAGGTTGATATTATTTTTATGGACGTAGATATGCCGGTTATATCGGGTATCGAACTTGCCAGGGCAATACGCCATAAAACTGACAAACTTATTTTCACTACCTCACATACTAAATTTGCCTACGAGGCTTTTGAATTACATGCGAATGATTTCCTGCTGAAGCCATTTACAATCGCGAGATTTGCGGAATGTATAAACAGGCTTTTTCCGCGGAAAGACCTGGATGTTGGCCACGGACAAGGAAAAATAGAGGATCATTTTTTTGTGCGCAATAAGAATGACAACAATGGAATGACTAAGGTCAGATACAAAGATATAATTGCCGTTGAAAGCCTTCAGAACTACATCAGAATCTTTACGATAAGTGGTCAGGTCATCACTTATATGAGTCTTACTGAGATTAAAGAAGTACTAAAAGATCAACCGAACTTTACGCAGGTGCACAGATCTTTTATCGTCTCACAGGAACATATCAGTAAAGTGGACGGTAATACACTCTTCATGGTAGACGGCATGGAGCTCACGATAGGAAAACTCTACCGTGAGCAGATGATGGAGTATTTAAGACAGCATACAATTAAAACAAATCGTTTGTAATCGCTTGCTCATCTTAACAAACCTGTGCCAGTCATTGTTATCGTTACTGTTGACTGATCCGTAGGCACTGTTGACGAATCCGATTTAGATGTTTTGCTTTTGAACACAAATAATGTTCTTTTAACAATTTTGACTGAATGTTTCATAGCTTTTTTACCTAAACATCGGTCGACAATACAATAATTGAAAGGAATTTATATAGACGCTATGATTACCGCTTTAAAAGACGAGAATACTACAAAAATCACCCTAAAAGATTGGATCTTTAAAAAAAGATTCCATTTCTACGGCTGGAGTGTTTTTCTTTTTTATGAAATCATTGTAGTTGGTCTTTATAGTGGCCATTTTGGTCACCCTGTAAGGTATTTGATTAATTATGGCTTAAATATTTCGTTGTTTTATTTTCATGCACATGTTGCACTTGGTTACGGCCTGAGGGATCCCAACGGAGCAATTTGGAAGGTACCCGGGCTGCTTGCGACCGAAATTTTCTGTTATCTACTCCTTGCCTTTAGCTCCCAGTGGCTGATGTTCAACTACAGTAAAATCCTTGAAGAGGGGCCTATCAAGTTTGATGATCAGTTTTATCTCGCAGCGGTATTCCGGTCCTGCTACTTTATTGTATTTTCGACTGGCTATTATTTTTTGAAGACCTATCTCGAGGAAAGAAAAAAAACTGAAGAACTGGAAAACAACCGCTTAAAAAATCTCGTTAGTTTGGCTCGCTCTGAAAATGCACACCTGAGGTCTCAGATTAATCCACACTTTCTTTTTAACACCTTGGATTTCATTTACCATAATGCGCTTGACAAGGCACCTGCAGCGGCTGAGGGAATCAGTTTACTTTCGGGCATCATGCGCTACGCAGTTGAAAGTTCTTGTGAGGCAGAGACCGTTAAACTGAGCGATGAAATAAGTCAGGCTGAACTATTAATCAACATCCACCAGCTGAAGGCAGATTACCTGTTAAATATCAGACTTTGGTATGACGACGATATTTTAAATGTAAAAATCATTCCATTGATGCTGATCACACTTGTTGAAAACATGTTTAAGCATGGCGATCTATTGCAAGCAGCATCACCCGGTACGATTCGCTTAACGATTGTTGAGTCAACTTTAGTTGTTGAAACGAGAAATCCGGTTTCATTTTATACGAGGCCGGGTACGCTAAAATCCGGTTTAGAGAACATCAGAAAAAGGCTCAATTACACCTATGGAGAAACTGCAACTTTTGTATATGGATTAACTGATGAAACCCATTTTACAACCAGACTGACTATCCCTGTTTAAGCTTATACATTTGCTGATTAGTTTTTTTAAAGCTTTTTATAAGTTTTACCTAAAACCGACGGCAGTCCGAGTCGGGGTTCTATCTTTGTAGGCATCGCTAATATTATCTTACAATATGATCAAGGGCCTTTACGAAACACATATCTACGTTGAAAATCTACAAAAATCTATCGAGTTTTACACAACAATTCTTGGTCTCGAGCAATGCCATTATGATGCTGAACGTAAGATTGCATTCTTCTGGATAGGGCAACCAAAAGAGGCTATGCTTGGACTCTGGGAGAAGCCGAAAGATGAAATCGACATCAGGCATTTTGCTTTTCGCAGCGATACAGCAGATATATTGAATAGATCTGTAGACTTCTTGAAGTTAAACGGGCTTAAGCCCTATAATTTTTTAAAGGACGGATCTGAGCAACCCATGGTTTTCGCATGGATGCCGGCGGTAGCGATTTATTTCCTTGATCCGGATGGCCACCAGCTAGAATTTATCTCAGTATTGGAGGGTAAGGCAAGACCTGAACTTGGCGTCATTTCTTATGAGGAGTGGAAGAATTTGAGTTGATTAGTATATTGCATTTTTAACACCAGTAAAATGGAATTCACCAAAATTAAGCCACATCCGGACTTAGCAGATTTTATTGAATGTTACTGGATGATGTATAGTGACGACCCAATTCCCGTGGTTGAAAAAATCATTCCAGATGGCTTTACAGAAATCATTTTTAATTACAGGGATGTTTACAGATCGAAAATCAGCGGAGCATGGCAGTTGCAATCGCCAAACTTACTTGCCGGTCAGCTAAGAACATTCTTTTATCTTCAAAACACGGGTACCACAGGATCTATTGCGATCAAGCTGAAGCCAGCAGCATTAACTCAGATTTTCGGTTTGAATATGGAGGAATATCTGGATAAAATTGTCGACCTCGATACTTTTCCGAATCCAGAGCTCGGTGAGCTCAAGGAAAAGATACGTTTTCTCTACAGCATCGACTACAGTAAAAAAAAGCCATTTGTCAAACAGGTTCTGGACGAATTTTTTAGTGGGGTTATAAAACCCGAAACAGAAAATCCGTTAAGGGCGCCTCTGGAGCTCATTTTCAGTTCCAACGGGATGGTTCCAGTTTCAGAAATGGCCTTGGCTGCAGGCGTTAGCGAAAGGCAACTAGAACGTCTGTTCAAAAAACATATTGGTCTTTCTCCAAAATACTACGCCCGGATCATCCGTTTCAACTATATTTTTCAGTTAATCCAAGGAAAAAAAAGCAGTTGGGCAGAGGTTGTTTATCAGTCCGGATATTATGATCAATCTCATTTTATCCGCAATTTCAAAGCCTTTACAGGTGAAGATCCTTCATCCTACTTTTTTGAAGAAAAAAACATCGCAAACTTCTTTTTAAACAAATAATGGGGTATGTCGGATTTGTACAATACCAGAACGATGAGGTGATTTATTTTTGATAAAAAAATTTATGAGCACAAAAAAACTACTACCTATAATCTTCTTGTTATTCATAGCGTATTTGAGTAACGCCCAGGAAAGCAACAAACAAAAATTCAAAAAGCTGGAATGGCTGGTCGGCAAATGGACTCGTACAAATGCGAAAGCCGGGCAATCCGGCTACGAGATCTGGGATAAAATCTCCGAATTAAAGTTAAAGGGTAAGGGAATTACTATGAAGGGAAAAGCCGTTATTTTTATCGAAAACCTGGAATTCATTGTGAAAGGAAACGATATTTTCTACACGGTAGTTCTTAGTGATGACAAGAAGCCTGTTTACTTTAAGCTGACTTCGGTAGAAGATAATGGCTTTACTTGTGAAAATCCGGAGCACGATTTTCCAAAAAAAATCAGTTACAGTCGCAGTGGAAATAATGTAAAAGCCGTGATTTCTGGGGATGGGAAAAGCTTCGATTATATCTTTGTGCGCAATGTAAACGTTAGAAAAAAGTAACCGATATCGTTTCTATTATTTCAGCGTTATTTACCTACAATCATTTTACGGTGTGCTGTCCCCCACTCTGCCAAATTATTGATAATGGTCTTCAGTGTCATCCCATATTCCGTTAACTGATATTGAACGGAGATAGGCTGGGTATCCAGGACGGTACGTTTGATAAGCCTGTTGATCTCCAGTTCTTTTAACTCTTTACTCAGCATTTTATTGGATATTCCTTCGACATCATTCAAAATGTCAGAGAACCTTCTTTTGTTATAATAGCAAATTGAAGAAATGATGGAAACCTTCCATTTTCCGTTCAATACGTCCATGGCATCGTGGACGGCCATAATCTCTTTTTTGTGGCCTAATTGGCATTCATTTTCAGTCATAAGTTACTTTGTTACCCGAAAGTTACTGTTACTTTTAGTTACAAAGTAACCTAAATAACTTTCGGTATCCTACATTTGTGACATAAAAATTTAGAAATATAATCATGGACTTTACAAATAAAAACGTCGTTATCACAGGAGGAACTACTGGCATAGGCCTGGCAACAGCAAAAGCATTTATTAGCGCAGGTGCAAAAGTTTGGATTACAGGTAGAAGTGCGGTGAATCTTCAGAAAGCTACAGCAGAGATAAACAGCCCTAACTTGTTTACAGTAGTTTCTGACACCTCAAAACTAGAAGACATTACTATCCTTGAACAAGCAGTTGCGGAAAGCGGGAACAAGTTAGATGTACTTTTCCTGAATGCTGGGATTGCTACGTTTGAGCCAATAGCAAATGTAACTGAAGCAAATTTTGATGCACAGTTCAACACAAATGTAAAGGGGCATTTCTTCACACTACAGAAGTTATTACTCCACTTGGCAGATGGAGCAGCAGTGGTGTTCACTTCTTCGACGGTTGCTACTGCAGCTAACTCGGGTGCCAGCGTATACTCTGCAACCAAAGGGGCACTGAATAAAATTGCGCAGATTGCAGCAAATGAATTGGCGGAAAGAAAAATCCGAGTAAACATTGTTAGCCCAGGACCTATTTTAACCCCTGGTTTAGAAAATGCTGTACCCGTAGAAGCGAAAGATTTTTTGGCTGGTGCTACAGCTTTGCAGCGGATTGGTGATCCTGATGAAATTGCAAAGACAGTGTTATTTCTGGCGTCTGATGCGGCAAGTTTTATTACGGGAACAGAGATCGTTGTGGACGGCGGTTATTTGAACTACGCGACGAAATAGCGTTTGCTGATTGTGGCTTCAAAAAACAAAAAGCGGCTGATGCCGCCTTTTGTTTTTTTGTCTATCCATGTCTATCAGTACTTTCTATCCGCATTTAACGGCTTTGAGACCGACAAGTTATTTAACTTGACTGCTTCTGAAGATATGGTCAGTCCGCTAAGTCCAGTTTCCGGAAAAAACACATCGGTCATCACCGTTAATCCATCATCAGCAAAAAGTTCAACTGAGGCAGCGTCTAGAATTACGCTGATTTTAATGAGTTTTTTATCTGTTAATCTGGGTGCAGCATGCTTTTTGGCAAAGCCAGGTTCGAAGTCGGCAACTCCCGCTGCCGTTCTATCTATGAAATAACTGTTATCTGCTTTGTTGTAGCCCACAAACAATTTGTTTCCTGTCTTATTTGTAAAGGCGATTTTAAAACTTTGGGCGTGGCTTAAAGTAAAATCCAACTTAAGTTTCCCGTTTAATTTCGCAATAGCTGATGATAGGTTTAGTTCTCTTCCTATAGATACTGTGGGCTTGGTATAGACAGCTTTCCAGAAAGGAATCAACTCTTTAACTGGCATAGCACGTACAAGGAATTCTCCTTTAACGTTGTCAATTGTCAAGTTTCTAGGGAGTGTTGTGGCACCACGCCAGGTTTTAGTTGGCACCACATTGGCATACTGCCAATTATTCATCCAGCCGATAAATATTTTACGGTCGCCAGTATTAGACCAGGTTACCCCCGCATAGTTATCGGCACCGTAGTCCAGCCATTTTTGTGTTTTTGACATGGGGATAAATTGATGCCCATCAAAGCTGCCGGTAAAATACTGTGTTGCTGATCCTCCGTTGGGGCCGCCAGGATTTATACTAACCAGCAGTACCCAGATCGTTTTTCCCCGGTATTGCAATGGAAATAGATCCGGACATTCCCATACTCCGCCATGTGCGCCCAGGTCTGACCCGAAGTCACTTTCTCTCTTCCAGCTTTTCAAGTCTGCAGACGAATAGAAAGTGATTCGATCTTTTGTTGCCAGCGTCATGATCCATTTTTTTTCGGGCTCATACCACATGACTTTCGGATCTCTGAAATCTGTTATCCCTGGATTTGGAAGTACTGGATTGCCTTTATATTTCGTCCATGTTGCACCCTGATCGGTACTGTAGGCAATACTCTGATATTGATGGCGCCCAGTTTTAGCTTCCTCAATTTTTTGATTGTGATGCGTAAAGATGGCTACCATGGCATTCGCACCAAAGCCAGCGGTATTATTCTTATCCAGGACTATACTTCCGGAAAAAATCATCCCCAAACTATCTGGATAAAGCGCAATAGGCTGCTCCTGCCAGTTAAAAAAATCGCGTGTTGTTGCATGCCCCCAGTGCATAGGCCCCCAGGTAAGTCCGTTGGGATAATACTGGTAAAACAGGTGATATACTCCGTTATCATAAACCATCCCATTGGGATCATTCATCCAGTGCGCTTTAGGGGTAAAATGGAATTCTGGCCTGTATTTTTCTGCTGCTGGTTGCTGTGCTTCTGTTTCAGCCAGGTTGATCACCATAGAAAAAAGTAGTATGGGTACAATATATTTAAGTTTCATATGCGTACGATTTGATTGTCAATATTACCTACCAGCCTGTATTTTGTTTATAAACACCACCGCTAAAATTAATTTGATTTAAAGGGATAGGGAAATATTCATCTCTTCCAGCAGTAAACTTTGCATCATTAAGGTGTGACACCCTAGATTTCTCAGTGGTAAAGTAGGCGTTCATTGTTTGCGCCGCAACTCCCCATCTTACTAAATCAAAGAAGTGGTACCCCTCGGTAGCAAACTCTAAGCGACGTTCAAACCTCAACGCCTGGCGGGCATAGTCCTGTGTCCAGTTACAGTTTACACCGGGTTGATACAACTGCACATTATAGTTTGAAGTAGGATTTCCGCTTGCATTTTTCAAGAGGTTTTTACTAGCATTTGATCTGCTTCTAACCTGATTAATCAGCGTTAGTGCCTCTAAAGGCTTTCCAAGTTCGATAAGAGCTTCTGCCTTCCAGAGTAGCACATCAGCGTACCTGATAATCTCCCAATTCTTGGAACTACCAATAAATGGAGGAATCTTTTGAAAGGATGGATCATCTGGCAACACAGCTTCCTTCATGCTGGCAAAGGCATCGTAGATAGCTGGTGCGCGTGCCCATGAACGTTGAAATACGAAAGTAGGTTTGTATTTAAACGGAGCACCAGGTTTGGCAACAGTATGGTCAAGACGAGGATCAAAAGAACTGCTTTGAAAATTGAGAGATGCAGCAACGTCTGTTGTGTTGTAGGTATTGAACAGTGGCAGTCCGTCGGAACCTGTTTTAAAAGCATTGATTAAATCATGACTCGGAATATTAAAACCGCAACATCCGTATTCCTGGTTCATTGGATAGTTTAAGGCATGGCCATAATCAACCCTTCCCTTAGGAGTACCATCGTCTTTAGAATACTGAATGGCGAATACGGATTCGGGACCATTATCGGATGCTGCCAAAAAGTTATTGGCATAGTCTGCACTTAAACTGAATTTACCCGATCCAATTACTTCATCGCAGAGTGCATTCACTTCATTTAGTTTGGCAAGATCGATTGTACCCACAGCATTATTTTCATTTTGGGTATAGGCTTGATACAATAGCACTTTTGCCAGATAAGCTTTGGCTGCTGCCTTAGTTACTCTACCCTTATCAGACTGATCCGCAGGTAAACTTGTTGCAGCGGCTCTAAAATCATCCGCAATCTTAGTCCATAGCGCATCATTGCTGAGCGCTTTATTTGAAATCGTTGGATAATCTGCTTTTGCTAAATTCTGATCGATGTAAGGGACATATTTATACAAGATTTTTAATAAAAAATAAAAATGGCCCCTTAAAAACCTGAGCTCTCCAATGCGCTGTGCTTTGGCAGGATAAGCCGCTTCGGTTAAAGCGTCAACTCTTTTAAGTGCATCATTTGCCCTTCCAACTCCGATGTACAGTCGGAACCATAATTGATCCAGCAGTGCATTATCAGGTCTGTTTAACGAGAAGGTCTCAAATAAATGGAACTCAGAAAGGTCGCCAGGACCATCTCCACCTTTATAAGTATCGCCACCACGAACGCTTCCGTACGGCCACATGCTGGAGTAAGGCGAGGTATAGTGATCATTGCCTAACGCCGAATACGCAGCAATGACCATTTTGTCGATATTCTCGGGGGTATTCAGGTCTTCGCCCGAAACTACACCTTGAGCGGGTTCATCCAGTGCTTTTTCGCATGAACCCAGGAATGCTGATAATACGATCAGTATATATATTAATTTTTTCATCGTCTGTAGAATTAAAGGGTGATATTTATACCCAGGGTGCCTACAACAGGCACAGGGAATCCATAATTAGGAATTTCGGGGTCCGTCCCGGTAAAGGCTTTGCTTTTAATGGTAAACAGGTTACTGCCCTGGGCATATACTCTGAAACCCTGGACTTTCATATTAAATGCTTTTTTCAGGTCGTAGCCAATTTGCAGATTACGCAGCTTGAGGTAAGAACCATTTTCTATGAAATAGGTCGAGAACCTGCCCTCGTTATTGCGATCTACCAAGGTCAATGCCGGAATCGTTGAGCCCGGATTTGCCGGTGTCCATGCATCCAATGTTCTGCTGCCCCAGTTGGTACCAGTCCATAGGGACGAGAAATCAGTATATGTTTTAAAATCATTGACTACATCTACATGAATTGCCTGTAAGAAGAAGCTCATGTCGAAATTTTTGTAGTTGATCGACACGTTTAGTCCGTAGGTGAATTTAGGGCTGTTGTTACCAATAAAATCTCTGTCTAGATCGTTGATAACACCATCATTGTTTAAGTCTTTATACCTGATGCGTCCTAATCCTTTGCCCGGTTGATTGGCATAGTTATCAACTTCCGACTGAGAAGTAAACAAGCCATCAGCCACATATCCGAAGTAAGAATTTATTGGCCTGCCCAACACGTTTTTGTCAGTACCATTTCCAGGATACGAAGCGAGTACATCTTTAGGGAGGTAGGTTACCTTATTTCTATACAAAGAAAAGTTACCGGTTAAGCTAAACCCGAAGTCGCTATTCACTCTATGCTCATAGGTAAGAATTGCATCCAAACCTTTATTTTGTAAAGAAGCACCGTTGCTATAGCTATTACCTCCATCGCCGAGCACAGCAAGGTATGCCGGACTGATTAAAATATCTGAGGTTTTTTTGATGAAGTAATCGAGGGATCCGGTAAGTGTATTATTCCAAAGACCAAAGTCAAGTCCGAAATTCGATTCCTGCAGCGATTCCCATTTCAGCAAATCGTTTCCCTGTTGGATTGAGGCAAAGCCGGATGGCAATTGGCCTGTGCCTGCGCCAGTGATATCATACGCTGTTCCACGATCGAAATCCCAGGTTGGATCAGTACCATAAATTGCAGAATACAGTGATCGCGTTGCATTGTTAGGAATTTCCTGATTACCAGATCTTCCCCAACCGTATCTGAGTTTAAGATCTGAGAATAAGGATAGATCCTTGATAAACTTTTCTTCGCTTAGTCTCCATCCCAAGGAGAATGCTGGAAACGTTCCGTAACGGTTCTCTTTACCAAAACGCGAAGATCCATCCCTACGCAAAGTAACCGAAGCAATATACCTGTCGTTATAGCTATAGTTAACCTTGCCAAAATAAGATAACAAGCGGTTTCCAGCACCACTTCCACCGTTTAATGTATTTGTTGTCCCGGCATTGAGGTATGCATAATCAATATTTTCGATGGCCAGACCTTGTCTGCTTGCCGAAAACTCCTGGTTTAGATTTTTAATGTATTCCTGCCCCAGCAACACTTCAAAGTTATGTTTATCCTTTGTAACCTTGTAGTTTAACGTGTTTTGCAAAATGATGTTACCCTGATAGGCTTGTGAGTTGCTCACCTGGTTGGCGGGATCTGCAAGAAATCCTGAGGTGTATGATTTCTTTAGTAAGCGCTGATAGGTTCCATTATAATCCACACCAAAATTAGTCCGGAAGTTTAAGCCAGGAATAATTTGGTAATCGGCATAGGCATTTCCAAACAACCTGAAGAAATTGAATTTATTTTGAGTATTATCCTCAATTAAGCGAACAGGATTTTGTCTGTCGGTCATACCCGCAGCTGGCCCACCCCAACCACCATTTACTGTATGTACAGGTACGATTGGTTGTTGAACCAGGGAGGCAAAAAGAACGTCACTAGATGGGATTAATGCGTTTTTGATGTAGCTGACAGAGAAGTTCTCTCCTATTTTCAGTTTATTATCTAAATAGTTATAATCAGAATTGAATCTTCCTGTGTATTTCTGACTTCTTGAATCCCTAACGATACCTTTGTTGTCATAATACCCAAATGAAAACAGGCTATTTCCTCTTTCTCCACCATTTGAAAGGGATAAATCATAAGACTGGATAATTGAATTTTGTGAGATTTCATCAAACCAATAGGTATCAGCAGGTCTCATCGTTTTAGCTGCATCAATATATTCTGGTAAGATTACACGATTAAGGACTGGGTTGTTGAAATTATTGTTCCAGTCGTACTGATAGATCTGATTGTTATTCGGGTTGGCTTTATCATTTACAGCCGCTTGCCAATACGCTCTGCCACGTTCTTCTGTATTTAGAGTTTTTAATTTCGTAGCGTAATTTTGAACAGATGTTGAGGCATTGAGATCAATCTTTGAATATCCTTTCTTCGCCTTTTTTGTTGTGATGATGATGACCCCATTTGCGGCTCTTGACCCATATATAGTTGCTGATGAGGCATCTTTAAGGACTTGTATGGATTCGATATCGTTTTGATTGAGTTGTTCCAGGCCATTTTTCGTAGGCACACCATCAATTACGTAGAGCGGATCGTTATTACCTAAAGTACCAATTCCCCGAATCCGAACGGTTGCCTGTCCTGTTGGGGAGCCATCAGTAGTGATCAGCACTCCCGGAACACGTCCTTGAAGGGACTTCACGGCATTACCCGAGGGAATGTCTTTGATCTTAGCCACATCAACAACATTTACGGCGCCGGTAATGTCTTTTTTTCGCTCCTTCTGATAACCGGTTACAACGATCTCATTCAATTTATTAACTGCAACATCCAGTTTAATCCTGAGGTTTGCAGATTCTGAGGTTATTGGGTAAGTAAGTGGATCAGTTCCGATATACATGAAGCGCAAAGATTGCCCGGTAGCTACCGCAATAGAAAATGCGCCTTTGGTATCGGTTGTCACAGCTTTATTTGTGCCTACAACCGCTACTGTAACGGCTTCCAGCGGAATGGACTCGCTGTCTGTAACGATCCCATTAATAGTCCTGGATTGCGCAAACGCAGCTCCCATTGCCACCAGGGCAATGAGCCAGGTTAGTAAAATTTTTCTCATATGATTATATTTGGTTTTTTGGTTAGTATTAAAATATTTGTGCGACAAAACTTTTGTATTCCGCTATCTGGTAGTCGGGGCATCCTCCTTTCTTAGTCGCTATAAATGCACCCATTCCAACTGCATTCCGGATTAAGATTTTCGGATCTACACCAAGCTGATGATTAGCAATAAATGCCGCGAGGAAGGAATCTCCACTACCTATGGTGTCGTTTACTTTTACTTCCGATCCCCAGGCGTTAAAAGAAGCTCTACCTTTATAGTATGACGCACCGAATTCGCCCTTGGTGATGATCACTTCTTTGATATTGAATTTTTCCTGAATAAACTTAACCTGTTCAGCTTCGTTCTCTTGTGTTCCTCCAAACAGGATTTGTGCCATATGAAGTTCAGATTCATTCAATTTAACAATATCTGCGTACGACAATAGTTCTTCTAAAAGACTTTTGTTAAAAAATGGCGGGCGAAGGTTGATATCAAAAACTTTAATAGCATCGCTTTCCAGATACTTGAATAAAGTAGCTCTGGTTACGTTGTTCCGGGCTGCCAGACTGCCATATACGAAATACGAATTTCCGTTTAAGGCGTTGAAAGTCTCGTTTTGATAACTTATAAAATCCCAGGCCACAGGAAAAACGATTTCATAAGAAACCTCATTATTTGTACCAACGGTAGCAATAACCTCGCTTGTGTGGTAAGTCTGGTCTCGCTGAAGCAGGGTTCTATCGATCCCCCATTGGTCTAAAAGGTCTGACAATTTTTCTCCATTGTAGTCATCTCCGATTTTGCTATAGATGCTGGCAGGCAGCCCTAATTTGTTGAGGTGATAAGCCACATTTAACGGGGCACCACCAGGCTGAGCACCGTCTGGTAGCACATCCCACAAAATTTCTCCGAAACAGATAGCTGGTATAGTCATAGTATTGAATTAAAATATGGGGCTGGGGGTTAATGCATAACGATTCCACTTTCAATCTGCTCTAGCGATTGTCCTTTTGTTTCGGGCATCATCTTCCAAACAAAGATTAGCTGTAGGATCATCATCGCGCAGAAAAAGAAAAATATATTGGCACCACCAAAGGATTCTGCCAGATATGGAAAGCAGAATGCGATTACCGCTGCCATCACCCAATGGGTGGAGCTTCCAAGGGTTTGACCTTTTGCCCTCACCTGATTAGGAAAAATCTCTGAAATGAATACCCAGATCACCGCCCCCTGCGAAAAAGCGAAAAAGGCGATAAACAGCATCACGTAAAGCGGAATTTGAAAGCCGCCGGGTGTTTCGGCAAGAAATGCAAATGCTACAAGGCCCAACGACAAAATCAGTCCGACAGATCCAATGACCATCAGTGTGCGACGGCCTACTTTATCGATGATATTGATAGCTAACAGCGTGAAAATAAAGTTGACCATACCGATCCCTACCGTCGACAGCAGAGATGAATGTGCACCTAAACCAGCCATTTCAAATATTCTGGGTGCATAGTAAATGATGGCATTAATTCCTGATACCTGATTAAAAAACGCAAACAATACGGCCAGCATAACAGGTTTATTGTACTTACCGGAAAAAAGACCGTCAGCTGTTTTGTCGTCCTGCATAGCTAAACCAGATTTTTGAATAGATGCCAGCTCCTGTTCGCAGTTTAGTGGATTGATAATTCTAAGAATTTCGAGCGCCTTCTCTATGGCACCTCTTTTCAGTATCAGCCAGCGCGGACTTTCTGGTATAAAATAAATCAATACCATAAAAATAAAGGAAGGAAAGGCCTGAACACCCAGCATCCATCTCCATGAGGCTTCTCCCCCCTGACTTAACAGATAATTGGACAAGTAAGAGATCAATATTCCAAGAACTACATTAAACTGAAACAAACCAACTAATCTACCCCTTCTATGAGCCGGGGAAACTTCTGATATATATATTGGGGCTGTAACTGACGAGATGCCCACACCGAGTCCGCCTAAGAAACGAAATACCAGAAAAACATACCAATTGTCGGCCATAGCGGTGCCCAAAGATGAAAGCAGGTAGGCAGCTGCCACAAAATACAAGGTGTTTTTTCTTCCAAAATAATCTGAAGGACGAGATCCGACCAAAGAGCCTACTACAGTACCGATAAGCGCAATTGAAATCGTTAATCCATGTGAGAAAGCAGAGAGCTGCCAGAATTGTTGTATAGATTTCTCTGCTCCAGATATTACAGCAGTATCGAATCCAAACAAAAAGCCTCCGAGGGCTACGACCATGGACCAAGCCAGGACGGAATGTTTTTTCATAAAGGGTCTATATTGGTTAACAGTCGCAAGTTGTAGAAAACCATATCAGAAAAGCTTTAATTCTGTGTCAATAACCTATAAATTACAGACATCACTCAACAACTTCATTTATAGTAATTTAAAATTTATAAGTTGACATTGAATTCTCCGATCTCTAATTTTAAAACATAAATAGTTAGGTTTTGATACATAGATGTGATGATTAGAATTGAATGTCACGTGGGTCATTTTCTGTGCTGGTAGAAATTTATTTATCTTTAGAATATATAATCAAAACAATTGCTAACCAGATATCAATGAACGAGGAAATTTCATTCCATCGAAGGACAGCGATGAACAGCATATTTTTTAGACCTATCAATATATTGGCTCTGATGCTTATCTGCATGTTTTTTTCGGGATGCAGTAAAAAGAAAAAGGAGGTAGAGTATGTGATCGCTTTTTCGCAATGTGTGGGATCTGACCTTTGGCGAAGAACAATGCTGGAGGAGATGAAAATGGAGCTTTCGCTCCATCCTGGGACACGCCTGGTTTACCGCGATGCAAATAACAGCAGCAATAAACAAATCGCCCAAGTAAAGGAGTTGTTAGCTCAGGACATTGATTTGTTAATTATTTCGCCAAATGAAGCAAGTCCGCTTACCCCAATTGTAGAACAGGCTTACAACCGGGGGATACCTGTTATTGTGACTGATCGCAAAACATCATCATCATTATACACAGCTTATGTAGGGGCAGATAACAATCAGATTGGAAGGATGGCTGGTGAGTATGTAGCCAATTTATTAAAGGGACAGGGAAGTATTATTGAAATTTTGGGGCTTCCAGGATCTTCTCCTACCATTGAGCGACAAAAGGGTTTTGCCCAGGAACTTGAAAAATTTCCTGGAATACATGTTCCAACCCAAATCTATGGAGATTGGTTAAAACCGCGGGCAACAGAAGCACTCCTGAAATTCAGGGACAGATTGTCTGGAACAGACCTCATCTTCGCTCACAATGACCAAATGGCTTCTGCCGCAAAACAGGTGCTTAAAACACTTGGAATTAGCAACAAGATTAAAATTATTGGTGTAGACGCTTTACCTGGGCAAGGCGGCGGACTAGAAATGATAGACAGCAAAATTATCAATGCGAGTATCTTGTATCCCACTGGAGGAAAAGAAGCGATAGCAACAGCATTTCAAATTTTAACTAAGGCACCTTTTAACAAAGAGAATATCCTTCAATCAGTAGTCATTGATTCTTCCAATGTTAAATTGATGAAAATCCAATGGGACAAAGTAAGCAGTCAACAGAAAGACATTGAACGTCAGCAAACCGTTTTACAAGAACAAAAAGCACTTTTTAATAACCAGCAGGTTATTTTAAACATTACTGTGGTAACCTTGGTACTTTCAGTTGTTTTTGGCGGACTTGCTTTCTTTTCTTTGTTGGAAAACAGAAAAATAAATAAAAACCTGGAGGCAAATAATATCGAGATTTTGCAGCAGCGAAACCTGTTGGTAGAGATGTCGGAAAAGGCAGAGGCCGCAACCGAGGCTAAACTCAACTTCTTTACAAATATCTCACATGAATTCCGGACGCCACTGACCCTGATCCTTTCACCGCTGGAAGATTTGCTCAAGAGCCATAAAATGAATAGCGGTGATCAAAAGAATCTTAAACTGATCCATAAAAATGTGTTCCGGTTACTAAGATTGATTAATCAACTGATAGAATACAGAAAAATAGACCATCAAATGATGAAATTGCAGGTATCTGCAAATAGTCTTCTTCAGTTTACTAATGACATTGTAGACAGCTTTCAGCACAACGCCCGAAAACGCAATATCGATCTTCGGATATTGCCACAATCAGAAGATGTAGTTGCATGGTTTGATGTAAACATGTTTGATAAAGTAATATTTAATCTTTTATCAAATGCTTTAAAGTTTAGCCCTGTGAATGGCTTTATCCACATCAGAATACGGCAGGAAGCACCTTACATTTATATAGATTGTATAGACAACGGACCGGGTATGGATCCCGATGAGGCAGCGCATGTATTTGAACACTTCTACCAGGCAGCATCGGGCTCTTCAAAAGGTTCAGGTCTGGGCTTGTCGCTTTCTAAGGAGTTAATGAAACTTCACCATGGAGATTTAATGGTAAACAGTATCAAGTGGCAGGGCACTACCTTTACCATCAAAATATTATCCGGTGAAGCACATTTTACTGACGTAGAGAAGTCGGACACAAAAATCGATAAGGCTGAACTTTACGAGCATGCCAGAATTTACACCACTGATCTCGATGAAGACCTTAACCAGGATAGCGCAGATGCCCTGCGCCCAATTAAAGAACACTCAATACTGATTGTTGAAGATAATATAGACCTGCTCCATTATCTGGAGAACAAATTTAAAGATGATTACGAGGTATTTGTAGCAAACACGGGTGATGTAGGGATTCACGCAGCTTACGAGCAGGTTCCCGATCTGATCATCAGTGATGTTGTGTTGCCTGATTTTTCTGGAAAAGTGATTTCCAAAAAGCTTAAATCTGATATTAGAACTTCTCATATTCCGATCGTCCTGCTAACTGCACAAGGTAGCCTGGAACAGCAAATAGATGGCATGGATAGTATGGCAGATGCTTACATCGTGAAACCATTTAACTATGACCATCTCTTGGCGACGGTTAAAAATTTACTGAATAACAGGCTGTTATTAAAATCTCACTACACCAGTGATATCAGTTCATCTTCCAAGCAACCTATATCTAAGACACTTGACAAGAAATTTGTCAATGATTTCTCCGGCCTTGTTGAGCAGAATCTCTCGAATGAAAACTTCAGCGTAGATGAAATCAGTAAGGCTTTGGGTGTTTCACGGGTGCAGTTGTACAGAAAAGTGAAGGCACTGCTGGAATGTTCTGTAACCGATTACATCCTGAGCAGGAGACTCAAAAAAGCCCGTTATTTGTTAATTAACGAACGCCATAGTATAGCTGAAATCACCTATATGGTTGGCTTCTCCTCACCAAACTATTTTTCGACAGTTTTTAAGTCGAAATATGGCGTTAAACCCAGCGACTTTAAGAAAAACAAAAGTTAAGAAAGGATACCATGCCTATAAGTTACAGCGCAACAAATACGTAAGTATTTCCTGCTTTGGTACTGAAATCATATAGCTGTGTTCCAGGTATAGTTACGCCTTTTAACGTTGCCTTTTGCGAGATTAAAGGGCTGGCAATAGCGTTAACCTGATAAAATTTGTTCGTATTCTCCCCTTTTGCGGTCTGCAGTTGTGCATCACCTTTTAACTTAACATTTGCCGCAATCCGTAACCTGCAATTTCCACCAAGCTGAGCTTTAATTTTCAGCCTTTTCAATTTGCCATTAGCCCATTCCATATCAAACTCGAAACCTCCCCTGGCTTTAAGGCCCGTTACTTTACCATTTGGCAATGCATCGGGCAATGCAGGGAGTACAAAGATGTTCCCATCGTAGCTTTGGAGCAGCATTTCTGCAATTCCGGCAGTACAACCAAAATTACCATCAATTTGAAAAGGTGGATGCGCATCCAGCAGATTTGGATAGGTACCTCCATTTTGTCCTTTATTATCTTCCGGGGCGGGACTAAGCTGATCAGAGATGAGTTTAAAGGCTCTGTTACCATCCAGAAGCCTGGCCCACCAATTTACTTTCCAGCCCATAGACCAGCCCGTAGATTTATCACCACGGTAAATTAATGAATTCTTAGCGGCCTCCAGAAGTTCTGGTGTGCGGAAGGGTGAGATCTGACCCGAGGGGTACAAGCCATATAGATGAGAAATGTGACGGTGCTGGTCTTTAGGATTGTCCATATCCTTTAGCCATTCCTGTAGCTGGCTATACTGCCCGATCTGCATCGGGGGCAATCTTTTCAAAGCTACCTGCACCGAATCCCTCAAGGGCTTATCTATCCCAAATAGTTTGGAAGCGTGAATGACGTTATTGAAAACATCAGCTATCAACTGATTATCCATGGTTGTACCTGCTGATATGGCCACATTCTGTTCGTAGGTATTTTCTGGCGACATCGATGGTGCCATAACGAGCCAATTATGTGAAGGTTCAGCTTTTATTGCATCAAGAAAAAACAATGCAGCACCCTTTAAAACCGGATAATTTGTTTTGAGAAAGTCCTGATCGCCGGTATATAAATAATGTTGCCAGATGTGCTGTGTGAGCCATGCACCCCCCATAGGCCATGTTCCATAAAAGCCACCATCGACCACACCTGTTATTCGCCACAAATCTGTGTTATGGTGGAGGTTCCAGCCTCTTGCTCCATACATTTCTTTAGCGCTTATTTTCCCTGTCTCGGAGAGGTCTTTCAGCATGGCAAACAAAGGCTGATGCATTTCGGTCAGGTTGGTAATCTCTGCGGGCCAATAATTCATCTCAGTGTTGATATTAACGGTGTATTTGCTGTCCCAGGGTGGGGAATTTTTGTCATTCCAGATTCCTTGCAAGTTAGCGGGCTGCCCACCAGGCTGAGAACAAGAAATCAAGAGGTACCGGCCAAACTGAAAATAAAGCGATACCAGTTCAGGGTCTGGCTTAACAGCAAATTCCTTTACCCGTAAATCTGTAGTTTTAGCAGCCTGGGCTGAACTACCAAAATCAAGAGAAACACGGTCAAAATACTTTTTATAGGTATTGATGTGTGCCGCAATTGCAATTTGATAAGCTACGGTTTTAGCTTTAGTAAGGATATCTGCGGTCTTTTTATAAGGATCAATGGATAGGTCTTTGTAGTTTTTAAAGTTTGTGCCGATAGAGATATATAGGAGCACTTCATCTGCGCCGACTATTTTTAGCGACTTACCCGAGTTCGTCAGTTTGCCCCCTTTAAGCACCGGTGCCACCTGGGAGACGAATACAATCCGGCCTATCTTGTTCTGCACATTTTCACCATTTCCGGATAACTGCAAGATCCCATTTTTTACTTCAATCTGCTGATTTTTATGAGGGCTGGTCATCTCTATATCGAATGAGATTGATTTTGGGCGATCTGCCGAAAGCTTCATAATAATTACATCGTCTGTAAAAGATGCAAATACAGTTCGTTGATAGTTTGTACCATTAACCTGATAGGAGATCTTGGACAGCGCATTGGCAATATCCAATTCCCTTTTATAAGCGGTAAAATTCTCTTGTCCCGGAAAGTTTAACCATACATCTCCCACTGTCTGATACGGCATCCCGTAGTTGAGACCTTCAGGCGCTTGCCTTGGAAATGTTGCATTGGAGAGGTTTTGCGCCTCTTTGTTTTTACCTGCAAATAAAAGCTGTCTGATTGAATCAATTTTTCCACTTACCTGCTTCGGGATGTTATTGCCAGGTTCGCCAGCCCAGACTGTTTCTTCGTTGAGCTGCAGGTGTTCCTGCTCAGGTTTACCAAATAACATTAAACCTAAGCGTCCATTACCCATTGGAAGGGCTTCGTTCCAATTGGCAGCTGGCTTAGTATACTCAAGCTTTAATTTGGATTGTGCACTTATTGTTGGTGAATAAACGCAAGCAGCGGCAAATACACCTATTGCGCTAAGAACTATTCGTATACTTTGCTTAGTCATTTCTTCTATTTCTTGGCAGACCGCAAGTACATTTAGCAGCCTCATTACTTTGGTCGGCCCAAGATATAACAAAAAGAGATTTGATCAACACTGCGACCATTGCTGGAAACAAAAATGCTATTAAAATACACAGATTTATCATTGACAACTGGCGATTCACATATTCTAACCGTCATTTCACATGCAACCCGGCAATAATTTACAATCAATTTAACTACCTGTCTACATACACCTTACATTAAAAATAAAAAGTTTTTTTTATTTCAAATAAATAAGCGTTAATTAGACGTTTATTTAATAACCGTTAAAAACACATTTATTTGATATGAATAGCCCAGAATATGTAATTGGAGTAGATTATGGCACAGACTCAGTTCGGTCTGTGTTGGTTGATGCCAGTACCGGTAACGAGATTTCTTCAGCTGTATTTCTTTATCCCAGGTGGCAAAAAGGTCTGTATTGCGATCCTGCAACTAATCAGTTCAGGCAGCACCCGCTAGACTACACGGAGGGATTGATTTTTACCATTAAAGAATGTATTGCAAAAGCTGGCGGTTCCGACATTGCAGCTCAAGTTAAAGGGATATCTGTAGACACTACCGGATCGAGCCCGGTGGCGGTTGATGAAACCGGAACTCCATTGGCTATGTTGCCGGATTTTATGGATAACCCGAATGCCATGTTTGTATTGTGGAAGGATCATACTGCGGTACGTGAAGCGGCTGAAATTAATACGCATGCTAAGCAATTTACAACCAATTATCTTAAATATGTAGGCGGAATTTATTCCTCAGAATGGTTTTGGGCTAAGTTGCTTCATGTACTGCGGGTTGACCGGTCGGTACAAAAAAGAACAACTTCCTGGGTGGAACATTGTGACTGGATACCATTTTTATTAACTGGCGGTACAGACATCAAGGAGATGAAACGCAGTCGCTGTGCTGCGGGGCATAAAGCACTTTGGGCTGAGGAATTTAACGGGCTTCCGCCAGAATCATTTTTTAAAACTTTAGATCCTTTGTTAACAGGTTTCAGAGATCGTCTCTTTACTGATACTTATACCTCTGATGTGGCAGCGGGAAAATTAAGCACTGAATGGGCTACAGAATTAGGCCTGAGCACTGATGTTATAGTTGGTGTTGGCGCATTTGATGCGCATATGGGGGCTGTTGGCGGACAAATAGAACCTTATTACCTGAGCAAAGTGATGGGTACCAGTACCTGCGACATTCTTGTTGCTCCAAATGAAGACATGGAAGGAAAACTGATTCAGGGTATCTGCGGACAGGTAAATGGTTCTGTAATTCCAGGAATGGCGGGCCTTGAGGCTGGACAATCTGCTTTTGGAGATGTTTATGCCTGGTTCAAAAATCTGATCAACTGGCCGGCAGAAAATTTATTAGCTGAATCATCACTCATAGACGAGGCTACCGCCCATGCTTTAATAGATGAAATGGAACATAAGATCATAGCCCGTTTAAGTAAACAAGCTTCGGAGCTTCCTGATGAAGACTATCCCGAACTTGCATTAGATTGGCTTAATGGCAGAAGAACACCCGACGCAAATCAAGAATTAAAAGGCGCTATCATTGGGCTCAATCTAGGTACAGATGCTCCAAGATTTTTCAGGGCCCTGGCAGCGGCAACCTGCTTTGGCGCCAAGAGCATTGTGGAAAGGTTTAGAGAACAGGGCGTACCTGTAAAGGGCATAATCGGCATTGGAGGCGTTGCAAAGAAATCGCCATATATCATGCAGATGATGGCCGACGTATTAGAGATGCCGATCCGTATCCATCGTTTCGAACACACCTGTGCTCTTGGTGCAGCGATGTTTGCTTCGGTAGCATCGGGCATTCATCCGGATATAGAATCGGCAATGGCAGTTATGGGAACGACATTTGAAAAAGAATACCACCCACAAGTTACTAAGAGAAAAATGTACAGACAACACTACCAGCAGTATCTCGGGCTGGGCAGATATGTCGAGAAATTTGGTAAAAAAGATGTAATCCCTTATCTATCATGAGTAGTTATCAAGACCTAAAGGAGCAGGCTTATTTAGCCAATATGCAGCTGCCCAAGCTTAACCTTGTACTTTTCACTTTCGGGAATGTGAGTGCGGCAGATCAACAACGTGGTGTGTTTGCTATCAAACCAAGTGGTGTACCCTACGAAGAGCTCTCTGTTGAAAAAATGGTAGTGGTAGACTTTGACGGAATAACAGTTGAAGGCGATTTACGGCCTTCATCTGACACGAAGACCCATGCTGTCTTGTACAAGAACTGGCCAGAAATTGGCGGCATTGTACATACCCATTCCACTTATGCCACGGCCTGGGCCCAGGCGCAACGCGCGATTCCAATTTTTGGGACAACACATGCCGACCATTTAACCGCAGACATCCCTTGTGCGCCGCCTATGGAAGATGAAATGATCAAAGGTGATTATGAGTATCAAACCGGATTTCAGATCATCAATCATTTTAAAAACTTGGGGCTGAACCAGCGCGAAGTAGAAATGATCCTTGTAGGCAATCATGCGCCGTTTACCTGGGGTAAAACAGCCGAAAAAGCGGTGTATAACAGCGCGGTACTGGAAGCAGTAGCGCAAATGGCATTGCTCACAGAACAGATCAATCCCGCGGCACCCAGACTACAAGCATCGCTGATCGAAAAGCATTATCAGCGTAAGCACGGAGCAGGTGCCTATTATGGTCAATCCTAAAATTTAACCCACAAAATTAATTTTAATATCAAAATAATGATCGATTTAAAAAAATTAGAGGTCTGGTTTATTACCGGCACACAAGACTTATACGGCGAAGAGACTTTAAAACAAGTAGCAGTACATGCTGAGCAAGTAGCGAAGGCATTACATGAACATGCCAAAATTTCTGTATCAATTGTGATGAAGCCTATTGTAAAAAATAGCGAAGAAATTTTCAAAACCCTTCAAAGTGCAAATAGTGATGAGGCCTGTATCGGCGTTATGACCTGGATGCATACTTTTTCGCCTGCAAAGATGTGGATCAGAGGATTAACTGAGTTACGCAAACCGCTGCTGCATTTACACACGCAGTTTAACAGGGATATCCCCTGGGCAACGATAGACATGGACTTTATGAACCTGAATCAAAGTGCGCATGGCGACAGAGAGTTTGGCTTCATGATGTCGCGTATGCGCAAAGACAGGAAGGTTGTTGTTGGGCATTGGCAGGATGAGGAAGTTGTTGCTCAGATTGATACCTGGTGCAGGGCCGCTGCGGGATGGCACGATTGGCAGGGTGCAAAATTTGCGCGTTTTGGCGATAATATGCGTTATGTGGCAGTTACGGAGGGCGACAAAGTGGAGGCAGAAATGAAATTCGGTTTCTCTGTAAACACCTACGGTATCGGCGATTTGGTGGAGAAGATCAATTCTGTTAGTGATGAGGATATTAAGGTACTTCTAGCGGTTTATGAAGACACTTATGAACTGGCGGATGACCTGCGTGCTGACGGTGCCCGGAGCTCCTCTGTATATGAGGCGGCTAAGATTGAATTGGGCCTGAGAAAATTCCTTGAAGAAGGAAATTTCAAAGGTTTTACGGATACTTTTGAAGACTTACATGGTATGGTACAGCTACCCGGAATTGCTGCACAACGCCTCATGGCGGATGGGTATGGCTTTGCCGGGGAAGGTGACTGGAAGACTACAGCCTTAGTGCGGGCTTGTAAAGTTATGGGGTCAGGGCTGGCTGGCGGAAATGCATTTATGGAAGATTATACCTACCATTTCGATCCCGCAAATGCGATGGTTTTAGGCTCGCACATGCTCGAGGTGGACGCTTCCCTTGCACAAGGAAAATCGCGACTGGAAGTTCACCCGCTTGGTATTGGTGGAAAAGCCGACCCTGCCCGCCTTGTTTTCGGTGTTGCTGGAGGCGACGCTTTAAATGCCTCAATTATCGATATGGGTAATCGCTTCAGACTGTTGGTTAATGAGGTCAAAGCGGTAGCACTGGAACAGGAAATGCCTAAATTGCCTGTCGCAAGGGTACTGTGGAAACCACTTCCGGATATGAAAACTGCCTGCGCAGCATGGATTTACGCTGGTGGCGCACACCATACTGCCTACAGTCAAAATCTAACAACAGAACATCTGCTGGATTTTGCCAACATCGCAGGAATTGAATATATAAATATTGGTCCTGACACAAAAATTAATCAATTTAGAAATGAATTAGCCTGGAACGAAGTGTTCTATAAATAAAAGGTATCTAACATCGATCGTTAACGAATACCATCCTGCATGTACATTTTAACTAAATAACTCATGAAAAAATACCACATACTCATTCCGAGTCTTGCATCTATATTGTTATCAGCAGCATTATACTCCTGTAATCCGAAGGCTAAAGAAAGTAACACCGAACAAGTGCAAGTTGATTCGGCCAGCTTTAATGCTACTATAGACGGCAAAACAGTTAAACTTTATACGCTAAAAAACAGTACTGGAGTTACTGCTTCCATCACAAACTATGGCGGGCGAATTGTATCCTTATTAGTGCCTGATAAAAATAACGCGTTAACGGACATTGTGTTGGGTTATGCGAAAATAGGTTCCTATCAAAAAAAAGGTGAGCCATTTTTCGGTGCATTAATTGGCAGGTATGGAAACAGAATTGCTAAAGGAAAGTTTACTTTAGATGGTAAGGCGTATCAACTACAACTGAACGATGGTCAAAATAGCTTACACGGAGGAGATGATGGTTTCTTTTCAAAAGTTTGGGATGCTAAACAAGTTGATCAAAAAACACTTCAATTAACGTATTCCTCAAAAGACGGTGAAGCCGGTTATCCTGGCAAACTGGATGTAGCCGTAACATATACCCTTTTGGATGACAATGCGTTAAAAATTGAGTATAGCGCAAAGACTGATAAAACGACGATCGTAAATTTAACCAACCATGCTTATTTCAATTTAAATGGTGCCGGAAGTCCTACAATCCTGGATCATGAATTGTCTATAGCTGCTGATTCTTTTACACCAGTAGATTCGACGTTAATTCCAACCGGAAAATTGCAAGCGGTGGCTGGCGGTGTTTTTGACTTTACCAAGCCTACAGTTATTGGCAAGAACATCAATGCCGACGATCAGCAGCTTAAGCTCGGAAAAGGTTACGATCATAACTTTGTGTTAAACACCCACGATTCATCAAAACCCGTTGCAGTTGTAAAAAGTAAAGCTACTGGTATTGGACTGGAAGTATATACCACAGAGCCCGGCTTACAGTTCTATAGCGGCAACTTTTTAACAGGCAAAGATAAAGACGGAAAAGCAGGTAAATCATATCCCTACAGATCTGCATTTTGCTTAGAAACACAGCATTTCCCTGATGCACCAAACCATACGAATTTTGGTTCAACAGTACTCAAACCAGGAATGACGTATCAGACTACGACTACCTATAAGTTCCTGAAATAGCTGAATAATCAGTTTACAGGCTTAGCATTTGTAATAAATTCCGCTCGACGCCATTGTTATTTGATAGCAATGGCGTTTTACTTTGTTATCTACTGATAGTTAAGAATTAGAGATCAAACTCAAAAAAGACTTGAACTGTGCGTTATGTTTTGCTTTATCCAGGCTATAGTAAAATGCACCTCTTCTGGAGCCCGACTTATCTTTCTCGGAATGCTTGATCAGCATACCGCTGGCATTGATCTTACGCACAAAATTACGGTTATCTATAGGGAGGTCATAAACCTGCTCATATAAATTCTGGAGCTGCGGTATGGTAAATTTTTCGGGCAACAATTCAAATAGAATAGGATTGAGTGCTGCCTGATGCCTAATCTTATCCATTGCCGCAGAAACCATGGTATCGTGGTCAAAAATCAGTTGGGGAACCTCTTTAACTTTAAACCATTCGGCATGGTACTGGTCGTTGATTTGCCTGCTATATTTATTGATGTCTATGAGTGCTAAGTAGGCAATGGAGATTGTCCGTTCCACGGGATCACGATCCGGGCTGCCATAAGCATGAAACTGCTCCAGGTAAACATCATGCAAACCGGTTAATTCCAGCAGGATACGCTGAGCAGCTCCATCTAAGTCTTCGTTTTTTCCAATAAATCCACCCATGAGGCTCCACTGATCCTTAATTGGTTCAATGGCCCGTTTGATCAACAGGAGTTTGAGGCTTTCGCCATCATATCCAAAAATTATGCAGTCGACTGCTACAAGGACAGGGTTTTGATTTTGATAATGCGGCATCTAAAACAGTTCTTTTAGTATGGGATCATTATAATCTTTAATAAAACCCAGAATATTTGGATAAGCTGAAAATTCATGAACATCGTGGGTAGTGGTAAGGACAATACATTTCATGCCCGCATTCAATGCCGACTCCACTCCTTTAGGTGCATCTTCAAAGACTATGCATGCTGAAGGCGACAAACCTAGTTTTTCGGCACATTTCAAAAAAGTTTCCGGATCAGGCTTACTGGCAACAACGTCGTCTGCGCTTACGATGGCATTAAAGTAGTGTCGGATGTGTAGGCCGTCGAGTACAAAATCAATATTGAAATTTATAGCCGCCGAACCTATCGCCATTCCTATTTCTTTTTGTTTTGCTTGTGCTAAAAATTTGTCCAGACCAGCGATCAACGCCAATTCAGGGCGGTAAGCTTCCTGGTATCTTTTTTCCTTGTCCAGTGATAAGTCGTCCATTTCTGCTCTGGTGAATCTTTCTTTCCCGAAAACGCGCTCCAGGACTTCCTGATTTTTACCGTACATTTCCTGCTTAACAGCTTCGTATGACAGTTCTTTATTCAAATCAACATTGATAATGGCGTGCCAGGCACGGGTATGATACTCCATATCATTTATCATCGTGCCGTTTAAGTCGAAAATAAATCCGGTGGGTGCAAAATTCAACATATTCATAGGCACTAAATTATCCATTTTTTTTATGCCTGAGCTATTTAAGGCTAAATAAACCAACTATTTTAACAAAAAAGGGAAAGAAGCTTGCACTTCTTTCCCTGAGCGTTTGTTGTACTTAAACGGTTACTTATCCCAAAAAATACGCGTATCCATATTATCCGTTCCACCGATATCTGCAACCGCAGCCTTATAATTACTTAGGTTTGCTGAGAGCTCGAGTGTGGGATACACGTAACGTCTGACAAATCCTCCAGTGATACTTTGGCCGGCGATTGGATTTGGCGTAAGTGCTGGGAAGCCACTTCTTCTAAAATTGGCCCAGGCTTCTGCCCCATTGCCCCAGGATGCCACCCAGTACTGGGTATTGATGAGGTTTAGCGCATTTGCGGTATTATAGGCGTTTACAGGGTTATTGATAAATGCATTCTGGGTAGCTAAAGGAATAACCGCCGCTGCATTATAGGTTGTCCATTGATCCATTGCTCCTCTGATGCCATTTGCATAATACACGTCCGGCGTGCTTCCTGTTGGGAGCCAGCCTCTAAATGCGGCTTCTGCTAACAGCAACTGGGTTTGTGCATAGGTAACAAAAAACTGTGGAGCAGTTAAACTACCAAATATGCTGTAGTTTATTTGTGAGTAATTGAAACCAGAGCCGTTTGCCCCACGAAAACCTGGTGCTGTGGAAAGCGTGGCACTGTTATAACCTATGGGCATACCAAACTGATTGGCCGATGTGGTGTCGGGTACAGTTGTTGGAGCGGTAGCTGGATTTGCATATTTTCCGGCGATAAACTTCAGTCGCGGATCACCACTGTTCTTTAGCTGATTTACAAAGGGAGCGGCAAGGTAATAGGTATTGGAGATCACACTGATGGCTTGGCTTACCGGGTTAACATAGTTCGTGGTGTATTTAACGTAGCAGTTATCGGCATTCGATGTCATCACGCCACCAGCAAAAGCAGCCTGGACAATTGTTTGTGCCTTAGCCACATCAAACTTGCTGTACCGCATACCTAAGCGCAGGAGTAGTGAGTATCCCAGTTTTTTCCATTGCGCTATATTCCCTGCGTAAAATAGATCGGCAGTTACAATATCCTTGCTTGCATCCAGCGCAGCTGTGGCCGAGGTAACCTCATTAATCAGATCAGTATAGATAGCCTGTTGATTGTCATACTTAGGTGTCTGGATGTTATTTAAGTAAGCCTGACCAGCCTCGCTGTAGGGAACATTGCCATAAGTATCTACCAGTAGCATGAACTGGTATGCTTTCCATATCCGGGATTGATTGTACAAATTTGTTCTTGCCGTGTTTCCTTTCAGTTGTGCTAAGATCTGTACAAGCAGTTTCACTGGTCCGGCAGAGCTTGTTGCGCCTGTATTGGTGCCTGTGTACTCGGCATTCCAGGTCTGTGCCGTATAAGTTTGGTTAACCTGGTTAAAGTTAAAAGCCGCCGTAACTCCCGTAAAGGGATTAACAAACTGCTGTACCACTGTTGGCTCGGTTTCCATCGTTGGAGAGTAGGTACTAAATTCGGCATTGGTAAACAAAAATGCAGGATCAAGCGATGTCGGGTTATTTGGATCGACATTCAGGGTGTCGAACCCTTTCTTGCAGCCACTTGCGAAAGTGAAGAATACTGCAGATATGATAATGATAACTTTAGTTTTCATATGCTGTATAGTTAGAATTTGATATTGAGGTTGAATCCATAAGTACGGGTTGTAGGCAGTGCGGCTTGTTCATAACCAGTGAGGTTGTCGCCGCTCGAAGCAATTGCCTCAGGATCAATATTTGGTGTATATTTCTTGATGATCAGGACGTTGTGACATACTGCGGAAAGCATCAGACTTTTAATATATTTTTTGTTGATGAACCTGGAAAGGTCGTACCCGAGGGATAGATTTCGCAGTTTCACAAAGCTGGAGCTGTAAACAAATGGATCGAGGATATTTGTTGAGCGGTAGTTTGCATAAAAATCTTCCGCATTTACGGCAGTGGTATTAGGCAGTCCATCGGTGGTATTTACACCTGGATAAACCACGCCGCCAACCCGGCCAGGAAGAGACTCTTTAGAAAGTCCTTCTCTCAACAAGTTCAGGTTTGTACTAGAGAGCACCTTGCCTCCAGCTTTGTAGTCGATATGCGTAACAAAGGTAAAACCCTTAAACATCAATGTATTTACCCAGCCTCCGGTAGCTGTAGGGAGTCCGCTACCAAAATTAACCGGCAGGGTGCTTGCGACCGGCTTTCCACCCGATAACAATATATTTCCTGCCGCATCTCTTTTATAGGTTGCGCCCTGGATCTGGTTAAGCGGCAGGCCTACCACGTCAACGATGGTTCCAAAAAACTCCGGGCTACCTACTACGAGTTGCGTTTGATTATTGGCCAGTGACAAGACCTTTGATGAATTAAACGCACTGTTGAACGCTGTTCTCCATACGAAGTTTTCGCGCTCAATAGGAACAAGTTCCAGATTGAGTTCCAGTCCTTTATTATCAAGTCCGCCAAGGTTTACTAAGGTGGTGGCGTATCCACTGGCAGCTGAGAGGCCTATTGGTACTGCCTGATTGGTGGTTTTCTTATCGTAGGCCGCTACGTCAAGATTAACACGGTTGTTAAACATGTGCAGTTCCAGACCAATCTCCTTCTCATTCACGCCGAAAGGCTTGATCTGGGGGTTTGGCGACGCGGTGTTATTGATATTTCCGAGTGGTAATCCATTAAATGCATTCTGACCGAGCGTAAATGTGAGGGCATTGTATGGGGCTACTCCCTGGGCACTTCCTGTCTCGGCTATGGCAAATCTTATTTTCCCGAACTTCAACCATTTTGCATCTGGTAGCAGTTCAGAAAAAACAAAACTCGTTGTAGCAGAGGGATAGAAGTAATGGTTAATATCCGGGGCCAGAACTGAGTACCAGTCATTACGTCCTGTAACGTTTAAGTATAGTAAACTTTTATAAGAGAACTCTGTGGTGCCATAAAGGGAATTAACCGTTTGTCTGGATAAGTTGTATGTAGAATTTACTGTAGCGCCATTACCTATGGTATATAGATCCCTGATGTAAAAATTTGTTGCGGTTTCATTAAACGTTGACGTTGCCAGCGGAAAGTTATTACCACCAACTGTAGCACTAAACCCGAAGTCCCCAAATTTATGGTCGGCTCCCAACAGGAAATCGAAGTTGTTCTGGCGGGTTCTGGATGTATTGATTCCATACGAACCGTTAAACAAGTTATTTGGAGCAGCACTAACACTTAAAGCGCCTGTAGGCGTGTTAGACTCATAAGTACTCTGCAGGAGATCTGTACTGGCACGGGCCTGAAGGTATAGCCAGTCAAAAAACTGGTAGCGCAAAGTTGCAGTTCCTAATAAATGATCTTTTGTTTGCCTTTGGAACTGTTTAGCCATTACCCAATACGGATTGGTCACTGTAGAGAAGCGCGAAGTTGGCGTTTCATTACCCCGGGCATCAATAGCGGCTGCCTCCAGTACGTCAAAAGGAATAGAATTGGCAAGCCTGTACATTGCTGTTGGTATAGATCCCGCCTGTACCCCTACTATAGGCGGATTTTTATTAAACTCATAGGCATAATTAATGTTGAACTGCGCGGTAAATTTATCCGTCAACTTATAGTTTACGCCAACGTTGAATATCTTTTTATTGAAGTGATTGTTCGGTACGATACCTGCGGCGTCATGGTTGGAAACCGACACCCTGAAACTGCCTTTATCATTTCCGCCAGACATGGCAACGGTATTGCTCCATGACGGAGCAACTCTGAAAAACGCGCTGATCCTATTTTTTACAGGTGCATATGGACGTTGAACGCCATCAAACTGAAAAGTAGGCACATCATCGAAAGGGACACCAAAACTCCAGGCACCAGAACTTTGCGCTGTACCTTGAGAGGATGGCCGGATGTTGTTTTCACCCTGCCCATATTCATATTGGAAATCTGTGAAGTCCAATGCCTGGTTGAGGGTAAAATTTGAATTGAACTCGATTCCTATTCCAGTGTTTTTGGCACCAGTTTTCGTCGTTATGATGATAGCGCCATTAACTGCACGTGATCCGTAAAGCGCAGCCGCTGTAGATCCTTTTAGCACCGTCATTGATTCAATATCATCCTGATTGATGGCTTGTAAATTATCGCCCTGATCCAATGTTTGCGTGTAACCATTGCTACTGCTTGCACCTTGCGACATTGGCAGGCCATCAATAACAATTAAAGGAGAGTTATCGGCAGTAAAAGAAGATTGGCCCCTAAGCCGGATCTTAGTACTGCCTCCAGGACCTGCTGAAGGAGGAGATACATCCAGACCGGCAACTTTGCCCTCAAGGGAAGCTGCTAAATTGGTAGTGCGGTTTGTTTGAAGCGATTGAACATCTGCTTTCTGAGCAGAATAACCCAGGCTTCGCGCTTCCCGTTTAATACCCAATGCCGTTACGATGACTTCGTTTAACGCATTTTCGGCGGTGGCCAATGTAGCGTTTATTGTGGTCTGGCTGCCTACTTTAATTTCAACAGGATTGTATCCAACAAAGGTAAAGACGAGCACTGCGTTGGCGTTCGAGACGTTTAATCTATACTCGCCAGCACTGTTGGTTTTTGTTACGGTACGGGTGCCCTTTTCAGTAACGGTAACACCGTTCAGGCCGGTTCCTTTTTCATCTTTTACTTTACCTGTAATTACCGTGGACTGCAATTTTGTTGCTGCAGTGGCACTGCGTGCGAATTGCAAAAGCATGACTACCGTTAAAACAGTACACACAGACAATAGTTTGAGTGAGTTTTTTTTCATAATTAATTCAGTTTATTTGGTTTAAAATTGTATAAAGGGTCCCCATACCACTGGTTAAAGTAGTTTCTTGCACTGTGGCATAAATTGAAGAGAACAGCGTGTTACACGCTATGTGGAAGTAATAATTGCCGCCGCATCCTCTGCTTATATTTGGTTTAAAAACTGGTTAGTCGCCGAAACAAATAAAAAGAACTTTCATGAAAGGCAGTTTCAGTATCTCCGCAAAAAATTGTAACATATTAACATAGTTGCGACAGGCCTGTTAGCAACACATCACTGAAAGTTTAGCTACAAATAACTAATATTCAGATTATTAATTCAAAAACCACTAACAAAACCAACATTTCAAGGGTGTTAAAAACGGATTTTTGATGTTGAACAACTCAAAAACAAATAACAGATTATCGCTGCATTTTTTATAAATTCAAATTGTATTTAACCAAATATAAACATGAAGGCTACCTTAAAGAAGGCTACTCCCAATCCGGAGCATTCTTTTAATATCCATAAAGATATTGGACATGCAATAGCCAGTGCCTGGCATTATCATCCGGAGTGTGAACTTCTGGTAATCAAACGTACCTCAGGCACCTGCCTGATCGGCGATCATGTGGGCTCTTTTAAAAAGGGCGATGTATTTTTATTTGGCCCAAATTTACCGCATACTTTTAGGTGCGAACAGAAATACCTGGACAGGGCGGACGAAAAGGTTGGAGAAACGATCGTAGTATTATTTCAGAATGCCATCTGGGGTGAGGCCTTTTTAAGTCTTCCTGAGATGAGTCCTATCGTAAAACTTCTGCACTCCAGCAAACTAGGCCTAAGGCTTAGGGGAGCGACAAAAAAAAAGGTAGCAAAGATTGCCGAAGAAATGCTGCTGGACTCTCCTTCCAGGAAGCTCATCAACCTTTTATCCGCATTGGAAGAGATCGCAAATTCGAAGGAATATGAATTTATTTCATCCAGTGGTTTTAACCCTGAAGTTAATCGTGTAGACCACAGCCGTATCAATGCTATTTTTGAATTTACTTTCACCAACTACCACCGTAAAGTGGTGTTGGAAGATGTGGCAGGACTTATTAATATGGGTAAGCATTCTTTTTGCAGGTACTTTAAATCTAAGACCAAGAAAACCTATATCCAGTTTCTCATGGAAGTGCGTATTGGCCATGCCTGCCGCTTGTTGGTTGAAGAAGAATATAACATGGCAGAAATTGGCTATGCATGCGGGTATAATAATATCTCCCATTTTTACCATCAGTTTAAAGCGCTGACCAAGAAAAATCCACTCGACTACAGACAGAGCTACCTTAAAACAGAAGCGCTGAAAGTGGCAATTTAGCATTTTAGTATCGACGCATTTTTTTGTACTATCTTAACAAGATATATCCAAAAAACGCCTTCAAGTACATTTCCAGAGCTTTACAAGGATGAGCTCGTGTTAAAATGAATCAATAAATCATAACTTCATCCAACGAAGACTAACCATTTATGATGAGAATTTACAACACGTTGCAAGGAATTGTTATACACCATGAGCACCAGTATTTCTTAGCTCAGACAGCGGACTGGGCCACCTTTATTAACCGTAAAAATCTTTTTGACGCTATTGTTGATGACCTACAGGAATTATCGGCAGACCGCCATCTGGAAGAACTGATTGATTCATCTTTATTAGCACCGATACAGCACCAGGAAATATGGGCATCCGGGGTTACCTATTACCGGAGTCGTGAGGCACGGGTTAAAGAATCTCAGGATGCCCAGGGCGGCGACTTCTACAATAAAGTTTATGATGCCGAGAGGCCCGAGCTTTTTTTCAAAGCTATTGCCCATCGAACTGTTGGCCCGGGTGGCCATGTTCGCATCCGTAAGGACTCGAACTGGAACGTACCAGAGCCAGAGTTAACCCTGTTCATTTGTTCGGCTGGTACGATCGAGGGATATACCGTAGGAAACGACATGTCTTCCAGGGATATCGAAGGTGAAAATCCGCTGTACCTGCCCCAGGCGAAATCATACACAGGTGCCGCGGCATTGGGGCCCTGCCTGTTGGTGCAGAAAGAGCCAATAGATCCAAACACCAATATCGGCATTGAAATTATCCGGGATACAGCAGTATTGTTCTCTGAAGTCATTTCTATCAATCAAATGAAGCGTAGCCATACTGAACTTGTCGATTACCTGTTCAGAGAATTGGATTTTCCACACGGCGTATATTTAATGACGGGTACCGGTATTATTCCCGCCGACGACTTTACGCTGCTTGGTGGCGACATCATCAACATTAACATTGCCGGAATCGGCACACTTACAAATACCGTTGCATCATGAATTTTGGAGAAAATATAATCGGTTTTAGCGGCTCAGGTTGCGGAACTGATGTAATCAGATCTGTCGATCCCACAACCGGCAATCAGTCGGGCGATTTTTTTGTTGCCACACAGGCCGAAGTAGATCAGGCTGGACAAAAGGCATCTGAAGCGTTTCAGGTATACCGTAAAAAAACAGGTCTGGAAAAAGCACGCTTCCTAGAGGCTATTGCGGACGAAATTATTGCCATCGGCGATGAGTTGATCATTGTTTGTAGTCGTGAATCCGGGCTTCCTGGCGGGCGGATAACAGGAGAACGTGGGCGCACTACGGGGCAATTACGGATGTTTGCAGCGCTTTTGAAAGAAGGTTCGTGGCTGGGTGCCCGTATAGAAACCGCAGATCCAGGACGCCTGCCCCTGCCCAAACCAGATATCCGATCTATGCAGATTGCCTTAGGCCCGGTAGTGGTTTTTGGTGCAAGTAACTTCCCGCTGGCTTTTTCAGTAGCTGGGGGTGATACTTCTTCGGCGTTGGCAGCGGGCTGCAGTGTAATTGTAAAGGCGCATCCCGCACATCCGGAAACGAGCTGGTTAATTGGCAGGGCGATACAAAAAGCAGCTAAGTCAACAGACATGCCAGATGGCGTATTTTCACTTTTATTTGGTGACGGTCCCGTTTTAGGCGGTCAGCTGGTGCAGCAACCCGAGGTCAAAGCTATCGCATTTACAGGCTCTTTTGCCGCTGGTAAAGCCATCTTTGATCTGGCCGCACGGCGCCCGATCCCTATTCCTGTTTATGCAGAAATGGGAAGCACGAACCCGGTTTTTATACTTCCCGAGGCCTTAAAACATCAGGCAGATCATCTTGCAAAAGGATTTTCAGCATCCGTAACCCTGGGCGTAGGCCAGTTCTGTACCAACCCCGGATTGCTGATTTATGAGGATGATGAAAGTGCAGTTGTATTTTTAGACCATTTGGCATCAGAATTTAGTCAAACTAGTGGCGGTGTAATGCTGACGTCCAATATATACGATGCTTACACCAGAGGTGTGGAAAGCCGTACCGGCTTGCATGGAGTAGAGTTATTCACACGGGGAGCGGCTACTGATCATAAAAATACTGCAGAACCTATGCTCTTCAAAATTAGCGGAGAAACATTCGAGGCACAGCCCGAGCTGGCAGAGGAAGTGTTCGGTCCAACGAGCGTTGCTGTGGAAGCTAAGTCGAAAGAAGAACTGTTAAACATCGCCAGGGGTCTGAGTGGAAACTTGACAGCAACCGTACACGGAACGCCGGTCGATCTGGAGGAATATAAGTTGCTGCTGGAGATTTTAGAGCAGAAAGTTGGGCGGATCCTGATTAACGGATATCCTACGGGCGTAGAGGTTTGTTCAGCGATGGTGCATGGCGGGCCCTATCCTGCTACAACAGATTCCAGAAGCACATCTGTTGGTACCGCAGCCATAGAACGCTTTACCAGGCCTGTTTGTTACCAGAACATGCCTGACGCCCTGCTTCCCGAAGCACTCAAGGATGCAAATCCACTGCACATCTGGCGGTTGATTAATGGATCGCAAAGCAAAGAAATCATTTAAAAATACAATAGCACAGCTACACAATGGGTACATATAGAAGTTCCGACTGGTTTGGAAAAAAGGATAAAATGGGTCTTGTTTACAGAAGCTGGATGAAAAACCAGGGAATGCCCGAAGATATGTTTGACGGCCGACCGGTTATTGGCATTTGCAATACCTGGTCTGAGCTCACGCCATGCAACGCCCACTTGCGAGATATCGCAGAAAGTGTGCGTCGTGGGGTACTTGAAGCCGGTGGCTTTCCCTTAGAATTCCCCATCATGTCTTTAGGAGAAACACTCCTGAAGCCTACAGCTATGCTTTTCAGGAATCTGGCGAGTATGGATGCCGAAGAATCCATACGTGGCAACCCCATAGACGGCGTGGTTTTGTTAACGGGTTGTGATAAAACAACGCCCTCTACCTTGATGGGCGCTGCAAGTGTTGATCTTCCGACAATTGTTGTGCCCGGAGGGCCAATGTTGAACGGGAAATACAAAGGTCAGGATATTGGGTCTGGCACAAGCGCCTGGAAGTTTACCGAAGAATTGAAGAAGGGTAATATCACCTATGAAGAATATGAAGAGGTGGAGAGCTGCATGTCGCGCAGTCCGGGACACTGCATGACCATGGGAACTGCATCAACAATGGCCTGCATGGCAGAGTCGTTGGGCATGACGCTTACTGGTGGGGCTGCAATACCCGCGGTTGATGCGCGGAGGAAGCGACTTGCGCAATTATCTGGCCGGAGGATCGTAGAAATGGTAAAAGAAGATCTGCGGATGTCAAAAATATTAACACGCAACGCCTTCGAGAATGCGATTAAAATAAATGCGGCCATTGGCGGATCATCCAACTTCATTATCCACCTGACAGCGATCGCCGGAAGAATTGGTGTTCCGTTGAATTTAGACGATTTCGATGACATAGGCAGTAAAATCCCCTTATTGGTAAATCTGATGCCTTCAGGAAAATTTCTCATGGAAGACTTCTATTATGCTGGAGGCGTGCCGGCTGTAATCAAACAGATGCAGTCCATCTTAAAAACGGACACCATTACGGTAAGTGGAAAAACCCATGCCGAAAACATATCAAATGGGGGCGTTAATTATAACGAAGAGGTGATTTATGCATTAGAAAATCCCATCATTGTTGAAGCGGGTATTACTGTACTCAAAGGGAATCTCGCCATAAATGGAGCAGTGATCAAACCATCTGCAGCAACGCCCAGCCTCATGCAACATCGCGGTCGTGCAGTCGTATTTGAGGATATCGAGGACTACCACTTACGGATTGATGATCCCGATCTTGACATTGATGAAAGTTGCGTGATGGTTCTGAAAACTGTGGGACCAGTGGGATACCCGGGAATGCCGGAAGTAGGTAATATGACGCTGCCAAAAAAACTGCTTGATCAGGGAGTTACCGATATGGTCCGGATTTCTGACGGGCGGATGAGCGGCACGGCTTATGGGACTGTAGTGCTCCACGTATCGCCAGAATCCGCCATTGGTGGCAACCTGGGGCTGGTACAAAACGGGGATTTTATAGCGCTAGATGTGGCTAATAAAAGCATCCATCTGGAGGTTAGCGATGAAGAGCTTGCGCTGAGAAGAAGTAACTGGGTAGCACCAGCTGCCGTTGCCGCACGTGGCTATGTTAACATGTACATTAACCATGTGCAGCAGGCCGATAAAGGTGCCGACTTAGATTTTCTGGTTGGCGGATCAGGATCAAAAGTTACTAGAGATTCACATTAACAACCATGTCAATCCTGATTTTATTTGCTTGCATTGTTACCCTTATCCTCCTGATTACCTGGGGAAAGGTAAGCACTTTTTTGGCTTTTTTATTGGTTTCGATAGTAGCTGCTCTACTGCTGGGCATGCCGATGCATGATCTGCCAAAAGCAATCAGTAAAGGTTTAGGCGACACACTGGGATCTCTGGTGATCATTATTGTGCTGGGTGCCATGCTGGGCAAACTTGTAGCCTTTAGCGGCGCAGCACAAAAGATCGCTGGCGTGCTGAAGCATACCTTCGGCTATAAGTATGTTACCTGGGCCATGTCTATCACCGGGTTTATTGTTGGTATTCCGCTATTTTACAATGTTGGCTTTGTATTGCTGATTCCGATCATCTTTTCTGTGGCGGCCAATTACAAATTACCGTTGGTCTACGTAGGTTTACCTATGCTTGCTTCCTTATCTGTGATGCATGGATTTGTCCCACCCCACCCTTCGGCTATGGCCCTTGCCATCCAATTTCACGCTGATCTGGTCAGGACGTTTCTTTATGGAATACTGGTAGCCATTCCTGCAATTGTGCTCGCTGGTCCTATATTCGCTTTGACACTGCGCAGGATGCAGGGCAAACCAACGCTGGTTTTTCCAGATGCTCAGGTGGCTGATGGAGAACCGCCTGGAATAGGAATCAGCCTTTTCTCCGCCCTATTGCCAGTGCTCATTATTGGTACTGCACATATTGTAGCTGGACTATGTGCTGTTGGTAGTCCATTGCAGACTATGACCAGTTTTATTGCAGAGCCTATTATTGCTATGGTGTTCACCATTTGTATTGCGACTTACACATTGGGCATTGCTATGGGCAAGCGGCTGAGTACAGTCATGACGATTTACGCAGATGCCGTGAAGGATATCGCGATGATCTTGTTGATTATTGGGAGTGCAGGGATTATGAAACAGGTATTTCTGGAAACGGGCGTGAGTACAACGCTGGCAGCAAACTTACAGGGGTTAAACCTTCCTCCTCTACTTCTGGCCTGGCTCATTACTGCGGTATTGCGCTTATGCCTGGGCTCGGCCACTGTAGCCGGACTTACAGCCGCAGGAATTGTATATCCATTACTTACCCACGGTAGTGTAAATCCGAGTTTGATGGTGCTCGCTGTGGGAGCTGGCAGCCTGTTTTGCTCCCATGTAAATGACACATCATTTTGGCTGTTTAAAGAGTACTTCGGTCTATCAATGAAACAGACATTTTTGTCGTGGTCTTTAATGGAAACTTTGGTATCCATTATTGGATTGATCGGCATCTTACTATTGAACCTAATCATTAAATAACATGATATATCTAACCATTGCTACTAATAGCAGCTGACGCTCAAACTACCCTTAAACGCAGATCTAACTCCGCAACGAACATTTGTTGATGTATTTAAACGAAATCTCGCATCGTTTGCGCATTAAACTGCAGAATTTAGCGCAGCATTCAAGGATTAGTCAAATCAACTTTTCCCTTCCTCTGTAAAAAACAAGCAACCAAATATAACATCCATTAAATTAAATTACAGAAAATGAATTACAAACGTCTTTTTATCGCGTTGATGGCAGTATTGACTAGTAGTATTTGTCAAGCTCAAACCAATTCCCCAATAAAAGAAGATTTCCAACCCTCGACATTTAACCAGCCCGGGCAGGCTTATCCTCAGGTAAACTCGCAGGGATATGCGCGTTTCAAAATCAAAGCACTTAAGGCAGACAGTATCAGGGTGAGCCTGGGACTTGGAGGCAGAGGTGGCACCAAGCTAACAAAAGATGCTGAGGGATATTTTACAGGCACCACCGAAGGCCCTATGGATGAAGGATTTCACTACTACCACCTTACTGTAGATGGCGGGGTCTTTAACGATCCCGGTACTGGCAATTTTTATGGATCTACACGATGGGAAAGCGGTATCGAAATTCCTGCGCACGACAAAGACTTTTATGCGATGAAGGATGTTCCCCACGGCAACGTACAACAAATACTTTTCCCTTCAAAGAGCACCAACACACCTGGAAGGAGAGCTTTTGTGTACACGCCACCGGGGTATGAAAAGGGCAATACACGCTACCCTGTGTTATATCTGCAACACGGCTGGGGCGAAGATGAAACTGCCTGGAGCGTTCAGGGGCATGCAAACTTAATCATGGACAATTTGATTGCGGACGGCAAGGCGAAGCCATTTATTATCGTTATGACCTATGGGCTGACCAATAATGTACGGCCGGGCGCCGGTGGTCCCCGTACTCCTGGTGGTTTAACCAAAATGATCCTTGAAAATGGTTTTCAGACCGTACTCGTTGACGAGCTTATTCCCTATGTTGATTCACATTTCCGGACCTATGGTGATAAAGCACACCGTGCAATGGCCGGACTTTCTATGGGGGGCATGGAGACACATGTGATTACACTGGCTAAACCTGAGGTATTCGATTATTACGGATTGCTGAGTGGTGGCGTTTATACCCCATCAGAGCTCGGCAAGATCAAACCAAAGCTGGTGTTTATGAGTTGCGGAAGCAAAGAGAATCCTGCTGGTGTGAACAGTGCAGCCGTTGAATTGAAGTCGGCAGGCTACAATACCGTCGCCTATATTTCGGAAGGCACAGCGCACGAATTCTTGACCTGGCGCCGAAGCCTGAAAGAATTGGCTCCATTACTTTTTAAATAACTGAAGACAAGTTTCATGAAATATTTTAAGAACGCTTTACTAATTGTGGGTTTAATAACTGGAGTGGCTATTTCTGCATTTGCTCAAAATCCACTGATTATGGATCAGTTTACGGCTGACCCTTCGGCCCGTGTTTTTGGCGACAAGGTGTACATTTACCCCTCACACGACATTATTGCCACCCCGGGAAAAGGACGTGCGGGCTGGTTTAATATGGCCGACTACCACGTATTTTCTTCGGGCAACCTAACCAACTGGACGGATCATGGTGTGATTGTAAACCAGAATAAAGTGAATTGGGCAGATTCAACTGCCTATGCCATGTGGGCACCAGACTGTATCGAACGGAATGGTAAATATTACTTCTATTTCCCTGCCGTTTTAAAACCTGGTACTGGAAAAGGGTTTGGCATCGGCGTAGCAGTAGCCGATCATCCCTACGGGCCATTTGTTGCCAGGACGGAGCCAATTAAAGGTGTATCTGGCATAGACCCGAATGTCTTTATCGATAAAGATGGCCAGGCTTACATTTACTATGCACAAGGAAACATCTACGGAGCAAAATTAAAAGAGAATATGGTGGATCTGGCTTCGGAGCCAAAGATTTTAGGGAATCTTCCCGATAAGGGATTAAAAGAAGGTCCTTATCTTTTTGAGCGTAAGGGCATCTATTACCTGACTTATCCGCATGTAGAAAATAAAACTGAACGCTTAGAATACGGCATGTCAAACAGCCCAATGGGGCCATTCAAATTTGCTGGGGTGATTATGAAAGAAACACCAAATTGCTGGACTAATCACCATTCTATGCTTGAATTTAAGGGACAATGGTACTTATTTTATCATAGCAATGACCTCTCTCCAAACTTTGACAAAAACCGGTCTATCCGGGCAGACAGTTTATTTTTTAATGCTGATGGAACAATCAGGGAGGTGATCCCGACCTTACGTGGTGTGGGCATTACGCCTGCAAAAAGCCAAATTGAGGTAGACAGGTATAGTAACATCAGCAAGGATGGGGCAGTTGTTAACGCTATCGACACCTCCAACCGGATGAAAGGCTGGAAAATAGAGCTCAGCAAACAGGGTGCGTGGGTTCGCTATAATGCTGTAGACTTTGGCGCAAAGCCGCTCAAGAGCTTTAGCCTGATGGCTTCGTCGCCGGAAAACAGTAGTGTAGAAATACGACTAGACAATATCGGAGGTACTTTAATTGGCACAGCGAACATATCAAAAGGCACCGGCTGGAAGATTACCACATCAAATTTATTGAAGAAGCCAACTGGCAAACATGATCTTTTTATTTTATTAAAGGATGCTGGTCAGATTAGTGTGGACTGGCTAAAGTTCAATTAAAAACAGCTATAAAATCCTGTAAACGAATCAGGCAATTATGTATATGAAAAAAATCAATTCACTGATCACAGTAATCACAGTGCTATTTTCTATCTCCACCTTTCAGGTGATGGGACAGCTAAAACAGGACTCATCTGCCTATTACGACCATGTTAACACCTATCTTAACCCTGTGTTGCCCGGAGATCACCCAGATCCCACGGTACTAAAAACAGGCAACGACTTTTATCTTTGTGGGTCCAGCTTCCATTTTAACCCTTACCTACCGATCTACCATTCCAAGGATCTTGTGCACTGGGAAATTATCAGTCGCGTAGTATTCCCAGAGCGGGCAGGTTTTGTCACAGACAAACCTTCGGAAGGAATATGGCAGGGAGCCATTACCTACTTCTATGGCTCGTACTGGATCTACTTCTCGGCCAACGGGCAGTGGTTTTCAAAAGCGCAGTCGCCAAAAGGCCCCTGGACAACCCCTGTTCAGTTAACGACAAATCCGAAGACCGGCTCACTGGGGAACGACAATTCAATCTTCGTTGATGATGATGGCAAGCCCTACATCGTAATTAAAAACGGCAAAACAGTTAACAGGCTGCAAGCATTGGGCAAAGACGGGCAGTTAACAGATTCGGTAATCAACCTGGATTGGATCAATGCGAAAATGCAGTACAGCTGGGCCGAAGGGCCGGTGATGAGCAAGCGCAATGGCTATTATTATTATTTCCCGGCGGGAGACGTAACCGGTGGGCAATATGTTTTGCGCACGAAAACAATCACCAGCGATTCAACAAAATGGGAGCGCCTGGGTAACTTCTTCAAACCTATTACAGATGCCAGTGCACGCTTTAGAAGACCTAACCACATCTCTGCGCCCTTACAGCTGGCCGATGGAAGTTGGTGGACGGTAGCACAGAGTTATGAAATTGATGGAAAGGATGACTGGTATGGAACTGGCCGTCAGACTTCACTCTTCCCGATCACCTGGGAGGGAGACCGGCCCTGGGGAATGGCTCCTTCAAGCGCCCCTATCAAATCACCTGGGCTTCCACGCTCCGGGATTTTATGGCGTAGTGTAAATTCAGATTATTTTACATCCGGGACTCTGGGGTTGTGGTGGCATTTCTTAAACAGAAAAGCTACGGCTAACTATTCGCTCCAGGAGCGCAACGGCTGGTTAAGGCTTAAGCCAAGCGAGGAACGTGCACATATACTGCAAAAAGAGACTGATCATTTTTATACGGCGGTTACAAAAGTTGATTTAAATGCGATGAAGGCAGGCGACAAAGCCGGCATTTATCTTACCAATGGCAATCAGCAAGTATTTGTACAGCTATACACTGGTTTTGATCGAAACAAAAAAATAGTCTTTAAGATGGATACCGCCGTACGCATGATTGCCAATACCTTTGGCAACCTGGTATGGCTCAAGGTGCAACGAAAGGCACATATGCTTACCGCCTATGCAAGTGCTAATGGAAAAACCTGGACTAGTTTAGGTGCGCCGATATCTGCTGTAAACCTTGACAAAGTACAGCCCAACTATAACTCGTGGGTTGGCACAAGCGTAGGTTTATTTGCCGAAGGTAAAACTGCCGATTTCGACTTCTTTATTGGTAAAGACGGCTTTACTGAACTACCAGCGCAAGGTTTCAGTAATCAGTTTGGTATTGTAACCCTACTTAAAGATGGACAGAAAGTAGTAACAAACACTTCATTGAAGGGCGGCTGGTTTATGATTTCGGGGGTCGACCTCGGCGACAAAGACCATCCTGCACAAATAGAAATTGTTGCTGCTTCATCAACAGACAATCAACTGGAGATCTGGCTGGACGACCTTGGAAGCGGACGCAAAATAGCAACTGTGTCCATTACGAAAATGCAAGGCAAGAGCTGGAAGACATTTACTTCCAAGTTAACAGGAACATCCGGGCATCACGATGTTTTTGTTAAGTTCAAAGCCGGTTCCAAGCAATCAACACTGGTTAAAAGTATCCGTTTTAATAAATGAGTTATGCAGGTCAGATCGCGGTTAAATGACCATTTGTACTAGTAAAAATGTTAATTCATACGATTGCAGGGTTTATAATCTCAATACTTTCGTATCCTAAATCAAGTCTTTTTAATTATGAACACGAAACGAAGCCTTCTTTATCTGCTACTTTCAATCTTGACTACCGGGACTTATTTATTGAGTGGTTATACCAGCGGTATTGCAGAAGATAAAGGGCTCAAGGACTATTACAAGAGCTACTTTCCGATCGGTGTAGCTGTTAAGCCAAGCGATCTTCAAGGAGCTGAAAAAGCGCTGATCATCAAACAGTTTGCGAGTATCACGGCAGAAAATGCCATGAAAATGGGTCCAATACATCCGGCTGAAGACCGTTATTTCTGGAATGTAGCCGATACGATTGTAAAGTTCGGATTAGACAATCACATCAAAGTAAGAGGACATTGCCTGGTATGGCACACACAAACTCCGAGATGGCTTTTTAAGGACCAGGAAGGGCAAACAGTTTCTAAAACGGTGTTACTGGATCGTATAAAATCTCATATCAACACTGTTGTATCCCGTTACCGTGGCAAAATATACGCGTGGGACGTGGTTAATGAAGTGATTGCAGATGACACCAGCTTCTACAGGAAATCGCCGCTCTACACGATTACCGGCGAAGACTTTATTGAGCAGGCATTCAGGGCTGCTCATAAAGCTGATCCTAAGGCTGTGCTTTTCTATAATGATTACAATACGGAGAACCCTGCAAAAAGAGAAAAGATCTATCAGATGCTCAAAAAATTATTGGCCAAGGGAGTTCCGATACATGGCGTTGGCTTGCAGGCACATTGGTCTATCAACAATCCCAGTAAAGATGAGCTTGAAAAGTCGATCACCATGTTCTCGAGTTTAGGCTTACAAATCCAGTTTACCGAACTTGACATTTCTGTTTATACAGGAAGACAGGGAGGCCAAATGATCACCGGAGAAAAAGCCCTTTCGGCTGCTGAGTTTACTCCTGAGATGGAACGGCTACAGCTTGAGCAATACAAAATGATTTTCGATGTATTCAGAAAATATAAAAAGCAGATCACCGGAGTAACTTTTTGGAATTTGTCTGACAAGTATAGCTGGCTCGACGGCCGGGGCAGGAAGAACTTTCCGCTACTTTTTGATGCGAAACTGGAACCTAAAAAAGCATATTACGAGGTGGTAAAATTTTAAGGGCAAGATTGCAACAACCAAATAAACAAGAACAAAATGAGAAGACTACGATTATTTCTGTTAACCTGTGCCGCATTGCTGATCACTTCATCCAGTGCCTTTTCTCAGGATCCTAATTTCTACATTTTCCTCGCTTTCGGACAATCGAACATGGAAGGTAGTGCAGCTTTTGAAGCGCGCGACACCACAGCTGTAGACGGCCGCTTCCGCGTATTGGAGGCTGTAAATTGCAGTAACTTAAACCGCAGTATGGGCGAGTGGTATACCGCGGCTCCCCCATTGGCAAGGTGTAAAACCGGACTTGGCCCTGTTGACTACTTTGGGCGTACTTTGGTGGAAAACCTGCCAAAGAACATTAGGGTTGGCATTATCAATGTAGCTGTAGGCGGTTGTAAAATTGAATTATTTGACAAGGATAACTATCAGTCTTATACTGCGACTGCGCCCGACTGGATGAAGAGCATGCTGGCTGAATATGATGGCAACCCTTACGGACGCTTGATAGAAATGGCTAAAATTGCTCAAAAAAGTGGCGTCATCAAAGGGATATTAATGCATCAAGGAGAATCCAATACCGGCGATAAAACTTGGCCTTCAAAAGTTAAAGGGGTATATGAAAACCTACTCAGCGATCTTAAACTGGATGCTAAAGCTACGCCGCTACTTGCAGGAGAGGTTGTTAATGCAGATCAGGGCGGTGTATGTGCTTCGATGAATGCCATTATTGCCACACTTCCACAAACTATTCCGACAGCTCATATCATTTCCTCAGCCGGCTGCCCTGACGGGCCAGATAATTTGCACTTCTCGGCCGAAGGCTACCGTATGCTAGGCAAACGTTATGGCACTGCGATGCTTGACCTGCTTGGCATAAAACAGAAATTATAATATAAATTGATCTAAGATGAACAGAATTATTTCATTGGCATTATTTCTTGTAGCCGGAAGCTTTTTGGCCCGTGCACAGAATCCCATCATTAAACATATTTTCACTGCAGATCCAGCGCCTATCGTATATAAGGATACCGTGTTTTTATTTACCGGTCATGACACCGCCTCCGTTTCTGCAACAAATTATAAGATGCCCGACTGGCATGTGTTTTCTTCTACTGACCTGGTAAACTGGCGGGATTATGGTGCTGTACTTGCCCCGAAAGTTTTTTCCTGGGCCACAGGTGATGCCTACGCTGCACAATGTATTGAGCGCGACGGGAAATTCTACTGGTATGTTTCCACCTTTCATAAAAAGGATGCAAACAGCGGTGGAGGTGCTGCAATAGGTGTTGCGGTTGCAGACCATCCGGCAGGGCCGTATAAGGATGCTATTGGAAAAGCTTTGATCACCAACGAAATGACAACAGACATGAAATATGGCTGGGACGACATTGACCCTACTATACTGATAGATGATGACGGGCAGGCCTATCTTTTTTGGGGAAATGGCAGCTGCAAGTGGGTAAAACTTAAGTCGAACATGATTGAAAAAGAGGGAGAGATCACCACTTTCACGCCGAAGAATTACATTGAAGGACCCTGGGTGTATAAGCGCAAAGACTTGTATTACCTGATCTATGCCAGCAAAGGTACAAAGCCTGAAATGATTGAGTACTGTACAGCTAAAAGTGCTACCGGTCCGTGGACCTATCAGGGCATCATCCAAGATAACGTTCCAAACAGCTTTACTACCCATCCAGGTATACTGGACTATAAAGGAAAAAGCTATTTCTTTTACCATAACGGCGCCTTGCCCACCGGTGGAAGCTACAGACGGTCGATCTGCATTGACGAGATGCACTACAACGCCGACGGCACCATCCAAAAAATAATTCAGACGGCTACCGGCGTTGCTGTAAAGTAAAGCTGATCCCTATGATTTAGCGTTTTTAACAAATAAGAGTTTGGAGAAATGATACAGATCATTTTTCCAGACCTTAAAATCATGCTTACCTGGCTCCTTAAAGAAAATATGAGGAACCTGATTTTTGATCATATAATCGCGGGTACGTTCGCTGATGCTGAGTAATCCATCTTCATCGCCGCACGAGATCCAGAGCAGCTCGATTTGATCTTTCGCCTTTGCTGGGTCTGGCAGCAACTGTTCCGGCATTTTTGTATTTGGCGCGGATGAAAAACCACCTATCCAGGCAAATGTATTCAAGTTGCCTAAACCAAAATTAAGTGATTGTCCTCCACCCATTGAGAGGCCTGCAAGTGCACGATTTGACCTGTTGCTTAGTACGGGATAACTCTTTTCGATGTAGGGTATCAGGTCGTTGAGCAGATCGCCCTCAAAATTCGCAAAAGCCGCAACTTTGTCCTTTGCCATAATATCTCCGGTAGCACGATCGTTTGCCATCGCCCGTCCGTTAGGCAATACTACAATCATATCCTTTATTTCTTTTTTTGCATACAGATTGTCAAGAATCCGATCCGGATGGCCCTGGTTCAACCATTCAAATTCATCTCCCCCAATACCATGCAGCAGATACAATACCGGGTACTTTTTATTCTTTTTAAAAGTGGGAGGAAGATAAACCACGGCATGTCGTTTTACACCAACTGTTTTTGAGTCGTAGGTAATCGTATCCAATTTGCCATGTGCAATACCATTATTAAATTCGTCAAATCCAACCGGAGCCTGTCCGGTTTGCGCTTTTGTACTACCCGTAGCAATTAGCAGACAGAGGACAACAAATAGTTGCTTTTTCATTATTCTTATATATTTAGTTAGGTTCAATATGAAAATAGTCAAAATCAACATGGCCGCCAACGTTTTCTGTTGCGTAGTTGAATAATCCGAATCGATAGCCCATAAAGTGTGGAAGGGTATACGACATTTGCAGCGCTCCTCCTATCGGCTTCCATGTTTTACCATCCATACTATAAAAAAAGTATCCCTTATCTGCTCTGTTTCTGAAATCGCAGCTTGCTTTAAGAAATAATGTTTGCTGACTTGCTGGAAGCTCCTCTCCAGTTACAGTGCCGTTTTTTGCTGTTACCATGACAACCGTTTTCTTTCCAGCGGTATTGCGAACACCTACCCAACCAAAATTTCTTTGCAGCAGCATCAGGCCCGCGTGATCTCCTGTTTTCATGCCCGACAGATCTATTGCAGTAACGCCGGTAGATACTGGCCCGAAGGTTCTCTGTGTGAGCATATTTCGCACAAACAAAACATTTGTATCTACTCTGGAAGTGGTTAGACGTAGAAATCCGGGACGCTCATCTACAGACCAATGTGTCTGATCCGGGTTGTGGTTCCATTGCCATACCAAGGGCAACTTTGGTTCAGCTTTTTTACGATTAAACTCATCTGAAGCAACAATTCCAGGAATCAGCCCATTACTTAGCGGCAGCTCCAGGGAATCTGGAACTTTATGATCAACGCCGAGTACCGGCCAACCCGCTTCCCATTTTACAGGGACAAAATATGGGATGCGTCCAACAGCTCCAAAATCTCTGAACAGGTAAGCAAACCATTCGCCCTTCGGGTTGCTGATAAGCCCTCCCTGCGCAACCCCCTTATCCTGAAGTGCTACGCTACCCTCATAAGGACCAACAAGTTTGTCTGAACGGTGCACAAGCACAGTCCTCATGCCATTTTTAGGCCAGCATATATTGAAAAGGTAATATGTCCCATTGATTTTGAATAACTGTGAGCCCTCGGCAGGCAAACCAACGGATGGCCCTGCCACAAGGCTGGCATTTTCTATGAGGACCTGCGGAGTGCTGCCCGGTTTGATTCCCGATAAATCATCCGTTAATTCGACCATCAAAATTTTCCCCGCCCCGTAGATCATGTATGCCTTTCCATCATCATCAAAAAACAAGGAGTGATCATGCAAAGCTGGGCTGAATGAGACTGCTTTCCATGGCCCTTTTTCAATGTTTTTTGTGCTGTAAACATAAGTTTTCCCCGTGGTGCCAGAAAATGTACTTACATAGTAGATACCCTTGAAGTACCTGAGGCTGCTGGCCCAGGATCCTCTGCCATAATCACTTTTACCATTTGATAAGGTGAGCGCATCTGAATTGCCAAGGGTGTCATAAGCATAACTGACAATCTTCCAATTGACCAGGTCTGTAGACTTCATGATGGGCAAACCAGGATTCATGTGCATAGTGGTACTGCTCATATAATAGACCTTACCAACCCTGATGATTGATAAATCAGGCACATCGGCAAAAATGATTGGGTTAGACGCTTTTTGAGCAGATGCATGTGTTGTACTAAGCAAAAAAGCAGTCAGGATTACAGTTATAAGTTTCAAGCAGTTCATAGCAGTCTAGGTCGTTGAAGCCGTTAGATAAAGAGATTAGCTACTCAAAGCTATCTAGAAATTTTAGTCGGAAAGGTAAGTTTTGATCAAATAGATGGCAGGGATGTTAGTCTTCAGACAATTTATAGCTATTTGACCCTAAAATATTCAAATGTATTAGTAAAATAACGATATCTACTAGTGGTAAGCGGGCAGGCTCGATACTTTAGTATAAAATAAGCGAGCACCAAATATACTTTTATGAACAAAAGATTTTCCTTTACAATCTGTCTTTTAACTCTGCTGATTTGTTCAGCAAAATTGATTTATGCCGATCAGGTTATTGTTGGCTATCGCCACCTTGCAGATCCCGGAACGCTGGTCTATAACGGCCGTGTTTACCTCTATGCATCCAACGACGATGACAATACTATGGAAAAGAATAGCGGCTATAAGATGAAATCCATTGTATGTGTTTCGAGTAGCGATATGAAAAACTGGACTGACCATGGGGTTGTATTTGAAGCACCACGGGATGTAGATTGGGCAGGCAGGACCTGGGCTCCGGCAGCAGTGGCAAGAGATGGCAAAATCTTTCTGTATTTTGGTAATGGGGGAAACGGCATAGGGGTTGCAACTTCAAGTAGCCCTACAGCCCCTTTTAAAGATCCTATCGGCAAAAAACTAGTGGAAACTCAAACTCCTGGCGTATTGCCTGCGCCAAATATGTGGCTCTTTGATCCGATGACTTTTGTTGATGACGATGGTCAGGCCTACATGTATTTCGGCGGTAACGGCGATAACAATGTGCGTGTGATTAAACTCAACAGGGATATGATCAGTGTAGATGGACCGGCAACGTCAATTACTGCACCAGCATTTTTTGAGGCTTCCTGGATGCATAAACGCAACGGCATCTATTATTTCTCTTATTCTACCAATCCACGCGCACAAATGCGCATTGATTATATGATGAGTAAGAGCCCAACTACTGGCTTTACTTATGGAGGCGTAGTAGCTGCGCAGCCACCAAACAATAATAACAACAACCACCAGGGTATTTTTGAATTTAATGGTAAATGGTATCATACTTACCATAACCGGGTAATTGCCTATCAGTCCAAAATTCCCACAGAATTCAAAAGAAATCTTGCGATCGAAAATCTGGAGTATAATGCCGATGGAACGATACAACAGGTTGCCTATACTGCCGATGGCGTAGCGCAGGTTGGCGGCTTGGATCCATATGTACGGGTGGAAGCCGAAACCATGAGCGCACAGCAGGGTGTAAAGACTGAATCTTCCACAAACGGAGGATTGGCTGTAACGGGCATCAAAAATGGAGATTGGATTAAGATCCAGGGTGTGGACTTTAAGAAAAATGGCGCAAAGAAATTTACAATAGCCGCTATCAACGCTGGCAAAGAAACAAATTTAGAACTCCGCCTGGGTAGTGTTGAAGGAAAACTGTTGGCAACAGTCAGCATTCCCGCTTCAGGAGATCAACAGCGCTGGAAAGAATTGAGCTGCAAGGTAAATGGCGCTACAGGACAACAGGATCTATTTATCGTTGTCAAAGGTGCAGCAGATCCAGGCCTTAAACTAGATTGGTGGAAGTTTTCACATTAGCCGTAACTCAAACCTTAAACACATTATATGAATAAGTTCCTCCGCCTGGCGCTGATTATTTTAACGACTTGCGTTCATCAGCTGACCCATGCACAAAATCCAATCGTCCAGACGATCTATACAGCAGATCCTGCTCCAATGGTTTATAAAGACACTGTTTTCCTTTATACCGGTCATGATGAAGATAAATCTACCTGGTTTGTGATGAAGGACTGGCACGCCTATTCTACAGTCGACATGGTGAACTGGACAGACCGGGGAAGTCCCTTATCCCTGGCGAACTTTAGTTGGGCTAAAAAGGACGCCTGGGCTGGCCAATGTATTTTTCGCAATGGAAAATTCTACTGGTATGTTCCGATGAACCAGTCGAACGGACAAGGAATGGCCCTCGGTGTTGCTGTTTCAGATACTCCTACAGGGCCGTTTAAAGATGCACTAGGCAAACCTTTGGTGCATAGCGGCAATGGCGACATTGACCCTTCGGTATTTATTGACGACGACGGGCAGGCATATTTATACTGGGGAAATCCCTATCTCAAATATGTGAAGCTAAATCCAGACATGGTCTCCTATTCAGGGCAAGTGATAGAGGTTCCTTTAAACCGGGATGGATTTCATGTACGTTATAAGGATGCCGATAAGCGGCCGTCAGCCTACGAAGAAGCACCCTGGATTTATAAACGTAAAGATTTATACTACCTGCTGTATGCAGCTGGTGGCGTACCGGAGCACCTAGCTTATTCGACCAGCAAGTCTGCAGCCGGCCCATGGCAATACCGGGATACGATCATGACCATCATTAAAAAAGGTGGCGCATTTACCAATCATCCAGGTGTAATAGATTACAATGGCAAGTCCTATTTCTTCTACCACAACGGTGCGCTGCCAGGAGGTGGCGGTTTTAACAGGTCTGTTGCCGTGGAGGAATTTAACTACCTTCCCGATGGTTCGATTCCCAGAATTGCAAATACGGTCGCGGGTGTAAAGCCGGTTAAGCATCTTAATCCTTATCAAATTACGCAGGCGGAAACCATTGCATGGCAATCAGGTGTAGAAACTGCGCAGGCAGATGACATTGGTATTTATGTAACCCAGATCAGTAACGGAGATTATATTAAGATCCGTAGTGTGGATCTGGGTAAAGGACCAAATTCGTTCGAAGCACGTGTGGCGGGCATGAGTCCGGGAGCAATTGAGGTTCGGCTAGACAGTCTGCAAGGAAGACTACTGAGTAAACTGATTGTAAAACCCGGTTCAAGTGAGGGGCAATGGACAACGCAGCTTGTTAAAATACGACATAAAGCAACAGGTGTACACGATCTGTTCCTGGTATTTAAGGGCGATACAGACCAATTATTCAATTTTGATTGGTGGAGGTTCAATAAATAACTATACTCGTGTGAATAAAAATAGCCAAATATCTATGTATGTACCGATTAATTTTAAACGGGTAACAGAAATCGCCAGACTGGCGATCCTTGCGGGACTGCTTCTATCAAGCGCTGCTACCTATGCCCAAAGTAGTTTGTATCCAAACACTTTCCCGTTGAATAATGTGGTGATGTTGAAAGGCCCCTTTCAACACGCAAGAGACCTGAACATCAATACCGTATTAGCTTATGATGCAGACAGGCTGCTCGCCGGCTACCGTAAACAAGCCGGCCTTCCGGAAAAAGCGAAATCTTATCCCAATTGGGATGGACTTGATGGGCATATTGGCGGCCATTATCTCTCTGCATTAGCGCTAAATTACGCTGCAACGCACAATGCTGAATGCAAAAAGCGGATAGATTATGTAGTTGCTGAACTACGCGCCTGTCAGGAGGCAAATGGAGTTAACCATCCCGACTGGGGCACCGGCTATGTAGGTGCTGTTCCTAACAGTGCTGAAATTTGGAGCACCTTGAAGCATGGCGATTTAAAAGCTTACAACTCGGCTTGGGTACCATGGTATAACGTACATAAAATGTTTGCGGGATTGAGAGATGCCTGGACCTACACACAAAATGAGGAGGCCAGGAAGATATTCCTGAACTTCTGCGACTGGGCTATTCAAATTACTGCGTCGCTTTCCGACCAGCAGATGCAAGCTATGCTGAATCAGGAACATGGTGGCATGAACGAGCTCTTTGCTGATGCCTACCAAATTAAGAAGGATCCGAAATATCTAACAGCTGCCAAAAGATTTTCACATCAGGCGCTGCTGATTCCATTGGTGGCAGGAAAGGATAATTTAGATAACAAACATGCAAACACGCAAGTACCTAAGGCAATAGGTTTTGAACGTATCGGCGAGTTGAGTAATGACTCAAGTTATCTGAAAGCAGGAAGTTTCTTTTGGGAAACTGTGGCTAATAACCGTAGCCTCGCCTTTGGCGGCAATAGCAGAAGAGAATTTTTCCCATCAAAATCTGCCGGTATGGATTTCATAAATGATGTGGAAGGCCCGGAGACCTGCAATTCTTATAACATGCTAAAGCTTACCGAGGATCTTTTCAGGATGCACCCCTCGGCAAAGTATGCAGACTTCTACGAACGCACCATGTTTAACCATATCCTATCCACCCAGCATCCAACACATGGAGGATACGTTTATTTTACCCCGGCAAGACCACGACATTACCGTGTATATTCTGCACCTAATCAGGCGATGTGGTGTTGTGTAGGCAGTGGAATGGAAAATCACAGTAAGTACAACCAATTTATTTATACCCATGTTGGCGATTCGTTATTTGTAAACCTGTTTGTTGCCTCAGAACTTAACTGGAAAGAAAAAGGAATAACATGGAGACAGCAAACTAATTTTCCCGAAGAAGAAAAGACCTCGTTTGTTGTTACCGCCGGATCCGCCCGTCTTAATCTGATGATCCGGTATCCATCCTGGGTAGCTAAGGGAGCGCTCAAAATCACGGTTAATGGAAAGAACGTAGCCTACACCAATCAGCCCTCTTCTTATATTGCGATCAACAGATTATGGAAAAAAGGAGATGTGGTGCATGTATCACTACCTATGCAAAACCACATCGAGTATCTTCCTAACGAAGCTGAATACGTGGCATTTATGCGTGGACCGATTTTGTTGGCCGCAAAAACGGGTGCTGAGAACCTAGATGGATTAGTTGCCGGGGATAGCAGATGGGGTCACATCGCTTCAGGACCGAAGTTAGCGTTAAACCAGGCTCCGATTATCGTGGAAGATCAGATCTCCGATTTGCCTGAAAAATTACAACCTGTAGCTGGACGGCCGATGCACTTTACGCCAGCGATGAACCTAAAGAATAACAATGGATTAGAGTTAGAACCGTTTTACAAAATTCATGATAGCCGGTACCAAATGTACTGGTTATCATTGAGCAGTGGCCAATACCAAAGCCGGATGGACTCTATAGCAGCGGCTGAAAAAGAAAACATAGCCTTACAAAAAAGAACCGTAGACTATGTAGCTCCTGGAGAGCAACAACCAGAAGCTGACCACTTCATTCAACAAAGCAACTCCAATAGCGGCAATTCATTCGGTGATTTTTGGCGGTCTGCCTCAGGCACAGGTTACTTTAGCTATCAGCTTGCAACAAAAAACGAACAGCAATTGACGTTGTTGCTGCGCTATCGCAGGCCAGAATCTGGAGATACTAAATTCGATATCTATATCGATGAGGATAAGTTGACCACAGTAACGCAGATGCCTGCTACCTCAAAGCAATTGATGCAGGTTTCGTTCCCTATTCCGGAGGCATTTTTAAAAGGCAAAGCTACTATCCGCGTGAAATTTCAGGGCAGCCAGGGAAATGTTGCCGGTCCGGTCTACCATATCCGCCTGCTTAAGCCATAAATTACAAATGTACACCTCATGACAAAAACAAACCTATGAAACCCTTTTTTACAATAGCACTAATCCTGATATCTCTGTTTAGTCGCGCACAATCTGTTTACACCGTTGCGAGTCCAAACAAAAAAATTGTCCTGACTTGCGATATGAATTCCATGAGCTACACTGTTGCTTATGATGCCAAAACAGTACTGCGCAACTCAAGGCTGGGCCTGATCAGGGCAGACCAGGATTTCTCCAAAACATTAAAGGTAGTGAAGGTCTCCAATCCTTCACCAATTACAGACAGCTATACAATGGTTAATGCTAAGCGCAGCCATATTACCTATCGTGCCACGCAAAGGATCATTGAAACTGAGGCAAGCAGTGGAAAAAGAATGAACATCATTTTCAGAGTTTCGGATGATGGTGTTGCCTTGCAGTACGAATTTCCCGAGCACAGTTCAGACATTAAAAAAATTACTGCGGAGGCTACAACCTTTCACTTCTTGGATGGTACCCGGGCATGGCTGCAGCCTAAGGCACAGGCCCAAACCGGATTTGAGCATACCAATCCTTCTTATGAAGATTATTACCAGAGTAATATCCCTACCGGCACGCCGTCGCCTGGCTCTAACGGCTGGGTCTACCCCGCTTTATTTAAGAGTGGCGACATCTGGATAATGATCACCGAGGCTGCACTGGGCACCGGATACAGTGGCACCTCATTACAACAGCATGCTCCGGATAGTGAATATAAGATCAACTTCCCACAGCCTGCCGAGGTATTTACAAATGGCAAGGCTACGTTGATGCCAGAATCTATACTTCCCTGGAAATCTCCATGGCGTATCATTGCTCTCGGCGACCTAAAGACTATAGCAGAGTCTACACTTGGAACAGACCTTGCGTTGCCTCAGAAAAAAATGGACTTTTCTTTTGTAAAGCCCGGCAAAGCATCCTGGAGCTGGATCTTAAAAAAGGATGATTCAACAGTCTACCATGTTCAGAAAAAATATATTGATCTGGCTGCTAATATGAAATGGAACTATTGTTTACTCGACGCCAATTGGGATCAGTTAATCGGTTACGATTCTGTAAAAATATTGGCTGACTATGCCAAAAAAAAGGATGTTGGGTTATTATTATGGTATAATTCGGCTGGAAGCTGGAACACGGTCAAATTCACACCAAAAGATAAACTGCTCACGCATGCCGATAGAATGGCTGAGTTTGCCAGATTGCGTGCTATGGGTATTAAGGGATTAAAGATAGACTTCTTTGCCGGAGATGGACAGTCGATGATGAACTATTATCACGATATACTGGAAGACGCAGCAAGTAATCAATTAATGGTTAACTTCCATGGAGCTACCCTGCCACGTGGCTTGCAGCGTACCTATCCCAACCTTATGACCACGGAAGCTGTTCACGGCTACGAGATGATCACCTTTTCTCAGGGTGCGGCAAACCGGGCACCAGAGCATATGGCACTCAATGCACTGATCCGCAATAATTTCGATCCTATGGATTTCACTCCCATGAATCTCTACAGAATTCCTAATATTAAAAGGGCTACAACCCCGGCTTTCGAACTCGCTACAGCAGTCGTATTTTTATCCGGCATCCAACATTATGCAGAAAGTCCGGAAGGAATGAGCCATGTTTCAGAACCGGTAAAAGACTTTTTAAGAACGCTGCCTGATAGCTGGGACGATGTTAGGTTCATTGATGCTGACCCAGGAAAATCGTTTATATTAGCCAGACAATCTGGAAATAAATGGTACGTAGCAGGATTGAATGCAGAGAACAAGGATAAGAACTTTAAGCTCGACCTTTCTTTCCTTAAGGGCCATACCGGCAGCCTGATTACCTCTGTAAGCGGTAGTACTAAAGATCCTGATTTTGCTGTTGGGCGTATTAAAGGAAGTAAAGCGGTGTCAATCGATGTACATGGGAATGACGGATTTGTAATCGTGTTTGACAAATAATATTAACCTGTCATCACCCCTAAATATTTAGAGGTGATGACAGGGTTATCCTGGTAATTAGGAATTACCAGAAGTAAGCATAAAGTGCTGTTAGCATAACGATGACAAGGGCTGCTCCGAAAGCAAAACGATTGTTAACCTTGAACATGCTGCTATCGATTTCCAATCCGTTCGTTTGTTTACCTCTGGCATGATCTATCAAACTAATGATTACCATTCCAATTACCGCTATCACGAACACAAAGCCCATACGGTCTAAGAAAGGTATTTCATACAATAAACTTCCGTCCTTTTGCGCTACAAGAGAGGAGAATCCTGAAGAAGCTAAAAATTTAAGGTCCGCAAACCTGGGTAAAAACTTAAAGAATACCGAAAGCGCAAATCCGCCAACCGTAGCAAACATCGCAGCGTTTGAGCTCGTCTTTTTCCAGAAAAAGCCTAGAATAAACATGGCAAAGATCCCCGGACTTACAAAACCGGTATACTCCTGGATAAACTCAAACCCTCCTTTCTTATCTATTCCAAGAAATGGAGCGATGATAACAGCCAGAACCATGGCTACAACAACCACTATTTTACCAACTTTAACCAATTTCTGTTCACTGGCGTTGATATCAATTTTCTTTTTAAAAATATCAAGTGTAAAGATGGTGGCGATACTATTTACCTTACCAGCTAAAGACGCTACGACAGCTGCAGTTAAAGCCGCAAAAGACAGCCCTTTTAGTCCGGCAGGCAGCAAATTGAGAAGTACAGGATAAGCTTTATCGGGATTGAGCTCTCCATTTTGAAGCATTTCAGTTCTCAGTCCACCTTTCATGTAAATTACATAAGCGGCAATCCCTGGCAGTACAACAATAACTGGCATCAGTAATTTCAAAAATGCGGCGAACAATATTCCACTACGCGCGGTTTTTAGATCGGCGCCAAGGGCACGCTGGGTGATGTATTGGTTACAGCCCCAATAATTTAAGTTAACAATCCACATACCGCCAAGTAACACCGTTAGCCCAGGTAAACTTGGAAAGTTTGAGTTCTCCTTTTTGAGGATCATATGAAAGTGGTCATTAGACTGGCTCATCATATAATTGAAGCCATTAACCACGCCGTCCTGTCCGTTCAGTTCAGCTACTCTACCCAGAGCGAGATAAGTTGTAACCAAGCCACCGAGAATCAGGAACATTACCTGAATAACATCGGTGTAACCGATAACCTTCATTCCGCCCAGTGCGATAATAATAGAGAACACAGCGAGCCCGTACATGCATAACGTGGTATCGATACCCGAAATGCCGTTAATCGCCAGGGCACCGAGGTATAAGATAGACGTGAGGTTTACAATAACGTATAACATCAGCCAGAAAACGGCCATAATCATAGCCACGGTTTCGTTATACCGCTGCTGTAAAAACTGCGGCATGGTATAGATCTTATTTTTAAGATATACAGGTATAAAAAATACAGCTACGATAATTAGCGTGAGCGCGGCCATCCATTCGTAAGTTGCTATGGCGAGTCCCATTTTAAACCCGTTTCCGCTCATGGCAATAAATTGCTCTGAAGATATATTCGAGGCGATCAGTGAAGTACCTATTGCCCACCACGTTAAAGATCCTTCAGCTAAAAAATAATCATGGGAGGCAGAAACTGCCTTTTTCTTTTTACGGTAGATCCACCATCCGTACATGGCAACGATTAAAAAGTAAACTAGAAATACGATGTAATCCTTGAAGTCTAAACTGTTCATATTTGGGTTTTATTTGGTTGGTTTTTTTTGTAATAGCATTCTATTTAGTATGAACAGCATCATTGCCAGCATAATCCAGCCATTTAAAACTTGCCTGGTTATTTGATTCAGCACCTGAAGAAGTAGCATACAGTGCAAAGAGTGCACCTATAAAACCACCAGCGGCTTGCGTACTCAAAATTTTTCCATCCAGGTGTTCTTTCAGCACCGTCCACTGGCCGGGTGATTCTGCATACAGAAAATTGTAAAGTCCACCCTGGGCTTCAATCTTAATCTGCAGCTTTTTAGCAGCAACAGGAGATTCGGTGATCAGGTCCATAGCTTTGGTTTTGGGATTACCAACGTAGAGCTGTACGAACTGCTTGCCTTCTTTTTCAGACTTACAAAGGTAATAGAAGTGCGTTTCATTTTGGAAAATAAGCATACCGGCTTTTTCATTTTGCTGCCGTGCTTCAAAAGTCATCTCAGTGGTCGCACTACTGAACATGTGCTGCTGACGTTTGCCAATGAATGCCGGATTTCCCAATCCCATACATGTCTCAGGAAGGAGTTTCATTGTAAGTCCCCTGGATTTATCTAGTTTGTACCAGCTTGTATCGTTTGTGCGCAAAAATAATAAGGACTGATCCAGCTTTTTATCAAATGTGGTTCTGTAGGAGAAGTTACCGCTCTGCGGAGGTGCTGATTGTTTAACTTCCTTAAAGTTAGCAGTGTAACTGTATTGTACTTCTTTATGACCGGGGTTGATAATTGGCCACTCATTTTTCCATTCCACAGGCGCAATAAATGTTTCCCTGCCCGTATTGTAGTAGTTCCCTTCGTAAGGCCTTACCGCTAAAAAGATCGCATAAGTTTTCCCGTCAGGTCCATCAACAAGCTCTGCATGTCCTGTAGAGGTTATCGGGTCTTTTCTGGCAGGATCCAGGTCACGTTGCGTAAGTATCGGGTTGTGCTCATAGGGCACATATGGTCCCATAGCTTTGTTACTTCTCAAAACTACCTGAGAATGGTTTACTGAGGTACCCCCTTCAGCGGCACACAGGTAATACCATTGTCCACGTTTAAAAATATGCGGTCCTTCAATCCACACTGGTTTTTTACTCAGATCTACCCCACCATTCACCAATTGGGTTTCCGATCCGACCACCTTGAGTTTAATGGGATCAAATTCTATTGTACGTATGGTACGATGGCCAGAATACAATGGTTTGTTGTCAGGCGCGTCACTATTGTAAACGATATAAGCTTTATCCTGATCAAAAAATAGCGATGGATCAATGCCGCGCACCTCAGGAAGCCAGACTGGATCACTCCATGGCCCAGCGGGATTTTTTGCTGTCATCACAAAATTCCCCTTCTTATCAATATTCGTGCAGGTCATGTAATAAATGCCTTTATTAAAGTTGATTGAAGGTGCAAAAAGGCCTCTGGAGGTTTGGTCACCAAAAAACGTCATCTGAGATGGGCGATCGATTACATTTCCTATCTGTTTCCAATTTTTCAAATCCTTGCTATGGAAGACAGGAATTCCTGGAAAATAGGCAAAGGTGGAGTTAACGAGGTAGTAGTCGGTCCCCACCCGTGTTATACTTGGATCGGGGTAAAACCCGGATAAAATTGGGTTGGTAAATTTAATTTGTGACTGGCAGTAGCCTGCGTACAGGCCAATTAAGACTAAGATAATTTTTCTCATAAATAATACATGTGATAGGCATGCTTTCGCACGGAATTCCATCCTATCTAGGTTCATACATTTTAATTTGTCTTATCAAAACTAGCAGATAGTAGCGTACCCAGATAGACCGTTTGTTCAATAATAGGCTTAGGATGTTTGTTTAGTTATGAAATACGTAAGAAATCGACTACACGCGCTCCCTTTTAAGTTTCCTGTGCGCGGTAATATATTCTGACGGAAGCATATTAAATTCGATCTTAAATAGTTTTGAAAAATAGCTTGGTGTCCCGAATCCGGTCATGTAGGCGATCTGCGCTACGTTATAATCACTTTTTTCCAGCAGTTCTATGGCTCTCTTTAATTTAACAGAACGGATGTACTCAATCGGGGTAAGGCCGGTATATTCTATCACTTTATGATATAGGGATCCCCGGCTCATGTAGACATGCTTACTCAGCTCTTCCACAGACAGCTCCGGATTGTTGAGATTTTCGTCCACATATTTAACAATTTTATTCATCAGCCTTTCTTCACTTGTTTCAATTTCCAGCTCCTTCGGAATTACCTGAACCTGCTTGGCATAGGTATCTTTTACAGAACGTTTAAATTGCAATAGATTCTCAATTTTTGCCTGGAGAATGCTAAAGTTAAAAGGTTTATTCAGATAGTCGTTAGCACCAGATTTAAGACCTTTAATCTGGTTCTCTTCACCATTAATGGCCGTCAGCAGAATCACAGGAATATGACTTGTTCGCTTATCTGACTTTATTTTCTGACTCAGTTCAATGCCGCTCATTTCAGGCATACTAATGTCACTCACCACCAGTTGGGGGTGTCCGGAGAGTGTTTTTTGCCAGCCCTCCTTACCATTGGCTGCTTCAATAATGTGATAAAAAGGCTGCAATGTTTCCCTTAAGTGAAATCTGAACTCGTCATTATCTTCTACTAAGAGTACTGTTGCAACTTTTTCTTCAGACGACGATGTGATCTGGTATTGCTCGGTATCTAATTCAACTGATTTTTCGGGTTTAGCTTCATCCTGATTCACATCCAATGTCCTTTGCATGGGCACAAAATCAACGGGTATAGACACTACAAATTTGCTTCCCTTTCCAAGTTCACTTTCCAGGCTGAGTTCACCTCCGTGGAGTTCCACAAATTCCTTGACTATTGACAAGCCGATTCCACTACCCTGATTCAGTATTGCACTCACATTGTTATCCATAAAGAAACGGTCAAACACCTTGTCCTGACTCTCGGGCGCTATACCTATCCCTGTGTCTGATACCGATATTTCAATTAAGGGTCGAGGCTGTCCGCTTACTGTTCGCAAAGCCATGTTGAGGCTTACTGCACCACCCTCTTTTGTGAATTTAAATGCGTTGGATAGCAGATTGAAGATAATTCGTTCCATTTTGTCCTGGTCAAAAAAGGTGGTGAATGTTGACAGGTCACTTGTTACGCAGAGCGATATCTTTTTCCGGTCAGAGAGATCCTGAAAGGCTTCTGCAGCTTCGCTGATAAAAGCAATAAGGTCGGCCTTGTTGAGGTTCAGCTTAAGCTCATGTTCTTCCATCTTACGGAAGTCGAGCAGCTGATTAACAAGGTTGAGCAATCTTCTGGCATTTCTCCTGATCATCTTTACCTGACCAGCCACTGATTGTTCCTGTTTTACCGAGAGCAACTTATCAACAGGAGCCAGAATGAGCGCAATCGGCGTTCTAAACTCATGACTTAAGTTAGTCAGGAATTTAATTTTCTGAATGTCCAGTGCATGCGCACGTTCGGCATCCCTTTTTTGTTGCAGTACCCTTTCTTGTGCATTAATCTGTGCCTGCTCAAGTGCAAGTTCACGTTTGATACGTTGAATACCGCGATGCCTGATTGCAAGAAGCGACGCGCCAATCAGTGCGATATAAAAAACATAAGCATAGGTGGTACGCCATAGTGGAGGCTGGATATGCACTTTTATGGAGGTGATTTTATCACTCCATGTGCCTTCGTTATTACTTGCACGCACCTGAAATATGTAATCTCCAGGATCCAAATTTGTGTAGTAAGCCGTTTTTTCCCTGCCCACTTCGTTCCAGTCTTTTTCCAAACCTACCAATCGATAAGCATAATGATTTTGCTGTGGGGCGGTGTAGTTAAGTGCAACATAACTGATGGAGAAATTCTGTCCATAGCTCAATTTTATTTCTTGAGCAAAACCAATTTGTTCTGCTATCGGTGATTTTGCCCCCGGGAGCACAATGGTATTGGCAACCTTTAACTCGGTCAACAATACACCAGGTACAATGCCATTAGAAGGTAAAGTGAGGGGATCAAAGTAGTTAAAGCCATCCTGGCCGCCAAAATAGAGCTCACCATCGGAGGTTTTTATTCCGGAGCCTAAAATAAACGGACTATCCTGCACACCGTTAGGGCGACCGAAATTTTTGATCTTTCTGGTTGCCGGATTAAGTGCGCTTATGCCCTTATCAGTGCTAAACCAGATCAATCCATCTTTACCTTCAAGAATTTTGTAGACAATCCCATTTGGGAGTCCGTTCGTTTCATTAAAATTGACAAACTTACCTGTTTTACGATTAAAAAGATCAAGTCCACCCCCATCAGTGCCTGCCCATAGGTTGCCTTTGCTATCGTTCAGCAGACTTAATACCACATCGTTTGACAAGCCGCTATTTCGCTTTGTATACGACCTGAACTTTCCGGTATTACGTTGAAAAACAGCAATTCCGGTTCCGCTCGAAGCCAGCCAGATATCTCCATTGGCATCTTCTGCAATCGCACGCATAAAGCCGTTACTCGGAAGCAGCATTGGGGCAATCTGATGCGTGCCATAACGGGTAAATTTATCGCTTTTGTAGTCGTACACATTAACACCGTTGCCATTTGTCCCAATCCATATTAGACCCTTGCTATCTTCCTTGACAAAGAATATATCATTTTGGCTTAAATCAGTAGGAGACGATCCAGCAAGATATTGCCGATAACTTCTGTTTTTAAAATTGTACTTAAAAAGGCCGTTTCGGTAGGTGCCAACCCAGAGCTCATCATGCGAGTCTAATTCCAGTGCAAGTATGGATATCGGATTTTTCGACAAATCGATTTTGCTTCTTATGCCGAGATGCTCGAAAATTCCTGTATTCCGATTAAACAGATGAAGTCCCCCGCCATCGGTACCTACAAATATTTTCTTTTTCGACAATTCAGCAAAAGAGGTAACTATTGGGGAGGATAGTCCCTGGGGATCAAAAGGGCTGCTGCGTTTCAGATTGAACAAAGCCAGATTAGGATCAAGCTTATTTACACCGCCCTGATAAGTTCCAAGCCAGATGATGCCATTTCTGCCCATACAAATGCTTCTTACAGATTTATCACTGAGTCCGAATGCCTGGCGACTATCTGGACGGATGGTCGTAAATGTTTCAGTGCGCGTATTGAATACACTGACCCCATCCTCCGTTCCCAGCCATATCTTACCATCTTTTTGTCTGCTTGCCGCATAAATAATATCATCTGAGCGCATGGCATCATCTGCCCGCAAAAAGGATTTGAAGTGCTTGCCATCACCGAGTAACATATTCAAGCCATTGTTGGTACCGAAGAATATCCGACCTTTTTCATCTCTGATGCTTGATCCAATGTAATTGTTGCTTAGACTTGATGGATCACCTGTGTGATGTGTAAACTTTTCAGTAACGTGGGTATTGAGATCTAGTAACAATAGCCCCATACTTGTACCAATCCACATTTTATTGTTATCTTCAATAAAAGAAACTACGCTGGATCCATTGCCCATTAAGGCGTTGATTCCCTCATTTCTCACCTCGTATGTTTTTGTATTGATGATCCGGTAGCCACCAAAAGTACCTACCCAGATATTTCCTTTCTTATCCTGATAAAGCGTTAAAACATTAAAGTCAACATTACGGTTTGGAATCCCGTTCCCTACAAATGAAATAAACGTATTTTGTTTGGGATCATAATATAACAATCCTCCGCCGTTTGTACCTACCCAAAGTCGCCCGTTGCGATCTTCCAGCAGTGCGGAAATCTTATTGGAAGAAATACTAGTACTGTCGTTGCTTTTATTGGTGTAGACTGTAAAGTTGGTGCCATCGAACTTATTAAGTCCGTCACTTGTACCAAACCAGACCAGTCCATTGTGATCTTGCAGAATCGTATTTACAGCATTGGAAGACATGCCGTTTTTGGTATTGAGGTTAATGAAGTTAAGATCGTTCTGCCCTTTTGCCAGTTGAAATGTTAATGTTGATATCAACACTACAAAAAATAGTCTTGTACAAAGGCTTGAGATTTTTTCTATCATAGCGACACCCGTTTTGCGCAGCCTGAAAAGAACTAACGGATTAAGCATCCGAAACACGTTCGATTGAGGCATTACAGTTTTTATATTTGGTTAGGTGTAAATATAGACAATCGACTATATTTACTGCATGAATTGGGTATACTAACGAATGGCCATTGGCATAAGTTACAACCCAACAATACACTCCTCAAAGTTGTAAAAGTTTGCTAATCAGTGCTAACAGATTTCAGTAAAAAGATAACAGAAATGTTCAGCTTTGTAACAATCCCATAGTAAAAAAGGAGCCACCGTAAACGGCAGCTCCTAAACATGCATATTCAACCAAATTTTACTTGTTTTTCAAACCGTCTGCTACGCCAACATAAGCCGGCTTACGGATCAGTGATTCCGACCATAAACCGATAGGTTCTCCTGCTCTCCAGCTTGAGCCTTCAGGGCTATCCTGAGGCGACCAAATTGTGATTCCGTAACGTTGTGCAGCAGGAATCAACTCAAAGTATTTTTTGATCACATACTTGTACATGTCGGCCTGTAAGGCATATTGCTGAGCAGTAGCCTGTGCCGTCTTAATATTCCCTGCAAAGCCCATATCCAATTCCGATATTTTAATCTGCTTACCTGTTGCAGCCAGTAAGACCAGCATTTCATCAATTTTTGATTTATCTGACGTAGCAACGATATGCATCTGCGTACCGATACCATCTATCTTCGCCCCGCGCTCCTCAAGATATTTGACATATGCGATAAGTCCTTTACACTTGTCGATGTTGGACTCCAGATTATAATCGTTGATAAAGTGAAGATCAGTAGCGTTGCCGTACTGTCTGGCCAACTGAAATGCTTTTAACGCATAATCTTTACCCAGGTAATCCTGCCAGTAAAACTCATCCGCAGGAATGTTTGTCCGTCCTGCAGCAGTTTTAAGTTCATAAGGTTTAGCATCGTCCATTGGTTCATTAACCACGTCCCAGGCTTTAACGTAATCTTTTGATGTTGTGACGATCCCGTTGATCCACTTATCAAGCGCATTTGTCAAAAGCGTTTTCTTCTGTTCGGCTGTTTTCTCTACAATGGTAGTTCCGCCATTGGGATTATATTTCTTTAAGGTGATGTTATCGAAGTAGTAGTTTGTCGCAGTTTTACCAAGATTGAATGCAATAGTGCCACTTGTAGCCATCTCTGCTGTAATAGTAACTTCTTTGGTGTACGTTGTCCAGGTGGGTGTTGAAGAAATTGTACCGAAAAATTCATAATGTTTGTAGGCCCCTGGCGTAACGTGCGCCTGTGTAGAATAAGAAGCCGCAGCGTCAGATCGTACATTCATTTTGAGTTCATATTTCTCCCCTAACACTACCGCTGGAAATGACAGAAATAGCTGTGCATCATAATCGTTGGTACGAACAGCCGCATTGTTAATCTTGAGTGCCCTTCCCGTATTGTTAAAACCTTCGCCTGCCTGTGTAAAAGACGTTACTGCATTCGTATTTGTTTGGTAATTAGTAGCGGTTGCCGACTCAAAATCAGCACCAGTAACCAGATCCCAGGTTGGGCCTCCCGTTGAGGGAGTAACAATGGGTGCAATCAACCCTTTAAGGTAATTCGCGTTTTGATTTGAATGCCAGATCAAGGTGTGCCCAAATACGGACATTCCAGCCTTCGAAGCAGCTTCAAGTAAACTTTTAACATTTGTTAGCGCTAAGCTGCCATCCGCCTGCACCACCGCTCCATGTTTCATTTCGTAGCCCAGGGTGATCTCATCAAAATTACTGTTGGCAAGTCTATACAACACACCTTTAGACAGATAAGGTTGCAGGCCGATACCTGCGCCGAGTTTAAACTTTGGGTTTGCTGTTCTATCGATATAAGTTTTTAGAGGTTGGTAACCGTCAATTAACTCCTGTGAGCCAAAACTTGCCGGTTTGTTAACTGTGTATTCGAGCGACTCATATTTTTGGCAGGAAGCAACTGCCATGGTTGTAATGATGCCAATCGCTAATTTATATAGTGGTTTCATATTTCTCGATTTTTAGATTTCTGTCCTTTATTTGACCGGCGTAAATGTCTCCGCCTTAACTCCGCGATCGCGCATAACGAGGGTATCCAGTGCAGAAACCGTCCTATCACTCAGGTCAACCTGATAGTTGAGATAGAGTGCATCACGATCAGTATTCCCCCAGCTATTCTTTTCACCCCGCTTAACAAATTTACCAGTTCCTGAAGCAGTAAACGTTGCATCAGCAGCTGCGATGGTACAATTTCCATTCGCATCGAAGGTCAATAATAACGTCCGGTTGATATTTGTCCCATTTGCGCCTTTAAAAGTTACAGGAAACTCGGTCTGAGTCAAGGACCGTGTATTCAGTTTATTGACTTCATCTTTCTCAACGTATTGCATATGGCGCACAACTGTCTGGTTCAATGCCGAATTACCATTTTTACCTACGAATACGTCCTTTCCACGTCTCAGATAAAAGCCCTGCCATTGGTTGATATATCTCACTGCATAGAGCGTATATTTTTTACCTTCCAATATGGTCTTTCCCTGATTGACACTATTCATGGTTACCGGAATGACATAAGTAGTATTCACAGATAATGGATCTGCAAAAAAGGCATCAGTTAGCTGAACCTCTACTCCACCAATCAGGCTACCTTTAGGTATCACAATTTGATTGGATGCAAGCTTGTAGTAGTTTGCAGGCATAGGTTTTACAGTTCCGCTGTAGGGAGACGAAAAGCTCAGGCCTTGTGTTAATGAATTATCGACAGTAACACCAACAGTGATGTCTTTTCCGTTATCATATACACCGGCAGTGGTAGCCATGATCTGAAGTTTATGTTGATTATCCAGGGAAGTATCAAAAATATCCTCACCCAGGGTTATCGTCCTTATCGGACTCTGATAGGCGAAATACACGGTTTGTACGTCATTATCCGGAAAGTACCATTTATCATTCTTACAGGAGCTTAGTGCCAATAGCAGCCCTAGAAGTATATTAAGTTTAATTTTCATGTTGGTATATCTATGAGTCATCGGTTTTATGGGTGTTTGTATATTAGAGTACTTACCAGCCCGTATTTTGTTGTAAAGCACCATATTTTAGAATTTCACTATAAGGGACAGGACCATAACGCATGTAGTCCTGATAGTTGCGCGTTTCTACAGCGATATCCTGATATCTTCCCTGCGAAATGCTGACACCTTGTACAGGTTCGTTCATATTTGCATTCCACCTGCGCAAGTCCCAGAAGCGAAAGCCTTCAAAGGCGAGCTCTATTCGTCGTTCATTTCTTATGAGCGTTCTCATCGCATCCTGATCGCCTTTTATAGACTCCAGATAAGCGTCTCCATTAGTACTTCCAACACCTGCGCGGGCACGGAGGGCCTTGATAATCTCATATGCAGACCTTGCATTTCCACCATTAGACATTGGTCCAAAAGCTTCGTTGGCTGCTTCAGCATAATTCAAAAATAATTCTGTATACCGGATATGCGGTCTGTAGTGCTTCTGATTGTTTACTGAAGGTGTGCGACTTACATCCTGTCTTAAAAGTTTCTTCATGTAAAAACCTGTTCTAGTAGAGACCTCTCTCCTATTCAGACCATCATCATTAGTTGTCAGATCCACCGTAGTATTGATCACCTTGTTTGTTGGTCCTATTGTGTTTCCATTATAGACGATATATTTGGCCAATCGAGGGTCACGTCCGGTATATGGGTTAGCAGGATTGTATCCACTCTGAGTGGTATTACTGATCGGATAACCATTTGCCATAGGAAATGCGTTAACCAGGTTTTGTGTAGGATTTAAGCGGCCCTGTCCTGACAATGTTGGCGGATAATTGGCGGCTTCCAAATCACTATTGGAGCCTATATTTGTACGCCAAAGCACTTCTCTAGGTGTTGCACCTGAAGCTAATCCGTCGATTTCCGCTCTGTTGTCGTACCAGGTTACGCCATTTGGGTCCAGGTTGGTTAACCATCCATTGAGTGCTAAAACCTGACCCGTATAATTCGCTGCATCTGTCCATGTTGTTGCACTTCCCCCTGCATAAGCCGGACTTGCAGCCATGAATGCAGTTTTGGCGCGGATGGCCTTGGCAATACGCCCTGTTACGCGACCATTAAAGAACTTACCAAAAACCCTGTTGAACGTTTCTACTTTAATTCCATTATATTTTGCTGGAATCTGGGAAGTACCCGAAATATCCACATAATCTAAGGGCAAGAGCTGTTCGGCCTTATCAAGGTCGCTGTAAATTTGTTTGATACATGCATCAAATGTAGCTCTGGGCTGGTTGAAATTAGAAGATGGACTTTCAGGTTCCAATACTAATGGGAAACCATACAGCACGTTACCTATCTTACCGGCATGTGCCTGAAGCATGTAGAACATCAGATAAGCACGGAGGCCGTAAGCCTCACCTTTATGCCTGTCGTTAAACATCGTATTTAACATTGGATCCTTCGTATCCCAGATCACCTTGTCACTTTCTGCAAGGAATATATTGAGGTATTGGATTCCTGCGCGGGAGTTAGTCCACTGATCCAGTGGGTTTACTGCGGAAGACCATTGTCCAGTTGCGATTCTCCTGAAATTGTTATTGATGTCGTTACTCACGGCATCATCTGTGGCTACATCACTAAAGGACCATCCATTAGTTGGCAGGCGGGTATATCCATTGAGTAAAATACCTTGTGCCAGCGAGGGCTCGTTATAGATATTCTCAAAGTCTCCATTATTCTGGGGAGCCGGGTCGGTAAACTTTTTGCAACCTGAAAGCAGTACAGCTGCCAGTAAAAATTGCATTATTATTCTGTTCATGTTGTCTAGTATTATCATCAATTAAAACACCGCTTTTACACCCAGATTGTACAGTCTGGTTTGCGGGGCGCTACCGAAATTTAACTCAAGTATCTCTCTTTCCTTAGCTACTGTAAGCAGGTTAAAGCCTGCCACATAGAAGCCTAATTCTTTAAATAGTTTACTTTTCAGCACTTTTTCAGAAAGTGAGTAAGAGACCTGTACTTTGGAAAGATCGAATCTATCCGTGCTGTACAACCAGAAATCCGATGACCGAAAATTATTATCACCATTCAAAGTAGTAAGCCTTGGAAAAGTTGCTGTGTTTTTAGTTTGTGGTGTCCAGCGATCACGTACCACTTCAGAGTATTTGTCACTGCCATTTACCCAGAAATAATTATCACTTTTCATGGCGCTAGCACCAAAACGACCCGTACCCAATACAAAAAACGTAAGGTTTTTCCATTTAGCAGTAAGGTTCAATCCAGTTGTGAATGGCGCACCAAACCAACCACCGCGACCGAGGTATACCTGATCTTTATCATCTATGATTTTATCGCCATTCTGATCAATATATTTGATATCGCCAGGTGCCAATGTTGATCCAAATGCTGGTTTCGGTCCGTTAACTCCATTGGCTGCCGCCACTTCATTTGCATCCGCATAGAATCCATTGCTCTTTAAGCCCCAAATGGCATCAAGTGGTTTACCTGCACGGTATTGATAACTATTTTCGTAAGTTAGGGCATCAGCACGTTTAATTGCTTTAGTTGTATAATAAGTCCCGGAAGCACCCAAAGTCCAGTCAACAGCACCAATGCGTTTGTTAAAATTCAGATAAAAATCTACGCCTGTTCTTTGGTCGCTATTGTAATTGCTGTAGGGCACAAAGGAAGAGCTGGGGAATCCAGTAGTAAAATAGTTCGGATAGAGCACATTAATTTGCCCGATGATTCCGGTGATTCTATTTCTGAAGACATTACCGCCAAAGCCCAGTTGGTTTTTAAACATCGCACCCTTTATGCCGAGGCTGATTTCTTCTCTTTTAGCAAAATTGAGATTCGGGTTGTTTCCTCTGCGAGAATCTGTGGACTGTGTACCTGCTCCATCATTCCAGCCAAACCAGTTTCCTCCTGTGGCTGTGTAAATACTTTCGTAAGCAAAGTACTCATCAAAGTCAAGATCTGTATGCAATATTCCTGCTGATGCAGTAAGGGTTAAGTCGTTCAGAAATGATGTATTTTTCAGGAAAGACTCCTCCGTCATTCTCCAACCTATTGTTGCTGCCGGGGAGAAAGCAATTCTGTTATTTGACGGCATTTTAGGCGACCGCACAACTGCACCGGTAAGTTCGGCAAAATATTTCCGGCTAAAATCATAATTTAACTGTAGCCCGAGATTAGAATTTGTTGTTGGCTGATAAACCCCAGACAGCGACTGGCGATAGGCGGCTGCCATCAATACCGCAGAAATGTTGTGCTGATCGTTAACAGTTGTACGGTAGTTGAATTGTCCGGAAAATGAAATCGTTTGTCTGTACCAGCTATCTGCGATATTTTGAACACCTGTTTTGGTATCTTCTCCCCATCTGGTCAATCCCCCGATAAGGGTACTACCAGAATATGTTGTCCAGTTGGGCTGGTAGGTAGCATAACCATTACGGTACCCTTGGTTGTACCTGTTGAGGTAATCTACCCCCAAACTTGTACTAAAAGTTAAGCCGGGGGTTATTCCTTTTAAATCGGCTTCAACACCTGTAGTAAATTGGAATTCCCGCTGAACGAAACTGTTGTTACCACCAGCGTAGACTGCTGCAAAAGGATTTGTTTGGTCTATCTGAGTTCCTCCCAATATGTATTGCCCGTCAATTATGGTCGCGTTTCTAATCATTGCTTTACTAACCTCATCATTCGCTTCAATTAAATTGATTGGAATCAATGGTGTAAATAACTGCGGACGCAAAGTAGCTGCACTAGCCCAGTAATCTGTGTTTACGCCTCCGCCACTTGAAAAAACTGCGCTTGCATCCACCTTTGCTTTGATGACTTTGGTAAGCTGCATATCAACATTTCCACGGACGTTAAATCGATCTGTAGTATTATTTTTCTTTGCTTCTCCAAAATTCAGGAGTGATCCTGTAGAAACGAATCCAAGATTGGTGTAATAGCGGGCACGCTCATTACCTCCAGAAATTTCGGCAACTGCATTGTAGCGGGCATAGCTACTTTTAAGGTAGTCTGACGAGTAGTAGTCTACACTTGGATAGCGATAAGGGTTTACACCAGAATGGTTGTAGATCATTTCTGGTGTGTAAGCTGCTGCAAGGCCATCATTTGACAACGCTTCATTGTATAGCGTCATATATTCTGAAGAGCCCAGGTATTTCGGATATCCTTTAGGAACGTTCAAACCAAAATTGCTTCTGAAATCAATTTTCTGCTTTCCCAGGCTCCCTCTTTTGGTTGATATTAGAATCACGCCCTTGGCACCGCGGCTACCATAGAGTGCAACTGCAGATGCACTTTTCAGGAATGTGATCTGCTCAATTTCGTTAGGGGTAATGCTAACAACATCCCTTGGCACGCCATCGATTAGAATTAAAGAAGTGTTCATTCCCCAGAGGTTATTGCCATTAAACCCTGGAGCGAAGGCTTCCATTCCCTCCAGCCCATAAGTCGTGTAGTTTTTCTCAAAAATCTGCGCAAGATTAACAGTGGAAACACCGGCAGGGAGCTGCTGCTCTTCCACCTGTTTGAAACCTGCATCAACTAATCGATCTTGCTGAGTTAATGTTACCTGGTTTAATGCGTTAGTTAGCGTTACACTAACGGTTTTGTAACCTGGCGCATTCACCTTAACTACAGTATTTAATGGGATTTGTACTAGAGCTTCTCCCAACTGATTTGAGCTTGTAAGCACCTCCCCCAACTCTGTCGTTATTGTTGCGCCCTTAATGGGGCTGCCATTGGCTGCACGCACCACTGCCTTTATCGGTATTTTAACAGCTTCCTGAGCCCTGAGCACACTAACAAAAAGTGTAAACAAGATGCACAGTGCCATTCCTTTTCTTAAAAATTTCATCATTCTTATATTTAATTATGATTTATGACCATGATCTAATTACCATCCAGGATTCTGCGAAAACTCCTTGTACATATTTACATCTGCACGCTTCAAGGGCAGCCAATAATGTTTCTCCGTAAATGGACGCTGAAGGATGGTACGCTCGCGATAATTTGCAACCTTGTTCAATTTTGTATCCGCTGACGGATTTAACGGTGCAGCGCGATCAAATTCTGCTGCTGTTTTGAGTGTGTAAGGAAGCTCTGCAAGCAAGTGCCAGCGACGTAAATCATTAAAACGGTGTCCTTCAAAGGCCAACTCAACGGCGCGTTCGCGTCTAACCTCTTTCATGAACTCAACCGTTGATGAAGTAAACTGTGGGGCAACATGTCCCACACCGGCGCGGTCTCTGATTACGTTGATGGCATCAACGGCAGTTTTCCCAAAACCTTCGGCCGTAGCGGTAGGCGATTCGTACCCGGCTGCAACAGATTCGGCATACATCAGATAAATATCTGCCAGGCGCATATATGGCACCTTAATATTTAAGTTCTGGCCATAGTTCCATCCCTGGTCAAAGTTATTGGCCGTTCTCGGAACAAACTTAAACAGCATGTATCCGGTGCGGCTTCCCGATCGGTCATCTCTGTAACTACCATTTGTAAATAGATTTGCATAACGGTGTGCTTCCATATTAGCAGCTAGCGTTCCCTGCACTACCTTTACACCATCATAAACGATATCATTATAAAATCTAGGATCACGATCACGCCAGGGCGATTGAGGATCGTAACCTGACCCTGTTGGATCTGCCGTAGATGAGCTGGCTATTGGCAAACCATTTTTCATTCCATAGTAATTGACATAGTTTGCTGTAGGTGCAAAAACAAGTGCATCTGCTCCAACAATTGCTGGTGTATACTGCTTTGCCGTTCCATAGGTAGACCCATGTGCTCCCCAGTAAGGACCTGTAAATATGGCTTCGGTACCTCCGGGAATCAGGAAGTTCTGGCCGGTAGTATAGAAGTTAGTGCTGTATTGCGAGAAAGGCAGTAATTTATGAGGTGCTGCGCCGCTTTCAGTATAACGCAAAAGCTCAGCGAATGCTGACGCAGCTTTTTTGCTTAGCTCAACATTGTAGGTCAGACTACCGGTAGACTCAAAATTCATCAAGGGACTTGCTGCCCAGAGGTAGTTTTTGCCAAGATATCCTAGTGCCATAATCTTATTGATACGAAGTTGGTTTTTACCCAGGGTCTGTATACCAGCAGATGTATTGTCCCAGTTTATTGGTAACAGATCTGCCGCTTCGCGTAAATCCTGCGCAGCTTTTGCTGCCGCCTGTTGATATTTTAATCTAGGCAGCTTAAATTCTTCATCCGAAGGCAAAACCTTATCAATATACGGGAGACCACCAAAATACTGAATCAGCATAAAATGAAACCATCCTCTAAAGAACAAGAGCTGACCTTTAATTATATTGCGTTCTTCAGGAGTTGCATTTACGAGCAAGTCCATGTTGGCAAGGCCAAGATTGGCTTTGCGAATGCCGTACCAGGCTAAAGGGTATAAGCCTTTCGTGAATCTGTCATTGTTCGTACTTGCCGAAGCATTGTCTAAAAATCCAGCTCCCCATCCGTCAAATTCCCTTTGCCATCCCCAGAAATCGCCATTGTCTACTTTCACAACAAAATGAAAGTTTTGGACTGTGGACTGGATCTCGTCTTCGCCCCAATTGAAGCTGTTAGTCCAATATCTGTTTGTAAAATCAGGGATACAATTATAGAGTTCTTCAGTAAATCCCTGAAAGCTCCGAAAGTCTTTAAATGCTGATTCAGCAGACACTATTGCTTCTGGATCCCTATCCAGATACTTTTTGCAGGACAGAAGTCCAGTGCCAGTCCAAATAATTCCGATCAGGAATATGTGTTTGATATATTTTTTCATAACGGTCTTAATTAGAAGGTGAAGTTTGCACCTAGATTATAGCGTTTAACAGTTGGGTAGGCGCCCTGGGAGGCCCAGCCCTGACCCCCAGAACCTTGATAATTGGCCTCTCTATCGTCGGGCATTTTAGTCCAGACATGCAGGTTATTCCCGTTTATAAAAATCCTCAGACTTGCAGCCCCAGCCTTTTTAATCCAGCCATCACGAAATGTATAAGCGATTTCTGCATTTTTTAAACGGATGTAAGAGCCGTCAAACATGAAACGATCGGCCCTGAAATAATCTGCCGGTGTAGATTCCCAACGCGGCATCGGTCCATCAGGATTCGTATTATTTTGCGACCAGTATGTGCCTTCATCATAAGCAACAGTATTCTTCCCTGAGAAAGATCCAAGCACAACCTGACGCGTTACATTATTTACCGCATAGAACTGTGCAAAAACGCTGAAGCCTTTCCAGTCAAATCCAACTGTTGCGTTATATGTGTTTTGAGGTGCCCCAGAGTAGCCAAAAGGAATGTTATCGTTTGCATCGATAATACCGTCACCATTATAATCGATGATATGATAGTTACCAGGAAGTTTTTGGTTATCATTCGCATTGTGCATCGTGCTTGCGTAGAGTTCATCCCAGGTATTGTAATATCCCTTACTTACATAAGAATAGGCCTGGCCAATCTGCTTATCGATCGGTTTTGAGTACAGTGGAAGTAGCTCGGCCACGTCTGCATCAATAACTTTGTTCTTAGCATGCGTAAAATTAATATTTGTCCATAAGGTCAGATTTTTATTCAGCCGTTTATTGAAACGAAGATCAACTTCATAGCCTTTGGATTTCACTCGCCCAACGTTGAACGTTGGTGGCTGTGCACCGTAATAACTTGGCACCGCCCTGGCTGATCCTGTTAAGATATCACTTCTGTCGTCCTGGAAAACATCAACGCTTCCTGTAAGCATGTTATCGAAGATTCCAAAGTCGACAGCTATGTTCTTTTTCACCACTTTTTCCCAACGTACATTCGGGTTACCCACACTAGCTTCACGATACCAGTTGTAAGGACTTTGCTCTGCAGCTTCTCCAGTGATACCCAATGGCGTGGTGCCACCGAAAGCCCAGTTGGTTAGAAATGCGAATCTGGGTGATCCACCATCATCACCAATTTCGCCGTATGACCCACGGAGTTTTAGAGAATTGATAAATTTAAACCGCTTCATAAACTTTTCTTCCGAGATCATCCAGCCTACTCCTCCAGATGAGAAGAAATCGAATCGATATTCAGGGCCGAACTTTTCGGAGCCGTTGTATGCTCCGTTATATTCCAGGCTATACTTTCCAGCATAATTATAGGTGGTACGGAACACCCAATCTTCACGATAAGAAGGAATGATACTACCGGTAGCACTTTTATCGCGGCTCCAGAGTGCCATTCCAGTAAAATTATGCTTGTCTGCAATTGTCTTGGCGTAATTCAGCTGAAATTGGGAAAACATTCTCCGAAAGGTAGCGCCATTGTTTACGATCCCTGCGGCAGTTGCCCACCTTACACTTTCTCTCCACTCAAGCTCTGTGGCGGCATCTTTTGTTTGCGAATAGCTTACAATTCCTGTTTCTGGGTCTATGTATTTGCTTAATGTCCCGTTGTTCCCATCATTAATTCCCCGTCCGGCTTCAATAAATGTATTGTCAACAGACAATGTACCCTTAAAATTCAGTCCGTTAAGAAGGAAATTTAAATTCTGATCTAAGGTAAAGTCGGTCGTAATACGGGAAGTCGTAGTTTGCTGAAGTCCGCTGGTTGCCACAATTCTCGCTGAATTGAGACTTTGCTGTTCATTGGGTTTATAAAACCCCCAACTTCCGTCAGCATACTTCGGCAAGTAAAGATTTGGCGCTGCAGAATATGCGGCGGTCCATGTATTATAGGGGTTAACATCAATCCAAGGTCTGTCTGAAAGCCCTCTGGAACCTGCGATGTTGGCTCTGAATACCGTAGAAGGTGTGAGCTGAAAATCCAGATTACTACGGACATTTAATCTTTTGAAGCTGTAACCTCCACTATAACCACGGTTATTCTCAAACCGTCTAAAAAGGTCGGCTTCATCGAGGTAATCTACTGAAGAAAAGTATTTCACAAATGATGTTCCACCGCTCACATTGAGGTTTGCATTATAAGACATGGCATAATCTCGAAATAAAGTATTTACCCAGTCTACGTTTGGATAGCGCTCAGCCTCTTCCAGATTGGCCGGCGATCGATATTTGAGCATGATATCTTCCGGTAAATAGGAACTCCACGCTCCTGGCGCCAAGCCAAGTTCATATTCTATGGTACGGTTACGCACCTGAAACATATCGTAGGAATCCAATTTACCAGGCAGTTTAGATGCAGATTTCAGTGCACTATTGGCAGAAGCTCTAATTTCTGCTTTGCCTTCGCGACCTCTTTTGGTGGTGATTAGTATTACGCCATTAGCACCTTTAACCCCAAAAACCGCTGTGGCCGAAGCATCTTTTAAAACTGACACTGAGGCCACAGAGCTGATATCAATGTTATTCATGGATCGCTCCACCCCATCCACCAGAATCAGTGGGCTTGCATTGTTCCAGGTACTACGGCCGCGGATGAGGATCTGGGGATCTTCTTCTCCGGGCATCCCTGTACTGGCTGTTGTGATCACCCCGGGTAGGTTTCCTGTCAGGGCAGCACCGAGACTGGATACTCCGCCTGTTCTTTCGAGTGTTTCACTGGTGGTTTGACTGATTGCACCTACAACACTTTGTTTCTTTTGAACGCCATAGCCGACGATGACAACTTCCTCCAATTCGTCGGTATTATCTCTCATTGTAACTCTAACTGAAGTTTTACCGGAGATGTTAACTTCCTGTGCTTTCATACCCACATAGGCTACTGTCAATATCTGCTTATCAGCGGGGACATCCATTGAGAATTCTCCCCTGGAACCCGTCTGGGTCTTAATATTGGTACCTTTTACTGTGATGTTAGCTCCGCTGATTGGCTTCTGCTGATCGTCCATTACCGTTCCTGAAATGATTCTGCGCTGTTGTGCATAAGCGGTATCAATCAGCAGTACGAAGCCCATTATTAGTACATGCAATACGAGTAACAGCTGCCTCCATCCCCGAAGTTTGGGATTTGTGGTGTTACTCCCTTTGGTGTTTTTTTCCATTATTTTTAAATCATTTAGAGAGAAAATAAACGTTGATCAGTTGTACGGGACATCCTGAGATCGTCTCGTGTAAAAAGAAATTTTAATCCTGTCGGGATAAGATAAGGACGAATTTGTCCCAGGTTGAGATAGTAGTTTTTTGTCATACGATTTGGTTTATATTTTTGGTTGTAGTTAAATGCTATCTATGTTCTGTCAAGAAAAGATATTGTGTTTATACATTTGGTTTACCGAAGCTAGCATAGCGCCAACTCTGATAATAGCACGATTGTGCAAATTGATACATTCTTTGTTTAATGTGGAAAATAAGCTATTCAAGCATGTTTAAATGACGTTTTCTACTGAAAATAAAATAAGATGCCTGCTCAATAACAACCACCTATACAAAAAAAGCCGTTCCTCTTTTAGAAGAACGGCTCATCATAAATGAACTTGATTTACTTTAAAAACCATACATACCACCCGAAACGCCTATTTGTTCACCTGTAATCCAGGATGCATCATCGGAAGCTAGAAAGACGACAGCTTTCGCAATGTCTTCAGGTTGACCTCTGCGACCCAATGGTGTTTTTGCGACAAACATTTTTTCATATTCACTTCCGGGCGTTACGCCTGCGCTAGCTGCACCTTCCGTATTCGTGGCACCTGGCAAAATAGAATTGATACGAACGTTCTTCGCGCCCAATTCTTTCGATAGTGCAATTGTCATGGCGTCTAGCGCTGCTTTAGTTGCAGAGTATAGCGAAGCTCCCGGAAGCGGGTATTTACTCGCACCCGAGCTAATATTGATAATATTGCCTCCCTTATCGCCAAATGCTTTTAACGATGCCTGGATAGTCAATATAGATCCCAAAACATTCACATTAAAATGCTGATGAAAAGCCGCCACTGATATCTCATCAATGGGCAAGTATCCCTGATGCACGGCGTTATTTACCAGGATATCCAATTGGCCAAAAGCGGTATTGGTTTCTTCAAATAGTCTGACCACATCGGCTTCGTTTGATACATCGGCCTGTACAGCGATGGCCAGCCCTCCATTGTCGGTTATTTCCTTGACCACCCTATCCGCGCCTTCTTTACTCGATGCATAATTCACAACTACTCTTGCACCTGCCGCTGCAAAGTGTTTTGCAATAGATGCACCTATTCCTTTTGATGCACCGGTAACTACTGCTACTTTGTTTTCTAATTTACTCATGATTCCTAAGCTTATATATTCAATTCTCCAGATGTATTTTTTATTCTGGAGCATAATCAAAGATGCAGCGTTGCACGCAACTGCTTGTTGACATGGGTCACAAAGTGATTGTGATTTACGGTAATTGATGACTGTGACCTAAATCACAAACATCAAACAACTATCTGTATAAAAGAATCTTAAATAGGAATCAGCAACTATAAAACTGAAAACAAAGAAGGGTTATAACCGCATTGGCAGAGATTTCCGGGTCATTCTATTTGAACGAGTTTTTCCTGATCCTGCTCAAAGTTTCGCGGGATAAGCCCAGGTAAGAAGCTATCATGTTTTGCGGAAATCGCTTTAAAAAGTGTGGATAATTGTTAATTAAATCCTCATAACGCTCTTCAGCAGTATAATTCATAGCGGCCTGCATTCTTTTTTGGTTTGCAATGGTGTAATTCTGACTAATTACGCTTGCCATCTTGGAGAACGCAGGTATATTTTTGAGAAACTCTTCAATTTGAGCATTTGTTGCTTGTAGTAACTCCAAATCCTCCAGCGCCTCAATATTAAAACGGCTTGGTGTTAATAAGTAGAAACTTTCAAAATCTGCAAGCCACCAATTTTCCAAAGATAATTTCAGTATGTGTTCGTTCCCTTTTTCATCTACTGTAAAGGTTCTGGCAGATCCTTTAATAACAAAACCTATATATTTGCATACATCGCCTTCCTGCAAAAAGTATTGACGTTTTCGTAGTTTTTTAGGCCTGAAGTGCGCCATCAACAAATGCTTATCATCTTCAGAAAGAAGTTTGCCCGATATTTCCTGGATGTAATCGAAGAAGGCTTGAAAATTGGACATAGTTCATTATATAATTATTCGCAATCTACTCAAGCTGCCTGACAAAGAAAAACAAATACAATACTCTGTTACGACTTAACTAAGCAACTTTCTTATGGAATCAAAGTTAGTTGCGTTTCCATCATCAATTATAAAAAAGTATTTTGTTTGCCAGATTTGAGTTTTTTCCGCTTGTTTATTTGTTACATTGTCCCATGGTGGGTAAATTCTAATTCCACGTTTTCCCTCTTTATTATCTCTGGTAATAATACCCTTTTCTGCCAAAATACGTTTTGGAAAAATAAATTGCCCAAAGTCATTTTCTCGTTTCACTGCGATAATTATAAAATCCAGCTCATCCGACATATCAAAAGATTCAGTTATTCCATCTTTATTTCTCCTCCATATTGTCACAAATTGGCCAGTTTTTCTTGGCGTAATTTTAGACAACCGGTATTGAATTTTCTTGTTATTGAGTTCAAATGAACAAGCTTCGTATTCTAAACTTTCAGTATTTAATTTCAGGTTTGTAAAGTCCAAGCCACAATTATCATATAGTAGTTCTTTAGCAATTTTCAGTTGGTTTGGGAGTATGTTTGCTGTTGTCAAGATATTTTACTAATGTTAGCGTTTTTTTATTTTTACTGCAAGACTGGTATGTCCCACCTATTATAAATTTCACTGATATACTTAATTCTTAGAGTAGCAGTCTCAAGTACGTAAAAATCCTCCCGCTGTGCTCAGCTTCGTGATAGTTCGCGGCTTGTAGTGCCTCAATATGATTTTTCACTTGAAATCCTATGGGTAACGCAAAGGGCTCATAGTTGACAAATATTCCTGATTCCAGATCTGATTCAAGTTGGTTAACTGTATGAATCAATAAATGTTTTACCTCATTAACGTCTGGAGTAATTTTCCAACAACTCGGGAACGACCCGATTTTAAAGGACTCCATGAATTCGTCAGATATATACATGGGTAATCCGCTACGCATATACATATGCCTCTGTTGAGAAGTAATACAATGCCCGACTTGCCAAATTATATTGTTGTTAAAACCCTCTGGAATTTTAAATAATATCTCATAATTACTCGTTTCCAATAATTGCAATAGCCTAGTCCTGCTAGCTCTTAAGATTTCACATTCGAAACGTTCATTAATCATTTAAGTTGGTCTAAGTTCTTGATAGCTGAAGAAGCCTCCATATTCTCTAAAGTAAGTTTTTCCCGGTAAAGATCAAATTGTCTTCTATTAACATAGGTTTACCGTTGGTCCGATAGGACAACCTTGTCGTAAACGCTAATCAGTAATTTGCTTTTTTACTGTAAAATAATCCCAGGAGAGTGTAGAACAGGGTCAAGTGATATTAGAAAATTAAAAAACCTATGACAAGTAAAAATAGTAAAATAAAAAAATACCACGCTAAATACGTCAAGTAAAACCAGTATAAGACACAGCATGGGTAACGTGGCCAGCTTGACACGAAAGAGGGATAGAATTCGAAAGCAAAAAAAGCCAGTAAACGACGTAAAACGGGTTTAAACATTAAAAAAGCCCCTCAGAGTACCTGAGAGGCTTGTGGGCCATGATGGGCTCGAACCATCGACCAAAAGATTATGAGTCTTCTACTCTAACCAACTGAGCTAATGGCCCCTGTAAAATCTATGTTGATTTTGCGAGTGCAATGTTACATATTTACATTGAATTTTGAAAACAGTTTCTATGCAATTATTAAAAAATATCATTTTCGATTACGGCAACGTGATCTTCGAGATCGACTTTAAGAAGGCTCAAAAAGCGCTTTTAGACCTAGGTATCACCAACATAGAAGATTTTTTCGCACACAAAAATCATAATGCTTTATTTGATGATTTTGAAACTGCTGCTATCACACCAGATGAGTTTAGAAAAGGAATTCGTAAGGCTACGGGAAATGATGAGGTAACGGATGAGCAGATTGATGCGGCCTGGAATAGTTTATTAATTGGTGTTCCGCCCACAATACATGACACGCTGTTAAAAGTAAAAGCTAAATACCGTACCTTTCTGCTGAGCAATAATAATGTAATTCATTACGACTATATTGTGAACTACCTTAAAAACGAATTTGGTATGGATGATAACAGTTCACTTTTCGAGAAAACGTATTATTCCCAGCAGATGTATTTGCGCAAACCTAATGTCGAGATTTTTGACCAGGTGATTAAAGAGAATAATCTCGATCCCAACGAAACTCTTTTTATCGACGACAGTCCGCAGCATATCGCCGGGGCACAGAAGGCCGGTTTACATACGCTTTTAATGGATCAGCATCCCAGAGACCTGGAAGCATTTCTTATTAAGAATGGTATTTTATGAGTAATAAAAAATACAAAACGCTAAGCGAGTTTTACCCTTTCTACCTCTCGGAACATAGAAACCTTACCAGCAGAATCTTACACTTCATAGGCACGGGACTTGTAGTCCTTTGTTTGATCGGGGCAATGCTTTTCCATGAATTTGGCATACTCATCGCCGTTCCTTTTTTGGGCTATGGCTTTGCCTGGGTAGGGCATTTCTTTTTTGAGAAAAATAAACCCGCTACTTTCCAATATCCCTTGTTTAGCCTTGCAAGTGATTTTATATTATTCTGGGATCTACTTTCCGGCAAACAACCCTTCAGAGTTTAACGTTATCTAGCATATGAACCACCTCAACAATCACAAAACCTTCGGATTATTTCTAGCCCTACTTCTTTTTGCGGTTTCCCCATCTCAAGGACAAACTCCTAAACAGCAATGGCAGTATACTGTTACCCCACAACCAGAGAAAAAGGGTGTACACGTGCAGTTGAGATTGAGTGGAGAAACAGAAAAAAGCATTTTATTTAAGTTGCCGGTATGGACTCCTGGTTATTACCAACTCATGGATTTTGCGAAAAACGTATCTAATTTTAAGGCAACGGATGGAAATGGAAAAATGTTGGAGTGGAAACAAAATGCTAATGCCTGGACTGTTGATCACAGTTCGAATTCGGGCGTAACTTTAGACTATGATGTTAAAACCGATCGCAATTTTGTAGGTGGAAATTTTATTGATCAGGATCACATGTTTCTATCGCCTGCGGGGATATTCTTGCATGGTTCTACAATCAAACAACCGGTAACTGTAACTATCAATCCCTATACCGGTTGGACAAAACTAGCCTCGGGCATGGACTATCTCAAAAGTGATACGACAACGTATACTGCTCCTGATTTCGATATCCTCTATGACAGCCCGATTTTGATGGGTAAGTTGGAAACCCTACCGGGCTTCAAAATCAAAGGAATTCCACATAATTTTATAGGTTATGATATGGGCAACTTTGATCGGATCCGTTTTATGGGCGACCTTAAAAAAATCATCGAAAGCGGCATCGCTGTAATTGGAGATATTCCTTACAAACATTATACTTTCCTTTCAATAGGTGCTGGTGGTGGTGGTATAGAACACCTCAATTCTACTGCAGTAACTTTTAAAGGCAGTGGGCTGGAAACTTCTAGGGGTAGATTGAAAGTATATAATTTTCTTGCACACGAATATTTTCACCATTATAATGTAAAACGGATCCGCCCTATTGAACTCGGGCCCTTTGACTACGACAAGGAAAACCCTACCGAGCTATTATGGGTATCGGAAGGCTTTTCTGTGTATTACGAATATCTGATGGTACACCGTGCAGGATTAAGCACACCAGAGGAACTTATTGATCATCTGCGCGACAATTTAATGGCGTACGAGAACAAACCAGGCCACCTGTATCAGTCGGTAACCCAGTCTAGTTTCCAAACCTGGACTTACGGACCGAGTGTTAAGAAAGAAGATGCAGACAAAACGATTTCCTACTATGACAAAGGCCCAATTCTCGGTCTGATGTTAGATATGAAAATCAGACAGGAAACAAATAATAAAAAGAGCCTTGATGATGTGATGCGCACCTTATACAAACAATATTACAAAAAGTTGAGACGTGGTTTCACCTCACAGGAATTCAGAACAGTATGTGAACAGGTGGCCGGCACTGATCTCAACGAATTTTTCAGCTATGCGACTACTACGACTGCCCCCAACTACATTAAATATTTTGCCTACGCTGGATTGGATATAGATGTTAAGTCTACTAAATTCGAAATTAAGCGGGTATTAAAACCAACTCCATTACAACAGAAAATTTACGTCTCTATTTTTGGGGCGTCCAAATAGCTTGCTATTATCTCGTTATACTTTGGCAAAAGTGTAGGTTTCTCTTAACTTTAGAGGATGAGCCTACATGCCCGGCGTATTTCAATCGGATTTATCTTTCTGCTTCTATTTGCCCTACAGACTGTTGCACAAATAGAAACTACCAGGGAGAAGATATTTGTACATTTTGACAAAACCACGTATACCAATACGGAACTCGTCTGGTTTACCGGTTATCTGACAGGCGCTTCTGCAGATCGAGCTGTTCGGCACGAGGTGTTGTCTCTAGCATTAATCAGGGATGTTGACAGTGTTGTCATTAAGCAAGATAAGTATTTGATGGAAAACGGCCTCACTATGGGATGTATGCTTTTACCGGACTCGCTCATTGCCGGAAATTACCATTTTTTGGCTACGACAAATTTGGTGAAGGCAGGGATACCTGATGTAGTTTTTATACAACCTATTCTAATCAAAACAAATCTTGACCCGCCTTTTAATGCCAGCATTAAATTTATGAACCAGGAAAAGTCGGCCAACATACATGAACTTCTGCTTGCTGTAACCACTAAAGATGCGCGGTTTTTACCTGGCCCCGTTGATGTTGCCTATAAGTACGGTAAGCTATTGAAAAAAACCAAGACAAATGTTTCTGGAGAATTATTATTTACTGTGCGGGAGCAACCTGACATAACTGACCCAAATTTATATGCTAAACTCAGCTTCGGCAAAGACAGCAGTTTTGTTAATATCCCTCTTCCTGTTTCCATCAAAAAAGCCAAAGTAAATTTTTATCCCGAAGGTGGTCATTTGGTTGATCAGATCTCTGGCAGAATTGCCTGGGAAGTTAAAGATCAGCAGTCGGCCACAGTCACAGTTAAGGCACAACTATTCCAGGATCACAAAGTGATCGATACCATTGAAACAAATGCTTACGGAATTGGTAAGTTTATCCTAACACCGAATAAAAATAGCACCTACAGTGTAAAACTAATGCACTCTGGGTTTGCCGATAGTATTTATCAGCTACCACCCATCCTTAAAAATGGCTTAGGCATTTCTATTGCTAAGGCGGCCGTCAAAGACACCCTGCAGGTTATTATTCGCAGCAGCATGCCGCAACAAATAAGACTTCACATAGGCGATGCCAACCAAAGTTATCCGGCCACGGAGATCAGGATAAATGAAGGACGTAAATTAATCAAATTCCCCCTGGATGGGGTTCCCAAAGGCCTGCATACAATTACATTTTCGGATAGTCTCGGTCGCCCACTAGCAGAAAGGATGTTTTTTGCAAAATATGATCCAGTAAAAAACCTGGAGATCCGTACAGACAAACAGAGTTATGCAACGCGACAAAAAGTGACGCTTAAGCTAAACCTGGTTGGCGCTGACACTGTAGGACTGGTTTCCATTGCTTGTGTACAGGACAACAGGATTTCGTCAAAGATGGCCAATGATATAGAAAGCTATACTTATTTGAACAGTGAGCTTACCAATTTGCCGTTGGCGGTGAATGGCCGGGGTATTGAAGACCGTCAATACATGGAAGATATATTGTTAACACGCGGATGGCGAAAATATCTCTGGCTTGAAAAGAACAAAAGTGATGTCAAAGAAGATGACTCCCTGAATTTTAAAATTGTAATCAAGCGCGCCGGTAAAAAGCTTAAAAAACCAGTATCAATTAGCTACTTCAATGATAAGGGAGTTGGAATTCTGTCTACAAACAGTGACGGCGAGGTAACTTTAACGACAGATGCACTATTAACGGAATTTGGAAAAAAGTTCAGTTTACTTGCGGGAAATGCCGCCGACCCCGATTATCAAATAGAAATCAAAGATCCATATGTAGCTAACAACGGGCGGTATGCTAAATTGTATAATGTAGAACAACGATTGATACCGACAGCCGTGCAGAACAACAGTGTGCTGGCAATTAACAGCAAAGAAAAGGTAAATAGACTGCAGGAGGTGGTTATTAAAAAATCGAATGACCAGAGCATCAATTTCCAGGAGCGGGCACGCGGAACAAATGCCTGTGGCGATTACGTTTGTACATCTAATATTCTAAATTGTCCGAATCATTTTGGTTCTTCAGGCAATACACAACCCGTAACAGGTAAACAATATCGAAATCCACAAACACAGTCTTTTAGTATCTATAACGGTTGCACCATTGTAACCAAAAAAGTAAAAATAACCAACCTTGACCCTATTTACACTCAGAAAGCATATTATGTGAATGACTTTGCAGATCCGCAGGAGTCTGCTTTCGTATCTACCATCTACTGGGACCATGCCAGGGTAGTAAAGCTTCAACCGCAGGAAATCACCTTTTTCACCAGTGATATCACCGGTAAGTTCAGGGTGGTAGTACAAGGGCTTAGTAACAATGATGTGCTTTACGGGCAGTATGATTTTGAGGTAAAAAACAAATAAAAAGGGAGCCGAATAGCTCCGTCATATTATAATTTTCTTCTTTGTTTTTCCTTGACGATCAGATTAAGCTCCCTGCTCGTTTGTCCGGCGATAGATGTATTTTCCTGAGCTCTTCTGAACAGGTACGGCATAACAGCTTTAACTGGTCCATAAGGGACATATTTGGCTACATTATAATCTGCATTTGAAAGATTGAAACTCAGGTTATCACTCATTCCCAGCAACTGTGCAAAATACACGTGCCTGTCTGAAGCAACAATACCATGTTGATTCATCAATTCGGTCAACAACCTGCAACTCTCTTCATTATGTGTACCACAAACAAAACCAATTTCCTTGATATTTTCGACGCAGTATTTTAACGAGGCATCATAGTCGCGATCCGACGCCGCTTTATCAGGTTGGATTGGAGATGGATAGCCCATCTCTGCAGCGCGTTTACGTTCCTTTTCCATATAGGCACCACGAACCATTTTTACACCAAGCAAATATCCACGCTCTTTAGAAATAAGGTGATCTGCTTTGAGGTCTGCGAGCTTGTCATGGCGGTACATCTGATAAGTATTATAAATTAATACCTTCTTTTTATTGAATAAGCTCATCATTTCTGCAGCCAGATCATCAATAGTTTTCTGAATCCAGGTTTCCTCCGCATCAATCATAATGGGCACATTTTTCTCAAAAGCTGTTTTACAGATTCTGGTGCAGCGCGTTTTGACACGCGAAAATTCCTTTTCTTCTTCGGCAGTCAACACCTTACCGGCATCAAGTTTCTCCAATAATCCGAAACGCCCAATGCCCGTAACTTTAAAAACGGTGATAGGCACCCTTGGATCCCCGGTAGCGCGTTCGATGGTTCTGATAATCTCCGCACAGGTGAAATCGAATACCTCCTCATCATCTTCGCCTTCTACAGAATAGTCGAGGATAGTACCCACCTTGGCCGTAGACAACTGCTCTATAGTATGTTCGCATTCTGCGATCGTTTCGCCACCACAGAACTGCTTGAAGATCGTCGCTTTAATAGCTCCCTTGATCGGCAGGCCAATATTCATAAAAAAATTGGTGATCGGAGGCCCTACTTTGGTTAGGAAGTTACTGCTGATTACTTTAAACAACAAGTAGGCACTATTGAGTTCTCCATTCGATTTATTGCGAAAAGCAATTTCGGTATCCTCGAAATTGAGTTTTTTCATGGGGGAAATTTCCATCAGGAATAAGTTAGTTAGTCAAACGGATGCAAAAATATGAATTCCCCGGCTAGCAAAGATAAAACAGGTTGTAATAAATTGTAATTTTGCTGGACGATGATAGAATTTAAGTTAGAAGGCGAATTTATTCCCATGATATCACTGTTAAAGGCTACAGGCCTTGTACAAAGTGGTGGCGAAGCTCAAACGGTTGTGGAAGACGGCCTTGTTAAATATAATGGTGCAGTCGATTATCGCAAGCGTTTAAAAGTACGCGTTGGGGATGTTATTGATTTTATGGGTAATAAAATAACCGTAATCTAATGGCAGAATTAGTTAATTCCGGACATACGATTCACTTCGAAACAGAGCTGCAGCCGCTTAAGACTTTTCTGGAAGATGCGAAGTACAGCAAGATCTTTGTCTTCGCAGACATCAACACTTCAGCACATTGTCTACCTGTTTTTCAGGCGATGCTGGACGATTTCAGCACATTTGATGTGATTGAGACTGATCCCGGCGAAGAAAATAAGAATATTGATTTCTGCATTGGCATTTGGAAAACATTATTGGATTTTGAGGCTGATCGCAAAGCGCTAATGATTAACCTTGGCGGTGGTGTTATTACAGACATGGGCGGATTTGTGGCCTCGACCTACAAACGTGGTATCGATTTCATCAATATACCTACTACCCTACTGGCTCAGGTTGATGCTTCTGTAGGCGGCAAAACAGGTATTGATATCGACAACATAAAAAACATGATCGGTACTTTCAGCCTGCCACAGGCTGTATTTATTGAATCAGCATTTCTGAAAACTGTTCCTGAACGCGAGTTGCTTTCTGGGTTTGCCGAGATGATCAAACATGGCCTGATCATCGATAAAGACTATTACGAAGCGCTTAAAACCAGCGATTATAAAAATATTTCGCCAGAGTTGGTATACCAGTCGGTAGCAATAAAAAACAAGGTCGTTACCGAAGACCCTTTAGAAAAGGGCTTGCGTAAAATCCTGAATTTTGGTCATACTATCGGTCATGCTGTGGAGAGTAACTCTTTGAGCAAGGATAAAAAACCACTCACGCACGGTGAAGCCATAGCCATCGGGATGATTTGCGAAGGCTGGCTATCGCACAAAAACAGCAACCTTACACGCGCCGAACTGGAAGATCTAACTGCTTTTATTAAGGTTACTTATCCTCAATACACAATTAAATCCAAAGATTTTAAAGGCATCCAGGAGTTGCTGAAGAGCGATAAGAAAAATGAACACGGTCAGATTCTGTTCTCCCTTTTAGAGAGCATTGGGCAATGCGAATACAATTGCAAGGTTTCTGACCAGGACGTAATTGAAAGTTTAAATTATTACAATTCAGTCTATGATATATGATTCCAGAGGGATAACAGTAACCTCTTTATTTTCTATGGTGATTGTCATCTCTTTTGTGGAGATGTACTTCAGCTATATGCACGACAGGAAGTTATACACCAAACGTGATACCTGGACTAACCTCTATCTGATGACGGTGGCGGTAATTATCAATCTGGGTATGAAAACAGCTACGTTCTTTCTGCTGAATTACTGCTATCAATTTCGCCTTTTTGAAATCCATAATGTTTGGATTTATTGGACTGTGCTAATCCTTGGCCAGGACTTCCTATACTGGCTATTGCATACGACAGGTCATTATGTACGCCTTTTCTGGGCCATGCACGTAACCCACCACTCTTCTGCGCATTTCAATCTGACCACGGGATTCCGTTCTACAGTTTTTGAACCTTTATACCGGGTATTCTTTTATTTGCCCCTGGCATTTATGGGTTTTAACGCCATAGATATCCTTTTCGCTTATCTGATTACGCAAATTTACGGCAACCTGGTGCATACACAGACAATTGGAAAATTACATCCTGTGATAGAATATATCTTTGTGACCCCTTCGCATCACCGGGTACATCATGCCAGTAATGTACGTTACCTGGATAAAAACATGGGTATGGTACTTATTTTATGGGACAGATGGTTTGGTACGTTCCAGGCAGAATTACCCGAAGATGAAGTGAAATATGGATTGACTACACAGCCAGAAAAAACAGATGCAGTCAACATTGTATTTCATGAATTTATAGCGATGTCTAACGACATTAAGAAGGCACCTACCATAGCTGACAAAATAAAATATGTTTTTTATCCTCCGGGATGGAGTTATGATGGCAGCACCAAAATCGCAAAGCTGATGCAGCAGGATTTAAAGGAGGCTGAGGGCCGCAAATAATATTTTCAAATAACTCTTGACAAATTAAATTTTGTTATTACATTTGGAGCAACGAAAAAAGAAATGAAAAACGTTACTACATATTGGTTTGGTTACTTTTACTATTTTAGTAAGAGCCGGGACTAATATGCATACTTAGAAGATAAAAACACAGTATACAAAAGTCCCGGCCTAAAGCCGGGACTTTTTTTGTTTAAAGCAAAAATTAACATGAAAAAAGGACCAAGAGTTGCAATACAGGGCACAAAAGCATCGTTTCACGAGGAGGCTGCTTTTAAGTATTTTGGTAAGGACATCCAAACTGTTGAGTGTAACTCATTCAAAATTACCTGCGAATGCCTGGAGCGTAAAGAAGCAGACTATGTGGTAATGGCCATAGAAAATTCTATCGCCGGCAGCTTGTTACCAAACTACACCTTGCTGCGCGAGTATAATTTCAACATCGTTGGTGAGGTATACCTGCCAATTCAATTACACCTGATGGCTTTACCAGGCGTTAAGTTTGAAGATGTAAAATATGTAACCTCCCACCCTATTGCAATCCGTCAGTGTATCGATTTCTTTGATCAGTTTCCTCATATTCAGGTAATAGAAAGCAACGACACTGCAGCTTGCGCTAAAAAGATCAGGGAAGAACTGCTAACAGACACCGTTGCTATTGCCAACACGCTTGCAGCAGAACTTTACAACCTCAATATTATTGAGCGCAGGATTGAATCAAACAAAAAGAACTACACCCGTTTTCTGATCTTAAAAGGTGAGAGAAATGAAGAAGAAACAACAATTAACAAAGCCTCAATCTGTTTTCAGGTGGGTAACCATGTTGGTGCCTTATCGAAAGTGCTCAACATATTCTCTGAATTAGGCATCAATCTGACAAAAATCCAGTCTATGCCCGTATTAGGTAAAAGAAACGAATATAATTTTTATGTGGATATAGAATGGGGCAGCATAGAGAACTATGACACCGCCATCCGTAAAGTACTGAAATACACAGTAAACTTCAATATAATGGGCGAATACGCCAAAAACGACAAAGTATAATTCACAACAATATTTACTCCCAAACCCAACAAAAATGAAATTAAGTTTAAACATCCAACCATTAAACAGCTGGATCAACATCAAGAATGAGCCCCTTATTATCTCTGGTCCCTGCAGCGCAGAAACTGAAGAACAACTATTATCAACAGCACACCTGCTGGCAGCTACCGGAAAAGTATCGGTATTGAGAGCTGGGATCTGGAAACCACGTACCCGTCCGGGCGAGTTTGAAGGTATTGGTAGCATTGGTCTGGAATGGTTAAAAAAAGCAAAAGAACAAACTGGTTTGCCTACGGCAGTTGAAGTAGCTACAGCAAAGCATGTGGAAGAAGCACTTGCTGCAGGTGTTGATATCCTTTGGATTGGTGCCCGCTCAACAGCGAATCCGTTTACTGTTCAGGAAATTGCCGACGCTTTAAAAGGTGTTGATATTCCTGTGTTGGTTAAAAACCCTGTGAACCCGGATCTTTCATTATGGGTTGGTGCATTAGAGCGTATTAACAATGCTGGTATTACTAAATTAGGTGCTATTCACCGTGGCTTCTCTTCGTACGAGAAAAGTGCTTTCCGCAATGAACCAATGTGGGAACTGGCAATCCAGCTGAAAACTTTATGCCCTGAATTGCCAATCATCAATGATCCAAGTCATATCTGCGGTAACCGCGAACTGATTCCTTATATTTCACAAAAAGCATTAGATCTTGATCTTCAGGGGCTGATGATCGAATCACATATTGATCCTTCTGTAGCATGGACAGATGCCAAGCAACAGGTTAGCCCTGCGGCATTGGAAGAGTTGGTAGACCGCTTAAGCCTACGTAAAGCAGAATCTAAAAATGAAGAGTTTGTAGATAAATTAGCCGATCTGCGTAAGCAAATTGATAAAATCGATGACCTCATGATCCAGAAACTTGGTGAGCGCATGGCGATTGTAGAACAGATTGGTATTTACAAAAGAGATAACCAGGTTACTATTCTACAGGTTAACCGTTGGGACGAAATTATGCAGAAGCGCGGTGCAATGGGTAAAGTTTTAAAGTTAGACCCTGTATTTACAGAGAAATTCCTTGAACTTGTTCATGGAGAATCTATCAGAAAACAAACCCTAATCATGAATGAAGGCAAAGCTGCAGCTAATGTTGCTGAAGCAAGTGCACCAGTTACTGTAGAAACACTTCCTGGATAATGAAAAAAAATGCATTCGTCAGTTTCTCTGGAAAATCACCTGTAAACGCAACAATTTACCTGACGGGCTCTAAAAGCGAAAGCAACAGAGCCCTGGTGATTGCTGCGTTAAGCAATGGACTTGTTGAGGTAAAAAACCTCTCCGATGCCGCGGATACCGTTACGCTGAATGGCATTCTGCAAAAGCTGGATAAAAATACGACCTCGGTGCAAACCGTTGACGTTGGTCATGCTGGAACGGCAATGCGCTTCCTGACTGCTTTTTTATCTACCACACCGGGTCGTTTCTTGCTTACCGGTTCAAAAAGAATGAAGGAAAGACCGATTAAACTGTTGGTTGAAGCACTCACTACTTTAGGGGCATCCATTAATTACACTGAAGAGGAAGGGTATCCGCCCTTGGAAATTAATGGTGGGTTTACTCAAAAAACTGCCAGCATTAGTATTAAAGGCGATGTGAGCAGCCAATATTTATCCGCTTTACTTATCATTGCTCCTGTATTGGAACTCGGGTTAACGCTAACGATTGAGGGGTACCTTACTTCGAGACCTTATGTAGAAATGACGTTAAAGATGTTGGAAGAAACAGGTATAACACATAGCTGGAACGATAACATCATTCAGATTAATAAGCAAGATCATAAATCTTCTACGCTTGTTGTAGAACCCGACTGGTCGGCCGCTTCCTACTGGTATAGCATCGTAGCACTGCTTGATGATGCAACCATTGCATTGCCTCACCTCAAACATGCGAGTCTGCAGGGAGACAGCCGCATCCAGTCAATCATGACAATACTGGGCGTAAGCACCAGCAGAACAGCTGAAGGCATCAGCCTTAAAAAAGTGTTGCCATCATCGGATATTGACGACATTCTGGATTTGCAGGACTGCCCGGATCTGGCACAGACTATTATTGTTTGTGCTGCTGCCAAGGGACTTCATCTAAAGTTTACAGGATTGGAAACCCTAAAAATCAAGGAAACCAACCGCGTTAAGGCATTACAAAACGAACTGGCGAAGATTGGCGTAGAACTAGTTGAAGACAACCTTATTTATACATTGGTTTGTGATAACCTCCACTTCCCTGAAAAGGTAGTGTTTAAAACATACGATGACCACAGGATGGCGATGGCGTTTGCACCATTAAGTATCCTGATTAAGGAAATAGAGATGGAAGATATGGATGTGGTAGAAAAGTCGTACCCTGATTTCTGGAGCGACCTGGAAAAAGCAGGGTTTATTATAAAAAGCTAATTAACGATAGATATGGCAGGAAATTCATTTGGTCAGTTATTCAGAATCTCGACTTTTGGGGAATCACATGGTGTGGCTATAGGTGTGATCATAGATGGCTGTCCGGCGGGCCTGCCGATTGACCTGGCTTTTATTCAGGCAGAACTGGATATGCGGAGACCGGGGCAGTCCAGGATTACCACTCAGCGTAAGGAAAGCGACACCGTACAAATTCTTTCAGGAATTTTTGAGGGCCAAAGTACAGGCACCCCGATTGCGCTGTTGATTCCAAACGAAGACCATCGATCAAAGGACTATGAGCACAATAAAAATGTTTACCGCCCTTCGCATGCCGATTACACATATGATGCGAAATATGGTGTCAGAGATCACCGTGGTGGCGGCCGTTCCTCTGCCCGCGAAACCGCAGCCAGGGTAGCTGCAGGAGCTATTGCTAAGTTATTGCTGAAACATGCTGGAATCGAAATTTTCGCGCATGTATCTGCTGTGGGCAAAATTAATGCTCCTGCGCTGGCTCCTCTTCCTGTACAGGAATTATTTGCCTTGCGTGAAGATAATATTGTACGATGTGCAGATGCTGCTGCAGCAGCAGAAATGATAGCATGCATCGAAGGAATCCGTAAAGATGGAGATACCATTGGCGGAAAGATCAATTGTGTGATCCGTAACTGCCCCGTGGGTTTGGGAGAACCTGTTTTTGATAAGCTACATGCAGATCTGGGCAAAGCAATGCTCAGCATTAATGCGGTCCACGGTTTTGAATACGGATCTGGGTTTGAGGGTAGTGAGATGAAAGGCTCCGAGCACAATGATATTTTCGAAACAGATGGTAAATCACCAAAAACGCTGACCAACTTTTCAGGAGGTATTCAGGGAGGTATCTCCAACGGAATGGAGATTAGCTTCAAAGTAGCTTTTAAGCCTGTAGCCACGATCATGCACAATCAGCAGACCGTAGACAGTGAAGGTAATGCTGCAGAAATTAAAGGTAAGGGCAGGCATGATCCATGCGTAGTACCCCGTGCCGTAGTCATTGTAGAAGCTATGGCAGCACTGGTATTAGCAGATCAGTTTTTAAGAAATAAAGTTAGCCGGCTTTAAAAAATAGCCGGGAACTTTGATGCGTTATGCTCATGCATCATTTGATATACAGTCTCTACAACATCATCAACCGAAGGTTTACTAAAGTAATCGCCGTCCGTCCCATAAGGCGGGCGGTGTGCTTTAGCACTTAAAGTCTGAGGTTGAGAATCCAACAGATAATATCCTTTTTGCACTTCTAAAATTTGTTGCAGGATGTAGGCGGTAGCGCCTCCCGGAACATCCTCATCTACAACAAGTAATTTATTTGTTTTTGCCAGCGTGGCAACACAAAGTTGATCGGTATCAAACGGTAACAAGGTTTGTGGATCCACAATTTCGACGTCGATACCAAAGCGCGCCAGTTCTTCAGCAGCTTCTTCTACAACGCGTAAGGTGGATCCGTAAGAAACGATGGTAATATCTTTACCTGATCTGATGATCTCTGCTTTCCCTAAAGGAACAGTGTATTCACCAACATTTTCAGGCAATTTTTCTTTCAGGCGGTAACCATTAAGACATTCTATTACCAATGCCGGTTCGTCGGCACGGAACAAAGTGTTGTACATACCTGCAGCCTGGGTCATATTTCGTGGTACGCACAAATGCAAACCTCTTAACGAGCCTAAAATCATCTGTATCGGCGATCCTGAATGCCATACGCCTTCCAACCGGTGGCCACGTGTACGGATAATTACAGGTGCTTTTTGTCCCGCTTTAGTACGATAAGATAAACTGGCGAGGTCATCACTAAGCACATTGAGTGCAAAAAGCAAGTAATCCAGATATTGAATCTCCGCAATTGGCCTAAGTCCGCGTAAAGCTAAACCTATTCCCTGCCCAACAATGGTCATTTCACGAATTCCAGTATCTGTGATCCTCAGATCACCATATTTTGCCTGTAAGCCGGCGAAGCCCTGATTCACATCACCTATGGCGCCAAGATCTTCTCCGAAGGCAACAAGGCGCTGATCACGGCCGAAGTTTGCATCAAAACAAGCATTCAGCAACTCACGTCCATCCACCATTTTACCGGTTTCGGTGTATTCAGGAGCTACAACTTTTACATTCGAAGGACTTTCCTTACCGTCTGTAAATAATTTAGAGTTATAGCGGTCTGCGTTTAAATCTTTATGTTTCTGGTACCACTCAAGGAGCAATGTACGCGATGGAGATGATGTATTGATGGTAAATCTTAACGCCCTTCTGGCCGAAGAGACTACTTCTTTACGCTGTGCATCAGGTGTACTTGACAATACAGAGGCAATTTTCAATAAAGTTGCATCGCCCTGCGCAATTTCTTTGATGAGATTAATGACTTCATCTTTTTCAACTTTGATATCGCCAAGAAATTCGTTCCATGCTTCTTTCTGTGCATTGCGCACAAATTCTTTAGCCTTATTTTCGAGGGCTGTGATATCGTCTTCGGAAATGATTGCCGATTCGAGCATCCATTTGCGCATTTGCAGGATGCAGTCGTATTCTTTTTCCCAGTCCAGACGTGTTTTATCTTTATACCGCTCATGTGATCCTGAAGTGGAGTGCCCCTGAGGTTGCGTGACCTCAGTTACATGGATCAATACAGGTACATGTTCTGTACGGCAAATGTCTATTGCACGCTGGTAAGTTTCGCAAAGACCGGGATAATCCCAGCCACGCACTTTAAATATTTCGTATCCTGGTGTATTCTCATCACGCTGAAAGCCTTTAAGTATTTCTGAGATATCTTCTTTTGTTGTTTGGTATTTGGCAGGAACAGATATGCCATAGGCATCATCCCAGACCGACATAGCCATAGGAATCTGCAAAACTCCCGCAGCATTGATAGCTTCAAAGAAAACGCCTTCTGAAGTGGATGCGTTTCCAATGGTTCCAAAGGCTACTTCATCACCGTTTACCGAGAAATTTTTGAGATAACTCAGTTCCGCGTTTTGTCTATATAATTTGGATGCATATGCGAGGCCAACTAGTCTGGCCATCTGTCCACCTGTAGGGGCAATATCCGATGAAGAGTTTTTAATTGCTGTAAGATCTTTCCAGCTACCATCTTCATTGAGTGATCGCGTTGCGAAGTGGCAATTCATCTGACGACCTGCTGATGCCGGATCTGCCTCGACATTGGGATTGGCATATAATTGCGCGAAAAACTCTTTAATGGTTGCAATGCCTGTTGCGAAAGCAAAAGTCTGATCGCGGTAGTATCCTGATCTCCAGTCGCCATTTCTGAAGGCTTTCGCCATAGCAATCTGAGGAACCTCCTTGCCATCACCAAAGATGCCGAACTTTGCTTTGCCGGATAAAACCTCTTTACGACCTAATAAACTAGCTTGTCTGCTTTCAAAAGCAATTTTATAGTCCTGTATAACGATGGTCTTGAAATCTTCAAAACTTAATTCAGCAGCGTCAATTGGATTCGTTGTCAGATTTATATTTGGAGTCATAAGCAATTCCTATTACCAGGCAAAGATACATATTTTCTAAAGTTTGAGTTATGCATGCATTATAAATATAAATAGTTGAAAACTTTAGGATATCTAAAAAAATGATTATTTTTGTTATCAAATAGAAAGCCATGAAGAAGTTAATTGTATTATTTACCATGATTTTAGGTGTTAGCTTTGCTACACAAGCACAAACTAAACCTGCGGATTTCAAGTTCGATAAAGAGTCTTATGACTTCGGAAAAGTTACATTGGGTAAGCCTGTTTCGATTGACTTCAAATTCACCAATACAGGCGAAGAGCCCCTGATTATTTCTAAAGTTGAAACTAGCTGTGGATGTACTGTTCCTGAATACACACAAACTCCGGTTAAAAAAGGAGAATCAGGTGTAATCAAAGTTACTTACACTCCTGCAGGTGCGCCAATGCCATTCAGCAAAATTGTAACGATCACCTCTAATGCTAAAACCAGCACTAAAGTCCTTTACATTAAAGGTGAAACAGTTGCTGCAAGTTCGAAGTAAAATTTTTATTCATATTTATGACAAAAAACCTCGTTAGTTAACGAGGTTTTTTATTTTTGCACCATGCCAAACATATCAGAAAAAGGGCTGCAAATGCCTGCATCTCCCATCCGTAAGCTTACTCCTTTCGCCGACAAGGCAAAAAAAGACGGAAAAAAAGTATATCACCTTAATATTGGACAACCGGATATTGCTACACCTGAGGGCATGCTGAATGCCATCAAGAACATTGATTTTGACGTGTGGGCGTATACTGCTTCTGAAGGGACTTTAGCCTACAGGACAAAGCTTGCTGAATATTACAATAAATTAAATTACAATATAGATCCTCAGGATATTCTCGTTACCGTAGGTGGTTCTGAAGCCATTACTATCGCAATGCAGACTTGCGTAAACGAAGGCGATGAGATCATCATTCCAGAGCCTTTCTACGCAAACTACAACGGCTTTGCCTGTATGAGTAATGTGGTTGTTAAACCAATTCTTTCTTTTATTGAAAATGGTTTCGCTTTACCTCCTATTGCTGAGTTCGAGAAGCTGATTACACCAAAGACAAAGGCAATCATCATTTGCAATCCAAATAACCCAACAGGTTACTTGTACTCAAGAGAAGAACTGGAAGCGTTAAAAGCATTGTGCTTAAAGTACGATCTGTTCTTGTTCTCTGATGAGGCTTACAGGGAGTTTTGTTATGATGGCAGGGAGTTTATATCCCCCATGCATTTAGATGGTCTTGAGCAGAACGTAGTGATCATGGATACAGTATCTAAACGTTACAGTGCTTGTGGCGCACGTTTGGGATGCCTGATTACTAAAAACAAAGAAGTTATTGCTTCGGCATTGAAATTCGCACAGGCAAGGCTAAGTCCTGGTATGGTTGAGCAGATTGCCGGAGCCGCGGCTGTTGATACTCCTGATAGTTATTTTGAAGCTGTAAATACAGAATATACCTTAAGACGCGATACACTAGTCGCGAGGTTAAATGCCATTGAGGGCGTATTCTGTCCGAATCCGGGTGGTGCTTTTTATGTTGTAGCGAAGTTCCCTATTGACGATGCAGATGTATTTTGCCAATGGATGCTGGAAAGCTTTGACAGTAACGGAGAAACAGTGATGATGGCACCTGCAACAGGTTTTTATTCTACACCAGGATCTGGAAAAAATGAAGTGAGAATGGCTTATGTACTGAATACTGACGACCTGAATAAGGCGATGGATTGTTTAGAAATCGCATTAAAAGAATATCCTGGTAGAAAACTGGCATAATTTTAGTAAATTTGTCGTGTTGTTGATGAAGGCCTAGTTAACCTTTATACCTCAACACGCATACTGGGGCCGTTTTGGATTTGACAGGGTGGAGCTAAGTATGTTAGCATGCAGTGCGTTGTACGGAGAGCACTTAAAGAGAACGTTCACACTTTGATTGGCGAAAATAACTACGCCTTAGCTGCCTAATTTAGAATTAGATAGCTTTTGTCCCTCTGACTGCTGCATCGTTAGGTTAGAATCAGGGGCATCGAAATAACAATGCTGGCTGTAGTAAGGTACGGTACTACGGCGAGATAAAGTACCTAAGGAAAAAGTCAAGGTAGGTTTCCGGCCCGGCTGCTCCCGAAAATAAAGTGGAAAATAAGCATGTAGAAGGCATAATTTATCACACAACTGGACAAGGGTTCGAACCCCTTCGGCTCCACCATAATGGACAACTTCAGTAAATCCGAAGTTGTCCATTTTTTTTTGCCCTGCTAATTTCCTGTTTATCAGCGCAGTTACATCACAAACAACGCCCCGAAAGAAAGCATAAAAGTAAAGACCTGAAGAAAATATTGCATACATAAAAGTAATAAAACAAAAATTTAACTTTGAACATTTAAGCACGGCACAGTTTGCATTCAACTATATCTTGCTGAAATATCATGCCAACCAAACATCCCTTTATTGGCAGAAATGCCAAGATCAACTGACTATTTTTTAAGCAGTATTTTAACATCAAATGTTTCTATTTCACTTATTGTCGAGAACACAATTTTTAGGTGGTTGAGATCGGGATATTGCGACGCCCATTCTATAACTTGTGCCTGAACTGAAGGAATGTTGCCAGTACCCAAGGTATTTGGCTCGTAGATAATCATTAATACAGGGACCGCATTACGGTTAGTATTACTTTTATAATAGATAATTTTATTGTTGAGCTGAACAAGTGCTTTGTCTACAACATAATGGTTAAAGTTGGTCTGGTAGTATTTGATTTCAATGATGCGGTCAAGGAAAGCAGAAGATTTGGAAGCCATAACAATATCTATCTCAATTTGACCTAAACGCATTTGGCTATAGGTTTCGAAATTCTTATTTCTATTGTTTTTGAACAAATTGTATACGCGTTCCTCTACTTTCAGGTATTCGATTAGCGAATTGTTGCTGGTTGGGGTTTGGCTTTCTTCTGTATTTGCAGCTTCGATCTCATCTACTTCGTTTTGTGCCTTTTCAAAAACCTCAACAGGACTCATTGCAGTCAACTCGAGTTTGGATTTAGCGAGTTCAGTATCGAATTTTTCGTCTATGCTTTTTTGCCGTTTGAACCAACGGCATAAGCCCCATTGGGATATCAGGACTCCCCCTGAAAACAACAGTATAGAAATGTAGGGAATGATATCTTGTAAAAATGCTACCTGCATTTGCTTCCTCAAGATAAGTATCTGCATATGAGGTTGGAGTTGCATGATTTTAGAGTTCTCCAAATAAACACCAAAATCTTCTTTGAGAGAATAATATGGAATTATAAAGCTTAGCACAATAAGAATGAGGCCTATAGACACCAAAAATTTGTTAACATCACCATATTCTATTTTTTCCACAAGCGTCCAGTTAGTTCTCCTGCAATATAGAGAATTGTAAAAGACTCTATTCTATTTCTTGGAAAGTTGTAGAAAGATAGGCAACTAAACAGAATAGGTTTGCTGCTTGCAATGTCTATATTTGATCATGAACAAACCAAATGAGCTAGATAACATTTATAAGTATACTTCTTTGGAATCTGGCTCAAAAATTCTTTCGGGGCTCACTTTGAAGTTTACGAATCCTAGAGATTTTAACGATCCATTTGACTGTAATATTGACGGGGTCTATTTTGACACGGCCAGTGTCGATAGCTATACTGCAAATGATCTTAAAGTCTTACACAATGAATTTCCAACGTTAAAAGATAATCTTCACTTGATTGCACCTGCGTTTGAAAGTTCGGTGAAAAATAAAATCCAACAGTGCGCTGTCACCTGTTTTTCCCTTAATGCTAAAAGTGAGTTGATGTGGGCACACTACGGCGACAGTCATAGAGGAATATGTATTGAATTTAATAATAGCTTATTTGAGCAATTCCATAAGATCAAAATTGATGTCGAAGGAACGTAATATATAATGTAACAGAAAAAGTAAACTACTGTGAAGGAAAAATCAAGGGTTTACACCGCATCTTCCTGACCAAAGCCGCTTACTAGTATTATGAACAGAAATATCAGCAATTATTTTCACCCGTACGTTTTTCTTATAAATATCATTTTGGAGTAGTGTTTTCAATTACATAAATATGATTAAAAATTTCTTTAAAAGCTTCTACATCGAAGGAATTGTATCTTGGATTGTTATTATAAACGTAGTCTGCAAAGTCATTTTTAGATAATGCAATACTTGCTCCCGAAGAATCAACTACCTGGGAGTCAAAAATAGTCGGGAATCTATTTTTTAATTTCTCAAGATTTCCTTTGTATCTATATTTCTCCAATTTGTGATTCCCATTATTTTCAAATTCACTGCTGACAAAGATTCTTCTATTGTTATGGTCATAAGTGAATAGATCATCATCAGTATAATAATGCTCAATACAAATATTTTCGAAATTTCTATGTTTTGGCACTGGCAAGACCATTGAATATACGTTATTCGTCCAGTCTTTATAAAAATCATTAATGGAAGTTACTTTTGGAATAAAATTCTTGTCGTCCCTGTCAAATATGCATATGGTTTTGTTCTTCTGCATTCCCAGTTTTGGTATCGATTCGCAAATTTTGAACAGTTCTGAGTTTGAGACTTTATGTTCATCAAGGTAGTCAGCAAAAGTCAAATTTAGATTGTTGTAGGCCCCTTGTGCTTGAAGCTTGATTAATGCTGCTTTTATGTGCTTCCAATCTGTTTTGCCTTCCGTTAAAATCAGGGTATTCTTTGATTCATCAATCTTTTTATAAATAATCGAAAGACGTGCGTTAGGCACTATTACCTTAACTCTATCATAAAGCTTTTTAAAGAGAAAATCATCTTTTCCTCTTACAAAGCCTATGAAAGATATTTTCCCAACAAGCCGCTTTATGAAAAAATCTATCGGGCTTTTCAACCTATTTAGATCTATCTCATTTTTTTGAAAATGTACTATCGCTGTTTTTTCAACACCATGTTTTTCGCATGCATGTAAAATCGCCCTAATTTGTTTTATATAAAATCTACTTACATTTGGTTTCACATTTACCTTGATCCCAGTCACGGTTTGATTATTAAATCTAGAAGCCATTCTTACTTTAGATTCATTAATCGTAAACCCATTATTATGTATTTGATTTAAAATTGATTTCGAAATTTCAAATTGATCTTTATTAAAAATTCCTAGTTCCGATGATAAAGATCTAATATTGCTCGAGAAAGTAATGTCATCGGCATATCTGGTGTAAAAAAAACTATTTTTTTTCGAAAACTGTATAAAGCTATTATCAAGTTTTCGACAGATAAAATTCGAAATAATTGGAGAGGTTGGGGCACCTTGTGGTAAAAGTCCATTAAAACAACAGATTTGCGCAAGTAGAGTAGCTATACGTTCAGGAAAACTAAAAGGTGAAGATAAAAACATACCACGAACTCTTCCGAAATGAATTGTCGAGAAAAAGTCTTTTAGATCAATATTTATGAGTATTTGTTTCTTTAAATGAGAGCTTGCATTGCTCAAAATATTTTTGTCCTTGACGAATCCATGAACACAGTTTTTCTTGCCAAAAAACTCTACTAAGTCATCCTTAAGTTTTGTTTGTATAACTTTGAGCTCGGGATTTGGTGAATTTATTATCCGAGATGATCCATTTTTCTTCTTAACCTCGAAAGTATGGTATTTATAAGCATTGGGCAATCTATAGAGTAGATGATTTAGCTGTGCCTCTTCTATTCCTATATAATCTAATAAATCCTCTTTTGACTTTATGTTTAATAAATTCACTACAATTATATTCTAAATGGCACGATAATTCTACTTAAAAAAAATCACGTTTACTCAGAAAAATCGTAATAAACATGAATATACCGTTATAATTAAATCAAAAAGGATAAAAACTGTCCCATTTCTAAAGCTGTTGCATGAACACAACAAAAATCAATTTCATATCGTGACCATTTAGAATACGGCAATATATAAAATCGTTGATGAAGTTTTAATAAATTGGCTTAGATTTATTAAAACTTCATAATCAATCTTATCCTCAATTGAGGTTACTTTACTTTTAGTAAGGTTTGCTGATGTCGTCGATTACACAAAAGAAAGACAGGGAGGATTGAGTATGACTTAAATTTAAACTAGCCCCTTCTTTTCTTTCTATGGCTGTCCAAGATGCATCAAAGCGATCAATTTGACTAACCAACGTCATTAATTTCCAGTCTAAGTCAAGAAACAGTGTATATACATTTGCCTTACTCATAGAGCAAATGTACTAAACAACGTCTTAAAAATATCCGATAATATCCGATAATATCCGATAATATCTGATAAATATCCGATAGCTATGTAAACGTATAGGATGAGATTTTCAGAAATTTGGCGCGGTGTGAACTGTATTTGTTGCTAAACGTATTAAGCAGAAAGGTTTCATGTAAAGATAATCAGTGTTCTAATATATGTCATCCTTGATGTACTATTGGATTTACATCAAGATATTTTATGAACTTGGTGTGTTTACGCTAACTCCTGTACTGATTCCCTTATCCTTACATGTTATATTAATTTTCCGGGCCTTTGCCAGAAAGTTTTATTTCCCTATTGGCATAGCTTTCTTCATATTAGCTTCGCTTGGGCCTGATCTATCAAAGCAGACCATTACTAATAGCGAGGCTAATAGATGATCTTTCAAAATTGATTATGTATTATGATAAAAACAATAAGCCAGATACTTCTTTCGCGAGATATTTCGATATAAAGTTAAGCCAGATAACCTTCAAATAATTACAAATTGACATGGTTATTTCACAGCCGTAGGAACTTCCATTTCTCTGCCGATTACGACATTATTGAACATGATATGTTCCGCATTGGTAAAACTTATGCCGTTAACACAAGAATCAATACGAACATTAGTAAAATTCACATTACTCACCTTTTTCGTTGGATATCCCTGTATAACTAAACCGGCATGACTTGCTGATTTGAATTTGAGGTTCTCAATGAAAATATCACGAATGTCCGTTTCAAAGCCTTTACCCTCTCCATGATAAAAAGACGTAATAAACACCCCGTCTTCCACATCGCCAAATTCTACATCGTTCACGTAAATGTTCTTTATAAATCCTCCCCGGTCTGCGTTAGACTTTAAATAAATACCTCTTTTACAATAACCACCATAACCACAATTTTCTACAAATACATTTTGTACTCCGGCCGACATTTCGCTACCAATAACAACCCCATGTAACCCTTTAAAACGGCAATTACGAATAATGATGTTCTCTGAACTCATTGCCGTTTTTCTACCCTCATGATCCCTTCCGGCCTTAATGGCAACATTATCATCGGCGTTATTAAAATCGATGTCTTCTATTAAAATATTTTTAGAATATTCCGGATCAAAACCGTCGTTATTTTTATTAAAAGCATCAAACTTTACTTTTCTGGCCGTAATGTTTTCTGACTTTAAAAAATGAACAGACCAGAATGGCGAATTAGCAATGGTTACTCCCTCAATAAGGATATTCTTGCATTCAAAAAATTGTATTAGTTGAGGCCGCAAGTAATGTCCTTCGCCAAAGAGACGCTCTTTGACAGGCATCCCGTCGTGATTCATTTTTCGAGTCAGCTGCTGTGCTGGCTTCTGAAGGTCATACCATTTGCTGAAACCATTTTTACCATTCCCATCTATTATACCCTCCCCTATGATCGCTACGTTTTTCACCTGATAAGCATAAATTAAAGGGCTATAGTTATAAATTAGAGTACCTTCCCAACTAGTAGGCACAAGTGGCAGATAGTCTTTCGAATTCGTACTAAAAACAAGTTTAGCACCTTTTTTTAATTCTAAACATGTATTATCCACTAAATGAATAGGACCGTTAATAAGATAAATACCGGGAGGCACGATAAGCCTGCACCCATTTTGTTCCTTGCAGGCTTTCAAGACTCGGTCAAATGCAGGCTTGTTGTTAGTCAACGAATCACCTTTAGCACCAAAATCTGTCAATACCTTTCTGTTTTCTGAAATTTTTGGAGGAATAATGTTTTTCAGAATTTCGTCCCGCTTTTCGATTCTGGAAGGACTTTTAGCGTCGGGAGATTTACAAGAAAAAAAACAAGCGGTGATGAGAACGGCAAGGCAGAATAACTTCATTATTGAATGGGTTTTGAGTAAGGCGCATGCACGCATTTAAATATAGTATAATTTCTTATCTAACAGTATAAGTCAACCGTGCTCTGTTATTTAAAAACCTTTGCGAGGAATGAAGTGATATTATTGACCATCGGATCAAACCAAGGTTCATATAAACAGAAGCCATGTGGAGAATCTTTAAAACTCACCACCTCAGTATATACGCCTTTTTTCTCCATATTTTTCCTGAAGTCATCCCGTCCGGCATGCATTCTTTCTACAGAACTGTTGAGAAACAGGAATGGAATAGTGCTCTCCGGAGTGTAATTATCAGGTGATGCTTCCGCCCATAAATCTAACCGCTCTGTACGTGGATATCCGATCCACATGGCTGATGCACCGACATTACTGAGATTTTGTGCCTCCCAGGATTCTGGATGTATAAATGAAAGCGTCCCATCGATATCAATCACGGCATTAACGCTACTCGAATATTTGTTGTTTCCCAAGTCGCCTTCCAACTTGTTCACATGCGCAGTTACCCCGACTAACGACGCCAGCTGCCCCCCGGCAGAAAAGCCCAACACCGCAATTTTGCTGGTGTCTACGTTGTATTTTTTTGCATTTGCTTTAAGCCAGCGCACGCTAGCTTTGACGTCAAACACACCTGCCGGATAAAATGCTTCAGTCGACAACCGGTATTCGACAGTAAATGAAGCTACGCCTTTAGCAGCAAGATGTTGAGCTAATGGGATATGCTGACTCCTGTCTCCAGAACGCCATCCGCCGCCATGAATAAGTATTACCGCCGCAGTCCTGGTGGTTGACTTAGGTGTAAAGGCATCCAAATGGAGTTCACGCTGACCAGCTTTTGCATAAACCAAATTACGTTTCTCGGTCACGCCAGGTAATTTCTGCTCCTGAACAAGTTTGATGTCAGGATATTTTTTCTTGTTCGAACGAAAATCGCTCTGACTGGAATAGCTGGTATCCCGGATACCAGTGCGCCATTCGAGGTGTTGTGCCTGGCTATTCACAGTTGTAAAAAGTCCAAAAATTAACGGTAGATATTTTTTCATAAAAAAAGGAAAAATGCGCAGTGTTACCACCGCGCATTATAATTAATTAATAACCAGTGTTCTGTTTAAGTTTAGGATTTGTTGCAATCTGTGTTAGTGGAATAGGGTAAATACTTCGGAATGCCGGCGTAACAGACGTTTTAAAAGTCCAGGTGGTATTGAAGTACGTACCAAACCTGATCATATCCCGTCTGCGGTGCCCTTCCCAGATAAACTCTCTCGCTCGCTCTTCTTCCAGATTTTTTAATGTCAAACTGGTCAATGTAGTTGCATTACTCCGGGTCCTAACCTGATTGACCAAAGTTAACGCTTCTGCCGTAGTTCCTGATCTGAATAAAGCTTCGGCTTTGGTAAGCAGGATATCTGAATATCTGGTCTGGACGTAATCTGTATTACCATTGGATCCCGACCAGGTTACACCTTCAGGAACATACTTCAATACCCTGTATCCCTCATTATCAGCGGCAGCAGTAAAACTTACACAGTTTACCAAATTAAGTTGCACCCCTTTGCTATCCACCAACGGACTGCCATCTAATTTAAACTGCGGACCAAATTGAAGCAAGTTTCTGCGTCTGTCTTGCACTTCATAACGATCCAAAGCCTCCTTCTGTGTAGAGAAACCATTGGCCGGTGCAAATGGCAAACTATAGCGCTGCTGATCTAATGCTGGCTGTGTGTAAAGCATATAGGCATTTCCACCGGAACTTCTTGCAGGATCAATAGAGAAAGCGAAGATCACTTCTTTGGTCTTTCCTTCATTAAGGGCTTTAAATGATTCTACAACGTTACTTTCTAAGCCGAAGGCTCCGGTATTGATTACATTATTACACATCGTTACAGCGTCATTCCAACGCGCTGTTCCTGTATAAACTTCTGCATTAAGATAAACCATCGCCAGGGCTGCATATACGGCCTCCTTGGTCAACCTTGGATAATAGGTAGCTTTATTCACAGAATTTGCTGCAGGCAAATCGTTTACCGCAGCAAGCATTTCGCTTTCTACAAATTTGAAAATATCAGCACGGGCTGTAGTACCTGGCAGATTATTCTGTTCTATCTTTCCCACAGTCACCAGAGGTAGATTTCCCCAAAAGTCCATGGCATAAAAATAACCATATGCACGTAATGCTCTTGCTTCGGCAATTTGAGTCTTAAAACTACCCACTGAAGGCGAAGCATTTAAGCTTTCAATTACAGCGTTGGCAATTCCAATTTCAGAAAATATATTGTTCCAGGCATTAGATACAGCTTGGTTATCCGCCTTCACATTATGCTGCATGATATCTATATTATTCTGGTCAAACCAGCCGCCACTAGCTCTTCCTGGGACAATAAATTCATCTGTACCTTCAACTGAAATTGTCCATGGAGCAGAAACCCCTTGCACCTGTTGAAAAGACTGATAGATTCCTGCTACCGATGAATTGGCTTCGGCCTCAGTTTTATAATATGTTTCGGGTGACAAGCGCCCGAAAGGCTCCTCGTCTAGTTTTGTACAGCTGCTCACTACTACAGCGATCAGCATTATGAGTTGTATTTTATATGTCGTTTTCATGGTTCATCTTTGAATAAGCTGATTATTGAAAGTTTATGCTTGCGCCAAAGCTAAAGGTGCGCGCCCTTGGGTATCCCAGATAATCAATACCCAAGGGTGGGCTGCCTGATGCTGTAACATCAGAATTCACCTCAGGATCCAGTCCTGTATATTTGGTAATCACAAATAAGTTCTGTGCAGTTACAAACAGGCGAAGACTTGAAATTGCCGCTGTTTTTACAGGTACTGTGTACCCTAACGTGGCATTGTCCATACGCAGGAAGGAACCGCTTTCTAGCCAGCGTGATGAAAATGCTTTTGGCTGATTGATAGATACGCCATCATTTATAACAGATTGTAAGGCATTTCTTCCGGGTAGATTATTCTTATAGCCCAGGTTATTAGCAGTTCCATTGTAAAGCATGTTCCCATAAACGCCTCTTAAATTGAAACCGAGCGACCATTGTCCGGCTACAAAGTTATGACTCATCCCATAAGTAAATTTAGGTTGTGCACTTCCTAAAATCTGATTTCCCGCAGGATCATAGGTCTCCAGACCATTTGCATTTACACCCGTAAACACTCTACCAAAGAATGTTCCCAATGGGTATCCCGGCATAATCAACTGTGCAAAACTACCGGAAGATACTGTTCCCTGTAGTGGTGCCTGCTGGATATTGCTACCCCTGTAGACATCATTGGAAAGACTCAGTACTTTGTTGAGGTTTCTACTAAAATTCAAATTCGTTTCCCAGCTAAATTTACCTTTCTCCAGCACTGTCCCTCCTATTTCGATTTCGAACCCTTTATTTTCAACGCTACCAACATTGGCAATTTGTGTACTTACAACAGCAGGTTGAGGCACCGCAATCCGTAACAGCAAGTCAGATGTTTTTTTGCGATAGTAATCTACGCTTCCATGAATACGGCCAGCAAATAATCCATAGTTAATGCCCACGTTTAACTGAGCGGTCGTCTCCCACTTCAAATCCGGGTTGGCAAATTGCTGTGGTAGTACAACTGTAACCCGCTGACCGCCGATAATATATCCGTTATTACTTGGCCCCAATGTGGTGATAGAGTTCAGGTTGCCGATCTCCTGATTGCCTGTAACACCGTAACTTACGCGGAGTTTCAGATCCGAAATAGCCTTTACTTTAAAGAAGTCTTCCTGAGAAATCCGCCATGCTGCTGATCCCGAAGGAAAAGATCCCCATTTGTGTGAAGCACCAAAGCGACTCGATCCATCTCTTCTCACAGTTCCCGTAAGTAAGAAACGGTCATCATAGTTATAATTTACACGGGTATACCCTGAGATTAAAGTATTACTTTCCGCGCCACTCGATACTTGATTGATCAGACTTGCTGCCGCTAAGCTATACCATTTGAACTCGTCTGATAAGAAACCCGAAGCGATGATGCGGTTGCTTTCTCCATAAAAATATTGATAGGAATAACCTGCGATGGCATCCACAGTGTGCTTGCCAAAAGTCTTATTGAAACGGAATACTGTTTCCAGCAATTTGCTGTAATCAAAAAACTTCTGTACACTGGTGTATCCATTAAAACCATTTCCTATTGGATTGTTTTTGTTGATATAGGAATTGCGGTCTGTTGACTGACGGGTATACCCTAAATTCACGTTTACACTTAGTGGATCAATGATCTTATATGAAGTCATTAAATTCCCCAAAAGGCGTTGATTTGTTTTCTGATCCAACACATCCGTTGAGAACGAGACCGGATTAATCCGGAAAGGTGGAACGTGGTTATAGCCGCCAGCTGCATTATACACAGGAAAAGTGGGATTAAAGACATAGGCTTCGTAGTTCATACTTGTTCCTGCCTCACCACCAACAGTATTAGAAATTGGCGCTACATTTGATTTATTCTGTCCGTAATTAACTTTCAGATCAAACTTCAATCGGTTATCCAACGCACTATGGCTGATGTTGGTCTGGATATTGGCCTGTTGAATTCCAGAGTTCAGCACAATACCTTGCTGATTGCCGTACCCAAAAGAAGTGCGGTAGGTAGTTCTGTCTGAACCTCCGGAAAGCGATATATTATGGTCATTGCTGACAGCTGTTCTAAAAATCTCATCCTGCCAGTTCGTATCCCCACCGGCATCATTTAAAGGAAGATTTAAAGAGGTAACCAAACTGCGGTACTCAGTTGCATTAAGTACTGGTAGTTTTTTTGCTACCTGAGAAATACTAATCAATCCATTATAAGAAACTACCGGTTTACCTGCCTTGCCTCCCTTTGTAGTTACCACGATGACACCATTTGCTCCCCTTGAACCATAAATGGCAGTAGCCGATGCATCTTTCAGTACCGTAATAGATTCAATATCATTTGGATTGAGTGTTTGCAAAGGGTTGATAGGTTCCTGATCAAAAACATCGGTTCCATTACCTCTGATGCTCGCCTGTCCCAGGCCTGCTGTAGTCGAGATCGGTACACCATCAATAACATAAAGTGGGTCGTTAGATCCTGTGAGAGAGGTCCCACCCCTGATCCGAACTGTATTGGAAGCTCCCGGCTTACCACTGTTCTGCGAGATATTGACCCCCGCAACCTTGCCTTGCAGCAATTGCTGGGGGGAGAGCTGTACACCTTTATTAAAGTTTTCTGAAGTTAGTGAACTTACCGATCCTGTTAGATCTTTCTGTTTTTGCGTTCCATAACCGACAACAACAACTTCATTTAGTCCGGTATTTTCCATTTTTAAGCTTACCGAGATAGTGGTCCGTCCATTTACTGCTGTTTCTACAGGCAGATAACCGACGAATGAAAACACAAGTATCCCCGCATCAGGCACCGTGATTTTATAGTTACCCGTTGCGTCAGAAATTGTTGTTGTAGCCGTATTCTTAACCTTAATAGTCACACCAGGTAAGGGCTGTCCATTATCGCCGGTAACCTTTCCATTCACCAGCAAGTCTTTTTTGCTGGCCGCGGCCTCAATGGGCTTCGAAGGTTGAGGCTCTTCTTTTAAAACGATAAGGATATTGTCGTTTAAAACCTGGTACGTAACCGGTTGATCTTTGAGACATTTGCTAAGCACCAGCTTAAGATCCTCGTTTTTCACGCTGATGGTGATTGGTTTTAGCCTGGCCGCCAAACCACTGTTATATAATATGTTTATCTTAGTCTGTTTTCTGATTTCAGAAACTACTTCTGTTAAGGAAGCGTCCTTAACGGAAAGTGATATTTTTTGTGCGTAAATTGCTGCCTTTACCTGTAGTACAGTGATGGCGAGCAAGACAAAAGTGAACTTCATCCTCAGTAAGATTTTAGACAATAAGTAGCCCCGATGCCTGATTCTAGATTCAGCATTTTTTTTATACATTTGATTAATTAGGTTAAATTTGGTTAATATTAAGTTACACTGGATTTCCCTAACCCGACTCTCCTGGAGACGGTCATCAGGGGGTCCTGGCCGACTCCCTGATTTTTTAGGCTGATGGTTTGATAACCTTTAATTGCTTACAGTTACCCTCCTTCCCTGTCTGATAAATTTGAGATTACTAATTGCCTCAAAACTTTTTAGTAAATCATTTAAATCTGCCGATTTTGAGAAAGTTCCTCCAAAGCGACTTGTTTGATCAAGTTTATAGTCGACATCAACATCATACCATCTGCCAATTAATTTCATGATCGATCTGATATCTTCATTTTCGAATATAAAATACCCGTTTTTCCAGGCCATTACCTGTTCCAATTGGACATTTTCAACTACGATAGCATTGCTGTTTTTTAAGACGGTAGACTGGTTACCCGGAACCAATTTTCTGGCTGTTCCAGAAACGCGGTTTTGCACATTTACACTTCCTTCGAGTAGCGTAGTTGCAATACCATTGTCGTCGCCATAACCTTTAACATTGAAGTGGGTACCGAGCACAGTAACTTCCTGATTCATGGTTACTACCTTGAAGGGCATCTTCTTGTTGTGCGCCACCTCAAAATAAGCCTCTCCAATAAGATCCACCTTTCTTTCATTCCCTATAAAATGGGTTGGATAGCGTAACCTGGTATCTGAATTTAGCCACACTTTAGTACCATCGGGCAGCTCTACCTGATATTGTCCGCCACGCGGGATAGTCAGCGTGTTATAGACTAAATTTTTCTCGTTTGTTTCCACATTCTGATTATAGGACAATTTACCATCTGCCGTCTTGTAGATTCTGGCACCTGATTGTTCGCCAACAAAGCCAGAAGACTGGCCGTTCAAATCGATCTGCGTACCATTGCTTAAAGTGAGAATAGCCCGGTTTTTCCCAGGCACACTGTTATTCTTTACGGATACTGCTGCTTGTGGGAGTTTAGCATTAAAATCAATTTTATTGACTAAAAGGCCGACCGAAAAAATCAAGATTAAGGAAGCTGCTATACCGTAATACAAATATTTTTTGCTACGATGCTTTTTAACACGCTTCTGATTAAACCGGGTCAGGAGCTCTTCTGCTAGCAGCTCTTCGCTCCCTGCTTCCGCCACCCAGTTTTCTAAATCCGGACGTGCCCCCTTTAACTGGTGAAACCAGTTGTCCAGTTCAGTCTTATCCTGATCTGTCATTTCCTGCTCACGAGAATGCCGAAGCAATTCTGTGATGCGATGAATATGCATTTGCTTTTTCACACGATTTACACTTGGTTATAGAGGTAATACGGACAACCAGCATGCAACCGTTACTGCACATAATATTTTTTTTTATCACGGCCAATTAGCTACATTAGCCTCAACCAAATACTAAAACCCATCGAACCACTAAATAGTCTGACCGATGTTCAGCTCATCCAGCTTTGGCAGGAGGGCAATACTGATGCCTTTGAAGCGATCTATCGCAGGTACAGTGTGAAGCTGCTTGCTATAGCAATGGATAAGACGCGTGATAGAAGTTTGGCCGAAGAATTAGTACAGGATACTTTTATTGCTTTTTATAACAGTAAAGTTTCTTTACAGAAGCTAAATACAGCCATGGCCTTTTTGTATGTGATTCTTAAGAATAAAATACTAGACCTGCACCGCCGCAATATCTTGCAACAGAAATATCAAAACCTTTTAAAGCACACCTTTAGCGAAGCTGATGATCAAACTTCTTCATTGATCGAAACGCGTGAGCTGGAAAACTTACTCTACACAGAAATACAGAAATTACCTGAGCAGTGTCGACGGGTATTTAAGATGCGCAGAGAGGAGTCTATGACAAACAAGGAGGTAGCCGCCAGTTTATCCATATCAGAAAACACAGTCGAGCAACACATGAGAAAAGCGCTGAGACTACTTAGAGTGGCTTTTGTAAAGCATGATGTTTTATTAGTTTCTATTGTTATTGGAGGGTCAATGTGCTTTGATATCGTGAGGCATCTATAAACCTGCATGCGTAAATTGATTAGCCGTAACGCAATTATTTAAATAAAATCATATATTTGCAACATTCCTGGTTTGTTAATCTTTTAAATATCAAGGAATCATGACAGAGCAACGCTACATATCGCCCCTTTCGCTCATTGCCTAAACTGGCAGGCATACCCTGTGTTTTATTAAATAGTTAAACGGTTGCTTTTGTAACTACTTATATTATTTTGCCTGCCTATTTCCGTTGGATCTTCTGAGTACTCAAAAGGGGTATATCCTCATCGAGGATGAATTGAGACTAAAAAAATTTCTTAAAAAAATCAAATGGAAGTCCAATGGACACACTTGCATGGTCGTGCCGTATCAAAACGGCACGCCGAAAAAAACGACTCGTAAAAACTGACCGGGATAAGCAACTAATAAAACTAGCTAAACGAAGTAGACAAATTGATGAGCAACTACGGAGTATGCCTATGGTGACAATTGACAAACCTTATCAACGCGGCTGGAAACGGACTTTTGTATTGACAGGTGATATGAAGCAAAGTCGCAAAGCTAAATTCTATGAAGTTTTGCTGAGTAAAATCAACACTGTAGCGTATCACCATGATAAATCATTCAAACGAAAAAAACGCCGTAAATGCCGCTATGTTTTTAAAGAGATGGAACAATTACTACAGGAGTTTACAGCTCACAAATGGAATGCAAACAAAGCTAATTTGACCGACGAGGAAAAGTCGTGCTTTATCCGCGTAGAAACTATTGATTCAAATTCGAGGAACATTAAGGTTAACTATGTTTTTTCGGAGCCTTGGCGATATACTTTGAAGGTTATTCCGCATATCGTTACACACGTAAAACTGATGGATGCTGACCTCAAAAGTGAATCTTTAGTCATCGCTAATCACATCAAGAATTACGATCTGTGGCCACGTATTAATTTGCTAACACGCGGCAAGAGCTATAGTTGGTACTATCGGTATTACGAGCGTCAAAAATATATTAACAAGTTAAAAAACAAACCGAGATATTGCTCAAAGGAAGCTTATCTCGACTTATAAACACACACCCACATGGGCAATTTAAAAACAAAAGATTTAAGTAAAATTGGGTATCACAATGATCAGCTGAGAAGCCTTGTAATTGGGATAGCCACAAAAAATTTCAAACATCATAGTAAAAGCCAGCTACTGGAGCTACTTGCACAAATAATGCTTAATCCTGAATCATTTCTGGAGAATGAGCTAACGGCGAAAATTGCAGAAAAGATAATCGGGAAGAAAGAGCAGCCTACTTTCCAGGCGTATGAATTAAAGCAAGAACCGGTATTCTGCAAAACCTATGGCAGCAACGGTATTGAGGCATCAGCGAAGAAACAAATGGAAGTGGCCAATTTGCTACCAGTGAGTCTCCAGGCTGCACTAATGCCCGATGCACATATGGGCTTTGGTTTACCAATCGGTGGAGTACTGGCAACAGAAAATGCAGTTATTCCCTATGCGGTAGGAATGGATATTGGATGCAGGATGGCACTGTCGATTATTGATGAAAGTAATAGCTTCTTAAGCAGATTTGACTATCAGATCAAACAGGCACTAAGAAATCATACGCATTTTGGCATGGAAGGCGGTCTGGAGATCAGACAGGAACACGAAGTATTGGATAGTCCAATCTTTAACGAAATACCATTTTTGAAACCACTACGTGGCAAAGCCGCAAGACAATTGGGGACCTCGGGCAGCGGAAACCACTTTGTTGAATTTGGCGAGATAGAACTCTTGTCTGGAAATACGCTGGGGTTACCGGCAAAAAAGTATATAGCACTGCTAAGTCACTCGGGCAGTCGCGGACTGGGATCAGCCATAGCGAGGCACTACACGCAAATTGCTATGAATTCGTGTAAGCTTCCGCGGCATGCACAGCAATTAGCCTGGCTGGACATGGATTCTGAAGCCGGGCAAGAGTATTGGTTGACTATGACACTTGCCGGCGACTATGCGAAGGCTTGTCACGATCGCATTCATGCCAATCTCCTGAAATCACTTGGATTAAGTGCTTTACAACTTGTTGAAAATCATCACAACTTTGCATGGAAAGAAACACTTGCAGATGGCCGACATGCTATTATTCATAGAAAAGGTGCAACCCCTGCTCACAAAGGCGAGTTGGGCATCATACCGGGAAGCATGACCACACCTGCTTACCTTGTTTCTGGTAAAGGAGATCCAAATTCCTTGAATTCTGCATCGCATGGTGCCGGACGTGCGATGAGCAGACAGAAAGCTAAAGATAATATGACGGTTTCAGCTATGAAAAAGATGTTGGCTAATGCGAATGTAAGTTTGATTGGCGGAACGGTTGAAGAAAATCCTTCGGCATATAAGGATATAGAAACCGTTATTGCCGCTCAACACGCGTTGATTCATATCGAAGGTAAATTTCGTCCAAGAATTGTCAGAATGAATAAAGAATAATTAACAAAGTTACACGGCATATCTCTGCCGTGTAACTAAATATGCAATGGAGTTAAGCTACCTCCTCCGGCGTCATTCGTTTAAGTATACGGGATAAAATCGTTTCAAAAACCACATAACCCACAAACACAAAATATCCAAATTGCAGTGTACTGTAATTGGCCGTTTCGGTCGTTAGTACATTGGTGTGGATATTTAAATTCGACAATTGACTTTTCAAAATTCCATTTAAACCAATATAGGTCATTAAAATCCCGACAACCATTACATCAGCCATATCCCATTTGGCAGATTCAAAAGTTAAATATTTAATCACTTTATTATCTGCAAATGTTCTTTTTCCAAGAACATGAATTCCTTTGGCTATAAGCCTGATCATAGGCAGAATAATAATAAAGAGCAAAATCAAAGCCCCTACAACAATTGAGTCCGGTTTTGGCTGCTTAATCAAGACCTCTACAATTCCTAATATACTTTTGCTCTGAAAAAATAACACCTGATTATCAAATGTGATCTTTTCACCAAGAAGGGAAAAATTTAAAGTTTGAATTCGCGCATCAACTTCTATAATAGATGCAGTAACCCCTACGGTCAGTAGAACGAGCGCGAATAATAGCGACATCACAAAAAGTGTAGTCTGCAACTGAACTTGTTTCCGCATAAGCCACCACAAACAGAGTGCAAATACAACACAGCCTAACATCACATATAAATAATTGTAACTAATCTTATGTATGTAATCCAACTTGGCATTGATCTGTTTATTAAATGCTGCTGTGTTGGCAACATGGTACTTGTTAAACAGGCTCTTTGTAACGGCTGTACTAGCCTCACTTGTACTATCGTAAGTTTCTTTTTCAAGCTGGTCAACCTTACTGGAGGCAATATTCTTAAGCCTGGCCTGGCTTTTCGGACTATTCACCTTATCAATAATAGTCTTCGAAAATGAAGGCACCTGTGCGTGGATCTGATCGGCATTTACAATGGTATTTACCGCCAGCTTCTTCAGCTTTCCGCCCAAAGATTTTTGCGGCTTGTTGATATCAGCCATTGTAGTAGTGATTAAACCGTGAAGTTGCTTCTCCACCTGTTTCTGCAGGGCCTTTTTCTGAGCCTTGGTCATACTAAAATCCTGTACTTCCCCATCAACCACAGCTACAATTCTATCGCGCCACTGGTCGACTGAGAAAAGACCAAACGTAATATTATTAGCCATGCTATAATCTTCCTTAATCTGTTCGCGTTCAGTAGAAAGCGCATACAGATGATAACCTGAATAAGCTAGCCCAAAAAGCAAAATGCTTAATCCAAGGATAAGAATGCCGTTAGCCAGGCCGCTATTTTTAAACTTCTTTGTTGTGTCTTGAGTTGTCAATGTCTACGAATTAGATTACAATTTTGAACCTTTTATTGCTGGCAATTAATGCGAATCATGTGGTGTTATAAATTTCAATATGGTAGATAAAGTCAGCCCATAGAGAACAAAACTGATAAATATGATGTACCCCGGTTGGAGCGCAGTATTATTAGTCGTGATAATGGTTAAGGCATCACTTTTAATATTGAGACTTGAAAGCTGACTTTCCAATAGTCCATTAAGACCTATGTAAACCATTAATATCGCGATCACAATTACATCGGCCATGCTCCATTTACCAGATTGAAATGCAAAGTATTTGATGATCTTATTCTCGGCAAGTTTCTTTTTACTCAGCAGGTGAATACCAGTGGAACTTAATTTCATGATTGGAAATAATATACTGAACACAAGAATTAAAACGCCCACTAATATAGAATCAACAGCAGGTTGCGTAATCAATACGTGCACTACATCGAGGATACTTTTACTCTGAAAAAATAACACCTGGTTTTTAAATACAACATGTTCACCTAATAACACAAAGTCCAGGGATTTGATCCTTGCGTCAACTTCTATCATTGATGCCATTAAGCCCACTGCCAATAGGATAAAGGCAAACATAAGCGACATCACAAAAAGTGTTGCATGCAAATCAACACGCTTCCTGAAAATCCACCATAGCGATAATACAATCACAATACAGCCAAGCATACCAAATGAATAATTGTAAGTGGTTTTTCGAATGCTATCAAGAGAAGCAGTGAGCTTTTCATTTAAGCTGTCGTCTGTAGACACATGATATTTCCGGTACATTTTCTTGATTTCTACATTCTTCGCAGAGATCGCGCTATCTATAGCACTACTTTTTTCGACAGCACTAAATTTGCCCATAGCCAATGTACTGAGCTGCTTCTTGTTTTTTGGATTATCAATAGTTGCGATAATGTTCCTGGCAAAACCCGGCACCTGCGCTTTGATCTTGTCGGTGTCTACGAAAGTTTTTACAGCGAATTTTTTTAGCTTTCCTCCTACTGACTTTGTTGGTTTATCAAGCAAGGCCTGCGCTTTATTAATCAATGCCAGAATGATTTCTTCAACTTCTGTCTGGAGCTGCTTTTTTTGCTGCTTAGTCATCGTAAAATTCCGTACCTGGTGATTGATAATACCAGCAACTTCATCATGCCATTGATCAACAGAAAACAGTCCGAAAGTGATGTTATTGATATTAGAATAATCTTCCTTGATCTGCTCCTGCTGATCTGAAAGCGTATTTAAACGATAGCCAAAATAACCCTCGCAGGCTAAAAGTGCAGTAAGGCCAAGTATTAATAATAATCTTGTAACGTTAAATCCTTTAACGCTATGAGTTTGTTTGTAGGAGGCCAAATCAGTTCAGAATTAATAGTGGAATTGTCCTATAACTCTAAACCGGAGAAAATGTTTTAATATGGATCCTGTTAGTCCTTTTAAGGATATACCTTGAGGTTAAGTTTCTACGAGCTGAGTATACCCAAAAATTGTATATTTAACCACTATGCGAAAAAACAATCTGCAGCAGCTGTATGGCAATATCGACATATATTTGTTCGATCAACTTCTTAAAGGAAGATTTGACACCTGTCAGCGTGTACTTGATATCGGCGTTGGCGGCGGCCGTAACCTCCCCTATTTTTTGCAAAATGATTATGAGGTATTTGGGGTCGATACAAATCCTACCGCGATAGATCATGTTAAAGAGCTATCCATGGAACTAGCACCCGCCAATGACACGGATAACTTTGTCGTTGCTACTGCTGAGGACTTACCTTTTGATACGCATTTTTTTGATCTTGTAATCTGCAGTGCTGTATTACATTTTGCAAAAAGTCACATGCAGTTTGATGCCATGATGCAATCTGCCTGGCGTGTGCTCAAACCCGGGGGTTATTTCTTCGCAAGACTTGCCTCTGACATCGGAATTGAGGATCAGGTAAAACCACTTAGTGAAGGCGAATACCTACTTCCCGACGGCTCAGTACGCTATCTCGTAAATTATGAAATACTACAGTATTACATCACAAAACTAGGCGCAGAACTTTTTGAGCCCATTAAAACAACGAATGTGCAAGACATCCGTTGCATGACAACATGGTGCTTAGTTAAGCCTAAGTAAATCAGGTTATTTGGTAGGAAAGCTTGTCCGAATGTCCTGAATATAAAAACCTGCCAACGCATCAATAAACTGATCTGGATTTGACCCCATCAGGTTTGTGAGCACAACAATTGACAAATCATCTTTCAGGTAAACGAACACCGCAGAGCGGCCACCTCCAACAGGAGCCACCGCAGGATGTTTTTCCCTGGTTACCGTAGGCCAACCGAGTGCGTAGCCATTAGTAAGCCTGTTAAAGCCACCAACTTTACCATTGTTCAATATCGCAGGTGTCCATAAGGCTTCAATGCTGCTTTTTTCCTTCAGTAACTTACCTGTTTTCAATGCAATAATCCAGTTTGCCATATCTGTCGATGTAGAAAGAATACCCGCAGCGGTTCTAAAGAATTCCGGAAATTGCATGTAACCGATCCCAGGTGTTTTAGTTCTTATGTAATCATCGCCCAGCTGCTTTGTCATCCGGTAGGCACCTGCATAATTTGGTATCACATCAAAGGAATCGCCAAAGCGTGTCAGCTTCATGCCTGCAACTTTAAACTGCCGCTCCTCAATAAACTTGGTGAAATGCATACCACTGAGTTTTGTGATGATCTGACCCAGTAAAACGTAACCCGTTTGGTTATAGCTAAACTTATCTCCCACAGCGAATTCCAACGGCAGCTTTTTCACTTCAGCCATCGCCATTGATTCCAGTCCTTTTCCCATCACCTGCTCATCAGGCGTCATAATATCCGGAAGTCCTGAGGTATGCGTTAGTACCTGTTGAAGTGTAATCTTCTTCCAGGTGTCTGGCAAACTATCTATATACTTGGAAACAGGATCTGTAATTTTCAGTTTGCCAGCCTCGACAAGTTGCATTACCGCAATTCCAACAAAAGCCTTGGTAATAGAATTGACAGAAAACATGCTCTCATCACTTGCCTTGATGTTATATTCTAGATTAGCAACGCCATAGGTAGTGTTTTTTAATACTTTTCCACCGCGAATAATTGATACTTGCAAAGCCGGAATATGTCGCTGCTCCATCTTATTCTTAAGAAAGACATCAACACTATCAGAGACATTATTTTGCTGGGCTACTGCGGAGGTAGATAACATTCCAATAAATGGGACTAACAGGGAGAGTTGCTTAAGATTCATAATATAAAGGATATATCTTATAGACGAAAATAAAAAACATTGGTTACGGGAAAATTTTAAAAATCACTCAATAGCGTTTGAATCAGCGGAATAAAAAAAGAGGGGAATTGCCTTTCCAAGCTAATTCCCCTCTTTTTAAAAAAATGTATACTTATCGAATTAATCCAACGGCTTGCGCGTGTAACCCCTGTCGATAAAATGGCGGTGGTTGTAGAAATCGTCCTGATTCTGTAAATCATTCATTACTGCAACTACGTGTTCTGCTGTTCCCACCAGGATTTCGCGAATCTGTAACTCCTGACCGGGTGTGATTTCGCCTTTAACATATTCAGGCAGCGATGGCAAATGTGCCGCGATTGCTTCCGTTAACAATACCTCGTCTTCTGTTTCATGTAAAGTAACGAGGCCTATAGGGATTAGCACATATTTTTCCTCGTCCAGCTCGTAGCCATCAAGGTCTGTGATGATATACCTCACTTTACGCGATTCAGTATCAAAGATCAGATCTTCCACTTCACCAATATAATCACCTGCTGAATCGAAAATCTCCCAGCCAATTATATCCGGTTGATGATCTGCAATCTCAAAGTCGCTTCCACTTAATTCCTGCAGGCGTGCACTTCTATTTTCTTCTAGTCCCATGACTTCATTTTTTTTCGTTAATAATTCTATTTGGCAGCAAGCGCTACTATTTCAACGCTCCTATTCAATTTTTTGCCTTTCTCCGTCGCATTTGTTGCTACTGGATCTGACTCCCCTTTGGACTGTACGGTAATTAAATCTGCAGAAAATCCATTTTGAATAAGCCAGTCTTTAACCACCTCAGCCCGGGAAGCGCCTAACTTCTTATTGTGCTCAGCGGTACCTGTCGCATCGGTATTTCCATACACTGCCAACGATGCACCATTAAAGCGCTTTTTCAGTGAGGCAGCAATTTGTTGCAGCTGTACATCAGCGGCACGCTGGATCTCGCTTTGATCTTTTGCAAAGAGGATATTTTCTCCTATACCATAAATAGTATATTTTGAAGTGCTGCGGATTACTATTCCAGTATCCGTTACTTCCTCGTAGGTGGTATCTGGTGTGTTAAAATCTACCTGATTCCAATCCACTACCGTTTTTGCCAGCGTATCCCTGGTTGTTGTGTCTGCAAGGCCTGTTGTTTTTGATTCATTGCATCCACGCATCAGGAAAAATAGCAGTGCCAGCGCTATCAGCACTAATATTATCCACACAATTGGATTCTTCTTTTTTGGTTGTACATCTAATTCGGCCATACGTTTTATTTGTTTGATTGTAGTTGTGACTATAACTCCGTTCCGTCCCAATAGTTTCGAAAACTTGTTAAATCGAGGAAGCCTGATCACATGCCCTACTTGCTAACTCAGAAAATGAAAAGAAATATATTATTACCAACAGAAAAATAAAAACGCATAGCTGCAATCCAATTTATCTAATAAAAAAGTTAAAATCTGTTAAAGACAATGGAATCGAGTTGATAAGAACTATATTGGAAGAAAAGTATCTCAATGTCTAAATTAACTTCCTGCTCTCAATCTAATGCAGCTGACCTTCCTGCGTATTACCTGCGTTTAGTGTTAGCTACTTGCATCAGCATTATGTTTCTAAGTGCACCAGTTATGGCGCAGTTGATCACAGTTAAAGGAAGTGTCACCGATCAGCAAACGAAGAAAATAATTTCAGGGGTATCGGTCAAGATCGGGCAATATGGAACCTCAACCGATTCTGAGGGTAAATATGTTATTCTCGTTCAAAAGGATGTTGTGCAGCAACATGGTGTTACCTTTAGCAGTGTAGGTTATAAAAAGGGAACCGTAGCTTTTGCCGATAAAGATTTAAATATTGCACTCGTTCCATCATCAACGGCTTTGAACGAAGTTGTTATTTCTGTCAAAACAGAAAGCATCATTAACAAAGCCATCCGAAAAATACCGGAGAACTATCCAATCAAAGATTTTATCCTGACTGGTAATCTTCGGATTATAAATTCGGCCAAAGACAGTGTCACTGATACCTATTATTATAAAAGTGATGCCGTAATGAGGCTCTATTATCCAGGATATACAAACAAAAAATCCCCGGATGTCTCGCTAATTCATAAAAAAGACACACTTGCCTTCGATCCCAATAACAAGCCGGCCCTACGCTGGGTTTCAGGCTATACAAGTATAGCCTACAAAGATTTTGTGCATTCAAAAAATGAACTGTTAACACCTAATACGACCAAATTCAAATTTGTTGTAAATGGTAAAGACTGGATCAATAACACCCGTGTATATGTAATCAACTTCTTTTCGACGCAAAAAGTTGGAGATGCAGGAACTATCTACATAGATACCGCCAGCTATGCATTCGTCAAGATCACCGTCACCAATTACAATATTAAACAGTCTTTTGTTATTGGAATAGACAAAAGCACCAATGTAATTGATTACAAAAAGCAAGGTGACAAATGGTATCTCGATGCTACAGAAACCAATATCATCACACATTATAACAAGTTTGATGTTTTTAAAACCTCAAAATTTAAATCAAGTGCGATTGAGCTCAATGACGTACAGCCTTTTTCTTACGCCGATATCCTGCCAAATATGATGGAGGATGTTAAGATCCAAAATCCAAAGGGGCTTTCGGCACCTGCAAGCACCTCAATTTCTACAACACCATTTGCAACTGTTACTATCCCCAAGATTGAGGCTAGTGAGCCTCCTAAAAATTTCATTAAAAACAAAAACCGTTTCATGGAAGCTTTTAGAAGCTTTGTTACCAACGACAATCTCCGCGGAGCTGTAGGTTTATCCAGCCTGCCATTCAGCATTGATGGTGATCAACCGGCATTAGGACGGTCTCTCAGTCCGCTGAGCAATTATGGGTTTTATTCCAGCACGCAGATACGCCTGATCCAAAAAAGCCAGCTTTTCTTGCAACTGGAGGGTATGCGCAACTATGGTATTGGCGGACTGAAAAACTATGAATCCAGCTATAGTCTGATTTACAACATCCAGTTAAACAAGTCAGGCCATCCGATAACACTTTCAACATCCTTCGGAATATCCGATATCAGACTGTCAAAAAAAGGCACAGAATGGTACAAACAAAAAAGTCTGGTCTATGGTCTTAACTTAAACTACGAAATCAGTCCACGTGTAATCTGGTATGTCTCGGGGAAATATTATGATCCTACGCGCACCGTAAACAACGGTCTATTAATCGAAACACATCCTGTAACCGTCGGAACAGGCCTGATATTTAAGTTGAAAATTTAACCGTTATAACTTAGCAAACAAATTCATTTTAACTGTTTGTTCCCATTCCGATTTCAAGATGCTTAGGATAATGCTATCCCTACGACCGCCAACATTTGTAGGCATGTGGCTCCGTAGCACCCCTTCAACTGTGCACCCAATACTTTTCATAGCTGCAATACTTTTTACGTTGTTATTATCTGCCCTGAACTCCACCCGTTCCACTTGTAAAGTTTCAAATGCATAACGTAACAGCAGGAATTTACAATGCCTATTTAGCCCCGTACCCTGAAAATCTTTGCCATACCAGGTATACCCCAGCTGTAAACTTCCTTTTTCAAGCTGGATATCATAAAACCTGGTACTTCCCGCATAACGGTTTGTACGCTTGTCGAACACCACGAAGGGATACTCAGTGCCTGCATCCCGTTCTTTTACTGCAGTTTCAATGTAAGTACGTAATGTGTCCTCGCCCGCCACGGCCACGAGAGAAAACTTCCAGATCTCCGGTTCATGAAGTGCAAATGGCAGCAAGTGTTCAAAATCTTTTATTTCCAAAGGTTGTAAGCGCACTACGTCATCTTCGAGGATAACGTTATCAATTTTAGGTATCATATATTATATTTATTTACGCATGAAGTTGGCAAGATCACGTTCATGGCTCGACTCACGCTGTGAAAGATCACTTATAATTTTTGTTTTTTCGGTTTCCGTTCTGTTCTGACTAAGCTTTTTCTTTGCCTGTAAATCTGTAATTGTTAGCTCAAAGGCAACAATGCCCTTGATCATCTTGAGCTTGTAGGATTCGTCAAAGCGATCCCACTGGGCTTTGTAGCCTGATTCATAATTCACAATAGTAGCCTCCAGCACATCTAGCGTCTGTTTCACATCCTGCAATAACTTTACCGTACCATAGGCATGCACTGCGATATAGTTCCAGGTGGGTACATTCCGTTCATGATCATAATTTTTTGGTGAGATATAGGCGTGTGGCTCAGTAAAAATAACCAGGACATCTCCCTCAGTGATGCGCTCCCACTGTGTGTTTGCCCTGGCAAAATGAGCGGTCAGCATGATGTCTTCCCCTCGCTCGGATATCACAAATGGCAGGTGTGTTGCAACAGGCAGCTTATCTTCTACTGATATCATTGTAGCAAAACTATACCGCTTCATAAATTCAATCACCTCGTTCTGGTCCGTTACCAGGAAATTTTTAGGTATATACATTGCTTTTATTTTTTACAAAAATGTACCTTTATTGGATCACTGTAATCATCCAATTTAAACAATTACGGTAGTCCAATAATAATGCAATACCTGTCCTCCAGTCTTGATATTGATAAAAACTCAGCACAGCCAGTTTACCTTCAACTGGCCAGTCAGCTGATGGCACTGATTAATTCTGGTACCTTGCAAAGCGGACAACAATTACCGGCTAGCAGAACGCTGGCAGCTCAGCTGGGCATCCATCGGAAAACTATAATCCGTGCTTACGACGAATTGATAGTACAAGGATGGTTAGAAAGCAAACCGGGCAGCGGGACCTTCGTAGCAACCCAACTTCCGAAAATCAATCAGCGTACGCTGGGCGATTGCTCTGCATTGGGAAAAGATGCTTTAAAACATGCGGGATTTGCATTTGTCACAATGCCACATTTACAGCGTGAACTGACTTTACCGGACAATGGATATCATTTGGATGACGGCCTTCCCGATGCCCGTATTGCGCCACTGCAGGAACTTTCAAGCGCTTACCGCAGTCAGATGGCCTTAGGAAACCCCTATAGCCGACTTGGTTACGGAGACCCTGCCGGAGCCGCGAATCTGAGAACAGCACTTTCATCTTATTTAAATGAGACACGAGGCATGCAAACCACCGCAGCCAATGTCCTGATTACCAGAGGAACCGTGATGAGCATGTATCTTGCATGTACAGTTTTGTTAAAGCAAGGCGATCTTGTGGCCGTTACAGATTTAAGTTGGTCTGGTGCAGATGTCAACTTTAAACAGGCCGGTGCGCGCATGATCAGAATCCCCACTGACGAAGCTGGGATTGATATCAATGCCCTTGAAGCTACCTGCAAGAAAATGCCCATCCGCATGTTATATATCACTTCCCACCATCATTATCCAACAACGGTTTCCCTGCGTGCCGACCGCCGTATTGCTTTGTTACAGCTGGCACATCAATATGGTTTCATCTTGTTTGAAGACGATTATGATTACGATTTTCATTATGAAAACAAGCCTTTGCTGCCTTTAGCAAGTGTAGATCCATCAGGTATGGTCATCTATTCGGGTTCTTTTTCTAAAATTATATCCCCTGCCTTTCGTGTAGGCTACCTTGTGGGTCCGGAAGACCTCATTGCAGAACTCTCACTGCTGCGTAGAATTATAGACCGTCAGGGCGATTCTATCCTGGAAAACGCTATTGCCGAACTACTCCAAAACGGGATTATCCAGAAACACCTTCGCAAGTCACTACGAATGTACCGGGAACGTCGAAATGTATTTTGTGAACTATTAAACGGACTTCAAAACTATGTTGACTATAAAATACCCGAAGGCGGAATGGCCATCTGGGCGAAGTTTGATCCGGCAATAGATCTCCATGATTTATCAGCTAAAGCATTAAAGAAAGGGCTTTATTTCTCCAACGGCAACATACATGCCCCAGGTAATCCAGCATTTAATTGTACCAGACTGGGTTTCGCATCCTCCACGCCCGACGAACTGGAAAAAAGCATGATGATCATGAGCAATTTACTTAAGGCACGCTAGCTTTACAGTTTTTTTAAGATCTTTGAACGCTATGGCGAATAAGAAGAAAGTAATTCCGGTAAAAAGCAAAACACCACCGCAAACCAGCAAACGCTATGTTAAAAGCAAGATCATACTGGTTGTTATCATCGTTGTATTAGGCTTAATACTCGTTATAGATTCAAAAACACATTTTATCAAAAACCTTGTAGGCGATAAGACTATAGAGTTCCGTATGCGCAAATAAGACTATTTTACAAATGGCCACTCCTTTTTCAGCTTAGCCTTAACCAGGTAAACACCAGCGCCAAGCGCGGTAGTTAACACCCCACCAAGAACCATCACATAACCTGTGGAAAGTAAAATCCCAAGCCACATCATTATTGCAATATAAACCGGCCATGGAAAAAACGGCATCTTAAAGGGAAAATCTTGCGTTCTTAATCTTCTTAATAACAATAGCCCTATGGCCTGCGCAATAAACTGCACAAGAATCCGCATCGCAAGAATAGCATTGATCACATCACTTAACTTGAACAGGAGACTGAATATAAATGCAATAGCACCGATAAATAAAAGGGAAACATAGGGGAAATTACCTTTAGGATGTAATTTGGCAAAAACCTTAAAAAACGATCCATCAGCTGCCGCAGCATATGGAATCCTGCTGTAACCCAATGTAGCAGAGAATACAGAAGCAAAAGCTACAACAAGTACCAGACAAGTCACTAATTTCGCCGCAGTTGGTCCGGCAAGAATTTGCATAAAGGCACTGATCACAAATTTGCTGTCCTTGGCCTGCTCCCAGGGAATTACGCTGACCACACTGATGTTCATAGCCAGGTAAAGTACCGTTATTCCCAAAATAGAAAGAAACATGCTCCTGGGAATGTTTTTAGCTGGATTTATGATCTCGCCACCGAGGTGACAAACATTATAGTAGCCAAGATAGCTATATACACTTTTGACGCTGGCGAAGCCAATTGCAGTGATGAACGCGTAGTTGACTGTTAACCCGTCATTGATTTGCTTTATCGGGCCCAGAAAATTACCGTGGGCAATACCGCCGCCAATAATCCAGAAGAGCGTTAAGATAACTGCCGCCCACATTACCACACTTATTTTGCCAATCGCTTCGATTTTTCGATACAGCAGCGCCACAATGAGGATCACTACACCTCCACTAATTGCTTTAGACATGATCGGTGATACCGGAACGAGGTAGGAAAAATAATAAGCAAAGCCGATAGACGCTGAAGCGATCACCAAGGGTGCCTGAATCATCGTTTGCCATACAAAGAGGAAACTCATCAATTTACCAACACCATTTTTACCAAAGGTCTCTTTAAGAAAATTATAGGATCCACCTGCCATCGGGAATGCTGCACCAAGCTCACTCCATACCATGGCATCAATGACCGATAAAAATGCGCCCGCCAGCCATGCATATAAAAAATAAGGACCGTTCATCATGCTGATTACCATGGGTAACGTAATGAACGGACCAATACCGACCATGTCGGTCATATTAATTGCCGTTGCCTGAATCAGGCCAAGACTTCTTTTCTGAGTTGGAGCTGCTGTCAATTAAAAATAGGATATAGTACTAAACTGCGCTCAAGGTAAGCATTTGCTGTATGTCGGGGAAAATTTAGCAGCCCCTATGAAAAATTATACAAACGCCTGTCATAACACCGGTAATAACAGGGCTGAAATCAAGACATCTTTCAACTCTAGGCACTATTAACCCCTAATATTTTTAGGCTAAAAAATTAGGTATCAATTTCAAAATATTCGCTCAAAAACTATGCTTTCGTCCAGTACTTCTCCAGATATCATCCACTATCTATCCAGTACATAACCAAAAAACACTGGATAAAACCTGTAGTATATTTGGTGAATTTCCGGACAGGTATGAATTTTACATAAAAATCCGATGGATTTCCAATCGACAATACTACAGCATAAATCCAGGTTATTTTTTTGATGCACCTGCGGCGAAAGACAGTACTTCAGCGAGATCCCCAGGATCCAGCAGGTGATCTGGAATTAACAGATTCACTCCCTTTTGGCCGGCAGGCCTGATCCATTCTTTAACACCAAAGCGTACGGCCAGCTTCGTATTTGGCAACTTAAAAGAATACAATTCTCCAAAATGTGAGGGGTGTCCGTTTTTAGGTGTGCTACCTATAAGTTCAGCAATATGGTTGTCTTTGACCGTGGTAGCAAACATCATAGCGCTCGAAAACGTACCATTACCCACTAACACATATACTTTGCCTTTAAAACGATTGGGCAGATCCTGCGGCGGACTGATCTTATCAGAATCATAATGTAAAATCTGTCCGGGCTTAAGTGCAGTATAACGGGCGTCGCTTGCTCCATAACCAGTATAAGTATTCAGATATTCAGCACTCCTCTTCCAGTTCACCTGGTAAGACAGATAAGGTTTTTTGTAAAAATATTTAATCAATGTGGTGCCTACTGCAGAGTTGCCTCCACTATTTTTACTTACATCTATAACAAGTTGTTTTACCCCATCATTCTGAATTTGTACAAATATGCTATCGATCTGTCGATCAAGCTTTCTAACATCCTCATCGCTTGCTGTGCTGAAAGATCTGGCATTGATATAGCCGGTCTCGCCATAACGCGTGTAAGAAATTCTGTTTTCGGCACCTGAAGAAGCACCATATATTTTCTTAAGGTAGTCGGTCCAACTATTTGCCGTTATTGCCGGAACAGTAACCTGCCTGCCATTGGATAGCCCAATCTGATAACTACTGCTTAACGATTTTTCAGCCAATACATACAGATAGCCAAATAGTTGCATTGATTTTTCGTTCCGCTGTTCTGGAAATCCTGTTGTGTAGCTACTCAACCTGGGCAATATTGTTTGAAGTGCAACACCGTTTATAGATAAAATGGTATCCCCTTTTTTAAGCGGTAAAGCGGTTGAACCAATTATTTCATCGATACGGTAGATTTGTTTTTCTTTGTGGAGTGAAAATGGGAGAAAGACCTGCTGTGTATAATAGGAAGCAGGCAAGCTAATTTCGGCATGCTCGTCAGATAACCACGCAACTGCAGGTTTGACCAACTTATAAAAATCAATTAGTACCATAGAGTCCTGCAATTGCCTATTCATTTCAGCAAAAAGCTTGTCGTATTGTTGCCTGTTAAATTCTGTAAATGGATTGGCATGAACTTCATAGAGCTGACGTTGCAATTCGGCTAGGTCTTGCTGTAACGCCTTACGGCTATACCTCTGTTCTGTTTGTGCTTGCACAGACGATAGCTGGAGCAATAAGACAATCAGACATAACAAGTACTTTTTCATAGTGATTAAAATTTTTGCAAGATCATGAATTCCTGATATTTCTCTAAAAATAATTTGAGAAAAAAACCTGATTATCAGCTACTGTGGTTCGTGTAACCGGCGTTCAGCCTTGCCAAATCAAAAACCTAACTGCCGGTCTCAAAAAAATCCCTATTTTTAAGGCTGAGTATGGCAAGGAGACATGATGTTTTTAATTATGAATTGTGCATTGGGGGCTTAGTTGCAGCAGTTATTAACCTCCATTCGCACCATTACGAGTTCTGTTATTTCCTGAGCTTCAAAAAGTCGATGAAACTCTATGCCAATGATTTTACACATCCCTGGGACTTTCCGGTACCAGACACCGACTTCTTTGATGATGTGGATGATCCTATTGTGCAGCACAGCAGCAGGGCAACATTGATCCTTATTGAGTTTAATAACACGATGATGCTGAGACATGGCCTGCATGATGAAGAAGTTATGCAAAGCGAAGCATTGGAGAAAGAAGTTACCAGATACCTGCCGTCTTTCTACTACAGCATGCAGAACAAAGGGTACAGCAGATTGTTATTTATGTACGAACGCTTTTTTGAAGAAAGCATCAATACCTTATATTATTATGCCTGCGCATTAAGTATGCGGACGTACGATTTTCCGATGAAGATGCGTTTGGAAGTAGATTATACCCATCCGGAAACCTTGAGATATCTGAATACCGACGATTCCGATGTTGCCTTATTAACTGATTTAATTGCAGCGCTCCAAAAAGAATGCAAAGAATTGTATCCGTTAACCAAAGGAAAAAAGACTTGTAGCGCTGGCGATGGTGTTTAACATCAGTACTCCTCTTCGGTCTGGGTTTTGAACATTATGGGAGAAAAATTAACCAGAAACAGTTCTTTTTTTGCGCGCGTTACTGCCGTGTACAACCAACGCAGGAAATCAAGATCGATCATTTCTTCCGTCAGGTAACCCTGATCAACAAATACAGCATCCCACTGTCCACCCTGAGCCTTATGGCAGGTTACAGCATACGAAAATTTGATTTGCAAGGCATTATAATAGGGATCTTCCTTAATCGCCAGCATCCGTTGCCTTTTGTTAGTAATGTGTTCATAGTCCAGGCTGACGCCTTCGAAGAGCTTTTTGCTTTCCTGATAAGAGAGGTTAGGCGTTTCGGCTGTAAGCGTATCCAGCATCACTTTACAGGTGATCGAACCAGCCTCGGGATAATCCAGAAATTCGAGCTGCACTTCGGAGAAACGGAAACCGTAGCGCTCCTCCTCATTGCGTACCCTGGTAATCTTAGCCATGTCACCATTGGCGATAAAGGAGGTAGATTCATTTTCGGGCAGCCAGAAATAGTTATTGCGGACCACCATAATCTGATCACCTCCGGTAAGCTCTTCTTCGCGATAGAGCAACCTGGCCCTGATTTGCTGGTTGTATACATTCGCCGATTTATTGGACCTGCATACGACCAACGAATTCTCGATATCGAACTTGCCATAAGCGTATTCCAGCCCTTCTACAAGTTTTAGACCCGTCATCCGGAAAATATCCTTAAAATTTTTAGTCTTAAACTTAGGCACGGCTACGGTATCATCGTTATCCTCATGCTCGTAAATACCGATCAGATCTCTCAGCATGGTAGCGTTAGCCAGAATTCCCGATCGCTTTTCCTGGCGTACCACCTCGCGCAGCTCCACTTCTGTGACCTTTTTCATGAAGTTGGAGGCAATGTAGGTGGCATTCAAAGCCGGACTGTCCAGGCTTCCTACCGGCGGCAGCTGCGCGGTATCACCAACAAAAATTACAGCGCAGTTTTTATAGTTGTAGGCGTATTCCATCAAGTCCTTCAGAAACGAAGAGCCATTTTGGCTATTCCATTCGTCAGCCACCATGGAGGCCTCATCAATAATAAATACTGTGTTTTCGGCCATGTTCGGTGCAAGCTGGAAAGACAGGTCTGTAGACACTGCAGAACGCTTACGGTAAATCTTTTTATGGATGGTGAGTGCTTTAAGCCCAGTATAGTTGCTCATCACCTTTGCCGCACGCCCCGTTGGCGCGAGCAATACGGCTTTTATTTTAAACTGAGGGAGTGCTTTAACCAATGCCGCAACAGAAGTGGTCTTACCCGTACCGGCATACCCCCGCAGCACGAAACAGCTTTGGTTCAAGTCCTGGGTAAGAAAGTTGGCCATTTCCTGACAAAACAGGCGTTGCTCTGTTGTAGGCGTAAACTGATAGGACTGTGCAATGATGCCGGCTTTATCCATTTTACAAATATGCGATGCTGTGGTTATAGAAAAAAGAATTAATTTTGCTAAGATGAACAATAACAACAGCATCTTACTGGTAGATCAGGAATTTGATCCGAATGCAATTACAAATCGCAATTTGTTGTTTAAAATTACTGCCGACAGTTTTTCTTATGCGATGCTGAATATGGATGCCGGCCGACTGGAAGTACTGTATGACCAGCAGGACTGTGATCCGGCGGTTGCGATGGCTAAGCGGATTAAAACGGATCCTTATCTGAGCATTGATTTTGCACAGGTAAAAATTGCCGTTTGCAGTGCGAATACTTTAACCGTTCCTGAAGCGTTTTATCAGGCAGATCAGCCAGAAATTTATGCAAATTATTTTACTGAGCTGGCTGATTTTTCTGGCACACTACAGGCAAATTCGCATGTTAACTACGACTTCAAAACACTTTTTCTTTTGCCCGGGGAGGTAGAGAAAGTACTAACGGATAACAACCTGGGATCTGCAATAAAATACGGGCAAACCGCTCCCTTGCTGGCTATGCTGCGACCAGCTGAGCGCGATCAGCTGATCCTTGATTTTACGGGGAGTAGCTTTTATGCGATGTTGTTTAAGCAGGGTAAATTGATTTTCCAGAATTATTACACTGCTGAAAATGATGAAGAGTTTAACTATTATCTGCTGCTGATTGTACAACAACTCAAACTTGACCCAGCGCAAACAGATCTTCTGGCAACAGGAATTATCAATGCCGGTGATGCACATTATGATATTATGGAACGTTACTTCCTTTCTGTAGAAATTTTAGAGCCTATATTGGAAGATACCGACCTCACTATACTTGAAGATATGCCTAAACATTATTACACCAGCCTTTTAGCCATCAACTTATGCGCATAATTGGGGGTACACTCAAAGGCATCCGCTTTAATGCGCCTGCAAGTTTGCCGGTAAGGCCAACTACGGATATGGCTAAAGAAGCTTTATTCAATATTTTATATAATACCTATGATTTCGATAACTGTGAAGTATTAGACCTCTTTTGTGGTACAGGAAATATAAGTTTCGAATTTGCTTCCCGCGGCATCAAGTCCGTTACTGCTGTGGATAAACATTCAGGATGTATCTTCTGGGTTGAATCGGTTATAAAAAAATATGGTCTGGATGATATTCATGTGCAAAAGGCTGATGTATTTAAATTTCTGGAGGGGCATAAAAAACAATATCAGATAATTTTTGCCGATCCTCCATACGACCTTCCAACCATTCCCCGGATTCCACAACTGGTTATGGAGCATAATCTGTTAACCGACAATGGACTATTGGTGGTAGAACATCCTTCATTGTTAAAATTAAAAGACTTACCTGGTTATCAGGAAACCCGCCGCTATGGCAACTCTTCTTTCAGTTTCTTCAACAAGCCTGAATAATTATGAAAACTGCACTCTTTCCAGGTTCTTTTGATCCAATTACTATTGCTCATGTCGACATTCTTAAACGGGCATTACCGCTTTTTGACCGCATTGTAGTGGGTATAGGCCTGAACAGTTCCAAACAAAATTACCTGTCGGCCGAGCAGCGTGAGGAAATCGTGCGTAATGTTTTTAAGGACGAGCCTAAAGTAGATATCCAGGTTTATGAGGGGTTAACGGTCGACTTTTGCAAGCATATTGATGCAGCTTATATGGTGCGTGGTATCCGTTCTGTTGGAGATTTCGAATATGAACGTGCCATCGCACAGATTAATCAGACGATGATGCCGAATGTGGAAACAATATTTATACTCAGTAAACCAGCTTACTCGGCTATCAGCTCGACCATAGTGCGGGATATTCTCCGCAACCATGGTGATGCCAGTCCTTTTTTGCCGGCAGCGGCAATCCCCTTTCTTTCTGCTTAGAACATCAAAGGGGTAATTAAGTAATGAGTGCTCCCGCTACCAGCACATCCATAATTAAAGGATAGGTATTCTTCAATACTGGCTTTAATCCGTCTTTACCCAGCCATTCGGCCTTAGTGATACCTTCTTCCTTTTGCGGAATTAATTTTGGCGAACCTTTAACAGTCATGCTGTACCAATTGGTTTTCTTAAGTACAATCTTATTGTTAAGCTCGTAGATATGAAAGGTGCGGCAAAGTTTCTCTTTATTTTTAAGGATTTTAACTCCGCACTCCTCTTCCACTTCACGCACTGCAGCTTCGCGCATTTTTTCACCCTTTTCTACTTTACCTTTTGGAAGATCCCAGCGTTTATTCCTGAAAATAAAAAGGAAATCACCAGATGCATTTTGCACCAGTCCACCTGCAGCCTTGATCAGCTGGCAACTGTTCCGCACTGTTTTAAATAGCACTTTAGGGTCTGCAGAAACTAATGCATAATGTCCGGCAGGGCCTTTTTCAAGATTCTTATAAAATCCCAGAAAGTCAAAGGTAGAAACATCCAGCTTCTGAATGTCGGGCATATGTTTCGGCAAGTTCTCTGTAATGAGCAAGCTACTGTCGTTGATATAAATTCTGTAGTTTTTCATAATATATTTTAAAATATATTTAACAGTGGTTTTAAGGGTTTTCCTGGAAAAAACACACCCCTTCTAATTTTGTTAAAAGGGGTCTTCATTCCATTTTCTACAGCTTTTCGTTTAAAATCACTAGCAGAATTCATTGGCTAAAGTAAATATTATTCTGTAAACTTCTTTATATTTTGCTGCTGATAATATTCAAAGATCCGTTTTTCCAATATTTCCCTGCGTTCCGAAACATCTTTCAAAATCTTACTCGCGGCAGCGAGGCCATCCATAGGATTTCTTACTTCAACATTCTCCCAGTCCCTTCTTCCATCATAGCTTATGCCGTCATAGGAAGCCATATATTCCTCGGGTGTGTACCATCGCTTGGTGATCTTGTGGAAAACCCATTTATTTTCAGTAGTAGCTCGCTCTACCACTTCTTTAACAAATACATGATGCATCTTCATTTGAGTAAGTATTGTAGCACAAATTTACTAATATTATTAGTAAAAAATAATTGTGTTAAAATTTATTTATCTTGCTGACATATTAGTCTTCCATACAATGGAAGTAAATTTAAAAGATAATTATGGGGCTGGAATTAACTGCGGAATATAAACGACTGAATTCTATTGTGGAAAAATGCCAGGAGAATCTGGCTGACCTGATTGAAAAGCATGATGATGGCGTGTTAAGTTTAGCTGCCTTTGAACGTCAGTTTGCACTGGAAGAGCAAAAGTGTGATGCTGCACAAGCAGCACTTGACGCCTACGCCGGCGAACATGAATCCTGATTCTGTTACAATCCGGCCTTAGAACTGACTTCTTAAATTTGAAACAGTTGATTCTCAACAAGTGAAGAAAATTGTCTTTTATCAGCTATTAATATTACTGATATTTACATCGAAATAAGTTTAATATAAATGTGAATGCTACATTTTCTTCACCTATTTTAAAACACAAGTTGAGAAATAGTGTTAGCACAAACGTAGTTTATTCTGTAATTTTGGAACATGTATAATAAAAGTGATATTGAATTAAAGGTAGCTGAGTTTCTATTACAAATTAAAGCAATAAAATTACAACCGAACAACCCTTTCACCTGGGCTTCTGGCTGGAAATCTCCGATTTATTGTGATAATAGGGTTACGCTGTCCCACCCCTCAGTAAGAACATACATCAGACAAAAGTTAACGCAACTGATTCAGGAAGAGTTTGGCTCTGTTGATATTATTGCAGGTGTAGCTACGGCCGGAATTCCACAAGGTGTTTTGGTGGCGCAGGAACTTGGTCTTCCTTTTGCCTATGTAAGAGCAAAAGCAAAAGAACATGGTACGGGAAGCCTGATTGAGGGAGAAATTGTAGAAGGCCAACGGGTAGTTGTTGTGGAAGACCTTATTTCTACAGGAAAAAGCAGTTTACAAGCTGTACAGGCGTTGAGAGACGCGGGGCTTTCTGTAGCTGGATTGGTATCAATATTCACTTACGGCTTTGAGGTTGCAGACCAGAACTTTAAAGAAGCAAAGTGTCGCTATGCTACCCTTTCAAATTACGACACCCTGATTGATTACGCATCGGAGCACAGTTTTATTGCTAAAAACGATATTGACCTGCTTAAAAAATGGCGCCTGGAGCCCTCTACCTGGGGCAAAGAAGCAATTAACAACTAATCTCGACATACATGACCGTCATTGAAAGCACTACAGAAGTAAATCTACCTGTAGAAACAGTATACAATTTCCTTGCAGATCTAAATAATCACCAGCAATTGATGCCCGAAAACATCTACAACTGGTCGTCTACAACTGATCAGGCAAGTTTTACCATCCAGAATATGGCCAAGCTGGCGATCCATATTTCCAGTCGCGTTCCAAACAAGGAACTTATCGCTATACCTTCTGAAAAAGCTCCCTTTGATATTGAATTGAAGTGGACTGTGGAAGACAATGGCAAGGGCGGTACAATTGCAAAACATATCATTTCTGCTGATTTGAATATGATGATGAAAATGCTCGCTGCAGGTCCACTGCAGAAACTTGCTGATCATCAGACGCAGAAACTTCAGGAAACTTTAAAATAGCCTAATTCAGGGAGCATAGATCCGCAAAACGGCGTTGCTCCCTGAAGTTCTTTCATGAAATAGCAATTCACTGTTATTTCCGCATGTCTAGCATGCAAATTGCGCCATTTTTTCCGCTCAAACTACTACTCACCAGACATTTATTCAGGCGTATCCATTGAATAGAGACAGAATTTCCGATCGGCTTGATTACCGGAGTATGGCATCTGTTTTGATCCTCATCGGATATGAACTTCAACAATTTTACAATAAAAGCCCAGGAAGCTATTCAACAGGCTTCTGCAATCGCCGAAGGCAACCAGCAACAGGCTATTGAAACAGCACACCTGCTTAAGGGACTGCTGAATGTTGATGAAAATGTGGTTTCTTACGTATTGAAGAAACTCAATGTAAACATTAATGTGCTGAATCAAAATTTGGACATCCAGATTGATAAATTTCCAAAAGTTACAGGAAGCAATGTATACCTGTCGTCTGGAGCCAACTCAGCTTTACAAAAAGCACAGTCTTATTTAAAGGAATTTAAAGATGAATTTGTTTCCGTAGAGCATGTCCTTTTAGGCATACTCTCCGTAAATGACAATACCTCAAAATTATTAAAAGATCAGGGCGTAAACGAAAAAGACCTTAAAAAGGCAATCGTTTCCCTGCGTGGGGACAACCGTGTTACCGACCAGAATGCCGAAGCTACCTATAACGCCTTGAATAAATATGCACGGAATCTGAACGAATATGCAGAATCTGGTAAACTTGATCCGGTAATTGGCCGGGATGAAGAAATCCGCCGGGTAATCCAGATTCTCTCCAGAAGAACAAAGAACAATCCTATCCTGATTGGTGAACCTGGAGTTGGAAAAACAGCCATAGCCGAAGGTATTGCCTTCCGGATCATTCAAGGTGATGTTCCCGAAAATCTGAAATCAAAAACAGTTTATTCACTGGATATGGGTGCCCTGATTGCAGGTGCAAAATATAAAGGGGAATTTGAAGAGCGACTTAAAGCAGTTGTTAAAGAGGTTTCGCAAAGTGACGGAGATATCATTCTCTTTATTGATGAGATCCATACGCTGGTAGGTGCCGGAGGTGGCGACGGCGCCATGGATGCTGCCAATATCTTAAAGCCTGCATTGGCAAGAGGTGAGTTGCGTGCTATAGGTGCAACTACCCTGGATGAATATCAGAAATACCTGGAAAAAGATAAAGCCCTGGAACGCAGGTTTCAGAAAGTAATGGTGAATGAGCCAGATACGCAAGATGCAATCTCAATTTTACGGGGATTGAAGGAAAGATATGAGACACACCATAAGGTGCGGATTAAAGATGAGGCTATTATTGCCGCTGTAGAACTTTCTCAACGTTATATATCGGATCGTTTTCTTCCTGATAAAGCCATCGATTTAATGGATGAAGCGGCTTCAAAACTACGCCTGGAGATGGACAGTGTGCCGGAAAATGTAGATGAACTGAACCGGAGGATTATGCAACTCGAAATTGAGCGTGAAGCGATCAAACGGGAAAATGATGAAAGAAAAGTGAAGTCGCTTGGCGAAGAAATTGCCAATCTATCTGCAGAACGGGATGAGCTGAAAGCAAAATGGCAGGCTGAAAAAGACCAGGTAGACCTGGTCAATAACTTGCTTGAACAGGTAGAAAGCTACAAACTGGAAGCTGATCAGGCAGAACGCGCCGGCGATTACGGTAAGGTAGCGGAGCTCCGTTATGGCAAAATTAAGGATGCTCAGGATGAAGCTGCAAAAGTTAAACTGGAACTAGAGGGTCTGCAAAGTGAAAGCAGGATGCTGAAGGAAGAAGTTACGGCTGATGATATTGCAGGTGTTGTTGCCCGTTGGACAGGCATCCCTGTAACGAAGTTAATTGCCAGTGAGCGCGAGAAACTGTTGAACCTGGAAGACGAACTACACAAACGCGTAGCTGGGCAGGAAGAAGCAATTGAAGCAATATCTGATGCAATACGCAGATCACGTGCAGGGTTGCAGGATAAACGTAAACCTATAGGGTCTTTCATATTTCTTGGAACAACTGGTGTTGGTAAAACGGAGCTCGCGAAGGCACTTGCAGAATTCCTGTTTAATGATGAAAATGCCTTAACAAGGATTGACATGAGCGAGTATCAGGAGCGTCATGCCGTATCGAGATTGATTGGAGCGCCTCCGGGGTATGTTGGATATGATGAAGGCGGACAGCTAACAGAAGCCGTGCGCAGGAAACCGTATTCTGTAGTACTGCTCGATGAGATCGAAAAGGCACATCCTGATGTATTCAACATCCTATTACAGGTGTTGGACGACGGAAGGCTTACCGATAACAAGGGACGACTGGTGAACTTTAAGAATACAATAATCATCATGACTTCCAATATTGGTTCCCACTTGATTCAGGAGAACTTTAAGGATTTGGATGATAATAACCGGGATCAGGTGGTTGCGAAAACCAAAAATGAGTTGTTCGACTTATTGAAACAAACAATCAGACCCGAGTTTTTGAATCGTATTGATGAGTTGATCATGTTTACTCCGTTAAACCGCAGTGAAATCAGGAACATCGTTAATCTGCAGTTCAAACATGTTCAGGATACCCTGGCGGAAATGGGTATAGAGATTGAGGCTTCTAAAGAAGCACTGGACTGGCTGGCAGAGTTGGGTTATGACCCTCAGTTTGGTGCAAGACCATTGAAACGTGTAATTCAAAAACGAATATTGAATGAACTTTCCAAAGAAATCCTCGCCGGGAAGGTAGACAAAGACAGTAAAATTAAACTGGACATGTTTGACCATAATTTCGTATTTTTGAATACAAAGTCGACAGAGAACGTTTAATCGAAATATAATTTGAGTTCAAAAGACCTTCTTAATCAGAAGGTCTTTTTTTTAAAAGGAATTTTAGTCTATTTAGTGAAGAATCGTACGCCGGAATCCGAACTTTCCGGCGTTTTTGTTGTTATACACCTAAGATCAGTTATTTCTATGAAAATCGCCTATATTTCGACCTACCCGCCACGCGAATGTGGCATTGCTACATTTAATAATAACCTGCTTAAAGCCATAGGCCATGATACAGAAAATGTGTCGGCCGACAGCTTTGTTGTGGCTATGACCGATTCAGAAAATCTAAACGAATACGAATACCCTAAAGAAGTAAAATACATTATCAGACAGGAAAACCAAAAGGATTACATCCGTGGCGCAGACTATATCAACACCAGTCTCGCCGACGTTTGCATAATGGAACATGAGTTCGGTATTTTTGGTGGAGAAAGTGGTGTATATATCTTACCACTGATTGCAAGAGTTCAACAGCCACTGATCACTATCCTGCATACGATCCTGAAAGATCCAAGCTTTATGCAGCTGACCATTATTAGAGAGATCGCCAAATATTCGGCAAAGATCATCGTAATGAGTCATAGAGCTGTAGGTTTTCTGACCAGCATTTATGGCATCCCATTGGATAAGATTCAGCTGATTGAGCATGGTGTACCAGATCTTGAAAAGCGCAGTGATAATCCCGTAAAAAACTCCCTTCCTTTTAAAAACAAAAAAGTACTGTTCACCTTTGGATTAATTAGCCGGAATAAAGGTTTGGAGACTGTAGTAGAAGCATTACCGGAGATTGTAGCGAAACATCCCGATGTGATGTATGTCATACTGGGAACAACCCACCCTGGTGTAATCAAGAACTCTGGCGAGGAGTATCGCGATAGCTTAAAGCGCCTGGCGAGAAAATTGAATGTAGAGGACAACCTGACGTTTATCAATAAATTTGTTTCTGAAGAAGAGCTGTTCGACTATCTAACAGCTGCTGACATGTATATTACCCCTTACCTCAATGAAGCTCAGATTACCAGTGGTACCCTATCTTATGCCATTGGCTCTGGTGCAGCAGTAGTGTCTACACCTTACTGGCACGCCCAGGAGTTACTTGCCGATAACCGTGGTAAGCTCTTTGATTTCCGGGATTCGTCGGGTCTTTCACAGATTGTTAATGAGCTCTTCGATGATCCATCACGACTGGCACAGCTGAAAAACAATGCTTACGAATATGGTAAACACCTGCGCTGGCCAAATACCGGAAAGGTCTTTATCGCAACCCTCCATGAGGCTATTTCAGTAGCGAAAACAAAACAAGACGAAACAAAACCTATTATAGATCCCGATATGATGCCTGCATTTAGCATGGCACATATTCAGCGCCTGACAGATGACACAGGTATCGTTCAACATGCCAAATATGGCATTCCGAACCTGAAAGAAGGTTATTGTCTGGATGACAACTCCAGGGCACTTATCATGGCTATTCTTGCTTATCAGCAGAACAAAAGTAAGGTGGCGCTGGAACTATTGCCTGTTTATCTCAGCTATATTCAATACATGCAGCTGGATGATGGTAACTTCAGAAACTTTCTGAGTTTTAAAAGAGAATATCTGGATGAGGTTGGTACAGAAGATTCCTTTGGAAGGACGATTTGGTCGTTAGGCTATTTGATTAACAATGCGCCTAATAATTCTTACCGGGAATTTGCAAAAGACTTGTTTTTAAAGTCAATTCCGCATTTCAGTCAGCTGCATCATTTACGTGGCTTAGGAAATACAATTATTGGTGTGTCCAGTTACCTGAAGGCACACCCATATGATGAGGGAATGATCAATGAGATGAATAAGCTGGCAGAGCCATTAAAGGCAGCTTACAGAAGGACTAAAGCCGACGATTGGCATTGGTTTGAAGATAAGATGACTTATGACAACGCGATATTGCCTCTAGCCTTATTGAGTCACTACGAAACCACGCGTGATCAGGAATCCTTGGATATCGCTATGGAAAGCATGCAGTTCCTGGATGCGAAAACGCTTGACAAAGGCTATTTAAATCCTGTTGGAAATGACGGCTGGCTTTACAAGGGCAAAGAAATGGCCATTTACGACCAGCAGGCTATTGAAACTATGGCCATGGTACTGATGTACTTCAAAGCTTACCAGGTTACACATGACCGTCAGTACATCAAGAAAATGTACCTGAGCTACCAGTGGTTCCTTGGCGAAAACAGTCTCAGGTTGCCTTTATACGATTACGAAACCAAAGGATGTGGTGATGGGCTTCAAATGTATGGCGTAAACAGAAACCAAGGGGCAGAAAGCACACTTGCTTACTGGATTTCTCATTTGATCGTATTGAAAGCACTTGAGTTTGAATATGAATTTATTCAAAGTGCAGAGATATTTGACACTCAGAAACAGGCTATTAATTAATGAAAGTAGCAGTATTGGCGCCAGTGGCCTGGAGAACTCCTCCACGTCACTATGGACCCTGGGAGCAGGTAGCTTCAAATATTACTGAAGGGCTTGTAGCCTCGGGCATAGACGTTACACTGTTTGCCACCGGCGATTCCATTACCAGCGGTAAGCTGGATGCTGTGGTAGCTCAGGGGTATGAAGAGGATCGAAGTCAGGATGCCAAAGTTGTAGAGTGTTTGCACATCAGTAATTTGATGGAGCATGCAGATTCGTTTGACATCATCCATAATAATTTTGATTTTCTGCCACTAAGTTTCAGCAAACTGATTAAAACGCCGGTAATCACTACCATCCATGGTTTTTCGTCTGAAAGGATCGTGCCCGTGTACAAGAAATATAATGATAGCGGTTATTACGTGTCTATTAGTGATGCTAACAGACATCCTGCATTAAACTATTTGGGGACTGTATATAATGGCCTTGATATCGCCAATTTTACGTTTAACGACAGCCCAGAGGAGTACCTGCTATTTTTTGGCCGCATTCATCCCGATAAAGGCACTGCCGAAGCTATAGAGATAGCAGAATTAAGTGGGCGTAAATTATTAATTGCAGGTATCATTCAGGATGAGAATTATTTCAAAAATCATGTTGAACCTAGGTTAACAGCAGATATACAATTTATAGGGTCTGCAGGGCCTGAGAAACGGGATGAGCTGCTCCGAAATGCTTCGGCATTGCTTCATCCCATTAATTTTGCAGAACCTTTCGGTATGAGCGTTGCTGAAGCCATGCTTTGTGGAACGCCTGTGATCGCTTTTAACAGAGGATCGATGCCTGAGTTGATCAATGATAACGAGACTGGTTTTCTTGTAAAGAACGTACAGGAAGCTGCTGTTGCTGTGAAAAAACTATCTGGAGTGAGCAGACAGGCTTGTCGCAATTGGGCTGCACAAAAGTTCTCTAAAGAAAAAATGGTAGCAGACTATATTAGTCTCTACCATCAAATCTTATAATATTTTATTTTACGATTCTTTTGTCGGGCCTGCTTCTTTCAATTTTGCCAGAAGCAGGTCTATTTTTACTGTTGCAAATGACGAACAGTAGTCAGACAACCCGTAGGGAATAATCAACTCTCCGTTATGGATAATTGACCCGCAAGAATACAGGACATTTGGCACATAACCTTCGCGCTCGTCATTATTAGGTACCACCAAAGGGTCTTCTAATCTACCTATTTCTATTGAAGGATCATTAAGGTCGAGCAGACTTGCACCTAAACAGTATTTACGCATTGGACCCACGCCATGGGTGATAATCAACCAACCATCTGGCGTCTCTATTGGAGATCCACAGTTACCAATTTGAATAAATTCCCAAGGGAACTGAGGCTGCTGAAGTTTGATTGGGTTATCCCAAACTGTAATACGATCCGAGTACATCAGGTAGTTGTTCCATCCGTCTATCCTGGACATCATCGCATATCTCCCGTTAATTTTTCTTGGGAATAGTGCCAGGTTTTTATTGGCCGCACCAATACCATGCAGTGGGCTTACCTTAAAATCATAAAAGTCTGTTGTTTGAAGCAATTTAGGCATAATCAATGCCCCGTCGAAGGCCGTATAGGTTGCGTAGTAAATAACTTTGCCATCGTCCTTTATAAATTTAACAAATCGTGCGTCCTCTATTCCTTTACGTTCGAATTCTGAAATGGGAAATATAACGCGGTCTGAAATATCTGTATCACGGGAGAAGCTGATTTCATGATAGGTGTCAGAAAGCCACAATACCTTATCAAGTTCCAATTTCTTAAGGTCATCCTGTTCCAGGTTTTTAGAATCTGTAATAATCCGTCTCAGCACAGCGTAGTCAAATTTATCTTCTAACTGTACCCCTACCTCATCAAGGATAGAAGTATCAATCTGCGAGTCCATAGCTTTTTTAAGGAAGAGCTTTTTGTTGTACACAGCATTCCTTATCACTTCCGCTTCGTCTATATAATTTCCTGCCGGAATTACAGTTATATTGTTGTCCTTATCTATAAGCGCTCTTCTGAACACAACCGAGGAAATATGTCCCTCTCCTACTGCCCGGAAACTAATGATGACCCTTTTTTCTCCTTCGACAAGATCTGACTGATCCGGATCTTCAACAATGGAAGGGTTAAAAAATGCTGCAGATTCAATGGAATATTCGTGTGTAAAATAAGATCCTAACAACAAACGCTGGTATTTATCCAGCGTCTCATAGTCTAGTCCAAGCTCTTCTATATAAGGTTTAACTTTCTTGCAATTACGTGCTAGTATCTTGGTGATATTACGGTGTCTTTTAGAATATTCCTGAAGTAAAGGAGAAATAAGATTGAAAACGTCTTTTTCCTTCAGTTCCAGAACGCGCTTAATAACTTCTTTTGCGCGCTCTTCTCCATTAAAAAAAAATCTAGCTATAACTCTTTTCGGATCTGGATAAACTTTGACAGGCTTGCGTTCTATTGATAGTCTCATGTTTATATAACGTTTTAAGGGGGGGTAAAGGTTTTAGTTATGTCGTTTTTTTTGAAAATATCCCTAACGTAATAAATGCATGTGGCATTCGACGAGCAACTGACATAATATCCTACTTTCTCAAGCTGACAATAACCTATAAAAAGTCAAACTGTCTTATTATGTCAGTATTAATTTAATGTAAATTAAATGTGAATGTCAGCCGAAAATAATATTGAATTGTCATCAAAAATTCACTGCACTATCAGTTAGGATTTTACAAAAAAACCGTCAAATAGATCATGCTGACGCAGTATTCATTTGGCACACGAGTTGACTATATGACAGCAATGGTCAAACAATTAAACAAACAAGAGCAGACCAGAATTATCTTAAAAATCAAAATGATGAAAAAATTACTATTATCAATGATCGCTGTTGCAGCAATCGCGTTCAGTACTCAGGCACAAACAGAAAAAGGTAAAATCATGTTAGGTGGCAATCTTGCTTTTGACACCCAGAAGAGTGATGCAGCGGGCTCAAAAGCAAACACTAGTTTTGAAGTGGTTCCTAGCGTTGGTTATTTCGTAGGCAACAACATTGCTGTGGGTACCGGAGTTGGTTACAGCTATGATAAAAATGTAGGTACATTCAGAAACCAGGCTTTTGTGGTAAGCCCGTTTGGCCGCTACTATGCTAATATTTCTGAGTCTTTTAAATTCTTCGGACAACTTTCTGTTCCTATGGAATTCGGTTCATCTAAAGTTGTTGATGCTGCGGGTAACGTAGGTGCAAAAATTGGTAGCAGCACACAAATCGGTGTTGCGGTATCTCCTGGATTCGCTTTCTTCCCTACCAAGAAAATCGGAATCGAATTTGCTTTGAATGGATTAAGTTACACCAACTATAAAGTTGATGACAACAATGGAAACAAAATCAATGGTGCTGGTTATAACAATGTAAGCTTTGGCACTAACTTCTTTTCACCAAAATTAGGTGTTCAGTTTTATTTCTAAACAAGTTTTCAAATACAGTAAACAAGGAAAGCCAGGCATTGCCTGGCTTTCCTTGTTTATAATTTTCCCTGGCGCATTAATGCGGCTTCGTTCTTCATTTTATTTACCTCAATGAGTCCCTGCTTCTCACTTATCGCTAAAACAACGGCCTTATCCTGATTAAGTACCGCTTCATCTTTAAGCTTAAGCCTATACATGATGTGTGCCATAGTATCGTAAAACCCGGCACCAGGACTAAGTTCAATTGCACGACGGCTCCAAAGCATGGCCTTGATGAGCATATTTGTATTTTTGATACCAAGCGTGTAAACATCCCATGCTGCATTATTTAGCGTGGTGGCGACAAGACTTGCAGAAGTATTCCCTCCAGAAGACGATTTTATAGAAATGGAATCTTTTATAGTTCCGGGAAGATATTTCCGAAGCTCTACCATGCTTTGCTTTGTGTTTTCAGTCATGATTTTTGTACGCTGCTCAACAAGTTTTTTTTCCATCCGTTTGATAGAGTCAGCACTTAACCCCATATAGTAATTATCATAAAAGTACGGCGCAACCGAGATGTATTGCGCAGTATCCTTTATCGCTTTTGAATAATAAATTTGAGAATACGAAGCCTGCTTATATCCCTCGGCACGGTTATTTGTATAAATATTGGAAAGAAAAGTAAACACATTCCTCGCCATAGAATTATTTCTAGTTCGAATTGCTTCATTCATGGTATTTTCACGCATCACAGCATTCATAGCTGAGCGATCTGCAGCGGGTTCTGTTTTATAAATGCTGTCGGCTAATTTCTTGTTACTATATGCCAATGTATATGCTTTTCCGTAGATATATGGGCCTGATTTAAAGATGAAAAGAACGTCGTTATAGGAACTCAAGTCACTTATTTTCAGAAAATCGACGTACTGATCAATGAGCTTACTATTATCCATCAGTCCCAAACTCATCTTATGGGTAATAAATTCTTTAAGAAACGACGCACTCCGCTCTCCACTACTATACCTAGCTTCATAATCACCAAGTGTCTTTCCACTCTTCAATATTGCAAGTGCTTCTTTTCCAAAGTCGATATAGGGTTGACTAAATGACATACCATTGAAATTTTTCAGCAAGAGATATCCTTTACTGTCGGTAAATAACAAAGCTGGAAATCTATTTAGCTGATATTGCTGTACAATAGATGCAGCAGCAGTATCGCCAGCCGCGGTTTTGAAGACAACAAAGTTCTTATTATAGAAATCAACCACTTCGGGTTTGTCCATACCGTTAACGTAAGGCTTTCCCGTTGGAGACACTGGTGGCCAGTGTGGAGGTAAAACGTAAATCAGAATAGGTCGCTTCTGGGCCGCTGCAGATTGCAGCGCCTCTTGATAGGTTTTTTCAAATTTAATTTGTGCAAAAGCAATACCGACATACAAGGTCAGAGTGATTACAACCAGAATTTTTTTCATAGGAGTGCGTAATTTTTAATCTGGCATTAAATTAGAGATAAAAATAAAAATCCCGGCATGTTTTCCGGGATTTTTATTTTAGTGTTAGCTTATTGAGGGAAATGATATTCCTTTGATCTTTCTGTACAGCTCCACCGCGTAGATATCTGTCATACCCGAGACGAAGTCTACTATAGACTGGATCTTAGCATAGGCTCCAGTTTCTGTTGTCAAGAATTGTTTCGGTATCAGCTCAACTAGTTTTTTATGATATTTCGAAGAATTCTGTAAATAGGCTGGAATAAATTCATCAAGCAATCCCCCCATCACTTTAAATCCGGCAACTTCAATTTGCACTACTGAAGTATAATTATAAATCTTCTTGATCGATATCCGCTCAATCTTTTGCATTGTGCTTAGAAATGGCTCTGCGATATAATCAATTAAACTTTTGTTAAGTTCTCCGTTGAGAATAGTTCCCTGATGATTATAGAACACTTCCGAAACCTGACCGATCAGTGTGCTGATAGACTTAGCACGCATCAGCGTGATTTTTGCATCGTCATCATCCATATCCGCTAACCTAGCGTGCATTTTAGCATCATTGCATAAAGGCAGCAATAAAGTTTCTACTTCCTGATAGCTCAGAATTTTTAGACGGTGTGCATCCTCAAGATCAATAATATTGTAGCAGATATCATCTGCAGCTTCAACGAGATAGACCAAGGGGTGGCGTTTATAGACCAATGGTTCGTCCTGAACCTTGACCAGGCCCAACTCGATGGCTATCTTTTTAAAATCGGCTTCTTCCGACTGGAAGAAACCGTATTTTTTTGTGTAGATCTTTGATTTATTACTCCCGGCGGCAGCTGCGCATGGATACTTGACTATGGACGCCAGAGTCGCGTAAGTGAGGGCGAAGCCACCACTACCTTTTCCAGCAAACTGATGTGTCAAGATCCTGAGGGCATTGGCATTTCCCTCGAAATTAATAAGATCTGCCCACTCTGCCGGCGATACCTGATCCTGAAACACACGGCCATCACCGTTGGTAAAATAATAAGATATTGCCGCTTCGCCCGAATGTCCAAAGGCAGGATTTCCCATGTCATGTGCAAGGCAAGCCGAAGCTATAATATTGCCTACTTCGATAATAAGTGGATTTTCCTGGTCTAAGTCAGGGTTCGCAGCCTTCAGCTTATTATAAAAAATTGTCCCTAATGATCTGCCCACACTAGCAACTTCCAGACTATGTGTTAACCGATTATGAACAAATACACTTCCTGGCAAAGGGAACACCTGCGTTTTATTTTGTAGTCTCCTGAAAGGAGAAGAAAAAATAATTCTGTCATAGTCCCGTTGAAATTCTGATCTTGCATCAATAGAATTCCCATTGTACTTCTCTTCACTTCCCCATCTCTTTCCAGACAATAGTGTATTCCAGTTCATCATAGTTGCTTGCATTAGTTAGCTCCGCCGCCCCCACTTTTACCATTCAATTCCTTGTCTCTGTCCATCTCCAACATATCAATATTGTCAGGCTGACTGAAGTCGCCCAACAGATATTTATTGAAATGATCAGCTAATTTGTAGAAAGCATATTCCGTAAAATCACCGAAGCCGTGACGCTGTCCTGGCAACAATACAAATTCGAAGCGCTTCCCAGCTTTCATTAATTGATTGGCAAGTCTGATCGTGTTTGCAGGATTCACGTTATTGTCCATATCACCTGTCATGATCATCAGATGCCCCTTCAGGTTATTTGCAAGATCAGGATTTTTATCAATACTATATTTAAATGTCGTATCACCTTTCGCACTAACAATTTCCTTAACCCCATGATGTTTTTCACTCCACCAGCGGTTATAGATACTGTTATCGTGATTACCGGCTTTAGAAACCGCAACTTTAAAGAAATCCGGATAGACTAACATTGCTGCTGTTGACATAAATCCACCACCTGAGTGGCCAGTGATTCCTGTTTTATTTCCGTCTATAAAAGAATATTTGTCGGCAAGCTGTTCTATTGCTGCCTTCTTATCTGCAAGACCATAATCGCGTAAGTTTCCATATCCATAAGTATGGTACCATTTAGACCTGGCAGGATTACCGCCACGGTTACCAACAGATATTACAATATAACCGAATTGAGCAAGACGGTCTGTGTTATCCAGGCTTTTGGTAAAAGATTTGTTGACAGCTTCTGTTTGCGGGCCAGGGTAAACATATTCGATAATCGGATATTTTTTACTTGGGTCAAAATCGAAAGGCTTGTACATCACACCGTATAGATCTGTAACACCGTCATCAGCCTTAACTTTGAATGGCTCTGGAAATTTATAACCGGCAGCCATCAGCAAAGATAAGTCTGCAGTTTCAAGATCCATAACTTTAATGCCAGAATTATCGTACAACACAGATTTTGGGACGGTATTAACTCTTGAAAAGTTATCTACAAAGTAGCGGCCTTCATCATTCATATTAACTGCATGATCGAAGTCTCCGTTATTTAGCAATTTCATTCCGGAACCATCAAAATTGATGCGGTACAAGTGCAGATAATACGGATCTTCTTTGCCTTCTACTCCATTTGCTGTAAAATAAAGCACCCTGTTTTTTTCGTCAATTTTGACAATGTCCGTTGCATGGAAGGAGCCTTTATCAATTTGATTTTTGAGTTTCCCTTTGCCGTCGAACAAGTAGAAATGTCCCCATCCATCACGTTCCGACCAGTGAATAATTTCCTGACCATCGTTAACCAGTCCCGGACGGTTAATTTCAACATAAGTATTGAAACGCTCGTCAATTAGAGGAGCAACGGTATTGGTATTGATATCAATTGTACAGATATCAACTCTTTTTAAGTCTCTGCTTGTGCGCGAGAAATAAATTTTGCTGTTGTTTCCTAACCATATCGATGGGCGGAACTCGTTATCCCGATCCTTATTTAGGGCTGGTGCAAGCCATAATGAGACCGTCTGATCCTTGAAAGCAGAGATATTTAATTTCTTAAATGTTTTAGCAGCAAAATTGAACAACAAAATCTCATCTATTGGTGATTCCTTTTCACCAGGCATCTGATATTTATAAGTTTCCAAAGTAGGTCTTCCTGCACCAGTGCTGTTTATAACCCAAAGATCTTTAACTTTTCTAGAGTCTTCTCTGTTTAACACAAAATATTTGGCATCAGGTGACCACATCACACCGGCACGGCGACGTTTCTTGTCATTTTTAATAACCTCTTCATTATTTTCGCCGTCGCCATCGCTACCGTATGAGTAGAATTTAACACCATCTTTTGTTAACTGGTGCTCTACAATTGTACTATCCTCTTCATTTTTAACAGCCTTTAGGTAATTCGCTTTGTCCATCCAGTACAAATTATACTTTCTAGAAAAAATTACGGCTGATGAATCAGGAGCAACAGAGCCCCAAGAGGGTTTAGCTTTAGGCTTTGTATAGTTGGGCACTTCAGTCAATTTAGAAGTAGCTAGATCGTAATTAAAGTAAAAGATCTTTTTCTGCAGTGAATCAGCCGCCTTTTTATCTTTACGGTCAGGTTTTGTCTCATCTACAGTACTCTTCACTTCGAAGCTCAGGCTCTTTTCATCTTTCGAGAATTTAATGTTGTCAATCGGCAAATGCTGAGCATCAAAGGGGTCCCTAACAATATTCGTAATCTCAGCAGCGAGATCTGAGGTGTTAAAAATTTTCTTTTTCGTTCTAAGTGTAGCATCTACCATATACCATTCTTTACCACCCGGAGTTTCGTACATATACCAAAACCTGTTACTCAATTTTAGCCAATGCGGATCTACTGCGGTAGAAAACACCATTTTACGCATTTTTCCAGGTGAAAACCTGGAAGCCAACTGGTAATTGGCCTTAGGGGCCTCAGCTATTTTCTCTGTAATTGTGTATGTTTTTGTCTGTGCATATGTTGCACTCGAAAAAACAGTAATAAGAATTAATAAAAAGTATAATTTCTTCATATTTGTGTTTTAGATTAACCGCGTCTAAATTATTGAATTAGCAATTGTAATCCACTTAATCTTTGTAATAAATTAGCTATTTGCAGAAATCTTTGGATTTTTTTTCAACAGTTGTATTTTAACCCGATTTATCACTCTGTTTTTATAATTTTGCAAGCATCATAAACATGGTATCTAACATTTACTCACTAATGAATAAACATTTCTTAACAATTACTGCTGCGGCACTGCTATTTACTGCGGGTTGCCAGTCAAAAACACAAAAAGCAGCGGGTGATAATTCTGCTGACAGCACAACAATGACTGTCGCCACAGAGACAGCTGCTCCTGCTGGAACACCGGTAAACATCGACAAAATCAAGGTTGCAGATGCAAAAACTATTCTTGCACGCAAGCAAGTACCTGTATTATGTTATCATCAAATCCGCGACTGGAAAGCTACAGACTCCAAATCGTCAAAAGACTATATTATTCCCATTGCTACCTTTAAAGAGCACATGAAGATGCTTGCTGATAGCGGTTATCATACAATTCTTCCCGATGAGTACTATGCTTATCTGAACAATGGAACTCCACTACCGAGCAAACCAATCATGTTGTCATTTGATGACACAGAATATAATCAATATGCTATAGCGGCACCAACATTAAAGAAATATGGTTATAAAGCGGTATACTTTATTATGACCGTATCCTTGGGCAGGCCAAACTACATGACCAAGGCACAGGTAAAAGAATTATCAGATGCAGGAAACGTAATTGGATCCCATACCTGGGATCACCACAACGTGAAAAAATATCAGGGTAAAGATTGGGAAACGCAGATTGACAAGCCGACAAAAACGCTGGAAGAGATTACAGGAAAGAAGATCGAACACTTTGCTTATCCATTCGGTTTATGGAATCCTGAGGCTTTTCCTGAGTTGAAAAAAAGAGGTTTTAAATCGGCATATATCCTTGCAGAGAAACGCGATCAGAATGATCCGCTATTTACAATCAGAAGGATCATTGCAAGTGGATATTGGTCTGCGCGCACTTTGAGCAACAGTATTAAAAACAGCTTCTAACAGCTTTTAGTTAATAAAAAAAGGCGGACATTTTAACGATGTCCGCCTTTTTTGTACTCTTTAATTTTCAAAATATCGCTGTGATCTGATATTCCTTCTGGTTAAAAGTAAAACTTTCACCTACCTTTTTTCCAACCATCATTTTGCCTACCGGAGACAATGCAGAGATAGCAAATGCCTGACTCTTGCCCGAACTGAGTGAGCCGGCACTAATGCTGATATAGAAAATCCCCTGATTGGTATAGACTAGATTACCGTTTCGTACACGCTCTCCAATACTCACATCTATGATAGACTCTAAAACTTTAAGATTTTGTTGCGCATCTGCAAGCAGTCCTTTTGTACGGCCTATATCCTGAGCCATCATTTCCCGGGTAGTTTCAAATTTATCTCCCGCGCTGCTCTTTGTATCATCATTACTGGCTTCGCGCGATTGTTCGAGTGCGGTTTCCGCAGTTTCTATTCTACCGAGGATAAATTCTCTACAAAGTTCGTAAAGTTCCTTTTTTAGATTTATTTCGTCCATTATGCTTCTACCCACCTTACCTTGTCAGCTATTGGCGTTCTTTTCGCAGGTCGTGACTCCTCCTGATGATAACCCATATAAAATAGTCCGAAGCACTTTTCTTCAGCGCCGAGCTCCATGAATGCCCCAAGCTCTGAGATAGTACCCGGTGAACTCCAGTAAGCACCCACTCCCATTGCTTCAGCAGTTAGGGCCATATTTTGCACCGCACATCCTACAGCCGCAATTTCTTCCCATTCTGGTAACTTATCAGGGTGTAGCTGAGCATTGATCGCAATCACACAACTGCTTTGACCTATTTTCTCGGTAATGCTATCGTATTTCTTTTGCAGGAACTTTTCTGCGGGCGTATTTTCTTTATATAAACGCGCCAATTCTTGTGCTAAATGTTTTTTTCCCGCATTTCTGTAGACAATAAATCTCCAAGGCTGCGTAAGCTTGTGCGTTGGTGCATAATTGGCATTAGCCAGAATGGTCTCAATTATGGTAACAGGTATTTCGTCGGTGGTATAGCTAACCGGAAATATACTTCGGCGCTCCTGAATGATTTGATTGAGTATCGTGATTTTTTCTTTCATAATCTAAAAGCAAAATTAGCGTAATTTTTGTCCAAAGCACCCAAGAATTGTCTGGATCTTGCAAGGAATGGAGAATATTGCCTACCTTTGCGGCTTATTTCCTACATATGATTTCAGTTTCTAATTTATCGTTACGCTACGGAAAACGTACCTTATTTGAAGATGTTAACTTAAAATTTACCCAGGGCAACTGTTATGGGGTAATTGGCGCGAACGGAGCAGGTAAGTCTACTTTCTTAAAAATCCTTTCAGGTGATGTTACCCAAACTTCAGGAAGCGTAGCCATTACGCCCGGTGAACGTATGGCGGTTTTAAAACAAAATCACTATGAATTTGATGAGTTTTCGGTGATCGAAACCGTAATGATGGGGCATAGTGAGCTTTACGACATTATGAAAGAGAAAGATGCAATCTATGCAAAAGAAGATTTCTCTGATAAAGATGGTGAACGTGCCGGTGAATTGGAAAACAGATTCGCTGAAATGGACGGCTGGAATATGGAAAGCAACGCTGCTACTATGCTCAGCAATCTCGGTATCAAAGAAGATCAGCATTATAAACAACTGAAAGAAATTGATGGTAATCAAAAAGTAAGGGTTCTTTTGGCTCAGGCGCTTTTTGGAAATCCTGATATTCTTTTGCTAGATGAGCCTACGAATGATTTAGATATCGAGACTATTGCATGGTTAGAAAATTTCCTTGCTGATTACGAAAACATTGTATTGGTTGTTTCCCATGACAGGCACTTCCTGGATGCGGTATGTACACATATTGTTGATATCGACTTCAGCAAAATGACTACCTACTCTGGTAACTATACATTCTGGTACGAGTCAAGTCAACTTGCACTTAAACAACGTGGAGACCAGAATAAAAAACTGGAGGAAAAAGTTAAAGAACTTCAGGAATTTATACAGCGCTTTAGCGCTAATGCCTCAAAATCAAAACAGGCTACCTCACGTAAGAAAGCACTTGATAAAATCGATATCTCTGAAATTAAGGCTTCCAGTCGCAAATATCCTGCTATATTATTCAACAACCTTGGTCGCGAAGCCGGAGACCAGATTCTTCAGGTAGAAAACCTATCTCACAGCGCTAATGGAGAAGTGATGTTTAAAAACATTAGCTTTATGGTGAACAAAGGCGACAAGATTGCTATCCTTTCTCAAAACAGCCTGGCTACCGCAGCATTTTATAATGTGCTGACAGGTCGCGAGCCCAATTATACTGGTGACTTTAAATTCGGAATCACTATTAATGTTGCCGACATCCCGAATGATAATTCACAGTATTTTGCAGGCAAAGACATGAATCTTGTGGATTGGCTGCGTGAATATTCGGACACCGACAAAGATGAACAGTTTGTAAGGAGTTTCCTCGGCAGGATGTTGTTCTCTGGAGAAGAAGTACTCAAAAACACTAAAGTGCTTTCAGGTGGTGAAAAAATGCGTTGTATGTTTTCTCAAATGATGTTGAAGCATGCTAATCTATTACTTTTCGACGAGCCTACAAATCACTTGGATCTCGAATCTATTACAGCGTTAAACAATGGAATGAAGGATTTTAAAGGAACTATTTTGTTTACCTCACGAGATCATGCATTGACGGAATCTGTAGCCACCCGTATTATAGAGATCACGCCAAAAGGAACAATCGATAAAATGATGACTTACGATGATTACATCAACAGTCCTGAAATTGCAGAATTGAGAGCAAGTCATTATTAAATATATCTAGAAACAGCATTTTATAACGAAGGCAGGATAATTTCCTGCCTTTCGTGTTTATTATTAACGTGATTAACTAAAAAAGGATTATTGCATCCACAATAATCCTTTTGAACTAAAATGAAAATAAGTTTTGACTGATGAGGTTCAAAACGAACTTCCTACTTAACTAAATAATGAATTACAAATATAGACGTATTATTATTAGTTGCAACAATATTGCATTAATTAATTATAACACTCTCTCAAAGGGATTCTGAAAAATGTAGCGTTCCCTATATAGCTCCAGTTCCCTATTGGTAAGCAGGCAACTTTCTAATTCCTTTTTCAATTGCACGTTATCGAGATCCTGGGCTATTAATACAAGTTCATTCATGCGATCACCAAATTGGGTATCCCAGCGGCTTTCTATAGCCTTCCGATTTTCAACATAATCACTAAAACCGAGTCTTTCCTCTAGCGTCATACTATCCCACCATACCCCGGCGTTTTCGATGCGTAACGATCCTCCTGCCTGAGAAAAGTTCAGCGCCATTTCTGGCATTGCCGCCAACCAGAACAGTCCTTTTGTGCGAATCACATTTGGTGGGAATGACGCGTTCAGATAATCCCATAAACGTTCAGGATGAAATGGTTTAGCCGATCGAAATACCATGCTGCTGATCCCGTACACCTCGGTTTCTGGATCGTGGGCGGTATTTAATTCACTGGTCCAGCCCGCCCCCTGCGATGAGCGTTCGAAATCAAATAGGCCTGTGTCTAGGACTTCTTTAATATCAACCTTACTAAAGGTTGATGTTATCTGTTTAGCTTCAGGATTTAACTTGCCAATTACCGCCTGAATCAATTGCAAATCTGCATTACTGATGAGGTCAGTCTTATTCAATATAATTACATTAGCAAATTCGATCTGATCCGTGAGCAAGTTGACAATTGTTCTGCGATCAGCGATATCGTCTACCCAAAGCCTGTCTTGAAGCAGTTCTGCCGTTCCAAAATCTTTTCTGAAATTGAAACAATCTACAACCGTGACCATGGTGTCTAAGCGACTAAACTGGCTTAGATCGATTCCAGCCTGTTCATCAACATAGCTAAATGTTTGTGCAACCGGAATAGGCTCAGAAATACCGGAGCTTTCGATGATGAGATAGTCAAACCGGTTTTCAAGCGCAAGCTTTTCTACTTCCGCAATCAGATCTTCACGCAAAGTGCAACAAATACATCCGTTACTCATTTCGACAAGTTTTTCTTCAGTTCTTGAAAGCATATGTTGCTGCTCTACCGTGCGCGCATCAATATTGATCTCGCTCATATCATTCACAATTAACGCAACTTTAAGCTGTTCTTTATTGTGTAAAATATGATTTAATAGCGTTGTTTTTCCGCTACCAAGAAATCCACTGAGCACGGTTACTGGTAATTTTTTTCTAATCATAAAAGCAATTTAGTTGCAAATATATGAGACTAATATTACTTAATGCAACTTATTTGCATTTATATTTGTACCATGAAATCACTTACTCAATCTGGCAGTCTTGATAAACTCGGAATCACGGCGTCGATAGCATGTGCAATACATTGTGCCGCCCTACCTGTAATCATCACTACTTTACCTTTATTTGGTCTCGAATTTCTCGCGAATATCTGGTTCGAAATAGGAATGATCAGCTTATCACTAATCATCGGCACTTATGCTTTGTTAAGCTCCTATCCTAAACATAAAAAAGCATTACCAATAGTTGTACTGGTGAGCGGATTTCTATGTATTGGTACAGGACACATTCTGATCGAAAGCCTGGAATCCATTTTAATACCTGCAGGCGGAATTGTTATTGCTGCGGCACACCTAATCAATTGGAGACACACCAAAATTTGCCGCCACTAATAGAGTACAGCCTAAGTGGCGGACAGGTAGCAATTACTTTACACTCATAAAATGCAATGTCATTGCATAAACTTTAATTCTGAACTATCTTTAACCACCGATAAAGAATCTATGATTGAACTAAAATCAGTAGCCCATACCTACTCCGGTACCCAGGCAATAAAATTCAGGGACTGGAAAATCAACAATGGTGAACAATGGTTGTTACTTGGCGGCTCAGGAAGCGGAAAAACGACTTTACTACATATTCTCACTGGAATATTAAAACCTGAAATAGGAAAAGTTTTTATTGAGGACACATCGATATATGAGCTCACATCGCGGAAACTGGATCAATTCAGGGGGCGCCATATAGGTATTATCTTCCAGCGTCCACACCTGATCAAGAGTTTGACTATTGCAGAAAATTTGATTTTGGCGCAAACTTTTGCCGGTCTCAAAACTGATCAGGAACGGGTAACTGAGGTTTTAGCTTCGCTTGATATCGATCATAAAATGCATGCTTACCCGGCCACCCTTAGTCAGGGACAATTGCAGCGCGTATCTATTGCCCGTGCGGTAGTAAACAGGCCGGCCCTGTTAATCGCTGATGAACCTACATCTAGTCTGGATGACAAAAATGCATTTGCAGTATTAGATTTATTGCTGCAACAATCTGGTTTGAACCAGGCTACACTAGTGGTTGCTACGCACGACAAGAGAGTTAAAGATGCTTTTACCAATACCTACGAATTAATATGAGCCCGTTAAAAATAAGCTGGAAAAGCATTTGGTCAAAACCCTTATCGTCTGCATTGAACATGATGTTGGTTGCATTCGGAACAGGGATCTTAACACTCTTATTATTGGCATCAGCGCAGATTAGCGATAAACTCAATAACAACTCAAAGGATATCGACCTTGTAATAGGTGCTAAGGGAAGTCCACTACAGTTAATCCTGAGCAGCATTTATTATATTGATTTTCCAACAGGTAATATTCCACAAAAAGATGCTGATGCGCTAGCGCATAATCCATGGGTTAAGCGTGCTGTACCACTAGCATTGGGCGACAATTATAATGGGATTCGTATTGTTGGAACAGATTCTAATTTTGCAGCGCTTTATAAACTTCAGATACAAGAAGGAAAATTATGGTCAGGCGATTTTGAGACCACCATCGGCGCTGATGTTGCCAGAACTCAACAGCTTAAGGTTGGCGACTCCTTTTATGGGGCACATGGCCTGACAGGAACCACTGATATCCATAAAGCGCACGCCTATAAGGTTGCTGGTATCCTAAGTCCGCAAGGCAATGTGACTGACAACTTAATCCTTACCAACATTTCGAGTGTCTGGAAAATGCATGATCCTGAAGAAGAACATGATCATAGTAAAGCAGAAGATCCAACAGCAGCAGCTGAGATTCAGGACAGAGAGATTACTTCTCTATTGATCCAATACCGGTCTCCAATGGCTGTCGTAATGTTTCCGAGGATGGTAAATCAATCTACAAATTTACAGGCCGCGTCTCCGGCACAGGAAAGCACACGACTTTTTTCATTGATTGGTGTGGGCGTTGATACACTACAATGGTTTGCGGTGCTTATTATGCTGATTGCCGCCATTAGTGTGTTTGTAAATTTGTATAACTCTTTAAAAGAACGGAGTTACGACCTTGCGATTATGCGAACATTAGGAGCATCCAGAACCAAGTTATTCCTTATTGTCATCATAGAAGGGATGCTGCTTACGCTCGCTGGAACGGTAATTGGTATCGCACTCGGGCACGCGGCACTTGGTTTAATCAGTCATTTCCAGGAAAGCAGTCAGGCAAAATTAAATGGTTTACTATTCCTTAAAGATGAAATCTACCTCTTGATTGCTGGGCTGTTGATCGGTATATTTGCTTCAGTAATCCCAGCAATTCAAGCATACAGTGCCAACATTTCTAAAATCTTATCAAAAAATTAACATGAAAAAATTACTCTTTGTCTTATTCTTATTTTCGGGCATTGTTGCCAAAGCACAGCATGATCCTGCAGATCAGATTATATCTGCTAACTGGGACGTTGTGGGCGGTGTTGATTTTAAAATCATTAAAGACACCCAGATGTATGCTCAGTTTACACCAGAGATTAAGAAATATGCAAATAAGCCTTTTGAGCTGGAGGGTTATATTGTCCCGATCAAAGATGGGATGAAACAAACTAAGTTTATGCTATCCACATTGCCGATCAATCAATGCTTTTTTTGCGGCAAAAATGGTGTACCAATCATGGTTCTAGTAGAACTTACTGAGCCTATTAAATTCACTTACCAAACAGTTACAATTAAAGGAACCCTACGTTTGAGCACTGCAAATGCGCTCGACAATCCACCTATTGCACTCATTAACGGCAAATCTATCTAACAAGATGAAAATAGATCCTATCGATATTTTAAAACAAAACGACCTCAAACATACAAAACAGCGTGTCCGCGTACTGGAAGAGATTGCCATGGATAACGTAGCCATTTCGCAACCTGAGCTCGAGAAAAAGTTGGGTAAAGAGATTGACCGTGTTACGCTTTATCGTATTCTTAATGTTTACGAGGATAAAGGAATACTACACCGGGTTATGGATTTAAATGGCACTGCAAATTATGCGATCTGCTCATCTTCCTGTACTTCTGAGCATCACCACGATGAGCATGTACATTTTAACTGCACCAATTGCCACAAAATATACTGTCTAGATGTTACCATACCTCAGGTCAAAATGCCAGCAGGATTCTCTGCTGTTGCATTGAATTCAACAGCCTATGGTGTTTGCGAAAAATGCAACGCCCGGGTAAAAAATTAGCATCATAAAAAAACGGCATGGAGAATTTCCATGCCGTTTTTTTATGATTTTAGATCCTGTTAGTGACCTTCGTGTCCGTCAGCACCGTGTGCGTGACCGTGACTTAATTCTTCTTCGGTAGCCTCACGTACTGATAAAATTTCACCAGCAAAAATAAGGTTCTTTCCAGCCATAGGATGATTCAGATCTACAGCGATTGTATCTTCATGAATAGCGGTAACGCCAGCTCTGAAGTGGTTACCCTGATTATCTTGTAAAGGAATTACATCACCAACATTTGGCAATTCAACTTCTTTGAACATATCTTTTGGCAAATCTGCGTATGCTCCCGGATCAATTTCTCCATAGCCATCTTCGGCACTAAGCTCAAAGCTGTATGCATCGCCTACATTAAGGCCTAATAAATGCTCTTCAAATTTAGGCAACATCATGCCTGTACCATACAAGAAAACTAATGCGTTCTGCTCATCAGCTTTTTCTACAAAAACTTGTTGTCCTTCTTCATTGGTTGTATGCAGTTCATACGTCAATGATACTACAGTATTGGGTTTAATACTCATTAGAATCTTATTTAGTTTATTAATTTTAATGCTTCTTCAACTGTGCCTACGGGCAGCTGACATGATTTATTGCGGCAAATATAGATTTTTGTTTCAATGCTTTGCTTATCTTTTAACAATGGAAGCAAAGTATTTGTTCCCGATAATGTAATTTTATTAGGGATATACTGCAGCTCCAGTGCGTTGAGTATTTCAGACGGATCTTCGCCAGTAACTGCGATCTCGTTTATTCCGAAAACTTCATTAAGCAGTTGTGTCCCCCAGTTGGAATACCCCGATCCATAGCGTGCCATTTGCGGATGTACTGCAGCGAGCATATCGGCAGCCTTATCCAGGTATTCCTGTTTATCAAAAAACAGTCCTAGGGCATGCAGGTTCTGCGCCATCATTGAGTTTGATGCAGGAATGACGTTGTCCATTACTTCATATTTCCTGGCAATTAATGCTTCCTCTTTGGCGGCAGTATAAAAAAACATCGGGCTCAGCTGATCTGAAAAGTTAGACAGCACATAACCTGCTAATTCCTCTGCAGCATCAAGCCATTGCTGATCAAAATCTGCTGCGTAAAGAGCCAACAAACTATCGATCATGCAGGCGTAGTCATCCAGAAAGCCTACAATACTTACTTTGCCATCTTTATAATTACGGTACAGCATCCCTTCATCAGTTTTCATTTCTTTCAGGATAAAAAGGGCTGCCTTTTTTGCCATGAAATAATAGCGTTCGTCTTTAAAAACTCTGTAACTATCTGCAAGTCCGCGGATAGCCAGGCCATTCCATGCAGTCAGACATTTATCATCCAGTCCCGGACGTACGCGCTTGCTTCTTGCTTCAAGCAATGCCTTTTTTGCACGTCTGATTTTTTGCTCCAGATCGATAACTGTTAAGCCTTTAACCGCTGCATAATCTTCTTCTGAGAATTTACGTAATAAAATATTTGTATGTTCTTCTTCCCAGTTGCCTTTTTCGTTTACATGAAAATAATCGTTTAGCAACGCAGCATCTTCTCCCAAAACAGCATCAAATTCCGATTTATCCCATACGTAAAATTTCCCTTCTATTCCTTCGCTATCAGCATCTAATGCCGCATAGAAAAGTCCTGTTTCAGAGGTCATCTCCCTGTCCAGCCAGCCAATACTCTCAGCAACTATCTCTTTAAAAAGCGGAATTTTACTATACTGATAGGCCTCCGCATAAAGGCTGATTAACTGACCGTTGTCATATAGCATTTTCTCAAAATGCGGCACATGCCATTGTCCGTCCACAGAATACCTGGCAAAGCCTCCCCCAACATGGTCATAGATCCCACCATACGCCATCTTCTCTAAGGTAAGCATAGTTGAAACAAACGTGGCATCGTCCTCCATCAAGTGACTATACCGCAGCATAAACTGCCAGTTATTGGGCAGGGGAAACTTTGGCGATCGGTTGTATCCACCTTCAGACATATCAAAATTCCTTTTCCAAGGATCGATAATCCCTTTTAAGTCTGCCTCGCTATATGATGCTCCTTTTATTCCTGGAACGATCTGTTCTGCATTCCTTACACCTTCCGTTAAGCGTTCAGCATATTCTACTGCTTTTCCTGGCTCATTAGCATACAAATCTGCAACATTTAGTAAAATATTGATCCAATCATCCTTCTTAAAATAGGTACCTCCATAAACAGGCCGCTGATCCGGCAGGCAAATACAATTTAATGGCCAGCCCCCGCTACCCGTCATCAGTTGCACTGCCAGCATATAGATCTGGTCGATATCAGGCCTCTCCTCGCGATCAACCTTGATACAAACAAAATGTCTGTTCATTACCTCAGCTACTTCCTGTTTTTCAAAGCTTTCGCGTTCCATAACATGACACCAGTGACAGGCTGAATAGCCGATGCTCACAAGTATCAGTTTGTTTTCAGTCTTGGCCTTTGTTAAGGCTTCCTCCCCCCATTCAAACCAATTAACGGGGTTATAGGCGTGTTGCAATAAATAGGGAGATGATGCTTTGATGAGGTTGTTGGCTTCAAAATTCATAGGCTAAAGGTAAAAAGATAAAATCGTACTTTTACGGAAAGCTATTCCTTATGAAGATTACCCACACAGAAATATACCGCTTTAGTATCCCTATGGAGCCTTTCGTAATCGCTACGGGAACCATGGATTTTGCACAAAATGTATTTTTAAAAATATTTACTGATGCCGGAATATATGGTGTGGGTGAGTGCTCGGCTTTTCCTATGATCGTTGGCGAGACACAGGATACCTGCCTGTCTATGGCCAGGGAGTTTGCACAGATCCTTATCGGTAAAGATCCCCTACAAATCCCCGACCGGATGAATGATTTGTTGGGCTTTGCTGCTCACAACAGTACTATAAAAAGTGCTTTTGACATGGCACTGTTTGATATCGCGGCAAAAGACGCGGGGCTGCCTCTGTACAAATTTCTTGGTGGCCATAAGCGTATGATCGAGACCGACATGACTATAGGCATTGACACTCCCGAGAATATGGCACTATCTGCTCTAAAGTACCAACGCCAGGGCTGTCGCATCCTCAAGATTAAGCTCGGGAAGAAGGTTCTGGAGGATGTCGAACGCGTAGCACTGATCCGTGAGGCTGTGGGTTCGGAAATGACTTTACGGTTGGATGCCAATCAAGGCTGGAGTTTTGACGATGCGTTGCTAGCCTTGGGCAAACTTGAGCCGTTCAACATAGAATTTTGTGAACAACCTATGCGTACATGGTTTGACGACCGACTTCCTGAATTGAATCTCAATAGTCCTATTAAATTAATGGCTGATGAAAGCTGCTACAACCACCATGATGCAAGGAAACTGATCAACAACAGCTCCTGCAGCTTTCTGAATATTAAGTTCTCAAAGTCTGGCGGAATACTAGAAGCTCAAAAGATTCATGAAATAGCATTACAGCATGGCATGAAATGCATGATCGGGAGTATGCTGGAAAGCAGGATTGCCTTGTCTGCAAATTTACATTTCGCCCTGTCAAGCCCCAATGTCATTTATTTCGATCTGGATACCTGCCTGTTAGGGCACCTTGTTGACCCTGTAGTAGATGGACTTACTTATGATGGCTATTTTCTTGACGTCCCCGATCTTCCAGGCATTGGTGCCGATGCAGATCCTGTGTTCCTGGAAAACTGCGAAAAATGGGTGATCTAATCTATTGGATCAACAACTGATAAAAGCTCAAACTGTCCCCTTTAAAAGCATTAAAATCTACAACATGATTAATACCGCTAATTTTTGCCCGGTCAGAGTGTTGCCAGAAGTACCATTTTGTACTGGCATCAAGATTTAATTTTGGCTGATGATAGTGTGCAATCCATAGCGGATATTCATCAAAATAGCCACGTAGATAATCTTTGTAAAAAGTAATGCCGGAATAGATGATCGGCTTGACCTTTATACGTTTTTCTACAACACGAATGAAGGCGGTAAGCTCTTTGCGCATTTGCGCGGGAGCAACACCATTGAGCTGCTCAATATCAACCACCGGAGGCAAGTCGCCGGGCTCAAACTTTACAGTCTGCAGAAAAAATCTCGCTTGCCATTCTCCCGACTTTTGCGGTCTGAAGAAATGATAGGCACCACATACAATCCCTGCCTTGGCAGCTTCGCGCCAATTTCTCTGGAAATAAGGATCAACGCTCAGAACACCCTCCGAAGCCTTGATGATAGCAAAAGTGATGCGCACATCATCTTCTTTCATTTCCCTTACTCTCTTCCAATCTATTTTACCCTGATAATAAGAAACATCAATCCCATGAATGTTGTACTTTTTAGGTATTTTGATTGCATAGCTCGTATAGCTTCGATAATTTGGATCGGCATGCCAATCTATTATCCATCGCCAGGTAGATGTGAATCCTTTAATTACATAGCCATAATATAATGGCGAAAGTAAAATCAAAATGGCTATAATGCCGAGAAACCGAACAACAAGTTTTGACGTCGCATTTTTGTTCATTTTTTTCGCCCTTACACCAGTTTTGGGACGAGGTATTGGTTTCCTGACAGGAGATTTTTTGTTAATCGGAGGCACGGGGTAAAAATACAAAAAGGAGTCAACATTTCTTTTTTTCTTAACCTAGCTCAAATACTTTTTACTGTGTATGACCGACTTTTGTGACATCAAAAACATCTGTTATGCAGCTACAGCAATTACATAAAAAAACGCAAAACTACCCAGTGCGTGTAAAAAAGATGCCTGTGCTTTTTGTAGGTCATGGACACCCGCTCAACGCCGTATCTGACAATCCGTATACCCAGGCATTAGCATTACAAGGGCAAAGCTTAGAAACGCCTGCCGCTATCCTTGTGATTTCTGCCCATTGGGAAACTATTGGCACCGCTGTGAGCATAAATCCTTTGCCGCGTACAATACACGACTTCGGGCCATTCGACAAAAGGTTATTCCAGATAAACTACCCTGCTCCCGGTCATCCCGATTTAGCTAGGGAACTCAAAGAGCTGGTAAACCATACCAATATTATTGAAGATCATACTATTGGGCTGGATCATGGTGCCTGGACTGTTCTTCTGGAATGATATTAACGCAGTTCCCTTCGACTGGAATCTGGAGTTCGACACTATAGTAAAACGCCAGATCGATGCCCGGAATTTCGAGGATCTTATTAATTATTCTGCCTTGGGCAGCGCGGCACTACTTTCTATTCCCACCAGTGATCATTACCTTCCGATGTTATATGCACTGGGATTGTTGGATAAGGATGAAGCGATCACACATTTTTACGAAGTCTATCAGCATGGCGGAATAAGTATGCGCTGCTTTCAGGGCGGATAACTATTTATTATATTATGGAAAAAAAATACGAACCATCAATTATGGAGCATCTTAAAGGGGATCAACTAATTCTGCATTATCTGGTGCGACAATCAAGGGTAGCAACCAAAGCGCCTGTATTAATTCTACTTCATGGCGTAGGGAGCAACGAGCATGACCTTTTTAGGCGTGCCAAACAAATTCCAGAGGAATTTCTTGTCGTCGCAGCACGTGCGCCTTACCAACTCGGCCCAGACCGCTTTGGCTGGTACGAAGTAGATTTTTCTTCTGGAAAGCCTAAAATTAATCTGGAGCAAGCGGAGAAAAGCAGAGATGTAATTAGACAATTTATTAACCAGGTCGTCGAGAAATACGAGGCAGATGCCAAACAGGTATTCCTGGCTGGATTTAGTCAGGGAGCCATCATGTGTTACAGTGCTTTCCTTACGTATCCTAAAAAACTTGCCGGCATAGCCGCCTGGAGCGGTAGGCTACTTGAAGAAGTCAAGGAATTTGCCAAACCGGCAGCATCTTTAGCCTCGCCAGGCCTTTTTATTGCCCACGGAACTAAAGATGAGGTATTGCCTATCCATTACGCCAGGGATGCTTACAATTACTTTTCGAGCCTAGGAATTACAGCGAGCTATCACGAGTATGATATGCCCCATGCCTTAACTAACCAAGTGTTTGATGATTTTCTCGCCTGGCTAAATCAGCAGCGCTTATAGCAATAGCAAATCTGATTACACCGAAAAAATAATGTCACTGATTTTTATTCTAAGCCCCCAAAGCTTAACTTAGCCGCCTTTAGCGCGCTCTTTATTTTATCATAACTGAATACCAATCATGCGTAAATCCATTTTATTATTCGTAAGCCTATTCTGCACCGTAGCGTGGGTAAAAGCACAGGTGATTACCTCACCAGACAAAAATCTGACCCTAACTTTCGCGCTGAAAGATAATGGCGTTCCAACCTACCAGCTTGATTACAAACAGAAATCGGTAATTAAATCCAGTAAACTTGGTCTGGAAACTAAAGATGTTCCTTCTTTTCTGGATGGCTTTTCGATAACCAAAACTGAGCAAAACACCTTTGATGAAACCTGGAGTCCTGTTTTAGGCGAGCAAAAAAACATAAGAAATAACTATACTGAACTATTGGTTACATTGGCTCAGAAAGCCGTCAAAGACCGCTTTATCAGAATCAGATTTCGTTTGTTTAACGACGGACTTGGCTTCCGCTATGAGTTTCCCGCTCAGGCAAACCTAAACTACTTTATTATTAAGGAAGAAAAAACACAATTTGCACTGGCTGGAGATCATAAAGCATTCTGGTTGCCTGGCGACTACGACACACAAGAGTATAGCACTATGACTTCTAAGCTTTCTGAGGTTCGTGGTAAAATGAAAGAAGCGGTAACGCCAAATGCATCTCAAACAACATTCTCACCTACAGGCTTACAAACGCCATTGATGATGAAAAGCGATAATGGATTGTATATTAATATTCATGAGGCTGCATTGATAGATTACTCAACTATGTCATTAAATCTGGATGACCAACATATGATTCTGGAATCGTTTCTTACTCCTGATGCAGTTGGCGACAAAGGATATCTTCAGGCACCTACGCAATCGCCATGGAGAACGATCGTTGTTAGCGATAAGGCAACAGATATCCTTGCATCACGATTAATCCTGAACCTCAACGAGCCAACAAAATATAAAGATGTTTCCTGGATCAAGCCTATAAAATATGTAGGTGTATGGTGGGAAATGATCACTGGAAAAAGTACCTGGGCATATAACAACCTGGAAAGCGTTCAGCTTGGCGTAACAGACTATGCTAAAACTACGCCTAATGGAAAACATGCGGCAAATACAGCGCACGTTAAAGAGTACATCGATTTTGCTGCAAAAAATGGTCTTGATGCTGTTTTAGTAGAAGGCTGGAACGAAGGCTGGGAAGACTGGTTTGGAAAAACAAAAGACTATGTGTTTGACTTTGTAACCCCATACCCTGATTTCGATGTGGCAGAGCTTCATAGATACGCGGCTTCCAAAAACATTAAAATCATCATGCACCACGAAACGTCAGGGTCAGTCCGTAATTACGAGCGCCACTTGGATACTGCTTATAAGTTTATGGTCAACAATGGGTACAACTCCGTAAAAAGCGGGTATGTGGGTAATATTATCCCACGTGGAGAACACCATTATGGACAATGGTTAGTTAACCACTACATGTACGCGATTACAAAAGCCGCCGAATATAAAATTATGGTTAATGCCCATGAAGCTGTGCGTCCTACAGGTCTAAACCGTACATATCCAAATCTGCTTGCTAACGAAGCAGCACGTGGTACGGAATATGAATCTTTTGGAGGGAACAACCCAGATCATACTACAATCCTTCCTTTTACAAGATTGATGGGAGGACCAATGGATTATACTCCTGGCATTTTCCAAACAAAAATCAGTGCATACAATCCTGAGAACACTTCTTTTGTACATACAACTTTGGTTAAACAACTTGCGTTATACGTAACCATGTATAGCCCATTACAAATGGCAGCCGATCTTCCTGAAACGTACGCTAAGTTTATGGATGCTTTTCAATTTATTAAAGATGTTGCTGTAGACTGGGATGAAACTAAGATCCTGGAAGCCGAGCCAGGAGACTATATTACTATAGCTCGTAAGGCAAAAAATAAAGACGAGTGGTATATCGGTGCCATCACCGATGAAAATCCAAGAACAGCTACTGTAACGTTCGACTATTTACCGAAAGGAAAAACGTATACTGCAACTATCTACGCAGATGGGAAAGACGCTAGTTACGATAAAAATCCACAAAGCTACACAATCCGTAAAATGAAGGTCACTTCAAAAACCGTGCTTAAACAGGCATTGGCTTCCAGTGGAGGTTTAGCAATCAGTGTAAAATAATACAGATTTTTTTTTTAAGGAACCTGACGGCATCAGCTGTCAGGTTTTTTTATGACTTGAAAGTACCTCCTTCAATTCATCAAGGAAGGGGGTTTGTTGTTCGTTAATTAGTTTTTTTGCTGTTTCGAAATCTGACCAACATGCTTGATCTATTTCCGGAAAACTCCTTTTCTGCCCAGATCTGGGTGGCCATTCTATTTCGAAAACATTACTAGTGATTTCTGGATCCAGATCTCCGGGTGCCGCCCAGCAGTAAACCACCTTGCCGCCTTTTTGTTTAATCGGACGCAGTGGCAGAAGTTCACCAATAACGACATAACCAGTCTCTTCTTCGAATTCCCTCAGTGCAGTTTGCTCTAACGACTCCCCTGCTTTGGGCTCACCTTTCGGAACTGTCCACCAGCCATCCTGCTTATTGCGGAAATACGGCCCTCCAGGATGAACCAGGAAAACCTCTGTTAATGAACTGCTTTGACGGTAAAGTAAAATCCCTGCGCTTTGTTTCATGACTTATGGAATCAAGAGATTAAAGTAGGTAAAATCAGTCATTTTCAACAAAAATTAAATAAGTATTTCAACGTACGTTTTTAATGCATACCTTTGATTTATGACATTGTTTAAAAAGCACAAGCCTGAAGAAATTGTACCTACCAAAACAGAACTCGATGTACTTCGCACATTGTGGCAATATGGTCCTTCCACAGTTCGGTTTGTACATGATAAATTAAACGAGCAGAAAGAAGCTGTTATCTATACCTCAACCTTAAAACTAATGCAGGTTATGAAGGAAAAAGGCATGTTAAATCGTGATGAAAGCCAGATGAAGCATGTCTACACACCTGCAATGGAAGAAGGTAAAGTGAAAGGGAATATGCTTGGTCGCTTTGTTGATACGATTTATGACGGTTCGCCAAGTAACCTGATGATGGCTTTACTGGGTAATGAAAAAACCTCAGCTGCTGAATTAAAAAAGATAAAAGAATTGTTAAAAAATCTGGATAATCAAATTTAAAACAGAACTATCAATGGAGATTCATACCCTCACCGACCGCATCCTCCAATCTTTTAGTTGGATGCTTTTACATTCGCTCTGGCAAGGATTATTATTAGCTCTGCTTGCGGGCATTTTGGTGATGGTTACCGCGAGAATGAAGGCCGATGTCAGATACAGGGTCATTCATTTTCATTTCGCCGCCTTTTTGATCACTGTAGTTTCGACGTTTATTTACGAATGGAACATAAGTGCTGGTAATGTGGTTAAAAATCGCCATTTTTTAGCAGGCAATTATGCGCTTGAGACAACTTCTTCTAACACGTACAACCTAAAATACTTCCTGGATTTAGTTGTCCAATATTCTACACAAAACGCAGCATCAATTGTAATGATTTGGGCTTTGCTATTTATTTGGCAGCTATTTAAATTAACGGGAAACATAGCAGCACTCCAACAGGTACGCAGTCGTAATCTCATTCAGCCTGATTTATACTGGATTGAAAAAACAAAAACACTTTGTCGAAACTTAGGCATTAGAAAATCTGTGGCTCTGATGGAATCGGGATATGTCAATTTCCCTGTTGTAATCGGTCACCTTAAGCCACTGGTACTTATTCCCGCCGGACTTTTATCAGGTCTTCCACCTGCTCAGATCGAAGCTGTGCTGCTCCATGAACTTGCACACATCAAACGAAACGATTATCTCACAAATTTACTGCAGACTATTACAGAGGCCATATTCTTTTTCAACCCGGGGTTACTTTGGATTTCCTCACTGCTACGCGACGAAAGGGAGCATTGTTGTGACGATATCGCATTGGCGCAAACAGGAAATAAAAGAGACTTTATACATGCCTTGATTAATTTCAGAGAATACGCTTCCGATAGTTCTGCAGGTTACGCAATGACCTTTCCCGGCAAGAAAAACCAATTGCTAAATCGGGTCAAAAGAATTGTTAATAATCAGTACAAACCGCTTGTGCCAATGGAAAAATTTGCACTCTTCAGCATTGTAATCTTTCTTTCGGCGTTGGTGACTTTTTCTTCGGCAATAGGCTTGGTTAAACCTACAGCTGAAAACAATAAAAATACGCTGCAACAGGCAAAATATGCGGTTAGGAAAAGAATTGAAAAGGTAATTACGTCAGCAACAAAAGAATTACTGACCACTCATATCACGATTAGAGAAGACGTTGCACCAAATGAGATTTTAGCGCATAATCAAGTTATCGACGATCAACGTCATACATTGGAAGAGCGGGCTCTAGCAGCGGAATATAAAGCACAGGCAGTAAGAGATCGGGCCGAAATTGCCAAAGTGAATGCAGAGGCAAATAGGGTTCTTGCTCAGGCCGCAAAAGACCGGGCCCAAGCTTCCCGTGATCGCGCAAAGGCTATGAAAGATCAGGCGTTGGCTTTGGAAGCGAAAATTCAAATGTCAATTGATCGTAACCAGGCTGCTGCCGACAGAGAACGCGCATCGAAAGATAGGGATCAGGCTGTAGCAGACATGCAACAAGCTATTGCAGACCGAAATCGCGCAGCAGAGGATAAAAAAAGAGCCTATTTTGATCGCCAGAAGGCCGAATTTGAAAGAATGCAGGTTAAAACAAATCACTAAAGAGTAACCAACTAAAAACTAAGCAAAACATGAATTTAAGATTTCCTGAGGGTTATCTGGAATGCTATTGCCAAAAATTTATAAAACAATTTAAACCCAAAAAAGATGAAAACAGTTTTTAAAAGGAATTTGCTGATCGCAACTACCCTACTATTAAGCACCACTGCTTTTGCACAACGTAATTCCAACGCCACAATCAGTACCAACAACAATGGTAAAACAGTGGAGATGTCACTCCAAAATGACCAACTTACCGCGTTGACCATCGATGGAAAAAAAATCCCTGAAAATGATTGGAAAAATTATAGTGAGCTGATCAGTACAACGATGGCGAAAGTTAAAACAGACAATGCGAGTGCCAAAAGGGATCGTGAAAGAGCGTCCCAAGATAGAATTCAGGCAACCAGAGATCGTGAAAATGCACTGGCCGACAAAAAAAGTGCCGCTGGAGATTTACAAAGAGCCAAAGACGACCGGGCGAGAGCAGCGACAGATCAGGCAAGAGCGACAAGAGATAGAGAACGGGCAACACTGGACAGGGTAAGAGCAACTAAAGACAGGGAACGCGCCACAAAAGAGCGCAAGATGATCAGCTCTTTAACAGCAGATCTTGTTGCAGATCACGTGATCAAAAATAGTGAAAGCCTTTATGATCTGGAGATTACGGAGACCGGTATTACCGTAAACAATGTAAAACAACCAGATGCGTTGTTTAAAAAATACAGCAACAAGTATGGTAGCTTCACAGGGCGTAAATTCAATTACACCTTTCACCAGGAACATAACTAGATGGGAAACGGCTGCTCAATCGAGCAGCCGCTAACTTTATGCCTATTCTACAATTACCGCAGGTGGCAACAGTTTATACATTACGGGGGTTACTAACCGGGATAATAAGGTTGAACTGATCAACCCACCAATTAACACGAGTGCCAGGGGAGAATAAAGTTGGCTATATTCAATAACCAAAGGTAGTAAACCCCCGATTGCAGTTAATGAGGTGAGCAATATCGGTACAAAACGTACCTCACCGGCTTCAATAATCGCCGTTTCAATATCACGCCCCTGAGCACGTAATTGATTTGTGAAATCAACCACAAGCAGGGAATTTTTCACCTCTATACCAATCAATGCAATAAAACCTATCGTGGCCGTGAAAGAAAGAGTCTCCCCAGCAAGATAGAGCATGGTTAGTCCGCCAACAATGCCAAGTGGGATAACAGACAGCACAATCAGGATACTTTTAAAAGTCTTAAATTCTAAAATCAGTACACTTAGGAACCCAAAAACAGTTACAATCAGAATGATTCCAAGGTTTCCAAAGCTCTCGTCTTTACTTTCCTTTTCTCCCGCTACTTTAAATGAAAATCCTTTTGGAAATTTATATTCATTAAGTTTTGATGTGATCTGCGCATCGAGCTGCTGCACATTATATCCAGGCTTTACAAATGACGAGATCGTCACATACCGATCCTTGTCGTAATGTCTGATCTGATTTGGCACACTTTCAAAACCTATGCTTGCAATACTCTTCAGTGGAACACTAATGCCTGTAGCAGATGGCACATACAGTCGATCAAACATACTGACATCCTGAATTGTAGATTTTCTCGGTATTGACACATTGATTGCATAAGGGTCTACTTTGCCCTTATCTTCGAGATAACTGGCCACATTTAAACCCGCAGATCCGAGTCGAACGGTTTTATCTATATCTGACGATGAAACTCCCAATATCCCCGCTTTTTCCTTATTGATGATAACTTTTAAATCAATGGGCATAACCAAGAGTGGATTATTCACATAAATTGTACCTTCCTGCTTCGCGATTAGGGCTGCTATAGCAAAAGCTGTTTTACGCAATTCGACTAAATCATCAGAATAAATTCTATACGCGAGCGGTGCTTCCACAGGTGGTCCCTGCTCAAAGTCTTTGACCTTAATAACAGCACCCGGATATCCCTCTAACTGTTTTCTTAACTTTTCGATCACTGCAACTTTATCGCGCGTCTCCAAACCTGCAACTTGTACAAAAATCTCAGCGAAATTCTCACTTTCATTATGTGGTATTACATTATAATAGATGCGCGGGTTCCCTTTACCTACATTGCTGGAGAAAGAACTTATCTCCGGAATCTTTTTCAACTTCGATTCTACAAACCGCGTCACCTGATCGGTTGTCTGTAAATTTGTACCCTCAGGCGTTTCAATCTGAATCAGAAACATCGGTTTTTCAGATTTCGGGAATAAGCTGCTACCAATTAAAGGAACTAGGCCCAACGACAGCAAGAAAATAGTACCAATGATCAATAAAGTACGCACAGGGTTATGCAAAGCGAGCGTTAGTATTTTTCCATAGGTGGTATGAATACCCTTTTTCAAGGCACGCAAGAGGAAGTTTCCCTCTTCATTTGCATGTGGTTTCAGGATCACGCTGGCAAGGAATGGAACGACAGTAAGCGAAACCAGCATCGATGCAAAGATGGTGGTGATGACTGATAATGGAAGACTGCGTATAAACTCCCCCGCCCCCTCAGGCAAGAATACTATAGGGAGAAATGCAAAAATTAACAATACAGTACATCCAATTACAGCAATACCAATTTGTGAGGTCGCTTTAATAGAAGCTTCGACACGCCCATAGCCCATACGTAAGTACCGCTCAATATTTTCAACAACAACAATGCTGTCATCCACTAAAATACCAAGAGCCACAATCATGCCCACGATACTCAATTGGTTGATGTTGTATCCCAAAAGGTTCATCAATGTTAACCCGATCGCAAGCGATAAAGGAATACTTATCATGACCACCACTGAAGCCCGGGTGCCCAGTGGTAACAGTGTAACAAGAACTAACAGGATAGCGATTCCGAAGTCCCTGGCGAAGTGAGAGAGTCTCACATCTACACTACTGGCCTGATCAAAAACTTTTACGAGCTGTATATTTGATGGCAAGTCCTTTTGAAAATCGGCAATTATCGGATCCACCTTATCCTGCACACTGATAATGTTCTCCTTGTCTTTTAGACTGGCATTAATGAAACTGGATCGGTACCCATTAAATCTGGCTATGTGCGTCTGCTCTTCGTATCCGAGACTCACATCAGCTACATCCTGCAAATAAACTACCTTAGGACCTGATGAAAATACTACAGTTTTTTTTACTTCATCAAGATTCGTGTAATTCCCACTAGTCTTAATATTCACTTTTCTGTTTGCAATGCTGATACTTCCACCAGGAATATTCACACTTTCGCTTTGCAGTGCGGCAATCACCTGATTCTGTGTCAACTTCTCCTGAGCAATTTTCTGGATATTAAGCCTCACATTTACTTGATGTTCGGGTACTCCGGCATAGGCGATTTTCTTGAGTGCAGGTACTTTTTCCAGCTTTTCCTTAAGTGCCTTTGCATATTTTTTCAGCATTCCGTTCGATGCATTTTCACTAACCAAAGCAAATTGATAGATGCTTACGTCAGAAGGGATTTGTTTATCGATCCTAATACTAGCAATGTCCGCTGGTAATTGTGGTCTGAGGCTATTAATTTCCCGCACCACCTCCTGATATTTATCATCTGGATTTGAACTGTATTTATAAATAATTTGCATTACGACAAGCCCATTACTTACATCTGTGATCACGTGCTTAATCCCATCCAGCTCATTAATTTTCTTCTCCATTGGATCAACAACAAGTTGCTCCATGTCTTTAGGATTTGTACCTGGGTAAACTACTACCACCGTGAAAGCGGGTGGATGTGTTTCAGGATCCTCGCTGCGCGGCATGCTGAATAGAGAGTACAGACCAAGCGCAAAAACAGCTATAAATATGACCAGCGTAAACTGGTAATTTTTGACGGCAAATTCAGGTAATTTCATAGCTGTTTATTTAACGATTTTAATTTCGGAGCCATTGTTGAGATAAGCAGATCCCTGTCTGATCACTTGATCAGTAACTTGGATTCCTGACAACAGAAACACCCGGTCGCCACTTAGATAGGCTACCTTGACCGCTTTTTTTTGAGCATATTTTCCTGAAGCAACAAAAACGTAGGCATTGTCATTTTCTCCTTCTATTAAGGCATCCATAGGCACCGACAATAAATTTGTCTTCGTTTTAGGTATAATTTTCACTTTTGCAAAGAGTCCTGAAACAAGCTTCTTCCCGCCGGCATCAACACGTACTTCAACCTGATATAACCCAGAAGCCACATCGCTTCCCTGAGATAAACTTTTGATTTTTCCGGTAAAAGTTTCCGGCCAGGTATCAAATGAAATCTCCGCAGTTTCGCTTCCCGTTAATCTGGATCGGTCCTTATCAGTAATCCCACAGGTTATGATCCAGTCTGAAGTCGCAGTCCCGCCAACAAAAAATACTGGAACTCCACCTTCAACACGCTCACCGACATTGGCAGATTTTTTCAATACTACTCCATCACTAGGTGCAATAATACTCGATTGAGTTGCATTATAACGTGCTATCTCGAGCTGTCTTTTAGCAATTGTCAATGCCGTCTGGGTGTTTTCATATTGCTCTCGGGTACTCACACTGTCCTTAAAAAGATTAGCCGTACGCTGAGCATCCCGTTGTAATTTATTGAAATTCTCTTCTGCCTGATTCAGTTGTGCGTTCACTTCGGTCAGATTTAATACCGCCAGCAACTGCCCAGCACTAACATGATCACCACCATCCACAAGTATTCTGCTGATGATGCCGCCGCCTTTAAAAGAAAGGTTACTCTGTTTATCTGACGACAACAAGCCCGACGTTTCTATGGGTTCGCTTTGCTGAAGTGCCGTAGCAGAGATAAGTCTGACCGGGATTTTATCATCCGTTTTCTCAACGGGCTTGGGTGCATGGCAGCTCGTAACTACCACTGAACCGAAAAAAAAGAAAGTCCAGATTTTATAAATTTTCATATGCTTGGAGTTTAAAATTGATAGCTTGCTTTAGCCCTTTCGAGCTCAGCGTGCCTGATTTGAACAGTTAAAAATGCAATACTCTGTTTGATATCATCGCTGATAAGTCGGCTTTGAGCATCCAGTAATTCCAGATAAAGTGCCTGTCCTTCCTTATAAAGCCTTTGTTCATCCTTTAGATACTGTTTAGATAGACTCGCCTGACTAACTGCAGCGGTGTAATTTTCGACAGCGGCATGATAAGTATTTGTTGCAGTCAATGCTTCGAGCGCAAGGCGTTTTTCGGCTTCCACAGCTTGACTTTCAGCAGATTTCTGCTCTACAGCCGCTTGCTGAATTCTATTCTTGTTCTGGTTTCCCGCGAAAATTTGCCAGGACGCGGTTACCCCCAATAGATAATAAGGAGATTGCCGGTTTATGGTCAGAAAGTCGCCCTGAGCACCTAAATCAAGAAAAGTATTTATTTTTGGCAGATATGCTGATTTGCGCATCCCCGTTTCGAGAGAACGAACCTTCACAACTGACGCGTACGCTACGAGTTCCTCCCTCCTGCTTCCAGTAGTTGTGGTATCCCCTAATAGTGGAATTCCCGTATTGGCGTCAATATCTACTACGGCATTAAGAGGTTTATTCAACAAAAAGTTGAAATAGCCGGCTGCGCTAACCACCTGTAACCTGGCCTCCTGAAGTTGCGCCTGCAGGCCGGTAACTTCATTCTCAGCCCTACTTACCACCGTGCGTATTGCCTTTCCATTTTTGACCAACGTCTGGTTGATACGCAGGTTCTCAGTGGCAATAATCAATCCATTTTCCAGAATGCTAATTGTGCCCAGAATCTGTTGATATGTATAATATGCTACCTTAACATTTTTGATCAGTTCACGTTTATAAACACTTAATTGAGCCTGCTGCAATGAAATCTGAGCGCCCCGGATTCGTGTATTGTAAGTAATTTCTGCGTTGAACAGGGGCATAGATGTTCTCACCTTCGCATCATAATAATTGTTGGGGTTAAAAGTCTGACTTACATTTTCTATTTGTGGAAATTTGGTAGATCCAGTCAGATTGTTTAAAGAGGTATATACAGGGTTGAGGAGATCGCCAACAGGTATTTCAATTTTTCTACCTCCTCCTGATGCCAAGTACTGTGTACTGAAATTTACATCGGGCAAAAATAAACCTTTAGCCTCCTTCAATGCGTATAAACTTTTTTCAAGGGCAAAATCCGCACTTTGTAAACCCAGGTTATTTCGGAGTGCTTCATCCAAGTACTTGGCCAGCGTAGATTGTGCCCGCAAGTAGAATGGCATACTGGCAAAAAGTGCTACCATTAATAAAGTTCGTTTAATTTTTCTCATTATTTCATCGTTTATTATATGAACAGTGTTTATATATTAACAAAGCGAGTAGTCACTTACCCTTTCTAGTATTTAATTGATCAATGATTTTTTACTAAACGATGTTTAGTACTGTGTAAATTTTTTTAAGCTCTTAAACTGTTTAAAAAATATTGTAGCGATTCGAAAACCATCTTCTTAGTGGCATCATCAGCTGAGTTTGCCACTGCTTTAAATCGTTCCCGTACGTATAACGATACAAGCCCGTGTACAAAAGACCAGATCGCCATTGAGATCATTAACTTATCTCCTATGTGAATTACTTTCTGACTTAAACATTCGTCAACGGTATTGTACAGGTGATTGAGTGCCGCATCTCCAGCTTCCCATTTATCATGACAAGCAATTTCTGAAAGCGGAGCACGCATGATGAACATCAGGTCATAATAGTCAGGATTCCTCAAACCAAAATTCAAATATGTCTTTCCAAGTTCTTGCAACCGTTCAAAAGGATCCTTGATATCACCAATATTCGCAAATTCCTGATTAAGCAAAGCAAAGCCTTGTTCGTGGATGATAAAGAAGATTTCATCTTTTTCCTTGAAATATAGATAGATGGTTGCCGGGCTATACTCAATATCATCGGCTATGTTTCTAATAGATGTCTTTTCATATCCTTGCTCCAAAAACAAACGCGTAGCAGATTCTATGATCAGCTTTCGCCGGTCCAATTTATCACGCTCTTTTCTGTCTTTGATGGCCATACAATAATTAACACCACAAACATACTAAACAGTGTTCACAAAATACAAATCTATTTGTAACAAATTTCCGGCAGATCAAATCCTTGATAATTTTTCGACTATATTGGCTGTTATTAACTAAACTAATTGTTATTCATAATGAAAAAATATCTACTTGGTATTGGTGCGATCGCCTGTATACTAAGCGCTAATGCACAACAAGGCAAGGTGCTGACAGCAAAGGACTACGCACGTGCAGAAGGCTTTTTAAGCAACGCGACAGATAAGCTTGTTGACGCTGCCAGTATCAGACCAAACTGGCTCGGCTCAGATCGTTTCTGGTATGTGCTAAAAACTACAAAAGGCACGGAATTTATATTGGTCGATCCGGCAAAGAAGGGCCATTCAGCGGCCTTTGATCATCAAAAACTTGCTATTGCACTATCAACGGCCTCCGGCAAGCAGTTTAGTGCCGATAAATTGCCCTTTCAAACCATTAGCTTTTCAAATGATGAAAAATCGATTAGCTTTAATGCTGATAGAAAAAAATGGTTGTACAACCTATCAGACAACACCATTGCTGCTGATAATTCAGAAGGTGAAGCGCGGCCTGCGGGACGGGGCGGACGAACAGCCGAGGTGCTTTCTCCTGATGGTAAAAGAGGGGCGTATATTAAAGATTACAATCTCTGGGTTCATGAGCTTGGAGATAACAAACAAATACAGCTCACAACAGATGGCGTCAAGGACTATGGATATGCGACAGATAATGCAGGATGGAAGTCGAGCGATCGCGCCATATTACGGTGGTCTCCGGACTCCAAAAAGATTGCTACATTTAAACAGGATCAGCGTGATGTAAATGATATGTATCTTGTAACCACTAATGTTGGGAAACCCGAATTGAAGTCGTGGAAATATCCATTACCAGGGGATAAAAATATAATCAAGATAGAACGCGTAATTATTAACGTCGACCAGCCTAAAGTTATTCCACTTAAAATCCCTGCAGATCCACACCGTGCTACTTTAAGTGATGATATCTCTAGCAGCGGTACTTTTGATGATATAGATTGGAATGTAGACGGAACACAAGTCGCATTTTTATCCACATCACGAGATCATAAACAGGAGAAATTCAGAATTGCTGATGCAGCAAGCGGAGATGTTCGGGAAATTTTTGAAGAAGTTGTAGCTACACAATTTGAATCTGGTCGGGGAGCCATTAACTGGAGATACTTGCCTGCATCAAACGAAATTATCTGGTATTCTGAAAGAGATAATTGGGGTCACTTGTATTTGTATAATTCAACGACCGGAAAAATTAAAAATCAAATTACCAAAGGGGATTGGGTAGTTTCGAAAATTGTACGCGTTGATGAAAAGGCACGTGCTATTTATTTTATGGCGGGTGGCCGCGAACCCGGCAACCCATATTTTTCTTATCTCTATAAAATAGGGTTTGATGGTAAAAACTTAACCTTGTTAACGCCAGAAGCCGGAAATCATCAGATCAGCTTCTCCCCTGCCTACACCTATTTTGTTGATAGTTATTCGCAACCCGATATAGCCCCGCTCACTGTGGTGCGTAGTATGGGAGGTAAATTGATATCTACGCTAGAAAAGACCGATTTGTCCAGGCTTGTAGCAAGCGGTTGGAAACCACCGGTTGCTGTATCGGTACAGGCACATGATGGAAAAACACCTCTTTACGGGCTTGTTTATACACCAACGCAAATAGACCCAAATAAGAAATATCCCGTTATTGACTACATTTATCCTGGACCACAAGGCGGAAGTGTGGGAAGCTGGTCATTCTCTGCTTCGAGACGCGATAACCAGGCGCTCGCAGAGCTGGGCTTCATAGTAGTTGTGATTGAGGGAACAAGTAATCCATTTCGGTCGAAGAGTTTCCACGACATGAGCTATGGAGATATGTCTGAAAACACCCTGCCAGATCAGATTACAGCCATTAGGCAGCTTGCGCAGAAATTTCCGATTGATACTGCTAAAGTAGGAATTTGGGGCCATTCTGGTGGTGGTTTTGCCACAGCCGCCGCTATGTTCCGCTATCCTGACTTCTTTAAGGTAGGTATTGCAGAATCTGGAAATCATGACAATAGAAATTACGAGGATGACTGGGGCGAACGTTATAACGGCCTGATATCGAACTCCGCGTATGAAGCACAGGCAAATCAGACTTATGCGAAATTCCTGAAAGGAAAACTTATGCTTGCACATGGAATGATGGACAATAATGTGCCGCCATCAAATACAATGCTTGTTGCTGAAGCCCTGATTAAAGCCAATAAAAGTTTTGACCTTGTAATTTTCCCTAACAGCGCACACGGTTACGGTAATTACTCTAACTACATGATGCGCCGTCGTTGGGACTATTTTGTGAAAAATCTGCTCGGAGCTGAACCTCCGATTGATTATTTGATTCAGCAGGACTCCCCTGCCGGCCCACCCGCGCAATAACAAAATCTACTATCATTGGAGAAACACCAATTTTTAACATATAGCAAAAGGCAAACATTAGTTTGCCTTTTGCTATATGTTAAAATATTAAAACATCGTCGCTTTGCAATACGCTCTAGTTAACGGAATAAAATCTGCTCCAAAAAAGGGCATTAAGGGAGTCTGCATAGATTGCGGAACCGACATGCACGCGAAGTGTGGGGATATCAAATTACATCACTGGGCACATCGCGCTAACGAAAATTGTGACCTATGGTGGGAAACAGAAACCGAATGGCATCGTAATTGGAAAAATTGTTTTCCTGAAAGCTATCGTGAAGTAAGCTTTTTTGATGTGCTAACAAAAGAATGTCATCGTGCAGATATCCACACTCCGGAAGAAATTACTATAGAGTTTCAGAATTCTCCTTTATCTATCTCTGAATTACAGTCAAGAAATGCTTTTTACGGTAAGATTATCTGGGTAGTAAACGGACTTAAATTTAAAGGATTCCAACTGGGGAAACCAATCCCTGACCCTACTGATCCGGCATTAAAAGATTTTGAATTTGAGGGAGATATCCATCTTCGATTTCTCAGAAAGTCTACTACCAAGCTCGTTACTGTTTTTCATCCTGACATTAAGGCAATCAAACTATCCACGCAACATTACTCTTTTGCCTGGAAGCATCCGCATATAGCATGGTATAGCTCAGCAGCCCCTATATTCATTGATTTTGGAGGCCATTTTTTATACTGGCTCAGAAAAAAGCAACAACATACGATTTCGGATTTCCACTACCTGCAATTAGTTCCCAAAAAAGAATTTATCAAACACTATATCCGTGAGAAATAATAATGCTCACCTAACAATTAGTGTATTGCACGTAACACCCTGTTCCAACGGATTTTGTGTAGAAAGGATGCGTTGGAATCAAAACTCATCCATGTAAATAGCGCCTTACCCACAATATGATCTTCGGGTACAAAACCCCAAAATCTGGAATCCAGCGAATTATATCTGTTATCGCCCATCATCCAGTAGTAATCCATTTTAAATGTATAGGTTTTAGCTGGACCGCCATTGATTAGCCAACCAGATTCAGATCCGACTAAACTATTGCCTTCATAAACCCGAATTACCCTATCATAGAGCGCAATGCTGGAACTATCTAAAACTATTGTCAATCCCTTTTTAGGAATAACAAAGCTATCCATATTATCAAGATTCCACTTTCTGTTTGGATCTGATGGATATACGTCAGGATCAGGAGTATGATCAGATGGGCTGCTTGTTACCGCTTTAACAAAATCAAGTTTAGCCACTGACCTCATCGCATCCGGTGTCCCCCTGAATAAATAGCTTGTTGCAGAAAGCGCAGAAATATCTGCGTTGACGACAAACCCCATCTCTTCAAACACACCAAAATTAACATCATTGGTTTTAAATGTGACAACATACTGTCCCGTTCCAGATTCTTTTAAAGGCACAGGCTTGCCATTAATGTAAACAAGCCCATCATGAATTGCAAAGGTATCGCCCGCAATTCCGATGCACCTTTTAATTAGATTTTCCCTTTTATCAACGGGGCGGTAGACAACGGTGTATTGTGCGTGCACTGATGCACGCCCTAGTTGCCTAACGAGCTGATAATAATTTGCATCCTGGTTTTCGAGCGTTACGGTGTCTCCCTCTGGAGCATTGAACACAACCACATCATTTCGTTTGATTTTTTGGAGTCCTGGTAACCTTCGGTACTTCCATTGTATCCCCGGATAAAAAGCCTGTGTACCGGTAAGGGGCATCGTATGATGCGCAAAAGGAAATGCCACTGGTGTCATCGGAATTCGAGGTCCATAATTTAGCTTGCTAACAAATAAAAAATCACCAATTAACAGGGATTTTTCCATGGAACCAGAGGGGATTGTATATGCCTCAATAAAAAACATCCGGATTATAGTAGCGGCAATAACGGCGAATACAATGGCATCTGCCCATTCCCGAAATTTACCTTTCTTCTTAGTAGTGGCTACACCAGTATTTTCTTTTCTTTTAAACCACATGTCTTAATTTTAATTCAGACGCCTCTTACCCACTGATGTTACAACAGATTGCACAGAAACTAATAAAATCCTAATTTCACGTAACTATATCAGGATTTTCCGTAACTGTTTTCTCATAACATAGACTGAGCGCTACTTTCGTTAGCTCCATTAGCCATGTTTTATGAAAATCAGCATCTCGCCCTTCGTACTATTACGCATTCCGCAATTCTCACAAAATGCTGACATCGAACAATCGTGGGTATCATTAAAGGATGCTATAACAGAGTCCTCGCCTGCGTTTCATCAGGTTATAGCTAACATAGACTCAATTGATTTAGCAAATGCAACACCTAAAACACAATTTACTTTGTGGAAATATTTCAATAGAGCAAAATATAGAGGGGTGCCATACGGGAAGTTCGCTGGTTTTGGACTTGCTGAACTCGAACACCGTGCAGATCTCAAAAGACAATTGCATATTGCTGAGCATCAACTTGTACATAGCTTCCCAGACTGGTCGTACATTAAAGAAATAGATAAATCTGAAAACGTAATTTTCAAAAAAGATCGGCTGATTGTTGCAAATTCCAGTATCTATTTAGTAGGCAATCGCTTACGATTCTTATATGCTTATGAAAATAGCTTTGAACTCGCTGAAGTGGAAAATGAGGAAAAGATTGCTTCCATACTTGCGTGTTGCAATTTACCTACTCGCTATAGTGATCTGCAAATTCTTTTTTTATCTACAATCGACCAGGAAGATTTAACAATACTAATCAAAGACATGCTCGATACGGGATTGCTGTTTACGGACTTGGATCCTGATATTATTGGTGGAGACTCTCACAGCAGTTTTGATCAAAGGCACCCTGAAAATGGCAAGACTTACAACCTTACAGAGCGGACCGTTCTGGACGGCAATATTGACCAATCTTTATTCCGATCTCTTCCGGCTTACATTGACTTTCTATTGCGTGTCATGCCGAAACGCGAAGCCGCGCCTTTAAACGATTTCAAAAAAGCATTCAGACATAAATACGAACAGCAGGAAGTCGATTTGCTAGTGGCACTTGATCCCGAAATAGGTTTAGGCTATAACCAATTAGAAAGTAGCAGCGAGAACGATGATTTAATAACGGCGCTTTCTGCGCGCGCAGAACGACCGCGGAATCAAGAAAAGTCTGCCTACGATGATAAACTGAGGAATTTTTTACTAAATGCCATTTATGATACAAAAGGTGATAAAAATGTGGTCATTGATATCCGTAATTTTTTGGCTGGGCCTTCTAACCTAAGACCACCTAATAATTTCAGTGCACTTCTCCATCTTTCAGATAACCTTGTTATTCCCGACTCTATAGGTGGATGTACCGCAAATGCACTTTCTGGCCGCTTCACATTGGGAAGTGAAAAACTCTTGGCGCATTGCAAAGCAACAGCCACAATGGAATCAGAAAGCAATCCTGATGTTATCTTTTTCGATATTGGCTATACTGCCGAATACAACGTGGATAACATTAATCGGAGGAGAGAAATCTATCAGCATGAGCTTATGATGCTCAACTTTGCCACAAGCAAGGAACTTATTCCGATGAATGACCTTGCTGTCGTGCTAAGAGAAGATGAACTCATCTTGTTTTCAAAAAAACGTCAGAAGCGACTAGTTCCACGACTATCTTCTGCCTATAATTATAGGAGATCGGACCTTTCAATATTTAGATTTCTATGTGACCTTCAGCATCAAAATATCCAATCTGATTTAACCTTTAATGTACACGATGTTCTGCCAGGGCTTTATTTCTATCCCAGGATACAGTTTAACGAGATTGTCGTATCTGCGGCTCAATGGCTTATTTTCGTTAATAAATCTATAGATGAGCAATTAGAAAGCAACGAAATATCTCGTTATTTTACGGCTGGTACTGGTGATCAAACGCTACGATTTGACCGAGAAAATACAACGGACATGGCTGCATTCAATCAATTTGCCATACAAAAGACAGATTTTTATATTCGAGAGGCTTTCTCTGTTGACGAACGTACTGTGGTTGATACAAATAAAGCGTCCTATCACGCACAGATGCAACTCACGCTTTGCCATACTGAACAATTATACAAACCCTACCATTCAGCTCATCACCAAACTCTACAATCGCAGCACAAAAAGATCATTCCTCAGGGAAATAATTGGGTATATTTTGAAATTTATTGCCACTCGTCAAGAATAGATCTTCTTTTGACAAATCAAATTCCTGCTTTTCTTGAAGCTTATCAGGACGCCTTTGAATGTTATTTTTTTATACGCTATAATTACCCCGCTGAACATCTTCGATTTAGGATCCAAATGAAAGATACCAAATACGGATACTTTTACATTTCAGAACTGATAGACCTACTGCAGGAAGATATCGAAAATGGCTTAATAACCGATATCCAAATAAAACCATATATACGGGAACTGGAAAGATATGGCAGCGATCTTATGACAGGAGTAGAACATTTTTTCGAATTATCCAGTAGATATGTGCTCGCTGTTCTTGCCGCCAGTTTTGATACAGATCATAAATATCTTTTGTGTGCGCGTCTTGGTGCTCTCATGCTCAATATGCTAAATCTCAATCCCGACGAGCAAAAAAATGTTTTAAAAGAGACAGAAAATGCATTTATCCGTGAGCACCAGCTACAAACAACAGATATGAAGTTAATTAATAAAGCCTATGCTACAATTGTACGATTGAACGCTACAATACTACCGAAAGATCCAAGTACCGCCGCAATGGAAAAATGTTTTAACAGACTATTAAAGTCATGTGACAAACAGCGGGGAATCCGGCTTTTTAACAGTTTATTTCATATGCATGTAAACAGGATTTTTAGTTCTCAGCAAAGAATCCATGAACTGATTATATATAGCTTTATGGTTAAAGATTTCATGCAACAGGTAATAAAAGGAAATAGACTTTAACCAATCGTCAGAACTGTCTTAAAAATCTGTGAATCGGTAGTGATCACATTGAAGTGTGAACGCTCACCGTATGCCATATCCAGCCTCATCCGTAGATTCTGTAAACCGATATTGTGACTTATAGTTGCTCGGTTGTGCCGATAATTTTCAGTTACAATCTGGAGTATACCATTGTCCCTGCTGATTTGTATTTTACCCGGGCGCTCAGGTTGTTCCAGATCGCCATGTTTAAAAATGTTCTCTACAAGCGTGATAACTATCAGGGGAATAATCTTGACCTCGGTAAGCTCAGCAACTGAGTATTCAAGATCAATAAAAAAGGGACTACCTAACCGGAGTCGATGCAAATGGATTAAGTTATTAACCTGCTCAAGTTCCAGCAATATGTCAGACTCCGTCTGATTATTACCGCTATCGATCGAAAAACGCATGATCTCTGAGAGTGACAAAATAGCTTCGGCTGCTTCCGGAGCGCCTTTCCTACTACTTGTGAAAATGAAATTTAAAGTATTAAACAGAAAATGTGGGTTAATCTGAGCCTTAAGTAAGGCATTTTGAGATTTCACCAGTTCATTCTGGATGTGCTGCTTCTGAATTTCCGCAACTAATTTTTCCTTTTCTTTCTCTTCGACTCTTTCTCGCTCCTCCAAAAATGTAACCAAGTAATAGTAACCTGTGCTGAAGCCAATAAAAAGCAAAAACCGATATAGGCTCCTTATAACAGTTGCATATATGTACGGCAGATCAAAAGCCTTAGGCTCATCCTTAGAAGCTCTTAACAAAGCATCCAGAAAAAGTGTCACCCCATAATACAAACAAAAGGTAAATAATAGGCCAAGAGGCAATAAGACGGAAATGTAATGTTTATTTTTCAAGGCAAATGGCAGAATCTTGTGTGCGAACGAATAGAATAACGTAATATTTAGCGTATAAAAAGCCAAATAGTAAGGAGCAGCGTTAAACCGCTCATTAATCAATCCAACCATGATAATTTCATAGCTAATAAAAAGAGACCAGCAAATCAAATGAATTCTATAGGGGGCGATCACACCAAGTATCTCTTTTTTTTCGCGTATGACCTGATCTGTTTCGTGTAACATTTTTTCGATTTCTTTAGATAATATATACTTATGCGTAAATTAAGAATTGGTTGACGTAAGAGTTTTTTATGCCCCATTTGTTTGCTGCTATTTTGATAAAAAAAACAGTATGAAAACAAAAAAAAACACCGGCAGACTTCAAAAAAAAACCTTGTTCAATTTCAGATCTAGAAAGCAAGTTGAAAAACAAATTTCTACCGATCCAACGTTGCCAACAGGAACCAGCACGTGCTCTACATCAGCGCAAATTTAACAAACAAACTATTATCCGGTCGATATTTGACCGGATAATATGTTTAACGTCCTATTTTCCGCGTTGATCTAAAAGTATTTTGTGATAAATATTCTATAAAAGCAGACTTATATACCACTCCTATTGGGATAACAAGTCCGTTAGTGCAGTGAATCATATGTCCGTCTACATGTTTAATGTAGTATTTTGCTACGATATAAGATTTTTGTACTCTAAAAAATGCATCATCACCCTTTAACTTCTCTTCCAATTCCTTCATTGTGAAATAGGCCGTGATCGGACCTGATATTGTATGTATTTTGACATAATTATCCATCCCTTCAATGGCAATAATCTCACTGGGGTTAATACGTATTAATTTGTTTTTTTGATCAGTATTGATAAAAAAATCATCTGTTTTAGACTCTGAAATAGGTACCAATTCCTGTTTCAAAGCCCTGTTTTTCAATAACTCATTCACTACCAGAGCGAATTTACTCATAGAGATTGGCTTTAGCATAAATTGGTCTGCATTAACTTCAAATGCATTGATTGCAAATTTGGAATGACCCGTAGTGAAAACCAGGTATTTTGTTTTATTCCGTAAAGCTTCAGCAAGTTCTAATCCCGTTATCCTGGGCATATCAATATCCAGAAAAACAAAGTCGATCTCGTCTTCCGCGGATATCTCCGCAAGGGCATCTAACGGATTTGTGTAGGCCTTAAATACCTCCATGTTAGGCATACTTTCTATATATTCTTCAAGCAGTTCCACCGCATGCATCTCGTCGTCAATTACTATGCACTTCCAAATTTTCTCCATATACTGTTTGATACATTTCCTGTACTCTTATCAAACTTAAAAAATTCAACGCGCTTTATCCTTTATATTATGTGCTAATTATTAGCATGAGCTCCAAAATATTGATTTCGTGTAACAAAATATTGGTTTCACGTAACAAATCATAGGTTTCACGTAACAAAGTTTTGAACCATATCTAACACGGGTACTTTTGTTATCATCACATAAGTTAAACCGGTGTGATGAAGTAACAACTATTAACTATTTCTGAAAATATCCGATGCGCTCTAAAATTGGTGTCTGTTTGAAAATTGGGGATTCATATCCTCAATTTTTTTAGATTTTCGAAGCCTCCCAACCTATCATTGCCGACTTACGCTTACTCCCCCAATGATATTGTCCAATTTCACCTGTTGATCTGATTACCCTGTGGCAAGGGATCAATACAGCTACTGGATTGCCGGCAACCGCCGAACCGATAGCACGACAAGCTTTTGGGCTGCCTACCTCCGTAGCGAGCTTGGCGTACGTTGTTAGCCTTCCCATTGGCACCGAAAGTAAAGTTTGCCATACATTAAGCTGAAAAGAAGTTCCTTTAAGATGCAAACGAAGTTCCTTTATTTTAGACCAATCCCGCATAAAAATACTACCAGCAGCTTTTTGGAATTCATCTTCGCCAAATTTGTAACCTGCGGCAGGAAACTGACGCTTAAGTTCTACCAACGCAGCCTCTTCTCCATCGTCGGCAAAAGCCATATAACAAATTCCTTTGCCTGTAGATGCCACCATGAGTTTACCAAAAGGGCTTGGTATAAAATTAAAACTGATTTCAAGCGCAACCCCTCCTTTTTGATACTCCCCCGGTGTCATTCCCTCTATTTTAATAAAAAGATCGTGTAATCTTCCGGTACCGGAAAGACCTGTCTCATGGGCGGTCTGAAAGAGTGTTGACTGTTGCTCGCGCAACATCAGTTTAGCGTGATTAACACTTAAATATTGTAAGAACTGTTTTGGCGTCACTCCAGCCCATTCCTTGAACATCCTTTGGAAGTGAAAAGGGCTCATATTCATATGTGCAGCAACAGTTTCAAGATCAGGCTGGGATTTGAAATTTAATTTTAGAAAATCTATTGCCTCGGCAATCCTGTAATAATTTAGTTCTTCCTGTGTTTCCATATTCAGCAGCTAGTAAAGCAAACTTACGCTATCAATAGATTTTTTTAAACCCGAATCTTGCTCAATATTAAAAACTGTTTCCGAAAATTAATTCAATCAGGTTTCCCTACGCAGACAGAAATGACCAAATCAACAAGAATCTGATATTACTTATTGAAAATGAATGAATTGAACGATGTGTTTTTTTAGTCTTCTAAAATATTTACCCCAAATTACTATGTATTTCAATTTGACGTTCATACCATCAGGAACTACTTAATAGTATAACTAAAAAATATGAAAGAGGAAAGTATAAACGTAAACAACAGAATTAGCCCACTCTCCAAGCGAATTATCCAGCTTCAGGAAAATGGTTTCGTTTATGATTTTCAACATGCGGGCAAGAAAATAATTTGTGTCCAAACAAATTCTGAACTAGAACTCTGTGCGGTCAAAATCATCAGCCTAGAGTGCTTTATGGCACCAGGAGAAGAACGCCGTTACCTTTATTCCTTAGAAACTGAAAATGGCTTGCGGGGGTTACTACTAAATGAATCCAGATGCCTGGATCATACTTATCAATAACAAATCAAAATTATAACCGTTAATATTAAATGCTTGCGTGGAGAATTCGCGCACTAACAACTAACAACATAAAGTTGTCTATCAACACCTTAACAAAAATATGGCATAGCTATTGAGCTAATATGTCAACCAACCTAAAACCTATAAAACAGATAACCAATGGCAAATCTCTTTCACCTGAGTCCTGAACCAAATACATATCAAGGATCAAAAAGACCAGTTCCTTTACACCAACACGACAGTAGTTACGCACACCGTATGAGCGAAATAATCATTGCGCTACATCAGAAAGGATATGTCCTGGATTTCACACAGGATGAGCAACAACAATACTTCTGCGTGCAGCATGATCAGAAACTTCCTTGTCAACATATCACCATAGAGGAAGAATATCACCAACTTAATAATGCTGGAATGCCAGTACATGTTTACGGTATATGCTGTATGGACAATGGCCTTCGGGGAATCCTAATTGAAAGCCATACCTTGAGCAACAACATGGCGAGTTAATACAGAGGTAAGGTTGACTAATTAACCAAAGATTCTTTTCGCAGCAGCAATCGTTTTTTCGAGATCAATTCCTTTACCTAATACTCCTTTGAACAAATCGCCTTCTGATTTAACTCTCTCTACAGCATTAAAAATATGGAAATCAGTCATTTTCAAACCGGGTTTTACTTCATCCCAATGCAGGGGCATGGAAACTGTAGCTCCCGGTTTAGGTCTGAGCGAATAAGGGCCAGCAATTGTAGCACCAGGCCTGTTTTGCAAAAAGTCAAGATACATTTTTCCTTTTCTGTTCGCAATCATACGCTCAAGGCTTGTAAATTCTGGAATTTGTTTGTGCACAATATCAACCAAAATACGTGCAAACATCTGTGATTGATCATACGTATATTTTCCGGCCAGGGGAATGTAAATATGCATTCCTGTTGAGCCTGATGTTTTACAATAGGCGGGCACATCTAATTCATCCAACACTTTTTTTACTTCATTCGCAGCTTCAATAACCTGGTCAAAAGTATTTTTATCAGGATCCAGATCGATAACGCAGTAATCGGGATTATCTGGTGACTGGATTCTACTAAACCAGGGATTCATCTCTATACATCCGAGACTGGCCATCCAAAGCAGTGTTGCTTCATCATCACCTACCAGATAATTTTTAGCTTCCCCATCACTTGTCGTATAAGGAAAAGTTTTAGCCCAGTCAGGAGCTTTATCGGTAACATCTTTTTGGTAGAAGCTATGTCCGTGGATCCCTCCCGGAAATCTGTTTAAAGACATAGGCCTGTCTTTCAGGTAGGGAAGAATATAATCAGCTATCTGATAATAGAAATTAAACATATCTCTTTTAGAAATCTTGTCGTCCGGCCAGTATAACTTTTTTAAGTTCGTAAATTTCAAATCATGCCCGCAGATTTTTCTCACCTGAGTTTCATCCTTAGGATTAAGCAACGTTTTCCGTTCCTTATTTTTTGGCGGTTTAAGTGCATCAGCGTGTTTATCTTCTGCTTTTTCTTCGATTGCCCCTTCGAGAACCTCCTGAACAGGGGCAGCGGTTTCCCGAACAACATCTTTCGCTTTTTTATCAACACGCATTCCCTGGAATGAAGGATGCCTGAATACCCCATCGTCTGTTACCTCAGTAAAGGCAACTTCACATACCAATTCTGGTTTAAGCCAAATGGCCTTGGCCTTTGGCGGATCAGGTCTGAACCTGGATGGTTTGTTAACATCCGGTATTACTTCGAATGGACTCTTATTGGTGATTAACGGTTCAAACTGGTCCATCATATCCTTCTGCAACTGATCTGAGAAACCAGTACCGACCTTCCCTACATAATATAATGTATCCGCTTCATAAACCCCCAGCAAAAGAGAACTAAACTGCTTAGAGGTGCCTTCATTTCTTGTAAACCCCGCAATAACAACTTCCTGCCTTTTGTGTACCTTAATTTTCAGCCATTCCTTAGACCGCGATCCGGCAGCATAAGTGCTCTCTGATTTCTTTGCAATGATCCCCTCTAATCCCAATCGTTCTGCAGCTTTATAAAAATCAATACCACTCGCCTTAAATACCTGACCCAGTCTTACACGATCATCATTTACAGGCAGTACATCGGCCAGGATAGACTGTCGTTCAGCTAATGTAAGTTCCTGAAGATTCTTACCAGCATACCATAAGATATCGAAAACGTAAAAGACCAGTTCACCATCAGCCTCACTACGCCAGTTTTGCAACTGTCCGAAATTAGAAATACCTTTTTCATTCAATACCAGAATCTCACCATCCAATACCGCATCCAGTTTCCATGTTCGTAGCAGTTCATGAATAGGATAGAATTTATCATTGAAACTCTTGTTATTTCTGGACAGCAGGTTTACCTCGCCCTTATTCACAAACGCTAAAGCTCGATAACCATCCCATTTAACCTCATATTGCCAATCAGTATTATCAAAAGGCTCATCTACTAAAGTAGCTAACATCGGCTTAATACCTGTAGGCATCTTCGCTTTCGGAGCTTCTTTTAATAACTTGTTTAGCGCTTTGGGGGTTGTTACAATCGTTTGTTCCGCATTCTTAGGCGTTTTAGCCGTTACTGGTTTCTTAGAAACAATTTGTTCTTCGTGACCAGACTTCCACACCTTTTCGCTGGTTTTAGCCATGGCGTCTATGGTCTTACCTGACAAGACTGATTTATCAAGTTTAGTAATATCACTGGCAGAAGCAAAATCATCTTTGTGTTTAATCAAGAGCCATCCATTTTCACCCATTCCATGAGTTTTGACAAGTGCATACTCCCCCTTAAGCTTTTCTCCATGCAACTTGATTTTTAACGATCCTGAATTTAATTGTTCCAGCAAATGTCTCTCCATTGCTTTCTTGCCTTTCACAGGCTCAATTGGCTCATAAGTACCTTCATCCCATACAATCACAGTGCCTCCTCCGTACTCTCCTTTAGGTATAATCCCCTCGAAAGTACGGTAATCCAGAGGATGGTCTTCAACCATCATTGCAAGTCTTTTAGTTTTGGGATCTGTAGATGGCCCTTTAGGAACGGCCCAGCTTTTCATCACGCCTTCCATTTCCAAACGGAAATCATAATGTAAGCGCGAAGCATCGTGCTTCTGAATGACAAAGCGTAGTTTGTCTTTGTCTTTACTTTTTCCGGATTTTGGTTCAGCGGTCTTAGAGAAATCCCGCTTGGCTACATACTTTTCCAGGCTCATGGTTAACGATTTTAAGGTTAACAACCATGAGCCCGGTATAGTTTACTATTTACGCATCAATTCCTGCAGCGTACTAACACGGTATTGGTTTTTTGTTAGATCGCCAACAAGATCATTTTTTAAGTTGATCAGCAGCGCTTCGTTAGATATTTTTGCCTGTGTTTTGAAAGTAGCAATTACTTTCTCCCGATTATCGCGAATTAGATTCAGCACCCGCTTCGTATAGGCCAGCCTCGTATTATTTTTCAAGGTATTTCTAAGTTCATGCTCAGCCGACAAGTTCAGATTACCTGTTCCCAGAATGTAAATAATATCTGAAATCGACTTCGGTAAAGAATTTAAAACATAGGATTCATACGTCACGCGGTTGTTCCTTGTGTTCATGAAATAATCTTCCAGATCATCATAAGCCTTAAGTACAACTGTAACCTGCTCAATCTCTCCGATCAGCTCTTCGTAAAATTCTTCGTAATTCATAAATTTTTTTGGATTAGCCAAAGGTACTCTTAAATATTGACTATCCGATACGATTACGATTTACCGAACACTACGATGCCATTATGGCCCCCAAATCCAAATGTATTACTCATCGTGAGATCAACATTTGCAGAGATTGCTTTATTAAGTACAATATCAAGATTTTCAGGAATAGAAGGATCCAGATTAGTCGTATTGATCGTAGCTGGTATAATACTGTCGCGCATCGATAACAGACAGATAATTGCTTCAATAGCACCTGCAGCACCAAGCAAGTGGCCTGTCATTGATTTCGTCGCACTGATCTTCATCTTTGGGGTCTGCGTTCCCGTCAATGCCAATACCGCTTGAATCTCCGAAAGATCCCCAACAGGTGTAGAAGTAGCGTGAGTATTCAGGTAGTCAACATCCATAATTGTTTTTCCAGCCTCCTTTAAAGCAATATGCATTGCTTTCGAAGCACCAAGACCCTGTGGATGCGTGGCCGTCATGTGGTAGGCATCGGCCGTCATTGCAGCGCCAAGTAACTCTCCGTAAATGGTGGCCCCACGACTTACTGCGTGCTCATATTCTTCAAGAACCAGTGCGCCCGCACCCTCTCCCATCACAAATCCGTCACGTGTACTATCAAACGGCCTGGAAGCCCCAGTTGGATTATCGTTTTGTGCAGACATAGCCTTCATTGCACAGAATCCACCGATAGAAGCCGGAGTAATGCCCGCTTCGGAACCTCCGGTAATAATAATTTTAGCTTTGCCCAAGCGGATGTAATTAAACGCATCCATAATAGCAGTATTGGACGTTGCGCAGGCAGAAACCGTAGTATAGTTAATACCCATATATCCATTTTTAATAGAGATCATCCCGGAAGCCATATTAGCAATGAGTTTAGGCACGAAAAAAGGACTGAAACGTGGTCTTTTATCTCCCGTTGCATATTCAGTTACCTGCTCTTCAAACGTCTCCATTCCACCTTGTCCTGATCCCCAAATCACTCCAACATCGAAAGGATCCATTCGATCAAATTGAAATCCGGAATCAGCAATAGCTTCTGCCGCAGCAATTAAGGCATATTGTGTAAAACGGTCTGTACGTTTCAGCTCATTACGATCCAGAAACAAGGTCGGATCATAATTTTTAAGTTCGCAGGCAAACTGAGTTCTAAAAAGCGAAGCATCAAAGCGCGTGATAGTGGCTGCTCCACTAACACCTGCAACAGTATTTTTCCAAAAAGTTGGAACATCATTTCCTATTGGGGTCAAGGCACCAAGGCCTGTAACGGCAACACGTTTTAACATAATATTGATTTTAGTCAGACAAAGTTAATCAATATTATACCGTTTGGTATAATATTGAGTTTATTTTATTTTGCTCGAAAGCCAGTCATTACGAAGTGATAGCTGTGCAGCACTAGGCGTTTTTCCTGCTTTTTCGTAGGTAACAAGGGTTAGCCCTGGGTCCTCTTCAAGTACAATCACGGTCTCATGCTTGCCAGTTCTGTTTGCATACTGAATTTTAACTTCATCACCTGGCTGATGTGCAGCAATGACCTCATTAAATGTCGTCATATCTTTAACATTTTTCCCATCAGCAACCGTAATCATGTCGCCAGCATCCAGCCCAGCTTTATAAACCGGTGTCCCCATTAAAGTACTTGACGAGATCATCAGCCCCTCTGCAGCTGTGGATCTTGATACGCCCTCGCTCGATCTGGATGATAAAGCGCCCAGTCTTCCGGCCCAGGCTTTGCCAGCACGCTCTCGCTTCAACACAAGCCCGGCTTTATCCAATAACCCAGCATAATCTGCCTTTTGTAGGCCATATACATACTTAGTGAAAAAGCCAGCAGCAAACTCAGGCTTGCCCGTAAATTTCGCCAATACGTTTTGCAGGTCTGGTATCGTATACGCCCTTTCAGTTTTACCGTGCGCGAGCCATACCTGCCTCATATAATTGTCAAGCGTCAGGTTAAATTCTGAACGTAACTGTAAGTCCAATGCAAGTGCTACGGCACCACCATAGGAGTAATAACTATTAAAGATATTTGCTTTATTAGTCGCATCAACAGCTACATTGGCATCAGCAAACACTGCATAACGACTACTCTCCACGGCAGAAAAATTTGCTGCTCCAGGAGTATTAAGTACAGAATTGATTAGACCTGTTGCACTGCTCAGCATATCGTCTACGGAATTAAGTCCGGCTCTAGTCAGGGTCAGCGCACCATAATATTGTGTAAAACCTTCTGCGAACCAAAGCTCATTGCTCATATTCGCATGGGCAAAATTAAATGGTTCCAATGTTTTTGGCCTGATCCGCTCCACATTCCAACTGTGGAAAAACTCATGAGAGAATGTACCAAGCAGCCTGCGCTCATTACCCTCAATTGCTTTCGCAGGCTGAACGATAACCGTAGAGTTCCGGTGCTCCATGCCATCGCCGGCAGTACTTGGGTGTACATCATGCAGAAAAACATACTTGCCGTAGTCAAATGCAGGAAGCTCACCAAAGATAGCCTGCTCTTCAAGCACTACACGCTTTACCATATCGGCAAACTTATTTACTACAGCTTGATCGTCGTCAGAGTGCGTAGACAAGCTAATCTCCTGCTTTTTTCCATCAGGATTAACCACTTCCCAGCTCACATGCTTATCTAGTGTTAACTCGGCCGGACTGTCCATCAGGTATTGTAGGTTAGCGGCATAAAACACATCATTTCCCATAGGTTTAAGTTGCGTAATTACGCGCCAGCCTTGCTTTTTTAAATCGTTAAACTGAACAGTAATTGGTTTTTGATCCATCCCATAGGCCCACATTAATGTAGCAGGCATGTTCAGATGTGCATGACTTTGATCTATCGCCGCATAAGTACCGTCCACCCAGTTTCCAAAAAGGGTATATTTAATCTGTACTTCAGCCTCATGTTTCGGGATTTCCCAAACATCCCCTTCCAACTGATTTAACACAAGTGGTTTCCCCGCAGCATTAAATGCTTTAACATGATATATATTTTTACCAAATTCATGCGTAGCATAACGCCCTGGTGAGGAACGGCTCATGCGTACCCTTAACGGCGCAGCCGTCAGCTGTTTGAACTGAACACTGATCTCTGCCTCATGGTGGATCGCGTTAGGAAAGGAAACTGTATAAGCGATAGGACTCTGAGCAATTGCCGAGGCATACGTACCCATAGTAAGCGCAGTCAGCGCAGTGAAAGCGGGAAGTAGAAATTTTTTCATACAAATAACTTGTCCTCGAATGTAGGCATTATAGCAGTAAATCGTGTATTGTCATTAATTTCTTACCAGAAATTGATCGTTAAAACTGGCCTTCGCCCTGCAAAAATCAAGCTCTGAGCATATGGATATGGTCAATCCCGTCTTCGTCGTAAATCTCCCCCTGTTCAACAAAACCCAATTGAGCATAAAATGCTTTAGCGTAAAGCTGTGCGCCAATCTCAATCGGACAGCAACCGTAAATTTCTGTTAATGCATCGATACTGTATTGAACAAGAATTTTTCCAAGGCCTGTTCCTCTTGTGGATCGACTTGTAATAATTCTACCCAGTGAAGCAGAAGGATAAGACACCCCTGCCGGAACAATTCTGGTATACGCTATAAGCTGCTGTTCTCTATAAAACAGGACGTGATGACAAAATTCGTCTTTTCCATCCGCATCAAGGAATACGCAGTTCTGTTCCACTACGAAGACCTCACTGCGTAACTGTAACGCGTCGTAGAGTTCTTTTACCGAAAGGGCATCGAAAGGCTTACATCTCTTTTCTATGATCATTCTTAATGATTTACATTGACTTTCTGGTCAGTCACCTGAACTTTACGCATACAATACACACCAAAGATTAAGATATATAAGTAACATACTGCCGGCAGGAAAAAGGAGTGTTGAATCCCATAAGCATCAGCAATCATACCCTGAACTAACGGTAGTAAGGCGCCACCCAAAATAGCCATAATCAGCAAAGATGAACCCTGACTCACATATTTACCCAGTCCCGAAATAGCAAGGGTATAGATATTGGAAAACATAATAGAATTAAAAAGGCCGATACCGAGGATGGGGAATAAAGCCATCTCGCCTTTACTTACTACAGCGAGCAACAATAGCGCAATATTTACACCTGCAAACAATACCAGTGTTCTTGCTGGCGCGGATTTACCCACTACAAAAGCCACAATATTCAGCACAATGAATATAATAAAGAAACTGGTTTGTTCAAATGTCACATCGACGATGCTGAATACCAGCAGATATACTAACGCCGCAGTAACTACCATATATATTACTTTCTTTGCTTGTGCAAGGCTGCTTAATGAGATCGCGCCCAGGAACCGCCCAATCATAGCCCCACCCCAGTACAATGCAAGGTAGTTTTTACTAATTGCTTCAGGAATATTCATAATGTCCTCCTTAGCCATAAAACTGATCAAAAGGCTACCGATACCCACCTCAGCGCCAACATAACAGAAGATACCTAAAACGCCCATTCTTAACTGTGGAAATTTTAGTGCACCCAGCCCCTTTTCGCTGGATTCTTCAGAGCTGAAAGAGGGCAATTTTACACGACTTATAATTAGTGCAAGCACAACCAAGATACCAGCAAAAATTAGATAAGGAATCCGGGTAGAGTCGGCTGTTACTTTCCCATCCTGCAAAAATAAAGTAAAGATTAGGTGCCCGCCCAATACAGGCGCTATTGTAGTACCAAAAGAATTAAACGCTTGTGTAAGATTCAAACGGCTGGAAGCACTTTCCTCAGGGCCTAAAAGCGTCACATATGCATTCGCAGTTATCTGAAGAATCGTAAAACCAAGTCCAAGTACGAAAAGTGCCGCAAGGAATACGCCGTAGATGGCAAGGCTTGCCGCAGGATAGAATAAACAACAACCCAAAGCAGATAATAGTACTCCAGCAATAATTCCCTTTTTATAACCGATCTTATTGATAGGATCTCCTTTATAATAAGATATCAAAAAATAAATAAGTGAGCCCACAAAGTACGCGCCGAAGAAAGCAAACTGAACGAGCATCGACTGTGCAAAATTAAGCTGAAAAAATGCACGTAAATGTGGAATCAGAATATCGTTCATACAGGTTATAAAGCCCCACATGAAAAACAGAAATGTCATGGTGACCAATGGGATGAGCGAATTGCCTTTTTTTACTGTTGTAGTAGTATCCATCTTATTATTTGATAAATGAACCCCTGCTATAGTAGGTTCAAAACACAAATAAAGGATTTATTCTACCAATAATCCCAGATCAGGCGATTAATTTTCAAAGTGTATTAACTACAAAAGCCAGGTAAAGACCCGGCTTCTATAGCTAATGCTTTGTTTTGAAGCATACTAACCAAATTGCAAACAAACAAATGCTTATTGATTTAATTTAGCAAAATAACGATGAAACAATGGAAGGGTTTCTATTCCTTTGTAGTAATTATATATATCATATTTTTCATTTGGTGAGTGTAGCGCATCGCTATCCAGGCCAAAACCGAATAAAACGGATTTGATACCCAACACATCTTCAAACAATGCTACAATAGGAATACTGCCGCCACCTCTGGTAGGGATCGGCTTTTTACCAAATGAATCTTCTATAGCCTGTTCTGCTGCTTTGTAAGCGATGCTGTCAGTTGGAGTAACAACAGGCTCACCACCATGGTGTGCCGTTACTTTAACCTTGACATATGCAGGTGCTATTTTTACAAAGTGTTTAGTGAATATTTCCGAAATCTCATCCGAGCTTTGATTTGGCACCAACCGCATAGAAATCTTTGCATTTGCTTTGGATGGTAATACAGTTTTTGCACCCTCTCCAATGTAGCCACTCCAGATACCGTTCACTTCCAGAGTCGGTCTTGTACCTGTGCGTTCCAGGGTAGAGTATCCTTTTTCTCCCCACTCCGCATCGATATCAAGATCTTTTTTATAGTCTTCCAGATCAAAAGGAGCAGAATTTAAGGCTTTTTTTTCGCCATCCGATAGTTCAACAACATTATTATAGAACTCTGGAATGGTGATATGATTGTTTTCGTCGTGAAGGGAGGCGATCATTTTACACAAGATAGTTGCTGGATTAGCTACTGCCCCACCGTAAACCCCTGAATGTAGATCCCTGTTAGGTCCGGTTACTTCAACTTCCATATAAGCCAATCCACGTAAGCCGGTCTCAATAGAAGGATTCTCCATGCTGATCATTGATGTGTCAGAAATCAGAACTACATCAGCTTTCAGGCGTTCAGCATTTTCCTTAACAAAAATACCAAGGTTAGCAGAGCCCACCTCTTCCTCACCTTCAATCATAAACTTAACATTACAACTCAACGTGTTGGTCTTCATCATCAGTTCAAATGCTTTTACATGCATATAAAACTGTCCTTTGTCATCACAAGCACCTCGTGCATAGATTTTTCCGTCGCGTACAGTTGGCTCAAATGGTGGGGTATGCCATAATTCCAAAGGATCGGCAGGTTGAACATCATAGTGCCCATAAATCAGCACGGTAGGTAATGCAGCGTCAACAATTTTCTCTCCGTACACAATTGGGTAACCAGCTGTAGGACATACTTCGACTTTATCTGCACCTGCTTCTACCAATTTTTTTGCAACAAAATCTGCAGTCTTCAGTACGTCGTCTTTAAATTTAGGATCTGCACTTACTGATGGGAAACGCAACAATTCAAAAAGCTCCTCTAAAAAACGCTCTTTGTGTTCTGCTACATATTTTTTGATCTCTTCCATGTTAAATGATTTTAAGCAAAGATATAATTTTTGGTATATTTGTTCCGAAAGCGTATCTCACAGGGGGAATAACTAGTTTATAATAATGGCATACCGTGCTCTTGCAATATGCATTGCGCTTTTTTTTATCAGTTTCACGAAATTATCTGCGCAGACAGTCAGTTGCCCGGAAACAGCACAATATTATGCGAAGGACAGTGTAAACATTGTGACCTTTGGTGCAAGTACTGTACAGGGTGTCAACGGATTAAACTTTCAGACTTACCTTACTGGATTCTTTGTCAAATGCTACACCAATAAAACCATTAATATTTCCAACTATGGTATTGCTGGCCAAACCACGGCTCAGGGGCTAGCACGTCTGGACGATGCCATTATTGGAAAAACCGGATTCATTATTATCAATATGGGTATTAATGACGCCCTGGCTATCGTAGATAAAAAACTTACTATTACTGAAACCCAGGCAAATATGACGGAGATCGTAGAGCGATCGCTGGCGGCAGGGCTCGTGCCCATCATGTGTACTTTACAGAATGTAGACGACAGAACTGATGTACGGAACAGGAATGCAAATGTTCAGATCAGGTTACTGAATGCCTTTTACCGGACTTTAGTAACAAAATATAAACTGACACTTGCCGATATAAATGGTGTTATCCGTCGGGATTTCAGTCTGTATCAGGATCCATTTCATCCAAATGCCAGAGGATACAGCTTAATGGCTTATGTGCTTTTTGATACTGTAAATAAAATTATTGCTGACCGTTTCCTGCAATTCACAGTTACACAGAATTACCCAAACCCTGCCGGTCAGACCACCAATATTGATATCATTTTACCAGAGGCTGATAAAGTGACCGTTAAAATTTACGACCTTCGTGGTAAGTTGGTTCAGACACCACTGGATGAATATCTGAATAATGGTAAACATATTGTTCCCATTAACCTCAGCCTACTTGCCGCTGGCATGTATATTTACCGGGTAACAACAGAATCCGGTTTATTTACAGCTACGAAAAAGCTTATTGTTGCACATTAGTTTTACACAAAGCAACCAAAATTCGCACTCATTTTATAACTTCGCATCTTAAAACTATTATTCTATTTTGGATTATTTAGCAGGATTAAACCCACAGCAACGTGCAGCTGTTGAAAATACCGAAGGCCCGGCAATGATTGTTGCGGGTGCCGGCTCGGGCAAAACAAGGGTAATCACATACAGGGTGGCACACTTGATTCAAAAAGGTGTTGATCCTTTTAATATACTGGTACTTACCTTTACCAACAAAGCTTCGAAAGATATGCGTGAGCGTATTTCAAAGGTTGTTGGCGCAGAGGCAAAAAGCATCTGGATGGGAACATTCCACTCTGTGTTTGCCAAGATATTACGCGTAGAAGCACAAAAGATTGGCTATCCACCAAATTTCACAATCTATGATACAGATGACAGCAAAAGCTTGCTCAGATCTATATTAAGAGAGATGCAGCTGGATGATAAACTATACAATGTAAATTTCGTGTACAACAGGATATCGGCAGCTAAAAACAACCTCATATCCCATACTGAGTACTTGGAAAATGCTGAGATTCAGGCCGAAGATAGCGGCAACAAAAGACCACTTACGGGCGTAATCTACGAAACTTATACCAAAAGGTGCTTCAAAGCCGGTGCGATGGATTTTGACGACTTATTGTTTAAAACGAATGTTTTACTTAAAACACATCCCGACGTACTTAATAAATACCAGCAAAAATTCAGATACCTGATGGTGGATGAGTATCAGGATACTAACTTTTCACAATATACTATTGTTAAAAAACTTGCCGCAGCATATCAGAATATTTGTGTTGTAGGTGATGATGCTCAGAGTATCTATGCATTTCGGGGGGCGAACATTCAAAATATCTTAAATTTCGAACGTGATTACCCTGAATTACAGGTGTACAAATTAGAGCAAAATTATCGATCTACACAGAATATTGTAGAAGTTGCCAATAGTATTATCGCCAACAATAAAAACCAGTTGGAAAAGAACGTTTTCTCTGAGAACGAATCTGGCGACCGCATTAAGGTTCAGCGTGCTTTTACGGATAACGAAGAAGGAAAACTCGTAGCCGAAGGTATTATGCAGGAAAGAACCTCAAAAGGCTATAACTATAAGGATTTCGCTATTTTGTATCGCACAAATGCACAGTCGCGTGCCATGGAGGAAGCCCTGAGAAAGCTTAATGTTCCTTATAAGATCTATGGCGGGCTCAGTTTTTATCAACGTAAGGAGATTAAAGACTTAATTGCCTACTTCCGCCTCACTTTTAATCCTGGCGATGAAGAAGCAATTAAACGCGTGATCAACTACCCACGCCGAGGTCTTGGTGACACGACAGTGGAGAAGATTATTGTTGCTGCCGATAAACACGACATCACCATGTGGCAAGTTATATGCAACCCTGCTCAATACATAGAGGGCCGCATCGCCAATCAGCTTAATGATTTCGCTATGCTGATTCAGAGCTTCGCAGCAGAGTCAAAAAAGCTGGATGCTTATGAAACAGCATTATATATAGCCCAGCATTCAGGGATTTTAAAAGAATTACATACCGACGACAGCATTGAAGGTCGTAGCCGCTATGAGAACATTCAGGAGCTCTTGAATGGTATTAAAGAATTTGCTGAACGTGAAGATATTGAAGACCGTAGTTTGGCGATTTTCATGCAGGATATCGCGCTGCTGACTAATGACGACAGACAGGATGATAAAGAAAAGGATACCGTCTCACTGATGACTATCCACTCTGCAAAGGGACTTGAATTCAAAAATGTCTTCGTTGTAGGACTTGAGGAAAATCTTTTCCCTTCCCAGATGTCACTAAATTCACGCACCGATCTGGAGGAGGAACGACGTTTATTCTATGTAGCGATCACCCGCGCGGAAAAAAAGCTTACGCTTACCTATGCAACTTCGAGATACCGTTGGGGAACACTAACCAGCTGTGAACCCAGCAGATTTATAGAAGAAATTAATGCCCGTTACCTGGAGCTTGAAGTGGTAAAACCAACAAAAAGTGTGCTCGATGGTCAGGGTTTTTCTGATGAACGACGTACCTGGACACAACAACGAGATAGCTTTAGTAAGCCTAAACCGGCGGCAGCAAGTACAGCAAATACCAGCACCCCGGCCCAACGCCCGAAAACATCAATTTTACCAAAAGCACATGTGCCAACCCCAGGTTTTACTGCCAGCAATCCTGCTGAATTTCAAAATGGTATGGATGTTGAGCACGAGAAGTTTGGATTTGGCAAGATAGTAAACCTGGAAGGTGCTCTTCCTGATATTAAAGCAACTGTATTTTTTCAGGGTCTGGGAAATAAGCAGTTATTATTAAAATTTGCTAAATTACGCATCGTTAAATAAGTTTATCTGATATGAATTTCGATTATAACACGACCAGAACTGAGTTGATACTCGCAGAATACGGCCGCAATGTGCAAAACATGGTGAAGTATATTTGCGAATTGCCAGAACTGGAAGAACGCAATAAATACGCCCAGGCAGTGATAGATCTGATGGGATTCTTAAATCCACACCTTCGGGATGTTGCCGATTTTAAACATAAATTATGGGATCACCTGCACATCATTTCAGGTTATAAAATAGACGTAGATTCCCCCTATCCCAAACCTACGCCTGAACAGGCAGCAGCAAAACCAAAGCATATAGGCTATCCGCAACAACGGATTACCTATAAACATTATGGAAAAACTGTGGAAGTACTGATCGAAAAAACTAAAGCAGTGGAAGATCCGGAACGTAAAACCGCTATGGTTCAAGGTATTGCCAACTTCATGAAAATGGCCTATGTGCAATGGAACAAGGATAATGTAGCTGACGAAACCATCTTAAAAAATCTGCGGGAACTCTCTGGAGGCGAACTTAAACTGGATGACAACTTTAACTTAAATAAAGTTGAGTTTAAACCCGTGATTAACCGTCCTACCAATAATAACAATCGTGGACGCAGCAACAGCAACAATAAAGGAAAACAAAATAATACGAACAACCGTTCTCAAAGGAACAATAATCCAAAATCAAGGTACTAAAGCTGCCTGAAAAATTATCACGCATGAATGCATTTGAAATAATCGGCGGCAAAAAGCTAAAGGGTGAAATTCAACCCCAGGGAGCAAAGAATGAAGCCCTGCAGATCCTTTCTGCAGTTTTACTGACCGATCAAAAAATTACGATTAGCAATATTCCAGATATTAAAGATGTCAACAAACTCATCGAGTTATTAGGTGATCTGGGCGTTATTGTTGAACGTTTATCCAAAGACACCTATACATTCCAGGCAGCAGACATCAACCTCGGCTTCTTTGAATCTGAAACATTTAGGTCCAAAGGCGGGAGCTTAAGAGGCTCCATTATGATTGTGGGCCCTCTGCTGGGTCGCTTTGGAAGAGCTGCCATTCCTAAGCCGGGAGGTGATAAAATCGGACGCAGAAGGCTAGACACGCACTTTTTAGGTTTTGAAAAACTTGGAGCAAAATTTATCTACGACAGCAAAAAGGAATTCTTTAATGTCGATGCCACAAACTTACAAGGCGCCTATATTCTTCTGGATGAAGCATCTGTAACAGGAACGGCAAATATTGTGATGACTGCTGTACTTGCTAAAGGTACTACCACAATTTATAATGCCGCCTGCGAGCCATACCTTCAACAGTTATGCAAAATGTTGAACCGCATGGGTGCCAAGATTTCAGGCATCGGCTCTAACTTACTAACGATTGAGGGCGTAACTAAATTGGGTGGAACAGAGCACCGTATGCTTCCCGATATGATCGAAATTGGCTCTTTTATAGGACTGGCAGCCATGACAGAATCAGAAATTACCATTAAAAATGTGTGCTATTCTGAACTTGGCGTTATACCTGAAGTATTTCGCAAGCTGGGAATCCAATTCGAACTTAGGGGCGACGATATTTATATTCCTTCCCAAAAACACTATGTGATCGAGTCGTTTATCGATGGATCTATGCTTACTATTGCAGATTCACCATGGCCGGGCTTCACTCCGGATTTGCTTAGTATCGTGTTAGTTGTTGCTACCCAGGCGAAAGGCTCGGTATTGATTCATCAGAAAATGTTTGAAAGCAGGCTGTTCTTCGTTGATAAACTGATAGATATGGGTGCTCAGATCATATTATGTGATCCACACAGAGCCTCAGTTAACGGAATCAATAAAGCTTACAAATTAAGAGGAATTAGTATGACCTCTCCGGATATCAGAGCTGGTGTTTCCCTGCTTATTGCAGCACTTTCTGCTGAAGGGAAGTCTACAATCTATAATATCGAGCAGATTGAACGTGGCTATCAGGATATCGATATCAGACTTCGTGCATTAGGTGCCCAGATCAAAAGAGTCGAAGGATCTGGTCCAAGTCATTAGAAATATACAGACATAAAAAAAGCCCTTTAAGGGCTTTTTTTATGTCTTATTAATACTGGTTATCCAGAAATGGCATTGATGATATCGTACTGTGTAATGATGTCAAACTTACCATCAGCAGTCTCAACCAACACAGCACTGTTTTCTTTATTAATCAGTGTAGAAATTTTATCTATCGAAGTATTCATATCCACGAAAGGGAAAGTTGCCGACATAATTTCCTGAACCGGAGCAGATTTCAGAGACGGATTCTCCAATAAAGCTTTCAAAATGTCTCCTTCAGCAAGCTTTCCAACAACCATACCTTTTTGAGTGACTGGAATCTGTGAGATATTCAGCATGTTCATTGTATTAATAGCCTCAATAATTGTTTTCTCAAGATCAATTGTTATGATCTCCGCAGCCTCTTTTTTGGCTAGGATTGACTTCGCTGTTAGCTTCTCGTCGTTTAGGAAACCTCGTTCACGCAACCAATCTTCATTGTACATTTTCCCCATATAACGGCTGCCATGATCATGAAAAATAACGACAACCACATCTTCAGGCTTCAGCTTATCCTTCAGTTGAAGTAAACCAGCGATAGCAGAACCAGCAGAGTTACCAACAAAAATACCTTCTTTACGCGCAATATCACGTGTCATCAGTGCAGCATCTTTATCTGTTACTTTTTCAAACAGATCAATTACATCAAAATCAACGTTCTTAGGAAGAAAATCTTCTCCAATACCTTCAGTGATGTATGGATAAATCTCATTCTTATCCAGAATGCCTGTTTCTTTATACTTCTTAAATACAGAGCCATAAGTGTCTATACCCCATACCTTGATATTAGGATTCTGTTCTTTCAGGTATTTCCCGGTTCCAGAAATTGTACCCCCGGTACCAACACCAACAACAAGATGGGTAATCTTACCCTCTGTCTGTGCCCAGATTTCAGGACCTGTTTGTTCATAATGCGCCTGCGTATTAGCAAGGTTATCGTATTGATTTGGTTTCCAGGAATTAGGAACCTCACGCTCTAAACGTGACGAAACCGAATAGTATGACCTTGGATCCTCAGGCTCCACATTGGTAGGACAAACAATAACCTCTGCACCAAACGCGCGCAGGGCATCAACTTTCTCCTTTGACTGCTTATCTGTTGTAGTGAAAATACATTTGTAGCCTTTAATGATAGCCGCCATAGCCAATCCCATACCCGTATTACCAGAAGTACCTTCGATAATTGTACCTCCAGGCTTCAGTTTGCCGCTGCGCTCGGCATCCTCAATCATTTTAACCGCCATCCTGTCTTTGATAGAGTTTCCAGGGTTGGTTGTTTCTACTTTTGCCAGAACAGTAGCCTCAATTTCTTTAGTTATATTATTCAATTTTACCAGCGGAGTATTCCCGATGGTCTCCAATATATTGTTATACCACATAGTACAAAAGTACAGCTTGTAGTTTGATATTCTATTTATAAAATATAATTTGAAATTTAATTCTAAATAATATCAATATATAAAATTATATTTTAATCTAGTAGTTCAATAGACTACTTAACAGTCTTATATATTTCCAATGCCCAAATAATGATTAACCTTCTTTGTAAAGTTGTCCTGGTGAAAGTACAATCAGTCCCTGCATTTCCAGGCTCAGCAAATGCATGGTAAGTGTACTTTGTTTCACCTGGACGTGCTGAGCGATCTGATCAATCCTGGCAGGAGCAACATGGAGAAATCCGACTATTTTACGTTCCTCTTCAGTAAGCGCCTGCAATACGGAAAGCTCCAATTGTTTCACTTTAAGCTCTTTTTGCTCCCAGCTCATCATCTGTATCAGGTCTTCCGGATGATTAATGAGTCCTGCCCTATTTGTCTTGATCAGAAAATTACACCCTTGAGAATACACATCCGTACTGCGTCCGGGGAAAGCAAATACATCCCTGTTATAAGATCCGGCAAGCTCTGCAGTAATGAGCGCTCCGCCTTTTATAGCCGCCTCTACAACAATCGTGACATCTGCCATTCCGGCAATGATCCTGTTTCGCTTTGGAAAGTTTTCTTTGTCAGGGTTAGTGAATAACGGGAATTCAGTAAGAAGCCCCCCCTGATCAAGCATTTTGCCCGCAATGGATTCATGAAGGCGTGGATACATCCGGTCCAAGCCATGGCCCAAAATTCCTACCGTGGGCACATTTTGATTCAGGCATTCTTGATGTGCAGCCACATCTATCCCAAAGGCAAGTCCACTAACCACCAGCACATCGTACTGACGCAATGTTTCCAGTAACTGACGGCACAGCAGACGTCCGTAAGCACTTGCTTTTCGGGTTCCAACGATACTAACTACACGTTGACGGTTTAGATTCGCCTGCCCCTTATAATACATAATAATGGGCGCGTCATGGCATTCCCTTAACCGCGAAGGAAAGTCGGCATCGGTATAAAAAACTGGTTTAATCTGCCTTTTCTGAATCTCTATGAGGTCATTTTCAGCTTCTTTAAGGGCTTTGCCTGACTTAATTTCCCGAACTATCCCTACACCGATCCCAGGTGTAGCCAGCAAGTCAGCTGCGCTTGCCTGAAAGACAGCTTCGGCCGTGCCAAATGTCACCAATAAGTTCTTAGCAGTGATATGGCCAACATTTTTAATCAAACTCAGGCCAATCTGATGAATTGTACTCATCAGCTAAGTTAATCCGTTCAGATAGATATGTGGTAATAAATTTTACTTACTGCGGGATGTAAACCACGTATTTGGTATCGAAAAACTCTTCTTCAAAATAAGCAGAAAGTGGGTAAAGTTCAGCCTTGAGCCTGGATTCAGCAATCTCTTCAGCAAGGTCCCCCCCTTTAAGATATAAAATACCGTTCGCAACAGCGTTTTTGGAATTTTTATTAAACTTATCTTTAATCCAGGGATAAAAGTCGATAAGCCGAGTAACCGCCCTCGATACGACAAAATCATATTTATCTGGTACCTGCTCAGCACGCAGATGAGTGGCCGTTACGTTCTCCAACCCCAGCGCTGCAGCAACTTCAGTCACAACCTTGATTTTCTTTCCAATAGAATCGACCAGGTGAAACTGTGTCTCGGGAAACATAATGGCCAATGGAATTCCAGGAAATCCGCCGCCAGTGCCTACATCAAGGACTTTCTCTCCCGGTTTGAAGGTAATAAACTTAGCGATACCCAGTGAATGTAGGATATGCCTTTCATACAATTCATCTATATCTTTTCTTGATATCACATTGATCTGAGCATTCCAAAAGCTGTATAAATCATAAAGACGGTCAAAGCGTTCGATCTGCTGTTCGGTAAGATTTTTGAAATAATGCTGAATGATTATCGATTTTATTTCCACTGGATTTTTTTTACAAATATAGACAGAATGCCGTTAAAGACTAAGAAAACAAATAGCAGTATATCAAGAATTGGAAACCACCACACAAGTCCGGGATAACTCAGGCGCCTCAGCAATTTCGGATAAATGAAGGAACGGATAATCAGGCTCAGCACAAACAATGCAATCGCAGGCAACAGCAGCATCTTAAAAAAACAACAGGCTGCAAACGCAATATAATATAAGAACTGAAAAACGATCTGACTGGTAAGGATCACTTTATGTTTCGTTTTGTAAAGCTTTCCAGCTCCAAAATGCCTCTTTTTTTGCTTTAAATAAGCACCAAGGCTGGTATTCGGCTCACTCCATACCTGTGCATCCTTAGCAACTCTGATTACCGTATTTGTTGGTGTAGCATGCGCATTAACGAAAAGGTCATCATCACCAGAAGGAATGTGCATGTGTGCAGCAAAGCCCTTATTCTTAAAAAAAAGTGATTTCTGGTATGCCATATTGCGTCCTACACCCATGTATGGCATCCCTTTAATGGCAAAGGACAGATAATTTACAGCAGTAAAGAACGTTTCAAATCGAATCAGCGCATTCAATAAGCCGCTTTTATGCACATAAGGGGAATACCCAAGCATTAGCTCGGTATGCTCATCTGGAGGTTGCTGCATCTCCGAAAGCCAGTTTACAGAAGCTGGAAAACAGTCTGCATCCGTAAAAACAAGCCACTCGTGTGTTGCAGCCTTAATCCCCATAGTTACAGCGAACTTCTTCCCCGCAATAAACTTGGTACCCTCAGCAACAGTAACAACCTTTAAACGACTATAGTCTTTTGCAAATTGCTCCAGAAGTTCTTCCGTTCCATCCCAAGACCTGTCATTTACAACAACAACCTCAAAATCAGGATAATCCTGCGCCAGAACCTGCGGCAGAAACCCAGTCAGATTTTTGGCCTCATTACGGGCACAAATAATGACAGTGATCGGTTTTTGCGGTGTGGGCAATGGCTCTTCCGATTTATAAGTTAGTAACCTAAGGTGCACAAACAAGCTGAAATACAGCTGTACGATAAAACAAAAAATGAATACGCCCGCAAGGCAGAGCTCTACTAAAGTTAATTCCACGAATGATTTTTTGAAGGGTCAAATTTCTGATTTTTAATCTGTAATGTTCGTTTATGTTGATAAAAAATTTAAGCCCGTAATCACGCGTTTTTTCTTACTTTTGACAGATTTTTTGATAGAATTAATATGAAATTTAGCTTACAAGCGCAAGATCCCCATTCCAAAGCAAGGGCAGGAACAGTTACGACAGCCCATGGCGATATACAAACACCCATATTTATGCCTGTTGGAACGGCAGGTACCGTGAAAGCGGTACATCAGCGTGAGCTTAAAGACGACATTAATGCCCAGATCATCCTTGGAAACACCTATCACCTCTACCTTAGGCCGGGACTGGGTATCCTTGAAAATGCAGGCGGACTCCATAAATTCATCGGCTGGGATCGCCCTATCCTGACAGACAGCGGCGGCTATCAGGTTTACTCCTTGAGTAAAGTAAGGAAGATCAAGGAAGAAGGTGTAACCTTCCGTTCTCATATTGATGGTTCGAAACACCTGTTCACACCAGAATATGCGATGGATATTCAGCGCACCATCGGAGCAGATATCATCATGGCTTTCGATGAATGCACCCCCTATCCCTGTGATTATAAATATGCCGCTGCATCGATCAACATGACCCACAGGTGGCTTAAGCGCTGCTGTGCACGTGTAGACTCAACATCTCCAAAATACGGCTTTGAACAAACACTTTTCCCGATCGTACAGGGATCAGTATATAAGGACTTGCGCGTAAAATCTGCTGAATTTATCGCTTCTATGAACCGCGAGGGAAACGCCATTGGCGGACTTTCTGTAGGTGAACCAGCGGAAGAGATGTATGGCATGACCGAGGTGGTCTGTGATATCCTGCCCGAAGATAAACCGCGATACCTGATGGGCGTAGGAACCCCCATCAACATACTGGAAAACATAGCTTTAGGTGTAGACATGTTCGATTGTGTAATGCCAACGAGAAATGCTAGAAATGGCATGCTGTTTACCAGAAATGGAATCATTAATATCGGCAACAAAAAGTGGGAAGACGATCATTCTCCACTGGATGCCGAAAGTGACCTATTCGCAGATCAAGTCTATTCAAAGGCTTACTTAAGACACTTAATGCACTCCAAAGAGATTTTAGGCGCGCAAATTGCAACCCTGCACAATTTAAACTTCTATTTGTGGTTAGTTAATCAGGCGAGAGAAAAGATCATTGACGGGACTTTTTACGACTGGAAGAACAAGATGGTTAAGGTATTAGGTCAAAAACTATAGATGCAGCTGGGTACAAACAGATTAAAAATTATTGACAGGTATATCATCGGGAAGTATCTGGGTACATTTATTTATACCCTATCTATCTTCGTGGTGATTATTATTATCTTTGATTTGTCGGAAAAACTCGATGACTTCCTCGGCAATAATCTGAATTTATGGCAGGTAATCACATTATACTATGCCGGATCTATTCCTTTCTATATCAACATGTTGTCGCCGCTTATCAATTTTATCGCGGTGATCTTCTTTACGGCTAAGATGGCTGATCAAACTGAAATCGTCCCTATTTTAAGCGGCGGAGTCAGTTTCAACAGATTTCTTAAACCCTACTTCATCTCAGCCTTCATCATTTTCAGCGCCAATCTGGCGTCAAACCTGTTTATTCTTCCATATACCAACAAAATCAAGAACAACTTCGAGAATAACTACATTAAGAAAAACGATCCTTTCATCAAAAACCAGATTCATATGAAGCTGGATGACCATACTTATATATCTATCGGGGGATTTGACAACAGAACCAATATTGGCTCTCAGTTTAGGCTGGAGCACTTTAACGGCGATGAAATGCGTCAGAAAATCGTTGCAGATGTGATCGCCTGGGACTCTGTTAAGCGCTCCTGGAAGATCTCCAACTATACAGTCAGGAATATAGATGGCCTTAAAGAGACCTTTGTCACCGGTGGGGACAAGAAAAAAGATACCATACTGGATATGAAGCCGGATGACTTTTCCGCCTACGATAACGTCTTCGAAAACATGAGTAATACTGAACTTCGTGATAAAATCAAAAAGGAAAATATCCGCGGCTCGGGCATCATGAGTGACTTACTGTTCGAGCAGTACAAACGTTATTTACAGCCACTATCAGCCTTCGTACTGACATTAATTGGTGTAGCCCTCTCATCACGCAAGGTTAGAGGTGGCGTAGGGCTACCGCTCGGAATGGGCATTTTCCTGAGTTTCGCCTACATAGTATTGAATCAATTTGCCAAGATGTTCTCGTTAAAAGGGGGTATTCCGCCCCTGTTAGCAGTCTTAATACCCACCATATTTTTCGGAGTACTCGGCTTGATTTTACTTCGCAAAGCCCCCAAATAACATGCTTAAAACCCCGCCAGTCTCAGCCACGAAAAACCTCATTATCCTTCATTTGACAGTTTTTATTTGGGGCTTTACCGGCATACTGGGAGAGCTTATTTCGATTAACGCAGTACAGATGGTCTGGTACCGTGTGGGCATCGCAAGCATCACACTTTTCCTCTATTTCAGCCTCACAAAAACAAGTCTTCTGATCAGCAAGAAACAGTTCTTGCAGTTCTTCTTTACAGGTAGTATTGTAGCCCTGCACTGGATACTTTTTTTCCATGCCATCAAGGTTTCGACAGTATCTGTCACACTGGTTTGTTTATCCTCATTTACCCTCTTTACAGCAGTACTTGAGCCCCTCATAAAACGAGTTAAAATGGAGCCCGGAGATATTGTTGTCGGACTCATAATCATTGCCGGAATCTATCTTATTTTCAAGTTCGAAACAAGCTATACAAGTGGCATTATTTTTGGCTTATCGGCTGCGCTCGCATCGAGTCTTTTCTCCATTATCAACTCCACGCTGGTACAAAAAACCGATGCGGCAATCATTGGATTTTACGAGATTTTGGGTGCCTTTTTCTGGATCTCGCTCTATCGATTTTTTGACCATTCACTACAAACAGAACAATTCAACCTAAGTGCACACGATTGGATTTACCTGTTTATTCTAGGTACCATCTGCACGGCACTGGCCTACGTTGCAGGGGTGTCGGTAATGCGCGTATTGTCGGCTTTCAGAGTCGCGCTCATCACCAATCTCGAGCCCGTTTACGGCATCATCCTAGCCTTCATTTTCTTTGGAAATAAGGAGACCATGACCACTGGTTTTTACTTCGGAGCAGCTCTGATACTTGGCTCTGTTTTTGGTTATCCCATTTACAAAAAACGCAAAAATAGAGCTTAGTTTTCGAACCCAACAAGGGTAGGAGGGATAGCTGAATCCTGAATCGCAGCGCAAAATTCGTTATACACATCGAGGAATTATTCTAAAAAAATGCAAAAGAATTTGCCGTAAATAGTGTACCTTAAGAGCTGAATTCAATCAATAGAAAAATTAATTAAAAAAGAAGATGATATGTCATACAATTTCCAATAAATCTATCGAAAAACAATGCTTTTATAGATTTATACAAAAACTATAACTACATTCATAATCAGATTTATATAACTACATAATTACCATAATACTTCACTTGTAAAAATCAAAAACACGTTTTAAAAACTAAAAATATTAGCATTTCGCATTAATGAAGCATTTTAATAAACATAAGTATATTTTTTTCAGATATTTAACCCTATCTATATTAATATTAATTTCACATGTTTCTTTTGGGCAATTATTTGGAGGGGAACAAAACCCGCTTAGTGTAAACTGGCGGCAGATTAATACTGGCGGCTTCAAAATCATCTTCCCTGCCGAACTGGAAACCGAGGCTCAAAGGATGGCCAATACAATCGGGCACATTTTCCCCTATGAGGGGGCCAGCCTCGGCCTACGCAAAACCACCCTTCCCATCGTGTTCCAGAACCGTGGCGTGATCGCAAATGGCTTTGTTCAGCTGGGTCCTAAAAAGTCAGAATTCAACACCACTCCACCGCAGCAATTCGATAGTCAGGACTGGCTAAATAATCTCGCTGTCCATGAGCTCCGGCACGCCGCACAGTTCGACAAACTTACCAGCGGCCGAGCCTACCCTTTTCCTGAAGAAGTCTACTTTGCCTGGATGGGTGCAAGTATCCCATTGTGGTTTTTTGAAGGCGATGCCGTAAGCACAGAAACCTCCCTGAGTCAATCGGGTCGCGGACGCCAGCCAGCATGGATCATGCCTTACCGAACAAGCCTGCTCAGTGGCGAAAAATTCTCTTATAGCAAGGCCAACTTCGGCTCCCAAAAAGACGTCACTCCTGGCTATTATCAACTCGGATATCTCATGAGTTCCCTGATTAGAAAAAATGCTGGAAAAGCAATTTTCGACAGTCTGCTAACTGATATTAAAAACCGACCGTTAAGGCTCTATCCTTTCTCAAAAAGTCTGCGCAAATTTTCCGGTAAAACAAGTCCGCAATGGTATCGGTACACCAGCGAAATCCTGAATGAAAAATGGCTCGATCAGGACGGACTTCAACCCCACCAGACCTACACCTTGCTGAACAAGAAAGCAGGGTATGCGACAGACTATTTTATGCCGGTTGAGCTTCCTGATGGAAGGGTGCTGACCCTGAAACAGAGCAAAGCAAAAACGGCCCGGTTCATCACAATTGACAGCAACAAAAGAGAACACACACTACTTGCTATCGGCTATCAGGAGCAACCCTGGTTCAGCTACGCGAACGGAGTGATCGTATGGGACGAGATCAGATACGACCCACGATTCAGGCAACGCAGCTACAGCGTCATCTGCCGCTACGAAATTGCAACAGGAAAATTCAATACACTCAGTCGCCGCTCCCGCCTCTTCTCTCCTTCCCTCTCATCAGATGCAACAAAAATCATTACAGTCTCAGTGGACCTAAGCAATCGGGTTGCGCTCACCGAAATCGATGCCCTTACCGGAAAAATCAGTTTTGTCTATCCAAACGCAGAAAACCTGATGTTGCAAACTCCTTCGTTTAATGAGGCCGGAAATACCATCACCTACATTTCCGTTTCAGAAAAAGGAAAGTCACTCTGGACAGCAACAAAATCAGGTAGAAAAACGCTTTTAATTGGAAATTCAAGACAGCAATTAAGCAGGCCAGTATTTTATTCCAAAGGAATCGCGTTTAACGCTCATTACAGCGGTATCGATAACATCTACAACATAGACACTGCCTCCAGAAAGATAAGCGTTCTGAGCGCCTCTAAATTCGGCGCCTTCAATTTCAATCCAGCCAGAAACAAAGATCAGTTTGTATTTAACGATTATGGGCTTCGTGGCTATGAAGTGGCCACTTCAGACTTGATACCTGACACGCTGGGTCAGAATCACTTTGTATTTTTCGGTGCGGAGGCGGCGGCACAGGAAAATGCCGGCCATATCTTTGAAAATATTCCCGACAGCAATTACCTCAGCACCCCTTACCGCAAACTCGGTCACCTCATTAACATCCACAGCGTCATTCCGGTTATTGAAAATGACTATATCGGCGGATTGCAACTGCGATCAAACAATCTGCTTAACACCATGGATTCCTATGCTGGCGTAAATTATTACCGCGACCTGCGTCGCTTTGAATACAATGCAGGCGTCTCGTTAAAAAGTTTCTACCCCATTTTTACCGCCAACTATAGCAACAGACCCAAAAGAACATTCTACAACACAAACAAAGGCATGCAACAGGGCGACTGGCGCGAAAACTATACTTCCCTGAGCGCACTCATCCCAGTTAACCTAAATGCCCTGAACAACAACTATGGATTGTCAGCCTCGGTTGCTACCAGCTACACCCAGCGGTACGCTGCTGAGAATATGCCCTCAAATTTTATTACGAGCCTCAATTTCCCAATGACCTACGGTATCACGTTATCACACAGCATCCGTCAGGCAGAGCGCGATATTGCCCCGCAATGGGGACAGATCCTCAGGTTTCGTTACCTTCACCAGCCGTTCGACAACAATCTTGCTGGAAGTCTTTTTTCAGCCGAAAGCTTCGCCTATTTTCCAGGTCTTGCAAAAAACCATAGCTTCCTGGCCAGCTTCAATTACCAGCAGGCATCAGGTGTTAGGAGATACAATGTGGAAATTAATACCGTTTACGGATACAATAACATCCTCGCTAAAAGCAAGCTCATCAACACTTTACTATTCAACTACAGGTTCCCTATTGCTTTTCCCGATGCAGAAGTCGGACCACTGGCATACATCAGAAACATTAGGGGTGGCATCTTTCTCCATTACGAAAACATCGGCAATGAAACCACGCTCGCGCAACCGAAAACCTTTGGAATGGAATTTCACAGCGACATGAATTTATTGAGATACCAGCCACTTGTCGACGTGGGCACGAGATTTGTATTCATCAACCAGAGCTACCATCAAAAACCAATTGTAGAATTTTTTGTTAATTATACCTTCTAAAAATGACCGCCAAAACAGTTTTCATCATTCTATTCACCGCCATCATTACGATTTTCCTGGTGATTAACACAGACGCCGTAGAATTCAACTTCCTCGTAGACAAAGTCAACATCTCTAAACTCGTTGTGATTGGTGTGTGTACCCTAATCGGTTTCGTGCTCGGTTTTATTGCCGGTAAACCAAAACGCACCTATAGCAGCTACGACGACCATGCAGAGGTAGTAGAAGTACCTGCAAAATCAGCACTGAGTGATGAAGACAAAGATTATATCAGCTAGGAAGCTGAGATTTCGTAACTGAATTTGATCTCGGCTGACCGGCCGAGTATATTAGATACCGAGCAGTATTTGTCGAAAGTAAGCGCGAGTGCACGTTCGACTTTCTGTGGATTTAAAGCACCAGAAAGTATAAAATGGATGTTGATCACATCAAAAATTGGTGGCATCTCTTCATCCTTCCTGCTCGCCCTGATCGAAATACGGATATCATCCAATGGCTCTTTTTGCTTAGTCAGCACATTTACCATATCTATCCCACTACACCCCCCAAGACCAACCAAAAGCATCTCCATTGGCCTGAATCCTTTGCCTGTCCCACCAATCTCCGGCTTAGCATCAAGCTCAACGGTCTGACCCATTGCGTTCTCGGCTTCAAAATTAAATTTATCGTTTTTCCTGATCAGGTTAATTTCCATGGGAAGATTCATTTTAAACGTTGTAATATACCCGATTGTTAACTTCAAGATCGGGTAATGAGATTTGATGCTCAAATATAGCAAATACACAGGCCCCACTGCCACTCATCGCAGCATATACGGCGCCATGTTCATACAATTTGTTTTTGATATGACCAATCTCAGGAAATTCCTTAAAAACCGAAATTTCAAAATCATTGGTCACACTATCCTTCCAACTGCTTACCGGTAAAGTAATATTGACCTTCAGGTCAGCACTTCGTTTTACTGGCTTAACACCGGCGTAGGCAACTGCGGTCGAGACATGTATAGGTGGCATCACCAGCACAATGCAGTAAGCTGACAAATCCAGCTCAACATCTTCAAACTGATCACCCTTATCAAAAGCAAACACTGGTGTGTTACGGACAAAGAAAGCACAATCAGCACCAAGTTGCCTGGCATAATCTTCCATTTCAGCCACCGACAATCCAATATTAAACCGCTCGTTCAATAATTTTATCAGAAATGCCGCATCTGCAGACCCCCCACCCAATCCTGCACCAACAGGGATGTTCTTTAGCAAAGTAATCTGCTGCGCAGGGAGGTTATGGTCTTGCTGGAGTAACCTGAAGGCCTTCACACAGATATTATCCATTTCATTACCAGCAAAAGAGATTCCCTTAACCACGCAATGTAATTCCTCAGCATCCGTAATTTCTATAACATCGTGAAGCCGCACAGGATAAAAAACAGTCTCCAGGTTATGATACCCATCGGCGCGCTTCTCTGTGATGTTTAGTCCAATATTGATTTTGGCATTGGCAAATGCAAGCATATCTGTCTGTTAATATAGAATACGCAAACTTAAAAATACTAATGCAGCCACAAACGTTATTTTGATTTAATTTTAATATTTTTCATGTTCTGCCAGCGAATAAAATGATAGTTTTGTGTTTCGCTAATTAAGATCATGAAACAATATTTAGATTTGATGCAGCATGTACTCGATCATGGTGCGCAGAAACATGACCGTACCGGAACGGGCACAATCAGCGTGTTTGGCTACCAGATGCGCTTTAACCTAGCCGAGGGCTTCCCCATGGTGACCACAAAAAAATTGCATTTAAAGTCCATCATACACGAACTGATCTGGTTTCTTTCAGGAGATACCAATATCAGGTACCTTAAAGAAAATAACGTTAAAATCTGGGATGAATGGGCCGACGAAAATGGCGACCTGGGTCCTGTTTACGGATCTCAATGGCGGTCGTGGCCAACCCCCGAAGGTGGCACCATAGATCAGATTGCCAAAATCGTTGATACCATCAAAAACAATCCTGATTCCAGAAGGATCATTGTATCTGCATGGAATGTAGCCGAAATCGACAGCATGGCGCTCCCACCCTGTCATGCATTCTTTCAGTTTTATGTAGCCGATGGAAAATTGAGCTGTCAGCTTTATCAGCGCAGTGCCGATATATTTCTGGGTGTTCCATTTAATATTGCATCTTATGCCCTGCTCACCATGATGGTGGCACAGGTATGTGATCTTGAATATGGCGACTTCATCCATACCCTCGGAGATGCGCACCTGTACAACAACCATATCGAACAGGCTAAACTACAGTTGAGCCGTACCGAGAAACTCCTTCCAACGATGAAGTTGAATCCTGATGTGAAGAACCTGTTCGACTTTAAGTTTGAGGATTTCACGCTCGAAAATTATGATCCACATCCACATATCAAAGGAGCAGTAGCCGTATGATCGTTTCCATCATTGTAGCCATAGCCGAGAACAACGCCATTGGCAAAGACAACAAACTTCTGTGGAAACTGCCCACAGACCTGAAACATTTTAAAACGATTACCAGTGGACATACTGTGATCATGGGAAGAAAAACCTTTGACTCTATGGGCAAGGCCCTGCCAAACCGCAGAAATATCGTGGTTACCCGCCAGGAAGATCTGCTGATTATAGGAGCAGAGGTCACAAATACCATAGAACACGCATTAGCCCTTTGTGCACATGAGGAAGAAGTTTTCATTATCGGCGGAGCACAGATCTATACCCAGGCTTTAAGCCTGACAAACAGGATCTACCTTACCGTAGTACACGAAAATTATGATGCCGATACGTTCTTCCCGGAGCTTGATCGCAGTAAATGGACAGTTGTGAGCTCCGAAAGCCACCTTCCTGATGAGAAAAACGAGGTTGCATTCACTTTTGAGACGCTTGAAAGCAAATAGTTGACCCTCAAAATAAAAACTCAAATAAGGCAGTCTATAAATTAAAAATTTAATTAGATTTGCCGACTTGTTAAAAAAAATTATACCAGATACAATAATTACAAACAACAAATGCAAGGTAAAGGTTTTATAAAATTTATGGCAATACTCTTAGGTATTGTCTGTGTGTATTCTCTCTCGTTCAATTTCGTTACCTCGAACGTAGAAAAAAATGCGAAAGCATATGCTAAAGGCGATCCTATCAAAGAGAGAGCCTATTTAGATTCTATGGCTACTGTGCCGGTTTATCCAGTATTCGGTTTCAACTACGAATTCTGTAAATCAAAAGAAATCAATTTAGGTCTTGACTTAAAAGGTGGTATGAACGTGACCATGGAGATTTCTTTGGCCGAGTTGGTAAAATCTCTTGCGAACAACCCTACTGATGCAAATTTCAATCAGGCTGTGTCAAATGCACAAACTGAATTGAACGCTGGCGGAAAAGATTTCATCAGCCTGTTTGTAAACAACTATGAAAAATTAAGCCCTAACGGCAAACTTGCAGATTTCTTTGCAACTCAGGATAACGCACAGCAGTTAAAAGGCGATGCGAGCAATGCTGAAGTAAAAAGCTATTTGTCAAAAGAAGCGACCAGCGCAATCGACCGTTCATTCATCATCATCAGAAGTCGTATCGACGGATTTGGTGTTGTGAGTCCGAACATGCAAAAACAGGAAGGTACAAACCGTATCCTGATCGAGATGCCAGGTGTACAGGACAAAGAAAGAATTCACAAATTGCTTCAAGGTTCTGCAGAATTACAATTCTGGCAAGTATATCAAAATGAAGAAGTGTATAGCGTGATGGAGAACATCAACAAGACACTTGCTTCAACTTTGAAAGACACTACCGCAACAGCTGTAAAAGATACTGCTGCTAAAACTGAAAGTAAACTTGCTGGTCTTGGTAAAAAAACCGACACCAAAGATTCTGTTGCTAAACAACTAGAGGCTACAAAAAACAATCCGTTGTTCGCTGTTCTGAACGTCCCAACCTATACAGGTCAAAACGGACAACCAGCTTTACGCCCGGGACCAGTTGTTGGATGGACTGCACAAAAAGATACTGCAAAAGTAAACAGCTACCTGAAAAGACCTGAAATTGCTTCTATCGTTCCTTCGAGCTTCAAATTTATGTGGAGTGTTAAGCCTATCGAAGGTTCTAAAGTTTTTGAATTATATGCAATCAAAGTTACCTCTGCCGATGGCAAACCAGATTTAGGTGGCGATGCAATCAGCGATGCCCGTCATGATTACGATCAAAAAGGCAAACCTGAAGTAACCATGTACATGACTGGTGACGGTGCTGCTAAATGGAAAAAAATCACTGCTGAAGCATCTGCTGATCCAAACAATAAAAAATCGATTGCTATTGTCCTTGACAATGCAGTATACTCTGCTCCTACGGTTCAAAATGAAATCCCTAACGGTATTTCTTCTATCACAGGTAACTTCACTGTAAACGATACTCAAGATTTATCAAACATCTTAAAAGCTGGTAAACTTCCTGCTCCTGCACGCATTGTGGGTGAGTTCGTTGTTGGTCCATCTTTAGGACAAGCTGCTATCGATAACGGTTTGTTATCTTTCGTACTTGCATTTGTGGTGATCCTGATCTTTATGGCCTTGTATTATAACAAAGCAGGATGGGTAGCCAACTTAGCTTTGTTGATCAACCTGTTCTTCATAATGGGTATCCTGGTTTCTCTGGGTGCAGTATTAACGTTGCCGGGTATCGCAGGTATCATTCTCGTAATCGGTTTATCTGTTGATGCGAACATCCTGATCTTTGAAAGGGTCAGAGAAGAATTGCTGCAAGGAAAAAGCACTGCATTAGCCATCAAAGAAGGTTTCAAACACGCAATGCCTTCTATTATTGACTCAAACGTTACGATCTTAATCCTGGGTATCATCCTTTACATCTTCGGAAGCGGACCAGTACAAGGATTTGCTACTACGCTATGTATCGGTATCCTTTCTTCATTGTTCTGTGCCGTATTGATCTCCCGTCTGGTATTCGAAGGTTTGTTGAACAAAAACAGCAACATCACTTTCGGTAACAGCGTAACTTTACATGCCTTCAAAAACATTGCCTTCAACTTCGTTGGACGCAGAAAGATCTACTATATCATTTCTTCAGTTATCATTTTAGCAGGTATAGGAATGTACTTCAAAAATGGTGGACTGAGATTGGGTATCGACTTCAAAGGAGGTCGCTATTACATTGTACATTTCGATAAAGGAATGAACACTGAAGATGTAAAAGCAAAACTGACTCCGTATTTTGATAACGAAGCTCCAGAAGTTAAAACTGCAGGTCAGGCAAACGAACTTAAAATCACAACAACATTCCACATCTCTGATCCTGCATTGAATGCTGATAAAGTTGTAGAAGACGCTTTGAGAGCTGGTTTGGCTAAAACTGATACCAAATACACCATTGAGAGTAACCAGAAAGTTGGACCTATCATTGCAAGTGACTTAGTTTACAGTGCTTACGGCGCAATCTTGTTCTCATGTCTGATTATGTTTGTATACATCATCGTGAGGTTTAAGAAACTCAACTATGGCTTGGGTGCCGTAATTGCACTCTTCCATGATGTACTGCTGGTATTATCATTCTATACTATCCTTGATGGCGTGCTTCCTTTCTCTCTGGAGATCGGTCAGGATTTCATCGCTGCGATCTTAACGGTAATGTCTTACACCATGACTGAAACAGTTGTTGTATTCGACAGGATTCGTGAGAAACTTGCTGAAACAGGTAAAGAGGATATTCATGGCGAAGAACGTAATACAGTAATCAACTTTGCACTAAACAGCACTTTGAGCAGAACAATCCTGACTTCATTGACAGTATTCTTCGTATTGCTTGTGATCTTCATCTTCGGTGGAGACAGTATCAGAGGATTCATCTTCGCTTTATTGCTTGGACGTGTAATCGGTACTTACTCATCATTATGTATCTCTACACCAATCGTAGTAGATTTAGGAAAATCAAAATAGGAAGTAATTCCGCAACAATATTTCGAAAGGTGTGCCCCATAAGGCACACCTTTTTTGTTTGTATATTTGTAACATGAATCAGGAGATTAAGCTTGTAGAATGTCCCAGGGATGCCATGCAGGGCATGCATCATTTTATAGATACTAACGTCAAGGCCAATTACCTCAACCTTTTGCTACAAGTGGGTTTTGATACTATCGACTTCGGAAGTTTCGTTTCACCCAAAGCCATCCCTCAATTGAGAGACACTGCCGAAGTATTGGCACAGCTTGATCTCAGCAGTACAAAAACTAAGCTACTTGCCATTGTAGCCAACCTCAAAGGCGTTGAAGCTGCCGTTCAACATCAGGAGATAGACTATCTTGGATTTCCTTTTTCTATTTCTGAAACCTTTCAGCAAAGGAACACCAATTCAAGTATCACGCAGTCTCTGGATACGGTATCACAAATGCTGGAGCATTGCGACCGTGCAGCAAAGAAAGCTGTAGTCTATTTATCAATGGGTTTCGGAAATCCGTATGGTGATGACTGGAGTATAGAAATTCTGGAACAACGGGCATCAGAATTGGTAGCATCAGGCGTAGAGATCCTATCTCTATCTGATACCACAGGAATCTCCACACCCAGCCAGATTGCAGAAGTATTGCCGTACATGCAAAGGCTCTTCCCAAATACTGAAGTCGGCCTCCACCTCCACACCACACCTTCAGAAAGTGATGAAAAGATCCGGGCAGCATTTGAAAGTGGATGCAAAAGATTTGACAGTGCACTGAAAGGATATGGCGGCTGCCCAATGGCAAGCGATGCCTTAACCGGGAATATGGCTACAGAACGGGTACTCAGCTATCTAAATACCCAACAAAAAGGGCCAGCGCTCAACCTTTCAAAATGGGAAGAAGCGATGGCCATGTCATCAACCGTATTCGGAAAGGGATAATTATTTTTTAACCATTTTGAAGTGCTGGATCCCGGCCTCTTCAAACTGTTCACCTTCCACAGCAAAGCCAAACTTGCTATACAGGCCTACGGCATCAATCTGTGCGTTCAAATATACATAAGGGGCATCTACAGGTAGGTCAGCCAGTGTTGCAGCAACAAGGGCCTGCCCTACGCGCTTGCCGCGGTATTCTTTAAGCACCGCAAAACGCTCCAGCTTATAGCCAGCATCTGTTTTACGCCAGCGACAAGCACCAACAGGCTGGTTGTCCATGGTTGCCAGAAAATGTGTTGACACATCTTCATTTTCCCACTCCAGCTCTGGCGGGCAACCTTGCTCGTCAACAAAGACGATCTTCCGGATAGCAAACGCTTTTTCCAGCTCTTCCTGACTGCTTATTTTTTTTACTTCAAGGATTTCCATAATGCTCATGGTACAAAAAAAAGGCCATAAGCATAACTTATGGCCTCTATAAAAAACTTAATTTACAATTTATCGCTCGCGTCTCTGCAGTTCAGATCTTCGAAAGCCTGAGTTAAACGTTTAACAAAGGTCTCTTCACCTTTACGCAACCACACACGTGGATCATAGTATTTTTTGTTTGGTTTATCCTCACCGTCAGGATTGCCAATCTGTCCCTGAAGATAAGCTTCATTTGCTTTATAGTAATCCAGGATACCTTCCCAGAAAGCCCATTGCATATCGGTATCGATATTCATTTTGATGGCTCCGTAAGAAATAGCTTCTCTGATTTCTTCCTGAGAAGAACCCGATCCGCCATGGAATACAAAATTGATAGGTTTCTCAGCAGTCAATCCAAATTTCTCTTTGATAAAATCCTGAGAATTTTTAAGAATTACCGGCTGCAACTTAACATTCCCTGGTTTATATACACCATGTACGTTACCAAAAGCAGCAGCTACGGTAAACTTATCACTAACTTTACTTAATTCTTCGTAAGCATAAGCTACCTCAGAAGGTTGGGTGTATAATTTAGAGCTGTCAACATCGCTGTTATCAACACCATCTTCTTCTCCACCGGTAACACCCAGCTCAATCTCGATAGTCATGCCCATTTTAGCCATGCGCTCCAGATATTTTGCAGAGATCTCCATATTTTCTTCAATAGGCTCCTCAGACAGGTCCAACATATGAGAAGAAAACAATGGTTTACCATGCTCAGCAAAAAACTGCTCGCCATGATCCAACAGTCCGTCGATCCATGGTAATAATTTTTTTGCAGCATGATCTGTATGTAAAACAACGGCAACGCCGTAGTGTTCAGCTAATAAATGAACATGTTTTGCTGCAGATACAGCGCCCAGAACACAGGCCTGTAATTTGTCATTATTCAGGGTTTTACCTGCATAAAATTGTGCACCGCCATTTGACAATTGAATCATCACTGGAGAATTTACTGCCTTTGCAGTCTCCATAACGGCATTAATCGTATTTGTACCGGTCACATTCACAGCTGGCAATGCAAACTGATGTTTCTTAGCCTGTTCAAATAATTCCTGAACGGCATCTCCGTAAATTACGCCTTTGTAGCCTTTTAAACTCATGTTTTTTAAAATTTGTATATGCCGAAGTTAGGAAAAATATAGTTTCAGGCAAATCTATAGGTCTTTTATTTTAACTTAACATAAGGACAAACCATTCATCGCTGTTCAATTTTTTTTTCGTTTCTTTGTAGTCGCATTTTTCAACTAATAACATGGCTTGGTTTAAGAGAGAAAAAAAAGGTATCAGCACACTTACCGAAGAGAAAAAAGAAGCGCCTGACGGTTTATGGAACAAGTGTCCTAATTGCAAAAAGGCTTTACATAGCGCTGACCTGATCGAAAACAAATATGTGTGTCATTATTGTGACTACCATTTGAGAGTAGGATCTGCAGAATATTTTCAGGTCCTGTTTGACAACAACGAGTTCACTGAACTGTTCCCCAACCTAACCTCAGGAGATCCATTAAAGTTTACAGATACAAAACCATATACAGACCGTCTTGTAGATAGCATGGCCAAAACAGGCTTAAAAGATGCGATACGGGCTGCTCATGGCAAAGTTGATGGCGAAGAACTCGTTGTAGCCTGTATGGACTTTAATTTCATTGGTGGCTCAATGGGTTCTGTAGTAGGCGAAAAAATTGCCCGCTCTATCGATTACAGCATAAAACATAAAGTACCCTTCCTTATGATCTCGAAATCTGGTGGAGCCAGGATGATGGAGGCAGCATTTTCTTTAATGCAAATGGCAAAAACATCCGCTAAGTTAGCATTGTTAAGTCAGGCTAAAGTTCCTTATATCTCCTTATTGACAGATCCGACTACAGGCGGTGTTACTGCTTCCTACGCGATGCTTGGCGACATCAACATTGCCGAGCCTGGTGCACTAATCGGATTTGCCGGCCCAAGGGTTATCAAAGAAACGATCAAAAAAGATTTGCCTAAAGGATTCCAGACTTCTGAATTCGTTCAGGAACATGGCTTCCTCGATTTCATTGTGGACCGCAGAGCAATGAAGTCAAAAATCGCTGCCTTCTTGAAAATGATGCGCAACTAAAAAACCGCATTCAAATTTATAACTGAGAGCCCGACATCAATGATGCCGGGCTCTTTTAGTATGCCTGCATTTTTCATCCACATTTACTTACAAATTACCCGGCAGTTGGGCATAAAATAGTCGTATTTAAAAAGTCATTCAAATCATAGATCAACCCGGATGTGGCAATAAAAATACAGACAGTTTACCGTTTAATTAAAATATAATAAAACGGATCTAATAGGCTTTTGCCCCTGTTATGTCCCTGTTATCCCCCTGTAGTATCCTTGTTATCTCCCTGTTTAATGGTATGAAGATCAATGTATCTGAGCGATTTTTTTGGGCGAAAAATATCGGGAATCGGGACGTGATCATCCCAGATACTATGAACAAAAAAAAGAGACTGCGTCTTCCAGTATGGAAGACGCAGTCTCTTTGTGTATTATTAAATTCAGCTACCTTCCGGGATCTGTAGAAAGAGAATAAGGGAATGCTGATTCCTTGGTACCGCGCTGCAGATCGGGTGTTGCCGACATACTGAAGTTCAATACCGCTCCTTTCAGCAATTCAGCGTGACTGAGCCAGTTCTTTTCGTATGGCTTGCCGTTGTACTGCATTGTCTGCACGTATTTATTGCGTGCGGAGTTTGCTGCTGCATTGATCTGGACTGTTTTACCATTTTCCAGGCTTAGCGTGATTTTTTTGAATAATGGTGCTCCGAGTACATATTGGTCTGTTGCCGGAGTTACCGGGTAGAATCCCATAGCAGAGAAGACATACCATGCCGAAGTCTGACCGTTGTCTTCATCGCCACAATACCCATCAGGCGTAGCCTGATACATTCTGTTCATCGTTTCACGAACCCAATATTGTGTTTTCCATGGTGCGCCCGCGTAGTTATACAGATAGATCATGTGTTGTATCGGCTGGTTGCCATGGGCATACTGACCCATATTGGCAATTTGCATTTCCCTGATCTCATGGATAACCCCACCATAATAGCTATCGTCAAACGTTGGAGGCAGAATAAAAACAGAATCCAGCTTATTTACGAAATTCTTGTTACCTCCCATTAATTTAACCAAACCATTGATATCCTGAAATACGGACCAGCTGTAGTGCCAGCTGTTTCCTTCGGTAAAAGCATCACCCCATTTGAAAGGGCTGAATGGTGATTGGAATGAACCATCTTTATTTTTTCCACGCATCAACCCTGAAGCCGGATCAAATAAATTCTTATAGTTCATCGCACGTTTTGCATAAATCTCTGTTTCTGCCTTCGGCTTATTTAGCGCACGGCCGAGCTGGTAAATTGTAAAATCGTCGTATGCATATTCCAGCGTGCGTGCCGCATTCTCATTGATCTTTACATCGTATGGCACATATCCAAGCTCGTTATAATACTTTACCCCTGCCCTGCCTACAGCGCTAATCGGCCCTTCATTATTTGCACCATGTGTCAGTGCCTGGTATAACGTTTCGATATCATAACCACGCATTCCTTTAATATAGGCATCAGATACTACAGATGCCGAGTTATTGCCGATCATAATATTCGCATATCCCGGACTGGACCATTCCGGCAACCAGCCACCTTCCTTATAATCGTTAATCAAGCCTTCTTGCATCTCCTTATTAATGGATGGATACATCAGGTTAAGAAAGGGATACAATGCCCTGAAGGTGTCCCAAAATCCAGTACCCGCAAACATATATCCGGGTAGAGTTTTGCCATTGTAAGGACTCCAGTGAACGATCTGTTGTTTTGCATCCAGTTCATATAGTTTATTTGGAAAAAACAGGGTGCGGTATAGGCTGGAATAAAAGGTTTTTGTTTGTTCGGGAGTGCCGCCTTCTACTTTGATTTTGCTTAATGTAGCATTCCAGATGGCTCTCGACTTCTTTTTGGTCGCTTCAAAATTGTCTTTACCTAGTTCTCTTTTTAAGGAGATATCTGCCTGTTCAAAGCTTATAAATGAAGAAGCTACCTGCATATGCACCTGCTGCCCCTTGGCGGTCTTAAAACCAACAATGGCACCTGCGTGCGTGCTGGTCATTTCCAGGGTATCTTTAGCTAAAGTATTTGCATGCCAGGTATGGTTTAATGCAAAAGGCTGATCAAAATAGATTACAAAGTAGTTTTTAAAATTCGGTAAGGGTCCACGGGCATACCTTGTACTGTAGCCAATGATTTTTCTTTCCTTAGGAATAATTTTGATATAAGATCCTTTATCGAAAGCATCAATTACCACAAAGGCACTGTCTGTTTTAGGAAAGGTAAACTGGAATTGTGCAGCACGCTCTGTTGTGGTTAACTCTGTCGTTACATCTGCATCTGCGAGGTACACACTATAATAATATGGTTTTACAATTTCTGATTTGTGGGAGAACCAGCTGGCGCGATCGTCCTGATTAAACTTCAGCTTTCCTGTACCAGGCATAACAGAGAACTGGCCATAGTCATTCATCCAGGGCGAAGGCTGATGGGTTTGCTTAAAGCCCCTGATTTTGTCTGCATCATACGTGTAAGCCCATCCATCACCCATTTTACCCGTTTGTGGGGTCCAAAAATTCATTCCCCATGGCACGGCTATCGCCGGATAGGTATTACCGTTGGATAAACTCGGTTTGCTCGCAGTACCCATCAATGGATTTACAAGATCTACAGGATCAGTACCGTTAGACTGCGCATGCGCGGAACCGGCGATACAAAGTATCAACAAAAGGAAAGCTTGAAATTGTCTACACATAAAAAAGCCGCAATAGTTGTTTTACTATTGCGGCTTAAAAATACATTATTTTTATTAAAAGTTGCTTCCTGGGGCTGTGCCGGGTTCATGACTCGAGCCTAAAGGCTTGTTCGCCCTTTCTGGTCTTGAGATCAGGTCTGTTCGTCCTAAATCCGCTACCGAAGAAGTTTCTCCTTCATCAGATTTCTTTTCGTTGATTCGTTCTTCGGTTTCTTTATATACGGTTTTTCTTGTTCCGTCTTTCTCCAGTTCGTTATTATTTTCTTCAGGTATCATAAGCTTTGTTTTTAGGTAAACAATAAATGTCTACTATAAACAGCCTTACCTAAAGATTGTTTCTGCAAATTAATTACGCAGTTACATTCTGGGCAACAAGTTGCTTCAGTTTGCCTACCACGATGTCTAGCTCTTCCTTGGTATTGTACTTACTGAAAGAGAAACGAACAGACGGACGGTTAGGATCCGCCTGGATACCCGTAAGCACGTGAGAACCAATATTTGAACCCGACGAGCAAGCGCTTCCGCCAGATGCTGAAATACCCTGAATATCCAGATTGAACAACAACATATCGGCCATATCCATTTCAGGGAACGAAACATTTAATACTGTGTACAGACTATTTTCAGGCGCTACCTCACCATTAAAGGTGATACCTGGCACCTCTGCCTGCAGCTGACTGATCATATATGTTTTCAGATCCTGCACATAGGCCTGATGTTGCTCCATTTCAGCATAAGCCATCTCCAACGCTTTGGCTAAGCCTACTATTCCATATACGTTTTCGGTACCTCCACGCATGTTGCGTTCTTGTGCGCCCCCATAAATCATGGGGCTGATTTTAATACCGTGGTTTACATATAAAAAACCTACGCCTTTAGGTCCGTGTAGTTTATGTGCTGCACAAACAATGAAGTGAGCCTTTAACTTTTTCACATCATGTATGTAATGGCCCATAGTCTGCACAGTATCACAGTGGTAGATGGCATTATAGGTTTCACAAAGGTCGCCCACCCGCTCCATATCTGTCAATGTGCCTAATTCATTATTGGCGTGCATTAGTGACACAAAAGAACGTTCATTATTTTGCAACAATTCCTCCAGATGCGCATAGTCAACATTTCCCTTAGCGTCAATATTCACAAAGCTCAGTTTATCGATCACTCCTTGTTTAAGCAGGTTGGTCAACGTATGCTCTACAGCATGGTGTTCGATTTTGGAAGTAATTGCATGCTTAATCCCAAAGGCAGCAATACCACAGCGAATGGCTGTATTATCAGCTTCTGTACCACCAGAAGTAAAAAATATCTCGGCAGGAACAGCATTTAGCAGACCCGCAACAGTCTTTCTTGCCTTTTCTATCAATGTACGAACCTCACGGCCCTGTGCATGTATCGAAGAAGGGTTACCATATGCGGTTTCCATTACTTTAACCATTTCGGCGATCACCTCTTTGTCTAGCGGTGTTGTAGCGGCATTGTCTAAATAAATCCTGTTCATTATACTTAATTCAGTTTTAGTATTTCTTTAATATCTGAGATGATTTTAGCGGCTAGGTTTTCGGCAACAGTTTCGTTCTGTGCTTCGCTATAGATCCTGATGATCGGCTCAGTGTTCGATCTTCTTAAATGTACCCATTCGTTCTCAAAATCAATCTTTAAACCATCAATCGTCGAGATCTGCTCTGCTTTATATTTTTCCTGAACTTTTGCTAAAAGGGCGTCAATGTCCATTTCTTCAGTCAGGGTAATTTTATTTTTAGAAATGTGATAACCCGGATAACTGGCTCTCAGCAGGGATACAGATTTACCGAATTTAGCCAGATGAGTCAGGAACAAGGCAATACCAACCAGGGCATCCCTTCCGTAATGTAACTCCGGATAAATAATCCCGCCATTACCCTCTCCGCCGATAATAGCATTTGTTGCCTTCATCTGATTCACGACGTTCACCTCACCTACAGCAGCAGCATTATACTGTCCACCAAGCTTTTCGGTCACATCCCTCAGGGCGCGTGTAGAGGAAAGATTGGATACTGTATTTCCTGGTGTGTTTTTCAAAATGTAATCTGCCACAGCAACCAGCGTGTATTCTTCACCAAACATGGTTCCATCTTCAGATACAAAGCACAATCTGTCTACATCAGGATCTACTACAATACCAAGATCGGCATTTTTATCCTGCACCTCTTTGGCGATATCTTTCAGGTTTTCAGGTAGCGGTTCCGGATTGTGTGGAAACTCACCATCAGGCGTACAATAAAGCTCATAAACCTTTTCAACACCGAGTGCTTTTAGCAGGGCTGGCACAAAAATACCACCTGTAGAATTTACACAGTCTATTGCAATTTTGAAGTTCGCATTTTTTATCGCTTCGCGATCCACCAAAGGCAGAGCCAGGATAGCATCAATATGTTTTTGCAGGTAAGTATCATCAGTCGTTACTTTACCCAGATCATTTACACCGGCAAAATCAAAGGCCGCAGCTTCAGCAATCTCAAGCACTTCCTTGCCATCGCTATCACTAATAAATTCACCATGTTGGTTTAGTAATTTCAATGCATTCCACTGTTTTGGATTGTGACTCGCCGTCAGGATAATACCTCCCCCGGCTTGCTCCATAGGAACAGCGATTTCCACTGTAGGTGTAGTAGAAAGACCGAGGTCTATAACATCAATACCCAGACCCTGAAGTGTGCCAATTACCAGGTTATTCACCATAGCGCCAGAGATCCTGGCATCACGCCCAAGTACAATTTTTTTAATGCCGGTATGTTTGACTACCCACGTACCGTAGGCCGCTGTAAATTTGACAATATCAACAGGTGTAAGCCCGTTTCCTGCCGTCCCACCTATCGTTCCGCGTATTCCTGATATAGATTTTATTAATGTCAATTTGTGTAGAATTATAAGAAGCAAAAATAACAAAAAATTAGGAAGCATCCTGAATTAAAGACAAAGCCTTTCAATTATCCATATTGTTGCATTTCAAAATACTATATTTGTTTTTTTTCTACGTCGATAAATTACCGTCTTTATGCAGCGCAAATGGTTTCAGTACTGGTTCAACTCTCCCTACTATCATATTCTATACAGTCAACGTAATGATGAAGAGGCTGAATTCCTGATTGATAACCTCTCAGCGTATTTAAAGCCCGGTCCTGATTCAAGAATTCTTGACATCGCCTGCGGCAGAGGACGGCATTCGGTATACCTTAATAAGAAGGGATATGACGTTACCGGGATAGATTTATCCGAGCAAAGTATCCGGTATGCCAAGCAATTTGAGCAGAAACACCTGCACTTTTTTGTGCATGATATGCGCAAACTGGCCTTCATTAATTATTTTGACATTGCGCTGAATCTTTTCACCAGTTTCGGATATTTTGAGACCGAGAAAGACCATGTCAATGCATTAAAATCTTTCCGAAAAGGGTTAAAGGCAGATGGCTCGCTTGTGATTGATTATTTTAATACCCAGAAGATTTTGAAAAACCTGAATCCTCAGGAAATTAAGACCATGGAGGGTATAGAGTTTCATATCCATAAGTTTGTTTCGGAAGGTAAAATCATCAAACGGATCAATTTTGAACATAAGCACAAGGCATATGCTTTTGAAGAGCGCGTACAAGCCTTTACTTTTGCTGATTTTGAGCGGATGTTAACTAAAGCCGGTTTAGAGATTACGGCAACTTTTGGCAACTATAAGCTCGACAGCTATGATGAGGCAAGTTCTGACCGATTGATTTTAGTATGTAAAAAAATATGATCGCCACGATTCAGCAATTTGATATCGATCTGTTTTTAAAGATCCACAGGGGGCTATCATCGGGATTTCTGGACTGGCTGATGCCATTATTGCGCAACCCCTTTTTCTGGTCGCCGCTATACCTCTTTATTATCATTTTCTGTTTCCGTGAATACAAAAAAAAAGGATGGCTGCTGATCGGCATGCTATTGCTTACCTTCGGGATCGGCGATATGTTTTCCTCAAAAATAATCAAACCTTTTGTCATGCGTGTGCGTCCATGCAATGACTATACCCTTCGGGACCTGATCATCCACAGGGTTCCCTGCGGCAGTGGATACAGCTTCCCTTCTATACACGCTACGAACCATTTTGCAATTGCTGTTTTTCTGATTCTGGTGTTTTATAAACGCTGGAAACCCATTCTTCCTTTAGGAATTCTTTGGGCTTTTATGATTTCTTTTGCGCAGGTATATGTTGGCGTTCATTACCCCGTAGACACTATGGCAGGGGCTATACTGGGTACAACTATAGGTTGCTTTACTTATTTAATTTATAAAAAAACAGAAGTCTTTATCTGATGGAAGCCTGGAAAATTCTAGTTTTATTCTTTTGTGCACTATTTGGAGGCCTCGCAATCTTTTTGGTTAAAAGCGACAAATCTAAATTACTAAAGCTGATTCTTTCTTTTAGTGGCGCCTATCTTTTTGCAATTACAGTACTCCACCTGATTCCTGATGCCTACAGCGGGCCTGATGGCAGAGAGATTGGTATCTATATCCTGATCGGATTCTTGTTGCAGATTTTTATGGAACAGTTTTCTGAAGGCGTGGAACACGGCCATATCCACCACCATGCTGAAGGGCAGGTGTTTCCTTACGGCATTATGATCAGCTTGTGCCTGCACGCCTTTCTGGAAGGTATGCCCCTGGCTAAAGACCACCATAATGAATTGATTTTCGGTATTGCATTACACCATATCCCGGCGGCTTTTGCGCTGGCCAGTATTCTGATGCAGAATCATTTTAAACCTACAGGCCTGATCCTTACTATTGCAGTATTTGCCCTAATGGCGCCCCTCGGATTTTTTGTGAGTAATGGCATCAGCACCGGATCAATTGGTGGTATTGAGCAGTATTTCAACAAAATGATGGGCATTGTAATCGGGATCTTCCTGCATATCTCAACAACCATTCTTTTTGAATCCAGCGTGGAACATAAGGTTACAAAACGAAAATTGGTGGCCGTACTACTGGGAATCACTGTGGCCTTAATTGGATACTTCAGCGCGGGGCATTAACCGCGCAGTTTATCAAGCAACAAATTTAACTGTTCTGATTCCTCAATCGTTAGGTTTGGAGATATTATAGCTGTGATGTCAACTTCCTGATCCATTGTCTTCAATAAAGACAAACCTTTATCGCTGATCAGGATGTCGACAGAACGTTTATCCTGTGAGTTGATTGCCTTACGCACCAGATCTTTCTGCATCAGGCGGTCAACGATCCTCGATGCGTCACACATCTTATCCAGCATTCTGGATTTAAGCAGATTAATGGTACAAGGCTTAGGATATTGTCCCCTTAAGATACGGAGTATATTAAATTGTTGCGGCGTAACCTCATAAGGTGCTATCGCTTGTTTTATCTTATCATTACACCAGTGGAACGTAAATACAATATTGACGATTGCTTGCTGACGTTCATTTTCAAATCCTGATGTACTGATCTCTTTCTGCAATTGCATTTTGGGCGTTATTTGTTTTTGTTGTCATCGCTTGGCTTGTCCTTAATTTTACCGAATCCCCAGGGGCAGTGCCTGCATTTATTTTTACAGCAGTATCCCCTTTTGAGGTGGTAGTTCCTGGTGAAAACCATAAAACCATCCTCGTTAAAATAGAAGTCAACCCCCTCTTCCATTAATTAAGCAATTTAACGACCAATTTTTCATTGAAGTGCGCCTTCAGCTCAGTTCCACTACCATGATTTGTCCAAACTTCCTTTGGTTTCACCTGCTCAATGGCAGTAATAATATCATTCCAATCAACGTGATCAGAAATGCAGAGACTTAACTCACGATTGTTATTTAGATGCTTCCAGCCTGACGCAAACACCCGAACTACATTAATCGCCTTGATATAACTCCGGTAAACCATTGGTGGCACGATATAAACCATTCCACTGTGATTGTTCTTCATGACCTTCCTGTCGTACACTTCATATTTTCCAAGGCTGATGCCAAGTTGTTCATATATTTTCATGAAAGGCATGATACTGTGGTGCACCAATATCCTTTTTTCTGGACAGTGGTCACTGATCAACCGAACAATACGCTGACTTTTACCAAGGGCATAGGCTCCGAGCATGATGTTCGAAGTAATTTTGCTGAGGTTGGTAATTTCAGTTTCAGCATCCGGGTGTCTGGTATCCGGATCGGCAAATGTTGTCTCCGTAATGAAAACATCAGCCTCCATAAACTGGATCGGCTCTGATGTAGGGTCAGTTTGCAATTTATAATCACCAGAATAAATATACCTTACCCCCAGATATTCCATAACCACCTGTGCCGATCCCGCCATATGGCCTGCAGATATAAAACTGATCTTCACAGACTTAAGGTTAAACGATTCACCGTATTCCTTGATATGAAATTCTGAAGCCGCAAACTTCTTATATCTGTGCAACATAAACAGCGAAGTAGGTTTGGTACAATAAACGTCCTGATTGCCACTGATGGCGTGGTCGCCATGTGCATGAGAGATCACGGCATGTTTAACAGGTATTTTTGGGTCGAGGTAAAAATCCCCATATACACAATATAAGCCAGCTGGCCCGGGTACTATAAAATCATCAAGAATCATTAAAATTTTTTGTCTAAGTATTTCTGGTGTAAGGCCAGCACCTGTAAAATCAGAGATTCCGATCCATCATTTGTAATATGATCATCGGCCATAGGCATTTTTTGTTCGTCACTTAGTTGCTTGTCCATTCTGGCCAATACCTGGGCTTCGGTAGTATGATCTCTACCGGTAACACGCTCAAGTTTGAGTTTAAGCGGCGCTGTAACCAAGATACTCCGATCGCACATCCGGTACGAGCCACTTTCAAATAAAAGGGCAGCCTCTTTGAGGATATACGGAGCGTTAGAGGGTACAGTACTTAGCCAGTTATCGAACGCCCTGAATACTGCGGGATGCACCAAGGCATTTAGCTGGTCAAGTTGTCGCTGATCGTTAAAAACCAGCCCTGAAATATAGGGCCGATTCAATTCCCCAGCCTCGGTATAGCTTTCGGCTCCGAAAGTTTCCTTCATCCCTTTTACCAGGATCTCATCCTTCACCATAATTTCCTTTGCAGAGGTATCTGCATAGAATACCGGGATTCCTAATGTTTCGAAAACTCGGCACACCGTGGTTTTACCACTTCCTATTCCACCTGTAATTCCTATTTTCAACATTATTTCTCAATGATAAAGTCAACTTTCCCAGGAACAATCTTCACCAGTTTACAATAATCAGGAAAACGCGTTAATTTCACTGACAGTCTGGAATGTTTCAATTGTTTCCATTCATTAATATCAACTGATGCCTCAATGAAATCTTCGTTAACCTGCTGATAACTTGACAGCGCAACTAAAAAAGTGACTTTAACTTTTTTAGGATAAAGCTTAATGGTGTAATAGTCGCTATTATTGATCACCTTTAGCGGTACTTCCACCGTCTTTTCAGTAAATTCATCAACTGGAACCTTAATCTCCACACTGGAAGGAAAGATATTCACGTTTTTGAGTTTGTTCTGTGTCATAGCAACCCGGGTTATCGTGGTATTCTGGATGTGTTGCAGACTAAGCGTATCTGTTTTCCAGTCGTTAATCTGTTCAATATCTTGCTGTGGCCCAGACACAGTAACATAATTAGGGGTAATTTCGATATCATCGGAGACTCCGTACTGAGGTGCAAAGCCAAAATTGCTCACTAATTTAACGGGTACCCTTTTAACCGTGCGTTTGGAAAAATCAAAGTAGAGTGTATCCGGGCGCACAGAAATAATCTTTTGCGAAGTCTCCAGCTGTTTGTTCACGCTATAGAGCTGTTCTGAGAACAGGATATAGTCGCGGTTATTCAACTTATCAAGACTAATTGTGATCGACTGTGGGTTAACCCTCAACCGGGCAAACAGCAATTGCCAGCCTGTACCTTCAACCTGCAGATCCACAGTATCAGACTGAAGGGGATGAAAAGCTTTCTTTTGAGGGAAGTTCTTATAAACGAGCACTGTTTTAGCCGTGTAAACGTACTTATTATTGAGCGCCTGAAAAAGCCAGCCAGCAATAGCAAGCAACAAACAGGCAATAAATACCAGGAAGCGTTTTCTTTCTATGTTGGTGAGTTTTATAAAGGGCATGGCTGTAAAGTACTCAAATCTACTAAAACAAAAAAGCCGCTCCAAATATGGAAGCGGCTCTGCTCGAAATATCTCGTATTAAGCTTTTGGCAAGCTTGCTTTTGTTGCATCCAAAGAGATAGCAGATTTATCAAATCTGATCTTGGTACCACCTTCTACTTCAATCAGGAAGGTTGTCTCATTCAAGTCTACAATCCGGCCGTGTATACCGGCAGTTGTTACGATTTTATCACCTTTTTTTAGGTCTTCAACCAATTTTTTATGGTCTTTGGCCTTTTTAACCTGAGGTCTGATCATGAAAAAGTAGAAGACTACCATAATCAAAACCATTGGTATTAGTGTGCTTAACATACTACTACCACCTGCGGCTTGCAATATTACTGTTGCTGTCATATTCTGTATTTATATTTTTATTTGGTTATTGTGCTGGAGCAAGTACTTCTCCTGTTAAATGCACTTCGTTGATGGAAGGATTTCCATTAGAAGTTACGGTAATCACTTTATCCTGTATACCTGATTTACCAGTACTATCAAAAATCACTTTGATTACACTTTCAGCCCCCGGTTGAATCGGATCCTTTGGCGGCTCAGGAACAGTACATCCACAGCTTGCTGTAGCGTTGCTGATGATCAATGGTGTTTTACCAGTGTTTTTGAAAATGAAGTCGTAATGTACTTTCTCTCCTTGTTTAATCTTACCAAAGTCGTAAGTAGTTTTTTCAAATGTAAGGATCGGAGCATCCGGCGACGCAGGTGCCATTGTTGCACCGTTAGATGTGGTGCTATCTACAATCGGCGGATCTATTTTAACTGTAGTTTGCTGGCATGAAGCAAATGTTAATGCAACAATTGCCAATACGAAAATTTGTTTCATCAGTATAATTATTAATAATTTTTACTCTTCAATTAATCCACGACCGATTTTGGTGATGCTATTGGTTCTTTTCAGGTCGCCTAAAATTTTGTCCAATATACCATTTATAAACGAATTACTCTTTGGCGTACTGTAGTCCTTAGACAGATCCAGGTATTCATTAATGGTCACCTTAACAGGGATTGATGGGAAATTCATCAATTCACAGATCGCCATTTTCATCAGGATAGTATCCATCAGGGCAATACGTTCAGATTCCCAGTTCTTGGTACGCTCAGCAATCATTTCCTGATACTCATTATTATGTTTGAGCGTATAAAGAAACAGATCCTGTACAAATTTGCTATCCTCATCCCAGTCTGCACTAATTGGTGTCAGCTTATTCTTGAAAGGATCTTCGTTAACAAAGTTTTTCAATGTTTTGGCCACCATGCCCTGCATCACTTCCTTATCTACACTCCAGTTGATGAATTTATCTTCGAAGGTTTGAATGATATTCTGGCTTTTCAGGATGATCTTTCTGAAGATAAACTTGATGATTTCTTTCGATTCTTCAAGGCTATCATTCGGATCTGCCAGGTAAGCAGCATACTCAGGAGTAGCTTTAAGTTTGTTGTAAACAGTTTTCAGGAAATCAGGCTCCGCATTCCAGTTTACCTGGTATTTGTTTACCGCAGCCTGAAATTCCGGGTTTTTCTGCAACAATACAATAAACTTGTTATGCAACAGTTTCTGGTTGGGATTGAGATCTTCTGGAGTTGGAAAATGCTTATTGGCACGCTCAATGGCATCAATAGCTGTATATTCCGTAATCTCCGACAAGAGTGCGAGCATCCTGATGTACATTTCGTACACATTGTCGATGCTGTTCATGAGGTTCTTCTTAGAGGAAGCAAGGTCTCTCTTGTCTGTCATTTGCCATGCATATATATTTTGCAAAGCTTTAATTCGTAAGTGTCTTCTATTTAACATTTATGTAAGAACGATGGTAAATTTACCGGGTTTAAAATGATGATTTTATTTTCTTGATATTAACGATTCTTTGTTCAGCAATTCTGTTGGCTGCAAGAATTGTTGGTATATTTTCTTTTTTAGACATCTGAATTACGTTGCGCGTGGCCTCATAGATGTTTTCTGTAAGCTGCATTGTTCTTTTCCTCCCGTAACCGGTCAGTTCGGAGTAGCAGTTGATCAGCCCACCGGCATTGATCAGGTAATCCGGTGCAAATAGGATATTTTTCTCCAGCAGGATTTTACCATGCACCTGCTCATCGGCAAGCTGGTTATTAGCCGAACCTGCAATAATCGCAAACTTCATCTTCGGGATCGTACGGTCATTTACAGTGGCTCCAAGCGCGCATGGTGCATAAATATCTGCATCGATACCAAATATTTTATCGGCTTCAATGGGCTTGGCTTTATACTTTCTGGCTACATACTGTAATCGTTCTTCGTTGATATCGCTAATGAAGACCTCTACATTTTCGCTCCTCAACAAGCCTACCAGGTGCTCGCCAACATGGCCGATACCCTGCACAACAACAGAACGTCCTGCAAGCATATCTGTACCGAACACCTCTTTAACGCAAGCTTTGATACCCAGGTATACCCCTTTTGCCGAATATGGTGACGGATCACCTGCACCGCCAATAGATTCTGGAACACCGGTAACATGTGTAGTTTCCATACGGATATACTCCATGTCTTTTGTGGTTGTACCTACATCTTCAGCAGTGATAAATTCGCCGTTCAGGTTTTTGATGTACCGGCCGTAGCTACGCATCATAGCCTCAGATTTACCTTTTCTGGAATCACCGATAATTACAGCAGTCCCTCCCCCAAGGTTAAGTCCGGTGATCGATGCCTTGTAAGTCATGCCCCTCGACAAGCGCAATACATCGTCCAAGGCCTCGGCTTCACTCTGATAATTATACATACGGGTGCCACCCAGTGCTGGCCCTAATGTAGTGTCATGAATAGCAATAATGGCTTTTAAACCTGTGTCAGGGTCGTTACAGAATACAACCTTCTTATGTCCCAATGCACCTAATTGATCTAAAACGGAGGTTATAACAGAACTGTGACCAGACATATGATTATGATTATCAGATATGCCGCAAAACTAGTATAAAAAAACCATTATTTTACGTAGTTTTAACTAAAGACTTTTAAAAAAACAGGTCGATTTACATAACTTTACACGTTCATGAAACACCTTCGTTTTTTAAATAAGTATTTCTATAAATATAAATGGTGGATCATTCCAGGCATTTTCTTTGTCGTAATCTCTAATATATTCGGCGTAATCCCTGCTCAGGTTATCGGCCACGCGTTTAATCTGATTACTGAAAACATTCAGATCTACGGGTTATTTTCTGGATTTGACGATCAGGCAATCATCTATGACATCTTCAGTTATAGCCTATTATATTTCGGTTTTCTGGTTTTATTTCTTTACCTGATCCGGGGATTGTTTCTTTTTTTTATGCGCCAAACGATTATCCTGATGTCAAGACACATTGAATTCGACATGAAGAACGAGATCTATGCACATTACCAACGGTTGAGTCTTGGTTTCTACAGGCGTAACAATACCGGCGACCTGATGAACCGGGCAACGGAGGATGTAAACCGGGTGAGGATGTACGTTGGCCCGGCCATTATGTACGCCATTAATACTGCTGTTTTATTTTTGCTGATCATTTCATCGATGTACAGCGTAAATGCGACCCTGGCAACTTTCTGTTTACTTCCCCTGCCCGTATTGGTAGTTACCATTTATTTTGTCAACACGCTGATCAATAAAAAGAGTGAGCAGATCCAGGAACAGCTGTCTAGGCTTTCTTCTTTTGTCCAGGAACGCTTCTCAGGAATTCGCGTGATTAAGTCTTACGTGCGTGAAGAACATACCAGTGCTATTTTTGCCGCAGAAAGTGAAGGCTATAAAAAGAACTCCATGAGTTTAGTTAAAGTACAGGCGTTCTTTTACCCTACAATGCTGTTGATGGTAGGATTGAGCACGATACTTACGGTGTATGTTGGCGGGCGACAGGTTATTGCAGGGTCAATCTCCGCAGGGAATATTGCAGAATTCATCGTGTATGTAAACCAGCTTACCTTCCCGGTAACTATGCTGGGTTGGGTAACCACATTGATCCAAAGGGCTTCGGCATCGCAAAAGCGTATTAACGAATTCCTCGAATTGAAACCAGATATTGCCTCTGGCGATATTAACGTATCAGATTTAAAGGGCAATATCTCATTTAAAAATGTAGACTTTACTTATCCTGACACCGGAATCCAGGCATTGAAGAATATCTCCTTCGAAATTGAGCAGGGCCAGTTTGTTGCCGTGATTGGGCGTACCGGATCTGGAAAATCTACACTGGCCAACATGATTATGCGGATGTATGATACCGATGCCGGCGAAATCAGTATTGACGGGCATACCTTACGCAAGGTAAACCTGCATCAATACCGGGATCAGATTGGCTTTGTACCACAGGAAGTATTTTTGTTCTCCGACTCTATCAAAAACAATATTGCCTTTGGCCTTGATCGGATTACTGGGGATGAGGTAGAGCGTGCAGCAGAAAATGCGGCAGTACTGAATAACATTCTGAATTTTGAGCACCAGTTTGAAACCACACTTGGTGAGCGCGGGATCACCTTGTCAGGTGGCCAAAAACAGCGCGTTTCGATCGCCCGCGCACTAGTCAAAGAACCTAAGATCCTGATCTTTGACGATTGTCTTTCTGCAGTTGATACCAGAACAGAAGAGGAAATCCTAAACAACCTTGGACGTGTTATGCAAGGCAAAACCAGCATCCTGATTGCACACCGCATTTCGACAATTAAGAATGCAGACAAAATCATTGTGATGGATGGAGGCGAAATCATAGAACAAGGCACTCACCAGAGTTTACTGGCACTCGAGGGGGCTTACCATGAGATGTATCAACACCAGTTGCTGGAAGAAGAGACCAACTAAGTCATAAACACACTTTACAGCACGTTTTCCATCCTGAAATATTCTGTCATATCTATTTTGAACTTTGCTAATTATTACATTATATTTACCGCTACCAAAACATGACCAGAACCAATTATGGGAGAATTTGACAACAAAGAGAGAGAAGAGGTTTTTTCAAAAAAAGTAAGAGCGGGTAAAAGAACATACTTCTTCGATGTTAAAGCTACGCGTTCAGGTGATTTCTATCTTACATTAACAGAAAGCAAAAAAAGACTCGAAGACGGCGTCTTTGTAAAGCATAAAATATTCCTCTACAAAGAGGATTTTGAAAAATTCGCTGAAGGCCTTAATGAAACTGTAGACTATATTAAAAATCATCAGGAAGTGATCGAGAAGCGTTACGAATACTCAGATAATCACGAAGTATCAGGTACGAAAGGTCACGATGACTTTTCTTTCTAGACTATAAAGAAAAACAAAAAGCCCCTGAAGGGGCTTTTTTTATATGTTCTATATTTCGTTTATACACATTCTCTAATAGATACCTGGTTCAGATCTATCCAATGCAGTTGATCTGAAACATTGATTGCGAGACATACCGCCTTGTTCGCTTCCAGATCTTCCTCCAGCTTGGCAAGTAGCTCATCCTTGATTACTTTATTGCTCAGCCTGATCGGCTCGTCCAATGCGTCACTGGCAATCTCAAGGTCAAACATTCCGGCAACCATTGTCTTACAAATAACGAAGGATACTTCGTGTTGTCCGATTGTTTTCTTCAATGCATCAAAGGCAGCAACGATCTGACTGCTATTGCTCGCTTTGAAACTAAGCAGCAACGCTGATCCCGATTCCGAAAATAATTGATCTTCCGACATACTGATTCCGTCGAGATCTGAAAGTGTTGTTTCTATAACTAATCTGTCCATGATATAAATTATACCTTAGTAATAGCGTTTGACAACATATTGTTTTCGCAATTCCCAGAAACTTACGCGCCGATTACAATAATGCCTTATAGTTATTGAACCTGGACTTAATGCTTGCATTCAGGGCGTCATCCTTATAAGCAGCGGTAATCTGATCCAGGCCATTTAACACATACATTCCGATCCGAACTTCATTCAGGTATTTAGACTTACGAATCGGATCCAGGGAAACGATGTAATTTAGCTCCTGGTCAATAAACCGTGCTGTATCGGCTGCCAATGCCTTTGCCGCAGCGTGTTGTTTATTCTGATAAAGGTTTTCTACCGTATAAATCCTGTTTAACGTATCACTGATACCATAATTACGGAGCGGTAGTTCCTTTACGCTTTTTATGAGGAGATTGGCTGCTGCCTGGCTATTCCCCGAAGCATGCAGGTTAGCAGCCAGCGTATTGGTGAGGTTCCAGGTACTTTCCAGCACCCTTCTGCTTTCAGGATCCAGATAGGCAGTCTTTTTAAAATCACTGAAATCCATTTTCGACACCATATTATTATACATCACCGAAGAATGGGTATGCTCGGTCTTCTCTCCTTCTACAGGTTTTAAGGGCAGCAAGCGGTAGGCATAACCTTCAAGATACAGATATTTGTCTAGCCCAAGATAGGTATCCTGAGAAACCGACGTAGCAAAATAAACAGGTCTTTTCCAGTTGTTATGCACCAGAATATCGAACATCGTAAGATCAGACTTTCCGGCATAGGTTTTACCAAACTCCCACTCCATAACATCAGCGATCTGTCCTTTCTCAGTAGCTTTCAGCGTTCCCGTTTTCAGGATAAGGTCCTTATCTATGGTCATTTTAAATTTATGGGCAGGCAGGAAGTTAGAAAATGAACCGTCATTCATCTCCACCTGATCGGCTTTATTATCAGAGGTAAGTACAGCGAGAATATCGCTCAGCTCCACACTGTCTGTTAAACCATAATCCACATAAGGCATGTAATCCCGGGTACCTGTTTTATAGGTATTCTGGTGCATGGTGATTGGCAGGGGTGCAGACAGGTAAGATTGTTTTTTCATCTGGTTGATAAAATCTGCATCGGCAAGAAATTGCAGGCAGATTACCCGAACATCCGTCCTGATCCCTTCAACTTCCTGTGCATACCATAACGGGTAAGTATCGTTATCTGCATTTGTAAATAATATCGCATCTTTTGCACAGGAGTTGAGGTAATTTTTAGCCCAGGTTAGCGCGGTAGTTTTAGCAGACCTGTCGTGATCTGCCCAGCCCTTACTCCCCATTAATACAGGACCGGCAAATAAAGCAAACACACTTGCTGCCACTAATCCAGCTGTAGCATTCGTATACCTTGAAAGCAGTTCTTTCAGTGCCAATACACCGAAGCCAATGCAGATGGCAAAAGCATAAAAAGAACCGGGATAGGCGTAATCCCTTTCCCTAACTTGTAAAGGATCCTGATTTAATACAATGATAATTGCAAGTCCGGTACAGAAAAACAGCACCGAGATCACCAGAAACTCCTTTCTCTGCTTCCTGTATAGAAAAAGCAGACCGGCAATACCTAAAATCAGCGGCAGGCCGTAAAAAGTATGGTTCCCCTCATTGGCAGCAATGCTTAGGGGGAGCGCCGACTGTTTTCCCAATCTCAATTGGTCTAAAGGACGGATGCCGGTAATCCAATTTCCATTTTTCTGATCACCAGTTCCCTGCACATCATCTTGTCGACCTGCAAAATTCCACAAGAAATAACGCCAGTACATGAAACCCATTTGATAAGAAGTGAAAAATTCCAGGTTCTGCAGAAATGATGGCCCCGCTGTTTCGCCCAGGTTTAGCCACTGCTTATAAAAAGAGACATGCGCAGGCTTAGTGCTGTACAATCTTGGGAACAGCATATTTTTATCATAAACAGAACTGTAATTCTTTCCTGTTTCTACATACTTATCGTTGTCCTTTTTATAATTAGTTCCCGTTTCTTTAATGGAAATCTGTTTTGCATCAAAGGTATTTCCATAAAGCAACGGTGCGCCCTCATAATTTGTTCTGCCGAGGTAATTGTACAAGCCAAATGCGTTATCAGGATTCGACAGGTTAATCGTCGGCTTGGCATTGGCACGGATTAGAATCAAAAAATAAGAACTGAACCCAAAAAGCACACAGGTCAGACAGGTGAGTGCCAAATTTAAACGGAACATATTTCTTTTAATGGCATAATGAATTCCATAAGCAATAGCGGCTACAAGAATTCCTAAAAACAGAAAAGCGCCAATACCCATACTAAAGTGCATGGTATTGGTAAAGAAGAGGTCCGCTTTAGCTGCAAAAAGAACCACATATTGGATGATAACAAATTGCACCAACCCAACAAGTGCACTGCCAATAAACAAAGCCTTAATCGTCCCAGATAATGTTGTGTTAGCTGTAGTTTTAAAGTAATAAACAAGCACTACAGCAGGAATAGCAAGGAGACTGAGCAGGTGGACTCCGATAGACAAACCGATAAGGTATGCTATGAATACCAGCCATCTGTTATCCAGCTCACGTTCCCACTTTAGGATTGCCCAGAATGTAACTGCCGTAAATAATGAAGAAAGCGCATATACCTCAGACTCTACAGCCGAAAACCAGAAGGTATCGGAATAGGCAAATGCGAGTGCCCCAACAACTCCGGCGGCAATGATTCCAGCTATGGTTTTTCCGTTAAGCTGATGCACATAGATACGAAGGGCGAGTGCCGTGATTGTCCAGAACAAGAACATGACTGTTGCGGCACTGGCCAGAACAGCGCTGAAGTTAACCCAATAAGCCACCCCTGCCGTATTCCCTAAAGCCATAAGCGAGAACAACTTTCCAATCATCAGAAATAAGGGGGCACCAGGTTGATGCCCTACCTCAAGCTTATATGCCGCTGAGATGAATTCACCACAGTCCCAAAAACTTACTGTAGGCTCCATAGTTCGCCAATAGCTGACTACTGCGATTACAAATACAAAAAAACCGACAAGATTGTTAATGCGTAAATATTGTTTCATGGGAATGGGTTTTGAGTTATACTCAAATCTAGTCCGTTGGGTTTATCCGTTTTGTTAAAAAATGTTAAAGAATGTTAAACCTTTATAAGTACCTTCGGAAACACATCACCCTATTTCTATCGTTTTATGTTTTTCTGGAACAAGCATTTACTCCAAAACCGCTCTGATGACGTATTGCTTAAACGAAAACACCCGATTATTTTATTACGTCCTGATGGGCACAAACGGACATTATCTCGAGGTTAACGCACACTACGCAAGTTCTTTCGGCTACGACAAAGCAGACATTATAGGCCGGCCTTTTGCTGTCAGCATGCATCCCGACGATGCCGAGACCTGTTTAAATTTAGGCAGACAGTGTTTGACCGAACCCGGCAAATCGTTCCTCACCACAATCCGCAAACATGACGGAAAAGGGAACTATATTTACACCCATTGGGAATTTCAATATAATACGGACGATCCGCGCGGCATCAGTTGCCTGGGCTATGATGTAAGTAGTTTTGAACGCGAGAAAAAGCAAGTAGAGATGTTGATGTATTATTACCGCGAGCGCCAGGCTTTCAGGCAATCGCACCTGATCAGAAAACCTTTAGCCAATATTATGGGTTTAGCAAATATACTATCCACACTAGAAACAGAGAACAGCCATATCCTGGATATGCTTTTGAAATCTGTAGAAGAACTGGATGAAGAATTACAAAAATTAACCAATGGATATCAGCAAAAGTAGCACAGGAACAAAAGTCCTCCAAATATTAAATCTGTTGACCGTTTTACTGGCCGTTTGGGCCGGTTATTATGTAAATTCAGGCGCCAATGGTACGGCAGATATGAAAACGATGTCTGACAAATATGCCAACCTACTTACACCTGCAGGTTATGCCTTTTCTATCTGGGGGCTTGTTTACCTGGGCTTAGTTATTTTTGCAATCTATCAGGCATCTGGTTTGTTTTCAAAAAAGGGCAATTCTGATGTTGCGGCGCAAACAGGAATTTGGTTCATCCTCGCTAATTTATGCAATGCCGCATGGGTATTTGCATTTTCATACGACCAGATCGGACTTACCGTACTGATTATGATCATACTCTTCATCTCCCTGCTCAGGATCGTACAGATTCACAATATGGAGCGCTGGGATGCTCAATTTTGGACAATTGCACTTTTATGGTGGCCGATCAGTTTATATTTTGGATGGATTAATGTCGCCACTATCGCAAACATAGCCTGTTACCTGACCGCTTTGGGCTGGACCGGCACACCTTTCAACCCTGAGCTCTTGGCCATTCTTATATTAATTGTTGCTACAACAATATTTATTACGATGATCTGGAAGAGAAATATGCGCGAATATGCTACGGTTGGCGTCTGGGGAATTGTTGCCATTGGCATCAACAACCTTGAAAGTCATCCTACCGTTGCATGGGCAGCGTTTCTGCTCGCCGCCGTTATATTTGTCAATACAGGTGTTCACGGTTACAAAAACAGAGCTCTTGGGCCTATCAGAAGATTCCGGCCAAAGCCAATCTCACCTTTAAACAAGTTATAACGTACTCCAGATGCTATATTGAAGAATAAGGCATAAAAAAAGGCGGAAAATGTCATTCGACATTCCCCACCCACTTAAACGCTCTCGGATACATATACGAGGATAAATTGGGTGCGGTTTTTAAAAAATATTATTTTTTTTATTTATTAACCTATTTAATAGCTTACGCGTAGCCCATAAGCCTGTAAACCAGATAACCTACAATTTCGTGGATCAGCAAAGTAGATTTGGTGAGTCCATCTTCTGATGGTATGAAAAGCTGGGCGAAACTAAAACTACGTTCGCCAGGGTAATAATCTACAGGAAATGGATCGACCTTAAGCCCTACACGATTAAAGCAGCCGAGTGCTCTTTTCATATGAAAAGCAGACGTAATTATCAGAAAAGGACCTTTCATAGACTGCTGATCAATAAGCAACCTTGAAAAGCGGGCATTCTCCATTGTGTTTTTAGAACGTTTTTCAATCAGGATACTCGAGTCAGGCACACCACAGTAAATCAGATAACGTTTCAACTGCTCAGACTCTGCCAAATCTTCTTTTTTGATATCCGAACCTCCTCCAGCTACCAGGATTGTGTCGATCTTACCCATCTTAAACAACTGCACTGCAATCAGCAATCTGTTGGCAGCCCTGTTAAAATTGGCCTGCTCATCTGCTTTCTTTGGCGGCGAAATAATTCCTCCAAGTACGATGGCCGTGTTGTGGTGCGGGAGACTCTTCATGGATACCTTTGGCGTCTCCCAAAGTCTCATCGCTTCTTTAGCAAGGAAATCGCTACCAAAAAGCATAAGCAAGATTATTGCTGCAAGAAGTGTCTTCTTTTTAAAAGCTGCTTTTTTCAAGAAAAGAGAGCAGATCATCAGGATCGTAATCCATACCAGCGGCATGGTTAAATATTGGAGGGTTTTCGACAGAAAGAAAAACATATTAACTTTCGTTATTGGTTTTAGCATCCATGATCGCGATCAGCCTCTGCAGGCGATCAAAATAAACCTCGGTAGATTTTTTACCTGGATTTTCCCTGATAAAGCTGAAATGTGATCTCAAAAACAAGGGAATATCTTCAATGACTACACCTGTATCTATGGTCGCAGATTCCGGCAATTCAACTCCGGTAAAGTATCCTTCTATCTCCTCAATTGTCATAACACAAATATAGGCTTTATTGCAATTTCAGCACGAAATAAGCCCGATTGGTAAAAATAAAAAAAAATGGAAATTTGAATTTGAAATTAAACGGGATTGCAGTACCTTGTAGTTAAAACCACCACCTAAAATGACCTCAACATTATCGTTAAACGAAACAGGGCATACTTACAAAAAGTGCCCATCTTGCGCTTCAGGCTTGTTAGACACCCGGGTTAAGCGCGCACCTATATTTAAACACCTACTTTTTTTTGTTAAAGTAAAGCGTTACAGATGTAACTGTTGCAATAAAAAAGTCCATTTGTTCAACTAGACTTCGTATATAGATACGAAAAGTCTTACAGGACGGATTTCATCTTTGTTATTTTTTTTATAACATAAAGCATTGAAGAATGTTTTAAAATAAAAAAATAACATGGAAAAGCCGATACCGAAACAACAAATAGGGAGTGAAATGAACGCTATAGCGCGAGCTTCATTTGAAAACATCGATGCTGCCAAAGCATTTTACACCACCGCTAAACAGCGCCTGCTGGACATTAATTCCTGGGGAGAAATCAGCCAACTGCCTTCTTCCACGTTCATCCTATGTGATCATTGTGGAAATCCTGCCGATCGTTCTGCAACAACCGGAGACCTCATCAAAATTGACATCCCCGGTCCGGGAACGACGAAAGGTGATGGCTATGACTGGGTACATATTGAATATATACAGGAAGAGCAGATCAATACTACCAAACAGATCAGTCTGCGCGCAAGGCCCTGTCCAAATCCAAAACATCCAGATCAGGAGCCGGCTCATTTCTTCAAGGCTGCTGCTACCTCTACTTTTCAGATAAAAAGAATCGGCAATGAGGTTTTTGCTGAAGAGCATGGCCGCAATGAGGTTCCCAATACTGACACCACACACTTTACAGACAATATCCGCAATAACTTAGTTGGATTTATTGCAAAAATTGGCTTATCTTATCCCCAGTGGAAAGGCCTCGTAGAAGGTCTCGTTAGTCAAAAGTAAAATGATAAAAAGATTAATTATCCTAGTAATATTATGCCTTTCGGGAGCTTTTAGTACCTATGCACAGACTGGCTTAACTGCAAAACAATTGCGGAACCTGAAAATCATGATTAAAAGCAATGCTGAGGTACAGCTTTTGTTTACCAGCATCCTGAAGAATGCCAACCAAGCTTTAGTAACACCTCCAAATCCCATAGATACAATCAGTACTGAAGGCCGCTTAAAAGGAGATCCCATTAAAATAAAAACAGGCAAGGCGCTCCCCGATCTGCAGAAAATATATGATCTTGCACTTACCTACAGGGTTAAAGGAGACAAGAAATATCTTAACCGGGCAATTCTTTATCTGGAGGCATGGGCACAGATCAATCGTTCAAAAGGCGATCCGATAGACGACACCCATTTGGATGCTGCCATAGCAGGTTATGTATTGATTAAGGAACAATTAAATCCTACATCCAAAAATAAGGTTGATGCCTGGTTAAAACAAGTAGCAGACGCGGAAATCTATGTACTTCAAAAATTCCCAAGAAAGGAAACTACCTACAACAACTGGAATTCTCACCGACTTAAGGTAATTGCCGAAGTGGCTTTCGCCATAGACGACCCTGCTCTACAGGATTTCAGTATCGAAGCATTAAAGGCACAATTGACAAGAAACCTTAATCCCGACGGCACTAGTATAGACTTTTTGAAACGAGATGCCTTGCATTATCATACTTACGACCTGGAGCCCCTGCTCAGGCTGGCTATTTTAATCAAAGAGCAGCGCAAACTGGATTTTTATACCTATACCACGCCAGGTGGCAGTTCTATCAAAAACTCCATGGAATGGCTGGTGCCATACCTAAGCGGCGAAAAAACACATGAGGAATTTGTAAAATCAACGGTTAAGTTCGATCTCGAACGTGCCAAAAACGGCGAGGCTGATTATGTTGCCGGCACATTATTTAAGCCCGTTGCCGGACTGAAAACGCTGGCACTGGCCTATTATTTTGATCAGCGATACCTTCAGCTGATTCAAAAAATAAACAACAACACGATCAGGTATTCAGACTGGCAACTGGTACTGAATGATTTATACCTTGGCCGTTAAGACCTGAGAAAAGATCTCGTAAGACCTCAGCTTCGCCTGATGGTCAAAGATATGCGAACTCACCATAATCTCGTCTACCTGCGTCTGATCCAAAAATGATTGAAGGTCTTTTTGCAGGGTTTCCTTACTTCCCACAAAGGTACATGCCAGCATTTGCCCGGCTTGCTCCGCTTCATAGGCATTCCAGATGTCGTCCATGCTATCAATGGGTTCCTGAAGGAGCTTACGTTTGCCACTCACGATACCCAGAAATAATTGATATAAGGACGTTGCGAGCTTATTGGCTTCAGCATCGGTATCTGCAGCAACAACATTTACGCAGGATATCACATAGGGCTGTTGTAAATGCACCGAAGGCTTGAAATTCTGACGGTATAAATTTATGGCTGTCAAAAACTGGGCAGGAGCAAAATGACTTGCAAAAGCATAAGGAAGACCCATTGCCGCGGCCAAACGTGCACTGTCTGTACTGGAACCAAGAATCCAGATTGGAATATCGAGACCTTCTCCGGGGATTGCCCTTACTTTTGCATTGGCATTTTCTGCCGAAAAGTAAGTTTGAAGTTTAAGAATATCCTGGGGGAAATCATGCGCAGCATTGAAACGATCGCCACGAATAGCCATCGCTGTAAGCTGATCTGTTCCGGGAGCACGACCCAAACCAAGGTCAATCCTGTCGGGATACATAGAAGCGAGTGTCCCGAATTGTTCTGCAATTACCAGCGGCGAATGGTTTGGTAGCATAATGCCACCCGAACCAACACGAATAGACTTTGTGCCACCGGCAATATAACCAATTACTACTGAGGTTGCTGAACTGGCAACACTGGCCATATTGTGGTGCTCTGCAAGCCAGTATCTTGTAAACCCCCACTCTTCAGCATGACGGGCCAAGTCAAGGCTTCTTTTAAAAGTATCAGCCGGGGTTTTGCCTTCAACAACAGTAGCCAGGTCTAATACAGAATATGCGATATCATTAAGTTTCTTATTTTTCATAGGTGCAATTTTCAAAAGGATGATCCATCTGTGCACTACAAAATTAAATATTATAAATCGCCGCCTGTTAAAAGATGGAGGAATTGACATTCCGTACAGATACTGGCAAATGCTCGGAAAATAAAAACTATTTGACCAGCGGTCGGTTATATACACACATCTACAAAATAAAATACTATGGAAAGCAATAACGAAATTATTAGCGACTTAAAAGACCTTCTGTCGATTGTAAACGATGGAAAAGAAGGATATGAATCTGCCAGTGAGGCAACAGAAAAAATTGAACTGAAAGGCGTTTTTCTGAAGTATTCTGCACAACGCGCTTTATACGCGAGTGATTTGAAAGCACATATCGCTACACACGGCGGAGATGCTGAAAATGAAAGCGGAGGTATTTTGGGAGCATTACACCGCACCTGGATCGACATTAAACAAGCGTTAAGTAGCAAGGAAGACAAAGCTATCCTTGAAGCTATCGTTACGGGCGAAACTGCAGCCATCGAAAAGTACGATAAGTACATTGCTGATTATGTTGATCACGCTGATCACCTGGACTTATTGCGCAAACAAAGGGAAGGGATCCAGGAAGCATTGACAGAAATTCAGAGTTTGATTCCACAAAACGTATAATCTGCCAGACACTGCTTTGCATCAGGCTTAATTTCTGAATGCAAAGCAGCGTTTATCTATGATTGGGTAATGTTTGTTATCTTTGAGCAAGATGAAACAACTGATACTTCAAATCATTGATTTTTTTTACCCCCCATTTTCACGAATATTACCGAGGCAGACCTTCAGGTATGCTGTTACCGGGGGCAGCAATGCTGCACTGAATATCCTTATTTTTTACCTCAGCTATAACTTCATTTTAACAGATACCATCGTCCACATTGGCCCCTGGTCTGTCAATAAATATATCGGTGCTTACATTATTGCCTTGTCTGTAAGTTTTCCAGTAGGATTTCTATTGAACAAATATGTTGTTTTCCAGGAATCAGATCTGCACGGACGTGTTCAGCTCTTCCGCTACGGATTAATGACTGCCATGAGTATTTATATGGACTATGCGCTCTTGCACCTGTTTGTCGGAAAATTTGGGTTTTGGGCCACCCCTTCTCAGGCACTGATTATGGTGATACTTTCGTTGTTCAGTTATTTGTTTCAGACCTATGTTACTTTTGCTAAAAAGAAACAGCGACCGCTATAGTGTATTTACAAACGATTGGATAGTGCCCGACTTATAGCCCTCGCGGTTAATCCATGTCATGAACTGATCCATCCTGCTGATCATATCCGTACCAGAGTTTTTGCTTACATAACCGGGGAATCCGAATCTTTCCTTATCGTGGAGATCTGTAAACTCCCATGGATGGAAATACACATTTAGATAACCGTCTTTTTTAATCGTCTGTGCCGCAATATGTTCGTACAACCAGAGCGGCAGATTGTGAAACGACAACCAGAATAGTGGAAACCGTAGCATAGGACTTACCGATGCCGGCAGTTGCAGCACCCCACTTTCGTAAAACCAGGTCCGGGACACATGGAGATTGTTATACCTGCCGGGAAGCCACGTTGGGTTAATGGAGCTGTTATAGCTATACCCTGCCCTGGCTATTTCTTCTTCATCCACAGGCATCATCCTTGCCATTCGGTATCCCTTTACTTCCACGCCAGAGATTCTTTCCAGCTCCAATCGTGATGCTTTCAGATGCTCGGGTTTAAAGTCAGAATGGTAATAACCATGTGAGGCAAGCTCATGGCCATCAGCCAAAATTCTAGCTATGATTTGCCCGGCATTTTGTGCAAATGTAGCGGTACAAAAAAAGGTAGCCTTTAACTGGTGTTTACTCAACAAATCCAATATGGCCGTGGTACCGGTAACGGATATGCTGATCTGATCTTCAAAACTGATCGTTTTTCCATATTCAAATGCCATATCGAATTCTTCGATATCAAAACTTAACAGTACCATATATTACTTTAAAATATTTGTAGAGCGAATGATATAATTTGGCCTGTTCTTACCTTGCATAAACATCTTGCCAATATAAAGTCCGATAATTCCAAGAATAATGAGCTGCAGTCCACCAAAAAAAACGATAGTCATAATCATCGAAGCCCAGCCATCAACCTCTTCCCCTACATAAAACGCATGTAACACATAGGGAACATACAGAATAGAAAGGCTTGACAAAATAAACCCAAGATAAACGGCACTGTACAAGGGCTTGATACTGAAAGATGTCACCCCATGCAATGCCAGTTTCATCATCCGCTTTAAGTTATACTTACTAGATCCTGCGTACCTTGTTCCCGGTATATAATCAATCGCGTATTGTTTAAAACCGAGCCACTTCACAAGTCCGCGGATAAAAGGATCGTTCTCATGAAAATCCCTGAAAACATCAATTACTTTTTTATCCAACAGTCTGAAATCAGCCGTTCCGGCTTCAATTTCTATATCTGACAGAGAGCTAAGCAACTTGTAAAACATCGATGACGTCTTTCTTTTTTTTAAGGAAAGGTTTTTATCCTCCTGTCTTCTCGTGTACACAACCTCGTAGCCCTCTTCCCATTTCTGAAGCATCTCTGCAATCATCTCTGGCGGGTGTTGTAAGTCGGCATCCAGTGAAATCACCGCATCTCCTGTTGCCTGATCAAGTCCGGCTTTCAATGCAGGCTGGTGGCCAAAATTCCTCGAAAACTCGATATAGAAGATATTGCTCCGCGCTGCAGCAGCAGTTTTAATGATAGACAGGGTTCTGTCCTTACTACCGTCATCGACCAGGATGATCTCAAAATCGTAATGCAACGTTTTGAAGATGCTTTCCAGGCGGTCAATAATCACAATGATATTTTCCTCCTCGTTGTAGGCGGGTATGACTACGGATATCAGTTTGGACATAAGTATGCTATAAAACGTAAAATTGCGAAATTAAATAACATTTCTATCAGGAATACGGAATTCTTCAAACATGGGATCAGTTTTAATGTTAATTATTGTGTAAATTTTTCTAAAATTGCATTTATGCATAAAGCGACGCAGCTGATATCAAAACTCATTTACAATAAATTTTTCTGGCAATTCTTTGTCGCGATCTTCATGTTGGCCATGGCGGCGCTCTTCATCCGGGAAGAACATATTGAAGTGATCAAGATCAAGGACCAGCTCTCGCAAAGCCGGCCCGATTATATTTTTTTGGGCATCGCCCTTACAATCGTCTACGTACTTGCACAGGCTCAGATGTATGTGCATAGCTTTAAAGCGCTAAACAAAAAATTAAGTCTTGGCAGCGCCCTAAGGCTATTCTTAAAGCGAAACCTCGTTAGCGTATTTCTACCTGCAGGCGGATTTTCATCCCTTGTTTTTTTCACTAAAGAAATTGAGGAACAGGGCATATCGAAATCGAATATCCACCTTGCCTCTACCCTTTTCGGCTTTTGCAGTATCCTATCTGTTGTTATTGTTGGCATTCCGGTAATTGGAATAGCCTTGATTTCCACGCACCTCGGTACCGCAGAGCTGCTTGCATTTATCTTCCTGCTCCTGCTTACTGCGGGACTGATTGCATTGATCTATTCGGTGGCAAAAAAGGGCTTAGCTTATAGGTGGCTTTCCCGCATGCGTCCATCGGTGAGCACCGTTTTAGACGACATGATAGACCAAAAGGTAAGCCGTAAGGAATTCTGGATGACTTTACTCGTATCGATAGGAATAGAAATCATTGGGATTATACACCTCTATATTTCCATGCTGGCACTTGGATTTAATGCGAGCTGGCCGGCGGCGATTATCGGCTACATGGTAATGGTGGTTCTACTTATTGCGTCGCCGTTTTTACGCGGATTGGGAACGATAGAGTTGTCATTGACTTTTATTTTACAGCAATTTGGTTTTCCTGTAATTGCGGCAGCAACAATCACATTGCTATTCCGGTTTTTTGAATTCTGGCTACCTTTGATTGCCGGAATCATCAGCTTCATTACCAAAAAAGACAACTTAATACTAAGGGTATTACCTGCCATGATCATTTTGATTCTTGGTGTCGTAAATATTATTTCCGCCATTACGCCGGCAATTCCTGCCCGACTGCGGTTGGTCAAGAACATTCTTCCTGAAGATGTAATCGTGACCAGCAACTCACTGGTGCTGGTGTTTGGACTAATTCTGGTCATGCTCAGCATCTTCCTGTTACAAGGATCCAAGCGTGCATGGTATGCTGCAATATTTATTACCGGATTCTCATTTTTCGGCCACCTGATCAAGGCTGTAGATTTTGAAGAGGCCATTCTTGCCTTCATTGCCGGATCCTCCTTATGGTATACCAAAAGTTCCTATAAGCTGAAGCCCAACCCCCGGTTTGTGTCCTTTAACTATTGGGTAATCCTATATGCTGTAATCGCCGTATTAGCCTATGGTGTTCTTGGATTTTATTTTATTGACAAGCGCCATTTTGGAATAGATTTTAAACTTGATCAGGCTATTACAGCTGTAGTCAAACTATTTTTCCTGGTAGATGATAAAGCATTGGTCCCTAGAACGCATTTCGGTGAGCGTTTTGAAGATTCAATTTACGTTGCAGGTGCCTTGTTAATCCTGTTTGTTATCTTTAGTTTACTGAAACCTTATTTCAGCAAGCCCTACAATTCACCGGAAGATTTTCAGACTGCCGAAGATATTCTTAAAAAATATGGTAAGTCGGCGCTCGACTATTTCAAGATTTATCCCGACAAACTTTTGTTCTTCAATCCAGACCGTACAGCTTTTATAAGCTTTAAAATAACCAGGCATTTCGCCATAGTACTGGAAGACCCAGTTGCTGAGCATGACGAAACCAAACGCCTCCTGATCGACGCCTTTGAAATTTTTTGTCAGGAGAACGGCTTCATCAGTGCATATTACCGGGTACCGGAATCTTCGCTTGAATTTTATAAATCCATAGGTCGTAAATCTATACCTATTGGAGAAGAGGCAATTCTGAACCTTACTACATTTACAATGGACGGGGGTAAGATGAAAACTACGCGTAGTGCTGTAAATCGTTTAAGTGCAGAGGGCTATCAGCTAAAAGTATACAAAGCTCCTGTGATGGAGGGGCTACTCCAAAAACTTGAAAAGGTAAGTCAGGAATGGCTGGTTGAGCTACACCAGAAGGAAGTTGCTTTTACACAGGGCGTATTCGACACTACAATCCTGAAGGGGCAAACAATTTTGACTATTGAAGACCAGGAAGAAAAAGTATACGCTTTCCTGAATCTTGTACCTGACTATGCACCCGGGGAAGCCACATATGACCTGATCCGAAAAGTTACAGATGCACCGAATGGCATCCTGGATATGTTACTGGCAAAAACCTTTTTATACCTGAAAGAAGAAGGCTATACCTCAGCAAATATGGGGCTGGCGCCGCTATCAGGTATGGAAGACGTCAATGTTACCCAGAAGACAATTAAATATGCCTACGAAAACTTTAAAGTGTTTGGTCAGTTTAAGGGCTTACGCAGATACAAAGATAAGTTTTTCCCATCCTGGGAAAAGAAATACCTAATCTACAGTCACAATTACCATCTTTTGCAAGTTCCAAGAGCACTGAAACGTGTTTCTGAAGGTGTATAGAATTAGCGGCTTTGAATCACCAGTTTGGTAATCAGCTTCACATCATCGTTGAACTTGTGGTTTCCAGGAATCAACATTTTCTTGATGTTTCCAGTAGTTTTTAAAGCCGGATACAAGTCGCTGTCTTCATCTTTACCGAAAATACAAAGCACCGGGGCAGGGCTCTTCAAAAGTTCAGGATATACCTTATACTGATCTTTATCGGTACCTCCAAAACCAAGCATGTTACTTATTTTGGTAACAAATCCTGTTGAAAAACCCGGCGACAACAATACTACAGATTCCAACTGATTACCGCTGGTCTTTGTAAGTCTCGACGGAACAAAAGAACCTGCATCAGCACCAAATGAATACCCAAGCAGGATCCAGGAGCTTTTATTCCAGGTTTTCATATAATGGTCAAGGATACGTTGTGTGTCTCTGGCAAACTGATCCGGCGTTTTTTGCTGCCAAAAATACTTTCTGGTGTCCAGGCTTACCACTGCATATCCGTTTTTTTGAAGCTCTGCACTGAGCGATTGGGAGAAACTATTCCAGCCCCCATCGCCGCTCATATAAACTACCAGCGGTTTATCCTCAGTACCGGGGTTCAGATGCAATGGAAGTTCGGACAATTCATTCTTCGTCTGCGCAAAAAGCTGTGTAGACAAACATAAAAAAAAGATGTATAGGCTGATTTTAAGGTATTTCATAGATTAAAATGGTGAGCGCCTCAGGAAGCGCAATGGTCTGAACATATTTACTATTTTATCATATCCCGAAGGATCATAATGGTGGTCGCCGGGAAGCTCCTGCACCACAAAGTTCCTCTTTTTATACGTAGCGAAGGCCTTGCTGGTTTCAGTCTGCCCATAGAAGCAATAAATTGGAATGCCAATTCTGTCTACCTCGGTCTGCACTTTGTACATCCTGTTATCCGAAGCAATGTTGAGCAGGTCTGAAGTATGAACCATAAAATCTGACGAGGCATATGGCGACAGCATTTCCAGCGCCACCACCCTGCTTCTTACAGCTTTTGGTAAACGATTATAAATAAAGGGGATAACATCCGCACCGAAGGAGTAGCCACTTAAGTAAATGCGGTTTGCCTTATATATTGCTGCATACTGTTCAATTAGCAATAGCATATCATCCGCTGTCTGTTGCGGCGTCTTTTGTTCCCAGAAGTAGCTTCGCGAATTGAACCCAATTACATGAAAGCCACGTTTAGAAAAATCTGTAGCAAGCTGATCCTCGAAATCCATCCAGCCCCCATCGCCCGAAAGCAGGAAAAGCATTCTGTTGGATCCCGGATTGGAGGAAGGATAGGTGATCACAGGCAGATTATATTCGTTAATCTCCACTCCATGATGGTTAATAATTCTGTTCCGCTTCAGGATACCACAACTGCTCAAAAATCCAATACATACTAAACCGCAGAGCGTAATCCAAAATTTCATAGAAGGCTATTAGTCCTGTTGATAAATGTAAGTTCAATCCTGCAAATAATACACCAATGTGAAACAAAATAAGCAATTATTACGATCTGATAACAGATTTGGCTCCTTATTTAAAATAATTTCAGTTGCTGACTTCCCGGTGGCTTTGCTTTACCAAAAACCGTACGACCTTCATATTTCCATGATTCATCACGTTCCCGCTGGATAACCGCATCGAGATTAGCATTAGGTGTGAAACCTTTTTCAGCAAGGGTGGAGATTTCGCTGAGTTTCCTTATGGCCTGAAGTTTCTCTCCCCTGTCCAATTTGGCTCGCTGCACGGCATTGGAGAGTACACTGATGGTCTCATCATAAACCTTTAGTGGGACGGGGAAGGGATGACCGTCTTTACCGCCATGGGCAAATGAAAAACGTGCGGGATCGTCAAAGCGGGATGGTGCACCATAGATCACCTCACTCACTAACGCCATGGATTGAAGCGTTCTCGGCCCCATGCCTTCCAAAAGAAGAAGTGCTTCAAAATCTGCCGGCCGGCGTTCATGGGTCAGGTACAACATGGCACCAAGTCTTTTAAGATCTACATCCTTAGCCCGCACATCATGGTGATCAGGCATGGTAAGGTGCCGAATCTCAGCAATCATCCGTGATGGTTCTTCTGCTGCCATACTCATTATGGCATCTCTCGAACTTCCCGCGGCAGCAGCAGTCATGTTTAATATTCTTCCCTGGTTAACACCGCAGATTGCGGTATGTGGTTCTTCAACAAAAGACCTGAGCCCTTCTGAATGCCAGTGGTAGCGGCGTGCCGTAGCGCTGTTGTTACTCATCCCCTGCTGCACTACCGACCAGCGTCCTTGTGTATCCACAATAAAGCTGTGCAGATATAATTGAAAACCATCCTGAACTGCAGTGTTATCAACTTTTGCACTAAGCTTGCTACAACGCACAAGATCCTGACCATCTAATCCAATCTGTTCGCTAAACTTCAGCAGTTCCTGCGGCGTATTACGCGAATGCTTACCTTTTCCTCCACAGATATAGATCCCAAGTTCGCGTGCATGCGGATTAATAGCCCGCTTTAAAGCACCCATTACCGAGGTAGTAATTCCTGAGGAATGCCAGTCCATGCCCATTACTGCACCCAGACTTTGAAACCAAAAAGGATCACTGAGGCGGCGCAGCACTTCCGCAGTTCCATATTCGGTGATGATCGCCTCTGTGATGGCAAAACCAAGTTTAGCCATGCGCTCTGCTAACCAGAGCGGAACATGGCCGTGATGCAATGGTAAATCTGCAGAACCGGATCTTTTCATTACTAACAAAGTTAGTAATATTTACAGGAATTATCCGAATTTAAACTGATCGATTCTGATCCAATGCATGCCTGCCGCTTCTGCCGCCTGCACCCCTGGGTTTCCATCTTCAAAAACAAGGCATTTCGAGGGGTCTACACCAAGCAATTCTGCAGCTTTTAAAAATGGATCAGCAAAAGGCTTACCACGTTCAGTATCTTCAGAACAGACCAAAACTTCAACCAGGTCAGAAATCCCAAGGATCTCCAGCGTTTGTGAAATGATTTTGGTGTCGCCGCCAGAAACCACACCGATTCGCACCTTACCAACATTAGCTTTCAGGTGTTCTACCACGTAGTCAATCGGGGTAATGGTACTCAAAAAACGTTCAGTGTAAATCGCCGCTTTACGTGTTACAAAATCAGCAGGCACAAGTGACGCATTGTACCGGTTATTTATTTCCGCTACAACATTGGCAATTGGCCATCCGGCCAGCTCGTCAATAATCGCGGGATCAAAAACTACGTTGCTCTCCTTCGCCGTTTCTAGATAAGATAGCGTATGCTTAGGCATATTATCAGCCAGCGTACCGTCGCAATCGTATAAAAAAGCTTGATATTCTCCTTCAGAAAGTGCGGAAAGACGTTCAAAATTGGATTGTTCAGTCATTATAAATCATTTAATGTTAATGGCCCGATTCTTCGGAACCTGGCTTACGGGTTTGAAAAATATAGATCAGGTAGATCAGGGCAGGTAAAATAAATAAGCTTCCGATCAGCAGGGCATAACCCAGACTTTCTATGGTTTTAGCTTGTCCCTGATGGAGGAGCAGCGACAATTTCTCACCATGTTTCATTAATACGATGTTTGGAAAATGTGTATATGTAGCGGCAAAAAGAATCATCGTGACCTGGAAGCCCGCGAGAAGCCTTAGCCAAACATGTTTTTGCTTGTCCAGCAGATAAACCATAATCAGGAGTGAGATACTTGCAGAAACAATAGCAACTATTCCAGGCAAACGTCCGAAGATCCAGTTAAACACGGGAATCTGATCTGCGTAAGCCGCAGCAAAAACCAACCCTCCACTTATCATAACAATTAGAATACTACGTTTTGCCTTTCTGATAAAAAGTCTTTCGTCTGCGGCACTATCGGCCTGTCCGATGATAAAAATTGTGGCCAGATAAGCACAGATGCTTACCGTAAAAAGACCTACAGTTACGGAAAACAAATTGAACCAGCTAAAAACATAAGCAGAGAGGAAGTCTGCAGCCTGTGTATCAATTCTTCCGGACACACTGCTGGCTGCAATAATGCCCAGAAAGAAAGGCGTAATCAGGCTGGACCAGGTAAAAATCGGCGTATATATTTTCTGCATACCATCTTCTACGGCATCATAATTTCTGAATACAAATGCCGTGCCCCGTGCGATAATACCTAACAACATACAGACCAGCGGAATGTGCAGGTATACAGATACTGTTGTGTAGATTTTCGGAAAGCCTACAAACAGGATCACAATGGCGATGATCAGCCACATGTGATTGGCCTCCCAAATCGGCCCAATCGCTTCGTACATTGTCCTTCTTGTTCTTGCCTTATTCGCTTTGCTGCTAAACAACTCAATAATGCCAGCACCGAAATCGGCTCCACCCAAAAGTACATAAAGAAGAATTGAGGCCCAGAGAAATATGATAACAACGTAGAGCATAAGCTTAGGATTGAGTTGATGAATCGTATAAACGGCCAACCATGGTTATTTGTCGGTACAACAATAAACTCACGATGCAAGATAAAGAAATATATACCGCTGTAAAAAGGTAGAATGACCAAGCAATTCCCGGCATTGGGGTAACCGCATCTGCCGTACGCATAACACCGTGGATAATCCAGGGCTGACGGCCCACTTCTGTTACTGTCCAGCCCGCTTCGAGTGCTATAAAGCCCGCAGGGGTGGCAAATACAAAGACTTTATGCATCCAGTTCTGCGCAAGCCAATTTCTTTTTTTCCATAGGGCAAAGAAATACAGCGCAGCAATGCCCAGCATAATCATCCCAAGGCCTACCATGATCTGGAATGCGTAATGGGTGACGGCTACCGGCGGGCGATCGGCCTTGGGTATGCTGTCCAGCCCTTTAACTTCCGACTTAAAATCTCCATGCGCCATAAAGCTGAGCATTCCCGGAATCTCAATAGCATACTTTACAGTCTCATTTTTTTCATCAGGAATGCCACCTATAATCAGTGGTGCAGACTTTTCTGTATGGAAGTGTGCTTCCATAGCGGCCAGTTTTGCCGGTTGCCTGTTGGCAACATCCTTTGCAGAGATATCACCACTAAGGGGTTGTAAACAAGCAGCTATAGTAGCAAATATTGCAGCAATCTTAAATGCTTTATGATGGAACTGTACATTTTTATTCCGAAGAATCATCAGGGCATGCACACCTGCAACAGCAAAGCCTGTTGAAGCAAAGGCAGCAATACTCATATGAAGCGCCTGAGAAAACCAGGCATCATTGAACATGGCTTTTACAGGGTCGATGTTAAAATACTGGCCGTCGGCAAACTCAAATCCCGCCGGACTGTTCATCCAGGAGTTTGCTGCAACAACGAGAATACCTGATAACAACCCACTGATTCCCACTACAACGCCTGTAGCCCAGTGGAACCAGGGTTTCAATCTGCCCCAGCCATACAAGTAAAAGCCGAGCGCAATAGCCTCAATAAAGAACGCGGTACCTTCGAGGGAAAAAGGCATTCCAAATATCGGACCTGCATGTTCCATAAATTTAGGCCATAACAGACCAAGTTCAAAAGAAAGTACTGTACCTGATACTGCCCCGGTAGCAAAAAATATGGCTACGCCCTTACTCCACGCTTTCGTCACATCGCGATATACAGGGTTTTTAGTTTTTAACCAGATAAAATGAGCAACAGTCATAAAAAATGGCATCACCATCCCGATGCAGGCAAACACAATATGAAAACCCAGGGAAAAAGCCATCTGAAGTCGCGCGGCAAGAAAATCATCCATATACTGTGCTTTAAATCTGAAACAATTGATCTATACTGGCAAATGTAATCGTTCTGTTACGGGATTGTTGGCACCTGATTTGGAAAATCGTATTTTATTGCAATTTTTAAACACTCTAAATAACAAACAAAACTATCCGCTGGTTGTAGTACCAATATGCTGTCCAATCCACCAATCTACTGGCTATTTATTCTCGCCCTTCCAATTGCCTGCATGGCATGGACGGTTACCCATGAAGAGGTTTTCAGGGAGCCCCGAGAGTACTGTATCAAATGGTCTAAAGAATCAAGCACCCTCTTTAAAAGGAAATTCTTTTACCTGTTTACCTGCGAATATTGTTTCAGCCACTATGTAACAATCTTTGTGCTCCTACTTACAGGTTACAAACTTTATGCAACAGACTGGCGTGGTTATATCCTTGCCGGCTTTGCCTTAGTATGGATAGCGAACATCTATATGAGCCTGTACAATATCATCAGGATAGACTTAAAAAAAGAGAAACTCATTGCTCAAAGAGAAGAGCAGGCAATTGAAGAGGATAAGCCGACCATTGAAATGTAGCCTATCCTCATCCAATCAGATTCTTCCGTACCGTTTCGCCAATTTCCCCAACCACTGTTGATGTGATTTTTTCAATGCATCCTGCTGCATACGCCAGATCCAGTTTTTATCTGTCGACGAAGGCACATTTATCCGCGCCCTACCGTCCAACCTTAATATATCCTGCAAGGGGATTATCACAATCCTGGCGTTCGATGCATAGGCCATCCTGATGAGCTCATCATTCACCGTGTCAGCCTTTACTTTATGGCCCAGGTAGGCACTGATATTTTTCTTATCTTTCTCGTTAGCCTCTGTCGTATACCAACCCAAAAGTGTATTGTTATCATGGGTACCTGTGTATACCACACAGTTTTCTGTTTCATACTGATGCGGAATATGAATAGAATAAGGCATATCGGATCCAAAAGCAAACTGTAGAATTTTCATGCCGGGCATTTTAAATTCGTCACGCAGGGCATATACAGGCGCATCAATTTCTCCAAGATCTTCGGCAACAAATGGAAGTGTGCCGAATTCTGCCAGCATGGTCTTGAAGAAATCGCTTGCCGGGCCTTGTACCCAGACGCCATTGACTGCATTTTCTGATCCTTCCGGAACCTCCCAGAATGCAGAAAATGCCCTGAAATGATCCAGGCGGAGGAGGTCGTATAGTTCAAAATTTTTCCGCAGCCGTTTTATCCACCAGTTATAGCCCGTTTGCTGCATCTCCTTCCAGTTGTACACGGGCATCCCCCATAGCTGACCACTTGCATTAAAATAATCCGGTGGCACACCCGCCAGACCTAATTTATTGCCCGATTCATCCAGCTTAAAGAGCTTCGGTTTTGCCCAAACATCGGCAGAATCATAACTCACATAAAAAGGAAGATCACCGAATAAAGCTACTCCATTAATGCTGCCATATTCTTTCAGGTGTTTCCATTGTTTAAAAAAGACAAACTGAATCCATTTCACTTCTGCAATTTCATCTGCCTGGTTTTGCTGAAGTTTGAGTAGTGCCTCTAGATCTCTTTTTCGCACTGGCTCTGGCCAGGTAATCCAGTCTCCATCCGGATTAGATTTTTTAAGCACCGTAAAGAGGGCAAAGTCGTCCAGCCAATCTGCCTCATCTTCAATAAAGTGACGATAGGCAGGCAATAGAGGTGCATTTGCGCCCTGGTCAATAAAATTACGATAGGCGATCTTCAGCAGTTGGGTCTTAGACCTGTAGGCAGCAGCATAATCTATATCAGCTATAACGGAATTCTTAAAAGGCGCAAGGTCTTCTGCGCTGAGTAATTCATCATCCAGCAGTAACTCCGGACTGATGAGCATCTCGTTACCTGCCATGCTGGAAACAGAGCTATAAGGAGAAAAGGACTGTTCCGCAGTAATCGGATTCAGGGGCAGCAATTGCCAGTATTTCTGATGACTCGCTGCAAGGAAATCTATAAAAGATAAGGCCTCTGGGCCCATGTCACCAATACCAAAAGCAGAAGGCAATGCGGTCAGGTGCATCAGTATTCCCGCAGATCGATTCCCTCCCGGATGTTTTAGGTTCAGTATTGCGATCGGAAGATCTACGAAAACCTCCGAGATGAGCAATCCCTTATGTTGTTTGCCATTTTGCTTACAAAGACAACTTGTCCATGCTTCCGGAGCGTCATCAGGTAAGATGACACGTGTATTCTTCCAGTCAAGATCCTGCAATCCATGTTGCTTAACTTTAGAAATGGCAGCCAATTGCAGGGGTACAATCACCACAGTCCATTCTCTTTGATATATCCTGGCAAACGCGAGGATATGATCCTTGTATTTACCCCTAACCTTTAGCGGTAGGTAACTGGCCTGTGTAAATTCCTGCTCCTTCCTGAGTTTTAAAAGTTGACTTTGTAACCAAAGCTTGATTTTTCCATTGTAACGCTCCTCCCACAACTCCCTGAGGGAAACGCCGTCTGCGCGGAGTGCTTTCAGCCAGGTATTTCTCAACGTGTAGTCAACAGGCCTTCGGTTATCAGGATCTACCAGGCTCAAATCCCAGAGCTCCGTACCCTGATAAACATCGGGCACACCCGGACAAGTAAATTTAAGTACCAGCTGCGCCAGCGAATTGATGATACCGTAGTCTGAAAGCTCGCGCTGGAAATCAGTAAACTTATGGTGAAAAGGCTCTGTTGTGCTTAACAGACTGGCGGCGAATTGCTGTGCCGCTTTCTCATAGTTTTCAGCCGGCTCTGCCCAAGTTGTTTTCCTTTTTGCTTCCCGCAATGCTTTTTCCAGATATGCACTGATCCTCAACTGATAGTCAGGCTCTTCTTCTCCCGGCATGGGTAGGCTGCCTGACAGTGTCTGATAAATCAGGTACTCATCATTTGCATCTGGCTGCCCTTTTATTTTAAACTTCTTGTTCTGTTTTTTCCCACTTTTTATCAGTTTTATCCATCGTTTGCTACAATCTGTGAGCACATTTAAACGTGCTCGCACATCCTCGCCACGCTTGGTATCATGCGTAGCACTCGCATTCAGCGAAAGCGGCCAATTTTTTTGTCTATCCAGCATCCGGTCATGAAACTCCGCTCCCGTGATCCCAAATCCATCAGGAGAATCACCAACTTCGTTATTCCCAATGAACCTGTTGTAGGTATACATCAAGGTATCCTCTACGCCCTTTGCCATCAGAGGCCCGCTGAACTGCATGCAACGCTTAAAAAATTTTGTGATCTTGTCCTGAAAAGCCTGTTCATCTGTTACATCTTTTTTGAGCAGCAACTCGTGCAGTACACGAATCGACAAATTGTCAAGATTATCGAGGTGTTCAAGGAGATCAAAAATACCTTCGAGTTCTTTTTTCTGCCCGCCTTTCAGCGGAAAGTGCATGCCATAGAAACGATAGATTGGGCAATGCACCAAAAACTCACCTAACACCTTTTTGAGATCCTCAGGTTCCGGGTTTTCGCTCGAACCCACATCATCTAATTTCAACTCATAAAATAAGGTACACAAGTTTCTGAGCTCTCCACCCATGTGGTTTTCCAGAAATGCCCGCTTCTTCTCATAAATCTGTCCGGCAATATCCTGCTTATCGGGACTGATCTTTTGGTAAAAGGCCGAAAAGTCGGCCTCGGCATCGCCGTTTGTAAAGAGGTTATTCACCGTAGCAAGAAATTCATAACCCGTTGTTCCCTGGATTGGCCAATTGGCGGGAAGGACTTCACCATCCTCCAGAATCTTTTCAACAACAATATAAGTGTCCTCGCCAACTGCATCCCTAAGACGTTGCAGATAAACACCCGGATCGTAAAGACCGTCGATATGATCAATTCGTAAGCCCTGGAAGATACCCTGACCAAGCAGATCAAATATATAAGCATGGTAGTGTGCAAATACCTCTTCATGCTGCATATTTAAGCAGATGAGACTATTGACGGTAAAAAAACGTCTGTAATTGATTTTATAATCTGTTTCCTGCCAGCTGCACAGCCGATAGAATTGCTTTGATACCAGTTCTTTTAAAAAGTGTTTATCCTGATTAACCGCTTCAAGACCCTTAGATCTACCTATTTCATTACGAGACTCCACATTGAGCGGCCATAACGTCCCCCGATAATCCAACTTAAAAGCACCATCCTGATCTATAACCCGTAACTCTTCACGGTTGATCACCTCATCAACCCCATCACCAAGAAAGGGTGCCATTACAGGTTCAAAATTTTTGTCTGCCCAATTGATATCGAAATACTTCACGTAATTTGAAGCCGGTCCTTTCTCAAGTACATCCATCAGCCAGCTGTTATTTTGATGGTAGGCCATATGATTGGGAACGATGTCCTGGATCCAACCCATGCCCCGATCTTTTAGCAGGACGGCAATCGTTTTAAGTTCCTGCTCAGTACCAATTTCAGGATTGATCCGGTGTGGATTTACAGTATCATAACCATGCATACTTCCCGGACTTGCCTCAAAAATAGGCGAGGCATAAATCGTCTGGATGCCCAGATCGCTGAGGTAGGGAATGATTTCTTTGAAATCCTTAAAAGTAAAATCCTTATGAAACTGTACCCGGTAAGTTGAAGTAGGCTTATGCATGCGTAGAAGTATATATGATGATTGATTCGGGTTGAAGCGTTAAGTGGGGTTGTCCGGTAAAATTTAATGATGCCGCAATTGGACCGCTCCATTGCGGATCTGATGAGTCCAGCACGCAACTGTAGTTTACTAAAGACTCAGCTACTGATACTGATTGAATGACATTGGAAAAATTCATAAAGCACATTACGCGGGTCGTATCGTCCCATCTTTCCAAAGCCAGGCAATTTTGCGCGGGAAAACATTTTACAGAAAGTTGATTACGGTCACCATTATGCAAAACAGGCAAGGCTTTCCGCAAAGCGATAAGCTTTTTATAAAATTTAAACAATACCTGTCCCTGATGCTGTTGCAGCAACTCCCAATCCAATTTAGAACTCAGGAAAGTTTCTTCAGATTCTGGATCCGGTGCCTCCCCTTCTTCATGAAAAGCAGCAAATTCTGATTTACGTCCTTCGCGCACAGCTTTGATCAGTTCAGGATCAGTATGACTCACAAAATAAAGAAAAGGGTTTCTTGTCGCCCATTCCTCGCCCATAAATAACATGGGCAAATAAGGGCTCACCATAACGGTACCCGCAAGCAGCTTCAGCATATGGAAACTATATAACATACTACTCCGCTCGCCGAGCATCCTGTTCCCTACCTGATCGTGATTTTGGGAGAATACGACAAATTTTTCTCCCGGAAATCCGGTTGCAGAGCCGCCAAAATGTTTATCGCGATGTTTTGAGTATTGCCCATCGTACACATAAGCAGTTGTAAATGCTTTGGCAAGCGATTGAAGTCCGCTAAAGTCTTCATAATATCCCTGCGCCTTTTCTCCGGCTGTAACACGCAGGGCATGATGAAATTCATCAATCCATTGTGCATCCATGGCGTAGCCGTTCTTTTCCGGCGATTCTAAAAAGCGTGGATCATTCAGATCGCATTCAACAATAAGCTGTAGGGTTTTACCCAAATGCCTGCCGAGTTCCTGAACTGTCTGTGATAGATCCTGTAAAATATGGCGGGCGCTAAGGTCTTTAATGGCATGCACAGCATCCAGTCGTAAAGCATCTACATGGAAATCACGGAACCACATTAATGCGTTCTCCAGAAAAAAATCCCGCACGCCATCGCAACCAGCATCATCAAAATTAATTGCCTTTCCCCAGGGGGTTTCGTACTTATCAGTAAAATAAGGCCCAAAAGATTCAAAATAATTTCCCTCAGGACCAAAGTGATTATATACAACATCCAGAATAACAGCCAGGCCTTTAGCATGACAAGCGTCTACGAGCTCCATAAAACCTTGTGGTCCACCGTATGAATTTTGTACTGCATAAGGGAAAACGCCGTCATAACCCCAATTTCTATCGCCGGGGAACTGCGCTATAGGCATAATTTCTATGGCCGTAATTCCCAGTTCAACCAGGTGATCCAGTTTATCAATAATTCCCTCAAAATCCCCCCTTTCACTGAAAGTCCCGGTATGGACCTCGTAAATCACGTATTCGGAGAGCGGATGGGGAATCCAGCTCTGATCTTTCCAATGATACATACGGGTGTCAAAAACCGTTGATTCGCCATGCACCCCCTCAGTTTGATATAAGGAAGTCGGATCTGGCAGTACCCGATGGCCATCCAATAAAAGATGGTACTGGTCACCGTTCTTAAGTGGAGCAGCCTTGGCCTCCCAATAGCCATTCAAGTGTTTTTCGAGTGCAATCACACTACCGCGGGAAGGAATAACTACCGCCAGACTTATCGCTTTGGGAGCCCAGATTCTTACAGACACTGAACCAGTTTCTGAAAAACAAATACCGAGTAATCTTTCCTTGAGATCATTCTTTGTGAACATATAGGTAGGAATCAAAAAGTCAGGATAAATGTTTTGCTTTTCTCTATTATTTTGAGTGGGCGTTTACTGCTAGCACCTTCCCTGCCCGAGTTAAGCCGTCATTTAAGCCAGTTGGCAAAATAGATTGAAAGTATTTATGAAATTGTTTCAGAAACTATTTTGAAATCTGAAATGTAAACGTACATTTGTAGTGTACTATCTAACTAGTACACCAATATAGCAATACTTAGAACTCAAAATATGATCAAACTCGCTAACTTAAGTTTCGGATACAGCAAAAAATCGTTGCTGTTCAGGAACCTTTACCTGGATCTGGAAGTAGGCCATATCTATGGATTGCTCGGAAAAAACGGCGCTGGAAAATCTACCTTATTAAAAAATCTGGCCGGACTTGTTTTCCCGAATGCTGGAACTTGTAAGGTAAATGGATTTTTGGCCAGCGACAGGAAGCCTGCTTTTCTGCAGGAACTGTTTTTTATCCCTGAGGAGATGCACATGCCTTCAGTAACTGCTACGCAGTTTTTGAATAACACAGCAGCATTTTATCCCAAATTCGACGCCATTCAATTTCATAAAATCCTTGCTGAATTTGATGTTCCTTCAAACAGCCTATTGAACAAACTGTCTTTCGGTCAGCAGAAAAAAGTAATGATCGCCTTCGGCTTGTCAACAAACACGTCTTTACTGATCATGGATGAACCGACAAATGGCCTTGATATTCCTTCAAAAATCCAGTTTAGAAAAATCATTGCTTCCGCACTTACTGATGAACGCTGCATAATTATTTCTACCCATCAGGTGCGTGATCTGGACAGCCTCATCGATACCCTACTGGTTTTACACGAACAGAAGATCATCCTGAACAAGAGTCTCGATGAAATTGGGGAGCGCTTGCTATTCAGCGCTGCGGCACAAGCCAATACTTCGAACATCCTGTATGCTGAAGAAAACTCCATGGGGGTCAACACCATTAGTATCAATGCGCAGCAACGGTACAGCAAAGTTGATATGGAACTGCTTTTTAACGGCCTACTCAGTAATCAAGCCGCCCTCACCCAATCCCTTAAATAAAATTCTCATGAACAATACATTTAATTTCAACCGCTTTTCCTTACTGTTCAAGAAACAATTTGTTGAACAACGCAGCACATACTTCATGTCTACTGCGGTACTGTTTGGCTTCCTAACCGTCCTGCTGGGTTTTTCTACCTACGCCAACGAAGGCTACGTGGCTGCAAAAGTTCAGTTTACTTTCATGGTGTCCGTTCTTATGTTCGCAGGAATTATTTTCACCAGCATGGTATTTTCCGATCTCGGAGATAAGAAAAAAGCAATTCCAATCCTGACCTTGCCTGTATCGCATCTGGAAAAATACCTGGTAGCATGGCTCTACTCCTTTCCAATCTACATGTTGGTATATTTCATTTGCTTCTATACCGTTGATGGCCTAACAGTATATATCGGCAACATGCATGTTGTGCATAAAAACGAAGTACTTAGCTTATTTGACCAGGAGTTGAAGCCGTACCGTGTGCTCCCTGTATTTGCAGTATTGCATGCGATAGCATTTTTAGGAGCTATATTTTTCGAGCGACTTCATCTCATAAAAACTGCATTTGCGACACTGATCTTCGTATTTGGGATCTTTTTACTCAACCAGCCGCTTATTAAAATGATCTTCAAACCCGAAGTACGTAATGCTGTTCCTTTTGATAACGTAGGTGTAGTTGATGGAGACAATGTGTGGTATATTGATTCAACAAAAGATAGTATTCATATTGTGAGCGTCCTTTTGGTGCTCTTGATGGTTATCTTCTGGACAAGTGCTTATTTTAAACTTAAAGAAAAGGAAGTATAATGGAATTCAGAGAAAACGAAGCTATATACCTGCAGATAGCAGCCTATGTAGGAGAATTCATCATGCTCGGAAAATGGGCAGATGAACAGAAGATACCCTCTGTAAGGGAACTTGCAGTAGATCTGCAGGTAAATCCAAATACCGTGGTCCGCGCCTTTGATTTCTTACAAAGCAGAGAAGTGATCGTCAACAAACGTGGTATCGGATTTTTCATCGCTCCTGATGCAAAAAACAAGATCAAGGCATACAGTAAAGAGCGCTTTCTGGGGCAGGAGCTTCCGGAATTCTTTAAAAACATCTTCCTGCTCGATATCAGCATGGAAGAAATTAAAGAGCGATATGAACAGTTTAAACAAGAAAATTACCAAAACAAACAATCATGAAAACGAGCACAATCTTAATTATATCGGCAGTAGTTATCACCATCACAGCGTTAACCGCCTATAACTTTACACTGCGTGCATCTTACCTGAAAGGTGATTACAAGAATCCTTTTTATGGGATGGAATTCACGGCAATTAAGGATCTCAAATCCGTTACCATCAGCAGTGCTAATCTCGTATCAGTAACCATTGAGCAAGGTGCTAAAGAAGGGATCTGGATCAGTAATAATGCAGAGCAAAAGGTAAGCTGGTCTCATGATGGAGATAATTTACAGATCGATCTGACTAAGAAATCTAAGGTTGAGAGAGACCGTATTTACGGGCGCTCGATTGTTGTCGTAACAAACCATCTCGATCAGGTAAACACGAAGTCACTCTTCAAAACCGCCGACGATGAAAATTCTTATGTAAGTGGAGAAGTCACCATCTCTGGTTATAAGGAAGGGTCCCTGCAACTTGTGATGGACAGGGCTTCTACGGTGTTTCTGGATAAAAATAAGTTCCAGAGCGTTAAGGCAACCGTAGGTGATGCTCAGCATGGGGGTAGCAGCCTGACGGTATCGAAAGACAATACCATTGCTTCTGCCGACTTTACCGTTGCAGGAGAGAGTAAACTGAGTCTTTCGGGGCCGAACATCATCAAAACAAGCTATAACCTTTCCGATAGAGCTACAGTATCATTAAACGGAAAAACGTTACAGGCAATTATACATTAACATAGTTTACCCGGAAGCAGACCATTTCATTACCATGGTCTCTTCTGGATTAATTGTTATCCTACCATCATCCTGTACCAATCCGCCACCATCAGCATACAGGCAATCGGCTTTTAGATTAGGTGCTAAAAGATCCAGAAATTGCTGCTCCCTGTTTTTGTTGATGAGTATTGTAATCCATTCAGATCCCGATTGAAGAACCTTAATCAGCACTTTGGGCTGATGTTCTTTAAATACAAACAGGCTGTCGCTGATAATCTGTTCAAGTTCACACTTAAGTAACTGCACCAGCGTTGAATAATCTCCCTCAATCCGGGCAGCCAGGCCCACCAATGCTGGCATATAGAGTACCTCTCCTTTGCCAAATTGATTGCGTACCGCAACGATTTCCGTACCATCGGCGGCTACCACTTTGCCAGTAAGTAGTTTAAGTGAGGCTTTCCACAGCGTTGCCGACAAATCTAGTTCCGGATCCTGCATTGGAAACTTAAAAAGATGATCTATAAATTTGAACTCCCCGACTGTAGCGCCAAATAAAGCTTCAAAAGGAAAAGCGCTACCCATTAGGGTAAATGCCCGCTCATCATAATAAGCAGTCAACCCATCAACAATTAATTTACCACCTCTGAATACAAAATCATGGAATGCCTGCCAATGGGTAGAGGGAATACTAATCTGATGTGAAAGAATCAAGGCTTCGCCAGAGTAATCTGCGCGACTGAAATCAAACTCCCTGATTTCTTTAAAACCAGCATGTACGCCTATTTCAGCAAGTGCCTCAAAATAGGAAAGGGCTGATTTCATAGCACCACCAACAGTCCTTCCTTCATATACCTTTCCAGGGATCTGGAGCGCACGCTCCACCCACATGGATTCGCGGGTGTAGATAATATTAATTTTTGATGCACATACCTGGACATCTGCAAATACTTCAGCATGTAGCCTAATTGTGTTGATCACATCTGTTGCCACCCGCATACGTTTTGTGGGTTCATTCTGGAAGTCGAGCATCGCCCACTCCCCTGCCTCAAAACCCGATCGCCTTGGGTTTAGGCACCAGAAAATGGAGCCTTTACTCCCAGCACCTATTGTTATCCATAGCCACTGTGCTATTTCCTGTTCCGTCGGACACATCGGATCAAAAGCACTGTAGGTATTGTTACCTCCCTGCAACTCGGTCATCAGCCAGGGAATATCACCTGCACCGGAACGCAGAATTTCGGAATTGGCCGACATAGCTATCGCATACTGCTGGCGGTCAAAATAACCAAAATGCCAGCTCGCATGTGCCGAGCCACCAAGGCTGGTCAGGAAGCCACGCCAGGCAGGGAAATCATATTCCGCAGCATGCTGGAAAATTGCGTGGTTGTTTACGTGGATAATTGAACCTGGGTCATAACGATGAATTTCGTCAGTAAGCCACTTCAGGAACCAGGTATTATACTCAAGCAAAAAGCGCTCCTCAGCAAAATCCAGCCTTGTAAAACCGTTGCTGTTATACTCCATTTCTACTTCATTCAGTTTCCATGCGTCAAAGGCAGCATTGATTAATTCATTTTCTGGTAAAACGCCCGATCCCGGCTCATTGATCGGCACCCAACCATACAATGCAGGAAAATCCTTAAAATGGGTAACCAGATGTTGGATATAATTGGCAATCTCTGCGAGATTTGCCTCACTTTTAGCGAACTTAAAACCGCCAACATCCGTAAAAACCGTTGCCGGAAACAAATTGCCATATACCTTGATCCCGTATTTTTCGGCTGCTTCAAAAGCCATATCAAATAGGCTAAAATCCCAGGAACCATCTTGATGATGCATATAGCTCTCAAAAAGACGTATCCGTGTTACCGTCATGCCCGCATCCCGAAGTTGTTTAAACCAGTTATCGATCTCCCCGGCAGTTTGCCCGGGTTCGATAAATACTTCTGCGCCTATCTGTGGTAGCCTTTCTTTCTGCCTCTGATTCATGGGGTATGCCTTTTGATGAAAATATTTTTAGCACACTATGCAATATAATGTGTTATTCTGTCGTCTATTTATATGAGAGCGTTAATTTAAACGGGGGTATTTCGGACGAGATATCCCCGTTTCCTTTTTTATAACCAAATCTAAAAGCTTATGTCGATCACATCCATTAATCCGGTTAACGGATCCATCATCAAATCTTATACCGCAGATAGCGAAGAGGCTGTGTTGACTAAAATAGAAAGTGCAAATGCCGTTTGGCCTTCATGGAGCGCAGTCTCCTTTAAGGAAAAGGAAGCTCTATTGAAACATACTGCGGTTATTTTACGGAAAGGCAAAAATGAACTCGCACACCTCATGGCGCTAGAAATGGGGAAACCACTGCAGGGAGGGCTCGATGAAATTGAAAAATGTGCTACAGTATGCGAATATTATGCTGCCTCGGGAGCAACGCACCTGGCAGATCAACTCATCGAAACTGAAGCGTCAAAGAGCTATGTGAGCTTTCAGCCACTGGGGATAGTGCTCGCTATCATGCCCTGGAACTTTCCCTTTTGGCAAGTATTCCGCTTCCTCGCTCCAGGCTTGATGGCTGGAAATTGTGGCCTTTTAAAACACGCGTCTAATGTACCCGGTTGTGCTTTGGCGATAGAGAAAGTGTTGCTTGATGCAGGTTTTCCCGAACATGTTTTTCAGACCCTTATGGTCGACAGCAAAATCGCACAAAAGGTTATTGCCCATCCCCTGGTTAAGGCAGTAACGCTTACAGGCAGTACTGCAGCAGGAATGCAGGTAGCCAAACAGGCGGCAGGTTTATTAAAGAAAAGCGTACTTGAACTTGGCGGCAGCGATCCTTATCTGATCCTGGATGATGCTGACCTGGAATCAGCCGCAGAAATCTGTGCGCAAAGCAGGCTGATCAATAATGGACAGAGTTGCATTGCGGCAAAACGCTTTATCGTAACAGCAGGAGTTGAAGCAGAGTTCACGGCATTATTTACCGAAAAAATGGCATCAAGGGTGACGGGTGACCCTTTAACTCAAGGTACAGATCTGGGCCCTATTGCACGCGCTAACTTAAGGGACGAGCTTCACCAACAGGTAATGGATAATATTAAAAAAGGGGCCAAATGCATACTTGGTGGTGTAATTCCCGATTTTGATGGCGATCACGCATTCTATGGTCCAACCATACTTTCGGGAGTAAAAAAAGGAATGCCTGCTTATGATCAAGAGATATTCGGACCTGTAGCTACAATCATCAGCGCAAAGAACACTGCCGAAGCAATTTTTATTGCTAATGACACCTCTTTTGGTTTAGGATCAGCTGTGTTTACTACCAATATTGCCGAGGGCGAACGAATTGCACGTACAGCGCTGCAGGCAGGCTCTGCCTTCGTAAATGCAATGGTAAAATCTGACCCAAGGCTTCCTTTCGGAGGAATCAACCAATCTGGATACGGTCGTGAACTGGGACTGTACGGAATTCATGAATTCGTAAATATCAAGACCGTCTATATCAAGTAGTACCCTCTATTTAGCCGTGATCCCTGATATGATATTGATGCTTAGCGCAACAATAACAGTATTAAAGCCGAAAGCAATCATACTGTGCATAAGTGCTAGCCGTCGAATGCGGCGGGAACTGATCTCTACATCGGAAACCTGAAAGGTCATGCCGATAACGAAAGAAAAATAACAAAAGTCAAGATAGTCGGGCTCCTTTTCCTCAGGAAACTGGAGCCCTTCAGCAAACTTATGTCCCTTTTTTTCAGGATCTCCATAATATAGATGTGCGTAGCGAAATACAAAAAGTGTGTGCACCATAATCCATGAACACATCACCGATGCAATAGACATCAGGATATGAAATCTAAGGTCCCATCCCGATAATTCCTTTGTCGACTTCAACAAAAGGAGCACCACGAAAAGGCTAGCCAGTGCCGCTCCCAGTACAACCAAGAAAATCAGGGTCCGGCTTGAATCCTGTAGTTTGGCCTGCTGCTGCATTTCTATCGGGTGTACAGCCAACACTGTTATCCACGATAATAAAATCTGACTCAGTGCATAAGCCACCCAGACAATCATAAACTGCATGCCTCCGCCAACTTTACCATAAGTAAGTCCGAAGGTTATCGCTGCAATAATTACAGTAATGATTAATTTATGGTGTGCATCCAGCCAGATCAGTTTCATAAACAATAACGGCAGTATAGTTTTGCCATTACAATGCTACGTAAAAAAAAGAAGACCCGGAACCTGAGTAATATTGGCATCCAAATTGGTTTACATAAGTACAACCTAAATGCTATGAAAACGCTACCTTATCTTAAACAACTAACCTATGCCGTTATTATAATGGCCTTCCCCTTCATATTTTCTGCTTCTAAAGACTCTAGAGCCCCTAAACCTATAGAAATAAAGAAGGAAACCACTCAACCAACGGTTTACAACCCTGATGAAACCTTAAAAACGATCCGTACAACAGTAGATAGTTTGAAACGCACGGGAGCCGCACTGGCACAAATCAACTAATTTAGAGTTAACTACCTTTCCATCTTACAATAGTCGCGTCCTGTAAATTCTACAGTTTATACTGCCAAAGTATACACCTTACCGCCCTATACTACATTTCTATCCTACTATATTTCTGCATGTTAACACAGAATTACTAGCATACCCCCTTGTTTTACACCCTTGTTTCTCCTCCCGAGAACCGTCAGCAAAGGGTCAAAGAGCTATATATATTATAATTTTGTTTAATTTCTGCGTATATTTGTTCTACGCTAAAGAGCTCAACCATTTAAAAACGAACAATTTAAGATTCTATTTGACGCAAAAACTTACCTAAAATTCACGTATCAATACCCATAGCAAGACAAACCAATATTCTATGAGAAAATACATTTTAGGCGCAGCAGGTGTACTTTTAATCGGCTTTTCGCTTTTCATTACCAGTTGGAGATCGTCAGTAGACTCTAAGCCAGTTCAACACAGCATTTCTGAAGATTCTTTGTATAGCAAGTACATCGCAGACTTATATAGTTCTGCCGAATTGGAACAAAGTGGGCTTAACATTGCTGTATTCGAAAAAGCCGTTACAGGCTATTACAACCTAAAAAATGCGGGTAAACTTTCTAGCATGAAATCTATTATCAGTATTGCTGATATGGATCGTCCTAGTACCAGCAAACGTTTGTGGATTATAGACCTTGATAAAAAAACATTATTGCTCAATACCTGGGTGGCCCATGGCCAGAACACGGGTGATGATAAAGCAACACGTTTTTCAAATGTCGATGATTCATACCAAAGCAGTTTAGGGTTTTATGTTACCGGCGAAGTTTACAACGGTAAACATGGCCGTTCCCTGAAGTTGGATGGAATGGATGACGGATACAATGACAATGCGCGTAAACGCTCGATCGTTGTACACGGAGCAGCTTACGTTAGTCAGGGTACAATTAATGCACTCGGCAGACTAGGTCGCAGTCAGGGATGCCCTGCTGTAGCACCGGAACTCGCTGGTCAGGTTATCCAGACCATAGAAGGCAAAACCGTATTGTACATCAATGGTACAGATCAGGCTTATACTTCCCGGTACCTGAATGAGCATATGGCAGCAAGTTATGCCGGTATAGCTACAAAAACCATTACCGACACAACTAAAATATTAGCTTCCGCTCAATCGCTGAAGGTAGGTATATAAGACTATATCAAGTCCGTAAACATCTTTCCTAAACTGCAGACTTCCATTTGGATCTGCCCAGGCAGTGAAATAGGTTAGGTAAACAGGAACTTTCTTAGGTAAACCGATATCTGTGGCCGTGGCATTGTCCTCGGCCATATTTTTTCTGATCAGTTCAAACTTCGGCCCCTCGCCAAATAAAGCTTTTGCCAGCTCCTCTGGTTTCTGCACACGCACACAACCATGACTTACTGCCCGCATATCCTGATTAAAAGCTGCCTTAGCCGGGGTATCATGCAAATACACGCTACTTTCGTTGTTAAATAAGAACTTGATCTTTCCTAATGAATTCTCTTCGCCGGGCCGCTGTTTAAAGCTATAAGTTTTGCCCGGGTTGCCCACAGACCAATCGATAGTTTCCGGATCTTCAACTTTTTTGCCATCCTGATATACATCGATGTTATGGTTAGACAGGTAGTAGCGATCGGAAGCAGCATACTTTGTAATTTCGTTTGTTGCAATGCTCTCAGGGATATTCCATACCGGGTTTACCTGAACGCTGTGAATCATGCTGTTTAGTTGTGGAGTTTCCCTCGAAAACGGGCGATCCTTTTTCAAATCGTTCTCATCATATTCCTTTAAATTATCCGAGTAATCTTTATTTCTGCCTTCCCCAACACATACCTTCATATCCAGCACAGATTTACCATGATCCATCACATCGAGTTTAAAGTCAGCAATGTTCACCAGTACATATTTATCCTGTGTAGGTTTGTTCTTCCAGCGCAGACGTTCTAAATTTACTGTCAACACGCGTTGAGATTCTTCGGGAGTCATCTTGCCATCTCGAGCACCACCTGCCAACGCTTTTTGCAAAGCAATATACTGAGGATCTTTAGGCTGAATGCTATCCAAAAAAGCCTTTACATCGCCAATAGCAAAAACACGCTGCATGGTATTGCTATCAGGCCTTTTTGTTTCCGTGTAATAGTTTGCGTAAATTTTCCTCGGACTTAAGATGCCATACTGCAGCGCATTATTATAATTGATCAGCGAATTTGCAGTAAGGATCTCCAGATCCGCGAGCTGCTGATAAGCCTCTTCCTTGCTCTTAATCGCTTTTTTATCATAGAACTTACCAACGAGCGTATTCAGCTCGGTATATTTAAATATCTCAGGATCCAGGCCATGTTCGGCAGATTTACCAAGATACTCAGTAATTGTTTTTAACTGCCCTTTTGGTAAATGCTGTAATACCAGGACCGGTTCATAATCATGTTGTTCGTAAAATGCAGTGATCAACTTAGGGTTGCTTAAAGCAGCCTTACTGGTAGCAAGTGTTTTCTTCAGCACTACCGCAAAAGAATCACTGTTCAGATCTTTAAAAGCCTTGTTTTTTGTCTCTCCATAAAGCGCTTTGGATATGTCCGAACGATTCTTCTTACCACAGGATGATAGGATAACAGAGAGCATCGCAATTAAGAACAGCAGCGGTAGCAGGGCACCTGACGAGCGCTTTGTGCGGAAATTATGGAGGGTATTTTTTGCAGATTGTTGAGGTAGAATCATACCCCTATAAGGAAAAAGATCCCCTTTTGTTTGACTACATCAGGGGATCTTTTAATTTTTATTTCCAACCGCCCCCTAAAGCACGGTAAAGGTCTACTTTAGCTTCCAGCTGCGCTGTGCGCAGTGCTGCAAGGTCCAGTTCGCCCTGTAATGAGTTTCTTTGCGCAGTAATTACCTCCAGATAATTAGCCATACCGTTCTTAAATAGCATGCTCGAATTCTTAACTGCAGTTTGCAAAGTACGTACCCTCGAGCCAGCAACATCGTACTGAAGTTTGAGTTTTTGCGTTTTGATCAGCTCGTCAGAAACCTCAGCAACCGCTGTCAGCACAGTCCCTCTAAACTGAAGCACTGCTTTCTCGCGCTCTACCTTCGCAACTTCCACCTGGGTGGTGATGCGTTTCCGGTCCAGTATAGGCTGTGTTAACCCACCCGCAACGGCTCCAAAAAGAGAGGCAGGAATATTGAACCAGTTGCTTGCCCTAAAAGAATTGACGCCACCTGAAGCTGTTATTGTAACACTCGGATACAGGCTTGCTTTTGCAATACCTACATTGGCATTTGCAATCTGTAATGCCAGCTCCGCACTGCGCACATCGGGTCTTCTGCTCACCATTGCGGAGGGAAAACCAACAGCAAACTGATCATCAGCAGCAATCTCACTAAGTTTACCCTGACGCGCTATAGCTGCAGGAATATGACCAGTAAGCACGCTGAGTGCATTTTCCTGAATACCTATCTCCTGCTCCAGTTGTGGCATCAGCTGAACAGCAACCATCTGTTGTGCTTCCGCCTGCTGGATCGCCAGTGCTGTAACCTGTCCGGCATCAAACTGCAGGTGGATCATCCTTAACGTACTATCATTTAATGCCAGGTTTCGTTTAGCAATAGCCATTTGCGCATCCAGCATCAGCAAACGATAATAGCCACGGGCTACCTCAGCTACCAATGATGTTTGTACGGCCTTCCTGGCTTCAGAAGTTTGCAGGAAAGTGCTTAGGGCAGCTTGTTTCCGGCTCCTGATCTTTCCCCAGATATCTGCTTCCCAGGATAAACTCAGGTTGGCATTGTAATCCTCAATATGGGTGGTATTTAAAAATGTAGAGGTACTTAAGCCGTTCAGACTATTGTCTGATGGCCTTGATGTATTTGCAGTCACATTTAGAAATAAGGAAGGGATATTCCCAGCTTTTGATTGCGAATAAAGCAACGCAGAAGACTCCATATTTTTTAACGCAATCTGCAAGTCGTAATTCTTAACCAGTGCACTGTCAATCAGCGTGCTAATCGCAGGATCAGTAAAGAATTCTTTCCAGGGAAAAGTAGCGATGCTGGTACTATCTGTACTCGTTACGTCCCTGAATTGCGCAGGTGTTGCAGTTACCGGAGCTGATAGATCTTTCGACACCTTGCAGGCACTTAAGATCAACAGCAATAATACCGGTATAAACTTGATATATGTTTTCATTTCTTTTTAATTCTTATTTATTTCTTAAGCCTCCAAAACGGGCTCTTCATGAATCAGTGCTTGCTTTTTTCCGGCAGGAACGAGGATTCTTCTTTCGCCATTCAATTTTTCCTGTGCATATTGGAAAATCACAAAAAGTACAGGGATCAGGAACAAGCCAAGGATAACACCAGAGAGCATACCTCCCGCAGCACCAATACTGATAGAGTGGTTACCCAGAGCCGAAGGGCCTGTAGCACGCATCATAGGTAACAAACCAACGATAAAAGCTAACGATGTCATGATAATCGGACGAAGCCTTAAACGTGCAGCCTCGAGTGCTGAAGAGACGAGCGACTGACCGCTTCTTCTCCGCTGTACCGCGAACTCGACAATCAGAATGGCATTTTTGGCAAGCAGACCGATCAGCATGACCAAAGCTACCTGTACATAAATGTTGTTGGCAATTCCGGTCAATCCGATCGCTACAAATACACCGAATACACCTGCGGGGATCGATAAAATCACGGCCATCGGCAAGATGTAACTTTCGTATTGGGCAGCAAGCAGGAAGTAAACGAAAAGCAGACACAGTGCGAAGATGACTACCGACTGTCCGCCTGAAGAAATCTCTTCACGGGTAAGTCCGCTGAACTCATACGAATAACCACTTGGCAATTGTTTTTGCGCAACTTCTTCAACTGCTTTGATCGCATCACCAGAACTGTAACCCGGTTTAGGGATGGCATTGATTCCGATCGAGTTGAATAGATTGTATCTGGAAGCTGTTTCCGGACCATATACTCTTTTCAAGGTAACCAACGTATTTATTGGAACCATTTCTCCGGCAGCATTTTTAACATACACCGCATTGATAGATGAAGGGTCGGCACGGTCTTCCTTACCCGCCTGAACCATTACGCGGTAATATTTACCAAAACGGTTAAAATCTGAGGCCTGCGCGCTACCAAAATAAGCCTGCATTGTTTGCAGGATGTCTTTTACGCTCACACCCAGTTGATCAGCTTTCCCTTCGTTAATCTCCATATCCAGTTGCGGATAATCGGCTTTAAAAGAGGTAAATGCGACAGCAATTTCAGGACGTTTCATCAGCTCTCCCAGAAACTGATTGGTTACTGCACTGAACTTATCAAGTTTGCCACCCGTACGATCCTGCAATACCAGATCCAGACCGTCAACATTACTAAAACCGGGAACTGTAGGGAAAGTAAACACAAAAAATGACGCACCCTTAATCACAGACAGTTTGGTGCTAATTTGGTTCATGATCTGATTGATATCTTTTACCGCTCCCCTTTCTGCTGTAGGTTTGAGCAGTACAAAGGCTACCCCGGCAGATGGACTTGTACTTTGTGTAAGAATGTTAAATCCTGAAAGCACGTTCAACAACCTGTTGTAGCTTTCTGGCTGCAGGATCTGCTCAGCTTCTTTCATTACCGCCGTGGTACGATCCAGGGATGCACCGGCAGGCATAGATAAAGCAATGGCAATGAAACCCTGATCTTCAGAAGGGATAAATCCGGTAGGTGTTTTACGAACCATCCATACCGTACCCAGCGTTACCAACAAAAGACCAACCATACCCACCCATTTGTAACGGATCAGGAATCTTAAGCTGCCTACATACCTTGCAGTCATGCTGTCAAAACTGGTATTGAAGCTCGTAAAGAAGCGTTGAGAAAAATTCTGTTTCTTTCCTTCATGACCATTTGCAGGTACATGTTCTTTCAGGAAGAGGGCACATAATGCTGGACTTAATGTTAATGCATTCACAGCTGAAATTACAATCGCGATAGCCAGCGTAAAAGCAAACTGTCTGTAGAAAACACCAGTAGATCCATCCATAAATCCTACCGGAAGGAATACTGCCGACATCACCAGGGTGATCGAGATAATCGCACCCGTGATCTCATGCATCGCCGCTGCAGTAGCAGGTTTTGGTGGTAGGTGTTTATGCTGCATCTTGGCATGTACAGCCTCAACAACTACAATCGCATCATCCACAACAATACCAATGGCAAGAACCAATGCGAATAGCGTCAGCAGGTTGATTGAAAACCCGAACATCTGCATAAAGAAGAATGTTCCGATAATAGCTACTGGCACTGCGATGGCAGGAATCAATGTAGAACGAAAATCCTGAAGGAAAATAAACACCACGATAAATACCAGGATAAAGGCCTCTATCAGCGTATGGATTACCTGCTCTATAGATTGATCAAGCGATACTTTAGTGTTATACAGAATATCATATTTTACGCCTTTAGGAAAATCCTTTTCGGCTTTCTTCATGAATTTATCGATGGCAATCTGGATCTCATTGGAGTTAGATCCGGCAAGCTGAACGATACCGATGTCCAGTCCAGGCTTACCGTTGATCCGCGTCAAGCTTCCATAGGTATAGGCGCCAAACTCTACTTTTGCCAGGTCTTTCAACTTCAGCACTGAGCCGTCAGGATTGGAACGGATCACAATATTTTCGTAATCGGCAGGATGGTTCAGTTTACCTTTATAGGTAATTACATACTCAAAGGCATTTTTACTACTCTCCCCAAAACGACCTGGCGCTGCCTCAAGGTTCTTATCCTTGATCTTCGCCATTACCTCTGCGGGTACCAGGTTATATGCTGCCATTTTGGAAGGATTTAACCAGATCCGCATCGAATAATCTTTACTACCTCCAAAAACTGATGCCTGACCAACACCCGGAATCCTTTTGATCTCAGGGATCAGGTTGATCGCCGCGTAATTGGCCATAAAGGTCTGGTCGTACTTGCTCTCATCCTGGGTGTATAAATCTACCACCATGATCAGGCTGTTCTGCTGTTTTGCAGTACTGATACCTGCTTGTACCACCTCTGCCGGCAGCTGACTCGTAGCTTGAGCAACACGGTTTTGTACGTTTACCGCTGCCTGATCGGGATTGGTACCTAATTTAAAATATACAGTAATTACAAGCGAGCCATCATTACTGGCCGTGGAGCTCATATAGGTCATATTTTCAACCCCGTTGATTGATTCCTCCAGAGAAGGTGCTACTGAACGTAAAACGGTCTCTGCATTTGCTCCAGGATAGGAAGCAATAACCTGTACTGCCGGAGGAGCGATATCCGGAAATTGTTGGAGCGGTAATTTAGTTAAGCCTAGTACCCCCAGGATCACCAGCAATATGGAGATCACTGTGGCCAGTACTGGTCTGTTTAAGAATATTTTGAACATGATAGTATTTATTTTGTGGCGTTAAAGGCAGTAACTACAGGTTGTGCCTCTGGCTTGATGACATCTCCGTCTTTCAGGTTTTCGAAACCTCTGGTTACAATCCTGTCGCCAGACACCAATCCGTCTTTAAGCAGGTAGCTTGTACCACTGGTTCCCAATACCGTTACCGGTTGTTTTGTTATTTTGTTATCTTTAGATACAGTATACACGAAAATCTTATCCTGCACCTCAACTGTTGCTGCCTGAGGGATCATCAGTGCATTGCTATGTTGCAGACTTAATCTGATTTTACCTGTATTTCCTGATCTCAGGAATCCTTTTGTATTGGCAAAGCTTGCCCTGAGGGTAATCGAGCCCGTAGTTTTATCAAATTGGCCATCGATCATATCGATTTTTCCTTTGATCGGATAAGCAGATTCATCCGACAACATCAAGGTAACACCCGGCAGAGCAGTCAATCCACCCTGCGCAATGCTTTTGCCATATTTGTTATTGAAGTCGATATAGTCGCTTTCACTCAAAGCAAAATAAACGTGCACCTGATGTACATCAGAAAGTTGCGTCAATGCCTGCTGATCTGCCGGAGATACCAGACTTCCCTGTTTCTTTGGCATGCGGCCAACGTAGCCGTTTACCGGAGCGGTGATCATTGTAAAGTTTAAATTAACCTGCGCCGCGCCTAATCCTGCTTTAGCTTGTTCTGCATTGGCAGTGGCAATCTGAAGCGCTGTTTTTGCTGTTTTAAGTTGAAAATCAGAAACAACTTTGTTTTGTACAAGCGGAGTGAGCTTATCTACTTCCAATTGTGCATTTAAAATTGCAGCTTGTGCAGCATGATAGCTTGCTTTAGCATTGTTAAGTTGCTCACGGAAAGGCTGCTCATTAATTTTGAAGAGCGGCTGACCTTTGCTCACCAACTGGCCTTCGTTAACGAAGATTTTGTCGATATAACCCGATACCTGTGGACGAATATCCAGATCGACTTCGCCCTGGATCGCAGCAGGATATTCCAGGTAAGTGGTTTCAGAACTGGTGTTGACAGACATCACCGGTAAAGAAGGAGGTGGTGGTGTGCTAACCTGAAGTTGCTCATTAGAGCACGCTTGAATCAGCGTAATTATTAGTAATAAAAGAGCTGGCAGAACGATAGTAGATCGTTTAACAGCGTTAAGTAAAAGTCGAAATGTTTGTAGCGATTTCATATTTATTGGATTTAGAATGAGGGATTAACGGATTTAATTGATTTAACAGCGTTAAGTAAAAGGGTAAAAAAAACTAGTTATTGATAAAACGGGTAATGCCATTGATGGCATCGCTCAGGATATGCTGATTCATCGCTTCATTGGTGCCTTTCTGCACCAGGTTGATAGAGATCAGGCCATGAACGATAGACCAGTAGGTGTAATATTTTCTGCACATCAGCTCTTCGGTACGTTTATCTTCATCGATGAGTTCAGATATAACGTCGTTGAACATGCCGGTGGTAAATTCTGCTTCCGGGAGCGACTTTTTAAGTTCACAGCAATTCATTTCGACACCAAACATCAGTTTGTAAAGCTCTTTATTTTGAAATGCGAAATCCCAGTAAGCAACCCACATGGCTTCAATTTGTTTCTCAGGAAGCAGATGACCGCTTTTTGCCTTTTGAATATCTTGTCCGAGCAGCATATAACCTTTACGGGTAAGCTCCAGCAGAATCCCCTCTTTGTTGGTAAAGTACTCGTAGATGATAGGCGCAGTATACTCAATCACATCCGCGATCTTGCGCATACTCAAAGATTGCCATCCCTCTTCTTTTACAATCTGAAGGGCAGCATCCAGAATATTGAGTCTGGTATCCTCTTTTAGCCTTTGTATACGTTCTTTACTTCCCATGAGGGTAATTGTTTAAGGTATAGATTATCTAACACCGTTAAGCAAATGTAGAAACTCTTTAGATTATGCATATCATTACTTTGTCACAAAGCTTAAATCAGCCTCTAAAGCTATTTAGAGACCTTATGTTTCGGAAAATTAAAAATTAGTGATGACAGAACAGGTAGGGCAAAAAGTGCGACGGTGAAGATTGATATCGCCAGATCTGCGTGTTCGCCTTCTAAAAATATAGAGATTTTGCTTTCAGGATTAAAATGAGTAAGCAGAGAAGAACTTAATTTCAGTCCCAATACACCAATCACCAAAAAGGCACAGGCTTCGAGAAAAGAAAATTTCTCCATCAGCTTCACAAACACCTGAGCCACAAAACGCATGGCCAGGATACCGATAAATACACCGATATAAATCAATGCAAGGTGGTCTGTAAAAGCCACAGCAGCAAAAACATTATCTATTGAAAAGGCAAGATCCATAACTTCAACCAGCGCCACTGTTGCCCAAAATGTGCCGAGCAACCCTACGGTAGATCTGTAAAACCAATTCCTCTTCTTATCAACCGACTCGGTCTCTTCTTTCTTTTTATCCTTAAAAAAATAATTGACCGCCAGGTACAACAGATAAAAACCACCAAGTGGTTTCAGCCACCAAATCTTGACCAGCCAGGATGCCAGCAACAAACAGATTCCCCGAAAGATATAAGCGCCGATAATTCCATACTTAAGGGCCTTCCCCCGCTGTTCTTTAGGGAGGTCCATCACCATCGTTGCCAATACCGCAGCATTATCAACAGACAGCAGACTCTCAATCAGGATCAGATTCAGAATGATCAACAAGCCCGCCTGTATATCCGGACCTAGTATCTTATGTAAAAACTCCATATGTAGCGATGGATCAAAGACTAAGCCACAATAGCAGTCTTAACGGAAAGATTTAGGCGTATACTGCGTTTGCTTTTTAAAGAAGATATTGAAGTTTGCCGGGTACTCAAAGCCCAGGCAATAGGCAATTTCGGAAATGTTCCATTCCGTATATTTTAATAAGGCAATGGCTTCATTAGATATCCTTCTGGCGATATGTTCTGAAGTTGTCTTCCCTGTTACTTCCTTCACTGCATGGTTGAGGTGGTTCACATGCACAGATAGCTTAGCAGCGAAGTCGTGCGCAGTCTTCAACTCCAGGATTCTGTCCGTAGAATCAATAGGAAACTGCCTTTCGAGCAACTCAATAAATTGCGACGCAATTCTCGTAGAAGCATTGGTATGCTTCAGATGCACGTCTGCAGGCTGATTTTTCAGTGCCTCATGTACCAGCAAATGGACATAGTTACGCAAAAGATCGAACTTGTAAACATAGTCGCTATCCATTTCTACCATCATCTTCTGGAAAATTTCCGAGATAACAGGCTCCTGTTCGGCGGATATAGGAATCACCGGGATATCCTGTGTTTTGGAGAGTAGCGATTCTCTAAAGCTTTCGTTGCGCTTCCTGATAAAGTTTTCTGTGAACAGGCAAAAATATCCCGATTGTTCTTCTGATATCCCTTCCCAGGAATACGGAATATTGGGATTGGTAAATAATAAAGCACAACCGTCTACATTGATCTGCTGATCGGGATAATAAAGGATTCCTGTTCCGATAACCAGGGAGATCTTGTAATAATCACGCCTGTTGTAGGGCGCCGGAGAAACGGAACAAAAACCCGAACGCTTAAACACATTGAAATGCCCGATATCAGCAATCATGTCCAGGCGGGGGATAGATACCCCCGGATGTCCGATTGTGAATCGTTCATAGAATTCTTGCAGTGACTCGGCTTTCTTCACTGCGTAAAGTTCCAGATTTTTAACCTTTGAACGCATACTTTTTTGTAAAATTATGGTTTGATTGGTGTTCCTTCGTGGATTTCTTCTGTAGCCTCCAATACAATCTGGTCACCTTCCTTCAGATCCCCGAAAACTTCAATCTTATCACCATCCTCACGGCCCTTTTTGACGATAACCTTTACCGCTTTATTATTCTCGGCTTTAATCAGGTAAATACCTTCTGCACTTTCTACTAAAGCAGTTTTAGGAATGACAAATGTTGTCGCATTTGCAGGCAATGCCACCGAGACTTCAGCAATCATACCTGGTAAAAGTTGTTTATTGGGATTCAATACATCCATTTCCACTCTTTCAGCACGTAAACGCAGGTCCAACGCACCTGATAACCGTTTTGCCTTTGCCGTAAAAGTCTCTGAAGGTTTTGATTTTACGGTGAACTTCACTTCATCGCCAGACTTCACATAACCGGTATATAACTCAGGAATAGAGATTACCAAACGCAGGTGTGTCTGTTCCTGAAGCGTAAACAACGGAAATTCTGATCCCTTTCCTGTAGGACCAACAAAGGCACCCAGGTTCACATTTCTGGAGGTTATAATCCCATCAAAAGGCGCGCGGATCTCCAGATAGTTCTGGATGGTACCCACCTCTTTATAGGATGCACGGGCAGCACTTAAGTTTGCCTGGTCAGAGTTTCTTTTGGCAATAGCCTGGTCAAGGTCGTTCTTAGAGATCGTACCCGGAGTTTTGCTGGTTTCAAATAAGCGGTCATAATTGGCTTTACTGGCAAGGTAAACTGCTTCCTGCGATTTTAACCTTGATTCTGCAGCAGCTACCTGCGAAGTCATTTCCGGAGCTTCCAGGGTCATCAACAGCTGACCTTTAGACACCTGTGACCCTACATCGGCTTTCAACGTTTTCACAAAGCTACTTACCTTGGCATACAGATCTACCTGCTGATAGGCAACCAACTCGCCCGGCAACTTGATCGAGGTAGCCATTTTCTGGCTTTGTAACGCAAAGGTTTTGATTTCTGGCGCTTTAGCTTCAACAGCCTTTTCCTTCTTTTCTTCGCCCGAGCAGCCAGCCATCAGGCTTATTAGTGCGATACTGCTCAGCATCAGGGTAGCGCTATGGAATAATCTTTTTTTCATGTTAATCGTATCTAAACCTTAATTTTCTGTCAAACCTGTAATATAGTGAATACTTTCTGTGTCTTCCGGATCCAGAGATGGCGATGAAGTACCTACCTTACCCTGGAACCATGCAAAAACCAATGGAAGTATAATCAGCACTGCAAAAGTAGATGCAATCAGTCCGCCGATTACCGCGCGTCCCAATGGTGATACCTGATCACCACCTTCACCATGGCCAATAGCCATCGGCAACATCCCTGCAACCATCGCTACACTCGTCATGATGATCGGGCGAAGCCTCAGTCCCGCAGCCTCCCTGGCAGATTCCAATGCATTGCCATTGTTCTTGCGTAGTTCTTCAGCATTGGTGATGAGCAACACGGCGTTGGCAATGGAAACCCCTACCGACATGATGATTCCCATGTACGATTGTAGATTTAGCGTAGATCCTGTGATCGTTAACAGCAACAATGATCCCAGCACTACGGCAGGCACTGTAGCCAAAATAATGAGAGGTACTCTGAACGACTGGAAGTTGGCAGAAAGCATCAGGAATATTACCACAATGGCAACCAATAAACCTGTTTGCAAGCTATCCAGGGTCTCTGTCAGTACTTTACCTAGACCAATTGGCGTAACGATTACTCCGCGTGGCAATTCGCCCAATGATTTAATTGCAGCCGCTACATCTTTGTTAGCTGTACCAAGATCTGTTTTATTCAGGTTGGCGGTAACAGATAAATAAGGCGTTGAACCAAGGTCATCATTTTCACCATAGGTGGTATCAGGAGTGATAGAAGCTACGTCGCTTAATACCGGGCGACTGTTATTTCTCGATACAGAGATTTCACCAAGTTCGTCAACACTGTTCATCTGGTTTAAAGGCACCTGCACCTGCACCCCATAAGAGAGTCCAATCTTCTCATCCACCCAGTTGTTTTTCTCTGTGTATCTGGATGACGATGTAGAAGCAACCAACGATCTTGAAATATCATTCAGGTCTACGCCCAGTTGTGCAGCACGAACGCGGTCGATATTTATATTCAATGATGGATATTTAATTGGTTGTGCCAGTTGCACATCACGCATGTAACTGATTTCCTTCAATTTGGCAACAATCTTTGCCGCATACACCTCATTGATCTTTTTATTTTTACCAACAATCCGCACCTCTACAGGCGTTGGAGAGCCCTGACTCAGCACTTTATCGGTAAGCTCTATAGGTTCAAAAGATAGCTTCACCGTAGGCATAATCTTTTTGATATGTGCACGCAATTCATCTTTAAAATCATCCATGTTTTCATGGTAATCTTTCAGTGCCACCTGAAATACAGCCTCATGCGGCCCACCCATAAACAGGTAGATTGGGTTTACAGAGAATAAAGCGGGGTGTTGCCCTACATATACCGAGGTAATACCCACATGCTCCGGGCCAACCATTTTTTTAAGTTCTGCCAATATTTTATTGGCACTTTCTTCGGTGCGCTCTAAACGCGTACCATCGGGCAGGCGCATCCTTAATTGAAACTGACTCGAATTTACTTTAGGCAATACATCCCTGCCGATATTCATGAGCAACAAGGCCGCAGATCCAATAATCACCACCAGGTAAATGATTACCGCAGGCTTGCGGAATACAAACAGCCTGTCGAGCATCCGCATAAAGCCATTTCTAAATCTGTCGAACAGCGTAATCTTGCCATCAGCATTAAAGTCTTTACGTTCTACCAGTACCCTTTTTTGATGCAGTGTATGTTTTTCGGACTCAAGCGTAAGACCTGTCTGATTAAAAGCATCTTCATCATCAGTTATCGTATCATCTGTTTTCACATGCTTATGCGGATGCGCAACCATCAGCCAATTGGCCAATACAGGCACAAAAGTCTGTGATAATAAGAACGAAACGATCATGGAGAAGCCTATGGCCAATGCGAGCGGCAGGAACAAGGCTCCGGGAATGCCCGTCATGGTAAATGCTGGAGCAAATACTGCCAGGATACACAAAAGGATCAGCAATTTAGGAAAGGCGATCTCCTTACAGGCATCCCAGATGGCCAGCGCCTTAGGTTTTCCCATATCGAAATGCTGGTGGATATTCTCTATGGTTACGGTAGACTCATCTACCAGGATCCCGATGGCCAATGCCAAACCACTTAAAGACATGATATTGATCGTTTGCCCAAAAAGCTTGAGGAATAATACACCCGCAATAATAGACGTCGGAATTGTTAAAATAACAATCAGCGCTGCGCGTTTATCACCAAGGAACAACAAGACCATTAAACCGGTCAGGATTGCCCCGATCGCACCCTCACTGATCAAACTTTTTACAGCATTTATTACATATACAGACTGGTCAAACTCATAAGAAAGCTTAACATCCTCAGGCAGGATATTCTGAATGGCCGGCAGGTTTTCTTTCAGCTTTTTCACTACTTCCCAGGTCGAGGCATCACCAGATTTAGCGATACTCAGGTATACAGACCTTTTTCCATTAATCAACGCGTAGCCGGCAGTTACGTCGGCACCATCCTTAACAACAGCAACATCATGCAGGTATAAATTTTGTGCACCTCCTTTAAACAAAGGGATATTTTCAAACTCCTTAACCTTGCGGATGGTATAGTTGGTTGGCAAAAGGTAGTTTTTATCACCTATCCTGATATTTCCCGGAGGAGCTGTTTGGTTGTTTACCCGGATAGCCTCTACAATCTGATCTACCGTCAGATTGTGCGAGCGCATCAGTCCCGGATCCACATCGATCTCAATGGTACGCGGACTACCTCCAAAAGGGGCCGGCGCCAACAGTCCGGGGATAGCTGTAAAAGAAGAACGGACATAGGTATTCGCCAAATCCTGTAATTCGTTGTTAGTTTTGGTGGGGCTGCTCAATACAAGCTGACCTACCGGTAATGACGAAGCATCAAAGCGGATAATAAACGGGGGCTGTGATCCCGGCGGGAAGATTGCCTGTGCCCTGTTCGACAGTGCACTTAGCTCTGAGGCCGCCTGAGCCATGTTTGTCCCCTCATAATAAGTCAGTTTCATCAGCATCAAACCCTGGGTATTCTTGGTTTCAATACTTTTTATCCCGTTGGCAAAAAGGAGGATATTGATGTAGTTCTTTGCAAAATAAGATTCCATTTGTGTAGGCGTATACCCACCAAAAGGGTGCGCAATATAGATTACCGGCAAGTTCATTTGCGGGAGGATATCCACCTTGATCGTTCTCATGGCACTGATCCCGAAGAACAGCAGCCCGGCAACAAATACCATGATGGAGATGGGCTTACGAAGTGCGAAACGTATTAAATTCATGTATATAGCGGCTTAAAATTCTTTGATAAATAGATTGTAGTCTCCTAACGCGGCAGATTTGAGCAGCAATGCTTGCCACACATTGGTGTAGGCAATATCCCTGTCGGTTTCTGCGCGGTTGAGGGTAAATAAGGCTTGTGTAAGATCGACTATTGTAGTAAGTCCATTTTTATATAGCGTGCTTTTCTGGATATAGGCATCCGAGGCCGCCTTAACCTGTATTGGTGCCTCCAGATAGTTGTCTATCGCATTCTTCAGCTTAGCCTCAGCAAGCGCCAGTTGTGCCTGAAGCTGCTGGTTAACCTGCTCATATTCATTCGTTAATCCCTGACTGATATACTGCTGGGATCTTACCTGCGGACGGTTCCGCAATATGGTGGTCAGGTTCCAGGTCATTCCTATTCCAATCAAATAGTTTCCACGTACAGGATTAACACCATCTGCATAATTAGAGGTGTAGGCATGCTGATCGGTAATGTAAGAAGCCTTGAAGCCCGATCCTCTGCCCTGCATGACGCCGAATAATGAAAACGTAGGAAAGTACAATCTTTTATAGTAGCTGAGTTGCTCGTTACTCACAGCAACGCGGTTTTTATAATATAATAGAACCGGATGTGTTTGGGCAATGGTGGTATCATTTAGCATATTTGAAGGGATCCTGCTGATGGAAGCTGTATCAACCTTGAAATCTGTTGCCGTTACACCCATCAGTATGCCCAGTCTGTTCGCTTGCTCCTGCTCCACATCGCGCGCCTTTGTCAGCGCAATCTTAGCACTGGAAACTTCTGCTTTAGCCAGTGAGGAGTCCACACCGGCGATCAAACCGTTACTTGCACGGATCACGGCAGTATTTTTAAAAGTAATGGCACGTTGCAGGTTTTTTTCCTGCGATCTCGTGAGCCGTTGTGCGGCCAGCAAATTCAGGTAAGCAGAAGATACACGGATTTCCTGTTGAAATTTCTCTTGCTCATAATCTTTGTTATCGCGTTGATATGTTGCCTCAGCAACCTTAATACGCTGCTTAATGCGCCCAAAGGTGAAGAAGTCCCAGTTTACGTTGGCCAGATACAGCGCGCCGAAGGCTGCGTTCCAATTTTGCTTATCTAAAGCGGGTCCTGATGACGCTGTTCCCAGACCGCCAAGTCCGTAAGACGGGCCATTTTGACCGTTGATTGTACCGTAATCTTGTTGTGCACTTAAACTGAAGTTTGGAAGGTAATCTCTTTTGGCCTGTTGTATTGTGGCCAGAGAAGCATTAGCATAGTTCCCTTTAGCCTTAACCGTCCCATAATTTGCTAAGGCGGTATCTACGGCGGCCTTCAGACTAAGTGTCTGCGCCCCTGCGCTAAAAGAAAATGTTAATATAAAGCAGGAAAAGATAAAAAGATTCAATCTACCAGACATAGTGTGAAATTTACACTGGCAAATCTATCTGCTTACAGACCATACTTTATATTAACATCAAACCAAAAATTATGAAATTCAAATAATTCCTAATTCTCTCTATTTTGTTACAATTTGCTTTAATCTGGCAAGTGCTTCGATATAATAGTAGTCGCCATACGAAATGGCTACATCTATTTCGGATTTAGCAGGCAAATGCCCTACGCTATGTTTTAATATAAAACCACCGTTTGTACCGGGTTTGGCGAGGTACTCAGGACTTGATAAGTTATTCAAAATATGTTTGGCAGTGTTGGTATAAACTGTCCCATCTTTTTTGTTTACATACCCTGAAAGTTCCAGCCAGGCCGACGCCATAATGGCTGCTGCCGATGCATCACGGAAAGCATCCGGGATATTTGGTGCGTTGAAATCCCAGTATGGAATCTTGTCTTTAGGCAAGTTTGGATTGGTCAGAATAAACTGCGAGATGTGCTGCGCCTGTTCAAGATATTTCCGGTCTTTTGTTTCCCGATACATCAGGGTGTAACCGTAAAGTCCCCAGGCCTGTCCACGTGCCCAGGCTGAAGCATCAGCATAACCCTGAGCTGTTTTCTTTTGCTTAACTGCGCCAGATTGAGCGTCATAAACTACCACATGGTAAGAACTGTAATCTGGTCTGAAGTGGTTCTTCATGGTATTATCGGCATGAGTTACGGCGATTTTGTAATAACTCGAGTCCTTAGTTACCTTGGTTGCCCAAAACAATAACTCCAGGTTCATCATGTTGTCGATGATCACCGTATAGTCATTTGGATTGCCGGAGTTCCATGATTTGATCAGGCCAACTTTAGGATCAAAACGTTTACACAAAGATTTTGCTGAGTTGATCAGGATCTCTTTGTATGCTGGCGTAGGGTTTAATCGATATGCATTACCGAAGCTACAGTACATCATAAAGCCAAGATCGTGCGTGCTGGTGTTGAACTCTTCAACTTTAAGCTCCTGTAACTTCTGATCGGCAGCTTTCAATAACGCAGGATCTTTGGTTTGCTCATATAGATACAATAGTGTACCTGGGTAGAAACCGCTGCACCACCATCCAGAATCACTGGTAGATAATGAATCCTTTTGAGGGAAATAAGCTTTAGGAAATTGTTTGGGTTTAATCAGTGTGCCCAGATGCAGGTATTGCTGGTCGGCATCTTTAAAAACTGCGTTAATGGATTTAACAGTTGCAGCATTGGTTTTTCCGATGATGGTACCGGTAATTTGCGCTCGTAAGGTTATTGTTGTAAGCAACAGTAAGCATACGCTAAAAAAGTTTTTGTGCATGTGAAAGCTATTTGGTTGTCATGCCAAATATAACAGAATATTTAAAGTAATCAGATGAAATGCTAAACTCTACACATCAGACGCTTAGACGTCCGGCTACAATATCATTTAGGAGCTAATATTTTACAACAATGATGTCTTAGTGTTTCTAAGTTTCTTTTGCAATGAGCCTATTGAAATCCATATCACACAAAAGCCACCGTAAATGGTATATAACTTATCGCTTTCTATTGTTGAATTATTCAGTATTATAACTGTTGAATAAATAAGCTTGACACCTCCACCAATAGATGATGACGAAAAGAAAACATGACCTACATCTACCAGAGTGATTTCTTTAATCCTTTTTTGGCAAGCCATTATTGCCACGTAAATAACCAGCAGAATACTTCCAAAAAAGAGAATTGTGGCAGTATTGAAAAATACGCTCAATGTGAGCTATGGATTTACTTGAGCTATCCTAATTATAGAACGTCGTTTATGAATATCCTTATATTCGGAATAGCCGGTAAAAAAAGCACCAATAATTCCTCCTAAAATACCACCGATAACCCCGAAAGATGACCCTAGTAATGTACCACCAGTAGTGCCAGAAAGTGCGCCGGTAATAATACTCATAGTATCTTCAGCGCGGTATAACCTTATATGTTTTTTATACCTATTCATATCATTGTCTTAACGTTATTACAAAGCTAGATTTAATTTATAACTTATTCAAGGGGCTTCCGTTATCTTTTATATAAAACTGTTAAACTCACGTTTTAATTTTATCAGCATATAGCAATATCCCCAAAATTCCCATAAATAAACAGGGAGTTGTTTTCTAGCATCTAAATCTGGCCGTTTGTTCTGTTTTCATGAGTTGCTAAATTGTGATTTACAACACTTGATGCAGATCAAGAGCAGCAGCTACTGCATACGTAGTGCATTCGTAGTGCTTCCATAGTGCCTTCGATATTAAATCGATATTGCCGCGGAGTTGCGTCGGTGTTGCGAGGGTATTGAGTCGGTATGGAACCGAACCAACACCGAACCAACACCGACGCAACACCGAATCAACCCCCTCCCAACCTTGGTATCACTACGGTAGCAGCACGGCATCACATTGGACTCAGCGAAAAGCAATCTAAAGTTGAAATCAATCCATTTAGATGGTTTTCAGCCCAATTGTGACCAATATCACTTTTCCATCAAAGCGCCATCATGTCCCAGAATTGGTCTTTACTGCAATTTTGTGTGATAAAGATCAATTATGGTACAGGAAAAATTAATATCCGGAGAAACCGCATGTTACCACTGCGGCGATAACCTTCCATCCAAAGCCTATCATCTCGATAACAAGAATTTTTGCTGCCTGGGTTGCAAAGGTGTTTATCAATTATTATCCAGTCACCAGTTGAGTGATTATTATGTTTACAACGATGTACCCGGACAAACACAAAAGAAACAAAATACCCATTTCGAGTTCCTGGACGAGCCCCGCATTGCAGCCGATCTGGTAGACTATACTGATGAGCATGTAACGGTAATCACCTTATATATCCCTGCTATCCATTGCAGCTCCTGTATCTGGTTGTTAGAGAACCTGTACAAGATCAATCCAGACCTGATCCAGTCGAGAGTCGACTTCCTGAAAAAACAAACGATGATCACGTTCAGAAACGATGACCTTTCCCTTCGTCAGGTTGTAGAAACACTCAGTGCCATCGGCTATGAGCCCCTGATCAGCCTGCAGGATGTAGTTAAAGAACAAAAATCAAATACTGAAGCGCGCATGCTGCTGACCAAAATAGCGGTAGCCGGGTTTTGCTTCGGCAACAGCATGCTGCTAAGCTTCCCGGAATATTTTGGGATCTCCGGACTAGAGCAACAGTTCAAGGATTTCTTTGGCTGGCTGAATCTTGCTTTTGCACTTCCTGTTGTATTTTACAGCGGACGCGGCTATTTCGAATCCGCATGGATCAATTTAAAGAATGGCGTCCTCAATCTGGATTTCCCTTTAGCCCTGGGTATTGCCGTGATGTTTTTGCGCTCCATCGGAGAAATTGTTACGCAGCGTGGTGCTGGATTTGTAGATACCCTCTGCGGGCTCATTTTCTTCCTGCTGGTGGGCCGATGGATGCAGCAACATACCTATCACCACCTTTCTTTTGAGCGCGACTACCGTTCGTACTTTCCTGTTGCTGTCACTTTAATTAATGAGGGAACGGAACGTCCGGTGCCCCTTAGTGAGCTAAAACAAGGCGATAGGATGCTGATCCGCAGCAATGAGATTATTCCTGCTGATGCTATTTTGCTTAAAGGATATGCAGATCTGGACTTCAGCTTTGTAACCGGCGAATCCGCACCTGTCCAAAAAGTATTGGGCGAGGTTGTTTATGCCGGCGGCAGGCAGCTGGGTGGGGCAATAGAATTGGAGGTGGTAAAACCAGTATCCCAAAGTTACCTGACCCGTCTATGGAACAATGAAACTTTTGTAGCGGATAAAGACCGGATCAAAACTTTTAGTGGTACGGCCAGCAAATATTTCAGTATTGTACTACTGCTGGTTGCCAGCGGTGCAGGTATCTTCTGGCTGTTCACAGATCCATCCAGGGCGCTTGCCAGTTTTACTGCCGTACTTATTATTGCATGCCCCTGTGCGCTTGCTTTAAGCTCGCCCTTTACCCTGGCCGCAGTGCTCAGCGTATTTGATAAAAACAAGTTCTACCTCAAAAACACATCGGTTATAGAAGAGCTTGCACGCATAGACACTTTCGTTTTTGACAAAACCGGTACGATTACGAATCCTGAGACTGCCGGATTCCGGTTTGAGGGAATTATTACTGAAGCGCAGAAGCAGCTGGTGGCCGACCTGGCACGCAACTCCGGGCACCCCTTAAGCAGGGAGCTTGTTAAGTGGATCGATAAACCTGCACAATATGGAGCCATGGAATACAAAGAAATGGTTGGACGCGGCATCAGCGGGGTTGTAAATGGGCATCAGCTGCGCCTAGGCAATGCCGCCTTTCTGGGCATCGAACAGTACAACCAGGAATCCAGTTCTGTATTGGTCATGGTTGACGGGCATTTCCTGGGTTCGTTTATTGCTGCCAAACAATGGCGCCCGGGATTTAAAGGGTTAATCCAGAAAATGGGGAGCCGCGCAGACCTGCACCTTTTGTCGGGAGATCAGGACCAGGACCGTCAGAGTCTCATTCCATTTTTCCCAAGGATCCAGCAGATGCATTTTAAACAGAGCCCGCAGAATAAGTTGGATTATATCGCCAATCTGCAGCAATTTGGACACAAGGTGTTGATGTTTGGCGATGGACTGAACGATGCCGGTGCGCTAAGACAGAGCGACCTGGGTATTGCAGTTACAGACAACATCAACAACTTTACGCCCGGATGCGATGCGATCCTGGACGGTGAAAACTTTGCTAAGATTCCACAGTTTATCCAGCAGGCTAAAGATGCCGTGAAGGTAATCCACTTCAGCTTCGTGATCTCCCTGATCTACAATTTCGTTGGTCTTTTCTTTGCTGTGCAGGGGATCCTTTCGCCGCTGATTGCGGCAATCCTGATGCCCGTAAGCACCGTAACCATTATCCTATTTACAAGTATTTCGGCCAGGGCCTATGCCCGTAAAAACAAACTACTATGAACATGATCTATATGCTGATCGGCATCAGTATTTTACTGGCGCTGATCTTTCTCCTCGCCTTTTTCTGGGCGAGTAAAACGGGGCAGAATGACGATACCTATACGCCTGGTATCCGATTGCTGTTTGACGAGCAGCCCGCACAAAATCGGGCAGAAAAAAGTGATGAAGATCATCTTTAGCCACAATGTTAATCATACCCCCATCGCACGCGCACAAGTAATTTTACCCCCATCAATTAGTAATCAATTCGTATGACTGAGAAATTTTACTACGATAATAAAATCGTAAGGAACTTTGCCATCGCCACCATCGTCTGGGGCATAATTGGCATGACCGTAGGGCTGCTCATCGCCATGCAGCTTTTTAAGCCGGCGCTGAACATGGGTAGCCAGTATACCACTTTCGGCCGCATCCGCCCGCTGCACACTAATGCAGTAATCTTCGCCTTTGTAGGTAACGCCATTTTTATGGGTGTTTATTATTCGCTGCAACGCCTCCTTAAAGCCAGGATGTTCAGCGATGTGCTGAGCAAGATTCACTTCTGGGGATGGCAGCTTATCATTGTCTCAGCAGTCATCACCCTTCCTTTAGGTCTGACTACCTCACATGAATATGCAGAATTGGAATGGCCGATAGATATTGCCATAACGCTGATCTGGGTAGTTTTCGGGATCAATATGTTCGGTACAATTATTAAACGCCGAGAGCAGCACATGTATGTAGCCATCTGGTTTTATATCGCCACTTTTGTTACTGTTGCTGTTTTACATATTGTTAACTCTTTTGAATTACCGATATCAGCTTTTAAAAGCTATTATCTATATGCCGGTGTGCAGGATGCTTTGGTACAATGGTGGTACGGACACAATGCGGTAGCGTTTTTCCTGACTACCCCTTACCTCGGTATGATGTATTATTTCCTGCCGAAGATGGCCAATCGCCCTATCTATTCTTACAAACTCAGTATACTACACTTCTGGTCGCTCATTTTCATTTACATCTGGGCAGGACCTCACCATTTACTCTATACTTCTTTACCGGGCTGGGCTCAATCACTTGGCACTGCCTTCTCACTGATGCTGATTGCACCAAGCTGGGGCGGGATGATCAACGGGCTGCTTACCCTGCGCGGTGCCTGGGATAAAGTTCGTGAAGACGCTACCCTGAAATTTATGGTGGTTGGTATTACCGCTTACGGTATGGCCACTTTTGAGGGGCCAATGCTGGCACTTAAAAACATCAATGCCATTGCTCACTATACCGACTGGATAGTAGCCCACGTACACGTAGGTGCCCTGGGATGGAATGGATTCCTAACCTTCGGTATTTTATACTGGCTGATCCCGAGAATCTACAGAACTCCGTTATACTCTAAAAAACTGGCTGCTTTCCACTTTTGGATCGGTACGCTGGGAATAATTTTCTATGCCGTGCCTTTGTACTTTGCAGGTTTCACACAGGGGCTGATGTGGAAAGAGTTTACACCAGAAGGCTTGTTGAAATATCCTAACTTTCTGGAAACAGTAATCCAAATCATCCCAATGTATATGCTACGCGCGCTCGGTGGACTGTTTTATCTGACCGGTGTGATCGTGATGACCTATAACATCATCAAAACAGCGAAAGCAGGTAAGTTGCTGGCCAATGAACCGGCCGAAGCGCAAGCTTTAGCTGCCAACTATGTGCCACAGGGATCTGACCGTAAAGCACACCGCTTCCTGGAACGCAAACCGATCATCTTTATGGTGCTCTCGCTAGTGGTGATCCTGATTGGCGGGATGATAGAAATGATGCCAACGTTTACCATCAAATCAAATATCCCAACCATTGCCAGCGTAAAACCATATACTGCACTGGAACTGCAAGGCAGGGATGTCTATATCCGTGAGGGTTGCGTAAACTGCCACTCGCAAATGATCAGGCCTTTCCGTTCAGAGACCGAACGTTATGGAGAATACAGTAAGGCTGGAGAGTTTGTATATGACCACCCATTTTTGTGGGGATCAAAACGTACAGGGCCGGATTTGCAGCGTGTAGGTGGAAAATACTCTAACGCATGGCATTACAACCACTTGTTGGATCCGCAAACTATGTCGCCAGGAAGTATTATGCCTCCATATGAATGGTTGACTACACAAAAACTGGATACAACAACTACGATCTCAAAAATCAATGCAATGCGTACGCTGGGGGTTCCTTACGATTTAGGCTATGAAAATCAGGCAAATAAAGATCTGGATGTTCAGGCTAAAGAAATTGCCGGCGACCTGAACAAGAACAACGTAAAGGTTAAGAGCGATAAAGAGATCATTGCACTGATCGCCTATCTGCAAAGGTTAGGTACAGATATTAAAGCCAGGTAACATCAAAAAATATAGAAATCATGTTTAAGCAATTTTCAAATTTAATAGACGGAAAGGAGATCTATCTCCTGAGCTCCATGAGCATATTTGTCCTTTTTTTCCTGATCGTGGGCGCCATAATCCTAATGATGAAAAAGGATGAGATCGAATACATGAGTGCATTACCCTTAAAAGACAACGACCTATGAGCTCAGCAGACATTGTAGTAATCGTGATGCTGGTGGCCTCCATCCTGGTACTTGGAGTAACCATTTTGCTACTGAAGGTTATCCGTTTCTACGTAAAAGAATCCATTGATCCTACGGTTTTTGCTACTCCAGAACAGAAAGCTTTATTGCTTAAGGCTGAGCTGGAAGCTGAGGCACTGAAAAAAGCCAAACCTTCCATCTGGACCAGGCTGATGGGATTAAAACCTATCGCCGAAGAGGAAAGCCTCATCATGGAGCATAAGTTTGACGGTATCTCCGAGCTGAACAACCCTACCCCCGCCTGGTTTATGGTGTTGTTTTACGGCACCATCATCGTTGCCGTCTTGTACATGTGCAACTACGAGTTCCTGGGCTTTGGTAAAACACAGGAAGAAGAATATATCGCCGAAGTTGAGCAGGCAAACAACGATAAACTAGTGTTTCTGGCCAGTCCGGCAAATGCCAAAAGTGCAGTCAATGAAAACAATATCGTACAGAGCAAGGACCCGGCAATGCTTAGTGCCGGTGCAGGACTGTTCCAAAGCAGGTGTACACCCTGCCATGGAGCGCATGCCGAAGGTATTGTTGGGCCAAACCTGACCGATGAGTACTGGCTGCATGGCGGATCGGTAAAAGAAGTATTCACAACAATTAAATATGGCGTTCCGGCAAAAGGAATGATTGCCTGGGAGAAATCGCTCAGTGCGCAGCAGATTGCTGAGCTCACCAATTACGTGCTTTCCCTTCAGGGTAGCAAACCTGCCGGCGCCAAAGCACCGCAGGGAGATAAACAACCATAAACATGTCGCAAGACCCCAAATCTTTCAGAGATCAAATTTCTACGGTAACAGACGATGGGAAAAAGCGCAAATGGATCTACGCCAAAATCATTAAGGGCAAGCTCTATGCGTACCGCTCTGCATTAAGCTACTTCTTTCTGGTGCTGCTCTTAGCAGCACCATTTTTAAGACTTAATGGAGAACAGCTGATCTTGTTGAATGTGCTGGAACGTAAATTTGTGTTCTTCGGGCTAGTATTCTGGCCTCAAGATTTCTACCTCTTTGTATTGGCACTCCTCACCTTTATTGTGTTCGTTGTATTGTTTACCGTAGTTTTCGGAAGGGTTTTCTGCGGATGGGTTTGTCCGCAGACCATTTTTATGGAAATGGTTTTCCGGAAGATAGAACAGTGGATTGAGGGTGATCATCTGAAACAGAAAAAATTGGACGAAGGCCCCTTAACGACCGAAAAGTTCTTAAAAAAAACAGCCAAACACTTTATCTTTCTGGCGATATCCTTTGCTATTGCCAATATCTTCCTGGCCTATCTCATCGGGTCAGATACGCTCAGGAAAATCATTGTTGAGCCAGTAACACAACACTTGAGTGGTTTTATTTCCATCTGGCTTTTCACTTTTGTTTTCTACCTGGTGTTTTCGCGCATGCGCGAGCTCGTGTGTACAGTTATTTGCCCCTATGGACGGTTGCAGGGGGTACTTCTGGATAACCAAAGTATCATTGTGGCTTACGACTATCTGCGGGGAGAGCCACGAGGTAAACGGGCTAAAGCAGAGCCAAAGGTTACTGGCGACTGTATAGACTGCAAACTGTGCGTGCAGGTATGCCCTACGGGGATAGATATCAGAAACGGCACCCAAATGGAATGTATCAATTGTACAGCCTGTATTGATGCCTGCGATATGGTAATGGAAAAAATCAACAGGCCATTGCGGCTTATTGGTTTTAAATCTGAGGATGAAGTTAAACATGGAAAGCCTTTTCAACTGAGCAAAAGAATTTACGGATACAGTGCTGTACTGTTAGTGCTGGCAGGTACGCTCGGTTATCTGCTGCTGAGCAGATCTGCGGTAAAGACAACCATACTAAGGGCAAGCGGCACGCTGTATCAGATGCGCGACAATGACCATACAGTAAGTAATCTCTATAATGCAGAACTGGTTAACAAGACCAAGGGAGATCTTAAATTCAGTATCAGGCCCGATCTGCCAGAGGCGAAAATACAATACATAGATCAGACAAATGAGCTGAAGTATGGCAAAACAGCAAAACTTACCTTCTTTATCATTCTCCCACAAAAAGAAATAAAGAAATATAAGACCGAAATCGGCTTTAAATTAATATCAGGCGGAAAGGTCATAGATCATTTTGAAACAACTTTTATTGCACCACCTAACGAATAATACGATGAACTGGGGAACAAAACTAACTATAGCCATGCTAAGCTTTATGGCATTCATCATCACTTTAGGTACCATGATGATGCGGAGTAAGAGCGATGCGCTAGTCGACACCGATTATTACGAAAAAGGTATCCGGTATAACGAGGTATATACCAAAAAAGAAAATGTGAAGCGTGACCACGCTGCGCCAGTCATCTTGATTCAGGGCGACACCCTGTTGGTTTCATTTAAGCAAGATGCTTCAGGAACCATTAAACTGGTGCGCAGCGCCGATAAGCGCATGGATGTGAACATGAAGCTGCAAACAGATGGCAGGCATCAGTTCCGTATTCCTGTAAAAACCAGAGCAAAAGGATCATGGAAAATAATTGCCGACTGGACCAGTGGTGCGAAGGCTTATACTTACGAACAGGAGGTGATGTTGTAATGAGCGATCAGTATCTCGCTTTCCTGATTGGCCTGATGGGCAGTGTACATTGTGTGGGTATGTGCGGGCCATTGGCCTTTGCCGTACCCTCTTTGCGCAAAGGATGGGGCTACCTGCTATTCGATAAGTTCCGTTACCAGGTTGGACGCATTATCTCTTACAGTATACTGGGCATACTAATTGGTTTGATTGGCCGGCAGCTCTGGTTATCCGGCCTGCAGCAGGCACTCAGCATATTGAGCGGTGTGCTGATCCTGATTGCCGCAGCCTCCAGAATCTTTAAATTCTCTTCAGTATCCGGCCCACAAGCTTCATTTTTACTTAAACCTTTTCATGCTTTGTTTGGCTACGCACTTAAGCACCGTGCTAACCACCTGATTATCGGGATGATCAACGGGTTGCTACCTTGCGGGTTCGTATACCTGGCAATGGCGGGCGCATTAAACACCGCCACCGTACAAGGCGCAGTAAGCTATATGTTCTGGTTTGGGATAGGCACAGTTCCACTGATGTTGATCGCAACAGTTGGAATGGGCTTTACGGGTGCCATTGTGCGCCGCAGGATCAATATGGTGATCCCTTATCTGATGGTTTGTTTGGGTTTCTGGTTCATTTTAAGGGGTATGCAGCTAAACATCCCCTATCTAAGTCCGAAAGCAAATGCGATCAGTGACTGCCGGTAATTAACCTGAGATACTGAATAGTTGCGTAGCCGGTGCCTTGCGCCATAAACGGAGATCAAGCGCCATGCAGATGTTCCTCAGAAAACGTTTCCCGGCGGTGGTAACGCGAACAGAATTCCCATCCAGTACCACCAATCCATCCGCTTCCAGCACGCGCATTCGCTCCATACCTTCTGCGAGCACGCTAAATTCGCTATAGCTTGTCCAGCTCGTTTCACCTTTACACATGATATTCAGGATATGCTGTCTTACAATCAGATCTTCAGCATTTAATAAATGTCCTTTGAAAACCGGCAATTCTCCGCTGTTAACGAGCGCAGTATATTCCTCTACCTTTTTAACGTTTTGAGCAAACCCGGTCCAACTATCACTGATGGCACTTACGCCCAGGCCGATCATCAGCCGGCTGTACTGCTCGGTATAGCCCATAAAGTTACGGTGTAAAGTTCCTTTTGCTTCGGCCTCAAAGAGGCTATCCGTGGGCAGGGTAAAGTGGTCCATGCCAATTTCGAGGTACCCGCCTGCTTTGAGCAGCTCTCTGCCAGCCTCGTAAAGCTGGTGCTTAAACTCACCTTCGGGAAGGTCTTTTTCTGTGTAGCTGCGTTGTCCGGGCTTAACCCATGGCACATGCGCATAGCTGTAAAATGCAATTCTGTCTGGCCTTAATTTAAGCACAGCTGCAATAGTTTCTGTAAGTCCGGCCATGGTTTGCATGGGAAGTCCGTAGATCAGGTCATAATTGATCGAAGTATAACCGGCTGCACGTGCATCATTGGTAGCTAGCTCTACCTCTTCGTAGCTTTGAACCCTGTTAATGGTAAGCTGCACCAGGGGATCAAAATCCTGAATACCGAAACTTAAACGCTTAAATCCGAGTGCATGCAGTTGATCCAGGTGGGCATGTGTAGTATTGCCCGGGTGGGCCTCAAAGCTGAATTCAGCCGCGGGGTGAATATCAGCCCTGTCTAAAATACCCTTTACGAGTTTCGCGAGGTTACCGGGACTAAAAAAAGTCGGTGTGCCACCACCAAGATGGAGTTCACGAATCTGCGGGCGGCTGGGCAAAAGGGCAAGATACATTTCCCACTCTTTCCAGAGTGTCTGCATATAGGGCTCCTCTACGCCATGGTTGCGCGTGATGCGTGTATTACAGCCACAGTAGGTGCATAAACTTTCACAAAAAGGTAAATGTATATATACACTGATGCCTTCAGTACTATCCATAGCAATGAAGCTATTGACTACACTTTCCTTCCATGCTGCTGCGGAAAAGGCATCATTTTCCCAATAGGGAACGGTAGGGTAGCTGGTATATCTTGGTGCAGGAACGGTATATTTTTCTGCCAGTGTTTTAGTGTTCATGATCTGCCTCCGGAACATCTTTGTTAAACAGATCCTTCATCGAACGGCAGGAGTTGGCACATACACAAGAAGCACCTAAACAGGCTTTCCCCTGCCACTTATCCAGGTTGAGGATCGTTTCCTCAGCAAGCGCCATGGCGAGTTCTTCAGTATTGCGCAAACCCAGTAACGCTTCAGGAACATTGGCAATCTTGATGTGCCTTGTTGCTGCGGCATCCTGATCGATGTGACTAGTTGAGGAAGAGCGGGTGGCCAGGAACTTAACCCCAAGGTCTGCCAGTTTATTGATTACTGCTGCAGATACCAGATCCTCACTGAATACGATAACCGCTTCTTTACCTGTGGCGTAGAGCGCAGTTTCTTCCGTTAAGGAATTAGATATCAGGGTAATCTCGTGTTTTTTGTGGTTGGCTAAAGCCAGAGGTTCCTTTTCAAAAGATTGAATGCTGTAAGCTACTGCTTTCATACGTGCTGTTTTAGTTTACAAAACTAGCGCAGCGTCAGTTGCTATGGAATGCTTTTAGTCAGCCCGAAAACTGATATTCGTCAGTTTTTACTGTTTTAGGGTCTGCAGCTTCTGCAGGTTAAGGATCACAATCTGACTCCCTTTACGCTCAATCAGTTGCTCATCTTTGAAGTCACTCAGAATCCTGCTTACAGTCTCTGTAGCCATTCCTGCAAGTGCCGCCAGGTTATCCCTGGAAACCTTCAGCTCAAGCAATGAGTTTTCGGGCTCCTGCTTAACCAGACGCACCAATACCTCAGCCAGTCGCTTGCGCACGGAATGGTAGGCCAATTGCAGCAACTGTTCTTCTTTCTCCATGAGGTTATTTGACAGGATTTTTATAAACTGACGGGCGATATCTGGATATCTGTTTAAGAGGTCGTCCATCAGATCTCTGGGCAGCAAACAGATGGTGGAGTCTTCCATGGCCTCACCACTTTCGGCGTAAGGTTCGTTCAGCAGCAATGCGGCAATACCAAAATATTCGTCGGCCCCATAGAGGCCCGTCATCAGCTGTCTGCCATCTTCAGTAAGTTTCACTGTTTTCACTTTTCCACTAAGCACCAGATAAACGCCACTTACAGCATCTCCTTCGTAATAGATTACCTGTTTCTTTTTGATTTGCCTGGTTTTACGCTGGGTAATGACTTTTGCGAGTTCTTTTAGTCCCGAAGTTTGTCCGATCAGGTTACTCATCTGATCCAGGCTTTTGCTGTAAAAGGCTTCCTGCTTGCTTCGCTTGCTTAGCCTACTTTCTACGGCACTGAGCAGTTCCACATCGTCAAAAGGTTTTGTGAGGTAGTCATCCGCACCCATTTCCATCCCTTTGCGCATATCCACACGCTCCGCTTTAGCGGTTAAAAAGATGAATGGTGTGGCGGCAGTCTGTTTATTTTTATTAAGGAGGTATAATACACCATAACCATCAAGCTCTGGCATCATGATATCGCACAAAATCAGATCGGGCAGATGATGAATTGCGAGGTCTACACCGAGCTTTCCATTATCAGCTTCGATAACTTCATAGTCTGCCAGCTCCAGTATCTCTACTACACTTTCGCGGATATCATCATTGTCTTCTATAATTAAAATGCGTGTCTTGCTCATGTTATTTGTTAAAAGATAGCGTAAAAGTTGTCCCTGAGTTAATCTTGCTCTCGAAATCGAGTTCACCATTCATCAATGTTGCATAGCGCAGCACGATGTTCAGGCCCAGGCCGGTTCCCGGGATGTTTCCGGTATTGTGTGCCCTGAAAAATGGCTGGAAGAGCTGCACCTGATCGGCATCAGGAATGCCGATACCATTGTCGCGGATCGTAACCAGGCATCTGTCGGCAGTAATCTCCGTATTAAATTCAATAAAAGTATGCTCTCCAGAATATTTGATGGCATTTCCAATCAGGTTGATCATGCAATTGCGCAGCAGATTCTGATCCAGGTTTACCATGCTTTCCAGTCCCGTATGCTGGTAAATAATGTTTTGATCTTGTTTGGCGATCATCTGCATCTCTTCTGTAACTTCCTCAGAGAGCTTAACAAGGTCGAAAGCTGCAAAGGTGGGCTCTACCCTACCTGCTTCCAGTCGCTCCAGCGATAAAAAGTCGTTCAGGATATTTGTTAAGTTGCCTACTGCATTTTTGATCTTGCCTACATGTTTTTCTATATGTTTATTATCAAAGGGCAATGCGTATTTTTCTATCAGTGATGCTGATAGCTGCACTGAGCTTAGTGGTGTTCTGAACTCATGTGATGCCATGGAAACAAACCTGCTTTTGAGCTGATTCAGCTCTTTTTCCTTTTCAAGGGAGATGCTGACTTCCTCTTTGGCTTCTTTGAGGGCAACAACAGTTTTACGGAGCGACTTTGTCCGTTCATCTACCAGACCTTCCAGTTCTGCTGCGTATTCCATCAGTCGTTCTTCCGCTTCTTTTTCTTTGGAGAGATCGTGGATAAATCCGGTGTAAATTTTGCGTTCTTCATACTGAACCTCACTCACTGCCAGGCGGAAAGGGAATGTAGAGCCGTCTTTACGCAGGCCACGTACCTCACGTCCTGTGCCGATGATATGTTTTTCGCCGGTATGCTGATAATGCTGGATGTAGCCATCGTGTGCCCCTTTGTCTGGCTCAGGCATTAGAACCTTGATGTTCTGCCCAACAACTTCTTCAATGTCGTAACCAAAAAGCTTCAGTGCCGCCGGGTTTAGTGATTCGATTATCCCACGCTGATCGATGGTAATGATCCCATCAATGGCGGTTTCGATAATCGCATTCAATAGCCTGGCATTTTCCATATTTACTTTTTTTCAAATATAAAGTTTTTTTGGAAGCCAAAATTCTAATGGCCGTCATGCTGGCAATGTGACTTTGGTCATGTTTTAGCTTAAATAATGTATGCTCCTTTGTCGGCAGGTTAATTCAACATACTTATGAGCCACACTTTCCACATTCCCGTTTTAGGTTTAGGTTATTCCATAGACACCCCGCTAAAAGTTGGCCGTTTCGGAATTTCTTCGGTGGTTTCCATCGTTGATGACGAGCTGACTGAGCGGATGAGAAAATATCATGCAGAGCTACAGGGACTGGATTACGTTCCGATCAGCATTGCCGAACCCGATGCACGGGCCAGAAGAATTACGGCCTACCTGAATCTGCTGCACGACATCCTGGAACGTCAGATGGACATACTCAAATCGCAGGATTTTGTGCCCGGAACAGAGCTGACCACCTATTTCGAGCTACTTCCCGAAGACTCAGAGCTGAAGAAATGGTATCAGCATATGTTGACCCAAAGCCATCCCTTGCAGAAGAAAAAATTACAGGCAGAGCTTAAGCATTCCATGCAGGCGGGAGCTATTGACGTGAACATCATGTCGAAAGTAGACAAGGCAAATTACAGCGATGACCATACCTATTTGGGTGACGACTTTACCGATGCCATCGCCGCAATGCGTGGTTTTGTAAAGAGTAAGCTGAATGCTTCAGTAGTGATATCAGCCGGGCTAAACCCCAGGCTATATGCCTATATGGAACAGTGTAAGGAGCTTTATGCTGCGGGGGGGATGTATACCAAAAAAGTGATCCTGAAGGTTAGTGATTTCAGATCTGCATATATTCAGGCCAAGATGTTGGCGAAAAGAGGAATCTGGATCTCTGAATTCAGGATAGAGTCTGGTTTAAACTGCGGGGGGCATGCTTTTGCTACCGACGGGCTGCTTACTGGTCCAATTTTGGCAGAATTTAAAGAAAAAAGAACTGCGTTGCTGGATGAACTCTGGAACATCTGCACAGTGGCACTTCACGAGAAAGGAATGGACCGCATGCCAAAACCCGGACAGCGGATCAGTTTCCAGGGTGGTATTGGTACCGCTGAGGAGCATCAGTTCTTGATGAAGCATTATGAGCTTGACGCTACAGGCTGGGGAAGCCCTTTTTTATTGGTTCCTGAAGCTACTAATGTAGATGAGGAAACGTTGGCGGCGTTAATTTCTGCTGATGAGCACGACTTCTTTATCAGCAACTCATCACCTCTTGGCGTGTTGTTCAACAACTTCAGAAAAAGCACTGCTGAAAGTCAGCGCATCGCGCGGATTGAAAAAGGACGACCGGGTAGTCCATGCAAAAAAAAATACCTATGCACCAATACCGAGTTCAGTTTACAGCCGATTTGTACTGCTTCCAGGGCTTACCAACACCTCAAGATTGAACAACTTAAGGAACTCGAGCTCGCCGATACCGAATATGCAGCACGCTATGAAAGTATCACTGAAAAAGTTTGCCTTTGTGAAGGCCTATGTGCTTCGGCATATCTTAAAAACGATATCCTTAAGCCTAGAGAAAATAAAGCGGTAAGTATTTGCCCGGGACCTAATCTGGCTTACTTTTCAGGGCGCTATTCGCTAAGTCAGATGATCGGCCACATCTACGGGCGGGAAGATCTGTTAGAAAATGTTGAGCGGCCCAACCTGTTTGTTAATGAGTTAAATCTATACCTGGATTACCTTAAAAAAGATATTTCAGCACATATTGCAATATTGAATGCAAAAAAAGAGAAACATTTCCAGAAGTTCTCAGAAAGTCTGCAACAAGGGATTGCTTATTATCGGAATCTGATACCAGATCTTCAGTTAAAAACACCAACTGCGATAGCAGCGCTTCAGCAGCAGCTTAGCGATGCAGAGCAAAAAATCCGCATGCTTATCCAGACTACCATCCCATCATTGTCATTACCCGCTTAAATTCATCCTGCAGACCCGCACGGAGTTCAATCTGTGCACGGGTTACGGGGTGGATAAAATTAAGTTCCGAAGCATGGAGCAGCATGGTTGTCATATCCCATTGCTCTTTAAAAAGTTTATTCTGCTTATTACAGCCATGCTTGCGATCGCCGATGATCGGATAAAAGATATGCGCAAAATGTTTACGTAACTGATGCATCCGCCCTGTTGTTGGCGTGGCCTCTACTAACGAGTACCTTGAAGTAGCGTGTTTACCAAAAGGCATATCAATCTCTGCGCGTTTGAGCGTAATGAAACTCGTAAAGGCTTCCTGCACTACCCCCTCATCTGTTGTCAGTGCATAATCGATATCCAGTGCATCCGGCGCATAGCCCCTCAACACGGCCTGATATTTCTTTTGCACCTCGCCTTCCATAAATTGTTTATGCATGGAAATTTCCACATCTTTTTCAAATGCAAACAACAAAAGTCCTCCGGTTTTACGATCCAGGCGATGCACAGGGCTGACGCGCCGGCCGATCTGATCACGCAGCATCTGTAAGGCAAATACTTTGGCATCACTCGCCATAGCAGATCGGTGTACAAGCAGTCCGTGGGGTTTATTAATAGCAATCAGGTGTTCATCCTGATAAACAATTTCCAGCATAATTACAGCGAAGATAGGGATCAGTTCTGGCTTTTAACTGCGGTTCTGTTGAATTGCTGTATGGCGATGGCCAGAATTACAACAAGCAAACAACCGATTACGTTAAGCCACAGATAGGCAACTACCTTTTGCCATCCACAGATACAGACCACAATTTCAGTGAGTACAGCCGCTGTAAATACGGATCTCCCATTTACTTTTTTAAGGTAAAATGCGACCAGAAAGACGCCCAGAATAGTGCCGTATATGTAAGAACCGAGGATATTTACAGCTTCGATCAGGTTACCAATCCGACTGGCATAAAGTGCCATTACAATACAAATAAGCCCCCAGAAGATTGTTGCTAGTCGGGAAATTTTCAAGTAATGCTCATCGCTACCACGCTTGCTAATCAGTCTTTTATAAATATCGATTACACTTGTCGAAGCAAGAGAATTTAACGCGCTTGCCGTGGATCCCATGGAGGCCAGAAAAATGATCGCAATCAGCAAACCTATGAGTCCTTTAGGGAGGTATTTGGTCACAAAGCTCAAAAAAACATAGTTGTTATCATTGATATCAGCACCGGGATCATTCGCCAGCATCAGGTCTGTCGTACGTTTTTTTAGCACTTTGGACTGTGCATCGGCCGACTTAAGTATCTCACGTTGCCGGTCTATAGCAATTTCATCATGTGCATCTACTGCCACATCCAGCTTTTCCAGCTCCACCTGCTTGGCACGAAATGACTGCTCATATGCAGTATTGATGGAATCCAGCTGAGGTTTATATTTGCTGTTTTCCAGCTTGCTCAGTTCTACACTGTTAAAGAAAACGGGCGGTTTATTGTATTGATAAAATGTAAATACAAGCACCCCAATCAGGAGGATTAGAAACTGCATTGGGATTTTAACTAAGCCATTCATCAACAGCCCCAGCCTGCTCTCGGCAACAGATGCTCCTGTTAAGTAACGGCCAACCTGACTCTGGTCTGTCCCGAAATAAGAGAGCTGCAAAAAGAAGCCACCGATCAGACCACTCCACACGGTATACTGATTATTCCAGTCGAACTTAAAATCTATGGCATTTGTCCTACCCATTTTGCCGGCAATATTAATCGCCTTAGAAAAACCAATTTCTCCGGGTAGCAGGTGGACAACCATAATTCCTGCAGCGAACAGCCCGCAAAAGATGATGCTCATCTGGAGCATTTGGGTATAGGACACCGCCTTTGTACCGCCATAAACTGTATAGCAAATTACCAGTCCACCTATAAAAAGTGTGGTATAGGTGGTGTTGATATTTAAGATCGCAGAAAGAATAATTGCCGGTGCATAGATGGTAATGCCGGTAGACAGGCCCCGCTGGATCAAGAATAGAATTGCGGTGAGCACCCGTGTATTCAGGTCAAAACGCTGTTCCAGGTATTCGTAAGCGGTATATACCTTGAGCCTGTGAAATATAGGGACAAAGGTGATACAGAGCACAATCATTGCCAGTGGCAGTCCGAAATAGAATTGGACAAAGCCCATACCGGTAGCGTATGCCAGCCCAGGAGCCGACAAAAAAGTGATGGCACTAGCTTGGGTTGCCATAACAGATAAGCATACACTATACCAGGGCAGACTTTGGTTACCCAATAGAAAGCCCTCGATGTTCTGCGCACCCCGACTTTTATAAACCCCATAGCTTACAATCGCCAGCAATGTGATGATTAATACTGCCCAGTCAGTTGTGCTCATGCAAAATATTGGGTAAAGAGATAAAACAATACAATGAGCAGGACGAGCCAAAAGATCAGCAGTCTGTAAAACTGTCTCCAGGTTTTAACAAATGGAGGGAGCTCCTGATGCTTTTCTGGCATATCCATTATTTAGCCGCCCCTGCAGACAGTAGGTTTACGAATAAACGATAAGCACCTGGTACCCCTGCAGGGAGCTCCCGATAAAATACCAGTCCGGTGTAAATATATTTACCTTTTCCATAATCCGCCACAATCAACGAACCGTTATTGGCCTGTTCGCCGGTATCATGCATACTCAGGATTGGTGTATACTTAGCATCCATCGCAGTCGTGAAATAAATCCCACGTTCCTGCACCCAGCCCTCAAAATCTTTCTGCGTAATGCGATTCGGGAAGTTCAGCAGCGGGCTTTCCGGAGCGAGGAAAGTTACCACTGCATCCTCTTCAGTAACACGGTCTCTACTTAGCTTGAAAGGATAAGGACCCAGTTCTGCAATTTTTAACGGCGCGTTTACGTTGTACTGCACCACATAGGTACCACCATTTTTGACGTATTCCATTAACCTGGTTTGCATTGCAGCAATATGATCGTTTATGTTGTATAGGCGCACTCCAGCAACGATGGCATCAAATCCAGATAAGTCGGCCGTCAACACCTGACTTTCGGTAAGTACCGTTACTTCGTAGCCAATCTGGCGCAGCGCAGGCACTGTTAGGTCCCCTGCACCAGCAATGTAGCCGATACGCTTGCCGGCGATTTTAAGATCCAGGCGCTCTACCTTCGCATCTGCAAAAGGAAAAAGCGTCTGAACGGGAATATGGTCATAGCTCAATGGAAGAAATCCTTGGTGGTAGGTACTTCCTTCTGTTTGTACGGACAATGCGAATGTGCCTGAAGCGTTCTGGCCCCCTGGTTTAACATGGAACGTGAGCGTCTGCTCCTCCCCGGTTTTATTGAACTTAACAGGAATGCTTTGCGGGCTAACCGTCCATCCTGCCGGTGCTTCCGCTGATACTGTACCTGTACTGTTATCTTTAAAACTGCGTACCGTAACGGTCAATTGCCGCTCGGTATTGCCATTGAATACATATGCTTTTTCTGCCAGGGTTGCCGTAATTGGCGGCGCAATGGTAAGCGGTTGATAGAGTTCTCCCCGCACAGGATCTGTGGATTTATAGACGAGCGGTCGCTGCACGCTGATCTGCTGATCACCAATTGTAACCAATAAAGACCCAATAGATGGTGCTGGATTTTCTGGGCGACCGAGTTTACTCAAGGAGTCCACCTCGTAGCTACCGATAGCATGTTTTTTCTCCAGCCAGTATGGCTGTGTTAATCCAATCTTGTCTGTCGACAGTTGTTCCGTAAAAACCGTTTGCTGATTGGACACCAATAATTTTGGCGCAGCATCTTTCGCTGTTTGTATACTGATCTTTAAAGGGAAACCTGCTGGAGTCCTGGAAATCGCCTGAACCTGTACAGGTATCATATCATGCAAAGCATAGGCCTGACGGGGAACCGTTGTTTCAATAAACAGACCCGCACAGGCGAGGATCAATTCGTCTAGCTGCTGATGTTTAAACGGCAAGCCTTTTACTGCCGTACGCAACTGAAGCAAGGCAGCTATGCTTTGCGAAGGATTTGCCACCTGATAATTCTGGTTGATTGCTTTTAAGATCTGCTGCGCTTTAGCGAGCTGCGGGTATCTGTTGAGCGAGAAGTCTATACCTTCAAAAAGATCTCTCTTTGCAGGCACCCCAGCAATGGGGCTAAAATATTCGAGTGCTGATCCACGCTGCTTTGCTGAGCCGAAGCCCTGACTTTTATGGTTCGACCGACTTTCTGCGGCAATTTCGCCATAGCTTTTTCCCAACAGCGCATTGTATCCACCAACATCAAGCGTAAGCTGATCGGGTGATGTGGTATTGGCGCCGCCGAAGTTGAAGGTATTCCATACCACCCGTTTAGCCTGCCAAACCGTAGTATATTTTAGTTGCTCAGGAAATTGCTTTGGATCGGCAGCGGCGGTAAATGCCTCACGAGCCAGGATTGCCGAGGCCGAGTGGTGACCATGTCCTGCCCGGGAATCTTCCGGGAAGCGGGCGATAATTACGTCAGGCTTAAAATTACGGATTACCCATACGGCATCCCCCAATATCTTTTGTTTTCCCCATACCTTAAAACTTTCCTCGGGGTTTTTAGAAAACCCAAAATCATTGGCACGGGTAAAGAACTGTTCAGCACCATCCATACGCCTTGCTGCAAGCAACTCCTGCGTGCGAATCACACCCAGCAAGTCTGCCTGCTCAGTGCCGATCAGGTTTTGTCCGCCGTCACCACGTGTAAGAGAAAGATAGCCGGTTCTGACTTTCATTTCTTTAGCCAGATAGGCCAGTAACCTTGTATTTTCATCATCAGGATGTGCTGCCATGTAGAGCACACTCCCTGTTACCTGTAGAGATTCGAGCCCCTGCTTGATTTCTGCAGCGTTGAGTTGTGGAATAACCTGTGCCTGCAAATAGCCTGAAACCAGGATCAGCAAACAGGAAAGATAAGCCTTAAAATTCATGTTCGATTGTTAGTTTTCGAAGCTACTCAAAAAACAGGAATCCCGGTGCGTTCGCACCGGGATTTTAGTAACAATCCTATTTTGATCATTCTTTTTACAAAAGAATCTTGCTGCTGATTTCTTTGTCTATCGTAATGAATCCCGGGTACTTAACCAGTGAGTTTCCGATTTTTATACTCGGTTTGATTTTAAGGGTAAGCAATCCCTTTTGCTCATTTGTGCCAGAACCTCCTTGCAAAAATCTGGTGATATCACTCATGATCTTTCCGTTAGATACAAACTGATAGACATTGATGTTTACGTCGACAGGAACGGTGGTACTTTGTCCGGCACGCACATCTACGAGCTGGTTAACAAATCCGGTAGCAATCTCCTGATTATTGACCAGGATTTTATATTCGAATTCATTGATCGCAGCATCCGAAGATGTGGGATTGCTGATTTGCATATTTAATTTTCCGCGCAGCGGGATATCTTTACGCAATAGGCCCAATGCCAGTCCGGGTAAGCTTGCCAGGTTAATATCCTGCGTCTGGATCAATCGCTGTACATCTGCACCGGCAACAGTAATTTGAGTAGCCGATAAGATTTTATAGGTACATTTTTCCAATGCCTTAATCTGTTGCGTCTGCTTGTTGATTCCGCAGCCCGCCAAAGTGAACAGGGCAATGCAGATAACGAGTATTTTTTTCATAAGTGTATATTAAAATTATTTGTTTGGTGTTGGTTTGTTTGTCTACATTCGAACAATGTATTTCCTCTCTATAACGGAAAAAAAGGAAAATATTGCTAACACGCATCTATAGATATGAAAAGCTTCACAATTACAACAGCTGCAGGGACAGTTTATAAGGTAAGTCCGATGAAAGACCAGCCAAATGCCTACGAAATTAGTCTGGCGGAAGATTCCACTTTATTTTTCCTGGGCAGTACAGGAACCTGGAGTACTGGTGACTTCGCTCCTCCTTTTGCCGATTTCAACATTGCAGAAATCGGTAAGCTGATTGAATTTGAGTTAAAGTCTTAACGCAGTCTCGATCTTCTATTGAGCTTTTTGCTGATGAGGTGATCCACACTGAACTTGCCAGCACCCGAAAGCAGGATAAAAAAGTAAGCTAACAGATAATGCGCGGGAAGTTCCTGCGCTTTGAATCCATCTGGTACGTGGACAATAAATATGGCGATACACATAGTAACCATCAATGGAATCACAGCAAGGCGGGTGGCAAACCCTATTATAAGTGCTATAGAACAGAATACCTCAGCAAACACCGCAAGAATTAAGGAAGGCAGCTCGCCTATACCTATAGGATCCGCAAACTTGATTTCCCCTCCCGCTACCAGCTGCTGAAATTTCCCGATGCCATGCGTCAACATAAATGCACCCAGGGCTACCCGTAGTACAAGCAAGGCAAAATTTAACGTGCCGTGATTGAAGTTGGTATTGAATATACGTTTCATATTTCCTTATATGTAATTCTGATAAGTGTAAATATAACAACATTTCAATAAAAAAAATGTTTGCCCAACAATTGTTGGGCTAGCCCATGAGCGACTTGATAAAGCCCGACATCGCATCATGCAAGATCATTTTCTTGATATCGTCTGGCTTGCCATCTTTTTCTATCATCTGTATGGATACCAGTCCATGCAGAATAGACCAGTAGGTATGGAATTTAAGGAAGTAATCTGCCTCGGGGTTATTACCCGCGGCAAGGGCCGCCTTGATTGTTGACGTTAATATCCGTGTCATCTCCTGCATTTCGGGAATCTGATTTACCGTTTCGCAGGCCGGGATACCCAAACCAAACATAAGTTGATAGTATTCTTTATTGGCATAAGCAAAATCCCAATACGCATCAGCAATTCTTTCCAATTGTTCTGCCGGCGTGTTGGCACCATCCTTAGCGGTCATCAAGTGCGCTGCGAGTTTAAGAAACCCTTCTCTGGTAAATTCGAGCAGAATAGCATCCTTATTTTCAAAGTGGTTGTAGATAACAGGAATACTATATTCAATGGCGTCAGCGATTTTCCTGATGGAAAGTGACTGCCATCCGTCTGTTAAAACGAGTTGCCATGCAGCATCGAGAATTGCAGTACGCAGTTCTTCTTTTTGTCTGATTTTTCTTTCTAAAACACCCATATCTCTGAGGTAAGTTAACAGTGTTATCAAAAATACGTGTATTAATCTGGATAATTCAAACTGGTGTTTGAAACTGACGAAAGATTAACAAAAATGGAAAATCGGAAACTTATTCGCCACTATTTTGCTTATAACTTATAGTTAATAGCAATCAATAGCATGAAGAAGAAAATAACATTTAAGGGAATATGGAAAGTACTGATGGATTCATTCACTGGTTTTTCTGATGATAAGGTTACCAAGCTGAGCGGCTCCCTGGCCTATTATACCGTGTTCTCAATGGGGCCGTTGCTGATTCTGATTATCTCGCTGTGCAGTATATTTTTAAAGCGCGAGGCCATTGAGGGTGAGATCTACAGTCAGCTGGAAGGTTTTTTAGGTAAGGACACTGCCATACAACTACAGGATATTATCCGCAAAGCGGCAATCAGTGGTAAAAGCACCATGGCGTTGGTAATTGGCGGCGGAACTTTATTGATTGGATCCACTACCGTTTTTGCTGAGATTCAGGATTCTATCAATCAGATCTGGGGTTTAAAACCTAAACCAAAAAGAGGCTGGTTGAAGTTGATCCAGAATAGGTTTCTCTCATTTTCTGTGATTATCAGCCTGGGTTTTATCTTGCTGGTATCGCTCGGGGTAACTTCTCTGATCGATGGGTTTAGTGACAGGCTGATGAAAAATTATAGTGATGTGTCTGTGATTGTATTTTACATCATTAACCAGATCATTACCCTCGGCGTGATTACCTTTATCTTCGGTGTTATCTTTAAGGTGCTTCCGGATGCAGAAATCAAATGGCGCGATGTAACACTGGGTGCCCTGGTAACAGCAATATTGTTTATGCTGGGTAAATTCGGTATCTCGTTTTATATCAGTAAGAGTAACGTAGGCAGCACCTATGGTGCAGCGGGCTCATTGGTTGTGATCCTGCTCTGGACCTATTACTCGTCCCTGATTTTATATTTTGGTGCTGAGTTTACAAAGGCCTACGCCATCAACTACGGATCACCTATCCATCCAAGCGCTTATGCAGTTACGATGCGTCAGGTAGAGGTAGAAACAGGTGGAGATAGCATCCAGAAGAACGACGAGAAACCCAAGGAGATTGTAGAAAAGACGAAATAGGATATGTATAAACTTAAGATCATCTCATCTACTGTACGCCCCGGGCGTAAAGGCCCGGCTGTGGTACGATGGATTACGGATTTTGCAACGCAGCATAGAGCTTTCGAAGTGGAGTTGCTTGACCTCGCAGAGTGGAACCTGCCTTTTATGGATGAGCCAAACCATCCTGCTATGCATCAATACGGTCAGCAGCACACAAAAAACTGGAGTGTTGTGGTTACTGAGGCCGATGCATTTATATTTGTAACAGCTGAATATAACTTTGGCTATCCTTCGGTATTGCGCAATGCACTGGAGTATTTAAGTCAGGAGTGGAAATACAAAGCTGCAGGAATTGTAAGTTATGGCGGCGTATCGGCCGGAACAAGGGCTGCTAACAGTTTGAAGGGAGATCTGGCAACGCTCAGTGTAGTGCCGCTTGCCGAGGCGGTTAATATCCCGTTCTTTACGCAGTTCATCAACGAAGAAGGACAATTTGAGGCCAATGCGCAGTCGCAAAAAGCTGCAGGCCAGATGTTGACCGAATTACTGCGCTGGACTAAAGCATTAAAAGCTATGCGGGACGAGCCTGCATAGCTTTTAAGCAAAAAAAAATTAACTATTGTTATTATGCTGTTTCAAGTTTCACTGTATTCCTGTATGGGAAAGAGTTGAAGATGTGTCTTCTGGCAAATCTACCCGGAGAATCAGCGTTAACTAATTTTACATAAACCGCTCTTGGCACCTCAAAGTATTCGTAGCTGCTACCATCAAGAAACTTAACGGTAAGCACTAGTCCGGCCCAACTATAATCAGCGATACCACAAGTTGCAGTAGTCTGGTTATACTCATCAATTGACAGCGCCAAAGTTTCAGGACAGATGCTCACCAGGAAATGGTAAGCCTCAATGATTTCTTTACTCTTCTGTTCTGCATTAAGCTTGGCTTCATCACTTTCCTGAAATTTATCAGGGTGCCAGTCCTTCATCAGGTTTCTGTAAACAGTTTTTAATTCTTTCAATGGGGCGTCTTTCTGCACACCTAATAACTTCCTGTAATCGACGATCTTTTTCATAAAATTTGCGCAAAGGTACATAGAAAAAAATTGCAATCATATTAATTTTCAATTATATAACCATTTAATAACATGGATTCCCATGATACGCGACATGAATGTGCTTATCCTGATACACTGTGCAGGATAAGGCATCGCAACCTAATTTAATTTATTTTACATTTGTGTATACCATTAATACAACAGCATGATAAAAATTGGATTGGCAGAGGATGATGTTAAAATAGCAACACTGGTAAAAACGGGGCTGGAAGAACAAGGCTATCAGGTTACTTCCGTTTATGACGGTGACCACGCCTATGAAAAATTCAGTTCAGAAACTTTCGACCTGCTTATTCTGGACGTGATGATGCCGGGTATGAATGGTATTGAGCTTGTGAAAGAGATCCGTAAACACCAGCGCACCATACCGGTCCTGATGCTAACTGCCATGGGCACGATAGACGATAAAGTGACTGGCCTCAATGCTGGCGCCGACGATTATCTGGTGAAGCCCTTCCATTTCAAAGAACTTATGGCACGTATCGAAGCGCTTTTGCGCAGGAACCATCCACAGGAATCTACCCATACCATTTTGACATTTGAAGATGTGACACTCGATTGCGATAGTAAGGTGGTTACCCGTGGAGACAAAACAATCGAACTTACTGCCAAGGAATTTACCCTGCTGGAGCTGTTTTTAAAGAACCCAAACAGACTATTATCCAGACAATACATCGCCGAAACCGCCTGGGATATCACCTTTGATACCGGCACTAACGTGATTGATGTATATGTCAATTTCCTGAGAAATAAGATTGAAAAGGGATTTGACCGTCGCCTTATTCACACGAAAATAGGCATGGGCTATATTTTGAAATAATCGTGAAGATCAAAGACAGGCTTGCACTCTATTTCACACTAATCAGCACAGTGATGCTGCTTGGGGTGCTTGTAGTGGTCTATTTTACCTTTTTAAAATTTACTGAGCAGGAGTTCTTTGCCCGACTTACAGACCGCACCATGGTTACCGCCAAGCTGTATCTGGAGGCCGACGAGATCTCCAGTGATTCACTCAATAAGGTAAGGACACAGTATTTTGAGAAATTAAATAGTGAAGTACTGAGAATTTACGATGCCAAAAATACAGCAACATTTATTGGCGATGACCAGCAATACTGGACGGAACGTACGATAGATGAAGTTAGAGAAAAAAAGAAGATCCAGTTCAGGGACGGAGACCGGCAGGTAGTTGGTATTTACTATAAAGACAATCAGGGTGATTTCGTCATCCTCGCTTCAGCTATTGATAAAGGTACAATCACGAGGGTTCAGAAGCTATTGAAAATCATGATTGGTGTTTTTATAGTGATCTTAATCTGTTTATTGTTAACGGCGCGCTGGATTGCCAAAAGGATTTTACTGCCCTTGGACGAATTTATCGCCGAGGTAAAACTGATCAAATCCAACAACCTGCACTTCCGGGTTAAGGAAGGCGAAAATCAGGATGAGATTGCACTATTGGCATCAAACTTCAACAACCTGATTGCACATCTGGAGCATGCCTTTGTGCTGCAAAAAACTTTCGTGGCAAATGCCTCCCACGAACTCAGGACACCAATCACCAGGATGGTTATCGGTGCCGAGATTGCCTTGTCGCAAGAGCGCCCGGCTGAAGATTATAAAAAATCATTGACCGGTGTACTTGATGATGCCGAAAAGCTTGAGAACATCATCGCCAGTCTGCTCAGCCTTGCTGAGGCAGACCTTGAATACACCACCACCACCCTGGAAAACGTACGTATCGACGAACTACTTTGGCAGATCCAGGAACAATGGAAACAGAAACTGCCTGAAAATCAATTATTCGTAGAGTTTGGTGAGCTTGCAGAAGATGCAGACCGACTGATTATCCCTGCCAATCCTACGCTGCTGCAGATTGCCATCGACAATATAATCTCCAATGGCTTCAAGTTTTCAGATCATCAACCTGTAACCTGCAAGCTTGAATTAAGAGCAGATGGCATCCACCTGGATATCTCCGATCAAGGGCCGGGTATCTCAAAAACCCAACAGCAGCATATCTTTCAGCCATTTTACACTTCATCAGTAAAGGAAGCACATAAAGGCAATGGCATGGGCCTGTATATGGCTTATAAAATCATCGGATTGTATCATGGCAACATCACTATAAAGTCACAAAAAGGCATAGGAACAACGTTTCAAATACGTTTCGAGTAGTTTTAATTGCACTTTAATTTCCCTTTAATTCCTCTTTAATTCGGGCAAAGTAGGTTTGATCAATAATCAAATAATTGGTTCCTACCATGAAATTAAAGCATCTAATATTGAGTCTCGCACTGCTATGCGTTGGCTCAGCAGCTTCCGCCCAACTGGTGGATTCACTAAAATTAAGTTTGCCAGACGCTGAAGTTCGGTTTGTAAAAAACAACTATCAGTTGATTGCACAAAAATACCAGACCGATCAAGCCAAAGCAGACATCATCACTGCACGTTTGTTTGACAACCCGGAGATCAGCTACGAGAATCTCCTGTATAATAAGGATACGAAGAAATTCTTTGGCACCAGCATGGCCACCGGAGAATATAACGCTTCAATTTCCCAGCTTATTCGCTTAGCCGGAAAGAGAAACAAGAATATCCAGCTTGCCGGAACCGGAGCAAAAATGGCTGAATATCAATACTTCGATTTGCTGCGTACACTACGCTACACCTTGCGCAGTACATTTTACAAAGCATATTATGCGCAACAATCTGCAAAAGTATACCAGCAACAAATCACTTCACTGCAAACACTCCTGAGCGCTTCAGAACAGCAACTTAAACTGGGTAATGTGGCGATGAAAGACATTATTCGCATTAAATCGCTGCTCTATAATCTTCAGGGTGAACAGAGCAGTTTACTGAACGACCTGGAAGATACACAAACCCAGCTCAAATTGTTAACCAATATCCCTGCTGCTGCTAAACTTAGCCTGGTCATGGATCCTTCGGAGGATACAGGCTACCAGCTTAATAATAAGCCCTATACCAGTCTGCTGGATTCGGCCCGTACAAACCGTGCCGATCTGCAACTGGCGAGAACAGGTATTACCTATGCAGAAAATAACCTGAAACTTCAGAAAGCAAATGCCGTTCCCGATGTGGAACTATCGTTAACCTACGATCTGAAAGGAAGCTATCCGGACCATTATACGGGATTGGGCATTAAGCTTCCGATCCCATTGTTTAACAGGAATCAGGGAGAGATCAAAAAGGCGAAGATCGCCATTGATGCCGGCAGTTCGGCATTGCAACAGCAGGAGGCGATTATGGAAAATGACGTGTACAATAGCTATACCTCCGCACAAAGAACTGAAACATTGTACAATGGCTTCGATAAGAATTTCAACTCAGACTTTGATAAGCTGATCAATGAAGTAATCAAGAATTTCAAAAACAGAAACATCAGTCTGATCGAGTTTCTGGACTTCTATGATTCTTATAAAGCAAGTACGCTTCAGATGAATAACCTCAAATATGAGCGGATGAACGCCAAAGAAGAAATAAATTATGTTACCGGATCCAACATTTTTAAATAACGCAACCATGAATCATTCAATTAAACATTATAGTTTCATCGCACTTTTGGGCACCGCCCTACTCCTACAGAGCTGCACTGAACATACTAAAGAGACCCCTAAAGAAGAAAAATTCGTCGTAACAGATTCACTGCTCAAAAAACTGGTCATCGACACTGTCCAAGGTGCAAATAACAGATACGACCTGAGTTTCTCGGCTAAGATTACTGCCAATGAAGACAAGATGGCCAAAATATTCCCGATGGTGAGTGGATTGGTTCAGAATGTACCTGTCCACCTTGGCGACCGCGTAAGCAAGGGCCAGGTACTGGCAACAATGAGCAGCGCTGAGATGGCTGGTTTCGATAAGGAAGCCATCAGCTCTTCCGCGGATTTAAAAAATGCGCAACGCAGTGTTAAACTCGCCGAAGACATGTATAAAAGTGGCCTTTCATCAGCCCGGGAACTTGAACAGGCTCAGAATGACCTGACCATCAAACAAGCGGAATACAAAAGAAGCAATGCAATTCTTTCCCTCAACGGTGGAAATAAAAATGGCAGTTATGCTTTGCGCTCCCCTATTGATGGTTACGTTATCGAAAAGAATGTGAACAACAGTATGCAGGTGAGACCCGATAATAATCAGAATCTCTTTACTGTAGCTGACCTTTCAGATGTATGGGCAATGATCAATATTTACGAATCTGATATCTCGAAAGTTAAAGAAGGTGACGAGGTTGATATCTCAATCTTATCTTATCCTGATAAAAAATTTAGAGGGACTATCAGCAAGGTTTACAGTGTGCTCGACAATGACAGCAAAGTGATGAACGCCCGTGTGGTGATCCACAACCCCGGACTGGAGCTGAAACCTGGAATGATGGCAACCGTACAGATCGCCGCCCAATCTGGCAGCACACTGCCCGTTGTAAATGCCGACTGCCTGATTTTTGATAATGATAAGTATTACGTTGTTGTGCTGGATCCCGCAAAAAAGGTTCGGATTCAGGAAGTCGAGATCGGCAGAAAGTTCGAAGACAAAGCGTATATCAGCAAGGGATTAACGGCGGGAGACCGTGTGGTTGGCTCCAAGCAACTCTTCCTATATGAAAGCCTAAAACCATAATTCAATTTCTTGCTTACTAAAAATCAACTGTAATGAACAAGTTCATTAAATCGATCATAAACTTTGCCCTTAAGAATAAATATTTCGTGTTCTTTGCGACTTTCATTCTTATTCTTTCGGGCTATTTAAGTTTCAAACATACCACCATTGAGGCTTTTCCTGATGTAACAAATACCAATGTTACCATCATTACCCAATGGCCGGGAAGAAGTGCCGAGGAGGTAGAAAAATTTGTAACCCGCCCTCTGGAGATTGCCATGAATCCCACAGAAAAAAGAACAAGTATCCGTTCTTCTTCCCTATTTGGACTCTCCATCGTAAAGGTCGCTTTTGAGGACGATGTAGACTATCAGTTTGCCAGGGTTCAGGTAAATAACCACCTGGACGATGCTGACTTGCCTGCCACGGCAAAAGCAGAAGTCCAACCCGCTACAGGACCTACAGGTGAGATCTTCAGGTATACACTTAAAAGTGACCAAAAATCTATCCGTGAACTCAAAACTTTACAGGACTGGGTGGTAGAGCGCGAACTGTTGTCAGTACCCGGCATCGCCGATGTAGTAAGTTTTGGTGGAGAGGTTAAAACCTATCAGATTACCGTAGACCCTCAAAAATCTATACAATATGGCGTTACCGCTACCGAACTCTATGATGCTGTATCAAAAAGCAATATCAATGTTGGCGGCGATGTAATTACACAAGCTGGCCAGGCTTACGTGGTTAGAGGTATTGGCGTACTCAACAATATCGATGAGATCAAGAATGTTGTTGTAGACAACTATAACGGCACTCCAGTATATGTTAAAACTATTGCCGAAGTAACAGAGGCTGCCCTTCCCCGCTTGGGGCAGGTTGGTCGCGATAACGATCCAGATGTTGTAGAAGGGATTGTAGTGATGCGGAAAGGTGAAAATCCGAGTGAGGTAATCCATGCGCTTAAAGATAAAATCCAGGATATCAACAACAATATTTTACCTGGAGACGTTAAGATCAGTCCCTTTTACGACCGCGAGAAACTTGTAGATTTTGCTACACACACCGTAATGCATAATATGCTGGAGGGCATCATCTTTGTAACGCTGATCGTGTTCTTGTTTATGGCTGACTGGAGGACAACGCTAATCGTATCCATCATTATTCCGCTGGCCCTACTATTTGCATTTATCTGTCTGAAATTAAAAGGTATGTCGGCAAACCTCCTATCTATGGGAGCGATAGATTTCGGGATTATCATCGATGGTGCCGTCGTTATGGTGGAAGGGATCTTCGTAGCGCTGGATTTTAACGCCCATAAGTTGGGCATGCAGAAATTCAATGGCATGAGTAAGCTGGGCATCATCAAGAAAGCTTGTCTGGAAAATGGTAAGGGCATTTTCTTTGCCAAGCTGATCATCATCACCGGACTGCTTCCGATTTTCACTTTCGAGAAAGTAGAAGGCAAAATGTTCTCTCCTCTCGCATGGACGCTAAGCTTCGCTTTGTTGGGTGCACTATTGTTGACCTTCACCCTGGTACCGGCGATGGCCAGTATATTGCTGAAGAAAAATGTAAAGGAGAAACACAACATCTTCCTTGAATTCATCACTAAGCTGGTGATGCGGATGTATGCTGCATGCTTCAGATCACGCAAACTGGTTTTCAGTCTGACACTGGTCGCATTGGTCATCGGGCTGTTCTCTTTCAAGTTCCTTGGAACAGAATTTCTGCCTACACTTGATGAAGGGTCGATTTATGTACGCGCCAGTGCACCTTTAAGTGTATCTCTGGATGAGACAAAGAAAATCTCCAACGAGATGCGAAAGATCTTCCTAAGCTTCGAAGAGGTAAAACAAGTGATGTCGCAGACCGGACGGCCTAACGACGGCACTGATGCCACTGGTTTCTACAATATGGAGTTCCTGGTAGATATCTACCCGAAAGATGAGTGGAAACGTGGTGAGACAAAGGAACAATTGGTAGAACGCATGCAGGAGAAATTAAAAGGATTTCCTGGCATCAGCCTCAATTTTTCGCAACCAATATCAGACAACGTGGAAGAAGCAGTATCTGGTGTTAAGGGCTCCATTGTGGTTAAGATGTTTGGCAACGACTTCAATTACATTGAGAAAAAAGAAGAGAAGATCTTCAATATATTAAAGACCGTTAACGGAATAGAGGATTTGGGTATCTTGAGAAACCTGGGGCAGCCAGAATTACAAATCAAGCTCGACCAAAGCAAGATGGCGTTGTATGGTGTGCGTACAGAAGATGCCAATTCCATTATTGAAATGGCTATTGGTGGCAAGGCAGCAACGCAGATATATGAAGGAGAACGGAAGTTTGACCTCAGGATCAGGTATCCTGAAGATTTCAGAAATGATGAGGCTTCGATTGGCGCTTTACGGATCCCAACACTTTCTGGAGCCAAAGTACCTTTGAGTGAGATCTCGACGATCGCCAAAATTACCGGGCCGAGTATTATTTATCGAGATAAACACGAGCGCTATGGTGCGATTAAGTTCTCCATTCGTGGAAGAGATATGGGAAGCACAATTGCCGAGGCACAAGCAAAGGTAAAAGCACAGATTGACATTCCTAAAGGATATAAGCTGGAGTGGGCGGGTGATTTCGAAAACCAGCAACGTGCTACAGCAAGGTTGAGCACTGCAGTTCCTATCAGCTTACTGTTGATCTTCTTCATCCTATTTGTCTTGTTTGGCAATATCAAAGATTCTCTCCTTGTACTCAACAATGTTCCTTTTGCCATGGTGGGCGGTATTCTCGCGCTATTGGCCACGGGGGTAAACTTCAATATCTCTGCCGGTATCGGGTTTATCGCATTGTTTGGAATTTGTGTACAAAACGGGGTAATCCTGATCACCAGGTTTAAGAGTAATATCGCCGAACTCAAGCACCATCCGACCTGGACATTTGCCGATGCTGTAAAAGATGGAGTAGCTACCCGGATGCGTCCTGTAATTATGACAGCGATGATGGCGGCAATTGGCTTAATGCCAGCAGCCCTGTCGACAGGAATTGGTTCAGAAGCTTCCAAACCTTTGGCCATTGTGGTGATTGGCGGACTTATTACCAATACACTGTTCAGCTTGTTTGTATATCCAATTGTATTTTACTGGGCATATCAGAAAAAAGCAAATCAATTGAAAAAAGTAATTACTGCTACAGAAGCAGAATAAATAAGGCAGGGTTAAATATCCGGGCCTGTATAGGGAAGATAGTTTTTTTAGTTTCCGTGGTTGGGTTAGTGTTTTTAGGGGCGTTCAGAGAATTGGCAGATTTTTTGGACGTTCCCTCTAAACACGTTTTTATTAAGCAGCTATGCCCGAAGGACCTATTATTTTAATTCTCAAAGAAGAAATCGATGCGTTGCATCTTATCGGAAAAAAAGTACTGCGCATAGACGGAACGAACAAGATCGATGCTGATCGCCTTATCGGACAGCAGTTGAAGGCTGTGAAGACTTATGGAAAGAACTTTTTGCTTTGCTTTGGAGACTTCACCTTACGGGTGCATTTGATGATGTTTGGCACCTATCTGCTCAACGAAGAGAAAAGCACCAAACTTCAGCTCAGTCTACAGTTTGAGGGCGCCACAATAAATTTCTATACCACCTCGCTTAAAATTATTGAAGAAAATCTGGACGAGGTGTTTGACTGGACAACAGATATCATGTCTGAAAAATGGGATGCTAAGCTGGCTTTAAAAAAGGTTACCGAACATCCTAAAGCTATTATCGCTGACCTGTTGCTGGATCAGGATATTTTTACCGGTGCCGGCAATATCATAAAAAATGAGGCGCTATACCGTGCCGAAATTCATCCTTTAAGTAAAGTTTCAGCTATTCCGGAAAAGAAATTGAAGGAGTTGATTAAAGAAGTGAGAGATTTTAGCTTTGATTTCCTGAAATGGAAAAAGGCCAACGTCCTGAAAAGGCACCTGGATGTATACGAGCAAAAAAACAAGAGTCATCCACAGGTTGTGAAGGAATACCTGGGAAAAGGAAAAAGAGGAACCTATATCTGGCCGGAAAAACAGCACTTATATGTTTAAACGCACATCGCATTGAACATGGGTTGTAAGATTGTTGCTATTTGATTTGCATAATTGTCGATTATTTATCCCTATCTTACAGCACATTATAAGAACCAAAAATATTGCCACTATTAGATTATGTGCTTCAGGAGCCATCCTATGGATGGAAGTGCGAAAAAGGGATCCTGATCAAACCTACCAACAAACAAATTTTTACTGAGTTTTTTTCCCGGTTAAACGTTTTTAAAGACAGAAAAAACTGGCTTCCATTCTTCAGCTGGCTGAAGGTATTGTGCCTGATTCCATTTTTCTTCGTGTTTGTTTTCCAATTTTTTAATGTGTGGACAGTAGCTGCGGCTTTTGTTTACAGCATGATTATCATGGGTACCCACGGTACCATCTGGCATCATCGGTATTGCACCCATGGTGCCTACAGATTTAAGAACAACTTCTGGAGATTCTTTACACAGAACCTGACCATTAACGTAATTCCGGAAGAGATTTATGTGGTTTCACATCATGTACACCACGCGAAGTCAGATCAGCCGGGCGACCCATATAATGCTTCGGCAGGATTTCTATATTGCTTTCTGGCTGATGTAAACCACCAGCCTATTGCTAAAAACCTGAACAAGGCCGACTATTCCAGACTTACCTCTTTGATGAAACATACGGGTGTTAAACCAAATACCTATACGCAGTATTTGAAATGGGGTTCTATCGTAAATCCAAACAGAGCTATCCTAAGTTGGGTGTTGAACTGGAGTTTCTGGTATCTGGCATTCTACCTAATTGGTGGGCACGCATTGGCCTGTACTTTATTCGGTGCTGCCGGATTCTGGGCAGTTGGCGTACGTACCTTTAACTACGAAGGACACGGGAAAGGCGAAGATAAGCGCAAAGAAGGAACTGATCACAACACCAAGGATATGTCTATCAATCAGATCTGGCCGGGCATTGTTGCCGGCGAGTGGCATAATAACCATCACTTATATCCAAAAAGTGCCAGAAGTGGTTTTAAACCACATCAGGTAGACATTGCCTGGTATTACATCCTGTTGATGCACAAATTGGGTGCAATCAGTTCCGTTAAAGATTCAAAGAAAGATTTTTACGCAAAGTATTATCTTCCGCAGCAGCAATTAAAAAAGGAGCTGGTTAGGATCTAATCCTTCCAGCGCCACTCACCTGCTATTTTAAGCGGGGTTTCTAAATTGTTCTGTTGTAAAAACAACTTTACCTCTTCATCAGTCTGAGGTTTTACAGGTATGGTTGATGTATTAGCCAAAGCATAAGTAAGCATGGCACTGTAACGCACGGTATTTTTCAAGCCCTGCTCATCTACCAGTTTAAAGCTATCTCCATTGGAGTGATAATAGGGTCCGGAGTTATTTGGCAATCTCCCGCCTGTGCCACCACCTGTTGGAATTCCCTGTAACATGAATGGCTGGTGGTCACTATGCAACCCTGCGCCAGCGGAGAATACATTTTTAAATCCTGTATCCAGCTTCACAATATCAGCACCCCATGATTTGAAGAGTGGCTCCATTTCTTTACGACTGGTGCTAAAACCTTTTGGATCGTTTGTCATATCATAGTTCAGCATAAAGCGAACTTTAGATAAGCTATGTGATTTTTCAGCATCTTCTACATACGCTTTAGAACCTAGCAAGCCTTGCTCCTCACCCATAAATAAGACAAACTCTACAGTGCGTTTCGGTTTCAGATTTAGTTTTTTAAAGGTCCTCGCCATGTCGATCACCGCGAAAGAGCCAATTCCATTGTCAATAGCTCCGGTAGCAAGATCCCAACTATCCAGGTGACCGCCAACAACGATTTTCTCATCAGGTAGTTCAGAGCCTTTTATAGTTGCAATAACATTTCGCGCTTTGATCATACCAGAGAAATTTGTCATCTGAAGACTTGCGAACTGTTTTTCGGCTTTTAGCTGTTCCTTAATACGCATTCCATTTTCCAATCCAATACATACCGCAGGAATCGGAATCAACTTGCCCGTAACAGATGCAGTACCGGTAAGTAACACATCGTTAGGTACTGTATTGATGATAACTACACCAATAGCCCCATATTTTGTTGCTATCGCGGTTTTTTCTGAGCGGTGCAAACTTCTTGTACCTGCTGGTGAGCCCGGCAATACGCCCAGATAAATCAACGCAATTTTACCTTTTACCCTTGCAGGATCCGCAGTGTAATCGGCCTCCAGCCCATTACCCATATCCACAAGCTCGCCCTTTACATCAGCTTTCACAGGAGAATGTGCAAGGGTAACTGCGTTTACAGGTTGCAGACTATTTTGAAGACCTATTTTAACATCAATGCTGATGCGGCTCCATCCTTCAACTTCAAAAGGCTGGTAGCGTACTGACAAGCCGTAAGATTTCAGGAGGTTATATACGTAAGTCTCTGCTTTAGAGCCGTTTTCTGACCCCGTTAAACGATGACCGATAGTTTCGGTCGCATTTTTCAGGTTTCCATACGCTGCAGAACTGCTTTGTACTTCTGAATTGATTTTGCCGAAATCGCTGGCGAAGTTATCCTGGGCCTGAGCCGGGTAAACTTGACTGAGTGCAGCAAGAAGTGCTATGCTGACTGGAGTGATTAGTTTCATAATGAGTTTTAGGTTCAACCAAATATAAAAAAAACCTTTGATCCTGATCACTGTTAATAAGGTATAAATAGAATCTTATGAATGCTTTTTTCAAAACAATAATTGCCGGATGGGGTGCAAAGAAACTGGGTGGCGGTTGCCTTTCCACAATTGTAATTTTTGTACTGATCTATGTCGCACTGGGGAAATGTAATAACAAACCCGCACAACCGCGCGCAAACAATATCGGGCACACCATTGAGAAACGCGGATAAAAAAATATATTATGGCAGAACTGAGCACACACAATCCTGAATTTGATATTGACGTATCCATTCAGGGCACATCAAAAACCATTCATGTTAAACCTGATGAGACCTCTGATGGTGTAGAATATTATATCTGTTTTGAAGGCGATGAGCAGATCAGTCAGATTAGACTGGAAGGCAAGGACACCTGGGCTCAGCTTTGGGGCGACCTTTCTGATACCGAAGTTCAGGAACTGGGCAAGGCAATAACAAATCACAAATAAACTATGAAACTGCATCCGGAGCATTTAAACGCCAGATCAGGCGATTTCTCGATTCAAAAAAGCTATCACCAGAATGTAGGACTTTCTGAAAGACTGGTCTCTGTGTTTCTTGGCGGCATGCTGATCCGTTCAGGCTTAAAGAACCCCTTAAAGCCAAAGCTATTATACGGCGCCTATTTAGCTTATCGTGGTTTCACTGGCAAATGCCTGGTTTACGATCAGTTGGGCATTGATGCCCGCAAGGCACATGCAGTAAATGTAAGGGGCGAATTTGATATAGACCTTCCTCCGAACGAGGTGTACGCGCACTGGAGAAATCTGAACAACCTCCCCGGCAGCATCCAGCGACTGCTTAACGTGGAGATGGTAGACGAACATCTATCTACCTGGAGAAGTAATGTACTTGGTAATATGTTTACCTTAAAGTGGGAAGCAGAAATTGTTAAAGACGAGCCGGGTCGCCTGATTGGCTGGAGGGCTGTAGAAGGTTCCTTGTTTCATCATGTGGGCCGTGTGGAATTTGAAAACAATATATCCGGAGGAACAACGCTTAAGATTGTCCTTTCTTATCACCCCCCATTGGGCGGTGTTGGCTTCGGCCTTTCCAAGGCTTTAAGTCCATACTTTGAACATCTGTTGCAAAAAGAAATTAAGAATTTCAAATACCAGATTGAGCATAAGACACCGAGCTACCGCTAGGATTATTTATCTCTGATCAATTTAAAGAATTCATCTCTGTAAGTTTCCCCTATAGGGATGGATTGTTCTGCAATGTATATTGTGTTTCCATCTACCATCCTGATCTTATCTAAAGCAACAATATAAGACTTATGCACCCGATAAAAAGGTGGTTGTGGCAATTGCGTTTCCAGATCACGAAGGCTTTGGTACGTAACCAACCGCTGATCCGAGGTATAAACAGAAATATAATTCTTTAATCCCTCTACATAAAGAATATCCTCATAGTTTACTTTCAGGAATTTATTCTTACTCTCTCCTTTTATAAACATATAGTCGGCCGCCGCCTTAGACGAAGCTGGCTCCAGGTTTTCAACTGCTGCCGTGCTCGTATTAGTTTGCACCGGCTCAATCAACGCCTGTGCTTTAGTTACAGCCTTATAAAAACGTTCAAAAGGAATAGGTTTCAATAGATAATCTATGACGTCGAGTTCAAAACCATCAAGCGCGTACTCAGGATATGCCGTTGTCAGGATAACCTTGCATTTATTACCGCAAATCTTCAAAAATTGAAGCCCTGTTAGTTCTGGCATTTGGATATCAAGGAATACAAGATCGACTTTTCCGTCCTGTATCAATCCAAGTGCTTCAAAAGGATTTGTAGTTGTGCCAACAAGTTCAAGAAAAGGAATTCTCTTAATATATGTGGCCAGAATTTCGGAAGCGTAGGCCTCATCATCAACAGCTATACAACGGATCATCTTAATAAATATTTCTGAAGCTAAATTGCAAATTAAAGTTTAATGATCAGCGTTGATTGATAAATCTGATCCTGATTTTCTATGTTCAGCGTATATTTCTCCGGATAAATGAGTTGCAGCCTGCGCTGGATATTTATAAGACCTACGCCGCTGGACCGGTCTTTCTGGTTATTACTGATCTTATTTTTTACTTTAAGCGAAAGGGTTTTACCGGTAACCTCCAGGAAAATTTCTACCGGATGCTCAGGATCGTTAACTACACCATGTTTAAAGGCATTTTCCACAAAAGGAATCAACAATAATGCAGCTATGCGCTGGTTGTCGTTGATACCATCGGTATGAAAAGAAACGTAAAAATTAGGGTCAAAACGCATTCTGAACAACTCTATATAACTTTCCAGATAATCAACTTCTTTCACAACACTTACCTTACCATCTGCACTTTCAGTAAGTGTGTATCGCATCAGGTCGGATAAACGGAGTACTGCGGAGGCCATTTTATCGGAAACTGGAATAGCCAATGAATAGATATAATTTAAGGTATTGTAAAGAAAATGTGGATTGATCTGCGACTTCAGAAATGCCAGCTCTGACTTAACAGCTTCTTCCTTCAGAATCTGATTGGTCTTTTCAGATTGCAATACATTTTTAGAGTTCCATACTGCTGCTGCAACGATAATGTAAAAGGAACCCCAATAGATATTATCCTGAATATAGTACGTAATAGATGTGTCTTTGGAGTAATTTCTAATACCGAGGAAATAAGGGTAAAGCATTTCTTCAATAAGATAACGCAAAGCAATAAAGGCAGCCAGCGCAACCAGAATCCCCAGGATCAACTGCGGAACTTTATTTCGCTTCATAAACCTGGGATATACCCACAAGTAGCAGATATAGAATTCTATGATCTCTATGAAAGACATCGAATAATTGAAGTAATATCTTGTGAAGTCGCTACCATGCAAAAGGATGCCCAGGTAATTATAGCTTAGATAAACTAGCCAGCAAAGGACATGAATGGCTACGGTCTTTTTCTTACTCATGGTTAAAACTAGCAAAAAGCAGATCGCAATTCAATTTTCTTATCCCAAGGTTGGAAATTTTTATGTCAACCCCTGATTTTGCAGGATCAAAGTCTTTAGACCAGCATAACAAGATTGGGATAATAGTTACAGGGATTGGGATCATATTATTTATCTCCCTGAAAGATTCCCGGACATTTGAATCAACAAAAACGAAACAATCATGAATACGCCAAAACGCCTGCTCCTACTTGTCCTGACTACCTTATTAATTGTGTTGCTTACAACACCGTCAAAAGCTCAAACGAAATCTGTTAAAGGTACCGTTGTTGAAAAAATCAATAGTAAACCCCTGCCCTATGCATCCGTTGTATTGATGCACTTACCAGACTCGGCCAAAACAGCATTAACGATAACGAATGATAAAGGACAGTATGGATTTGAGGCTGTTAAGCCAGGAAGCTATATGGTACGAGTTATAGCTGTAGGTTTCCAATCTAAACGCAGCCCGATGTTTGAGGTTGCTGGCACGGCTATAAACCTGGATCCGATCAGCATGTCCGAAAGCGTTAACCAACTGGCGGAAGTAAGTGTAACGACCAGGGTGCCTGTTGTAGACTACAAATCAGACCGTACAGTTATCGACGTAGAGAAAATGAATACCGCTGGGGACAATGGCCTGGAGGTAATCTCCAAAGCACCAGGCATCAAGCTGGATAAAGACGACAATATCCTGCTAAAGGGTAAAGGCGGCATCAATGTAATGATAGATGGGAAAATGACCTATATGAGCGGATCGGAACTAAGCACGTATCTCAAATCCCTTCCAGGTTCTGTGCTTAGTAAAATTGAATTGATATCAAATCCTCCAGCCTCCTTCGATGCTGCAGGTAGCGGGGGCATCATAAATATTAAATTGAAAAGGATTAAAATGCAGGGCACCAATGGGAATATTACCTTAGGTGCTGGCTACGGGAAATATGCGAAAGCAAATGGAGGCATCAACCTGAACTATAACTATGGAAAGCTGAGCAGCTATGTCCGGCTTAATGCTTCACGCTACAACTCTTTCAACAGACTTCACCTGAACAGGACCATTGGTGCCGAGCAGTATAACCAGCTTAATTATTGGCATCCAGAAGGAATAAGCAATAACTATTCTGCCGGTGCCGACTATTTCATTAACGACAAACATACTGTAGGGTTCATGTTTAAAGGGTTTACAGACCCCGAAGATGTGCTGACTACAAGTAATTCCGTGAACTACAATGCAGCAGGTGTAAAGGCGGGTGGTGTGAACATGGTTAACCCGCAAAAAAACCATACTGGAAACAGGGCGGTTAACCTGAATTACAGATTTAAGATAGATACCGCGGGAAGGGAACTTGGCGTGGATGCCGACTATGTTTATTATGATAACACCAAAAATGAGCAGTTTACAAATACCTATTTCAATGCGGCGGATGCAGTGACGGGAAATCCAATAGATCTACGAAACTATGGCCTTGGAAAAGTTAGTATCTACGCATTCAAAATGGACTATGTACATCCTTTTAGTCAGACACTTAAGATGGAAACAGGCTTAAAAACGAGTTTCGTTGATGCTAAAAGTGATGTCAGGTTTGATTCACTAAAAACTGCCGGCTGGATTACAGATCCAAACCGTACCAACCTTTTTAAGTACAGGGAGAATATCAACGCAGGTTATGTATCGCTGAGCAAAACGATCGGCTCACTGGATCTGAAAGCTGGATTAAGAGCAGAGCAGACAATCGGTAAAGGAAACTCAAGCGGCACAAATACGGTGATCGACAGGAATTACTGGAAACTTTTTCCAAGCATTTTTGCCACGTGGAAGGTTGACAGTCTTAACCAGCTGAACAGTTCTTACAGCCGCAGGATCAACAGACCTTCTTACAGTAGCCTAAACCCTTTTGCTTTTTATTCAGATCCGTACACCGCAATTCAGGGCAATCAGATGTTGCAGCCTTCATTTTCCAACTCTTATGAACTGAACTATACTTACAAAAACTTCAGGGTCCTGAATCTGAGTTACTCAACAGTAAATGAGGTAGTGGCAAATGTGATCTACCAGAATGACGTTACAAAAGCCAGTGTTACCATCCCAGAAAACCTTGCAAAAGCAACAAGCATCTATATATCTACCGGCAGTCCGTTCGATCTAACCAAATGGTGGAATACCAACAATGACCTTACTGCAGGCTATGATCGCACACAGTCCAATGTTCAGGGCACGAGTTACGATGCTGGTAAGTGGACATGGGGAATCAGTTCGGATAACAACTTTACCCTACCAAAAGCATACGTATTGGGTATTTACGCTTATTATAATGCACCTTCCGTTTCGGGACTGTACAAAGTGTATTCGAATTCAGGAGTTAATATTGCCGCTAAGAAAACCTTTGCCAACAAAAATGCAGTACTCAGCCTTAAGGTTTCAGACATCTTCAGGAAAAGCAGTTACAGATCTGTTTTACAATACAATAATGTAAATACCTTTTGGCATAACGAATGGGAAAGCAGGAGAATCTCCCTGAACTTCAGCTACAAATTTGGCAATATGAAAATCAAGACCGCAAGGAGCAGAAGAACAGGTACCGCAGAAGAAGAAGGAAGAGTTGGTCAGTAATTATCTGGCCATACTTGCTGCAAAGCCACCCAATGCAACCATGAATATGATCAGCAGAACGTATGCTGCAATAATTACAATTGTCAGAATACCCCAAAACTTAAATAGTGATTTCATTTTGGACATCGCTATACTCAGGCTCGGCTGATCACCGTATAACACCGCGTTTTTAGCTGCGCCAGCGTACTTATACAACAACAAGCTTGGGTAAAAATACATCAGTGCAAAAAGAAGATACAGTATGGTTACTCCTGCTCCGCCAATCGCCTTGAAGATCCCTATTCCGGGTGTGTCAGGCATACTGCTTATTACTGCACCGGCACCAAAGGCCGCGAGTGCAACGATGGCTGATAGTATAAATCCAACAATAGAAAGAAACCTGGACCATTTGGCAGTTTCATAAATGTAGCTTCTGATATCCTCAGTTACAACGAGCGCGATATTTTCAGGTTCTGATGCTGGGCTTACTAATTCTTCATCAAAATTTTCCATAGGGGGATTAAGGTTGTTTTAGAACGATAAACTTAAAGATTTTTTTTGATACCTTTGCGCCGAATCAAGAAAAATCATTCATGGCATTACAATGTGGTATAGTAGGTTTACCAAATGTGGGAAAATCAACTTTATTTAACTGTTTATCAAACGCAAAGGCTCAGGCCGCAAACTTTCCTTTTTGTACTATAGAGCCTAACATCGGTGTAATTACTGTTCCCGATCACCGCCTAACAAAACTGGAAGAACTGGTTAAACCGAATAAGGTGGTTCCAAATACCATTGAAATCGTTGACATTGCCGGTTTGGTTAAAGGTGCATCCAAAGGTGAAGGCTTAGGAAATCAGTTCCTTGGAAATATCAGGGCAACAAATGCCATTATTCACGTATTGCGCTGTTTCGACGACGGAAACGTTATCCACGTTGATGGATCCGTTGACCCTATTCGTGATAAAGAAATTATCGATACCGAACTGCAGCTGAAGGATCTGGATACTGTTGTAAAGCGTATTCAGAAAGTTGAGAAAATGGCTAAAACCGACAAGGAAGCAAAAAGAACTTTCGATATTCTTAGTGTGATTAAAACTCACCTGGAAAGTGGTAAGTCAGTACGCTCGGCAGCAGTTGAAGCAGACGACTTCGCCTTCATTCAGGATTTGGGTTTGTTAACTCAAAAACCGGTAATGTATGTGTGTAACGTAGACGAAAACTCGGTAATTGATGGAAATACATATGTTGACCGTGTTAAAGAAGCTGTTAAGGATGAGAACGCCGAAGTATTGGTGATTTCGGCAAAAATAGAATCGGAAATTGCTGAACTGGAAAGTTTTGAGGAGCGTCAGGAATTCCTGGCCGACCTGGGACTAACAGAATCGGGCGTAAATAAATTAATCCGTGCTGCATATCACTTGCTGGATTTATATACTTATTTCACTGCCGGTGTACAGGAAGTACGTGCATGGACAATTACTAAAGGATTTACTGCTCCTCAAGCAGCGGGTGTGATACACAGCGACTTCGAGAAGGGCTTTATCCGTGCAGAGGTTATTAAATACACAGACTTCGTAACCCTTGGATCTGAAGTTGCGTGTAAAGATGCAGGCAAATTAGGTGTTGAAGGAAAAACCTATGTTGTGGAAGATGGCGATATTATGCACTTCCGTTTCAACGTATAATGATATCCAATGGGGGGATTATAGCATGATCCCCCTTAATATTGACATAGCTACCGTAAAATAGATTACGATACCTGTTACATCCACCATAGTAGCAACAAAAGGTGCCGAAGAAGTTGCCGGATCCAGCTTTAACTTTTTCATCAGGATAGGCATCATTGAGCCAATCAAACTTCCCCAAAGTACAATTCCGATCAGTGTAAAGAATATGGTCAGCGCAATTAATTGCCAATGAGTACCATAGTCAAAGATTTCCATATTCTGCCAAAGCACAATTCTGAAATACCCTATTGTCCCCAGAATGAGTCCGAGCAGCAATCCTGAAATCAGCTCCCTGCGCATCACTTTCCACCAGGAGTTTACCGTTACCTCGCCAAGCGCCATAGCCTGGATAATCAAGGTAGAGGCCTGCGAACCACTGTTACCACCGCTACTCATAATTAGTGGAATAAAGAGCGACAACATCACAGCTTTTTCCAGTTCTACCTGAAAATGCTGCATAGCTGTTGCCGTCAGCATCTCGCCAAGGAAGAGGATCACCAGCCATCCTGCACGCTTTTTAACAAGTCGCAAGATCGGAATATCAAGATAAGGCTCATCCAGTGCCTGGGTACCACCTATCTTATGAATATCTTCGGTATACTCTTCATTAGCAATCCAAAGGATATCATCCACGGTTACGATACCGAGTAATACATTGTTATTATCTGTTACGGGAAGCGCAACACGGTTGTTCATCCGGAATACATTAATCGCTTCCTCCTGCGGATCGTTAACGTTTAATGCGATGGTCCGGTTGTCGGCCAGATCACCTACCAGTGTCTCAGGTTTTGCCAGTAGAATTTCAATGATTCTGATATCGTCGAGCAGCACGCCCTCTTTATCAATGACATAGATCACGTCGATCGTTTCAGATTTTTTACCGTATAGGCGGATATGCTCGATCACTCTCGCTATCGTCCAGTTTGCTTTGACTGCGATATAATCTGGTGTCATCAAACGCCCTACGCTGTCTTCCTTATAGCCTAACAATGCCAGGGCTTCCACACGCGCCTGTGCGGGCAGCAGAATAATCAGTTTTTTAACTGCATCCCCTTTCAGCTCACTAAACAATGCGGTACGGTCATCGGGAGGAAGCAGGTTGATCAGCTCAGCCAGCTTCTGACCAGGTAGTTTCTTAAGGATCTTTTCCTGGGTAGGAAAGTCCAGAATCCTGAATACGTTAACAGCGCGGTTGATGGAAAGCGTGTCGATCAATTTTACCGCATGTTGAGGGATTTCGTCGATCAGATGCTCTACATCGGATATGTTCAGATCATCGAGGTAAACTTTTAATTGTGCGTCGTTACCCCCTTCTACCAGCTCTACTACTTCTTCAACAATCAGCTCTTCCATAAACTACTTTTTTTACATGCGCCTAACCTATTTTCAAGATTGCAAAAGTGGGTTTTTATTTTTTAAAAAGCCATCTTTAAGGGGATTATCTTGAATATTTGGCAGGAGTAATTTAACTGGCTGAACGATAGCTGTTATTCGTATTTCAGTGCGTCTATAGTATTGGCGGTGGCCGTTTTGTAAGACTTCAGACTTACTGTAAGTACAGTAATGCCCATTGAGACTATAAATGCGTATACGAATGGCCAGACACTGAGTTCTATTCGGTAGGCAAAGGTTTCCAACCATCTTGAAACGAACAGATAAGCAAGCGGCCAGGCAACAAAATTGGCAATAAATACCATATTTATAAATGAACTATTGAGCAGTCTGACCAACTCTACGGAAGAAGCGCCAAGAACTTTCCGGATGGCGACCTCACGTGTCCGCTGTGCAGCAACAAAGGAAATCAGGCCAAATAGTCCGATCAGGGAAATAAAAACGATTACTCCCTCTGCAATTTTGAAGAGCATACCCATCAGCCTTTCGCTTTCATAAAATCCGTTCAGATCTTCTTTTAAAAAACTTGAATTATAAACATATTCAGGAAAAGTGCTGTTCCACAAACTTTCCAATTTTTTCATAGCAGGCATAATCTCCGAACCACTAAGTTTTACTGCAACAGCGTAATAATCGCTCTCCTGAGGATAAATAACCAATGGCGAGATATTCTCTTTTAAGGATAGATCATTGAAGTCTTTAACTACGCCAGTTATCACCATATCGTGCCCGTTTGTATTTAGGATCTGACCAATTACTGCCTGTGGGTCTGATATACCCATCTTTCTAACAAAAGTTTCGTTAACAACAGCAAAATCCTGCTCGGCATTTTTTCCGAATTTTTTACCTGCAATGATATGCAGGTCGAATACATCGAAATAATTGTCATCTGCTTTTGCCTGGCGAAGTTCAAAATCCTGATTCCTTTTGCCTTTATAACTAAAATCCGAAGTAGTAATATTATCAGACGAGGGTGGTGCCTGACACAAGCTGAGCATACTTACACCTGGAATTTGTGTCGCCCTTTGTTTAAATGTGTTATACCTGCTCTGACTAAGACTATCGCTGGGCAATCCAAGCATCGCTACGGCATCGGCGTTAAACCCGAGTGGCTTATCTCTGACATAAGCCATCTGTTGCATAATAAAAAGGGTGCTGATAAGTAAAATAATCGTGATAGCAAACTGCAGTACCACAAGTACCCTCCGCAAACCCAGAGCTCCTGCATTTACCGTTATTTTATTCTTTATGGCCAGAGCCGGGCTGTAGCCTGAGATAATCATCGCAGGGTAAAATCCTGCTAATAGACTTACGATCAAAACCATGGCTAGCATAAATAGATATACCCGTGGCTCACTAAAAAAACTAAAATGAATATTTAGCAGGTCTGACATTCCAGGAATGACCAGCTCGGTAATCACGCTACCAACAAGCATAGATAAGCAGGTGATTACAAATGTCTCCATGAGAAACTGAACCACAAGTTGTGATCTACTACCACCCATGACTTTCCGGACACCCACTTCCTTTGATCGGTTAGCTGCCTGTGCGGTTGCCAAATTGATAAAATTAATACATGCTGTAAATATTAAAAAAAGCCCAATAATACCCAACCCGTAAATTTCTTTCTTGCTTACTGATGTTTCCGCGAAACTTCCATATTTCTGGTCGAAATGAATATCGTTCAGCGATTGGAGGATATTACGTTGATGCCCTAAAATTTTGGTATCGTCGTAATGTCTTTTATTGAAATCTGCGACAGGCTGCGTCATGTCAACAGCGTTAAGGCCATCTTTTAGCAATACGTAATATTCCATTGCTGAATTTACTCCATCCCAATTAACGTATTTTGCGCTATTAAATGTTGTATAGCTTATTACTATTTTCAATGGAAAGCTGCTGTTGACTGGAGCGTCTTCGAAAACTCCTGTCACTTTAAGATTGATTGTATTGCCAATGCTCAGGCTTTTACCTATCGCATTCTCCGTATTACCGAAGTATTGAATGGCAGTAGACGCTGAAAGTGCTACTGTATTAGGAGCTGACAGTGCCATTTTGGGATTGCCCTTTAGCCATCCCCAACTAAATATTTCAAAAAATTCTGGCTCGGCATAGTAAAAAGCTACCCTGCTTTTAAAAGTTTCTGTTCCAGCCCCATCTTTAACGTGAATAATACCACCGCGTTTTATAATTACTGCCGACTTATCAATTCCTGCAAGATCATTCTTTACAGCACCTGCCAGAGGTAAAGGAATCCCTTTAGAAAAATCGTCGTAGCCAGGATATTTCCAAGTGGTGACAAAACGGTAAATCCGATCACTGTTCTGAAAGTTACTGTCAAAATGAAGCTGATAACTAATAAATAAAAAGATGAGCATACATGCCGCCATCCCAATTGACAAACCAAGAATATTAATTAGCGTGTAGCTTCTGTTTCTCCAGAGATTTCTCCAGGCAATTTTGAAATTGAGTTGGAACATACCTTTTTAGTTTTTTAATGGTTATCCAGAGACATGCCAAACAAAAATAACCACTTCAGGACTGTTCCAACAAACAAATAAGAAATTCGTTGTGCGTTTTCGGACATGTAATAGATCGTTGCCGAACAGTAGACCGTAAGCAAATGTCGTAATTTTTGTTATTTTTGATTACACTCATACCTAAGCGATGTCAAAAAGGTCGATCGTCTGGATTATTCTTTTCTACCTGACTATTGGCTTAGTGTGGCTTGTTGGCGGGAATTTGTTCATTAACCGCATATATCCAGATATCACGTCAGCTAATGCACAATACCTGTACGCGCTTAAAAACATAATTTTTCTGTTCATCAGTATCGTTAGTTGCATCTTTTTTCTTAATTCCTATTACAAAATTCTGCTCTTGAAAGAACGGAGTCTGAATAAACAACTTAGGAATAGTCGCGACGACTTGAGCGAACTATTACATACCTACGATCTCGTTACGAAAGCGACAAGCGATGTAATCTGGGATTATGACATTGTAAAAGACGAGCTCAAATGGCTTACCGGTTACAAAGCCCTCTTCGGTTATGAAGAAGACGGAGCACGCGTTAGAGACGCTTTTTGGAATATGCAAAGAATTCATGAGGAAGACAGGGCACGTGTTATCCGTGATTTTAAGAAACTTATTGCGCTTAAAGAACGCAACTGGATCGCTGAATATCGCTACTACTGTAAGGATGGAACTTTTAAATATGTAATCGACCGGGGCTATTTAATTTTGGATCAATATGGAGAACCTGTAAGAATGGTTGGAGCGATACAGGACATTGACCTGATTAAACAATACGGTTTGCAATTGGAGGTGAAAAACGAGAAGCTGAAAGAGATCGCATGGCTCAATTCGCATGAGATCAGACGACCGCTTTCTAATTTACTGGGTCTTATTCCTATGCTAAGAAGCAGTACAGATAACCCTGAATCTTTTAACCAATTTTTAGATTATATAGAACAGTCTGCAAGGGAACTTGATGAAACCGTTAGCAAGATTAACGAAGAAACTGCCTAGCGACAGATAATGACAAAGAATAGTTTGCTGGCTTGGTTAAAGCTGTTAACGATCTGACTACCTTAAACGCTAGATAATTTACAACATATAATAGTCTATAGGCGCAGTCCTATTGCGTTTTAACAGATAATAGTGCCATAAAAAATAGGTTGCTAATGAACGATATGGCTTCCACTGCTCCGCATAAGAAATGATTTCCATTTTTGTTTGTGCAGTAGTCAATTCTTTCATCGTATTAATTACCGCGATATCGCCGATCGGAAAAACATCATTTTGCTGTAAGCAGAATAGCAGGTAAACATCTACAGTCCAGTTCCCGATCCCTTTAAGTGCAATAAGCTGACATCTTATCTCTGGTTCATTAAGCAGGTGTAGTTTGTCCAACTCGATTCGTTTGTCTAATACCGCAGCTGACAAATTTCTGAGGTAATTGGATTTCTGGCGGCTGATCTGGCAACTGCGCATTTCTTCATCATTCAACATCAGGATGTTTTCAGGAGTAAAATCACCTATATAAGTATTCAGCTTCAGGAAATGTGCATGCGCCGAGGCTAGGCTCACCTGTTGTTCGAGAATAAGTTTGCATAAGGTTACGAATCCTGATCTCCTACTCCAGTTGGGAGGAGCGCCGCATTGCTGGTATATGGCTGCAAATATCGGATCAATCCCGACGAGCGTCTGAATGTCCTTTTCATTTACTATTTCATTCATGTTCCGATCAAATTAAGTATCGAGCAATGCCAGCATACAAGCGGCTAACGATTACGCTTCCAAATTACATTTTTAAACATGGACATCCAGGAAATAGGAAACGGATTAATACATTTATAAATGCTCGCCAGATTTCGTTGATAATCCATCGCGTATAACTAAGTTCAGTTTTCCCTGATCATCAGTTTTAACGATCAAGCTCATGTTGGAGTCCGCAACGAAAAAGCTATTCTTTGTCTCAGGATAAATTCTAATCGGTTGACCGTTATTGATGTTGAGATAAAACTTATTATTGATCAATTGGATAGATGTTTCATATAAATTGGAAATATCATATCGGCCGATATATTTCTGAATGAGTTCTGGGGCCAGCGCAATTTCTTGCTTTGCTTTTGGCAGCGTATAAGGTTTCCCGTTGAGGATGGCGATAATTTTGGATGCAATGGTCTCAATTGTGGTACTCGTTTGGTTAGTCAGCATGATAATACAAATATCGTCCTGCGGAATCCTGCCAAAATAACTGGTTGCTCCTTCAAGATTTCCTGGGTGGTACGCTACCTTTTTACCATATACCAAATCTATAAACCATCCGTACCCATAATCTCCCTTACCTGCTGTATAACTTTCGTTAAGCATTTTTGCAGTGATGATGCAGTTGTTCTTTAATGCATTATCCCATAGTAAGAGATCATCCACGGTACTGTAGAGACCGCCGGATGCATTTGTCCAACTCCAATCCCAGACCTTTGCTGTGACATGCCGGGTGGCCGACAAATATTCATATCCAACTGTTTTATGTTTACTTTTTAACGCCGCATAGTCAAACCCACTATGCGTCATTTTCAATGGCTTGAAAATGTAATTCTCTACCGCGTTACCATAAGACTTACCTGTTATTTTCTCAATAATCATTCCCAGTAAGTCAAAACCTGAGTTGCTGTATGAAAATTCAGTGCCGGGTTCAAAATCCAATGGCTGGTCAGAACAATAGGCCAGCAATTCTTTTTGGTTAGTTTTCCTGCCGTCAGTTATTTTTGCACGCATTGCAGAATCGCGAAGCACCTCCCGAATTCCTGATGTATGATTCAGTAAATTGGCTACGGTTATATTTTTTTCTGGATGAAGTTTAGGGAAGAAATCCTTTACATGGGTATCCAATGAAAGCTTGTTTTCCTCAATTAGCTTAAGGATCAATACGGCAGTGAATGTTTTGGTTAGTGAGGCTAGCTGAAAAACGTCCGTTCGGGAGCATTTGATGTTTTTTTCGATATTGTTATATCCATATGAACCTTCAAATATCTCCCGGCCAGCCTTGGTTATCAAAATGTTTCCATTGAACTTGTTTAGTGAAGCATAAGCCTTAATCAGGCTATCAACTTTTGCAGGTACAGATTGCGCCAAGGCGCCATAACACATTAAAATAAAGAAGAGTTTAGTCAGTATAAATTTCATTGAAGCCGGGTCTTTATTAGGTCAGACGAATTTTTACCGGGCAACGTTACATGACTTAGCAACTATTTTGAAAAGGGATGATACCTGTGTTTAGCCTCGATTAGAAAGGATAAAAAACGATGAGGCCAGAAACTAAAAAGTCCTGGCCTCATTGTGCTCCCGAAGGGATTCGAACCCCCATCGATGGTACCGGAAACCATAATTCTATCCATTGAACTACGGGAGCTTGGCGCAAAGATATGAAATCCGGTCATTAATTTTTGTCTATTCTAAAAATAAGGAACGACGCTGCCTATCTCCCATTTTTAAGTGTATTGCGATGCATTGCACCCCAAGATGACAGCGCGTTTAACACGTCATTAAGTGTATCTGCATATGCAGTAATCTCATATTCTACTACAACAGGCGTTTGTGTATGTACCGTTCTTTTCACGAAGCCGTTTAGTTCCAGTTCCTTCAGTTCGCTCGACAATACTCTAGCGGATATACCCTCAACTGCGCGTTGGATTTCATTGAACCGTTTACTTCCTTCCCGTAGCGCTACGATAACCGGCAATTTCCATTTACCGCCAATAACGTACAAGGAATCACTGATATGCCCTAACCTGCTGCTGCATTCTTTCGCATTGATCTTTTCTACTACTTCCATAACTAGCTGACTAATAAAAAACTATCATAAAGGTTACCACTAACCTTTTGTATACTACTAATATTTTATAAGCAAATGTATATAGATTTGGCCATATAAAATTTATAAAAAATGAAAAAGATTCTGCATATCATATCAAGCCCCAGAGGAGCCGCATCCTTCAGTATTAAATTGGGAAATGCGATTATCGAAAAGATTCAAGCTACCTATCCGGGAAGTACCGTTAAGGAAAGTAACTTAGTTGAACATCAGTTTCCACATCTGGAGGAGGCACATTTAAATGCCTTCTTTACTCCGGCTGAAAATAGGACGCCGGAAAACCTGACGGCCATTAAGCATTCTAATGATGCAATTCAGGATCTTAAGGATGCAGATATCATTGTGATTGGAGCACCGTTATATAACTTCAATATTCATTCAACACTAAAAGCCTGGATTGATCATATTGCACGTGCAGGTATTACCTTTAATTATAGCGAGCATGGACCTGAAGGCTTACTCAAAGGAAAAAAAGTATATGTTGCCATAGCTTCAGGAGGCATTTATTCAGAGGGTCCTATGCAACAAATGGACTTCATTTCTCCCTACCTGAAAGCTGTTCTTGGATTTTTGGGCATGACTGACATCAGTGTATTCAGGGTTGAAGGATCGTCTATGCCAGGCATGGCTGAAAGTGCTTTAGAAAAAGGCATCAATAGCATTCAGATAGACTAGTGATTGAATTTACGGCACAAAAAACCGTTCTAAGACCGAAGTTTTTTGTGCCGATGTTATTGGTTCTTCAGTTTACTCTCTTATCGGATTGGTAGCAGCTGAGTTTCGTACCAGTATCACGTAATGAAGGTAGTCTGTAATGCGTGTCCCAGGTGCATTCAGCAGTAACCGCTGTGAAACGGGCATGATATCCGCGTATTTAATCTCCAAGGATCTAGTGAGATAGGGAGATCCGGCAGATGCAAGATCAAATAATGTGACTGACCGCTGTTTCGTTGCACTTTTGAAGCTTTCGATATCTTCTAATCTGATTAGCGGCCCGTCGTGATTGTATTGTCCTATCGCAGTAAACCTTGTCCCCTTTTGTCGCCATGCCATTGGCAAAGCATCAGTTGGCGTGGTCATTTTTGAGTCGACATATAAAAGACCTATAGAAGCAATTTTATCTTGAAGATTGAGCTCAGGATCCTGCGATAACATATAGACAAAAGACGTACTTCTACCACCATTTGCCTTAGCTGCTAAAACATGGGCGAAACCAAAAAAGCCATACAGCTTTTCTGCGCTCCAATTCCGCGATTGGTAAAGGCTTTTAAAGTTCTTATACATTTGGGCTTCCCGGGGCGAACTGATTTGCATGCAGTTTATTAACGCAAACCGGATATCAGCATCCTGATTTTTGGTGGCGCTTAATGCATTTCGTTTATCCCATTGTTTAATAAGCGCGGTTGATTCCTGAACGATGACACTATCATTCTTATCATACAAAGCTGCTAATAGCACTTTGGCCTCTTTTAGAAGAGCGCGTTTACCATTCAACTTATCTTTTAAATACCCAGCAACCAGCTGAGGGTTTTGGATCTGATCAATTCCCTCAAAATGAATGGTCAAGGTTGGTTTAACTGTTTTATTGTAGCGCCGTATTTTCCTAATTTTATCCTTGAAGTCGGTATTAGCCCATTGTGCATTCTGTTCGGTCCAGTCGCGAAACACGGAATCGATCAATCCTTCATCTCCTGTTTTCAAATACTGGTTCAACAGGTAGGCTTTGGCAAAATCTACTTCTGCTACGTAAGTCCTAACATTGAGTTTGCGATTTAAGAACGTGAGCAGTGTATAATCAATATCCTGTCCTTTCTGAATACCGTGAATCTCACCAACTATAAAAAGCTGATGTGCATAGAATTCCTGACCAAGGATTTTGCTTTCGGCGAGACTGTCATTGTTAACCACAACAGCATGAGACTGGAGGTATTTTTGATTTTCTTGCGCAGCAGCATGCATTGTAAAAAGCAATGCTGGAATGTAAAGTAACTTTTCTAAAATGTTCATAATTATTGAATACGATCAGGCAAGTATAGCAGGTTAAATAAATAAAAAAGACGCTTTAATCCTGAATCGAGGATATCTGGGTCTGAAATACGGGTTTCTTATCCAGAATCATAAGTATATCTTTGCTTGCCATGCAGCCCAAAAAAATAAGGATCCAACATTTTGTATTTTCGCGATTCTATCATTTCTTATTGATCCCTTTTCTCGCACTCCTGCTAGATCAGATCAACATGATCAACAACCCGCAGCGCAGCCCGGTTACAGGAATACAACAAGCAGGTTTTCTTCATTATCTCGGCTATTTTTTTCGTCAGCTTTATATTTTTGAACTGATTACGTTTGCGATTCTGGCAACCTTGATGAGACTTTATTTAAAGTGGTTCAACCTTAAAGAAATCAAATTGGCGCTAAAGCCGATTATAATATTTCAACTTCAGGCGCTGCCCTTATTCCTTGTTTCGATACTTATTTTCGGACCAGTGACTAATTTTTTCAGATATCTATTTTTGCTGTATCCTACCCATGGCTGGACATTATATTTTCCTGAGTTCTTTATGAGCTTCAGCATGTATTTTAATTATCTTTTTCCTATTATCATATGGGGCTACTTATTGATCAATATAGATTTGTTAATGAGTTATATGAGAAGGCCACAGAACTTTTTGACTACCGAGATAAATACTGTGAAATGTAATGAGGATTTCTTTTTACAGGTAATCGAAGGGTTCAACAACCAGGGTACCATGCTGCTGGGGATTGCTGATATTATCTGGTTTGAGGTAGAAAAAAAGCATTACTATGCATATAAATCAGAAGGTAAGTTTAACATCAAAAAGACGCTTGCTGAATTAGAGCAGGAGTTAAATCCCAAAGATTTTTTTCGGATCAACCGCTCACAGATCATCAATGTCGCCCAGGTTAAGAATTACAGTTATTGGGAATTTGAAAAATACATCATTCGCTTAACTGGTGCAGCAGATCGTGAGTTTGTAATTACAAGAAAACGACTTAAAGATTTGAAAATAATCTTAGAGACGATTAAGTCTACCTAACGCCCTATTTACGGAACAGTATTAAACCCTCAACACTAGCAATAAAAAAATTTATCCAAATACTTTGAAATGCAAAGTACTTTATTTTACTTTGAGCCACAAAGTAGATTAATTCATATTTTATGTCACACCAACAAAATTTTTTATCGCCATCAATACCTCAAATCGTGCTGTTTAAGCACATGTTAATGGGTGCCGGAATAGGTCTGGTATTAATCAGTATTTTTCTTTTAATGGCTCCGGGGCCAAATCCTGAATGGCCTGAGTATTGGTTTATCAGACCACTAATCACGGTACCCTACGGTGGAGCTATGGCTGGTCTATTTTATTATTTGATAGATCATTTGCGTAAGCAAGGTGGCTGGAAAATGATCACTGCGAATATATTAAGCTTACTCATTCTTTTAATTGGGCTTTGGATGGGAACAGTTTTAGGCCTTGCAGGAACGATGTGGCATTAGCCATTTAATTCAGTTATTTATGTTTTTGCGGTTCAATGTATTTGTCGTACATGTACTCCGTTAATGGAAGCATCCTTTTTCTATTATCAGTTGGATGATAGCTACTGTCGGTGAAGAACTCAGGCATCCCGTTTATTTTTGCATACCAGATTTTGCGGATAGAACTTCGGGTAATCGTATCAGGCCTTGTTATCTTTCTGACATGATTAACCTGGAATGTATCAAGTGCTAAAACATTTGCACCACTCACTTTTATATTACAGCCAACAGACTGGTAACGGTTGCCATTCCAATACATACATCCCTGATTGTTCTTGTTATAAAAAAAATAGGATGATCCAAAAACTATTGCGGATGCGACAAACGCGTATATTAACTTTCGTTTTGTCGCATTTGAAACTACGCGACTTGAGATTATCTTCCTTTTATCTATATAAGTTGAACCACTTTCAGTCTGATGGGATTTTAAAGATTTCTCCAAAATTCCTTCAGGCTCATTTGGCACAACGCTTTTAATATCTTGTTTATCCAGCAACTCATCTTCAATACCGCTATTCTCAGCACTTATTTGATCAGAAATCACTGAATTCTTTTTCCACAATGGATATGGTCTGGGACTAAAATTAATTAACCAGGATAAAAGCTCTATGTTTTTATCATCGGTGTAAGTGATCCTCCCATTTAAAAATTTAACAAGAGGTCTGAATTTGTCTATGTCAAAATTTCTGATCCGTAGACTATAGTCCGTCGCATCCCCTTTGGCGCCAAAAAAACCTTTTAAAATATTCTCATCCGCTAAAGAATAGTTTTCATCGTAAGTTATCTCGCATTGATTTCTCAACCGCGCAGGTGAGGGAGCATGCAAATTAGATGAAAGTAACCCTTCCTCTTTTTTTCGCTTATAGGCAGCAAACACAATTTCTCTATAATCTTCAAACATTCCTGAAACGCATTTCTCTGCAAAATACAACGGAATTTCCGGAATCTATCACGGTTTCCCGGAATTTCTGCGGAATCATCGGAATTACCGGAACCACCTTATAATTAATCATTTACACCGCCATACATTTGTTTCAGAAATCAACGACACCCCGATTAACTATTGTGGTGAACAAAAAAAATTGATTTTAAAAAGAGATGATCTGCGGTGGTAAGTAGCCGGCTTGGGAAGCAGTTATAAGCTCCCGCAATTGATTCTCATACTTCCCAAAAATTTCAGAAGGCCTTCTGATTTACAACCGTAGCAGTCCCCGCGAACGATCGTGGGGGACTACAAAGTATTTCATTCTTTAATTTTTAAACAATGTTAGAATTAATCATTGCTCTGATCTTAGGATTGTCGAGCCCATCTACAGGTTCAATCAATACAACAAATAACGATGGTACAGCCACTACAAATTGTACTACACCTCCTCCAACTACACCAACAACACCTGGTGATGGCACAGGCGGCGATACAGGACACTATCCTCCAGACAAACCTTAATCAAAAAAGTAAGGCAGCAATAACTGCCTTACTTTTTTTTATATTTGAGAAAACCAATCTCATTGAAAAAGACGCTACTCCTCTGTGTATTCATTTTAATTACCATGGGTTGTTCAAAAAAACAACCTAGAAAAGTAGGCATTTTAGTTAAAGATCCAGATTACATCAAAGCGAAGTCTTTATTTTCAAAGAACAAAGATTCTGCATTTTACTACTTTAACAAAGTAGCAACGAGCTCCCGAGATAGCCTGAGTACAGCATTCGCGTACAACTATATGGCATGGATACAAAATTACGCCGGAGACAATTTTGGTAGCCAGGAAAGTCTGCTCGCCTCCCTAAAATTCCTTGATGAACGGAATCCCAAACATTTAAGTTGTCTATCATCAAATTACAATGAATTAGGATCTACCAGTTTTAATCTGAAAAACTATGATGCAGCGATATTTTATTATGATTCTGCTCGTCGTTACACAAATGACAAAGAAGACTTAATTACTAACGCGAATAATATAGGGTTAGTATATCAGGAAAAACGGAACTATAATCGAGCGATCAAAATATTTTCCGGGATTCTTCTACAATCCAAAGAAACCCCAAAAATATATGCCAGGATATTAACAAATTTGTCCTATACAAAGTGGCTTCAAAATCCCGCTTACAATCCTGAACCAGAGTTACGCAAAGCACTAAGTATTCGGGAAGCAGAAAATGACGAATGGGGCTTGAACTCAAGCTATGCTCACTTAGCAGATTATTATACCAGTAGAAATATATCCGCGGCACTATTTTATGCTAAAAAAATGCATCACATCGCCGTAAAGCTAGACAGCCCTGATGATCAACTCGAAGCCCTTCAAAAACTAATACAGCTCAGCCCTCAAACCGACACCAGAAGATACTTTACTATATATCACAAATTATCGGATAGTTTGCAAACAGCACGGAATACTGCTAAAAACCAGTTTGCCCTGATTCGTTATGAGGCTCAAAAAAGTAAATCCGAAAATCTACAGCTCCAAAAAGAAAATACAATAAAAAGATATCAGATCTTCGCACGAGAACTCCTAATATTAGGGATAGCTTTATTTTCAATATGTGCCTTTGTATTCGCCGTAATTTGGTTTAAACGAAGAAAAAGGCTCATGGAAATTAGTGCGCGAAACGCACTTCGTGATAGCCAGTTGAAAACTTCAAAGAAAGTACATGACGTCGTCGCAAACGGCCTTTATCGTGTAATGACCGAAATAGGAAACCGCCCCGGTATTGATAAAGAAGAGGTTTTAGATAGAATAGAAACCTTGTATGAAAAATCACGCGACATATCTTATGAAAACCCTAATAATTTAAAAAACTTCAACGAAGTTATTTCTGAGCTATTAATTTCATTTGCTACAGAGGACACTAAGATCCTGATTGCAGGGAACAATTCTGCACTTTGGAAAAATGTCAGCGACACAATCAAATACGAATTGGAACACATTCTACAGGAGCTCCTCGTTAATATGAAGAAACATAGTCAGGCTACAAATGTTGCCCTTAAGTTTGAGCATGATAAAGATCGCATTAATATTTACTACACTGATAACGGCGTAGGCATGCCAAATGGAGTTCAGGAAAACAATGGAATCAGGAATACGGGAAACCGTATAGCTACGGTTGGTGGAGCAATTATCTTTGACACCAAAGTTGAAAAAGGCTTGAAAATTCAGATCACATTTCCTAATCCTTAACCATAATTATGATGTTTAGAAGAGTATTAATTGCAGAAGACCACGAAAGCGCAAATATATCAGTACAAAAGACACTAGCTGATCTGGAAATCACAAATACTCAATACACCTATTATTGTGATGATGCTTTTATGCACATTAAGAAAAGTCTGCTATCAAATGAAGAACCCTTCGACCTGATAATCACTGACCTTTCGTTCGAAGAAGATCACCGGCCTCAGAAACTTACTGGAGGTACCGAACTCATTCAGGCAGTTAGAGCAATCCATCCAACTTTAAAAATCATCGTGTTTTCGGCCGAGAACAAAGCCGCCATAGTAGATGCTCTTGTTAGAGAATCAGGAATTAACGGTTATGTACGTAAGGCTCGAAACGATGCCAAAGATTTGAAAGCTGCTATAGAGGCCGTTTCTAAGGGAAAATTGTACCTTTCTGCTGATCTCAGGCAAACGGTAAAGCAAAAAAATGCTTATGAGTTTACTGAGTTTGATATCACTATCATCTCTTTACTTTCAAAAGGCACACTTCAAAAAGAAATACCAGCATATCTACTTCAAAACAACATCAAACCTTCTGGCTTAAGTAGTGTAGAGAAACGGCTCAATCTAATGAAAGAGGAACTTTCTTTTTCTAAAAACGAGCAGTTAGTTGCATATTGTAAAGACTTCGGAATTATTTAATTGGTTTACGGTTTCCAGTAAGAAAACACCTTCAAGACCTGATAGCTTTGATACTAACAAAACTAAGCATATCATGGATCTTAAACTTAAGCTAGAACAACTTCATCAACGGGTAGTAGGATTGAAAGATCACATTAATACCGAAGAGGCGACTAAAAACGCTTTTGTGTTGCCTTTTATCCAAATCCTCGGTTATGACATCTTTAATCCTACGGAAGTTGTGCCGGAACACATTTGCGATATCGGCACAAAGAAAGGAGAAAAAGTTGATTATGTAATCCGTAAAAATGATGAGCCGATTCTGATTTTCGAATGTAAACATTGGAAAGAAAATGCTGATGCACATAATTCTCAGCTGCACCGCTATTATCATGTGTCAAAAGCTAGATTCGGCGTGCTTACAAATGGTACGGTATACAATTTCTACACGGATTTAGAAAAACCAAATATCATGGATGAAAAGCCTTTTTTTACCATCGATATTGAGGATCTAAAAGATAGCTCTATAAAGATCCTTGAAAGCTTTACAAAAAATCAATACAGCCTGGAAACTATTCTCGATTCGGCAGAAGCACTTAAATATATTAAGGCAATAAGGAAAGAATTTGAAAAAGAGATAGAAAGTCCATCCGATGAACTGGTCAAATTACTTGTAAACAGATTCTTTGAAAAGCCGCTGACAGCAAACCGCATGGTTGTTTTTAAGGAATATACAAAAAAAGCATTGACGATCTCGATTAACGAATCTATCAGTGACCGGCTTAAGTCAGCTTTGAATATTAACGAGAAAATAGAGAAGAGAGATGATACCACTGCGGGTCCCATTAACGAGAATCCGGATGTAGACAAAATTATTACCACGGAAGAGGAACTCGAGGCATTTCAAATTGTGAAGGCAATTCTGCGTGAGAAGATTCCTTCGACCCGAATAGCTCCTCGAGATACGCAATCCTATTTTGGCGTTCTGCTCGACGACAATAACAGGAAACCCATCTGTAGATTCCACTTCAATACCGCAAAGAAATATTTGGAAACATTTCACAATGGAAAAGATGCGGGTGAAAAGACGCAATTACATAGCCTAGATGAACTATATGGCTACCGCCAGCAGCTGCATCAAACGCTAGAGAATTACTAAGCATCAAATTAGATTATCCATAGAAAAAATTAGCTCTCAAAGAAATGCCGGGGATTGCTTTAAAGTTCACACCTTGGACTAAGCAGTCCCCCATTTTGAAAACAGGACGTTAATCATAAAGTTACCCAATAAGATATAATAGATTCGATTAACGCTTATGAAAATCCTTTTCATTCTTCTTTTAATAAGTTGTTCAACAACTTCTCCTAAACAACTCGTATATATCTGTAACAGCGGAAATGCGACAAAATATCACTATTCTGCTACCTGCCGGGGACTGGGTACCTGCCAGTATAAGGTAACGAAGATCTCCTTAGAAGACGCTAAGAGCAAAGGAAAAACACTTTGCAAATGGGAAGGTAACTAAATGATTTACTTCAGCGCCTTTGCAATTGCCTGATCGGTAATCGCTTCCATAATTTTGTATCCTTTTAAATTAGGGTGAACGCCGTCAACCGTCAATTCTTCTTTTTGTCCATTCACCTCGTTTACAAAAGGTGTAAAATAATCAAGCAGTACTAACTTCTCCTGCGTTGCATAAGCCCTGATTAATTTATTCAGGGCAATAATTTTATCGGCTGGTTCTAATCCTTTTCTCCATGGGTAGTCAATGATCGGCAGATATGCGCATAGAATAACCTTAATCTGATTGGCCTTAGCAAGTTCCACCATAGACTTAATATTATCCATAATACGTTCATTGGTAATGTGCCCGGTATTAGCAGCGATATCATTGCTGCCGGCGAGTATGATTACAGCCTTTGCTTTAATATCGATCACATCTGCACGAAAACGCAGCAGCAACTGTGGAGAAATCTGGCCTGCAATTCCTCTATCAACATACGCTTTACCGGCAAAATATCCGGGATCTTTCTGCTTCCAGAATTCAAATACAGAACTACCAAGAAAAACAACTCTTTTTTCCCCTTGCTTGGGCTCCCCCAGTGCAGTATTTTCTTTTTGATATTTGGATAAATTTGCCCAGTCGTCCTTAAAATCTTCTTTTGCGGGCAAGGTTGTTGAAGTTTGTGCATTATTATTCTGAGAACATGCAACATTAACAATCAGCGATAAAAAAAGAATCAGCTTAAACTTCATAAAAAAGCGGTTTGATAAATGACAAACCTAAATAATTAGCCGTTAAAAGCAAACGTCTATTTGATCCGCAGCCGATTTTCACTTAAAAAAGTGCACAAAAACACCATTCCTTACGGTATAAACAAGGATTACAAAGGGCTTACCCACACATATCCCAGACATAGCGCAGGGAATACCTCTGTTATGCCTGTTTAATGCGTTTTTTAAAAATTTCATTTTTAGACCCATTTGGGTTTTAAAACTGCTATTTTTAGGATATGAAGTGCTTTAGTCCAATTCTGATCATGCTGCTTTGCTTTTTGAGCTTATCTATGCAGGCACAGAAGGTTGGATTGGTTTTTAGTGGTGGAGGTGCCAAAGGCCTCGCTCACATCGGCACACTCAAAGCACTCGAAGAAAACCACATTCCTATTGATTACATTACAGGAACCTCTATGGGTGGAATTGTCGGTGCCATGTACGCTGCCGGATACAGTCCGGCGCAGATTGAGGCTATTGCGCTGAGCAAAGATTTTCAGGATTGGGTAACAGGAAAATACACAAGTGATTTCAGTTTTTTCTTTCAAAAAAACAACCCTAATTCTTCAATCATCACAGCCAAACTCACGATAGACACCAGCTTAAGACTGAGTTTCAGATCGGCTCTTGTTAATGACATACCGCTCAATTTTGCACTTTTGGAGCTATTCTCGCAAGCCTCCGCTATTTCCAAAGATAATTTCAACAATCTTTTTGTCCCCTTTCGTTGCATGGTGTCTGATGTACTCTCGCAAACCAGCATTACAGTGGCGAAAGGTAGTCTGGCCGAAGCTGTTCGGGCAACAATGACTGTCCCTCTGGTGTACCGCCCTATCAAGCTTGATGGAAAATATGTTTTTGATGGCGGTCTTTATAATAATTTCCCTGCCGATGTGATGAGGAGAGAATTTCATCCGGATTATATTATTGGTGCCAATGTATCATCTAAGACTTTTAATGAATATCCGAAAGGGTCTGACGAAAGATTGATGAACAGGCTGATGATTTACATGTTTCTATCTAAGTCGGACTCCACGCTAATCGGTGACAAGGGGGTTTATATTCAGCCAGACCTGAAAGATTTCAGCGTAACTAATTTCAACCCGGTGGCAGATATCATTAAGCAGGGCTATGATGCCACCATGGCCAATATGGAGCAGATCAAACGCGAGGTAAACAGAAGGGTAAGTCCGCAGAGTTTATTGAATAAAAGAAATACATTTAACAACAAGAAACCCGATTTGCTGTTTAGCGACATTAAAGTGACGGGTGTGAACAGTCAGCAGAAACGGTACATTGAGCGTCTTTTCAGACGCGACAAAGCTAATTTTAATCTCGATGATATTAAACAGGGCTATTACAAGCTGGTTGCGGATGAAACATTCGAGACTATTTATCCAAAAATATCTTACAATGCCGCTACCGATAGCTATAACTTCGAGATCCTTGCGCAGCCACGTAAAAGCTTCAAGATAGATTTCGGCGGAAATATCTCAACCCGGCCAATCAGTAATGTCTTCCTTGGGTTGCAGTATAATTATCTGGACCGTAAGGCTTATGCGTTCGGGGCCAATTTTTATTCGGGTAGGTTTTACGAATCTGCACAGCTCAACGGCAGAGTCGACTTTCCCTCCAAACTCCCACTGTTCCTGGCTGCAGAGTTAACTTACAATCACTTTAACTTCTTTAATTCGAGTCAGATTTTTATCGAGAACCCACACCCTACCTACATAGAGCAGTCGGACAGAAAAATAGAAATCAAGGGCGGCTTTCCACTCAATAGAAACACCAGGATTACACTCGGAACTTCATTTATCAATAATACGGACGAATATAGCCCAACAAATACATATGCAGTGGGGGATGTATTGGATCAGACAATCTTCAACGGGTCTAGAACAGCTTTAACCTTTGAGCAAAATACGTTAAACTATAAGCAGTACGCCAGTCGCGGCCGGGATTTCCTTTTTAGCTTGAATTACTTCGCAGGAAGAGAAAACTATACACCCGGAAATATTTCAAGGAATACAAATTTATTAGACAAGCCCGGTATCAAGCGGACATATCGCGACTGGTTAAATTTAAAGGTAAGTGACGAGAATTATTTTTTTCACAAGGGCAAATACACCATGGGATATTTGGTTGAAGGTGTTGTATCAAACCAACCATTGTTTTCGAATTACTATTCCACCCTTATTGCGGCTCCTGCATTTTATCCGCTACAAGACAGCAGGTCACTTTTTCTGGAGAAGTTCCGGGCAACAACCTACCTTGCCGGAGGAATTAAAAACATATTCAAACTCAGCAGAAACATCGAAGCCCGCGTGGAAGGATATTTGTTTCTTCCATACAAAGAGTTCCAGCAAGAAGGCTTCCAGGAAGTGGAGAATACTAAAGCATTTCATAAAAGCTACTATGCGGGCACAGCAGGGCTTGTTTATCATACGCCTGTTGGGCCAATCAGCTTCAGTTATAATTTATATGATGACCCGGTAAAAAGAAACGGGGTTTTACTACATTTGGGTTATCTTATTTACAATAAACGATCTATCGAATGAAACGCTACCTATTCTTACTTTTGCTAGCCATAAGCAGTTCTGCTTTTAGTCAGAAAGTAGACATCAATAACTTTATTGTAAAGGAAAGTCTGTTAAAAAACAGCAAACTAGCTATTATTGCGGCCGACTCGCTGGAGCAACCACTCGAACAGATCAACGGCTTGTATACGTTTAGTGTGAGTGGCTTCAGTCAGCAACTTAAATTTAATGGCGGTGTGGCCGTAGTTCCGTTGCAGCTGGAGCGGTCATCTTTTGTGTACATCAAGCATGAGAACGACCGCGGTACACATAGCAAGTTATTGTATGTTTACAAAAAAGATGGAAGTTTAACGCCTTATCAGATCAGCAGCATCTGGCTGATTATCTTTCCAGTGATCATTATTGTGATGATCTTTGCGTTTAGAAGGTTCATCATTATAGGTGTCATCCTCTTACTTGTTTTTATCTATTTTAACCACAGTAACGGACTTAGCGTCGGTACTTTCTTCGAAACGATATTTGACACACTCAAACGAGCGTTTTAGAAAGGCAAGCCGATACCGAAGTTATATTGGATAAAGCGATAACCGTCGGGACTATGGCTTTTATAATAATCGTTTTTAAACTCTTTGCCACCACTGAGATACTTGCCTATGACCCATTGATCTGATCCGGTAAACTGTGGATCCTTAAGTTTCAAGCCTACATCGAACCTAAATACAAAATAGTCGAGATCATACCTAAAGCCTAGTCCTGTGCCTATCCCAATCTGGTTACCTAGCTCCTTAAACTTAAAATATGTTTCTGGCTGTGGATTTCCTGGCGAAATGTTCCATACGTTTCCGGCATCTACAAAGAAAGCTCCTTTTAATACAGCGCCGAAGAATTTATCAAGTAACAGGTATCTATACTCCAAATTGGCCTCAAGATGCATCTGGCCTAACTGGTCTATACCATATAGCGTTCGCCTGGCTTCTTCAGTTGCAATTCGGGTAGCCCGGTTATAATTACCCGGTCCGAGCGTCCGGGCTTGCCAGGCACGTATCCCATTGGATCCTCCTGCAAAAAACAATTTCTCAAATGGTATAGCAGTTGAATTTCCATAAGCATAACCTACACCTGCATTTACTCTGGCCACAAACTGCCTGCTCCCACCCAGATTCCGGTACATCCGCAAATCAACTTCGGGGCGAACATACTGATTGTAGGGCAAACCGAGGATCGTAGCATAGTCGCCTTGTGACACATCATTCTTTGAACCGAAAACCTTTGTTACACCCTGTAATAAGTTACCAGCCATATCGATATTGCCCCTGAAATAGAAAAAGTCATGATTCAGCAAAAGTTTATTTGCATTCAGCGTATAGGTGTACTTCACACCGAGCGTGATGTCCTTCCTGTCCAACAACTTGATGTTATATGAATTTGCAAGTATCAGTGCCTTTCCATCAGCGGTAGTGGTATCGATAAGCAAGCCACCAAACCTGTACTCAAAATTGAGCGGCGTCAATGAGTGTAATTTAGATTTCGTTTCTACCCAATCGTATGTAAAGGAGGTTAAAAACACCCTTCTATCAAAAAAACCTTTTTGCAATGAGTAGACATAACTGGTAGAGAACGTAGTGTAAGGCATCCCATTTTTACCCATCATCGGGATGTCGAAAGGCACCATCAATCTAGGTACAGACAGGTTGGCACTTAAGGAGAAGTCGCGCTGATAGATATCACTGAACAATGACCCACCGTTTCCAATCCTGGACTGAAGCCCACCCTTAACCTGGAACTCGAAGCGTTCTGCGCCTCTAAATATATTATTATTGGTATAGGTATTACTCAAAGTAAAACCAACTGTCCCGGCATTAAAGGGAACCTCCCCTTCAATCCTGTTGCTCATTCTCTTTTGGGGGATAAGCCGGATAACCGGTTCAACCTTATTAGAACTATCTTTAGCTTTCAAGTAGTCTATTTTAACATTCTTAAAAACATTGAGCTCGTAGAGCCGATCATATGTTAAACTTTCATTAGTCACATTATAGATCTCTCCTTCTTTAATGAAATCATACCGTGTAATCGGATTTCTTCTGAAATGTCCGGACATATCGGTATAACGAATCCCACGCGCAATTCTGGGGTTTAATTTTACGGTATCCATCGATGGTGGAAAGCCATCTGTTGAAGGTGCTATTAAGATATTGGTCTCGCCTATTGTAAAAACGGAATGCGCTTTTTTTCCCTCCGGATTATCAACAATGACCTTGACATTGACCTTGTTATTATTCAAATTAGAATCAACTGAATATTTTACATAAGGGCGAAGGAAATCAAAATAGCCATTCTGTTTCATCACTTCATAGATTTTCTCCCTTTCATACACCAGAGAATCATCGTCATATTGCATGCCTGCATGAAGATGGGTGAAGTTATTTTTATTTTCCAGGTAGACTTTTTTTAGCGTTGAATCAGGAATCTCATAAGTAAATCTATTTACAGAAAACGGGGTACCAGGGTCAGCTTTAAAGAAAACTTTAGCCCTTTGATCTTTGACTTCGATTTCAGATTTTACTTTCGCCTTAAAATAGCCTTTACTGATCAGGAACTTCTCGATCTGCGCTCTTGAAATCTCTACCAGTGCACTATCAAGCAACGGTGCCGGTGTTCCAACCGATTTGGTTTTAAACAGACCATAAAAAATGTTGTACAAGCCAACATTTATACCGAACCTGGGAGCCGGCCGGATGTCTTTCTGTACATAATTGTATGCTTCTTCATCAAAGGCCTTGGGAACACTGTCGATCTCTACCTTTTTCATGACCGATTGGTAGTCCTGAATGTACTTTGTAGAAGAGCATGCCGTGGCGAAAAGAATAATAAATAGTAATATTGCAGAAAACTTGTGCTTCTTTATCAAATCAAGGTATGCTTTCAAAATCTCAGATAGGTTTTATTAAATCGTTACATCAAAAAAAGTACCGTAAAGAACATGGAATTTTTATTATTGAAGGAATAAAATCAATTCTGGAATTTATTCCTTCAGCATTCCAGATCCATACGATCTGTTATTTACCACAATATCAGTCTTTACTGCCGAAACTACCTTCAAATATAAAGTTATTTGAAGTAAACAACGCCGAACTGGAAAAGATTAGTACGTTGCAGGCTCCACAAGGCGTGCTGGCATTGGTACATATTCCAAAAGAAAGCAATTATTCCATAGCGGATCTTAAAGGAAAATATAACCTGGTACTGGATGGCATACAGGACCCAGGGAATCTGGGAACCATCATCAGGACTGCCGATTGGTTTGGCTTTACTCAGGTGATCTGTTCAGAAAACACGGTTGATGTTTACAACCCTAAAACGGCACAGGCAACTATGGGTTCTTTGGCGAGGGTTAAGATTTGGTATACTGACCTGGAGATTTTACTTAAAGAAACTGATGTTCCAGTTTATGGGGCAATGCTGGACGGCAAAAATCTGTATGCGGTAAACTGGAGTCCGGAAGGTATCGTTTTATTGGGCAACGAAGGACAGGGTGTATCGGATGCCATAGGTGCTTTGATCAACGAATCCATCACAATTCCGAAGGTCGGCGCTGGTGAGTCTCTGAATGTTGCCATTTCCGCAGCGATCATTTGTTCGGAAATTAGCAGAATTTTACAGAAATAAATTGCATAGTAACTTATAATTGCTATTTTTGCAGCCTGAATTTAAACAGGGTCGAGTGGCCGAGTGGCTAGGCAGAGGTCTGCAAAACCTCGTACAGCGGTTCGAATCCGCTCTCGACCTCCAGATTTTTATTAATTAAAAACATAAAGCTTAAGACAATGGCAGTTACAAGATTAAAAAGAAAAGACAGAAAAAATAAAACAACTTCACGTTTGGAAGTTAAGACTTTGAAATTAGCAACTAACATTGAATTGGGAAGCCGTTCACGTCAGTCAACTACAGATCAATTGGCTATCAACAATGCATTACTTGCTAAATTAGCACAAGCATAATTGATTTAATTCAAGGCATAAAAAAACCGCTGTTTCACACAGCGGTTTTTTTATGCCTTATTTTTAGACTAAAGCCTTGCAAATTCGTTTTACCAATTCTGGGCCTTCATAAATAAAGCCTGTATATAGTTGGATCAGGGAAGCCCCCGCCGCAAGTTTCTCTTTGGCATCTTCGGGAGAATGGATACCCCCCACCCCGATAATTGGGAACGCTCTGCCCGACTTGTCGGACAGATAACGGATAACTTCTGTAGACCGTTGTGTTAGTGGCTTGCCACTTAGGCCGCCCATTTCTGCAGTCGATTTATCTGTGCCTGACAGTTTAGACCTATCTATAGTCGTATTGGTGGCTATTACCCCGGCAATTCCAGTTTCTTTAACAATGTCGATAATATCATCCAGTTGCTCGTTGGTCAGATCTGGCGCTATTTTCAATAGAACTGGTCGAGTGATACCATTTTTTCCATTTCGTTGTTGCAGCGCATTCAGTATCGCCGTGAGTGGGCCTTTCTCCTGCAACTCCCTCAAACCGGGTGTATTTGGAGAACTTACGTTAACCACAAAATAATCGACCACATCAAACAGTCTGTCGAAACACTTGATATAATCGCTGACAGCATCTTCATTAGGAGTATTTTTATTTTTACCGATGTTTCCACCAATCACAATGTCAGCATCATTTTCGCGCAGCAATCGTAATCGTTCAGCAAGGATATCGACTCCTTTATTGTTGAAACCCATCCTGTTGATCAATGCATCGTTGTCTGTGAGCCTGAACATCCTGGGCTTATCATTTCCAGGTTGCGGAAGTGGTGTAACAGTACCCACCTCGATAAAACCGAAACCAAGGTTACTCAAAACTTCTACATATTCTCCGTTTTTATCAAAACCTGCGGCAAGCCCTACCGGATTCCTGAATTTGATTCCAAAAACCTCTCTTTCAAGTCCTTTAATATGGACATCAAAGCTGCTGCGCAGTATTGTTTTGCCCAGGGGAAAATAATCATTGAACCATTTGAGTTTGTCGGTTACAAAATGGTGAACCTTTTCTGGATCAAAACGAAAGAAAACAGGTTTAATTAAACGATACATGCCACGAAGATAGGACGTTTGTATAAAAATTGCGTCTAAAAATCGTATTTTTGCAGCAACATGATTTCTATAAACGATTTAACCTTCCTTATTGGCTCAAGAGCCTTATACGATGAAGCAGACTGGCATATCAAACCGGGTGAAAGAATTGGCCTTATTGGCGCTAATGGTACCGGTAAGTCTACACTGCTAAAGATAATTGTCGGCGAGTATGCGCCTTCATCAGGCTCGATATCAATGGCCAAAGACCTAAAAATCGGTTATCTGAACCAGGATTTACTTTCTTACGATTCACACCACAGCATATTACATGTAGCTATGGAAGCTTTTGAGCGCCAAAACCAGCTACATGATGAAATTGAAGAGTTACTTAAAACGATAGAAACTGATTACTCAGAAGAAGTTTTAAACAAGCTTAGTGATAAGCAGCAGGAGTTCGAAGCCTTAGACGGTTATAATATTGAGTACAGGGCGAATGAAATCCTTGCTGGTCTTGGATTCAGTACAGCTGATCAGCACCGTCCATTGAATACGTTTTCAGGAGGCTGGAGAATGCGGGTGATGTTGGCTAAGATCCTATTGCAGACACCTGACATCCTGTTGCTGGATGAGCCTACCAACCACATGGATTTACCCTCCATTAAATGGCTGGAGACTTACCTGATGGGCTTCGAAGGAGCGATTGTAATTGTTTCTCACGATAGATACTTCCTGGATAAGGTAGTTAATAAAATTGTAGAATCCCGCAAAGGTAAATTAACTCCGTATGCAGGTAACTATAGCTTCTATCTGGAGGAAAAAGCGCTACGTGGAGAGATTCAAAAAGGTGAATTTAAAAACCAGCAGGCTAAGATTAAACAAGAAGAACGTTTGATCGAGCGTTTCCGTGCTAAAGCTTCTAAAGCTAAAATGGCACAGTCGCGCATGAAAGCATTAGACAAGATGGAACGTGTAGAAGATGTTGACGATGATAACCCAACGGTTAACTTCAAGTTCAAATTCTCTAAACCTTCAGGCCGCCATGTGATCAAAGTAGAAGATGCCACAAAAAGCTACCCTAATGTAGATATTCTGGAAAATGCTGAAGGACTGATTGAGAAAGGTGACAAAATTGCGTTGATCGGTGCCAATGGTAAAGGTAAATCCACTTTGCTTAGAATTATTGCAGGAGCCGAAGGTTTTGAGGGTAAGGTAGAGACTGGTCACAATGTAACTACAACCTTCTTTGCTCAGCATCAGTTGGAATCTTTACATCTGGGCAATACCATTTTAGAAGAGCTGCAGGCTTTTGCACCCAAACATACAGACACAGAATTACGTGGTATCCTGGGATGTTTCCTGTTTACCGGGGATGATGTGTTTAAGAAAATCAGGGTTTTATCCGGAGGAGAGAAATCGAGGGTTGCTTTGGCTAAATCGCTAACTACAGATTCTAACTTCCTGATTCTCGATGAGCCTACAAATCACCTGGACATCCAGTCTGTAAACATCCTTATTCAGGCATTACAGCAGTATGAAGGCACTTTTATCTCCGTATCTCACGATAGGTATTTCCTGGATAACGTAGCAAATAAGATCTGGTTTATTGAAGATAAAGACATCAAAGAATATCCAGGCACCTATGCTGAGTATGAAGAATGGAATAGCAAAAGACCGCCAGCGGCACCGACCACGATTCCTGTAAAGGCACAAAAAGAAGTGAAGCCTAAGGTGGCGGAAGAAAAACCTGCTAACCAGCAATCTCAGTTAAAAAAATTAAACGAGCAGTTACAGAAAAGAGAAAAAGAAATCTCTGACCTTGAAACTCAGGTTAAGGAGATTGAAACAGAGCTTGCAGACGATCAGGTGTATGGCAACCCGGCGAAACTCGCTGAAGCCAATAAGAAATATCAAGGCGCCAAGCAGGAACTCGATAAAGCCCAGAAAGTTTGGGAAGATCTTGCTGCGGAAATTATGGAAATAGAAGGCTAATGAAGAAATTGGGGGGACTGCTTTTAATACTGACCGCCTGTATGCACTTTGCTGTTGCACAACAGCCCTTTGCATACGAGAATAAGGTTTACCAGCCACAGATAAAAACTGTGATCTGTGCGAACAGCAACAAGGAGCAGTCCCTACCCGTTATACTTCTCAATTCAGGAGAACAGATCGATTTTTCTTTTGATGATCTGGATGGAGGAAGTAAAAACTATTGGTATACGATAGAACACTGCACATCCGACTGGAAGTCATCAAGGCTCTCGCCGCTGGATTACCTGAATAGTTATGCTGATGATCGGATTGTGGATTATGAATATTCGTCAAACACCTTACAAAAGTTTACGCATTATAGTCTGAGGTTTCCCAATCAGCAAATTGCGCCTAAGCTAACAGGCAACTACCTATTAAAAGTATACCTGGATGGAAATATTCAGAACGCGGTGGTATCCCAACGTTTTTATGTAGTAGAGAATCTTGTAAACGCGGGGATCGAAATTGTTCCCAGTTCACAGGTTCCTTTACGGTCTACCAACCAAAAGATCAATTTCACTATCTTCCATACTATTCCTATTCAAAATCCGTATACCGATATCAAAGCGGTACTGATGCAGAATGGTATCAGTCAGACGGCAATTACGAATACTAAACCCACGTTTGTGAGACAGGGTGCCATCGTTTATAATGATCTGCTCAGCAATGATTTTCCCGGAGGCAATGAGTTCAGGAAGTTCGACATCCGAAGTATCAGGTACAAGGGAGAACATGTGCAGGAGATTCTTAGAGATACCGCTTTAAACGTATTTCTATTTGCCGATGGTGGTAGTAACTCCCGCTATGCCAGCGTATATGATGAAAATGGAAACTTCTTTATTCGTAATCAGGATGGCAGAGATCAAAATACTGATAGTGATTACGCCCATGTATTATTCACACTTAGTGCAAAGCCGCCTGCCGGCAAAGGGGATGTATATGTTGCAGGACGATTTAACGATTATGCCATAAACGCTGAAAACAAAATGACGTTTGACGCAGGAAGGAATCGTTTCTACACAAGCATTTTTTTGAAACAGGGTGTTTACGACTACAAATATTTCTGGAAAGATGCCGAAACCGGCAAGGTTAACGACATCTTTTTCGAGGGCTCTTTTTTTGAGACCGACAATACCTATCAGGTATTTGTATATTACCGCAAGCCCGGTGGACGTTGGGATGAGCTTATCGGCTATACGAATGTCAGCAACAAAAGAAGGTAATTAATCCTTTTTCAAAACCCATACCGCAACACTTTCTCCATCACAATGGAAATCTCCCCAGCCTTCGTCATTAATATGAACGCTGTCTTTACGTCGACCTAAAGCATCGATAAATTCCTTGCCGGTATGTTCGGCACCAACCTCCATTGTTTTCCAGCCTTCATCGCCATTGCTCATTACTACAGCAATAGCCGATCCTTCGTGTTCCTCATCACCAGATCGTGTCCAACCGATACAATTGGGATGATCAAAGTAATCCCGCTGCATGCCATAAGATAAACGCTTGCGAATATCTGTCAGCACTGTTAGCTCAGGCAGAAATACCAGCTCTACTTCAACCGTTTCACCTTCAGCATTTTGATCGCTGTACTTACATCCGTACAAATCCGGAAAAAATACACATGGGATACCCTGCTCACGCAATAAGATGAGGGCATAGCCCAAAGGCCTGAACCAATATTCCACATAAGACTCCAGTGCCTGTAAGGGCTGTGAATCGTGGTTATCAACAAAAGTGATTGACAAGTTTGGATGGGTTTGCGTTAAAGTACCTTCGAAGATTTTAGTCAGGTCGTAGCCCTGCCGTTCATCTCCCGCCCGGTGAAAATTCATATGCAAAAGCGAGTCAAAAAGCTGCATCCGCCCTTCAGTTTCATCGACATATTGTTGCAGGATATGCACTTCATCAGTGATCCAATTTTCGGCAACGATGAAGAACTTCTGATCAAAAGTTGCATTCATGTGGTCAATCCACTCGTTTAAAAAACCGGTTGAGATATGCTTCACCGCATCTAGCCTGAACCCACGCATACCACATGTTTTATAATACCATTCACCCCAACGTTTCAGCTCTTCACGCACTTCCTTGTTGCGGAAGTCGATATCGTTAAACATCAGATAATCATAGTTACCCATTTCAGATGATGGCACCTCTTCCCAGGCATCGCCATACTGATTCTGTATGGAAAAGATGCCTGTTTCTTTAAGGTCTTCTGCCCAGTCTATTCCACTGAAGCAATGCTGATCCCAGATAAACTCAGAATATTTCCCCTTTCTGCCAGGGAAAGTAAACTTCGTCCATGCATCAATTTCGAATACATCTGAAATAAACTGATTCCTGTTGTCCGGATTTACCCGGCGCACCGGAATCCTTTCCAGCTCATCAGCGCCGGCCTTGTGATTTACCACCACATCGGCCATTACCGTAATGTGCCTATCCTGCAAGGTCTTTATCGCATTAATATATTCATCTTTAGACCCATACCTGGTCACAACGGAATTCTTTTGGTCAAACTCACCTAAGTCATATAGGTCATAACAATCATATCCTGTGGAGGTAACACCTGAGGTCGACTTGTACGCTGGCGGCAACCATACCATGGTAACTCCTATTTCTTCTAAATGCTGAGCTTCTTTAGCAGCTTTAACCCAAAGCTTTTCTTCTTCATTATAATACCAGTGAAAATACTGGATCAGTGTTTCATTAACCATTCTTTAAGTTTAAGCTTGTTTGGAAGGGACGATACCATAACACGTTTCTTACATTTTTGTTTACTTTTGCGGTTAACATGAGCATTAAACATAAAAACCCAACGCACTCATTCACGATCATGAATGAGCTTGTATTACCTAATGATACCAATACCCTAAATAATTTAATGGGTGGCCGGCTTTTACATTGGATGGATATTGCGGCGGCTATTTCTGCCCAAAAACACTGCAACAGAATTGTTGTTACCGCTTCTGTGGATAATGTTTCTTTCAAACAACCCATTAAACTGGGTGATGTGATCACTATTGAAGCCAAGGTAACACGCTCTTTCAATACTTCTGTAGAGGTGCGGTTAGATGTATGGGCAGAAAATATTCCTTCAGGTGCCCGGGCTAAATCGAATGAAGCGTATTATACTTTTGTAGCGGTAGATCAAAGTGGCCGGACAATACCTGTGCCTGAACTTGTACCGGAAACAGCAGAGGAAATTGAACTATATGCCGGCGCTTTACGCCGCAGGCAGCTGAGATTGGTATTATCAGGAAAGATGCTCCCTGAAGACGCCAATGAACTTAAAGCACTATTTTTTAAAGCAGAATAACCGGGAAATATGACCACGTATACGATACTCATCATCTTAAGCGCTCTGGTCATTTTTTCTTACTTATTTGACCTTGTAGCCAGCAAGACCAAGCTACCATCAGTACTTCTATTATTGATTTTAGGAATCGGCCTAAGGTTATTGGTCGACAAGCTTCAGCTACACACCTTCGATTTTTTAAAGATCCTTCCCACATTGGGCACTGTTGGGCTGATCCTTATTGTTTTTGAAGGATCTTTGGAATTAAAGTATGAGAAACAAAAAAACCAGCTGATCAAAGGCGCTTTCTTATCCGCGATGATTATTCTGATCGTAACTGTTAGTGTGATTACCTTTATTATTTACCAGATCACTGGACACGCCTTATACATCTGTTTATGTAACGCTATTCCCTTTAGCGTGGTGAGCTCCGCTATAGCCATCCCCTCCGCTGCCGCACTCAGGAGCAAAGGAAAGGAGTTTATTATTTACGAATCTTCCTTTTCGGATATCCTGGGGATTATCCTTTTCAATTTCTGTATCTCTAACCAGCAGATTTCTATTTCTTCCTTTACCGGACTAGCGATGAGTACAGGTCTGATCCTTTTTTTTTCTGCAATTTCCTGTGTGCTGCTGCTTTACCTGATGGGTAAATTATCGCATCACATTAAATTCTTCCTTATTTTGTCTATTCTGATCCTGGTATACGCTATCGGGCAGTCTTATCACCTTTCGTCATTGGTATTGATACTTTCATTCGGGTTATTCCTGAACAATGCAGACACGATTCAGCATGCATGGTTCAGGGCTATATTTATTTACAAAAATCTATCGACAGATCTAACGCAACTACATCAGCTTTCGGCAGAGACAGCCTTTATCATCCGGACTTTTTTCTTTGTTATTTTCGGCTTCACAATGAATATCTATGAACTGAATAACAGAACCGTGTTGGCGAATGGGTTTTTTATATTAGTCAGCATTTATGTAATCCGTTTGATCTACCTGAAAAGTTTCAGAAAGGAAAACAGCCAGACAGAACTGTTTATAGCACCGCGTGGACTAATCAGCATCCTGCTGTATTATAATCTTCCAGCAGAGCTCAAAATACCCGAGATAGGCGCTTCTTTCCTGTTCATGGTAGTATTGGGAAGCAGCCTGGTTATGAGTGCCGGATTACTTGCATCCAGAAAGGGAATTATGAAACCGGAAGAGAATTAGTTTTCTTTGCTTGCGATAACAGAAAGCGTGCTATTTTCAGGTTCTGCCTGATAGCGTAAAGCATGGATATTTAAAGCTGTTAGCTCTGATTTGTACTTTGCCGTGTTATGGTCAATCTCAATAAATCGAACGCTGCCATTAAATATGCTGCTTACCGTAGAGGTTACGCTGTTTAAAGCGGTATTATATACGCAGGTAACGATTCGTCCACTCAGTTCTTCTTCGATCGTTGGATCTTTCTCGCCCCATTTACGAACAGGAACCATTTTATTGGAAACCTTTACGAAGCGGTCATTGTAAGGATCATAATTCAGAAACTTCCTGTATTTCGAATTCTTACGAATTTCCTTCAGATTGATGCTTTCTACATCTGCCGAAGCGACGTAGATTGTATTTTTTTCTGTTTTAAGACAAATGCTATCTGCTGAAGCCTCATAGAGTACGCCCTTAAAAGTTTCCTTATCTGTCTTTACTATAGCAAGATAAGGCTTAACCTGAGCATATACACTACTTAGCGTAAGGCACATTAGTGCAGACAATAGCGTATAAACCCGTTTTCCCATATATTACTTTTCATTTGTAAGATACTAGATTAACGGGTTAATGTCAAATTTTGTTTCAATATTGTCAATAAAAAGTAATAATATAAATCTAAGAGCCCATTTCCAGGATCTTATCAAACTCATTAGCTTTGAGTTGCATCACTGAAAGTCGGCCTTGTCTGATCAGAGAAATATCTTTGAGGCTTTCTTCAGCCTTAATCTGTTCAAGACTGACAGGATGTTTGAGGCTTTCGACAGGCGAAAGGTCTACAACTACCCAATTAGTATCGTCAGTTGTAGGATCCTGATAAAATTCCCGAACTACTTTTGCGACACCCACTACATTTTTGCCTTCGTTGCTATGGTAAAAAAGCACTAAGTCTCCCTCCTTCATTTCTTTGAGGTTATTACGTGCCTGATAGTTTCTTACGCCATCCCAGAAGGTGCGTCCATCTTTATTAAATTGTTCCCAACTGTATTTAAAAGGCTCAGATTTGACCAGGAAGTAGTTCATGCTGCAAATTACGCTAAAAATAAGCAAACAAAAAAAGGGGATATCTCAGCGATATCCCCTTTAAATAACAAAAGTTTAAAATTATCCTTTAGGATCCAGTGCGGTTTCTATACGCTCTGAAAGATCCTGTAAGTGATACTTACTTAAACCTGTAGCCTGAGGCGTTGCAGATTTGATTGCAGTATCAAGATCTTTTAATTGTGCTTTAACAACTGATAATACGTCACTTTGAGTGGCAGTAAGTTCTCCGCTGTTTACAGCTCCGCCTCTACCTACCTGAATTGCAGCACCTGTAGAAACAGCAACTGGTTTTAGGATAGTAATCAATCTTGCCACATAAGCTTTCTGCAAATTACGACGGTATACATCGATAGCCTGACCGCTTTTCAGTTCAGAGAATACAGAACCTTGCAAGTCTGAGAACAGGTCAGTGATTTTATAGGCAGGCGCTCCATCTGTAGCTTCAGCAGAAACCAACTTAGTTAATGTACCTACGCTTAACAGACGATTGATTATAGGTGTTTGGAGTTTGTTTACCACTTCAAGGGCATCCAATCCTGTGTTATCCAGAATAGTCTGATTTAACAACCATTTTGGCGTAGTAAACAGATTCTGATCAAGAAACGTCATCGCTTCTTTTTGCGTAGCTGCTGGTGTTCTCTGATAGATTGTTCCCGCTTCTTCTACGGTTTTAGGGGTTTCATAGATACCGCCCACGTTTTTAGCAACATGCCCCATATATCTTGAAAACTGACCTGTAAGTTGTCCGTACATATTGGTAAGGTCATCATAACCTTCGTTGGCACTCTTAGTCCATTCCGGCAATTTAGCCAAAATCACTTTCAGGTTTTTGATACCGTAGGTACTTGCTACCATAGCGTTATCTCCTAAATCTTCGTTCTGAGAACGTGGATCATCAGGATTTGTTTCAGTACCGAACCACAGACGGTGGTTTTTCAGTTTTTCAACTGTCATCTTGTTTAAGGTAGCCTGTTCAGCCGCCGGAGTTTTAAATTCTGGCAACAAGCCGTACCCCCATTGGATAGCCCAAAGATCATAATCACCGATGCGTGGATACAAACCTTTACTTGAAATATTATCTTCAGGTTGCGCTACGTAATTGAAACGTGCGTAATCCATAATTGAAGGTGTGTGACCGTTTGCTTCTACAAAAGCTTTATCACGCAATTTCTCTACAGGAACTGTTGAACTTGATCCGTAGTTGTGACGAAGACCCAAAGTATGGCCCACTTCGTGGGATGATACGAAACGGATCAGATCTCCCATCAGCTCATCGCTGAAAGTCATTTTACGTGCACGTGGATCAACTGCTGCAGTTTGGATCATATACCAGTCGTGCACCAGTTTCATTACGTTATGGTACCAGTTGATATGACTTTCCATAATCTCTCCACTGCGTGGATCTGAGATACTCGGACCGCTGGCATTAGAAATTTCAGATGGTTTATAAACGATTGCAGAGTGTGTTGCATCATCCAGACTCCAGGTAGAATCCTGTTTTGCTGTTGGCGCTTCTTTTGCAATAATTGCGTTTTTGAAGCCGGCCTTCTCAAAAGCTTTCTTCCAATCATTTACGCCAGCCATTAGATATGGCACCCATTTTTTAGGGGTTGCAGGGTCAATATAGAACACAATTGGTTTAATCGGCTCTACGAGTTCCCCTCTTTTGTATTTTGCCATGTCTGCAGGCTTAGGCTCCAATCTCCAGCGTTTGATCAGGTCCAGTTCTTTTACTCCCTGAGGATTCAGATCGAAATCGGTATAACCTACAGTGAAATAGCCTACACGCGGGTCAAAATAGCGCGCCTGCATAGGAACTTTAGGAAGAATAACCAACGAGGTATTTAATTCAACAGTATTTGATCCTGCTGATGCACCACCGCCTCCCATTGGAGCTGCGCCACCAAATGGAGAAGGTGCAGCAGTAAGGCTATAGGTTTTTACAGTATTGATTTCCACGTTTAACGGGAAACTTCTCACACCAAGGATATAGCTTCTGTCTGATAGCTGAGCGCCCAGTCTGAAGCGTGTTTTAGCTGCAGGAGATCCGAAGTTAAAGATATCATTATCAGAATTGATGTAATCAGTCATATCGATTACACTTCCTTTTTTATCATTGGTATAGGCAGCGATAGGAAATGCTGCTGCAATAGCCTGAATGTTTGAATTTTTTAAACTCTGATACATTGCAGTAGTACTATCAGGACCATAGGTTCTGAATGATACTTTACGCATAAAAATTCTATTGTTGGGACCTTTTTCGAAACGGATTACTGAGCTTCCAATCTGGTCGCCGGCATATCCGGAAGCAGCTCTTACTTCAGCTCCTGCCTTTGAAATACGACTTACTACCAGGATATCTCTTCCCAGTGTTGAATCGGCGATCTCAAAGAAAAATTTGTCATCCAGACGATGCGTAGTGATCATCCCGCGACGGGTTACCGCTTTATCTGTAATTACAGTAGCATAAGGTTTAGGGGTTGCCCTGGCAGGAGCGTTTACCGCACCAGGAGCTCTCCGGGTACTATCACCTCCTGCTGGTAGTGTAGTAGGACGATTTTGCGCATAGACCGCCGAAAGGGAGGCTATGGTAAGCAGTGAAAAAATAAAACTTCTTTTCATTTATTTAGGTTTAACTTGAAGCGTTAAATGTAAGCTAACAATCCTAAATAGATAAGGTAAAATCTATAACTTTCCAGTTACATTAGTGCAGCATTTTAAATAATAGTTCCTTTAATAATTCCCCATCGGTCGTATTTCCCGTGCTTTCTACTCCTTTGCTTTTCAAATCATAGGTGCGAAGCAACCTGATGATATCAAAAACCTTGTTGAGGTTATAATTTCTGGCTGCCATCTCATAATCTTTCACAAAAAACGGGTTTACACCAAGTTCTTTTGCTGCATCATGTTTATTCTGAAGGTAATGATATTTGAGCACCTTTGAAAAGTAAGCGTTAAGATTCGCCATTACCATCACCATAGGGTTACTTTTAGGATTATCGGCGAAATAATTAATGATTTGATTGCACTTCAGTACATTTTTTGTCGCCAGCGCTTTCTGCAATTCAAAAACGTTATACTCTTTACTGATTCCGATATTTTTCTGAACCAGGTCTATATCAATGGTTATTTCCTTTGTAATGTTCAGCAAGAGCTTTTCAACTTCGTTGGAGATTTTGGAAAGGTCTGAGCCCAAATATTCTGCCATCAGTGCCGCTGCCTGGGGAGCGATCTTGTAGCCTTTCTCAGCCACTAGGTCCTCAATCCATTGTGCCAGTTTATAATCGCGTACGGGATCCGACTGAAATACAATTCCCGACTTAGAGATAGACTTAAAGATACGCTTACGCTTATCAAAATTTGCGTACTTGAAGCCCAGTACCAATATTGTACTCGGCAGTGGATTTTCAAAATAACTCTGTACAAATTCTGCCTCTTTACTACTGCCCTCTGTTTCTTTACCCCACTTCAGATCCTGAGCCTCCTTAATTACAATCAACTGATAATCAGACATCATTGGATAGCGTTTAGCGGCATTCAGGATAGTGGCCATGTCAGTATCCTTACCATATAACACAGTCTGATTAAATCCTTTTTCCATGTCGTTTAGCACAGTATCTTCCATATAATGGATAATCTGGTCTATATAGTACGGTTCCTCACCGTGCAGTAAGTAAACGGGCTTGAACTTTCGGGCCTTAAGATCTTTTAGGATTGCTGATGCACTCATATTTTATCCAAATGTAAACCCTAAATACTAAATATTAAAGGTTATTTTTGCACAAATGAAGTTTACGCCTACAGTGCTCAACCTTCCGGAACACCCTTTCAGGATCACGCTGAAAGACAATCAGCATTTCATTTTTGATGAGCTGAGGAAAAAGCACCTTGTCCTGAGCCCCGAGGAGTGGGTGCGTCAGCACTTTATACAACACCTGATCAAAGACAAAAAATTTCCACGCTCGCTCATACAGATCGAAGGTGGCTTGACGTTGAATAAGCTCCAAAAACGGACTGACATTGTTGTTTTTAACACAAGCGGTCAAAGGATAATGGTTGTGGAGTGTAAAGCACCGCATGTAAAGATTAACCAGGCTGTATTTGATCAGGCTGCCAGGTACAACTCCGTACACAAAACGCCATGGCTAGTTGTTACCAATGGTTTGGTGCACTGTTATGCCCACATAGACCATGTTAAAGAAACATTTCTTTTTGTGGAACACTTGCCGGAGTATCAGCAATTGTAAATTAAGTTTTTTAGTCGCTTTATTTTGGATCAAAATTGAAGGAATCTGCTCACAGGCTGGAATCTTTTCCTGCGGAAAACATTCCTAGGCCTGTTCCCAGACACCATCAATTTTTTGCGGCTACAAACAATGGCGAATAAAGCGATTTGCTCAACTTAGATTTATAAGACTGCTGTCCATGTCCTGGCAAAAATTACCGGACAAACGATTAATTTTCATTAACTTGGAATTGGCGGTACATAGCTGCACCAATCCGGTTGGCATTTTGCCTAGGCTATTTGCAAAAAAAGAGATACTGTCTGTGAACAAGCCTAGAAATATTTTTCCGCAGGAAAAGGATTTCAGCTTGAGAACAGATTGTATCTCTTTTTTTATTAAAGCACAATCGTATGCGAAAGGAGATAAGTTATCCTTTTAGTGCCGCTAGGCTATCCTCGATAGTAGCAATCTTGGCCTCTGCGTCCGCTTTTTTGTTACGCTCATTCTGTACTACATCACCTTTAGCATTTCGTACAAAGCGCTCATTGTTTAACTTTGCATCAACAGATTTCAAAAATCCTTGCAAATAGTGCAATTCGGTAGTCAAGCGTTCACGCTCGGCATCAACATCTACACTTTCGTTTAACTGAACAAAAAACTCATCATTACCAACCATGAATCCTGCAGCGCCAGCAACTTTATCATTTACAAATTCAACCTCACTTACATTTGCCAGTTTAAAGATGATGTTTAACCATTTTTCGTAGTCAAGGCCAGAGTTTACTTTTATTTGTAGCGGCAACGCTTCTTTAGGCGAAATCTGTTTCAGATTTCTGATGTTACGAATTTCTGCAACAACAACTTTCACCGTTTCAACTTCCTTGAGGATAACAGGATCCGTAGCTCCTATCACCGGATAGTCGGCAATAATAATACAGTCCATTTCTCCCTTTTCGCCGAAAACCTCATCGTGCCAGATCTCTTCAGTGATAAAAGGCATAAATGGATGTAGTAAGGTCAGGATACGCTCAAAGAAAGCTAATGTTGCTTTGTAAGAGGCCGCGTCTATCGGGTGTTGATAAACAGGCTTAACCATTTCAAGATACCAGGCACAGAAGTCATCCCACACTAATTTATAAGTACTGATAATCGCTTCTGACAAACGGTATTGTTTAAAGTTATCTTCAATTTCGGCAAGGGCCTCATTAAATTTATTATCGAACCAGGCTATGGCCTGTGCATTTGGATTTTCCAGAGTTTCATCAACCTCCCAACCCTTAACCAGACGGAAAGCGTTCCATATTTTATTGGCAAAATTGCGTCCTTGTTCACAATAACTTTCATCAAACATCAGGTCGTTGCCTGCCGGAGAGCTAAAAAGCATCCCTACACGTACCCCATCTGCGCCATATTTCTCAATCAGACCAATTGGATCGGGCGAGTTACCAAGAGACTTGGACATTTTCCGACCCAATTTATCCCTTACAATACCGGTTAGGTAAACATTAGTAAATGGCTTTTTGCCCATAAACTCATGTCCAGCCATGATCATCCGTGCCACCCAGAAGAATAGAATTTCTGGTGCTGTAACGAGGTCATTTGTTGGATAGTAATAATTGATGTCTTTGTTGTCAGGATTTTTAAAGCCATCAAACACAGAAATCGGCCATAGCCATGAACTGAACCAGGTATCCATTACATCTTCATCTTGCCTGATAAAAGGCAAAAGCTGGTGTTTAAATCCTGCGGCCTCCTCGGCAGTGAAAGTACCATCAATATCTTTTAGTTTCAGGAATGCATCAAGTGCATCATCCTGGGTTTTGGCAACTACCCAGTTCCCTTCATGGTCGTACCATGCGGGAATACGCTGTCCCCACCACAGCTGCCTGCTGATACACCAATCTTTAACGTTCTCCATCCAGTGACGGTAGGTATTACCAAATTTCTCAGGAATCAGGTTTACATCTCCATTCAATACATCTGCAAGCGCGGGTTTTGCCAGTTCATCCATTTTGCAGAACCATTGCAGGGAGAGTTTCGGCTCAATAGCAGCATCCGTACGCTCAGAGAATCCAACTTGTGATTTATAGTCTTCTACGTGATCCAGGTGACCGGCTTCATCGAGGAGCACGGCAATTTTTTTACGTGCTACAAAACGATCTTCACCAACAAGTATCACAGCCAATTCATTTAATGTACCGTCATCATTAAGGATATCGATCACCGGAAGCTTATGCTTTACGCCAAGCTCGTAGTCATTTAAATCATGTGCCGGTGTAACTTTCAGGCAGCCTGTACCGAAATCCATGGTCACATATTCATCTTCTATAATCGGGATCTCCCTGTTGATCAGTGGAACAAACACCTTTTTGCCTTTTAGATGGGTATAGCGCTCATCATTAGGATTCACACAGATGGCCGCATCGGCCATAATAGTCTCAGGGCGTGTGGTTGCAATGGTTAACATTTCCGCACCATCGGTACCTGAAACAGCATATTTAATATAGTATAACTTCTGATTTACTTCCTTACGGATTACCTCTTCATCAGACACAGCAGTTTTACCTGCAGGATCCCAGTTAACCATGCGAATACCACGATAGATCCAGCCTTTTTTATACAGGTGGATAAAGGTATCAATAACCGCATCCGAAAGATCCTCTTCCATGGTGAACCGTGTTCTATCCCAATCGCAACTGGCACCAAGTTTCTTCAGCTGATCAAGGATGATACCACCGTATTTCTCTTTCCATTCCCAGGCGTAGCTTAGGAATTCCTCCCTGCTCAGATCCTTTTTGCTGATTCCCCGTTCTTTTAGCATGGCCACAACTTTGGCTTCGGTAGCTATGGAAGCGTGATCAGTTCCGGGAACCCAGCATGCATTTTTACCTTGCATCCGCGCTTTACGGATCAATACATCCTGAATGGTGTTATTTAACATGTGCCCCATATGGAGGACTCCTGTTACGTTTGGCGGAGGAATCACAATTGTGTAAGGCTCACGTTCATCAGGCTCAGAATGAAAGAACTTTTTTGAAAGCCAGTAACTATACCATTTATCTTCAGTTGTAGTAGGATCGTATTTAGTGGAAATGCTCATTGTAGAATTTGGAAATATCAGATGAAATACAAAAATAAGAAGAAAAAAGACATAATCTATGAGGAAAATTCAGCGCCAGCTGCCGTAGTTTTATAAAGAGACTTATTCTTCTGTTTAGCTGAAACTTATGCCAGATAAACTCCAGACCTCACCAGAAAATCTGCTAACGCAACTCCAGGAAGACTTATAACATAATGTTTTGAACAGTCACAATAAAAAGTGTTAAAATATGTTAATAGTGTATAGTAAATCAAAAGAGGAATGAAATCGATCAAGGTATTTACGTTTTCAAACATTGTGATGAGAAGACTGGGATTAACCAGAATCTACTACTGGTTCAATAAGTAATATTTTCATTAGACATTGGCATAGTTTAATTCAATTTTATTAATTTCAGTCTTTATTGCCTTTGGCAAATGACTAACTAAATTTGAAGAAAACTAAATCATGATGAAACTTCAACAGCTCAAAAGCTATTTCGCACTCTTGGGTGTGGTAGCGGCAAGCTTCTCGGCAAACGCCCAGGTTCCAAAAAAATTAATCGATCCTGCCAACATGGATCTTACTGTTAAACCAGGCGACGATTTCTACAGGTACGCCAGTGGAAATTGGGTTAAAAACAATCCAGTTCCGGCTAAAGAAACCCGCTGGGGAAGCTTTAACGAATTACGCGACTTCAATATCAACGCTGTAAAAGGCCTTGTAGAGGAAGCCGCAGCTGACAAATCTGCTCCTGCAGGTTCAGTAAAACGCAGAGTGGGCGATTTTTACGCTGCTGCGATGGATAGCTTAACTATCGAAAAACTAGGGTATACGCCAATCAAAGCAGATCTGGAAAAAATCAGTCAGATTCAGACTATCCCTCAGGTGGTAGATCAGGTAATCTATATGCGTACGTCAGGCATTGGTGGCCCGATGTTCGGATTCGGTATTACGCAGGATAGAAAGAACGTAAATAAATATCTTCCTTCTTTAGGTCAGGGTGGTACAACATTGCCAGACCGTGATTACTATTTGAAAGATGATGCGCGTTCAGTAAAAATTCGCGAGGCTTATTTGACCTATATGACTACATTATTTAGTCTGACGGGAAGTACACCAGATGCCGCAAAACAAAAAGCTGCGACTGTAATGGGCATCGAGAAACAATTTGCAGAGGCGCAAATGAGCCGTCTGGAAATGCGTGATCCATACAAAACCTATAACAAGTTTGCTGTTGCAGAATTCAGCAAAACGACACCAGATTTAAATTGGGCAGTTTTGTTCCCTAAATTTAAAGTAAACGGGCAAGATACTGTGCTGGTATCTTCACCAAAATTCTTTGTAAGCCTTGACGGCATGCTCAAAAGCATTCCTGTAGCAGATTGGAAAACATATCTGGAGTGGAATTTATTGAAAGGTTCTGCATCTAACTTAAGTTCTCCTTTTGTTAAAGCAAGCTTTGCATTCAATCAGGCACAAACAGGTCAGCGTGTGCAGACTCCAAGATGGCAGAGAATGTCGTCATTGACTGACGGCGCAATTGGTGAGTTGCTTGGCCAGTTGTATGTTGCCAAATATTTTAAACCAGAGGCGAAAGCAAGGATGACAGAGTTGATTACCAACCTGCGTGCAGCATTCGAAATCCGTATTAAGGGATTAGAATGGATGAGTCCTGAGACTAAGGAAAAGGCGTTAGCTAAGCTACACGCGTTCTTACCTAAAATCGGATATCCTGATAAGTGGAAAAACTATGATGGCTTAGTAATTAATCGTGATACGTATTTCCAAAATCTGCGTAATGTAGGTGCATGGGGCTATACAGAAATGTTAGACCAATTGGGCAAACCTGTTGACCGTACACGCTTTGGTATGACGCCTCCTACTGTAAATGCATACTACAGCCCGACAATGAACGAAATCGTATTCCCTGCTGGGATCTTACAGTTTCCTTTCTTTGCACCAAACGCCGATGATGCTGTAAATTATGGTGGTATTGGTGCTGTGATTGGTCACGAAATGTCACATGGTTTTGATGATTCAGGAAGTCAGTACGACAAAGACGGTAACCTTAAAAATTGGTGGACAGCAGAAGACCGCGCTAAATTTGATGCAAAAACAAAAGCGTTAGGTGAGCAATTTGATGCGTATACCGTATTAGATACTGTGCATGTAATTGGTAAACTGACAATGGGTGAAAACATCGGTGACCTAGGTGGTTTGAACGCTGCATATACTGCCTTCAAAATGACTAAACAAGGTCAGTCGAACACCAAAATTGACGGATTTACTCCTGATCAACGTTTCTTCCTGTCTTGGGCACAAGTTTGGAGAGGAAATATCCTTCCTGAAAGTGCTGCTCAACTGATCAAAACAGATCCACACTCTCCGGGAGAATTCAGAACGATCGGTGCTCCGGTAAATATGGACGCATGGTATAAAGCGTTTGATGTGAAACCTGGTGATAAACTATACAAGAAACCAGAGGATAGAATCCGCATGTGGTAATCTTAATTAAGCACAAAAAAACGGCCTTGAATGAATTTTCAAGGCCGTTTTTTTGTGCAATTGTTTACCGACTAATTGCCTGTTGCATCATTGACTCTATGCCCAAGTAAATCTCATTTGCCATCCTTTCCATTCCTAGATCTCCGGGATGACCGGCTACAGCCTGATTAGTTATTTTGTAGGGAGTGCCGTCAACAGACATTACTGTGGCCCCTAGGAAAGATACGTTTTCAGTAATATCCAGCTGCGAAAGTTTTACAAAAGGAATGTTGTGTTGCTTAGCAACCTGTGCGAGGACAATGTTTACTGGTATATTATTCCAGAAAGTACCGGTAATTAATATTTTAGACTTGGGAAGTTTAACTTGTATATAGTCTATCATTTGATATAGTGATGTGTTCAGACCACTCAAATCCTGTACATTTTCACCCAGGCGTATCACAACAACAAACGGATTCTGGTTTAGATAAGAATCAAGAGTTGACAAATCAAATGTTTTATGATTCCCCTCCCATGCGGAGATATTTACAGGTATCACCGGCATTCCGAGTCTTGCTTCCAGCACGTGGACATAATCTTTATCTTTTGAACTTGCAGCCATTCCCCAATTGCCATACCAGCCGATTTCAGCATTGGGCGCATGGATTGTCATGCTATTACCGAGAATAAGGACCTTTTTTTCTGACTGTTCAACTTGTTTTTTACATGAACAGATGATGACAAGCAATAATACTACTGCAGTATTTCTAAAATTCTGATACATTATAAGCCCCGTTTTTCACGAGGCCTAAGATGTGAAAATTCCAGACTATTTGCTAACTAAAATTTATAACCTACCCCAACTCCAAGTAGCCATGGTTTAATTTTAACATCAGCCTGGATATTGCTCAATACAGGTGCGAGTGACGGATTTGTTCCAGGTGTTAGATTGGAAGCATCCACTGTGGCTGTAGTATTTAGAAAGATCTTTTTCAGATCAATATTCAAAAAAACGTTTTTCGCAATATCAAAGTCAAAACCAGCTTGTGCAGCGAAAGCAAATTTATCTTTATAAGACACTTCTTTTACCGTTGGTCCAGCATCGGCGCTATAGAATATCGTGTAATTAACACCGGCACCTAAATAAGGATTGAATTTTCCTATTGGCATATGGTATTGGAACGTCAATGTTGGCGGAAGCAACCATACCTTCCCTAAATTTACATCAGCGGACCCCGGGCCACCTATGGCACTCAAATTTGAGCCTGCAGTACTAACTTTATGTCGCGTTGTACCCAAAATCAACTCCGCCGCGAAATGACGGTTGAAGAAATACGTGAAATCCAATTCAGGTATAAAAGAGTTCGAGATCTTCGCATCTCCCCCGATAACACCTATCGTTGCACTTTCCTGTGGTATTACGGCTACACCGCGTAGCCTGATTCTCCATTGTTCTGTGGTGTTTGCAGTCTGACTAAATACTTGCATTCCGGCAACCAGAAGGGTCGCCAATACGATTAACCTTTTCATAATAACTTCGTTTATTTGCAACAAAGCTATTCCTGTTACCCCTGCTAAAAAATGTACTTCAACATCATTTTATGTGATATCAGGCAGGTAAAGTGCTTGTAATTTCTTAGGCAATTTCGCGAGTACCAATTCCCTTGAACGGGTAATAAGCACCTTCAGTTCGCGGTCGGTCACTACTTCAATATCCTGAAGTGTTATCCACTGCCCTTTTGCAAAATGCGCAGCCTGTCGAATACCATCTCTTGCAACGAGATCATTGAACTCCTCGGGCTCGCACTTAAAGGAGATTGTTCCTTCATCAAGTGATGCAATCACATAAATTTTTTCGTGGATTAAAAAGCACAAATGTTCTCCCCATTTCAAATCTTCAGTGGTACCCGGTAAACCCAGGCAAAAGGTGCGGAACATTTCAATATCCATATTCAGGTTTTTAAATGTTAAATTTAAGCAGCTTTAGTTTAATTTTGACAGAAATGAATAAAATTATCCTTACTGCCGACGGCTCCAACACGTTATATAACGAAACTATTGGTGAACACTACCATTCTACGCATGGGGCGTTACAGGAAAGTCTGCATGTATTTATCGATGCCGGACTAAAAGCTGCCGCAGCGAAATTCGGCGATCAGGAATTATCAGTGTTAGAGGTCGGATTCGGAACAGGATTGAATTTTATCCTGACATTGGATTATGCTGTTAAGGAAAAATTGCGTGTAAATTATATATCGCTGGAAGTATTTCCCCTGACTAAAGAAGAATTTCAAAGTACTGGATACGACAAATATGTTGCTCCTGAGATCTGGCAGGCTCTGGCTGCCAGTTACCCGGAATGTATCAATCGGGAATTGGAGCTGCTTCCAAATCAATCCCTAAAGGTCGTCCATACCAGTCTTCAGGAATTCAAACCACTTGAGCGCTATAATCTTTTATATTACGATGCTTTCTCAGTGCGGCATCAACCAGAGATGTGGACAGAAGAGGTTATCGGACATGCTGCATCACTTTTAATTCCCGGTGGAATATTTGTCACTTATGCAATTACCGGTCACCTTAAACGCGCACTTAAAAGTTTCGGATTTAGCATCGAGAAATTACCTGGTGCCCCGGGAAAACGCGAAATGCTGCGCGCCACAAAATTGTAGACAAACTGTCAATTAATATCAAAATACCTGGTACACAAAACCGGGTGCACCATCCATTTGTTAGAACCTCGCGCCACTTGGGGCGTAGCTTATTTACAAATTTCATATGGATTATAGAAAATTAGGAAATAGTGACCTTATGGTTTCTCCGATAACATTCGGAGGTAACGTATTCGGATGGACAATTGACGAAAAGACATCATTTGAAATCCTCGATGCTTTTGTAGGATCAGGATTTAATTTTATAGATACCGCAGATGTGTATTCGCGCTGGAAACCGGGCAATCAAGGTGGAGAGTCAGAAACTATCATTGGTAAATGGATGAAAGATAGAAATAACCGTAAGGATATCATTCTATCCACGAAGGTAGGTTCAGATATGGGTGATGGTAAAAGTCTAAAGAAGGCGTATATACTAAAAGCTGTAGATGCATCTTTACAGCGACTGCAAACAGATTACATTGATCTTTATTTTTCTCATTTCGATGATGAGACAACACCTGTACAGGAAACACTTGAAGCATATGACGAGCTGATTAAAGCTGGAAAAGTTCGGTGGATCGGCGCGTCGAACTTCTCCAAAGAACGCCTTGTTGAATCTTTAGAAACCAGCAAAAAACTAAGTCTCCCAAAATATCAGGTATACCAGCCTGAGTACAACCTTTACAACAGAGCTAAATTTGAGCAGGACTTTGAGCAGATTGTGTTGGATAATCAAATTGGCGTGATCAATTATTACGCGTTAGCCAGCGGATTCTTAACCGGCAAATACCGGTCTGAGGCCGACCTGAATAAAAGTCAGCGTGGAGGCGGTGTAAAAGACTTCTTAAATGAAAGGGGATTTAAAATTTTAAAAGCTTTGGACGAAGTTTCCGAGCAATATAATGCTACGCCTGCGAGTGTGGCTATCGCCTGGCTGATTGCACGCCCGTCAATTACGGCCCCAATTGCCAGCGTAACGAGCACGTCACAACTGAAAGATCTGGTGGCAGCAGCGAGCCTAAAACTCAGCAATGATGACATCGATATACTTGACGATGCAAGTGCATCCTAGGGTTCAATTAATTTTGTAGCTTTAAATACCCTGCCATCTAAACTGGCAGGGCATTTGTCTATCTAGGAAATCCATCTTATTAGGGCTACATTATGAAAGAAATATCACTACCATTTATCACCAAGCTTACCATGGTGCTCATCTCACTGATCGCTCTGGTATATATTGCTATACTGGGTCAGACTCTACTGGCACCATTTCTCGCTTCTTTCCTGCTCGCTCTACTCCTACTGCCCATGGCAAATTTTATGGAGAATAAATGGCGTTTTAAAAGAGCTATAGCGTCAATAATTTCGGTAGTAATTATGATCAGTGTGATCAGTGGTATTATTTATTTTTTTGCTAATCAGCTGAGCGATCTTTGGAACGACTGGCCATTGTTAAAAGTTCAGGTGACGAACTCCTTTCATGAAGCACAAACATATATCTCCCGTACTTTCCATATTAATACGCAGAAACAGCTAAACTACCTTAATGAAAGCGCTGCCGGCGCCCTGGCAAAAAGTGCTACGGTAGTTGGCGCCACATTACTTACCGTATCTTCTACCTTTCTTTTTTTAGGGTTTATCCTTTTATTCACCTTCTTCCTGCTCAATTACAGAAGGATATTATATAGGTTTCTAACCTCTGTTTTTGCCGAGGAACACACAGAAAAGGTTGCGGAAATTCTAAGTCAGATTCAACATATCATCAAAAAATACATCATTGGTTTATTCCTTCAGATGTTGATCGTGACCATACTTATGATCACGATTCTTTCCGTATTGGGTATAAAATATGCTGTATTACTTGGCCTTATTGCTGGAATTTTCAATCTAATTCCTTACCTGGGCATCTTTACGGCACTCTTGATCAGCATCCTGATTACTTTTGCTACTGCAACAGGGGCTAAAGTTTTATTAGTACTTGTCGCGTTCATCGGTGTGCATGCCTTGGATGGTAATATCCTCATGCCACTTGTTGTAGGCTCGAAAGTTAAGATCAATGCATTGTTTGCGTTTATAGGCATTGTAGTTGGCGAAATGATCTGGGGCATCTCGGGTATGTTTCTTTGTATCCCTTACCTGGCTATGCTAAAGATCATCTTCGATCGTGTAGATCCTTTAAAGCCCTGGGGAATCCTATTGGGTGAAGAGCACAATGCAGCAAAAAAGCGCAGGGTTTACCGGATTACAAAAAAGATAAAATTAGAGGAACGGGAATAAATTACGTTAATTTGCGCCTGCTAAAACCCTTGCAATATGCCCAATTTTATCCCCCCTACTCCTGCCAATGACGCTGCTACTGGTTTCACCAGGCTACTAACTGTACTCAATACGTTGCGTACAGAATGTCCCTGGGACAAGAAACAAACCATGGAAAGTTTAAGACATCTCAGCATTGAAGAAACTTATGAGCTTTCTGATGCCATCATGGAAGGCGATATGCAGGAGATTAAAAAAGAACTTGGCGATGTTATGATGCATCTTGTATTTTATGCGCGTATTGCAGAAGAACAAGGTGCTTTTGATATTCTCGACGTGCTTAATGGTGTGTGCGAAAAGTTGATTAACAGGCATCCCCATATTTATGGAGATGTAGATGTACAGAACGAAGAAGATGTGAAACGAAACTGGGAAAAGATTAAACTTAAGGAGGGTAATAAGTCAGTCCTAGGTGGTGTTCCGGCATCCCTTCCCGCGTTGGTAAAGGCAAGTCGGATTCAGGAAAAAGCAAGAGGAATTGGTTTTGATTGGGAAGACAAAACCCAGGTATGGGAAAAGGTTGAAGAAGAGCTTCAGGAATTTAAGGATGAATTTAATGTTGTTGAAAATAGCGCTATTGATGTCGAAAAAGCGGAATCAGAATTTGGCGATTTGCTATTCTCACTGATCAACTACGCGCGCTTTATCAATATCAACCCTGAAAATGCCCTGGAAAAAACCAATAAAAAATTCATCAAGCGTTTCCAGTATCTGGAAAGCAAGGCGCAGGAAAGCGGAAAGGCTTTACAGGATATGACGCTAGCAGAAATGGACATTTACTGGAACGAAGCAAAAAAACTTTAACTATGCTTTTTCTTCATGGTCATCTTAGCCTTTTGGCCGATGCCATAGTTATAGTCTTTGCTATTGCTTTCCTTTTTTTCGTGATAGGCACCACCACCAGAAGGGCCGTCGCTTTCTTTGACAATTCGATTTTTATCGAGCCCTTTAGGTTTGCTTGAACGCTCAACAAGAACATCTGCGGGAAGTTCAGCAATCTCAAGTTTTTGACCAATGGATTGTTCGATCTTTCTTACTTGTAGCAACTCCATGTCTGTAGCGAAAGTTAAGGAAACAACTTCATCATCATTTCTTTTAACAATCCGCGCTAAAAACTCTTCTTTAGCTTCTGGCACTTCAAAATGGACTAGAAAAGGAATACCATCAAGATCCAATGGTCCGGTACCTTCATTAGATACAACCAACACCCTTGCTTCGGGTGTCGCCTTGAAATCCTCAAAGTCATCAAAGCCATTCTCATCAAAATGGAGTGGTCTTAGCATCGAATATTCGCCTACTTTGGGTGACTCAAGACTTTTAGCAAGTTTCTGTGCTGCCAATCTCGTATTTATGAATACGACTACCTTATCGAATACTTCATCATCACGAAGTAGTGTGCGTAATAAGTTCACTTTTGTTTGGTAATTTGGCACCAGGTAAAGTAACTGTGTTACGATCTCTGTTTTTTCAGGACCAAAATCTTCTACTTCTATTAGCGTAGGGAAATTTAAAAACTGATCGGTCATTTTATACAGCTTCTCATGCACCACTTCGGTAAAGATCAGATGCTGACACTTACCTGCGCTTCTGGCTAGTTCTGCAACTGGTAGCTGCATACCCTGTTTAACAATTAATGCAGCATCATCAACAATAAAAGTCTGCAGCTTACTGAGATTAAGACCTAGCTTAAGATAAACTGCCCTTGCACGAGTTGGCGTAGCAACAACAATATCTACACCCAATGCCAGTTCACTTACTTCAGCATCAAGTCCACCTGTACCAAGCAAGCCCATAATGTTCAGATCTCTATTTTTACTCAGCGAAACGAACTGCTCAATTACAGCTTCACCGCGGGCCTGATCTGCAACCAGAATAAGTACTTTTGGCGCATCATCTTTCGTGTATTTTAAGCGCATCAGCATGCCCAGCACATAAGTTGTCGTTTTACCGGCACCTTCGGGTGCAACAGCAATAATATCCTGCCCGCCAAGAATCCTGGACATCGTACGTGCCTGAATTTCCTTTGGACTTAAATATCCGGCGTCGGTCATGGAAATGACCAGGGCCTTGCTGAGTTTTAATTTATCTAATGACACGCTGCTTCTGTTTTGTTGATCTGCAAATTTACACATTTAACCTCAGTAAATAATGCCACTATGGCGTATTACCTAAAACCATATCCTAAAGTTCGCTTATGTATCAACATTTTGATGGTCGATTTTGCACTTTAATCGCAAGTATGTGTAAGTTTACTCAACCTAAATAATACCCAACAAAATGAAAAAACTACTACTAAATCTTTTTCTTATTGGTTCATCCTTAAGCATGTACGCACAGGATGCAATAAATTACCAGACGCCTCCACAGGCTATGGCAGATTTATTACTGGCTAAAGCCACGCCTTCAGTAAGTATTGACAGTAAAGCAGAATGGATGTTGCTGATCGATCGTAATTCATATCCTTCGGTCGAAGAACTTGCTATGCCGGAATACAGGATTGCCGGAATGCGCATCAATCCTAACAATTATTCTTTAAGCAGGCAATCGTTCATTAACAACTTCACTTTGAAGAATATTAAAACTGGAAAAGCGCTGTCGATTACAGGACTACCCGTTCCCCTGCTTGCCGGTAATGTAAGCTGGAGTCCGGCAGAAAACAAGATTGCTTTCACCAATACAACACAAAAAAGCGTGGACCTGTATGTGATTGATATTGCTACAGGAAAAACTACGAAGATGAACAAACAACCACTTAACGCACTGTTAGGGGGCGGTATAACCTGGTTAGACAATAATACGATGTTGTATCGCGTAGCTACTAAATCTGCAGCACTGGCACCAGCAAAACCTTTAATGCCAAAAGGGCCAACTGTACAACAGAATCTAGGCAAAGCGTCACCAAGTGTCACCTATCAGGATTTGATTAAATCGCCATTTGACGAGCAGCTGTTCGAATTTTTCGCCACTTCACAACTAATTTCCAACAAAAGCGGCGTAGAGACACCAATTGGAAAACCAGCGATTTATACTTCTGTGAGACCGTCGCCAGATAAAACTTACTTGTTAACACGTGTGATCAGGAAACCGTTCTCTTATCTGGTATCGGCAGGAGGATTTCCATCAACGATTACGATAACCGACAGAACAGGAAAAGTTCTTAAAGAAGTAGCTCAACTGCCGTCTTCGGAAGGAACGCCTTCTGGTTATGACAACACTCAGAATGTTGAACGTGGATTTGACTGGCGTGATGATGAGCCCGCAACTTTAACCTGGTCAAAGCCCCTGGATAGCGGATTGATCAAAAAACAAGTACCTTTCCATGATGCTGTTTATTCACTCAATGCTCCATTTACCGGACAGCCAAAAGAATTATTTAAAACACAAACACGTTACAGAGGAGTACAGTGGGGCGATGCGAATTTAGCGCTTGTTTCTGAGGGTCTCCGCAGCAAACAAACAACAAAACTCAGCAAGCTTAACCCAAGCACCGGAGTAATGGAGACGTTGTATGAACGTAATCAAACCGATGCTTATAATTTCCCAGGAAATCCAGTTACTAAAAAAAATAAATATGGAGAGTATGTTATCGAGACAATTGATAATGGCACTAAGCTCCTGATGAATAATACGACTGGTGCTTCTGATAGAGGTGATTTGCCTTTTCTAGCAAAGTTTGACCTCAACACCAAGAAAAATGAGATTATCTGGCGCAGCGCCGAAGGTACATACGAGTATGTAGTTGACGTTCTTGATCCAAATAAACTAGTGCTGGTAACCAGAAAGGAATCTCAAAAAAACGTTCCTAACTATTACCTTAAAAACCTGATGTTAAGGATTGCGGACCAGCCGATCACTAACTTCAGCAATCCATATCCTCAGCTGGAAGGCGTAATCAAAGAAAAGATATCTTACAAAAGAGCTGACGGTGTAGATCTTACCGGCGACTTGTATTTACCTAAAGGATACAATAAAGTGAAAGATGGCCCGCTACCTACTTTAATCTGGGCGTATCCACGTGAGTTTAACTCTGCAGCAGATGCAGCACAAATCAGGGGATCAAAAGACCGTTTTACTACAATCAGCTGGGCTTCACCGATTTTCTGGGTAACTCAGGGATATGCGGTACTTGACAATGCCGAGATGCCTATCGTAGCCAAAGAAGGTAAAAAACCAAACGATACTTTTGTAGAGCAGTTGCAGCTGAATGCTGAAGCAGCGATCAATAAATTATCTGATCTTGGTGTTGGCGACAGAAATAGAATGGCAGTAGGCGGACATAGCTATGGTGCATTTATGACTGCAAATCTCCTTGCCCACACTAACTTATTTAAAGCCGGTTTGGCACGTAGTGGTGCATATAACAGAACCCTTACCCCATTTGGATTTCAAAACGAGGAGCGTACGTATTGGGATGACCCTAAATTATACTACGAAATGAGTCCGTTCAGCTATGCCAATAAAATTAAAACCCCGTTACTATTAATCCACGGAGATTCTGACGACAATCCTGGAACTTTCCCAATCAACTCTGAGCGACTGTTTGCAGCAATCAAGGGATTTGGTGGAACTACCCGTTTTGTATTCCTTCCTTACGAAGCACACAGTTACCGCGGTAAAGAGAATCTGCTGCACATGTTGTGGGAAATGAATACCTGGCTAGATAAGTACGTTAAAAACGCAAAGTAATCAGCCGAATTTAAAAGAAGCCCATCAAACCAAATTTGATGGGCTTCTTTTATTTAAAACGAATTGCTTTTAGCGGGGATACTTTGCTCACCAGCAATGAAGGGATGATTAATACCAGCAGGCAAATTAATAATGTGGCTATATTTAGGAACAGTACATCCTGAAGGTGAAACTCTATCGGGACATATGACAGGTAATACGATGCCTGATCAAGCCGGAAAATATGGGTAACCTTTTGAAAGAAGCCCAACCCTAATCCCAAAATATTTCCGAGTAACAGCCCAAAACCTACCAAATACATCGCATTGTATAAGAACACCTTCATGATACTGAGGTTGGTCATACCAAAAGCTTTAAGCATTCCAATCATATTGGTTCGCTCTAAAATAATAATCAGTAATGCAGTAATCATATTGATAACACCCACAATCATCATGAGAACCAACAACACTTTTGTGTTTACATCCAATAATGATAACCACGTGAAAATGTTAGGAAAATAGTCGACAACGCTTTCCGCTTTAAGCTTTATTTCCAGTTTACGGATGATGCCGTCATTTACCTGCGACAGCTTAGCGAAATTTTTAATGCGGATTTCCAATCCGCCGATTTGCTCCGGCGACCATTTATTCAGGCGTCTTATGATATTAAGATCTCCAATCACGAAACTTTTATCTACTTCATCTACACCGATGGCATAAATACCAACAATCTTGAATTTTCTGGGTCTCGGCGGCTCTGTGGCATCCTGCATCAAAAAATGCATAATGAAATCATCTCCAATTTTGAGCTTCAGCCGATTGGCAGTATACTGAGAGATCATGATTTCTGACAGCGACTTTACTGGGTCTGTAAAATCCAGGATTTTGCCACTTACCAGATGTTTATTCAGGTAATCCCAGTTGTAGGTCTTATCAACACCTTTGAAATTGATTCCCTCTACTTCATTGTTGGCAGAGATAATAGCTGGCTTAGTTGCGTACGGAACGCAGTAAACGATGTCCTTGTTCTTTTGGAGATCCTGGTAGGTCTCAGCATCTGGTATAAATGGGGAAAGTTCAAAGGAGTTATTTAAATCGAGTTTAAAAATCCGGATATCTCCAACATAGCCACGTACCTTTTCCTGAATTTCGGTCTTAAAACCTTTGATTATTGCTACCGACAGCATCATTACTGCCAGACTTAACATGACCCCTGAAATGGCAATACGTACAATCAGTTTAGAAAAAGTCCGTTCTGATTTAATAGCTATTCGCTGCGCGATGAAATATTCTGTATTCAAATTTTTGCAATAAATATTACCTTAGCAAAAATGCTAATAAGATTTTGATTTAGTGTACACTATTAAAAAAAGCCCTTAATGAAAGCGACCCTAGTCTTTGCACTCCACTTTGGCCTAATCACAGCAGCACTCAGTGCCTGTGGAAACCATACAACACCAACGACAGCTACAGTGTTTCCGGAAAAAGCCGTTACCAGCAAAATTGCCCCATCAAAAATCCGTACCGGAGCTGAGCAAACAGAAAGTTACTTACCTTATCTTAAGGGAAAAAGGATTGGTATGGTTGTAAACCCTACCTCAGTAATTGGCAAACAGACTGTAGTAGACAGCTTACTCAAAGTTGGGGTAAAAATCACGAAGATATTTGGACCTGAACATGGATTTAGGGGCGATGCCAGTGCTGGAATTTCTGTTGATGATGCTGTAGATGCAAAAACAGGCATTAAAGCCGTTTCCCTATATGGCAAACATCAAAAGCCTACAACAGCGGATCTGGCAGACTTGGATCTGATTGTTTTTGATATTCAGGATGTGGGTGTTCGTTTTTACACGTATATCAATACACTGCAACATGTGATGGAAGCCTGTGCTGAGAACAACAAAGAAGTACTGATCCTGGATAGGCCAAATCCCAACGGATTTTATATTGATGGGCCGATCCTCGATCCGAAACTGGCATCGGGAATTGGTTTGCAACCTATTCCCGTGGTACACGGATTAACGGTTGCTGAATATGCACAGATGCTGAACGGTGAAGGTTGGCTAAAGGGAAAGGTGAAATGTAAAATTAAGATCATTAAGATTGCGAATTACACCCACGACATGCCCTATGTATTGCCAGTTAAACCTTCTCCCAATCTTAACACTCAGCAATCGATTATGCTTTACCCTACCTTGTGCTTATTTGAAGGAACCTATTTAAATCACGGTCGCGGTACATTATTTCCTTTTACCATACTCGGGTCTCCTGCATTAAAAGGTAAATACAGTTTCTCCTACACACCTAAAAGCATCAAAGGGATGGCAGAAACGCCCCTTTATATGGATAGTTTATGTTATGGCCTGGACCTTAGAAATTATGATATTGCAAACATTAGGAAGGAAAAAGCGTTACACCTTCAATGGATGATTGAATTGTATCAGGCTTACCCGAATAAAGCTGACTTCTTTAACTTCAAACTCAGTAAGCAGATGAACAACATTGATAAACTAATTGGTGTGTCTGACTTCAAAGAGCAGATCATTGCTGGAAAATCTGAAAAAGAAATCAGAGCAAGTTGGGAACCTGGGCTAAGTAAATATAAGACCATGCGTAAGAAATACCTGTTATATCCTTAACTGAGCATTATGAATACTGCACATAAAGACAAAAACGAAAAACCGAGTAGCAATTTTCAGGAAGAGACGCCTAAAGGAAAAGTACCGTCAGGCGATCATGCTGTAAAAAAAACAGAAGACAAAGACTACAATGAGGAAGAGGCTGACTTTAAAAACCCTGCAAAGAAACGTGAAATTGAGGAGCAGCCAGTTAATCCAGTGAAGACGCCGCCTAAATCTTAGCCTTTTTCTGTGCTGACCTAAGAAATTTCATCAGTACTTTTTCATCATTTTCCATCGCTTTTGTAGTCTCGGGTTTTTCCGTGTGTATCTGCTTAAGATATTTCCCTAGCTGGTCGTTTTCAAAGGCCTCGAGTAGCAGGGGATATACATATGAGCTCTTGCATACCGCGCGTGTGTTGCCGAGCTTACTGGCAACACAATCCAGCACTTCAACGATGACTTTCTTTTTAGCCTTTACTTCTTGCGGATCGCTGCAGCATCTTGCGAGTTGACGCAGTGCTTCCAGCGTACCACCCCAGGTCCGGAAATCTTTTGCAGTAAAATCACAGCCGGTGATCTCGCGGATGTAATTGTTAATCTGGCCGGAATCTACAGAGCGGTGCTCCTTTCCATGAGTATAGTACTGAAAGAGCTCCTGCCCTGGAATATCGCGACTCTTTTTGACCAGGGCAGTTAGCGTTTTATCATTTAAGGTCACCTCCTGTTTTACACCTTTTTTACCCACAAAACTTAGGGTGAGCGAATTGCCGTTTATCTTCGCGTGCTTATCGCGAAGGGTACTCAGACCGTAACTTCCATATAAATTTTTGTAGGCCTCATTTCCAACACGGATCAATGTCTTCTGCATCACCTGAACGCATATCGCCAGTACCTTTTGTTCATCAAAGTCCTTACGTCGAAGATCTTTTGCTAAACGTTTTCTCGCTGCCGGAAGTGCTTTTCCGAACTCAAGAAGTCTAAAGTATTTACTTTCTGACCTTCGGGATGTCCATTTAGGATGGTACCTGTATTGTTTCCTCCCTGCTACATCTAATCCCGTGGCCTGGAGGTAGGCATTTTTTTTAGGCGCTATCCAAACCTCCGTCCAGGCAGGCGGCAACACCAAAGCCTTGATTCTTCCTAACAGCTCTTCGTCATGGATACGCTTGCCATCACGGTCCACATAATGAAACTTACCCGGCTTTCCTTTCCTGTAAATCCCAGGCGCACTATCACTGCTATACACCAAACCACTTGATTTAATCTCTTCCCTCGCGTCAACCATATTATTTTCGTTATTTTTGCTTCTTGCAAGGCAGGTTTTAGAATCTGTATTGCGTGATTTTTGGAACTTAACACTTGTAAATGAAAATAGTTTTTATGGGTACCCCGGATTTCGCTGTTGCTTCTTTAGCTGCATTGCTGAGTGCCGGATTTGATATTGTTGGAGTGGTTACAGCAGCTGATAAACCTGCCGGACGTGGACAGAAGATCAACGAAAGTGCCGTTAAGAAATTCGCTGTAGCACACCATCTTAAAGTACTACAGCCCCTCAAACTCAAAGCGCCCGAATTTATTGAAGAGCTCAGGGAACTGGGGGCAGAGTTACAGGTTGTAGTTGCTTTCAGGATGTTACCAGAAGTGGTTTGGGCAATGCCTGCAAAAGGAACGATTAACCTGCATGGATCATTGTTACCTGATTACAGAGGTGCGGCACCAATCAATCACGCAATTATCAATGGGGAAACTGAAAGTGGCGTAACCACCTTTTTTCTGACTCATGAAATAGACACAGGTGATATTATCCAATCTGCAAAAGTAAGTATCGGACCAGATGAAACTGCTGGTGAACTACATGATAGGCTTATGGAGACAGGGGCTACATTGCTTGTTGAGACCGTAAAATCTATTGAAACCGGAACTTATACCGAAAAACCGCAACAAAGTACCGCTGAAACCAAACATGCGCCGAAACTTTTCAAGGAGTTTGGCGAAGTGAACTGGAATGAGCCTGCACAGAACATTCATAACCTGATCCGCGGATTAAGTCCTTATCCAACGGCATACACCCATTTACAAGACAAAACCCTAAAAATATTTAAGGCAGAACTGGAAAACACTCCGCCAGAAATTGCTGTTGGAACTTATCTTACCGATGGGAAAACATACCTTAAGTATGCCGCAGCAGATGGGTTGTTAAATCTGACCGATGTACAACTGGAAGGGAAAAAGAGAATGCCTGTTGGCGATCTCTTACGGGGAATGCGTTTCTAGATACTGGCGTTGAGCAATGCACTTAACTGCTTGGATACTTCGTTAAAGTAACGTTTTTTACCATAACCCATGATCCACCGGATCCCACCTATAGCATTCGTAATAAATACTTCTTCGGCTTCTTTAAGGACTTCGGGATTCAGCTGTGCCTCAACAATGTTGATCCCGTTGGTTCTGGCAGTGTGCATTACTACATTACGCATCACACCGCCTACGCAGCCTTCAGACAATGCTGGCGTATAGATTTGCTTGTCGTACACAACAAAAATATTAGAGCTGATGCTTTCGCAAAGGAAGCCATGTTGATTTAGCAGGAAAGCATCATCTAACCGCTGTTGTTTTTTAAAAAGACCTGCCAGCACGTAAATAAGCGCACTGCTGGTTTTGTAATTTGATAGCTTATTTACCGGCTTTGCTATATCATCATATACATCGATAATGAGCCCGCGTTTATTAAGCTCATAGCCATCTTCAGGTAATGTTGAACATTCCAGCAGATATCCGGACTTATTGGTATCTGGAGTATACAGCCCATCACCTGCCCGGTACACAGACAACCTAAATCTTAAGGTACCCTTAAGTTTGTTTTTCTTCGCCAGTTCTGAAGTTTTTTGTCTTAAAAAGTATTCATCCATCAGTGCTCCGCCTTCCATCTTTAAGGCTGTCATTCCGGCACGCAGCCGATCAGCATGCTGCTCAGCAAACATCAGCTTTCCATTATACATCTTCATCGATTCAAACAAACCATCCCCGTATTTAAAAGCCCTGTTCTGGCTACTGATTACAGGCTGGTCTGCCGTCATAAATTCGTCGTTGTATAAAATAAATTGCTGCATGTAATATTAAGCCTGTACGATATAGTTTCTCCATTTATGAAGCACCGCTTCAAAATCGGATGGCAAAGGTGCTTCAAATTCCATATATTCTTTAGTAGTTGGGTGAATAAATCCTAAAGTTTGTGCATGAAGAGCCTGTCTTGGCATTAAATCGAAGCAATTTTGTACAAACTGTTTATACTTCGCAAATGTCGTACCCTTTAATATTTTGTCGCCGCCATAATTTGCATCACTGAATAATGGATGGTGAATATGCTGCATATGTGCACGGATCTGATGGGTGCGTCCGGTTTCCAACTGGCAGCTAATTAAGGTAACATAACCCAGTCTTTCTAATACAGTATAGTGCGTTACAGACCATTTTCCTTTGTCCTCATCCTCATAAACATCCATTACAATTCTGTTTTTAGCACTCCGGCCAATAAAGCCTGTTACTGTACCATTTTCTTCCAGATCTCCCCATACCAGCGCAAGGTACTTACGGGTGATACTATGATCAAAAAATTGTTTAGCAAGCTTAGTCATCGTTACTTCATTCTTACTGATCAGCAACAATCCTGATGTATCTTTATCTATACGGTGCACCAGTCCTGGTCTTCCCTCATTTCCAGGAAGTTGTGGGAGCTGCTCAAAATGAAAAGCAAGTGCATTTACCAGTGTACCGGTGTAGTTGTTAAAGCCGGGGTGAACTACCATACCTGCAGGTTTATTTACTACAAGTAAGTCAGCATCTTCATAAACGATATCCAGCGGTATATCCTCAGGATAAACTTCGGTGTCTCTTGGTGGATGCGGGAACACGATGGAAATTTCATCCGATGGTTTTATCTTATAGCTGGCTTTAATTGTTTTTTGATTAACGAGTACGTTGCCAGCATCGATTGCATTCTGAATCCGGTTACGTGACGCATTTTCCATACGCTGCATCAAAAACTTGTCAATCCTTAGCGGTGACTGTCCTCTGTCTACAACAATATTAAAATGTTCGTATAAATCCTGCTCTTCTAAATCCTGTCCGGTATTGGTATTTTCCATGGTACAAAACTAATCTTTAAGTATTACATTCTTAAATAAGAAATTGGTGAGACCACATAAGTCCATTTCCCGGAGTAAAAATCTCAGCGAGGATCAATTAGTTTTTCAGATATTATATTTGTAAATGTTTACAAATGTTTATAGCCCGCTCGAAAAGCTGAACCATACACGTCTCAACGAGCTCTGGGTTAAGCGGGACGACCAGATAGACCCTTACATTTCCGGAAACAAATGGCGTAAACTAAAATATAACCTCGCGCGTGCCAGAGACTTACAAAAAACACATTTGGTTACATTTGGTGGCGCTTTCTCCAACCACCTGGTAGCAACTGCAGCGGCCGCTGCCAGAACAGGATTTAAGGCAACCGCATTTGTTAGAGGAGAGGTTGTGGATAACGAAATGCTCCTGCTCTGTCGCTTATACGGAATGGACCTGCGATTTACGGACCGGCTGAGCTATAAGGACAAAGAAGCATTGTTTCAGAAATATTTTGGCAATAACCCAGATACCTTTTTTATTGATGAGGGCGGTGCCGGCGCTGATGCGGTGTCTGGTTGTGCGGAAATTGTAAGTGAGCTTCCTGAAGATGTAAGCCACTTATTTTGTGCTGCAGGGACAGGTACTACTGCCGCGGGTCTTTTAAGTGGAATCAAAACTGCCGACTCAAAAACGGTACTCCACGTAATACCTGTTCTAAAAGGTGCCGGTTTTATCAGGGATGAGATTTTAAAATATTGCGACCTGGAAGGACAACTTGTTGTACATAACGACTATCACTTTGGTGGATATGCTAAAACGCAACCTGAGCTGCTACAGTTTATGAAAACCTTCATCGCCGATACAGGTATGTTGATAGACCCGGTTTATACTGCTAAACTGTTTTATGCCATTGATGATCTGTCTGATCGAGGGGCACTCAAACCTGACGAAAAGATTGTTGCGCTACATACAGGAGGATTATTGGGTATCTGGGGGATGAAAAACGAACTTAGATCCATTTATTAAATACCGCCGCAATAGTTTCTTCTACTACCGGTTTGACCACAAAATCGTCCATTCCTGCGGCGATACATTTTTCGCGTTCGCTTTTTTCATTTCCCGCCGTGAGCGCAATAATTGGAATGTGCATATCTTTTTCCATGATTCTTATCCTTCTTGATGCCTCGTAGCCATTCATTTCGGGCATCTGTACATCCATAAAAATAATATCAGGTTGTTCAATCTCGCAGTAAGCCACAGCCTCAGCGCCGTCTACAGCCTCCACAATCTTTGCATTTGGCGCTATTCTTTTCAACAATGTTCTGGCCAGAAGCATATTGATCGCATTATCTTCAGCAATAAGTACCGTTAAGCTACGAGCTACCGGTTCCAAAACTGTGAAGTTAGCATCGACTTCAGGTACTATATCCCCTGCCTCGGACTTCAACCGGAGGTCAAAAAAGAACGTACTACCTTCCCCCGGACTACTTCTCAATTGCAATTTACTTCCCATTAAACCGAGGAGGCTGTTGGAAATTGTGAGCCCCAGTCCTGTACCGCCATATTTCTTTGTGGTAGACCCATCTTCCTGAGAAAACGCTTCGAATATTTTCCCAAGTTTTTCGGGGTGAATACCGATCCCGGTATCGCGAACGCTGAACCTGAATACCTGCTCCAGATCATATGTAGAAATGAATTGGATAGATAGTTCAATTTCGCCCGATTCCGTGAATTTCACGGCATTCCCGAGGAGATTGATCAGGACTTGCCTTAGGCGGACGTCATCCACCCAGACAAATCGGGGCACCCCTTGTGCTATGCGGAGCATCATTTCCAAGCCTTTATGCTCAATCTGATATTTGATGATATCTGTTGCCTGACCACTTAACTCATACAGGTCGGATTTCACAATATCCAGCTCCAACTTACCAGCCTCAATTTTGGAGAAATCAAGAATATCGTTAACGATGCTGAGCAAGGCACTGCCAGATTGATTTACAATTTTTAAGTATTGCTGCTGCGCAGGATTAAGTTCCGTCTTCAATACCAGGTCTGTGAAACCGATGATCCCATTTAAGGGGGTGCGGATTTCATGACTCATATTTGCAAGAAATTCAGATTTAGCTAAGTTGGCTTCTTCAGCAGCCAATTTTGCTGCCTTGATTTCCAGTTGCGCCTTTTTGCTGTCATTGATATCTTGAAACGTTCCATACATGCGTTTACAGACACCATTTTCAAAAACAGCATTTCCTATTGTCCTGACCCACACGTCTTCCCCTTTTTTATTTACAATCTGGAGCTCAATATCCCAGGGCTTCCCAGTTTTCAGGCATTCATTAATCGCTTCAGTAATTTTTGTACGGCTCTCCCCCTCTTTATAAAAGCTAATCCCACTCTTGAGATCAGGTATATAATCCTGGCCGAGGCCATGAATTTCTTTCGTTACGGAAGTCCAGTAAATGTGACGTTCCGGAAAATCCAGTTGCCATCCCCCTACCCGGGCAACCTGGTTGGTTCGTTCAAGCATTTCTTTGGTTCGTTGCAGGTTGTTTTCCAACTCCTGTTTTTCGGTGATATCAACCGCATTCCCTATTACGTAAGAATCTCCGGATTGGCTCTCTTCCAGCACATTATTAAACATCCAAATACGTAGGTTGCCATTCTTTCCCCTTGTAACCATCTGACCTCTGGCAATGCCCTGTGTGGCTACTACCCTCAGGTATTCTTCCAGCATCAAATGCCTTTCTTCGGGAATGATATCAAACAAGCTCATACTGAGAAGCTCGTCAACGCTATATCCTATTATATTTGCTCCGGCACTATTTACAGATAAAAAGCGACCGGCAAGATCATGCGTACACATCAGCCCCTGTGAATTTTGAAAAAAGATCTTAAGCCTCGACTCACTGTCAGCAAGTGCAATCTCCCTAGCTTTCTGAATAGAAATATCACGTCCAACAGCAAACAGAAATCCCGTAGCAGGTTCTGGAGTACCCTCCCATTGGATCGTTTTATATCCTTGATCCTTTGTTTTCAACCGGGTTGTAAAATCAACGGTTTTTTCACCAAGCTTCAGTTTTTCCAGCTGCCGCTGAGTTTCCGCAACATCGTCGGGGTGTGTGAGTTCAGAAAACGGCGTCGTCAGAATTTTAGTGTCATCCCAGCCTAAAATCTCTTTAAACGCAGGGTTGATCTTTTTAAAATAACCGTCTGTTCCGGCAACACAGATCAGGTCATTAGAAAGTCCGAACAGTTTCTCGAAGTTCTTCAGCTCTTCCTTTTGTCTCCTTTCCATGATCAGTCCCATAACTTCATTAGCAAGGAGCTCAAGGGCGCGTTTTTGGGTAGCGCTGAGCACGCGCGGTTTAGTGTCGATAACACATAGGGTACCCAAAGTATAACCTTCGGGATCTGTTAAAGGGTACCCTGCATAAAAGCGAATCTTTGGATTACCAGTAACGAGTAGGTTATTCTGGAATCGTTCATCTTTTGTAGCATCGGCGACTTCAAGAAAAGAATTACTTTGGACAGGGTAATTACAAAAAGCCAGGCTGCGTGGTGTTTCTTCGACGTCTAATCCGACTTTTGACTTAAACCACTGCCGGCTACTGTCTACTAAAGAAACAAGGGAAATAGGTGTTTCACAAATTATTGAGGCAAGCTCAGTAAGCCGGTCAAATTCTTCCTCACTCAATGAATCTAAAATATCGTAGCTACGGAGGGCCCTCAGACGGCCCTGCTCATTTGCGGGTTCCAACTTACCTTTCACAACAGATTTGGTTATAGATGATAGTAACTAATATACGTAATTCGTTGTACTATATATTACAAAGGCTGAAAATTATTGTTAGCAAACGCTGCCCTTATTTAATTTATTCCGGAATAAATTAAGCCGGAATGGCTATTTTTGCAGTGTATGCCAAACCGCTTGCTTACGCTGATTTTAATGATAGCCATGATAAGTTCCAACTTATCGAGGTTTTTCGTGTATGCGGGCTTCGAAGCTAACAAGACTTATATTGCTGCAAACCTCTGTGTAAATAAAAGCAGGCCCTGGATGCATTGTAACGGTCGCTGTTATCTCGCTCAAAAGATCAAACAAACCGAAGAAAAGGAAAAGAAGCAGGAGCGCGAAAATCAAAAGAGCAGATACAACGAGGTTTTAACGGCCGTGCTCATCATCAAGCCTTTTAGCAAAAACATAGCACTTTGCAGCTACCCTGCCTGCCGCGTACAAGATCCTGTTAAGCTCAGCTTTGCGATCTTCCATCCACCGCAATTTGTTTAATTGTATCACATTACTATTTTTTTTATTATTCACGATTTGAAAGGCAAATAATAGATGCCTTTCAAATCCTACATACCGTTATTTCATGAAATTAAATACATCATTTTTTTTAACTGCATTTTGTGCAGTTTCGTTAGCGTTAGTAATGCAATCATGCAGCCAAGAACCAGATTTTAAAGTAGTAAGACAAGAAGTGCTGGATCAGCATGATCAGTTGATGCTTGATGGCGAAAAGGTAATGACATTACAAATGAAACTAGATACGCTAAGTAAATCAGGATTAAAAACGCTTAAGGTAAACCAACCTGCCCTGGATACAGTTGCCGAACAACAACAGATAAAGGCCTTGCTAAATGACCTGGTTAAGGCCGACGATAGTATGAACAACTGGATGCATGCTTTTAATCCGGATGCTGAGGGCAAATCAAATCACGATGCTGTTTTATATTTTAAAGACGAAAAGGTCAAAGTAAACCAGATCGATAGCCTTTATAGAATAGCGCTGACAAATGCCAATACCTATTTGAAGCGCCTTAATATGGCGACAGATACCACAGTTGCTGTACATCAACATAAAATGTAATGGTGAAGTCTTTTCATTACATCCTGGCGGCCCTGTTTTTTGCTGCAGGATGTCAGTCTAAATCAGAGCGACTGCCGATCTACGGCAACAGAGAGGCTGTAACCAAAATAGTTGATGGTAAATCGATAACAGATACTGTATATCAGACCATTCCTTCATTTCAATTTGTGAATCAGGACAGTGTGTTGATTGACAATCACCTATTTGATGGGAAGATTTATGTTGCAGACTTTTTCTTTACAAGCTGTCCTTCCATCTGCCCGGTTATGCATCGTAACATGTTGAAAGTTTACCATAAATTTCAAGGAAATAAGGATGTGATGCTACTTTCGCACAGTATTGATTTTAAATATGATGTGCCACACATCCTTAAAAAGTATGCGACAAAACTAGGTGTCAATGACCAGCAATGGCAGTTTGTCCACGGCAGCAAAGAAGTTACTTACACGCTTGCCCAGAAAAATTATCTGGTATCCGTTAGTGTAGATCCAAAAGCTCCTGGAGGATATGTACACCAGGGTTACCTTATCCTGGTAGACAAGCAAAAACGTGTGCGGGGTGCTTACGATGGCACCGTTGCAGAACAAGTTGATCAGTTGATGAAAGATATGGATACGCTTCTAAAAGAGCAATAATGAATAAAGGCAGGTAAAAAACCTGCCTTTATTTTGTTTTACCGCCTCCTCAACCAAAGCAGAGCTCCGGTTACAGATAGCAGACCCGGCAATAAGCCCAGGACTACATAGATCCAGCGGAGCAACGTGCCGCCGTAAGCCCCGATATGAATCTGATATACCTCAGCATCAAAACGTTTACCGAAGTGCTGTTTATCAATGTCGCTGAGCATCTTAAATACGCCGGTGGTTGCGTCAAAAGACATCCCACTTGTTTTACCCTGTAATAAGAAAAACGTGGTGGAGGGCAAGTGCCCGCGTACCAAAATATCCTGCCCGGACATGCAGGGAATCGTTACTGCAATAGGCACAAAGCCCTTTACAAGCTGTCTTGAACGTTGCACTATACTATCCAGATTAGCGCTCACAATACTGTTTCGATGTACGGGCATCAGTTTCCAGGTGTCTGCAGAAAAATGCTCTTTGTTCATCCAAAAACCGGTAAAAAAAAGAATTGCAGTAAAGATGGTAGCCCAAACACCAACAATCCTGTGCAGTGATGAAAGGGCCGTTCGGCGGTTCTTAAAGTTAAGACCCGCTTTGAAACGTAATGCATCCCATAGATGCTTTCGGTAAACAACAAGGCCGGTTGCTAAAGATAGTAACATAACAAGACCTATAATAGCAGTAAAGAGTTTTCCCGGCATCCCTAACTGCAAGCTATAGTGCAGAGAATACAGCCAGCGAAAAAATGAAGGGGTAATATCCTGATAACTGCCTTCCCTGAGGATTTTACCACTGTAGGGATCGACAAAAATGAAATAAAGATAGTTTGCGGTAATACTTTGCTGGTTTTTATAAACCATAAATTCATAACTGTCATACCGATCAACCGGAAAATCATGCAATACAATCTTCTTCAGGTTTGGGTGGGTACGCACAATCATATGGTAAATACTATCGATTGATACCCGATGATCCATCGGCTTTAGCTGATGTAGGTCACTATTGATAAATCGATCAATCTGTGTCCTGAACATGAGCATGGATCCGCTAAAGCCATACAGCAGGAAGAATATTCCCGCTGCAAGTCCGAGCCAGCCGTGTGCTTTAAATGCCAGTTTTGTTAAGTTACGCCTGGTTTTCATGCTAAAACTTATAACCAATTGAAAGTCTAAATTCTCTGGGTGGATAAGGTACGTAAGCATACAAACCTACCGGCCTTGTCCAGGCGCTACCATAGTTGAACCTGTTCAGGACATTGTTAACCAACAGATTTATCGAAACTTTTTCATTAGACCAACCTAAACCCGCATCTACCCTGAATATTGGCGCAACATCAATATTTCCATCTTGAGGATAACGTCCGGCCCTTCCCATTTGTAACTGGTAACCTGCAGAAGTGGTTAAACCCTTAACTGCTCTTAAAGGCAACTTATAGTTGAGCCAGGTATTCTGAATGTGTTTTACCCGATAGGGCGACGACAGACCAATAAGACTCTTATTGGCGTCGTCCGAGATATAGGAATCTGTGTACGCGTAATTAATCACCACGTTTAAGTCTTTAACCAGCTCACCTTTCAGATCGAATTCAATACCTCTAGATTTAGTCTGCCCAATCTGCGACTGCAAATTTGTTAGTGGATCGCTTACAATAATGTTATCTCTGGTAATGTAGTATACCGAAATTGCGGTGTTCCATTTCCCCTCTCCCCAATCTTTTTTAAAACCGGCCTCTACATTTTTCCCTTTTAACGGTTCAAACACGCCACCACTGGCGCTTATCCCACTCTGTGGCGTATATGTTTGATCCAAAAGTGCATATGCGGTAAAATCCGGCAGCAACGAGTAGCTCAAGCCGATTCTGGGTGTAACAACAAGATCAGATACCGCGGAGTTGGTGGGTATACTAACGCTACTTCTAGCCGAAGTTAACCTGGCTGCAATTGTGAGCCTGAATTTATTCTGCAGAAAGCCAAGCTCGTCCTGCAGATAACCGGCATAGTACGCAATAGCTGATTTGTTGGTGGCAATATCCGATAGTGCACCTTGTTTTTCATTAGGATCGAAGCTGATACCATATACCGGATTATTCACATCCAGGGGATACAAAGTTTGATTTGCTTTTTTGTCATTATAGCCGGAATAGGCTAATAAATGTTTATGGTTGATATCGAAACCTGCTAAGAGCTGATGACTAACATTTCCAGTTTGGAAACTGCCGTTTAAAAACATTTGCAGTGCATACACATCTGTTTTAAATCGTTCGTACGTCACCCTTCGCGGTATAAAATTTGGTTTTGTCTTATCGTAAGCAGAGACAAAAAAGTAATTCCCATCGAGATTATCCTGAGCAAATGTACCCTTAATATTGAGTTGCCAATGCCTACTAAAACTGTTGTGATACGTTAAGAACGCATTGTTTTCATGGGCATTAACGGGCTTCTTATTTGGATCAGCAATACTGAAATCTATGGGTTGTGCCGCAAAACCATTTGGTGTAAAAACTGTAAGCAGATACTGTTCAAATTGCTGTCTTTGATAAATGTACTCCCCAGAAATAAAGGAATGACTGTTGATATTATATTTCAATACAGGATCGATTAATATCTTATCATTAAATGCAAATTTCTGGAAAGACTTAGCTTTCTGTCCAATTACATTTAAACGATATTGCCATTTATTGGCAGAATCCAAACGTCCGTCCAGATCAGCACTTAATCTGTATAGGTTAAAACTCCCCGTAGTAAAATTGACATTATTAGAAGTCATGCCACTGGGCTGTTTAGTCACAACATTAAAAGAACCTGCCGGGTCGCCAACCGAATTCACGAAACCCGCCGGGCCTTTGATAAACTCGACCCTGTCCATAATCCCAACGTCTTCCGGTGTAGGCCCATAATAAATCATAGACAGGTCTACACCGTTGCGCAACGTATTTATCGCCGCACCACGCATGAAGATAAACGGGCCATAAAAGTCGGCAGTATTATTCCGAATAGCGCCACTTACATTTCGAGTTACACTCTCATTAATATTGATCGCCTGTTGATCGGTAAGAATGCTTTGGTCTACCGCCTGGATATTTTGAGGAAGTTCCAGCATCGGAGTTACAAGTTTCAGGCTATTTGACGAACGGTCGATTTTGTAGCGTTTATAATATTTAGAAGTTACATTAACTTCTTTAAGTTCGTGCACCGTAGAGTCCTTTTTTGCAGGCACCACAGTTTGCGCACATACGCCTGTAGTTACTGCTAACGCAGCAACCAGGCCTAAGAATTTATTCATCAGGATATTTTTAAACTAATTTGTACTCAGAAAATTAACGGAAAACTAAACCATCAACTTCGGTGGTCTGAATACAGTCGTCATATACTGACTGCAGTAAGTGTATTGATAGGGAGGAAAATGTGCAACTACTGACGCAGTTACTGGAGCATTGAGGTTTATCATGTAAGCACGTTGTAGAAAAGACGTTTCCATTCTGTTCAGGTTATCCCGCGCAGCTTGTTTTTTCTCCTTTTCGTTTACCTGCTTTAACTTAGACATCAAATAGCAACGTCCATTACAATGCATCTCAGGCCTGTTTCTATTCACACATAGATTTTTGGCGATGTAATCCTGATTAAGCTGAAAACCGGCATATACAGCAACCTGTGAAAAGCCGGAGCCAATCAAAGCTATTAGTAAACATACCGCAACAACCCTTTTTTGCATGTTCGGCAAAAGTACATATTAGCACGACAGGAACAAAGATGATAATCAAATTGTCACTGACACTGCTTCCCTAGAATTCTTACCGCCTGTTCTTTTTTAATTTGTGATGAAAAGGAACAATTTTAATTTCGTAACGTTTTCCGTAAATTCGAAGAGAGTAATCGATTCGTATCTCTGCATAGCAAATAGTTCATTTTTCAAAATTTCCATTTATGCCAGTATCAACCAAAAAAACTTCACCGGGCATCAGTTACGGGAAGAATAACATCGATCCGGAACCTAAGCCACAGGAAGAACAAAAATTAACCGAAAAAACAATGCCTGCAACTGAGTTTCTTAACCTGTTCGGAAAAAACAAATTGCCCGAAAAAAAATCCTGAAATTTATTAAATTGCAGGAGATCAAATGTTAACCCTCTTGTATGTTTATTAATTTCGCCTTCAAGCTAACCATTGCCTCCCTATTTTTAATTTCTTTAACGGTGATATCTTTTGCACAAAGCACACAAAAAGAAGTGATCACTAAGATCATTAAGAGCGCAAACGATTATAACAGCAAACTGGCCGTTGAAAAACTTTACCTGCAAACTGACAAGGACAATTATATCGCTGGTGATACCATTTGGTTTAAAAGCTATTTATTTGACGCAGTTACCTTAACAGGGGCAGAAAAAAGTGGACTAATGTATGTTGAAATTACGAATGATAGTAACAGATTGATTCAACGGAGTATGATTCCTGTCTATCAGGGTTTGACTTTTGGCAGCATTGCCATCAATCCCGAGGAGATGCCGCAGGGAAGCTATACACTTACTGCGTATACCAGCTGGATGCTCAATTTTGGCGACGACGCTGTTTTCAGGAAACAGATTTATGTTTCCGACGTCACTCAAGACGACTGGCTGATTGATTATACCAGTAGACTTACAAAAATTTCAAATCAAAATAATGTGTCGATGGGGCTTAGGATCAGACAGTATGATCTGATGCCGGTTGGCCTCCGCCAGATTCAGCTTAAGGTGTCGGATGATAGGCGGACAATACTAACAGATAAAATGGACACCAGCGTGGAAGGCCTCTTGAAGACAGAATTTAACCTACCTGAAAAAACAAACACTAAGACGCTATCTATCAGCCTACAAGATCAAAGAAAGGGTTTTGGGAACAGAAAACTCATATTACCTTTGTACCTGAACAGAGCAGAAAATACAGACCTTCAATTTCTGCCAGAAGGCGGATCTTTCATTGCTTCGCTGCCCAATAAAGTTGCATTTAAAGCATTGACTGAGGATGGATTAGGTGTAGATGTCTCAGGAAAAATATATGATAGCGCGAAAAAAGAGGTTGCCAGTTTCAGCAGTACACATCAGGGTATGGGCAGTTTTGAACTGATCCCGGGAGCCACTGAAAATTATACGGCACAACTTAACTTTCCGGATGGATCATTCAAAACATATCCGTTGCCCCTTGCCTCAACTTCAGGAATAACGATCAGTGTCAATAACGACGCAAAGCGCGACTCCATTCAAATTGTACTTCATGCAAGTCCTGACGTTCTTGCTGCAGGAAAACCTCTTTACTTGATGGCGCAGTCTAGGGGTATGGTTTGTTATGGTGCTTCATTTTTATTTCGGAATCAATCCGTAACAATCTTGGTTAGCAAAAAAACTTTTCCCACTGGTCTCGTCCGTTTTTCAGTACTCTCGCCAGATCAGAAATCAGTGAATGAACGTGTAGTCTATATTGACCATCAGGACCAACTTCGTATTGAACTTGCTGCAGAAAAACTCAGACATGAACAACGAGATAGTATTACACTCAATGTTAAGGTGACTGATAAATATGGATCTCCGGTCCAGGGAAGTTTTTCATTGGCAGTAACAGACGATGGACAGGTCAAGACAGACAGCATAAAAGCCAATAACCTCATCAGTCAGATTTTGTTGAATGCTGACCTAAAGGGACACATTGAAAATCCAGGATATTATTCAGCAGCGATCACTGATTCAAAAAAATGGCAGGATCTTGATCTTTTGCTACTCACCCAGGGCTGGATTGGTTATAGATGGACAGAGCTATCCACTGCAAAAACAATGAAATTTCCAGCTGAGTCTGGATTTGAGATCAGGGGCAAATACACGAATCTTTTTAATAAACCTGTTGTAAATGCTAAAATAACCTTACTGGGTAATAGACCTGCGGTACTTGCAGACACCACGACAAATGCGCAGGGCATTTTTGTATTTACTGGTTTAGTACCTGCAGATTCCGCTTCCTATTTTATCGAGGGGTTAAATCAAAAAGGTAAAAAGGGAACGGGTGGAATAGAAATACAAGAACTCATCCCCCCTGTATTCCAGAACAATCAACGTATGTTACTGCCCTGGTATGTTAATACAGATACAACCGGACTGCTGTTTATACGCCAGCGACAGGAGCTAAAAGCCACTATGGAGAAGCTGACCGGAAAGAATATGTTAAGAGAGGTGAAGATTACGGGGAAGAAGGTGGTAAAAAACTCTAAGAATCTGAATGGAGCCGGTGGGGCAGATATAACAGTAGATGAAGAAGCCCTGCAGAAAGCCAAAAAAACATCTCTTGAAGATTTGCTCACAAAAAATATTCCTGGCTTTGGTCTTCGCTTTAAACGGGGAAGTTACTTTTACGGAATAAATTCATCTCCAATCCACATCATTATGGACGGCATGGAAACAGAACGCTTTAAACCGGAATCTGAAAGTCTTAAAGATTACCATCAAACCATGTTAAGAAGCATCGATGCAGAAGACATCAAGGGAATCGAGGTGATGAAGACTGGAAAAAATCAATTGCGCTATATTTCCGAATTCCTGCCTCCTATGACCGAAGAGCCATTCAATCATATTTTTATAGAAATCACAACGCGCGGAGGACATGGACCTTTCTTTAAAAAGCCTGTCGGCATAGCACTGGTAAGGCCGTTACCCATGATTCAGATCAGGTCTTTTTATGCCCCCAAATACCCTGTAAAAAGCAAAGCTGACATGACGGATATCAGATCGACCGTGTTTTGGGCACCGCATGTTGTTACCAACGAGGCTGGAACAGCAAAGATCACTTTTTTTGCTGGGGATAACCCCGGATCTTATAGTCTGATCATGGAAGGGACTGATATGACTGGGAACATGGGCGTTCAACGAAGAAAGATAACGATTGAAAAACAACAGTTATCGGCATTTTAAACCAAAAAAAAAAGCATCCCTTTTGGGGATGCTTTCATTAATCTATAGAAGGAGTTGATTAACCGATCTTAACATTAATTGCGTTTAAGCCTTTTTTACCTTGCTCAACGTCATAGGTTACTGTATCATTCTCACGAATGTTATCTAATAAACCTGAAGAGTGTACAAAGATTTCAGCGTCACCATTAGCTGGTACGATAAATCCAAAACCTTTTGTCTCATTGAAAAATTTTACTGTTCCTTGTTGCATTATATTGTATTTAATTATATCCAAAGGTAATTATAATTTATTGATTTTCAGCATTTATAAAATAATGTAAACTAATCGAGTAAAGTCCATGTTTTTCTGGCCTGAACTTGCTGTACTACCTGTTGCTCTGCAACAACTATATTTTCTTTGCGCTGGCCAATGTACTCCAGTGTACTTAATTTATTCCAAAGGGCAACCAAAACATTCAGGAATTCGCCTACCATCAGCATAGACTGCTGAATTTGTTTATGGTCATAAACCAGCTCAATTGTTCGTGAAAGTAGCTCCTCAAAATTACCCGGCGTTACGTCCTTCCATTCATAGAAATACTTCAGCAATTCTTCCCGTTCGCGCGGCTCCACAAGCTTGATCGCCGTAAAGAAAGTATGCGCCAGACTTGAGAAGTATCCAATCAGCTTAACAGGTGGTTCACGATGTGCCACATTTCTATACTCATAGAAAATAAGCGCGATAAAGTCAACCATTTTCGCAGAGATCAACCTGATGTTCTTGCCCAACTGGCTAACATTATCCTTCCCGCTGGTCTTATCTATGATTTTAAAGCTCGCCTGCTGCAGGTCGTTAAGCAGCACGCTAAAGTTCTCATAATAACGAATTAATGCAGGGTGACTGGTTACGGTAGAGCTTGGAGCGATATAACTTTTATTAACAGATAATCGGCCGTTTTCGTAAAAAACCTGACCAATGGTAATGAAATAACTGTCTGTAAGATGGCGTCCGAGCTCAGTCTCAGGTAATACCTCTATTGAATAAGCCTTACCTAATTCAGGGTAACGCAGTGGACTCTCATCGGGATCTGGTGCGCCGGCAGGTACACTGGTAAACGGATTTACAACGAGTAAAACAGCATAATTTCTTGGCTCAGACTGGCCAAAATAATGATTATAAACTAACATCTCTGCAGTGTCACCTTGCGTGATATCAATATGGCACCCTTCGGGTGTAACGGCATTGCAGTACCTCACTCTCACTTCCAGATGGTTTGTTGCTTTCTCAATAATCTCAATATCATGAGAACTGTTATAACCAGAAAAAGGTGGTAGCAAGCCGTAATTGTTGGCATTGATACCTAGCGACACCGCATCCCGAACAAAATCTTGTACGTAAAGGTCGCTTTTAGTGAAATGATCGCTGGAGAGCTTCATTCCATTAATCCAGTTAATTGGTTTATATCTTAATGGCTTTATCATAACATTAGGGGTTGGAAATGATTAAATAAAGATGGCGGCCTCGCCAGTTTCCTGTGGTTTATTCACGTTCTCAGAAACCCGCTTCGCATAGATGGTCATTTTTTCTGTGATGCCATTTGCCTTGATATCCAGATCCGGATCTATAAAAATATTGCGTTTAAAGAAGGAAGTCTTAATGAAAAATATCCAGCTATAACTCTCCTGGCCATCTGTTCGGAATTCGACAGGGCTTTTTGCAAACTTTAAGTTATAATCGTCAATAAATTTATGAAACCAGATACCAAAATTCATCAGTTCCGGTGCCTTAACCTTTACTTTCAATGGCTCAGCATCTGTACTTTTTTTATAAAGTTCAAGCTCCAGAACGAGTAGATTATCGAAATCTACGTGATCCATATTAATATCTAAAGGCGTAGGAGGATATTTCCAGATTTTATAGATTTCTGACGGTATTCCGAGTAGTGCAACATAGGCCCACCAGAAAAACAAGGGAATAAAAAAAGTTGCAATTGAGCCCGCACCCCACCAGCCAAAATCTACATTACTAAGCCAGTTGAAAGCCAGTTGATACAGATAAACGGACAGTATGGCCGCAATAAAGCTCGAAATAAAAATAAATCCCTTGCGCTCTATAAGTGGCTGTGGATGATATTTGGTAAGTAAAAAAACGAACAAACAGCCTATAAGGAGGTAATAGATCTGGCAAATGATGTATCCCCAGGGCATAAAATTGAAATCCAGGAAACCCAGGAAACCCGGCAGTGCTAAAATAATTCCTAAAAGGAGAACACTTACGATCAATTTTTTGTTGTTGAGGAATTGGTTACGCTTATTACTGATTGTCAGCACCGCTGTAGAAACCAGAACAATCAGCGGAAATAACAGGTAACGGATAAAAAAAGATTGAACGTCCATTGAGGGTATAAGTAAATGTTTATTGCAAATATATAATCTTTATCACATGACATTTGGAATTGAAATAACGAATAAACACGCGTAAAGTTTGATGAAAAAAGAAACTTTAATAAATAATGAGCTATTCACAGATTACAAGGCTGTGGCCAGGGCTGCCGACCTTATCGAGCGCGGAATAATTGATCCCGAACGCATAGAAATTGTTCCGACTGGTGCCCAAAAAAGAGCCTATGCCAAAGATATTGAGCAGGTAGTCCAGTACCATTCGGATTACCGCCGGCAGGATAGGATTCGTATTGAGGTAAATCGTGAGGGCCTTTATGATATGTTACCCGAGGGGCTCTTCCACCGTCCGCCGAGAGGGAGTTCCGGGATGGATGAGGATGGAATGATTAAAGATGTACGTGAAAGACGTGAGGAAGAGAAAAAGGCACGTCTTTTCTTCAGTCCGTTCGATGCAGAGATCAACCACCTGCGTATGATGACTGAATTGTACGAAAACCGGCTGGATAAAAGGACAACCTATACCGATCTTAATCGTGTTTTTGAGCTAGGTTGGGAGGAGTTCCGTTTACTTAATAAGGAACAAAGTATTATCTGGATGCATTTGCTTCCGGAAATCCAGCAAAAACGTAACGATACAGATTTTGTTGCCCATGTACTTTCGGCCCTCTTTAATATACCTTTTGAAATTAGAAACACTACCGATGAAATTAAGCCCGCAGCGGTTGATGCTGATCTGCAGATGCAGCTCGGGCGGGGATCGCTCGGAATAGATACCATTATCGGATCTCATTTTCAACCTGATAATGAACAGATCACAATTGCTATAGGCCCGGCTGTAGCCGAAGATCTGATAGATTTTTTACCGGGAAAGCATAACCGGAAAATTATGGATATGGCATTGGAATATCTTATTCCGATGGAGACAGATATCTGTATCGACATGCAGACCGACACCCGCTTTCAGGAAAGTATCCTCAGTGCAGATGGGGCCAATGTATACCTCGGATATACTGTTTACGTTTAGGCTACCGGGTGAAGCATCATCCGGTAGTTTACATTCATTGTACTTCGTAATTGAAGCTTCGCCAATGTAAGTTCCAATAACTCTTCCCATTCTACATTGCTCAGTCTGGCTTGCGCCGCAGGCTGAATCAGCACATCGGTAGTTTTGATAAATCCTGACCCCGGTTTTGTGTCTCTAACCAGCCCTTTGGATAGGATCACATTTTGAACACGCTTGCCCAATTCATATTTGCAAAAATTAATCACATCGGCTTTAGTGACGATACGGTCGGCTGTAGTAAGGCCGTATTTATAGGCCTGTACGCGATGGCTCGCATTTAAGCGCGATCTGCCTCCCCTACTCTGACTCAACAAAAATACGCTATCTGGTAATACCTTATTATTTTCATGCAGCGCTAAACGACTTCCTGAATTAATTCTATTGGCGTCTTCAGCCTGCGTTACCCAGATATCTAAAAATAATATATCTGCGTCGTCAATAGGCTTAACAACGATGTAGCCAGGCAATTCTTTGATCGACTTCAATGCAGCCTGGCTCTTTTGCTCAATTAAGCTGATATTCTGTTCGAGGTTTTTCAATGCATTATTCAAAAAATCAGGACCATAGGCTGAGAAGGCAGCTTTTTCGTCACGTAACAATTCAAACAGATAGTCTACAAGCTCTTTAGCGTTTCGCGTATCAAATCTTTCAGTACCACCGTAGCGGATAGAGAACGATCCATCGCCCTTATCATTTTCATTGGTATAAGGTATCTCATTGTAATTTTTACCTTTATTATCTTTAAGGCTGTCTACAGCCAGCATCTGCTCCAATGCTTCGGTTTTAATCGGAATAATGTTATTCATTGTTTTCAACCGATGCTTGATCTGGCTAAGCTTTTTATTAACTACTGGAAAAGCGTTGATATGAACAAACAACTCATTTAGCATTTCATTCGAAATAGCCGCTGGAAACACTACCTTGAGCCAAAGCACATTGGCATCAAGCTGATTGAGATTACCCGGTTGAAAAACAGTACTGAACAATTGTGGGTAGCTTGACTGTGCAGCAGATATATCCAGGGCTGAAAAACGTTCTAATGTTAGAAATCTATTTGCATAATACTGTATTACATCCGCCTTCAATAAGTTGAGTAATTGTTTGTGATGAAAGGGTGCAACACTTTCTGTATCGTCATCTGCATCCATAAATCTTTCTGTAAAAACCGGAACTGGCACTTCATCCAGATACCATTTACTGAGGGAAAGGAGATCGTACGTATGTTCGGGAACGGCATAATTCCTCCAGTCAAAGAAGAAATTAAGACCACTTAAATCCCTGTAGCTTCCCAAGCCACTTAAACCAATATACATGGTGTTATTGCCAAGATTAAATCCCGGCAGGGTACTCAAAAGAGGTACCTTGTTCAGATAACTTGTACCATAAAGGCTGGCACCTGTAGCAATATATTTAACCTCCGCATTTTGAAGCTTTACTTTATGCAATGGACTAAAAAATATGTCTGTTTTTTTATTTCGGTCATCATCCTGTCCCATTCGCTTAGCAATAGAAAACTGCGTGAATGGGTTGATATAATCCGTTCGCTCAATAGCCCTCGCATGCATCACAGCATGGGCCGGCAGGGCAGAAGTTAGGTGGTCGGGAGCAAGAATCCTGCTCAGTTTATCGAAAATCCGATTCTCGAGATTTTGTACATCGTTAGATACATTGAATAGCTCGTTACTTAGCGCTTCAATAATAAGTCGAACTAAAGGATCGAGGTCATTGCTATCCCGGATGTTCCAGAAATCTTCAGCATTTTTTACAATTCTGTTTCTGATCTCTTCTTTAGACGAATAAAAAACTGGTTTCATATAGCGTAAATTGAACGTTTATTAAGTGGAAAGTGGGCTGAGGAATAGCGCGATATTAAAATAGTACTTTTCTCCTGTAGTCCTGATTTTTCCTCTGACGGTAATATCAACCTTTTTCTTAATTTCTGTTATTTTTCTTAATGGATATACATTTTCCACCTCTGAGATATGTACTTCTACCTCCACTTGGTCAATACGCTGTTCATATCCGATAATGGATTTTAGCAGCGATTTGCGGAACTTCTCCTCCCAAATAGCTTCACTCACGATAAGCTCAAAATCAAGATCCCATATCTCGCAACCGAAGTCGTGATTATGTCTGTTCTCACCATACCTGGTGAAAATTATAAGCTCTATATGATTGGAAATCGATTTTCCGAGATCAGTACTCTGGAGTTCAGCTCCTGAAAATATCGTATCAAATCTGAAAGGTTTATGATAAAAATGTTCTGGCACAGTCTTTTGGCTTAGAGTTTGTTAAAAGTAAACGAAATCCCTACAAGAAAAACGTTTATGTATCAAACAACGTTTCTCAAAAATTGTTAGAGGATGAAGATAATTTGATGATGCAGGGCGCAAGGTGAAGAGAAGATCAAATTAACGTAATCACCCTATTATGACACCAAATATGCGCTACTCATGAAACCTATTAACGCATTTGAGATTAAAAAATCTCAACGCCTATTTATTTTGAACTTTATACTGCTAAGTATATTCTCTGTTTTTTGCGTTTCTCTGTTCTTCATGGCTTCCGACCGCGAATACTTTCTTTTAGAGAAAAAGGTGAAGGAGACTGAAAAGCTATCGTTACTCAGAAAGGAAATCAATACAAATTTTGATTTGATACTGTTGCGATTCAACGAGCTTTCAAAATACCACGAGTATAATCCCGACGAGCAGAGCAAACAAGCAATTATCCTGGCTGATATTCAGGATGCCAATTACCGGGTAAAAGAACTGATTGCAAAACAGCCTGCCGCTAGCCAGAGTTTTGAACTGTATGAGAAACTGAATAAAAATGTTGGCGTGATGGCCAGTCTTCAGGACTCACTCTACGACTCAAGATATTCTATCCAGAATTACAAAGAACAACTAGCAGAATGCCAACGCATCAACAAAGCTGCTATAACCAGGATACGTGGAAGATTTGGCCGCTAAATAATACATCATGATCAAACTAAGTATAAAAGAAAGAAGAGAGCAATTCCAGTTTTTACTAGCGCTCTTTGTAGCTACCGTTTTTTTACTCTGCTTTGGCATTTTCTACAGCACGAAAACCAGACATGAGATTTCTAAAATTGAGCTGGAAGAGAAAGTGAGAGAAGATCTGGAATTCGAAGAGGTTACTAAGTCCACAAGGCCAATCATTGACACCACATATACACAGATTGTTCATTTCAATCCAAATGTTCGGGCGGTATTTCTGAAAACCGACCTGTTGAGCGCCATAGCCTCGATTAAATCGGCTTATGAACGTAAAGCGGCAGATTCCAGATACAAAACCTTCCTGCAAACCGCTCAGCTTTATAATATCCTGTTCTACGGAAGGCTCGAGCAGAAAGGAAACCTGATCGATGCCGAAGGACTAAAAAAATCACTTGATGACTGTGTACTTTCCAGAAGACAATTGCAGCAAACACTGGCTGCACCCCAGCCACGTTAAAGACAAACCTTAAATAATCATTATAAACCCTATAAAACGCCACCCATGTCTGAAACCAATACTAAACAAGTCAGTTCCAACTCCCAGGGCTATGTAATTTTATACATCCTCCTGTCAGTTCTTTTACTTACGGGCCTGATTGTCCTGTTTAAAAGCTCACTTTTTGAAAACAGAACAGTTGATGCCCGGATTCTGAGAGATCAGATCTATGTGAATGAAAATCTAGTCTTCACTGATAATACCCGCGGCGCGGCTGCCTGGGTATGGGAATTCGGTGATGGAGCAAAAGCAACTACGCAAAATGGCTCCTACCACTACACCAAGCCCGGAGAGTACATTGTACGTCTGACAGTAGATGGAAAACTCCGTGAACAATTTCCTGTGAGCGTCCGCGATACTATCAGAAGTATTGTAGACAGTGTGCTCACCATCAGCGGCCCAACCTCTGGCGTTGTAAACGAAGAAGTTCGCTTAGAAGGCGAAGGAGACGGTAAGAACTTTGAATGGTCTTTCGGCGAAACTGGCCGGGTAGATGTTAAAGGAAAAACTGCCTTGTATACCTACAGAACACCCGGCACATTTACCGTGCGTCTGAGGACAGATAAAAGCAAAAGACCAATACTCCATACCATTACAGTAACAGATCCAAACCTGGAAATTGTAGAAGACATGGTTGCTCCTGGTGATGGAGAGCGTAAAGCTATCGATGATATCAGGGCCAGACTCCAGGCAATTGCTAATGGTGCTGACTTTAACGCAAATTACTATTACTTGATCAACAAGTATATGTGTAGTAATGAGAAGGTTAGTGTTAATGTAGAAATGAATGGCAAAAAGAAGCAGACCGATTTCTATTCCTACTGTATGGGTTTAACCTTTGGTGGAGAAATAGCGATTGATGAGGCAGAGCTTAACATTAAGCCGAATTCATCCTGTGCAAGTTTACTCAATGTAAAACAGCACTCTGCATCTGCACAGCCGGCACCAGCCGTATCAACAACTACCAACAACTAATCAATCATCTATCTATAAGTTAGCATCATAAAATTATGAAACGATATTATGCACTCTCCATTTTACTTATTGGTACCCTGGCCGCACAAGCCCAATCACCAATGTCATTCGGGAGGAAAGTTAAAAATATGCCTAAGGCTTACGAAAAGCCAGCTGAAAGTATTAACGTAAACGATAACTCTGGCAGCAGCAGTATGCCTTGGATTGTGTTTTCTGACCGTGATGACAACTATACAACTACCTCTCCCGGTGGAAGTCTGATCATGAAAAAATTGAATTTCATGGAGCCTTTTTATGTTTCTAAAGAACAAGACGGATACCTCAAACTTATCAAATACAAAGCAGGTATGGTTAGGGGCAGAAAGATAAACGATAAAAAGACTGCAATTAGCTATGGCTGGATTGCCAAGTCTAAGTTATTGTTATGGCAACGCTCCTATTCGAATCAAAAAACTGGTTATCCTGAAAAAGCGATCAGTATCATTAACGGTAAAAAGCCTTTAACGGAACCTAAATTCTATTATGACACCACAGATTCACTACTTGTTTACAACAGTCCCGAACTTAAAACAAGAAGAACCAAAATCCGCCTGCACGAAATTGCCTACATCTTTAAGAAGTCTGAAGATGGAAAAACCTACCTTGTTGGATCTGACGACCAGCTTGTAGCAGACACGGCATTGAAAAGCGTTTACGGCTGGGTTTCTTCAGAAGCGATCCACAATTGGGGCGACCGCTTATATATCATTTCGGCTAAGCCAGGAAGTTATAACCAGGAAGATTCTACAGCAAAGGCATTAAACACTGGTTTCGCCACTGGAGAGACCTTTCTAGCTGACCCACTTCTGCCACAAGAAAATGTGATTTTGCGTGGTGTGCCCGTGTTGTCTGAAGATGGCAACAACTATAGTGTAGGCATAGCCAACGATATTTACAACAAGAAAAACAACAAACTACTGACAATCAATGGTGCTTCCCTGTCTTATCAGGATTATGTCCAACTGCGCAAGAGCAAGAATAAAATTAATATAGTATTCGTTATTGATGGCGGTAGCCCTATGACGAAGTATTTTTCTGGCCTCACCAACACCATACAGTCTTTTGAAACCATATTGAACGATTTTGGCAAGAAAGCCAGCATTAGCTATGGCGGTGTAGTTTACCGTGCAGGTACGGGTTGTTCAGTTCCAGGGATATTTTCGAGTCCAGTACGTGATGATTACAGGCAGTTAATGAGCTTCCTGAGTACCCAAGCCAGAAATACTGCTTCATGCAGTGGTGAAATTACCGAACAGCCGGTATTTGATGCCATCAGAACAGGTTTAAATATGTTCAGAGGAAAGAAAAATGAGACCAATCTAATTGTTCTTGTAGGCAGCACCGGTAATATCGGAGGTACAACAAATTATGGAATTGATGAGCTGAGTCAACAAGTGGCCGGTGCCGATGCACGGATCCTTGCTTTGCAAGTTTATAGCGACTTTGATCCATCATTTAACAATTTCGTCATCCAGTCACGCAAATTGGTATCTGAATCTGCAGTCCGCTCAGCAGAATACCGTAAAAAAATCATGGTTAAAGGTGAAGGTCTTAAAAATTTCCAGCCTTATAACACGACTTTGCAAGACTCGATTTCTTACTACTTGGATTTTCCTAAAAATAGCTTGATCCAGGGCGGTGTGGTATTTCCCACCAAAGGTTCTGTAAACTCAAATCAAAGTATGAGCATCGCTCTGCGCCGCTTTGTACAGGAAACAAATACTGACATCAATACACAAATTAACTCATTAGACAGTGCTTTCAGGCTGACCGGAATTTCGCGTAAAAACCTGACGCCTTTAGCGGAGAGTAGCCTGCAGCAGCCAATTGGAGAAACAGTTGGCGATCATATGCCACATAATGCGTTCAAGTATTATGGCGCCGCTAATATCTCTTCTGATGTTGTAAAAAATAACCGTGGTGCCTTGCAGTATGCTATTGTATTAAATGAAATGGAATATAAACAGATCGTCGATATCTTCTCGATGATGCTGGGCGAGAACCTGCAACCAGACGAATCTTCTTTCAGACGTAAATTGGTTAGTAACTACACTGATCTTCCTAAAAAACTGCTAGGGTCAAAGGTATCTTCAGGAGATATTAAGAACATGACCTTAGCTGGTTACATCAAGATGGTTACCGGTCTGCCTACGGGCAATGAAATGTTGAACCAGTATACTGTCGGCGATCTGGGTGACGACTCCAAATTACCTTTACCACAATTTGAAGCATACATCAAATTATTAAGTCAGTCTGTGCAACAGATTAAACGGGCAACGCAGATAGAACAACAGTTCACCTCAAACGGAAAAACTTATTACTACATCACTGAAAACAATTTCAATCAGGCAGTTACACCTGTAACCAACTAAGGGATATGGCTATTACAAATCTAAGTGAATCTGTAAAGACTGCATTGCATATTGCCCAGTCACTGGCAAAGGAATACCGCAATACAGACTTCAATGCTGCGCATCTCCTTAAAGGATTGATGCACAAAGATGTTGGACTCCGCTCATTTTTAACCTCAATAGGTAAAGATGAAGAGTACCTGAGCGAATGGGCCGAGGTACGCATCGATGAACTACCTAAAACCGGAACGGTCAGCGATGAAGTTTTGGGTGCCCCGGAAATTGCTACAATTTTTGAAGAAGCAGATAACGTAAGGATTAAACTCGGCCTGGATCTGATTACCCCAGTCTGTGTGCTTACGGCCCTGGCCAAGGCCGGTGTTGGCTTTAACGCAGATCAATTGAAATCCTTCCCAATCAAGGAACGTGAAATCCTGGATGTGTATGTGAAAGACGAAGAGATCAACCGTGCAGTAGCACCTGAAAAAAATGGTTCAGCGCCAGAGAATAAGAGCACTGGAAATGCGCTTTACAAATATTGTATAGACCGGTTGCAACTGGTTCGTGATGGTAAAACAGATGAAATCATTGGACGGGATAAAGAGACACGGATGATGATGGAAATTCTTTGTCGCAGAACCAAACCAAACGTAATTCTGACTGGCGATGCCGGAGTGGGCAAAACAGCGCTTGTAGATGGATTCGCTATTGATGTAGTTAACCAGAATGTACCCGATAGCCTTAAGGCTGTGCAGTTATTTGAGCTCGACATGGGATCTCTTATTGCTGGCGCATCTTATAAAGGAGAAATTGAAGACCGGCTCAAAAACATTATTAAAGAGATCAAGCAATTTGAAAAAGCGGTACTTTTTATTGATGAAATCCATACCCTGCTCGATAGCAAAGGTCCCGTTGGTGCGGGCATCGGCAACCTGTTAAAACCAGAGCTCGCGCGCGGTGAGATCACTGTGATCGGTGCTACCACCATTGACGAATATCGGAAAATTATTGAGCCCGAACAGGCTTTTAGCAGACGTTTTGAGGTATTGCAGGTCAATGAGCCTAATGAAGAAAGCACCATCAAAATGCTGCAGAAACTTGCAGTAAAATACGAAGCCCACCATGTACTTCAGGTTGATCCGGAAGCGCTAACAGAATGTGTTCGCATGGCTAAGCGATATATGAAAGACAGGCGCTTACCAGATTCTGCATTTGATCTGCTTGATCGTACTATGGCTGCGATGAAAATGATGAACGATACTTCCGACAAAGTCATCCAGGGCTTGGAAGAAGATCTTGCTGCACTCAACGAGAATTCTGAATTGCCTGATATTGATAAGTTGGCCGATTACAAGTGGCAACTCTCTCTGCTTCAAAATAAATTAAGCCCGGTATTACTTGGCCGTTTAACAGATGAAACGCAGACAGACACCTTTGAAACCGCAGCAGAGTTTAACGACTATCTCAGTCGTAGCCTCTCGGAACTTAAAACGTTTGCTGCAGAAAAAAGCGACCGGGTAACGAAACAGGATATCGCCGCTGTAGTATCTTATAAAACGGGCATTCCTATGGGCAAACTGCAGGCAGGCGAAAAAGAAAAACTCCTTAATATGGAGCAATACCTGAAAAAACGGGTAGTGGGTCAGGATCAGGCCTTAAAGGCTGTTTCGGACGCCATTCTTGAATCCCGCAGCGGACTCAACAAAAAGGGGCAGCCAATGGGATCGTTCTTTTTACTGGGGCCAACAGGAACAGGTAAAACAGAGCTCGCAAAATCCATTGCCGAATTCCTCTTTAACGATGAAAAAGCAATGATTAGGTTTGACATGTCCGAATTTAAGGAAGAACATAGTGCTGCCTTGCTTTACGGGGCGCCTCCCGGATATGTTGGCTACGAAGAAGGCGGTTTACTGGTGAATAAGATTCGTCAACAACCCTATTCAGTGTTGCTATTTGACGAAATAGAAAAGGCACATCCTTCTGTATTTGATACATTTTTACAGATTCTTGATGAGGGACATATGCATGACAGACTTGGAAAAGAAGGAGATTTCAGTAATTCGCTGATCCTTTTCACATCTAATATTGGTAGCGAATGGATTGCAGAGCAGATCAGTAAAGGTAGTATCCCGGTATCAAATCAATTGATGGAGGTGATGGCTGGTCATTTTAGACCTGAATTTCTGGCTCGGATTTCAGAGATTGTCCCTTTTGCACCGATCAATGAAAGCAACGTAGTACGCATTTTTGAAATCCAACTGAAGAGTCTGATCGAATCGTTAAACAAACAGGGCATCAGCTTTGAGATAGCAGAAGATGCAAAAAAAATGATTGCCCTGGATGGTTTCACACCAAAGTATGGCGCGCGGCAGCTGTCGGCAGTCATTAGAAATCTATTACGCAGGCCCATCTCAAAGTATATCATTTCCGGCGAGCTGAAAAAAGGTTCAGGTGTACGTATTAGCAAACACCCCGACGAAGAAAAACTGGAATGGGAAATTGTACAAGCTAAAAGCCCTGCTTTGGAACAAAATTTGAATTAAAACGTTTACTATTAAATAAATACTAAATACACCCCTAAACCAACATACTATGTTTAATTATGAAATTGGAGGTAACGAAAGAAAAGTAGATTCTTCGGAAGCCTTTGCAGAGATTGCTTTTAATAAGACTCTTTTTGTACAGAAATTAACAGATAACGAAGCAATTAAACCTGAAAAAGTAGAAGGCCTTAAAACAGTAGAAGAGGTTTTTGACCACTATAAGCCGAATGTGAGGGTATCTTTCGAAAAAGAAGATGGTTCTCCAGTATCTGAAAGTCTGCAATTCAGGAGTCTGGGTGATTTTGGTGTAAAAAGTATCATTGAGCAAAGCAACTATCTTACGGATATCAATATCGAGAGAGAGATGTCCTTAAATGTGATCAAGCAGCTTAAATCAAACAAAACTTTAAAAACGACGCTTGATGATGCTGACACAAAGGCAGCGTTCATCAGTGCTTTGAAAAACTTTGTTGATGAACTTGAAGAAAACAAATAACACTTAACGATCTTAACAAACCTATTACCATGGCAACCCCACAGGAAGAAAAAACAGAACTAAATAATCCTCAGGCAGAATTTAAAACTGCCGAGTCCCGAATAGCAGAAAAAACATCCTTAAAAGACAATCTTGATAAACTAGCTCGTGTTGGTGGCTTCGACCTTTTGGAAGCTACCGTCGATGGCTTACAAAACCTAAACCCGGAAAGAAAAGCAAGAAAACAGATTTTCCTGACCGGCGATGAAAAGAAAAAAGAACGTGAAGAGTTACGTAAAAAAATCCAGTTATGGATTGATGTGCTTGAATCGTCTACTTCGGTAAGTGACATGGTTGAGCAGAGCACAGCTAAATTATCGGCAGCGGAAGAGAACTTGAATAAAAATATCGGTACAGCTCTGGAAAGCACCAGAGAGCTGGAGCAGGCATATCGTTCTGTACACTTGTTCTACAAAAATACCGAAGCGGACAAGTTGAAAAACGTTGTCTTATTAAATGCGTCAATGGATCAGATCAAAGATCTGGACAATCCACGCTTTATTGACTATGTGGACAATGAGATGAAGCAGAACTATGACCGTTTGGACCTTCGCCAAAACTATTCTTTGATGGTGGTTCCGGGGTATATGGGATCTAATAAAGTATTGGAGCGTTGGGGAAAGATTGCCTATAACAACAAGGCGATGCTGGTTACTGACTTTGCAGATCTTGACCAACCGGATGACGTTATCGACTTATTTACTGCTGCAAATTTAACCGGTGCTGATGCTTTTCGTTCCAATGTAATCATGACCTGTAACTGGTTGGTTGGGCGCGGAAAAATTGCTGAAGTTGGTGAAGAAGATGACCTTACTGTTCCTGGATCAGCAGCATTGGCAGGCAAAATGTATTATACATTGATGTCGCAAGTTACAGCTGGTAAAAAACATGGTGCTATTAACGAGGTAGATGGTGTAAAATTTGACCTTAAGAAAAGTGAGATCTCGCACCTGGAACGTGTAGGCCTAGTACCAATGGTAAACGAATACGGTAAAGTGATGGCATTTTCTGCCAAAACACTTTTTAATGGAGACAACATTGGAATGCAGACCTACTCGGTAGTTCGTGTGTTTGACTATATCACCAAAGTATTGTTCGACTTCCTGAATAGAAGAGCTTTCGAGAACTGGACTTCTAAAACAGAGCAAGACTTGCGCGGACAAATTGTGAAGTTTCTTGATGGCATTCAGGGTGCAGACAGGCTGATTGAACGTTTTAAGATCATGCGTTTTGAAAGAGATGAACAACAAAAAGACAGGATTCACCTGGATATCCACATCACTCCCTATTTTCCTGCAAAAAGTTTCGTGGTTAAATTAGATGGCCATAAAGGAGAAGATGAAAGTACAACCTGGGCTTCAGAATATAACCAGCAATAAACATTCACACATCCCCTATTTATACCAAAGCGACCGCAAAAAAACGGTCGCTTTTTCTTTTTTCAGCATTCTTACCTCAGTTAACAAATTCTTTATAATTTTGTAACACGTCTCCCTGGATCGCAAACACAAATTATACATGAAACAAGTACTTATCCTTAATGGGGATATTGAGAAGACGGCATCTACAGGTTTCCTGATTAACGCGTACAAAAGCGGGGCAGAACTCGCTGGCGCAACTGTACGCGAAATGGCGATTATTGATCTTATTTTTAATTCCAATAAGCTGTTCAATAACAGACAGATTGCTGAATTGGAACCTGATTTACAACGTGCGCTACAGGCCATCAAGCAAGCAAATCATATTGTATTGTTTTGCCCTGTCTATGCCGATCATATTCCTGCAAGGGTAAAGGGGTTCTTCGATCGTTTATTTATGCCTGATCAGATATTTGGTGTTCAGCAAAGTATCGATAATAATTTCAGTGGTAAATCGGCACGGATAGTATCCATCATGGATGAGCCTACCTTTAAGGATTGGAAAACAAATAAAAAAACAACTTACCTATCTATCAAAAAAGCCGTATTTGAAAAATGCCGGATAAACCCTGTGTTAACAAATACCATTGGGGAACTCCATTCACTGGAAAATCATTATAGCCAGAAATGGCTTTCAAAAATGGAGAAATTTGGCGTTCAACTAATCTAAGTGCGCATATCCTGAGCTCTTTTTACCTGGTCTTTTGGAGTAAGCTTTAATTTTTCAAGCATATACTAAAAACAATATACGTTACTTTTCGTTGTATAATGGTAACAGCAGGAAGCTGTTGGCCTATTTCATTCACCTTTAAATTTTAAAGCTATGGCTTTCAAAGCTAGATTAAATTTTTCAGGCAAGGAGTACGATGTGCTTCATTGTGCCTACGCGTTAAACCGTGATGTTGACGCCAAAGGGAGACCATCTTCCGGAGTTTACGGAGGAACTATTGATGTTGAGATTGAGTCTACCGAAGACACCTCAATTATTGAAGCAATGGTTAACAACCAGTACAAACCCATTACAGGAACACTTCTGATCAAGAAAACTGAAGAAGATGCCAAAATGAAAGAAGTTCATTTTGAGGACGGGTATATTGTAAAATATACTGAAGGGATTAACATTGTTGGCGACCATGCGATGACGCTTAAATTTCAAATTTCGGCAAGAAAGCTTAAATTAGGAAACGCAGAGCACCTCAACGATTGGCCGGTAGCGTAATCACTTGAATTAAAACATCTTTTAACATTAAAACACACCATCATGGCATTTAAAACCCGTTTAACTTTAGGATCAAAAGAATTTGATGTCCTTCAATGTAACTTTTCATTAAACCGCGATGTTGACGCTAAAGGCCGTCCATCTTCAGGTGTTTATGGAGGTACAATCCACATAGAAATTGAGTCTACAGAAGATACCTCTGTGATTGAGGCAATGGTAAATAACCAGTATAAACCTCAGTCAGGAACTATTACCTTCAAAAAAGGTGAAGAAGATTCCAAAATGAAGGAGTTGACTTTCGAAGACGGATATATTATTCAATATAACGAAGGTATTGCAGTAAATGACAATACACCTATGACTTTAAGCTTTGTGGTTTCAGCGAGAAAACTGAAGTTGGGCAACGCAGAACACGAGAACGACTGGCCTAAAGCGTAGTATTTTCAACAATTAGATTGAAGGAAGAGCGGTTATGTGTTTGGCTAAAAAGCCAGCACATAACCGCTTCTTTTTTAGATTAAATTTTGATCTCCTGTGGAGATGGATCAACGGTTCCTGAAGTTCCGGCATCCATCAGCAACCCATCCGGAATCTTTGGTGTAATCCATGTAGATTTTGGAGGAAGCAATGTTCCGTGCCGGGCTGCATCGAGAAACTCGCTCACCAGCATAGGATACAAAGTAAATCCGATATTCATTGTGCTGTGGTCGAGCTCCAGGGTAAATTTATTCCATTCACTGTCTGGATAATTTTGTAGGCGGTTATCAAAATCTGGATTTCTAATGTCCAAGAGCGGTGCTAAAATAAGCTCTTGCAGCAGGCTAACATCCGGCTGGCTTGGGAGCTGTCTTCCCTCCCGTTTCAAATCTAGCTGATACCAATTACCTTGAAAAAACATGCCCATTCGATTGCGACGATCTGGACGAAAAGGTTCCTGCGAAATGCTCTTTGTTATGTCGTAATGCAGACTAAGGTTATCTAAGAATGTTGTGGGATTAAAAATATCTCTGAGCAGCTCAGCACTCGTCATCTTGTCCCGTTTGTCTAACTTTATAATCCGGTGGAAAGGATGGATTTCCAGTTCATCTGCTGACACGTATAGTGAAGATATTGACCTCCCCAGTTGTTTTGTAGCGGCAAGGCGATGGTGACCATCTGCTACATAGACTTCCTCAAGCTCAAGAAAAGCTTTTTGCAGGTCTGAGATCATTTTAGGATCTGACACGCACCAAAGATGATGGACTTCATTTGATGCACTACTAGTATGGGAAGTCTGTTGGGAGCAAATATCAGCAATAATGTTTGTAATTTGCTGATGCGGCTTATAGGTCAATAACACCGGAGATCTGGTTACTTCATTCTTGTTCATATAAGATACCAGATGATCCAGCTTTTTTGGCAATACAGCTTCATGCGGCACAATCTTGCCTCTGGCCATATCAACAGGATCTGTTGCAGCCCATATTCCTGTCTGGGATCCCGTTGAATTAACACATCGGTAAACCCATATTGCCGCACCGGGAGATAGATTTGGCAGGTAATGGTCCGTTATGGCATAAAGTGGTTTAATGTTAGCCATTATTTGCAGAATTAACGTGTAATGCATCTAAATTAACGTAAATATGCTCAAAATCCCGCATGGCCTTAACTAATTCAATAACGCTTTCAATGGAAAGTGCATTATAAAGTGAAGCGCGGAATCCTCCAACAGTACGATAACCTCGAATGCCCACGATTCCATATTGCTCAACAAAATCCAGAAAGCTGCTTTCCTGTTGTTGATTATACATGCTGAAGGTGACGTTCATCCTGGAGCGGTGCTTGCCCTGAGCCATGCCATAGAATAGTGAGTTGCGATCAATTTCGGTGTAAAGCATCTCAGCCTTTTCGATGTTTCGTTGTTCAATTACCGTCACCCCACCCTGATCTTTCAGCCAGGTCATGTTTAGCATGGCGACATAGATAGAAAATACTGGCGGTGTGTTGTATAAACTTCCATGTTCTTTAAAAATTCTGTAATCAGACATTGCAGGCAAAACCTGATCTATACGTTCCAAAAATTTGTCCTTTACAATAACAAGTGTCATTCCAGCGGGGCCCATGTTCTTTTGTGCCCCTGCGTAGATAAGATCAAAATCCTCTACATTTATCACCCGGGAGAAAATATCAGAAGACATATCACATACCAGTGGAATACTGGTGTGCGGAAACTGAAACATCTCCGTGCCCTCAATTGTGTTGTTTGAAGTACAATGCAGATAAGCGGCATCTTTATCAACCAAATAATCTTCAGGAATATAGCTGTACGCTTTATCGGCAGAGCTATTTACAATATTAGCCTCACCAAATAACAGGGCTTCGCGAATAGCTTTTTGAGCAAAAAAACCAGTGTCCAGATAGCATGCCTTACCCCTGCCTTTCAAAAAATTCATTGGTAACATGGAAAATTGAGTACTTGCGCCACCTTGCATAAATAGGATACTATAATGATCAGGGACCTGCAGTAATTCCCTCACCAATAATTCTGTTTTTGAGATTACGTTTTCAAAATCTGAAGATCGGTGTGAAACTTCCAGGATAGATAGTCCGAGATTGTTCCAATTCAATACAGCGTTAGCTGCTTGTTGAAGTACACTTGCCGGGAGTACACAAGGACCTGCTCCAAAATTGTGTTTAGTATTCATAGTTTTCGGATTATTGGTGTTTTAAGAGTTGACCAAATTTCCGGACCTTTTTCATGTTCCCAAAAACAACCACAGAAATCCGTAAAAATATTTTTTTCAGAGGGTGTTCACCTCTTGTTTATTTGGTTCGGACTGAAACTGAAAGTTTATACAAAATTTAATTGCAGCGTGAACTAAAACAGCAATAGTTTTGTGTTTGAAACACACTAAGGGTTACAAAATTTTGCCTAAGTGATTTATATTTAGATATTATTAATACTTTTATCCGTAACAAAAACATCAACCAAATTAACAATCGCAGATGAGGGCACGTGAATTGGATGAAATCGACATTGAAATATTAAGAATGTTGCAACGGGATGGCAGCATGACCTATAAAGAGATAGCTTACAGTCTTAAAAAAAGCATGAGCCTGATCGCAGACCGCATCCGCTTGTTAAAAATGAATGGCTTTATCAAAGCAACGGTTGCCCTGGTAGATATTAACAAAGTTAAGTCTCTTTTTGTGGCATTTCCCCATGTGCAACTCAATAATCATGGAGAAGATACACTAAATCAATTTCAAAATGAAATGATGCAATACGAGGAGGTTATGGAATGTTATCACCTAACGGGGCATTTCGACTTTATGCTCAAGATTGTGATGCCCGATATGAACAGTTATAATACGTTTCTAAGAGAAAATATTGGCAGGCTACCGTATGTTGGAAGTATCCAAAGTTTTCTGATGTTATCAGAAAGCAAGCATTCTACGGCTTATAAGCTTTGATATTGAGGATAGATTCAACAAAATTAAATGATAGGTGAGCTTTTGAGCCCGTCCAAATTAAATATTATAACCATCACTTACGGAAAACCGTATAAAAGGCTCTATTCCTTACCATATATTTATTAATTAGTTCAGAAAACGAAAAACCAGTAAAACTGCGCCAAACCGGGAAATAGTAGCTATATATCCCTAAATTTACAAAAAAGATAATGTCTCTCAAATTCAATAAAAACGAACTCAGCTTACTGCTCGGTTACGCTATGCGAACCCAATTCCGATTGAGAAACAGCACCCATGAAAAAGATTTTAGCGAAAAATACAGCTATAGGCAGGTCCTTTTATATATGAATTTCTTTAGAATTTTACTATTCGCTGGATTTACAGGCGTGATTTCTTCTATAGTGCTTTGGGAAACCCTTCGTCTCTATAGTATTCCGATTACCTTAGGAATAATGGGAGGTGTTGCTATTTTGGCATTTTACACAAATCCGTACTCCAAAAAATATCCTTTTAAAATATATCAACGGATTACGGGATTACAGCTTAAACTTTCGGAGCCTGTCAAACTCCAAATCGTTAAAAGGACGACAGCTTTTCTTATATTTCAACTGATATTCTTTATGTTATTTGAATTACCACTTTCGCTTTTTGGCGTTAAACTATTAATGCACGTTTAACCGATTTTTCTCCATTGCAATTGAACTGCTGACAAGTGCGGCGATTCTAATCTTTTTTCCGGAAGGACGATAAATCCATTTTTGAGATAAAACCCGATAGGTGATTGATACGGTTTTCCATTAGCACGCAGGTAGGTATTATGTTCGACTACCCATCCGTTCAATAATTCCTCGTCAACTTTCAGTTCGTCTAACAATGCAGATCCAAATCCGCGACCGTGGATCTTACTGTCCAAGATGACAGCGATCCAAGTCGCCTCGTCGCGCTTAAATTTAAATGCCCAACCTAATATAACGCCATCTTCCATCAGAAAAAAGTGGGCAGGCTCTATTAATTCTGACAGGTAGATTTCAAAATCTTCCATACAGCTATACCTCAGGTTTTTTGGATATTCCTGATTCCACAGTTTATAAACCCCTTCTTTTTCCCGCTCACTGATACGTCTTGTCGGATTGATTTTGATCATCGTCGTTGTCAATTAAATATCTAGTAAAGATAATAAAATCAACAAATTATAAAAGGTGATAATCTGAAATCAAACTACTGCTTCACGTAGTGAGACTCAAAACCATCCGCAGCAATGACGCCAGTAAAAGTGACAAGTGCTTTACTGGACAGGTTGATAGGTTCTTTACTCATAGCGCTGGCAAAAGTCAATTGTTCGCCGCGGTTATACGTAATTGTAAAGTTAGATTCAGAATTATTGATTTTCTGCTTTTCCCGCTCTATTTTAAATGTTCCCCGATCAACGACTTTTCCTTCAACATAACGTTCATAATTTGCGCCACTAAATTTGAGTATATTGCCGTTACCTGCCGCGTAATCACTTTTGAGTCCCGCAATATTGCCACCATCTACACGACGCAGCTCCCAACTTCCTTCCAAAGTTGATTCATTAGCTTCTTTTTTACAGCTTGAAACTGAGATTAGCAGGAACATGCTCAGCGATAGGATAAATAGGTTCTTCATGGTTTTGAGTTTAATTTAAATCTGGTTTTCTAATTAAACGATCGAGACCTGACAAATGCTACAACGAAACGTAAATAATAATTTACTCAAAAGACACAGTAATGCATTGCTGTAAAACAACAAGCGCGAAAGGATGAACATGGATATTATTAGGCTTCTACAGGTGTGCCACGTTGTGCTTTCAGGTTTCTGAACTGATAACCGGAAATAAGGTGTTTCTTCTCGTTAAATTGCATCAATCCAAAAGCTTCATCAGTTTCAAAAGTAGCAATAGCAGCCCTTGCTTTATCATAAGAACAACGGTATACCTCTGCAGCATTTTGTGTTTTAGCTATTTTTTCATGTGGATAGGCAGCCTTAAACTCATTCAATTCACCTTGAACCAATCTCTCCAATTTACCCATGGCTGTTGATTTAACGTCGAATAACAGTTCCCAATCATCAAAGCCAGCTGAGCGTGACGCAGGCAAATTTAGTCCCTTGATACTGTTGTGCTTATCATTTGCTGAACCAACTTTAATCAATCCGCCTTTTCTAGAGCCAGCCAGGTAGATATAACCAGTAATATTTTCTCTAAGTGCTATTGCCAGTTTTGAAGGGTCGGCCTGCAGCCAATCTCCGCCTATTGTTTGAAAGTTAAAACTTTCATCTTCACTGTAACCTGAAGCATTATAGGCGACTACTTTATTATTTTCAGACATTTCAGCTTTAAGCTCGTCTGAAAGCACATTTCCTTGTGCATCGAATAACAAATCCTTTGCGATTTTGTGCTTTTTTATAAAGTCTTCCTGCTCTTTAGTTAGTGGGTTGTCAATAGTCATGGACAATATTAGTCATATTTATTGGCTTTAGCCTGTTCTTAAGGGAAATATGGCTGAAAGAAAACATAACACCACATCAGATTCAAAACCAACATCACAAATAATGACACGAAGGGAGGTCAAGCAAAACCAGGAAAATAAAATTTGTCTGTCAAGTGATTTTAGGAAATTAAAAAACCAATGACAAGTTAAAACAGTAAAATAAAAAAATAACACGCTAAACACGTCAAGTAAAACCAGTACAAGACAGTATAGAACACCCTCTAAGATGGGTCTGACCGAGTTTTTAAAGCACTATCAACAACTCATAGGCAAACGGGGCACACACGGGGGGTTGACGCGCCCTTGACGCGGCCTTACCCCGGCTAAAGGGCGCGTTAAGGCCGTACCGACCCCGTATCGGCCATGCATGTGGGGACCGTCAACTAACAAAATAGTTAATATTTGCCTGGAATTCCCTCCAAATCTGCTCTAGCGATACTAGAATGAATGATTTGGGAAAGATTAACCCATTTGAAGCGGTAGTATAAAAGCAAAAACCCGGTAGAATACCGGGCCCTTTGTAATAACTATGTTTTGTATGTTTTAGAATTAACCAAACGATCATCTGCGCCCCATGCGCTTCCGGATGCGGCTTAGTGAAGGTCCCTCAATGCCAAGGTAGGATGCGATATGGTACAATTGAACCGATTGAAGAATATCTGGGTGTTGTTGCAGCATATCAACGTACCGCTCTTCTGCCGTCTTGAATAAAAGTAGTTCCGTATTATGCATAACAGCATGCAGAACAGTCTCAGCAAAGATCCGCCCAAAATGCTCCCAGGCCGGCGATGTCTTATACAGGTATTGAAGATCATCGTAATGTATATACAAAATCTCCGAGTTGGTCATAGATTCCGTATAATATGCACAGCTGGTCTGGCTGAGGAAACTCTTGTATGAGCTCATGAACTGATCATTTGAAAAAAACAGAATGTTTCTTTCCGAATTTGTCTGCTCATCGTATTTGTATATCCTAAAAACACCTGATATTACAAAACCCAAATATTTACATACATTTTTGTATTCGTTGTAAAATTCGCCCTTTTTATAATCTTTTTCATACCAGAAGGATTTCGACAATTCGAAGTCTTTTAACGACATACCAGAAATTTCTCTGATCACATTTTCCAGTCGCTCAATTTTTTTTATTTCCATCGTAGAATATTGGGTTCATACATCTGACTTATAGCCTGCTGCAAGTTAAGATATAGTATTTAGGGTTGAAACCTAATCATTTAATTTAGCGCGTATAAAATCGCATATTTGCAAAATGGAATTTCTAGATTTTACACTGCCTGAATTCGCCTTCCTGGATGGAAGTGATCATGAGCCAAATAATGTCACCGCAACACGGAATATCATTCAACACAATCCAACGCACACTGTTTTGGAAGTTCTGGACATGCAGGAGCCATTAGAGTTTAAGCTGAATGCAAGTGTACAAACTTTTGATTTTATTTATCACAATACTTTTGGAGAAAAAGAAAACCACAAGCTCGCTGTGCATTTTACGATGGCTGAGGAAAAAGAACTGAAAGAAGTTTTCCTTAAAGCAGCCAAGTGGTATTCAGATTACCTGACTTGGGAAGACGGCAATATTCAGGACGAAGAGGTGTAAAAACCATTTAATTTCTGAATCACGGAGATCCGGAAATAGTTTAACGGAAGCATTAAATTCCTGAAATCATACTTTAAACGTTTTAAACCATGATTTTATAAAAAAAACTTAAAAAGTGCCTCAGTTTGTTTATTTGGGGCATTTTGGTACATTTGGAATGAACCAAATCAGCAGATATGTACCAATTAACCGTAACTCCAGAACAGGTAAACGAGACTTTAAGCAAACACATCCTTGCAGATGGTTTCGACCTAACGTATGATATGGAGTTGAGCCACGGCAGCTATATTTACGATTCTAAATACAAACGCACCTTACTGGATTTCTTTACTTGTTTTGCCTCAGTACCACTGGGATACAATCATCCAAAGATGACAGACGATGAAGAATTTAAACGGAATCTGTTAAATGCGGCGATGTCTAACCCCTCCAATTCAGACGTGTATACCCAACAGTATGCGCAATTTGTAGAAACATTTGGTAAAATTGGTATTCCCGATTATCTCCCTCATGCGTTTTTTATTGCTGGCGGGGGCCTGGCAGTAGAAAATGCTATTAAAGTGGCTATGGATTGGAAAGTACAAAAAAACTTTGCCAAAGGGTATTCTTCTGAAAAAGGGTTTAAGGTACTTCACTTTGAAAAAGCATTTCACGGACGTACTGGTTACACGCTGAGTCTTACTAATACCATCCCGGAAAAAACGAAGTGGTTTGCCAAATTTGACTGGCCACGTGTTTCGGTACCCGTAATCCGTTTTCCTTTAGAGGGTCAAAATCTGGAAACGGCAGTATCTACAGAGGAAGTATCCATACAACAAGTTAAAAAGGCTTTTGCAGATTTTAAAGACGAGATCTGTGCAATCATTATTGAGCCTATACAAAGTGAAGGTGGAGATAACCATCTCCGGGAAGAATTTCTGATTCAGCTGAAAGCGATTGCCGATGAAAATGATGCTTTTCTTATTTATGATGAAGTGCAGACAGGCGTTGGTCTTACAGGCAGATTCTGGTGCCACCAGCATTACAGTGAGCAGGCAAGGCCTGATATTGTTGCATTTGGTAAGAAAATGCAGGTTTGTGGAATCCTTGTGGGCGATAAGGTAGATCAGGTGGAAAATAATGTTTTTCATGTGCCCTCCAGGATTAACTCTACCTGGGGCGGTAACTTAGTGGATATGGTGCGTGCCACGCAGATCCTTCAGATTATAGAAGAAGATCAGCTTTGCCAAAATGCAGCTACAGTAGGTGCATATCTGCAGCAAAATCTGCTTACACTTTCGGGTAAATACAGTAGCATGCAAAATGTACGTGGTAAAGGGTTGCTGTGTGCATTCGACTTTGAGCATACCGAACAAAGAAATGCATTTATCAAAAAAGGATTGGAGAAAAATGTGATGTTCCTTGGCTGTGGCCCTAAAACCATCCGTTTTCGGCCAGCACTATGTATGGAACAAAAACATATCGATGAAGGATTGGATGTAATGGAGCAGATTTTACCGGGATTGTAGTATGAAGAATAAAAAAATCAATATTTTTTTAAGTGTTTTAGTAGTGATCCTAATAGGTTGGATGCTGAAGGGCACTTTCGGTCAGCCTGGCATTGAGGATATGAAAAGTGGCTTTAAAGAGGTCGCTAAATATAGAAACGACAACAACACCGGACCGATACAATATGTCTTTGCAGTAACGGTAAAAGACACCATCTGGAATGAAATGATAGCATACGGTAATTTTAAGCCACACCATAAAGGTGGAAACACCAAGGTTTATTATTTTATGGAAGGGAGCAAAGTTCCTGCACAGGTAGGTGCCGGTACAGTAAACTTTGATCCCGTATTTAATTCAAGCTGTGTTGGTTTGTATGAGAAGTCGGCCATGGGCAATGTCAGCATGACCAAGACCCCGTTTTAGCTATCGAAAGATCAGCACGTCAATTTCCCGTTCTGATTTCACCAGGTCCAGACCAAGTTTATGGAGTTCTTCCAGATAGTCCCCTTTTTTTTCAGGCATAAAATTGAAACTGATATCATACCGCTTACTGTCCTTAGTCTCATCAATTACAGGAATGTTTGTTACGCCGAAGTCTTCCAGATAATTTGCAATCGTAGCAAAAGTAACGCCTTCGCCATTAAACGCAGCTCCACTGGCGTTAAGCTGCTGCTCTTTTAATTTTGACAACTCAATTTTAGCTACAAGCTTAGGATCAGCAACTTTGAGGATATAAGCTACTTTTAGTCGTTTTTCCACACTGGCATTCAAATCGAACCGACTCTTAAGTTCTGCCCTTAGCGTAGCCAGCAATTCTGCCTCTCTACCTTTAGGAACGATAAAATCCACACAATACATCTTTTCATTGTCCTTTTTGTCTTCCCTAGGGATGAGATCGATAGTTCTACCATAAGGAAGATCGCCATAGGCTATCCGGTACATTCCTTCGACCGTCATATTCAAGAAACTAATCCTACGGCCGTTAAAATCCGTAGCTTTAGTATAGTGCTTTACTCCGGTACTTGCTCCTTGTATTTTAGGCTGTATCAGGAATCTACTTTCTACACTGGGGTCAGCTTTGAAGTAAGTATTCCATGGATCCATATTCATATTGTCTTCCTTAAATGGAAGGTTGATCTTCTTTCCCGCCACCACATCCGCAATAACACTTTCAGTAATATTTACCGGCTCTGTAATCGCTGCAATTACGCCTTGCTGATCAATCAAAATACTATGCGGAATGGTATGATAGGGAAAATCCTTACGAAAGGCATCGGCACTATCAATAGCAAACCATAGATTAGACGGCCTGTTTTGCAAAAATTGCTTGATGCGCTTTTCCTTTTCGGTGCTTACCGTTATAATCTGCAATTTGTTTCCAAATTGCTTTTGAAGAGCCTGCAGATGGGGCATAGCATCTACGCATGGGCCGCACCAGGTGGCCCAGAATTCCAGGAGCACGACTTTGCCACGTTGACTGCTTAAATCAGTTTTTTTAATGGGTGCATTAAGCAAACTAACAATTGGAACATTCCCAATAGATTCACCTATTTTTATTTGCGCGGTAGCAGTTAGTGTTAGACAACCTAATAAGGTCAATAAAAAAATACGTTTCATATATATAAAGTTAAGTTGTAACAGATTTAATCCAGTTTCGAAATACAGAAATACGCATCCATTCCATAAGCAGCCCGTAATAACCATTTGTGATGAAAGTATCCATACCTGCTTCTGTATTATGGCAAATACCAATAAGCTCCCACTGTCCATTTTTCTTTCTGAACATTCCCCCTCCACTGTCTCCTCCGGTAGATGAATATTCTAAACCAAGGGGCTCTGCACTGCCAATTCTGTTAAGTTCTGGCCTTGCCTTACTATCGAAGTCGCAGATCAATGTAGTAGACAATTCGTTCATCAATTTACCCCCAAGGCTGTCAATACTATTCTCGCCTGCAATTTTTTGGTTTTTACTACGCACTGTTTTAACTTGCATACCAAATCCCGATGCCCCAAATCCTACCCCCACTCCTGTGGTGCCCTTCTCATCAAAAGTCATATTTAACGTCGCTGGCACCACTGAATTCACCGTATTTTCAAGATCTATAAGCACCAAATCCGATTTGTTATCTTTCATGCTATAACCAGGGAAAAAATGTAAAGCTTTTCCAGTGTAGGATTTGCCTATAAAAATAAAAGCACATTTTGTGGCATCAACCGGAGATGCACTTGTTGGGATATTAACAGCTACTTTCTGACCACCTACCAAAAGCGTATCCTGCCGGGTTTGGTAACGCATAAATACATGTGCCGCAGAAAGCACAAAACGATTGGAGATCAACACGCAGGAGCCGGCAGGCTTACCCCCGATCAATACCTGTCCTACACAATCAAATTGCTTCTGGTTAGCCAGAGCTGTATATTTACTTTCGGCAACGTCATCACGCATTATTCCGGCAAAGAGCAAGAGAAAAACAAGAGCCGATAAAGGAACTAATTTTGAATGTTTCATATTGTTGAATTAACTGAGACAAAACTATTTGTTACCTGGCACCTGCGGTGCAAATAGCTGTTAATCTCTGTTAATTAGTGTTAACGTTTTTGAGATTTGCGTATCAACTTGTGTAATTTGCAACTAATGAAATACAAGGTCAATCTTATTATTGCGCTAATGACTGCCTGTACCACGCTGATCCTGGGTTTGCAATTGTATTGGAACTATCAAGCCTATAAAAGTAGTGTACGTGTTTTTAAGAGTGACATCAACGATGTTCTGGAAAAATCGATAAACCGGATGGAGGATTTCCGGAGGGATGAATTTGCTACTCAATATAAAAAATGGTTAGCTGATACCAATCTTATTGTAGTGAGCGCAAAATATAGCGCCGGCGTGAAAAGCACAATTTACAGCATCCGCGATAAACATCAGGGCGCTGTTAAACGTCCGCCGTTTACAATTAGCTTTAAGGATCTGCCACGCATCGACAGTATATCGCCAGCCGCAAAAGTTAACTTCATCAATATGTTTGCTAAAAATGTACTGTATCACGATCTACGTGGTGGATCCACCTATTATTATACCGATACACTCGGTGACCTTATGTCGGCAGCATTACAAAAAGACCTTCCGGACACGGCAAGGTTAAGAAACATTTACATGAAAGAACTTGCAAAAAGAAATATCGATAATGACTTTCAGTTGGTGCAAGCTAAGTACACCTTTAAAGGTTTTGCAGCAGATAATCAAGAAACTAATCAGGAGCTCTATAGTACCCGCAGCTTCAAATATGCCTTTGGACATCCTGCGCAGCAAATAGCAGCATTATTCCCAAACCCTAATTTGGTGTTACTACGTAGTATGAAATGGGTGTTGTTGAACGGTCTTTTATTGTTCGCATTAACTATCGGATGTTTTATCTACACGATAAAGACTATTAGATCACAACAAACAATAACGCTGTTGAAAGATGATTTTGTAAATAATATGACGCATGAGCTAAAAACCCCTGTAGCTACAATTGGGATTGCCGCCGAAGCAATTCAGGATTTTAAACTCAGTGAAAAAGCGACTTCTGAATATCTCGGGATCATCCGCCAGCAATCCAGTCACCTGACAAATCTTATTGACCAAATTCTTAAAAGCGGAACAGGAGCACTGCGGGAGCACACATTGGATCTCAAAAATTTAAGCGTTTCTGAACTTGTAGCTGAAAGCATAAAACAATTTGAGCCCCAACTATCCGAGCGCAATGCCAAGATCAACCTCCTTATCGATCCCTCAGAGCTTTTTGTAATGGGCGATGAATCACATTTAAGCAATGTCTTGATCAACATCCTGGATAACGCCGTAAAATACGGTTCGCACCCATTAGAAATCAACCTGAATTACCGTCGCGCAAACAACAACCTGATTATCAGGGTCAGCAATAACGGCAGCAGCATCCCACCAGAATTCAAGGAGAAGATCTTTGAACGTTTTTTCAGGATACCTACAGGAAATCTGCACAATGTTAAGGGCTATGGACTCGGACTGAGCTATTCCAGGGACATTATCAAAAAACATAAAGGTACACTGACACTTAGTACCGCAGAACAATTAACTACATTTACCATTCAACTGCCATTAAGCTGACATGAGAACCCCTGAATTGCTTTTTCTCGAAGATGATCCGCAACTGTCTAAAATTGTTTCCGAAACACTCAGGAGTAGGGGGTTTGCAGTTACACATTTGATTAACGGAGAACAGGGCCTTGAAGCTTTTGCTGCGTCGACTTTTGATCTCTGCATTGTAGATGTAATGATGCCTTTCATGGACGGATTTAGCTTCGTAAAAACTTTAAGAGCTTCAGGAAACACAATTCCTGTATTATTTTTGACTGCACGATCCCAGGACAAAGATGTGGCTGAAGGCTACCAAAGTGGCGGCAATGACTATCTCCGCAAACCCTTCAGTCTGGAAGAGCTGATTTTCCGAATCAATGAGTTGCTAAAACGAAGCCCGCAATTGAAAACCCGAACAACGCAACCATTAAGTGTTGGTGGCTTCCAGTTTTTTGCCGAACGGCAAGAACTCGTGTACCTTGGTAGATCCATCAGGTTATCTCATAAAGAATCAGAATTGCTATCCCTCTTAGTCGAGTGTAAATATCAACTATTGGACAGAAAAACGACATTAATCAAATTATGGGGCAACGACAGTCCTTTCCATGCCCGCACCATGGACGTGTTTATCAGTAAACTCCGTAAACACCTCCAGGCTGATCAAAACATCGAAATCATTAACGTCCGTGGCTTAGGCTACAAACTCATCGACTGATTATACAAATGCTGAAAAGCCGGTAATGGCACGACCAACAATCAGTGAATTGATCTCTTTTGTTCCTTCATAAGAATAGATTGCTTCGGCATCGGCCACAAACCTGGCCACATTGTACTCCAGTAAAATACCGTTACCTCCCATTACTTCCCTGGCTTTACTTACTACGTCACGGGTTCTTAGTGAACAGAATACCTTTGCCAGTGAAGCGTGTTCATCCTTGAGCAAATTCTGGTCCTGCAGTTGTGACAGTCTGAAACACAGGGTCTGCATCGCAGTAAGGTTCGATAACATTTCTACAAGATGATTTTGAACGAGCTGGAATGAGGCAATTGGTTTACCGAATTGTTTGCGGGTCTGTGTATAGGCAAGCGCATTTTCATAGGCTCCACGTGCACATCCCACCGCCTGCCAGGCCACACCAGCCCTGGTCATCCGCAATACCTTTGCTGTGTCTTTAAAAGAATTGGCATTTTGAAGTCTATCAGATTCATGAACGGTGCAGTTGGTTAAGGTGATTAGCCCATTTTGCACAATTCGCAGTGCCATTTTATCCTGCATCTTCTCTACCGAAATTCCAGGTGTTCCTTTACGCACTAAAAAACCTTTCACCTCATTATCATCCACGTCACGCGCCCATATAATCGTCACATCCGAAAAAGTCGCATTACCAATCCATTTCTTCTGCCCATTAATTACCCAGGTATCGCCAGTACGTTTCGCCGTAGTGGTAAGCCCCCCTGCAGCGGCTGACCCGACCTCAGGCTCGGTAAGCCCAAATGCACCGATAATTTTAAATTGCTGCATACCAGGAAGCCACTCCTGTTTCTGTTCCTCAGATCCTAAGAGGTAAATGGATCCCATTGCAAGTCCACTTTGTACACCAAAAAAAGTAGAAATAGAAGTGTCTACACGAGCCATTTCCATAGCCAGAATCCCTTCCATGAGATTTGATTTACCCGGACATCCATAGCCCTGATAGGTAAGTCCACAGATATTGAGTTCAGCTAGTTTGGGGATGAGCTCGAAAGGAAATTCTGCCCTATTCCAATATTCATTGACAATAGGTTGCACTTCCTTTTCCATAAAAGCACGAACCTTTAGTTGCAAGGCCCGGTCTTCATCTTTCAAAGCTTCATCGCCGAGGTGGTAGAAATCACCTTCAATAGCTGGAAGTTCTTTATGCTTACGTGGCTCAACCATTTTCATTAGTCCTTGCAACTGATTTTCGTCGAGCGCAGAAAATGAGGCCATTACTTTTGGCAGGTCAACTTTTTTCGATAAAGCATCGAGCTGCGCGAGATCGACACTTTTAAATAAGGTATAGGCTCTTTTAATAGAAGAAAATATATTCGACATACAACTGTTTAGAGTTTAACAGTTGAGCCTATCCTTTTGTTGCTACCTGAGTTGAAATATATCTTCTATACCTAGTAGCTTACGCGATGTAAAACCTTCTCCAAACGTTGCACCTATCGATTTACCAAACTCGCGGGCTCTGCCAAGCACGCTTTCAAAAAATTCCGGAGATGAAATATAAGTCTCTGCTTCATGGTGGTCCGGATTATAAAACTGTGTTTTAAAAGCCTGAATTGCCTTGATCTTGATTTCTATATAGGGTGTGATATCAACGATAATATCGGGGCGGATATAATGATCCTGAATGTATTGCAATACTAACCTTGGACGCCAGGCAGCTTGTTCTTCTCCACCTTCCTCCGTACTGATCTTTGCCAGGCCCGCAAGAAAACAGGAATCATTTGCGAGGTCTCCTGCCCTGCCATGATCGGGATGGCGATCCTGCAGGGCATTGCTCAATACGATCTCGGGTTGATACTTCCGGATCATCCGGATCACTTCCATCCTATGGCTTTCATCATTCTGAAAAAAAGCATCCTTGAAGCGCAGATTTTCACGAGCGTGGAGGCCCAGGATCTTTGCTGAGTCCGCCGCTTCTTCGTCACGTGTCTCTGCTGTACCGCGGGTACCAAGTTCACCTCTGGTAAAATCAACAATACCTACTTTTTTTCCTTCAGCAATGTATTTGGCAATTGTACCTGAGCAGCCCAACTCTGCATCATCAGGATGTACAGCGAGTACTAATATGTCTAATTTCATGTATATTTTGAATAATCAGCGCTGTTAAAGGAGTCGCTGGATTTTTTTCTTAACTTTTGAGGAAAGGGGTTTGGTAAACGGAAAGAAATAATCTATCACCTTACCTTCTTTATTTATTAAATATTTGTGGAAGTTCCAGCGTGGAGTAGAGTTAAGTTCACCATTGTATTTTTTATCCGCCAAAAACTGATAAAGCGGATGTGCATGCTCACCACGAACCATAATTTTATCAAATACAGGAAAGTCAACACCATGATTTACCTGACAGTATTGGCTGATGGCTTCACCTTCAAGCGGCTCCTGCCTGCCGAAATCATTGGATGGAAAGCCGAGGACTTCGAAGTCCTGACCTTTAAATTCTTCACGAAGGGCCTGTAATTCGGTCAGTTGAGGTGCAAAACCACATCCTGAAGCTATGTTGACGATCAATAGGACTTTATTCTTGTAATCCGAGAGGTTCTTTTCAGTACCATTGATAAATTTCACCTTAAATTGGTGTACACTTTTAGTTGTATCCGTCATGCTTATTATTGATAGAATCCCGAAGAAGTGATAATGGATTCAATATCCCTATCTTCAACAGGATCATAAGTACTCTTCAGGTTGTGACCAACAACCCGGGCTACCGATTGGTAAAGAAATGCCGTTAAGCCCCCCTTGGTTTGTTTGACAATATCGTACGTAGTTCGTCCAAGCTCCCGGTCTATCAGTTTGGTTAAAATCTGACCCTGCGTAATTGTCAATTCTTTAATCTCCTTATTGAACATCTGCTTAATCTCCTGATCGCAGGCCTTGATCAGCTTCTTTTGTTCCTTTTTATCTGGTTGCACAGCAAGATCGGTCTCCAACTGCTGATACCTCCGCTTAGCGAAAAGCGCATAGGGCATTACTTTGAGCACATTATAGCGCAACCTATAAAATGCTGCCTGCTCTGCGGGGGATTTAAAAATCCGCGTTCCGTTAATGACGACTTCGTTAAGACCAATCCACGGAATCATTAATCCATCTACGTTTGTAGCAGCCACTTTGATGGTGTCATTTTTTCCCATGGGCGGATATTTGACATCAATAGGCTTCACCGTCACCTGCGCATAGGCGCCGGTAATAATGACATTGAGCAGAAGAATCAACCTATAAAATTTCATAAATTTATAATCCTACAAAGTTAAACCTAAATTTATATATTAGGTTTCAGATGAACACTTAAATTTGTTGATTGTTTGTCAGATAGCAGTCAATAGTGTTATCTCCAATACAACCAAAAGCTAATCAATATACGAATAAACTGCAAATGAAGAATACCCTGGTGATAGATTTAGAGGCTGAGAAACAAGAGATCCTGAAACGGTACCGTGCATTATTGCGTGCATGTAAGTCGACCTTGCAGAAAGGTGATAAGAAAGAGATCCGGAAAGCATTTGATATGGCGTTGGAAAGTCATAAGAACATGCGCAGAAAATCCGGCGAACCTTATATTTATCATCCCATTGCAGTGGCACAAATTGCGGCCGAAGAAATTGGGCTGGGTACTACATCTATTGTCTGTGCACTATTACATGATGTAGTAGAGGACACGGATATTACACTGGAAGATATTGAGCGCGAGTTTGGCAAAAAAACAGCAAAAATCATTGATGGCCTGACTAAAATATCCGGCGTATTTGACTACAACAGTTCCCTGCAGGCAGAAAACTTCAGGAAAATGTTACTCACGCTGGCCGATGATGTCAGGGTAATCCTGATTAAGCTTGCTGACAGGCTGCACAACATGCGAACAATGGATTTTATGCCCAGACAGAAGCAGTTGAAGATTGCCTCCGAGACTATTTATTTGTATGCTCCTCTGGCCCATCGTTTAGGTTTGTATGCGATCAAATCTGAACTCGAAGATTTATCCATGAAATATCTGGAACCAGATACCTATAAATATATTGCAACACAACTGAATGAGAAAAAAGCTGAACGAAACCTTTTTATAAAACGTTTTGTTGAGCCTATCAATGAAATCCTGGCCGAGCAGGGCCTTTCAGCAGATATTTTCGGAAGACCTAAATCTATCCATTCCATCTGGAATAAGATGAAGAAAAAGAATATACCTTTCGAGGAAGTATATGATCTTTTTGCTATCCGAATTATTTTGGACAGTGTTCCTGAACAGGAAAAGGCAGATTGCTGGAAAGCTTATTCTATTGTAACCGACTTATACCGGCCTAATCCTGATCGTTTGCGCGACTGGGTATCCTCGCCTAAAGGAAACGGCTATGAATCTTTGCATACTACAGTAATGGGTCCGAAAGGACAATGGGTGGAAGTGCAAATCCGTACACAACGGATGAATGAAATTGCAGAAAAGGGTTTTGCTGCGCACTGGAAATACAAGGAGTCCAGCAATGATAATGGCCTGGATCAGTGGATCATGAAAGTGCGTGAGATGTTGAACAATCCAGAAGCCAATGCCCTTGACTTCCTGGATGATTTTAAAATGAATTTGTTCTCGGATGAGATCTTCATTTTCACACCCAAAGGTGCATTGATTCAACTTCCCCTCGGTGCCACTGCACTTGACTTTGCCTTTGAGATCCATACCGATGTGGGTGCTAAATGTATCGGCGCCAAGGTAAATCACAAACTGGTACCCTTGTCCTACAAGCTACAAAATGGTGATCAGGTTGAAATTATCACGTCAGGTAAACAAGTACCCAAAGAAGACTGGCTCAACATTGTTTGTACCGCTAAGGCAAAATCGAAAATCAAATCTTCCTTAAAAGAAGAAAAAAGAAAGATAGCAGAACAGGGAAAGGAAACACTTGAACGGAAACTGAAATCGCTGAAGATTACCTACAATACTGACAACCTGAATAAACTCAGTTATTTCTTTAAACTCGCCTCAACACAAGATCTTTTTATTGGCGTAGCTCAAGGCAGGATAGAACTTAAAGACCTGAAAGACTATCTGGCAAGTGAAAAGGAAATAGAAAATAGAGGATCTGGTCAGAATGATCATCAGCAAATCGAAGCTTTACTAAATAAGGTTAAAGGGCCCGAATCCGACATACTCCTCATTGGAGAGGATATGCAACGGATCGACTATACACTTGCCGCTTGCTGTAATCCGATCCCGGGAGATGATGTTTTCGGTTTTGTGACCGTGAGCGAGGGTATCAAGATCCACCGGACAAACTGCCCTAATGCTGCACAGCTTATGGCAAACTATGGCTATAGAATTGTAAAGGCAAAATGGAATAAACAAAAGGAGCTAACATTCCTGACCGGCCTGCACATCATCGGAATTGATGATGTAGGGCTGATAAACAATATTACTAAAGTAATCTCTGGTGATTTTAAGGTGAATATGCGTTCTATTACTGTAGACACCGATAATGGAATTTTTGATGGTTCAATCATGATCTATGTAAACGACAAAGAACATCTGGACATGCTGATTGAAAATCTGTTAGAGGTAAAAGGTGTGACGGGCGTGACACGCTTTGACGCCTAAATAGCGGAATAAATCCTAGAGTTTAACTTAAAAATTGATACCTTTGAAAGGAGTTTAAAAACTATGTCTACAAACCACAACAGCGAGTTAGTTAGAAAGATATTCGAAGCTTACCTCGAAAATAAAAGTCTGAGAAAGACACCAGAACGTTTTGCCATACTCGAAGAAATCTATTCAAGAGATGACCATTTCGATGTAGAAACCCTCTACATCCATATGAAAAACCAAAAATACAGGGTTAGTCGTGCTACAGTATACAACACACTCGAACTATTGGTAAGCTGTGATCTTGTAACCAAGCACCAGTTTGGTAAAAATATGGCCCAGTTTGAAAAGTCATACGGCTACCATCAGCATGACCATATAATCTGCATTGATTGCGGTAAGGTAGTGGAATTCTGCGACCCACGTATTCATCAGATTCAGAGCATGGTGGGTGATTTACTGAAGTTTGACATCAAACATCACTCTCTTAATTTATACGGCGTGTGCTTCGACTGTAAAGAAAAGGCTACTCCTGCAGTTGAAAAAGCTGTAGCAGAACATGCAAACTAAAGAATGAATATTCCAATTATAATCTTTTCTAATTTAAAATAATGACGCAAGTAGATGTGCTTCTTGGCCTGCAATGGGGCGACGAGGGCAAAGGTAAAATTGTGGACGTATTAAGTCCGCAGTATGATTTAATCGCTCGTTTCCAAGGCGGACCTAACGCTGGACATACCCTGGAGTTTGATGGTAAAAAGTTTGTACTGAACACCATTCCTTCAGGAATTTTCAATGAAAAAACCATGAACCTGATTGGTAACGGTGTGGTGATCGATCCAATTATCCTGAAAAGAGAACTGGACAATCTGAAAACTGCTGGTCATGACCCTATAGCAAAAGAAAAACTGGTTATTGCCCGTAAAGCACATTTAATCTTACCTACGCATCAGTTACTTGATGCAGCGAACGAAGCTAAAATGGGTAAAGATAAAATCGGTTCTACTTTGAAAGGTATTGGCCCTACTTATATGGACAAAACCGGAAGAAATGGCTTACGTGTTGGAGATACCACCTTACCCGATTTCAAAGAACGTTATGACAAACTTGTTCAAAAACATATGGATATCTTATCTCATTATGATTTTGAATTTAACCTGGCTGAAAAAGAAGCTGCGTTTTTTGAAGCAATCGAGTTTATTAAGACCATCCCACATGTAGACAGTGAGCATTTTGTAAATGGTTACCTGAAAGCGGGAAAACGTGTATTGGCTGAAGGTGCTCAGGGTACCTTACTGGATGTAGATTTCGGATCTTATCCTTTCGTAACCTCTTCAAATACCACCACTGCTGGTGCATGTACAGGTTTGGGTATTGCACCTAATAAAATTGGTAGCGTAGTCGGCATCTTTAAAGCTTATTGCACACGTGTTGGTGGCGGCCCTTTCCCTACCGAACTGGAAGATGAAGTAGGTGAAAACCTGCGTCAGGTTGGCCATGAGTTTGGTGCCACAACTGGCAGACCACGCCGTTGTGGCTGGATTGACCTTCCGGCACTTAAATATGCGATTATGCTGAATGGCGTTACCGAGATGGTAATGACTAAAGCAGACGTACTTAATGACTTTGATACGATTTATGCTTGTACACATTATGAATATAATGGTGAGACCATTGATTATATGCCATATGATATTATCTCGATCAAACCTGTCCCTGTATTGAAAGCAATTGAAGGCTGGAAAACGGACATCACTAAAATTACAAAAGTGGAAGAGATTCCTGAAAAACTTGCATCGTATATTGCCTTCCTCGAAAAAGAACTTGAGGTTCCGGTAAAATACCTTTCAGTTGGTCCTGACCGTGTTCAAACTTTGATTTTATCTTAAAAAATCACATTACATAATAGAAGAGGATGGCCACAAACCATCCTTTTTTTGTTTTAACTTTGTTGGGATGACTACGCAGGAATTGACTAAACAAAAAGCATTGTTGTGGGCAGCGCAATTTGAAAATTGTTGCTTTTTGGATTCTAACCACTATACAGATCACTATAGCAGCTACGAGGTATTGATAGCGGCCGGCAGTAAGCAGGTTCTTAGTACTTCTGAAGGAAATGCTTTCGCCGAACTAAAGTCATTCTATGATGCCAATCAAAGTTGGATGTTCGGGCTCTTGGGCTATGACTTAAAAAATGAGATAGAATTGCTCAATTCGAGTCAGCCAGATGAACTTGGATTTCCCGACCTGTTTTTCTTTATTCCAGAGTATGTAATAGGGATCAAAAACGACGCTATCGAAATCATTCTGGGTAACTCTGATATACTTGAACAAATCAGTCAATTAGAGATTAAACAGCAAGCATGGTCTAATACAGAACTCCAGATTGAACAGAAACTGGAAAAAGAGCAATACCTGAATGTTATAGATGAAATCCGCAGTCACATTAACCGCGGCGACATCTACGAAGTTACATTTTGCCAGGAATTTTTTGCCAGAAATGCCCGAATCGATCCGTTGCTTACATTTCAACGCCTGTCTGAGGTATCCCCTACACCATTTTCTGGCTTCATGAAAATTGCTGAACGATATATTCTTTCAGCCAGCCCTGAACGATTTCTGTGCAAACGCGATAATACCCTCATTTCTCAGCCAATTAAAGGCACCGCAGGCCGGGGGAAAGACAATGCAGAAGACGAATTGATCAAGGCGCAGCTAAGGGGAGATCAAAAAGAGCAGGCAGAAAACGTGATGATTGTTGATCTGGTGAGAAACGACCTAACTAAAAGTGCTGTTGCAGGAAGTGTACAGGTAACCGAATTATTTGGTATTTATAGCTTTACTCAGGTTCATCAAATGATCTCTACAATTACCTGTGAATTAAGACCTGATATACATTTTATAGATGCCATAAAAAACACTTTTCCAATGGGATCTATGACTGGCGCACCTAAGATAAGGGCTATGGGATTGATTGATCAATTTGAAAAGTCGCGCAGGGGCGCATTTTCCGGAGCCCTCGGCTATATTACACCTGACGGTAATTTTGACTTCAATGTCATCATCAGGAGTATTCTATATAATGCAGCAAACAACTATATGTCTTTTCAGGTTGGAGGAGCTATCACATTTGCCTCAGATCCTCTTCAAGAATATGAGGAATGCATGATCAAAGCGTCAGCATTGATGGAAACGTTAAAAGGACCGCTTTGACGGTCCTTTAAGTGATATTATCTTACCGGTTTCCCGCTCGTAGAGTTGTAGTAACGTTGTGCCTCTGGCAAATCCTTTTGAATTTGTGCAATTCTTGTTGCATCGGCAGGGTGTGTACTTAAAAATTCAGGTGGTTTTTGTGAACTTGCACTGGATTGTGCCATCCGTTGCCAGAAACTTACCGCACTGCTTGGATTATAACCAGCCATAGACATGAAAATCAGTCCCAGGTGATCTGCTTCCAGTTCTTGTGTACGAGAATTTGGTAACAGATATCCGGCTTGGGCACCTACACCGTAAAGTGAGCTAATCACCTGTTGGGTAGCAGCAGATTGCCCACCGGTTGCAGCGCCGATCAGCCCACCTACCCCTTGAGCAACGGCAGCTTTGGATGCACGCTCCGAAGAATGTTGCGCAACAGCATGGGCAATCTCATGTCCCATCACCGTAGCAAGTCCGGCATCGTCTGCAGCCACTGGCAAAATACCTGAATACACCGCAACTTTACCTCCTGGCATACACCAGGCATTCACTTCCTTACTATCGATCAGATTGAACTCCCAATTGAACCCTTGAATTTGTGCAGCATAGCCGTTGGCATTCATGTATTGTGTTACTGCAGTAGCAATCTTTTGTCCTATACGCTTTACCCTTGCAGCATCAGCGTTATTAAGCACTTTAGTTTGAGGATCTTTGAGCAGCGTAGTATAACTTGCTGCTGCAGCAGTCTGCATTTCGCTTTCACTTACGAAACTAATTCTGTTCCGGCCTGATAATGGCACTGTTGAGCAGGAGTTGGCCATCAGAAGTAAGGCTAATGCCATACCCGTTAATTTGATCTTTTTCATTATTTGGTTTTTTTAGTATGCAGCTCATCTACTGCATAGAATCCGTTTTTAGTTGTTTTTGCTTCTGAACAAATACACTTTGGATTCTTTGCCTTTAAGCAGTCTTTCTAGATTTTTCTGATGAGTAACCAGAATAAGGATACAAACGCACATACCATATAGCACCTCCGATTTGATCGATGAATGGAATACGAAAATTATGCCTAAGGGGAAGGTAAAACCTGCACATATAGAACTTAAAGAAACGTATTTAGTAATCAGTAAAACTGCAACAAAAACAAGAACGCAAAGCATAGCTGCCGGGAAGTTAACTGCCAAAATCATTCCAAAAAGTGTAGCTACTCCCTTTCCACCCCTGAACCCGGCAAAAATAGGGAACAGGTGTCCCATTACAGCTGTTACACCCAGCGCCAGCTCGTAGTTTACAAATTGAGATGAGTTGTGCGGGCCTGTCACAGAAAGACCTATAAAATAGGCAAGTTTGGTGGCCGTATATCCTTTAGCAATGTCAATCGTCATTACAGCAATGCCCGCCTTTTTGCCAAGCACACGAAAAGTATTGGTTGCTCCGGCATTTCCACTGCCATATTCCCGCACGTCAACGCCATAAAAAGCCCCGCCAAGCCAAACGGCTGTTGGAATGGAGCCACATAGATAGGCTAAAATGACCGCCGAAATTGAATAGATGGATACCATACCTAAAAGGCTTTTAAGCTCATGTCTAAACTTCTTACAGAATGAGTAAGCGCTCCCATAGAGATAAAATCTACCCCGGTAGCAGCATAACCCGCAAGCGTTTCTAATGTTATACCACCAGATGCTTCGGTACTATATTTGTGATCTATGCGGCGCACAGCCTCTTTAAGATCGGTAAGGTTGAAATTATCTAGCATGATGCGCTGGATACCGCCGCGTTGAAGCACCTGCTCTAATTCTTCCAGATTCCTGACTTCAATTTCTATATCAAGTTCTTTCCCTGTCCGCTCAAGATAGGCATTTGATGCATCTATAGCTTTTAAAATTCCACCAGCATAATCAACATGGTTATCTTTAATCAGGATCATATCATACAAACCAATTCTATGATTTACCCCTCCGCCAATTCTTACTGCCCATTTTTCCAGATAACGCAGTCCGGGAGTAGTTTTACGTGTGTCCAGAATCTTGCAGGATGTACCTTCTAATAAGGTCACTATACTATGCGTCTTTGTAGCAATGCCACTCATTCGTTGCATGCAGTTAAGAACAAGTCTTTCTGCCAACAGGATCGAATGCACGTTGCCGCTTACATGAAAGGCCACATCTCCATACTTAACAGCATCACCATCATTCAAAAATACTTGTGTTTTTAAATCTTTATTGATATAGTGGAAGATATGTAGGGCAAGTTCAACGCCTGCCAGTATTCCCTCCTCTTTAATGATCAGTTTGGCCTTGCCCTGAGCATCAGCAGGAATGGTAGATAGTGAGGTATGATCGCCATCGCCAAGGTCTTCAGCGAGTGCATTTTTTATGAAACGGTCTATTACTTGTTTATCCAAAACACGAATTTTATCCCAAAAATAGCATTTTTACGTAAAATTTTTAGATTATTTATCCGCTTCTATCTTCAGTTCAGTTATGTAAAAAGTTCCGGATGTCTTTTTATAGCTGATTGTTGTTCTGAATTTACCACTCTTGGTGGCCAGAGCAACAATACCAACCTGATAGTTAGGATTTGTATCTATGACATGAACTACAGTTGCATTGACTGGGATATGTTTGGAAAAAAAATCTCTTAAAATCTGCTCTGCTTGTGCTTTGGAATACACATCAGAATCGCTTAGGATGCCCAATTCGACAGATGGCGCAAAATTTTTCGCTATATCTTTCGCATTTCCATTCTTAAAATAAGGTAGCACATCGTTGACCAGGTCACCTTGAAATAACATGGATGGCAACAAGCTCGTGATAAAAAATAGGATCGGCACTAACGTTTTGGTCATCTTAATGTAGCTTATATAATTTTCGCACACAAATTATGCCACGAATGTATTACTAATTCTAAGATTGTTACCTTAAAAAGTTCAATAGACTTATATTTGTTTTATTATATGCTCCACTCAATTTAAACTCTATTTCAAGCATGAATACAAAAAAAGTGATGCTCCTGATCCTTGACGGTTGGGGCTACGGCAAAAAAGATAAATCAGATGCAGCGTATGCAGCAAATACCCCCTTCTTTGATTCGATCATTAAAAAATATCCAAACAGCAAACTTGAAGCTTCGGGTGAAGCTGTTGGCTTACCTGCCGGACAAATGGGAAATTCCGAAGTGGGTCATATGAACCTGGGCGCTGGAAGGGTAGTTTATCAGGAACTTGGCCGCATTAATAAAGCTATTTCCGATCGCTCTTTATTCAGTAACGAAACGTTAGTAAAAGCTTTCCAATATGCTAAAACAGAGCACAAAGCAGTTCATTTTATTGGTTTGTTGTCTAATGGTGGTGTGCATGCGCATATTAATCATCTAAAGGCGTTATGCGATGCCGCTCAAGAACAGGGTTTGACAGATGTATTTATTCATGCATTTCTAGATGGAAGAGATACAGATCCCAACTCTGGTTTAGGCTTTGTAAAGGACCTGGAAGCTCACCTCAAACATTCTGCGGGAAAAATAGCAAGCTTGATCGGCAGGTACTATGCGATGGACCGTGATTCAAGATGGGAAAGAGTTAAGCAGGCGTACGATCTGTTAACAAAAGGAATAGGTACAGCGACTACAGATGTGGAAGGCGCAATAGCACAGTCTTATGCAGATGGTATTACCGACGAATTTATCAAACCTATCGTAGTTACTGCTGCTGACGGTAAACCAACAGCAACCATACAGGAGGGGGATGTAGTAATCTGCTTTAACTACCGTACTGACAGAGGACGTGAAATCACTTCTGCGTTAAGTCAGGTTGACTACCCTGATTTTGATATGCACAAATTGAAATTATACTATGTAACAATGACTACTTACGACGAGAACTTCTCTGATGTGAAAGTTGTATTTACAAAAGATGATCTTAGTGAAACACTGGGTGAAGTTCTTGAAGCGCATCATAAGAATCAAATCCGTATTGCCGAAACAGAAAAATATCCACATGTTACTTTCTTCTTTTCGGGTGGTAGAGAGCAAGTTTTCGATAACGAAAAACGCATCATGATTCCATCACCAAAAGTTGCTACATACGATCTGCAACCTGAAATGAGTGCACAAGGCATTACAGATGCTATTTTACCAGAGCTTGAGCGCGGATGGGCAGATTTTATTTGCCTAAACTTTGCAAATCCGGATATGGTTGGGCATACAGGTGTATTTGAAGCTGTTGTAAAAGCAGTGGAAACGGCTGACCGTTGTGCAGAAGCTGTAGTAACCAAGGGATTAGAAAACGGATATGCTTTTATCATACTGGCTGATCACGGCAACTCAGAGTTTATGATTAATGGAGACGGATCGGTAAATACCGCGCATACTACAAACCTTGTTCCATGCGTATTGATCGGTACCGAATACACACATATTGCCGATGGCAAGCTTGGAGATGTTGCACCGACAATCTTAAAATTGATGGGTATTGAAAAACCAGCCATCATGAGCGGAAACGTATTGATCTAATGAGAAAATACTTTGCAATCCTACTGTTTAGTTTAGCAGCTTGCAATAACCCGCAGGATGTTAAACCTGTAGCTGGAGCTAAAAATTTTGATCTCGTCGGTTATTTTGACGCTGAGGCGAAAAGATTAGATGTTAGAAGCCCTGTTATTTTAAAATCCGTCTGGATTAACGGCAAGCAAGAAACTAAATCTATTAAAATAAAAGATTGGAAAAAAGAACTCTCAATTTTCACTGACGCAGATATTAATAAAAGAGCCTGGGATGGTGAATTTAAAAAATCCGAATCAGCGACATTCGAACAGTATAGTACAGAAAACGAAAAAATCCCGGTTAAGAAAGTTTTAATCTGGAAAAAATCAGAAAAAATCTGTGGCCTCAAAATCCTGATCAGAAATAGCAACTACTTATACACCTCGACAGATACACTCTCCTATTATCCCGATAGCTTGTATCAAATTAAAAAGATGCAACAAATAAGATTTATGAAAAGTAAACATTATCAGATTTTGGGAAGGTTTTAATAAAGGCCGGGAAATAACCCGGCCTTTTATATTTACAATATTGCAAAGACATCTCATTTTTATTACCGTCTTACATACCTCAGACTAATTAAAATGACAAATCCACATCGATTTTCTCAGCAAAACAATCACTTTGCGTATTTTCAACACATGTACTTTTTGGGAATTATTTTCACATCAAAGAGAAACTCTGCGTGGTTGACTGTTTGAGTTTTATATTTACACGCTCTCAACAGTACAATATTAACCTCTACACATGAAAATAGGACACGTCCTTAAACATTTACGCCTGATAAAGGGAGCCACTCAGGATGAAACTGCAGCTATGTTAAATATAACAAGGACTTCATATTCTAAGTGGGAAAACGATAAGGTGGATTTAACAATTAGTCAGGCCACTAAGGTCGCCGCCGCTTATGGTCTAAAATTATCGTTTCTGGTCTCCATATTCGAGACTGGCTTTATTATCGCCCCAGACGTGCTTGCAAATTACATCCACGCCTCAAAATTCCACGACCCACTACGCTTTCAAAGAAAAAGTCCCGGAACCCACTAAGGCCGGGACTTTATATAAAAGTTCAGTACTACCGAGCAGGATTGATCAGTAACAACTTTATGATCAATTCAACATTTATAAACCGAAAAAATTTTAAGTCTATAGGTTTGTCTATGTTTGCTAACTGTTTATTGTTAATGAATCAATACTTCTCCAATGAAAAAAGGAAAAATTTTAAAGGACCTCCGCAGAAAGAAAGGAATCACCCAAGAGGAGATTTCAGGTCTTCTTGAAGTAACCAGAACTACTTACTGCAAATGGGAAAATGACAAAGTTGATCTGACCATAAGCCAGGCCGTGAAACTCGCAGCAGCATATGGATTAAAGGCTTCTATATTAGTTCAAATGTTCGAAGCAGAATCCACAACAACGGAGTTTATTAAAAACTTCTTACTTTAAACTGGCAATTTGCGCCTTCACGTAGTCAACCAGATTCAGAATATCTTTACGCTGTGGCTGAATAATTAATATTTTTTGAAAATCTGAAATTGAATTATTGAAAAGCGCTATAACGGCAGTCTTTTCTACAGCCTTTTTTACTTTATAAGATTTGAAGATTGCATAATCCTTATAAGTGATGCCTCTGTTTTGCAACAACTGGGAATCTTCTTCCCCATTGATTTCTATTGCTTTCGTGAAATCTTTGATGGCGGACAGATAAAAATTTTCGCGCATTGTATTTAGCGATTCTTTAGGGTCATTAGCGATGTTCTGCCTACCTTTACCTCTGTAATAATAGGCCGAATAATCCGTTGGCTTTAATGCAATCACACGTGTATAAGTAGCGATAGAATTCTCATAGTCACCACATTGAAAATACGCATACGCTAATAAATTAAGAACCTTTAAGTTGTTGGGTGTTTTAGCATCGGCTTTTTCCAACTGGCCTACAGCCCCTTTAAAGTCCCCCTTCATCATAGTCTGCATGCCTACATTATAGCTTTGGGCATAACTTGTTGCAGAAGAAAAAACGAAGAGCAATAACACAGCTTGTTTAAGGTAAGTCATCAAAGATTCTATTTAAATAAGGAATAAAGATATAAAACAAAGTTTCATTCATGGCAACTATTGTACCATTAACAAATATTAAAGTAAACGCTAAATAATTTAAAATATGTTAAGCCCACAAATATATTTATAATTCGGACACTTTAACAGGCTGTAACCCCTATTCTTCTTTTGGCATAGGAGTTGAAAATAGACTTAGATAATATAATTTTATATTTTTGTAAACGACATGCTGTCAAATTGTCGTTTTTTAAGAAAGGCCGATTAATGAGTATAAAAGATCAATTTGACTTTAGCAATGCACTCCCAATTATAAATGAGGATACTGAATTCTTTCCTTTAATGTCTCAGCAGGATGAGGACGATATGAATGGTGAAGAAACACCTGAAGTCCTGGCGATTTTACCCCTAAGAAATACTGTTCTTTTTCCAGGAGTGGTAATTCCGATTACCGTTGGCAGGGATAAATCCATCAAGCTAATTAAAGAAGCGTATAAAGGCAATAAAATCATCGGCGTAGTATCTCAACGTGATGTAAATATTGAAGACCCTACCTTTGATGAGCTAAATAGCGTAGGGACTGTTGCCCATATCATTAAGATGTTGCAGATGCCAGATGGCAACACAACAGTGATCATTCAGGGTAAGCAGCGCTTCCGCTTGATCGAAGAGATTCAGTCAGAACCTTACATCAAGGTTAAGATCAGTAAATTTGTAGAAAGTAAATACAAAACAGATAAAGAGTTTAAAGCACTGGTTGCCTCTATTCGAGAAATGTCTTCTCAGATCATCCAACTTTCACCAAATATCCCAAGTGAAGCGGGGATGGCACTTAAGAACATAGAAAGCACGTCATTTCTGATCAACTTCATTTCCTCAAACATGAACGCTGATGTTTCTGACAAGCAAAAAATGCTTGAAATGGAGAACTTACGTGCACGTGCGGAAATGGTGATGGAGTTGTTGACGCTTGAACTACAAATGCTGGAGCTGAAAAACCAGATCCAATCTAAAGTCCGCACCGACCTCGACAAGCAACAACGCGACTATTTCTTAAATCAACAGCTTAAAACCATTCAGGAAGAATTAGGTGGTAACTCTTCAGATATGGAGCTTACCGCACTTGAACTCCGTGCAAAAAAGAAAAAATGGGAAGCCCCGGTTAAAGAACACTTCCATAAGGAATTGGAAAAACTTGGGCGGATGAATCCGGCAGCACCTGACTATTCTGTGCAGATTAACTATCTGGAACTCTTGCTTGATCTCCCCTGGAACGAATTCACCAAAGATAACTTTGACTTAAAACGTGCACAGCGGGTTTTGGACAAGGATCATTTTGGACTTGAAAAAGTTAAACAGCGTATCATAGAGTATTTGGCCGTGCTTAAACTCAAGAGAGACATGAAAGCGCCGATCATTTGTCTTGTCGGCCCTCCGGGAGTAGGAAAAACTTCGCTTGGTAAATCTATTGCGAAAGCACTGAATAGGAAATATGTGAGGATAGCCCTTGGCGGTATCAGGGATGAAGCCGAAATTCGCGGACACCGTAAAACGTATATTGGCGCCATGCCGGGGAGAATCATTTCTTCTTTGAAAAAAGCCGGCGCTGCCAATCCTGTATTTGTATTGGATGAAATAGATAAAGTTGGTTCTGACCAACGCGGAGATCCTTCATCAGCTTTGCTGGAAGTATTGGATCCTGAGCAAAACAGCGCCTTTAATGACCATTACGTGGAGGCTGATTACGACCTGTCAAACGTCCTGTTCATTGCAACGGCAAATTCCTTAAGTACAATACAGCCTGCACTTTTAGACAGGATGGAAATCATTGAGGTTAATGGATATACCATTGAAGAAAAAATAGAGATTGCAAAAAAATATCTGCTTCCTAAACAAAAGGCGCAACACGGCATTAACACAAAAGATATTGTCTTAAAAAACAGCCTTGTTGAAAAGGTGATAGAAGACTATACACGTGAGTCGGGTGTCCGTACTCTTGAAAAAAGAATTGGATCATTGGTACGCGGTGTAGCCACAAAAATTGCGATGGAAGAACCTTACGATCCGACACTGAGTGTAGCGGATGTGGAACGGATTCTTGGTGCACCGATGTATGATAAAGATCTTTATGAAGGTAATGAGGTTGCTGGCGTTGTTACTGGATTAGCCTGGACCTCTGTGGGTGGTGATATTCTTTTTATTGAAGCAAGTCTGAGTCCTGGGAAAGGAAAACTGACCCTAACAGGAAACCTTGGTGATGTAATGAAAGAATCTGCTGTTATCGCTTTAGCATACCTGAGAGCTCACGCAGACTTATTTGGCATTGACTACCAGCTTTTCGACCATTTCGACATTCACGTTCACGTCCCTGCAGGTGCTACACCTAAGGATGGTCCTTCCGCAGGTATTACAATGCTAACGGCACTCACTTCTGCTTTTACACAACGTAAGGTACGTTCTAATCTGGCAATGACAGGTGAAATCACATTAAGAGGAAAAGTACTACCGGTAGGTGGAATTAAAGAAAAGATATTAGCTGCTAAACGTGCAAATATAAAAGATATCATCCTTTCGCAATCCAACAAGAAAGACATCCTGGAAATTAAGGAAAGTTATGTTAAAGATTTGAGATTCCATTATGTGGCAGAGATGCGTGAGGTAATAGACCTCGCTTTAACGAAAGATAAAGTATCAAACGCACAAGATCTGACGATCAAAAATTCCACTATTAAATAATACGAAACCGGCTTAGGCCGGTTTTATTTTGATCTATCTATGAGTAAAAAATTTTTACCTGCTTTATTTCTGATTTCTTTTCTTTGGTTAAACAGCACCGCACAGAACTACCACGAATTCGGTTTCCAAAGTGACAACGATTCTTACCTCGGTCAGGGATCCGATCGATATTACACTAACGGTCTTTTCCTAAACTTCCGCTTTGCTACGAACCAGGCTAAGTTGAAAACTGGAACTGAAAAAAAGATTTGGGAAATTTCTGCAGGCCAGAAGATGTACAACCCGTATTCTGGTTTCGCACCCGATCCTGCTCGACAAGATCGGCCTTTTGCTGGTTATTTATATGCTGGCGCAGCATTGCATGTATTCCGCAGCAATGAGAGCAGTTTAAAAACAAGTATCGAACTTGGAACAACCGGGCCGAACTCAATTGCAGAGGATGCTCAGGAACTGTTGCACCGTAATTTCGGATTTTATGATCTCGATGGATGGCAGTATCAGATTAAAAATGCTGCGCAGGTAAATCTTTCTGCCCAATACACACGCCTGCTTTTTCGTAACAAAGCCAATTCTCTTGATTTTTCTTTTGAAGGGTATACTAACCTGGGCACCACGTTTAGTGGAGCTGGTGCCGCGATTCTATTCCGGACAGGAAACATCAACCAGCTCTTCAACTCAGCTTATGAACATGCCGTTATCGGAAAAAATGCAAAGACTAAAGCGCTTGTAAAACGTGAATTCTTCCTGTATGCAAAACCCCAGTTAAATTATGTGGCTTATGACGCTACAATTTCAGGAAGCATCTTTAACAACAATAGTCCAGTTACCTTTGATACACACCCCGTCGTTTTTGCACAACAGATTGGCGCCAATTACAGTTCTCAACGCTTTACATTCGACTTCGGCGTCTTGTTCAAGACGAAGGAAGTTAAAAGTACCGCCAAAGCCCATCAATACGGCTCAATAAGCATGTTTTATAGATTTAATTAATGCTAATCTATATCCGGACGCCTACGACTCTGCTTCCTGGTTGCCACAAACAACTTATCGGTAAGTCTTTTCCTTACTACCCCCTTAGGTATTTTAGTAGGCTTTCTCGCCTTAGCAACATGGAGGGATAACTTAAGTAATTCCTCCAACTTTACCAAAGTACGTTGCTTATTCACGAGCTGGCTACGATCTTCCTGAGAAACGATATGCAGATTGCCTTCCTGATCTAATCTATTACCCAATCGTACCTTTAGCAGCGCTTTTTGTTCGTCAGAGAAAAAAGACAACTCGTCAGGATTACAGATGAGTTCCACCTTACTGGAAACCTTGTTTACATTTTGGCCGCCCTTACCCCCACTTCTGGATGTTTTAAACGAGACATATCTTATCAACTCTTCTTTGACCGGTATCATCTTCCAAAATTAAAGTTTTATTGCGCAATAGTTTCTACGCATTCCCGAAAACATTAACTTTGCCCCCGATGAGAAAAAATGTGGTTGTAGCCATCGACGGGTACTCTTCTTGTGGAAAAAGTACGCTCGCAAAAGCATTAGCAAAAAAACTTGGTTTTATCTATATCGATAGCGGAGCCATGTATAGGGCAGTTACCCTCTATTTTATTCGCAATCAGGTAGACATGACAGACCAATCTGCCATTGCAGATGCCCTTCAACACATTGAACTCAATTTTCATTCGCGCGATTACCAATCACACATCACGCTAAATGGCGAAGAGGTTTCTGATGAAATCCGTCTGATGCCCGTTTCTGAAAATGTAAGCGAAGTATCTGCGATAAAATTGGTCCGCGTAGAAATGGTTAAACAACAGCAACGCATGGGCAAGTCCAAAAATATTGTTATGGATGGTCGTGATATCGGCACCGCGGTATTTGAGGATGCACAAGTAAAATTTTTCATGACTGCTGATCCTAAAATCAGGGCCGAACGCCGGTTTAAAGAATTGGAGCGTAAAGGAAATAATCAAGTTACACTGGAGGAAGTCTTTGAGAACCTCGCTCATCGTGATTATGCCGATACCACACGTAAAGAAAGTCCGCTTATAAGGGCTGAAGATGCAATTATTCTTGATAATACAGACATCACCGAACAGGAACAATTAGATTTTGCATTGGATAAGGTCACTCCATTTCTTCACGCATAATACTTTATGCAGGCAGCCGATGGCTGCATTTTTTTTGCCCCAGATCACTATGTAGATTAATTCTAAATAAATTTGGAATAACCGTACGAGGTGCTTTACTTTGCCTCAATTTAAAATTATTCTAAATAGATATAGCAATGAAAAGATTTCTACGATTAATCATCATCGTTCTTTCAATCGCCCCCCTTTGTCTACGGGCACAAAATACATCCGGTCAACTGAGCGGAAATGTAACCACCAATGATGGATTGGTAGCCGGAAACATTAATATTCAACTCCGTGGATCAGGACAGAACACCCTGACCAATGCACAGGGCTTTTTCTCATTTCCGAAGGTTAAACCCGGAACATATATTTTAACCGCGTCATCTGTAGGATTAAAAAAACTGGAAAAACAGGTCGTTATCATGGCAGGGCAAACTAGCACGACTGATCTTGTTTTACAGGAAAATGCTGCTCAGCTTAATGAAATCGTAATCTCAAGCGCAAAAATCAATAAATTTAGTCGTAAAAAGAGTGATTATGTAGGCAAAATGGAACTTGGAAATCTCGAAAATGCCCAAGTTTACACAACTATCCCTAAAGAACTCTTAAACGATCAGCTGATATTTTCAGTAGACGACGCCACTAAAAATGTACCTGGACTTCAAATGATGTGGCAGGCAACTGGTCGCGGTGGCGACGGGGGTGCTTTTTACAGTTCCAGAGGATTCACTTTGCAAAGTGGATTAAGAAACGGTGTCGCCGGAAATGTAACCAGCAGGATTGATGCCGCCAACCTTGAAAGTATTGAAGTGATCAAAGGCCCATCGGCCACCCTTTTTGGGAGTACCTTAACGTCCTACGGAGGTCTAATCAACAGAGTAACAAAAAAGCCTTATGAAAAATTTGGCGGTGAGGTAGCCTACTCTTCAGGAAGTTACGGTTTTAATAGAATAAGTGCAGACATTAACGCGCCATTAGATAGTGCTAAAAATGTACTGTTCCGCTTAAATACAGCATATAATTACCAAGGATCGTTTCAGGACAATGGCTTTAACAAAACATTGGCAATTGCACCCAGCTTAACTTATAAAGTTAATGATAGATTGACTTTTAATCTGGATGCCGAATTATATAGCGGTACAAATATGGCGGAAAATGCATTTTTCTTCTACTTTCCCGTTGCTCAGCTCGGGGCAGACCGTGCCGATAAACTCGGCCTCGATTATAAACGTTCTTACCATGGCAGCGATTTGACCCAATCAAGTGCCAGTAATAACTTTTTCGGACAGATGACCTATAAACTTTCCGATCAATGGACATCACAAACAAATTATACCAGTAGCTATAGCTATTCTAACGGCAGACAACCTTACTACTTTTTAGTACCAAATTACGTTGCATTACAAAATCCGAACGCGGCACCGGGAGCTGATTTCATTTCCAGAGGCGATCAGTCTACAGCCGATAGCAGGGTTAATATCACAGAAATTCAACAGAATTTCAATGGGACTTTTAATTTGGGCAACATGAAAAACAGAGTAGTAATTGGTCTCGACTATTTAAGACAAAATTCTGATCAGCATTATTATTCTATTGATACGTTTGACCTCATTCCCAAGAATGGGAATATCCCAACTTACGAAGACTTTAATGAAACCAATCTGAATAAGCTTTATGGAACAAAAAATTTCTCAGACATCAGCTACCCGATAGTTTCTCTTTCAAACACGTATAGCGCGTATGTTTCTGATGTGATAAACTTTACGGACAATTTGATCGGTTCTGCCGGTCTTCGTGTCGATCGTTTTGATAATAAAGGTAGCTTCGACTCTACAACCGGCACCTATTCCGGAGCCTATAAACAAACGGTTTTTTCACCTAGATTCGGTTTAATTTTTCAGCCAATTAAGGATCAGGTATCAATATTTGCTAACTATCAAAACGGCTTTACGAATAAGGTTGGAGTAGATTACCAACAACGTACCTTCAAACCCGAGCATGCAAATCAGATCGAAGGTGGTGTAAAAATTAATGCCTTCGGAGGAAAGTTGAGCAGTACACTTTCATACTACAACATCAAAGTAGAAGATATCGTACGTGCCTATACCTTTGATCCTGCACAGCCAAATGCCAGTATCCAGGACGGAACAAAAGTGAGTAAAGGTTTTGAAGCAGAAGTAGTAGCTAATCCAATTGAAGGTTTCAATATTATTGCCGGCTTCGCATACAACGACAACAAATACACAAAATCAGATGCCGATGTGGAAGGCCGCAGGGACGCATATTCCATGTCTCCTTATTCAGCTAACCTTTGGGCGAGTTATAAGATAAGTCACGGTACGCTACAGGGCATAGGAATCGGCTTTGGCGGAAACTATGCGAGCGACAACAAAATAGTGAATAGCGTATCAAACGGTGTCTTTACCTTACCAAGGTATACCATTTTGAACGCATCAGCATTCTATGATCAGCCAAAGTATAGAATCGGCTTAAAAGTAAACAACCTCACCAACAAACAATATTGGATCGGTTATGGAACTATGAACCCACAACAACTCCGAGCAGTGGTTGGTAGTGTGTCCTTCAAATTTTAAGTTCTTCAACACTATATATAATATACATTTACCAACCGGTCTGAAAAGACCGGTTGGTTTTTTCATAAAATATGCCACAGCAAAACAATAAGCCAGTCAGACCTAAAAAGCAAACTAAGTCACGCTTCAGACGTATTACCGACTGGATGCATCTTTGGCTAGGGATGGTTTCGGGCATTATCGTATTTGTTGTTGCCGTTACTGGTTGCTTATTCGCTTTCCAGGTAGAAATCACCAATTGGATTGACAGGGATAAACTATATGTAGAGACAACAGAAACATCACACGCGCTTCCGTTGACGGTGATTCAGAAAAACGCACAGGCGGCGCTCGCACCAGGCAGGCAGATTGATGCAATCACTACTTATGCCGATAAGAATCGTGCATGGGAAGCCATAACCTATAAGGCAGGCAACCCTAAGGGTTTATTTTATTTTGACACAATAGCTTATTACGACCTTTTGTTAATCAATCCATACACGGGAAAGGTTGTCAGCATAGAAGATTATAAATACAACTTTTTCAACATCGTCAAAGCTGTCCATTGGAGCTTGTTATTGAATGATACCTATGGTCAACAGATTGTGGGATACTCCACCCTAATCTTTGTAGTGCTCCTCATTACCGGAATGATTATGTGGTGGCCAAAAAAATGGAACAAGGCTAACAGGGATAAAAGTTTCAAGATCAAATGGAATGCGAAATTCAAAAGGGTAAATTATGATCTGCACAACGTTGCTGGATTCTACGCCCTGCTCATTACACTTGTTCTTTCTCTCACTGGTCTGGTCTGGGCATTCGAATGGTTTCAGAAAGGTGTGTATATCGTGGCGTCCCAGAGCACTACGCCACTGGAATATAAAAACATGACATCCGACAGTACCCAAACAGCAATACCTAACGACCCACTTGAGCTGGCCTTCCGGGAAACAAAACGCCTCATTCCCAACGCGATCAGATACAGTATATCGCCAGCACAAGGAAATACCGGTGTAATCTATGCAACTGCTTATCATGGAAAAGAAATTTACTATGATTTTGACGGCTTACAGTTCGACAGATATACCGGCAAATTGCTTTATCGAAAAAACAACGCTGAAAAAAATGCGGGAGAAAAACTCATTGGAATGAATTACGACATCCATGTTGGTGCAATCCTTGGATTACCAGGCAAGATTCTCGCCTTTCTGGGCAGTTTAATCGCTGCTTCATTGCCGGTAACAGGATTTTTAATCTGGCTTGGCAAAAAGAAGAAGCCTAAAAAGCAGGGCAAAAACAGACAAACTGTTCAAAATCAATAACATTTATCAAATATTCTTTTTCTTTAAAAATATTAATTCTTACCTTTGCAGTCCCTCACGGGAAAAGGAGATTAAATTTTTAATGGCAAAAAAACAAGTAGCAGAAAAAGAACTAGAGGCTAAAACAGCCGAATTGCAAGGTTCAGACGCACGTCTGACCGAGAAAGAAACCATTGAATCAGAAGCTGATACAATGTCGATCGAAGAGATCAAATCATCATTAGCAACTCCAGATCAAGATTTTGACTGGGATGCAGACGACAAAGCGTTCGGAAATTACAGTGACGAAGACCGTAAAAAGTTTGAAGACATGTATACCGATACTTTCAATCAAATCAACCAAGGTGAAATCATCAGCGGTATCGTTGTTTCTATCAACAACAAAGATGTAGTATTAAACGTAGGATTTAAATCTGACGGTCTGGTATCTACTTCTGAGTTCCGTGATACACCGGATCTTAAAATTGGCGACACAGTTGACGTTTTCGTGGAAGCTCCTGAAGATGCAAATGGCCAGTTAATCTTATCTCGTAAAAGAGCTAAAACCCAAAGATCATGGGAGTCTATTAATGAGGCTCTTGAAAACGACAGAATCATCAACGGTTTCGTTAAAAGCCGTACTAAAGGTGGTCTTATCGTTGACATCATGGGTGTTGAAGCTTTCTTACCTGGTTCTCAAATTGACATTAAACCTATCCGCGATTACGATGTATACGTGGGTAAAACAATGGAATTCAAAGTTGTTAAGATCAACCACGAGTTTAAAAACGTAGTTGTATCTCATAAAATCTTAATTGAAGACGACTTAGAAAGCCAAAAAGTTGAAATCGTATCTAAACTTGAAAAAGGTCAGGTATTGGAAGGAACTGTTAAAAACATTACAGATTTCGGTGTATTCATCGACTTAGGTGGTGTTGACGGTTTACTACACATTACTGATATTTCTTGGGGCCGCATAGAGCATCCAAAAGAAGTATTGAGCTTAGATGAGAAAATCAACGTGGTTGTTCTTGACTTCGATGACGAGAAAAAACGTATTGCTTTAGGCTTAAAACAATTAACTCCGCATCCTTGGGAAAGCCTGGATCCGAACTTAGCTGTTGGATCTAAAGTTAAAGGTAAAATTGTTACTGTAGCTGACTACGGTGCATTCCTTGAAATTATCCCTGGTGTTGAAGGTTTGATCCACGTGTCAGAAATGTCATGGTCTCAAAACCTGCGCAGCCCTCAGGAATTCCTGAAAGTTAGCGATGAAATCGAAGCTGAAGTATTGACTTTAGACCGCGACGAACGCAAAATGAGCTTAGGTATTAAGCAATTAACTCAGGATCCTTGGCAAAATGTTGCTGAGAGATATCCTATCGGAAGCAAACATACTGCTGTAGTTAAAAACATGACTAACTTCGGTGTATTTGTTGAAATTGAAGAAGGTATCGATGGATTAATCCATATCTCTGATCTTTCATGGTCTAAAAAAGTAAACCACCCTAACGAATTCACCAAAGTAGGTGATACTTTAGATGTTGTTGTTCTTGAATTAGATGTTGAAAGCCGCAAATTAAGCTTAGGCCATAAACAATTGGAAGAAAACCCTTGGGATACTTTCGAAACTATCTTCACGGTAGATTCAATCCACCAGGGTACTGTTGTTAAAGTAACTGATAAAGGCGCTGTTATTGCTTTACCTTATGGTGTTGAAGGTTTCGTACCTACAAAACATATGGCTAAAGAAGATGGTGGTACCATTAAAGCTGAAGAAACCAATGATTTCAAAATCATTGAATTCAACAAAGATGCTAAACGTATCGTTGTGTCTCACGCCCGTATCTGGGAAGAGGCTAAAGCTGAAGCTGTTGCAGAAGAACGCGCTTCTAAGAAAAAAGAAGCTAAAGCATCTAACAGTGCAGTGAAAAAAGTTAAGGATTCTGTTGAGAAATCAACTTTAGGAGACCTTGACGTGTTGGCTCAATTGAAACAACAAATGGAAGGTGAAGAAAGCAAAAACAACGCTAAATAAGCTTTAATCCATTATTATATAAAAAGGGTATCTCAAAAGGATACCCTTTTTTATGCTAAAGGAATTTGCTTTTTAATTCAGGTGTAGGCACCATACAACTTTCTGTTTTACCCCAGATGCTATACCTCCTGCCTGCAATCCACCGATAAATATAATTGCGGATAAATGGAGGCACAATGATAAAGCCATACAACAACGGCCATAAACCAGAAAGTTTGCGTGCAATCCTTAACGCAGCGGTAGACTCAGTATACACATGCTCATTTTCTATTAAAATGACGCTATCTGGTCGGTCATTAAAACCTTCAGCAGCCGGTAAATGAGACATAGCATAGTCGCCCTGCAGAGGCGAAAAACGAAATCGATCATTAAGATCCCGTTTAATAACAAACAGAACACTTTGATTGCATAGATTGCAAACGCCGTCAAATAAAATTACTGAATGTTCCATGCTCAAAGTTAGGCAATTAGCCTTATATTCTCCAGAATCGGCAGTCCCGAATTCAGAATTATCAAAAAGCCTACCCGATTTCCAGTTCGATTTTTTATATTTGCCTAATCCTTAGTCAATGCAAAAACGAACGCTGCTAGACGGTCCTAAATTCCAAATCACAATCAAGCGACTTTGTCACCAGCTGATTGAGAACCATACCGATTTTAAGAATACTGTGTTAATTGGCATCCAGCCTCGTGGAAGTTATTTCGCCGATCGTGTACAACAAGAGCTTGCTGTATTTTTACCTAAAAGCAAAATTCTTAAGGGAAATCTTGACATTACCTTCTTCAGAGATGATTTCAGACGAAAGGACGGACTGGTTTCTGCGAGCTCAAATACTATTGATTTTATCATTGAAGGTAAAAATGTAATCCTTATTGACGATGTATTGTGGACAGGTAGAACCATCCGTGCAGCATTAGATGCCTTACTCGCTTTTGGCAGACCTGCCAAAGTTGAACTGATGGTATTGATTGATCGTCGGTTCTCCAGACATGTACCCATTGAGCCCGATTATATTGGACAACAGGTTGACAGCCTAGACTCACAACTAGTTAAAGTAAGCTGGAAGGAAACTGAAGGTGAAGACAAAGTAATATTATTATCAGAAAGAAATAAGTAAAATGGCAGCAGAAAAACTATCAACCCGTCATCTTTTAGGAATCAAAGATATTAACCGGAATGATATTGAATTAATTTTCGAAACTGCAGAAAACTTTAAGGGAGTGATCAACCGTCCGATTAAAAAAGTTCCTTCCCTGAGAGATATTACCATTGCCAATATTTTCTTCGAAAATTCTACCAGAACCAAACTTTCCTTTGAACTTGCCGAAAAAAGGTTATCAGCAGATGTAGTTAATTTTGCCGCATCTTCATCCTCTGTAAGTAAGGGAGAGACATTAATCGATACAGTTAACAATATCCTGGCCATGAAAGTAGACATGGTGGTGATGCGGCACCCCTACGCTGGCGCAGGCGTATTTCTAAGCAGGCATATTGACGCCCAGATTGTAAACGCCGGTGATGGTGCTCATGAACACCCCACTCAGGCATTATTGGATGCGTTCTCTATTCGTCAGAAGTTAGGAAGTATTGAAGGCAAAAAGGTAGTCATCGTCGGCGATATTCTCCACTCCAGAGTTGCTATCTCAAATATACTTTGTTTGCAGCAACTTGGTGCTGAAGTAATGGTTTGCGGCCCAACCACACTGATCCCAAAATATATGAAGGATCTCGGTGTAAAAGTAGAACATAACCTCATCAAAGCACTTAACTGGTGTGACGTAGCAAATATGCTGCGCATACAGTTGGAACGTCAGGACATCAAGTATTTTCCGTCTCTACGAGAGTACGCTATGATGTATGGACTTAACAAACAAATTCTTGACAACCTGGATAAAGAAATCATAGTTATGCACCCCGGCCCTATCAACCGCGGAGTAGAGATCACCAGTGACGTTGCTGACAGCAAACAATCTATCATTCTTGATCAGGTTGAGAATGGCGTAGCTGTCAGGATGGCAGTACTTTACCTCCTGGCCTCTCAGCGAGATTAATTTCCGCCTAATCTATACATACCATTTCCAGGATCTTTTCGTTAAACCTGTGTTATCAACACATGTTAACTTCTTATGTTAATAAGCCCAAAAGCTATAATTATATTCGTACCAACCATACTTGAAATCCAAATGCAAAAAAAATACCTCTTTATTCCGCTTTTATTAGCAGGCAGCATCACTGCCGGCTATGCTCAGATAAGTGCGGTAGTGAATTTAAATAAAAACTATCAAACCGGACTTGAATTACTTCACAACGAAAAATTCGGCGCAGCTGCTCAGCAATTTAAACTTGTAGAACAAAGTAGAGAAAAACCAGGTAGTCAACAAGAAAGTAATGCTGAACTTTCGCTCCTTAAGGAGAATGCGAAATTTTACGCCGCAGTATGTGCATTGGAATTAGGAAATAGTGATGCAGAATCGCTCTTCATGAACTTTATTAAAGACTATCCCCTAAATCCAAATACAAAACTAGCCTATTTCCATGTCGGCAAATCTTATTTTGCCCAGAAAAACTACACTAAAACACTGGAATGGTTCGAGAAAACAGATCCTTCTGTACTCTCTAAAAAAGAGCGTGTCGAGTACCAGTTCAAACAGGGATATGCTTATTTTTCATTAAAAAATAATGAAAAGGCAGAGCCACTTTTTGAAGCTGTCAAAAAAGAAAATTCCCAATATCAAGAAAGCGCCACTTATTACTTCGCTTATATTAATTACCTCAACAAGGAATATAAAACTGCCCTTGCTAACTTTGAGAAACTTAAAGGATCAAAAACCTACGAGGCCAGCTATCCTTATTACATCACCTCTATGTATTATCTTGACGAAAGATATGACGATGTAATTGCGTATGCAGTACCTGTACTCAACAGTTCAAAACAACAGTTTGAGGCCGAAATGCAAAGCCTGATTGCCGCCTCGTATTTTGCGAAGTCGGACTATAAGAATGCAGAAACATATTTTAGAAGCTATTACGCTAAAGATGCCAGTGCCACTAAAAACAATCTGTTCATTTATCAGTATGGCTATACACTATTTCAATTAAAGAAATACAGTGAGTCTGTTCCAGTATTAGAACAACTGAATACAGACGACGTATATCTCCAAAGTGGGATGTACACATTAGGCCGTTCGTTCCTTCAATTAAAAAATAAAGAAAAAGCACGAAGTGCTTTCTTCAGAGCTTCCCGTCTGGAATTTGACAAAAATATCCAGGAAGAGGCATGGCTCAACTATGCCCGTCTGAGCTATGAGCTGGAATTTAACCAGCAGGCACTCGATGCCACCCAGAATTTCCTGAAGCAATTTCCAAAGTCCAGAAAGCTTAATGAAGCAAAGACTTTACTTGGAGAAATCCTGCTAAGCAGTAAAAACTATCAGGCTGCAATTGATATTTTGGAAACAATAGATGTTAAATCGCCGGAAGCCAAAGAAGCATATCAAAAGGTTACTTATTTCAGAGGCCTTGAGTTTTATAACGAGCGCGCCTTCCCGAATGCACTTTCTATGTTCCTGCGATCACAGAATTTTACTGAGGACGGTGAGATAACTGCATTAAGTACTTATTGGATGGCTGAAGCAGGCTATGAATTACGCAAGTTTGGCGAATCGGTAAAAAACTTTGAAAGGTTTCTTAGCCTTCCCGAAGCCAGTAAAACTAAAGTATATAATTTTGCCAATTACGCCTTGGCATATGCCGCTTTTGAAGATGAAAAATATCCGAAGGCCGCCACTTACTTCGAACGTTTCCTAAATGGTAATGATAAAGATCAAAAAACGATCAATGATGCCACAATCCGATTGGCTGATGCCTATTTTGTTAGTAAAAGCTATCAGAATGCTTTGCTGAACTATAATAAAATCATCAGCAATAAATCGACTGGCGAGGACTATGCCCTTTTCCAACGCGGCATGATTCAGGGACTACAGGGTCAGGATGATGCGAAAATTAACACCATGCAAAGCTTGCTAAAACAATTCCCAACGTCGAACTATGCCGACGACGCAGGATTTGAAACCGCATATACCTATTTCAACAAAGGTGACCTCGACAAATCTAAAACCGATCTCATTAATCTTGTAAGCCAATATCCGAGAAGTAGCTATGTACCCAGAGCGCTGGTGACGATCGGATTGGTCCAATATAACCAAGACCAGGATGATGCCGCATTAGAGTCATTTAAGAAAGTTATCCGTGACTACGGAAGTACTGAAGAAGCTAAACAGGCATTGGAGTCCATCAAAAACATTTATGTTGACAAAGGCGATTCCAATGGATTTATGACTTACGCAAGCAGCACACCAATAGGAAATTATTCCGTTGCGGAGCAGGACAACATCGTATTCCAGGCAGCAAATGCACGCTATTTAAAAGGCGATGCTCAAGGGACTGTTGAGGCCGTAAATGCTTATTTTGATAAATTCAAAAAACCTATACATGATAAGGAAGGTAAATTTATCCGAGCCGAATCATTGGTAAAATTGAATCGTTCTGCAGATGCAATTCCTGACTATGAGTATATCCTGAACGATTGGACCAGCGATTATACCGAGCGTTCGCTTACCAGTATTTCTCAACTGTTCCTCAATGAAAAGAAGTATAATGAGGCCGTTGTTTATCTGAAAAGATTAGAAACTACCGCTGATTATAAATCGCACTATACCTATTCAATTAATAATCTACTGAAAGCCTACAGCGCATTGAACATGCCTGATGACATGTTAAAATATGTACAGCTGATTAAGGACTCCGACAAATCATCGGAGGAAGAGAAGAATAGTTCAGACCTCTACGCGGGTAAGGCTTACCTATTAAAATCAGATACCACAATGGCTGTTAAGGCTTTCGGCGCAGTGGTATCCAAAACTAAAACCCTCGCAGCTGCAGAATCAAAATACAACCTTGCAGCTATACAATATGCGAAAAGGGATTATAAGGCCTCCCTTAAGACGTGCTTTGATCTTATTAACAACATGCCATCTTATGACTATTGGGTAGCGAAATCTTTCCTACTACTAGCCGACAACTATATCGCGACCAAAGATCTGCTGCAAGCAAAAAGCACCTTGCTAAGTCTGATAGACAACTATGATGGCAAAGACGATATCGTGCCTGCAGCCAAAGAAAAATTAGAAAAAATTAAATAAGATCCTGAACATGAGATTAAGTAACCTATTATATACTACCCTGATTTTATCTGCCACCGCACTGACTACACAGGCACAGGATACAAAACCGACTGAAAAAAAGAAGGAAGAAAAGACGATTAATGAAGAGATCGAAGTAGTAAGACCGTATAAACCTGTACTCGCTGAAGCCGTAAAACTCAGACGTAGTCCAGATTTGAACGACAATAAAACCTATAAGGCAAAATTCAACTACACATTGACCGAACGTAAACTGGAGTTGAATTCTGACATCAATAAACTACAAGCCCAGCAGCTTACTGATGAGCAACGTGCAGAATTGATTAACAACTACCTTAAAGCAGGATTTGGTTCTGCAACAACAACTTTAGCAGAAGGTTATTTCAGCACAGGTAATGACGAAGCTCTGCAAGCCGGAGCATATTTTAAACATTTCGGTCAGGAAGGCAAGCTTATCGGACAAAAGTATAATCAGCAACAACTAAGTGTCTTCGGAAGAAGTATTGGTGATCAGGCTACTTTTAGCGGCAAATTAAATTATCAGCGTAATGGTCTCTACTTCTATGGCCTTGATCAGAATAATCTCCCCGTAAACTTCAATCCCGAAAAACAAAGCTTCAATTTTATCGAAGCAGAGGGCGAGGTGGTTAATAAATTTAGTCCTGATGCAGATGCACTCAGCTATGCTGCTAAAGTAAATGGCTATTTATGGAATGATAAATTTAGCGCCAAGGAAAATGCGATAACGATCAACGGATACCTGAACAAGCGAATCAGTACGTTTAACCTCGGACTGGCTGCAGGAGTCGACTTTGGATCAACCAAAGATGCGCTACGCAGTGTCAGCAACAATATCTTGCGCCTAAATCCTTACATCCGCCTGCAAACCAACGGTATTAATATCACCGCCGGGATTAACTTCGTTCAGGAATTCGGGACAGCGTCAACAAGTAGGATCTTCCCTGCAGTTACCGCAGACTTTACTGTCATTCCAGATTACTTACAATTATTTGGCGAAGTTAAGGGTGACGTAAACCGGAATTCATTAAAACAGTTGACTGACGATAATCCGTTTCTTAACAATAACATCGAAATAAGGAATTCAGTTGAAAAATTGAGCATTAGCGCCGGCATTAAAGGAACTGGTGGGCCTGGTTTTGGATACAAGATAAAAGTATATCACAAAGAGATTACCGACATGCCTCTATTCGTAAACAACTTCTCCAGCGCAAATAAATTTGATGTGATTTACGACTTTGGGACCATGAAACTTACTGGAATAGAGGGTCAAATTTCCGTACAAGTAAGTGATGATCTGAACTGGACCGGTAACCTGATTCTGGAGCAGTATAAGCCGGCCGCCGAAACAGAAAGCTGGTACAAGCCTCAGGCACGCTTAAACTCTAATTTACGCTATAACTTTAATAAACAACTAAGCTTTGACGCCGCGGTAGCGCTACAGGGACAAAGTAAAGCGAAGATATATACTTCTTCACCAGCTAGTCCTTATATACTGCCAAATACAGCAATAGAACGGGTTGTTAACGTTAAAGGTTTTGTCGATTTAGGTGTAGGTGCAAATTACCAGATCAATCAGAAATTCTCTGTGTTTTTAAAGGCCAATAACTTGCTGAATACCGAAAATTCAAGATATCTTTATTATCAGCCAATTGGCGTCAATGTTTTCGGCGGCTTAACCTATTCGTTCTAGCCCTTTTGCATTATTAATTGCTTGGTAAAGAATTAAAATTTATTTTTACCAGAATGGAGATATTATCATATGTGGCCGAACTGATTCAATCCAGGAAAGAGATTGGCATTTTTGGACTGGGAACAATTTATAAAAAAAAATCTCCCGGAAGGTATGATACCGCCACACATACGTTTCTGCCCCCATGTTTTCAGATTGCCTTCAAACAAGAGCAATCTGAAAATGACCTATTAGCACGATTTATCTCAGCACAAAGAAATATTTCACGCGAATCCGCTGATTATTTCATCAGTGTTTTTGTTAAAGACATTAATGATCAACTGTCAAACTTGGGTAACGCCGATCTGAGTCCTTTAGGGACGCTGACGGCTACCGAAGAATTGTTGAGGTTTGATCCAAATCCTGATTTTAAAACCGGCTTCGAGTTTTTTGGTTTACCTGCGGTGAAAAACTCCACACCGACAGCTACGGAAAATGGACCTGCTCCATTACCTCTTCAAATAGAAACGGTTGAAAATATTACCGAGGAAGAATTAGCTGAAACTGATATCGCTGCTGAAAATCCGAATGATCAACCGGAGGAAATTACCATGCCTGAGGATGTTATCGAAGAAGTTCAGGAACCGGAAACCTCAATAGAGGACGAGCATAGTAATGCTGAGCCAATTGATATTCATGCATTGGAACAGATTGAAACTCCGGAATCAGAACTACTGCCAGAATCAGAGGAGGAAACCAATGTTGATCAAGAGCAAATAGAAATGCTTGAACAGGAATCTGAAACAAATGAATTTGTAACTGATAACGAGCCTAATCTTTTTGTAGAACCTGAAGCTGAAATTATTACTTCAGAAACAACTAAAGAAGAGGAGATCCAGCTAGAAAACCTTCAGGAGGAAGAAAATCCCGGACAGGATAGTCAAGAAGAGATATTTACTCCTTCAGATATTACCTCAGAAACAACCACAGAAGAGAAGATCCAGCTGGAAAACCTTCAGGAAGAAGAAAATCCCGGACAGGATAGTCAAGAAGAAACATTCACATCTTCGGAAGTTAAGGAAACTTCAAAAGAAGATGATGAAATTTATGAGGAAATATCAGAGAATCCGATAGCTTACCAACCGGAAAACCAGGAACACGTCATTTCTGAAATTCCGTTATTGATTGAGCAGGAAGAAACCATAGCTGAGGAAGAGTTTGCAGAACCCCTAGCGGAGTCTGTTCAGGTTCCACCGTCATTCTATGCAAGTAATGGACCCATTCCTTCAGAAAGTACAATACAGTATACGATACAGGAAAATACGCAAAATACTGGAACTCCAACCTATGTAAAGGTACTAATCTGGATTACGTCTGCGCTGATTCTCATTATGGTAGCCTATTTAGTTATTCCAATGCTTCCTGAATCATTTAGGAAACCTGCAATAACGGTTGATAGCACAAAGAAAAAAGCAACAGTAATAAAAACTCCTGTAATAGCTGATACTGTGACTGATAAAGATTCAATTACAGAAGCAGCCTCTGCTCCTGTAACAGTACCTGCCAAAAAGGAGGTACCGGTGAAACAAGCTGTTCCTGTGCAAACAAAAGTAAAGCTGGATACTGTCACTACCTATGAGATTATTGGTGCTTCTGTTGCCAACGAAAAAGAAGCGAACCAGTTTATCGCGCAAATGAAAAAAAGCGGTGTTAATGCTAAAGTTGTGACAAACTCCCCTGGTAAAAGACTAAAAATGAGTATTGCAACGTTTAAAGACCAGAAAGAAGCTGCTTTAGAACGTACGCGTCTCGAGAAAAAATTGAAAATTGACGGCATTTACATTTATATAAACAAACCAAAATAATATGATCACATTGCTTCAAGGTGCAGTAGATACAACAAAACAAATTATTGATACCGCAAATGCTGTAAAACAGGCGGTAGCAACTGCCCCTCCTGAATTACATTTTATCGATTTGCTGTTTAAAGGTGGATGGGTAATGATTCCACTGGCATTTTTGGCTTTTCTTGGTTTGGTTATTTTTACAGAGCGTTACATCACGATCAGAAAATCGTCGAAGATAGAATCTAACCTCATGCTTCAAATCAAGCAGTATATCCACGAGGGAAAACTCGATCATGCGATCACTGTCTGCCGGAACAACAATTCCCCATTAGGAAGAATGCTTGAAAAAGGGTTACGCAGAATCGGCCGGCCGATCAAGGATATTGAAGGTGCGATAGAAAATGTTGGTAAATTGGAAGTTTCGAAAATTGAAAAAAACATTGGTATCCTCGGCATCATCGCCGGTATAGCACCAATGCTTGGATTCGTTGGTACCATTGTCGGCGTAATCACGATATTTCATGACGTGTCCATTAAAGGTGCCATTGAAATAGGTACAATTTCTGGTGGTCTTTATACTAAAATGATTACCTCTGCAACCGGCCTGATTGTAGGGATCATCGCCTACATTCTGTACCATATTCTAAATATGATGGTAGAACGGATTATTCTGAGAATGGAAACCGATGCAATCGAATTTATAGACTTATTGGAGGAACCAGGTAAATAATGAATTTACGCAAACGACAAAAAGCCACCGTTGAAGTTCATACTTCAGCATTGAATGATATCATGTTCTTCCTGATGTTGTTCTTCCTGCTTGCCTCTGCCGTGGTCAATCCTCAGGTAGTGAAACTACTTTTGCCGCGCTCAGAGTCAGGCCAGCAGTCTACCGCACAAAAGACAGTAACAGTTTCTATCACTGAGAACCTGGAGTATCTGGTAGAAAAACAGAAGGTAACCTTGGAAAGCATGAAGCAAACGATTGAGACTTATCAAAAAGCCTCTCCTGATCTTACCCTTGTATTGTATGTAGCCCGCGGAGTATCTATTGAAAATACAATGGCCGTTTTTGATGTAGCAAACCAATTGAAATTAAAGGTTGTTTTAGCTGTAGAACCTAAAAAATAATGACTTACCCTAACGAAGAAAATAATTATCCGAAGGCACTGGCCATATCCTCTGCCATTATGATTCTTCTGGTCGCCCTAAGCTTTTTTATTGCTATAGGTAGCTTCCAGCCAGAAGAAACTCCGGGTATGGGCGGCATTGTCGTCAATTATGGAACTTCTGTAACGGGCATGGGAACAGATTACACAAGTATCGAAGAGCCTTCTGCCGATCCCAACGCTAATCAAAAGATGCCAGACAAGGTAGTTCCGGTTCCTCAGAACACACAAACATCTACCCCTCAAACCTCTAACCAGGATATTCAGACACAGAATTCTGAAGATGCAGTGAGCATAAATACTAAAAAATCGACTACTAAGACCACGCCGAACGCAGCCGTAGACCAAAAGCCTGCTGCTCCTGCAATCAATCAAAATGCACTTTATAAAGGCAAAGCAAACTCAGGCACCGGGGGCGGTGATGGAACAGGAACAACTCCAGGAAACCAGGGAAGTGTGAATGGGGATCCCCTATCCAATAACTATGGCGAGGGTGGATCCGGTTTTGGTGATAAGCCTATTGAACTTAGAAAATTCACAAACCTGATAACGCCAAGAGATGATGGTCAGAAAACAGGCAAAATAGCTGTCCGTATTACATTCAATAAAGAAGGTGTGGTTATTAATGCAACACCAGGAGTTAAGGGAACAACGCTTAGCGACCGTGATCTTTGGCAGAAATGTAAAGATGCGGTAATGGGCGCCCGACTCAGTGAATCAAGCGCAGGGCCTGATGTTCAGAATGGCGTAGTTGTTTTCAACTTTAAAGTTAAATAGTCGCTAGGCTTTGATACTTTTGCAGGGCATTATCATGAGGAAATGAATTATCAAGAAACCCTGGACTACCTCTACAGTAAACTTCCAATGTTTACCAGAATCGGAGAAGCCGCATTAAAAAAAGATTTACATAACACGATCGCACTTTGTGCACAACTGGGTAATCCCCAGGATCATTTCAAAACAATCCACATTGGCGGAACTAATGGAAAAGGTTCTACCTCTCATATGTTGTCGGCAATTCTGCAGGAAGCTGGATATAAAACCGGACTGTACACATCCCCTCATCTTAAAGACTTCCGGGAACGCATAAAAATCAATGGGGCAATGGTCCCCGAATCTTTTGTCACTGATTTCGTAGAGACGCAAAATCAATTCATTACTGAACTGCAGCCTTCTTTCTTTGAAGTTACTGTGGGTTTGGCTTTCTCCTATTTTGCTGCCGAAAAAGTCGATGTCGCTATCATCGAAGTAGGGCTGGGCGGTCGTCTGGATTCCACAAATATCATCCATCCAGACCTATCTGTAATTACAAATATCAGTCTTGATCACACCAATATCCTTGGTAACACGATAGCAGAAATTGCTTATGAGAAAGCAGGGATTATTAAATCTGGCATACCAGCAGTTATCGGAGAAAGAGTTGAAAACTCCGCTGATGTGTTTATCAATAAAGCAGCGGAAGTAGGCGCAGAATTACATTTTGCATCTGAAGATATCCGTTTAATCGATAGCAACAAAACGGGTGAAATGTTGCAGTTAACGTTAACGGATCGCGACCACAACGAGCTATACAAAAATCTCGAACTCGATCTGACAGGCATGTATCAACTAAAAAATGTCCGGACTGTAGTTGCTGCCGTAATCGAATTAAGGAAAATTGGATATCGTATTTCCGACAAACATGTGTATGCTGCCTTAAAAGAAGTAAAGACACTTACAGGTCTGCAAGGTAGATGGCAACAGCTAGGTACAAATCCAACGGTAATCTGTGATACTGGTCATAATGTTGCCGGCATCCAGGAGATATTACAAAATATCAACCAGACACCACATCAGCACTTGCACATGGTTATCGGCTTTGTAAAGGATAAAGATATCAGCAGTATTCTTGCTATGCTTCCTAAAGATGCGATTTATTATTTCACCGAACCACAACTTGAACGCGCACTCCCGGCGGCTGAGTTAGCAGAAAGATCTGCAGAGTTTGGGCTTCAGGGCCAAACGATAATCAATGTACTTGATGCGTTGGAAACAGCCAAAACCGGAGCCGCTCAATCAGACCTTATTTTTGTAGGTGGAAGTACCTTCGTTGTAGCGGAAGTTTTATAATTTTTTTACATAGCAGGTCTTTTTTCCTTTAACAGAGTATATACCTTTACATGACTTAATTTTTAATAATGAAAAGAGTATATGCACTGGCTGCCGCCCTGCTTTTGTTTAGTCCTATCGGCTTTGCGCAAAAGAAAACGGTTAAAACAGCCGCCCAAAAATCATTTCCGGCAGAGATAAGCCGCCCTAAATTAGTGGTTGGTCTGGTAGTAGATCAAATGCGTTGGGATTACTTGTATCGCTACTATAACAGATACGTAAATGGCGGTTTTAAGAGACTGATCAACGAAGGTTTCTCTGTAGAAAATACAATGATCCCTTACACTCCGACCTATACCGCGCCCGGGCATACTTGTATATATACAGGTTCAGTACCCGCAGTTCATGGAATTATTGCCAACAACTGGTATGACCCTGAGTTGGGTATAGATATGTATTGTACAGATGATAAAACGGTACAAACAGTTGGAAGCACCTCGGCAGCAGGGCTAATGTCGCCGAAAAATATGCTGACAACTACCATAACTGATGAATTACGTTTAGCTACCAACTTCAAAAGTAAAGTTATCGGGATTTCATTGAAAGATCGTGGGTCTATCCTACCTGCCGGACATTCGGCAAATGCTGCGTATTGGTATGATGGTATCAGTGGAAATTGGATAACCAGTACTTACTACATGAAACAGCTACCAGCCTGGGTTGATGCTTACAACAAGCAAAAGATGCCAGATCTGTATTATGCTAAAGAATGGAATACACTATATCCGTTAACAAGTTATTCTCAAAGTACAGCTGATAGCAAAGCTTATGAAGGTGCTTTTAGAGGCGAGACCGCACCAGTATTCCCTCATAAACTAAGTGATGCAGTGGGCAAAAATTTTGAGTTGATCAGAAGCACTCCTTATGGAAATAGCATGACCTTGGATTTAGCAGAAAAAGCAATTGCTGCTGAAGGATTAGGTAAAGGTACAGCCACAGATTTTCTCGCGGTGAGCTGCTCATCGACAGATTATGTAGGCCATCAGTTTGGTCCAAATTCCATTGAGGCAGAAGATACCTACTTACGTCTGGATAAAGATTTGGAAACTTTTTTCGCTTATCTGGATAAAAGTGTAGGTAAAGGAAACTACCTGTTATTTTTGAGTGCTGATCACGGAGCAGCCCACGTCCCTGGCTTTATGGCAGAAAATAAAATGCCTTCAGGCCTCGTAAATACGAGAAAATTAACAACTGAACTGAACACACTGATCGAGAAAGACTTTAAAGTTAAAAAAAGTGTGCTTACCGTGATGAACAATCAGATCATATACAACAAATCTGAAATCACAGAAAGTAAAGCTGATTTTGAAGCAATCAAAAAGCGAACGATCGCCTACCTCAGACTTCAGGATGGTATTCAGGACGCTGTAGATAACACAAAATTAAGTGAATCTACGCTTCCTGCAGAAATAAAGGAAAGGATCGCCAATGGTTACAACGCACGCAGAAGTGGTGATGTATATTTCTTGTTAAAGCCAAATTGGTTTGATGGTGGCGTTACCGGGACCACACATGGTGCCTGGTACCCGTATGATTCACATATTCCCCTGGTATTTATGGGTTGGAACGTTAAACCTGGAAAAACCAATAAAACACATTATATGACTGATATTTCTGCAACACTGGCTGCTATGCTCCGCATACAGATGCCGAGTGGCTGCATCGGTGAACCCATTACCGAATTAACCAATCAGTAAACTTATAAAAGCCGCATAACCTGCGGCTTTTATTTTTACTACCTTTGTTGACCAAATATAAATCCGATTTATGGAGTCAATAAAAATCTATAAACCAAAACATAAAATACGTTTTGTAACTGCTGCTGCTTTATTCGACGGTCACGATGCAACAATAAACATCATGCGCCGGATTTTGCAATCCTCAGGAGCCGAAGTTATTCATCTCGGCCATAACCGTTCGGTAGAAGAAGTTGTGAACTGTGCGATTCAAGAAGATGTGCAGGGCATTGCTATGACCTCCTACCAGGGTGGTCACCTGGAATACTTCAAATATATGTTCGACCTTTTGAAAGAAAGAGGCGCAGCACATATCAAAATATTCGGAGGTGGCGGTGGCGTAATCCTCCCAACAGAAATCGCGGAGCTGCAGGCTTACGGAATCACCAGAATTTATTCACCGGATGACGGTCGTAAAATGGGCCTCCAGGGGATGATCAATAACATGTTGGAACAAACCGATTATGTAACCACTTCAGCCATCACAAATCAGTTAACAGAGATTCCACAGCAAAATGTTCAGAGCATTGCTACAGCCATCACTGTAGCAGAAAATGATCCTGTCGGCGCACAGCATTTTGTCGATGAGCTTAAGAATTTAACACAAAGTAATCAGGCCCCGGTACTAGGGATCACTGGAACCGGCGGATCAGGGAAATCCTCGCTTGTTGACGAACTCGTAAGAAGATTCCTGGTCGAAGTAAAGGACAAAACGCTTGCCATTATATCCGTGGATCCATCCAAACGTAAAACAGGAGGTGCTCTGCTTGGTGATCGGATCCGGATGAACGCCATTAATAATCCGAGAGTATATATGCGCTCTTTAGCTACAAGACAGGCTAATCTCGCACTTTCAAAAAACGTACAGGAAAGCATTGATATTTGTAAAGCTGCCGGATATGACCTTATTATTGTTGAAACTTCGGGTATCGGACAAAGTGATACTGAAATTACCGAGCATTGCGATGTTTCCCTCTATGTGATGACCCCGGAATTTGGTGCAGCATCGCAATTGGAGAAAATAGACATGCTGGATTTCGCCGACCTGGTTGCCATCAACAAATTTGATAAACGTGGCGCTTTAGATGCCCTCCGGGATGTTCGGAAGCAGTACAAAAGAAACCATAACCTTTTTGATGCAGCAGATGACACTATTCCCGTTTATGGTACCATGGCAGCCCAGTTTAATGATCCGGGGATGAACAACCTGTTTACATCGCTGATGGACACTATCAGGGAGAAAACTGGCGTCGACTTCCACGCACAGATGGGCATGACCTCAGCACAATCAGAGAAAATATATATCATCCCACCTGATCGGATCCGTTACCTTGCTGAAATAGCGGAATCCAGTACCACCTACAATGAATGGGTTAACCAGCAAAGCGAAATTGCCCGTAAACTCTATCAATTGCAAGGTGTAATTAAGTTTACTGAAGGTAGTGATGATAAAGGCATTACTGAATCTCTTCAGCATGTATACACACATCTGGAAGAACAACTAGACGGGAATTGTAAAAGACTACTGAGGGAATGGCCAGACACTATTATAAAATACCAACAAGAAAACTTCATCTATAAGGTTAGAGATAAGGAGATCAAACTCCCGCTCTTTTACGAATCCTTATCTAAACTTAAAATACCTAAAGTTTCATTACCACGATACAAGGATTGGGGTGACATCCTTCGCTGGCTGCTTACCGAAAATGTACCTGGTGAATTTCCATTCGCCGCAGGTGTTTTTCCGCTGAAACGGGAAGGGGAAGATCCAACGCGGATGTTTGCAGGGGAAGGTGGTCCTGAACGTACAAATAAACGCTTTCATTATGTATCGCTTGGTCAACCGGCACATAGGCTGTCTACAGCTTTCGACTCTGTAACCCTTTATGGAGAGGATCCGCATATTCGCCCTGATATCTATGGTAAGATTGGTAATTCAGGTGTGAGTATCGCGACGATTGATGATGCTAAAAAACTATACTCTGGATTTGACCTTTGTGCACCAAGCACATCTGTATCAATGACTATCAATGGCCCAGCTCCAATGCTTCTTGGTTTTTTCATGAATGCTGCCATTGATCAGCAATGTGAAAAATATATCATAGAACACAACCTAGAAGAAGAAATAAAGGCTAAAATTGATGTCATATATACCAGCAAAGGTCTAATCAGACCAAGCTACCAAGGTACCCTCCCGGAAGGAAACAATGGTCTCGGCTTGATGTTACTGGGTGTTACTGGTGATCAGGTATTGCCTGCCGATGTATATGCCAGAATTAAGGCTTATGCGATCAGTTCGGTAAGAGGGACAGTGCAGGCAGATATACTTAAAGAAGACCAGGCACAGAATACCTGCATTTTCTCTACGGAATACGCTTTACGGATGATGGGTGACATTCAGAAGTATTTCATCGATCAGAAAGTCCGAAATTTTTATTCAGTATCTATCTCTGGTTACCACATTGCTGAGGCAGGTGCCAACCCAATCTCTCAGCTTGCGTTTACCCTCAGTAACGGCTTTACCTTTGTAGAGTACTACTTAAGTAGAGGAATGCATATCGACGACTTCGCACCTAACCTTTCCTTTTTCTTCTCTAACGGAATAGACCCTGAATATGCAGTTATTGGTCGTGTAGCAAGAAGAATCTGGGCTAAGGCCATTAAAAACAAGTACAAAGGAAATGTACGTTCGCAGATGCTCAAATATCACATACAGACTTCAGGACGTTCACTACATGCACAGGAAATAGATTTTAATGATATTCGCACAACACTGCAAGCTTTGTACGCTATTTACGACAACTGTAATTCTCTGCATACAAACGCATATGATGAGGCTATCACCACGCCGACTGAAGAATCTGTGCGTAGGGCAATGGCAATACAATTGATTATTAATAGAGAGCTAGGTTTGGCGAAAAACGAAAATCCCTTACAAGGTGCCTTTATTATCGAAGACCTAACAGACCTAGTTGAGGAAGCTGTGTTGTTAGAATTTAAGCGTATCAATGACCGTGGAGGTGTTCTCGGCGCCATGGAAACAATGTACCAGCGGGGAAAAATACAGGAAGAAAGTCTTTATTATGAGACCCTTAAACATAATGGAGGTTACCCGATTGTTGGTGTGAACACCTTCCTAAATAAAAATGGATCCCCAACCATAGTTCCTTCAGAAGTAATCAGGGCAACGGAAGAAGAAAAACAATTCCAGATTGAGGCGTTAAAATCATTTCAGGACCGAAATGCGGATCTTACAGAAACCGCGCTCAAGAATCTACAGCTCGCTGCAGTACAGGGTGAAAACATCTTCGAACATCTTATGGAAGCTTGCAAGATATGCTCATTGGGTCAGATCTCAAATGCCATGTATGAAGTAGGCGGTCAATACCGTCGGAATATGTAAAAGTAATAAAATGCAAAACGCCCGGGAGGGACCCGGGCGTTTTTATAATATCATATTTAGAATTCGATAAGCTATTTAAGCATGAATCCAGCTGAATTTGTAATCGATCGTTGGGTTTTTCATACGATCAGCTACCCGGAGTAAACGATTCGGCAAAGCCATAATATAATCTCTTGCTTTCTCACCAGCTTCATTCAAATCACGCATACCTTCAAGCTTCCACTCGTCAATCAATTGCTGCATAATTTCGACGTAATCTACCGCAGTATAAACGCCCAAACGCTGCGCTGCGTCAGTAAAATGTCCAAAAGTTTGTCCTATCTTCAAGCCCATCTCTCTAAGGAAATGCGCTGGCATCACGATCTTTTGACGCATCATATCTTCGAATGCAATCATAGCTTCATTGGGATCAACTTCAAAAATTTTAGACATAAAATCTTTGTAAGCTTTAGCATGACGAGCTTCATCAGAGGCAATCACTCCACACATTTTTGACAACGAAGTATCGCCATCCTGTTTAGCTAACGAAGCTACCCTGCGATGCGAAATATTAGTTGCAAGTTCCTGGAAACTTGTATAAATAAAGTTGCGATATGGATCATGGCCAGTACCAATATCAAAACCATCAGCAATCAGATATTGCGTAGAAATCTCCATTTGACGCATGTCAACACGTCCGGATAAATATAGATACTTATTTAAAAGATCACCATGACGATTTTCTTCTGCTGTCCAGTGTCTCACCCATCTCATCCAGCCACCTTGTTCGTTACGGTCTATACCATCAACCATAGCAAGCCATGACTCATAGGTAGGTAAGGCCTCTTCTGTGATCGTATCCCCGATAAGAACAGCAACAAGATCATAGGAAAGATCGTTCGCTTTTTCTCTAAGCAATTTAATATCCTGATAGAAAGTTTCACTGGTAGAATCGGGAAGGAAATCAGAGGGTTGCCAATTGGTATCAATAGGCTTAAGATAGGTATCCATCATCTCGAGCATATATTTCTCGATATGTAACATCACTTCCCTTCTTCTTTCTGCAAAAAAACTCATTCTTGTGGTGTGTTTAGTTTAAGCCCAAATATAACCAAAATATCTCATAAAGGACTAAGCTACATCTACAATCTTAAACGAAAATAAAGACGATAACGCTTATGAGCAAGCAAATATATTTTGGATTAGCATACAAGCCGTTTTGGGATGGGTAAAGAACTCTTTGTACTTACAAATCCTAAGAAACCTAGAAATGTTATAAAACAAGAAAACCCTGCAGTTTTCACTACAGGGTCTCTTTAAGATTTGGCACCGACCTACTCTCCCACGTGTTACCGCAGTACCATCGGCTCTGGTGGGCTTAACTTCTCTG
>NZ_SNWM01000002.1 GCF_004362245.1 Pedobacter duraquae
GTAGGAATCTTTTTTGTTTCTGCAAATCTTTTTTGATTTTTATTTTCAGTGTTTAAAACACCCAGCATCAACTTTTTCTACCCTTATTTCAAATCAACCTCGCTTATCAAACCGCACTCCCCTTGCTCCCAAGCGGGATGCAAAAGTAGGAAAATATTCCCTCCTACCAAACTTATTGTTAACCTTTAACTAACACACAACCCTAATGCCCTGTCTCTCAAACAAAAGAAATTTGAATTATTTTAAACAATACACGCAATACAGAGGTACACGTTCGAAAAACGCATATTACCGAATATTCCAGGCACACCTAAGATTAAACAACCGCAAAAAGAAAAGCGCTGAAAACGGCATGAGGAACCCGCAAAAGATTAAAAAAAGGAAATTTTAATTAACAATATCTTTTTCTAAAACTATTTTAATATTCGAAAACGTAAAAAACAGGCAGGTTGCCGGCCAATTTTTCTCTTCCCTTATGCACTTCTAGAATTCACGAGTCAAGCAAAACTAAATCTCATCAATACAGACACAGTCTAAATGGGTGCATCTCCACTACTCATTAACTCAACACTGTCACTACCGTTTTATGCGAATCCGTGCAATTGTTGTGCTATCAGTGTGGACTCATAGTGGACTCAGTAGAACTTTCGTGCATCTGCGATTCGACCTGCACCTATTTGAATTAGCTATGCAATGGATTAGAAGACGCACTATATATACTATATAGACCAAAAAACTTAATTTGAAATATCTTCAGGGGTTACCCATACCGATTTCGTAATCAAGATCAGTTGGAAAGGACAATAAGCACGCAAAAACACACCTAGGTATAGTAACCTTTTCTAGATTGTAACTATTTCTTGTCTGAGGCATCTTAATACAAAAACAAAACATGAATTTATTAGGCAACCTGATCTGGATTATCTGTGGTGGAATCTTCATTTTTTTTGAATATCTGATTGGTGGGTTAATTCTTTGTGCAACAATTATTGGTATTCCTTTCGGAATTCAATGTTTCAAAATTGCTATAGTTGGGCTGGCCCCCTTTGGCGTTCGGATTACAGATACCTCTTACAACACAGGTTGCTTATCTACCATCATGAATATCATCTGGTTTGTTTTTGGCGGATTTTGGGTAGTACTCACCCATTTGTTTTTCGGGATTTTTCTTTGCCTTACTATCGTCGGAATTCCATTTGGCCGCCAGCATTTCAAACTCATGAATCTTGCTTTTACTCCATTCGGAAAGTCCATTAGCTAACGAACCTAATTATCGAAGCAAAAATAAAGCAGCCAATTCTGGGCACAATCGAGCACAACTGCTATTAAATAATTTGTAGAAAGCAAAAAAATGTCCTGTTTGCCCCTCCTACTTTAAATAAGGTTCTATTAACTTAGCTGTTAACCAAATATAATATAGCTCAATGGAAACCGAAAAGAACGTCGTAACAGTAAGCGCTACCGTAAATGCTCCTGTAGAAAAAGTATGGGAAGCCTGGACAAATCCTAAACACATTATGCAATGGACACATGCTTCGGAAGACTGGCACTCACCCTACGCAGATAATGATTTACAGGCAGGCGGCAAATTCAAAACCACAATGGCGGCTAAAGATGGCAGCTTCAGCTTCGATTTTGGAGGTACGTATACCCGCGTAGATCCCTACACCGCGATCGAATATACGCTTGATGACGGGAGAACAGTTAAAATTTCATTTGTAAAGGACTTTGAAGGCACAGAAATCACTGAAATTTTTGATCCCGAAAGTCAAAATCCAGTGAGCATGCAACAAGAAGGATGGCAGGCTATCCTTAATAATTTCAAAAAACACGCTGAAGCTATCAGCTAATAGAATTATAATCAGTACCTATAAGTCAATCGGGATTAAATGTTTTTTAGCCCGGACATCTCTGTCTTTTTTTTCTAGATTTGTGCCCGCTTTGGAGCCAGAGGCTGATTAGCCTGGCAGAACCCTATGGCGGACACAAATCTATTTCCCCTGCACATGAACAAATTTTTGTACGGAATTGACTTTGGTACTACCAATTCCGCCCTTTCTATTTTTGACGAAGAAAAGCAAGAGATCGTCAGCACGATCACAGTCCCCTCCCTTCTTTATTTCCAGCACGAACAAACTGGTGGAGAAGCTATGAAATACGTTGTTGGTGACCAGGCAATTACAGCATACCTTAGCGATGGCATGAAAGGGCGTTTCATCAAATCTATCAAACAGATCTTGTCAAGAAGTAGTTTCATTGAAACACGGATTCACAACAAAAGATATACGGCATCAGACCTTGTCGCTTTAATTCTCAAAGACTTAAAGGCGCAGGCCGACCAGATTATCGGCTACGATTGCCAGAAGGCTATTATCGGCAGACCTGTGTTTTTCGATGACGATAGCGCAGCCAAGGATACGCTCGCACAGACACGTCTGACCAAAGCTGCACAATTGGCTGGATTTACAGAAGTACGTTTTCAATTTGAACCTATTGGTGCAGCCTTCGCCTACGAAAAAACAATCAGCAAGAAAGAAAAGGTACTGGTAGCGGATTTGGGTGGAGGAACAACAGATTTCACATATCTCATGCTCGACCCCGCTAAAGTCGGAAATACAGACAGGAAAAATGATATGATCGCTTCCGGTGGAGTTTACGTAGGCGGCGATAGTTTTGACTCAGCATTTATGTGGGATAAAGGAACACCTTATTTTGGTAAAAATACCTTATACGAGGCTACGCCGGGTAAAATATTATCTGTTCCAATCTCCTTGTTTGCGAACATATGTACCTGGGATAAGATGAATTTCTTCAACGGATTGAGGATTCAGAAGGATCTACAGGATTATTACCATTACTCAAAAAAAGACAGAAAGTTTAAAAACCTGATTACGCTGGTCGACAATAACCTTGGATACTCCATATTTCAATCTATCGAGAAGACTAAAATCCGATTATCTAAACACGAGGAGGCACGATTTGTATACTCCAATATGGACATCGAGATCGATGAAGAGATTTCGTTGGAACAATATAATGCTGTTATCAATAAAGACATAAAAAAAATCGCCAATTACTTGGAAGAGTTTATGTTGAAGAACAACATCCAAGCCGAAGACATCGACAGTCTGTTCCTTACTGGCGGCACCTCACTTGTTGGTGGCATACAGCATTTGTTTAAAACAAAATTCCCCCACATTCCGGTAAATTCCGGCGACAACTTCACCAGTGTTGCTAAAGGACTGGCATACAGCGGATACTTATTTCAAGATTAAACACTTATTGATTGCAAAAAAGAAATGCCCTTAAATTTAAGGGCATTTCTTTTATAAAGATTGTGCGGGAGCTTATTTAAACGTTACCGGCACTGTGAGGTTTTCCCAACTCAGGTCAAAACCTTTACCTGTTATTGTATATACCAGACGTTCGTTAAACGTTTTGGATTTAGTTGGTTTTGCCGTTACAACAACAACATCTTTCTCTGGTACACGGGTTGTTAGGCCCCCACGTTTGATCCCCCATTGTCCAACTTCAGCATTAAAAATGATTTTCCACTCTGCAGCTCCTGTTTGGGCATATAGACTGTATTTCCCTGCTGGCAATGTTTTACCCTGTATTTTCAACGGTTTGTCTGTTTCGAAAGTTGTTGCCTCGTTGGCACCGGCTCTCCATACACTATCGGTAGGTACCAGTTCTCCCCAGATTTTTCTTCCTTTTACAGCAGGACTGCTGTATTTAATTTGGACCGTAGCGCCATTGATGGTACCATCTACAACTTGCGCCGGACTCGCTTTTTCTTTTGGGGCGGGTTTAGCAGCCTCCTGTGCAAAAACTGTTGCAGCGGTCGATACAAACAACATCACCGTCAGGCAAGATTTTTTAAAGGTTTTCATAATATTGATTTTTAGGATTGGTTATAAATTTAAGGATTTACTGGTTAGTTATTTTTGATCAGGCTTAATTTCGCAAAAAGGTCATCAAACATTAGCCGGGTATCTAGTCTTGTATATACGCGTATGGTCCTTCCGGCAGCGTTAGCTTCATAAAATCCCTCGTCATTAATTTTCGGCGATTTACGCAAAACGTAATCACTGGATGACGGATCAGCTTCAAAAGAAGATTGTAAAGCAGTTAGTAAAACCAAGGGACTATCGCCGATGATATACGTTTCACCAATGGAATAATTAACCTTTGCGAGTCTTCCCATCAATTTTTCAATAGACTGATATAAATAGAGTCCAACCTTTCCCTGAGGTTTAATGCGTGCACTTAACTCAGAATAGGACAAAAGCGTTTGTCTGTATGCATTTCTTGGTACTTGCCAAACAGGAATTTTCGAGCTATTGAAAACTGTCTGCACTGCTTTGATATCAATTGCCAGGTTGTATTCCGGTCCTTTAGAACCCGGAGGCAGAAACGCCAGACCTTCATATTCCGGTCCACCAATCCAAACCAGCGTGATTTTTTCGGCAATTTTTGGCTCTATCAGATAAGCGCTGGCCACATCTGTAAGTCCGGCGCCACAAACAATATATAAAGGCAGCTTTGTATCTGTGCGCATCGCCTCCCTCACAATAGCCTGAGCCGCTGCAGATACTTTAGGAACTTGAGAATTATCAAGACCAGTATTTGAACCTGCATAAACTGGAACCGACCGTTCCATTCCCAATAATCGGATCACCTCTGTTGCCTTTTCAACGGCGTGGTCTGCCGTTACTGTAGACGGGTCAAAAGGATCATTCTTTTTAAGGTGAGAGCCAATTACACCTGTAATCTTCACCGAAGGAGAAAGTAAGTGGTGAACAAGCTGGAACAGCCCATCGGGGTCACCAGAGAAATCGTTATCAATCATCACACGTATTCTTGGTTTGATCAATATAGTATCTTGCTGCGCAAAGCCAGAAGTGGCCCCCAATACGAACAGCAAGATCGTAGTATAAGTTATCTTTCTAATCATCTATTAATTTCTATGGTATACCGTAGTGTTTTCTCCATGCCCAACAATGATCATCGAAGTAAGGCCGATAAATAATCCATGAGCCAGCACACCCTCGATCTGGTTTAGTTGTTCTGCTAAAAGTGCAGGATCTTGAATTAGTCCAAAATCAGCATCTAGAATATAATTCCGGTTGTCGGTAACAAAAACTTCCCCACTTTTCTTCCGCAATTCAGCAGTACCTCCTAAAGCTTCAATCTGCTGAATGGCATAAGTAAGGGCAAGTGGAACAACTTCCACGGGTACTTTAAACTTACCAAGCAATTCAACTTTTTTTGCGCCGTCGGCAATAATAATCTCCATTTTAGTAAGTGAGGCAACAATTTTCTCCCTGAACAACGCTCCGCCCCCACCTTTAATCAACTGCAAACCTGTCGTAAATTCATCGGCACCATCAATAGTCACATCTATGGCATTAACATCCTGCAATTCCAGCAATGGGATATTAAGAGACTTTGCTAGGTTTTCAGTATGAACCGAAGTTGGCACACACTGAACTTTCAGGCCTTTAGCCACTAGATTGCCTATCTCCATAATTGCATAATATGCCGTGGAGCCTGTCCCCAAACCTATAATATCATTATCTTTAACAAATTTAACGGCCTCCAATGCGGCCATTTTCTTTTCTAGTTCTGTAGGGCTAAGTTGTGCTTCCAAAATCGTTTCGTCTAATGGATCGTTGATCCGGTTTTTTAAGTGTTTGACAAACGAAATTAATTGATTTTAATCAATTGAAAGGCATGGATTTTCGGATTTAATTACAAAACATATTCTCCGTTGATCGGTTTCACCGGATCAGGGATATCTTTAGCACCAATCATTTCCAGCAAATTAATTTCTATGCCCCTTGTGATCTGATTAAGCGGGATAGCGCTTGAATTATTTTCAAATGGATTGACCAGGCTCATTCCATTGATTTGAGTAGATACGTATACAAATCCTACCAGCCAGCCCAAAAATATCGAAGCCGGACCAGCATATTGGCTGATCACCAGGGTTAATGAGACCACAAATAACCATATAAATATTTTCGTAAAATAATTATATGTTGTCGGAAATATGGTATTCTTAATTCGTTCAGACATTCCCATTCCATCACAGAATTTTACGATAAGTTGATTCATTTCCATAAACCGGAAGCCATCAATCATGCCCTTTCTCGAAAGTTGCTCTAGTTCCCACGACTGTAAGTTCAAGATTGCGTTTGGTACATTGGTATGTAAGTTCGTTTCAATATCTTCGTGTTGATCAAGATATAAATGATATGTTTCATCGGTCGCACTTCTTAGATTTGCCTTCAAGGCATACAGAAAAGCGATATGACGGTTCACCATCCGTCTTTTAAGTGCATCAAATTCTTCGTCGCTCATGTCATTTTGTGTAAGGTAACTGGTAACGCTACGCGCCCAGGACCTGGAGTCGTTCACTAAACCACCCCAAATTTTTCTGGCCTCCCACCATCGGTCGTATGATTGGTTGTTATTAAATCCAACAAAAAAAGCAATGGCTGTACCTAAAACAGTGGGGATAATTGCTGGTACTTCAAAATGATGTTTAAATAAGAAAGTACGTAACAGATAAGCGGCAGTACAGGAAATAATCATGATGATATCGACCTGCCAGGTATTTCTAAGAATCCGGCTCAACCGGATATTTTGTACTATGAGCATATTATAAATTGAGTTACCATTACAAATAAATACAGAATTTTGTTTGACCACCGTAAATTATGTATTTTTAAGTCTAAACAACGCGATTATGAAATTTTACAGGCTATCTTTATTACTTCTCCTGATTGGTTTTACTGCCAAAGCGCAGGATGATGGAACATTTACTAAAATCGGTGACGCCGTTCCTGCATTTTCTTTTGAGACTGCAAAAGGGAAATCAGTAAATATTGCCGACTACAAAGGAAAACTGATTTTAATAAATCTTTTTGCCACCTGGTGCCCACCATGTAATATTGAGCTGCCACTTGCACAAACACAGATCTGGGATAAACATAAGAGCGATGCAAACTTTGCATTTTTCGTTTTTGGTCGTGAAGAAGGCTGGGATAAATTAATTCCATATAAAGCTAAAAAAGGATTTACCTTTCCAATTTTACCGGATCTGAACCGAAGCATTTTCAAAAAATTTGCGAGCATCTCTATCCCAAGAAATATTCTGATCGACGAGCAAGGCAAAATTATTTACCAATCGATAGGCTACTCGACCGAGGAATTTAAACAACTTACAGAACTCATTGATAACCATTTGGCTAAGCTTGCAAAGGCGAAATAATGAGTTTGATTAACGCTAAAGCAGTATTTACGCAATTAAAGAACGACCTCATCGGGAAAGATTCCTATCGGGGAGTGACACTTACTTACGCATGGCTGGCCAATCAATTCGGTCATTTCGCATTGGGATTCATCCCCGCTATTGTGGTATACAATCTGATCAGAGAAAAACCCGGAATTCATTATCCGGAATTATGGGCAGCGCTTGGTGTGTGGGCAGTCTGGATCTTATTTGAATTGTATAATTTTCTGGGTCCATTGGTTAGGTTGCCATCTGGGAAAAAGGAATTGAATAATCCGGATTATAGCTTCCCCCCTGCCTGGGCTAACGTAGCATTTGATACCGTTACAGATCTTTTTTACTTCGGGATCGGTGCATTGACAGCAAGCATCGTATGTTGCTATTCTGCTAGTGTTTCACAGATCATCATAGGGATGATTGTATTGGTTACCTGGCCGGCTTATTACTGGTATACCACTAAAATGTATATCCAATACGCAGAATATCCATTTCAACTCAGACTCAGTCAGTGGAAACAACCAATCTCTGAAACTAATAAAAAGGCAGTTCTGAATTACATCAAGAACGAAGAAAACGGCAAGCACTTGTTACTTTTTGGTTCCAAGGGAAGTGGAAAAACAACGCTGGCTGTAGGCCTGTCTACCGAAATCTCTATAAACAGGGGCTGCTGTAGCTATATTACAGCCGTCAAATTACTGAGTTTATTTTACGAGCGTGATGAACATCCAGACGTAACCTTTAATATGTTGTGGAACTGGCGCAAATCTTCCTTGCTGGTGATTGATGACATTAATCCCGGAAATCCCATTAAGGGAGATATTTTAAGCACTGCAATTTTTTATGATATCCTTGACAATCCCGTTTTCGGGCCAGATAACATCAAACATATCCGGGAAAAAAATATCGTGTGGGTAATGGGTACAGAAGATCCGGCAGTTCAGTTGGAAGAAAACTGGCAGACCTTATTGCAACGCATAGGAATCAGTAAAGAAAATATAACTACGATAAATTTGGATAACCATTAATTCTGGGGAACGATTAAGGTAAGATATTATTATCATATGCGAAACTCACCAGATGCGTTAGGCTCTTCACATCAAATCGCTTATATAAAGGGATTATCCTTTTATCGATAGCAGAATGTGAAACCTTAAGCTCGCGTGCAATCTCTTTAAAAGAGTATCCTTTAGCAACAAGTGACAATGCTTCTTTTTCTTTATCTGAGATGGCGAGATGGGCGAATAACATTTTATTCAACTCTTCCTCAAAAGTTTCTTTTTCAGGCCCATATGCGGCATAACGCATTATCTTTCCAAAGATCAAACTCCTGTTTATCTGGAAGCGTCCGATGATCGCTGTAATCTTTCCTTCTTCAGAGCTATAGACACCAACACGCGCTAAAATGGGTACCAGATGTCCGTCTTTATGGATTTTCTTTAGTTCTATTGTGAAGCTATATTGCTCAAGGTTCTCGGTCTTGTTGTGAATAAACCGTAGTGCTTTATCATTCAAATCATGTGAAAAGGGTGCGAAGTCAGGTGCCGACATGTTTACAATAGCCAACATATTGATCTCTTCATCTTTGTACCCTACTACCTCCTCCCAGCCAGCGGCGAAAATCATCTTTCCCTCTTTAAAAGAATAAATGTAAACCGCTTCTTCCGGAAACCTTGGGATTGATTTTAGAAAATACTGGTAGCGTTCTGTTTCAGGATCGGCTGGTGTATCGGTAATAAAATTCTTTGAGTAATCTCCTAATTCCATATTCATCCCTCGGGCATTTTCAAACTAAAACTACGTATTTACGCAGTTGACAAGGCAAACATGCGGCAGTATCTTTACAACAAGTTTAAATAAAATATTGATGAATGCGACATTTAATTGAGAGATAATCCCAGCACCATTAAAAAAAAATCAAAATTATGCTCCCTTCCAGCCTTAGAAATTTAAACTCACCCCGTTATGTTATACCTCTCCTCAGAATTATCGCTCTTACACTTTTGATCCTTTGCTTATACCAGGCCTTCATCCAGTCTGGTGGCATTGATCACTTGTTGTAGCGTTATCTACCGATCCTGCGTTTACCTAAACAAGCACTGAGAAGATATGACGAAATACTACACTATTATTAAAGAGAGAATTACCTACATGCTGTTAATCTTGAAAAAGGTTTCATGATTTGATGATTTATAGCGTCATTTGAAAAAAATGACATTATGGATTTCGATAAAACTAACCGGGCAAGCATTGATGAGATCAGAAAACGCTTCGACAAAGATGTGGAGCGTTTTTCCAATCTTGATACCGGGCAGCTAACAACTATTGATGCAGCACTGACGATGGAGCTTTGCACTACCGCTGCGCATTATAGCACACCGAATGCCACTCAATTACTTGATATTGGTTGTGGAGCAGGGAACTACAGCTTAAAAATGCTCAGTAAAATCACCAGCCTTCATTGCACTATAAGTGACCTGAGCATGCCCATGCTGGATCGTGCTGAACAACGGCTACTCACTGCAGGCTGCTCTTCCGTAACGAAAGTTCAGGGAGACATGCGTAATTTGGACCTTCCTGAGCAGGGTTACGACATCATTCTTGCAGCAGCAGTATTTCATCACCTGCGTGATGATAGCGACTGGGAAAACGTATTTCAGAAAATGTACAAGTTGTTAAGACCTGGAGGAAGTATCTGGATTTCAGACTTGATCGCTCAGGATACTGCAGCGATGCAACGATTATTTCAGGATAGATATGGCAGTTATCTCGAAACCCTGGGCGGCGCGGAATACAAGCAAAAAGTATTTGACTATATCGCCTATGAGGATACCCCCAGATCGGTTACTTTCCAGATCAACCTCTTAAAAAAGGTGGGATTTACAGCGATAGAGATTTTGCACAAGAACGGTAATTTCGCGGCTTTCGGTGCAATCAAATAAATTTAGAAAGCATAAAAAAAGTCTGTATAAATACAGACTTTTTTTATGCTTTAGAGCGTGCTTATTTACCTGAATTTTTTTTCTCAGTTACTTCAGTACGGATATCTTGTGCTAAAGTTTTTAAGTCTTGCATTGCTTTACGTACTCTAGTTCCAGCTGCACCGTTTCCTGAGTTGTAAAATTTGTCTGCATCGGTCTCCACAGCGGCAACCAGCTCTTTTAATTTTGAAAATTTTTCCATGTTCTTTTTAAATTAATATTTGATTATGGGTTTAAAGATAATAATTATAGAATTTCTTGCAAATGAAATTTACATAAAAACGCTATTTTTTGTGCATTCACGGTATTTTAAACCATTTTCAGGACAATTTGTTTAGCATACGTCGCTTATTTTGAAACACCGACATGCAAACCTATGGAAAACAAAGATCCAAACCACCCGGAAAATGCTACAAAACCTGATTTCAATAGTACTACAGATCATCGGCCTACCGAACAACTGCCAGGTATTGAGAATCTTAATCAGGACTCCGCAGATAAGAAAATACCAAAAAACGATGAATCACTTTTTGGCACTTCTCACAAAACTGATTTGTGAGCCGGTCAACGTGATCCCGACGAAAAGGACGACGAAAAACTCATCAAACCTTAGTAGTTTCCAGACACGCCGAGCTCTAGTCCACGAAGTTCTGCCAATCCGCGCAACCGCCCTATCGCCGAGTAGCCCGGATTGGTGACTTTTTGCAAGTCGTCCAACATCTGGTGCCCGTGATCGGGACGAAATGGAATTGGCATAGTCCGACGCTCATTTTCTGCCACAACCAGCTTCATAATTTCATACATATTTACATCTCCTCCGAGGTGATCTGCCTCATAGAAATTTCCCTCTTCGTCTTTCGTCACATTTCGAAGGTGCAAGAAATACACGCGCTTTTTTACTGCTTCAAAAATCTCAGTCAGTACATTGCTAACGCTAGCACCTAGAGAACCCGTGCAGAAGCAAATACCATTAAAAGGTTTATCTACACTCTTCAGAATATGTTCCAGATCAGATTTGGTGCTCGCAACCCTTGGCAGCCCCAAAATAGGGTAAGGCGGATCATCGGGATGGATAGTCATGACCACGCCAGAAGATTCGCAAGCATCAGCGATTTCATTTAAAAACCAGGTTAGGTTACTTCTCAAACCCTCAGCGCCGATTTCTTTATACTCACCGATACTATTTCTTAATGCTTCCAACTCTATCTCCTTTTCGTTGGGAATACCCATGAGCACGTTGATACGCAGGTCGTCAAGATCAGCCTGACTCATTCCCGCATGTCTTTGCTTTGCTTTTTCCAGCAGCTCCTGACTATAATCCGCGGCGGCACCCTCACGTTGAAGAATATGAATGTCGAAAATTATCAGGTCAATCCAGTTAAAGTACAATGCTTTAGATCCATCAGTCATCGTTAAATCCAACTGTGTTCTGGTCCAGTCGAGCACCGGCATAAAGTTATAACAGATAGTTTTGATCCCACATGATGCGAGATTTCTAATCGATGTCTTATAATTTTCTATGTATCTACCGGCATCAGCACGGCGGGTCTTTATTGCCTCATGTACAGGTACACTTTCTACAACCGCCCAATGTAAGCCTGAGGCTTCAATAATCGCTTTTCTTTCAAGAATATCTGCGACAGGCCAAACTTCTCCATGCGGAATATGATGTAAGGCTGTTACTATCCCAACAGCACCGGCCTGTTTAACATCCTGCAAGCTAACAGGATCTGATGGGCCATACCAGCGCCAGGTTTGTACTAATTTATTCTTTTTATCAGTCATGATTTCAATTCAAAATCAATGATACTTAATTTTTGAGAAGCACTGAGCGGACTTGAAGAATAATTTAACGGAAACGTTTTCGTGATTAACTCAATTTATTATAAGGACTGCAGCGTACTACCAAGGGCAGAGACTTCCAAAGTGTACGGCATGCCACAGCGAAGAGCCACGTTATTTCTCTGATGTCCTACCGGGAAGTCAAAACATACAGGATATTTAAAGCCACTCACCTTCTCCATCACGATATCGTAGATTGTATTTCCAAACTCCTCACCAACTTCATCGGGCTTGACTTTAAAACCGCCAATGATCAAGCCAGCAAGGTTTTCAAGCTTACCACTTCGCTTGAGGTTCCAGAACATACGGTCAATGCTGTATAAATATTCACCTGTATCTTCCACAAAAAGTATTTTTCCATCTGTCTTTAAGTCTGACGATGAACCAGCTAATGTTTCGATCAAACTGAGATTGCCACCAACAAGATTGCCCTTCGCAATTCCAGCTCTATTGAATGAATTAAATGGCGCAGAATAAGATAAAACAGCTCCTGTTAGCGCTGTTTTAATGGACAATATTGTTTCAAATTGTATAGGCTCAGCCAGAACAGCCTCAGATGGAAAGCTATTGCACATTTTTGAATGGATGGACGCGATTCCAAAATTTCGTTCCAGATGACAATGCAATGCCGTGATGTCGCTAAATCCAATCAGCCATTTGGGATGATTCTTAAACCTATCAAAATTTAGTTGATCAAGAATCCTGACAACTCCATACCCACCCCTCGCACACATGATTGCCTTAATATCAGGATTATCAAGCATCATTTGCAAATCAGTTCTGCGCTCTTCATCAGTACCGCCATAAGTAAAATCCCGAGCTCCAACCGTCTTGCCAATAAATACCTGAAAGCCCCATTGCTGCATTGTTTTTACCGCCGGCTGAATATCCTCCAATGTTATAAATCCCGCAGGACAGGTGATGCCAATCAGGTCTCCGTTGCTCAGATATGGAGGGATTTTATTATTTTTACCTGATTCTGCCAATTCTGCTGCATAAGCACTACTCGCTGTCATTGCAGCTCCAGCGGTAAGTACGGAAGAAATAAACCTTTTCCGATCCATAGAGCGATTAATTAATTCTTTTCAGTTCGAAATCTGTAGGCAGATCCACGATCAAAGGAACTTTCTCTACCGTAACAAAACTAAGATCCAATCCGAAACCTTTTTCCTCAGGAACGCTGAAATTTTTAAGAATACGATAATAGATCATGGTACAGCGCTCAATAAACTGCAAACTGTAAGACGTCGACAATACCTTTTCTACCACAACAAACCTGAAATCCCCCGCTATTTTATGTTCGTTTAACGACGCATATCTGCTCGTGATGTCGATCTCCTGATTTTTCACCATTTCTTCTACAACTTTCCTGAACAGGACGTTGATACGTTGTTCAACCCTGAAACCTAGTCGGAAATCCACACGAATCAACTTGCCATCTATCAAAGGCACAACCTTGTATTCCATAGTATGCGGCTCATCGGTCACATCTACGTGCAATAACCAATAAACGTCTGCACGTTTCGGCAATTTCTGAATCATAGAGTACATGATTGACGATTCAATTTCAGAATTGAAGTTGGCGCTGGTTAAATATACCAGTTGTGATGCATATTTGGGTATAGTCTCATCGATGGAAATCTTCTCGATGATCGGGTAATATTTCTCGATATCAATGAATTTCATGTATCTGTTTCTGATCCTGCGACCGTTAAACCAAGCCCACATGATAGAGAAAAGCGACGCACCCAATAGCACTGTAAACCAACCTCCATGGAGAATTTTAGCTGCATTTCCAATTAGGAATGTCAGCTCGATAACACCATAAATGGTCAGGAAGATAACAATAAGATAGGTAGGCACCCGCTTACGCATTAAAAACACCGATACAAGTATTGTGGTCATGAGCATAGCTACAGTAATGGAGAGTCCATAGGCAGCCTCCATGTTGGTAGATTTTCTAAATATCAGCACCACGATTATACAACCAACGCAGAGTACCCAGTTCATTGAAGGTACATATAACTGTCCTTTTTGGTTACTTGGATAGTTGATTTTAACTTTCGGCCACAGGTTTAAACGTACAGCTTCTGCAATGAGGGTAAATGATCCTGAGATCAGCGCCTGACTAGCAATTGTTGCCGCTACCGTTGCAATAGAAATACCTGTAATCAGGAACCAATCTGGCATCAGGTGATAAAAAGGATTGATTTCACCGAGTTTAGTACCCTGTAATTTCCACAACCATACCCCTTGCCCCATATAATTCAATACCAGACAGGTCTTTACATAGATCCAGCTGATACGAATATTTGACCTTCCACAATGGCCAAGATCAGAGTAAAGTGCTTCCGCTCCCGTAGTACATAAAAACACCGCGCCAATAATCAGGAAGGCCTCAGGATTTGTAGACAGGATATGGTAAGCGTAATAGGGATTGATTGATTTCAGAATTTCTGGAAACTGAAGCACATAGACAAAACCCAACACGGCAATCATGGTGAACCATACCCACATAATTGGGCCAAATGCCTTACCGACAAGTGAAGTACCAAATTGTTGGAGAATAAAGAGTACAGCAATTATGGCTATAACAATCGGCACAGTAGGCAAGTCAGCATAGATAATTCCCAGTCCTTCAATAGCTGAGGAAACAGTTACAGCAGGAGTCATGATTCCATCTGCGAGGAGCGCTGCGCCACCAATCATGGCGGGAATGATCAGCCATTTTGCTCTTCTTTTAACGAGAGAGTACAGTGAAAAAATCCCACCCTCTCCTTTATTATCCGCTTGAAGCGTGATAATTACGTATTTAATGGTTGTTTGTAAAGTTAAAGTCCAGAAGATACACGAAAGTCCTCCCAGTATGAGATCGGCTGTGATTAACCTTTCTCCGATGATGGCTTTGAATACATATAGTGGTGAAGTACCAATATCACCATAGATAATTCCAAGACTAATTAATAAACCGGCCGCAGATAGTTTATTGACATCTTTATGATTTGACATTTTTATTTTTTGAGGTGGGCAAATGTAAATACAAAATGTACAATTTCAACTTTTTGTTTTAATAAAATTCAGGACGGTAAAAAACTCTGTTATAAGCTTATAAAGGCAGTTTTTGTTCGTTTTAAGCACTATTACATTTGAAGATAAGTGTACAAACCACACTATTACAGCATGCCTTTTAGAATAGACCATACATTTTCTGCCAAAATCGCATGACCTTCTGCTGTAGGATGGATTCCATCCGCCTGATTTAAACGGGTAATTCCACCAACATTTTCCAAAAGAAATGGCACAAATTTAAGGTTATTCTTTGCTGCAAGATCTATGAATACCGCTTTAAAGGCGTCCGAATATTTAGCACCCATACTTGGAGGCACCATCATCCCTGTAAGGAGAATCTTGCAGTCAGGATATTTGGCTTTAACCTGATCTACGATAAACTGAAGGTTTTTAGCTGTTTCTTCCACATTAAGTCCCCGAAGTCCGTCGTTGGCTCCCAATTCAAGCACAAAAACGTCCATTTTCTGTTTAAGGAGCCAGTCAATCCTGGACCGACCACCGGCAGTTGTCTCTCCGCTCAGTCCTGCATTGACAACTGTATACTGCAATCCTAAAGAGTCAATTTTTTCGGCTATTCTCGCTGGAAAAGCAGTTTCTGGATCCTCCAGCCCATAACCTGCGGTGAGGCTATCACCAAAAAACAAAATCGTCTTCATCTGTTTCTTCGGCTGTTTTACTTCAGTATTCGTTTTTGATTCATTCTTGGTTTGATTTCCGTTAGAACAGGCAGCGAGCAATACTGCCAACGATAAAAGCATGCATTTGCATCTTATTTTTGTCATCATTGTCAATTGATTGTGTTTTGAAAACATAAAACGCCAAATTAGGTTTTATTTGTTTCAGTTTATTTCAATTCTATTACTTTGGGCATATTAACAGTAGCTAATTTAGGAAAATCTTACCCATCGGCAGGACATCCATTAACCGTATTAAAAGGTGTAAATTTTGATATCACTGCAGGATCATCTGTCGCCATTGTTGGCCCGTCTGGAAGCGGAAAAACAACACTCCTCGGCCTGTGTGCAGGTTTGGATCGCTCCACAACAGGTAATGTAGTACTCAATGGGGTCGACTTCAACAACCTTGGTGAAGACGAGCGTGCTAAGGTAAGAAACCAATATGTTGGATTTATCTTTCAAAATTTTCAATTGCTACCTACACTTACTGCACTGGAAAATGTGATGGTACCCCTGGAATTACGTGGTGAAACAAATATAAAAGCCCGTTCTTTAGCTTTACTGGATAAAGTAGGACTTGCCGAACGCGCCAACCACTACCCTACGCAACTTTCTGGTGGCGAGCAGCAGCGTGTATCACTCGCCAGAGCTTTCTCTAACAGCCCACAAATCCTGTTTGCCGATGAGCCCACAGGAAACCTGGACACTGAAACCGGAGAAAAAGTTGAACAGCTGTTATTCGACCTGAACAAAGATGCAGGAACAACCTTGATTTTGGTTACCCACGATCTGGAACTCGCTTCAAAAACAGAGCGCATTATCAGACTTAAAAGCGGTGAAGTATGGAGTGATGAACCTATAGCACTGCAACATGGGCAATAAGCGTTTACAGTTGGGATGGCTATTGAAAATGGCCTGGCGAGATAGTCGCAAGAACCGTTCAAGATTATTCCTTTTTATATCCAGCATGATCCTGGGCATAGCTGCGTTGGTGGCTATTTTTGCGTTGGGTGATAACTTGAACCGCGACATAGACAGTCAGGCAGCGACATTGATTGGCGCGGATCTGGATTTGAGCAGTAATAGAGAAAGTACGCCTGCCGCCAAATTCATTATAGATTCCCTTAAAAAAGAAGCTTCAGCTGTTTCCGAAGAGCAGCGTTTCGCATCGATGATCCTGTTCACAAAAACCGGAGGCACCAGGTTGGTACAATTGCGTGCGTTACGCGGAGCATACCCTTTTTATGGAGTTATGGAAACCAGTCCGGCCAGCGCTGCAGCAGACTTCTATACTGGTAAAGGAGTCCTTGTAGACCAGACACTAATGCTTCAGTTTAAGGCATCGGTTGGCGATACCGTTCAGCTTGGAACCTTAAAGTTTGCTATCGCGGGGATTTTAAATCAGGCACCTGGCCAATCGGGATTTGCTAGCACTATTGCCCCTGCAGTTTTTATGCCGCTGGATGCGATCGCAAAAAGTGGCTTGTCGCAGAAAGGAAGCAGAATAAACTACCACTACTATTACAAATTCAATTCGGGATTTAATACTGACGAACTTGTGAAACGATTAGAAACACGCCTGGATAAGCGGGATCTGGACGCGGAAACGATCAGTTCTAAAAAAGAGAGCACAGGAAAATCTTTCGCTGATGTGACCAAATTTCTATCGTTAGTAGGCTTTATTGCCTTACTATTAGGGTGTATTGGTGTTGCCAGTGCGGTACATATCTATGTAAAAGAAAAAGTAAAAAGTATCGCCATTCTGAGATGCCTCGGTCTGAGTTCTAAGCAGGCATTTCTCATTTACCTGATCCAGATTGTGTGTATCGGCTTTCTTGGTGCGGTAGCGGGCGCTGTTCTGGGTACACTCATCCAGCAGCTATTACCTGTATTATTTCAGGATCTCCTCCCGATTAAGATGAGCACACTGATCTCCTGGAGAGCCATAGGCCAGGGATTGATCCTAGGTATCTGTATCGCTTTTCTATTTTCTTTATCGTCTCTTATTTCAATCAGAAAAGTATCACCACTAAATACACTACGTGCCGTTACACCAGAAGGCAGTCAGGCAAAAGATCCGTTAACCTGGTTTGTGTACTTATTAATCCTGGCTTTCATCACCTGCTTTGCTAGGTTGCAGTTGTCAAACTGGCTACAAACATTCGTCTTTTCGGCCGCAATAGTAATCAGCTTTGCCTTTCTGTATGGTATATCTGCATTAGTAATCAAGTTGATCAGGATTTATTTTCCATATTCATGGAAATATACCTGGCGCCAGGGACTTTCCAATTTATATCGGCCAAATAACCAGACTACCATATTAGTGCTTTCGGTGGGTCTGGGCACAGCCTTTATCTGTACCCTATTTTTTGTGCAATCGATGTTGACGTCAAGGATCACACGTTCTACAGATCCGACTCAGCCAAACATGATCTTATTTGACATCCAATCTACTCAAAAAGACGCAATTACTAAACTAACCAAAAGCAATGGTTTTCCGATTTTGCAGGATGTTCCTATCGTTACCATGCGCCTGCAGGAAATCAATGGTTTTAGCGCTGCCGATGTGCGCAAAGATAGCAGCTCTAAGTACTCACCACGAGCTTTTAACGCCGAACTAAGAGTAACGTTTCGTGATAGCCTTACTGCTGCCGAACAGTTAATATCGGGTAAATTTCAAACACGCATAAATCAAGCCCGGGACACCGCGAGGATTTCCTTGGAAGAGAGTTATGCGAGGCAGATCCATGCCGGCTTGGGCGACAAACTATTGTTTAACGTGCAGGGCATGCTCATCCCTACAATCGTTGGAAGCATCCGCAAGGTAGATTGGAACAGGGTGCAAACCAACTTCAGACTTGTGTTTCCATTAGGGGTGATTGATGACGCACCACAGTTTCATGTTTTGGTAACAAGAGTTCCTGATGCCAATGCATCAGCGGCCTTTCAGCAGAAAATAGTTAGTGGCTTCCCAAATGTGTCGATTATTGACCTGGCGTTGATTTTGAGCGTAGTAGATGGAATCCTTGATAAAATTGGCTTTGTGATTCGGTTCATGGCCGGATTCAGCATTATTACAGGGTTAATCGTACTCATCTCTTCAGTGATGATCAGCAAATACCAGCGCATACAGGAAAGTGTATTGTTACGCACGCTGGGAGCTAGCAGAGGACAAGTTTTCGCTATTACAGCATTAGAATATTTCTTTTTGGGAGCTATAGCCTCTTTAACAGGTATTGTAATTGCACTGGCTGGGAATTGGGCGTTGGCAAGATTTAGCTTCGAGATTCCTTTTCAGCCCAACTGGCTTGCAGTTGCACTGATATTTCTAAGTATTTCTGGCCTTACGATGTTGATTGGGATTCTGAATAGCAGAACTGTATTGAGTAAACCTCCGCTGGAAATCCTGAGGAAAAATAGTTAGTCGCGCGAATTATGCTTTAATTCAGTAATTTCAAAAGATAACAGACCGTTGTTATCTGGAATACTAATAAAGTTATAATATAAGTCCAGGTGATCAATCAGGGCAACTATGAGGTATACGCTGTCCTTACTCAGGTCGTAAAAAACCCGGTCTCCTACAGAAAGTGTGGGTTCAAAATTATTATAGATAAAACCAGTAATTAACGAGTGAGGCGTGTGATCCATTTAGATAGAAACGGCGTTTTTTATAATCTGGTTTGTTAAAATAAGTTAAATGACAGCCTTGTTCTTCTGTTATCTTAAGTGTAAAATAATTTATTTCACACCAATTGCAACGGGTAACAAAGGTGTTGCAAGTTATAAATTTATTCCAGTATAACCAACTACATACTAGAGTTCAGCCGATTATATATCTTTTTTGTAAAAAAATTTGGTGGTGTGATTTGCTAGCGCTACATTAGTCTACTAAATCAGTAGAATTTATATACTATGCAAAAAACCCTACCCACAAGATGCTATCGTCAATTCGTAATTAACTATTTTTCCCATTCCTGCTGCTGTTGTTGTCGTTTTTAATTCCGCTCTTTTTCAAACCTCATCTAAATTTCCAGCACATGATATCAGCAAAAAATGGCTTATTGCCCAATCTATTTAAATTTCTATCCGTTGCCGTTTTACTCGCGGCAACGCTCCACACCAGCGCACAAGACAACCAACTTATTGAAGTTTCTGGCACAGTAGTAGACCAGGAAACAAAAATACCCATCCCTGGTGTAAGCGTTTTTATCAAGGGTACTATTTCAGGAACATCCACAGATCAGAATGGAAAATTCAAGATCCGCTCCAAGCTTCGCTTCCCTTTCCTGCTTACTTTCAGCAGTGTAGGATTTAAAACCCAGGAGTTTGAAGTCAAAGAAACAGGGTCACAACTACATATTGAATTGCTTACCCAGACTGTACTGGGCAATGAAGTGGTGATCACCGCATCAAGGGTTCCAGAAAGCATCTTAAAATCTCCTGTAGCAATAGAGAAATTGGATATCCGGGCAATTAAGAATTCGCCGGCACCAAGCTTTTATGATGCCCTGGAGAATGTTAAAGGTGTGCAGATGACCACGTCAAGCTTGACATTTAAGATCCCAAACACCCGTGGCTTTAATATCCCAAGCAATTACCGGTTTATGCAGTTGGTAGATGGCATAGATATGCAGGCAGCAACATTAGGCGTACCACTGGGTAATGCCATCGGCCCCACCGAGCTTGATATCGCCAGCATTGAAATTACGCCCGGTGCAGCATCAGCCTTATATGGGATGAATGCCATTAATGGAATGAGCAATCTGATTACAAAAAGCCCATTTCTCTATGAAGGACTGAGCTTTTACCAGCGAACAGGCCTGAACCATCTTGGTGGAACCGGGCGAGAGCTGAGTAACCTTACAGAAACCGCAGTACGTTACGCGAAAGCATTTAACAACCGGTTTGCATTTAAAGTTAACCTTAGCTACCTGCGGGGAACAGATTGGCTTTCCGACACCCGGACAGATCAAAACCCAAACAACCTGAAAACAGCAAACCCAAACTTTCCTTCTTTAAATGGCTCAAGCAATATCGCATTTGATGGTTGGAACAAGTACGGCGATGATGTCCTTGCCGGGAGCAACACCGTTTCTGTTTCGGGATTAACAATCAACGGACAGCCAAACCAGACGCTAAATGTTGCGCGCACCGGGTATTGGGAGAAAGATCTTGTAAACCCAAATGTAGATAATCTTAAATTTGACATCGGCTTAAACTATCGTTTCGGCAATTTTGCAGAACTGTCCTATGATTACAGAATCGGCAAAATGGATGGGGTTTTCCAACGGGGAAATAAAATTCAGCTTGATAATGTCATCATTCAAAATCACAAACTCGAGCTGAAGGGGAGTAACTTCTTGGTACGCACCTATGTATCACTGGAAGATTCCGGGGATTCTTACAATGTAAAACCGTTGGCCGACAACCTTGATCTCGCCAGTGGCGGCAGTGGAACAGCCTGGGGTACCAAGTATAAAAGCGCGTTGACCGCTTTTGCGGCATCAAATGGTGGAGCCCTCAACAGCGCCAATCTTGCCGCAGCAACAGCATATGCCAGACAGCAGGCAGATGCCGGCCGTGTTGAGCCTGGCACACAAGCTTTTCAGGATCTTAAAAAAACTATTATCGGTATTAACAACTGGGATATCAGATCTTCCACCATTCCCGACGCTACAACTACCGGCGGTGCCGCATTGGTACAGAAGAGTCATTTGTATCATATTGAGGGCCAGTGGGACCTTTCCAAAAAGGTTACCTATTTTGATTTGCTTATTGGTGGCGATGCGCGTGTGTATGAAATCATCCCTGATGGAAATAGCTTCGTAGATTTTGGCCGATCAATCGCCGACCGTGGAAAACCACTTGCTGATAGCAGCTTTGGAAAGAACATCTATTATAAAAAGTTCGGCGGATTTGTGCAGGCTACAAAAACGCTTTTTGAAGAAAAGTTAAAGCTTTTTGGTTCCTTGCGCTACGACTACAATCCCGAGTTCGAGCCTAAGCTGACGCCAAGAATTGCAGCAGTATTTTCGCCTGTCAAGGAGCATAACTTCAGAATCACTTATCAGCAGGGATATCGTTTTCCTGGGCTGTTTGAAGCTTTATCATATGTCAATAACGGCCGGGTTAAGCGTGTAGGAAGCTTACCGTATATCAACGAAGGACTGGGGTACCTTGATAATAGTTATACCAGAAGCTCTGGCGTGATATTCAACGCAGCTGTCAACGCAGCCGTTGCAGCAGGTGCGCAACGCAATGATGCCGCTTTAGCCAATAGAAATCTGCTTGTAAAGGCAGATTTGCCAAAAGCAAGTCCGGAGAAAATCAATTCTTTAGAATTCGGCTATAAAAGCATTCTGTTTGACCAGAAGGTGACTTTAGATCTTGATGCCTACACGAACACTTATACCGGTTTTTTAGGTCAGGTGCAAGTTGACGTTCCCAAAGCTGCGCTTGTTGGCTCAGACGCTGCTGTATTAGCCATGCTTGATGCCAACAGAGATGCTGGGCAAGACAGGTACAGGGTTTATACCAATGCAAAAAACAAATACAGAAATTATGGGGCAGCCATGGGGTTGAGCTATAACTTTTACAAAAAGTTCATCCTTGCAGGAAATGCGAGTTACAATAAAATCCGCAGCAACAATCAAGATGATGTTTTTGTTACGGGGTTCAACACGCCAGACTGGTCTACAAACCTATCTATTGGCAACAGGGAGGTAGTAAAGAACCTTGGTTTCAGCATCGTTTACAAGTGGCAGGATACTTTCTTATGGGAGAGCCCATTGGTAACAGGAACGGTAACTGCGATCCACACTTTTGATGCTCAGGTATCTTACCTCGTGCCAAAATCAAATGCGACAATTAAGATTGGTGGTACAAATATCTTCAACAAGAACTACATCCAATATGCAGGTGGTCCTACCTTAGGTGCGCTTGTTTATGCAGCAGTGACATTTGAAGGACTTCTCTCCAAATAACACTAAAAAAGCCCGTTCAGCTTTACTTGAACGGGCTTTACTATTGCTCGTAATCTATTATTCAACAACCGCGCGGAACATCAGCGCTGCCACGGTTAGATGCGTTCTTGGATCGATCAATATGGCCGATCCATTTGTTTTATTTTCATTAAAGAGGTCGTATGCCAATGCTTCAGCGGTCTTTATGACTACGCGGCCAATATCATTGAGCTTAAACTCCTGCTCAGTCTTTTTCTCAAGCGTATTGATATCAACCTTATATAGTATTTCCCTGATGCGACACTTGGTAACCTTACTATTGTGCTGCAGCAGATAAGTTGTAGCATCATCCATAGATCGGTTGTCCATCCAGCAAAGATCTGCTTCTACCAATTGAGAATTTTGTGGCAGCGCATTCGAATTCACCAAGACATCTCCCCTGCTGATATCAATATTATCTTTTAGGTGAAGTGTTACCGACATTCCAGCGTGGGCGGTTTGAGGCTGCCTGTCAAATATTTCTATACGTTCGATGGTTGAGGTAAATCCAGATGGCAGTACCGTAACGGGATCGTTAATTGCGAAACTGCCACTGAGAATTCTACCTGCATAACCCCGGTAATCGTGTAACTCCTCCGTCTGTGGCCTGATTACCCATTGTACTGGCATTCTCGCATATTTAGAATGTGCAGTATCTTCAACAGCAACTGTTTCCAAAAAATCAATCAGTGTTGGCCCCGCATACCAATTCATCGCAGCCGATCGTTGAACAATATTGTCTCCCTTCAAAGCACTAACAGGGATAAAGGTAACATCATGCAAGAGCAGGCTTGAGGCCAAAACCTGATATGCGCTTTTAATCTCGTTAAAAGCTGTCTCGCTAAAACCGATCATATCCATTTTATTGACACAGATAACAACGTTTTTGACCCCCAGCATTGACACCAGATAGGAATGCCTGATGGTTTGTTCAACAATCCCATTTCTCGCATCGATCAATATGATGGCGAGGTTCGCTGTGGATGCACCAGTAACCATATTTCGTGTATATTGAATATGACCCGGCGTATCGGCGATAATGAATTTCCGTTTCGATGTCTGGAAATATTTATAGGCAACATCAATGGTGATACCCTGTTCGCGCTCAGCACGGAGCCCATCAGTAAGGATGGCGAGGTCAATGCTTCCATCATCATTTTTTCTGTTCGACTGCTGCAGGGCCTCGAGTTGGTCGGCAAGGATTGATCCCGTATCATAAAGGAGTCGACCTATTAATGTACTTTTCCCATCATCCACACTTCCTGCGGTAAAAAACTTCAACATATGCATTAGAAATACCCTCCTTTCTTACGGTCTTCCATCGCTGCTTCAGACACTTTATCATCTAACCTAGCTCCGCGCTCACTGATTTTTGAGTTGCTGATCTCTTCAATAATATCATCTATCTGATCCGCCTCAGACGCCACCGCTGCTGTACAACTCATATCGCCAACGGTACGGAACCTTACCTTGCGGCGGGTAATAGGATCATCGTCATCCATATTTAGAAATGGCGACGCAGCCATCAGCTGTCCATTCCGTGTAATACAATCCCTCTCGTGTGCAAAATATATTGACGGAAGCTCCATTTTTTCCCTGCGGATATAATTCCATACATCAAGCTCCGTCCAGTTGCTTATTGGGAAAACCCGGACATTCTCACCCTTATCAATCTTGCCATTGTAAACATTCCAGAGCTCAGGGCGCTGGCGTTTTGGATCCCATTGCCCGAATTCGTCGCGCACGGAAAATATCCGTTCCTTTGCTCTTGCTTTTTCCTCATCACGACGGGCTCCGCCGATACATGCATCAAATCCATGTTTCTGAATCGTGTCCAGTAATGTAACGGTTTGCAGCGCATTTCTGCTGGCATTCTTTCCAGTTTGCTCCCTAACTTTACCCTGATCTATGTCATCCTGTACATAGCCGACTATCAATTGCTCACCGAGGCGTTTCACCATGTCATCTCGGTACTGAATTGTCTCCTCGAAGTTATGTCCCGTATCGATATGTACTAAGGGAAAAGGAAACTTCCCCGGTCTAAATGCCTTCTCGGCAAGTCTTACTAATGTAATTGAGTCCTTACCACCTGAAAACAGTAAAGCAGGTTTCTCAAACTGTCCTGCTACCTCCCTCAGGATATGAATCGCTTCAGATTCCAGTTCATCTAAATAATCTAATTGATATGCACTCATGTTCATTTTTCATTTGTTGTGTGTAAACCACATTCCTTTTTTGATTGGTCTTCCCACCACCAGCGTCCGGCCCTAAAATCTTCCCCTTCTTTAACTGCGCGGGTACAGGGCGCACAGCCTACACTTGGAAAACCTTTGTCGTGCAATGGATTGTATACCAGATTTTCAGTTTTGACATAAGCCTTCACATCTTCCAGCGTCCAGTTGAACAACGGATGAAATTTGATGAGTTGATTTCCCTCATCCCATTCCAGATTTGTCATCTCATTCCTGTTTAAAGATTGATCTGCCCTGATACCTGTAATCCAACATTGCATGCCGTTAAGCGCTCGCTTTAGAGGTTCTATTTTCCTGATTTGACAACATTCCTTCCTGTTTTCCACGGAAGCATAAAAACTACTGGGCCCCTTGGTGTTTACCATTGCACCAAGCTTATCAGCATTCGGGAAATAGGCTGCTATAGGTTGCTGATATCGTTCAAGCGTCCTGTTCCACACATAGTATGTTTCTGGAAACAGCCTGCCTGTTTCCAAGGTGAAGATGGGTATTGGCAAGTGATTGGCAAAAATAAAATCGGTTATTACCTGATCTTCCAGTCCGAAGCTGGTCGAAAAGGTAATCTTCCCCGCGAAGCGGCCGGATAAATACCGTAGAGCCGCTACGGGATCCATCGCACCTATTTCTGCAGCTATTTTCGTCAGGTTTTCATTCATACTTAAAACTGTTTCATAATGATCAGGATAATACTGCGGAGGCTAACAAGAATTACAATTGCGCCTACAGCAACCATGATCGTTTTTACACTTATTTTATTTGATACCCGGGCGGCGATTGGCGCAGCGAGTGCACTGCCGATTACCAGGCCAAGCACGGCCTCCCAATTTGTCCAGTTGAGCATGGTGACAAAGGTTAGCGAACTCATCATGGCAATAAAAAACCTGGTGATCTTTACTGTTCCCAGCGAAAACCTCGGACTCCTGCCTCCGGCAATTAGGCTCGACAAAACTATAGAGCCCCATCCACCGCCACCTACAGCATCAATGAAGCCGCCGAACAGCCCCAACAGTCTGATCTTTTTAATCTTTTCCCTGGATTTCATTTTGCGGGTTTTAAAAGCTTTGGAAAGGATAACCCAACCGAGGATCAGCGTATAGATTGAAACCAGCACCTTGGTGTATGCATTGTAATGCTCCAGAGAAGACAATAGGTAGGCACCAAATACGGCGCCCAAAATACCTGGAACGATCAGCAGCCTGAAGAGCTTCCAGTTGATATTACCCATCCGGTAATGCATCCATCCGGCAATGCCGTTGCTTAAGATTTCCGAAAGATGCACCGCCATACTTGCAGCCGCAGGACCGATACCCATAGATAAAGAAAATGCTGTAGACGTAACACCATAAGACATCCCTATAGATCCATCAACCATAGCGAAGATAAAGCCCCCGATCAGGAACCAGTAAAAAACAGGGTCAACCTCTGTGATGTAAACCCTGAACTCAGGTTCTTTAAACCAAAAAACAGTGAGGAGGATGCCGAGTGAAAAAACAATGCTGAGCCATACCAGCCATTTGAAATTCGGCTTATTATCTTTTTCAGGTACCGACTCTACCAAAACCGCCGTTGCTGCATTCAATTTAGCTACTTTGTTTTTAAAATCACCTTCAAGACTATTCCTTAATGCATTAAGTTGCTCCAGACTTGTTTCCAGTTCATCAGGCAAATATCCCTGAAGAACTTCTTTAAGCCTTTTTGCCATTGTTGGTGATTGTCCGTTTGTTGATATTGCAATTTTAAGCTGACCTTTCTGTACTATCGATCCGAGATAAAAATCACACAGCGCGGGTTGATCAGCCACGTTGACCAATAGCTTCAGTTGATGCGCATCGTTGCGAATCTGCCCATTCAGGGATGCATCATTTGTAGAGGCGATCACAATATCAGCTGCAGCCAAATCGGCTGCTTCATATTGTTTTTGGAGCAAAGTAACAGCAGGGTATTGCGCTGCCAGTTGTGTAACTTCTTCCGAGATCTGCACCGAAACAATGGTTATCCGGGAGGCAGGGCTATTCAAAAGCAGGGCACAAAGTTTTTCATGCCCAACAGCGCCCGCTCCGATCAGCACAGTATGCAGCTCCTCAAGTTTTAAAAATACGGGAAAAAGAGTATTGCTTTCCAAAGGGTTGTTGTGCTAAATTTCTTCTGCAATTATTTTATAGAATTCTCTGATTGGCTGGAATGAAGGATGCAGGCTTACCACCTCGCCAAATACCAATACCGCAGGGGCCGCAATGTCATGCTCCAAAACAAGTTCTTCGATCGTATCTACAATGCCCACTACAATTTTTTCGGCATCTGTAGAGCCACTTTGGATTACAGCAACAGGCAATTTCCGCTTCCCTTCATTTTGATAAAGCTTCACAATACGCTTAAGCTTGTGCAAGCCCATCAATACAACAACCGTTGCCTTAGAACGGACCGCCTCATATAAATCGTTGGAAATATCACCTGAAGCTGTTGTTCCGGTAACAACCCAAAAACTCTCGCTTAAACCCCGGTGTGTTACCGGAATTTGCTGCAATCCCGGGACGGAAATGGAGCTCGACAATCCAGGGATCGCTACCGCGGGTATGCTATAATCCGCAGCGTAATTGAGCTCTTCATAGCCTCTGCCAAATACAAAGGGATCACCTCCCTTTAAACGCACAACGTGTCCATATGTTAATGCCGAACTCACCATCAGCTGATTGATTTCTTCCTGCGTGTGTGAGTGTTGCCCTGATCTCTTACCAACACAAATTTTGAGGGCGTCGGGATTTGCATAATCCAGTATTTCAACATTTACAAGTGCATCGTAGAGGATCACGTTGGCAGCGCGAATAGCTTTCACGCCTTTCATCGTTATTAAATCCGGATCTCCCGGCCCGGCACCAACAAGCGTGATGCGTGGTTCCACATGCGTATTTGTGTTTTTCATATTAAAACTGCGCCTCCCTTCTCGACTTCATAAGTTTATAAAATTTTGTTGCCTGGTCCAGGTAGGTGATTGCAAAGGTTTCCGAGGGTTCATTTTTGTTGATCGCCAAAACAAGTTCCGCGAAGGTATCACCAAGCTCCACCTCTCCCGTGGCCACAAAATTGGCATCAAATTCTTTAATTACCCCTGATTGTGTACTGCAGTTCACGCCTTTATCCAACAGTAAAGCTTTTGCCGTATTGACTTGTACAGCGTAGGCATGGTAAATCGCGTCAGACCAGGCGCCTGCAACCAATGCTGCTGTTGCCCAATCCAGCTTTTCTTTCCCTTCCAGAAGCAGCGTAGCAACCAGATCGATCACCACACCGGCACATTCGCCCACTCCTATCGCTGTCTCGAAAGTCTCTTCATGGCCCCAATCAACATATTCCTCATCTTTCAATGCTGTTAAATCGCCCAAAGGCTTCAATAACTGATAGAAATAATCCTTTCCTTGTCTGTCGTAATACTGATGAAAGGATTCTCCTGAAACTGACACCCGTTGAAAATCGTTCAACAAGCTGCGCAATACGCCATCAGCCCTTTTTGTAGGCACCTTAACTACCCGTTCTGCCACGCGGCCTTCGCCGTTACCAACTGTGCCACCGCCAAGCATCACCTGAACTGCCGGCACTACTTTACCATTCGCTTTTACAGAACTTCCATGAAAACCGATATGTGCAAGTCCATGCTGCCCGCAGGAATTCATGCAGCCACTAATCTTTATTTTGATCTCCCTGTCGTGTATGAAGTCAGGATATTCATTGTAAATCACCTGCTCCAGTACTGCTGACAACGACATGCTATTAGAAATACCCAGGTTGCAGGTATCCGTTCCAGGGCACGTGGTAATATCAGCAACGCTGTCGAACCCGGGATCGGCGAGATTCAAAGCCTTTAACCGGGCATATAATGTAGGTAGCGCTTCTTTTCTCACATATTTGAGTAACAAGCCCTGATTTTGGGTAATTCTGATTTCATCAGCTACAAGTTCATGAATTGCTTCTACCAGCTCACGGGCCTGAAAAGTGCGGATATCACCTATGGTTACTTTAATATACACACCAAAAAACCCAGGTTGCTTCTGTTCAAAAACATTCGTTTCGCGCCATAGATCATAACCTGGCAGCAGTTCCGATTCTTCAAAGGCAATTACAAGTGGCGGTTCTGGTTCCGCTACAGCCAGTCTGTCTATCACAAATGATTTTGACTTATTGGCTACCCGTTCCTGAGCTACCAGTGCAAGAACTTCATCAAGTCCCAACTTTTGAACGAGGTACTTTAGTCGTGCTTTATTACGGTTATTCCTTTCACCATAGCGGTCAAACACACGCAATACGGATTCAGTATAGGGAATTACCTGATCTTCGGGTAGAAACTCCTGAACGGCACTGGCTAGAAAAGGCTGTGCGCCGAGTCCGCCGCCCAGCATAACCTTAAAGCCACGCTCCCCCGCATCATTTATTTTAGGAATAAAACCAAGGTCATGGATATAACTATAAGCGGTATCACGTTCTGTTGCTGAGAAAGAAATTTTAATCTTACGCCCCATCTCCTGACAAATTGGATTGCGGAGAAAATATTTAAACACTGCATGGGCATACGGCGATACATCAAAAGGCTCATCGGGATTTATCCCGGCGTCGGGAGAAGAAGTTACATTCCTAACCGTATTACCGCAGGCCTCCCTTAAAGTGATATCATCCCGCTCAAGCTCATCCCAAAGCTCTGGCGTTCTATCGAGGCTAACATAGTGGATCTGGATATCCTGCCTTGTTGTGAGATGTAAGTTACCGCTCCCATATTCATCAGCTACATCTGCAATGCGCAGCAACTGTTTAAAAGTCACTTTTCCGAAAGGCAGTTTGATACGTACCATCTGTACACCGGGCTGCCGCTGACCGTAAACACCTCTTGCCAAACGCAGGCTTCTGAATTTCTCCTCATGAATCTCTCCCGCCCTAAAGGCACGTATTTTTTGTTCAAGATCTATAATATCTCTTTCTACAACAGGATTTTCCAGTTCAGTTCTAAAGCTTTGCATAATCTAAGAAATTGATTGTTTACTGTGGTTCTGGTCAAATATATACAAAGTACATGGTTTTAGTAGTCTTTTTAAGCAAAAAAAGACTACCGCACCTGCCCGTCTCCTCTGATTAACCACTTGTAGCTGGTGAGTTCTTCGAGTCCCATTGGCCCCCGGGCATGCAATTTCTGCGTGCTGATGCCTATTTCTGCACCTAAGCCAAACTGCCCTCCATCAGTAAAAGCAGTAGAGGCATTGGCATAAACTGCGGCAGCATCCACCGCTCTCAGAAAAAGGTCTACAGATCTTTGATCTTCCGAAATGATGGCTTCGCTATGCTTGGAACTAAACTGAGCGATATGGTCCAGGGCATGATGAATATCCTTTACCGTTTTAACAGCTAATTTTAAGGACAAGAATTCCGTACCGAAATGTTCGGGTTCCGCTTTAAACAATAATTCAGCAGGATAATACGCGTTCAAAGCAGCGTAGCTCTGCTCATCAGCATATACAGTCACCCCTTGTGCTTTCAAAGGATTAAAAAGCTCGGGGAGGTCTGAAAGCCTGTCTTCTTGTATCAGGACACAATCCAAAGAATTACAGACACTTACACGCCTCGTCTTGGCATTGCAGATAATGGCTTTGCCTTTAACCAGATCAGCAGACTTGTCAAAATAGGTATGAACGATCCCAGCTCCAGTCTCTATTACTGGTATTTTACTGTGCTCGCGAACATAGCTGATCAACTGTTGACTTCCTCTTGGGATGATCACATCAACAAATCCTGTAGCCTGCAGCAAAGCTGCTGTAGCTTCCCGTTCTGCAGGAAGCAGCGCTGCCGCCGAAGTACTAACACCGTAAGCTTGCAACACCTGATGAATGACTTTGATTAATGCCAGGTTGGAGTATTCGGCATCAGAACTACCTTTAAGCAACACGACGTTACCTGTTTTAAAGCAGAGTGCAAACACGTCGAGTGTTACATTCGGTCGGGATTCATAGATTACACCAATCACGCCAATTGGCACCCTTATTTTCGACAATTGTAAACCATTAGGTAAAGTCCGCTCCACGAGCAAATTCCCTAATGGATGGGGTAGCTCTGAAACGCTCATTAAATCAGCGGCCATTCCCTGGATTCTTTCCGCACTGAGTTGTAGCCTGTCATATTTAGGATCGCTGGTATCCATACGATCCAAATCCAGCTGATTTTGCTGCAGGATAAATTCTGTTTGGCCCAATAGCTCAACAGCAAGCTCCTTCAAGATAAGGTCTATAGTTTCCTGATCAAGGTGAATGATGGAACGTGTTGCCGCGAGTGCATTTTGAAAGTATTTTTGGTAGTCCATATCAGGAAGTTTGATAAAAGTAATCGTAATGTACCAGTGGTTTTATTTTTTTCTGTCCGAGCAGCTCTATAGCCTTCTCGGAGGGATACTCCGCCAGCCCATAGCCAACCTTATGTCCCCGGGGATCAACAAGCCTGATGATATCTCCTTTTTTAAATGGGCTGATGATCCTGACTACGCCAACCAAAAGCAGGCTTGCGGCTTTATCAGCAGTAATGGCCTCTTTTGCCCCAATGTTAATTTCTACCTCACCAGTTACCACACTCTCTGAACTGGCTATCCATTTCTTGATATTCGAGGCGCCCTTCCGTGGCATAAACTGAGTATGTGCAAGTTCCCCGTCAAAGAGACGTTTGAGTACATTGGCTGTCATACCATTAGCAATATGTACCGGAATACCCAATCTGGCAGTTTTTTGTGCCATTGCAGATTTAGTCACCATTCCCCCTCTTCCAAACTGCGATTTGGCGCTAGCTACAAAATCTATTTTGCCGAGCTGATCACCTGAGATCTTTTCGAGCAACAGCGATTCAGGATGTTCGGGATGACCGGTATAGATACCCGCAACGTTGGATAAAATAATCAAAGCATCTGCATTCCACATGGCAGAAATTAAACCGGCAAGCTCGTCGTTATCTGTGAACATGAGTTCAGTAACAGACACCACATCATTCTCATTCACAATAGGAATCACGTTGTTACCAAGCAAGATTTGCAGACAGTTCTTAATATTTAAATAATGTACCCGATCGCGAAAGTCTTCTTTCGTTACCAGTACCTGCGCGCAGGTAATTTCTTGTTCAGCAAACAACTGCGCATAGGTATTGATCAACTTCACCTGACCAACAGAAGCCAGTAGCTGGCGTGCTGCAACAACATCTTTCTTTTCTGAAATGCCGATCAGGCTACGTCCAAAAGCCACAGCACCTGAGGAAACCAGAATCACATTTACCCCTGCTTTCTTCAATGCTGTTAATTCTCCGACCAAATGCTTCATACGCTCAAGATCTGGTAGCCCATCTGACTGGGTTAGTACGTTGGAACCTATTTTTACAACAACATTTTGATACGAAAGCTTCATTTTGCAAAATGCAAAAAATTATGCTCGCAATATAAATTAATTTTATAATTCTATATATCAATCAATTACAAATAAATCTAATCAAAATAAAAGCCACCCTATTGTTCGTACGAAATATTTCCTACCTTTGGTTTGTATTACATTACGCATAGCATGAAAAATATTGAACCTACTAAAGCAGAATTAGAGATCCTCCAGGTTTTATGGAACTTTGGTCCATCTACAGTACGCCTTGTTAATGATAAATTAAATGAGCAACGCGAAGTAAACTATACCTCTACGCTGAAGCTGATGCAGATTATGACCGAAAAAGGGATCTTGAAACGCGACGAGAGTCAGATGAAACATATTTACCATGTTGCGGAAAAGGAATCTACCACTAAAGATTTCCTGTTAGAGAAATTTATTGATACGATGTATAACGGATCTGCAAGCAAGCTGATGATGCAGTTGATGGGTAATAGTAAAACCTCTAAAGAAGAATTACAGGCAATCAAAGATCTATTGAATAAAACAGAACAATAACAACCAAAAAAATTACCGCTATGGAACATGCACTCTTTGCTACACTCCTTCACTCACTTTGGCTAGGTATCCTCTTGTCTTTTTGTACAGGTATGGTGATCATCTTCACCCGTAAATCAACTGCAGCGTTACGATATAATTTGCTGGTTGCGTTCCTGGGGCTTTTTTTGCTTGGGATAATTGGCTTGTTTTTTAGAGAACTAAGTGCGGCAAATCATATAGCTATTCAATTAAACAAGCCCATCCATCAACAAACGGTTGTTGCACCATCAGGCGGTTTAGGCGCTACCTATGCTGATTCAGACCTCTTACAAAAAGGCGGTAGCTTATTTCAGTTATTCAACAATTATGCCGCACAGATCGTAATGATCTGGTTCCTGATCATCTGTGCTAAAAGCATTCAACTGGTAATCGGGCTTCAGAGCATCAGTTACGTACGGAAAAACAAGGTGTATCCTGCGGGAAAATATTGGGAAGATCAACTTCAGGCACTATCGGAACGTCTGGAAATAACACGCAGCGTAACATTATTACAATCAGGAATAGCTAAAGTACCTGTTATCGTTGGTCACCTTAAACCGGTAATATTAATTCCTTTGGGTATGTTAAACGGTCTGTCAGGAAAAGAAATCGAAGCAATCCTTTGTCACGAGCTTGCCCATGTTAAGCGCCAGGATTATCTTGTTAACCTCTTACAAAGTTTCGCTGAGATTCTATTCTTCTTCAATCCTGCAGTACTTTGGATCTCAAAACTCATCCGTGAGGAACGTGAAAATTGCTGCGACGACCTGGCATTAGCCATCACCAGCAACAAAAATGAGTATATTCATGCATTGATTTCTTGTGAAGAGTTTGACAGTAGCAAACTCGGCTATGCCATGGCATTTGGGCGGAAACGCAACAATCTGATGGATCGTGTTTCGAGGATTGTATTTAATAAGAGCACCTCATTAAACCGCATGGAGAAACTAGTATTGGTTGCGTTGCTAGGCACTGGAATTTTTCTTGCCAGTGCTTTCAAGGCGAGCAATACATCAGCTCAGCAACACGTTGCTGCCAGCAAATTAGCTAGCGGTTTGCCAAAGCAAACAATCACCAATACCGATTCGATAACTAAAAGAGCATCTATTATTGCAGAGAAGCAACAAAAGATACTCGAGCTTCAGTCAGAAATAGAAAAATTGACACACCCAGAAGTCCCTGAACCTCCTTTAAACAGCAATATCAACACGAATATAAATGATGTTCAAACAAACGGTGCTACCAACCCTATCCCGGTTATCGCCAGCGTAGCAGCTAAGGCAGTTGTTGCTAGCTCCGCTCCCGCTGCAATACCGCCAACCCCGGTAACCCCTATAACTCCGGTAAACACGTATGACAACAATCCTAATTCCAGAGTTAACGAATCCAAAAACACCAACGTTACGACAACAACAACCAGATCCATTACCGTAGATGGAGACCACGTGGAAAAAGATGAATTTAACGATCATGTCATGAAAAACATCATTGACGACCTGCTGAATAGTGGAATTATCAAACAAACGAAAGCACTTTCTTACAAAATAAGTCCGACAGAACTCATCGTCAATGGCGTAAAACAGAACGACGAGTTGCACAAAATATTAAAAACCAGATATCTTAAGAAACCAGATCGCTCTATTCTCTACAATTTTGAGATTAGCTCTAAATCGAACTGATAACCGGATCACTTAACACTTAAAACCTTATTATGAAAAAATTAATGGCCATTTTGGCCATCTGGATGAGTATTGCCTCAACTTTTGCTCAGGGACAAACTCCGGGAAGCATTCAGGGAACTGTAAATGAATCTGTTAACAAACCATTTGACTACGCTACCGTCACCTTATTTAAATTCAAGGATTCTGCATTGGTTAAAACTACGTTTACAGAAAAAGACGGTCGGTTTAGTTTTGAAAATGTTGCTCCTGGGAGTTACCGGATCACTGTGAGTGCCATGGGCTTTGACAGGTTTCAGTCGGCAGAGATTACACTTCCTGGTAACGAAACGATTAAGCTACCTTCAATTTTACTTGTTGCAGGTTCAAACAACCTGAAGCAGGTCGATATTGTTTCCAAGAAAGCTTTTGTTGAGCGGAAGATCGACCGCACCGTAGTTAACGTTGATGCACTGATTTCTAATGCAGGGAGTACCGCACTCGATGTACTCGAAAAGTCGCCAGGCATAACCGTTGATCAAAACGGAACTATCAGTCTGAAAGGAAAGCAGGGTGCTGTGATTTTCATTGATGACAAGCCAACCTATCTCTCTGGAGGAGACCTTCAAAGTTATCTCCAATCACTCCCCGCTTCAGCGTTGGAGCAGGTGGAGATCATGACAAATCCCCCGGCAAAATATGATGCCGCAGGCAACGCGGGTGTAATCAATATCAAAACAAAGAAAGGTAAGGTAAAGGGGTTCAATGGTGCTGTGAACCTCGGACTCAGCCAGGGAAAAATGACGAGATCTAATAATAGCCTAAACTTCAATTACAGAGACAATAAATTAAATTTATTCGGAACTGTGAGTGATAACCTGAATAATAGCTTTAGTGACCTCACGATTATGCGACGCTATAAAAATGCCGATGAGAGCACCAAATCGATCTTTGATCAGCGTAGCTATTTTAAAAGACACGGTAATACACTGAATGGAAAAATCGGAGCTGATTACTATGCAACTGAAAAAACAACCTGGGGTATTGTGCTTACAGGAATGACGCGCAACTCAAAACAAACCAATGATAATACCAGTAATCTACTCAATGCTTTCAACAAACTGGATTCAATGATAGTGGCAAAAAATTCGGACATAATCGATTTTAAGAATGGTGGTGTGAACTTGAATTTCAGGCATCAGTTTGATAAAAGTGGTCAAGAACTGACTATTGATGGCGACTATCTGAATTACAAAAACCAAACAGACCAGGTGTACGACAACTTCAGTTATCTTCCTGATGGTAAACTAAAAACACAAGATAGATTAACAGGCTCTTTACCTGCCGGTGTGGATATTTATTCCCTCAAAACGGATTACACTAAACCTATGGCGTCTGGTTGGAAATTCGAGTCTGGATTAAAATCAAGTTTTATCAAAACAGACAATACGGTTAACTACTTCAATACCGTAAATGCAATTACTAAGCCCGACTACGAGAAAAGCAACCATTTTATTTATAAGGAAAATATCAATGCCGGCTATCTAAACTTAAGTCGCGAAGGAAAAAGATTATCCATGCAATTAGGTCTTAGATTAGAAAATACTGTGTCAGATGGGCATCAATATGGCAATGCAGTAAAACCTGATTCTGCGTTCCGCAGAACCTATACCGGATTATTTCCAACGGCGTATCTTTCTTACAAACTTGATTCCATGTCCAACAACCAGATTGGGCTCAACTACGGCCGCAGGATTGACAGACCCTATTATCAGGATCTTAACCCCTTCCTCTCGCCACTTGATAAATTCACGTTCTACGTAGGTAATCCATTTTTAAGACCGGCATACACGAATAGTGTTGAATTGAGCCATACCTATAAAAATTTTCTGACAACCACGCTCAGCTACAGTAGCACTAAGGATGAGGTAAATGAAACCATCGAAATCGTAAACGGCACTTATTTTAGCAGACCAGGCAACATCGGTAAGAGCACATTAAAAAGTATCAGTGTGGATGGAAACGGCGATCTTACCAAATGGCTCAATGCCCATATTTTTGTTCAAGTAGCGCAGACGCACTCAGTGAGCGACTTTTATACCGGACCATTGGACACTAAGGGTATTTTCTATTATATCGGCCCAACATTCCAGTTTAAGCTTCCTTCAGACTGGAGCGCGGAACTTGCAGGTTCTTATCAAAGTAAGGTTGTTAACGCCCAGTTTATTGCCGGAGCAGTTAAACAGGTACGTATAGCCGTAATGAAAAAGCTATCGGCCAGCACCTCTATCAAATTGAACGTAAACGACATCTTTTATACCCGGGTAAATTCAGGAGTAATTAATAACCTGGCGCTTACCGATGCCAGTTACAGAAACCTAAGTGATTCAAGATTTGCCACACTTTCGCTCAACTACCGCTTCGGCAAGAGTATCGCAGACCAGCGCAAACATGATGCTGCAGGCGCTCAGGATGAGCAGAACCGGGTGAAAAACTAGCATAAAACACTGACTATTAAATTATTGAATAGAATTATATGATTGTAAACATATCGCAAATTCGGCGCTATATGTTTACAATCATTTATTGATGAATTTATCTTAATTTTGGAAGACATCAATAATAATCATTTTGGCCAAGATCAATAAGAACTCTCATAAAGTACTGTACCGCAAATACTCATCAAATATTAAATATATTATGATGGTAGTTACGGTCTTACTGATCACGTTTTTCCTGCCCAAGCAACCAAGGTTCAGGTACGAATTCGAAAAAGGTAAAGTGTGGCTTAACAAAGACCTGGTATCTCCTTTCAGTTTCGCTATTTTAAAAACCACACCACAGGTTGTTACGGATAAACAAGATGCGCTGGATAATGTACTGCCGATATACACTTACAATTCGGACATACTGAACAGTGTTGAAGAGGCCTACTTAAATGAGTTTGATGTAAAATGGCGCTCTGCAGCTTTTTCTGATGCTGAAAAAACCTATTACAAAACTGCTTCTCTAAATCTGCTCAAGTCTATTTATGAGAAGGGAATTATCGCTACTAATCCTAAACATCAGAAAGGTGCTAAATACTATGATCTATCCTTGTTAAATAATAATATTTCCAAGAAAGTAAGTAGCCAGGACCTTTTTACTGTACAAACTGCGCTCGACTTTTTCAGTAGTACATTTAAGGCTACCGATCTCAGAATCAAAGATCTTGTAATCAATCTGGTCGAAGATCATTTACAACCAAACATTCTGTTTGATGAAAAGATGACTTCCATTGTCCAGAATAACACCGTAAGCAGTTTGTCGACCACACGTGGTATGGTGCAAAAAGGCGAGCTGATTATTGCAAAAGGGAATGTGATCGATGATGACGCCTACCAGAAACTCCAGTCTTTCAAAGCTACTTATGAAGCGCAAACGAAGACTATCGGTGATCGTAATTTAGTTTACCTGGGTCAGGTTATGCTCGTTGGCTTTATTCTAAGCCTGTTGATGGTGTTTTTATATCTTTTCAGAAAGGATATTTTTGCCGATAACAGGCAGTTGTCTCTGATCCTCCTGGTGATCACTTCTATGCTTTTAGCATTGACCTGGGCTATTAAAATGAATCTGCCTAGTCTGTATTACATTCCTTTTTGTATCGTTCCCATTATCATCAGGATTCTGTTTGATACCCGACTTGCATTATATCTACACTTGCTGGTGATTCTGATTGCAGGGTTCTTTGTACCGAATAGTTTTGAATTCGTTTTTTATGAAACTACCGCGGGGATGGTTGCCATTTATAGTATCAGAAACCTGATCAAAAGGGAGCAATTGTTACTTTCTGCCTTGTTTATCCTAACCTCCTATTTCATCTGTTTTGTAGGTGTTGCGCTATTGCGCGAGGGATCTTTCCAGGAAATTGAATGGGTTAATTTTGTGCCTTTCAGCGTGAGTGTATTGCTTTCCCTGCTAGCCTATCCCTTAATTTATGCCTTTGAACGTGTATTTGGAATCACTTCAGATATCGCACTGATAGAACTTACAAACACCAATAACAAGCTCTTGAGAGAACTTGCTTTTAAAGCCCCGGGAACCTTTCAACATTCCCTACAGGTAGCTAATCTGGCTGAGGCCGCAATCTTCAAGATTGGCGGAAATTCTCTATTGGTACGTGCAGGAGCCTTATACCATGATATTGGTAAAATTGAAAATCCACAGTATTTCATTGAGAACAATACCGGAAAGAGTCCGCATGACAAGCTTCCTTATGAACAAAGTGCCCAGATTATCATTAAACACGTGCTTAAAGGCATTGAAATTACACGCAAGCACCAAATCCCGGAAAGTGTGATTGATTTCATTAGAACGCATCATGGTAACACCAGGGTGGATTATTTCTATCAGTCGTACTTAAAAAACTCCCCGGAAAAATTCGTCGACGAAAATATTTTCAGATACCCTGGTCCTATTCCTTTTTCTAAAGAAACGGGTGTTTTAATGCTGGCAGATTCGGTGGAAGCTGCCTCAAGAAGTCTCAAAAATCCGGATGCTCAAAACATCAATGACCTCGTTGAACGCATCATTGACTACAAATTAGCACAAAATCAATTAGACAATTGTGATTTAACGTTAAAAGATCTTGAAACTATAAAGCTGATATTCAAGACAATGCTTATGAGCATCTATCACGTGCGTATAGATTATCCAAAAACAATGTAATTTTTTTTTGCAAAGCTGTTTGAATTACTATATTTGCAACCTCAAAACGGCAGTTTTGGGCGAAAAACGGAGAGATGCCTGAGTGGCCGAAAGGAACAGTTTGCTAAACTGTCGTACTGGCAACGGTACCGAGGGTTCGAATCCCTCTCTCTCCGCTGGTAACACTACCAAAAAGTATAAAAAGCCTGTTAATGTATCATTAACAGGCTTTTTTGTTTTTAAGATGTGTCAAATTGTTCATCTAAAACCATCTCTCCAGTGAGTAATCCAGTGAGTAGGGTAAAAAAACTGAGCTACTCACTGAAAGTGATTTAAAATACTGTTCATCAACAAGTTCAGTATTTGAACATCTTGTAAAAACCTGACTGTTAGGTTAATTTTATTACACTTAAAACAGTTATCATGGTGAGTACATTAAAGACTTCATTTTATTTGAAGAAACAAAAAAATTATTTAGGTGGTGAAATGCCCGTCTACCTCCGAATTACAGTCGACGATCAACTTGCGGAAATTTCCACTGGTGTAAACAGTTTACCGTCAAAATGGATTGCGCGGAAGGGACGATTAAAACTTTCAGATATGACCTCTCAGCAGTTAAATGACATCTTAGACAAATTAGAGTTAAAGGCGAAAGACAATTACAGATACTTATTGGAGGTAGATCCAACCAGATTGATCACGGCACAAGACATAAAAAACTTAGTCACCGGAAAGAAAATTCAGCGTATCATGCTTCTTGACATATTTCAGGAACACAACAATAAAGTTCAAGCTTTGGTAGGTGAGCATTTCGCGGAAGGCACATTGGAAAGATATAAAACTACTTATAAACATACCGCTGACTTCATTAAAATGAAATATAAGGTCGACGATCTAGCCATCACAAGAGTAAATCATGAGTTTATATATGAGTTTGATTTCTATTTGAGAAGCACACGTATGTGCAATAATAATACGACTATCAAATACCTTAAAAACTTTAAAAAGATCATTCTTTTGGCTATTGCAAGTGGATTCATAAATACCAATCCATTCTTGAACTATAAACCGAAATTAAAGGCTGTGGATCGTACAGCCTTAACAAAGGAAGAACTCGCGTCGATGCAAAAGAAAACTTTTGAGGTAGAGCGTCTTGAGGCAGTGAAGGACGCTTTTTTGTTTTGTTGTTACACCGGTTTGGCATATGCAGATGTTTCCGCGTTAAATCGAACAAATATTCTAAAGGGAATAGACGGAGAAATGTGGATCCACACCTTTAGAAAAAAAACATCCACTCCTACCAAAGTCCCACTACTTAAACCCGCATTAGCACTTATCAAGAAATACAAGGATCACCCAAAATGATCGACAAATCTCCCCATACCTGTATTATAATCCTGACAAGTACTATAGTGATTGTTAACGATTTTAACAACTAATGAACTGTAGCAGCCGTGATTTTTGGAACGCGCATGTTACTCGTATGATGAGAATAATATGCACAATACGCAGCCTACGATAAATCCGCTGGATAAAGAGCGTTATTTTATTTAATTTAAACACTTAATCATAGCCATATGAAATTAACGCCTCAAAAATGGGGAATGATGCGCAACCCCGCATTTTCCCTGAATGATTCGCTTGAAGATTCCTGGAATTCGCTGAAAAACAAAATTGCAGCGGCCTCCCCTGACTTTTATAATCTCATTAAAGAAATAAGCCACACGGACCTGGAATTACAGCCAGAAAAGATCAGGTTCACGGTCTGGAAATATTTTAACCGTGCCAAATTCCGGGCAACTCCGTTTGCTGGTCTAGCCACCTTTAGCCTACTGCGCGAACGCATGTCACAATCGCAAACCGGGATAGAAATTCAGCGTGAGGCTACCGAACATGTATTTAAAGACTGGAGCGAAAAAGAAGGGGCGCCAAAACAATCTGCAAAAAAAGCAGATATGTTAGTTGTAAACTCAACACTTTACCATTTAGGAAACGAAATCAGATATGTGGCAGCAAGCCAAGGGCAATTTAGCACACGTTCATTACAAAATTTCCCAGAGCTGTCTACAGTGTTGGACCTTTGTAAATTTAAGATCGATTATGATCAATTGAAAACTCAAGTTGCTTTTCATGTGTCACTACGTGGTCGCCGCTTAGAACAGCTTATAAAAGACATGATCGAAAACCAAATGCTTTGGACAGACCAAATGGCTAACATTACTGGGGAGGATTATTTTGCAAGGATCGGCGTGGGTAAACATTCAGCAGATAAGTCATATATCATTTCAGAACGACATGTTAGTCACGGAAGCCTAGATTTGGATCCGCTAAAAAACCTCCCTGGGTTTTTAGATTTCATGGCTAAATATACCGGCAATCGGGAAAACCCTGATTTACATTCTTTCAAAAAAATGTTTCTGAAAAAATTCGGACAGCAGCTGGTTCCCTTAAGCATCGCATTGGATCCAGAGGCCGGAATTGGCTATGGATCATTGGAGCAAACTGAAAACAGCAGCGACCTCATTGAGCTGTTAAAAACAGATGGAACACCCGAAGCTGTGTTCAAAATATCGTACACTGAGTTGCATCAGTTTATATTGACCAATCTCATCCAAGGAAATACGGTACGACTTGATGAATTTGAACCGTTGAGGACACCAGGCGAAATAAAACTCCCTAACACTTTAAGCATCATTTATCATCTATTTGAAGGACAACCGGTAGTATCAAGTGCTGGTGGCTGTACAGCAGTTGCCCTTCTGGGCCGTTTTTCCCTCGGAAACGATGCTGTTACCGAGCATATAAAAAACTTATCTCAATTGAAGAAAAGGCGAATCCTGGTATAAGTTTTTTTGACATTGCCTATCAGGCAGAAACTAAAGTAGACAATGTAAACCGCAGGAACAGCCTGTATCCAGAAGAGTTGCCTGTTCTAACTTGGTCTTGCCTGGATAAGCCGCTGGACTTAGATGACCTGCTTGTCTGCATCCAGGCCTCTGAAATCATCCTTACATCAAAACGTCTCAACAGACGTCTTGTTCCAAGGCTTGCATCTGCCTATAATTATTCACGGTCTGACCTGTCAGTGTATAGGTTTCTATCCGACCTGCAACATCAAAATTTAAAGTCAAATCTCGCATTCGACATACAATCTTTCTTCCCAGACCTGGATTATTATCCCCGGGTTCTTTTCAAGAACATCATTGTTTCACCGGCGAGGTGGAAAATGGTGTTACTCGCTTTCAAAGGGGACTTGACAGAAGCAAAAAATGACATTAATGGGCTCAGGATATGGTTGGATGAGAGAAATATTACCTATCCATTCAGGACCGGAATGGCCGATCAGACGCTTTTATTCGATCCGCAGAAAGGCGATGATTTACAAGCTTTCCTAGCTTACCTCAAGCAGCAAAAGTCAGACGTGATTTACCTTAATGAAGCGTTACTTGGAAAGCAGAACAGCGTTCATGATGAGTTGGGGTCACCCTATCATGCAGAGTATCTAGTAAACTATTCCCATAGTCAGACCATTTATCGACCATTCGAACCAACTAAACTTCGGGTGTCAAAACCAAATGAAATCGAAAATTATCAACTACCTGGCGGGGAGTGGCTCTACTTTGAAATTTATTTGAGTGAGTTCCGTACTAATGAAATACTGCTAAAGTATGTAGCCGAGTTTATCAGACAACAAAAACGGCATGTCAAAAAATGGTTCTTTATTAGGTATAACGATCCCGCTGCCCATCTGCGGCTCCGTTTCCAATTAAGACGGCCGGAGGGCCTTCAGTCACTGGTTACCGCTATGGACAACCTGCTTAACGGCGTTGTGAAATCAGGTATTGTAAAAAGCCTGGAACTTAAGACTTATGTGCGGGAGAGCGAACGTTATGGGCCGACAAGGATACTTTTGGTGGAAGAATATTTTTTCCAAGACAGCAAATACTGTATGGGATTGCTGAGAACGGCCGTTGCCACCGATACACTCTATGTCACCTCGCTGTTGTATCTTCAGGGACTGCTTGGGATATGCTACACTAATCTTGAGGAAAGAATATCTTTCGTAAAGACGATTGGCGACCAATTTTCAAAAGAGCGTAAAACTACCAAAGCAGGCTTCAAGAACATAAACCGCTCCTACCAGGCCCTGATAGACAACTTTGACAATCTAACAATAGCAAAGTATGCCAATATGGGCCGGAGACAACAGCACATTCTAGTAAAAATTCTTGATCTCTGTGATCCAGGTGACATAGAACCGATGGTTGCAGACTTGGTACACATGCATATTAACCGACTTTTTTCAAGCGACCAGCGGATTCATGAGCTGATAATCTATCAATATTTGAGAAAACTCCTGCTTGCAAGGCGAGTCGGATTATGATTCCATTTAGCGACTCTAGAACTGAATCACTAACATAGCATGATGTCCAGTCTGTGTTAAGCGCCACCTTTTGCCTTCAATATGTGCTGGTTGATAAAGTCTTCGAAATCGGACTTGAACGTCTTGCCCAGCGAATAGCTTTTTCCGTCCTTCAATGTGATCTGGTTACCCTGGATCATTTTGATGTACTGTTTTGCAATAACTGTGGACTTATTTATCCTGATAAATTCCACACTACCAAGTGCCTCTTCTACTTGTATTAGCCCCAAATGAACTTCGAAAGGTTCCTTTTGGATCGTCGTGTAAATCCTGACGTAGTTCCTGTCAGCCTCAACCGAAACTATGGTCTGCCCATCTAAAAAATGATATGCATTCTTGTGGTCGGCCTTGATAAAATGCAGTTTGCTCGGCGACAAAGCTGCCGCTTGCACCGGTGCACCAATATTCTTAATAAGATTATCAATGACAGAAACAAATTTAACAAAAGTTATCGGCTTCAGCAGATAATGGTCAGCCCTCAAGTCAAAGGCATCCAGGGCATAACTTGGATGGCCAGTTGTGAAAATCAAAAATCTGCAGCAGGACCTAAGCTGGCGGGCAAGCGTTAATCCAGTAATACCTGGCATTTCGATATCAGTAAAAATAAAATCGATGCAATCGGACCCACTTAGCTCTGCCATCGCCATCAGCGGATCAGTGTAACCCTTACAGAACGTTAGTTGCGGCATCCTGTGGATGTATTCTGAAAGCGCATCTATTGCATACTGTTCATCATCGATAATAACACACTTAAGCTCCATATGAGAGAAATAAATTACTTAAACTGCGAATGTACACAGTTAGATATTAGTTCATCCCCGTTACAGTGCAATTGGTACATCCAATTTTCTTTAAGACTAAGAATATTTTAAACTTGAGTCAAACTTAACGCAATGTTCAAATTCCTTAGATCAAAACAAAATAACGCATTTGCAGTTGTAAAGCAACTGTTAAATGTATTGGATGTGAGGGTAAGCGACGGTACCCTTTTAAAAGCGCTGACCGAACACCCATATTATCCGAGTCTCTTCTCCCTCAGCGACAGCCTAACCGATTGGTCTGTTGCCAATCAGTCCTACCAAATCGACAAAAACGACTACAATCCTAAGGATCTGCAGTACCCTTTTATTGCCCATAGCAGTCATAATGGAGGGTATTTTATGTTGGTGCAAAATATTGTAGCCAAAACGGTAACCTATACGGATGAAAATGGTACCGGCCTGGCGATTCCCGAATCCGAATTTTTGGAAAGATGGAGTGGCGTGGCCTTGCATGCGACGAGATCGGAAAGTAGCGGCGAAAAAAACTTCAGTGAAAATCGCCGGAAGGACCTATTCGAAAAAATAAGAATTCCTTTGGTAATGGGCGTACTGATAGTGGCCATAGCCTTCAGCATTGACTATGGTGCAATCAATAGCGGACTTGCTTTATTGCTTGGAATTAAACTGGCCGGAACAGCAGTCTGTGTGCTACTGCTGGTACACGGAATCAATGCGAATAACACCCTGATACAAAACCTTTGCAGTTTAGGAAGAAAAAACGATTGCAACGCGGTTCTGAATTCGGACGCGGCCAAACTGACCGGTTGGCTAAGCTGGAGTGAAGTAGGTTTTTTCTACTTTGCAGGATCAGCACTTGCACTGTTGATTACCCCAAGCGCTATTTGGGAAATAATATGGTTAAACGTCCTTGCGCTCCCCTACATAGTATATTCTTTAACCTATCAATACAGGCATAAAAACTGGTGCTTGCTATGTTGCAGTGTACAGGCACTTTTGGGACTAGAGTTCGTGACAACATTGTTGTTTGAAAGAACGGTGCTGACACAGGCTATACCATACTTGAACTTAAGGGGGCTATGTGTGTTTGCGATTGCCTTCCTAGTACCAGTGGCTCTATGGATATTTTTAAAACCATTTCTTGTGGGTACCTCCGAGCTAAAGCCACTTAAAGGGCAGCTGAATAAATTCAAGTACAATAGCACCCTTTTTGAACAAGCATTGGTAAATCAGCCCAGATATGCAGTCCCAGATGAGATCATGCCAATTGTATTGGGAAATCCCCAAGCGCAGACTATCATCACTATGATAAGCAATCCTTTCTGCGAACCCTGCGCGAAGGCACATAAGACCTTAGATACCTGGCTTAGCACCAGGGACGATATCAAAGTAAAAATCATTTTCACAAGCGCGGATGATGACAATGAGGCAAGAACCAAGGTATCCAGGCACGTGTCTGCGCTAAGTTTAGCCTACGATGCCGAGATTCTAAAAAATGCACTTAACGATTGGTATAAACAGGATAAAAAGAAATATGAACAATGGGCGGCGAAGTACCCTGTAGCTATTGAAAAGGAGCAGAAGGCCGTAACGGAAAGACAAATGGCTTGGTGCGAACTTGCCGATATTCGCTTTACACCAACTGTCCTGGTAAACGGCTATAAGCTACCAGTCCCGTACCGCATAGAGGATATCAAATACCTATTAGATTAGCCATAAAAATTTTGTACAAAGACAGGGATACCGGTTGCAAACGGAATTCCCAACGATCATGCAGTTACCAATACATGACGCTCAAGGATTCCAGCGTGAAGGAAGGCACAGAATCAATCAAAACCTAAAAAAAGTAACATGAAAACATTAAATTTATTAAGCAAGTCCGACATGAAAAAAATTATGGGCGGTAGCCAGGATGAGGGCGGATGTCTTGACCGAGGATGTACTAAAGATTCCGAATGCGGTGGCAATTGTCCGAAATGCGTTGAAGTAAATCCGACTTGGGGTACAACGTGCGCAACTAGTAGTTCAGAGACTTTAGGCTAAGCTTAATCCATCCCTTACCCTGTGGGCTAATTTGCCCCAGGGTAATATTATTTGTATCTTATCCAAATCTATTTATCCTTCATGAAAAAAGTGCTACTCTTATTTTTCTTTATCTCTTTTGGCATAGCTGCAGCGCAACAGAAAAACACACCACAATCTTTTCAGTTGAAAGGCCATCTCACTGGCCGCGACACGGGGTATATTTACTTGAGGTATTTGAACGCAAATGGAAAGGACATCCGTGACTCTGCTCGTCTAGATAATGGTGATTTTAGATTCAGCGGATCGGTCAAAGGTGCATATAATGCATGGTTACGTGGTATGCGTAGTACCATATCGGTAAGCGACCCGAATTCCGTTTCGCTATTTTTGGAAAATAATGAGATTACGGTCAACCTAACCCAAAATGATTTCAAGCACGCAAAAATCATTGGATCAAAGACACAAAGCGAGGCAGATGCATTGGAGGACAGAAAAAAAGCGCTCAACCAGAAAAAAACTGAACTCAACAGCAGGCTCAGGGACTTGGACAAAAGTGTCAAAAGTGGCGATACATTAACAGGTGCGTCTGAAAAAATAAGGTTGGTACGTTCAGAACTTTCCGCAAATGCCGAAAAAAATAAAAAAATAGACTATGCTTTTATCCAAAAAAATCCAAAATCTTACCTCAGCTCCCAACTTCTAACTAGTTATTTTATAAAGCGAATAATTTCGCTAGATTCAACAGAGACTTTCTTTGATAGTTTCGGAAAGGAAAACCGGGAGAGCACATTTGGTCAGACCCTGGAAAGGGAAATTAATTCGCGTAAAGCCTCGATAGTAGGCGCTAAAGCTCCTGGATTCACTTTAACAAATGTCAATGGCGGGCAGCTGAAGCTTGAAGACTTTAAAGGAAAAAAATATGTTCTAGTTGTTTTCTGGGCTAGCTGGTGCATACCATGTCGCGATGAGATACCCCGTTTAAAAGAAATTTACCAAAAATATAATCCAACTGGACTTGAAATCGTTAGCATTTCCGTCGATACAGATAAAAAGGCATGGACAAAGGCAGTTGACATGGAAAAAATGGTATGGCACCAAGCCTTAGATCCTATTCCATTCCAAAACGAAGGCCTGATGATGAAGTACTCAATACCTAATATCCCATTGATAGTAATGGTAGATAAAACAGGGGTCATCATCGGGAGATATGATAATGGACTGACAGCGGAGCTTGAAAAAGACCTTCGCAGGATATTTGAATAGCCCAATTAACCCCTCATCTGGAATGAATCACTTTTTAGGGCAATCCGTTTTTCAATGTAAAGTCCAACCTGAGCTAAAAGGTTGGCAAGGGCAACATATCCATTTAAAAATATCTTCTAGAGGCTAATTAGAGTACCCCTATGTATCGGACCGTGAGTTTTCAAATGGTTAATGTGTAGAAAATGAATTAACTCCCTGTATAGCCTGTGAGTAAATTCATTTTGATTAGACGCAGTAATGCGTAAAAAAGGTAATGTAATCATAAGCAGAGCGCTTCCATATCCAGCGACATTATCGATATCGTTACGCTATGAAAGGAAAACTACGGCCATACGCTCAATCCATTTATCTGTTAAGGAGTGTTAAGCTTGTATAGTTACAGCGAGTAAATCCGATCTTCCTACCTCGGAGACTATAATGACAGGCGACCGCCGCTCTTGCTAAATTTATGATAAGCGTGTCACCAAACAGCTTCACTGTCAAATAGATCTACAACAGTGAAATCGGAACGCTGACTTCCACGTGAAAGTTGGTTCCCAACCTTGCATATGAATACGTGACATTCTTTCCATATGCAAAAAGCAATCTGTTAGAAACATTCTTCAAGCCAGTCCCCATTCCCGGACGACTGTTGACCTCGTTAATGGCGTTGCGCGTACGGATATGCAATCGGCCGTCAATGATTCCAACATGAATAGTCGCAATCTCTAGGCCAGTGCTACCCAGATAACCATGCTTGAAGATATTTTCAACCAAGGTAAGCAGCACTAGCGGAATTAGCTTTAGTTTACGGCACTCAGGACCATAGTTGAAATCAATGACTGGCGGGGAAATTTTTCTGATCTGATTAAGGTAAATCAAATTTTCGACCTGTTCAATCTCCCTTTCCATCGCCGTTACGGTATCGCCGGCACCCGCAGCAATCGAAAAACGCATCATCTCCGCTAAACGGGCTATCGCCTCCCCGGCAACCGGCGAGTGCTGGTTTACATTATAATAGATAAAATCCAAAGTATTGAAAAGAAAATGAGGATTAATTTGGGCCCTTAGAAATGCGTTTTGTGCATCAGAAAGTTGCTGCGTTATGTGCTGATTGTGAATTACTGCCTTCAATTTTTCCTGCTCCAGCTGCTCTGTCTTTTTACGCTGTTCCAAATAAGTGATCAGGAAATAATATCCCGTTGAGAACCCAAGAAAGTAAATGCCCCTATATAGATTTCTGGCAATTACATTCATGTCAAGTACATATTCCCTTTTTAACTGGATGACGCCCGCCCCAATCAATGCGGTATCGAGCCCAAAATGAACTATCACATAACAGGCAAGTTCCAATGCAATGGCCGGTATGAGCAGATAGTGAGGGCCTCCGGCAAATCTAATGGGAAGTATTACACCTGCATGAAGGTAAAAGAAGGCCGCGTTGACCAAAAAGTGTAAAGGGCCTACTAAAGGACTGGGAAAAAGCCCACCCATGAGTCCAATTAATATGGTTTCATAAGTAAAGAAGCACAGCCAGGCAAAAAAATGAATCCTGTTGTCCCGAACCCAGGCTAAAATAAATTTGTTCATAATTAAGCTTTATAGATAGAAAATAGACCTTTTAAGATAACGTATTTTTCAGTTGACTTCATCATTATTTAAGTTCTATGAAAAATTAATAATCATGAAAAACAAGTCTTTAAAAATTGTAGCCAAAACACTATTCGTTTACAAATCACCAAAAACCAAAAATGGAAAAAGAGAAAATGAGACAGACCCAATGACCAATACGGTCATGACCACTACCTCACTTACCTGTTAGTCAAAATCAAAACGGGAGATCACCAACGCTTTCCCGTTTTGATCATCCTAGACGATAAAAATTCGGCAAATACTTTCTTAAAATTATCCCCTACCGTAAATTTTAGCCCGTCGCTTAAACAGACCGTATTCCCTTGAATTGTTTCAATATGTTCCTTATTCACCACAAAACTTCTATGGAGCTGTATAAAATCAGACATCTGAGCCAACGTTCTGAAAATCTCTGTCAATGACATATAGGTCATCACATTCTTTTTCACGGTGTAGATCATCACATAATTGTGCTTACTTTCGACTGCGATAATATCCGTATAGATGACCTTGACCATTCGCAGATTGTCATCCTTATTCTTCACAAAGAAATAATCCCTAGTTTTCGATTCAGGAACTTCGTCATCAGAAAGTTGTGGGAGCTGTGCAGGGAAAAGTCTGTTGATCTCGATAAAAAACCTGGCCAGCGTATATGGCTTTAAAAGATATCCATCAGCATGTATTTCGAATGCTTCGAAAGCGTATTCAGTATGGGCCGTGGTAAAGACAAGGTAATGTGTCTTGGACCTGATTTCCTTCGCCAGCTCAATACCGCTCATTAAGGGCATATCTACATCGATAAAAATAATGTCGATCGGCGGAAGCGTACTTATTTCTCGAAGCGCGACCAATGGTTCCAGATAGGTTTTTATAATATTAAATTCCGGCAACCTTTCGATGTAGGCGCTCAGGCCTGCTATGGCGTGCGGTTCGTCGTCTATAATAACACAATTATACATTCAAATTCCTTTATACATAGATATATATAAAAAGTGAGATTAATTCCATTCCTCAACCCGGAATTGCCAACATTCAGCATGAAAATGACCCGTTTCGTCAAGAAATGGCGGCTAGAAAATTTGTGTAGTAAGAATGGCCAGGAATAAGCTATTCAGGCCACCAAACAGCAGTGTTACTAGAGAATTAGTAGATTTTTGACGAGGATCGATTTAATTTCCGGAATACTTGGCTAGTTATCTAAAATTTTAAGGGCCGGAGGCTACAATTTTCAAAAAGATGACATATATCTTCAATAAAGGGCCACTTGGTTTCAACCTGCCTAATAATTGCCTATTATTCAATAAGTATGTTAACTAATCTAAAAAAGATAATAATCTAGATATCGTCTAACCATAAGAGACGTATGTTATAAAAGTTTGAAGTTAGCTATTTAAATGAACTGGACTCCCATATCTTCGCGTAGCCCTAGTTCTGGATATTTTTCATGAAAGCCTTGCGGCCTTATCAATCTCTAGCTCAAAAGGAAATTGCTGAGACAACGCATGGGCTGAGAGCTTTTTTAAGACATTCAGACTGAATGCATGTGCCAACATATGCTCACTGACAAAGAGCAGGCAGTCCGTTTTGTATAGGAATATATAGACACATCCTATAACCAGGAAAGATTACATTCTGCATTCGGGTATGTGTACAAAGGAATTTGGAAGAGACTTAAACAACCAAATTATCGCAGCTTAATTGAGTGTCTACTTTATTGTTACAATTCCATAGTCCATTGGTGCACAATTGGCACATTATTTTAACATAAATCGCATCGCTTAGTAGCAAATATTTACTACCTGTTCAAAATTTTGGTAAAGTTTCTGAAAAAACGCTGAAGCAAAGAACTTTCTTCTGTAATGATATCGGCATCTGCCAACATCCCCGTTTTTAACTGTATTTTTTTTAACGGATCTTTGTTTTCGAAGGAATCAAAGCGGACCTTAGCAATAAAAATACTATCTCTAAATGCAACATCAGAAACATGAGTCAAAGTGCCTCTTACTAAACCATATTGTTCGTATGGAAAACTTCGAAGTTTGATTAAAGTTTTTTGACCTTCGCGAATCTTTCCCATGTTATATTGAGGAATTTGAACTTCGCCATAAAAATTAGTATTGCCTGGATTAACGATAAAAATCTCTTGATTTATGCCGACATTTTGATTCTGTTGAATAATCCCCGCAAAAGTTACTTTCCCAGCCAATGGAGCTTTCAAAACGAACTGTAAAGTCCATTTATCAATTTCATTAACACATTGATTTAATACCTGAACAAACTTTGTTTGCTGCTCAACTATAATGTGTTCTAAATCAAGTAACTCTTTTTCTTTGGCAAGATATTCAGTTCCATTGCTAATTACAGAGGTTTCCGTCTGCTGAAGTGGATGTTTAGCCGCAAGGTATTTGTTCTCTTGCTCAAGAAATTCACCTTTGGATATCACATTCTTGGAATAAAGGCTTTTGTAGGCTTCATATGAGGTTTGTTGATTTACGAACTCCTGCTCTTGTAAAGCCCTTTGATTAAGTATTTTCGACTTGAGTACTTTTATCGTCGTTAACTCTTTCCTCAAATAAGCTTGCTTAGCTATATAATAGCCATTTTGTCTGGTAGCCTGATATAGTTGGAACTCATTGTGAAAAGTTTGATAAGCAGACTGAAGTTCACCAAGTTGCAAATTACTTGGCAGGTCTACGATTTCCAGGGACTTTTGGTTTAGGGACTCCTGGAGCCGGCGCAAAACCTTAGCCAAAAGAAACACATCGGCCGGCAAAGCCGTAGATTCCATATATGCTAAAATCTGGTGCTGCTTTACAGAGTCACCGTCAGAAACCAATAATGTTGTAAGCTTACCTGACTGATAAGCCAAAACTGTCTTTGGAGAGTTCAGGCTGTTAACTTTAAGCGGCGTGGATACCACGTCGGGATAGTTTATGAGTGACGATAACAAGACTATTGCCCCCAGGATTGTAAATACTAAGGTTATACCCCAACGTACAATCCAGGATGGGACAGCCGTAATAATTTCCTGAACTTCTTCACTTATGGTCTCATTAAAATTATTAGGTCTGTGTTCTAGAACTTTTCTACTTTCTAAATCTTCCATCACAAATATTTTTTACGTAATTGTTCTAATTCCCTAGTTCCAGCTGGTTTTTTACCAGTTGATAATATTCACCACCACGATTCGTCAACTCTTTGTGTGTACCCTGCTCTGATATAACACCTCTATTCAAGACAATAATTTGATCAGCATTTTTAACTGTACTGAGCCTATGAGCAACGATCACAACTGTTTTACCGATAAAAAAGTCTTCTAAGTTTTCCATGATTATTGTTTCATTGTTGGCATCAAGCGCGTTTGTTGCCTCGTCGAAGAAAATATATTCAGGATCTTTATAAACAGCACGGGCGATCAGGATCCTCTGCCGCTGACCCTGGCTAATTCCATTACCTTCCTGGCCAATTTTCGTATTTAATCCTAAGGGCAGGCCTTGAACAAATTCCATAATATTGGCCATACGGACAGCGTTTAGTAATTTGGGAATGTCAGGATTTTCCTGGCCAACAGCAATATTTTTCGCAATTGTGTCCGAGAAAATGTAACCATCCTGCATCACTGTCCCACACTGACTACGCCAGTACTTGTAACCAATTTCATCGATTGTGGATGCACCTATCCTTATTTCTCCCTTCTGGGGCTTATAGAATCTCAAAAGCATTTTTAATATTGTCGTCTTACCGCTACCACTCATTCCAACTATTGCTGTGGTTTTGCCATTCTCAATAACTATATCAATCCCTTTTAAAATAGGCTCATTACCGGCACCTGGGTAACCGAAAGTCACGTTTGACAAAGTGATCGAAGTATTCAACGGCAGCGTATGCGAAAAAGTTCGCGAACTTGGTTCCTCATCTTCCATCTCATGTATCTCATTTAGTCGCTCCAAACTTATTTTAGCGTCCTGGAGTTGCTGAAGAAATGCAAGCATCTGCTCTATCGGGCTATTCAGTTGCCCAATAATGTACTGAATAGCCATCATCCCTCCTAGTGTGAGTTGGCCATCGATGACCGACTTGGCAACTATAAAAGTGATTAAGATATTTTTCCCTTCGTTGATAAAAAAGGCCCCTGCTTGTTGAAACTGACCTAAAGATAAACTGCGCACACTATATTTAAACAAATTCGCCTGTATCCCCTCCCACTCCCATCGTTTTTGTTGCTCACAGTTATTGAGCTTGATTTCCTGCATTCCACCGATCAACTGCATTATTGCGCTTTGATTTTTAGCTGAAATATCAAAACGCTTAAAGTCCAAAACACGCCGTTGTCTCAAAAATACAATGATCCACAACGTATAAAGCAAACTACTCCCTAGAAAAATCAAAAATATGGAAGTACTGTACCATGCCAGGACTACTGAAAAAGTTATCAGGTTGAACATAGAAAACACAACACTTAGGGTGGAGCCCGTTAAGAAGCTTTGAATCCTTCCCTGATCACTCATTCGCTGCATGATGTCGCCAGTCATTTTTGTATCAAAGAAGCTCATCGGCAGTTTCATCAATTTAATGATGAAATCCGTCAGTATAGATATATTAAGTCGCGTGCTGATGTGCAACAGAATCCATGATCTAATAAATTCCACACTTAATCTTCCCAGGAATAACATTGTTTGTGCTATCAATATAATGTAGACAAAACTCAGGTTTCTTGTATTAATACCTGTATCTACAAGACTTTGTGTGAGAAACGGAAGAATAAGCTGCAATAAACTACCAACACCAAGTCCAATAAAGAGTTGAAGTATAAGCTGTCTATATTTGAAAAGATAGCCGGCAAGATAGGTTAGTTTTATTCCGGCTTCCTTGTCGTTTTCCTGGGAATAAAAGCTTGGCGTGGGTTCCAATCCTAATAAGATCCCATTAGATTCATCGCCTTTGTTGGAATTTGTCCATCCTTTAAGAAATTCCGTCTCTTTATAAGACATTAGTCCCTTTGCTGGATCAGAGATATAATAACTCCCATTCTTTACTTTATAAAGCACTACGAAATGGTTTTGATTCCAGTGCAGAATTACTGGGAGTTCGACATCTGAAAGTGTTTCCAGAGTCAGGCGAACGCCTGTTGTACGAAAACCAATTTTCTCTGCTGCCTCACTGATACCAAGGAGCGAAACACCTTCCCTTGAAATTCCTGATTGTTCACGCAGTCGTTGCAAACTGAATGTTCTACCATAATATTTGGCAATTATTCTCAAACAAGTTGGACCGCAGTCCATCTGATCGGGTTGTTTATAAAAAGGAAAGGTTTTCAAATAAGAGCAGATTTAATTTTCTTGTATCTCTAATGTATTATAAAAATAACAGTAATAAAAATGTTTTTTCATATCACCATATTTAACCTCTAAGATATAGTTCTCGACGATTAATTAGAACTTCCTGGGCTGCATTTCCTAATGTTCGCGTCAGAAATTTATTATTTGATATAGCTAAGATCAGGCTTTTTCATCCACCGAAATGTGATCAACTCTTAAATTCAACAAACAATCTAATAAAATCCGGCACTTGCATTTTGAGAACCTTTTTCTAGAACACCTTATTCAATTTAGCGATACCACGCTTCCATTTAAAAATAACTAAAGCAGATTTTTCTTAAACATGTTTTAGCTCGCTTTTATATTTTTCATTCGAAACAAAGCAATAGATATGATGACAATATTATCATGTTTAATTTTGAATCTAACTCTTAGCTGACGGTGAAGGAATTTTCAGTTATACAAATCGAGTAGCGATTACATTTTGTTTTCAACTGTTCTTGATATAATTAGCACTCGCTTGCTTTCGCAATCGGCTCGAAGAAATTATGCTGTTACATTATCACTACGGAATATTCCGGAATCCACAGCGGTATTTAATCTTCTGGCATTCCGTGTTATCGAGCCCAGAACAAGTTCAACTGCATCTTGTTGTAAGGGAGTCAAGAGTGTATTTCTATATAAACAAAATAAACTTTGTAAGTTGCTAAAAATGTGCAAATAAATCACACACGGTTAAAAGCAGGTCTATTGCTATATATAGTTGATTATTTTAATAAAAACTTCGGTTCGGTTAAGAAATATTTTTAATTTATAGAAATATCGTTATATTAGTCTAAGCATTTCGCTACTTCTAACCAAATCTGTATGAACAAGATAACGCCTCCTCCCTTCTCTTGGACCGTCAAAGGCCTCTTTACGCACATTTTTTTTTGTACAGTCGAGCGCATGATAATTTATCATAATAAGGTCTAGAAAACCTGTATCGATCGACATGCCCATCTCAATTTATCAAGTCGTAAATAATTTCTCAATCCGTTTTAAATGAAAAGTAATATTTCATATGTTTTACAACACCTTGTAAATGTTCTGAAGGTTAAGGTAACGACCAGCACAATTCTGGCAGAAGTACATGGACATCCTAATTTCCCAAGTATCTCAACGATCAGTTATGTCTTGGATAAATGGAAGATGCCAAACGGAGCTTATAAGGTCAACACAGCCGACTTATCTGAAATCCCTTGTCCATTCATTGCCCAACTCTATAGCAGAAATGGAGAATTTGTTTTAGTACAATCGGTATCTTCTGAACATATTGCGGTAAGCAATGATCAATATGTACATCATTCATTTACAATTCAGGAGTTTGACGAAATGTTTTCGGGAAATATTCTTTTAGCGCAATCAGATGAATATTCTGGCGAAGCCGCATTTGCTAAAAAAGTTCTATTACAGAGAATTCAGACACTTAAATTACCATTTTTTATATCCTCAATAATATGTTTTTTAATTTTCCAGATTGGTGGTGATAGAGATGTTCATTTCTCATATCTAGCATTGATTGTTTTGAAAAGCATGGGATTAATCATCTCTTGTATCTTACTTCTCCATCAAATAGATTCCAAGAATCCATGGATAAAGAAAGTTTGTGCTCAAAACGATGTTATTGATTGTGATACAATTTTAACATCAAAAGCATCAAGAGTTTTTGATTTTTTAAGTTGGTCAGAAGTCGGTTTTTTTTATTTCGCGGGCTCATGTCTCCTTTTGATTTTTCCAAAAGGTGAGAACATAAATCGAATACTTTTTTGGCTCACGCTATTTTGCCTGCCATACACGTTCTATTCTATATATTTTCAAGCGCTGATTGCTAGGAAATGGTGTGTGTTCTGCTGCGCTATCCAACTAATATTCTGGTTAGAGTTTGTAGCAATGTGCACAACCGACCTATTTCAGCCATTTGCTCCAAATATATCTAGCTTGGTATACGCAATGGCGATCTTTTCTCTGCCAATCTCCTTCTGGATTGTTTTCAAGCCCATTCTTATAGCATCAACAGAACTCCCAGCGATAAAAATGCAAATGATTCAGTCGAAATATGACGACGACTACTTTTGGCATCTCATAAGCAAGCAAGCAAAATATGGTCTTCTAAGCGATAAAAAATCTTTTATAATCGGTGATCCCAAACTTGAACACACTGTAACTATGGTTGCTAATTTGACCTGCCCCCCATGTGCTAATGCTTATACAAAGTTGATTGATGTTTATCGATCGTCAGAAAGTTTTAAAATTCAATTTATTTTTGGTGCTGGTAAGAAAGATGATTTAAAGATTCAATTGGCTGCGCATTTAATGTCAATGTGTCGTTCGTATTCTGACGAAGAAATCCTTGATGCTTTGGGAAATTGGTATAAACATGTCGAAAAGGGATACAATCGGTGGAGTAAAAATTATCCCGCAGAAATAACTACATCAGATTACGAGCACGTTAATCTTCAATATTACTGGTCTGAGATCGCCAATGTTACCCATACTCCGGCCTTCTATATCAATGGCAGCCCATTGCCTACCACCTACCACGTTGAAGAATTGACCTATTTCCTGTAATAAAAATCCAACTTTGTTATGAAGATAAAAGCTCTTATACTATTTTCCTTGATCATGCTCTCCGTAAAATTAGGAGCACAAACATCATCCGGAAATACAATCTTACAGGATATTGAACTCTACAATAAACAAGTTTCACCAGAAAAAGTCTATGTGCAATCAGACAATGTGTATTACGCAACCGGCGATACAATTTGGTTTAAAGGATATGTAGTTTATGCTAAAAACAACGTTCCAGCAGAAAACAGTAAGATCCTTCAACTCGATCTTGTAGATCTCCTTGGACAAGTTAAAATGCGCGTGACTGTGCCGATCGAACTCGGATTGGCAGCCGGAACCCTTGTGGTACCTGGAAACTTACCTAGTGCCAATTATTTACTAAGAGCTTACACTAAACATATCAAAAATACTGACCAGAGGTTAACTTTCCAGAAAGTTTTGCGCGTAATTAACACTAATGATAGGTCAGCTGCAAGCATAGCTAATGTCGATGATTATCAAACAAATTTGGATTCAACAAGTACTGGTCTAGATGTTGAGTTTTATCCGGAAAGTGGAGAGCTTGTAAATGGATTAAGGGCAACTGTCGCCTTTCGGGCAAGATATAGTCACAGAAGAAATATACGAATCAAAGGCAATATTGTGAACAATTTGAATCATATCATGGCAAAATTTGAATCAGACTCCAATGGAATTGGTTCCTTTGAGTTCACTCCTCTGTCAAGTACAATATATTTTGCAGAAATAGTCTCTGGTAATCAAACTTTAAGAAAACGGGTCCTAAGTACTATAAAAAATGAAGGCTATGTCATACACGTTGAACTTCACAATCCCGATACTCTAAATGTTATTCTACAAACCACAAAACGTCTAATGAATAAAGATGAAGTAGTTCTTTTACCTCTAAACAATGGAGTTCCTTTGTTTGTATTCAAGACTAATTTTCCAGATAGTGTTGTCAGTCTAGCGATCCCTAAGGCAAAATTACCTGAGGGATTAATTCAGTTTACACTATTCAACTCGACAAAAAATCCGGTGACCAGCAGACTGGTTTATAATAGGATCGAGACGGCTTTAGATATCAAAATTCCGGGTTTGAAGAAAATTTACACAACCAGGGAACCGGTACAATTGGAAATTGCTGTCACGGACAAATATGGAAAACCTACGCTTGGGAACTTTTCTGTCTCTGCCATTAACTCAAGTTTCTTTCCTGTAGATGAGAATACTAAATTAACAATAAACAGTAATCTTTTGCTCAGCTCTAACGTCTTAAACTATGTAAAAAATGCAAATTATTATTTTGCTGACGCTAACGCCGATAAAGATTTGAAGCTCAACCAATTACTTATAATGGAAAAATTACGTTTGCCAGATTGGACGTCAAACGTAATTCACTCATTGAAAAGCTTTAATGAGAACCATTTTCAACTGAAAGGGCAAATCGTTTCAAAATCTAAAGATCCTGTTTCTGGCGCCGCAGTCACTATTCTAGCTGGAGAGCTCAGCAAAGGCGTGCTTTTGGATACCATTACTGACAGCCGTGGGCACTTTATTTTTAACTTACCAGATAGTCTTATATATAAACCATTAAGGTTGGATATCAGTAAAAAGATAGGAGATTTTGAAGTATTGACTGAGAATAATGAAATTGACCAAATCGTTTCAACAAATCACCTTAAAGAATTTGCAGATTATTTCTCCGTAACGGATGAATCTAATTTCAAGGCAATTGCAAGCGAAAGATCGCTGATCAATCAAAACGCCGCCAAGACCATTCATTTGAATGAAGTAAAGGTATCAGGCGCCAGGCCAGTTCAAAAGCTACCTAAAGAATCCAGATCTTTGAATCTGAATGGCCCAGGTCAAGCGGATCAAATTTTTACTTCAGATTTCCTATCCAAACTGTCGAACTGGAGTCAAGTATTTCCAATGCTGATAGGTTTCAATAAAGACTTACATCTCATATCCAATGCGGGTACGAATGCTCCACCGCTTTTGATTCTTGTTGATGGTGTTCAAGGAATGAGCCTCGAAGGAATCAACTTAAGCGATGTTGAGAGCATAGAAGTGTTAAGATCAATAGATCACATAGGAATTTACGGAATAAGAGGCTCGGGTGGAGTGATGATTGTGACAACAAAGCTGCCTGGTAAAACGAAAATGGCACAAAGCAGAGGTAAAATAATTCAGCCTCTTTTTTCAATACCAAAGCAGTTCTTCGTCCCGCAATATGCGAAAGCTGAAATCAACTCAATGCATGATTTAAGAACAACGGTCTTTTGGAGTCCAAATCTTACCACTGGCATTGACGGGAAAGCTACTTTCAATTACGTTAACGGGGATTTACCTGGTAACTATACTATAACTATCGAGGGGATTACTCCGAAAGGTGAGGTATTTAGTAAAGTTTTTAAATATGAAGTTGTGAAAAACAACTAACTAAAATATTGTTTCGCGGACAATAAGTTTCCTGTCTTTAGGAAAACAGGGCAAGGTTTGGTCTCCCTTTAAAGGGACTAAAAATTTTAAAACTGATTTATATGAAAAGTTTTCAATTAAAAATTGGTGGCATTAAAGAAATGCTAAGTAAAGATCAAATGAAAAAAATCACTGGTGGTTACACGGGTTGCGAAAATCAATGGTACAACGGAGTTGATGCATGTCATGGTACAACTAATCCAGATCCATCATCGTGGGGAGGAAACCTACTGAGGTGCTATTCGGCAGAATGTGGAACATATTATGTCTGCGCATCAATTTCTTCTAGTGATTGCCAATTAGTATAATAATAGGAAGTGCATTCCGGGTGCACTTTCTATTTAACAATTCATAATGATGTCTCAATAATTCAGCAGCTAATGATGACTAAACACAAAATTTCATTTTGTACGGTATCGATGAATCGACTGCATCATTTGAAATTAACTTTACAAAAAAACATTCTCGACAATATCGGTTATAAAAATCTAGAATTTGTTCTTTTAGACTATAGCTCTACAGATGACATAGCAGAATGGGTGAAAACTGAATTAAACGAGTATTCGCAAACTGGTCTCTTGAAATTTTATCAGCATGCTGGAGCAGAGCTTTTTGATCGAAGTCACTCCAGAAATATGGCCTTTCGCTTAGCCTCAGGAGAAATTCTTTGTAATGTTGACGCTGATAACTTTTTAGGCGCTGGCTTTGCAAATTATATAAATAAGATTTTCACAAAAAACGACGGATCAGGTGAGTCTAACTTTTTTTTAACCCCGGAATATACTTACCGGGATGTAATTGGGAGACTGGTTATCAAAAAAAGTGATTTCGAATCATCCAAAGGATATAACGAATCAATGAAAGGTTATGGTTTTGAAGATTTGGAACTATATGATAGGCTCTGTAAAGATAAGTTTAGTCAAATTAAATTTAGCGAACAAAAGTTTTTAACTGCCATCAATCATTCCAATAGCGAGCGTTTTACAAACGAATTTATAGGAAGAAATTGCTTAAGTATTTATTTATCCTATAAAGATCCTTCAAAGACAGAAATTTTATATCTCTTTAAAGATGGTTTTTTAGAGTGGGGTACACTTTATGACACTGATGATGACCTAGAACAAATTTCAACAAAGATGGGATCAGAAAAGATACTTCTCATCCAAGGTTGGAAAAAATGTAGTTGGACGCATTCACCAAACATTTTCCAAGTAACAGACGATAATTTAAAAATTATAAATTTCAACGTAATTGAAGATGGGTTGATATTACATCAGTGTTCCGAAGAAGCAATATATTATAAAGTGACCTCCGATAATTTGTCCGACCAATTGAAACTATTAAAATGTGAGATAGACAACCGCGAAATATGGAAAAAGAATATTAATCTCGGTGAGGAAAAAATAAACTTAAACGGATTTGGAAATGGAACAGTTACCAGAAATTTTGGAGAGAAGGTAATTACGCTATCATCATGGTGAGAAAAATAATAACATACTCTATCTATTATAATTCAATGAAATGGGGCGAATTATTTAATTGCATACATAATCTGATTAAAGCTTTCGAAGATCTACCCTACCACATATTCATTATCCCGGAAAAAGGCGAAGGGGTTAGATTAGTTTTATTCCCTGACAAATCTATTCATAAAGCCGTTAATGATTTCACAAGAAATTCCATAAAAAAATATCTTAAAAAAACCCCAACGAGTACACCTCCTTCTAATATAGAATTTGGTAAGACGCTATGGATGAATTATCCAAATAATTCATTGTATGAAAACAACTTCAAATTCCATTTCAATGTCCACAATGAGTTCCACGAAAAGGATAAATTCCTATTTAATTATTCCCAAATACTGAGTACCTGGATCCTCAAAAACCCGTTTCAAAAGGAAGACCTATTAAGTGTTTTTTTGCAACTAATTATCACAATATCAAAGTTACATGATCAACGATCTGTCTGCCTTTCCATACAAGACATTATAAACAAAATCTTCCTTAAGCATGAACTAATGCAGGATTTAACAATCGCAGAGCAAATCCGCAGCCATGCTTGTGCTGACCTAGTCTTTAATTTTGAAAGTATTTTGGAATTGAATGCGATAAATGCAAGTGAAAAAACTTACGACACAAGTACGTGGGAATTTTTTCAACGCGTCTCAAATCTGCTTATTGTAAAACCGCAGGGTAGATCAAACTTTGTCGAATTGATAATGCACACCATTTTACATTTGGGATTAGATTATCGAGGGCAATTGTATGTGCTATATCTTGTTCAAGAATTTTTTATTAAGACCTGTAAATAAGGGCTTAACATTTGGTAATTAATAATCATCCATATCATGACATTCAATAGCGACAAGCACATTTGTGGAGTATCGGTACTCCGTGACGAAGAAAAGTTTTTAGATGAATGGTTAGTATATCATAAACGCTTAGGAATTAACCATTTTTTTCTTTTTGACAATGATCAAAAACAAAATTTAGGACTCTATCTACAACCCCACCATACGTATACAACCGTCATTCCATGGTTTGATTCTAATGCCGAAAAAACTCAGATACAAGCATTTAGAATTGCTTTAAAAGATTACATTAATGAATTTGAATGGGTAATTTTCTTTGATGTGGACGAATTTGTTGTACTGCAGAGCGATCGCAATTTAAAATATTTTTTATCTCGGTACCCAAATGCTACGGCTGTATCATTGAACTGGCATATTTTTGGACATAATGGTATGATAGAGGATCCTGAGAGATTGATTACCTCCAGTCTGGTAAAAAGAATGAGAAATATGAGCTCCGAAGTGAAAACGTTCACGAAAGTTGCTGCCATCTCATCAATCCAGTATCCACATTATTGCGAACTCAAATTTGGGTTACGTATTAATAGCAGTGGCGAAGAATGCTCAAACACCATTTCTAAGATTTCAATTGCTAATATTAATCATTATCAATGTCGTTCGTATAACAGATGGATCAAACGTGCCGATCGGGGGGACGTAAATTTCCGGAAAGAGAATTGTCCGAATAGCGAATCTTGGCGACTAGATAAAGGACTTTTACAGAATAGATTTATTAAAGAGATCGCCAGAGGTCATAACGAAGTTATTGACAACCGACTTAAGCGGTTCCGATTTATACTTTTGAAAGAAATAAATAAACTGAAGAGATTAAAACCTGAAATTTCATCTCATTTAGATGAGGAAACATTAATTCAAATTAGAGCTTTTCTAAACAACTTCGCTAAGTGGCTTATGGAAAACGTCGGAGATTTTTGCATAAGCAAACCTTTCGAATTCAAAATATCATGCTTAATATTTTTCATCAAATTCAAATCTTGTTTTAAAAACAAATCAGTCAATGCCTCAACGGATTTACTTTTTAAAAGTCTGATAACTGAAATGGATTCTGAAGCTGAAAATCACCTTTTTTCTCAAGCATTTCAATTTGGAAATACTATAGAATATTTTGTAAAAAATTCTATGTTAAAAAAGGATACAAATAAATACCTGAGGGATATTGATACACTTGCTGAATTTCAGGTTTTAATGTATGAAAATGGCAAAAAGCCCAAGCCAAAATTGTTTCTACAACAGCTTATATATCACCTATCGCGTTTAAGCAACCCAGTAAATGACTATTGGCATGATCAGGAGAGAATCAATCAAACATCGCTGGACAGTCTATGTTTAATGGACAAAGATTTAGATTTTTCTAGTCAGGATTATTTGTTCTTGCTTGAGTTTCTAGCGACTACAAATAATAATAACAGAAGCGCAGTCTTTGACACATACATTCAAAAATTCGTTCTTTCTAGACTGGATACAGCAATATCGGAGGTTATTAATCTTCCACATCCTAAGCTAAATTATTTAAAAATATTAACTTTTTTATACAAAATAGCATGCCGAGTCAGCTCAATTAAGTTAGATGAAGCCATCTCCTCAATAGAGGAAAAAGTTATCAAAATGAGAAGAGTACAAAATTTTTCGGATGATAACAATACTGCACTGTGGTGTAATTTTTATCTAACGCGTTACTTTGTTCATACCGAAGATCAACACAATTCCATGCTAAATTTCGCCTTATCAGTCGATCGTCTTGTTACTACTAAATCTTTTCTGCACCCGAAGTGTTCAAATGAAGATACTACTGATATTATAGATTTATCAATAGAGTTTTTGGATATTTTATAATGATATGCACTCCATTTTTTCAACAAAGTTTTCTCGGTCGAAAGCCTAAAATAAAATCCCTGAACTTTTCAAAGTAATGTTCTAACATTTATTTAAAATTTCGTCCATTATGAAAAGTTTCTTTTGCAACGTCTTCTCTCACCTGTGTTCGTTTATTTTGAGTAGGATATGGTGCAGATTTCTCATCAGCGCGGGATAAGGTTAAAACTGGAAGATCTTCCTGAGGCTGTTGAACAAGCTTGCCAAGCATCTTAGTCAGATCAAAACACTTCTTTACTATTACATGCACCACCTTGCCTTCCCGCTGCAATTTACCTTCAACCATGAGTAGCCTTGAATGCAGAATCTCCCTCCTATAGGTTTCAAATAACTTTTCAAACACTACCAAATTGGTAAAACCAGTCTCATCCTCTATAGTTATAAAACAGACGCCCCCCGCAGTACCGGGCCGCTGCCTAACCAATACCAGCCCTGCAACTTTTACAGACTGACCATTTACTGCGTCATTGTTTGTCGCTTTGGTTGAGAGAATGCGCAGCATATCCAGTTGGTCACGGATAAAGCTCACTGGATGCGCCTTTAATGAAAGTCCAATCGTGGCATAGTCAGTAATCAGCATCAAAAAACAAAAAAACCGCCTTCAAATTGCTTTGTAAGACGGTTTTTAAGGTGTGAGCCATGATGGGCTCGAACCCCTTCTGCAACTCACTATACTACAATTGTTTATACGCTTACCATAATAGGGACGCCACGAATTACGCAACCTCATTTGAAAATTTATAATTCATACAAATTAGGCAACATCATTGCCTGCTTATACTATAAATCTTAATTTAAGAACTGTATTTCATTAGTCACCAAATTACGGAATTTACTGGAATTTTAAAAGATTAAAATCCAGTATATAATATTTATGCCCTATTTTCTTCATCCAACTTATCTCGTCTTATATTTTTATTATAGTGAATAATGCAATTTTTTGCCCACTTACGTACTTTGGGTATTCTATGATCTGATAAATCCCCTGCCATTTTTATTACTTTTAAATAATAGTTTTCTGAAGAGCCAACCATTCCAAAACTCCCTAAATTAGAAGCAATTTCATCAAGAAACTTTTGGTCCTCTCCAAATTCATCAATCATAGAAAGTGCAAAGTCAGTCCAAGTATCTTCACCAAATAAAGGCATCATATAGGCTATTCGGTATGCGCCTTTGGGATTGTTCTCTATACACCATTTTATTATTTCGGTTTGGTCACCATTAAAAAGAATTCCAGAATATCCAAACACCCCATTTTTTACTCCAAGAAGAGTCTTCAAATTTAAAAATGAAATTGTATCTGATAATAATCCTTCGGAAGACCTTAACCAGAATATTTTGAAATACTGCGTACATAAAATTTCTGCTATTTCTCTTAAAGACTCTTCAAAATATGGAAATCCTTCTTTGTATGATGCACTAACTATTTGATTAGAGATATTCTCAGCAAACTCTAAATCTCCAGTATTGTCTAATAGTTTTTTCATTGCCAGGTACCAGCCATAGTCCTCAACGTGCGGTGCAAAATCAAAATCATTTAAAACATTATAGTCAGTCATTATAGAACGAATAAAATCTCTCGTTGTTAACCACTTATCGTCATCATCATAATAATATTGAGTAATCAATAGAAAAGCAGTCCAAACGCCTTCTTTTCCATATGAGGCTATTTTTTCACAAAGCTGGAGCACATCCTTATTATCAAATTGATCTAAAAATTTCCCATACTGAAAGCTTTGGAAGCTATTTATGTTTACTTCTTTATTGTCTACTAAATCAAAAAGTTTAAAAACCTCATCTTTGGAAGGATTTATTAATCTTATAATATGAAATATATGCTTTATGGCTCCTTTATTAGAAAGCATATCATCAATAACTTTACGCTGCATTTCGACAGAGAGTTGAGATATAATGCCAGCTAAAAAAGATGGGTTCTGATCTGGTTCAGGTATCTCAGCTAATTGACTTAGGATTTTTGGTAATAAAATTTCTATGTAAGTTGAACTTGCCAGTGAAACGCCAAAATTGAAAGCTTGTCGTTGCTCACCTTCCAACAAAATTTTTAAATATGGTATTAGCAATGTTGGTTCATTAACAAATTCTAATGCATACAATTTAGCCTTAGTTTGATTATCCTCCTCTCTATTATCCCCCTTACGATATCCCCATTCCGGTGTTACAACAATTAGTTTAAGCTTACTTCCGATATTCAATGGGCGGAGTTTTTGTAAAAGCTCTTCAGCAATAACACGATCTTTTTCGCCTAGCTTATCCCAATCAACCGTCCTCTTTAAGTTATTAATTGCATCAATCCACAAGTTTTCATCAACAGATAATATTTTTTCTATACTTTTTTTAATGACCATCCCTTGGCCATTTTCGAACATTGACCTTATTGAAGATGCCACAGCTGATTTAACAGAGTCAATTAAAGACTTATCCTCCTCTAATGCTAAGGTAAAAACCTCTAAAATTTCTTCCCAGTATTCAAAAATCTCTTTCCAAGTTCCTGGTTGGTAATCTTTTAGCGGACTACTCAGTCCTTGATTCTCTGCCCCAATTGTACGGTGAAATCCGCTAGACTTCAACCCATGTTTACCAGCTAAAATTGCAATCTCATTGACTTCACGATCACTTTGTTTAAGGCCCCATTTTATAACCTCAGTTCTCATTTTTAAATTTGCTTCGGTTCCTGCAAGTTGAATATGAAAGAGTTGCAGTAATTGTCCTGTTGCATTGTTTGCAAAAGTCTCATTCTCCGCAGCAGCAAGCCTCATTAGCATCTTCACCGAACTATTAAATGTAGTAGCTCTAAATGTTAATTTTTCTAACGCCCATATAATATTTCTTCGTCCAGAGCGCACTTTCTCTTTGAGTTCCTGTATCGAAAATTCCTCATAAGTATATGACAGCGCATCTGCGGTAGCTATAGGATTCACTACTACTACAGAGCGAAAGAGGCGTGAACCCAATTCAGTATTTAAAACTTCCGCTGTTGAAAAAGGGCCACTAGGTCCCCATGCTTTTGAGACTATATTTTTTGCACGATCGCTTTGATCCATATTACTTAATCTATCCATCATTGGAATTAAAAGTTCTGACTCTTTCAATTCTTGCAGAACCGTGTAAACAAAATCAAATGATGTTTCTTCCCACCATTCTGCAGCCAAGGTGGCAGCAATTGGCTCAGGAATAACTGAGTGGTAATATCCTCTCTTCTCAAGTAATGACCTTTTATCTCGATACTTTGTACAAAACTTGTAAAAAGCTGATTTGGTTTGAGGAATTTTAGCTATTTGGGTATATATTAAAACGTTTTGCAACTCAAGCTTTTTCCTTTCTCTATCAAAGATTATATCGTCTATTTTATCGTCATAAAAACCAAATTCAGTAAACACTGAACAAGCTTTAAATAGATCATATTCAGCAGCATCTATATTATCAGGAAAAAGGAATTTATTGACAAAATCTTTTGGCAATGTATTTAGGACTACTTGTGAACTATTATTTTTTATCGCATCGTCTATAAATGAAACCATCTCTGGAAAACCCTCCGAGATTTCAACGAAATGCTTAACCTCGCTTTCGCTTAATCCTGGAAAGCAATTTCTAAACATCATTAGAACAACTTCTCCCTGTCCTTTCCTATCTAAAACTATATATTCATTCTTTAAATTTTCATTGCTATCATTTATAGTTATCATTTTAAGTCCAGAGGCTACTCGAATTAGTGGACTGTAATTATTGTGCCATTCATCTGAACAATTATCTATGACTATAATACCTTCAAGATGACCATGGTTTAGGATAAAGGTTGTTAGGTCAGTTGGTGATGCGATAGCTAAGTCAATATACACAACTGAACTACTCAATACTTCAGCTAGCTGACTATTGGAAGGATTAAAGCTTTCCAGAACAAACCTGGTTTTGCCTAAACCCTTATGTCCAATTACCCTTGCTATGCCTTTCTTATGCAAAGCGTCAAACAATAATTGCGTATTACTTTTTAAGCTAGTACTTTCCTGATATTCATATTTCTTTTGCTTCCGAAAGATCTTGTTCCAATCGGACCATACACTGAAAGTTCCAAGCCTTTGTATTCCTTTAAAACTCTGAACGAGGATTATTGAAGAGAGATGTTCGTTGCACCATCTTGAAATTTGATTTGCATCTAGTATTCTAACTTTTATGGCGTCTGTGTCAGCAATACCAGATTCATTAAAAGCTCTTTTAATTGCCTTAATTCTTAAGTCAATGGAGGTTGGAACAAGTTCGTCGGTGGTGAAAAGTATGTATTCACCTGCTTTATCTAAACATTCTTTTATTTTTGGCTGAAGCTCTTTCTTCCCCTTCTGGCCTCTTTTTCTTGGAATAATTACCTCCTTATAACAATCATCTGGGCTCATTTTACTCGCTTTTGACTGAAACACTGTAACAGGATTTTTAATCCATTGAGAGCCAACAAGCCTATTATCAGCTATAGATATATCCAGAGCTATTTTAGCATCCTCACCACCATCCTTCACGGTTAGCGCCTTGGGAACTGAAAGGCTGTTAATTTCCGATGGCAAATAAACTTTCGAGGTTTCTAATGAAAGTAGTTTTTCAAGAAGATCTATTAATTGATCTGGCTTTAGACCAGAAATGTCTTTTGGAGAAAGTGCGTTAATTTTCATATATTAAAAATATATTTTTTTCTAAAAACATAAGCGCTAATTACTATAAATGCAATATAAATAACTGTTATTGCGAAAAATATAATATCATTATATGTTTATTGCGATACCATTTTAGAGTAAATTTACTCAATTCATTTTCTACAGGGTAATGCAATTTTAACAATTTAGGAAAATTTTGATTGTAGTTGTTTCATAGTAAAGAATTATTTTACTTGCCAATGGAACTGAAAAAAATAGATCCGTCCAAAATTATCACATCATGAATATAGTATTAGATACCAATATCTTCCAAAAAAATTTTAGCTTAAAGACAAGTAAGTTCGACGCCTTAATATCATATCTTAGGAAAACTGATGATAAATTATTTGTTCCATTTATAGTTGGTCAAGAATTAATTAGAAATTATAAGGGTACTACCGATAAAGCTTTTGGTGAGTTAGAGGTAGTGGAACGTTCTTTAAAAAGATGCATAATTAATGAACAACTGGAAAATATAGCAAACACATTATATTCTTTTAAAAAATACAATTCTGAAAATATAGACAAAAATTCGATTGAATACTTAAATTACATAAAATCAACTATTAAAAATGTCATTATTCAAGAGGAATTACCTTCTTTGGATTTTAATAGGGTCGTTATGAAAGGTTTGAATAAGCAAAAGCCCTTCAAAGCGTCTGGTGAAGGCATGAAAGATGCTATACTTTGGGAGAGTATAATAGATCATTGTAAAATCAACAAGCTAGAGAGAATTATTTTCATTTCTGAAAATTCACATGATTTTGGTAGAGAAAGATTAGAATCCAGTCTATTAGATCAAATGAAGGAAGACGGCCTTACAATAATTTATTATAATAGTTTACAATCTTTCATTGAAAACGAATTTGCAACTGTTAAAGACATTGAATTTAAAATAAGTGATATTGATCTCCAAACTCTGAAAATACTACTTGATACTATGATTTTTAGGCAAGTTGACCTTAAAAACTTTTACAATAAACATTCTACCTCAGATAATATCTATAAAGACTTTCAAGGCATTTTTGATTTTGAAGTCAGTCAAATAAACGATTTCATAGTCAAGGATATAAATTCGGATTTTAAACTTGTTAACGCACAGGTTACATGTAAAGTAGGTATGGTGGTACTGCATGAATCTTATTCACCTCAAATAGATTCTAGTGGGGATTATGACATCAATTACTCACTGGATTATGAAGTATTACCGACTTTGATCAATCTTGATTTAACATTAAAATTAATTAATGACAAATTTGAGGATCTACAACTTAATTCAGCATTAATTGCTGAATAATTATTTATATGGGTAAATTATTTGACGATTTTGGGCATTTAAAATTTCAAAATGAAGCGGCTGTTAGCCAAAATTTTGTATTACCACTTTTGCAAGGATTTCTTGGGTACAAGCTTATTGATATTATTCCGGAAAAATATTTTCCGGCAAAGGATATTTATTCTGGCGTACGCTTTTCTGAGGGAGGATCTAAAGGCCTAATTCATAGGCCGGACTTCGTTATATGCCTCGATGGAAATCACGATATGGCAAAATTCATTATTGACAGCAAAGGTCCTGATGAAGACATTGATAACCATTTTGGCCAACTTCAATCTTATGCTCTAAGTGTAGGTAAAAATTTTATCATGCTGACAAATGGTAAAGAACTAAAGGTTTTTAATGTAAATGAACTTGTTTTTCATTCTAATGACATCGCAGATCTGCAAATAAAATTAACTGAATTACATGTTTTACTTGGGCGTAATAATCAAAATTCGAAGACTACAATAGAAATTTTGAAAGATGTAAATATTGAGGATGCTATTACGATAACAGATGAACAAAGGCTGATCGAAAATAAACGTAAACAGAAAGTTTTATTAGCGGATTTTAAAAATTACTTAGATAGAATTTCTAGGGAAAGTGATAAATGGTATTTGCCTAATCAATATTTTCAGGGGCTAGAAAACCTCAATTTGTCAGGCATCACACCAGACAATTTACTTACTTTTTGCGAATATGGCCAAAGTAAAATCTATGAAAAACAAAAACTATATAAAATTCATAATTTAAGACAGGATATTGAATTAAAGATAAAAGTTGTTGTAGGTGATACAGGTAGTGGTAAAACGAGCATGTTAAAATATTTGAATTGGCACATTGCTGAAACATGCCTTTCAAATAAAGACACTCGTATACCAATATATATCGCCTTAAGGGAGATTTCAAATGTTACCAAAATAAAGGATCTGATTTTATCTACCTTGAATCGTAATGGTTATACCATTTCATCCTTCTACGATTTACCAAAAAAAAATGAATTTATACTTTTCTTGGACGCTTATGACGAAGTACCGGAAATCTATCAGGATGAGACTTTCAGGGAAATAGAATATTTAGGTGAAAATTACGAATGTTTTATAACGACTAGGCCCAATAGTATTCCTAGATTTAAACCTTCTGTTGGTTTTGAAATATTACCAATTACTGATGAACAGATAAAAATAATCGTAGAGAATCATATAGGTGGCCAATATCATAATTTTCATTACCAACTGGAGCGAAGTGGAATGAAAAAAGAATCCGGCAATATCTTACTTCTACTTTGCTTGATTTCAGTTTTTAAAGAATTAAAGAGCCTACCTAAAACAGTTACGCAAGTTATTAGTGTAATAGTAAATAGAATAGAAAAATGGCAGATAAGTAAAAAGAAACAAACTGGAAATTTAAACTGGGAAACAATTTCAAAGCTACTTTCTATTCTTGCTTATTATTTGATTGATTCCGACAAAGCTTCTCTATCACGATCTGAGGTAGAGTCATTATTGGTAGCGCCTTTGATAGCTCTCGAAAACAATAGAAAAATTCAAATCGGGATCACAACGACCGAAATATTACACCAAATTGAAAAAACTGGTCTACTAGTTGGAGGAAGTGACAGCTTGTACTTTTGGCATCGTCTCTTTTTAAACCATTTCGCGAGCTTAGGACTGAAGGATAGACTAGACTCTGGGCATATTATAACCCTCGAAATGGTCAATGAAAAGAGGTGGCAACTTATAATTATCGGGGTAGCATCCTTTATAAAAGATTGTACACCCTTAATCCAACAGTGTAAGTTTGATCTATGGCTTTGCTCATCCTGTCTCCAGGAGAATGGTAATTGTAATCAGGAAGAATTTCAAATGATTGTGGATGATCTAATGGAACAAGTTTCCTCTGATATTCCTGAAATACGTGTCCGCGCCAGTTATTTTGTAACTAATATCGAAAGCGATTATGTTCTAAAAGAAATTTACACAGCGATTGAAAATGAAACTTCTGCAGAAATTAAAATGTTTGGTTTAAGCAGAATTGGAAAGACTAAATCCAAACTTGCATTAGACCTAATACTGAAAAATATCGAATGGACATCAGGTTCTTTCTTTTCAGGAAGCTCATCGCAAGCCCATATTGCGAGAGGTCTTTATTATTACCATGAAACTGAACATTTGCTGATAATAGAACGTTGGGAGAAAACTAATGATCTAATAATGAACAGAGAATGCGGAAGAATTTTCTTGGAATTACAAAATCAAGGAAATTTAACTGAAAATATCATTAAAAGATTAAAGGAACTATTTATCAAAAGCTTTATCAATTCAAAAGGTAATGACGATAAGTTAAGACAAATTTCCGATGTTCTTTCATCTTTGCCAGATACGGTTTTTAATAATAAGTTAGTTGATCTTTTATTCGAAACACACCACAGTGCATTTAGTTCACCAGCTAAAAATTTGCTAAAGCAAGCTGCATCTTTATCTACCATGGAGAAGATCAAAACCAAACTTTTTCAACACATTGAAGATAAAGGCGATATCACAGGATATTTGGTTGATATCATATGCGAAAGTAAATGCAAAGTTCCCAAAGAGTTATTTTTTGAACTAGCGGCGCATCCAAACAAAAATGTTGCCTATAAAGCAGTTGCTGCGCTGAGCCGGTTTAATTACGGAGAAGTTAAAGATAAAATTGACTTTTATTTTAATAGTAATGATCCGCAAATGCAAAATGGCGCTGCAGAAGCTTTGATTAATAATGGAGAGATTATTGAAATATTTAGAAAGAATGATTTTCCTTCAGCTATTTATGTACCTACAGCATACACACTTATAAAAGCAATACGTCGCTTTAATCTTTCTGAGGGAATAGAGCTATTAGACCGCATAACAGTATCTTTAAAAAAAGATTTTAGTGATTCTCACGAATACAGTTTAGCATTTGAAGTTGCAGGCGCCTACTATTTTATTGGTGAAAAAGAAAAGCAACGGAAAATTATTAAATGGTATTACAATGGAAAATCATTTACGCAGAAAAATTCTTATATACACTTTCACCTACTAAAAAAGCTTAAATTAATTGAGCCAAATTTGGCCACCGAAATAGTTATTTGCTTTTTTGAAACTTACTATCCTTTTGATATTAGTGCTGGAGGAATTCAAATGGATACTTTTTTAGAAGCAGTGGAAGAATTAGAGAACCCAATATTTATTCCACGCATAAAGAAAATTGTTGAAGATCTATGTGAAAATAAAATTGAAATTCAGGATGGTGGATTTCACTTTGAACGACCGATGAGGACGTTAGTGACTTTGGTCAAACCCGATGATGAAGATTGGGTCCTGAATTTGTTGGAGACTTTTAAAATAAATAATGGCTTCACGTTTCCCCAAATCAGAAGGGCAGTGGAATGCCTAGCATTCGCAGGTTCAAAACGTTCATTACCCATTATCAGGGAGTATGCAACAAAATATATAAACAAGGAGATAGTTGTCAATACCTGCCAGTATGCATTTGAAAGCATTTGCATGAGGGAAAAAATACAGCTAAACGGGGACCTTTTCACCTTGAAATTATAGTTAATAATTAATTAAACATAAATGATCATTAATTTGGATTATTACAAATGATTTATCAATAATAATTAAACCATAATGGAAAGTAATTTAAACTCAATAGCAAGTACAGTTATAATTAATATTGAAAACAATATTGCCAAAATCTTGCCGTTTTTAAACGAAAAACTGGTATGGCCTGAACTAGAATCTGTAAAAAGTGAAATTTTAATGTCTATATTAACAGGATGCAATCAAGCTGCTATCACATTAATAAACCATTGGCTAGAGCGATCTTTTAAAATGGCATTAATTTATCATACATCTGGTGGCAGGAAAGATAACTTTACATTACAAGCTGAAATTTATGAGTCGGCAATCAAAAAATATGACAACTGTACACTAAATGATAATATTAATTCGTGTTACGATTTACATTTAATTGATGATGCAATTAAAACAAGTTTAACAGTTATTAGAAAAAAGTTTAGGAACGCATACAGCCATGCAGAGGCAAATAAAATTTTTGATAATTTAGCAGCACCTATTTCAATATCTGCCACCGAGAAAGCTCATCAATTCTCGATAAAGTCCCAGTCAATAGCTTATATGCCGTTAATTTATGGACTAGCACAAGAAATTCTTGCAGAGGAAGAAGCATTTCCGTACTTTTTATCAGTAAGAGAAATCATAAATCATTTAGCTATAAAGGTCGAAAATATTAAAATATAGGAAATAATCAATCTTTATCCTGTGATTTAAAACCATATCTCATAAACCTTTCCAAAGTTCGAATTTTTATTACTTTTCTTTTTATTGCAGGTATTGCAATACAATTGGATATTGGTTGGATCATTTGCTCCATATAAACTTAATGGTAGAATATGATCAAAATTTGATGAGGTAAGGCGATTGAATTGACTTTTAAGATCTATACCGCACCAAGAACACATTCCTTTGTCGCGAAACTTTATCGCTTCCTTAACCCATACAGGTATTTTTGTCCTCTTAACTGTTCCTTTTTTAGACAGCCGATTCTCTGATATTTTAAGTTGATTAAAGTTCAACGAATTATTGAGATTGAATTTTTGCAAAAGTGCTCTATTAGAAAATAATATAAAAAAAACTTCGCAGTTTACCTTTTCATATAACAATTGAAATTTTGGCTCATTCTTTTTATACCAATGTTTTATCTGTTTTACGGTTGTAACTGGATTATACTCGGGATCATATTTAATACTAATAAAATCAATGTCAATTTCGTAATTCGTAAATTGACTTTGCAAAAAGTCTAACTCGATTATATCATCGCATACCTGATCAGCCATATCCTTAAAGAAGTAATTATAATATTCTATAAGAGCATGTTTAATGTATATATGAAGCAGTGTCTTTTTTCCAAATTGAAGAGTTCTTTCGCCTAAATTATCAAGATCATCTTTGTCGCTATAATTTAGTGGAACACCTGCCTCGATTGCATCTTCTACAATTGAACAAACTTTATAAACATGAGTGAGTATCAAATTTTTCTGCAATTTCGATTTTAATTCCATGATTTATATTTACCTACTTTCTCAATCATCACCAAGCTCTTCTTCATCACCATACCAAGACAACGTGTCCACGCCAAAATCATCAACTTGATAGGTAGAGTTTGGAAAATCTTCTGATATTTCGTATCTAATATGGGTTTCAAAAGGAAATGATTCACTCATATCCAATCCATCACCCTCGCGACGTTCTTGTTTAGATCCATATTCCAATGTTACATACAGCTCACCAGATACATTAACAATAATATGCTCATGACTAATTTCGCTAACAAAATAATCGCTGATCTCACTATAATCAATGGAATGATGTGGAGCTATCATATCAATGTTTTCGAAATAATTTTTAAGAATGGCATCAATCATTTGGTTATGAATGCTACTTTCCAATAAATTCGCGAGTTGACTTCGACACTCAGTAATGAGTTCAACGAAACTTTCAAAATTTGAAAACACACCGTGGCTTAAAGACTCTACATCCTCATCGGACAAATCGAAGACCTCGGGATTTATGTGAGTAAATTTATTTAATGAGTCGATTGACGACTTAATTGATCTTATGCTTCCCTTAAGTTCATCAACATTTAATCCAAAAGTACTCAAAATTCCATCACTAATTCCACCCTGAATAGCATATTTGATTCTTTGTGCTCTTGTAGGCTTTCCATCTTCCGTTTCAACAGAAAACCATGTGCATAAAAAAATGTTAGCTTCAGGAGATAAATTATACAAAAAGTGTCTGGAAAGCTCTCTTATACTATAAGCGAAATTGTTATATCTTAGCTTATTGTTATTTTCATTCAGACTCGCAATAGCTGCTTCGTAGAGATCCTTTTCAAACTTTGATGATAGCAACTTATAAATTTTTTCAGACTTATCCATTTTTTAAAAAATCCTTTAAAAGTATATGACTTAAATATGTAAAAAAATTATCAGTTTAATTCAATTGGAGAAATCTCTTTCGAAGATAATGGTTTGTTTGGCTCTAACGCTTCTATAAAATCTTTTGCGATTGTACAGAGTCAGGCAATTTGGCGGTAATGAAAATGCTTTTCCCTTTTCCAAGTGCGCCTACGGTCTTGAAAAGAATGCCATCCCCATCGTATCAATTGTTGCTATATTTGGTAAATGGACATTGATCTTAAGAAAACAAGATTAAAACAATCTAATATATAAAAATAATGGCTACAATAAAAAGGGAAGCTGGTGATAAAACGAAAGGTTTTACTTTACAGAAACAACACTTTCATTTCAGGCTATCGCCACACGAGTTCCGAGTAAGTGGCGCAAGATTCGGTTTGTGAAACAACCGGACATCTTGCCGATTGCAAAAAAGCCAGCAATCCCACAGACTTTTAAAGACTGCTTTTTGTGACTGTCTTTAATCTTTACAGAACTTCACAAACCCCGGCGCATCTGTTGTCGATGCGGACGGTCTTTATTAACCAGCCATTCATTCAGGTCTTTATGGCCTTCGTAAAGGATGCTCCTATCTTCATATCCGGCTTTCAGACTTAATACCTTATCCCTGCATTTATGTCCGGTTGCATCGTTATCCAGGTAGAGCCATTTCGTCTGGTAGCTGTTCATCAGGTCAATGGACTTTTCAAAGAAGGAAGTCGAATTGAGGATTAAAAAGTCGGTGCCTTTTGCTGCCGTTTTCCGATCAAGGGACAGGAAAGAAAGAAAGTCGGTAAATCCTTCAAATATGGCAAGCTTATCACTGCCATTTTTAATCAGGGTGATGTCCTTTGGCGAGCTGGAAAGCTTGGCATATTTTCTGCGAATTTCAAAGCCGCTGGAAATATTTTTAAAGCCGATCCCATAATAGCTGCGGTCGCCATAGGAATAGGTAATTTCCCTGCAATATTGCTGCGCAATTGCAGGACGGATTTTTCGCTCATCCAGGTAGGCGTGTAACCAATTTGAGGTAAGCTCCTTTTCAGTAAGAATAATGATCTTCTTTTGTTCTGGCTGATCCTGCTTTGCTGCCTGACGCGGTGCTGCAACCTGCTGCGGAAACGAAAAACCTTCGCTTAATTTCTCCAGCAATTCTTTAACGGGGCAGCGAAAATACTAGATGCCAAGATCAACCAGATTCCCTCCCTGCCCCAGTGCAAAATCAAACCACCTGTTCAGGGCGCTGTTGACCTTGAAGGAAGGGGTCTTTTCTTCATGCAGCGGGGAAAGATACCAGTGATCTGTTCCCCGGACATTTTTGGGCCGGTGGCCCAGCGAGGCTAAGAATTGAACAATATCCAATTGTTTAGCCTCTGCTACGTTTATTATTTTGTTGTTCTCCATCACCTTTTCTTTCTGCACTGATTCAATGGCAAAAGTAGATTGATAGGAGGATGTAGCACGCAGCCATTCAAATTTTCAATGGCTGCAAATGGAACGAAAGCCGGTAGTGAATTAAGTGCATCAAACAATGTGAAGATGGAAAAGGTGAGAGAATTGAAACAGTTGTACACACTATGCCTGAGCATATCAAGTATGCATGAGGCGGTAAAAATTGAACTGAAGATCAGGGGGAGGAACTTATTATTTCTATCCCAGCTTATTCAGAAGGGGCTGGTGAAATAAGAAGTTGGTGACTCGGAATGTATGGTGTGATCGGAAATGAATTCCAGGATGAACTAAGCGCAATCACCACCGATTTTTGCAGAAGACAGGACTAGTGGAATTGAGTGAGTTGCTCCGGTAGATCTAGGGTGAGCGTTATTGCTCACCCTTTTGTACGTTTATTGCAGTAGCAAAAATCCATAACCGGAAGAAAAGGATGCCGCTGGTTGTCGGAGAGTAGGACCGGGATGGCTGGCTTAAGGCAGGAAGCAGGGAAGGAATCAATTCCTACCTAAAGCCATATTGGGGAACGTTCATCGCTGAAAAATCATTTAAAAGAATGCCATTGGCAAAAACAAGCGGAACACCTGATATTCAGGGAAGTCTTAACTTTTAATCGTTTCATCATTCAATACCAAAACGAATTTAATCCGATCTGTTAGCCATCCATAAACAGCCCCTCTTAATGATTTTACTTCTGCACAAACCTCTTATGCCCGGGAAGGTCGGACCTCCAATAGCACGAGATTATATGAGCCACTTTAATCTCTGTGCTGATTAAAGCGGTTTATCAGGGTGTCTTTGCACTGGGCAGTAACGTTGCGGAAGAATGATATGAATCTAATATTGACTGAAGATGGCTACGATCACAGTTGAATCCTGGCTGAACCTCTATCAGATTAAAGTTTACTAGTTTATTGTCGAAATCCAGTTCAATAAAAGGTATTCCTGCAGAATTTATATGTACCGGAAATGGAAAAGGCATTTCCGGCAACTTCTTTACCAGCAACCGCGTTTCATACTCATCTTTAAAAACATTGCTGATATAAAATGCACCAAGCCTCGACGTTCTATTTATGACAAACGGCCTGTCATAGATGGCAGCAATTCTTTTTAAATTGGTTATCAAATCCTTGCTTAAATCACCTGATATTTCAGGGTAAAATACTTTTCTGAATGAATCGTGATTTTTAACTGTAATCTGAAATACCAGTTTTACCCCTGTACCCGCATTTCCAAAATGGTCCCACATTCCCCTTTGCATGTCTATATCAGAACTTTGGTTCCCGGTAAGTGATAAATAGAACAGATTTTCCATCAAAGCCTTTTTGCCGCTAACAGGGTGGGTGGAATTCTGGTAGCCGTCCATCCCGTATTCATCATAAACATGGATAAATTCATCATCCGATTCACGTTTCAACGGTGAGGTTAACCTCATTTTCTTTTGTTTCAGAATGGAATCAAAGGCATTTAAATCCGTAAAATGCGCGTACTGTCCATCAAGAGCAGGGGGATAATAATGATCAAAAATAATTGTCGTAAGCGTAGAATCTTGCATTCCCCAATTCCCAACACTCTGTGGCATAAACGTAATCTGTTCAGCAGTAATGACCGGGCAATTTGCGTTAATAAGGCTTTCATTGACCGAGGTCAGCAATTCCTGCTTCTGGTCCTTGTTTAACTTTCCAGCCTCAGCTATTAATTTATTTAACTCTTTTTCTGATAATTTCATATATAAATATATTTTACTAAATTTTAAACCAGTGTAATTTTATCTGGATTTGCTTTAAGAAGAAAAACTGTCTTAAACTCCTCAGCAACAATAATCGGTATCGTCATTACATCAAAATAGCAGCAAACAGAGAAACGATGATTGCCGTCCTGAATATTTATTGAGAAACCATAGCTATTAATGATAACAGGGATTAACTTTTCTCCTGATTCCCATTTTTCAAGTATATCGACGATCTTATCATTATTTCGAGCTTTCCAGAATTTCTTCTTATCAAAAACGCTCTTCAATCTTTTTGTTGCGATCCTAAATAACTCTTCTACCTCAATGTGATAAATACTGTATGCACTGTTTTTTTGAAGAAATTTTGGGTAGTCATTAAGTAACCTCGTAAAATCAATTTCCGATTGATCCAGATGCCAAAAAGGGGTCAATATAAATTCCTTATTCTTTAGTGCTTTCCTGTAGTGTTTTTCAAGTTCTCTAAATCTATTGTCTTCCTCATTTCGTTGTTGCTGATTCTGTATATTGAAATAATCTCCGGTATTCATTGAACGTATTTAGTGCGGGAATATACCATTTTACCATCAAAATTATTATATATCAAAGACTTCTCCGATCGGCATGTACCGGCGTCGGCGCAATTCTTGAAACCTCAATGGCGGGACAATCAAAATCAGTGACCACTTTCCCTTCGATCAGGTGGATGCCACTTCCACGAATCGGATAAGCTCGCAAAGAAGGCGGGAAATGTACTGTATCAAAGAAGTCACCATTGACATCGAAGAACGTGCCGAACTTCATATAGTCTCCGCGTTTGGTGCGAACTGTCTTGTCACATACAAATTTTCCGACCACGCGCACAGTCGTGCCTACAAATTCTTTCAGGTTGCGCGCTAATACTTCGCCTTTAAATTCACTTTTAGCAAGGTCAAACATCGAACCCGTCAGCAAAACAGACTGAGGGAATATGTTGATCTATGCCAGATGCTTTATAAATTTGCAGACGATGATGACGTTTTTATGCGTGACTTCGAAGGCAGCTACCTACCCGATAGGCTTGGAAGGAAGCTGCTTACCTTTATGTGCCATGTAGATTATGCCCACCGCCCGGTCCATGGGCAACGCACCTCACTGATGTCCTTTATAAACTTTTCGCCCACAAGAGAGATGAAAAGACAAGCCAGAACAATGCAGTACCTAACCCTGGCTCGAATGGGACGATCAGCACCGATACGGTTGGTGCGAATACGCCTTGGGTATTGGCTATATATCTGGCTATGAGCAACCAAGAGCAAAATCAAGGAAGAACACAGTATAGAAATTATTCACCAGGAGTTAGTTCATTGTTCAACGCCAACAAATACTTAATCCGAAGCAGCAGTATAAATAAACCCCACTTCTCACTTAACTTTATAAATCTTTTTGACGTCTGCTAGAGATTCTAGGTCAAGAAATGCCTGGTTCAACTCGGCTTCTTTGAGAACAACAGTGTTTTTGAGTTCCAGCAACCAATCCCAATTTGAATCATATTGTTCTTTTACTTTTTAAATGATGCGACAAACAAAAATATTTTCGTAAATTAGGTTTATAAAAACACTCAGGCATTTAACAGTGAGTTCTCAGTGAGTACCACTTTGAAAACACTTAAAAATATACTTTAAACACGGAAAAACGAGATAGGTTCAAATCCCTCTCTCTCCGCTGGTAACACTACCAAAAAGTATAAAAAGCCTGTTAATGTATCATTAACAGGCTTTTTTGTTTTTAAGATGTGTCAAATTGTTCATCTAAAACCATCTTCCAGTGAGTAATCTGTGAGTTAGGGTCTGAATACTAATTTACTCACTGGATAGAACTTCAAGCGATTGAAGAAGAAAAGCTGCTGGCAGGTCTATAAGGCCAATAGCTTTGTCCCAAGTACAACATAAACATGGAAAGGATTTTTTAAATGCACTTGAAGAGATTCGAACGTACAGAAACTGAAAGATAGATTAATCGAACTGTGTATATCATCAAATCAAAATAAAGACAGCAAATATTAATGAGATTAAAGGCATCGATTTAATGCATAAAGATTGCGAGATGCGTGTTATTATAACTATTAATGCATTAACTGAAGGCTGGGATTGCCTATATGCTACATTTTAGCATCGCTTGCTGATAAAAATTCCGTTGTAAATGTAGCGCCGATTTTGGGGGAGTGTTAAGGCAGTCGTATGTAATGAAACATAACTCTCATTATTTACTATTGGTCTGTTAAGCAGTCTTTTTTTGCTACATTTACGCATACCAATCTGGCGCAGATTTATTATATTTCGAAAACAATCAATGACAAAAGCTATTCTTTCTTTATTTATCATACTGCTAATTTCCAGTTGTGGTGGAATTGGCGCCCATCGTAGAGTACAAATTATCGGTAACTATTATCTATTAGCTCCAGACTTGGATACTGAGATGGCTGTCAGTTACAAGGATACTGAGAGTTCGTATTCCGGGATTGTTAGTTCAATGGTATTTGAAATAGGGCATAACAAAGACTATATTATTGCCAAACAACATCCAAATGACTTAAAAAAAGGAATAGACTCTACGGTAACTAACTACTATATCATACCTATTAAGCAAGAGCTAAAAACATTTACTGATCCTAAGAGTCTTGGTCCGTTCGATCTGGCACAATTCGAAAGTAAAAGAAAAGATCTCGGTATAACTCCTATACCGTTTACAAGTGCATTTAAGTAAAAATAACAGCATCGTTAGATTTAGATTCATAGAGATGGTAATCAACTTATGATTACCTGTGCCCTCACACCACCGTAAGTGCCGTTCGGCATATGGCGGTTCATTAAACATCAACAGCGTTTAGGGCTACAATTTCTTGAAGACATATAGTGATTAAGTATTAAATATCTTGATTTCAACTACTTGAAAACTAGGATTAAAAAATATACTCGTATTTTGCCATATTAACTATCGAACCCCAAGTCTAAAAAAAGTATCAGGCAAACCGATTCGATAAAATCTGTAATCATTAAAATTAATTAACCAAAATATTTGTTTAGTTAACGACTCGTTATTAAATTAGAGTTACAGTCTTTCCGCCTAAGAAAATAATTACAATCAATAAAAACGTATTAACCGTTATATACAGATATCAACAGAACCTAAAAACGCTTTTAAACAACCGAGCTAATGTATTTTCGTGATTTCTACAAACGATAAGTAGGTAATCGTTGGCCATTAAATAAGAGCAATATTTGGAATACTGTTATAAGTGATTAATACATAACCAACCCAAATTGGTAAATATCAATTTGGGTTACCTTAAAAATTAGAAGTATGAAAAATATTCAGCGATCGATTTTGCTAGTTATCATTCTTTTTCTTACTGCTGTCGAACTACGTGCCCAAAACGGACTGACAGGAGTTGTAACTTATAAAAGCTACTATCCTGATAAAAAACAAAGGAATAGAAGTGTAGATATGACAGTCTACTTCAACAGCTATGAAAGCCTATTGGCTAATTTAGGACAAACAAGTCAACCAGCTATTAAAGTTGAAAAAATAGACGATGGCTTTAATTTCACATTACCATACGGCGATTCTTTGGGAGGCAGAATTTATAGAAATATAAAAAATAACCTGATGGTTATAAGAAGACCAGAAAACTCAATTAGTGACGCATTTATTGTTAAGGAAGACTGGTTAGCTATAAACTGGAAAATAGAAACCGCAACAAAAAAAATAGGAAAGTATACGGCTACCAAGGCTACAGGCAGTTTTAGAGGTCGTGATTATACTGCCTGGTTTACTTACGACATTCCCGTGCCATTTGGACCTTGGAAATTGCATGGATTACCCGGTTTGATTTTGGAAGCCGAGGACAGTGAAAAAATGATGCGGTTTTATGTGACAGAAATCAAGATACCCTACAACACCGAAGAAATTATTAAGGTGCCAACTGCAGCAAAAGAACTTACGCTTAAGGAAGAAGCTTACATGCAAGATAATTTTGACGACTTATTGGCAAAAAAACTAAATGCTAGATTGCCACAAGGAAGTAGATTTACACCGAATCCAAGCAAAGACGGCAGAAAGTATCGAACCGAGAAAACATATGAGTGGGAAACCGATGCAATAAATGAAAATAAAAAATAGACTCTTATGGATCGTAGTTTTTTTACTTTTTGCTCATGTATCAAATGCACAAATAAAGGGTAAGGTATCAAATCAAAAAGAGGCTCCTATTGAATTTGTTACTGTTGTTCTGAAAAAAGCGAACGATAGTAGCTTTGTTGCTTACACACGCACTAATGAAAATGGTTTTTATTCATTACATCCAAAAACCACCGGTAAATTTTTGTTAAGCTTCTCATTTTTAGGTTTTGCAAAACAAGAAATTAGAGTTGAAGTATTAGATGCAAATCAAAATACAAATTTTAACGTAATCTTAAAGGAAGAATCTATCGCCTTAAACGATGTTATTGTACGAACAGAAGATATTGTTCAAAAAAAGGACACCATTGTATTCAATGCCAAAGCATTTGCACAAGGTAATGAAGAAGTAGTTGAAGATCTACTAAAAAAAATCCCTGGTTTAACCATTGAAGCAGATGGAACCATCAAAGTGGGAAACCAGGAAGTTGAAAAGGTGATGGTAGAAGGTGATGATTTCTTTGAACGCGGGTATAAAATACTGACCAAAAATATGCCTGCAAAACCTATTGATAAGATTGAGCTGCTCCAAAATTATTCCAACAATCGCCTGTTAAAAGGCGTTGAACAAAGCGAGCGTATTGCCTTGAACCTAAAATTAAATGATGATGCCAAACATATATGGTTTGGTAATATGACATTGGGATACGATGCGTTTGCTGATCAGCAAAGGTATTTTGGCAAAGCCAACCTAATGAATTTCGGCAAGAAAAATAAATACTATTTCTTAACCAATTTTAATAATATTGGCTATGATGCCACGGGAGATATCAATCACCTCATTAGGCCAATGCGATCTGACGAGCCTTCAAGTATAGGCGATGATCAAAATATATCGCAGCTCATTAACTTATCTGCCAGTCCCCCCAACTTTAAACGAAGCAGAACTACGTTTAATAACGCAAAAATGGGTTCACTAAATGCCATTTTTAATCCGTCCGAAAAGTTGAAGATTAAAACACTAGGGTTTTTCAATGGCGATCAATTGGATTTTTTCAGAAATCGTGCCGATAATGTTTCTGTAAATGACTTAAACTTTACCAACACCGAAGATTACCAACTCCATAATCGTAGTAAGATCGGCTTTGGAAAAGCCGACCTCACCTATAATATTTCTGAAAGTAAGGTGATAGAAAGCGCTACAAAGTATCAAAACGCTAACTTTCTGAGTAATTCTGATCTGTTTTTTAACGGACAGTCGACCATTGAGCAGTTAGATAATCCTGTAGAACTGTTAGACCAGAAAATAAGTTACACCGCTAAATTTAATGACAAAAGAGTGCTGCTGCTCACGGGTCGTTTTATTCGTGAAACTGCACCACAAAATTATTCGGTCAACCTGTTCTTGTTTGGGGACTTATTTCCCAACATTAATGCAAACAATGTTGGGCAAACTTTAAACCAAAAAATGACCTTTGCTGGTTTTGAAGCCCATCTCCTGGACCGAAAAGAAGGTGAAAATCTTTTAGAGTTAAAACTCGGTAATTCTTACAGACGCGATATACTTGATAGTAAATTTTCACTTTTTGAAAACGGAACATTGATCAATAATCCGCAAGGCTTTCAAAATGAGCTCACCTATGCTGTGAACGATATCTATGCTAAAGGCAAGTATCGATACAATCTAGATAAAATTGCCCTTATTGCCAATCTATCAGTTCATCAATTATTTAACAATATAGATCAGAACAGCCAATCCACTGCACAACAGCCTTTTTTTGTCAACCCGAGCTTGGGTCTGGATTGGACAATTAACAAAAATAATAAAATACGGACGTCTTACGCGCAGAATAGAACAAATGCAGAAATAATAAATCTATATGATAATTTTGTGTTAACGGGTTTTAGGAGTTTTTCCAGCGGCCTTGGAGAGCTAAGTCAGTTAGATGCTGATGCTTTGTTTTTAAGTTATCAGTTAGGCAACTGGAGTGACCGATTCTTTGCCAATACCACATTTGTGTACACTAAAAATCGCGATTTCTTTTCAACCAACACCTTAATCAATCAAAATTTCACACAGTCAGAAGCCATTATTATTAAAGATCGGAAGTTATTTAACGCAAGTACCTCTTTAGATTTTTTTTTAAAAAAACTGGAAAGTAACGTTAAGGTGAAATTGGGCTACACACAATCAGAATTCAAAAACATCGTAAACAACGCTCAGCTTAGGGAAGTTAACTCTATCAATTATAACTATGGCATGGAATATAGGACCGCATTTGACGGGTTATTGAACTTCCATTTTGGAAGTATGTGGTCAACAAACAAAATAGAAACGACTATAAGAAATAAATTCACCAATAATGTGAGTTTTTTAGATATGACTTTGACATTTAACAAGAAACTAAATATTGATGTCAGTTCAGAACGCTATTATTTTGGGAATTTAGAAAAAGACAAAAATTATTATTTCTTAGATTTTGATGCCAGATATACGGTAAAGGAAAACAAACTTACGCTGATGTTGTCTGGTAAAAACTTGTTCAACACGAACACATTTAGAACTTTTACAATAAGTGATATTGGAACCTCAACAACTGAATACAGACTTCTGCCAAGATTTGTGTTATTAAAAATGGAATACAGATTTTAATAGCTCAATCTCATATAACTATGCGATCAATAATCCAATTAGGTACGAAGTCTGTGACCATATACTTCCCCATTTACTCAGAAACTTTCTTTAATAAATTAGAAAAATTTACACAGACAAGAAAAATAGAAGAAAATGATTTCGGGATGCTATTTCGATCCTTATGGCGTTATATATGGCATTTAATACACTAGCCTCCACATAGGGTTTGCGTACCATTTGAGTACCATGTGTCAGGCTATGTGGTGCCTACTTGTTGCCTACTTGGACGCTAAGTGAACCCTACTTGAATGCCTTTCTTATAGAACCCTTTACCTACCCATTATCTATAAAACCCAACTACCACCTCTCCTGCCCTGGATACAATAGCTACCCATTTAGAATCCATAGAAATAAATACTTTAGAAATTTTATTACCGGCAATTTAAGACGCAAAAAATTTACTCAGCCGCTCTATCTGATGATACATGTATAGCTACCAAATCTTGATCCTTTGGTTTGCTGACCTCTAATTGTCAACGCCAGGCTACACACAGTCCATAAACAACCTTACTTTTTCTCTAAGATTATATTTTCAGTAATATTCAACGAAATACCTTGATAAATTAAGCAATCACTTTTTTTGGACACCCCGTTGATATAAAGATCAATCTGAATCTGTTTCTTTGCACCCAATTAGGGAAAGAGATCATTGATGGAGAAACAAGTATTAAAGGGAGCATTATTGGTTGGGCTCGGGGCATCAAGTTATGGTGCATTGGCAACAGTAGTTAAACTCGCGTATGCGCATGGATTTACAACGGCTGAGGTGACTACATCGCAGTTTACTGTCGGTTTTTTAGGCATCATGCTGCTACAGATTTTTGTCAAAACAAAAGAAAAACAACAGGAAATAAAAAAGCCGTTTTCTATTCTGAAGCTAATGGTTGGCGGAGCTTCTATGGGCCTTACGAGCATATTTTATTATTTTGCTGTTAAATATATACCTGTTTCTGTTGCTATAGTCCTGTTAATGCAGTCGGTGTGGATGGGCTTATTATTAGAAGCTGTGCTCGATAAGAAAATGCCATCAAAGAGAAAACTGGCAGCAACGCTGGTCGTTTTGCTCGGTACAGCACTGGCCACAAATATTTTTTCTTCTGCGCACGAATTAAGCTGGAAAGGGGTTGCCTGGGGCTTTGCAGCGGGGCTTTCATACACAATTTCCCTATACTCTTCAAACAGCATCGCTACACATCTGCATTCTATCAAAAGAAGCCTTTGGTTAATGGCGGGTGGCTTGACAATAATTGTGCTGATCTTCTCCACAACCTCGTATGGTAATTTCAACTTTGCAATCTTCTATCCCTGGGGTATTTTCCTGGCACTTTTTGGGACCATATTACCTCCTTTGTTGTTTACCAGCGGCATGCCCCATACTGGTATAGGGCTTGGAACAATCATCGCATCTATTGAGCTTCCTGTGTCAGTATTATTTGCCTATGTTTTATTAAAAGAGCCGGTAAACCTCTTCCAATGGACAGGAATATGCCTGATCATTAGCGCTGTAGTACTGATGAATGTGAAGTTCGCTAAGAAATAGGTGATGTGTTCTATTCCTGATACTTCATATTCTGAACTATTATAGCATCAATCGCCTCGTGGGCTGCCTACTTACCAAATCTTGACCCTTTGATCTTCGGGCTTATAATTTTTATCACCAGGTTGCACATTAAATGCCTGATAAAATGGTTGGAAATTCATTAATGGCCCATTTACACGCCACATAGCAGGTGAATGGGGGTTGGTGTTCACGTAAGTCCGGAGAAATGCATCTCTCGTTTTCACCCTCCATATCCTTGCAATAGATAAGAAAAACCGCTGATCCGGTGTAAAACCATCAATTTTGACATTTCCTTTTCCCTGTTCAGTCAACTTAAACGCATCGTAAGCCATAGCAATCCCACCATTGTCGGCAGTGTTTTCACCCAATGTCAGCGGTCCTTTTACATGGACATCACCTAACACAGTAAATGAACTATAAAGATCAGACAACTGTTTTGTCTTTTCGTTAAACTTCTTGTAGTCTTCCATTGTCCACCAGTTTTTTACGTTACCATCCTTATCAAACTGTGCGCCCTGGTCGTCAAAGGCATGTGTCATTTCATGACCAATTACCATTCCGATTCCACCATAATTAATCGCGTCATCTGCCGCAAAATCAAAATAAGGAAATTGTAAGATCCCTGCCGGGAAAACTACCTCATTAGACGACGGACTGTAATAGGCTGTAACGGTTGATGGTGTTGTGCTCCATTCTGTTTTGTCAACAGGTTTGTTAAGCTTGGCTAACTGGTACGCATAGCCATTTCGTTTAATCGACAAGATATTTTCAAAGTATTTGTCCTTGCTAACCTGTACCTGATCATAATTGCGCCACTTATCTGGGTAGCCAAGTTTTTTGGTGATCGCATAAAGCTTCTCTACTGCCTTACGTTTGGTACTATCGCTCATCCAGTCCAGATGATTAATCCTATTTTCGAAAGCTTTTTGCAAATTATTTACCAATACCAGCACACGTTTTTTTGAATCCTCATTAAAATAACGCTTCACATACAACTGCCCCAGGGCCTGTCCGAGATAACCATCAACGTTATCGGTCATTATTTGCCTGCGGGGTTTTTGCGTGGCTTGTCCTGACAATACCTTGTTAAACTCAAATGCAGCATTTACAAAAGGTTCACTAAGTAATACCGAATAGTCTTTAAGCGTATTTGCTTTCAAATAGATTTTCCAATCGTTGATGGAAACAGATTTTAATAACCCATTTAAGTTATCGTAATAAGCGGGTTGGGCCACATCGATCGAGTCGGTCGTTGCACCAATGTTAGCAAGTAATGCTGACCAGCCTATATTTGGCTGTGTTTGGTTAATGGCTGCTACCGCTAACTTGTGGTAATTCGCTTTAACATCCCTTCGTTCAATATTTGTTTTATGCGAAGCAGCATTTTGTTTTTCGATGTCATAAGTTATATCTGCGTTCTTATTTGCTGCAGCGGCGTTACTTCCCGTTAACTGAAATAAGGTGCTGATGTATTTTTTATAAGCTTGCTGAATGCCAATTGTAGATGAATCTGTTTTAAAATAATAATCTCTTTCAGGTAAACCAATGCCAGTTTGAGCAACATGAGCGATGTTGATGCTACTGTTTTTGTTGTCGGGAGAAATTCCAAAGCCTATAATTGAACGGTTACCTGCTTTCAGCTCCGCTGCTACAAATTTCATCAGGGAGGGTACATCATTAATAGCATCAATCCGTATAAGTGTTGGTTTAACTGGTTGGTATCCCCGTTTGTTGATCGTAGCCAGATCCATACCCGAAGCGTAAAAATCGCCTACCTTCTGTTCAACACTTCCCATTGTGTTTTTGGTTTTTGAAACACTATCGAGGATGTTTTGCAGCAGTTGTTTTTGAGGAATATTCATGAAACTATAGGAACCTACGCCTGACTGATCACTGGCGATTTTTGCAGTATCGTTCCAGCGGCCATTAACGAAGCGAAAAAAATCATCCCCCGGCTTTATGGAGGTATCTATCCCGGCCACATCAACAAAACCCTTCCTGTGATCGTCTTTATAAATCCATGCACTTAAAACCACCAACGCAGCGCCCAGGTAAAATACTTTCTTCATAAACTCAAGATTTGTTTAAATATAATATCTGCAAAATAAACAATTGCAACCGCTTAGCAAATTAGCTATCAATTTATTTGCGCCTTTGGATTTAGCTAGCCTATTTGGCGTAAGGAGCTATCAGACAATTTACTTATACGCCAATCAGCTGACCGTAAATAATTATGGTATCAGGGGCAGAATGGCCATATTATGTGCCACGTTTAATTTGTAATGATTCGATTCCAGAATATCATTGATTTTATGCAAAATAAAATAACCTTAAATCACTAATTTTATTAAGTAAACACCAAGCTACTTTCCAGGTCAATTCCTCCGCGATTTTTTCGGATCTGGTCGAACAAGGTGCGGCGCAGGTAGTCATCAGGTTGCCAACAGGTCAACTTCAGGTTTCAGACCTATTTTCGATTTGATTTCCTAATTTTTTTCGTGTACTTCTCATCCGTAAAACCTTTAAGAATTCCGAGTGTGCGCTCATACATCAAACTTACAACAAGTTCTCTGTTAAATGCAAATGATGGCCGCAAGTCGTATCTAATTGGCCGGAAGTAAAGAAAAATAGCCATACAGACTTATTAGCGACATATAGTTGATCGGTTATACGGACAACGATATACCGTTGTCTGCCGATGCCAGATCAACAAAAATGGAATCAACACAAACATAAAATACATCATATTACACTGCCATATAGCAGATTCTATTTTTTACCAACATTACTCCGTCAAAAGATGGAACACTGGCAGGAGTTTTGGATAAACTTAACATCTCCTTCCTATGATCAAAAAAACACTAAAATAACTGACAATTAAATAGTTGTTCGTACATTACTGTGCCATAATCATAAGTTAAAACCATGCGCAGAGCCGCTGCATTTATCATTTTTTTGACATTATCTTTTAACGTGTCGAAATCCCAGCCGCATAAAGCTGGTGATATTCAGTTTTTACAAACCAGGCTGTCAGATAAGCTCACAGATACAACACGATTCACCCTGTTACAGCAAATTAGCAGGCACTACCTTTTACAATTCCGGAACAAGGGGATTGATAGTGCCAAAATATTTTTAGTAAGGGCAACAAATATTCTGGACAAACATCCCGGTTACCGGGGTAAATACAAGATTGACAACCTCCTATTATGGTCAGAGTTAGCCAACAAACAAAAAAACATACTACTCACCAAAAAATTGCTCAGGGAAGCGATCGAGCTTGAAAAGCTGCATGGTGACTTAAGGAACGAAGCCAGACTTTGGGAGCAACTCGGTCTTTCTATGTCATGGGAGGAAAGCTGGGCCCCTTATATCGCTGAAATGACCACCGCCTTTGGAAATGCTTACACCCTATATCGTAAAACGGGAAATATTGACAAGCAATTTGAGATGCGCTATAGACTTAGCACAGTAATGCAGTCTCATGGATATATCGATGATGCCGATAAGGCTTGTTTAACACTCCTTTCGGAATATAAAAATGTTTCCGCATCATATCTTCCCGACGCCTACCTCCTGCTTTCCTCTTCTAATCGCTACAAGGGCAACTTCAATAAATCATTATTCTATTCTCTGAAGGGCCTTGCGGCGATGAAACAAATCGGCGACAGCAGTCATGCCAGTAAGGTATATGGCGAACTTGCCCAGGTTTACCAGGAGTTGGGTCAACCAGCAAAGAGCATCGTCTGGTATAGAAAAACATTAGCCCTACGGGAGAAAATGGATTTGCCACAACGGTACTTGTTCAGGACTGCGGGATTTTTGGCCCATGAGCTGATTTTAGAAAAACAACCGCAGCAAGCACTCCAAGAGATTCTTGCTCTTGAACACCGCAATAAACCAGAAACACAGTTTGATATAGCCACACTTTCGCAAATTAAGGCATACTGTTACGAAGCCATGGGCAACGCCAAGCTTGCTGAATACCATTATCGGAATATGCTCCGGCTGGCAGATAACAAAACCATAGCGGAGTTTATCATCTTTGGCAAATATGATCTGGCCAACTTTTATGTTAATCAACAACGCTATAAGGATGCAGCGCCTTTTCTACCCGTATTGTTAAACACGCCAGCATCGGCATCCCGGGAAAAGGATATCCAGTTGCTTGCCTTCAAAGTTGACTCTGCCGCTGGCCAATATTTTAAAGCAATTCAACATATCAGGCGTTACGAACAATTAAAAGACTCCATTTTTAGCAGCACGAAAAGTAAACAGATTGAGGAACTTCAGATTCAATATGAAACCGCAAAGAACGAGCAGTCTATTAAATCTCTGAAAAAAGACAGCCTTCTCAATGTATCCAGGGTTAAAGAGGCAAACAACATCCGCAATATGACTTCTCTGGGCCTCCTTGTGCTTGCGCTCTTCCTCACCCTGCTTTACCTTAGTTACCGGGCAAAGCAACGAAACAACAAAGAGATCAATAAAAAGAACCTTTGGCTAAATCAGCTGGTAGACGAGAAAGAATGGCTGATCAAAGAGGTCCACCACAGGGTTAAAAACAACCTGCAGATTGTAATGGGACTCTTGCAGCGTCAGTCTGCCTATATCGACAACGAGAAAGCACTGGTGGCGATACAGAATAGCGAGCATAGGATGCAGTCTATTGCATTGATTCATCAGAAGCTTTATCAGAGTGAATCAATGGCACTGATTAACATGCCTGAATATATCGATGAACTGGTAACCTACCTCAAAGATAGCTTCGACATAGGAAGCAGGATCCATTTTTATAAGGAAATTGAAAACTTCAGCCTTGATGTTCAGCATGCTGTTCCGCTTGGCCTGATCCTGAACGAGGCGATTACAAATGCGATTAAATATGCGTTTGACAAAACTGAAGAAGGGAACATCTATATCGCTATATTTTCTGAGGATGATGAAAATTTCGTGCTCCAGATCAGGGATGATGGCCATGGGTTTCCTGACAACTTCAGCCTTAAGACAGTTAACTCACTTGGCATGAACCTAATGCGCGGCCTAAGTAAGCAGTTGGGTGGGAAGTTAGAAATTCACTCACAATCAGGTGCCGTAGTGCATATCAGGTTTAAAAAAAATAAACTTATTTCCACAAAAAATAACAAACAAAAAGAGCGCTATGCCTAAAAAAATATTGATCGTAGAAGATGAGTTCATTATTGCTGACACACTGAGCAATATGCTCCAAAAAGCAGGATACCGTATTTGTGGAATTGCTGATACGGTAGTTGAGGCCATGGAATTAATTGATACCACGACTCCTGATTTTGTGTTGATAGATATTTACCTGATTGGTAAGCTAACGGGTATCGACCTGGCTAATAGTCTTACAGAAATGGATATTCCATTTATATATATATCTGCCAATTCGAATCAGAAGATTCTGGAAGCAGCGAAGAAAACCAACCCCTATGGTTTCGTTGTTAAACCATTTAGGGAAAAGGATGTGTTGATTGCGCTCGACATCGCAATTTACCGCCGGGGAAACAACCTCGAAAACGGACTTAGGCAACAAGCCATTCTACAGAAAAAAGCTGCTCAGATTATTTATTCCGAAGCAGATTGGAAAGCGAAGATCATTGCTATGGGCAAGGCTATCCAGCCCTATATCCCCTATGAGTTTATGAGTGTAGGTGTTGCAGCAAAAGCAGGATTGGATTATAATGATTTTAGCTTCTTGCGAATCGGTTTTGAAGAGTATCAGGTAATAGGCCCCAAGGAGCTTTCGGTAATCTCAAACCTGAAGCTGGAAGAACTCTCTAAACTTAATCAGACTGATCAGGCCGAAATGATCGCTACCTGGTATGAGCATGAGGAATTTGATGAATTGTTACGGCTTAGTGGCATCAAACGCCTTATCGCGAAAACTTTTGAAATGAATGCACATCTTGTGATGCCGCTTAAGCTCCGGGATGGAAATATCTTCAATATATGTTTTTACAGCAAAAGAAAAGACGCCTACAGTGCCGATCACCTGGTACTGTGCAACCGCTATCAGGAGCTGTTAACAGCTTTTGCAGAACATCTGCTTGATTCAGGCAACAACCCTTTGGCCGTTAACAGGCCTAAGGCACAAAGCACACTACCTGGCTACATGTCACAACCGTTTAATGCCAACCTCTTTGAAGGCATCATTGGTAACAGTCATCTGTTACTTAATGTGTTCGACAATGTAATCCAGGTAGCCCCGGCAGACTCATCTGTCTTGATCCTGGGAGAAAGTGGTACCGGAAAAGAAAAAATTGCTGAGCGGATTCATTTTCTATCTCCGCGTAAAAGTCGCCCTTTTATAAAGGTCAACTGTGCAGCGCTCCCAACAAATCTAATTGACTCAGAACTCTTCGGTCACGAAAAAGGTTCCTTTACCGGTGCTTACGACCGTAAGATTGGGAAGTTTGAACAAGCACATACCGGCACAATCTTTCTGGATGAGATCGGCGAAATCCCACTGGAGATTCAGGTTAAATTACTGAGGGTACTTCAGGAAAAGGAAATTGAACGCATTGGCGGCAGGATAACGATCAAGACCGATGTACGGATTGTTGCTGCTACAAATAGGAATCTGGAAAAAGAAGTTGCCGAAGGGCGGTTCAGACTTGACCTGTACTACCGCCTTAATGTTTTCCCGATTATCATGCCACCCTTGCGCGACCGTAAAGAAGATATTCCTGCGCTGGCGGCTCACTTTTTGGAGCATTACAGCAAAAAAACGGGTAAGTTTATCCGTCCGTTATCAACCAGGGTTCTGGATGCACTGGCGGGGCACGACTGGCCCGGAAATATTCGTGAGCTCGAAAATTTGATCGAAAGAAATATCCTGCTGGCAAAAGATGATGAAATTCATCATGTAATCTTGCCCAACGTTCAGATAGGCCCTCCTGCAGTAGTCCATACGCCGCCACCAGTGGTCACCATGCTGGAGAACGAAAGGCAGCACATCCTGGCTGCACTAAAGAAATGCAATGGAAAGATCTGGGGTGAAGGCGGCGCAGCCGAAATCCTCAATCTGCCGCCAACCACACTCAACTCTAAGATGAAGCGGCTGGGTATTAAAAAAGAATTCTCTAACATGTGATAGCAGCACAACGAAATACGGTAGTCTCAGCGTTAAGACTCAGCGAGATAACGTAATTACATCAATGGCACAATAAATCAAATAACTAATAATCAATAAATTAACTATTTGGCCTATGGGTTGACTCTGTTGGATTAATTAATCCTCAATCCAACATGAAAGAAATAGCTGCTAAAACAATTGTATTTATAACGGGCGCTTTTGTCCACAGTAATTGCTGGGATAGCTGGCGACGTTATTTTGCAGAAAAAGGATATCACACGATTGTCCCACCATGGCCCCACAAAGAACAGAGTGCCGAGAAGTTACGCCTTGGACACCCTGCAAGCAGCATTGCGAAGGTGAGGCTTGGTGAGCTTGTCGAATTTTATGCAAAGATTGTAGGAGAACTTCCAGAGAAGCCAATCCTCATTGGTCACTCTATGGGTGGACTAATCACACAATTACTCTTACAGCGTAACCTTGCCGACGCGGGGATAGCTATCCATTCACTACAGCCGCAGGGCGTATTCACATTCAAATTTTCTTTCTATAAAGCCGGCTGGGGGCCCCTGGGATTTTTCACCTCCACAAAGAAGACCTACCTGATGTCGTTTGGCGAATGGCAATATGCCTTCACCAATGGCATGTCTTATGAGGAGCAGCGTGACGCTTATTACCGATGCGTAATCCCGGAATCAAAGCTTGTTGTGCGCGATGCGATCACGAGTGTAGCTAAGGTAGACTTTTCCAAACCACATGCGCCCCTGTTATTTATCGCCGGCAGTACTGACAGGTTCATCCCCCCCTCCCTGAACTACACAAACTATAAGCGCTATAGTGACATCTCCTCAATAACTGCATACAAAGAATTTGACGGAAGAAACCATTTTGTACTCGGCCAACCTACCTGGGAATCAGACGCTGATTACATCGCCAGCTGGCTCGAAAACTTATAACAAATAAACAGACCATGTATAAAAAATTGATCATCTTTCCAATTCTTTTGGTATTTCTGCTGGCTTCCGCACAAAAAAAAGCAGATCTAATCATCATCAACGGCAAAATAGCAACGCTGGTAAAACCCGGTGAATTTGCTCAGGCGGTAGCAATAAAGGATGGCATCATCCAAGAAACGGGAGCCAATACTGCTATTCTTAATACCTATAAATCCGGAACCACCAAAATAATAGATGCCGGGGGCAGAACGATAATTCCCGGGCTGAACGATAGCCATATTCACATTATCCGTGAGGGACTACATTTTAACACAGAGCTTCGCTGGGACGGCGTTAAAACGCTCAAACGCGCCATGGAGATGCTAAAGGAACAAGCAGCAAAAACTCCTGAGGGTATCTGGATAAAAGTTATAGGTGGATGGAATGAATTTCAATTTGCTGAAAAAAGGCAACCGACTATAGCGGAGATCAACGAGGCGGTTCCCGACAAACCCGTTTTCATCACCTATCTCTATGGCAAGGCTTTTCTAAATAAAAAAGGTATTGAAGTACTGGGTTACACGAAGGATACGCATTATCAGGGAAGCCTATTGGAGCAGGATACACGCGGAAATCTTACAGGCCTGATGTATGCAAAGGAAACCCCTAAGGCGATCTATACTACCCTCGGACTTACCACTGTGCTCAACAATGAAGAACGTGCCAATAGCACCTTGCAATTTTACAGGGAACTAAATAGCTTCGGGATCACCAGTGCAATAGACGCCGCCGGGGGCGGTCAGAACTACGATGCTGATTACGCCGTGGCAAGTCAGCTTGCTAAAGCCGGCAAATTGAATATCAGGACCTCATATTACCTGTTTGCTCAGAAAAAAGGAACAGAACTGCAGGATTATGAGCGCTGGATCAAACAAACATCGCCAAATAACAATGACCATATGCTCAGCGCACATGGCTATTCTATGGAAGGTGCCGGGGAAAACCTTGTTGCCTCTGCAGCAGACTTCGAGAACTTCCTGGAGCCCAGAATTGTACTGTCCGACAGCATGGAAACCGATCTGGAGCCGATCATCAGGTTGTTGGTAAAAAACAGATGGCCTTTCAGGCTCCACGCTACCTATGGCGAGTCTATCAACAGGATGTTAAATGTATTCGAGAAAGTAAATACCGAGATCCCCTTTGATGGGCTTAGGTGGTTCTTTGACCATGCAGAAACAATAACCGATGAACAGTTGGGAAGGGTAAAGAAACTGGGAGGTGGCATTGCAGTACAATTCAGGATGTATTTCCAGGGCGAACTCTATCAAAAGATGTATGGGCAACCCGATACACAAATCCCTCCTATTAAAAAAATGCTGGCAATGGGCATCCCTGTAGGCATGGGCACAGATGCAACCAGGATCTCAACCTATAACCCCTGGATGGCGCTGCATTGGTTAATAACCGGGAAGACTATAGGCGGCATGCAATTCTGGCCGCGCGACCAGGTACTTGACCGTTTTACGGCATTGCAGCTATATACTTCGGGGAGCGCCTGGTTTTCCGGTGAAGAAGAAGTGAAGGGAAAGATTGAAAAGGGCATGTATGCAGACCTAAGCATATTATCTGACGATTACTTCAGCGCAACGACAGAAAAAGTGAAAACCATCACTTCAGTACTTACAATCGTTAACGGCAAGATTGTGTATGCTTCAGGAACTTATAAAGCTGCTGATCCGGTAACGCCGGCAGTAATCCCATCCTGGTCGCCCGTAAAACATTTTGGTGGTTATCAACACTAGATCGTATTAAACAAAAATAAACCCTTAGACATGAAACTTAAATATTTGATTGCTTTCGTCATCCTGACAGGCATTGGGCGTACTGCCGCGCAGGCGCAACTTCCACCGCAGGTTCCGATCTGGGACGCCAATACGGTAACATTGACACTAAAAAAAGTGGCTGATGATACCTATGCGATTTTACCCTCTACTGTTGACGAACAGACATCCAAAGGTATACCACAAGCTACCACCGGCGGTTTTGTTGTAGGAAGTCGTGGTGTATTGATGATTGAAGTTATGCTTACTAAACGACTCTTTGACCAGCAGATAAAACTAATCCGGTCCGTAACCGATAAACCTATTTTATATGCGGTGAATACCAGCGACCATGGTGATCATTGCTTTGGCAATTATTTATTGCCGGCTGGCACAAGCATCATCCAGAATGAGTTTGCTAAAGATAACCTTTCGAAAAACTATGACGGTATCAAAACATTTATGGTCGGCTTATTCGGCACTGGCAGAGGAATCGAGAACACCGTTTTTCGACCGGCAGACATTGTGATCCCAAAAAACAGCAGCATGAAAGTCGACCTTGGAGATGGTAAAGTAATAGAACTTCAAAATGTGGGTACGGCACAGTCGCCTGCCGACTTGTTCGTTTGGATGCCTAACCAAAAGATTTTCTGGGCTGGCAATCCCTTCATTGCTGAAAGTCCGGCTATCCCATGGCTATTCGACGGATACTTTTTAGAGCCCGCAGCCAATCTTAGACGGGTTTACGACTTCCTACCGGATGATGCCATTGTTATTCCCGGACACGGCCGGATTACCAATAAAGCCGGCATAAAATATACCATCGACTATGTAGCGGAGCTTAAGAGGCAAGTCGAAGCTGCCGTTGATAAAGGCCTGAGTCTGGATCAAACCAAAGCCACTGTAACGATGAAGAATTTCGACCAGGGCTATGTCTTGTTCAACTGGCTCCATTACAATTTTAACTTACCTAATGCCTATAAAGACATCAGGGCCAACAAGAAATAAACAACCATTAATTCAAATCTAAAATAATAAAATCATGAAAATCACAACTACAATGAAACGGCTGTTTTTTACGCTGTTATGCACAGCAACACTCAGCAATGTTTTCGCAGCGGTTGCCCCGGGTAATCCGCCATCAAATTTTAAGCATCAGTATGCTATAGTTAACAAAGTTAAGATCCACTATGTAATTGGTGGCAAAGGGGAACCTTTATTGCTGATACATGGCTTTGGCCAAAATTGGTACATGTGGAATAGGCTCCTGCCAGAGTTATCAAAACATTATACTGTGATCGCGCCCGATATGCGTGGTGTTGGTGAATCAGATAAACCCGCTGGCGGATACGACAAAAAGAATATGGCCGTTGACATGCACGAACTGACGAAGAAATTAGGCTTTCAGCACGTCAATGTTGTTGGGCATGATATCGGGCTGATGGTTGCTTACGCTTATGCGGCCCAGTTTCCTGGAGACGTAAAGAAACTTGCCTTACTGGATGCGCTATTACCGGGTATAGAACCCGTTTGGAGCCAGGTAAAATCGCAAGCCTGGTGGTTCGGATTTTTCGCGCAGCCACATGCCGGAGAATTGGTTTCTGGTAAAGTGGGTCTGTTCCTGACCGATTTTTGGCCAGTAGTGGGATTTCAAAAAAATGCTTTCACCCTAGCAGAGCGTAACGAATTTATTCGTGCGTATTCAGTACCCGGGGCAACAACAGGAGCATTTCACTGGTTCGGCTATTTTAATCAGGATGCGAAGGATAATGTTGAATTCGCTAAGCATAAAATTACTATGCCAGTACTGACAATGGGCTCAGACCATTTTGCTGGGCCTTTTCTGGCAACACACGCCAGGTTAGTGGCTACTAATGTACAAGAATCGGTAATCAAAGATTCAGGACACTGGATAGTACAGGAAAACACACCACAGGTACAAAAGGACCTTTTGGCATTTTTACAAAAGTAACTGAGCAAAACAGATTATGTTACATGGTAAACATACTGCAGCATTTGCGGTATGCTTACCATGTCTTTTTTTCCCTTATATTTAATCGGTAGATTCAAAGAGACCAAATAAAATTTAAAATTATGGACTTACAATTAACAGATAAAAAAGCCTTGGTAAGCGGGTCAACTGCTGGAATAGGCTATAGCATTGCACTTCAACTTGCAAAAGAAGGGGCTGAAGTTATCGTGAATGGCCGTACGTCAGAACGCGTTGATAAAGCCGTGGAGCAGATCAAAAACGAAAGTGGGAATGACAAGATTACTGGCATAACCGCTGATTTTACCAGTGCTGATTCCATCAAAGGCCTGATTGGACAACTGCCACAGGTAGATATCCTGATCAATAATGTTGCTATTTTTGAGCCTAAGGCTTTTACTGATATTACTGACGAAGATTGGTTACGTTTTTATGAGGTGAATGTACTGAGTGGAATCCGCCTGGCAAGGGCCTACTTCCCACAGATGTTAACAAATGGATGGGGACGCATCATTTTTATATCGAGCGAGTCTGCTGTGCAGATACCAGAAGAAATGATCCATTATGGGATGACCAAAACTGCGCAGCTAGCGATAGCCCGCGGCTTGGCAGAACTGACCAAGGGCACAGCGGTTACAGTGAATTCTGTGCTGCCAGGGCCAACCTTATCTGAAGGTGTAGGCGGCTTCATTGAAAATCTGGCTAAAGATCAAAACAAGTCGACCGCAGAAGTAGAAGCGGATTTCTTTAAAACCACCCGTCCTACATCCATCATCCAGCGTTTTCTGGCTACAGACGAAGTAGCAAACATAGTTACTTATCTGGCAAGTCCACTGGCCTCAGCCACAAATGGTGCCTCTATCAGGGTTGAAGGGGGATTATTGAAAGGAATACTTTAGTTGAAAGAATAAAAGTATATTATAATTGCCCGGGTAAAGGTTAGAATTTGTAGGTGATAGTAGCTCCACTCATCAGAATATCTTTACCCGGTCCAACCTCCATCAGGTAGTCGCCACTTTTGAACCAGGTGAACTCCGCCCGCAGATAAAGCGAATTAGTTGGGTTATATTCCAGGTTGGTACCTAATTGACCTCCAATATACCTTGATAACGTATTTTTGCCTGAATATAATAACCTGGTATTTACCGCATAAATCCCATCACTGGTTTGCATCCGCCAAAACACGTCGTAATCTTCGATCAGGGTAAGTTTTTTGCTTAAGGATATCTGAAGGTAGGGATGAATATCGAAAAGGTTTGCTGGACCTATAAGCGCTGCTAAGCCAAAATACCCGCCTTTAGGGAACAATGGATTGAAAGTATTCAGTTTGCCGTCTCCATAACGCCGGTCACCACTGATAGCTTCTGTTTTGAGCCCCAGTTGTGGTGAAAGATAAAAGTCATTGAAGGTATAAGCCACATTTGAAGAAAGTGTCCATGCAGCAATTTTATTCTGACCGAAATGCCCAAACTGGTAAACACCCTCGATATCGTACTGCCACTGCCGATTGGTATTCCAGGTTCTCAAGCCTACAGAATGACGTAATTCGCCAGCTGCACCATCATCGAACACTGCCTTGCGCTTTTTGATTCCCAGGTAATACAAATCAATATTTTTCAGCAATGGAAATTTCTTTACAGTAGCATACGTACCCCAGAACCGTGTGTCTGCGGTAATCCGATCATCAAATATACCTGCCCGCGCCTGAACATAATTTGTGTAAAAACCTTCGACCCGAAGCCGCGCTGTACTGTAAGTCATTTTGCCGCCGTCAAATGCCTGCCTGTTATTGGGAGCTTCCCTGAGCGAGACCAGGCGTTGTGAACCATAGGAAAGCTCTTGCCGGCCTATTCTAAAGGTGAGCAAAGATACTTTGCCAATTGGCTGCGTAAAATCAATAAAGGCCTGATGTAAGTCTAATGGATTTTGATTGACCGGCGATGGAGATTCGAGTTCCCCGTTGCTCATGCTGCTTTGGAGCTGAACAAAAGTCCTGAAAGACTTACCTAAATGAAGATCAGCATGGAACAGCGTTCTCGCAAGGACAAAGCCATCACGATCAGGCAAGGATTCGCCCCAATCCTGATCCTTATAATGAAAATACTGGTTACGTACTTCACCGCCAAAACTGATATAATTGAGCTTATCAATCGATAAAGGATGGAACTTAAACCGGTGGTACCAGCTGCTGTCTGCCAATCTTCCAAATGTGCTATAATCCTCGTCGGAACGCATCGACTTAAATACGATCTGCTGCGCTGAGGCTAACACAGGCAATACTGTAAGCAACAGTAATAACTTTAATTTCATGACTTGTGATTTTTCTGCAAATCACCAAGCGGCATGCCATGCACATAATCAATTGGATAACTGAAACTTATGGGGTATCGCCCGATCAACTACTACTACATATCGGGGATTAATAAAATGGCACAACGAAATACGGTAGTCTCAGCATCAAGACCCAATGTTATTATTTTTCCAATATCATGGTAATGCCTTGCCCGCCTGCAGCGCATACAGAGATCAAACCTTTTCCACTCCCTTTTTGATTTAAAAGCTTGGCCATTGTGGCAATAATTCTACCACCAGTAGCTGCAAATGGATGTGCCGCAGCGAGGCTGCTACCTTTGACGTTGAGTTTATTGCGGTCAATTTTGCCCAAAGCATCAAGCCCAAAGGTTGCACTGAGTGCGTCACTTTCCCAAATCTTCAGGGTCGTTAATACCTGTGCCGCAAAAGCCTCATGAATCTCATAGAAATCAAAATCCTGAAGTTTATATCCTGCACGTTTTAACATCCTGTTTACCGCAAAAACTGGTGAAAGCAACAAGTTCTCCTTATGTTCGATATATTCGATCGCAGCGGTTTCCATAAAAGTAATATAGGCAAGGACAGGAAGATTGTGCGCCGCCGCCCATTCCTCAGAAGCAATCAGCACCGAAGAAGCGCCATCCGTTAAAGGAGTTGAGTTCCCGGCAGTGAGGGTTCCACTTACCTTATCAAAAGCGGGTTTGAGTTTAGCGAGCTTTTCCAGGGTAGTATCGCGTCTCAGATTGTTATCTACCGCCAACCCTTTAAAAGGAGTTACCATATCCTCAAAAAAACCTTCATCATAAGCTTTCGCCAGACGCTGATGGCTGCTTAGTGCGAGCTCATCCTGATCCTGCCTGCTGATCCCATAATACTTTGCCGTCAGCTCCGTATGCCCACCCATAGACAGGCCAGTAAAGGTATCATCTATGCCGGGAACACCCGGTTTGAAATCCTTCAATTTCAACTTAAGAAATGTTTTAATTCTAGAACCCAGTGTTTTTGCACGACTTGCTTCAAGCAGCACATTACGCAAGTGTTCAGAAGCAACTATTGGTACGTTACTTGTAGAATCGACACCGCAGGCTATTCCCGCTTCGATTTGTCCCAATGCAATTTTATTGGCAATATAAACCGCAGCCTCTATTCCTGTAGCGCAGGCCTGTTGCAGATCAACTCCTGGTGTAGCTGGATCGAGTTTGGTCTTTAAAATACAGTCTCTTATTAAACTACTTTCCCGCGTGTGTTTGATAACGGCTCCGCCTGCAACTTCGCCCAAACGCTGTCCCTTCAGGCTGTATCTTTCTATCAGCCCGTTTAGTGCTGCAACCAGCATGTCACTATTGTCTGCATCGGTATAGTTTGTATTAATTCGTGCGAATGGAATCCTATTGTATCCCACCACTGCTACTTTTCTGATCTTAGTTTCACCAGCCATATTAAATAAATAAGAAGTATGTTTAAGCACAGAATAAATATACCGATTAGTTTATTTCAAAACCTAAATCTTATGCAATAGCTGTGTCAATTAAAGGCGGTATTAATCATTATAATTCACGAGTTTCACATCTTTTTCTTTCCTCAATAGATCTGACAACCACTTCTGGTGTCCCGCTCCTGCTACGATAATAGCTCTTTTTGCTCCTTGCTGCCTGATTTGGGTGATTGCGTTACTTGCCATGCCTTCATTGCGGAGCATCCAATATTTCAACATTTCCTTAACCAGATCATCAGGATAAGCTTTTGAAAAACCAAGCATCGATGGGCCGCCATAAAAATTTTCGAGATCGTGGTAGCGTCCACTGGTCTCTGTATTGAGCAATGCGTACCCCGTTAACCCGCTTTTGGCAGCCTCAGCTTCCAATGCCTTGTAGGTGCTATCAATCCTTTTCTTGACCCTCCCCTCTTCAGATTTAGGGTCAAGCTTTGCAATTCTTGGGATATAAGGATACACACGGGCTACCATATCCCAGGCTTTAGACCATTCCAGATCATATGTCTGGCAATCCATAGCATATAGCACGTCTAAATTTTGCTTTTTTAGCATGGGAAAGATGATGGTCGTATATTCGCTGGTTTCACGGAACAATCCAATCTTTTTTAAAGAATCAGTAGTGCCCAGATGCGTATTGTAATAACTCAGCTCCTCCTTGCCGAAAAAAGGTTTATAGTATTTTTCCAGAAGGAATACCTGATAGGCGGCATTTGCAAAATCATAATTTCTAATGTACTGAAGGGCCAGGTCAATACGTATTTTGTGAAAATTGGCCGATTTTTTTAATGCCATTTCGGCTTTCTTAACATCCTTTGCATTGTATTTTAAACCGGGATTCCTTTGATCAATATAAGCAATTATTTTGTCGCTATAAGTCCTTCTATAACTGTCTGGCGACAATTTCATATAGTCGCCACGCAACACATATTCACCGGCAACAAAATCGGGGTTAAATGCCAGAAGTCTGGCCTGGACTTTTTGATATTCCAGGGAATCCTTAGCAGGGTTGTCGTGTGATGTACCCAAAACCATAATCTCAATTTGCTGTTGCGCAAAAGTTGCTTGACATGCTGCTAGCAGTACGCTGATTACGAAGAAAATGCGAAGTCTTTTCATATTGCTGTTTTTATTTCTAATCTCAGCAAGTAGCATTCAGTAATCAACAAAATTATACCTACAGGTTATTTTGTTATCCCAACCCGTCAGAGTTCCAAATAAAAAAACGGGTCACATCTTAGAAGCTCAGATAAGTTTCGAAAAACGGCAGGAGAAAATTCAAGACACGTCCATCATCAGACATGATTTTACTGCCATGATCTCCAGGATACTCCCGGGCAGAAAATGATACATCGAAAGCTTCCAACTGACTGGCAAATGACCGTGCCGTGAGCGGAATATGCTTAAACTGGTCATTGGATCCCCAGTCAAAAGCCAGCCCCCTGAGGTTTCTTAGTGCCGAAGCATGTGTGGGCAGTAACGCAGCAGGCGTATTCGCATTCCATAACGTTAAGACATGATCATCAACAGAGAGTGAGTCGGTACTTTTGATGTACGGCAAATCACAATAAAAGGGTGGTTTTTTAGGATTAGGTGAAAATGCACGTCCCAATGCCACGGCAAGCATAGCATTGAAGTCGCCAGATAATTGTTTTGCATCAGACATATTCAGAATAGACGACACAGAACCCATGTTCAGCATCCATTCACTATTAGCCGCCAGCAGTGCCGGACTCATTGCGTAAACAGCACTAAACCGATCAGGGTATAACATTGCGATCTTTAACGCACCATGCCCTCCCATAGAATGTCCGGCGAGGCCCCGGCTGTTTTTATTTTTAATCGTACTGTAGTTGGCATCAATAAAGTTTACCAGGTCCTCTGCTACAAAAGCTGACCAGTTGCCATTCACATTAGAATTAGTATAGAAAGATCCTTTATACAATGTATTAGCGTCTGGTGCCACAAGGATGAACGGGCGGATCTTCTGCTGAGCAATTGCTCTATCCAACAGTTGAGCCATGCCATCCGAGGCAAAGACTAAACTATCACTCCAGGTAAAACCATGCAGATAATAGATGACAGGGTATTTTTTCTTCGCACTGTAGTCGGCAGGCAGATATATCGTAACCCTACGTCTTGGATTTTCGTTACCCTTATTTTGCTGCAGAGATTTGGCGTTTAGATATACAGTTTTCACGGTTCCCTGAGGAATAGCTTGCGCAGAAGCGATGCTATTAAAAACCAGGATAAATATTGAAAGGATGATGGTCTTTTTCACTGTTTTGATAATTGGAGTAGGTGAAAATACAGATAAGTATCAATTATTTCAATTTCATTCAACGACTCAATATGCCTGCTCGTCTAATAGCGCAAACAATTCTGTAAACACTTGCTATCTTAGTATGAGATTCCTAAACCAATAACAAAAACTCATGGTTGACGTATTAATTATCCTACTCATTATTATATTAAATGGCTACTTTTCTCTCGCAGAACTCGCCTTGGTTTCTGTAACGACCGAAGAGTTAACAGAAGGCAACTTAGCTCAGAATACCAATGCGATTCGCACGCTCAAGCTCATTAAGAATCCCGAAGAATTTCTGAGTGCCGTGCAGGTAGGTACCACATTGTTGGGCCTCATAGAAGGAATTTATGGTGGCAGTGTTGTGGCGGCAGGCCTGGAACATTGGCTTAGTGGCTGGGGCGTTCCATTATATTTTGCGCATACGGGGTCATTGATCCTCGGAATCGGTTCCATCACCTATCTCACTATAGTTTTTGGTGAGCTTGTCCCTAAATCAATTGCCCTGCAGTTTCCGTTAAAGGTGTCCCTGATCATAGCGCCGTCCCTAGTGATCTTTTCAAAAATTGCCTATCCTTTTATTAAACTACTAACCTACAGTACACACAAAATCCTTGAGCTATTGGCCATAAAAACTCCTGAACATAAAAAGATATCAGAGAACGACCTGAAAAAGATGCTTGGTACAGCGTATAACCAAGGACTATTGGAGAAAAAACAATTTTGGATGCATGAAAATGTGATTGCCTTCAAAAACCGAACTGCTTTCAGTATTATGAAACCGGCACGCATCACCCTTACACTTTCTTCAGCTTGGTCAACAGCGCAGGTAAAATCATTAATCAGCAAGAAGCCCTACGCCTACTTTCCAGTTATCAGTGAAGATCCACATACGGTAACAGGCATTTTAAAGACAAAGACTTTTCTACTATCCAACGACGACGATTGGCATGACAGTATTATGGATAGCTATGAAATTGACTCCAGTTTACCCGTCAGAGATATCTTCACCCATTTCAAAGAAATGAATAAAGATTTCAGCATCGTTGTTGATGCGCATCAAAAGTTTATCGGCATACTCACGATGCAGGATATCATGGAGGCGATTTTCGGTGACCTTCCTGAGCTTGAGGATTATGGAAAATATGTTAAGCAGAGGTCTGAAAAGGTATGGGTTGCTGAAGAATTTATTCATTTGCAACGGTTGAGAACTACGCTTTCGCTCGACTGGATTCGCCCATACGAAGCCATATACCTTAGTGTTGGTGAACTGTTAAGGGGAGAAATGAAAAGTTCGCCTATATTGGAAATTAATGGTGTCAAATTCCAGTGGTCAACTGAGCCAGCACATGAATCGCAGGTTGTTATCACATTGCCTTAACATTATTTTTCGACAAGCCCCGGGGTTTTATAAAAACTACAGCCATAACAGCCCCAGTTAGTGCCAGGATACACGAAATACGCATCACCATTTGATAAGCGTGAATAAATCCGTCTTTATTTGCACGAATTATCCTTGAGCGTATTTCTGGATTTACTGACTCAGGCACTTTCGCATCACCCAGGTTTTTGGCCTCCGCTATAATTCCTATGCGCTGTGATTCCGTTAGGGGCAGATTTGCCAGGTCTTTTTTCAGCACACCTACGAAAAACAGTACTGCCAGCGCACCAAAAATAGCATTTGCGAAGACACTAGCGATCCTCGTCATGGCATTGTTGACACCTGACGCTGTACCCGACAGCTCTTCATGTACAGCGCCCATTACCGCCGTGGTTAATGGAGCAACAGTGAACGACATTCCTAATCCCAGGACAAGAACTCCTGGGAAAAATGTACTCCAGTAGGCTGCCGGCCCTGCAGTTTGGGCTACCAACGACAATAGTAGCATTCCCAGGCCAGCTACTGCCGGGCCAGCGATGAGGAACCACCGTGGACCGTATTTATCGGCAAGCTTGCCAGCAAAACGCGCAATCAATACCATAAGAACGGTAAATGGCAAAAAGGTAAAGCCTGATTGCAGCTGACTATAACCTTGTACCTGCACAAGGTTTAAAGAAAGAAATAACATCCCGGCACCCAGGCCGGCATAGAGAAAAAATGTAAGCAGGTTGGCTCCGCTAAAAATGGAATTCCTGAATAAGGAGAGCGGCATCATGGGATTTTCGTGCCTGGATTCAATCCTGATGAATAGGATCAGTAAGGCAAATCCAGCAACTAGCATACCCAATGTCTGAAGATGCACTATCCCCAATACGGGAACCCTTAAAAATCCGAAAGTCAACATTGCAAGTGCCAGGGCAATGGTGAGGGCACCTCCAAAATCCAACCTGCCCCTAACCTGGCCATCAGCACTTTCTTTCACCTTCGTACTAAGCATCAATAATGTAACGAGGCCGATTGGCACGTTTATAAAGAAAATATATCTCCATAAGCCCGCATCTGCCAATGCGCCACCTAAAATTGGCCCGCCCATGGTAACGATTGTGGTAAATGCAGACCATGTCCCTATAGCCCTTCCACGTTCTTTTTCGGCTATTCCAGAGGAGATTAAAGAAAGACTCCCTGGGATCATCAGCGCCCCACCTATTCCCTGGAGGGCTCTAAAAATAACCAGCAGCGTAACGTGCTGAGCAAAACCACAGGCAGTAGAGCCCGCGATAAAGATCAGGATGCCAAGCATAAAAACTTTCTTGCGCCCATAGCGGTCGCCCATTGCTCCACCAATGAGGATCAGTGAGGCCAGAACCAACAGATAGGCGTTTAGGACCCAAAAAAGATCCATCGCCGAAGCATGGAGATCCAATTGCAAGGCGGGCAATACAACATTCAATGCGGTACCATCAATAAAGGCCATTGCCGAAGCCAGAATGGCCGATACCATAATCCATCTTCCCTCTACACTGCTTAACTTTACTGTAGCCATGGCAATTCTCGTTTGAACTAAAGTTACGTATAATATATGTTACATATTAAACTTATGATTAAGGCCTGCGTCAATACTGTATCTTTAGTTATCAACCCATTATTATGCGCCAAACACTTACCTCCGCCTTATTTAGAATACCACTCTTCGTCCTGTTGACTTCATTATCTACCAGTATAGTTAACGCACAGGACTTATCAAAGGGAATCAAAGCACCGTCAAATGTTAAGATCGATGGGAAGCTAACTGAATGGACAGCAGAAATGGAATACAGTAAAAGTACGATGCTTCATTATACGATGAGCAATGACGCGCAAAATATATACCTAGCACTTAAATGTACTGATCAACCTACCATCAATAAAATTCTTGCCAATGGTATCACTATCGTGCTGAATAAAGAGGCGAAAAAGAGGGAAAAAGACGCATTGGTACTTATGTATCCTGTTCCTAATCGTGCCGGTGGCAGAGGTGGCTTTGGTGGAGGCCGACCTGGAGCAGGCGCTCGTGGCGGAAACGGACCAGGAAATCGTCAGGCGGGCCAGGGTGGCACTGATACAACATCGCTGATTACGGCACATAAAAGAGCTATTGTTGCCATGAAAGAATTCAGGATTACTGGTGTAAAGTCCATCGCTGACACAACGGTATCAATATATAATACCTATGGATTAAAAACCGTGATCAATATTGACGACAAAGCAAACCTCGTTTATGAGCTTTCAATTCCGCTATCACTTTTAGATTTATCGGCCTCACAACAAACAGATCTCGCATTTAACGTTAAAGTAAACGGTATAGACTTAGCTGGTATGGGCATGGTTGATGGTAACGTAGTTGTAGAAGGGTTTGGAAGAGCTGGCGGCGGCGGTGGTGGTGGTGGCCCCGTTATTTCTGTTGTTCGTGGCGGGACAGATATGATGTCCGCAACAGATTTCTGGGGCAAATACAAACTGATTAAATAACTCGCAACATACCTACCCATCCTTTTAGACCGACCCCATGAAACAAACGCTACTTTGCTTGTTATTTTTCTGTTTTTCTGCTGCCTTTGCGCAGACAGCCCCTCCAAGAACAAATGTGGTAAAACCTCCTTTGGCACTACGTGAAGTAAGTGGAATTGTTAAAGACAGCACGGACAATGCTGTAAGTGGGGCAACAGTTAAGCTTAAGAGCGCGACCGACAGCCTGATTACTACAACGAATTCTGATGGGATTTTTGTTTTCAAAAATGTAAAATCGGCAACTTTTGTGATGTCGGTCAGCAGTGTTGGTTTCCGTCCCCTGGTTAAACGGTTATTGAATAACGACGTACTTCCAAGACTTGTCCTTGATCCCCTTGTGTTAAACTCCAGCAGTAAAGAATTAGACGAGGTGGTGATCAATGGTGCCGCCAGCATTACCTATAAAACAGATACCGTAGAATATAAGGCCAGTGATTACAAGGTAAGGCCGAATGCCACTGTTGATGAGCTGCTCAAAAAAATGGAAGGCATGGAAGTGGGTACTGACGGCTCTGTTACCCATCAGGGGCAAGCGATTACCAAGGCAAAATTAAATGGAAAAGAATATGCTGGTGGAGATCTGGCGCAGGCTATACAAAGCCTGGGAGCAGATATTGTAGACAAGATTCAGGTAGTAGATGACTACGGGGACCAGGCGGCGAGAACAGGAATTAAAGATGGTGATCCGCAAAAAGTTTTAAATATTACAACGAAAGCTGATCGATCTGTGGGCAACACGGCCAGGATTAGTGCCGGTGCGGGAAATGATGGTAGGTACGAAAGTCGTGTAGCCCTGGCACGTACGAACGGTAATCAGGTGATCTCAGTGATTGGTAACTTCAACAATACGGTGAATGGAGTGGCATCAACGGGTATTGCCGGGGGCTCGGCTGGTGGAAACAATGCAGTATCAACAGGTAATTCTGGCGGTGGCGGCGGTGGCAGTGGAGGGACAACAACCAGCAACAATCCAAGTATAAGCTACCGGGATCAATGGGGTAAAAAAATTCAGGTCAATATGAATTACCGCTATAATTCCCGTCATGTAAATTCTACTAATATCAGTGATGGTGAACGATACAGCACACTAGGTACAACGTTTTTTAAGAGCAACAGGGCATCACAAAATAATAGTGATTCACATAATTTCAGTTTCGAACTGGAATACAACATTGACAGTGCCAACTTCCTGAGAGTGACGCCGAGTTTCAGCTATTCTGGAAGCGTTTCAGAAAATAACTCCACGAACTATCAAACAGGTTTGATTCACCAGGATATTCTTGGATCAACAAGCAGTCACAACACAAATCCAAACTATGGTGGGATTGTTTTTTATCAGCACATTTTCAAGAAACCACGCAGAAACTTTTCCATTCAGGTGAACTACAATACTGCTGATCAGGAACAGGAAAACACCCAGAACAATCATATCATTTATTATCAGGATGCTTCCAGTAATGTGCTTAAGGATTCCCTGGTAAACAGATATATCACGCGAAGCAATTTGACCAAGAATCTGCGTACCAGCATGACTTACGTAGAGCCGCTTAGTCAGAGTTCACAATTGGAATTCAACACACAGATGAACTATCGTGGTTATGATAACGAAGCGCTAACAAATAACATAGATGTTGCCGGCCGACCGGTCGTAATTGATTCACTCAGCAACATTTTTAATTATTCTTTTACTGAGGTCAGGATAGCAGCAAATTATAGATTTACCAAACCAAAATACAATTTCTCTCTAGGGTTAACTGCGGTACCAACCCTTCTTGAAGGCACTAAGGTGACAGGTGGAAATATAGACACCAGGCGGACTAACTTCAACCTGATTCCAATTGCCAGATTTCAATACGCTTGGTCGCGCCAGCAACGCGTTTCCATAAATTATTCTGGAAGCCCTACCGAACCATCGTTCAATCAGATCCAGCCGGTACGTGACGAGTCCAATCCCCAAAATCCTGTGGTGGGTAATCCGAACCTGAAGCCCGCTTTCAGACACAATATAGCTGCGCAGTACAATAACTATATTGCCAATTCCAAGTTGAATCTTTCGGCAAATGTGAACACCAGTATCATCAGCAACCAGATTGTGACGAATACTGTCCAGATCAAAGACAACCTGAATACCTTTAAAAATGAAACACGGTTTGTAAATTTAAGTGGCATATATACAGTCAATGGAAACTACAATATTGCCAAACAGCTTGCCGACCGCAAATACAATCTTTCATTGATTGGGAATGTTACCTATGGACATGGCATTTCCATGAGTAACAACGAGGAAAACGTAACTACTACCTGGCGCTTCAATGAGCGTTTTGGTCCAAGAATTAATCCAAACGAGTCTATTGAGGTCAATCCTTTTGTTGCTTACGATGTAGCCCGTACATTGTATACATTACCAAGATCAACCAACACCAATGTGCGTACGCTATCAATGAACATTGATGGCAAGTTTTATTTCCTAGAAGACAAGACCTTTACCGTTGGCTATAATGCCAGCAAAAATTACGTAAAAGGAATATCAAACAATCTGAGTCGAAATCCATTGGTTATCAATGCATTTATAGAAAAAAACTTCCTGAAGAAAAGGAACTTAACTGTTAACTTACAAGTGTTTGATATCCTGAAACAAAATAATTTCGTTAATCAGGTAACTACAGAAAATTCAGTAACCAATACGCTGACAAACGCTTTGAGTCGTTACTTTATGCTGAGCGTGCGTACTAACCTACAAAAGTGGACTGGCTCTCCGAGGCGGAATGGTCAGGAGTTACGCAGACGCGGTGACGGAAGTTTTATTCAATAAAACGTTCTAATAGAAATCGTAACAGCGATTTCCATAAACACCCCTACCCTGCCCATACCTGGTTTCAACGTTTGGATTGAGGGTAGTTTCGTAGGTTAAAGCACCTTCGGTGGTACCTCCCGTGCGACCGTAAGGCAGTCTGGATAATGTGGCATCATGACTGATACCCAGACGAACTTTATCATAGGAATCGCTGCGTCCAAACAGATCAAAAATCACTGAGACCACAACTGCATCAGCAGACTGCCCGTCACCACGGTACCAAACACCAAGATTCACATTCTGATGTTTATACTGTGCACCCAGACTTAACGACTTCAAAGTACCTTGCTGATAATAGACTACGGATGGAATTAAAAAGGAGGTATTGTCCATATCGTATGGACTTAATGCAAGTTTGTAACTCGCATATCCATTATACCTGATGGGCAATGCAGATTTTGTACCTGTAAAAGATTCATCCGGCTTGTTCAGATGCTGACCAGCAGCACCGATCATGAAATTTCCAGTAACCAGATTGATGCCGGCCCCAGAATCAAAATAGAACTTGTTATTAAACTCCGGTAATGTTGCACCAGAGATACCGCCGGTGATGCCGCCACTACCCAGCTGATCTAAAAACACCAGCTTATTGTAATCGAGCTTGCGGTTAGTCATACCTCCCTGGACGCCAAATGACAAAACACTGTTATCAAACTCTACACTATAGGAATAGATACCAGCAATATTTACCTTATTGAGGTAGGCTGTACCTTCACTAGATTTGCTAATCATCAGCCCTACACCTCCACCTAAACGGGGCAGGTTATAGTCTACAGAAAAAGTATAATAGCTTAGGTTTCCGGGAATCTGCGACCATTGGTTTCTGTAAATCATGTTCACCCGGAAGTCTCCTTCAAACTGCCCGTTTAATGCAGGGTTAAGGTAATTGGGCGCGTTATAGAACTGGGAATAGATATGATCCTGTGCCTGCACGCCGGGAATTAAGTAGCTACTGATTAAAAACAACAATACCAGTGCTTTTGCTTTGCTCATTGCTTATTATCTGATTAAGTGAATAGGTCCTGTTTTTGTTGGCGATCCTGTTTGGTATTTCATTCCTTTCCATTCAGATCCATTGATGAATTTTGCCGAGATGTACCATACATACACGCCCTGTGGTGCCGGTGAACCGCGCATTGTGCCGTCCCAGGTTTCAGTAGGAACACCTTCCTTATCAAGCTTTGAACTTGACCAGACCAGCTCACCCCAGGTATTGAAAACTTTAATGGTATACTCAGACAAACCAGTGGCCCTTACGCCAAAAGTTTGCAGTTCTGGCTTGAGACTTCCTGGCTCAAATGCATTCGGCACATAGAGGTATCCCGTTGTATTCGTAATTTGTACTGTGCGTGTAAGCACATCTACACAGTTCTCCGCATTTGTTACTGTTAAGCGTACTTTGAAGATGCCGGAATCAGGATAGGTATGCACAGCATTTCTGGTATCTGCCGTCCGGCCGTCGCCAAATTCCCATTTGTATTTTACCGGGTTGCCTGTACTGATGTTGTTAAACGTAAACGTAAAATCAGGAATCTTAATCAGTGTATCTGGTAGGACTTCAAAATTCGCTTTAGGCGGCGCGCTAACTACGATGTAATTTGTAATTATAGCGGTATCAGAACAGCCAAAATCTCCCGTAGCCACAAGCTTTACGGTATAGGGTGATTTGAGATAACTATAGGTATGCACAGGATTTTTCTCTATGGAGTATGTGCCGTCGCCGAAGTCCCAGACATAGCTTTGGGTGTTTACAGATATATTGGTGAACGTAGTCGTAATCTGCGTACAGCCAGTCCTGACATTCGCTGTAAATGCCGCCTGAGGCGTTGCTGCTATACGGACTTCCTGGATAGCTGTGTCCCTGCAGAAGCCATTTGAAGCAATAACCCTCAGTTGGTAGGTACCTACCGCTCCATAAGTATGTGCAGGTGTTGCGCCTGTAACTTCTGCTGTGCCGTCGCCAAAATTCCAGGTGTAACTGGTTGCACCGGTAGAACTGTTCGTGATTTTCAGATCCAGCTTACCATTACAGCTGAGGTTCTCGGCCAAAGAAAATGCCGCCACTGGTTTTGGATAAGTAGTGATACTGCGCTCCAGACTATCGGCCTTACAGCCATAGATGTTATTAACGACCAGTTTGATTCTGTAGGTAGTAGCCGGGTTTGGCAAACTCAATACAGGATTCTTTTCTGTAGATACCCGTCTATTATCGACATACCAGGTATAGAGATCAGCGTATTGCGAAGTATTGTTAACTACAGGCACATACGGAGCGCAGCCACTAGCGGCAGCAATTGTAAATGCCGCTTTCGGAAGCGCATTAAATTGAATGGTATGACTTGAAGTATCAGAACATCCCAGGGTGCTGGTAACAATCAATTTTACAGCATATGCAAGTGGATAAGCCCCGCTGGCTGGCGGTGTGAAGTTATAACTTAGATTTCGCTGATTAGACACTACAGCATTATTGATCAGCCACTTATAAGTTACCAGATCTGTACCGCCATAGGTACTTGTATTTCTAAAATTGATCGTTGTTACCGATCCGCACAAGATACTATCTCCTGGTGTAAAGGATGCCAGTGGGCTTTCTGTAACCCGAACGGAAAGGTATGTAGAATCTGCACAGCCGGCAGAATTATAGGCAATCAGTCTCACCCTGTAAATCCCTGCACGCGTATATGTATGTCGGGCTGTAAATCCACTCAGCTGGTTATTGGCACCCTGAGGATCACCGAAATTCCATTCTGCTGCTGATGCACTTGATGCTGGTGTGCTTACCACAAGATCGAATGGGCCGCAGTTGAGGTTCGCTGCATTGCTGGTCAGCACCATAACTGGCTTGGCCAGAATTTGTACAGAATGACTTACGGTATTGCTACAGCTGGCACCGTTGGCAAATGGACGAATGGTAGTGAGCTTAACAGTATACACACCAGCTCTGGTATACGCGTGTACAGGTGTTTGAGCATTACTTGTTGTACCGTCACCAAAGTCCCACAAATAACTATAATCAGGAGTCGCCGAGGTGTTGTTTAGCACCAGCGACTCTGTTACACAATATTGTGTTTTAGAAAGTGTAAAAGTTGAAGCCGGTTGCTCATATACAGTGATCGTCTGTGTTGTGGTAGCAGAACTACAGCCATTTGAAGCAAGCAATTTAACGGTATAGACGCCGGGCCGGGTATAAATGTGTTGCAGCGTAGCTGGTGCCTGGGTAGTTACCGCAGTATTGCCATCACCAAAGTCCCAGTTAAAGGTGGTGGCACCGGTCGTATTATTGGTAAAGGTTACCGCTACGGGCGAACAGCCATACTGGTTGTTCCCATTCACAACAAGGTTGGCCTGAACCTGATTAGGATAAACAACCACCTGATATTCTGTAGAGTCTTTACCACAACTATTTTCGGCAACCATTTTTAAAGTCAGCGTATCTGTTTTAGTAGTATTATAAGTATAACTAAATCCATCTTTACTGCTTTTTACGATTTTATCCCCGTTACCAAAACTGTAAGTATAGGTGGTGGCCGTACCCCTGCTCTGGTTGGTCAGATTGATCACAAACGGCGAACAGCCAATCGTTTTATCAGGTGTGAAGATAGCCTTAGGAATGGCGTGTACCAGAACAGTATCTGTAAAAGTACTGACATTACAATCTGTTATGGCTGTTAGCGTGATGGTATAAGTGGTATCTCTGTTTAGTGGATGCGGTTGGAAAACGACATCAGCAGGCTGTGCCAAGCTTGAGGTAGATCCATTTCCAAAGTTCCAGCTGTAACGTGCACCGGCTATCGGAGTGGATGTGTTCGTGAAATGGGTTGTTACCGGACCACAGGCAGCAACCTGATCTTTAATGAAGGCAGCAGTAACGGATTTAACGGTGCTGAGATCCATTTCCTTCACAGAAGATTCGCAGCCATATCTACTTGTTGCAACAAGTTTGACATGTGCCGTTTCACCATCATTTTGAATCACATAATCAGGAATCGTAAGTCCCGTTCCGATTGAAAGGCCATCTACAAACCATTCATAGCTTGAATTCCTGTCGGCATGTTGAACAAGTGTCACTACGTTTCTGATATGGAACGGTGCACAGCCCATCGTGCTCGAAACGGTAAATTCCGCAAGCGCATCTGGATTTACAGTGATGAGAAAAGCATTACTATTGTTACGCTGAGCACCATTACAACTTGCGGAACTCACTATACGTCTGTAAAAAGTATTTTGTGTAAGCACCGGTACCGTATAACTATCCTGATTTGCCCCGGCTATAGTTGTCCAGTTTGTGCCATCAACAGACAGCTGCCACTGGTACATAAAGTTACCGTCTGATCCTGCTGGAATGGTACCTGTTAACTGACCTGGAGAATGCCCGGTACAAGTCTGATTTAATCCACTAACAATGTTGTTAGTGATCGCAGGTTGAACAACAACCTGAACCGGCAAGCTAATTCTTTCGCAGAGGTTGTAGCTACGCACTGTTCTCCTGTACCAGGTACTTGCTGTAGGGCTAACTGTATAGGTAGCTGCTGTGGCACCGTTGATGATCGTCCAGTTTTGGTTGTCGACAGATTGTTCCCATACATAGGTGTAGCTTGCAGCAACGATGCCAGAAACATCACCACCACTTAGCTGATCTGTGCTGAGCGTTACACTCACACCAGGGCAAATTACAGCATTAGAGGTTTGAATAGCATTGACGATATCAGAAAGTGCATCAACAGTAACAAAATCCGAGCTCGGTGTACAACCATTGCTGATTGTCCATTTAAAAGTATATCTGTTATTCTTAGTCAGCCCGTTTACCACTGTACCTGCCGAGGTGCTGCTTACGATATTCGCCAACGGACCTGAGGTCTGTTCCCATACGCCGGATCCTACCAGCGGGGTATTGCCATTTAATGTAGTTGTTGTACCGCAGGTTTTTTGATCTACACCTGCATTTGCAGGCGTTGGCTGCGGACTAACGCCAATAGAATAGCTTTGCGGTTCACCTTCGCATTGTTTACCGCTATAATTATAGATAGGAAAAACGGTGATCGTACTCGTAATATCAGTTGTTGTTGTATTTGTTGTAGCGAAAGCGGGAACACGAACACCTGTGCCCGAGTTGAGTCCTACTGCAGGGTTAGAAGATGTCCATCTGTAAGTTATAGTAGCCCCAGTAAACGGATCCGCATCGTGTGTCGGATTGACGGCAGGAATTACCGTACCGGCACATACAGGTGCGGGAGTTCCTACTAACGGATTGATTGTAATATTGGGGAGAATTGTAATCGTATACGTCATTGCCGTTCCCGGACAACTTACACTATTTGCCGTATATGTTGCTGTGACACTTATATGTGCAACAATAGGGTGCTTAGTAGTGTTCGATGTTGTAAATGCAGGAAGATTGCCCGTTCCGGATGCTGCGAGACCGATATTCACATTATCATTGGTCCATGCATAGATAACGGCTCCCGCAACGGGACTACTGAATGTTGTAGCTGGAGCAAGGATATTTGCACAGAAAAGCTGATCTGCTAGCGTATTTACAGTTGGACGGGGGTTGACCGTAATCATCACGATATTTGACATACCTGTACAAATCCCAGTAATTGTATTTCTGCGGTAATAGGTAGTGGTGTTGAGTATACCTGGTTGATAATTTTGTGCCGTTGCCCCGGTAATTGCCGTCCACGTTATTTGGTCTGTTGAGCGTTCCCAGGTATAAGTATATGTACCGCTGCCGCCAGATGGGCCTTCCCCAATTAATTGTGCCGGAGTTGTAGCTGCACATATGGTTTGATTATCGGCAATATTAAAATTGCTAAGCACGGGTTGCACGCCAAGGGTAACCTCATTAGAAATGCTTGCGCAGCTACCACTTGTTACCAGTCTCCGGTATTTAGTAGTTTCCATCAAGACCCCTGGAGAATAGCTGGCAGTTGTTGCGCCGGCAATATCCGTAAACGGTGAAGCCCCTGTAGCAACTTGCCATTGATACATATAAACGCCACTACCCCCCGTCAGTGTACCTTGCTGCGTGATAGGTGCTGCAGTGCTACTGAAACATAAGTTCTGATCTGGTCCTATTCTGTTATTAGCAATAGCGGGATTTACGGTAACAGTAATTACCGTGGCGGGGCTTTCGCAACCATAACTATTTGTTTGCGTCACATAATATCTGGTTATGCCTGCCGTAGTTGTAGGTGGCGTTGGTGCCCCGGGCAACGTGGCTGTTAGTGCTGCATTAGTATACCATTGCAGTGTATTTGCACCTGTAGCAGTAGCTGATACTGCCGAAGCGTTTTCATTAAGACAATAGATGAAGTTTGTTGGCGAAGCGACAGGAGCCGATGGTTGCGGATTAATGATAATATTAAATGTTTTTGGCAGGCCTGCACAGCCATTACTCATTGGTACGACTGTAATTATTGCCGAAATTGGTGTTGTGCCATTGTTGGCCGCTGTAAATGCAGGGATTGATCCCGACCCACTTGCTGGCAATCCGATAGCAATATTGCTATTTGACCAGGCATAGGTAGTTACTGCCGGTGCCGGGAGGCTACTGGAAAAGGGGATTACCGCCGTGGTCTTACCTTTACAATATACAATATCCTGGGCAGGAACGGTAACTTCCGGAATAGGTTTAACAACTACAGTTGAAGTTTTTGTTGTTGAGCCACACCCGTTCGTTACAACCAGGGTTGTTGTATAAGTACCCGGGGTAGCGTAAGTAATTGTTCCCGGATTTGCCACTGTAGAGGTAGCAGGCAATCCCCCTTCGAAAGTCCATTGGTAAGTTACGGCATTGGTAGATATGACGCTAGCCGAAGGGGTACGTGTAGTTCCGGCACAGATAGATCCGCCTGTGGCGGCACTAAGCGTAACGACGGGCAATGCATGTACTACTATTTGTTTAGAATATGGGGCCGACGTACATCCCTGTCCTGGCGACGATGTAACCAGCGTTATGGTATACGTACCAGGATTGGCAAACTGAAAATCCGGATTCGCAGCAGTGGCGTCGAAGGTTACGCCGGCAGTACCCGTTGCCGAGGTTACCGACCACTGGTAGCTGTTTACACCACAATTAGGAATTGGGGATGTGTTGGTTGTATGAATAGTGAGGGGCTGACAGCCATTATCAATATCGGTGGTAAATAATGCCAGGGGTGCCGGATTGACACAAACAGGTAGATCTGCCTCATCATCTCCACAGGTGGTATTTCCTGTCCATACCTTAATTTTTACGTGATGCGTACCTGGAGTAGTGAATTTAATGACAATATCTTCCGTTCCGGCTATAGTATTACCGTATGTCGAACCTAGCTCTCCCAGACTTCCGCTAACAACTATATAATCTTGCGTATCAATCTCCCAAATAGCTTTACCCGGATTACAGGCGCCGGTAGAAGACACGCTATTTCCTTTAAAACTATGACTACTAAATGTTACCGGGCTGTTAATGCAGGTATTGGGAGCAGTACTTGTCAATTCAGCGACCGGTTTTTCAGATACGTAAATGGCTGAAACCGTAACATTGGAAGTACCACATGGATTTGATGCAATGATCTGCGCACTAAAAGAGTTTCCCGGTTTACCGCAGGAACTCTCGTTAAAAGTATGTTCTACTGCGTTTGGAAGGGTCTGTTGCGTATAGTTTTGCGGCGCTGAGCCATCATTAAACACGACCGTGTATCTTGTTCCCGGTGGGTTTGACTGTGTTCCGGAAATTGGAAAACTGATGGGTACGCCCACACAAACTACGGTATTTCCCGGGCTCGCGATGGATACTGCGGGATTACTTCCCACAAAAACATGGTAAATTTTTGTTTCAACGCATCCGTCTGCGCCAGTTACCTTAAACGTGAGATCATAGAAGCCGATAGCATAAGTATGAGAAAGTGAGGTAAATGTAGCGGTTTGTAAAACCGGACTTCCATCGCCCCAATTGATTTCATAACCTATATTCGTTGCTGCAGTGGTAGAAGAGTTCGTGATATTTACTGGTGCTGACGAAGCACTCGACGTACACATTGTAAAATATTCCTCGTCTTCAAAAGTCGTGGGGTTAGGCCCTGTCAAATTCGCATTCGGTCGCTTATTCATCGTGACCCCTCTTGTGACTACCTGACTACAACCTTCGTCGTTGGTTACCGTCAGCTTAACCTGAAAAATTTGCGTTCCCGTTCCCGTAGCCCCCACAAAACGGTGTGTTGGGTTTTCGTCGGTCGACGTATTTGCTACTCCCGAGTTGACATCGCCAAAATCCCAACTGTAGGTCAATCCATTTCCTGTTGAGGTATTGGTAAATTGTACATCTTGAGAAACACATTGGTTATCACCTGTAAAAGTGAAAGTAGCATTAGGTCCATTCTTCATGGTTAATGTAACCGCAGGATATAACGTACCATTTACCGTGACGCTATAATTCCCGGCGCTATTTGCGGTATAAGTAGTTCCGGTCTGCCCGGCAATGATTGCCCCTCCCTTACGCCAGACTATCGTTTGACCGGCAACAGCATTATTAGCACGCAATACTACCACGGCATTAGGGCATAGTGCAGCGGAACCGTTTATAATAATCTGATTGGGGTCGGCCTTGAAAACCCAGGGCTTACCAAAAAGGTTATAATTCTCCAGTCCAAAAGCTGCTGAAAGCCGATAAAAACCACAAAACAAGACGACAAGAACAGCTATTCTCAGTAAATGTTTAACCACTTAATATTTTTAACGTATAGGGTGAATGCGTAAAATCTTGAGAAGGATAAGTTGAGTCTGCTTTAATAATTCGATCCTAATTCTTGAGAGGAACATCTTAAGATAAATCATTTAAAATAACATAATATATAACGGCATAGTCGTTTAAACTTTCTTCAAGCCCGTTCATATATGTCAAGGCCGCAAAAGTATAATTAAATTCCGAATCGTGAAAATGAATTTTAGGTGCGGATTATGAAAAGTATTGAATGAAATGCCTGTCTGCCGATCAATTTTCTACTGATGAGATATAAATAAACAATAATTCAGTATTTTAACAATAACATTAAGAAACTTCGATTTTTTTCCACAAAATAGCTCGACCTGACTTATAAAAAAAGAACAAGATGAATATTCATTTTAAGAATAACCTGATATCGCTTTGTTATTTCTTTGGGGATAAGCGTTGCCAGTTACGTTTTAACTGCACGCCGTTCTTATAAGTGGTGTAGACTGGTTTTTTAAAAGGAACAGTAAGGGCAAGTAAGAATACGCGTTTATTTCTACTGACGCTGGTTGCTTCTGAGGCATTCTCAGGTATAAAATCAGCAATTACTTTATATGCAACCAAAAATGATTTATTTACACGAACGTACTCTTTTTCAGATAGGTAACGTACGCTCTCCTGTAGCGTATCTGGCCAGCTGTGGATAATTCCTGAAGTGTCAACAGCGTATCGACCATGTGTTGTAGAATGAATTATTGCGAGATCTATTTGTGGACAATGCGCGGGAAGTGTAAAGCTATTTGCAATAAATTGAGGAGATTTATATTTTGACCAATTGATCAGGTGTGTTACCACATGCCTCAAGTTAAATAACATAAGACATATGATAATATGTTGAACAATATGAGCAACGTCGATTTGCCAATAAGACAGTCCAAGATAGCATATCACTGGAATCTCCCACAGGGTTCTAATTATCAAAGTATTACTACTGTATATTCTAAGGGAGGAAAATTTAAACATCAGGGATCATTTGTCTAAAGTGCGCTCTAAACTATATAATCACCTATTATTAACCATATTTATTTTTTCATCATGCCACGATATGCTTTCCTACCTGGCACTAAAATTCGTTCCATAACCTGTTCAGTCCTTTTATTATCCTATTGAGCTTTCTTCAAATAGTAATTGCAACGCGTTCAGCTAATTTCAACTTATGGATCTTGATTCCAGCTGTTTCGTCAATATAGATTTGAATAAAAAAAATATGAAGAAATATCAATTTTCACAAACAGGAATCAATGCAATGCAGACAGACATCTATGCATTGCAGGACGAAGCGGTATATGCTTTTGCAGCCGAAGTGGCAAAAGATTTTAAACGTTGGGCTATTACTTACCTGGCGTTTACAGCATCACAACTTCGTGATCTGAGCAACCTAAATGAACAGTCGATTTCATTTTTGGCTTCCCAGGGTAGCTTTGCAATCAGAAACAGGAGGCCAATTAAGTTTGTTAAACCGACTGACATTATAAACAGTTCTTTCGGAGATAAGTTGGTCGCACTTAGCACAACACTTTCCGCAGTTTCAAACCGCGAGGGTCGGTTCAGCGCCAGTGGAGAACTTGTTATTGAAATCACCTATGGGTGTAAACAACATTATCCCGAGGTGTTAGAGCATGAGCTATTGGCTTATTGATAAAAAGGCATCATGAAAGTTTCATGATGCCTTTTTATGTTTTGTATGTTGGTCTACAATCCGCGACGCACGCCTCCAGAACCAATCACAGTTTTGTGTATAGTCGGACTTTGACGATAATTGACAGTACCAGAACCACTGATTACCGCATTAATTTCGTCGGATGCGTCTACATTAACACTTCCCGAACCACTTAAAGTAGTTGAAAGTGAACCTACTTTTAAGCTTTTTCCATTAAGCACACCCGAACCGCTCAGTGTTACGGTTGTTTTATCGGCACTACCAGTTAAACTAATTGTTCCTGAGCCACTTAACACCGAAGTCAATTCCTGTACATCCAGGCCTACTTTAATACTTCCAGAACCGCTCAACGTGGTAGTCAATTCTGACTGATTAATCGGCGAGTTAACCCGCATACTACCGCTGCCACTCATTGTGAGGCTACTGATCTTTTTTGCAGATACATAAGCTGTTATTTTTTTATCTTCATATTTCTTCGCCCAACTTTTCCAACTATTCTGCGGTCTGATGATCAAAACGTTCCCTCTGACTTCGGTAACCAATGTGGCAATTGCATCTGCATCTCCTTCAAAACGCACACTTTCGGTGTTACCGATTGTGACGATCACATCAATGGGTCCACCTGCAGCAATTCCAGAAAAATTCTTCACCGTACGGTCTTCGGTCTGTTTAATTGTAGTTGTGCTTGCTGGTTTGGCTAAACAGCTGATGGTACTTAGCGCTAATATTCCGCTAAAAAGTAATGGGACTATTTTTTTCATGATCAGTTTCTTTAAAATTCAACTCTTATAAGACGTATGTGAATCCTAAAAGTTGCAAGTAAAACAAATTTTGTTTTCTTTTTATTTTCGGCGCTAGTATTATGAGGGCTCAAAAACAAAAGAATCTATAAATAGTACCATTTTAACGTGTAATAGTACCACATTAGCCATCACGTTTTACGTACTTTTGTACATGGCATCAGGCATTCCATTATATGACATCGGTAACTTCGAATCCTATAAAGATGAGGGGATTCTGATTAGCCGTTTTGGTTACTATGCCAAGAATAATCAGCACCTTCATAAAGCGCACAGGCACTCCTTTTATCACCTTGTATATTTTTCAAAGGGTACAGGGACACAGTACATAGATTTCAAAAAATTCCGCATTACACCCGGACAGATTTATTTTATGGCACCCGGGCAGGTACACAGTTGGGATTTCGAAGATGAGCCAGACGGTTATATTATCAATTTTTCAAAAAGCTATTTCAGTTCGTTTTTGCACAACGCCAATTATATTAACGGATTTCAAGTATTCAGCGGAGTACCGGAAGAGCAGGTTATTGAGTTGAATCCCCAATTGCAGCAAGAAGCGGTAACGTTGTTTGAAAGCATGCTTCAAGAGACGCCCAAGGAACGAATGTTTAGTCAGGATATGGTTCGCACACTGCTCCTTCAATTGTTGATTAAGGTATCCAGGGTTGCACAGTCAACCGTCACCGCTACACCCCATTCGTACAATCAAACCGTCTTTAGGAATTTTCTGCAGTTAATTGATGAGCATTACCTGGTGCTGAGATTTCCGAAAGAATATGCCGAGATACTCTATGTTACGCCCAACCACCTCAATGCACTATGTAAGGATCTGGCGGGTAATTCGGCCGGGGAACTGATCCGGGCAAGAGTTATCCTGGAATCGAAACGTTCGCTCATCAACCTTAGCCTGAGTATTGCAGAGATTGCGGAGCGTCTAAATTTCAAAGACAATTCTTACTTTAACAGGTTTTTCAAAAAACACGAGGGCATCACCCCCGAAAAATTCAGAAAGTCAAACGTTCAATAATATGGAAAATAACAGTAATCAACCAACAGGATTAAAAGTATCACAATGGAATGGAATTGTACATGCCAAATGTCCACGCTGCAGGGTAGGAAAAGTTTTTGAAGGGCCAACGTATGGTTTTCGAGTGCAAAAGATGAATGAAACCTGCCCTTACTGCGGACTAAAATTTGAACGTGAACCTGGTTATTTTTATGTTTCCATGTTTATCAGCTATGCCATGAACGTTGCAGAAATGATCAGCGCGAGTGTTGCAGCGTACATATTAGGTCTTCCCCTCGTATACGAAAATCTGTGGTACTATGTAGCGATCCTTCTCGTGGCAGTACTTGCCTTTTCTCCATTTAATTACAGATATTCCAGGATTATCTTACTTTATTGGTTATCGCCCGGCTTACATTATGAGCCGAACAGGGCTCCCCAAAAGAAAAAGTAGCTCTTACTTGCCTGGTGGCAGCGCAAGGAGATTGAAATAAAAGACTGATCCTTTCCCCTCTTCACTTTCAGCCCAGATTCTGCCACCATTAGCCTCAACAAACTCTTTGCAGAGCATCAGTCCAATACCAGTTCCCTTTTCGTTTTCTGTACCTTTTTTACTTTCCAGATTCTGACTAAATAGCGTCTGGAGGTCTTTTGCAGAAATGCCCTGCCCAGTGTCCTGAACCGAAAAAGTGATCATACCTGAATCTCTGGAAACCATACATCGAATATCTATGCTCCCCTGGCTGTAGGTGAATTTTATTGCATTTGATACGAGGTTCCTGATTACGAAATCGAAATGAACAGGATCTGCATAGATTGAAGTAACCGGACTACAATGGTTTTTTATCGCTATCTTCTTACGATCAGCCTGAGCTTTGAGGGTCGCTACATTATGATCTATCAATACCTGTGTTTCTATTTGAGCCTGTCTTACTCGAATACCTTGCAGCTGTGCTGCGCCCCATTGCAACAGATTATCTAAAGTTTCCAGGGACACCTTGGCATGTCTTTTTAGTTCTTGAAACAACATCCGCCATTCTTCAATCGTATTGTCGTCAACATCCAATGAGTCCATCATCTGAACGACATTTGTGATAGGGCTTCTAAGATCATGGGCAAGAATTGAAAACATTTTATCCTTAACTAACCCAGATTCCTTCAACTTATTATTGAGTCTGTTCGTTTTACGAATCGCAAAAAACATGATCAACACGATCGATAAAATAGCAGCTGATAGAAGTGCGAAGATATTTCTAATCAGACTTTGCTTTTCATTTAAGCTCTGTAAAGACTTTACTTCCAACTGCGACTTATCTAATTCAAAATCCTTTTGTAGTGAGGCGAGGTCATTTTTCTTATCTAAAGTAAACAGACTGTCCCGGTATAGATTGTAAGTTTCAAATTCTTGTAAAGCCCTTTTGTAATTCCCTTGTTTTTTATAAATTTCACTTAATGTTAGATGAATATCTGACAGCAATTGTTTGTCGCCAAGTTTTTGAGATAAGATAAGGGCTTCACCAAGCCTGGAGGGCAATTGTTTCGGATTTTCCTTAAACTGCAGGGACGCAAGGTTTAGTAATGTATGTGCCTCTTCCATCGGCTGATGAAATTGACGTACGAGTTCTAAGGCCATGGTGTGGTAATGAAAAGCCTCTATATTATCCCCTAACTCTTCGGCAGCCTTACCCGCATTGGTCATCAACTGGGCCCTGCTACCCTGATTTGATGTATCACTGGCAGCATGTACACCTCTGATAAAATAGTTGTAAGCTGTTTTGATATCACCTTGCATGGCGTACATTTGTCCAAGTCCATTAACTAATGTAAGGTATGGATTAGATCTTCTGTCGGTAATTATGAGTTCAGCCTTATTGTAATAATACTTCGCTAGCGGAAAATTTCTACTCATGGCATTCACAAGGCCTAGCTTCATATAACCTTGCCGCATTCCTTCTACGCTATGCAGCCGCTCATTCAATTTTAAAGCCATATAAAAATACTTTGCAGCAGCTTTATAATTTCCCTTCTTTCCCTGAATGATACCTAAACCATTATATGCACCGGCTAAACCTCTTTGATAGTTGGACTTTCTGAAAACAGATATCTGTTGTTCGGCATAATCTTGAGCTAATCTGAGCTCTCCACGACGCTCATGATAAGACGAAATCATAGAAAGACTTACTCCTTCTCCATACGAATAGTTTAAGGACGCTGAAAGTTTACGGCTACGATGCAGTATCAAGATTGCCGAGTCGGCATTTTTAAATATCAAAGATTTAGCAGTCGCCAACAAGCTTTTCACCTGATTGGTATCATTAACAACAGGCATGGCAGCATCAGTCCCATTAGCACTCCCACTAAAGGCCATAAAACATTGTAAAACCAGAAAAAAAAGCATCGAGCGCTTGTACCTCATAGACATTATCCATCTCTAAGATACAATAAAAATCAAAAAAGCAATATTAGTTGATTACAGATTGAAACTTGTTTAACCAGTTTTGAAAAGGTTGTTTTGAAGCCAGCCAGTTGAAACTAAAAATACCTGAAATCGCACAACTGATTCCCGCCAGAACATCCAGCAGATAGTGGTGACTTGTATAAAGCGCCGTGAACCAGATTCCGAGCATTACTAATCCGAAGAACAAGTTTACTAAACCAAGTCTGTTCTTTATGCCATAATAAAGCACGATAACCGGATAAGAGGAATGCAATGAAGGCATAGCGGCAAATACGTTTGAGCTTTTGCTGTATATAGACTTGAATACGGGGGCATCTATCAACTGATCAAAGCGGGAAAGCCCACCGGTATTGCCGGGGGTATTGGCGACGAAATGAAAACCATGCAGTTGAACATACCATGGCGGTGCCGCGGGATAAAGATAATAGATTACGAACCCAATCAAGTTTACCAGTACGAAAGTAAAGGAGAAATATAGAAACTGCAGTTTATTTTTGAAGAATAGATATCCGGCAAAAGCTAAAGGCACAGGAATCCAAAGTAAGTAAAAGATGCCGGTAATTAAATCTGCAGCCTTACTTGTGTGCAGTTTCAAAAACTCGTTGGGGGTCAGCATACCTGATGGGGTGTGTATGCCAAAAAAATGTTTCTCCAGATTATACAGCTGTTCAATGCTCACCGAATGATATCTGTAATTGGGAAGCGCCTTCATGTAGTCAAAAATGATCCAATACACTATAAAGATCGAGAAGCCGAGGATAAACTTTCTACTGAAACGCGAAGCGTAGAACGCGACGTTAAAAATAAGGAGCAGGACTATCTGATCCGACTTAAACCCAACAAGAATAGCCGATACCAGGAGGTAAAGTATGGATAACAAGGTGGTGACCAAGAAATTCTTTAAGGCATAAAAAGATGTATAGCCATTGGCATTTTCGTGCATACTATTTCTTTAAGAAGTTTGAACCCAGGATTTTGTCCCAGATATCAGAACTTACACCATATCCACGTGTAGAGTCAGAATAATGATGCAGCATATGATGTTGCTTAAGTTTCTTCCAGAAGCCGTTCTTAAAATTAGCATGGTGCAAGGCATAATGTGTCATATCATAAGCCAGGTAGCCGCTGATAAAGCCCAGAAAAAAGGCATATACTGTTCCAATTGGCAGTAAGTATTGAAACAAAAAGAAAAAACCTAGCGCTAAAGGGATGCTTGCTGATGGCGGCATTACCAGGCGTTTCGCATCATTAGGATAATCGTGGTGCACACCGTGAAAAATAAAGTGAATTTTCTTTCCCCAATCAGATGTTGGGTAAAAGTGAAATACATAGCGATGCATTACATATTCCGTAAGGGTCCAGACAAAAATTCCAAATAACGCATATCCTGCAAAAGGCAGAATTGCCATATTCAAATCAAACAGTGATTTCCAGATCAAAAAGACAATCACTGGTATAAATACGATTAAAGGGACAAAAAAGTGAACCTTTGATAAACTTTCTAAAAATCCATTTTTGAACATTCTGATCGAGTCAGAAGAATTAGAAACGAAATTCTTTTTCATGATCTTTTAAACTTTTATACGTTCTACAATTTGCGTCGAACCTGTAGCGTTAGTTCCTTTAAGTTCAACATATTTAACATTAGGCAACCAGAAAGAACCGCCTTCAATGCGGACAAAAACCCTATCCAGTTGTATTTTCTTATTATTTACAGTGATGTATACATGGTATTTCTTATCTGTATCCGACTTGATCAGATACAAAGGAAGCTTTTTATGAGACACGAAACGTAATTCAAACTGTCCGTTGCCAAGATCTTTTGTCTGCAGGCCGTAGGCAAACTTACGTTGGATATAGCTCAGGTCTTTCTTCTCGCCGCCATCATGATAGCGCATCCAGTAAACCAACACGGGTTCATCAGCGTCGACATTCCCTTTTGAGTCGAGGTTAAGTTCGTAGATGATTGTATTGCTGTTTGGGTCACGTTGCAAATAAAACAGTTCGTTCGCTATTCCTTTGGGCGTCGGAAATTTTACAGGAGATGGATCACTAGTATCTGTTTGCGCGAAGGCAGTACTGCTGCCAGAGAAGCTTAGTACCAGTGTAATTAATATAGCCGAAATACTTACTGCTTTACCATATGTGGCTTTCTTGCTTTCAGCGTCTTTGATATTGAGCGCTTTTTTTGCATCTCTTAATCTGTTTATAGCTGTGATATTTGTCATTACTGCCATTATTGTTAAGGGGATAGTAAAGATTGACATTGTCTCGAATACATGAAAAGAGATTCCAGGGACGAAAATTTTGTAATCGCCACCCATAAAATGTCCGGCAACACCACAAGCAATTGCAGTGATTCCGATGGTAATAACACGTTCAGGCCTTTGCATTAACCCACCTTTAGACTGCACGCCGAGGCCTTCGGCTCTTGCCCGGGTATAGCTTACCATCATAGATCCCATTAAAGCTATAAATGCAAAAAGTGAGCTTAAAAAGTAATGATGTGCAACGAGGTAGTAACAGATACCGAGAAACAAAATTAGTTCACTATATCGGTCCAGTACAGAATCGTACATTGCACCAAAGGTGGAGCTCATATTTCCTATTCTTGCTACCTGTCCGTCAAGCATATCAAACAGTCCTGCAAAAAGCACCAGCGCACCACCCCAGCCTACGAATGAAAGGTCGCCCCTATTTGTTTTTTCAGCCCCAAAGATGAAAATTACAGCAACACCGATATTCAGAAACAATCCGATAGTTGTTACCGCATTTGGGGTGAGACCTATCTTAATCAGCCCCTTTACAAAGGGATTGATAACCACATAGATGCCTTGTTGCATGCGGTCTCTGGTAGATGTAGTTGATGCCATATATGTTGTACTAGTATTCGTATTAAAAGTCAAGTTTAACCATTGCCCTGATACCATATTCAGAAACAACGGGATTTTCTAAATAGCTGAAACGTTTGACCATATCAACCCTTAAAAATTTAAAAATATTCCCAATGCCGACGCTACCTTCCATATAAGGTTCCTTATTTAAGGAGTACGTAGTCGGAACGCCTGCGGCATTAGTCGGGAACTGCAGCAGTGAGCGATCCATATTTGGATTGTTCTCATTGCGGAGACCTCCATATAATATTTTGAAGGATGCAACTTCCCGTAGTTTCAATTTTTTTAACAAAGGTACTTTATTAAAAAAGAATCCGTTAAAATTATGATCAATATTAAAACTTGCATAGTGATCACTCACAAACTCCAGAAAGTTCATTAAGTTGAAAGAGCTGTATTGGTAAGCATAAGTCTGATTGGCCCTGTGGATGGTTAACAGTGGGAAAGGCGCCTTACCGAAAATGTAACCACCTTCCAGGGTGATGTCGGAATACCCTAATTGAGACATATACAGACGCTTATCAATGCTTCCTGCAATATTTTGGTAAGAATAGTCGCCGCCAAACACATCTTTAAGACCAGCAGTATATCTTAAATTGAAAGTTGGATATTTATCAATGATCGGCGTACGGTAAATTTTACCCTGGAAAAACTTTTCATGCGGAGCGTAACGAAGTGCTACGCTTAGTTCTGAAGTATTAAGCTGATCTACCGTATTGGGCATATTTCCAACCAAATTGGTGAAATTTAATGAGCCTCCAGGCTTCTGAGACCATTTACGGAAGGATATGTTATACGAGAAATGATTCTCAAACTCTTTCATGTATTCGAACTTGTAAAAATCGTTGTACAAGAGCATATTGTTCTCACCTCTTTTGAACGACAAGAGGAAATTATTCTCCTGTACGAACTGCAATTCCTGCCCAGGAATTTTGGTGTCGCGCTGGAAGCTTGCCCTTAAATAATTCTGAGGGAAAGAATAGATTGATTTATTATTTAAAGAATATGTGCTACTTAAAAAGTACTTCCATTTCTCATCTTTCAATCCATATGCAGCATACGTTTCAAAATAATACCGTTTGCTTAACGCGGGGGTAGTTCTTCCGCCTAAACGAAGTCTTAATCCTTCTACATTATTAAAGCTATAAAACGTATTCACTGGTCCAACTTCGAATGGCCCAAAATCCTTGTAACCCGCTATTACTAGCGTAACCACATCCATAGTCCTTTTAAAGGAAGTCATTTTCTGGAGGGTATCAATATTCTTATATACTTTAAGACTGGCCGCGGACGGGGTATCTAACCTATTATCTACCCAAAACTGCTCGTCGTGCTTTTCGGCATCGGCTTTAACTATTACTGCATCCCCTGCATACACCTGATCTGACTGTGGAATGTTAACCTGATAATCTTTCAGTACGATGGTACGTTCACCAGTAAATCCGCCACCCTTGTTCTTGTTAACACCAAAGTCAACAATCAGGTTGGTTTTACTTAGATGATATCTGTTATCCGGATTTTTTTCGAAATTTAACCGAGCTTCCAGCGCACGAACAAAGTTCAGGTTGATATTTTTATTCACCGTAAGGAATGCATTTTGTACAGCGTAGTTCCCATCCATGGTGATGTAAATCTTCCCTTCAAACAACATATCAGTGTTATTTCTGGGAATAAAAGACAATTCGATCAGCTGTGGACTATGTGTCTTGATCGTATCTGTAATAAAGAATTTATAGAAAGTGGGAGATGCATCTGCAATCGGACTCAAAAATTGATTGCTCAGTAGAGAGATATTATTATCATAGATATCAATATCAGCATACATCCTATCGAAATATTGGTTGATTCCTTTATTGTCGATAATCGGATTTTCAAAGTTCACATGCTTATCGGCTAAAACGACCGTCTTTTTCTTTTCAGGGCTTTTTCTGAAGTAGTTCTGAGACAACTTTTCAGCCATGTATACCGGAAGGATGTTCTTTCCACCTATTTTAGTAGAATCTTGTTCATCAAAAAGAAACTGATACTTTCTAAAAATACGTTTCTCTTTGAACTTATCCGACAGATTACTCATAGAGAAAGTCATACGTTCGTACTGTTGATATTGAACTTCGCTATAGCTTTCCATGCGATTGCTATTCTTATGTTCAATTACCCGACGGATGAGCTCTACTGCTGGATTTTCCTTGTTACGGTATCTTGGCCTTTTTCCTGCAGTGACAGTAACTTCTGTCAGCGCTGTAGATTCAGGATCGAGCTTAACATTGATCGTCTGTGTCTGATTGGGTTTTACCGTTACCGTGGTTGAAGTATAACCCACGTAGCTAAACTGAAGCTGCGTATGGTTTTCGGTGGTGCTGATGGTAAACTTTCCATCAGCATCTGTCCGGGTTACGATACTTGTTCCTTTAAACATGACAGTAACATATGGCAAAGGATCTTTATCCTTCGCATCTGTTACGAGACCACTGATGACAGTACTTTGGGCTGACGCCTGAAATGCCAATAAAGGTATCAGGAGTACGAATGACCATATAATTTTTTTGAATTGATTTTTCATTACGATATGAATACAAATTTTTTCTGCATAAAATAATTATAGGGTACACCTACAACACAGGATACAAAGATTTTGGGTAAGACATAATTGGTGAGGCCGAGGAGGTGCGTAACGAGATAAACGCCCGTTGTTGTCAACACAAGATTCCCGGTCCATACCAAAAGATATTTGAGTGCCTGACGGCTTGCATTTCCCTGGCGGGCTTCGAAAGCCCAGTTTCTGCCAATCAGGAAATTTACAATTCCACCAACAATTGTACCTGTTGCGCTACCCAGAATTACCTGAAAATGAAACACGTACTTACAGACTAATGTGGTAAGAAAGTCAAGAAGTGAGGCCGTTAAAGAGGAGACCTGAGCCTTTACAAAAGTTGCCATATTAGCTCAGATTTAATTTTAGAAAAAGATGCAGACAAATATTGGCATATACACCGGCAAGCACATCATCAAACATTACACCCCAGCCACCTGGAAGGTCTTCGAGTTTACGAATGAAGAGTGGCTTTAGTATATCAAAAAAACGAAAGAATACTAATCCAACAAAGATATTCAAGGGTGTTACCGGAATCCATAGCAGAGCGATACACATACCTGCTACTTCGTCAATTACGACTCTATTGTGGTCTTTGCCCCAAATCGATTCAACGACATTACCAGACCAAATTCCCAGTGCAGTGATACCAAGCGTTACCAGTGCGGCAGGCAAAAAGTTAGTTGTTTCCGCTCTCATCAACGCATACCATACCAGGCAGGTAGCAACTGCTGCTGCAGTGCCCGCTCCTTTTCCGATATAGCCGATGCCGAAGCTCGTTGAGGTGATTTTATGGAACAACATTGTTCTTTTGCGTATGTTTAGGATAACCAATTATTTTTCTTGTACCAGTTTAAAGTCTCGGTCAGACCTAATGCCAGGTTATATTTGGGACTGAAACCCAGGTTAGTGCGAATCGCAGAGATATCACAAGCCCAGTTTACTGCCGTCAACTCCTGCATTTTCTCTTTATTCAATGTAGGTGCTTTAACACTCCAACGGTACAATAGTTCCATTGTTGAGGCCAAAAGATTTACTACTGCAACAGGCAGATGAAATTTAAAGGTCTTCTTTTTCAATGTCTTTTTCGATAAATCCGCAAGCGCATACCGATCATAAACGCATCCATCAGATACGTTATAAGATTGCTGTCTAACATCAGCATGGAGCGCTTTGACCACGATTGCGGCCAGATCCTTTACATATACAAAACTCAGTTGTTGTTGGAACTGACCGATGTAAGGCTCCAATCCTTTATTGATGCTGTTGAACAAAATAAAGATATCCTTTTCCCGTGGACCATATACAGCTGTTGGCCGTATAACAATCAAAGGAAGCTCGGGAATCTCTGAGAGATATTGCTCGGCGAGTAATTTACTTTTCCCATAGCTCGTTACAGGATGTGCAACACTATCATCGTGCAACATCCCCTTTAAGTCTGATAAAGGTCCGAGTGCAGCAAGGCTGCTTACAAAAACGAATTTTTCTACCCCTGCATTCACACTAGCTACAGCCAGGTTCCTTGTAAACACAGCATTTACCTGATTATACTCTGCTTCAGTTCTTGCTTTGGTAATCCCCGCAGCATGAATAATATAATCAATTTTGCAGCTTTCAATTGTTTCATGGAGTTGCTCTACTACATTAAAATCTAGCTGAACATACTGAATATCAAATACCTGGAGGTGGCTAATCTGACTTGCACCTCTAACGGCAGCGTAGACATCCAAACCGGAAGCCAGTGCTGCTTCAATTAAATGAAAGCCAACAAACCCACTTGCACCAGTAATTAATACTCTTTTTTTCATATCGATTTTTCTGAAATCTATTTCGACCTATCTAAGCAGTATTCGTTTAACCGAAGTTTGACACCGATGAAGTCGAAATGTTTCATAAACTCACTTTAGCAGTTAAAATTTCCACCTCTTTGAATGCGGCGTCAAGTTTTGCTACAGCTTCTTCGATCTGTTCGAAGGTATGTGTAGCCATTAACGAGAACCTGATCAATGAGGCATCTGAAGGTACAGCGGGAGATACTACCGGATTAACAAATATGCCGTTGTTGTGTAAGATATTTGTGATCAGGAAGGTCTTGTCATTATCCCTGATATATACAGGAATAATAGGGCTGTCTGTATGACCGATATCGAAACCGGCTTCTAAAAGTAGCTTTTTTGCATAGTTTGTATTATCCCATAATTTATCGATACGTTCAGGCTCAGACTCGATGATATCGAGTGCAGCGATTACACTGGCCACTGCCGAAGGAGGCATGCTTGCACTGAACATCAATGCTCTTGCACGGTGCTTAATGAATTCAATTGTTTCTTCAGAACCTGCGATGAAACCACCCAATGAGGCGAGTGATTTACTGAACGTTCCCATGATCAGGTCTACTTTATCGGTAAGGTTAAAATGTGATGCAGTACCAGAGCCATTAAAACCGATCACGCCAAGACTATGAGCATCATCCATCATGATATTGGCGCCAAACTCATCAGCAATTTTGACAATTTCCGGTAGATTTACCAGGTCGCCCTCCATGCTGAAGATACCATCGGCAACGATTAGTTTCGCCGAATCTTCCGGTAATCTGCTTAATTTTTTACGCAGATCATCCATATCATTGTGTGCATATTTGATAGACCTTGAAAATGACAATCTGCTACCATCAATAATGGAGGCATGATCGTATTCATCAAGAACAAGATAATCGTTTCTATCGAGCAGGCAAGAGATAACACCGAGGTTTACCTGAAAGCCGGTACTAAACAATACAGCTGCTTCTTTACCTACATACGCCGCAAGCCTGCGCTCAAGCTCAAGGTGAATATCAAGGGTTCCGTTCAAAAAACGCGAACCAGCGCATCCAGTGCCATATTTTTCTATAGCTTGTTTTGCCGCTTCTTTAATCTTGGGATGGTTGGTAAGTCCAAGGTAAGAGTTAGAACCAAACATAAGGACCTTCTTACCATCGATGATAACTTCGGTATCCTGAGCTGATTCTATAGACCTAAAGTAAGGATATAATCCCCTTTCTTTAATCGCTGTTGCATCTTTAAACGAGGCAACTCTATCGTGCAATTTTTTACGCATGCTTGAACTGTATAATGTTTACTGCAGTTGGATTCATAAATTTTATTATCAGTTAATCCTAGCTAAGAGCTAACTTGCTGGATTAAAAGTTGTTCTAAATATATTAAAAATATGTTAAATTAAGATGAAACAAAAGTAATTCATTCCCGGACTTTTCGCGTGTTTTAGTCTATAATCTTTTTGTCAAATAAACTATTAACAACACAATAAATCGAGAATTCTTTAATTTTTGCCAATCCCTTCCATCAACATATCGATCATTTCATCAAAATATTCAGCATCATCGGGTGCTTCGAACTCTACGCTCAGCGGGTAGTGCATTCCTCTAAAGGCTGTTATCATCACGTATGACATTTTATTCATTTTAGCCTGTGACAACTCTCTGAACTCGCCGCATTGCGCTCCACCAAGAAGAATCTCACGAACCATATCGATTTGAATCTGCTCATATCTGGATTTCATACACATCAGCATTTTCATGCTTTCCATAGAATCTTCCAAAACCACCTCACGAAAACTTTGATTTCCGATAATTGATGTGACCTGAGCTTTGATGAAAGATTTCAGTTTCTCTTTAGCTGAAACCGATGCATTAACAGACTCCCGGATATTTTTAACCACACTCTTCATCTCCTGCTCTACCACGGCCTCGAAAATCTCCTTCTTACTTGGAAAATAATAATACAACGTACTTTTTCCTTTCCCTGCAGCCATGGCAATATCTTCCATCGTCGTTTTCTTCAACCCATGTTTCCCGAACAGCTTCTTAGCGCCGACCAGTATATCAGTGATTACGAGTTCATCTTTTTCCATTGGAAGTTAAAATACCAGACCAAAATTCAATTACGGTCCAAAAGTACAGAAAGCAATTGAGATCTGTCGCCAAAAAATTAAACAGACTGAAAGATTACATGAAATAAACACTCAATTTATAACTAAGCGTTCAAATTCAAACAACTCAGAATTGTTTCTATGTTTAACTCCAAAGAAACAATTCGTATCTTAGCCATTCCTAATTAACATATGAAAAACATCAAGAAGCAAATTTTCGCCGCAGCCCTGGTTATCATGATTTCTGCAATAAGTTCTTGTAAGAAAGAGGCCAACCTTGGAGGCGACATCGCATTTGTTGCAGTATATAACGCCATCCCCAGCGCTACTGCGTTGAATTTTTTGATCGACAATAGAGTTGTAAATGGCAGCACACCATTAATTTTCGGTGCAAATACTGCTTATACCGGAGTATATCAGGGCACATACACCGCTCAGACTGTAGTGGCAAATTCGTCGACCGCCCTTGCTCCTACTCAAGTCAGTTTCGAAGGGAAAATTTCGAGGTCGCTTTTTTTAACGGGGACTGCTACTGCTGTAAACTATTTTTGGATTACGGATGACCTCAGTGTGGTTGATACAGAAAGAGCCAAGGTCAGATTTTTGAATATGTCGCCAGATGCAGGCGCGTTGATTCTTGAATTGCAATTATTAGGCACAAAAACAACATTCGCAGACCGATCAAACCAACAGTATACAGATTATATATCCTTTACACCAGGAACAGAATACACGATCAATCTACTTGATAAAGCTACCAATACGAGTGTTGCTACCACCATTCGTGCAACCTTTACGAAAGGGAAAATCTACACAATTTGGGCAAAAGGGCTAACTGGATCGACTGTAGACGCTGAGAAGCTTTCGATCCAACTGAGTGTCCAAAACTAGGCTCCTTACCTACTTCCTTGTTTAAGGATAAAGGCAGCAAGCATAATAGCCACTGCGATACCTGAAATACCTGGAAAAAGAATAAACAGATAAAGCAAGCCACTTACACCAATCACTACCAGGACAAATAACAATCCCTTCAATGGGGTTTCCATTTTAAAGGCTGCTATTATTGTAAAGAGATAAAATACTACTGCAAGGATCTTCAAAAACATTTACAAATATGCTGAATCAATGTTAACTTAATGTTAACTATTATCAAAAGATTCTCTACCTGGCTTCACGATTATGCGCAAAGACTGATCTTTTGTAAAATATGCTACCGTCCAGTTATATAAGGTCTTAAACCTGTTTCTATTGGTGATAAGTGATAGTAGATGAATAAACAACCATGCTACCCAGGCAAGAAAACCGTCGAAATGAAGTTTTGGCGATGGAAGATCTGCAACAGCCTTATTTCTACCGATAATAGCCATAGAGCCTTTATCGTTATAAGTAAAAGCATTAAGTGTCTTTCCGGTCAACATATTTTTCAAATTTTTGCCAAGCAACTTACCCTGTTGAATAGCCACTTGAGCTACCTGAGGATGTCCCTGAGGAAATGCTGCATCGGTAGTTTGCAAACAAGTATCCCCTATTGCATATATATTTTCTGTTCCAACAACCTTATTATGAGCATCGACTAGCATTCGTTTACCACGACCATAACTATCAGCCGGAATACCTTCAAAAACAATTGCTGTCACACCTGCAGCCCAGATCAGTGTTTTAGCCTCAATAGTTTCTCCGTTTGCAAATGAAACCACATCATTGGTATAATCTTTCACCATATGATCAAGTTTAATCTTTACACCCATTTTAGTCAGGGTGTTGTAGGTGTATTGCTGACTTTTCTCGCTCATCGGCGTGAGTACTGCTTTGAGGCCATCAACCAGATAAATCTCACCATTAGAACCGATGAGTTCCGGATAATCTTTCGGGATTACCAGTTTTTTCATTTCTGCAAACATCCCCGAAATCTCAACCCCTGTGGGACCTCCTCCGGCAACAACTATCGTTAGCAGCTTTTTTCTGACTGCGGGATCTGTTTCCCTTGATGCCTTTTCCAGACGTTCAAGTAGCGTATTCCGCATAAACAATGCGTCTTCTACTGTTTTCATCGGAACAGAATTTTGTTTTACATTCTCCATTCCAAAATAATTAGTCTCAGTTCCGGTTGCAAACACAAGAATATCATAGTCAAGTATTCCGGTAGTGAGTTCTACCTGGTTTTTATCGGCAAGCACGCGAACGACCTCACCCATTCTGAAAGTTGCATTTTCCTGTTCGCTAAAGAGCTTTCTGAAAGGGTAACTAATATTAGACGTTTCAAGATAGCCTGTAGCTACCTGATAAATAAGTGGAGGAAAGAAATTATAATTATTTTTATCTACCAGAATTATCTGAAATTCATCGGCGTTGTTAAGTTGGTGTGCCAGGTTCATACCGGCAAAACCACCTCCAATAATTACGATCTTTTTTGCTGAAGTCTGAATCATTTAGTTTAAAATTACTAATCTAATAACCTGTAATACGCGTCAATGTTTGCCATATCATGATGAAGCTTTTACATTCCCAGTTCTTTTGAGCGCTCCCCAGCCTTCAAGTTCTCCACGAAGGGCCTTTTTTATCGATCTAAATAACACAACATACATGAGTTGTCGCCAGTAAAACCGCTGTGGGATAATATACAACAGGTTTTTATATTTTTCGCGCTCCATTTTGAACGCCAAGGCGGCAAAGAACAAGTCAACAATAATGAAAATGCAATAATAAAGTAAAACTTGTCCCAAGCCATTATCGGGGCTCAATATACTTGTAAACCCATGCCAACTGAGGGCGTCGGCTGAAGACAAGGAGAACAGCCCCCCTATTAAAGAGATCAACATGAACAAATCGGCCAATGGAGAAAACAAGGGCAATATAATCTGGTAGATTAGGATGTTAGGCATACCAACCATACCGAAATAGCCATATTTTTTATCAAACATGGTATCCTTATTTTTCCAAAAACTTTGCATTACGCCGAAACTCCAGCGCAATCGTTGTTTGAGCAACATATCTACAGTCTCTGGTGCTTCGGTATAAGCCATTGCCGAATCTGAGTTTTTAACAACATATCCTGCACGCAAAATGCGCATTGTTAAATCACAATCTTCCGCAAGCGTATCGGTAGTAAACGCACCAACTTCAGTAATGACAGCTTTTCTAAAAGCTCCGATTGCTCCTGGCACAACAGTAATGGTATTCAGCATATCAAATGCCCTTCGATCCATATTCTGAGCCGTTATATATTCAATTGACTGCCATTTTGTGATGATATTGTTGGCGTTACCGACTTTTACCGTTCCCGCAACAGCTGCAATATCTTCAGCGTAGAAATAACGCATCATTTCGGTAATTGCATTTTCCGCAAGCAAGGTATCGGCGTCAATGCAGATGACAAAATCTGCATTAGCCTTAGTGATACCGAAGTTTAAGGCCGAGGCTTTACCTCCATTCGGCTTGGTGAACACCCTAACTTTTGGATGGTCTCCAAATTTGTCATGCACGATCTGAAAGGTCTTATCTTTAGAACCATCATCAACAAAAATGAATTCTACATTCGGATAGGTCGTTTTCAATAAACTTTCAATAGTCTGTATCGCAGTAATCTCCTCATTATATGCCGGTATAATTACGCTTACCTTATCGGTCGGGTTTGTCAGCAGCAATCCTTTTTCCCCATCTGCTTTTATTTTTTGGCGTACAGCGAGCACTGCGATAAACACGCTTCTCAAAATTGCCAGTATAATAGCGAGTATAAAGATGAAGTTTAAGATCAGGTTACCATAGGCTAAGACATTTAGAAACAAGTAATCTGCAGAACCACTGAATCCGCTGTCAGCATCTGTTTTAATTGCTGGCATCAGTTCACTTTTTTTCTTACCTATCAAATTAGCTATTGTTGTAAACTCATATCCTTGTTTTTTAAAATAGGCTATGATCCTTGGCAGTGCAGCAACGGTTGCAGCACGGTTTCCACCGGCATCATGCAGCAGCAGAATATTTCCGAGATCGCGCTGACGCACCACTCTTGCGAAGATTGAATCTGCCGAAATTCCAGGCTGCCAATCTTCTGGATCGATGGATTCTCCGATGTTAATATAATTTTCAGCACGACTTTGAGCAACCGGTAGGATCTCTGCGGATGTACTGGGTTCAGCATCGGCGTTATATGGGGGCCTGAAAAGAATTGTACTATGCCCGGTAACACATTCTATCAGCTTCCGGGTGGCATTCAATTCGAATTTCACACGTTGTGGGCCAACTTTTGACATATCCGGATGGAAGAATGTATGGTTGCCAATTTCGTAACCCAAATTATACTCCTTTAATAACAAGCCCATATTCTGCTCAGCCATAATACCGACTACAAAGAAGCTACCGGGCACATTGTTCTTCTGCAGGATGTCGATTATCTGTGGGGTATATACAGGATCAGGTCCGTCATCAAATGTTAAAACAATCTTTTTGTCAGCCTGACCATATCTACGAATACTATACTTCGTTGGAAGAACAACATACTGTTGATTTTTGATAACAAAATTGGTACTATCAAGTTCCAGGTTAATTTTTCCAGCCTTAGGAGTAGATACAAGATCGAGAATTTCGCCTTCTCCAGAATAATCTATCCTGTCATTTAGCCCAACGCTGGTCATCCTGGATAAGTTTATTCCAGTTTTTTTCAACGAATCAATGCTAAGGTCTTTGTTGACAAAGGTCCACAAACGACCGTCTTCTGCACCCATTCGCCACACTGCAACACCGGCCACCCCCCAATCGTCGGCCTTTCGGATCAAATTAAAGTTTGTAGCTGCATCTGTAAAGTATACCGTATGATTAATCCCGCCTTCGTCGAGATAAGTGTAATGAAGATTAGCAGAGGCCGGATCAAAGATGATCTTGGCCTTATAACGGTTTGCATTGGCGATAGCCTGTTGATAGGTAACTACCTTACCCACATTTTCATCAGGCCAGTCATAGCCATAGCAGGCCAATGCTAATATTACCTTATCTGATGATATTTTTGAGCAGATAGCATCCAACTGTTTTTCTACCCATAACTGATGGGAGATGTCACCTGGGTTGCTCAACTCACTGTGCTGATCATAAGCCATCAGAAAAATGTAATCGTTATATTTCTCTAAAGTAACTGCATTGTAATCATCATTGTCAGGCGAAATATCCTGGGTAACCAACAAGTTCTGCGCATGCATTTTAGCATAAAGATTCTGTTGAAAAGCGATTAGAGGCGCATCAGACTTCTCTTTCAGTTCTTCAAAATCTATGTTAACACCCTGGTATTTATATTTTTTCAACTTAATGATCAGGTTGGCAATGAAACGGTCCTGCAGATTTTTGTTACTGAGCAACAAATGTACTGCATCGCCATCAAAATGATCATCCTTGAAGTTTGAGACTACTGCGATAGCCGTCTTTTTGAATCTATGGATGGTCCTTAATGCATCGCGATCAGATTTATCCAAAACTGTATCTGCTCCTTTAACCAGAAAAAACGACTCGGTGACAACCATATCAAGTTGGGCAATATTGTCCTTCAGATCGGTAAGTGATTGCGGATCCCAGTTAACATAGAAACCTGCGTTAATTCTTACCTTATTATGGGGATGTTTTAGACGTTGTCTTTTTTGATCTTCCTGAATTTTAAGCAGGCTTTTTTTCTGAATTTTAAATTCGGAGTATTTAGTAGAGCGTTTAATCCTGTCAATCTGCTTTTTGCTTAGCGCAGTATTTGTATTGATAATTGGAAGCGCTGGGTTACCACCTGAAAATAAAGTATATGCAATACAAATTGTTGCGATAACGAAAGCGAGAATGATGCCGCGACTAACCCACTGGAAGGCCACCCACCTGGTTTTAGTATTGCTTTGAAAGATCTGTTTGTCGTGCATAAATTCCACTATAATTTAGGAGAACAAAAATGCACAAAAGAATTCATTTCAGGAGGATCAGCCGATAATTCCGTGCTTTATAACGAAATGTATCAACGAAGCAGTATTTTTGGTATTTGTCTTTTCTAGCAGACTTTGCCTGTTACCCTCTATTGTCCGGCGACTGGTAAATAGTTTCAGTGCTATATCGTTATTTGTCATGCCTTCAGCAATAAGTTGCAATATCTCTAGTTCCCTTTTAGAAAACTCAAGATTTGACTTCTCCTTAACTTCTACATTTGACGTAATTGTAGCATGTCTTGAGATTAGCTTCAAAGCAATCTCGGTACAAATAAATTTATGGCCTGCGTGTACCTGCCGGATGGCAAAGACCATTTCCGACCGGTCAATATTTTTAACAAGGTATCCCATCGCGCCAGCCTCCATAGCCCGGTAAACGTAGTTTTGATGGTCAAGCATCGACAGAACGAGACATTTATAAGACGGATATTCTTTTTGTAGAATTCCTATCAATTCTATACCAGCAAGTTCCGGCATATTGATATCTGTAAGAACAATATCCACATCTAGCCCTTGCTTAATCTGTTCCAAAGCCTCACGGCCGTTCGTTGCTTCAGCAATAACTTTAAATCCAGGCTCAGCCTCTAAAAGAGATTTAATACCATAACGGACGATATTGTGATCTTCGACAAGTAGTAGTTTTATTTGAGATTCCAAAGTCTTTTGAGAATAATAGCGTTACGCAGATTCAAATATCAGCAAATAAGAAGCCACTATCTACGGTATAAGTACGTCTTTTGATTGGTATTTATACGCCATAACGGCTCAGAATTTCCTATTGCAGGTCTAACTGAAAATTCTCTTGTTTTAATCCTTCGAGTATTTTTTTGGTGGATTCAAAGTCTGTATGCTGAAATGCCTTGATACCCAGTTTCTGAGCTGTGGTAACAAACATCACACGATCATCAAAATAAACACATTGTTGTGGCGATGCCTGCGCTATTCCCATAGCCAATTGAAAAATTCCTGGATCCGGTTTACGTAGCTTCACTTCGCATGAAGAGATGAAGGCGTCGAAACACAGGTGCAATTTAAATTTCTCCACCCGATAATCATTAAGTTCTTTACCCTCATTATTTATTGAAATAATCCTGAAGCCACAGTCCTTTTTCCATTCTTTAAGCCAGGCCAACATATCTGGCAATTCTTTGGATTGCGCGTAAATGAACTCCAGAAAATCCTGCCTCGTGAAGTCGCGCGGCTGGTAAAAAATCACGGTATCCAGATATTCGTCTAGTGTGATTTTCCCAATTTCATATACATTAAAAATAAAATTGTGCAATACGTTAATCTCGTCATAGTTCAAGCCAAACTGCTTGGCGGCTATTTTTCTGGATTCATGGCCCCAGCCGTTAGTAAGCAATATACCACCGATGTCGAAAAACAATATTTTAAGATCTGTGCTCTTCATATATTTAAATTCTAATAATTAGATGCCGGTTGTACCCTAAATTTTATGAGGGCCCACGACCAGCATCTAAATATACATTTCTGGTTTAGCTATTTAACAAGGCTTTTGCTTTTTTCACTACATTTTCGACCGTAAATCCGAAAACTTTAAACAAATCCTCTGCAGGAGCAGATTCTCCAAACCCATGCATCGCGATAATGTCTCCTTCATCGGTTACATATTTATGCCATCCCAGCGGGGAGCCTGTTTCTACAGCCAGTCGTTTCCTTATTTTTTCAGGAAGCACCTCCTCTTTATAGCTATGGGTTTGTTTCTCGAAAAGCTCCCATGACGGCATGCTTACTACTCTTGCATAAATGCCCTCGTCTTTCAAGTGTTCTTGTGCCTCAAGCAATAAGCTCACTTCCGACCCCGTACCTATCAGAATGATTTCAGGTTTCTCTGCAGATTCGGATAAGATATAGGCACCTTTTTCCAGACCTGAAGCAGCTCCATAAGTCTCCTGATCCAGGATTGGCAGGGCCTGCCGGGTAAATACTAAGACAACCGGTCCATCGGTATGGTTAATCGCTACGCGCCAGGCATGAGCTGTTTCATTCGCATCCGCAGGTCTTATCACTGTGATATTGGGAATCGACCTCAGACTAATCAACTGTTCTACTGGTTGATGGGTTGTTCCATCTTCTCCTAGTCCGATACTATCGTGGGTATACACAAAGATAGGCCTGATTTTCATGATTGCTGCCAAACGGATTGGAGGGCGCATATATTCCGAGAAGATCAAAAAAGTGGCCCCGAAAGGGATGATCCCTTTTGTTAAGGCCAGTCCATTCAGTATAGCACCCATTGCATGTTCACGAATCCCAAAATGAAAGTTTCTTCCTCCCCTTTGCTCAGGCGTAAAGGAACTGAAGGCCTTCAGATTTGTTTCTGTTGATGGCGCTAAATCGGCTGCACCACCAATCAAACCTGGCAGTCCCTTTGCTATTGCATTAAGTACTTTTCCTGATGCCTGTCTTGTTGCCATTTTAGGATCCGAACCCTTGAATACCGGCAAGGATTTTTCCCAGTCTTTAGGCAGTTTATCCTGTAAGGCATCAGTATATGCTGATGCCAATTCAGGATATTGTTTTTTATAATCAGCAAATAGCTGATCCCAGGCATCCGCACGCTCCGATCCCTTTTTGCCAACCTCCCTGTAAAAGTCAGCAACTTCCTCAGGCACAACGAATGACTTATCTGGATCAAAACCAAAAAATTCTTTTACCAGCTTAACTTCATCGGCTCCCAAAGGCGACCCATGTGAACCTGCAGTATTTACTTTATTTGGGCTACCATACGCAATTTGGGTACGGACTTTAATCAGGGATGGACGCTGGGTCTCTCCCCGGGCATTGCGCAACGCAATATCAATTGCATTGATATCATTTCCATCTTCGACAGTCTGAACATGCCAGTTGTACGCTTCAAAACGTTTAGCAACATCCTCATTAAATGCAATATCTGTGTCACCCTCAATGGAAATATGGTTATCATCGTAGAGGTAGATGAGGTTGCCGAGCTCGAGGTGCCCCGCCAGGGAAGCAGCCTCAGAAGTCACTCCTTCCATCATATCTCCATCACTGCAAATCACATAAATTTTATAATTAAACAATTCAAAGTCTGGTTTATTAAACCGCTCTGCAAGATGTTTCTGACCTATGGCGAAACCCACTGCATTGGCAAATCCCTGCCCCAATGGGCCAGTGGTCACATCAACACCATCAATCAACCCATATTCAGGATGTCCGGCGGTTTTACTGTTTAGCTGTCTAAATTGTTTAAGATCATCAAGAGAAACATCATAACCTGTCAAATGCAACAAGCTATATTGGAGCATGCAACCGTGTCCCGCCGATAATACAAATCTATCTCTATTGGGCCAGTGTGGTTGTTTAGGATCGAAGTGCAAATATTTTGACCAAAGAACATGAGCCATCGGCGCAGCGCCCATAGGCATTCCCGGGTGACCGGAGTTTGCTTTCTGCACGGCGTCTACCGATAACAGGCGAACAGTATTTATAGCAAGTTCTTCAAGATGTTGATTTTTTGATTCCATAGCTCTTTAAAATTCTTTTGTAATTACCGCTCCTCTGAATGAGGATACTATGCGAAAAACAAAACTTAAGAGAAACAGTTTCTCAGAAAAGAGTCATTTATAATAGTGGAGAAAGCAGCCGGGCCAATTTTTCAGGAAACTCCTTATAAAATGGTCGCCTTTTCCATTCTTCCAAATCTAACACTACGGCGTTTTTTAGATCAGCGTTAAATATATCTGTCAGCTTTGCTGCAGTTGCCCGGTCATAAATCATACTGTTGACTTCAAAATTCAGTTCGAAGCTCCGGTGATCCATATTCGCCGTACCGATAATCGATAGCATCCCATCAGAAACCACTGTCTTAGCATGGACAAACCCCTTTTGGTATGTATAAATCTGAACTCCAGATCGCATCAGATCCCCATAGTATGACCTTGCGGCAAGGTTTACCATTTTTGAATCTGATTTACCCGGCACCAGCAGTTTTACAGAAACCCCGCTCAACGCGGCTACAGTTAACGCATGCAGTACACTTTCGCCGGGGATAAAGTATGGGGTTGTAATAAGGATTTCTCGTTCGGCCATGCCAATTGCATCTATAATGGAGAACAAAATTGTAGGGTCGTCTGAATCCGGCCCACTCGCAGCAATCTGCACCAAAGCGCCCATTTTCTCAGATGGTTCAGAGCAAAAGAAATCAGTATGTGCCGGAAGCTCATGGTCGGAACAGAAATTCCAGTCACATATAAATAAATACTGTAAATAATAAACTCCCGGGCCTGTGATTTTCACGTGTGTATCCCGCCAGAATACTTCTGACTGCCCTGGCTGGTTAATATATCTGTCACTTACATTAATCCCGCCTGTAAAACCAATATAGCCGTCAATTACAATGATCTTCCTGTGGTTTCTATAATTTAGCCTGTTAGCCAGGGCCATGAAGAAAATTTTATAGAAAGGATACGCTTCAACTCCCGCTTCAAGTAGTTCGGGAATAATGTTCCTACGAATGGATCTACTACCGAAGTCGTCATAGATAAAACGTACAGACACACCTTCCTTCGCCTTTCTGATCAAAATATCCTTAATCTTATTACCGATAACTTCGTCCTCGAAGATATAATACTCAATATGAATATGCTTTTTTGCTTGTTCCAGTGCTTTGATGACAGCTGGGAATTTTTCTTCGCCATTAATGAGGACTTCGACTTTATTGGTATTGCTGACACTGCTCCAGTTGCTATTCAGCAAAAGATTGGAGAGTTTTTTGTATTTACCAAACTCAGGTTTAGCGAGCAACCAAGTACGCTCTGACTCTGCAAAGATTTGTTTCTGCACCTCCAGCATGAGTTTCTCATCCTGAAAGATCTTTTTACTATATAATTTTCGCTTTCTATAATTAGTACCGATTACGAAGTAAAGAATCATGCCGCCGATGGGAAAGAAAACGGTTAGCAGCAAGTAAGCCAGCGTTTTACTGGTAGAGTTGGTATCATAAACAATACGCAGGCAAACTGCCGTAACCAGCAGTGCATAACAAACCTCAGCAATCAGCAGCCAATTCATCTATTTTGCGCCCTTTACACGCATAGGAATTTTATAGAGGGCTGTGGAAGCCGTGATAAATAGTTCATTTTTATCTTTACCACCAAAACACAAATTAGCTGTCCAGGGTTCCGGCACATCAATATGTCCAATTTGTTGTCCCGCAGGATTGAAGATGGTAACCCCTTTACCCGAAAGATACAGGTTTCCCATTTCGTCAAGCGTAATCCCATCCGCACCCTGATTTATAAAAATACGCATGTCTGACAACTTACCGTCTTTCTGTATTGAAAATTTATAGATCCTGGATGCTCCGATATCTGCTATGTATAAGGTTTTGCCATCTGGTGTGCCAACAATTCCATTAGGCTTTTTCAAGCTATCAGTAACAAGCACCAAATTCTTTTTACCTTTTGGAAGGTAATACACTTTTTGTCCGTCCAGCTCAGATGCTTTCCGCGTCCAGTAATCCCGCTGATAATATGGATCGGTAATATAGATTCCTCCTTTAGGATCAATCCACAAATCATTAGGTCCGTTGAGATGTTTACCGCCCAGATCGCTAACCAATACTGTAACCTTTCCTTTTGGATCAATCGACCAAAGTTGTTGATTTTCATCGGCGCAGGTAACCAAATTACCTTTTCGATCGAAATAGGTACCATTAGAACGGCCGGCACGCTCCATAAAAACTGAAAGGTTACCGCTGGTATCGTACTTCCATATTTTATTATTCGGCTGATCGGTAAAAAAAACGTTTCCGTTTTTATCAGATGCAGGTCCCTCGGTAAAACTAAACTGCTTACTTATTAATTGGAGCGCAGCTTGTTCAAAAAGTGCTTGATTCTGTTGCGCCATAACTGAACTGGTGCCTGCTATCATCACGATAGTAAAGATCATCTTGTGGCTAATTGTTTTCAAAAATTCCATGGTACTATTTGGTTTATCAACTGTTCACTGTTAACAGGGCTAATATCAGTGTAAATTTGCAATATTTCATCAGCTTTTAGCTGATGCGCGACCAAAGCTTTATATTAGGCAGATGAATAGCTTCTTTAAAAACTATAAAGGCATCCTATTTCTGATCACAGGAATAGCATTGGGTAGCGTTGCAGGTTTGATTTTTGGCAAAAGCGTGGAACTTTTAAAACCTATTGGCGACATATTCTTAAATTTGTTATTTACGGCAGTTATCCCCCTGGTATTTTTTGCCATCTCCTCTTCAATAGCCGGGTTGACTGCCTCAAACAAACTAAACCGAATGATGGGCATTATGGCCATGGTTTTTCTTGGCACAGTAGTTATCGCCGCCTTGCTGACCATCCTTGCTGTCAGATTATTTCCACTACACGAACACATCCAGCGAATTCCGCTTACAGAAGTTATCGAAAAGAAGCCGTTTGCTGAACAAATTACGCAATTGGTTACGACCTCCGAATTCTATGAATTACTTTCCAGGAAAAGCATGCTTTCCATGATCATCTTTTCTGTATTGATTGGATTTGCTACGCTACGCGCTGGAGCGCGCGCGACAGCCTTTGCCCAATTTTTACATGGGGGGAATGAAGTCTTTAAAAATTTGTTTGCCATCATTATGAAGATTGCCCCATTGGGCTTAGGTGCATATTTCGCCTATCAGGTTGGTGTTTTCGGACCGCAATTATTTGGCACTTATGCACGTTCTTTGGGGCTTTACTATGGAGTTGGTGCGTTCTATTTCGTTGTTCTTTTTAGTTGTTATGCTTTTCTTGCTGGTGGATTCCGTGGAATTAAAACCTATTGGAAAAACAACATTATTCCTTCTGCCACAGCGGTTGGCACATGCAGCAGCATTGCTACAATCCCTGCAAATCTTGAGGCAGCGGAGAAAATGCAAATTCCGGATTATATTGCCAATGTAACCGTACCTTTGGGCGCAACGCTTCATAAAGACGGATCAAGTATCTCTTCTATCGTTAAAATGGCCGTTGTATTTGCAATGTTTGGCCAAAGTTTTAACAGTGCAGATGTTATTTTTCTAGCTGTGGGCATGACAGTTCTTGTTAGCATCGTAGAAGGTGGCATCCCGAACGGAGGATACGTAGGTGAGTTGTTATTTATATCGGCATATGGCTTTCCACCTGAGGCCCTCCCGCCTGCAATGATTATCGGCACATTGGTTGATCCAATGGCAACCTTGCTCAATGCAACCGGTGACACCGTAGCAGGCATGCTTGTTACGCGTTTTACAGAGGGAAAAAATTGGTTAAAAGAACTACCCCTTAAAATTCAATCTTAAATTTCATACCACCATTAGTCAGTTTTAAATCCTGTTGAGATAATTTCCCGACAGGAACTTTAATAAACGGCTCAATGGAAATGTGGTATTTATTGAATACTTCCTGCTTACGCCCGACAGAAAAATTGAAAAACCCAAGAGATCCCATCCCTTTTAAAGTTTGCGTTTGTGCAGACTCTTGTGTTTTCTGAGTTTCAAAACCTATAGATGTTTGGGAGGACCCTGAAGGGCTGCTGCTGTAATAACTGGATCGTTGCTCTGACACAAATGTATTGGTGGCTCTTTCTTCCACCACATTAATGTAAGATACCCCTACCGAGGTATAAACTTTCTTATTGAGATTATATACCAGATTAATCGGAATATCAATGGCTCTGTAAGTCGAACTTACAGATTGAAGCTGTTTGCTGTCTAATGCAGAAATTCCGGGTTGATGCGCCACCGACGAACCCAGGCCAGTGTAAGCTACTCCGGTTCCCAACGAAAAGTGATCCGAAAGTTTGTAGGCTGTAAGTAGCCCCGCTCCAACATTTAATGCGGAGCTGGTTACTGTTGGCAAAACCTCGACACCAAAATCCCATTTTGACTCTAATGATTTTTTTGGTGTTTTTGGAGTCGTTTTAGCCACCTGTGTTTGTTTTTCTTTCATTAACAGATCCATAAAGGAATCTGTTTTAGGCTCTGGCATTTTAACCGCTGTATCTCTGGTTAATTTTTTCAATGCTGGTAGTTTCGCAGTTTGGCTTGCGGCCTTTTCCCGAACCATAGTGTACATACCAGAGTTCATCTTTAAAAGTGCGGTTTCCGTTGTAGCGGTCCTAATCGGGTTTTCTGCCTTTATCGTCAACACCATTGCGCTGGCCAATACGGCAGGCATTTTTGTCAACTCTGGTTTGGCAGCCAAAATCGATGCATCGTTTAAGTTAGGTTTAACGATGCTGGTATCTAAAGTTTGCGGTAGAGGTGCTTCTATGATTAAGTCGTCAGTTTTACCTGATAAATGACTACCAGCACCTGCCTGAGCATTTATGCCCTTTGATAGACCCGCCCCGTCTGATGACTTTTTTTGTTCGTTATCGTTTGATTTGTTTATTTCAGTTCTGTTATGTACTATTTGATCTTTATGATTGGTTACCGTCCCCTGTTTCATATTAAACCAAAAGGAAAAGACAACCAGCAACGTTGCCGCAACGCTGATCCATGGCCACAGAAGCATGCGTTTTTTCTTTGGGCGATCAATGAAAGCTTCCCAAGCACCTTCCTCATAAGGCACTTCATATACTGAAAGCACCTCTTTGATTTCGGTAATTAACTCTTTGTGATGATTATCTTTCATGATCAACTCTCCATCTTAATTTTATACAATTCCCTGAGTTTCATCTTCGCTCTTGTTAAATAGGTCCTGCTGGAGCTTGCAGGAATTTTTAACATACCTGAGACCTCCTCATGTGAAAATCCTTCAATTTCATACAGGTTAAAAACCGTACGATGCAGGTCGGGGATTTCCTGAAGTAAACTGAGGATATCGGCAGCGTACAGCTTACTTTCTACAGCCACGTAGTCTTCCGGTATCTCCTGATAGTCATCAGTATAACTCAGGTAACTGCGCTTACTTCTCAAACTGTCCAACGCAGTACGTACTGCAATCTTAGTTAGCCAGGATTTGAACATCTTATGCGCAACTTCCTGATCATCATCAAATTTAAAATCGAATACAATCTTGAAAGCCTTGATAAAACTGTCGTTTACAACTTCCATCGCGACATCCCTGTCATTAAGATAGCGTAAACACACCGCCATCAGATATCCCCAATATAATTTATAAATCTGCTCCTGTACAACCAGGTCATGGGCCTTAATTCCCACAATAATTTTCTGGAACCTGATGTCTTTTCCGCTCAACGTATTCAGCCTGTCTTGATGAGTTTACTACCTAATTTAGGTCTAAACGCAGCTCGTTTAGATAACGCTACAAAGGTCATCAATATTTATTTTGCTTAGCGCTTTTTTAAAAATATTGTAGCGTTAACCGTAGCGGGTTCGTTTTCTTCATTAAATATTCCTATAAATTAAAAACACAAAAAATGAAAATCACTTCAAATTCAAAATTAAGAAACCTACTACTTGCTTCTTCCCTGGCCTTGGTTGCTATATTACCTGCCTGTAAGCTGGACGAAGTTCCTAATCCAGATGTTTCCGCTTTAACTATAATCAATGCATCACCAAATTCAACGGCAATAGATTTTTATCTCGACAACGAACGTGTCAATGCAGCTGACGGCTCATTTTTATTCCCACTGCGTATACCTTACCAACGTATTTTAGCAGGCAACCACCAGGCTACTGTAAGGGCGGCTGGAAGTGCAACATCATTACTCCAAAGCAATCTTACTTTTCCAACAAATCAATATGGTTCTTTATTCATCATTGGAAAAGCCGACGCCTTAGCGTATTTACAGATTAAAGATGAGTTGACCTATCCAACTGCGGGAAAAACCAAAGTAAGGTTTATCAACCTTATTCCCGATGCAACAACATTGACGATGGAAATTGTTGGGGATGCAACAACCTTTAGCAATAAGGCCTATAAAGAGTTCAGCAATTTTGAAAACGTAACATCAGGTGTGAAAACGATACTACTTAAAGATGCTGCAACAAACACAACAGTTGCAACTTTGACAGATTACGACCTAAAAGCAGATAAGGTATATACTATCTGGGCGAAAGGATTGATTACAACTGCCGTTACTACGCAAAAAGCAGGACTTCAGGTTATCAACCACGATTTATAAAAACAATCAAGAATTATTATTACAGAGGTCTGCCCTGATTAGGCAGACTTTTTTTGTGGATATAGTTTTTAGTTGAAATTTCACAGATAATACGATGCATTACCAAAAATTTAAGCAAAAAAAAGGTCTGATTAACTAATCAGACCCATTTTTAAATTTTAATTAAGCTTACAATTTCACTACATTTTTAGCTTCTGGTCCTTTTTTTCCTTCAGCTAAGTCAAATTCTACCTGGTCACCTTCAGCAAGTCCTTTCGATCCTCCGGCTATAGAAGTAGAGTGTACAAATATATCTTTGCCTGAATTCGCGTCAATAATGAATCCAAACCCTTTGCTTTCATTAAAAAATTTAATAGTTCCTTGATTTTTCATAGTCCTGTTGTGGTTGTTATATTTTTAGTTAAAGCTACATAGCCAAAATAAAGATTCAAAATTTATTTTATAATAATTATAAATTACAACTGAATTTTTAGCGTTTTTGCTTAGATCCGTCATTACTTTGTCAGCATTACACATAAATCTGTATAAGCAATAATCCTTTCGTGACCCAAAAAGTCTTAAGATCAAATAATTTCACACATTATGAACACTTTAAAGTATAAATCATTCATCGTAACTGCGGCAGTTCTGCTTGGCCTTGGGCTCAGCACACAAAACGTATTTGCTCAACGCGGCGGACGCGGTGGTTCATCAGGCAGATCTGGTGGTGGATCAATTTCATCAAGAGGCGGCCGTCCAGGTGGTTTTGGCGGGGCACAGGTTCGGCCAAATTCGGGAGGCAGACCATCGTTCGGGGGTAGGCCATCATATGGATCAAGACCTTCTTTTGGAGGTAGACCTGGCTCTATTTATCGTCCTGGATTTGGCGGTCGCCCCAGAATAGCGTACGGGTTTGGGTATCGCCGGCCATTTTATAGTTTTTATCGTCCATATTTGGGGATCAGACTAAGCGTACTACCATTCGGATATTATCCATTTTACTTTGGGCAGGATCAATTCTATTACTCAAGCGGGTTGTTCTACAGACAAGACAACAATGCCTACACTGTAGTAGTTCCTCCTGTTGGTGCTGAAGTGCCTACGCTGCCTAATGATGCCAAACAAATTCAAATCAACGGCCAGGTATATTACGAATATAAAGGAGTCTACTATACTGAAAAAGTAGGCCAGGATGGGAAAACCACTTACGTTGTTGCAGGTAAAGATGGCATATTGGATACAGACAACAACGATGCACAGCAGCCGCAGATTGGTGACATCGTTAATTCCTTACCCGAAGGTTATCACGAAGTGGTTCTGAAGGGACAAAAATACTATGTTACACCAGACGACATCTATTATGAAGAAGTTGTTGAAGGGAATAATGTAAGCTATAGGGTAATCGGCAAATTATTCTAAATAATGTGCAGCTGGTACTTTAAAGTACCAGCTGTTCTGTTAAACGCTGCAACATATCCTCAGGTTCATTACAAAAACCCGGATGTACTTTAGAACTCTGGAACACCGTACTTCTGGTAGCGGTAAGCCACCTAAATCTGGAAGGCATATCCAATTCTCCAATTGGCCCTCCCCCTTTTCCGTTACAGATACGTTCGAACGCAGCAGCATGACATCTGATTTCGTCAATATCCATTGACGGGCATAAGGCGAGTAACCGCGTTTCGTCAATCACAAAGACGCTCTGCATAAAACGCTTCTTTGCACAGTAAAGGATTACCCCGATATTCATAAATTCCTCACGTTCTACTCTAGGTACCACGCGCAATACTGCATATTCAAAAAGATAGTTATTTTGCATCTTTCGCCTGGTTTACAAATATTTGTGACTGTAATAATCGTGCTGCTAAGAACCCTGAATAAACCGACCTGTTGGCCTCTGCAGAAGCAAATGAGCCATCGAGGTTTAGCCATTCATCGGGTATCAAGGCAACAACCTCTCTAATTTTATCGGAATTTAACAGCTGTCGGAATTCTGCATCCGCCGCATCAAGCTCAGTGGCATAGGGTAACAATACATGGTCTTTAATAAGTGTGAATGGCTTAATTGCTTGTTCTTCCCAATTTTGAATATTATGGTGGAAATAAAGCGATGCACCATGATCTATAAGCCATAACTCTTTATGCCAAATTAACATATTGGTATTGCGTGGTGTGCGATCCATATTTGTTAGAAAGCAATCCAGCCACACTATTTTCGATGCCAGTAGCGGATCTACCGGACTCACCAAAGGGTCAAATGTTATCGCACCAGACAGATAGTGCAATGCCAGATTTAAGCCTACACTGGCTTTCAATAAATCCTGAATCTCTTCGTCGGGTTCTGTACGGCCAAATGCCTCATCAAGCGTAGCAAAAACCAGTTCCGGGATTTTAAAGCCTAGTATCCGGGCAATTTCTCCACCAATAAGTTCAGCGATCAACGCTTTGATACCTTGTCCGGCTCCGCGGAATTTCAAAACGTACAAGAATCCATCGTTGGCTTCAGCGATGGCGGGCATAGAGCCACCTTCACGCAGGGGGGTGACGTACCTTGTTACCTGAACGGTTCTCAGTTGAAGCTCTGGTTTATTCATAAACTGGTTTTTCCTCTCAGGTGCAATATTAAGGTATAATCCAATATTTTTAAACCAAATACCAGATATTTAATCTTATATTTAAGAAAACAAGGGATGGTCTTAAGTTGTCGCAATGTCAAACTTTTGAAAAATCCACATTATCCGTTACAATTTTAGCTTTCGATACTGAAATTGAGAATAAGATTCAATATTTTTGCGATTAAAATAAGATTAAAAAATTATAAAGTAAAAGTCTTTGATGATCGGATCATAAGACGTTATAGACAAATAATAATAATGCAAAACCAAGGAAAAATTAAAGTTGCGATTGTAGGCGTAGGTAATTGCGCCAGTTCCCTCGTTCAGGGCGTAGAGTATTACACTAAGTTCACAGACAAAAAATCTGGTTTAATGGCCGACGACATTGGCGGCTATACTGCAGCAGATATTGAGTTTGTATGTGGATTTGACATTGACGAAAGGAAAATTGGCCTTCCGTTGAAAGATGCGATCTTTGCAAAACCGAACTGCACTATCGTCCTTAACGCAGACATCGCTTCTGAAGCCATGATTTACAGATCTCCTGTTATTGATGGTGTTTCTCCATTAATGGCAGCATATCCTGAAGATCAACGTTTTGTAATCAAAGACGAACTTAAAACCACTGATACACTGCTAAACGCTGTTGATTACGACAAAGACCTTGTATATTCAATCCGCAAAGACATCATCGCGCAGCTCGTTGCAAGTAAAGCAGAGGTTTTGATCAATTACCTTCCGGTAGGATCACAATTGGCTACTGAGTTTTATGCTGAAATTTGTATTGAGCTTGGAATCTCCTTAGTGAACTGTATCCCTGTATTTATCGCTTCAGATCCTGTTTGGGAGCAAAAATTCATCAATGCAGGTATTCCAATCATTGGTGACGATATGCGTAGTCAATTTGGCGCTAGTATTGTTTCTCAAATGTTACAAGAACTTGCTTTCGAAAGAGGACATCATGTTAAAGCACATATTCAAAGAAATGTTGGTGGAAACACTGACTTTCTGAACATGGAAGACAAAAATCGTTTGAAGTCTAAAAAGATTTCTAAAGAGAATGTGATTCGTGCACAAAACGATATCAGAGGTATTTCTACACACGACAGCTTCCTGCATGCGGGTCCGTCTGAATACATCGCATTTTACGGCGATAATAAGGTAGCTAACTTCCGCTTGGAACTTGAAGGCTTTATGGGGGCTCCGGTAATTTTTGATGCACAACTTTCCGTTCAAGATTCACCAAACTCTGCTGGTGTAGTTATTGACGCTATCAGATATGTATATGTTGCCAGAGAACTTGGTCTTGTTGGCGCTTTAAGAGGTCCATCTGCATCTACGCAAAAAACACCTCCTCAGCAAATGATGTTCAGCGATGCTATCTATGAATGTCATGCACTTGCTAAAAGAGAATTGACTGAGTCTACAAGAAAACAACTTAGAAAAACAGAACTGGTTTAATCTATACTGTTAACTACTATGAAAAGAGACTGATCGCGGTGATCAGTCTCTTTTTTTGTTTATGGCAGCATAAATAAAACAATTATGTCATTGCGCTTGCTTCCTAAAAAAATAATCTATTACTTCGCGTCTCAAAGTTCTTTTAAAATGGAAGAAAAAGATGCATACGCGGAATTGAGTTCTATCAGACAGTTGATGGAGCGTTCTGCAAAATTTATTTCGCTAAGCGGACTATCTGGTGTACTCGCTGGAGTATATGCAATTATTGGTGCATATCTCGGGTACCGGATTGTTTATGGGGATACGGGTACCCTTGATTACCGCGACACCTATATTTCTGATCCGAATGTGCTGATTAAACTCGTACTTATAGCATCGTCTGTTTTACTACTTTCATTGGCTTCGGGCGTATACCTCACCATTCGGCAGGCAAAAAAAAGAAGTGAGAACTTCTGGAACCCTGTAAGCAAAAGATTGGTGACCAGCATGGCTATCCCCCTTGTTACTGGTGGCTTGCTCATCATAATTTTTATACTTAGACAGGAACATGGCATCGTAGCTTCAGCTTGCCTCATCTTTTACGGCCTTGCACTTATTTCTGCAAGTCAATACACATTTAACGATGTAAAGTGGCTTGGTTGTGGCGAAATCATTCTCGGGCTTTTGGCAGCTGCGACCCCAGGATACGGTCTTGTGTTTTGGGTAATTGGCTTTGGCTTTTTACATATCCTGTATGGTACTATTATGCATTTTAAATACAATCAGTGAAAAACGCATTAGATCAATTTGATAAGGCTTTTGAAAATCGTTTACGGTTGCAGATTATGAGCGTACTTGTAGCTAACGAGAGTTACGATTTCAATGCGTTAAAAGATCTGCTTCAAGCAACTGATGGGAATCTGGCTTCACATCTAAAGGCTTTAGAAAAAGAAAACTACATTACCATAAGCAAATCGTTTATTGGCAGAAAACCGAACACCCAATACTTCGCATCGGCTACCGGCAGAGAGGCTTTTAAAAAACATCTTCAGGCGCTAGAAAATCTAATCCGGCAACAAAAATCTTAATCCGAAGCATAATGGGGACTTCTAGAAAAATTCTGAGGCTAAGCTGGGTATATTTATTACTGAGCATCCTTTTATTCCTGCTTGAGTTTGTCATTGAACGCTATACCCATGATGATTTTATCAGACCCTATGTGGGCGATTTTTTCGTCGTGATGTTACTCTACACCCTGGTGAGATCAATACTGAACATCAGTCCGCTGCCTACAGCTTTGGTAGTGCTTTTTTACTCTTATGTGTTGGAATTCACACAATACCTGCAGCTAAGTCGGATTCTCGGTGTAGACCAATCCTGGATTGGCCGACTGATCCTTGGAAACTACTTTGCCTGGGGAGATCTGATTGCTTATACTGCTGGAATTTTGGTGGTTATCCTATTGGAAAAGCTATTCTCTGTTCAGAGAAACCAAGCTAGGGTAGCTTAACTTTGTAGATACGATAAGGATAATCAACCTTATCTTCTCCCTTATTATATTTTGGTAACCTGTTCATCTGAGAAGCACTCAAATACAAATACCCATCTTTACCAACGCCGAATGAGTCTGGCCAGATCAATCTGTCATCCTGTATCAGCACATGCAACTGTTTATCAGGACTTACATATTGAATACTTCTGTCTGGAGAGTTACTGAGATAAATATTCCCTTTGGCATCAGCAATCATACCATGGCAAATTCCAGTCTCAGCAACCATCTCTACCTTAGCAGAAAGTTCTGCTGGCGACAAACGCTGATCTGCCAGATATTGCGTTTCAATGCGGTATAATTTCGTCTGGTTGATTGCCCTGTAATAAAAATATTTTCCATCTTGAGTTAATGCGATTCCATTCACATTGGAGACGAAAGGTTTACCGAGTGTATCCACCACGTCTTTGCCATCCAATCTAAGTTTTAACCCTGGTTTAACTATAGTGGAGGGATCGTCCTGTAAAAGCGCTCTACTTTTCCCGGTTTCCAAATCCAGAACGACTAGCGCATGCAGGCCAGGATCTGACAAATAGGCTAAATGTTTACGGTTATCAACACAAACGTCATTTAAAGCACTTCTATCTTTGGGAAGATCTTCGAAAGTATAGGTTCTTACCACATTATTAGTAGTCAGGTCTATTTGCAACAATTTAAATTTGCCACTGGGATCCGACTGCTTATCAGCACCGAAAACAGAGGCTCCGCCCGCAGGTTTAGAATCCAATACCCACAGGAAATTTTTGTCGTCGGCATACAGGTCTTGTACGTTAAAAAAATGCGCATTGGCTTGCTCAGGAATATATTTATTCCAGTCCAGGTTTGGGTAAGGAAGGCGCTCGCCATTAATAATCTCTGTTAGTCCATATAAAAACGGCTCCTGATGTGGAAAGGAAACAAACAGGCGGTTTGTTTTTGGCGCAACAGTTACACCTATCGGTTGATTATTTCCGAAAGAGGCTACTTCTGTCAATGTTGTAATTCGCTGGCCCATTGCTGCTTTCGTTGTCATAATGGCTAGGACAAAACATAGATATACTTGCAAACTAATTTGTTTCATGCTTATTAAAATGCCGCTTCTGTTCACATTGTTTTAAAAGATTGTTTTTAATGATCATTGGTTAGGGGAATAATGAACCAAAATTCAGAGCCTTCGTTTTCTACGCTCTCTACCCCTATCGTCCCTCCATGTCGCTTTATGATCTCTGCGGAGATATACAGACCTAGCCCCAGGCCGGAAAACATAAATGAAGATTCCTGAACACGGAAAAACCGATCAAATACATAGGCCTTTTTATCTTCAGGAATACCAATACCAGAATCTTTCACTTTAACTTTTAATTGCCCATCAACAGCTTGTACACCAACCTTAATGATCCGTTCGCCAGGTGAGTATTTAATTGCATTAGATAAAAAGTTATTAATCACTTGTTCAATCCGGTGTCTATCTCCATAAATCAAAACATCAGCCATTGGATCTACAATAAATTGATAACCCTCCAGCCTAACGCTTTCTATGCATTCGTTGATCAGGTCACTAATACCGAAAGACTCAAAGTTAAATTGCATTTTACCAGCCTGTATGCGTGTTACGTCGAGCAAATCTTCCACCAGCGCTGTTAGCTTGCCTACCTGCCGATTGGCTTTATCAACAAAACCAAGAATCTGACTGTCTGTATTGGATCTTTCTGCCAGTCGCTGGGCAATTTGCAAATAACCCTTGATGCTCGTAATTGGGGTTTTTAATTCATGACTGGCAATACTCATGAACTCGTCTTTTTTGTGCATTAGCTCCTTTGTAGCTTCTTGAGCCAAAATCAACTCTGTAACTTCGAAACCGAAAAATGCAATACCATCAACTTCACCAAAGTCAGAGTATACCGGTGCATAGATCAGGTCGAACCAACATATTTTGGTCTCTCCATTTTCAGGATTTGTACGTTCAACTTCAAAGGCCTTACCCACAAAAGTTTCGCCAGTCTTAAGCACTTTATCTTCGATTTCCTGCAGTTTCTCACTTTCAAATCCTGGACTTAATGTATTCGATGCCTTACCAATATATTCCTGGTCGCCATTGAATTCGACGAAGGCAGTGTTTACAAATTCGTATTTTAGATTTTTTCCTCTTCGGATACTAATCAGTGCAGGAGCATTTTTAAAGATGCTATAAAACTCGGCCTGTTGCTTGCGAATAAGCTTCTGTAAGTCTTTTCTTCTGCGCTCGGCATGTTTTTGTTCAGTGATGTCTATTACATAGGTGACAACTTCGTCAGTATTATCTTCGTCTAATAGTGCTGATCCAAGCATTACCGAAATTCGATCACCATTTTTACGGAGATACTGTTTTTCAAATGGCGGACACACACCATGTTCTGCTATTTCATTTACTGCCGCCATCGATACCGGCATATATTCTTCAGGTGTCAATTTATTCCAATAAAGCTCTCCTTTATCCAAATCATCCTGTGTATAGCCAATCATACGCAGGAATGCACCATTTGCCTGATCGATGCTCCCCGTTTTAATGTTCGAGAACAACATGCCGATCACATTGGAATCAAACACCTTACGGAACTTTCGTTCGCTGGAACTTAGCTTATTTTCTGTATCAACCAATCGGGTGATATCAATCATAGATCCAATCATTCTGTATGGAACCTGAAAATCATCCTGTAGGATTGTGCCCCGATCAAGGATTACTGCATAGCTACCATCAGCCTTTAACAAACGATACTCAGCAGACCATTGTTCTTCATTGCGGTTAATAGCGGCATATACACTGTCGCGTACACGTTGCTGATCATCTGCATGTATTTTATCAAACCAAAACGTAATAGAACCGTTTTCCTCTGAATGTGTATAGCCAAACATTGCAGTAAAACTTTCACTGCGCCACATGGTGTTATTTACCAGATTCCAGTCCCAGATCGTATCATTTGTAGCGCGGGAAACCTGATTAAAACGTTCTTCACTTTCTGTAAGACGCTGCGTGCGCTCCTCCACCTTGACTTCCAACTCTGAATTGAGGATTTTCAGATTCTCCCTGGTGGCGATCAGTTCATTGTAATTCTTTTTCAATTTCTGATCCGATGCTTTCCTTTCAGTAATGTCGGTAAGTGTAGCGGCAAAGCCATCCGACATCCTTACAGCTACAATCTGAAGCCAGCGGCTATCGGTTGTCCGAAACTCAGTATGCAGTGTGTTGCCCTGTTCGGCTACCTGTATATACTTTTGAAACATATTTCCATCCAAAAGTTCTGGCAGCTGTTTAACCAGCATTGCATTTTCCAGCTCAGATCCGGTTTTACCGAGCAGCGTTAGTGCAGCAGTATTGAATGAAACACACTTAAAGTCGACAATGTAGTGATCCTGATTTCTGACGGCTGTAAAAGCCAAAATAGCATTTAAGCTGGCATTATATACACCGGATATAATATTATTTAATTCCGTAATTGTAGAAATATCTATAAATGTGATGACCACTCCATCTGTCCTCTTATCTTTCCTTACATAAGGGAGGATTCGCATAAGGCTTCTGTTACCATTTTTCAGCAGCACTTCTTTTTCAACAACATGGCCGGTATAAAGTACGTTTCTTATATCACCAATTAAATTATCTGCCTGGATGTTATTGGATATATGTTCAATAGAGCGGCCGATATCAGCATCGATCATATTGACCATGCTAATAGCAGCTGGATTAAACTTGCGAATGAAGAGTCCGGAATCTAAAAAGACCTGGCCTATGTCTGTACTTCTGAAATAGTTATCAAGATCGTCATTGAGTTCTATCAATTCCCTAATTTTGAGCTGGTGCTCCGTATTAAGGGTGTGTAACTCTTCATTTAACGATTGTAGTTCTTCGTTACTTGACTGAAGTTCTTCATTTGCCGAAAGCAATTCTTCATTACTTGACTGAAGTTCTTCATTTGTGGTCTCCATTTCTTCAATTGCCATTTGAAGATTGGTTCTTGTTTCATTTAATTCGGCTTCAAGTTCAAAAAGATATTCGTCTTGTTGACCATCCGATAATAATGACAGACCGATATCGTCTTTCTCAGGCACCACTTCTATCATACTTTCCCCGAATACGATCATCGTGTAGGGGTGTTCCTGATCGGGAGGCTGAATAGATATGTTCAGATAAATATCGTCTCCATTTTTTTTGCTACGAATGCGGTTGAGGTGTACCTTCTTTTGTTCTTTCCAACTCTTCCGCAGCGCTGTGTTGAGTACAATAGAGACGGCCTTGGGCACCATTTTCAGAATATTAAGTTCGATTTTCGTATCAGGAAGCTCAAGAAACTGCCTGTAGTTACCAACAGCTTCCTGAATCATGTAGAGTTTATCAATGAAAACACCAACATAGCCAAGATCATTTGTAATAAACTTATTAAAGCTTTTTTCAATAGGACTAAGCGGAATTTCCAGAGGCGCTTGTTTCTTCTTATCCGTTGCTGAAACCACTCTGCCCTGGGTGTTATAGGTATTGAACGTCGAATAGTTGATAACGCCAGTCTTTTGAAAGATCTTCCACTTACTTGATATTTCTGTAAGTCCCTGCTTCAGACCATTGGCTGTTTCGCTGGAGCCCAAAAAGAGGTAACCACCATGATTTAATGAAAAATGAAAAGTCGACAAGATTTTATCCTGCAAAATATTATTGACATAGATCAGCATATTCCGACAGGTTACCATGTCATTTTTAATAAATGGCGGCGATTTGGTAACATCATGTTTGGCAAAGACTACCTGCTTCCTGATGGCGGGGCTCACACTTAAAAAATTCCCATCCTCTGAAAAGTATTTCTTTAAAAACCTAACCGGAATCTCTTTCGCCGTGACTTCAGGGTATTGATTTTTCCCTGCAATCTCAATACTTTTCTCATCTATATCTGTAGCAAAAATCTTGACATCAAGTCTTTTACCTGCTTTTTCCAGACATTCATTTAACAAAATAGCGATGGAATAGGCTTCCTGTCCGGTACTACATGCGCAGACCCAAATTTTGATGACTTCACCATTTGTCTTCCGACTTATTAACTCAGGAAAGATTTGTTTTTCCAGCACATCGAAAGCTTCCGGATCCCTGAAGAACTTAGTTACGCCAATTAAAAAGTCCTGACCAAGGATCTTCACTTCATCATCAGAATTGCGCAGGAAACTTACATATTCATCCAGTTTGCCGATTTTATGCTCATTCATCCTACGTCCTATCCGCCTGATGATGGTCGGAGTTTTATAAAGATTGAAATTATTGCCGCTTTGCTCATGAACCATCTTAAAGATTTCATCCAGCATTTCCTCATCAACCTTTCCGTTTTCCAAAACCTTTACAGGTTCTTCATTTACATAGGCAAACAATTCCTCGTTCATCAGCTTTGGCGCCAGCACATGGTCTACACATCCTGAGGCAATCGCACTGTTGGGCATCCCATCGAACTTTGCTGTTGCAGGATCCTGACAGATAACCATACCTCCATATTCTTTAACTGATTGAATTCCTTTAGTACCATCGGTACCTGTTCCAGAAAGTATGATTGCTATGGCTTTATCTTTTTTATCTTTAGCAAGGGTATGTAAAAACGTATCAATTGCCGTGTTGGGTGCTTTGACCAGTGATTTGTCAGCGAGCTTTAACCGTCCGTTTTTAACGGTCATTATTTTATTGTTTGGTATAATATACACACAATCCTGCTGGATAGTCATATCGTTAGCTGCCTCGAATACCTTCATGTGGGTATGTTTGGCAACCAGCTCAACCAGGAGGCTTTTATAATCAGAAGACAAATGTTGAATTACAACGAAGGAAAAGTTTGAGCTCTCGGGCATGTGATCGAAAAAGTCATGGATAGCTTCCAATCCTCCAGCTGATGCACCGATAGCGACGATATAATTCATTTTATTTTCAGTTTTCTGCATTTGGTTTAGTTATGTCCTTGTTTTGTTCTGAATTCAAAAAGGAAATTCCGCAAACTTTCTGCCACATCGAGAACAGTCTGTTCCCATGGCAATGCATGATGAACAACAACCTGTTGCCAAAGTTTGAAGGAATTTCTGGGATGATAGCTTTTTTTATCTTTTTCAAAATTGATGGCTTTATTGGGATCTCCTCCCCAGTTGATGGTTTCCACCACTTCTGGTCTGAAACAGACTAAGTATTCTGCTTCAGCACTATTGATAGGGAGTACCAAGATTCCGCTTCCTATTGCTGTGTAAGCAGCAGCATCATCAAACAAACCACTCAGATGATCGGTAGAGAATACGGTATTTACCTCTTTTCCTTCCAACCAAAAAAGCAGATTATCTAAATCATCTTTTTCAGGCACTTCTCCAATAGTTTCGATCCTCTTGTTAATTACGACCATTGCACCGCTGGCGTTGAACAGTTCCAATATATTGAGATCTGGTCTATGTAGCAGACCTATAGTAATATCGTTTTGTGCGTATATCTCGTCAATAAGCTGCAAACGTTTTTGCTGAAGCAGCGTTACGGTATCATAGGTCTCCTTGTTTAAAATTGCAGAAATCCTGCTCGAAATCAAAGAAGAAAGCCATTCGAAAACAGAGCATATCTCATAATCCAGATACATTGGTGATATATGATGGCAAGATATTAAACCCCAAAGCTGCTGATCATTTATCACGCGGATAGACATAGAAGCTTTGATCCCCATATTCTTCATATACTCCAGATGTACGGCAGGAACACTTCTCAGATTACAGTCAGAAAGATCGATGAACGCGTGCGACAAAGGATTGATTACCGGATACAATTTTGACTGGAGATATTCCCGGTTTGGAATCAAGCGATAAGGATTTTTCAGATATAAAGCTCTGGCTTGTTTTGGCACATCAGAGGCTGGGAATGAGTGCCCCAAATAAGGTTCCAGCCGTTCATCTTTTTCTTCAGCAATTACGGTTCCATTCCAGTCCTTATCGAACCTATACATCAATACCCCATCGAAACCCGATATCACACGAATTTCATGAACTGCTATCTCACAAACTTCTTGGACAGATGCTGCGGCTTCCAGCGCCAGCGAGATGTGTTTCACCTCCTGGTATACCTCCGTAAAACTGCGGTTTTTATCCGGATGCGCCTCCTGTAATTCTAAAATAACGTAATCAGCTTTCACATGCATCAGTATGTGATAAGGCGTAATCTGACCTTTACTGTTTAAATTGAGAGTCAACGGTATCTTTTCTGTAATTCCTTTTTGAAGAATTGTTGAGATCCTGTTTAAATCTTCCTTTTCAATATAATCTGACAACCTTGAATTCACAATTTCTTGAAGTGTGTGTCCTAAAAGATCTGTTACATTTTCACTAACCTGGACAATGGACAGCTCTTGGTGATCTAAAACGATCAGGTATCCATAGTCCTGAATCAGGTTAATATTATGCAGTGGCAAACTTCCACAAAACTCTGAATCATATTTATTTTTCTCAGCCATTATTTCCTTTAACGTAATACAACTTTGTTCAATTTGCAAGTCGTAGCCAAATAGCGTACCAGACTAGCAAAAAAACAATTAAATTGGAGCGAAGCGGAGGTTTAAGGTTTTTGCCAACCTTGTTCAGGCTAGCCGCACAAAATATAAAATTGTGTTGAAATATTAAATTATTTCGCTTGAAAAGCTGTTCGCCCTAACGTTTCATCGCCTAAATAAAGCCAGATGGCACCGGTAAGATATTTAGCAAAGACGCCTTTCATTTGTTCCAGGGTGACGTTATTGAATTTTTCCACCAGCTGTTCTTCCAAGGCATAGCCACCAAGAATTTCGGCTTCACCAAGGCTTTTCACAATTGCACCTGAGCTTTCCTGATGACGGTAGTAACCGCTTCTATAATCTCTTTTGATAAGGTCAAGAATCCGCTGACCATATTGACCGGCCCGGATATTCGAATACACCTCAAGCATGGCATCAAAAGCCTTTTTGGGCTGAGTAGTGCTTACAAACATGGACATATAGGGAATTTGCTGAACCTCAACCGTTGCACCTGGTGCATAAGAAAGGCCAAGTCTATTTCTAAGTTCATTATGGAGATTTCCACTGAGCACATTTACCACAACCATAAAAGCAGGAAAGTCGGGGCTGCTCATCTTAGGCGCATTCATAACGCAACTAATATAATTTGTTGCAATATCCCGATTCTCGATACGCACAGTTTCTGTGTTTAACACCGGAGCAGTATACAACGGCGCAGTATAAGCCTTAGCAGGTAAACCGTTGAACGCTTCTTTAATTTTCTTTTCCAGGGTTTCCCGGCTGATATTTCCCGCTACAACGAGGAACATCTTATTTTTATTCAACAATACATTCTTGTAATAGTTTCTGGCGCTATCTGGTGTAAATGTTGCCAAACGTTCTGCGGTTCCCATAGGGTCTGCACTGTAAACACTGCCCTTAAAAAGACTTTCCATTGCCATCTGCTCTATACGTGTTTCAGGATCAGAGCGCAGCTGATAGATTGCCGAAATAGTTTTTTCCTTAACCGATTGAAATTCGGTTGGATCGAAAGCAGGATTTGAAATCGCATCGGAAAATAACTTCCAGCCTTGTTCAAAGTACGTATCGATACAACTCATATTTACCCTACCGTAGTCTGTACTGCCCGCTCCAGCGATATCTATTCCGAATTCATCAGCAAGTTCCTTATAATCGTTTACACTATAACGGGTGGTTCCGGCAGAAGCAAGCGCAGCCAAAGTAAGATTTTCCAGGCCTGCCTGATTGGCTCCCCCATTCATTACGCCTCCTCTAAAAAACATACTCATGCTTATGGTTTCTTTCTGTGTGGGTCTTAAAATAACCTTGAGTCCATTAACATCAAAAGCGATAGTTTTTGTTTGAGCATGTACAATGCCTGTGGTTAAAAGAAGGAATATGCTTAAAATATATCTTTTCATCTGATTACTTGCTTGATTTAAAAAACTCCTGAGGTTTAACAGTGGCCATAGTCTCTTTGGTCACCATAAGTCCGGCAGTGAATGGCTTGCCTTTAATGTACTTACGCACATATTCCTGCAAATCCTTGCGTGTTACTTTATGAAGGTTCTCTTCATAATGTGTGTAATAATCCACGGAAGCTGAGGCCCACCAGAATGACAATAAATGTGCATATTCTGCGGTAACCTCCCTGTTTCTCACCTGATCAACAGAAAGGAGCCTTTTTGCTCTTTCAATTTGTACATCAGATAAATAATCATCCTCATCCCATTTTGCAATCTGTTTAAGTACCTCATCATAACAAGCCTGAATCCGTGCAGGATTAGGACTCACCATTAAACTGATGGGACCTGTATATTTCTGGGTATAATAATTTACATCAGCTTGCTGTGCAAGGCCTGAATTGATTAGGGCTTGTTTTAATTTTGAGCCATTTTGGTTTACGATAAAAGAAAACACATCAGCCGCATATGTTGCAGGAATATCGTTACGGGTATCAGGTCCGTGCCAGCTAAATAACATGAATGGAACAGGTGTCTGGTCATTTTCAACAAAATAATAGTCGTTCTTCGTAAGCGGCTTGAACTCAGGTATTGGCCAGCGCTTGAAAGGATCGTAGGCTGGCGCTTGCCAGGATCCAAAAATATTTTCAGCTTCCCGGAAGGCCTCTTCCACCTTAACATCACCGGCAATTACCAATACACTATTATCCGGACGGTAGTATTTGTTTTTTATAGAATCCATTTTTGCAGGTGTAGCGCTCAGGATCACGTTATGATCTCCAATTACATTTTTCCGGGAATAGTTAGCGCCCCACATATGTCTGGCATTAGCTTCAATTAATGGAAAAACGGGGCTGGATTCGTGGCGGGTAAATTCAGCGTTGACCACTTCATTTTCGCGAGCCATATCTTCTTTAATGAATATAGGAAACCGGAGGGAGGAATTCATAAGGCTCAATCCCGGTTTAAGATTTGCAGCAGGAAGCGTAAAAAAATAGTTTACTACCTCTTCGCGTGTAGTAGCATTTGCTGTAATTTCCAGTTCATTTGTACGTTCATTGAAACTTTCAGCGTCAGGATAATCCTTGTTTGCATCAAAGAATAAATGTTCGTATAAATGGCTCAGCCCGTTATATTCCGGTGTTTCCGTAAACGAGCCGTTTCTACAGGCAGCCTCAATGGTAACCAATGGAACAGTCTGATCTACAACCACCAGGATTTCTAATCCATTAGGTAATTTCTTAAAATACATGTTTGGAGCGATCTTTTTCTGCCCGTAAACAGTACTCGTAATCAGCAACAGACAGGTAAAAAACGTAACGGGAATTCTAAGCGACATAGTAAAAAGGGTTGGAAACGTGTATTTCAAATATAGTCATCTCACAATAATTTCCCCATAACACACCTGTTTTTTACAAAAGGCCATTAGTTTTATAATAGTGATGCATAAGTTATCTTATTTCAATCAGCCTGCTTTAAAGCTTAGCTTTACACTTCAATTGTGCAAGAACATATGAAGAACCAACAATCCAATAATTCGGAAATCCCTGTGTATTTAACAGCAATCGTTACCGCCCTTCCGGGAAATATCGATATCGTAAAATCAACATTGCTGAACCTGGTAAAAAACTCCACCCAAGAGGAAGCATGCCTGCAATATGACCTGCACCAATCATCGGAAGATGAACATGTCTTTATCTTTCAGGAAACATGGAAAGACCAACATAGTCTGGATCATCATAATCAAATGCCCTATTTGCTGGAATTTGTCGAGATAGCAAAGGACATCGTACAACTGCCGTTAATTATCTATAAAACAAATAAGATAAGTTAAAATCCTTTCGAATAATTACAGGAATCCCAGTAACTAGCCAGCCAGAAATACTCAGGTTGTGGTTATTTTATTTGATTTTGGCTTCTGAAAGATCAATCTGCATCTCCTGTTTCCTGATCACTTCATCACTGTATTCCTTTTCTTTTCGGATATGGAAAAGTTCCAGTCGCTGTGCATGATAAATATCTTTAAGTACCAGATTAAACTGGTTACGCTTTGCAGCTTCGTCCTCACTGCAGTCCATTGAATCAAGGCGATGCGTAGCATGGTTTAGGTTATTATCGAATGATCTTTTCAAGCTTCCCAACAAGGCATTTGATTCAATCTGCTGACTATATGTAGTATCAAGCAAATTAAGTGCGACCTGGACCAAGCGCAGTTTAACTGCTGCTTCCTCCCGTTCTGCAGGAATAACAGGATCAATTTCTTTGATTTTAAGCCATTTGATAAGAATTGGAAGGGTAAGGCCCTGAAAAACCAGCGTGACTAAAATCACAACGAAGGTGATAAAAATTATCAGGTTCCGATGTGGAAAAGGAGTACCGTCGTTTGTCAGCAATGGAATTGATAGCGCCGCAGCGAGAGAAATTACGCCACGCATACCTGCCCATCCAATGATAAGCGGCCCTTTCCATCCAGGATCTGATTCTCGTTCCCTAACCTTTTTAAACAGCAATCGCGGGATAAAGGTACCGGGATAGATCCAGGCGATCCGGATAGCGATCACTAACAGTGAAATGAGCAGTCCGTAGGTCCATGCATCTTTTAACGAATATCCCTCCAAACCGTTAATGATTACGGGGAGTTCCAGTCCAATCAAAATAAAAACGAGGCCATTCAGGATAATCCCGAGCGTTGACCACACATTTATGGTTTGTAAGCGACTCTGCCCAGTTGTAAACACTTCGTGTGAACGGTAGGAAAGAAAAAGTCCTCCGCTCACCACGGCCATTACTCCCGAGTAATGAAACTGCTCAGCCGCCAAGTACATAAAATATGGGGCAATTAAGGTGAATGCAGCGTCAATGCTCGGCGTTGTGGGCAGAAAACGATGAATTGCATAAAAAACATGTGCTACAGCAATTCCAATGACAATCCCTGCAAGGGTCACGAGGAAAAAACTACCGGCCGCCTGCTGAAAAGAAAAAGCACCTGTTAACACCGCCGCGAGCGCAAAACGCAACACGATTAAACTTGACGCATCATTGACCAGACTTTCACCTTCCAGAATCGTGGTGATCCTTTTGGGAACCTTGATATTTTTTAATACAGAAGTAGCAGCAACAGCATCGGGTGGTGAAATAATGCCACCAAGAACAAAACCCATCGCCAACGTAAAACCAGGTATCAGCACAGTCGAAAAGTAAGCTACGACACTTGCAGTCAGAATTACGAGCCCAAAGGCCAACATACCAATTGGCCGCCGCCATTTCCAAAAGTCATTCCATGAAGTATACCATGCTGCCTCATATAACAAAGGAGGGAGAAAAATCAGGAAGATCATATCCGGGTCCAGATTGATTACCGGAATACCAGGAATATAACTGATGATCAGTCCGGCTACAACCAGAAAAATCGGGTAAGCGATCTTTAACTTTTGCGCCAGCATAATCAGCATAAACGCTGCTGAAAGTAAAATAGAAAACTGTAATAAATTGTAATGCATAAATGAGCGAGGAAAATCGTTTTGCTGTGAATTTAAGATTTTCAACGCTCATTTCGCTTATAAATGGGGATTTAAATCATTTTACTGCGTGTATACATGAAATAGCAATGATGTTTTTGACATTGCTGTAAAAATCCCTAAACCATTCTTAATGTTCGTAGCTGGGTTTGTCAGGTTTAACGAACTCGTACCGCTACTATTTAGAATCTCATTGTATTCGGCATTAATATGATAAAGATAAGTATCATAATAACCTGAAAACATAAAGGTCATCGGCTGTGTGGTGAAGCTGGATACCTGACCAAGATATTCCTCCATATCCGAATAGGGATTATGTCGTCCAAAGCCATTACCTATGCGCAAAGGTGTACTATCCTGATTTCTGAACACCAGGAGGTAATACCCTCCACTTGTGGCAGTCCAGTTAAATGTTACGGGATAAAATGTTTTCACCACACTGTCCAAAGGATCCGGGTCTGGCACGGCTTGTTCCAGGGATGACGCTTTAAAATTTACAGGCAAAGAAGGCACCTTTGTTTCAGCAGAAACCGTGTTTCCGTTATAGTCAAAACTCATTGAGCATATACTATTAGGTGTAACCAATGAAAGATCATCAGAGGTATAGACACCCTTAGTAAGCTCAGACAATTTTAGCTGCTTGCTGCCATTGCTTAGTGTTATACTCAAACCCGAAACTGGTGCTCCGTAGGCAGCTGTATCCAGAATACCTTTCTGCAGATATACCTTCATTGTAATTGGCTCGCCGGCAACCAGGTAAGAAACGACCACCGGCCGTTCTGCAATCGCACTATCTCCTCCATCTTTTTTACAGGAGAGCACTAATGAAGCAAAAGCACTTGCTATTAAAAAAAGCGTAATATATTTCCTTATTTCCATTTTAAGCTGAGCGTAATATTGGGGGTTAAACCTAGATAGTTGATATTCGATGTGATCACTTGATTGTTATAAATAGTGTATTCCTTATACCAGATATTAGTATGGTTATAGACATTGAACAAGGAGAAACTGATACTCCCGGTCTTTCTACTGTCTACTTTAATCAGGTCTAATGTTGCTGCAAGGTCGAGACGATGGTAGGCAGGCATGCGCTCTGTGTTTTTACCGCTGATGGTGAGGTATGTTCTGGCATTCCCGCTTACATTGTCAACAGTGTAGCTGGCAACAGGAGCAGTGTAAGGTTTACCACTTGCATAAATCCATGTAGCAGAAAATGTCCAATTGTTCCATTTGTACATGTTAACTGACTTGAATTCGTTGCGTGCATCCTGATTAGCTGAGTAATAATCGGCACTATAGGCATCGAACTGGTTTCTGGCGATAGCCATTGTATAACTTACCCAACCTGTATATTTACCAGCTTTTTTCTGTGCCAAAAATTCCACCCCCGACGTGTAACCCCTTCCGTTATAGAAATGCTCTTCCAACGTCGATGAACGTCTGTTGCCTGTTGTACGTTGCGAGTATTCGGTCAGGTCATTTAGATTTTTGTAGTAGCCTTCCACATCAAAAAGGTATTTATCAGTTTCATAGCTAAAGCCCATGATATAGTGGTCTGCGCTACCTACCGGAATAGTTGTTCCATTGGCCAGCACCCAGAAATCCTTGCTTCCGGAAAGGATATCTTCCCGCACCACTCTATTCATAAACTGATAAAATCTGCCTGTAGCGGCATTAATAGTAAACCTATCTGTTAGCAGGTAAGATCCTGAGAACCGTGGTTCATAATACAATCTTTTCGTCTGGTCGTAAAACGTACTTCTAATACCACCCTTAAACTGAAGTTTCTCGACCGGGGAATATTCTGCCTCGGCATATCCGGTTACAACGGAAGCTTTCCTGTTTTGATCTATAAGTGTGCTGGTGTCGTTTTGACTATATTTATAAATTACATCTTGCGCAGAGCCATAACCGCCAAACAGAATTTTCAATTTGTTACTGGCCTGATACTCCCAATCAGATTTTATACTCCAGTCCTGCAATTTATTTTGCTCTATAGTACCGCTGGTTACCTCAGTAGCAATTCCGTCGCTATTGGTAACGGACATCGTGTTGCTCCTGTTCCTGTCGCTATGGTAGGTAGAATAACTGGCTAATGTATTTGAATATAACTTGTTGTTCCATCTCCTTGACCACTTCAAGCTTGAACCGAGGTTTCCATAAGTCGTTTTATCCGTTATGCTGGGTCCGGAGGAAACAGTACTTGTTGTTAGAAATGATGGTAGCGTGATATCCCTGCTATTATCCAGGTCATCATCTCCTTGATAGATACTCCAAGACAGTAAGTCCTTTTCCCCAATATTTACGGTATACTTTGCGTTTAAATCATAGAAATAAGATGACGGCGTACTTACGGCTGTTGCCCCGCCAAAGCCCCGTCCTCCTCCAGGACCAGCATTAGGTGTTGCTGTGGTAGTGGTTTTGTTGAACTGATTAAATAATTTGTTATATAACGGGCCCTGATAGGATTTACGTGCGGCAAGTAGTAACGTTCCGCTTTTCATCACTGGACTTTCCAGATAAATATTTGCACTGAGTAAACTCAGGTCGCCGCCAATGTTCCAGTCCTTTTGATTTCCTTCCTTACCAGTAATATCGGTAACACTAGATAAGCGACCGCCGTACTTCGCTGAAAAACCGCCTTTAAATAATTGCACATCCTTAACAGCATTACTATTAAAAGCACTAAAGAAACCGTATAAATGATCCACCTGATATACGGTAAACCCATCAAACAACACCAGATTTTGATCTGGTGTTCCTCCACGAACATAAGCACCTGAGGACGATTCATTACTGGCACTAACGCCGGGCATCAGCTGGAACGAGCGCATAATATCCTTTTCACCAAGATTGGGAAGCTCAGCGAGCTTGGCGGGGGAAATCTGAAGAACGCTGACTTTGCGTTTATCTGTACTCATGATCCCATCATTCCGCTTACCTTTAATTTCAACTTCTTCGAGGCTGTTTCGTGCTACAGATAAACCAATAATCATTTTCTGACTTACATCAACATGCTTTAAACTCAGCCGATCTGGAATATAACCTACGTAAGAAGTGGAAATCACGCAAGTATCTGAAGGGATATTGGCTAAAGTAAAATAACCATCAGCATTAGTAGTCGCCCGAATATTATTGCGTTCCACACTTACTACAGCCCCAGGCAACGATTCCCCACTGATTTGATCCACTATCCGGCCTGATAAACGAAATGCCTTATCGACTTTAGGAATAACCTCTGAGTTGGCTACAGTTTCTGTTCTGACACGCATTGATCTGACCTCGGGGTGCACATTATCTAACGCTGCTTTTTTTTTCAGTAATCGCACATCTTCCTGCGATTTGACGATGTAGATAGTCGTATCTGCATCAACCCAATAATGCATATCTGCTTGTCTGCAGAGCGTTTTTAGCGCCCCATTTATTGGCTCCTCAACAAAACGTTCTGAAATACCAACACGACTGGCCTGTTCCCGATCATAAACTATTTTCAACTTATACTTGGACATGAGACTGTCCAATACAAAATTCATTGATGTCGTATAAAATCCATTAACAATTACTTTACTTAAGAGACGCTGTTGCGCCTGCAGACCTGAGCATGTTAATACACATAAAAAGATGGATGTAAGTAGTTTTCTAACCATAATTGAAGCTGAAATTACAGGATAAAGACTGGCTGATTTGAAATATCGACGTAACTGCATATTTATGCGATAGTTGGCGTGTTTTCAGCGACGAAAGGAATACGCTGAACGCGCTGTTTTTACCCGCCTTTATTTATCTTGTGCCTTTCATGCTATGGTAAAAAAAATATTTGTTCAAAACTGGTTCTACCAGTTTATACCACTCCTGCTTTGGCTGGTATTCGCCCTGTTACCTTTTTTATTTCCACAAAGCGGGGCGTTGTCTGGCGTGCACAAGAATTTTGTGCGGGATATGTTTTACAGAAATCTACTTATTCTAATTATATTCTACTTTCATGCGTATTTGCTTTTTCCTGCCCTTAAACAGCCAAAAGGATGGATATTGTATGGCATAGGCATATTAGTTTGCTTTCTGATCTACCTCAGCGTTTCCAGGTATATTCATCCTTCCGGCCAGGATATCGGCACACATTTTAAAGCAACCATGCCTGGCCCACCTCCATTTAACCCTTTCTTTGCCGTTCCGCCATTTGCAGTTTCGGTGTTGAGCAGTTACTGCTACTGCATCCTATTGAACATCAACAGCAGGGAGCGTGCGCTGAGCAGACGGGAAAACGCCCAGCTTAAAACAGAATTGACTTTCCTAAGATCCCAAATCAGCCCGCATTTCATGTTTAATGTGCTAAATAGTATGGTTTCGCTAGCCCGTAAAAATTCCGAATTGCTGGAAGCCTCCCTCATCAACATGTCGAACCTAATGCGTTACATGTTATATGAACGAAACGGAAACCATATTGCACTAAATACTGAAGTAGAATACCTAAAAAACTATGTGGACCTGCAGTTGCTGCGTTACGGCGACACGGTTAAACTGAACATGTATATCAGTGGACATCTGGAGCAGTACAGAATTGAACCTATGCTACTGATTCCTTTTGTAGAAAATGCTTTTAAACATGGACTTTCTATGGTAGAAAATCCGTTAATAGACATTTTCATCACGCTTACCAATTCCACCCTGCAATTCGTTGTATTGAATAACATCAGCCCAGTTGCAGACATGGAGGAAAGCGAGACCGGCATCGGACTGCAAAATATTAAACGAAGGTTGGAACTGTTATACCCAGGTAAATATAGCCTCAAAGTATCCACAAGGGAAGAGGTTTTTAAAGCTGAACTGATAATTAAACTAGATTCATGAATTGCCTGATCGTTGATGATGAGCTTTTAGCGGTGGAGCTTATTGAGGATAATCTCCGTAAAATACCATTCCTGAAGCATGTTGCTTCCTGCCGTAATGCTATCGACGCGTTGCATGTTGTAAGAGAACAACAAATAGATCTTATTTTTCTGGACATTAAGATGCCTGGAATTAGTGGCCTGGAATTTATCCAGGCCATGGAAAAGCCACCCATGATTGTCCTAATCACTGCATTTGAACATTATGCACTGGAAGCTTTCAATCTTAATGTTGTAGACTACCTGGTAAAGCCCGTCAATTTTGCACGATTTTTTAGCGCCGTTGGGAAGGCTCATGATCTGTTCACATTGCGCAATAAACCCGCTATACAAATGCCTTCATCAGAGAGTCACTTCTTCGTAAATGCAGGATACTCACTTGTCAAAATCAGGATGACAGATATTGCTTATATTGAAGGTTTAAAAGATTATGTAAAGATCATTTTAGTTAATGATAAACCTGTAATCACGCGCATCAATTTAAAAGACCTTACTGAGAAATTGCCGCAACATGATTTTATGCGGGTTCACAGATCTTTCATTATCGCCCTTGATAAAATAGAGTCTGTTCAAAAATACCAGGTCATCATCCGCAAAGCAGAAATCCCAATTGGCGAATCTTATCGGGAAACGTTGATGGAGTATATCAACACCCGGAACTTCTGACAACAAATAGAAATCTTAAGTAACACTATAGATAAAAATACTATACAATTGATTATAAAGTAATTATTAATATATCGGATCTATAATTACGAAATTCGCAATTGATCAACAACTCCATTTAGCATTTAGGAATGTCCTTACCTGTATGGCAACAAATAACAGTTTATAAGATAAAGCTATCTAAGCTTAAGAAAGGCATCAACAAAAAACCAAATTTCCGGCCAATTGATTTCCGAATCACTATTTTTGCGCCAAAAGATCAGCCAAATATGTTCAGGTTAATTCTCAACACTTATAAAACTTCTTTTAGTGGTCTCAGTCGGGAAACCTGGTTGCTCAGTGTTGTGATGTTAATCAACAGATGCGGATATATGGCTGTTCCATTCATGAGTTTATACATGACACAGGGTCTTTATCGCAGTACTTCTGATGCAGGTCTGATTATTACGTTATTTGGAATTGGCTCAATCTTAGGTTCAGCAGCTGGCGGGAAACTTACTGATCTGATTGGTTTTAGGCCAGTTCAAATTTTGGCTTCAATTATAGGTGGTGGGTTATTTATTCTGTATGCAACCGTCACACATTTTTCTACCTTATGTGTGCTAGCTGTCGTGATTAGCTTCTTCTCAGAAGCATTTCGTCCTGCAAACTTCGCTGCGATCGCAACCTATGCTAAAGCGGGAACAATCACCCGATCATACTCTTTAAACAGATTGGCAACAAATGTAGGTTGGGCAGTTGGGGCCAGTACAGGAGGATTGATCGCATCTTTCAGCTACCCATTGTTATTCACCGTTGATGGCGGTGTAAGCGTCTTGGTTGGCATAATTATACTCTTCCTTTTACCGTCAAGAAAGGCAGCACACAAAGCGGCGCAGGCAATTAAAGCAAACATAGAAGTACTAAAGCCCTGGAAGGACGGCTTATTTATCAGATTTATCGTTATCAGCAGCATGTTCACTACTTGTTTCTTTGTGATGTTCAGGGTTGTGCCTCTTTTTTATAAAGAAATCTGGCATATTGACGAGTTTAACATAGGACTGATCATGGGCTTGAATGGCGTGGTAATTGCGTTATTTGAAATGGTAATGATCAATAGCATAGAAAAAAAGCGTACGCCCATGTTCTTTATCATCACAGGGGTATTATTGGTGTCCCTCTCCTACCTCGTCCTCAATAGCCCGGTAGTTTTCCATTTAACACTGGCAATAGTGTCTATGTTGTTCTTTACTTTAGGCGAAATGTTTTCTTTGCCCTTCATTAATACCTTTGTAATCAACAGGAGCAACGAACATAACCGTGGGCTTTATGCTGCCGGATATACGCTAAGCTGGTCTTTTGCTCAAATAGTTGGCCCGAGTGGTGGGTTCTTCCTGGCCGAAAAATTGGGATATAATTGGCTCTGGATAATAATCACCTGCTTACTTTTCACCTGCGCGATCAGCTACCGTTTGTTATTAAAGCCTAATAATCCGGCCCCCTTATAGCTTTGTGGTCTTCAAGGAAACAGCTGCGCCTATCTTGATTGCCACGTTTTTAGATGCACACCATTCAATGATTCCTGCAGGGAATAACTTGTATGCGATTATCAAGAGGATTTAAACTATTTTTGGTCAGAAGCTTAACCTATGCGCACCTATCCAGTATTGCCGAATGAATCTCAACGTCTTGCAGCCTTAAAAGCATATGACATCCTTGATACCCCGGCAGAGCATGAATTTGATGAACTAACAAAGCTCGCTTCAGAAATCTGCCAGACTCCTGTGGCACTGATCACCTTATTGGATGGAAGCAGACAATGGTTTAAAAGCGTAGTGGGAACAGAAGTTAGAGAAACACCAAAAGAACATGCCTTCTGCGCGCACACAATTGCCCGGCCGAAGGAAATCATGATTGTTGAGGATCTTCGGACAGACCAACGCTTCAAATCCAATCCATTAGTAACCGGTGATCCTAACGTGGTTTTCTATGCTGGCGTACCTTTATTGAGCGAAAGCGGATTTCCCTTGGGCACCTTATGTGTACTGGATGTGAAGCCTAAGGAAATGACACCTCAACAAGTTCTTTGCCTTGAGGTATTGGCTAAACAGGTAATGACCCAGATCGAACTCAAAAAGAAAATCTCCGATCTTCGCAAGGCTAACGAATCTTTGATTGAGGTCAATTCTTTTGTGCAAAATTTTGCATCTACCGCAGCTCACGACATTAAAAACCCCCTTACAAATATGATGTTATCTACAGATATGATGGAAAAACATCTGAATTCCCGGGGAGATGAAAAAGGCTTGAAGATGGTTGCTATTACCCGCAACGCTACTCAAAGCCTGATCGGCATTGTTGATGAAATGCTGAATTACTCAAAAGATCCGGCTAGCTTACTGCTAAATATTGAAACCATTGATTTTAAGGAATTGGTTAATAAAATCAGCAGCCTGATCAAGATGCCAGAAAATGTACAGATTGAGATAACGGAAGCGGATGCTACGCTGATCAGTTCAAAAGTAGCCCTTGAGCAGATATTTATTAATCTGATCAGCAACGCGATTAGGTATTCGGACAAAGCCCGCTGTTTGATCAGTATTTCGGTTAAAGAAACCATTACTCACTATCTATTTAGGGTTAAGGACAATGGAATTGGTATCGTTGATGCGCATAAAGAAATCATTTTCCAAAAACATGTTACACTTGAGCAATCTGATCGCTTTAATGAAAAAGGCAATGGACTTGGACTGTCAACTGTAAAAGCGCTGGTAGAAAAACTTAAAGGCAACATCAAAGTGGAGTCTGAATTGGGATATGGAAGTTCCTTTATCTTTACCATTAAGAAACGTCCATTTGAAAACTAACGCTTTATTTCAATGTTCCTTCCGGTTACCAGCGTAAATTTATAAATCTTAGACAGACCATCATCTTCTATATCTATTTCCTCCACCAGCCCTGTTTTACTAAAAGTATCTGTAACCATATCTCCAATTTTTACGTCTTGCAGTACCGATGTAGGGGTATCGTTATTAAGTCTGATCATAGGAATCTCTGAGTCACAAAATTACAAAACTAAATGCTGTTATTTTGTGTATATTTAATTACCAAATATATTCATCATGAGCATAATCACAAAAATCCAAAACTGGGGTGATGAGCATCACCCAAAATCACTGGACTACCTGCGTATCGTACTGGGAATTATTTTAATCTGGAAGGGAATCGCATTCGCTTTAAATCTTCATGCGTTTACATTGTTAATGGAAAATGCCCGTTTGGGGACCTCGGTCACCATTAGTTTCATGGCGCACCTCATTATTGCGCTTCACATCATTGGCGGCTTGCTAATAGCCCTGGGATCTAATACGAGAGTATTTTGCTTGCTCAACCTGCCAATTCTCATCGTTGCGGTATTTTTTGTAAACCTGTCGCCAAATATTTTCAGGCCGTATTCAGAAATCTGGCTATCGAGTCTGGTTTTTGTCGGACTTCTCTTATTTTTGGTAATGGGAGATGGACGATTGTCCATTGAATACGAAAAAAAGGATCTCGCAGCCTGATTAAACATATATAGTGTTTTTTTATAAGCGTCTTATCTTTAGATTTGACGCTTATAACATTACATTATGAACAATTGGTTTAAACAAAACAGCTCACATATTTTCGTCTTCCTCTTATTTTTCGCAATCTGTTTTGTGTATTTCTATCCTGCATTTTCAGGAAAAACAATTGGGCAGAATGATGTCACCAGGGCTCAATCTACACAGACCGAGATCAACCAATATAAGGAAAAGGGAGAAACGATTTTGTGGACCAATCAAATTCATGGTGGCATGCCTACCTTTCAAATCTGGGCACCTTACCCCGCAAATATCACAACATGGATTATTAAGGGTATCAATGCCATTTTTCCAAATCCTATAGGAACGGTTTTGCTGTTATTGGCAGGAACTTATCTCTTATTTTGTGTTGTTAAGCTAAATCCCTGGCTTGCTGCCGCAGGTGCCATTGCTTTTACTTTTTCCTCTTACAATATCATCCTAATTACCGCCGGACATGCAAATCAAGTGTTTGCCATTGCATTTTTTGCCCCTGTACTCGCAGGAATTTTGCTTATTTTTCGAGGCAAATATAGTGCAGGAATAGCACTGACAGCGTTATTCTTAGCGCTCGAGATCAGAGCTAACCACATCCAGATGACCTATTATTTATTGCTGGCAATTCTGATTTTAGTAGGAATCGAAACCTATCATGCCTTTAAAAGCAAAACGTTCCAACTGCTAGCCAGGTCTATTGCTTTCGCTGGCGTAGCAACGCTGATCGCGATAGCTGTAAACGCATCCTCACTGTGGAGCACATACGACTACGGTAAGGATACGATTCGCGGGAAATCAAATCTTACAGCCGAGATAAAGGAATCTGGCAAAGGCCTTTCCAAAGCTTATGCCTATCAATGGAGTCAGGGCGTAGGTGAGTGTATTACTTTTCTAATTCCCAACGCTTATGGAGGAAGCTCAAGAGGTAACGCACAGCAACACGAACATGTGGTCAAAAGTCTAACAGACATCGGGGCGGATCCAAGTCAGGCGACTTACATTGCCCAAAATATAGGGTCATCCTACTGGGGCGAAAAACCGTTCACAGAAGGATCGTTTTACTTTGGGGCTGTAGTCTGCTTCCTTTTTGTACTGGGTCTGTTTATCGTCAAAAATAAAATGAAATGGTGGTTGCTGGCAGTGGTACTGCTAACCATGCTCCTGTCATTTGGTAAGAATTTCCCATTTGTATCAGACCTTTTCTTCGATTATTTTCCTCTTTACAATAAATTTAGAGCGGTAGAATCTATTCTTGCGGTAGCTGGGCTTTGTTTCCCGATGCTCGCATTACTGGCAGCTCAGGAACTCACAGCGGCTACAGACAGAACTTTTTTACTAAAAAAAGCAAAACATTCACTCTATATCACTGGGGGCTTAAGTTTACTCGTTGCCATTATACCTGATGTATTTCTTTCTTTCAAAAGTAGCAACCACCTCGACTTCGTTGCACAATTAGCCCAAATGTTAAAGGTTGACCAATCTACAGCCAACATATTGGGCGATGCGCTTGCCGCCGATAGAAAAGCTGCAGCCCAGGACGATGCCATCCGTTCTTTTATTTTTATAGCATTGGCATTTGCGCTGGTTTGGGCCTTCCTAAAAAACAAAATTACAGCTACGGTATTGTCGCTTGGCTTCGTAGCACTCGTATTAATTGATATGTGGCCCATAGATAAACGTTACCTCAACACTGGTAGTTTTGTAGAAAGACAGGATGTTGTAAAGCCACAGCCCAGAGCAGTAGACTTACAGATCCTAAAAGACCCAGATCCTGATTATAAGGTCATAGACCTTACAGAAAATATTCTGAGTGACGCTACTACGCCATATTTCCATAAGTCGATAGGTGGATATTCAGCAGCCAGGTTGAAAAAATTTGACGAAGTAATCACCGTTCAATTCAGTAAAACGATTAATATGGCAGTTCTTGATATGCTAAACACGAAATATATAATCAGCAATGCCGATACTTCTGCAACGTTGCAGGCACAGGTTAATACGACAGCCTGTGGTCATGCGTGGTTTGTGAGTAAGGTTAAATATGTGAAAAATGCAGATGAAGAAATGAAGGCGATTACCAACTTTTCGCCTAAAGATGAGGCGATCGTTGACCAGAGATTCAAATCTCAAATTGAAGGCACACCATGGCATCCCGGCACTGCCAGCGGCGTGATCACATTATCGAGTTATGCGCCCGATAAAATGGTGTATGAGAGCAATTCTACACAAGCCAATATTGCAGTGTTCTCAGAGATTTATTACACACGTGGCTGGAAGATGTTTATTGATGGGGTAGAAAAGCCCTATTTTTCGGCAAACTACCTGGTACGAGCCGCACAAATTCCGCAGGGTAAACATACTATCGAATTTGTTTTCCATCCCGACTCCTATTACACCGGAGAGCATATCTCTCTGGCAGGATCGGCATTATTGATTCTGGTTTTACTGCAGTTTCCGCTTTATCAATGGCGTAGGCGCAAAAAAATGGTTTAAAGGTCCCTTACCTTTTCCTGTTTTAACATTTTTACCGGCAATCAAAGCGTTTTGAACAAATATACCTGCGCGCTCAATTGCCATATCCAGCTGTTCACCTAAAGCGAGGTAGGCAGCAATTGCAGACGAAAGCGTGCAACCTGTACCATGTGTGTTGGCCGTTTCCACGCGACTTGAAAAATATTTACGGATAAGGCCGGCACCGTCCGCATAGACATTGCAAAGGGTCTCTGTTTTTAAATGCCCCCCCTTTACAAGAACGCCATAGCAGCCTGTTTTTAGCATTTCTTGTGCAGCATCTTGCATTTGTTGTTCATTCGTAACTGTCATATTACTCAGAATACTGGCTTCGTCCAGATTGGGAGTAATCAAGGTAACCAGGGGAAACAGAAGATCACGCATCGCCGGGATAGCAACTTCTTGTATTAAATTCTGACCCGCAGTAGCTTTCATTACCGGATCGATAACCACGGGAATCCCGGGGTACTGAATAAGTGCAGATACAACAGATTCAATCTGTTCTTTATTGTATAACATTCCGATCTTAATAGCCGATGGACGGATATCTCCCAGTACAGCTAAAATTTGCCCCGAAAGGATGCCGGCAGGAATCCCGTAAATAGACGATACACCTTGTGTGTTCTGTGCAGTAAGGGCAGTAATTGCGCTGGTGCCGTAACAGCCTAGTGCAGCAAACGTTTTAAGGTCTGCCTGAATTCCTGCACCACCTCCACTGTCAGATCCCGCTATGGTTAAGACTGACGGATAAACGTAGTCAGACATCCTGTTACCAGCCCTTAATTGCGCCGCCTTTAAACTCTACAAGCGCAGCTTTCTCTACTTCAGGAGACTGAAATGCCTGCACAAATTTCTTAACCTTCTCGGCATTTTTATTGTCTTCTCTGGAAACAATAATATTTACATAAGGTGACTGCCTGCTCTCCACAAAAATCCCATCGCGCTCCGCAACTAGCCCAATAGGCGTAGCAAATGTATTGTTGATAATCGCAATAGTAACATCTCTGTCGTCTAGCGCGCGCGGCAACTGCGGCGCCTCAAGTTCCAGGATTTTAAGTTCCTTAGGATTTCCAGTCACATCATTCAAAGTAGGCAACAACCCCACTCCTGCTTTTAACGTGATTAACCCAGCTTTTTGCAACAATAGCAACGCACGGCCGCCATTGGTAGGATCATTTGGAATGATGATCGTATTTCCTGTTTTTAGCTCAGCAATGGATTTGATTTTTTTAGAATAACCTGCCATGGGATAGGTGAACGTGTTACCAACAATAGCAAAATGATAACCCCTTTGCTTAGCCTGCACATCCAGATATGGTTTATTTTGATAAGCATTTACATCAATATCACCTTGATGTAATGCTTCATTTGGCATTACATAATCATTAAACTGCACCAATTCAACATCAAGTCCATATTTCTCTTTTGCAACCTTTTGTGCTTCCTGGGCTACCCTGAATTCCGGGCCAGCCTCTACGCCTACTTTGATCTTGTTAGGATCGTCCTTTTTTGCGCCACCAGAACAGCCCATCAGGCTTGTAATTGCAAATGCTGCTATAAGTAATGTGTTGTATGTATGTTTCATAAGATAGAATTCTTTATTTACGGTGATCTACTTTTTTAGAAATGCGATCTCCAATTTGTTGTATTAAAAATACTATGGCGACTAATATTACCAATACAGTGTTCATCACAGTGACGTCGTATCCAACGTACCCATACTGATAACCAATTTGTCCAAGACCACCAGCACCAACGGCCCCACCCATAGCTGAATAACCTACCAGCGTGATGAGGGTAATCGAGGCAGTGTTGACAATCGATGGCAGCGCCTCGGGTAGTAAAACTTTATATACAATTTGTAAAGGTCTGGCACCCATTGCACGCGCCGCTTCAATCAAACCATTTGGGATTTCGAGTAAACTATTCTCTACCATCCTTGCAATAAATGGGGCAGCACCGATACTTAACGGTACAAGCGCAGCGCTTACACCAATGGATGTACCTACCAATGCCCGGGTGAAGGGAATCATCCAAACGATTAATATTATAAAAGGAATAGAGCGGAAAATGTTTACCAGAACGGATATAAAACGATTGAAAGCAAGACTTTCCAATACCTGTCCTTTACGGGTAAGAAAAAGTAAGACTCCTGTAGGCAGCCCGAGTATGAAACCGAATAAGCCTGATAGAAGGGTCATAACAAGTGTTTCGCCCGTTCCTTTTAATAACATGATCAACATCGACTCAGACATACCCTAACTCCTCCACAATAATATGTTGCGTTTTAAACCAATTCATTGCCTGTTCATGCTGATCAGACGCCCCCGTAACCTCCACGATCATAACACCAAATTTAACAGCTCCAGCGTATTCGATCTGTGCTGTAATGATATTGTATTTTATAGCAAACCGCTGACTTGCTTCGGATATTACGGCACTATCTGTTGTGTCTCCCGTAAAGCCTAATTTAAGTAAGGGATTACTATCAGCAACTTTTTCCTGATGCAGACGATCCCTATAAAAATCGGGAACGGTAACTTTAATTGCCGATTTAATAAAGGCACTCGTCAGTTCCGTCTTAGGATGTGCAAAGATCTCACTTACCGTGCCCTGCTCAACCAATTTTCCTTCGCTGATTACAGCCACTTCATCACAAATACTCTTGACCACATCCATCTCATGGGTAATCAATAAAATTGTGATATTAAATCGCCGGTTGATATCTTTCAACAGTTCCAGAATAGATTTTGTAGTTGCGGGATCCAATGCACTTGTTGCTTCATCGCAAAGCAAAATTTTAGGATTGCAGGCCAGTGTGCGTGCAATAGCTAAACGTTGTTTTTGACCACCAGATAATGTTGCCGGATAATCTGTCGCCTTCTCCGCCAAGCCAACAAGGGATAGCAATTCTGACACCCTGATCGCAATATCCCTTTTAGGCATCCCAGCCAATTCAAGAGGAAAAGCTACGTTACCGGATACGGTGCGTGATGATAGTAAATTAAAATGCTGGAAGATCATCCCGATCTCTCTCCTCGCCTTGCTCAATTCCCCGGAAGATAAAGTCATCAGATTTCTTCCATCTACAATCACTTCGCCTGAATCCGGAACTTCCAACAAGTTAACACAACGGATTAACGTACTCTTGCCAGCTCCTGAAGCGCCGATGATCCCAAATATCTTACCCGGTTTTACCTCCAGAGAAACATTTGCAAGCGCTGTTACTTTTTTATTTTTTTGATGAAAATCCTTATTCAGGTTTTTTAAAATGATCATAAAAGCAGGTAAAAGACACCAGCGAATACCGCTGATAATCTGACCACAAAAATTTAATCTAGTATTTATGTAGTCTTTGCTGCAAAAAAAGCGATTTATAACGGACTTTACAAGCTTTAATCAATTAAATTGCATTTTACTTACCCATTATCAGGTCATGATTTAGCATAGCGGCAGTTTTGGCTCCTGCAGCAACAGCCCCTGCAACAGACCTAAACGGTGATGCATTGTCGCCAGCGGCAAAAATCCCCGCTACCGTTGTTCGCTGCATATCATCTACCTCCAGATAACCAAGTGCATTTAACCCACATCCAAGATCAACAGGTATCTGACTATGTTGTTTGAAAGGCAACCTTGCATACATTGCGGCAAGCGGGACCTGGTCTTCATTAGAAAGTGTAACTCCAGTCAAATGTCCATCAGTATGACTGACGCTTTTAATTGGTATTTCATTAAGCATGATTCCGAGGAGTTGCAGCTCAGCAGTCTGAGCGGAAGAAAGTGTCGAGACGCCGTTTGTGAAGATGGTAAGCTGATCAGTCCAGTTACGAATCACCTGTCCAAAGTCGAAAGCTGCATCTCCATTGAGCAATAATCCTGTAGGCTGATCACTATATTCGTATCCATGGCAATATGGACAATGGATTACTGATATACCCCAACTTTCTTTGAATCCTGGAATATCCGGCATTAGATCTTGAATACCCGTTGCGAAAATGATTTTTTTAGCACGCACAAGTCCGCCATCAGCCAGAGAAACTGCAAAACCCATATTCTCTCCGCTTACGCCTGCTACAGTATCATTCATGATCTGAACTGTTGGGTAAGCAGATACCTGCGCTTTTGCCAGCGCCGAGATCTCAGCAGGTGTACTACCATCCTGTGTCAAAAAATTATGCGAATGTGGAGTCTGACGATTGCAAGGCATGCCATGATCAATCACAAGAACCTTGCGCCTTGCCCTACCTAATCCCAAAGCTGCAGAAAGACCAGCATAACTGCCACCGACAATCAGGGCATCATATATCAAATTATTTTTGTCCATAATGCACTAAAGGTATCCAATATATTAATTGCAACAAAATTGCATAATTAGTTTTTTGTTAGTTTTACTAACAAGCTGAAAGACCTGCTACTAATTTTGTCTACGCACGTATTTAGTCAGGATCACAATAACCTGACCTTCAATCCTTCCTTCTATCTGGTCTGTATTGTTTTCTACCAGGCGAATATTTTTCACTACAGTACCTAATTTAGCGTTTAAAGATGATCCTTTAACGTCCAGGGTTTTTGTCAACACTACAGAATCGCCAGTAAATAAAGTTGCGCCGAGACTGTCTTTATGTACATCTTCCGGTGTTTGTTCATCATCTACCCCTGCTTTTGCCCAGTTCAGCGTTTCATCGTCCAGGTACATCGTGTCGAGTAGATCAACAGCCCAACTTTCAGTGCTCATACGTTTAAGCATTCTCCAGGCTACCACTTGTACACCTGGCACTTCACTCCAAATGCTTCCGGTAAGGCAACGCCAGTGGTTCTTATCCATTTCGGAACGTTGTTCTACCTGAGATAAGCAGGTTTCGCAGATCATAAAACAATTTTCAGTCGTTTTTTCTGTCTGAGGAGAAACTTGGTAAACAGTAAGTGTAGCGCCAGATTGGCACAGTTCACATTGATTGTTACTTCTCTTTAGCAATTGCTCTTCAAATTTCATATCCATCATTTTAATCGGGATTGCGAAGGTAATTATTTTACCCATTACACCGTTTTGCTTCTGTAAATTTAATAATTTTACGAGATCAACAGTAACTTCTTCAATTATGAAAATAGCCTTAGCCTCCCCGCCTATTCCAAAATCGCTCGAAGATGGCCTGTATTGGGTAAAACAATTGATCATAGAATCGGCAGCCTCAGAAGCCAAGCTAGTTTGTTTTCCTGAAACATACTTGCCTGGATACAGGGGTTACGAATATAATGGAGAAGCACATGACCCTGCAAAGCTTGACAAAGCACTGCAGCAGGTTTGTAGATGGGCAAAAGAATTTAATATCGCTGTCATCATCCCGATGGACCAGGATTATCGTAATGGCATTGCAAATGTGGCTTACGTTATTTCAGACACTGGAGAAATAATCGGGTGTCAAACCAAAAATCAGTTAGATCCGAGTGAAGACGACCTGTACCTACCTGGCACTGGTCGGCAGATTTTCGAAATCAATGGACTAAAATTTGGCATTGTCATTTGCCATGAAGGATTTCGTTATCCCGAACTGGTGCGCTGGGCAGCCCGCAAAGGAGCGAAAGTTGTATTTCACCCCCACCTGACTGGGAGCAACATAAAGGGTCCAAGTCTGACAGTATGGGGAGCAAAGGAAAATCCATATTACGAAAAAGCCATGATGATGCGCGCATTGGAAAATACAATATATTTTGCTAGCGTCGGTTATGCCACAGCATTTCCAGAGTCGGCAAGTGCTATTATCTCCCCTGATGGTAATTGTATTGTTCACGAAACCTATAAAAGAACCGGTGTAATTGTTGCTGATCTGGATCTTACACTGGCAACTGGTCTGTTGGCAAACAGGCTAAAACCGGAACTATACCAGTCATAAAAACTATTTTCCCCTGGTTCAAATTAGTTCGTAGCTTTGGAAAAAGATTAAGATGGCAGTATTACATAGAAAAGAAGAGAAAATAGAAGTTGTTTTAAGCAAGCTTCCAAAAGACTACACCGATAAGCAGTTTGTCGAGATGTTTATCCAACTGTATTCCAAAGATTGGGGAAAAATTAAAGCAAATTATCTGAAGCATGCGCAAGATAAAGAACCTGGTACAGTGATTTTGATGCCGAAACCAGAACTATACCTAAAGCATATTCTGACAGTTTACCTGGATCAATTGAAGTCTGCACAGTAAAACGTTGATTTAAGACGTTAATTAAGGCAATATGTTCGAAAATTTCACATACTTAAATGATCTTCAACAGACAGGAATATGATATATTTGTTGTTTGTTAACGTTCAGTAAAACCAAGTATGGATACCAGATATGTAGAAGCTTATAATCTTTTAAAAAACGATTACGAAAACAAAAAGAAAAACACTGCCACTGCAAGAGCATCCCTTTCATTGAATCCTGGTAACACATGGCTGATTGAAAATCTAAATAATTGCATCAGTGCCGAATCTTTGGCTTTAACACTTCTCGAAAACCACGGCAACAGGGGAGTTACTTCAGGTATATCGATGTAAACTACTTCATGAATTAGCGTGGTATGAAATTTTGAAGATTATTTTATACATTTATTGCATAATAATTATAAGCGATATCAACAGCTATTTTAAATCATGATGAAAAAATATATTCTGGTTCTTTTAACCATAATTGCAACGTGCAGCCTGGCTAATGCACAAAAAACCCCTCCAACCGCCACTGAACTGGCTACTAAAAACATGGAGGCCATGGAGAAAAAGATTAAACTAAATCCAACCCAACGCAGTATTATCTATAATTACACGGTAGACATGTACAAAGAGCAATTGGCACTTGCTAAAAAGCAGCAAACGGGAGGTTACAGTGATGAGTCCGTAACAAAAATTTACAAACTTCAGAACGACACCAACAATAACATCCGAAATATCCTTAAGGGAGAGCAGCAAACGCAATACGACGACTTTATCGAAGAGCAATTACGCGGTCCGCAAAAGAAAAAGAAAAAAGGAAAACATGATGAAGAAGAAGAAACGGTTTCAGGCATAGCAGGTCTAAAAACCCCACCTTCCATGTAATTGTTATTCTTTAGGGGGGAGCAAGGCATTTCTAATTAATAGGAATAAAACTAATACGCCCAGTGCACAAAGCATTATTTCCGACATACCAACTTGTACCCCGCTAATCATAAAAAGTAATTGAATCATGTGATTTGATAAAAGAAGATTTGTAATAGAACAGCAGCTTCGCTAATTAGTTTGGTATATAACTCTTTTAACCAGAAAATCCCCTGCAAAGCAAGGGATTTTCTGGTTAAAAGAGTCTGTAGAAGTATTGCTGACTTATGTTTTGCCTGCCCTTCGTGGATCACCCGCTCACAGGACTTTTTTTCTGCTATTGATACCTTTTAATCACAGTATTAATTTAGGAAATAAACAGCCGGAATACCAATAATGTTATCAACAATTCAACATCCAGCTCAGGTTCAATAAGAAAAAATATACTTAAGGGTTAGCAATCAAAACATTACCAATAAAAGATTAAAGCATTATTTTATTATCCGCATCTGCAATCTCTTGAATTTGATCAGATGCTAATGTAAAAACTCCCACATCGGGTACTAGAGATCGTCGCAGCATCGCTAAAGCCACAGACTTACCAGATATACTTCTATATTTCTTCCAACTTCCAACAAGTACAGGGTCGATCACTTTCATGATCCGTTCTGCAATCTGCTCCATAAAACGATGCTCTTTTCTTTCACCAGTAAGCAAAGAAGGCTGATACAAATACAAAGTTCTTATCCCGCTTTTCTTTAAATCGGCTTCTGCATCTCCTTTTGTCCGAGAATAAAAGATCAACGATTTTGAATCTGCGCCAGGAGCCGAAACATAATGAAACTGTGCTACCTGGTTAGCAGCTGCCAACCTTGCCAACAATACGGGATAATCATGATCAATTTTATAATAAAGCTGTGTATCGGGAGTTTGTTTTTTTGTCGTTCCTAAACAACTAAAAACAGTATGTCCGGTAATTAAATTACTATAGGTTGCCAATTGTTCAAAATCGACAACTATCTGAGTCAACTTTGGATGCTGGATTGGCTTTTCCTTACGCACTAAACTAAGTACCTCTGCGTAGGAATCATTTTTCAGCAGTAAGTCCAATAACTCCGATCCAATTAAACCACTGGCGCCCACTATTACTGCCTTTTTTTTTGCTGCTTCCATAATTATTGATTGTTCACGAAGATAACGCCTTTATTAAAAATAACGCATGAATTCGCATTGATTACGCTATACCAAAATGATATAAATCAGATTTTTGTTACCTTTAGGGATGAGCGAATACCGGCTGACAGACATCTATATTTATCCCATCAAATCACTTGGCGGAATAAGACTTGATCAGTGCCTTATAGAACAAAAAGGATTGCAGTACGACCGGCAATGGATGCTCATTGATCAGTCAGGTACATTCGTTAGTCAGCGTAAACACCATTTACTTTCCTTGCTGCAGGTTAAGATAAATGGATCAGAGCTTACTGTTGCGCACAAATTAGATCCAGATCTTAACATTACATTCGACAAGGACTGTGAAACCGGCGAGCTCATCCAGGTAACAGTCTGGGATGATCAATGCAATGGCATGGAGGTAAGCAAGACCGTAAATGACTGGTTCTCATCCTTACTCGGTATGCATGTCAGACTTGTCAAGATGCTCAACGAGGAAGAAAGATATGTAGATCCACGATATGCCTATGAAAAAGAAGTTGTACGTTTCTCTGACGGGTATCCCTGTCTCATAATTGGGATGGCCGCTTTAGATCAATTGAATCAGAAACTGGATCAACCCATCCTCATGGATCGTTTCAGACCAAATTTCGTATTTTCAGGCGGAATGCCTCATGAGGAAGATACTTTCTCAGCGTTTGAAATTGGAGGAGTAGCATTTTTTGCTGTTAAGCCCTGTGCCAGATGTGTATTGATTACCGTAGATCAGCAGACTGGAAAAAAGGGCAGCGAACCTTTAAAAACCCTCGCTAGCTACCGCAGCAGAAACAACAAAATTATTTTCGGCCAAAATTTAATCCACAATGGTTCCGGAACTATCACAACAAATACTCCAATTGTCGTGCATAGCTATAAAACCCCCGTTTAAGGCATAAAACATCACCTATAAGCAATAGTAGCATCATTTAATTCAAAACCTATAGGAATATATTGTTTTAAAAGATTATTTTTGCGCGTAGCCGTAAATGCTTCTCGTCCTATACCGGCTTACCTTTTCCCTGTAATTAGTGATGTATTTATGCGTGCGTTCAATAAGAGAATGATCTACAACATTAACCTGCTGGCAATAATTCTATGCTGCTTGTTGTTTGCTGTTTATTACACTGCGAAGCGTGCAATTATGGTGAATATGCTTGTGAATCACAGCAAGGAAATTCTAAGCTCGGCTGCGAAAATACAATTTCTTGCCGCACAAAGCGGCATGCTTGCCAGACGTTATCTTTTGACTGGTGAACCTACCTCTACGAAAAAATTCGCTGGCACCCAGAAATCCTTAACAAGGAATCTCGGTCAATTCAGAATGTTAACCGCAGAAGATTTAAATATGCGCCCTGCCCTGGATTCTTTAACAGTTTATATAGGTAAACGTATCGTACTCTCAACCGAGATGATTCATATCAGACAAACTTCAGGTTTTCTGCCGGCACTTACCTATCTTCAAAGTCATACCGGCGGAAACTATGTAGATGAAGCTGACAAGTATAGCACCCTGATCAATGCCATTGAGCAAAAGCGACTCGCTGAACGCAGCAATATGCTTACATCAGCTCAGCTACTACGAAACCTTGCCCTAACGCTTACCTTGCTGTTTATACTCATTATCGTAGTCATACTGGTAAATAACGCTATGCAGGAAAGTGTCGTACGTAAAAACATGCTTACTGATCTGATTAAAAAGGATGCAAGAAACAAAAAGGCTGAACAGCTTGCTGCATTGGGAACCTGGACAATGGTCCCTGAAACCCGAATGCTTAGCGGATCGGAAGAAATGTATAAAATCTGGGGAATGAGCCCTAATGTGAAGGCAATGGTTTATGACCACTTTATCAAGCATATTCACCCGGAAGACCAAAAATTGATCCGTAAAAAAATCAGGCTTATTAATGCAAATAATCACGTTCACAACCACATGTTCAGGCTATTGACAGGCGGACAGGTTAAATATATTAATACAGCAATTACTGTGATCCGGGACCGCGAAGGAAAAGTAAAGTATGTTTCTGGTTATGTTCAGGATATCACTGATAAAAAGACCGCTGAGCTGGAGCGAGAAAGGATGTTAACTGCATTAACGCAGCGAAACGCCGCATTGGAAGCGTTTAACTATATGGTGTCTCATGACCTGAGGAAACCTGTTGCAAACATGATAGCCCTTTGCGAATTGCTGGAAACTGAAGATTTACCGGCAGAACTACAGGTAATACTCAATAACCTGCAGGCTTCTGCTGCCAGTCTGGACGAAACGGTGAGAGGCATGAATAGCGCACTGAAAATCAAGAAAACAACGGACCCCAAATTGCAGTAATCGGCCAAAGTAATAGTAGCTTTGCAGCGTAATTATGTTAAAGCCCGCAACGTCTATCTACACCTTACAGTTCGGCCTGGTCTGTCTGAGCTCCCTACTTTTTTCAGCAAGTTTCAATATGCTGATTCCAGAACTTCCAGCATATTTAAGCAGCATTGGCGGAGCACAATATAAAGGTCTTATTATTGCACTTTTTACACTTACCGCCGGAATTTCCAGGCCATTTAGCGGCCGACTAACCGATACATTGGGCAGGATTCCTGTGATGGCAATTGGTTCTGTAGTCTGTTTCGTATGCGGCTTTATGTATCCGATACTCGGTACTGTCTCAGGATTCCTATTTCTGAGGCTGCTCCACGGTTTTTCTACAGGATTCAAGCCAACGGCAACAGCAGCGTATGTCGCAGACATCATCCCACGTGAACGCTGGGGAGAAGCATTAGGCATACATGGTCTCTGCTTCAGTACCGGAATGGCAATTGGGCCGGCAATAGGCAGCTCCATAAGACTTTATTATTCTTTAAACGTTTTATTTTACGCATCTTCGATCTTCGCCTTACTCTCGATCATCATACTGATGAACATGAAGGAGACGCTGAAGCCAAAACATCCCTTCAGCTTTTCGCTACTCAAAATCTCAAGAAGAGACCTGATTGCGCTGGAAGTACTACCTGCAGCATTAGTTACCTTTCTTTCGTACATTGCCTATGGAGTTATCCTAACATTAATTCCTGATTGGAGCAGTCATCTCGGTATTGCCAATAAAGGCTTGTTTTTCATGGTCTTTACAATCGCCTCTCTGCTTATTCGCTTTGTTGCCGGAAAAGCATCAGACCGCTACGGCAGAATCCGGGTCATCAATACCGGCCTTGTTTTACTGATCCTATCCATGTCCGTTATTGGCTATTCGTCTTCAGTTGCCGGGTTAATGCTTGGTGCCTGCATCTACGGTGTGGCCTCTGGTGTTTTATCACCCGCACTAAATGCGTGGACAATTGACATGAGCCTGCCCGATCACCGTGGTAAGGCTATGGCAACCATGTATATTGCCATGGAGGCAGGAATAGGGCTATCTGCGCTGGGCGCAGGATGGTACTTTCAGGATGTTATCGCAAAAATCCCATCAGTGATGTATGCATCAGCAGCAACGACGGTAATCGCACTTTGCTATATGTTTTTGCGAAAAAACATTGTAAAAGCGATGTAACATCCCATGTATGACATAAAGCTAACGCCTTTAATTTGTGGGAGCTTCTGAGAATTACTAAATTGTCCAAAAACCACATACCGATCCCATTATGCCAGAAAACCATAATTCCGAATTCATAAAGAACATTTCCAGCTACATGCCCGGAATTTCTGTTGATGTAGCAATTTTTGGTTTTCATGAAAATGAATTGAAAGTTCTGCTTCTTGAACTCAAAGACCAGAAAACCTGGGCATTACCAGGAGGATTTGTTAAAAAAGATGAGTTTCTCGAGGAAGCACCAAAACGTGTACTGAAAGAAAGGACAGGACTGACAGGTATATTTCTGGAGCAGTTCCATGTATTTGGCGATCCTGAAAGAACCCGGTTAAATAACCGGGCAACCTTGCTAAACCGGCAATTTGAGCACGACGAAACGTCCTCAGAAATTCATAAATGGCTGCTCGACCGGTTTATCACCATTGGTTTTTATGCCCTTGTAGAATATACACAGGTAGACCCTCAGGCTGATTTCTCATCAGTCAGTTGCAAATGGTTTGATGTCAATGAACTTCCCTCCCTCATGTCTGACCACAGGCAAATTATAGAACAAGCATTAAAGACAATCCGCTTGCACCTTAATTTTCAGCCAATTGGGATGAACCTCTTACCAAGCACCTTTACGATGCCCGAATTACAGCGACTCTACGAAACCATATTGGGCATGAAGCTGGACAGGAGAAATTTCCAGCGCCGCATAATAAGCTATAACATCCTTACACGACTGGAAGAAAAAAGAACCGGAGGTGCTTTTAAGGCACCCTTCCTATATAAATTTGATGAGCTAAGGTACGAGCAGGCTCTTTTAAATGGGCTTAAGGATGTTTGGTAGCAGTTGCGGAAAAGGTATCATATGCTGCTTTTGTGATCTTTGCAATAACGAGATCTCGGGTAACGGGATCAGCGTAGGAATCCGTGACAAAAACGGCGATAGCCAGATGCTTTCCATTGGGTAGCGTAATTACGCCAACATCATTAGTTGCCGGCGAAAGGCCCTTGGAATTTGTTGAGGAGGTGCCTGTTTTATGTGCTACGATTACTCCCGGCGGCAACAAACCTTTCATCCGCTTTGGCGCTGTGGATGTTGCCTCCATAATTTCCCAAAGAAAGCTTTTAGTTGACGGACGCAAAATTGTATCAGTATAGGATATCCTTAACAGTTTCAACATGGCGTCAGGTGTTGTCCAATCTGTATATTGCGCATCCCAATTTGCCATCATTTCTGCCTCAGTAGCTCTGATTTCAATGTCTTTGATTCCAACGTTATGAATAAACCTTTCCACCTCAGATTTAAGTTGAATTTTATTCAATAAAATATCGCAGGCATCATTGTCACTTAAAGAAACCATATAACTTAATAACTCCGAAACAGGCAGGTCGATATTCCCTTCCGGATATTTGTCGCGAAGCGGACTATAGTTTTTAGGGAGATCCTCTTTGATAATATGTAACATCTGATCCAGTTTCAATTTCCCGAGATCCACTTGATGCAAAACTGCTATTGCAATAGGAAATTTGAAAACACTCTGCATTACCACACGCGAACCACCATGATAACTTAGTGTGTCCCGATCTTCCAACACCTCCATCGCTACCCCCACTCTGCCTTTCGCCGACAGTGCTATGCTGGCAATTTCATTTCGTAACAAACGATGCTGCGCAATACTATTGTAGCTAAACAGAATACCTAATAAGAGTAATGACAACCGAACCTTAACTTTCATTTCTTCAAAATTAAATGCTAAACTAATAAATGTAGACTATTGTTCCATGCACTAATCCTGTTATATTTAAATACCTTTTGGTATATTTGCAATATGGACAATGTATTGAGCAAAGCAGACCGGACCAGGAATTTTATTATCGAGCGTACAGCCGAAATTTTTAATAAAAAAGGTTATGCAGGTACGTCGTTAAGCGACCTAACTGATGCGACTGGCCTGACGAAAGGCAGTATCTACGGCAATTTCGAAAACAAAGAAGAGGTAGCGCTCGCCGTATTTGATTACAATCACAAATGTGTTCGCAAGCTTATTCAGCAACGAATAGAAAAAGCGACAACCTATCAGGATAAATTACTGGTTTACGCCAGCGTGTACGATAGTTTCAATAAGGGAAATTTCCCCAAGGGCGGCTGTCCAGTGCTTAATACAGCAGTCGAGGCAGACGATACGCATGAAGCGTTAAAAAAGCGTGCTGCTAACGCCGTTATCAACTGGAAAAAAAATATACAGGATCTCATCACCGCCGGAATTCAAAACGGGGAATTTAAAAAAGAATTAAACAGTTCAGTATTGGCGCTTTCAATGATCGCACTGATTGAAGGCGGTATTATGATTGCAAAAGTTACAGGAAACCAGAGTAACCTTGATCAGGTGATGGAAACCTTAAAAATGCTGATTGAGCAAATGAAAAACACTTCAGCATAAAAAAAGGCTCCGCTTGGAGCCTTTTTATCAATATGAGGATTAGGTTAACTTGCTTTAAGAAACTGTTCATGGTACATCTTAAGGTTCTTTTTCAGAATCCCCCTTGCCAGATGAATTCTTGTCTTTACTGTCCCTATCGGGATATTCAACTCATCTGCGATCTCGTGGTATTTATAACCCTCAAAAAATCTCAAAAACGGTACCGAGTAACACGGTTGCAGTTTTGCTAAAGCCTTATTGATATCGTCCATCGTGCATTTGTTCTCACCCTGATTGTTAGTTGAACTAAATCTAAGTTGATCAGATGAAATTTCATCCGTAACAGTTACCATGGTCTTTACCCTTTGTTTTCTTCTATATGTATTAATAAAAGTGTTTCTTAAGATCGTGTATAACCACGCCTTAAGATTTGTACCTTCTTTAAAATTTTGTGCATAATGAATCGCTTTTAACAACGTATCCTGAACCAGATCCGCTGCGTCGTCAGTGTCTTTAGTAAAAGACATCGCAAAGGAAAGTAATCCATCTTTGTGTGTGTACAATTGGCTGTTAAAATCAGTTCTAATAGTTTCCATAGTTATCATTTTAGAAAAGGTTAATAGATTTGTAGATCTATTCATGACTAATCAATTACAATTCCTATTTTCTATTATTCATGAGAAGCAGGTAATTTTATCGTTAAATCGCGTAGTTTACACATTGATTAAGTATAAACAACAGAAAAACATCAACAAAAAACAAACGCAAATACTACAATATCATCTATAATCAGCTAAAAACAAGACATATACATAAACATTAATTATTAAACACCCACTTTTGTTTAACCAACCGTCCATTTCTGCAGACAATAGCTAAAAACTCTACGCGAGTAGTATTTTCCAGTTATATTCGCACACCAAACTTAACATCATGAAATATCTCATTCTTTGGACGTTGAGCCTCCTGGGCTTCACGGCTATCGCGCAGCAAAATAATCCGGATGCTGCTTTTATTAAAACAAACTACCAGAAGTACGAATACCAAATCCCTATGCGGGATGGAAAAAAACTATTTACTTCTGTTTACGTCCCTAAAGACAAGAGTAAAACATATCCGTTTATGATGGACAGGACCTGTTACAGTGTTGCACCCTACGGACCGGAAGTATACAAAGCAAGTTTGGGGCCTTCTTCATTGTTCTTACATGACGGGTATATTTTCGTTTATCAGGATGTGCGGGGCCGTTATATGAGCGAAGGTATTTACGAGGAGATGACTCCCGAACTCGATAAGCATCCAAATTCCAGTGCTGTTGATGAGGGTACCGACACCTACGATACAATTGACTGGTTGTTAAAGAATGTTCCAAACAACTCTGGCAAAGTTGGTGTATGGGGAATTTCATATCCGGGATTCTATACAACTACTGCTTTACTAAGCAGACATCCTGCGCTTGTTGCCGCTTCGCCACAAGCTCCAATTGCAGATCTCTACCGCGATGATGCCTTTCACAACGGTGCTTTTATGCTCGTTGCCAATTTCGGATTTTATCCCGGATTTACTAATCGTCAGGATGACAAACCAACACAACGCCGCGGTGGCAGATTTAATCCTGGCACAGAGGATGGTTACGACTTCTTCCTCAAAATGGGCAGTATGCGAAATTCTAATCTTAAGTATTATAAGGATACCATCCGTTTATGGAATGAATTACTGGATCATCCTAATTATGACCAGCATTGGAAAGATCGAAATGTTTTGACCCATCTTACCAATATTAAAACAGCAACACTCGTTACAGGTGGGTGGTACGATGCAGAAGATTTATATGGCGCCATTAATACCTATAAAGTACTTGCCGCCAATAATCCGAAAACACCAGTTTATTTTGCTATGGGCCCATGGGTACACGGTGGTTGGGCCAGAGGAGATGGCGACCACCTGGGTGATGTAGATTTCGGAAAAGCTACCGGTCCTTTTTATAGAGAGAAAATTGAGTTTGCCTTTTTTAGTCATTATCTTAAAGACACTCCATTAGATCTACCCAAAGTTTCCGTATTTCAAACTGGTGCAAATGCATGGAAAACCTACAATACCTGGCCACCGAAAGATGCTGAAGAGAAAAAGCTATATTTTTTACCGGGTGGCAAATTAGCATTTACGGCACCTGCGGCAGGAAAAACCGAACTCAGCACATTTGACTCAGACCCTGCAAACCCTGTCCCATTCCTAAATCGGAAGTCTATGGACATGGATCGTGACTACATGACTGCTGATCAGCGTTTCGCATCTGCAAGACCCGATGTTGTGACCTACCAAACAGATGTTCTTGATAACGAAGTTACGCTCGCCGGAAATATCTGGGCCAACTTAAAAGTGTCTACCACCGGCACAGACGCCGACTGGGTAATTAAAGTCATTGACGTATACCCTGATTCGGCAACAAATAATAAATGGACAGGCAAGGAAGTTAAAATGTCGGGCTATCAGCAAATGGTGCGAAGTGAGGCTATGCGCGGAAAGTTCCGCACGGGCTTTGACAAACCAACAGCCTTTGTTCCTGGCAAGATAAGTCCGGTAAACTTTGAACTACAGGACGTACTCCATACCTTCAAGAAAGGCCACCGCATCATGGTGCAGTTACAAAGTACCTGGTTCCCTTTGATTGACAGGAATACCCAACAAGTTCAGGATATTATGAAAGCCAAGGATACCGATTTTATTAAAGCAACACATAAGCTTTACAGCACTAAGGAAAACCCAAGCTACCTAACAGTTAGGGTACTTTAACAGTCTGCGCAGCAACAATAACCTGTAGTACTTCTTTTTCAGCAAGTGCTGCAGGTTGTATCTCCTCATCGAATACCATAACCTGGTAATTCTTCTGATCATACTTCCCCCATTTGGCCATCCCCTGATGATTTGGATCAGCATTAACTATAAAATTGATCCAACTGTCTGACATTTGTTTTTCCAAATTGTAGTCTATTGCTTGCCAGGGCCGATCTGAAAACCGAAGATTATGATACGCATATGGAACTTCGGAGGTGTGGAAGGCACCGAATTTAGCATACTCACCATTTCCAGGCACCTTCCTGTAAAACCTGTATACGTAAACAGGCAATCCGGGAATCTTGCTCTGCAGATTAGCGAGTGTAAAATTCTGCATGCCATAACGCTCTGCTGTGGCCAGTTGCCGCTGCGCATAAATGGCAGACGATTCATCAGTTACGTGATAGTAGTTTAATAATATCTCCGCTTTATCTCCATATTGTTTTTTGAGCTTTTCCTGAACACCTTGTACAGTTTTTATTGGTTCAGCTACATATATCTCATCAGCATTCCATCCGGTAAGCAAAGGCACTTGATGCTGCCTGCCCGCAGCAAAACAGTCGCCAACAGCCTCCGGCAATATATATCCGTCTACAATAGGTTTAAAATTACCCACCACCGATCGCTGTACAGCACTGGCGGGAGCAGCGCGTAATTCTGCCAGCGTCTTAGCCTGCAGTTTTTCTGCAATAGCCAGTCCCTGTTGCTCAGCAGTACGCAAGTCTTCAATACCATTATGGTTAAGCACGTAAGAACCACTTTCGGCGATCGCTTTACTGAACATCTTTTTTGCCGCAGGAGCCGCCATCAGACAGCTTACACTCATAGATCCCGCCGATTGGCCTGCTACTGTTACCTGATCCGGATCACCGCCAAACGCAGCAATATTATCTTTAACCCATCTCAGTGCGGCAATTTGATCCATCAATCCATAATTACCCGATGCCTGATGCCCTGATTCAGCCGAGAGTGCCGGGTGTGCCATAAATCCAAAGACGCCTACCCTGTAGTTAAAACTTACAAATACAATACCCTTAGCTGCCAATGCTTCTCCATCATATACCGGAACATTGGCTCCGCCTGACCCAAAGCCACCACCATAAATCCATACCAGTACAGGCTTAGGTTTTTTACCTTTTGCAGCCGCCCATACGTTAAGATATAAGCAATCCTCATTAATGGGTTGCTCGGGGATAATAAATTCCTGAGACCACATACTAAATGGGCCTGGTTTATTTTGATATGGACTTGGTCCGAAGGCGTCACAAACCTTCAAATCCTGCCATGGTTTAGCAGGTTGTGGTGCCCGCCAGCGCAGATCTCCTATCGGAGCCTGCGCATAGGGAATACCTTTATAGCTGCTGACGCCTGTTCCCGGATTTGTAACGCCAGAAATTAGCCCTGTTTTTATCTTGACTACAGGCTTTTCAACTACCGGGATGGGTTCCTGCACAAAACTTATAGTGATAGCGGCACACAGTAGCAGGCCGTATAGTGGTAACGTAAACTTCATTTGGTTAGCTTGTTAAACAATGTTAAAGATTTCTGGCGGCAATCCCGAAACTTTAGCTTAGTAGCATGAAGATAAAAATTAACCGCTCTTTATTCTCTTTTTGCATTCCTTTTTTTATCGCCATCCCTGGTTTCGCACAGGATTCAACAAAAAAGAAAGCGGATTCAACTTCCACAATTAACGAAGTCCAGGAACTGAATACGGTGCAGATCACCGGTAAAAAACCTTTAGTGACGCAAAAGAATGGCACCACAACTTTACATGTTTCCAATAGCAGCGTTTCCAGTAGCTCTTCTGCCCTGGAAATTCTTTCCAAAGCCCCGGGTGTTCACGTAGAAAGAGACGGCAGCATCAGTCTCAACGGTAAACGTGGTGTTACAGTGCTAATCGACGGTAAACCAACATACCTTTCCACAGAGCAGGTCAGAAATCTCCTTAGCGCAACTAATGGGATTTCCATAGAAGCGATTGAACTCATCGGAAGCCCCTCTTCAAAATACGAAGCTTCGGGTGCCGGGGGCCTCATTAACATCAGACTCAAGAAAAACGAAGACTACGGAACAAATGGAAACCTCACCGCAGTTGGCGGCTACGGTAATTACTTTAAGCGAAATGCCAGCTTACTGATCAACCACCGATCGTCAAAATTTCACTTTTTCGGACAGTATAGTTTTGAAAACCTAAAAGAAAATGAAATCTTGAATTTATCGAGAAGTAACAACAACGGTAATGAACAAACTTTTTTCAGGCAAAGCGGTACCGATCTATATGCAAAGGAAAGTCACAATTTAAAAGCCGGGCTGGATTACAACCTCACCAACAAGACTGTTCTGGGTTTTGTAACAACAGGATTTACGAATAAAAACACTATAAATACAGACAATCTAACTTTGATCGGGCAACAGCCTATCCTTCCGGATTCCAGCATCTACTCAATAAGTAACGGGGATAGCCGATATAAAAGCCTTGGTTATAACTTAAATCTCCGATCTAAGATTGATACCTCCGGACAAGAACTAAACGCCGACCTCGACTACTCAAGATTCACAAGTGCTAATACTTTTATCTATAATAACATTTTCTACAATTCGAGTGGGCAGATCTTCAAACCAGCATTATTATTCAAGAACCAGACACCCTCGCAAATTGATATCTGGGCAGCAAAGATTGACTACAGCAGGCAACTGACTGAAGGTATTAAACTGGAAAGCGGCTTCAAGAGCAGTTACGTTAAAACTGAGAATGCTTTTGCCTACCTAAACAACAATGCCACGGGCTTTATCAAGGACATTGGGAAAAGTAATGAGTTCAGCTATCGGGAAGCTATTCAGGCCGCTTATTCCGAACTCAGTGTTCAGAAATATGGGCTTAATATCCAGGCTGGGCTTAGGGCTGAGCTTACTGCGTCGAAGGGCATTTCTCCAGGTCAGGATAATACCGTGAAACGTACTTACCTGGATTTTTTTCCACACATTTCCATTAACAGGGAGTTGTCTCCTGCGGATGAAATTAGTTTTTCCTATAGCCGCAGGATAGACCGTCCTGATTACCAATCATTGAATCCTTTCAGCTATTTTGCTGACCTTTTTACTTATTCAGTAGGGAATCCATTCCTGAATCCGCAGTATACAAGTGCTTTTGAGTTAAGTTATAATTTAAAAAAGATAGGCAATGTAAGTCTCGGATACAGCAGAACCAGAGACGTAATCACGACAACATTAATAACTGACACAGTAAAAAAGACACTTTATATTAAAGACCAGAACCTTGCCAGAGAACAAACTATAAATCTTGTCTTTGCAGTACCGGTAACTTTTGCCTCCTGGTGGCAAAGTACAAACAACCTGACGGTATACAGAAATAAATACCAAACAAGCAACCTGATGGGCTTGCCTTATAGCGCTGGCCAACTCACTTATCTGTTAAACACTACGCAGACCTTGCAAGTTGGCAAACTGGTTGATACAGAGATTGCATTTGACTATCAGTCGCCCCAAATCTACGGAACCTACGCAGTAAAACCACTTTACGGTATGGATCTGGGGCTTAGCAAAAATATTTTAGGTAAGCAACTCACAATCAAGGCAAGCGCAACAGATCTGTTCAATACCAGAAAAGCACGCATCAGTAGTGCCATACCCAGCCAGGATTACCAACTTACACAAAAGAGCGAAAGCAGGGTATTCAAACTGAGTATGACGTATAATTTTGGCAAGAAAACTGTTAAACAAAATGACGATAAATCAGGCAGCAACGATACAGAAAAATCCCGCGTAAAAGCTACGCATTAACGTTATTTCAAGAGGCGCACCTCGTATAGATCCTTGCGCCGGTCTTTCAACACTTTTACCGTTCCAAAATGGTGTAACTCGTCCAATAAATGAAGATCAACATCTACTACCAGCATCATCTCCGTATTAGGCGTGGTCTCTGCTTTAACGGCGTTCGTTGGAAATGCAAAATCGGAGGGCGTAAATACTGCTGATTGCGCAAATTGAATATCCATGTTGTTAACCTTTGGTAAATTACCTACACAACCTGCAATAGCTACATAGCACTCGTTTTCTATAGCCCTGGCCTGTGCACAATGCCTCACGCGTGTATATCCGTTTTGCGTATCGGTTAGAAAAGGTACAAACAAAATCTGCATACCCTGGTCTGCCAGAATTCTGCTCAACTCCGGAAACTCGACATCATAACAAATCAGAATCCCTACTTTACCACAATCGGTATCGAAAACCTGAATCTTGTCGCCTCCAATCATCCCATAATATTTCTGTTCATTTGGGGTGATATGTACCTTTCTATATTCTTCAGTTTTCCCACTCCTGTGACACAGGTAACTGGCATTGTACATCTTGTTTCCCTCTACTATAGGCATAGTACCTGAAATGATATTTACGTTATAGGAAACAGCATAGGATTGAATTTTCTCTACAATCTCAGCAGTAAATCCTGCAAGCTTGCGCATAGCCTCCATTTCCGGCAAATGATTATAGGGCTGAAGTAGTGGCGTATTGAAGAATTCAGGGAACATGATGAAATCGGATTTATATCCACTTACCGCGTCGACAAAAAATTCAACTTGCTCATAAAAGGTATCCATATCAGGAAACAAGCGCATTTGCCATTGTACAAGGCCAATCCTGATTGTCTTTGCCGACCGTGCCGAGGCATCGATCCCCTGATAGTAAATATTATTCCATTCAATTAATGTTGCAAATTCTTTAGATTCATGATCTCCAGGCAGATAGTTCTTCAATACTTTACGCACATGGAAATCGTTAGAGATCTGAAACGTTAGCGTAGGGTCGTAAAGCTCCTTTGATTTAACCTTATCGATATATTGTCTTGGACTAAGTTCTTCCGCATGCGCATGATATCCCGGTATGCGTCCACCGGCAATGATGCTTTTCAGGTTCAGACTTTCGCATAGTTCTTTCCTAGCTTCGTATAAGCGCCTGCCCAATCTCAAACCGCGATAATCCGGAGATACGAAAATTTCTATACCATATAAGGTGTCCCCTGTAGGGTCGTGTGTCGAAAATGTATAATTACCGGTGATCAGCTGATAAGTGTGCTTGTCCCCATATTCATCATAGTCTACTATTAAAGACAGTGAGCATGCTACAACTTTGTCATCCACAGCAATACAAAGCTGGCCTTCAGGAAACAGCTTTAACAATTTAGCAATACTTTGTTTACTCCATATTGAGCCGCCAAGTGTGTCATATGCCTGTTCCATAGACTCCTTAAGGTCTGTATAATCTTCCAGTGTAAGTTTCCGGGTTTCAATATTCATAGTGTTATTTTAGCTGTTCTAACACATAAATGATGCCCGAAGTTAAATTAGTTTGCACAGTTAACATTAATTTTGTATATTCAACCATAAGGTAATAATTTTAAATTATCGCTCTCCCAAAGGCCAATAATCCTATGGTTTAAATTAAATATTGACTTATTATTTAAATTTAATCTGTAAAATGAAATCCACGTCAACTCAGTTTCCGTACATGTATCTATAATTTCCTGAGATCGAAATGGGTTCACCCATTCAGGATAATCCTAAACAAATCATAACACAATGAACAACATCGGTAAAAACATCAGAATGCTCCGCCACAAGAATGGCTGGAACCAGGGGGAAGTCGCAAAAAGACTTAACATATCTATCCCTGCATTTTCTAAAATTGAAACAGGATTCACTGACATTAACATTTCAAGACTTCATCAAATTGCAGGCTTGTTCAATGTTTCTATCATCGAGATACTTGCAAAAGAGGGAGATGCACCAATTCCGGAAAAGGTAGACGAATTAAATGAACTTAAAGAAAAGCTTTTAGCGAGAGAGCAGGATTTGTTATCGCTGCAGAAAAAGCTGATTGAACTATATGAAGAAGTAAGAAAAAAATAATCCCCCCCTTAAGGGGGATTATTCCCTTAAACTTCTGCCAGATACTTATGCACAAAGCTGATCGCCATGGATCCTTCCCCTACGGCAGATGCTACCCTATTCATTGCGCCTGCCCGAACATCCCCGGCGGCAAAAATACCCGAACAGCTGGTTTCCAGCAAGAAAGGATCACGCTTTAACTTCCAGATCTTTTCAAAATCAGCATATGCTTTCAGATCTCGCCCTGTCTCAATAAAATCTTTATCATTCTTAATAATATCCAGCTGAATCCAATCGGTATAAGGTTTTGCCCCTATAAAGATATACAGAGCATCAGCATCACGAACCTCGCTTTGTTTAGTAACAGCATTGGTTAACGTTAATTTTTCCAGGCTATTGGCACCCGTTGCAGTTGTAATCTCAGTATCAATAATAAGTGTAATGTTATGAATATCGGCAATCTGCGCGATCAGGTAGGCAGACATTGTACTCACCAGGCTATTTTTTCTGATTACGATATAGACATTTTTGGCAAATTTAGACAGATATACGGCTGCCTGTCCGGCAGAGTTACCCCCTCCTAAAACGTAAACTTCTTTATTCGTGCATGCGGCAGCCTCCGTTAGCGCAGCGCCATAATATATCCCAGCTCCGGTAAAATCGTTGATGCCTGGAACCTCCAGCTTCCGGTAATCAACACCGGTGGTAATGATTACTGAACGGCTCAATATGTCGGGTCCATCTTCAAGGATAATAGTTTTATAACCGTCCTTTTGCCTGATATCACTAACAGACTGTGGCGATAAAAACTCTGCGCCAAGTCGTTTTGCCTGCGTAATTGCCCGGCGCGTCAGATCGGCACCACTCAAACCGGCTGGAAAACCCAGGTAGTTCTCAATCCTGGAGCTCGTTCCGGCTTGTCCGCCTGGCGCCTTACGCTCAATCATCAGTGTTTTCAATCCTTCAGATGCGCCATAAACAGCCGCAGCAAGACCGGCAGGCCCCGCACCAATAATCACAACATCATAAATATGGTTTGTGATCTGTGGATTGATCCCTATTTTCTCCGCTATTTCCTTGATGGTTGGCTTACTTATGAAGCTTCCGTCTTCAAACAAAACAAGCGGCAGATCTTCGTTACCCTGATTATTCATCTCTACCAGTTCAGTAGCCTCAGTGCTCCGTTCAAAGTCTAGAAAGCGGTATGGAATTAAGTTCCCCGCCAGATAATCTTTGATGGTATGTGATGCCGGTGAGAACTGGAATCCAATCAACCTGATCCCTGTAAATTCAGGAACATAGTTATTCTGCCAGTCGCCAATCAATCCATCTATAACCGGGTACAACCTGTCTTCTGGCGGATCCCATGGTTTCATCAGATAATAATCCAACTGCACGTCATTGATTGCTTTTATTGCTGCTTCAGTATCAGAATAAGCCGTTAGCAGCACCCGCTTGGCATCGGGAAAAATGTTGATTGCCTTACAGAGAAAATCTACACCTTCCATTTCCGGCATCCGTTGATCACATACAAACAACGCAATCACTGCACCACTGTTCTTCAGTTCAGTCAGCATTTCCAGTGCTTCCTGCGCCGAAGTGGTTGTCATGATCTTATACAAAGAACTGTATTTTGACCTCAGGTCGCGGTTAATCGCACGAAGTACCTGGGGATCATCGTCAATACAAAATATAATCGGTCTACTCATTTTATGTTACGTAATATTTATCCGTTAATTGGAAAGCATACCACAAATGCGGTCTCTCCAGGTTTAGATTTCAGTTTCACTGTTCCTTTATGTTGGTCAACAATACGGTGTACCACTTCAAGCCCCATCCCTGTGCCTTTGCCCATTTCCTTTGTGGTAAAGAAAGGGTCAAAAACTTTCGACTGGACTTCAGCAGGAATACCGGGACCGTTGTCTGTAATTGTTACCTCAACAAATTCGCCATCCTTTTTAGTCCTGATCGTTAACACCCCCTTTTTTGTAGGTTCCATCGCATCAAGTGCATTGTCAATCAGGTTGGTCCAGACTTGGTTAAGCTCCCCAATAACAGCGTTGACAGGCGGCAGACTCAGATCATAATCCTGTACAATTTCAATATTGCCCTTCCTGATCTTATAGCCAAGCATAGTCAGGGTATTTGCAATACCCTTATGAATATCTGCATATTGTTTATCCTGCCCTTGATCCATATGCGTAAAATTCTTGACAGAGTTAACCAACTCAGCAATACGGCGGGCAGACTCACGTATATCACCCATCATCTTTTCAGCACATAACTTCGTAGCCATCCAGTTAAACAATGGAGAACGGTAAGCTTCCGGTATGATTGCGGCCAGTGCATCAAGATTATCTATAGAGAAATTATAGTCAACAAAGTTTTCTGCAATTTCCCAGGCATGGTCTATGTCGTTATCGTCGAGCCAGTCACCCAGCTTATCTTCCAAAGCAGTACGCTGCTTAAGTCCTGGTGCCAGCGGCCTTTCCTTGCTAATAATAGCAAAAAAAGTATCCGACAGCGTATCTACTGTTTCCGGACTAAGCTTAATAGAAAAACGGTCTTTGAATACCTCCGGTGATAACTGAACATGTTTGATGAGTGTGCTCGAATCGCGCACTATCGCCGAAGCAGGGTTATTCAATTCGTGCGCTAAGCCTGCTGAAAGCTTACCAAGCGCCATCATTTTTTCCCCCTGTTGCTGAAAGTTAGCAAATTCCCTCACCCTGTTTGACATGATATGCACCAGGGCTTGTGTCAATTCGAAATTCTGCGTAATCATATCATGGATGTGCGCTGTAGGAAACATGAGCATCCGAAGTTCTCCAATGGCCTGAACATAGCTGGAGGATATTTTAGCTCTGGAAAAAGGAAGATAACCAGTAATGGCTCCAGGCTCAAATATCAGGTACTCGCGCATGGAGCCCGATTGCATGACGAAGAAACGCATTTTCCCCTCCAGCAGGATATGTGGCCCGGTTAAGGCTTGCCCGGGCTCTAATACATAATCGCCATCAGCAAAGCTCCTGTCTTCGCTCATATCGATAAACCACTGCAGCTGTGCGTCGGGAATATCCTGTAAAACTTCGATCTTTTTTAGCCAATCTATGGTCACCGTTTGCATAGCTAAATATATGGATAATAAATTTTGCTAACTAACAAGAAACAGCCATTTTCATTAAACCAACACTAAAAAGCTACACATGAATTTATTAAAATTCGAAGAAATCGTTTTCATTGCTCAGCTAACATTAATATCTTAGCCCTTGAATAGATTTTTTATGCAAAATAGCCCCGAGGGTAAATTCATACTGAAAAAACTACAAAAAGAACTGCCCAGGCATTTGCTTTACCATGATCTCGGACATACTTTGGACGTTTATCAGTGTGCCGCATCTATCGCCCGGGCCGAGCATGTTGACGGGAAAGCGCTGAAGCTTTTATTAATAGCGGCGTTGTACCACGATTCAGGCTATTTAAAGCACCGGAAAGACCACGAGGAGCAGTCCTGTATCATTGCAGCAGATGCGCTGCGTACTTTTGGTTACAGCGAAGAAGATATCGCAGAAGTTTGCCGGCTGATTATGGCAACCCGGATTCCACAGCAACCCCGTTCTCTTGCAGAACAAATCCTTTGTGACGCTGACCTGGATTACCTCGGGCGAGAAGATTTTGCCGCAAATGGAAAGAAATTATATGAAGAGATGCACGCTGAGGGACTGATAGATAACGAAGACACCTGGGATCAGATGCAGATAGATTTTTTGAAGCAGCACCACTATTTTACAGCCACCTCTATCAGCCGCAGAAATGCAACAAAAGAACTTAACATCAACGCCTTATTATAACCAAGATGAACAACACACCGATTAAGACCCATATTATTGATGCCGGATATACCCTTGCAGGAATTCTTTTCTGTGGATTTGCATTAAAGAGCTTCCTGGTACCTAATAGCTTTTTTGATGGTGGCGTAACTGGAATATCCTTGCTGATCCATGAGTTATATCATGTCAACATTGCCTATGTGATCATTATCGCTAACATTCCTTTCATTTTAATGGGTGCTTTCCAGGTTAATAAAACATTTGCACTGCGCACGCTTGCAGCCATTATAGGCCTGGCGCTCTGCCTTCATTTCCTGCCTGCAACACAGATCACTTCCGATAAGCTGCTGGTATCTATCTTTGGCGGTGTGTTTATGGGAATAGGTATTGGACTGGCCATCCGCGGAGGATGCGCACTGGATGGCATTGAGGTATTGGCTTTATACACCGGTAAGCGGATAAGCTTCACCATCAGTGAAATTATCCTGGGCATAAACATCGTCATTTTCCTTATTGCAGCCATTAAGCTGGGTCTGCCAACAGCCTTGTATTCCATTCTTACCTATTACACTGCTTCCCGGATGATCAACTTCGTGATCGAGGGGCTGGAAGAATATACTGGTGTAACCATTATCTCCGGACAAAGTGAGGTGATCAAAGAAAGATTGGTTATGAAACTCGGCCGTGGTATTACTGTGTACAAGGGAGAGCGCGGTTTCCTACCTGAGAGTTTCGACGTAAGTCACCCTGTAGATATCGTTTTCACCGTAGTTACCAGACTTGAGCTGAGAAGATTAAGAAATATGATCCACGAAATAGATCCTAAAGCTTTTGTATTTACCAGTGTAGTGAAAGAAGCGGCAGGCGGCGTTTTAAAACGCCGTGCGCGCCATTAATTATTCCGTTACCTCATACGTAAGTACTGGCAATTCTTTATTTTTAAGGGTAAATTCACCCACTTCTATACAATTAAAAGATTCTTTCGCAAGATGATAAACCTGCTCCGTAATCAGGATCTGGCTGGCTTTTGCTACGCCCTGCAACCGTTGTGCAAGATTAACAGAATCTCCGATAACTGTATAATCGAGCCTTCTTAATGAGGCCGAACCTATGTTCCCAGAAACCATTTCGCCCGAATTGATGCCAACTGACACTTCTGGTTTAAATTCATAGTCGCCAGACTTGAAAGTCTCCGCACCATTCAACTGCGCCTTTATTGCCAGTGCTGCATCTATAGCCCTATCCAGATGGAATTTATCCCTAAACACCGCCATCACGGCATCACCCATAAATTTATCGATATGACCACCATGACTAATCACTTCCTGCACAATTTTATCAAACAGCGTATTGATCAGATCCACAACAGTATTTGCCGGAACTTTCTCTGTAATCGCTGTAAAGCCACAAATGTCGATAAACATTACCGTAGCCTCTACTATTTCATTTCCTAAAAGGCTATTTTCAAAACCTTTGTGCGTCATAAAGTTCAGGACGTTCTCGTCAACATACATCCTGAGGATATTATTTTCTTTGATCGCCTTAATGGTTTCCTGCAGCTGCTTAACATGCTGTATCGTTTTTTCCATCGTCAGGTCCAGATCTTCAAAATCTACCGGCTTAAATACAAAGTCGAACGCACCGCGGTTCATAGCCATACGAATATTCTGCATATCGCCATAAGCAGATACTACCACAGCCTTGAGCATAGGATTTGCTTCCGGCAGGCGACTTAACAAAGTAAGTCCATCCATTACAGGCATGTTGATATCAGAAAGCATAATATCAATATCCGGATGCTCCTGAATCCTAAGCAATGCTTCTTCTCCATTCTGGGCGAAGACGAATTCATACACATTTTCTCTGATCTTTTTGCGAAATTTCTGTTTCACTAAGATCTCTAAATCTGCTTCATCATCTACCACGAGTATCTTAGCCATTATTCTTCGAAGGTTTTAAGTTTTTCTTTTAACAAATTAAAATCAAGGGGCTTGGTCAGAAAGTCATTTGCTCCCTGTTCAATTGCTTGTCGATGATTCTCTTCATCTCCATAAGCAGTGATCATCATCACCACTGGCGGAGGGGTATCGTAGTCGTGCCGAATCCTGCTTAACAAGTCCAGACCACTCATTCCAGGCATATTGATATCAGATAAAATCAGCACTACTTCAGAATGCCTGGTTTCTAGAAACGCTAATGCTTCCTCACCCGATAGCGCGAAATTAAACTCAACTTCATGATTTTTAATCTCTTTCCGAAACCGTTGCAGAAAAAGTGGCTGAACGTCTGCTTCGTCGTCTACAACTAGTATTTTCATAGGGTCTAAATATAGCTAATTTAAAAATTTAATCTGTTTAAGAATTTAGTTATCTAATTTAATTTTTTCAATGCTCCTCAGATAAGAGAAAAACTTTATCTTTATTAAACACGATTTATTAAGCACATCTCACAAAAACGAATTATGGACAACCAAACTATTTGCAGCCATATTAAAGCTATCACAGAAGTAAAAATAGCAAGCGAAAAAGTATGCGAAGAATGCATCAAAGAACATAGTGACTGGGTTCATCTGCGCACCTGCCAAACTTGCGGTGTTACGCTATGTTGCGACCAGTCGCCAAAAAAGCACATGACCAAACATTACAACCACGAGAAACATCCCGTAGTGGCGTCGGCCGAAACCGGCGAACGCTGGATGTGGTGTTATCCTGACGAGCTTTTTGTAGATTACTAGTAAAAGCTTTTACCGGGAATTAGCAAATCCTGCTTATCTGTATTACAAACAGCATAGCTGAAACCCTTTTGTATGGCGTACGCGCCATACTCTCCTTTTTTGTTCATCGCCAGAAAACCTACCTGAATATTTTTAGCGGTATCAGGTTTTTTCTTGATGATCCGCATTACCGCTTCTTTGCAGGCTGCTTCAGGGGTGTAACCCTGACGCATCAGTTCGACAACGAGAAACGACCCAACATTCCGCACTACTTCTTCTCCTACGCCAGTAGAGGTGGCTCCACCAACTTCATTGTCTACATACAGTCCTGCGCCAATAATCGGACTATCTCCTACCCTTCCATGTAATTTATAAGCCATGCCGCTGGTTGTGCAGCCACCACTCAGATTGCCCTCAGCATCCATGGCTAGAATACCTATGGTATCATGATTGTACTGATTTCCGGGAAGCTTCTGTGGTGCAGCTTTCCTATAATTTTCATTCTCTATATTCATCACTGGAGCGTAATGTGCCGTTTTAAGCCATTCTTTCCAGGCTGTTTTACTGGTTTCAGTCAACAACTCCTCTTTTTTGAAACCATTCTCCAGTGCAAATTGCAATGCACCATCACCGGCCAGCATCACATGCGGTGTTTTCTCCATAACCTTACGTGCTACGGATATGGGATGTTTAATATGTTCAATCGCGAGTACGGCACCGCAATTCCCTTGTTCATCCATAATACAGGCATCTAACGTAACTATACCATCACGATCAGGAAGACCTCCATACCCTACCGAAGAGTTTTTGACGTCTGCTTCTGGCACCCATGCTGCATGTTCTACAGCATCTAGTGCCTTGCCTCCTTTTGATAGAATTTCCCATCCAGCTTTATTTGCAGCGATGCCAAAATCCCAGGTAGAAATAATTATAGCTGAATTTTTAACAGTTTTTGGTGCTGCTGAAGAAGTTCCCGTGTGCTTAGAAAGTTTTGCGAAGGTACTTTTATTTAGCGCGACAAGACCAGCAGAAAGTGCCGATGCTTTAATGAATTTTCTACGGTTAAACATGAAAAGGTTGAATTTAGGGCTTGATATGCAAGGCTAAACTTACTTATTTTTAAATAGAAATATTGCCCCGTCATTAAATTTATATTGTCCGATAATTTGCCGATGAGCCATCACAGTAGCGCTATCCAGCAAATCGGTATCCTTAGTCTGGTAAAACCAGATCAGATAGTTCAGTGATCCCTTCAAAAATCGATTGGTGGTTATGGGGTCATTCTTGTGAGGTAGTTCTGCAGCTTTCATGTCAGACAAAAAGTAAACAGCTTCATGTGCGTTGGAATAAACCGGAATTTTAGGATCAAAAAAATGGGGCCTCTTTTTTAAAAATAATGCAGTGGCAGAGTTTTTCTGGAACTTATCGGTATAACCGGGAATACCGTAGTTTTTTGTGATATCAATCATGTGATACACCGTAAACACATTAAAACAAATTAAGCCGACAAGAAAGATAGAAATGACGAATTTACGTGCTGCGGTAGACAAGTGCAACTTATTTAAACTGCGACTGAGCCAGATCAGAATAACGATAATTGCTGGCACATAAATAGGCGTTAAAAATCTGTTATTTAGCTGCTCAAAATGAGTTAATGTAGAAATACCCAAGATAAAAACTGTGTATGCTATCACAAAAACTGAACATACATGTTCAACAGTTCCATATTTATAGCGTTTCCAAATTGGCATCATCATCATCACTATGAAAAAAATCAAGGTAGCGGTTACTACAAAAGCTACAAGTCTATCAGGCATTCCATGATTCGGAAACCAATTAGCTACAATCTGCGTATAAAAACTGAAGTTAGTTTGTAAGGATACGATTCCTGGTTCCCTGGATCCTGTAGGCGTACCATTCACCAGCGTGTTCCTAATAATGTTGACGCAAAGCAACGATACCGACAAAATCCAGAACAATAGCAAGTGCTTAATTTTGTTACGCCAATCCAACTGGCTATGAAAAAAGATCAACGCCAGTCCAGTTCCCACTAATGTTATCCCGGCATACCTGGTAATGCAAGCCAATGCGACCGAAATACAACAAATTAACAGTTTTTTAATTGACGGATTACTAACGTAGCGCATCAACAGCAGAAGGGCAAGCAGTGAGAGTACAAGAAATAAAGTTTCTGACCATAACATTGCATATATCTGAAGCAATGCCGGGCTTATCGCTATAACAATTAATATCAAATAACGGTTCCAAGCCTGAAACTGTCTATGCACTTTCATTGAGGCATCGGCCAGTAGAATGAGTACAGCATACAACAAACCGTTGATAATTGGTCCGATAGTAAGCGGATCCGTCCAGGAAATCAACTTAATCAGTGCAAGAAAAATAGGATAGCCTAAAGGAAAATCTACGAGGCGGTCGCCACTGTATTCTGTAAAACTGAAATTTGTTGCAATATTACGTGCCGTACTTAGATATACAATAGAATCTGGCGAAACACCTACCCCATTGTAATTCGTATACAAAATTACCAGGCCGAATGATAATAGTGCAATGCCACTTGCAATCGAATTGGATAGGGTCCAGTTTGATATTCGCTTAAAAGAATCCATGATTACATTATTATTTGTACTGCAAAATTAACCTTATTTAATAACTGTATGTATTTAAGACAAAAAATAGAGCGCGTTGAAATTTTTTCTTCTTGAACATGAACTGATTACACTTAGTTTAACAGAAATAAGCCGCTCACAGTCGTAGAATGCGATTTATTATCCTACATTTGCACCATACCAATCACAGAGGATCTGTGAGGGAAATTGAAAAACTAAAAATATATTTTAAAATATATTTGTTTATTAAAGTAAAAGTTCTACTTTTGCAATCCCAAACAACGGAAGAGTTTAACTCCAGGTTGTAAATAAAAGTTCGGGGTGTAGCGTAGCCCGGTATCGCGCCACATTTGGGATGTGGAGGTCGTAGGTTCGAATCCTGCCACCCCGACTTAAAAAAGCCTTTAAATCATCAGATTTAGAGGCTTTTTTGTATCTTAATGTTTTTGTGGGATCAAGTGGATCAAGAAATTCTTGGATCAATGCCAAATGTCAGCTGCTATCACCTTGGGCGCTATTTTTAGGTTGACGGTAAGCAGCTTCAGGAGTAGGTAACCATAGATATGGCTGCCAACATGCAGTTAACTATTAAGCGGTGCTTTGTCAATGCGCGTCGGGTAATTGATCCCTTTCACGTACAGAAACTGGCCAACGATGCAGTTCAGGAATGCAGGATAAAGTACCATACAGAGCAAACTCGCAGAGCTTTTGTTTTCTGATTGGTCACTTTTTCGCTTCAGGCGCATAAGCACCATTTGACAGCCAGGCTATCCACGCTTTTTTAAATGCTGCATGACTCAATGGTGGAAGTGTACGGCCCTCACCGGGATTCCAGCCTGCTTTGACTAGGCCATCATCGGCGTGTGCAATCAACTGCTTCATGTTCTTGTTGCCATTCGTCCTGGGGTCCAGCAGTTGTTTAGCCAATTCATTCGCCGTTTTACCCTGGAATACCATTTTCATATCTGCCGGTGGCAGGTGCCAGTTCGGATGGCCGGGAGGTTTATTTAATCCAGCAATATTTGTGGGCTGGTGACAGTTTGCGCATTTCATGGCGTACTTACCTTTACCCTCTAAACCTCGCTTAGGGAGCATAGCATGCAGGTGGCTGTCGTCTCCCTGAAGCGGCACGTCGCCAGCGGGATGACAGTTCATGCATCGCGGACTCATTAGTACACTATACACCTTTTTGAATGCAGCTACTGAAGCTATGCTATCTCTTTTCATCACTACGAAAGGGGCTTTGCTTTTCGACGTATCCAGGCTAAAAGCCATCACAGCCACCATCAAAATCAGGGTGCTGGTCACTACAAAAGTTCTGATCCTGATTTTCATGAGCGCTCCTTTCCCTGAATTTCTGAGGCCAGATGTATTGCTTCGCGGATGCGCAGATACGTGCCGCAGCGACAGATATTTCCCGCCATGGCATCATCAATATCCTGATCTGAAGGCTTTTTATTTTCATTTAACAACACGGCCGCCGACATGATCTGACCGGCCTGGCAATATCCACATTGCGAAACGTCCAGTTCCAGCCACGCTTGTTGTAAGGGATGGGTATGGTTTTCGGAAAGACCCTCAATTGTTATTACTTTTTTCCCTTCCGCCCTACTTAATTTCGTCACACAGGAGCGGACAGCTTCACCATCCAGGTGTACTACACAGGCACCACACTGCGCTACACCGCAGCCATATTTTGTGCCAATTAGACCCACAACGTCCCTTAATACCCATAGTAGCGGCATCTCAGGATCTGCGTCCAGATTGTAAATCTTTTTATTAATGTTCAACTTGATCATAAAAATGTCTGATTAAAAAGAGAAAGGTTTATACAGCAGGTATTGCAGAAGGCTGAGGCGAAGAAAAAGGTTGCTGATAGAATCTACGGCCAGATGCTTTATACAAGGCATTAGCCACTGCACCAAAGACAGGTGGGAAAGGCGGTTCGCCCAGGCCCGTAGGATCAATGTCGTTTTTGATAAAATGAACCTCCACTTTTTTAGGTGCTTCATGCATGCGAATCAGCCTGTATTTATGGAAATTACTTTCCTCAACAACTCCATTTTTATGTGTCAGTCCGCCATACATAGCATTCCCAATACCATCAACCACAGCGCCCTGCACCATGTTTGTCGCGGCATCCGGGTTAATTACGATGCCACAATCAATAGCGCTGAATACACGTTCTACATAGGGCTGCCCATCTTTAGTTGTCATATCTACCACATGGGCCGCATATGAACTATGACAGAAATATGCAGCAACACCGCGACTGAATTTCTTATGCTCTGGGCCATTCCAGCCTGATTTTTCTTTCACCAGCTTCAAGACACCCGCATACCGGTCAGCGTCGTACTCATTGTTCTTGCCAACAGGCGTGTCCTTTGCTCTTTTTAGCAATTCTAGCCTAAAATCTATGGGATCCTTGCCCATCGCTTCCGCTAATTCATCCAGAAATGACTGTTCTGCCGCCGCGTTAAAATTAGATCTCGGTGCCCTGAATGCACCAATGGTGATATTGGATGGTATCTGCCAGCCTTCAGCAAGATAGTTGTCGACAGCGCCGGCAGGAAATCTGTTAGGGTGGATAGCATGTTCGGGTATACCGCCTCCCTTAACATGGAAGGCGATCAGATTTTTATTGGCATCAAGTGCCGCGCGGTAGGTTGCGGTATACATCGGGCGATAAATACCATAGGTGGTATCGTCTTCGCGACTATAGATTAATTTGACCGGTGCATTTACTTTTTTGGAAATCAGGGCTGCTTCAACCAGATAGTGTCCGTATGCCCTGCGACCGAAACCTCCACCCATGCGGGTCATCTGGATTTCTATTTTGTCGGCCGGAAGTTTCAATACTTTGACAAGCGTTGGCTCTGTCCAACCGGGCGCCTGAAGCGGGCCAACCAACAGCGCTTTCTCATCGGTAACGTGCGCAAAGAAATTCATGGGCTCCATACAGTTGTGGGCCAGGAAAGGTGCATTGAAAGTACGCTCGATAATCTGCGCGGCGTTTTTAAAGGCTGTTTCCGGATCTCCGTCTTTTCTGAGTACCTGAGCCGGCTTATTGGCATACTCCACCATTTTCGCATGCTGGTCGGCAGTATTTTCAAGCTCACCTGGCACTACAACCTCCCGCTTTCCTCCCCTCCCAGCCATGGTATCTTTAACATCGCCTGCAGGAACCCATTCTACAATCAGTTTTTTCCGCGCGTTCATTACTTCCCAGGTAGTTTTACCGACTACAACCAGTACATCGTTAAATGTGCGCGTATCAAATCCACCCTGTTCAAATCCGTCTTCGTATAATTTAAGACTGAAAACACTCTTAATGCCCGGCATTTTCAGCGCCTGGGATCCATCAAAGGATTTAAAAGTCATCCCAAAAGCTGGCGGATGCTGAATCATTGCAATTAGCATCCCCTCATGTTTATAATCGAGTCCAAAAAGTGGCTTGCCACTAACAATTTTTGCTCCTTCTACGTTTTTTTGTGAGTTTCTGACAACATTGAAGCTTTTGACGTCTTTTAACTTTACTCCCTTTGGCACGGGCAGGCTCGAGGCCTTGGCGGCAAGGTCACCATAGCTTGCTGTTTTACCACTCTTTTCATGACCGAGTACGCCTGCCTTAGCTGTGACTTCTTCCACAGGAACGGCCCAGGTTTGAGCTGCAGCCTCCATCAGCATCTGCCGAGCAGTGGCACCGGCCTCGCGAAGCGGCCTCCAATACATACGCATTGAATTACTGCCCCCGGTAAACTGGGCGCCCAGTTTGACACTGTCGTGTGGGCCCATCTCTACGATCACTTTTTTCCAATCGACATCCAGTTCCTCAGCCACGATCATGGGAAGCGAGGTCATTACATTCTGACCAAATTCGGGATTGGGATTGATAATTTTAATGACGTTATCAGAAGTGATTTTGATATAGCCATTGATTTCGTTCCAAGGGAAGGCATTGATACCGTCAACGCTTTTAGCGGGAAGGTCGAATTTTGCAAGGGCGCTGAATTGTATCATCAAGCCACCTCCCAAGAGGGCAGAGGCTTTTAAAAATGAGCGCCTGTTGATATTGCTTTTGGTCTTTTCCATTAACGTTCGTTTCAATATTTAATTCTATCGCCCGCACGTCAACCAACTACACAAAATAAATTTATAAACTTTCAAGTGAATCTGACTTATACAGATTACTGATTTTTCTACCATTTTAACTGATATCCTGGCCTAACTGTAATTCACACATTCTGTTGAAGCAGAAATATATTGGATCACTAGTTTTTCAAATGCTTGTTAAAGGTCGTCGAAACAGTAAAAATGGTAGTAAATAGAGTAATCGGTATCCTACCCCGCCTTTTTACATGCCTGACCTTTGTGCTATTAAATGACATTTTAATTCAAAACAGAAAATGAGAAGATTACTAAGTTTTTTTATGTTGCTGCTAGCGACGCAGACATTTGCACAAAATACTGCAATACCTTCTACCGGTATGGCCAAAATGGATAAAGACGGAGCCTTCCAGAAATATGAATTTACCCGACATGCTGTGGGTGATTGTGAAATATTAATTGACATCATGTATTCCGGTATTTGCCATAGTGATATTCATGCCGCAAAAGGAGAATGGAGGCCAACAAAATATCCCTTTGTTGGCGGACACGAAATTGCTGGACACGTAGTAAAAGTCGGCAAGGCTGTCACCAAATTCAAGGTTGGTGATTATGCTGGTATTGGCTGTCTGGTAAATTCATGTGGCGAATGTAGCTATTGCAAAAATGGTCAGGAGCAGTTTTGCAGCAAGGGACCAGTTTTTTCTTATGGGATGCCCGATCCGTACAACAGTAGCGAAATTACCCAGGGGGGTTATGCGAATAATTATGTGATAGCAGAAAAATTCGCACTAAAAATACCTAAGAATGCAGATCTGAAAAGAGTTGCTCCATTATTGTGTGCAGGAATCACAACGTACTCTCCTATACAATTTTCAAAAGTGAAAAAAGGCGATACTGTAGCTGTTGCTGGTTTTGGCGGACTTGGGCACCTTGCAGTAAAATATCTTGTTGCCCTTGGCGCGAAGGTTACCGTATTTGATATTACCGAAGATAAGCGCACGGCTGCTCAGAAAATGGGCGCGGTAAAATATGTTAACGTTAAAAACGCTCATGAAATCAAGGGTCTGGAAAGCCAATACAGCTTTATCTTGAGCACTATTCCTCAGAAATACGATCCTACGCTATACATCAAAATGCTGAGCATGGGTGGAGAGTTAGCCATTGTTGGTCTTCCTGCTACTGAAAACCAGCCGATGATCAATGGCGCATCACTGGTATATGCTGCGCGAAGAAAAGTGTATGGTTCACTGATCGGGGGAATTCCCGAGACTCAGCAAATGCTGGATTATTCTGTTGCAAATAATATTTATCCGGATGTAGAAATTATCTCCGCAAATCAGATAGACGAGGCTTACCAAAAAGTTATTGATGGAAAAGTACAGTTCAGGTATGTGATTGACATGAAGACTCTGAAAAAATAGATCTGTGTGAAAAGCATAAAAAAGGTCTCCTCCGCATTCGGAGAAGACCTTTTTTATCAAGTTAAATTAACTCCCCTGATTTAAGCGGCGATATTCGTTTGGTGTATGTCCTACACGCTGCTTGAACACCCTGCTAAAATGTTGTGGGTATTTAAAGCCCAATTCGTAAGCAACTTCGTTTACTGTTTTATTGGCATCAAAGATCTTTTCCTTGGCCAGGGCAATGGTTTTCATCTGGATAATCTCTAAGGCAGACTTGCCGGTCTCCCGCTTGATGAGATCACCAAAATAGTTTGATGATAAATTCAGTTGATCTGCACAGTAATTCACATTGGGTAAGCCTTGCAACTGAGGCTTGTCACTTTGAAAGTAATCTGTCAGCAAAGCCTCAAATCTGGCTAAAATACCTTTATTCGCATTTTCTCTGGTTAGGAACTGACGGTCGTAAAAGCGGGTACAGTAATCCAGAAATAACTCAATATTCGCTGTAATCAGCTTCTTGCTATGGTTATCGATACTACGCTCAAGCTCATACTGAATTTTTGCCAGGCAGTCCAGAATGATATCCCGCTCCTGCGCCGATAAATGCAGTGCTTCATGAACCTGATAGGAGAAAAATGCATAGTTGCTCATTTGTCGGCCTAAAGAAGTGCCATGAATCAAGTCTGCGTGGAATACCAGCGCTTTTCCCTGAGGTTGATAATAGTTATCCGGAATGTTCTCTCCGATCAACTGATCGGGTGCAAGAAAGATCAGTGTTCCTTCTTCATAATCATAGTTATTAAGGCCATACCTCAGGTCACCACATTTGATTTCCTTCAAAAACACGGTATAAAACCCATAAGACATCTTCCTTGACTCCCTTGGATCTGCCCTGGCAAGGTCTACAATGCTCACAAGCGGATGAAGTGTATCGTGCTTATTGAAGTCATTATAGCTTTTTATCGTATTAAATTTTAATATGGAATCCATAGCTTGTTGCATTTAATCAAGTTAGCAAATCATTTTTTCTTTTGGGCATCCGCCACCTTTTTTAATACTAGTTGGCCATCTTCTGCTTCCTTTTTCCCCACCAGGTTGGCTACAATGTCCAGCATCTGTGTCAACTGCGGTACTGTCAATCCATTATACATACTTAAACCCAGGTGTCCTTGCAACTGTGATTCTACCCCTCCAAGACTGGTTAATGCAGAAACGGTTACTAGTTCTCTATCCTGATAGCTGAGTACCCCACGACTAAAGATGTCTGCAAAAAGATGTTCTTTCAAAAACACTTCGATCACAGGCACAACTACAGCATAGCCCGCTTTAGTATTGCCTTCGGCCTTCCCACTCAATTTTTCCAGATTTGCTTTACCGAGCTCATAACGGTTTGCGGTGCTATCCAGTGCCAGGGGTTGTGGCCCAACAGGATCATTAATGCCTTTGGCTATACGTTCATCCATCGTCTTTTTCAAAGAATTTATGGCGTTCAAACTTCTCGGGAAACCCGCATAAGCCGCCAACTGTACCAGAATCTCTTTAACTTCATTGATCGTCAGACCTGCATCCAGACCTTTTCCAATTTCAGGGGCAAGCGCCTGTTGGTTTCCCTTTGCAGTCAGTGCTGATATTGCTACAATAGCACGTTGCCGTTTATTTAACTGATCATCTACTGATTTAATATCTTCTGCGGAAACTGGGTTTACTCCGGCAATGATGCTTAGGAGAACCAGCACCATACACCTGCTCTGTTTTTTCATGTGTGCTTTTTAAGGTGATTGCTGTTTATTTCTGAAGGTAAATCGCGTCCGTTACGTGCTCCAGCCAGGTTACAGCACCCTGGTCAACATTTGGGCCGATAGCCACATGCGTCATGCCGCTATCTTCGGCAGCGCCATGCCAATGCTCCACGTTTGGCAGGCAACTGATAAAATCTCCTTTCAGGATTACCTTTTTTATCTTTCCCCGTTCCTGGTAATAACCTTTCCCCTCGGTCACCATTAACATTTGTCCGCCGGGATGTTTGTGCCATTTACTTCTTGCGCCGGCTTCAAAACTGACACTGCCTACAGAACAGTTTAATGCAGTTTTCGCATCGGTATACATCTTTACCGAAACGGCTCCAATAAAATTTCCGTTTGCTTTTCCGTATTTCGATACAACCTCATTTTGTTGCTGAGCATCTGCATTGATACAAACTCCGGTAACCAATATTAAAATGCCTAGAGCACTATTGACTAATTTTCCCATATCATTATATTATATATAAAAACGATGATTACAAATATGCAGGGAATAAATTTCTGTTAGTTATATGTATTACTGAACTTTCTACCAAAATCACTGATCTGGTTCGGACAAGCCCGCCAAAGCATCGCACAACTGCCATTTCAAAATATTTCGGTGAAATTGGTATACTAAACAGTAATTTGTATAAACATTTCGATTTACGAACTTTAGATCTTTGTATTTCAATTACCAATCTCTGAATCATTTATCAATACAAAATATGAACAGCGGCTACTTTAAAAACACATCTAATTGTAGTGCCTTTTTATGCCTCATCCTGATTTCAGTACTGACGTATTCCTGCCGTGCAACAAAAGGTAAGGAACAGGCAAACCTGATTACTATCCGGCAACAGGGAAGTTTCGCCGTAGGTGGCTCAGTGATTAAGAACGCAGGCACATTTGATCCGATCAAACGCACGCCAGCGGGTCAGAGCTACCATGGTGACCACGCTTATGTGAATTTTCAAATCCCTGACAAGGCGCGCAAGTTGCCTTTGGTTTTCTGGCATGGAATCGGTCAGTTTTCAAAAACATGGGAGAGCACACCAGACGGAAGAGATGGCTTTCAAAACATATTCTTAAAACGTAAATTCAGCGTTTACCTGATTGATCAGCCGCGCAGAGGAAATGCTGGAAGAAGCACAGTATCAGCTACCATCAACCCTACCCCAGATGAACAACAGTGGTTCAATATATTCAGGGTAGGTGTATGGCCGAATTATTATCCCGGAGTGCAGTTTGCTAAGGATGAAGAAACTTTAAATCAGTATTTCAGGCAGATTACCCCTAATATTGGTGATTTTGACAACAGGGTTATTACAGACGCCGCTTCCGCACTATTCACTAAAATCGGTCAGGGCATATTGGTTACTCATTCACATTCCGGAGGATTTGGTTGGGAAACAGCTATAAAAAACGCCAATATAATGGCAATCGTATCCTATGAGCCTGGAAGTGGATTTATCTTCCCTGAAGGTGAAATGCCAAAGCCAATTGCCAGTTCTGCGGGTGAACTTACCGCTGCTACAATGCCTATGCAGGATTTTATGAAGTTAACAAAGATTCCGATTATCATTTATTATGGGGATAATATTCCCGCAAAACAGATCGCCGAACCGGGTGCCGATGGATGGCGCGCGCGACTTGAGATGGCGAGGTTATGGAGGGATGTGGTGAACAAGCATGGTGGCGATGTCACTGTAGTTCATCTACCTGAAATCGGAATCAAAGGCAATACACACTTCCCCTTCTCAGATTTAAACAATATCCAGATCGCAGATCTGATGTCGGCATTTTTAAAACAGAAAGGGCTGGATTAGCGTATCATGGAAGAGATTATCAGGATAGACAATATCACAGCATACAACAAATTGCGGGGCGTAGACACCTTACATCCCCTGGTTACGGTGATCGACGTATCCAAGGTGAAGCAGCTTTCTCCTGGCACTTACAACTTCAACCTGTACTGCATTTATTTGAAGGAACTGAAATGCGGCGCTTTGCTGTATGGCAGAAGTCAGTATGACTATGAGGAAGGTACTTTCCTGGCGATCGGTCCAGGGCAGGTAATCGGCATCCCTGAGGCAGCGATCGTTCCTGAGCCTAAGGGATGGGCACTCTTGTTTCATCCTGACTTTCTAAAAGGAAACCCGCTTGAAAGCCACATCCTGAACTATAGCTTCTTCTCTTATGAGATCAATGAAGCATTGCATGTATCCAAAATGGAACGTCAGGTTGTTTCGGGGTGTTTTCACAAGATCCAGCATGAACTAAGGCACGACCTCGATAAGCATAGCCGAAAACTAATTACTGCAAATATAGAACTGCTGCTTAGCTATTGCGCCAGATTTTACGACAGGCAATTTATCTCACGGGATTATTTGAACAATACCATCATTCAGAAGTTTGACCGCTTATTGCATGACTATTTCTTCTCCGACCGACCAAAGGAAGCTGGCCTTCCCACTGTCGCTTATTGTGCGGCAGAACTGCGGTTATCGGCAAATTATTTTGGCGATCTCATCAAAAAAGAAACCGGAAAGACAGCGCAGGAGCTTATCCACAACAAGATAATTGAACTGGCTAAAGAGCGGGTCTTAGATCCTGGAGTCAATATTTCGGACGTGGCGTACACGCTTGGTTTTAAATACCCCCAGCACTTCACACGGCTTTTTAAAGAAAATGCCGGGGTCACACCCATGGAATATCGCCTGTCAAATTATTCCAGAAATTAAGCTGAAGTTGAGGAGTTACCAATTTTACTGATTGCCTACCAAAATCACTGTTCAGAAACTATTCAGTGCCATTTTCGGTATATTAGATCAAGAGCAACATGCATCAAAGCATTTAATAAAATATATGATTTCATTAAACATCAACGACAAAACCTACCAGATCGACGCAGATCGTGATATGCCCCTGTTATGGGCAATCAGGGATCTTGTCGGTCTTACCGGCACAAAGTTTGGCTGTGGTGTCGCTCAATGCGGCGCCTGCGTAGTTCACCTGAACGGAGAAGCGGTCAGATCCTGCGTAACTAAGGTTGGCCGTGCGGAAGGACAGAAAGTACTGACCATTGAAGGCCTTTCTGAACATAATGACCATCCATTGCAGCTCGCCTGGAATGAAATTAGCGTTCCGCAATGCGGATACTGTCATTCCGGACAATTGATGTCTGCGGCAGTACTGTTGAGAGAAAATCCAAACCCATCAGATGAAGATATTGACCATGCGATGGCGGGCAATATCTGCAGATGCGGCACCTACCCAAGAATACGCAAGGCAATCCACATGGCTGCTGAACTTCAGAAACAGAAAGAGACTACAGAATGAAATCGACAATAAACCAACTAATTACTAAGCACTGGGCAGTTTTTAGACTCATAGGTGTAATGGGTATTATGCTTTGCCTGGTAAGCCTGATGTCACTTGCATCAAACACCGGAAACAAAGCGGAGGTCTCCACAGCTACACTTGTAGTAAAGAAAGACAGCGTTGCTTCCGTGGCCGCTTTTAAAAAAGTCTACAGAGTACTGATGAGCCCGAGGTGTATGAATTGTCACCCTGCGGGCGACGTTCCACTTCAGGGCGATGATAGTCACCTACATACCATGTCGCCGCAACGCGGCCTGGAGGGTAAAGGTGTTTATGCGATGAAATGTAGCAATTGCCATCAGCCTACCAATACACCGGGAAAAAACACCCCACCGGGAAATCCGAACTGGCATCTGCCTCCGGCAAACATGAAAATGGTTTTTGAAGGGCGCACAGCTCATCAGCTGGCAAAACAACTGATGGATCCAAAGCAGAATGGCAATAAAGACATGAAGAAGCTGATCGAACATGCTGATGACGGACTGGTACTTGCCGGATGGAATCCTGGAGAAGGCAGAACATTACCGCCGATGAGCCATGCAGAATTCAAGAAAGCCTGGCTTACCTGGCTGAGCACCGGTGCTTATGCGCCAAAGAAATAACAAGATTCACTGGAATAAACGACATATATAATGAGCACCGAACAAGTTTCCAGAAGAAATTTCCTGCGCATGACCAGTGTGGCAGGTACAGCACTTTGTCTGGGTTTTTATTTTCCCTCCAGCGCAGAAGAAGCTGAAATTATCAATGCAGGCATCGCCGATGGCATCAAGGATTTTGAAATGAATGCCTGGATCCACATTAATGTGGATGGGAAGGTGACCATATTTAATCACCGTGCGGAGATGGGTCAGGGATCCTACCAATCCGTACCCCAGATTATTGCAGAGGAACTCGAAGTCAACATGAAAGACATTGATATCCGCTTTGCTCAGGGCGATAGGAAAAAATACGGCAACCAGGTAACGGGTGGTAGTTCTACCATCAGAACGTCCTACAAAAACTTATTAAAACTCAGTGCTACTGCACGGGAAATGCTCATCCTCGCTGCCGCTAACAAATGGGGCGTTACAGCACAGGAATGTTTCGCCGAAGCTGGGCACGTAATTCACAAGCCCAGTGGAAAGAAATTCCATTATGGAGAACTGGTGGTAGATGCGTCTAAGCTAACTGCACCCGCAAATATTGTCCTTAAGGAGCGCTCAGCCTACAAGCTGATTGGAAAGCCGCTAAAAAGACAGGATACACCTATGAAAACAGATGGCAGTGCCATCTTTGGTCTGGACAAAAAACTGCCGGGTATGAAGTATGCTGCAGTAGAACGAAGTCCGCGCCTTCATGGAAAGATCGTAAGCTATGATGCCACGGCGGCGCTAAAAGTGCCGGGGGTACAAAAAGTATTTAAGGTACGCATGGGCGTATTTACCATATTCCGCGAAGGTGTTGTTGTGGTAGCCAATTCTACCTGGGCCGCCCTGCAGGGTAAAAAATTATTAAAGGTTACCTGGGATGACAGCGGCTTTGAACACATCAGTTCGCCGGTCATTTTCGAGCGCCAGCAACAGGCACTCCAGAAAGAAGAAGGACTGTTCCTGAAAAAACAGGGGGATCCCGACGCCGCCGTTGCTGCAGGAAAAAAGACACTCGACCTGGTATACCAGACACCATACCAGTCGCACAGCGCCATGGAACCCTTAAACTGCGTGGCGCATTATCAGGGCGACAAAGTGGAGATCTGGGGACCAATACAGGCACCTGAATGGGTTCAGGATTACATCAGCGCACAACTGCAGTTGCCCCTGGAAAAAGTAATTATCAATATGACTTTTCTAGGCGGTGGTTTTGGCAGAAAGGCTTTCATGGACTATCCACATGAGGCTGCGCTGATTTCTAAGGAGATTGGTGCACCTGTTCAGGTAGTCTGGACACGTGAAGATGATGCAACCCAGGGCCCTTACCGTCCTGGAATCAGTTACAGATGTCAGGCTTCCGTGGAAGAAGGCGAAATTAAAGCTTTGAAATTCCGAATGGCGGGCCAGAATAATGACCAGTGGCGCTCAGGAAAAAAATTAACTACAGCAAACAGAAGTACCTCAGAAGGATTTTTAGCACCTTATTACAAAAGTATTCCGAATATCAGCTTCGCTGAGGTTCAGTTTGAAACGCCGATTCCTACTATGTGGTGGCGATCTGTATATGCCTCTACAAATGGTTTTGCTTATGAGAGCTTCTTGGATGAGGTGGCACATGCCGCAGCGCAGGATCCTATGGACCTCAGACGTAAATACCTTCAGGATGAAAGATCACAGAAACTGATTGATAAAATTGAAGAGGTATCGGGCTGGAAAAAACGGAATAAGAACGAAGGATATGGCGTAGCTATTACTGAATGCTTTGCCAGCACGGTAGCCCAGGTTGTCAAAGTTTCAAAAGACAACAACGGAAAAGTCAAAATTGATCAGGTTTGGGCGGTGATGGACTGTGGCTGGTATGTCAATCCGGATATCATCAAAGCACAGGTGGAAGGAAGTATTGTAATGGCCCTTGGGGCAGCAACTATCCACGAAATCACCTTTAAAGATGGTATGGTAGAACAGCGGAATTTCTATAATTACAAAATGCCCAGGATTACGGACATCCCTCCTATTGAAGTTTTTGTAATGGACAATACTGAAAATGCAGGTGGTGTTGGCGAACCGGGTTTACCAGCTTTTGCCCCGGCGTTAACCAATGCCATTTTTGACCTGACCGGTAAGCGCATCCGGAAATTACCATTTGATATGGCAAGCGTATAAACAGATAAAAACAATTTGATGATAGCAGACTCGTTTGGAAGAATTCATGATTATTTGCGCATATCACTTACAGATAACTGCAATTTCCGTTGCTTTTATTGTATGCCCGAAGAGTCGTACGATTTCAGTCCGGCATCAAAGTTGATGCAAACTGACGAGATTCTCAGGCTTGCGGAAATCTTTGTAGCACAGGGCGTTAAAAAAATCCGGCTCACTGGCGGGGAACCGCTGGTGCGTAAGGATGCTCCTGCCATCATTAGCGCGCTGGGTAAATTGCCGGTCGAACTGGTGATCACTACCAACGGTACTCGCATTGCCGAGCTGCTTCCTGTGTTTAAGGAGGCCGGGATCAAAAGCATCAATGTGAGCCTTGACACGCTGCAACAGGATAAGTTTATGCTGATTACCCGCCGTGATGTCTTTCAGCAGGTGCGCAGCAACATCGAACTGCTGCTCAGCGAAAACATCACCGTCAAGATCAATATGGTGGTAATGAAAGGCCTGAATGACAATGAAATCCTGGACTTTATTGCCTGGACCAGGGATCAGCCTTTGCAGATCCGTTTCATCGAATTTATGCCATTTAGCGGCAACAAATGGACCAGCAATAAAATGTTCTCCCTTCAGGAAATCCTGAATCGGGTTGCTGAGCAATATACGGTGATACCCCTTGAAGGATCGCTTCATGATACTGCCAAACATTTTAAGATACCTGGGCATAAGGGCTCATTTGCCATCATCAGTACCATGACTGCGCCCTTCTGCAGCACCTGTAACCGGATGCGGCTGACCGCCGATGGTAAACTTAAAAACTGTCTGTTCTCAGATGGGGAGATGGATTTACTTGGTCCGCTTCGGAATCAACAGGATGTTTTGCCATTGATCAAAGCCTGTATCTGGAGCAAAAAGAAAGAACTCGGGGGGCAGCTCAAAAGTCATTTTGAGGAACTCGATGCTGATCGCATAAACAACAGAACTATGATTAGCATAGGCGGTTAAAACGCGGCAACAAAATCAGTAATTTTGGTATCAAATACCGTAATCCATATAAGTTTTCAAGTGTTAATAAGCTGAACTTTGTATCAGTTTTTAAGCTTTGTTCAGCAATGCTTATCATTTAAAAATAGCTATATGGAAAACATTAAATTAAACAATGGCGTGGAAATGCCCATCCTGGGTTTCGGCGTTTTTCAGATCCCTGACGCAGCAGAATGTGAACGCAGTGTGATCGATGCCATAGCATCAGGTTACCGTTTATTGGACACCGCTGCATCTTATCAAAATGAAGCAGCAGTGGGTAAAGGAATTAAGAACAGTGGCGTTTCCAGGGCGGAACTGTTTGTCACTACAAAACTCTGGATTCAGGATACTGGCTATGAAAAAACCAAGGCTGCCTTCGCTAAATCTCTGGAAAAATTACAACTCGACTATCTTGACTTATACCTGATCCATCAGCCTTATGGCGATATCTTCGGATCATGGCGTGCGATGCAGGAATTATATCACGAAGGCAAGGTGAAAGCCATTGGCGTGGCTAACTTCCAGCCAGACCGCGTGACAGACCTGATCATTAACAGTGGTTTTACGCCCGCTGTGAACCAAATCGAGACGCATCCATTTCACCAACAAATAGAGAACCAACAGTTCCTGAAAGATAATAACGTTCAGATCCAGTCATGGGGACCGTTTGCCGAAGGAAAGAATGAGATTTTTGAAAATGAGGTACTGAAGAGCATTGGCGATAAATATGGAAAAACAGTGGCCCAGGTGATTTTGCGCTGGCTCACAGAAAGAGGCATTGTCGCGATTCCTAAATCTGTGCGTAAAGAAAGAATGGTTGAGAACTTCAACATATTTGATTTTCAGTTATCATCGGATGACCTTGAAGCGATCAAACAATTAGACACAAAAGAAAGCTTGTTCTTTGACCATCGTAACCCGGAAATGGTAAAATGGCTGAGCGAACGCAAATTAGACTTATAAATATGTTAGAAAAACGCAAATTGGGCAGTCAGGGACTTGAAGTTTCAGCCCTGGGCTTAGGCTGTATGGGTCTGAGTTTTGGCTATGGACCAGCTACAGATAAAGAAGCAGGGATCAAACTGATCAGACAGGCATTTGAATCGGGAATAACATTCTTTGATACTGCAGAAGCCTATGGGCCGTTTACGAATGAAGAACTTTTGGGAGAAGCACTTGCACCTTTCAGGGATCAGGTCACCATCGCTACAAAATTCGGCTTCCTGGATGGAAAACCAGATCTTGGTATGGATAGTCGGCCAGACACCATCCGTGCTTACGTAGATGCAGCGCTGAAAAGGTTACGCACGGATCGGATAGATCTTTTGTATCAACACAGGGTTGATCCAAACGTGCCTATTGAAGAGGTAGCAGGGACCGTAAAAGAATTGATCTGGGACGGAAAAGTGAAGTATTTTGGACTTTCTGAGGCGGGAGCCGACACTATTCGCAGAGCGCACAATATTCAACCTGTATCTGCCCTTCAAAGTGAGTATTCACTTTGGTGGCGTGCACCTGAAGATGAGATCATTCCAGTACTTCAGGAGCTTGGGATAGGTTTGGTACCATTTAGCCCGTTGGGCAAGGGATTTCTTACCGGCGCCATCAACGAGGAGACTCAATTTGATGCCAACGATTTCAGGAATATCGTTCCCAGATTTAGCGAGGAAAACAGAAAAGCCAATCAGGTTTTTGTATCCTTAATGCAAAGTATCGCAAAGGAAATCAATGCTTCCTCAGCACAGGTTGCTCTGGCTTGGTTGCTTGCTCAAAAACCATGGATCGTTCCTATCCCAGGAACAACAAAACTCAACAGACTGGAGGAAAATATCAATGCGGCATCAGTCACGCTCTCTAACGAAAACCTGGAGCGCATCACCGCTGAAGCATCCAAAATAGAGGTTCAGGGTACCAGATATCCGGAGCATTTACAAAAAAGAGTCGGCAAATAACAAAAAGACCTCATTAAAAATGGGGTCTTTTTTATTTCCAGAATATATTAGTAACCTATTTTCTGTAACCAGGCCGCTATTTCTTGCTTAACCTGTACTTCCTTTTGACCCTCCATCACGAAGAGAACTCCGTCACGTTCTATCCCACCTTTGGTAGTAAAACCTTCCAACACCTCACTGTCTGGACACAAGCTTTTTATGGTTTCGATTGTACTCCCGATTCCGTATCCCGCATTGCTGTTAAAAGGAATAATAGTCTTACCGCTTAGGTTATTGGCTTTCAAAAAGCTTTTCATCGGTGGCGGAAGCTGCATCCCCCAGGTAGGGAAACCCAAAAATATGACATCATATTTTTCCAGGCTATCTATTTTCGTTTTTAAGGGAGGAAGAAAACCCGAAGCGTTTTCATCGGCAACCTGGGCTACGATAGCCTGGTAATTTGCGGGATAAGGTGTAACCAATTCCAATGGCACGAGGGTGCCCCCAACTTTCGCATGAATCATAGTTGCCAGCGCTTTCGTATTGTTGGTGCGGGAAAGGTATACAATCAACACCTTTTTATCCTTTAACTCATTTTTTGTCTGCTCTGCCGGCTTTTGTGCCTTGGAACAGGCAGTGAAGCCCATCAACAGAACAACCATAGATAATCCCTGAAAAATATTTAACATATCTGTTTTATTTAATAATGCTATTGACGTATTAAGATCCCGACAATTACGGAATCGGAACTGATACATATTACGGATTTTGCTACCATTTTTACTGATATAACAGTTTTAAGTTAGGCCAATATTTATTATTGTAGTACAAAGACGCATCAGGAAAACAAAAGATGTTGTTTTAAGTTAGATAACATTAAGCCTGAAGCCGTGCTAACGCCTGTTTTATCCTGAAAAGCCAATGCCGAAACCTTACATATTTATTTGTTTCCTACTTTTTCCAGTGTTTTTATTTGCACAGATGAAAGTAAAGAAAGACACAACAGCCAGGACAGACACGTTAAACACAGAACTCTTGCAGGAAGTTGTCATATCAGCTTCCCGACAGGCGGAAAGCATCCTTAAAGCACCTGTGAGCATAGAGACCGTCAGGAATGCCTATATTAAAAATTCTGCATCGCCCAGCTTCTTTGATGGGCTGGAAAATGTGAAAGGCGTGCAGATGCTCACACCCAGCATGGGTTTTAAGATTATCAATACCAGGGGTTTTGCCAATACCACGAATGTCAGGTTTACGCAACTGGTAGATGGCACTGATAATCAGGCTCCTCACATCGGCGCGCCTATCGGAAACGCCATGGGGCCTAGCGACCTGGATATTGACCGCGTCGAAATCATTCCCGGTACTGCATCTGCACTGTATGGTTTGAACGCTATCAACGGATTGGCCAACTTCATCACGAAAAATCCATTTACTACAGAAGGCATCACGCTGCAGCAAAAAACGGGTGTGACACATATCAACGATGTGAACTCTCCAGCGAAGCTTTTCACCGAAAGCAGCCTGAGGGTTGCGAAGAAGTTATCCGACCGTTTCGCCTTTAAAATAAATGGCACATTCACTAAAGGGTATGACTGGATTGCTGATGACCGGACAGACTTGAATGCCAGAGCAAATGCAGGCTTAGGTATAACCGGCGGGATAAATAATCCTGCATATGATCCTGTAAATGGGTACGGAAATGAATCTTCCAACCGGCGTACCATTACTTTACAGGGAAGACAATACGTAGTAGCACGAACAGGTTATTCAGAGCGGGAGTTGACCGATTACAACATACAGAATATTAAGGCCGACATTGGGTTATACTATAAATTATCCCCAAAAACGATATTAAGTTATACCTACCGCATCGCAGATATCAACAACGTTTACCAACGTGCTAATCGTTTTGCGTTGAAAGACTACGTACTGCAGCAACATGCTTTCGAAATCAAATCTGACATCTTTCAGGCCAGGGCTTTCATCACCAGTGAAAACACAGGTAAATCCTATAATTTGAGGTCGGCCGCAGAAAATCAGGATCGTCGTTTTAAGTCCGACAATCAATGGTTTACGGATTACACTAACGCGTACAATACCGCGATTGCCATGCCAGGGTCGACCACCGTTCAGGCCTTAAGACAAGCCAGGTCAGCCGCAGATCAGGGAAGACTTCAGCCCGGTACAGCTGCTTTTAACCAGGCACTGACCGAGCTTGCCGATATCAACAATTGGGATATTGGATCAGCGCTGCGCGTAAAGGACGATTTGGTTCATGCCGAAGCACAGCTGGATGTTTCGAGGGTCATTGGCAGCGAATTTTCAAAAAACACAGAACTGGATATTTTAACAGGTATTGACTATCAAACTTATATCATCCAGCCAGATGGCAACTATTTCATCAACCCCGCAGCTGGTAAAACATTTGACACCTTTACCTATGGCAAATCTGGTCTTTTTCTGCAGGTTGGCAAAAGCCTGTTCAGTTCCCTATTGAGGATTTCCGCTACGCTTAGGGTAGACAAAAATGATTATTTCCAGGCAAAATACAACCCACGTCTGGCAGCTGTGCTCACACCCGGTGATAATCAGAGCATCCGCGTCTCCTATCAGAGCGGCTCCCGTTTCCCAAGCATTTTCGAAGCCTTTTCTAATGTGAACAGCGGTGGCGTAAAGCGTGTAGGTGGACTAAAAATTATGTCGGATGGAGTTTTTGAAAATGCCTATCTGCGGAGTTCCGTGGATCAGTTTCAGGCAGCGGTGACCAGTGATTTCAACAGCGGTATGTCTACTGCAGCAGCAATTGAACGGCGAAAAGGCCTTCTGGTTAAAAACTATTACACCTATTTGAAGCCGGAGCACATCAATTCACTCGAATTGGGTTACAAGGGTCTGTTTTTTAACAGAACCCTAAAGATTGATGCAGACGTTTACTATAACAAGTACAACAACTTTATTGCCCAGGTGGAGATGAACGTACCAAACACAGCCAATCCGGACTCAATCCCTTATGCCCTGAACGACCGGAGCAAGCAAAACCGGTATCGCATGTATACCAACTCTCGTAGCGTAGTGTATAATGTAGGTGGCAGCCTAGGAATGAGCTATTTGTTTTTGCGAAAATACACCTTGGGTGGTAATTTATCCTATGCTAAACTAAGCAAAAGAGAGAACAATGATGGATTTGAAGATGGATTTAACACGCCGGAATGGACAACGAACCTATCCTTCGGTGGCGATGATGTAATTAAAAGCCTGGGATTTCTGGTGACTTACAAACATCAGAGCAGCTATTACTGGCAGTCTTTCCTGGTGAACGGGCAGGTAAAAGCAGTTGGCAACTTTGATGCCCAGGCCAATTATGATATCATGCAAAACAAGCTCAACGTCAAAATTGGTGCTACCAACCTGCTGAACAGCTACTACAATTCCTATTTAGGTGCACCTGCAGTTGGCGGTATGTATTACACAACACTGACTTACCATTTATAAAACTATTGTCTGTCTATTCGGTACAGTCTGCCTCCGTCAGTTATCGCATATAAGGCGTTGTCAATTCCCTGAATGATGTCCCTGAAGCGTTGTCCCTCGCTAACCAGCAGCCGTTCCTCTCCTATCACGCGGTTGTTAGCAATCGTTAATCTAACGATGTGTGTGCCACTCAAGGCAGCAACAAACAAGTTATTTTCCCATTCAGGGATCCGGCTTCCCCTGTAAAATGTCATGCCACTGGGCGACACTACAGGATCCCAATAATAGACCGGTTGCTCCATCCCGCTTTGTTGCTGAATGGCGCCGCCGAGTGGTTGCCCACTATAATCAATTCCATAAGTGATAACGGGCCAGCCGTAATTTGCACCCGGCCTGATCAGGTTGATTTCATCACCACCTCTGGGGCCCAGCTCACCTTCCCACAGATCACCTGTAATGGGGTGTATCGCTAAGCCGTGCTGATTTCTATGTCCGATGGAATACAGTTCCGGCCTTGCCCCTGCCTGTGAAAACGACGGATTACCGGGTGCCGCCTGTCCATCAGTGGTAATTCTTAAGATTTTACCAATAGCAGAATTCACTGCCTGAGCCTGTACGCGAATTCCGGGATCAGAGCGGTCGCCACTGCTTACCAGTAAATTACCCGTTCTGTCAAAAATGACCCTGCTGCCATATTGGTTTACTCCTGAGTATGCTGGTGTGGCGCGATAGATTACCGTAACATTTTCCAAACCGGTTTCACTTGCGGAGAGTCTCCCTTTGGCGACTGCCAGCAGGTTTCCATCAGTACCTCTTTCCGAAAAAGACCAGTAGACCATGCGGTTTGTTGCAAAAGCCGGATCTACAGTTAAGCCGAGCAAGCCACCCTGTCCGCTGTTGTTTACAGCGGGAACACCTGTCAATGCTGCACTTACCTGCCCAGACGAAGTAACGATCCGCATCGTGCCTGCCTTTTCTGTAACCAGGAAACGTCCGTCGGTCAACGCAGCGATCCCCCATGGAAGAGTTAGTGCTGATGTCAATACCGAAGAACCATAGGGCGTAGTAGTCCTAATGGCATTGATACGTGTTTGGCCAACAAATGCCGGACTGTAGCTGGAATTAGGCGGATTGGTCTCCACAGATGCCGGATTAGTGGGTGTAGGTGGATCAATGATTACGTCTGTTTCTTTGGATTTCTTTTTACAGGAAGTTGCCAATACCAGGCAAGAGAACATGCAGATTAAGAGTTGCTTTTTCATAGGAGATATTTAAAGCTTTACGGTTGTTAGTGAAGTTAGTACATATTTGATAACATGTTAAACAACCTGATTGAAATCAGTGAAAATGGTAGCTTAATCTGTAATCCATATCACAGCCTTCTCGGCGAAAGAGCGGAACTTTACCGACAGACCATCTTAACAACTTAAATATGAACAGACTACTATTTAGCTACCTGTCACTGAGCATGTTGTTGTTTCAAACACAGCTGACAGCAGGAAAATCAATAGGCAAATCCATTTTCCTGGATACTTTATCACGACCGCAGGTCCGGATTGAAGCAGGAAAGCTGCGGGGTATAACAGAAAACGGGGTTTCCATTTTCAAGGGGATTCCCTATGCGGCTCCACCGGTTGGTGCCAATCGTTGGAGAGCGCCACAGCCCCAGCGAGTATGGACAGGAGAACGTGATGCAAGTAATTTTGGGCCAGATTGCGCACAGATGGGCTGGCCACGCAATGGCAAGGACATATCGAAAACATCGTCTGAAGACTGCCTTTATCTGAATGTATGGACACCTGCAAATTCAAAACCAGCAGCAAAATTACCTGTAATGGTATGGATACATGGGGGCGGTTTTGTAGGTGGAAGTGGTGCGCAAACCGACTTTTCGGGAACGCATTTTGCCAGACAGGGGGTGATTTTAGTTACAATTAATTACCGTCTTGGACGACTTGGTTTTTTTGCATTCCCTGCATTAAGCAAAGAAAAGCCTGATGAACCTACAGGAAACTATGCCTATATGGATCAGATCGCCGCACTGAAGTGGATCAGGCAGAACATAGCTTTATTTGGAGGTGACCCGAAAAATGTGACCATATTTGGCGAGTCTGCAGGTGGGGTTTCTGTCCAGTCATTATTGACTATCCCGCAGGCCAGGGGATTATTTCATAAAGCCATCATCGAATCTGGTGGTGGCAGAGACGGGGTACTGACCGGGCGTCCGCTCAATAAAAACGGTGCGGATTTCTATTATCCTGTCTCAGCAGAAGCTATCGGCGTCAACTTTGCAAAAAAACACGGAATAGAAGCCACAGATGCGGCGGCCCTGGAAAAATTGAGAGGCCTGCCTGTGACGGAGATTGTTGATGGCGGACAGGAATCGGATAATCAGACCGGAGCACTCATTTATTCAGGGCCAATTCTGGATGGGAAACTGGTGGTTGAAACTGCGCAAAGCGCCTATCAGGCTGGCAAAGCGCCAAAAATACCGTTGATAATTGGCTCTAATAGTGCAGAAGTACCTGGAGGTTTTGTCAATGCTAATTCCAAAGAAACATTATTGTCATTGTTCGGCAGTGTAAAAGCCGAAGCCGCCAGAGTCTACAATCCGGATGGAAATACGGAGTTCCAAAAAATGCTTACGCTGGTGAATACAGATAAAGTTTGGGCAGAACCTGCCCGTTTCACAGCCCGGGCCTTTACAGCTAAGGGTGCTGCCGCTTATATTTACTTATTTTCCTATGTCTCACCTGCCATGTTGCAACGCATGCGTTATGGTGCTGCACATGCATCTGAAATAAGCTATGTTTTTAATAACCTGAGCAGCAGAAATGAGTCTGCGATAGCTCCAAAAGATCAGGAGGTTGCTAAGATGATGAATACCTACTGGGCAAATTTTGCCAGGACGGGCAATCCTAATGGAAGCAATCTACCAGAATGGCCAGCTTATAACCTAAAAACGAATTTGCTACTCGAATTCCGCTCCGACGGCTCGGCGATCGGCGGACCCGATCCAAAAAAAGAAAGACTGGACATTATCGAGAAAGCGGTAACATCGGGAAACCTCCACTAAACATTTCCCGCAGCACATCTTTAACGAATATAAACTGAACATGTTAATACGCAAATTGTTGATCTCATAAACACTGACAAATGGAAAACTCAATAAGACATGGTTAATAACCGGATGTTCCAGTGAGCCGTTTCAGTGATCCGTAAGGAGCTTGACGCGCAGCAAAAGAGTTGGAAGATTGGAAAGAGATAAGCGTTAAAACAGATTTCTAACCAGCTCTGAGACTATTAAATACGAAAGCCTGCGAACCAAAAATGGTCAGCAGGCTTTCGTATTTAACAAACTGCGTTCTTTATACCTTAGCTGGTGCTTCTACATTAGAGAAATTCAGCACCCCCTGAGGGAGGCGTAATCCTTTAATCGTAATAGCCGATAACTCCTGATTGAACTGATTCAATTCATCCACCGAAAATTTGACACTGTTCGCGCCAACATTATCCAGCAGATGTGACATCTGCGTTGTACCGGGTATCGGCACAATCCAGGGCTTCTTTGCCAGCAGCCATGCCAGCGATAACTGGCCAGGCGTAGCTTTTTTCTTTGCGGCCCAAACTTTTAATAATTTAACAAGTGCCATATTTCCGGAGAGGTTTTCTCTGGAGAACCGGCCCTCACTTGCACGGATATCACCTGGAGCAAATCCAGTATTTTCATCAATTTCTCCAGTCAGGAAACCTACGCCAAGCGGGCTCCAGCAAACAAAGCCGATTCCGAGTTCCTCGCAAAGCGGCAGGATAACTTCTTCTGGTCCGCGCCACAGTAGCGAATACTCATTTTGAATGGCCGTAACCGGATGAATGGAATGTGCTCTTCTCACCGTTTGGGGGCCGGGTTCTGAAAGACCGTAATGAAGGACTTTCCCCTGGCTAATCAGATCTTTGATGGCTCCTACAACGTCTTCAATAGGCACTGCAGGATCAACACGGTGTTGATATAAGAGATCTATACGGTCTGTCCGAAGGCGTTTTAACATACCTTCAACCACTTCCTTAATGTGGTCAGGGCGACTGTTCAATCCTGGTAAGCGCCGCCCAGTGTTCTGGTCGATGTTCCAGCCATACTTAGTCTCTATGACTATTTTGTTTCTAAAGGAGGCTACCCCCTCGCCTAGTATTCGCTCACACTCGAAGGGGCCATATGCCTCGGCGGTATCAAACAGTGTTACGCCATTGTCGTAAGCAGCACGGATGATCCTGAGCATTTCTGGCCTGGAGGGTACGGTAGTCTGATACGTGCGACTCATATTCTGGACGCCAAGCCCAATATTGGAGACCTCAAGTTTTCCACCAAGCTTCCTGCGGCCTGAAGCCGCATATTCAACAGCCTCCCCTTTCACGATACCTGGTAACATGGAAGCACCTGCCAGTACAAGTCCGCCTTTCAGCAGACTACGTCTGCTCAATTCTGCATTATTCTTTTTATTGTCTGAGCCGTTCATGTTATGGATTATTTATTGCTTTTCATTTTTACCGGACGAAGGATCTGTGAGAAGGTGAGTGAACCCATCTTCCACTTGCCATCTTACTTAACATACACCTCTGTCACCATAAACGCATGGATCACTTCGTTGCCGCCAACTACAGCGAGCAGATCGATGTCATTCAATAGAATTGCTGTATTGCCGAGAATATTTACGGACGAGGAGTAGACTTCAGCCTGTTTATACCAGATGTTTCCGCTTTTGATGACGTTGAGTTCCTGGGTCTTTCCCCAGCTTCCACCCATATGCACAAACACACATTTCTCATCGAATAACGTATTAAGCTTCTCTACATCCTTATCGGCCATCCAGACCCATTTACTTTTAGATAGTTCAAGCACTTCTTTATCCGCCTGAGTTGGAACAGATGCAGCTGCAGGGGCTTGCGCAAAAGACAAATGCGCTCCGGAAATTAACAGGAATAATGTAATGATTGATTTTTTCATGATTGGTATCTTAATGTGTATGATAAAATAGAAATGATGGTTGCGCATGCAGCGCACCCATCATTTTCATTCTAACCTAATACTGGTGCACCTCTTAAAGCACAAGTAAATCACTAAGATCCAGATTATTTCAGACCAAATACTAATACAGATTACTGATTATGCTACCATTTTCAATGATCCGGATTCAGGCCTTAATCTATGTGATCAATCATCCGATTAACGCTCAGCATGATTACAGTTGTTAATTCGCTTTAAGTGAAGCCATATCAATCACGAAACGATAACGCACATCGCTTTTGAGCATGCGCTCATAGGCTTCGTTGATATCCTGCATTTTGATGATCTCAATTTCTGAAACGATATGGTGTTGACCGCAGAAATCCAGCATTTCCTGTGTTTCTGCAATACCACCGATTACAGAGCCCGCAACAGCTTTCCTGCCCATAACCATTGGAGCCGAGTTCAACATCGGTTCGAGTGGACCTAAATATCCAACTAATACAAGCGTGCCGCTAATGTTCAGGGTAGTGACATACGGATTGATATCGTGCATATAAGGGACCGTATCAATGATCAGATCAAATGTTCCCTGCACAGCATTCATCTGCGCGTCATCTGTTGAAATAACTACTTGATCTGCTCCCAGATCAATTGCATCCTGCACTTTGTTTGCAGACCTTGAGAACAAGGTAACATGAGCTCCCAGAGCCTTAGCCAATTTAACAGCCATGTGTCCAAGGCCACCCAGACCTACCACTGCTACAGTGCTCCCTGCGTTAATATTCCAATGTTTTAGAGGCGACCATGTGGTGACGCCTGCACAAAGCAATGGCGCTGCAGCTGCAGGATCCAGATTTTCAGGTACACTTAACACATAATGTTGGTGTACGACAACTTTCTCAGCATACCCACCAAAGGTGTGTCCACCCAGATGTTTGTCGGCTGCGTTATAAGTGCCTGTAAATCCAGGGATGCAGTAATTCTCTAAGTCTTGCTGACAGCTTGAACATGTCCTGCAGGAATCTACGATACAGCCAACCCCGGCGAGGTCACCAACTTTAAATTTGCTCACAGCAGATCCTACGCGAGTTATTCTTCCAACGATTTCATGACCCGGAACAGCCTCATATCGAGTTCCACCCCAGTCGTTTCTTGCAGTGTGAAGATCAGAATGACACACGCCACAGAATAAGATGTCTATTTCGACGTCATCTGCTATAGGCTCTCTCCTGCTAATTATTAGTTCTTTTAAGGGCGCTTCGGCAGAAATAGTTCCGAAAGCCTTTACCTGTGTTGTTTCCATTTGTATATAATTAATATTGCTTTGCAGACCTGCTGCTATTATTTAATTGAATATGCGGTGTCGTGTGGACATGGCGCTTTATATTTTAATATGCTATTAGAGGCTAGCATATTGTTCATCAGATACTGGCTCTAGCCACTCATTACTGGCACCTTCTGCTGGGACAGCAATGGCAACGTGTGAAAACCAGCTATCTTTTGACGCACCATGCCAGTGCTTTACGCCGGCAGGTATATTAACCACATCACCAGGATGTAATGCCTTGGCGGGTTTTCCCTCTTCCTGAAACCAGCCCCTGCCAGCGGTACAAAGGAGTATCTGCCCCCCTTTGTGATGGATGTGCCAGTTATTTCTGCATCCCGGTTCAAAGGTGACATTGTTGGTGGAAACGCCGTCTTTAGTTAATGGAGCCAGATAGCTTTGCCCGATGAAATATTGTGCAAAGGCTTCATTTTTCTCTCCCAAAGGGAATATTTGATCGAATTCAGTCATATCGTATTTGTTTTAAAAGTTTGTTTGAATTTTACTATAAAAATACCCTCATTTGTATCTACTGCATTACCGGTGCCAAGCTTAAGTTCATACAACCCATGCCCAATGCGGATACTTCTAAACCACTGTCTCCTAATTTTCTATATTTCATTATTTCTATTTGTGTCTCGTATTTGATGCTGAATACAAATGTCAGGTCTATTTTTAGTCCCTTTGTTATACAGATTACTGGATCACTTACCATTATTACTGATTGAGTTAACAGGTCAATGGAAGCTGTAATGAATGAACTATCTTTGAATGACGAAAGCAAAAGCATATGGAAAATGTAACGCAGATCGATACTATCGGCCAATACAATGCAATTAACAACAATGAAACCCTACACCCACTAGTTAATATTGTAGACCTGTCAAAGGCCGACAAAAGGCTAAACCGAAGGAGTAATTTTGGTTTCTATGCTATATTTTTAAAGGAAATCAAGTGCGGTGATTTGCATTACGGGTGTAACTATTACGATTACGAAGAAGGGTCTTTAGTGTTTGTAGGCCCGGGACAGGTGATCGGTATAGAAAATAATGGCGAGCGCTATCAGCCGAAAGGTCAGAACCTGGTTTTTCACGCTGATCTGTTGAAAGGTACTTCACTAGGACGCCATATATCTGATTATAATTTCTTCTCCTACGAGGTGCACGAGGCTCTACACTTATCTGAAAGCGAGCGGAAGATTATCTATGACTGTTTTGAAAAGATCAGAAATGAACTTCAGCGGGGAATCGATAAGCATAGCAGAACTTTGATTGTAAGCAACATCGAGCTTTTACTAAACTATTGCGTGCGTTTCTACGACAGGCAGTTCATCACGCGGGAAAATGCCAATAAGGGCATACTTCAAAAATTTGAAGAGTTGCTGAACGGCTATTTCAGTTCAGATAAGCCAAGAGAAATCGGCCTCCCTTCTGTAAATTACTGTGCAGAACAACTTAACTTATCTGCCAATTACTTCGGCGATCTGATCAAAAAGGAAACAGGAAAATCAGCTCAGGAATACATCCAGTTAAAAACGATGGATGTGGCCAAAGAGAAAATATTTGACACCTCAAAATCTGTGAGTGAGATTGCGTATGAACTGGGCTTTAAGTACCCTCAACATTTCACACGATCTTTCAAAAACCATACGGGTTACACGCCCAACGATTACAGAATGCTGAATTAGTATCATGTTATAATTAGTAATCTAAAAGATTGAGGACAATGCACTGAGAAGAAATTGTCGGAATAATGAACTCCAGGGATTTATTTAAGCATCACCTGTTTTAAACAATGCCAGCTGAGCTATACCGCCACTTGCGCCTATAGTCCTACCCTGCTCATGTTCTAACTGACGACCATGGCAATCTAGTGTCCAATAACTTATTACGCATTGGCGATGCTGGGGTAAAGAAATTGTCAGAGCAGATCTTAGAATTTATAAAAAATAAGACCTGATATTATCAACCTCGATGGTCATTTACAAGTATTTTGAAATTTGTAGATTTACCTTTTTTAAATTTAATTTGTAAATTTGGTGTAACCCAAAAACCTGGATGAACGCCTTGAAAGTACTCCCTTACTTACTACTTTTTCTGCTTTTACTCATTGGCTGCGATACGAAATCTCCGGATTTAGGGAAGGAACTGTACCAGCAAATGAAATACAATGGCTTTCCTTTTTTAGTATTCGGTATCATTTGCGTATCTTCCTACATCTATTTCCTTAAACAAAAAAGGACGCAATTTAATAAACGCAACAAACAGGTTAGCTGGTTCACAGAAAAACTATTCGAAAATTCAGAAAAGGAACGTAAAAGAATTGCTGCCGACCTCCATGATGGGGTTACCCACGAATTACTAGCACTTAAATCGGGCTTGCAGGACAAGCCTGAGCTGAAAATACAAGTCGACCGCATCATCAATGAAATCCGCAGCGTTTGCCGTGATTTACATCCCGTCTTATTCAAAAAAGTTGGTCTGCTGCTTAGTCTCGAACAGATGACCGAAAGGATGATACATGTTCACGGCTTGCAGTTGATCATAGATTCCGATTATGGGGAAAGCCTTCCAACAGGTGTAGAACTTCAGATCTACAGGATTTTACAGGAAGCGCTATCCAATACCATCAAATATGCAGACGCCCTCCATGCAAGAATCGAAATAAAAGAACACCCAAATAAGTTATCTGTCCTAATCGAAGATGACGGCAAGGGATTTAATGTTGAACACCAATTACAACAGGGAGATGCGTTTGGCCTACATAATATCCTCGAAAGAAGCAAAGTCTGCGGCGGAGAAGCCAGAATAACTTCGTCACCAAAAGGAACAAAAATCAACATCCAAATCCCTAAAACGCATGGTTAGATTGTTGGTAGCAGATGATCATCCCCTTACCCTTCAGGGTACCAAAGCCTATGTAGAACTCCTGGGCTATAAGGTAATTGGAACCTGCGCAAATGGTCTTGTAGCGTTCAACTTGATACAGCAGTTAAAGCCCGACATAGCCATTCTCGACATCAATATGCCGGGAATAGATGGAGTTGACATCTTAGAAAAGCTGCATCAGCAGCAAGCACACACCCGGGTAATCCTACTTACAATGCACCGCGAGGCGGCTATATACAAACGTGCCTTGAAATATAAGTTGTCCGGATACCTGCTAAAGGAACATGCCGACACAGAATTGGCCGACTGCATCCGGGCGGTATCCAGTGGTTTACACTACAAAAGCAAGTACCTCGACGAAAGCTACGTCACCAACATCACCGATGTCTCGGCTATCAGCGACGAGCGCTTTTCACTGATCGAGCGCAGGATTATTGCCCTTGTAGCCGGACAAAAAACGAGTAAGCAAATTGGCGAATCACTTTTCCTGGCCGAAAAAACAGTAGAAGGGCACCGCAGCCGCATCATCAACAAACTGCGCTTGCCCAAAGAAAAAAACGCCCTGTTGAAATGGGCCCTCAGAAATATAAGGCCTTAAATAGTTGCTTTCAATATCTCGAAAATTACTTTCGGAGGTTTAGACAACAAAGCGAATGGCATGCTGTTGTGCTTAGCATTTACCTCATATCCAGAAACAGCATAATGGACTATCTCCCCATTTTAGATTTTTTTATATAAAATTGATCAATTCAACTTGATGATGCTAAGGTAGCTACTTCCGTCTGTACTAAAATCGACTTGTGCCGTGGCACTGTTTGAACTCGCATTCCCCCTGTAAAAAACTTTAACAACATCACCGGGCAACAAAGGGATCGTGACATCCAGAGTACCCCTTGCGTAAGATTTGTTTTGCTCTATAGTAGAAGTACTCGCTGAAGTCTCGTCTGTACCGTTCCCAGTTAGCAGAGCAGAGTAACCAGATCCCGCCCCGTAATAGTATCGAACGGTTGATCCACTGGTAACCTGTATTTCAGGATATGGAATATAGCTGGTAAAAGAACCTATATTAGTTACGATCATAGCAAGATTGATGTTGTAGAGCCCTTCCATATCTGAAGGTACCGTATAGGTGTTGTTGTTTACCCAGGCAGCCTGACTCGCGCCGCTCACTTTATTATTGTAATTGAATGTATATCTGCTATAGGCGAAAGGCCTTTTTAATTGAGATTGAGTGCTTGTAGCGAACAATTGCAGGATCGCGCCTCCTGATGAAGGAGTAGCCCAAGCGCCATCACCACGCAAATATGTAGATTGACCGGCCTGACCACTGGCAGAAATTTTTTGAGTGGTAACCGAAGCGTCTGCAATTTTTGTAGTAGTTACCGCATTAGCAGCAATGGTGGTGACGGCATTGCTGCTAATCGTTACATCTCCAGTTGCTGTAGCAGGATTTTGTGCCGCAAAGGGAGCTACTGCAGCCGTAAGATAAATTTGTCCCCCCGTAGTACCATTGGGAAGAGCTGATCCGGCATCTCCTTTATCACCTTTTGCACCTGCTTCACCTGTGTCTCCTTTATCTCCCTTATCACCTTTTGCGCCAGTTGCTCCTGTAGCACCAACAGTCCCAGGCAAACCAGTTGCACCTGCTGCACCCGTATCTCCTTTATCGCCCTTATCACCTTTTGCCCCCGCTGCTCCTGTGGCACCAGTAGCACCAGGCAAACCAGCTGCACCCGTATCACCTTTGTCGCCCTTGTCACCTTTTGCCCCCGCTGCTCCCGTAGCACCAGCCGCACCAGTCAAACCAGTTGCACCTGCTGCACCCGTATCTCCTTTATCGCCCTTATCACCCTTTGCCCCGGTTGCTCCTGTAGCACCAGCAGCGCCCGGCAAACCAGATGCACCCTGCAAACCAGTTGCGCCTGCAGCACCTGTATCTCCTTTATCTCCTTTATCACCTTTTGCTCCGGTAGCACCAGCAGCGCCCGGCACACCAACAGCCCCAGGCAAACCAGTTGCGCCTGTAGCACCCGTATCTCCTTTATCGCCCTTATCACCTTTTGCTCCGGTAGCACCAGCAGCGCCCGGCAAACCAGATGCACCCTGCAAACCAGTGGCGCCTGTATCACCTTTATCGCCCTTCGATCCAGTATCTCCTTTAGGACCAGGAGTAGAACTTCCCGAGGTTTCGGCGTATAAAGCATAAGGCACACTCATTAATTGAGAAACACCCACAATATCGTAGCTGCTACCACCATTCGGATCAGTTTCTGTTTTGATAAAATATGTACCGTTGCCCCAGTTGATTGCTGAAAAAGTACCGAGAACAGGTGTACCAGAGCCTATTTCTAAACTGATTAGACCGTTAGCATTCGATGTTGGCGTTTGTGTTTCGGTGTAAACGGCGTTGCCATTTGCAGAACCCTGCAGGATACTTATTCTTGTACCAACTCGCTGGCTAACCACTAGCTTATTGTTGTTATTGCGGATAACTGCCTGGTAGCTAATTTTCTTTGGTGCCTGAGCATAAAGGCCTGTGCTGACCAGGAAAAATAACAATAAGCAAAAAATAGGTTTGTAAAAGTTTATCATAATTGTGCTATTGAGACGTATTTCTTTATTGATTATCTATTTACAAGCGATACCTGAGCCCAACCTCAAATTCGCCGTTGGTATAACTTCTTAATGCAGCCGTATTGGTGGTGTACTGAGCAAGAATTGACAAAGATTTAGCGTAGGTAGCCCCTATGCCGAAGGTGAAGTTGCCTGTGCTGTGGTATACAGAACTCGCCGTCAGCTTGTCGGAAGCAAAACTGAGGTTAAGGGCAAGATCAACAATATCACCAAAATTCTCGAGCCCCCTGTAAACCAGGCGAGGCTCGATGCCGCTAAAAGACTCACCATTACTCAAAAACTTATAAGATACCGACGCCAGAAACGTATTGCGGTTAATTACCCGGCGCAATTCGTCCCTCTTAAAAAACCTTCTTAAATTCGGCATCACACCTTCTATTGTCAGGTGATCTTTGCGAAGGGCAAGTCCTAAATCGCCATCAAAATAAGCGCGCTGTTGATTAAAATCGTAGAGAACTTGATCTTCAGCATCTGCATTTACCCGGTCAAAATCTATACTTTGATTCATCAGACCCGCCGATAAGCCAAAATCTAAATAGTTTTCGCTTGCATTGAGCGGGACGTGGTAAGCATAAGTAATTTTTGTTTGCGTCTGCTGGATAACACCGGCCTTATCGCTGTAAAAACTTAGACCCAAGCCCACGCGTTTATTGGCCGAACCGTAGGTAGCCGTCGCCGCCGAAAGCGTGGGTGCATCTTCAATCTTGCCCCACTGTGCCTTATAACTGCCATTAAATTCAACTCCAGCATCAGTTCCTGCCATTGCCGGATTGGCTAAGTAGCGGTTCTGAAAATACATACTCCCCAGGGTATTCAATTGTGCGTAGGATAGGCTCTGCATCAGCACGAGAAAAACCAATAAGCTTAATTTTTTCATGATGATTAATTTTTCCGGTATAAGATGTTCAATGCACCTTTTAAAGGCGCAATACCATTCCCGTATTCGATCACATAAAAGTACACCCCTTCTGCCAGCGGAGTGCCATTATAAGTACCATTCCAGGTATTTTTGTAGCTTTTTTCGTTAAATACTTGCCTTCCGGAACGATCGTAAACCGACACAGTGTTATTGGGATAGTCATCTATATTTTTAATGACCCATGCGTCATTTTTGCCATCTCCATTTGGAGAGAGCACATTAAGCACGTATTGCTTTAGATTAAGGCTACTAAAGGCTTCAGTATATGTTTGTTGCACACCCGCTCCCACCGAAGTGCTGCCCGCCGATAGCACCGTATAAAAAACCTGTCCAATAGAATAGCTGCTTGTGCCTCCACTGCCTACAGCATCGCCACCAGCGGTGACAGTGTTCTGTTGTGCATGGACGCTACCACCTATAAGAAGAGCGATAAATAAGAGGCGCATAGATTTTGATTGCATGAGAGCGAAAAAGTTTAGTTTTCCCAAATTTGCAAAAAATCAGCTTTGGCCGAATCAAGGGTTAACCCTTAATCTTTATATCCATTACTGCTGCACATTTCTGATCCTTTTCCGATGTTTCAGATCACACGGGCTTAATCTTTAAGTATCAGCTTAATGGCCCTATCCCACTTCTGGTATATTTCAATCGGCCTTGGATAAGCGGGAATATCGAATTCCCAGGGGATCAAAACTTCGATATCATTTCTGTTTGCCAGCTCAGGTATCCACTTCCGGATAAATTCCTGAGCCTTGTACTTATTGGACTGGTTCACAGGGTTGGTGTACCAGATCTCGAATGCCTGCATATGCCAGTTCATCCAATTAGAGCTCACATCATAGTCAATCAATTTCGCTTCAAAATAGGCTGCTCCCCAGGTCCAGTCTATCTTTAAATCATGTGTAAGGTAGCTTGCACAGTTTACCCGGCCCCGGTTACTCATATAGCCAGTTTCATTTAGCTGTCGCATGTGGGCATCTACAAAGGGAATTCCCGTACAACCTGAGCACCATTTTTCAAACTTCGAGGGGTCGTTTTCCCAATCAATGTCCTTGTTTTTATAACCTTTGGTCTTAAATATAGCGGTTCCAAACCGCATGCCTTTAAATGTAAAATAATCCCTCCATACCAATTCAAAAATCAGCCACCAAGTACTCTGGTTTTTCTTGACCTTTGATTCGTAGTTTTTTACCTTTTCATAGATTTCACGAGCGGAAATACACCCCAAAGCCAAATAGGGTGAAAGCTTTGAACTATAGTCCAGGCCATCTGATTTATTTCTGCTCCATCTGTATCCTGTAAGCAGTTCGGATTTAAACGTATAATACTGTAGTCTTTCCAATGCGGCATCTTCGCCACCCCTCACAAATAGTTTTGAGTTTTTATATTCATCTTCGTTAAACCCATAAAGCTTATATGAAGGAAATCTTTTGGTTTTTACATCAGCGACAGCATTGAATTTGAAAGGTCGGCTAAAAGTTTCCCTTGGCTTGGCCTTACGGCCGGCAGTAATTCTATAAGCTTTGCTTGTTAGTGGAATTTCAGAAATCTTAAAGGGTATATCATCTTTATGGTAAAGCGTTTTGCCCCAAAAAAAATGAAATTCCACTGCTGGCAGGGCCTTGATCAACGTATTAACTAAACTTATTTCATAAGGTGCATATTCCTCTTCAGCATAGATGTCCGTTATCCCATATTTTTCAACCAGTTCAGGCAAGGTAACCATTGCTGAATTTTCGCCAACAACTAAATGTCCTCCAAGACATTCCAGGTTCGTTTTTAAATTGAGCACAGACTGATGCATGAATTTAAATCGAACGACATCTTTCTTCCTGAAGCCGAGCCCTGACTGCTCATAATCACTTTTTTCAATACAATAACAAAAAACCAACTCGCTACATTCCTCATGAGCCTTTACTAAGACTTCATTATCGTGCAGCCTCAAATCATTCTTGAACCAAACCAAACCCCGTCTCTTCATTTTATAATGCCCTGTCTTTGGAGAGTATAAGTTATTAATCCGCTAATGAGTTCAATTTTCTGTCGGCACTTGCTCCTTGCTTTGCCATAGCTGCAATTAGTCAATTTTAATTTACATGTTATGTTCGGAAATAAGTTCTCCAATTTGCGCAACAAACCCCTCCTCTAAATCATCCATAGTTTTCCATTCGATGGCTAAATCACCTGGCTCGGGGTAAATTACCCCAATTTTTTCTTCACCTTCGAAAATCCGGAATGTCCCGTTTTCTTGTGGTTCAATAGTATAATCCTTTTCAAGTAATTGAATGTTGAAATTTTCCATAGTTATATTTTCACAGATAACGCATGGTTGATCTTATTGTTTAATTTTTACTTTATCATCAAATGCGAAGGCCAGTTCTTAAATAGTCGTATTTCCAGAAAACACTATGATATGTCTAACGGTCTTATACGCCTAAAGCTTTACAGTTCGTCTGATACGGTTTCCCTTTACAGACCCTATGACAAGTAAAAACAGTAAAACCAAAAAATATGACACTAAATACGTCAAGTAAAACCAGTATAGGACATGGGTCTGTCCGTTCCTGAAATGAGTTTACATAAGAAAGTTTTTCAAATCAGAAAAATGAGTATAAAAAACGAACGCCCCAAGAAAGGCAAAGGAGGATCAACATCACCTCACACAGACAGCTTTAGAATTCAAGTGGCTCTTGAGTACATAGACGGACCTTACAGCTATGCTCAGATTGGAAGAAAATACGGAGTGACAGAAGTTAGCGTCAGAACATTTGTATATTGGTACAAAAAGAACCATGTAACTGTTATGATTGAAGAACAGCCTGAACAAGAACAACCGTCCTCAGGTTCCCAGGATCAGAAAGCATTAGAGAAGAAGCTTGCTCTGGCAGAAATGAAGATAGCTGCTTTGGAAAAAGTAATTGCCATTGCCAATGTTGAATATGGTACAGATCTTAAAAAAAAAGCTGCTACCAAGTGATCTATGAACTTAGAGGTTCCCGCAAATATTATAGCATAGATAATCTATGTGGGGTATTTGGTTATACCAGGCAGGCTTGGTATAACCATTTAAAAAGCATTCAATTACGATTTATTGAAGAAGAAATAATATTAAATCAAATCCAGTCTATTAGGAAGATACTTCCTAAAACTGGCTGTATTAAATTACATAAAGAGCTTAACAATGGCTTTTTACAAGCGCATGGGATAACAATGGGAAGGGATGCTATTTTTTCATTATTGAGAGAAAATGACATGTTAATCAAAACAAAAAAGAAGTGGGTTTACACTACTAATTCATTTCATAGATACAAGATACACCCTGACTTGGTCTACAGAAGGCCGGCTACAAAAGCAGAAGAAATCTGGGTAAGTGATATCACTTACTTGCGTACAGATCAAGGATTTGTCTATTTGTCCCTAATTACTGACGCATATTCTAGAAAAATAGTAGGTCATCACTTGGCGTCAAACTTAAAAGCAATTGGATGTATTAGAGCCTTAGAGCAGGCTGTTAAAGGAAGGGTTTATCGTAACAGACCGCTAATACATCATTCAGACCGGGGAACACAATACTGTTGCGATGAATATGTAAAACTATTGAAAAACAACAACATAAACATCAGTATGACTCAATCCGGAAGCCCTTACGATAATGCGATTGCCGAAAGGGTAAATGGTATTCTTAAAATGGAGTTCGAGCTGGAAAAGACCTTTAAAAGCATGGCAAAATCAAAGACAGCAGTCGAACTGGCCATTCACAAATACAACAATATTAGAATGCATACCAGTTGCGATTTCCAAACCCCACACAACACGCACATTTTGGAAAACATCGTTCCTAAAACCCCGCTCAAGGAATTGCCGATACAAGTGTAAACTTATATCAGTATTTAAATTTATCATTGTAAACCATAACTAGTAAAACGCTAATAAAGCGTAAACCCTAATCAGTAATCTGCTTTTTTACTGTAAACTAATCCCAGTATAGGACAGTCTGACCGAGTTTTTAAAGCACTATCAACAACTCATAGGCAAACGGGGCACACACGGGGGGTTGACGCGCCCTTGACGCGGCATTACCCCGGCTAAAGGGCGCGTTAATGCCGTGTCGACGCCGTATCGGCCACGCATATATGAATTGTCATCCTAAAGTAAGGTTACGGCGGCGTCCTTATTTTCCAAGGATATGCCCCTGTACTTTTCTATAGTCAAAGCGGAAACGAACCCTCATGGGAACTGTAAAACAACGTATTTATGGCCCTATGCGAGGCAAAGTGGGCTCAGCTATCCTGGCATGAATTGATCAGCTTCCTCAATCCGAAAACCTGATTTCCGCTGAAATGGAATGATTTTAAAAGTAATTTTCATATTTTTTCGATTGATATTTTAGTCAACGGATGTTTAAACGTATTTTCAACCACTATACTAAAATTCATCATGCTACGCCAGATCCCTGTATTGAAATTGATTGCTGTTTTTATGCTGGCGCTGTCATGCACCACTGTGTTTGCACAACAAAATGAAACAGCAGCCCTCCTAAATAAATACAGGCAGATTAAGAATGCTGATTCCGCCGACAATTACGCCAGGCAGCTTACAGCTATTGCCAAAAAAACGCACAACAAGATATTTGAAGCCCAGGTGCTTTTTGCACAATCCTACAAGGCGTACATCACCGGCGACGAGATTAGGGCGATGGATTTAGCATATCAAGCCAATAAAATAGTTTCTGTAAAAGATCCGGCAACCTATACCCGGTCGGCTATTATGGTTGCCAACCTGCTCGGTCGCCGTGGTCGAAATCCAGAAGCTATGAAGGCCGCCTTTACCATTTTACGAAAAACAGATGCCCAAAACTGGCAACGGGAAAGCCTTGCCTGCCTTATTTCCATTGGCAACCTTTACCGCTCTATCGGTGATCCTTTTAAAGGACGGCCTTATGCCCTGCAGGCGATGAAGGAATCGCAAGCCCTAAAGGATACCACGATGTATCTGGCATCGCTAAACCTCCTTTGCAGCATTTATTCCTATACTTCTATCGAAACCCCTGCTTATAATAAAATAGCTTTGGCGTATCAGGAGGCCATATTTAAACCTGAATATGTAGCAACCATGTCGGCCTACGATAAAGCGAATTATTTAAGCAACCTTGGACGGATCTACAGAAAGATAGACAGGTTTGATACTGCCAAAATTGTGCTGAAGCAATCGGTAGCAATCTCAACCCGGGAGAACTTTTTGGCAGTAAAGAAACATTCTCTGAATGAGCTGATGACGATTGAGATAGACCAGCACCATTATCAAGCCGGTATTGATTATGCCCAACAAGTGCTCGCCGCCCAGCCCGAGGCACAAAGTAACCGGATACAAACCAGGGATATCTATTGGCAGTTGTCCAATGCCTATTGGGGAGTTGGTAATTATAAAATGGCTTTTGAATATAAATCAAGATACATTGATCTTAAAGACAGCCTGAACGACCTTAACAAAGACCGTGTGGCAACGGAGTTGGCCGAGAAATATAAAGCTGATAAGCGTTTACTATTAGCAGCCAACCAAAAAAGAGAGGCAACGCTGCAACGGGATCTTATCATAGCGATCGCTATTATTTTGCTATTGGCAAGTATCGCCACTTTTAGATGGTTTGCCAGCAAAAAGAAGCGAGAAAATGCGGTGCTTAACGAGCGGCACCGCCAGCTTGCGCAACTGGACACTTTAAAGACCCGCTTTTTTGCCAACATAAGCCATGAACTACGCACACCGCTTACACTGATAATGGGGCCTACCGAGCAGTTGTTAAATAAAGCACCGATTGACGAACAGCAACAGCAAACCTATTTGCAGGCAGTTTTCAGGAATAGTAAAAAGCTACTCAACCTGGTCGACGAGCTGCTCGACCTTGGCAAAATAGAAGCCGACACCTTATTAGTAAAATTAAAACCGGTAGATATTGCCTGGTTTGTCAACGTAATTTACCAGGGCTTTGCTTCGGCAGCAGCCTATAAAAACATTGCATTTACACTTTTAAACAATATAGCTCAGGATTCATTTGTGCAGCTCGACGCTGATAAGTTTGAGAAAATTGTCAATAACCTCTTAAGCAATGCTATCAAATTTACCCAGCTCAACGGTTCGGTACATGTTATTGCGGCTATAAATGATGGCCTGATTGAGCTGACTGTTATGGATAACGGAAAAGGTATTCCTGATGATGAGCTGCCTTTAATATTTAACCGCTACTACCAGGGTAACCGTGGTGTAGCAGAAGGCGGTACTGGAATTGGCCTGGCTATCGCGCTTGAATTTAGCGAACTGATGGGCGGCACTATTACGGTGAAAAGTAACCCGGGACGTGGCTCCACCTTTAAACTTTCGCTGCCCGAGATTCCTGCACCTGCTGAAACAGCGACTGAAAAGTTATCAATCGTCACACCAAACACAGAAGAAATAGCAGGTGGTGAGGCTGAAAAACTGATTCTACTGGTAGAAGATCATCATGAAATGGCACAATATATAAGCTCTATCCTCAAGCCATACTACAGGATAGTTACAGCACACAACGGGCAGGAGGCGCTTGATCAACTTAAATTGATGAGTACGTTGCCCGATTTGATTGTATCTGACGTGATGATGCCAGAAATGGATGGTTTTACCTTACTTAAACACATTAAACAGGATGCTGTGCTTTGCAGGGTACCTATAATTATGCTTACCGCACTTGGTGATAGCCAGAATAAACTAAGGGCGCTAAACATCGGGGTAGACGATTACCTCACTAAGCCATTTGTAAGTGGAGAATTGCTGGCCCGTGCCACTAACCTGATTGGCAACGCCACGCAACGATTAAGCTTAACTGCCACTGATGAGCAGGAGCTTGTCGAGCTGAGTTCTCAGGAGCCAGCCAGTGCCGACAATGAACCAGTAGCTGAAACGTCATATGTGTCGCCTTCCGATTTGCTATGGCTTACTAGCCTGGAGACAACCGTACGCAAGTACATAGGAAAATCTCTTTTGAACGTAGCCATTTTAAGCGACGATATGGCCTTAAGTGAACGACAGCTTTTCAGAAGGATTAAACAGACAACAGGCCTTACGCCCAATATGTATATCCGCAACATCCGTCTGCAAATTGCCCGCGAAGCCATCGAAAGCGGCCGTTACCGGACTATATCGGAAATATCATATATAGCCGGATTTGAAACACCTGCCTATTTCAGCAAGCTTTTCAAGGAGCAATATGGCCGCGATGTAACTGAACTTTTGTAGGTAAGCATAATTTGTATTTGCAAATTATGCTTACCTTTCTTCTGATAATCCTCATTTGGACGGACGCTTGGACTGAAATTTAATAAGGACAACACATGGAATCAAACAAAAGCGAAATTAGACCTATTCATAATCAAAGTCCCTTTGCTCAGACCTACTTCCATGGAACAAAAGCGGATCTCAAAATTGGTGATTTTATCCAGGTGGGCAACAACTCAAACTTCGGACAAAGAAAAACTGCCAAATACATTTTCCTAACAGCAACCTTAGATGCTGCCATTTGGGGCGCCGAACTCGCCTACGGAGAAGGCCGTGAGAGAATTTATCTGGTGGAGCCAACAGGGGAAATTGCGGACGATCCTGATTTGACAGATAGAAAATTCCCCGGTAATCCAACAATGTCTTATCGGTCAATACATCCATTTAAAGTTGTTGGAGAAGTAACCGTCTGGCAAGGGCACGAACCAGCAATGGTAAAGTCCATGAAAGACGGATTACAGAAACTGAAGGACGAAGGTATTAATTCGTTAAATGATTAGCCTTATAATTTCGGCTGTGAGCCAACAAACAACCAAGCAATCAATTAATTTTCATTCACTGCACTACGCTTCTTCTCTTCCTCGGCGCCATTATTTTTCTTCCCATTTTTTATGGTACCACCGAAACTGTAACTGAGATTAAGCTTCGCCATTCTCGTTTCAAACGTGTTTTGCCAGGTCTGCTGCACAGATCCGCTGTTTTGCTGGTAGAAATTCTTGTACGATTTAAAAATATCCATCACGTTAAGCTGAACAGAGGCACGCTTATTCAGGAACTGTTGGCGAATACCGGCTGTCAGGTAGGCAAATGGCTGGGTAGTGATCGTCCGCTCCATACTTTTCCCGCGATAGTTAAAAAGTAACATCAATGAAAAACGCTTCGTTATAGAAAAACTATGATAGGACGTGGCAGAAAGACTGGCAATACCATCACTCTGCAATATCATTCCATTAAATTCACCTTTGAAAGAACGTTTAGACAAATTGGCACTTGTACTGGTATACCACCATGGAAGTACCTGCTTGCCATACATGGCCTGCAGCGTAACGTAGCTTGAATAATCTGCGTTGCCCGGTAATGTGGTTAATATGTCTTCCCCTGTAGGAACTGTTATACTCGTAAAATCATCCTTGGCGTAGCTGTAAGTTACCCCCAAAAACAATGCATTTTTATAGCCATACCATAAATCTGCGTTATAGGCGATAAGTGGTTGAAGCGCCGGATTTCCAGCCTGCAAATTATTACTATTGATGATGCGTACAAGCGGATTTAAACTTTCATAACCCGGACGCTCAATCCTTTTGTTTACTCCTAAACTTAAAGAGTTACTTGGATTAAGCTTGTAATCTAAATGCAGGGATGGGAATGGCTGTAAGTAATGCCTGGTAAAACTACTGGCTCCAAATTGCTGTTCGCCCTGCCCATGAGTGTATTCTCCCCTGATGCCCAGTTGATAAGAAAGTTTTTTGCCCGTATGGTCATAGGTTAAGTAAAGCGCCGAAATCAATTCTTTGTAGTTAAAAACATCAGTCTGCTGACTGCTCAAATCTTTGTAGAAATTGGTGTTCCCTGAATTTACATAACTTGTTTTCATGCCCATTTCAAATTGGCTGCCGTTCTTTAGCGGATGCGTATAATCTGTTTTGATTGCGTACACATCGAATACCCGATCCTGAGATACTGTGCTTGGCAAATCTGAAAACGGGCTAAGCACAATGTTTCGGTTGTCCTGGTCATTGTAGTTTCCGGAGCGATAATAATCGAGATCGATGGTAAGTTCCCGTCCGGCGGTGTCTAACTGATGCTGTAGTCGCAATCCCGAAGACAAATTATTGGCCTTGATACCAACTATGTTGACAAATTCAGATCCGCTGCCAGGATTTTCTCCAGCGTTTAGGCTAATTTTAGAAAAGGCATCGCGCGTTAAAGACTGAAAGCCGGGTCTTATCGACGCCGATAATGTAGTTCGTTTGGACAGATAAAAATCCGCGCCTAGATTGGGTGTGTAATTGGCGCTTGTTCTGGTGCTTTGAATATCAGAAACAGACCGACGGACAGATGACCCAGCGGTACTTAACATGGAGACGATATAACTATCATTGAAATACTTGTTGTAGTTATAATCCATATTTAGCAAAACGTTGTATGACTTTCCTTTATAATTGAGGTTAATCCCACCATTTGCTTTTCCAAATGTGCCTTTTCCCCCGCCAGCATATGCGTTCCCATTTAACCCTGCGCTGTAATTACGCTTTCTAATGATGTTGATTATTGCACCATTCCCAGCAGCATCATACTTAGCGGAAGGCTGGGCGATGAGTTCAACCTTTTGAATTGCAGATGAAGACATCCCCTTCAACATGCCAGACAGGGCCTCGGCAGAAAGCGTGGTCGCTTTGCCATCAACATAAATCTGTACAGACTTTCCATTCAGGCTGATCCGGTCGTCCGGTGTCACCGTTACCCCGGGAAGCTGATTCATTACATCTAAAATAGGTGCCCCTGCCCCCATCCCATTCAGATTCACGACAAGCTTATCTGCTTTTCGCTCAACAAAGGGAAGCGGCGCAGAAATAGTAACAGTTGCCAGTTCTGTAGTAATTGGATGAAGTGAGATAGCACCTAAAGCATGGCTTTGCGCTTCAGAGACAGCAAAGGGTTTTGACTTAAGCGTGGTATAGCCCATCATCTTAAACTCGATAAAATATTTCCCCGCCGGAACTTCAAATAGGAAATGGCCTGAAATATCAGCCAATACAACCTTCACCCTACTGGAATCCTGAACTTTTTTTAAACTCACCTGGACAAATGGAAGCATCGAACGGTTTTCATCGATCACGTCGCCCGTAACCACTCCATTTTTTTGTTGGGCATTAACAGCCATAGAAATGATAGATAAGCAGAAACTTAAGAAAAAAAGAAGGTAGAATTTAGTACTAACGGTGCGCATGAGATATGGATTAAATGAGTTAATCCAAACATACAACTATTACATTAGTTTTACAACTAATCTTTTAGCTATAACATCTAATTAATTAGATGTTCACTTATGTTTTTACTTATTTTCGGCAAAGTTTATACCCATCTGATAGGATGATCTTACAGGCTCTCCGTTCAATATAGCCGGTTCCCATTTCGGACTACCGCCTACTATTCTTAACGCCTCAAGATCGCTCGCCTTATCTAAACCATTCTCTATCTTCACATGACTAACCATACCGTCTGTTTCCACAATGAAACTAACTTTAACTTTACCGCGCTTATCCGACACTTTTTGAGCTGCTTTAACCAAATACCTGCTGAATGCTTCAAACCCACCTGGAAAGTTAGCCGCTTTGTCCAATTTTATGTTGCCGCGACTAAAATCAGCACTTCCAAAAGAGCAAAACAACAATAATGTAATAATCATCGGAAGTGTCAACACATATTTCCATAACCGGGAGCTATTTGATTTTTTGCGTTGTAACATCCCTATTCTTTCTTCTAATAGATTATTATTAAAAAAACTATTCGACAACATTGGAGAAGCACTGAAATTGTGTAAAAAAAGGGTCATTGCATATTGCTTTTTACTTCCAGCCAGCTTCGCCGCCTGTTCATCAGCTAGAAATTCGTGAATACATACAAGACATTTTCGGTAATAATAAATTACAGGGTTGAACCAGAAAAACACCTTCATCATTTCCAGCAACAGGATATCTAAGGTGTGATACTGTCTGACATGAACATTTTCATGTGCATCAATAATTTCGAAATTTTCAATATCGGTATCAATTACCTTTGTTTTCCAAAAGGAAAATGCACTTCCTTTTTTAACTAATTTAAGCACGTTTCTAGTCCCATAAATTTTAACCGAGAGAATAATGGCATTAATTATCACCCCGATCCAATAAATAACAACCACTGGATTGATATGCTCGGCGCCCAATAATAGCCCCTTGCCATCAGGAATGACTGATAATGTGGACACGACCAAATCTATCTTTGGAAGTGCAAAAAGAAAAGACAAATCCAAAGTGGGAATCAACACAGACAAGAAAATAGACGAAAGCAGATAAACTCTGTTCACAAAGAAAAATGTCTCGCGTTGCAGCAGCAGTTTATAAAAAAGATATAAAACAGTCAATGAAATACCCGACAAGAAAAAGTACAGCATCAGATTCATAGCGCTAATCTTTAATATTATCAATCATTTTAAGTAACTGCTCTGCGTCTTTGAGATCAATTTTCTTTTCCTGAACAAAAAATGAAAACATATCCTGGACAGAATTGGAAAAATAGTTACCCAGAAACTTATCTGCTTCATGCCGCATATATTCTTCCTTGCTAATCAGCGGATAATAGCGATGTGTTTTACCAAAAGCCTCAAAACCAAGCACCCCCTTACTTTCCAAAATCCTGATAATCGTTGAAACTGTACTATATGCTGGCTTCGGATCAGGAAGCTCGTTGATAATTTCCTTAACGAAAGCTTTTTCTAATTTCCAGAGCACTTGCATAAGCTGACCTTCAACCTTGGTTAAATCTTTTATTTCCATAATTTTTTCGCTTCCCCTAATATCAGCTAAAAAATTAGTTATCTCAACTAAAAACATCTTTTTAACACGCCAGACCTTTCCCTGTACACATTTTCTACCTAATAGACCTCAATGAAAGAATTTTTATACATTTCAACACGTCTTCATCGATCAGAAGATGAAAACACAAACCTCAACTTATCGTTCGGTAGAATAAATTTGGAAGATCTATAGCTATAATGCTGACCATACGGTAAAACTAAACATAAAGTGCCCTTTACTGAAAAAGTCCAAGACTTTGCCATAGTTTTAATTAGTTGTAAACTTTCGTGTTTGACAAATTATTAAAACTATTTAAGTTTCCATTGCATACCAACACTTTGATAAGACGATTTATTTGCTTTCTTTGCGCCAGATTTATTAGCCAGAGTTGTATATTTAATTAAAATGCATTTAAAATATTATAAAGAGTTAGACGGTGTACGTGGCTTCGCCGCCTTAATGGTTATATTTTTTCACATTGCCCAAGATACCGATAACTCTTCCTTATTACTCAAATTCCTTCATAAACCAGGAAGTTTCGGGCAAACCGGCGTAACGCTGTTTTTCGTGCTTTCCGGATTTCTAATCACCCGAATCTTACTGGAAGCAAAATTAACTGGCAACTATTTTTCAAATTTTTACATTCGGCGGAGCCTAAGGATTTTTCCTCTCTATTATCTGGGATTAATCGTTTATTTGGTCGCTCAACCTTATTTTGTTAACGGACATACAACTAAATTCCAACACAACTGGTACTACTGGGTATATCTTCAAAACATTGCTCAGACTTTTAACTGGGACATTAAAGGGCCTAGTCACTTCTGGAGTTTAGCAGTGGAAGAACATTTTTACCTGGTTTGGCCTATAATTGTCTATTACACAGCTAACAAAAATTTATTAAAAGTACTTGTAATAATTTTCGTTGTCAGCATGCTAACGAAAATTGGGTTAAGTCATTACGGCTACGGCAGTTTCTATTTTACTTTTACTAACATGGACTGCCTTGGATTTGGTGCTTTTGCCGCACTAAACCATATATATAAATGGATAAACGTAAAACATCTTTTATATTTAGCGCCAACAGCCCTTGTTCTCTTAGTTGTAAACTGGTGGGTCTTGGGAGGACAAGGCAACAATAATATTTACGTTTTTAAATTGCCATTAATTTCTCTGTTATACATGATGATGATCATTCTTTTAACAGAGAAGGACACCATCTTGAACGGATTCTTTAGACTCAAATTTCTTAGATTCACGGGTAAAATCAGCTATGGGTTATATGTTTATCATCCTCTATGTATTGGTTTCGCAATGAGTCACTTTAAAACTAATGATTTTGTTTTCACTTTTATTCTAATCATTACATCGACTTATCTACTATCTTATTTAAGTTATTATAGCTTTGAAATTTGGTTTATAAAACTTAAAGATCGCTTCACTAAAGTTCAGTTGGTTCATAACCCTAACCTCCCCGAAAATAACACAAGTATACAATCACATTAATCCAACCTTTCCATTGACAATTAACCTTTTGTTAATTTGTTAACTTCTTCTACTCATATCCACTTACGTTTAATACGATCAACCCGGGAAAATGATAGATGTTTTTCCTACCGATTTATACATTAATACAAGATAAATTTCCGAACTTGAAGCAGTATTATGGCACAACAACCGCATGAAATTCTTCGCATCATTGCTAAATGAGTTATTGATGGAACATCAACTATTATTCACCGAAAAACAACGCTTTAATCAATGGTGGCTCTGGCTTATCCTGTTAGCCGTAAATGGAGTTGCACTGTATAGCATGTATAATAATGGGGCAATGCAACAGTCATCTGGAAACATCCAGACCTGGCTCTCTCTTGGAATTCCGTTGCTGGTAACAGTTTTGATTTTTACAGCTAAACTGGAAACCCGGATCACTCAAGACGGAATTTATGTTCGTTTTTTTCCCTTCCATCTTACTTTCAGGCAATACACCTGGGATAAAATCCAAAATCTATCCCTCAGAAAATATAGTCCAATTATGGAATATGGCGGATGGGGAATCCGATATTCAGGGAATGGGTGGGCTTTCAATACGACGGGAAACATGGGATTACAACTTGAATTCCCTGACAATAAAAAGTTACTGATCGGAACAAAAAAAGCAGATGATATGAAGCGCGTACTTGAAAAAATGAGTCACGTGATCTATACCAGGTATAACCAAAATTAACTGAACACGTATTTCCATGCATCTTACTCAGGTGATTACGTGTTCAGTTAAAAGGATAAATTGTATGTAGAAACCTTGATTATCTCGCGTCAACCGAGGCAGGGATCCAGACTGTAGAACCAGCTCCGGTTTGACTTGCATCAGAATAAGGCACTAAGGTTAATTGAGATTTTACTCCATTTTTTGTTGTTACTGACAATTGATAAACCTGACTACCTACCCAATCAGCGGGAAGTTTTCCTTGATTGACTAATATTGGTGTCTTGCTAACCATATAACTGCTCCCCTCCCCTTTATTCAGCGAATCATCAAATGCTAAAAGTTGCGGTCCGCGTTTGATCGCGATTTCGTTGGGATAGCTTTTGCCTCCAGGCAATACATGAACAGGGATATTGAAAGTAACGGCGATCTTATCACCCGCTTTCCAGGTCCTGGAGATGTTAACTACGTCATCTGCTATGCCAGAGTAGGCCTTGCCATTTACAGTTGCCTTAAATGCTGTTGCCCACATTGGTACCCTAAGTTGAATAGCAAAGCTGGCTGGTTTCGGTACATCAACCAGAATGTCGGCAACACCGGCTTGCGGAAATTTACTTTGAATCTTGAGTCCAAGGCGCATTTGCTGGTTATCTACCAGGATATGATCTTCTATATCTGCTGATTCATAGAAAAATACAGTTGGCTTATTTCTGAGATGTCCATAATTTAGGTAAGGGATCAGTGATATACCCCTCGGCACACTGGATAGGCAACACGTAATGTGACAACGGTAAGGTTTAACGCCAACCAGTGGGGTGTAATAACTTACGCAACCTGTAGATGGATTTTCTGCCGCCAGCAAATGGTTATAAACGGATTTTTCGACCTCGTTAAAATATTTCATGTCGCCGGTTGCCGCGAACATCTGCATACCAAACTGAACCCAGGTTGTTGTTACACAGCCCTCGCCCATATGTGCAGCAGTGTCGGCGGATAATTCAAAATCATCTTTAAAACGTTCGTGATCACTGGTTGTTCCAGAAACGAAAAGCCTTTTGTTGGCAATATCATCAAAGGCGATTTTCGAAGCGGTAAACAGTTCAGGCTCTCCGGTAACACGGTAAAGCTTAATGACGCCTACCAGGTTTGAAAGCATTTCATAAGCCTTGCCATTTGCTACTTTATTTACCTGTTTATGGGTCAGTAACGAATTAATGATCGCCGGCCCACCCTGATGGTTATAGGCAGAGATGATGTAATGGCAAAAATCAAGATATTTTTTATCACCAGTCCAGCGGTACAGGTCAACCATCGGGTCAATTACCGAAGTAGCGGCCATTCCAACATGTGATCCGGCTTTGATAATATCCTTTTGACCGGGGTTATCTCCAAAGGTCCGACACAGCAGATTGCCAATTTTTACTGCAGCATCGTAAAACTTGCGGTCGCCGCTAACGCGGTAATACGCCAGCAAACCCACCAGGTTGTATTTATGCGACCAAACATCCCATGATGTCCAGTAATTTTCTGGCAGATACGTACCAAGATATCCGTCGGGAAGCTGGGTAGACACCAATGTATTGGCTATCCGGTCCATCTGCTTTTTTAAGGCTTCGTCTTTAGTTATTTCCCAGGTATTTGCCGCAGCCTCTAAATATTTACCCACGTGCTCACCAATCCATCGGTGCTTACCCGGTCTGTGTGTAAAGCCGTCTAAAAGTCCAGCTTCATCTATTTTAAGTAATCTGTTTTTTAGGTTTTCTGTATAACGGTCACCCAGATAACCTTTTAAGGTATTTTGAGCAGGTAGCTGGATATCCCAGATAGTTGGAGTGATCTCCTTAACTACCGGTTGTACTTTAACGCGGGCATCCTGTGCCCAGGCCGGCACGATGAACATCAGGCAAAATGCCAAAACGGCAAATGTTGGGTAAAAAGTTCGTTTCATAATATTTGGTTAGGTACCGGTTTACATGCTGCATTTTCGATCCTTTAAGTACCACAATGGCTCCGGTCAGGATAAAGTCTAGTCTTGCTGATGTATTACCGCTGATCCAAACTTAATCGGAAATGCGATCTCCACCATGCCTTATTTTCATCATCTCATGAATCGTAATAGTCAGATAATTTAGTAAATTAAGCCGGTAAAACTGACTATCAACACATTATATATTTTGATTCCTCTTTAGTTCATGAAAAGCACATTGAAACACAACCTGAAAAAACTGCTATTATCACTGTCAGGTTCAGAACGAAAACACTTTAAAAATAAATATAATGCTCAGGGAGCAAATAAAGATTACATGAATCTATTTGATTTGATGTTTGAGTCGGGAAAAAGCGCTAACCCTGATGATATTGAGCTTTTATTCAAATTGAAATATCCCGAAAAATCATTTGACAATACCGCATCCTACTTATACAAAGTCTTAACTGATATGCTGGTTCAGATGCGGATTGATCACGACGACTGGTTTTATAGTCAACATTGCCTGATGAAAGCAAAGCTTTGTTTTGAGCGCGAAATACCTGAAAGGGGGTTGGCGGAACTGGACAAAATAAAAATTCTTGCCAAAGACAGAGCGGATCACCTAATGTATTATGCCGCTACCAGAATGGAGCTCAGCCATATTTCTGAAAATGGTTTTCCCGATACCACAGAACAAGAACTTGTAAGCATGCAGATGAGAATGAAACAGAACCTGCAGAATTTAAGACAAACACATGAACATTATTCTTTATTCGAACTCTTAAACTACCGGATGCTTACCCAAAGCAACCACAGCGGAGATCAGCAGGATAAAAAATTAAATGATTTACTTCTGAGTGAACTGGGCATAATTACAAGGGGTAATAAACAATCTTTTGAATCCAAAAAGTTGCACCTTTTGTTTCAGGCATTCTTCCTGAGTCGCACGGGAGACTATAATTCTGCGCTAAAGATTTTCAAGTCACTGAATCTTCTATTTGAACAACACACACAACTGTGGTCTTGCCCACCCTACGATTACCTGGCTGCATTAGATGGAATTCTGGACAGCTTACGCAGTATCAGGTTATATGCAGAAATGGCTTTTTTTATTGATAAAATTCAAGTCTTAAGCAACAGCAGTTATTCTGATCATTTTACCCAGACTTGCAGACAAACTTTCCTTATTTACACACTAAATTCAGCCCTGGGAAACAGTGATTATGATCAGGCATTGGCTGTAATCAAAACCAATAAGTCGTACCTTCCGAAGGTCAAACAAATGGTTCATGGCCACAAGCAATTGGAACTGATTTTTTTCATCGCAGTAAGTTATTTTCGAAATAAAGACCTACAATCAGCTAGTAAGTATATTTCGATTGGTCTTTCACAGGATAAGCAAGGCTCAACGCAAATCATTTATCGGGTATCCAGATTGTTTCGTATGCTGATACATTTTGAAATGGGCAATATCGATTATTTAGAATATGAGATGCGTACTTTTAAAAGACTGTTCACAAAAACGGAGAAGTTTTTCCAATTGGAACGCCTGTTATTCCATATATTTTCAAATACCCATAAGCCATACAGCAGCATCAAGAACCGGTCGATCTGGAAAAAGTACCAGGAACTGAGGAGCAAATTTGCAGAAAATCCTCCAGAACAAGAGTTATTAAAATATTTTGATTTTTTAAGTTGGTCAGATGCCATTACCAAATCGCAAAAGAAATAAACATGCTCCCCAGGTCCAGGAAGCATGTTTATCCGATTAAGCACCTGTCCGAAATAGAACTGGACAACCTACTCATATGTCAACGAACGTTTGCAACGCCGTCCCGGCTGATTGCCCGGTTTGTCGACTACACAAATCAATAAATCTAATTTGCAACTAATCACCACAAAACCAGCGCATCCACGCATGGTTGATAAAGGTGTTTTCCTTTATTTTTTTGGTGTCAATCGTATCATAAAGATCGCTATTCAGAAAATCCTGAAACAGTTTCGGGGGGTGTCTGACCCCCCATAAAAATCATCAAAACCAGTGTTCCTGATGGTATAAAGGCCAAAAAAGAAATTTTCAGAAAAAAATAAATCTGCCTTTAAAGTGCTTTAACGGCTACCGGGCCAAACCATTGTTTGCACAATGTATCACCCCCACACTAAAAACATCATAAAGGCGCTTTTCGAAAGTTATACTTGGAACAGCACCGTAATCCAATGTCGCCCGCAATGGAAATCAACCTGGTACGGGCAATTGGAGCTGTATAAAATATATTTTATTTGCAATCATTTCAAATTGCGATTTATATACCTATTTTAAAGATTTTGGCAGAAACAGACAACATCATGAGAGAATTACAAAGATTTGATATGATACAGGCATGTATCAATGAAATTAAAAAAAGAAAAAAAAAGGTTAATTACCTAGAAATTGGAGTTGAAACTGGCTTTTGCTTTTTCATGATCAAATCAACCCTTAAACTTGCTGTAGATCCTAACTTCACCATCAAAAATTTTAACAAAATCAAAGCCTATGTACGCAACCCACACAATTTCAATAACAAATTTTTTGAGCTTACCAGTGATCGTTTTTTTGAAGAGCAACATGAATATCTCAAAAAAATAGGCGGTTTGGATGTAGTGTTTATCGATGGCCTTCATCTATCCGAACAAGTGATTAAGGATATCAACAACGCGTTGATGAACCTGAACGACGGCGGGTTTATTTTGTTACATGACTGTAATCCCATAAATGAAACATCTGCAATCCGGGCGCATCACAAATTTGAGGTGTATCGGATGAACCTTCCTGATTATAACGGCATTTGGAATGGAGACGTATGGAAGGCATTAGTAGAACTTCGGGCAACCCGGAAAGATATCAACGTAAAGGTGTTCGATACAGATCAGGGTATTGGAATGGTTACCAAAGAAATACCTGAAAACAATATCCAACTCACACAGGCCGAGCTGGAAAAATTATCGTATGTCGATTTAGAAAAAAATCGTGTTGACTTACTTAATCTTAAGTCGCCTGCTGAGTTTAGTAAATACATCCGCCAAAATTGATCTTTTCATTCGCCACGCTCCTTCTAAACATTCCTTGTTAAAAAGAATTTAGCTGTTGTTATTCGTGTAGCCTGCTTTGATGGGGATGAAGTAAAACAGACAGCCCTGCTGTAAGATACAGCAAGGCCTCTGCAGAGCGCCAGGTTATAAACCTAGCTTTTTGTTTTTAGCAGGTACTTGTGCTCTCCCGAAAGCACCAATTCACCTCTTTGGTTATATACTGTAGCAGCAGTAGTTACCGTTCCGGTACCACCATGGTCAGTAAGGTCGGTAATTTCCAGCCCTGGATATAACGTGTCTCCACTATGCACCTCCTTCAAAAACTTACAGGATTGTTCAGTAAAAGCTATAAAGACTTCTCCGATAACATGTGGAAACATCGTAGCACCGGGAGCTGTAAAGGCAAGTACCTGCAGCCCGTGTACCACGGGAGCAGAATGACCATGTCTGGCCGCCCAAACGGCATCATAGTGTACAGGATGGTTATCGCATGACACGGTTTGAAACGCCGCTGAATGTGCATCGGTCAGCGTACGACTTGGCGCACGAAAAATTTCACCAATTTTCAAATCTTCAAAAGTTCTCGCCGGTGTAATTAGAAATTCCTCGGGGTTAAATGATCCGGGAACGTTTGCCGCAGCCGGACTGTTGGTTGTGTTTACTGCATTCATATTTTTAGGGATAAATGTATTATGATCATTTTTTCAAAAATGTATCTCTTTCTATCTGGCAAGCAACATAGCCAGTTCGATTTACTAAAGCTATTTTCCTTTTGCAGCATCTTCAATAACTGCAGCCACTTCTTTAGGGCTGGTCATAAATAAAGTATGACCGCCCTTGATATGTGTAACTTTAGCATTTGCGCGTTTGTACATCGTATCTTCCAACCCCATATCAATAGTTTCGTCGTTTGATGGTTTTACAGCATATACTGGTTTACTTTTCCATGCCGGTACTGTAATTTTATCGGTAAAAGATTTTACAGTCAATGGGATCTGAGAATCATACATGAAATCAGATTTCTCTTTAGTCTGCCCATTGGCAAAAGTTTCCTGAAAAGTAGCTTTACCCAGGTAAACATTGCCCTGAGCATCGGGAGCAAGAATCCCTTTAGGCGCTGTTGCAACCGTATTAACCAGCGCAAGCGTGGATTCACCACCATCCGGAACAAAAGCAGCTACATAAACCAGACTGGCTACCTTATCAGAATTTCCTGCTTCAGTAATTACGGTACCACCCCATGAGTGACCTACCAATACAGCCGGGCCATCCTGACGATCCAATGCAAATTTAGTTGCAGCCACGTCTTCTGCCAGAGAGCTTGTTGGATTTTGCACCAAAGTCACTTTATAACCGTCTTTCACTAAAATGTTATGTACAGCCTCCCAACCTGATGCATCAGCAAATGCACCATGTACAATGACGATATTTTTAACCGGAGCTTTTTGTTGTGCAATTGCACTTCCTGAACCTAAGATAGCTGTAAGTAAAACTGAAGCACCTAGTGCGTAGTTTAAAGTTTTTGTTGTTTTCATATTCTTTGTGTTTTATATGGCATGGTATAGACAAAGAAGTTGCCACCAAACAATCAACTGACATACAGGAAGATAACTAAATAAAGACAAAACTTAATTGCTTTATATCGCGGATTTACGAATCTTTTCAAAATTGATCAACCCCAACCAGGCAAATCAACACGCATAGCGGAAAAGCTTAGCACAGAATTTACCGGCACGCTCATACAATGCTAACCTTAACTAAACATTCCGCTAACGACTGGGGCATACCTTAGTCAAAAAAAATGAAAATTTTAAAGGGTGCATTATTACTCACATTGCTAAATGCAGGGCTAAGCTACGCGCAGGAACTTAAATTACCTGCTAGAGATCCTGAAGTTCTAAAAACAAAATTCCAGTTTGATTACTGGGGTAAACTGGAACTTTCCGGTATCGTACGTAGTAAATCAGATAAAAACGTATTCTGGGTGCACAATGACTCCGCAGATTTGCCGAGGGTGTTTGCTATCGACAGCTTGGGGCAGTTTTACCAATCTGCACGTTACCGCAATTACGAGGGTATTACCATCGCCGGTGCTACTAACGTAGACTGGGAAGATATTACCATGGATAATAAAGGTAATCTTGTCATTGCCGATGTAGGGAACAACTACAACGATCGTAAAGACCTGGTATTGTATGTCGTACCTGAGCCTTCACCCATCGCCAGCAATACCACCTTTCTGAAAAAACTCTTTTTGAAGTATCCTGATCAAAAAACATTCACAGATAAAAAAGATTTCAATTACGACTGTGAAGCGGTATTTTTTGCTGATGGACGCTTCCAGATGTTATCCAAAGATCGTGCTGACACCTTTACCCGTCACTACCGCATGGACACTGAAAGAACCGATGAGGTTAATACCTTAACACTGCTTGATCAATTTAATATCGGCGGAAAAGTCACTGCTGCTGATGCATCTGAAGATGGGAACAGGCTCGTCGTAATTACTTACACCGCTATCTGGATGTTTGAACGTACCAGCCCTACAGGAAGCTATTTTAATGGAAATATCTGGTGGCTTCCGGTTAAAGCACCGCAGATAGAATCGGTTTGTTTTAAAGATGATAAAACACTTTGGTTACTCGATGAAGAAGCCGCTGCTTTATTTGAAGTTCCGGTGAGTAAGCTCATTAAGGTGAAATAATAACACGAGATAAGCAGTTCCGTAACAAAGGGATGGAACTGCTTATCTAAAACACCGATCAGCTTTCCATAGCTAAACCTAGTTTGACGTATTTCTGATAAAGCACCTCGTAAACCGAGACTTTATCCGCTTGTGGATAATATGTTGCGTCGAACCCAGAAGAGATTGTTTTTTGAGCCTCAGCAACATTTTCATATAAGCCACTTACTGTTGCCGCAAACATGGTAGCACCCAGTGCACATGCCTGATCGCTTTTAACAACCAAAATTTCTATATTCAACACATTAGCCAGGGTCTGCATTACAAATGGCGACTTTTTGGCAATCCCACCCAGCGCAATTACCCGCTCAATAGGTACTCCCTCTTTTTCAAACTGATCTACGATAGCTTTTGAACCAAAAGCAGTAGCTTCCACAAGTGCTTTAAAAATATGTGCTGCGCCGATACCAAGCTGCAAACCGTAGATCGCTGCCTTTAAACCCAGGTCGGTATCTGGAGTTCGCCGCCCATTAATCCAGTCTGTCGCTACTACATCCTGAACTGTAAGTGGCAACAGCGCAGCCTTCTTAGACAGTGCCGGCAAAATCTCGGAAGAAACCCTGGCAAGTTCTTTTGCAGGTAAATAATCTGCTAACAATTCCCTTAGTGGGAATTCTAAGAGTTCCCGAAACCAGCTATATACATCTCCGAATGCCGATTGGCCGGCTTCCATGCCCAACATACCTGGCATAATTGATCCATCAACCTGCCCACAAATACCTTTAATAAATGCCCGTTCATATTGGGCATTCGGCGCGGTAAGCATGTCGCATGTCGAAGTTCCCATTACCTTAACCAATGAGAAGGGAGTAATTGCAGATCCTACAGCACCAAAATGCGCATCCAATGCACCTACACCAATAACAACCTGCTCTGGCAGCCCAAGGCGCTCGGCCCAATAGGACGATAACCTACCTGCAGCCTCGTCAGAGGTATACGTTTCTGTATATAACCGGTCACGCAAACCGGCAAGTGCCGGATGCAATGTAGTTAAAAATGACTCAGACGGTAGTCCCCCGAAATCGTTATGCCACATTGCCTTATGCCCCGCAGCACACCTGCTCCTTTTCCATTTCCGGGGATCGGAATTTCCAGTTAGCAATGCCGGCATCCAGTCGCAATGCTCAGCCCAGGAATAGGCAGCCTGTGCAACATCAGCATCGGTTTTTATCGTATGTAATATTTTCGACCAGAACCATTCCGGCGAATAAACGCCACCTGAATATTGGGTGTAGTCGGTCTCCCAACTATGCGCAAGGCTGTTAATTTCTTCAGCTTCCAAAGCAGCAGTATGATCCTTCCACAAAATTACCATAGCATTTGGATTTTCAGCAAACGCTGGACTTAAAGCCAGAGGACGGCCATTGTCATCCAGAGCAACAGGCGACGATCCGGTGGTATCGATGGATAAACCGACTACCCCTGATGCGATCTGAGGCCCTACTTTTGCCAATACTGATTTGATAGTGATTTCCATCCCTTCTTCGAAATCTAGTGGATGCTGCCTGAACTGCGACAATGCCGCATCGCAGTACAATCCCTGTTTCCATCTCGTGTAAAAATGAACCGCACTCTCTACCTCCACCCCTGTTAGCGCATCAACAAGTAATGCCCTAACGGAATCTGTTCCAAAGTCGAGTCCGATTACATATTTCAGATGCCCGCTCATGCTTCCAGTTTAACATCACCACAAAAATGTACATCAATCCCAAGCTCAGCCAAAGCCGCCGCCTTGATCCTTGCTGCCTGCTGAGCAAGCGCGTCATTGGTAGCATATACAACATGAATATGATTTGCCTTATGCTGTGCCATCAACTGATCACGGTTTACGCCATGCAACACCGCATGCATAATCGGCCATTGTGGATTGGTTATAGACCATCTTCTTTGGGTTTCTTTTTGAGGTAGCAACACCACCTCTCCAACGCCAATATCGCAGTGCAGACTGTCATTCATTATATATATCCTGCTCCAAACAATTGGCCCGGGTTTACTAACGCCTTTTAACGTACCTCCGCCTTTTGGAAAAAACATTGGCGGCTGCCGGTCACTACTTGCACCACGGTAACCATCAATAAAATGAGCCGGCGGGGCAGCACCGGAAATGAGAAATACCCAGACATAAGCATCTACACCCGCTCCTATAAAATGCTCCCCCCAACGGATATCGTGGAGTGTGTTTTCAGGTTCCATACCCAGCTCATTCCATAGTTTGTAAGTAATCAAAGCGTCTAAACCTGCACATTCATCGACTTCATTGAAATGTGGTAAAGCCTCGCCAGCATAAAGTTCACGCCCATCAGCACTAAAAACCGGTGGCCGCTCTCTGTTATTTAAGAGCCCTTCAACCAGGTCACTGGCTGCGGTAAGGTCTTTAAGTCCTTGTTGATATTGGATGCCAATGGTATCACAGCCAAAATCATCTGCTATCCTTAGCGCAGCGATATACATTTTACATTGCTCCAATACCTGTGCCCTGGTCAGGTCACTGGCATGCGTTTCTCCAAAATTAAAAGTCATGCCGCGCTTAATCAGCCATTCCAAAACAGCCATCGCTTCAGCATCCGGCACGCCCAGCATTTTAGCATACAATGCCGACTGGCTCAGCCTTTCCTTAAAAACTCCCGTGGCATGCAACAGATCATCGGGCATAATCGCGTTGAACATGCCCATACACCCTTCATCGAAGATTCCCATGATGGCTTTATGTCCCCTGAATTGCTGCGCAAAGACCTTTCCTTTTTCAGCTTCTGCCGAGGGTACCTGAACTGTTTTATAATCTTTTACATGACTTAAATCATGGGTTACTTTGCCTGATGCAAGCCATTCTGTGAGCCCATTTACAAAGAAATCATCTTCAAAGTCCTGACTCCACAAAGAACTATAGTTTGTGTTGGCTTTTGTTAAAGAGCCATTGAGATTCAATAAGCCTACAAGCCCCGGCCATTGTCCGCTCCAATTGGCAACAGTCAGTATAGGCCCACGGTGGGTGGTCAAACCTGCAAGTACATGGTGACTGTATTGCCACAGTCCCTCTGCTACTACTAACGGGGCATCAGGGTCAATAGATCTGAATACCTCCATGCCCATTTTCTGGGAATCAATAAGGCCGTGTTTCTTTATGGGATCGTAGCCATGCGCTCTGCTGACCGTCCAGCCTTGCTTTGCAATGGCCTTAGTCAGTAAGGTCTCTAATTCTTCCTGGGCTGCCCAGCAGTCCTGATTCGCAGCAATCCGCAGATCCCCGCTTGCAATCAATGTGATTTGTTTTTGACTCGTGCTATTTGACATAATTGATATTTGGTGTTTGAGAAAAAAGCTAGCGCTCTACACAAATATCAATCCTTACCGCAGATGTTTTCTGCCGGTTTTTATCTACTTAATGTAGCATCTTATCAAAATCCAAAATCTGGCTCAGCCAAAACTGCGCAAGCTTTGCAGCGCTTCCCGGGAGGCATCCTTAAAAAACTTGGTATCGTAGCTGTAGGTGATGAACCGCATCCCTTCAGCCCGCCATTTCTTAACGTCGTCCAGGTTATTTAGATGTATACCAGGAGCCACACCGTAAATATCGCATTGCCTGATTACTTCTCTAAAAGCAGACTCCATTCTCGGATGATGTATCTGCCCAGGTATTCCCATGTCATCGCTCAGATCTGCAGGCCCAATCATTATAGCATCTACACCCGGCGTAGCGACGATATCAACCAGATTAGCCATTCCCTCTTCGCTTTCAATCTGCACTACCGTCATCAGTTCCTCATTTGCCCAGGTAGTATATATTTCGATATCGTAATCTCTGAAAAGTGTTACAGTGCTGGATATGCTTACTCCCCGTTTCCCCAAAGGTGCATACTTGGTTGACCGGATAATACGTTCCGTTTCCTCCCTTGTCTTTACCTGTGGTAACACCAGCCCCTCTGCACCAATATCCAGCATCTGCGCCATCTGGTGGTATAATTTGTCAGGCACACGAACAAACAGGGCCATCTCCTCATATTTGGCCAGCGCACAGAAATTGCCTAATGTCTCATAGTCATAGTCATTATGCTCGGTATCCAGCAGAACATAATCCCAGCCTTCCGAAGCACACATGGGCACAGCCTGCGGCGATTTCAAAATGCGAAGCATGGTTCCGAAACAGGCCTCTCCATTCTTTAACTTCTGCTTAACCTTACTGATTTTTAAATTCATAACACATTTTATAAGATCAATTTACACGCATCAGCCATACTTCGGCAATCTGTACACCACGACCGCTTCCACCAAGCCCTAATGGCCTGTTCCACTTTAACTTTAGCGAACCACCCTGGGTAGCCACAGCTGGAATCTCAAATTCCTGAGGTTGAAAATCCATAGCTTTTGCTTTCATCGGTTGAATCTCAATACCTTCATTGGCAACCAAGCGGATGTCTGACTTAGCCTCCGGACCATAGACGACTTTCAACTTATAGTGCGCCGATTTATCCAATGAAGGGTAAAATAATTCCAGCGGATAGTCATGCAACGTTTCCGCAAAAGTGCTGGAAGACACTTTAGACTCATGATCCTGAACGCGCACCACCATGCCATCCATTGGTGCTTTTAAATAGGCAGGGTCATCAGCATATGCCGAGCCCATTACCAGATGGGGCTGGGCTCCTGGCTTTCCCAGGTCATCATAAAAACCACCCGGACCTGGATTTGTCCAGTTTAAAATTGCTTCAATCCGCTTGAGTCTTTCCTGCTCCGTTTTTAAGCCAGAAATCTCATCAAAGCGTTTTCTCAGCCATGGGGCATCATTTAGCGGAAAATCTATAAGATCAAGGTTGGCTCCGCGATGTACGGCAATTGCCTGATAGCGCGCAACACTCAGCTGCATATGTATGCTTTGGAAAAGTGCTTCAGCCAGTTCAAACACCCTGGCCCGGGTTTCTGAAGCATATAAAGGTGCCGGTTTTTCCAGTGCCACCCGGGCATCTGCCAGCGCTGCTAGGCTTCCCGTAGCACTGGCCCTACTCAGAATTTCTAATGCTTTTTGCTCCTGCGCTGTTTCTTGTATTAATCTGGACTGGTTTGTTGCGTCGTAATAAGCTCTGTATAAGGCTTGCTGGAAACGCCAGTTTTGCAGGCGTGCAGGTGTTGCCGATCGTTCCATATCCTGAAACTGCGACAGCGTTGTCCGTACCTGGGTATTCTGCGCCAGAGAACCACGCCAGTTCTGTTCAAGTCCCTTAAGTCCTTGTGCAAAGGATTCGCGGAGTTCGGATCCTATAAAGTATCCACTATATTCCCGCAAAATATCCGTCACATCGGCATTCGGGTCCCAGCCCAGCCCGCTCCAAATAATCTTATTCACATCGTCATTACATCCTTCGGAATACGTAAGAAAGCCATAGCTGGCAACCGGTTGTAAGCGTTTAAAAATCAACGCCTGATCAATAGGCCTGGGATTGATAGGCTCCCGGTTCAGTGTTGCAATGGATGCAAAGTCCCATTCTGGAACCGGATATTGCGCTCTCCAGGAATGCGTTATATCAGGATAAAAACGCAGTTTATAGCGCGCGGGTAGGTTAGCTCGCAAATCATCCAGGCTTTCGCTTTGCTGGGGTCCGAACACTACGCCCTCAAGCCACTCCGGCTCTGTTTTAATCACTTTATAAAAATCTGCCAGCCATGTTGAGCCGAAACCTTGTGGAGACATCCACATCTTAGCTTCCGGATGAAGCTTTTTTAACTGTGCCGTCTGTTTTTCAAGCATGGGAAAGAAATCCTTCGGCGGCGTATGCCCCGGATCTCCTCCGGGTACAAATACAGCATCTACGCGCGGTAATTGTTCTAATACCGCGCCCCATTCCTTAATTGCCCGGTCTACGGTCGCTTTATCCCCATAATCTTTCTCCATTGCCGGGTACCATACCCAGCATGCAATGCCATATTCTTTTGCCAGCCTCGACATTTCGATCATCATCTTCATCGGTGGTATAGGGAAATGCGGACTATCTGCATCATCATCCGATACCGGTGGGATCAGTTCGATCGCATTGGTGCCAAAAATGACAAGATCACGGATATATTGCTCCCATATAGAGACCGACCAGCCGTCATAAGAATTTGTTTTCGGACGATAACCTAACTGATGCCCCCTCAATGCATATACTGGCGCAGAATTGACGTCAATTTTTGAGGCAACAGTAACTGCGCCCCAGGTATAGTCCATCATTCGCAACAGCTTTCCCGCGCCAAACAGTACCCCTCGGGCATCATTTCCGGCAATCACAATTACATCCTCTGAATAACTGACAATCCTAAATCCTTCAGGCTTTTCTGAACCATTCCCAAGCACTTTAGCTAACGAAGGATATGCCGATATCAGCGCTTTACGCTGCCCCAGAATTACTGCCTTTTGCCCCTTTGCTGGAATTGTAGTACGCGTCTGCCAGCGAATACGGCTCCGTTTTTCTACTTCATCAAGGAGCATTTCTGATGCTTTAATTTCAGGCCCGCTCATCCCTGGTGCCAGGACAAGCAAAGCCGTATTCAGGTTCACCTGTCCGACAGGTGCCAATATAGTAGTATGCGCTATCGGTAAAGTTGTATTTGCTTTTACTTTACTCAACGTAAACAGCACCATCAACAGGAAAATCGATTTTTTAGAGATCAGCATCATATTTGGTTTAGGTTTATTGCAGGTTATGAGACAGCCATGATAACAAATATCACCGATATCCACCCAGTTTTATTGCAGCTTTTTATCCAGTTTCTATAGCATATTAGCATCTGGTAACATTTCTCTTTCAATACCCTTTTTTAAGAAATAATATACTTATATTCATAGCAACCAATATATAAACCTTCTTGAAATGAAACCGTACTTTCACAAAGTTCCAGTTACATTGCTTAATTCTTTCGGTATCCGGCACGATATACAGCCAAACTTCGGGAGGATCTGGCACTACCACCCTGAACTCGAATTACATTATGTAATCAAAGGCGAAGGCCTGAGATTTATAGGCGATAACATAGGTAACTTTTCTACCGGCGAGATTATTCTGCTCGGAGAAAACCTTCCGCATACCTGGCGCTGTCGCGAAGAATATTTTCAGAACGACCCCAGCTATCACACTGAAGCCATCGTGCTCCAGTTTCTTCCAGACTGCCTCGGCAAAAGTTTGCTTAATATTCCTGAAGCCTATCTCATTCCGAAATTATACGAAAAAGCCAAACGTGGCATGATCATCCACGGCGCTGCAAGGGAAAAGCTGGCAAAACTGATGACCGGAGCCGTTCATGCCACCAACCTGGATCGTATCATTCAGTTTATGTCAATCCTGAAAGTACTTGCTGAGGCCGACGATTATACCTTAATCGCATCTGCGCAAAGCTTTAATCAGTCTAACGAGCAGGATACTAAACGACTAAATAAGGTCTATAACTTTACCCTTTCAAATTACAAGAAGGAAATCAGCCTGGAAGAAATTTCGTCCATCTGCAACCTCAGCATTACCTCATTCTGCAGGTATTTTAAACTGATGACAAAGAAAACGTACTATGATTTTTTAATAGAAATCCGCATCAGCCATGCCTGTCACTTCCTGGTGGAAGATAAGTTCCCAACCGAGTTAATCTGCTTTGAATGTGGATTTAACAACGTATCCAATTTCTACAGACACTTTAAAAAGATCATTGGGATGACACCACTGGAATATAAACGAAAATACCTTGCTGCTTAATACGGCAAGGTATTTTTTAAGATAAATATCTGCAGGAACCGCCTCCCGGCAGAACTAACATATCTGTTGAATGCAAGCATCTGCCCGTTATTAGACCATACAACTCCCCCAACGGGTTTGTCGGCTTCAGAAAAAGGATCCGTTTCAAAATATATTTCTCCAGTATCAACGCTGCTTAGCAAGATCCTATTCCCCGCTGGATAAGCCAACGACTTGCCATCCGGACTGAAATTAAATTGCCCCTGTACATCAAAGGCATTAAAAGTAAGCTGTCTGATCGCTCCGCCATTTGGAGATACACCAAAGATTTGAATAATTCCCTGAGCGTCTTTACTTAAAAATGAAATTATTGAGCCAGCAGCATTAGTACGCAGCCAATGTCGAGGTCCCATAATTCCTGACTGTGTAAAAGTAATCCGCCGCTGGGTAATGCCAGAGGGAACAGCAGGACGGGTATCAATGCTGCCTTCAATCAGTTCATTTCCGACCTCAAAATCGACATCTTCGGGCAGGTCTGCCACAAAACATTCTGTTTTTAATACGCCGTTTTCATCTGCTACATGTCCTTGAAATGCAATTGCACGACACTTTCGTGTACCATCTTCGCCGATATATCCATTGCTCCCGATCCAGCATTCATCAAACGCCTTTTCAATATCGTCAGTTCCAGCACATGGATTCGCTGTCACCCGGGATACAATAACGGAAAACAAAGCGCCATCGTTGTTTTCCATTTCAACATCTTCGGGCACCACTACCTTTTTTAGTGGGAGCATTACACCAACGGCACGCAGGTCTTTTTTTAAAGGATCTACCGCAGCCAACTGCTCCATCACAAAATCGTTGTACGTAAAACTGATCCATTGCCCGTCGCCACTCCAGCAGTGTGCATGGGTGCCCCCGCGAAGCGCACCTTTGGTAAAGGGACTGGTAATATTCCTGGCATCCATAAAAACCGGATGCTGGGGCCTGGCTATATCAATTGCCACACCTGTACGCCTGGTAAAACTGTACGGCTTTTCAGCCATTGCATTCCGGATGCCGTGAATAAAAATAACGACATCACCTGTGGGTGAAAATGATGCTGCACCCACACCAGGCCCAAAGACAGATTGGTTTGTGGTACGATACAATTCCCTGATTTCAGCAGTTTCTGTATGCAGCATCAGGATACGCCCTGTCGCACCAATCTGGCCGTCGTCATTCCTGGCATCAAACACAATCCATTGATCATCAACAGAAAAAACCTGATAATTATGAATGGTGTGCCCACTTTCATCAAAGGTAAGCTGTTGCATTTTGAAGTTCATCGACATAGCTATCTTAATTGGCAAGGGCCATCACCACATATTTTACATTGACCCGGTTATAGGTATAAGTGATATGAATCGTTCCATCTGTAGCCTGCACAACCGCAGGATAACTAAATTCCCCTGTTTCTTCATTTTCCAACACTGCGGCATCCGTCCAGATATTGCCATCTTTGGAAACGGCAACATTAAGTTTTGCCCTTCCCCCTTTTCCTTGTACCGTAGGGTTATAGATTAGTACCTGCCATCCATTCTTTAAGGTCACGGCATCAGTTCCTGAATTTGGATTCGGCAAGCTTGTTTTGGTTACTGTACCCCAGCTGTTGCCATTATCGCTGGAGAAAGCCTGAACGAGGATATTCTCTTTACTGCGGCAAATAATCTGGAGTTTCTTATCCGGATGGATCAAAATACTCGGCTGAATTAAGTTGAATGGCGTTTGCGGATCGACAGGGATTAGCGTCCATGTTTTTCCATGGTCTGTAGATTTCTCCATATGTGCTTTCCAGCTGTCTTTAGTTTCACTGCTCGATGGTGAAAGTATTGTACCGTCGGCCAGTTCCACAGGTTTGTTTTTAATTGGCCCCAAAATACCGTCAGGCAAGCGCTCGGCCTTTGTCCATGTCTTTCCGTCGTTCGTCGAAGTCATCACCATGCCCCACCAGGTACTCGGTGAAGGACCTACTTTATAAAACAGGAATAGCTTGCCTGTACTTGCCTTAAAAAGCACTGGGTTCCAGCATGGATGACGCAGCGTATCACTCATAATCCCATCAGCCATTTTTACAGGCTTAGACCATGTTCCTTTTTCATTAACTGATAACCAGATACACACGTCTTTATTGCCTTCATGGGTACCCCCAAAAGCTGCCGCCATCCATTTACCTGGCTTAACTTCTACCAGAGTCGACGCATGGCAGGATGGAAACGGAGGCTGATCATAAATCAACGCCCCACTTACTCTTCGTAGTTTAATTTGTGCTGTGCTGATATTTGCATGCATACAACCCAGCAACAGCAGCACTGAAAATATTTTTATGGTTCTCATATTCCTATAATTTAATACCCCGGGTTCTGTTCTAATTTTGCACTAAAATTAGCATCTATAGCGGTCTGTGGGATGGGGAAAAATTCATGCTTATCAAGAATGGTGCTCTTGGTAATGTCTAGCAGATTGTACTTTCGTACACGTTCTACCAGCTTGCCCATACGCGTTAAGGTGCGTCTGCGCGGCTCCTCTGCAATCAGCTCCCTTGCACGTTCATCAAGGATATAATCCAATGTCATGTCAGCGGCATTAGCAGGTTTTGCATTTGAACGGTTACGCAGCACGTTCACATCATCAGCAGCACTCTGTAATGCGCCCTTGCGCACAAAGGCCTCGGCACGCAACAAATAGGTCTCTGCAAGTCTGAAGATCGCAATGTCTTTCGCTGTTCTGCCAGATGTATTGATGTTATTCCAGGGTTTCCCTTCTACTTTTCTTGGATATGGATATATGTTTCTCAACGTGTCTTCCTGATTGGTGCGTTTTTCTACCTGCTGACCGAAATATTTCGATGCCGGGTTGTTGTAGTAGAATTTGCGTCGCATGTTATAAATGGAATTCCGCATATCGTTAGCGGCATTGTCTTTCCAGACATCATATAAAAAGTAGTTGGTGCCACGACAAGGTCCTGTGCCTCTACCCAGACTGTCAGATACCAGTATTGCCTTCCCTTCAGGATCAAGCACTTTGGTTAAGAAAGGTGCCCATTGCCTAATCATGCTGTTACCAGCCTGAGATCCACCTCCACCTTGGGTAAAGGCCTCAAACTGCCATACATAGATGGACTCCAGGTTTCCTGAACTCCTATTCTGGTTACCATCCTTAAAAAGATCTGAAAAAACATCTCCCGGAAGGTCCTTCTGACTGCCAAAACGCGTGGTCATGATTTTGTACAAACCAGAGTTGATTACATTGTTTGCACTGGCGATAGACTTATCATAGTCGCCAAGACTAATGTATACTTCGCTCAGTAAGTGGTCTGCCGCCGCTTTAACGATCCTTCCTTCTTTGGTCTTATCAACAGTTGCCGGAAGCCATTTAGATGCATACTCCAGGTCGTTGCGTACAAATTCGTAAATCTGTTTTCTGGTCGCACGGGTAAAATCAGATTTCGGTCCAGCATACAACGTATCTACCAGGGGTACGCCTCCGTAGGTATTTGCCAGCAGATTATAGGTGTATGCTCTGTAAAATTTCGCCTCTGCAATAACGGCATTACGTGCTGCATCGGTAGCCCAAATTGCTTTTGACTCGGGCTTATTTGCATACACAATGATGGTGTTGGCATCCAGGATCATCTTTGTGTATGCCCAGTTCCAGATATTGGTCACCTCCCGCGTGGTAGGATTCAGATAGGTGTTATAGTTTTTGTAAAAGGTAAATTCAGCACCTGCTGCGGTAACTACATCGGTACCCATAAAGTTGGCGATATAGGTCTGATCATCCATAGTCATCTCCTCGCGTGCAGCCTGACTCAGTCCAACCAGATAATTCTGGAACCCTGTATTGTTGATCAGCACCAGGTCTGAGTTTAAAGATCCAAGTGGCTTTTCGTCTAAGAGACTCTTTTTACATGCCCCTAAAAGGAACATCATGGTCAGTACCAGGCAAGTCTGAACAAAAAATTTACCTGATAAAAATATTTGTAAAGTTTTCATAATCATTTAGTTATTTGATGAATAAACCGGATTAAAATGCAACATTTAAGCCTAATGTAAATGTGCGTGCCATCGGATAAAGGTTGGCAGTAGTAATACCTCCACTTTCAGGGTCTGCTCCCGGCCATTTGGTAAACGTATGCAGGTTCTTACCGCTCACGAAAACACGTAGGTTAGCTAGTCTGAGTTTACTCAACTGCTCTTTTGGAAACTGATAGGAAAGTGATACATCCTGAATCCGCACAAAGTTCCTGCTGATATACCAGCCATGTGAAAGCGGATTGTTATACACCAACGATGGACGGGTCTCTGATTTATTCTCTGCAGTCCAGTACCCAGCATCAAGCTGGTTTAGTCCCCTGCCTGGGGCGTTCGGACTTACCGCTGTATTTAACAATGGGAAGTTTGAAATCCAGCCCTGCATAGCATTCAGGAATACCGATAATGACACATTACCATATCTGAATATATTTGTTAAGCCAAATCTATAGTTAGGCTGACCACCAGAACCGATAATAGTACGGTCGTTTGCGTCAATCTTGCCGTCGTTATTCAGGTCTTTTAACCTGACAAAGCCTGGCTTAGATCCCGTAGGAATCTGATCTCCTGTTTGGTAAATACCATCAAATACATAATCGTAATACGTTGTAATCGGGTGACCAATAAACCAATTGTTCGACAGATCGTTATCTTCTATTCCATCGCCGTTAACATCAGTATTGTACAAGTGTACAATCTTATTTTTATTAGTCGAGAATACAAAGTTTGTTCCCCACTCAAACTTGCTACTCTGAATATTAATTGAGTTCAGTGTAAGCTCTATACCCTTATTATTGGTTTTTCCGATATTAGCAAAAATGCTATTATAACCCGTCATAACAGGAATAGATCTCCGCACAAGCAGGTCGCTTGTATTACTATTATATACCTCCAGGGTACCACCCAGTCTACCTTTAAATAACTCAAAATCTACGGCAGCATTAGCTGTATAGGTTGTTTCCCATTTCAGATCTGGGTTAGCGATGGTTGACGGAAAAACACCAAGTGTGGTAGCGCCGCCATCTCCATATACGTATTGGGTGGTGCTTGACAAGCTTAGCGACTGGTATGGCCCGATCGCCTGATTACCCACTGCTCCATAAGATAAACGCACTTTCAGCATATCTATAAAAGGAATTTTTTTAATAAATGGTTCATCGGAGGCAATCCAGGCTAATGATCCTGAAGGGAATGTAGCGTACTTATTATTGGCTGCAAAAACAGAACTTCCATCCCTTCTTGCGGTAAGTGTTAACAGGTATTTTTCTTTAAACCGGTAATTGATCCTGAACATGGATGAAATACCTTCTGAGGCTTCCGCCGTTGACGTGTTAGACAATACCGCACCTAAACCGAGGTTGTTAAAGCCAAGCGCATCAGAACTCAGCTGATCTGCAAGTGCTGTAGTAGACTCGAAACCGTAGTGGTTACGCCCGTATAACAAAGTGAAGTCTACAGCATGGTCTTTACTAATCTGTTTGTTATAAGTTAAGATATTCTCCAGTACCCAGTCAAAGTTTTTCTGATCAAATTTACTGGCACTGGTTGTATTGTTTGTTAAATGTGTATCCTGACGGAAGAAATTATAGTTATGATTCCAACGGTAGTTTGGCGAATAATTAACCCGGTAACCCAACCCCTTGATAAAGGGAACTGTTAATTTTGCGTAGAAATTACTAAAAAGGTTATCATACACCTCTTCATTAGTTGTTAGCAAAGATGCTCTCACTGAATTTCCATAGGCTTGATCTTCGGGAACAACGAATTGTGTGGGCTGACCATCCGGATAATACCAGTTACCATACGGGCTGTTGGTATAGGCATTATTTAAGTCGGCAGCGATACCCGATAAATCGCGGTGTACAAAAGTGGAATTAATTCCTACGCTAAACCAGTCGGTAATCTGATTATCTATATTTGCCCTAACCGAAGTTCTTTTCTGATTATCATTGAAGATAAGTCCTTTCTCATTAACCATTGCACCTGACAGGTAGTAGTTGGAATATTGCGACCTTCCGGAGATGCTGACATCATAAGAATTGATACGACCAGGTTGCGAAGCCTCATCCCATGGATCATGGGTAATTCCGGCAGCATAGTTGTCAGCTTCCGACTTATTCAGATAGGTTAATATTTTTGCGGGGTCTGCTTCAAGTCCCGATTGTGCTCTCCAATCCAGTTTGCTTTGTACATAGCGCTCCGGACTCAGCAATTTCACTTTGTATGCCCAGTCTGAGAATCCGTTAAAGGCATTGAACCTGATATTAGGTTTTTCTGTCGTTCCCTTTTTTGAGGTAACAAGGATAACGCCGTTTGCCGCTCTCGATCCGTAGATTGCTGCTGCGCTTGCATCTTTTAGGATTTCCATTGACTGGATATCATTCGGATTGATATCAGCAAGGCTACCACTAAATATAATTCCATCCAATACAATCAGTGGATTGTTGGACGCGCTTAAAGAACGTGGTCCACGAATCAGTATGGATCCACTTTGTCCTGGTCGCCCGTCATCAGTAACCTGCACCCCTGCAACGGTTCCGCGTAATGCTTGTGAAACGTTGGTATTGGGCAGGTTTGCAGATTTGGACAGGTCAACCTTAGTTACCGATCCGGTTACATTACGCTTGGACTGCGTGCCGTAACCAACCACTACTACCTCGCCCAGAGCCTTCGAATCTGGCTGAAGTACCACGTCGAGTACCACACGGTTGCCAAGGACTATTTCCTGAGGAAGAGATCCGATATAGGAGATTACGAGTATATCTTCCGCACCGCGTGCGTTAAGTACATACTTACCGTCAACATTCGTGCTTGCACCTATCTTGGTGCCCTTAATCATCACGGTAGCTCCGGTGAGCGCTTCTCCCTTTGGATCCCGTACCGTACCACTCACGGTAATGGTCTGGGCATTTGCAAAATTTGAGAGCTGAAGAAAAAGTAGCAGAATAAAGTACTTTTTCCAATTTCCCAACATGGAAAAAACATGCCGTACATGCGAAGATTCGCATAAAGTAAATTTGCCGTTCATAAATTCATTAATTATTTGGTTAGGTATTCTTTTAGGCATACAGCAGCGGCTGTCCTTTACAATCGCCACTGTACTTATCGGGAGGGCACCTTATCCAATGCCGCCCCTTTTTTAAGGTCTGTTTGTTTAATTAAAAGTAACTGAATAAGCGATCCCTACATGATGAGGATTTACCCAGTTTATGTACGATCTTAGCATAACGCACGGGTTAACAGCACGATCAGGATATGGATAACTTCAATCCGAGATCATTTTTTAGATTTTCATAATCCTGATACAGCTGATCGATCTGAATTTTTATCTCCGGAGTAAGCTGCCCTACCTGCTGGCGTGTAAACGCAGAAATGGAAAGTCCTCTTTTCTGCAGATAATATTTTGCCGTGACCGGGTAAACGTGATGCATCACATCCATATTGCTGATAAAGAACTGCTGCACGGCATCAACTTCGGCCTTCAACTCAGGCTTGTCGAAATGCTGACATAACCATACGATCAACTCAGGCCAGTAGTTACCCTGAATACAGGATAACCCGGCCGAGCCTGCCTTTAATGAAGCCACTGCGTGTCCCATATAGGCATCATATAAACCAAATATATGTCCTGCTCCTGTCTTGATCTTATTGGTAACTTGTACAATATCAAGGCAGGTATCTTTATGATAAATTATTCTTCCTGTGTCTACAAACGATTCCAGCTGAGTGGCAGAAATCAGTCTTTTATAAGGTACCGGGCATTCGTAAAAGCCCATTGGAATTTTCTCTGTCAAGTCCAGCAGCCTAAACATATTGGCATTAAATATCTCATCTGCTTCCGCCTGGGCGGCAAGCATGTTCGTGATGATAATTACGGCATCAACGCCCTGATCGTAGATCTTTTTCACAAAGTCGGCCTGAGTCTCCATGACTCCGCCAAAGGTTCCGGTAGCAACAACACGGATGCCAGGGCCGGCAGTGTTTACTACATGTTTGACTACATCCAAACGCTCCTGCTCGGTCAACTCAAACATTTCACTCGAGAGGCAATTAGCAAACAATCCGCTCGCACCGGCACGTATATAATATTCAGTAAGTTCTGTTAAGCCATCGAAGTCTACTTTACCGTCATCTTTAAACGGAGTAAGCATCACCGGAATAAATTCTTTAGGAGTGTGGTTCATCTTTAAATTGATTTTGAGATTTATGTTTAGCTAATGGAAACGTCTTTTTTTTGGAAACGCGTAAGCAGAATGCCTGAAAGGAATATTGTCAGGGTGCCGATTACGATAATCATACTTTTATGGAAAGGACTGCGCAGGAAAGCATAGCTTTCCGGAAAGAAAGAGGAGAAAGTCATCCACAGGATCACCAGTAGACCAATGAGTGTGGCACTCAGCGCAACAGTATTTTTTGTACTTCTGCTAACCATGCCGAGCAGGAAGAGACCGAGCATACCCCCGGCGAAGATACCAGACAGCTCCCACCAGATGTCCAGCAAACTTTTTACACCGATCATTGCGATGCCGGTACCCATACCAAGCAACCCGAAGACTACCGTGCCCAGGTGTAATACAAAAAGATTCTGTTTATCGGTGATGTCTGGCTTGAAATAGCGCTTATAGATATCTACCGAGAAAACTGTTGCTGAAGAGTTCATACCTGAACTGATGGTACTCATTGCTGCAGATAAAATTGCAGACACTATCAGGCCGACAAGTCCGGTAGGTATTTTCGTGACCATAAAATGGGGCATCACCTTATCACCATAGTCAGACGGCTTCAACGAGGCTGCCATACTACTCAACTCCGATGCCGAAGCATACGTCCCTATCCTTTCGCCGGCAACCTGCTGCTTAATCACTTCAATAAACTCAGGGTGCACCTGGTAATAGGCATAAAGACAAGATCCTATAACGAAGAATAACAGTGAAGCAGGAACATATAACCAAACGCACAACCAGATAGACTTCGTTGCTTCCTTAACGGAAGTGGCAGTATGGTACCGCTGCACATAGTTCTGGTCCATTCCAAAATTGTTCAGGTTGATAAAAAAGCCGTAGAAAAGAACGACCCAGAAAGTGGACTCTGTAAAATTGGGAGATAAGCTACCAAGGCTGAACTTATGGTCGTGCTGACCGATATCAATTATCTTCGAAATACCACCAGGCATATCTTTAACGATCAGAAAAATGATCAGCAAGGCACCCATGGTTTTAATAACCGCCTGAACAACTTCCGTCCAGATTACCGCCTCTATCCCTCCCAGAACAGTATAAATAATGATACAAATCCCCATTACGATCATAATGGTCTGCATGCTGTATCCAGTTAGGGCTTGTAGGCTAAGCGCAATTCCGAAAAATATCGTTCCCATGCGGGCAAGCTGAGTAAGGAGGAAACATACAACAGCATACGTACGTGCCCATGCACCAAAGCGATGCTCAAGATGGGTATAGGCAGATACCCCACCCACACTCCGGTAAAAAGGAACAAAATATTTTGAGGCCACCCATGCTGCCAGTGGCATAGATAAACTGAATACAAAAGCATTCCAATTGCCACCAAATGCTTTTCCGGGAACCCCTAGGAAAGTATTACTGCTTAGAAAGGTTGCATAGATTGAAAGTCCTATTGCCCAGCCAGGGATCTTACCCGAGGCTTTGGTGAACTGCTCTGCACTTTTATTTTTTCTTGAAAAATAAATACCGACCAACACCATAGCAATCAGGTAAGCAGCGATTATGGAAAGATCAAGAATTGGAAGATTGTTCATCAGAATGTTGTATTGGTTATAATTGGTTACGACAAACATAACTGATAAAAAAACCTCTTCCTTATAGTATATTCACAACCTATTGTACCATCTTATCTTCAAACACATTTTAGGGATGATTAATAACTTGTGTCCTTTACTTATAACACTGGCTACCCTTGTGTCGCAACTTTTGACCGTTTAAGTTTGTAAGTGATTTCCAATTCGCATTAACGGAAGTATGGCTTTCCATATGTATTGAGTTTAACATACTACAAAAATATTTTCGTATAAATTTGTATCAGATGAAAGTTCATCTTGTAAAAAACAAAGTCTAGAAGACTTTGCCTGGCTACAGTCAAACAGCAGAACTCCACTCGAAGATTGGATTGATCAATTGAAGTTGGCGGATTGGCAACAACCCAGCGATATCAAACGCACTTATAATACAGCTGATCTATTAGGCGCAGGTAGTAACAGGGTTGTTTTTGATATTGGAGGAAATAACTATAGATTGAGCTGTAAGTATGCATTTGGACTAAAGCAAATTCATCTTTTTGTGTGCTGGATAGGTACTCATGCTGACTATGATAGGCTATGTAAAATCAACGGACAATACACGATTAACTTATTTTGAATCATGGAAACGAACGCATTAAAATACACCGTAATCAAAAACAAGGAACAATATGCACAATACTGCAATCAACTGAAATTGTTAGTTAGCGCAGAAATTTCGGAGCCTTTGCAGGATGAAATAGATTTGCTAACGCTCCTGATTGAAAAATTTGATGAGCAAAACAATACCTTTAAAGAAGCTGACCCCATAACACTGCTACGCTCTTTTATGCAGGATCATCAAATCAAAGCGCAGCAACTTTCTGAAATACTGGAGGTAAGTAAAGGCTACGTGTCTGATATACTCAATTATAAAAAAGCCTTATCAAAAGATGTAATCAGAAAGCTGGCAGATCATTTTAAAGTTAGGCAAGATACCTTCAACAGAACTTATAAGTTGACAACTGATACTTACCCAGGCAAATCAGACTTTGTAAACAAAGCTTCATAATGCTCAATAACCTGATCAAAACAGATTTTTAGCCATTCCGTATACATTTCAGGTTCCTCGATTAAACTTAGCTTAAGGTCTTCCATGCTGATATATCTAAAATCTGCTACTTCTTCTGGATTTGGAATGGGTAACATATCTGATGTTCCGAAGTAAACATGGTCGTACTCATATTCTTTCAGCCCGTTTTCGACCTCAGCTTTATAACAAAAACTAAAAACAGGATCAAGTCTGCAAACCATGTCCATTTCTTCTTTCAACCTTCTCTTTGCCGCAACTGTAGTTAACTCGCCCGGCCTGGGATGACTGCAGCAGGTATTGGTCCATTTCCCTGCTGAATGGTACTTACTTAAAGCGCGCTGCTGCAACAGCAGATCACCATCGCCGTTAAAGATAAAAACCGAAAAAGCCCTGTGTAGCTTGCCCAAAACATGCGCCTCCAGCTTTGGCATGGTGCCGATTTGCTTATCTGTCTGGTCAACAAGAATCACCTCTTCCGTCATATGGTATTTGTTTTATAGCGGATCAGTGAATCGCACATCAGCCCGATCTTATGTGTGTTCGATATCCGCACCCGCTGAGACATCACCTTCTCTGCTGTACTCCGCTTAATTTTATTAAATAGCTGTTTATAGTAAACATACGCAAGATATACGCCACTTCCAGAAGAAGCTGGCAGTTGCCTGATCCCAACCAGAGCTTCCTGAAATTCAGTTTCAATCTCGTTCTCTATTAGCTTTTTCTCGATATTTGAAAAGCTTTCCAAATTTACATTGGGAAAATAGGTACGGTTTAAAGTATAAAAATCAGCATTAACATCCCTCAGGAAGTTCACTTTCTGAAAAGCTGACCCTAACTTCATGGCAGAGTCCTTTAACTTATCGTACTCGGTTTTATCCCCTTCGGTAAATACCTGCAGACACATCAGTCCTACTACCTGAGCCGAACCTAGAATGTAACGGTCGTATTTCTCAGGGGTATATGTTTCCTGTTTGAGATCCATCTCCATACTGTCGAGAAACAAAGTGATTAACTCTTTATCAATCTGATATTGGTTAACAACCTGCTGAAAAGAATGCAATACAGGATTTAAGCTGATGCCATCCTCAATGGCTTCAAAGCAGTCTCTTTTGAATTTATCCAATAAAAACACTTTGTCGTGCTCATGGAAGCTGTCTACAATTTCATCAGCCAGACGTACAAAACCATAGATAGCGTAGATTGGGCGACGCAACTTCTGGCTTAAAAAGTAAATTCCCAATGAAAAACTGGTGCTATAACGTTTGGTGATCATTTTACTGCAATCCGCAGATAATTGGTCAAATATCTCTTTCATGGGCAAAGGTTATGTCAGTAATATATTTGGGTTGGTTCAATTGTATATTTAAATATTCGTTTGTAATTCCGTTTTGGATTTCGAGGCATGAAAGTCTTCGAGTTTCGAAAATAGCCTGATCAGATCCATCTTTTCCTGTATGTTCAAAGGTTCTGTTACCCTGCTGGAGGCTTTCCTTATTTCATGCATCCGCTCGTTCAAAAGCTGTCTTCCGTTCGCAGTAATGTGGATCATTCTGTTCCGTTTATCATTTTCCATAGCTTCCTGTTCCACAAGCCCATTATTGATCAGTCGATTCACAATCTGCATTCCTGCTGATTTTTCATGCACATTTAATTTGATCAGGGCGGTTTTAGTCATACTCCCTAATGACACCAGATTAATAAGGTAAATAAAATCATCGGGAGTAGAAAAAGAACTTTCTATTATAGCAGTTTTAGCATGCGATTTTGCATATCTATATAAATGTACCAGGGAGGTATTAATTACGCTATCTGCAGATCTTCCACTTGCCTTTCCAGACCATTCAGGTTCCGAATGCGCATCAATTGTTTTCGATCCAAGCTGCAAACTCAACCAAGTGTTAAATGACTTAACATCAGCAGCTCCAGCTCCTTCTTCATATTGCTTAACCAGCGTTACCAGATCGTTAATTAATTCGTAATACATAGTTTAATATTTATAAAGCATGCTTTATTGTAACTTCTGCGTTTTATTATGCAAAGCAGTTTAGGATTCCCCAAATCAGTAAAACATAAGTCGTCTAAAAGCCGACAATTTAGTGTATTTATACAGCATAAAAGAAACTTATGGTACATAAATATACTAAAGTATAAAGCAAGTTACGCGCCAAACCGTCAATTGCTGTTTCTTTTTCTTACTACTAACTTGTTTTGTTAGAACAGAGAATCGTAACTTTCAAAAAGAAATCAGTCTCAATCTTATAAAACCAGCCATGCCCGATCCTTTTTTAGCTAGTGCAAAGAAGCAATTTGAATATTATAAGTTGCTGGGCGACCGCACATTTATCCAACTTACAGACGAGCAGTTGTTCTGGAAATTTAACGCAGAAAGCAACAGCATTGCCATGATCGTTAAGCACCTATGGGGAAATATGATGTCTCGCTGGACAGATTTTATGCACACTGATGGTGAAAAAGAATGGCGCAACCGCGATGCCGAATTTATGGATGATATTACAGACAGGGCTGACTTGATTGCCAAATGGGATGCAGGTTGGGCTTGTTTATTAGAAGCAATAAATTCACTGTCATCAACGGATCTTGATAAAGAAATCTTTATCCGCAATCAGGGACATTCTATTACTGAAGCTATCAACAGACAGCTCGCCCATTACCCTTATCATGTAGGTCAGATCGTCTTTATCGGGAAAATACTTCTTGATGACCGATGGACTTCTTTATCTATCCCAAAAGGAAATTCAGCAGACTACAATGCGGAGAAATTTGCGAAGGAAAAACAGACGCAACATTTTACAGATGAATATCTGGGCAAACCTAAGTAATAACTATTGCAGGTAAGATCAGTTGTTGCTGATACCCACCAGCCAGCGATAACGGCTTTTCGTTATGGCCCATACCAGTCCATAAGTAACAGTCAACACAATCACAAAAAAAGCCAGGTTAAATACCAGTAGCATCCAGATACTTTCGAATTGTTCAACAGAAAAAAACCGCAACACTATAAACGTGAGTTCAAAGATCACAATGTTGTGTGCTAAAAATATCCCGTACACCGTTTTCCTGGGTTTAAGTTTGTTAATGCTAGAGCTCTTGCCAGCCTTGAGTAGTACCGCAAAGAAAAGCAGGGATACCACTGCATTGCTGATGCGGTTTGACCCATAGGGATCTACACAACCGATACCGGATAGATATTTAGCATCCATACATGAGATGATAAAAGACAAACTCAAAGCAGTGAGCAGTACCGCCCAATTGACCTTTTGAATGGCGGATTGGATCATCGGGTAATATTTATTGACTTGCATGCCCAGCCAAACAAAAAATGCATAGGCAAGTACCGCTTTCGCGTGATTGGCTGCAACCCAATTATAATAGAAGTTGATGCAGTAAAATAGCGTTACTGCTGCAAGAACGATACCCAGCCAGGCACTTTCAGCCTGGTCACGCAACCAAACCAACAAAAGCATGGTAACAATATAAGTCGTCACAAACCAGTAAGCCGTATACAGCATCAAACCGTCTGTCAGCTTATAAATGTACCACCAAAATTGCTTTAAATCCCGACTTGCCCACAATTCGGCCAGAGGCAACAATTGAATAATACTAAGGACTAAAAACAGAAGAATGAAAGAAAGCCATGGGATATATACTTTAGGCAGGCGCTCCTTACAGAAACTAGCGAAACTATAATTACGCAACTTCGGTCTTAGAAGAAATCCAGCTACCACAAAAAAGATAATCGTACTTATTTTTCCAGTTTCAATTACAGCGATTTTCAAAAAAAGATCTACAGTATTCCTTGGAACGTAATCCTGCCATCCCAGAAGACAATGCCCCCAAACGATCAGGCAAATAGTTATGCCTCGAATGGTATCGATTTGTTCGTAATTAATGGCTACAGCAGGCTCGGCCTCCCCTGCGGAGGTTGTAAGCACCATAGCATCAATATTTTCTTGAGACATTACACAATAATGCTGATTTTAAGCCACAAATCAATTATTTAACATCAATAAAATAGATTTTCAAAACAGACAAGTGACGTCAAAAATTTCCTTAGGATTCTGCTCTAAATTAAAAAGCCGGATTCAGGCTACTTGAAACAATTATTTTGTGCTATAATCCTTATGAAATGGGATTGGCAATTGACAAAATTTGATTTGCTTCAAATTAAAGCAATAAATTATTTCATTTTCAAAATTTAATCACAATCTTTAATCACCAGATATATGATACAAAAAATAAGCAAATGAAAAAACTCGTCACGCTTTTCGCAGCATTTACCATCTTTTCCTCCAGCTCCTTTGCGCAACAAGCCCTATCGGGAGGATCAGACCTTACTTCGCCTGAAATTAAGGCCGACAGAACGGTTACCTTCAGACTTAAAGCACCCGGTGCTAAGGAGGTTAAACTTTCAGGCGACTGGATGCCTGCACAGGGATGGACTCCCGGAACGGAACTCATGGCGAAAGACAAGGATGGCGTATGGAGCTTAACCAGCACCCCCATTACATCTGATTTACACAGTTATTCCTTTTTAGTAGATGGTCTGCGTATTACTGATCCCAACAATGTTTACCTGATCAGGGATGTGGCATCCGTAACAAACGTATTTATCGTTCCTGGCGGGAAAGCAGATTTATACACCGTCAACGCTGTTCCACACGGAACGGTGTCACGCAGATGGTATAGTTCACCAGGAAACAATTTAACAAGAAGAATCACAATTTATACCCCGCCCGGGTACGAAAGCAGCAAACAGGATTATCCTGTTTTATACCTTTTACATGGTATGGGTGGTGATGAGGAAGCCTGGGCAGCACTCGGTCGTGCTACGCAGATTCTGGATAACCTGATTGCACAGGGTAAAGCAAAACCCATGATTGTAGTAATGCCCAATGGAAACGTTGCTCAGGAAGCAGCGCCAGGCGAATCTACAGAGGGGCTGTATAAACCGACTATGCAACTACCACATACCATGGATGGAACTATGGAACAAACATTTCCAGACATCCTTAAATTTATAGAAAGCAATTACCGCACTGCTAAAGGCAAAGAAAACAGAGCTATTGCAGGTTTGTCCATGGGTGGATATCATTCGCTGCACATCTCGAGATTCTACCCAAATACTTTTGCCTGGGTAGGTCTTTTCTCACCAGCAGTGATGGCCAGCGACAAGGTTTCATCTCCTGTATATGCCAACTTTGATGAATCGCTTAAAAAACAATCTGCTAACGGCTATAAACTATACTGGATTGGTATTGGTAAAACTGATTTCCTTTACAAAGCAGTGTCAGACTACCGCAGCAAACTTGACCAAATCGGCATGAAATATACTTACAGAGAAAGCGAAGGTGGACATAGCTGGACCAACTGGAGAGACTATCTGTCGGAATTTCTTCCAATGCTCTTTAAATAATTTCAATAACCCTTAAAACACAAAAAGCCGGATCATCGCTGATCCGGCTTTTAATACTAGATATTCTTGGGATTGTATGCACCGTTCTCACGGTCGTTCTTGTAATTAAGGGCATCATCACCCTCCTCATCTTCCTTTTCTACATTGGCTTCGTGCTCCTCACGCATTTCCTTGATGCTCTTATTGGCATCGATATTACCCGTTCGCTTATCTTCGCGACCTGTTAGTGCATGTGGTTCGCTGGTTTCAAATCCAGGGTCGACACTAGGGTTCTCAAATTGGGTTTCATCATCCTGATCTTTCGGAAGACTATCTTCCTGATCATAACTATTGTTGTTTTCCATGGTTATGCGTTTTTGTTTTCAGATTAACAATTGGTATACATAATTGGTTTCAATATTCGACAGACTACCTTTCTGATAAATGATTGGCCACAATGCTTTCAAATTCATCGTTATCAAATGGTTTAGCAATAAATTCATCAGCATATTTTACGCCCATTATTTTAAGTGGATTAGTATGTGCGGTAAGCACCAGGATTGGTATATGGCTGGTGGCAGGTGTCTCTTTCAATTCTTTGCAAATCTCCAGGCTATTGCCATCAGGCAACATCAGATCCATCACTACCAGATCAGGGATTTCTTCCAGGATCGCAACTTTGAACGATTTCAGGTCTGGGAAAGACTTTACGTCATACTCAGCACCCTTCAATATAATTTCCATAATATCCCTGTGATCGGGATCATCCTCAAGAATAAATATCTTCTTTAACATACAGCATAAACAAGTCAGACTTACAAAAGTTCTAAATCGTTTACGTTTTGCTGTTAATTGATAAACAAGACTAGTGGATAGTGATATCGAGATAGGCCTTGACGCGGTCGGCAGCGCAATTGCACACGGCCTTAATTGCAGACTTAAGTTGCTCTGGCGTAACTTTAAAAGTAGAACACCAATACTCTAAATCAATTTCTTCAGAAACGTCAATAAGGTTGCGGGACCATTCACCGCTGGTAGCTAAATTTTCCATGGCAATGCGTTTGATATAAATATAAACAATTAAAGTCGCTTAACGTTTAAATAATCAACAATTTAACTTAAAATACAGTTAAATTTTACATACATCAGGGTTTTTATCAAAAAAACTACTGACTATTACCTTCCGCTTAGCAAATTTCTGTAATCGGAGCAGATTACTTTTCCCCTTAACGGCTTTATCTCGCAGTATAGTATCCCGTTGCACCATTTATTGACACAAAACTGTTATATCCAAAATGATTAACCAAAGACTAACAAGACGATTTTTTTTTATATAATTGAGTTCTGATACCGTACACAAATTAACTTACCCGCCAAGCGCAGTAAATGTCGTGTTACACATCATAAAAACTTAAAAACAAACGCATTCTGATGAAGATTAAAATCATCTTTTCAACACTTTCTTTTCTCGTTCTATTTGCTGTAACGACCATACAGGCACAGTCCAAAACTAAATTGGCCTGGGAGAAATTCTTTCAAAACGACCGGCAGACCTCACGTAAACTTTTTACGCAGCTTACTACACAAAGTACCACTGCCGACGAGGCTAATATAGGTTTGGCACTGCTGGCCGAGATGGACAGGCCGTATGCGGAAGGATTTGGCTATATTAATAAACTCTATAAAAACTCGGCAAACCCACAGCCCTACCTCTTTGCCCTTTGGGGCAGTGCTGCCATCAATTACAATTCGGGCAGAAAGACGCCAGAACAACTGGAGTTCCTAAGCAGCCTGGCCAGCAGGAAAGATCTGGATGGCACACTTCCCGCCATGGCGGTTTCTTTGATGGGCAAGCATTACGAGACTATCAAGGACTATGGTAAAGCAGACCAGCAATATGGCAACCTTGGCGAGCTCGAAAACTGGCTGATTACCGGCGAATACGAGAATATCTCTACCAGTGGGTTCGACAAGAATTACGATGTACTGGATAAGCCACAGGCAGATGCACAATTTAAAGGTAAAAACAACCGACAGTCTGGATGGCGTAAAGTACCTTACTTACGTCACGATAAATGGTTTGATTTCAGTTACTATAACAGTTATCACAATGCATTACAGTTTGCACAAACTTTTGTGCAGTCGCCAGACGCCCGTATAGTACAGCTCCGCGTTGGCGTTTCAGGCTCAGTAAAAGTCTGGGTAAATGATCAACTGGTGCTGACAGAAGCTGAGGAAAGAAATAATGACCTGGATTCGTATATCAGTACCATTCAGCTGCATCCTGGATATAACAGGGTATTGGTGCAGATTGGCGAAAGCTATGCCAACCGGTCAAATTTTATGGTGCGCATCACCGATGAAAAAGGTCAGCCGCTAACCGCATTAACCACCACTGCTACACCACAGAAATATACTAAAGAAACCAGTGCTGCTACAGCGCGACTGCAGCCAGCAGCATTTCGTTATTTTGAAAACAAACTGAAACAGCAACCTGATGACTATCTTGACAGATTGATGCTGGCCAAGCTTTACCTCCGTCAGGGCGATATATTTGAAGCGCGTACCCTGATGGAAAAATTGAAACAGGAGTTTCCACAAAGCACTTACCTGAACAGCATGTTCATAGAGCTATTCTCAAGAGCCAACAACCGCACCGGCATAGAGACCTTGCAGGAAAGTATCCTTACCAATGATCCTGAAAGTGCATTGGGACTGGAGCTTGCTTACAGCCGGTATGTGGCACAGCAGGATCTGGTAAACTCAGAAGCTACCCTAAAAAAGCTGGAAGCTATTTATGGTGAGGATGAGGCCATTTTTCTTAAAAAAGTAAATCTCGCGGGAAAGCGTAAAAACCAGCAGGAAGTGATAGACCTCATAGAAAAGGCCTACACGCTCTACCCCAATTTTGGAACCATAGCCGGGATGAAATACAGTATTGAAAGAGATATCAGGAAAAACCCTCAGGCTATCGCTATCCTGCAAAAATACATCGACAACAATGACGATTACGGATCTGCGAAGTTTGTTGCACAACTTTATCTGGATAAGGGCGAAAAGGATGCCGGACTTAATATATACCAGTCGGAGATCAAGAACGACCCTATTGGTCTGGGCATTTATGCAGATCTGGGTGATCAGTTTTACAAACTGCAGTCTTACGATAAAGCAGAAAAAACTTATTTGCAGGAGCTGGACATCGACCCCAACAACTCAAGAGCCTATGCCGCACTAGGTCAGGTATACAACATGATGAAGCAAAAGGAAAAAAGTACTATTGCTTACAAAAAGAGTTTGCTGATTAACCCGAATGATTACGATGTAATCGAATCATTAAGAAGATTGCAGGATAAGAAACCCGTATTTGATTATTTTATTCAGCCGGATGTAAAGGCATTAATCGCCGCTGCACCTACCCTCAAAGATTTTCCGGATGACCATGTGGTTACCCTCGATAACGAAATTCAGAAAGTTGTCTATGAAAACGGCGGCTCTGAGGAGAAGCACATCTTTATTGCGAAGGTGCTTACACAAAAAGGGCTGGAATCTATGAAGGAATATAAAATTCCATACAACAGCGATCAAAACCTGAACGTAGAAATTGCAGAAGTTATTAAGGCCAGCGGCACAAAAGTACCTGCTGAGCGTAACCAAAACGAAGTGATCTTTACCAATCTGGAAGTAGGCGACGTAATCAACCTGCGGTATAAAATCGAAAATTACTTTGTGGGCACTATGGCCTCACATTTCTGGGATTCGTTTTACTTTAACGACGGACTTCCTTATGTACAGGCCAAATATTCGCTGTTGGTGCACCACGACAAAGTTTTTAAATACGCTTTTTCGCAGCAACCAGTACCATTGGTAAAAACTAAAAAGGATGAATTTGACCTTTATGTTTGGCAGCAGAACAACCAAAAAGCATTGGTTTACGAAGATAAAATGCCACCCATGGATGATGTGACAAACAAGCTTTACATCTCTTCCATTCCCGACTGGCAATATATGTCGAATTGGTATAACGATATCGCCGCAGCAAAAGCGCGGAGTAGCTACGAGATAAAGAGCGTGGTAAATACACTTTTTGCCGACAAGCCGAACCTGGATGAGCTGACTAAAGTAAAGCTGATTTATAAATACATTACCAATAACATTTCTTATAGCTCCGTTTCTTTCAGACAGAGTGGGATTATTCCGCAAAATCCAGCAACAGTAATCAACACCAGGATCGGCGACTGCAAAGACGTGGCTACCCTCTTTGTAACCATGTGTAAAGAAGCAGGCATTACCGCAGAACTGGCTTTGGCAAGCACCCGCGATAATGGCATCAACACACTTTTATTGCCTAGCATGGAGTTCAATCATTGTATTGCGAAAGCGATTGTTAACGGAAAGGACTACTGGGTTGAGCTGACTTCAAACTCCCTGCCTTTTAATACATTTGACAATTCATTTATCCACTCTAATGTGCTGGAGATAAATAAAACGGCTAATAAGTTAACAAACTTTAACCCGACTATCCGTGGCTTAAATACCATGATGTACCAAACTGTGGTGACATTAAAGGATGCCGATATGCAGATTAAGGAAAATAACCAGAATACTGGTTCGGCGGCGAGCTACCTGCGTGAAGTCTTTAATGATCTGAGCAGTACGGATCAGCTGAAGAAAATGAAGGAACAATTGAGTCATGCCTACCCGGAAAATGAGATTGAGCAGCTGACTTTTGGGAACCTGAATACAGCTACAGCAACTGCAGATACCGTAACCACCAGCACTACCTATCAATTGCTGAACGTAATTAAGCCAGTAGCGGGACTCGAGATCTTCTCTATTCCATGGTCTAATAAAAACGGTGCTTCAGACCTTCAGATCCTGGCAGGCAGAAAATCAGGGATAGATCTGACACAGCTATTTGGCACCGATAGTTATGATCAGGAACTGATATTGAATTTACCAAAAGACAAGAGCCTGGTACAGTCTTATCCGCCAGTACACATCAGCAATGAATTTGTAGATTTTAATATTGAAAGCTCCGTTAAGGATCAAAAGCTTGTTTTTAAACGGACTTTTCATTTAAAAAACGACTTCGTTCCACAGGATAAAGTATTGGCTTTCAAAAGTTTTTACAAACAAATGGTAGATGCAGACGCACAACAGCTTGCATTAAAATAAATATCTTAACTTCGTCCAAATTACTATTAGCCATTCATAAGAAATGATAACAATTATACCGGTTAAATCGAAAAAAGAGCTGGGTGCCTTTATTGATTTTCCTCACGAACTGTATAAAGATGATAAAAACTATGTGCCGGAACTATTCATCGCACAAAGGGACCTGTTAACTACCCACCCTTTCCATAAGCATTCTTCATTGCAATGCTTTCTGGCTTATGATGGAGAGAAAATTGTTGGTCGTATTGCCGCTATTCACAATACTGCACATAATGTTTTTAATAAGACTAACGACGGATTTTTTGGTTTTTTTGATTGCATAAACAACCAGGAAGTGGCTAATGCACTACTCGACCAGGCAACCAGTTGGTTAAAGGAAAAAAGCTTGTCGACCATCATCGGTCCAGTAAACTTCTCGACCAACGAATCTTGCGGGTTGCTGGTTAAAGGTTACGACATGCCACCCATGGTGATGATGCCATATAACTTTGCCTATTATGAAACTTTACTGGATGCTTGGGGCTTACGCAAAAAAGTAGATCTTATTGCATGGAAATGGGATGGTGATGCTTACGACGATCGTTCGGTTAAATTAATGGATAGATTGGAAGACAGACTTAAGCGAAGTGATATCGTGATCCGAAAGATCAACATGAAAAACTTTAAGGCTGAAGCGGCTGCCCTGCGCGAAGTTTATAATAAGGCATGGGACAGCAATATGGGTTTTGTTCCATTGAACGATGAGGAATATGATTATCAGGCCAAAGACCTCAAGATGATCCTGGATTCTGACTTCTGTTTCGTTGCAGAACAAAATGGTAAAGTGGTTGGCTTTGGTGCTGCCATTCCAAATATTAACGAGATACAGGCGAAAATAAAAAAAGGCAGACTGTTCCCTACTGGGATTTTTAAATTACTGTTCGGGCTTAAAAAAGTAAAAGGAATCCGTATCCTTCTGCTGGGTGTTGTTGATGGCTATCGTAAGATGGGTATCGAAGCATGCATCTATGCTTCTATCATTAAATCTTACAAAAAGAAAGGTTTGGAGTATGCTGAGGCGAGCTGGACATTGGAACACAACGACCTGGTAAACAACGCAATTATCGCGATTAAAGGTGATCCTTACAAGACTTATAGAATTCTGGAAAAAGCAATTTAACGAAATTAAGTTACAAGCTTTCAAAAATAAATTGAGGCTCCGATGTTTTTTCGGGGCCTTTTTTTTGTGTCGGTTTTTATTTTTTAAATACTATATTAGTAAGCCTTTAGGGGCATTTGAGCCAAATAATATAGCACGTATGGTACAACTAGGGATTTTACTGAGTCAGAACCACCGATTACTTAGTGTGGCAGCGGTGTTTGATGTATTCGAATCTGTTAACAGATTTTGTCATGAGAATGGACTTCCAGACCAATTCAGAATTCAAACTATTCGCACAGGTGATGATGGGGTAATTTACAACCGTTTTCCAGAATTGACGTTATCCGATCCGCAGCAGTTCGACCTGATCATTGTGCCTGCATTTAATAGTGGCAATGTCCCGATCTACATTCAGGAAAATGGGCATGTGCTGTCCTGGCTTCGTCAGCAACACAAACAAGGTGCAGAACTGGCAAGTGTATGTTCAGGTGCTTTCTTACTGGCTGCAACAGGATTATTGAACGGCAAATGTGCTACTACGCACATGGATGCGATATCAGACTTTTCTGCCGCTTTCCCAGAAGTGAATGTCCAGGCCGAAGCAGTGGTTACAAGTGATCAGGGCATCTATACGAGCGGTGGCGCTACCAGCAGTTTTCACCTGCTGATCCAACTGATCGAAAAATATACGGATCGCGATATGGCTATTCGAATTGCAAAGTTCTTCGCGATAGACCTCGACAGAAATCACCAGACCTATTTTGGTTCTTTTCAACCCACACAGACGCATCATGATGAGCTGGTAAAAAAGGTACAACAAAGGATAAAAAATGATTTTGCAGCCATTACCACGATTGAAGAACTGCTTAGAGATATTCCAACAAGTCGTAGGAACTTTGTACGCCGCTTCAAACTCGTTACCGGCAACACCCCAATTGAATACCTGCAGAAGACAAGAATTGAAGCCGCCAAGCGTTACCTGGAGAAAACCTCTGGTGGGATCCTGGAATCGATGATCGAATCCGGATATAACGACCAGAAAGCATTCAGGCTACTTTTTAAAAAAACTGTGGGCATTACCCCCAGTGCTTATAGAAGTAAATACATGAGCAGGGTATAATAAAAATGGCCTCCAAAAGAGGCCATTTTAAACGTGAGCGTAACAAAAACTGAGTGCGTTTAAAACTACTTATGCCAGCACTTCCTCGCGCATGGTTTTTGCTGCCGCAACCATCTCGATCAATGCTTTCTTGGTCTCGTCCCAATGTCTGGTTTTTAAACCACAGTCAGGGTTAACCCAAAGCTGCCTTGCAGGGATTACTGCACCAGCTTTCTCCAGCAACAGCACCATTTCTGAGCGGTCGGGCACGCGTGGTGAGTGAATATCATAGACGCCAGGACCAATTTCATTCGGATATTTAAAATCGGCAAATGCACCGAGCAGCTCCATTTGAGATCTCGAACATTCTATAGTGATTACATCGGCGTCCATATCTGCGATGTTGGTAATGATATCGTTGAATTCTGAGTAGCACATGTGGGTGTGGATTTGCGTATCGTCTTGTACGCCACTTGCGGAGATTCTGAAGGCCCGAACAGCCCAGTTCAGGTATTGCTGCCATGCCGATTTGCGTAGGGGAAGTCCTTCGCGGATAGCCGGTTCATCAATCTGGATAATTTTGATACCTGCTTTTTCCAGATCTACCACTTCATCACGGATTGCCAGGGCAATCTGGGTGCATGTTTCTGATCTCGGCTGGTCGTTTCTGACAAAAGACCATTGTAAAATCGTTACCGGCCCAGTAAGCATACCTTTTACCCATTTGCTGGTTAGCGACTGTGCGAAGGAAGACCAACGCACGGTCATGGCCGCAGGTCTATACACATCGCCGTAGATCACTGGCGGCTTTACACACCTGCTGCCGTAGCTTTGTACCCAGCCATTTTTGGTAAAGGCAAATCCTGCAAGTTGTTCACCGAAATACTCTACCATGTCGTTCCGTTCAAATTCACCATGCACCAATACGTCAATCCCTATATCTTCCTGGAACCTGATCGTTTCTTCAGTTTCATTGGCGATCAGTTCATCATATTGTTCCTGGCTCAACTCACCTTTCTTGAATCTTGCCCTCCAGCTACGTACTTCTGTTGTCTGCGGGAAAGATCCGATAGTTGTTGTAGGAAACAAAGGCAGGTTGAGTGCTTTACGCTGAATCTCAGTCCTGATGCTAAAGGGACTCAGTCTGCTGGAATCTGCGACTGTAATTGCGGCAACCCGCGCTTCAACTTCCGGGCGATGAATCTTCGCTGAGCTACGTCTGCTTTCCTGATCAACCATATTCGCTGCAAATAGGGCTTTGGATGCTTCTGATTCCGGATGTGCAGCGATCTTACCAAGTGCAGAAATCTCCTGAACTTTTTGTTTAGCGAAGGCGAGCCATTGTTTGATTTCCGGCGACAAGGATTTTACATTGGTCTCCAGATCCAGGTCGCATGGGCTGTGGATCAAAGAACATGATCCGGCAACCCAGACACGCTCCCTGCCCAATCTTTCAATCGCCTTTTGAATCTGGCTAAGCGATTGCGCATAGTCATTTTTCCAGATGTTCCTTCCATCTACCAGTCCTAATGATAGCGTTAAATTATCAGGAATCCGGTCTAATACAGCTTCCAATTGCGCTGGCGCACGCACCAAATCGATATGCAATACTGCAACAGGAAGGTTTATTGCCAGTTCCAGGTTGTCTCCCAACTGATCAAAATAAGTAGCAACAATAATCTTCAGTTTAGGAAAGTTCTTTTTAATGGTAGCATATACATAAGAAACGGCTGATTGTTCCGCTTCAGTAAGATCCAGGGCCAGGAAAGGTTCATCAAACTGGATCCATTCCGCTTTATTAGCTTCCAGCCCTTTCAGGAGCTCTAAATATACGGGCAGCAGGTTATTGATCAGTTCTATGCGATGGAACCCACTTTCTTTTTCTTTGCCGAGTAACAGATAGGAAACAGGGCCAATGAGTACAGGTTTAGTTTGTAAGCCCAGTCTTTTAGCCTCTTTAAACTCGTCAACTACTTTAGTAGAGAACAGTTTAAACTGCTGGTCTCTATGAAATTCGGGAACAATGTAATGGTAATTTGTGTCGAACCACTTCGTCATCTCCATGGCAGTGATGTCCAGCCCATCTCGCTGGTATCCCCTGGCCATAGCAAAATATAGATCGAGCTCCCCATTTTTTCCATCCAGTATCACCTGATGATATCTTTCTGGAATAGCGCCAAACATTAAAGAATGATCTAGTACCTGATCGTAAAATGAAAAATCGTTTGACGGAATAAATGTTATTCCTTCGTTTTGTTGTAGCTCCCAATTGTGGGCTCTGATGTTTTGTCCGGTTTTCAGGAGAACCTGAACCGAAATTTTGCCTGCCCAATAAGATTCGCAGGCTTTCTTTAGTGCTCTGTCGCTACCTATTCGCGGGTAGCCAAGACTGTTTGTTAGCATTTCTTTGCTTTTAAAAGATGAAAAAATCTATTAATAGCTCTGGCAATATCTCGCAATGCAAAACGAAAAAAGAAGACAGGACATAGCAGGGCACAGCATTAAAACTGTACACCACATCAATCCAGACCTTGCTTCAAATCGCGAAAGCATTGTCAATTCGTTCTGGGCAGGTCTCCTGACTTGTAACAGTTTTTACCATCCTTCCCATTCCTGATGGAACAGTGGATATTAAGCCGGTAAAAACCTGTGCGTTACTTACAGTTGCGCGACAGCTCGTGATTTGCACACGATTCCCTATTAATCTGCGTTAAGCAGAACCTATAACGGTTGATGAAGAAATAATAGTAAGAACTAATGCTTCAAAGATAGAATAAAAAATGCTGACCTGAACAGGATGTCTGCAGGTCAGCCAAAAGAATTACTGATATTTGCCGTAAGCGGCAACACCGAGGTCGGGAAAATCAGTGATCACGCCATCAACGCCTAATACTTCCATTTTCTTAAAATCTTCAGCATTGTTAACCGTCCAGGGTAAGATTTTAACCTTTTGGTCATGTGCCTGTTTAACCATCTCAGGTGTGATTAAACTAAAATAGGGACTAAGATATTGTGGCGTGAAACCAAGATTTTTAATATTGGTTTCGAAGTTATCTCTGTTCATGATCAGGAACGACAGTTCCTGGTTTGGATACTTAGCATGTAAAACCTGGAGTGGACGTTTGTCGAACGACTGGATTACTACCCTTTTACCAATTTTCTTTTTGTTGATGACCTGCATTACTTTTTCTACGAATATTTCAGGAACAGGATGTGCTGTACCATCGCCATCCGGACTGCTTTTGATTTCCACGTTATAGTTAACAGGTTTTAACTTATGTTTCTTAATATAAGTTTCTACACTGTCTATTAATTCTGAGAATAGTGGCCTGTAGGTTTTCATCTTTTTCTGAGCAGCAAACTGCGGATGTACTTTGGTTCCGGCATCATACGATTTAACCATGCTGTAATCCATTCCGTAAATCAATAACCCTTTTTCTTCTGCTTTAGAAATATCCGATCCGTCTGGCTTACGCATAAAATCTGAAGACATGTAACTATCATGAGATACGACTACCAATCCATCTTTACTGATTGCCAGATCCATTTCAAGTGTTTTCACACCAAGGTTAATCGCCGATATCATTGCCGGAATTGTATTTTCAGGCATTAGTCCGCGACCTCCACGATGTGCCTGAAGGTCAATTTTTTGTGCGCTCACTGTCGTTGCGAAGCATACCGCACCGAGGAACATTGTTGTTGTAAGTTTCATATGTTGGATTAAAGCCCAAATAAAGGCGGGTTATGTTAAGTCCATTTACCTTGATTTTTAATTTACTGTTAAATAATTAATCAATAATCAGATAAAAAAGCACTTTTTAATAATCATCTGAACATATATCCCTAACAATACCGCTCTACTTTCGCAGCAAACAAACACAACCATTTTTATGAAAAAAAATTACGTTAAATTACTTATTTTAATGGTTTTCCTTTGCGTACAAGGAGAATCATTTGCACAGATTTCCCAGGCATCCCTGATGGGAATGGTGACTGACGAGCAGAAGAAACCAATTGCGGGCGCTTCTGTTGTTGTTAGAAATGAGTCAACCGGTTTCAATACTGGTACTACGACTGGTCAGAAAGGAGATTACACCTTTAAACAGTTACCATTAGGCGGACCTTATACAGTAAAGGTAACTTTTGTAGGTTTCGGTGCGCAGACCAGAACTGGCTTCACCTTAAACCTTGGTGATGTTCAGGTGGTCAATGTTAGTCTGGAATCGGCTTCACAAACACTAAACGCAGTAGAAATTGTAGCATCGGGCATTAAAAATTCGATACCCAACTTAGGTGCTTCTACCACAGTTAGTGCCAGAAACATCAATAAATTACCTGTAAACGGCCGGAACTTTACTACGCTGATCGACTTATCTCCGTTGAGCAGAGGTGGAAGTATCTCAGGCCAGCTGGCAACTTCTACAAATTTCTCTATTGATGGTATGACTGCTAAAAACCCAACATTTGGTGGTACAGCAACTCCTGGTGCCCCCTACTCTATCTCTATGGAGGCTGTACGGGAATTTAAAGTAGTAACCAATGCCTATGACGTTACCTACGGCAGAGCCGGTGGTGGTAGCATCACAACAGCAACAAAATCCGGAACTAATACCTTAACCGGAAGCGTATTTGGATTTGGTCGTGCCGACTGGTTATCGTCTAAATACGATATCCGTGGCTTAAAGCGTGATATTGACTACTCCACGTATCAGTATGGATTCTCTTTAGGTGGCCCCATCATCAAAGATAAGGCGCATTTCTTTATTGCTTTTGATCATCAGCGTGATTCCCGTCCGCTTCAGATTGCCGATATCCGCTCTGCAGAAGATGAAAAAAGATTGAGTGTAACACAATCGACTTTATTGAACTACCTGGCTATCGCTGTCCCTAAATACGGTGTTGCTGCCACACCACAGTTTGGTTCTTTCCCTAAAAAAGAACGTACTGAAGCCTTGTTTGCACGTGTTGATGTACAGCTGAACAAGAGAAATCTATTGACGATCAGTGACAACTACATTTACGATTTTAACCCGTTGAATATTGGTGACAACAGTGCCATCAACCTTTTTGAGGTATACGGAAACAACAGAACAAAAAGCAATAGCACATTGGCAACTTTAAGGACAACCATCAGTCCGAGGTTAACCAACGAAGCTAAATTACAATATCTAACTTCATCATTTGAAAGTTTACCGGGCGAGCAGGTTCCGGGTGCTAATATCCCCCGCGCTATTGTAGAGCGTGTACCTTCGACTATCGACGGCAAAACCGTTTATACAACAATTCAATTGGGCGGTCAGCGTTACGCACCTGAATATTTCTTCAGTAATGTTGTTCAGGGCACCAATAACCTGTATTACAATACCGATAAGGTAAACTATACTTTCGGTACAGATTTGATGTATACGCACCTCTATTCAAGATATGGTAGCGAGCTGAATGGTCGTTTTTACTTTACAGGGCTTGATAATTTCGCGAACATGACGCCATATCGTTATGCGCGGGAAATTCCTTTGGTTGCTGATCCTACGGTAAGACAGAATTACCTGAACTCTGCACTGTATGCGCAGGCACAGACTAAACTGGCGCGTGGCTTTGAAATGACAGCAGGTATCAGGGCGGATTATACCAACTATCTGGATAAGCCAAACTTTAACCAGATTGTATTTGATGATCTTGGCTTAAAAACAGACCACTCACTAACGACTTTCCAGATCCAGCCACGTGTGCAGTTTACTTGGGATATTGGTGAGCGTAAAAAAGATATCGTAAGGTTTGGTGGTGGTATCTTTGGATCCGACATCCTGAACTATACCATGATCAATAACATGGTGTTCGACGGTACAAAAATGACTGCGGTTGATATTCAGGGTGCCAACGTACCAAAACCAGACTTCATTGGCTACCGTGCCAACCCTGCTTCTGCACCAGGTACGGAATTATTTAACAATCCAGCAATTGCCAAGTTATCTACCATCAACTTGAACAAAGAAGATACCCGGATCCCGGTATTATACAAAGCAAACTTCTCTTACAACAGAATCTTTAATGATCGTTTTAGACTTGGTGTGACCATGTACGCGAGTTGGGCACGCAATAACTATATGTATACCGACGCCAATATGGCCGACCAGCCTTTCTTCCGTTTAGCCAATGAAGATAATAGAGGTGTATATGTACCTGCAAGCACTATCAACGCAACAAACGGCGCTACAAACTGGACTCTAGGTCGCAAAACTGACCGTGTTGGTAGGGTGCTGGCTTTAAACAGCGAGGGTAGAAACAATCAGATCGCATTTGTTTTTGATGGTACATACAAGTATTTCAAAGACGGAGAGTTTTCGTTCAGTTATACAATCAATGATTCAAAAGACAATACTTCTTACAATGGTAACGTAGCCAATACGGCAACGCTTGGATTACCAGTAAAAGATGACCCACGTAATTTAAGTCAGATGTCGGCTTCAGATAACCAATTCAGAAATAAAGTTGTCCTATACGGTACATTACCAACATTCTGGGGAGTTAGTGTAGGGTTACGCTACTCTGGTATCGGCGGCACAAGATACTCTATGATCGTAAATGGAAACGTAAATGGTGACTTTGTTGCCACTAACGATCTTGCATATGTTTTTGATCCTAATGACGCATCTGTTGCGGCAAGCGTAAGAACTGGTATTCAGGCTATTCTTGACAATCCATTGGTTAGCGATAGCTTTAAAGACTATCTGAGAAAAAGCATTGGAAAGGTTGCCGAACGTAATGGTGGTATCAACAAGTTTTACGGTCAGTTTGACTTGAGATTAGCTAAGAAATTCAAGGTCTATAAAACACATTATTTTGAAGTATCGGGTGATGTGTTCAACCTGGGTAATATGCTGAATAAAAAATGGGGTGTTACAGAAACGTTGGGCACACAGGCGATCTATTCTATTGCCAGCTTTAACCCTACTACAAGAACGTATAACTACAGTGTAAACCCTAACGCAGGTGTGGTTTCTCCGTCAGGAAATCCATTCCAGGTTCAGGTAGGCTTACGTTACGGATTCTAATCAGAACGATATGATCAAATTAATTAACACTTTAGGTTTGTGCCTGCTGCTCTCCGGAGCGGTAGCACAGACTACTAAAAATCCCGCTGCCGTTTATTTAAAATCTCCGGAAGTTGCAGATGGCGGGCAGGTAACATTCAGGTTTCTGGCACCCAATGCCAAACAGGTGATGTTGATTATGGACGATGGCAAACAGCGCATGATGCTGAAAGACACCGCTGGTGTATGGGCTTTTTCGGCACATTTTGAACCTGATATCTACAGATATACTTTTGCTGTTGACGGTAATGTATTGCCCGATCCAAACAACCCATTGATCAAGCCTTTGTTTAAACGTGCATTAGGGCAGAGTCTGGCACATGTTCCAGGGCCTAAAACATTGAGTTGGGAATTGAATGATGTACCCCATGGCACGCTGGTTCAGCACTTTTATAAATCAGGTATAGTTGGCGATCAGCGCGATATCAGGGTATACACTCCGCCTGGTTATGATCCCAAAAGGAAAGAGCCTTATCCGGTATTGTACCTTTTCCATGGAATTACAGATGAGACGAGTGCCTGGACTACTGCAGGCAGAGAAAACATAATTATGGACAACCTGATTGCGCAGGGCAAAACAAAGCCAATGATCATTGTGAACACGCTTGGTTATGGTGCACCTGAAATGCTTGAGCCAGGTGCCGGCGCATACAGCAAAGAGGCTTTGAAGAAAAACGAGGAGCTGTTTGTAGCTTCGTTTTTAAAAGAAGTAATCCCGATGACGGAGCGCCTATATAACACAAAAGCGGATAAAAAATACAGGGCTGTTGCCGGCCTTTCTATGGGTGGGGGTCAGTCGCTAGACGTTGGATTAAACAACCCGGACTTATTCAGTTATGTTGGAGGTTTTAGCGCTGCAGTGATTCTTTTGGATCCAGACTATACCAAAGCTTTTCCAAAGCTTGATGCTTCTATCAACAACAAACTTAAGCTGGTATGGATAGCGATCGGAAAAGACGATTTCTTAATAGAATCTAACAGAAAATATAAGTCGTGGTTGGAATCAAAAAACATCAAGTTCAGTTACACTGAAACTGAGGGTGTACACACCTACCAGGTATGGCGCAGATATCTGACAACGTTTAGTCAGCTGCTGTTTAAAGATTAGCAGCTACCTTGAAAACTGCTGCTTTGGCAGCAGTTTTTTTTTATAGCAGTGTTTAACAATTATCTACTGACTACTAAGACTTTACAATAAGATAAAACGATATATTTATTTTACCTCAATATTAATGGTATTATTGATACCATTAATATTAATCATATGAAAAAACGCTACTTATTATGTGCGGTACTTTGCATCGCCCTCTCATCCGTTCATGCCCAAACTGAAAAAGGGAATAATTTTATAGGAGGTTCAATTAGTTATAGCCGAACCACAATAACACCAGCGGGTTCTCAAAACGTAACCACGTCTGTCGGTAATTATTTCAATGTCAGTCCTAAATTCGGTCACTTTATCAAAAAAAACCTGGCTATCGGATTAAGTTTAGCATATGTTGACAATAAAAATTCTTCCGAAACTAACTATGTTAACGGAAGTACCTCGGTTGTTTCCTCGCTAAATACCAAGGAAAGAAACTTTTCTGTTGGTCCTATAATCAGGTATTATATCGATGTTGTAGACAAGTTCAAATTTTTTGGACAAGGAAGCTTAGGAATTGGTGTTGGTAAATCAAGTCAAATAACACCAGCAAGTGCTATTGATTTCATGATGTTAAAATATAAATATACGACCTATAATGCTTCAGCAAATCCTGGTTTTGCATTCTTTCCCACTAAAAAACTTGCTTTTGAGTTTTCGTTCCCCTTATTTTCTTATAACAATCAAGATATGAAAGCTGACAGTGCGAATCCATATTCACAACCATACAAGGCCGAGAGTTTTTCTTTCGGACTAAATACATTTGTTCCGAGTATCGGCGCTAACTTCCACTTCTAGCTGGAAATACCGAAGGCAAAGGACCAGCAATCTCATAAAAAAACCGCTTTGATAAGGCAATGCTTATCATAGCGGTTTTTTCTTATGGCCTATTGATACCGCATCATGGATGCGAAAAGACAACGATCTCTATGCTTTAGCTTTTTACATTCGAATCGTCATCACCTTTTTTCGGGGCAAATCCTTTATCGGCATCCAGCGTAAAAGAAGCTTCTGAAGCGTCAAATGCTTGATCAAGTAAATCAGTATTGGCTTCGATATCGTCTGGAGAATCGTCGATGTGCGCTTCGAAACCATTTGAGTGGATGTCCTGCTGACTTTGTTGATCATCAGCATCATCGTTATTAAAGTCGTCTAGGGGAACTTTGTCTTCCGGAGTAATCATAATCGTTTGTTTTGTTGTTAAATTAACAGTTTCCCAGCATCTTTGTTGATAGGTTAAATAAAAAAAACATTTTCCTGACGTTATTTTGATGGTTCCTCATGAAGTGGAAGCGTAAAATAGAAGGTCGATCCCCTGCCCTTTTCACTCTCCACCCAGATTTTGCCACCGTGGTATTGCACAATTTCTGCTGATAGGTATAAGCCTATACCGAAACCGGAGATATGTGGATTGTCTTTATTTTCTATGCGATAGAAGCGTTGAAAAAGATTGGGAACATCCTGTATGTCAATGCCTAGACCTTCGTCCTGAATACTGATTTCAGCCATATTGCCTATCCGTTTGCAGCGCACCGTAATTTGTTCTTGTTTGGGAGCATATTTAACTGCATTACTCAACAAATTAGATATGACGGACCCTACCTTATCCCGATCAGCGTTAACGAGCAATTCAGGACAAGGAAACAGCGTTACTTTATGCGTAGATGCAGAAAGACTGATTTCATCAATCACATCACGTAGAAGATCATCCAGCTCAAATACTTGCTTCTGCAATTGAATTTTACCAGATTCAAGTCTGGATATAGTTAGAAAGCCATTGATCATTGAAGTCATTTTTTTCAATTGATTGTGTGCTTTATCCAGAATGTCTGCTGTCGGCTTGTCTTCTGTCTTTTTTGCATTGCGGTGAAGCACCTGAATATAACCGCTTAAGGATGTTAATGGTGTTTTGAGCTCATGACTCACCATGCCTATAAAATCGTTTTTTCTGATTTCGTCTTTCTTCTGCTGGGTGATGTCTAGCATCAGTCCGGAGAAATGCTGTGGCTTGCCATCATCATCACGGTACAATTTACCAATGGCACTTACCCAGCGTTCTTTCTGATCTTTGTAATCCAGGATTGGATGTTCAACGATATAGTTATCGCCTTCCAATAATATCTGATCTACTTTTGTCTGCACTTTAACCCTGTAGTCTTCCGGAATCCGTGAGATGACCTGATCATAGCTAACTTCCTTATCCGGATCAAAACCGAAAAGCTCTCTAAGCCTACGGGAAGTGCGGAACTCCCGGGTAATTCCATCCATATACCAGGTTCCTGCTTTCGCAGCTTCAATGGAAAAACGAAGCATTTCTTCTGCGTATCTGATGTTAGATTCGCTTTCGGCAAGCTTCTTAGTCCGTTCATCAACCCGGCTCTCTAATTCGTGATTCAAGTTAGTGAGACTTTCCTGTGCTTCATGCAGTTCTTCATTGATGGCATTAAGTTCTTCGTTGGATGCTGCGAGCTGTTCGTTAAGGAATTGTTCTCTTTCCAGCTGGATTTCCCTCTCCTTGGCCAATTCCAGCGCCTGCCGGTTTACAACAAGTTCAGTTACATCGGTAGCAGTATGCAATATACAGTATGGGCCCTGCTCATTTTTGACAGCCCTATATTCGTAATCATAATAAAAAGTCTGAAGTCTGCCATCGATAAAAAGCTCTGCTGGAATGGCCAGTCCTGAATTGGTAACCCCCGTTGCCAGTACCTCTTGAAGCATCCCGATAAAAGGTTGTCCCTTTAATTCCGGCACTGCTTGTTCTAAAGGTTTTCCAATAACAGACCGATCTTTTCCCCAGAACGCAATCATGGCATCGTTAGCCATTTGTATAATGACATCGTTAGTTGTATAAACAGCAATTGCCTTGGGTGATAACATTAATACTTCCAGTAACTCCTGGTCACTCATTTTAGGGAATACGCTCATGGACAGGTATAGTGGTGCTTATAAAACTATATTTTAGTTTAGAATTCTATTGTACTACGTTAATACAACCCAAAATGTTTGGCACAGTATCCGATCTGTGTTAAAAAAAAAAGGAAGCACCTCGCAAGCCGCTTCCTTTAGTTTTTCATAGTAGATGTCGAAACTGACACACTAATAATGCCAAACAGGAATTTCAATACAGTGTATTTCATTTGCCGTATTTATACGCAATCGTTTAAATTTAAATTTGATCTGGATAAGGGACATTTGTTTCCTTATATTTGGGCATAGGAAATTCGCTCTTGGGGACACTAGTTACGCGCATAAAAGGGTATTGGAATGAAGTTATTGGAGATAAGACCAGGTTTTCGATGGAAAGCCGGATCTTTCATGCCATTATCGTGTCCGGAATTTTCACAGCAGTTGTAAATGCCCTGGTTCTTTTTTGGATCGGACTGTCGGGATTTGCCTCATTGATGTTGTGTTTTACGGTTTTACTTGTATTTATATGTTATCTGTCCAGATATCGAAACAGGTTGGATATTGCCGTCGCGTTATTTGCCATAAGTGCCAATGTAATGTGCGCGGGAACATACTACATTAGCGAAGGCTCTAAAGGGGTAAATGTGATACTTTTTGCATTAATTATTTTTATTTTGACTGTAGTTACGACCAAAAGACAATATTGGACCTGGGTCCCGCTGAATCTTGCATTGATGATTGCGCTTCTTTTTACGGAATATAAATACCCTGGCTTGTTAAAGCCATTGTATGCAAACGAGGAAGCCCGTTTACTGGATATGGGACAAACGATGACAGAGATTATCGCGTTGATCTCTTTGATCACCTTATATATCAAATCCAATTACATTAAAGAAAAGCGACTTGCTGACAACAGACTTTTACAATTGGAGGAAATTAATGAGACTAAGAACAAGTTGTTTTCAATTGTTGCGCATGATCTTAAGGCCCCATTGGCATCGGTAGAGAACTACTTGGAACTCTTGAATGCCATCGATCTCGATTCAACTGAGAAAACAGTAATTGAACAAAAGCTATTGGCTTCTACCAAAAGGACGTCGGAAATGCTTCAAAACATTCTTTCCTGGTCTAAGGATCAAATGAATGGCACTAATGTCTCATTAAATCCGTTGTCGCTCCACCAGGTTTTACGCAAAACAATTGAAGTGCAGCAAAATCTGGCGCGGGAAAAGGGGGTGCAGTTGGTTTACAATCATGATCCTGAAATGAAGGTCATTGCTGACCCCGACATGCTGCAGTTGATAGTTAGGAACCTGCTAAGCAATGCGATTAAATTTACTCCAGTTGGTGGCATAATCACATTAAGTTTCGAACATAAACAGGAATCCTGTGAGATTATTGTTGAAGACAATGGTGTAGGTATCGCTTCCGAAAACTCATCCTCATTGTTTTCTATGAAGAGCAAAAGCACCTATGGTACCAATAATGAAAAAGGTGTTGGCTTGGGTTTGATGCTGACCAAAAGTTATGTAGAGCTGCAGGATGGAAAGATCTGGTTCGAGAGCAGTCCGGCTGGAACTACTTTTTATGTGAGTATTCCCCACTGTGCATAGGTTCTGCAACACCCAATCAATAACATTTATATCCCGCTGGACACTAGGAATCTAAGCAGTTTGTTAATTTTTGTTAATAGATGTTAAATTTATTAAAAAACTTGCATCACTAACGATTTAGTTATACCTTGGGATATGTATAAATTAACGCTCTTCAAAAATTTAGCATGTCTGGGAATGCTGCTACTGGCAGTATCAGGCTTTGCACAAAACAAATACCTTGTAAAGGGAACAACCGTAGATACTGCTGCACGTTTAAAACTCCTGAACAGCAGCATCAGCGTTTTGAATGCTAAAGACTCCACACTAAAAAGCTTTACCAGAACTGCCGCGGATGGTAGCTTTGAAATCAATAAACTCCAGAAAGGGAAATATATATTGATGGTTACCTATCCGGGTTACGCCGATTATATTGAAGCTTTCACACTGGATTCAACAAAATCAGAAAAAGATTTTGGCACACTACACATGTTGCTTAAGTCTAAATTACTTGAGGATGTGCTGATCAAGGGCACCGCCGCAGCAATTAAGATTAACGGAGATACAACAGAATTCAATGCGGCAGCATATACAATACAGCCAAACTCGAAGGTTGAAGATCTGTTAAAGCAACTGCCCGGTATTCAGGTAGATAAGGACGGCAAGATAACCGCACAGGGCAAAACAGTTAGCAAGGTACTCGTTGACGGAGAAGAGTTTTTTGGCGATGACCCTACCCTGGTTACGAAAAATATTCGTGGAGACATGGTTGACAAAGTGCAGTTGTTTGAAAAGAAGAGCGATCAGGCTGCCTTTACGGGAATAGACGACGGACAGAAATCGCAGACGATAAATATTAAGCTGAAAGAAGATAAGAAAAACGGTTACTTCGGAAAGCTGGACGCGGGTATTGGTAATGATGGCTATTACGAAACACAGGCACAGTTTAACCGGTTCAAGGGTAAGATGAAGTTTTCTGCTTACGGCACTTTGAGTAATACTGGAAAAACCGGGTTGAGCTGGCAGGATAATAGTAAAATGAACAGTGGTGGAATGGAGATTCTGGACAATGGCATCATCATGATCAGTGGTGGCGGAGGTTCAGACGAGCTGGACTCTTTTGATGGCAGGTACACCGGTGACGGGATTCCGGTAGCTGCAAGTGGGGGTCTACACTATGATACCAAGTGGGACAGCGATAAAAAATCTATCAACACAAACTTTAAAACCGGCGCAATTACGATTGATGGTGCGGTAAACACAATCAGTCAGAATAATCTGCCTTCAGGTGTAATTATCAGTAATTCTGATCAGACTTCACATAATTACATTTTCAGAAACAAACTAGATGCAACCTACCAGATCAAACTTGATTCTATGTCGAACCTTAAAATTTCCGTGGACGGCATGGCGAAGAAAACGAATACCTCGACGGGTTATATAGCGAGAAGTTTCCGTGGTGATGATACCAGGCTGAATGCAAGCGATCGGACGGTGAGTAATGATGGCACGCAACAAGTGTTTAATGCGTCTGCATTTTACACCAAAAAATTCAGGAAAAAAGGCAGAACGCTTTCGCTCAACCTATCAGAAGCGATCAGAAAAAATGAATCTACAGGATTTCTAAGGTCAGATAATACGTTTTATGCCACCACGGGTGCATTTGAGCGGGAAGAGATTGTTGACCAATTGAAAACAGTGAACGCTAATAGTAATATCCTGACCGGAAATCTGACTTATACGGAACCGATTGCCAAATACCTTTCAATTGTATTCAATTATGGTCTGAGTATGAATCAAAGTATCTCAGACCGGAAATCTTTCAACAAATCGGCATCTGGAAACTATGATATGCTGGACACGCAATTCTCTAATGATTTTAAGCTTACACAAATCGGGAATCAAGGTGGTGCAATTGCCAACTTCAACCGTAAAAAAACAGTAATTAATATTGGGACTAAAGTTGCGTTGATCAACTTTGATCAACTTGACCGGTACACGAACAACAAGTTTGACAGAAACTTTGTGAACTGGAACCCACAGGCCAGCTATCAGTACAAAATTTCTTCACAGCAATCTTTCAGTATCAGGTATTCAGGAAGCACGCGCCAACCAAGTGTTGACCAGATCCAACCGGTGCGCGTAAATACAGATCCACTAAATGTGACCTTGGGTAATGAGAACCTTCGCCCCTCTTTCACCAACAACTTCAGTGCATATTACGATTCGTACAAAGTTATCGGCAACAGAAGTCTTTACGCCAGTATCAACTATAGCTTTACGGAAAACAGTATTGTCAGCAACACGACGACCGATCTGGAAGGACGAAGCACCTTTCAATCCATTAACCTGACCGGTAAAAGGCCAAGCAATTACTATGGCTATTTAAGTTACTACAGGAAAATGAAAATTTTCACAGATATTAATGTTGGTCTTTCAGGAAACTTAAATAAAAGTACATCCTTCAACTATGTAACATATAATGGTAAGACCGAGCTCAACCAAAATAGTTCAGGAGAATATTCAGCAAATTTGAGCCTGTCTAAAAACGTAGAGAAGAAATTCAGTGCCTATGTTAATGGTGGGCCCAACTATAGCACAGGATCATCATCCATTCAGAAAGAATTAAACAATGACGGCTGGGGATTTAGAAGTCGTTTTTCGGCAACGGGATACCTACCGGCAAAATTCGAGATCAGTACTGATGGTGACTATCTTTTCCGCGGAGCCACGAAGTCATTTGACGAAGATTTTACGCGTTTGATTTGGAATGCCTCTGTATCACGAAAGTTCCTGAAAGGAGATCAGCTCAAAGCCTCTATAAAGGTAAATGATCTATTGAACCAAAATACAGGCTTCAACCGCTCGGCTTCCGGCAACTTTATCACACAAACATCTTCATTGACCATCCAACGTTACTTTATGTGCTCAGTAACCTGGGATTTTAACAAAATGGGTAAATAAAAAATTATAGACATGAAAATTAAATCGCTCTTCCTGATTACCATGCTTTCCGGATTACTTTCGTCCGCCTATGCGCAATATGTTCGTTTCCCTTTTAATGGCGTAATCGAATATGATAAGACTACCAACATGTACGCCATGGTAAAAAAACTAATTACCGGATCAAACAGTTCATTTTACCAACAGGCTTTTGATTCCTATAAAAAAAATCAGCCGCAGTTCAAGGTCTCCAAGAGCACATTGAGTTTTAACAAAGACAAATCCTTGTTTAGCCCTGTTGAAGAAACTACAACTAGTGGAAGCTTTTTCGACCTGGCACAAGCTAAACAGATCAACACCATATATACTGACTTTGCAACCCAGACCAGTACAACCCAAAAAAATGTATATGAAGAATTGTTTCTTGTTAAAGATAGTGTTCGGAAAATAAATTGGAAGATTACCACAGAAACCAGAGAGATTGCCGGTTACCAGTGCAGGAGAGCCAACGCGCTGATTATGGATTCGATCTATGTAGTTGCTTTTTATACGGATCAGATTCCTGTATCTGGTGGCCCAGAATCTTTTGGCGGTTTGCCGGGGATGATCCTCGGCGTGGCACTCCCCCACGAAAATGTGACCTGGTTTGCTACAAAGGTTACAGACCGGGCGGTTACACCTAAAGAGTTATATATTCCCGTTAAAGGGAAGCCAACAGATAATAAAGGCTTGATGCAGTCATTAAACCGGGCTTTCAAAGAATGGGGCAGTCAGGCTCAATCGAATTTAAAAGCCTTTACCTTATAAATCCAGTATTAGCTTCCTTCAAAATTCTTACCTTTGCAGCAACCAAAATATATAAACAAGAATGAAAGAAGTTGTAATTGTATCTGCAGTAAGAACACCAATAGGAAGTTTCGGCGGCTCATTGTCGGGTATCTCCGCTACAGAACTGGGTGGACAAGCTATTAAAGCTGCTGTGGAAAAAGCAGGGATCAAACCTGAAGATGTACAGGAAGTTTACATGGGTAACGTATTGTCTGCCAACCTTGGACAGGCACCAGCTACACAGGCGGCAAAGGCTGCAGGCTTGCCAGATGTGCCTGCCACTACCATTAATAAAGTTTGCGCCTCTGGCACAAAAGCGATTATGCTTGCTGCACAGAGCATCGCCCTGGGGCAGGCCGATATCATTGTTGCCGGAGGTATGGAAAGCATGAGTAATGTGCCGTATTACCTTGATAAAGCAAGAAACGGTTATCGTTTAGGGCACGGTCAGTTAACAGATGGATTGGTTAAAGACGGACTTTGGGACGTGTATAATGATTATCACATGGGATCGGCAGCAGAATTATGTGCATCGGAATGTAACATCAGTCGTGAAGCCCAGGACGAGTTTGCTATTTCTTCTTATCAGCGCGCCCAGGCTGCACAAACAGCCGGCAAGTTCTCCGATGAAATAATTCCCATAAATATAACAGACAGAAAAGGTACTGTTACGCAGATCACTGCCGATGACGAACCTTTTGCAGTAAAATTTGATAAAATAACAGGGCTAAAACCAGTATTCAAAAAAGACGGTACCGTTACCGCTGCCAACGCATCGGCGTTAAATGATGGTGCGGCTGCTTTAGTATTGATGAGCGCGGAACGCGCTGCGGCAATGGGTATAAAACCACTGGCCAGGATTATCGGCTATGCCGATGCACAGCAGGCACCGGAATGGTTTACCACCGCTCCTGCCAAGGCAATCCCTTTAGCATTAAAAAATGCTGGTAAAGCGATCAGCGATGTTGACTTCTTTGAGATCAATGAAGCTTTTTCGGTAGTTTCTTTAGCCAATAACCAGGCATTGAAACTGTCGGCAGATCAGGTAAATGTAAACGGCGGTGCTGTAGCATTGGGACATCCCCTGGGTGCTTCAGGTGCCAGAATTGTTGTAACTTTACTCTCTGTACTTGCCCAAAACAGCGGTAAAATTGGCGTTGCGGGAATCTGTAATGGTGGCGGTGGTGCGAGCGCACTGGTAATAGAAAAAATTGGCTAACATGTTAAAGCAGGTGAAATTTCTGTGGTGTCTATTGATGATGTGTGTTTTTTGCAGTAAGCAAGTCAATGCACAACAGGCTGGTCATGTTATTGCACTACAACGCGCTCAGGATTCTTTAATCCGCATCAGTGCAGCCGTTTTGGAAGCTACAGAAAATCCGCTGCGGTTTGAGAAGAATGCGCAGTTCATTAAAACGCTTGTAAATGCGTTAAAAACGCCTGGCTCTTTCAGCTTTGGGTTCGACTCACTGAAAACAATTTCACATGTAACATCGCCAGACAAGGCATTCCGGATATTTTCATGGTATGTACCCACAACGGAAGGTGGATACAGGTTTTTTGGTGCCATTCAGCTACATACTAAAGACGGCCAGCTTAAATTGTTTCCTTTGATTGATGAGTCGGCTGCCTTCATTAAAGATACCAATATCATTTCAGATAACAAGAAATGGTTCGGTGCGCGTTATTACGAAATCGTGCCGGTAATTAACAGTGGCAGGCAAACGTATTATGCACTGTTAGGCTGGAAAGGTAACTCTAGTAAAACAACAAAAAAAGTGATTGAGGTGCTATCTTTTGAAAATGGATTACCTGTAATGGGGAAAGCTGTTTTTGAAGGCATTAAAGGAACGCCGGTACAAAGTAGAATTGTCTTTGAATATAATAAGTTAAATTCAATGACCATGCGGATGGATAAAGTGCTCAACATGATTGTATTTGATCATCTGGTAGCTTTTGATCCTGCAATGGTGGGCAATTATGAATTTTATGCTTCTGACTCTACATTTGATGGCTATCGCCTTTTAGGTGGAAAGCTGAAACTTGTAGAAAATGTGCAGCCGAAGAATGATCCTGACGCTAAAGATGAGCTTTACATAGATCCGAAGAACAAAAATATCCCTGTAACAAAGAAATTTTAAGCCAAATACCATATACTATTATAAATTTGCGAGTTCAATTATGTGTGCTTATCTTACCTTCGCTGTATTAAGCACGATTGACTTATTTATTCAAAAAATTAATTAAAAACAACACAAATGGAAGAAATTCTAGAGCCTGAACATTTAACAAGTACCAAGAAAGGACATCCTAAGGGGTTATATGTCCTTTTCACAACTGAAATGTGGGAACGTTTCAATTTTTATGGCATGCGTGCATTATTGACGCTATTTTTAGTTAACGCTCTTGCATTCTCAGATAAAGATTCGGCCATTGTTTATGGAGGTTTCCTTGGACTATGCTACCTTACTCCTATGTTAGGAGGTTTTGTTGCCGACAGGTATCTAGGTAACAGAAACTGTATCATGCTGGGTGGACTTGTTATGGGTATCGGGCAGTTATGTCTGTTCTTTAGTGGTTCTACATATGCTACCAACCTGGAGCTTGCTAAACTAATGATGTGGATTGCATTAGGTGTAATCATTATGGGAAATGGTTTCTTCAAACCAAACATCTCATCTATGGTTGGTCAACTCTACGCCAAGGGTGATAACAGACTGGATTCAGCTTTCACGATCTTCTATATGGGTATCAACGTAGGTGCATTCCTCGGTATGTCAATCTGCCCTTTCCTGGGAGACGTTAAAGTTGGTGATGTTCGGGTTGTTGAGGCCTTTAAATGGGGATTCCTTGCCGCGGGTTTGGCAATGTTCCTGGGCACCGTGCTTTTCTTCTTCCTGAAAAACAAATATGTTGTGGATCCCAAAGGTAATGCCGTTGGTGCTAAACCGGGAGCAAACACCTCTGAACTTAACGAACTTGGCGAAGCTGAGAAAGCTAACTTTACCAATACCGCTTTAGCTGCTTGCGCAGGATTAATGGTTGTGTTATATGCTACGTTTCACTACCTTTCTTTGGATCCTAACCCAATTAAAAGCTGGGTTTACCCTTTTATTTATTCTGCAGCGATTTCATTAGCTGTATTGATTTTGACCGATAAGTCGATTACCAAAGTTGAGCGCGACAGGATTACTGTAATGTACATCATTGCATTTTTCGTAATCTTCTTTTGGTCTGCATTTGAGCAGGCAGGTTCTTCACTAACGTTCGTTGCCGATAAACAAACTGATCTTAATTTCTTAGGGATACAATTGCCACCAAGCTTTGTACAAAACGCCAACTCTATCTTTATCGTGGTTTTTGCTTTACCTTTTAGCTGGTTGTGGCTTAAGCTTCAGAAACGTAATCTGGAACCAATCTCCCCTGTTAAGCAGGCAATGGGCTTATTGTTACTGGCCATCGGTTACTATATCATTGCTGTGCAGGTTGGTAAAATCGGAAACACAGGTAAACTTGCGGTACATTGGTTATTTGTGATGTATTTGTTCCACACATTGGGTGAGCTTTGCTTGTCTCCAATTGGTTTATCGCTGGTAGCAAAACTTGCACCGAAAAGATTTTCTTCATTGTTGATGGGTGTATGGTTTATTGGTAATGCAGCAGGTTATGCATTGGCTGGAACACTGGGCGCACTGATTCCGCCAACAGGCGATAAATTTGAATTTGCGACCAAAAATGGAATCGATCTGAAAGGCATCCTTGATGGTAGAATCCAGGCTACCGCTGAACAGGTGGCGATAATGACGAAAGAAAAAATTGATCTTGTGTACCCTACATTTGTTGGTTATACAATTCATAACTTATACGAATTCTTTATGGTATTCGTAACCTTGTCGGGTGTAGCGGCACTATTATTATTCTTGCTTTCAGGTTTCTTAAAGAAAATGATGCACGGCGTGCGCTAGGCTATATTTAACATATTTTAACCCGCAGTAAAATGTTTTACTGCGGGTTTTTAATTTATTATCAATATTTTCGCAGAGTTTTAGAGATTAGTACGTGTCAGACAGCTTAGTTATCATTCCTACCTATAATGAAAAAGAGAACATAGGGAAAATTATCAGTAAAGTAATTTCTCTGGGTTTGGATTTTCACCTGCTTATTATTGATGATGGGTCTCCCGATGGGACCGCCAACATTGTGAAGCAAATACAAACAGAATATCCTGATATCGTTCACCTTGAGCAAAGGCAAGGTAAGCTTGGATTGGGTACCGCCTATATCCATGGTTTCAAATGGGCTCTGGCACGTGGTTATGATTATATATTTGAGATGGATGCTGATTTTTCGCACAACCCTGAAGATCTGATCAAATTGAAGACTGCATGTCTCAAAGGCGCCGACGTAGCTATAGGATCCAGATACGTCCAGGGGGTCAATGTAGTAAATTGGCCTATGAACAGAGTACTGATGTCTTATTTTGCTTCTATGTATGTGCGTTTCATTACGGGCATCACCATTCAGGATGCTACGGCAGGTTTTAAATGTTATAAGCGCCGGGTATTAGAAACAATCCCAATGGATAAGATCAAATTTGTGGGCTACGCCTTTCAGATAGAAATGAAGTTTACAGCCATCAAGTATGGTTTTAATGTTGTGGAGGTGCCTATTATCTTTACAGACCGGACTGAGGGCACATCAAAAATGAGCACGAGAATTTTCCGTGAGGCCTTTTTCGGTGTAATTCAGATGAAGATTGGTAGCTGGTTCAGGAATTACGATCGCAAGGTATCCTGATTATTTTTTGAAGCACGGATCATTTCGCCAAACTTTTGCTTTTCTTCCATTGCCTTTACAATCATCAGTAACCTTTTAGTTTGCGTCACCTCTGTTTTTGCCTCGTTGAGCCAATTGATATAATAGTTCTGGTGTGATTTAGGCATTTTCAGGAAGTTATCCATCAGGTGCTGCTCATCCTGCAGGCAGTCGAATAAAATTTCGGGCATCTCAATTTTAAAATCAGTATCCAGCGACAGTTGAATTTGTAACACTGCTCCTGCCTCTTTTCTTAAGGCTTTTCTAAGATTCGCTTTCAGTGCAAGAATAAAATCCCCAGCGCCCATGGGCACTAACGCCATACCTGAAATCTCTGTAGCATCCAACATCCCCTTAACACGATAGCTCTTCTTACATCCAGGGTTAAGCTGCTCGGCGAGGTCGGCAGGGATAAATACATAGCTCCAGCCAGTTTTTTCACCCATTTCATTGAAGCGTTCTATTTCTGCTTTGAAACTGATCATGGTTAAAGATAGAAAGTAAACTGTACGGTCTAAAATTTTTCTTCAATACCCAGCCCAAAAAGGGCAAAGTCATATTTTACAGGATCGAGTGGATCGAACTCAGACAGATGGGCGGTAAGCTCAACGGCGGTTTGCCAGTCTGTTTGTTTTCTACTGATAAGCCCTAGTTTTCGGGCCACCCTATCCACGTGGACATCACAAGGACAAATTAATGCGGATGATGGGATCGTATCCCAAATGCCGAAATCGACACCACAGTTATCTTTTCTCACCATCCATCGTAAAAACATATTGAGTCGCTTGCAAGTGGATTTTTGCAGTGGAGAAGATACGTGCTTAATGGTGCGACGTGGAAAATCAGGTAGACTAAAAAAATAAGCCCTGAAATAATTAAGTGCCTGTTCTGCGCTAAACTTTGATTTACTTATGTGATCTGAAGGTAAAAATGCCGCTTCCAGTGATTCATGCTGCTGATAATGATGTTTAAAAAAGGAGACAAAATAAAGCAGATCGGTATCGTTGAAGGTGCGGTGTTTAAAGCCCAATAGCACGCGCAGGTCTTCCTCCTCATGGTTGACCATAAAATCATATGGCGCATTGTCCATACGCGCAAAAAGCTCATTACACTTATTGATAATGGTCTTACGCTGTCCCCAAGCTAAAATTGCCGCAAAAAATGCGGCAATTTCAATATCCTGCTTTCTGGTATACTGATGCGGAATACAGATCGGATCGTTCGTGATGAAGGCCGGAGTATTGTATTGCCGCACTTTCAGGTCCAGAAAGTCTTTTGTCTCTAAAAACTCCAAGGACTAAGCTAAAGCCTGTTCAAGATCCGCAAGCAAATCATCAATATCCTCAACCCCTACGCTTAAACGAAGCAGGTTATCTGTTACGCCAACTTTTTCACGTTCTTCTTTCGGGATAGAACCGTGTGTCATACTTACCGGGTGATTAATCAGCGATTCTACACCGCCCAAAGATTCTGCCAGCGTAAATACTTTGAAAGAAGAGGCTACCCTGAACGTTTCTGCCAAATCAGCATCTTTTAAGGTTATGGAAACCATGCCTCCAAATCCGCGCATTTGTTTTTTCGCGATATCATGGTTGGGATGATCTTCAAAACCAGGCCAATAAATCTTATCGATTTTGGGATGATTTTTTAAGTATTGCGCAACCTTCTCGCCGTTTTCGCAATGTGCTTTCATCCGCAGGTGTAAGGTTTTAATACCCCTCAGTACCAGGAATGCATCCTGTGGTCCAGGTGTAGCACCGCAGGCGTTGTAAACAAACCAGAGTTCTTTGTAAAGCTGGTCATCGTTAACAAGTAACGCCCCCATAACCACATCAGAATGCCCGCCAATATACTTGGTTACGGAATGCATCACGATATCTGCACCCTGGTCCATAGGGTTTTGCAGATAAGGTGAGGCAAATGTGTTATCCACAGCAAGGATCAATTTATGAGCCTTGCTGATTTTAGCTACACCTTCAATATCAATAATACGCATCGTGGGATTGGTTGGTGTTTCAATCCAGATCAGCTTTGTTTTATCATTGATATGAGGCAATATATTTTCTGGTTTCGAAAGATCGAGAAAATGGAACTTAATACCATATTTCGCATATACTTTAGTAAAGATTCTGTAAGAACCACCATACAGGTCGTTTCCAGTGATCACTTCATCACCCGGTTGCAGTAATCTCAACACTGCATCTGTAGCACCCATACCACTTGAGAAAGCGAGTCCGTATTTTGCATTTTCCAAGGCCGCTAGGCAGTCTTCCAATGCTTTGCGTGTAGGGTTTGTTCCTCTGGAGTATTCATACCCTTTATGATCACCCGGAGAAGCCTGCCAATAAGTTGAAGTCTGGTAAATTGGCGTCATCACTGCCCCTGTTGTAGGGTCAGGCTCCTGGCCTGCATGAATCGCTTTGGTTGCAAATTTCATATGTTGTTTATCCATGATATTAATAATTAAAGGACTTAGTAAGCCCTTGCAAATAAAACGCGTTGAATAGATGGTTTACCAGAGTAAATACAAATACCATCTTCCAATGGGTTGTCCAATGGAATACATCTGATAGTTGCCTTAGTTTCTTCCTTTATTTTCTGTTCTGTTTCAGGAGATCCATCCCAGTGCGCCGAGATGAAGCCTGCTTTTCCATCCAGTAATTCCTTAAACTCCTCGTAAGAGTTTGCCTCAGTGATATGCTCAGTTCTGAAATCTGCTGCTTTCTTGTAAATGTTTGACTGGATATCTTCCAGTAATTGCGCAATATGCAGATCTAGTCCTTCCTGACTCACCGTGCTTTTCTCACGGGTATCACGTCTGGCTAATTCTACAGTTTTGTTTTCTAAATCACGACCACCAATAGCTAAACGCACCGGCACACCTTTTAGTTCGTATTCTGCAAATTTAAAACCAGGACGTTGTGTATCTCTGTCATCATATTTTACAGAGATTCCCAGACCTTTAAGTTTCGGGATAAGCTCATCTACAAAAGCAGATATATTTTTAAGGTCTTCATCACTTTTGTAAATCGGAACAATTACAACCTGAATTGGTGCCAGTTTAGGTGGCAAAACCAGTCCGGCGTCATCACTATGAGCCATAATCAATGCACCGATCAGGCGCGTAGAGACGCCCCAGGAAGAAGCCCATACATGTTCAATTTTACCTTCCCTGTTGGTAAACTTAACGTCAAATGCTTTAGCGAAATTCTGACCTAGGAAATGCGATGTACCCGCCTGTAATGCTTTACCGTCCTGCATCAGCGCTTCAATACAATACGTATCCAGGGCACCGGCAAAACGCTCATTGGGTGTCTTCTTTCCTTTAACTACAGGAACAGCCATCCAATTCTCAGCAAAATCAGCGTAAACGTTCAGCATTTTCTCCGTTTCCTCCACTGCTTCCTGAGAAGTAGCATGTGCGGTATGTCCTTCCTGCCACAAGAATTCTGTGGTACGTAAAAACAAACGAGTTCTCATTTCCCAACGCACAACATTAGCCCATTGGTTAACGAGGATAGGCAAATCACGATAGGATTGGATCCAACCTTTGTAGGTATTCCATATGATGGTTTCAGAGGTAGGACGCACGATGAGTTCCTCTTCCAATTTGGCAGTTTCGTCAACAATAATATTTCCGTTTCCATCATTTTTAAGACGATAATGTGTCACTACGGCACACTCAGTGGCAAAACCCTCGACGTGTGACGCTTCCTTAGAAAAAAATGACTTAGGGATGAACAAAGGAAAATAGGCATTACTGTGTCCTGTATCTTTAAATTTCTGGTCCAAAACGGCCTGCATTTTTTCCCAAATAGAATAGCCATAGGGCTTTATGACCATACAGCCCTTTACAGAGGAATGCTCTGCCAGATCGGCTTTAATCACGATATCATTATACCACTGTGAGTAATCTTCGCTTTTACTTGTAATACCTTTGCTCATAACTGTTTGGAACGTTTTTTGTGTTAAATGTCTTGTATAGTAGGTTACAAATTTATAAATTTATACCTATATTAAATTGCAACACACACAAACAATTCACATAGTATGAAACCTAACCATTTATTAACCGGCTTGCTCGCATGCGCAACACTCGTTGTCGCATCCTGCTCAGCGCCCAGAATGGCGCAACAAGCGAACGTCAGTGACGATGTTTATGGTACTACAGCTCAGGCGGTAGAGTACCAGCAACCTGCTCCTAGTCAGGCAACACAATACCAGAATAACGATGTTTACGTCGACGATTATGGTAACAGTGATGCTTATTACGGCATGGACTACGCTTCACGTATCAACAGATTTTATTACCCGGGTTCTTTCAGAGGATATTACGATCCTTACTACGACGGATATTACGGATACAATAGTTTTTCTCCCTATTACTCAGGATTCGGTCTTGGTCTAGGATTCGGTTATGGTTACGGCTATGGCGGCGGACTAGGTGGTTTCTGGGGTCCTTATTCTTCTTTTGGCTGGGGCTACTCTCCTTTCTGGGGTGGTTATTCTAGCTGGCCATACGGAGGCTACTATGGTGGCCTTTGGGGCGGCGGATACTACGGCGGTCTTTGGGGTCCTGGTTACTGGGGTGGTGGCTATTATGGTGGTGGCTATTACGGTGGTGGATACGGCGGCGGATATGGCAGTCGTGGAAACGTAACCTATGGCGCGAGACCTAACAGAGGCCGTGAAAATGGTATCGGATATGCTCCGGGCAGCTCAGGTGGTTTTGGCGGTGGCGCAACCAGGACTAACAACGGTCAGGTTGTGAACGGCGGAAGCAGATCAGATATGTACAACCCGAACAGAGGTGCTACTTTAAACGGTGGCTCCCGCTCAACTTCTTATGGTAATACTGGCAATAACGGTGTAGGCAGACCAACCAGATCGAGCAGTTCTGATAATTATGTCAGACCACAACGTACTGAAAGTTCTACTCAGCAGTCAAGACCAACCTACACTCCCCCGCCAAGCAGCTCTGGTAGCTCTATGGGCGGTGGATCACGTGGCGGCGGCGGCGGCGGTGCTCAGGGGAGTACAAGACCAGGAAGAGGCGGAAGATAATCTTATTCAAAGACACACATGAAAAAATTTCTAACAGTTCTTTTGCTGGCTACAGTAGCCAGCACAGGAGCAACATATGCACAATATTACGGAGACGCACTCCGATTTTCTCAAACAGGATACGGCAGCTCAGCAAGATTTAAAGGTCTGGGTGGCGCGCAGATTTCCTTAGGTGGCGATATTAGCTCATTAGGCGGTAACCCTGCCGGACTTGGGATGTTTACAAGGTCTGAATTTAGCATTACTCCCGAATTTAACGGAAGCTCTGCAAATGCAAGATACCTTGGCACAAGTACCAAGGATACTAAAAACCAGCTTAACTTAAATCAGGCAGGTATTGTTTGGTATAATCCTATCGTTAAACCAAAAGGTGCTGACCTTAACAAAGGTGCAGTTAGTGTGGTTTGGGGATTAGGTTACAATCGCAACAATGATTTTAGTAGTAATTTTTCGTACGGAGGTAAAAACGCAAATAATTCAATCGCAGATTACTATTCAGAGATTGCTACTGGCCAAACGCCTAATCAATTCAGCACCGGCTCGTTAGAAAAGATGGCTTATGATAACTTTCTGATTGATGAATTGGCATCAAACAACACTTTATACCAACCGGCCACAAGTCTGAATAACGACCAGCGAAAATACGAGACTAAGTCTGGATCAACGTCTGAGCTGAACTTCTCAGGAGCATTAAATATATCTAACCAGTTATACCTGGGTGCTTCTATCGGCTTAGTTAATATGAGATACACCAGCAATGCAGAATATTTAGAGTCTGGAACTAATATTTCTACCAATCCTGATAATGACATGGTTGGCAAGAACTACACCTTGTCTTACAGACAAAACCAGGTAACAGATGGTTCTGGAATTAACGGACGTTTGGGTTTGATCTTTAAACCTACAAATGCAGTACGATTGGGCGCCACCTTTCAAACGCCAACTTGGGTGCATATGCAGGATAGCTATTCTGAAGTATTAGACACGCGTTATACCGGTGGTGGCACCAATACCAATTTCACCAACGCTGATCAGACTTATGCTTTTGAATATAACCTGCGTACGCCTTATAAAGGATCTTTGGGCGCTAGCGTTATCTTGGGTGGTAACGCCTTACTTACTGCTGATGTTGACTATGTTGACTATGCAAGCATCAAATTCAGCACCAGTTCAAACTACAGAGACTATACAACAATTAATCAAAACAATGCTGACGTGAAATCGAATTACACCAGCGCAGTGAATTTCCGTGTAGGTGGTGAATATAAAATCGATCAGTTTAGCTTACGCGCTGGTTACGGCTTAAATGGAAGTCCGATTAAGAATGACGATGACAATAAATTTGACACTAAGTTTTATAGTGGTGGTTTAGGTTATCGGTATAGCAACTATTACTTTGATGTTGCTTATCAACGTCTAGAATCGAACTATACCACCAGTCCATATACCCTTTCAGATTTTTCTGAACCGAGTGCAGATATTAAAATTGCGAGGAATAACTTATTCTTAACTTTTGGAGTAAGGTTCTAAATAAAAACAGAATAATGATAAAGGGGCGCTGGATGTAATATCCGGCGCCCCTTTATCATTATAGATTAAATCTGTTGATCTTTAATTCCGTTTCTTCATCTTTGATAAGCTCCGGTGCATGATGGGGTTTCTTTCGTGCATCGATAATTAAAGAACCGCGACAGCCCCAATGTTTATTGAGCGTAAACGACTCTACGCCATAAATATCGGCTGCAGGATTACTTCTGGTGAAAGCTACCCAGACCAGATTATTGATGGTATTTGCAGCAAAGGCAGCGTCATCGCACCAGACAATCAATGGAAATCCTTCCAACTTTAAGGTTGACAGCACCTGACTTAATACTTCTGCTTCTTTAGCTGCTTGTGTGGCATTTGTATATGCTGTTCCCTGAACAGTTAACACGCCCGGCATAGCGAGATAGGCTTTCCCGTAGCCTTCGGGCAACTTGAAATCACCTGGAACTTGATCAGCAAGTTCACGTTTTTTGCTTCCCGCGGCAGCGAACACAACTTTTGAACCCGCATTTAATCCTTCTCCGCTGTAGTCAAGCGTATCAATAGTAGTATTAGTCTGAAAATGCAAATCTCTGCTTAAGTCAATTCTTGAAAGCATATGTTGTAGAAACAAAGCCGTATCGGCAGTTTTTAACTGCTCATCATCCTCACGCGCGGCTATAAAAAGGTATTTAGCCAGGCTCAGTTGGTTTTTACCTAGAATATGATTGGATATTGTTAATATCTCCTGAGGTTTGCGCTCATTTAAATAAGGGGTATATCGTTCACTGCCTATCGCAAACAAAAGCGGATGCACTCCAGCAGCGTCAACGGCATTTACTTCTTTAAGTCCGTGGATCTCTTGTGGAATAGCAGACCCTGTAATCTCATGAATTAGCGCACCGAAACTAGTATCTTCCTGCGGGGGCCGACCGACTACGGTGAACGACCAGATCGCGTCTTTGCGATGATATACATTGTGCACTTTCATCAACGGAAAGGGATGCGTTAAACTATAATAACCAAGGTGATCACCAAATGGACCTTCGGGCTTATTCTCATGTGGATAAACAGTCCCAGTAATCACAAAGTCAGCATCAGCAGACACGCAAAATCCTTCCTCATCATAGAAATATCTGAATCTTCTGTTACCCAGTGCACCCGCAAACGTCATTTCTGACAAACCTTCAGGCAAGGGCATTACTGCAGCAAGTGGGTTGGCAGGTGGCCCACCAACAAAGATACTGACCTTTAGCGGCAGTGCCCTAGCGTTGGCTTTTGACTGATGCACACCGATACCCCTATGGATCTGATAATGCAAACCGATTTCTTTGTCTTTGACGTATTCGTTTCCCGCTAGCTGAATTCTGTACATGCCAAGATTGGCATTCAGGATTCCAGGCTTATCTACATCTTCAGTATATACCTGGGGCATGGTAATGAACGGACCACCATCTAGCGGCCAGTTTACAATCTGTGGAAGTTCACTTATGGTGGTTTTGCCAAATGTTGATTTAAAGAGCCGCTGTTGCAAGGGCAGTGCCGACAATGCTGTCAATGCTGATCCTGCTGTTTTCAGCGGATTCTTGATGGCCTTCATAGGATCGGAACGCAAGGCAACTAATTGCTCCACATTTTTAAGGCTATCACGAAATATAAATCGTGACCGATCCAATGTTCCAAAAAGGTTTGATACTGCCGGAAACCTGGAGCCTTTAATCCGCTCAAAATACAATGCTGGTCCACCTTGTTCATAAACCTTTAAATGGATCGCTGCCATCTCCAGATAAGGATCAACTTCGTCTTTAATTCTTAAAAGGTGCCCGTGTTTCTCCAGATCGGCCACACATGCCGCTAAACTTTTATATCCCATCAGCACCAAAGGTATTAAAGAATTACTGCTATTAAAACTACTTTTAAACGAAAGCGCCAGGCTTTTGGCCTGGCGCTTATCAAACTTGTATTTGCTTATTTCTTGTTTGCAAAGGAACGCAGCATCCAGGTAGTTTTTTCTTTAAACTGCATAAAACGATTTACCATATCATTTGTACCGTCATCACCAGCACCATCTGTAGCTTCAAGCAATTCGCGCTCCAATTGAATCAGATGTGCCATATCTTCCAGGATCGCGTCAACCATAGCAAGGTCACTCATCCCAATGGTGTTAATTTCCTGAATCCCAGATTCAGCAATATAATCTGCAAAACGACTATGTGGTGGTTTACCCAAAGTAAGGACACGTTCAGCAATTTCATCTATCGTTAACTGAGCGTTGGTATATAATTCTTCGAATTTAATGTGCAATGTAAAAAAGTTCTGTCCTTTTATGTTCCAGTGGCAGCCTCTTAATTTTTGGTAATGAATGTGATAATTAGCCAGATAGTCATTTAAAAGATCGACAACAGGTTTCACTTTTTTTTCACTCAGGCTTATTTCTTTTGCGTCCATGATATATTATATTTTAATTTGTAAGATTATTAGGGCAAGATAGATAACATAAATTAATAAAAATGGTTTTTCAAAAAAACGGATAAGATACAATACAGCCATTAAACTACCGTTTAATAGAGGATGTTATTGAGCATGTCTTTAAGCTCCGGCCTCTTGTATTTTTATTCGTATCATTGTTTAACCTTAATTTCTAGCGCAAAAATTAATGCAAAAATATTATATACTGTTAGTTGCCGCTCTCCTTTTCAATCTTCCAAAATCAAAGGCCACCCTTTTAAAAGATTCGGTAGGTGTTGAAAACGTAAGTGGTAAAAAAGTAATCCTCCATAAGGTAGTAGCTAAAGACACTTATTATTCTATCGGAAGAAGATATAACATCTCCCCAAAGATCATAATCGCCTATAATGACAATAAATATCTGGCCCTCGATGTCATTATTAAGGTTCCTACTGAACTTGCTTTTACTGCTGCTAAATCTACGCCAATGGCGCAGGTTTCAGCTCCGGACTCTGGAACACCATCAGCATCAGGTACGATTATAGAACATGCGGTTAAACCGAAAGAAAACCTAAACCGTCTGGCAGAAACATATGGCACTACAGTTAATGAGATCAAACGCATCAATGAGTTAAAGACCATAAACCTGCGGATCGGACAGATTTTAAAAATACCGGTAAAAGAAGGTTTTACAGAAACCAACGGGGACGCAGTGCAAACGCCAGTGGCTGTTCCTGTAGCAGAAAAAGTTGTCGAAAAACCTGCAGAAAGACCTGTTGAGAAAAAAGTTACCGAAAAGCCCGCTGCTACACCCGTTAAAGCTGAGCAAGATGCAGACTTTATTGAGCATGTGGTTGGATCCAATGAAACAATTTACTCCATCGCAACGCGGTATAATCTGACTATGGATCAGCTGAAAGCGAAGAACAACCTTAAAGATAACTCACTTAACGTTGGTCAGCACCTCTTGATCAAGGGCCAATATCCTGCTAAGCCTGTTTATATCCCGCCTGCAGCCAATACGGCTGACCCCAATAAATCTAATTCTGATACTACAGGATTAAAAAACCCTTCGTTAAGATACGCACCGAGTCGCTACGGTCTCAATCAGATGGATGAAAAAGGTACTGCAGTGTGGATCACTGATCCTGATCTGGATCCTACTAAAATGCTTGTATTACACCGTACAGCTCCCATTGGATCTGTAATGAAGATCACCAACCCTATGACTAACAGATCTACATTTGCTAAGGTTGTGGGTAAGTTTACGGAGAACGAAACTACAAAAGACGTAATCATCGTGATGACAAAAGCTGTTGCCGACGCATTGGGTGCTATCGATAAAAGATTTTTTTGCAATTTAACATACAGCGGACAACAAGAGAATGAACAATAAACCTTTTATCATCGGCATCGCAGGTGGCAGCGGATCCGGTAAAACCTTTTTTTTAAACTGCTTTCTTCATCATTTTAAGAATGATGAAGTTACCCTGGTTTCTCAGGACGACTATTATATCCCTTCGGGCGAGATGACGCAAGAGGAAAATAAATTGTACAATTTTGACCTGCCATCTACCATTGACGATGAGCAATTTCTCCTGGACATCAAAAAATTGGTAAAGGGTGAAGTTGTTTACAAAAGAGAATACAATTTCAACAATCCATTAGCGGTTACTAAGATTCTGGAGATTAACCCCGCTCCCATTATCATTGTAGAAGGTTTGTTCATCCTTCATTTCCAGGAAATTGGCGGTTTGCTGGATCACAGTATTTTTATTGAAGCCGATGAAGAAGTTGCATTGCAACGCCGTATTAAAAGAGACGGTATGGAAAGAGGCTATCCCGAGGAAGACGTGATGTACAAATGGGAAAACCATGTGCTTCCATCTTATCGTGAATACCTGATGCCATACCGCAGTCAATGCCATCGCATCGTAACCAATAATTCAAATGACGCAGACGACATCCTGAAAGTGAGCGAGGCGATTTCTATCGAATTGAAAACTCAGTTTACAAAGCCTTAATTGAGACTCATTTCTGGTGTGTTTACCGATGCTGTAAGTTTGCCGGCAGTTGCATTCTTGATGTAGTCTACACTTACACCCGGTGCACGTTCCAAAAGCACAAAACCACCTTCAGGTAAGATATCCAGCACCGCAAGTTCGGTAACGACCTTGCGGATGCATTTTACACCTGTTAATGGTAAGGTACAATTTGGCAAAAGCTTACTTTCCCCGGCCTTATTGATGTGCTGCATAGCCACAATAATGTTCTTTGCAGATGCCACGAGATCCATGGCTCCCCCCATGCCCTTAACCATTTTCCCTGGGATTTTCCAGTTTGCAATATCTCCATTTTCTGATACTTCCATAGCACCCAGAATAGTAAGGTCTATCTTCTGACTCCTGATCATGCCGAAGCTCAGTGCTGAATCAAAGATCGACGAGCCCGGTAATGTTGTTATCGTTTGTTTTCCTGCATTGATCAGATCGGCATCTTCCTCACCCTCGAAAGGGAAAGGACCCATACCCAGCAAGCCGTTTTCAGACTGCAGCACAACCTGCAAACCTACAGGGATGTAGTTAGCCACTAGCGTAGGTATCCCGATGCCAAGGTTTACATAATATCCATCCTTAATCTCGCGCGCAATGCGCCTTGCGATTCCGTCTTTATCTAACATCTTATTGTGCTTTTGATCTTACTGTACGCTGTTCAATTCTTTTTTCGTAATCACTTCCCTGGAATATACGGTGCACAAATACACCTGGCGTATGGATTTGATCTGGGTCAAGCGCTCCTGCTTCAACCAGCACCTCTACTTCAGCGATTGTGACTTTTCCAGCCATGGCCATCACAGGATTAAAGTTCCTGCTGGTAGATCTGAAAATCAGATTACCGGCAGTGTCTCCCTTCCAGGCTTTCACTAGGGCGAAATCAGCATCAAACGCATATTCCATCAGGTAATCCTTACCATTAAAATTCCGCACTTCCTTGCCTTCAGCAACTTCAGTTCCCACACCTGCGGGCGTAAAAATAGCAGGCATACCGTAACCTGCAGCCATACATCTGGTGGCAAGTGTTCCTTGAGGAATCAGTTCGACTTCAAGCTCCCCACTAAGAAGCTGGCGCTCAAACTCTGCATTCTCACCTACATAAGAAGAAATCATTTTTTTAACCTGTCTCTGCTGGAGCATCAGACCAATGCCAAAGTCATCAACACCGGCATTATTCGAAATACAGGTAAGCTCTTTTACACCTTTTTCTACGAGGGCCGAAATGCAGTTCTCGGGAATGCCACAGAGGCCAAAGCCGCCGAGCATGAGCGTATGCCCATCTGCGATATCATGGATGGCAGCACGTGCATCCGTCACAACTTTATTGATCATATATTTGGTTTGCCGCTAAATTATAGATAAAATCTTTGAACGCAAATGGCTTAATTGAAATAGACGTAAGTGATGCCATCACCACCACGATCGGCATGCTCATCTTCAACGCGGTTTACCTGTTTATATTTTTTCACATATTCCCTGATCAGCTTGCGCAGGATTCCATCCCCCTTACCATGGATAATTTTAACAAATGGAAAGCTCAGCATAATAGCTTTATCCAGATACTTCTCTACTTCATACACCGCATTGTCGCCGCGCATGCCGCGTAAGTCCAACTCAGCCGTAAAATTAGTAATGGCATCAGAAATGCTGCCGGAGAACGACTGGCTTTGAACAACCTTCTTTGCTTGCTTATTACTTATTTTCTGTAAGCGTTCCTTTTTTACCACAGAACGTAAATCACCGATTGCCAGGACAATGTTACCCCGGTTGATTTCCAGGACCTGTCCCGTTGTCTCTGTGTTAATCAGCTGAACCCAGTCGCCCACCGCAATTACCCCGCCTACTTCTACAACGGGTTTCGGTTTGGGCTCTTCTTTGACCTGATTGGAAATTAATTCTTTTTGCAAGTTCTGCCGCAAGCTCTTCGTGGCAAGTTTATCTGCTTGATTTTCTTTGATCTCAGCGATAGTATTTTCAACAAGCCTGTTGGCATTTTTTATGATTGACTGTGCTTCAAGCTTAGCCTCCTTAATCAGTGCCTTTTTATTCTCCTCAAGGAAAAGCTTAAGTTTTTCATTTTCACTAACGAGGTTTTTTACTTTGTTCTGCTGATTGGACAGGTTGAGCTTGGTATCATAGATTTGCTTTTTCTCGCGCTCAAGATCCACCAATAAACTGTCAATACGATTTTGGTTAGATCCCGTTTTCTGCCTGGCAAGTTCGATCACTTCTTTTTGCAGGCCGATGTTTTGCGCTATTTCAAAGGCGTATGAACTCCCTGGCTTACCAACCTCAAGAACATACATTGGCCGCATCTTCTCGTTATCAAACAACATGGAGGCATTTTCCAACCCCTCGGTATTTCCGGCAAATAGCTTAAGGTTTGAGTAGTGGGTAGTAATTACACCGCGTACTTTTTTCTTGTTGAGTACCTCAAGCACAGCTTCTGCCATAGGTCCACCAAATTGCGGATCTGTACCTGTTCCGAACTCGTCAATTAAGACCAGTGATTTTGGTGAAGCATGTTCAATAAAATAACGCATTTTGGTTAAATGTGCGCTATAGGTACTTAAATCGCTCTCTATGGACTGATCGTCGCCGATATCAGCAAAAATTTCATTAAATATCCCCACTTCGCTTGATTCATGTACCGGGATGAGTAATCCAGACTGGATCATGATCTGTAATAGACCAACGGTTTTCATACAGACAGACTTACCACCTGCATTGGGGCCCGAGACCAGGACAATACGGAGATTTTCGCGAATTGAAATGTTTAACGGTACAACAGAACGCTTTTCAGCCTTAAACGATAGCGTCAATAAAGGATGGCGCGCATTAACCAATTTACAGCGTGCTTCTTTTACAAGAACAGGCATTTCAGCTTCTATCTCTATAGCAAATAGTGCTTTTGCACGTACAAAATCTAATTTAGTGAGAAACCCATGGTATGACAGCAGTAATGGTGTATATGGTCTCAAATCTGTTGTTAGTGCAATCAGGATCCGAATAATCTCCCGACGCTTATCAAACTCCAGATCCCTCAACTTATTATTTAACGTAAAAACCTCTTCAGGCTCCATGTAAACAGTTTGTCCACTGGCAGACTCATCATGTATGAAACCCTTCAGTTTTCTTTTATTTTCGGCAAGGATAGGAATACACATGCGGCCATCACGGATCGTCAGACTGCCGTCGGCTACCCAATTTTGTGCTACCGCAGTTTTATAAATGCTGTCCATGCGTTTACGCACTTCCTGCTCACCTTTAGCGATAGCACCTATGATTTCCTGGAGGGCAGAAGATGCATTAGGCTTGATCTTTCCTTTTGGATCCAACACGGTTTCGATCTTCTTCAGGATATTTTTTTCTACTGGAAGGTGTTCAAAAAGTGCTTCCAGATTGGGATAAGTTTCCCTTCGCTCCTCAAAAAAGCGAATCACGGCGAAGGCTGTTTGCAATGATGTATACATCTGAAACAATTCCTCTTCTACCAGGTAGCTTCCCTCTGCACGGATCTTCTCTGCCAGGTATTTAAGATCTGAGAAGGTACTGATCTGCAAGGGTTCCTGATTTTCCAGGATACTTTTAAATTCGTAGGTCTGTCTTAAGAACTTATTGATCTGGTCAAACTTGGTAATTACCTGCATTCTGCTCACCATCTGGCGACCCATCGGACTCAGACAATGTTTCGTAATTAGTTCTTTTATTTCATCAAAACCAAGTCGTTCTAAACAACTCTCGGGGTATATCATACTTTTTTGACTGCTTTCTTAACTGGTGGTTTGTTTAAATACGTTTTTGTTGCTTCCAGTTTCTTTTTAATATGTTCGTACATATCGTTGAGTACCTCCGGATGTTTATAATAATAATCCATACTCTGTTCATACAAAGCAGAGTCAATACCATGTTTCTTATAAACTCCTTTGTAAAAGGCTGCCGATGCCTGTTTCGCCGAATCTGGTTTACTCATTGTATTGATATAACCATCCACCATATGGATATCATACAGAACTTTTTCCATTTTCACAGGCTGAATAATCGTACCAGGAATCTTGTCAGACTGGCAGGAAACCAGATAAATCATCAGTACAAACAGCGGAAGAAATTTCCTCATTTCATTAAAACATTAGTATTTCTTAGTCAAATTTGACTAAGGTTGTTAATTTTACCAAAAATACTGATAAATGAGCATAGCGGATAACTTATTGCGATATAAAAATGAACTGGATGCCGATCAGGTAACGCTGGTAGCGGTTTCAAAATTTCATAGCGCAGAAGAAGTAATGGAGGCATACAATGCCGGGCAACGGGTTTTTGGAGAGAACATCGTTCAGGAATTGGTGGAAAAACAAGAGCAACTCCCTAAAGACATCGAATGGCATCTGATTGGTCACCTGCAAACGAATAAAGTAAAATATATAGCCCCTTTCATCAGTCTGATCGAGTCTGTAGACAGTATTAAGTTACTGCAGGAGATCGACAAACAGGCGGCAAAAAATAAGCGGATAATCGACTGCCTGCTACAGGTATATATTGCCGATGAGGAGACAAAGTTCGGTCTCGGTTTTGACGAAGTGATTGAACTACTGCGGTCTGAGGAATATGCGGCATTAAAGAACATTCGCATTACCGGATTGATGGGCATTGCTACGAATACCGAGGTGGAAAAACAAATCAATGATGAATTTGAAGAACTAAAAGTCTTCTTCGATGGCGTTAAACTTAGCTTTTTCAGAAAAGACGATGCCTTTTCAATTTGTTCAATGGGCATGTCGGCCGACTATAAACTCGCTGTTGAAGCAGGAAGTACAATGGTACGTATTGGAAGTGCCATATTTGGAAAGAGAAAAATCAAACACTTTAAAGCACAATGAGCGTCAACTTAAGATATGCAACAGCAGCAGACTGCCCGCGGCTGCTCGAACTGATCACAGAGCTCGCAGTTTACGAACGCGCACCAGAAGAGGTAACAGTAACGCTGGCCGAATTTGTTGATGCCGGTTTCGGTGCTGCGCCGGTATGGAAAGCATTTGTTGCCGAAGAGCATGACAGTATCGTAGGCTTTGCACTGTTCTATATCAGATATTCTACCTGGAAAGGTCGCAGACTTTACCTGGAAGACTTTATCGTTACAGAATCGCAACGCGGTAAGGGAACGGGTAAACTACTCTTTGACCGGATCGTGCAGGAAACAGCAGAAAAAGGATATAGCGGCATGGTTTGGCAGGTGTTGGACTGGAATGAGCCAGCAATCAACTTTTACAACAAATACAGCGCTACCCTAGAAAGCGGATGGATTAATGCATCACTTTCTAAAGAACAGATCATCAGCTTTCAGCAATAAAAATTAATTAGCAGGCGCCTAGTCTGTATCAACTAAAATAACATGCAGGTATATAAATTTGGGGGGGCTTCAGTTTCGGATGCCCAGGGAATAAGGAATATTAGTAACATTATCAAAGCCTGCACAGCAACACCACTACTGATCGTAATTTCTGCCATGGGCAAAGTTACCAATCAACTTGAGCGTCTGTGTGAGTCCTATATCAACAATGAATCTGATCAGCACGATTTATTGGAAGAGATTAAGGCTTTTCACTTCTCAATAGCACATGAACTATTTGCTGATCAGCAACATCCTGTTTTCAACGATATCGCAAATGCTTTCGTCGAAATTGAATGGTTACTCGAAGAGGAGGCCAGTGATGCTCCTGACTATATTTACGATCAGATCGTTTCCATCGGAGAGCTCGTTTCTTCAAAAATTCTAACTGCACATCTAAATCTTTCAGACTGCAAGGCCCTCTGGATAGACGCCAGAAATTACATAAAAACAGATAATACATATAAGGAGGCAAAGGTTGACTGGCTAAAAACAGAGGCAGATATCCAGAAAACATTACCTGCATTATTGGCGAAATCCGTTATAGTTACACAAGGCTTTATAGGCAGTACAAGTGAAAATTTCACAACTACCCTAGGCAGGGACGGTTCAGACTACTCTGCAGCGATTTTCAGCGCCTGCCTTTCTGCAAACTCACTTACCATCTGGAAGGACGTTCCGGGTGTACTTAATGCCGATCCAAAATGGTTTGAGCAAACTGAGAAAATTCCACAGTTGTCGTACCACGATGCCATTGAGCTCACTTACTATGGTGCAAATGTAATCCATCCAAAAACAATCAAACCGCTGCAAAATAGAAATATTCCCTTGTATGTACGTTCTTTCCTTAATCCTTCTCTGGAAGGCACTGATATTACTGCAGAACGCACAAAAAATCCTGTTCCCTCTTTTATCTTCAAGGTCAACCAGGTGTTAATCTCTATTTTCCCAAAAGACTACTCCTTCATAATTGAAGAAAATTTAAGTGATATATTTAGCATCTTACACCAACATAAGGTTAAGGTAAATACTATGCTCAATTCGGCAATTAGTTTTTCCGTAAGTATAGATCACAATCCAAATCAGATCAATGCCCTCATTGACCAGCTGTCAGGTTCGTACAAAGTAAAATACAATACAGGTCTCGAGCTCGTTACCATACGATATTACAATCAGGATACCATAGATCGCGTAACGGCAGATAAAACGATCCTTCTGGAAGTAAAAAGCAGGCATACTTGCCAGATCGTGATGAAAAACACATAATATGAACACAGCAATCTTAGCTCCTGATGTTCAACAGTACATCGATGCAAATCTCAACGGTGATGTGCATCGTATTGCGCTGGCAAAAAGCCCTTTTCCAGGCGTTTCTGCAAAGGAACTAAGTGCACAGATCATGGCTAAGAAAAAATCCGTGAAGAAACTACCTACCTGGTTTAGGCATGGGCAGATTTATTATCCACCTTTGCTATCCATAGAGCAGTGTTCTTCAGAAATTACTGCTAAATATAAGGCTACCTTAATCGGGGGTGGAAATGTAATCGATTTGACTGGTGGCTTCGGTGTAGACAGTTTCTACTTTGCCAAGCATGCTGAGTCTGTTATACATTGTGAGCTAGACGCCGAGCTATCGGAAATTGCAGCACATAATGCAAAGGTGCTTGGCGCAAAAAACATCAGTTGCCAGCCTGTTAACGGACTCGAATACCTGGCGGAGCATGAAGTTTATTTTCAGACAATTTATGTCGACCCTGCCCGGAGGAGTAAGGCTGGAAAAGTTTTCATGCTGAAAGATTGCACGCCAGATATCGTGACTCATTTGGACTTGTTGCTTATTAAATCTGAACAGGTCATCATCAAGACCTCGCCCTTGCTTGATATTTCAGCGGGTATTAAAGAGTTAAAAAATGTTGCTGCAGTCCGCATTATAAGTACAAAAAATGAATGTAAGGAACTGCTATTTATCCTTAAAGCTGAGTTTGAGGGTGAAGCTACACTAACTGCAGTAACTCTGAACGATACGATCAAAGAGATCAGCTTTTCCTTGCGCGATGTGGCAGAACAAAGTGTTGGAAAAATGAAAGTATTAGGCCGTTATTTGTACGAACCTGATGTCGCTTTATTAAAAAGTGGCGCATTCAACCAGATCGCACAACACTTCGGTTTAGAAAAACTGGATCAGCATACTCACCTTTATACATCCGACAGTGCGAACTCAGAATTTCCGGGTCGTATATTTACCGTTAATGAGGTTTACACGGCTCAGGAATTGAAGAAAGAGAAATCGTTGGTGGGCAATGTAATTGTCAGAAACTACCCTGAAAAAGCAGAAAATCTTATTAAAAAATTCAAGATAAAGTCGTCAGACAATCAGTTTCTAATCTTTACAAAAGATGGTAATCACGGATTCATAATTATCGATGCTACGATTCTACAGCATTATTAAATAGCGGCAGCTCAGGTAAACTGCCACTAATCACACCTTACTTATTTGGTTGTGGTGTAGTACGCAAATAAGGTTTAATCACTTTATGCCCTTTCGGAAATTTCTCCGGAATATCTTCGGTCTTGATGCTGTTCATTACGATCACATCGTCACCGTCTGCCCAGTCAGCTGGCGTGGCTACGCTATATTTTGCAGTTAGCTGTAATGAATCAATCACACGTAATACTTCGTTGAAGTTTCTTCCTGTTGATGCTGGGTAGGTGATCATCAGTTTTACTTTTTTATCTGGTGAGATTACGAACAAAGAACGCACAGTTAACGTCTCGGATGCATTTGGATGAATCATATCATACATATCTGCAATTTTCTTATCCTCATCTGCGATAATCGGGAAATCTACATCGGTATTTTGTGTTTCGTTAATATCCTTAATCCAGCCCTGGTGAGAAGTTGCAGAATCAACACTGAGTGCAAGTACCTTTACATTTCTCTTGCTGAACTCGTCTTTCAAAGCAGCAGTACGCCCCAATTCTGTTGTACATACCGGAGTATAATCTGCAGGGTGGCTAAACAGAACGCCCCAGCTGTCGCCCAGGTATTCATAAAAATCGATATCCCCTATAGAGGTTTTTGCTTGAAAATTCGGTGCTACGTCGCCTATTCTGATACTCATAATGGTTGCTTTTAAATTTATGGAATTGGTTTTCCTAAAATTAAGGATCAATCGTTAAACATTCCTAATTGTTTTGTAATAAAATTTACCCGGTTGAGCTTTGATCCGAGGTGTTTGTTAAACTGTTCAATGGTATAATCAGCAATTTCAGGTGTATCCTTTTCATCGTGTTGATGCAGAAAGAAATAAACATCCTCAAGTCCTTTATCCAACCAGGTCGAGATCCTTTGAACCCAGGAATCTACACGGTCGCGGTCCGAAAAGGCAAATTCCTGCCCATTACCAACAAAACGGATAAAAGCAGCCGGAGTGCTCAGTTCCATATGCAACACATCCCTCCTGCCGGTAGCGTCAGTAAGTACACTACCAATTTTCAGCTCATGTAATAAGGTGAAGAGCTTTGCTCTTACTGTCAGATCGTCGAACCATTCCCTATGGCGAAGTTCGACGAAGAAACGCATATCCACAGGCAGGTTACGGAGATAGCTCTCCAACACATCTAATTTTGCTGGCCCAAAGTTATCACTGAGTTGCAGGAATACAGGTCCGAGGAATTTTCCAAAACCCTGTAAGTTAGCCAAAAAGGTATCTGTGGCCGTATCAGCATTAACAAGCCTGTGGATATGGCTAACAGTTCTAGGGAATTTTGGAAAAAATAGAAAAGGTGGGTTCGCATAGCTTTCTGCGCTAGCTTTCCAGCTTGCGACGGTTTTCTCTGTTGGTATCTGGTAAAAAGAAGCGTTAAGCTCTATCGCATTGAACTGCTTTACATACTGATTCAGGAAGTCTTTTGCTTTGGTACCCTTTGGGTAGATCTGCCCAATCCATTCATCCCTGCCCCATTTCGCACAGCCTACATAAAACTTCGGAGTGGTTACCCTTTCCGATTTATTCAATGTTGCTGCTGTCTGTGCCCCATCCGCTGGTAGCGAAAAATCTATTTCGGGGATTTCTTCCCGAGGTACTTTTCCAAAATCCATATCATAAATATAATGGTCATAAAATAAAAAACCCTGAGTCCGTGTAAACAGGCTCAGGGCAAATGTATAGGTAATAATAATTAGTTATATACTTTGATCATGAAAACATAATCCTGTATTTTTTCTATCTGTCTGGTTCTGGTAAGTCCCTGCAATACGTTTCTTTTTTTGGTTTTAACAATCTTCCCTAAGGAATCCTGAGAAATCGTACCGAGGGCATCCATGATGTATTTGGATTTAATCGCGTATGTAGCTCCGTCCATTTCATTTTCGCGGGCGCTAATGACACCGATTACATTTCCCTGGTTATCTAATAAAGGACCGCCGCTATTTCCTGGATTTACCCGAATATCTACCTGATATGCCAGTGTATCACCTCCGTACCCTGTTTTAGAGCTCAGGTATCCCTCGCCTAGTACTGCATCATCTTTAGGATATCCTAAAGTGTACACATGTTCTCCCATACCGGCACTGTTTCTTTTTAGCTTATATGGAAGGCTTGACAAGCGCGAAAAAGAATTATCGCTGATCTTCAGGATTGCCAGATCACGCTCTGGAAACTGGGCAACAACTTTAACTTTATAGCTTGCTCCTTTGCTATCCTGAACATAGATAGAATCTGCCTTATCAATAACGTGGTTATTGGTAACAAGATAACCGTTGGTAGTCAAGGCGAAGCCTGTACCCCCGTACTTCGCCGGACTTAATACCGGTTTGCCCGACTGACTGTTTGATACGATATTTCTGATCAGCTTATTTTGAGAATCCTGTTTATTCTCAATTTTGCCAAGTTTCCGGCTTAGCATCTCGTAAGAACCAATTTGTCTGGTATTGTGCAATACCGAATAAATGGAAACACAGGTAAGCAGGATAAATGATGCAGCAATGGCCAGTGCAGATTTGTTTTGCTTCCAAAGGTTAACGATATAAGACGGATGCGGTCCAAGCTTACGGCTCAGCGTATCTACATCAATGGTTTCGTGGATATGATCTAGCTGCTCCTGTAAGGAACTTTGCTGTGCATAAGCTGTAATAGAATCCAAAAAGACTTTATGTGCTACCACGCGGTGATCGATAGCTTGATCGTTTGCACGCAATTGTTCGAATGCCTGAGCCTCAGCAGGGGTAAGCTTCCCGTTCAGGTAATCTTCAATTAAATTCTCTAACTCGATATCGTTTCTCATGACCATTAATTTTGAAAAAACAGCTTCTTTAATCGTTGCAGGCATTTATATTTCTGAGTTTTGGCATTATCGGTATTGGTATAACCAAACTTCTCAGAGATATCCTGCATAGACAAATTATGCATGTAAAAATCCTGAATAATCGTCTTGCAGGGCTCACCCAGACTCAGCATAGCAGTTTTCATTTTTTCAAACTGCATATCCTTTTCTTCATGCTGTTCAACATCTACCTCTACAGCAATCACATCTTCAAATTCCGACAGGTTGTTACTTGTCTTCTTATTTTGCTGTGACAGCTTCTTGAGCCAGATCCTCCTGCTGACTGAATAGATATAAGTCTTTAATTTACTTGTCAACTCGAAATCTCCGCTCTTAATCTTATTATATAGGACGATAATCGTTTCCTGATAAACATCCTTGGCGTCATCTTCATCCCCGTTATTATTCAGAATAAACTGAAGAACCATCGGGAAATGCCCCGTATACAATCTATTTAGTGCGTCTTCTGAATTATTTAGTATCCCTAAAACTACTTCTCTATCTGTTGGAACTGAACTGCTTAACTTATTACTCACTATTAATACATTTATACGTGAATGGTAACCCAATATTAGGCAAAAAAATATTCTTAATTATTTTTTAGATTCATGGGTTACCTTTTGATCTTATCGGTATTAATCTGTAAAATTAATTAATTATTTAAACAGAAATTAGAATGAAAAACTTATTTAAATTCGGCTTTTTAGCTTTAGCATTATCTTTATCAGTAGCAGCTTGTAACTCAGAAAAAAAAGCTGAAGGTGCTGATACTACAATGACTGATTCTTCAACTATCGTTACTGATACTAACAAAGTTGATACTGCAGTTAAAGATTCTACAGTAAAAGATACTACAGTTAAAGTTGAAACTACTAAAACTGAAGTTAAGAAATAATTTTCCTTAACTTAAGAAAAGCCCTGGCACTGTCAGGGCTTTTTTTATGCCCTGACATTTATATTTGAAACAGCCGTTCTGGCATAAACAGTTAATAAATGTTACCTTTGCCGTTGAACATATCTTTCAATTCATGAATCTTTCAGCACTACAGGCCATCTCTCCAATTGATGGGCGCTACAGGCAAACAACACAAAATCTCGCTGCTTACTTCTCAGAATCTGCCCTGATTAAATACCGGGTATTTGTTGAAATTGAATATTTCATCTGTCTAGTAGAAAAAGGGCTGCCTTCACTGCTGGATTTTGACAAAAAACAATATGATCAGCTACGTTCTATCTATATCCAGTTTTCTGAAGATGATGCACAGGAAGTAAAGAACACAGAAAAAATCACAAACCATGATGTTAAAGCCGTAGAATACTTTATCAAAAGAAAATTTGATGACTTTGGCTGGGCAGCATATAAAGAGTTTATCCACTTCGGCCTTACCTCTCAGGATGTAAATAATACCGCTATACCTTATACCTTTAAACTGGCTTTGGAAGAAGTATACTATCCAAAAATTAGTCAGTTGATCGATCAGATAAAAAAAATGGCTGCAGAATGGAATGATATTCCATTGTTGGCGCATACGCATGGGCAACCTGCCTCTCCTACCAAATTAGGCAAGGAGCTGCTGGTTTTTGCCGAGCGGCTGGATGTACAATTAATGGCTTTGAAGACTATTCCAAATAACGCAAAATTTGGTGGTGCCACAGGAAATTTCAACGCACACCATATCGCCTACCCATCTATCAACTGGGTAGAATTTTCAAACGCATTTGTAAATTCTGTATTGGGATTAAATCGTGCACAATACACTACACAGATCGAACATTACGATCAATTTGCTGCGCAATGCGATGCATTGAAACGTATTAACAATATCATTATCGACCTCGACCGGGATATCTGGACCTATATTTCTAAAAACTACTTTAAACAAAAGATTAAAGAAGGTGAAGTAGGGTCGTCTGCAATGCCACATAAAGTGAACCCGATTGATTTTGAGAACGCCGAAGGAAATGCAGGTATCGCAAATGCCCTGTATGAATTTTTTGCGGCTAAGTTGCCGATTTCAAGACTGCAACGCGACCTAACAGACTCTACAGTTCTTAGAAATATCGGCGTACCGATGGCACACAGTGTAATTGCAATTAGCTCGACCCTGAGGGGACTGGATAAATTATTATTGAACAATGCAGTAATCGAGGCCGACCTTGAAAACAACTGGGCTGTTGTTGCTGAAGCAATCCAAACGGTACTAAGAAGAGAGGCTTATCCAAATCCTTACGAGGCGCTGAAAGATCTGACCAGAACTAATACAAAGATTACTGCAGCAACGATGGCAGAATTTATTGATCAATTGTCAGTTTCTGATGCACTCAAAGCAGAATTAAAAAACATTACTCCATTCAACTATACCGGCGTCTTCTAATTAATGACTCAAAACAGACATGCAAATCAGATAATCAAAGGGTAATTATTTATTTTTGTATCAAATAAACGACCATGACGATCAACGTATATACAGAACAAACACCAAATCCTGCCACCATGAAATTCATGGTAAACAAGCTGTTGATCAATGGCAGCGAGGATTTCGCCACAAAAGAAAGTGCTGAAGTATCGCCTTTTGCAAAGGAGCTGTTCAAGTTCAACTTTGTATCAGGCGTATTTTTCGCGAGTAATTTTGTGACAATCACTAAAACTGAGGGTACAGATTGGGCTGATGTAGAGCCAATCCTTAAGGAATTTGTTAAAGGAGCTGTAGAATCTGAATATAAGATTAAAGAAGAGACATCTGATGAAGCGCCAAGCTTTGAAGGTTCTGACCTGGAGATTAAGATCCAGCAGATCCTGCATGACTATGTACGTCCGGCTGTTGAGCAAGACGGTGGTGCAATCAGCTACCGCTCTTTCAACGAAGGGGTTGTTACTGTTGAATTGAGAGGTTCTTGCAGTGGATGTCCGTCTTCTACTATCACCTTAAAATCAGGTATCCAGAATCTTTTGCAGAGAATGGTGCCAGAAGTTAAAGAAGTTGTTTCTGAAGCGCTATAGTTTCAGACAACCTATTGTTAGATAAAAAAACGCTCCTGAAATTCAGGAGCGTTTTTTTATGCATTAAAATTCCTTGCTATCGCTTCCAAAATTTCTTCATCAATAAGCCCATTGACGGCAAGAATCTCTCGGGTATTTATAAATTCGCTCCCTCCAGAAAAGTTCATGATCTTTCCTCCTGCACGCTGTACAATAAAAGCGCCGCCGGCTACATCCCAGGCATTAAGATTGTATTCAAAGAAAGCATCAAACCTGCCACAGGCCACATACACTAAATCTACCGCCGCAGATCCCATTCTGCGCAAGCCATGGCATTTGCGCATCATCTCCGAAAATAACTGCATGTATTGCGCCTGCTTGTCAAACTGATAATACGGAAAGCCGGTTGCCAGCAAACAGTCAGAAAGCGCCGCTCGTTTAGACACAGCGATTTTTTTGCCATTCAAAAAGGCAGGACCATCTTTATAGGCGTAGAACATTTCTGATCTATTGATTTCATAAACCACACCGATAACAGGTTCGTCATTTTCGTAAAGTGCAATACTGATTGAATACACAGGAATTCCATGGATGAAATTTGTAGTACCGTCCAATGGATCAATAATCCAGTTAAACACATCACCGCGGCTGTTGATTGTTTCTTCTTCAGTAGTGAAACCTGCACCAACAATCAGCTCTGACAGGTTATTTACGAGCTGTTGCTCCGCTTGCTTGTCAACATAGGAAACAAGATCATTCAGACCTTTAAATTCTATTTTTTGCGCATCGAAGTTCATCGATTCTTTTCGGATGAAATTTCCCGTCATACGGGCAATTGCACATACCTGAGTACAGAGCAGTTCGTAATCCATAAGTTTTTAAGGCATTAGTAATTGGCGTGTTTTTCCTTGTTTTTGATCGAATACAATACCAGGCATACGCCTGAGATAAAAAGTATCGAAGAAATCAATTCAGCCTGTGTAAACGGGATTCCCGCAACAGTATATTTTGAATTAACACGGATAAGTTCGATAAAAAAGCGCTCCAGGCCATTTAATATCAGGTAAATGCCAAACATCATTCCTGGTAACTTAATCTGTTTTCTGATTTTCCACAGGATGAGAAATAAAATAAAGCAGACTACGACTTCATAAATTGGTGTAGGATATACCGGAAGTGGCAGTTCGTTACAGAATTTACCGCTGCAGCCAGGAATTGGATTGCCTTCCATTGCGACGTTGTTTGGGTAAGTATATGCCCATAGCCAATCAGGCAACCAAGACAAAGGTTTAGGGTGCATGTTGACGATACCCCAATCACCGTCTCCTGACATATGGCAGCCGATTCGTCCAACACTATAAGCAAGCATCATCCCAGGGCCACCCACATCAAGCATGTGCAAAGGTTTAATACCGTTTTTACGGGCGATGTATATCACTGCAGCACCGCCGCAGATCAATCCGCCATAAAAGGTAAGTCCACTGAACGACAATAAACCACCTATTGGATCTTGAATAAATGTATCCCAATGCTCAAGGTTATCAAAGATCTTGGCACCTAAAAAGCCCCATATTGCGGCCCAAACTATCAGGTGTCCCATCATCTGATGTGGATGTTCTATAACCTCAACTGTTTTCGGCTGCGCCAGTTTATGCTTATTTTTTTCTGTATGATCCCAGTAAGCAAATAAGGCGGCAAAAGCAATACCACCAAGGATGTTACCCTTAAAGGAAAGTAAAACGGTTTGCGCGTCGTTAACAAACAGGCTGTAATTCAATAACGCATATACCAATTTATAGCCGATCAGAAATCCGAAGATTCCGTTCATCACCAGCTCTATAGTAGTTGCCGGTTTACCAATAACCATCTTTCTTTTTACGGGATGTAAGATCCCCAGCGCTTCTTTTCTTTCCAGTTCTTTAGAAAACGCCCAGTAACCAGCCATGAAGGCGAAAGCTACAAAAACACCAAAAGTATTGAAAGGAAGCGGAATCTGAATGCCAAAAAGATATGCTATAAAATGAGATACAGTAGGAAACATAAAAGAAAAAAGTTTATGCGAATATAGGATTAATGCACCAAAACTTCTTCAGATTCGGCAACTTCCACTTCCCCTTCAGCATTCATCGAAATCAACTTTACATATTTAATTTCGTTCACCATAACCGGATCATATTTAGCGCGTACTTTCACATAGTTTTTAGTAAAACCATGCATGTATCCACTTTTCTGATCATCCTCAAAAAGCACCTCTCCCACGGTACCCAACTGAGATTCATAAAATGCCCGTCTTTTTTTATCCGAGAGAATATGTAACATTTTGCTTCGATCAGCACGTGTGCTTCCTGCAATAGAACCCGGAAGTGTAGCGGCAACAGTTTGCTCGCGCTCAGAATAGGTAAATACGTGCAGGTATGAAATATCAAGATTATTTAAAAACTGATAAGTATCCAGAAAGTCCTCATGTGTTTCTCCGGGGAATCCAACGATTACATCTACACCGATACAGCAATTAGGAATTAATTTTTTAATTGTTGCCACACGTTCAGTATAGAGATCGCGTTGATATCTTCTACGCATCAAACCCAGAATTTTATCAGATCCCGACTGCAATGGGATATGAAAGTGAGGCACAAACCTTTTCGAGGAGGCTACAAATTCTATAATTTCGTTACTAAGCAGGTTTGGTTCGATAGACGAGATGCGAATACGTTCTATTCCCGCTACTTCGTCAAGCGCACGTACAAGGTCGAAAAACTTATCTTCACGTTTGCCATCCCGGATACCAAAATCACCAAGATTGACGCCAGTAAGCACAATCTCTTTAACACCGCTCTCAGCGATCTGCCTTGCGCGGTTAACTACATTTTCAATGGTATCACTCCTGCTACCGCCGCGTGCCAGAGGTATTGTGCAATAGGTACAAGGATAATCACAGCCATCCTGTACTTTCAGGAACGTACGTGTACGATCACCAATAGAATAAGCGGCGATAAAATTATGGTTAACTTTTTCAATATCCTGCTGATGCACTACAGCCTTAGGCAGTTTCGTAAGGTCTGAAATGTACTCAACAATTCTGAATTTCTCTGCTGCACCGAGTACCATATCCACGCCTTCAATTTCAGCAATCTCCGCAGGCTTTAGCTGCGCATAGCAGCCCACGATAGTAACGTAGGCATTAGGCGAATACTTAAGCGCTTCTTTTACAACCTTTCGGCATTTCTTATCTGCATGTTCAGTAACGGAACAGGTATTAATTACATATACATCAGCACCTGCTGTAAAATCTACAACAGCATAGCCGGCATCTGTAAACAGACGGCCAATAGTGGATGTCTCTGAAAAATTCAGTTTACAGCCAAGGGTATAAAAAGCGACTTTCTTCATTTGAATCTGCAAAGATAAAACTTTTGCCGACACTTATTCACTCCATCGGTAGCTATCCTGCTCTAATCCTGCCAAATCAATCACTCTGCTTACTACAGTCTGAGCAACATCTTCAATTGTGACAGGAATACTATAAAAGGATGGGTTTGCAGGGCAGATGATCCCACCAGCTTCGGTTACCGTTTTCATGTTATTGAGATGAATCAAACTGAATGGTGTATCCCTGACTACTGCGATTAGCTTACGACGTTCCTTTAAAATCACATCTGCGCCCCTGGAAATCAAATCGTTCGAAATACCCTGGGCTATGCGTCCCAATGTACCCATAGAACACGGTATAATGATCATCGTATCGTATTTTGCAGAGCCCGAAGCAAAGGGTGCATGAAAATCCATCTTGGAGTAGAAATCGAAAGGATACTGTTCGTAATCACTATGCCCCAGCTCAAAACGCCAAACTTCTCTGGCATTATCAGACATTACAACACCAACACGCTCTATCTGAGCAGATAATGCTTTCAGGTTATCAAGAAGTAGCTTGGCATAGATAGCTCCGCTGGCACCGGTAATTGCAACAATAATTTTTTTCTTTTTCATCTCTGCAGTAAAGATACAGAACGTAAATAAAAAAAGGGTCGAAAACAAGTTTCCGACCCTACATCTACCTATGAAAAACATACCCCCGAAAGGGTAAGCTCAAATGTAATTATCTTTTCTTATAAAAGAAAGTTTAAACATTGTTTTTTTTGATTGTAACGAAATAAGGGCTTACCATCCGGTCAAGCCCTTACGCTATTAACTAAACTAAAAACTAAAAAACGCTAACCTATAGCATTTATGAGTATGCATGCCGCTATGCCAACACTATGCCACCTCCTGATTATTGCGTTTAAAAGCACAATAGGGGCGCATAAGATAACATTGATGATCGTTAATGGACACTCTATTTTCATTCCCGAACAATCCTTTCGATCAGTCGTTAAATTTAAATGAATTTATTGCGGCGATATGTCCAGCTATAAATGAGCAATTCTGCAACAAGCAGATTTCCTGTCCAACCCAGCCAGGCAACAATCTGGTAGGCATCCATCGGATGGAGGCCAAAAAAATGAATAATCACCCATTTCCAGAGCCTTAGACTAATGGCGGATAAAGTAAGTGCATAACTTCTATACATCCAGTTCCGGTGTGCAGGCAAGTCACCGCTTAACGCTGATTTGAAACCCCGGTAAGTGAAGAACATCCATAAGATGGCAAGCAGGCAAAAAGCAGTCTGTGCAACCCAACCTCCATTTCCATAGAAACCCATAATCAGGCCGCTAGGCCCGGCGAACAAAAGAATGAGGATCACATAGCCCCTGCCAGAAAGTCGGTGAACGGTCAAAAACCGGCGACGTACATATCCTGAAAACTGAATAATCCCGCATACAAGTACAATAATACTCGTGTACACATGCGTAAAAAAAGCGATGCGATAATGAAGGAGTCCGGTTACGTTATCTTTAACACGCAGAAAAGCAACATCCGTGCGCGCAGGGATGTACTGTAATGTAATCAACAACATCAGGTAACTGAAGAAGAGTATTGAGACATACCAGGCGATCCTGAGTATCTGCCTAAGCAGGGAAACATTATCTGCCAAAGACATCATAATATTCTTCCGCATGCTTTTCATATTTCATCAGCAAACTGATATTTTTCTTTTCCAATGCGGTGAGATTTTTTTCAATATTTATGGAAACGGGCATGTACCATTCCTGCATATCAAAATAGGTCATCAAATCCTTATTTTTAAAAGAGAAGCCGTGTCTGGCGAAGATAGAGTTACGGAGAATATAAATGTCGGCCTTTTTCATATTGGCAACTTTCTCTCGTTTTAGTTCCTGTGTTGAGGCATTATATTTTCGAACATCCTCAGTGGTTGAATAAAAAGCTTCTTCCATCGACTTTTCCCCATCATAGTCCTGCTCCTGTTGCTTTGACTTCTTCCAATTTACGTAAGGAAAGTCTTCCAGTCTTCTTTGTGGGTCGTATTTAAAAAATCTCTTATTCAACTTATAATTCCTCGCAGGAATTTTGATTTCCTTATACGATTTCCAACCACCAATTAAAAGACTATCTCCCTTTGGGATGGTGAAATCAAATTTCCCATCAAACTGATCATCGCCAGGCTCTGCTACAGTAAAGACAAACTTCTTTTCCTCATCCTCTACTGTGCCGGTAAAAGGTCTGTAGTTCCCGGCCACAACACTGTGCCCTTTAACCTCAGTACCATTAATCTGATCAATGGATATCGTGATCTTGTGTGAGAGGGAACCACCTTCTTCATCTGCTTTCATATACGCAGTATCCGGCTCAAACATCCCCACCCAATCACCAATCAAATCCTCAGTATATTCTACCTGAAGCACATGATTTACTTTTCTTTCAACGGGTTGTACAACTTGTTGTACAGTATTTTCAACCGAGTCAGTCTGTTTGTTTTTGATCATCCCATCGCCACAGGCCTGGAAACAGGCTGCTAATAGCATTAAGGGAAGGTAGCGGAGTAATTTCATCTTTGGAGCAGTTTATTGTCATGAGCAGGCAAAAGTTATTCCAATAAAAAAGGCAATCTTCTCAGATTGCCTTATACTAACGATATAGTCTTTTTATTTTTTAGCTTCCAACCATTTTCTGGCATCAACAAAGGCTGTCATCCACGGTGTAACTTCATCTTTACGGCCTTCTGGATAATTTGCCCAGTTCCACTGGAAAATAGAGCGTTCAATATGTGGCATAATCACCAGGTGTCTGCCAGTAGTGTCACACATCATCGCCGTGTTATAATCTGAACCATTTGGATTGGCAGGATAGCTTTCGTAAGCATATTTGGCAACAATCTGATACTGATCTTCAGCGTAAGGCAGGTTAAATTTACCTTCACCATGCGAGATCCATACGCCCAATGTAGTCCCTGCAAGGCCTGAAAGCATAACCGAGTTGTTGTCCTGAATAGTCAGGGATGTAAAACCACTTTCATGCTTATGACTATCGTTATGTAACATCTTAGGTTTCACCTCATGATCTTTATTAATCAAGCCAAGCTCGACAAACAACTGACAACCGTTACAGATTCCAATTGACAAAGTATCTTCACGTTTAAAGAAGTTCTCCAGTGCAAGTCTGGCCTTCTCGTTATATAAAAATGCACCTGCCCAGCCTTTAGCAGAGCCCAATACATCCGAGTTAGAGAATCCACCAACGGCACCAATAAACTGAATATCTTCCAGCGTCTCCCTTCCAGAGATCAGGTCGGTCATATGGACGTCTTTTACATCGAAACCAGCAAGATACATAGCATTAGCAAGCTCACGTTCAGAGTTACTTCCTTTTTCGCGAAGTACTGCCGCTTTTGGCCTCGGTTTAGAAGGATCAATAACAGGTTTCTTTCCATCAAAATCCAATGGGAAAGTGTACTCAAGAACATGGTTTTTATAGTTATCAAAACGCTCCTTTGCTTTAACAGGACCACTTTGTTTCTGATCTAAAAGATAAGAGGTCTTGAACCAAACATCGCGCAAATGATCGATATCGAAACTCCAGTTTCCAGAAGCATCTTTTACTTCAAGTGAAGGTTTAGAGATTACCGTTCCTATTTTATGGTAGGCAACACCATGGGCACCCATTAATTCTTCTGCAGCGGCATCAGCCTGGAATACAAGACCAATATTTTCTGCAAACAGTTTAGCAACGATATCCTGATCACCCAAGGCAGATAAGTCTATCGAAGCACCCAGATTACGATCGGCAAAGCAAAGTTCCAGCAACGTAGTAATTAAACCACCACTGCCAATATCGTGACCAGCCTGGATATATCCAGCTTTAATCAACTCTTGCAAGGTGTTAAATGTATTTTTAAATTCGCCAGCCTGTAAAACATCAGGAGTTTCGGTCCCAATTTTATTTAAAATCTGTGCAAAAGAAGAACCTCCCAATTTGTACTGATCTCCTGATAAGTTGATGTAGTAGATGGAACCTCCACCCTTACGCAATACAGGCTCTACTACTGCAGTGATATCATCGCAATGGCCCGCTGCAGAGATAATCACAGTTCCCGGAGAGATCACCTCTTCATCTCTATATTTTTGTTTCATCGACAAGGAGTCTTTTCCTGTCGGGATATTAATACCTAAATCAATTGCAAATTGGGCACAAGCCTTAACGGCAGCATATAAACGGGCGTCTTCACCTTCGTTTTTGCAGGCCCACATCCAGTTTGCAGAAAGTGAGACACTTTCCAGGCCATCTTTTAAAGGCGCCCAAACGAGATTTGACAAAGATTCGGCGATGGCGTTGCGACTACCTGCAGCCGGATTAATCAAGGCTGACAGTGGCGCATGGCCTATTGATGTTGCAATACCATCTTTACCCTGGTAATCCAATGCCATTACACCACAGTTATTTAAAGGCAATTGAAGTGGGCCCGCACACTGCTGTTTTGCTACGCGACCGCCTACGCAGCGGTCAACTTTATTTGTCAGCCAATCTTTACTCGCTACAGCTTCGAGTTGCAGTAACTGCTCCAGATAGGTGTCTATTTTCTCTACGTCGTAATTGATTTCAGTATACTTACGGTCTACCGTCTGATCGTGCATCACCACCTTTGGAGAGCTACCAAACATATCGTCCATTTTCATATCCATTGGCTTGGCGCCAGTGGTAGCCGATTCAAAGGTAAAGCGGTGATCGCCGGTAACTTCGCCAACAGTATACATCGGCGCACGCTCGCGATCGGCTATCTTCTGCAGCGTTTCGATGTGTTCCTGACCGATTACCAATCCCATACGTTCCTGAGATTCGTTCCCGATAATTTCTTTGGCTGAAAGTGTTGGATCACCTACTGGAAGCTTATCCAGGTCAATTTTTCCACCTGTTTCTTCTACAAGTTCTGATAAACAATTGAGGTGACCACCGGCGCCATGATCATGTATGGAAACAATCGTATTATGATCACTTTCCACCATTCCACGTACGGCATTGGCAACTCTTTTCTGCATCTCTGGATTAGAGCGTTGGATCGCATTCAGCTCAATACCTGTGCCCATAGCACCTGTATCTGCTGACGATACCGCAGCGCCACCCATACCTATTCTATAATTTTCTCCACCCAGAACAACGATCTTGTCGTGCTCAGCAGGTTTATGTTTTTTAGCCTGATCAGCCTTGCCGTAACCAATACCGCCAGCTTGCATAATCACTTTATCGTACCCAAGTTTCCTAGCGTCTTCCTCATGTTCGAAGGTAAGCAGAGAACCCGTAATAAGTGGCTGACCGAATTTGTTACCGAAATCAGATGCACCATTAGAAGCCTTAATCAGAATATCCATAGGCGTCTGGTACAACCAGTTCCTTTCGTCCATTGCTTTTTCCCATGGGCGATCTTCGGTAAGGCGCGAGAAAGACGTCATATAAACCGCAGTTCCCGCTAAGGGAAGTGAACCCTGTCCACCTGCCAATCTATCTCTGATTTCTCCGCCCGATCCTGTTGCAGCACCGTTAAAGGGCTCAACTGTAGTAGGAAAGTTATGTGTTTCGGCTTTCAGAGAGATTACCGATTCAAAATCCTTTATTTCGTAATATTCAGGAACATCGGCACGCTTAGGTGCAAACTGCTGTATAACCGGTCCCTTTACGAAAGCCACATTATCCTTATAGGCAGAAACGATTCCATTTGGATTGGCTTCAGATGTTTGACGGATCATTTTAAACAATGATACCGGCTGTTCTTCACCGTCAATTACAAAAGTTCCATTAAAAATTTTATGACGGCAGTGCTCTGAGTTTACCTGCGAGAAACCAAAGACTTCAGAATCCGTAAGCTTCCGCCCTATTTTCTGTGAAAGTTCATTAAGATAGTTTACTTCTTCTTCACTTAACGACAGTCCTTCCTGCTTATTGTAAGCAGCAATATCATCAATATCCAGAATCGGCTCGGGCTGAATGCTGATTGTATACAGCTCCTGATTCAGCTCTTTATATTTCTGAAGCAACATCGGATCATAATCTGAAAAATCATCCGCTACGCGCTTAAACTCTTCGATTCTGATGATGCCATCAATCGCCATGTTTTGTGTGATTTCCACAGCATTAGTACTCCATGGCGTAACCATTGCTGCCCGGGGGCCAACAAAGAAGTCTGTAAGTACAGTTTCCTGTTGCAGCTCCGCGCCGCCAAAAAGCCAGGTTAATTTTAAAATATCTGATGCTTGGAGGTTTTGTTGTAGTTGAACAGCAAAGACAGTATCAGCCTCGTTGGAAAAGAAATAAATCATGGTTTTTATTTATGCCGCAAAGGTACGGTAAAAACCTATGTTTATCAATCTATAGGATGCAAAAAAGACCAATTCTGATGCTGACAAGCGCAGCATGTTTCAATTCTGACAACAAACAAACATGAGGGGTGTTCATAACAGCCAAACATGGTCATGCATATCCACCAACAGGTTAAAAGCGGGTGTCGTTGAGTTGCGGCGACTGGCTGGCATTGACCTGATACGTATAGATCTGTCCGTCTTCGTCAACTTCCACGATACGATAACCCTTGTAAGCAGTTCCCCAGTTACCACCGATATGAGCATCAAAGAAATGTGGCAGTTTTTCCGTGTAAAAAACAGCATCCAGACTATGATCATGACCATGAAATACAGCTTTCACGTTTGGATAACTATGCAGTAACTTAACAGTGTCTGGCGACTCCACAAAAGGGTTTTCGGGTACCCATAGATGTGGCGGGATATGTAAAATGACAAAAACAGTCTTCAGCCCTGTCAGCTTATCCAGCTCACGTTTTAAAAAAGCATGATCTGGGGGGAGATAAACGCCTTTATTATTTGACGTATTTGCCAACACAAAGCCTACTCCATTTTTCTGAAAGGAAAAATTATCTTCGTACCCAAATACAGCCTTCCATAAAGCGGTATCCGCATGGTCGTGATTACCTGGTATCGCATAAAAAGGAACCTTTAAGCGATCGTAATAGTCGCGCTTTACTTCAGCAAGTAAATCGGGGCGGTCGTGCACTAAGTCGCCATTAATAATCACAAAATCCAGTGATTTTTGTTCGTGCGCTTTATTAAGCCAGCCAACCATATTCTCGTGATCCTGTTTAAACGGCGTGCCTGGTTGCGCATAATGTCCGTCTGATGCAATTGCAAAGCGGAGCAGGTTTTTACCACCAGCTACCGGAATAACAACTTCTCCCGGTGCAGCCGCCAAAGCAGTTACCGATGGCGGAAGGACAGCAAGAGCAGCACTGGCAAGGCTGCTCTTAATAAAAAAACGTCTGTCAGACATACTATTTCAGTTAAGATAATGCAAAAGTAACTACCGCTAGATAATCAGCACGTGATTTTTGTTATCAAATTATTAAATAAAAAAAGTTTTCGCCCGACATATTAATAGCATGCCCCCTAAACCACTATTCACCTATCTGAACATAAATTGTTTGGAATGTTCGAAATAATGTATTTACTTTGAATATCAAAGTACTTTAACTACAGCAGGCTTCTGCTATTTTTTATCGTTACCAACTTTGAAAAACAAAGCACTTTCAAAAAATAAAACTATGAAACAGTTTTTTAACCTCAACCTAAAAGATCCGGTTTACAAAACCGGAATTATTCTGGTCGCAATTTCATTTCTCATTTTTGCGCTGACAACTAATATCGTATCTGATATTGGAGCTGGAATATTTGTAATAAATTATAGCATCGCCGCAGTTTATCAGATTTACCTGATCGCCTATTGGTTTAAAGCATACAAATGGAAATGGAGCAAAGGTGATCTCCGCCATACCGTACTCCTACTGGTGCTTTTGTTTATTAGCGCATTTGCACTGAACCGGGAAATGAATGTATTTGATGCCTCAGTAACCTGGTGCTCAGTCTGGATCATATTGTCAACAATTGCAATCCTGCTGGCTTCAAATTTAAATGCGTCGGCCAGCAGATTATGGAAAAACAGCATATTTTTTGTCCTTGGTTCAGCGCTGGTGCTATTCATCTACTACGCCATCTATCTTTTTCCCTTATACCTGATCAGCCTGGTCGGACTGTTAGCAATAGGGATTTCTATTCACAGTTTTGTTCCCGCCTTTCTGGCAGCTGCTGCGCTTGCAGTTGTTATCAGAGCCATTCGGGAAGATAAAAAACTCTGGTATTCAGTCAGCTTAGGTTTTTTGTTACCTATACTACTTGCTACGGCTTTTTCGGTAAAATGGTTTCATACCAACAAAGAAATCAACACTTTAATCGATCATAATACTTTGAATGAGCCTAAGCTTCCGGCATGGATTCAGGTGAGTCAACAACTTACTCCTGACTTCATGACCGAACGTTTGCTAAAGACCGGACTGGTATATCATGAGGTAGATTTAGATCATTTGTTCTGGGGACCGATGCCGGGCTCTTCTTTTGACGAGCAGAAACAACATGATCCATTGGTGGTAATTGCCACACTACTTTTCAAAAGACCCAATCTTGATGAACAAGATCGAATTAAGATATTGAAATCCATGTACCAGGCCAGACATCAGGCACAGGACAGACTTTGGGCGGGCGATCATCTCGAAACAATCAGCGTTGTTAGCAACATCAAATTATATCCGGCATACCGGATGGCTTATACCGAAAAAACATTGAGCATCAGGAACAACGCTAAATCTCAATGGAGTAATCAGGAAGCCATTTACACCTTCCACCTCACCGAAGGTTCTGTTGTTTCCTCACTATCACTCTGGATTGACGGAAAAGAAGAAAAGTCAAGACTCAGCACCAAGGCAAAGGCAGATTCTGCCTACCGAACCATCGTCGGCATAGAAAGGCATGATCCTTCAGTAATCCATTGGCAGGAAGGAAATACAATCACCGTACGCGTATTTCCATGCACACCCAAGGAAAACCGGAAATTCAAGATCGGCGTTACAAGTCCGATGCTTAAAAAAGGTAACCAACTTATCTATCAGCCAATATCTTTTGATGGACCGATGGCAAGTAACGCATCTAAAATCACACAATTAACACATTCGGGACCCATTAAGGACTTAAGACTTCCTTCAGCTTTCACACAAACAAGTCCAGAGGTATATCAGTCAGAAAACGACCAGTCCGCTGTAGAGATATCTTGTGCAGCAACACCATTGTCGACAGCAGCATTTTCTTTCGCTGGCGCGGGATATCAATTAGAAAATTACAATAAAAGATATCGCTCATTTACCGCCCAGCATCTTTATCTCGACATTAACAGTAGTTGGACAAAAGCGGAGTTTGATACTATCTGGGCAAATGCGCAGGGAAAAGCAATCTATGTATTCGACGATAAAATGATCAGACTTAATGTGCTGAATCGAGATGCATTGTTTACCAAATTAACGCGATATAATTTCAGTTTGTTTCCTATTCAGGAAATAAGCAGCCCTGAGCGGTCATTACTGATTTCAAAAGGAGGCTTCCAATCGCCCAACTTAGGTGATCTTGATGATAGTATTTTTGGAAAGGAACTGGTTGCCTATTTAAAAACACCTAAACGCCTGCAGGTTTTCAATCTCGGTCCGCTGGAAAGCCCGTACCTAAAAGCACTTAAAGAACTTCGTGTCTTCACCGTTGAAACCGGAACAATTTCAGATCTGGGCAAAACGTTAAGCAAACATATTTTTATTCAAAATCAAGAGAATGAACAGATTGTAGTTATTGAAGATGCGGGCATGATGATCAGGAAAACGGGCGTTATCAAATCGCAAAATGCTCCAGACCATTTGTTGCGTCTATTCGCGTATAATGATATCATGAAAAAGGTAGGTCCGGACTTCTTCTCCAAAAACTACATCCGGCCAGAATTGATCGGAGAAGCCGAGCAAGCATTTATTGTCTCTCCTGTATCAAGCTTAATCGTGCTGGAAACTCAGAAGGACTACGACAGATTTGATATTGAGGCAAACAAAAACAGTCTGAAAAATGCATCTATGAAATCATCAGGCGCGGTTCCTGAGCCACATGAATGGGTGTTATTTATCTTATGCATTGGTACTGCTGCCTATGTTCTCCATAGAAAAAGAATAATAAATACTGCTTTATGATTGCTATAAACCTAAATAAGCCAGGCTTAGCTTCTCCTTTACTAGGGATAAGTCTGGCATATCTGACGATTATACTCTGGTTTCTGCCCAGCTACCTCAATTGGGATTTGAATCTGTATGCCGGACTGATCCTGATTCCTTTCATTTGTCGGATTAAGCGCAATCGACTGTCCATGCGATACCTGCTTCCAGCAGTTGGTTCCCTTATATTAGCGATTTGCCTTCCTGTTAACACTACATTTTTCATAGCGCTACTATTTAGCACGCTGTTGTTTCTCGAAAGTAACTTTGGCAAATTAACAGAGGCTTTCCTTTTTCTACTTTTCCTGATATCACCAGTGTTTAAATACATTTTTGGAACTGTAGATTTCTCAATCAGGCTATGGCTTACGGGCAGAGTTGCAGCGCTACTCAACAGCATGGGCATTCATGCTACGGCGGTAGGTAATCAGATCGAACTGGAAAAATACAGCTTTGCCGTGGATCCTGTTTGTGCAGGTTTAAATATGTTGATCATCTCCCTCATTCTTTGCCTGTTTTTAATCGTCCAATACCAAAAGCAGAGTGGCCGTTCACTTAATTTTTTATGGGTTGCTGCACTATTTCTATTTACAATCGTCTTAAATATATGTGGTAATTTTTTCAGGATTTTTCTGCTGGTTATATTTAAGATTATGCCCGGCACGTTTTTTCACGAATTATTTGGCATACTATGTTTGGTTATTTACGTTATTCTCCCGTTAGTACTTGGCTTAAAAACATCGATCAGTCGCCAAGGTGTTCACATACCGCAGGAAAAGTATCAACAAGATTTAGCCCTTAATCCACTGCGACATCCTGTATTGCAATTTACCCTGATTGCCAGCTTGATTTTTGCAGGTACCAGAATTGTAACGGCAGATACGTTGATTACAGTAAACGAAAATATCCAACTAACAGGCTTCAAAAAAAATCTGCTAAAAACAGGAATCTCTAAGTTCGAGAATGACGACCTGTTGATTTATATTAAGCCTACTCCTTTTTATGTGCCCGGTCATGATCCTAAAATCTGCTGGACAGGAAGCGGTTACGACTTCAAGCAAATCAAGAAAGAAAGAATAGGACATTCGGATATTTATACCGCTTTGCTAGTGAAAGGAAAAGATAAAATCTATGCTGCCTGGTGGTTTGACAGTGGTACTACAAGTACAGTCGACCAACTTGAATGGCGGTGGAAAGACGCCACCGGGCATCATCCTTTTTACCTGATCAACGTCAATGCAATGAATCGAAAAAACCTTAAAGAACAAGTCATCAGCCTACTTTCCAACCGAAATTACTTAATAGCAAAACCATGACTACAGCAACCGGGGAATTAGATCCCACCTCAAAAAATACAGCTGAAAAGATCCTTAATAAGGGCTTTGTAAGCAAAGATTCTGTTGTCCGAAAAATATGGGGCAATACGGATGTGATCTTATTTATCTTTGCGGGTGCCGCGGCAGAGTTCGCATTGAATAAGGCCGTCGATTGGCTTTATTTTACCGGTAAACTGCCAAAAGATCCTTTAGCGCGTTTGTTTTCAACAGTTGTTTACGCACAGCGGATAATTTTCTCTTCTGCAGTTGATGCTAACGCAGCGATAGATCAGATTACAATGATCCACAAAAATGTGGAGAATGCAAGGGCTTCAACTATTCCCGACTGGGCCTACCGTGATGTATTATTTATGCTGATTAACTATTCGATACGATCTTTTGAAATATTGGAACGCAAACTCAGTCACGCCGAAAAAGATGAAGTGTTTAACACCTTCTACAGGGTGGGCAAACGAATGGGAATATCCGGACTTCCTTTAAATTTCTCTGCCTGGCAGCTTGCTCACCGGCGTCAGTTACAGGAAGATCTGACTTATAGCAGGCACTCAAAAGATCTGTTTAAACAATACAAGAAACATCTGGGATGTCCCAGATATTTCCTGATGCGTCAGATACAGGCATTAACAGTACCGGCCAGCGTAAATGAATTGCTATTGTTGGGATCCGGAAAACCAATCAGACCGATATTAAGGTTGTATAAGCTGACTCAACGTTTCGGACTACAAAAAACGATAAGAAACCTGATTCTTCCGAGGCAATACAAAGAACGAATCCTCGCGCTTGGCAACCCGCCGAACCGCTAATTGTGGCTATTTTTTGAAAGTTGATTTGGTGACATGCCATATTTCTTTTTAAACGTAAACGAAAAGTGCGACAGGTCTTCAAAACCGACTTCAAGGTAGACCTCAGTTGGCCTTTTCTTTTTCTCCGCTAAGTGATAATAGGCCAGCGACAACCTTTTATCGCTGAGCCACCGTTGCGGAGTAGTACCAAAAAGCTGCTTAAAATCCCTGTTAAAAGTAGACAAGCTGCGTCCCGTCAGGTATCCAAATCTCTCTAGCGGCATATTGAACATAAAATTATGCTGCATAAAATTGATGAGATCTATCTTTCCGGGCGCATCAAAGTTAGCCAAAACACGATCCACACCGGGATCAATTAAGCGTAAGATATTTATCGCCTCCTCAATTTTCAACGCGGCAAGATTTTCCGGGAATTCTCCTGCCACGCTAAAATAAGGAATCAATGAGGCCATGCAGCTTTCCAGCAATGGATGATTGCTAAAACTGTAGATCTTCGGCGCTGTTTCTATAGTTTTGTTTACCGCTACGTGCTCATAAAACTTCTTCAAACGGTCTGTCGACAAATGCATCACTACCGTTTTATGAGGCAAACCGTCTTTTGGATAATTAATGATTGTTGCGAGTTCATTTCTCGGGATCAGAAAAATATCTCCAGTTTTGAAATTGAACGTTGACTCTGCCTGTATGATTTTCGTTTCACCCGAAATAAACCACACCAGCATATGATCCTCAAAGATGAGATCTGACTTAAACAGCTTATCCTCATAACTGGATAGCTTGATGTCTTTGGTTAGGTATTTGGACAGATGCTCCATCTGTATAAAGTTATCCGTTTTCTATCGAAACTCCGGTCATTTCAACAGTTAAATCCCAAAGTTTTTGTGCATTATTTTTATCCAGCGTGTAAAGCTTTACGCCTTTTACTTCCATATTATTATGAAGCCCTAAATTGCTTGTATCCAATTCAGCAATATCTGCATCCTCACAATATACGCCGCCAATAGTATCCAGCATTGGACTCGTTGCACACCAAACTGTTGTAGCAGCGCCCTGTGGTATGGTTTTTAAGCCGGCAATCACTTCCGCACGGATCTCACCTTGTTCATTATAGAACCCCATTTGTTTAAACAACTCGACATCAGCATTTCTGGCCAGCTCTGTGCCATAAATAGATCCCGGATGCAGAGCGTATGCCCGTATTTTATCTTTCTTACCACGATGATCCAGCTCGAGCGCAAAAAGGTTACTGGCTGACTTTGACTGTCCGTAAGCATCAAGTGTTTTATATTCTCTGTGTTCAAAATTAGGATCCTCAAAATTAAAAGGTGCAATGTGGTGTCCGGATGAGGACACATTGACAACCCGCGCTCCATTTGCCAGTTTAAGAGCCGGCCACAGCCTTGCTACAAGCTGAAATTGACTCAGATAATTGGTGGCCAATTGCGATTCAATTCCACGAGCGTCGCGCTGCAAGGGAACCCACATAATTCCAGCATTGTTAATCAGCAGATGCAGCGGCCTGCCAGAAGCAATAAATCTTGCTGCAAAAGCATCAATAGATTCTGGATCCATCAGATCCATAGATTCTAATTCTACGTTTTCAAGACCTTGCAAATTCTTTTTTGCTTTCTCCAGATCTCTGGCAGGTACGATTACTGTTGCTCCGGCCCCAGCAAGTGCTTTTGTTGTTTCCAACCCAATACCAGTATTGCCTCCTGTTACAATAACAATTTTGCCTGTCAGATCGATTCCTTTAATTACATCACTTGCAGTCGATGCAGCATTAAAGCCAGTTCCTAGCGGGAGCTGTAATGCGCCCTGATAATTATCCTGTTCCATGTTAATTTAATTTAAATGTTATAGGACAAATTTAGCGTACCACGAACCCGGGGATTTTGTTTAGCGTGTCAATTAACTTTGTTTAGCACGTCAGTTGAAAAATTCATCATGGTATCGGCAAATATTAACAGATATACCGATTACTTCTTAACGGATTTTCTGTAAATTATCTGTTCAGCACCTTGTTTCAGCATCATCTCGTGTTTATTAGGAAAAAACTGAAGCGCAATACTATCGTATTGAAACACCTGATTTCCTTTATATTCAAAATAGACATAGTCCTGGCCAGGTCTCGAATTCTGAAAGACCAGATATTTTCCGTCTGAGGAAATAGTTATTGATTCCTTTTGATCTTTACTGAAATAGGTTCCCTTAATTTCATTGAACGCTGTATCAGCCATGTTGCTGATGTGGTTGAAGTTGGGCAATTCAGGCATTGTTCCATACGCCGATTTTAGCAAGGCCGTACTGATTACGTCAACGTCTATATTTACCGCATTGGCAAGCACAACAACACCAACATTTTCCTTTGGAAAATACCAATAATTTGAAAAGTAATTTTCTACTCTACCACCGTGAGCATACCCCATTGGATTATCAAATTTAAGCTTCTCTATTCCAAATCCATACGCCCCTTTATCAACTGGCAGCATAGCCTCCAGGCTTTGAGTAGTAATTAACTGTTTATTAAATAGCGCGAAAAGAAATCTATTGACATCTGTCGGAGTAGAAACAATTCCTCCACTGGCAGGATGGTTAGAGAAATTTACATTTCCATTTTTCAGATAGGTGTCCTGAATATTGTAAGATAATGCCTCATTTTTTGCCGTATCTACTTCAAAAGTATAATAGGTATTAAGCAAATTAAGCGGCTTGCAGATCTTTTCAACAAGTACCGCAGCAAATGGCTGTTTGTAGATTTTCTGAAGGATGAATCCGAGCAAAGCATAATTCGAATTACTGTATTCATAATCACTTCCAGGTTCAAAATTACTTTTCTGTTTTGCGAGATAATCTACAAACTCCTGCTCTGTGTGGAAATGTTCTTCCCATGTACCCTCCCCTTCTATTTCCGTAAAGTTAAAAACCCCAGAACGGTGCTTTAACAATTCTTCAATAGTAATTTTATCTGCATTAGCTACTGTAGGATAAAAAGTTACGAGTTTATCGTCCAGTTTGAGCTTGCGTTCTTCTATTGCTTTAAGTATCAGAACGGCTGTGTAAGTTTTGGTTACCGAGCCAACACGAAATTTGGTATTTTTCTCATTATCTTTCTTTTTAGCAGCATCAGAATACCCTACTGCCTTGGAATAGATAATGCTATCATTATGAGCAATTGCGACACTGCCCATAAATTTTTGATTTTTAAAAAGATGATCCAAGTAAACATCTAGTTTTTGTTGTGCCACAACCTGATGTTGTGCAATGCATAGGGTCGAAAAAATTATACAAATGATTTTTCTCATTGAGCGCAATGGTTGAATTAATGTGTGCTTGTTACTAATGTTGAGCCACAAATATAACTAAGTCTCTGTAATAGCCGCCTCCTATTGTCATTCTGCACCCTAAAGCTATTCTTTTTACGTGCGGGCATCGTTCTTGAAGTCAACCAATGAGTGACCAAATAACCTGAAAGATAAAATCTGATTGTGCCTCATATAACTATTTCAAAATTCGTAGCACACATCACTACACCATTGACCATAATTTCCAGCAGGTGCTTACCACGATAGTGTTTACGGGTCGTGAAATCCTTGATCACCTGACTTTTAACAATACTCATCGTCTGCCCCGGCAGCATTTCAACCTCTTTAAGTTTAAAAACCTTTTTGGAAGCAGATCCAGCCGACTTGACGTAATGAATAGCGTAATCCACTACCAGTTTCCGTGTTTCAGACTCGTTGCTTTTCAAGGTAAACCCAAATGTTAAGGTGTCCCCTAATCTCAAAACCTCCTGCTTTAAGCTAAGCTCCTTAACTTCTACATGAGCACCCCCAGCAAAGCCAAATAGCTCCAGTGCGGCGAGAGACCCTTTTTTGATGAGCGAGCGACTAGCATGCTTCATGATCCAGCCCGTATGGATATGTTTAACATCCCAGTCTTTCAGCAAGGCGAGCAAATAATCAACATTATCTTTAGAATAATCATTCAAGTGGTTTGCGACAGATTTACGCACATACAATTCCTGATCTGCTTTCAATTCTTCCAGGATGCTGCGCGTTAATGATGGATCCTGAATAACCGCATCAAGTTTAAAAGACCACGGCAGTCGCGGTCTGCTCCCCTCAGAAGCCAGTCGCCTTACATGCACGTCCGGATCTTTTGCCCAACGCCCCATGATCGTCAGCGCTCTTTTTGGATCGGCTTTGATGAACGTCCTAACACCAAATTCAGAAGAACCCATCGAAGTGAAATCGCGCAAAGCTTGCATCGAAATATCAAAATGCTCCTGTCCATATAGTGAAACAAAATCTGGCAACACAAGTGCAGTATAGCCACGGGGCAATAATGGCGCCGCGGCATAAAGAACTGGCAGTGAACTTTCGAAATCCCTATCCATGTGTTGATGAAGAACGACAGAAGTATTGCGGAGCCGACCGTTTAAAGAGAACGACTCCATATTGCGCGTTACATCTTTGACAAACGCTTCGGCATCGAAATTCGCGTCTGCTTTTAAAAAAGCGCTTGCAAACCTTCGATAAAAACTCTCATTAAACATTTCCTTTAGCGGCTCCATGCTGTAAAAATAAGGAAATAAGATTAATGTTCCGGACTCTAACTAAGAACTCAGCTCCTGTTCATCAACGCCTAATGAAATGGACAGGGCTATTTTTTTATTAGCAAGTTTGTAGTCACTCTTACTTCCGTATGCCCAACCAAAATCACTAGTCGAGTATTTTTTATATCCTATTTCAGTAAAAAGCCTGCAATCTTCATCGCTCTATCCGCAGCATTGCCCGAACCGTTGTTTGATAACACAATGATTGCGATCATTTCCTTCGGAAAACGTATAATTTGTGAGCTGACGCCGAAGTCCCCTCCATCCCAGCCCCAATAAACATGCCCCTTAAATATACCGCTATATAAGCCAAAAGCCTGATTATCCCTGCCGTTATCAAATTGATGTGTCTGGTGCATCAATCTATAGAACTCTTCGCCCCCAAAATAACTACTAAAGAAATTTGCTTCCCATTTAAGTAGGTCGGTTACTGTAGTATTGACCCCACTACCGCCATAATGCGGGGCGTTGCGCACATGCTGAATCCAGCCCTTACCGTACTTAACCTTGATGCCTTCCTTACGATAAGCATCAACATATGCTTTTGACCGGGGATTATATGGGGTTACCCGGTTGGGGATGACCTCTGTATTGTCATCATTAATACTAGTATGTAACATACCCAATGGCTCAAAAAGCCGTTTGCGGGCGAATTCACTAAAAGGAATGCCACATATCTTTTCAACCACCTTAGTTAGCAACATGTAATTGGTATTACTGTAATCCCAGCGTGTACCGGGTTTAAACGCCAGTGTATCTGGAATCAGCGAGACCCTGATTGCATCATCCACGGTAAAATAATTAAAGGTGATCCAGGAAGTTCCACCTGGGCGCGGAAGTTTGGGATAATCAATAATCCCGCTGGTATTATATATCAGATGCATAATCCGTATCGTATCCTCGTATTTTGCTATTTCTGGAACAAAATCACTAACAGGCATATTTAGTGCAAGCTTGCCATCTATAATCAGCAGCGCAATACAGGCCGCCGTGAACTGCTTTGATACTGAGGCGATATCGAAAGCAGAATGGACCGTTATAGGGATTTTATAGTCCAAATTAGCGGAACCATATCCGCCCGCATACAAGATCTTATTTTGCTTCAGGATAGCGATTGCGTAGCCAGGCGTGTTCTTATCAACCGTGCCCCGGAACAATGCATCAACGCGCTTCTTTAGCAAAGGCTGTCCGTTAGCTGCATCAGTTACTAATTGTAATAATAAAAATAGAAACAGGTATCTTTTTTTCATAGCGCTATTTTAACTTCAAATTTACCCGCTGGTGATTTTAAAATAAGGACAATGACTAGTAAAATCAGGCCATTACTGAATCTTGGAGGAATGAAGTAATGGCACCCCTAAAAGTTTTGTTATCTCAAACATAGAATGCATAATTTTGTACATCATCACAGGAGCACCCATGTTAAATAAAATATCGACAATCGGATTGGGCGGAAGTTGCCACTGGTGCACTGAAGCCATATTTCTTTCTCTTAAAGGTGTCATCTCTGTACAACAAGGCTGGATCTCCTCTGACGAAGCACCGGAATTCTTTTCTGAGGCAGTAATGGTCACCTTTGATGAACAGCAGATTTCTCTAGCTATACTAATTTCCATCCACCTGCATACGCATAGTTGTACGTCCAGTCATTCCATGCGAGATAAATACCGCTCTGCTATTTATACATTCGATGATCATCAAATGAGTGTGGCTGGCGAGGCGTTGGAACACTTGCAAAAAGAATTTCCAGATCCCATCATTACCGAAGTGTTGAACTTTCATGAGTTTAAACTCAACAAAACAGAGTATCTGAACTATTATTATAGTAATCCTGAAAAACCGTTTTGCCAAAATATCGTCAAACCGAAATTGCTGGAATTGTTGAACAAATTTTCTAAAGTCGTCGACAATGATCGATTACAGCATCTCAGATAGAGAATCAATTATAGCCCCGCTTTACTACAATCCTGATTTTTGAGTACTTATTACTAATAGTAATGTTATAACACTCCTTTTAGTCTATTTTTTCAGAAGTTCAAACAGCTCGATATTGATATATATGGTTTCCTTCCATACTTTTTTAGCATGCAATATTCCGATCTTTTCTAATCCGTTAAGATATTTTGAAGCTGTTATCCTGGAAACGTTAAGTCGATCAACAACAAATTCTATTTTGCAATATGGTTGCTCAAATAACAGCTCTAATAAGTCCTTATTGTAAAGCTTAGCTGCTTCTTCCTTTATTTTATGTTGCAATTTTAAAAAGAGCTGATTGATTGCTTTGATCTGATCAGTAGTTTCTGTAGAAGTTTCTTCGATAGCTTTCAGGATAAATAATATCCATTCCTCCCAATTGTCCTTAGTCTTAACTTCTCCGAGCAATCTGTAATAATCAGTTTTATGTTTAATGATATAGTCACTTAAATAAAGTACGGGACTATCTAAAAGTCCATGCAGGCACAAATAAAGAACATTAATAATTCTTCCGGTCCTGCCGTTACCATCATAAAATGGGTGGATGCTTTCAAACTGGTAATGTTGAACTGCCAGCTTGATCAATGGGGAAAGTACATCAGTTTCGTTTATATACCACTCTAAGTTTTTCATCAGGGTGAGGATTGTATCATAATCATCCGGCGGAGTGTAAATGACTTCACCAGTAACAGCATTTTTTAATGAGGTTCCAGGTAATCTTCTGAGACCTGCTTTATTCTCTTCAAGTATTTCTTGTATAGCCAGTATTCCGTTTGTATTCAAAAATTCTTTTTGAACGATCATATTAAACCCTGCTAGCATAGCTTCCCTATAGCGTAAAACTTCCTTCGTGGCATGATCTATTTGTGAGCCACTTGCAGATAGTGCTTGATACAACTTATCATGAGTAGTAATCACATTCTCAATTTCAGAACTCATACGCGCTTCTTTAAGTATCACAGCGTTCAAAAGAATAGAAGGATTAGGAAGCGTATAAGCTAGGCCTTTTAATTCCGAAAGCGCTATTGAAGATTGGACGACCTGTCGTAAAACAGGAATTGTCTCCACTTTAATCTGATCAGGAGGCAATAGCGGCAATTTATTAAAAGGGATATCACTGCTCAGTTTCGCGAATTTCTTCATACAAAGTTTTTATACATGAGACTCTTGTCATGTAAAGATAATTTAAATTTTTATACATGACAAGTTAATCCTGTAAAGATTTTATACATGATGTTTTGAAGATTATAAAAGATACAGATCTGTAACCCTCCCGAAAAAACCAACTGTGTAAAATACGAAAATTGGTACCTTTAAACAGTAAGATGAAAATTCTTTCTATTCCTTTGCTACTGCCTTTAGTTCGAAATAGTCCAGAATACCTTCTGGAAGTAATAGACTAATAAGTTTTTACTCTGCTGCTGTCAAGGGAAATCTTCAATCCCCTCAGGTGCAAAAGAAAGAATTTATTTCATTCCCCCCAAGAATTCGGCTTGATCCCTTGATCCGGAGTATATTAAAGTGTGCGGATGAAGGGACTCGAACCCCGTAAACAAAAAAAGCAGCCTTTTCAGACTGCTTTCAAAACTGGGGTCAGTGGCGGTGCGTAATTCGAACCGTTTTCTGGACGAATTGATTGAATTAGGCAGTTTTTCAAAAATTCTTGATGATTAAAATAGTGCGACAGAATTTGTTGTAGTCCAAAAAATTATTTTATTACTTTTTCCAGCTGTTAAAGTTTAGACAAACAATCGTAGATGTGTTCAACCTTTAGAACTGAGCAAGCGAAAATTAAGACTTCTTTTCTGGTAAAAAACTTTCAGACGACCTTACAATGAGCATTATATGAAATAGGCGAACCGCGTCTTAGGCAACAGTTACAATGCAACAAAAGTCATCTTTTCAACAAATTTGACTGAAATATCTCCGTGGGAGAATAACCGAAATATTTTTTGAAAGCGAATGAAAAATGCGAAAAATTTTCAAAACCGATCTCATAATAAACATCAACAGGTTTTTTATTTTTTTCTGTAAACTGATAATGTGCCAGCTCCAGCCTTTTCCGAGTGAGCCACCTTTGTGGGGTGCTGTTAAATGCTTTCCCAAAGTCACGCTTAAATGTTGTCAGGCTCCTACCTGTTAAGTAACCAAATTTTGCCAAAGGCATATTAAACATGTAGTTCTTTTCCATAAAGCTGACCAAATCAATTTTATCAGGCTCGTCAAAATTTGCCAAGACCCCATCAATAGCAGGATTAACAGCTCTTAGTATACTAATCGCTTCCGTGATTTTTAAAGCAGCAATATTTTCAGGCATTATCCCTTTTAGATCAAAATAAGGGATTAACGAGGCAAGGCAACTTTCCAATAAAGCATGATGGCTAAAAGAAAAGATTTTTTTGGCACCACCAGATTGTCTTTTTACATCAAGATTGAGATAAAACTCCCTAAGCCTATCCGTAGATAGATGCATGACCACTGCTTTATGTGGGAAACCATTTTTTGGGTAATTAATAATCGTTGCTAGTTGATTTCTGGGGATCAGAAAAATATCTCCCGATTTAAACAGGTAACTTTCATCAGCCTGGATAATCTTTGTTTCCCCAGATATAAACCACACTAGCATATGTTGTTTGAATGCAACTTCAGATTTGAATAACTTGTCTTCGTAAGAAGAAAGCTTGATGTCTGGGGTAATATATTTGGTTTGAAATTCCATATCTTCAATAGCTAATCTACAAATAAAGCAAGCCAAAGACAACGCTTTGGCTTGCTTTTAGTCTTTTGATTTACAGATGAAATCCTCCAGACACCTCAATGTCCTGACCAGTAACCCAGCCAAAGTCATCTGATAGGAGTGAAATGATCACCTTACTTAGATCTTCAGCCTCACCAACTCTTCCTAACGCAGTCTGATTTGCAATAATGTCCACGAATTCCGGAAATCTTTCAAAACCTGAATCAGCAAAATTAGTTTTTGTAGGTCCTGGTGCTACAGAATTCACCCGTATTTTTCGCTTACTGAACTCCTTAGCCATGTATTTAGAAAGTACGACAAGGCCTGCCTTCACAGCACCATAAGCGGATGCGCCATCTGCAATACCTGTAACCAAAGCGGCTGTACTGGTAGTATTTACAATCGAAGCACCATCTTCCAATAATGGTAATAAATGTTGGGTGATGAAAAAAGGTGCTTTAAGCATAACACTCACATTTCGGTCAAACAATTCTTCGGTAGTCGCCTCAAACGAGGCCATCTCTCCAAAACCTGCATTATTGACAAGGTAGTGAAATGTTTCCCTATTCCATTTGCTTTTGAGTTGCTCTAGAATGGCTTCCTTAAACAAAATAAAGGTTTCGCTCCGCCCAGCATCTAAAAGTAATGCCACAGCATGACCTCCTGCATTTTCAATTTCAGCAACCGTTTGTTCTGCTTTATCTCTATTCGTATTATAGGTTAAGATCACACCAACACCACGTTCGGCAATTTTAATCGCTGTACTTTTTCCAATTCCCGTACTGCCTCCTATAATAATGGCTACTTTACTACTGTCTTTCTGATTATTTATCATTTTTTAAAATTTTATATTTATTAATAGTGATTTATTCTAGTTGCGCTTAAATGCTAGCTCAATTATTTTTTCGCTCAATTCCATAAGCGTATAGTACTAGCTTTATCATTGAATACAAGTTTACTTCAGAAGTCATTTTGTGACACACCGTAGATTCTGCAGTTATAAGCGGTCCTTGATAATTATTCCTTTCCCCTCTTATATTATTCCGTTATACAAATGTAGACTCAAAAAAAAACTGAAGTTTTGTTTAAACGTCCTAATTTATTTTGTTTAAACGTCCTGAAATCCTTAACTTTTTTTATTTCTCAGGACTTTAGATAAAAATCCTCTTACAGCGACCACAGTTGCTTATAACTTATTTTCAACAGCGTAGTGAAATAGCTTCCAGATATAAAATATTCTGGCGCGTGGAAATGGATTTGGCCACTGAGCCGTAGAGAGTTGCTGAACAGTTAGAACGGTTTTTAGGGCTTACAATGTATAAAAAATATAAAAATCCTATATAACAAACTGAATAGCAAATTAAATAGGAACGAGTTTAAAACTGGCACAGAGGAATCGGCTGTTGTGGTAACATTAAAGAAGAGAACAGTCAGTTTATAATCTTGAAAAAGTAATTACCAAATGTGTATTCAACCTCATCTGTCCTTTACTTGAGATTGACGTTAGTGTATTTTACCGTAAAAAACGTGAATCTGAACGTGCCAATTTGTTAGTGGAAAATTTATTGCTGTCATTACCAAAAGTGCCGTCAAGCTAAAGAAAGAGATTTACGTCAAGATGTGAAGTCAATAAGTGAAATGTTAGATAGGCGAAAAATATCAACCTATCAGGATACTTTGAATGGTAGAGAGATCGAAATCGACACACTGAACCTTGCAGTTGAAAAGTTAGCGAGTACGTCTGGTAGCATATTTGTACTGATTACTGGACAAATGACAAAAATTAAATATAATTTATTTGTAACACACCTTACATCGAACCAGAAAAATCAAATAACAAACCACTCAAGATACTGTTTAACAACAGCTTGAGAGTTAACTTCCAAGTTAAACCATGCTACCCCGTCAGGGTACCAAACAGGGCTCGAACCAAAAACTGGCCTCTATCTTCTCTAATCAGCGATTTAAAAATCGGCTAAAAATAAAAAAGCCCTTTAAGATATCTTAAAGGGCTAACGGGTGGAATATGGGGCTCGAACCCACGACCCTCGGTACCACAAACCGATGCTCTAACCAACTGAGCTAAAACCACCGTGTTTTTTTAACGTCCACAAAAGTACAATTTTTAATATCTCCAGCAAATTTTTTTGATAAAAAAACCGTATTAGTTGATAACATCATCCATTTCAGAGCATTATAAATCTTATCCTAATAAAATTAAGGATTCAAATGGATTATCTTCACTAAAAACTTAGCTTTGCCTGGCTTATGATTGAAATTTATACAGACGGCGCAGCAAGTGGAAACCCCGGTCCAGGAGGTTATGGCGTGATTTTACGCTCAGGAATCCATTATAAGGAACTCAGCGGAGGCTTCCGCATGACTACCAACAACCGCATGGAATTACTTGCCGTAATTGTAGGTCTCAACAGTATTAAAACTCCCGGTGCACAAGTCATGGTTTTCTCCGACTCCAAATATGTTGTGGATTCTGTAGAAAAAAAATGGGTATTTGGCTGGGTCAAAAAAGGCTTTAAAGACAAAAAAAATAAAGATCTCTGGATCCGTTTCCTCGATGTATATAAGAAACACCAGGTTGCCTTCACCTGGATCAAAGGACATAATGCACACCCCGAAAATGAGCGTTGCGACGTGCTGGCAGTAGCAGCCTCCAAAAATAAGGCTGCCCTTGCCATAGATCACGAATTCGAAGCAGAAAAAAACAGAGCTACTTTGCTCTAGTCTATCCCACCAACCATATTTAAGTCTTCCAACTTTTCTTCAACTGCCTGCTTGAGTGGCTGAACAGGAGAATAATCAGCCATAAATTGTTCTGCAATACGCACCATTTTTTCGGAACCGATAAAGATCGCTCCACGTTGATGCAATTCTTCAGGCTCTATATCCATAATCCGGTTTAACCCGTCTGAAGCGATACCTCCCGCCTGCTCAATGATAAAAGCCATCGGGTTACACTCATACAGCAAACGCAATTTCCCTTTTGGAGAACTTGCAGTAGTAGGATACATGTAAATCCCGCCTTTAATCAGGTTACGGTGAATATCAGCAACCATAGAACCAATATACCTTGACGTATATGGACGGTTAGTTGCAGTATCTTCAACCTGACAATATTTTAAATATTTTTTTACCCCTTCAGGGAAATGCACATAGTTTCCTTCGTTAATGGAATAAATCTTTCCATCCTGAGGCACCTTCATGTCGGGATGCGATAAACAGAACTCCCCTATTGATGGGTCCAACGTAAACCCGTTAACACCTTTTCCGGTAGTGTAAACCATCATGGTTGACGAACCATAGATCACATAACCTGCAGCTACCTGCTCTGTTCCCTTTTGTAGCACATCCTGCAATGTTGCCATACCTTCAACAGATTTTCTACGCAGAATAGAGAACACAGTACCCACAGCAACATTCACGTCAATATTCGATGATCCATCCAACGGATCGATACAAACAATATACTTTGCATTTTTCGATACCGGAGAATCAATAGGAACAAATTCTTCTTCTTCTTCGGTAGCAACGATACAGCATTCTCCCCCACTGGTCAATGCGGCTATAAACTGCGTATTGGCAAAGATATCCAACATCTGTTGTCCTTCGCCCTGAATGTTGATGGTGCCGGCTTCACCAAGGATATCTACCAGACCTGCTTTGTTAACCTCCCGGTTTACAATTTTTGCGGCGATGCCGATATCTCTTAATAATCTTGAGAGCTCCCCTTTTGCATATGGGAAATCAGCCTGTTTCTCAATAATGAACTGACCGAGTGTTTTGATGCCTTTCATACCTACTTAGTGTACTTTTTACGTTATCTATTACCTATTTCTATGGCTTCTAAGGTATGTATTTTTTCTTCCGAAATGCAAAAACGAATTAAAGTTCTTACTTTATGCCAGCCCGTTTTTCCTGCTGCACCGGGATTTATGTGTAAACTTTTGTTCTTCGGGTCAAACATCACCTTCAGAATATGGGAATGTCCGGTGATAAATAGCATCGGCGGCTTAGTGTAAATTTCTGGTTTAACCTGAGCAGAATACCGGCCGGGGTATCCGCCTATATGTGTCATCCAGACATCCACCTGCTCGCAGTTAAAGCGCAGGTGTTCTGGAAATTCAGAACGGATTTCCTGGGTATCGATGTTTCCATATACCCCACGCAAGGGTTTAAAGTCGGCAAGTTTCCCGGCAACGCCATCACCAAAGTCGCCGGCATGCCAAATCTCGTCGCAGTCCGCAAAGTGCTTAAATACAGCATCATCCAGGAAACTGTGCGTATCAGATATAAGGCCGATTTTGGTCATTGTGATAAATCTTAAAAGGATAAAAATTGTATTACGGCGACCTGCAGCTTAGAACGCCAGGAAAAAATCCTTCAGCAATTCTTTGTAGGCTGTTGTATATGTATTCCGCGCTGCGTAAATATAAAAATGTTCTTCTAAAACAGCCGTAAAACCAAGTTGTAAACACAGGATTTTACGAATTACAGGCTTTTCTTCGTCAGAATGTACAGAAATAATCCTGGAAGGATATAATTGATGCAGCACCGAATGCTCAATAACCCAATCGGCCGTCTTAACAGGTAAAATAACCCAAAACAAACCTCGCTCGGTTAGCAAACTCGATACCTTTCTCAGTAAATTACCAAAAAAGTCTTCATCTGCATGGCGGGCAATCTGCTTTTGCAGCAGTTCATTTTTGAGATCGTTTACAAAATATGGGGGATTGGAAACTATGAGGTCATAACGATCGTCGGGACTGAAATTAAGAATATCACTGTGGTAAATAGCCAAACGCTCAGCAAAAGGAGCATTGCTAAAATTTAATCCTGCAGTCTGCGCAGAGAAGGCATCAATCTCTACAGCGTCAACATTAGCTTCAGCAAAGCGCTGAGCCAGCATCAGCGCAATTACCCCGGTGCCCGTCCCAATATCTAGAATCCTTATTGGTTTTGCATGTGTAGCTATCGAGGCCAGTAATACACCGTCCGTATTGATCTTCATGGCCGTGCCCGACTGCTCTACTTCAAATTGTTTAAACCTGAAAACACTGCTCATCCTAAATTTCGTAAAGTTCCAGCGGTAAATTGTCGGGATCAGCAAAAAACGTAAACCGCTTACCCGTAAATTCATCTACCCGGATATTTTCGGTCGTCACACCCGCTGCATTCAGCCGGGCAATTACAACTTCAATATCGTCGACTTCAAACGCGAGGTGTCTGAGGCCACTGGCCTCCGGACCAGAAGGTCGTGCGGGTGGATTTTCAAATGAAAACAGTTCGATCTGATATACGCCATTCACAGCGAGGTCAAGCTTGTAGGATTTCCTTTCAGCGCGGTAAACCTCACTCAGTATTTCCAGACCCAGGATACGGGTATAGAAATCTTTGCTAACCGTATAGTTGGAACAAATGATAGCGATGTGGTGTATTTTATTAAACATAAGACAACCTTTTGTCCTATTTCTAAATGAAAAAGGATTATTGCAAAGGTAGAAAAATAGCTGTCGAACACTAATTTTTCAGACCCCTGCAATAATCCCATAATATGTTATTTAATTGCCGAGAGAAAATCCAATCGGCATGTTATAGCGCACACGAACAGGACTGCCACTTTGTTTACCAGGCCTCCATTTTGGAGACTTGCGTATTACGCGCATGGCTTCTTCATCCAGACTGCCTGTTACTCCCCTTGACAGGGTTACATTGGATAATGAACCATCCATTTCAACCACAAAACTAATCAGTACCTTCCCCTGAATACCCTCTTCTGCAGCTTGTGCCGGGTAACGCAGATTTCGCTGTATATATTTAGCCCAGGCTTTCATGCCACCTTCAAACTCAGGGTACACATCAACAGAGCTGGACTCATGGATACTGTTATCAACTACCGGTGTAGCTACAGCTCCCGTACCTGCCGAGGCTTGTCCACCAGTAATTACTTCGGTAGTTACTTCTTTACCGTCATGTGTCTCGGCACCAACAACGGCACCTTTTAACTCATCAACGGTTGGCATAGGAATATCCCTTGCCGGCTGCTCCGTCACCACGATCTTACTTGGCAAAGCAACTGTTTTGATTTTCTCTGTGATTGGCTCCTGTTTTGGCAGTTCCTGTTTAGGTTCCACAGGCTTAACCGGCGGCAGAACAATTTGATCTACTTCAATCACGCGGTCCATAGGTTCAGCCGGAGTTTCTTTCTTAAACCTATTAACCAGACCCGGGCCCACAAAAAGCAAAATAAATAAGGGTGCTGCAATAAAAAATGCCCGGCCCATCATGCTTGCCGAAGCTGCACGCAAGGCATAAGCACCATAACTTTTGTTCCTGTTTTGAAATACAAGATCAAGCCACTCGGTCTTGTATAAGTTTGATTGATTTAGCATGGTTTATTTCTTTAAGTTCAGAGCTATGATGATGAATTCACCTACATTCCATAAAAAATTTAAGAAATTTTAATTTCACACCAATGCCCCACAACCCCTTGCTAATAAGGATTTAGCAGCATTTTTAACCACTTTTTAATCAAAAAGCACTAACGACCAAAAAAAAGTTGTAAACAATTGATTTTTTTTCAAACAATTTGGTAAAAGTTTACTTTAAAAAACTATTTTTGGTGAAATCTAATTAAATCAATGAAAAGTTTAAGAACAATTGCATTAAAAGAAGCCCAATCCAGAGTTTCTCCTGAGGTTAAGTCCCCATCTAATAAGATCTCTGATTTTTTTGGTGTTAATGTATTTGATAAGAAGAAAATGAAAGACTTCTTGTCAAAAGAGGTTTATGAAAAGCTGAGCTCAGCAATTGATCAGGGAGAATTGATCAATCATGAAGATGCAAATCATATTGCCACAGCCATTAAAACCTGGGCAATGTCTAAAGGCGCTACACATTACACACATTGGTTTCAACCATTAACAGGAACAACAGCTGAAAAACATGACTCATTTTTTGAGCCTAGCAGCGATGGTCCAATAGAAAAATTTGCAGGAAGTGCTTTGGTTCAACAAGAACCTGATGCATCAAGCTTCCCGAACGGTGGTATCCGTAACACTTTCGAAGCTCGTGGTTACACTGCATGGGATCCATCTTCACCAGCATTCATCATGGAAAGTCAGGCAGGAAAAACACTTTGCATTCCTACTGTATTCGTTTCTTATACAGGAGAAGCATTGGATTATAAAGCACCTTTATTGAAAGCTTTAAACGCTATGGATAAAGCTGCAGTAGATGTTTGCCAATATTTCGATAAAAGCATCACTAAAGTTAACGCTTCATTAGGTATCGAGCAGGAATATTTCCTTGTAGATCTAGCCTTATATAATGCACGTCCGGATCTTGTTTTAACAGGCCGTACGTTATTCGGACACATGTCTGCAAAAGGTCAGCAATTAGAAGATCATTACTTCGGATCAATTCCTGAGCGTGTTTACGCTTATATGGTTGATTTCGAAAATGAGGCCTTAAAATTAGGTATTCCTTTGAAAACACGTCACAATGAGGTTGCTCCTATGCAATTTGAATGTGCACCTATTTATGAAGAAATCAACCTGGCGATCGATCACAACCAATTGTTGATGGATCTGATGGAAAAAGTTGCTTTAAGACATAAATTCAAAGTTTTATTGCACGAAAAACCATATGCTGGCATCAACGGTTCTGGTAAACACAATAACTGGTCTTTAATTACTGATACAGGTAAAAACCTACTTGCACCAGGTAAAACACCAAAAAATAACCTGATGTTCCTTGCATTCTTCGTAAATACTGTAAAAGCAGTTCATGAGCATGCAGACTTATTGAGAGCAAGTATTGCTTCGGTAAGCAACGATCACCGTTTGGGAGCTAACGAAGCGCCACCGGCGATCATCTCCATCTTCCTTGGACAACAGTTAAATGAAGTTCTTGACGAGATCGAACACTCACGCATCAGCAAAAAAATCAAAGAAGACAATGCGCTATGGTTAGGTATCCCTAAAATCCCTCAGATCTTATTGGATAACACAGACCGTAACCGTACTTCACCTTTTGCCTTCACTGGTAACAAATTTGAATTACGTGCTGTAGGTTCTTCAGCCAACTCTTCTGCACCTATGACTGTTTTAAATGCAATCGTAGCAGACCAATTGGTTAAATTCAAAGTAGACGTAGATAAACTGATTAAAAAAGGCGAGAAAAAAGACATCGCGCTATTAACAGTAATCAAAAAATACATCAAAGAATCAAAAGATATCCGTTTCGAAGGAAATGGCTATAGCAAAGAGTGGGAAGATGAAGCTGCTAAACGTGGTTTGGCTAACATCAAAACTACCCCTACTGCCCTTGATGCATACGTAAGTGAAAAATCTACTGACCTGTTCACTAAAACCAATATCTTCTCTAAACGCGAGTTACACGCCCGCCATGAGATCTTGTTGGAAAGCTATTACAAAAAGCTTCAGATTGAAGCCAGAGTAATGGGTGAAATCACGAACAGTATGATTATCCCTGCTGCTATTGCTTATCAGAATACGTTAATCGAAAACGCAAAAGGATTGAAAGATCTTGGTGTTGGCGAAGATTTATTAGCTACCCCAATGGCAATCATCAACAAATTATCTACACACTTAAATGTAGTTAAAACTAGTATTGATGCGATGTTGGAAGAACGTAAAACTACCAATGATATCGAAGATACTCGCGATAAAGCAATCTCTTACGATGAGAAAGTTAAGTCGTACTTCGATACTATCCGTTACCATACTGACAAATTGGAGCAAATTGTTGACGACAGCGTTTGGCCATTACCTAAGTTCAGAGAGTTGTTATTTATCAAATAAACATAACCAACTATTTAAACCCTTCAAATTCGTTTGAAGGGTTTTTTTTTGCCTTAAATCCAGCTTAATTTTGGCTTTTATAATATCTTTGCAGCAACATGAGTGATAACAGATACAATCAGCGTGGGGTGTCGGCCTCAAAAGAAGATGTGCACAATGCCATCAAAAATATTGACAAAGGAATCTTCCCGCAGGCTTTTTGTAAAATCATCCCCGACATCCTGGGTAACGATGAGGCTTACTGCAATATCATGCATGCCGATGGCGCGGGTACGAAATCTTCCCTCGCTTATGTATACTGGAAAACAACGGGCGACATCAGCGTTTGGAAGGGTATTGCTCAGGATGCAATCATCATGAACCTGGACGACCTGATCTGCGTGGGTGCTACAGACAATATCTTGTTGTCATCTACCATCGGTCGCAATAAAAATCTGATCCCCGGAGAAGTAATTGCAGCAGTCATTAATGGCACTGAAGAAATTCTGGCCGATCTGCGTGAACAAGGCATCTCTATCTATTCTACAGGCGGTGAGACTGCGGATGTGGGTGATCTGGTAAGAACGATTATCGTAGATTCTACTGTTACTTGCCGCTTAAAACGTGAAGATGTCATCAGCAACCATACCATTCAGGCGGGCGATGTCATTGTTGGTTTATCGTCGAGCGGACAGGCTACCTATGAAACTGAATATAATGGCGGCATGGGTTCTAACGGCTTAACATCTGCCAGACATGATGTATTTAATAAAGATGTCGCTGGTCAGTATCCGGAAAGCTTTGATCCATCGGTACCATTCGACTTGGTATTCTCGGGTAAGAAAGGATTAACAGATCCGATTCAAATTAACGAAAACACAACTGTAACTGCCGGAAAACTGGTGTTATCCCCTACCCGCACCTATGCGCCGGTGATCAAAAAGGTATTGGAGGGTTACAGAAGTCAGATTCACGGACTTGTACATTGCAGTGGTGGTGCGCAAACTAAAGTCCTTCATTTCATCAATGATGATGTTCATGTTATTAAGGATAACTTATTCCCTGTCCCACCGCTATTTCAACTGATTCAGGAGCAATCTGGCACTGACTGGAAGGAAATGTATAAGGTATTTAATATGGGCCACAGAATGGAGCTTTACGTGCCTGAAGCGATCGCACAGGATATCATTGCAATCTCTGAAAGTTTCAACATCGAAGCTAAGGTTATTGGCCGCGTAGAAACCGGTACTCAAAAACAAGTTACCATCAATAGTGAAAAAGGGGATTTCGTTTACAACTAAAAAGAAATTCCTTCTTAATACTTAGAGACCTGCTTTGTTAAGCAGGTCTCTTTTTTTATGCTGAACAGCGTCGCTGAAAAAAATAAAAAATGCCCGGTCTTAAGTGCTGATAACAGGGACATAACAGGGACATAGCAGGGGGATAACAGGAATGTAACAGGACCTAAGCCTTGGTATATTCCTATAAGTTGTAATTAAATTTGTTTTTGATTTATCGAATTCGTAACTTGATATACACCTAAATATCAACCATATGGCAGTTTTAAAGAACGGCATTCTGGGCGGCTTTTCAGGAAAAGTCGGTAACGTTGTGGGTTACCAATCCCGGAACCAGGATCTGATGCGCTCAGTTCCAAAACCAAGAACCAGTCCACCTACAGCAGGGGAACTGGCCAACCGCAAAAAATTTCATGAAGTGCAGCTTTGGCTGAGCCCAATTATATCTTTCCTGAGAGTCGGATTTCAGGACTACGCCCCTACTTACGGTGGCTTTGTTGCTGCCAAGTCTTACCTGATGAAAAATGCACTTGTAGGCGAAAAGCCAGATCAGGTCATAGATTCTGCAAAGGTGCTGGTTAGCTTTGGCAAGCTTGCTCAGCCTACTGAAGCAAGTGTGACAGTGAATTCCTCAAGCAGCCTTACAATCAGCTGGAACGCCCAGGGCCATTATCCTTATGACGAACGAACAATGTATGTAATTTACGAAAAAGGAAAAAGGGCAATAACAGAAACCGCCGGCCCAAAACGAAGTCAAGGCAAGGCAGAAGTGGACCTTCCAGGATTCTTTGCGGGCAAGAAAGTCTTAGTATATCTGGCATTTGTACAGGAAAACCGGAAACATAGAAGCAATAGCTTATTTCTTGGCGAAATACAGATCCCCAGGCAGCCACGTGCTAAAAAGATGGTAAACACCTAAACTCAAATTGTTAGTAACAAAAAAAGGGTTGACCGATGGTCAACCCTTTTTCTTTATCAATATCTAATCTTATTGGAAGTTGTAACGAACTCCGAATTGCATATAGTAAGTAGATGAGATAGTTTGAGAAGTACCGAAAGTACTTGTCACAACATCACCACCTGCTGTATTCAATCTGAATGTAGGTGCAACTGTTGAGCTGATAGCTGTAGCATTCGCAGGAGTCAGGATTGCAGCCTGATTTACGAAGTTTACATTACCCCATTTGCGGTTCAACAAGTTACCTACGTTGAAGATATCAGCAGTAAATTGGAATGAGTTTTTAGTACCACCAATGTTTCTGAAGATTTCCTGAACGATTCTCAGGTCAAACTGATTTCTCCATGGAGAAACACCACCATTACGTTTTGCAATCTCACCTCTGTGTTTAGACAGATAAGGATCCTGGTTGATATAATCTTCGAAGATCTGATTTTGCTGAGCTGGACTATATGTTTTAGCAGCAGTACCTGTTCCAACAGTTAATGGAAGGAAAGTGATTTCAGATGCATTTCTAGGAATGTAAATTAAATCATTAGTTTGTCCATCACGGTTAAAATCTGAAGAGTACGTATAAGAGAATCTACCTTGTTGTGCACCTTCATAGAATAATGAGAATGAAGTAGCAAGATTTCTAAGGTATTCTTTACGGTACGAGATGTTTGCAATAATTCTGTCCGGGTTCAAGTTACTTGAATAACTTAAAGCTGGATCATTTGAGTTGCCTTGAGTCTGTGGAATTGACCAAAGGTTCAACAATTGGTCACCTGACTGATCACCGTAGTTACGTTGGTCAGATCTAGTATAAGCTACCATTAAGCCTAAACCATTGTCAAATTGTTTTGTCAACTGAGCTGTAGCCATCCAGTTGTAACCACCTTTTGCATTCGACATTTGGATAACGTTGTTGAACGTAGTACCTGTTGCACTGATTGCACCTGCAGCTGTAGTATTTACATACTGTCTGGCGTTAGGTGTTGGCAAGAAGAATAATCTGTTATCAGCAGAGGCAGGGTTGTTTAAAGCCTGTGGATCTCTTAAGTTAACGTTTTTAGCAACCGCAACGTTTAAGTCACGACCATAGATACCTTCTAAAGTAGCAATAACACCACCTGGTAATCTGAAGTCAACAGCTAAGTTTGACTTCCAAGTTTGTGGGAATTTCAGGTCTTTAGATAAAGAACTGATTGTACTTGGCATTGTAATACCCGCTGCAGGAGCTGCAGAAGTTAAATTAGGTGCAATGCTAGGACTGAATTTAGGAGTGTTAACACCTGAATAAGTTTGCGTGTACTGTAATAAACCAGCATCACCTGACTGAGAAACGATCCATACAAATGGAATTCTACCAGTAAAGATACCAGATCCACCACGAACTTGCAATGAACGGTCACCGTTTACATCCCAGTTGAATCCGAAACGTGGAGACCAGTTGATTCTGTTCTCAGGCAATTCACCTGTGTCAATTCTTCTACCACCAAAATCCTGAGCAGCAACCAATGGATGTGTTCTGATTTCAGATACATCAGGGAAACTTGCAGCTTCTAATCTAACACCAGCTGTGATTTTGAAACGTTCAGTGATATTGAACTCATCTTGCAAATAAGCTGAATATTGAGCGAATTTAAAGCTAGGATAAGCTTGTGAACCGTCAGCAGTTAAAGGATAAGTTACAGAATACTGTAATGGAGTTGCATTGTTTTTGAAATCATCCCACGATTTGAAGGTATAGAAACCTGTACCGAAACGTTGGAAACCGTTTTTGGTTTTACTGAATTCAGCCTGTGCACCAATAGTGATGTTATGCTTACCCAAAGCGATGCTTAAGTCATCACTGAATGTATTCGTGTTTACATCTCTTAAGTTACCATAAGTAAATGCTTCGTAACCAAAAGTAGTTAACACATTACCAGCACTTGTTGGAGTCTGTGTACCATCAAGGATATCAACCAAAGGGAACGGAGAGCTATCAGAAGTTCTAGGGTCATTTTGGTGAGAATACGTAGCACGTAAAACGTTCGTGAATTTACTTCCGAAAGAAGAGTTTAACTCAGCTACACCTGAATAAAGGTTAGCAGCCTGATAATAGTTAGAGTTAGAGAAAGGAAGACCAGCAGTTCTTGTAGTTCCTGATCTTACGTTACCATAAGCTAAGTTACCTGTTACAGCAGAACCTGAAACTGAAGTACTCGCAGATGCAGGAGTTTGACTTTCTACCTGGTTGTAACGTACGCTGAAACGGTGATTTTTTGAAATGTTCCAGTCTAAACGTGCAAATAATTTTTCGTTGTTACTAACCTGGCTGTATCCTTGGTAAGGACCAGTCTCGTAGTTGTAATTTTGTTTCAAGTATGATCTTACCTCATTTAAGAAACTTGCAGGTGCCTGAACAACGTTCGGGTTAGCCTGAATATAAGGAAGTTCTGGAGTTGCAGCAAGTCTTTGTGTACCCGGACCAGTAGTAACTTTCTTTTCTGCGTTTACAAAGAAGAATAACTTGTCTTTAATGATCGGACCACCAAAACTGAAACCGTATTGTTTTTCATCTAATGGCTGGATAGATGCATCAGGGATTCTATAAGTATCACCGATACGTTTACCTTGATTTTCTTCTCCACGTAAAGTAAAGAAAGCATTTCCAAAGAATTTGTTTGTACCTGAACGTGTTACAGCATTTACTGAACCACCTGTGAAACCAGTCTGACGAACGTCATAAGGAGTTACATTGATCGAGATCTGCTCTAATGCATCAATTGAGATTGGAGAACCATTCGCAGGAATGTTACCACCAATACCAAACTGGTTGTTGAAGTTAGCACCATCCACAGTAAAGTTGTTTGAACGGTAGTTACCACCACCAATTGAAGTACTATTAGCCTGAGGTGTTAAACGCGTTAAATCATTTACACTTCTGGTAATTGTAGGTAGAGCAGCGATTTGTGCTCTCGCAATTACAGTAGAAGAACCTGACTTGTTAGAGTTCATAACCGCATTTGGTTGATTTCCTACAATTTTAACCTCGGAAAGGTTAGCAGCGTCATCAGTTAATGTAGCGTTCAATACAAAGTTCTCACCTAATTTAAGGTAAACATCATTGTAAGTTGTTGCTTTGTAACCAACGAAGCTGATTACAACAGTGTAAGGACCACCTACACGCATACCACCAATCGTATAACGACCGTCAGTATTTGTAGTGATTCCATAAACTGTACCCGTAGGTGTGTGTGTTGCTCTGATGCTTGCTCCAGGCAAAACACCTTTAGCATCACGAATTGTACCAGTCATTGCTGATGAGGTTACCTGAGCCTGAGCTGCAGAAAACAATCCCACAAAAGCAATCATGATTACTACAATTCTAAATAGTAAAGATTTCTTCATACTTTTTTAATTAACGTTTGTTTTTTTATGTGTGAAAATGCTAAAAAGATAGCTCGACAAAGATAAATATTAATTTTGCACAGATTTTAATTTCCAATGTTAAATAATTATTAATAATCCTTCTATTTTTCAACATTTAACACATTATTTAACACTTCTAACTATCAGTTTATCAATAATTTGATTTTTTGGCGGTTTTAGGCGCTTTTAGGCTGGTTAAACTTTACCTAACCTTAACCAGATATTTACATAGCTATGTAGCTTGTTAATCTCTTTTAACAAACATTTTTTTTATTTTTGACACCTGAATTAAGTTAATTCCTTTAATATAAGATATGAACTACGATGTGATTATTATAGGCAGCGGTCCTGGTGGATATGTAGCTGCGATCAGAGCTTCTCAATTGGGTTTAAAAACTGCAATTGTAGAACGCGAGTCTTTAGGTGGTATTTGCCTCAACTGGGGTTGTATTCCGACTAAAGCTTTATTGAAAAGTGCACAAGTATTCGAATACATCAATCACGCAGAAGAATACGGAATTAAAACTGCTCCTGCAGAAGCGGATTTCGCCGCCGTTATTAAACGCAGTCGCGGTGTAGCTGAAGGAATGAGTAAAGGTGTTCAGTTCCTGATGAAAAAAAACAAGATCGAAGTGATCATGGGAACAGGTAAAGCGAAACCTGGAAACAAAGTAGAAGTTAAAGCTGCAGATGGCACTCAGAAAGAGATCACTGCTCCACATATTATTATCGCAACAGGCGGTAGGTCTAAAGAATTGCCTAGTGTTAAACAAGATGGCAAAAAAATTATTGGTTACAGACAAGCAATGAATCTTCCTGAGCAACCTAAGTCTATGGTTATCGTAGGTTCTGGTGCGATAGGTGTTGAGTTTGCCTATTTCTATGCTACTTTAGGAACTAAAGTTACTGTTGTTGAATTCTTAGATAACATCGTTCCTGTAGAAGATGAGGATATTTCTAAACAATTATTACGTAGCTTCAAAAAAGCAGGTATCGAAGTAATGACTTCTTCTACTGTAGAAGCTGTTGACACGTCAGGTACTGGTTGCAAAGTTCAGGTAAAAACAGCTTCAGGTACACAAACACTGGAATGCGATATCGTTTTATCAGCTGTTGGTGTAGTTGCTAACCTGGAGAACATCGGTCTTGAAGAAGTTGGCATCAAAACAGATAAAGGTAAAGTTGTTGTAGACCAGTTCTACAATACCAATGTTAAAGGTTACTATGCCATTGGCGATATTGTTTCAGGACAAGCCCTTGCACACGTTGCTTCTGCAGAAGGTATTACCTGCGTAGAGAAGATAGCCGGTCACCATCCAGAGCCTATCGATTACAACAACATCCCTGGATGTACTTACTGTACTCCTGAAATTGCTTCTGTAGGTTATACGGAGAAAGCAGCGAAGGCCGCAGGATACGAATTGAAAATCGGTAAGTTCCCGTTCTCTGCATCTGGTAAAGCTGCTGCTGCTGGTGCAAAAGATGGTTTCATCAAAATGATCTATGATGCCAAATACGGAGAGTTGCTTGGTGCACACATGATCGGTGCTAATGTAACGGAGATGATAGCCGAGATTGTTGTTGCCCGTAAACTGGAAACAACTGGTCATGAAATCCTGAAAGCAATTCACCCACACCCTACCATGAGCGAAGCCATTATGGAAGCTACCGCTGATGCATACGGAGAAGTAATTCACTTATAAGCATACCTATATAAATGATAAAAAACCTGCCAATAACCCGGCAGGTTTTTTATTTTTACGACCTAACCAATAAAGCATGAAACTGCATACTATAGATACCGGACTTTTTAAACTCGATGGCGGTGCCATGTTTGGCGTGGTGCCGAAAACGATCTGGCAAAAGAGCAACCCTGCAGACAGCAATAATATGTGTAGCTGGGCCATGCGCTGCATGCTGATTGAAGAGGGGAACAGGCTAATCCTGGTCGACACTGGTATTGGCGACAAGCAGGACGAGAAGTTCTTCAGTCACTATTACCTGCACGGGGATGATTCAATGGACCGCTCCCTGGCAGCAAAAGGCTTTAGTCGCGCAGACATTACCGACGTATTCCTGACGCATCTGCATTTTGACCATGTAGGTGGTGCAGTGCTGCGCCAAAACGAACAGTTGGTTCCAGCATTTAAGAATGCTACGTATTGGAGCAATGCTGAACACTGGGAATGGGCGGTTAATCCAAACGACCGTGAGAAAGCTTCTTTTCTAAAGGATAACATTTTGCCGATCCAGGAAAGCGGGCAACTTAACTTTGTTGCCCATGAGCAGGGTGTTACTTTTGGCAATGACATTACCATCCGTTTTGCTTATGGCCACACTGAAGCGATGATGCTTCCTCAGATCAGATATAAGGACCGTACAATTCTTTATATGGCAGACCTGCTACCTTCTGTAGGACACCTACCCCTGCCCTATGTAATGTCATACGATATGTTTCCGTTAAAAACGTTGCATGAGAAAAAAGCGATACTACAAGAAGCAACAGACAACGACTATATCCTGTTTTTGGAGCATGATCCGATAAATGAATGCTGTACTTTAAAGCAAACAGAAAAAGGAATCCGGGTAAATGAAGTTTTTAGTCTGTCAGCTTTGTAAGGGCTTGTCACAACAGCGGTTACTCAAGTCAGGAATTGTCTGTCAGGAGAATGAAATATTAACACAACGCTAATATATTTATTATTACCGATTTACAAAAGAAATACCTGTTTTTAATGATTTAATGCTTGATTTTAGCTATATGCAAAAGCACTGACAAAACAATCTTGGAATAATTTTTGTTGTAAGCATAACATGTAAATAAAAGGCGTAAAGTGTAACGTTTTCAGGAATTTATGTTTTAAATTACCCTAAAAATTCATACTTTTGCACGCTCTAACACAACAAAGGGACTCCAATATATATAAATGAGACAACTCAAGATTACCCAATCCATCACCAACCGCGAAAGTCAGTCACTTGATAAATACTTGCACGAGATTGGAAAAGTCGATTTAATCACAGCAGAAGAAGAGGTTATATTAGCTAGAAAAATTCGTGAGGGTGATCAGGCTGCGCTGGAGCGTTTAACTAAAACTAACTTACGTTTTGTGGTTTCGGTTGCTAAACAATATCAGAATCAGGGTTTAACTTTAGGAGATTTAATTAATGAAGGTAACCTTGGTTTGATCAAGGCTGCTAAGCGTTTTGATGAAACTAAAGGATTTAAATTCATTTCTTATGCTGTTTGGTGGATTCGTCAATCTATTTTACAAGCTATCGCTGAGCAAAGTCGTATTGTGCGTTTACCATTAAACCAGGTAGGTTCATTGAGTAAGATCAGCAAGGCTTTCTCTAAGCTTGAGCAGGAATACGAACGTGAACCTTCTCCAGAAGAGCTTGCAGACATCCTGGAAACAACAGTAGATAAAATTTCAGACACACTAAGTAATTCAGGCCGTCACGTATCTATGGATGCGCCATTTGTTCAGGGCGAGGAAAATACCCTGCTGGATGTATTGGAAAATCATGAGCCTAATACTGACAGTAGCCTGATCAATGAATCGTTATCAGAAGAAATCAAACGTTCTTTGTCAACATTGACAGAGCGTGAGCGTGAGATCATCGTTTTATTCTTCGGCTTAAGCACAAATCATCCGCTTTCTCTGGAAGAGATCGGTGAGAAATTTAACCTTACACGTGAGCGTGTGCGTCAGATCAAAGACAAAGCGCTACAACGCCTGCGTCATACATCAAGAAGTAAAATCCTGAAGTCTTACTTAGGATAAAATTCTGGCCAGAAGCCATAACATATTAAAAATCAAGAAAGATTGGGTACTTACCCGATCTTTTTTACTTTTGTGGCAATTCTAACCAAATTCTTCTTGACATGCTAAAAAACTACCAATCTGAGTTTCAAAACTGGATTGAAAAAGAAAAAAAAGCAATTGAACTGATCAAAGTTGTTGGCCAACTCTGGTTCGACAGATCCATTGAACTTGTACTTTTCAGAAAACCGCTGTTCGATGTGGGCAGCAGTGAAATTCTTGCGCACCACAACTATGCCAGTACCGTAAGTGGTAAAAACATTGGCATTTACGAAACGCTGGAGTTGGCTACCGCCATCAGCGCAAGCAACCTCGCCCCTTCCAGAATTGACATCGGCCGTTTGGCCTCCGAATGGATCGAGGGAAACGATACATACGCCAGTGTAAATGATTTCATTATTAGCAAGCTTGGCACACACATCGGTAAAGACAAGATTAGCCTGAAAGCAAAAGACGTTGTACTTTATGGTTTTGGCCGTATTGGTCGTATTGCAGCGAGAGAACTTATCCTCCAGGCGGGAAAAGGTGAGCAGTTACGTTTGCGTGCCGTTGTTACCAGGAGCTACAGCGATGAGGAACTGACCAAACGTGCGGAATTATTAAAAACCGATTCTATCCATGGACCTTTTACGGGTACGATTGCGGTTGACTTTGAAAACCGCTCCTTAGTTGTAAACGGACAGACCATTTATTTCCTGACGGCCAGGGAACCTGAAGAACTTGATTATACCGAGTACGGCATCAACGATGCTTTATTGATCGACAATACCGGCGTGTTCCGCGATCGCGAAGGCCTAAGCAGACATCTGCAAGCAAATGGAATTAGCCAGGTACTCCTTACCGCTCCTGCCAAAGGAGATATCCCAAATATTGTTACCGGCATCAACGATCAGGGAATAGATTTCAACATTGAAAAAATCATCTCTAATGCTTCATGCACTACAAATGCCATTGTGCCTGTGTTAAAACTGATAGATGATGCTTTTGGAATCCAAAAAGGACATCTGGAAAGCGTACATTCCTACACTAATGATCAGAACCTGTTGGATAACTATCACAAAAAATACCGAAGGGGCCGATCTGCGGCATTAAATCTCGTGATTACTGAAACCGGGGCCGACAAAGCGGTATCAAAAGTGATTCCACACCTTGCAGGAAAGCTAACCGGCAATGCAGTCCGTGTTCCTACACCAAATGTTTCCCTGGCGATCCTGAATCTGGCACTTGACCAGGAAATCACCAAAGATGCTATAGCAAACGTGTTAAGAGAAGCTTCGCTGAGTGGAGAATTAACCGAACAGATTGAGTATTCCCTGTCCAATGAACTTGTAAGTACGGATTTGATTGGAAACAGTCATGCTGCAATTGTTGACGGACCGGCCACTATTATAGCAAATGACCATAGATCGGTCGTATTATATGTTTGGTATGACAATGAATACGGATATACCCGGCAGGTGATCCGTCTGGCCAAGAAGATGGCCGGTGTTGTGCGTCTAACGTATTATTAAAATTCAAACCGTTGTCTGATGATCTATTCAGACAACGGTTTTTTATATTAAAATTGTGGCAACACCGGCTTGGTTTCCATAGCGTCCTCAATCTCTTCCATCACATCTTCTGTCAGTTCATCAATGATATCCAGTGTAGTGAGATTCTCTTTAAGCTGCGCAGCTTTAGAGGCGCCAAGAATTACTGTGCTGACATTTGGATTTTTAAGGCACCATGCTAACGCCAGCTTTGCCATAGGTATCTCAAGTCCATCTGCAATTTCCTGAAGTTTCTTTGCTTTTTCGAGTTTTCCATCTGCAAGGACAGTGTCTTTTAACCACTCCATACCTTTCATATCCAAACGCGTTCCTTTAACATCGCCTGCAGTGTATTTACCGGAAAGTAATCCTGATGCGAGCGGCGACCAGATGGTTGTGCCGAGGCCATATTCTTTAAATAACAGCAAATAGTCTTTTTCCACTTTGGTTCTTTCCAGCAAATTATATTGTGGTTGCTCCATAGTTGGGCCAATGAGGTGGTTTTGTTTGGCTATACTGATCGCTTCCATAATTTCTGAAGCGCTCCATTCTGAAGTTCCCCAATACAGGATTTTCCCTTGTTGAAGTAAAGTATTCATTGCGAAAACCGTTTCTTCAATTGGGGTGTTTTTATCTGGGCGGTGACAAAAATATAAATCCAGATATTCAACTTGCAGGCGTTTTAACGCTGCGTTACATGCTTCGATTACGTGTTTACGAGATAAGCCGGTTTGATTGGCTCCTTTCTGAGCGGTACCAAAAAACACTTTGCTAGACACTACGTATGATGAGCGATCCCAATCTTTAGCCTTCAGGATTTTTCCCATCACCTCTTCAGATTTCCCTTCGGCATATCCTTCTGCGTTGTCAAAAAAATTGACCCCTGCATCATAGGCGATTCCCATAAGTTCATCAGCTACTTTGTCGCTGATCTGTTGTCCGAACGTTAACCAGCTGCCTAAAGATAGCGCGCTGACCTGTAACCCTGATTTACCCAAACGTCTGTATTCCATTTTCAAAATTTTAATGTGCTATAATTTAAAGAACTATAGTATCAACAGAGACAATGTGATTAAGTTTTTGCTAAAGACCATGGAGGTACCGGATATTTGTGATATATTAGATCATAAAATTGTCATAAAGTTTACATACACCTAATTAAAGCATTATTTATAGCATGAGAGTATACCTGTTAATTCCATTAGCACTACTACTGAGCTGCCGGTCTGTTAAGAATTCCAATACACCAAAAAGCAACGAACAGTTACTTACTGATGTACGAATCTTATCTTCAGATGAATATCAAGGTCGCAGAACTGGTACTAAAGGAGCCGAGATGAGCAGAAGCTATATCAGTGGACGACTAAAAAAGCTGGGACTGAAAAGTTTTAGCGGCTACACCAATTACGAACAGCCCTTCAAGGCTAAAGAAAAGAATGGATCCTTGAGCGATGCCAAAAACCTGATTGCTTATATCCCTGGGAAAAGCGACCAGGCAATTGTAATTTCCGCGCACTACGACCACCTCGGTGTGGTTAACAATGAAATCTTCAACGGTGCAGACGACAATGCCTCGGGTGTTGCCGGTTTGCTGAAGATTGCCGCCTGGTATGCAAAGGCAAAACCAGATAACACGATTATTTTCGCCTTCTTTGATGCAGGAGAATTGGAATGGCAGGGCTCAAAATATTTTGTAAATCACAGCCCGATAATGTTAGAAAAGATATTAGTGAATATCAACCTGGATATGATCAGCCATAATGATCAGAACATACTTTATGTTGCAGGTACACTAAAGAACCCGCAATTGAAGCCCTTCATTACATATACCAACCAGGAGTTAAAAATTCGCACTGGTCACGACAACCCCAAACAAAGTGTTGAAGACTGGACCAACCAAAGCGATCAGGGTGCGTTTAATGCCAAAAAAGTTCCCTTCCTGTATTTCGGTGTAGAAGATCACAAAGACTATCACAAGGAAAGCGATGAATATCAAAACATCAATCCAGATTTCCTTATCAGCACATCAAATGCAATTTTGGAGATTGTAGACAACATCGACAAACAAAGAGACATTCAAGCATTGTACCGGGAAAAGCTACAGATGAAAAAGCAATAAACTATTATTTTTCATAAAGCTATAAAAAAAACACCCCGGATGTTGTACACATTCCGGGGTGTTTTTTTTTATAGCTTTAGCTGTTTATGTTTTATTTTTTCAATTTATGCCGTGTTTCAACCATTCCAATTATGCGCCCTGAACCTTCCAGTTTTCCAGTCATATTAGCGGTAGCACTAGAGGTTGATAATGATCTCGACGCGTTAATCGAGGCTACGACTGAGGCACTCGGCTTAGCTGTAGCTGGTGCAAGCAGGTTGAGTGACTTAGCTACGTAGTTTTCCAACGGGTTATCAAAGTCGTGGAAACAATCATCAAATGCATCAACAACATCGGGTGTAAATCCTGCGTAGTACCCCCCCTCACCTTTAGAGTTTACAGTCTCGAACATCGAGTAGTAGACATCATAATGGTTTTCAATCGTGATCGGAAAGAATCCTACAGGCTTTCCATATGTCTGTGTACCAACTAACTTAACGTTTACAAACGGCTTTAATGCGTTAATAGTCAACTCACTGGCAGACGCTGTGCTACCCGAAACGATAAATACTACATTTGTCACACCATTTAAAGACCCTTTTTTATTAAATACAGCTGTATTTCCTGCAATCGAATAATCAACATTGGCGTAAGTTATTAACTTGCCACTTGAATACTGCAGTTTCCCATTCGCATCAACCAAGGGCTGATTTTTAAGGATTGATTCGGCACTATTAGCCTGCATAGATGTGTTGTATTTTTCTACATACATCGTTCCTTTCGCCGAAGATGGCGCAATGAGGTTAACAAGATATTCTGCTGTACTTACATATCCGCCGCCGTTATACCTTAAGTCAATAATTAAATCAGTGATTCCCTGTGCAGCAAAATCTGCAAAGACAGGATCAAGATTAGCATCACTTCCGGAAGCTGTCAGCGCAGAAAAACGTGCAAAAGAAAGATAGCCGACCTTTTTACCTGATTGGGTAAATACCTTACTTTTATAAACCGGGCTGCTTTTATAAGATGTGCGATTTAAGGTTTCTGTGAATGGGGTACCATCTGTTTTAAAACCTGATAATGTTGCAGATGTAATTGTATTTCCCGTTAAGGTGTTTAAAACAGTTCTTTCATTTTGAAAATCAGTCCCTATCGATTTACCGTTAACTGCAGTAATCCTTGTTCCCCTGGTCAATCCTTTTGCAGCTGCAGAGGAACCTGGACTTACCGCTCTGATATATACCTGGTAGTCATTGTCGGAATTCCCAACCGGATACAAACTATAAATCCCGATGTCATATCCATCTCCATCGGTATTTACAGAACCAAGGGGCGCAATTACCGCAACGGGGTTTTTGTTACTCAAATCCTGGATATTGGAATATTTTGGCGTCGAAGGATCTGAGGCCCTATACTCATATGCAGCATTTGTTGCAGGGTTGATCTTGTACTTGGTAATTGCTAAAAGTTCAGCATTGTAATTTGCCAGATCAGTGGAAGCACTAGTGTATTGACGCGGGTTAAATACACCGTAACTAGGCAGCGCATCATTCCACAGGTAAACCTGCTTGGCGTATAAAAAAATAGAGTCTTTTGTAAGCTCCGCACGGGAACCTGTTGAAGGTGGTCCAACTGGAGTTACCGGATCAGGTGTTGGCGTAGTTTTTTTGCAGGCACCTAAGCCTGCGGCAGTAGTTACGGCCAGCACAAGCATCCAGCTTCTGGCTCCACGGTTCGTCTTCATAGTTTTTATAATAAGGTAGTTAGTTTGGTTAAGGTAGTTATAGTTCTTCAACATTCAAAAAAAATACGCCTGCAGCAGCAGCCATATTTTCATCTGCAATATCCCTGCCAATAAACATCACATTATCAGGATGTAAACTATGCTCTTGGAGAACGAATTCAATACATACGGGATCCGGCTTCTGAGCGATTTCATCTGCAAAATAAACTTTGATATGCTGTGCTAATCCCTCCCACTCTAACTGGCGTAACTTATTGAGTTGCTTTTCTGGATTCCCGGAACTCAGCAAAAAAACTTGTTTACCAGATTGCACGAGTTTTTTCAAGAATTCAAGCACTTTAGGAAACATCAATAATTTCAACGGCAGCTTTGCATTTCTATTGAGCAGATCAAAGTTCAGTCGATACTCCTCTTCCAGTGTAAACTTAGTTTTCGTGTTATCAAAGATCCCTGCAGCACCGTATTTTTCATATTGTTCTTTCATGTAGCCCAGCATTTCAGCGGCATCATTTTGAACTGTATATTCCATAAACTGGGCGAAAAGATAGTAAACCTGTAACAGATAATCTTTTTCAGGGTATAGCACATCATCAAACTCAAAGATGTACGCCTTATACTTATCAATTGTTGATTGTTCAATCATTAACGTATAGTATATAGAATAGCCGTCAGCGCATCCGGCCCTTCCGGAACATAGAACACGCCATTTAACTGATTTTCCTGCGCCAGATTTTTAATGTTATCAGTAGCTTCAGCAGGGTATAATACCGCTCCTTCTTTAAATACTATCCACTTCATATCAGGTTGAATATCATCCTGTGGATAAAAGTACTGCGTAATCTCGGTTACTGAAGGCAGTAGAATCCGGATTTGAAATTCTTCAAAAAGGACTGTCGATTTAGCCATTGGCAGGATTTCAAATTCATGCAACGGCAATACAGTATCTATCTGATGATCCAGACAAATGTTAAGTAAGTTGTGTGCAATAGACTCGTTCACCTCGCCGAGGCCAAGGAACTTATAGCTGGGAGATGTGAAGGCTGGAGTTTCGCCATAGTCGGCCAGGATAATATCGTGTCCCTCAAATGCTTTCAGCAACTTGAGCGCCTGCGCCGATTTTCCACCTGTTATTAATAGTTTCATAGCTTACTTATATAATCTGACCATCTTTCATAGTCACCACCCGGTCGCTGATCTCTGCCAGGTTCTCATTATGGGTAACGATCACAAAGGTTTGTTTGAAGTTATCCCGAAGGTTGATAAAAAAATGGTGCAAGGCATCAGCGTTGGCAGAATCCAGGTTTCCAGAGGGCTCATCGGCCAGAATGATTGTCGGATTATTAATCAATGCGCGCGCCACAGCGATCCGTTGCTGCTCGCCTCCCGACAATTCATTGGGTTTGTGCTGTGCACGATCTTTTAGCCCTAGCAGGTCGAGGAGCTCCATTGCACGTATTTCAGCTTCCTTTTTAGAGGTCTTCGCTATAAACGCAGGTATGCAAATGTTTTCTATAGCAGAAAACTCTGGTAAGAGATGATGGAACTGGAATACAAAACCGATGTGCTGATTTCTAAATACACTAACAAGCTCGCCTGTAAGGCTGGTGATTTTTGTGCCGTTAAGTTCTACGGTTCCTGCATCAGGCTTATCCAGGGTACCTAAGATATGCAATAAAGTACTCTTACCTGCACCGGAAGCACCTATGATACTTACAATCTCTCCTTTTTGAACTTCAAAATCAACTCCTTTTAAAATAGGCAGACTTCCATATGATTTTTTAATACCTGTAGCTTTCAGCATAAATACAAACTTACAAAAAGGTGTAGATTAAAAAACGCCCGGGGCGCAAATTTTATGCGCATTTTTTATCTCAGAAAGATGATAATAAGTTTTTAAAACCGATCTGAAATTGTAGATTTGGATCAAATTTTTTCAGCAAATGAATATCCACGAATATCAAGGTAAAGAAATACTTAAAAGTTTTGGTGTTGCCGTTCAAGAAGGCATTGTTGCCGATACGGTAGAGCAGGCTGTAGAAGCGGCTAAAAAAATGAAAACTGATTACAACTCTGACTGGGTAGTAATCAAAGCGCAGATCCATGCGGGCGGAAGAGGTAAAGGTGGCGGTGTAAAACTGGCTAAAAACCTTGATGAGGTTAAAGAAAGAGCTACTGCAATTTTGGGTATGCAACTGGTTACTCCTCAAACTGGCCCTGAAGGTAAAAAGGTGAATAAGATCTTAGTTGCACAGGATGTATATTATCCAGGTGCTTCAGAAACTAAGGAATTCTACATCAGCGTACTTTTAGACCGTGCTAAAGGCAGAAACATCATCATGTATTCTACCGAAGGTGGTATGGACATTGAAGAAGTTGCAGAACACACTCCTCACTTAATTTTCAAAGAAGAAGTAGACCCTAAAGTTGGCTTGCAAGGATTCCAGGCGCGCAAAATCGCCTTTAACCTGGGCTTAAGCGGTGGCGCCTTTAAAGAAATGGTGAAATTTGTTTCAGCACTTTATAAAGCGTATGACAATACTGATTCAGCAATGTTTGAAATCAACCCGGTATTAAAAACTTCTGATGACAAAATCATTGCTGTTGATGCTAAGGTTGACTTAGACGAGAATGCTTTATTCCGTCATCCTGATTACGCAGCTATGCGCGATAAACTGGAAGAAGATCCTACGGATGTTGAAGCTAGTGAGTCTAACTTAAACTATGTAAAATTAGATGGTAACGTTGGCTGTATGGTTAATGGTGCTGGTTTAGCAATGGCTACTATGGATATCATTAAGATTGCAGGTGGTGAGCCGGCTAACTTCCTGGATGTTGGTGGAACTGCGAATGCGCAAACCGTTAAAGCTGGTTTTAACATCATCTTGAAAGACCCTAACGTGAAAGCAATTCTAATCAATATCTTTGGTGGTATTGTTCGTTGTGACCGTGTTGCGCAAGGTGTTATCGATGCTTATAATGAAATCGGTAATGTTCCTGTACCAATCATCTGTCGTTTACAAGGTACTAATGCTGTAGAGGCAAAAAAATTAATTGACGAGTCCGGATTAAAAGTATATTCTGCTATTGCATTGAAAGATGCTTCAGACCTAGTAACTCAGGTATTGGCTTAATATTTACTCAATAAATATAAAAAGGCTGTACATCACTGTGCAGCCTTTTTTTTGTGTCTTATTTTTCGGATTATAGAATCATACCGGAAGTAATTCTGATCTGGAAATTGTCTTAAATTAAAAATCCTCCTACAGAATCTGCGGGAGGATTTTTAAAACCAAATATAAATTAAACGAGCATCACAAACATACTAATTATTTCCATAAAAATTCATGTTATCGATATTATTTTGGATATTTCTCATAAATAACTGTATTTCCGCGTATTAATTTTTAATAATTACCGATTTATATCAAAGCAGATCTATTGAAATCAATAAAAATCACAAAAAACACCCTAACCCTATTAATTAAAATAAAGAAAATAAGGATAAATATGAGAAAAGCCCTGAAAAAATAGTAAAAACAAATAAAAATCCTGTGTTTATAAAAATAAAACACAAAAAGAACAAGAAAACACACATATTTAGTATTTCACAGCTCTAAAAATGTAGTCTTAACAATTTTTGCACTAAATATCATTCGTATCAATCTCTTCCTCAAACAAGCTAAGAAATTCTGTATTCTACCTCAAAATTCCTATTTTTGACGCTCTCCACAAAAACCACATGATTAAAAGAGAAAAAATAAAAAGCTTACTGGAAACCACAGCGTTTGATAGAGAAGTTACTGTGATGGGTTGGGTGCGAACCTTCCGCAACAACCAGTTTATTGCGATCAATGATGGATCGTGCATGGCAAATATTCAGATTGTTGTAGATTTCGCCAATACGGATGAAAGCTTGCTTAAGAGAATCACCACTGGTGCTGCTATAGCAGTGACGGGAGTTCTTGTTGAATCTCTGGGTAAAGGACAAAAGGTTGATGTGAAGGCCACCACTATAGAGATTCTGGGAGACAGCGATCCTGAGAAGTTTCCATTGCAACCAAAAAAACATAGCCTTGAATTTTTAAGGGAGATCGCTCACTTGCGTTTCAGGACCAACACTTTTAACGCTGTATTTAAAGTTCGTCATGCATTGGCTTTTGCTATCCATAAATTTTACAACGAACGTGGCTTTGTCTATATGCATACCCCGGTCATTACAGCCTCAGATGCTGAAGGTGCCGGAGAAATGTTTAAAGTAACCACGCTTGATTTTGATAATACACCGCGAACTGAAGATGGCAAGGTTGATTTCTCCGAGGATTTCTTTGCCAGGGCTACAAATTTAACCGTATCCGGACAACTGGAAGGTGAGCTTGCTGCTATGGCCTTCGGTCAGATCTACACATTCGGACCTACATTCAGGGCTGAAAACTCAAATACAACGCGTCACCTCGCAGAATTCTGGATGATTGAACCTGAGGTTGCTTTTGCCGACCTGGAAGACAACATGCAGCTGGCAGAGGACATGATGAAATATGTGATTACTTATGCGCTGGAAAACTGTGCTGATGAAATCGATTTCTTAAACACAAGGTTACTTGAAGAAGAGAAAACGAAACCACAGAACGAACGCAGCGAACTGAGTCTGATCGATAAGCTCAGGTTCTGTCTGGATAATGATTTTGAGCGCCTAACGTATACAGAAGCTATTAAGATCCTTAAATCTTCAAAACCAAACCAAAAGAAACAGTTTAAATACCTGATTGACGAATGGGGCGCTGACCTGCAATCGGAACATGAACGCTTCCTGGTAGAGAAACATTTCAAGAAACCAGTAATCCTGACCGATTATCCTGCAGATATCAAGTCGTTTTATATGCGTCAGAACGAGCCAGATGCTGAAGGCCGTCAAACTGTTGCTGCAATGGATATCCTATTCCCTGGAATCGGCGAAATGATTGGTGGCTCACAACGTGAGGAGCGACTGGATCGTTTAACAAAACGTATGGAAGAGATGCATATTCCGCAGGATGAAATGTGGTGGTATCTGGATACCAGAAGATTTGGAACAGCACCACATGCAGGTTTTGGGCTTGGCTTTGAACGGTTGATTCTATTCGTGACTGGTATGACCAATATCAGGGACGTAATTGCGTTCCCACGTTTCCCTAAAAACGCAGAGTTTTAATCAAACATACACAAATAAAAAAGGCGCCTTTTATCATAAAAATGGCGCCTTTTTTATGCGATAATTTTTAGTGTTGTTTATCTTCTAACGTATCTGAAAAGGAGTTCGCATGGGCGTAGTCGACCGGCGAAATTTTATAATCGGTAGGCCTGAAAGTTTTCGGCGAACTCAAGGCCATACCCAGCTCAAAACGCATCGGATAAGGTGTCTGAAGCAAGCTTCCTTCCGGAATATAGGGAAACGTCTCAATATAAGACTGCGTAACATTTGGAGCAACCCTACGATTTACATATGCCCTGGTAAGCTGGTATGGATGGTGTAGACCCGCTGCCCCCAATAGCTCTACCGCACTAGCCACAGTAAGTCTATGAAAATTGAACACCCTCACCTTTTTATCATCAACAACAAGACCTTTCATCAAACTTTTATCTTGTGTTGCCACACCTGTTGGACAGGTATTACTATTACATTCCAGTGCCTGGATGCAACCCAGGGCAAACATCATTCCTCTGGCCGAGTTACATAGGTCGGCCCCCAAAGCGATATTCTTAACCAAATCAAATCCCGAAGCAATTTTACCTGAAGCAATGATTTTAATGTGCTTTTTTAGATCGAAGCCTGTCAACACATCATAAACAAAAGCAACACCTTCTCTCAAAGGCATGCCCACAGCATTAGAGAATTCCTGTGGTGAAGCGCCGGTTCCACCCTCTCCCCCATCAACGGTGATGAAGTCGACATAAATTCCTGTTTCTACCATTGCCTTACAAACGGCAAAAAATTCGCTCTTACGCCCAATACAGAGTTTAAAACCAACAGGTTTACCACCCGAACGGGTTCTCAATAACTTTACAAAATCCAGCATCTCTATGGGCGTGGAGAAAGCCGCATGTGCGGGCGGTGAGATGACATCGAAACCTTCCTGCACCAGGCGAATTCTGGCAATTTCTGGCGTCACTTTCTTCGCGGGCAGGATACCCCCGTGTCCAGGCTTTGCACCCTGAGATAATTTGATCTCAATCATTTTGACCTGATCAGAATGTGCACGTTCCTCGAAGGCATCAGGATTAAAAGTACCATCGGGGTTACGACAACCGAAGTATCCTGTTCCAATTTGCCAGATCAGGTCTCCCTTAGGCTGTGCATGGTAGTCGCTAATTCCTCCCTCCCCGGTGTTATGTGCAAAATTCCCCATAAAAGCACCTCCGTTAAGCGCCAAAATGGCATTTTCACTGAGAGAACCAAAGCTCATGGCAGAGATATTGAAAATACTCGCCGAGTATGGTTGTGTACAATCCGGCCCACCGATAGTAACCCGGGGATCTTCATTAAGCTCATGATGACTGATTGCAGCAATGCTGTGACTGAGCCATTCATAGCCATTTTCGTAGACATCCAACTGCGTTCCAAAAGGAATCGTATCATTCTCTTTTTTAGCACGCTGATAGATGAGTGACCTATTGAGTCTGCTGAAAGGCTTACCGTTCGTATCACTCTCTACAAAGTACTGATATACTTTGGGGCGAAGATCTTCTGCAAAATAGCGCAGACGGCCAATAACGGGATAATTTCTGACAATACTATGCTTAGGTTGGTATAGGTCGTAAATCCCCAAAATCACAATCGGACCTATAAATATAAACGCCCAATAAAAAGGTGGCCAGGCTAAACTGATCATTACAGTGGCCGTCACCAGGAAGGCTGCAATGGCAACAAATGCTTTTCTCATAAATTCAAGTTACTCAATACTACAACATTTATCAATTTACAGACCAAAGATTTTCGTAAATTTACATATGCTTATTAAAATCTACCCTGAAAATCCAAACCCCAAGGCAATCGAACAGGTTGTTGAGGTCTTAAAGAAAGGTGGGCTGATCATTTACCCCACAGATACCATTTACGGCCTTGGCTGTGATATCACTAATCAAAAGGCGATCGAGAAAATCTGCCGGATCAGAGGAATCAAACCTGAAAAGGCAAACTTCTCTTTTATCTGCTCAGATTTAAGTCATATTTCAGATTACATCAAGCCTATAGACACCACCATTTTCCGTGTACTGAAGAAAGCTTTACCGGGCCCTTTTACCTTTATCTTCAACGCCAACAATAACGTTCCTAAACTACTCAGCTCCAACAAAAAGACTGTTGGTATCCGGGTACCTGACAATGACATCGCCCGTGAGATTGTACGCGTACTCGGTAATCCTATCCTATCAACATCCATTAAAGATGAAGATGAATTACTCGAATACAGCACCGACCCGGAACTGATCTACGAAAAATATCAGGAGCAGGTTGAGCTTGTCATAGATGGCGGATATGGGGACAATGAGCCTTCTACAGTTATTGACTGCACCTCTGGTGATTTTGAAATCATTAGGGAAGGCAAAGGAAATCTTGAAGACTATATCTAGTCTTCAAGATACTTTGATTTAAGCTGTAAAAGCTTTCATAAATTCGGCAATTCCAGTTGAAGAGCTATCTTTTTCCAGGGAACTCACAAATGCTGTCCCTATAATAGCACCGTTAGCATACTGACAGGCCTTATCAAATGCAGCTTTACCGTTTATGCCAAATCCAATCATTTTAGGATTCTTCAGGGGCAAGGCTGCTATCCTGCTGAAGTAGTCTTCTGTATTTTGTGACAGCTGCAGGTTTTTTCCGGTAGTAGCCGAGGACGATACCATGTAAATGAAACCGTTGGTTAAGCTATCAATTTTATGAATTCTTTCTACGGTAGTCTGCGGTGTAACCAAGAATACGTTACTGATACCATATTGTTCAAAGATATTTTGATAAAACTCTTCATATTCGACCATCGGAAGGTCGGGTACAATAAGTCCATCCACCCCCACTTCGACACAGGATTTACAGAAGTTTTCCACGCCATATTGTAGCAATGGATTTACATAGCCCATCAGCAGCACAGGAATACTTACTTCCTGACGCAAGGTTTTAAGTTGTTCAAACAACAACTTAAGATCCATACCAGCATCCAGTGATTTTTTACTGCTTGCCTGAATTACCGGTCCATCGGCAACAGGATCTGAATATGGGAACCCGATTTCCAGCATATCGGCACCAGCAAGTTCCAATGCTTTTGCTATGCGAACGGTATCAGATAATTCCGGAAACCCGGCAGTATAGTAAATAGACAGGATGTTATTTTTCTTCTCCTGAAACAATTGATTAATTCTGTTCATTTTGCTGCTATTATAAGCCGAAATATTTCATGTAGGTATCCATGTCTTTGTCTCCCCTACCGGAAAGGCATACGACAACGTTTTCATTTCCTTTAAAGTCCATTTTTTCCAGGTAGGCTAATGCGTGTGCACTCTCGATAGCCGGGATAATTCCTTCCATTTGGGTACATAACAATCCTGCATCCAGTGACTCTTCATCTGTAATAGATACATATTTTGCCCTCAGGGTTTTAAAGAGGTGTGCGTGTTGCGGACCTATTCCCGGGTAGTCAAGCCCGGCAGAGATGGAAAATGGCTCTACCACCTGCCCGTCTGTTGTCTGCATTAGGATACTTCTGCTTCCATGCAGTACACCCTCTTTCCCGAGTGCTGTAGTAGCTGCCGAGTGTCCACTCCCAACACCTTTCCCTGCTGCCTCAACAGCAATCAACTGTACACCTTCATCATTGATAAAATGATAAAACATGCCCATAGCATTACTACCTCCACCTACACAGGCAAGTACATAATCTGGCTGATCAGATCCCGTTTGTTCCAGCAATTGTTTTTTTGTTTCTTCAGAAATCACCGACTGGAAAACGGAAACCATATCAGGATATGGATGCGGGCCTACTACAGAGCCGATAATATAATGTGTATCTACAGGATTGTTAACCCAATCGCGCATAGCCTCATTAGTAGCATCCTTTAATGTTTTTGACCCTGAGGTTGCTGGTACAACTTTGGCTCCCAGCATCTTCATCCGCGCTACATTTGGTGCCTGGCGCTCTATATCAATCTCTCCCATGTAGACTACACATTCCAGTCCACGTAACGCACAAACGGTTGCTGTAGCCACACCATGTTGACCTGCACCTGTTTCAGCGATGATACGTGTTTTACCAAGTCTTTCTGCGAGTAAGATCTGTCCGATTGTATTGTTGATCTTATGAGCTCCTGTATGGTTCAGGTCTTCCCTTTTCAAAAAGATATTTGCACCATATTTTTTCGACAAGCGCTTAGCCAGGTATAATGGCGAAGGTCTGCCTACATAGTCTTTTAATAACTGATGAAATTCCTTTTGGAAATCCGGCTCATTAATTTTAGCCAGATAGTTCTGACGGAGCTCTTCTACATTGGGATATAACATTTCAGGGATGTATGCTCCGCCGAAGTCTCCGTAATAACCTTTATCATTTACAAAATAGTTCATATTCCGATGTGTTTTTCCTTAGGCCTGAAGGCCATAGAGGTTTGTTTTAAATGTTTTTATCTGTGCTATATTTTTCAGTCCGGGTTCCAGTTCGAATTTACTATTGATATCAATAGCGTACAACGCCGGATGGTTTAAAGCCTTGATTTCGTCCAGGTGTTCAAGGCCGATTCCCCCGCTCAAAAAGTAAGGCTTTTCTCCGCTATATTGTTTCAATTTTTCCCAGTTAAATGATTTACCGGATCCTCCGTGTGCTGGCGTTTTGGTGTCAAATAAAAAGTAATCAACTACATTGTCATACGTATGCAGCAGGTCAAAGTTAAATTCCTCATCAATCCCAAATGCTTTGATTACCTCTATATCAGGAAATTGAATCTTCAGTGACTCGCAGAGTTCCGGAGTTTCAGCACCATGTAGTTGTATTGTCCTTAAGCCGAAATCTTTAATAGTCCCGGCAATTGTTTGCAAATCTGAGTTTACGAATACACCCGTTGTTTTAATCCCTTTCGGCAAATGCCGCACCTGTTCTGCCACAAGCGCCCCTACATAACGTTTTGATTCCTTATAGAATATGAAGCCCATATAATCCGGTTCCACCTCAGCCAGTGCCTGGATATTATCCGGATTTTTCATTCCACAGACTTTCAATTTAATGTGCTGCATACTAATTGTTGATCAATGTGGTAAATGCTTTCAAGGCTTTTTTACCCATCAGGGATTCCTCGGCTTCATAGAAACAATCAGCGAAGGAAAGATCCGGCTTAATAGTTTGAATAGCGAGTGCTGCATTGCAGAGGACAACGTTATGTTGTGCATCCGTTCCTTCAGCATTCAATATATTTCTGAAGATCGTTGCGGAAGATTCCACAGTGTCACCACCTTTGATATCCATTTCATTTAGCTGCTCGAAGCCAAGATCACTCACCTTTCTAAGTGACTCTCCTTTTTTACTGAAAGTTTTAAAATCGCAGGTCAACGATACTTCGTCAAAGCCATCAAGCGCATGTAGGATAGTATAGTTCTTATCCGTTTCCTGATACAGGTAACCATACAAACGCGCGAGTTCCAGACTGAATACACCTACCAGTTGATTCTTGGGTTGGGCGGGGTTACACATAGGCCCGAGCATATTGAAGAAGGTTTTCACACCAAGTTCCTTACGTATCGGTGCCACGGTTTTCATTGCAGGATTAAAAAGTGGAGCATGAATGAAGCAGATCCCTGCCTGATCCAGATTGCGCTTTAAAATATCCTGATCGTTGGTGAAACGGTGACCAAGGTATTCCATCACATTAGAAGAGCCGCAGCCAGAAGAAACGCCGTAGTTACCATGTTTGGCAACCTTATTTCCTGTACCGGCAACTACAAAAGAAGCCAGGGTTGAGATATTGAAGGTATCCTTGCCATCACCACCTGTTCCGCAGAGATCGATTAATTCAAAATCGGAGAAACTAAGCGGAATACAGAGATCAAGCATAGCATCTCTAAAGCCCGCAAGTTCATGAACCGTGATGTTGCGCATTCCGTAAGCGGTAATGAAGGCTGCAATCTGCGCGTTATTGTATTCTCCCTGCGCTATCGACGTTAGGATTTTACGTGCTTCAAGCCTGCTAAAGCTTTTATTTTCAAAGAGGTGATTCAGTATTTTCTTCATGGGTATAAAACAAAAAAGGCTGCTTAAAAAAGCAACCCTATAGTATTTTTAGTAAAAAAACGACAAACAAAGGGTTACACTACGCTATTGCGCTGTGCCACCACCATTGAGTTAAAACGTTTTTCTGTATCATTCTGTAAGCAAAGATGGAATTGTTTTTAGTATTTGCAAAATATATTTAAAAAATATGTCTTTAACTGGATGATTACTTGCATGAAGCAAGGAATTCCAGAATATCAGCATAACGTTTACTGCAACCAAAAATCATCTGTGTGATCATGCCAACATGTTTTTTACGCGGAATAACCTCAAGTTTTACAGGTGTATTGCGCGCAGCGAGTTGCTCGTATAATCTTTTTGTCTGAATTTGAATTGCAGGATATGTTTTAGCACCATACCACAGCAGATGTGGATTTTTAATATTGGCAATATAATGCAAGGGTGAGGCAGCTGTCCAGGTATCCATGTTGGTGCTAAAGGTTCTAAGGAAGTCGAAGTAGCTGTTGTCCTTTTCTGCAGTACGCATATATTCATGCATATCCAGACCAAATGGGTCGTCAAGGATCAGACCTTTGATTGGGTTTTTAATACCTGCAGCAGCAAAATACCGGGGATCAGCATTGATCAACTCGGCGAGGTGGCCACCTGCAGAATGTCCCATTAAAAAGATGCGTGCCGGGTTACCACCGTATCTATTAATATTTTCTGTTACCCATTTTACTGCATTTGCGCAATCTGTTGCCATCTGCGGGTATTTGCTATCCGGCGCCAGACCGTAGTTTATCGTTACGGCAACAACACCTTTCCGGGCGAAGTTTCTTCCCAACCACCAATAGATATCTTTTCTCCCGCTGCTCCAGGAACCACCGTGTATAAAGATAACAACGTCCTTAGTTTGCTGATCTCCAGATTTACAATATACATTCAGTTGTCGGCGAACGTCGTTGTTGACCGTATAGTTAATGTCTTTTGCGACTTTAACATGTGCTGAGGCAGCAGCAAGCTGTCCGATAAAGGCAAAGAGCATAAGACAGATTCTGGCGGCAGTCATTGAATTATTTTATTAAAGCATTTTTTTCTTTGGTAAAATGGTTAAACACCAGTTTATCGGCCAAAGCCGGCAGCAATTTATTAAGCCATACCGTTAATTTCCCTTGTCCGGTCATAACCAACGTACGTTTTCCAGCAATAATACCGTCAGCGATATTCGTTGCTACTTCTTCGGGGCTCATCATCTTTCCTTCCTCCATGCTCGTCTCTCCATGTGCTTTCCCTTCAGCCGACAAAGCAGCCACACGAATATTTGACGTTGTGAAGCCCGGACACGCGAGCATTACATGGACGCCGGTTTGCAGCAGCTCTGTACGCAAGGACTCTATAAAGCCATTCATGGCAAACTTGGATGATGAATAACCAGTTCTACCTGGTAGCCCTCTAAATCCTGCTATAGAAGATACGCCAACAACGGTACCTTTGGTTTTTAGAATTTCCGGTAACGCATATTTAGTGCAGTATACGGTACCCCAAAAGTTAACATCCATCAAATTTTTCAAGACCGAGAGATCTACATCTGTAAACAGTGCACGCATAGATAATCCGGCGTTATTGATCAAGACATCTATCTGTCCAAAAGCATGAATTGCCTGGTCGACTAAAATTTTGCAATCCTCTTCTTTACTGACGTCTGTTTGAACGGCTATTGCCCTGATCTGATAATCTTTCTCCAGATTGGAGGTAATTTCACAAAGCGTTACATATTGACGTGCCGCCAACACCAGGTTTGCACCGCGTTTTGCCAGTTCATTGGCGAGGGCTAATCCAATACCAGAAGAGGCACCAGTAATGATTACTACTTTATTTTTAAAATCCATGGAATTTATTTGATGATAGAATTTTCGTAAGGTACCCGGGTAACGATAGACCGGCCGAGGGTAATTTCGTCTGCATATTCAAGCTCTCCGCCAAAGGCGATACCTTTAGCGATGGTAGTAATTGGAATCTGGAACTCTTTGAGTTTTTTGTACAAATAAAAAAGTGTGGTGTCCCCTTCCATTGTAGCACTCAGGGCCAGGATAACTTCTTTTACCGGGGTTGTAGCGACGCGCTGTACTAACGAATCAATAAACAGGTCAGATGGCCCTATACCATCCATCGGAGAAATTAATCCACCGAGCACATGGTACACTCCAAAATATTGAGATGTATTTTCCACAGCCATTACATCCCTGGTATCTTCAACAACACAGATAACTTCTCTATCACGTTTTGTAGCGCTGCAGATTTCGCAGATCTGGTTGTCAGATATGTTGTGGCAAATAGAACAGTGCTTGATTTCGTTCCTCAGGCGAATAATAGAATTGCCAAAAAGTTCCACTTCTTCAGTTTCCCTGTTCAATAAATGTAACACCAGCCTAAGTGCGGTCTTTTGCCCAACGCCAGGCAATTTAGAAAATTCATTGACAGCATCTTCCAGCAGTTTAGAAGAAAAATTCATAATACAAATTTATATTTATCTTCGGTTAATTGATTTTTAAAATATGATTTTATTACATTTAACACCTAAAAACATATAATGAGTCCCGCGATACTGCTATCTTTTTTAATAGGTTACTTCCTGCTGTTGATTATCATTGCCTTTGCCACGTCAAAGAAATCGTCAGACAATTCTACTTTCTTTATAGCCAATAGAAATTCTAAATGGTACCTGGTAGCATTCGGCATGATTGGCACCGCACTTTCTGGTGTAACGTTTATTTCTGTACCAGGAGAAGTTGGTGCGCCAACAGGAAATCAATTCCAGTATTTCCAGTTTGTATTAGGGAACGCCATTGGTTTTATTATTATTGCTACGGTGCTGCTTCCTTTATATTATAGGATGAGACTTACCTCAATTTACGGGTACATAGAACAACGTCTAGGGCATTACAGCTATAAGACTGCAGCATCGATTTTCCTGATCAGCAGAACCATTGGATCTGCTTTCAGACTCTACCTTGTCGTTATTGTACTACAGCGCTTTATATTTGACAGCTACGGCATCCCATTCTGGGCTACGGTTCTGATCTCTTTATTGCTGATCTGGTCTTACACTTTTAAGGGTGGCTTAAAAACCATTATCATCACCGATACCCTGCAGACATTCTTCCTGGTGCTGTCTGTATTTTTAACCTTATATTTCATCTGCAGCAGCTTAGATCTGAATATTCCGGCAGCTTTTGAAACCATTAAGAACAGCGGATATTCCAAAATATTCTTTTACGAGGACTTTCTCTCCAACGGGTTTCATTTCAGTAAGCAGTTGCTGGGCGGTATCTTCGTTACGATTGCGATGACGGGGCTTGACCAGGATCTGATGCAGAAAAACCTGAGTATGAAAACCATCAAGGAGGCGCAGAAGAACATGTTTACTTTTACTGGTGTGTTTGTGATCCTGAATATATTCTTTTTAAGTGTTGGTGCGTTATTATATATCTATGCTACAAAAAACGGCATTGAAATACCCCTGGATCACGTAACAGGCAAACCGAGAACCGACTTCCTGTTTCCTGAAATCGCATTGAACCATCTAAGTGTTGTCCCAGCTATTGTTTTTATGCTGGGGTTAACTGCTGCGACGTTTGCAACAACGGATTCCGCATTAACAGCGCTTACTACCTCCTTTTGTGTTGACTTTTTGCAGATGGACAAAGGAGAACAGACTAACTCAGCGGCATCGGTTAACAAACGACATATGGTGCATGTGGCCTTTTCGTTACTGATGTTTGTGGTGATCATTGTATTTAACGCGTTCAATGATGAGTCTGTAGTTAAAGGAATTTTTAAAGTTGCGTCCTACACCTATGGGCCATTATTAGGGCTATACAGCTTTGGCTTATTTGTACGTAACAGAGGCTTACACGATAAGTTGGTTCCCATCGTTTGTGTATTGTCACCGATACTCTGCTACATACTGAACAATTATTCTGCCGAGCTGCTTGGCGGTTACAAGTTTAGTGTAGAGCTAATTCTGGTGAATGGCTTGATCACCTTTTTTGGTTTATTACTGATCAGTAAAAAGACTGATCTGCAAACAAAATTTTAATTAAATATCTATAGAATGACGAGTGAAGAGAAAATAAGAAGTGCATTTGAAAATAAAGACTGGCAGGAGATTAAGGTAACAGACTCCTGGCAAATATTCAAGATCATGGCTGAATTTGTTGACGGCTTTGAGAAACTGGCTAAAATCGGCCCCTGCGTATCCATCTTCGGATCTGCACGTACTGCAGAAACGAACCCTTATTACGAGATCGCTGTTGAATGTGGTCGCTTGCTTACCGATCGTGGTTATGGAGTGATCACTGGTGGTGGACCTGGCATCATGGAGGCAGGGAATAAAGGTGCGCACACCAACGGAGGTAAATCTGTAGGATTGAATATTGAGTTGCCATTTGAGCAATTCCACAACAAATATATTGACCATAATAAATTACTGGAATTCGATTACTTCTTTATCCGCAAGGTGATGTTTATGAAGTATTCGCAAGGATTTGTTGTACTACCGGGTGGCATGGGCACAATGGATGAGCTATTTGAGGCGATTACCCTGATCCAGACCGGCAAGATTGCCCGTTTCCCGATTGTGTTGGTAGGCAAAGCCTACTGGGGTGGGCTGGTAGACTGGATTACCAATACCATGTTAAATCAGGAGCACAATATCCATGCAGAAGACTTAAACCTCTTCAGGCTTGTTGATACCGCGGAGGAAGCTGCAGAGCATATCTTCAGGTTCTATGACAAATATGTATTGAAACCCAATTTCTAACAAGGGTTTTATCAGGAGAAGGCGGGTATCTATTGGTATCCGCCTTTTTGATTAAAAATGACTTACACCACCAGAAACAACCAGTTTCATGGCATCGGCAGCTGTCATATTCAATTCCTTGATTTTCTCGTTTTTGACGATGTACACCTGTCCGGCAAAAGAATAAGAAAAGGGAAAGTAGACGATAGATTCGCCCGGCATACCTATAGAACTGAGGTCACTTTGCGTTAAAAAACCAATACGTTTGAGGTCGCCCTCCACTTCTACGAGTACAGGATGGTTAAATTTCTTTTCATCGCCAACAAAAGCTTCCGTGAGATCCTTAATAGAGGAATAGATAAACTTCAGAATCGGGAGTTTATTCATCATACGCTGAAACCAGTTGTACATCGGCTCCGTCACAAAGTAAGTAACAAAGATTCCTGCGGCCAGGATAATGGTGAGCACCATAAAAAGTCCCAGGCCAGGGATGTTGCGACTTTGTCCCATACCGGGATCGAGCCCTGGAATATTATTTATATTAAGCCAACTATCTACTGTTGTTACCGCCCATATAACCACAAACACGCTTAATGCAATGGGTAATACGACCAGCAAGCCCTTGATGAAGTAATTTAGTAATGCGCGACCAATCCTGTTCATGCAGCAAAACTACTCATAAAAATAGACTCGTTTAACTCTTTGAGAAATATTTGTAAGGATCTCATAGGGGATCGTATTTATCTGTGCTGCCAGTTCACTAATGCTGAGGCTCTCATCAAACACGATCACCTCATCACCGTTTTTAACATCCATTCCAGTGATATCCAGCATACACATATCCATACATATCGAACCTATTGTAGGCACTCTTTTGCCGTTGATGAGCATATGCCCTACGCCGTTACCAAACATACGGCTGTAACCATCGGCATATCCAATTTTTACTGTGGCAATCTCCCCACCTTCGGGCATTACTCCTCTCCTGCTATATCCGATACTGTCATGAGGTTTGATATGCTTCACTTGAGTAACCGTAGTTTTTAAAACCGCAACAGTCTGTAAAGTTCTGGCCTGTTCCTGTGCGGAATCGAAGCCATAGAGACCAATGCCCAGCCGTACCATATCTAATTGTGCATCTGGATGACGGGTAATTCCCGATGTATTGCTAATATGTCTGATCGGCTGATAGCCCAGTGTATCCGTAACCTTACCAGCAACGGTTTTAAACCAGGCAATCTGCGCTCTGGTAAAGAGATCATGCTTTTCATCATCACTTCCCGCGAGGTGGGAAAAAACACTCTGGATCTTAATGCTATCATTAGCATCAATAAGCTGTAGCATCTCTTCAATATCTGCCTCATCAAAACCGAGACGATGCATACCGGTATCTATCTTTAGGTGTACAGGATACGCTGGTTTATCCGACTGAAGGAATGCGATAAATCCCTTCAGAATTTCAAGATTGTAAAGCTCAGGTTCAAGCTTATACTTCACTATAGCCTCAAACGCCGCAGGCTCGGGACTCATCACCATAATTGGTAAGGTGATCCCGCTCTTTCGCAGGGCAATCCCTTCATCGGTATAAGCAACAGCCAGGTAATCTACCTTATGAAACTGGAGGACATTGGCGATCTCGAAGCTGCCACTGCCATATGAAAAAGCCTTAACCATGGCCATGATTTTTACGCCGGGCTTAAGTTGAGACTTATAAAATTTGAGATTGCTGACCAGTGCATTGAGGTTTACCTCTAATACGGTATCATGAATTTTCTGCGTGAGAAGCTTACTGATGCGTTCAAAGCCAAAGCGCCTTGCTCCTTTCACCAGAATAGATTCGTTATTAAAAGTCAGATTTGAAAAATCCTTGATAAAATCTTCTGTCGACTGGAAAAACTGTTTTTCGACATTGAAAAGATCAGCGTGCTCCATGATCTCAGTTCCTATTCCAATCAAACGTTGTACGTCTTTCTGGGTTATCAGTGCCGCAATCTCGGCATACAGTGCATCCGTGCTTTTGCCCGTTTCCAAAAGATCGGAAAGAATCAGCGTCTTTTTGTCGTGTTGATTTTGTTGATTAAGGAAATCAAGCGCTATGGCGAGCGAAGAGATATCAGCACTATAGGAGTCATCTATCACCGAACTCTGGTTGATACCGTTTTTAAGTTCCAGTCGCATGCGTACCAAGGTCAATTTTTCCAATTTAAGGTCTGCTTGTTCTGCGGTATACCCCATAGCAAGTAAGGTTGCCCAACATATAATAGCATTTTCTATCGAGGCCTTATCTGTAAAAGGGATGAGGCATTCGATCTCTGCATCCTGATAAATGGCTTTGATGTAACTTTTTCCATCGATAGGCTCTACGAATAAGATTCTAAGGTCGGCTTTGCGATCCATGCTCCAGGAGAACCTGCGTTGCCCAGGTAGGTTTTCTTCCGCCAAGCCTTGTAAATATTCCGGTGCGTAGATAAATACATCAGTATTTGTGAACAGTTTAAGTTTCTCGAGCAGCTTTTCCTGTGGTGAATTAAAGCCTTCGGCATGTGCCTCACCAATATTTGTTAATATACCTATTGTTGGCTGGATAATGGCTGCTAGTCGCGGCATCTCATCTGGCCTGGAAATTCCCGCTTCAAAAATGCCTAGCGTATGCTCATCGCGAATCTGCCAAACAGCTAACGGTACTCCGATCTGGGAGTTAAAGCTTTTAGGACTTCTGACGATATTATAATCTGTTGCCAGCAGCTGGAATAGCCATTCTTTGACTATTGTTTTACCATTGCTTCCGCTGATGGCAATTACAGGAAGCTGGTGTATTTTCCGGTTGAGGAGTGCAAGTTCCTGCAGTGCTGTCTTAACATCTGCTACCAGCAGGAAATTGGCATCAGCATGGTTATGAATAAAATGTGTATCACTGATTACGAAACTCCTAATTCCCTCCTGGTAGGCAGCATCAATAAACTGATGTCCATCACGTTCGGCCGGCAAGGCGAAGAACAGTGAATGACCGGGGTCGATCACACTGCGGCTATCTATAACGAGTTGGGAGATCAGTACATCTTTGATCAGCTTGAAATCGATAGCTCTGATTTGTTTGGCAATAGCAGCAATGGAATAGTTTTCTTTACTCATATTTCAGTCTTCTTCATCGCCTGAACAGCATAATCTGCGGCACGGGCAGTTAAAGCCATATAGGTAAGTGAAGGATTCTGGGTTGAAGTTGAAGTCATACAAGCACCGTCCGTTACGAACACGTTATGGCAAGCATGCAACTGGTTCCATTTGTTGAGTAGAGACGTTTTCGGATCGTTGCCCATGCGGACACCACCCATTTCATGAATATCGAGCCCTGGAGCCTGTGTTTTAGCATTGGGTTCGATATTTTTGAAGCCCGCTTGCGTAAACATTTCAGTAACCTGTTCCAGGTAATCTTTTTTCATCAGCGCATCATTCTCATCGTAGTCGACAGATACATTGAGCAAAGGTACGCCCCAATTATCTGTTTTTGTTGCATGGAGACTAACAAAATTACTTTCTTTTGGAATGGTCTCTCCCATCATGTGCGAATGCATTTTCCAGGGACCGAGCTTTCCATTGATCAGGTTGTTTTTTAAGTCGGCACCAATCGGGGACGAATCACGTTCTACATCTCTTCCAGCGCGGAAAGCTATAGCATACCCACGTTTAAATCCCGTTTCCTGTTGATGAAGATTTCTAAATCGGGGCATATAACCACCATCATTGGGCGTACGACCATCTGTAGTATACTGTTTAAGTCCATCAAATTCTGCAGAAACACGTGCGCTATAATTATGAAAAGCGACGTATTTACCGAGCAGCCCACTGTCATTTCCCAACCCGTCAGGAAAACGTTTAGATTTAGAGTTGAGCAGGATCAGGTTGGTATTTAAAGCTCCGGCGTTAACAAAAATTACACGCGCATAAAATTCTGTTACCGCTTTGCTATTTGTATCTACTACCCTTACGCCTGTAACTTTACCTTTAGCATCATCATAGATTACCGATTCCACTACCGAAAAAGGGCGCAGGGTTAAGTTACCTGTTTTAGCTGCCCAAGGCAAGGTCGAAGCATTACTACTAAAATATCCACCAAACGGACAACCACGCTGACAGAGCACCCGGTTCTGACATTTTGCTCTTCCCTGATCGAAATGCACCTGTTGAGGCCTGGATAAATGTGCACAACGTGCGCTGATCACATGGCGATCTGGATATTTATTTTTGATTACCCCACGGAAAAAATCCTCAGCAGCATTGAGCGGGTAGCCTGGCAGGAAATCTCCATCAGGAAGTTCCGCTAGTCCATCTTTATTTCCCGCAATACCGGCAAATCGTTCAACATAGCCATACCAGGGATCAATATCCTGATACCGAATTGGCCAGTCGACCGCAAAATTATCCCTTGCAGGCCCCTCGAAATCAAAGTCACTCCAACGCTGAGTTTGTCGGGCCCAAAGCAGCGACTTACCTCCTACCTGATAGCCGCGGATCCAGTCGAAAGGCTTTTCCTGTACATATGGATGTTCATTATCTTTAACCATGAAATGCATGGCATCCTCCCTGAAAGCATAGCATTTACTAACGATGGGGTTGGCCTTTTCAATTTCGAGGGTCAGTGCTCCGCGATGTTCAAATTCGTAAGGATACTTATTGGTTGTTGGATAATCTTTAATGTGTTGCACATCTTTTCCTCGTTCCAATACCAGGGTCTTTAACCCTTTTTCGGTAAATTCTTTGGCCGCCCAACCACCACTGATACCTGACCCGATGACGATAACATCAAAAGTCTGCTCTTTTATGGCGTCGATATTAATATTTGACATACTTTAAAATTATGCGGATTTTACGGGGAAGTAACCATTATAACGACCTGGGACAAGCTCCCATTTCACCAGATTTGTCATTACATATTTCGAATTCATATAGCCGTTAATGGTTTGTTGTTTAGTGATTTTATAGAAAGCATCGAGTTCCGGACTTTTTGATTTATCATGCTGAATCTGAAGCAATACTTCTTGTTGTTGCCTTTTGGAAAGCTTGGTGTAAGATTTTGTAAACTGATCGTAGCTTTTATCCTGTAACTGCGACATACCTTTCAGAAAAAGTTGTTGATCAACGCTGCTGTAACAATCATCAAGCATCTTCAATACAAACAGGTGTAGGTTGAGTTTTTTGGCTCCAGGTGTATCGGTTTCAGGGATTAACGTTTCTGCCACATCAGCAAGGAAATTTTCCTGGTCGAGGGTCAGCTTTATATTTTTCCAGGAAACTGTAGATTGCCCTTCTTCGCGCACACAAGCCGGTAACAAAGCGATACCACCGGCCATGATCAATACTTGTTTGATTACTAAACGTCTGTTCATTTCTATTTGGTCTGTTGCTAAGATAGTTAATTTAAGGCTTTATGCGGGTAATACTATCTTTGCATTAATCGGTATTCAATTTACAAATTTTGACAAACAAGGCAACTGTTATTTGGTATTTAAGTCTACGCATAGATGGATTGAACTAATTCCTGTTTATCGTATTATATTTTGTGCTTTGCGTGCCTAGAATGCGTAATATTGTTGTCTTGGAGACGAAAAAAACTGTACATCTTGATAAACGAAGTGCTTTGTTGAAAGCAGAGCATTATTGCGCGTACCAGGAAAGGTCGCAACAGGAAATCAGAGATAAGCTTTATGAATGGGGCTTACACAAAAATGATGTGGAGGAGCTCATTTCTGAATTGATAGGTACTAACTTTTTAAATGAGGAGCGCTTTGCACATGCCTATGTTTCCGGCAAGTTTAATATCAAGAAATGGGGTAAAATAAAGATCAAACAGGGGCTGAAGCTGAAGCGTGTTCCCGACAAGATGATTGTAAAAGCGCTTAATACGATTGATTATGATGATTATCTGGCAGCAATCCTTGCTGCTGCAGAAAAAAAAGCACCGACAATCCATGAGAAGGATGCCTTTAAAAAACGTTTTAAGCTAACAAGTTATTTAATGGGTAAAGGATTTGAAAATGATTTGATTTTATCTGTCCTGAAAAACAACAACTTAAGCTAGTACTATAAATTTTTATTGCAAATAACTTGTTTGAACTAGAATTGTAACTATATTTGCAAACCCAAACGGAAATAAGCGCCTTTAAATGGCATGGAAAGAAGCTTGGAAACGTCGGATGGCGTTTAAATTAAATCATGCGAAAGTAGCTCAGTTGGTAGAGCACGACCTTGCCAAGGTCGGGGTCGCGAGTTCGAATCTCGTCTTTCGCTCTAAATGTCTTCCTACCAGGAGGCATTTATTTCAAAGGTTAATAGCCTGCTCAGATGGTGGAACTGGTAGACACGCAGGACTTAAAATCCTGTGACCTTAAAAGTCGTGCGGGTTCGATTCCCGCTCTGAGTACTAAAATAAAGCGGAAAGCCGATCAGATAATGATCGGCTTTTTTGTTTTAGAATGGTACGGTGAAAAACACCGACTATAAGTACAAGAAATTAATGAATTCCTACCAAAATTAGCTACCTATCTTAACTCTGCGACTCTCGTAAACGCAATCTAATATATCCCGCCCCACTGATTATCCATTAAAAACTTCTTTTAATAAAAAACACGTTAATATTTGCGAAACCAAATAGTTGCGCATATATTTGCAACCGTATGGTTTCCGAACCAAATATTTAAAAAGATGAGAAGAGATATTTTCCAGGCAATAGCTGATCCAACAAGAAGAGCAATTATCGCTTTAATCGCGATACAAGCAATGACACCCAATGCAATTGCAGAAAATTTTAACACCACCCGGCAAGCAGTATCAAAACATCTACGGATCCTTACCGAATGCGAATTGATCAAACAAGAGCATCAGGGAAGAGAAATCTATTATTCATTAGAAATAGAGAAAATGAAGGACATTGACAAGTGGTTAGCGCAGTTTAGGGCAATCTGGGAAACCAAGTTTAACCAACTTGATGAATTATTAGAAAACATGAAACAACAATCTAAAAAATAAATTATATGGAAACTAACCTATTATTTGAGTTTACCGTTGACAAACCTGCAAAAACGGTATTTATTACAAGAGAATTTAATGCCGAACTGCCTCTGGTTTGGGACGCTTTTACCAAGAAAGAATTATTGGATCAATGGGTGGCACCTAAGCCATGGTCGGCAAGAACAAAACACATGGACTTCAAAGTTGGTGGCAGAAGGTTCTATGCAATGGTAAGTCCTGAAGGACTAGAGCGTTGGTCAGTTCAGGAATTTACTTCCATTACGCCAAAAACCAATTTCAAAATGCACAATGCTTTTTCAGACGAAAATGAAAACCCTGACTTACCAGGCTCTGATTGGGATTATAATTTTAGTGAACATAACGGTATAACAAAAGTTAGTATTACGATCTACAATGACTCATTAACACGTTTAGAGAAGATGATAGAAATGGGCTTCGAAACCGGCTTTAAAATGTCGATAGATAACCTTGATCAGTTACTGGCAACACTATCTGAAAAATAAAATCCATTTATACAAAACGTTATAACCTGATACATCCCTGTATCAGGTTTTTTCAATTGAATCCAGTGTTACATCGTGCAGTCTAAAACTATCCTGGATTTCAAAGCTCAGATTCACAAAACATGACCCTACCAATTTGCTAATTACATAGATCTACTAATGGCTTTTGTATGAAAGATGATTTTTCGATCATGCACATGTCAACCGCCGATAAATTTATATTTATCTTTAAAAATGAAGAAACTTGTACTAATCTGCCTGGCATGCTTGAGTTGCAAAGAAATTCCAAAAAAGAAAGAAGTTAAAGCAATAACACCAAATGTCAGCACTCAGATCAAAGCTGCACAGAGCGTAACCGGTCTTCAGGATAGTTCAATAACCGAAGAAGAGTTTCTGCAAGCATTTTCTGCTTACCAGAATCCATTTACGCCGGATTCGGCAAAATTCAGTTCTATCCATGGAAAGACGAGTCTACCGTTAAAAAGTGGCGTGCACGTATTCACAAACAACAATGGAGTACCGTACGACGAAAATATAGAGATCTATAAATACAGAGGTCAGTTTGAATCGGTTAAAAGCTATCTGGTAGAAGTGCATTTATATGAAGACAATTTTTTCTTATTGATCAACAAAAACTCAGGCAACATAGACACACTAAATGGTTTTCCTTATTTTTCTGCAGACCACCGTCGGATATTTAGCAGCCAGTATAACCCATATGAGACATATGATGACATGCCTCCTCCTACTCAGGATGCTGAGTTATACATGGTAAATAGTACTGGAGTTAAGCAGGTAACTCGCAGGCCATTTAAGTTTTTTATTAATGGAGCATGTTGGAAAGATAACAACACGTTGTATCTCAAAACGTCTTCAGACCAAGGTAGTACAGATTTCACTTATCGAATACTAGTGGTAAAACAGTAGCCGGTTATACTAACAAGATTTCCTGAATCTCTATTCCGTGATCTGTCAGCAGTCTACGGATTGCAGGAACCTGATCTACATCTTCATACCCGATGATGACACAATCCCTGACGTCAATAAGGTCATAAAAATCTAAAAGCGTTGCCGCTCTCGAATTATCATCAGTATAAATCTTGATTTTTTGAGCCATAGAAGTTCCGTTGCACAACAGCCTCCTCCAGCATATGCTGTCCTCACCCTTGCTGAACGAAAGTACCAGATAGTACCGGGCGGAAATTGGAAAAAAGCGAACAGGAAATTATCTTTTGAAAGACAGAAAATAGTCGGGTAGATAGAAGTTGTGTGGTGATGTCTTTACAATAGACTTAAAGGCATTATTGAAATGTGCCTGATCATAAAAGTTGTTCCCTAAAGCCAACATCGTCAACGTAGTCTTTTGTTGATCCGGGTAAGCAATATCATCTACCGCAGCGCGTAACTTCACGATCGATGACAGTTGTTTTGGCGACAAACCGATGTGTTTTTTGAATATTTTTTGCAGATAGCGTGACGAACATTCGAGTTTTAACGCGAGCTGCGTTATTGTAAAAGTTCCCTTAGAATCCATTATAGCTTTAGAAGCCTGATAAACTCGTTTACTTGCTACCCCTACTTTAAATGCCGGAGTAAATGTCAGAATGATGTTCTGAAAAATTTCCTCGTTGCTTAAGCCCGTCATTTTATCAATCAAATTCGAATTGATGTCTAACAAAGCCAAAGGCAACACATTATCTGTAAACGACTGCAGATCAAGTGACGTAAAATGCATCGGTGTCCAGGGATGAAGTTGGATCATTGTTGCTTTTGATTGAGGTAATAAGTCAACACTGATTGCTTCGGTCATCTGTCCACAGAAATAGGTTCCTGGAATCAAATGCTTTTCCCATCCTAAATGTTTAATCATTAACCCTGCTCCTTCTATTACGGCGATATTAAAACAGCCATTTGGCAGTACTGCTTTACCTGTAATTTGACCTGGATTGTTCAGGTTATCTAAAATCCATAGCTTCTTGATGAATATAGAAAATCTTTGATGAACATAATACTCTTCGTATTTAAACATTTGGCTCAGCTTTAGAATCTGATAAACTTACAATTTTCTTAGTGTATAGCGACTTACTAAATACCGATCACACCCCGAACCAACGAGCCTATCACCGCTTTCAACGAATAATAAATCAAAATCCTCATTTTGTCGCTAGTTTTATTTGTGCAAAAAGATAAGATATTAGTTAATTTGGATAGAAACATTTCATTTCTACTCGCAGGAATTGCAGGTTATGTAGATGCTTATGGGTATATAACCATTAAAACATATTTATCATTTATGAGCGGCAATACCACACAGCTGGGATTTTCAATTGTTCAGGGAAGTTTAACTGCAACACTAGCCACCTTTACGTCCATTATATCTTTCTTTACCGGGATTTTTCTAGGCAATATACTTATTCAGATTAATTCTGAAAAACTAAAATGGATCTCTCTGGCACCAACGGTATTTTTGTTAACGATCTACTTATTTCTGGCAAATTTCTTAAAACCCAGTACAGAACTAAGTATTGTATTGTTGAGCCTATCAATGGGTTTTATGAATACAGCTGTATCAAAGGTGGGCAGCCAATCTGTAAATCCCGATTTCGTTACTGGTACGCTAAACAGCATGGCTCAACATCTCGCATTCGCTGTAAAGAAGAAGTACCCCGAGGACAGTTTAGGCGATTGGGACACGCACCTGACCCGGTTTACGATGTTGTTAAAAATATGGTTTTGCTTCTTATCGGGATCTGCGATCTCCACATTGATTAGTCCTGAACTGAACTCCTTCACAATAGTTATACCTTCAATGGTGCTCCTGACTATTGGTATCTATCGTTATCGCTGATCTGAAATCAAGGCCAACAAGTCCTTACTCAGGATTCCGCTGTTGATAAAGATGTTTTATAGCAATGGACTTCAGGTACTCAATATTATTTACCGGGGTTTCCGTTAGCTTAGCCTCATCATCCCAGTACCGCATTCTTACAATCAATTCAGCATCTGGGTTTTTTTCAAATTCTGCAGCTTCGTTGATCGTCATAACACCGCCCTGAAATTCAAGTGTAACACGACTTGCAGGCGATAGTTTTTCGAAGTAGTCTGGATTGATATATGTCAGATATCGCTTGGCAATCACATGACCATTTACCAGGGTAGCCAACCGTGTGGAAAAACCTTTATCGATCAGGTAATCAGCACCTAGCTTTTCGTGGTCTATATTTCCCATTCCGCCCATGCTGCCTACTTCTGCCCCGGCAGCACACAGGTGTCCAATATCATGAAAAAATGCCGCCAGGACTACCTCATCTTCATACCCTTCAACCTGCGCAAGATTAGCTGCCTGAGACATATGTTCCAACTGTGATACCGGTTCTCCTATGTAATCTTCATCGCCATGCAGCGTGTATAAATCAAAAACTTCATCTACGATCTCTTCAGGAGTTTGTGTTGTCTTGTTCATGGTATTTTATCGGATGACTATATAAGTCGACCAAACATACAAACAAGAGATTAACTGGTTATTAACTTAAAAAATTGTTTCCGTTACTATCAGATCTCCATAGTAAGAATCAATGCATTGTTACTTAGTGCCTCCATTTCCACAGCATCGGTATCCCATAATGCCAGGCCGTCTTTTGCGTGCAGCAAACGTCCTTCCACTTCAAACGCTCCGGCAACGACAAAGCAAAAGAACCTTGATGCCGAGCCACGCTTTTGATATGTAATTTCTGAACGTCCTTCAAATGATCCGATATTCAGGTTAAAAGGTGAAGTTTTATCCTGATCTGCAATCAGGCTGATTAATGCGTTAGGCAGCATTCCTAACTCAAAATCAACTGTATAGGGGAGCATCGGACGATCGTCTGATGCAGCAATCCAGATCTGCAAATAGCTGATAGCATCGGATTCATATGGATTACTAATGCTAAAGTTACTTTCCCTGTCTAGTTTCATGACAAATAATTGCCCCACTAGTACGTCCTCCAGCACTTTACCACAACCAGTATATCGCAAATCTCCAGTTATCGGCACTAAAATTATATAAGTCGGCTTTTCAATATCCATTCGAATCGTTGCAGCACCTTCCAGCAGCTCATCGTTGAATAAATACAAAGGATCGAAAGGCCCTTTGTGCTCGTTAAAAAAGGTATCAAAATTAAACGTGCAGTTTCTCTGATACAGCGCAGTCTCTATAGTCCCGCGCTGCTCACTTAAAAAGATCTTACCTGATGACGCTTCCATATCAAACGTTTACTTTCATGGTTAAAGCGAAGCCCTCCGTCAGACTGCCCGTTACCGATGCAACCTCTATTTTTAAGGTATCATCACTGAACACATTATCATTTGCATTGTACGTATATCCGCTCATTCCCTTTTTGTATCCGTTTACCAGTGTAACCGCTGCGCCTGAGCCTTCAGGAAAAGCAATCTGAGTGATTTTTAAGGAGTTTCCCGCCGCCGTGTAAACGTGCACATGAATATGTGTAGCACGTCCGCTATACCATCCAGGAAATATGCTGGTAAAAGTTACTAGCCCATTTGCATCTGTAACCTGCCTGCCTCTTAAAAAATGTACCGATTGATAATTTGTAGCCTGCATTCCTGTACCCCCATACTCAGAATAGTTCCCTTCAGCATCACAATGCCAGATATCTACAATTGCTCCTGCCAGTGCAGCGCAATTACTTGCGGTATTGATCGTGATCTTTGAGGTAAGCGGATACCCGGTCCGTCCATCTGTGATGTCACTTCTACTGTAGGAGGATGGTGCTTTTGTGGGAAATGGACCTTCTGTTTCTGTCGGTGCAACCGTACATGAAGTATTACCTGTTCCGCTATTCGTAACAGTACCTGTTCCCGAAGGATCATCGACCGTAGAACTTGACTTTTTACATCCTTCGATTATGGCTGGAGCCGATAATGCGCCGATGATGAGACTTTTCAGAAAAACCTTTCTTTCCATGATAATTGAGATTATAGTAACCACCTTAATGGTCATAAATATCTTTTATCTCAGGTTCAGACTAGTGTAAGTATAGATAAACAGCGTAAATGTATCGGTAAATCACAGCTTCAGCCATTCGTTAACCATCGGAAGATAGCTGTTTCCAATCGGGAGCTCCCTGCCAGCATTCAAGGAAACCTTCCTGTTGTGCACCATTTTGATCTGGCTTGCCGGCACAACATAACTACGATGGATTCTGATAAACTGTTTTTCAGGCAGTTTCTCTAACACCTTTTTCAGAGACATCAGACTCGAAACGGCCTTGTCGTTCAATAGATGTATAGTCACATAATCGCCAAAGCTTTCAATATATGCAACCTCCTGAAGAGCTATCCGAACGAGCTTGTAATCAGCATGTACGTATATACTTTCTGTAGCAACAGATTTCGGTTGTTGTCGGTATTCCTGATAAAGTACAGCTTTAGTGATGGTTTTTGAAAACCTTGCAAAATCTATAGGTTTCAGTAGAAAATCGAGTGCATCCAGTTCAAACCCCTCATAGGCGAAATTTTTGTAGGCAGTAGTAAAAATAACCATAGGCCTGACTGTCAATGTACGCACCAGGTCGATCCCCGTGATATCTGGCATATTGATATCTATAAAGAGGAGATCGACGGGGTGATGGTTTAAATACTCCGCTCCCTGTATTGCATCTTCAAAGGTGTACAGTAAATTAAGTACCGGGCATCGGGAAGTATATTCCCTGATCAATTCCAGTGCTAGAGGCTCATCGTCTATTGCAATACATGTAAGTCTCTTCATTATAAATACAGCTTTAGGTCTACAATAAATCGATCCTCTTTTTTTTCAATCAGTAAAGTATGTTTACCTGGATATGCAAACTGTAATCTCTGTTTGGTATTATTGATGCCTATGCCAGTCCTGGTTAGCTTGACGTTCGCAGAGAAATCATGGTTCTCGGTATAAAAATGAATTTGTGTGTCGGCTATATTAACTCGTATGATGATGGGACAGATCCTTTGTTTGCTGACACCGTATTTAAAAGCATTTTCCACAAATGTCATGAGTACCAGGGGCGCAATCTTCTGATTCAATGCTAGCCCCTCTACATGATATTCAATTGGAGTCTTCGCTCCGAGGCGCAATTCCTGCAAACCAATAAAGTTATCGACACAGTCCAATTCATCACGTAAGGATACTTTTTCTTCGGTGATATCATCAGTAAGGTATCTCATGATATTCGAAAGTTTCATAATGCTGGGCGCCGTATTAGGATTTGATGTTACGGCGAGGGTATAAATATTATTTAATGTGTTGTACAAAAAATGCGGATTGATTTGGGCTTTTAGAAATGAAAGCTGTGCTTCCGCGCGATCTGCCTCCGCTTTTATGGCTTTACGTTGCGTGATGTACAACTGCTTGTTAATTTCTATTGCCATGGTAAGTGAGATAACCATGACGAACAGAAAAACACCTACAATATCAAAACGATGTGACTCCCGCTGATTTGGGGGGCCGGGCCTTTGAAATTGAGTATCACGGGATCCCAATTCTGGTCCAGGCGGCCGGCCACCATATTCAGGCGCTGGCCCGCCCCGATCAGGCCGGGGCTCCTGCCTGTCCGATCTTCCAAAGTTGATTCCTTGACGTTGGTGGGCCGACATCAAGTGGTCAAACGGCTTCACAATGCAGACGCCAATAAAAAGTAGGCTGATTATTCCGAAAAACAAGAAGTAACGTCCCTTGAGGTAAAGTCTGGGAATCAGCACCAACCTGGTCAAATAAAACAGCAACAAATAAATTCCGCAAAACTGCCAGTAGGCGCCCATACTGATTACCTGCATCGTATCCTCATTATCCTGCTGGTTTAGCATAAACACTATGGGGAGGCTAAAGAAAAGCATCCATCCGGCTAGCTGAGTAATGATTCTGGCTATTTTCAAATTTATCACACTTAAAGGTCATTAATATTACAAAAAAGATTCCATTTGTACCGATGAACAGCATAATTGTAAGGATGAAAACCGGCAGCGTAATGTTGGGTGCTAACACAAATTTTTCAGGTCGATTATATTATTGCAACCGATTGTAATTTTTAATTATTAATGCTAATTTGGCGTTGTCATCTTGAGCTGCTGAGTTGATATTTTTAAGACATGCAAGAAAAAGAGGTAACTATTTATGATTTAGCCGAGCGACTGAATATTTCCGCAACTACTGTTAGTCGCGGTCTTCAGGACCATCCTGCTATCAACATAAAAACCAAAAAACGCATTTTTGACCTGGCAGCGGAAATGGGTTACCGTTCAAATAAATTTGCCAGCAACCTGCGCAGGCAAAAAACGAATACGATCGGTGTTATTGTGCCCAGACTAAACAGTTTGTTTATGTCATCTGTATTATCCGGGATTGAGCGCAGTGTCAATAATGCGGGTTACAACCTGATTATAAGTCAATCTTTTGAAAAGGAATCCAAAGAAAAGACAAATGCTAAAACTATGTTTAACAACAGGGTTGATGCGTTAATCGTTTCTCTATCTTCAGACACAGCTGATTTTAGTCACTTCGATCCTTTCCTGAAAAAAAATATCCCTATCATTTTCTTCGACAGGACTACAGAAGCTATGAACTCCACAACGGTGGTAATAGATAATTTCAAAGCTGGTTATTTAGCTACAGAACATTTAATTACACAAGGCTGCAGGGAAATTTTGCACATCACGGGAAATATTGATCGGAATGTGTATGCTGATCGATTGAAAGGATACAAAAAAGCACTTTTAGATCATCAGATAGATTTCAGGGAAGATCTTTTTATCTCCAATGACCTTTCTGAGGGGGCAATGCATGATGCTCTTATAGCGCATGTAATAAAACGCAAACAGCTGCCAGATGGTCTATTTGTTACCAATGACTCGGCCGCAGCTTTTGCACTAACGATTTTGAAAGGAGCCGGCCTACGTATTCCCGAAGACATCGCGGTAGTCGGATTTAACAATGACTTAATTTCCCGTGTTACGGAACCTCCTATTACAACTATAAACTATCCCGGTAACGAAATGGGAGAACGAATTGCCAGGATATTAATTGACCATCTTGATGGTGATGGCAATCCTGATTTGAACAGCCAGATCGTACTGAATACAGATTTAATTATAAGAGCTTCATCGATAAGAAAAAAAACATATGAGTAAACAAATAGCCATTGTTACTGGCGGAGGTGCAGGATTAGGTCTTGCGATAACGAAAAAATTGGCGCACGAAGGAATCCATGTCGTCATGATCGGCAGAAACGAGGAAAAGTTAAAAACTGCTGCCCAAGATTTTGGATCGTCTTGCAGCTATAAGGTACTGGATCTTCAGGATCTAAAAGCCATTCCTGCCTTAGTTGACGAAATTTATCAGGAATTCGGGAAGATTGACATTTTGGTAAACAACGCAGGAATTAACATGAAGAAGCCATTTGTGGAGGTGACGGATGAAGATTTTGCGGGGGTTGTACAAACTAACCTGGCATCAGTATTTGCGATAAGCAGAGAGGTTGTCAAAAAAATGATCGATCATCATGCGGGTGTGATTGTAAACATCAGTTCTATGGCTGCCCAATACGGCATTCCTAAGGTTATTGCTTATTCGGCAGCAAAAACAGGCATTGAGGGCATGACAAGGGCGATGTCAACAGAACTTGCTCCTTTGGGCATCAGAACCAATTGTGTGGCGCCAGGATTTATTGAGACTGCTATGTCTGCTAAAGCGTTAGATGCGGATCCAGAAAGAAAGAACAAAGTATTTTCCAGGACTCCAATGGGAAAAATGGGACAGCCTGATGATGTTGCTGAGGCAGTGTACTTCTTTTGTTCTGAAGGGTCAAAATACGTTACGGGGGTTGTTATGCCAGTTGATGGCGGAAATTCCGTTGGTTTTTAAAATGTAGATATTTAATCTTTTGCGTCAGTATTCCCTGTCGATTGTCTTTCCACAATAGTGGGTTCCAGTACGATATTGCGAATACTGTCGTAAGGATTAAGCTGTCCGGCCATTTGCAGAAACATCTCAGCACAGGCCTTTCCCATTTCACCTGGATGCTGATCGACAGTAGATAAGCTTGGTGTAATGTAGGCTGAAAAAGCCTCATTCGCAAAACCGATAACACCAATCTTGGGCGGTGTTTCATCAATTTCCTTTAACTTTTTGATCACACCCAAGGCTGTGAAGTCATCCCCTGCAACAATTGCATCGGGCCTGTTTTCAGATCTTAATAATTTAGCGGCACCATAGCGACCATCTTTGATTGAAAGTCCACCCAGGATAATATTGTCTTCAGAAAAAGGTAGTTTGTTATCCCTGATCGCATCCTTATATCCTTTTAAACGATCATTAAAGATTTTGATCTGATGCACTGTGGTTATGAAAGCAATATTTTTGTAGCCCTGATCAATCAGGTATTGCGTAGCCATATATCCTGCCTGATAATCGTTCAATGTAATTGTTGGTACACGAAGTTGTTTGTTAACACGGTCAAACAGCACCAGCGGCTTGTTTTGCGCTATAATTTCTTCAAAATGCGAAACATCATCTGTTTCTAAAGACATAGAAGCCATAATACCGTCCACCTGAGCTTCAAGTAGTGTTCTCACACCGTTCACTTCGTTAACAAGGGATTCTTTTGACTGGTACAGGATAATGCGGTAACCGCTATCTTTCAATCCCTCTTCAATACTATGTATAATTGACGCGAAAAAATGCGCTTCCACGCTGGGTACAATCACGCCTACTATAAAAGTCTTACCAGACTTTAAGGCTGAGGCGAGTTTATTCGGACTATAATTTAATCTTTTAGCTGTCTCTACAACCAACTGCCGGGTAGCATCGCTAATGGCAGGAAAACCACTCAAAGCCCTGGAAACCGTAGAAACGGTTATATTCAATTCTTTGGCAATATCGTATATAGTTGTCTTTTTCTTCAAAACTGATGACAGGAAATAGATTTAATGCAATGATAATAAAAAATACCGCTGTAAATATTAAACTATTTACAGCGGTTATCATGCTGCTACCAATAGATAGAGTACAATGCAACGATCAGACCAAGAATTAACAAGGCACCGACTGCAAAACCGGTAGAGGTTTTAAACATTTTAGCGTCTATTTCAAGTCCTTTAGGATTAGCTCCTTTTCTACCTTCAACCATACTTATAATATACATACCGATGATACAGAATATAAACACGAATCCCATACGGTCAAGGAAAGGAATTTCGTAAAGCATAGCACCACTTTCCTGCTTAACCAGTTTTGAGAAGCCCATTCCAGATAACCACGAAAGGTCACTGAACTTAGGGAGAACTTTAAGGAACAACGACAGACCAAACCCACCAATTGTAGCAAAAAGTGCGGCGTTAGAAGTTGTTCTTTTCCAGAAGAAGCCCAGGATAAACATGGCAAAAATACCCGGAGATACGAATCCTGTATATTCCTGAATATATTGGAAACCACCCTTTTTATCGATGCCAAGATGTGGCGCAATCAATACGCCCAAAATCATTGCTACAATGATCGTAACCTTACCGGTAACAACCAGGTTTTTCTCTGTAGCGTCAACATTAAGGACTTTTTTGTAAATATCTAACGTAAAAATTGTCGCGATACTATTGGCCTTACCTGCTAATGAGGCAACAACTGCGGCGGTTAATGCTGCGAAAGATAAACCTTTTAAGCCTGCGGGAAGCAGATTCAAGAGAACCGGATAAGCCCTGTCAGGATTCACAGATCCATCCTGCATCATCTCGGCCTGAAATGCCCCATCTTTATACAGTACGTATGCAGCTATACCAGGCAATACAACAATAATCGGCATGAGTAACTTAAGGAAAGCAGCAAATAAAATACCGCTACGTGCCGTTTTTAAGTCGGCACCCAAAGCCCTTTGCGTGATATACTGGTTGCAACCCCAATAGTTCAGGTTTACGATCCACATACCACCTACGAGCACGCTAAGTCCAGGCAAATCGATATAGTTTTCATTTTCAGGTTTCAGAATCATGTGGAAATGTTCCGATGCCTTGCTGGTCATTAGGTTATATCCTTCTAAAATCCCATGTGTTCCATAGTGCGTCGACACAAGATTTAAGGCCAGGTAAGTAGTTGCGAGGCCACCCAATATCAGGAAAAACACTTGTATAACGTCGGTGTAACCGATTACTTTCATTCCACCCAAGGTGATAATGATTGCAAATGCGGCAATGGCATACATACACAGATCGATACTGAAACCGGAGATGCTGCTCACAGCAAGTGCACCCAGGTAAAGGATAGATGTTAAGTTAACTACAACATAAAGCAGCAACCAGAATACGGCCATAATCATCGCAACGGTACCGTTATAGCGTTGATGCAAAAACTGAGGCATCGTAGAAATCTTATTCTTCAGGTATACAGGAATAAAGAATACGGCAACAACAATTAATGTAGCTGCAGCCATCCATTCGTAGGTAGCAATAGCTAATCCCATTTTGAAACCGGATCCGCTCATTCCTATAAACTGTTCTGCAGAGATGTTCGAAGCGATCAGTGATGCACCAATTGCCCACCATGTCAGCGAACCTTCAGCCAAAAAATAATCTTTTGAGCCTGTTGAAAGAGACTTCTTTTTACGGTAGATATACAGCCCGTAGGAAGCAACAATTACGAAATAGATTAGAAAAACAATGTAATCCTTCGTATCGAGTAAGTGATTTTTCATTAATTTATTTGGTTAGATTTTTTATAATGCCTTAAAGTCTGAGTCCAGACCTTAAGGCATTAATCAGCATTTTATGTGGCTGATTTGGTTTTTAAATATATCGATTTATTATGTTTTCCAAATACTCTTGTTTACCACTGCGTGTTTCTGGCTCGCCATTTTCTGCAGCATAGTTTCTTAGGTCTTCCAGACTCAATTTACCTTGCTCAAATTCAGCACCTTTACCACTATCAAAAGAAGCATAGCGATCCGTTCTAACTTTTTTGTAATCAGATTTTTGAAGTACTGCATCTGCTGTAACCAAAGCCCTTGCAAAAATATCCATGCCACCAACGTGCGCGTAGAATAAATCTTTGGGATCTGTAGAGTTACGTCTGATCTTGGCATCGAAGTTAATACCACCGCCTTGTAAACCGCCACCTTCAAGAATGATCATCATCGATTCTGTCAGTTCATTGATGTCGTTTGGAAACTGATCAGTATCCCAGCCGTTTTGATAATCACCACGGTTGGCATCCATTGACCCTAATAAACCACTATCAACAGCAACCTGAAGTTCGTGCTGGAAAGTATGACCTGCTAATGTAGCATGGTTAACTTCCAAGTTAAGTTTGAAATCGGCAAGCAGGTCGTATTGCTGTAAAAATCCTCTAACTGTTGCAGCATCATAATCGTACTGGTGTTTAGAAGGCTCACATGGTTTCGGCTCGATTAGGAAGGTCCCTGTAAAACCTTGTTTTCGAGCATAGTCTTTCGCGGTATGCAGAAATTTAGCTAAATGCTCCTGTTCGCGTTTCATGTCTGTATTTAAAAGGCTCATATAACCTTCTCTTCCGCCCCAGAATACATAGTTCTGGCCACCCAGTGCGATTGTTGCATCTAATGCTGCTTTCACCTGTGCTGCGCCATGTGCCAAAACATGAAAATCAGGATTGGTTGAGGCACCATTCATATAGCGTTTATGGCTAAATAGGTTTGCTGTTCCCCAAAGTAATTTCACGCCGCTGTCCGCTTGCTTTTGTTTAGCATAATCTACCAATGCCTGCAGTCTGCGTTCGTTTTCTACGATATCATCACCATAGTCTACAACATCTACATCATGAAAGCAATAATAAGGGATTTGCATTTTAGTGATGAACTCGAATGCTGCATCCATTTTATCTTTAGCACGTTCTACAGCATCTTTCTTTTCGTCCCAAGGGAAAACATGAGTTGGACCACCAAATGGATCACCACCGTTTCCATTGAATGAATGCCAGTACGCGCAGGCAAATTTAAAATGCTCTGCCATAGTTTTTCCTGCAACTACCCTATTGGCATCATACCATCTGAATGCAAGCGGATTATCACTTTGCAAACCTTCAAACTGAATTTGATCAATTCCTTTAAAAAATTCTTTTGCTCCTGTTACTACTTTTGTCATTATGTTATGGTTTGTGTTTTTATTACAATGCATTAATTAAAATCTGTTTCCAATCAGTATAGATAGGCTCATAAGCGGCAGCATTTTGCGGCTCAAAATATTTGATGACTTCGTGTGAAGTAAAAGCCGCTTCAGAATCCTTAAAAATTCCGGCACCGATACCAGCACCTAAAGCGGCACCTACACTACCATCATTTTCATAGAGTTCTACTGGCACTCCAGTAACATCTACAAAAGTCTGTGCGAAAAGATCACTTAAGAACAGGTTTGCTCTACCCGCACGGATTACTTTAGGCTGCATGCCATTTTCTCTCATGATATCCAGGCCGTAACGGAAAGAAAATGCTATTCCTTCCTGCACGGCGCGGAAAATATCTGCCTGGTTGTGCAGGTTTAAATCGATACCAAGAAGTTGAGCACCTGTATACTTATTGTTGAGCATACGCTCGGCACCATTGCCAAAAGGCAGGACTTTAAGCCCCTTACTTCCAAGAGGTGCCGATGCTGCGAGCTTATTGAGTTCTGAATAAGATAAATGCGGTGCGAAATTATGCTTAGCCCAGCGATACATGCTGCCTGTGCCATTGATACAAAGCAATACCCCGGTAGACGTTGTTCCTGTTGAATAGTTAACATGGGCAAAAGTGTTCACGCGTGATTGCTGATCGTAAGTTAATTCGTCGCTCACACCATAAATCACCCCTGAAGTGCCTGCAGTTGCAGCAACTTCACCAGGTTTCAATACATTCAAAGACAGCGCATTATTGGGTTGATCACCGGATTTATAGGATACCGGAATACCAGCTGTCAAGCCTAATGCGCTCGCGATCTCAGCCTTTAGCAGGCCATGTTCAGAGAACAACGGTCTGATTTCCGGAATAACTTCATGATTAAGTCCGTAGAAATTCATTACATCGGCAGAAACTTCATTTTTCTGAAAATCCCAGAATACACCTTCTGATAGTGCCGGAATACTTGTTGTAATAATCCCTGTAAGCATCATACCGATAAAATCGCCGGGCAACATAGCTTTATCTATCTGGCTATATATCTCAGGCTCGTTGTTTTTAACCCAGGCGAGTTTGGAAGCTGTAAAATTTCCGGGAGAGTTTAGCAACCTATGTAAGCACGCCTCATGGCCTATTGTGTCGAAAGCTTCTTCGCCCAACTCAACGGCTCGGCTATCACACCAAATGATGCTATCTCTTAATACCTGTTGATCTTTATCTACCACAACCAGCCCATGCATCTGATAGGCAATACCAATAGCTGCTATTTTTTTGGGGTCAAATAGGCCAGAAGCATTTAATTGAAGTATAGCTTGCTGTGCGTTGTGCCACCAATCCATTGGCGACTGTTCCGCCCAACCTGGTTTGACGGATTTTATTTCTGTTTCTTCTTCTGGATACTGGACAGCTTTGACAGATTTCTGCGTGGCTACATCAACAACTGAAACTTTAATAGATGAAGTACCAATATCAATCCCTAATAAATACATAGATTATTCAAATTTATACCTGGTTATGCAAACGGTTGCATAAAGATAGATTTTAATTTACCAACACCAAATTTTTTATAAAAAAATCACAGCTAATTGTTTAATGGAATGCTAGTGGCTTGACTATAGGTGGCATTTAACTCGTTAAAAGTGCTTTTTGCAACCAATTGCCGGGCTCGTTAAGACTTCGTATTAGTTCGGTTACATTATTATTTCGTTTATATTTTTACAAGGTTGCAACCGATTGCAAAAATTAAGCTTTTATTGTATCTTGGCAGCAGGTATCTGCAATTTCAATTCAAGATGTTAAGAAAGATCATAATTCTATTCAGCATTTCGCTAATCAGTTTTATAACCAATGCACAAATCAAACTTCCAAAACTAATAAGCGATGGGATGATTTTGCAACGTGATGTGCCCGTACAAATTTGGGGGTGGGCTGGATCTGGAGAGGGAATTTCTGTACGATTTAATTCCAAAATCTATCGGGCCACAGCTAATGAACAGGGTAAATGGTCAATTTCACTTCCGGCTACCAAATCGGGAGGCCCTTATCAGATGGAGTTTTCCGCGAGCAATAGAATAGTATTAAAGGATATACTGTTCGGGGATGTATTTATATGTAGCGAGCAAAGCAATATGGAACTGGCTATGGGGAGTCTTCTGGACAAGTATCCAAAAGAAATTGCCAGCGCAAACTATGCCAACATCAGACAATTTATGGTACCTCATGATTACGACTTCATCAATGAGCGTTCAGACTTCACAGCCGGTGCCTGGGAATCCGCAACCGCTAAAAATGTGCTGAACTTTTCTGCGGTGGCCTATTTTTTTGCCGTTAACATTCAAAAAAAAGAACACATCCCTATTGGGATAATTAATACTTCTGTGGGTGGATCACCCGCCCAGTCGTGGATCAGTGAACAGTCACTCCGGCAATTTCCAGACTATTATAACGAGTTGCAGAAATTTAAAGATCCCAGTTTTACAAAAACTATAGATTCAAATAACAGAACAAAATCAGCGGCTTGGTATGCATTATTAAATCAAAAAGATGACGGACTGAAAAATAACTGGAAGTCGAATGATATCGATTTTCGTAATTGGCAGGAGCTTAAAACAGTTGGTTATCTGCCAGAAACAGTTTTCAACAAACAAAACGGTGTGGTATGGCTGAAGAAGGTGGTATCGCTTAATAAACGAATGATATCAGGGAAGGTCAAATTGTTATTAGGAAGACTGGTTGACGCAGATTCGGTATTCATCAATGGAAAATTTGTGGGGACAACCGGAAATCAGTATCCGCAAAGGAGATATTTACTGAACGAAGGTATACTTAAAGAAGGACAGAACACGCTTACCATCAGACTGGTAAGTGCTTCGGCGAGAGTAGGTTTTGTTCCCGACAAACCGTATATGCTGATATTAGCTAAAGACACTATAAATCTTGCTGATGCGTGGAAATATAAAACAGGTGCGATTATCCCCCCTCCTTCTGCCCAAACTGTTGTACGTTGGAAACCTGCCGGGCTTTTTAATGCAATGATTTCACCACTTATGCCTTTTAAGATCAAAGGCTTCTTATGGTACCAGGGTGAGGCTAACGCCAGCAAATCAGAAGAATACCTCAGGCTCATGCAGACTTTAGTTGCAGACTGGAGAAAACGATGGGCACAAGGAAATCTTCCCTTTTTATACGTACAACTTCCGGGCTATATGGAAATTAAAGATTTGCCCTCAGAAAGTAACTGGGCTAAATTGAGGGTTGCGCAAAGTGAACTGCTCGCGGATAAAAATACTCGTATGGCCGTTGCGATCGATTTGGGAGAATGGAATGATGTACATCCGCTAAATAAAAAAGAAGTTGGCGAGCGACTGGCCCTGCAGGCTGAGCAGTTAATTTACGGGCGACAAATTAATGCCTCAAGTCCTTATTTTGACAGTGTCAGACGGATTGGCCAACAACTTGAAATCAGCTTCAAAAATATCGGCAAAGGGTTGATGAGCATGGGTAACGGGCCTTTAAAGGGTTTTGCTATTGCTGGTGAAGATCGAAAATTTGTTTGGGCAGAGGCGGCCGTTAAAAACAATCGAGTTGTGGCCTTCAATAGCGCTATAACTAACCCAATGTATATCAGGTATGCCTGGGCAGACAATCCTTCAGGTGCAAATCTGTATAACAAGGACGGCTTGCCAGCTGCACCCTTTGAAGCGCAAATACCTAACAAATAAAAACAACCATAAATTAAGCTATATATGAGAATGACACAAACCATGCGCTGGTATGGACCTGATGACATCGTTAGCCTTGCAGACATTCGTCAGGCGGGCTGTACAGGCATTGTGACAGCGCTGCACCAAATTCCGGTTGGTGCGATCTGGACAATCGATGAAATTGAAAAAAGAAAGATGATCATTGAAGATGCTGGAATGACCTGGAGCGTAGTAGAGAGTTTGCCTGTGCATGAAGACATTAAAAAGAGATCGGGAGATTTCGATGTCTACATCAGTAACTATAAAATCAGTCTTAAAAATCTAGCTTCGTGTGGCATATATACCGTTACTTATAATTTCATGCCGGTTTTGGATTGGATGCGAACGAATTTAAAGTATGCTACACCAACAGGCGCACTCGCATTACGGTTCGAAAAGATTGCATTTATGGCATTCGACCTTTTCCTTTTAAAAAGACCTGGTGCTGAAAAAGAATATAGTTCAGCAGAGTTTGATAAAGCGAAGACCTATTATAGTCAACTTTCTGACGACGGACGGGCCGAACTTACCGCGACCTGTTTACAGGGATTACCAGGAAGTAAGGATCATTTTACTCCAGAGCAGGTTCTTACACTATTGGAAGGATTTAAAGATGTTACTGCCGAGGTATTGAGGAACAATCTCGTGTCATTCTTATCGGCGATAACTCCAGTTGCGGATGAGTATGGCATCCAAATGGCAATACATCCCGATGATCCACCCTACCCTATTTTAGGCTTACCAAGAATTATGAGTACTGAAGCTGATTTTAAATATATCGTAGATCAGGTGCCGGCTAAATCAAACGGTCTTTGCTTCTGCAGTGGTTCTTTTGGGGCCAGGCCAGATAATGACCTTGCGGGGATAATCGACAGGATGGGATCGCGGATCTATTTCCTTCACTTGAGAAGTACACAGCGGGATGATGAAGGCAACTTCTTTGAGGCTAACCACCTCGAAGGCGATGCGGATATGTTTAAGATCGTTAAAGCCGCTGTTCATTTAATGCAGCAGGAAAACAGATCAATCCCTATGCGTCCAGACCATGGACATCAGATGCTGGACGACTTGCATAAACATCCTTATCCCGGATATTCCGCAATTGGCAGACTCAAGGGCCTTGCAGAATTGCGGGGACTGGAGGAAGGCATAGTCAGGATGAACACCTAGGTTTGTAAAAAAGGTTCGGGCAACTATGCTACCACGTAGCAGATCATGCCTGAGCCTTTTTTATCGCAATAACAATCCCTGTTGCCCAGCATTGCTTTGTAATGATTAAATCCGATCTACGTTCCAGTATTCCAATTAACTGTATAGCCTTTTCCTGATGCCCTTCAGGCCAATTCGGCTGGGGCAACATATCATCAAGAATATAAAAACCACCCGGATGTAACATATCCAGCACTTCTTCAAGCATCAAATATTTTCCGTGCCATGTATCTGCAAAGATAAAATCGAACTTTAAATTCCTGTTTTCCGCTATCCATACTCCACCATCAGTACAGTTAAGCTGAAGTCTGCTCTCCTTACCCAAAAATTTCTGAGCGATACCCAAGTAGGCTGGGTCATTATCAACCGATATCATTTTGGAATTCGTATCCATTCCATCCAGGATCCAAGCTGTAGACAGGCCAGTTCCAGTTCCCAATTCCAGAAAATCTCCTCCCGGTTTAGCAGCTGCCAATGTACGTAGCAGCGAACAGGTGAGCACATCGGAGGACATTGAAAATGCCGTGTGCATGGTTGCATTTATAATAGCTGCATATGCTGATGGATACGCCTGGTTAATATCGTCGTTCATACCTAATTATCAATAAGTTTGTTAAGATATCATTAATTAATTATGATGCAATAAATTATTACCCACCGTAATTAAACTGTTGTTGGTTTAAAATCTTGCTGATTAAAAAAATAAATATTGGCGTTCGTCGAATAATTACAGGCGTTCGTCGTGAGTTGCCCCGCACTTCGTATAAAACAGCAAAACTGCGTGCAACTTTTCCTGGGGTAGTGGCGTCTTAATAACAAACAACAACAAAATATCTTAAATCATATAGTCATGAAAACTCTAGCAAAAACAGTATTCGCAACAGTATTATCAGTAGTAGTATTAACTTCATCAGCAATGACTACTTTAGCTGCCGACAGCACAGAAGTTGTTACTGTAAAAAACAACTTTAACAAAATCTGGGTAAGTGGTAATGTAAAAATCGTTCTTACTCAAGGTAAAAAAGAAGGTGTGTCAGTCGACAATCAGTTTAATCCTGAAAAAACTTCAATCAGCAGTGTAGGTCAGACACTATATGTCAACACTACAGAAACTGAGCAGGTAACGATCCTCGTGTCTGTAAAAGACCTGCAAAGGATTCAAGCAGCTGGAAATGCTGAAGTTGTTACAGCAAATAAACTTGACGTGAAATACTTACAGGTATTTTTAAGTCAAAGTGCAAAAGCTAAAATTAATACCAGAGCGGGAAGCCTGTACACGGTGATCAATGACGATGCCAAATTGAAAATGAGTGGATTGGCTGGCGAATATACTTTGGTGGCAAGTAACATGAAAAATGTGAAATACACTGACTTCATCAGCTTTGACAAAGGTCAAAACGGCTCAGAGATTCTTTTAAACGGAAATAGAGTTGCTGCCAGCAAATAACAACAACAATATACATGACAAAAAGGGCGTTCGGTAAGAATGCCCTTTTCTGTTTAAAACCTATTTAGCAATTGTAGCCGTAAGTTTGCTTCCCTTTAACCCTGCTACATTGGCCTTAATTTTCAAGGCAGCACCAGACTTTGAAATCTGTAACCGGGTATCCTTAGAAATTACCGTCCCTGACTTTATGTATACAAGTAATTCAATGCTTCCATTATTCTGCATTGTTGGATCAGACAGGGACACAGTAATCTGTTTTGCATTTTCCTGAACCATCACTGCCGCTTTTTTATTACATGTCAAATAAACGCGTCCGTTTCTCGATAGACTAGAACGCTCATCAGTCCAGAAATTCACTCCAACTATTCCTAATTTTTCCTCATAAACAGCCTGTATTTTCGCGGAATTTTCAAGAATAGAGATATCAGGACTGGCTGCATAGGCTTTAATCTTATTTTCATTAGCACCAGGCAAAAGAACATATGCATATTTATTCTCCTCCCTGTTATTGTCTACCTGATGAATACCGTGGTTAAACCAAAGAGATAAAAAAGGATTGGTTTTTAATGTGGTGTCGGACCCAACAGTGGTATTGATCTCATTCCATCGACCCGATTGTATATTGCGAAGGATATGAACCTGGGGTTTGTCAGGGAAATAATAACCTATATCTGTGTTCGGAACATTGCCCGATAAATGTGCCCAGCTTACGTTCATCGCTAGCTCTGACTCTCCCGCAATTATTTTAACCCCATTAACAGAGAAAGTATCCGATGTGCTTCCCAGCTTACGTTGCTCTACAAACGTTTGTACGTTTTTATGATCGCCATTAAAAATCCCGGCACCGAGGGCCACAATCTCATCATCAAATATAAACCATGACTTTTTACCTTCAAGGGACTGTCCTTTTGGTGCTAATGACATGCCTGTTACTCCGTACCGATTTTTAATGCTAGTCCCCCCTACCCAGTTACTGCGGCTGGTTTGCACAGGCGTCAATGTTGTATTTTCTTCGACCGTGGTTCCTGGCAGTCGGTAGTAATTTACAGTAGGCCAGAACGTCCCTTCAAATTGTGTGATATCACCATTGTACAAATAGGTCATGCCATCGCCGGTATGCCAACCTTTTAAGTTTTCGTTATTGATTGACTCGTAATTGTAAGTTCGATCTGAGTGCATACTGACTCCAAAAGTATATCCCTGTCTATGTACAACCACGCGATCCATATTTGGGAATTCCTTGTAAAACTCTTCGGTTTTAACCTTAATTGACGCATTACCAGCGATTTTTTTTGCAAGGCCATAATTATAGATTCCTAAAAAAGTTTTGTAGTCCAGGGCAGTGTAACGTGTCAACCATTTTTTTAGTAGATTCTGCAATTTTTTAGCATCCTCAGGTTTAGCTATTTCAGAGAGTAACAGTACAGGGTCCAACAGTCTTTTGAAACCGATATCAGTAATTGGACGATTCCTGGAAATCTCTCTTCCGGTTACCATGCCCATGATGCCGGATCCCGAGACGATAGGCTCAAAGGAATTATGAATCCAATCGTATATATTATGGAGACCCGGATTATTTAATTCCCAGGGCGACTTTGCCAGAATATACATCAGTATCGCGAGGTTATCGATTAGCGACAAGCCATAGCCGCCGGTATAGGGCGTACCATCATGTTGAATAAAGGAACCGTCGGTATAGAAACCATCCCCACTGCGTACGTAGCTAAAAACAGGGTTCATTTCTTTTCTGGCATATTGAAGTTGAGCTTCGTCCTTCAGCAGTATAGCCTTAACTGTGAGGATCGTACATATCCAAATCCTATTGGCGGCCGTAAATTCCATTACTGTACCATTAGTAAATCCGTTATCGGTTAAGTTAGGTGTAAAATGTGCCACCGCAGCAAGATATTTTGCTCGCCTTGAGTCTCCCAATTCATTGTAAAGCAATACGAGAACCTTATTGAGACTGAGCGGCGTCCCTATTTTATAATCCCACCAATTGTCAACATGTCTGGGTTTAGATCCGTTCGGCAAGGGTACAGTAGTATTATATTTATTGATATTCAACCACTCCAATGCCTGGATGATGTCGGTCAGCAACATTTCATTCTTGTATAGAGCAGAGCTTTTTGTTGCGTAAGCGACTGCCATTACATTTAACCTTGCATAGCTGTTTGTTATATCCGAGGATTTTGAATAGTCGAGATCTTTCCACAAGACAGTTCTGTTGCTGGCAGTATTGAAATCAGTTTTCCAATAGCGCTGTGCAGCATTTGTGATGTCATTTACCTTGAGTTTCAAATAAGGCTCATCAACCTGATAATCCCCTCCCGTTAACATATTTGCCCAGCGCAAGCGCACATCGTCATAAGGATCTGCATGCACAGATTTAGTAAGTGCTACGAAAAGAAACAATAACAGATATTTTCCAGGCGAAATCCTGCTTAAAATTTTCATACGATACGGGTCTACATTTGGTTGTAAAACGAAACCCCAAGATACTAATACTTGGGGAAATCGAAAATCCAACTCTTTTTTGCCTGTATCAGGCATAGCCAAGAAAAAAAGATAAAATTAAGTCGATGATTTAAAGAGGTATAATATACCAGTTCTGATAAATCAACATAAATAACTTGGAAGAAAAAGAGATTTGAGTATATTTGCACCATGCGAAAGTAGCTCAGTTGGTAGAGCACGACCTTGCCAAGGTCGGGGTCGCGAGTTCGAATCTCGTCTTTCGCTCCAGGGCCTTCTTCACGGAAGGCCATTTTTTTTATCTATTATTTAATCGGCTCGAGTATCAAATCTTCTGTAGTAAAATTCTTTTTCCCCTTTTTGATCTGACTTCAGGTCTCTGTCAAATAGCCGGTTAAGATTATTACCCGCCAAATCCTCCAGTACGGAGCTAACTTTAATGAAATAAGCTCCTGCACCCCAGTTTTTTTCAGGAATGAAACTCAATCTCTTATTGCTATTACCGGATAGGATTACGCCTGGAATGACCTGACCCTGTTTGTTGACTACAGATATCGATTCTTCCAGTAGATAATGATCAAGTGCCTCATTTAATTCTATAATGAGGGCTGTTCTGGTACGCGCGTAGGGAATTTTTAATAACCATGACGCTATATCCGGAATTCCCGAATCTCTTTTACCAGCAAGGAAAGTTTTTCGGATAGGTGTGACCAGTTTTGCACCATTGCGATCATTCCAAATCCCTGAGATTAACAACTCATAATGTTGCCCCTCAAGCAGCGGATTTCCAAATTCCCGATTGAGCACCAGATCGCGTTTTATACGTCCTGGATCAAGCCAAACAGTGAGTACATGACCTGTACTATCCCATAACTCTGGTTGTAAGTCAAGAAATATATTTTTGAGGGTATCGCCATGTTCATTAAGCAAGGCAATATGGCTCAATGAATTTCCAGTTTGCATAGGCTCAGAAAAAACAAGGTAAAACTTTAAAAGATTCTCTGGTAAAGTATCCAGCTGTGGATAGATAGCAATAAGTTTAGCTCTTTTATTTTCAGATCTGGCAGGCACATGCACCTTAGCAATAACACGTCCTTTTTGTAAGATGGTATAACTTAGTCCGGGTGTTAACGGTATAATGGGCCTAAAATAAATTGACGCCTCACTGCTGGTATATTCTCCAAGTATGTTACCCGATTGACGGGATAACGACACAGAAAGTGAGTTTGGAAGGCCCACATCCTTTGGATTTTGGAGTAAAGCTACAGGGATTTCTATCTGTACGGCTTTGCCGTCCTTATAGATGATATGCAGTTTTGACGACTGGTTTTTACAGCTGATCTCTGCCATACTGACCAGCAAAAAAAAAGCCAGGTTAAACATAAAGTAAAACCCAGCATTTTTAGAAGCATTTAGCTTAAATATTGTTACCATCTGAAGTCCAGAGGTCTAAATCACCATTTGCTTTACGCTGTATAACCACTGCTCTCTTGCCGTCCAGCTTATCAAGCTGAAGTACTTTTTCAAATGGCAAAGCTACGAAGTTTACGCCTGCTGTTGTCGTTACAGCTTTTTCTGTAAGTGATCCCTGAAATTTTTCTATTTCTGAATAACTCACTTTCGCTGCAGGTCTGTGGTCATTAGCCATGACAAGATAGCTTTGATCCTTCTCATCTAACCAGATCATGTCTGAAGGCGTATTTTGATTACCCATTTCTGCGATTGTACGTCCTTTTACATGTGCCCCTGGCTTGAGCTCATCCATTGGAAAAAGCACTAATGGTGTACAGGTATAACTGGCTACCAGATATTTTTTTCCGGCGATAGTTGCCGTACTGAACGTACGAATAGGTGACGTTGTTTCATAACGCCCGTGTGAGGCGTGGTACATTTCCAAACTGGATTCATCGTCTTGTTTGCCAGTAAAAGGGAAAGCTATACTTCTGAAGGATGAGCTAAACTCTTTGTTGGAGATCCCACTCACTAAAAGCTTACCATCAAAGAATCCGATATCAGAAATGGCTGATATGCGCATTGATCTGCCTCTTTGATCTTTGGCGTCTTCGGCAGGTGCATTGTTAAGCGCCACTTCAGAAAAGCTTACATCTTTTAACGATACTGATTTGATCACATTATCTGAAGACAGAGAAAGCAGTACCGGCAGTCCGTTAGTAGCTTTAACTCCTATATATAATCTTTTCGATACTGGATTTACCGCCATATCGGTTATCGTAACATTTTCTTTGGTTGTGCCTAAGGCCTCCGCAATCTTTACATCAATATTCTTTAAATCAAAGGGCTTAGCTGTTGTCACTTTAGCCACATCCTTAGTAGCTACAGCAAACACTGTGGCACTTTGAGAATCGCCGATGAAGAGTACGCCGGCAGGGCCAAATGTCAGGGCGGTAATAGATTTAATTTGTGGTGTTCCTGATTTTAAACCATAAGGAGTATTCCCTTTAGGGTTAACACCGGCAAAGAGCAAAACGCCAAGAAGTGCGGCTATGCCAACAAGATAGGTCTTTTTCATTTTGAATGGTTAAGGTATTAGTTTTTAAGGCTATAAACCAAATATAATCATTCTAAAGCTATTTCGCCATCTTACCTTTCCATAAATTAAATTTGAAGTAGAAATTATCGAAATCGAAAGGCTTGGTAATATAATCGTCCATACCAGCTTCCATACATTTCTGCTTATCTTCCTCGTAAGCACCCGCGGTCATCGCAATAATTATCGGCCTGGACTTTCCGTACAGCTCGATAATCTTCCGTGTGGCTTCCAGACCATCCATTTCCGGCATCTGAATATCCATGAATATCAGATCGTAAGGCTGTCTTTCAATTGAGGAAAGAACTTCTAAACCGTTCGCAACAACATCACAAGGATATCCAATGCTTTTTAATGTTTTTACGACTATTTTCTGATTAATAATATTATCCTCGGCAACCAAAATACGTACATCGGTATGTTCTATGGGCTCCTCTGGAACATCGTCCACAGTGATCGCATTATTTTTAAATGCCTCATCTTTCCTGGCCAGCGTTTCAAGCAGCATCTTCTTAAAATAAGCTTGCTTAATCGGCTTATCTAAAATGGCAGTAAAATATTTGCGGTCTGCATTTCGTTCAGCAGGAAAATGACCTGCAGAACTGAAAAGCACCAGAGGTAAAGTTGTGCTATATTTCTCGAATATCAGTGCCGCCACATCAATGCCATTCATTTCTGGCATCAACATATCTATAATTACCACGTCGGAACTGTTGTTGTTCAGTAACGTCAAACCCTCGCTACCAGATATTGCAATATCCGCATGCATGCCCCACATTTCGCAATGTCCTTTAAGTATCCGTAAATTGGTCAGGTTGTCATCAATAAGCAAGGCCGTTTTCCCTATCAGATCTTTTTCTGCAGTTATCGCACGGAATGCCTTAACCTGCCTGTCTGCATGCAGCTGAATGGTAAATTTGAATGTCGTACCGACATTTACTTCACTTTCCACACCGATTTCACCATTCATCTTTTCTACCAGGCGTGCGCTAATTGCCAGTCCAAGTCCCGTTCCGCCATACTTCCGGGTTGTTGAAGAATCTACTTGTGAGAAAGAGCTGAACAGCTTATGCATTTTATCCTGCGGGATGCCAATACCTGTATCCTTGATAGCAAATTCAAGCTTAAAAACATCGTTTTCTCTGTCGAGTAATTTAATGGTGGTCAGGATTTCACCCGAAGGGGTGAATTTAATCGCGTTGCCCACCAGGTTAACAACAATTTGCCTCAACCTTGTCATATCCCCGATCATTTCCATCGGAACTTCCGGATCTATCTGATAAAGTAAATCAATATCTTTTTCATAGGCTTTTACTGCAAGCAGATCGTAAGTTTCTTCGATGACTTTATGAATCAGGAAAGAGTGTTCTTCCAGTTCCAGTTTACCAGATTCTATTTTTGAAAAGTCGAGGATCTCATTGATGATTTCCAACAGTGAATCTGCACTGACACGGATTGACTCCACAAAATCAAATTGCTCTTCGTCCAGTTTAGTATTGCGCAATAAGCTGGTCATGCCAATAACACCATTCATCGGCGTCCGGATCTCATGACTCATATTAGCTAGAAATTCAGATTTAGCTTTATTCTGTGCATCTGCCAGCTGACTTTTCTCCTCAAGCTGTACATTTAGTTCTTTGAGGTGCTTATCATACAAGAACTGCGGGGTAACATTCTCAAAAGTCCAGAGCATACCGCTTACATGAGCCGATACTGTAGGGGCACAGTTAACATTTAGCACCAAGAATTCAGGATCTTCAAAGAGCCAATGCCAATTTTCTATCCTTTTATCCTTAGATTTAAACATCTCCATTCCTTTCATGAAAATTTCCTCTCTATTGCTAGCTCTATTTCTGAGTAGCTGCATTGCTTCTGCGAGATGAGCCGGGACTACACTTCCTACATTTAAATTAAACAAACGGGCTGCGTGTCCATTAATCCAGCTGTTTCTACCGCTGTCGTCTATAAAAACGGTGCTCTGTGGTATAGTTTGAAAGATGGCATTAAATCTAACTTCCAACTCCTCATGCGTGTAATGTAAAGCTGCCAGCTTGGTCATTTCGCAAATTTTATCCAGACAGGCCACTAAAAAATCCTTAAAATCTTCAGTAAAAGCTATTGGAATTGTCCAGGATAACACGATATATCCCGGACGTTCCAGATGAAATAAGGGTAATGCTACTGCTGATTGCTGATCCTTAAGCAAATCTGAGAATTTCTGGCTAAACGCAATGAAAGGAGCTTGAAAGTAAGCAATATCTTCGCCAGATGTTAAACCTGCCAACAAAGTGGGGTCAAAATAGGCCGGATCTTCATTTTCAGCAGTAAGGATCTTTGCAGTAAGTTCATCTTCTACTTTCAATAACAATGTATTGTCGGCATCCGACAGTTCCTTCAGTAACGCAGCACTCCGTAACAATAGAGCTTCCCATTTCTCATATTGTTCTACAACACCTGACTGTTTAATAAACGATAATGCACGTTTAGCCCAGTTTATCTGCATGAATATCTTTGCTAAATGAACGATTGAATCGATTTGATTACTGTATCTGGTGCACTAATATGTGGAAAGTGTCCTTCTGCGTCAAGTATCTGTAGCACGCTATTTTTGATATGATCATTAAGATACGCCGCAACCTGTCCTGGCACTGCTATATCTTCCTTTGTTTGCAATAATAATGTTGGTAAATTTAATACTGGCAGTTGATTACGCACATCTGATTCAAATATAACTTTGACAACCGCCAAGGCAATATCCGGTCTGATTTCACGGAGTGTTTTCGCAAATTCCTCGCCCAGTTCGGGCTTATCTGGATTACCCATAGCAACTGCAGAAAATCCGCTTACCCAGGCATAATAATTCGTTGTCATGGTCTCATACATACCATCAAGTGCATCCTGAGTAAATCCACCAACGTATTGTCCATCGTTCAAATATCGTGGTGAGGCACCTACCAGGACGAGTTTAGAAAAATGCTCAGGTGATTTGTTCGCAGCGATCACACTAATCATGGAGCTTACAGAATGAGCAACTACAATCGCCCCTTTCAAATCCAGCTCAGACGCTATATCCAACAGGTCGTTGGCATAGGTTTGTAATGTGTTGTATTTTATAGGACTATAAGCATTGATATCGGCAGCACCAGCCCCGACATTGTCATAGAGTACAATTCTATAATCCGCTTTAAAAGCTTCTTTTACAGCATCCCATGCAGTTTGATCGGTTCCAAATCCGTGGGCGAATATTATAGTTTGCGGGGCGTCAAGGTTTCCTTCAATAGAAACGTTATTTTTCTTTCTGGTTGTCGCGCTGATCATAAAAGTATCTTAACAGGTATATACGTGAAAATAAAATGACCGGATTTACCGGTCACTAGCGTAAAAGTACTTATTAGGAAAAGTATTTCAAACCAAAAAGCATGTTAAACGGGCAGCGCCAGGCCATCTGGTCCTGCCCGTTCGGTTATGCCGCGTCGATTGCTTCGCGCAATGCTTTAGCTGCCGCAGCTGGATCTGCCGCGCCATAAATGGCAGCACCAGCAACAGCTACAATTGCACCAGCCTTAATCACTGCAGCAACATTCTCGATATTTACACCACCAGCAATTGATACCGGCACCCCTGCACGAGCTGCTTCATCTATCAATACCTGAATGGAATAACCTGCCGTCCATTGCTCGTCTAATCCGGCATGGAGTTCTACAAACTCTGCACCCAATTTAGTAACTTCTTGTGCTCTAAGCACACGGTCAGCAACACCGATGGTATCTACAACAATACCTTTTCCATGTGCTTTTGCTGCTTTGATAGCACCTGCGATAGTTGCATCACCGGCAGCACCAAGTACAGTAACCAAATCGGCACCTGCTTTGAAAGCGATATCCGCCTCAAGCTCTCCTGCATCCATTGTTTTCAGATCAGCAAACACCAATTTATCTGGATGTGCATTTTTCATTGCTGTTACTACAGCTATTCCTTCATTCTTGATTAAAGGAGTTCCCAGTTCGATGATGTCGATATACGGAGCGATTTTCGCCGCCAATGCCAGTGCATCTGCTGTAGTTAAAAGGTCTATTGCGACTTGTAATTTTGCCATGTTAATTTGTGTTATATAGTATATTAAATTGATTATTCCAGATTGGCGTGTCTCTTCCATAATTCCGGAGCCGGTGTTCCATCCAAATCCCACATTGTCTGAAAAATAGCATCGGTAATTAGTAGCAACGATTGTTCGAATAAGCTACCTGCGTATTGTTTTGAGATGATATGTGCATGATCCTGCTTTTGAGCGGCAGGAATTAATAAGAGGTAATCTGACAAAGCAGCAAGTGGAGAATCTGTGGTTGTTGATAAAGCAACAACTTTTGCTCCTACCTTGGATGCCCTCTCCGCGGCACTAACCATACTTCCAGTAGTTCCGCTTCCTGAGGCGATAAATAGAAGGTCGCCAGTTTGAATGGCAGGAGTTGTGGTTTCACCCACCACATATACTGTCAGCCCGAAATGCATCAACCGCATTGCTGCAGATCGCATAGCGAAACCGGATCTTCCTGCACCAGCAACAAAAATGCGCGCTGCCGAATGGAGATATGGAATTACTCCTGCAACGTCAGCAAAATTAAGTTGTTTAGTTAACCTGCTTTGTTCTGCAAGTATAAGGTCAAGATTATTTCTTATGAGTTCTGCCGGTGTGTGCTTTGTATTTTCCATATCAGTATGCGGGCAAAGGTATCCTCAGCATAGAGGATCAGCGTTACACTTTATGCACATAGGCTTGGACAATTTGGAAATATCTGCATTTATCAATCATGGAAATGACATAAAAAAAAGGTCGTTAGATAGAAGTCCTCGCAGATGTCCAGAAAGTCCAAGTCTACATAGAAAGATGCCTTATCTTTGTAAGATGCAGGAAGATCAGAAAGCCGGACTTACTAAATCACCGATTTACATCAGAAATCTGGCAAATTGTCCACCCAGTTACCTATCCGATCCTGGGAGGAAAGACTACTTTGAGATTGTATGGCTTCAGGATGAATTACCTTTACATGTGGTTAGGGAAGATCAAAACATAAATAGTGGCGACTGGATTTACCTCATTCCACCTTATCGGGTACACCAACTCAATAAAGCTGGAAAAAAGGGAATATTACTTTCTTTTAAGCGCGACTTTCTTGATGATGCAGATACGGAGTTTTACCTTGATCTTTTTAAAATCTTTAATATCCAGGGAGAATTTTCCTGCCTTCCATTGAATGGCGAACAGGCCTCGGCACTTGAAAAAGTTTACGAATTACTTGAAGCAGAATACCAGGATGCTACACAAAGTGTGCTTATTGTTAAAGCTGTATTAAAAGTCTTTCTATTAAAGTTGATCCGCGTTAAAGAAAATGTGTTTACCACACAAGACATCAACCAGAAGAGAGTTTATGAATTTATGATACTGCTGGAAGAAAACTATCTTACCAAGCGTAGCGCGGAGTTTTATGGCGATCGGCTTGGTATCAGCATGAAAAGACTAAACCAGATTCTGAAAGAGAAACTGGATAAGACCGGTATGCAGCTGATCCACGATCGGGTAATATTGGAAGCTAAAAGAAAGATTATGCACAGTGACAGCACGCTTAAAGAAATAGCTTATGAGCTAGGTTTTACCGACCGCCCATACTTCAGCAGATTTTTCAAGAAGCAAACAGGAACCTCTCCAGAAGACTTTCAACATAGCACACAACACAACTGATAATCAACAAAATACCTAACACTAGGTATTTTCCGTCATACAGATAAGCTGTAGCTTGCTTTCTATAAATTAACCATTGATGGAATGTTATGAAAACAAGATTACTATTATGCCTATTGCTGTTAAGCCTGCTGCCAATGGCACTATTTGCGCAGACAGTTGAGGTCTCAGCATCTGAGCCCGACGCGAAGATTATTGTTGACGGGCAAAGTCTTGGTACCGGCACACTAAAAATTAAAGTACCAAAAAATTCATGTGTAAATGTCAAGATTCAAAAATCGGGCTTTTTACGGTACGAACAAACATATTGCAATAAAAAGGGCATGACCGAGCCACCTAAAAAGCAATTTTTTGACATGAAACGTGACGATGCTGAAGAGGCCTCTGTTAAGACCGATCAGGCGAATATCGATTTCTCTATAGAAATCAATAAAAAGCTTGATGTGACCGACGTTTGGAAAAGAGCAAATCAAATCGTCACCGATTACTTTGACGCCATAGAGGTTGCGGATAAGGAAACATCTTATCTGAGAACAGCATGGAGTATCCAGAGTTTCCAGCAGAATACAATCCGGACCCGCTTAATCATCAAGTTATCGAAAAGTGATCCACTCACCTATAAAGTGAAGCTCGTTAGCGAATTTTCCGGAGCACCACTAACAAGCGTTAAGGCGGATGAACAGTTTCATGACTGGGACAGGGCGCTACGTAAGTATCAAAATGTAATCTCAGATTTCGCCACCCGACTCGGCAATCAATAGATCTCTATCCGCTGAATACTTACTTCTCCGCAATTGAATTCCAATTCATCAGAAAAATTTGTAAATTGGGTTGTCATTAATATTAAGCGTATGAAGTATGTATTCAGCATTTTTTTGTTGACCTTTTTTCTTCAGAGTACCAAAGCTCAACTGAAATCAGACACCACAACATTCCGGTTTGCAGCACCAGCCACGAGAACCGTACAATTGAGAATTGACACCAATGAGGTTGTCTACGATAAGCGTGGTAAGGCTTTACGTTATTACCAATATAAGCGCCTTTTGCAGTCTGGAGAATATACCATCAGAGTAGAGGGTGATCCGGAATCAGCTGACAGAAAGTACTTCCTGAAACGAAAGTATTAATCTTAGATTTTCCTACGCATATCTTTAATACCGTCGTCTGTTGGCGCCGGCAAAAGGAAAGATATGTTTTTACTGTTCCGGATCCAGGTATAATTATCCTGTATCCATTTATACAATCCACGAGAATCATCCTGAGCGATCTTGCTGGTGATTGGCAAAGTGTAAGTCTCACCTGAAGGATAATGCACCTGATAGAAAGCACCGTTGACCAGAAATACCAAGGTCTCGTTATCAGAGGATTTCAAGAAAAGATAACCCTGAATTCTTTCGTCCGGATTCTGCCTTTTGATGGTATAAAGTTTAGCGTTGACTGCTGACAATAGGTAATCGTTATTAATGAGATACGCAGACTTACCCACGTTGCTAACGCCTCTGGTAAATTTCAAATCATTTTTGCCGGTTGACGCCATATAAGGATTGATAACCTCTGGCTTCCCATTTTTAAGCGCAATGATATAAGTTGGCCCAATAAGTCCCTTTTCATTTGGCATCTGAACAAGGATACAAGTTTTGTCGGTATTAACGAATTGTGCAAATCCAAAATGATCATGAATTAGCGTTTTGTCATTAGGATCCGCCTGTATACGTATCAAAGTATCACCATATCTAATTCCGATCAGGTCTCCAACTCGCTGCTTCTTATCTTCTTTAACAAAATTAAATATAGTAAACTTAGCTTCCCCTTCTTTGTATCTCACGTTAAGATCTTCTTCCCCTTTTAGCAGCCTTGGTACATATACTTCTGCGTGTTCTGATTTATTGCAACTTGTGATGATCCCGACTAGCAGCAGTATGTAACATATTCTGTTCATAGATTTCAAGTTAATTTCCTGTTTTTTCTCTTATCTTCTTAAATTCTGATCCTGTTTTCCATTGCGGGAATAATGTTTCCTGACTCATCTGGTAACCCATATCAAACAGTAGTCGAACATCCTCAACCATCCCGCCCATGTCCCATGTTTTAGGATCAAAATTATCTTGTGGAGAGTGATATCTGGTTTTAATATAATCGTCAGCTTGCTTCATACCGTATGCCTTTCCGTACTGAATATTGTCAACACCGGACCCTGAGAAAAATGAAGGGATTCCAACTTTAGCAAAGTTAAAATGGTCAGATCTGTAGTACAATCCTGAAGAAGGTACAGGATCTGGTACAATAACTCTGCCCTGTTTTGCGGCTGATGCTTTTGCATAGTCTTCCAAATCTGACTGCCCATATCCATAAACAACAATATCTTTAGTTTTACCTGCCAATCCCATCATATCCATATTGATATCTGCAACAGATTTTTCCACAGAAAACACAGGATGGCTTGCATAGTATTCAGAGCCAAGCAGGCCCTGCTCCTCACCCGTAAAGGAAATGAAGAGTATTGATCTTTCTGGCGGTATTGGCGATTGCTTAAAAGCCGCAGCGATCTCCAACAGTGCTGCAACACCCGTGGCATTGTCAACGGCACCGTGGTATACGGAATCTCCTTTTACAATTTCACCAACACCAAAATGATCCCAATGTGCAGAATAGATCAGCGCTTCATCCGGTCTTTTAACACCCGGAATAACCGCCAAAACATTATTTGACACCGATCTTTTAATTGTCGTATTTATAGTGAGCGATGTAGTCAGGCCTAAATCTACTGGCTTAAACCCACGCTTTGTCGCCATAGACAATAGGTTCTCATTCTTTCCGGCCAATTTCAACATCTGTTTAGCAATATCCATGCTGATCCAGCCTTCTACTAGTGCGCGCGACTTGTTCTGGTCTGCCGTCTCCAGCTGAAGCTTTGATTTCGACCAGCCACTGCGTACCACTGACCATGGATAACCGGCAGGAATATCATCGTGAATGATCAGTATTCCGGCTGCCCCCTGACGTGCCGCCTCTTCAAACTTATAGGTCCAACGACCATAATACGTCATGTTTTTTCCTTTGAAAAGCGTGGAATCACGAAGCCCTGGATCGTTGATCATTACAACAACGGTTTTTCCCTTTACATCGAGTCCAGCATAATCGTTCCAGTTATATTCGGGAGCTACAATACCATAACCAGCAAATACTATCGGTGAAGAAGCCAGTCCTACTTTTTGCAACACATGTTTTGTGCCAGCAACAAATTCGGTAAGATAGTTTGCTGATACTGTTCCTCCAGCTCCTTTAATAACAAGTTGCCCTTCAGGAACAGATTTAATATCGACCATTGGCACCTGTTGAAAAAAGCTGTCCCCGTTGCCAGGTTTTAATCCTAGCTTTTCAAATTCTGTTTTAAGGTAGTTTATTGATTTGACCTCGCCAATGGTAAAAGGCTTGCGCCCTTTAAATTCATCGGATGCCAAAACAGTGATGTGTTTTGCGAAGCTAGTTTCGTTGATAGTCTTCACAGCGATGGAATCTGGCACAAATTGTTGATTCTGCGCTTGTACAGCAGCATACTGAAATAAAAAAAAAAATAATACTATCGCAGAACTATGCTGCTTCAAAATTTTCTTTAGGCGACTATTTACCATGGCTTTTATAAACTCAGCCTCTAAGATAAGGGAATCCAGAATAAAATGAAGTCTTGTTTTGGTAATCTTACGACCGGAAACCGGGCAATTATTGAACGCTAAGCTGATAGATTTGTCCTTTGCTGCCTGCAAGAAGCACCAAATTACCTTTCTTTGCTTTTTTTATCGCATTAAATTTGAGATCAGAAAGTCTATTCCAAGTTAAGCCTCCATCAATCGAATAATCTGTTCCGGAAGTACCTGTTGCGTAGCAGTGCTTAGCATCCAGGTAACTAACCCCTGAACGGTAACCGTACACAGAAACATCCGGTCTGAACCATGTTTTCCCGCCATTAGTTGTAAGCTGGGCATTATTAAAACTTTCTTTATCCTTTAGATAATCTCCGCCTACCACAATTCCATGTTTCTCGTCAAAAAAATCAATGGAAAAAGGACCGGTACTGCTTTGTCCCTGAATAATGGGACATGGAAATACTTTCCATGTTTTCCCGTAGTTGGGAGAATAATAAATATTTGACACTACACCGCCACTGGCGATCCAGACTTTACCTTTACCCTTTGCCTGAATTGTTGTTCCGCTAGCAGCAAAACCAGCCTCGCCAATTTTAACTTCTGCGGTCAGGTTTGCCGAGATGTCCGTCCAGCTATGGCCTCCGTCAGTAGTTTTTAGGATCATCAGCTTATTCTTAACCGGATCACCAAAAATTATCCCATTATTAACATCCCAAAAATCCATACCATCTAGAAACGCCAGAGAATCGGTATTTAAATACGTTTGTTGCCATGATTTTCCGCCATCTGCCGTTAGCAGCACATGGGCGGGAAATCCGGCATTGATGATCACTGCGTTTTGATCATCAAAAGCTTCTATATCTCTGAAATCCAGCTTCTCATATCCTTCAGGTTTTATCCATTGCCAATCTTTACCTCCATTCAACGTCTTGCCCACAAAGCCATTACTCCCGCTTACCCAAGCTATTTGATCAGACACGACAGAGATCCCCCGTATGCTGGTATTCGTTCCTGATGTTAATGGTTTTAAAACTTCCTTCTGCGCAAAAAGTATACATGGAAGGCAAAGAAGTGCAAAGAATAATTTCATCTATTTTACTTTTTTCCAGACATCTGTTCTACCAATCAGCGAAATACCGATATAGCCACGAATATTCAGATCGCCATTTGACTTTATCGTCATATTACAGCTATATGTTTTACCTGATTTAGGATCATAGATCTTTCCATCAGTCCACTTGCCATCTTCGTAAACAAAATCTCTCAAAATCTCAAGACCAAGGATGGGTCTTGAACGCAGATTTTCTACTGGATTTTTAACATCTGTTTTAGTGGCACCGGTCTCATCTTTTGGCGCTTTGAGCCAAACTATCTTACCGTAGTACTTCTCTCCCTTTTTTGTGATATCCACATGAGCTTCGCCAGTAGAATTTACCCATTTACCCACCACAGCATCTTTACCCTGTGCAAAACCTGTGAACGAAATTGCTGAAACCAGCAGGAATAGCGCGATATATTTCATAGTATTTTATATTTAGTTAGGCTAAAATAACGATTGGCCCCCACATTACGAAGGTTGTGAAATATTTATACATCAAAAAGACTAACCAATTCACCATAAATGGTAACGCGGTTAGTCTTTATTCAAAATTAGGTGTGAAGTTATTTAACTTCTAAAAAACGAATGTAGGACTGTGAAAATGTACCTACCGTGTAATTGGACGATACGTTTTTAACGAGGTCGATTTCAATTTTACGCGTTCCTGCAACACTACTGTTCAATACCTTAAGATAAATAGTATCGATCTTTGCTTGTGCTTTAGGGAACACGAGTGCGTAATTTCCATCGGTTGCCTTAATTGAATTACCATTTTTATCTACCACGTCAAAGTCCTGACCCAGTACCGCAGCGTTAGTAATTCCTGTTGTAACCAATTTATAGTATGCCGAGGCATCATAATCGCGTACATAGGCAGAATTGAACTGTACAGGAAATTTAACAAGTTTTGTTTGTGTACGCAGTACAGATTCAGTACCAGTGTTATTCCATGGCAGGTACCCTGCGTAATAGTAATTTTCGAATTCAGGTGTGCCGGCAGGGTAGTCGCGTTTTTCGCATGAAGCGAAACCTATCGTGATCAATGCAAGCAGTACTGTATATATTGTCGTTTTCATATTGTTCAGTTTAATTAGTTCCAGTTTGGATTTTGTTTCACATTGCCACCGCTTAAAGAGATTTCTTGCAACGGAACAGGGTACAAATAATCCTTGCTAGCAGTAAAAGTTCGTTTAGTAGCATCCTCTACAACAAGTACTCCGTCACTATTAAGAAGTAGCGAAGAGGCATTGGTCCCTACCCATTCGGTAGCGTTAAACTTAGCACCAAGTAAAGTTTTCGGCAGCACAGTTTCTGCTATTTTCCAACGCAACAAATCGGTATATCTGAAGCCTTCTAAAGAAAGTTCTACCGTGCGTTCGCGTCTGATTTCTTCTCTCATACTTAAGTTATTGGCAGTTACGAATGCATTAGTCAATTTCACTGTCATGCCTGCTCTTGTCCTGATAACATTAATCGTTGCATTTAAATCAGCATCAGAGATTGCATTGTTCAGCTCAAACTTCGCTTCAGCCAGAATCAATAAGACTTCGGCATAACGGATCAAAGGTTTATGTACATTGGCTCCGTTGTTTAACGTCCAGTCGGCCGCATTAAATCCTTTTTTTCCTGCGTAGGCAGATCTCGAACCTAAAGAAGTTCCGGGAACCCATGGACGCTGATAAGACTGTTCACCAGCTCTGAACACAAGCGTAGTAATTCTGGGATCACGGTTATCTAATATTGTATTGTAACTTGCTTCGTCCTTTTCATTTACAAACAAAGGAGATTTTGTAGCTGACGGTGTATTGTCAGTATTGAAAGCCGGTAATCCGTCTCTATATAAAAACATACGAATCAAATTACGTGTTGGTGCAATTCTACCATTCTCAAGATCTCTTGATGTATTATGTGTCAAACCTAAAGCAGCGGTATTTCCGTATAACTTAACAAAAATATTTTCTGTGTTAGTTGGCCCTTCACCATCGTGAGTAAACATACCTTGATAATTGGCAAACAAAGTATGACCTTGTCCCATTACCAAAGTCGCTGCATCAATTGCAACCTGTAGGTGTGCTGCTGACCCAGATTCTCCAAAGAACTTCTGTCTTGTTCCTTCCTGCAAAGCAACTCTGGCTTTCAAGGCCCATGCTGCGCTTTTTGTAACTCTACCATACTGCAAAGCTGGTAACGTTGCACGTGTTGGCAGCCATGTAGCGGCGTAGTCTAGATCATCATAGATTGCCTGAATAACTTTGGCACGCTCAGTACGCGGTGCAGTTAATTCAGGAGCATCAGTAGCCAATGTTTTTAAAATCAACGGCACATCTCCGTATTTTTCTACGAGGGCAGCATAATTGTAGGCTCTAAAAAAACGTGCCTCCGCAAAGTAGCGGTTCTTAACGGCATCGGTAACCTGTGCCTTGACACCTTTTTCCAGAATATTATTTGCAGTAAAGATGTTTTTATATGGATTAGACCAATCATCGCTGGTACCGGGTACCCCCCTATTACCGTTACTAACCTGATTCAGGCCACTTTGATTAACGTTATCGTCTCCTCTATTGTCTATACTAAAACCAACCAATTGCTCGTATAACCTGTTTGCAGCATTCTGCAAATCTGTTTCTGTGTTCCAGAAATTTGCGTCAGATAGGGTTGTTTCTGGTAACCTGTCGAGCTTTTTGCAACTGCTGATCATCAGCGATGAAACCAGCATTAAGGCGATTAATATTTTATATGTTCTCATAGCAATTTTCATAATTATAGCGTAACATTTAAACCGAATGATACAGAGCGGTAGAATGGATAAGTACTTGCACTAACGTTATTCCCAACCTCTGGGTCAAATACGCTGAGTACTTTGGTACTTTCAAAAAGATCCTGTCCGGAAAAGTAAACTCTCAGATTCTGGAATACTTTTTTATTTGTTTTAAAGTTATAACCAACAGTTACATTTTTCATGCGCAGGTAGCTACCATTCTGAACCCACTTATCAGAAGGCCTGAAGTTATGTGCACTTGTCTGATACATTCTCGGGAAAAAAGCATTCGGGTTATCCGGAGTCCAGTGATCCATATGGATTGTCCATGGCATGTTTGCTGTTCCTAAAATTGGAGACAATGTGTTTTCTTCGATCAAGAATGACCGTTTCGCTACACCCTGAAAGAATACTGAAAAGTCAAATCCTTTCCATGATCCGCCAAGGTCAAAACCATATGTATACCTCGCGTTCGTTGTGCCCAGATTTACCAGATCTCCCGGCTTAGCAGGTGTACCTCCACCGGCATCGATAATACCATTTCCATCCAAATCAAGGTATTTCACATCACCGGGGCCAGGATTAGCAAAGAAGGGGTATTTTACTTTTGCTTTGTAAGCGTCCGCTTCTGCCTGAGTTTGGAAGTATCCGTCTGTTTTATAACCCCACACAGTATTTAATGGAAAACCCTCCATCAGTTCAACAAGTCCACCCGCACCGATTGAGTTTTTACCATTATATTTAACGAGCTTATTCTGGTTATCGGACACATTGAATCCAAAATGGTAATCTCCATTTTTAAATGTATCTCTCCACCTTACTTCAAGCTCCGTTCCCCAACTCTTCAACTCACCAACGTTACTACTACCTACAGAAACACCGATTATGCTTGGTAAATTAAGTGTCGCCAGCATGTTCTTATTAAACTTGGTATAATATTCTGCAGTAAGTGTTAACCTGTTCTTAAAGAACCCTGCATCAATAGCGATATTGCTGACTTCAACAGTTTCCCAGGTTTTATTGGCAGATGGTAATGAATTTTGAAAAAGATATTGTGATTTAACGCCGTTGAAAACCAAGTTAGGTGTGGTTGAGTTATTTGGCTGAGTTAGACCACTGGTAATTTGCGGGATATAGTCATAGAGCCCAAGAACAGCACCATTACCAACTTGCCCCCATGATCCACGAAGTTTAAGATTGGTTATAAAGCGTACTTTATCTTTAAAAAATGGCTCTTCACTTACTCTCCATCCGGCAGAAAATGCAGGAAACACCTGGAACCTATTTTCCGGAGCTAAGCGTGAACTTCCATCATAGCGTACCGTAGCCTCGAATAGATACCGTTCATCATAGTTATAGTTAAATCTTCCGAATACCGAGCCAAAAGCCCATGTTTCTACCAGATCACTATTTGTCTTTGTTAAGGGATCGCCAAAGTTAAGACTGAAGAAGTCATTGGTCACCATTGTTGATGCACCGGCAGAGATCTGGTCTTTACGGTACTGCTCGTAGGAACCTCCACCCAGCAATTTGAAATTATGTTTATCAACGCTCAGATCATAGGTGAACTGACCTGTCAGGTTATCACGGTAACCCTTGTTTTTAGTTAACGCTATTGAGTTTGGTGTATTTAAAGAAAATCTGACAGTATTGGTTGTACGACCGTACCAGTTCAATGTCCGGGCATCAACTTCAGAATTATAATTATCCTGCATTCTCGACGCTGTAAAATCCAGGGAAAGACCTTTCACAAAGTTCTTTACATTTAAGCTTGCCTTACCTGTAAATGTTTCATAAGTTGAAAGATTAGTTCCTGCATTTTTTTGGATATCGATAGGATTCAATTGTAAATCACCATTGTAAGGCTGACCGGTTATATCTTCCGCGGGAGTATACAATGCTTGTCTTGTCCGAACGCGGTACAGCAGATCAATAATATTACCAGTACTATAGGAGTTCTGGTTAACAGCATTGTTAATATAACCTGCTGTTACATTAAGGGTCATGTACTTATTTAGTTCTGTATTTACAGAAAGTCTGAGGTTAGTTCTGTTGTTATCATCTGGTCCGTAACGCAACACACCCCGACGCTGATAATAGCCTGCAGATAACAAGTAGTTCAATTCCTGTTTACCCCCGCCTACTGATAGAGAATAATTCTGAGCGGGATTTACTTTGTTCATACCTTCTTTGATCCAGTTTGTATTGTCAAAATACTCCCAGCGGTCTGCGGTAAGGTTTGGACGGTAGTCAAAGTTGGGGTTTTTCAACCATTCAATTTGTTCCGGTGTAAATTCTCTGGCACCTGTTGCGTTAAAGCGAGCCTCATCAATTAGCGCTTGCTCATCCCATGAGTTTAAGCGTTCAGGCTGCCTCGCCGTAATATTCAGACTATAATTACTTGTAAAGTTAATCCTGGTTTTACCACTTGTTGATTTTTTAGTTGTTACCAACACTACACCACCAGCAGCACGTGCTCCATAGATAGATGCTGCTGCTGCATCTTTCAGCACAGAAATACTTTCTACGTCGTCTGCATTAATTAGAGAAAGATCCATCTCTACCCCGTCTACTAAAATTAACGCTTTAGTATCATTAGCAGAAGAGAAGCCCCTGATTCGAATACCAAAACCTTCATCACCTGGTTTACCGCTGCTGCGTGTAATCGTTACACCCGGTGCTATACCCTGCATGGCAGCCAACGCATTAGGCACCGGCTTATTTGCCAGTTGCTCTCCACTGATTACAGATACAGCACCAGTCAGATTTACTTTTTTCTGGGTACCGTAACCAACCACAACGACTTCACTAAGTCCTTGTGAGTCCTCTTCTAAAGTCACATTTAATACCGGTTTACCTCCAGCACTTAACTCCTTGGGCAGGAAACCTAAATAAGTAAATACCAATACCGCATCTTTATCAGACGTTTGAATACTGTATTTACCATCAGTATTCGTAACGGACACATTTTTCGTATCCTTAATTTTAACACTTACGCCAGGCAGCACAAGGCCTTTCGCGTCTTTTACTGTTCCGGTAATCATTGTTTGAGCAAAAGCTGTTGCAGAAATACAGCAGCACAACAAGACACCTACAAAATAATTGTAAAGTTTATCCATAATTGATTTTTGTTTGTTGCACACAAAACCAGACAAAGCATGTCTGTTATGTGCAAATGAGATTGAATTGGATGAAATAAATTAACTGGTAATAAAACTGAAGATTCCTTAAGATAAGGATTTGACAGATCTTAACAAAAAGGGATAATCGGGGACACGTATGTCCGGGAGACGTGTTGATGAAACATTCATTTTATATTTGGTTAGCTGGTTACGGGAATGAAATTAGTAAAATGCAAGTGGCCCAAGCAACAAAATCATGCTTAAAACAGGTAAAATAGCCTATTTTACCGTTTCAAACGTTTGAAATAATTTGCTATATTGAGAATATATTCGATAACAAAGCATTTACAAGGGAAATCCACCTTATTTCCTTATATATGCAGGGAGAAAAGAGCAGATGGAGAACAATACACCGGTGACACTAAAATTTCTGGCAGAGAAGTTAAAAATGTCAGTTTCAACAGTTTCAAAGGCACTAAACGACTACCCTACAATAAACTCGTATACCAGACAACGGGTAAAAGAAATGGCGCAGAAATGGCATTTTACGCCTAACAAATCTGCACTCAACTTAAAGGAAAAGAAATCGCACATTATTGGCGTTATCCTGCCCAATCTTCTGGATCACTTTTTCACCAAAAGTATTTATGGCATTGAACAATACGCCATGCAGAAGGGATATAACGTAATCATCAGTCAGTCTTATGATGAATTGCAAAAGGAGATTCTTTTGGCAAATATGCTGCTGCGCAGCCGTGTGGATGGACTCATCATCGCCATCTCCAAACAAACGAAAGATTTTAACCATTTAGACCAGTTTGAGAAGCTTGGTGTACCTGTAGTATACTACACCAGGAACCCTAGTTTTAACCTCAACTGTCATAAAGTACTAGGTAACACTTTTCAGGGATCTTACGAGGCCACACGCTTTTTAATTTCGCGGGGTCATAAACGCATTGCGTACCTGGGCGGCCCTAAAATGACCAATTTTACACACGATCGTTTCAATGGCTATATCAATGCACTTAAAGATGGCGGAATTTCTTTCGACGCTGAGTTAGTTGCTTACACAGATTTTGACAAAGAAAACACTATTAATGCGATTCAAAAGTTATTTATGACTGAAAGTCCGCAGCCGACGGCATTGGTAGCATTTAAAGAAGTTATCATATTCGATGCCATAAAATATCTTAAATCCATTAAACATCCCAATTTTGAAGAGATAGAATGTATCGGTTTTGGTAATACGCCATTTATCCATTACCTGGATCACCCACCATTGGCATCGATAGAAGAAAATCCACAGTCTGTGGGTAAAAATGCTATAGAACTTTTGCTGAAATTAATCAACAAAGACATTGGTATCGGGGATTATCAAAAGGTTATGGTGGATTGCAAATTAGTTCTGCATTAGATCACTAGCCATCGTTAGGACGATCTTTCTTAACACTAATCGTCGTTTTTGTTCCTGATGAATTGCTTTCTACTTTTATCTCCCCATTCAGTAGCACAATCCTATTTTTTATACCACGTAAACCGGAACCTTTTAGCCATGCCTGCTCATTTTCAACATCGAAGCCTTTCCCATTATCTCTAACTACCAACATTAGCCAGCCATCTTCAGTAAAAATATTGATCTCGGCAATTTTTGCCTGCGCATGTTTGATACAGTTGTTGACCAACTCTTGTACAACCCTAAAAAGATACAATTGCGTCTCGCCTGGCAGTGTATCAAGATCATCCTCTACCTCCGCATGGATTTTAAGCCCAAACCCACTAAACCGTTGCGATATTTCTTTAATTCCTGCTGCAAAACCGAAATCCCGCAGTACAGACGGCGTAAGTTCATAGGAAATCTCCCTGGTTTCCTGAATTGCTTGATCCAAAAGCTTATTTACATTCTGCATCTCGGCAGTCTTTCCTGCCACTTTTAGGTTTTGAAAATTCAGCTTGATACCATATAAAATCTGACAGATACTATCGTGCAGGGCACTGCTGATTCGGTCCCGCTCTCTCTCCTGGGCTTCGAACGTAGCGGCAAGGATCAACTTCTGCTTCTCTTCCTGAGCATTTTCAGCTTGTCTTGAAAGCTCCTTTCGGGGTGTGATATCCATTAAAATACCAGCAAAAAAGGCATGGGTTTCAGCGCCTTCTACCTGTTGACCCAGGGCATATATTTCCTTTATTGCTCCACTTTGTGTTTCAATTCTGAATTCTAGTTCTATTCTTCCATCACCTTGCTGAGGCCCTAAAAATGCTGCGCGCACTAACTGTTGATCATCCGGATGAACAAATGTAATGAAACGTTGCACGGTGCCGTCAAAATCCCAGGTATCGATCCCCAAAACTGTATAAGAGAAGTCATCAAGAAAGATCCTATTCCTACTCATCTCCATAGTCCACGTACCCGTGGAAGAGGCGCTAAGGGTAAGTTTAAGTCGCTGAGATGTTTCTACCAACAGCTGTTGCGCAATCCTACTTTCCGTGGTGTCTACGACAGTAATGTAGTATTGAATTTTCCCTGAAGTAGTATTAATAACCGCTACTCCCTCCATCCTGGTATAAATTTCCTGCTCGTTGTGTAGCGATAACTTGATTTCAAAGTTCTGTCTGATGCCAGTACCCTTCATTCTATGTAAAAAGAAATAAAAGTTTTCCAGATCATTGGGTGTAATGAAACTTTGAAATCGTTTCCCCAGGATGTTTTTCTTAGTCGCATTCAACAAGTCGGCTCCGGTTTGGTTAGCTTCCTCAATAGATCCTATATAGTCCAGCACAAAATATCCAACTGGTGCCTGATTAAAAAACCCTGCAAATTTTAGGCGTTCAGCTTCCAATAACTCATAAGAAAGTTTAAGTTCATCATTCTGCATCTCCAATTCCAATTCAAACACTTGCAGCTCATTTAACAGTACCGAAATTTCGTGTTCTGTTATTTTAGCCTCCGCATTCATTTGTAATGAATCTGGATGTTCAATACGCTGACGCAATAATTCAATAATTCTTTCCTTATTCTTTCTTCTTTTGCTTTCCAATTTCTACAGCTTTAAAAGTCATGATAAGCGCAGTGTTTTCTGTTACTGGAGATTCCGTTACATAGCTAATTTCAACTTTAAGATTGACGAGATCAAGACCCGGGAATTCATGCTGAAAGAAGAATTCTCTAAGTCCATGCTCGAGGAGTAAGTGGTCAAGTTTATTGGTGCCCCAGCGATTATGTGCAATCTCCATAAAGAATTGTTCTTTTACTTCATATTCACGCAATTGGAACAGCCTCAAAAAAGCGTCATTAACCACAAGTACTTTTGCATTCTTATCCAGAATTATTGCTGCATCAGGCAAACTATCAACGACAGACTGTACATACGTCATCAATGTAGACAATTTGTTTTCCAGCGCCTTTAACGGAGTAATCTTTGTAAATGTTAATACTGCCCCGCTAATAAAATTGTCGATCGTACGATAGGGCATAATACGGAGATTATACCATTCGTTCTTCTTGGTTTTTATTTCTAGTTCTTTGCCAGACAATCTTTCAATTACCTCTATGATGGTGTTTTCTATTGCCGGGTAATCAAAGTTTGAAACGATATGGGTGATTGACCGACCAACATCCGTTGGGATTACATTGAACAGTTTATTAACCTGCGGCGTAAATCTGAGAATGTTAAGCTGATTATCAAGAAAAATTGTTCCAATCTCCGTGTTATCCAGGAGATTCTTCATATCGTTATTCAGATTAGTCAACTCCTCAGCCTTATTCTGATACTGCAGGTTGATTGTCATGAGCTCTTCGTTGAGTGACTGCATCTCTTCTTTTGTTGTAAGCGCCTCCTCATTCGTACTTTGCAACTCCTCATTGGTACTTTGCAACTCTTCGTTAGTAGATTTGAGTTCTTCCATTGAAGTTTCCATTTGTTCAATGGTACTGTGTAACTGCTGTTTGGTATAAATCAGTTCTTTTTCAAGTTCTTCAACGGCACCATTTTTTGCCGGGTCAATGTCGCCAGATTTAGCCCTGCTTTTTTTCAGCATCGCCCGTTCTTTGAATACAATCAGTAAAAGCCCGGCCAATGGAGCTTCGTTGAGATAGGCGACATTAAATCCAATGAGGTGTGCGGTGCCGTTAATTGTAACCTTAAAATCTTTGACTTCCGTTGTACCCCGCTCTTTCCATGCCTGATGGATCGCATTTCCTAAAGCGTATTTGATTTCTTCGCGGGCCATTCTGTGGATATTCATGACGGCATCGCCAGAATGTAATTTAAGATAATTATCTACTTCTCCGTTGATGTACAAGATTTCCCCCTTATCGTTTACAAGCAATGAAGAAGGAGAATATTGGTTAAGGAGTACTTTATGAAAATTTTCAGCCAGTGAGTTTTTTTCCATAATTTTTATCGGTTGTTCCTTTGATTTATTACTCTGTTGGGTAATATGAAAAGGAAAATCTATCATTTTCACACTATTAGCCACGCCGTCCTTTTTTTCAAATAGTTTCCATTTGGAATCAAGTGCATCGAACGATTCGCTGAAAGACCCTATTGACTCCGCAGGTCCGAGAAAAAGAAGCCCCTTTGGATTTAGCGAGTAGTGGAACACAGGGATAATCTTACGCTGCAGGTCTGTAGTCAGATAGATCATCACATTTCTGCAGCAAAGGAGATCCAGGCGAGTAAATGGTGCGTCTTTAATCAGATTATGTTGTGCAAAAACAATCATTTCACGAACCTCTTTCTTAACAACATATCCGTTGTTTCTTTTCACAAAGAAACGTTCCAGCCTGGACGCTGACACTTCTGAAGCGATATTACCGAAATAATATCCTGCACGGGCGTGTTCTATTGCATTGGCGTCAAGATCCGTAGCAAATATCTGAGCTTTTGGCAAACGTTTCAGCCTCATGGTATCCAGATATTCCGTCAGCAAAATGGCAATAGAGTACGCTTCTTCTCCCGTAGAGCACCCGGCAATCCAGATCCTGATCGGCTCGTCTACGGGCTTTTGAAGCAAGTGCGTGTACAAATGTTCACGTAAAACATCAAAAGCATTATGATCCCTGAAAAACTTGGTAACGCCAATCAGTAGTTCATTAAAAAGTGTTTCTACTTCTACCGGGTTTTCCCGAAGGTAGTTGACATAATGAACATAGTCAGGAAGCTGGTGAAAAGCTATGCGGCGCTCTATCCTTCGGGTAATGGTATTTTTTTTATACAGCGTAAAGTCATGCCCGGTCTGCGAACGCAGGAGCATCAATATTTTCTGAACGTGAGTTTGGTTGCTGCGATCAAGACTAATTTCTTCGGTAGCATTGTGTTGCAATACAGGATGACTCAGATACTGTACAAGTTTTACAGGCATCTCTTCGGGAGCGATAATGTAATCAACCAGTCCTGTTTTTATCGATGTTAATGGCATGCTACTATATTCGGCCGTTGCCGGATCCTGTGCCATAGCCATACCCAACTTCTCCTTGATCATCCTCACACCCGTTTCCCCATCAGACCCCATGCCGGAAAAAATAATAGACACTGCATTATTCCATTGGTCTTCGGCAAGGCTCTGAAGAAAATGATCGATTGCCATCCGTGCACCCCGAGTTGTATGTGCGTTAAACAACAGCAAATGACCGTTGTGCATCCCCATATCTTTACCTGGCGGGATAATATAAACAGAATTAGGTTCTATACGCATGCCGTCTTCCGCTTCAACAATGGGCATTGATGTGGAATGCTGTAGCAACGTCGCAATATCTACATTATGGGTGGGCTCCAGGTGCATAACGATAACAAAAGCCATATTTGCATCAATGGGCATCCGTTGAAAAAATAGTTCAAAGGCATGGAAAGACCCTGCTGACCCCCCCATTCCAACTATCGGAAACGTACTTTGATAATTATTCTTTATAGTCCGGTGAATCAACTCTTCCGATTCATCTGTCACCCTTAACTTTTGCTGCCCCTTGATTTGTCTGTTAGCCATACTTCTTCGCCTGCGAATAGAAAGCTAAAATAGGGTTAAATTAGATGAGTAGACAATTTGTGCATAAAGAAACCGCTATTTCTTATTCCACATTGGCTTTGCATTTAATATTTGCTCATAAACTACGCAACTTGAAGGATGTGCGCCTGGTAAAAATCCGGTGCTCATCAGAAACTCATTTACGATTTCACCGCCTGTAAAACGGAACGTCTTTTTAAATAGTTTCACCCATTCTTCCTTAGTTTTTGGATGGTGATGTTCCAGCCATCGTTCAAAAGATCCGAATTCTTTCTGCAACTGTACTATTGTTTTGGCATTTTCTATAGCCGCGTTGATCTTTAGCTTATTGCGTATAATTCCAGGGTCTCCCAACAGTCTCTCCCGATCTGTTTCTGTATACGCCGCCACTATACCAATATCGAAGTAATCATAAGCGGCTCTGAAATTATCTTCCTTTTTCAAAATAGTTTCCCAACTCAGTCCTGCCTGATTAATTTCCATGACTAAGCGACAGAACAATTCATTGTCGCTATGAATAGGAAAACCATACCGCTCATCATGGTAAGATTTATGTAGTGCTTTCCGTTCTCCGGTCATTGATTCTATTGCAGCGCAGTACGACATTTTGTTTTATTTCTTTGCTGTAAATGTATTAATAATTCAAAGATTTCCTTATTCTACGATTAGTGCGTCCGACTTTGCTATGATCTTCTGGTAAGGATTCTCCAGAAACATCTTTACGTAATCCGTACCATCGACGGTAAAACCTGGGAGGTGACCGCGATTGTGGATAATCAGCAATTGGCTATTGGGCATATACCGCTGAATCAGTCGGTTATAAAATGGCCTGCAAGCAGGGTCGATATCACCTCCCGTGATCAATGCCGGGACGGCTGAATAGACTGGCGTCTTTGCATCCTGAGCTTCTTTACGTACTTCCCAGCAGTCGCAGATCTGATGATTCACATTGTTTACTGGATATCCGGCAAGCCAGGGAAGAATTCGATCCTGCTGTTTTTCCAACACCTGACTGGCATATGCGATCTGTTCCGTACAGTAAACTGAATACCGCATCCCTAGCGACAGTGCGGGATCTCCCCTGAAGTAACCATCTAATACTTCTTTGACATAATCGGCATGTTTTCCATTAATCATATCAAGCATTACTGCGGGTACTGACTTGACCTGAATGCTGTTCAATCGATCGGATAATGCATTTAACAATTCTGTTTTGGTATATTTTATTGTGATGCTGTCACGCGTACCTTTCTCCAGATACCGCAGGCTGAAATTTTTACCGGTGATGTTGCTGAAATATTGATGAAAACGATCTCTTAAATTCGCATATTTTACTTGAGATACAGAGTCTGATACACAGTTATCAAATACCTTATCAAAAGCCTCATTAAGATTGAGCAAAGCATGTTCCTCAAAATTCACGAACGCTGGCAAAGGAGAATTCAACAGGAGTGTACGAACGGCCTTCGGGTGTTGCCGTGCTACTGAAAGCATTAGCCCTCCGCTGTAAGATATGCCAATCAGGTTAAGGGAATCGACATGTAAGGTCAGCCGCAAATCATTGATATCTGTTGCGCTTTCCATGGTATTATAAGCAGACAAATCAATCCCCTGATCAGATAGCCGTTTGCGGCAGGCGATAGTCGCCTTTAAAATCAGACTGTCTTTATTTTTACCTTCCCGGTAACTTCTCTTCACCGCTTCACCTACTTCCAGGCAGTCCAGGCATGGTATCGTACGCTTTGTTCCACGTTGATCAAAAGCGATGAACCCACCGAACTTAAGAAATCCAGAATCGTAAGCAATACTGTCTATGTTAGCTGTTGTGCTGTATCCGGGACCTCCTGTTGTAAAAAGAGAGATGTTTTTCGATGAATCCTGATCTGGTTTGCGGGCATAAATAAATGGTATTTTCACAGTTTTTCCGGCAGGTTTAGCTCTATTTTCCGGTACAACCAAGAAACCTGTTTTCACAATCAAACGGGGATCAAACTTTACTAGTTTTGGATAGGGCAATACCACTGCTTTGTAAGTCTGCGCGCTAGCGGATATTGTAATGTGGGAGATAAAAAAAAGAACGGCTAAAAAAAGTCTCATATCAAATCTAATTTACGCACAAAGTAAGGAGATGAGTTGGGGCGCGAAAGTAAAAAACGGACAATTATATTTTATGCTGTGTGAGTTTCTTTCCGGTAAACCTGATAACATCTTTATGAAAGTGACTAATGTCATAATATCCAAAATCAAAAGGAACGAACTCATCCTGCCTGGATACATAAGCCGTCAATGCGGTCCGGGCACGTAACATTGAAAAATATGCTTTTGGAGAAATACCTATTATCCTGTTAAAATATCTGTTTATTGTCTTTGAAGTCACAAAAACTCGTTCAGCTACATGACTTGTACTCAGACTCATACCCGAAGTCGTATATTCCCCGATCGCATCGTTGACCAACCCAATAAAATGATCCTTTGTTTGTTGCCGTTCAAATACCCTAAGCAGATAATTCTGCATCAGTGCTGTACGCACCTCAAAATTTTCTGCACGCCTGATATTGTCTAGCAGGCGTAACGGTAAAACTTGCCTCAAGTCAGTGATTTTATCTGCCAGACTAAGTTGATTTATGCCCAGAATAGCCTCTAAACCGCCGGGGTTAAACTTTATAGTGTACAAATGGTCTGCAGGCAATTTATGTCTCGTTATGTCATCATTCCTTAAAATCAAAATATCTTCGGCAACCTTTATCAGGTAGCGCTTTGCTTTCAGATCTATATAATAAGGTGTACCCAGATTAATGTAAAAAGTTGGGGTCCAGCTGGGAAACATTTTAACGGATGAAAAATTATTGCCCACTGCAGCAAGACCATCTGGTATTGATGATTCCGAGAAAAATTCTATATAGGGTTTTAATGCTTCGCAGGGATCGCTAAAAACATAGATTTTCCGGATATTCTGAAAGATTTCAACCATATTTTAAGCTTACGGGAAGGCCTTGTAAATATAGCTTTTTGATGATTCGTCACAAACTTAAAACGCGCTAAGCTGTTACTACCAAAATGTATTAGCTTATGGTTTCTAAAATTTCATTGCTCTTTTTCCTGATCATTGTGATTTCCGCGTGTCAGAATAAACAAGTCAAAGAAAAGACGGTTGTTGACACCGTAAAACCTGCGATCATACCGAAGGACACTATAGACGGTTCTTTGGACAGCCTGGCAGCGAAGATGGTCGCATCGAAAGGGAACTATACAGACGATGGACAACCAAGTGCTGAAGAATTGTTCGTCAGCCGCCTTTTAATTGTTTTAAAAAAACCTGAAAGTTTTACGGCCAACTATTCTTCGCTGGAGAAATATGATATTAAAATCCTTACATCAGATGACAAGCTGCTTCGCATATTTTACTGGCTTTCGCCAAACTCAGGTACCATGTGGCATGTGCAGAATATTCTTCAATATCAGACCTCAAAAGACACACTCGCGACTGCATCTTTTGACTCCCTATATGAGCAACGTGAATATGATGGGTCCCCTACTCCGTTTTTCGAATCCATTTATGCGCTAAAACCTGCCAAAGATCCCACGTATTTATTACTAGGAAATGGACAAATGAGCGGAATGGAACCATATTCCCTTTGCAGATCGTTGACCTTATTGGAGGGGAAATTCTCTATTGATGCAAAAATATTCAAAGTAGGTAAATCGTTAGAATCTGAACTATTTACGTCGGCGAGTTTGATGGATGAGGACAACCCAGATGAAATAAGGCGATTAATACAACCCAAATTTAATGCTGAAACAAAAACGCTTACCTACGGCGAGTCAAAAAACACTAAAGAAGGCTTTATTTTTACCGGCAAACGTAAGTCACTGGTTTATAGGGATGGATCATTCCAGTAGACTTTAAACGAATACAGATAAGGCTTAGCATTATACATCTGTATCATTAAAATAATAAAATGGCACATTTCAAAAAATAGGCTTTTGATAATTTGGCGAGATAAAAGGCAGTCCATTTGACCTGCTAATCAAGACCAGATATGAATCGAAAAAATTCAAGCTTCACACCGTTAACTGTATTGGGCTACTGCTGTATATGCCTGCTTTTATTAAACTCCTGCAGCAGCAGACAAACAACGATAAATTATCAAGCAGATAGCCGTGGTTTAAAAGACTTCTACAAAAACTATTTCAGTATCGGAGTTGCCGTTGGCAGAAGAAACTTAACCGGTGATGAGGCCACGCTCATTAAAAAACAATTCAATAGCGTAACTGCAGAAAACGCCATGAAAATGGCATCTATACAACCTCGGGAAGGGCATTTTAACTGGAAAGAAGCAGATTCTATCGTCAGCTTCGCGGTCAAAAATGGAATTAAGATCCGCGGTCACAATCTCTGTTGGCATGAGCAGGCTCCAGATTGGATGTTTATTGATGCAAATGGTAAGCAAGCTAGTAAAGAATTATTACTGGAGCGACTAAAAACTCATATTGATGCCGTTGTAGGACGCTACAAAGGAAAGATCTACGCCTGGGATGTTGTAAACGAAGCGATAGACGACGATGATACGAAATTTCTGCGTAACTCTAAGTGGTATCAGATCTGTGGCGAGGATTTCATCGTTAAAGCATTTGAATATGCACATGCTGCAGATCCTGAAGCGAAATTGTATTACAACGATTACAACACCGAGCGTCCGCAAAAACGTGTAAGAATCTACAAGCTTCTTAAAAACCTTAAAGACAAGAATGTTCCGATTGATGGCGTCGGACTTCAGGCGCATTGGTCAATCTACGAACCCAGTAAACAGGAGCTCATCGATGCCATCCAACAATATTCCTCTTTAGGGTTAAAGATTCAGTTTACAGAACTTGACATGTCTATTTATCCATGGGAAAAGGAAAAGAGAGCAAAGAAAGCTGGCGAAACAGACACCTATACACCAGATCTGGAGCAAAAACAGATAGCACAATATAAAATGGTGTTCGACACCTTCAGAAAATATAAGGATGTGATTACAAATGTCACTTTCTGGAACATCTCTGATCGAGCTACATGGCTGGACAGCTATCCTGTAATCGGAAGAAAAAACTACCCACTTTTGTTTGATACACAGCTCCAACCAAAAAAGGCTTATTGGGAAGTAGTTAAATTTAAGGCTAGATAGATGAAAAAATATATTCTCTTTTTTGCGTTATTTGGCATATGGACAGCTAGCCGCGCGGCTGGTCTTAATCCAATTACAAGTAGCACTTTCGTTCCGGGCAGCTTTCCGCTTATTCACAAAGGTAAAGTTGCTACCATTATTGCTAGTTCTAATGAATGGCCTGGCGTATTGCGCGCCGCAAAAGACTTACAGACAGACTTGGGGAAAGTTAGTGGTGTTAAACCCATGTTCTCCACAGGTAAGGCAAACGGAATGCCCATCATTGTTGGTACCATTGGTCATAGTGCTATTATTGACGAGCTCATCCGTAATACTAAAATTAATGTTGGTGGAATAGCCGGCAATTGGGAAAGCACTTTGATCCAAGTGGTAAAAAACCCGGTGAAAGGTGTGGATTCAGCACTTGTAATCGCGGGGAGCGACAAACGTGGAACGATTTATGGAATTTATGAACTGTCTTATCAGATTGGCGTTTCGCCATGGTATTACTGGGCAGATGTACCTATCCAGAAAAGCTCCGCCCTGTACATCCTGGAAGGCCGCCATATTATATCTTCTCCGGCAGTAAAATATCGCGGTATATTTCTTAATGATGAGGCCCCTGCCCTATCAGGATGGAGTAAAAAAGAATTCGGCGGTTTTAACCATAAATTTTATGAAAAGGTATTTGAATTGATTCTGCGTTTAAAGGGCAACTACCTTTGGCCTGCGATGTGGGGAAGCGCTTTCAACGATGATGATAAGATGAATCCTATTCTAGCGGATGAGTATGGCGTAGTGATGGGTACCAGTCACCATGAACCGATGGTACGCAGTCAGACCGAATGGAAACGTTTTGGAAAAGGGCAATGGAATTACGAAAATAACAAAGAAGTGCTCACCGATTTCTGGAGGAAAGGAATTCAGAACATGGGCAATAAAGAGAGTCTCATTACCATCGGGATGCGTGGTGATGGAGATGAACCGATGACAGAGGGGACAGCAACGGCACTACTGGAAAGGATTGTTAAAGATCAGCGGCAAACTATTGAGCAAGTAACCAAAAAACCTGCCTCAGAAACCCCGCAGCTCTGGGCTTTATATAAGGAAGTACAGGATTACTACGATAACGGCATGCGTGTGCCCGACGATGTTACCCTTTTATTGTGCGACGACAACTGGGGTAATATCCGTAAACTCCCTCGAATTGGAGAAGCGCCGCGGTCGGGAGGCTACGGGATTTACTATCATTTTGACTATGTTGGCGGCCCAAGAAATTACAAATGGCTAAATACCAATCCTATTCAGAAAGTTTGGGAGCAGATGAATTTGGCTTACAGATATGATGCTAACCAGATCTGGATTGTCAATGTGGGAGACCTGAAGCCTATGGAGTTTCCGATTGAGTTCTTTCTGGATTACGCCTGGGCACCTAACGCAATACCAGCAGAACAACTTATGCCCTACACTATGAATTGGGCAGCTAAACAGTTTGGAAAAACGCATGCTACTGCGATAGGTCAAATTATTGACACCTATCTAAAATACAGCGGCAGGATAAAACCCGAGTTGTTGAACGCGAACACTTATAGTCTTGTTAATTACAGGGAATTTGAGCGTGTCACATCTGACTTCAAAAAACTAAACCGGCAAGCAGACAATATTTATCAGCAAATTCCTAAAAGTCAAAAAGATGCATTTTACCAGTTGGTATTACATCCCGTGGAAGCCGTTTCAAATCTGTATGCACTTTATTTTGCTCAGGCAAAAAACCGGCTCTATGCCAAACAGGGAAGAGTAGCCACTAACGCTCTGGCGGCTCAGGTGGATTCGCTATTTAAGCGTGATGCTAAGATCACGAATTATTACAATACTATAATGGCGGGGGGTAAATGGGACCATATGATGGATCAAACACATATTGGCTATACTTACTGGCAGCAGCCTGAGAAAAATATCATTCCGAAAACAACAACCATCCAACCTGGACAAGGTGGATTAGGCATTTCAATTGAAGGCTCTGATGCTTCCTGGACGGGTAAGGCAACAGTTGACAAATCTTTCCCGGTATTCAGCAGCCTAACCAACAAAACACATGATTTCGAAATATTTAACACAGGAACAAGCGCTTTCAGATACAGTATTACGGCGCCGAGCTTTGTGAGCATTGAAGAAAAAAATGGAACAGTCACAACTGAAAAGACAGTAAGTATCAGCATTGACTGGTCTAAGGCACCAACTGGAAATACTCGGAGTGAAATTATAATTTCAGGAACTGACGGATCGATAATTCAGCTTCCTATCAATACAGATAACACAATGACGGCTAACATTGAACCGAATTTGTTTCTGCCGGAAAATGGTTATATCGCTATGGAAGCACCTAATTATAGTCGTGCGATAAATAACAGACCCATATTTTGGCAAACTATTCCCAACTATGGTAAAACGTTGGGAGGCGTTATGCCTGTCCCAGTTACCGCCCCGATCCAACAACCGTCGGAAACTTCACCAGCTTTAGTGTACGAAATTTATCTAACACATACTGGAACGTTTACACTAAATACTTTTGTTTCCCCAACAATTGATTTTACCGGAAAAGAAGGCCTTCAGTTTGCTGTTTCGGTTGATGACGAGGCGCCTATTGTTGTTAACATCAGTTCTGGTTACAAATCTGACAACGCATGGGGTCAGTCGGTAGCAAATGGCATCAAAATCTTTAAAACGCCATTCCAATTCAACAAAACCGGTAAACACACGATCAAATACATGATGGTTAACCCAGGTGTAGTATTGCAGAAACTGGTTTTGGATCTCGGCGGATTAAAACCGAGCTTCCTTGGTCCGCCGGAAAGCACCTTAAGTACAAAAAACAACAATTAACCACTTATAAATAAAAATGATTAAAAAAATAAAAGGAATATCCGTACTGGCATCCATTATGGGTTTAGGCATTATGAGTTCATGCCAGCAAAATAATCAGTCTACGACTAAGACAAGTATTGACACCTTAAAAAAAAGCAAATATTTGTCTCAGCCGTTAATATCGAACATTTTTACGGCAGACCCATCGGCACACGTATTCGATGGAAAGATCTACATCTACCCTTCTCACGATATTGAGGCAGGTAAGCCAGAAAACGACAATGGAGATCATTTTGATATGCGCGACTATCATATCTTAAGTATGGACAGCATCGGCGCTAAGGTAACTGACAATGGTGTAGCTTTAAGCATTAAGGATATCCCCTGGGCAGGCAGGCAGCTTTGGGCGCCCGATGTTGCTTTTAAAGGAGGTACCTATTATCTATATTTCCCAGTTAAAGATAAATCTGATATTTTCAGGATAGGTGTTGCGACGTCCAAGAATCCTGCAGGACCTTTTAAAGCTGAACCCTTACCTATTCCGGGTAGCTTCAGTATAGACCCAGCAGTATTTACAGATTCAGATGGTAGCTCATATATGTATTTTGGCGGAATCTGGGGTGGCCAGCTGCAACGTTGGAAAAATGGAAAATATGATGCCAATGGATCAAAAACAGACTCTCAACAAGAAGATCAACCGGCGTTAACAGCAAAAGTGGCGAAAATAACTAATAACATGCTCTCTTTCGAAGGAGGTCTTAAGGATGTTATTATTCTGGATAAGCAAGGAAAACAGCTTCTTACAAAGGATCACGACAGAAGATTTTTTGAAGGCGCCTGGATGCATAAATTCAACGGTAAATATTATTTCACCTATTCAACGGGTGACACCCATTACCTTGCATCTGCCATTGGTGATACCCCATACGGACCGTTTACCTATCAGGGAACATTTATGGATCCTGTTGAAGGCTGGACAACACATCACTCCATAGTGGAAATAAAAGGGAAATGGTATATCTTCTACCACGACACACAACTATCTGGAAAAACACACCTGAGAAATGTTAAGGTAACCGAACTAACGCATAATGCTGATGGAACCATCAAATTGATAGAACCGATTTTGAAATAGCGACAATATTACTTCTAATAAACACTCGATTAAGAGGCTGTTTCCGATTGGAAATAGCCTCTTTTTTTTGTCATGACTGGTATTGAATTCGTATTGTGATTACAAATTACACACTCCTATCCTTATTTATTAATTTTTAATGCCTGGAACGAAATAGAATCTCAGGTTTTCATAATATGCTAAATCATGTGCAGGCTTCTCATAGCTGGCTGGAATGGGAAGTCCTGAAAAGGACTGGAAATACAGTACACATGCATCTCTCCACCATTTGGCTTCCTCGTGCTGAATTTCCAGAAGTTCTGCAACTTCTTTAAATCTGTCTTCGTCAATCTTACCGGCCATAGCTTTCCATTGCGATTGCATCTTCGCAACATCTCGCACACCAAGGTAGTAATGGCTAACAAGTTCATCCCAAAGCGTATTACCGGAACGGAGCTTATCGCTCCACTTAACATGATGGAACCAAAGCAGGTATTTATCAGGAATATTCGCCAGATCAGCAAACTCCCTGGCTGCATCAGGGCTATATTGAGCAATAGCATTTGATCCTGTAGCGGTTCTATCGAACCCAATTCCAACAGCATCTGCTTTATGATAATACACTGACGTCCAATCTGCCCTTCCGGCATCTTTAACCCATGGACCGGGACCGTAATGGTGATTTCTGGCCATAATATGGTGCAGACCGAGTGGTGTCATATAATTGACAATAGTTTCCCTGGAACCCATCATCATCTCCTTTATCGTTGCTATTGCATTGATATCATTTGTAAAAGTCATCCTTATCCATTCGTCAGCCACCGCGGTGGCTGACAATCCCGGATTCCATGCCATTCGTCCAAAGCTATACCAATTGGACTGTGCAAAAGGGTGACCACACCAGTTTACATCAGATCCGATATTTGCTACCCCAGCAATGCCAGTGAGTTGGTGTTGATCTAGTTTTCCAGTAACAACATCTGCTACTGTAGATCCCTTTCCTTTCGCATACGTATCCGCAGCCAATGTCTCTTTAAATAAAGTTCCCAGGTAAGCAAGATGTGTAGAGAAGCCCAAATATTCCTGGGTAAGCTGAAATTCCATCATTAGTGGCGTGGCCGGCATCGCACCAAATAAAGGGTGAAAAGGCTCCCGGGGCTGAAAATCTACTGCACCATTTTTAACCTGAACGAGTACATTGGCTCTAAATTTCCCATCTAGCGGTTTGAATTCATTGTACGCCTGCTTAGCCCTGTCATCTGGCACTTTATCATCGTAAACGAAAGCACGCCACATCACTATGCCATCGAACGGAGCTAATGCATCGGCCAGCATATTTGCCCCATCGGCATGACTGCGGCCATAGTTTTGTGGCCCGGGCTGGCCTTCAGAATTTGCCTTTACCAGAAACCCACCGAAATCTGGTATATATGCGTAGATTTCTTTCACCTTCATGCTCCACCAGCGTTTAACTTCCGGATCAAGGGGGTCTGCTGTTTTAAGTCCGCCGATTTCTATAGGCGAACTGAAGCGTGCCGACAAATACACTTTGATGCCGTAGGGGCGGAAAACATTGGCTAACGCTGCTGCCTTTAACAAGTAAGGCTTGGTGAGCGATAATGCGTTGGCATTTACATTGTTCAGCACAGTACCATTGATGCCTACCGAAGCATTTGCCCTTGCGTAATCAGTATACCGTGTTTGTGTAAAACCGGGCAATTTATGCCATTCCCAGAGGGAAGTTCCGGCATAGCCGCGCTCTACAGTGCCATCCAGGTTATCCCAGTGATTTAAAACCCTGTTTTTGATCGATGGAATTTCTCTAATCGTCAACGCAGACAAGGACTGTTGAGTCTTCATAAGTCTGATCAGATGAAAAACACCGTATAACACCCCTTTCTCTGTCAAACCAGCAATTACGATCTGTTGTTGCCCTTTATTATGAAATGTCTTGACGAGGTAACCGTCAGACAAATTCAGTAATTCTTTGGGTGTGATCAGCGATTTGATTTGCGGGGAGTTTTCTGGTGTTCCGATCAACAAACTTGCAGAACTGCTTAAGGTCACCTTAGGTTCCGTTCCAAGAAGGCCATTAAATGCACTTGATATTTCTTTTTTTGCAACCTGTGCTGTAATGCTATGTCCCTGAAAATTGATTGTTTGCAGTTGTGAACGATACTGTTCAAGCTGCTTATTATTTTCGATTCGGTCATAACGCATCCACAGCCGGTACCCTGTTTCCGAGAAAGCTGAGGAATAATATAATGTAATAACAAGTGTCAAACACATACTTACACAATTCCTGTTTACGGATTTTAATCGCCGTTGTAGTTGTTTAAATAAATTCATGTAGTTCTAAATAACAGAGATTTGTTTTTTTACAATATTTCCTGATGTAACATTTAATTCATCGGGCTGGGAACCACCAATACTTAGCATAATTTTTCCGCTTAGCTGTTGCATACCTCCGTTTGCGTTGATGGTAGACATATCTTCTTTAGAAAGTGTAAAAGTCAACACTCTACGTTCCCCAGCCCTTAACGCGATTCTTTCGAAGCCTTTTAATGCTTTTATTGGCGACTTGGTTTTAGAGCCAGGATGAGATAAGTAAAGTTGTACCACTTCCTCGCCAGCTACAGCACCAGTATTACTCACGGTAATACGTACACGCAGCGAAGTACCGCGTTTAACACTTGCAGGTAAGCTTAACTGATCATATTTAAACCGCGTATAACTTAATCCGTAACCAAATCCATATAGCGGTTTACCAGAAAAATAACGGTATGTTCTGTTTGTCATAGAATAATCCGAAAAGTCAGGAAGATCCTGATCACTTCCATAAAAGGTTACAGGTAGTCGCCCGGCAGGATTATAATCTCCAAAAAGTACATCTGCCACTGCAGCTCCGGCAGCCTGCCCCCCATACCACGCATTAATGATTGCTGGAATGTGTTTTGCCTCCCATGGTATAGCAATGGCACTTCCTGTCATCATCACAAATATTACCTTTTTCCCTGTCGCCTGCAGCCCCTTCATCAATTCTGTCTGCGCTTGCGGGAGCATAATTGATGTGCGGTCGCCACCGTTAAATCCTGGATAATTAACTTTCATCTCTTCTCCTTCCAACTGCGGAGAAATACCACCCACATAAACAATAGCATCTGCGTCTTTAACCTTATCCTGAAGCGCAACTATGTCAGTCTTCTCATACCTTCCAGCACTTAACCTAACATTTGCTTTACCATCACCCTGCCAATATTCCAATACCAGTTCATAGGATTTTCCCGGGTCTGTTATCAATTTATATTGCTGCGATCCCCAGCGATTTCTAGACCATGCATTTAATACCTCTTTACCATTAATCTTAAGCCGATAGCCGTCATCCCCTTCTACCTCGAAGGTAATAGAAGTTTGCTCACCGGCCTGATAGTTGGTGGTATAGCGGGCCGAAAAGTCTCTTGCTTTAATCGTACCTATCACCGGCTCTCCTTCCTGCCAGTTATGCAATAAATCTGCTTCGTGGCGTACAACAGGAGCTCCCGCAAGTTCCCGGTTGTCAAAATACTCTGCCTTGAAACCTGCTTTTCCATCAATGGCACAACGCTTGGCAAGGTCAGCATAAACTAAAAGCGTGTCATTGGTGAAATTGATCGCCTTTTCATAAACTACCTCTGCATTAGGAAGCTTAGCTTTAATACCCTTAAATACTGTTGTCAGTGCAGAAGGAATTCCGTTGTAATTACCCAGAATAGAAATCTCATTATCTGCATTGGGACCTAACACAACTATTTTCTGAATATTCTTTTTCAATGGCAGTGTCTGATCTGCATTTTTCAATAACACAATAGACTCTCTTGCCATTTTGAGTGCATGTTGCTGATGCGCTTCACTCTCCAGTTCAGCAGAAGGTGTGCGTGCATAAGTTACCAACTCCGCAGGATCGAACATCCCAAGCTTGAACCTGGTCATAAACAATCTTTTCACTGACACATCAATTTGTTTTTCGGACAGTTTACCGTCTTTAACGGCTTTGACCAACGACTTATAAGCATCTGTTCCGCACTCTACATCTGTTCCATGAATCACCGCATCTGCCGAAGCATCCTCAGCATCAGCATGTGTTTTGTGGTTCTTGAAAAAATCATCGATGCCCCAGCAGTCGGAAGTTACGTACCCTTTGAAATTCCATTGTTTCCGCAGGATATCTACCATCAATAGGTCACTACCACAGCAAGGTTGTGATTCAAAAGCATTGTACGCACACATCACGCCCTCAACTTTGGTGTCAACAATTAGCTTTTTGAAGGCGGGCAGGTAGGTATCCCAAAGATCATAGTTGCTTACCTTGGCATCAAACACGTGGCGCGCAGGTTCAGGTCCGCTATGCACTGCATAATGTTTGGCGCAGGCCGCAGCTTTAAGATACTTTGGATCATCGCCCTGAAGGCCTTTAACAAAAGAGGCGCCCATTGCAGCGGTAAGAAATGGATCTTCACCATAAGTTTCCTGCCCTCTTCCCCACCTGGGATCACGAAAGATATTAATGTTCGGCGTCCAATAGGTGAGCCCCATGTACCGCTCTCCACCGCGCCCCATTTCTACGGCCTTGTTATGCACAGCTCTGCCTTCAAGTGCAGAATAATCGGCCATCTGAAATAGTGATTTTTTATCGAATGTTGCTGCCATGGCAATAGCCTGAGGATATACCGTTACTTTAAATGGTGTTCTGGCTACTCCATGGAGCACCTCGTTCCACCAGTCGTAAGCAGGAATACCCAACCTTGCGATTGCCGGCGACGAATTGAGCATCTGACTAACTTTTTCTTCTAAAGTTAATCTCGATACCAGATCATTAACCCGGGTATTAAAATCAAGTTTGTAGTTCTGGAAAGGGTATTGCTGTTGCGCCAGCATCCTCGCCGGAAATAAGAGCAGCAGTAGTAGCGTAGTATTTTTTATAAATTTCATTTGAATGTTTAGCTATTTAAGTTTATCAGCCCATTGAAGAAAATATTTGATATTTGGCGCGTCGGTATGTCCACCGTCGTGCTGGCGCCAGGCAAGCTGGCCCGAGGTCATCCCTTGATTTACTGGAGGCATCTTCTCCGTTTTATAATCGTTGGATACACCAAGATCTTTAGCGCCCAACAATTTATACACGCTACCTGCAGACACAGCAGCCATGTAACTGCCCTGGTGGTCGAGCCAATTGGCATCTCCCTTTTCAGGGATTCCATGACTGATAAAAACCGGCCGCGGTGCACATAGGGCAATCAGCTCATTAGATTCTACCGGCAGGTCATTTGCGGTCTTACTTCCAAAAACTGCCTCAGATGCGGCATACTTCATATAGTTGCCTGCCATCCAATAATGAGAGCCACCGGCTAAATTTTCCAGCGCCTCTCCGAAATTTCTCCGGTTTGGTTTAGTTCCACCCTGTCCCGAAGAACCTATCAGCCCGATCGCAAACCGATCATCAAAAGCCATTGTAACCAGAGCAGCTTTACCATATCTGGATACTCCTTCAATACCGACACGTTTATTGTCGACCATACGTTCTGTAGCCAGGTAATCCAATGCTTTTGAAGCAGCCCATGCCCATGCACGCAGTGCTCCCCAATCATCTGGCTTTCGAGGCTGTCCTTTGTTGGTCAGCCCAATAATCCCCTTGGTTAGCCCGGCACCATTATCTGCCTGGATGCTTGCGGGATCTATCAAAACATATCCCCAACCGTCAGCAATAAGCTGCTCAGCGGTAGGTGGATCTCCGGCAGGCCTGGGCGCAAAAGGATTAAAACCTGTATTTTGAGCAGCAATAGGATTATAGGCAGGATATTTTTCAAAAACCGGTTGCAGCTCAGGATTCGATTTTATCAGTAATGCTTTGAGCGCTACGTTGATCTTTTCCAAATCCTCTTTGGGTGGCTGAGCAGGAGCCGGAAGCGCACTTGGAGCAAACATCATCAATACGGGAACCGGCGACTTCGCATTTGCTGGTATCACCAGGGTCATCGCGATATTGACATCAATCATCGGATAAGATGAATTGTCGGCATGTCCAACAATTTGCTTTGCAATTACCGGGTTAAAGCCAACAAATTCTTTATCAGTAATTTTTACATGCCAGGTGATATTTGGTGCAGTTTTCGGTACGCGTCCGTAAACCTCACGCTCAAAATCTTCGATAATTTCCGGTCGCCGTGTCTTCCACCAGTCCTGCGCATTGCTAACTTTCTTACCACTTTTTGAAATCAGCGGATCAGGATAATCTGGGTATGGATTAGCGAGCGACTGATCACTGTTAGCACGATTAGGCGAATTGTTATCGCCACTCGCTCCTGGTCGCAACATTTTGATTCCGAGCTGAGTCATCATATTCTCCCTATCCTGCTGCGCAGTAAAATTTACCTGTGGTGGGTACCCTTGTCCGTACGCAGTTGGACCGGCAAACACTAGCATGCAAAAAAGCCATTTTATGTTCATACACTTATATTTTGGTTATCACCAGTTAAAAGGTCTGTATCAAATAACCGCGGCGACTAGCCCAAAAATACCTCAGCACAGCTTTTAAAAATGCTCTGTTTGTTCAAGATATGGTACTAAATGTTTAATCCGGCAAATTTACCATGCTTCTGCCCTTTCGCTTTGTACTAATATATTCCGATGGCAGCATACCGTAATGCGCTTTAAAAAGACGTGAGAAATAGCTTGGCGTACCAAAGCCCGTCATGTAAGCAATCTGCGCAACATTGAAATCACTTTTTTCAAGAAACTCTACTGCACGTTCGAGTTTTATTGAACGGATATATTCAATGGGTGTAAGGCCCGTAATTTCCAACAGCTTGTGGTATAGCGATCCTCTGCTCATACCAACGTGTTTACTTAGGTCTTCTACGGATAACTCAGGATTACTCATCTTTTCCTGCACGTAATGCACAATCTTATTTAATAATTTTACATCTGTAGACTCAATCTCAATTTCTGTACCTTGAACTTGGATTTGTTTTGAATAGGCATCCTTTATCGAGCGATTATAGAGTAACAAGTTCCTGATTTTAGCGTGAAGAATGTTAAAATTAAATGGTTTGGTCAGGTAATCATTTGCGCCCGACTGAAGTCCTTTGATCTGGTCCTCCTCTCCACTAATTGCTGTAAGCAGGATAACAGGAATGTGACTGGTGCGTTTGTCTAATTTGATTTTCTGGCTTAAGGTAATGCCATTCATCTCAGGCATGCTGATATCACTTACAACTAATGCAGGGTGACAGGATAATGCCTTTTGCCAGCCTTCTTTTCCGTTTGATGCTTCTAAAATGTGGTAAAACGGTTGGAGTGCATCTTTAAGGTGGTCACGGAACTCATCATTATCTTCCACGAGAAGAATAGTAGCAAGTTTTGTTGTAATTACTTCTTCTGACGTGTTTATCGATTCGTCTGGGCCAAAGTCCGCATCGTTCACCAAATCCTGTTCATCTGAAGCAAGGGTCTGAAATGACATGGGCTCAATACCCGAGTCTTTGACAGGAAATTTTACTAAAAATTGAGTACCCTGGTCGGGCATACTTTCAACACTGATCTCGCCACCATGGAGTTCTACGAACTCCTTGACTATAGACAAACCTATTCCACTTCCCTGATTAATTACCGACGTAACGTTATTGTCCATAAAGAAACGTTCAAATATATGGTCCTTAACTTCAGGTGTAATACCAATGCCAGTGTCTGAAACAGAAATAGTAAGGGTTGAAAGATCACTGTTAGAACTACTATCCAACGTTGTTACCAAAGAGATCTCCCCTCCAGCTTTCGTAAACTTAAAAGCATTTGATAGCAGATTAAAAACTATCCGTTCCATTTTATCATGATCAAAGTCTGTTATTAAAAACGTGACATTACTGTAGACAGAAAGGTTTATTTTTTTCCTGTCTGACAAATCCTGAAATGACTGAGCAGCTTCATTGATAAATGCGATCAAATCTCCTTGTTTAAGGTTTAACTTGAGCTCCTGTTCTTCCATTTTTCTAAAATCGAGCAGCTGATTGACAAGATTCAGCAGCCTTCTTGCATTTCGACTGATCATCTTTATCTGACCGGATACAGAAGCATCATGTTTTATCGAAAGTAATTTATCTACTGGCGCGAGTATCAGTGAAATTGGTGTTCTAAATTCATGACTCAGATTGGTCAGGAATTTGATCTTTTGCAAGTCAAGGGTGTGGAGCCGTTCAGCTTCCAGCCGGTGTTGCTCAATTTGCTGCTTCGCATTAATTTTTTCGTGCTCCAGTGCAAGTTCATTCTTAATTTTCTGAATGCCACGATGTCTGGAGTACAATAGCAAACCAACCACCAGCACAGTGTATAGGATATAAGCATATGTGGAACGCCAGAATGGTGGAAGAACATGTACTGCTATTGTGGTAACCTTATCATTCCAGGCTCCCTGGTTATTACTTGCGCGAACCTGAAATATATAATCTCCGGGATCAAGGTTTGTATAGTAGGCTGTTTTTTCTCGTCCTACGTCATTCCATTCTTTGTCTAGCCCCTCCAACTTATAGGAATAGTGGTTTTGCTGAGGTGCGGTGAAGTTCAATGCAACGTAGCTGATTGAGAAGTTCTGACCATAATCCAGGGTTATCTCTTTTGCAAAACTTATTTGTTCTTTAATAGCTGCGTCCGGCCCGGGGCTAACTATATTGTTTGCGACCTTAAGTTCGGTGAGTAGTACAGATGGCATAGCATTGTTAGCTGGCAGAGCAGCAGGGGAAAAATAGTTGAATCCATCCTGTCCACCGAAATAAAGCTCATCACCAGTAGCAACAAGACCAGAACCCAGAAGAAACGGGCTGTCCTGAATCCCGTTTGGACGTCCAAAATTTTTGATCTTCTTCGTCACAGGATCGACCGAACTTACGCCTTTATCTGTGCTGAGCCAAAGCATACCTGCACGATCTTCTAATATCTTATATACGATTCCGTTTGCAAGTCCACTGGATTCGCCGAAATGGATAAATTTGCCTGTTTTTTTATTCAGTAAGTTGAGTCCTCCAGAATTTGTACCCACCCAGGTATTACCTTTTCTGTCATGTAAGATACTCAGCACCACGTCGTCAGACAAGTTACTAGTTAACTTATCGTAATGTGTATATGTTTTGCTAGCCCAATGATATACAACAATTCCAGAGCCATTGGAACCTAACCACATGTCACCATTGGCATCCTCAGTAATAGCACGCATAAACCCGTTTACAGGAATCCGGAAATGTCCCTTGGCATTACTACTATATCTTGTAAAAGATTGTTTACCTGGATCTAAAACATCAACTCCATTTCCATTCGTACCTACCCATACGAGCCCCCTACTATCCTCTTTTACGAAAAAAATATCGTTCTGACTTAAATTTCCTGCTTGATCACCAGCAATAAATTGTCTACTGCTGCCTGTCTTTGGATCGTATTGAAATAGGCCATTCTGATACGTTCCGATCCATAACTTTTTATTTTTATCAAAGTCCAGCGCCAAAATAGTAAGTGGACCTCCGGAAATATTGATCCTGCTTCTAAGATTGATCGGATCAAATAACCCTGTTTCCCGATCGAAAAAATGTAGTCCACCACCGTCAGTACCTACAAAAATTTTCCCTTTTTGATATTCTGCAAAGGAAGTAACCAGCGGTGACGATAATCCATGTGGATCAAACGGACTGCTACGTTTTAAATTAAATAATGGGAGATTGGGATCATATTTGTTGACTCCCCCCTGGTAAGTGCCCAGCCAAATGATTCCGGATTTTGTATTACAAATACTGCGGATAGATTTATTGCTTAGACTGAATGACTTCCTGCGGTCTGGTTTTATACTTGAAAACAGGTCGCGTTCACTATCGAAAACACCTATTCCATCTTCAGTTCCTATCCAGAGTTTACCATCTGGAGCTAGGCTTGCAGCATAGATCATATCTTCCGACGGTGATAACTGTCTGCTGTTAGACCTGAGAAACAACCGGAAGGTTTTCTGATCAGGCATCAACAAGTTCAATCCCTTGTTGGTGCCAAAAAAAATCCTTCCTTGCCTATCCTTGACTATAGCGCGAACGCTGTTATCACCTATACTGGTTGGATCATTAGGATTATGTAAAAACATATCCATTTTTCCGGACTTTTTATTGTAGCGGAAAAGGCCGTTATTTGTACCCACCCACATTTGTTGCTGGTCATCCTCAAAAAAACATAACACTGCGATCGTATTGGCATTATTAATCGACAAGCCTTCCAACTCCACGTTTTTTACCTGGAGTGTAACCGGATTGATAATACGATATCCACCGAAAGTACCTACCCAAATCTGTCCCTCACGATCCTGATAAAGTGCCTTTACATTGAAATGGCTTTGCTTGCCGACATTTATACCGCCCTTAAAAGTCCCGAAAACGTTTAGCCGGGGATTGTAAAAAGCCAGGCCACCCGCGCTGGTCCCTATCCAAAGTTTGCCAGATTTATCCTCTAACAACGATGTGATTACATTTGAGGGAATGCTTGAACTATCAGTTTCATTATGTGTATAAACGGTAAAATTAGTACCGTCAAATTTATTCAGTCCATCACTTGTACCGATCCATATCAGCCCCTGCCGATCCTGAAGAACAGCATTTACGGTATTCGAAGACAAGCCGTTCTTTGTTGTCAATGCTATGAAGTTAAGATCCTTCTGTGCAAACGCCGCTTTGAATGATAAAAGCATGATTAATGCAAGTAGCAAACGCGCATTGGTACTTTGATTAAATAATGCGTAAAACGACCGGATGCTGTGTCTTAAAAAGAGCATAGAATTTGATGATTTCAATAATCCGGACAGATCCGGATCATTGTCATAACGTGAATTTATATTGGTTAGTTAATCGTAAATATATGTACTTAAATTAAAATTCTCGCACGTTTATATCGACGATTTATTTAACCACTATTTCAAAAGGTGATGCCAAAAGTCCTTCCTTATTAGCGAGGTTAGCACCTTCAGGATTGTCGGCCCAGGCATACCTGACATACTTAGGCTGCGTAATACGGCCAGTATTTAAAATTACCTTAGTACCTTCAATTCTTGCTTTTGCCCAAACAAATTTTTTATCGGCTCCTGCTACTGCAAAATACGTCAGATCAGCTCCATCGGTAGTTGACAGTCCGGTGCCGGTATTACTAAATGTCAACGCAATTTCATTACCTTCAAGACTTGCTGATTCGATTATTGGCCCAGAGTAAACCAGACCATTGTCATGATATGCAAGGTGCTCGGCCCATAAAGCAAGTCGCTCACCAACAGACTTCTTGTTCAGCGGATGAATATCATTCCATTCACCAGCATCAATTGCCACTGCCATTCCAGTATTCGCAACTGATAATGTTTTAAGCTGACTCTGTCTGAGTTCCGCCCACGCGCTTTCACCGGGTGAATAGTCCACCTCCATAAAATTAGGTAACTGCGGGAATAAAAAAGGCAGGTCACCTTGCCCCCATTTTTCACGCCAATCTTTAATCAGCGCGGGAAGTAACTTGGCATACTCTGCCGCTTTACCTGCATTTGTCTCCCCCTGGTACCATAAAAATCCTTTTATTGCATAGTTAATCGCCGGAGCTACCATGGGATTATATAAACCTGTTGGAGAATTTTGTGCGTTAATGGGACGCGGGGCATTCATTTCATCGGCAGACATTCCGCTAAAGCGGGGTTGTACCAAACCTACCTGGTAGGTCCAATCTCCTCTTAAGTCTACCTGCTGTCCACCAGCTTTAATCAGGTAATCTTTCTCAGGTACAAAACCTCCTTTACCAGCGGTACTTACCACCTTTACGATTACAATGTTCTTACCTGGCTTTAAAAGATCAGCCGAGATGTTATAAATTCTTGGTGGGTATTGATAGGTCGTATTACCCACATATTTGCCATTTACAAATGCTGAATCAGCGTTTGTAATTGTTCCCAACAGCAGTTTTGCCGGCAGGCCTGTCATTCCTGAAGGAATAATAACTTCTTTTCTAAAGTAGAGCACGCCATTAAGACCTTTTACCCCCTGATCTGCCCAATAGCCTGGCATAAAGAATGGATGCCATTTCTTTGGAACATATGTGGTATCAGTCCATTTTACCGGCCCTGACAAGCCTTTATCAATTTCGCTAGAACGTGTAGGTGGATGATTTCGGATATAGTTAGCCACAGAACGGTCCAGGGTGTTCATATAAGCAGTATCTCTGAATTTTTTGATTTGTTCCTGATATGCAGGAAAATCATTGTAGCCTTTCTCGCTTATCCATGCTTCAATGGGTGTGCCGCCAACACTTGAATTAATGATGCCTATGGGAACATGGTATTTTTGATGCAGTTTTTTTGCAAAAAAATACGTTACACCTCCAAACTCCAGAATGCCTTTTCCTACCGCAGGCGTCCACTTCCCTGTGGGCAGATCTTCGTATTCTTTGGTGACGTCTGATTTGGTTGATACAAAATAGTTTCTGATATCGGGAAAATTGTCGTTCGCAACCTCATCAGCATATTTATATTTCAAGCGTTCCATGGGGAGCACCATATTTGATTGTCCGGAGCAGAACCATACGTCGCCAATCATGATGTCTGTTAGGGCAATCTGATTTTCTCCTTTTAAAAGCATCGTGTAGGGTCCACCGGCTTTCATTGCCGGAAGTTTTATGAGCCACTTTCCATCGGCTCCAGTAACGGTTCTGAGATTCTTGCCGATAAAAGAGACCGCAACTTTTTCGCCCGGCTTTGCCCAGCCCCAGATTTTCAATTGCTGATCACGCTGAAGCACCATATGGTTACTTACAAGTTGTGGTAACCGGATAGCAGCAAAGGATGGAAGAAAAGGAATGGAAAACAATATAGAAAGCAGCGCGGCTCTGTATTTTTTATGATATTTTATCATATCGATATAATTAAAAAGCCACCCGAAATACTCGGGCAGCCTTTTTGATTTAGTGTAACAGCTAAATATTAGTAACCATTGTTTTGCGGATATTTGGGTCCGGTTAACACGGCATTGATTTGTGTCTGTGGTATTGGCCTGCGCATATGGAATTCCTGAACGTTTGCAGCGCCTGGTGAGTTATACATCTTAACCCTTCTCACTAACTGTCTGGTCCTAACCAAATCGTACCAGCGACGTGGATCACCATATAGTTCACGTGTGTATTCTTCCAGAATAAGGTCCATTCCGCATAGTGATGAACCTGGCGTTGTGCTGTTAGGCACAGCTAATTGGGCCACTTGTGCCGGCGTTAGTAACATAGCCGCAGCGTTGGCGGCGTTAGCAGTGGCTTGATTGGCCGAAGTAACGCTGAATTGTCCTTTAGGAATAAACGCAGCATCGGCAGGTGTGCGGAATGCAGCACGTTGCCTGATCACGTTCAACGATGCAGCGGCCTCAGAGAGTTTTCCCGCCATATAGTTAGCTTCAGCATTCATCAGGTATACTTCTGAGAAACGCATCAGTACGATTGGTCTGCTAGAAAAGTCGTTCATACCCGTACGTAGAATGTCGTCAAACTTTTTAACAACTGGGAACACATTATTTGAATATTGTTTTGGAGTAACGATCAATCCCTTAAAGGCATCTCTTCTTGCCATTGTTACATCAACTCCAGGCATCAGAATAGCAGTATCTCCATTGATCGGCGGTTGGTAAGATGTAAGTGAATTGATTGTAGTAGGCACCAGAACACCTTTTAAACCTCCTGTGCTTGTTACACCTGCCGCTACAGTTTTGTTGCAGATCCAAAAAGTCTGGAATGTAGCATCCCAGCGTGTATCGTGCACCTGATCAGCAAAGGCTACCTCCGCAGTATATGGTCCCCATGGGGCAACACGGATATATGGACGTCCATTGTACACGTCACGCTGCATTGGTTGTTTTGCAGTATTGATTTTTTGAGGTACGGCATCGATTCCTGTACTATTATCTACCCCAGCAAGGGAGATATAGTTCCATCTATGCAATACTGGAAGGTTGTTAAGACCAAATCCACCGGTACCCTGCTCAGTACGGCCAGAATAGGTTGGATCAGCAAAGCCAAAGTCAATAGCGAAGACTGTTTCCTTACCATAATCGTTAGCTGGTTTAGTAACATCGTTATAGTCCTGGAACAAGTCCAATCCATAAGTCCCTTTGTTGCTGATCAGCTCTGCCGTGAGATCAGCGGCTTTTTGAAAATCACCCGATTGGGCTACTTCAGATAGATATCCTCTTGTCAGGTACGCCTTGGCCAAGTAGGCTTTAGCAGAAGCAGATGTAGCAGTTTTACCTACACCGGCAAGTAAATTTGATGCCGTGATGGTTGCTGGAAGTCCTGCCGCAGCATCAGTGAAATCCTGAATGATAAAATTATAAATGTCAGCTAATGGCGCCGGTGCATCGGCCGTTGTAGCAGCAGTAATAAATTCTTTATGCAAAGGGATTCCACTTTTCTGCGTAGCAGTTGTACCACCATAGGTTTGAACCAAATGAAAATAACAATAGGCACGAAGAAATTTTGCCTGAGCAATGTATTGTGCTTTAACTGGCGCATCAAGAGCAGCTGTTTCTGCATATTGTAACACTCCGTTAAGCGTGTTGATGTCAGACCACAATCCGGCAAAGTCTATCGTATTCGATGAATTGATCCCGGTATAAAGGTTCAGGTTAACAGCTCCCGGATTGGCACTGCCTCCAGACTGCGACTCATCTGTTCCCATATAATAATGAACCTGACCTTCTCCTTGATAAAAGCCTCTCAGGTCACTGTATACACCTGTTAATCCAGCCTTTATTCCGCCTGGCGTGCTGAAATAAGTCGGGTAGAATTCAGATCTAGGCTCTTCTACCAGTAATTTCTTACATCCTGGTGCTGTTGTAAGCATTGCGGCGAACGCGGCAATGAAACTTGTTTTATATATTATTTTCATAAATATTTCTGTTAAAATCTTGCATTTATACCGATAATAAAATCTCTGGTTTGCAATCCAGGACTAATTCCTACACCGCGGAATCCATTATTGTTGTTTTGATTAAACCCTCCGATGTTCCCGCTTGCCGAGACAGCTGTTGGGTTAATATTGTTAATAGATTCTGGATCAGTAACTGTAAAGCTATGATTCATTACCGGCGCATAAATAATGAACGGATTAGTCACATTTGCATATACTCTCAGTGAGCTCATTCCGATATGTTTGGCCAGCTTTTCTGAGAAGTTATAACCCACGTTGATACTTTTAGCACGAATAAACGATCCATCAAAATATTGAAGCGTAGAGTAGTTTGCACTTTGTACCTGTGAGTTTGGCATAGGGAAATATCCTCCTGGATTTTCTGGTGTCCAGTAATCTATTACAGGCTGGTTGTGACGTCCAATATTTAGAAACTGCCATCCATTGGTACCAGAATTAGATGATGATACATAAGGAACGATAGTCGTAAAGCCCATCCTTCCCTGGATCACGATATTCAGGTCAAAGCGTTTGTAAGCGAATCTGTTTGTAAAACCAAAAGTGTAATCTGGCTGGAAGTTACCCAGGATCTGATTATCATTGGCATCAATCTTTCCGTCTTTATTCACGTCTTCTACGCGAATCTGTCCTGGATATTGCAAAGGCGAAGTCTGTCCGCTTACTGGCAGGTAAACAGTACCACCATCAGTAGTAGATTTTGCCGTGTTGATGCCCGGCGAATCACCTATCTGCCAGATGCCCAATCGTCTTAAATCATAAATTACGCTTAATGGCTGACCAACAAACAGTCCGGTGTTGATATCAAACGGACTTCCGTTTGGCAGTTCAACAATTTTTTCACGACTGAAAGCAATGTTAAAATCTGTAGACCAGGAGAAGCCACCAAGGTCACGAATGTTCTGACTGCTTAGGCTAATCTCCAAGCCTTTATTTGCCGATGTCCCCAAATTGGTTGCCTGCCCATTGGCACCAGTAGTTGGTGGCAGCACATTGTTAAGGATGATATCTGTGGTTCTTTGTTTATAAACCTCAATAGATCCCGTTAAACGGTTCTTGAATAAACCGAAATCTAAGGCAAGATTGTAATCTCTGGTACGTTGCCATGTTAGCTGATTATTTACCAATGTCGTTACTCTAACTCCTGTAGAGTTACCAGCAGATACACCTCCGTATTGGTAATTTTGAGAACTTAATCTACCCAGGGTACCATAAGGACTTATACTTCCAGTGGTGGAGTTTTCTCCGTAACCCGCGCGCAATTTCAGGTTATCAATAAAAGTAAGCTTTTGTATAAATTTTTCATTGCTCATTACCCATCCTAAACCTACAGCAGGATAAGAAGTGTATTTTTTACCTTCTGCCAATGCAGAGTTACCATCGATACGGAAAGTGGCGGTCAGGTCATACTTGCCATCATAAGCATAGTTTAATCTACTTACATACGAAATCAATCCTGTTTCTGTTAAGCTTCCACTCTGACTGTTAAATGTACCCAATCCAAGGTTTAAATTCCTAACCGCATCTGAAGGGACGTTTGTTACACTGGACGTTGAATTCTCTGTACGTTGTTTTTCTGTTAAAAAACCGGCAACAAAATTGACACTGTGTTTTTCTTTGATGATGTTATCGTAAGTTACCAGATGCTCCTGCGCAAGTCTGTAAGAATAATTATTGGTCGTACTTGCGCTGGTTTTATCAATTGTCTGGATTCCTCCCCTGTTAATACCATTGTATATTCCCTGTAGTGACTGGGAAAAATTATAGTTTACAGTAAACTTATATTTCAAATGTTTTACCGGACTGATTTCTGCGTACACGATATCATTGTTCAGAAAACCGCGTGTATTGTTATAATAAGAGTCTGGAATAACACCGGGTACAAGAGGGCTCAAAGTTGTTGCATCCTGTGAACCTTCCATTGGAAAGTAATTTACAGATCCATCTGGATTGTAAGGGCTTGCCAGAGGTGTTATCCATTGTGCATTTCCAATTTGTCCTGATCCACCGGTATTGGAGTTTCTTAAACTCAATAAGATGCTTGCACCAATTTTGACAACCTTGCTGATTTTATGGTCTACATTGGTAGAAAGCGTGTAGCGATCGTTATTAATGTTTGGTTCTAGCCCGTTATTGCGGCGATAAGCCAAACCAGCATTGAACTGTGTTATCTCAGTACCACTCGATACTCTTAAGCTATGATCGGTCTGCAGCGCAGGTTTCGTATATAAATCTACCCAATTTGTACTGACGCCATTAGCCAAAGCTTCTCTCTCTTTTGGTGTTAAAGGGTTTGATTCAGAAGGTCCGTTACTTTGCAGGATTGAACCTCTTACTGCATCTTTTTTTAACTGGGCATATTGCTCACCGTTTAGCACAGCAAGGTTTCCTTCCAACACGCTAATGCCTGTATAGGAATCGAAAGACGTCACTGTTTGTCCTACACGACCTCTATTGGTTGTGATTAACAAAACACCGCCTGAACCGCGCGATCCATAGATGGCTGTTGCAGAAGCACCTTTAAGTACCTCTACCGTTTTAATATCGTTTGGATTGATATTCTCAATGAAGTTATAGTAAGGCTGTCCATCTAATACGACTAAAGGGCGATCAGCACCTGGGTTGCCGATTGTACGGTTACCCCTGATTGTAATTGCGGGACCTGAGGAACCACTAACTACATCCAAACCGGCTACCCGACCTTTTAGTTGTTCAAATACGTTTGCAGATGGAATTTCCTGCAATGCCTTTGCATCAACTGTTACTACTGTTCCCGTTACGTCTGTTTTCCTTACAGATCCATAACCCACGCCAACTACCTGAACTTCGTTCAAATCCCTGGTATTTCTTTCCATGGCAACTGTGCCAAGACTGGTAGTTTGGGCAGTGATGGTTTTTTCTACAGCAAGGTAACCTACAAAGGAAATTGTAATCCTGGTGCTTCCTGCTGGAACCTGGAGACTAAACTCTCCAGTATTAGTGGTGGTGGCGCCAGAATTTGTACCGGCAACTTTCACTGTCGCTCCCGGAAGCGCTTCTCCCTTTTCGTCTATAACCTTACCGCGAATGGTATGAGTTTGTGCAAAAAGAGAAAGGGAAAATAGCATACTCACTAACGTGAGCATCATCATCTTCCAACATTTGATGAGTTTAAGTTTTAACATATGATTGGTTTAATTTGGTTTATAAAAATAAAGGTCTTAGAAGCACATGGATATGCGTTTCCCTTTGGTGGGTAAAAATGACTTTTAGGTTTGAGTTTTCTCATACAATTTGATTTAAATATTTGGTTGGTTTTTTATTCGGCTATGTAGCAAGACGAATACTTGCGGAGGTTGTTTAGTCGCGATTGACCTATTGAACTTATATACTGAAAGACATGGACTTCCAAAAATACAATCGGTTGCATAAATGCCCGGTTTTTGGTAATCGATTGTAGAAACTTTCCTTTCATACAGTATAGCCTATAGGTTGGGGTAAAATATTTGGTTAGTTTAACGACACCGATAAATTAAATTATGGTTTGCCGCTTGGTCAAAGTTCACATGTTTGTTCAATTAGCTATGATAATTTTTGACAAAATCATGTGAAAAATGTTCAAAGATCATAGAATTATGGCCATAGCGCGATTTCTGAAGCTCAAGAGCATGAGTAATCGCTTTTATCGAAGCATTTTACCGGGACAGTCTTTTGATCAGTTCTGTGCTCTGAGTTCTTCCCTGTACTAGTTTATCAGCAAAGAAAATACGGACCTGATCGAAATGTCTCTTGTATCCGTTTAAGTCACCATACCTAATTATAGACGACCACTCTCGTACTGCCGAATGAAACTCCAAATCATCACCGCGAATTGTTTTATCGTAAAGGGCCGCTTCGATAGATTCTTCCAGAAGTTCCTCATTTCTGAAAAGAAACTCGGCAATACCAAGTCTTAGTTTAAAAGGTGGGGTTTGGCAGATCAGATTATCATAAGGATTCGTTGACAGCTGATGCCAGGCATCAACCATACTCAATAAACTCAGATGTGAATTATGCTTCCTTGTTCCAGTATCGTTTCCAAGAGAAAACTCGCGCATTATACTATCATCTAGTAATAGCGGTTTTCGACTTTCCTGAAAAACAAAATCTCTTGCCTTGTAAATGCGTTGTCTGAATTCCTTTTTCTCCTCCCTGATCATCATTTTGAATAATTCAGATTCTGAAGCTGCATATTGTTTTACATGAAGTCGTGCGTACGGATTCAAAATTGCCAAGCCTCCATACACATGGGGCTTGTAGCTAAAAATCCGCAGGGTTGTTAATATCTTCACATTGTCAATGCCGCCAAGATAGGAATCGTTCTCCCAGGGGAAAAATCCTGCTGCACTCCATGCAGTACCCATGCTTTCAAATCCGACATGTGTTACCGCCTGGGTATCGGCAACAATTTGATCATGCTGATTATAATCTGATATCACAGCGATATCCGATCCTATCTTAAGAAAGATATCGTACACACGCTGCAATACTTCGTCGTTGCTACGATATGGAATCAATACCAATTTCTGTTGATCAGGTTCGAAACCTGGGCCATGAAAGGCGTGCATGGTTACAATAAAAACATTGGCAGGTAAGTACTTTTCAAAAGCTTGTATTTCGGGATATTTAACAGAAGTTTGCCCGGCAACGATACAGCCGGCTTTTGCCGACGCCCCGTATTGGGCAACTACATGGTCAATTAGTTCTGCCTCTACAGAATATATCAGCAGATCGGCTTTTGAGGACACTTGATGCCCGTCAGCAAGTATCCTTACACCTAGCGGACTGAGTTCTTCTTCCCGATGCCCACGGTTTTCTGGCATATCACATCCAAAAACAGCATATCCGGCTTTTGCAAATGCCTTGGCATATACCCTACCCATATCCCCCAAACCAATAATCCCGATATTCATTTCGCCAAAATACAGGAATGCCGGATCCTACCAAATGATCATGAGCAGCCATAACCATGATCCAGGTCACAACAACCAAATCACATAGAATTATACTTGGGATCTCAAATATTGCAATGGTGTTTTTCCAGTGTAAGATTTAAAGTCCTTGAGGAAATGGTTGGAGTCGTAATAGCCGTTCGATACCGCTACTTTCATCAGGTTTACATCTTCGCTACCAACCAGATCAACATACGCATGAATAAACCGTTGGAGCTGAATATACTCTTTAGGTAACAGTCCAACATGTTGCGTAAAACTTCTTTCCAGCCTTTTGTAATTTATCCCTGCATCATTCACTACATGCTGTACTGTACTTCTGCCTTTTTGCCTGTGAATATAATTCAATATTTTGTGCAAGATTTCGGGTGTGTCTACTTTTGTAAAATGATTCCGTATATAACGTTGAATAAACTCGACCTTTTCATTTATAGATTTGCTTTGATAAAACTCTGCGATGTTGAAGTTATTATCCCGGGCAATATTTTCGAATGGGCTAACTGGATTATTTCTAAAATGCTGAGCACTCAACCCAAATAACCGATAAAAAGCACCTGGGTGAAACCGTATTATAAAGATCTGCGCTGTACCGCTATCATATTTCACACGCACATTCTTGACTGGCCCAGCACTTGCCCAGGCAGCCGTAATTTTTGAAGTCCCACTGTCTGCTGTTACTGAAACAGCATCGTCGATGTCCTGCAAAAATACAAGCACGGGAAATCCATCATTAAAAATGAGATCTGTATCATGCCCCGTATCTTTAGAAAAAACATAAAAACCCTCAATAACGGATTCCGCAGACTTGGAAGGGCAAACCCTATAACCACACGCATTAAATTCCCCTAATTGTATCTTTCTCAGATAATCTATCGGCATGTTACAAATTTACAGGAAATGTTAAAAGTCAAAGAATTACAAGATGTCCAATATTTACTATGAGCACAATTTATTTGCGCCTAGTTTTGTAAAACTGAATAAATCGACCTATGCTTATAAAAACGGAAGAAGAACTACGAGGGATGAAACGGGTAAGCGATGCTGTTGCTACTACTTTAAAAAAAATGAGGGAGTATGCGCAGACAGGACTTTCTACAAAAGACATAGATACCTATGGAAAACATATATTAGAAATCCTCGGTGCAAAGTCAGCTCCTTTCGAAACCTACGGATTCCCTGGTTATAGCTGCATCAGCGTTAACGAAGAGTTCGCCCATGGCGTTCCGTCAGATAAAGTAATTCTCAAAAATGGAGACATCATCAATATCGACGTATCTGCAGAATTAAATGGCTTTTGGTCTGATAACGGATGTTCATTTATCGTTGGCGAGGATGTCCAGAATCTTCAGCGCTTGATAGACACTTCACATCATATATTAAACGATACCATTGCTCAAATCAGCGGAGGAGTGAAAATTGCTGACATAGGCAAGTTAATCGAATCGAAAGCTAGGAACGCAGGATATACTGTCATCCGGGATCTTAGTGGACACGGTGTTGGCCGGAGTCTGCATGAAGAGCCAAGCGCGATCATGAACTATCACGATCGCGATGACAAAAGAAGATTTAGAAAGGATTCTGTAGTTGCTATCGAAACATTTATCTCTACAAAATCCGTATTTATTGAAACGGCGGCAGACAATTGGGCATTTACTGGAAACAAGGGAGGCTTTGTAGCTCAACACGAGCATACTATACTTGTAACTTCTGGCAAGCCAATAATTTTAACGGCATTAAATGGTATTTGATGCCAGCCTTACCCAATTTATTTTGAGGTCAACTCTATTTCTCCTCCCTTCAATCCTTTACCACTTACTTTAAGCACCATATTCCCCTGCTTATCTGTTGATTGAACGAGTACCACCAGCTTTCCGCTGAATAATTTCATTGTAGGTTTGTCGAACATTTCCAGCGAAGTGGCATCCCCATTGCATACGGCCTTGAACTTACCTGCTCCTTTCACCTCAAAATTCAATCTTTCGGTAGCAGTCGGACAAGGGTTGCCATCTTTATCAACCACAGATGCTGTGACGAAAGAAATATCCTCGCCGTCAGCAGCTATGCTTTTCCGGTCAGCATCAAGCACAATTCGGTAGGGCTCGCCAGCGGTAACCTTTGTTTCCTCTGCCACGGCCTTTCCAGTGCTATCATAGGCGACAACCTTCAAAGTGCCGGGTTCATATTTCACATCCATCCACATCAGCCGATAGCGGTTCTGTGGTGTCGCTTTGCTTTTTTTCTGAATACCCAAACTTTTCCCATTTAAAAAAAGTTCTGCGCTATCATAATTGGTGTATACAAACACAGGAGTTACCTGTCCTTCTCTCCCAGCCCAGTTCCAATGTGGAAGCAGGTGTAAGGTTGGTTTTGCAGTGTTCCAGCGACTTCTATATAAATAAAAACGATCTTTAGGTAAGCCTGCCAAATCGTTTATGCCGAAATAAGAACTGCGTGAGGGCCAGCTTTCATCATACGGCGTTGGCTCCCCCAGGTAATCAAAGCCTGTCCACACAAACTCACCGATAACCCAGGGTTTATCATCCTGCAATACAAAATCATCGTCAGGCACGTTAGACCAATCACAGTACTCCAGATCGTACGACGAAGTCTGAAAATCAGGATACGTTTTCGCAGCTGCCTTAACTACAGGGAATTTATAAATGCCACGGGAACTCACTGTCGAAGCCGTTTCAGAACCCAGTAGCATGCCCTGCGGAAATGCTTTAAAAGCTTCGTCGTATAGGTGTACACGGTAATTGAGTCCGGGAATATCCAACAGCGCACCAAATCCCGATGCCATAGTTGCCTTAACCTGATCCATACCAACCGTTACTGGTCGTGTGGGATCTTCTCTATGAAAGATCTCCTGCAGCCACTTTGCACGCTTAACTCCTTCGGCGCCAAATTGATCCGGCACTTCGTTACCCGCACTCCACATTACGATACAGGGGTGATTCTTTGTCGCCTTAACTAAATTGACGATGTCCTTTTCGGCATCAGTATCGAAAAATAAATGATACCCGTTCTCAACTTTCGGCTTTGCCCACTCGTCAAAAGTTTCTGCCAGAAACATGAAGCCAAGCTCATCACATAATTCAAGTTGTTCCAATGAAGGCATGTTATGAGAACTCCTGATCGCATCGCAGCCCATATCCTTAAGGATCATCAACTGCCTGCGCAATGCAGCAATGTTGATTGCCGTGCCAAGCGGACCAAGATCATGATGCAAACAAACTCCTTTGAATTTGCGAACCTTTCCGTTTAGACTAAAACCTTTACCGGCCTGGTAACTGATTTCCCGTATGCCAAAACGTGTCGTTACTTGGTCTAAAAGAGTGGTACCAAGATAAAGTCTTGAAACAGCAGTATAAAGCTCAGGCGTTTCCGGACTCCATAACCTTGGGTTTTGTATTTTGATATTTTGATCTGCCTCATTACCGAACATCGTTTTTGCACTATCCAATGCTACCTGTTTTCCGTTTTGATCCAGTATAGTTGTAACTAACGTAGCACCAGGTGCAGAAATCTTTGTCTTGATATTCACTTTCGCAAAAGTGCTGGAAACAACTGGGGTGGTTATGCTTACCCCCCATTGCGCAATGCTTTGCTCTGCCTTGATAATGAGCCGTACGTTTCGGTAAAGACCGGCCCCGGGATACCACCTCGATGACTTCGGTCTGTTGCTTAGATGAACGGCCAATACATTGTTTTCTCCAGCTTTTAACTGATCAGTAACATCGATGAAAAAATAATTGTAACCGTAATTCCATTCACCAACTTTTACTCCGTTTAAAAAGACCTTTGGTTCACTCATGGCACCGTCAAACTGGAGGATTACCCTTTTGTTTTTAATAGATCCCGGCAGTTGGAAAGTTTTCCGGTACCAGGCCTCTCCAATATAAGGAAGTGCGCCGGTTCGCCCGGTTTTCTCGCTGGGTTTTGACTCTCCGTTCTGCACAATTGCCACCATCTGTTTATCGATCTCTTTATCAAAAGGACCTTCAATCGCCCAATCGTGTGGTACCTTTACAGATTTCCAGTTTTTATCATCAAAATCTTTGGCAAATGATGCATCATTTTTACCCTTAAAAAACTTCCAACCATCCGTAAATAATAGTTCAGTTCGGGATTGGGAAAAAACACTTAAAGATAGTGTTGATAAAAGAAATAGAATACAGGCACTTCTAGTAATGATCGTTATGCTCCCAGTAAAACAGGAGAAAATCGCAGTAAGTTTACTTTTCATAAAAATTGGGGATAGTCAAATATATTCGTCAGCGGCTAGTGTAAACTAAGGTAAAAAGCCATCCATGGCTACGGTTGGTTTGCCAGTATCATCGAAAGCACCCAACTTGTAACCACTCCAGCTGTTATAGGATTGAGGCTCCCAGTAAAACACACCAAGACCTTTACCGTTTGCGAGTGATTTATTTTTTACGATGATATCCTTGATAAAGTCTCTGCATGCAGCAGCATCAGTAACAGGCATACCTACTTCACAAATCATAATTTCAGAACCATATCTGGCAACCATATCAGTCATATTTGTAAGGCATTGTGTATTTTTTGTAGTCCAGTCTGTAGCTGTTGGATATAGCGACATCCCGATTACGTCCCATTTAGCACCATTATTTTTAAGGCCATCAAACATCCAGCGGAACAGACTATTGTCATATCCATTGGAGATGTGCACCACTACTTTTGAACTTGGATTAACTGCTTTAACTCCATTGTATCCAGACAAAATAAGGTCAGCAAAGTTTTTCATGTTTACTGATGCCTTACCTTCATTCCAAAGCATACCGTTATTCGTTTCATTACCTACTTGCACCCATTCTGGAACAATCTTGTTCGTTTTAAGCACGGTTAAAACTTCTACTGTGTGGTTATAGACTGACGTTTTTAGCGCAGCGATATCCTGAGTGGCCCAGGCTGCGGGTTTATTCTGCTGACCGGGATCAGCCCAGGAATCACTATAATGAAAATCTATCAGGATGCGCATGTTTGCTGCATTTGCTCTTTTCGCCTTTGCAAGAACATCAGCAGTATTACAGTAACCGGCTGCTGGATTAACCCAAACACGCAGCCGGATCGTATTGATGCCTTTATCTTTTAAAATTTTAAAAATATCCTGCTGTTCACCAGCGGTATTATAAAATTTTTTGCCTGCTGCTTCCATTTCAGTTATCCAGCTTACGTCTGCCCCTTTGGCATAAGTACCTACTGGATCTGGTGCTGGATAAAGCTGCGTTTCTCCCATTACATTTTTCTTACAGCTAACGCTGCACACAATCATTAAGGCAACAAAGCCGAACCACCTCATACGTTTTATATTTTTCACTGTTAACATAACAACTTTATTTAATTGAATAAGAATAATTTCCATCGCCAGCGCTAAGATCCAGCGTCACAGTGTATACGCCGGTCTTGGTAACCGGAATATTTATACCACCCCAGGTAGGTGCACCGGCATACATCAATGCACCCGTGGCATCTACTTTATAGCTGATATCATAACTGCCATTGCAGGTAAAGACAAACGTTTTACCGGCCGTAAGCGGCACGTTGGCCGCAACAAGTTTTCCTGTCGCAGCATTATAAATCATCGGCATAGACGACGTGCTCCAACCATTATCATCACCAGAAATAAAGAATTTCACCGCAGTATAGTTGATTGTTCCTGCGTCAACATCGGCATTTACTTTTAGATAAGCTGGTGCCGGCGTCAGGTATAAATTTCCTCCATTGAGGCTCATCGTTGTCGATGTTCCGCCCCAGCCATAAACTTTCGCTGGATCTTTTGAAGAAATTAGCTGGAATGCATCTCCGCCATAACCATCGGCATTTGGCAGATTCAAATAACCTTCATATTTACTGTTGAATTTAGATGATGTCAGTATAAAACCATCTGTTCTTGTTGTTGGAGTTTTCCACGAGTTTCCTCCTTTAACCAGCAAAGCAGGATACTCAATAGTTGCTTTGTACGGATTTACTGTGACACTTAAACTGGAGTAGATTGGCTTTATGGTTGATGTTAAGCCTGTATTCTGATTAACTTCTGCCTTCAACCTTACTGCCAGCGTGCTGACAGCGCCAGTGGGCAAAGCAAGCTGTACGGCAAGTAATGAATTGAAGTCAGCACCCAGATACGCCTTTTCCAGAGTTCCTGCACCCAGCTTTACAATTACCGCATTACCCCATGCCTTTGCACCACTGGTATCCGAAGGAAGATCAAATTCCAGGCTGTAAGTAGGTATTACATTAGCTCCGAAATTTGCTGCTTTGAAACTGAATGTTACTACCTGAGCGGCATCGGTAGCCGCAGTCAGCACTACAGCTGCAGCAGAACTTTTAAAGCTGAGAGAAGATGCTGAAGGTACCGAGATAATATTCGTACTTTCTTCTTTCTTGCAGGCAAACATAACGCTGAATAACAGCAGCATCGTGCACGTTTTATTAAATATTGTTTTCATGTTTTCTGATTCTGAATTAATAGCCTGTGTTCTGACGAAGGTTTGGATTAGCGGTAAGGTCTGTTGGGGGAAGTGGGTAAAGCGCATATTTTGCGTTTACTGCTGTTCCATTTTTCACGCCACCTTTCCATGCCCACAGATAAGCTGCAGTGGTAAACTTGTTATACCTGATTAAGTCTGTTCGTCGTGATGCTTCATACCACAACTCTCTGCCCCGCTCGTCCAGGATAAAATCTGTGGTAAGCGCACTCGAAGGAATGTTTCCGGCAATGCTTCCATTATATGCACGGGTACGCAACCTGTTTACATAATCTAAAGCAGTTGTTAAGCTACCCCCTGTTCCACCTCTCAGTACTGCTTCAGCATACGTTAAATAAGTCTCACCCAAACGGAACAACGGAAAATCAATATCTGAAAAGTCTTTAGCAACATCCTGATGTGGTGCCGGTCCTCCTGCGCGGGTTTTATTTCTGTACTTAGTACTTGAATAACCGTCGGTAGAAGTATATAAGTCGTTAACATCCATATTCTGACCAGACATATAAAACTGCGCGCGGGAATCAGTAGCCCCACTTTTATCAGCAAAAAGATTTACAAATTGCTGCGTAATACGTAAACCGCCCCAGTTACCGCTGGATCCGGAAACTTCAGCAGGCACTCCCGCCGGACCATGCATCAGATAGGTTGTTCCACCATAGTTCTGCGTGCTGGTACCATCGTAGTTAATCGTAAAGATAAATTCATCTTTGTTTAAATGGTTATCTGCAATCGTGAGCTCTCTGTAATTGTTATGCAGGGTATAACCAGCACTTGTAATTTTATTGCAGTAGGTAATAGCGTCTGTATAGCGTTCTGTACCGGTGTATACCTGAGCATTTAAGTAAATTCTGCTTAAGAGCGCCCAGGCTGCAGCACGGTCGGCACGACCGTATTCATTCGTTTTCGCTGCAGGCAATTCGTTTTCTATTGCCTTGAGTTCTGACTCCACATAGGCAAATAGGTCTTTGCGTTGGATCTGTTTTGGTAAGTCCTTGCCCCCTATTTCAGTCTGTTCTGTTACCAAAGGTGGGTTTCCGTAGATATCCATCAGCACCGCGTATTGATAAGCGCGGATAAAACGGGCTTCTGCTCTGAATTTACGGACCTCAGTCGCATCACTTTCACTAATACCACGCTTGCTGAGATTATCATCAGAAGACTGATTGATAAAATCATTACATAACGTAATCTGGAAGAAAGAGCGGTAATAGAGGCCGTTGATAATAGAGTTGGTCGACGACCAGCTCAGTTCATGCAAACCTTGTACGCCGGCATCATTTTGCCATGACCATACGGCCTCGTCCGTAGTAAGTTCCTGCAGGTTCCAGTACAGTCGCAAAAAATCAGAATTACCTTCGTCCTTGATAATTTCTGCAGGGATGTCCGGTTGTCCAACAGATGCATTTCCAGTCAGCGCAAAAGCCCCATATACTTTGGCAAGGGCTTGCTTGTAGCCACCAGCACTGGTGTAAACCTTATCAGCCGTAAGATCATTAGTAGGTGTCAAATCAAGTTTTTTGCAGGATAGCAAAGCTATAGACACGCCACAAACCAGTGTGAACAATTGTAGAATGCGTGTTTTCATATATTTTGTAGTAAAACAGTTCATGATAAATTGATTTAAGCGCTAATAATTAAGGTTCAATCCCAAAGAAAATACACGTGGTCTAGGGTAAATATTGTTATCTACACCTGAAGCAACCTCTGGGTCAAGTCCCTGATACTTGGTAATTACGAACACATTTTGAACGCTTCCGGTAAGTTGCAGATTAGCCTTATTTTTAAACAGATTTCCAAAAGAGTAACCGAGGTTAACATTGTCCATGCGTAGAAATGATGCATTTTGAACGTAATAGTCGCTCAACAACTGCTGCGATCTGAAATTAGTTGTCAGATAGTTTGGCGAGCCATTCAAGATAACGGCGGTACCGGTAATCTGGGTTAAGTTGCCACTCTGACTGAAGTTATTGTTATACACATAGTTCCCCAAATTGGCTCTCAAAGTAAACGAGAGGTTCCATTTTTTATAGCTCATATTATTGCTAAAACCGAGGAATACTTTTGGGTCGGCCTGTTTGCCTTTTTTGAAGTCACTCGGACTGATGATGCCATCGCCATTCTGATCCACGTACACGCCTTCAACAGGCTTTCCTTGTTGATCGTAGACCTGCTCATATAAGTTGAATGTATTTTTCGGTCCGCCAACAGCATTGATATAGGCATTTTGTCCACCAATACCACCAGCAATTGTTCCACTTGGAAAACCTGCATAGTTGGGGTCATTTGGGACAACAGTGAGGTTGGTGATGGTATTTTTATTATACGTAGCATTGAAGCTAAAATCCCAGTTAAAATCTTTTTGTTTAATCGGGTTGAAATTCAGCGTCAGCTCCACACCTTCATTTTTCATATCGCCAACATTCACAATTGCTGTTGCAGCGAAGTTGGTACCTGCCGGCTGAGGTATTCTGTTGAGCAGGTCGCTCGTCTTTTTGCGATAAACATCTACGCTACCACTCATGCGGTTATCAAATAAACCTACGTCCAGGCCAATATTTGCAGTCGCCGTTTCCTCCCACTTGATATTTGCGATGTAGGCACTCGGGCGATACATCTGGTAAAAGGTATCTCCAAACTGATATTGTGCGTTAAGTGAACTCAGCCCATAAGTAGAGAGATAACCGTAATTATCAATCCCATCCTGCTGTCCGGTAATCCCATAACTTGCGCGAACCTTCATGTTTGAAATGGTCTTGCTATCTTTCAAAAATGATTCATTCTTCACCGTCCAGGCGAGTGCCAATGATGGAAATGTACCATACTTATACGCCGGGCCGAAACGTGATGAGCCGTCGCGACGAACTGTTGCTGTTAACAGGAACCGTTCATCATAGTTGTAATTAAACCTACCGAAGTAAGAGATTAAGCGGTATTGTGGCTTGTTGATTGGGAATGCAGGGTCAGAATTGGCCACTTTAGTTCCGTAAGCATCAAAGCTTGGGTAGAAATATTGAGTTGTTAAATAATCGTTATAAGAATATCCTGCTGTTGCATCGATCCTACTTTTAATTGACTTGAATTCCTTAACATAATTAAGATAAAAATCGAGCACTGTATTCTGTCTGTTTGTTTTGTACTGATTGCTCACGCCATTACTTAAAATAGATTCTGCAGCATTAGGATCAACGTATACTGTTCCCTTCCCGGTTGCAACATCGTACCCTGCATTAAAATTGGCATGCAGTTCGGGCAGGAAGTGAAATTGATAGTCGACCTGTAAGTTACCAATACTGCGCAACGGCTTCGCACGATCTTCCCGCTGTTCCAGCAAACCAACCGGATTGCGGCCAACTAAATTTACCAGACCCGTTGGGGTAGTCGGGTCAAGCCATTCCCAATAGCCGTTGTAGTCTGTTCTATTGGTATATGTTGCCTGTGTAGGGTCAAAGCTAACGGCACCACCTATGGCCGCCGTGTTTGCAAAACGGGTCTTTTGCATGCTTCCCTTTAAATTCAGATCTATTTTTAAATGATTGTCGAAGAAACGTGGATTGAGCACGAATGCTGCAGAAGTTTTTTGTAATTGGTCTGTTCTTAACAATCCACTTTGGTTCTGGTAGCCCAGAGACAAACGATACGGTAATTTTTTTATACCACCAGTGATACTGATATTGTTATCTGTAGATACTCCGTCCTGATAAATCAAATCCTGCCAGTTTGTATTAAACGATCCTAATTGTGCTTTCTGGGCGGTTGTACCGTTTGCATTTACGATAGTACGAATCTGGTCTGCACTGAGCACATCCAACTGTTTAACTATTTTAGAAACTGAATTAACAGAGTTGAAACTTACTTTAAGATCATTACTCAATCCTTTTTTTGTGGTAATAATAATTACCCCATTTGATGCGCGGGCACCATAAATAGCTGCAGCAGATGCATCCTTTAATACAGTAAAAGATTCTATGTCATTCGGGTTTATAAAGCTCAACGGGTTTGAAGCACCTGATACGCCACCACTTTCCAATGGTACGCCGTCAATCACAAACAAGGGGTCATTACTGGCATTCAAAGATGATCCTCCGCGAATGCGGATTGTACTTCCTGCACCAGGTTGACCGCTGTTGGAAGTAATGGCTACGCCAGATACTTTGCCAGAAAGCAATTGCTCTGGCGTTGTAATGCTTCCCTTTTGAAAATCCTTTACACCAACTACGGCAACCGAACCTGTTAAGTCCTGCTTACGTGTAGTACCATAGCCCACCACAACCACATCGTTTAAGGTCGAAGCGTCTTCACTCATCATAACGTTTAAGCTGGTAGTTTTTGTAACAGAAATTTCTTGTGGTTTATAGCCTATAGAGCTAAACTGTAGTACGCCTCCACCCGTAGGTATTTTGATACTAAAGTTTCCATTGGCATCTGTGGAAGTTGCTACTAATGTACCTTTCAATCGAATGCTCACGCCTGGCATACCTAAGTTACCGGGGGTCTCTTTAACCACTCCTGTAATTGTTGCCTGTTGTGCAAAAAGATATCCATGGGTTAAGAGTAGCAGCAAGACCATAACGGATCGCATGTTACTCTTGAGAAAAGATGTAAAAATCTGCATAGAAATATTTGGTTAGAATTATACTGACAAATCAAGGGCTTCCTGAGCATTTCCCTTTGTGCTATTGTACTTTTCTTTTGTGCTAATCGACATATTGTATGGCTAAAGGGCTATAAACCACGGATCCGTTAACAAAAGCTGATGAAAAATAAATTACATTTGTTTTCCTAATCTTTCTAACCAAAGCCTTCACATGATCCGTCTCGTTAAACTTATTTTGCCATGCCTCCTCTTGTTGTTGGCGACAATTGCTAAAGGGCAAAATTTAAAGTTTAAACATATTACGGTGGAGGATGGTCTGTCAAATAGCACCATTGAATGTATCTTCCAGGATCACCGTGGTTTTATTTGGTTCGGAACCCGCGACGGACTCAACAGGTATGACGGAAACCAGATTACCGCTTTCAAAAATACGGGTAAAGCTGGCAGTATCAGTGACAATTTTATCCGCTGCATGCTTGAAGATAAAGATCATAACCTTTGGGTTGGAACCTCAAATGGCCTGAACAAATTTGATCCTCAACAGAATAAATTTACGCAGTATAATAATACCAATCAGGGAAATAATATCATCACTACGATTGCAGAAAACAAACAAGGCATCTGGGTAGGAACTTATGGTGGTGGCATTGCGCTGATCAATCAAAACAAGGCAACCTTTACACAATTCCATTTCCAGAATAAAACACAAAAGGGAACCAAAAAAGACTTTATCAATGATGTTTTTGTAGAATCAGATGGAAACATCTGGATAGCGAGTGATTCAGGAATCGAACTATTGGATGTTGCTAAAGCAAGTGCCGAAACTAAACTTGATGGCTTTAGGATTCGCGTGATAGAGAAAGCAAAAGACGGTTCTTTTTGGTTTGCTACGGAAGAGAACGGGCTCATTCAGTTTAATGCAGGGAATAACACTTTTAAAACATACCTGCATCAGGAGAAAAACAATAATAGTATCGGCAGCAACCTGGTCAGGGCAATAGCATTTGATCAACAGGGAAAAATCTGGGTCGGCGGCATCAACGGGGGACTTAATCATTTCGATCCTGTCACAAATAGGTTCAACCACTACCAAAACGAAGCAGGGAATGCAGCAAGTCTTTCGCAGCGTACTGTTTCTGCCTTATTTGTAGATATACAGGGAAACTTATGGGTAGGTACCCATCGTGGCGGTGTAAATCTTTACAGCCCGCAAGCAGAGAAGTTCAACCTGTTCAGACAGGAGCCAAATAAGAATAGTTTGAGCTACAATGATGTCAGGGCGTTCCACGAAGCAGATAACGGCGATATATACATCGGTACAGACGGAGGAGGGCTCGATATCTACAACAAAAAAAGTGGGGTTTTTACGCACCACAAATTTAACCCTTTCAACCCAGGCAGTGTTGGTGCCGATGCCATTTTAGATATTTCTAAAACCAGTAGCGGGGTGTTGCTGGTCGGAACCTGGGCGGGTGGATTAAATAGGATGCATAATGATGGAACATTTACCAGGTACCTGCACAATGCCGACGATCCAAATTCCATTTCTTCGGATTATGTACAGAAATCATTTGAAGATAGCGAACATAACATCTGGATCGGCACCTATTATGGCGGGTTGAACAGATTTGATCAAGAGAAAGAACGTTTTGAACGAATTGTTCAAGGATCGGCTGGAAGCAGACTGATTGGCAATAATATCGTAGCCATCAATGAAGATCACGCGAAAAATCTATGGATAGGAACAGATGATGGTGGACTGAACAGATATGATCTCAAAACCAAAGTCTTTAGTCACTATTTCACCGAAGGCGGCAAAAAGCCAGACCTAAGGGTCATCTTTGTGGACCGGGAAGGAAACCTTTGGGTTGGCCAGGCAGGACTCTACCGATTCAATCCAAAAACCAACAAGTTTTCTATCTTCAGCCAAAATGCCGGACTTGGAACAGACTTCATCAAAGGCATAACAGAAGATGAACACGGCAATTTGTGGATATCAACAGCCAAAGGCTTAACAAAATTTAACCCTAAAAATCATGCCTTTAAAAAATATAACGCTGCCGACGGCTTGCAGGGGTTTGAATTTGAATCAAACGCATACCTTAAAACCAAAAGCGGCGAAATGTTTTTCGGTGGCATCAACGGCTTTAATTCCTTTTATCCAAAAGATATCAGAACAAATAGCTTCATCCCTCCTGTTTACATCACAGAATTCCAGATCTTCAATAAGGTGATCTCGCCACAAACGGATTCAGATGTATTATCAAATGATATCAGCTATACCAAAAACCTCGATTTAGACTACGATCAGGCAACAATATCTTTCCGCTTTGCCGCCCTTAATTATGTATCCAGCGAGAATAACAATTACGCCTATAAGCTGGAGGGTGAGGATAAGGAATGGATTAATATAGGAAATAACCGCCAGGCCATATATACCAATTTAGATCCCGGTGACTATACTTTCAAAGTAAGGGCAACCAACAACGACGGTACCTGGAACCAGGTAGGGAGTGCAATTAAACTACATATTACGCCTCCATTCTGGGCCAGCTGGTGGTTCAGGCTGCTGGCATTTGCTGCAGCTGTTTATTTAACCTATCTAGCGCTCAGTTTTAAACGTCGACTCGAGCTTCGAAAAATTGAAGAAGAGAAACGTGAAGAAATACATCAAACTCAACTTCAGTTTTTCACAAATATTTCCCATGAATTCCGTACGCCACTATCATTGATCCTGGGTCCCATAGAGCGTCTCCTACATGAAGATACCCAAGAGTCTTTTCAGCATTATTATAACACCATTCATCGCAATGCCAATCGGTTGTTGCGACTGATCAATGAACTGATGGATTTCAGGAAAACAGCTTCGGGTGCACTAAAGTTGAATGTGACTGATGGAAATCTAAGTCTGTTTATTGATGAGATTGCTGAAGAATTTTCAGAAATGGCTGCCGAGAAGAATATCACTTTCCAGGTGGAGAAAGATAAGCTGCCTGCTGAAGTATGGTTCGACAGGCAGGTCATTGAAAAGATCATTCTTAACCTTATCAATAATTCACTAAAATATACTAAGTCCGGTGGGCAGCTAAAGCTACAGGTACTTAAATCTATAGAAAACCTTCCTCCTCTTTTTGCCAACAGCCTGCAGGTAGATCATCCTTATAAGAGCCTTTCATATGTTTATTTCAGGGTTATCGATAGTGGTATTGGGATTTCCAAAGACTCCATTCAACATTTGTTTGAAAGGTACTACCGCATTACTGAATCACACCTTGGATCGGGTGTTGGACTGGCTTTCGTTAAAAGCCTCACTGAATTACATAAGGGTATCATCAAAGTTTCCAGTGAGCGAAATCAGGGAACTGAAATTATAATCGGTATTCCAGTCCTGAAAACCGATTATACACCGGCTGAACAGTTTGTTCAAAGTGCTACCGCCGGAGGAACCCGGTTGGAAAGTATTACCTACCAATCAGAAGTTACTGCTAAGCCTACCCCATTTGCTCCTATCACCGAAAGCCAGAGTACGCAGACAATTTTAATTGTGGATGACAATGATGAATTACGCGCCTTTATCAAAGAAACACTGGAGATCCAATATCGGATTCTGGAAGCAGTTGATGGGCTTAGCGGGATTGAAATGGCAAGTCAGCATCTACCGGACCTGATCATCAGTGACGTGATGATGCCTGGAATGAATGGTATCGAATTCTGCAAAATGATTAAAGAAAGTGTGGAAACCAGCCATATTCCATTCATGATGCTGACGGCAAAGAATAGTATTGAGGCAGAGATTGAGGGCGCTGAGTCTGGTGCAGACCTTTATTTTACAAAACCAATAGTAACAAGCTTACTATTGCTCACCCTCAAAAATATCTTTGAGCAACGCCAGAAAATCAAAGAGCATTACTTAAAAAACAAGGAAATCCAACCCAGAGAACTGGTACACTCCGAGAAAGATAAACTATTCATGAATCAACTGATTTCAATTATTGATGCTCAGATGGTTAACCCCGAGTTAGATATTGATTATCTATGCCGGGAAATCGGCATGAGCAGGACAAAACTCTACCAAAAGATCAAATCCATTACTGGCCAGTCTATCGGTGAATTCGTTCGTTCAGCAAGATTAAGAAAAGCAGTAGAAATTATGAAGAATGAGGATGTTTTGATGACCGAAGTGATGTATAGGATTGGGATTCAGACCCAATCCTATTTCACCAAGGCATTTAAAAAAGAATTTGGTGTTACACCAACGGCATACCTCCAGGGGCTAACAAAGAATGATTAGCCTTTACCAGTAAAAGCTATACAGGGCAACAATAAATCCGATTATCAATAAGGCACCCACAGCGAAAGCTGTTGAAGTCTTGAACATCTTCACGTCAATCTCCAGCCCCTTAGGATTAGCGCCTTTTTTGCCAGCAATCATGCTGATGATAATCATGCCTAATATACAGAATACAAACACGAAACCCATTCTGTCTAAGAATGGTATTTCGAAAACACCATCAGCATTTTTCACTGAAAATCCACTGGCAGCTAGCCATGAGAGATCTGTGAGCTTTGGAAGGACCTTAAGTAATAAGGACATGCCAAAACCACCTATAGTCGCAAATAAAGCAGCGTTGGACGTTGTTTTCTTCCAGAAGAAACCTAGAATAAACATGGCAAAAATTCCGGGTGATACGAAACCTGTATATTCCTGAATGTATTGGAATCCACCTTTCTTGTCAATCCCTAAATGTGGAGCAATTAGCACCCCCAGAATCATGGCTACAACAATTGAGATCTTTCCGGTCAGCACCAATGTCTTCTCTGAAGCATCAGTGTTGATCACTTTCTTGTAAATATCCAAAGTAAAGATGGTTGCAATACTGTTTGCTTTACCAGCCAACGACGCAACCACCGCAGCAGTTAATGCCGCGAACGACAGCCCTTTAAGCCCGGCTGGCAATAAGTTCAGGAGCACCGGGTATGCACGATCCGGATTAACCGATCCATCTTGCATCATTTCTGACTGGAACGCGCCATCTTTATACAACACGTATGCCGCTATACCAGGCAACACTACAATAACTGGCATCAGCAATTTCAAAAACGATGCGAACAGTAACCCTCCCCTGGCAGTATTTAAGTCGGCACCCAAAGCACGTTGTGTGATATACTGATTGCAACCCCAATAGTTCAGGTTCACAATCCACATACCGCCAACTAATACACTCAGTCCAGGTAAATCGATATAGTTCTCATTACTTGGCTTTAGAATCATATGGAAGTGTTCGGAAGCTTTAGTCGCCATTAAATGATAGCCTTCCAAAACACCTGTTGTGCCATAGTGACTAGAGACCAGATTTAAAGCAAGATAGGTTGTTGCAAGGCCGCCCAGGATTAGAAAAAATACCTGGATAACATCGGTATAACCAATTACCTTCATCCCGCCAAGGGTAATAATGATCGCAAATACGGCAATAGCATACATGCAAAACTCTAGGCTAAAGCCAGAGATGCTGCTCACAGCAAGTGCACCGAGGTATAAGATTGAGGTTAGATTAACAACGACATACAATAGTAGCCAGAAAACCGCCATAATCATAGCCACAGTACCGTTATACCGCTGATGCAGAAACTGAGGCATTGTTGAAATCTTATTCTTGAGGTACACTGGTATAAAGAAAACAGCAACCACAATCAGCGTAGCCGCACCCATCCATTCATAAGTAGCAATAGCAAGTCCCATTTTGAATCCAGACCCACTCATCCCGATAAATTGCTCTGCAGAGATATTAGATGCAATTAAGGATGCGCCAATGGCCCACCAGGTTAACGAACCCTCGGCCAGGAAATAGTCTTTAGAGCCGGTAGATTCCGACTTTTTCTTATTGTAAATATAGAGGCCGTAAGCCGTAACGATAACAAAGTACACCGCAAATACGATGTAATCTTTTGTGGATAAAATATTGTGGTTCATAAATTTATTTAAAAATTAAGCGATTACTTCAGTTCCGTTGCCAATTTCGACCATATAAGCGTCCAGCGTAATACCATATTTCTCTTGGTATACTGCTGTCATGTGTTCAACCAGCAGATCTACCTTATCCTGATGAACCAGATTTAACGAACATCCACCAAAGCCACCGCCCGTAATTCTGGCACCAAGCACATAGTCCAGATCAGTTACCTGCTCTACCAGAAAATCTATCTCTACACAGCTTACTTCATAAGCTTTACTTAACCCATTATGGGTTTCAAACATCAGCTTTCCCAGTGCCACTAAATCACCGGCCTTGAGTTTCTCCGCTGCGAGTTGTGTACGCTGGGTTTCTTCAACCACAAATCTGCATTTGATATAAACCTCCATATCATACGGCTTAACAAATTCATCTAACTGTGCGATAGTAATGTCCCTCAGGCTGGAAACTTCTGGAACTTGCGCCTTAACCATTGCCACGCCTTTTTCACTTTGCATCCTTCTGGTATTGTAACCGGATTCTGAATGTTTATGCTTCACATTACTGTTCAGTAACACAAATTTATAGTCTTTTAAATCCAGGGGGATATATTCATAGTCGAGTGACCTGCAATCAAGCAGTATTGCTTGACCTTCCTTACCAAATACTGACGCAAACTGATCCATGATACCGCAGTTTACCCCTGCATACTTATGCTCTGCCTGTTGTCCTATCAGAGCGATATCTTTTTTAGCAATGTCTAATCCAAAAAGATGACTTAAAGCAAAACCTGTAGCACACTCCAACGCCGCAGACGAGGAAAGACCAGCGCCAAGTGGCACATCGCCACTAAGGTATAAATTGAAGCCCTTAAGTGCGTAACCACGACTGAACAATTCATCTACGACACCCAAAATAAAATTGGCCCATGCTTTATCAGATTTTTGAACCTGCGATAAGCTAACTACGAGTTCTTCCTGGTAGTTTTCAGAAAACAAGCGTATCTCTTCATCGTCTCTTTTTGAAATTGCTACATAAATGGCTTTGTCTATGGCAGCAGGAAGCACAAAACCGTCATTGTAATCGGTATGTTCTCCGATAACGTTGATTCTTCCGGGCGATTTGATAACAGTGGCTTCCGCAGCAAACAATTCACGGAATTTTGCTTTAATTGTATTAATATTCATTTTCTTGACTATTGAAGATTAGAGATTTGTAATGCTGGGCAGAAAGCGCTTTTAACTGTTGTGCCGCAAATTCCGGTGTAATGTCACGCTGCGCATTAGCTAGCAACTCGTAGCCCACCATGAACTTTTTTACAGTAGATGAACGCAATAAAGGTGGATAGAAATGCATGTGCCAGTGCCACTCGTTATGTTCCCCTTCGTTTACTGGTGCCTGGTGCATCCCCGCAGAATACGGAAACGAGCATTCAAAAAGGTTATCATATTTTGTTGTCAACACTTTAATACTGTCGGCAAGACTACTTAGCTCTGCCTGAGTAAAGTGCAGGATACTTGTTACATGTCGCTTACTGATGATCATTGTTTCGTACGGCCAGATAGCCCAGAAAGGCACCAAAACAACGAAATGTTCATTCTTGTAAACAACACGCTCATCTTTCTGAAGCTCCAGATTAAGGTAGTCGGCCAGCAAGCTGCGCCTATGAATCGCAAAATAGTTCTTCTGCCGCTCTGTCTCCTTACATACTTCCATAGGCACATCACTTTGAGACCATATTTGTCCGTGTGGGTGTGGGTTGCTACATCCCATGATATCCCCCTTGTTCTCGAAAATCTGGATATACTTGATCCAGTCATTGTCTGCGAGCGCAGCATACTCCTTTTTCCAAAGGTTTACTACAGCCGTGATTTCTTGCAGGCTCAGTTCAGGCAGGGTTAAATTGTGCTTCGGACTGAAACTGATTACCTTACAAATTCCCCTTTGGGTATTGGCCACCAACAAATCATCCTCGTTAGCGCTGTAAATAGGTGTATCTTCCAGCAAAGCAGAAAAGTCATTTTTGAAAACAAAGCTCTCAGTATATGCTGGATTTACTTCGCCGTCTGCCCTGGCATTACCCGGGCACAAATAACATTTCTCATCGTATTCGGGTCTGTTATCGTTTGCAAGGTCTTCGACCTTCCCCTGCCATGGTCGTTTACTCCTGTGAGGAGAAACTAACACCCATTCCCCAGTTAGAATATTAAGCCGTCTATGTGGGTTTGTGTCGAGCTCAAATGTAGTACTCATACTTATTATGATTTGATTAGAATTTCTTCGCTGCGATATTTTAAGGAACAGCGGGAGCTAAAGTATACATAAATTATTAAATGTCAATATGACAAGTAATAACTTTATTAATCTTTTTGTATTTTAGCAGAAATAATAATAATAATAATAATAATAATAATAATAATAATAATAATAATAATCAACACGCTTACACCTACATCTCGATGATCGACTATTCAGGCCAACCCCATTACCTTGTTGCTGTTGACTGTATTGTTTTTGGATTTGATGGCGAACACCTTAAAATTTTATTGGTAAAAAGGGGCTTGGAGCCTGAGAAAGATAAGTGGAGTTTGATCGGTGGATTTTTAGGCCCTGCAGAATCACCTGATGATGCTGCCAACCGGGTTTTGAAAAAGAACACAGGGCTGGAAGGTATTTACCTGGAACAGCTGCAGGTATATGGTGCTCCAACCAGGGATCCTATTGAACGGACACTATCAGTCGGTTATTTTGCACTCATCGATATCAACAAGTATAAGACCCAGATTAATGATGATTTTCACGCAGAGTGGTTTCTGATTAATGAAAGGCCGAAGCTGATTTTCGATCACGATCAAATGGTTACTGATGCCAGGAAAAAACTACGCTACAAGGCTGCGCTCCACCCTATTTTGTTCGAAATGCTGCCTAAAAAATTCACTATCCCTCAGCTGCAAACCTTATTTGAAGAGGTTAATGACACGAAAATAGACACGAGGAACTTTAGCAGAAAAATTGCCTCCACCGGACTCTTGCTAAAACTGGAGGAGAAAGATAAATCAGGCTCAAAAAAAGGTGCCTATTACTTTAAGTTGGATAAGAAAAAATACCAGGCTAATATTCAGGAGTTTTTAAATCTTCTGCCGAGTGTAAAGTTGACTGAACAGCCATAATCAAATCTGATCGGTGGTCATTCAATAATCCAATGTAGTGATGATATTAAAAAAAGAGTTCGTACATAATCAAATTGATTATATACGAACTCTATACTCTAGAATTACAAGATTAGTTAACCAAGCTTTTCGATAGGGTAATCGTCTGGCAAAGTAAAAAAGCTGATTAGTTTTGTAATCTTAAACTCCGCATTAAATTCAAAGTAATCATAACCAACATTAGTCTTACCACCAGTTTCTACCTTCCAGGCGTAACGGCCATAGGTGTGGTGACATTCGGGAATTTCTAAGACACTGAATTTTCTATCCGGCGCAAATTTCAATGATTGATCTGCAAAGTCGGCTATGCCCTGGACACCTGTATGCTCAGAATATTGATCACTATAAAGTGCATTACTTCCCCAACATTTTTCAAATTCTAAGCTATAACTTTCCAGCCCAGTCTGGTTCCACGCCAGTATGTACTGATCGATCATTTTCTCAACTGATGACATCATAATATTATCTTTTTGTTTAGACAAAGCTAGTTGCACCAGTCCTGAAAAAAGTTTAACTAGTTGAACAAATCACCGGAACTGATTATCTCCCCCATCGAGACAATTGTGATAAACATTCGTAAAAGGTGGTCAATAGGACTTATTTGGTTTGATATTTATAAGTCCAATTGCCATATTTTTATTAAACTTGAACAAATATGAAAATTACGCTTTATCTCATCGTAACTGTTATAGCGCTATGCCTAATCAGTTTCTGGTATCAGGTTTATATCATGGGCAAATACTATATGCACGCCGGGCTGTTTTTAACAATCTTCGGTGCTTTGGCTCCAGTAGCTGTGATTTACATTTCATACTTATCAATCAGACAAATCAAACGCAATTAAAAATGAAGAATTTATTATTCCCTATGACAGCCATGGCAGTGTTTCTATTTTCAGGATGTGACAGGGCTCAATCCAACGTACAAACACTCTATACAAGCAATTGCGGGGTAACCTGGGAGGTCATTAAAGCTGGCGAAACAGTGCCTAAAGGAGTCGGCATGTGTTCCTACAAAATAACTGTACCCGATTATCCAATGCAAGGGGAAAGCGTCTTTAAATCAGCTTTTAAAAACAGAGTAATGGCTAAAATTGAAGTTACTTATGATTATTCTATCACTGATGCGCGACTGTACATCGGTGAGGCCAAATACCTGGGTAAGATGAACAGTGATAGCGATAATGAAGTTAATAGTGCTAAAGCCTACGAAACTGCCGAAAACTCAGTAATTGATAAACGGATTAAAGAGATCGCTAGGGATCTACTGCTAAACGAAGACATTGTCGATTTCAATCAAAATGAATTTGAATCGGAATTACTTAAAAATGTGAACGGCCTGTTAAAATTTAAAGGTGTAACAATTAATTTCCTCTCTTTTGTACCTATTCCGGAAGAACAAACCAGGCAAGCTATTGATGTTGTAACAGCTATGAAAATCTATGAATCCAAAGGGTTAACGGAAATCGGCAAATCTGTATCATCAGCCAGAGCAGGAGCAACAAAAGTAGAAGTGACGGTTCAAAAAGATGCAAAACCTGCTGAGGAGCAATAGTAGGTTGATATAACTAATATACTATCGCCGTAGTTCGAAAAGCATTTAATAGAAATAGTCACGGTATGGTCGATCAGTAAAAAAAGAGTTCGGACAGAATCCAATATTGAAAAATCTCACCAACTTTTCACGGTTTATATATAGTTTAGCAATAAATTAATTAGAGATGGCTGACGACCAAATTATTATTTACCAAATAGAAAATGGCAAAACAATCATTGATGTAAAGCTAAAAAGTGAGACGCTCTGGCTTACACAAGCACAAATGGCTTTATTATTTGAGAGAGATCAGTCAGTAATTTCCAGGCACATCAAGAATATTTTTAATGAAAAAGTACTAAACGAACAAAGCGATATGCAAAATATGCATATTCCAAATTCAGATAAGCCAGTCAATACCATCTAAAAGAGCTTAAAAATACCGTCAGTCTTCTGAGCAACGTATTGACATCAAATGAGCTGAATTCCGATGAAGCAACAGGCCTGCTAAAAGTTGTAACTGATTATGCATATGCCCTGGATAGCAAATAATGCACTCGTTGCATTAACACTCATGATTCTCCATGGATACTTCATGATAAATTCTTTAACATATCCTGGATCATAATTGGCGATTTGATGATCCGTTCATGACCGGCACCAATGTAATTTGTAGATTCTATAAAAGAATTCGAGTTTAAAAAGGTGTTCATATATAAATAAGGGGAAATCAAATCATTTTCATCGTAAGCCACCCAGTGTTTGGATGACTCAGTGGTAAAAGCTGACCAATCGACAAGATTATAATTTGAAACTGGCTTTTTAAAGCGTTCTTCAAAACTTTGAAAAAAAGCATTCTGACTGTCTTTAGGGATATCAATCGCGTCCATACTGGCCTCGAAATTTTTCCCAAGATCAATTAAGGGAGCGATGCTGATAATCTGCTTTGGATGGATTCCTAACTGTTGCATCGCAATGATATTCGCAGTGGCACCTAATGAATGTCCAATAGTTACTTCTGGTATTCCATGATGGGCGACGATGGCTTTTACACTTTCCGCAAACAGTAACAAGCTAGATAGTTTCCCTTCAGAGACACCATTGCCAGGAGCATCAAAAGCGATAATCTCAACATCTCCTATCTGCTCCAACGCGACTATGATGTCAGAAAGATCTGCGGCCTTTGAACCCCATCCATGGGTAAGCAGTATCTTTCGGCTACCTTTTCCCCATTTGAAGGCCTGAAAAGTCAGCTCTTGTCCAGAGAAATATTCGTCATGAACCCTCAATTTGGTTATTTCAGCACGTTCAAGCAAGTTTTCCTGAAAAACCCTCAAAGGCATTTTTGGAGCATAGCAAATATACCGCAATATCAAATCCTGCAATTGATCGGTATCTTCATCTTTCGCACTCTTTATTTCTGCTATAATTTGCTTTAAAATCTTCATCGTGATAAGTTATGTTTATTCAGCACTAATTTCAGCTATTTCATTACATCGTTTACCGGCTTACTATCTACAAACTGCTCGAAACTGATTATTTTTCCATCCTTCAATTTCCAAACGTGCGCTACTCTTGCTTTAAATGGCTTACCAGTAATTTTGAAGGTCCCGGTATAAGTTCCATAGGCTACTATTTTGTCCTCGCTGGCTACATAATCTTCGGGCGTGAATTTATAATCGATCCATTCGCTTCCCAACCTGCTAAATACATGCTTGGTAACTTCCGCCAATCCGATGTAAGTACCTGCATAAGGAAAACCCTGAGCTTCGGTCCATGAGATATCATCCGCGACATACTTCGCAAGATTTTTACCGTTTTCTTCTGAAGTTTTACCTTCATATGTACTTTTTACAATTTCAAGATTTGTCATTTTCTTTTGATTTAACAGACAGCCTGACACTGCAAAAAGCACCATCAGGCTGAATATGATTTTAAGTTTTACCATTTCATTTCGCCAGTATTTACTTTGGCACCAATTTGCAATGCAGTTTCAAAAGTAAGCACCGGATATTTTACCTTGATCGCCTTGATCAATTCTTCAGAAGTTTTGTTGGTTTTTAATGCCTCTTCGTAGAACTGGATATAGCTTTTGGTATGTCTTACTGCGCTAATATCAAATGGGCTTGCATTGTTGGCATGTGCAGGAATAACGATCACAGGGTGTAAAGCTTCGATTTTATCTAAAACAGTAATCCAATTTTTGCGAGCATCTGTTGTCTGAGCATCGGCCATCCATAGGTTAAAAGTAGTTCCAAAAACATTAATTCCACCTACTATTGCCTTGATGGAAGGAATCCAAACGAAGGTTTTGGCTGGAAATTCATCCAATCCGAATATTTCAAGTTTCTGCCCCTCTAACTCAATGCTGTTTCCTTTTAAGACCTGAGGAAGTATCACATTAGAAGTAATAGCCTTACCCAATCGCTCGCCCCAAACGTCCAGTTTTTTCTGTGAAGTAGCTTTGATAGCCTCCACTGTTGCAGGAGATGCATAAGCGGTAACTTCTGGGAAATATTTTTTAAATACCTCTAGTCCGAAATAATAATCCGGATCGGCATGGGATACATAAATAACGGTTAGTTTCTTTCCAGAATTTTTGATTTCCGACGCTACCTTTTCGGCATCCGCCAAGGTAAACTGTCCGTCGATCAATACTGCATCCGTTTTGCCCGAGATGATTACCGATGCCACACCAAAAGCATTTTCTGATGCGTTATAAACTTCCAGTTTTAAATTAGGAGTTTCAACAGTTTTGAAACTTTGTGCATTTGCTTCCATTTTTGATAAGATTAGAATTGTTAAGAATAATGTTGTGATAATTGATTTCATGCCGTTGTATAATTAATGATACAAAGATGCGCTCCTTACCAAGTCAAAAGATTGAACAAGTTCAATAAATACCTGCACCTAACCGGAATTGACTATTTTCTTTCTGATCTTGCTCAAAAATTCATGGCTGATGCCCAAATATGCAGCAATCTGAAGATTGGTCAGTCGTTGCAATAACTGGGGATATTTCTCAATAAAATCCAGGTAGCGCTGATCGGCAGTTTTGCTTAGATTATCGATCATCCTTCTTTGCAGGGCAACATGGGTTTTTTGGGTCATGATCCTGAATAGTTTTTCTATTTTGGGAAGATTGATATATGCAAATTCCTTATCCTTTTTGGAAATCAGCAGTACTTCACTATCTTCAAGTGCCTCTATATAAAGCTGGGAAGGTTTCTCATTGGTAAAACTATCAATGTCGGTTATCCACCAATTCTCCATAGCGAAATACAATACATTTTCAAAACCATTTTTGTCTAAATGATAGATACGGAAAAGTCCGCTCACCACAAATCCTTCAAATTTGCAGATTTCACCCGCTTCCAACAGAAAATTCTTTTTTTTGATCGATTTATGCTCAAACAGGTTGCAGAACAGATCTCTTTCATTTTCTGAAATGAATATGTGATTGGAGATATTTTGTTTGAGAAGCTCTTTCATAAAGTCTGTACCATCAGATGAAAATCAGTTGTTATATATCTGCTTAGATTTGACGTTAATAGCCCAAAATTAATTAAAAGTCCGCTTTATTTTCTTCTAAAATATTAGCTTATTTTGAATAAGTACTGCGGGGTCAACCCATAGTTCTGGTTGATCCCGCTAAGATATAATCCCCAATACCAGCAGTGGGCTGTTGCTTTTATACCGACAACTCCTAATCATCCCCGAAATCACGATGATGCACACCTTGTTTTCTAATCTCTTTGCCTTAGTGATGCTGATGAACGGTGATGGTTAACTAACGCTACTTTCTGAGGAAGTCACGTCGGCAAAATTGTCTATTCGGCAAAACTTCCCCCGCTCATTGCTTTTTGAAAAGCCTGTGGATTCCAGTACTCACGGTAGTTTACGATCAAGCCATCACGAAAGGTTACAAAAGTAGCGTAGCTCATTTCATAAGGGTTGCCGTTACCGATTACCACTCCTGATGCACTCCATTCTGCGATTGCAACATTTGCGTCATCGGTTCCATAAACTTTAAGTGTAGGTAATGATTTCACATCAATATAATTAGGATAGTCTTTTAGGTAAGCATAAAGTGCTTCACGACCTTCAAACCTTTCCTGTGAGCCTTCCGGTGCAAAAGGGAACTCCGCAACTACGTCTTCCGCACATAAATCCGTCCAACCTTTCATATCCTTTGCTAAAAACTTGTCTAAACTATTGCGAAGAAGTTGTGTTGCTGCTATGGCATTTAAATTGGTATTTTCCATTGTCCTTTAAATTTTGATAAGTCCTAAATGATTTGACATTACAAAACTGCAACATAACAAGGTTTTAGAAAGATGAGATATGATAAAAAATACCGTTGATAATTATCAACGGTTTTGCGAAATTGGCCTAGCAAAGATTACCTAATGGCCTGCTTTCTAATCCTGCTTAATGTTTCTTTAGTGATTCCCAAAAACGAAGCGATAAGATATTGCGGAAATCTCTGAATAAATTGCGGATGATTACTGGCAAACTCTTCATAACGTTTTTCCGCGCTGGCGCTAATGGTAGAATTTAGCCTTCTTTGGTTGGCAATGGCATTTCTTTCATCCATTAACCTAATCATTTCCACCATCGCAGGTATTTTGAACATCAGATCAAGCATTTCTGCTCGTGTAATCATAAGTATCTCTGAATCTTCCCAAGCATCAATGTTAAAAACTGATGGGGTTAGCATAATCATACTTTCACGATCGCTCGCCCAATAATTTTCAATAAAAAGATGTACAACATGTTCTACCCCTTTTTCATCAACACTATATTGCCGCATGGCACCTTTAACCACAAAAGCACTGTGCTTACACACATCGCCTTCGTGCAAAAAGTATTGCTTTTTTCTGAGTTTTTTGGGTTGAAACGCAGCCTTAACCAATTCTTCCTCTGCGCTTGTTAATTGCAAAGTACCGTGACTATTAATGTAATTTAGAAGCTGTTGGTGCATAGATTCTTGGTTAAAGGATAGCTCGGCAATTTACAAAATAGATTTGTTATTGAAGGACTCTCAAATTGCATTGATCATACTCCAAAAAAAATTCCTTAAACATGTAGTAGGAAACCAACATATGTAGAAATACATATCCTGATATATTGAATTTAAGCTACCTTGGGATTAAAAGAACCTTTGCCTTTACTTCACCTTCACAACTACCTTCCCTTTTGCACGTCCGCTCTCTACGTATTCCAATGCCTGGTTAGTCTGGTTAAATGGAAATACTTTATCTACTATCGGAATAATTGTTCCCGCTTCTATCAACGAAGTGATTTCTTTCAATTGTGCTCCATCAGCCCTCATAAAAAGAAAAAAATAGCCAACGTTAAGTTTTTTTGCCTTTTTAACGATTCCAAAACTAACCAGCGAAAGAATAGTTTTGATCAACCAATTAGCACCAATTGCTTTGGCAAATTCTCTTGTAGGTGGGCCAGAAATAGAGATTGCTTTTCCTCCCGGTTTAATTATCCGCAGTGATTTTTCAAGCGTCTTGTTATCCTGGCTGTTCAACACCACATCGTAGTCTTTCAGGATGGTTTCAAAATCTTCATTTTTGTAGTCTATCAGTATATCTGCTCCAAGCTCTTTTAGCATAGCAAAACTTTTTTCACTTGCTGTTGTAGCCACAGTTGCTCCCAGATGTTTCGCCAGCTGTATAGCAATCGTACCTACACCTCCAGAGCCTGCCTGAATAAACACTTTCTGGCCTTTTTTCAGCTTCGCATTTTCTACCAAAGCCTGCCATGCCGTAAGTGCAACCAAAGGAATAGCGGCCGCTTCTTCCATAGAAATGTTCGCGGGCTTTAGCGCCAAATCAGCTTCGCCAATGGCGATATATTCTGCAAAGGTGCCAATGTGAAAATCTGAAACACGAGCATAAATTTCATCGCCTAACTTAAACTGCGTTACCTTTGCTCCTACCTGAGTAATTACGCCTGCAACATCATGCCCCAAAATGATTGGTAAGTTATAGGGCAATATCAACTTAAATTCTCCCGATTTTATTTTCGAATCAAGTAAATTTAAGCCAGCAGCATAAATTTCAACCAATACTTCATTATCCTTTATGATTGGCGTAGGAATATCAGTAAGTTCCAGCGCTCCTTTTTTATCGTATTTTTTTATTGAAAATGCTTTCATCTTAAAGTTGAATTTATTTTCCTCGGATTGATCAACCCAAAGGTAAGTTTCGGAAAAAAACGGTTAAATACATAAATCAGTTTCGAATCACCTACACGAATAGTGTATTGGTTTTTTTCTAGCCCCTTAATCAACCCCTTCACCAATTGATCTGGGCTTATCTTTTTATCTGCTCGATCGGCCACCATATCCGTATCAACTAAAGGTGGTAACAATTCGAAAACCTTTACATTGGAACCCAGAATTTCGAGGTGTCCCCTCAACGATTTGGTGTAAAAAGCCAATGCGCTTTTGGATGCCGAATAAGTGGCCTCAACAAGCGAGGGCACAATGCTCAAAATTGAAGTGGTGTTGATAATGGCACTTTCCTTTCGAGATTTTAACATTTCTATAAATAGATTATTCAACCTGATTACGCCCAGATAATTAACCTGCAATTCGTACTCAGCCCCTTTGAAATGATCGTCGCTGGCAATGCCCAAATTTTTGGGTGGTACACCGACACCTGCATTGTTATAGAGTATATCGATACCACCCAGTTCACTTACCTTTTCGAAAAGCGTATAAGCATCGGCTTCATTCCCAGCATCACTTTGTATAGTAGTTAATGTTGGGTAAGCTATTTTTGCAGCAGCCAGTTTATCTTGGTTTCTTCCTGTAATGATCACTTTTGCGCCAATTTGCAAAAATTGTTTCGCAGCTTCGAGCCCGATGCCCGATCCGCCACCTGTAATGAGGATAGCTTTTCCTTTTAAATTCATTGGTGCTTGAAATTAATGAGGAACATTGTCTGTAATTGGGGTCACCAGTTCGTGGATTTTCTTGGTATCGCCTACAGGAACCTCAAATTGATCTTTTCCTAAAGCATCAAATAGCTCATTGGCCACTTCTGATGGAGGAATGCCGTTTACACCACCAATTTCTGCAGAAAATTCGGTGTTAACCAATGGTGGATAGAGCTCATAAATATTTAGATTTTCGTTATCCGCGAATGTATCTCTCAAACCTTGTGTATAGCTATGTAAAGCTGCTTTACTTGCCGAATAAGTTGGCAGATATTTATTGGATCTGAAAACAGCTATTGAAGAAACATTTACAATTGCAGCTTCTTTCTGTTGTAAGAGTAATGGTAAAGTTAAAGCAGTAAAATCAATCACGCTGATGTAATTGGTATTGATTTCCTCGTATGCTTTTTCTGCTGCATTGTTATTGCTATTACTTAAATCATTCATAAAAGCAGCACCAGCATTATTAATGATGATGTTTACAGCGGGATGGTTATTTTTTAATTCTTCTGCAATCTTAATCCTGTCGGCCTTTACCGACAAATCGCCCTGTATGGAAACAGTATTTTCTAACTGGTCTAAGGCACCTTGAAGGCGTTCTTGGTTACGTCCGTTAATAATGATTTTATTGCCAGCTGCGCTTAATTTTTTAGCTATGGCTAAACCTATTCCGGCGCTTCCACCGCTGATAAATATTGTATTTCCTGTTGTTTTCATTGTATCTATAATTTATTTGCGTAAATTCGCTTGCGTTTTGCAAGTGCAAATATATAAACAACTTTCATTTTGCAAGTAGTTTTACAATTTATTTTATGGGAAATTTAAAAAAGCGGTCTGAATGCCCTATTAGCAGTTCATTAGATATATGGGGAGATAAATGGTCTTTACTGATTGTGAGAGATTTGATGATCTCCAAACAATGTACTTATGGCGATTTCCTAAAATCGGAAGAAAAAATAGCGACCAATATCTTAGCTTCCCGATTACAAATGCTTGAAGAAAATGATGTGATCACAAAGCAGGAACATCCCGAAAGCAAGGCAAAAGTTTTATACAAACTAACGCAGAAAGGGATAGATTTGCTTCCGCTAATGATTGAAATAAATTTGTGGGCTGATAAATATTTTACAATGCCACCAGAAAGAAGGGTAATGCTTGAAGAAGTAAAAAAAGATAAAGATGCATTTATAGCAAGCAAAAGAATCGAATTGTTATAACATTGAATCAATATAAGCTGCTTTTTTGGGGTTTAACCAGCCAAATTACATATCTCAATTTATGCACAAGACTCCCTTCAATGATTAATTCACTATAGTTAGAATAAATCACTATATTAACACAAAGTTAAGTTCATTGATGAATTAACTTAACTTTGGAACATTATTTGGAAAGAAAAAAATTCATTTAATCAAACGTCACAAATCAAGGTGATTTTCGATTAAGTCACTTAACCCAGATGGTAATAGAACAAATAGTTGTTGATTCTTAAATAAGTACTTTGATATACCCTTTTCACTGGAGAGATTTTAGCCAAAACAGATGCGCCGTTTACTTATTGTTCTTTCCAAAAAATAGTGCAGCTTTTAATATCTATTTCGTTAGATTTAATCGTTTGAAGAACAAATCTCTATAACGACCACTTATAGGAATTTCATATTTATCTATGTAAACATGGTTAGTTTCGATTTTCTCAATTGTATTAATATTGACAATATAAGACTGATGCACTCTTATAAATTCCGAGGAAGGTAATTTTTCTACGAGTTCCATAAACGTCATTCGAGGAGAATGTACTTTTTCTTTTAGGATAATATCCAAGTAATTACCAGAACCTTTGATAAATAAAATTTCTTTGAATTGAATTTTAATATTTTGGAATCCGTCCTTTATGAAAAAGAAAGTATTTTTATTCCTTACAAAAGACATCCGTTCTTCCAATTTGTCTACGGCCATTTGAAATCGATCAAACTCAAAGGGTTTCAATAAATAATCAATGGCATTATGAGCATAACTTTCGAAGGCGAAATTTGTATAGGCCGTAGTGAAAATGATATTTGGTTTTAATTTTAATTCTTCCAACATTTCCAAACCAGAAATATTGGGCATATTGATGTCTAGAAATATTAAATCGACAGGATTTTGTCTTAAAAAAACAATTGCTTCTGCAGGATCGGAAAATTGAGCGATCAGATCTAACCGCTCAATTTTGGCGCAATGGAATTTTATAACTTCAAGCGCTTTTGGTTCATCGTCTATTGCAATTGCTATTATCATTTTTGAGCAGTATTTATACCCATTTTTACCGAAAAAACCCCATTCAGTTTTTTAATTTCAAATGTATGGTTTTTTCGATATGCTAGTTCCAAACGTTGTTTTGTGTTTCTAATTCCTATGCCAAAGCCCTCTTCCTTTTTGTAAGTTTTATAACCTTCATGGTAAGTATTTATACATTCAAAAATTATCCAATTATTACCACAAGATACTGATATCTCTAATTTTGAAGGCTTTGATGGATCTATTCCATATTTAAATGCATTTTCAACAAAGGGAATTAGCAGTCCAGGACTAATTATGTAATTTTCAATATTTTCAAATCGTAATTCTACAATTGGCTCTACTGCAGAACGTATCTTTTGAATGGCGACATAATCTTCAATGTATTTAATTTCATTTTTCAGGGGAATGAAATTTTCATTCATGTCTTTCTGCATATATCGAATTAAACTTGCCAATTTTGCAATACTTTCACTTGTTTTAGGAGCATTTTCGACCAAGGCTGTGGCATATATGGCGTTTAAAGAATTGAACAAGAAATGCGGATTAACTTGCGACTTTAACAGTCTTAATTCTGATTCTTTACTACCCAACCTTAAGTTAAATAATCTTTCTTTAGCTTTTATTGTACGTAAATAAGCATATACAAACGATAAACACAGCGTTAATAAAAGCACAGCAGTTAACGTAAAAATTATGTAGAAAACGTCTTCCCCCGTTTGAACATCATCAAATAAAGTGCGAATTATTTTTCGAATTAGCAGGTAAAAAGTTACGGAAAGCGCAATAATCAAAACAGCATATCTCAGTTTCTTTTTTTGGGCTACTAAGACTGGAATGATAAAAAAAGTGTGAATATAGAATATTGAAATTATTAACGTTACTGATAAAATCTCTTTTTTGCCCATTTTAGGCGTGAGAACTGAAAATGCGCAAAAGATTAACAACATCAACATATTAATAGCAATTTCCAAATAAGGTATAGTCTTCTTTTTATGTAGCTGCATGGTTTTCTTTATTATATTTTCTCAATAATTTATCATTCAATTTTCCGGCGGGGTAAAGTTTAATAAGCCTAGCAACAAGCTCCTTTGTTTTGATGTTGTACTTTAAATGCAAGAGGTTATTTGCCAAATAAAAGTATTTTGATGTCTGCGGCAGTTCCTTTAAAGCAAAGTCAAATTTCTCTTTATCAAGCTCTTTATAGATAATCAATTCATTTTTTAGCTTACTATATTTGAAGCTTAAATACAATTCAAGAAACTCATTATACTCTTGACTGATCATCGTCGAATAATCGATATTTTCTTTATTAAATTCAACAACATTACTTATTTCCTTTGGAATTTTATTTCTAAAAAGTTTCGATGCTCCATCTTTATGATTCAATAGGAGGTATCTCAGAAATTCCTTTTTAGCTCCAAATTCGATTTCTGATTTTGTATACTTATATAAAAATGGGCTTATATGTTGCTGCTCTTTATCCAATTTAGTTAATAATTTATTTAATTTACTGCTTAAATTCTTAATTGCTTTATCTACGTTTTTGATGTCTTTTAATGTTTCATCAGATTTAGAATCTAATGCTTCATCAAATGCCTGATCCAAGTCAAATGTGGTTTGATAAAATTCGGAATTGTACTTGTCTGCATTTAAGAATTTAATCCCTGTTTTTCCATAACGTGTGGTTTTTGTCAATTCAACATTGGTCTCCGTTCCCGGTTCTATTAAGTAAGTAGTGATGGGGCAATCATAGAAGTTTTTGCAATAGCCGATATAGTATTTATCGGTTAAGTTTTCATAAAGAACATCGTTTCTCAAGTCAAGAAATCTTCGCTCTGGAGTTAAATAAACAATAAATGGTTGGTTTACTTTGTCAAAGACGTATTCAAATGTTTTATCCGGCTTAAGGACTTGAAAACCTTCTACAGTGGAATATGGAGAATGGAAGGTAAATGTAGCAAAGTATACTGTGTCTGTAGGCCAATTTGCTACTTTACCTTTTAAGATTGCTTTGTTTTTTTGGGCATTTGCCGATGTAAAACAACTTGCAATTAATGCTACTAAAATGATTGGATACAATTTCATAATTAAATTTGTTTAAAGAATTATAGTCTAAAACTATAACTGCATAACAGCATTAAAAATAAAATGGGATCGTTGTTACTAGTTATGGTATGAAATGGAACTTTAAAGATTTTCTTCGAATTAATTTTCCTAATAATTCAAGAAAAAGAATATGCGCAATAGCTTTAAATTTAGTCGTTAGATTGCAACTTCAATGTTTTTTATTTTGTTCTACTCCTCAATTTCCAATGGCTCTTGAGCTGAAATACAGTGTCCCCCAAGTATGGTGGTGATGAATGCGGCCTTTCCGATCAAGGATAAGTCGGACAAAGACCTAGTTGAACGATTCTTGCCCCGTCTGTAAAATCTTTTTCTATTGTATGATAAGGGAAACGTTACTCAAAAGCACACTTTAATCAGAGGTTTGTTCAAAGATAGTCTGGTATGGGGTCAGGGTTCATTTAGAACAAAATATCTGGACAGGACCTTTCATGTTAACCTACTGAAAATCAACAAAAAAGGGTTGCTTTTTAACGAGCAACCCTTTAAAAAAATTAACCATGAATCTGGTTAGTACCCAGGAGCAGATTCGAACTGCCATGCCCTTTCGAGCGCCACCCCCTCAAGATGGTACGTCTACCAATTTCGCCACCTGGGTATATTAAGCGCAAATATAAATTTATTCACCGAAGTTTCTAGCGCTATTTTCAGAAAATTAAACCTCAATACGTAACTGATCGTATGCCAGCCTGATATTATCCGGCAATTCAGCTTCAACGGCCTCATGCAGTCCCAAATTATGACTGATATGCGTAAAATAAGTCATCTCAGCGTTGATCCGTTTCGCAAATTCAACAGCTTCCTGCAGATTAAAATGAGAGATATGATCCTGAACCTGCAGCGCATTAATAACCAATACCTTTGTACCCATAATTTTAGCAACCGATTCTTCAGATATTGTTTTTGCATCAGTGATATAGGTAAAATCTCCAATTCTAAAACCTAAAATCGGAAGTTTATAATGCATAATATCGATCGGCACAATCTCTGTCTCTCCTATTTTAAAAGGCTCAGAAGATATTGTATGGAGGTTTATTTTAGGCAATCCGAAATAGGGAACATCCGAAAATATATAAGAAAACTCTCTTTTTAATGCATTCTGCACCCTTTCCTCTGCATAAATATCAATGTTCTTATGCATTAGGTAATTGAAAGGACGGATATCATCCAGGCCCGCAATATGATCCTTGTGCTCATGTGTAAACAATATCGCATCAAGATCCTGTACATTTTCCCGCAGCATCTGATACCGGAAATCTGGGCCGCTATCAATCACAATCGTCTTATCTGCGGTTTCCAGCATTACCGACGTCCGTAAACGCTTATTTCTATGATCGGGAGAAGTACACACTGCACACCGACAGGTGATTACAGGAATCCCCTGAGATGTGCCGGTACCTAAAAAAGTAATTTTCAAAATAAAATCAGATTAAGCACCATTACCGCAAATCCACAACCTCAACACCAGGATATTTTTTTGCATCAAAACTAAAAGTTCCTGCAGGAACAACAACATTAGGCACAAACTTATTTATGCCGTATGCATATACACTACCATTCTTGTCGAAAACCTGCACATTGGCGATCTGTTTTGCAACCTTGTCAACACTCAGGCGGATCTTAAAATATTGAACCTTGGTATCTATCGGTGATAAATCGATCATCTGATACACCTTTGCACCTACTTTACGTTCACCGGTATACAGATACTTATATCCTTTCTCGTACATCGTAAATACTGTTGCAGGATTTAATGCATCAGAACTACTGCTGGCATTGTTGACCTGGACTTCTTTATCATCTTTAAGGTATGTCCATTGTGTTTTTCCGTCGCTGATCAGGTCCTTATCCCCCATCACAACCTTATACTTGTTAGCTTTGGAGTCTACATACAAAGTACCTTTCTCGGTGTTCTTCACGTTTGCTTGCTTGTTCTCAACAGAAAAAGTAAAATCTGTGCGGATAGCCTTGAACGACCGGTACTTTTTACTCACCGCCGCCAATATCGATTGTGCTTGAGGATCTGTTTGAGCCTGGGCGATATTAAAGGAAACTATTGTTAACAATAAAACACTTAAGAACCTCTTCATAGAATTTGCTGGTTTAATCATTTTTAAGGTTGTCCAAGAATTGTTCCAAAGCATAGTCATCAGGAATTAAAACCTCACGGGCCTTGCTACCTTCAAACGGACCAACAACACCTGCTGCTTCCAACTGGTCGATAATTCTACCTGCCCTGTTGTACCCTAATTTTAGTTTACGTTGAATTAACGATGTCGATCCCTGCTGATGCATGACGATCAATCGTGCAGCATCCTCAAACATAGAATCTCTGTCGGATGCATCAAACTCCAGCTTTGCATTTTCAGCCGCTTCATCAAGATATTCCGGTAGTTGATAGGCTTCAGGATATCCGCGCTGATTTCCAATAAACTCAGAAATTCGATCTACCTCAGGCGTATCTACAAAAGCACATTGCAGCCTGATCAGGTCGTTTCCTGTTGATAACAGCATGTCTCCCCTACCGATCAGCTGATCAGCACCTCCACTATCTAAAATTGTACGTGAATCTATCTTCGATAATACCCTGAAGGCAATCCTTGCCGGGAAGTTGGCTTTGATCGTACCTGTAATAATGTTCACAGATGGTCTTTGGGTAGCCAGCACCAGGTGGATACCTACCGCACGGGCCAGCTGTGCTAACCTCGCAATAGGCGTTTCAACCTCTTTACCGGCAGTCATCATTAAATCCGCAAACTCATCCACAATAAGCACAATATAAGGTAAAAACCGGTGTGCATTGTTAGGGTTCAGCTTGCGCTTGATGAACTTCTCGTTATACTCCTTTAAATTCCTGACCTGTGCATCTTTCAACAGGTCATAACGCTGATCCATCTCAATACAAAGTGAGTTAAGGGTATTGATTACTTTTTTGGTGTCTGTGATAATCGCATCAGCTTCACCCGGCAGCTTAGCCAAAAAGTGACGCTCAATTTTATTAAAAAGCGTGAGCTCCACCTTTTTAGGATCCACCAACACGAACTTTAGCTGTGAAGGGTGTTTCTTATAGAGCAATGAAACCAGGATAGCATTGATACCAACAGATTTACCCTGACCAGTAGCCCCTGCTACCAACAAGTGTGGCATTTTGGATAAGTCGGCGATAAAAACCTCATTCGAAATTGTCTTGCCTAATGCTATAGGCAAATCCATTGTCGTAGTCTGGAACTTTTCAGTTGCCAGGATGCTGCGCATAGACACCATTTCGGGATGCATATTCGGCACCTCAATACCTATAGTCCCCTTGCCTGGCATAGGTGCAATAATCCTGATCCCTAAAGCTGCAAGACTCAATGCGATATCATCCTCCAGATTTTTAATCTTCGAAATCCGCACACCCGGTGCCGGGATAATTTCATATAAGGTTACCGTAGGGCCAATAGTGGCCTTGATCTTATCAATCTCAATATTGTAGTGATTCAGGGTCTCTACAATTTTATTTTTATTGGCCTCCAGCTCTTCGGCATTTACCGAGATCTTGTTAGAACCGTGGTTTTCTAGCAAGTCCAAATGCGGATATTTGTAGCTGGCCAGATCCAATGTTGGATCATAGGCACCGAACTGCTCCACCAGGTCTTCAGACTTCTTCTCTTCTTCGGTCTTTTCGATAGTAAATACAGGCTCGGGAGCAGACTCCTCGGCTAACAGCGCGCTGTCAAAAAGCTCATTCGGACGTATTGGCGATGGTGGCGGTGTGTCCATTGTAGGTGATAAAATAATTGGTGCGCTGTGCATCACATTCGTCGCCAGCGGAATAGCGGCAATCGCTTCTTCCTCGGCCTGTGTATCCTCAAAACGACTTGGCGTCAATACTACATTCTGCTCTCGTTTACGTTGTGCACCCAGTTTATCATTCACACTAAATTCTACTGGTTTAGAAGGAAGCTCATTTTCCAGGGGAATATTTTCCGGTACCTCAGGAACTTCGAAGTTCTCAATCTTGCGCTCAATCTTTGGAATTTTAAAGTCTATATTGTAAGCAATGATCAGGATGCTCAACGCTAAAAAGGCAAGTAAACCTCCTACACCGGCAATGCCGATCTGTGCAACAAGGATCTTATTCGTCCAATAGCCAAACTCCCCTTCAAGAAAATGTGGTGCATCAGCAAAAAAAGCGTGGAAAAACCCGAAACTCAGCGAAAGGAATAACAAGAAGAAAAAGCTATACCCGAACGTTTTTTCCAACGCAAAGATCTTGACTTTAAAAAGTAGCCTGTAGCCGATTACAAAAAACACAAGCACAAATAAGAAGGAGGCCATGCCGAACCATTCGTAAATAAACTGATGTGCTAACAGCGCACCAAACTTCCCCAGCCAGTTTTGTACTACAGGAGCAATATTAAGCGCTTTAAGCTCATCAACAGTTTTGAACAGGTTATGCCATCCTCCATTTGCATCGATTACATAGCTGTAATCGTCTTGCCAGGTAAAAATATATGAGGTAAAAGCAATTAGAAAGTAGAGCGCAAGGATTAGAAAAAACAAACCCAGGATCTTGATCAGCCTCCCGTTGTTGAAATCAAATGAAGGCATGAGATCCCGTCGTTCTCTGGGTGCTTTGGCCGCAGGCCGCGTACCTGGTCGCTCCGGAGCATCGTTTTTAAATGAATTAGACTTAAACTGGTTTCCCTTTAGCGCCATTTTTATGTACAAGTATTAATAATCAACAAATATAAAATATATAGTTGTATGTGCTGAGTTATATAAATACAATTTTCAGACGTCCCAGATGCGCAATCTGATTTTCTTGATATAGTGCCGCACATCCAACACCACTGCGGCAAGGATATAAAACACAATGGGAAACCCAACCGCAAGGAAAGAAGCGTAGATAAAGAATAGACGGATCTTACTGATGGATATGTCCAGACGCTCTGCAAGATACGTGCAAACACCAAAACTTTGTTTCTCAAAATAGGTAATGACTCTCTGGAACATCTTATCGTTTTAACAGTTTAACTCCAATACCACAATTTAAACATTTTTTCTGACTACAATAGTATTTATTTAATTCAAGGATCGCCTGACTGTCAAATGCATTTTCAATCTTGATCCCGTTTTCGGCATAGCTGTCCACCAAATGGTTCCGTTCGGCTGCAATCTCCTCCAGAAAGGAAATCGCCCGGTCTTTATATTCCTGGTTCGCTGTATGCTTCCCGTAACTATAAAGCACAATACAAAAAGCATTAATCAAAATACTGTTAACGGAAGAAATCCCCATATGCGTATGTGCACCGGCACTTACTTTTTTGAACGTATAGTGGTGATCCCAGTAAGATGCTGTGCTCAGCTGCTCAAAAAAATGATGCAGTTCATGTAACTCCCTGCAATGCATCAGTTCTGCAAAAAGTACCGGAGTTCTCCACATTAGTGCCGCAAATTGAGCAAGCCTCACAGTAGGGAAACTAGCTGGCCGCATGCGTAAAAATTTCCAAAGTGATACATCAATCGGCACAAGTCGCCATTTTTTCCGCAGGTAATTATATTCTTCCTGAAGTTGCTGGGGATAGATTTCTTCAAATGCTCCCGCTAAAAAACCTGCCTGCCCAAAAATCAAGGCATCTACCTGCAACGGATCCCGGTGGTGCTTAACCAGGATTGGATGTCGCAAAGAAGCGGCAAGCAACTCAAAGGGAACGGTATTAGTCTTGAATCCAAAACTTCTGGCCAGGCAATGATAAAGTGCTGCTTCCCAATCGCCCTGTAAATGCTTAACTTGCTGTAATAGTTCATCTGATTTGCGTTCCAGCCGGTCTGCCAGCACTCTGCTGAGCATCCAGCTTACGGTTAGTGGATCTACATGCGTAACCTGTGCTGCGCACGGAAAAACTGTCCGCTCATTAATCAGTTGCTGATACTGTTGCAGATAGCGTACGTCGAAAATTTCCTTGATTTCAAACGCCGGAATCAGCGTCTGGTTTCCCCGGTAAATAGCCCGGTCATGCGCATAGACCACATGCAATACTACAGAATCATAACTTTTATCCAGCTCATGATTATGTAAAAACCAGTCTGATGCATTTACGTGAATCTCTACATTCCCAACCCATCGCACACCGCCTATCTCCAGCGTCGCCTGCATAAAGTCTGGCCCCGCGTGGGTATTCAGCCAGCCAGGATGGATAACCCGTAACCGTTCTCCATCAACGCAGTATAACGGCTGTGCGGTAAACAGCCTGAATTGCCAGAGAAAACTTAAAAAGTTTTCGTTTATTGCCATTGGTAAAATTAGTTCGGCTGAACCAATTTTTACATATTTATTTTACGGCTGCGCGATTGTAATTCGTCATAAATACGCCTGCGATGATTAGAAAGGCCGCAATAAAGGTATCGATCGTAACTACCTCATCAAGAATTAACCAACCCAGCAATATCGCAATGATTGTATTGACGTAATTCAATACTGAAGCCTGAACAGCTGTCACCCTTTTTAAAGCATAGTGGTAACAGAAAAAGGCGAGTACTGAGCCGAAGACACCTAGATATACTACGGCACCGAGACTTGACAGGCGCCAGGTGGACGGACTGGTGTCTCCAGAAAATATCATGGCCAGGATAAACTGCACAACTGCGGAAAAAGCGAACTGGTAAAATAAATCGAGAAAGATGTTCGGTGACTTATGCGTATGTTTTTTGATATAGATTGTTCCTGCAGACCAGCCACACACAGCCACAAACATGATCAAGATACCATGTTTGTAAGCGGGAATGAGGAAATCCTGCAGGCCATCTCTAAAAATGAATATTACGCCCAGCAGTCCCAGAACTACTCCGATAATACCCTTAAGGGAGGGTTTTTGTGTTCCAAAAACCAAGCCACCAACAAAAACAAGTAATGGTGATAATGAGCTTAGCAGCGATGCCAATCCGCTTGAGATATTTTTCTCTGCAACGGTAGTAAGCCCGTTGGCTATCACAATCATCAACATAGACAGGATAACTTGTCGCCCAAAATGCGACCAGCCTATCCATTTCAACTCTTTGTTTTTTAAGAGATAGATCAACAGGATTACTGATGCCAACGTTTGCCGCATGGTGGTAACGAACCAGGGCGGTATAGTCTGCACAGCTACCCGAATTCCCAAATATGTAGTCCCCCAGATGATCGCTACGCCTAATAGGGCCAGGATCAACCTGATATCGGGCTTTTTAGCGGTCATATTAGTTCTGCACTGAGGAGGATCTGTTCCATTTCCTGCTGGAGCTTTAATGCTTCCTCCCTTGCGCGTTCGGCAAAGTCTTCTCCCTTGCCGGCGTAAATAATTCCTCTGGATGAGTTAACAAGTAATCCGCAGCTATCATTAAGTCCGTATTCGCATACGTCGGCTAAACTTCCGCCCTGAGCACCAACACCGGGAACCAACAAAAAATGATCTGGAGCAAGCTTACGCACTTGTTTAAATTCTTCTGCCCGTGTAGCGCCAACAACGTACATCAGCTGATCGGCAGTAGCCCAGCCTGAAGAAGTATTGATAACGGTTTCATATAATTTTTGACCGCCAGTTTCCAGAACCTGAAAATCCTTATGCCCGCTGTTTGAGGTCAACGCCAATAGGATCACCCATTTATCCTTATAGTTTAAGAATGGGCCTACGGAATCTTCACCCATGTAAGGTGCTACAGTAACAGCGTCGAAGCCCATCTCCGACTTCTCCCTATTAAAAAAGGTCTCCGCATACATAGCCGAAGTATTCCCAATATCACCGCGCTTAGCATCGGCAATGGTAAAAATATTTTCAGGAATGTACTTCCAGGTTTCAGTCAGGGTTCTCCAACCTTTCCAACCCATACTTTCGTAAAATGCTGTGTTAGGTTTGTAGGCTACGCAAAGATCTTTTGTAGCATCAATCAGCTGTTTGTTGAACTCAAGAATCGGATCTTCGTACTTTAACAAGTGTTTAGGGATATTTTCCATTACCGGATCTAAACCGACACACAGGAAAGATTTTTTTTCCTGGATCTGCGCAAATAGTTCTCTTTTGTTCATCAGACGTGATTTGTGTGCAAATATGACAAAATTTAAAACCTTTTGACACGCTTTTTTGTAATTGCTATTGTAAATTCTTTACAATAATTTCTATATTTTTTTGGAGATTAGTTTACAAATACATACAATTGCAATATAAATTCTTTTTTGTTCTTCTGAACAGTCAAAAAATCTCATTTAAATTAGTTCTACTACATTCTAAAACCGCATTCTTTGCTTCGTTCATTTGAAACCTTTTTCGGTATATACTCAAAAAAATTTATGTTACATCAACTATAGCATAGCTGCTATCCTATGACAAATACTTACATCAACATTTCTCTACACCTATATAATGTTTAATAAAACAGAATTAAATGAAAAGCTTACAGCAGAACTGCGCGAGCTAGCCAAGTCCCATGGCATCCTTAACGCCGATGATCTACGAAAGGCAGAACTGGTAGAAATCATTGCTCAGATTAAAGAAAAAGAAAGTCCGGTTGAATCTACCGAAGAAGTGAAAACCCCTAAAGCTAAAATAGCTAAAGCAGGTTCGGCAGACAAACCGGTAAGAAAACGGACCAGAATCCCTGCAAAGGATGATCCTGACACCCCTAAACCTACGTTCAACAGAGGTTCTCTGTTCGATGTAGATAGCCAGTCACAACCCTTCGCCCCTGAATTCACGGCACAACGGGAAACTCCCGCAGTTACTGAACCTGAAGTTGCCGAAGTAGCTCCACGTAAACAGGCTGCTGAACGTGCTCCACGTGCAGCGCGCCAGGAAGTAGCGGAACCTGTTGCTGCTGCAACGGATGAAAATACTTCAACGGAAACGCCAACGGAAACAGCTACTGAAGCACGACCGGAAAAAACTGAGCGTAATGATCGCACAGACCGTGGAGAGCGTGGAGAGCGTTCAGAACGCACTGATCGCCCTGCCCGTCAGGAACGTCCGAGAAAAGAAGTTGCTGCTACCACTGCTCCTGCTGAGCCCCAGCTTCCTACTGCTGCCGATATTGAGGCACGCAAAATGAGACCGGCCAGGGAAGATAACAACAGACAAAAAACGCAACAGCAAGGCCAGAATGTTCCCGGCAACAACAACCATAAACAAAACGAAAACAGTTACTCAAATCTGGATTTCGACAATACCATCACAAACGAGGGTGTTCTTGAAATTATGCCCGATGGCTACGGATTCCTAAGATCTGCAGATTACAACTACCTGTCTTCTCCTGATGATATCTATGTTTCTCAGTCACAGATCAAACTTTTTGGTCTAAAAACCGGAGATACTGTGAAAGGAAGCATCCGCCCTCCAAAAGAAGGCGAGAAATATTTCCCGCTGGTACGCGTAGAGTCCATCAACGGACGCCTGCCTGCTGATGTTAGAGATAGAATTCCTTTCGATTACCTTACACCGTTGTTTCCTACGGAACGCTTAAACCTGTTCACAGAAACAAATAACTATTCTACACGGATTATTGACCTCTTTACTCCTATAGGTAAAGGACAGCGTGGTCTTATCGTAGCTCAGCCTAAAACGGGTAAAACGAATTTACTAAAAGAGGTTGCCAATGCAATCGCTAAAAACCATCCTGAGGTATATCTGATCATTCTTTTGATTGATGAGCGTCCTGAGGAGGTTACAGATATGGCCAGAAGTGTGCGTGCCGAAGTAATTGCATCAACTTTTGATGAGCCTGCTGAACGTCACGTAAAAATTGCCAATATCGTATTGGAAAAAGCTAAACGCCTGGTAGAATGTGGTCATGATGTGGTAATCCTCCTGGATTCTATCACCAGACTTGCACGCGCCTATAATACTACAGCTCCTGCCTCGGGTAAAATCTTATCTGGTGGTGTGGATGCAAATGCTTTACACAAACCTAAACGCTTCTTCGGAGCAGCAAGAAATATCGAACGTGGTGGTTCATTAACCATCCTCGCTACAGCATTAACGGACACTGGTTCTAAAATGGACGAGGTGATCTTTGAAGAATTCAAGGGTACTGGTAACATGGAACTTCAGTTGGATCGTAAACTGTCTAACAAACGTATCTTCCCTGCTATTGATATCACCGCTTCAAGCACAAGAAGAGATGATCTGTTACATGATAGAGATACGCTCCAACGTGTGTGGATCCTTAGAAATCACCTGGCAGATATGAATGCTCAGGAAGCTATGGAATTTGTTCAGGCGCAGATCAAGAACACCAAGTCAAACGAGGAATTCCTGATTTCTATGAACAGCTAATTATTTATGAAAAAACAAATCCCTAATGCACTAACATGCGCTAACCTGTTATCGGGCTGTATAGGGGTTGTTTTTGCTTTTCAAGGCCAACTTGACCTTGCAGCGTATGCGGTACTCATTTCGGGTATTTTCGATTTCTTCGACGGATTCTCTGCAAGGTTATTGAATGTCAAATCCCCGATGGGAAAAGAGCTGGACTCCCTTGCCGACATGGTAAGTTTCGGTTTCCTGCCTGGTGTCGTGATGTTTAAATTACTCGACATGAGTGATTTCACCTCGCCTTACCTCCCTTTTATCGGCTTCCTGATCACGATATTTTCGGCCCTGAGGTTAGCCAAATTCAACATCGATGAACGCCAGACTGAAGATTTTATTGGACTCAATACGCCAATGAATACTTTGTTTATCGTGTCTTTGCCTTTTATACAAAAAGATTATCCTGCTTTGATCAACTCAACCCTGCTCCTGGTATCAATCACGGTATTGATGTGCTGGCTGCTGGTAAGTGAGATTAGAATTTTCTCACTGAAATTCGGCTCCATGAAATGGGCGGAGAATAAAACGAAATTTATATTCCTGATCGCTTCTGCAATATTGATTGCAGTATTGAAATTTGCAGCAATACCTTTTGTGCTGATCCTTTACATCAGCACCTCAATCCTGCATTTCAGGAAGAATAGTAGTCTATAATTGTTTTTCCAGATCAGCCTTAGCTGCGTCAAGCTGTGCATAAAGCACTTTGGTAAATTCAGTTAACTCTTTAAAAGCGGTAGCCAATTCTTCAACATCATTCAGATCACGTGCATTATGTTCCATCATTTGCATGTGGTCTTTTGCATCCTCCCGCCCAACATAAGCAAAGGTTGGTTTTATCTTATGCGCAAAACTGGAAACCTTCGCCCAGTTTCTTTCAAATAACGCCTGCTCAAGATCATCAATATACAAAGGCGTTTGCTGCTTGAACATATCAATCATCTCGATCATAAACTCTATACTGTTGCCAGACATGTCCCTTAGATAGGTTAAATCCAGCGGAGTTAAGTTTCTTTCTTTATCGATCATAAAACAAAATTAGCTATTTATATTTTCCAAACTGCCAGATTATCTTCTAAATCTACTAATAATTCCTGAACAGTTTTATGCAACTGGGGATGAAAGGCCACTGCTGCAATTTCACTTAAAGGTTCGAGCACAAAACGCCGGTGCTGCATCTCCGGATGGGGTACCTGCAATTTATTCGGAATACTTATTATTTCATCGCTATACAGAATTACATCGATATCAATAATCCGGGACCCCCAGCGTTCTTCTCGTACTCTCCCCATCTGCAGTTCTATAGCCAGCACTTCATCAAGAACCTCCTCAGCAGTAAATGCTGTCGCCACGCAAATAGCAACATTCAGAAAACCAGGCTGATCTGTCTTCCCCCAGGCCGCAGTTTCGTAAATTGATGAGACAGCCTCCAATTCCCCAACTCGCAGGCCAATATGCCGGATGGCCTCGGCAAGTAAAGCTGCCCGATCCCCCATGTTGCTACCAAGTAACAAATACACCAGTTTTGTATCCAATTCCATATCTATAGCACAGCCGAATTCATATATTTACAAATTAAACACTAAACCTTCACATGAGAGAATTTTTTAAATATGTTTTTGCCACAGTAGTCGGAGTGATCCTCTCTGTATTTGTCATCTTTGTACTCTGCCTGGCACTGCTCATCGGCCTCGTTTCCTCACTCAGTGAAGATAAAAAAGTAGAAATTGCTTCCAACTCTATCCTTTTCCTGAATCTTGATCAGACTATCCTGGAGCGCACGCCCATCAAAAGGTTTGAAAACCTGCCGATCATCGGCTCACGCGATACCAAGACTATCGGTTTTACGGATGTGATCAAATCGCTAAAACGTGCTAAAACTGACGATAGAATTACCTGTATCTACATCAACGTTACGGCTCCTACCGCAGGCAAAGCAACGTTAAAGGAAATCCGCGACGCCCTGATTGATTTTAAAAAAAGCAAAAAACCAATCATAGCCTATAGCGAAGTATATACTCAGGATGCTTATTATCTGGCTTCGGTAGCAGATAAGGTGTACCTCAACCCTGAGGGCGACCTGGAGTTTAAGGGCTTCAGCTCTGAACTTACCTTTTTTAAGGGTGCTATGGAAAAGCTGGGCGTAGAAGCACAGATCATCCGCGTAGGTAATTACAAAAGCGCTGTTGAACCCTTTATTACGGATAAGATGAGCGACTACAACCGCAAACAGGTAACAGCCTATGTTGGTGGCTTGTACGACACCTTTTTACAAGGTATCTCCGAGTCTAGAAAGATCAACAAAGACACATTGTTTAACTATGCCAATGTCTATAAGATACAAAGTGCTAAAGATGCACTTACCTACAAGCTTATTGATGGTTTAAGGTATAAGGATGAGATCCTGGATGAGCTGAGAAAAATCAGCAGGGAATCTGGCAATGATCCATTAAATACTGTGTCTATAAACGACTATGCTGAAAGTACCCCTGCGGAAAGCTTTACGCAGAAAAATAAAATTGCTGTGATCTTCGCCAATGGCGATATCGTTGGTGGCGAGGGTTCTGAATCTTCTATTGGATCTGAAAGAATCTCCCGTGCCATCCGCAAAGCAAGACTGGATACATCAATCAAGGCTATTGTTCTGCGCATAAACTCTGGTGGTGGAAGTGCGCTGGCTTCGGATGTGATGTGGCGTGAGGTTGTCCTTGCTAAAAAAGTTAAGCCTGTAATTGCTTCTTTTGGCGATGTGGCCGCATCGGGTGGTTATTATATGGCCGTGGCTGCCGATTCAATCTTTGTGCAGCCTAATACTATCACTGGTTCTATCGGTGTATTCGGCATTATCCCCAATTTTAAAAACCTGCTGAACAACAAATTGGGTATCACCTTTGATGGCGTAAAAACGGGTCAATATGCTGATATCATGAGCACTACCCGACCATTAACACCTGCTGAACGTGTTATTGTGCAAACTGGTGTAAACCATGTGTACGACACCTTTTTAACGAGGGTTGCCGAAGGCAGGAAGAAAACTAAAGCGCAGATTGATGCCATCGCCGGCGGACATGTGTGGATTGGAACGGATGCGATCAAAATAGGTCTTGCCGACCGACTTGGTAGCTTCCAGGATGCCATTACTGCAGCTGGTAAAAAAGCAAAAATCAAAGAATACAGAGTAGTGGAATACCCTGAAAAAATTGATCCGCTAAATCAGTTCCTGACGGATGCTAAAGACAATATCCGTGTATATTATGCTAAGCAGGAATTTGGCGAGAACTACATGATCTACGAACAGATGAAAAAAACGCTTGTCAATTCTGGTATCCAGACACGCTTGCCTTACGAGATCAGTGTAAAATAATTTACGACAATACTTCATGGAAAATAAAGCCATAGCCCGCACCTTCCGTTTGCTGTCACAGCTCATGGAACTGCATAATGAGAATTCTTTTAAGATTAAATCTGTAGCAAATGCTGCTTTTAAAATAGATAAACTTCCCTTTGCCATCCAGACGAAAACGCTGGAAGAAATAGCAACCATTGATGGACTCGGCAAATCAATGTCGGCAAAAGTATGGGAACTATTGCAAACAGGTCAGATTCAGGATCTGGTAAATATCCTTGCCGAAACGCCTGACGGTATCGTAGAGATGCTGGGCATCAAAGGTATCGGCCCAAAAAAGATTGTCGTAATCTGGAAAGAGCTGGGAATAGAAAGTATCGGTGAGCTATACTATGCCTGCAATGAAAACAGACTGATTGAGGCAAAGGGCTTCGGATTAAAGACTCAGGAAGAGATTCGTAAGGTTATTGAATTTAAAATGGCCGCCCAGGGTAAGTTTCTTTACGCCCAGGTAGATCTGCTGGTGAGCACACTCCACTCGGAACTGCTCATTTGGCTTCAGGAGGTTGATTCAGAGGTACAACTAGATGTCGCCGGTGCTTATAGGCGTCGCTGTGAGATTATCGAAGAAATTAATATTGTTGCTGGTGCTACAAACATCGGGTTGATCCAGGATCGCTTAAAGACTTTTGAACTAATTCCCTTTGAGCATACGGCTGATGATTTATACCATGGCATTAGTGCTTTTGGTTTAAATATCACCCTTCAGTTGGTTCCTGCTGCTGAATTTGTTATCGATTTTTTTAAGGCCACAGGAAATGAAGCGCACGTTACCGAGTTGCTCAAACTTGCCGGCAACGGACCGTTTTCGAGTGAAGCAGACCTGTATCAAAAGGCAGGTCTTGCCTACATCGAACCTGAGCTGCGCGAAGCACTTAACGAAATTGAATTGGCCAAAGCAAATAAGCTTCCGGTACTGATTGAGTATAAGGACTTGAAAGGTAGCCTGCACAACCACTCTACCTGGTCTGATGGCGTGCATACGCTGGAACAAATGGCCAGCTATTGTAAAAATGAGTTGCACCTGGAGTACTTTGGCATTTGCGACCACTCTAAGTCTGCATTTTATGCTAACGGATTGAATGAACAAAGGGTCTATGCGCAGCATCAGGAAATTGATGCGCTGAATATCAAAATGGCGCCATTCAAAATCCTGAAAGGAATAGAAAGTGATATCTTGTATGATGGCTCATTAGATTACCCGGATGAAATCCTAAAGACTTTTGATTTTGTTGTAGCTTCGGTGCACAGCCAGTTACGCATGGATGAAGAAAAAGCTACATCCAGACTGATTAGAGCTATTGAAAATCCATACACAACTATATTAGGGCACCCTACCGGCAGATTATTACTCAGCCGTAAAGGTTATCCCATAGATTATGCTAAAGTAATTGATGCCTGTGCAGCCAATAATGTGGTGATAGAAATCAATGCGAATCCACTGCGACTGGACCTCGACTGGAGATGGCACCGTTACGCAATAGAAAAAGGAGTGATGCTCTCTATCAATCCGGATGCGCACCGCACCGATGGATTTCATGATACGCATTATGGTGTCCTCACGGCCAGAAAAGGGGGCCTGGAAGCAGCAATGTGCCTCAACGCCCTATCGCTCGAAGCCATTTCAAAAAAATTATCCATACCTTTGAAGCATGATCAGCAGTCTGTGTAACCGCATTTTTGAAGAGGCAATCCTTGATTATCATGTAAATGATAACATCGACCAGCCGATAAATAACACGTATCCTTTGCAAACATTGGAGCATCTGCTCTATTTAAAATGCTGGATTGATACTGCGCAATGGCACATGGAAGATGTAGTTCGTAATCCTGACATCGATCCCGTAGAAGGTCTGCAATGGAAAAGACGTATTGATAAGTCCAATCAGGAAAGAACGGATGTGGTAGAATATATCGACAGCTATTTCCTTGAGGAATTTAAAGATAGTACTCCCCTGCCGGATGCCAGAGTTAACACGGAAAGTCCGGCCTGGGTCGTAGACCGTCTTAGTATTCTGGCGTTAAAAATCTTCCACATGCAAGAGGAGACGCAACGAACCGGTGCCAGTGATGAACATGTTCAGGCAACTACATTAAAATTAAACATTCTGCTCAGTCAGCGGACCGACCTTTCGCAAAGTCTCGATGAACTGGTTACAGATATCAAAAGCGGTCATAAGTATATGAAGGTCTATAAACAGATGAAGATGTACAACGATCCAACATTGAACCCCGTTTTATACAACGCCAAATAAGTCATGGCTGAGGCCAGACATATGCTGATTATCCGATTCTCGGCGATGGGCGATGTAGCCATGTCGGCAGCAGTAATTCGTGATTTTAGAACGGCTCACCCCGATGTTAAGATCACTGTAACAAGTCGCACGCTCTTCCAGCCTTTTTTCAGTGCTATTCCAAATGTTGCTTTCCATCCTTTCGCCCCTAAAAAGGAGCACAAAGGATTCTTCGGCCTTTTTAAGCTGTTTATGGAACTTAGAAAGCAGCGGATAACGCATGTTGCAGACCTGCACAATAATCTGCGCAGTAGCCTAATCAGAATCCTGTTTTTCCTTACCGGCTGCAAAATCCAAAAATTAGACAAAGGACGTGCTGAGAAAAAAAAGCTGACACGCAAATTTAACAAAGAGCTTAAGCCACTAAAACAAACCGTACAGCGCTATGCGGATGTATTCAATGCTTTGGGTTTTCCTTTTACATTACAGCAAGACACAAAGCAGCTGACATCATCATTGGAAAGCCCATGGATCGGAGTCAGCCCTTTTGCGCAACATCTCCAGAAAGTTTACCCGCTCTATAAGATGGAAGCGGTAGTACTGAAGCTCGCAACTGCAGGTTATCAATTGTTTATTTTCGGTGGAACCGACGCCGAAGCGGTCGTGGCCGCAGATTGGGAGTCAAAACATCCGAACATCAAATCTGTTATAAAGAAGATGAATCTCGCGGAAGAACTGGAATTGATTTCAAAACTCAGTCTGATGATCAGCATGGACTCTTCGGGCATGCACATGGCTGCACTGAAAGACATCCCTGTAGTCAGCATTTGGGGCGCTACGCACCCGTTTACTGGTTTCCTGGGTTACGGACAACAGATGGATGATGCTGTACAGATTGATCTCTATTGCAGACCGTGTTCTGTATACGGAAATGTGCCATGCTACCGTGGTGATTTTGCATGCATGAACAACCTGCCTGAACAGCAGATCCTTGATAAAGTATTTCAAAAATTGAACCATGGCTAAACAACTAATCATAGTACGACACGGCAAAGCTGAAAACCAGCATCCGGACGGCAGCGACTTTGAGCGTAACCTGACTGAACGTGGTCGGAATAATTCGGCAGAAATGGCCGAAAGAATGAAGATCAGGGCTTTAATTCCCGATTATTTGTTGAGTAGCCCTGCGCCAAGAGCATTACAGACCTGCGAGATCTTTGCTGAGGTATGGAACATGGATAAGCAGGCTATCACTACTGACGAATCAATATATGAAGCGCCACTGAAAGCGCTGCTAAAAGCAGTGAACGCGCTTCCTGACAGTTCTGTAAAGGCGGCAATGTTTGGTCATAATCCAGGTGTAGCGCAGCTGGCGCTCACGCTAACAGATGCTGATATCTATGATGTTCCTACAGCTGGCGTTGTCGTTATTAATTTTAATGCCGACGCCTGGGCAGAAATTAGTGCTAACACAGGAACCATGTTGTTATTTGATTATCCGGAGCATCCGTTTACACCTGCCCGGGATTAATCAAAACAACACAGCTTGTGATTACAAGAACTAGAATTTCAGGTGTTTCACCGTCAACCCGTTATTGATCATTTGTTTCAGCGAGTCAATCCCAATCTTAAGATGGGTCTCCACATACGTAGTCGTTACATTGCTGTCACTTTCGGCAGTTTTAACACCCTCAGGGATCATCGGCTGATCTGATACCAGTAGTAAAGCACCGGTAGGAATTTTGTTGGCAAATCCTGTAGTAAAAATTGTAGCCGTTTCCATGTCAACAGCCATAGCACGCAATGTTTTCAGGTATTTCTTGAACTCTTTATCGTGTTCCCAAACCCTGCGGTTGGTTGTATAGCATGTTCCTGTCCAGTAATCCCTGGAATGATCACGGATGGTGGTCGAAATCGCTTTCTGCAAGGCAAATGATGGCAGTGCAGGAACTTCAGCAGGCAGGTAATCGTTTGATGTACCTTCTCCCCTGATTGCCGCGATTGGCAAAATAAGGTCACCCAGTTGGTTTTTCTTTTTCAAGCCACCACATTTCCCCAAAAACAATACGGCTTTAGGCATAATCGCGGTAAGCAAGTCCATCATCGTAGCGGCAAGGGGGCTTCCCATTCCAAAATTGATGATCGTAATGCCATTGGCCGTAACGCTCTGCATTGGCTTATCCAGTCCCATGATCGGCGCATTGTCATTCCATTCTGAGAACATCTGCAAGTATTTGCTGAAGTTGGTCAGCAGGATATACTTACCAAACTCTTCTAAAGGTCTGCCGGTGTATCGCGGCAACCAATTTTTAACGATCTCGTCTTTAGACTTTAATCCTGATTTTACCGGAGATTCTACTTCTTTTACTTTTTTGGCTTTTGCTACGATAGCCTCGTCTTTTTTTACGTCTTTTTCTTCGTTCATATATTTCTCCTTTTGTTAATTATTCGTTCTGTTTTGCTGGATCTGCAAAAAACAAGTTAAAAAAAATCCCCGGCAAACCGGGGATTTAAATTTTTATGCAGCTTTCAGCTTTTTAAAATCGGCTTTTTCAAATTTATCGAGCGCGTATTCGAGCGTAATATGCAGCTCCTTCACTGTACTGTCGGAAGGAATATCAAACATCGCATCCAGCATGATCGCTTCACAGATAGACCGCAGTCCACGTGCACCAAGCTTATACTCCATGGCCTTATCCACAATAAAGTCAAGCACGTCATCTTCAAACACAAGCTTTACATTTTCATATTCAAACAGTTTAACATACTGACGCAGCAGTGAGTTCTTTGGCTCTGTTAAAATATTACGCAACGCTTGCTTGTCCAATGGATTCAGGTGTGTTAACACAGGAACCCTGCCTATAAGCTCAGGGATCAAACCGAAAGATTTCAAATCTTGTGGTGTGATATATTTGTACAGGTTTTTCAGGTCGAGGTCAACATCGTCTTTCTTAACCTTATACCCTACTGCCTGCGTACGCAGCCTATTGGCTATTTTACGCTCGATACCGTCAAAGGCACCACCGCAAATAAACAGGATATTGTTCGTGTTTACAGGAATCATTTTCTGATCAGGGTGCTTACGGCCGCCCTGAGGTGGCACGTTTACAACTGTACCTTCCAGGATCTTTAACAAAGCCTGTTGTACACCTTCTCCGGAAACATCCCTGGTAATTGAAGGGTTGTCACTCTTACGGGCAACTTTATCCACCTCATCAATATAGACGATACCTCTTTCTGCCGAAGCAACATCATAATCTGCTGCCTGCAACAAACGAGTCAGGATACTCTCTACGTCTTCACCCACATACCCTGCTTCTGTAAGCACCGTAGCATCAACGATGCAAAACGGCACATGCAAAATCTTGGCGATGGTTTTAGCCAATAAAGTCTTACCTGTTCCTGTTTCTCCAACCAGCATGATATTCGACTTCTCAATCTCAACTTCATCTTCCTGATTGATTTTCTGACTTAAGCGTTTGTAGTGGTTATAAACCGCTACAGAAAGCACTTTCTTCGCATCATCCTGACCGATTACGTATTGATCAATATGTTGCTTGATCTCCAGAGGTTTTAAAAGCGTCAGCGTAGCATCTGCATTTTTAGCCTTCTGACTACCAAATTCCTGCAAAACCAACTGGTTGGCCTGGGCAACACATTTATCACAAATGAATGCATCCAGTCCTTCAATCAGCATGAGCGTATCTTGCTTGCTTGAGCCGCAAAAAGAGCAGCGGGACTCTTTGTTTTGTTTAGCCATTATTCTATTTATTGTGTGCGCCTAGCACCTCGTCAATCATTCCAAAGCTTTTTGCTTCGTCAGCTTTCATCCAGTAATCTCTGTCTGATGCTTTCTCTACCCACTCGTAACTCTGACCAGAATGGTTAGCGATAATATCGTACAATTCTTTTTTCAGTTTTAACATCTCTCTCAAATTGATCTCCATATCTGAAGCTACACCTTGTGCACCTCCTGAAGGCTGGTGGATCATCACACGTGAGTGTGGTAATGCAGCACGCTTACCTTTGGCACCCGCAACAAGTAACACTGCACCCATTGATGCTGCCATACCTGTACAGATCGTAGCCACATCCGGAGTGATGTATTGCATCGTGTCATAGATACCTAAACCAGCGTATACAGAACCACCTGGTGAGTTGATGTAGATCTGGATATCTCTGTTGTTATCTGTCGACTGCAAGAACAGCAATTGCGCCTGGATGATGTTTGCATTTCCATCATGGATAGCATCACCAAGGAAAATAATACGGTCCATCATCAGGCGGGAGAACACGTCCATCTGAGCTACGTTCAACTGGCGTTCTTCGATGATATATGGGGTCATGCTTTTAGGCGAGTTATTGGTTGCTCCAATAAAACGGTCTACGTTTAAACCATTAATACGGTGATGTTTAACGGCATATTTTCTAAATTCGTCTTTATCTATATTCATGTGTATAAAATTTCTGTGTTAGTTAATTCAATAGTAGTAAAACTAAATTGCTAATTTATTGTGGTATTGTAAAATTTGGTTTCGGGATATAAATAAGGCGGCCTGTTAAAAGCCGCCTCATGATAAATTGTTACTAGAGAATTATTTGTCTACACAAATTATTTCATCTCTATAAATTTATTATAAGCGATATCCTTTTGCTCCAATGTTGCAACAGTCTTGATGTAATCAAATACTTTCAAAGCTTTCACTTCTTCAAATATTCTGTTCGCATTATCTTTCTCCTGCAGGAAAGTTGCGGTGTATTGTGCAAGCTGATCTTCAGGCATCGGTGTAGGGCTATACATTCTGAACTGAGCATCCAAACGAGATTTTGCTGTAGCAAAAACATCTTCATATTTAATCTCGATGTTGTTGTCTTTAATCAATTTGTTCTCGATCAAAGTCCATTTCAGGTTTTTAGCGAAATCCTCGTAACCTTCAGCAAGCTCTTCGTCAGTCAGTTTTTCGTTAGTTGCTTTAAGCCATTTTTTCAAAAAGGCATCAGGCAATACAATATTTACGCTGTCGAGGATATTGATGTACATATCATTCTGCAATTTGCGATCCGCATCCTGCTTAAACATGCCTTCCACCTCTTCAGTGATTTTTGCAGTGAAACCAGCTTCGTCTGTAACTACGCCTTCACCAAATATTTTATCAAAGAACTCCTGGTTCAAATCTGCTTCCTCTAAACGGTTCACATTTTTAACCGTTACCTGGAATTTAGATTTCAAATCTTTACCCTCTTCTTCTTCAATGCCTAACAATTTAGCAATGATCGTCTCATTGTTGTTAAACGCTTGTTGCAGATCAAGTTCAACAACGTCGTCCTTTTTCAAACCGATTAGAGTCTTCAGGATTTTTTTGTCTTCAACCTGGTCAAGACGGATAGAACCAGTATGTGCGATACCACCTTCAAAAACTGAACCATCGGGAGAAAGTTGTGCTAAATCGGCATAAAGAACGTCATCGTCTGCCGAAACTTCCGGGTTTGTCATTTTGCCATAGCTCCTGCGGATGTTTTTGATCCTTGAAGCCAAAGTTTCCTCATCAGCTTTAACCTGATATTCGGTGAATTTATTTTTTGATGTAATGTCGATATCAACAGCAGGTGCTAATCCCAGTTCGTAGTCAAACTCAAACTCATCTGTGTTGTCCCATTTGAAATCTTTACCATTGTCAAGAACCGGTAAAGGCTGACCCAGGATTTCAACTTTATTTTCTGTTAAGTAGTTATTTAGTGTTTCGCTAAGCAAAGTGTTGATTGCTTCAACAAGGATGCTTTTGCCGTACATCTTTTTGATGTGCGCTGCAGGAACCATTCCTTTACGGAAACCAGGAAGGTTAGCCTTTTTTGCTTGTTCTTTTATAGAATTATCGACCTTTGCAGTATAATCTTCAGGTGCAATCTTAATCTTTACAACTGCATTTAAGTCGTCAATTTTTTCCTGTGTAATATTCATTTCTTTGGTTAAAATGTTACAAATTCTTTAATAAAAAAATTCCCCCGAATTTCAACGGAGGAATCTTTAGTGCGGATGAAGGGACTCGAACCCCCACGCCGTGAAGCGCCAGATCCTAAGTCTGGTGCGGCTACCAATTACGCCACATCCGCAGTTAGGATTTTTATAAGACTGCAAAGATACAGATTGTTTCCGATTTTGAAAACTGTTTCAAATATATTTTCGAAAAATAGAGGTAAACATTTTATTTATAGGCAAATAAAATTTTAAGCCATTTTCAGGAAAAGGGAAATCAGATCTTAAATACTGCGTTCCTTAAATCCCGACCTTTCTGCCGGTTCTCAGTTTAGCCTCGACGGCCAGGCAGAGCGTAAAGCGTATTCTGTAATTACTTCTTTGTATTAACTGAAAAAACGATAGAACAAAAGCGCGGGTGGGCGGCAGGGAAAAAGCTATCTGAGTGCAATTAACTTCCATTTTCACGCCCCCTTGAGCCCCCATTGACCCGGGGTTGACGCCCCCCTGACACCCCTGTAGACTGCGTCAACCGGGTGTCAAGTGCACCCTAACACCTCGATTAGCTACTGTTCAATCTGAATTCAACTCATAATTAGTGCTTATTTTCCTAAAGACGCCTCAAAAATGGCACAAAAACCCCCTTAAAATGATTGGAAAGACACTTCTAGGGAATGTTGGCTCAATAAAACCACGGGTTTCTGGGACACCAGAATGTATATATACTACTGCTGCAGCAATTCTTTCTGCCAGTTAAAGAAGTACTGTACCGCTTTTACAAGCCTGCTACCATACCAGGAAAACATTTCCCCGTCAACAAGCATCACTTGTGCTTCAGGGATCCGTTCCTGGATTTCCAGGATGTGTTTTTCTTTAAAAGGATAAGGTTCTGAAGATAGTAGAATAAGTTCTGGCTTAAGCGCGGCAAGCGCATCCAACGTTAGCTCTGGATAACGATCTGCGGTAACAACATTGCTCAGGCCGTTGATTGCTAATATACCATGGATAAACGTATTTCTCCCGGCAAACATATATGGATCTTTCCAAATCAAGTAGGCAACTTTCTTATCTATGCCTTGCTGAAGGGCCAATACTTGTAAGTCGGAAAATCCTGCGGTAATCAGGTGGTTTAGATATGCTGCTTCGGGTGCCCTGTCTACAACTTCACCGATTCCCGCAATAGCAACCTTAGCTTCTTCGAGATTACTGATGTCACTCATCCAAACCGGAAACTCGGCCATAAGCGTTTCAATATCACCCTGCTCGTTTTCTTCTTTATTGCCTATGATAAGATCTGGCTGTAAACTCCGGATCAGATCAATCTTCAGCTTCTTTGTTCCACCGATTTTAGTTTTCTCAGCTACGGCAGCTGCAGGATGGATACAGAATTTGGTAAGGCCAACAAGCTCTTTGTTTAAACCCAGTTCAAAAAGAAGCTCCGTTTGTGAGGGCACAAGCGAAATAATTCTCTTTGGAGGGTGGTTCACGTGTATTGTCCTGCCCATCTGATCCTGAAATACCTTTTGCATGTTTCAAAGGTAATTAACCAGCCGAACGTGTGCATCCTGTTGATAAAAAAATAAAATAATATGTCCGTTAACGGACACTTAAAAACCATCGATCCAATGTTTATTCTATTTTTGGATAAATTCTATAACCATGATTGAATCGACTATCCTAGTAATTGATGATGATGATGACATCTTAGTAAGTGCACGTCTTTTCCTGAAACAACATTTCAGACAGATCGTCACCTGCAAGTCGCCAAAAGAGATCAATGTGCTGCTCAGTAAAAATGAAGTGGACATTATTTTGCTCGACATGAATTACCAAAAGGGTGCCAGCGACGGTCGTGAAGGTTTGTACTGGCTGGAACATATCTTATCTATTGATAAAGACTATGTTGTTATTCTGATGACAGCCTACGGAAATGTGGAACTTGCTGTGCAGGCAATCAAGAAAGGTGCTACAGATTTTATCCTGAAACCTTGGGAGAATGAAAAACTATTTGCCACTATTTCTGCAGCATCAAAACTACGGCAGTCGACCAGAAAAGTAAAGAAATTAGAGAAAATAAACTCTTCCATCCAAAAGGATATTGCCCGCCAGTTTGAGCATATCGTGGGTAATGCAGAGCCCATTAAAGATCTACAACGCACCCTGCTCAAAGTTGCACCTACGGATGCAAACATGTTGATCTTAGGAGAAAATGGAACAGGTAAACAGGTATTCGCCTATGAAATCCACAAGCACTCCCTCCGTAAAAATCAGATTTTTATGCATGTGGATCTCGGTTCCTTAAATGACAATCTTTTTGAGAGCGAGCTGTTTGGCTATGCAAAAGGTGCCTTTACGGATGCCAGAGAGGATAAACCTGGTCGTTTTGAGATGGCTGAGGGCGGAACGATCTTCTTGGATGAGATCGGAAACCTCTCGTTACCGCTACAAGCTAAGCTCCTGAGTGTACTACAAAACAGAACGGTAACCAGGCTTGGCGAAAATAAAGAAAGAAAGATCAATGTCCGTTTGATTACGGCAACGAACATGCCGTTGAATGATATGGTAGCTAAAGGGACGTTCCGTCAGGATCTTTTGTTCAGGATCAATACCGTCGAACTGGTATTGCCAAGTCTGGCTGCGCGCGGTGATGATATCCTGATCCTCGCAGATCATTTCCTGCAATCATTTAACACCAAATACCATAAGGGCTTATTGAGGTTTGATGCGCGTGCATCGTCGATGTTGCTGAGCTACCACTGGCCGGGTAATGTACGCGAGCTTCAGCATGTGGTAGAACGTGCTGTAATTATGAGCGACGGGCATGAGATCAGTGCGGCTGACCTGCAACTGAGTCCACAGAAATTTGGAGGTGCCCCGGCTATCCAAACTGATATGGGACTAGAAGAAATGGAGAAGATGATGGTGCAAAAGGCTATCGATAAGCATAAGGGGAATATATCCAGGGCCGCAGCAGAACTCGGCTTAACACGTGCAGCATTGTATCGCCGCATAGAAAAATTTGATCTGTAATGTTTTTTCAGCGCTTCACCTTCAGGCTCCTCGCCTATTTGCTCCTGATCAACGGGATGGGTGTGCTATTGGTATACCTGATCAGAAATACGCACCTTTATTTCAGCATGACCGGACTTGCGATCCTGATGATCTGTGTCATCCTGAACATGTATTTCTTCATCAATCAGATCAAGGAAGATATTAAGAAGTTTGTTATCGCTATAAAAACCCGCGATAGCACGCTTAACTTCAAGAATAAAGCGACCAGGGGAAGCTTCCCTGAATTGTATCAGTCTTTCCAGGACATACTGAAAGCTAATAAAGATATTCAGCTTGAAAAGGATTCCATGTTCCAGTTGATCCGCACAATCCTGGAGCAGGTGCCCGTTGGGGTGATCGTTGTTCAGAAATCTCCTGATCAAAATGAATCTTCTGAGATCGTTTTTTTCAACCAGTCGGCGAGCACGCTTTTACAAGTTCCGACTTATAAATACTGGCATCGCGTAAAAAATCACCTCCCTGCTTTCACGCAGGAGATTGATAAAATTCAGCAGGGTGGAAAAAGATTTGTGGAATTGAAGATACAGGATAAGCTCATCCAGTTGTCGACAGAAGTAATTCCTTTAAATCTGTATGCCAAAGATTATTTCATCATCTCCTTCCAAAATATCAAGGATGAGATCGAACAGAAAGAAGCAGAAGCATGGAACAGACTTATTGGTGTGATCTCTCATGAGATTCTCAATTCCATTACGCCTATAAGTTCGTTGTCTGATACAGTAAGCTCCATGGTGATGAACAAAGATTATCTGGATGCAGAAGATCTGGAGGACTTGCGTCCGGCATTACAAATCATTAAGAAGAGATCTATGGGCTTGCTGGATTTTGTAAAGGATTATCGACTGATTGCTGAGCTTCCCACACCAAATCTTGAACCACACGCTATCGGAGAAATCCTTAAACACTTAAAAATTCTGATGCAACCATTTGCGAAGGAAAAAAATATCGCGCTGAATGTTGAACAGACGTCGTCAAAGATCAGTTTACAATTGGATTTGAAATTGATTGAACAGGCATTGATTAACCTGGTAACCAATAGCATCCATGCTTTAGCGGGTGTAGAAAATGCAGCAATCACGATTAATTACCGGCTTGAAGCCAATAAACTGGCTATTGATGTGTCGGATAATGGGAAGGGTGTAGATCAGGATCTGATCGAAAAGATTTTTGTTCCTTTTTATACCACCAGGACTAATGGTTCTGGAATTGGCTTAACGATTACCAGGAACATCATGAAAATGCACCAGGGAAATGTGGAGGTCAACTCTGTACCTTTTGAGCGGACTACCTTTTCCCTGGTGTTTAAATATATTTAGGCCACAATATAGCAAATTACCCTTAGCTATATGATGAAGAATTTCATTCATATGCCCTGCGTCTAGTTCTGCGGGTTCCCAATCTCTTCGAATAAAACGACGCTCAATCGAAAGGAATTAATGAACAAATATTGTTGCTAGTAGATGGTCAAAAGGACGAGATACTTCAGGCATTAGCGCGTTTCTTTCGATTAAGCCCGTTTAACCTCTTGACCCCTTTATTAAGTTCTCTACAAATAAGTTACCAAAGTCTGATACATAAAATGGCAAAGGCGCTCAATATTAACTCAAATCAGGTGTTCTTGCGAAAGAAAACTAAATATATTAGTATTTTTTCTTATCTTATACAATATCAACTATCTGTAAATCAAATAAATGAATACTTTAAGCAACAAATATCACGATAATAAACAATTTTTAATTTACCTTTGTTCAGTTAAAAACCGTGTTTAAGTATTAAATTATGAAAGTCTATTCCGCCATAGAGATTGCTAACGCATTAGTTGCATTAACTGATCCCGAAAAAGGAGATACAACATCCAACCTAAAAGTCCAAAAGTTATTGTATTACGCTCAAGGCGTTCATCTTGCTCTATATAAACAGCCGTTATTCAAAGAAGAAATTATCTCTTGGCAATATGGACCTGTCGTTCCTGAAGTTTATGGAGAGTTTAAACAATATGGATCAGGAGCCATTCCTTATCCAGAAGGATTTGATTTTTCTATTTTTAGTGAGGAAGCGATGGAGGTTTTGACAGAGGTGCATGCTGTTTATGGTCAATTTTCGGCAATTAAACTAATGAATATGACGCATGATGAACCCCCTTACAATAACACCGCATTGAAATCTGTAATCAATCATGAAGAGTTGATTAATTATTTCACCACTCAACTTGAAGACTAAAAGCAAACTAAAAGGAGTAAAACCTACTAAAGGCAAGCTTCTTAAAGAAAAAGAAGTAGTTAGTATCGATGCTTTTCAACACCCAGTCTTTTGCTTCAAATACATTCATCAAGATTTTGATTTAAACCATTGTACAGCTGACGAAAAAGTAGCATTGATTGAGCAAATCATCCGACTTAGCGGAATGACGTGGAACGATATTAAACTTGCGCCCAAACACGGTTTGGGATCTGAAAAAATTACAATTAGCGCAATTAACGCAGGCCTACCAGAAATGCTAACTGAAGATGTAGATCATTTGTTAGCGCTTAGATTTCTTGGAAAAGCACCTTTTGTAGGCTGGAGAAATAAATTCATATTTCATATATTCTATATTGATAGAGGTTTCACTTTATACAAACATTGACATTTATGATAAAGCCCCTCGTCAAACAAGGGGCAATCAGTCAAATTTCACAATGTTTAATTCCAACTATTATTTTTTCTTTTTAGGTAGGGTGTAGCTGATTGTTTCAACGATAGCTGTCTTTTTGTTCTTTTGAGCATCTTTAACTTTCATAAATTCACCTGTCTGTGCATCTCTACCAATTTTAAATTCAATTTTCTTAAACATAATAACGTAAGTAGCTGATTTTTATGCTACATACAAATATAATCATACCATTTTATGATTTTCGAAGGGGGTTCGAGGGCTATTAATCATAAAAATGATTTGTCCTAACGCTTCTTAAATAATGATCTTAATAAAACGAAAAGGAGCTGATTAGCTCCTCTTCCCGATTCGATATCGGAATACAACTTTATGGGTGTATTCCAAAAGAAATGGCAATCGTAACGATTGCTCCGGATGCAGTAAGAAGTTCTAATGCTACTGCAGCCACTTTTTTAAATTGATCCACATAGTTAGGGATTAATCCGGGTCGTGCAAGACTATTCTTGCGTTACAAAACGAATCAAACCAATAGGTTTGAAAAAATCTACTTAACATAGAATAAACACAGATTATCTAGCTAAGGGTAATTTGCTACATTGTCCCCTCTATTTAATTAGATTATTGTACCGTCAGGGATTATTGCACCCTTTTTAACTACAACAATTCCATCTTTAACTACGTAGTTACCAAAATCTCCGTTCTCCAGATGGGTGCCGCCGTTAATCTGTACGTCGTTACCGATTTTGCAGTTCTTATCTAGAATTGCATTGATGATGGTACAGTGATCGCCGATACCTATTAATGGATGGCCAGCACTGGTTTCATCTCTGATTTCTTCCAATGTCTGGTAACGATCGCTCCCCATTACATAAGCATTCTCTATTTTAGTACCTCTGCCTATTCTGGCACGAATACCAATTACGGCATGTTTAATATAATCGGCCTGTAAAATACAACCTTCGGCAATTACGGCTTTATCAAGTGTGCTACCAAGGATTTTTGAAGGTGGCAACATACGTGCCCGGGTAAAGATGCTCTGGTGACTATCGAATAAATTAAACTTAGGGATATCGTCTGTTAAACCAAGGTTTGCTTCAAAGAAAGAAGATATGTTACCGATATCAGTCCAGTAGCCTTCGTATTGGAAGCTTAACACTTTGTATTCTTGTAAAACACGTGGAATGATCTCCTTTCCGAAATCTTTCTCATCAGGGTTCTCAGCAAATATTTTAACCAGGAGATCTTTATTGAAAATGTAGATACCCATAGAAGCCAGGTAATTCCTGCCTTCGGCCTGCATATCAGGGCCGGTATCTGATGACCAATCTAAAATTAGCTCAGAATTAGGTTTCTCTATAAACGAAGTGATGATGTTATCTTCATTGGCTTTCAGGATTCCGAAGTCAGTACCGTCTTTAGCGGTTACTGGAATTGTTGCGAGGGTAACTTCGGCACCTGCCTCAATGTGGGCGTTCACCATTTCATTGAAGTCCATCTGATACAGCTGATCTCCCGAAAGGATCAGCACATATTCAAACTCGTGGTTCAGCAAATGGTGCATGGTTTGACGCACAGCATCGGCAGTACCCTGGAACCAGGTGGGGTTTTCAGGAGTTTGCTCAGCGGCAAGAATATCGACAAAAGCGTCGCTAAAGTGACTGAAATGATAGGTGTTCTTAATATGCTTATTTAAAGAAGCAGAGTTGAATTGCGTCAAAACAAACATGCGGTGAATCCCGGAATTCAAACAGTTTGAAATCGGAATATCTACCAGGCGATATTTACCACCTATTGGTACTGCAGGTTTAGATCGTGTTAATGTGAGCGGCGATAAGCGGGAGCCCTGTCCACCACCAAGGATTACTCCCAATACTTTTTCAGTCATATGTATAGTTTTATATTTGGTACAAGTCGATATATTGTTGCGCTGCCCTATCCCAGGAATGATCCAGCGTCATGATCAGTTTCTTTATCTCTTTCATTTTTTTAGTATCCTGGAAAAGTCCATACGCTCTTCCTATTGCATGACCAACATCACCAACGCTCGTCTGATCATGACAAATGCCAAAACCACCGTCGCCGATATCGGTTACTGTATCTTTCAATCCGCCAATTCTACGCACTATTGGTATAGTACCGTAGCGCATGGCATACATTTGGTTCAAACCACAAGGCTCAACTCTGGAAGGCATCAGCAGGAAATCTGCACCAGCATATATCTGATGTGAAAGCTGCTCATTGTAACCGATATAAGTATTGTAATTTCCCCCGAAGTATTGTTTCAACCCTTCCAGTCTGTCTTCTACTTCTTTCTCTCCGGATCCGAGCACGAGGATGTTTATTCCCCCCTGACTATAACTTAGCGCGTTAATAAAAATTTCTGGCAGTAGATCTGCCCCTTTTTCTCCAACAAGCCTGCCTATAAAAGTAAACAATGGTTTTTCAGGATCCAGGTTGAAAACAGCGCACAAGGCAGCTTTGTTTGCCTTTTTTCCACTTTCTACAGTTTTTCCGTTGAAGCGTTTGTAAAGCATCTCATCCTGAGCGGGATCCCACACTTCGTTATCTATTCCGTTGAGGATTCCGCGCGACTTATACTGCTCCGTAGCAAGTAAAGATTCCAGTCCGTTGGCTTTGTGACTGATTTCATCTAGATAGCTTGGAGACACTGTAGTGATTCTCCAGGCACATTTAATAGCCGAAGCAAGGGGATTTATAGCTCCGCCCCAACCCAGCTGACCACCCTTCCATGGATCAAACTCAGGAATGTAATTTAATTTATCCCAGCCAAACTGTCCCTGGTACTGTGCGTTGTGGATGGTCAGTATTGTAGGAATCTGATTGAGCCGGCGGTAGCCGAAACAGTTTGCCGTCATAAATGGCGTAAGTCCAGTATGGTGATCATGACAATGGATTACATCAGGCTGATGTTCCCACTGATTAATCCAGTCGAGCACAGCAATCTGAAAGGCCAGAAAACGTTCTACATCGTCATCATAGCCATAAACTTTGGGTCTATCAAGTAAACCTGCGATGTGCACGAGAAAGAGGTCGAAGCCAAGTACATTGGTTTTCTCTCTAAAGATACGCACGGGGAAATTGAGGTCGGCCAGCTTACCCCAACCATCGTACACCACTTCGAACTCATTTTCCCGCATAAATTTGGTGTCATAAGCGGGCATTACTACTTTGGCAAAATGACCCAGCTTATTCTGATACTTAGGCAGTGCACCAACAACATCGCCCAGTCCGCCAACTTTGGCGACGGGGTAACATTCAGCACTGAGGTGGATAATCTCCATAAATTCTATTTTTTATTGAAAAAGTTGTTGAAGTACAACAATTGAAAGGTAATGGAGTTTGCCCAATATGTGGAAGTATGCGCACCTGGCCTGATAATAAAATCGTGCGGGATGTTGGCATACAGGAGGCGCTCGTGGAGCTCCATATTGACGTTATAAAAGAAATCATCTTTTCCACAGTCTATAATCAATGACAACAAATTGGCTTTGATGCGGTAAATATTTTCTACCACACTGTTTTCCTTCCATCGATCTGGAAAGCTAGCCTGGGTACCAAGTCTTTCTGAAATTAGCCAGTTATCCGGGAAGGGCCTGATATCAACCCCACCACTCATGCTGCCAGCAGCGCCAAATGTATCGCTATGCTTAAACGCAAGTGATAATGCTCCATGGCCACCCATGCTTAACCCTGTAATTGCTCTGCCGCTTCTGTTGGCAATAGTCGAATAATGCTGGTCGATCCAGTTTACCAATTCTGTAGCTACATAGGTTTCGTATTTCCATTTGGGATCTACCGGGCTATCAAGATACCAACTCGATACATTAGCGTCTGCACATACCAGAATCATCTTATACTGATCGGCTAAGGCCTTGATTGCAGGAGTGACTTTCGTGAAATAAGCATAACTCCCGCCATAGCCATGTAATAAATATACTACAGGAAAGCGCTCGCCTGATTTGTACGTATCAGGAAGGATTACAACTGCCTTAATTTGTTTTTTCATAGCGGTACTGGTAGTCAAAATCGTGTCTACCGTGGAGGCACGTAAGTTACTGACATAGAAAACAATAACACAGATGCACAGCAATAGCTTTTTGATCAAAGAGACTTTCATACAGAGTTTATTATAATGTTCTGAATATAGGAATTAATTGCAATATGATTAATGATAATAACTATCAGATGAAGGTATTTTACAATCTTTTTAGATAACATAGTATATATTTTCTTTAAGTGTATTGAACGGCGCCAGGTTCAGTAACAGTTTAGGCTAAAAAAGCAAAGACATGGCGAACACAAAGACATTATTGACCTGCGCGGGTACCTGTAGCTGCGTGTTACTGATTTTGGTTTTAACAGCATGCGGCAAAAAGAACCAGCCTAACCCAGATCCGCCTACCGGTGGAGAAAAACCGGTAAACCTTACTACATTGGTACCGCAGAAGTTGGAACAGCCTCAACTTCAGATCAGCCTGAGTTATGGCAAGATTGCCGGGCAATTAATCAGCCTCGCGCAGTCCGATGGACTGAGTGAGAAGCTGGCTTATAACGATCAGCAGCGACTTAAAAGGTATGAACGCTACCAAAAATCGGAATTGATTTATTTAGTTGACTACACCTGGGATGATACCGGAAAAGTTATCCGCGCATCGCAACATTTGGTAGAGCTCAATGGAAAGAGTACAACACCGTTGGGCTATTATGATGTTGAGTTAAACGCTGCCAGCAATATTTCGTCGGTAAAATGGTACAATCTTAATGATCAGCTGTTGAAAACAGTGATCTACAATTATTCAGAATCAGGCACTGTAAATACCGTTGTAAATACCAGCCCAGATATTAAACCTACAGGGTACACTTATGACGACAAAAACGGATTGTTTAAGAAGGTAAGTTCCTGCCAGTTCCTGGCACTCGAAAACAACCTTTCGCTGCTGCGTTCTGAAAAGTCCAATGTGATACGGCAAACTGGCGCAAGCCTTCCCTATACATACAACTATACGTACAATAAGGAAGGCTATCCGGTCACGATCACCAGTTTCGATGAAAAAGGCGCACAAACCTCCTGGAAGGTAACGTATTGATTAACGTAAATCCAAAAATGCTGTTTTAAAGCCGGCCGACTTTACAGCGGCAACGCTACTTCCTCCCTGGGTCATCACTTTGATGATGGCCCTGCCATTGTACAACTGCACTTTTCTGGAACCTGAAGATGTTCCCTGATTGTCTATCAGCTTGCCATCACCCGTCAGCATAAATTCTACCAGGTTGATCGCATCCAGGCAAAGGATATTTTTATTGTCCAAAGCCTTTACCTCTATGGTAGCAACTCCGTTTTCTTCACTAACTTTGTTAAGCACCAGCGTTGCCGGCTTACCCCATTTTTCCGTCTGATATTCCTGAGTGATCTCATCGGTTACTACAGTCTTTCCAGATCTGGCAATTACCTTAATGGTATATTTACCTTTAAACATTGGGATCTGCCACCGCAGTCCTGCTGCCGGGAAATCCTGACTATTCCGCTTTCTTATTCCATAACTTTTGCCATTAACAAAGAGCTCGGCCTCCTGACAGTTGGAGTATACCTTTACCATGCGCTCGGCACCTTCATCTCCCCAGCGCACCGGCCAGCTATGTCCGTAGATATGTGCCATTGGTGTTTTAGACCAGTAAGACTGGAAGACATAGAAAGACTCCTTCTTGGTGAAATCACGCTCCACTACACCTTTCTGGTTCACATAAGGAACCGGGTTCTCCGGTCTTATTGGTGTTGAAAAATCTTTAAAAGGCCAGAATGCCGAGCCGCTTAACCAAGGCATCGTTTCCTGCTCTTTGAGGTGCCAGTCAATCAGGTTATTGATATAACTTTCACTCCAGTCACCATCTTTGGATACGCGCGCAGCGCCACCATACAACGAAGCATCACCCGCCCTTTCATCAGCACCACCGCCAACTTTAATTAAGCTTAAGGCATTATCCGGATTCTCAGCATGACGGCGTGCATGACTATCTCCACCCCATTCTACATGCAGAAAGCGGTCGCTTTTATCAAATTCTTCTTTAGATACCGCCTTATATTCAGTGTAATTTCCCCTATACCAACCGGCCCAGATTGATGGAGAATACACGTCAACAATATCTCTCGCAAAATCGCATCTTCTGATCGCGGTCATCCGTCCCGGATCCAGCTTATGCGATAGGTCATTCAGTTCTTTCATAAAGGCCCTGATTTTCTCCTGGTCAAATTCAGGAAAATCTCCCGGCCAGTCATTCTCATTCCCTAGTCCCCAGATGATAACTCCGGGATGGTTATAATGCTGTTCAACCATGTTCACCAACATGCGTTTTGCCTGCTCCTGATAGATGGGACCACCTAAACCACCTCTGCACCAAGGAATTTCTTCCCATACCATGATACCCAGACTATCACAAAGATCAAGTACGATGCGCGATTGCTGGTAATGCCCGAGACGGATGAAGTTAACCCCCATTTCCTTCATCATAGTCATTTCAGTACGGATCATATCCTCGGTCATTGCTGCAGCTACACCTGCATGATCTTCATGCCTGTGTGTACCTTGTAAAAGCAGGCGCTGTCCATTTAACATAAATGGACCTTTTTTCACGAATTCGAAATTCCGGAAGCCTATCTTTTCTTTTTTTACCGAGGTCTCGCCCCCATTGTTCAAGGAAGTAACCAGGGTATACATTGCCGGTGTGGTGGGCGACCACAGCTTAGGTGCCTTAATTGTAGTCTTAAACAGCTGGGCATCTCCTGCACCAGCAGAGATTTTGGTAGTATACCGGTAAACAGACTTCCCTGCAGGATCAATTAGTTCGCAGTTGATCGTTGCGCCAATGCTGCCCGCAGGATCTGCCAACCTGATTTTTACATTGAGGTTTGCTGACTTAGCTTTTAGATCCGTATGAGTTTCAGCAAAAACTTTATCTACATATAGCTTAGGAGTATATATCAGATTAACATAACGGTATAAACCGCCATACACGTTGAAATCTGAAAGATTTGAAGGGATCATCTCCAGATCGCGCGTATTATCGCAGCGAATACTCAAGGGGATCTTACCTTTAAACTGGCTTTTAAATACCGGCAATTTTTTAAACGCCTCTATGGCGTCGGTCAGGTCTGCAGTCCATTCATCGTAGCCGCCAACATGTTCGGCAACCTTTGTATTGTAGATATACACTGTTGTTTTTTGTCCTGCTCCTTCAAAATGTAATAGCGTACGCCCCGTTTGGTAGGGATTATCAACATTCAGGTTTGTGCGGTACCATCCCGGACCCTGGTAATAATTTACATCAGGATCTACTGCATCAAGCGCATTGAAGCAGTGCGGCAGACTTACTTTTGTCCATACCGGCGATGCCTCCGGATTTCCTTCTTTTACCGGACGTACAGCTTCCCATATTCCGCCAAGATCTCCCTTAACATATTCCCAGTTATTGATCAGTCTTTGCGAAGTTTGCGCAAGAATTGCGTTGGTACCCATCAGGAATACCAGCGCACACAGTAAATATTTTTTCAAAATCGTTTAGTTTATTTTTTTGAGTTGAATACCATTCAGCACCGGGCTGCCTGTTATTGCTTTGAAAGTAAGTTCAATCCCCGCGCCCTTTTTTACTTTCAGTTTGAAGTCTTTGACTAAGGGACGTGCATTACCTGGCTTTTTACTCAGGTCTACATTTTTCAATAAAGGTTCACCATTCATGAACACATCGAATACCCGCGACTCCTTAACTTCTTTACGGACATTAGCATCCAGATTATACGGCAGTGATGAGTTGGAGGCCTCGCCAAGCAGCTCTGCGAAATGTAGCGTTAGCAGATAGCTTCCGTCGGGCACATCCAGCTTGTAACTTTCCAAGCCAACGTCCTGCGTTTGGTAGATTGGATCGTTATAGGTGCCTAGAATATCTTTATCTGTACCGAATTTCTGGCGGTTACTATCTTTCATTTTAAACGGTGTACCGCCTACAAACCCATAAGAGCCTGAACGGTATGGCTGATCGGGAAACCAGACTACCCTTTTATTATCTCTAACATAGCGGGGATCCCCTGAAGAAATTGCTATTTCCCTGAAAGGAAGCACCGAGCTGCTCAACTCGTAAGGTTGAAGTTTTACGTGGACCGTTGTTGTGTCACCTACTTTTTGTCCATTTGCAATACCGACAACGCCCAATCGGTTAGCCCCATCAACAAATGGAACATTCCAGCTCGCCATGTGATCTGTAACAGTCTTTTTCCCCTGACTTACTGCATTCAGAAACAGTTCCAGTTCAGGCAGGTTACTAAATACCTGGATCTGCTGGGAACCGTTTTCGTCTCCTTTGGATGCTGTACCAACAAGCTCCTGGCCATCAAGGCCGATCTGCACATACGGCCTGTCGAGCAATGTTGCCTGATATAAATAATACGTATTTTTTGGTCGGCGGTCTAGCGTAAGCAAACCTTTATTATTGATATGCGGCATGCTCTCGGCCCTGCTTTCCGAATTGAAATCAGATAAGTTCCAGGCTGCCCCACCGGCAACGAAAGGTCTTTTAAGGATATCGTTGAGGTATACCTGGTGGTATTCTACGGCATATTCCACGCTTTTATCAAAACGTTCGGTCTTGAAAGAATGAATTCTCGGATCTGCATCTGCACCATATTCACTTACAATAAACGGCTTATCAGGCTGTTGTTTATGCATATTATCCAGATTCTTGCCGAAGTCGGCAAGTGTACCACCATACCATCCCTGATATAAATTCCAGCCCAATAGCATTGGTATTTTGGTTAAGCCGGCTCTGGTATACAGGTTAAAATCTCCATGGTTGGCAATCATGGTGTATCTTGAAGGATCGGCAGCACGGGTAAGTGATTCCAATGCACGTGCCAATTCTGCGACATGGGTGATGTATTGATCCTGACGCGGTTTATCATCTTTAAAATGCATTTTCAGGAGCACCTCGTTCATATAACCCCATACTATAATACTTGGATGGTTATAGTTTTGCCAGATCATCTCTTCCTGCATGGTCTTGCAGTTCTGATAAAAGGCTTCCGTTTCAGTAATTTCGTTGACCACAGGAATCTCCACGGAGGCGAGGATTCCAAGTCTGTCGCATGCTGCTAAGATTGCCGGATCCTGAGGATAATGTGCTACCCGCAAAAAGTTACCCCCAAAAGATTTCAGTAATTCGAGGTCCCGGATTTGTAAGCTTGCAGGTACAGCATTGCCCATACCGGCATAGTCCTGATGCCTGCTTGCGCCCATGAGCTTAAGGTGTTTTCCATTCAGGAAGAATCCTTCGTTGGCGTCAAAACGGAACCAGCGTAATCCAATTCTGTTTGTCAGCTGATCTATGACGACTCCGGTTTCTCCATCGGCAATCTGCGTGATTACACGGTAGAGTGCGGGCTTGTCTGGCGACCAAAGTTCCGGGTCAGCCAGTTTTGGCAGTTCCTGATTGAAACTAAATAAGTCACCTACAGGAATGACCGCCTTTGTACTTGTTGTATTTAATTTCTCTCCTGATGGGCTATATACCTGTGTAACGATCGTTATTAGCTTAGAAAGCTTAGTTTCGTTTTTAATAGTTCCTTTTACCGATATCTCAGCTTCCTTCGCAGAAACTTTAGGCGTAGAAATGTAAACCCCATCTGCACCATATTTCGTTCCGTCAAAATGTACAGGATCAGCCACCAACAGTTGTACAGACCTGTACATACCTCCAAAAAATGTGAAATCGGCAGTAAGCGGAGCTATACTTTCATTAAATCTGTTGTTGATTTTAACGGCGATCTGGTTGATAGATTTGCCTTTATTAAATTTTAGGTAGCTGCTGATAGGAATAACAAAACGAGAATAGCCACCGATGTGCGTGCCTGCTTTCTTTCCATTCACGTAAACCTCTGCTTCCTGATTGGCTCCATCAAAACAAAGGAAAAGATGTTTATCCTTCCAATCGCGCTGCATGGCCAGATCCAGTTTATACCAGCCAGCACCACGGTAATATCCCGGCTTGTCGTCCATCACATCATAAGCATTCCAGGTATGCGGAATTTTCACATCAGTCCAGCCAGCAAAGGTGCCAGGCATTTTGCCGGTATCTTTAGGATCTTTGATAAAAGCCCAATGTACACTCAGGTCGTATGCAACCCTCGGCCCATCAGTATGGAGTCTGCGTTGCTGTGCAAAAACACCACTACAGCAGCAGGTAGCTACGAGCAGAAAACTCAAAAAAAGTATAGTTCGCTTCATTACACGAATTTACTATTTTAAGAGGCATTACAATAAAAATCAAGAAACATATTTGCCCACTATGCTGAGCAGATCATCTATATCAAAAGGCTTGCTGATGAAGCCGTCGGCGCAGGGAATTTCTTCTTCCGGATTTAATATAAAATGCGCTGACATCATCAAAATGGGTGTTTTTGCTGTCAACGCTGCCGCTTTTAGCTCCTCACAGAAAGTAATCCCATTCCCCTCTTGCAGGGTCATATCCATGAGAATCAGATCAGGTAAAACCAGCTCAATCTGCGTTTTCAAACCTTTGAAATTTTCAAAGGCCAGCACCTCGTAACCTGCATCAGTCAAAATCATCTCCAATACATTCCGGATTGCGCTATCATCCTCTACTATGTATATTTTGTATGGCATAACCTAAGCTTGTTTAAATAAACTTAAACAAGCTTAAACAAAATAACCGGATAATGCAATTTTCTCAAGGATTTATGTTTCTTATATTTGGGGCATGAGTACCAATTTAAAACAGCTTGCGGCAGCCCTGAATTTATCGACATCAACGGTGTCAAGGGCACTGCACGATAGCCATGAGATAAGTACTGAAACAAAAATCAGGGTACGTGCGTTGGCAGAGCAAATGGGCTACCAGGCCAACCCCTACGCAAGTAGTCTGCGCAAGCAGAAGAGCAAGACCATTGCCCTTGTAATTCCTGAAATCGACAATAACTTCTTTACCCATGCCATCAATGGCATCGAAGAAATCGCGCAGAAAAAAGCATACCATGTACTAATCTATCTTACGCACGAAGACCTCCAAAAAGAACTAGCCGTAGCTAAGCACCTCCAAAGTGGGCGCGTGGATGGGATTCTGATGTCGGTAACCAGTCAGACCAGCAACGTAGAACATCTTGATAAACTACACCAACAAGGCATCCCCCTGGTTTTCTTTGACCGGGTTGCAGAGACCATAGACACCGCAAAAATCACTACCAATGATTATGAAAGCGGCTATCAGGCAACGCAACATTTAATTGAAGCCGAATGTACGAAGATCGCATACCTGCAGGTGTCAGAAACGTTATCAATCAGTCAGAAGCGACTATCAGGTTTCAGAACAGCACTACAGGATAACGGTATTACACCACTGGACGATTACATGATTACCTGTGGGCATAGCGCCACTGAGAATTTTGAAATGATCAAAAAGCTGATGAGCTCTTCGAATCCACCGGATGGTATTTTTGCATCTGTGGAGAAGCTGGCGGTAACTACCTATTATGTATGTGACGCGCTGGGTATAAAGATCCCTGAGGAAGTAAAAATCATCAGTTTTTCTAATCTTGCTACCGCGCCTTTACTGGCACCGAGCCTGAGTACCATTACACAGCCAGCCTTTGAAATAGGCAAGAAAGCTGCAGAAGTTTTATTTGATATCATTGAACAGAAAAACCTGGAGGATGCCAAGGCAGTCACCATTTTAAATTCTGTGCTTACGGAACGGAACTCTACAAAAAAGCCGGTCATTTCTGACCGGCTTTAGCATACATCTAACCAAAAATGTAAATTAAAATAAATATTTAGTACTCAAGAAGTTTGAGCTGTTGCTATTAACGATCTCATTGATCAATTGTTTATTCTTGTCATTTAGTTTTGTAGCAACAAGCGACCGGATAGAAAACGAACGGAGTGCATCTACCACTGAAAGCGTTCCTTCGGCACTGTCTTTACGACCCGTGAAAGGAAATACATCCGGGCCACGCTGACACTGACAGTTGATATTTACCCTGCTTACCTGATTTACCAGCGGGTCTATCAGTGAAGCTATTTCATCATCGTCGTTACTGAAGATACTGACCTGCTGCCCATGTGTAGATTCAATCAGGTATTCAATAGTTTCTTCCAGATCCTCGAAAGGAACAACTGGAATTACCGGACCAAACTGCTCTTCCTCATACAACTTCATGTCTTTGTTTACCGGATAAACAATTGCCGGATATACGAAAGAAGCTACTGTTTCGCCACCATTCTCGTTGATTACTTTTGCACCGTGTGCTACAGCATCATCAATACATTCTTTAAGATAAGCTGGTTTTTGTGGTTCTGGCAGCGGCGTTAAAGAAACACCATCCACCCATGGCATACCAAATTTCAAACCGGCAACAGCTTCAGCGAGGCCTTTTAAAAACTCATCAGCCAGGCTTTTGTGGACAAAAATAATTTTAAGGGCGGTACAGCGCTGTCCGTTGAATGACAGTGAGCCCAATAATGTTTCCTGAATAGCAAGTTTAACATCAGCATGCTGTGTGATAATTGCCGCATTCTTAGCATCCAGTCCGAGTATAGCACGCAGGCGGTTAACTTTAGGATGGAGCTTTTTAAGTTCATTAGCAACTTTACTCGAGCCGATCAGCGTTAGCACATTGATCTGACCAGATTTCATCAGGTCAGGTATAATCTGGTTACCGCGACCGTAAATCGTATTCACTACACCTTTAGGGAAACATGTCCTGAAGGCTTCCAGCAAAGGATAATGTAATAATGTTCCGTGTTTAGGTGGTTTAAAAAGTATTGTGTTGCCCATAATGAGCGCAGGGATCAGTGTTGTGAAGGTTTCATTCAATGGATAGTTGAAAGGGCCCATGCACAATACCACGCCCAGCGGAGATCTTCTGATCTGCGCTACAATACCCTGTTCGATGGTAAATGTTGAGGAATGTCTGTCAATATCTTTCAATGCATCGATTGTTGCATAGATGTATTCTACAGTCCTGTCGAACTCCTTTACCGAGTCGCCATGCGACTTGCCGATCTCCCACATTAAAAGTTTAACGACTTCGTCTTTCTTGGCGATGATCTGACGGGTAAACTGCTCTACGCAGCTAATCCTGTCGGCAACGCTCATCGTAGGCCATTCGCCGCGACCGTTATTATAGGCCGCCACGGCGGCATCCAGCGAAGCCATTGCTTCCTCAGGCCCGCATAAAGGATAAGTACCGATTACTTTGCGCTCCAGGCCGGTGGCAGTGCGGATGCAAATTGGGGAGAGCACGGTATGTACATCTCCTGTCCAGTTGCACATCTCGCCATTGCTGAGATATGTTTTCTGGTTTAACTCCTCCTGAAGCCTGTAGGCTTCAGGGATCTCTGCTTCGGTAACAAAGATCTCTTGTAACTGTTCTTGAAAGCTCATTTTAGATGAAATAGCGTTAGGTTATAAGTCTGTTATAGGTGTGTATTTAGGAACAAGTGCCTTCATCACTACCCAGGCTATCAAATAGGCAACCGCACAGATGGAGAACATAATTGTATAGCCTGTTTGGATGTGACCAAGACCTTTATAGTAGTCAAACAACGCACCGCCGATTTTAGATAAGGTAACACCGCCCAAACCGCCGGCCATTCCACCGATACCGATTACAGAACCTACAGATTTTTTAGGGAACATATCCGATACCGTAGTAAATATGTTTGCTGACCAGGCCTGGTGTGCCGAAGCACCGATACCAATCAGGATTACAGGGATCCAGAAGGTATAATGACCAAGGGGTTGCGCCGCCAATACTACTAATGGGAACAAAGCGATAATCAACATAGCTTTCATACGGCCATCATAAGGAGCATATCCTTTTTTCATGAAATACACCGGGAACCAACCACCGCCAACACTTCCAATCATCGTCATACTGTATAAGATTGTTAATGGAAGCGTGATCGTTGTGCCTTCCATTTGATATTGTGCTTTAAGGTAAGACGGCAACCAGAAAAGGAAAAACCACCAAACACCATCAGTCATAAATTTACCGAAAGCAAAAGCCCAGGTTTGTTTATAGCCGAGTAACTTGAACCAGGAAACTTTCTCCGCATTTTCATCATCCAGTTTAATTTCTGTTTCATTTTGCTGATCACTATTGATGTAGGCGAGTTCCGTAGCCGACATTCTTTTTTGTTCTTCAGGCTTATCATAAAAAATGAACCAGAAAAACAACCATACCAGGCCGATTGCACCAATGATCAGGAAGGTTGTTTCCCAACCCCACTGTGCTGCAATATATGGTACTGTTAAGGGAGCCAGAATAGCGCCGATATTTGCTCCTGAGTTGAAGATACCCGTTGCCAGCGATCTTTCTTTCTTAGGGAAATATTCTGCGGTCGCTTTAATGGCGGCAGGGAAGTTTCCCGATTCTCCGAAGCCCAATACCGCTCTTGAAACGATAAAACCGAGCACTGAGACAGGAATAAGACCTAATCCCGCCCAAGCCAGCAGAGAAGATAGTCCTTGTCCTACTGGAATTGCTGCAGCATGCAATACTGCGCCACCCGACCAGATGATTAATGCGATAGCATAACCCCATTTGGTGCCCAGTTTATCAATAAACCTGCCTGCAAAAAGCATTGAAAAAGCATATATCAATTGAAATGCTGCAGTGATGTTGGCGTAATCGCTGTTTGTCCAGTTAAATTCCTTTTCAAGCATCGGTGCCAGCAAACTAAGTACCTGGCGGTCTAAATAATTTACGGTAGTGGCGAAGAACAACAGCGCACAGATGGTCCAGCGGTAGTTGCCTATTTTATTCTCTATCATTATATTTGGTTTAAGGTTGTGTTTGGTTTTAGCGGGTTGACTTGACCATCTCCAGCGTCTTCCGGGTGAGGGCATCAAGGGTATCGTAATCTTTATTCTTCATGATGTCTTTGCTCACCAGCTTGCTGCCCATGCCTACAGCACAAACACCAGCTTTGAACCAGCTTTTCATGTTTTCTTCTTCAATCTCAACTCCACCAGTAGGGATAAACAACTGACCGGCAAAAAGATCCCTGATCGAATTCAGATACTCAGGACCCAACATATTGGCAGGAAACAGTTTAATAATTCCTGCCTTGTTCTGGTGAGCCAGGTTTACTTCTGTTGGTGTAAAGCAACCCGGAATCCAAAGTAAGCCAGAGTCGTGCGCAATTTTGGCAACCTCAAGATCCACCACCGGCGCAACGATAAAATGTGCACCAGCATGGATAAAGTCGCGTGCCTCCTGTGTGTTCTTAATCGTTCCTATCCCCAAGAAAAGGTCATGCATCTCCCCTTCCAGGGCATGCATAATATAGCGGAAGTTTTCCAGGGCTTCTTTACCACGGTTTGTATATTCGAGCACACGAACACCGGCCTTATATAAGGTTCTTATGATCTGAAGACTTACTTCAGCGTCTTCGTAGAAAAACAAGGGCAGCAAGCCCTGATCGGTGATCGCTTTAATCGCGCTTTCTTTAGTTTTCATTTTCTTTTAACAGTTTAAGTATATCATCCACGTTTTGAGTTGTGGCATCACTTTCAATAAATAGTTTACCGAATGCAGCAGCAGTGGCAAAATCAAGCAGTTCCTGTTTATCATGGTCCTGAGACAGTCCGTAGATCAACCCGGCCATAAAGCAGTCGCCACTTCCTACCTTATCAATTATTTTTGTTGCAGTAAATGGTTTCGACAGGTATTGTTTGCCTTCAGTATACAGCGTTGTGTAATAGTTTATTCCTGCACCCGCATCAAAACGGAAAGTATTGGCTACCACCTTGCATTTTGGGAACTTCGTAATTATATCCTGCGCAGTGATTTCTGATTGAGCAATATAGGTATCCTTTTGATCGATTTCAGCTATGTCGCCCGGAAGTGACACACCCAACATCTTTTCCTCTGCCCAAAGGTTTCCCATAATAACATCGCAGTACTTCACGAGTGCCGGCATCACTTCTACAGGCTGCTTTCCATACTGCCATAGTTTAGCCCGGTAGTTCAGGTCAATCGAAATGGTAATATTTCTTTCTGAGGCTGCTTTCAGCGCTTCTTCGCACACGTCGGCAACATCCTGAGAAATTGCCGGACAGATGGCACTGAAATGGAACCAGCTTACATCTTTCAGGATCTCATCCCAATTGATCATTCCTGGTTTTAATCCTGCGTAAGCAGAATGTGCACGATCATAAATTACACCGGCATTTTTAAGGTCCTTACCTTTATGCAGGTAATAAAGTCCTACGCGTTCACCACGATATTGAATCAGACTGGTGTCAATGCCGCGGTCGTTGAGGTATTCCACCAGCTGATCGCTGATCAGATTTTTTGGCAGGGCGGTCAGGTAAGCCGAAGGAAGGCCCCAGATAGCCAGCGCTGTAGCTACATTAAGCTCGGCACCACCAACATAAAATGGCAGTTTATTTTCTTTTAACCAGGATCCGTCACCATCAGGGCAGATCCGCAGTAAAAGCTCACCGAAATTCAGAATCTTCCCCATCCTAGAATTTGAAATAGGTTTTAGCATTGTTGTAGCAGATATCCTGAACGATTTTACCAATCCATTCGATATCCGCAGGCAGCTCGCCATTTTCTACATCATCACCAAGGAGGTTACAGAGCAAACGTCTGAAATACTCATGTCGTGGGAAGGAAAGGAAACTTCTTGAATCTGTAAGCATCCCTACAAACCGGCTTAACAGTCCCATGTTAGACAATGCGTTGATCTGTTTGATCATTCCATCCTTTTGATCCAGGAACCACCATGCAGAGCCAAACTGGATCTTTCCGGCAACAGTTCCGTCATTGAAGTTACCGATCATGGTAGCCATCAATTCATTATCGGCAGGATTAAGGTTATATAAGATAGTTTTTGCAAGTTGGTTTGTTGAGTCCAGCTTGTTCATGAATTTAGACAGCGCTTCACTCTGCTTGAAATCACCAATAGAATCCAGTCCGGTATCCGGGCCAAGTTCTCTCAGCATCCTTGCGTTGTTGTTTCTTAAGGCACCAAGATGATATTGCTGAACCCATCCTCTTTCGTGGTCCCAGATGGCAAACTGATAGAGCATTGCCGACTTAAACTTAAGCGCTTCTGTTGCTGTAAGTGCTGCATTAGCAATAATCTTCAGAAAGATTCCGGAAACTTCTGCATCGCTATAATCTTCAGCATAGATCTGTTCCAGGCCGTGATCGGAAAGCAGGCATCCATTTTCAGCGAAATAATCGTGTCTGCTTTTCAATGCCGACAGGTAAGTATCGAAAGTATTAATTTCAGTTCCTGTAAGTGCTGCAAGTTTGCTGATGTAATCCTGCAATGCCGGAAGATCATCTGCATTCATTGCTTTATCCGGCCTGAAGGCAGGCAGGATGCTGATCTCAAAATTGTCAGCTTTAATTTTCTGATGATGCTCCAGGCTATCCAAAGGATCATCTGTAGTTGCTACAGTGGTAACCTTCATCTTCCGCAACAGATTTTTAACAGAGTATTCAGGTGTTTGCAATTTCGCAGTACACTCATCATAAATCTTCTTCGCTGTAGCTGGAGAAAGGATATCGTACACGTCAAAGTAACGTTGCAACTCCAGGTGTGTCCAGTGGTATAATGGGTTTCTTAAGGTGTATGGAACAGTTTCTGCCCATTTCTCAAACTTCTCCCAGTCAGTAGTCTTATTGCCGGTGATGTAATCTTCAGATATACCATTGGCACGCATTGCGCGCCATTTGTAATGATCACCATACAACCAGACCTGCGTCAGGTTTTCAAAGTTCTTATCTTCAGCAATCTGGTCTGGCGGCAGGTGACAATGGTAATCAATCACCGGCATCTCTTTTGCATAACTATGGTATAAAGTCTCTGCAGTTTTAGTATTCAATAAGAAATTCTCGTCTATAAATTTTTTCACGTTATGCACAATTTTGATTAAACACCTCCATACACGGAGAACCCACCATCAACACAAATCATCGTACCTGTTACGAACTGAGAAGCATCACTTAATAACCAGACTAAAGCACCTTTCAGCTCATCGGGATTACCGAAACGTTTGAATGGCGTTTGTTTGATCACCATTCCACCACGATCTGTATAAGTACCATCAGCATTAGTCAGTAAGTTTCTGTTTTGCTCAGTCAGGAAAAATCCAGGAGCAATAGCATTCATCCTGATGGCATCACCATAGCGATTTGCCAGTTCCACAGCAAACCACTGATTGTAATAATCTACACCGGCTTTACCCATATTGTATCCGAGCACCCTGCTGATAGCTCTTTTAGAGTTCATAGAAGAGATATTGACGATGCTGCCCTTACCTGTTTCAGCAATGCTTTGTCCGAAGATCTGCGTTGGAATAATTGTACCCCAGAGGTTCAGATCCATTACTTTCTTCATCCCTGCGATACTCATGTTAAAGATGTCTGCATCGGGCATTAATACGCCCTCAGGCTGATTTCCGCCTGCGGCATTAACCAGTCCGTCGATTTTACCGAAGCGATCAAGCACCTGCTTTTTACATTCCGTAAGCTGCGCTTCATCCATCACATCGGCAACAAGACCAATAGCCTTGCCTCCTGCTTTGTTAATAGCTTCGGCGCGCTCTTCAGCTACCTGTGCATTTCTGCCCAGGATACCTACGCTACCTCCGGCTTCAACAATGGCATTTACAAAAGAGTTCCCCAGAATTCCGGTTCCTCCGGTCACAACGATGACCTTATCTGCTAAAGAAAAGTTGTTTTCCATTATCTGATCTCCGTTACTGGTATCGTATCCATATCTGCATAGTCCAGGTTTTCACCGGCCATACCCCAGATAAAACTATAATTTTTTGTTCCGCTTCCTGCGTGAATACTCCAGGTTGGCGACAATACCGCCTGGTGATTAGCCACAACGATGTGTCTTGTTTCCTGCGGCTCTCCCATGTAATGGAAAACACGCTGATCCTCTTCAACATCGAAATAGAAGTAAACTTCCATACGGCGATCATGTGTATGCGGCGGAATGGTATTCCATACACTTCCTGTAGAAAGTATGGTTAATCCCATCACCAACTGACAGCTTTGGATACCGTCTTTGTGGATATATCTAACAATCCTTCTTTCGTTTGCTGTCTCCAAACTTCCCAGAGGTGCAGAAAATGCATCTGCATGTGCCAGGAATGTTGTTGGATAGGTTTGATGTGCAGGTGCAGACAGGGTGTAAAAAACTGCTGGTGCAGCGGCGTCAGCACTGCTGAAACTCACCTCACGAACACCTTTACCCAGGTAGAGTGCATCCAGTTTATTCAATTCATAAGTAACACCGTCAGCGGTAATGCTTCCTTTGCCACCTACGTTGATAATACCCATTTCGCGACGTTCCAGAAAATATTCTGCACGCAGGATTGGATAGTTACCAAGTGTTATAGCTTCTGCTCCGGGATGTACCAGCCCGGTAACCATCCTGTCATAATGCGCATAGACAAAATTTGCTTTATCTTTTTCTTTTAATTCATCCAGAAGAAAACGTTCTCTGATCTTTGCAGTTCCGTAAGAAACGAAGTCATCAGCATGTACTGCTTGTATTAATTTCATAATTGGCTCAAAATTTTGTTGAATATCATAAAGATACACCTCTTTTCCAAGGAATAAAGTCATCCTGGTTCAGTAATACTGCTTTGGGAATAATTTCTCCACTTGCAGCTTTGATACAATACTCCAGAATATCTTCGCCCATTTGCTCAATAGTCTTTTCTCCTTCGATAACGGGGCCTGTATTGATGTCTATGATATCGCCCATTCTTTGGGTTAGTGCATTATTTGTAGCAACTTTAATTACCGGACAAACAGGATTTCCTGTCGGCGTTCCCAATCCTGTGGTAAAGAGAATCAATGTTGCACCACTTGCAGCTTTACCCGTTGTGGCTTCGACATCATTACCTGGTGTACATACCAGATTCAGACCTGGCTTTGTAGCAGGTTCTGTGTAGTCGAGCACATCTTCGATTGGCGATGTTCCACCTTTTTTAGCGGCGCCATTGCTTTTAATTGCATCGGTAATCAGTCCGTCTTTGATATTTCCTGGTGAAGGATTCATGTGGAAGCCAGAACCTGCATCTTCGGCAGATTTGCTATAGGCAGACATCAGCTCCATAAATTTACGTGCTGCAGCTTCATCTTTGGTCCTGTCAATCATATTCTGCTCGGCACCGCAGAGCTCAGGGAACTCTGCCAGTAATACCGTTGCGCCTAGCCCAACCAGCAGGTCAGAACAGTAGCCAACTGCAGGATTTGCAGATATACCACTGAAGCCATCGCTCCCACCACATTTAACACCAACATTGAGCTTACTCAGGGGTGCTGGTGTACGTTCCATTTTATTGGCTTCGATGAGTCCTTCAAAAGTCTGACGGATAGCATCGGTAATCAGTTGTTCTTCACTTTGCGACTGCTGTTGTTCGAAGATGAGCAGCTTTTTATCAAATAATGGGTTCCTCGTTTTCAGGTCATCCAGAAAATCCTGCACCTGCAAATTCTGGCATCCCAGGCTCAGTACCGTTACTCCGGCCACATTCGGATGGTCAGCATAAGCGGCGAGCAACTTGCTGAGTACTGCAGCATCCTGTCTGATACCACCGCAGCCTCCCTGATGGTTCAGGAATTTGATCCCATCAATGTTTTTAAAGGGCCTGTCGCCATGCGTCTGTCCCGGAGCCATATTGATCTGATCCAGTGCCAGCGCATCGCCACCATTTTTGTATGTTTCTACAAGGTGGTGGGTAAAGAACTTGTATTTTTCCGTAACGGCATAGCCCAATTCATTGTGGAGTGCTTCGCGAATAACATCCAGGTTGCGGTTTTCGCAAAATACCGTTGGGATAAACAACCAATAGTTGGCCGTTCCTACCTGCCCGTTGGAGCGGTGGTAACCGTTAAAGGTTCTACCTTCAAACTTGCTTACGTCTGGCGCCTGCCATTCGTAATGGTAAGGTCTGAACTCGTAGGGTGCTGCAGCATGCTTCAGGTTATCTGTCGTCATGCGCCATCCTTCCTTAACCTCAAACTGTGTTTTTCCAACCAGCGTACCGTACATAATAACTTCCGTTCCTGTTTCCATATCATGGGCAAAGAACTTATGCTTTGCAGGAATGTCTTCGACAAGCGTATAATTTTGTCCCTCATATTGTAATTGCTCCCCGGCCTTTAAGTCGGCAAGCGCCACAATCACATTGTCTTTAGGGTGTACTTTTAAAATTCTATTATTCATGAATAGTTAAGAATTAATCTTTGTGCGTTCCAGACGCGCCAGGGCATCGATCACGCCTTCTTCTTCAATTGCAGCATAATGTTCAGCCACGGCGGTTATAAACCCTGGCAATTGTGCTAAATCAGCAGTCCAAAATTCCGCGTCCTTCATTGTCGCTGATACGTAATCTGTCCCACTATTTTCCTGGCCATGCTTGTAAAACCATGCGGCACTATCGTCAGTAACCTGATAATTTTTTCCTGCCAGGCTTTTGAAATAAGCTCCATCTCTTTCTTCATCAGTATTCATAAAGTTCAGGAAAGCGGCGAAGCCAAAGGCCATATGTTCAGGAACGGTATTAAATTTACGATAATAATTCAACAATACCGGGATAATCCTGATTTTGAGCTTCATGCTATACTGCATGGTGATGTTAATCCACAGATGCTCGATATAAGGATTTGCAAAACGGTCAAGAACCGATTTTGAAAAGGCTATAGCTTCTGCTTCATCTATTTCGTAAGGAATTGCAGGAACAATCTCTGCAGTCATTACGCCAGCGATATAGTGTTCCAAATCTGGATTAACCATAGCGTTTCTTACTGTATCAACGCCGGCAAGCATAGCGATGCCGCAGCTGAGGGTATGGGTACCATTCAGCAAACGTACTTTAAGTTCTCTATAAATCTCGATATCCGGTTTTACAATTGCTCCGGGGTCTGCCTTGATAAACGACAGCACTTCAGCTACACGCTCATCTCCTTCAATTGCCCATAGGCGGTAGGGTTCTGCCATCGACAAAAGCTGGTCTTCATATCCCAGCTCCTCTGCTAATGCTGCTGCTGTAGCGGCGTCAGGTTTTCCAGGTACAATACGATCTACCAACGAGTTGCAGAAAATCACTGTTTCACTGAACCAGCTGGTAAAATCATCTTCCAGTTTATTGAAGGTGATGAGCTGGTTTACAATATTTTTAAGTTTAGTTCCGTTTTCAGGAATCAATTCTGTTGCCACAATAACGATCGGTTTTGCTAAATCTCCTGTCGCTTGCTTAAAGCGATGGTACAATACAGCAAGCACTTTTGCAGGGAAAGATTGTGGTGCAGGCCCGGTAACAGGCTCCTCCAGCAGTTGAATTCCCACTTCAGTCGTATTGGACAGGATAATCTGAAAATCTGAACCTGCAGCGAAGTCCAGGATAGCATCCCAATGGGCATCCGCAGCAAGAACCCTGCTGATGGCACCAGAAATAATATTCTCTTTCACTTCCTGACCTGCAGCAATACCGCGCACACATAAAGTGTAGAGGCTGTTTTGCGCGTCAAACTCAGCAGTACCACCTTTGCTTGTTGATTTAACAACAACTACTCTTCCATTAAAGATGCCTTGTTTGTTGGCTTTATCAATAAAGAAGTCAGGCAGCCCACGTAGCAATACACCTGTTCCAAATTGAAGCACTTTTTCCGGAAGCGCCATTACGGCAGCTTCTGGTAGATTAAACAGCTTACTGTCTATATTTTTTAAGTTATCCCCTGATAAAATCATTTCAATACCGATAAATACATTTGGTCACGAACAATTCTACATAATAATTGGAAAGAACACAGGGTGTATTCCCTAAATTATTTGCGCAATCGTTATCGGTAAGTGCTTTTAGGGCGTATTATTTGCCGGATACCTCATCATTGATCACATGTATGATATGATCAAGTTCGAGTGTGCATGACTGGAGCAACTCAATCAGTTTGGGCAGATCGGCGGTGTTCTCCTCTGTATCAATAAGCGAAGTAATTGCAAGAATTGAAGCAACGGGTCTTCTGATCTCGTGCGAGTTAAGCCAGGACACTGCCTTCAGTCTGGCGTCCTTGATGAGGATCTCTTCTTCCTTTTGTTTTCTTTCAGTGATGATGTTCTCTACCGAGATATAGGATTCGATATCGCCATTGGCATTGAATATAGGCGTGAGATTGAATTGCGTCCAGTAAAGTTCACCATCTTTCTTATAATTGATCATCTCGCCAGATGCACCTTCTTTGGCTTTTACTTTTGCGAGGATGGAATTGACTACATCCTGACTGGTCTCTTCGCCATGCAACAGCTCTGCATGTGTTTTTCCTATTACTTCATCGAGTGTATATCCGGTAAAGTTCAGAAAAGCCTGATTGGCCCAGGTAATGCAGTGTTCAAGATTGGTAATACTAACCAGGTTATTCACTTTATTCAACACCTCTCCCATCCTGATGCTTTCAGCTTCTTTGATGCGACCGAGTTTCATGACCACAAAAAGTAAGATTCCGGTAACGACCACATAGAACATACTCTTACCGTTGTACACAAGATCGTAAAGCCAGGGATCAAGATGTGGCTCAATAGCCTCCATCAGATAGTCGCTAAGCACGATCCACAGTATACCAGCAATAGTATAAAACACAGCTACCCGCACACCCTTCATAACTAACAATAGAATAGGGAACTATATTACACATTCACATGTGCTATGGGGGTATTCATTTCATCCATTTTGGATGGAGCAGCTTAAATCCGGGACTTAAATCTTTAAAAAATGAACAGGTTAACTAGCTACCTTTAGATTTTAACCAGGCAGGATATTTTTTATCGATCAGCTTGGCAGGCCATGTGCCATACCAGGCATAGCCCGTCCGGCGTTCAACTTCTACTTCGGCAATTGTCTTTTTAGGTACACTGTCTCTTCCTGTAAAGAAAGGTACGTTGGTTTGAATATCGTAAAAACGCGCCCATATTGTCGACTTAGGATCTTTAACAAGTACGCGGTCTTTACCTTTAGGTTGTTTAGGATCTTCTACAAAAACAAAGTCATAACCAACAATCTTAGATGCCTCAAACCAAGCCATAGCACCACGGATGGCGGCTTTAACCGCATCTGAAGGTTTATCCTGACGCATCAGGAATTCGGTGATACCTACAGACTCACTTCCGCTAAGAGAGATCAACTCAAAGGCACGTGCTTTAGCAGGCTGCAATGTTTTCTCATCATACTGCGCGCACCATACGGTTAGCTTCCCATTTACTTTTACCTGTGTTTTCAGAATACAGTCAACACCCCGTTTAACGGATTCGGCTGCTCGTGGCTTAAACGAGGGATTAACAAGGTTAAAGCCGTTAACACCCTCTACTACGTCCTGAAGGATATCAAGGACGTTAATCATGGCATTATCATTATAGGTAATTTCTCCCCTGTAAATGTTATGCTCAGGATAATACTGTGGCCACCCGCCATTTGCGTATTGTGCTTTCAGGATATAGTTAAGTCCGCGTTCGGCAGCATTTAAATAATTCCTGTTCAGCGTTAAGCCATAAGCTTTAACCAGATAAATCACTTCTCTGGAGGTTGCACTGTTATCGAATGTAGCATCCTCATGCAGCGAATCTGCTTTGATAACAGCACGCTCGGCATCGGTAAGTTTCTTTTCATATTTTACCGGGATCATATCTACGGCTTTCGGCCATCCGCCGATAGCGCGCTGATACACCAGCATGTTTTCAGCTATGGAATCTTTTTGCTGTGCGTAAGAATGACCAAAGGCCAACAGGCAGAACAGGAATAAAAATGAGTTTTTCATTATTTGGCTTTATATCCAGGAATTTGTTTAGCCAGCCAGTCTGCCAGGTCAGCACCAGCTTTGAAATTATCATATTCTACGGGCAGTTTGCGTCCGTCAACATATTCATCATACAACCATGGATCACCAATAATCAATACCGTGCCTTTACCATATTTACTTGAGGCCACAACCTGGTCTCCGTTTCTGTCTTTTAAGATAGATACAGCAGGAGCCGAAAGGTTTAAGCTGCTAAATTCTTTAATATATACCTGACGGGCAGTTTTAAACACCGGATTGCCTGGGGCGATATTGATTTTAGCCATTTCAAACTGACTGCCGGTAACTCTTCCTTTACTATCGTAATTAAACTGTACACCAAAGTTTTTCACCAGTTGATTGAAATGATCTAATTCCACATTCCCGGTATCATTTGCCATCAATACCAAGACGCCTCCGTTTTTCACCCAGGTGGTAAGCACTTTGATATCTTTTTCCCCGATAAATTTAGGATCTGGTGTTTCCTTTTTGGTATCTGGATCAACTATGATATAAACACTTGCAGATTTCAGGTTTTCGGCTGTTGGCGCCTGGTAAAGGGTTTCCTTTTTAAAACCTGCTGCTTCAAACTGATTGCCCCACATTGAGAATCCACTATTAGCGCGTTCGTTCCATTTATAATGCCACGGGGTCATATTACCGCTCTGGTCTTTCTTGATTTCATTATTGAAATAGGAATCCAGTAAAACTGTTTTCCCTGCACCAGGCTTAGGCATTGCCGCAAGCTCCATCTCATTGGCAGCCATCAGGAACGCCCCTACGCCTTTAGCATCATTGGTAATCACCTTCTCGCTTAGGTAATACGCCACAGTACCATCACGATAAGGGGTACCACCTAATCCAGACACACTTACTGTTCCTTTCAAATTTACCTGTCCGGCTTTAGCTCCTTGCTCAACAAATTCTGCTTTCATTCCTGCATAGGCTTTTTTTGCAGCGGCAAAATAAGTCTTTGCGAGATAACCTTTACGTACTCCCTTTGCCAGGGTATAGGTAAACATTGACGAAGCAGAAGCTTCCTTATAATTCCCTTTTGTTTTTGGCTGATCAAGAAGATCGAACCACAGCCCTGAAGCAGGGTCCTGATATTTAACAGTTGCCTGTGCCAGTCTGTCTAATATAGCGATCAGAGCCGGACGTTTGGGATGATCTACCGGGAAATAGTCCAGCACATCTACCAATGCCATGCCATACCAACCCATAGCCCTACCCCAGAAATTAGGGGAAGTTCCGGTATTCTTGTCAGCCCAGCGCTGCGCTTTAGATTCATCCCAGCCGTGGTAAAGCAAACCTGTTTTAGCGTCACGTGCATGTGTTTCCATCAGGATAAACTGACGTGCAATATCGTCAAACGCCTTTGTATCGCCTATCAGACTCGCATATTCAGCATAAAAAGGTTCTCCCATGTACAATCCATCCAACCACATCTGTGAAGGATAGATTTTTTTATGCCAGAAGCCACCATCTGTAGTCCTCGGTTGTTTTTGCAACTGATCCCATAAGTGGCTGGCTGCGGTAAAATATTTCTGCTGACCCGTTACTTTATATAATGTCAACAGCGCACGGCCATTTTTAACATTATCTATATTAAAATCCTGTTGTTTATAACCACGGATTGCACCTTCTTTGTTAACGAACAGGTCCATGCTCTTTTGCATATAGGCAAAGTAGCTGCCGTCACCCGTACGTTTCCAGATCTGATCTATCCCTTCCAGGATTACGCCCTGATCATAAGACCATTTCACAGGTTTTCCAACCTCAACAGTTAGCGAGTCCTTCCAGATATCCATTACTGTTGCGGCCATCTGTTCAGCTACCGGTTTTGTCTGTGCTTTAACCTGGCTCATCGTGGCCGCGGCTACACATACCAGCAGTCCTGCTTTAGTTAATAATGATTGCTTCATGTCTGTTATTTTATCGTTAATGATTGTGCTGTGGCGCCGTCTGTAAAGACTGCCTTATCGGCCGCCTTAGCTGCATCGGTGCCAGTCAATGTTATTTTCCCGCTTGTAGACCCGCTGATTTTAAATAACAGATCGGCTTTGTCAAACTTAATAGTAGAAAGTTCAACACCATTGCCATTCTGAATATTGAAAAGCGGGTTATTATTTTTACTGTGGATCTGTAAGTCACTGATCTTAATATTTTTTGCTTCTTGTATATCCACACCCTGATCTGCTTTGATCGTGATGTGGTCCATAAAGATATCACTAATGTTCATTTCCGGAAGGCCCCTTACAAATATAGCCTTGGAAGCTCCGTCACATACTACGTTACTGATATGGAAATCTCTAAAGATGGGTGTCTCTACTGTTACCGGCAACAGCTGTACTTTTGGTGCCACACGGTTCTCTCCACTAAGTGGAACCGGGTCTACAGCTGCATAATACATATCGAATAGAATCGCCTCTCCGCCAATATCTTTCATGTTGATATTTTTGGCGTAGATTTTCTCTACAACGCCACCGCGGCCACGGGTAGTCTTAAAACGCAAACCTATATCCGTACCAACAAAAGTGCAGTCGCTGATAAAAATGTTTTTAGCACCACCCGACATTTCACTGCCGATAACGAAACCACCATGTGCATGGTACACCGTGCTATTTCTGATGATCAGGTTCTCAGTAGGCATATTCCGTTTTCTGCCGGATGCATCACGACCGGATTTGACGCAAATGCCATCATCACCTACATCAAAGGTACTGCCTTCAATGAGCACATTTTTACAAGACTCGATATCAATCCCATCTCCGTTCTGGGCATACCATGGGTTTTTAGCATACACGTTCCTCACCGTGAGATCTTCACACATTAACGGGTGAAGGTTCCATGCCGGAGAATTCTGGAAGGTTACGCCTTCCAGTAAAATGCGTTTACAGTTGGTTAATACCAGCAGGTTTGGGCGTAGAAAGTCCTTAATAGACGCATAGAAATCAGGCGTCTTTCCCGCAACAATAGCTCCTGGATCCTTCATTTTACTTCCCTTCAAAGTCTTTTCCGAAGGATACCAGGTTTTTTTATCTTCAGCAACAATTCCGCCGGAAGCGACCAGCTTTTTCCATTGGTTATCAGTTAATTTTTCTTTTTTTACCATACGCCATGCATCGCCCGCTCCATCAATAATTCCGTAGCCGGTGATAGCAATATTGGTTTGATTTGTGGCCCAAACTGGCGATTGGTTGCGCATTTGTTCAAAGCCTTCCCAGTTGCTCTCTACCAATTCAAATTGATCAAAATCTTTGGTTAGCTGTACGAGTGCATTTTTTTGCAGGTGAAGGTTGACATTACTTTTGAGTTCTATGGGCCCGGTAAGCCAGAGGCCAGCTGGAATGAGGACAACGCCTCCTCCTTTTTTACTACAATCTGCTATAGCGGTATTGATACTTTTAGTATTCAGGGTGATTCCATCATTTTTTGCTCCGTATTTCAAAATACTGATTGTATCGTTTTTAAATACAGGCAGGGCAACCACAGGAAGATTTTCGAAAGAATAAGGTTTGGTTGTTTGTTTCTGGGCAAAAGACTGAGCAGAAATCAGTAAAGACAAGCCAATAACGTATTGGTGGAACTTGATCATAATATTTGGTTGTAGACAAGTCTACAGAGTTTTGAAGGAGAATGAAACTAAATTATTGAAAATAATTGCGCAATCGTTCCCAAAACTCCAGACTTTTTCTTGCATCAGACCGTTTTATGAAGCTCAAACCAGTGGTGAGGCACATCATCATAAATAAATTCTCCCTTACATTCCATGCCTACCTTTTCCAGTACCTTGCGTGATTCCATATTTCCAACATCAGCAATCGCGTAAATCGAGTTCAGATTAAGCTGGTTAAATCCATAGGCAACCATGGCCTTTGCAGCTTCAGTTGCATAGCCTTTGCCCCAGCATTTCCGTATGAAACGGTAACCGAGATCATAGTAGCCGGAGTGTCCGTTTACAGAATCCAGCATCAATTTAAATCCCGACCAGCCGATCATTGCTCCAGACTCCTTCTCTATAACTGCCCACCTGCCAATTCCATTATCGAGGTATTGTTGCCTGATAAACTGAATAACGGGAACAGCCTGATCAAGATTAGTCAGTGGCGCATTACCCAGAAAACGATGCACTTCGGGATCTGCGTCCAACTCAAACATAGCCTCAGCGTCAGTCTCCTGAAGCTCTCTTAGCAACAACCGCTCTGTTTCTACAATAAAATCCATCTATATGAGTACTTAAGTTTAACAGCTCCTAAGTTCGTAATTCTCTATGCGAATTCCCCATAGCTATATATTTATTTCCAGGAATTATGTACCTTGTGTGTATTAAAATCTCTTTATAAAATATGATCTATATGCCAGACGATCGGATCGACTGGTTTACCGTAAGCCAATCGCTGGCTTGCGCTATGCAGAACTATACATCAATTTTATATACATTTTATGAAAAATCAGACAGTCGCCATCCTCGGCGGCACCGGCAAAGCCGGAAAATACATTGTTAAAGCATTATTAGCAGCTGGCTATCACCTGAAATTATTAGTTAAAGACCCTGAGTTCCACTCCTCTGAACACCACATTGAGTTCGTTGGCGGCAATGCCAAAGATTATGATGCAGTCTATCATTTGTTATTCGGATGTGATTTTGTCGTTAGCGCGGTAGGGCAACGCCCGGGCGAAACGGGTGTTTTTAGTCAATCGACTACCAATATCCTCAAAGCGATGAAGGAGTTCAATATCATGAAATACATCTCCCTGACCGGACTCAATGTTGACACAGTGGCAGATCAAAAAGGCCCTGCCACTGCATTCGGCACGGCGTGGATGAAGGAAAACTATCCATTGAGCACTGCTGATAAACAAGTTGAGTACGATCATCTGTTGAGAAGTACAGTTTCATGGACACTCATCAGGTTGCCCATGATTCATTTGACTGATGTGCTAACGGAATTGAATGTTAGTTTGACGGACTGTCCGGGAGACCATATCAACGCCGGGGATCTCGGGCAATTTGTGATCAGACTGCTGAATACTGGCGACTATAACCAGGCGGCGCCATTTATTGCCAGTAGTTAATTTTCAACACCAGGTTGGGTAGCCGACCTGGTGTTCTTTTTAAAAAGTACTGCTGAAAGCAAGCCCTACTGCGTGCTGCTGATAAGTTGGCACCAAACTATAGTTGACCTGTTTTTTGCCAGATATCATTCTTTTAACCTCAGGATAAATCAAATAAGCAAGCTTAGCAGATGCTATCCCAAAACCGGCGCCGGCAACCACATCACTTACCCAATGCCTGTTATTGTACAATCGAAAGGCCCCTGTTGCCGTGGCTACGGCATAGCCAGCATAGCCTATCCATGGAGACACATCCCGATATTCCTGATTTAGAAATTCCGCAGCGGCAAAAGCACTCGCCGTATGTCCCGAGGGAAATGAGTAATTATTTGAGCCGTCGGGTCGGTTACGATCGGCCAGGTGTTTCACAGTAAAAGTTGACACGCCCATAATCGCTTCCGACAATACATATAAACCCGTTCCGTCAGCAATGCTGTGTTTACTTTTTACGCCTACCAGATTCAGTCCATAAAAGGCTGCAGCGGGAACAAACCTCAGGTAATTATCAAGGTGATTCGCAAATAAAGGATGATCTTCCTGAATTTCATCACGGGTACTGATATCTAATTTCCTGAGGGTATTGTTATTCAAGGCTACGAAACCGTAGCCAATAAAAACAGCAGGAATGATAAAAGATTTAAGCGCCGGAGGATTTACGCCCCGTATATTCCTGTCAGTCTGCTTACTACTTACACTGTCTTCCACTACCGGCGCAATTTGCTGCGCTGAAAGGGTAAACGGGATGTATAAAAACAAAAAAAGGCTTGTAAATCTGATCAACTTCATGAAGGTGTATGAAGCATCAAATTTACAAACCAATTCTGTTGAAATTCTGAAGTGAACGTAAAATAACGAACGCTGCTACAATTTACGGTGTGATTCTGAACCAGTCGTAAGCAGCATAGCCCGAATCATTAATTTGTGTTTGACGGGTAGCAAAAAGACCTACCTTGGCTCCAATCCATTGCCCGGGTTCGGCTGTAAAACTCTCCGAAACAGGAATAAACTGTGATCCGTCCAGACTGTAACTAAATTTACACACTGCGTTAGGGCCAACACTTACCCGCAGGTAAACATCAGATCCTGGTAACTGTGTTAAAACGCGTTCTATTTCTTTACCTCCTTTATTTGCCGACTTACAACTTACATATACCAGCGACAAACCATTTTTACCACTTTTAACAGAGAGGTTAGCATAGCTCATACCCATAATGACTAGTCCTGTGCGCTCGTTCTCTAATTTCGGGTTAGGCGTAAACTTAACTTTTGTTGTTGCCGTGAAAACTTCTGCGGGAAACTTCTGCAATAAGAGGTTAGGTACATCCCATAGGTTCCTTGCGCTGTCGGGCATCTTAGCTGTAAATAGCGTAAGCGCTCCTTTTCCCGGATCAGGAAAGCTCCAGCTGGCTTCCGGATTAGCTTGCCATTGCCATTGTTTACCGAGTGTAGCGGTATTAAACTCATCACTTTCTGCTGGCGTGGCAATTGGATAGGTTTTACCAACATTGGGTTTGGTGTAAGTCATTACTGGCTCCCCTTTACCGTCACCATCCGTATCAACACCTATCACAGGCCAGTCGTTTACCCAGCGCATTGGCTGCAGGTGCATTACCCTTCCGTAGGCTTCTTTATCCTGAAAATGAAGAAACCAGTTTTCACCTGAAGGGGTATCTATCCAAGCACCCTGGTGCGGCCCGTTTATGGTGCTTTTGCCCTGATCCATTACTACTTTACGTTCGTAAGGACCATATACATTTTTTGAGCGCAATACCAGCTGCCATCCTGTGCCCACCCCCCCTGCCGGGGCAAAAATATAGTAGTAGCCGTTACGTTTATAAAATTTAGGCCCCTCTATCGTTGGGTCGTTCTGGTGGCCATCATAAACCATTGTACCCGCGGTGGTGGTTTTTTCGCCACTGGCATCCATCTCTTTTACCGCGATGACACTTTTGATCCCTGCGCGACTCCCTGCAAAAGCATAAACAAGATAAGTCTTGCCGTCTTCATCCCATAGCGGACATGGGTCGATTAACCCTTTGCCAGCTTCTACAAGGATCGGTGCCGACCATTTTCCTGCAGGATCTTTAGCTTTGACCACGTAGATCCCAAAATCAGGATCGGGATAATAGATATAAAATTCACCTTTATGAAATCTGATTGAAGGTGCCCAAACACCGTTACCGTGTTGCGTTTTAGAAAAATGGGCAAACGGTGGCTGGCGCAATAATGCATGTCCTAAAATGCTCCAGTTTACCAGATCTTTAGAGTGCAGAATTGGTAATCCTGGAATGGCGTCAAAACTCGAGGCCACCATATAGAAGTCGCTACCCACTCTGATCGCGTCAGGGTCTGAATAATCTGCGTTTAATACCGGATTTTTGTACTTGCCGTTACCCAAATCTGACACCCAAACTTTGGATACAGCAGGCTGTTGTGCTTTCACAGCTGAGAAAGACAGCAGTGCGAATAATAAAGGGAGAGATCTGTTCATTTTAAAGGAATCCATTGGCTGTCGCCGTTAAAAATTTGTTTAATTGTATAGCCTTTTGCCTCTTCAGCGGTAAGCTGCTTTGACCAGGGCACGCGGGCTCCAGCAATGACACCCGGGCCTGTTGATCCATACTCAGCATAAAAAGTAGTTTTGTGATTGTCGGTATTATTCCAGGCATGCCAACCCTCGGGCAAGATATGGTCGCCCATTTTAGTGTCAATAAAAACAACATTGGCATAAGGCCTCCAGGGGCGGCCCAGGTATACTTTTTTAAAAGCAGAATCTGCTTTAAGTGTACAACCTAGAAATACATATCCGTACTTATGACCCTGGGGCGTAGAAGCTGCAGTAATATAAGAGTTTTTCTTGCTGTAGATTGTACATTTCTCGAATATAGCTGTTGCTGATCCAAATATAAAATCTGTAGTACCTTCAATATAACAGTTGCGGTAATATTGTTTGCTGTTATCTCCGGAAGTTAACAACGTATCCTGGTTACCCAATATCCTACAATTAATAAAGACACATTGATCACCTTCAACATGAAGCGCCACCGCCTGCCCTACAGGGCCCGCGGTATTTTGAAAAGTGATATTCTCCGCCTGAAAACCGTCAGCAAGTACCAGGACGGTATGGGAGTTAAAGGTATTGATACCATCTTTGCCCGAATAATCTCCGAAACTGATGATCGTCTGCATAGCAGACTCTCCGATTAATGAGATCTGCTTTTTAGCAGCTGGAATTACCAGCTTCTCGGTATAAGTACCCGCTTTGATTGAAATTTTTATACGTTTGGTCGAATTGTCGGGAACAGCATTTACAGCATCCTGAATAGTTCTGAAATCGCCACTGCCATCCTGCGCAACACGGTATCCCGTGCGCTGGCGCTGTGCAGCACTGGTAAAACTGATCAGGCTATAGCAAAGAAAAAAGACTATTAATTTGATCCCGGTTTCCATCCTCTAAATATATTGTCCAGGGAATATGCTTTTGATTCTTCCTGTGTAAGCTGGTGCGACCATGTTAATCGTTTTTCAGGCTGAGCGCCTGGGCCGCTGTTTTTATATTCCGCGTAATACGCAGTTTTCTCATTACTTTCCTTACCCCAGTTATTCCAGGCTTCGGCCTTAATTACTTTAGACATGGCGGTATTGATGTAAACCGCTTTACTATAAGGTCTCCATGGCCTGCCCAGGTAAAAAGAACCTTCAGGAGCATCACCCGTAATTTTACAATTTAAAAATACATAACCATATTTAACGGTGTCGGGAGTTGATGCTGCGGTGATATATCCTCCGCCCTTTTTGCAAAAGAGCTCACATCCATCAAATACTGCTGTAGCAGATCCAAAAATGTAATCTACTGTTCCTTCAATATAACATTTACTAAAGTATTGTCTGCTGTTGGCACCGTAGGTGTATAGGGTATCCTGGAAACCGAGCATCCGGCAGTTGATGAACGTCGCTCTATCTCCGGCCACCCATAAGGCCACCGCCTGCCCTACAGGGCCCGACGAATTCTCAAAGGTGATATTTTCTGCAGTAAACTCATCACCGTATACATAAAAACTTGCTGAGCCAGAAGTTCCTTTTTCTTCCCCGAAGATGTTTTTCTTCGCGGCATAGTCGTCATAGGTCAGAATTGTTTTATTCAGGTCTTCGCCAAGCAGATGAACCATTTTTTTTGAAGCCGATAAATTCAGCTTTTCTTTGTATATCCCTTTTTTGATGAAAATTGTAGTCTTTACCTTCCTGAAATCCGGCACGGCATTAATTGCTTCCTGAACAGTCTTAAAATCTCCGGATCCATCCTGCGCAACAACAAGTTGTTTGTCCTGGCTAAATGCCGCAAAAAAAGTTAATACACATAAAATGCTTAAAAAGATCTTCCTCATTTTTTCTCTGTTTTCGGTTTATACATAAAATTTGCCAATGTTAACTTTTGTGCCTGCATTTCGTGAAGGACAAGTTCAGCTATCCGGCGGGCACCTAGCTCATTAAAATGCGTATTGTCTTTTTGGCCCTCGGGATAGATTGGATTAATTCCTGGCTCGATCTGCATGAACAGCATTTTTGTGCGGTCAGGCCCCAGTTGGTCGAAGAGCTCCCTGCTCAATCTATCCAAATCTATCACAGGAACCTGCATCATTTTACCTATTTCGTATACCGCAGCGGTATAGTCGGCATGAGTTTCCTGTGCTTTATTTTGCTTATCGAATTTCATTCTGGAAACAGGAGTAATCAGCACTGGAACGCCTCCTTTTCTCCGTGTTTCGGTAATAAACTTAGTCAGATTTAATTTGTAGTCGGGTACTGGTGTGTACCTGTCTTTGTACTTTTCTTCTTTGGCTTCATCATTATGTCCAAATTGCATCAATACATAATCGCCGGCAGCAATGCTATCAGCAATAGGCCTCCATCGGTCTTCACTGATAAATGTACGCGTGCTCCGTCCCCCTTTGGCCCGGTTCTCAAACTTAAGTTCTTTCGTAAAAAACGTAGCAAAAGGCATCCCCCACCCAGTAATAGGTGCCCGTGATGGCTCATATAGACACATCGTAGAGTCGCCAATCATCCAAACGGTTACCGGACGCTTCTGCTGTTTAAATGCCGTGGCACCCACCAGAACTAAGCTTAAACTGAGATAGGCAAAAAAGCGATTCATTTATTTCTTCACTACTGGTTTAACAATATGATTTACAAGATCAAGATTCAACACGTGGATTTCTTTAAGCACCAGCTGTGCCATTTCCCGTGCACCAAGCTCATTGAAATGGGTATCGTCAATTTTTCCCTCGGGATAATTGGGATGTTCGCCTGGCTGGAGCTGATTGAATAACATTTTTGAATTTTCCACTCCGAGTTTCTGCAACAATGCAATACTCTTCTGATCGAGATCTATCAATGGAACATGTTGTTCTCCGGCAATGTTACGCACCATAGCGGCATACTCCTGATGGGTATCCAAGGCTGTTCCGTTAGCATCGAATTTTCTGCGTGACACCGGGGTAATTAACACAGGATTTCCACCCTTACTTTTTGTTTCGCTAATGAACTTAATTAAATAATTCCGGTAATCACCAATGGGTGTATAACTCGCTTTGGTGGGCACCTCATCATTATGACCGAACTGTATAAAAACGTAATCCCCTTTTTGCAGACTGTCGACAACCGGCTGCCAGCGATTTTCCGCGACAAAAGTCTTCGTGCTACGTCCGTTCTGTGCACGGTTTTCTATCTGAACCCCAGCATCGAAGAAGTTAACGAATGGCATTCCCCAACCTGTTTCCGGGTACGCTGTAGTTTGTTTGATAGAAATAGTCGAATCACCGATCAGGTACACACGGATTTTACGTTCAGGTAGCCTAAAAGCAAATAGGATCAGCAGCACAAGTGCTGCTGATCCTTTGATATAATTTTTATAAGTCATTTCCATCATACGATTAATACGCCCAGCGTGGATCGCCTAAGGCGGTATTTCCTGTTCCCGCGGTCCGCAAAGCCGAACCTGCAGGAAGTGTAAAATCTGTTGTTGTTGCCGTCCACGGTAATGTGGTGGTTAGCGTATTAGTCAACGTAGCAGTTGCAAAAGTCAGCGCTGTTGTACCTGTAGAATTTAGGTTGAAATAATTTGTGTTGCTAATGGACAATGTAATTCCTGCTGCCGTAGCACGAAGTGCTGCCGCAGGGACGGTTCCTGATTTAGGGGTATTGGCCAGGATGCTGTTACTGATAGTCATATTAACAGGATTTGCAGCAGCATCAAGCAACGCATATTTACTGTTTCCACCGAAACCGTTAAAGGTACTGTAGCTTACAGTAATTGATGGTACCACATCTGCATTCAATGTTTTCGAAGCCAGGAACAATCCCGGGCCAAAATTATAGAACGTAGACTTTGTGATAGCCAGACTTGTAAACTGCATATTGTCCAAATGGAAAGCATAGTAAGCCGATGAAGCATTTGCGCCTGCATCATATACTATAGAATTGTTTACCGTGATAGCCCCTATTTTATGATCCTTAACATTGGTTCCTCTATTACCGCGCATAAAGGCAGTAGTAAAGTTATGTACGATACAATTGTCGACAGTAACATTGGTAAAAGTAGCTGCCGAAGCATTATTAGCCTGAGATCCGATGTAATTGATAAAGTATAAAGCAGATCCGGCAGCTCCATCGAACTCGATCCCCGACAGGGTAATTCCCGCACCTGTACCTTCAATATCTATTTCCTTCAATTTAACCAATGTAGTTTTTGGATCGCCGGAGATAGACTTCAAGGTAATTGTTTTCTGGGTGATAAAAGTACTCGCAGCACTCAGGTCGTAGGTTCCAGGATTTAATCCGATTACGGCACCATTTGCCGCAGAAGCGATTGTTCCGGCAAGGTCGTCACCGGGAGACAATTTAACAGTATAGGTAGTTGGCGCAAGCGTGGTAAACGTTAGCAATCCTTTACTTGTTTTACCTGAAAACAACTCAGCACTGTATTTTATACCACCTGTTAATCCGGTAATTGCTTTTAAACCAGCCGCAGCATCTGCCGTGCTCAAAGCAACGGTAACCGCTGTCCCTGTTGCAGGCGTCAATACGATAGAACTCAAGCCAACGGTTGGTGTGAACCTTAAAGTTACCCCATTTTCCTGGATTTCGTTATCACGCAGCGCAGTGTACAGTTGTGTACCTGTAAGCGTAAATGATGAGCTAACGATATATTTAGAGGCCGGCTGATCACCGGTGGCATTTGCCCGCACTCTCGCAAAATATTTGGTGCGCACGGCGATATTTTCTTCAGTTACGGTATAACCGAGGGTATCGGAAGTAGCGGTATAAGCGACTGTACTAAACAAAGAATCCTTAGCAAAATCGACAGTATATTTAAAGGCTTTTCCTGTCGACAAAAGTGGCTGTACCCATTTTAACTTTGCTGAGGTTGCACCTGCTGATACACTCAGGTCGCCTGGCTTAAAAATCCTTGCCGGCTCTGTTGGCACATCTTCAGATTTCTTACACGATGCGATAAGTATAGCTATTGCTGCAACAAACAATAAATTGCAGGCAATTGAATTGATATATTTCTTCATGATCATTGTTTTAAATTAATAGCCAAAGTTTTGAACCATCGCAGGATTTTCAATCAATGCTGACTTAGGATAAGGGAAAACTTCCTTTTTATTGGCTTCGAAATAAAATGCAAAGCCCGCAAGGGTACCTGATATCGTACCGGTTGTTGCATCGTCCGTTACTCCTGCTCTCCAGTTTTTAGTCGTATAACCAGAAGGAGCTGCGCTGGTACCCAAACCAGGCGTAAAGAACACGTTGTTCACTGTAGTTGAAGTTCCTGAATACAAGTCCATGTTAGCAACTTCGGCAACACTGTTGGTTTGCAGGTAGTTGTTTTCTTTTGCATAGATATATGCAGGTACATTGGCGTAAGCGCCCTGTCCCAGCATAAACTGTCTTAGTTTATCCCTTGTTTCATCAAATTTGGTTTTCATCAGATTCCATCTGATCAAATCATATTTACGGATTCCCTCACCACCAAACTCAAGTAATCTTTCTTTAACAATGGCGTTAAAAAATCCATCTTTGGTTGTTGGATTTACCGGCGTACTGGTCTCGAAGCCCGCGTAAGCACGTTTCTGCACTTCTACCAGCGCTGCCTGAGCGGCACCAGAAGGGCCATTGTTAATTTCGTTGTCTGCTTCAGCATACATCAGCAACACATCGGCAAAACGGAGGATCGGCCAGTTGATGGCGAATGTTTGCGCCGAAGATGAATTATTGAATGCTGTCCATGATTTACGGAATTTACCGTCTGTAAGTGCACTTGTAGCATTCAAGATTTTCTTAGAGTTGGCATTGATCTCAAATACACCAATGGTAACATCCCTGCGGCAATCTTTACTCTGGTCAAACTCATAGAAATAAGTTGGGATGGCATTGATACCACCTCCACCTTGTCCGAAAGAAGAGGCAGAGTTAAAACGCATACCGTTGTAATAACCCAATTTACTATCTGTAGAGGAGTTAGATCCATAAGCAGCAACCTCAAACATCAGTTCATGTGCATCGTCAAGTCTTGAAATGGTATGAAGAGATTTGAAAACATTCTCGTAAACAGGATTCAAGGTATGATCACCGCGATGGCCCATAATATCCAGACACTCGTCGAACGCTATTTTATAATAGGTCAGATAATCAGCATTTCTTGTCATGGTATGGTTACTGATTTTCAAGGAATAACCGCCTCTTGCCAATGCAATTCTAGCTCTTAATCCTTTAATGGCTCCTTTAGTAAATCTAAAACTACCGTAATCGGCAATTGCAGATCTCCAAGGTACCATGTCTTCAGCGATTTTCAGGTCAGCGATAATACGCTCATAAGTTTTATCGTGATCAACATTGGGACCATATAAGGTTGCTGCGTCTGCTGCCGGAACAAACGATGCAGGTACATCTCCCCAGTTTCTGATCAGCTCATAGAAAAATAAGGCACGTAATGCAAGGGCTTCACCGTAGTAACGCTGCATTAATGCTTTTTCTCCGGCAGATCCGTTGGTGTATACATTAGAGGTAGGGATAAATTTGATACATAAGTTTGCGCGTTCAATCCCCGAATATAATTGCACAAAAGGATTGTACAGGTCGCTGTTATCAGAGCTAGCACCATACATGCTGATACCACGTCTATCCGCAGAGCTGTAGCTTCCTGAGGTTTTAAAATCGTCGGCCGACAAAGGAAACAGGGAAGAAATTCTGTTACCGTATCCGTTATCTCCGATTAGCTTGTTATAAACGCCGATTACTGCGGCATTAGTAGATGTTGTACTCTCAAAAACTACATCCGCAGAAGAAGAGGAGTCAGATTTATAGTCAAGTACCTTTTTACAGGAAGTTATGCTGATTGCTCCAATAGCTAAGACTAGCAAAGCAGAATTTATAAATTTCGTTTTCATTTTTTTAATTACTAGAAGGATTAAAAAACAAGGTTTAGACCTGCCAGGATATATCTGCTACGTGGATAGGCCGCGTAATCTACACCGGGCGTCAACGGATTCGAGCGTCTTGTATTTGCTTCAGGATCGTAACCTGTATAACCTGTGATGGTGTACAAATTGTTCACAGTAGCATAAACCCTTAATTTAGAAATAATTCCTGTTTTTTTCACTACTGATTGTGGGATGGTGTATCCCAGAGTCAGGTTTGCAATTCTCAGGAAAGATCCATTCTCTACTGCATACGATGTAAGTGCATAGTTACCTAATGTAGGCGTCCACATAGTTGTATTTGCGTTCATCGCAGTTAATGTAGCCGGATCTGTTACACGGATACCATTTGCATCAAAGTTTTGCCAGCGATCGGCCATGGTTGCCAACAGGTTATTGTCTTTCACATTATATTGTGATGTAAATTCCAGTTTATTGGCATTGTATACTTTGCTACCTACAGAGAAGTTAACGAAAACACTAAGATCGAAGTTTTTATAAGCAAACTGATTGTTTAAACCACCAGTAAATTTAGGCTGTGAAGTACCGAGAACAGTTTTGTCATCCTCGCTGATCAGCATGCTTGAAGAGCTGCTCAGTTTTTTAACTTTCATATCTCCCGGTTGCGGGTTCCTGTTACCCAGCAGCAAACTCGCATTCGGAATACCTGGTTTAAGCGTATACGTGTAAACGCCTGTAGTTGCATTTTGAGTAGTCGTAAAGTCATCAACAGTATATCTACCATCAGAAATAAATCCGTAATACTGCCCTACTGGTTTACCCACCTGAACATAATAATCTGCCAGGGAGTTTACCCATCCTGATTGTGCGGTGTAAGCCTGAACGCCATTCTGAAGTTCCAGAATCTTGTTTCTGTTGAAGGAGATGTTAAATCCGGTGTTGTAAGTGAACTCATTTGTTTTAACTGCAGCCCAGTTTAACTGGATCTCCAAACCTTTATTCTGTGTTCTTCCAACATTCTGTTGCTGTGTCAAATAACCATTGATTGGCGGAATGTTTGCATTTAGCAACAGGTCTTTAGTCCTGTTATCATATAAATCCACACTTACGTTTAATCTGTTTTTGAACAGGTCGAAATCGAAACCTAAGTTTTTAGAAGTATTTGTCTCCCAGGTGATATTGGGATTAGACAATACGCTTCCAGCGATTAGACCAGTGGTAACAGAAGCATCAGATGCTGCATAACCACCTGCCGTAGAGTTGGCAGAGAATAATGTACGGAATAAATCCTGACCGATTCTGTTGTTACCTGCAGCACCGTAGCTGAAGCGGATTTTAACATTATCAACCCAGCTGATGTCCTGACCTTTGAAGAAATCTTCCTCAGATAATCTCCAGGCAAGTTGTGCCGATGGGAAGTTACCCCACTGCTTACCCGGCGCAAATAGAGAAGATCCGTCTCTTCTAAAGTTAAAAGTTGCCAGGTAACGGGATTTATAAGAATATGAAGCTCTGGCAAAGAAAGACAATTGTCTTACTCCAGAAATTAACGAAGTTGGTTTGTCTTGTACTGATCCCACTGGTGGCTCTGCTTTCTGGATACTCGCAAAGGCTTCACTTGGGGTGATACTTATTGGGAACCATTTGATGTTAGCGCTATTGGAATTGATATCTGTTTTAGTCAACTCCTGACCCACCAATAAATCCAGACTGTGATCTGATCCCAAATCCGGCTTGTAATTGATTAAGTTGGTATTGATCAGGGCGGTCAGATTCGAATTATCCAATACTACCCCAGGCAATCCACCGTTATTACGGCCAGCCAAACTGATTGCACCGTTAAAGGTATTTGTTTTACGATCAGTGTAAGTTAAACCTACCGTACTTCTGATGGATAGATTTTTTAAAATCTGATAGTTCAGGTAACCACTGCTGATCATGTCGTTCCTGTAATCATACTTAAGCTCATTATTTGCCAATGCAATAGGATTAGTCAATGCTGTGGTTTGGTAATCTGCATCAAAAAGGTCACCAGAATCACCACCACCCGAATACGGCTGATAGCGCACTGCATTTCTCAAACGGTTAGCAGAGTTGGAACCTGTGCTCGTTGTACCAACACCATCAATTCTTTGGCGACTGTAACGTACATTGATACCTGTTCTTAATTTATCGGATATTTTATGGTCGAAACGGAAAGAAGCAAATGTTCTTCTGTAACCAGAGTTCAGCATGATACCATCTTCTTTGGTATTGTTCAATGTAAAATTGAATGTTGTTACATCAGTACCACCTGATAGATTCAGGATCTGTGTATTAGAGAATGCCTGACGGCCGAACACTTTATCCTGCCAGTCAATAGCCTGAATGTTCTTGTAGATATCAAGATCCTCAAAAGTCCCGTATCTTTTCGTGAACTGATCCTTAACTTCCTGTGTAGTGTTGTAATTGTATAATTCGTACTGGTACTTTACATATTCGTACGGACTTAAAACCGGGAGTCTGTTTACGATCTGACGTGCACCAGCATAAGCTTCCAATGAAACAATTGTTCTGCCTGATTTTCCACCCTTAGTGGTGATGATCACAACGCCGTTTGCACCGCGACTACCATATATAGAGGTAGAGGCAATATCTTTAAGTACGTCGATCTTCTCAATCTCATTTGGAGACAATACTGACAGCGCGTTTTCTACTTGTACCCCATCAACAATATAAAGCGGTGAATTATCTCCTGTAAGGGAACTTCCACCACGCACTTTAATCTGAACCTCAGCACCCGGGCTACCTTCAGTAGTTGTTACCGATACCCCTGCAAGTTTCCCCGCTAATGCCTCCGCAGCGGTTCCAACAGGAAAATCCGCCAGATCTTTAGCGCGTACTGAAGATACGGAACCCGTCAGGGCTTCTTTACGTACACTGCCATAACCGATGTTAACCACAACTTCATTCAGTTGAGAAACATCTTCCGCTAGTGTAACATTGATTTTTGATTGTGCACCCACAGTGATTTCCTGTGAAGTGTAGCCAACAAATCTCACGACCAACACTGTTGATCCTGTACTTGGTACTGAAATTTTGTAAGCCCCTTGTTCATCCGTGCTAACGGCATTCTTTGTGCCTTTAACAATGACGCTGACACCCGGTACGGGTGCTTTCGATGTTTTGTCTGTCACCACCCCTGTTACCTGTCGAGTCTGAGCATGTAGCGCTCCGGCAAAAGATGTTAACAATACAAACAGTAGTAAAATTCTTTTCATACAGTGAATCGTTTAATCCACGATAGCTAAAAAAACAAGACAAACTATCCAACAGACCCTTTCAGGGCTTAATTTACAATTGGTGATAAGTTTGAGATTATTTTATTTTCGACACCGCGGCTATTTGGTTAAATGGAAATCTGGTTAGATTTCTACAAACAATTCTACATTGTTTTTTTTAATTATAGAATGCAGCGTTCAGATATATTTGTGCAATCGTTCCCGACATACCGTCAATTCTGTCAAAAATTATATTAAGACCCGGATTTACCTTATATTGCAATATTTAATAATCTGATGTAATCATTTTATTTAAAATTAAGACTACAAGCATGTTTGAGCCCTCTACACTAAAAGATATCGCTAAGGCACTCGGCCTTTCAACTTCCACTGTATCAAGAGCTTTGCGCGATACCCACGAAATCAGCAGCCGCACCAAGCAGTTGGTGATGGACTATGCAAAAAAAATCAACTACCGCCCCAATCCAAATGCGCTGAGCTTAAAAGAACGCAGAAGCAAATCTATTGGCGTTTTAGTGAGCGAAGTGGCAAACCATTATTTTTCGCAAGCAATTAATGGAATTGAATCCATCGCCTATGATAAAGGGTACCATGTTATCATTACGCAGACACATGAATCGTATGATCGCGAGAAAATAAACACAGAATACTTATCGTCGAGATCCGTGGATGGCTTACTCATCTCACTTTCTGCCGAAACAGATGACGTTGCTCATTTAAAATATTTGCACGATAAAGGACTTCCGATGGTGTTTTTTGACCGCGTCGCAGAAGAGATCGATACGCATCAGATTGTAGCAAACAACGAAAAAGGTGCATTTGAGGCTACCTCCCATTTGATAGAAACAGGATATAGAAAAATTGCGCACCTCACCAGTTCCGCCCATTTGTCTATCAGCAAAGAACGACTTTCCGGCTATAGCAGGGCTTTGGCACAACATAACATACCCATCAACGAGGATTATATTAAACACTGCCCACATGGCGGTATGTTTCATGAAGAAGTGGAAACGGCTATTCAGGAACTGCTGGACATGAAAGATAAGCCTGATGCAATATTCGTTGCCGGCGATAGGCTTAGTATCGGATGTTTAATGGTTTTTAAGAAACTTAACATCAAAGTACCTGAAGATATGGCGATTGCCGGATTCAGTAACTCTGATGTGCTCGACCTCATGAGTCCTTCATTGACTTCTATTCGTCAACCGGCCTTTGAAATTGGTCAGATCGCTACGGAAATGCTGATCAACCTTATTGAAAGCAGGTATCCGGTTACCGAATTCGAAAAAAAGGTCCTTGATACCAGCTTGTTTATCCGGAATACCTAGTCGAGGTGAAATGCCCTGCGACCGATCATTTTCCAGTCTGATTTATCTTTCTGAAATACCAGAACAATCCCTAAATGGATATGTGCAGGTTTATTGTTATCATTCGTATCTGCAATCAGATCGTGGCGTACGATAGCTACTTTACCGATCACTGAGATTGTCTGTTTACTCAGTTCGATAGTTAAGAAGTTCGATTTCTTGGTTGATATCGCCGTAACAAATGATTCCTTGTTTTCCAGCTTACCACCAGAATGCCCATAACTGAGGTCGTCAGACAATACACTTTCCAGATCAGCCTTATTACCACTGATCATCGCTAGTCTGAGTTTCTCTACTGCTGCTGCGACTTCTGTTTCATCTTTTGTTGGTGTAACCATAGCTGTTTGCGCCTGTGTGAAAAGTCCTGCTGTAACAAGCAGGATCATACCGATTAGTTTCTTCATTTGGTTTAAATTATGAGGCCAATATACAGCTTTATACGATATCTTCTTCCTCAATCGGACGGATGATCATACGTAATGATTGATCTTTTGCCAAATAAGCAATCATCCAATTCCAAAAAGTACGTGCACGGTTCCTATAGGTTACTAAAGACATCAGGTGAATAAATAACCAGACCATCCAGGCGATAAAGCCACTCATGTGAATCTTGGGCTTCGGCAGGTCTACCACGGCATTGGCACTTCCGATAATTGCCATGGACCCCTTATCGTGATAGCTGAAAGGTTTAAGCTCCTTTCCTTTTTGCCGGCGTCTCAGGTTTTTTGCCAGCGCCAGCCCTTGCTGAATGGCCACCTGTGCTACCTGAGGGTGCCCTTCAGGAAATTTAACGTCGCCCAGCTGCAAGCAGGTATCGCCAATGGCATAGATGTTTGCTACTCCGTTAAGCTGGTTAAATTCGTCTACCAGCATCCTTTTCCCCCTTCCATAAGATGTTGCTGGGATACCTTCAAAAATTTTCGCCGTTACGCCCGCTGCCCAGATTAAATTCCTGGTCGTTATTCTTCTCCCGTCGGAAAGTACAACGGTGTCATCAACAAAGTCATCTACATGCATATTAAGCACAAGCTTCACGCCGAGCTTAGTTAAGGCAGCGCCGGTATGTTGCTGCGAATATTCGCTCATAGGCGATAGCACTGCATTTCCACCGTCGACAAGATAAATCTCGCCTCCTTTGCCTGCCAACTCAGGATAATCCTTTTTTAGGATACCATGTTTCATCTCTGCAAACATCCCCGAGATCTCTACGCCTGTGGGCCCTCCTCCAGCGATGACAAGCGTCAATAGCTTCTCTATTTCCAAAGGATCATTGGAAACGGATGCTTCCTCCATACGCATCAATAAAATATTCCGCATCGAGATCGCATCACCCAGGGTCTTCATTGGAATAGCGTGTTTCTTAATATTTTCGTTGCCGAAGTAATTCGTCTCCGCACCAGTGGCAAAAATCAGCTCATCGTAGGTTAGCTCCCCATTAGAAAGAATTAATGTTTTTGTTTCCGGAACAACCTTGAGCAGCTTTCCCAGCCTGAACCTTACATTCTTTCTGCTGGCAAAGAGCTTGCGGAAGGGATAACTGATGCTCGAAGGCTCCAAAAAACCTGTAGCAACCTGATATATCAATGGTGGAAAGAAATTGTAGTTATTTTTATCTACCAGTGTAATTTGAAAAACAGCATCTTTAGACAGTTCCTTGGCCAGGTTAATTCCGGCAAAGCCTCCGCCAACTATTACAATATGTTTATGCATCATGACAACTTATACTTATTAAACAGTCATTTTGCTTTTTAGTTTACCAGCAGACCGTCACGATTAATGAATTTTAAAAAGAAAAACCAATAGATATATAAGGCAATGCGCCCTCTTTGGAAAATCCTACCGCAGCCTGAATCAGAATAAGTTCAGCAGGGATTACATAAACGCCACCCCCATAACCGTCATGCCAGCTCTTAGAGCTTTGTCCGGGTTCCCATACCCTGCCGATATCGTTAAAACCAATAAGGCCTACAGAACCCGGAGTGATGTAAGACGTAAAATCAAATAATTTAAGTCGGAGATCCAGGTTATAATACACCATCGAACGACCTGTAAACCTATTGGTATGGAACCCCCGCAATGTGCGCACCCCACCAAGTTGCATGCGCTGATAGAAAGTTGGCGTACCTATAGTTGTGCCCGCCCCCAGTCTATTGGCAATTACGAAACCAGAACTCCCCGGGTTAACATACGATCTGAATTCGGTCTGTATGCTTCCGCACGCGTTGTGCTGATCGTTAAGTCCTTGTTTCGCGGCAACCGTAGTTTTCCAGTATATTCCATTTTTAGGGATAGCTGCGTTGTCACGACTATCGTAAGTGAGGTTGCTGACTAACCCGGCATAGAACTTATTCTTATAAACCTCCTCTTCAGGATAGGCAGCATTAAAATCTCTTAAAAACCGTTTTGCATTAGACGCGGCATCACTGGTATAATACTCCGTAGAAATACCAGCTTCCAGCGTGAATCGCTTATCCAGTGCGCGTTTAACTTTAAAATCGGCATTAAAATAGTCATAGTGACTTCTATAATACGACATATCCTTATCGCCTTTGTTGATAAACCGGGTATCATTCCCCAGTCCAAAAAAGTTACTCAGGTTATTAGGACCAAGCATGACCGCATCAATCTTTAAATCATTTTTACCGATCAGCTCCTTGAAGTCGCCGGAATAGGTGAACAAGAATGATTCCCTGCCAGTAGCATAATTTGCCCAGAGCTCATTCCTGAATCGATAGGGTGCTTTTCTAAAGCCTTGCTTTTCATACACTAAACCTACGCCTACCAATAAGCCCTGATCGAGATTGTAGTTAAAATGAAAAAGTGGGCCTAGCTGGTCAAAAACGAAGCTCTTCTTATTGAAACTGTTGACAACAGTATCGTTCGCAAGCCTAAACTTCGCCTCTGATTTCGAAGGGAGCATATTGTTGCCGTCCAGCCTATCGTAGATATAATTCTTACTTTTATTGTTCAGGCTGGAATCGATTTTAAAGACATCTACATCTGCGCCTCCAACCATCCGCACAACAATCCGCGACTTCTTGGTACCGTTAACATCAAACACATCTTCTCCAGCGAATCCATAGAGTCTTATTTCCTCAGTGTGCTTCGGATCAAAAGTGCGCTGAAACACGGTACGGCCATTTGTACCGTCTTTCTTGATATTCTCTATCTTGACGGCAATACGACCATCATCCTTATGGGAGATGCTAAAATATTCTTTTTTATCTGAGGCCGGTATATCTACTTTTTTAGCCAGGAAATAATAATAGGTCATTGCGATCTCCTGCAAATTAGTTACCCGCCCATTTAAAGCTTTTGAAAGCTCGTCGTTATTGTATTTTAACGCTGCAGCTGGCATTTGTCGCAACGCTTTAGTTACCAATTCAGGCGTGATTTTTTCCTGTACGTAACGGATTTCTTCCTTCCAATCCTTTTCACTGAGCTCGTTTAAAAAATAGCGGTCAAAATACCTCGCGTTAAAATTCCATCCATTAACATCGCGGATGGTTGCTGAATATGGTTGCAGGTTTGATTTTAGCCATTGATGGGAAAGAAACCAGGGAAAGATGCCTGAGGTCTTATAAAAAACCTTATCCCTGTCGCGTGGGATCGGATCGTAACGTGTTACACCCTTATCCTTATCAGATGTCCAGCGCCAGTTGTCTTCATGCCTATCCCAGTCGCCAACAACAAAGTCGAGCAACCGGGCACGTAACACAAGTTTCTCGTTGAGCAGATGGTCGTTATCTTCCTGCAGTTTCTCCTGAACTTTATCGGTGCTCTGTGTTTTATCCAGGTCCAGGGGAGCGCGTTCTTCAAAATAGTAAGCGGCATTCGCAAATTCCTTCCTGTATTCACCAAGTCCCGGATCGTCACCAACATACACCAATTCAGGATTGGCATGTTCAAGTTTCAATGCTTCAGCAAGAACTGGTACAATCATGGCGCCGAACGGATGTCCTGTTGATACCTGATCCTGAACGATATCCTTAGCAATAGTTGGCCTGAGGTTAGCTGGTAGCGCACGCTCGGGATACTTTTGAATCGTTCGCAACACCCATTCTTTTCCCTGAGGGTCTACAAAACGAATGGACCGCGTTTGATTGCCACCACCCAGTTTGGAGATCTTTAACCCGCCACGTTCCTTATTGATATCAAGTACCCTCATTTTTACCGGGAGTGCCCAGAGTTTCCGGTAATTTTCCCCTAAAAAGTCACGGTGTACCTTACTTACCTGATCATATTCGGGGGCAATAGCAACAGTTACTGAATCCGGCAAGTTTTTAGTTTGCGCAAAGCCAGCAACAGGTAGTAACAGAAACCAAAGTAATCTTTTTATCATATGCCCGATTGTATTTCAGCGTGCTCATTCATTGCCACACCAACACGGAGTGCCTTAAGTCCTTCTACGCCCTGAAGTTCTTCGACTTCTATATATTCAACATCATCTAATAGCAGTTTCTGTGTTTGCAGGGTTTGAATATATCCTAAATATTCTGCTGCCTCAGAACTATTGAAGTAAACGATAGCAATTTTACCGGGCTGTGTCAAACGCTCTTCTGAGCCTTTGATATGTGCTTTATCAATTCGTTTCTTGACCATCTGATAGCGGATATTGTAGCCACCCTCCACATCAAACCGCTGTTCGTCGGCCCTAAAACTAATATCTATGGGTTTATCGTATACAAAAATCAGATGTGTTGTTTGCAAATGCATTGCCAGCTCCGGAATCAGCCGATTTGTGGCACGCGCAATCTTGGCAATAATCTCCAGCTGCATAAAACGAAAGGTCTGCACCATATCGGCCGGCATTGGCGTAAGGTGGGCGATAGATTCACCGAGATAAATATCAAACTCAACACCATCTGTCCGGAATTTCTCGAAATAGCATGGATATGCATGCTGAAGTTCTACGTTAAACTCTTCCAACAGCGTACTGATTGTTCTGTTGATAGATTGCATGCTGCGTTCATATTCCAGCCTGTTTTTATAAAGGGCCCCCTGTGGGTCAACATGGCTAAAGTAATTATCGACGGTCTGCGTTACTGCAGGCTGGGTATCTTTCAGCAAATGCAGATATGCCGGCAGCTGCCTCAGCAGGTAATCTTCAATTCTTAATATTTCCCGGTCAGAAAGTTCATCAAACTCTTTATGATTCCATAGCCCGGCGGGCGAAGGGATATTTTTTTCATTCAGCGACTTAACCTTCACCTTGATCTCACAAAGCGTCGTTTCCAGCAAATCGAAGTGTGCATACAAATCTTTACGGATGGCCAGATTGCGCTCAATGCTCGAATCTTTGATATCTATAGCACCATAGAAAGGATGTACGTTTTTGAAAAAGATAGATTCTATAGGCAGTTTCTTTCCCAGAGATTTTGCATTGAGATAGTTGAATGCAGCCTGATAAAAACGCCACTGCACTGCCGGTTGCAGCGAAGTAAATTTATCTGTTATCACTGCAGCAATCTCATTGTTAAATTCAGTAATAATATTCTGAAAAAGTTGGGCCAGTAGCGGGAAAGCTGTTTCTATTTTAGACAGGGTGCTACTGTTAAAAAAGCTTGGATCTTTGGCGTACAATTCCAAACACCCTACCAGCCGGCCACTATAGTACAGCGGAAAAAGAGCATAAGACCGGATACCCTTATTCCATAGCAGTCTTAACATCGGATAATTATTCTGCTCTTCCTCTACAATTTCAGGAAAGATCAATCGCCGGGGATGCATCAGGTAATCTTCTATTAACGACTGATAATCTACCTCTCCATCCTGCTCCTGCCTGGCCAGTTCAATAATAATACTTTGAAATCCAGAATGGTCATTGACCACTGTTTTGTCGTTGAGCCTTAAATAGGGTAAAATCCCAAATTCCACCTGATCACTTCCTACAAGTGTTTGCAGCGCAATCGTAATGTTTTTATCATGCGAGCCAACCGCACAATCGTTGTGTGCTATGATTACATTTTTAACTGATTCCAGTGCATATTCTGAAGTAACATCTGTGAGGCTTACAATGGAAATACCTTCTACCCTAAACTGCTCGGGAGGCAACAGATTACTTAATATATTTAACGTATTTGTGTCGTCCTGCAGCTCTTCTTTGATTTTCTGAAGGCTCAGTTCGGGAAGTTCTGCCAAACTCTCGATGTCCATAAAACGTGTGTCCACATTCAGCCGATAGTATTTTAGTAAATGTGTTTCCGGATCGATCAATGACTTGATTGTGAAATCTACATCTGTAAGTGTGAAGTTGTAAAATTTCTTAAGAACGAGGTTATAGAAACTCGTACGTACACTTTTATGCATGTCCTCGGCAACGGGCAATTTCAGATCTTTTCTCAGCATCTTTGTCTCAGCATCAATCAGTATACTGTAGAAACCAGAAGTACCGTAAAAAAAAGCTGCCGTTAATGGGGGCCCTAGTGCCCAGAACTGCTCAGACTCATCATTCAGGATCGGAGAAAGTGCAGTATAGATCAGCTCATAGAGCGACGTGTATTTTTGCGCGTCAGCGGCCGACACGGCTTCCTCAAGTTCTGGATACTGCTTAAACTGCTCCAGAATATATTTAAAAAAGTTAACCTTGGCTGTTTTTTCTGTTTCTATTTTCTGCTCTATAAACCGGATAAAAGGTTTGAGCGAAAAGTGCAAATCGATCCCTAGCGGATGCTTATTGAGCTCTTCTGCTCCTGGGACTAAACTAACGGTGGTCGCTTGCATATCTTATAAGTTAAAAACGCATTCCTATACTAAGATAAGGATACCAGCCTTCAGTAGAGTGTCCCATAATGAATTTTATTACAGTTAGCTCTGCCGGAGCCAGGTAAAGTCCGCCACCTACACCATGGTGCCACGGACTGGAATCATCATTTCTTTCCCAGACTCTTCCGGTATCGTAGAAGCCGATTAGTCCAATCTGACCTGGCACCAGGTAATTCGCAAAGTCACCAAGCTTAGCGCGCAGCTCCAGGTTGTTGTAGAAAGAATGTTGACCGGCAAACCTGAATTGTCTGAATCCCATCAAATTTCCTTGTGATCCAAGAAACAAACTCTGGTAAAATGCAGTCTTTCCAATAGTTACCCCACCTCCAAAACGTTCGGCAAGGACTACCGTTGCTCTTGTGTTTAATGCCTTATATAAAGCCACCTCGGGGATGATCTGTGCAAAAGATTTGGAGTTATCGTTCAGGCCGGCGTATCCCTGCAGCTTTATATTTACATAACTTCCCCAGGCTGGCAGTACTTTGTTATTGCGTTTATCATTAACAAAGTTGACTATCACACCAGCATGCATTCTGTCTTTTTCCACACTATTGGCATCATAAGAACCTATAAGCGCAGGGTTTTGCGTTAAGCGACCTTCATTATTCTCGACATCGTAATGATAGTACTGAAACGACGGACCAATAGAAACGCTTGTTCCCGTTTCAGTATGCCAGCGAAGTGCAGGATCAAACTGGAAGATATTAAATCTCGCCCTATAGTATTTCTGATAGCCATCAAATTTATTCAATACCGTTTCGTTGCCACGGCCGAAGAAATTAATGGAATTATCCGGAGCATCTGCCCTTGCCTGGATCTCCAGGTCGGCATTCCCTATTGCCTTAATAAATTCTCCGCGATACCGGATCCGAAAGGCCTTGGTTGTAAAGGAGTGGTACACCAGAAACTCGTGCATATAGTTATACGGAAGTTTTCTAAAACCTTCCTGACGGATATACTTGAATCCCGCACCGATCAATACACCCTCATCACGGTTAAACGCTGCTGTGTAGATTGGAATAAATTCATGAATCAGATTGACCGGCAAAAAGGAAGTGTTGATGCTGTCGCCCGACAAATGGATTTTCAGCCTTGATGAGTCACCCTTCAATTTTAACTTATTACCTATATCATACAACTGCACTTTACGTTTGGCATTGATCACCTCAATGTTTTTAGTACCGGTGCTATCTACCACACGCAGTTTAATGTTGGAGGTTTTGTTATCCAATACTACGCGATCTGATCCACCACCTGTATAGATTCTGATTTCTTTGGTTACCTCAGGGTAATAAGCTGTATTCATCAGAGCTTTCTGAACTTTCCCATCCTTATTAACTTTGTTCACCTTCACATTTAAGCCATTGTTAACCGTATCGGTGATCGTAATCAGTTCGTTTTTACCACTCGCGTGCACGTCTACAATCTTATTCGAGTATTTATAATACCAGGACATTTCTTCGGGAATATTCTTCCTCCGGGTTTTCAATGCGGCAAGGAGCTTGTCGTGCCTTAGCTTATATGCCGATGCTGGTAGCCTTCTTAACCCTGCCTCCAGCACTTCATCTGTTTCTGCAGCTACAAAATCGTTGACTATTTTCATGTACTGCTCGTAACTAAAATGCGTTGCAGGGTAGCGATCCATGAAGACCGTTTTCCATAAAGAATACCGAATATCTTTGATCTTCCCTCCCCATCCTTGCAGGTTAGGCACCAGGCCTGGCTTTGATACCTGCGTAGGAATCAGTCCCTGGTTCACATACATCGCCTGATCTCTGTCGCGGGGAACGGCAGTATATACATCTTCACCATCCCCTTTTTCTTTTTTCCATCTCCACTGGTCTCCGTGCCTGTCCCAGTCGCCAATTAATAAATCCAGCAAGCGCGCCCTTAAAAACTCTTCGGCATCAATGTTATTGTCATTATCCTTATCCAGCTTTTTTACTGTTTTAGGTGTATTGTCACTCTCACCAATAGGTTCACGTTCTTCGAGCAAACATATCTTGTTTACAAATAAAGCGGCATATTTTCCCAGGTTAGGATCAGCAGAAACCACACCAATAATTGGGTTTGCGTGGGGAACACGTGCTGCTACTGCCAAAGGTGGCACTACTAATGCCGAGAAGGGATGTTGGGCACTTAACGCATCATCTACAAGATCTTTAGCAAACGTTTCCTGTAATTCATCGGGAAGAATTTTCTCTGGAGCCTTCTCAACCCCTCTAAGCACCCATTCTTTACCAGATTTGTCTACCAGACGCAATGAATTGGTCTGGAAGCCGCCACCCATTTGAATCGGTGTTAATCCCCCGTGAATAGAAGAAAGCCTGATCACAGGCAACTTCGTTTGCGCGGCCCACTCTTTTCTATAGTTCTCGCCAAAAAGAAAACGGTGAAATCCTGTCACCTTATCATAAGCCGGGTGTACAGCAAGAATGATACTATCCCCAACAATCGGTTTATGCAAAGAATCCAGTCTTTCTTTAACTGCTACATAAGGTTTGGTATATGAAAAGGTCTGCACTACGCCACTATCGGTATCTTTATAATACGTGAAGGTGATACTTTTATCAGCAAGCATGTCTGCTGTAACATATCCCTGTGTCGCGTCCGCGTACAATGCATTTTTTCCTTTTACAACGTAGCTATGCTTCGCCCCGGCACCACTGATTACCTGCATCTGCTTTTTTGACTTGATAAACTGCAAGCCGTGCTCATGACCGGCAACGTGCACCATATTTGGGAAGGTCCCGAAAACAGCATTGATCTTCTGTACCATATCCTTATAGTCCGGATGATTCAAATCTTCCTCATTTGGAAAAGTAGAGCGGAGAAAAGGATAGATAGATCCTATAAACGGAAGCGGAATCTTCAGGTCATCATTGAATGCCGTAAGCGGAAAAAGGTGGTCCTTGAATGAAAAATGCCCTCCATGGATACCATAACTTTGAAAAGGGTGATGTGAGGCTAATAGAATTACTTTATTCCTGTTTTTGTAATAGAGATCCTGGATCTTCCGCAAAATATCATCCTTAGTTTTACAATCACACTCAGGTTCAGGATTAGCTTTATTAAAGGTATACAGGAACCACTCACTGTCGAATGCAATAATGGTCAGATCTTTCGACACATTGATCTCTACAGGATCGGGACAGCCATCTCTGGGCACCATCTTAAGCAGACTATCCTGCTGTTCATCCAGGTATTCCCATTGCCTTTTGATCTTAGCCAGACCCTTTGGTCCCGACTTATCCCAGTCGTGATTTCCTGGCAAAAAATAAACCGGAGCGCCCGCTGCACGCAAGGGTAAATATTGGGACTGCAAAATTTTCTTTGTTTCTTCCTCTTCAGCACTTCCGGGTAGCCCCATGCCGCGTGGGTATATATTATCTCCTAGAAAAAGAACTGTTGTTTTTCCCTTCAGCACGTTTGCCGAAGCATGCTTAAGCACCTGGCTTTGCTGAGTATCCATCTCTCCCGCATCTCCAATCAGGATGACACGCGATACCACTGGCGAATGCTGTGCCCAGCTTGGCGACATGTAAAATAGTATTAAAATTAGAAGGAGTAAGCGTTTCATCAGATGGCGTTCTATTTAGATGAGGGTTTAAATTTAAATTTAAGAATATTTCCGTTAGAAAGCTCATCGCCTTCATTGGATATATAGAGGTTGCGCTGGTTATCGAAGGCCATGCCTTCAGGCTGGTTAAAAATCGAAGAATCCAGACGGTGAACAGCTTTAACTTTCCAGTCGGCACCAACAATAACAAGTATCTTGTTTACAGAAGACAGCACATACCATTCTTTTGTCACAGGATTCAGGGTCATTGCAGAAGCTTTTAATCCAGTTCTGATCTCCTGGCCCATGGCTTCAATTTCCTTCGACTTAATGCTGAAGTTACTTGAAAAAGCAATATTTCCTGTAGCCGGGTCATAATTGTAGATATAGCCTGTAGATACACGGGCCTTATGATCATCGGTGTTATTTTTACCCAGAATATAAATCTTATGGGTGGGCTCATCGATATACATACTTTCGTACTCCCCTTTAGGCAATATCTTTTTCCATTCCCTTACGCTAAGCGATTTTTTCTTGTTGATATCAGCCAGAGGAAAAACAAAGAGCGAACCTGAGCTTTTAAGCACAAATACTGTCTGCTTATAAATTGCTACATCTTCATAATCACCTTTAGAAGCAAATTTTACTGCTGTTGCTTTTTTAATGCCCCAATTTTGAGCAAACAGTTTACCATCCTCATCCTGAATAGAATAGACAGTCTTGCCATTCATGCCCTGAAAAGCAATTCCCGAAATCTCCAGAAGGTCTTCTGGCATAATAAATTTTTCAGGACTGTTCAGGTTGTAACCCTGTGGAGAGGTAAATTTATTGGTTGCTGGTTTACATGCAAAAGCACCCATTGCCGCGATTGCGGCAAAAAATATGATGAGCCGGTATCTTGTTCTTTTCATTATTGTTTCTCTGCCAGACTACCGGCTGTTAGTAATTTATAAATTTCCTCCTGAGACCTGATTCCGTTGTCATTTTTCAGCCTGATATTTTTCAAGTCAGAGTTCAGCTCTACAGCCTTAACGGTATCTTCCCACTGGATTTTAAGTATTTCTTTGAGTTCAGCTTTGTGCTGCTGATCGTACACCGGGAAACAAACCTCTATTCGCGAATAAATGTTTCTATTCATCCAATCGGCAGATCCCATGAAAAGCTCCTCGTTTCCGTTATTATGAAATAGGAAAAGTCTTCCATGTTCCAGATATCTATCTACAATACGCTTCACTGTGATGTTTTCACTTTGCCCGGGAACACCAGGCACCAGGCAGCAGATGCTGCGGACAATCAGATTTATGATTACACCTGCGTTGGAAGCTTCATACAATTTGTTGATGAGGATTTTCTCTTCCAGATTGTTCAGCTTAATGGTAATATGTGCCGGCAGTCCTTTCCCTGCGTTTACAATCTCCCGGTCTAATAATTCCAGGAATCTGCTTTGCAGGTTAAACTGCGCTACCAATAAATGCTGGAAGGGGATCCGGTCTTCCAGTGCAGGTTTCTTTTTCTTTTTACCTAAAAAGCCAAACAGACGCTCCAACTCCTTTAACATAGGTTCAGATGCCGTCAGCACGATATGATCAGTATAGAATCTCGCCGTTGTTTCGTTCAGGTTTCCTGTAGAGAACAAACCGTAGGCTGAGGTGGTCCCTTCGACTTTACGCTTAACCAGAGCCACTTTAGCATGTACTTTAAAAGCGCTGCTACTGTAGATAATTTTTACACCTGCGGCTTTAAGTTTAGACGACCAGCGGATGTTGTTTGCTTCATCAAACCTCGCCTTCAGCTCGAGCATGACACTTACCTTCTTACCATTCTTCGCTGCCTTAATTAGCGACTGAATCACTTTGGACTGACTTGCTACACGGTAAAGTGTGCAGTAGACCTCCGTAACTTGAGCGTCTGTTGCTGCCTCTTCAAAAAACTGAAGAACGGGTGCATAACTATCGTAAGGAGTGTTTATAAGGATATCCTTATTAGAGATCTGTTCAAAAAAGGAGGCACTGGCAGGAAAAGGTACTGGATCAGCTGCCGGCCATTTTGGATACTCCTGTGCGGGATCCTGAAAAGGAAAATCCGCCAGATCGCGCAGGTTATGATAAACACCGCCGATTACTACAGATGCCTGGCTCAGATTGAGCGCGTACATCATGGTATATAAATGCCTCAAGGGAACATTGGGCTCACACAAAAAACGCGTCGCCGCACCAAAGTCTCTTTTTAAAAGTTCCTTTTCCATGGCCGTCACGATATCTTCATCTACCTCATCTTCGATCAGCATCTCTGCATCACGCGTCACTTTAATGTTGTAGGCACCAATAACTTTATCACCGGGAAATACCTGCTTGAGGTTATGTTTGATGATATCATCCAGAAAAACGATGTATTTATGAATGTCGTCTTCCATCAGATATAAGCGTGGAACCTGATCGGAAGGGATCGTCAGAATTTCCAACCGTTCATTTCCGGTCGGATCCTGCAGAACCACACCTTGATAGAGCTTATTATTTTCAGCAAAAAACTCACGGTTGTTGGCGGCAATCGTAACTTTCTGTAACACGGGCTCTACCTTATAAATGAAGAGCTGCGTAACCTGTTTTTCTATCGATGCAGGAATTTCTTCTTTATAAATCCAATCTATGTTTTGTGCTTCCAGGCCAGGTAATATAATGCCTTCCAGAATTTCCCCATAGTGTTGTTGCTGCAGGTCTATACATTTATTGGCCTGCGTATAGGCACTATCCAGCCCATCAATATCATCAGCATTTTCAATCGCCATCAAAACTGGCATCCGCACCCGGTAAAACTCGTCAAGGTTAGACGAATAGATGGAAAGGAACTTAATTTTTTCCAGCAAGGGCACATCGGCGCTTTCCGCTTCTGATAATACCCTTTCGTTGAAGCTTAGCCAACTGAGATCCCTATTGAAGTACAAAAACTCTTCCATATTACATTGAAAAAGCCATAGCTATAATAAAGGCAAGCACAGAGGCTACAATCCCGAACATAAACACATTATACGCAATTCTGAGTAACCTGTATTTACGACCAAGAACTACACCCTGAGAATACACATCCTTGATGAGACTGCCGTAAAGAAACTCGCGGTCTTCCATCATCTTATGAATTCCTGCGTCATATTCCGGCAGGCCCATCCTGTAAAAGTTACCGAAAAACAACAGGTTAGTAGACTTATTGGCAATCTCTTCGGGTGTAAATGTTCCCGGAGGAACAGAAGGACGTGTTGCCAGTATAGAAAACACCATTGTAACCACACAGATAATGAGTAACAATAAAGTCGGCGCAATCAAATGAGGGTTATCTTCCAGCTTCCTCAGCAAGATACTTAAGATCACTGATAAGATGATAGAGTTGGTAGAGATCATGATATGCGCCTTATTGTCGGCCATATCACTTAAACGCTGGTGATTTCCCGAGGAAATCCTAAACATCGTTTCGATTCCCTTATCAGGGCGATCCTTATTTTTCTTTCCTTTTTTACCTTTAGCGCCATTGTCGGCAATAGCGATACCTGCTCCTGAATTATTGAGCATATTGTCAGGTGTGGCTTGAACGCTTATGGTGTACTCAACGCGCGGGGTATCTGGTATGTTGTCAGTCCCTTCAATACGCTCCACTCCTTGCAAACGTTCTATTTCCTTCCCGCTCAGTTCTTTTTTTACTTTTGATTTCAGGTCGTCCAGGTTAATCTGTTTTTTGGCATTCAGTTTATCCTGGCAGTATTGTGTATGATAGTGATGCGACTCCATGAGTTTAATTGTACCCATGCGCCACACTGATTTATCGATAGACTTGCCCAGCAGATTTTCCGTTTCCTGGCGCATCATCTTATTTCTGTCTTTGAAATCGTCACTTCCCAAATGGTAAAGATCAGAATCACAGATAATTTGCTGTAAAAGATTTTTAGGATTTTGCGGCATCATAGTAGCCATGATGCAGTCTTTCACTTCCTGCACCGTGTCAGCATCAACGCCCTTGTCAGTAAGGTAGATCGCGGCGGCGTCCGCACCGCGGAGCTCGTGTTGTTCCCATTTTTCCATATACCCGATGTCGTGGAACCAACTGGCAGCAACAACAATGAAGAGATCCCTGTCATTGAGGCGATAAAAATTAGCGAGTTCAACGGCATGCTTAGCAACATGCTCGGTATGTACTACGTTGTGATAAACGAGTTTTTTCTGATGATCAGCCTTAAATAATGCTTCTACATGTGTTTTTACCTGACCAAGGATTTCCAAAAAATTCATAGAATGGGTGCTGTTAACGCTTTAAAAAAATCCATATCCGGACTTGTTTCAAATATATCAATAATAATGCCTTTTAAACGACGTATTTATAGAGTTAGCTTAACACTAAAGCGTACTTTTGTGCTTTATGTGCTTACTGCACCACATGTTGCATTTTATGAAGAGAAAAATAAACTTTTTACCCATAGCATTATTTTTAATTATTTTCCTGTTACTTAATGTATATACACTCTCTGGATTCCAGACTTTAAACCCCGGCCCATTTGTCCCTCTGTTTTTCTGGTCGGTTGTGCTTTTCATTTCAGCGGCCATTTTAATTGCCATCAGACGCATTGGAAGTATAGGAATGGATCTTTTTTTCAAAATCGCATCACATGCCTTTCTTATCCTCCTGGTTAGCGAGCTGATCTTTTCAGTGGTGCTGATTCCGGGCGACTTATATAGATTGGCAATGCGACAGGGAAGGAATATCAATTGGGTAACCTTTGCTGAAATAATGTTCTTCGCAACGATAATTGTGTTTATTTACGGTATGTCGTTGGGGAAATATGCATACCGCGTAATCAAACATACACTTACGTTCCCTGATCTGCCCGCAGCTTTCGACGGATTTACGATAACCCAGATTTCTGACGTTCACGCCGGAAGCTTCAATAATACCAAAGCGGTGCAGAAAGGAATTGACCTGATCAACGCACAACAGTCAGATCTTTTTGTGTTTACCGGCGACCTGGTCAATAACAAGGCGACTGAGATTGTTCCATGGATCCCCTGTTTTTCACAGATAAAAGCAGCTTTCGGAAAATTTTCCATCCTGGGGAATCACGATTACGGGGATTATGTTAAATGGGATACCGATACCAACAAACGTGCAAATCTGCAGGATCTTAAAAATCATCACGGCGAACTTGGTTTCAGACTACTCTTAGATGAACATGTGATCCTGAACAAAGACGGACAGTCTATAGTGCTTGCCGGAGTAGAGAACTGGGGTCTGGGCTTTGGTGAACGGGGCGACCTGCAAAAGGCACTGCGAAATACCGATCCGGCAGCTTTCAAGATTCTGCTCTCTCACGATCCCACACACTGGGAGTCGCAGGTTAAACAAAATCCGACACCGATCCAGCTCACCTTGTCTGGCCATACGCACGGTATGCAGTTTGGTATCGAGCTATTCGGAATTAAGTGGAGTCCTGTCAAATACAGATATGCGCACTGGGCCGGCATTAAAGAAGAAAACGGACGTTATATTAATATCAACAGAGGCTTTGGTTTTATCGGTTTTTCAGGCCGCGTAGGGATTTGGCCGGAGGTGACTGTGATCACCCTTAAGAAAGGCTAGCCGACGTTAATTTCTGTTAAAATTTTTACACAATTCCGGCAGAAAGAGTAGCTTAGCCAATAAGCCTGTTGCCAATGCGTGTGCCCCTAATTTTATTTTTTCTGTTTATCCTTTCAGTACCGGTATCTGCACAGACTGCCGACAGCCTGCTTATGGATATTCCTTACTATAATTTCGGGTTTGAGGTAGTCAACAAAAATGAGGCAATCCCCGACGGATGGTTCAATTTTAGTCCGGCAAGCAAATCTAATATCCAGTCAGATTCACTGATCCGCCACAGCGGCAAACGTTCGGTTGTATTAGGCGTGGATGCCGATGATAGCAAAGGGCACGCCGGTATTGCCTATGCCCTGCCGGCAAGATATGTTGGTAATGAACTTACTTTAAAAGCATGGTTAAAACATGAGGATGTACTGAACTTTGTTAGCCTGTTTATCTCGATGACCGACAGCACCGGAACAGAAGTACAAGCAGCTACGCTTGACGATAAACAGCTTAGTGGCACTAAAGACTGGAAGCTTTATGAGCTCAGGCTATCAATCCCTGCCAACGTAAAAACCATTTATGTGGGCGGCAACATCAAAGGGCCTGGCAAGCTCTGGATTGACGATGTCCAGCTATTAATTGATGGTACAGACATCAGCCAAAGCAGACTCAAAGAAGACTAGCTCTTCCGCTTATCCGTAAGCAACATATCCATTGCATGTTGCAATGTCCCGGCACGTTGCACCTCTCCCGAATTCACAAAAAAGATCTCATCGGCATTTTCTATGGTATTGAGACGATGTGCAATGATAACCAACACCGTATCTTTTGACAGTTGTTCAAGGATGGTACTGAGCAGTTTTTCAGTGATGGTATCGATATTTGCTGTAGCCTCATCCAAAATCAGCACATCCGGGTTACGCAATACTGCACGCATAAAAGCAATGAGTTGCTTCTGTCCGAGGCTGATGCTATCAGACCCCGAGATTACAGGAGTATCCAGACCTGTCTCAAATAACGAAAGCAAATCTGATAACTTCGCCTTCCTGATCACTTCCTCGAGTTCAGCATTTGTAAAGTCCTTATATTGCGCATTGCCATAAATGATGTTCTCACGCACCGTGCCGCTGAACAAAAATGGCTCCTGCAAAATAAATCCAATTTTTTGGGTACGCTCCTCAGCAGTATACGTTCTGATATCCCTTCCATTTAGAAAAACAGTGCCTTGTGTAGGGTCATACAACCTGGCAATTAAGGAAGCTGTAGTAGTTTTTCCACCGCCTGTGGGGCCAATTAAAGCATAGGTTTTACCTTTTTCAAGCTTGAAACTGATATGATGGAGGATCTCATTTTCCGGTGTATAAGCGAAATGTACGTCTTTAAATTCTAAAACTGTGCCGGAGTCCGACTGCAATCCCGCAGGCTGTTGTTCAAGATCGGTCTCCAGGGTAAGGATCTGAGAAATACGGTCCCAACCTGCCATCGCCACCTGGAAGCTCGACCACAGTGCTGCGAGCTGACGAAGGGGGTTATAAAAATTGGTGGTATAAGAAAAGTAGCTTACCAGCAATCCAATGGTAAACTGCCCCTTACTAATCAGGTAAATCCCAAAAGCAAGGACAATAAGCTGCGCCAGACTGGAAAGCAGTCCATAAACCGGAATAAAAACGTTATTGGCCAGTCCGGCGCCAATTGCAGTTTTATAGTTATGTTGATTGGCCTCGTCAAATCGTTTCCTGAAATAATCCCGCCGGTTAAAGGCAATGATCACTTTAAAGTTATTCAGGCTTTCCTGAATCTCGGCGCTCATACCGCCGGTGCTCTTCAGGTTTAGCGCATTCTTCGCTTTTACCCAGGGCGATACCAACATCGTAAACACGAGAATAATTACTGCAGGCACTAATGCCGCGGCACCGAGCTCAGTGTGGATAACCAACAGGCAGACACCCGCTCCGGTCATGGTAACGATACTGCCCACAAACTGCATCAGCGACTGGCTAAAAAACTGGTTAAGTTTATCAGTATCATTGTTTACTCTGGAGATCAGGTCGCCGGCTTTATTCTGATTAAAAAATGAAACCGGAAGCTCCTGTAGCTTGTTGAACACAGCGTTTCTAAGCTTGTACAACATCCGCTGACCAACGCCTCCCATTAGTTTAGTTTGGAAATAACCGGTACATAAAGCCAACAAGTACATGGCTAAGAGTATCCCCGCATAGACTAGTACGCCGTGGTACTGTTTTGTACGCACGTAATTATCAATCGTATGACCAACAATTAGCGGCCCCAATAGCAGCAAGGTAGAGTTTACTAAAATCGCCGCCAAAGCCATCCAAAGATTCTTCTTTTCATCAGAAATCATGTCCAGCAGTTTTACCAGCGCTGCATAGGTAGAGGTCTTCTCTTTACCTGCTGTTACCTCATTAAGATTGTATTTCATAGTTGCTGGTACTCTGTTGTGAATCATAAATCTGAACATACTCCGGACTGGTTTTCAGGAGCTCCTGATGTGTGCCCTGTGCAACAATTTCGCCCTGCATCAACACAATTACCTGATCGTAATGTGTTACTGCGGCTATTTTTTGCGTTACCGAAAGCAGCGTTAATCCCGGGTAATTATTTTGCAGGTTATTCAGGATCTTTTGCTCAGTCTGTGTATCTACTCGAGCAGTAAAATCATCGAGCAATAAAATTTTTGGATTGATGGCAAGTGCCCGTGCCAGCATGATCCGTTGTTTCTGACCACCCGACAAACTCGATCCGCGCTCAGAAACAATTGTATTCAGGCCTTCCGGCAAAGCCGAAACAAAATCATTGAGTTCGGCCGTAGCAATAGCTTTCTGCAAACTTTCGTCGGTAACCAGGTCACTGAAAGCAATATTCTCTCTGATACTCATATTAAACAAGATACTGTCTTGAAATACAAAACCCACCTGACTGTAAAATGCTTCTTGTTTATAGGCACTGATTTCTTCCTGATCGTATAAGATCTTTCCACTGTCTGGCAAAGTAAGGCCGGTAAGTAGATAGAGCAGCTGACTCTTACCAGCAGCGGTGGGGCCAATAATCGCCGTTTTGGATCCCGGACTCAAAGAAAAAGAAATGTCTTTTAATGCGGGCTTCTGTCCAAAATTCAGAAAAACAGACTGTACATCCAGTGCTCCCGCTAATTTCCTGTCCAGCGTACCAGTTTCAGGAACTTCGGGCCTATTAAGTACTGCTTCGATCCTTCCATAAGAAGCTGTTGCCTGTGCAATAACATTACTCATAAATCCGATCACCAGAATTGGAAATATCAGGATGGAGAGGTAACTGTTAAAGGCAGCGAATTCACCGATCGTCATGCTGCCCTGAATTACAAAATGTCCACCCAACACAAGAATGGTCAGACCAGCAAGGTTAGAAATAAAGATAATTACCGGGATAAGTCCTGCAAAAAGGCGTAGGATAGAAAGTCCTAAATCCCGCGCCTTAGCATTAGCACTCATAAATTTATGATATTCCAGCTGCTGGGAATTGATAACCCTGATAATTGCAGCGCCCATTACACTTTCATTGATCACCTTATTGAGCCAGTCAATCACCTCCCTGCTTTGCACAAAAAGCACTTTAACCTTTTTCAATACGGTGTAAAAAGTGATTCCGATAACGGGAATAATGGCGATGATACATAAAGCCAGACGCCAGTTTATGCTCAGCAACAATATACTTGATCCTATAATCAGAAATGCAGAAGATACCATAGAGACAATGGCCTGTGAAACGAACGTTTTAATAGAATCCACATCCGCAGTCAGATTTGTAAGGAGCTTCGATGGGTTTGCCTGTTCAATAAAAGCATGACTTTGTCTTGAAATCTGATCGGACAGGCGACTTCTTAAATCCCTTGCTACGCGCTCAGAGGCATATGTTTGAACGATACTTTGTAAATAAGTGAAAACAAAAATAAGTACCACTGCGATTGAGAAATCAAGCAGTATGGCATTCATATCGAATGTACCTTTACCAAAAGAATCTATGCCATGGGCAATGAGTTTTGGTAAAATTAAGTTGATGCCATTGCTGAGCAGTGCAAAAATAACCAGCAAGCTAATCAACTGCCTATACGGTTTCAACAGCCCAAATATAGAGGGCTTTTTAGCGCTACGCTCTCTAGGCTTGGCGCTGGCACTATCTACTTTCATTTGACCGCTTTCAACGCTCTTATTTTTTTCCATTACTCGTATACTATCAATTACAGCCGATCAAATTTACACGAATAATTAACAATAAGAAATGTCAGGACACAGCCGAAACGTTTAATACACGTTTCTTAATCGTAAGATTAGATTTCTTGAGCACCGCAGCCAGACCCTCTCTTTTTTTAATGCTGTTGATACTGGCAAGGCCATCACTGGAGCTCCGTATTTTATTGAGTACATAAACATCATCCTTAAAAAGATCTTCAGCCTTTAGCCTGCCATCCTCCAGTTGCAGTTTAATTATTTTGGCAAGTTGGTAGTTGGCGTAAAGATTAACAGGATCGTTAAAAAACTGAGCATTTAATTTCTCAAAAACAGCATTGATCCAGCTGGCATGGATTTCCGAAGGCACAACAATTCTGTTATCGCGCACCGTCACAGCATTCAAAAACTGGAGTGCTTCTGTCCTGCTGATGATGCCGGTATATAGCGCGTCGCGCAGGGTGTAATCCAGTCGATCTGCACAAAGATCAGGAAGCTCACGCTCCAGGATGCCAAATGTTCCATGGAGAATCTGCTCAACGTGGTAGCCAAAACGATCCAGAATCTGCGGAATCTCCGAGTTTAGCAGTAGCCTCTCAAATTGCTGCTCGTGAAAATCCTCATTCTGATGTCCATACACATAATCTCCAACATGCGAAAAGGCAGTATGAGACAGGTCGTGCAGCAGTCCAGCGATTTGCTCAAGCTCCGTACCGCCCAGAAAACGAATAAGCATACATACCCCTATGGAGTGCTCCAGTCGGGTATGTTTAATACGGGGTTCCACTAAAAACACAGCACCACTCTGATGTATTCCGCCAAGACGTTTCAGTGCATTACTCTCCAGCAAAGCCCCTATTACAGCTGGACATTCCATGCTACCATAGATCATATCGTTCAGTTTTTCTCCCATATTAACCAGTTTATCAGAAGAAACAATATTACTAATATTATTAGTTATTACGAACCAAAAAGACTAATTTTTATAGACTGAAAATCAGCAGATAAGCTAAGGATGGAATTTGATAGTCCGCATTGCTTTTGGAATTCTTTCCTATATTAGTACCTGAACATGTTCAGAATTTAATGACAGAACCCTATATAATTGGCATTGATGTAGGCACAGGAAGCACCAAGGCACTGGCAATCGCACTATCAGGCACTATACACCATGTTACACAACATAGTTACCCTACTTACAGTGAACGTGCAGGTATGAGCGAGCAAGATCCTGAAGAGATCTGGGTCGCCTTTCAACACTGTATTCACGATATAATTTCCCACTGTGGAAAACAGCCCGTGGCCATTAGCATCAGCACGGCCATGCATAGCATTATTCCAGTATCGGAAGATGGAAAGGCATTGTCATACCTGATTACCTGGGCAGATTCCCGAAGCGAGGATATCGCAACAGCGTTACGTAATAGTCCCGAAGGCCCACAGTTTTATAGAACTTCGGGCACACCAATCCATGCTATGTCTCCATTATGCAAGCTCCTCTGGTTAAAAAAGAGCGATCCCTTGTTATTTAATGCAAGCTCCAGATTCATTTCTATCAAGGCCTATATCTGGCATAAGCTCTTTGGCGAATTTGAAGAAGATTACGCCATTGCCTCTGCAACGGGATTATTTGATATTCTGGAATTGCAGTGGAGTGCAGACATTCTTGATTATGCGGGTATCACCTACCTCCAGCTCCCAAAGCCGGTACCCACCTACCATGTACGCACAGATATAATCCCGGAAATAGCGACTCAGATGAACCTCAGCCCTGGCCTCAGCGTCTGTATCGGCGCGAGCGACGGATGTACAGCTAATCTGGGAACAGGGGTTGTAGCTTCTGGTACTGCGGCACTCACAATCGGAACTAGCGGTGCCGTCAGAATCACGAGTAGCCATCCTATTTACAATGAAGAAAGCATGACTTTCAATTACATCCTTGACAGCAATACGTATGTTTGTGGGGGAGCAATTAATAACGGTGGATTAGCCATAGACTGGGCAATTAAAACGCTTATGTCTGTAGAAAAAACCAAACAAAGTCACTTTGACACCTTCTTTCAACTGGCATCTGAAACTCCTGCCGGCGCTGATGGATTATTCTTCCTGCCTTACCTAACAGGCGATCGTGCACCAATCTGGGATAGCTCCAGTAACGGTGCCTTTATTGGACTTAAAAATAAACATACGCAGCAACATTTGTTCAAAGCGGTACTTGAAGGCGTCTGTTATCCTCTTTGTCAGATTTTAAATGCGCTGGAAAGGAATAACACAGCCATTGATAAAATTCACGTGAGCGGAGGTTTCATCAATTCACCCGTTTGGCTGCAAACGCTCTCCGATATCTGCGGAAAAAAATTATATCTGATGCAAACTGAAGATGCTTCGGCCATTGGTGCCGCTATCCTTGCTGCGAGAGTGCTCTTCCCAGGCGATGAGCGCATTGAACTAGCCAGTCAGGTTGCACAGGCTTTTGTTGTGCCCGATGTTAAAAGTCACGCGGTTTATCGGTCAAGATTACCTCTTTTCAGCAGACTTTATTCCGATTTAAAAGAAACTATGCACCTTATCAACGACTTAAAAAACTAACATGGGCTTACTCTCTGTTTTATTCGGCATTCTGATTTTGTTGGTACTCATCATCAAGAAACTAAACCCCATGCTGGCCCTGCTGATTGCATCCATCGTTACAGGTCTATTACTCGGAATGCCGGCGGCAAAAGTGATGATTTCCATTACCAATGGCATTGGCAGTACGCTTGGCAGTATGGTAATGGTATTGGCATTGGGAGCAATGATTGGTAAGCTTGCTGAAGACAGCGGCGCAGCCAAAAAGATTGTCTATGTCCTCATTCGCATTTTCGGTTTCAAAAATATCCAATGGGCAGTATTACTTACCGGAATTCTAGTAGGGATTCCTTTGTTTTACAATGCTGGTTTTGTGGTGCTGATCCCCCTGGTTTTTACTATTGCCAGTGCGGCTAAGCTTCCAAAACTTTACGTAGGTATTCCTATGGCGGCGGCACTATCTGTTACGCATGGTTTTTTACCCCCACATCCCGGGCCTGTTGCGTTGGCCGGGATTTTCCACGCTGATTTGGGTAAGGTGTTGATTTACGGGTTTACGCTGAGTGTCCCTATAGCGATCCTGGCAGGTATTGTGCTACCCAGGATAATCATTAAGCTACCGCAAAAAAATGGGATCGAACTGTCTGCTTTTAATTTCGATGGAGAGCAGGCCTTACCTTCAGCTTTCAAAAGCTTCGTCATCGCCCTTTCTCCAATTTTTTTAATTGCAGCGGGCACTGTCGGAAGTCTACTTTTTGCATCCGGACCTTTGCATACGTTGTTTATCGTGTTGTCAGACCCCACGCTGGCGCTGCTCACCTCCTTGCTGATTACTTTGTTGATTCAGAAACTAAGTATCCAACAGGCTATGGAATCATGTGTGGAAGGCGTAAAAGGTATCGCAATGATCCTGATGATCATTGCCGCTGGTGGAGCATTTAAGCAGATCCTGGTAGATAGCGCTATTGGTGAGCAAGTTAAGGCACTTGCAGCTTCTATACATGCCAATCCTTTATTTTTGGGATGGCTCATTGCGGCAGTATTGCGTGTAACACTCGGTTCAGCCACAGTGGCCGCCCTTACCGCGTCGGGTATGGTCATCCCTTTTATTGCTGGTGGCGCTTCGCCCGAATTAATGGTATTGGCGATAGGCTCTGGGAGCTTGATGTTTTCACATGTTAACGATACCGGATTCTGGATGTTCAAAGAATACTTCAACCTGAGTTTAAAGGAAACGTTTAAAACCTGGACCTTAATGGAAACAATAGTATCATTACTTGGACTTGCAGGCGTAATGCTTTTAAGTGCGGTAGTATAACTATACTTTTCCTGGAGTTTTCAGATACTGATAGCTGAGCACGAGCAAACAGATCAGCCCCAGAATGAATCCGGCAAGCACATCGGTAAACCAATGTGCACCGAGGTATACCCTCGAAAAAGGAACCAGAAAGACAAGTGCCGCTGAAAAAACAGCTACAGACATCCTGATGATGTTGGGGATGGATTTTAGCTGATACATTAATAGGATCAGGAATCCAAAAAAGGCCACATAAAATACTGTATGACCACTGGGAAAGCTCTGTAACCGTGTTTTATGATAAATTCGGACAAGATCTGCTGTAGGCCTGGGTCTATTCACAGCTACTTTAACGACAAACATTACTGCTCCCGAAATCCCCGTCGCCAGCACATACCAGCCCTCCTTTTTATATTTGAAAACAAAGAATGTTAGTGCGGTTACCATTACAATGATGTAAGAGTTTGGCGACTCCCCAAACCAGCTGACGAAGCTCATAAACGTATCGATGATCGGGTAGTCATAATGCTGGATCCGGTGTGAGATACCCCTATCAATAAAGGATAAAGGAAAGAGGAGTACCAGCAAGGTGAGCAGTGCAAAACCTAGAGCCAGTCCGGTAACAGTTCTGAAGAGTATTTTTTTTCTACGGTCGTTCATCTATTAAATTAAGGCATCAGCGAAAAGACATTTTAACTCAACAATCCTGAGTCGCATATGTTATATTTGTTTATCATTTTATATCGAGCGCAATATGCAAATTTCCCTGAACAACAGGCATGCCGTAATCTGTGGCAGCACACAAGGCATCGGTCTGGCTACGGCCATTGAACTCGCCAGCTTAGGCGCCAGTTGTACCCTGATTGCCAGAAATGAACAGTCACTACAGGATGCTGTAGCCCAATTACCTATTACAGACGGGCAGCAGCATGGGTATGCAGTAGCCGATTTTTCTGATCCTGCAGCAGTACAACAGGCTATCGAAAATAGTATCGCTAAACCCGTTCATATCCTCATCAATAATTCAGGAGGGCCAAAAGCCGGACCAATCACCGAGGCTGAACCAACAGATTTCACTGCAGCTTTTCAGCAGCACATTGTCAATAACCAGAATCTTGTCAATGCTGTATTGCCCGGAATGAAATCCGCCGGCTACGGCCGCATCATTAATATCGTATCTACCTCGGTCAAAACTCCACTGGCCAATCTCGGCGTATCCAATACCATCCGTGCGGCAGTGGCTGGCTGGTCAAAGACATTAGCTAATGAAATCGGACAATTTAACATTACGGTAAATAACGTACTGCCAGGTTTGACCGCCACTGCAAGATTGGAAAGTTTAATGGAAAACACTGCAAAAAGCAGCGCAACCAACATTGGTGAGGTTGAAAAAAACTTATTGAGCAGTATTCCAATGCGCAGGTTTGGCACAGCGGCAGAAATCGCTAATGTAATCGCATTCCTGGCTTCACCCGCTGCAGCATATGTTAACGGCACAAACATCCCTGTCGACGGCGGTCGTACGCCGGCATTTTAATGATGAAGGGCCTCAAGCATCTTTTAATCTTTCTCTTGGTGATTAAAGGTGGATTTGCACCAATTTATGCTCAACCTATATCAAGGTATTTCACAGCAAAAAACTATCAGACTTTATTTCCCAATCACGCGTCTTTTTACAGTTATGCCGCATTTATTAAAGCAGCAACCGAAATGAGAAATATCAGTGTCGAGATAGAAATGAGAGATGTGTATTTATTTCGAATTACTAGAACAGACGAATTGACTAAAATATCAAAAGTAGTTCGTGAGGATTCGGAATGGAACGAGTCATGGGCAAAAGCCAAACCTTACCGAAAGTTCACGATCCGCTTCGCGGATTTTTGCAACAATGGAAATCTCAGCCTTAATAAAAAAGAACTAGCAGCATTTTTCGCACAGTCAGCACATGAAACCAAAAATGGTCAGGACGGTAATTTTAATTCGGGTTTGATATTCATACACGAAATTGATACAAGTTTAGCATACAAAACTGATAACAAAATCTACCCTGCAGTAGCGGGGAAAAAATATTACGGTCGTGGCCCCTTACAGCTTAGCTATAATGGAAATTATGGCTTTGCATCTTCCTGTATTTATGGGGATCAAAACATTTTGTTGAATAACCCGGAAATCCTCGAGAAAGATGCCGTTGCAGCATTTAAGACAGCTATATATTTCTGGATGACACCTCAAAGCATAAGGCCTTCAGCACATCAGGTAATGACAGGGTTATGGAAACCTGGTGCCGATGATCAGCGCAAGGGTCGCGTCGCGGGCTTTGGCATGGTCACAAATATCATCAATGGGGCCTTGGAATGTAATCAAGGTGAGAAGAACGCAGCCATGCAGGATCGCATCGGTTTTTATAAAGCATTCCTAAAAAGACTGGGTGGCACAGATGCCAATTGCAACTGTTCATGTGGAACAATGCAGTCGTATTAAAAAAGGCGTAACTCAGCTGAGGTAAACGAGAATAAAAATTAAGCTTACCTGAACAGTGCTGGATTTAAAGGACAGTTATCACACCGTTTACCCTTTTTGTACTTTTCACAGCACTTCTTTTTCAGTTTCTTAACTTTTATTCCCTTTAGATCGTTTTTGTCTTTCTTACCCGCTTTATCTTTTTTATCCTTTTTCGACAAAATATTGAATTAGTTATTCAGCTTCGCTGGAGTATTTAATTTTACCAACGTTTTTATCAATTTCCCAGCTACCAGTTCCTTCTTCGCCGATCAGTTCGAACAATTCAAGGGCTCTTCTAGCTTTATATTCTTCTTCACGTTGTTCTTTAAAGAACCAGTTCAGGAATTCTACAGTTACAAAATCCTGCTCTTTATAGCAACGGGCAGCGATGTTTTTAATAGACTGTGTTACACTAATTTCCTGATCCAAAGCATCTTCAAAGATCTCTCTAAAAGAGTTGAATTCAGTTTTAACAGCTGTAATTTCAGGAGAGATAGCAGTACCTCCCATATCCAGTACATATTTAAAGAATTTCAATTGGTGTTGTCTTTCTTCCTCAGCTTGTTTAAAGAAATAATCTGAAGAAAAATCAAAGCCATTCTGGTTACACCACGATGCCATTGCTAAATATATAGACGAAGAATGAGCTTCTTTTTTTATTTGTTGATTTAAGAGCGCTTCCACATCTGAGGAAAGCAAGCACTTAACGCGCATGATATCTTTCATATTCTTGATTTTAATATATCCTATTGATAACCAAAAATAGTGCTAGTAATTTAAAGGAGAGAATATAAAAGAAATATGGAACGAGTCTAAACCTAGTTAAGGCTTAGATCCTTACAAGCCTGTCATGAATAATGTGGTTCAACTCCAACATTACGAAGGTACCTTGCAGCAAATCTTTGAGGGCAATAATCTCTAAAAGAGAAAGTACATAACAATGATCGCAGGCACAAATAAACAGGATTTCCAGGTCTGCAGCTTTTTCTGAGTTCAGGAGCAAAGCTTCGATATCGATGTTGTAAACAGCTTTCTTTAACTTCAGGATATTGCGGTAATCAAAGCGGGCAGTTTTTCCTGCAAATTCTACGTACCAGCAAGACTCACTATCAGATTGATAAATGGTGCCGGCGTAATTACCAAACACTTTTGTCCAGTTTAAGGTAGTAGTATTAGGTGCAGTAATGGTTATTGCCATGTATACAATTGCTTTATACAAAGATTGAAATTATTTAGATTCAATCCAAACATATTGATTATTATTTTTAAACATACTAAATAAGACCGTTAGACTCTCTACACAATTTGCACTAATATCCTATAAATGTTATCTTTACCTTAACACCGGCATTACAAGGTTTATCATATTTTAATTTTGACGCATGCGGTTACTGGTTATTTTCTGCTTAGCAATTTCGCTATCCCTATTTGCCTTTCAGACGAAGGCCCAGCCTATTAAACTGTTGAAGCTTGATCAGTTGGAAAAACGGATAGAATTGGGTAAAGACACCTTGTATATCGTAAATTTTTGGGCTACCTGGTGTCTACCCTGTCTGGAAGAACTTCCGCATTTTGAGAAACTCAAAGTTAAGGTGGCGGGGCAGAAAGTAAAAATACTTTTGGTAAGTCTTGATTTCAAATCAAAGCTTAAGTCTGATGTAACGGCAATAGTAAAAAAACTAAAACTTAAAAACGAAGTGTTTTTGCTGGATGAAGCAAGTCAGCAAAACTATATCGACAGGATCAGCAAAGACTGGTCTGGCGCATTACCTGCAACGCTCTTTATCAATAAACAAAAAAACAGGCGAAGTTTCTTTGAGCAGGAATTTACCTATAATGAACTACTAGCAAGCTACAACATAAACAAATAAGCATATGAAAAATTACATCATTATTCTTCTGGCAATGCTGTCGGTATCAGTCGGTGCCCAGGTTAAAACATTAACTCCAGGCATGATTGCCCCCGAGATCAGCTTAAAAAACGTGGACGGAAAAACGGTAGGGTTCAGCAATTTCCCTAAGGCAAAGGGCTTTATTGTTGTTTTCACCTGCAATACCTGCCCTTATGCAAAAGGTTATGAACAAAGAATTATTGAACTGAATGCTAAATATGCAAGTCAGGGTTACCCCGTTATTGCCATAAATCCGAACGATCCTATCGTATCAGCAGGCGACAGTTTTGAAAAAATGCAGGAGCTTGCCAAAGCAAAAAAATATAGCTTTCCATATCTGTTTGATGCCGGGCAAAAGGTTACCGACCTTTACGGTGCTACTAAGACCCCTCACCTATTTCTGACAAAGAAAAGCGATAAAGGCTTGATCATAGAATATACGGGCGCTATAGATGACGATCCTGAAGGAACCAATATTAAACGTAGTTATTTTATGGATGACGCCGTAAAAGCGTTGCTTACCGGTGAAAAACCAGCCATCACTACCTCAAAGGCAATTGGATGTACTGTTAAAAAAGCCAAAACGGCAATATAAGGGACCTTTTCTTTGCTTTGTTATCCCGCCCATAAGCACAAATTCATTTCTTACGATAGGATAAGATTGGAGTCCATGAGCTGCTGTAAATTTGTATCAACAAAAACAAAAAGATCATGGAAAATCAAATATTGGGTATACACCACGTAACAGCGATAGCAGGCAATGCAAAAAAAAATCACGATTTCTACACTACGGTTTTAGGCTTACGCCTGATCAAAAAAACGGTCAACTTCGATGATCCGCATACCTACCATTTTTATTATGGTAATGAAGAAGGCACACCGGGAACGGTCTTAACTTTCTTCCCTTGGGAAGGGATACAAACCGGACGAAGAGGCACCAGACAGGTAACGGAAATCGGATTGAGCGTTCCTGCAGGAAGCTTGCCTTTCTGGCAGGAACGTTTGGAAGCGAATAATGTGATCTACAATAAGGTTTCCAGCAAATTTGGAGAAGAATACCTGACGTTCTTAGATCCTGACGGATTAAAATTCGAGTTAACGGTAGCCAAGAAAACCGATAACCGCAAGCCTTGGTTAACAGCTGGCATCGGTGCAGCGCAAGCCGTACGTGGATTTCACCAGGTAACGATTACCAGCAATAAAATTGAGCGTACAGCAGAAATCCTGACAGACATCTTCGGATTCAAGTTACAGGAGAAAGAAGTAAACCGCTCCAGGTTCGTAATTGATACTGTAGATGAAGCAGCTACTGTAGATCTTGTTGAAGCCCCGGGAGAAATGGCCGGCCATGTTGCCGGCGGATCGGTGCACCACGTTGCTTTCAGGGTTAAAGATGAAGCAACCTTAATGCACTTCAGAGATTTGATTGTAGCCAAAGGATTGGATATTACAGAAAAAATAGACAGAAACTATTTCTACTCACTCTATTTCAGAGAACCCGGAGGCGTGCTTTTTGAAATCGCTACAGATAATCCAGGTTTTGAAGTGGATGAAGATATGGCCGACCTGGGTAAAGGGTTAAAATTGCCAAAACAGTATGAAAGTCAACGCGAAAGCATTACTGCAATTTTACCAAAACTAGATTAACATGTACACTCATATTAAAGATGTTGCTACAGGAGGAACTCCTGTAGCACAAGCCAAAGGGGCTATGATCATGCTGCATGGCCGTGGTGCCTCTGCCGAAGGAATCTTGTCGTTCGCATCAGAGTTTGCGTTAAAAGACATTGCGCTATTCGCCCCACAAGCCACATACGGCAGCTGGTATCCGGAAAGTTTTATGGCGCCTGTTGAAAACAACCAGCCTGCACTGGATTCTGCACTGGAAGTGATCCATGCGCTGGTTTCGGATGTTGTTGCTGCAGGAATCCCTAAAGAAGAGATCTACTTTTTCGGTTTTTCACAGGGTGCCTGCCTGGCTTTGGAGTATACCAGCAGACATGCCGTAACTTACAAAGGAATTATTGCTTTTACGGGCGGCTTGATTGGCCAACAATTGGCTATGGAAAACTACACAGGAGATTTCAATAGAACGCCAGTCCTGATTACGACTAGCAATCCGGATGCACATGTACCACTGAAACGAGTAAAGGAGAGCGGCGGAATTATGGAAAACATGAATGGCAGCATTACGGTTATTGCCTACCCAGGTAAGGCCCACAACATCAGCAAAGATGAAGTGGACCTGGCCAATAAATTGTTTTTCACAAAAAACTGATTAGCGGGTTTTAAGTGCTTTATCCATGAAGAGGCTGATCTCGCTGTTCCTAACGTAGTTTTCTCCGTCGGGATCAGCCCAGCTTAGGATCGTCTCTTCATGAATTGCAAAATCACTATGAAGAATCGGCATAACAATATCCAACAGTGATTTCCGGCGCTCATCATGATCAATCAGGGGGAGCGTGTCGAGGATATTCTTCATGAGGATAAATTTGCGATCATTACAATTTGTCGTCTGATGATAAAAGATCAGCTTTTCAGCATGTTCAAATTTAGACTGGAAAAATAAGTCGGAATTAAAAATCGTGCTGGAGTCACACATTTCATCCAGGAGGAGGAGCGTTGCCTGGTGTTGGCCAGGAGAGACATTACATTTTTTCATACAGTGGCGGTTTGAATGAGAAATCCAATTACCATTTGGTGTTGATTAGATATACGAAACGTTATGTCATGCGGATCTAATCAAGAGCTGAAAATCAATGAATTGTAGTGTTTTTGTTACAATACGTTCCTACAACTTAACAAAGAAAGGAAAATTTGCGGTAGCCACTTTATTTTTACCGTCCATCAGGTACAAAAATAACCGGTAAGCACCTTCTTTCTCAGGGGTTTTGAGTGTGGCGCCGGTTTGTGTAACATTGTGGATCAGATTGGATATTGGTTGCGGTCTGCTTTCTCTGTCACCACCCTGGCCCAAGTCTGTTGCTTCTGGCAAAATTTCCCATCTTGCTGTAAGCTGATCACCATTAGGATCTGTAGCAGAAAATGCCACCTGGTAAGGCTTTCCAGGATTAAGATAAACCCCATCTGCTGTTTTCTTATCATTAACTGTGAAGCTATTTAAATGAGGAGCGCGATTGTCGGGCCATTTACCACTCCATTCCATTTGCATTACATCTACTACTTCTGACTCCTCGCCTGCTTCAGTAAACAAGCCATACCACGTTGGTGTGCGCTCCTGTTTCTGCCCCCAAAGGAATACGTAAGAGCCCAGGCAGTTTTTATCTTTCACAATAGATGCTTCGTATCGACTTTGGTATACCGCAGCCTTTTCGCTGCTTGTTTCTTCTATTGGTGCTCCCCAAGGTGTTTTCGGACATTCCCAATGTCCGGTAGGGCCCCATTCAGTTACCATATATGCTTTATTCCAGCCCGTTTTTTGCAGTTGTGCCGGAACAGCGGCAAGTCCGCCATATACCTGAACTGCAATTAAATCTAATGCAGGACATTTCGACTTGATCAGGTCGATTTCTTTTTGGTTGACTCCGGCAAGCATTGTTGTAGCAGGATGGTTGGGGTCTACCTCATGAATCATCTTGGCGATGTCATTAACGGCATCCCATACTTTAGGATTTTTATAGTCAAGATTAAGTTCGTTTCCGATACCCCAAATTAGCAAAGCGGGGAAATCCTTATATTTTGTTACTTCCGCACGTAGTTTATTCAGTTGTTTTTTTACTGCTGCAGTATCATCGTAGTTAAAACCGTGACGTTCTCTGGCCACATCCAATCCCATCGTAACGGTAAGTCCCAGCTTTTGCGCATCTTCGAGTACCTTAGCCCCGACGTTGGTATTCCATGTCCGGATAGAATTTCCTCCAGCAGCCTTCAGCCGATCCATTTTTGCAGTACCACCTGCACCTTTGATAAAATATGGCATCCCTCCCTTCAAAATCGTATAACCGCCATTTGATTTCTCAACCTGAACTTTTAGCGGGGTATTGCTGCTAGTTTGTGCATTGCCGAAAATGCTGCATACAAGCAGCAGACTCAAAATATTGAAGGATTTGAATGTTGGACTGTTCATCGGTTAAATTTGGTTAGGTTAGGTAATGCAATATTTGCTAATACCTTCCGTAAAACTAAATTTTATATTCAGATTTTACAATCTATAAAGTTGATAATAGAAAAAAAATTAAAAAGATCCAGCCCATGCCTGCCGCGGCAATCAGCCATCTAAATATTCCTTATTATTTTTAGTGTTTCGGTTCTGAATTATATAAATTTTAAAATGAATTTATTCAGACGCTGATCACCCAAGATTTCCGTACTGCATGATAATATACCCTGCCTAACCACCTGGGCAATTTGTTCCCCACCAGTCGAACGTGGTACGAATCAGGTAGGCCATTCGATGACCTGCTAAAAGCCTTTGAATGCAGGACAAGATTTCGGCTCCTAATCTTCTGATAAAAATATACGTTCATTTATTATCAATTTTTTTTCGATTATTTCACTGAATAAATTTAGAGCTAGTCTTTTCACTGTTTATTTTTTTCATATTGGATTTACATTATTATCGAGCGTTCGCCTTTTAAAAAGAACAGCTGCAAGGAACACATAATCATCGGTTGGCGTTAGTACAAGGGGTACAGTATCCCCGCGACTATATTTTTTCTTAATGCACCTTTTGGAGAATATTTATCAATGTCCAGCCAAAGTTTCTTTATATTTAAATAAATTAAAAACATGTCTCTGCCCTTTACCGAAATCCCATTCACATACACTATGTCGGCATTTCTGCTCACGGCAGGTATTATTGGATTAACATCCCGCAACTTCTACAACAAGCTACGTTTTCATCCTTATGCAGTTTTTAGGGGAGATCGCACACACACCTTACTCACATCCGCCTTTATACATAACAATCTGCTTCATCTGTTATTTAATACCTATATCTTCTATTTGATGAGTTATGACATCGAATATGTATTGCTGGACGACTATCCAAAATGGGCGGTCATTCTATTTATGGCAGGTTTCTTTTGCAGTGCAACAGTTGCAATTAATCTATTTAACGGATGGTTCCACAAACATGATTTTAAATGGACCAGTGCAGGATCTTCAGGAGCCGTAATGGCTTTTGTAACCTTCAGTACGATTTATAAACCGCTAGATCATCTGGCTATAGAAGTATCGTTATCCCCTATCTATTACAGCTATCATTTTTGTCTGGCCTTCCTCACAATCACTTTCCTATTCACGTTTATACGATCCCGGCACAACCACTACGCCCACTTTTATGGATCTATATTCGGGATCTTAATGGCAGTAACAATCAGGCCTTTCTTGCTCATAGAACTGTTATCCCATTTTAAGAAGACCTGACTATCTATTTTTTCCAGAGGAAAACAATTTATTAATAACGGATTTTATATAATTGAGTACCGGCGTTACTATTAAACTACTTCTCAGCAACATATTTGCTTCCAGTGCAGGAGGCAGAAGTTCATAAACAGATGTACCAAGCGCACCAGCAATCTTGTATAAATGAATTGCCTTGATCTCAGTAAGGCCACGTTCTATTTTTGAATATGCTGCCTGCGACATATCAAGATTAAAAGCCATCGCAAACTGCGAGATATGTTTGCGTTCACGCATTTCACGGATTCTTTCACCTATGGTATTGTCCATTACTTTATACTGAGTAGTAAATATACAACAACCGGAAGTAATAAAAAACAACCTAAGGTTGTAGGATGCACATTGAAAAGGAAGCAATTTTATATCGGAAAGTACGAGCGTTGGATAACGACATACTTAGAAAAATAAACACCTGTTATTTATCTATCCCGATTTGTTGGCAAACAGTTGTAGACAGCCCGTACCGTAACTACGGTCGGGCTATTCTAAGAATTTACAGAAATTTCAGTATGAAATACTACTTATCATGTAGCATTTCATAACATTGATTCGCGATCTCGACCTCTTCATTTGTAGGGATAATCATAATCTTAACTTTTCCCTCAGGACGGTTAATTTCCAGTATCTCTTTATTGTACTGACCATTTTTAACTCCATCAAGCTCAATACCCAGATAAGATAAGTCTCTGCATACTGCTGCACGCAGTAACTGATCATTTTCACCAACACCCGCGGTAAATACAATTGCATCGAGGCCATTCAATACGGCGGCATAAGCACCAATAGTCAATTTAATTCTATATGCATAAATTGCTAAGGCCAAACTTGCCTCCGCATCACCTTCTGCCGCAAAACGATGAACGTCTCGCATATCATTGGATCCTGCCATCCCTTGTAAGCCAGAAGCCTTATTTAGAAGTTGATTCACATCGGCAGGGGTATATCCTTTATGATCCAGTAAATGAAAAATCACGGATGGATCTATATCCCCTGATCTGGTGCCCATCATCAATCCACTTAATGGGCCGAAACCCATAGAGGTTTCTATGGATTTACTATTTAGCAATGCAGCCATACTGCAGCCATTACCTAAATGGATTGTAATAATTTTACTTTCTGTTTTGCCAAGGTATTTTGCTGCCTGCTCTCCTACATATTTATGACTTGTACCGTGGAAACCATATTTACGGATCCGCTCACCGGTATAGTATTTTTTTGGAATGGCGTACCTATACGCATAGTCTGGCAAGGTCTGGTGGTATGCGGTATCAAAAACAGCGATTTGTTTGGCCGTCGGAAAAGTCTTCTCTGCAACTTCAATACAGGTGTAGCTCACCTGATTGTGCAGGGGAGCCAAAGAAAATAATGCTTTGATCTGGGCTTTAACTTCATCTGTAATAATGGTTGGGCCTAGAAATGACTCTCCACCGTGCACTACCCTGTGCCCAACAACGTCAATCTCATCCGGGCTATTGATAAAGCCTAATGTAGACAAAGAGTTTAACACTTGTTGCAACGCCTGCTCATGGTTTTGAATATCGGAACCGGCAACACCGATTCGCTCAACCAAACCGGCACATAACGGATGATCTGAGGGCATTTGGAAAAGTTGATATTTTAAAGAGCTGCTGCCCGAGTTAATCACCAATATCTTCATAGAAAAATGTATGCTGTTTATATTTTTTAGTTGTCCTGACACTGAATCGCGGTAATTACCACCGTGTTGAAAATATCATCTACGGTACATCCCCTGCTCAAGTCGTTAATAGGTTTATTTAAGCCTTGTAGCATCGGCCCTATTGCTAATGCTCCCGTTTCACGCTGTACGGCTTTATAAGTATTGTTACCGGTATTAAGATCGGGAAAAATAAGCACGCTGGCGCGGCCCGCTACCGAAGAGCCCGGTAATTTCTGCTGGCCGATTATTGGATCAACCGCTGCATCGTACTGGATTGGCCCTTCAATCTTCAGGTCTGGTCTTCTACTTTTAACAATCGATGTTGCCTCGCGCACACGCTCCACATCTTCACCAGCGCCGCTGCTTCCTGAGGAATAGGATAACATCGCAATGCGGGGTTCGATTCCGAACCGCAGACTACTTTCTGCCGAAGATATGGCAATCTCAGCGAGCTCTTCTGCGGATGGATTTGGGTTAACGGCACAGTCGCCAAATACCGCAACCCGCTCCGGCAAACACATAAAGAAAACCGAAGATACTACCGATACGCCTGGCTTGGTTTTGATAAATTGCAATGCCGGCCTAATCGTATGTTGTGTGGTATGTACCGCACCAGAAACCATACCATCGGCATGCCCTTTATAAACCATCATTGTACCAAAGTATGAAACATCGGTCATCATATCCCTCGCCATCTCAGGGTTTACATTTTTATTCTTGCGAAGTTCATATAGTGTATTTACATAATCGTCGTAATTGATCGACGTTTTAGGGTTTACTACATGTACAGCATTCATGTCCAGGTTAATACCCAACCGCTTCACTGCGATACCAATTTCTGCGGCATCGCCAAGAATGGTAAGCTCTACTAAATCCTGACTCGTCAGTCGTGCGGCAGCACGTAAAATTCGATCGTCGTTACCTTCGGGTAACACGATATGTTTCTTCTGGCTCTTTGCCCGCTTCACCAGTTGATACTGGAACATATGTGGCGTAATACCTTCCGATTGGAAGGTTATAATTTTATCATCCAGCGCCTGGATATCTACATATTTTTCGAACACAGCTATAGCCAGTTCAATTTTTTTACGGTTGTCTTTTGTGATCCTGGAATGGATAGAGCCAATAGCATTACTGGTTTCAAAAGTCCCGGTCTGCACGGAAATAATCGGAATTACCGTCTGCAGACCTTCTATCAGCCGCATTACAGGCTGATCCGGGATGCTGCCTGCAGTGAGCACAATACCGGCCACTTTAGGATAGTTGGAACTTTGGTTGGCCTGCAGTGCTCCGATGATGATATCACCACGGTCGCCCGGCGTAACGATTAACACATTCTCTTTGATGTGGTTGAGGAAATTTGGCAGCATCATAGCTCCGGTAACGAAGTTATCTACCTGGCTGGCCATCAGCTCCTCTCCAAAAAGCACCTTCGCTCCCAACGCGCGGGTAATTTCACTCATAGTCGGACTTTGTAATCCGCTGTCGATTGGAATCACCGTTACCATGAGGTCTGACGGCAACTGCGCTGCTAGCAGCTGACGGATGTCGTCGGCAAACTCCGGCTGCACCATATTGGCGATGATCCCCAACACCTGAACATCACGTGATAAAAAGTTCCTGTAAATATTGATGGCTGTATTAACCACTTGCGCAGTACCTTTTCCTTGTCCCGTGATCACGATGACTACCGGTGCAGCGAGATTTTTGGCAATGAGCACATTTGATTCAAACTCAAAGGCGATCCCCTCCCCAAGAAAATCGCTCCCTTCAATTACCGTAAAGTCGTAGTTCTCCTCGATCTTCTTGTACTTACTGATCACGGTATCGATCACCTCACTCCTGTTTTCAGACTCCGCCTGATGTAGCATTTGCTGTCTGGTAAAGGCAAAAGTATCGGCATAATTTATCGGAAGATTGAAATAATCTAGGATAGCTTCTATATGTTGTTCTTTATTTTCTGCATTTTCCTGTGCAATGATGGGCTTAAAATACCCTACCTTACTCGTCTTGGACAACAGCATGTTGACGAGCCCGAAGGCGATTACGGATTTGCCGGTATACGGCTCTGCAGAGGCTATAAATATATTCTTCGTCATGGGCACAGCGTTTGGAAAGCAATATGCAATTTTAATCTTCTCTAAGAGCAAGCAGAGTGCCATTTTTTAGATTGACATAAAGGTAAGAAATGATGCCTGATAGTTATCATTATTATGCTGAGATTACAATCTTTACCTTTTGGGAGTATATATTTGCAAAAATCTTGGCGCATGGTTTGCTACTAGCGTGTAAATGATTTGAAATATTAACTCATCCATGGAGATTAAAGAAACTTCTACCGTACCAGAACCTGAGGAACGAAAGCCCAGTGCGCTCGGACGGATGTTTATTACCTTATATAATGTCTACAGCTTCATCGCCCGCTTTTTTAAAGAGGCATTTCTACCTCCTTATGAAGGTAAGGAGCTTTTGAGGCAATGTTATGAAATTGGCTACCGCTCTGCGCTACTGATATCTACTACCGGTTTTATTACCGGAGTAGTGTTTACCAAGCAGTCCAGGCCTTCACTTTCTGAATTTGGAGCTACTTCGTGGCTTCCTTCACTGGTAGGAATTGCGCTGTTGAGAACTTTGGCTCCCCTGCTTACCGGATTGATTGCCGCAGGAAAAGTAGGCTCAAGTATAGGCGCCGAGCTCGGCTCCATGCGTGTAACGGAGCAGATTGATGCCATGGAGGTATCAGCTACAAACCCCTTTAAATTTCTGGTATCGACAAGGGTGCTTGCTGCGACGATCACCATCCCCATTTTAACTTTTTATACCGCCATGGTGGGTATGCTGGGTGCTTTACTAAACGTATCCATGTTTGAGAGTACGAGTGCAAGGGCATTTTTCCAATCATCACTGGAGCAGATCACCTTTCTTGATTTCACAGCTTCGACGATTAAAGCCATCTTATTTGGATTTACCATCGGCATTGTAGGCTGCTATCAGGGCTACAATTCTTCAAAGGGTACAGAGGGTGTAGGAAAAGCCGCTAATTCGGCTGTAGTTATTGCCATGTTCTTAATTTTTATCGAAGAAGTAATTTCGGTACAGTTCTTTGGCTTATTTAGAACCTAATTAGCAGTATATGAGAGAGAAACCACTTACCGACACCACTGCAGAAAAAGTAATTCAGATTAACGGACTGTATAAATCCTTTGGCAACTACCACGTATTAAGAGGTGTAGACCTTGATTTATATCGTGGGGAAAACCTTGTTGTACTTGGTAAATCGGGTACAGGAAAATCAGTACTCATTAAAATCATTATTGGTCTGCTTACTCCTGATGCAGGAAAAGTAGAAGTGCTGGGGAATGTTGTTGATGAAATAACTTATAAAGAACTTCTGGCATTGCGACTGCAGGTGGGCTTTTCTTTTCAGAACAGCGCACTATATGATAGTATGACGGTACGAGAAAACCTGGAGTTTCCATTGGTCCGCAACCGCAAAACCCTGACAAAAGGTGAAGTAAATAAGCTGGTAGAAGAAACATTGGATGCCGTAGGCTTGTTACAAACTATAAACCAAATGCCTTCGGAGCTTTCCGGCGGTCAGCGTAAACGTATCGGGATTGCAAGAACATTAATTTTGCAGCCTGAAATCATGCTTTATGATGAGCCTACAGCAGGTCTGGATCCCATTACCTGTCTGGAAATCAACAAACTCATTAACGAAGTGCAGGAACGCTATAAAACCAGTTCGATCGTGATCACACATGATTTGACTTGCGCCAAAGAGGTAGGCAACCGCGTGGCGATGCTCCTTGACGGCAAATTTGAACGTCAGGGAACTTTCGAAGAGGTATTTAACACAAATGACGAGAGGGTGAAACCTTTTTACGATTATAATTTTATCAAATAAAACATGGCACAATCAGACAGCCGTAAGCAGATTACGGTAGGCATATTTATCCTTTTAGGTTTATTCATTTTTGTACTTGCAATCTTCACGCTAGGTGGGCAACGTAAAAGCTTTGTAAAGAGCTTTACCGTGAGTGTTGTGTTCAGCGATATTCAAGGATTGAAAGCGGGGAACAATGTGTGGTATTCCGGCGTAAAAATAGGTACTATTAAAAAGATCCAGTTTTACGGACAATCACAAGTACAGGTTTTTGTAAACATCGAAGAAGAAGCACATAAATACATTCATAAAGATGCGAAAGCAAGTATCAGTTCTGATGGATTGATCGGCAACAAGATTATCGTTATTGAAGGCGGGAATCCTAAGTATCCTTTTGTAGAAGATGGAGATCGTTTGCAAGTAAATACAACCCTTTCTACGGATGATATCATGAAGACCTTTCAGGTAAATAACAAAAATCTGGTAGACATTACGGGTGACTTCAAAACACTATCTGCAGCCCTTGTTGCGGGTAAAGGTACTGCGGGAGCATTGCTTACTGACGAGAAAATCGCCAATAACTTTAAGGCTATTGTTGCCAACCTGCAGAAAACAACTGCTTCTACAGACAGAATGGCCAGAGAACTGGATCAGTTTAGTAAAAAGCTGAATACGAAAGATGGCCTTGCTGATAAGTTATTAACAGACACGGTGGTTTTCGCCAGATTGCAGGCTTCGGTAAACGAACTGCAGAAAACAGCGCGTTCAGCTTCGGCTATGACTGAGAACCTTAACAATGCGACTTCTAAATTGAACAAGACTGATAACGCTGCAGGATTATTATTAAACGATCCTAAGACGGCGGATCAGGTACGTGCAATCATGACGAATCTACAATCAGGCAGCCATAAGTTAGATCAGGATCTGGAAGCATTACAGAGTAACTTCCTGTTCAGAGGATTCTTCAAAAAGAAAGCTAAGGAAGCTGAAAAAGCGGCAAAGCCTCAACAGTAAAAATACACATAAAAAAAGCGCCTGATCGTTTGACGATCAGGCGCTTTTTTTATGGTATAAGCCACTTTTATTTTCCTTTTACAGGAGCATTCTTTCTGATATCCAATTCATTGATGATATTCCTGGCACCGCCCAGTACATCAATACACCACAGCACATAACGCACATCAACATTGATGGTCCGTTTAAACTGTTTATCAAAAGCGATATCTCCACTCATAGCTTCCCAGTTACCATCAAAAGCTAATCCGATTAGCTCTCCATTGCCATTGATGGTTGGAGATCCGGAGTTACCACCCGTGATATCGTTATTTGTAATAAAACCAACAGTCAACGTACCATCGTTACCATACTGTCCGAAGTTCTTTTTATTATAGTTCTCAATCAGCGACTGCGGCAAGTCGAATTCACTATCACCAGGCACGTATTTCGCCACTACACCATCAATTGTTGTCGTAGTATTATAGGTAATTCCGTCTTTAGGCGAGTAGTTCTGTACGTTACCAAAAGAGATACGCATGGTAGAATTTGCATCAGGGTACATGATTTTCCCGGCATTTTTTTCCAGCACGCCTTTAAGGTATTCATGATCAAGTTCTGCTTTTTTAGCTTCGAAATCACTCACTACAGAACCGAAATTTGTTTTGATGTAAGTAGCGGGCACTACGTTCAGCGCATACTGATACGCGGGATCTTTTTTAACGTCTTCAGCGGATGGGTTGGTTGCGATAAAAGCACGGAGCTTTTCGGGTTTTAAGAACTGGCTGTTTTCCCAAAGGTAATCTGCATATTTAGCAAATGTTGTTTCGGGTTTACCAGTCCAGTATTTCTCTGCAATTTGCGCGAAGAACGTGGGCTGTGATTTGACAGGTACATCCTGATAAAAACTTGCTAGAATCTGTGCAAAGATCTTTTTATCTGCAGGCTCATTATAAGTAGATTCATATTTTGTCAATGCAGCATTCATTTTCGCTTGCATTCCTGCAAGCCATGCAGCATCCCCTCTTTGGGTTGTTAAACCAATTAATGTGTTGCCAATATTCAGGGTGCTTGCTACAAAAGCCGAAGCTCCGAAGCCTTCGGTAATATATGTACGCTGTATGGCAATAGGCTCGATCGTTTTATATAATGCGTCATATTGCTCCATTAAAGTATTGAACTCTGTTTTTTGTCCTGCCCAGGCAGTAAATGCTTTTTCTTCCACACGTTTACTGTCGGCTACCTTATGACTTTTTAACTGCTCAGTCTGACCGATATAATATTTCCAGTAGTTTGCAATATTTGCATACTGAGAAGACAACCTTAAACGTACAGCAACGTCTTTATTCATTTCTTCTTTCCATGCTTTAAGGCGGATATCGCGTAATTTAACTGTAGTGGGGTTGACTTTTTCTGTAGCCAGATCCACTCCGTAAGAAGTTAAGTAACGGTCTGTACGGCCCGGGTAACCGTATACCATAGAAAAGTCTCCATTTTTGACGCCTTTGATAGAGATCGGAAGGAATTTTTTAGGCACGTAAGGGGTATTAGCAGCGCTGTATTTGGCAGCTACATTTCCTTTTCCTGCATAAACCCTGAATACTGAGAAATCGCCTGTTTGTCTTGGCCACTCCCAATTATCGGTATCGCCACCAAATTTACCAATGCTTTGTGGCGGAATACCTACCAGTCGGATATCATCAAAACGTTCGTAGACGAACAAGATAAACTGGTTATTTTTGTAGAAATCCTTAACGTTAGCTTCAATGGAAGGGCCGGTTACTGCTGCCTTAGCAATAGTTGCAAAGGTCTCATTCATTTTTGTTGTTCTTTCAACACCGGTCAGCCCTTTAACTGCTGCCTCAACCTGAGGAGTAACATCTACCATTTTTTGCAGAAAACGCACCCAAAGTCCGTCGATCGGCTTTTCTTCACCGTAATTTTTTGCATAAAATCCATTGTCGAGGATATTGTTCTGCGCTGTAGAGTTGGATGCTGCAGCGTCATAGCCACAATGGTGGTTGGTAAAGATCAGGCCTTTGTCTGACACAATCTCTCCGGTGCAAAAACCACCGAAGTGGACAATAGCATCTTTCATGCTCGACCCATTGGCATTGTACAGGTCTTTTGCCGTAAGCTTAAAACCTTGTTTCTTCATTTGCTCGTAGTTTTTCCCAATTAACAGGGGAAGCCACATGCCTTCATCTGCTTTAACTTCGCCGCCAAAAAAGATGACCATGGCGAAGAGTAGCAAGTGCACTATTCTTTTCATATGTGTGTATTTAGTAATGGGCGAAGGTATAAATGAATTTTGAAAAAACCATTTATTTGATAGGTTGTTCTAGTTGTATACCTATCCTGAAAAGACCATGAGTAAAGAAAAAGCAACGGCAAAAAATGCTGTGACCCCAGAAGAAACGAAAGACAAAGGAAAAGCCAAAGGCACTGAAGCAGAAAATGTTACATCAGCAAAAGATGCTAAAAAAGTACCAGTATCTAAAACTAAATAAAGCCGGTCAAGGTCTTAGATGTTTATAAAGGGAAATGCATGGTGAAGATTGTACCTTCACCTAAAGAACTGCTGGCACTTATGGTCCCGCCAAGTTCTTCCACCTGCGTCTTAACCATAAAGAGTCCCATTCCTTTTCCATCAATACTGGTATCAAAGCGCTTATAGAGTCCGAACAACTTATCGCCATTTTTAACCAGATCTATCCCTTTCCCGTTGTCCTGAAAGCTGAGGATGATATAGTCAGGATGCTGAACCGTGCTTATTTTTATAACCGGATTTATATCCTTCTTCCTATATTTAATGCTATTTAATGTCAGGTTATATAAGATACTATATAAATATCCCCTGATGGCAATCATCGCTGAAGCCCCGTTAAAATTGTGCTCAAATGTGACCTGTTCTGCTTCTATCAGATTCTTTATACTTAAGCGAATGCTACGCATGAGATCTTCAAACTGAATTTTTTCCTTGACGGCATTATGGAGTTGCTTAATCTGCAAAATCTGGTTCAAATCGGTGATGATAGTATCCAGGTTTTGCACTGAAGCCCCCATTTTCTCAATCAGGTCTTTGCTCCTGCCCTCAAGATCCATATCCAAAATTTCTGTCAGCGCACGGATATTGGCAACCGGGGCTCTGAGGTTGTGCGATATCACGTAGGTAAACTGCTCCAGTGCTTTATTGCGACTGATTAGCTCAGCAGTGATCTGATCACGCGCTTCCTCAGCAGCCAATAATGCCGAGCGGTCCTGTACAACACCATAAAAACGCAGCACATTTCCCTGCTCATCGTAATCAAAAGTATTGACACTCGCTGCTTTGATTACCCGCTGATCAGGTCTGCAAATTCTGAAATTATTTTCTCCCTTGATGGCTGTACCTGGAAGACCGAGAATATTTTCGATCACCATTTGTATATCATCGGGATGTATAAACGTCTTCAGTTCTTCAACCGTAATGTTATTTTTGTGGTTGATCCCTAAAATATCACGCATACCTGTTGATAGCGTAAGCTCTTGTTTGCGCATATTGTAGTTCCAGTTACCCATTTTAGCGAGCTTCTGCGCTTCAGAAAGTAGGGATCGTGCGCGTGCTACCTTCTCCTTGGTCGAGATATATTCGGTGATATCGATCATTACGCCCTGACAAAGCGCCTCCGACGTAAGTGGGTCATTAAATAAATAGATGTTTTCCAGCAGATGGATAGAACTGCCATCCTTGCGCAACAGTGTACTTTGATAATTACTAAGTTTCTTGTGCTTGATGAGCTCATCAATAAATTCCTGCCGGTCTGATGACACCTGGTACATATCTATCACCTGTTTTCCAATAATTTCTTCCGGCGAGTTATAGCCCAGCATTGTGGCAAAAGCAAGGTTACAATCCAGCAGCAGGCCTTTCACAGAGCTTGTATAAAATCCAGAGAGGTTCTGATCAAAGAGGTACCTGTACCGCTGTTCGCCACCTTTCTGCAGCCTTGATTTGGCAGCAAGGTTGGCTATGGCTTTAGCCAATCTCTTTCTGTTATTACGAAGCACATAGTCATCCACCCCATTATCCAGGAGCACTATAACCTCATCCTCCAGATCCTCGGGCACAATCAGCAGTAAGGGTAAAGGAAAAGGATATCCTTTGATTCCATCCGGGTTCCCAGCATAGAACGCATCGCTGGAATATTCAGCAACAAGGAGATCCGGTTGAAATTCTGTTAAACGTGCTGAAAATGCTATATGATTGTTTACGAAAGAAACATCATAGGCAGCAAGATCGTTGTTGAGTATGGTGTTTCCCTGTAGGTGGGCTGAAGAGCTTCCAATATACAGAATTTTCAATTTATGATCAGTCATAACAATGAAAAAGGTATGTAAGGATACGGCAATCTACAGTTTTATTTTGATTTCAGATCGGTTTAAACCTACTACAATTGAAAAAGAAAGTGCATTTTTCCAATATGTTTTTGTTATTTTTTTTAAGGAAAGATTCAATATAAAGTTTAATTTAGAACTAAGATTAAAGCCTGACCAAATATGAAAATTTCCTGTCTGACGGTAAAAAAATTCCGGATCATTTTGTTTATTGCAGTTTGCTGCTTACAACATAACCTGCTCAATGCACAAAGTAAAAAACCAAAGTTCAAGGTATTGGCTTTTTTTACCGCAAAAGCTGATCAGGCGCATATTGATTACGTACATGAGGCAAATAAGTGGTTTGCCGCAACAGCAGCGCAATACAATTTCAGTTACGATTCTACGACCAACTGGAGCAGCTTAAATGCCGCTGTGCTTGCTAAATATCAGGTGGTCCTGTTTCTTGACACCCGCCCAGAAGCACCTGAACAAAGAGTAGCTTTCCAAACTTATATGGAAAATGGCGGCGCCTGGATGGGTTTCCATTTTTCTGCTTTTGCACTAAAGGATTCTACTTTTCCTGAAGACTGGAACTGGTATCATAACATATTTCTAGGATCCGGAGGCTATGGCAGCAACACATGGAGACCAACATCTGCTATTTTGAAGGTAGAAGACAAGCAGCATCCGATAACAAAGGGCCTTCCAGGCACCTTTAAGGCTGCGCCTAATGAATGGTACCGTTGGCAAAATGACCTCAGGAAAAATAAAGACATCGATATTCTTATGGCGATAGATTCAAGCAGCTTCCCATTGGGAACAGGCCCTAAAGCATACGAAATCTGGCATAGTGGTTATTACCCGGTTGTATGGACCAATAAGAAATATAAAATGGTCTATGTAAATATGGGACATAACGACATTGACTACGAGCACAACAGTAAAAAAGCGCTCTCCTCAACATTTTCCAGTAAAGAACAGAATCAGATGCTGATCAATTCGTTGATGTGGTTAGGTTCAGGAAAGCGCGCAAATTAAGCTTGCGGGTAATCGTAGTTAACCATCCATTGGATGCCGAAGCGATCTGTCAGCATTCCGAAGTACGCACCCCAAAAGGTTTTTTGAAGTGGCATGGTTATGGTTGCACCTTCTGATAAGCCTCCAAAAAGCTGGTCTGCCTCAGCTTCTGAGTCTGCTCCAATCGACAACGAGATGTTATTACCCAGAATAAAGGGCCGTCCCATTACACCAAGATCGTCTGTTCCCATCAGTACTCCCCCACCCGGGAGGGGCAGCGAGACATGCATAATTTTATCATGATGTTCTGCTGGAACATCGCCGGCATGCGGTGTGTCCCCAAATCTTTGCAGGGTCTCAAATTCTCCGCCAAATACGGATTTGTAAAAGTTAAAAGCTTCTTCAGTGTTTTCCTTGAAGTTGAGGTAGAAGTTAAACTTGGCCATTGTATTATTTCTCTAAAATATTTTTCAAATTGTGAAGGCTAACATCCATGTCTTTCCCGAGCATAGAATCCATTACTAGATTCATCAGGTTTATCGGATAGTTGTTTCGACCTTTCATGCGCCAAACTACTTCTGTTTGTCCCTGTGGTAGCGACTTGGTGAACATAGAAGCCCAGCCAAGTCCCGCGAAAGGTCTGATAAAATGTATCTCCGTATCAACCTGCTCGCCATTTACGAGTTTAGTAATCTGCTGGTCGCCCTGTCCTGCCTTATCATTACCATCCCAGGCATAGTTAAATCCTACCGTGCCATCCGTTCCCGTAAAGGTTTTTTTCATATTGGGATCAGTCATAACCCATTTACTGTAGTAATCCTGATTACGTATAAATTTAAGATAATCATACACTTCCTGATTTGGTTTATTGATTACAAGTGATCGTTCGACAGTATATTCTTTCTTAACAAAGATGGCAATAAGAAGAAGAAAGATAATTACTGCGCCGATAACGACAACGACCTTAACGAGAATATGCATGATATCTTTTTATTTAGTTTACTCAAATATACTGATGAGGACTATGAACCTCTGGGTGTAAAGCGGACTAATAAAGGGGTAAATCAGGACAAGATCAAAGTTCCTCTGTCTTGTTCGTATATACAATCCATACATAGAACGGGATTCCAGCCATCAACACCAGAAAACCGTAATAAACGGTCTTTTCGCCACATCCTGCGATAGCCCACAAACTGTAGGCAAAGGCTGGAACGGCGATTAACGCAGCAGAGATCAGGCCTTTTTTTTCTTTCTTTTTCAGCAGGTTAATCAGCATATATGCCGTTGTCGAAAAGAGATAAGGGATAAAAATAGTCAATACAGCAAGCAGCAGCAAAAAGCGAAATTGCTCCACCAGGCCCTTCGTATAATTCATTGTCATGAATAACGACACGACTACGCTATTGATAAGCATCCCCATGTAAGGAACCTTACGTTTATTTTCTTTAGCAAAAACTGCCGGAAAGAGTTTGTCTTTTGCAATTGCATATGGCATTTGTCCCTGAATCAGAATCCAGCCATTTAGTGCACCAAAAGCGGCAATGGCAATTCCAGCACTTACCCAATATTTCGCTGTCGGCCCAAACATCAATACGGCAGCGTCGGCATATGGCGTAACAGAGTTTTTAAGTTGTGCTGGCGAGAGGATCCCCATCAAAGAAACACTCCCAAGGATATAGACCAGCGCCGCAATAAGCAGCCCCAGCATTGTTGCCCTGGCAATAGTCTTAGCAGGATTATCGACAGTGCTGGCAGGAATAGATGCACATTCTATGCCTACAAAGGCAAACATAGTGAAGGTTGCTGTGGCCTGTATGGCCGACCATATTGAGGTGCCGCTGCTGTTGAAGGGTTGGAAGTTTTCCAGCCTTATAAAAAATAGTCCGCCAACGGCAATTACAAACAAGGGAGCTAATTTGAGGATAGTGGTAAACAGCTGGACTTTCCCTGACACAACCACTCCCCTGGTGTTAATCCAGGTGAGCAGCCAGATGGCGAGAAGGCCTGTCGATACTGAATACACCGCGTTCCCGGAAAGCACAGGAAAAAAAGTGCTGAGCGCACTAACGAGAGATATCGTAATGGCAGCATTGGCACAAGCTGTAGAGATCCAATAGCCCCAGGCGACGAGAAATCCTGCAAAATCCCCTAAACCAAGACGTGTATAACCATAAGGACCACCTGTAACCTGTGGGGCAAGCTTACTTAAATTGCCAAATACGCGCGCAAGAAAAAAGGATCCTATGGCAGAGAACATCCAACCAAGCAGACTGATGCTTCCGTAAGAGGCCAGTGCTGCCGGCATCAGGAACACCCCCGCACCAATCATATTGCCTACTACAAGCGAAGTGCTTGTCCATAGACCTATCTTATTTTTCTCCGGTAAAATTGTACCCATCTGCTGATCGTTGTAAAAACGTCAACAAGATAGCTTTTTTTTAAGATTTCCAGTTGTTCAGCAAACGGCGTAAAATAAGAACCTCGCCCAGATGGTAAGAGGTATGGTCAGCGATTAGTAATGCTTCCCTGAGGACATTCTGGCCACTTCCATGCGGCAAGGGGCTAAAAAGATCCGCATGCTTCAGCAAATCCAGGAACCGTTCTCTGTCGGCCTTGATCTGCGCAATGCTTTCCTCCCATTGTGCTGCAGTAACCTGCTCTACCGGTTTTACCCAGTACTCTTCAGGCCATTTAGGCGACTTATGATTTGGATCAATACAAAATTCTACAATGTCCCACTGCGTGATGCGGATGTGTTCTGTAAGTTGCCAAATGTTATAAGGCAAATTATCGGGCGCTACAGTTATATCTTTTAATGGGATATCTGCCAGCGCATCTTCCAGAGATGCATGTGCATTTCCTTTTAAAATCAAATCCGTTAATTCCTTGATCAGGATCTTGTTATTATCTGTCGAACTCATATTAAATTAACAAGCACTATGCGTCTGATGTTTGTTAGTGGATGTTAAAATATGTAAAAAATTAGCGGCATCCACCGGGAAGGAGTACCTTTAGTTATGTTCCGAAATGTTATCTTCTTGTTGCTAGCTATATTCATCACAAATATCGCACAGGCCCAACAAATCAGCGGTACCGTTGCCGACAGGGCAAGTTCTCAAATACTGAGTGGCGTTATGGTAACCAACAGCACTACCCGACAGCATACAGAAACGGATAATAAGGGAGCTTTCAAAATAAGTGCGGCTGCAGGTCAGGTGCTCATCTTTACCCAGCCAGGCTACCTTACGGACACCTTATTGCTGATCGATACCAGACCAATCAAAAGGTATCTGTACATCAATACAACTTTCCTGAAAAACGTGACCATTAAGGGTGAAAATTTCAATCCTGAAGTGCAGTATGCTGATGTATACCGTAAAGCAAACGCATTAAAAATAGAGCAGAACAAACCGCTTACTTTTTACCCCTCTAAATATTTCAGTAAAGAGGGTAAATCGGCCAGAAAATTTAAACGCCGACTGGAGCAGGAAAAAACAGAACTGCAGATTGATGCGCGTTTTAACGAAGTACTGGTCAAGTCTTACACACCGTTAAAGGGTGAAGAGCTTGATCATTTCATGGTTTTGTACCGCCCAACATTAAAAGAGCTCGATAAGCTGGATAAGGACGACCTCATGTTTTATGTGATGAACAGTTATAAAGAATTTAAGGTCCTGCCTGTTGAAAAACGAACTTCCGATTTACAGCAATACCTGAACCGCAGCCTAAAGCTTGATACCAATAATAAGGGAAAGCACGCAAATCAGAATTAATATCAGCATCAGCGGCCAGATAAAACGCCACCATGCCTTCAAGCTTACGTTAACCAGCGCCAATGAAGGAAGGATCAGCCCGGTTGGCGTAACGAACCCCATGATGCCCATTCCATACAGATAGCTATTCACTACCTCCCTTCCCGGAACGCCCGTCATCATCGCCAGGGAACCCATAATTGGCATTGTGACAACAGCCATACCCGACGAACTGGAAATAAATATGGTAAATATCATATAGATAAACAGCATGAGAACGATAAATATGGGTGGCGGCAAGGTATCAACCAGGCCAGAGGCATAAAACAAAATGCTGTCACTGATATTCCCATCATTCAAAATCAAAGTAACACCACGCGCCGTACCAATTAAAAAAGCAACACCGAGCAAGCCTTCGGCACCTTTGATAAATTTAGCGAGGAATTCTTTCTCCCCCATACGGGTGATTACTGCAACCAGGATTGATGAGGAAAGGAATAAGACAGACATCTCGGGCAACCACCATTTAAGCACCACCACACCAGCGATGAGCATCAGGAACGTAGCAAGGAACAGTAAGAGCAACACGGTATTTTTTGTATTTCTTCCTTCTTTCACATCGGACTGACCAAGTGTTGGGAAAGGACTGCTCACCAATCCGTCATACCTGTAGACCAATGAGGCTTGTGGATTTCGCTTCACTTTCTCCGCGTAGCGTACCACATACCAGATAAAGACTCCAGTAGTTATGGCAAACATGATCAGCCTCCCGTAAAGTCCGTCTGCCCAGTTGATACCTGCGGCGTTGGATGCGATAATAGTAGAAAAAGGATTACTGAAAGAGGAAAGTGTACCAAGTTGAGTGCCGCCAAAAAGAACAGCGACAGGAACTATTAAGTCGTAACCCGCAGCGAGGAACAACGGCACCATAATAGGGTAAAAAGCAAAAGCTTCTTCTGCCATGCCATAAGAGGCACCGCCAAAAGAAAAAAGAAAGCCCAGAATAATAATAAGCCATGCTTCTTTACCATGCATGCGCGCAGAAAGGTTTTTCAAACCAGCTTCCATTGCACCTGTAGCATAAAAAACATTGATGAATCCACCTGTGAACAGGATAAACAAGATAATATCAATTGTATCATAGATTCCTTTGACCGGAGCAGTAAGAATCTGTATAATGCCCTGACTATTTTTAGGGAGGTTATAAAAAGTCCCAGGCACCGAAACAGGTTTACGGATGTTTCCCGCGGCAAACTTATCAAGCGTAATCAGGACATGCAGACTATCAAGCGTTTTTTGCGTAAATGGCAAACTATGCACGCCGGTTTTTCCAGTATAGGCAAATGTAGAATCTCCCTCCGTGTAGGCCAGTGTATTGTATTTTCCTGAAGGGATAAGCCATGTTGCCAAGGCTGCGCATACAATAACCAGCATCAGAATGCTTAATGGAGAAGGAAGACTTTTTAAAGAAGGCATACCTTAAATGTAGTAAGAATTTATCGTGACAGCAGTATTTTTACGTTTCTGTTGTAAAGTCGGAAATAAGACCGAATGTAGATGCTCGAGAAAAAAAACATGAACAAAGTAACGATCAGTGCGGTTGGATAGGTGACTTGTAAGAGCGCATCCTTATCTATAAATATAAAAAATGGCGCATAAGCGACCTGCATCAGCATCATCGACTGTTGTGCAAAACCGCCATCCTTAATGGACGGGCGACTCCCTTTTTTCTTAAACAACAATCGGTTACCCCAGTAGTAGACCATTGGTGTAAAGCTCGCCAGCATTACTGATCCAAATATGATCCTGATTACTTTAAAATCACCGGACGAATAGTTATAAATTATGACACATAAGGCTAAAATTATCAATGTTTTCCAGAGCTCGGGGAAATAGAATTGCTGTTTCATTTCCTGACGCAAATCCCGCATCACATTTTTCATTGCCTGCTTATTGTAATCCGCTTCTACGCAGACAATTTTTTTAAACCCACCGAAGTCTTGGTTAACAATCCTTGCCACCAGATCTATATTGTAATTTTCATTTTCAAGCGTACCTAAAGAACTCAGGATATGATCATACAGTTCATCATAGGTTTCCTGATATTTAGGCACAGTCCCGATAAACTCCCTAATCTCCGTTTTTTGTGTTTCAGTCAGTATCATTTCAGTTGCGGTTTAAGGTTGAGTAACAATTGCAGATTGTTAATAAATTCTCTGGCTTCCTGAAGTTTGCTTACTACCTCTGTCTTTCCTTCTTCAGAAAGCAGGTAATATTTACGAACCCTGTTATCCACTACCTCCACCATAGTTTCCAACAAACCTTCAGCTTCAAGTTTATGTAATGCAGGATACAAAGCACCTTCTTTAAGTAATAGGTCACCCTGAGTAATAGTCTTTACCTTTTGCGTGATTTCGTAGCCATACATTCTGCCATTCTCTTCCAAAAGATTGAGGATAATGGTTTGCAGGGTACCTTTAAAAAGTTCGTTCCGGATTGCCATAATCAAATATATCACTATTTTTATATACCTAAGAAAATTATGTATATAATTTATTGATTTTCTAATTTTAAGCCGTCATCAAGCTTACGCATGCGGTAGCATTGCATCGCGGTAGCACCAAGTTTATCGATCAGTTTATAATTAGCTACTGCTCCTACCGCAGCACCAACTACTGGAATTAGTTGCGCCATTTTGGCCAGATCTATATAATCGCGGTATTCCTGCTGAAAGCTACGCCAATCAAATGCTGCAGGATCTTTCGGCAACAAATCCGCATAAGCCTGCCAGTTTTCCAAAATCTTGTAGACCTGTGGGCGGTTATGTTGACTGGAAAAGGCCAGCTGAAAAATGTAAAGCATAAAGAGTCTTTCGCGGTAGTCGCCAACATCGTAGCCATATAACCTTGAAATCTCAAAGAGCATTTTTAATTTGATACCAACCAGCACAGGGAAGTCAGCTATACCCATCAAGATTCCACCGGCACCAGTTACAGCACCTTCAACACCGGCAGTCTTCTGGTAATCTTTGATAGTTTGTTTAACATAAGCTTCGCGCCAAAGCAGCGTCGATTGCGGATCTGGCATTTCGCCGGTCAGGTATTCGGCGCCATAGAGCATCAGCTTAAACATCTTCTCTACCATAAAAGTGACAGCCTGATGAACTTTCTCCGGAATAATGCCACTCATTTTATCCTGTACCTGCTTAGAAAGCCTGTCTGCAAAGGAAGGATCTTTTGTAATCTTTCGTTGCCACTGTTTCAATTCAACACTTATCTTTTGTTCGTATTCAGTCATAGTTACATTCGTAGACGTTTTGTATTAAATATAGATTGATTACTTTCATAAACCGTTTATTATTTTGTTAATTGAGGTTTATTTAATCCACGTTATGCAAAGAAGAAATTTCATCAAGACAGGCTCACTTGCTGCGTTGAGCATCAGTTGCTTAGGCGCCACTGCAAATCTTGTACATCCTACCACCTCAGCAGAACGTACGCTTGCTGCAGTCGACGTTTTTGAGTTAGACGAGATTACGATTGCCGGGTTACAGGAAAAGATGAAAGGCGGTGTATGGACCTCACGAAAAATCACGGAACTCTACCTGAAGCGTATTGCGGCTATAGATAAATCAGGTCCCGCATTAAATGCAGTAATAGAATTAAACAAAGACGCGCTGAGTATTGCTGACAGCATGGATAAAGAACGGGCAGCAGGAAAATTGCGTGGTCCGATGCATGGAATTCCAGTATTGATTAAAGATAACATAGATACCGGAGATCGGATGCTGACTACTGCAGGATCTATTGCGCTTGCTGACAATCATGCTGGTAAAGATGCTTTCATCATCACCCAGTTACGTGCAGCGGGTGCCGTCATTTTGGGAAAAACCAATTTAAGTGAATGGGCAAACTTCAGGTCTTCCAACTCTACGAGTGCATGGAGCAGTCGCGGGGGACAAACAAAAAACCCATACGTTCTTGACCGCAACCCGAGTGGATCCAGTGCAGGATCAGGTTCTGCTACGGCAGCCAACCTTTGCGCAGTATCGATAGGGACAGAAACTGACGGGTCGATAGTTTCGCCTGCTTCTGTGAACGGTCTTGTAGGTATCAAACCTACGGTTGGACTGCTAAGTCGCACTGGAATTATTCCAATATCCATCACACAGGATACCGCGGGACCAATGGCAAGAACCGTTGCCGATGCCGCGACCCTACTTGGTGCGCTTACCGGCATCGATGCCAATGACCGCTACACTAAAGAAAGCGCTGGAAAAACAAAAACAGATTACACGGCTTACCTGGATAAAAACGGATTAAAAGGAAAAAGACTGGGGATAGAAAAGACCGCCCTTGATGGGAATCCTGCGATGGTTAAACTACTAAAAGCGGCCATCGTCACCTTAAAAGAGCAGGGTGCCGAAGTTGTAGAGGTGGAGTTACTGAAGTCGCTTCGTGGTGTTGGGAATGCAGAGTTCCAGGTACTGCTTTACGAATTCAAGGATGGCCTTAACGCATACCTGCGCACATCAAATTCAAAGATCAAATCCCTGGGCTCCCTGATTGACTACAACAATAACAATGAAGACAAGGCAATGCCATTCTTTAAGCAGGAGACCCTGGAGCAGGCCCAGAAAAAAGGAGGCCTGGATAGTAAAGAATATGTGGATGCCCTGGCAAAATCGCAGGGAACATCAAGGATAGCAATAGATACCTTGTTAAAAGAAAAACAACTTGACGCCATCATTGCGCCTACCAATGGATTTGCAGTATGCATTGATTTGATCAACGGAGATTATGACAATGGGTTTTCTTTCTCTGCTCCCGCAGCAAGGGCAGGATATCCACACATTACAGTACCTATGGGTCATTTTAACGAGTTGCCAATGGGTTTGTCATTTGTAGGTACAGCCTATGCTGAGCCACAATTAATTCAACTTGCCTATGCTTACGAGCAAGCCAGTAACAAGCGACGCGCTCCGAAATTTAAAGCTGTAATCGTATAAAAAAAAGAGATTGCCTGTTTGGCAATCTCTTTTTCTGTTTACTAGACCGCATCCGATAAGGAGGTGAAAGTAAAATCCCTGATTTTAAGTGGCGGCAACAGGTAATTTGCATTACTCTCTGCGCTAACCGTGCGCTCAGGAATTCCCATTTCATCGAGGTTATTTAACATGATGACCGGGCTTTCGTTAAAGCGGAAGTTCTTAACAGGGAACTTGATCTCGCCGTTCTCGATATAGAAAGTACCGTCGCGTGTGAGCCCCGTAAGCAGCAGCGTTTGTGGATCTACTGTTCTGATATACCATAAACGGGTAACCAAAATTCCTTTTTCTGTACCTTTAATCAATTCTTCCAGGGTTTTTGTTCCCCCCTCCATGATCAATCCACCAGGAAATGGAATAGGCTTTATATTTGTTTTTGCCGCCCAGTATCGGGAGGTATATAAATTCTTCACTACCCCTTTCTCTATCCAATTCACCTTTTGCTGAGCACGTCCATCACCAGACCATGTTGCTCCGGGCAATTCTTTATTCCATGGATCCGACATAATATTTACACGTGGATCCACGAGTTGCTCGCCAAGTCTGGTTTTACCACCGGGTTTACTCATGAAGCTCCGCCCTTCATCCGCCTGGCGGGCATCCATATCAAAGAATATATTTTCCAGCATCACGGCCACAGCGGTAGGCTCAAGAATCACTGTATATTTTCCGGGCTCTATTGCTTTTGCCGTTACCGAGGCGACCGCTTTTTTTGCCGCTACAGCAGTATCCTTCCCAGCATTAAGTTTACTGAAATCTGTGTAGCCGCGCGTAGCATAACCGGACCCCTTTCCATCTGAGGTGCGCATGGTGATATTGAATGCCAGGTCTGTAGAGGTATTGTAGGCAAACAACCCCTTGCTATTCATCATTGCACTGTAGCCCATGCTGTTTTCAAGAAATCCGGCAGCGTTCAGCTTGGCATCCTTTGATACCTGCAGACTTTGAGCAACAGCATCCGCGCGTTCTTTAGGGCCTACTTTTGCCGTTACCGGCGAAAACGTTGGTGATTCAGGCCCGTATTCCTGCTGGGGTAAAAAGGGCATGTACTCCGGATTTTCCGGTGCCAGTTTAGCCAATTCCTCCGAGCGTCTTACAACTTTCTCGAGCGAGGCATCATCATATTCATTGATCGTTGCCACGCCAGACTTCTTTCCAAAGGAAGAACTAACAACGAGGCTGGTGGTGCTTATCGCTCCACTTGTATTTACTGAGTTACGTGCATATCGAATATTTCCACCATCAGAACCATTGATATTTACCTCACATTCATCTGCTTTTGAGTAGCTGAGTACTTTAGTTAAAAGTGCTTTAGCCTCTTCTTTAGTTAATATAGGCATAATTTATCCGATTTTTCTTGCTGTGTTAATTACATTGACCCCTTTAAAACGCGCAGTTGCTGAACCGTGCGATACTGCGCTTGACTGCGAAGGTTGCCCTTTCCCGTCAAAGAAAGAACCACCCAGGCGATAGTCCCGCTGATCACATACGGCAACGCACGAATTCCAAAACTCCTGAGTATTGGATTGATAGGCTACATCCTTAAGCATACCCACAATCTTTCCTGCCTTAATTTCATAGAAAAGTTGACCACCGAACTGGAAGTTATAACGCTGCTGATCGATGGAGAATGATCCATCGCCAACAATATAGATTCCCTTTTCCACATTTTTGATCTGATCATCTACCGTCAGTGGCTGTTTACCAGGCTGCAGCGAGATATTTGCCATGCGCTGAAACTGCACACTACTCCAGTTATCAGCATAGCAGCATCCTTGTGAATGGTCGAGCCCAATGATATGTGCCTGATCCCGGATCGCCTGATAATTTACCAGAATACCTTCTTTAATGATATCCCACTTACCACATTTAACCCCCTCATCGTCATATCCTACAGCGCCTAAAGATCCTTTTTCTGTTTTGTCGGCCGTGATGTTGACCACTTTACTTCCATAATTAAATTTCTTTGACTCCCATTTATCGAGGGTAAGAAAACTTGTACCGGCAAAGTTGGCTTCATAACCAAGTACCCTATCGAGTTCAGTAGGATGTCCGCAGGACTCATGAATCGTTAACCATAGATGCGACGGATCGAGAACAAGATCATATTTTCCAGGTTCCACAGATTTGGCTTTCAACTTATCGGCAACCTGTGTAGCGCCCTGACGGGCATCCTCTAACATATCGTATCGCCCTTTGTAGACTGTTCCCGCAGCGGTATGAATTTTATGTTCAGGCTTGGCATCCAGATATTCATACCCCATTCCGGTTGGTGCACTCAGCGCATTCCGGGTTTCAAATTTGCCGGTCTCTTTATTGATTTTGGTGATAAAGAAAGTAGGCCAGATTCTGTGAATGTCCTGATCAATATAGGAGTTGTCTGAAGAGGCAAAATACTTCTGCTCATTCACCATAAAAAGGATAGAGTTGATATAATCGGCACCGCCTTTCATTGCTGCATCGTTTACCGAAAGCAGCAGATCCACCTTTTCCTTGATTGGAATTTCAAAGGCATTTTTCTCTATTGGCGCTTTCCAGCTCACCTCGCCATAGCCTGTTTGTGGAGCAAGCTTCACGGGCTCAGCAAGGAGTCTTGAATTTTCGCGGGCAATAGCAACAGCAAGTTCAGCAGCCTTGGCGATAGAATCTTTGTCCATCTTATCGGTGGCAGCAAAGCCCCAGGATCCGTTGGCAATTACGCGGATCCCTACACCGTAAGATTCGGTATTAACCAGGTTTTCTACTTTATCTTCGCGGGTAACTACATATTGATTCAGATATCTGCCAATGCGGACATCGGTATATGTGGCCCCTTTGCTTCGTGCAGCGTTTAAAGCCACATCAGCAATTATTTTTTTCGAAGCGGGATCAACATACTCCAGCGACTTCTCAAAGGGTATCTCATTACCCCAGACCGGGATAGCAGGAAGCATTGCCGCGGCGGCCCCCACTCCAGTCAGATAAATAAAATTTCTACGTTTCAAGTTTTTGTTATTTAGGTTGTTAGGTGCCTAAATATAAAAATAAAAGAGATTAGTATGTATCTTATTTTGCGTAAAGCAAGATTTTGGATTTCAAATACTAGTTTTTTGTTAAAATTGAGCACTAATCATACTTCAATCTTATTTTTTCTTCTTCAATATCCAGCAATCCCTGGTATTTTCTGATCACAGCCTCATCCGTTTCAGGCTTTTTGTTCATCTCCAGCAGTGCTAGCCGCTGGTCGTCGAGCATCCGGAGATAAACTTGCTTAAATTCTTCATGGTGTGCCCCTGTTTCTTCATCACTTAAGTTAAGATCAGTTTCCAGTTTGGCTGTTAGCTCCTGCAAGGAAGTATTTACCTCGAGGCTTTCCGCATGATGTTCGCGTAGATAACTCAAGCTCTGCTCAGCGAGATTCCTACGAATTTCATCCGCCTGCTCTTTATCAGAATTATAGTGATCCGGATCCTTCATATGTACCCAGCGTATTACAAATGGCAAAGTAAGTCCCTGCACCACCAGCGTAAGGAGAATAACGGTGAAAGTGATAAACAAAATCAGATTACGTTGTGGAAAGGCAGTCCCATCAGTCAGGAAAATCGGAATGGACAATGCCGCAGCCAAAGATACCACCCCTCGCATACCTGCCCAGCCAGCAATTAATGGCCCGCGCCAACCCGGTCTGCTATCGGCAGTTTTGATATACCTGCTGATGAATGTTGTGAACGCTGAGGTACCGAGGAAAAAGATAATTCTAGTAACCACCAGCACTGCGGTAATGAGCAGGCCGTAGCCTATAGCTGATTTCAGGCTGACGCCGCCCAGACCACCAACAATTTCAGGTAGCTCAAGGCCGATCAGCATAAAAACAAGACCGTTTAAAAAGAAACTGAATGCCGACCATACGTTGGACCCTCTGAGCCTGCTTTTATGGGATAAAAAGGAGTGACTGCGTGCAGAGAGGAAAAGTCCGCCGCTTACCACCGCCAGCACCCCCGAGAAATGGAAGCTTTCTGCGGTTATATACATGACATAAGGCGCCAGCAACATTAGGATCACATCAACATTTGAGTCGGTAGGCAACCATTTGTGGAGGTAATAAAATAGCAGTCCGACAAGTACGCCAATTAAAATCCCCAATGCAATAACCAGGACAAAATCCGCTGCAGCTTTATGAAATACAAATGTACCTGTATTTACCGCCAGCAGGGCAAAGCGAAAAACGATTAAGCTGGAAGCATCATTAAGCAGGCTTTCGCCTTCTATTACAGCAGATATCCGTTTGGGAACTTTGACGGTTTTGAGGATTGCACTTGCAGATACGGCATCCGGCGGAGAGACAATACCACCTAGTAAAAAACCCAGCGCAAGTGTAAAACCGGGGATCACCATATTAGAAACCAGTGCAACTACGAGTGAGGTAGCCAGCACAACAAGAAAGGCGAAGCTGGTAATCACCCTCCTCCATCGCCAAAGATCTTTCCATGACGTTTCCCATGCTGCATCGTACAGTAATGGAGGAAGGAAAACAATAAAAATAAGTTCCGGATTAATTTTAATCTGCGGCAGACCGGGCAGTAAGCTAATGAGCAAACCGCCAACAACAAGCATCACAGGATAGGCGATCTTTATTTTCTGCGCCAGTGTTACGAGCAACAGAATTACGATTACGATGCCCAAATAAGGGATAATGGTCTCGGTCATAAATAAAAAATGGTATTTTAACTTTCAAGAAGAAAGCTAAAATACCAAATTCCTGCATAGTTTACTAGCCTATTCTGCGTCCGGTATTGATTACGTTGACGCCATTAAATCTTGTTGTAGCACTACCATGCGAGACCGCGCTAGCCTGTCCAGGTTGTCCTTTACCATCAGAGAAGGTACCACCTAAGCGAAAATCATCCTGACCACAGCATTTCACGCAGGAATTCCAAAATTCCTGTGTGTTGGCCTGATATGCGGCATCCTTGAACATACCCACGATCTTACCTTCTTTAATCTCATAGGCCAGCTGTGCGCTGAACTGGAAATTATAACGTTGCTGATCAATGGAATAGGAATTACGTCCGAACATATAGATCCCCTTTTCTACATTCTTCACCATATCAGCTGCGCTAAGTGCTTCTTTACTTGGCGCAAGCGAAACGTTTGGCATGCGCTGGAACTGAATGCTGTCCCAGCTATCTGCATAACAACAGCCTTGAGATTCTTTGAGCCCCAGGATATGTGCCTGATCGCGGATAGTCTGATAGTTAACAAGGATACCATCTTTGATAATATCCCATTTACCACATTTCACACCTTCATCATCATAGCCCACAGCACCCAGTGAGCCCGGTTGTGTTTTATCTGCAATAATATTAACCTGCTTACTTCCAAAATTAAACTTCTTACTTTCCCACTTATCGAGCGTAAGGAAGCTTGTTCCAGCATAGTTGGCTTCGTAACCCAGTACACGATCCAGCTCTGTAGGGTGTCCAACAGATTCATGGATGGTCAGGAATAAATGCGAAGGATCCAGAACCAGGTCATATTTTCCCGGAGCAATCGGTTTAGCCTTAAGTTTCTCCTCTACGTGCGCTACGGCTTCTTTAACATCTTCAAGTATGTCATAGCGTTTCTTATACATCGTAACCGGGCCACCCTTAATTTTCTCTTCATCTTTAGGGCGCAGGTATTCAAAACCCATTCCCATCGGCGCACTCAATGCATTACGCGTTTCGAATTTACCACCTGCCGAATCCACCTTAGTTACCGTGAAGTTGGGCCAGATGCGGTGGATATCCTGATCGATGTAAGAACCGTCTGTTGATGCAAAATATTTTTGTTCATTGATCATGAACAGATTTGAATTCACAAACTTAGCTCCTGCCTTCATCGCTTCTTTGTTTACTTCGAGCAACATTGCGACTTTTTCAGGAATCGGCACTTCGAGGGCATTAATTTCTATGGGTGTTTTCCAGCTTACTTCGCCGAAACCCTTTTGTGGAGCTAGCTGTACTTTTTCTGTGAGGAGCTTTGCATTTCCTTTGGCGATGGCTACCGCTATCTCTGCTGCTTTGGCGATGCTATCGTTATCCATGTTGTTGGTAGCAGCAAAGCCCCAACTGCCATTCGCGATTACCCGTACGCCCAGTCCATAAGATTCTGCATTGGAGATGTTATCAACACGGGTCTCTCGGGTAGATACCACCTGATTTAAGTAGCGGCCGATCCTGACGTCCGCATAGCTGGCACCTTTCGATCGCGCAGCATTTAACGCAATATCGGCCATTTTCTTTTTAAGCTGCACATCGACAGGAGTCAATGCTTCTTCGACAGTTATCTGGCGACCAAACGCGGGCATGCCCTGCACCATTGTAGCCGTTAGGCCCACACCGGTCATATATAAAAAATCGCGTCTTCTCAATTTTTAAAATTTAAATGGTTAAAAAAAATTAGCAATGCCAGGAGCATTGCTAATTGTTGATTTTAAACAGCGTCAGATAGTGACGTAAAGGTGAAGTCCCTGATCTTCATCGGAGGGATCATGCCACTGCCCGTACGAACAGGTTTACCCAGAGCCTCAACATTGTTAAGCATGATAACAGGACTTTCATTGAACCTGAAATTCTTAAGTGGAAACTTGATCTCACCATTCTCGATATAAAAAGTACCATCACGTGTAAGTCCTGTTAACAATAGTGTTTGAGGATCTACCGAACGGATATACCAAAAACGTGTAACAAGAATTCCTTTTTCTGTGCCTTTGATCAGCTCTTCGAGCGATTGGTTACCACCTTCCAAAACAATACTCCTATTGAAAGGTAATGGTTGTGCACCTTTTTGAGCTGCCCAGTATCTTGAGTACGATAAGTTTTTAACAACACCCTTCTCTACCCACTGTGTTCTTTTATTTGGCAACCCATCGCGATCCCATGTTGATGATGGCAACTCCGGATTGAAAGGATCTGAATAGATATTGATGTTTTCTGAGAACAGCTGTTCACCAAGACGCGTACCCCCACCCTTTTTACTCATAAAGCTTCTGCCTTCATCAGCACTTCTGGCATCAAAGCCTCTAAACATATTCCCCAGCATATCACTGGCTGCCAGCGGCTCCAGGATTACCGTGTATTTACCAGGTTCAATAGCTTTTGCCCCTGCAGAACCATTGGCTTTCTTGGCGGCAATTTTGCTAAGCGCCAAGGTATCCATTTTATCAAGGTCATTAAAATCCTGTTCTATATAACCTGATCCTGTTCCCTCCTGGTTTCTTACTGTTACCGAGAAAGAAACATTTGTCGACTTATTGTAGGCAAACAAACCTTTGGAATTCATTACCGAGTTAAAACGGGTAGAATTTTCCAGGAAACCTGCAGCTTCAAGTTTTGCGGCTTTAGAAACCTCCAAACTTTTAGCAACCATATCTGCTCTTGTATCAGGCGTCATTGCCGCCGTTTTTGCATTGTAGGTGGTAGACTCAGGAAAATCCTGAGGCCCTAATAAAGGCATATATTCCGGATTCTCAGGAGCCAGCATCGCTAACTCTTCAGAACGTTTCACCACTTTCTGCAGGGATGCATCATCAAACTCATTGATCGTTGCAGTACCTGTTTTTTTACCGAATGTAGAATTTACCGCAAGGCTCATTACGCTGATTTGTCCAGCTGTAGACACTGCATTGCGGGCATAACGGATATTTCCACCGTCAGAACCATTTAAACTTACCTCACAGGCATCAGCTTTTGAAAAACCGATTACTTTTTTGAGTATAGCCTGGGCTTCTTCTTTACTTAATATAGCCATAATTAGATTTTTCTTGCTGTATTTATAACATTAACACCATTGAAACGTGTAGTTGCGCTACCATGAGACACTGCACTACTTTGTGACGGCTGTCCTTTACCATCGTTAAATGAACCACCTAAACGATAGTCGCTCTCATCGCAAATTGCAGAACATGAGTTCCAGAACTCCTGGGTATTTGCCTGGTAAGCAACATCATTCAGCATGCCGGCAATCTTACCGTTTTTGATCTCATAGAAACTTTGCCCGCCAAACTGGAAGTTGTAACGTTGCTGATCGATAGAGAAACTTCCATTTCCAATAATATATATACCTTTTTCGACATTCTTGATCATGTCATCAACGCTTAGTTTTTCCTTACCTGGCTGCAATGACACATTAGCCATGCGTTGAAACTGAACATCATCCCAACCCTGTGCATAGCAGCAACCCTGTGATGCATCCAGACCTATGATATGTGCCTGATCGCGGATAGCCTGATAGTTTACCAGTGTTCCGTCTTTAATCAGATCCCACTTACCACATTTCACACCTTCATCATCATAACCTACAGCTCCCAATGAACCTTTCTGTGTTTTATCAGCAACAACGTTAACAAGTTTACTACCGAAATTGAATTTTTTGGTTTTCCATTTATCAAGAGTCAGGAAGCTTGTACCTGCATAGTTAGCCTCGTATCCGAGCACCCTGTCAAGTTCTGTAGGGTGACCAACAGATTCGTGGATCGTTAACCAAAGATGTGAAGGATCCAATACCAGATCATATTTCCCTGGCTCCACTGTTTTTGCTTTAATTTTCTGATCTGCTGTCTGCGTAGCGTTTTTCACGTCTTCCAGCATATCATAACGGTGTTTGTATCTCGTAACCACACCCTGCACTTTATCTTCAGCACGCGGTGTAAGGTACTCGTAGCCCATCCCCATCGGTGAACTTAAAGAGTTCACGGTTTGGAATTTACCAGACCCACGGTCAATTTTTGTAATGGTAAAAGAAGGATATATCCTGTGGATATCCTGATCGATATAAGAACCATCAGTTGATGCAAAATATTTCTGCTCATTGATGGCAAACATGACAGAATTCACGAAGCTAGCCCCATTTTGTAAGGCGATATCATTTACGTTCATTAGCAGATCTACCTTCTCCTTAATAGGAACTTCAAACGCATTGCGTTCTATAGGTGCTTTCCATGCTACCTCGCCAAAGCCTTTCTGCGGTGCCAATTGCACAGGCTCTCCCATTATTTTGGAATTAGCCTTAGCTACTGCTACCGCTTGCTCTGCAGCTTTAGCAATATCTTCTTTTGTGACTTTATTCGTTGCTGCAAATCCCCAGCATCCATTGGCAATTACGCGGACACCAACACCAAAAGACTCGGTATTGCTTACGCCCTGCACACGTTTTTCACGGGCAGCAACAAACTGGTTCAGATAACGTCCGATACGGATATCAGCATAGGTGGCTCCTTTACTTCTTGCTGCATTCAATGCAACATCAGCAAGTTCTTTCTTGAATTTTACGTCGACGCCCTCCAGCGCTTGTAAAGGGTCTATGGGATTGCCAAGCGCATTCAGATCCTGGAGTAGCAGTGCTCCAAGGCCCATCCCAGACAGGTAAATAAAGTCTTTTCTTTTCAAAGCGGGTTCATTTTAGTTTAAGAACCTCAATTTATGCTTTTTAAACTAAAAGTTTTATAACATTTTAGTTTCAAACCAAAGATAGGCCAGAGAAAACAAGAATAATACAAAAAATAGCCATTTTGACACTTCTTTTTCGAAATCTTCTGTAGCGACACGAGCTTTTAAGACCTCATCAGCAAGATTTTTTATAGAATTTCTATTTTCAGATATCAGGTTCTGCGCTCTTAAAGCTTTCCAATCTCCGATATCGTATACGTAGAAATAATTAGCAGCTTTTTCTTTTGCCTGAAAACGATTCCATCCTTTTCCGGACACCCATCCTGTACTTTGCCAATAAAACGGCAATACAGTGTTCTGCAAAACACTGCTACCAGCATCGTTAAGCTTTATTTCAGGCAACCCGTTACTTATATTGCTTTCAAATATCACATTTACTTCGTCTCTCACAACAGGAAATAACGGACTAACATGAAATACCTCAGCCGCGATTTGTTTTCTGGCACTTTTACCTAATATATATGCCCAATATTCTGCATAGTCTTTTTTCTGTCCAGACAAAATCCAGTTGTATGTTGAAGACAACACCGTGGCACCAAGCCTGCCATTTCCGTAAAGGCCTGTATTGACGAAGATTTTCCCTTTCTGATCACGCACTAAAGCGATCGTTCCCGGGGCTGACTGGATGGATAATGATTGCCCTGTTGAAATTGGTTTTAAAGAAGTTGTACTTTCATCCAATATTGGTGTAAAAGAAGTCGTAATCGTGTCCGACGAATTAATCAGCTGAAACTTCTGACCTAAGGCCGATAACTGTTTTGTTTCATTAAAGCGGATTAACAAACCTAGTCCTGCAGCCACAGCATTTCTCAATTCTGCATTGGCTGCGTTACCCAGTTGAGCAAGCTCATCATCATCAGCGATGACAAGATCATATTTTTTTAATATTCCGGTCGTCAGCGCTGTACCCTGTTGACCCTCGAGGTTAACTTGCTCTGTACTGAATTTATCTTTACTAATACGGGTTCTGAAAACCGCGGGATATTTTGCTTCTAACAACCAATTTTTTAAAAACTTGTATTCAAAGTCAGGAGAAGAAGAGAGCACAAGGACTTTGATCTTACCTACCGGCAGCACCTCAAAAGGAACTGGCGAAGAGGAAATCAATGTCTCTCCCGAAAATGCCATTACAGTATATACTGCCCGGCCCAGCTGTCGGGGAACAGATCTCAACAAAAAGTTATACTTGCCGTGAGCAGCCACTTTTACGGAGTCGAGGTGCGTACCCGATCCTACCAGTAATAGCTTCACAGGCTGATCAGTAGTATTGTTATAAGTTCCCAATACATCCAGAGATTCGGACTCCCGCACCACATTAGACCAAGATGCCGCTATGATGCCTTCTGGCTCCGCACCGGGAACAAAAGTATAGCGCAGATCTTTTGTATATTTCAATAATGCAGGCGGTAATCCATTTCCGTAAACGCGAAGACTGTTTACATCTTCATGCGTCTTCAAATAATAAGGAAGATCTGCAATTAACTTTACAGATGTACTTTTATACTTCCGGAACACCAAACTATCGAGCGTATAATAAAGGGAATCGTCTGCCAGTTTATTTGTGGCTCCTTCAGTTAAAAGCACCAATTCCTTTTGGTTCACGCTTCTGCTTGCGCGGTATGTTAACGGAGCAATCAAAAACAACAGTGCAACAATAGCGATAACGACCGCGAGGACGCGGAACAACAATCTGGCTTTATTATCCCTTTTAATTTCGAAATAGATCAACACGAGACACAACAAAGTAGCAGCAATATACATTGGGTACAATTTTTCCATCTTATTGCATGCGGTTTAATTGTTTGAAATAAGATTTGGTGAGTTCCGAGGATCTTGCCGACAACTGTACAGGAACTGCGAGCTCAGCACCAATCAGCAAACTCAGGCCTTTCTGCATAGCCGCAATATCTCTGGCTTGCGGATTACCATTTTTCCATAACGCAAGAACTTTCTTGGTCGACTTCAATGCATCGAGGTATTTAGCCGGTGTATTTGAAGCTGCTGCCGACAGTTGTTGCTGAGCCTGTAGCAGCACGCCCAAATCGCCAGGCATAGCGGGCAGACCTTCTTTTTTATTTTCCAACATGGCCAAAGTCGCCTTTAACACAGTAACGCTTTTATTTCCAGCACCACCACTCCTTGATGTCTGTACGCCATTTACTTCCTTGAGCTCACCAGTAAGCCTTTTTTCCGGCTTAATAGGACTTGTTTTAAATGTCGTTTTTGCCACATAAGCCCTTGATTTTTGCTGAAGATCTTTCAGTAATCTCAAAGCCTTATATTCAAAAGGAAGTGCCTGTTGCGGCTCGTAGGTGCGCAAACGAAGTTCTGCCGTCCACATCTCATTGAGGGTGGCTTTTAATTGCGCTTTCAATTCAGGTTCAAAAAATGTGGCATCTTCAGAGGTATCATGTTTGTGTGCATACTGATCCATGATTGCCTGAGTATTTCCAAATTCCACCGCTTCGGCATGTTGCTCAGCCTCATGCCCATGCTCATCTTTGCCTTCTGCATGTTTACCTTCTTTTTCATCGGCATGACCGCCGCCAATATTCGTTTCTTCTTCTTCACCCAGGAATTTACCGTAACGCAGCCTAAGCATTTTTTGATCTATGCCCAGGTTATTGCTTTTATTCTTGAATTCTTCTTCAGACATCCCGGCTTTCTCCTTCAGCAATTTTTCTGTATCCATAATGAGCTGGCGCTGACTCCTAAAATATTCAGGAACAAGGTTAACACCGTTATCAATACCTGCAAGGCTCATTAGTTCCGTTGTATCCTGGATAGAGACAAAATAAGTATCTGACCTACTCAACTGTCCGTGGTTGTCTTTTGCATTAATATAAAAGTAAAGCTCATCGCCAGGCTTCATGCCAAGCTCGCGGAGCAGTATCCGCTGACTTATCTGTATGCTACGCTGGTTATGAATATTTGTTTGCAGCGCAATCTTCTTCTCTTTAAAACTTACAGCCTCACCTTTACCGCTAGCCATTGTTGCCGAGATCGAGGCATCAGTAATCCCATAATCATCGTTAAGCAATACCTTCAGATCAATCTGTTGTGGCTGTCCAATATCAATTGTACTATGCTGGGCTGGATTTGTTATCCTGATGGCAACGGGTAGATCCGGAGTTACCTCCATCTGGTAATAATCAGATTTTTTTCCATTGAGCACAATTTGATAGAATCCAGACTTTGCAATCAGACGACTGGCAGACCAGGTTGATTTATTGTCCGCGGATTTTAATGGAACACTTTCATTATCATTAAGCAATAGCACCATAGACTGAACAGGCAGAGAGGTCTTGATAGCCCATTTGACCATGGAGCCAGTCTCTGCAGTCAGGCTGAATTGCTGCTGACTGCGTGCTTGTTTGCCGGTATATGCTGGAGGTGTTATTGTAATTACAAAACCGGATACCTCCGCAGGGATATTTTCTTTGACAACAGGCATACCAGCATTTTTTTCTGTTATAGAATCAGTTATGCTCCTATTAGATTGCGAAATGAAGGAAAGCCCATAGGACAGTGCAATTGCAGCGACGAGTACCAGCACCGGGCCTACAAGCTGTTTCCATGGCGCATCAGAAATCTTTTTAGCAGACAGCACTTTGTTAACACGATCTGCCTGTAAACGCTGTAGCAAACTAAGATTTTCTTCAGGTTCCAGCACAAGCCAGCTGCTTTGTTCAACTTCTGGAAATTGATCATCAACAAATCGAGAGACCTGGGCACTGGAAATGTTCCAGTATTTCATCCAGGCAGAGATACCAGCAAACAACAGTAGAAATATCAATACAAAAGCTTTCCAGCCCGTACCTAAAAAGTGCATCGCAACAGTAGCAGAAATAATTGCTGCCGTGGCGGCAAAACAAAATGCTTTGACTGCATCAGAAAATATCCAACGTCGCCGCAATCCCTCTATCCAATATTTACCTTCGGAACTCCTCATATACCCTGTCTTGTTTTTCTGTAAGATAACCAGCGCTCAGCGATAAACACGATGAATAGCAGCCACCAGATATAGTTTTCAATTGCTTTTGTTTCGTAGGAAGTCGCGGGGGTTATTCCTTTTTCTGAAGACCCCGAAATACCCGCTATACTTGTCGTGCTTACAGCATTAAGATAACGCTCATCCTCCTTAAAACCATATATAGCAGCCGGGTCTGGGTTTAAAACAGGCAGCATTGCCATCAGCATGCCATTACTCCAAACCATCGATGTCCATTGTGGACTAAAGCGGCTATAAAATTTATACAGATGCACACCCAATTCCCGTGTTTCTACAAGCAACGGCTCACCAAAGCCATCAGTCCATACCGGAACACCAGCTTTTTCTGTCGTTGCCGTACGCTGATAAAGTTGTGTTTCATCGAGTGCATCTCCTCTCAGTTTAAGAATCTGCGATTTAAGTTTGAATGGCTTAGCTCCCGCATAAGCAAAAACCGTAGTCCCAGGAGCCAAACCCTTGAGCTGAACATCAGTTAACCGTTCATCTGACAACCAAAAGATAAAGGTGCCTGGTTTTTTAATGTCTTCTACGGTTTGAACAGTACGCAGATGCACCTTATGTTTTGTAAAATCAGCGATTGCTAAAACTGCCGCCCTAACATAACTGGCGCCACCAGATTTTGACGATTCGTAAATAGCAATCTCTTGATTTACGGTATCTGCAAAGGTGCTAACAGGGCTGTAGTAAGTCCCCGCTGCAGAAGAGTGTGCTGTTAAGCCACCCACTGGCCAGGTCGTTTTCAAACTGTCGTCAACAGACGCAAGTTGCCAGTGTAGTGCAAGCTGTGTAACTGGCAATGCCCCGGAAAATCGGCTCAATTGATTTCCAGTATACAGGTAAACCTTGAAACCTGCGCCTAGCGACTGATCGAGGTGGCGTAGCATAGAGAAATAAGATGGTCCTGTTGTTGAAGGCTTAGAAAAAACCGTTGCAGTATCCTTCAGATCAATCAGTGGAAATTTTAGCGCTAAATCATGAAGCTGGTAACCCTTTGACAATAATGAATCCAATTGCCTTTTATGTTTTGTCCACACCTCTTTAAGCAAAGCACGTTCTACGACTATCCACCCCGGACGGTCTGCAGTAATCTGCTTAGTTCGGTATACCGGCAGGGCAAGTAAAAGTGACACCAGCAAAAGCAGTATACACCTGATTAGCAGCAATGGCCAGTCGGTAACCTTTAGGTTTCTCGACCTTTGATTAGAAGGAGAGCCGAGCAGAGCGATACTACCGATTTTGAGTGTCTTCCCATTTTTTATATTCCACAGATGTACGATTACCGGGACAATAATGCCCAGCGCAGCTAAAAGACCAAGGGGATACAGCAGTTGAAACATCTTATACTTTTAATTTTTTTCTTTGGTTTAAGAAATCCCTGAGCGCCTGTTCCAGCGGCTCATCAGTACTTAACATCCTGTAAAATATGCGTTTATTCAATGCTTTTGTTTTAACCTCTTCAAGGTAACTTTCCAGTTTTGCTTTATAAGTTTTACGGATGGATGATTGATCTACCTGAATCGTAGCTCCCGTCTCAAGGTCTTCAAATGTAGAGTAGCCTTTAAAATCCAATGCAAGTTCATTTGCCGACATCAGGTGAAAAACAATCACTTCATGTTTTAAGGTACTCACAGTATCCAGCAGGTCAAAAATTTCCGTTTCACTCTGATACAAATCTGTAATAAATATTGTGAGTTCTTTTTGGCTGGCACCGGAATACAGTTGCTTATAATGCGCTGCCTTTGTAAAACTACCTTCAGGCTTGATCTGTTCCAGTTGAAAAAACAGCCTGGAAAGATGCTGAAAATCCTGCTTTACGGGCAGAGAAATTACTTCATGTGATTTAAAAACATTCAAGCCAATGGCATCTCCCTGCAAGTTGCCGAGATAGGCCAAAGACGCAGCAAGGTAGCGGGCATATTCTATTTTTGTGTAGTCGCCATCAGAATGATTCATGGAAGCACTTGCATCGATCACCAGACGGATGGAAATATTTGTCTCAATTTCCGACTCCCTGATATAATAGCGGTCTGATCGGGCAAACATCTTCCAATCAAGCAACCGCAGATCATCACCCGGCTGATAACTCCTGTATTGACTAAATTCCATACCTGGACCTTTGATCGTACTCTTGTTAATTCCATTAATAAAACCTTCAATAGTAGTTTTTGCTGCCAGAGAAAGCTCTTTAATGGCCATTAATATTTTCGGATCGAGGAGTTTACTCATTTCCACTGGGGTTTAACCACCACTTTAATCAATTCTTCGGTAACGCGGTCTGCACTTACCTGCTCTGCCTCTGCCTTAAAGTTCATCAGGATCCGATGTCTGAGCACAGGATAAGCCATAGTATGTATATCTTCAGGTATAACAGCGTAACGACCATTAAAAAGGGCGCGTGCTTTAGCCGTTAAGATGAGCGCCTGTCCAGCCCTTGGGCCAGCACCCCACCTAACCCATTCTTTGACATATGCGTAGGCTGTAGTGTCGGGCCGTGTTGCGCGGATCAGTTCACTTACATAGGCAACCATATCATCACTGATGCTTACATCACGCACCAGGCTTTGGAGTTGAATGATATCCTCTGAGCCAATAACCGCTTCTACTTTATTTTTTTTCTTTCCTGTGGTACTGCTTAACACAGCGATTTCTTCTGCTGCAGAAGGATACCCGATCTTAACATATAAAAGAAACCTGTCCAGCTGTGCTTCAGGCAAGGGGTATGTGCCTGCCTGCTCAATAGGGTTCTGCGTAGCTAATATGAAAAACGGTTTATCTAACGGATAAGTCTGTCCACCATAAGTTACTTCAAACTCCTGCATTGCTTCTAACAATGCCGATTGTGTTTTCGGAGGAGTCCTGTTGATCTCATCAGCCAGAATGATATTTGCAAATATTGGCCCTTTATTGAATTTAAAGAAGCGCTTGCCTGTAACATGGTCCTCTTCGAGGATTTCCGTTCCAAGAATATCCGTAGGCATCAGATCGGGTGTAAACTGAATACGTCTAAAAGAAAGATCCAGCGCCTGCGACATCGTGCGTACCATCAACGTTTTTGCCAGTCCAGGCACCCCTTCCAGCAAACAATGGCCTCCGGCCATCAATGCAATCAGCATTTCTTCTATGACCACATCCTGGCCAACTATGACTTTCTGTATTTCCTTTTTCAACAGTGAAAGCTTACCGATAAGCATTCTCACATTACTTTCTGAAATCTCCAAGATATTATATGTGTTTTATGACCAATGATGTATAAATCGATTTCAATATAGGGCGAATTCAATAGAATCGTTTATAAAAATCATAGAATATCGAAAAAATTACACTTCAAAGCAGTCGTTAGAGCGGATTCTCGCAAAATATGCATTAAATTAGATGAATGTTAAAGAATAAGTTCACGTTTGCCCGCCTAAAATACAGTTCCGGTGATTGGGATACCGATCAACGGATGCCTGCAAATATTCTAAACTCCATTTTAGAATATACCACAATCCCTTTTGACCCCGCGGAGAAAGTAATAGACCTGGGCAGTCCTGACATTTTTAATTATCCTTTTTGCTACCTAAGCGGACACAAACTCGTGCAGTTTAACAAACAGGAAGGAGCAAACTTCAAGAAATATGTGGAAAATGGAGGCTTTGTATTTGTAGACGATTGCAATCACGACATTGACGGTTTATTCTCAAAATCTTTTGAGGCGCAGATGGCTTCACTATTCGGTCCGCAGGCGCTAAAAAAGATTGCAAACAATCATCCTATATATACGTCTTTTTTTAAGTTTGAGAAAGGCCCTCCTACCACATCATTTGAACTTAATGGCTGGGGAGACGATCTAGTCCACGATTACCTCAAGGCCGTTCAGATAAATAACAGAATTGGTGTATTATTCAGCAATAAGGACTACGGTTGTGAGTGGGACTATGATTTCCGAAATAAACGCTTCCTCTCCGAGGACAATACAAAATTCGGTGTCAACATTATATTATATGCTTTAGGCATTAATGCTTGACCTCAACATAGCTCTTTAAAAGCTCCAGCCTTCCAACAAAATGGAGGGCTTTTTTTTGGCATAAAAACTCATCTATTTTAAAAAACACGCAAAAAAAACTGGACTTAATTACAAAATCAGACAAAATACAAGCGAAAAACATATTTAAAATCCAAAATAACCAAACAAAACAAACAAAAAGCCAGTGACAACTAAATATTTCGTAAATAAATTACCTAAAAAAGTGATTTATCATGACGTATTTAATGCAAAAAACATAATTACAACACTTATTAATTGAAATAAATATAAAAATGTTCCATTTCGTCACTTTTTAAAAACAAAAGACACAAAAAACATTCTAAAATCATCATATTTAGAAAAACTAAACTAAAAACTAAAATATGAGAAGAAAACTACTCGCTACATTCGTATTATTATGGTGTATTGCAGTGCAAGTGCATGCACAAACTCGTGTTGTTTCCGGAAAAGTGACCGACAAAACCACCGGCGCACCGATCCCAGGCGTAAGTGTTATTATTTCAGGCACAAGAACCAGCACACAAACGGATAGAACAGGAGCTTTTACTTTAGCGGTGCCCGCAGATGGCGCTAAAAACCTGAGACTCTCTTTTGTTGGGTATGTGACTAAAATCGTACCTATAACAGGCAACTCTTTATCTATCATTCTTGAAGAAGATGCTGCAGTGCTGGATGAGATCGTAGTAAACGGTTACAGCACACAAAAGAAGGCCGATGTTATTGGCTCTGTAAGCAGCGTTACAGCGAAACAATTAGAAAATAAACCTGTACAAAGTTTTGACCAGGCTTTGGGCGGTAAAGCTGCCGGTGTTCAGGTGACCCTACCAAACGGCGTCTTGAATAACCCGCCGGTAATTCGTATCAGGGGTACAAACTCTATCTCACTAAGTTCATCTCCATTATTTGTTGTGGATGGTGTTGCTACCTATTCTGGCGACGCCAGTGGATCTAGCGCGGCAGGTAACGCACTTGCCAGCATCAATCCAAATGATATTGAGCGCGTAGAGATTCTTAAAGATGCTGCTGCTTCTGCGATCTATGGTAGTAGAGCTGCAAATGGTGTAATCGTAATTACTACAAAAAGAGGTAAACCAGGTAAAGCTGTAGTAACCTATGACGCATGGGTTGGGACTACAAAGGCGAGAAACTTACCAGAACTGCTAGATGCTTATCAATATGTTGAATTGAAAAATGAAGGCCTTAGAAATGCAGGTCTTTTCAATCAGGCAACACGTTCGTTTAATTTGCAGAATGATGCTGCTGGAAATGTAATCAATACCAACTGGTACGATTATATTTATAGAACGGCTTACTCGCACAGTAATACAATTGGTGTTTCTGGTGGTACAGAATCAACAAACTACTATCTTTCTGCTGGCTACACAAAACAAGAAGGTATCATCCAACACAATGATTACACAAGAAAATCCATGTTGGCTAAAGTTGACCACAAAGAAGGTAAAATTTTCGCTTTCGGTGGTAAATTACAATACTCAAATGAGCAAAACCTTGCAGCTACATCATCAGGTTCTCTTTCTGGAGAAGCATTTGGTACTGGCGGTTTAGGTAGGTTAGCGATTGTTACTGCGCCAAACGTTGCTCCAAAAAATGCTGACGGAACTTATAATATTTTCAATGCTACCACAATTGGCAGGGGTGCCAACGTAGGATCTGACGTGGGTTTTTACAATCCTGCAGCAGTGTTAGATCTTGATCGTTCAAACAATGAGCTGAACCATATCCAGGGAAGTGTGTATTTACAAGCTAACATCACAGATTGGTTATATGCGAAATCGGTATATGGAGTAGATTATATCTTCTCTGACAATGATTCTTTCTTCAACCCAATCAACGGTGGTTCTGCAGCCTCAGGCGGTTCAGCTTCAGCAAGTTTCAGTAAAAACAAACGTTGGGTATGGACAAATACTGCTCAGGCAACAAAAACTTTTGGCGAGCATAACTTCTCCCTACTAGTTGGTAATGAGCAAACCAGAAGTACAGTAAACGGCTTTAATGCATCACGCACAACCTTATCAGATCCAGCTTTCAATTCTTTCGCTGCTGGTTATGCTACACCTACAGCAGGTGGAACAGTAGGTGAAAACTACCTGGTATCATTCTTCGGAAGTTTAAACTACAACTATGCTAAACGTTATTATTTAACAGCTAACGTTCGTCAGGATCAATATTCTGCATTCGGTGCAGACAATAAAAAAGGAACTTTCTATGGTGTTGGTTTGAAATGGGAAATTGCAAATGAGAAATTCTGGACTAAAGCCGGACTGGACAAAACCTTCTCCAGCTTCAGCTTAAGAGGAACTTATGGAACAGTAGGTAACACTGCTGGTCTTGGTAACCTTGCATCTTACTCATTCTACGGAACAGGTTTGTATAACGGATCGCCAACATTGGTTCCTACACAAACAGGTAATGACCAAATCGGATGGGAAGAAAGTAAAAAACTGGATCTTGGTATCAACTTTGGTATCTTGAATGACAGGATTACCGTAGAAGCTGCTTACTACAAAAACACTTTGGATGGTTTGATCTACAGCGTACCTCAGATACCTTCTGCAGGTTTACCAAGTGAACCTTCACTGAATATTGCTTCTATGTACAACAAAGGTTACGAGTTAACCATCAGTGGAGATGCTTTTAGAGGAAAAGATTTCAGCTGGAGCCCTTCATTCAATATCTCTTACAACAAAAACGAAATCACTTCATTATCAGAAGGTATCACTCAATTCTTAACTACAACTTCTTCACTGGAGTCTGCCAGTATCTCTCAGGTCGGTGGACCACTTGGTATGATCTACGTTGTTAGAACTGCTGGTGTAGACGCCGCTTCAGGAAGAAGAATCTTCATTGAAAAATCTACCGGAAAGAAAGTACTTTACCAACAAGTAGCTCCCGCAGGACAGTTTAGATACACTTATGAGGATGGAACAGAAGCTAAAAATGGTATCTCTCTTGCAAACGACGCCAGTCCTTACAAAAACACGCAACCTAAATTTTCAGGAGGTTTCGACAACACATTCAGATACAAACAATTTGATCTTGGATTGACCTTCACTTATCAATTAGGATTCTCTATTTACTACGGAACAAACTCAGGTCTTAGAGATCAACGTTTCTGGAACAACTCTACTGATATGCTGAGAAGATGGACAACTCCAGGTCAGGAAACAGACATCCCTAAAATTGTTAACGGAGATAACGTATCCAACGGATCATCTTTCCCTATCGATGTAAACGTTTTCAAAGGTGATTTCCTAAAACTGAGAAGCGCAAGTCTTGGATATACATTACCAGTTAGCTTCGTATCTAAAGCTAAGATTGCTAATGCAAGAATCTACGTAAGCGGTAACAACTTATTGATCTTCACCAAATATCCTGGATCAGATCCTGAGGTATCATCAAACGGAAACTCGAATTCAGCTGCCGGAGTAGAAAGAAACTCTGTTGGTAACGGTCGTGCATTTACAGCAGGTATATCAGTTAAGTTTTAACCTATAAAAACAAGAAATATGAAAAAGAGATTAATATATATCACACTTATTGCCGCAGGTATGCTTGCGGGTTGCCAAAAAGAATTGTTAACACCGGCATCTGAGACTGCAGTAGCTACCCTGGACCTAGCACAATTTTCTACTGTACTTAGGGTACAGGGACAAGTACTGGGGCTTTATGCAGGATTGAGAGCTGGAGACTTCTACGGAGGCCGATATCCGGTTTACAACGAACTTAGGGCAGACAACTATATCGCTCAGAGTTCAAACTCAGTAACCGCTTACCAGACTTACATGTACACGCTAGGAAATGGTGCACAGGAAGTAACTGGCTTTTGGGGATCTGCTTACAACACGATCAATCGCTGTAACTTATTTATCGAAGGAATGGCTGCAAAAGGAACCGGAGTTGTTGGCGATGCTGTTGGCAAGAACTATGTAGCCGAGGCCAAATTGGTTCGTGCAATCTGCTATTACAGTCTGCTGCAATTGTACGCAAGGCCTTTCTATGATGGTCAGGGTAGCAAACCAGGATTACCTTTACGTTTAACTGGAAACTCTGTTGCTGGAAACTACGATCTTGCAAGAAGTACCGTTGCTCAAGTTTACACTCAGGTACTTAAAGATCTGAACGAAGCTGAGACTGATTTGCCTTTAACTTATACTACTGCTGTAAACAACACAATCCGTGCACACAGAAACACTGCAATAGCCTTCAAAACCAGAGTATACCTAAGCATGCAAAGATATACTGATGTAATTACTGAAGCTAACAAAATTGTTTCTACCGCCGGACCTTTTACAGCAACAACAGGTGTTGCTCATGCCCTGCAGGCAGACATCACTAACGTGTTCAAAACTCCTTACACTACAACGGAATCAATTTTATCGATGCCATTTGTAAACGGTACAGAGAACGCTGGTGGTCAGAGTGCAATTGGCTCGTATTTCTTTGGCACAAAGTTGTACTCACTTAATCCAGACGGAATTATTGGTGATGCAACATTCAAAGCAGCGGATAAAAGAAGAAGCTTTATCACTCTGTCGGGCGGACTTCCTTACATGTCAAAATTCCCAACATTACCAGCAGCTAACTTTGCTGATTATGTTCCGGTAATCAGATATGCCGAAGTACTCTTAAGTTTAGGTGAAGCACTTGCCAGAAGCACGAATAGCGTTGACGCTAAGGCTTTAGCTTTGCTAAATGCCGTTAGAACACGTTCTGATGCGACTACAGTATTCACTGCAGCAAGTTTCGCTACTCCCTCAGCATTCTTCGATGCTTTCGTTAAAGAGCGTAACATAGAATTCCTTGGAGAAGGCTTACGCACACCAGATATTCTGCGCCTTGGCTTAACTTTCCCTGCCAGAGGTGGCGTTGCTGCTGTGCCTCCAACTTCCAGCCAATACATCTGGCCAATTTCAGGCACAGAGTTGTTGTATAACAAACTGATGACCGACAACACAAATTAACCAACATCTACATAACGAAAGAGCAGCTCCAAAAGGGCTGCTCTTTTTGTTTTATCGCTATTTGATTTCCCAACCCTTGCCTCTAAGTTGTGCTTGTTCTACAAAATCTGATTTGTTGTATATTAGTGGCCTGACCTAGCAGACATCCTAATAATGAATTTATCTTTTAGCGAGGAACTTAATGGCAAACCTCAGTATTTTATCCGGAAAATTTGGCGCAGCCTTTCACTCAAAATCCAGCATAATGATTTTGATACTTTTGAATCAGCCCACCGTCTGCGTTTCAATACAGGATTCAGCAAACCTGAAAATGGCACCGATGCGCTAAGTGCAAAAATACATACCATCAGGAGATTCAGAACACATGCCTCAGGCACCATTGCCAGTCGTCAGTGGAAAAAAGGAATGGCCATCCACTTGTCGATAAACCCCGGCACATCTGATTATTTCCGATTTGCACCGCTGATCTGCTGCACTGCACTGCAGCAAGTTGAGATTACCTGGCCAACAGGTTCTGAGATCGGTTTACCAGAGATCAGGATTGATCAAAGACGTTTAACCCCACAGGAAATAGACCTGCTTGCAATAAACGATGGCTTTGATACTACCGCGGCTTTCCTCAATTATTTTAACCTAAACTTTAAAGGTGTGCTCATACACTGGACAAATTTCAGCTATTGACAACAAAGTTAGGAAATCTCAGTTTATACTATACAACCCCAGAATGATGGATAAGGCACAAGACATTCAATTCAGTAAAAAAAATCTGATCATATTCGATCTTGACAACACCCTTGCAGAAAGCAAGGCTGCGATAGACCATGAAATGGCTGGCCTGCTCTCCGGACTATTGGATAGAGGTGGCGTGGCTATTATTTCTGGCGGCGACTGGCCACAGTTTGAGAAGCAGGTGTTGGCTAACCTCCCTTCAGGTAGCAAGCTTTCACAGCTGTCAATCTTACCGACATGCGGCACTAAATTTTATCAATACCAGTCGGGAGCATGGAAAAAACTTTATTCGGAGGACTTTACAGCGCAGGAAAAGAATAAAATACTAAAAAACCTACAGGATGCAGTTAAGGAAACAGGCAACGTACCCGAAAAACTTTGGGGTGAGCAGATCGAAGATCGCGGGAGCCAGATCACCTTCTCGGCTCTTGGACAGCACGCTCCCCTACAACCTAAACAAGCCTGGGATCCAGATTTCGCAAAACGTAAGGTGATACAAGGCTTGCTAAAAAAAACGATTCCTGAGTTCTCAGTACAACTAGGCGGCGCAACTTCCATTGATATTACCAAGCCCGGAATCGACAAAGCTTATGGAATATTTAAGCTCCGCGATGTCCTGAACATACCAATCAAAGATATGCTGTTTATTGGTGATGCAATTTTCGAAGGCGGCAATGATTACCCGGCAACACGCACTGGTGCCGACTGCATCAACGTAAAAGATCCCGAAGACACCAAGGATTTGATCAGAAAGATACTCCAGCGGCCTTAAGCAATCGTAATTTCCTGTGCCAAATAAACATCCTGGATCTGGTGAAGGAAGGCAACACCTTCATCAAAAGGCCGCTGAAATGCCCTTCGCCCCAGGATTAAACCTGTACCTCCTGCGCGCTTGTTAATCACTGCATGCTTCACAGAATCTGCCAGGTCTAAAGCCCCTTTAGATTCCCCTCCTGAATTGATCAATCCGGCTCTTCCCATATAGCAATTTGCTACCTGGTACCGGCAAAGATCTATAGGATGGTCCGTGCTGAGTTTAGAATACATTAACGGGTCACTTTTAGAAAAGTTTAGCGCACTGAAACCACCATTTACATCTGCCAGTTTTTGCTTAATAATATCCGCCTGTATGGTAACACCGATATGGTTGGCCTGCCCGGTAATATCGGCAGCACTTTCATAATTAACGCCATCTTTTTTAAACGCATTGTTCCTGGTGTAACACCACAGCACTGTAGCCATACCCAAGCTGTGCGCCTCTTCAAATGCTTTTGCCACTTCAACGATTTGCCGGTCTGACTCAGCAGAGCCAAAATAAATGGTCGCCCCTACTGCGGCAGCACCAAGGTTCCAGGCCTCACGGACAGAACCAAACATGATCTGATCATATTTGGTGGGAAATGTGAGCAGTTCATTATGGTTCAACTTTACCAAAAAAGGAATCTTATGCGCATATTTCCTGGAAACCATAGCCAGATTGCCAAAAGTTGTTGCCACAGCATTACAGCCCCCTTCAACGGCTAGTCTGAGAATATTCTCCGGATCAAAGTAGAGTGGGTTCTTCGCGAATGATGCCCCTGCGGTATGCTCAATGCCCTGATCTACCGGAAGTATAGAAAGATATCCAGTACCGCCAAGGCGCCCATGCTGATAGATAGCATTCAGATTCCTTAAAACCTGTGCATTCCGATTCGTCTGAACAAAAATACGATCAACGAAATCAGGCCCCGGCAGGTGGAGTTGCGACTGATCGAATGTTGTACTGGTGTAATTTAACAAGGTATCGGCAGCGTCGCCAAGCAGATCTACTATTTTATCAAAGGCCATGATGTCTTTTTATTTATAAAACGGAAACGGCGGTTGAATGTTTCGTTTTACACAATAACTTTACTTCCCATTTCCTTCTGAAAAATCTCTTCCACAAGTTTAATCTCTTCTGGATACATAGCCCCCTTGCGTGTCCCAAAATAAAGCGTATTTTCCAAAGGCAGGAAGCCCTCCCAAATCAGTTTAATTTTTCCGGAATCGAGCTCTTTACCAGATAAGAAATCAGGGATTATGGCAATCCCCTGCCCTACACTCAGACACCGGATAATCGAACTCATATTTGGCACGATGTAATTAGGCTTGAAGTCTGGACGTTTACCAAAATTCTGATGCCAAAATTTACGCAGGTGTTCCATATCACCCGTTGTACCATACCAGGTCTGCTCCTTAAGCCAGCTTAGGATCGCACTCTGGTCAGCATCCCGGACATACTGATCAAGTAAGATTGTGTCAGTATCTATACCGCCTATGACTACAATCCGCTCTTTAAAAAAGGGTTTATATACCAATCCTTTATAATCGCCTTTCTGTGGAGTGATAATGAGGTCAAGAATACCGTTATCCAGATCTCGCAACATTTCCGGATATTCCCCAAATTTAATGATCACATTAAAAGGTAAAGTTGGCAAGTAGGATTCCAAGGTAAATTGAAAAGTTTCGAAGCACATCCCGATACTGATTGTTGGCCTTTCTTTTTCTGTTGTCTTGTGAAAATGCTGCTCGGCATCCTGCAATTTATTTACAGCCTCCTGAACATAGTTATACAAAACCTTTCCCCGCTCTGTAGCAATCATCTTTCTCGATGTCCTGTCGAATAATTTAAACCCTACATGTGCCTCTAACGCACTTAAATGCAAGCTTACGCCAGGTTGCGAAATGTACAATGATTCAGCGGCACCTGTGAGTGTCCCCGTTTCGTAAATCGCTTTAAAAGTCCTGAACCATTCCAAATTTACCATACTCAAACTATCATTATTATAATACTAAGGTATGATTTATCTTATTTTATTAATAACACTAGGCAGTTTAATTTTGCTGCTGTATTAAAAAGAAAAACACAACATGAAAATATTCATTATTAACGGCGGACAGATTTTTGGGCATTCGGGTGGAAAATTCAACAAAACACTGTTCGATGCAACGATCAGCTATTTCCAGAACAAGCCCGGCTACGAGGTTCGGTTTACTGATATCAACACTCCATATGATACCAAACAGGAAGTGGACAATTACGTATGGGCGGATGTAGTGATTTATCATACCCCAATCTGGTGGTTCCAGTTGCCACACGGGATGAAGAAATATATTGATGAAGTATTTACCGAAGGACACCAAAATGGAATTTATAAGAGTGACGGACGCAGTTCTGCGAATCCACAGATCAACTATGGTACCGGAGGCATGCTTCATGGCACAAAATATATGGTGACCAGTTCTTGGAATGCACCTGCTACAGCCTTTACGCTGCCAGGAGAATTCTTCAATGAAACCAGCGTAGATGATGGTGCGCTATTTGGCTTTCACCGGATGAACGCGTTTACAGGCATGCAAGCTATCCCGGGACTGCATTTCCACGATGTGGAGAAAAACGCGGACATCGTTAATGACCTGAAGCGCTACGAACATCATTTGGATACCTATTTTTCTTAAACTGCAACAGCAGTCTGGTCAGGAGTAGAATTTCCTGACCGGATGGCCTGGCAAAACTGCGAAGGCCGAACCTGAGTAAGCTGGTAAAAGGTATTGCTAAATGCCGAGATGCTATTATACCCGGTAGCATAGGCGATCTGACTTAAAGTCAAATCCTTTCGCAGCATCAGCTCCACCGCTTTAACCATCCGCAATTGCTTTAGATACTGCAGAAAAGAAATACTCAGCACAGTTTGAAATAACCGGGATAAAGACCGTTCACTCAGATCAAATGCCGTACTAACAGTTCCCAGGGTAAGTACTTCGGCCGCATGCGCATTCAGATACTGCAATATCGGCCGCAACCTCACATGTTGAGTAGTTGGCAAAGCCGTAGGCAGGTGTCTTGGACTGAGCTCAGGCAAGATGTTTTTTATGCCCGCTAAAAACACATAATGAATATTCGTTGGCTCCACATCTCCACTACAACGCTCCGTGAATAAAATCATCTCATGCAAAAGGTTATTTACAGGATAAATCCCCATCTCATTGTAAAATGGCGGCTCCTGATTACCAAGACTAAAATAAATATTCCTGATTGCCGTAGCAGAAGGTCCGACCTGTAAAAAATGATCCATTCCGGCAGGGATCCAGATGTAGTGCCGCGCGGGAATAACCAACGTGTTTTTTTCCACATGCACGTAAGCTATTCCGCCATCTACATAAGTCAACTGCCCTTTAACATGGTTGTGCACCGGAAATCTCCGTTCATATTTCTCATGCAGCACATATACAGAAGACGCACTTCTATCGATGGCTGCTAAATGTTCTGATGTGGTACGCACATCCATTGATTTGGCTGGAATCATAAATATTTAGGCAATTTACATAAAATCTCACAAAGCTACACTGTGTAACTTTGTACCATAATGACACCAATTAATTTATCTAAAATACTAACGCTCGCTTTACTTGTTACCTGCACTACCCAACACCTCAATGCGCAAGTGATAGCTGCTTCAAAACCTGATCAGCATACAACGCTTGCAGAAGTCTGGAATAACGCGTTACAGTACAATAAAAGCATTCAGATCAAACAATTGCAGGCAGAGGCTAAAGCCGAGGATATCAAGGACGCAAAAGCAGAAAGACTTCCAGAAATCAATGCCGAAGGAGAATATGCCAGGGTAAGTAATATGCCGTTATTTGAAAACGGATTACTGCATGCTCACGGACAGTTTCCGGTATTACATACCTTTTATAAGGTAGGTGGTGATGCTTACCTAAACTTATATAGCGGTGATAAAATCAACTTGAAGATCAAAACTGAGGAAACGCTCAACCAAATCAGGCAGGAACAGAAAAACATGACTGTAGCTGATGTAAAATTGAAAACAGCAGCCTATTTTCTGGAGTTGCAAAAAAGCTATCAGTTTAAGAAACTGATCATGAGCCATATTGCCGATCAGGAGAAACAGATCTTACAGATTAAGCAACTACTAAAAAATGGAGTTGTGTTGAAGAGCGACCTTTTACGTGCAGAACTGCAATTGTCGAGGGACAAACTGACATTGACGCAAATCGAGAATGATATCCAGATCGAAAGCCAAAAGTTGGATATCCTGACTGGTCAGCCCGACGAAGCCGTTATAAACCCCGATACTTTGGCGGATGTAGAGTTGCTCACTGTCAAATCTTACGACGAATATCTTTTACAGGCACAGGCAAATTCCTTTCAGAACAAAATCTCAGAACAGCAAACAAATTTATCGAAGGTAGCTTTAAAAACCACCAAAGGTAATCTAGCACCTAAAGTGGGTCTTTTTGCGAACTATGCCTACAGCTACCCGCAGATCCAATTTTACCCTTATGGCGATGCCCTTTTTGGATTGGGGATGGCCGGCATCAAGGCGAGCTTTGCACTAGATGGTTTTTACCACAACAAGCATAAAGTTAAGGCTGCCGAACTGGAACTCAAATCACAGGAGCTGGAGCATTCAGATCAGCAGGATCGTGTGCGGCAACAAGTAAAAGAAGCTTTTCTACGGTACCAGGAAGCATTAAACAGAATCCGCGTAGCGCGCGTAAATATCGCTCAGGCAAAGGAGAATGCCAGGATTGTATACAATACCTATTTTAACCAATTATCTCTGGTAACAGATCTTCTTGATTCGGATACCGCCCTTTTGCAAAGCCAGTTTGAGTTAACATCCGCTCAGATTGCAACCCAAATGCAATACTATCAATTACAAAATGTTATCGGAAACCTATAAAATGAAACAGCAAAATCTACATACACGCACAGATAAATTAATCACTATCATCACCTCATGGATTGCTGGAGCTGTATTACTCATACTCCTTGTTTGGGGAGGCATCACGCTCTGGAATCTAAAAACTTATGAAGAAACCAACGATGCACAGGTTCAGGAATACATCAATCCCATCACAGCACGCGTGGGCGGTTATATCAGTGCGATCCGGTACGAGGAAAATCAGCAGGTTAAAAAGGGGGATACCCTTCTGATCATTGATAACCGGGAGTATGCTTTACAACAACAAGAGGCCGAAGCGGCACTTGACAATGCCGAGGCCCAGGAAAAGGTACTCACAAGCAATATCCATACAGCAGAACAAACTGCCGCTGCGGTGCAAGAGCAAATTTCATCCGCTAAAGCACGCCTATGGAAGCAACAGCAGGAATATGACCGCTATAAAAAACTGTTCGACGCTGAATCTGCCACCAGACAGCAGTTGGAAAATGTGGAGACTGCACTACAGGTGGCACGGTCCGACTACCAGGCAGCATTGATCAACTACCAGGCCTCACTATCAAAAACCAACGATACAAAGGTACAGGAGACCGTACTTCAGACCGAAATCAAGAGACGGGCTGCGGTGTTGAACCGAAATAAACTTGATGTGGGTTATACAGTTATCACCGCCCCTTACAATTGTCAGATGGGCAGACGAACAATACAGACCGGACAGCAGATTCAACCCGGACAAACGTTGGCTTATATTGTTGATCAGGATGCCGGCAAATGGGTAATAGCAAACTTTAAAGAAACACAGTTAAGACATATGCATGTTGGTGATATAGCAGAGATCAGCGCCGATGCATTTCCGGATCAAACCTTTGAAGGAAAAATCGAGTCGCTCTCGCCGGCTACCGGCTCCAGCTTCTCACTGCTGCCGCCAGATAATTCGACAGGGAACTTTGTGAAAATCGTACAACGTATCCCTGTGCGCATCAAACTAACAGACAACACACTTGCCTTGGCAGCACTACGTACCGGTATGAATGCTAATGTCGCCATCCGTAAAAAATAACCTTATGAATCTGGATTCATCAGTGATCAAATCATGGGTACCGTCCTGGTTTATGAGGATTGTGATCTTTTTGGTCATCCTCCCTTCCTTGGGACTATTCGGACTTTCTACCGCCAGCGGCAGCGGGGCTTCCGGATACTATGGAGCCGAACCGGCAGATGTACAATACTCCATGATTGTCTTCTATGCTGCCGTAGCAAGCTTCTTTGCACTGGAAAGGCGATTTTTTAGCTTCATCGCTATCAAACCCTACCTACTTATCAGCAGCCTGTTGCAAATCATTACATCTTATATCTGCTATACTACACATAACTATCAGGTTCTCTTGCTTTTCAGGTTTATCCAGGGTATGGCCAATTGCGCTTCGACCACGATATGCATTACCCTGATCTTTGGGCAGCTTAAAACAGAAAGAGCGAGAGAAATAGGATATTCAGTGTTCTATGGCATGCTGCTTTGTATCGCACAGTTTACAACATTGGTTACAGCACCACTACTGGATGCGTTCGACTTTAATGCCCTCTACAAAGCGGTTATTTTTCTCTATGTCCCGGGAACAGTAATCTTATTCTTCCTATTAAATAATGTCAGGATAGAAAAAAAAATCCCGCTATATCAATTGGATTGGGCCAGTTTTTTGATTTATGCTGTTGCACTTTGTTTGCTTGGCTATGTTTTGGTCTACGGCCAGCAGTACGAATGGTTTAGCGACCCACGCATTACCTATTCCAGCATTGGCGTGATATTTCTTTTGTTAACACATGTATTGCGACAAAAGGGCTTAAAACGGGCATACCTTGATCTCTCAGTTTTTAAATACAAGAAATTTGCACTAGGGGCATTATTGATTTTCATCCTTTACATCTGCCGCGGAGCGATGGGCGTCACCACAACCTATCTCGTAACCATTCTCGGCATGGACCCTATCCACATTGGTTACCTATATACTGCCAACATCGCTGGTGTTATTCTCAGTATTCTGATAAGCTCAAGGATGGTGTTGATGCAGCGCCCTATGCGTTTAATCTGGATTGTCGGTTTTCTTTTTTTATTAATATTCCATGTGTGGATGTACAACCTGTTTGTACCGCAGGCAGACGCAACAACATATATCCTCCCGCTATTTATCCAGGGCCTTGGTGCAGGAACCCTCATGACTCCTATAATCTTGTTTATGATTTCCGCCGTACCTGCACATCTAGGAGGCACGGCCTCTGCCACGGGTGTATTTTTTAGGTTTGCAGGCTTTTGTTCCAGTATCGCCGTGATCAACTACTTCTCAATCACCAAGCAAAGCGAACACCTGATTAGATTCCAGGAACAACTCAGCACATCAAATGGATTGGCAACACAAAGGATAAGCGGCTACAAACAACTCCTGGTGAGTCGTGGGATCGCCCCTGATCAGGCATCACGACTGGCAAATGGCCTGCTCTCCAAATCCGTCCATGTTCAGACGCAACTTCGCTATGCCATGGATTATTATCAGCTCATCAGTTGGGTAATTATCGCAACTATCCTGCTCATCGCCTTATACCCGGCTGTAAACCGTACCGTTATCAATCTTAGAGGCAACCAACCATCACCAGCATCATTTTAACCGGCCGTATACATGGTTTCATAATACGCCCCAGCGAGCCTGCTACTTTCAAATTCAGGCACTACATCCTTGGCAGCACGTTTAACAATGTTTAACCAACCCGCCTGGTCAGAATAATACATTGGCACAACTACTTGCTCAATAACATCCATTAAATTGTTATTTTCTTCAGCATCAAGCTTTTCAGGATTAGACTGATCTGCAGCAGGCTGCACTAAAAAGCTATTCTGTTTGTCGACAGCAAACTCAGGAATCCATCCATCGGGAAGTGACAGGTTAATACTCCCGTTCATTGCCGCTGTCATACCGCTCGTTCCTGATGCCTCCCTATACATCCGCGGATTATTTAGCCAAACGTCGGATCCTTTTTTGAGCAAGGCCGAGAGGCCGAGTTCATACCCTGTAAGTACAGCGCAGTTTGCAAGTGGCTTAGCCCGGGTGATTATTGTATTGAACAGGTCTACCGCCCCCTGATCCTCAGGATAGGGTTTTCCGGCCCATATAAACTGCACAGGAAACTCTGCATGACTCAAAAGCTTTAAGAAGCGCTCCCAATTATACATCACCAGATCTGCACGTTTATAACTGGCAAAACGTCTGGCCCAAACTATAGTTAATACATTCTCGTCAAATAACTTCCCACACTGATCAGCAACAACTTTAAAAAGGTCACGTTTCATCTGCTTCTTGCGGTTTGTGATTGCAGCATCGTCGGATGCAGATAATGCAGCCTCCAATACATCATCTTTCCAGTATTTCTTGTTCTGCGCATTCGTTATAGATGTAATCTCACATACACCGGGATTGCTGCCCCACATCTCTCTGGCAACCTGCCCATGCAATGCAGAAACACCATTTGCCTTTCTAGCAAACTTCAGCGCTGCAAGCGTATAGTTAAATTTATCTCCATCCATCCCAAGCACAAACTTAACCTCATGCTCCTGAAGATGGTAAAAGAAAGACATCTCCTTTAACAAACCATACTGGTGTTCTTCATTTCCCGCCATTTCGGGGGTATGTGTAGTAAACACAACTCTTTTTCTGACCTCCTCTAAGCTTTTGTATTTGGCATATAGATAAAAATTGAGCGAAACCGAGTGCCCTTCATTCATGTGGTATACATCCCTGTCAAGACCAATTGTATCCAGCAAAATAGCACCTCCGGTACCCAGTACAATACTTTGGGCAATACGGGTAGTTTCGTTGGAGTCATACAGGTGCTGTGTGATCGTTCTTGAAATCGGATCATTCTCCGGGATATCAGTACTCAACAGGAATAACGGTGCTGAGCCGAAAGTCTCAGGTTTTAGCAGGTATGCCCTCACATGCACAGAAGCATCATGAACGGGTACCGTAAATACAATTCCTGTATCTGTCAGAAAGCTGTAGTCCTTTTCAATAAAATAAGGCTTCATCAATCCCTCGGGGGATCGGCCCTGATCGTAATATCCGTCTTTCCAAAGGATTCCTATCCCTACCAGATTTTGTTTGAGCTCGTAAGCACTACGCAGGTGAGAACCGGCAAGAAAGCCTAATCCACCGCTATAGATCTTTAAAGACTGGTCAATAGCAAACTCCATAGAGAAGTAGGCAACTGATTTTTCGTAGCGGCTATCCGGGGTATATCCAAAAATTTCAGACTGGGTCATAATGTGTCGTTAAATCGTAAATGTAAAGCATCCCATTTAAAATTACTATTAAATAAATATTATTTGGACGCAGAATTATTTGCAAAATTTTATGGAAAGATACTCCGGCAATCATCTAATTAGTAAATCACTAAACTTAATTATTATGGCTGAGCTAACTACTTCCCGAAAAATGAGTCCGAAAGTTGACCTGACTGCAATGGTAGATCTGGCATTTCTGCTGATTACTTTTTTTATGCTGACAACCTCCCTGAACAAGCCAGTAGCTATGGATATTGCAAAACCCGAGGATAAAGGAATTCAGATGCCAGTTCGCGCTTCCCAAACGATGACCATTTTACTTGGCAAGGATAACAAAGTGGCTTGGTATATGGGTGAAGCTGATCAAGCCAGACCAATCATCACGCCGTTAATTGAGATCAGAAGTTTTCTTGTCGACAATAAAAACAAAGTAGAAACACTGTTTGCAGATACAAAGAGATCAATCTTCGTCATCATTAAGCCTACCAGCGCTGCGAAATATAAAAACCTGGTAGATGTGATGGACGAACTTCACATTGCAAAAATCAGCAATGCACCTGCCATTGACGATGCCCACATTACGCCCGAAGAAAAAGATTTCTTAACAAAGAATAAACTGCTTTAATAGCAGCTGGATACGCATCTGCTTTTTTATTTACCCGATATAGATCTGTACAACCATACATGCCGTAGATAAATTTAAAGCTGGCTTAACTAAGTGCACCAAACTTTTACAGTACCTTAGCCAAAACCTTCCGCAACTATTCACAAGCATTTACATTTCAGATGACTAAAAAAGTCAAGTTTATCAATACCGCACAGTCGGCATTTTATGCCACTGTAAGAAAAAGAGTAGATGCGTATTTCACGACAAATCAGCTTTCAAAACACGCAAACGCCGCTATGTGGCTTAAGGTAGCTTTTTTCCTTGGCGCAATGCTCTCCTTATACCTCACTATTCTCTTTGTTCCGTTAAACCAGTATGTCTTATTGGTGCTGGCCATGGTTACTGGTATGTTTGGTGCATTTGTAGGATTTAACGTTTGTCATGACGCCATTCACAAAGCCTTATCCGCCAACGCACAAAGAAACAAAAGCTTCAGCTTCGTATTTAACCTGATTGGTGCTAGTCCCTATGTCTGGAATATCTGCCACAACATCGTGCATCATACGTATACTAATATTGCGGGCCACGACGAAGATATCGATGTGGCACCAGGCCTGATCCGATTCTCTGATGAAGAACCTGTAAACAAGATACAGCGCTACCAGCATATTTATGCTTTTGGCCTATACAGCCTGGCTATGCTTTCCTGGGTTTTCCGTAAAGACTATAAAAAGTTTTTCCAGGAAAAGATCGGCGAACATGTTAATACACACCCACGAATAGAATACTTCAGGCTATTCTTTTATAAGTCTATTTATTATTTCCTGTTTATCGCCCTCCCCTTAATAGTCATGCCGATTACTTTCTGGCAGTTCTTTATCGGCTTCATGGCGATGCAGCTGGCACAGGGACTTGTACTAGGTCTTGTTTTTCAACTTGCGCATGTTGTAGAGGGAACCGAATTCCCATTACCCGATGCACAGGGGTCTATCGATGAGGCCTGGGCAGCACACCAAATGAAAACTACTGCAAACTTTGCCTGCGAAAGCAAGCTGGCTGCGTTTTTCTGTGGTGGACTGAACAGACAAATCGAGCATCACCTTTTTCCTAAAATCTGCCACATTCACTATCCTGCTATTGGAAAAATAGTTAGGCAGACAGCGCTGGAATTTGAACTTCCTTACATTGAAAGCAGCACTTTCACAGGGGCTTTAAGCTCCCATTACCGCATGCTAAAAAAACTGGGTAAAGAGGCTTACAGGCTGCAGGAAACTCATCCAAAACCAGCACTGGTATTGGTTAAGCACATACCCAGCGTTGTTGTCTGATCATCTTTCCGTCATCTCTCCTGATCAGTAAAAATTCAATCGCCTTGGCATATACCTTTGCAGCGTACTTGAATTTTAATTTATGAACACAGAAAATTTATTCAGGCCCTTTAGCCTGAAATCTTTGCATACAAAAAACCGGATTGTTATGGCTCCCATGACGCGGTCTTTTTCTCCAGGTGGTGTTCCTACAGCCGATGTTGCCGCTTATTACCGTAAGCGTGCCGAAGGTGAAGTGGGGCTTATCCTTTCCGAGGGAACCGTTATCGAACGCGTTTCTTCGTCCAACGACGCCAACATTCCACATTTTTACGGTGAGCAGGCCCTTGCGGGATGGTCTTCTGTAATCGAAGGTGTACACCAGGGCGGCGCACAGATGGGACCGCAGATCTGGCATATGGGCATAATGGACAACCACCATTCAGGATGGCTGCCAGCTCAGCCTTTTGAAGGACCGTCAGGATTGAACAGACCTGGATTCAATAACGGAAATACCATGACCGAAAGCGATGTCGCCGATACGATCGCTGCATTTGGCAGGGCCGCAGCAGATGCAAAAAGACTTGGCTTTGATTGCGTGGAGATTCATGGTGCCCACGGTTACCTTGTTGATCAGTTTTTTTGGGAAGGTACCAACGAACGTACCGATAACTATGGCGGTAAGACGCTGGAAGCAAGAAGTCGCTTTGCCGTTGAAGTAATTAAGGAAGTAAGAAGACAGGTAGGCGAAGATTTTGCAATCATTATCAGGCTTTCACAATGGAAACCAGCCGATTACACCTATCAGCTTGCTAAGACAGCTCAGGAGATGGAAGCATGGTTAAATCCTATGGCCGATGCCGGAGTTGACATTTTCCACTGCTCACAGCGTAGGTTCTGGGAAAATGAGTTTGAAGGTTCCGATCTGAATTTTGCCGGATGGGCAAAAAAAATTACAGGAAAAGCAACCATTACCGTAGGTTCTGTAGGCCTTAATGGAGAATTCCTGGCAGCGTTTGCCGGCGAAAGTTCACAGCCAAGCTCCCTTGATGAATTGATGCGCAGGATGGATCGCGGAGACTTTGATCTCGTTGGTGTAGGCAGACCGCTACTGGCTGATCCGAACTGGGTGCAAAAAATCAGAGAAGGACGTACGGACGAACTGAAAGGATTTACTAAAGATGCTTTAAGCTCACTGATTTTGGATTAGACTACCGCAACAACAGCAATAGCTTTTATTGCTGTTGTTGTTGCTGTTGTTGCATAATTGCATCCATATGCCGTTGGTAGCTGTTCTTTAATGGCAATGTCGTTAACGGCTTGCTATAATTGATCTCTCTTGGCTGGAAATAATTTTCCGTTTCAAAATCATCATCATCATAGCCCACAGAAACGTTTACTTCCATCAGGTGACCCGAAGAGCCTTTAAAAACCCCTTTCACGGGCGAGCAGTCACTAAAATCACGACCCACAGCCAGTCTTACATGTTTTTCGTTGGCAATGCAATCATTTGTAGGATCCAAACCCAGCCAGCCGTAGTCAGGGATATAAGCTTCCGCCCATGCATGCGTTGCACCTTCCCCCCGCATCCCATCCTTATTCGGACAGATGTAACCACTAACATACCGCGCCGGAATCTTTGTTAACCTGAGCATCGTGGTGAGCAAATGTGCAAAATCCTGACAAACTCCTGCCTTAAGACGCAGGATCTCTTCCAGGGTAGTATCTACCGTAGTAACTCCTTTAATATATTCAAAATGCGTAAACACATAATTACAGAACTTAACGGCCGTTTGATATGGCGTGTCGTCCGGATTCCGTAGCGTTGCGATGGCAGCTGCTAAAACATCGGCTCCATCAAAGCTTTTTTGCTTCAAATAATCGATGTAGGGAACTTCAAACTTAATTTCGTCCAGGATCCGCCATTGCTCACTGCTAAAGATATCATCTTGTGGCAGCGTTTTAGCTATCGTTTCAACAGATATTTTTGAGAAGATCTTCAGCTGCGTATGAGGTTCGCCCTGTGTAAAAATCCCTACTTCATTTCCATAATAATCAATAAATATATCCACATCGGGCGTATTAGAAATATTGAGATCGTGTTTTATAACCTTCTGATATTCGTCTTTTATCGGGAAAAGTATAATTTGATTGGCACTATCACGAACCGGAGCATCGTATTTGTAATTGGTGATATGTTTAATTTTAAAAACAGGCATGGTTGTTATTTAAGAGTTTGCGAAATAATATTCATCCATCAGGTTTCCGATACCATAGAGTTCAGACCGGACTTTAACCAGGTAATTATGCAGTCCTTCCGACTTCATGCTGTAAACAGAACTATAGGTTATGTTACTTGACAATCTGCCGATGATGAAAGAAAGGCTATTATAATGTTCCATGTTCTGGTCGCTCTTCAAACGCCCAAAATAACGTTGGATATTGTCGACGGCATAAATAGCTGAACGCGGAAAATCTTTGTTTAACATCACCAGCTCCAGGATATTCTCTGCCGTAAAGCCCTCTCTATAGGACTTAAGGTATAGCTCATATCCGCCAAGAGAAAGCAATAAATGTTTCCAGTAAGATGTATCCAACAGCAAGTCAGGATTGTCTGATACTGAGCTAAACTTGATATCGAGGATATCGATCGACTGGATGCTACGCTCCAGGTATTTGCCTATGCTCATGAAACTGCGGCTCTCACCTCTTTCCATTGTGCTTTCGGCAGTTCCATAGTAGAGCATCACCTGTTTACTCAGAATGTCGAGGGCCGTAATTGGGTCATCTTTCTGTACATACCACAGTAATTTAGGATCTTTTACCGTATGGTAATACTCATTCAGACACTGCCACAGGTCCTTTGCAATATGCTCCTGTACGCTGCGTGCGTTTTCGCGCGCCAGCGTAACCATATTGATTACTGAGTTGGGATTGTCCCGGTTAAATAAAAGGTACTCTACTACTTTGCGACTATCATTCTTGATTTCCGCAATACTTTCGGCATCGCCTCCTGATGAAATCCGGATTACAGGATCCCAGGTAAACTCCTGAATGGTATCCTGTGAAGAGGCATAATTTATCTTGAGCATTCTAAGAATGCCGTCGCTACGTTCAACGTATCTGCTCAACCAATATAAGCTTGAAGCTACTCTACTTAACATAAAAATCTAAAATTTAAGCCGATAAAACCCACGTATCTTTACTTCCACCACCCTGCGAGCTATTCACAACCAGGGATCCCTCTTTAAGCGCCACCCGGGTTAGGCCGCCGGGCACTATAGAAATGCCATCAGGTCCACATAAAGCATAAGGCCTTAAATCTACCCGCCTCGGCGTTAGCAGGCCGTCCATATAACATGGCGCAGTAGAAAGACTAATTGTAGGCTGTGCAATAAAGTTTCGCGGATCCTTCAGGATTTCCTGCTTGTATAGCTGCATTTCCAGTTCTGTGGCGGCATGTCCCATCAGCATCCCATAACCACCACTTTCATTGGTCTTTTTAATCACCATTTTATGCATATTCTGGAACACATATTCCTGCTGTTCCGGGTCGCTAAGACTGTATGTCGGAACATTCTTGAGCAAAGGTTCCTCGTTTAAATAATACCGGATCATATCAGGCACATAACTGTATACCGCCTTATCATCGGCAACACCATTCCCTATTGCGTTGATAATCGCCACATTTCCTTTCCTGTAAGCACTCATCAATCCGGCAACCCCCAGCACGCTATTTGGGTTAAATACCAACGGATCAATAAACTCATCATCCACTCTTCGGTAGATAACATCTACCTGCTGCAGGCCGGTGGTCGTTTTCATAAACACTTTTTGATCCCTCACAACAAGGTCGCGCCCTTCCACCAGTTCAACACCCATCAGTCGCGCCAGCGTTGTATGTTCGTAATATGCAGAATTATACATGCCCGGACTAAGCAATACAATTGTTGGGTTGGCCACTGCCCGCGGAGAAAGCGCAACAAGATTCTTATACAAGATTGCAGGGTATTCTGTTACGCTGCGCACACCGCATTGTGGAATAAGATCCGGAAAAAGCCTTTTAGTGATCTCCCTGTTTTCCAGCATATAGCTAACGCCCGATGGCGTACGTAAGTTATCTTCCAAAACATAAAAGGTACCATCGTAATCACGGATTAAGTCGATACCAGCAATGTGGATATAGATGTCGTGCGGAACATTTAACTGATACATCTCTCTTAGAAAATGCGGACACGAATAGATCAATGCGGCTGGAATTACTTTATCCTTAATGATGAACTGATTACTGTACACATCTTTTAAGAAAAGATTAAGTGCTTTTAATCGCTGCTTAATTCCTTTTTCGATAAAGGCCCACTCGCTGGCTGTAATTACCCGGGGGATAATATCAAACGGAAATATTTTTTCAATCCCCTCACCACTGTCATACACAGTAAAAGTGATACCCTGACTCATAAATAGCCGTTTCGCAAGCTCTTCTTTCTTATTCAGATCACTCGCAGACTCTTTTTGTAGATAATTTAGAATTCTATGGTACTGACCACGCAGATTTTGCTCAGAAATATACATTTCATCCCATGTATTTGGGACATTTTGATAGCTATTTAAATTAATTCGACTCATATAAGCGTAATTACTTTCTAATAATAGCGTTTTAATCGATAAAATATGAATTTTAACTACAAAAAACTTAATAAAAGACTAAAACACCAGATAATTCTTAAATATATAATGAATCATAAATTTGTCATAAGTTTTTCAGGAGGCAAACAACTTGTCAAGTTATCCGTTTATTTGCGACCGAATGAACGTTCAATTAGAAGATTGCCACAGCAAAAGACGCGCTATTTTGAATAGCACCCTGACCCTCATCAAGGACTATGGGTTTCATGGTACGCCTATGAGCCAGATTGCGAAACATGCGCATGTGGCGGCGGGCACAATCTATCATTATTTCGACTCCAAGGAAACATTAATTGTGGAGCTGTATGTAGAAACTAAGGAAAAGCTGGCCGAGGCCATTCTGATGAATTACGACGAAACTAAAACATATAAAGAGCGTTTTTTCCAGTTCATGATCAACCAGTATAATTTCTATATCAACAATCCTTCTGCCCTGGTTTTTCTTGAGCAATATCTGAATTCACCATTCGCTAAAAATTACCCGGAAAAGGACAGCCCTCTTTTTCTGGAAAAAGTCATTCCTTTCTTCGTATTTGGCATAGAAAATGGGGTCTTTAAAAACATAGATTCACGTTTACTCGGCCCAACGATCAAAGGGACACTTGTTGCCGCCGCCAATTTCAGATTAGCAGAACAAATGATTTATTCGGAAGAAGATATCATTGAAGTAGTACAAATTATTTGGGACGGCATAAAAAAACAATAACACAGATGATAGCACAAATACACAATTCCCTTTTCTTATATATGAAACCACACAATTTCCTTTTATTTCTGCTTTTTGCAGGGCTAACCCTGCCCTTATCGGGCTACAGTCAGACCACATCAGCAGACAAACAACTCAATAACGCCACCCTGCAGGAAGTCATAGATTTCGCGCTAACAAACAAACCTGGTGTTAAACAATCGCTGATCGATGAAGAAATCGGAGAACGGGACATTAAATCTGCATTATCCGGATGGTTGCCGCAGATTAATGCCAATGGAACCTACAACAATAATTTGAAGCAGCAGGTAAATACGCTGACCACAAATGGCCAGACTTCATTTCTGACACTTGGAACAAGACATACTTCCAGTGTAATCCTGCAGGCAGATCAGCAGTTCTTAAACGCCGGTTTGATCCAGGCATCCAAAGCAGCGAAGTTTTACAGACAGCAATACAAACAGAATACGGAAAACAACAAAATCACAACAGTTGTTGATGTAAGCAAGGCTTATTATGACATCCTGACCAGCAGGGAGCAACTTAACATCATCAACGAAAATATCGCAAGACTTGAGAAACAGTTAAAAGATGCTTCAGCGCAATATGATGTTGGCCTGGTTGATAAAACCGATTATCAACGGGCACAGATCAGCCTGAACAACTCAAGGGCTGATAAAAAGCGTACCGATGAGCTGTTAAAATACAAATATGCCTATCTGAAGGAGTTAATCGGATACAGTCCGGAAGCACCATTTACATTAAATCTTGCCGGCACAAATATGGAAGCGGGCATTTTATTGGATACCACACAACAAACGGCTTATACAAACAGGGTGGAATATCGTTTACTGCAAACACAAAAACAATTGCAACACCTGAATACCAGCTATAATAAATGGACTTACCTCCCTACTATTTCTGGATTTGCTAATTATAGCTTTAATTACCTGAACAACAATTTCAGTAATCTATACGATAACTCCTACCCGGGATCTGTAATCGGACTGAAGTTAAGTATGCCGATTTTCCTGGGTACAAAAAGAACACAGGAAATTAGAAAGTCTGAGCTACAGGAGCGCAGAATCGATTTAGACCTGGTCAACACCAGAAACCAGATCAACACCCAGTATGAGCAGTCCATGGCAACTTATAAAGCCAACTTAAATGACTGGAAAACATCAAAATCGAATGTTGACATCTCCAGACAGGTATATAACACAATCAAATTGCAATATGACGAAGGCATCAAAACCTACCTGGATCTGATGACATCAGAAACCGACCTGCGTACTGCGCAACTCAATTATTTAAATTCACTGTACAGCTTGCTATCCGCAAAACTGGACGTACAACAAGCATTAGGAACAATCACTGTAAATCAATAAGCACAAATGAACACGACGAATTACTTAAAACTAGGCATCGTTATCCTTGGATCAATCACGCTGGCATCCTGTGGTGGTGGCGACAAAGCTGCGCAGCAGCAGGGACCGCCTCCGGCCACACCGGTAACAACATATACAGTAGCTGAGCAACCCGTTGTCACAACAGATACTTATCCTGGTGTGGTAGTAGCCTTAAATGAAGTCGAACTTCGTCCTCAGGTAGGTGGCTACATTACAGCAATTTATGTTAAAGACGGACAAAAAGTAACAAAAGGACAAAAGCTTTACGAAATTGACAGAACAAAATATATCGCCGCTTTTAACAGCGCTAAGGCAAATGTTGCAGTAGCTAAAGCAAACCGCGACAAGGCGAAAAAAGATGCCGACCGTTATACCAGACTTGCTGAGCAGGATGCTGTAGCCAAACAACGTGTAGATTATGCACTTACTGATCTGGCTAATGCCGAATCTCAGGTTGCTGCTGCGCAGGCCGAGCAGTCGTCTGCGGCAAATGATTTACAACGTTCAATCATTGTTTCTCCATTAACAGGAACTATAGGTATCTCGCAAGTTAAACTAGGTGCCCTTGCCTCACCTGGCACTACCCTGCTGAACACGGTATCGACAAACGATCCAATTGCTGTAGACATTTCAGTAAATCAGGCTGAAATTCCAAGATTTGCAGCTTTGCAAAAAAATCCGTCTGCCATTCAGGATTCACTATTCAGCGTTCAGCTTCAGGATGGAAGTATCTTTAAAGGTTTAGGAAGAATCGTTGCTATCGACCGCGCAGTAGATCCACAAACGGGTACAATCAAAGTGAGGTTGAGCTATCCCAATGCCAGCGGAAAACTCCTGGCGGGTATGACAGTAAACCTGAAAGCATTGAACAAGTCGAACGGAAACCAATTGGTTATCCCTTACAAAGCAGTTACAGAACAACTTGGGGAATATAATGTATTTGTTGTTGGCGACAGCAGTAAAGCAGAACCACGTATTATCAAGTTGGGTAAACAATTTGATCAGAGTGTTGCCATTACAAATGGGTTAAAACAAGGTGAGGTCATTGTTGTAGAAGGCGTACAAAATGTAAGACCAGGAGCAGTAGTTAAAGCCGGAACTGCCGGAGAAGCAAATGGACAACAGCCTGCAGCCGCACCTGCAGCAAAAAAATAATTTAAGAATTTCAGATATATGATCTCAGAAGTATTTATAAGACGGCCGGTCACGGCAATTGTCATCTCTATTCTCATCGTACTGATCGGTACCATCGTTATCACTACACTCCCGATTAGTCAATACCCTAACATTGCACCACCAACGGTAACGGTAAGTGGTACGTATACAGGTGCCGATGCTGAAACGGTAGAACAAACAGTAACTACCCCAATTGAAAGTCAGATCAACGGAACGCCGGGTATGAAGTACCTGTCGTCCAACAGTACATCGGACGGCCGCTCAGCAATTACGGTAACATTTGATGTAGGAACCAATATCGACATTGCGGCTCTGGACGTACAAAACCGCGTAGGTATTGCAGAACCTGCTTTACCGGAGGCAGTGAGACGTTTGGGGGTAACCACAAAAAAAGCTAACAATGACATCCTGATGGTGGTGGGTCTGTACTCGCCAAATGGCACATACGACCAGAAATTTATTTCCAACTACGTCAACCTTTACGTTAAAGACGCGCTACTCAGGATTCCTGGTGTAGGTGATGTGCAGGCTTTTGGTCAGCCCTTCAGTATGCGGGTATGGCTTGATGCCAATAAACTGGCCCGTTTAAACCTTACCCCAGCTGATGTTTCTACAGCTATTGCCGAGCAAAATTCCCGTATTCCGGGTGGTACTGTTGGCGGGCCCCCGCAGTCAGATAACCAGACTTTCGAATTCTCGGTAGTATTGGATGGCGATTTGAACACCGAAGAACAGTTTAGAAATATCGTTGTTAAAAACGGAGAAAATGGATCTGCTGTTTATCTAAAGGATGTGGCACGTGTAGAACTGGGCGAGTTCAGTTATGCTACCCGTTCTAAAATCAACGGAAAAGTGGCTTCTATGATGGCCATTAACCAGACTCCGGGTGGAAATGCTGTGCAGACCGCTGATGGTATCGATAAAGCCCTGGAAGAGTTGAAAAAATCTTTCCCTAAGGATCTTGATTATAAAGTAGGTTACGAAACAGTCTCTATTGTAAAGGTCTCCATTAGCGAAGTAATCCACACCTTGGTTGAAGCGCTTATCCTGGTAACCATCGTTGTGTTCTTCTTCCTGCAAAGCTGGAGAGCAACTTTAATTCCAGTACTTGCCATTCCAGTATCCATTATCGGTACGTTTATTCTATTTACCCTTTTCGGTTTCTCTATTAACGTATTAACGATGTTCGGTTTCGTACTCGCCATCGGTATCGTAGTGGATGATGCCATTGTTGTGGTAGAAGCCGTGCAGCATTACATGGACCACGAAGGTCTTTCTGCACCGGATGCTACACGTCGTGCTATGGCCGATATTACAGCTCCGGTAATCGCAATCGCATTAATTCTTGCAGCTGTATTTATTCCGGTAGGATTCATTCCCGGCATGGTTGGACAGCTGTATCAACAGTTTGCCATCACAATCGCCGTATCAGTAATCATCTCTGCATTTATAGCATTATCACTTACTCCGGCATTGTGTTCTTTGCTGCTTACACCAATGAACCTGAGTGAAGACTCCAGAGGACTGAACAAGTTCTTCTTCAAATTCAACAAATGGTTTGCAAAGGTTACGCACAACTATTCCAATGGTGTAAAATGGGCCTTAAAAAAAGCTCCTTTGGTGATGATTATCCTCGCATGTCTTTATGTAGGAACCGTTGGTCTGTTCGTTAAAAAACCTTCTGGATTTATCCCTAATGAGGATGCCGGTATCTTCCTGATGGGAGTTACACTTCCTGAGGGCGCTTCTGGCGCAAGAACAGATGCCTTTATCAAAAGAATTACAGAAGACATCCAGAAAAAACATCCTGAAGTTAAAAATATAACTTCTATCGCAGGTATCAACATCCTGAACCGTTCATTTAAATCCAATGCTGCAACATTCTTCGTTCAGCTCAAAGGATGGGATGAGCGCGATGGCGACGTAGCCAGCACCATTGCTGCGGTTACGCAGGAGTTTGCGGGCGACAAAGATGGTAGTGTGCTCGTGGTAGCACCACCACCTATTCCCGGACTTGGTATTAGTGGAGGTTTCTCATTACAGATCCAGGAAAAACAGACTGGTGATATCAAAAAGTTTGAAGCGAATGTTGGCAAATTCCTCGGTGCCGCCAACCAGCGTCCGGAGATAGCTATGGCCTACACCCTCTTTAACGCGAGAACACCAAATTACCAGGTTCATGTTGACCGTGATCAGGCCAAGAAAATGGGCGTTTCCATTGGATCTGTATACAGTACTATTTCTGCTTATCTGGGTTCTAGCTATATCAACGACTTCACCCGTTACGGAAGGAACTTCCGCGTAGTAACACAGGCAGACACTAACTACCGTTCCCAAATCGAAAACCTAACACAGCTCTACGTAAAAAATGCTGCCGGGACATCGGTACCTTTGAGCTCAATTGTTTCTTATAAAACGGTAGAAAATGCATCTATCATCAATCACTTTAACTTGTTCCGATCTATTGAAATTGCAGGATCGGCAAAACCGGGTTATAGTTCGGGGGATGCACTAAAGGCACTTGAAGAAGTAGCTGCGCAGACATTACCAGCTAACTATGCTTATAATTTCTCTGGCTTGTCGCTTGAGGAAAAAGAGGCTGGAAGCAGTACAACACTGATCTTCGGACTGATTGTTGTCTTTGTGTTCTTGCTATTGGCAGCCTTATATGAAAGCTGGTCTGTACCATTCTCTATCCTCCTTGCCGTACCGCTTGGGTTATTTGGTGCGATACTCGCCCTGACTTTCTTACCTAAATTAGATAACAACATTTATGCTCAGGTAGGTTTGATCACCCTGATTGGTCTATCTGCAAAGAATGCGATTCTGATTGTTGAGTTTGCCAAGGAACGTGTAGATTGGGGTATGGAGCTGATCGCTGCAACGATAGAAGCTGTACGTTTGCGTTTGCGCCCTATTGTAATGACCTCATTAGCCTTTATACTCGGGGTAATTCCGTTGATCATCTCACATGGTGCCGGCGCTGTTTCCCGTATGACCATTGGCTGGACTGTGGCAGCAGGTATGCTCTCAGCTACTATCCTTGCCATATTTATTGTTCCCGTACTTTTTGTATTAATTACAAAACTAGCTTACGGCAAGAAAAAACTGGCAGAGCTACAGGCAAATTACAAACCTGAAGATCACCAGAACACACTTCATGCTGATGAAGACTAATTAATAATAGTTAAAATTGAAGGGGCTTTCTAAACAGAAAGCCCTTTTTTTATGCACTGAACACATTATAAAAAAAACACAACTAAACACTTCGTTTTTAAATTTTATTATTCTACATTAGTAGAACGATATATCTAAACGTAGAAAGAAATGAAATTATCTAAGTCTGAAGAGCAGTTAATGAACCTGATCTGGAAGCACAAAACGGTGTTCCTAAAGGATCTTATTGAAAGTCATGATGATCCCAAACCTGCTACCACAACCGTTGCCACTTTACTAAAACGCATGCAGGACAAAGGCTTTGTAGGCTATAAGCTATACGGCAATTCCAGGGAATATTTTGCTTTGGTAAAAAAGAATGACTATTTCGCCAAACATGTTAAAGGGATGATCCAGAATTACTTCGGAAACTCCGCTTTACAATTTGCTTCTTTCTTCACTACAACCAGTGATCTGACGGCTGATGAACTGGAAGATCTCAAAAAAATAGTTGATCAGGAAATTCAAAAAAAGAAATTATGATACTTTATCTCCTCAAATCACTGATATGTTCAGGATGCTTATACCTGTTTTATCATTTGTTGCTGGAAAAAGAAAAGATGTATCGTTTTAATAGATTTTACTTGTTGTTTAGCATCATCTTTTCGTTTAGCATCCCATTCCTGGAATTGAAAAGGGATATCATTCCCGAGGTTACCCTAAACAGGTTTCAGCCAATTGCCTATAGCGATCCACTGCCGCAATCAATTGCATACGCAACTGCTACACAGGAGGGATTGGTAAACTGGGACTGGCCTCAGGTTGCCAAGCTGGTGTATCTGTTCATATCAACCTTCCTTTTATTGCGGTTCTTTCGGAATATTTACCTGCTTTTCAAGAAAGTTGGGAAGCGGCCATTTTTACGTTATGAGAACGCCAGGCTGGTATTGAATGATGACCATCTCGGTGCCCATAGCTTCCTCAACTATATCTTCCTCGATAAAACCAGCTATCTATCTGGAGCGCTGCCCCTGCAGATCCTGGACCATGAGCTCAGCCATGTGAGGCAAAAACACTCCTGGGATGTCCTTTTCATAGAACTACTCTTTACGCTCGCCTGGTTTAACCCACTTTTGTTGATTTACAGAAAAGCAATTTTACTGAATCATGAATTTCTGGCAGACGAGAGTGTCTTAGCGTTGCACAGCGATACTGCGCAATATCAGGAATTGCTTTTATCAGAAATATTGATGGCAAACACATTATTCATTACCAGCAAATTCAACTATTCGATAACCAAAAAAAGATTAATCATGATGAAGAAACAAGCTAACACCAAAACTACGTTGTTAAAACAACTCACATTAGTTCCATTGCTAACAATAGCCGCCTTTACCTTCTGTGGAAATGTGGAGCAAGTACAAGCACAACAAGAACATGCGCTTGTTGCCGTGATACCGGGGAAAAAAGACAAGGATTCAAAAAAACTAAACTTCGTAACTTTCAGAAGACAGGGTGCCTATACTAACGCAGGAGTATCTGCAAATCTGATGGCCGAGTATCGGGAACTGGCGTCAAAGTTTAAGTTTGATGAGGAGCACCTGAAGGGATTTTTGACAAAGGGCACTGCGGCAGAGCAAAACAGAATGGAGACAATTTGGAAACAGATGAGCTTGAAACAACAAAATGAGCAAGCTATAGCTTTCAACCTGAAGATGGATCCACTGAAGCCAGCGAAAGTGACAGCTGAGCAATTGCAGACCTGGAAAAATCCAACTTATGGCGTCTGGGTGAATGGAAAAAGGATCAAAAACGAAACGCTTGCCAACTACCAGCCAAAAGATTTTGGAAATGTGCACACCAGCAAATTGTACGGCCGTGCTAAAAAGGAAAACAGGACTTATCAGGTAGATTTGATGACCGAGACCTATAGAAAAGAATTCAATGAAAAACTAAAAAATAGTCCAGACTACTATATCGTCTATACTAATACGCCTTATACCAAATAACAAAACAGGGCTCCTGAAATGTTCGGGAGCCCAATTTTATTATTTGAGTTTATTTAATAAATACTTTTTGTACACTTGTCCAACAGGAAGTGTCTGTTGGTCAGCAAGCACCACAGAATCCTGCAAAATGCGGGCTATATAAATTCGGTTGACGAGATAAGAACGATGTATCTGTACAAATTGAACAGGATCCAACTTCTCAAGAATGCCCTTCAAGGTATGATAGATTACGTGTGTCTTTTCTGGAGTTACAATTTTAACATAATCCTTACAGCCCTCTACATACCAGACATCCTGTTGCCGAAGATTCAAAAATCCTCCTTTATCTTTAATGATCAGCGTATGCATCGATTCATTTTCAGCACTCAGGCTGCCCAGTTTGTTTACGGCCGTAACAAAACGTTCATAAGAAAATGGTTTCAGCAAATAGTCTACAGCGTTGAGTTCAAATCCCTCAAAAGCATATTGTTTATAGGCCGTAGTAAAAATCGTTTTAGGCGGTTTTGCTAAAGCTGTCAGAAAACTAATTCCATTAATCAGCGGCATTTCTACATCCAGAAAAAGTAAGTCCACATGATGCTTACCCATATATTCATAAGCTTCAACGGCGTTTCTAAATTTTGCCACCAATGATAAACCTGGCGTTTGCATAATATAATGTTCCAGCACCTGATGTGCCAGCGGTTCGTCGTCGAGGATTACACACTTCATATCAACCTAATTATTAACTGAGCACGATACTCATGCTCTGACTCCGTAAAATTCAATTCATACTTTCCGGGGTAGTAAAGTTCCAGTCTCCTTCGGATATTAGCTAATCCAATACCACCCCTACCCTTTTGCATCCCTCCATGATATTGCAACTTATCATTGACAATACTGAAATTAATTTCTTGATTGGTCACAGTTAACGTTGCATCCACACCTGCAGCATTCTCCAGTTTATGTTTACCATGCTTAAAGCTATTCTCCACCAATGGAAGGAAAAGCAAGGGCGGAACTTTGACCGAAGGGATAACTTCGGGACTATGCATAAAGACTTTCGCTTCGGGAAATTTCTGTTGCTCCAATTCAAAATACCCCTTCAGAAATTCAGCTTCATCATTCAGTTCTACAAATTCCTGATCACAATCATAAAGAATATACTGCATCATTTGCGATAACAGGAGAATAAAGCGTGGCGTTTCTTTGGAGCCCATCAAACTCAAGCCATAGAGGCTGTTGAGCGTATTGAACAAAAAATGTGGTTGTAGCTGTGTTTTCAACATACTCAATTGCAACTGGAGATTATCAGTTTCAACCTGATGTCGCTTCTGCTCCGTCTGATAAGAAAAACGGGCAAAGGCCAGGCACAAAAAAGTAATCAGATCAATCAGCATTACATCAATATCCAGAAACGGGTTTTTGAACAGGTGCGTAAAAAAACGATGTACCGTGCGTTCCTCGGTTCCCTGCATAAAAATCCAGGCCATGCCCTGCATTGCGTAAATATAAACCGGAATAAAGTACACAACGGTGAGCAACAGCAGTAGCCAATACCGTTTAGACCCCAACAACGCCGGAACCATCCACCTGTAATAAGGTATGATGAATACCATGGAACATATGCTATACAGGCATATTTCCAGATAAGGGAAGCTACTGTTGGGAATATGAGGAAGACCTGAACTTTCCAGGTGAGCAGAGTATTTATACATACCCACATAGAACACCCAGATCAATCCTTCGAAAACAGCAGGAAAACTGAAATTTATTTTTTTAACCACATCCCGAAAGTCGTAATAATATTGGAGTACGGGCAAATCTTTCGACTAACGTCACTTTCTACACGATTAAATACCATCCAGCACATCCAATAAATGTTGCAGATCCTGCTCGGTATTATAGAAATGGAAAGACACGCGGATTCCCCTGCCTCGTGCAGTATATTTGATATTTGTACGCTCAAGTTTAGTAAAATCTTCTTCTGCAATGAGCAGGTTAAATATGTTACTGTGCAATTTCCGGTTAACAATTTCCGGAGCTAGCAGACCACGGTCCTCAAATGCTGACTTAGCCTTAACAATTAAATTATTGATCCGATGATCAATGAAGTCCTTTCCTAAATCCTCAAACCAAAGGATACTTTGGTATAGCGTCCCGAATGAGAGGCTGTCCTGATGCCCGCTTTCAAAGTACAGCGATAAAACAGTGCGGTCCTGTAAAAAAGCCTCATTCGGCAATCCCAGTTCTTGATTAGCACTGTAGATATCTGCAGATACCGAAGGCTTCATCAACATAAAACCATTCCCATAACCACCAAGCATCCACTTATAACCACTGGCAATTAGCACGTCGACTCCAGAGGCATCGAAATCAAAACTTTCAGTTCCACAATACTGCGTGCCGTCGGCAACAATCAATAGATCTGGATACAATTGCTTTAAGCGCTTTAAAAACTGCAGGTCAATTTTCAGTCCATTGCTATATTGTACAATACTAAATGCGAATACGTCTGGACGTGTCGCAGCCATTTGAGCCAAAATATTTCCTTCCAGATCTGCATCGGGCAAGACATAGTCTACTGCAAAACCCCTGTTTACAACACTATAATTTACTGCAGGGTAATCTTCTTTAATCAATAGGAAACGGTGACTCGCTGGAATACCTTCCAACAACCTGGCAAATCCATGTGAGAAATTGGGAACAAGAAATGTATGCGCTACCTCCGCATTAAAATATCTTGACAATGCGATCCTGACCTCCTGTAAAAATGCTGGTTGCTCAATCCTAAAATCACTTGCACCATCCATAAAACTCTGGTCGTGCGCCCTACGCCAATCCAGAATCGGTTCTGAAAGAATCCCTGAGTATGCTGTATTCAGATACGTGCTATGTTTTAAAATTGGAAAAAGCGCTTGAAAGTTCATGAACAAATATAATGCAAACCAGCTTAGCTCCTAGCAGCCCATTGATAAAGCTTTCGTTTTTTTAAATAGTTCAAGTCCCTGTCGTGGGCATAGGCCTCCTTTTCAAAACAGATAGCAAAATACGCTTCGTCATGATTTTTATATCGCATACGGTTAAGCAGGTAGTGCCCTAAGTAAATCAGATAAAAAGGAAGAATAAGCAATTCCAGTTGCTGACGAAAATGAATCTCTTCATGATTGATAATTACCGGATCATGTTGAAGGAAGGGCGACTTAAAAAGCATAAAGGGATAGAGCGCCATTGCTGATGCAGGTAAGTCAGGCACAATAATTTTCCAATATCTCATAAGCAAACACATTTTTTGTAAAATAACAAACCAATGTCTGTAAATCAAGAAATAAAAACCAACTTTATCCTATGATCCAAAGGAAAAATGAGAATTGGTTCCGTATGCTTTTTATATGGCAGGGTTCTGTGTTGCCGAAGATCCTTCCCCGATTGGCATTACTTTTCATGTTCACAGTGGCCGTCGTCTATTTCAAGAATGATCTTTTTTACAAAATCCCGCTCAATCCGGCTCCTTTTACGCTGTTCGGTATCGCCCTCGCGCTTTTTTTAGGATTCAGAAATACGGCCAGTTATGATCGGTTTTGGGAAGGCAGAAAATTATGGGGTGCTTTGTTAAATGACACCAGATCTTTAGCGCGCCAATTTCTATCACTCAGTCCTTACGAACGCGACAGCAAGGAGACAACAGCATTTATAAACCTGCTCATCGCCTTAGTCTATGCATTAAAACACCAGCTACGAAAAACCGATGCCGGTACCGACCTTTACAAATATCTGGATGCAAACACCGCTCTGGAGCTATCGGATGTGCACTTTAAGCCTGTTATATTAATGAATAAATTGGCTGCAATGCTAAAGGAAGCACGCCAAAAAGGTGAAATTGATTCAATTACGCTGGTCGCTTTTGATCAGAATCTCGATAAGCTGTCCGATATCATCGGTGGATGCGAGCGACTGGCTTCTACACCAATCCCATATACCTATAAGTTGATGCTACACCGTACCGTGTATCTCTATTGTTTTCTGCTACCCTTTGGGTTTGTTGATAGTCTGGCCTGGATGACGCCGGTTGTAGTCACTTTTATCGCCTACACTTTTGTAGGATTCGAGGCTATTGCCGATGAAATAGAGGAACCGTTCGGTCTGGAGCCCAATGACCTCCCGCTCGACACGATTACACGAATGATTGAAAGCACCCTACTTGAGATGACGGGTCGACCGATGCCAGAACACATAGCAGAAACGGGTTTTATCCTAACCTAAACTTTAAGAAAAAATTACCTCATCCGACTATAAAGATCAGGTTACAAGATTATATTTGTGTAAAAACCCGGTAACATGGTACGTCAACAATAACGTATTAGTCTTGCCTGATCATAAACCAGCATAAACTTAGAAACAAAAACATGAAACGCACAGCACAAGCACATTGGAATGGTACACTTACCGAAGGAAAAGGAGAAATCACTACGCAGAGCACAATTCTGAACAAAACTCAATATTCATTTAAAACACGATTTGCAGATGGCATCGGCACCAACCCTGAGGAATTAATTGCAGCGGCACACGCAGGCTGCTTCACAATGGCTGTTGGCGCTGCTTTATCACAAGCGGGTTTTACACCTGGCGACTTAGATACACAGGCGGTTCTGGATTTAGACATGGTGGCACTTAGCATCACGGGCATTCATCTGGAATTGAAAGGCTCAGTAATCGAAGGTGTGTCAGAAGCGCAGTTCAATGAAATTGCTGAAGGCGCAAAAGCCAATTGTATTGTATCGAAAGCACTTAATGTACCTATCACATTAACTATTCAGTACGCATAGTTTACATATGAAAAATGCCTGCCCAATCGCGATTTGACAGGCAGGCATTTTTTTTAGATTCACACCAATATTTTTTACGTGTTATCCAAAAATATCTTTACGGCACTTACCGAGGGGCCAACCAATGTTACAAGTTCCCGCAGTCGCTCAGGACTTAAGTCGAATCGTTTAGCCCAGATTTCCACCTCATAATTTTCCGCTACATTGATCCGGTCAGTTCCCGGCCAGTTGTCTTTTAACCGTTCCATAATCCACTACATTTGGGTTAAGCCTGAACAACCAGAGGGCAATTATGTTTTCACAATTATCTGTTACATTTTAACATTTCGACCGTTTATTTTAACATTTATCTATAACGGAGAATCATTATATTTGCCACACATGAAATTAACTTTATACACATTACTGGCATTTTGCCTGTTGGGTAGCTTTGCTGCCTGCAAAAAAGATAGTGAAACAGAGACTTATGACCGCGCATTATATTTTGGTCCAGATACCATAGCGATTCGTGCTTATGTTAATGCCAATAAAATTCCTGCAATTAAATCTCCAAGCGGTATCTTCTATCAGATTATAGCACCAGGTACAGGATCTGTTAATTACACCACAGCAACAACAATTGTATGTGACTATGAAGGAAAGCTTTTAAACGGCACTATATTCGACACCACAACTGGAAAAACGGCTTTTTCAACCAATCTTGGTGGCGTAATTACAGGCTGGCAGATTGGTATTCCCCTGATACAGAAGGGTGGAAAAATCAGGTTGATTATGCCTTCCTTCTATGGCTATCAAAACGTCGCTAAAACATCAATTCCGGCAAACTCACCTCTTGATTTTACGATCACGTTGAACGACGTAAATTAAGAGTTAAAAATATCCATCAGGATTACAGTAAGGACGGCCAGGTCTTTAAACGATAACCTCAAAAACTTGAGCGCACGGGTAAGTTGATTTTCTACCGTGCGCTTATCTATACCTAATTTCTCAGCTATCTCGTCGTTAGTCATCATCTGAAAACGGCTGAGTATAAAAATCTCGCGACAGCGTTTAGGTAGCTTTTGCAATTGCAGATCCAGGGCAGTTTTCATGTCCGAATAGGCCAGCAACTCTTCTCCCCCATTATTTACCCGCTCTATGGAGTGCAACTCAATGTCCTCTTTATAATCCAATGGCAACAACTTGAGCACAGCAATCTGCTTATAAACTCTATAACGCGCTGCTGCAGTTATGTAGCCCACGAAAGATTCTATCTGTAGCGTTTTCCGGTTATTCCAGATCGTAAGGAAAACATCATGGACAATTTGCTCACAGGTTTCTGCATCACGCAGATAGGCAAAAGATTTGGCATATATTTTCCCCGAATAACGATGAAAGAGTTCGGAAAATGCCCGCTCATCATCATTACAGATTGACTTTAACAAATCTGAGTCGGTGACTTTTATATCCATATCTGGTCTGGGCTAAAATACAGCTTTTATGAATTAAACGGCCTGTTCGCCATCATTTATAAAATAAATAAAAAATATTTTACAAATGTGTGTGTGTTCCTCGCCCTATAGGGTACTCTATACTTACAAAACCAAATATGACCAGGGAAGACTATATTTTACTGTACGAAAAATACAGATCCGGAGACTGCAATTTACAGGAGATCAGATTACTGGAAAATTACAAAGACGATTTCTCTTTAACGAACGTTGTATGGGACTCCACTTTGGGAGATCACGAAGAAATTACCGCGCGCATTCATGCAAAGCTGACGAATAGCATTACTCATCAAAAAACAAGAAAACTGAGTTGGTTTAACTTCCCTGCTGCCGCCGCTGCTATAGCGTTGATCACACTCAGTGCTGCGCTTTATTTCTACACACAAAAGGAGCCAAAAGAAACACCGAAAGTAAATTACGCAAATACAATCAAGCCGGGGAGCAACAAAGCTATCCTGACACTCGACGACGGCTCGAACATCACCCTCAATAATTCTGAAAACAGCATATTAGCTAATGAAGGTACGGCGATCATTAAAAATGAGGTTGGTGGTAAACTTGTTTATCAGACATCGGGCTCACCTGCTCAAAAGGACCGATTCAACACCATTACCATACCCCGCGGAGGGCAGTATCAATTGCAGTTACCCGACGGCACACAGGTATGGCTAAACGCCGAATCATCGTTACGTTTTCCTGTTGCATTTAATGGGGCCGACCGCAAGGTTGAACTTAAAGGTGAAGCCTATTTTGAAGTTGCAAAAAATAAAGCGAAACCCTTTCGCGTGATTAGCAATGGCACAGAAACAGAAGTGCTGGGCACCCATTTCAACATCAATGCCTATGATCAGCAATCCACCACAACACTTGTTGAAGGATCTGTCAGATTAAAAAAAGAAGGTAAATCAGCTATTTTAAAACCTGGTGAATACGGGACAATAGATGGTACCAGTAATTTCAGTATCGCCAAGGCGGATCTCGAGGCTACCGTTGCCTGGAAAAATGGCATGTTCATCTTCCATGATGAAAACATCAGATCAATCATGGCTAAGGTAAGTCGCTGGTACGATGTTGACGTTAGCTATACCGGAAACACAGCCAACAAAGACTTTTATGGAAAAACATCACGATATAAAAATGTAGATGAGCTCCTCAAGAATATGGAATTAACAGGAACAGTACACTTTAAGATTGAACCTGGTGCAACTGAGAAAGGAAGGAGGATCGTTGTAATGCCTTAACCTGTACTTCATAACAGAATAAATTACCAAAAAAAAGCCCCCTGGTGGTTACGACACCAAGGGACAATAGATTGGTAAACAATGAATCGAAAACCACTTATAAACCAATAATCAAATGTATAAATTTTACGCTGCATTTCCCTGCAGGTCAAAGCCGCGTCGCGTGCTGTCAAAACTTTTGCTTACTATGAAACTGATTTGTTTGCTGTTGATTACTACTATTATGCAGGTTTCTGCAGCAGGGTATGCCCAAATGGTAAATCTCAAAAAAGACAAGGCTTCCATGAAGGAAGTTATAAATGATATCCAACGACAAACAGGCTATAGCTTTATTGTTAGTTCCGAACTGCTTAAACTCGCCAAGCCTGTTACCGTTAACTTAACAAACACACCTTTTGAAACTGCACTGGACAAATGCTTTTCCAGTCAGCCTTTAGACTACGTGATCAATGAAAAAACGATTGTCATCACAAAAAGGATGAATCTTCCAGTTGTTGCACAACAGGAGACTACTGTGAGTGGCAAAGTTACTGATGAAAAAGGCATCCCTATTGCCGGTGTTAATGTTATAATTAAAGGCAAAGCTGGAGGTACCTCTTCAGATGCCGATGGTAACTATAAAATCAATGGAGTAACTCCAGGGAGCATGTTGGTCTTTACACAGATCGGCATGGATTCCCAGCAGATTATCATTACCAATCAAACTACGCTAAATGTTATTTTAAAAGAAGCTCCGATGGGCTTAAATGAAGTTGTCGTGGTGGGTTACGGAACTCAAACGAGAAAAGATATTACTGGAGCAATTACCTCAGTTAAAAACCAGGATCTGCACGAAAGACCAGTGAATAACATTAGTCAGGCTTTGCAAGGTAAAGCTGCAGGAGTATACGTTTCCACTAATGTAGGTGCAGGAAATGGTAATGAACCGGGTGCAGGCGTTAAGATTTTTATCAGAGGTAATAGATCAATTCAAGCTTCTAACGAGCCCCTCTATGTAATTGACGGCATACCCATTAATGGTGGTTTAAACGACATAAACCCAGATGACATTATATCTATTGACATATTAAAGGATGCATCTTCTACGGCTCTATATGGTTCCCGTGGATCCAACGGTGTTGTGATTGTAACTACCAGACGTGGTAAAACCGGTCCGGCGCAGGTCAATTATAATGCTTATGCTTCTATTGGTGCAATTGCCCGTTACATCGATGTAATGGATGGTAACCAGTTCGCAGAATATAAAAGAGAATCCCGGAGAGCCAACAATACTTATAATAATGCAGATCCCAATGCAGACAAAAACCTGTTCAATTCAATTGAACTCGCATCAATTGCTAATGGATCTTCTACAGACTGGCAGAGACTGTTTCTTCAAAATCAAAAAAGACAAAACCATGAACTGAACATCAATGGTGGCACAGAAACAACCAGATATTCAATTTCTTTTGGTTATAATGATGATAAGGGCTACAACCCCGCACAAAGTTTCAGCAGATATTCAACAAGAGTCAACTTAGACCAGGATCTTGGCAAGCGCTTTAAAGTCGGCGTGTCGCTACTGGCCTCTTACAGCAAAGCAAATAATGCTAACTCTTACTACAACACTTTAATTTCAAATCCTCTTGGTCAGGCTTATGATGCTTCGGGAAATCTGGTATTTCTCCCGTCAAATGATGCGCTACTTCCAAACCCACTCACAGACTTGGTAGACAAGGCGGTGATTAGCCGAAATACACGCATGCGTATCTTAGGTAGCTTCTATGGAGAGGCGAAGATTATAGATGGACTGACATTAAGAACAAACTTCGGCCCCGACCTAATTGAAAACAGAGCAGGATCATTCTTCAGCCCAAATACAACCTATAGAAATCTCGCACAATCAACGGCCGCAAACAGTGAGGACTTTACGTTAATCTATACTTGGGAAAATATGCTGACCTACAAGAAGACTTTTGGTAAACATAGAGTTGATCTTACTGGTCTACAAAGTATCACTTCCAGGACGGTTGAAACTACGAGCGCTAATGCCATGGGTCTACCTTTAGAGTCATTCGAAAATTATAATATTGGTGCCGCAACTACCATCACAGGAATTGGTAGCAACTACAACAAATGGTCTATTCTTTCCTACATGGGAAGGGCAAACTACGCCTTTAATGATAAGTACCTTGTTACTTTTACGGCAAGAGCTGATGGTTCTTCCCGTTTTGGCAACAATAACAAGTGGGGATTCTTTCCTTCTGCAGCCTTGGGATGGAATATCACGAATGAGGATTTCATGAAAAGCGTAACAGCCGTTAATAATCTAAAATTACGTCTAAGTTATGGTACTACTGGAAATACTGGGATTAACGCCTACCAGACACAAGGTTTATTGAATCGGACCGTCTATGATTTTGGTGGTACTGATGCATTTGGTTACCGCCCAGGCTCCATTAGAAATGATGACCTGAAATGGGAATCGACTACAGCTCTCAATGTCGGTCTAGACTACGGGATTCTCGATAATCGCATTACCGGTTCTATCGAGGTCTATACCTCAAAAACTAAAGATTTGCTACTATTCAAAGTCCTTCCTGCAACGGGTGGGTTTGACCAGGTTCTTCAAAATATAGGTACAACTAAAAACCGAGGATTGGAATTTGGTATTTCTACGCTCAATATCAAACCTGCTGCAGAAAATGGATTCTCTTGGAACACAGATCTCAATTTTGCTATCAGCAAAGAAGAGATTGTTGAACTATCTCAGGGTAAAATCGATGACGTTGGAAATAATCGTTTCATAGGATCTCCAATAAATGTATTCTACGATTATAAAAAAATTGGGATCTGGCAACTTGGCGAGGAAGCAGAAGCAGCAAAATACAGTTCATCTGTAGGACAAGTTAAAATTCAGGACACCAATGGTAACGGAAGAATCGACGGTGCAGATCGCGTTATTTTAGGTCAGGATCTTCCTAATTTCACCGGCGGTATGACCAACAGATTTGGTTACAAAGGATTCAGCTTATCAGTGCTTGTCCTTGCCAATTTCGGAAATACTTTTGTAAACCCGCTTTATTCAGGCAACACCATGGCTTTAGCAGGACGGTACAACAATATCAACGTAAACTACTGGACTAAAACAAACCCGACAAACGATTTCCCGCAACCTAACGTAGCGAACTCGACACCGACATTTGCCAATGCACTGCGCTATTTTGATGGCTCCTTTGTGAAGATTAAGAACATTAATCTAGGATATCAGTTTTCCCCAAACATTTCTAAAAAAATAGCTGCAAAATCATTAAGGATTTACGGCAGTGTTTCCGATCCATTTACACTCGCTCCTTACCTATCAGACTTCAATGGTACAGATCCTGAGATTCCTGGAAGACCTGCCATCGTAACCTACACCCTCGGTCTAAATGTTACTTTTTAATCAATCAACCATGAAAAGAATTTATTTCACCATATTAATATCAACCATTGTGTTGCTAGGCGCTTGTAAAAAAGAACTGGTTGAAGACAGCCGTTCTGAAGTAACAGATAACTACATCAGCACACCCGATGGTATTCAGGCAGCCGTTAATGCTGCTTATAGTTTACAGAGAGCGTATTGGGGTACTGAGCTTGGCGCTAATCTTAGCGTTACAGGCACGGATGAATACACCGCCGGATCTGATGCCGACAGAGATTTCAATGCCTATAATGCAAATCTGAACCCTGTAAAGGGAAACTTTACAACAGCATGGACCAATTTCTATCAAGGTATCAATGCCTGTAATGCAGTCATCAACAGGGCGCCCGATGTGACTATGGATGCAACGTTAAAAACAACGCGTGTTGCCGAAGCCCGATTTTTACGAGCGCAGTTTTATTTCATGCTTGTGCAAATGTGGGGTCCTGTACATATCACTTTAACGGAAACCAAAGGCGCAGTAACAACCGCAAAACGCTCGCCCGTTGCTGAGGTTTATAAAGTTATCACCGACGATCTGGATTATGCGATCACTAACCTGCCTACAACAACAGCAAACTATGGCAGGGCCATCAAACCTGCAGCGCAGCATTTAGCAGCTAAAGTATACTTAACAAAGGCTGGTATCACAAACGACCAGGCAGATTATACCAAAGCAGCAGATCTGGCAAAAGCAGTAATTACAGGATACAGTTATAAATTATTAGACAACTTTGCTGATATATTTGCGCAAGGTGCCGGAGAAAGAAATACAGAGACCATTTATTCCGTGCAATACAGCAACAACCTGCTAACGAACGGTGATGGAAATACCTTGCACTTATATTTCATCTTCAACTATGACTTGCAACCGGGCATGCAACGCGACCTTGCAGGTGGCAGGCCTTACAAAAGATATAAACCAACGGCTTTTACTTTAAACACTTTATATAACCACCAAACGGATGGTCGTTTCGATGCCACTTTTAAACGCACTTATTTCTGTAACAAAGCAGGAACTTACACCATCAACGGCCACGCAGTAAACATGAAACTCGGCGATACCGCGGTGTTCTTCCCAGATGTTGAGCTTACTGCAGCACAGATTGCCACCAAAAACTATTCCGTATACCCGCCAAGTAAAGTAACTGAAGCCTTATATCCAACCTTAACAAAATACCTGGATCCAACCCGTACAGACGCCAATGCCACTTCCGGTGCACGCGATTTCATCCTCTACCGCCTGGGAGAAACCTATCTCATCGCTGCCGAAGCATTGCTGATGAGTGGAAAACCTGATGAAGCGCTCACCTATATCAATACGTTAAGAAGAAGAGCGGCAAAAAAAGGTATCACAGATGCAGCTACAGCATTGAACAAAACGGCTATGGAAGTGACTAGCGCGCAGCTTAATCTGGATTTTATCCTTGATGAACGTGCCCGCGAACTTAATGGAGAGCATCAACGCTGGTTTGACCTGGTACGCACCAAACAGCTGGTTAACCGTGTAAAATTGTATAACTCATTGGGTGCACCAAATGTTAAAGACATCCATATGCTTCGTCCGATTCCACAAACGCAGATCGACAGAACAGATGGCGGCGCCTCAGCATTTCCGCAAAATCCAGGTTACTAACACAACAAGATGAAAAAATATGGCATAATCGTGCTCCTGTTCCTAACGGGACAGGCAGCACTTTGCATCCCTAAACCAGAGTTCGCCTTCAGCGGATCATCACAGATTTATATCCATCCTGTTCTGCAAGAGGATGCCGCAGTACAGGATGCTTTGCAGGATCTCAAAACAGCTGTTAGTCAAAGAAGTCGACAAACACCGGCAATCAAGTCATTGCTCAGTGGCACTACTTTTTCAGCAAACGCAGTGCTTATCGATACCGCAAACTGGACTGTACCAAACCAAACAGAAACATACCTGCTGGAAAAGCAAATCAGGAATGGAAAAAACGTTTTGCTCGTTAAAGCCGGCAGCCTGCGCGCCGTTTGTTACGCCATTTACTATATCACTGAACAATTCAAACTGGGCGAAAAAACTTTAATTAAAGGATCCAAACTGTTAAAAACCCCTGATTTTAAATTCAGGATGATCACCCAGCCATTTGAAGTTACGGGATTTGCAGCAGTGGCTTCTACTGCAAAACCCATTATCCGTGAGCGTCAATTTGATCCTATGCGTCCCTTTGACGGTGCAGGTTATGCACCTATGGATGAGGCGCGCAATATTCTGCGCTCCGGCATGAATACCTTATATATAGGCAGCTACAGCTTTGCCAGCACTTATGCTGGCCTTTCCGACTCGATCTTCCCGCCTAACACAGCGGGAAGAACATGGGTCGAAGCACGCCGCACAAAATTCAGGGAACTTATCGCCGCCGCCGAGAAATACCACCTGCAGGTTTGTGTAAACAGCGATATATTTGCATATCCCAAAACTGTACAGCACAAGGATCGTTACAAAGCACTCAACGCCTCACTGAATGAGATCCTTACCGATTTCCCGGAAATAGATGTCGTAATAGGCCGCTTCGGCGAGAACTATTCCTACTTCAATCCTTATTTTACAGGTAAAGGACCTGCTTCAGAAACAGAACTTGCAGCAGTGATAGATTCTATTCAGGCTATCGTAGTCAAAAAGTACCACAAAACGTTCATTCCCAGAACCTGGTCGCTAGGCAATGATGCCTGGCATGCAGATCCCGCCTTATACACAAAAATCACAGCAGAAATCAAGGCTGATACCGGCACCATATTTTCTGTTAAAAATACGCAGACTGATTTCTGGAGGTACAATAAGTTCAACCCAACGCTCGGCAAGGGCACCAAAAAACAAGCTATAGAATACCTGGCTCAGGACGGCTACCACTTTAAGTCGTCCATCCCGAACTATGAAGTTATACGTATGGCTCGTGGAAGTAAGGAAATTGATAAAGGCCCCGCCGGCATGAAAGCTGCCAAGGCAATGGGAATAGAATATACCTGGGGCTGGCTCAGTGCCGACGGCTGGTGTGGCCCCTACCTCAAACGCGAAGAATGGCTTATGGCGAATATCTTCGGCTATACCCACCTGATGTGGGATAGCAAGGAAACACCCGAATCACTCGCGGCAAAATGGGCATCACTTGCTTTCAATGTACCAATAAAATCAAAAGCTGCAACCACTATTACCGGGATCCTGATGGAATCTGAAGACATGATTCTTAAGGCATGTTACTTTAACGGTTACAGTGCTACACATGACGGCTGGCTTCCGGCACTCAACTGGGAACGAGATGATGTACTCGGCGGCGGAACAAAGTCGCATAAAAACCTGGATTGCCAGTTTTCTTTTGGCCCTGGAACGATCAAAGCATTATTCAGTAAAGCGACATTCGCTCAGGATTGCGCAGACAAAAAGCAGGCATGGGAACTCGCAAAAAAAATGCTGCGTGATTACGACCTGATTAAAGCTACCCTTCCCGATCAGAAACAAGCAACAGAAGTACGCAGTACCCTGGTATCTGCCGAATATCTGACAGGTGTGATTTACCACTATATCAGCGGGATGTTCAGTTATTATAATGGCGACAACGCCGCAGCAAAAAAACACCTGCTGGAATGGAGAACAACCTGGAAAACATACAACGAAAAAGTTTCGGCCCTACCCGGTGCTCCTACACCAATGGTGAACGGCGGCATGGTAGAAACGAGTGAAGAAACATTAAAAGAATTAGCTAATCAATAAGATATGAAAAGAAGAAAAATCTATACCATCATGGTCATGCTTACGATCATAGTGGGTTGGCAGAATATCAGCTTTGCACAGGGAAACCTGAAATATGTTAATCCATTTATCGGCACTGAAGCTACAGGACACACCTATCCCGGCGCCACGGTGCCCTTCGGCATGGTGCAACTCAGTCCTGAGACAGGAAATTACAACTGGGCCTACTGCTCAGGTTATCGTTATACAGATAAGGAAATCCATGGTTTCTCTCATACCCACTTAAATGGAACTGGTGCTATGGATCTGGGTGATATTCTCATTTTCCCCTATCAGACACTGGCTGATAAGGGCTATAAAAGTGGATTCTCCAAGAGCAGTGAAAAAGCTTCTCCCGGCTTCTATGAGGTAACACTTAATGCCGACAATATTAAAGCCGAACTTACCGCAGCAGCGCATACCGGCGTGCATCGGTACACTTTTAATAAGTCAGGCTCCGCCTACCTGCTCGTTGATCTTCAACATGGCCTGGTCGACAAAGAAAAAGACCTCGCTGGCAGAGTATTGGAAAGTAAGGTGAATATTGAAAACAAAACAACAATCACAGGCTACATCCGCTCAAAACGTTGGGTAGATAAAAAGATATTTTTTGTCCTTCAGACGACAAAATCGTTTACCACTGCAAGCTTTGCTGATGGAGAACGGAAACGGCAGATCGTAATAAACTTTCCATCCACTAAAGGTGCTAGCATAGAGATGAAAATTGCCATTTCTTCGGTAAGCATTGAGGGAGCCAGAAAAAATCTAACAGAGACTACAGGCAAAAATTTTGATGCTGTACGTGCCGAGGCCGAAAAAACCTGGACTACCTACCTCAATAAAATGGCTATTGAGGGAAATGACGCACAAAAGCAGAATTTCTACACCAGTATGTACCACCTGGCTATACAACCCAATAACATCGCTGATATCGATGGTAAATACCGCGCTCAGGACGACAAGATCTATACCTCACCCACTAAAACGTACTTCTCTACATTCTCACTTTGGGACACCTACCGCGCAGCGCATCCCATGTACACGATTTTAATGCCAGAACGGGCCGGGCAGATGGTTCAATCTATGATCGGACATTTTAATGCCGCTGGTACCCTGCCTGTGTGGACGCTGTTTGGCAAAGAAACCTGGACGATGATCGGAAACCATGCCGTACCGGTTATTGCCGATGCAATGCTGAAGAACATTAAGGGATTTGACTATGAAAAAGCGTATCAGGCTGTTAAAACAACGCTGACTAACAACGGTAATCCAAAATACGACTGGTCGATCCTCAACAAGTATGGTTATCTGCCTGCCGACCTTGTAAAAATAGAATCTGTATCGAGAACGCTGGAAGCGGCATTTGACGACTGGTGTGCCGCACAAATGGCTAAAAAACTGAATAAAACATCCGATTACGGTTTCTTTATCAAGCGCGCAGGGGCTTATGCCAATGTATTTGATCAAAAATCAGGATTGATGCGTGGCAAAAAATCTGACGGCAGCTGGGTGAATCCTTTTGATCCTTTAAAAATCTCACATGCCGAGTCAAGTGGTGGCGACTTTACTGAGGGAAATGCCTGGCAATATACCTGGCATGTTCAGCAGGACGTACCGGGATTGATTAGACTAATGGGTGGAGAAAAAGCATTTACCAATAAACTGGACTCCTTATTCAACATGGATTCTAAAATAACCGGCGATGGCTCCACGCTTGACGTTACCGGACTGATCGGCCAATACGCACATGGCAACGAACCGAGTCACCATATCACCTACTTGTACACATTAGCTGGCGAACCCTGGAAAACCCAGGAACTGATTCCTAAAATTCTGAAGGAACAGTACAAAAATGCACCCGACGGACTGAGTGGGAATGATGATTGCGGACAGATGAGTGCCTGGTACTTATTCAGCACCCTAGGATTCTACCCTGTTAACCCGGCAGAAGGTAAATATGTATTTGGTGCTCCCGCCTTTAAAAAGGCCGTAATCAATCTGGAGGGTGGTAAAACCTTTACGGTCGAAGCCCCGGAGGTATCCACAAAAAATATTTACGTTCAGAAAATTGAACTGAATGGCAAACCTTACTATGGCAATACCATTAATCATTCGGAGATCATGGCTGGCGGCAGACTTGTTTTCACTATGGGATCAAAACCCGCTGCTTTAATGCAGGTGGGATTAAAAAAAAAAGTTAACGACAAACTAGGTACCTGCACCCATTTTGCACAGGGCTGGAACTATGAAAACATCATGCCTATGATCGCTGATGCCGGTCTCGGCTGGATCAGGGACGATTTGAACTGGAATGACGTAGAAAAGCAAAAAGGCGTCTACGTTATTCCTGCTCAAACGTTGAAATGGATCAAAGCAGCACATGCACATAACTTAAAACTGATTCTCTTGCTTAATCGCGGTAATTCCTTATATAGTAATCCCTACGATCCCGAAGCCTATGCGCAGTTCTCGGCCGCCATGGCCAAGCAGCTCAAGGGCGATGTGGATGTCTTTGAAATGCAGAATGAACCTGCAAATTTTGGCTATACCAAATATTACGGCGGACACTGGAACGGGATAGATGCTAGTGGCAAGCAGGAAGCATGGGTAACGAACTACGTGACACTGCTGAATAAAGCTGCAAAAGCCATCAAAGCCGTAGACCCGACAGTAAAAGTAATAGGTCTGGGCTCGGTGGCTCCGGTTAATTTCCGACAGTTGCAGGCAGGCATTGCTCCTGAGGTTGACGGCTTAACAGACCACCCCTATAGCTACAGAACGGTACCCGAAATCATTCCCTATAGCGGCTCTGCAGGAATCCTGAAAAGAGATGGAATTGCCACGGCAGACGATAAAGGAACCTTTAGTTCTCAGATAGAAATGTACCGGGCGCAGTCTGCGAAATATAACGGCCCTAAGGAAATCTGGCTTACAGAATTCGGGTACTCTGTTTTTCAACCGGCTAAAAAAACGTTGTTTGCCGGTTTCACCGAAAATGCACAGGCCAAGTATTTACAACGCAGGTTGATGATGGGCTTGGGAATGGACATTACCAGGTTAATGCAGTACGACTTTAAAGACGACGGCAAAGACCCCTACGAACCTGAACACCACTTCGGCCTGGTTGATCCGGAACTAAATCCTAAGGTGGCTTACAACGCTGTTAAAAGACTGGCTGAAACAACTGCCGATTTCATTTCGGACCCATCCATTAACGTGTCGGTGTTTCCCGTGGCAGACCGGCCAGATACCTATCCCATCATATGGGACCAATCCATGCTGGCGGCGCCAGGTACCATCCCGGTTTATACATTCAAAGATCGACTGAACCAAACGGTTATTGCAATCTGGTCGGCAGAACGTGCCGACGGCGATTTCAGCACCAGACTTGCCAATTTAACAATAGACGCTGGAAATAAGCCGGTAAAATCCATGACTATGACCGACCTGATGACCGGTACAAGCCAGGAGCTGGAATTCACTACAAAACAAGGTAAGCTGAATATTGATAATATGAACATCCCTGATTACCCGGTACTGATCTATCTCAAATAAATAAAAATCCTGGCGATGCAGAGAAAAAGCTGGTTACTGTTTTTCTAATTTGCCCCTATGCGATACTATACCTATGGTGCTGCGAAAGTAGCACTATAGGTAGTTTCGCTCCCTGCCATATTTTATACTATTTTGATTATAAAATAAAATTGTCCTGCCAAAACAACTGCTTTCGTCCAGTATCTCTCCAGTTCTTGTCCAGTTCCTGTCCAGACATCAGCCAAAAAACACTGGATAAAACATGTATTACATTTGGATAATTACTGTATTAGTCGTATATTGTATAGTGCATAACTAACTTATACACAGAACTTAAAATGGCAATTCTCAAAAACGGAATCTTAAGCGGCCCCCTTGGTAAGGTGGGACCCGTTGTGGGTTACATGCGCCGCGGCGTTTATGTAATCCGTTCCAAGGCAGAAGTAACTCCGCCAAGGACAGAAAAACAAAAAGCTACTCTGCAACGGATGCAGGTCTTGAGTCCATTCCTCAACCTGATTTCAGACTATCTGGCTATAGGCTTTCAGCTCGAAGCAGAAGGAAAAAGCAGAACCCCAAACAACGAGGCTAAGTCTTACAACCTCAAGTATGGCGTTAAAGGGCAGTATCCAAATCAAGAAATAGATTATCCCGGACTTAAGCTAACCAGTGGGCAATTGCCGATACCAGAGGACTTTCAACTTGAGTTTGAAGATCAGGGCCTTAAATTAACCTGGAACACTGAGGGAGATCTGCGTGGCACAAGCCCAAAAGACCAATTGATGTTGATGGCTTATTTTCCTGAGAGCGACAAAGTGGTGAAAATTACTGCTGGTAAGCAAAGGAAATCCGGGCTACAGTTTAAAAGAATCAACGCCCAACTAAGGGGTAAAACCATGGAAGTATATGTGTCTTTTATTTCGGAAAACAGGAGGGCGATCTCCAACAGTAAATATTTAGGCAGATACACGTTTTAAATCATTCCTGAGGCCTTTTGTCATATATTCTGTATGTTTGGGCATCGTAGTCCGCCATAAAGATGATCGCAAACCTTATTAAAAGAATTCTAGGTATCCATCCTCAGCAAGGGGTAAAGCCTTTAAAAAACCTGATCCACGTGGGATCTAAATTTCATGGATACCATATTCCGCAGGAATTTCTGCGGCCTGAATCGGTATGCTATCTAATTGGTGCTGGTGATGATATCAGCTTTGATACGGAACTCAAAGTGTTGTTCGATTCACAGATTTACATTTTCGACCCAACTCCGGAAGGCATAGAACATTTTAAGCAGCTTAAGGTAGATACTGCAGCAGGCAAGCCAACAACAATTGATAACCTTGCCCCTTTTACCTACAGTATCAGCAGCGAAAAACTGGAAGAAATCCATTTTGTAGAGATTGGTGTATGGGATACCAAAACCACCTTAAAATTCTACGATCCGGTAAAAGAAAATTACGCATCACACTCGGTTTATCTTTTTACAGATTCAGACACTTATATTGAAGCACCGGTGGATCGTTTATCAAGCCTGATGCAACAACTTGGACATACTGCCGTAGACATGGTCAAGATGGAAATTGAAGGTGCAGAGTACACTGTAATCGATACAATCGTGAAAGATAAACTGGACGTTAAACTGATCCTTGTAGAGTTTGATGAGGTCTACAATACAAAAGACAAAGGTTTTCATTTCAGGATTAAAAAGGCCTGTAAGCAGTTAATGGATGCAGGTTATGTGATGATCCATTCTACTGAGCACCTGAAAAGAAGTTTTCTAAGAAAGGACATTTATGCGCAGCTTAAAGCCAGGGAAACATCTAAATAAGCCTTTTCCCCGGTTACAGTTTGCTATTCAGGAGATTCAACGTCAATTCTCCATTTTCAGCTAATTCAAAACGGGTTATCGAAGAGTTCTCCTGGGCGATCTTCCTATAGTTTTTCAACGGCATACCAAGTTTATGAGCAAGAAATAACCGGTTAACCCCATTATGAGCTACTACAAGAATATTTCCTGAGGAATGTCTTTCTAACAGACTATTAAAAAAATCAGCTACACGTTCAACAACCTCTGCTCCGCTTTCTCCCGTGCCTCCGGCACGATATTTTGCAGGATCTGTATCCCAGTTTTGCCAGCTCATCGGGTCTTCAGCAACAAACTCCGCTCTTGTTTTCCCCTCCCAAACACCAAAGTCCACTTCTATCAATCTCTGATCAGTCTCCACTTCTGAACCATTTGAGGCAATCTCGGCAGTTCTTTTCGCCCTGAATAATGGAGAGGCATACACCGCATCAAGCTTTATATTCCTCAATTGCTCGGCAACAGCAGTTGCCTGCGCCAACCCTTTTGTAGTTAATTGTGCATCTGTTCTTCCGCAATAGCGGTTGCCATCAGCATTGTAAGTTGTTTCTCCGTGTCTGAGCAGATAAATGTTAAGCATAGATGTTCGTGGTACTAATATAGCGTTTGTTAACGAGTGCCGCCAGAAATTTCTGGTAGGCCTTATCATATTGCGCAACGAGCTCTGGTTCCGGAAAAACTTCCAGCTCCTTGATATTGAGTGTCGCAGCAGCTTCTATCAGCGAATTAAAATGTGTTTTTGATGCAGCAGAAATCGCAGCACCAACAGCGCCGGAAGCTTCCTTCATCTTGATGATCGGAAGGTTAAGCACATTGCTTCTGATTTTTAACCAGACCTTGCTGTTGCTTGCCCCACCTGCAGTGTATACCGCATGTACTTTTTCTCCCGACAGCTGGCTGATCAGCTCATAGGCGTATCTTTCCAGATAAGCCACCCCTTCCATATTAGCTGTAAATTGCGCTTCAGGGGAGAGTCCTTCGGGCTCAAAACCCTGAGCTTTAGGCGCCAATATCGGAAACCGCTCTCCATACTGGCGCAATGGCCAGGCAATTACGCCACTTGGGATCATGCCTTCGGCAACTTTGTTATAATGTGGTAGCTTGTCACCAAATGCTTTTGTTACCCAGTCGGCACCAGTATTACTTGCACCACCGGGCATCCAATACCCTGCGGGGTGCCTGTGACTATATATCCTGCCCTGGGGATCCAGTACTTCATTTTCTGTAACGCCTTTAATCACCATTGTGGTACCTATGGTAGTGTTCCAGTTTCCTGGTGCCACAGCACCCGAAGCAATTTGCGACGCACAGCCGTCTGTTATCCCTACAGCAACCTTAATTCCTTCAGGCAGTCCCAATGCGGCCGCTACCATGGGATCGATACTACCTAAAACACTTCCAGAAGGCAGCACTTGTGGCATCCATCCGCGTTTTAGAGGGATTGAAGCAAACAGATAATCCGGCCATTCCAGTTTGCTCACATCGTAACCTGATTTAAAGGCGTTCGTGTAGTCTGTGATCCCCCAGCATCCGCTAAGCTTGCCAACTATGTAATCAGCGGCATGGATCCAGGAATGGATCTGTTTTATTTTTTCAGGGTAACATTCCAGGAACCACAGCATTTTAGAAAGACCGCAGGAAGCATTAAAGGTCGTAAAACCTGCTTGCCCGGCATGCTGTGCCGCTTGTGAGCAAAAAGCACCCTGATCTGCTGAGCGTTTATCACTATACATAATCGCCCGATGTAAAGGCTGATGGTTTTCATCCAATGGGATTACGGTGCCGGAAGTAGAAGTTACACCAATAGCTTCAATAGCGTTGAGGAACAGTTGGCCCCTCCCCTGAGAAGTGATTTCCAGCAGGCAATCCTGGCAACTCTGCCACCACAGCTGAGGGTCTTGCTCCTCCCTTGAATCTGCAGTAAGCTCAAATACCCGTTCTGCCTGGGCAGCAATCTGCCCATCGGCACCCAATACAACTACCCGGGCACCCTGAGTGCCTATATCTATACCTATAAAGTATGGCGCCATTTTAATTAAAAGTTGTTTTAAATGCCTTTCTGGTATCTTTCCATTCAGCATACAGTTGTTGCTCTTCCGGCAAAATTTGCGGGAAGGTAATTTCGAGCGTTACCGGCTCCGGCTGAGGCTTATTTAGTGCCTTATTGCAGATGAAGACCCCACCACTGATCGAAGACTGCGTGTAGTTTTCCCGAATCACTATTTTTTTTTGAAGCAAGTTGGCAATAAATTGCCTGAGGACCGGACTTTGAATCCCACCACCACATGCCCACACGTAATCTACATCATGATTGACCACAGCACAAAGGCTATTGTAATTTTCCCTGATGCTACAAGCAATGTCCCACAGTGTTGCCCAAACAAATCCGGCACGACTAAGTCGATGTGAGACCGGCGTATCGAAGATAAATCCCCCACGGGTAATCGGCGATTTCTCATCCGCCACCAGGGATCCTAAAGAAGCGACACACTGGTAGTGATCCAATGCTGAAAGTTCCTTCTCTATTACAGCGTAAGGCTCATTCGGATAAAAAATCTCTTTTAATCGTTGGTAGTTAAGGCCTGTTACACCTGCATTCGCCTCAACAATAAAGCTATTGCTATCGATATGCCGTCCTGTCCATAACCGCTGCTGCGCATCGGTGGTATAAGCTATGCCGATCTGTACTATAGGCGTGGTAGTACCGGAAACGATAACGATATCACCAGCTTCAGGTTGTGTGCTCTGCACACCCAATTGCGTATCTGCACCACCAACAATAATTAATGCATCAGCAGAAATACCAAACGCCACAGCTGCTGCTGCCTTCACTGTTCCTAGTATTGTCCCCGAATCCTTCAGTTCAGGCAACAGTGAAGCATCAATATTGAAATATTCGCAGAGCCTTGCCGACCATTGTTTTTCTTTGACGTCATATAGCAGGGTTTCCGAAGCCTGTGAATGTTCATAGTGCGAAACTCCACTAAGCTGGTAGGTAGCCCAATCGCTGATACTCATAAACTGAGCAGTCTGCGCCCAAATTTCTTTACGCCGTTCCCGGATTCCAATTAATTTCATCGCCGAAAACAGAGAAGTCGGAAATCTCCCTGTTAATTGATAAACAGCATCAGCATCCGGGATGTTGGCTTCCCATTCTCGACCGCGATGGTCAATATTGGGTAAGCCTATCAGTGAGCTGCCATGTTGATCAATCAGTACAATTCCTTCACGCTGACTAGTGGATGTAACTGCAAGAACTGCAACCGGACCAGCTTCAGCCAAAGCCTTGTGTGCTAAATCCTGAATTTCCTGCCAAAGCTTATTTGGATCAAAATAAAGGGCTTCAGGATATAATTCATCCCGTATGTACTCCATATCTACTCTCGCTAGTCCAAGCAATGTACCTGTTACAGATACTACTGCCACCCGTACATTTCCTGTACCGATATCTATCACTATATATGCTTCCTGAAGATCCATTGGCCTTGATATTTAGCTTTAAAAATTAGTCAATTTAGCCTTTTCTGTAGCAAACCAATTCATAATTTTTCGGTTGAGAATCTCAACATGGTGATCCTCCACTTCGTCTGTGGCACCGGCAATATGTGGTGTAGCCAATACGTTTGGCAGGTTGATGATCCGGTTATCGGTTGCATCAGGGGGTTCGTGATCAAACACATCCAGAATTGCGCCACGGATCAGGTTATTCTCCAGGGCAAAACACAAGTCCTCACGAACAACAACACTCGCCCTTGCGGTATTTACAAAGATGGCATCTTTCTTCATTAATGAAATCAGGTCCTTGTTGATCATACCGATCGTATCCGGCGTTACGGGCAAATGAATTGATACGATATCTGAAGTTCGAAAAACCTCTTCAATGGTGGCTTTTGTATACTTTGGATCAAATTCCTTCAAGTAAGGATCATAGAAACTGATCTTACACGGAAAATTTTCTACCATTTCAGCAATACGCTGACCGACGGCACCAAATCCCACCATACCAATAGTTTTACCGGCCATTTCATTCCCTTTAAATTGCAGGTATGAAGTATGGGCACCGGCACCCCAGCCGCCGCCTTTCAGCCATGCGCTTCCTTCAAAAACAAAACGTAGCATATCAATTACCGTAGCTAAAAACAGCTCTGCTACCGCCTGTGCATTTCTGGCAGGGGTATGAAATACAGGTATGTTATAAAGTGCCGCTGTTTCCAGGCAGACATTACTGGGCGTACCCCTGCAAACTCCGATAAACTGGAGATCCGGAAAAGCCTCGATCACTTCCTTCGTCACCTCATCATGTTCGGTAATCAAAGCGTCAGCCTGCGTTTCCCGCAGTAAACTGATAAGCTCTGAGGGGTTAAAAGCGCGCCCGTGATCCTTCCAGGGTCTGTTAATAACATCTCCAAGTGCATTTTCCAGTTCTTTTTGTCCTTCTTCGTGATAAGGGGCGGTCAGTAATATCTTCATAGTTGATAATTAGGGTATAACATTATTATAGCTGGCTGTAACATTAATCCGGGTTACCAACCCGGATTCTGTACAAGTTTTGTATTGGTTAGTATTTCGATGTTCGGGATTGGCCACAGATAATCACGATTAACATTAAAAGTTCTCGTCTCAATAAGACGCATTTGCGAGCGGTTACTGATTTTACTGTAGTCGGCAGTACCGTTTTCATCTAACGTTGGTGCCGAAGCCAGGAAAGCTTTAGGTATCCTACCCAACAACGGGCCCGGCATCACCTTTTCAGCAATCTTCCATCTTCTGATATCAAACAATCTTAGTCCCTCCATCGCCAGTTCACATTTACGTTCCAGGCGTACAATTGCGCGCATCTCTGCCTGAGTCTTTCCTTTTGTAAGTGCCGGCAATGCTACTGTTGTACGTTGCCTAACCTGATTAATGGCGTCATACACGCTGTCATCTATCTGATTGGCCTCAATTTTTGCTTCTGCATAGATTAGCAATACTTCAGCATAACGGATAAGAATGAGGTTCATATCAGAGTTTTCATCATCGGCCATGTCGGCGATATCCGTATATTTTCTGTATAGATACCCTGAATAGGTGGCAAAAGCATTAGTAGCATCGGTATTTGTTACACGCACTGCCGGACTAACATTATAATTCCAAACCTTTAAGCTATCCGGATGTGTTTCAAACTGATAACCAAATAATACAGAATTTGGAAGCACAACGGTGTAACCCAAACGCGGATCGCGGTTTTTAAAAGGTGCTTTAGGATCGTATAATGGCGACTTATCAATTGGGAGGCCATCTTTCATCTCGTATGAATCTATCAGACTTTGCGGTGGAACCTCATTGGATACACCACCTGCCATACGCGAGGTTAAGAAATTTGGCGTAGCATGTGTGAGGGTACCTTTCAGGTATTGAAGGGCAAAGATAATCTCAGCAGAAGTTTGGCCGGCATACGTAAATAGCTGTCCATAATCCGGATGCAGCTTATAGGTATTCAAGGCCATTACAGCCTTTGCTGCATCCGCAGCAACTGTCCAGTCTCCATTATATAAAGCAGTTCTTGCTTTGATGGCCAGTGCAGCACCTTTAGTAGCGCGACCTGCGCTCTTAGCATCCACCGTTAGCGGGAGATCTTTTGCAGCATCATCCATTTCTTTGATTACGAAATCCGCCACTTCTCTTTTTGTGTTACGTGGCACCTGAGCTTCTTCAAGTTTAACCGTATGGGTAATCAGGGGTACCCCACCAAACATTTCAATTAAGTAATGGTAGTTGATCGCCCGTAAGAACCTTGCTTCAGCCTTTACCTGATTGTATAACGCAGGGCTGATTTTATCTTTGACGCGATCAATATTATCAAGCAAGAAGTTACAGCGACCGATACCCTGGTAATATTCGCGCCAGAAAACAAGGATTGAAGCGTTGTTACTGGCATGACTGCCTTTACCGATTTCCTGCATCGCATGGTTACTTCTGTTCCAGTCGATGTCTGTAGTTACGTCAAGAATTACAGGCCATGGACGCTGTGTCTTGGCTTCGAAATTCAACGCTTTGTAGCATCCAAAAAGTCCGAGCATCAGTTCATCCTGATTGGAATAGAAGGATGCATCGGAAGGACCACTAAGGGGAACCTTATCCAGGAAATCTTTTTTGCAGGATGCCGGAAGGATGAGGCAGACTGCGAGTATGAAGTAAATGATCTTATTCATGACTTTATTTTTTGCTGTTGATACACGTAATGCGTTTGCAGTATTTGTTGTAGTTTTCATATGGGACCTGCGCTTAAAAGTTAACATCAAGTCCGACGGTGTAGGTTTTAACCTGCGGATACACGTCGCCACGACCAACCGGAGCCTCTACATCATAGCCTTTCCAGAAATGATCTTTGGTAAACAGATTTTGTCCATTTACAAAGACACGAATAGAGCTAGTTGATAATTTACTGGCGATACGGGCTGGCAGTGAATAGCCGATCTGCAGGTTTTTCAGGCGCAGGTAAGAAGCATCCTTAACCCAGAAGCTGGATACCTTCTCATTATTTGTCTCGCTAAATGCAAGTCGTGGAAAAGCAGCTCCAGTATTTGTTGGTGTCCAATTGTCTTTATGTTGCTCCTGAACCGTGCCCCCATTGAAGAAAGGCATAATGCCCTGCTGATACAGGAATCCGTCTGCCTTGCCTACACCCTGGAAAAACGCAGCTATGCTAAATCCTTTATATGAAGCGTTTAACGATGCTGAGTAGGTATATCGTGGAATTGTACTACCAATAATAACATTATCTGCATCATTGATCACGCCGTCACCGTTCTGATCCTTATATTTAATATCGCCGGCTTTGGTTATACCAAACTGGGTGGCATGCGCTGCCGCTTCTGCGTCAGACTGAAATAATCCCTCTGCCTGAAGTCCGAACAAAGAGTTGATAGAAGATCCCTCACGACTTACCGTAAGTGCTGAGCGGTTTACGCCACGCAGATCTACCACCCTATTGATCACATCAGAGAAATTCACGCTGATATCATATTTAAAATCCCGGATATTATTGCGGTAAGACAAGGCAAGTTCGTATCCTTTATTCGTCACCACGCCAACATTTTGAATTGGAGCAGCAAGACCTACCGTTAGTGGAATATCAAGCGTATAGAGAATATCCCTACTTCTTCTGATATAGTAATCACCTGTAAAACTAAGATTCTTAAGGATGGTAAAATCAAGTCCAAAATCCGTCATCGCCGTTGTCTCCCAGGAAATTCCTGAATTAGCAAGTGTATTGAGCGCAGCAATATTGACAATCTGCTTGCCAATGGTATAAGAACCGCTCGCAATAGAAGAAGTAAAAGGATAGTTACCGATATTCTGGTTACCAAGTTCTCCCCATGAAGCTCTGATTTTTAAATCATTGATTACATCCTTAACAGGTTGCATAAAACTTTCCTGGGATATTCTCCATCCGGCAGACACAGAAGGGAAGAAACCATATTTATGACCTTCGGCAAAGCGTGATGATCCATCATAACGGCCGTTGATTTCGAGTAGATATTTTTGCTTATAATCGTAGTTTATTCTTCCAAAAAATGACTGCAGTGCCCATTCGGCTGCTGATCCTGTAGTTTGCTGATTAGCTGAGGACCCTGTATTCAATACCGGATAATCAGGTAAAACGAAGTTGTCGCGGAACGCAGAGAACCCATCATTGCGATAATCTTCCCTTGAGGCACCTACCAATACTTTAAAAGTATGATCACCAACAGCCTGATCAGCGGTAACCGTTGCCCTGTAATTATTATAGTAAGAGTGACTTAAAGAACGGGTTAAGGTACTTAATGCAGGCGCAGTGTAGGCTACAGTACCATCCTGTTTATAGGTTACTACCGCTCTGTTAAAATTATTGTCCTCAGATTGCGAATAGCGTGGTGCTGCTGTTAAATCGGCTTTTAGCCATTTCAATGGTTGGTAGGTCAGCGTTGCATTCAGCTGTGCCGACGGGCTTGAGTTTTTCTGGAAGCCCCCATCTTTTGTTGTAAAGGCTACCGGGTTACTACCATTCCAACCTTCTCCCCAGTTACCATTGCTATACCTGAACGCCTGATTGGCAGGAATTCTGTTCATCCAGTGAAACACTGCGGAGGTACCCGGACCCGGCTCAAGAGAATTGGCTGCAAGTAACTGAAGGTCGACCTTCAGGCTCAGCTTATCAGAAAAACGTACATCTGCGTTATTTCTCAACGTAAAGCGTCTGAACCCAGAGTTCTCAATGATACCTTTCTGATCAAAAAATCCTGCCGAGGTAAGGAAGCGGATCTTCTCGCCACCGCCATTAATACTGATGAAATGACTCTGCATAAATCCAGATCCTGTAAGCACTTCTTTCTGCCAGTCTGTATTTGGATAAAGATCCGTATTCCCGGGATTATCACGATAAGCTTGGATCAGTGCATCTGAATAAAGTGGTGCTTTACCTGTATTGGTATAAGCAAGGTTGGTTAGCACCATGTGATCTATAGCATTCACCATTTTTGGCAGGTTTGTAGGATCCTGAAAACCTGAATATCCATTATAATTTACAGACAACTGGTTGTTCTTAGCTCTTTTAGTGGTCACCAGAATAACCCCATTTGCTGCTCTGGAACCATAGATAGATGCTGATGCGGCATCTTTTAGTACCGAAACGTTTTCAATGATATTAGGGTCCAGCGCATTGATAGAGCCCTCTACGCCATCGATCAACACCAATGGATTCGCATCAAGGAGTGTTCCGATCCCGCGAATGCGGATATTTCCAGCATCGGCTCCCGGCTGTCCTGACGACTGTGTTACCGTAACACCGGCAGCAAGTCCTTGCAATGCTGCCGAAGCTTGTCCCACTGGCCTTACGATCAGGTCTTTCGAAGAGATCGACGATACAGCACCGGTTAGGTTAACCTTTTTTTGCGTGCCAAAGCCCACAACCACAACCTCATCGAGACCTTCGGTGCTTGGGATGAAGGAGATGTTAACAGTAGTTTGCCTGGTAACAGCGATCTCCTGACTTTCGTATCCTATTGAGCTGAATACAAGAATGTCACCAGGCTTAGTTGTAAGGCTGTAATTGCCATTTGCATCGCTTGAGGTACCTCCTTGTTGGCCTTTGATTTTAATCGATGTTCCAGGAACTGTACTACCGCCATTACGTTCGGTAATTTTACCTTTAATTGTGATTGGAACGCCGGTTTGGGCGAAGCCTACAGCATGGATCAGGTATAAGATTAATACCCCAAGCTGCATTTTTCTGAAGATAGCAGAATAGCACTTTTTTTTCATAACAAGTTTATTGAATAAATGATATTTGGTTTCTTAAGCTTTGGCCACTTCCATCAGATCTGCACCGTTCCTGTATTTTGAAATGAACGATCAAATAAACAAATTAAAGTTATTAAAACAAAATAAAACCTATTTTAAATAATATGAAAGCAATTTTAAGCTATTAACATCACCACAACATGAGTATAATGTTAAATTATCATGAATATTTGCGGTTAATTCGCGGATATAAGTTAAATTCGCTATTATATCCAAAAGATTAAAAAATCAACAAAATACGCCAAATAAACGCTCTTAAAGCACTTTTACCATGAAGAATATTACCGATAGACATGAATTCATTCTAAAAAAACTAAAAGAAAACGGAAAAGTTAACATTATGGAACTTATCGATCAGATGGAAGTTTCAGGTGTAACTATCCGAAAGGACTTAAAGTTATTAGAGGATAAGAGTCTTTTATTCCGTACGCGGGGTGGCGGATCCATCCATAATCCTTACGCTGCAGAGCGGACGATCAATGAAAAGGAGTTCATCAATTCGGATGAAAAGCAAAAAATTGCACGAGCAGCGATGGCATTGATCGGAATGAACGACTCAATTACGATAGGATCCGGAACCACGGTTTTTGAGTTGGCCAGATGCCTGCATCCGAATAAACACTTAACAGTGATCACACCGGCATTGAAAGTCGGCCTCGAATTAAGTAACCGGCCCAATGTAGAGGTTTTACAATTAGGCGGACTCATCCGTTCAAATTCTTCCTCCGTAGCTGGCACTTATGCCGAACGTATCCTTTCTGATATTTCCTGCGGCATCTTATTTTTAGGGGTTGATGGGATTGATCTGGATTTCGGCCTTTCTATTACAAATTTATCTGAGGCTACTTTAAATCAAAAGATGATTGAAACCGCTCAAACCGTAGTGATCATGGCCGACAGCACTAAATTTGACAAAAGAGGCCTTGGTAAGATCTGCGGGTTTGAGCAGGTTCATTATATCATTACAGATAGCAAAGTACCTGATACAGTTGTAAGTGCTATTGAGGAACGTGGCGTAAAGGTTATTATTGCTTAAGTGAAGCTTACTTCCGAACTCACAAAGTAATGGTCACTTGGATAGATACCATCTACCTGATCCATAATGATCTTTGCCCCTTCAGCTTTGAATTTTCCGCGGATAAAAATAAAATCAATTTTTCCAGTCGTTTTCCCCGAGGTTTTCTGATAGTCTTTTCCCAAAAAATTATGGAAGGTTGCCCCCGGCTCTGTATTTCCATGGATGGTGCGGTAAGTATCTTCCCAGCCGCCTTTGACAATGATATCATACACCGGATTTGTAGCGTCTACATTAAAATCCCCAATCAGCAGCTGCGGGAAGTCAGGCAGATATTGTGCCGTCTCTTTAACAATCAATTGTCCTTGCTTGTTACGCGCATCCTGGTCTTTATGATCCAGATGAACAGCCATAATCCTGAACTCACGCCCAGAATGTCTGTCTTTAAGTCGCACCCAATTAACATGTCTGGCTCTTGCTGTATTCCATGACTTGCTCCCACCAATCTCTGGTGTTTCAGAAAGCCAATAGCATCCGGCAGAGACCATATCATATCTTTTTTTAGAATACATCACCAGGTTTTTAGCAATCCCATTATAGGTTTCCGGATTAACATCCATCTCAGGGCCCTCAAACCCAAAACAGCCATATTCGGGCATTTCTTTCTTAAGATCGTCTGCCTGCACTTTCAGCACTTCCTGAAAACCGATCAAATCTGGTTTCTGCGATTTAATCACCTGTATACATGCTTTTTTACGTGCAGTCCATCCACGGCCAATTGCATCATCCTCTGGCAAGGCTACGCGAATATTACAACCCAATACAAGATGTGATGTTCCCAAGGGCATAGCAGATGCGTTTATCGTTTCGGCAAAAGACCCAATCGGCAGGCAGGATGCGGATACAGCAATACCCAATCCTTTTACAAAATTCCTCCTTGATACTTCGTTCATTTCGCTGAGTTTAAGATTCTGCTAACACTTGTGGATTCAGAAAAGCACCTTTTTCCTGTAGTTCGGCGCGAAGCAGGTTCACATCCAATGCCGACGGTAAAACACCTGCACGGATAGCGAGTTTGGCTGCCCTGCCCGCAGCCTCTCCCATCGCCATACATGGTGCCATCACACGGATGGCCGACATAGCTTCGTGCGTAGTTGAAATGCATCTACCTGCTACGATCAGATTTTCGATTTTCTCAGGTATCAGGGAACGGTAAGGAATATCATAACAGTCGCCACACCATTCCAGCGTACAGCCACCTCCCTGTGGGTGATGCAGATCCAATGGATAGCTGGCAACAGCAATAGCATCATCAAAACGGCTACAGCCCAGAACATCCGCAGCGGTCATCACATATTTACCTACAATCCTGCGTGTCTCCCTGATTCCAATAAATGGAGCCATTTTGGTGAAATATGCATTTTCGAAACCTGGTACGTAGTTAATCAGGTATTTCTGAATATCATGAATCTGTCTTCTGCCTTCAGCCTCACCATAGGAAAGACTAGCCGGATCAGTACCATCAACACCGTTAACACGGGTCATATTAACCCAAACTTCGCCTTCGCGAAGCCCAGTGATTACAATTGTACGTTCGGTTGGTAATTCCAGCCCATCCTCTTTTGCCTTATTGATTAGAGAACGTAGTCCTACAACAATAAACTGATTATTTTGCCCGAAGTACTCATTGGGAATAAAATCGGTTAGATAAGTTCTAGGTTCTTCGGAGATACTGGTCCTTAGTTTTTCCGTATCGACACCACCAAGGCAAAACATTAATGTTGGGGGCTGCACGCCACCCTGCTCGTTACCCTGTTCACACGCAACGCCGGCACGGAAAGCAACATCGGCATCACCTGTACAGTCGATTATCGTTTTTGCAAGGATTACCTCCCTTCCCGACTTGCTTTCTATAATTACGCCTTTAACACTGTTACCTTCTTTAATTACCCCTGCAAAAAACACATACAGCAGCACTTCAACGCCACTTTCGAGCAACATTTCAAGACCTACATTCTTGACAGCCTCGGGCTCTACCAGTGTCAGACTCATATGCAAAGGACAAGGACGATGCTCACTGGAAGCATTTTTTTCCTTTAGGCGATCAATAAATTTCTGTGGAAGGCCCTTGATAATCTGGTTGCCTTTCTGGCCGAGGAATCCAAGAATTGGCAAACCAATAGTCATATTGCCTCCTACAAAACTTCTGCTTTCAATCAGCATGACTTTCAAACCATCGTCGGCAGCAGCCTGTGCTGCAATTAATCCCGACGGACCGCCACCCACTACCAATACATCCACCTGCGCACGAACAGGAAGTTCCCTTGCGGGCTCAGATACTGTCAGCTTCTCATTTTTCATAACACTATAGCTAAAAATTACACATTATATTTTTTATACCGTCAGCAACGGATTCCCGACTGCTACTTGTTTAGGTTTTTCAGGCTTTATCATTGTCCAAAGGATTAATACACCAATGGGATGCAAAAAAGCCATGACCATGAATATATTTTCTGCGCCTACCTTACCCATAAACTGCCCGACAAAGTAATTGAACAACACGGCTCCACCCGCACCAAATCCCCCGGCAATACCGAGTACGCTGGCCACATTTCTACTGGGGAATGCTTCAGCAACGACGACGCTGACCGTAAAAAGCCAGCTGAGACAGGCGATCGCAACTACGCTAAATATCAAAAGGGTTGAAAAAGCACTTGGCAGATATGGTGTAAGCACGCAAAAAGGAGAAAGCACGGCCACGGCAGTCAACATTACTTTACGTGCCTGCAGGGGTTTTCTTCCTTTCCGAACCATATAGTCGGACCAGGCAGAAGTTCCAATGGCACCGAGATCAGCAACCAGAAAAGGGATCCAGCCGTATAGGCCCATTTCTTTCAAGGAAAGTCCAGACTGCTCCTGAAGATAACCCGGCAACCAGAACAAGCAGAAGTACCATACCGGATCTGTAACAAAACGAATAAGTAAAATACCCCACAGACTTCTTCTGGACCACAGCTGCTTCCATTTAAAACCCTCAGTTTCCATTGGCTGTGCACTTTCAGTAGCCTCCTGCATGATAGATGTTGGTGGGTCACGGTAAATCATGATCCAGAGCAAGGCTATAATTAGTCCCGAAATACCAGCTACAACAAATACCGTATGCCAGTTATAAGTGATGGCAAGCCAGGCCACTAACGGCGGAGCAATGATTGCCCCAATAGAACTACCCGCAACGCACAGGCTGTTTGCTGTCGCCCTCAGCTTTCCCGGAAACCAAATTGTAACCACACGGAGCTGTGCAGGGAAATTTGTAGGCTCGGCCATGCCTAGCATCCCCCTGAAAAAACCAAACTGACCAACGGAACGGGAAATGCCTCCGCCAATTGACGCGAGCGACCAGCCAATTATCCCAAAAAACATAGTCAAACGCGCACCAAATCGATCAACAAGCCAGCCAGTAACAGGATACATTAACGCGTAACATACCGTAAAAATATTAAGGATGAATGCATATCCGTCATCCGCAAGCTGGAATTCTTTTTTTATAACTGGTTTAAGGATTGATACGATCTGTCTGTCAAAGTAATTAAAAACAATGGCCAAAAAGATGACCAGAATAATTAACCAGCGCCGGCGTTCGGGAAGAATAGCTTTTGACATCACACTTATATGTTTTATACTTGGTTTTCCAGCAACATTCAACCTGTCAGTTGCCTTATCCAAATTAACAAAATAAAACCTTTTAAAACAAAATAAAAATATAATAAAACTAAATGTAAGTTTTTTAAAGTTTACAACCGAAGTTAGGATTAATCCAGTTTGAAAGTAAACTCATCGTAATTCGCTTTCCTCCATGCGAGATTCTGCGTAGAAGGAGACAAAGCGAACAGCGGCGAGAAAGTTTTCACTTTGATCGTTTTGCCATCTGGCATAAACTCAAGTATCCTGAGCCAGCCATCACCACCATTGCCATAATGACCGCCACCCATCGCCTGTGCATTAAAGGTCATTTGCTGTACAGTAATGCCTTTATTATTTTTATCAGTTTTAAAGGCTACATGTTTTCGTGCATCATTAACACCCCCAATATGACCTGAAATTACCAGCTTGATATTGGATGAGGGATAGACCAGCTTTTCCCAGATCGCTTTGCCGTAATTAGCACCTGGAAGATCGTAACCCTCCTTTTCTATCCATTCATTGGTATATTTCAGATAGGCATGCGTAAGCAATACTACTGCATGGTCTTTATATTTTTTCTGTGCTACCAGTTCTCTGGCCCAGGTAAGAATCGTATCCCTGGGAGCAAATTCAATCGATAAAAACAGATATGGCTTACCTTGCGGAGACCGCCATTCGTAGGCTGCGTTCTCTAAACTATTGTTTCCATATATATTTGGCGCAACCTCGCGGAGCATTTTCTGATTCAGAAAATTCTTTTCAGCCGGAAAATATTCAGGAAAATGCGTGGTTTTAGGCTTATGGGTATAGCTGAATATATTATAATCATGATTTCCGGTAGCCGTGATATAAGGAATTTTCCCATCAAGTTTACCAAATGCTTTCGCCACTGCTTTCCACTGTTGCTGGCCAGTTTGATCCATTTTCTTGCCGTCAGGATTAACGATATCGTCGTGCTCCACCAGATCGCCGGTACACATTACCATTTTGATGTGTAAGGAATCAATGCGTTCAGTGATCCAGTTCATCATCACGTCAAGTATTGGCTGGTTGCGCTGAAACTTCACATAGTTTTGCGGATCTGGAAGGAGTACCATTGACCAGGAAGCAGTATCTGTTAATTTAGGATTTTCAAATTTCTGCGTCTGCTGTGCCTCAACATCGTTATTGAGGCATAAAATAAGAACTAAAAACAGTGAAGCGATAAGGCTTTTCAGCAAATGTAGGTTCATAATCGTGATCGATTTGGTTAAAACGAAACCAAATTAAATAAAATTAAAATGATATTGTAATCAAATACAATATTTTGAAACTAAAGTAGCCCCTTCACTTTAACTTAATATGAATTTAACGTGATCTTTTCGGTCAGTAATAGTAACAAAGCAATTAGTTACCGAGCACAATATCCCGATACAAAATATTCATGGTTTGACGAAGCACGTCATTCATCCCGCGGGTGTAAATTGGATTACAGCCATTGGTGATCACGACAAAGCCGAATTGATCTTTAGGTTGAAAGAACATGGCGCTATACAGTCCATAAGCTGATCCAGTATGACCTTTCATTGTTTTACCGGCGATAAGATTATCAAGTGTCATCATTGCCATCCCGTATCCCTCTTCATCAGACAATTTCGTTTGCATTGCCTTTGCATACTTTTTCGCCATGATCCTAGTCTTTTTATATTTCCCGAGATTCATGTGCATGGTCATTACTTTAGCCAGGTCTGGCGCAGAAATTTTCATTCCACCGGTAGGTGAAAATATCGGAGTGCTATAACCCATTACATAGTTTTTTATTTCTTCGCTTCTTGGGTTGTAGGCAAGCTCAGCAACACTGAAATGGTCGGCATTTTTTGCGTTGTACTCGTACAATGTAGTAAATCGCGATTTATCCAGCGAGTCTACGCAATATCCCCCGTAAACACCTAGCGGATCAAGTACATGATGTTTCACATATTGATCAAAACGCTCACCTGACAGCTTTTCAATCACCGTTCCTACTAAATTATAATTAAGGTTGCAATATTGATAGCCGGCACCCGGCTCATACGTGTTGTAACACTTCGCCCAGTCAGGGTTTTTATCAGGATTGATTACATCCAGATTAAAATAACCTTGTGAATCGTTAATACTTGAACGATGTGAGAGCACCATTTTTAGGGTAATCACTGTTTCAGGGAATTTCGGATTACGTACTTTAAAACCAACAAGCTTACCAAAATCTTCATCAAGGCTCAATTTACCGGCTGCCGCAAGCTGCATAACAGACGTTGCAGAAAAAGATTTGGATATAGAGGCAATCCTGAAAAGATCTGTAGTTGCCAGGGCTGTATTGTTTTCGCGGTTTTTCAATCCAAAGGATTTTGTATAAACCACATCTCCTTTTTTCACGACTACCACCGACAGGCCAACCACCTCAAGTTGCTTCATAAGTTCTTGAATCTCTGATTCGGCTTTTGCAACCTGTGAAAATCCGGGGAACGAAAGCGCCAGGCATAGCAGCATAAACAGTGAAAATCGGACAAATTGCAACATAGGTTTAGATTTTTCCGAAAGTTACAATTTATTCAGCTTTTCCAGTTCAGGAAGCTCTTTTTTATAAGTTTCCAGATCCCAAATTATTTTCCAGTTTTTCACATAGTCAGCAATCGGACCAAGTCCAACTTTCGCTCTTCGCAAATCCACATGATCAGGGTCCAGGAGGGGCAAGAGATAAAAGCTGCCATCGTTTTTCATCGTCACCTGACTGCCATATAGCTGTTTCCTTCCCTCACCGAGTGCCACGCGATCCTCTAGCAGGGCAAGTGAACTACCACTTGCCTTTCCATCTTTTACCGCTTTACGCATCATAGGCAGATACTTTTGCTGAATAGCAAGATCGGAATGCTGAATAACGATGAACAGCGTTACGTTACCTCTCGGCCCTACTTTATCTTCACCCAACCATCCGTACTTATCAAGGATGTTTGTAACCTTAACTATGTTTACACTATCGTAATGCATCATTATTTTTGCCAGACTATCAGTTACGCGATGTTTGGTAACGTATTTCTTTTGCGCGTTAACATATTCATCCCTGATACCCTGATCGGCAGAATATATTTTTTCCAGTTCCTTTTTAAGTGGCTGATTGTAATTCGCTTCCAGACGGGCTGATATAAGTTCCGTTTTAGCCATCAGTTTGGTCCATGCGGGCGTACTATGCAGTGAGGCCAGGTCGGAGTCGCTCTTCAGGTGATTAAAATTAGCCCAGCCTCTATCCAGGCTTTGATTTAATAAAGATATTGCAGGTAGCGGTTCTCCCGCCAGTGCATAACTGCAGGCCGCATTATACAGGTCATCAGCATTTTTCTTTTCAATTCTGAATGCTGCCGCATAAGTATCAGCAGATTCTTTATAAGCTTTTTTGACATAAAGGCTATACGCTTTTGAAATTAACTCTGAATAGGAATTCTGTGCCATCGCAGCGACACCGATTAACAACAATAGAATAAACGCTATTTTTTTCATTACGCAAAGTTTTAATACTCATCCCGCTATTGATTATCTGGATGCTAATGGTAAAGCTACGTAATTAACTAAATAAATAGTTATCTTTTCCCGTTAAACTTATCTCCCATTTTTGATGGGCCGAATTGCATAGACAACGCGTAAAGCATCGTCACGATCTTTAAGTATTGCGGCATCGAATTTATACCAGCCGTCCTGCGCACCACCCTGACCCTGATTTAGATGAACCATAAGTTGGTTATCTTTCCACTGGTAACCATCAATCACCACAGAATGCCCAAAATCCTTCAGGTTGGCGAAATGCAGAAAAAGTGGCCTTCCGGCATTTAGTTCTTCACAGATAACTTTTTTCAGTTTTCCAGTTCCAAAAGGAAGTATGCCGTGCCAAGAGATGTAGCGTTTAACGCTGACATTATAATGCGCTTCCAATAGGCTCGCGGGTGCAAGCTTATGCATATAGCTATCGGTTCCGAAATCCTTAGCTACAGCCAATGCGGCAAAATAATTGTACTTTGCTGTAGCCACCTTCTCAGCTTCTGTAGTCGCTAAGTTAAATTCAGGCACCAGATTTCCTAAGACTATAGTGTTACTGTCTATCTGTTCTTTAATCACATAGCCGTGCCGGGACGTGTAATCAACAGCGCCAAATGGCTTTAATTGGTGGTAGAACATGATCTGTGCCAGTGCAGTACTCCAGCAGCCCAGACGCAGGTGATCGGGCGTATACATTTCAAAGCCCCCCATCTGTTTCCAATGCGTTTTGATCAGAATGTGATCAGCTTTTGTACCAGTGTCTATTCCCGGAAACGATGTAGCGCCAACAACATAAGAGACCCCACTGAACAGTGTGATCGCAATAGCGATTTTAGATTTTGTATTCATTGCCTTAAGTTTCTGGTAAAGCAAGTGTTTAAAACAGGTACAAACTTCTCAAAACAAGTTTTGAGCGTAATTTATGCCTGCCAAATCAAAGTTTGAGGTATCTTTTTGGAGAATGCCCGGTAGCGGTTTTGAAAATCCTGTAAAAGCTAGCCTCAGAATTGAAACCGGATTCAAGCGCAATGCCAAGAATAGATAGATGTGAATATCTCGGATCTTTAAGTTTTGTCTTCACTTCGTCCACACGATACGTATTGATCAATGTGCGAAAACTTTGGTTTAAATCTTTATTGATTACAGTTGAAGTTAGCGCCACACTGAGTTGAAGCTGCTGCGCCAGCTTTTGAAGGGTAAGTTCATTATCCAAAAAAACACGATCTTCCCGCAAAGCAGCGAGTATAGTACGCTTTGCTGCTTCCAGCTCTTCCATTGTGAACCTGAGGACATCGCTGGATTGATTTTCATGGTTTACAGCCACTGGCTGAGGCAACGACTGACCTTGCAATCCTTTGTAAGCCAAATAGTAGGTTAGCACTGACAAATACACATAGAAAATCTGCCAACGCAAAAAAGAGCTTCTCGTATAAAATGCATGATCAGTAAAAACGTTGATAAAAAGTACGAGACCAAGTAAACCTGTCAACAGTAACACATGCTTAAGCCAGTTAAAGGTTGCGTAATTAGTATCAGAAACATTATCCTTGAGCCATCTCCGATATCGCTGCACGCTAACCAAACTAAAATACCCATATACAAATCCACTGACAACAGACAGATAGTCCTCCAGCTGCTTAACCTGATTAAAATGCCAGACCTCGGCTAGTGCATCTTTTTGCACAAAAGAAATCTCTGGCAGAACCAGGAAATAGACAATCAGTGCATGGGTCATAAATAATGCTGCCGGAACAAAATTCAGCCAGGTCTTATCTCTCCAGAAAAAAATTCGGCTTGTTAAAGACCTTACATATAGATAAATTAACGGCTGAATTACTAAATCAATTGCCAGGGGAAAATACCTAAAAGAGTTTGTATCCCAGAGTTTCAGCGTGTGCAGCAAAATCTTAAAACTAAGCATACTTGAAATGAGCAATAACGCGATCAGGAACTTGCTAGCGGTACTAACTGTGCCCTTCCTCAATAACAAGCCCGACGAAACGACACCCTGGAGAATGCCAAAAGCAACGATAAGATCAAACCAGTTAAAAGACATTGCCGAACGTTTAAGAAAAGATGAATATAGGAAATAAATAACCGCTCTTTTTTTAACTTTTTTTTTAGAAAAATGCAACGTTGGGCAGTTGACAGGTGTCATTTAGATATTTATCCAGTCAAAATCATTTCAATGAAAAACATTCTCCTCACCTGGTTCTTTTGTGCCTCCTTTTCAGCTGTCTTTTCTCAGACGGAAAATCAAAATATCATTACGACAGACATAGACCATTTTTGGGAGGCTTACGACAAGATCATTACTACAAAAGACAGTGTAGCTCAATATGGTTACCTCAACTCGTTATTTCTGGCGAAAGGATCACCAGGCCTGAAGTCAATCATGGAAGTGCGCGATTACACCGCTAAATCTTATCTGGATGCCATCAATAGTTATCCCCTTTTCTGGAATTCGATAAGAAACAACACCCTAAAAACAAAAGACCTTGCAGACAGCATTGCTATAGCTGTGCAGCAGATGAAAAAAACATACCCCAATTTGCGACCGGCACAGATTTATTTCACAATTGGCGCACTAAGAACAGGCGGAACAACGCTTAAAGATCGTATTCTGATTGGCAGTGAGATCGCTATGGCCGACAAGAATACTATTACGACAGAATTTCCGCAAACATTTTCACATTTGGGCCCGCACTTCAAAAGCAATCCAATTGATCAGGTAGTATTCACAAACATTCATGAATATGTACACACGCAGCAAAAAACAACAATAGCAAGCACTTTATTGGGGCAGTGTGTTTTGGAAGGCGCTGCAGAGTTTGTTGCGGTTTTGTCTACAGGAAAAGAATCTACAACACCATCTATGAAATACGGGGAGGCACATGAGGCGCAAGTCAGAAACAAATTCGCTACACAACTATATAACCCATTCAACGGGTTTTGGCTTTACACCAATGCCGCTAATGAGTTTAACCAGCGAGATATGGGGTATTATGTGGGTTATGCAATTTGTCAGAAATACTATAACGGTGCGAAGGATAAGCAACAGGCAATCATTGACATGATTGAGCTGGATTATGATAGTGAGACCACACTAACCAGTTTTGTTGAGAAATCTGGCTACTTCAAAAAAGGACTTGCCAATATAAAAGCTGGTTATGAAAAAGGGAGGCCAACGGTTAGTTCAGTTAAGCCTTTCAGAAATCGATCAAAAGAAATAAATCCGTCCCTAACAGAAATAACAGTAACTTTCTCTGAAAATATGGATAAACGCTTTCGTAATTTCGAGTATGGCCCGCTAGGCCAATCTAATTTACTCAAGATAACCGCATTTAAGAGTTTCTCTGAAGACGGAAAATCTGCAACTTTCGAAGTGGAAGTTCAGCCTGGCAAAAACTACCAGATTGTACTTGGCCCGGGTTTCCGCTCGCTTCAGGGCATATCATTACAGCCATACCTACTGGAATTCAGTACTGCGGCACATTGAAAGTCGCGGCTTTAAGAATTTGATATTGGAATAGTTATTGCTCTTTCGTGCGATCAACATTAATTCCATCATCTATTTTATGAGTCAGTCTCCTCACCTATTAAGCAACGAACAACTGATTGAGGTTTTCGCTTTAACAAAAACTGCCACAGCAATTCATGTTGGTGAAGACGCCGTGATTCAACTTGCCAATGATGCAATGCTCAGGATCTGGGGAAAAGACAAAAGTGTTATCGGAAAATCGCTCGAAGATGCACTTCCAGAACTGAGAGGTCAACCTTTCATAGAAATGTTTAAGCGTGTTTGGCTGGAAGGTCTGACGATTTCTGGAACAGACACACCTGCAACACTGGAGGTTGATGGTGTGCTAACTACTTTCTACTTCGAGTTTGAATATAGAGCCATAAAAGATGCGCAGGGAAAAACAATCTGTGTGCTACATACAGCTATCGATATCTCGGATAGAATTTTAGGGCTTGAAGCTATCAAACGGGCTGAAGAAAAGGAATTGGCACTGGAAAAAGAACAGGCATTGAATGAGGAGTTGGCATCTACCAATGAAGAACTTGCAGCGATTAATGAAGAATTCCAGCAGTCGCAGGAAAACCTACATCTGTTAAACACGGAACTTGAAGCACGTGTGGAAGCACGGGTTCGGGAACTGCGGGAAACCGAAGAGCGGTTCCGCACAATGGCTGAAGGGACAGACATTTTAATTGCCGTGGGTGATGAAACTGGTGAAGCTATTTATTTTAACAAAGCATGGGAGCAGCTGACCGGGCGACCTATGCAGGAACTGCTAAAGATCGGCTGGGTTGACCTGATACACTCGGACGACAGGGATCAGTTTTTAAGCAATTTTGTTGATAATTTTAATAAACGCGCGCCTTTTAGCGGAGAGTTCCGGGTGATGAATCATGATGGAGAATACCGATGGCTGTTGGCAAGCGGACCTCCAAGGTTTTTCCCCGATGGTTCATTTGCCGGCTACATCAGTTCTTGTATTGACATAACCGACCGCAAAAAAGAAGAGATAGAAAAGCAGGATCTTGCTGAGGAGCTGATCGCCATGAACGAGGAAATGACTGTTTCTAACGAGGAGTTGCTTAGCGCCAATGAGGATTTGATCATTACGCGTCAGCAGGTAGAGAAAGCAGAATTGGGCTTAAGGCTTGCTATTGATGCTGCCCGACTTGGTGCCTGGCAGATTGACCCCGCTACTAAGCACCTTACCTATAACAAGATGTTAGCCAAGCTCTTTGGTTATGAAGGTGCTGAACCTATGACATACGAGCAGGCCATTGCGCAGGTTACGCCGGAATACCGTCCAATTGTAACCGAGGCCATCGAAAAGGCTATCGCAAACCAAGGAAACTACGATGTTACTTACGCCCAGAACAGGTTTAATGATGGCGAAGTAGTATGGTTAAGATCCTTGGGACGAATCAGTCAGGATGATGCAGGTGCCTACACGATATTTTCGGGTTTTGTGATGGACATCACTGAATTAAAACAGGATGAACAGCGCAAAAATGACTTCATTGGAATGGTTAGTCATGAGTTAAAGACTCCACTCACCTCTTTAAACGGTTATATTCAAATATTGCAGAACAAAGCCAGAAAGGGTGAAGACACCTTTACTGTAAATGCGCTTGAAGTTGCTGGTAAGCAGGTCAGAAAAATGACCACCATGATTAACGGTTTCTTGAATATCTCCCGTCTGGAATCTGGTAAGATTATTTTAAATAAAAGTCATTTCAGGCTTGATGAGTTGATCAATGCCTCAGTTAAAGAGATGGTACTTATGGATTCCAGCCATTCGATCACCTACAAAATACATGAGCCCATTACCATAGTTGCCGATTATGACAAAATCAGCAGTGTGATTTCCAACCTATTGAGTAATGCTATTAAATACTCGCCAAATAATAAGGAAATAGAAATTAGCTGCGCTATAGTCGACAACGCTGCCGTTGTTAGTGTTCGGGATCAGGGTATGGGCATTGCAGAAAAAGATATGGGCCATTTGTTTGACCGCTATTACCGGGTTGAAAGTAATCATACGATATCTGGCTTTGGCATTGGGCTATACCTGAGTGCGGAAATTGTTGAAAGGCATACAGGGAGCATCTGGGCGGAGAGCGAAGTGGACAAAGGATCAACCTTTTATTTCAGTGTGCCATTAGCATAGTTCCGATCGTTAGTCACAAGTCACGACATGGTTTGATTTTTGTATATTTGAATATGACCAGGTTTGTTGGAATCGATTCATTTTATCAAAAAGTTAGTGCTGAGCCCGGTACTGGGCAAGCACCTGTAGCGCAATTTAATATATTCAGGATCGAAGACCTGCTGTTGCCGAAGAGCAAACAGGTATCCTACAGTAAACGCAATTTTTTTAAGATAAGCATTATTACAGGGCACAACAAGATACATTATGCTGATCAATGTATTGAAGTTCATGAAAGTGCGCTCATCTTTACCAACCCGATGATTCCCTATTCCTGGGAAATTCTTGGCGAGCGTCAAACCGGTTATTTGTGTGTCTTTACAGAAGACTTTTTCAGCAGGTTTGGAAACATCAGGGACTACCCTGTATTCCAGTCGGCAGACCAAGCGATCATTCCGCTGGATGATGCCGGTGCCGCTCCCTTTATTACCTTATTTATAAGGATGCTATCAGAACTTAATGGCGATTACGTATTCAAATACGACCTGATCCGCAACTTACTTTACGAGATCGTCCATACTGCACAGAAAATGCGGCCGGCATCAGGAACAGCGCTTACAGGATCAAATGCCGCAGAAAGAATCAGCAGTTTATTTCTGGAATTACTGGAAAGACAGTTTCCTATAGAATTAAGTAATCAGGTGGTTGCCATACGGACGCCGGCTGACTTTGCGCGACAATTGAATGTACATGTAAATCATTTAAATAAGGCCTTGAAAGAAACTACGGGTCAGACCACCTCACAATTGATCAGTACCCGAATACTGCAGGAAAGTAAAATATTACTCAAAAGCACAAACTGGACAATAAATGAAATTGCCTGGAGCCTTGGCTTTGAAGAGCCCAATCACTTCTCTGGCTTTTTCAAAAGCAGAACCAAAGTTTCCCCCAGCTCATTTAGGGCTGCCACGATTGATTGATTTTTGTAGGATTTGATTTCTTTAGGGTAGATTTTCCCTTAAAATGTTGCAGAACTTTGTGTTGTTAAACAACATCAATCATGTGGACAAAAGACAACATGCCGGCATTAACCGGTAAAACAGTAATTATCACGGGCGCCAATGCAGGAATCGGCTACGAGACTGCGTTAGCCTGTTATCAGAAAGGAGCAGATGTAATTCTGGCCTGCCGAAACCTACAAAGCGCGAATGACGCGATTGCCAACTTGCAGCTCGAAAAAGGAAGTGGCACACTAAAGGCAAGGGCAATGGATTTGTCGGACTTAACTTCAGTGAAACAATTTGCAATAGAATACTTAAGGGACCATGCATCGCTGAATCTGCTGATCAATAATGCCGGGGTCATGATTCCCCCCGCAGGAAAAACAACCGAAGGCTATGAATTGCAGTTTGGCGTAAATTTCCTGGGACACTTTACGTTGACGGGCTTACTTTACCCTTTGTTAAGGCATACGCCGGAATCAAGAATTGTTACTCTGACCAGCGGCGCATACCTGAACGGCACCATAGATTTTGACAACCTGAAACTAGAAAAGGCTTACGTGCCGGAGCGCGAATATGCACAAAGTAAGCTTGCTGACTTACTATTTTCGCTGGAACTACAACGCAGAATTGAAAAAACGGGCGATGCCGTTCTATCCGTTGCAGCCCACCCGGGCGCCGTAGAGACTGAGCTGGCCAGGTATATGACTAAAGAATCCTATACTGCCGCACTTGAGCGTTTTGGCGCACTTATGCTGCCGGCACAGGGTGCCCTAACATCATTATACGCTGCCACAGCCTCGGATGTTATTGGCGGTACTTATTATGCACCAGATCAGGATGGCATCAGAGGATACCCTGTAAAAACAGCAATCGCTCCTCATGCTACCGATCAACTGGTTGCAGAAAAACTCTGGAATCTTGCCGAAGCAATTACAGGAATACAATTCCCCATGCGCTAGATCCAAAAAATCACCATCTTTAGGGCATGAAGCGCATTCTGCCTATTATTGTACTATCCCAGTTTCTCTGCACCTCAGTTTGGTTTGCCGGGAATGCCATTATGCCGGAACTTGTTAGCCAATTTCATTTGGAGGCATCCTACGTGGCACATCTGAGTACTGCAGTGCAACTGGGATTTATCATAGGGACCTTCATTTTCGCATTACTTAGCATTTCTGACAGATTTTCTCCGTCCCGTGTTTTCCTGATCTGCGGAATCTGTGCTGCCGCAATAAACCTCTGCATTGCGCTTCCAGGAATTACAGTGTTTCAACTTTTCGCATTCAGAATGACAACAGGATTTTTCCTCGCCGGAATTTATCCTGTAGGTATGAAGATCGCTGCCGACCATTATGAAAAAGGTCTCGGAAAATCCCTTGGATTTTTAGTCGGCGCACTGGTTCTGGGAACAGCCTTTCCACATTTTTTAAAAAGCCTGACTACGTCCTTACCCTGGCATTACGTATTGTTTTCTACGTCATCACTTGCTGCTGCCGGTGGACTGGCGATGTACTTTTTCGTACCAGACGGCCCCTACCGTAAAGCTGTGCAGGCGTTAGACCCCAAGTCATTTTTCATCAGTTTTCGCAACAAGGAATTCCGAGCCGCAGCAATAGGTTATTTTGGCCACATGTGGGAACTCTATGCTTTTTGGGTATTTCTTCCGGTGATGTTGATAAACTACAAAAACCAGCATCCTGCATCTGAACTAAATATCCCATTGGTTTCTTTCTTCATCATTGCTACAGGTGCTATAGCCTGTATAGCAAGCGGCTTGCTTTCAGCACGTTTTGGTATTAAGAAAACCGCAGCCATTGCGTTATGTGTATCTGGAATCTGCTGCCTCCTCTCCCCTATCTTTCTGTCCGGATCGTCAACAGTATGCTGTTTACTGTTTCTAACTTTCTGGAGCATGGCCGTTATAGCGGACTCCCCCTTGTTTTCTACCCTTGTTGCTCAGGAAGCCGCAGCAACAGCGCGCGGAACCGCCTTAACAATTGTTAACTGCATCGGTTTTTCTATCACTATAATCAGCATCCAACTGATCAACCTGCTTATAAACGACGGCTATAAACCATACATATTTATGGCGCTGGCACTAGGTCCTGTCATAGGTTTGTTAGCAATGCGTTTCCAAAGGAATGCTTCGCCAAAATTGACATGATTGCACGTAACTCGATTTCGTCTGCTACGTATACCTTTCCATAATCATTTACTTTAGGATTGATATAGCTCAGCGGATTATCGACAGCTATCCTAGCAGACGTATGGTATTCATTGGCGCCACAACTTAGTATTAGTTGTTCCAGATTACCTGATTTAACACCGGCACCAGGCATAATGATTATGTTTTCTGATGCCTGCTCAACCAACTGAGCAAGCAAAGTACTCCCTTCAGGAGCAGTAGATTGTTGTCCGGAGGTAAGCACCCGCGTCACACCACAGTCAATCAATGTTTCAAGTGCAGTAAAAGGATCAGGCGTAGTGTCGAACACCCTGTGACAGGTTACCTGCATACCCCCCGCCCAATCGACTATCCGCTTCATCCCTTCCACATCTATCTCGCCATTGATGTTTTGCACGCCCACCGAAATCCCGGCACAGCCAAGATCCAGGCAGGCTTTGATATCATACTTCATCATTTGGTATTCATCAGTGCTGTAGCAAAAATTGCCTGCCCGGGGACGGATAATCGGAAATACATCCATATTGACGCGCTCCATTACCTGCCTGATAAAACCATAAGCCGGGGTAGTACCACCCTCAAGCGGATTATCACACAACTCTACACGTGTTGCACCAACGCCTTCCGCAATAATGCAGGTTTCCAGTGTAAAAGCACATACCTCAAGGATTTTTTCTGCCATAGCATCAGGGGTTGATGCACTAAAGATAGCGCTTCTCCTTTTGTTTGGGAATAAGTTGAGCCAATAACTGATTTTTATTCAATGATGTAGCGTTATCCGTTTCAGATCCGTTCTGTCTTAAAATCAAAACTATATGAACGCTAAACTCTGCTTTTTAATCCTTTTGCTCGGCACAATTCTAATTACTTCCTGCAAGAAAGACAATTTTGAATATGGAAGTGACTACAATAAAAGTTATAAGGCCTGGAAGCAGTTTCAATCCTCTTCAAACGATAATTACCGCTATGTAGTTTATAGTGGATCAGTATTTGGATTCTCAAGTCAAACAACGATAACCGTAGAGGCTGGAAAAGTTACCAAACGCAGCTATGTCCAGAAGGGATATGGCAGTGGCACCAATCAAGAAATTATAATCACAGGAAGTTGGGATGAAACTGCTACCACGATAAATTCACATCAGGGAGGGGCTTCTTCCATCACTCTGGAAGAAGTTTATCAGAAGGCAAAGAACGACTGGCTTCTGAAAAGAGAAAAACACATCACTTATTTCGAGGCTAAAAATGACGGTATGATATCCTCTTGCGGACATTGGGAAGACGGATGCCAGGACGATTGTTCAATCGGTATCACTATCTTATCCATAGAAAAGATTTAATTGAAGGATGTGGCATGAAAGTAGCGTAGTTGCACCTAAGAAGACATGGCAACTATGCGAATTCCACGATTTAATACCGCTAATATCAAAAGAAACCTGAAAGCAGGCTTCAATCAATTGTCTGAGGGAGGCTTTCAGCAGATCTTCAACCGCATCGATCAGGTAACTATCAAGAAAGGCGTCGATAGCATGGGCGTTGACAAGTTCATCAATCAATGTGCACTGATGGCGGCTGGATCCGGTATCGTTACCGGCGTAGGCGGATTAAGTACCGCACTGGTGGGGATTCCCCTGGATATTATTAATTTAATTACCCAGCAATTTCGTGTGACTATGGCAATTGCCTATTACAATACCGGAAATTACCGCTTTCCATTTGAGGACTTTTTCAAGATCGTAGCTTCCTCGTTGAAAGCAGATACAGGTGTTGCCATTTCCAAGAATGTAATGGAAGAAGTTGCGGAGAAAATTCTGATGAGCCTGGGTTCTAAAACTGCACAACGTCTGTTACCTGTAGTGGGCGCCGTAATTGGAGGTACGATTAATTATTTGTTTATAAAGCGTGTTGCTGACGGTGTTAAAGCCCAATATTTACAGATCTAATTTCAAAAGAAAACCCGGACTAGTTGTCCGGGTTTTCATCCCTCTGCATCAAATCTCTCTCTGTGTGTTATCACCCTCACTCCAGCTCACAATCCCACCTCACGCCTTCATTTGTTTAATTAACGAACTTAATTCCTGAACAGATTTCAAGGAAAATGTTAATTACGTTAATATGACACAAAGAAACTGCATAGGTTTAATCATGCATCTTATTTATTACGACTTCAAAGTCGCGGGACATCATCGAATCGTAAATTCTGAAACGAATTTCCCATTGATCTTTAACGATTGTACCGATGTAAGATCTGAATATCTTTTCAAATCTGTCAAAATCGATATCGGGTTTACATACGATCAGATACTCATTATCTCCTTGAGCTAATGCTTCATGGACATACGGCGACCAATGAGTTTTGAGTTCCGCAGGAAGTCTATTAAAATTTTGGGCATCAATAAGCTCACCTATTCCGGTGATTAATTTTTCTTCCAGGGCATTTTTGCCACGCAGATACCACATACCTTCCAGCTTTTCGATACTGCCAAGTAACTCGCCTGCATCGACTATCCTCCAGGGCTCTCCGGTGCGAAATTGGATAATTTGATATACTGACTGATTATCCTCCAGAAAATAATTGAGTTCAACCATATTGATTATAATCTTTTTAATTGGCCTGCTGCGGTTATAATCGCAGCACCACTTCAAATTTACGAATCAAAATGAAAAAACCCGCATAAAAACTAAAAATATTAGTTTTTATGCTGGTTAAGAAAATTTAACCTGATGCCTACTTAAAGCGTAGCCATGTCAATTACAAAACGATAACGGACATCTCCCTTAACCATTCTGTCGTAGGCCGACTGAATATCTTTGATGTCAATCAGTTCGATCTCCGACACAATACCTTTTTCTGCACAGAAGTCCAGCATTTCCTGCGTTTCTTTGATCCCACCGATTCCAGAACCGGCAAGGCTCTTTCTACCACCTAAAAGGCTAAAAGCAGCAATTTCTGCTGGTTTTGGCGGTACACCTACACAAATATGTACGCCATCAGTTCTTAACAGGCTCAGATACATATTAAAATCGTGTTCCGCAGAAACAGTATCCAGGATAAAGTCAAACGTACCCATTGCTGCTTTTACCTGCTCCTGGTCTGTTGTAACTACGAAATGGTGTGCACCCAATTTCCGTGCATCTTCTTCTTTTTTAGGTGAGGTACTTAACACGGTAACTTCGGCGCCAAAAGCAACACCAAATTTAACAGCCATGTGCCCTAATCCACCTAAACCTAAGACTGCTAATTTATGGCCTTCACCAACTTTCCAGTGTCTCAATGGGGAATACGTTGTAATACCAGCGCACAAAAGCGGCGCTACCGCAGCGAGATCCATTTTCTCTGAAACATGCAATACAAATTCTTCCCGTACTACTATAGAATTACTGTAACCACCGTATGTTGGCGATGATCCATCGCGCTCCATGCTATTGTAGGTTTGTGTATTACCTTCCAGGCAATATTGCTCTAAATCACGCTTGCAATTTTCGCATACCTGACAAGAGTCTACCATACACCCCGTTCCGGCTAAATCACCTACTTTAAAGTTCTTAACAGCATCCCCTACTTTAACAACACGACCAACTATCTCGTGGCCAGGTACCATTGGAAAAATTCCCGGGAACCAGTCGTTTTTGATCTGGTGGAGATCAGAGTGGCAAACACCACAAAATAATATATCAAATTGTACATCATGGGGTCCCACCTCGCGGCGTTGAAAATCCCATGGTGCAAGATCTGTCTGGGCATCCTGTGCCGCGTAACCTTTCACTGGTATCATAAGAATTGATTTTAGTTCATCATAAAGGTGAAAATAAATAACGGAGAGATTTCAACATACCTTCTAATTTTACCAACAGATAACATAGTTTTTAGCAGATAAACCAACCTATAGCTCGCCGTCAGTATGTTATCGTTGTCTAATTATTAGACAATGATTAATTTTGATGCACATCCTATTCAAAATCTTATGTTTGAAATCATTAAAAAGTTTAAATTCAGAGACACCGCTACAATTATCAATTCACCAGCTGATTTGGCTATAGAATTCGAAAAACTAGGCTTTCCTAACTCATTTGATGATAAAAAAAGCGCGAATACGCTGGTCTTTATTAACACTAATTCAGAATATCTCGATTTTCTAAACAACAAGCTCGATAAGATTGAACCAGATAGCGTATTATGGTTTGCATATCCTAAAGGAACCTCTAAAATCAAGACAGATATCAACCGTGATACAATCCGTGTGACAGGCGAACAATTCAATATCACCACTGTAACAGCGGTGTCAATCAATGATACCTGGAGTGCATTGCGTTTCAGACCAATAGACAGCGTCGGTAAATAGAAAATTAAGCTAGCTCCAGGGTATCAAATACCTCGAGCACCGTAGCTTTCCCACCGGATGTACCCAGCCGTTGAACTAGTTCCTCGCCCATTTCCCGAGTGGAGACCAGCCGTAAAATATTATCCGCATCCTCGAGATCAACCGTCCAGGATAGGATTTCATTAAAACTTTTAATTACGTTAACTATATCCAATAGATTAGCCGGTGTGCGAATGTCGGTCGAAAGAATAGTGATGTATCTGGACATAATTAAATTTTTGGTCTGCAAATATATAAATAATTTGCAAACAAACCATTTGGTCGGTATCTTTGGTTAATGGAAAATCCATATAAAAGAAAAAAAGAACCTGAGCTTAATAAGCAGGTAATTCTTGATGCTGCAGCTGAAATAGGTGCCACTGCAGATTGGCATCAGGTTACTTTTCAAGCAATTGCAGATAAGACCGGGCTGAGTAAAGGGGGGATTATTCATCATTTCCGCAATAAAGAAGAGCTACTGGATGAACTCGTCAGACAAAGTCTCGCTGAACTTACCGAATGGATTCAGGAAGAAAAGAAAAGCACCAAAAAAGAGTCTTCGAGTATGTCGTATCTACGTTTCGTAGTCAAAAAAAGTGACGATATACATTACCAGCGTGTTATGAAAATTATCATGCAGGCGGTATTAATCAACGACCATTACCGCAAAGGTTGGGACGAATGGTTCAGCAGCCAGATGGATGCAGATATCAAGGGGGATGAGAACCTGAATAACCTGATTATTGCACTTGTAGCTGATGGATTGTGGTACGCAGGCAACCTTGGCGTTTATAACATCAGCAAATCCAAAAAGCAACAGATCGTAGACAAATTACAACATTTATAATAGCTGGTTATTTCCGGTCAAAAATACATCATGAGTGAATTAAACGAAACTACTACACACGAAGACAAGATATTTACAGACGTTGACTATGTTGAAAAGCAACTAAAAAACAGAGAATTTGTTAAATGTGAATTTATCAATTGTGATTTTTCGAAAAGTAACTTGAGTAACAACGACTTTGTTGATTGCATTTTCAAGCAATGCAATTTTTCACTTACCGTAGTTTCTGGTACAGGGTTCAGAGATGTTACATTCAGCGGATGTAAAATTTTGGGTGTAGATTTTTCCAAGTGCAACAAATTTCTGTTCTCATTCACTTTTGACTATAGTCATATAGATTACTCAACATTTTATGGCACTAAACTTAGGAAAACACGGTTTACGGAGTGCACACTCAAGGAAACAGACTTTGAAGCCGCCGACCTTACCTCGAGCATTTTTCACAACTGCGACCTGTCAGGCTCAACGTTTGCACGAACCATCCTGGACAAAACAGATTTTCGGACGGCGCGAAACTTCAGTTTAGATCCTGGCGTCAACACGATGAAACAGACCAAATTCTCCGCATCTAACCTTGCCGGTTTACTCTACAAATACAATTTGGACATTGATTATGACCATTAACAACATCTAAAAAGCTCTCCGATATTGAAATGGTAACTCCAAAGACTGTCCGAGTTCCTTTGCTGCACGTAATGCAAAATAGGGGTCCCGTAAAAACTCGCGGGCAATTACAGCAAGGTCTGCCTTACCTGAGGCGATAATTTCGTTGGCCTGCGCGGGTTCGGTTATAGCGCCTACTGCACCGGTAATAATTCCTGTTTCCGACTTGATTTTTTCGGCAAAAGGTACCTGATAAGCGGGAAATACCTTGGATTTATCTAAAAACACAAAGCCCCCGGCAGATGCCGTTACCACGTCGACGCCAATATGTTTTAAAATATCTGTCAGCAGAACACTATCTTCAATTTTCCAGGCTTTCTCATCTTCCAGATAGTCTACGGCAGAGATACGGACCAGCAGAGGCATATTCTCCGGGATTACACTTCTGATTTCTTCCGTCACCTCTACCAATAAACGTATGCGGTTCTCGAAGCTGCCCCCATAATTATCAGTACGCTGATTAATTATTCTGGAATAAAACTGATGAAAAAGATAACCGTGTCCGGCATGAATTTCTATGGCGTCAAAGCCAGCAGCGACGGCCCTTCGTGCCGCTGCCACGAAATCCCATTTGATTTTAAAGATCTCTTGCAAAGAAAGTGCTTTGGGCAAACTCATATGCCCAAAAGGAGCAACAGCAGAAGCACTTTTTGTGATCCAACCGCCATTCTCAGGACTCAGGTATTGCAGTCCCTCGTTCGGATGAGACCGGCTGGCCTTACTGCCGAAATGCGCAATCTGAGCAGCTACTTTTGCATGCTGATCATGAATGAATGCATTAATGCGCTTCCAGCCCGCAATCTGCCCATCATTCCAAAGTCCCGCATCAAAATGAGTGCTTCTACCCTGCTTATTTACTGCAAGGCTCTCTGTGATTATCAGGCCGGCTCCGCCTACAGCACGACTTCCCAAATGAACGAGATGCCATTGACCTACTTTACCATTTACCGCGCTAAACTGCTGCATTGGCGACACAACTATTCTATTTTTCAACTCCATCCCCCGGATTTTGATCGGGGTAAATAAATTTACATTTGACATGGTTTCAGAATTTTATTTGAAAATTATTTAAACCCAGATTATCCTAAGCCACTTCCCCTGGCCAGCTTCTTACCATAAGCAATGAGTTCATCAGCGTAAGCACGTTGTATGACATCCCAAGATTTAAGGGCATTCCCCAGTGTCTCATTTCCGGATAATGCAGCTGCTAATCCAACGGCATCTTCATAAGCTTTTGCTGTACCCGATGCCGTGTGAGGACGTACAACGGATGCTGCATCGCCAAGAATTACAACACTCCCCTGATACATTCTGGGAACTTTCATATCAACGATGCTTTGTACAAAAGGATTGGCTGTTTGCAATACCCGTTGAGCCAGTATTTCCGGAAGTTCTTGTTGTGCCCGATCTTTAAGCGCTTTGATATTCCCGGCACTGAGAAAAGTTGCGGGCACACTGAACTGGCGTAAACGCCCGTCTTTATCAGTCATTACCCGTTGGTGTTCCACAGCATTTTTATTCAGGTACCATACCCAGTTGAGCTGTCGCTCACCTTTGTTAAGCTCCCCGTGATTTCCAGGAACGAGATAGGCTAGCAAATGTGAGTTTGAATAAGGATATAGCGTGAATTTATTAGAGAAAAATTCGACCTCGGCATCTGTAAGATCTTTTTCCGCTATCAATCCGCGGAAAGCTACGTAGCCACTGTAAATGGGTTCTATCCCTGGCAAAATATGTTCCCGCACAACGGAGCTGTAGCCATCAGCGCCGATAAGCAAATCTGTGGTCGACGTTTTACCATCAAAAAAGGTCGCCGTAACCTGCGCCGCTTCCTGGTGTATCCCGGTGACCCTGTGTCCATAATGATAATGTGATTCAGGAAAGTAGTCCTTTAGCTGCTTCCATAAATAGTTCCAGGATGTAAAAGATGTATCGTTTTCATACTTATAAGCTGCATGGCCACGATCATTGAGAATCTGCCGTTCTGTTGCAGGAACACCAAACAATTCATTACTGGAAATTCCAGTAGCGACCATATAATTCATCAGACCAGGCTGAATTACCAGCCCTGCACCACGATCCTCCATGGCCAAAGCCGATCGTTCATAGATATCTACCTGATATCCGATTTTCCGAAGTGCGATTCCCGTGATCAGGCCACCAATAGAACCACCAATTATTGCAACTTTCATATTGAACTATAATTAAATATGAAGTAAAATTAGTGTTTCGAGCAGATGACGATCACGGGAATCGTTCAACGGGCGATTACTATCGTCGAAACCTTATAGCCTAAATTTAATACCTCCGTTAACTACAAATCCATCAATGGGTGCATAGCTGAGATTAAGGCTGATGATAACTTTAAAGTATTAAATTTTCGCATCTGCGATCTTTGGCAAAATCTTAGCCTAGTTTCCTGCATAGTTATATGGAGTATAATTTTCCCACTTCCAGGGTGTGTAGATATCCCCTATTGCAAATTCCAACAGTTCTTTAAAGATACTTTCTCCATTATCGCTATTCGTCATGATAATAATTCCAGTACCTGTTTCCGGAAAAACAATCGTATAATGCTGAAATCCGTCTCCATGTCCTTCTTTAAAGGCACCCCAACCGTAGGGCGATTTAAGTAAACCCCAACCCAGGCCGTAGCTAAGTGAAATATTATCGTTTGTTGTACTGTCTTTTCTCGAGAGGGGTCCAAACTGCGCAACTGAGCGCAAACGGATCTGCGGACTAAACATTTCCTTCGACGAGGACTTTTTCAGTAGCTTCCCACTAAGCAAAGCACCAACAAATGCTGTATAGTCATCCAGCGTGGTCTCCAGAGTGCTTGGTGAGCGGGGTTCATTATCTTTATCTTTCTCGTAAGATTTGCCTTTTGCATCATATCCAACAACATAATCGGCTTCAAACCTAGGCAACCAGCGGTAAGCTGAATTGATCATACGTAAAGGCTTAAAGATCTTTTCATCTGCCAATTGTTCCAGTGATTTACCTGTCATATGTTCGATAACAGTTTGCAAGTATACCATACCCTCTCCTGAATAACTGTAACGGCTACCGGGAGCAAAAGCGAATTTCAATTTATGGTCGTTATAATCCCATCTCCAGTTTGGAAGACCGGTGGTGTGGTCCAGACACATCCGCGCAGTAATTTTCCGATATGATGAATCAGATTTAAAATCATCGTAATTATCCTGCCATTTAGTCTTTTTTGGATAATCATATATTGGTTTTGGAAGATAGCTCTGCAATGGCCGGTCAAGGCTAAGTATTTTTTCCTCTACCAATTTTAATACGAGGGCGGTGAAAACTGTTTTACTCAACGAAGCACCATAAATACTCATCGAGGTATGTAAAGGTTTTTGCAGCTCATTTCCGATACCAAAAGCACCTTTATAAACCACTTCATTCTTATTAAAAACTGCAAGTTCGAGACCCTTCACATTAGCCTCACGTATTAACAATTCAACCTTGCTACCCAAAGCATCTGCAGTCACGATGCTGCCATCCAATTTTTTTATTTGTTGGGCATGCAAGGGGGATTGAACGAACAGGAGAAGAAGTGCAAAGACCGCAACGGCAGATTTCCGTCTGAAGAATGGAATAGAAAGCGGATAATTATATGGCTTATTTTGCGAAACCCTCCACGAATTCACTAAGACCATAAGTACATTGTAAAATATCGATCCAAATATCAATAGGATGGCAATGGGCGTAAACACAAAGATCATCACAAAGGCGAACCCAAAAAGCAAGGACATACTGATCTGAAAATTTACAACAGCCCTGCCCTGTTTATCAAAATCCTCATCATCGTTTCTCTTATATAGCCACAATACGAATGGTGCGATTAAATTGCCGGTTGGTATAAAAGAGGCAATAACCGGCGCCAGGTGCAGCCAAAGCAACCAGTTCTTTTTTATTTTATCTGTTCCAGCCTCATCCTTTCCTGTCAGTTCATCGAGCTCGATCTCGAGCGCTGTACAAATCAATGAGAGGGTTTGCAAATGAGCGGCCACTGTTGCGCCTTCAATACGTTGTATAGTGCGCAGGGCGATGCCAGATTTTTGAGCTAATTGTTCCTGACTAAAGCCATTTTGTTTTCTAAGGGTTGTCAGTCTTCGTGCAACTTCTATTTTATTCATGAGTTGTTATTTATACCCAAAAGTACATTGATATCCGATCTGTTGTTGCCGTCTCTTCTACGCCATCTTTACGTCTTTTAGCTTTTAAACAGCCTCTGCGCCTTGTTTTAGGAAATATCGTTTTAAACCACGAAGCAATTTAACAAAATCGAGATTAAAAAACTATCCGGCTTAACTATTTTAATCCAGGCATTTTATATAGATTAGAGTCATGATATCATCTTACAAACCGGCAAACTACAACTCCCTGTCCCCCTATTTAATCGTAAACGATGCCAGGCGTTTGGCTGCACTTTTAAAAGGAATTTTCAAAGCAACAGAACAGAGAAAGATTGAGCGTGAGGACGGATCAATTTTACATCTGGAACTATTGATTGATGACAGCATATTGATGATTGCAGATGCAACTGCAGACTATCCACCACAAAGCATTATGCTGCATTTATACCTACCCAATGTGGACGAAGTTTATCAGATGGCTATAGCCGCAGGGTGTGAAGGTATTGACCCACCCAAAGTTCAGGATGGCGATGTTGACAAAAGAGGGATGTTTACAGACTTTGCTGGTAATTTCTGGAGCATCTCTACCCAACAGCAGTAAGATTAACTATTTTACAGGAATGTAAATATAGAAGCATGAACCAGAGCCCGGTGTACTGTCAAATCCAATTCTCCCACCTTGTCGCTCGATATACTCTTTACACAAAACAAGTCCCAGTCCCACCCCACGCTCATTCTTTGTTCCAAATGCAGGCTCAGCCTTAATCGAGAAAATCTTTTCCTGCTTCTCCACCGGAATTCCTTGTCCATTGTCACTTACAGTAATTTTACACTCATTTGCAAGTAAAGTACTGTTAACGGCAATATGCCCCCCTTCTTGGGTAAACTTAATTGCATTGCTTACCAGATTGCGTACCACAAGCTGAAGCATATCAACATCCGCCAGGACAACAATTTCTGGTGAAATCTGATAATCAAGTGAAATCTCTTTTTTCAGCGCATGAGTTTTTTCGATTCCGAGTGTATTAGATAGCACGGTAAGCAAATTTAGCTCCTGCAGATGTACATTGGGCCCTTCCATCTGTGTTTTTGTCCAATGTAAGAGGTTGGACAGCATATCCATGGCATTGTTAGTGGAGGTAAGCAATACTTTCTCCAGGTTTTTGCGTTCGGCGTTATCCAGCTCATACTCATTGAGCAGTTCCAGGTAGTCTCTGACATTCATCAGGGGAGTTCGCAAGTCGTGCGAAATGATAGACATTAATTTATTTTTTTCAATGTTACTCTGTTCCAACTGGTCTTTCTGTGATAAAATCTGTGCATTACTCAGTTCAACAGCCATTGTTTTTTCCTGTTCAGCCGCCCTGGCCTTATCATGGCTCCGCCTTATAAACCTAATGATAATATAAATCGCGACTACAGGAATTGGAAATGCCGTAACACGGTCAACAAACTGTCCCTTACCTGCGCTGAACGGATACTCTACCAGCTCAGGATGGTAAAATTCCAACAGATGCAGGAGCAAAAAACACAGCAGATAAATAAAAAGCCACTTGAGATGTTGTTGGTAAGGGGATATTGCAAATACCAGCAACAGATAAACAGGCCAGATCAGATCTGTTGATCCGTTGATGCCGGAATTCGTAAAATAATTTATACCGAAAATAGCAATACCTGTTATCCCAAAAAATGTACTATTGTGTGGCCTGTTGTGGAATCGCGACTGATAATATTGGTAAGCAAAGAATGAACCTAATAGTAAGGCAGACACAGAACCTACGTATAACCCGGCATATAAGTTATATGGAACATAAATACACGCTAAAAGCATCAGACCAATACTAATAGAATGAAATATTCTACCCTCCAAAGGAAACTTCGACGGACTGCCGATCAAGTCGGCCCACATGTCTCTTTTTCCTTTTAATGCCTGATAGTTGAGGATATTGAAATTATATTTTGGCATGAATAATTTATCGCTCTGTGGGATTAGCAGAGGGATAAATATAGCAATCGTTGCCAATTTACCATCAATCAGCCGTTTTAAAAAAGAATTTTAAAGATGTGTACCGTCAAATAGGAATTTTATAAAAAAATGTAGTTCCCCGCCCAACTTCGCTTTCCACAGCAATGGTGTGCTTGTTCTGCTCAGCGATCTTTTTAACCAGCATGAGCCCAATACCGGTACCGCTTTCATTCGATGTTCCAGGTGTGGTACCTGCGGTAAACATCAGCTTGCTAAGTTTTTCTTTTGACATGCCGATACCAGAATCCCTAATAATCAGCACGTGGTAGTTCGTGATGTTGTCAAGCTGGTATTTCAGCGAGATGGTCCCTCCAACCGGAGTAAATTTCAGCGCATTCTGCAACAGGTTGCGGACAATAAAATCGACATGATTGGCGTCGGATATTATTTCCAGGCTGGCAGGTATTTCATTCTGAAAATTAATATTTTTCTGACTTGCACCTGAGATTATGTCCTGAAGACTCACCTTAAGTGCTACCTGTACATTGAATTGTGCAGGCACGGACGACTCCTGAAATTCGAGCTTCCCCCAGGTAAGGAGTTTATCGAGGATTTCCATGGCATGACCTTGTTTTGTTTGCAGCAGCGCCAGATATCCACCAACATCCTCATCATGCTCAAACTCCGCTCTCATAATGTCCGTCAAAGATCCCATACTGGCTACGGGGCCCCTCAAATCATGACCAATGATATAAAAAATCTTGTCTTTCATATCATTGAGATTTTCCAGTCTATTCTTTTGTTCAATCACCAAAACATGCAGCTTTTTGAGCTTTTTAAAGTATAGATACCCTGTAATTACCAAACCCAACAAGACTAAAGAGATAATTCCGATAACGACAGAACTTGTTTTGACCTTATAATTCTCTAGTGATAAAGTTTTAACTTTTAATTCGGACTGCTGAAGTTGATTTAAGGATTTCAAATTGGCAATCTGCTTTGCCTTCTCTACACTGTTAATACTGTCTTTCAACGCATTATATTGTACGAGGGCATCAAAGGCATCTTTAAAACGTCCTTTTTCTGCCAGGTAAGCCGATACGTCCTGATAAATTTCCATCAGGTCGGTTTTCTGATCACTTGCCAGTTTAATTGCTTTTTCGAAATACGGGACCGCTAACACAGGTTTGGTTTCCAACAAGCCCAACTGTGTATAAACCTTATATTTTTCGCGATAGAGGTCGCCCTGATTAGCTAGCCGGAGTGCAGTATCCAACAGTACATGTGCTTTTCCAGGCTCATTTATTTTGCGGTAAACTTCGGCCGCATTAACGAACAGCAGGACGTTTACATCATAAAAGCCACCATCTTTGCTCGTCTTAATAGCCTGCTCATAGTATACTAATGCCTGTTTGTATTCCTTTTTGTCTGTTAATATGGATGCAATATTTGTGCATAGGTCAGCCTGAATAGTCAGGTTGTAATATTGTCTCGCCTCAGTACTGAATTTATGATGACGTTGTAAATCTTCAGATATACGAAGTCCTTCTTTCAGATATTTAAGTGCAAAATTAAGATCTCCCTGGTTTTGATAACTGATACCGATCATACCATTACAGAATGGAAGTTGCTCCACGAGTGAGCGATCTTCAGCAATCTGTTTGGCAGTAAGGATATACTTAAGCGAATTAACTTCGTCGCCAGCCTCAGAATATACCGCCGAGAGCGATTGATAAATCAATGACTGATCTTCATACCGTCTTAATGCTTTATGAATACTAAGCGCGATACGAAAAACGGAATCCGCTTTCTTGTAGCTTCCATTGTCGAGGTAAAAAGTCCCGAGTTTGCTATTTAATAAGGCAATCCCACGTTGAAAATTTACCTTACGTGCCACTGTTAATCCCTGATTTAAATAATAGATCGCAGAATCGGGCTTTTGGTGGTTGTAAAGCTGAGCAGCACGCGCATAGTCGATTACCTTGACAGAATCTTCCTTTTTATTCATTTTCAACACCTTGAGTACACTGTCGCTATTTTTAGTGAATTGCGCTGTGGCGAGCAGGGGGACTAAAAATCCCAGAACGAAAAGGGCATATTTTTTTGAGGGCGTATTGAAATGAAACATAAATAAGGGGGATTCTACACTATTTTCCGACCCTGAAACAAATAAACAAAAAAGGACTTACAACTAAAAGGACTATTAACATCTTCAGACAATACTTGTACAACATGCTTATTTTTTTTTAGCTTTAACGATATGAATAAGTCCAACAGACGAAAATTTATTGGAACTGCCGCTGTGTTAGCAGCCGGCACAGCTGCATCTGCAATGCCCCTAACAAGTATGGAAAATAATTACCCCATTGTGCACCATGTGTTTTTCTGGTTAAAAAACCCAGATTCCAAAACCGATCGCGATCAACTTATTGCAGGTGTAAAGACATTAGCTAAAATACCTACGGTTCGCAAGGTTCATGTAGGCATTGCAGCCAGTACAGAAAAAAGGGACGTTGTAGACAATAGCTGGGCCGTATCCGAGCTGATGTTCTTCAGTGATCTCGAAGGACAGTCAACATATCAGACGCACCCGCTACACCTGGAATTTATCAAGAACCACAGTCACCTGTGGGATAAAGTGGTAGTCTATGACGTAATTGAAGCTTAGATAACTAAGGTTTGGGCTGCCCGGCACATGCTGTTTCAGCAAAAATGAATTTCACCTGTCTGTAATCGATAGCCTTATTTCGCACAAAATAAGATCTGCCCAGCGTGGTTTCTATTTGACCGACACCGAGGATCAGTTTTCCATTTGATTTGAGCAATGCAAGCGGATTTCTATAAACTACAGGGTTTCTTGTGGGAATTTTAAAGGTGTAGTCAACATATAAAGTATCTCCTTTAAACTTCCCCTTCAACTCACCATCGTTTTTACTTTTGTTGGCATAATCAATTACCAATGTACCTGTTACATCACCATTTCTCAAATAATTCAGTTTTAATTTGGCGGTATCCAGTGAATCTACAGCAGTATAACACTCATTTTTAAGCGTGTCTGTCGATTTTTCAGTGGTCTTCGACTCAGTGTTAGTTTGCGTGCATGCGATCGTAAGCGGAAGCAAGGCGAACACGCTATATCTTAATACAGTTTTCATTATCTTTTTTATTCCAAGATACAAGTTTTTTAGATAGACCTTGATGTTAAAGCGATATATTTGACTATGGAATCAGTAGATATCACAAACGCCGAAAAGGAAATGCTGGCCGCTATTGGTAAGGCTATGTCACTTACCCCGCTGGCATTCGACGAGTTATATTATGCATACAGATATATCAACGCACAGGGTGTTGCTTCAGAAACTGACGTTAAAGAAATAATTAGTTTGGGGATACCATTATACGAGGCGCTTGCCGAACTGAAATCGTTGCCGGTAACAGCGGTGCCTGATTTATTGCGCGCAGGGTTGATCACCAACGAAGACGTCAAAAATGCTTTTATTGCTATGACATCAGTTGGCGGGTTCTTTGGTTCCACATCGCTGTAACCAGATATCTTCTTAGATCGTCTAATCGGAAAATCACAAACGATTAGATATGAATTCAAAACAAATAGCGCTTTTTCTACTTCTTTTAGCAAGTGTTAACCCATTCAGCAGCGCATTCGGGCAAATTTCCAAAGACAGGATCGACAGTATAATAGCAAAGGAATTTGGAGACCCGAGTGGTCCAGGAGGCGTATTCATGGTTTCACAACATGGAAAACCGGTATACCAGAAAGCATTTGGGAAGGCTAACCTGGAGCTCGATGTCGATTTAACACCGCAGAGTGTCTTTCAAATAGGATCAATGACAAAACAGTTTACTGCAATTGCTATGCTTATTTTAGAAGAGCGTGGAAAGCTTAAGGTAACCGATCCAGTTTCAAAATATATACCCGACTACCCTTCGGGCAACAAGATAACCATTCACCATCTGTTGACGCATACTTCCGGCATTAAAGACTTTACAAAAATGAAATCCCTTTCAAATATTGCACAGCAGGAGATGATGCCTAAAATGATGGTTGATTTCTTCAAAAACGAGCCTGTCGACTTTGAGCCAGGTGAGAAATTTGACTACAACAATTCCGGATATGTAGTTCTCGGATACATCATAGAGCTGGTTTCCGGAGAAACCTATGCAAATTTCATTAGCAAATATATTTTCGAGAAAGCGGGAATGACTCAGTCATCTTACGCCACCGATAGGGCTATTGTCCATAACAGAGCTTATGGTTATCATCAAAAACAACAGGGATATGTAAATAAGACTACAATTAATTTCAGCGTACCCTTTTCCTCCGGGTCATTGATGTCTACAGTCGGCGATCTGCTGAAATGGCAAAATGCATTAAACACAAATGTGCTACTCGGCCCCGAAGAAACAAAAAAAGCATTTACTGCTTATAAATTAAACAATGATAGTTCACTAACATATGGATATGGCTGGCACATTAAGAAAATAAACGGATCAGTAAGCAGAGAACACGGCGGGAGCATATTTGGGTTCAAATCCATGGCAGTTTATCTTCCTTCGGAAGACATTTACGTAGCCGGCCTGAGTAATTGCGACTGCCACTCACCCACAAAGACAACTACTGATATTGCTGAGTTGGTATTAAGGATGTTAAAGTAAAAGGCAGTAATCCCGGTACAGATTGGTTATGGAAAATTCTTAACGGTTTTAGAGATATTATCTTATATTTGGTTACCAAATATTCAAATGCAACACTGACCGATGCCAGTCGCATCATGTATTGCATTTCATTTTGTTGCAAATAACTATATCTTATACTTATACAACATAACAGACAACCGTGAACCGTATCAATAGGAACTATTTATTTTACGTGTTGTTGGTAATTTCCGTCGTACAGTTCTCTTCAACTTGTGCGGCATTCGCTTCCACAAAAGGGATAGACAGTTTAAAAAGTACGTTAACCCAGGTCTTGGCAAAAAAACTTGATTTTGACAAACAAAAGCGGCACCATATTGCTCAACTACAAAAAGAGCTTCGACTAAATTACGCTTCATTGAATTCGCGGTATGAGGGTTACCAAAAGCTATATACCGCTTATAAATCTTTTATACATGACTCGGCTTATATTTATTGCAAAAAAGCCAGCGAGTGTGCTTATTTATTAAAAGATGACAATAAAATAAATTATGCCAGATTAAACCTCGGTTTTGTACTTGTTTCATCAGGTATGTTTAAAGAAGGGATAGATACATTACATTCGGTTAAATCCCAGTATCTTGATCAGAAACAGCAATTTGAATATTATTTCTTTCTGGCCCGGAGTAATTTTGATTTGGCTGACTTTGATAAGATCCCTTATTACCACGATTTATATACCAGACAGGGACTCGGGTACTGTGATACGATCATTCACAAATTCTCTCCAAACTCTTATGAACACCTGTCGGCTAGCGGACTTAAGCTTTTAAGGAGTAAGCAGTACGAACAGGCAATCAAAACTTACAAACAACTACTAAGCTCAAAGGTATCTTATCAGGACAGCGCAATAAATTTTAGCTGTCTGAGCTGGCTGTATTTCAGTGTAAACAAACCTGACGAAGGATTGCGCTATTTAATCAGGTCGGCGATTATTGATAATGTCCATTCTACAAAAGAATCCCTTGCGTTGGTCAACCTCGCAAAATACCTTTACCGGAATGGCAACACCAGAGAATCATTTGTGTATATCCATAGTGCTATTGAAGATAACAGTTTTTACGGTGCCAAACAGCGCAAGGTTGAGATCAGCAATATTCTCCCTATTATAGAGCGGGATATGGTAAGTGATATTGAGCGGCAGAAAAGATCTTTACTCATTTATGCGTCTACCATAACCGTTCTGATCATTCTGGTTATATATTTTGCCTACATCACATCTAAACATCTCAAGAAACTTCGTATAGCCGATCAGCTAATTATCGATCAGAACAAAGATCTGAATATAGCGAACACGAACTTACTAAAGATCAATAATTCACTAGATATTGCCAATCAGTCGCTAACCAGTACAAATAGAAAACTAGACGAGGCTAATTTGATCAAAGAGGAATATATTGGTCACTTCTTTAATGTTAATGCCGACTACATTGAAAAACTTGATCGACTTAAGCGCGTATTGGGAAAAATTGTCACCCTACAACAGTTCGATGAATTGCAAGTTGTTATCAATCGCCTGGACACAAATCTGGAGCGGGAGAATTTCTACAGAACTTTTGACGAGGTATTTCTAAACCTGTTTCCAAATTTTGTACAAGAATTTAATCTGTTATTTGACGATGAGCACAAGACGCAGCTCGGACCTGGGCAGCTACTCAACAATGAATTGAGGATTTTCGCATTGATTCGTCTGGGAATAGATGAAAATGAAACCATAGCTAAAATATTAAATTATTCTGTTAACACCATCTATACCTATAAAACGAAAGTAAAAAACCGATCGCTAGTTCCGAACGAGGCATTTAAGGAAAGAATTATGACGATCCGTACAATAGTAAACGAACTCCCACTTAATCAATAAAAAAATAACATTTCTACTCGCGATCGGTATATTTTTTTTTATGCACTATGTGTTTGCTTCATTTTCTGACACCACAGAATTAATTCTCAAATTACGCATCCATTTTTTCCTGTGCCTTACGCTGCAAACTGACTTTTATTGCCAATATATCCGATCCTCAGGCCTTGTTTTTAATAAACCCTTTCCATCAAATCTATATATTCAAAGCTAAAAATACATATCAAACAGCTATTAAACAGTATGTTATAAAATAATCAACACTGATATTTTCGATATCGGGATCTATATCTATTGTTATTGGGTTCGAAGTGCATTTACTTTGATTTTACCAGCAGCCACAAAGTTCAGCTGGTTAAACCAAATATAAATCGAACACAATTATGAAAAAAAATTACTTTTTTTACTTGTTGAGGTATGGACTTACAGCATTATTTTTCTGCTTTCTAAGTTCAACTTACGCTCAGCAATCTGTTTTTACCGGAAAGGTCGTTGACGAAAACAACAGCGCCTTATCTGGTTCCACACTGCAGATTAAAGGCACCAGCCGAACTACGGTTACTGATACCAAAGGCGAATTCCAGTTTAACATCAATCAGACTGCAATCACTGTTATTGTTAGCTATGTGGGTTATGATCGTACTGAACGGATTATGACTGAAGGCAAAAAGTTGATCATTCAGCTACGTCCGGATGCACAGGCATTGTCGGAAGTAGTCGTAGTTGGCTACGGAACAACAAAAAAATCTGACCTTACTGGTGCGGTCTCCAGTATATCCAGCAAAGATTTTAATCAGGGTGTAGTGACCAGCCCGCTTCAACAAATTGCCGGCCGTGCAGCTGGTGTTGTTATTACCCAAACAGGTAGTGAGCCCGGAAGTTCCCCGAACATTAAAATCAGGGGTATTACATCCATCCAGGGTAATAATAACCCATTAGTGGTTATAGACGGCGTTCAGGGGGATGTAGGTTTATTAAATCAAATTCCTCCAACGGAGATAGAAAGTATTGAGGTGCTTAAAGATGCTTCGGCCACAGCTATATACGGTTCACGTGGCGCCTCGGGTGTACTGATCGTGACGATGAAAAAAAGCAAATCAGGAAGTACCATAGAATACACGGCAAATTCGTCTGTAGATGTAGTAACAAGGCAGCTCAAAATGCTTACCGCTGCAGAATGGTCTCAGCAGGCTGCAGCGCGAAGCATTCCTGCTTCATCAAACTTCGGTGCAAATACAGACTGGTTCGGTCTGCTTACCCGTAACGGGACAACTCAAAACCACACCTTAACAATTGGAGGGGGAACTGATAATTTCAGCTATCGGGCTTCGTTGGGTGCGATTTTACAAAACGGTATTGTTATCCATTCCGATAACCAACGGTACCTGGGCAGGATCGAGGCGACGCAAAAAGCACTGGATAATAAACTGACGATCACGATGACGTTGAATAGCAATATTACACAAAATGCGGGTAGCCCCGGAAGCGTTGGCCGGGCGGCGTTTACGTCGAACCTTATTTCAAATGCCTACATCTCCAGACCTACAGATCCTATTTATAAGGCAGACGGCACTTATTTTACAGATCCCAACTTGTTTCAACCACTCAACGTTTTAGCAGCGGCAAACACAATTATCAATGACGCTGAGACAAACAGGCTCCTGGGATCTCTCAGAGCCAATTATAAAATCATTGGCGGGTTGTCTGCAGAAGTATTCGGCAGCTGGCAAAAAACCAGCAGAACCTCTGGTAATTATACACCAGCCGTTTCTACAGTGGCAGCAGCAATTGATCAAAAAGGATATGCGAGTGTCAATGATGATTATAATGACTACAAACTCATGGATGCGCAGCTAAACTACACCAAGAATTTCGGAAACCATCACATCGATGCTGCTGCTGTATATGAGTGGCAGGCACAGATGGATTATGGTAGCGGAAGTGCGGCAAGAGGCTTTGTAAATGACCTTGCTACCTACAACAATCTCGGCCTTGGCGACTTTTCAAAAGTTCAGGCTGGAGATTATTCTTCCTACAGAAATCAACGCAGAACAGTATCTGTTTTAGGACGTTTCAACTATTCTTTTATGGATAGATATCTCCTTACAGTTAATTTCAGAAGAGACGGCGCCACTGTATTTGGGGAGAATCATAAGTGGGGTAATTTCCCATCCACCTCAGTTGCCTGGAAAATTGACCAGGAGCCATTTATGAAGGGTCAAAAGTTTTTTAGCACCCTGAAGTTAAGAGCAGGTTACGGAATTACGGGAAACCAGCAGCCGCTGGGAGTACTCCAGTCGCTTCAAATCGTCCAGGGATCAGGAACGGTATATTTTGGTGGAAACGTACAAACAAACTTCAGGACTACTCAAAATGCAAATGCAGACCTGGAGTGGGAAAGGAAAAAGTCTACCAATATAGGGCTCGACTTTGCTGTCCTTAACGGGCGTTTGAGCGGAAGCTTTGACGTTTATAAAAATGTAACCGATAAACTGCTATATGGCTACACAGTTCCCCAGCCACCCTACCCTACAGGCTCAATTCAGGCAAATGTAGGAAGTATCCAGGGCCGAGGCATTGAAATGGCGCTAAGTTATGACCTGATCAGTAATGAATCTACCAAGTTGAGACTTGGGGGAAACGTTACGTTGATGGATTCTAAAGTACTCAACTTAAGCGGATCGCTAAATGGAGTTCCATTGATCACCAACTTCATCCCTTACGGACAAAATGCATACCTAGTTGTAGGACAAACAATTGGAGCGATTTATATTTTGCAGCATCAGGGTGTTGCAGCAAATGGCACTGAAACTATCGTAGATCAAAACGGCGATGGGAAGATCGATGCCGGCGCTACCAGTCCTGACCGGGTGTTTGCCGGACAGACACAACCTAAATACACCTTTGCTTTTACCCCTAGCTTCAGGTACAAGAACTTTGACGCTTCCGTTCTCGTACGCGGATCAGGTGGTAATAAACTCTATAACAGATTGAGGTCTAACCTGAGTTACCTGGAAAATCTGGGTAAATCCAACCTCCTTGCCAGCGCTATAGACGATAATATGTATACCTCGGTATTCCCTTTGGCGACCGATTACTGGTTGGAAGACGGTAAGTTTATCCGCCTGGAGAACGTAAATTTTGGCTACAGAATCCCAACTTCAAAATCAAAACATATCAGTGCTGTTCGCTTTTCTCTAACCGGACAAAACCTGGCACTTATTACTAAATATTCTGGAATTGATCCTGAACAAACTGGCGGAGACAACGGAATATATCCACGTGTAAGAAATTTTGCTATAGGTCTTAACATCACCTTAAAATAATAATGACCATGAAGAAATTAATCATAAGCATGCTATCTCTGGCAGTTTTTGCCCAGAGTTGTACTAAAGTAAATGAAAGCGTATACGATAAATACACTGCGGATCAATTTTTTGCAGATCCAAAAGGTCCGGACATTGCACTGGCGAGTGTATATGCGCGGATGCCTCAATTTGGGGGTGGTGATAATGGATATTACGATACAAATAATATGTGCACCGATGAGCAGGTTGTTCCACACCGGCTGAGCGGCGATTGGGGGCCAGAAAATGCTTATTTATACACGCGTGCCTGGACGCCAACGCTGGGACAGATTAATACCACCTGGAATGCCTGCTACAATTCCATCTACCTGGCTAACCTTGCAGTAACACAACTGGAAAAATCAGGTGCTCCCGCAGCAAAAATCTCTGAAGTAAGAATTCTTCGTGCCTGGTTTTACTACTTATTGATCGATGATTTTGGCGACGTACCTTTTTACACAGACAATAACATTACTACAGCTGAGTTAAAAACGCAGACAAGAACGCAGATCTATAACTGGATCGTTAGTGAAATCACAGCAAATGCTGACCGGCTTCCCGAGACCAAGGGAGGTGTATTTTATGGGCGGTTCAATAAGTGGGCCGCTTACACTTTCTTAGCTAAGATGTATTTAAACGCGGGGGTTTATACAGGAGCTCCTAAATGGGCAGAGTGCCTGGCCGCCTGTACCAAGGTTGCCGCAGGTGGTTATACCTTACATCCGGGTACAGCGAATGCCTCTAGCCCTCTTGGCAATAAGTATTTCGAACTTTTCGGAGATCTGTGTCCCGATGATGAGACTATATTAGCCATCTGGCTGAAAAGAAATGTGATCGGAAATAATGTGCTTGCACTGAGAAGTGTAAACGGTCCGAATGGCATAGCTATGTTTGGTTATTCGGGTTGGAACGGCACTATTGTACCGGAAGAGACTTATAATAAATATGCTGCTAACGACATCAGGATCAAACAGTTTCTGATAGGCGCTCAGCCCGGTGGCGTTACGTATACACCTCAGGTAACTTCGCTGATCAATCCGGGTGCTGGAAATACTGCCGGCGTAAGGAACGTGAAATTTTACCCTGTAGCTCCTAATGATGGCAGTGGAAGCTCTAATGACTTCCCGATCTATCGTTATGCTGATATCCTGTTGATGATGGCTGAATGTAACGTTAGACTGGGCAATGCGGCGGCAGCTAAGCCGTTTATTGACCAGGTTAGGGTTAGAGCCGGCTTGTCGCCGTTATCAGCAAACCCAACGCTGGAGAACATTTATGACGAGCGTGGTTTCGAACTAAATTGGGAAGGTCACCGCAGACAGGATATGATCAGGTTTGGTACCTTTACACTCGCCCATGGACTTGTTCCGGCAGTTGATGCCCACTGGCAGCTCTTCCCTATTCCGACAGCGGCCATGAATGCAAATCCTAACTTAAAACAAAACCCCGGTTATTAATTCCGGATTATCGCCTAACGGAGGCAATTTAGCCTCCGTTAAATTCAAACAACAGTGCAATGAAAAATATGCTATTCCCGTTACGTAAAAACAAAATCCCCCTCTTGGTTATGACGGCCATTTTCTGTCTTGTCAAACCAGCAATCTCCTTTGCGCAGACTGCATTTAACTATCCCTCACAATATGGAAAACCGTTTAAAGGTGTTCCTGACAGAGCCGACGTAATGATGTACCAGGTCAATACCCGCTCGTTTAGTAAAGACGGAAACTTCAAAGGAGTGACGGCCCGTCTTGACTCTATTAAAGCACTTGGGATCAATGTAATTTATCTGATGCCAATTTATCAGGTTGGAGTTCTCAAAGGATCTAACTCACCTTATGCTACACAGAATTATGATGAGGTTGGCCGAGAGTTCGGAACATTGCAGGATCTGCGTGAGCTGGTAGATGGTGCGCACCAACTTAAAATGGCTGTATTGCTGGATGTTGTCGCCAACCATACCTCATGGGACCATCCCTGGATTACTAATAAAGACTGGTATGCACAAGATTCTGTTGGCAATATCAAATATCCCAGGGACTGGAAAGATGTTGCCCAGCTCAACTTCAAAAATAACGATATGCGCATGTCGCTGATCCATTCGATAAAGTCATGGGTATACAAGGCTAACGTTGACGGATTCCGCTGCGATTTTGTTGACGGCCCGCCGATGGATTTCTGGCAACAGCTAAACGATACGTTACATACCATTAAGTCACACAAATTGTTAATGCTTGCAGAAGGCGAAAGCCCAAAATATTTCAAGGCGGGATTTGACTACACTTTTGGATTTCGATATTTCGGTAATTTAAAAAGCATCTACAGTAAGCACAGATCCGTAAAGACCATCGATTCGATGAACGTTAAAGAATATAGCGGCGCATCCGAAGGACAAGCGGTAGTCCGGTATGTTACCAACCACGACGTAAACAGTTCTGACGGTACACCCCTGGAATTATTTGGCGGCAAGAAGGGATCTATGGCAGCATTTGTTGTTATTGCTTACATGAAAGGTATCCCCATGGTCTACAATGGGCAGGAAATAGCGACGCCCTTCAGGCTGACTTTCCCATTCACACGTAACAAGATAGATTGGAGTTTAGCTCAGACCAATCAGGATGTTACTTCAGAATATAAAAAGGTTATCGCTTTCAGAAACAAAAGCAAAGCTATCCGACGTGGAACACTGAATGCCTATAGTAGTGATGATGTGTGTGTGTTCACCAAGCAATCTGGAAAGGAGCAGGTGTTGGTATTGTCGAACCTGAGAAACCAATCGGTTAACTACGCTGTCCCTGACGGACTGAGCACTTCGGGTTGGAAAGATGCATTTACAGGTAAAGCGGTTACTGTAGACCGGGAAGTTAAAATGGAACCTTTTCAATATATCGTGTTAACTAAATAGCACCTAACAAAAAACTCAAATTGCCATGTATAAAAAAATAATCAACCTACTGTTCCTTGCCGTAATTTTCTTGTTTAGCTCCGCGGCGGCCATCACCATAAACCGTATTGAACCTGCCAACTGGTGGGTAGGAATGAAAAAGACAGAATTCCAGATTCTGGTTTATGGCCCCAATATAGGGAATGCGAAGGTGAGCATCAGCTATCCCGGTGTTACACTTACGACTGCTGCAAAGGTAGAGAACCCCAATTACGTATTCCTTTATGTAAATGTAGCCAAGTCTGCCAAAGCCGGCAATGTACCTGTAACATTCAGTAACGGCACAGACAAATTCACTTATAACTATCCATTAAAAAACCGGGATGACAAGAGCGGTGCAATGGGATTCGACGCGGCTGATGTGCTGTATCTAATTACGCCCGACCGCTTTGCAAACGGCCGCACTGAAAACGACAACTGGGACAGTGTATCTGTAAACAGGCAGAACCCAAATGCCCGCCACGGCGGAGACTATGCGGGTGTGTTGACAAAGCTTGACTACATGAAAGATCTCGGCATTACCACCGTTTGGCTTAACCCTATTCAGGAAAACAAAATGCGCGGTGGTTCTTACCACGGATATGCAATTACCGACTTTTATCAGTCAGACCCACGTTTCGGAAGTAATGAAGAATTTAAGGCACTTACCAAAGCCACGCACAACAAGGGGATGAAAATGGTGATGGACATGGTATTGAACCATTGTGGAAGCTCACATTGGTGGATGAAAGATCTTCCTTCAAAAAACTGGATCAACAATGATGGCGTATTCTTGCAAACCAACCATGCTACTGTTTCGGTAATGGATGTGCATGCTTCACCTTCGGAGAAAAAGACCTTCTTAAATGGCTGGTTTACCCGCGGCATGCCTGATTTAAACCAGACGAATCCACACCTGGCAACGTACCTGATACAGAATAGCATCTGGTGGATTGAGTATGCCCGTATAGATGGGATCAGGCAGGATACCTATTCCTATATGGATTTTGATTTCCTGGCGCGATGGAATAAAGAAGTGTATGACGAGTATCCCGATTTTAACATCGTTGGTGAAACATGGTATAATAAAAGCACCTCATCTGCATGGTGGCAAGCTAATTCGATATTAAGCAAAAAAAATCCACATCTAAAAACCCCAATGGATTTTTCGTTGACCTTTGCTGCCCAAAAAGCATTTGACGGTAAATCAGATAATGGATACCTGGGAGATTTGTTTGAAGATATTGCCCAGGATTTTATCTATGTCGATCCATATCATATCCTCACTTTTCTGGACAATCACGACTTAGGCCGTTTTAACCGCAAAGAAGATACGGATCTAAACCGCTATAAACAAGGCTTGGCATTTTTACTTACCATGCGTGGCATTCCGCAGCTCTATTATGGAACTGAAGTGCTGATGACAGGAACGAAAGAAGAAGGCGATGGGCGTTTAAGGGTAGACTTTCCCGGTGGATGGCCGGGCGATAAGACGGATCAATTTACAAAGGCCGGACGTAATGCGCTTCAGAACGAAGCATGGGACTACCTGCAGAAACTGTTGCAGTGGCGTAAAACCAGCGAGGCCGTAACGAAGGGCAAAATGATTCACTACGCTCCTAATAACGGGATTTATGTTTACGCACGCATCAAGGACAATAAAACGGTAATGGTAATCTTGAACAGCGCAGTTAAGGAGCAAGCCGTTTCTATGAACCGGTTTACGGACATTATCGGATCCTTTACATCGGCAAAAGACATCATCTCTTCGAAAAGTTTTCCACTCAATTCAGCGATTACCATCCCTGCAAAAGGAGAATACATCCTTGAGCTGAGCAAATAATTTATACTTTTTACCTGATATAATTATTCAAATGAAATTTATCCGTGCCCCTTCCTAACCTGCTAGATCAGGTGCATTAGTTCCGCAATCCTACAGGCTTCTAAAGAATTATTAACCCTTAATTTCTCCAGAATATTTTGCCGGTGCCTGTTAACGGTATTTACACTAATGGAGAAAGAACTGGCTATTTCCTTACTCATCTGGCCACTTTTAATAAGCTTCAGAATTTCCTTTTCCCGTGCAGACAGGATATTATCTGACTTGTAGTTATCGGGTTTTATGAAAGCGCCGGTGGCAGAATTCACGATAAGGCTATGAGGCTCTGCTGCCTGGCTATCCCGGTCGTCAAAATTATACAGACATAAAGCCAACCAAAAGCTGCCGTTTGATAACCCGCAGACATAAAACATTCTGTGTTTAACGGCTACATATCGACCTGACGGATCCAACATACGAAGTCTGCTGCTTACGTAATAATTAGAGCGATCTGATACAGGCAGATATTTAAGCATATTAAAAAATTGCAGCTCCAATAAATGCTTGTTAGTGAGATCATCCGGATGAATTTTTTTAAAGATATTTTCTTCCCAGATTGAGTCTATTTCCTCAGGGGCATCTGAATGCATCAAACCGAGCTGTGTTGCTAACCTGCCATTGTATATATAGCTTTTATTTGCATTCATATCACTCAATACAGCTATGGCATTTTCTATCTGGGCATACATAAACGCGGTATACTGATAGTGCTGTAAATCCAGAGACCTATCCTGAATTTCAAAAACCTGTTCTAACAACGCTTCATTTAGTGTATTGATAATGCTCATCCAGTATGGTTATTAATCAGTATTGATTACGTAATTAGGGTACGTTACCTTTATCGGCGTAAATATAAATATCAGCTTAAATATAATAACAGATGAAAAAGATTATCCTGGCTGTTCTTTTAATGGGAATGTCTGAAGCCGGTTTCACCCAGACTCTTGAAAAGATGCAATGGTTTAACGAGCCAGAAAAATGGGAAATAAAAAACAACAGTTTAAACATGTTTGTAACCCCACAAAGCGATTACTGGAGAATATCTCATTACGGTTTTACCGTTGATGATGCCCCCTATTATTATGCCGTTTATGGTGGTGAATTTGAAGTCAAGGTCAAAATTACAGGTGATTATAAAGCGCGCTTTGACCAAATGGGTTTGATGCTTCGGACAGACCATGAAAACTATATCAAAACTGGGATAGAGTTTGTGGATGGCAAGTATAATTTAAGCACTGTCGTAACACATCAAAAAAGCGACTGGAGTGTAACAACACTCGATAAAACACCAGCTTATCTCTGGATCAAAGCTGTGAGGAGGCTGGACGCTGTTGAAATATTTTACTCTTATGATGATAAGCAGTATCACTTGCTCCGCAATGCGCCATTGCAGGACAACAGACCTGTAATGGTTGGATTAATGGCCGCCAGCCCTGACGGGAATGGCTTTAATGCCAAATTCGATAATTTTAAAGTAACGCATTTAGCAGATCAGCGCAGGTTAGAATGGCTAAAGAACCACAAAGATTAATTTGCACATTTAGCTTACATTACGGGCTATTACCTGGATGGAATCATTTTTTTGACAGCTGTTATAAGACCAACTACAAGCAGCCCCGCAAAAAGACCAAACAAAAATTCTTTAACTATTGATGGAATTGCTGGAAACAGATGATGGACGAACTCGATGTTATGAACAAAAATCCCACCTGAAACAAGAATTAGCGCAATGGTTCCTACAACGCTTAAAATTTTAATGATCACAGGCAGAGACTTCACCAAAATATGTCCCAGTCCTGAAAAGAAACCTTTGTCTGCCGAACGCTTAATTAGTTTATATCCTGTATCATCCATTCTAACAATAAGGGCAACAATGCCGTAGACACCAATGGTTGCCACGATGGCAACGATCGAAACCGTCACAATTTGTATGCCTACGCTTTCGTTGAGGACTGTTCCGAGTGCAATGATCACAATTTCTACCGATAGGATAAAGTCTGTCATGACTGCAGACTTTACCTTGGCCTTTTCAGCAGCGGCAGGATCTTGTTCAGCCTCCACTACTACTTCATGGCCGGACTTTTCATGGTGGAAGAAATACTCCACTATTTTTTCCACCCCTTCAAACGCAAGATAAAAGCCACCAAGGACAAGGATTATTTTGATTGCTACAGGAAAAAAAACATTCAGCAGCAGGGCAATTGGCACAATGATCAACTTATTGAGTAAGGAGCCTTTTGTAATCGCCCAAAGTACCGGTATTTCCCGTGACGACAAGAAGCCGGTTGCCTTCTCGGCATTCACTGCCAGATCATCGCCTAATATTCCTGCAGTTTTCTTTGTGGCGACTTTCGCCGCTACGGCTACATCATCCATTAAAGCACCTATATCATCTAAAATCGCAAAAAAACCTGAGGCCATGTATGTCTTGTTAATCGAGGCGCAAAATATCGAATCGATTTCAAATTATAACAAAAACACGTCCACAAGATTAAAAAAAGGTTCAAGAACGAAATTTACGTACTGTTTTCCAGATGTCTTTTTACTTTTCCTTACCAGCGAATATCAGCCCATCCTTGGTAGCATAAGCATACAACTGCCCTTCATTAGTGATCAGCGCTAATAAGTTCAGTCCTTTTTTACTTTTATAATTCTCAACGTAATAGCCTATTTTTTTTTCAAACTGTGGTTTAATTAACAAATTCCCGGCATACCGAAACTTTAACAAACCATATTTTCCATTCTTATTCAAAACCATAAACTCAGATTCATTTTGAAGATAGTTTAAGTCATTTTTATAGATTGAATCGTATTCGACAGATAATTTAACCTGATTTGTTGTTGTGATATATCCAGACTTTTTATTTATAGATACCCGTAGGTCTTCATTGTAAAGATTTTCCACAAAAGATTTCCTGCTGGAAGAATATTGTTGATCAATTGCGATTTCATCATAAATAACAGGTATAACCGTTTTGCCATAAACGTCTATAGTCCCATACTTCATGTTATTCGTTTGTTTATCCTTCAAACCTACAAGGAATGAAAGGTCCTGTACAGTTTTCCCATGCGAAATCAGCGCCTTAATCTCGTCGTAAACAGGCGGGATAAATAAACTATCAGTAATACACAGACCCTTTTTGCCGCCGGATTCTATGACCAGCACATTTGCTATCTGGCGCTCGATACTGTCTTTTGTTGGTGGCAGAGTAGAATATAAGACCTCCACTTTGAAGTTATCTGCCTTAAATGGCAATGTAAAATCTTTGTTTTGTCGGTTTGAAGCCTGATCGGACTTAGAATAAGTAATAGAATTTCCAGCAACAATGAATCTCATGTCATAACGTAATTTTCTCTTCTTCCCAATTTCCGAGGGACGGCCGCTTTCTACGATAACGATGTCTGACGACGGATCACCTTTTACATCCCCATTATACAACGGACTGCCCTTACCAGTATCATTTTTACCAGAAACGATCTTTGAACTCATATGGACAGTATTCTTCAGCAGATCAAATGAAACCAGCTCTTCCGGTGAGGATCTGTCTTTTTGGGCGCTGAAAACAGCATTACGCATAGATAAGACCGGCAGATCTGATTCAAGCTTAAATTTATCGTAATCTTTCAGAAGCCATTTTGTTATCAGCTGTTTATCTATATCAAACACAAAAATGCTGTGCTTATTTTCATAATTCACGCTATAGAATATAGTGTACTTAGATTGCTTTTTCAACCGGGCACTGCTACCAATGGTATCGATAATGCTTAACCGGGCAAAATTTTCCGGATAGATGTTTTGTCCTTTCAGATTGTATATCGTATGCATTTCCCGTGGATTTCTCCTTGCTGCATTCCGCTCTTCCATTGAGTTGTAGGCTTTATTAACATCATACTTCTCCTTATACCTTCCCAGGATAAATTTTTCGTCTAGTACCGCGTATTCATGACCTTCTCCAGTTTCGACAATGATCTCTTTTCGGTTGTAGATTACACCAGACTGATTTCCTTTTTTAAAACCAAAATATCCACCGGGGTAATCTTTGCCAATCGAAATCCAGTCATAGTTTGTGGGCACAACCAATTTACCTTGCAGGTCTGCCAAGCCCCACCTGTTACCTGTTTTATAAGGGACTAAAATTTCCTGAGCACCGGCCCCTTGCCAAATGCATAATAAAATAATAAGAATGCGTTTCATTTTGAGTTTAAAGCTCAAATCTAGGCTTATTGCTGAATGGATCATTAAAAAGTTCTTTAAAACATTAAATAAAGTATAGGGTTAATTCTAGATGAAAACTACAGATAGGACAATAGTTATTACGGGCGCTTCCAGTGGAGTGGGACGGGCAATTAGTTTAGCCTTTGCGCAAAAACATAATAAGCTCATCATTGCGTCACGTAATATTACGGCCTTAGAGGAGCTTGCTTTGGAATGCCGCCAACTTGGCTCACAGGTACTTTGTGTAGAAACTGATACGTCGGAAATATCTTCAGTGATTAATCTTGCCGCAATGGCGGACGACTTCGGGGCTGGAATCGACGTATGGGTAAACAATGCCGGAGTGCTGGCGATTGGTGAGTTTGATGTGACACCGATGGAGCTCAATGAGCAGGTGATCAAGACTAACTTATTAGGTTACATGAATGGGGCACACGCCGTACTTCCCTTCTTTAAGAAGCAAAAATCTGGAATTATCATTAACAACATTTCAATTGGAGGATTTTTACCAGTACCCTTTGGTACCGCATACTCCGCCAGTAAATTTGGTCTGCGGGGTTTCAGTGCTGCGCTGAAAGCTGAATTGACGGATTATAAAAACATTCACGTTTGTGACACTTTTCCCGCCTTCTTAGATACTCCTGGTATCCAGCATGCTGCAAATTATACTGGAAAACAACTGAAGCCGGCTCCACCTGTTTACGATCCGAACAGAGTTGCTGCTGCAATAGTGTCAATTTCTGAGTATCCGAAGTCGGAAACGATGGTTGGAAGCGCATCAATATTACTTCGGGCATCCTATGGATTATTCCCGGGACTTACCAGAGGTATTGCAGGCATGGTGATCAGGCAATACTTGAAACATGCCGATCCAATTGAAAAAACCGATGGCAACATATACAATCCATTAAAATTTGGAAACGCAGTACACGGTGGCTGGGGCCTTCCGGGCAAACCCAAGGCACACAGAAAATATCTTGCTGCAGGAATCGTACTGGCTGTCGGGTTACTAGTATTGAGTAAAAGAAGCTAGCACCGCCTGAGTTTGATCGGACGGTGCTAAAGCGTTATTTCTGATCAATTTTACCTAATAAACTGCTGTCAGCCTTAAGTTTTGCACATGCTGCAGACCATACAGAATCTTCCGGATAAAGGGCACTACGCAGGTAAGCCCAGGTCAGTTTTTGTACTATAGCTACACGATCAGGATTTTCATCGCTTGTTTCGGTAACCAGATCACCAGAAATTCCGCCAAGCAAATGCTCGCCGCCAAATAGCGTAAGGAGTGCGTTTGCACCGGGACTAAGGCTGTACGCATCTGTAAACCAATCCCACCCGCGCACTGTTAGGGGAGAGATATCCTGGTCGCCGGCAATTACCATAGTCGGCGTTGTAAGCTCCGCATAGCTAGGGTTCATAAAAGGAAAATGTTCTGCCGCCCACGCACTTAGATCTTCTCCCCCTTTACCAGCCGGGGTGAGTAATACTCCCGCTTTAATTCGCGCGTCGGAAAGATCTTCTCCCAGCGTACCATCACCACCTATTATTCGTGCACCTAATAACATCCCCGCAGTTTGGGCACCAAACGAATGACCCACCACAGCAACTCTGGTTTTATCAGTACGTCCCTTTAAAGTAGGTACTGTACTTTCAATCATATCAAGCTCATCCAAAATACGCTTCATATCCTCAACACGAAATTTCCAGATTAAGGGAACACGCGGATCATCCTGACTTAAAGCCAGCGTTCTTGAATCTAAAAAAGTGGGCTGTATAACTACAAACCCACGGGCTGCCCAGAAGTTGACCAAGGGGGCGTAACCATTTAAAGAAGATCCATAACCATGAGCAAAAATGATAACTGGCAGATTTGTCCCTGCTGCAGGTGCAGAAACACGTAGTTCCAGATCAGCTCCACGTCCGGGCGCGGGAAATATAATCGGGCTAAAAGAGATAACGGGTGTTATTGCAGGTATGCCTGCTAAATTTGATTTGTTTGTTTCCATGATTTTGTAATTCATTTTATGATCACAAAGTTCTGAACCTGGGGGCTGATCATGTAAAAAAAATCAAACGATAAACTATGATTTTCAAACCTACTCTCTATTCTTCCTATATGAATTAGGCGGCATACCACTCAGTCGCTTAAAATAGTTGTTAAAGTAACTCGGATACTCAAAGCCAAGTGCGTAAGCGATGTCGGCCACGCTCCAATTCGTGTGGTGTAAAAGTGCTTTAGCTTCTGCAGTTATACGTTCAGCAATATGCACGGAAATCGGCCGGCCTGTTATTTCTTTGACTGAGCGATTAAGATAGTTGACGTGTACTGATAGTTGATCTGCGAAGTCTTGCGCGGTTCTCAATTGAAGTGGCTGGGTCAAGGCTTCGACAGGAAATTGTTTTTCCAGCAAATCCATGAACAAATAGGTCATACGGCCTGCAGCATTTTTTTCCACCTGTGCTATCTGTGGCTGGATGCGTAGCGCTTCATGGATTATAAGATCGATACAACTTCTAAGCATTTCGGCCTTTTGCGCATAACCGCCACAATATACAGCTTGCATCCGTTGAAAGATGCTGGTAACGAAAATTGCTTCTTCATCGTTTAACCGCACTACAGGTATGCCATCAAAACGGAATAATGGTGTATTAAGCAGGCTATCTTTTCGTTCTCTGTTTCCAATAAATTCTTCGGTAAAAACGCAGGCATACCCTCGTTGCTCTTCAGATAGCTGCTCATTGGCATAAGGGATATGTGGATTGCCAAAAAAGAGAAAGGTGTCATTGATCTCAAATGCCTGATCGCCATAAGACAGGTTAAAATGCCCCGTCGCCAAAACGATTTTATAAAAATCTCTACGCCCATACACTAATGCGGGATATGCGGGGCCAGTAATCTCATGGATCTTAAAACCTTTAAGTTTAGCATCGCTGTGTTGAGATCTAACTGCTGTACATTCGAGATTTGCTTTCACCACACAAAGTTAACAAATTCAAACTTGCTGAAAAGCTATTTTTCAGCGCGTAAAATATAAACATCGTGTTCAAGTTGTAAAAAACGAACGGGTATTTTATGTTCAAATTCCTTTGGTAGCTTATAGTATTGTAGTTTCGCATGGTAGTCATTGGTGAACCACAGCAGGTTGTCGTACCCAAAAGGAATTTTAAGTTTTACAAGCTTGTCCATAAACCGGATATCACAATAAGCGGTACCATACCAAATTGAAGTCCTGCCGTTGCCATTAATACCTCCGATTTCAAAAGGATTCAAATCTGAAGGATGGAAGTCTTCCATTGCAAAATGATTGATGTATACCGGTGACGTTCTTTGTTTCCATTTTGGCCAGGGAGGTAATACTCCATCCAAAAGCCTGCAATTCAAGAGATGATTTACCGCATCTTTTTTGACATCACTGGCACGTAGCACCACGTTGCCGTCCCCATCAGACTTTTCCCTATTGAGCTGATATCTAGTATCTGTTTGTAGAGGTATATACCTGTCTTTCTCCAGGATCTTCCCATACTGATCAAAAGTGATGTAAATGGTTTCAAAGTTATCATGAGAACCTGCATACACCTTTACGATAACTTTAAAATTCAGATTTAAGGTATCCATATAAATTGAACTTACATAATCGGCAGACGAATCATTCGTGTCAAACTCCAGATCTCCCTGAATTGGAAGCTTCGTTAACGTATAGCCTACGCCTTTAGAAAAATTACCAGGATCAGCATAACTACCATTTAAGATGGAAGCAAAGATTCTGTTGATCAGCAGCGGTATTAAGATAGCTAACAATATTGCAACGACTATAATGAGATACATTTTCCGTTTTTTCATCAATGGGTGGATACCTGGATTCCTGCCAGGAAGTTATAAGAACGTAAGCTATGCGCAATTGTTTGCTGAGCGAGATAGCGACGGAAATTTTAATAAGAAACTAGCAATTTTAATGTTATAGTTATATATTAGCAACCGGGAAATGGTGTCTTCCTTTTAAAAACCGCAATTGCTGATGGCGCCTATGATAAACCTCGTATGAACTTATTCATATGACAAAAACTATTATAGGTGAAAACAAACATCAATCCAAGCAACGGCTCCTCATTCTTTCAGGAACAATTCGCAGCCTTCAGGCAAATTTTACGTACGACTATTATTAGTATACCAGTTTCAATAGTTATTGGTAGCCTCGTTGCTTTTTTCCTTTGGTTACTAAGCCTGGCTATCCATTTTCGTTTTGACCATAAGTGGTTACTGTTCCTCTTACCCCTTGCTGGTTTGATCATCCACTTTATTTATCGAACGGTCGGGAAATCTTCCGAAAAAGGCAATAACCTCATCATTGAGCAAATAGCCCTGGAAGGCGGAGAAATACCACCTCTGATGGGTCCTGTAATTTTGGTTACCACAGTAATCACTCATCTTTTTGGCGGATCTGCAGGACGTGAAGGAACGGCTGTTCAGATCGGCGGCAGTATAGCGGCACTATTTGGCAGGTGGTTTAAGTTAAAAGGATCCGATTTAAAAATTGTGCTTATCGCCGGTATTGCCGCGGGATTTGGTGCTGTATTTGGCACCCCTGTTACCGGAGCAATATTTGCAATGGAAGTATTGGCAATTGGAAAGATACAGTACAACGCTTTAATTCCCGGACTGATAGCAGCTTTAGTTGGCGACCTTACAGTAAGCGCCTGGCACATTACCCATGTTCAATATCATATTGACGCCATCCCTGCTGCCCCCTATTTTTTATCAGACTATCTCCCCATAGATTTTTTGCTACTTGCGAAGGTTTTCATTTCCTCCACCGCATTTGGTTTAGCCAGCCTTCTTTTTTCTGAAATGGCACACAAAATCAAAGCTCTCGGTCTTAAATTATTCAAACACCAATGGATGTTACCAATTTTGGGCGGATTGATAATTATCGGTTTGACATTATTATTGGGAAAACCCGACTATCTCAGCCTTGGCGTAGATGCTGAATATCCTGGTGCAGTAACTATCCCATCTGCTTTTCATACCGGAGGTGCGCAAGCCTGGAGTTGGTTTTGGAAAACACTATACACAACAATAACACTTGCCACCGGATTCAAAGGCGGAGAGGTAACGCCACTCTTTTATATCGGGGCTACACTAGGCAATACACTCGCCACTGTGCTGAATGCGCCGGTAAGCCTGTTCGCTGCTTTAGGATTTATCGCTGTATTTGCGGGTGCCACCAAAACGCCACTTGCCTGTACTTTTATGGGTGTCGAATTATTTGGTGGAGAACATGTTCTCCTTTTTACAGTAGCTTGTTTTACGGCATATTTTTTTAGTGGGAATTCTGGAATTTACACCGCCCATCGCACTGCTATTCCCAAAAAAGTTGATCCTAATTTTGTTGCCGACAGCCCTCTTTCCGAAACCATGAATCCCAGCGGATATTTCTATCAAAAGCTAAATAAATATAGTGCTCCATTCAAGAAGCAATTTTCAAGAATAAGAAAGCCAACAAACTCCTGATTCCTGCGTTGTACATCAATAATAACATGTTACGTGCTATATGAAATTATTCCTGATCCTATTCATTTTGTTTCCATTACAAATGCCGGTACGTCAGCTGCCAGATTTATTTGTTCCTAAAGGCTATACTCAAGTTTTAGAAACTGAAGGCGACCTGGATAAAGATGGCATTAAGGAACATATCTATGTGTTCGATACAGATAAAACTGATGGTGAGCTTGGGTTCTTCAGGGTCCTGTATATTTGCAAATCTATTGGTGGGAAAATTAAGTTGTGGAAAAAGAATACATCTGTTTTAAGAAGTAGTAAAAACTGCGGCTTTTGTTTAGATGACGGTATTGATCTATCTGTTACTATTAAAAACAACACCCTAATTATTGCGCAAACATTCAATCACAATTCAAGACATTACAGCACCGTTAACAGCATATTTCGTTATCAGCATGCAGACTGGTTTTTGATCGGGTCTACCTACAACCTTTACGACACCTGTGAGTTTGATTTCACATACGACATCAACTTCTCAACGAAAAAAGTAGAGATCTCTGAAAATTATGGAGATTGCGATGAGAACAAAAAAATCCCTGAAGATAAATCCTACAGTTTCAACTATCCATTCAAAGGTATTCCGCGGATGGACGGATTTAAGCCGGGAGATAATGCCATCAAGGTGCCAAACTCAAAAAAATATTTTCTTTACTAGTGGAGCGCAAAAATTAAACTGTTTCTACCTTCGTTATTACGTTCTCATAAATCCGAGCCTAATTGATCTTAAGTAATCCTGCCTGTTAGATTCCTTAAAAACGATATCCAGGCAAGCATTAAATTTAACAAATTCCTTTAGCGCAATTATAAGCTGACTGATCGCCGATGCATCAAGCTCGACATTTTCAAAGTGGAGGTTATGAACAATCAAAACTTTCTGTTTCCTATCGGCCTTTGCATCCATGCGTGCAATAAACAAATCTCCATGCAATATTGGTAGAGAGAAGTACCCATACTTGCGTTTTGCAGCAGGAACAAAACACTCAATCTGATAGTCAAAGTCAAAAAAATCCTTTAAGCGATGCCTGAACACATTCAAAATATCAAATGGTGAAAGTATAAATACTTCTCCTGATAATTCCACTTCCGAAACCTGATCTTTCAGCATGTAGAAGGTTCCTTTGGTTAGACCGGGCACAGCAACGACGTTAACCAACCCTTCGTTCAACATTTTCTCAAGCTCACTTTTCACCAGGTGACCTTTAACGTGACGGGCACGCCAGTTCATTTCTTTAATAGAAGCGATACCCAATGCTCCGAGTGTACGCCGGATAATATACCGCGCAAATTCTTCTGCTGTAGGCAAAGTTACATCTGTCTCTGGTGAAATTAAATTCATGGGGAGATCGTAAATCTTCTTAAAACCCCTGGTCCTGGTAATCATTAGCTTACCTTCAAGATACAGTCGTTCCAACGCAACCTTTGCGGGCCTCCAATCCCACCAACCGGAACTGGACTCCAGCCTGTCGTTTTCAAAATCCCCAACCATTAATGGTCCTTCGCGCTCTATTCGGCTCAGTACATCCTGCATTAAGTTTACTTCTCCTTTGGTCTTTTCCTTTCCATTCACAACAAAGGCATGCTTAACGGGGAGTGAAAAGCGAAAATCTTGCATGGGCAAATAACCTGCATCGGAGGTGAAAAACTCAAAAATCTGGCCGTCGGAGATGAGCTCATCCAGCCACTCAGTTTGATAATCTGGGATACGCGAGGCCATAACCTGATGATGGGCTCGCTCTACTACGTAATTGGTATCCAGCTGAACAAAACCAAGGTGACCAATCAGTGAGTACACAGCGTCTACACCTGTTCCAAACTGCCCTACCTTAGCAAGTCCGGCAGCATGGAGAATAATTTTACGTGCCTGCGCCTTTGAAAATACGATCTGGTCCATAGCTATAAAATTAAACATCTTCAGTTCAAACCACGCGCAAAAAATTAACCCACTTGACAGTATCCAGATATTCCACGTCTCAAACTACCTTAGGCATATGTGTAAAGTAACCTTTCCGAATTAGGAATAGGCTTCGCTTAAACAACCTTTAAGCTCTATCCAAATACACCTTAACGGCTTCAATGGAATTGCCTACTGCTGCAACGGCTTCTCTTAATTCATCATTGGTGACTTTAAGTTCGCTTGTCCAATGTAACAGTTCATAATCCCGATCGAGGTTGATTGTATTTGGATCTGGTATATTATCGGAATATTCCATGATGTTTAAAGCTCCTCTCTTTTCTTAAGCCTGTCAATTACTACACTATCTACAGTTTCCGCAGAAATACCATATCCATTCACAAATATGCCCATTAAAGACTTATCGACTGAAGATACAGCATACAATATCGCCTCATCATCGGGATCCGTATCGCCTTCAAAGCGGTAAACGTGATCTATAACAAACCGTTCGGGATCGCTCTTTAAAAGATGCTGAGGACTGTCTGAACTGACATCTTCCAAATTAAAATCTATCGTATAACCCCTTTGATCAAGTACCTGCATCACCTGAGTCAGCGTTTTCATTTCTTCCATATTGTATCTGCTATCAGTGTTCTTAAACATATTTCGGACCACTGGTTTGTTTATTTAAATATCTTATTTTTTTCGCTGTTATGCAATCAAAAAACAAACCGAAAGACAATGTTATGCAAAACAGATGTTTATGAAATGTCCCACTTACTGACGTTCACGATATAGCGTAAATTCACGAAAATATCCGCTATATCCCTATTTGCTATAAATGGTTGACAATCTTTTATCCTTCCGAAGCCATAGCGTTCAACGATATCAGTAATGAAGATAACGGCAACGATGCGGGTGTGCAAAAACAGTAACGTATAACAATTTAGTTAAACGTATAAGTTAGCCACAACACATCATTTTCAATTTGCTGTACTTGTTTAAGCTTCATTACTGTTGCAGCCTTCCTTTTTACACTTTTATCAACTTCAAACAGTGTAGCCGTTTCGATGGTTCCATCGGCGATCGGTAAAATCAATTGGTGAAGCTCATCAATCAACTCTTCATTCAAGAAACTACCATTGATGTGGGCGCCCCCCTCAAGCATTAACTTTTCGATGCCAAATAGCTGATGCAACTTCTTAAGCGCAATTTTTAGATCAACTTTTGTATTCCCTGCAAATAGGTAAGATACGCCGATATCCTTTAAGTGTGTCAAATAAGCATCTTCCACCTTTTCCGTTAATATTGTAATCACGTGATCTCCTTGCATAGTAGCCTTTTTCCAACCCAGTTTAGCCTCCGCATCTATTGCTATAGCAAAGGAATCCCCGGTATAAGCTGCTACAAAATCATTACGCTCTATTTCCTGGTGACCTTTTTTTAGAATTCTAGGTTCAAAATTCGTAAAATCTTTTTCCATCGTTGTTCGTCCAACTATCCAGGCACCCACACCAATCTGTTCGTGTGTTTTTTCAAAAGCAGTCAATAGCGACTTTACCTTGCTACTGCTTCCCCATTTCTCACTAAGTATTTTACCGTCAACAGAGGTCATCATCAGGCACATTACAAAAGGTCGATCTGTTATCTTTTTCATTATTCTCTTAAATTCATTTGTGATCACTACAAGTTAAGATAACAGTCCGTTACTTATTTAGTTTGACAACCGTGCAGCAGCACGAGATTTATAACGACTTCTTCAGATAATTTAATGCTACTTGCAGTTCTTCGTCTTTAGTGTCTGTAGAAAAGATAGATTTTGCCGGAACAAGGATATCAGGTTGTATTCCGATCCCTATATAATCTGTTCCATCAGGAAGCATGTCTCGTTTCGCACAAATTCTCGCGATCATCCCAATCGGTAACTCTACTCTTAGCGGTTGGCCGGAGCTCCCTGCGCTAGGTTGACCTATCCTGATGATATTTTTACTCCCTAAAAGATATATTAGAAAATCCTCTGCAGCAGAAAAAGTGTTTTTGGAAGTCAGGATCACGACAGGCCGATTCAATTTTGATTCTGTTGCAGCCGCAGCAATAGTATCCCCTGGGTGAAACTCCCAGGCGTTCATTTCCTGATATTCCTTATATTTATAATCGGGGGTTTTGTTAGCTGCTTTGTTAAATGATCCCCAGGCTTTGTTGGCGGCATTGTTAATGCGTGTGCGCCAGGATGACCCCACAAGATATTGTTTATCTGTAATCACTTTAGCAATCTCCAACGCGTAGTCACTGTTCCCTCCCCCATTGTTTCGCAGATCCAGGATGAGTGCCCGTTGAGTTTTTAGCGTTGGTAAAATATTTTTAAAACTATCCACAACGGCGGAATCTGAAAAAGTATTAATTTGAACAAAGCCAATATTACCTTTCAAGATGTGATGTGCAAATTTTGGTGACGATTGTATATTTGTGGCAGGAAAGTACTGAAACTTACCAAGCTTAAACAGGTCATTCAAATTTCTCTTCAGTACAATAATCTTTTCTTTACCGTCTGGTTTCTTGAAAAGCACCTTGATTTCCGAACCTTTAAAACCCAGCCAGGAATCATTTTTTAAAAATTCGGATGCTTCGCGGCCGTTAATTTTCAGTACTTCACTTTTCAGTGGTAACTCATCCTTGAGATTCGAATCAAGTCTGTAGACCAGTAGTTTTCCATCAACACGTGTTATTGACACAGGTGGCTGATCAATTTCGTCCCAAAAGCCCTGGTTAACCCAAACTGCGGTGTGCCCGTCCTTAAGCTCTTCAAGAAATTTTGTAAGTACCCGGTTTACTTCAAAAACGTTAGATGCGCTTAAGACCTTTGGTATATAGGCACGGTATACGCTATCCCAATTCAAATTGGGTTGTTTATCAAACCAGACAAAATTATATGCCGACTCTTTCCAAAGTGTTGCTAGCCCAAGCATCTTATCCGCTGTAGACACCGTATCGGTCATCTTGATTTTTCGCTGTGCCTGAGCAGACGAAAAAAAGAAACAAACCATAAAAACAAATAAAGTAACGTTCTTGATCATAATCCTTTAACTATTAGTTCATGTAAAGGACACCACAAAATTATAAGCGTTGCATAACGCTACAAATTATCGGATTGCTAATCAGGTTTCCTGATCAGGTAATTAGCGGTCGCGTAGTGTATCAAGCCGGCGGTATTTTTAGAACCCGTTTTACTCATTAATGTTTTTCGATACCCTTCAATCGTTCTTTTGCTTAAAAATAACTTATCAGAAATTTCAGTACTCGTAAAGCCCTGCGCAATAAGCGCCAGCACATCAGCTTCCCGCTCAGAGATTTCTACAGGATCGACACCAGCAGTTGCCGCTGGATGTATGCGGTAAAAGAACTTCATCGCAAGATCAGCATGCAGGTAGGTTCCACCCAGATAAACATGGTGAAGGCAATAAATCAATTCCTCGGGATTCAAAGTCTTTAGCAAGAAACCTTTTACCCCCGCAGCAAACGAACGGGCTATTTGTTGTTCATCATCAAGCATGGATAAGACAACTATTTTCATATTTGGACGCAGTCTGATAATTGCTTTAGATAGTTCAATACCATCCGTACCTGGCATCAGAATATCAGTAACAATGATTCCAATCTGATCATTGCGCTCAATAATCGACAATGCCTCTTCACTGTTGCTGGCGACAAGTATGTTATTAAAATCTGACTCGGCAAGAATTAACCGGATACCGTCCCTTACAAGCTTCTGATCCTCAACAATTAACACAGTTAAACTATGGGGAATTCGCATATAACAAAGGTATTAAATGAGGGCTAATTAACAACTCAAGTTGTAAAACACGTATTTACCTAGCGAGGAACGTATAAACCGTATATTTCATCAATAATACGCAATATTGCACATTGAACAAGTTTCAAGATTGACCTATTTTATGGCCGGAAATTTGAATGAGGCTGAGCATCAATAACTACGTATGAAATCATCAATTAGCAAACCATCCCCAGAACTACCATTTGGCCCTAACATACACTTCGCTTATCACATCTCTTCAGGGCAAATACGTTTTATTCATCATAGTTTATCATGGATTTCCGACGGCGAGCGTGAAGCTACTGAGATCTCTAATATCAAAAATAAGATCCAGCAGGATCAGCTACCTATTGTCTTATCAGCGTACGAAAAATTCCTGCAAGGTAATTTTCTGGGATCACTATCGCTCTGTCTGGAAAGTAAGATTGGCGAAAAATGGGTTAAAATCACACCTTTTTTATCTCAGATAAATGAGGAAGATCTTTTACTAGCTACAATAGAGGATGTAACAGACACGGCCCAAAACGACGGAGTACTGATCAAATATGCAAATCAAAAAAACTCTATTTTACACATGCTGGCACACGACCTGAGAGGTCCCCTGGGTGCTGCAAGAGCAGTCGTTAAAACTATACGGGAAGAAAACAACGATGGATTAGCAGTTAAAACAGATCATATCGCCAGCATTATTGCGCAGTCGATTAATCTCATCGACGATCTGATTCAGCGCGAGTTATTAGAGGCGACAGAAGTGTCACTAGTGAAAAAGAATTTGAACATCGTGAAGATAGTTAGTGACTATATGGATGAATGCAGACGTTCAAATGAGCTGTCTGACCGAATTTTTGATTTTTACAGTTCAAGTGAGGAAATTTTCATTGACCTTGATAACAGTAAATTTATGCAGGTTATAAACAATTTGATATCTAATGCTTTAAAATTTACTAGATCGGGAGGCCATATCAACGTTAGTGTATCCGAAACTGAATCTACTGTAAACCTTAAAGTCACCGATGATGGAATAGGGATCCCTAAACATTTAATTCCAGTACTGTTCGATAAATTTACCCCTGCCGCAAGAGTCGGTTTAGATGGAGAACCTACCATTGGATTAGGCATGTCCATCACAAAATTGATCATAGAGTGGCATCAAGGCATCATTTCATGCGAAAGTACTGAGGGCATTGGCACCACAATATCCATTACATTACCCAAAGCATCAAAAAGCTGAGTTTATATGCTTTTAGCTGCTAGTCGGAAAAAGACACACTATTGAAACAGAAACAAAGCAAAAATCAATAAATAATGCAAAAAACGAAGACAAAGCCATAATTTTTATGGAAATAAACCAGTTCGTTGTAGAAAATTCCGGAAAACCACACCTTTACTAAATAACCACTGATAACCGGAATAAGATGGATAAGATTGTTTACCTTGATAATGCTGCCACTACTGCACTAGACCCTATGGTACTAGAAGCCATGATACCTTACATGACAGAATTTTATGGAAATCCATCGTCAGGGTATTCTATAGGCCGCCAGACCCGCAGGGCTATAGAATCGGCAAGAAAACAGGTAGCAGATATGCTTGGCGTTAAACCAACAAACATTTTTTTTACCAGTGGTGGCACCGAGAGCAATAATACAGCGATTTCAGCAGCATTAACAGATCTGGGCTGTACACATATTATTAGCTCTCCGATAGAGCATCACGCTGTGTTGCACACCATAACACACTATTGCGGAGACGCTAAGGTTACCAGGTCCTTTGTGAAATTGAACGCTTCAGGTGAAGTTGACCTCCATGATCTGGACGAACAATTGGCCGAACGATCTGCAAAAGGGATTAAATGCCTGGTGAGCCTGATGCATGCCAATAATGAAATTGGTTCTTTGCTGAACCTTACAACCGTGGGAGAGATTTGTGAGCGTTACGCGGCGATATTCCACTCTGACTGTGTGCAGACGATCGGACATTACACATTAAATTTTGCTTCAAGTGGCGTACATTTCGCCTCAGCGTCGGGTCATAAGTTTCATGGGCCAAAGGGTACCGGAATTTTATATGTACGGGATGGCATAAACTTCACACCTTTTATCCATGGAGGCGGTCAGGAACGCAAGAGAAGAGCAGGTACAGAAAATACACATGGCATCATTGGATTTACCAAGGCATTAGAACTAGCTATGGAAAATCAGGTCAAAGATCAGGCGCAGATCGAAACGCTAAATAAACAGATGCGTGAAAAGCTCAATGCATTATCCGATGAGATCTCCTTCAACAGCACTGCTGAATCACTTTACACGGTACTCAGTGTTAATTTCCCAACTGGGACTAATACTGATTTAATGCTTGCCTTATTAGATCGCAATGGTATTTGTGCTTCGGGTGGTAGTGCCTGCAATACAGGAGAAACTTATGGGAGCCACGTTATTGCGGCACTAAACAAAGGCTTAGCCGGGGCTACAATCCGGTTTTCTTTCAGCAAAACTACGTGTGCTGTCGATATCGATGCTGCCGTTGAGGTACTTGGTAAAATCCTGGAGCCAGTAAAAGCTGTTGATCATTCCACGGCTGCCATTCCCGCAGACTGATCTGACAAAGTGCAGAATAGTTATGCAGAGTATTTGGTATATTGCGTTCAAATACCTTGTGTTTCGAATGCAGGATATCTTTTAAAATCGCGGGTAAATAGCTTTTAGAATAAAAATCAATGATCGAACTGGATCCTACGGACAAAGAGATTTTACGCATATTGCAAAAAGATGCCGGCATTACGCATAAGCAACTTTCAGATCAACTCTACAAATCCGTAGCTACTATCCACGAGCGCGTCCGGAGATTGAAGACTCTGGGCTATATCAAGAAAACTGTAGCTATCCTGGATCGAAGAAAGATAGATCGTAATCTTATTGCCTTTAGTCAGGTATTGCTGAATGATCATGCGGCAGATACCCTAAGGGGATTTGAGGAAGAGGTAGTTAAATTCCCCGAAGTAATGGAGTGTTTTCAAATGACCGGGTCCTTCGATTTTATCCTGCGCATAGCTACGCGTGATATGGATGCCTATCACGAGTTTTACAGGCACAAATTGGCTACCCTCCCTAATATAACGACCGTCCAAAGCTTTTTTGTCCTGTCTGAGACTAAGAGCGATACAGCCTACCCGATATAACATTTATCTGGTTTTCAGGTTACTGTTCAATCGTGTGAAGATCACCGGGAAATATTAAAGAAATGTGTCAGGTTGAAAAGTATTGATTGCTTGTAAACAAAAACCGGAACATGTAGCGTTTTTAAATTCAGTTTCGTTTTATTAACAACTAAACAAACCAACATGATGAAAAATCTACTCGTACTTTTTATTGCCGTAACGCTGTTATCCTGTAAAAAAGAACCACTTTACGGACCACTCAATCTTAAAAATGGCCAGGAAGTTGAATTGCTGATCAACGCCAACTATGGTGCAGAGAATGACATTTTATTAAAAATGCCGGAAAATGTGTCAGCTGGTGCCCCCTTAAGTAATTTCGAAGAAAGAGAACCTGGATATATTTATCGAGTAAAAGCCAAATTCCATAATAATGATAATCCACCTGCAGATGGCTCTTCACAGGAATTTGAGTTTGTAAAGGTATTGAGCAAAGCACAGTACAAAGGAAATGAATCCTTTAAGATCCAAATTATCACTTCGTATGTTCCCGGAGGTCCGGTCATCAGAATGGGTCGAAAAGGAAGTGACTACTTCTTCATCCCTGAAAAGTTGCAGTTTACATTTGCCAACACTACCATTCAAAGCCAATTAGAGGAAATCATGCAAAATGCAGACGAAATACGTGCAAGCTGGCCAAAAATCACACAACCCAAATGGAAATCAATTACTGCAACGGTAATCCATGACCCTAATAAATTCGGCAAGGCGTATCTGGTACAGAAACTGGACTTTGTTCAATAAATGAGCAATTTATTTTAAACACACAAATGAAATCACAATAACGGTAGAAGCCCTTGATATCACGTCAGGGGCTTCTTTTATTTACTAATTAAAAGTATGTCTGAATTCCAGTGGAGAGCTGTTTGTTTTCTTTTTAAAAAGTTTATTAAATGATTGGGGATACTCAAAACCCAGCTGATAAGCTATCTGGGCAACAGACAAATTCGTTACCGACAAATATTCTTTTGCTTTTTCAATCAGTTTGCCTTGAATATGCTGTTGGGCACTTTGCCCGGTAAGGGAGCGCAACATATCACTTAGGTAGTGCGGTGTCAAATTGAGTTGACCTGCAAGATACTCCACTGTTGGAATGCCTTTGGTCAGACCTTCCCCACCTTCGAAACATTCATTTAATAACTGCTCCATTTTACCCAGCAGATCGTGGCTTACCGCTTTGCGCGTAATAAACTGTCTTTCGTAAAAACGGTTGCTGTAATTCAGTAACAGGTCAATCTGTGAAAGGATGATATCCTGGGTATGTTTATCTATATGTTGATATTCCTCGTCAATTTTTTCAAAAATCTCTGCCATATATTTTTCTTCCTTTTCTGAGAGGTGTAAAGCCTCGTTTACAGCATAAGAAAAGAAACCATAATTCTTAATAACTGCAGCCAGGGGATGTTTATACAGAAAATCCGGATGAATGAGCAATGCATAACCAGATGCTGAATTAAGTGGATCCATTTGCGATGCATCAATAGACATCACCTGCTTGGGCGCTAGGAAGGTCATCACTCCCTTATTATAGTCGTAGTATTGTTGACCGTATCTTGTTTTCCCGGTAATATTCCTTTTGAGCGATATACAATAGAAATTAACAGAAAAATGTTCCCAAATGTTGCTTTCCAGAAAACGCATATCCTCAACACGTATTACACTAACTAAGGGATGTAATGGTTCCGGAAGTGATACCAAACGATGCTTTTCGGATATGGAGTTAATGATATTCATAGCGATCAATCTTTATAAAGATACAATTTTTAGCCCAGGATCTGTTTCTGGACTTCTTGTCGGAAGGCCTCGTTACCGATTTCCAAACGGCGTGCATAGAGTGCAGTCGCATCTGCTCCTGCAACATAGCGTACCTGATCCTTACCATCCGTAGCAGCTTCATAAACTACCTCTGCTATCTGTTCTGGGCTTGAGGCCGCAGCCATCATACCATCAACAACTGCGTACAACTTATCCTCAATCTCCTGATAAGCAGGATGTGTGTTTCTATCAAGTGACCTGCCAATAAAATCAGTGGCAATACCGCCGGGAGCAACAGTTTTAATGCTGATATTGTGTACACCCAATTCAAAAGACATGCTCTCTGACCAACCCTCTATTGCAAATTTGGAAGCGTGATAGATAGAATGGAGTGGAAATGCAAAAAGTCCGCCGATAGAGGTGGTACTAATAAACACCCCGCTTCTCTTTTCCCTGAAATGTGGGATGAAAGCATGTGTGGTATGTAAAACCCCCAAAAGATTAGTATTGAGTTGCCTGGCAATCTGATCGTCGGTTAATGCCTCCATAGCGCCCATTAAACCGTAGCCCACGTTATTAAATACCACATCAATGTTGTGCAACTCAATTGCTTTTGTCACCGTTGATTTAATTTGCTCCAGATTGGTTACATCTAATGGTAAGATGGTAACATTTGGTAACTGCCTGAGTTCCGTTTCTTTTTCAGGGTTTCGCATCGTAGCAATAACGTTCCAGCCTCTGGCCTGAAACAATTTAGCTGTTGCTTTGCCAAGTCCTGTTGATGCTCCGGTAATAAATATTGTCTTTTGCATATTTCAATGTTTAAATTTTATGAGACAAAAATCAGGAACCATCCATCGGCAAATGTTTCCAAACCGGATTTTGTTGTATCCAGATTGTATATTTTAATTACCAGAATATGGCTTGTTAAAGCTAACTTAGCAGATGGTTACAAGTAAAATCCTTTCTAATATTGCCAGACACATCAGTCTGACTGATGAAGAAACTTCCTTTTTCATTTCCTTGATTACCTGTAAAACATTACCTAAAAAGAGCTGGTTGCTACAAGCGGATCAGGAATGCCGGTACTTAAGTTATGTGCATTGCGGAGCCTTGAGATCATTTTATATCGATAAAGCTGGTAAAGAATCGACAATCATGTTTGCGGTGTCGGACTGGTGGATTACAGATATGCATTGTTATTTAAATAATAAGCCTGCAATGACGCATATTGAGACTCTTGAGGAAAGTACCGTCTTACAGATCAACAGAACAGATTTTGACAGACTATTAGAAGCAGTACCGAAATTTGAACGGTTTTTCAGGATCCTGATGCAAAACGCTTACACACGGGAGCAACTCCGGGTAATGGAAAATCTGTCATCAACAGCTGAAGAAAGGTATCAAAGTTTTTTAAAAAAATACCCGCAAATTGTAAAACAAGTAACTCAGAAACAAATCGCCTCATATCTGGGGATTACGCCTGAATTTCTAAGCGCACTTAGAAAACAAAAAAATTAATTTCTTAAGGTACCTTAAGTTCGCTACAAGATTCTTTCGTTCTATTTGTAAAAAGAAAACTATGCTGATATTAATTTCCGGCCCTTACAGAAGCGGCACCAATGACGACCCGTCTTTAATGCAACAGAATCTGAATAACCTTGAGGCAATGGCCCTACCCTTGTTTAAAAAGGGGCATATCCCTATGATTGGAGAATGGGTGGCTTTGCCGTTGATCCACTTGGCAGGTTCTGCTCAAACCGGGGATGACATTTGGAATGAGATACAATATCCCGCTGCCCACCGTCTGCTCGAAAAGTGTGATGCGATATTCCGCATAGCGGGTGCATCGAAAGGGGCCGATGAAGATGTGCGCATTGCAAAAGAAAAAGGAATTCCGGTGTACTATAACCTGGATGAAGTTCCCGTTTCATGGTAAAAGCTACTGGTACTGTGCACGGCAGCCAAACTCATATACATGAATAAAAATAACTACGCGCTATTTATGCTCAGTAAAAGCTTTTCGTAAGTTATTCATATTGTCGTCGTATCCCTTCTTATCCATAAAAGCTGCTGGATTATAGCTGTTACCTGGTTTATGCTTACCAGCAAGATCGAATTGACTCGCATGCGCTGCCAACCAGATATCAAAGTTCAAATTTTGCATTGAATTGATGGTGTAGGCATAATCTTTAGCGATAGTGGGATAGTCAGATAAATCTGAAAACTTTTCATCGGTGATTATAGTGGGCATATTCGCAATTAACACCCTGTATTTTCGTTTTTTATCTGCGACAGTGAACAAATAACTGTTGGATCCTTTAGTATGTCCGGGATGATGCAGCATTATTAACTGCATACCACCCAATTTTACAGTATCGCCATTATGTAGTAGGCGATCAGGTTTTACAGGCACGTAAGTCATAACCTTCTGCCTGGAAGAATAGTCTGAACGGCCACCACCAGCGGCCATAGCCGCATCCCCTTCATCCATCATCAGTTTAGCGCCTGTCAGCCTTTTTATTGCGGCCATTGCCCCCATGTGGTCAAAGTGTGCCTGCATATTTAACAGTATTTTAGTATCCGCAAACTTAAACCCTAAAGTTTCTATGTTTTTCTTTATATATGAAGCGGAGGATGCCAGGCCAGTGTTGATCAATATATTGCCCTTAGGTGTTACAATGAGATAACACGCTAAATCGTAAGTTCCTACGTAATACAGGTTACCTACGATTCGAAAGGGCTGATAAGGTTTAGACCATTCAGGATGCATCGTTGTAGAAGGTTCTACAACTTTTTGGCCCGATACAAAGTAATTAACAAACAACAGGCTGATAAGAAACAGGAATTTTTTCATCGGTGGTTATATAATTTACTTACCTTCTTCAATCTCTTTTAAGCTGTTCATTTTTTTGTAGGCCAGGAAACCTTTGATATCTTCAAAGTGTTCACGGATACGTTTATTACCAAATTCAAATACTTTTTGAGCCAGACCATCCAGGAAGTCACGATCGTGCGACACTAAAATCAAGGTGCCATCGAAATCTTGCAGGGCCTCTTTGATAATATCTTTGGTTTTCATATCCAGGTGGTTAGTTGGCTCGTCCAGGATTAATACGTTTACCGGCTCCAGCAGCAGCTTAATCATTGCCAAACGTGTCTTTTCACCACCAGATAGCACCTTAACTTTTTTTGTAATATCGTCACCACTAAACATAAAAGCACCTAAAAGGTCTTTGATTTTTAGCGTGCCGGTGGTGAGCGGGATTTGATCTACAGTATCAAATACGGTTAAACTTTCATCAAGCAGCGCAGCTTGGTTTTGAGCGAAATAACCAATCTTAGCATTGTGGCCAACTTTAAGGCTTCCTTCAAATTCAATCTCGCTCATGATGGCTTTAATCATGGTCGACTTACCTTCACCATTTTTACCGACAAAAGCTACTTTTTCTCCCCGTTCAATAACCATTGATGCTTTCTCAAATACTACATGGTCGCCATAAGTTTTGGTAAGCTCCTCTACAATAACAGGATATTGACCCGAGCGCGGAGAAGGTGGGAATTTTAAGCGCAATGCAGAAGTATCCACTTCATCGATTTCAATTACATCGAGCTTCTCAAGCATTTTTACACGCGACTGTACTTGCAAAGTCTTAGAATATGTACCCCTAAAGCGGTCAATAAACTCCTGATTGTCGGCAATAAAGCGCTGTTGTTCTTCATATGCTTTTAGCTGGTGCACGCGACGATCAGCACGCAACTGCAGATAATGGGTATATTTGGCTTTATAATCATATATCCTACCCATTGTAACCTCTACTGTACGATTGGTGATGTTATCGACGAATGTACGATCGTGCGAAATAACAACTACCGCTTTAGCCGAGTTGATCAAGAAATCTTCAAGCCATTGAATACTTTCAATATCCATGTGGTTGGTAGGCTCATCTAGTAAAATCAGATCCGGTTTCTTTAACAGAATCTTTGCCAACTCAATTCGCATGCGCCATCCTCCCGAAAACTCAGAAGTTTGACGCGTGAAGTCTTTACGTTCAAATCCTAAGCCTTTTAATACCTTTTCTATTTCAGCATCATAATTAACCTCTTCTACAGAGTAGAACTTCTCACTTAATTCCGATACACGTTCAATTAATTTCATGTAATCGTCACTTTCGTAATCTGTTCTTATCGTGAGCTGCTCGTTTAATTCATCCAGTTCCTTCTGCATTTGATGCATCTCCTGAAATGCTTTTGACGTTTCTTCAAATACAGTAACGTTATCTTGCGTAAGTAGGTGCTGTGGCAGATAAGCAATAACTGCATCCTTAGGGCCGGTAACATTGCCAGAAGTAGGTTTCGTAGCACCGGCAATTATTTTGAGAATAGTTGACTTACCTGCACCATTTTTACCCATCAGGGCTATTTTGTCATTTTCGTTGATCGAAAAGGTTACATCACTAAACAGGGTAGTTCCGCCAAAGGAAACGGAGATATTATTTACATTAATCACGAAAGGGGGATATTAAAATGAGTGGCAAAGATAATGGAATTTGAAATAAATATCGAATGCAGATTTATATATCCCTTTACAGAAAATGTGTTGTTCAAAGTATTACTGCAATATTGGGACCTGCTGTTTCATCACTTAAAATGTGGTGGTTAGCTCAGCTTGCCTTTGGCTATTACCCGGTTCAATTTAGGCAGGTATTGCTTCTGACATGAGTCTTAACAAAGTTCGATTTGTATAGCTAATGACTAGTATTTCACAAGCTTGTATTACCCTATGTGGTGGCTACTTAGTGGCTACTTGTCCGCTACTTGGCCCCTAACTGACTGCCTTTCTTATCGAACCCTTTATACACCCAATACCTACCCTTGTTTTATACTATTTTAGGTATGCAGATATCGATTTAATTTTGGATTGACTTTAAACATTCATTAATTTAACGACTTAGTTTGTGAGTGATCATAACAGGGAATAAACCTTTAACGTTCCTTATTAGAAATTTTAGTTTTTGGCGGTTCCGCACTTGATAAATCCATTCCTTGTTCGGGCACATATTTATCGTATTCTATCTGTTTTGCAACTGCCTCTGCAACGTCTTTACCTCTCAACTTTGAGACCAGGTGTAAAGCACCATCTATACCAGCCGAAATCCCCGCTGTAGTAATTACCCGACCATTATCAACATAGCGCACATTTTGAAGCACTTTAGCATTCGGTACCGCTTTTTGCAGATTTGTTATACTTTTATGAAAAGTGGTAACGGTAAGCTGATCAAGCAACCCTGCTTTACCAAGAATAAAAGCCCCGGTGCAAACAGAAAAATAGCTTTTAGTGGCACTATCCATGGATTTTATCCAGGAAATAACCTCTGGATCATTTGTTGCCACATCATCTGAACCACCAAATACCGCAAAAATATCTGCTTGTGGGGCGTCCTGAATACTGTAGTCAGGAGTAATCTTTAAAATTCCCTGTGATAAAAGAGGTGCTTTGGTTTTCGCGACGGTTATTATCTTGAATCCTGCATAAGAAAATACTTCCATCGGACCTGCAAAGTCAAGCACCTCTACCCCATCATATAAAAAAAAGCAAACTGTTATTTTTTGATCCTTTAACGCTTGTTCATTTTTCTCAACTAATGTCATCCCACAATGTGCACAAACACCGGGTTGCTGATAGGCAGTGGTGTCACACGGGTGGTTACACGGTGGACAAACATACGTTGCTGCACAAATTTGAGTAAATGCAAAACATGGAATAAAAAGGATTAAGCGTAGCAGCTGTTTCATACTATAGTATTTGAATCCAAAATTAATTGAATACACCTAACAAATCAGGACAGCTGTAGTAAGAATCCGGCCATTCTGTTTATGAAATCTGTTAATCCTTTGCTTCTTTAACCAGCCTTCTCAATTGGGCTGTGTTGCTATAACCACATTCTTTCGCTACCCAGGCTATCTTATGTTTGGTTTTAAGCAAATGCTTTGCTTTTTCTTGTCTTAACGCCTGAATATATTGACCGATGGTAACTCCTGTGGCAGATTTGAACAGTCGCGTGAGATTCCTTGGACTAATAAAGACCAGTTCAGCAAGCTCTCCTATTGTTATTTTATGATGTAAATGTTTAGTAATATAATCCTGTATGTGGTGTACATGATGGTTAATATGCTGTCTGTTTTGAAGATAAATACTGCTTTGTGCTTCTGTCCCATCTCTCCGTATGTGAACTACCATATCTTTCGCTACAAGACATGCAAAAGCCGCTCCGTGTTGTTCTTCTACCAGATAGAGCGCAAGATCAATTCCTGTAGCGATTCCGGCACTGGTGAAAATCCGGCCGCTTTGTACAAATAGTTTATTCTCTATTACCTTGAGCAACGGGTATCGTTGCTGTAATGCTGTAGTCCATGCCCAGTGTGTAGTGCAGTTGTGTCCATTTAGAAGTCCCGCAGCAGCAAGTGCAAAGGCTGCCGTGCAGATTGACGCTATGGTAGCACCGGCTGCAGCAGCAGACTGTAACCAGGGTATCCAGAGATGATCATCTGCCCGGTTCCATTTTTCAATTTCCATTCCTGCTACAACTACAATATCTTCCTGACGAACTGTTACCGAATTAAGGGGCTGAACATTTGAAAATCCAATACCAGATGAGGTTGCTGGATTGTCATATGGTGAAACATAATGGATATCGTAATGCTTTCCGCAGCATCCGGATTCATAAAAAACAGTTACTGCCCCCGCTAAATCAAGAAGGTGAACGTTATTGAAGATGAAAAAAATCACTCGATTTGAGTTCATTTTTCAAAGTTAAGGTATTGGTATAAGAAACTTGACCGCGTGAGCAATAAAGATTAGGTGCCCGTTTTTAAAGACTAAATTTGACGGTAGTGCAGGATTCGGACGCACTTGAATTGAGAAAATATGTAGTTAGTGGTAAACCTTTTTATCGGCGAATAGTATCACTGAGTTCAAATAAACAATCCTGATGTTATCGTCTTCGGGCTTTTCGTGATAAAATAGGTTTGACAGTTTATCGGCAATATGAAGATCGATGCTTTTAGGCCCATATTTTGAGCTTGCTACAATGATCCCAATTGGCAGAATAAATTTAAGCGGCCTAACTTCTCCCATTAGCAATTTGTAATTATAATTCTGCAGAAATGGAATAATACCAATTTTATCGAATAACACAGCGTCACTGGATGTTATCACGGCTCTGGAGTTATTATCTAAAGCAATTTGGATATTAAGTGTGTACAAAGCATCCGAATCTGGAAGGAGTTTAGTTTTAAAGTTCCTGTTCAACAGATTAATAAATTTCTCCTGCTCCAGTCTTGCTGCCTGGGCATAGGTTGTTATAGAGAATAGAAGTAGATAGAAAAAAATCAATGTTCTGACCACGGCGTACATTTATCTAAATTACCTAAAATAACCAAAAAAGCCTTAGATTTCTCTAAGGCTTTTCAATGTACCCAGCGCCGGAGTCGAACCGGCACGGTTTCCCACAGGTGTTTGAGACCAGCGCGTCTACCAATTCCGCCAGCTGGGCATTTGCTTGTTAGCGGGATGCAAATCTATTCATTGCAGTCCAAATTAACAAACATTATTTTTAATTATCTTTAGCAAGCTGTTTATCAACCCAAAACGGCGCAAAAGGTAACAGACATGCCACTAAATACATGGCTGCACGCTGCAATTTCCATCTGCTTTCCATCCACGACATAATGAAAAACACGATATACAGCATAAAAAGTACACCGTGTGCCCAACCTGTATATTTTACTGCCAGCGGCAAGCCCGCCCAATATTTTAAAGGCATAGCGATAAAAATCAACAGAATGTAAGAGATTCCCTCCGCAACGGCTACTTTTCTAAAAATGGATTCGGTCTTCATAAACTAAGCTTTAATTTTGGCCAGGCTTTCCCTGATCCTGTATAAATATTTTGTCCGGTAGTACAGGTCTTTGATCTTCAGTAAATCATCTGCAGATCCTGAAGTATCAAAAGCATCTTTCAATGTTGTCAATTCAGCCTGCATCCCCGCTTCTATCGCATCAATCTCTTTCACCTGGGCAGCAAGTTTCTCTGCATCCGGATCAAACTGTAAATCCATCAACGCTTCGTTCACATCCATCATCTCCATCAGAAAATCCTGAGGCAAGGTATAATGTTCCCCTTCAGTAACAAGGCCTTTCAGCTCCAATACGTAGGGTAGCAATTTTTGAGGATTGCCAAGCACCTGGTAGGCCTTGTTATTTAATGTCGACAGTTCCAGCACCTCATCTTGTTTCTCAACAGATTCATTGATGTAAAAGTCAGGATGGTATTTTTTGCTTAAAGCATAAAACTGCTTCTTTACTTCTGCAGCATCCGGATTAAATGAAACCGGCAAACCGTAAAATTCAAAATAATCCATCAGCCTTACTTTAAGAATGCCTTAAACACATCATTACCCAGTACAAAAACCATCAGTGACAAAAGAATTACGAAACCTACAATCTGTGCACGCTCCATAAATTTATCTCCCAGAGGCTTGCCTCTTACCATTTCCACTAATAGAAATACCACATGCCCACCATCAAGTGCAGGAATAGGTAGTAAATTCATAAATGCCAATGCAATTGATATAAAGGCTGTAGAAGCCCAGAACCTGGCCCAGATCCACTGTCCGCCGTAAACCTTTCTTGCGATCTCTACAGGACCTGAAAATGCCTTATTTGCCTTAATCTTTCCAGTTAATACTTTACCAATACCTTTCGCATTGTCGCCAAACATTTTCCATGCTTGATTTACACCTAATGGAAGCGCTTCAAAGAAACCATATTTAATGGTCTCTTCTTTAATTTCGTTGACATTAAAGCCAACACCCACTGATCCGGCAGTATCGGCAGGTAAAGTTATTACCTGTGCTGAACCAGATCTATCTATGTTAAGCACGATAGACTTGCCCTTGTTTTTCTTAACCTCAGCGATAACGTCAACATTGTATTTTACAGGCACATTGTTGACTGCAGTAATGACATCACCTTTTTGTACGCCAGCTTTAGCTGCTGGTTTACCGGGCATGATGCTATCAATAGTTGAAGAAAGCAATGGGGCGCGGTCAATAAACGCTTCTACACCCTGATCTGATATTTTATTGAGAATATTGTCGGGCACTTTAACATCTAAAGTTTGTGCACCACGTAACACAGTCAGTTGTGTGTTACCAAGCAATACTTTTGAGGAGGTGATCTCATCAAAGCGTACAACCTCTTTACCATTAATCGCGGTGATACGGTCACCTTTCTGCAAACCGATACTCTGTCCGATAACTCCAGGATTAATTCCGTTTTTAACGCTGCTATTTGGGATAAACGTCTCACCATATTTGAATGTCAGCATCCAGAAAATGAAAATACCTACCACGATGTTTACGAATACACCTGCAAGCATTACGATTAAACGTTGCCAGGCAGGTTTGGATCTAAACTCCCAGGGTTGCGGTGGCAGGGCCATCGCCTCGGTATCCATAGACTCGTCGATCATTCCGGCAATCTTCACATAGCCACCCAAAGGCAACCAACCGATTCCGTATTCACAATCCCCTTTAGTAACGCTGAAAAGCTTTACATCCCAGGCATCAAAAAACAGGTAAAATTTCTCTACTTTGATATTAAAAGCACGGGCAGCCAAAAAGTGGCCTAACTCGTGTAAGATTACTAATATTGATAATCCCAGCAATAACTGGGCAGCCATAATCAGTCCGTTCATATATTTATTTGTGTGTTCTTTTATTTAGATAGATAAAGTTTGATTTGTTACGAGTTCCCGGGCAAATATACGGGTATGTGCATCGGTTTCAAGGAAATTATTGAGGTCTGGCTCAGCGATAAAAGATACGTCCTGCATGCACCTTTCAATTACATCACTCATTTCCAGGAATCCAATTTTGTCTTCCAGAAAGGCCGCCACTACAATCTCATTGGCAGCGTTGATGATGCATGGCATATTTCCACCTTGCTCCATCGCCCGATAGGCAAGTTCAAGATTCCGGAATGTAGTACGGTCTGGCTGCTCAAAGCTCAATTCTGGATAATCCATAAAATTAAATCTCGGGAAATCTGTACCTGCGCGTTCAGGATAAGCCATCGCGTAGTGAATTGGCAGCTTCATGTCTGGCAACCCCATCTGTGCTTTAATGGAGCCATCGGTAAATTGAACCAACGAGTGTATGATAGACTGTGGATGTACAATCACATCAATTTGATCTGCTTCCAGGTCAAACAACCATTTTGCTTCAATTACTTCAAGCCCTTTATTCATCAGCGAAGCTGAGTCAATTGTGATCTTAGCACCCATCACCCAGTTTGGATGCTTCAATGCAGCAGCTTTGGTAACACCCGATAAAAAGGCCCTGTCTTTACCACGAAACGGTCCGCCGGAAGCAGTGAGGTAGATTTTTTCGATGTTGCTATAACTTTCGCCCACCAGGCATTGAAAAATTGCCGAGTGTTCTGAGTCTACAGGTAAGATCTTTACCCCATTAGCTTTTGCCAGCTGCGTAACCAGACTTCCGGCAACAACCAGGGTTTCCTTATTAGCGAGACCGATATCTTTTTTAGCCTTGATGGCAGCGATAGTTGGTTTTAACCCAACAGACCCCATGATGGCAGTGATGACCAGGTCTGCACCCTCCAGGCTTGCTGCTTCGCAGAGCGCTTCCTCACCAGCCAGCACTTTGATGGAATAATCTGAGAGTGCATCTTTTACTTTGCCGTATTGGCTATCGTCACAGATTACAACCAACTCAGGTAAGTACTGCAAAGCCTGTTCGATCAATAATTCTGCATTCTTTTGTGCAGTTAGTGCCACCACTTTATAGAGACCCGGGTTAGCCCGTATCACCTCCAAAGTCTGTGTTCCTATAGAGCCTGTAGAGCCCAGTATTGCTATATTTTTCAATTGTAATTTCTAAATCGTAAAGCTAGTTAAACTATCCGCAATCTTCCTGTCGTTAGCCAAACGGGGAACTTTGTTCTGTCCACCCAGCTTGCCTGCCGAGCGCATGTAGTTTACGAAAGCATCTTTTTGCAGCGACCGGATTACCAGCGGTTGCAGTATACTTCCTGTTATCAGGTCAAAGTAGTAAATATTTTTCTTTTGCAGGGCTTCGTCAACCTTTTGACTAAAATCTGTTAAATCTGCAGGTGCTTTGGCAAACTCAATAAACCATTCATGATACGGCAATTCCCCTGCCGGAGGATTTACCTGAGGTGCCACAGTAAATTCGGTAATACGCACACCTTCCGCATTGGCGACATTCCATAGTGCCTGCTCTACTTCTTCGCCGATAACATGCTCGCCAAAGGCAGAGATAAAATGTTTGATTCTTCCGGTAACCAAAATCTTATAAGGGTTCTTAGATACAAACTTAACGGTATCACCGATGCTATAGCCCCACAGACCCGCATTTGTATTTAATATCAAGGCGTAATTTTTGTCAAGCTCCACCTCGCCTAAACTCAACCTTGTCGGATTTTCATTTGAATATTCATCCGCAGGAACAAATTCGTAAAACATACCAGCATCAGCCAATAAAAGTAAGCTCTTGTCATGCTGACTGTCCTGATAGGCAATAAACCCTTCAGACGCGGGATAGGTTTCTATACTGTCTACCTTCCTGCCAATGCTGGCCTCTATTTTAGCACGGTAAGGCTCGTAGTTCACTCCGCCATATACAAACAGCTGCAGGTTTTTAAAAATATCTTTAATTTTCTTGCCGCCTGTTTTCTCGGTTAACCTGTCAAAGTACATCTGTACCCAGGGCGGGATGCCAGAAATCAATGTCATATCCTGATCCTTCGTTTCTTCCACGATCGCGTCAACCTTCTCCTCCCAGTCTTCAATACAATTGGTTTTGTAGGATGGCAACCTGTTTTTCTGCAAATATGCCGGAACCAGATTGGCTACAATACCGGAAAGCCTACCTACATTGATTCCATTCTTCTTGTCCATGACCGGACTACCTTGTAAAAAGATCATTTTCCCATTTACGAAATCTGCGTTTCCTGTTTCGTGCACATAGGTTAACAGCGCATTGCGGGCAGCCTTGATATGCTCAGGCATCGACTCTTTGGAAATTGGAATGTACTTGGCACCAGATGTGGTACCAGATGTTTTAGCAAAATATTCGGGCTTACCAGACCACATCACATCAACTTCGCCAGCAACCACACGGTCTATATACGGGCGCAAGTCTTCATAGTCGCGTACAGGAACCCTTGATTTAAAATCTGCATAGGTCTTGATACCCTTAAAATCATGGTCTCTGCCAAATGCAGTATCCTTAGCCGCATCAACCAATTTAAGCATGGTTTTTTCCTGCGCAGCTACGGCATGTTTTTTCCACTTTTCAATGCCCCGCACAACAAGAGCTGCAAAGGGTTTGCTGAGTGCCGCTTTTAATCCCATAGGGTCTAAACTAGGTTATGAATGATATCCGGTTCTGCGTCGCCCTTGTAGTCGCCCATCATCTTGCGATAGGCTATAGTCAGCGCTACGCTGGATAAAGGCACCACAACGAAAGAGCTCAGGCTGATCACAATTAATGAGACTACAGACCAGTGCAGATAATTAAAGAACAAGGACAACAGATGAAAGCCCCCCAACACCAGTAACAACAACAAGATTTTTGTAAAGTTGCCCCGGGTTGTTGCCAGACTGAACTTGATCGACTGCCATGGCGTACTTTGTTTGTCAATAATAAAAAACTGAAAGAACGAAATTCTGATAAAGGTGATGAAGATGGCTACAATAGCAATAGCAACGGCAATATTTGTAACTACCCTGCCCGCAGCAGCAAGGTCTTCTACCCAGCCCAATTTTACGGCGTACCGCAACACTGGATCCAACACAAATAACACTGGATATAATAAAATACCCACAAAGATGATGCACAAGGCAAAATAAAAGGTTGCAATCAGGAAACGGATGATTTGTTGACGGGTAGGCAAAGTGCTCACGATCGTAATATTTTCTTCTTCGTTATCCAACAAGTGGAAAATGTATTTGAAGAGGCTAAGGTTAACGGTGCAATACAAAACAATGAAAATAAGCACCATGATAATTCGCATGCCGATATTTACATCTTTTAAAAAGAAAGCCATCAGGCTAGAGGTAGTAAGTGTAATAAAAATCAGGAAGCATAATGTGGCCAGTGAGAAGTAATTCTCAAAAGTCACTTTCCAGGCTTTTCCGATCACCTCATTAACAGTAAAGGTGCTTTCTTTTAAAAAATCAATCATTCTTGTTCAGTACTATTCTTTTAATGAGGTCTTGTATAAAGCCCAGACCATAGGCTGTTAGCTGTATGAAGGCTGCGATAATACTAAGAAACGCAACTTTCAGCGATTTATTCAACATCCATGAATGAAAAAATATCAACAGGAAGATCAATACTATTACCGCATCGCAAATATACGCTAATGGGGGATATATTACATTAAGTATCAGCGTGAAAACAAATCCTACCGTAAAGGCCGCCGGAAAAAAATGCACCAGCTTAAGTTCTTTGGGGAAATGTTTATAGATATTGATCCTGGCTCTGCCAAAAAAATGAAGCTGCTTATAGAATTGCAGGAAGCTGGTGCGTCGTTTATGATAAACCTTTGCAGCAGGAATAAGACCTATCTTAAACCCTGCCTCATGAATTCTGATACTGTACTCAATATCTTCTCCCAGACGGGTGAGAATAAATCCACCTACAGTTTCCCATACCTCACGTGAAACACCCATATTGAAACTGCGTGGATGGAATTGCCCAACATGCTTGGCATTGCCCCTGATTCCTCCGGTCGTGAAAGGTGAAGTCATGGCATAACTGATTGCCTTTTGTACTGGGCTAAAACTAGCATGTGCCGCATCTGGCCCTCCATAGGCATCCAGCTTATGCTCCAGCAGGTAATTTGCAACCGTCTCCAGGTAATCCTCAGGGATCAGACAGTCAGAATCAAAGACCACAAAATAATCGCCCTTAGCACGCGCAAACCCATAGTTACGGGTAAATCCCTGTCCCTCGTTTTCCTTGTAGTAATACTGAATATCCAACTGATGCGCATATTTGGCAACTATGGCCTTTGCATCGTTTTTCGAACCATCTTCAATCACAAGTACCTCAAACTGCATATAACTCTGTTTACTGAGTGTATACAATAGCTCGTCGATTTCCTGCGGGCGGTTATATAAAGGAATAATAATGGAGAAAAACATGACTAATGCATTTCTTTTTCAATCAGATAATGGTTCCGCTCGGGCGCATTACGCGAAACTAACTCAGCAACAAAACCCGTCAAAAATAGCTGCGAGCCCACAATTATTGCTACCAGCGCGATATAAAACAAGGGCTGATCTGTAATGTCCCGTTTGTAGGGAATGTGTGCTGAAATATGATATAATTTAACAGCTATAAGCCAGATTGCTGCTACCATCCCCAGGAAAAAACTGAGCACCCCGAGAGACCCAAAAAAATGCATCGGCCGCTTTGCAAACTTACCTACAAAAAAGATAGATAGCAGATCCAGAAAACCGTTGATAAAACGGCTGAAACCGAATTTGGTAACGCCATATTTACGGGCACGGTGTTCTACAACCTGCTCGCCTATTTTGTGGAAGCCAGCCCATTTAGCGATTACCGGAATATACCGGTGCATCTCTCCGTAAACCTCAATAGTCTTGATTACGTCCTTGCGGTATGCTTTTAAGCCGCAATTAAAGTCGTTGAGCTGAATGCCCGACATCTTGCGCGTTGCCGCGTTAAAAAGTTTGGTGGGGATAGTTTTAGTAATCGGGTCGTAGCGTTTTTTCTTCCAGCCGGAAACAATATCATACTTCTCTTCCCTGATCCTGCGATACAGCTCGGGGATTTCATCAGGGCTATCCTGCAAGTCTGCATCCATGGTAATGATTACCTCACCATGCGCAGCAGCGAAGGCTACATTAAGGGCTGCCGACTTACCGTAATTTCTTCTGAATTTGATCGCTTTTACTGCCGGATATTCCGTTTTTAATTCTTCAATCACAGCCCATGACTTATCAGTACTCCCGTCATCTACAAAAAGAATTTCATAAGAGAAGCCGTTTTCAACCATAACCTTGTTAATCCATGTGGTTAACTCAGGTAAGGATTCTTCTTCATTAAGTAAGGGAATGACAACAGATATATCCATGTATTGATGCGCTTAAAAACAAAACGCAAATTTTGTCAATTTAAATGATATTATTGATAACATAGGACAACAAAAAAGCCAATAGATCCTAAACGCGGATATATTGGCTTTTGTATACGTATTAACGACCTATTCTTCTGTTTTGAAGAATATCGGCTGTGTTTTCTTAAAGATGGCAGCAAAGATCAGGGCACCGATAAAATACATTACTGCTGTAATACCAAAACCAGTGATCATTTGAAGCGGCGTTGGATTGAATTGTTTGTCCAACTGCTCAGATAGCTTAGCCATTGCTTCAGCAAGTTTATCTTCACCAAGCCCTACGCTTCTGTAAGTAGCTTCAGTGTTATTCATTACCGATTCTTTCATTCGCACTGCATATTCAGGAACCATTTTAGAAAAACCAATGGTAAAGAAATAGGAGATCGCAGCAGCAATCAGAAACATGATAAAAATGTTTAGCAGTGCTTCAGAAAAAGTCCAGTAGCCACCTGCTTTCTTACGCATATCCAGGCAGAAGAACACTGCAAGCGCAATTCCTACAACCATAGAAAGTGTCCCACCAACCCAATTTCCCTGCATTTCAGGAGCAACAAAATACAACACCAAAAAGAGTACGATACTTACAGCGCCCCAGATCAGTCCATTTGTAATAGCTGCTTTACGCACCGCAGCGGTGTTAAAAGTGGTAACAGTTTCCATTTTCGTTTAGTTTATTTTACGTTTAAGGTTAATTATTGTTAAAATTAGTAATTAACGTGTAAACTGCAACATCAAAGGAAGGATTTGCACTAAATTCTTCTAACTCTGCTACAGACTTAGCTGTGCCCCTTGGCTCGTGGAAGAATGCCATAAAAGGTACAAATAACTCTTCCATTTCTTCGCCAAGATCAATCATGCCTGCGTGACTACAGATATCTTCAATGCTTGCTTCTACTAGATTCTGGTTACTGATCAGATCTTCATAGATGTCAAACTCATCCTGAAACTCATCTTCCTCTACCAATAAGAACTCTTTCAGGAAGTCGTCAAGTTCAGGCTTGATCTGCTCATCATGACATTCGTTGATATACAAAAGCAGGTTTAGCAATTCTGTACCACGGTCAATAGTCTCTTCTTCAATATTTGCCCACTCGTCTGTCTCCAGATAATCTTCTTCCAGTTTCTTCACATCATTGGCAAAGAAATTAATCATCAGCAAATCGAAGAATACTTCACGTAACTCTTCAAAAGCGGGGTATTCATTAAATGCAGCATCAAACTCGGCTACTTTTTCCAGAAACCCAATTTCCTTACTGAACAGAGTGATCAGGCTTTCCTGAAGCAATGCGGCATCCTCGCCTGATTTTTCTGCAAATTTTGTTAATGACGCAATTAGCGCACCTTGTACATTACTATCCATATACTTGAAATTGATTGTTGTTATATACCAACACGACCTTGCCGGTCAGTGTCTGATTCATCAGGGGTGAATTCCTTGATTTACTTAAATTAGTTTTATCGTTATATTCCCAGGTACCTTTAGGCTGATACAAGGTAAAGTTAGCTGGTTGCCCGGCTTCGATCGTCGGAATTTCCAGTTTAAGGATTCTCCTTGGAGCGATAGCGAGTTTCTCGGCAATCTGCTGAGCATCCAGTCCGGCTTTAATCAGCAAAGGTAAAGCGGTCTGTAATCCCAATATCCCGAAAGCTGCGATTTCGAACTCTACATCCTTGTGCTCGATCTCTTGAGGACGGTGTTGCGCACTTACGGCATCAATTGTTCCGTCTTTAAGTCCGGCAAGCAGGGCCTTCACATCACTCTTCCCGCGAAGCGGAGGTTTAACTTTATAGTTGCTATCGAAATCATTTAACGCATCTTCGGTAAAAACAAGTTGATGGGCAGCAACATCACAAGTAATCCTTACGCCATCTTTTTTAGCCTTTTTGATCAGTGCTACGGATCCCGCAGTAGAGATGGTATTGATATGCACCTCCATATCATGATAGGTAGCTAAAAATATGTCTCGCGAAATATGCATCTCTTCTGCCAATGTAGGGATACCCTTCATACCGAGTAAAACACTGGTTTTGCTCTCGTTCACCATCGACTTTCCGGCGATGGATTTGTTTTCGGGATAAACCATTAACAGCGCGTCAAAACCTTTAGCATATTGCAAGGCCCTGCTCATGAACCCATCATCTGTGATCGGCCTGTTCCCATCAGAGAAAGCAATGGCTCCCGCCTGCTGCATATCATAAAGCTCTGCAAGTTCTTTCCCTTCCAGATTGCGACTGATAGCCCCAATAGGATATACATTTACCATGTTGTTCCTTGAGCGGTTTAACACATATTCGATCTCAGCTTTTGAATGCAATACGGGCTGGGTATGTGGAAGCACGGCAATACCGGTAAATCCTCCAGCTCCGGCGGTTTTAGTGGCGGTTTGGAGATCCTCACGGGTTTCAAATCCCGGATCGCCTACAGCACAATTCAGGTCAAAGAAACCCGGACTCAGGATTGCACCTTCGCCATCTATCACCTGTTCGCCTTTTTCAGGAGTCAGCTGTTCTTCAATAGCAACAATCTGCCCATTGGAAACACGCACATCACAGATTTTCTGATTGTATGTACTGTTCGGATCGGCAATGGTAACGCTGGTAAGAAGGAGATTCATGTATTTTTAGAATTTTATGTGGTGAAAAAATTTAATCAGGAGAATTTCAACAGCTAAAAAAACAATGGACAAAATTAGACAAAGTTTCCATAACTCATTGCTGTTATTTTTTGCAGTATCCCCAAAACTCAGGGCATCCTGATTAGCATCAAGGAAGCGTACCTGTTTTTGCGGAAGGATCTTTTTAAGTTCAGCACTGCCGGCATACCGGCTTTCACTTTCAAGCCGGCTCTGGTTAAAGGCAAACACAGAGAGTAGCGAGTCGGCCTTCCGAAGTTCGAAAAATCCCGGTTGACGAATTTGATCGGCAGTATAGACCAAAGTCTTGCCAGGAACCTGGCGCAGTTCAGGAATCAAGTCAATCCCTTCCGAAGTCAATCTCAATGTTTGATTTGCCGCAAGCGTGGTTTTACTGGTTTCCACCAGCTCATCTTTACCAACGGTATAAAAAAGTGGTTGCGCCTGGGCACTGCTGAAAGCGATCTTATACATCAATGGGACAAAGACAGGATGTTGTGGCAGATTGTTATCTTTTGGGTCGAGTGACGAAGCCGATAGAAAGATCTGCCCGCCACCAAAATTATACTGCCCAAAGAACACCCTGTTCAATGGCAACTCCATCAACTTACGACTATTTCGCTGGTTGGAGCTGGCATACTGAAAATAATTACTCACCTGGGGTAACTCCAGGTTTTTCGGAATTTCTTCAAACACATCTTTAAACAAAGGATTCTTAAAGTCTATACTGCTTATGGTGGTTTGCTCTGACCTGAGTTGTACGATACCCGGCAACCCGAGTGCCTGAAGAAAAGTAATATAAATCGCTTGCCCTGCTGTTACGTTGGGAAAGATCACAACTGCGCCGCCGCCTTCAACATAGCTTTTGAGTTGTTGCGCTAATCCTGACGAAGGGTTTTCAAGTCCGTTGAGCACGATCAGTCTGTAGTCCCCGAAACTTGAATACTTAATATTGGCCTCAGCCATTTCCGTAAGACTGAAAAATGGGTCGGCAGCAAATAATGACCTGATATATGGTGCACCATTCCCTGTTCCGATACTCAGCACTTTAAGTTCCCGGTCTGATTTAAATGTAAAGTTGAGTTCGTCATCAAACGTAACTGGATAATCTTTAATACTGACCTTTGCTTTATGCCAGCCTTCATTCAGTCCGCTAAAAGAAAGGGTATCCTGAATTGTCCCCTCAGGAATCTTCAGATTAGCAATTGCTTTCTGCTGATTATCGATCGTCAGCTTTACCGGAATTCCCTGAACGGGGGCATTGGTGTAATTGCGTAAACGTACTACAAGTTTTTCCTGATCTCCAGGCCGGTGCAACGGAGATAGGAACCATACGCTATCCACGGCTATGTTGGGCAATGCGTTTGCAGTTAGCTTCACAAGATTTACCTGTACACCTGCTTTAGAACTTAAAACCTTATTGCCGACAAAATTTTGCTGAAAATCCGACAGGATATATTCGATGTGGTTATTGTTACCAGGCACAAAGCTTTGTTGCCTGCTAAGTACCTGTTCCAGGCTCTTGTTTCCTGCTGAGATCTTTACTGCTTCTAACTGTGAGAGGAAATCTTCTTTTTGCAGCATCCGTTGGTGGCGTCCCTCAAAATCGTTTGTGGTTAGCACGAACTTCGTACTTACCGGATAGCCTTTTACAATTTCTCTTGCACGTCGTTTGGCATCATCAAGCAGATTACCTTCCTTATTGACGCTTTGCATACTGAAGGAATTGTCAACATATACAGAAACAACTGTGGCATTTCCTGGATCTACCGTCGCATCATTTTTAAAATACGGCCGTGCAAAAGCAAGCACCAGAAAAATTATGGCGAGGATTCTTGAAATTAGGATCAGCAGATTTTTGAGCTTTTCACCTGAGGCACTTTCAGCTTTGGCTTCGGTCAGAAATTGAACGTTACTGAAATAAACTTGCTTGTACTTCCGAAAATTAAACAGATGAATAATAACGGGAATGGCGACCGCCAAAAGTGCAAAAAGAAAACCTGGGTATAGGAAATTCATTAAAAACCAAAGTTAGAAAATTTCTGCAATGCAAGGAATTTTTCTTATCTCATTTTCTTTAATATTGCCCACAGGTTTTCATCTAGTCCATACACATCAGGGCGATATTGAATAGTTCCCTGATCGGCCCAGGCCGTTTTATAATTGATGAGCAAAGGGACCTGCTTTTTGGTACCAAACCATTTTGGTTTAAGTTCAAACCTTTTCAGGCTGTCGGTCTTTTTTGCCTGCTGAAATCTGAAGACATTCATTTTTGTAGTATCCAATGGAGGAAGGTTAACTTCCATTCTCAGCTTATCAAACTGCTGTGGACTTTCTACAAGCAGCTGTGCAAACTCCAACGGTTTCTCTACGCGCACGCAGCCGTGACTAATTGCACGGTTGGCCAGATTAAAGCCATTCTTGTTATTGGTATCGTGCAGGTAAATGCTCGATCCATTGTCAAACAGAAATTTAAATTTACCAAGCGCATTGCCACCACCTGAACCCTGCTTGAATGTGAAAGGTAATTTCTCCCTGGAATATTTGCGCCACTGAATAGTGTCCGGATCAGCAACCCGCACCCCCTTATAGTAAACACTCATGTTGCTGTTAGAAAGATAATATGGATCCTTCAACACCTGATAGTAAATCTCGCTCTGCGCAATACTTGAAGGGATATTCCAAACTGGGTTTACCTGAATCGCATTCAGCTTGCTGAACAACAACGGCGTCTGGTGGTTCTTCGGCATATCATCCAGGTTATGTGTTTTCAGGTAAGTCTGTAGCTTTTCTTCAAAGCCCGCTTCGCGCCTGCCACCCACGCACACCTTCATATGGATAAGCGTATCCTTTTTACTAAACCAGGTGAGTGTGAAATCGGGGATGTTGACTTCTACATATTCTGGTCCTGTTTCGGGAAGCTTCCAACGCTCGCGCTCCATATTTACAAGAAGGGTCTTCAGCTCCTCTGCCTGAGGATTACTTTGCGCGTAACCAAGCATCGCTTTCTGCAAGGCTTTGTAATTTGCTGACTCAGGCTGGATAGAACTCAGCAATTGTTGAATACTCGCTGTGCCTAACACCCGAACATTATTTTCTGCGTCAGGCCTCTTGGTAGGAATGTAATAACGGTTCAATAAATTCTTAGGTACTAACGCACCAAAATTTATCACATTATGATATTTCAATAAAGACTCAGCGCTACGAATTTCAAGTTCGGCAACTACTGGATATACTTCTTCTATCTTTTTAAATTTGTTGGCTTGTAAGCTGCGCAACATATCTTCAAGTGGCTGATAACCGAACACGGAGGGGCTAAAGCCATGCTCAGGACTTCTGCTGATGAACGCGGCCAGGCTATCCAAACTACCATCGGCAAAAAAGGCCGTAACCAGTACAGGTTCATTTTGATGATCAGCATACCAGGCCGTAATATCTTTGGGATTCGAGAGTGTACCTTTAAGTGAATCAATACACTTTTTAAAAACTACATGGTAAGCTGCCGTATCAAATTTTTTATACAGTTTGTTTTCAAAATGTATAGACAGCATCTCTCCTACCTCAGAAGTCTCCGCAAACCAGTTACAGGCAGGTATAAGAAAACAAATGGGTATCAGGAGGTAAAGGAGCTTTTTCATTAAAATGAGCGTTCTGTCAATTTTGATGCAAAACAACAAATTAAATGCCACATATTTTTTGAATTACAAAAGCAATCTATATATTTGCCGCACCTCTGAGTGCTTTGCGCGAATGGAGACAAAAATAATTATGAACAAACACTTGAACCATCACTTACATTTGCACCATCGCCAGTTGTGGCGATAGATATGTAATGTTTTGTACTTCAAAACTTGTTTCCGAATTATTTCTTGTTTCATCCATTCAATACCAGCAAATTGAAAACACTTAAAATCGCTATCCAGAAATCGGGTAGGTTAAACGAAAAATCCGTTGAAATTTTAAAAAACTGTGGCCTCTCTTTTGAGAACTATAAAAGCTCGCTGATATCCAGTGTTAGCAACTTCCCGTTAGAGATTCTTTTTCTCCGTGATGATGACATTCCAGAATACGTTCAGGATGGCATTGCCGACCTTGGAATTGTAGGCGAAAATGTGATCACCGAAGCAGGTGCTCAGGTTACTTATTTACAGAAATTGGGCTTCGGAAAATGCACCCTCAAAATCGCCGTTCCCAACAACAGTACGGTATCCGAAATCTCCGATCTGGAAGGTCTTGCCATCGCCACTTCTTACCCCGTAATTCTAGAAAAATATTTACAGGAAAATAATGTAAATGCTCAGATCCGGACGATCTCAGGATCGGTAGAAATTGGTCCTGGTTTAGGGTTGAGTGATGCGATCTGTGACATCGTTTCTACAGGTGGAACTTTAAAGAGCAACGGGCTAAAACCTTTCGCCGAAGTGATGCAATCTGAAGCTGTGTTGATCGGGCGGGAGGGCTCGGAATTTAACCCTGAAGTGCTCGAACTTTTACAGCGGATCAAGTCGGTACTGAAAGCTAAAGCAACAAAATATGTTGTACTCAATGTAGCCAGAGAAAACCTTGAAAAAGTGGTCAGCTTATTGCCTGGTGTTAAGAGCCCAACCATTGTTCCTCTGTTTGAAGAAGGATGGGTAGCCCTGCACTCTGTAATTGCCGAGCAGGATTTTTGGGAAAAAATAAATGCACTAAAAGTGGCAGGTGCCGAAGGTATCGTGGTTATGCCGATTGAAAAAATCATTATTTAAGGCGATTTTTGATACGAAACACCACAATCAGATATTAACCTATAGTTAATTTTAAAACATAAAGCATTGAAAATCTATAGTTATAAAGACTTATCTAAACAAAATGTTGATACCCTATGCTTACGACAGCTTGCAGATGATGCCAGCATCCGCGAAAGCGTAATTGCGATCGTGGAGGAGGTAAAAGTATCTGGAGACACAGCTTTAAAGCAGTACGCCCTCGACTTTGATCAGGTAACGCTAGAACAGCTTTACCTGGACAAGGCAACGCTTGAGGCAATAGCCAGTACAATTCCCGAAGCTGAGAAAGCAGCCATAAATACCGCATATAGCAATATCAGGACCTTCCACGCCGCACAAATCAGCACAGAGGCAAACATCGAGACCATGCCAGGTGTGAATTGCTGGCGTGAAGCACGTGCAATTGAGCATGTGGGCCTATATATCCCTGGGGGGACTGCAGTGCTACCCAGTACCTTTTTAATGCTTGCTACGCCCGCAAAATTAGCTGGATGCAAAGAGATCGTGGTCTGTTCCCCACCACAAAAGGATGGGAAGACCAATTGTTACCTCGCTTATTGTGCCATTTTGCTTGGTATTGATCGGATCTGGATGGTTGGAGGCGCCCAGGCCATTGCCGCAATGGCCTATGGTACGGAAAGCATTCCCAAGGTTGATAAGATCTTTGGCCCGGGTAACCGATATGTAACCCAGGCTAAGCAGCTGATACAAGGCACAACATTAACCGCAATCGATATGCCCGCAGGCCCATCTGAGGTTTTAGTGTACGCAGATGAGACTGCCATTCCGTCATTCGTGGCTTCCGACCTGCTTGCACAGGCAGAACATGGAGTTGATAGTCAGGCTATTTTAGTGGCCACCTCAAGACAAATTATAGCTAATACTATCCAAGAACTTGACAAACAACTGGAGGCTCTTCCGAGAAAGGATATAGCCCGGGCAGCTATTGCCAATTCCTATGCGGTAATCGTCAATTCTGCCGCTGAGGGCATGCATTTCAGCAATGCCTATGCTCCGGAACATTTGATTTTGGCCACGGAAACATACGCGGCGCTTATTCCCTTGATTAGTAACGCCGGATCTGTATTTTTAGGCAATCTGACGCCGGAAAGTGCCGGTGATTATGCATCGGGAACAAACCATACTTTACCAACAAGTGGCTTTGCTAAAGCCTATTCGGGCGTGTCTATTGATTCTTTTATCAAGAAGATCACTTTCCAGCACATCAGCAACAGCGGATTAGCCGAAATTGGCCCCACTGTGGAGCTACTGGCCAATGCAGAAGGTCTGCAGGCACACAAGAATGCAATCACTATTCGTTTACAAGCGCAAGATGGATATTAACAAACTACAACGCGAAAACATTAAGAACCTTCGCCCCTACTCTACTGCAAGGGACGAATATAAAGGGCAGGCCAGCGTTTATCTGGATGCCAATGAAAACAGTTTTGGCTCTCCTCTGGAGAAAAACTACAACAGATATCCCGATCCTTTACAACTTGATCTGAAAGATGAGATCGGAAAAATTAAAGGCGTACCCATCGAAAACACCTTCCTGGGGAATGGTAGTGATGAGGCGATAGACTTGCTTTACCGTGCCTTTTGTGAGCCCGGAAAAGATAACGTAATTGTGCTTCCCCCTACCTACGGAATGTACGAAGTTTCGGCAAATATCAACAACGTTGAACTTCGTAAAGTGAGCTTGCTTCCGAGCTTCCAACTGGACCTTGAAGGCATCGCTGAAGCAATCGATGAACACACCAAAATGATCTTCATCTGCTCGCCAAACAACCCTACCGGAAACTCAATTATCCGCACCGATATTGAGACCATTTTAGCCAACTTTGAAGGGCTCGTTGTGATCGATGAAGCTTACATAAATTTCTCCAAACAACGCACCTTTATTCAGGAATTAACAGAGTATCCAAACCTGGTAATCCTGCAGACTTTTTCTAAAGCCTGGGGCCTTGCCGCACTCCGTTTAGGGATGGCTTTTGCTGCCCGTCCGGTAATCGATATTCTAAACAAAGTGAAGCCTCCATATAATATCAATCAGGCTACCCAGGACATCGCACTGGAGGCCCTGAAAAATGTAGAACAGGTAAACGAATGGATCAGAATTACTGTATCTGAAAGAGACAGACTAAGCAAAAGTCTGGCTGAAATGGACCTCGTTAAAAAGGTGTACCCATCGGATGCCAACTTCATTTTAGCAGAGGTTACCGATGCTGAAGGGGTCTATAATTACCTGGTTGAACAGGGAATTATTGTGCGCGACAGATCTAAAGTTACCCTCTGCGAGGGCTGTTTGCGTATCACCGTAGGCACCTCCACAGAAAACGAAACCTTACTTAATAACCTTAAATCTTACCAGGCTTAGTTATGAAAAAACTACTCTTTATAGACCGCGATGGCACGTTAATTACAGAGCCCGAAGACGAACAAATCGATTCTTTTGCTAAGTTAATTTTCTACCCCAGGTCCTTATATTACCTGTCAAAAATTGCTGCAGAGCTCGACTTCAGGTTAATCATGGTGACCAATCAGGATGGTTTAGGGACCGATTCGCATCCTGAAATCAACTTCTGGCCTGTACATAACTTCGTACTGGACACGTTTAAAAATGAAGGTGTGACCTTCGATGAGGTAATTATAGACAAGACCTTTGCCCATGAAAATGCGTCAACAAGAAAACCGAATACTGGTCTTTTGCAGCATTTTCTGACTGGCGGCTATGATTTGGCGAATTCTTTCGTAATTGGCGACCGGCTTAACGACGTGGTCTTAGCCAAAAACCTCGGCGCTAAAGCAATCTGGTTAAGAAATAATGATCTACTGGGTGCTAATGAGATGCTCGATAAAGCAGAAACTCTGAAAGAATATATTGCATTGGAAACCAGCAATTGGGCAGATATTTATACAATGCTGCGCGCAGGAACACGTACGGTAAAACACGAACGTAATACCAATGAAACTAAAATCAGCATTGAACTTGACCTTGATGGAACGGGTAAAGCGGAAATCAGTACCGGACTAAATTTCTTTGATCATATGCTGGATCAAATCGCACGTCACGGCGGAATAGACCTGAAAATCACGACTAAAGGTGATCTTCATATTGATGAGCACCACACTATTGAAGATACTGGGATTGCCCTCGGCGAAGCCTTTGCTAAAGCAATAGGAAATAAACTGGGATTGGAACGTTATGGCTTTTGCCTGCCTATGGATGATTGCCTGGCTCAGGCTGCAATAGACTTTGGTGGGAGGCCCTGGATTGTCTGGGATGCTGATTTTAAACGGGAAAAGGTAGGTGATGTCCCTACAGAAATGTTCTTCCATTTCTTCAAATCCTTTACCGATGCTGCAAAATGCAACCTGAATATCAAAGCGGAAGGAGATAACGAACACCATAAAATAGAAGCTATATTTAAAGCTTTTGCAAAAGCTATTAAGGTTGCGATTAAACGTGATCCCGAAAAGCTAGTCTTACCAAGTACTAAAGGACTTTTATAATGATCGGAATCGTAAATTATGGTGCAGGAAACATCTTTTCGCTTACTGCAGCGCTAGAAAGACTAGACATTCAGTATGGCATGATCAATACGGAGGCTGATTTTGACCAATATACCCACATTATCATTCCTGGTGTGGGCCATGCCGGAGCCGCCATGAAAAAGCTTAACGATACGGGATTGGTTAATGCCATCCGTGCCTTAAAAAAACCTGTATTGGGCATTTGCGTGGGCATGCAACTGCTTACCGCGCATTCTGAAGAAGGAGATGCAGCGTTGCTCAACATTATCCCGGTGAACACGAAACTGTTTGACAAAGAGCTCGGTATCAAAATACCACACATGGGCTGGAATAATGTCGATACCAAAAACAATTTATTATTCCATGGTGTTGAAAATTCTGCACAATTTTATTTCGTGCATTCGTACTTTATTGAATATAACCCTACTTTTGACATCGCAGCAGTAAATTATGGTGCTCCCTTTTCTGCTGCAATACAAAGAGATAACTTCTTTGGCGTTCAATTTCACCCTGAGAAATCAGGCGCCGCCGGAGAGCAATTATTAAGAAACTTTTCAAACTTAAAACAGTAAAATGTATATAATTCCTGCAATTGATATTCTAGATGGTAAGGTTGTTCGCCTGAGAGAAGGTGACTATGATCAGAAAACAGTTTATGATGTTTCCATCGCCGAAATGATCGAAACCTACCGGTCTAACGGTACAGAATTTATACATATCATTGATCTCAACGGCGCAAAGGGCGATTTCAGTAATCAGAAAGCGCTGTTCGATATCATCAAAAAAACAGATATGCGTGTGCAATACGGCGGTGGTATCCGTACTATTGAGCAAGTAACGAGTCTGCTGGATGCTGGTATCCACCGTGTAATTGTTGGTACACAAGCCATCACAAATCCTGATTTCCTGAAAGAACTTAGCACTGAAGTAGGCAAAAAATATGACTATGCCAATCGGATTGTTATTGCTATTGATGTATTGGATGAAGTGATCAAGTACTCCGGATGGATGGAAAGCTCTCCGATCAAGCTGATGGATTATGTTGACAAGTGCCTGCAACTAGGCTTTTTCAGGTTCCTGTGCACAGATATCAATAAAGATGGAAAATTGGGTGGTGCAGCGGTAGATTTATACAAAAAGCTATTGGAACATAGTCCTTTTATTAAATTAATTGCTTCGGGGGGCATCAGCTCTATGGCGGATATCGAAGAGCTTTCACAATACGACATCCGCTCGGTAGTAGTTGGAAAGGCAATCTACGAAAACCGGATCAGTATTGATGAGATCAAAGAATGGAATTTAAAAGCCCTTACTTCGCTTTAAGAGATGCTAAGTAAAAGGATCATCCCCTGTCTGGATGTAAAAGACGGACGTACGGTAAAAGGAGTTAATTTCGTCGACCTGAAAGATGCAGGCGATCCTGTTGAACTGGCTTGGCAGTATGCACAGCAAGGTGCCGATGAGCTCGTATTTCTGGACATTACAGCGACCAATGAGCGTCGGAAAACGATGATCGAGATGGTAAAAGCAGTAGCCAGACAACTCAATATCCCTTTTACAATTGGAGGTGGAATCACATCAATTGCAGATGCTGAAGCCTTGCTGAATGCCGGTGCTGATAAAATCAGTATTAACTCCGCAGCGGTCAAAGACCCTACTTTAATTGAAACACTGGCAAAAGCTTTTGGAGTGCAGTTTGTAGTGGTAGCAGTAGATACAAAGGCTGTTGCTGAGGGTAATCGTGTGCACCTCAATGGCGGTAGAGTGATGACAGCATTAGACACTGCCACCTGGATAAAGCAGGCCGAAGAACTTGGCGCAGGTGAGATTTTACTCACATCCATGGATCATGATGGCACCAAACAAGGCTTTGATTTGCTGTTGCTGGATCAGATCAGCAAAAGCATTAACATACCAGTTATCGCCTCCGGTGGAGCAGGAAAAATTGAACATTTTACCGATGTGTTCCTCAAAACAGGCGTAGATGCAGCCTTAGCTGCTTCAGTATTTCATTTTGGTGAAATCCCTATCCCTGTACTAAAACAAGAATTAAAAAAATACAACATACCAGTAAGGTTATGACAATAGATTTCGAAAAAACCCAGGGTTTAGTTCCTGTGATTATCCAGGATGTACAAACGCTAGAGGTTTTAATGCTGGGTTATATGAATGCAGAAGCCTGGGCAAAAACACAGACAGAAGGCAAGGTAACTTTCTTTTCCCGATCAAAAAACAGACTTTGGACCAAAGGTGAAGAGAGCGGAAACTTTCTTTTTGTAAAGGAAACGCATATAGATTGCGATAACGACACGATCCTGATTAAGGCCTCTCCTGTTGGTCCTACTTGCCATACAGGCAGTCGCAGTTGCTTCCAGACCAACTACAACCAGAACTTCATTTTTGAATTAGAAAAAGTTATTGAATCTCGATATGATAACCCTTCCGAGACTTCTTATGTAAATAAGTTGCGCGGCAAAGGTCTCAACAAAATAGCACAGAAGGTAGGAGAAGAAGCGGTAGAAACAGTAATCGCTGCCCTGGCAGAAACTGATGTTGATTTCATCAATGAAAGCTCTGACCTGGTATTTCACCTTCTCGTGTTGCTTCGCGAAAAAGGCAAAACATTGCAAGACATTGCACTTAACCTGGAACACAGACATAAGGGATAACAGCTATGCTGAGACATGTAATTACATTACCAGGTCACCAAAATCCTGTGTATGCGCTAACTACGAGTGCAGACCAGGATGTGTTTTTTACGGCCGGTAATGATAAAGGAATTGTTGAATGGTCACTAAATCAAAAGGCCTTCGTTAAAGTGCTGATGCCCGTAAAGAGTTCTGTCTATAGCATGGTCTTTGATGGCCAACTGCTCTTTAGCGGGGAACGAAGTGGTACGGTAAACGTATTCGACCTTGCCACATCCCAACTTTTAAGCAGCTTCCAGGCACACGAAAAACCGGTATTCGATATCAAGGTAGTTGCCGAAAAAAATGAATTCCTGACCTCCAGCGAAGATGGTACCGTAGCCATCTGGTCCTTGAAAGATTACAGCCTTTTATACCGCATTAACATCGCTAAAGAAACTGTGCGGACAATGTCGATCAGCAATAACCTCAAAGAACTTGCTGTAGGCACCAAGGCGGGTATCATCTGCATCTACGATCTGGAGGATTATGCATTACTGAGCCAGTTTCAAGCGCACGATTTGCCTGTGACCTCATTGCAATATAGTCCAGATGGCAGGTCTCTGCTTTCCGGAGGTAGAGATGCCCAGCTTAAAGCCTGGTCACTTCCGGAATATACCCAAACACAGCATATTCCCGCCCATCTCTATAGCATTTACAGCATCGCTTTCCATCCTGTGTTGCCTTATTTTGCTACAGGAAGTCAGGACAAAAGTATCAAGATCTGGGGCGCTGAAAACTATAAACTCTATAAGATCTTAAGCATAGAAAAGGGCACTGAGGGTCATACGCACTCTGTAAATAAACTCAGCTGGTCGGCCGATGGAAGGTACCTCCTTTCCACCGGCGACGATAAGCTCGTTATGATTTGGGAAATGATTTAGTTTCCCACGCCAATTTTCTTCATGCCTTCCCGGCCATAAAAAACAGGAAAATACATCAGCTCTGCTTTCGCAGGATTTAGGTTGTACACGCCTGAATACCGTGGCATCAGCTCAATATAAAAAGTGTGTTTCCCTTGCTTTAACTTAGTGCAGAAAATCGATGTCTTTTCTTTGAAATACTCCCTGTGACTTTCCAGGCCCCAATAGCTCTGGGTCTTGTTTTCATAAGAGCAACCTGCAGGAATAGGGACTTCAATCATCACATAATCGCCATCGGCGCGCGCCTCAACTTCAACTTTTAACCGCGTAGCCTGCCCGGCCTTAAGCCTCTTTACGGGGATACCCTGCTGCTCGAAGCTGCTGGTTACCACAAAATCTTTACTTACTTTCTCCGGTTTGGGATTGAAAAATTGCTGATAAGCGGTCACGTAAACCGGAGCATTTCCTTTCTTACTGAGCTGTACCGCCTGCGCTGCCGAGAGTGTTTTTTGATAAGGAAACTGTGTTACCATTTCGCCATTTACGGTTAGTGATGCGGGTTGATAGCTTTTGTTATTCTGGATAAGTTTAGGCAGGATCGTTTCTAAAATTAAAGATGATTCATAGGTATTTCTCCATTGACCGCTTTTACGTTGTTCCAGGAAGTACCGTGTAATCTGATCTAATACTGCTTCGTATCCACCCTCAGCATTCAATATGCGGTAAGCCAATAAAGTATTTTGAATGCTATTGTCCCAGAAACTGTTATTCGGCTCTCCCCAATAGACATTCCCAAACATCGTTTCTTTTTTGCGTTTCAAAAGACCCTGAATATCCACCTTTGCACCAGACTGCTGTTTCAGTGCCATAAGTTCCAACTCCTGATATAAACTGCGCTTCTTCAATTCTGTTGAATTCTCAATTGTTTCAATCCAACTCTTGGCGCTGAAATCCGGATTAATCAACATCAGTAGTTTTAAGAGTTCCGTCTGATCATATACTGAAGCAAAATGCAATTGATCGCTCAGGTAAGTACTCAGCTTTTTTGTATCCAGGTTAACAGTATAACCTGCATTTTTTGCTTCCAGTAGTGCACTAACTACATGGCGACTAATCCAATACGATGATGGGCTATCCTGCCACCAGCCCCAGGTCCCTTCCGGCCGTTTACTTACACTTATTTTCTTTAGTAAGAGTTGAATATCCTTTTCATGCTTAAATTCTTCTTTTAGATATTGTCTGAGTTTTTTCTCCAGCAACAAGGCTTTCAGCTTGGATGCCATTTGCTCGTTACACAAATACTCATAGCTCCTCAGCTTGGTAATTTCATCCAATAATACTGGAAATACTGATGCCTCGGCATACAAGCTAATCTTACCTAAATGGGCATCAAACTGATAATTGATCGTGGTATCTTTCAACAAGGCGTCAAAATAACCCTTTGTCTCCTGCACTCCTGCAGGGACAACTGGCACCTTACGGATTTCTCCGTCAAAATAGCCGTTATCTTGTTTCAGGGTATACTCAAACCTTAAACTATCTGAGCCTTTTGCCACAATCTCAATCGTGTCCAGGTGGGCATTTTTGAAATTGACAGCACTATTTAGGCGTTCAGTCCCATTGTATACAAACCGGCGATTCACTTTAAGCTCCCCCCCACTGTAGTTCATTAATTTACCCATCACATCGATAGAATCACCTGTCACAGCAAACTGAGGGGAAACAAAGTTGGCACTTAATGTCTTAAAAGACTTAATGTTGATATTAGCTTGGCCGCTTTGCTTGTTTCCATTCATAGCGATTACTTTTGTTGTCCAGCTGGTGATATCATCCGGAAAGGTCACTTTAAAACTCGCTTTACCGGCTGCATCTGTTAGCAATTTAGGTTGCCAGATCGCATAATCTGAAAAGTTTGTCCGCATATTTCCTGTCTGCTCAATCAGAGATCCATCTCCGCTTATTCCCGTATTACCCTTTTTCGTGGTTACAATAACAACACCATTTGCAGCCATAGATCCATAAATAGCCGTTGCCGTAGCATCCTTTAATGTCTGTATATTGGAAATTTCATTCGGATCTATTCCACTGATTCCGCCCGCAACAACCACACCATCTACAATATAAAGTGGCGGCTGTCCGGTGGGCATTGAATTTAGACCTCTGATCTGTACGATCATGTCGGCCGGCAGCCCACCCACACTTACGCCTGCAGCACGACCTTGCAGCACCGTTGCTACAGATTCAGCCATTGCTCTTTTACTTTGCACACCATAACCAATTACAACTACTTCATTGAGCGAACTGCTATCAGGCTCAAGATAAATGTTACCCACATCTCCCAATCTTATTTTAACCTCTTTGCTCTGGTAGCCGATGGACTGAATAAGCAGCATACCTTTTTCAGGCACCGCAATCACGAAATGGCCATTTACATCAGTTATCGCCGGTCGGTTATAACCTTTTACCTGAATCCGTACGCCTGGCAAAGGTCGCTTGTCCTCACCATACACATAGCCCGCCATGCTGAAATTAAAAACGTAACGCTCTATGCCGTAATGCTCATTAAAAGATTCAGCTACCTGAAGCGCCAGGGCCTGACTTTCCTCATAAGTTTCCTGTTTAAACCCAGTAGACTTAATCTGCTGATCAATTTTTTTACTCATCTCATCTGCAGCTTGCAAAGGCTGTTTCCATTTGAAATAATTAGCACCATCCATATTAATTTTAACGTCTTTAGCTACAAAGTACCGGTTGTCTTTAAAGAGATACAGCATGCTATAGGTACCTGCTTGCAGCGCACTAAAATAAGTCGTATTACCAGGATAGATCTCTACAAAGTCTGGCTCTCCTTCTTTATAAATCAAAATGTTTTTAAGATAATTACTTGCTTTGAAAACAGTCTGATCCACTTCCATACTGAGCGTGCCGGTTGTTTTCTTATCACCACTATACCTATGGGTAAAAAGCTGACTGGTGCGGCTCCGCAAATCCAGATGGTCGTTCCAAAGACTATCAATCGCATTTTTATCCAGATATTGCTGTTTATAATCAGTCTGCGGCTTCTGATAGGTTAAATCTCGACTAAATATATACGGATTGACTTCTGCCTTCTGCTTCAGCAGTCCGGGAAAAAAAGTATAGGTATAACCAGGTTCGTTTAGAAAGTTCTGATCCAGCTTTCCAGATTTGAAACGAAGAATTTGTTCTCTTAACGGGCCAACTAAGAGCTGACTTCCGCGTCTGACATCGGGTGGTGGATTAAGTAGTATAACTTGCTGATCAGTGCTCACCACGGCTTTCTGCCCATTAAAGTTGTCGGTTATACGCATCATATAGCGCTGTAACGCATCAGCCTCCAGTTTATCCAACACCGATGGCTGTATTGTAACCTGTGCTCGGGTATTGGCAACATCTGCAGCCACACCAAGTATGTATTTTTGCTTCGGTTGGAAGAGATAGCCTGTTAAAGTTGCTGCAAAGTTTGCACTACGCAGTGTAATATCATGCTTTCCAGAATCAACCCTGAACACATAATTCTGAAGCTGGTCCGTCTGGTTAAAATAAACCGGCCTTCGGTCAATATACACGATACTTACAGGCTCAACAGTACCATCCTTAATTAAAAAAGGCATGACCTCTGCAAGTTTGTCTTTTACAGGTTCTATATGTTCGTATACCTCTTTTGGATGCATAAACTGATAATATGCGATGGTATCTAAATGCATTGCCCTGGCCCACTTTTGCCAGTTCAGTCGCAACATACCATCTTCTACCAATTCTTTGATTGCTGGTTGTATAGCTTCTTTACGAAGTTTATAACTTTTGGCAAAGGATGGCAGATACACATCCCTTCCATTTTTAAATTTAGATGTATAAGCCAATGCAGTTACATCTATACCGGCAACCGGAATCTTTTCTGTGTTAGTCACCTGCACCTGCATATTTACGCCCTGACCAGGATAAACAATTACTGGCGCAAAGAGATTGACATTTAAGGCATTGGCAAAATAACCCGCGCTTGCGCTGCGATTTTTCATCACACCAGCCCACTGGTAAGCCACTGTCAATTGCGCCGCAGCACCGTTACCATTTCTGATTATCGTATCCAGTCTTTTGGTGTAACCATTCATCATTACGCGTTTACCAGAAAATATGGTGTACCAAAAAGGAACCTGATGCGGATTATCAACAAAGATGCGCAAGGAATCTCTGCCTTGTTGAAGTTGAGGCTGTATGGCCTCATCAAGACCAGATAGTTCAACATCTTTCTGGTCATCACCTAACAAAAAATGTAAGGATTTATACCGCGTTGGAATTGGAATACCTGAGGGTAAATGTAGGCTGAGGGAGTCGACCGACTGATTTTCCCGGTCTTTGAATATTATGGTAGTCTTGCGTGCCTGCGACTTCCCATTGATATTATAATCCAACATCAAGCTGTCCTTGCTCAGCCTGGTTAACATCTTTTGATCAAGAACTTTATAGGTCAGATATTTGGAATCACTATGACTTTCATTGTTGGCGTTCAAAAATTTAATGTCTGCAAAAAAATCAACATCAGCCTTTGGAAAGATACTATAAGGTATCGTGAAAACTGTTTCTCCTACAGGATCCAAATTCATATCCTTTTCAAACAAAACAGTTTTCAGGAAAACCCTTTCAGCGCTAAGATTTCTTGCGCGTAGTCCCCTGATCTTAATCGCTACGCGACCATCGGGGACGGCAAGGCCATTTTCGTCAACAGCACGCATAAAAACTTTGATAGGATTTCCTGGTGTATGCACATCTTTATCTGTACGGACCGAAAAGTCAAGCGCTTTAAGCTCGTAATCTTCATACCTAAATCTGCCTCTGTACGCATCCGTCAACTTATCGCCATGCTGTTCCCTAAGCACCAGTTCATAGTCTTCATCCAGATCCAGATCAAGGCTATCTGCAATCACAAACGCGCCCTCATAAGCACCCTCCCGATACGGTTTTAGATTGGCTACAGTACCTTTAAAGTCTCCACGCGTATCGTAAATATCTGCCCTCAATGTTTTATTATAGATAGCTTTTCCCTTTTTATCCACCAGGTATGCCTTAAATCGAATACTATCTTTTGGCTTGTACATGGGCTTATTGAACACCATATAACCAGTATACAGGTCTACTTTAGGTGGATTTCGTCTCCCGTAATCCATATACTTATTTTTTTTCGGGAACAGACGCTTGAAGAAAGGTACTGGTCTGGGAGACTCAAGGTCATAGTTAAAAACGTTAACTACACCCTGGTAGCTGGCACGAATAACCTGGTTTTTATTACTGCTCCTGCCAACATAGAGTTTGGAATCGGCTTGGTAACGTGCCTTACTGCCTTTGCCCGTTATAACTTCCGCATTTGCAACGAGCTTGCCGTTTAAGTCGGTCAGGCTGAACTGGAAGTCTTTCGTATTATTAACAAATGCGAAAACCAGGTTTTGTACAGGTTCCACATGATAATCCAATCTGTTTCCCGCCGCATGAACATACAGATAATTGCCATAAGGAAGGGATTTCAGTTGCTGCTTAGGCTGATCGGCGGGCAAAGAATCCACCAAAGTATGCATCATCGCATCTGTTAACGCATCTTTTCCCTTAGCGGCAAGCGTAAATGCTTCTGAATTGCTTAGCTTATACACATAGGTGTAAAATGCAGACTGCCTGCCGGAACCCAACTTATGCTGCGCAAAAACTAAACTTCCGTTGAAAATAAACAGCAGCAATAGTAAAGATTTCGGCAACCAAATGAAGATAGCGCGGTATTGCTGATTGCGGAGCGCATTTGGAGCGTTGAGAACGTTAAGAGCGTTGAGAGCGTTGAGAACTTTAAGAGCGTTCAAAGCTTTGAGAGTCTTGAGAGCGTGTAAATATCTTTTCATAACCTGGTTTTTCGGGATGATGCAAACTCATCCTTCATTCCACAAGTTACAAGAAAATATTTTTACTTAAATTTTTTAATAATTCTTAAGTGGTGGGTATACTTATTCAATTCCTTGTTGAAAATCCCCTGATCATCGATAGGATCTATCCTTACTTTTGCTGATGAATGGATAATTTCTTTATTGCTAAGTAGAATACCAACATGCGTAATCTTACCTTCAGCATTATCAAAAAAGGCAACATCACCCAACTCTGCTGCTGCAAGGAAGTCAACAACACGACCTTCCAATGCCTGCTGTGATGCATCTCTCAGTAATCTGATCCCCATCAATTTATGTACAATTTGAACAAAACCTGAGCAATCTATGCCAAACAAGGTACGTCCGCCCCAGAGATAGGGAGCGTTAAGGAAAAAACGGGAGATTTGTTCGACATCATACTGAGGCTGAGTGAAGTCAACAACTAACGGCTCAAATTCTACACGATACACTTGATTTCCGATACGGCATTTTCCTTCTGCATAATTTGGCAGCGTACTTCCGCTAAGCAAATAATAGGAACTTCCATCTTCTGCAGTGATTATGTTCTGCAAACCTGTAGGAACCAGATAAGCTGTTGCAGTATCCGGCAGAGGATCCGGACCCAGGCCGCCAAGCTGCCTGAAATCTACCCAACCTTCATAACCTTCATACCTGTTCTTAACAAGCCACCAGCCTCCAACTTTCTGCAACACCTCTACTTCATCTCCGAACAACAGCTGCGACGCAATCTCTGCCCTGTCCGATCCTGTAGCACGCAAGGGAGCTATAGCCACCCTGCAAATCCCAAATTCCTGTTCCATATATATAGGTATGCTTAGCTGTCTGTAGACAGCAAACTTTTAATCCAATTTTTTGTTAAATTTATAACAAATACTTAATTGGGTAGTCATGAACATCAACAAAATTCTTATCGCCGTAGACAATAGCACCTGCTCAGAAAATGCAGCGAAAACAGGCTATGAAGTAGCCAGGAAATTCGGCGCCGAAGTAGCTCTCGTCAACATCATTGAACCTATACCCGCAAATGTTAACCCGGATCTTACACTTGCTCCCGTGTTTCTGGAAACCTATGACAATAGCGACGAAAACAGTCACATTTTACTCAAGGAAGTGGAGAACAAGTTTTCAGAGGGGATCACTACAACTTATTTAAGCGTAATTGATAGCGCGGCCCATGGCATCGTGCAACAATCTGAAGAATGGCATGCAGACCTCATCGTTATTGGCACCTACGGTCGTGGTGGTTTATATCACTTTTTAATGGGGAGTGTGGCGGAAGATGTTGCCAGGAAATCGGCTGTTCCTACATTGATTGTTCCCTACAAGGAAAATTAAAAACCTTTAGTTAAACGAATAAAAAAGGCCGCTACATCAGTAACGGCCTTTTCCATGTCCAATGCCGGACTATTATCCTTCCTGGTGTAACCAGGCTTTTTTCTCTAATAACTCTGCTTCAGTTTCGCGAACATCTTCATCGTCCACACAGCAATCAACCGGACAAACTGCAGCACACTGTGGCTCATCATGGAACCCTTTACACTCTGTACACTTATCAGATACTATATAATAAACTTCATCAGATACCGCTTCCTGAGTAGCATCAGCTTCAATTTGTGTCGAACCAAAATCAATGATACCATTTAAGCTGGTACCATCAGAAAATCTCCAGGCCGTGCCTGCATCATAAATTGCATTATTAGGGCATTCAGGCTCACATGCTCCGCAGTTAATACATTCATCTGTTATTTTAATAGCCATGTCTTCTTCTATATGTATTGCTAAGCTTAACTTTGCGTTGCAAATATAACACTTATACTTTTAAATTACTTGAATATGCCAGTCCTAAGCCATGAAAAATTAATTATTGCATTTCATAAACTCAGCTTATTTATGGCCGAACAAGGGACAACTTTCGATCAGCTGTTGCAAAACTCAAGCAATTATAACGCCTGGTTTACGACTGCCGAAGTAGAGCGTGCCGTCAATGCCCTTCGTAATATGCTGAATAACACAGATCTGGAAAAATGGTTTGCTGATATTAAAATTAATCCAACACCTAAGAAAGTAGGACTGATCCTGGCAGGCAATATACCACTTGTGGGCTTCCATGATGTGATCAGCGTACTGGCAACAGGCAATATCGCGCTGATTAAGCTTTCTTCATCTGACAATAAGCTGATGCCTGCCCTCCTGGAAGAATTGATAAAGATTGAGCCACTGCTTGCTGATCGGATCCAATACGTAGAACGCCTCCAGGACTTCGATGCCATTATCGCCACGGGCAGCAACAACACCTCCAGGTATTTTGACTACTATTTCGGTAAGGTGCCCAACATTATCCGACGCAATAGAAATAGTGTTGCCGTGATCACAGGAAATGAAACCAAGCAACAGATCGCCGCCCTGGGGCACGATATCTTTGATTATTTTGGTCTCGGCTGCAGAAACGTATCCAAGATTTTTATTCCGGAGAACTACGATATTGCAGCTTTTTTTGAACCGCTGCAAGATTTTCAACCCATCATCAATCATTTCAAATTCAATAATAATTACGATTACAATAAATCTATTTATCTTGTCAATATGGTTCCACATTTTGACAATGGTTTTATCCTTCTTAAGGAAGATGAAGGCCTCTCTTCGCCCCTTGCAGTATTGTACTATCAACGGTATCAACAACTGGATGAGGTAAAGGAAATACTGGAACAGCAAAAAGATCAAATCCAGTGCATAGTATCGGCGGCAGAAGGACTGGACAACACACTGGAGTTCGGACAAAGTCAGCAACCCCGTTTATGGGACTATGCCGATAACGTCGACACCATCAAATTTCTAAATGCCCTTTAAAACACTACAAATCATTTTGTGCTGTATGCTTGGTTTTAGTCTGAGCATACAAGCGCAGATAGTTTGTACAGGGTCACTCGGAGATCCGGTAGTCAACATAGATTTCGGTAGAGGGACAGCAAATTACGGTCCTTCACTAAATAGCAACACCAATTACAGATATAAAGATAGTGGCAAACCCGATGATGGCGATTATGCTATTGTCAAATCTACTAACGGTATGCATGTTGGCGACTGGCACCAGATTACCAACCACACCCCTGACGATCCAAATGGGTACATGATGCTCGTTAATGCATCCACTAATCCAGGAATTTTTTACGAAACTTCCGTTTCTCAGCTTTGCCCAAATACGACCTATGAGTTCTCTGCCTGGGCAATCAACATTTTAACTTACAGTGGAAAAAAACCTAATCTGATTTTCTCTATCCTGGGGTCGGATGGAAAAACAGAGCTCGTTACGCCTTATGCTACCGGGGATATTCCTGAGGGTACCGCCAGCGACTGGAAGAAATATGGCTTCTTATTTACTACGCCATCCAATGTTTCGGATGTTATCATTCGTATTACAAATGCTGGTCCAGGTGGAATTGGCAATGACCTGGCATTGGACGACATTACCTTTAGGGCTTGCGGGCCAACGATTGTACCTAAGTTCAGCAATACCAGCGCGAATAGTACGGCGATCTGTGAAGGCGACAACTACAGCGTTACGCTTTCTGCAGCAGTTTCGGCTGGTTATAACGCACCAAGCTTTCAGTGGCAGCGAAATACAGGAACCTCATGGACGGATCTACCAGGACAAAATGCGACAACCTATACAACAAGCTTCACCAATGCTATAGCCGGAAATTATAAGTACCGACTTGCTGTTGCGGAAGGCAATAACATAAACTCCGCAAATTGCAGGATCCTTTCGCCCGAACTTAATGTCCTTGTCAATCCAAATCTCCCCCCAGTAATATCCGGATCTGGATCTGTCTGCCTCAACGAAACGATTTTACTGACGGTTCCGGAAGGCAAGGCTTACAGTTGGACCGGGCCAAACAACTTCAGCGCCAATACCCGGGCAATTAGTATTCCTTTTGCAACTTATGCTATGAGTGGAACTTACCGGGTCACTTATACTAGTCTGACAGACTGTATAAATAGCAATACCACACAGCTAACAGTTGAAGTTCCACCGGCACCGCAAGTCAGCTCAAATGTTGAAATTTGCGCAGGCACTGCAACAGAGTTGAAGGCCAGTGGTGGCAGTAGCTACATATGGACGCCCACAACAGGTTTATCGAATCCAAACGTGGCCAATCCTATCGCCAGTCCCTCTGCAACAACAACCTATTCCGTCGCCATTTCAAATGGTCTTTGTACTGCAACAAGACAAGTTAAGGTAACGGTAATCAAGAATGCTACAGCTGATGCAGGAACGGACCAGAAAATGATTCAGGGTCAAAGCATCCAGCTTCATGGTAAGCTCAGTGGCGATAACCTGACTTACTATTGGTCGCCGGCAGATTATCTCGACGACCCGACTAAACTCAATCCCATTGCCAGCCCGGTCAAAGATATTATATATACGCTAAACGTGATCTCGGCCAACTGCGTCAGCGCCGCAGACCAGGTTTTTATCCGGGTATTCCAGAAACTTAATATCCCAAATACCTTTTCGCCTAATAATGATAATGTAAACGACACCTGGGAAATTGAAGCCTTGGAAACTTACCCTGAGGCCACGATTAAAGTATTTAACAGAAATGGAGAAACCGTGTACACGGGAACATCAAAATCAGCACCATGGAATGGCAAGTATAATGGACAGATCTTGCCGGCGGGTGCCTATTATTATATTATTACACTGAATAGCGACATCAAAAACATCAGCGGCTGGCTAATGATTGTACGTTGATTCCCGATTTCTCATTTTGAAATACTATTTTTGAACAAAATGTATGTAATTAAAGTTAAAGGCATTGCAAAAATACCTGACTATGTGCAGCTACGGGATGATAAATTCACCTTGCTCGCCTATTTCAGGGTAGACCGTCCCGACAAGTCGCTAGACAAACTGGGACTGGCCGATCAATTGCCTTATATCATGGAAGTTGTTAAAGATCTGCCTTTCGGACAGATCGCGAAATTAGATATTTAAGCATGGCAGAAAACGCAGTTATTAATTTAAAAAATGTAGATGTTTACCAGCAAAAGCACCTGGTTTTATCTAATGTTAACCTCAATATAGATAAAGGTGAGTTTGTTTTCTTGATTGGTCAAACCGGCTCAGGAAAAAGCAGCTTGCTGAAAATTATCTATGGAGATCTGCATATAGGTAATGGAGAAGGACAAATTGCAGGCTTCGACCTGAAAAAACTTGCCCTGCGCGATGTCCCTTATCTTCGTAGAAAGTTGGGGATTGTATTTCAGGATTTCCAGCTGCTTACAGACCGTACAGTAGAAAAGAACCTGGAGTTTGTATTAAAATCTACAGGTTGGAACGATAAAAACCTGATTCAGGAACGTATCAAGGATGTACTGGACAAAGTAGGTCTGCGTTCAAAAATCAGAAAAATGCCCCATGAGATCTCCGGTGGTGAGCAACAACGTGTTGTTATTGCACGTGCACTGCTGAATAACCCTGAGATTATCCTTGCCGATGAGCCTACAGGTAACCTTGACCCCGATACTTCTGAAGAAATTGTAAATCTGTTAAAACAGATTTCACTGAGCGGAACCGCTGTACTCATGGCGACCCACGATTACCATATCATCCGTACCCTGCCCTCACGTATCATCAAATGTGAAGATGGCGTGGTACATGAAGATGCCACTATCAATTAATAAAATCTGCTGACAAAATTTTCATTTTCAGCCATAATGTTCAGTCTGTTGCAATGCAGACTGACAGCATGGCTGAAAATTACTGTTGGCAAAACTTTTGAGTTTACCACCGAAATTCTACTATACCCATGTTTAGCAAGAAGAAAAAGAACGATAACGAACATACGAATATGGAAAGCCATGCTGACGAGCAAAACAACACGCAGCCTGTAGACCAGGCCAATGGAGAAAATGTAAATGAAACTCCTGCGGAAACTGCAGCAGAACTTTCTGCTGAAGAAAAGTTAAAAGAAGAAAACGCCGCCTTGAATGACAAGTACTTAAGGTTATTTGCGGAATTCGACAATTATAAACGCCGTACTCAAAAGGAACGCGTAGAGCTGTTACAAACTGCTGGTAAAGATGTTATTGTTTCATTGTTACCTGTCCTTGATGATTTTGACAGAGCCCACAAGGCTACGGAAACAGCTACGGATGTTGCTGCAGTACGTGAAGGTGTACAGTTGGTACATCACAAGCTGAAAAATCTGCTGGTTCAGAAAGGACTGAAAGAAATGGAAAGTATCAATACTCCGTTCGACACAGATCTGCATGAAGCAATTACGAAAATCCCTGCGCCAAACGACGATATGAAGGGTAAGGTTATGGATGAGCTAGAAAAAGGATATACTTTAAATGATAAGGTAATTCGTTTTGCTAAAGTAGTAGTGGGTAGTTAATAAGATGAGCAAAAGAGATTATTACGATATATTAGGCGTTAGCAAAAGTTCTTCTGCTGATGAGATCAAAAAGGCTTACCGTAAGCTTGCGATCAAGTTTCACCCGGATAAAAACCCGGATGATAAATCTGCTGAAGATAAATTTAAGGAAGCTGCTGAAGCTTACGAGATCCTGAGCAACCCTGAGAAAAAACAAAGGTATGACCACTATGGCCATGCTGGAGTTGGTGGTGCATCTGGCGGCGGCGGTGGTTATGGCGGCGGTGGCATGAACATGGAAGATATCTTCAGCCAGTTTGGTGATATCTTTGGTGGCGGCGGCGGTGGCGGTAGCCCGTTCGATAGCTTCTTCGGTGGCGGTCAGCAGTCGCGTGGCGGTCGCCGCGTAGCTAAAGGATCAAACCTGCGCATTAAAGTAAAACTCACCCTGGAAGAAATTGCCAACGGTGCAGAGAAAAAAATAAAAGTTAACAAACAGATTGTTTGTAAAACCTGCGACGGATCTGGTGCTAAAGATAAATCGTCTGTAAGTACCTGTAAAACCTGTGGTGGTAGTGGCTCCGTAAGAAGGGTAACAAATACCATCCTCGGCCAGATGCAAACTACGTCTACCTGCCCTACCTGTAACGGTAGCGGTAGCCAGATCACAGCAAAATGTAACTCTTGTCATGGTGAAGGAACCGTACGCGGCGAAGAAACCATTACAATCAACATCCCTGCGGGTGTGAGTGACGGCATGCAGTTAAGCATGAGCGGAAAAGGTAATGCTGCTCCTAACGGCGGTATCCCGGGCGACCTGATCATCCTGATCGAGGAAACGCCACATGAGACCTTGAAACGTGAAGGAAACAACATCGTTTACGATCTGCATGTGAGCATCGTTGATGCAGCATTAGGCTACAGTGCCGAAGTGCCTACCATCGATGGTAAAGCTAAAATCAAAATCGAACCGGGAACCCAAAGTGGAAAACTCCTGCGCTTAAAAGGCAAAGGTATTCCTGAAGTAAATTCGTACCATAGAGGTGATCAGATCATTCATGTGAATATCTGGACACCAAAAGCACTGAGCAGCGAAGAACGCGCACTCCTGGAAAAACTCAGGGACTCGCCGAACTTCAAGCCGCAACCGGGCAAGAACGACAAGAGCTTCTTTGAAAAAATGAAAGAGTATTTTGAATAACATAAAGCCACCTTCGGGTGGCTTTTTTTATGCGCGATATTTTTTTTCACATTTGCTGTAACTATTCTGTACTTTGACTTACTAATTATCAGATTAAACTCAAAATGCATGCTCAGCGTAAAAAACATTGTAAAACAGTATGAGAACCACAGGGCACTGGACGACGTAAGTCTGGAAGTCCCAACAGGAAAGATCTTCGGCCTCTTAGGCCCTAACGGAGCGGGTAAAACCTCTCTGATCAGAATCATCACCCAAATTACTGCACCCGATAGCGGCGAAGTAATCTTTAATGGCAAAAAACTCGATTCCAGCCATATCGCACAAATCGGCTACCTGCCTGAAGAACGCGGTCTCTATAAAAAAATGGAGATCGGTGAACAGGTACTTTACCTATCCAAATTAAAAGGGCTCTCTACTGCCGAAGCCACTAAAAGAATCAAGTTCTGGTTTGAAAAACTGGGTATGGAAAGCTGGTGGAATAAAAAAGTGGAAGACCTCAGTAAAGGGATGCAGCAAAAAGTTCAGTTTGTGGCCACGATATTACACCAGCCGGAACTGATTATCCTTGATGAGCCTTTCTCAGGATTTGATCCGGTCAATGCCGATATCATCAAAAACGAAATCCTCGAGTTGAACAAACAGGGATCAACCTTTATCTTCTCTACCCACCGTATGGAATCCGTAGAGGAGCTTTGCGACCATATCGCCCTGATCAATCGCTCTAAAAAGATTCTTGACGGCTCTGTAGACGATATCAAAGATATGTACCGAAACAACACCTACTGGATCCAGTATGAAGGAAATTACGACCTTTCCGGTATTGCCTTATTGGGGACAGTACTCCAAACAGAACAGGTTAAAAACACAACCCTCATTAAGGTACAACTGCAGGAAGGACAATCGGTAAATGAACTCCTTGCTGCATTGTTGCCCTATGTAGCGATACACCGTCTCGATGAGGTGATTCCTACCATGAACGATATATTTATTGATAAGGTTAAAAACGTAAACTAACAGCCATGAACAAAATTTTACTCATCATACAAAGGGAATATTTATCACGGGTTAAGAAGAAGTCGTTTATCGTTATGACTTTATTAACCCCATTGATCATTGCCATCTTTTACGGAATCATTATCTATTTTTCGGTAAAGGGCGTTAACGGAACATTTACTAAAGTTGCCGTGATTAACGAGAATAAAACCCTTACAGAACAACTGAAATCGACACCTACATTTGGCTATACTTATGAAAACAAGTCGCTTGCCCAAATGAAAGCCGACTTAGGTAAAACAGGGTACGACTATATCCTGTACCTACCCGATTTCAAACTCGACAACCCAACCGGAGTTCAGATCCTGGGGACCAAACAAGCTGGCTTAACTTTAAGCGGACGGATTTCCTCCCAAATCGAAAACCTGATCAGAAACCAGAAACTCAAAGATTCAGGTTTAACGCAGGCTGATGTAGACAAGTTAAAATCAGATGTAGACATCAGTGTTAAAAAAATTGGTGAAACCGGTAAAGAGGAGGATTCAAGTGCCGGAGCAGCAACTATTATCGCCTATGTTTCTGGTGTAATTATGTTTATGTTCATCCTATTATATGGCATCCAGGTAATGCGCGGCGTGATCGAAGAGAAAACAAGTCGCATCATCGAAGTGATGATCTCTTCAGTAAAACCATTTCAACTGATGATGGGAAAAATTATTGGTATTGCACTGGTAGGACTTACTCAGTTTATCCTTTGGATTGTACTTACTGCCTCCATCTCAACTGTCGCCGTTAAAGTCCTTGTAGGTAAAGAAGAGGCAAAACAAATCAGCAGTATGCAGGCCGCAGGCCCCGGTAAACAGGCCGTACAGGCTGCAGGACCGATTGGGGATATCCAGAAAAGTCTGGCGAGTCTGAACTTCCCTAAAATTATCTCCGTTTTCTTTTTCTTTTTCATCGGAGGTTACCTGTTCTATAGTGCCTTATATGCTGCCATCGGTTCGGCTGTAGATAGTGAAACAGAAACACAGCAGTTTATGATGCCCGTCATGATGCCGCTGCTCCTGGGCTACGCACTTTCTTTAAGTGTTGTTACTACAGATCCTTATGGAAATATCGCCTTCTGGTTGTCTATAATTCCTTTTACTTCACCGATTGCCATGATGGTTAGGTTACCTTACGGTGTGCCCGATTGGCAACTGGCATTATCTATGCTATTACTGATTGTTGGTTTTATCGGCACTGTTTGGATGGCCTCAAGAATATACAGAGTCGGTATCCTGATGTATGGTAAAAAAACCAGCTTTAAGGAAATCCTGAAATGGTTCAGTTATAGGAATTAGATGATAGCAGCAGCAATAGATTTAGGAACAAATACCTTCCACCTCATCATCGCCAAAAGTGATGGCGGAGAACGTGGAGAACCAGAAATCTTATTTAAAACCAACCTACCGGTACGATTGGGGGAAGCCCGGATCAATCAGCAGGAAATTATACCAGCAGCCTTCGAAAGAGGGCTTCTGGCTTTAGAAGGCTTTGCAGAAGAAATCAAAAAGCACAATGTTGATGCAGTTAAGGCAGTGGCAACCGCTGCAGTGCGTAGCGCTGCTAATGGACAAGCCTTTGTTGATGCTGCTAAAGATCGCGCAGGTATCACTATAGAAATTATCAGTGGCGAGGAAGAAGCAGCTTATATATTTAAAGGTGTTGAAGCCACAGGTCTTGTTACCGACTGCAGCCTCATTATGGATATTGGCGGTGGAAGTACAGAATTCATTATCTGTAAACCAGGGGAAGTGCTTTGGAAACACAGTTACAACATTGGGGCAGCCCGGCTGATGCAGGGTTTCTTCAAGTCAGATCCCCTATCAGCCGAAGAAAAAGAAGCGATCATCAAACATCTGGATACTGAACTTCCCGAGCTATTTAAACAATGTGCAAAATGGCAACCTCAGTTATTAATAGGATCGGCCGGAGCCTTTGAAAGCTATGCGGCTATGCTCAACCCAGGTAACCACAATGCCAGCATAGCCATTACTCCATTCCGTACGTTGGCGGATAAATTGTTTAAGTCTACCCATGATGAACGCACGAAAATGGAAGGACTGATTCCCTTAAGAGTAGATATGATTGTTATGGCAGCATTGCTTACTAATTATGTACTGGATCATGCAGGCATTCCCGAGCTTAAGCTTTCTACATACGACCTTAAAATTGGCGTGCTGTATAGTTTATTAAAGTGCAGCTAAAGCGTTATACAATTTTTCTGTTGGTAGACCCATTACATTGGTATAAGAACCTTCAATTTTGGAAATGGCAACCATGCCCAGCCAATCCTGGATTCCGTAGGAGCCAGCTTTATCAAAAGGTTTATAATGTAGAATATAGTAGTCGATTTGTTCAGCACTTAAGGGCTTAAAAGTAACCGAAGTACGGTCATAGAAAGTAGAAACCTGATCATGCATGGCTAAACTCACCCCGGTGTATACTTCGTGCGTAGTATTTGACAATTTCATCAACATTTCTTTCGCATGTTCAGCGTCACGTGGTTTACCGAGGATTTCTCCATTCAACGCAACAATAGTATCGGCCGTGATAACCAATGCTTCGAGCTTATCGTCCATAAATGCCCTCGCTTTTTTCTCACTGATGTACAATGCGATTTCATGTGGCGCTAGTCCTTCCGGATAGCTTTCATCAACATCCTTTAACATCACTTCAAAGTCAAGATCCATTAAGGTCAGCAGTTCCTGACGACGTGGCGATTTTGAGGCTAATAGGATTGGGAACTTCAGGTTAAGCATAATTAAAATTTTCGCTAAAATAATAAAAGCGGCCCTAAAGCCGCTTTTATTATTTGATTATTGATGGAAATTATTTTCCACCACCATTAGGGCCACCGCCTCTGTTTTGCATAGCTGCTTTTCTTTCTTCTTTGTAAGCTTCGAATGCTTTTTTCTGATCGTCAGTTAACAAAGCTTCAACTTTTTTCTCAGTTTCACCTTGAATTTTCATCATACCAGCACGCATAGCTTCTCTGTCGTCACCTGCAGCTTCACGAGCTTTAGTCTGTGCAGCACTCTGCTCAACATACAATGCAGTAACTTTCGTTTTCTGATCGTCAGTCAATTTCAACTTCTCAGTCAACTGATCAACCATTCTCTTAGCACGCTCTTCAGGAGTTCCTTGAGGACGACCACCACCTTGTGCATTTGCAAATGTTATTACACTGAATAACAACGCGCAGATCATAAATACTTTTTTCATTTGTTTTGAATTTAATGGTTTTGTAACCTTGTTTAGTATCGATTAGAGATACAAATTAGCAATAGGTTTAATACCATTAAGTAACTTAATTGTTGCAGAGAAGAAAAGCTTATTTACCTGAGTCTACTGCCGAAGGATTGGGATCAAACCAGGTACCCTGGATCTTCATTACTTTTTCAATAACGTCCCTCACAGCAGTTTTACCGCCTGCAAAGGGAGAAACATAGGTAGAGATCGCTTTGATCTCTTCTACCGCATCTGCAGGACAAGTAGGGAGACCTACCAGCTTCATGACATTAAAATCAGGGATGTCATCCCCCATATATAGCACCTGATCCTTACGGATTTGATGTGTTTCAAGTAGCTGCAGATAAACTGCTACCTTATCAGAAACACCGAGGTTGATATGTTGAATACCTAACCCCTCAAAACGCTTTTGCATGGCTTTCCCATTGCCGCCAGAGATGATGCAAACGATATAACCTTTTTTTACGGCCAGCTGCAAAGCATAGCCATCTTTAATATTAAAAGTACGCAGCAGCTCCAGGGTTCCGTTATTTTCAATGGCCAGCGCATCACCAGTTGTGAGCACACCATCCACATCGAAAATAAACGTCGTAATATCCTTAAGCTGCTGCAAAAACATTAGTCCTGGTTATCTCTCCATTCGTAAACCCAGGCCGACTGGATTTGCTCCAAATGGCCTTCAGTACTTTCTTCGCGGGTACCTTTAAAATTAGGTAGTGTTAAAACCCATTCCAGCAGTTCTGTAAAACGGATTCTGTAGATCTTTGCTTCGTTAAACTCAGCGCCGAACTTTTCATAAAGCTCCTGGGCGATATCTTCATGATCATTCCAGTGTATCGGGAGGGCAAATTTATCTTGTATCATACAATGTCTTATAGTGGTTTAGTGTCCAAGGAATTCTGACTGGTCTGGAATAGTAACCTGGATATCTCCGTTGATTACTACACACTGGCAGCCTAATCTTGATGTAATACGCGGACGAACTGCCCTGTCAATAAAATCTTCTTCTTTATCAGAAATATCCTGGATGTTATCCATCCCTTTGGTTACATATACATGGCAGGTACTGCATCCGCAAACGCCGCCGCAGTTATGCTGTAATTCTATGCCGTTATCAAGACAAACGTCCAGAACCGATTCACCACCAGCAATAGGTAGTTCTACAGGCTCTTTTCCTTTTTCCTCAAAATTTATTGTTAATTTATAAATGCTCATAATTGTGTTCAAAAATAAGAAGCAAAACTCGCAATCACGCTATATATGTGTGTTTTTAATGTTTTTGCTCACGCTTTCATATATATCCTGCCATACAGGATGATTAGTCAGCAAGCCCATGTGGCGTTGCATCGTTTTTTCATCTCCACGCACTGCTGGTCCGGTCTGCACTGCGGCGGGGTTGGCATGCTGCACCTTTAGTGCCGTTTCAAGAATTAAAGGCCTTAACAGGTCAAAGCTTAAATCATGTTCCGCCACGAGCTCCTGACCAACCTGGTATAGATAATTGGGGAAATTGCATACAAATACAGCCGCTACATGTAATACTTTTCGCTCAGCGCTGCTAATCTTAAATACAGCTGTACTTAACTGCTTAGCAATATTGTCCAGTTTTAAATAATCACCATCATCAGCCGATTCCAAACATAAAGGAACCTTCGAGAAATCCAGTGCCTGCGTTTTAGAAAAAGTTTGCAAAGGATAAAGAACACCTGAATGGACGATATCCTGCAAAATGGCTAAATCCGTAGCACCAGAAGTGTGGACAACCAATCCATCAAGCCCTTTTAGTTGCCCTGCAACCGACGCAATAGCATCATCTTTTACCGAGATAACATACAGATCAGCATCCCGATCAATCAAATCAAGATCAGCAAGTGCAGCCGCCCCAACCTTTTCGGCCAAAGCATTCGCATTTTCAAGCGTATAACTCCATACCTGCACAACCTGCATGTCCGCAGCTATAAAAGCCTGCGCCAGATGTGTTGCAACATTGCCCGATCCCAGCAATACAACCCTCATTATGCAGTTTTTATTTCTCTTTTTCTGCGTACAATAGAAATCAGGAAGCCGATCACCATCACAATCGTACCTACCCAATACAAGTTGATGTACGGAAATTCGATAGATTTAAATACTACCCAATCCTTAGCCTGCTGTGGTTTCTCGTACACCTGAAGTTCAGCCTTATTTTGTTCAGGAAGGATCTTGGTAAATCTCACCCTTAAACCAAGCTCATCGATGTTCCTCGCAAAGTCAAATGTGTTGTTTCCTTTCACTAAAAAGATCGGTTCCGTTTTAAAGATCCTGCCATCCAGGTTAACCTCCAATGGCATCCCTACAGCAACATCATTTGGTGCCAGCACCAATTGCTTAGCCGTTGGTTTTAAGTTTAATGCTTTAACAGTAATGATACCACTGCTGGTGTGGATAGTATCCCCTTCTTTAACATTCAGGATTCTTGGCGCCTTGTAGTTCTCAGCTTCAGAATGCCCCTCGTGATCAGCATGCTCTTCTTTTGATTCAGGAGCACTTGTGATGTGGGTATAAATATCGTGTGTAATATAATGTTTCGTATCAGGAGAAGCAATCAGCCCCATCTTCTCATTCACCTGTACATGTGGGTTCAATTCAAAGTCGTCAGTTACCTTACCACTTTTAGGGTCGATAACCTTAAAGTTGATCTTGTAATACGTATTCGGTGCTATTGTAGTATCACTGATATAAGTTACCGTATATTTACCCATTTTCTTAGGTTCATTACGGTACAATACCATATTCTCTCCAGGTTTTTCTGCCTTCTCGAAATCCTTAACAGGGATGAAGTTACTTGCATTTAATGAGATCGGCCTGCTTGTTGCAGCAGCAACAAGTGCACCTAACAGCAATAATGCAAAACCGATATGTGCAACCGCGGCACCTGCAAGTTTACCTTTTTTACCCACACCAAAGCTCAATAACCTGGCGTTAGATAATACGGCAAAAATACAGCTGAATGTTAACAGGATATACATCAGATTACCATATACATCGGCAATCCATACAAAAACCGCAGTAATTACCACAGCAAAAACAATAGAGGCGATCAGACTTACATAAAACTTACGCGGGTCAGTTCTCTTATATTTAAGGAACTGAGAAAAACCAGATATCACCGTAATCAGGATGGCAAATGGTGCCTGCCATTGGTTATAATATTTTATCGCATCAATTGGTGGAGCGAAGTTGGTACCGAAAGCTTTATTGAATACAGGAACAGACGTTGTAAAGATAACCTGTATACAGGCTACAGTAACAACCAGCGCACCAATAAACATCCAGAACTCACGTGAGTAAGTTTCCTCATCTTTATTTGTAATAGGCAATTCTTTCCATCTGCTAATCAGCAGATAAACTGGGATAGCCAGGAACACTACGTTATACAGGATGAGGTGACCAAACATACCAAGATCTGTAAATGAGTGTACCGATGTTTCGCCAAGAATTCCAGATCTGGTCAGGAATGAAGCATATAATACCAGGATGAAACTGAGCAGTACAAGTGCAATGGCAGTAAAGAAAGCATGCCCGGTGTTTCTAAAAGCAATCATCACATGGACACCGCCAATCAGCATGAGCCATGGAATCAAAGAAGCGTTTTCAACCGGATCCCATGCCCAGAAACCACCAAAATTAAGTGCTTCGTAAGCCCAGAAAGAACCCATGATAATACCAGTTCCCAATACCATTACAGCAAAAAGCGCCCATGGCATCGCAGGCTTAAACCACTCTTTATATCTTCGCTCTGCTAAACCAGCAACGGCATAAGCAAAAGGAACAACCATACTGGCAAATCCAAGGAATAATGTTGGTGGGTGAATTACCATCCAGTAGTTCTGTAACAACGGATTTAAACCACGCCCATCAGTAATAAATTTCAGGTAATTTTTATAATTCTCAGGATCAGCAAAAACAACAGGAGCCATATCCTTCAGGTTAATCGCTTCGCGCAATAAGATGAATGGAGAACTGCCTATACGCTCGCCAAAGATGCTTACGCCAAGCAACATGGACGTTAAGAAGACCTGCGAGAAGGCCACAACAGTCATTACACCATTTTCCCAGCTTTTTGCTTTCCAGATCAGGATAGCACCTAATAGTGACTGCCAGAATGCCCATAACCAGAAACTTCCCTCCTGTCCTTCCCAGAAAGCCGACACAATATAGTATACCGGAAGGGCTTTTGAAGAGTGGAAATAAACATAGTAGTATTCGTTATAATGGTTTAAGATCAGATAAAATAAAGTAGCCCCGATTCCGATTACACTTGCCCAGTTGGTCAGGAAGCCAATACGGCCAAGGATTTGCCACGACCTGTCTTCCAGGTTTTTGTTTTTTGCTGCAAAGAAATAGGCTATTGCAGACAACACCGAAGCGGCAAAGGCTAAAACAATAAAGAACTGTCCGATTTTACCCGGGAGGAGGGTTTCTCCATAAAATTGTGTATCCATTAAACTAGTTGTATTGTTTTACTTTACCGTCCTGCTTCACTTCCACAAGATTATCGTTGTATTTAGAAGGGCATTTCATCAGGATCTTGGATGCATAAAAGGTTCCATCATCCATCTTTCCAATGAGTACCAGCTTCTCTGATTTTTCAAAATCCTGAGGCTTAGTGCCATTATACACTACCTTTTTCACATCGCCTTTGGCATCTTTCATGAAAAAAGAAAAATGATTGGCATCTTTTTGTGCATCATAGAACATTCCTTTAGATTTCTCCCAGAAGCCCATCACATGAAATTCCCGTGATTCTTTGGCGGCCTCGTTAAAGGTGGAGTAATTACTGGTATCAGCATTCAGGCTTACCAGGAAGCAAACACAAATGGCTATCGTAATCAATCCTATAATGGCACTTTTTTTCATTTTAATATACAGGTTTAAAAGAACGGTACAAAGATAAAAAATATAAGTGCGCAAACGGTTTTGCCTAAGTTCAATTCGCTTAGATGACATTCCGTTGATAGTTCTCTGACAAAAAATAAACATTGCCAGATGTACGTTACAACATCTAATGGAAGAAAAGAAAATTACTTAAGATATTCAGACTTAATCAGACCTGGAAAAGCAGCACGCAACTTCAAAATTTTAGGCTTTGAGACATTTCTGATGTAAGGATTCCAGAGATTCCGCGGATAATAATCCTGATGCTCCATTTCTGCAGGATAAAAGGCTTTGAACGGGACAACTTCCGTAGCAATCGGCTCCGGATAATGCTTGCTGGCATTTACTGTTTCGATTACACCGGAAATGCTGCGATATTCAGCAGGCGTTCTGTAAAAAGCAATAGACCGGTAATCAGGCCCTAAGTCTGGCCCCTGTCCGTCTACCTGCGTAGGATCATGTGCATAAAAAAATGCTGTAACCAGTTTTTCAAAGCTGATTACCTTAGGATCATAATAAACCTGTACAGCCTCGGCATGGCCTGTTCCCTTGGTTTGCACGGTTTCGTAGGTTGGATTGCTAGTTTCACCACCCGCATAGCCACTCAGCACCTTACGAACTCCCTTAAGCTCGATCATCGCCTCCTGTGTGGCCCAAAAACAACCACCAGCAAAATTGGCAACCTGCTCTCCTTTATCAGGAGCGGTTACCAGCACAAAGCCATCCTTACCTTCCAGATGTTGCGTATCGGAATTTGAACAGCCGCTCAACGCAATAATGGTGAGCAATAAAAAACTAGCTATAAATTTATGAGGCCTTAACATACACCAATATACGGAATTAAAGCGCACGAAATTCTGTGTATTCTTCAGCAAAAAGTCATAAACAAAAAAGCCTGCCCGGTATTTCCGGGCAGGCTCATGATATCAATAAAAATCAAAGGATCAGCTTATGGCCAGATACCTAAGTTCATATAAGAAACCGCAATTTTGTCGATAGAACCAACAAAAGCAGCAGTACGTAAAGTCTGGATACCTGGTTTTGTGATTAGCGTTTCGCGAATCTCATGGTAAGAATGAATCATCGTATCTTCCAACCCTGAATTTACCAATTCTAACTCAGAAGCACCTTTAACCAACATTGAGCGGTGCTCAGCAGGTATAGTTTGTCCGGTTAAGCTCTCAAGTGTATTGATCAGATTGGCATTAGAATTTTCCGCATAACGGTTTTCCATACGGCCAAAAGCCACATGTGACAAGTTTTTCAACCACTCGAAATAAGACACAGTAACACCACCAGCATTACAGTACATATCTGGAATGATGATACCGCCCATTTCGGTGAAAATCGCTTCAGCTTCCGGAGTAGTTGGTCCGTTTGCACCTTCAGCGATAATTTTAGCCTGAATTCTTTTGATGTTTTCGGCAGTGATCTGGTTTTCTAAAGCCGCAGGCACAAGAATATCACATGGCTGCTCTAAACCTTCCATAGAATTCTTGAATTCTTTAGCACCTTTAAAGCCAAGGATAGAACCAGTTAATTTACGATGTGCAAATACCTCATCGATATTTAACCCATTCTCATTGTAGATCGCTCCTTCAAATTCGCAAAGACCAACAATGGTAGCACCAAATTCGGCCAGGAACTTCGCAGAGTGATAACCCACGTTACCCAAACCCTGAACGATCACACGCTTATCACCTAGACCAGCCTTGAAGCCAATTTTAGCCATATCTTCTGCCACACTAACACATTCACGTACAGCATAAGCAACACCCCTTCCGGTAGCTTCCTTACGACCGCGGATACCATGTAAAGCGATAGGTTTACCGGTAACACAACCCAAAGCATCAAGCTGACCCGGATTCATGGTCATATATGTATCAGCGATCCAGCTCATCTCGCGCTCACCAGATCCATAATCAGGAGCAGGAACATCGATACCGGGGCCGATAAAGTTTTTCTTAATTAATTCTGTAGTATAACGACGGGTAATATTTTCCAATTCGCCAACAGTATAATTTTTTGGCGTGATTTTAATACCGCCTTTAGCACCACCAAAAGGAACATTCACAATGGCACATTTATAGGTCATTAAAGCGGCAAGTGCCATAACCTCATCCTCATTCACCATTTCGCTGTAGCGGATACCACCTTTTGTGGGGCTCATATGGTGAGAGTGTTCTACACGCCAGGCATCAATCACTTCGAAGCCGTTTCCTCTGCGAATAGGGAACTGGAAGCGATATACACTGTTACATGCTTTGATTTGGGTTAATAGTCCCTCTGGATGGGAGGTGAATTGTGCGGCACTGTCAAAATTTTTACAGACATCTGTAAAGAAATTTGTCTCGTTTGCTGTATTAGCCATTGTTGTTTTTTATGAATTTATAATAAGTAGTTATCCTTAATGGCTGCAAAATTGCATTAAAAAAAATGATTAATCCAAATGCGATTCCACTTAGTGTATGCGGCACACCACAGCAAATAAGCCCGAAATGGCGAAGTAAAACTGTTTTAAATTAGATTTTACCTGAAGATTTTTTTTCTATTTTTTTTAACCTGCGGTCGATAGAAAACAGGAAGATGATTAATCCCAGCAGGATGATCCCTGCGCAAATCACGACAACATAAATTTTATCCGATGCATAAAGGCTATCCGGAGCCGTTGCCGTTTGTGCGAAAAGCTGTACAGCGGCCAATACCAGCAACAGCGTTGTTGAAATTTTCTTCATGATTATAAGGCAGAATTTTTATCGATGGAACGTAATCTGAAAAGCAAGGTATAAATCCAATAACCGATGATGATCCATCCCAAACAGGCAGGGTAAAATACCATGCGCATACGGCTATCAAGGTCGTACGAGTTGAAACCTGGATTACCACCATTACCGGGATGCAGTGAATCCTGTAGACGTGGCAATACAAACAAGAGTACAACCATCATTGGATAAGCAAAAATATTATATATGGCAGAGATCTTTGCACGCTTTTGCTCCTCATCTATCGCGTTACGCAAAACCAGGTAAGCAAAATATAACAACAAGGCAATTGCCGCAAAATTCTGCTTTACATCAAAGCTCCAGGCCTGCCCCCAGGTAAACTTAGCCCATACCGAGCCGGTGACGATTCCCAGAATTCCGAATACAATTCCTGTATTTACACTTTCAACAGCTTTAATATCATCTAGTGGATTATTAGACCTTAAAACTTTAATGCTATAAAACACAGAAATACTAAATAACACAATCATCGCGAACCACATCGGCACGTGAAAGTACAGGTTACGAATAGTTTCATGCAGAATGGGCAACTCCGGAACAGTAGCTAAAAAACCAGCTATTGTTGCGTACAAAACAAGTACAGAACCTAAAATTTTCCACCACATTTTATGCATACTATCCCTTTTATGAGTGGCAAAGGTATAAATAAGAATTTACGCCGGGAAATAAATCATGAGCGTTGCCTTTCGAATGACAAAGATTCCGAATCTATCTGGACTGAAATGTATAAGTTTAGAAGAACCAAGAAAAGTTTCAGCAAGTATCGGGTTTCAAAATTCGAAAAACCTGCAGAACTTTACATGCGTAAAATCAACATCTATGAAGCTTTTTGAAACACCCGCCGATCCCGCTCACAACTACCTGCCTGTTGATGGTACTGTTCTTTATTACGGTAAGGTATTAAATGTTGCCAAGGCTGATGAGTTGATGGATATATTGATGACAACAGTTGAATGGAAAAACGATGAAGCCGTCATTTTTGGAAAACATATCATCACAAAAAGAAAAGTTGCCTGGTATGGCGATCAAAGTTTCAGTTATACGTATTCCAATACTACAAAACATGCCTTACCCTGGACTAATGAGCTCCTGCAACTCAAAAAGCTCGCTGAAACGCAAACGGGAGAAACGTATAATTCCTGTTTATTAAATCTGTATCATGATGGCGAAGAAGGCATGGCCTGGCATAGTGACGCTGAGAAGGATTTAAAAAAGAATGGTGCCATTGCATCCATGAGCTTCGGAGCTGAAAGGAAATTTATGTTTAAGCATAAAGATAGCAAACAGACCGTAACACTTGTACTTGAACATGGCAGTCTGCTGGTGATGAAAGATGAAACCCAAAGGAACTGGTTACATCGGCTTCCACCAACAAAACTAATTAAAACTGCCAGAATCAACCTCACCTTCAGATCCATGATCTGATATTTAACCTGACGATCACATCAGTTCAACTGATGAGACAAATTAAATTTGGCAAGATTTACTTAAAAAAATAGTTTCAGAACATTATTCTGACTACTTGCTTAAAAAAAACAATTTTCATTGTTTTACAGCTAACCTATTTGAACACAAGCCAATGATCCTCACTTTTGTGATGGACATCCGCTAAATGCTTTACTCGTTTTTACCACCTGGTTACAGGTTGGGAAGCAACAAGGAAATTTCAGCGTAAGGGTATCCAAATAAATTGACTTAAGACAATAGTTCGATCCTACAGATGAACTAGATTTTTTCATAATAATTTAGGTGCGTTAATAAAGTGAAAAGCCGGTGGATGCCGGCTTTACTTTTTTGAGTTATTTTTGGAAAATCTGACGTAATTCCTTAAATTGTAAATTATTAGGGAATTGCAGAGTGCCCCTATTTTACCACTACAATCGCCACTACAGCCCCAAACTGATTAAAAGCACTCCTGCCGTCCTCAATCCGCATTAAAGCCTATTCACAGCGTAAAAGTATTATAAATGTCTTCGCAATTGCTTCGCCTTTTCTTCGGCTTTTATTCGCCTTTCCTTCGGCTATTGTTCGGCTATATCCGTTCAATCATCGGATTTCAGCCCTACAAAACCACCATCAAATCCGCAGTTGCATATAACAGTTATCTTATTTATATTTAGTGTATTAACTGTCCATTACTTACACCACTTAAACTCAAACACTATGGCTAGATTAAAAAATGGCATTCTCGGACCCTTCATTGGATCGCTCAGTCTGGTTACTGGTTACCTCAGACTGGGTATCCCTGTAATGAGATTCAAAAGCCCACTTAAAGACAAGAAGAACAAAAAACGACGAACACCTGCACAGCGTGCAATGAATTCAAAGATGGCTGTCGTTATGAATTTTTTATCTCCCTTGACCAGTTTCGTCAACGTCGGTTTCTCTACAAGTACCAAGCCTGGACAAACGGCACATAATATCGCAGTCTCCAGGATGCTGCTTACTGGTATCAAAGGTAATTATCCAAATTATGAACTTGATTACCCAAATATACAACTTACTGATGGTAAACTGCGAATGCCTGAAAATATCGTGGCTCGATTGGAGAACGACGACATTATTGTAACCTGGGACATCCCCTCGGAAGAGCACTTTATCCGTTCCAGAGATCAGATTATGGCAGTATGCTATGACGCAAAAGGGTCTGCCACTAAATTACTGAGCGGGGCAAGGATATCAGAAGGCATGGAGACATTAAAGACTCAGGCAAACTTGAGGAAAAAACCGATGCACATCTATATTTCCTTCATCTCTGATGACAGAAAGCTGATCGCTAAAAGTTTTTATGCAGGAATGATGAAGTAACTAACTTGCTTAGTCTCTCCAGAGGTACGGAAATAATAGCAATGAAACCGCCATTACCAGCACATTAATAATAAGCAGCAGGCCAATTTCATCCAGACTCACACTTCGGTCAAGTCCATCAATGGCATTTTTTGTCAGTTTGATCAGAACGATCAGAACCGGAATAATTACTGGGAAGCTGAGGATTGCCATGAGCATTCCACCGTTACCTGCTTTAGAGGAAATGGCCGAAACCATGGTGAAGATTGTTGAGAAACTGAGACTACCCAGAACTGTAGCCACTAGATACAACGGCAGGTCTTTAGGCACATAATCAAAAACCAGGATATAAAAGCCAAGCGCAATTACGGTGAGCAACACCATCAACAGGATGTTGTAAATGGTCTTCGAGATAATCAAAGCGAAAGGGCTGGCAATAGTATAGATATACAACTGCCGGCCCTTAGTTTCCTGCAAGAAGCTCTTGGATACTGCGTTTATGGAAGCAAAGAGCATGATAATCCAGAACAGCGCATTCCAAGTTAAGGAAACAACGCTTACAAAAGACAGGAAACACACAAAAATAGTAGACACTACGTAGAGCAGGACTCCATTGAGTGCATACTTGGATCGCCACTCAAGTAGCAGTTCCTTTTTGAGCAGATATTTAACCTGACTTGCTAGATTCATAGACTTAAACCATTGTTTCTGTAATGATCACAACCTTATTTTTCCGTACAGTTACGAGCAACAAAGATCCGACTAAGATCACAAACCAACCCCATTTGTACTTCACTATCCCCGCAGCAAAATTAACCAGCTTCTTGAAGTGAATAAAGCTGAAATAGTCGTGCGACTTAAAGTAGACTCCGGCAAGAGTGATTCCTATTAACACAAGTGCCGCCCAGCCTATAGACCTGATCAGTGATGTTTTTCCTAAAAAAGAACAGATTAAGCCGAACACCACAAGCACATAAAATGCAATCGCCAGTCTCATATCAATATCAAAATAGTTCCAGTTGCCAATGATGGGTAAATGTACCAGCGGACATAAGCCACCAACCCCCATAATTACCGAACCTACGATTCCCTGATTTTTCATCTTAATTTATTTTTGGGTATTAATCCCCATTTTGTCTGCAAAGTGTGCACAGTAGTCACGCAAATCCTCTACAATCAAATTCTCTCCTGTTGCTTTAAGGAAGCTATCACCCATTGTTTGCAGCGTTTCGTAGAAGAACCTTTTCATTTCATCTACCGGCATATCCTTTGTCCAAAGGTCAATGCGCAACGAATTTTTATAGTTATGGTCCCAAAGGGCCAGCATCATGGATTTTACAGCAACCTGTTCTTTTGTGGCTGCATCAGTGGATTCCCAAAGGATATTTTCAGGAACGTTATTGTCATCTAACTCTACAGTGATTTTGATTTCTGCTTGTTTCATTAATTAAAGGTATTTAATTTATCGGAGTGCTGTTTTAAATAAAAAGACCAGCACGATTGTAAAAACTATAAATGCGCATTCGATCACCCAAATATTCCGCAGCAGCGGAATGAATTTTCTGAAGATCTGATCAGACAGGAAAGAGATTACGGCAGCCAATAAACAAATGGCCATCCACAATCCTTTCATGCTTTGTTCTACAGGACTGATCATCGCCTGTTTTTGAAATAACAACACTACTCCGAGTGTAAGGCTCAGCGCGGTGATAATATTGAGTGGAGTTAATCTAATTTTCTTCATTGGCTATACAGACCATTGGCAGCTGCTACTACTTCTTATGTCTTTTATTTTTCCAGGGTGGTGTTTTGCTCACTTTCTTCTTCACCTCAAAAGTTCTTTTCTTCTCGTGGAAGGCACCTTTGAAGTCAGGATCATCTTTTTTCTTCTGGATATCGATTGCTTTAGCAATTTCCTGACGCTCCTCATATGGTGTTTCTTCAACGAAAACATCTGCCGGAAGTGGTACCACCGGAATGGTTTGACGGATCAGCTTTTCGATTTTATTAACATAATACCTTTCTGCTTCTGTGAAGAAGGTTAATGCTTCTCCCTTATTGAAAGCCCTACCGGTACGCCCGATACGGTGTACATAATCTTCGATAATGATCGGAACATCAAAGTTGATCACATGACTCACTTCGGTAACATCGATGCCTCTCGACGCCACATCTGTAGCAACAAGCACCCTGATATTTCCTTCTTTGAATGCATTGATGGAGTTGATCCGTGTATTTTGCCCTTTGTTGGCATGTATTACACGAACGGCATCGGCACCGAAACGTCTGATAATAAAAGCGAATATATTGTCGGCAACAGTTTTGGTTTTGCAAAAAATAATCAGTCTTTTCACCTCATCATCATTCTTCAGTAAGTACTGAAGCAAATTGATTTTGGTTTTAAAGTTTGGGACCTCATATAAGGTCTGGGTAACGGTTTGGGCTGGTGTAGCCTGTAAGCCTACTTCTATGATGGTTGGATTTTTCAGGAAGTCTCCAGCGATTTTCTGTACCAGATCACTCATGGTTGCAGAGAACAGCAGGTTCTGACGCCTACGGGGCACGATCTCGAGAATTCTATGGATAGACCCGATAAAACCCATGTCCATCATTTTATCTGCTTCATCAAGTACAAGGAACTTCAAGCTCTGGGTATTGATATGACCAGCAAGATAGATATCAAGGAATCTGCCTGGAGTAGCTATGATAATATCTACGCCTGCTTTGATCTGCTCGATCTGCGTTTTAGGGCCAATACCGCCATAAACGACCACCGAGCGCAGATCAGTATATTTAGAGAACATTTGCACATGCTCAGCAATCTGCATGGCAAGCTCCCTTGTTGGAGCTAAGATCAGTGCTCTGGGATTTAGTCCCTGTGCAAATTTTAGCTGCATCAGTATTGGTAAAACATAGGCTGCAGTCTTCCCGGTACCAGTTTCGGCGATACCGAAAATGTCCTGTCCGGAAAGTACAGGGGCTATCGCCTTTTCCTGTATGGGCGTTGCAACTGTAAACCCTGCATCTTCTACAGCATTTAAAATCTGTCGGTTGAGTTTAAACTCTTCGAATTTTTTGGGCATTTTGCAAAGATAGCATTTATTATAGCATCGGTAATTAGTTATGTGCCCGTTTTGAATTTTGATATTAAGAATACAATGATTAACCTCTTAAAACTTAATAAAAGTCGATATAATTGAAATAAGCATCTGTTATATAGAAATATTACGACTGTGATATAGTCTACCCCTTGACTTTTAAGTTCTTCTGTTATAGATTAATCTGTAAACAATAAAGGACTAATAAATGGCGAGAAGACCGCGAATAAAACCTGGGATTATCGGTAGGATAGTTAATGATGAGCTTAGCTATGGCCCGAATAAAGGATCAAAAAATGCTAGAAAGGTTAACGTACAGTCAGTACACCTAGAATATGAAATTTGGTACGACCGGCACTACATAGTTAGACTACAATTTGGTGATCGGGTGGGAAAAAGAGCTGGAATTGAAGAAAAAACTATTCTAAAACTGGCATCGGACTCTTTATCATATTTAACATATTATTCATTGCAAGTCAGAAACTTTTCATTCGTAAGTCCTGAAAAGCAGACAGCCCACACGCTAAGAATAGTTTTGCAAAGAGACACTGAAAACGGAACCTTGAATGTTGTAATTGGATTTTGCCATCTGAGCGCCCGAAACTGTGAAGCAACAATTTATACAGCTATGGTGATTGATGACTTTCGATTAAGTGATGGACAATATGCTGTATTGATCAACGAAGGCCACTCAATACTTTATAAGATGGATAACAAGTTATTACGTGAAATATATACTAGTTCCATTGATTTCGAGAGCTCGAGATAAATAGTGAATTAATATGGATTAACAAATAAGTTTTGATTAAATTTGTAGCAACATCAGAGACAGGAGAAAAAGCTGAACAGCCACTTATGGCAGGCGTTTTAACTGGACAGTCTCATAAAAGCTCTTTAAACGGGGCTTTCTTTGTTTATTATGCATTCCATTTTCCAGATTTTCTTAGATTTGATGTTATGAATACCTTACTGATTAAAGCGGCTACTTTAGTAAATGAAGGCCGTATCTACGTTGCTGATGTGTTAATTCAAGATGGCAGAATTGCCAAGATCGCTGAGGGTATTTCCGCTCCTGGCGCACAAGAGATCAATGCGGAAGGTCTGCACTTGTTACCCGGAATGATCGACGACCAGGTGCATTTCAGGGAGCCGGGCTTAACGCATAAAGCAGATATTTTCTCTGAAAGCATGGCTGCTGTGGCTGGTGGCATCACTTCTTTTATGGAGATGCCAAATACCGTACCGAATACATTGACCCAGAAACTGCTGGCAGACAAATATGCTATTGCCCAGGAAATGTCTTTGGCGAACTATTCTTTCTTCATGGGAGCTTCCAACGATAACCTGGAAGAAGTCTTGAAAACTGATCCGGCAACAATTTGCGGCATCAAGGTATTTATGGGCTCGAGCACAGGCAACATGCTGGTCGATAATGCCCAGGTGTTGGAAAATATATTTAAGGAAGCACCTATGCTTGTAGCTACGCATTGCGAAGACGAGCATACCATACAGAAAAATCTGGCCGCCTTTAAGGCAGAATACGGTGATGCACTCACTATAGAAATGCATCCTAAGATCAGGAGTGCTGAAGCCTGCTACCTCTCTTCTTCGATGGCTGTTGAGCTGGCTAAGAAATTTAATACGCGTTTACATATTCTTCATATTTCTACTGCCCGGGAGATTGCACTTTTTGATGCGCAAACTCCACTTGCCGAGAAAAGAATCACGGCTGAAGCCTGCGTGCATCATTTATGGTTTAACGACAAGGACTATGCTACTAAGGGCAACTGGATTAAATGGAATCCTGCGGTGAAGACTGCAGCTGATCAGGATGCTATTTTAAAAGGACTGCTTGATGATCATATCGACATCATCGCGACCGACCATGCGCCACATACCATTGCTGAAAAAGAACAGGAATATAGCAAGGCTCCATCCGGTGGGCCACTGGTGCAGCATGCCTTGCCTGCTTTGCTGGAAATGTACCATCAGGGTAAGATCTCATTGGAAAAGATTGTTGAAAAAACAGCACATAATGTGGCTATCTGTTTTCAGGTTGCCGACAGAGGTTATATCCGCGAAGGCTACTGGGCAGATCTGGTATTGGTAAATCTAAATGATCCTTTCAAAGTTACCCGGCAAAATGTGTTATACAAATGCGGCTGGTCGCCCTTTGAAGGACAAACTTTCCAGTCGGAAATTACACACACTTTTGTTTCCGGGAACCTCGCCTATCAGCGTGGTCGCTTTATGACCAACGAGACGGGTAAACGTTTAACTTTTAACAGATAATGCAACAGGGGTATCGTGGCTACCGCAGCGCGTTGCGGAATCTGGTAATCTGGCTGATCATTTCTTTGCTTGTCTTCTTATTCGGACTGAACGGCCCATTGGTGGAAAACATGTATTCTGATCACCTGTATCAGTACATCGCGATACCTCTTCGCTGCTTATCCTCCCTCCTACCCTTCTCACTTGGAGATGTTATTTATTTTTTGCTGATCATTTTATTGATCTGGGGAATATTTCGAGCCTATCTTTCATTGAAAGCCGGCAAATTCAAAAAAATGGCCTGGATTCAACAGGGCTTGCGAAGTATAAATCTGATACTTATCCTCTATGTTGCGTTTAAGTTGTTGTGGGGATTGAACTATTCGCGCCCATCCATTACCACACGTTTAGGTATTTCGCAGGAAAAATATACACCCGAACAATTGCTGCGTTTATCTGCATTCCTGATTAACCGGATCAATACTGTTCAAAGAGGGCGGGCGCTGAGTACGACTATCAACAAAAAACCATATACACTGCCAGAATTGCAAGCCGGTGCTGTAGCATCCTATAAAGATCTGGCGACTCAGAACCCATTTTTCATTTACAGGCAGCCCGTTTTAAAAGGCGTGATTAGCGAACAGCTCATCACAGATATTGGTCTCGAGGGTTATTATGCGCCAGTATCTGGCGAAGCCAATATCAATATGCTAATCCCGCAAACTGAGCGGCCTTTTGTAACCTGTCATGAGATCTCCCACCAACTCGGCATAGCACGTGAAGACGAAGCTAACCTGATTGGTTATATGGTTGCTACCAATAGTCAGGATCTGAACTTTCAGTATTCAGGTTATTATGATGTACTCAGAAATGTATTGTTTGAAATCAGGATTAAATCACCAGAAAGCTATAAACAAGTTTTGAGCACAATTAATCTCGGAACGATCAAAGATTTCAGGCGCGACCGGGAGTTCTGGAGTAAGTACAATGGTGATATGTCGGCTTATATGGGTACTGCCTTAGATAGCTTCCTAAAGATGAACAATCAGAAAAAAGGGATCGACAGTTATCAGGATATCGTAATCTGGCTATACAATATCCACAAAAAGGACTTGTAAATAAAGCGGGCCTTTAGGCAAAACATGACTGCTTTAAAACAAAATAAGGACAAACATTGATTAAATTTGCGTCATTATGGCAAAAATATCCATTAACCTGGCAACGGGTTCATTACAGCAGGAAGAGATTATTGTAGGAATTGACCTGGGCACAACGAATAGTTTGGTTGCATTTATCAATCCGGATAAGAATCCGCAGGTGATCAATGATACCGGCAAAGGTTTGCTCGTTCCTTCTGTTGTCCATTTTAATGCAATGGGCGATACTGTTGTGGGTAATGAAGCTAAAGAATTCCTGATTACTGATCCTTCAAACACAATATTTTCAGTTAAAAGACTGCTTGGGCGCTCGTATAAAGACGTTGCTGCGCATCAGGATACTTTTTCTTATAAAATAATTGACGATGATACTGAGGCGCTGGTTAAGATCGAAGCGGGCGGGAAATTTTATACACCTATAGAATTGTCGGCAGAGATTCTGAAAGAACTTAAAGCCAGGGCGGAGCATGCTTTAAAAACTCCGGTTAACCGGGCGGTAATCACGGTACCTGCTTATTTTAATGACAGTCAGCGACAAGCTACGCGCGATGCTGGCAAACTTGCCGGGCTGGATGTTTTACGCATCGTGAACGAGCCTACAGCAGCGAGTCTGGCCTATGGACTGGGATTGGATCCTACAGTGCAAAAGACCATTGCAGTTTATGATTTGGGGGGCGGTACTTTTGATGTTTCCGTACTGTCTATTCAAAATGGCATTTTCGAAGTGTTGGCTACCAATGGTAATACCTTTTTGGGCGGCGATGATTTTGACCGTGCCATTGTACATTACTGGATAGAACAGAACAAGCTGGACGCCGCAACACTACAGCAGGATGCTCCATTAATGCAGAGCTTACGTTTGAAAGCTGAGGAAGCCAAAAAAGCATTGAGCACACAGAATATTTTTAACGAAAAGCTGGGCGAGATCTGGTGTTCAATTGATAAGATCACCTTTGAAAAATTGATTGCCGCCAAAGTTGCAGAGACCTTGGATGCTTGTAAACAGGCTTTGAGTGATGCTAAGCTCAGCGTTGAAGCGATAGATGAAGTAGTTATGGTAGGCGGATCTACCCGTACGCCATATGTAAAAAGTCAGGTTTCGGCATTTTTCGGTCGCGATGTACATGACCAGATCAATCCGGATGAAGTTGTTGCCCTCGGTGCAGCCATCCAGGCAGATATTCTTGCCGGAAACCGTTCGGATATCCTGTTGCTCGACGTAACACCTTTATCATTGGGGATCGAAACGATGGGTGGCTTAATGGATGTGATCATCCCAAGAAACGCAAAAGTGCCAACAAAAGCAGGAAGACAATATACAACGTCTATAGACGGACAGGTAAATATGAAGATCTCGGTTTTCCAGGGTGAGCGCGATCTGGTTTCTGAGAACCGTAAACTTGCAGAATTCGATTTGAAAGGTATCCCGTCGATGCCTGCGGGTTTCCCTAAAGTTGATATTAATTTCATCCTGAACGCTGATGGTATCTTGACGATTCAGGCTATCGAACAACGTTCTGGAGTAAAGCAGGAAATCGACATTACGCCTTCTTATGGTTTAACGGATGACACAGTAGAGCAGATGTTAATTGATTCTATCACTCACGCTAAAAGCGATGTGGAGCAGCGCATGCTGATCGAAGCAAGAAGCGAGGGCGAACAATTGGTTTATACTGCCGAACGGTTTGTTAAAAAGAATGGTTTTGTGCTAACCGCCGAAGAGATCACCGAAACTGCAGTTTACATCCAGGCCTTGAAAGATGCGCTTGGAGAAGGCGTTAAGGACAACATTCTGAAGAAAGCAGATGAACTGAACGAGTTTACCCGCCCATTTGCAGAACGTTTGATGGATATTGCGGTATCGCAGGCAATGAAGGGCAAAAGCATCGAGTAAAATATTTCAGGTTTTTCATCAGCGCTTAGCGAGATTTAACGGATGAAAGGTTTGTTACTCTTGCTAAGTATGTTATTGATCTGGCTACTTTGTAGTTCCTGGGGGTTTTATGCCCATACACAAATCAATTACTTAGCGGTATTTTGTCTACCTCCCCAGCCGGGGAGATTCTTTAAATCGCACATCAATTATCTGCGTGCACATGCTGTTGATCCCGATATGAGAAGATATGCGGATACCTTAGAGGCACCGCGTCATTATCTTGACGTAGAACTATATGAAAGTAACATAGACAGTATCCCACGGAGATGGAATGATGCCCTGAAGAAATATGGTTTATCCAAGTTGCATGCTCAGGGCATCCTGCCCTGGCAGATTCATATCAGCTATTTGAGACTTGTAGGTGCTTTTGAGGAGCAGGATTCGGCAAAGATATTGAAATCGGCCGCAGATCTAGGCCATTATATCGCCGACGCACATGTCCCTTTGCACACTACCGAAAACCACAATGGACAATTAACCAATCAGGCAGGTATTCATGCATTTTGGGAAAGCCGTATTCCGGAATTATTTGGAGATCGGTATAATTTTCTGGTGGGCAGGGCACAATACATCTCTGGCCCTCTGCAGAAAAGTTGGGCTATTGTAAGTCATACCCACAGTTTAGTAGACAGCACATTGAAGATGGAGGCCGGCCTGGGGTTTAAAGAGCGGCAAAAATATGAGTTTTCGAAACGTAAAGGCAAGTTGCTCAAGCAGTATAGCAGGTCTTATGCGCTTGCTTACAGCAACGCCATGAACAACATGGTCGAAAAACAGATGTCGGCAGCAGTATTAGCTATTGCCAGCTTCTGGTATTCTGCCTGGATAGATGCAGGGCAGCCCGACATGAACCATTGGGCTAGTCCTCCGTAACTTTCTTTTTAACGAACTTTGATTTGACAACAGCAAAAATAGCTGGGAAGAACGTTACTACGGCGATTACAATGATCACGATATCGAAGTTCTTTTTAACTACAGGAATCTGTCCCAGCAGATAGCCAGCCATCAACAAGCTGGTGATCCAAGCTACCCCGCCAATGATATTAAAGAAAGAGAATCTGCCGAAAGGCATTTTCGCAACACCAGCTACAAAGGGGGCGATGGTTCTGAAAATTGGCAAAAAGCGACTGAATATGATTGCTTTACCGCCATGTTTCTCGAAGAACATGTGTGACTGATTATAATATTCCAGTTTAAGTATTCTATTTCCAGGTTTAAATACGGCAACGCCTAGGATGCTCCCTAACTTATAATTAAGCATATTTCCTGTAACAGCGGCGATGATCAGGATAAACAGCATAATCCAGATACTTAAGCCTGTGTTTTCACCAGCGATCAGAGCGCCCATTGCGAAAAGCAAAGAATCTCCTGGAAGGAATGGCGTAACGACAAAGCCGGTTTCTGCAAAAATAATCAGGAAAAGGATCAGGTAAGTCCAGGTTTGATAACTGCTAATGATGGTTTCCAGGTGTTTATCTATGTGCAAGATAAAATCCAGGAACTGTGCTAAAAATTCCAAGTTTGATGTGTTTTCCTCAAAAGTATAAAATCCCGGCCAATAAAGGGCTATGAAAATGAAGATCGTTTTATCTTGATTCAATCGCTTCAAAGAAAGCATCCCTAAATGAGTCGCCTAAAGGAATAACGGCTTCGCCAATATAGATGCGACTTCGTTCTACGCTATCTATTTTTGCCAGCGATAACAAATACGATCGGTGTACCCTGATGAATCCATTTCCGGCAAGCAGCTCTTCCAGCTTTTTGATATTGAGCAGGGATAGTATTTTGCCTGAGCTGGTATGGATTGCCACATAGTTTTGCATGCCTTCCACATAAGAGATATCGGAGATGTCAATTTTAACCAGTCGATATTCTGTTTTAACAAAAATAAAGCCTTTAGGGCTTTCTGCCTGCAAGGCAACCATCTGAATTTCCTTTGCTGGTGTGTGAAAAAAGTGTTTTGCCTTCGAAACAGCTTTATAGAAGCGTTCGAATGATATAGGTTTGAGCAGGTAATCTATAGCATCGTGCTCAAATCCTTCCAAAGCAAATTCTGCATAGGCTGTAGTTAGAATAATTTTGCATTTACCGGGAGTGATTTTCATAAACTGCAGTCCACTCAGCTCTGGCATCTGGATATCCAGAAAGACCAGATCAATTGCACCGTCCATAACCATTTTTAAAGCCTCCATAGGATTAGTAGTGGAGATGGAAATCTGCAAATCGGCCATTTTGGAAATATGATCGATCAGCACATCCAGGGCCAGTGGCTTATCATCTACGAGTGCGCATCTTATCTTTTCCATTCAATCCTTAATTTCACTGTAAAAGTATCTGCGTTATCGGAGATCTCCAAATCATGGCTGTCCGGGTAAATCAATTCCAGTCTTCGTTTTACGTTGGCCAGGCCTATACCTCCGGTATTATCCTTGAGGTTCGTATTTTTTTTGTTGAAGATCAGGAAGGATAGGCCCAGCTGATCGACGTCTATTTCTATATGCACAGGATTGAGCGCTTCCCTGGTGACACCATGTTTAAATGCGTTTTCAACAAAATTAATAAGGATCAGCGGAGCGATTTGCTGGTTGGTAATCAATCCGCTTACTTTAAAATCGACAAAACTACTCCCCTTCTCTCCGATTTGCCAAAGTTCGACCACATTGGAAAGGTAATCAATTTCGCGCTCTAGCGGAGCCAGGTTGCCGGTGCCTTCTCTCAACATATACCGGAGCAATTCTGATAATTTCAAAACAGCTCCGGGCGCTTCATCCGACTTCGTCAGGGTTAAGGAATAAATGTCGTTCATCGCATTAAAAAGAAAATGCGGGTTTACTTGCGAGCGTAAAAAAGAAAGTTCCGCTGCAATTTTTTCTTTTTCGAGTTCCCGTTTTCTTTTATTGTTATGGTACCACTCCTTAATTACGAAATAGATTAACGCCCAGGTAACACAACTATAGACTGTGTATAAGATACTGTTTTGGATATACCAATAGGCATCCGGGATTTTCCCGAAATAATTATCATAACCCAGCAATGGAAGCATCACCTTGTATTCAGCAAAAAATCGATATACAGGTATAAAGAGTATTAACAGAAAAAGAAAAAGACTGGCACGTAGCCACTGTTTTTTAAGAAAGGCGGGTGCGATTACGTAGGCAATGGTGTAGAAAACGACAATATTGGAGATTAGATAGCCCAGGCTTACCAATGCATAATGAATCAAAGGTACTGACCCCGGTTGATGGAACGTAAACGCAGCGGAGGTATTTCCAATAAATTTTGGCAGGAAATCATTTAGCCAGATCATTATCCAGACAAGTATATGTATCGAGACAACGTACTTTTTCTTCATGTTTTAAATATAGGTGTTCCAGCTTTAAAGCAATACAGGTAATATATGAGTAAGTCAAATCTCTACACTAAACGGCCTTTTTCAGGGATAAATCAGGAAGCAATAAAAATAATCGATTCATCAATAAAGATGGGTGATTGATCAATCGCTTTTCGTTCGTAGTAGGCAAAAGCGCAAGTTTGGTTAAGCAAATCAATATTCAAAAATTATGAAGAAAGCAATTATACTTCTTTTACTATGCCTGCCATTTATTAAGACTTATGGTCAGGACAATTTAACCGTGAACGTTCATCCGGGCATTGAACTGTTTACCATTATTCAAATTCTTGGTGATCAATACCCTGATCCTAACCCTTCTACCTATAGTAAAGAGGTAATGGACTATTTCGGAAAATACAAGAGCCATCCGGCTGTTGTGAAAGTAAAATCCCTGGGTAAAGTATATTCAGATTTTCCTGAGCTTGGCTATACCATGACTGGATTTCCTGACATCAAGATTTATCAGCCTGAAGATCTGAGTTGGTATAAAAGATATGGCAAGGACACTGTGTTGGAATACCTTTCCTTATGCAAGGATTTCGCAAAGGAGAGTAATTTCTGGGCTTTTTTCCAGGCGCATCAGGAAAAGTATGCGAAGTGGGGCTCGGGTATTCGCGAACAGGTTGCCAAGAGCGGAACGATGGAGCAACTCCAGAAGTTTTACGGTAAAAAAGGTACTGCCCAATGGAACATTTGCATAGATCCTTTAAATTCTTGGGGATCTCATGCTATTGCGACAAAAAAGATGAATCCTGCATTTGGCAATATCATCGTGTACAATACAGGTTATTTCAATGAGAAATCGACCGAAAAAGACGAGCCTGTTTTTGCATATCAGGGATTTGACTATCTGGTTTGGCACGAAGGGAGTCATATTTTCCTTGATCCCTATTTTATTAAATATAAAAAAGAGATCGATGAACTTGCTTACCTCTTTAATAAAGACGACGATGGGATGAAGCGGAATACCATTGGTACCTGGGAGTATTGCCTGAATGAAAATATGGTACGCGCTATTGTTGGCGACATGTACAAAAACTACCGTACCGAACGCCAGTATAAAAGACAGGTAGCCAAAGAAACTGCAAATGATTTTATTTATGTAGAAGATTTGGTGCCATTTATTGCGGCGAATTATGGGCCCGGTAAAAAATACACCCGCTTTGACGATTTCTTTCCAACAATGTTAACCATGCTGAAAGAGAAGCATCCAAAGCAATAGCTTTAACTTAAGTAAAAAAAACGGGCACCAGATTAATCCGGTGCCCGTTTTACATTTAACTAGCTTAGTTATTATTTAGTCTTCAGATCAAATCTGTCCAGGTTCATCACTTTAGTCCAAACCTTCACAAAAGCTTTAACGAATTTATCCTGTGCATCTGAGCTTCCATAAACTTCAGCAACTGCCCTTAGTTCTGAATTGGAACCGAATACCAGATCGGCACGCGTTGCAGTCCATTTTGGCTGACCAGTTGTGCGGTCCGTACCAAGGTATAATTCTTTATCTGGACCGGTTGCTTTCCATGCAGTGTTCATATCCAGCAGGTTTACAAAGAAATCGTTGGTTAACTGACCAGGGCGCTGTGTGAAAACGCCATTTTTAGATCCATCAAAATTGACATCAAGTACACGCAGTCCACCGAATAAGACGGTTAATTCCGGAGCAGTTAAGGTCAACAAATGTGCTTTATCTATCAATAGCTCTTCAGTTGACACGGTCAGTCTTGCTTTCCGGTAATTGCGGAAACCATCAGCAGCAGGCTCCAGATAGCTAAAAGATTCTACATCTGTCTGCGCTTGCGAAGCATCCATACGGCCTGCAGCAAAAGGTACAGTAATTGAATTTCCAGCATCCTGAGCTGCCTTTTCTACCGCGGCAGAACCTGCAAGAACAATTAAATCTGCCAGAGAAACGTTCTTGCCACCAAACTGGGCACCATTGAAATCATGCTGTATACCTTCTAATACACCCAATACTTTCTGAAGCTGTGCAGGGTTATTTACCTTCCAGTCTTTTTGAGGATATAAGCGAATGCGTGCACCGTTAGCACCACCACGTTTATCAGATCCTCTGAACGTAGAGGCCGAGGCCCAGGCTGTTGAAACCAGTTCCGCTATTGAGAGACCAGAAGCCAGTATTTTAGCTTTTAGCGCTGACACATCATTATCATCAATCAAAGCATGATCTACCGCAGGGATCGGATCCTGCCAAAGCAGTTCTTCTTGTGGTACATCAGGCCCCAGATATCTTTCTTTCGGCCCCATATCACGGTGTGTTAACTTATACCAGGCACGGGCAAAGGCATCAGCAAACTGATCCGGATTTTCCAGGAATCTTCTTGATATTTTTTCATATTCCGGATCCAGTCTCAGGGAAAGATCCGTTGTCAGCATTGTTGGCAATTGTTTTTTCGAGCTGTCAAAAGCATGAGGGATAATCGCTTCAGCATCTTTAGCTACCCACTGATGCGCACCGGCTGGACTTTTGGTTAGTTCCCATTCAAATCCAAACAAGTTCTCGAAGAAATTATTGCTCCATTTAGTTGGCGTTTTAGTCCAGGTTACTTCAAGACCACTTGTAATTGTGTCGGCACCTTTACCAGATCCGTAACTATTGCTCCAGCCCAGACCCTGAGCATCTACATCAACAGCCTCCGGTTCTTTACCCACATGATCTGCAGATGCAGCACCATGCGTTTTACCAAAACTATGGCCTCCTGCGATCAGGGCAACAGTTTCTTCGTCATTCATGGCCATACGGCCAAAGGTGTCACGAATATCTCTTGCGGCAGCAACAGGATCAGGATTTCCATCCGGTCCTTCCGGGTTTACATAGATCAATCCCATTTGAACTGCAGCAAGAGGTTTCTCCAGGTTACGGGAATGGATATCCCCATCGGCATCATCATCAGAAACCAAGACACCATGTCCTTCAACTACGCCCTCAGATCCATGTGCGTAGCGGATATCACCGCCCAGCCAGGTAGTTTCAGATCCCCAATATACCGATTCGTCGGCTTCCCATACATCTTCACGACCACCGGCAAAACCAAAGGTTTTGAACTCCATTGATTCGAGTGCTATATTTCCTGTAAGGACGATTAAATCTGCCCAGGATATTTTACGACCGTATTTTTGTTTAATCGGCCACAGCAGTCTGCGCGCTTTATCTAAACTTACGTTGTCGGGCCAGCTATTAAGCGGCGCGAAACGTTGAAGTCCGGCTCCGGCGCCACCGCGGCCATCTCCTACGCGATACGTTCCGGCACTGTGCCAAGCCATCCTCACAAACAGACCTCCATAGTGACCAAAATCTGCTGGCCACCAGTCTTGCGAATCTGTCATTAATGCATGAAGATCGGCCTTTACAGCATCCAGATCCAGCGTTTTAAAAGCCTCTGCGTAATTAAAGTCATCCTCCATCGGGTTAGACAAATTAGAATGCTGGCGCAGAATACTCAATTTTAATTGATTTGGCCACCAGTCGTTATTTCTGGTACCACCACCACCTGCAGTATTCTTCATGCTGCCATTGTGAAATGGGCATTTGCTGATATCGTTTGATCCGTCTTCCATTTTATATTCTTTATTGTTAAGTAGTTATTTAAACCCGGAGGTATATGTTTATTATAAAATTATGATTTTAGAAGGAAGAATCACAATCATTTAATTCTATCTTCGATAGTTAAAATCTATTATATTTACCCCTGAACAACACTATTATTTATTGATATGAACAGTCGCAGATCATTCCTTAAGATCGCCGGATTATCTACCCTTGCAGGTATCACTTTGCCACAACTGGCAAAATCGGCCTTCAAAGAAGCTGCAGGAAAGCAAGTTAGGATTAACACTGGAGACATTATCCTTTTTCAAGGAGATTCCATTACAGATGCAGGGCGCAGTAAGAAAGTAGTATTGCCGAATACGACCACAGGTATGGGCTCTGGCTATGCCATGCTATCGGCATCCAAATTATTACTCAAACATCCTGAAAAGAATCTTACGTTTTTTAATCGAGGAATTAGCGGCGACAAAGTTTTTCAACTGCGTGATCGCTGGGAGGCAGAGTGCTTGCAATTAAAACCCAGTGTACTGAGTATCCTGATTGGGGTAAATGATTACTGGGCTACTAATAAACACGCGTATACGGGCACAATTGAGACATACCACAATGATTTTAAGGCGTTACTGGAACTTACATTTAAATCATTACCTGAAGTAAAGGTTATTATCGGCGAACCTTTCGCGCTAAGGGGGGTTAAAGAAGTTGACGACAGTTGGTATCCGGAGTTTAATAAGTTCAGGCAAGTGGCCAGAGATTTATCAGATCAGTTTAATACAGGTTTTATCCCTTACCAATCAATATTTGACAAGGCGACTCAGGTCAAACCAGGATCTTATTGGACTACTGACGGGGTGCATCCTAGTTTAGCAGGCGCCGCGCTCATGTCCAACGCCTGGCTTGAGGCCGTACGCTAATAACTAAGTTGTAATAATATGTGTTGCAAAATCTGCAGCTGTTGTTCCTGTAAACCATACTATATATGATTTGCCGGCAACAAATGTTCCTGCGGGAACAGTGAGCAACGTTGTTGTTCCTGTAAATGTTGCAGTAAGCGCAATAGCTGGATCAATGGCGTAAGACACAGATGGGGCATTTTCTGCAAGTCCTGAAATTAACTGACTTCCATTAAGCACGCTTATATTTATTGTTGCCGTAGAAGACGCATTCAGATTAATGAATCTCACTGAGGCTCTGCCCGCCTGAGGTGCATTTGTGTCGTCTTGTAAACCTAAAATTCCGTTCTGACCTGCTGAGCTACGGGCATAAAACACTGTGTAGGATTGGTCTGTTTGTAGATATGCACCCAAGCTAGCGTTTACATTTTGTGTTCCAGTTGCTGTATAAAATAAGTTTACCGTTCCTGAGGTTACTGTTTGATAAGCCAGACTTTCTCCAAACGCGAGATTTGTAGCTATTTTGTTTGTGTTGAGATAAAAATCCTGGGGAGCCGATCCTGGCAGACCATTAGCTATTCTAAGTTTTGCCGTTCCTTCCACAACTATTGGGTCGCTAGTTTTAGCGCATCCACCAAGAATGGTCAACAATGCAATTGAACAGATCAAAATCCAGTTGTTTTTGAGTTTTAAGTACGTTTTTGTGTTCATTTGTGTACGATTAGGGATGATACAAAACAAAAGATGGCTTGATCAAAAATCAAGCCATCTCATTCAATATTTTAATTATTTAGTTGTAGTTATTCAGCATCACTGGCATAACTAACATCAGTACATCCTCGTTCTCATCGTTGGTTTGCGGAATCAATAGTCCGGCTCTGTTTGGTGTAGAAAGTTCTAAAGTTACTTCCTCCCCAGATAGATTACTTAGCATCTCAATCAGGAACCGTGCATTAAAGCCAATTTCCAGATCTTCACCTTCATATTGGCAGCTTAAGCGCTCATGTGCTTCGTTGGCGAAGTCAAGATCTTCCGAAGAAATATTCAACTCACTACCATTGATTTTTAGCCGCACCTGATGGGTGGTTTTGTTAGCAAAAATCACAACACGTCTTAAAGTATTTAAGAATAAAGCACGATCTATTATTAGTTTATTAGGGTTATTAGCCGGAATAACTGCTTCATAGTCTGGATAACGCTCGTCGATCAGGCGACAAACTAAATTGATGTTTTCAAATTTAAAGAATGCGCTTGTTGCATTATAATCTACAGACACGTTGATGTCGCTAGAAGGCAAAGCAGCTTTTAGTAATGTCAAGGCTTTTTTTGGCAGGATAAACGATGTGGTTTTATCAGCTTTACTGTCTTTACGTCTATAACGCACCAATTTGTGCGCATCAGTAGCTACAAAAGTAATATGTTGATCCGACAACTGACAAAAAACGCCTGTCATAGCTGGACGGAGTTCATCGTTGCTTACTGCAAAAATTGTTTTGGTTATGGCTTCAGTAAGAACAGAAGCAGGCAAGTTTACTGATGAAGCGTTATCTACTACGGGAATTTTAGGGAAATCATCACCATTTTCCCCACTTAATTTATATTTTCCATCGCCAGCGCTAATTTCAATAATGAACGAGCTATCATCGATATTAAACGAGATAGGCTGATCTGGAAGTGTTTTCAAAGTATCCAGTAAAATCCTGGCTGGGACAGCTACCTTACCGCCTTCTTTAGACTCTACGGGTAAAGAGGTAGTCATACTGGTCTGTAAATCAGTTGCAGAAATTGTTAAGTTTCCCTCTTTAATTTCAAAAAGGAAATTTTCCAAAATAGGCAGAACAGTACTGCTGCTTGAAGCGCCGTTTACTGTTTGTAAATGTTTTAACAGTGTAGAAGTGGATACTATGAATCTCATATAATGATCTTATCAGTCTCAAAAATATAAAAATTACCTTGCATACTTGTGCTTGCGGTAATAATGTTGAAAAATTCCAAAAAATATTAACACCAATAAGGGAGTCCCCATATTGATGAGCTGCCATTTAAGTTTACCTGCACGAATTTTCTCTTTGTCAAGTAGTCTGATCCTGATGTCTTTATTCCTCAGTTCGATCAGGTTATCATCATTCGAAAGGTAGTCAGCAATATTAAGTAACAGTGCCTTGTTACCATAATTTCTTTGTGTGTAGCGGTCAAAACCTAAAGGAAAAGGAGAATTATCGTTAGCGCTAACTTGGTTTTTGAACACATCACCATCTCCAATGACAATTAATTTACCAGGCTTACTACTTGTGACATTTGTATATGGTGTAGTTATACCCTGTGGTAACGGTCTGTTAAGGAATAGAGAACTGAAGTTACCTTCGAGCAAAACAGCAGTCACCTGTGGTGTATTTGAATATTCACGGGGATCGGGCTGATTTGCTATCATTTGGAGCGCCAACAATGTTGGCGCCTGAAATACCTTATTGTATTGTGAAGAATAAAGAATTGGTGTTTTTCTAACCCCCTTTACCCCAATGGTATCCACGGTACTAACAAATTCGCTGCGTATACCATCAATATTTTTCACCAGCTTAGTGGTAGTTGCAGGCATTAGGATTGGATAAAATATCCATGGTGCCAGCTGAATCTGATTCTGTGCGCCCCCACCCATAGCAAGTGGAATCTCTACACAATTCGCATCAGCTAAGAGATTGTAATTGATCCTTGCTCCATAAGTAAAAAGCATATCGTCTAGATTAAGCTTTTTGTTGAAGGCAAGCTGCTCAGATTTTCCGCTCAGGCTGTCAAGATCAGCACTCACCTGATCGACGCTCCACACTACCCTTCCACCCTGCATGATGAAATAGTTGAGCTTATACTTTTGGGCCTCACTAAATTCTGTTTGAGGTTTGGTGATGAATAGCAATTTCAGCTTATCCAGGCCCGCCTTATCAATCTGATCCAGATTTACACGACCCACTTCGTAGGTACTAGATAAGGAGCGGATTGCATCACTGAGCTGGAGGTCAGAAAGTTCGCCGTTCCCTTCTGTAAAACCTATCCTGGGATTATCTCCAGTAATGACTTTCCGGAATGCAGCTGTAAAACTATATTCTAAATTCTGGATGCTGTTATTAATATTATCTTCATAATTACCTGAAGCGTCCAGGTTGCCCAGGAGTTTAACTGGAATCTGCCGGCCGTTGGCAACAATCATTGCCATTGGGAATATTGTTTTCTGGGCAAAGCCATTGTCATTTTTTATATTTAACGTAGTTGGCTCAATACCTAGCGCATACAGCTGATTGATGACAGTATCCTGGGCATTTAGTGCAACACCAGAAAGTGGGTCTTCGAAAACTACATTAATTTTAGCTTTCGATATCGCAGCATAGTCGGCCAAAAGATCCCCTGTTGCATTTTTCAGGCGCTTGAAAGCTGCCGGCAGCTCCCCGTTCAGGAAAACCGTAACCGTAATTTCGCTTCCTGGTGCATCCAACATCTTTTTTGACTGCTTGGTAAGGGTAAACCGATGGTCTGTTGTTAAGTCAAAACGCGTATAATATCTGGTCGAAATGAGGTTTAGCACTGCAATTACACTCAGCAATACGATCAATGCAGGCATTGGTTTATTAAACTTTACCATTTTCTACCTCCTAACGCGTATCGTGTTAAACCAAGGAACAACGCTATCATGCTGATAAAGTATACTAGATCCCTTGTATCCAGAACGCCTCTGCTCACAGAAGTGTAATGTGCATTAATGCTCAAAAACGACAAGCTGCTTTCCAGGAAACTCAGGCCTTCTATTTTAGCAACCGCGTCAAACCCTGAGTAGGCAATGAAGCAAATAAAAACAGCGATAGCAAAAGCTACTACCTGGTTTTTGGTAACTGAAGAAAGAAATATACCGATCGCAGTAAAAGCAGCACCAAGAAACATCAGCCCGATATAAGCACCTATGGTGGCACCGCTATCAAGGTTACCCTGAGGCAAACCAAGCTGATAGACACTATATACATAGATTAATGTGGGCAGCAGCGCAAAGGCAACAATCAGCAGGCAGGCAAAATACTTACCTAAAATGATCTGCCAGTCGGTAAGTGGTCTTGAGGCCAATAAAATATAGGTTCCTTCGCGTCGTTCCTCTGCAAAGGCGCGCATGGTGATGGCCGGGATCAGGAAAAGGAAGAGAAAGGGAACAAGGCTGAAAAAGCCGTTCAAGTCCGCATAGCCATAGTCCAATATGGAAGTGTCTGGAAAAAACCAGAGCAAAAGTCCTGCTGCAAGCAGGAATACCCCTATGGTGATATAGGCCATAAGTGAATTGAGCAGGCTGAAGAGTTCTCTTTTAAATACTGCGTACATGCAATTGAATATAGTGTCGAAGTTAGCTAATTCCGTAGAAATGAGAAAGGCGATGGCCCTAATTCGTTGTTGAAGCCGTGAGTTTTCTGAAGATCTGTTCCAGCGAAAAATCTCCCTGTTCGTTTTTAAGGCTATCCAGACTCTGGTTCGCCACGATTTTTCCCTGATGTAGAATAATGACATCATCGCATAAGGCTTCAACCTCCTGCATAATATGCGTCGAAAGAATTACTGTTTTGTCCTTGCCCAGCGTTTTAATGAGTGTACGGATATCAGTGAGTTGGTTGGGATCCAATCCAGAAGTGGGCTCATCCAGAATCAGCACCTGTGGATCATGAATAATTGCCTGTGCTAGACCAACACGCTGTTTATACCCTTTAGAAAGCATAGCGATCTTTTTATGCTGCTCTGCCTGCAGGCCTACTTTCTGAATGGTTTGTTTTACCTTTTCATCTGCATTTTGCAAGCCATAGGTACTGGCAACAAAAGATAAAAATTCCTGAACATACATATCTGTATAGAGTGGTGTATGTTCAGGAAGGTATCCCATAAGCTTTTTAATAGCTACGGGTTGTGCCTGCACATCAAGGCCGCAGAGCTCAACAGATCCTGCGCTGGGCTGAAGATAACCCGTAAGCATTTTCATCGTAGTAGATTTACCGGCGCCATTAGGCCCGAGAAAACCAACAATCCTGCCTGAATTTGCTGTGAAGCTGATATTGTTAACTGCCGTTTGCTTTGCGTAGGTCTTGGAGAGGCCCTGAACTTTAATGCTCAATTACTTAATTTTTAAGTTTGGAGTACTTATTTTTTTGTCTTTACGGTACTGATCCAGCTCTTTTCCAGCCGCCGCCAGCTCATCTGAAGAAAGGATATCCGCGCCGTCGGCAATCAGGTTATAATAAACTTTTTTATCCGGATTTGCTGCTGCACTTTTATCTAAGTTGCCCATGGTCCCCAGAATACATACTATTCCTTTGCTGTGCAAGTATTCGTAAACGGCTTTATCTGGTGCAGATGTCCCCACAAAAGCTACAATCCTATCATTAGGAACACCCATAGTATTTAATCGTTCGACATCGGCAATGCTGCGCGCAGAAGCCGAGATCATCAGGTCAGGCGCAAGCTGGTGAACCTCTGCAGCCTGATTAGCATTGTAGGTGATGATAATCGAATTGTTTTCTGCATGGGTTTTACGCACAGCAGCTATAATTTTTGAATAAGGTACCCCTTTTTTTATATCTATAGTAAACAATACTTTGTTTTTACCCCAAGTCAGCACTTCTTCCAACGTAGGGATTTTATAGTCTGTTACTGTACCGAAATCATCTTTGAGGCGCACTTTCTGCAGTTCTGCATAGGTATATGATCCAATCTGTCCGGTTCCATTGCTAGTTCGGTCAAGTTTATCATCGTGCATGATAACGAGTGCAGAATCTTTGCTCAGAGCAACATCAAACTCTATAATCACCGGTTGGTAGCTAGTGGCATTTTCAAACGTTTCGATGCAGTTTTCCGGAAAGCCTTTCATTGGACCACCTCTGTGCGCACTAATCAGTGGATAAGTGGCTCTTTTACCATCCAAAAAAGTACGAAGTTCAGTTTCGTTCCTAAAAGAAAGGTAGTGTTTCTGCTGGGCCGTTGCTGAAAAACAAACGAAGCCCAATGCAATTACGAAAAGATTGAATTGTTTCATGTTCAAAAGTAAGCCCAACTTTCTATATTTGCAATATTATGGCTAAAACTAATAACGACGAACAATTTAAAAATGTAATCTCACATGCGAAGGAATACGGGTTTGTATTCCAGAGCAGCGAAATCTATGACGGGCTGAGTGCTGTATACGATTACGGGCAGCTTGGCGCTGAGTTGAAGAACAATATTAAAACGTATTGGTGGAAAGCCATGGTGCAGATGCACGAAAACATTGTAGGGATTGACTCTGCGATCTTTATGCATCCGAAAGTATGGAAAGCAAGTGGACATGTTGACGGATTTAACGATCCGATGATCGACAATAAAGACTCCAAAAAACGGTATCGTGCAGATCAGTTACTGGAAGATAAAATTGCCCGTTATGAGAAAGACGGAAAAACGGATAAAGCTGCAAAACTTCAATCTGACATGGATGACGCCTTAAAGGCAGAAAACTTGCCTCAACTGAAAGCATTAATCGAAGAACACGAGATTGCATGCCCTGTTAGCGGCACCAAAAACTGGACAGAGGTGCGTCAGTTTAACCTCATGTTCAGCACCCAGTTTGGTGCTATGGCCGAAGGCTCTGATGAAGTTTACCTACGTCCGGAAACAGCACAGGGTATTTTTGTGAATTTCCTGAATGTACAGAAGTCGGGCCGGATGAAAATTCCTTTCGGTATTGCGCAGATTGGTAAAGCTTTCAGAAATGAAGTTATTGCACGTCAGTTTATCATGCGTATGCGTGAATTTGAACAGATGGAAATGCAATTTTTCGTTCGTCCAGGTGAGGATGAAAAATGGTTCGCATACTGGAAAGAGGCACGCTTAAAATGGCATCTTGCCCTGGGCACAGATGAAGCTAAATACCGCTATCATGATCACGCAAAATTAGCGCATTACGCCAATGCTGCTACAGATATTGAGTTTGAATTCCCATTTGGATTTAAAGAGGTAGAAGGTATCCACAGTCGTACAGACTTCGATCTTTCACAGCATCAGGAGTTTTCCGGTAAAAAGATGCAATATTTTGATAATGATCTGAATGCTGAAGGAAAACCTTATGGGAACTATATTCCTTATGTAATCGAAACCTCTATTGGTTTGGATCGTATGTTCTTGCTGACCATGATCAATGCCTTCGAAGAGCAGGATTTGAGCGATGGTGAAAAACAAGATAGCAGAACCTTGTTGAGGCTACACCCTTGTTTAGCACCTGTTAAGGTTGCTATATTCCCATTGACTAAAAAAGACGGCCTACCTGAGAAAGCACGGGAAATCATGAACAGCTTAAAACTTGATTTCAACTGCGTTTATGAGGAGAAGGATGCCATCGGTAAACGATACCGCAGACAGGATGCAATAGGCACACCGTTTTGCCTTACTATAGATCATCAAACGTTGGAAGACAATACGGTTACTATTCGCCATCGCGATACCATGGAGCAGCAAAGGATCGAGATCAAAGATCTGGAGCAGCTGATTTCAAGCAAGGTAAGCTGGAAGAATTTATTGAGATAATATAGCCCTGATTTTGAACTAGCCCCCAAAAAGTATTAACTTTTTGGGGGCTTTTTTTATTTACCGAGCAACGCAGACAAATTTTCTATAAATGCTAACGTTTCCTTTTCATCGGATCCCACAGAATCGGACAGGGAAATCCTGACTACTGCATTCCCAAATGTAACCTCTCCGAAAGATTGCTTATCCAATTTTGAAATCACCAGTTGATCGCCATTTCTTTGATAACTATACTTGTTTCCGAATTGATGTTGGATGCCATAAAACAAGTTAAATGCATCTATCCCAGTATGGTTTTGATATTCTTGTGTTTGTTCTATCATAGTTAACGAACAGTATAAATACAGAATGGTTTTAAAGATCGGGAACTACTTCTTCTGAAATCTGTTCATTTGCAGCAATTTTCTTCACATACAATTCATCAACAAGTATGATAATAATTGCCAGCAACGGCACAGCAAGAATAATTCCCAAAGCCCCTGAAAGCGTGCCCATAATTACCTGACTGATGATTGTTAAAGCAGGCGGCAGGTTGATCATCCTCTTCTGAATAAGGGGCGTAACAATGTTACTTACTATAGTCTGAGAAACGATATAAATGAGTGCAACAATTAAGGCTGTGTTGGTGCTCACGGTGAGTGCCAGTAAAACTCCCGGAATCATGGCCGCCATGGACCCGAAATTTGGGATTAGTTTGAGCATCCCGGTTAGCATTGCCAGTACCAGCGCTCCAGGAATTCCCATAATAGACAAGCCTACTGCAATAAGGATTGTGATCAGCACCATAGATAACATTGTACCCTTGAGCCAACCTTTTAATACCAGACTGGTACGATCTATACAAGTTTTGGCCAGCCCCTTATTTCCTTGGGGAACCAGTTTAAGCATCCCATCTTTGTAAATATTGGGATTTGCAGTAAAGAATATCGAAAGCAATAGAATTACATAGAGGTTACCCATAACACCAAAACTCGTACTGAAAAATCGCTGAGCCGTAGCCATCCATTTTGAATTGCTGTCTTCTGAGAGATAATCTAAAATCTTAGTACCCGTCGAACTTTGGCTTAATTTAATTTTAGCAGACTCTATGGTATGCGGCAACGATTCGGTTAACAAAGCAATCTGGTCTTGAATCTTTGTACCCATAAACCAAAGCAATGTACCCAGGATTACAAATGAGCCTACCACAGAAATGATCATGGCCGCACGTCTGTTCAATTTTGTCCTTCGCTCAATCATATCTCCTAAGCCATGAAAATACACTGCAATCAATGACCCTGCTAAAATCATCAGCAAAACATTAAAAGCTACCCTCGCGATTAAAATTACGACAACCAGCAGTGCTACAATAGCTACAGTTTGCCAAACCTTCTGGATGTAGGACAATTCTTTTTTTATTTTTTCGGGCGATTGATGTAACGACATAAGGAGATTTATTCTATTTTTAAGCCGGATGTGACATGCGTGTAGCTACCTAACACGATTTATTCCTGAAACGTTTGCCATAAAAACATTTAATTTCTTTTTACCTTGCTTTGAAATGGTATCGAAACTCGTCAGGTTTATCTTTTTTGGCAATTATTTTATTGGCATCCTGGCGGTAGTATTAACTATTGAGTCAACGCTGCAACTTAATGTTCCTTTTAATTCTTTAGCCTATTATGCGCTAATCTTTTCTGCACCCATCGTTTATTATACCTATGCCTACATGGGAGTTAATAAGTTTAGCAACTACAGCAATCCGAGGGCTGCCTGGTATGTTAAACACCACCGTTTCCTAAGTATTAGTCAGCTTTTCCTGGGAGCGAGCGCCATTGCCCTATTTGCTTATCTATTTTTCAAGAACCTGCATCATATTCTGCATTTACCGCTATCCTACTGGGTCTTTGTTTTCATTGTTCTCGGTGCTGCAGCATTATATTACGGCTTGTTACCAGCATTCTTTTTTAATCTGAACCTCAGAAATACAGGTTGGCTAAAGCCGTTTATCATCGGATTTATTTGGGCATGTACGGCAAATATCCTCCCCTTGATACTACTGAAAATAGAGCGGGGTACCCCCTTCCCTACAGACGTTTTGTGGGTATGGCTTTTTATAAAAAACTGGATGTTTTGCACCGTAAATGCCATTATGTTCGATATTAAGGATTACGCGATTGATGCGAATCTGGAACTAAAAACGTTTGTAGTTCGTATCGGCATCCGTAAAACAATCTTCTATATCCTTCTGCCACTGTTGAGTATTGGCGTTATTTCATTGCTTATTTTCGCCTATGTTCGTAATTTTCCTGCAATACGAGTAGGCTTTAATTTGCTTCCTTTTTTATTGACTATGCTCGTTGCATTTTCTATGCATCATAGACAACGGATACTCTATTATCTGATCGTAATTGACGGACTGATTTTTGTGAAAGCCGTCTGCGGTATTATTGGAATACTAATTGCACCTGACCTCATCTGACATGAAATTAAACAACTATGATGCGATTGCCCGCAATTACGATATGTTGAGCAGAATGGTGTTTTTTAAATCGCAGGTAAAAGCACAGATAGCACAAATAAAATTCATTCCCTCCAGAAGCAACATCTTAATAGTAGGCGGAGGTACAGGCTGGATATTGGAAGAAATATCGAAAGTATGTGGTGAAGGTTTAAAAATCACTTATGTAGAAATCTCTGAAAAGATGATACGCTTGGCATCAAAGAGATCTGCCAAGGGAAATATCTTGGAATTTGTAAACCTGCCTATAGAAGATTTTATTGACGACTGCCGTTACGATGTTGTGATCACGGCATTTTTATTTGACAATTTCAAGGAAGAGCGGATTCAGCAGGTTTTCTCAAAACTGAATCATATGCTGAAACCCTCCGGCCTCTGGTTGTTCAGTGATTTTGATAATCCTGAAAATGGCGGTAGCAAATGGCAGGAATGGCTACTCAGCACTATGTATTACTTTTTTGGAAAAATTGCCCATGTGGAAGCCACAACACTCATACCCATGCAACCCTATTTTATAGCTAAAAACTATAAACCCCTGGATATACAAACGTATTACCAGGGATTTATAAAGGCTATAGTATACAAGAAATCTGCTTAGTAAGCAGCAGTAAAACGTTGATTAGGGAACGCATTATTTTCCAATTCGTCAGCGATGACAACAGAAAGATCTTCTACCGACAGGATACTCCGTTGCTCGTCATTAAATACCGGACTATCGTTACCCAAACGGTATTTTCCTGTGCGCCCGGTTTTAGTACCCTGATGCATTTCGATCGCCGGGCTAAAGAACGTCCATTGTAAATCTTTTTCTTCTTTCAGTATATTTAAATAATCTCTCATTGCAGTTGCCCCTGCCTTGATCGCTTCTGGAAACTCAGGACCATCTACTAACTGTTGTCCGTTGATAAATAAACTTCCTGCACCACCAATTACAAGGTAACGTGGTACGCCGGCATCCTTAACGGTTTGTTGAATCGATTGTAAGCCAGCTAAAGAATCATCGTAGATATTGGGATTGCTCCAACCTGGATTAAAAGCTGAAACTACCACGTCTACTCCTTGAATGGCATTGCTCAGGGATTCCTTGTTCATGATATCTACTGCCAAAGCCGTTACCAGCGGACTTGTTGTATCAATTTCGTCAGTTTTGCGAGCGATGGCGATAACTTCTGTTCCGCGACTTACCAATTCTTTTAAAATGCTTGAGCCAACAAATCCTGTTGCTCCGATTAATGCTACTTTCATACTTATCGTTTTATTGTTTATATATTATTGTAATGTTAATTATTACAGTTTAGTTTAAAAAAAATCAGTCAAATAAACGACTGAAGTCAGCAAGCGTTTGTGTAGCTAGCGACTGGATCAGTACTTGCTCCGTTTTGTCGTACAATGTATTCAAATGCCCATTTATTTGTTTCCCCACCGGACATTGCGGATTGGGGGTATTCTTGTTTTGACCCAGCAGATAATCCTGACGGACTACTTTATAGACTTCATCCAATGTAATTTTTTCCGCCGCTTTAGCAAGGTAACTCCCACCATTTTTACCCTCCTTGCTAGTCACCAAGCCCGCTTTTGCAAGATTGCTCAACTCTTTCCTAACCAAAACCGGGTTGATATTTATACTGCCTGCCAAATAATCAGAAGATACCAGCGCGCCCTTCTCCTGATGAAGCAAGGTGAGGATATGGATAGCGATGGAAAACCTGCTGTTGTTCATTCTGTAATTATTTTTATTACAGTACAAATGTACAGCTAAATATGATCACTGCAAATTTATTTACTAAAAAAAACAACCGGAGGTATGGAATTTTGTTACCTTCATACAAAATATTTGATCATGAGCAATACAGACGTAACTATCATCATTTTATCGCTTACACTTGTCCTGGCAGTGGCTGCGCTATACTTAACTTTTGTTAACAACAAAAAATTAAACCATTAATTGATTTGTCCCGGTTTAATCCGGGACATTGAATTTGATTGCCTTTCTCTAAACGCTCATATTGCAATAAGGCAGTTTTTTATATCTTTATTTTATGGAAGATATTAAACCGCTGATTCAGCTCAGTGCCATTGAACAAAGAATTATAGGTGTTCTGATTGAAAAAAGCAGAACAACACCAGACTATTATCCCATGAGCATTAACGGGCTTACTGCTGCCTGTAATCAAAAAACTTCCAGAAATCCTGTTGTAAATTACGATGAAGAAACTGTCGTATTAACCTTGAATGGCCTGAAAATCAAAGGGCTCGCCAGTACCGTTACCGGAGCGGGAAGCAGGGCTGTGAAATGGAAGCACAATCTTGCAATTATGTATCCGTTATTGCCATCCGACCTTTCTATTGTCTGCCTGTTACTACTCCGAGGACCTTCTACCCCAGGTGAAATTAATACAAATTCGGGTCTTATGTATGAATTCGAAACGATAGAAGAAGTTCAAGAGAGCCTGCAAAAGCTGGCCACATCAGAACCCACCTACGTAAAGCAGCTTGCTAAAAAAGCCGGCCAGAAGGAAGCGCGTTACATGCACCTGTTCGGCGGAGCACAAGAACCAGAAAACCCAGAGCAAGAAATAACAGCAGTAGCTCCTAACACTGACCCTGCGTTGGAAGAACGAATATCCAAGCTGGAGCAAGAGGTTCAAGAACTCAGAGAGATGTTGAATTTGTTGATGTAAATTCATAAAGTGCAGTTCAAATAAACCATTTGGAGAGATTATTGTCAATAACAGTAGACAGGAAATCCTGTTTACTGTTAGCCTATGAAATTTATTCTCGCCCTATATCTGTTTACGCTGCCTTTGTATAGTAAGGCAATGACCCTCCCTGATTTTACGGTAAAATATGCGCAGCCCGCCCCTGGCTGGACCCAGGAGGAAATCAACAAAGCCAATACCGCTTCCAATGTAAATTATCTTACAGATGAAGAAAAAAAGATCATTTTCTATATGAATCTGGTTAGGATGGACGGACCGAAATTTTTCGACACCTATTTCCAGGACTATGTAGATATGCACAATCAACAGATGAAAAAATATAGTAATTATAATGATCTGAAGATTAACAGATATGACCCATACTATCGTGGACTGAAAGAGGATCTGAAAAATGTCAAGAACCTAAGTTTGCTGTATCCCGATGAAAGCTTGAGTTATGTTGCGAAACAACACGGCAAGGATATGAATAAGCATAACGTTGCCGGACATAATTCTTATGACGGAAGGACAATGGTAAATCGCATTGAGAAATATTATCCCAACAGAGGAATGGCAGAGAATCTTGCTTTTGGCTTTTCCACAGGTCTGGCAAATGTAAGCCTGCTTTTGCTTGATCAGGGAGTTGCAGATCTTGGACATCGAAAAAATATCCTGAACAATACGTTGGGACTCAACATCGTTGGCGTGAGTATCCAACCACATCCACACTATAAATATTCTGCGACGATGGACTTTGTGGCTATCCCAAACCTAAAACCAATCTAAGGTTATCAGTGGTGTATATTGTAAATAATTTCTTACACCCTTACTGTTATTGCCCGGCAATACCTACTTTCGTGTTTAATTAAGGAAATGCGGAAGGCGATATTACGATTTATAGACTTTTTTTACCCACCTTTTTCGCGTTGGATTTCTCCACATACTTTTAGATATATTGCTACAGGTGGCACTACAATGGTTGCAGGTGTGGTTGTCTATTACATCGCCTATAACATTATATTAAAGCAGGAAGACGTACAAATCAAAGGCATGCCACTGATCACGGCACCTATTGCAGCACTGGCAATAGAATCATTGCTTACATTTTTGATAGGTTTCCTACTCAATAAATACCTGGTTTTTACACAGTCAAACTTAAAGGGACGGATCCAACTTTTTAGGTATGGATCTGTTGTAGCTACTAATATCCTATTAAATTATGCGTTTATCAAAGTTTTGGTTGAAGCATTTAGCTTCTATCCTACAGTCGCTAAACTCGTTACTTCCCTTATACTTGCTGTTTTCAGCTACTTTTCTCAAAAACACTTCTCTTTTAAAGTAAAGAAATAGATCATTTTTTCGTCATAGGGCGAGATAATATTTGCTTAACTTTATGTATCAACCTATATTGGCGAAATATCAATCCGATTTGTAATGAGTGATTTTAACGACTTCAATAATCCGCAGGTAGCTAAGCTCCCAAAGCATTTAAGGCAATTTATTGTTGAACAGCATTACGAAAAATATACGCCGATAGATCAGGCAGTCTGGCGTTATGTAATGCGTCAGAACTATAGCTACCTGAAAGATGTGGCTTACTACCCTTATATCAAAGGCTTACAACGGGCCGGGTTGAGTATTGAATATATTCCGGACTTGCAAACCATGAATGACAATCTGGGTAAATTAGGCTGGGGTGCTGTTACCGTTGATGGATTTATACCTCCTGCGGCTTTTATGGAATACCAGGCTTATCACGTTTTAGTGATTGCAGCAGATATCAGACAAATTAACCATATTGAATATACACCAGCGCCGGATATCATCCATGAATCTGCCGGGCATGCACCGATTATCGCTGATGCGGATTACAACAGCTACTTAAGTTATATTGGTTCTATTGGTGCCAAAGCGATGTTTTCTGCCAAAGATTTTGAATTGTACGAGGCGATTCGCAATCTTTCCATACTTAAAGAAGCTGCTGATGTAGACGAGGCGATAATAGTTAAAGCGGAGCAGCATTTACGTGCTGTTGCAGACGATATGGGCGAACCATCAGAAATGGCATTGTTGGGTCGATTACACTGGTGGACGGTAGAATATGGCTTGATCGGCACGCTAGAAAATCCAAAGATTTACGGTGCGGGTCTGTTATCTTCAATCGGAGAAAGCAGCAGTTGCCTGACGGAAGAAGTTAAAAAGATCTGGTACACCATTGATACTGTAAACTATCAATACGATATAACTAAAACCCAACCACAACTATTTGTAACGCCTACCTTTCAAAATCTGATTGATGTGCTGGAACAATTTGCGGATACGATGGCATTTAGACGCGGTGGAACTGAAAGTTTAATGAAAGCAATAGGCTGCAAAAACCCCGCAACCGCAGTATACAGTTCTGGATTACAGGTAACAGGCATATTTACTGATATGGGCGTAGACCAGCATGATGAACTTACCTTCATTAAAACCAGCGGTCCTTCAGCATTGGCATTTGAAGATAAACAACTGGATGGTCACCACAAGTTATATCACAAAGATGGATTTTCTTCTCCCGTAGGAAAACTCTCAGGCTATGAAAAACTTTTGGAAGATCATAATTTAACGGAACTCGAGGCCCTAGGGATCGTAAAAGGAACGCGAGGAGCATTGCTTTTCGACAGCAGGATCCACGTTGAAGGCCTTGTATCTGAACTCCTGATAAAGGGCGACAAACTGATTCTTATCACCTTTGAAGATTGTACGGTTAAAGAGGAAAACGGGAATATATTGTTCCAGCCCGACTGGGGCGTTTATGATATGGCTGTGGGTGAAAAAATCGTGTCTGTATTTAATGGGGCTGCCGACAAGGATGCATATGAAGAGCTGACCCATATCAGCGATAAGCAAACGCATAAGGTAAGCTATGACCTCCCTACCCAGAAGCTGCATGCGCTGTACCAAATGGTTCGTGATATCCGCGAGCAGGAGACGGGTTACGAAGATCTTCCGGAGATTTATGCTAGCCTAAAGGCAGAACATCGGTCTGATTGGCTGTGTGCGTTACAGATTCTGGAGATACTTTACCATACCAAGCAATTTCCAGAACTGGAACGTGAGATCAGAATTTCGCTAGAGCATCGGGCATTAAACGAACCAGAGCATAAGAAACTAATAAAAGACGGATTACACGTGATTGAGAATCCAGTTACACAACTAATTACAGAAGAGGAAGATTTATAATGAATATTGTTTTAACGGGTGCCAGCAGTGGTATTGGCTTTGAAGCTGCACTTGAATTTGCATTGCATACTGATCACAAAATCGTCTGTATTGCCCGCTCGGCAGATAAATTGAGAAAATTACTGGAAATAGCCAGGGGTATTAATCCGGACTGCACTTTGCTACCGGTTGAATTTGATATCGTCAAAGATGATTATGCCGCATTAATTCCATTTTTGAAAGAACGCCTCGGCGAGATCGATATACTGATTAACAACGCAGGTGTATTAGTAAACAAGCCTTTCCTCGAAACCTCTGTCGAAGATTTCGCAGATATGTTGCAGGGAAATGTTCTGGGTCATTTTAACATGATTAAAAATCTTCTGCCGCTATTAAAAAAAGGAAGTCATGTTGTAAATATCGGAAGTATGGGTGGCTATCAGGGCAGCGTTAAGTTCCCTGGCCTGTCCGCTTATTCTTCAAGTAAATCAGCACTGCATACACTAACCGAATGTCTGGCTTATGAACTTGCAGACACAGGAATTAAGATCAACTGCCTGGCACTGGGCTCAGCACAAACAGAAATGCTGGAAAAAGCGTTTCCGGGCTATGAGTCACCAGTAATGGCTTTTGAAATGGGTAAGTATGTAGCGGACTTCGCTAAGACCGGGCACAAATTTTTTAACGGGAAGGTGTTACCGGTTGCCGTTACAACGCCATAATCAGCAAGTTATCAACATAACTTCCATACTTTGGTATTTTTGATATCTTTGGCATGGCTTATGAAGAAAATCCTCTTTAGTTTTTGTTTTGTGTGCTTTTTTGCTACAGCAGGGCAGGCACAAACAGTATCCTTAAAAATGCAGCACATGGTGCAGCAGTTGATTTCGTCACTTCCTGTACAGCACCCGGCAAATCAGCTTATCGGCTTTGCAAAAACTTTGATTGGTGTGCCATATCATTATGCTTCAAGTAACCCTGCACGCGGTTTCGACTGTTCTGGTTTTGTAAGTTATGTGTTCCATAATTTCGGATTTAACGTACCCCGTTCCTCTTCAGAATTCAGCAATACGGGAACACCAGTAGAACTGGCTAAAGCAAAAGTCGGCGATATTTTAATTTTTACAGGAACAAATCCTAAAGTTCGATCTGTAGGCCATGTTGGCATTATTTACGCTATTGATGGTGATGAGATCCAGTTTATCCATGCAACGTCAGGTAAGGCAAATGCCGTCACCATAACTACATTAAACGATTACTATAGAGGCCGTTTTCTGAAGGCTGTGAGTATTATCTAATCCAGCAGCACAGCTTTAAGCGCGTTTAATACTTCTCCATTATCCAAAAAGTTCCTCGCCAACTCGTGTAATGCTCTGGTACGCGTTGTCCCATCCCCTATTGTAGCATCCAGTACTTCTTTTACTGAAGCATGACTGCGGAGGGCATCGATTTCTTCTGCCGTTGGTAAGTGTTCTATGTTACCCAGCATCCCCAGATCATTTCCGGTAAGCACTCTTGAGTTTCTAACTTCAAAGGGTAGCATATCTATTCCAATACCTAACGTAGTCAGGGGTTTAGCAACTTTAAAAAGATTTTCTGGTGTAACCCTACAGTACCAGTCGCCACCCAGTCGGGCTACCAGATCAATCTTTCCCTGATCAATTTTCCCATCAGCATCAAGAATTTCTTCTTTGATGTGAATGCGCTTGATTTCTGCAAACACCAGATTTCCTGCACCTGCGTTCGGCCCCATGGAAAGTACTTCAGTGACTATACATTCCATCTGAACCGGCGCTTCTGCCACACGTGGTGGACTTACCAATTCTGACTTAAGCATGGTAAAACCAGTTTTATCAAATTCATTAATATCCCTTGCATATTCTGTGCTGGCCAGACTTGTCTGTTGCACCATATCGTAATTCACGATATTGATCACACATTCTTTTACCTGTAGTACGTTTTCGAGTGTATGCTTTGTCGTATTATCACGTACCCTGCGTGCAGGAGAAAATATGCACACTGGTGGATTGGTACTAAACAGATTAAAAAAACTAAATGGACTAAGGTTGATCTGTCCATCTGCTGCTATGGTTGTAGCGAAACATATCGGCCTCGGTGCAATTGCATATTGCAAATAATTTTGCAACTGCACCGGGCTCATTTCTGAAGCATTTAAGGTCAGCATTATTTTTTAAGGGCAAGTATAGAAAAATCAGTATCAGCCTTTCTGATGGTGTTATTTAAGATGCCGAGACCGGTAATCTTCATCTCAACGATATCACCGTCTTGCAGCCATTGTGGCTTATAAGCCGCATCGTTGAGTAACCCCGTTCCGTTCAGCTCCAAAAAGCAGCCTGTACCTACGGTTCCGGAGCCAATCACGTCGCCAGGCAAAATATCAACACCGTATGCACAGCGCTCAAGAATTTCTGCAAAAGTCCAGTCCATATCGGCCATGTTTCCTTTTGAAACCTCACTACCATTTACTAAACAAGACATTTCCAGATTATACGCATTACCAGTATGTCCTTCTTTAGGACTTGTTTTGTATTCTTCGAGTTCGTCGGGTGTAACTAACCATGGGCCTATAACCGTAGAAAAGTCCTTTCCTTTAGCCGGGCCAAGGTTCAATAACATCTCTTCCATCTGCAAAGTACGCGCGCTCATATCATTCATGATCATAAAGCCAGCAATATAGGAATCGGCTTCCGCAGCGGTGATATTCCTACCTTTAGTTCCAACCACGATAGCCACTTCAAGTTCAAAATCAAGCTTTTGAAAATGATCAGGCATACATTCAATTTCTCCAGGTCCTTGAATGGCATTATGATTTGTGAAGTAGAAAATCGGATATTGGTCAAATTCAGCAATCATCTCTACCTTCCTGTTTCTACGCGCTGCAGCAACATGCTGACGGAAGGCGTAACCATCGCGGCAGGATGTCGGATGTGGCACGGGCGCCAGCACCTCATAAAAGGCCTCTTCCTTAGGCTCCAACTCACCACTCTTTATCTGTGCATCAATTTTCTTCGCCCGATCCATTAGTACAACGCCGCCCCGAAGAAAAGCATTCATCTCGTTAGGCAGCAGTTTATCACACGAATTTAAGTTGTAGATATGTCCGTTAACGAAAACACCCAGATGTTCACGATCGTCTGTTAGATAAGAAACTAGCTTCATAATTGACAGTTTTTAAATGGTTAGATGGGGATAAAGCTAAGTAGTTGTTTGCAGATTTCAAGGATTAATGACATTAAATATCTTTTTTGAAGAATAATCCCTTGATTGCTAAACAACTTTCAATAACTATCCCTAATTTAGCAACGCAAATGAACAAGATGTTATCCATCAATAGTCAGATTTCACGCCAGATCCTAGCGGCATTTCGCTATGCGATGCTGTCTAAGATCATCTTTGCGCAATATTCCAACTAGATATCCCGTCTAATACGCTGCTGGTTAAAACGTTTCTGCGTTTTACTCGTTATCTAATCAGTCTAACCAAATCAATATTGATATGCCTATATACCACACATTGGGAACAATTCCTCCAAAGCGACATACCGTTTTCCGGAAACCGGATGGCGAACTGTATGCAGAAGAATTGGTTTCTACAGAAGGTTTCTCAAGCCTTTACTCCTTGGTTTACCACTGCCACCCGCCGACAATTGTGAAGTCGCTTGGCGAGCCGTATTCTGTTGAACCAAAAATTGCCCGGGAAAAACACCTCAAACACACGAGCCTGATCGGTTTTAACATTAAACCTGAAGATGATTATCTGAAGAGCAGGAAACCGGTGTTGGTAAATGCCGATCTGCACATTTCGCTCGCTGCACCTAGAAAATCCATGACTGATTATTTCTATAAAAACAGCCAGGCAGACGAGGTGATTTTTATCCATGAGGGCACAGGAACTTTGAAAACTGGTTTTGGCAAGATCAAATTTGCGTATGGCGATTACCTTGTTGTGCCACGTGGCACGATCTATCAGTTAGAGTTCGATAGCGAAGATAATCGTTTGTTCATAATAGAGAGTTTTAGCCCAATCCGGAGTCCTAAACGTTACCGAAATGAATATGGACAGCTAATGGAACATTCGCCTTACTGCGAACGGGATATCAAAAGGCCTGTGGATTTGGAAACGAATGATGAATTTGGGGATTTCAAAGTATTAATTAAAAAACAAGGTTTAATATACCCGTATACCTACGGCACTCATCCCTTCGATTTTATAGGCTGGGATGGGTTTCATTATCCATGGGCATTTTCCATTCATGATTTCGAGCCGATTACCGGCAGGTTACATCAGCCGCCACCAGTACATCAAACTTTTGAAGGCCATAACTTTGTGATTTGCTCTTTTGTTCCTCGTAAATACGATTACCATCCATTATCTATTCCTGCTCCTTACAATCATAGCAATGTGGACAGTGACGAGGTATTATATTATGTGGATGGAGATTTTATGAGCCGTAAAAGTGTTGTACGCGGACAAATAACCTTACATCCCGGGGGCATTCCACATGGACCACATCCGGGTACTGTTGAGAAATCCATTGGTAAAGAGAAAACGGAGGAGCTGGCGGTAATGATAGACCCGTTCAGACCACTGATGCTCACTGAAGATGCCATAGCGATTGAGGACGAGAACTACCACAAAAGCTGGCAAATTAACATTGAATAAATAAGCACACACATATAGTTATACTATGTCAACACAAACATTTGCAGAAAAGATTGCCAAAGCGCAGGATTTTTTACCGATCAATGGTACAGATTACATTGAATTTTATGTCGGTAACGCTAAACAAGCGGCACATTACTACAAAACTGCGTTCGGCTTCCAGTCGCTCGCCTATGCGGGACCCGAAACCGGCGTAAGAGAATATGCTTCTTATGTTTTACAGCAAGGAAAGATCAGACTGGTACTTACCACTGCCTTAAAATCTGAGAGCCCAATTTCGGAACATGTTAAATTACATGGCGATGGCGTTAAGGTTTTGGCCTTATGGGTAGATGATGCCTATAGTGCATTTGAAGAAACCACAAAAAGGGGTGCCAGACCCTATCTGGAACCTATAACGAAGACCGATGAGCATGGGGAAGTTAAAATGTCCGGGATTTATACTTACGGAGAAACCATCCACATGTTTGTTGAACGCAAGAACTATACTGGTACTTTCTTGCCGGGTTATAAAGAATGGGTGAGCGATTACAATCCGGGTGATGCAGGTTTGCTTTATGTAGACCATTGCGTAGGCAATGTAGGCTGGAACAGGATGAATGAGACCGTAAAATGGTATGAAGAGGTAATGGGCTTTGTAAATATTCTTTCATTTGATGACAAGCAAATCAATACAGAATATTCAGCATTGATGAGTAAGGTGATGAGTAATGGGAACGGTTTTTCTAAGTTTCCAATTAACGAGCCTGCGGAAGGTAAAAAGAAATCTCAGATCGAAGAATACCTGGAATTTTACGAAGGCGAGGGTGTTCAACATATAGCGGTAGCGACTAAAGATATCCTGACTACTGTTAGGGAATTGAAATCGCGTGGCGTGGAATTCCTCAGCGCTCCTCCGGAGGCTTATTATAATATGATGCCTGATCGAGTAGGTGAAATTGATGAGGAGATCGCTAAACTTAAGGAGCTGGGGATTCTGGTAGATTGTGATGAAGAGGGTTATCTTTTACAGATCTTTACTAAACCTGTAGAAGACCGTCCAACTTTGTTTTTTGAGATTATACAAAGAAAAGGCGCACAATCTTTTGGCGCAGGAAATTTCAAAGCATTGTTCGAATCTTTAGAGCGAGAACAAGAACTCCGGGGAAATCTATAACAATAACATTTACAGGCGGGTCTTTTATAAGCACCCGCCTTTTTATTGCGGACGATTGTAAAACAATTGGTGCATCACCGGGTTAAATAAATAAAATAGTTACTTTCGGGGCTGCAATTGTTAGAAAAGAATGTTTAAAAGGCTTTTTACCCAAATTCATACATTTAGTGCTCACCTAAGGCAAGCCTTTAACCTTTTTCAAAAGAATGATCCCTTAAGGCTTGCTGGCGCTACAGCCTTCTTTACTAACTTTGCCCTACCACCTATTTTAATCATATTGATCAGACTGTTTGGATATTTCATCGATCGCAAGATATTGGTAACAAAATTATTTGAACGGCTTTCAAACATCCTTGACGAAAGTAGTATTGTGCAGATTCGTCAGACGCTGAGAAATATTCGGAACATCGATCAAAACTGGATAGCTACTATTTTTAGTTTCATCTTTTTTCTCTTTGTGGCTACCACGTTGTTTAGTGTTATTAAAAGCTCAATGGATCAAATCTGGTCGATAGGCATTAAGCCGCATTCAAGTTTTCTTTTTAAATTAAAACTTCGCGCCCGTTCTATGGTCATCATTTTATTGGCGGGCATTCTTTTTACCACGGGTTTGGTAACAGACAGCATTCAAGCTTTTATCGGAGTTTATATCAATAATGCCTCACCGAGCTTCGGCAAAGTATTTTTAGCAATCCTCAATCAGTTACTTTTTATCGCAATCGTAACCGTTTGGTTTAGCGTACTCTTTAAATATCTTACTAACGGACGCCCTGCCTGGAAAGCGAGTTGGAAAGGTGGATTGTTAACAGGGGTCTTATTTACAATTGGAAAATATATCCTGCGGATTATGCTTCCACTGAGTAATATTGGCAACATCTATGGCGCCTCGGGCTCGATTGTCTTGATCATGCTATTTGTCTTTTACTCTTCATTTATCTTTTATTATGGCGCATGTTTCATTAAGGTACTGAGTGACGCACACGACACTCCTATACGACCCATCGCTGGTGCATTTACATACGAGATTAAAGAAGTTCCAAAGTTAGCTTAGCATACTGGACGCAGCTGTTCAAAGCCTTGCATCTCAAATACCGCGAGATTGTTAACAAGATTGCAATGTAATGTTCCGAATAAATTAAAAACACCTGATTTATTTTTTGCTTCGATGCAGATGGTTTCCTTAACAGTATCCTGATGTTTAGAAAACTGGTCGGCCATGATGATGTCTTCGTCCTGAATTTTGACATCATTACCGTCAATTCCAAATGTTTTTAACAAAGCAGGGAAGCTATGCCCTTTCAGCAGCAGTTCTGTGATCTTCATGATTTTAGGTTTAGAGTTGGGTGGATTATACGTCAACTTTAAGGCCAAAAAAAAGAAGGATAACCTTTTGGATTACCCTTCTATCAACGAGTTGTAAGTATATATTTTTTAGAACAGCTTATAGGCGAGTCCCAAAGTGAAAAGACTTAACTTCTTGTCGTTATATCCATCTTTACCAAGCTTAGTCAATCCTGCTTCATATCTGAGGTCTACGCCCAATCCACCAAGATCAAGACCAGCACCAAACTGCCAGGCAAATGCCTGATCTTTAAAATTACCATTGAAAATATTAGTTGTCGCGGCTCCAAAGGATTGTTTTTTATCCACAATAAATGACACAACCGGACCAGTATTTAATCTCAGTCCAACTCCTGCTGCACCGATTTTTGTTCCTATTAACAAAGGGACATCTACACTGGTAAATTTCACTTTATTATCCACACCAGCTACACTTACAAGGGTTGTGTTTTTTCCGGCAAGATAAAGTTCAGGTTGGAAATGCAAGCCTACGGCACCAACACGTGCATAGAAACCAGCATAATAGCCTGCCCGGTTATCGCTATCAAAAACATTGTCTGTACTGAATTTAGAGAGGTTCGCCCCACCTTTAATACCAAACTGGAAACTAGGCAATACCTGACTGAAGGCAACAACGCTACTGCAGAGCATCAGTGCGGAAAGGATAATTCTTTTCATAATAATTTTAATGAATGAAATGGATAATACAGATGTAAAACTAAGGTTTTTAATATTAAGTATATTACGTAGTTTTATATTTACTAAACCGGAAATTTATGATTTTGTTTTCAAGTTATAGATATTTCGCCCGACTAACCGTTTTGAATGGAATTTACCTTTAACACATACGCACTCATACTGATAGTATGTGGTGCGCTGACACTTTTCCTTTCTTATTATGTATATAAGAAGGAAGGGGGTGCGGTCAGGTGGTTCGGGTTGATGATGTTGTCAAATGGAATCTGGTCGGTAGCATACGGTTTTGAGCTGGCTAGCAGCACGCTAGACCAGATGAAGTTCTTCACAAATATCGAATACCTAGGAATCGCCACATTGCCCATCAATTGGTTTTTCTTTTGTGTTGAATTATCAGGACAGTCAAAATGGATAAAATCGAACCGCAACATCGCACTTTTTCTCATTGTACCGGTCATCACTATACTGTTGGAGTGGACAAACAAATACCATCATCTACATTATAAAGCCCTGCACTTAAGTTTGGAAAGTGATTTCCCAATGGTAGCCATAGAACCTGGAATTTCTTACCGGATATTTACTGCCTACTTTTACATCTTGTTAGCTATTGGTGGATACCTCTTACTCGTTAAATTCAGAAAAGCCGATGCAATCTACAAAAAACAGAATTACAGTATTTTGATCGCTGCGCTGATCCCCTGGATCGCAAATATATCCTACCTTCTTGGGTTTAGACCGCTGGGAAATCTGGATGTCACCCCTTTTGCTTTTATTACCACCATTTTGTTAATTTTTCTTGGCATTTACCGATTTAAACTTTTTGATATTTTGCCCGTTGCCAGAGAAAAAGTCCTTGAACTGATGCAGGATGGTTTTATGGTATTGGACAAGCACAATAGGGTTATCGACTACAATATTGCTTTTAAAAAATATACCGGGGATCTGAAATCCAACGAAATTATCGGGCGGGAAATCTCTGAGATTTTTCCGGGAGAGACATTTCTTATAAAGTCTATTACAGAAAACAGATCCGGAAAATCGGAACTTGTTTTACAAACCGCGACGGGTACATTCGATATTGAAGCTGATATCAGATACCTCAATGAAAACAAATTAAATAATGAAGCGACGATCGTTAAGTTTCAAGATTTAACCAATCTGCGTCATGAAGCTCGCAAAATTAAAGAACAGGCTGATGAACTCCAGGAACTGAATCAGCTTAAAGACAGGATTTTTTCTATTATAGCACACGACCTTCGTGGTCCGTTGGTGAATCTGTCAGAAGTACTTAAAATGATCGCTAACGATGTCATCAGTATTGATGAATTCAAAGATATCTTACCAACCCTGAGCAAGGATATTCTGTATACTACAGACTTGCTGGAGAATATTCTGCATTGGTCAAGAAGCCAGTTAAAAGGTTATGGGATTAATAAAGAATATTTTGACCTGAAAGGAATGATAATCAACGAGATCGATTATCATTTACCTTCTGCAAAAGCCAAAGATATCACTATCATCCAGGACGTATTTCCAGGACAAGGCGTGTACGCAGATATGTTAATGATACAGATTGTAGTCAGAAATATCCTGAACAATGCGATTAAATTCTGTAACCCAGGAAGCACGATCGAAGTTTATGCTACCTATTCCAGAGACGGGCACATGGTGCTCTGCATTAAGGATAATGGCATCGGCATGTCTCCCGAATTTCTTGCAAACCTTTTTGATGGCAAAAGTGTATCGTCAAGAGGAACAATGAATGAGAAAGGCACCGGGCTGGGAATGGTGGTGTGCAGGGAATTTATGTTACGGAATGATGGCGACATCTCAGCTACAAGTACCTTAGGTAAGGGGACAACTTTCTATATTTCCATTCCTATTGAGGAAAAAATCTTAGCAGACGTATAAATTCATTTGCAGATGACAAAAACAACTAATATCTTAGTTTAAAATAAACAAGATATGAAAAAGTATGTTAGCTTATTAATTCTATTCATTGTTGCAGCAGTCGCGCAAGCTCAAACAAGTAATTTAGACAAAGAAAAGCTTCTTGACTACTATCAGAACCAGCGTTATTCAGAGGCGGCAACTTATCTTGAAAATATCTATGGTAAGGAAAGTAATGATCCAAAAGCGCTATTTCAACTCGCCTATGTTCATCTGATGGCAGGTTTATTGCCCGAAGCAGAAAAAAACTATCTTGCGCTGCAGCAACTGCAACCAACCAATATAACAGTCTTGTTTAATCTTGCCTCCATCAGTCTCAGGCGTGGAAATGAAGAAAAAGCGAAAAGCTTCTACCTGGAGATCCTGAAAGCAGACAGTACAAATTTTAATGTGTATAAGCAACTTGCCAACTTATATCCTTTGAGTAACGACCCTGACAAGATCAAGTATCTTGAAAAAGCAAATAAACTAAATCCAGCAGAGGCCGATGTAGCATATGATCTGGCAACAAGCTATAATATCTTAAAGCAGGATAAAAAAGCTTATGCTGTACTTGATCCCGCAATGAAAGCAGATACCGGAAATTTCATATTGCTTAAAGCCAGGTTGCCAGTATGTATGGCATTATTGAAATTCCCTGAAGCCAGCGAAGTTGGCGAACGGCTAATGGCGGCTGGGGACAGTACATCATTTGTGATTACGACGATGGGGAAGTTATCTGTGTTGACCAAAGCCTTTGAAAAAGCAATTAGATATTTTAAGCTTCTGGAATCCTGGGGACAAGAAAACGAAACTAGCTTGTACTACACTGCGCTTTGTTATCGTGAACTGAAAAACTACACGTTTTCTGCCGAATACACTAAAAAAACTATAGAATTCAGCACGTCACCTAATATGGCCAGTTATTACACCTTATTGGGGACTGTGTATGAAGAAAAACTGCAATATAAATCTGCATTGGCAGCATACAAAAAAGGATTGGAATACACCAGTAAAGGTGGAATCTATTACAATATTGCGTTATTAGAAGATTTGAAATTAAAAGAGCCTGCGAAGGCACTTACCTATTATCGGCTATATTTAAAAAGCAAGCCAGATGAAGGCAAAAACAAGGAGGCAATACTATATGTTAAAGATCGAATCAATACCCTAAGCAAATAATTACTTACGGGTAAGTCGGGCAACATATTTACCGATAATATCAAACTCTAAATTTACGGTATCCCCTACTGAAACTTCATGCAGGTTGGTATGTTCGTAAGTGTAAGGAATGATAAAGACAGAAAAGGCATCATCCGCAGAATTGACAACAGTCAGACTGATGCCGTTGACGCAGATAGAACCTTTTTCAACTGTTACATTTCCAATCGTGCTATCATATTGAAACCTGTATTCCCAACTTCCTTCAAGCGCTTCCCTACGAACACAAATTGCTGTCTGATCGACGTGGCCCTGAACTATATGACCGTCCAAACGGCCATTCATCTGCATACAACGTTCCAGATTCACCTTACTCCCAGGTTTCAAATGCTGTAAATTGGTTTTATCAAGTGTTTCCTGAATTGCTGTTACCATATATGTATTTTCCGTCAATCCAACCACTGTTAAACAGACCCCATTATGCGCAACACTCTGATCAATTTTCAATTCATTGGTCAAGGCAGCAGAAATTGTGTAATGAATATTATCCTGTTCTCTTTCTACAGCTTCAACAGTGCCGAGCGTTTCTATTATTCCGGTAAACATATTTTTTATTTTTGAGCGATTCTATTTGTCCGCCAGTTACTTCTTTTATTAGTTGTTGCTTCAGTTACTGCTGATGCCTCTGCGGTCTTTCGATAAATAGATCCAAAAATTGCAGCGATCAAGGTTTCAGCTTCATTGACATGATCACGCTCTCCACGCTCTCCAGGCTCTCCAGGCTTGAAGTATTTATCAACAAAGTGCGTATCAAAATTACCACTTCTGAATGCGTCATGATGCATCACAAAATTACCAAAGCCTAGGGTAGTTTGTATGCCCGTAATGTCATATTCTGCAATAGCTCTGATCATAATTTCTATCGCTTCTTCCCGCGTTTGTCCATAGGTAATTAGTTTAGCAATCATTGGATCATAGTAGATCGGGATTTCCATTCCAGCTTCAAATCCATCATCTACGCGAACACCTTTGCCTGCCGGCAGTTTATATGTTTTTAAGGTACCTATGTCGGGCAGAAAATTATTTTTAGGATCTTCGGCATACACGCGCAGTTCAATGGCATGACCACGCATAATTAAGTCGCCCTGCGCATAAGTGAGCGCCTCTCCTCTTGCAATTTTAATTTGCTCTTTCACAAGGTCCAAACCAGTGATCATTTCAGTAACGGGATGTTCAACCTGGAGACGCGTATTCATTTCCAAAAAGAAGAAATTTAGATTTTCATCCAGGATAAACTCTACTGTTCCAGCTCCGGTATAATTGACAGAACGTGCTACGTCTACCGCGCATTTCCCCATCTGCTCTCGAATTTCTGATGTCAGCACGCTTGATGGAGCTTCTTCAACAACTTTCTGATGTCTACGCTGTACTGAACACTCCCTCTCGAACAAATAAACAATGTTACCGTGACTATCTCCAAGCACCTGAATTTCAATGTGCCTTGGCGAAGACACATATCGTTCGATAAAGACAGAACCGTCTCCAAAGGCTGATGTAGCTTCACTTACAGCCAGTCCCATTTGCTCTTCAAAATCTTCCGCCTTATGCACAATCCGCATTCCTTTACCACCGCCCCCGGCTGCTGCTTTAATTAGTATAGGAAAACCCACTTCAATCGCCTTAATTTTGGCCTCAGCAACATTGGTAATTGCTTCAGCGGTTCCTGGGACAAGTGGAATATTCCAGGCCAATGCCGCCGCCTTTGCCGAAAGCTTGTTTCCCATGATCTCCATTGCTTCAGGTTCCGGACCGATAAAAATAAGTCCCGCGGCCTGCACAGCCCTGGAAAAGTCAGCATTTTCGGATAAGAAACCATATCCCGGATGTACAGCATCAGCACCAGTAACTTTACAGGCATTAATGATTTTTTCAGGAACAAGATACGACTGGCTAGCAGCTGACGGGCCAATACAAATGGCTTCATCTGCATAACGCACGTGCAGTGCGCTGCGGTCTGCCTCAGAAAATACAGCAACTGTTTTTATACCCATTTCACGAGCGGAACGCATGATACGCAACGCTATTTCTCCGCGGTTTGCTACTAAAACTTTATTCATAATCTTTAATTCTACTGGCGATCAGCTACAGCTCACGAAATACTGCTATCGCCTGATCTATCATAGTTGAAGATACGTCTAAATGTGTAACGAAACGAATCGTATCCGGACCGGTAGTATTGCATAAAATTCCTTTATCTGCCAAAGTTCGTACTAATTCAGTGGCATTACGACTTGCAGTCACTTTCACGATAACGATATTTGTCTCTACTGGCATAACAGATTCAATGTAATTGCACGCAGATAAGGTATCAGCCAGCGCCTTGGCGTGTTGATGGTCTATCGCCAAACGGTCTACATGATTATCCAGCGCATAAATGCCTGCCGCCGCCAAGAATCCAGCCTGACGCATTCCACCGCCAAACACCTTACGTAGCTTCCTTGCCCGTTTAATGGTAGCCTGATCAGATAAAAATACTGATCCCACTGGTGCGCCCAGTCCTTTAGATAAACATACAGATATGCCGTCGAAATACTGTCCGTAATCTGATGCTGCATCTCCTGTTGCAATAAGCGCATTAAATATTCTTGCACCATCAAGATGCAATTTTAATCCTTCCGTACTGCACAATTCCGCAATGGGGTTAATTTGATCAAGCGTATAACAAGCACCGCCACCTTTATTGACTGTATTTTCTAGCACTACCAAACTTGTGTTTGGATAATGAATATTTTCTTCATTAATTTCAGGTGCAATCAACTGAGGAGTAAGGATGCCCCGCTCACCATACAACAGTCTAACTGAGGCCAAAGAATTATAGGCTATACCACCTCCTTCATACCGATAAACATGTGAAGTCTGATCGCAGATAACCTCATCCATAGGCTGTGTAAAACATTTAATCGCAATCTGGTTGGTCATCGTACCTGAGGGACAAAAAAGTCCAGCTTCCATCTGGAAAATAGCAGCTAATTTTGACTCTAATTCATTGACGGTCTCATCTTCACCGAAAACGTCATCACCAATCTTAGCATGCATCATTGCGTCCAACATTCCTGCTGTCGGTCGGGTCACCGTATCGCTTCTAAAATCTACTTTTTCTTGCATAAAATTTTGAACTGTCTGAATACAAATATTAGCTTTTTATTGGTATTCCTATACCTGATACAGGAAAAAAATAAAAAAAATATCGCATCAAATTTTTCTTTTTAATTAACAACCACCCAGGCAAAAATTCAACCAATTAACACTGTTTATCAGTCGCTTATAATTGAATTTAATTTTCTAAATAAAAAATACAAACGGGCTAAAAGCTACACTTAGAATTTAATAATTTGGATTTTAAAATAACAAATGTAATTTTAGCTTAGTGTTTTTTTAACAATAACCTATTTGGGCATTTAAACTAACCATAAAAATGCCTTACCTAAACGAGTATTAAAAAAATAAAATTATGAAAAAAAGTCAGCCACAAGTGTTAAGAATGTATACTTTTATGCCGAAAAATTTAAATTAAGATGATAGTTATTGCAGATGGTGGTTCAACCAAAACCAATTGGTGCTTAATCAATGAAGCCGGAAGAAAGATTCTTTTTAATACTGAAGGTTACAATCCTTATTTCTCGAGCACAGCTTATATCATAGACTCACTTAAAATCGGACTTCCTGATCACTTAGAAACAGAGAAGCTTACCGAAGTGTACTATTATGGAGCTGGCTGTTCTACAGACGCCAAAAGAAAAATTGTGGCTGATGCGATGCAGGTAACTTTCCCGAATGCTAAAATATTTATCGGTCACGACTTACTCGCCTCTTGCCGTGCATTACTTGGTGATGAGCCCGGATTTGCAGCGATATTAGGTACCGGTACAAATTCATGCCTGTACGATGGTAAGGATATTTCTTTGAATATTGATTCATTAGGCTATTTCCTTGGCGATGAGGGTAGCGGTTGTTATATTGGTAAAAGAATCCTGAGTGATTACATGAAGGGATATATGCCAAAAGGACTTAGAGAAAGTTTTTATGACAACTATGCCTTGACCAACGAAGATATTTTTGACAATATCTATAACAAACCACTTCCAAACCGTTTTTGCGCTAGCTTTAGTAAGTTTTTGTACGATTACAAAGACAACTATGAAGATTATGCATTCTCTACAGTAGACTTTGCATTCTCTGCATTTTTTGAGAACCTGGTTACGCACTATCCAAATTACAAAGACTACAAACTAAACTGTGTAGGATCGGTAGGCTATAGCTTCCGCGATATCCTAAGTGTTGTTGCAGATCGTTACGAAATGGGAATCGGTAAAATTATCCGATCACCTATAGATGACCTTGTCAACTATCATATTGAATCGGCAAGCAAATAAGCTTAGTATACATTCATAAAAAAAGCGAAGATGAAGATCTTCGCTTTTTTTATGAATGTATACTCTAGAAAGAGATTTCCTTCCCAAATAGCTTGGCATATTTCCTTTTATCAAAGCGATACAGCGTTGCAGCACGGAACGACACACCTTTCTGTTTCTCATCAAGGTCTTTAAGCACCCCAAAACTGAGCATCTTTTTCCTGAAATTCCTTTTATCAAGTTTTTTATCAGAAATTAATTCGTAGATATTCTGAAGTTGGGTTAGTGTAAATTTCTCTGGCAATAACTCAAAGGCAATAGGCTGATGTTTGATCCTCCTTTTGATTTTCTCCAGGCCTTTATCAAAAATCTGCTGGTGGTCAAATGCCAATCTCGGCAGTTCCTTGATATTTACCCAATATGCCTGCTTAGCATAATTGCTGATAGGCTTTAATGCTTTATCTCCTCCCAATCTTATCAATGCGTAATAGGCAACACTTAATACTCTACCTTGTGGGTGACGTGCTACATCACCGAAAGTATAATATTGTTCCATGTAGATATCGCCTAATCCAGTCAGTTCGTGAAGAATTCTAGATGCCGATTGATCAAGACTTTCATTCTCGCCTACGATATTACCTGGAAGAGCCCACCAATCTTTAAAAGGTTCTTCGTTTCTTTCGATCAATAAGATTTTTAATTCTCCAGCGTCAAACCCGAAAATCACACAATCAATCGAGAAGGCAGAATTAAACTGTGGTAACATTTCTTTCAAATCTTTATGTTTTTGTGTTTGCAATTTAAATGTACACTTAGAGCTTTATTAAAACGACTTAGTGTAAAAACGACGTAAATGTAAATATATAATTAAATGAATTAAGCAGAAAAGAATATTATTCTTAACATTTGTTACACGTTAACGCAACACAAACTTTATCGTATTTACAATAAACCCAAATTCCCTGGTCAAAGAACCAGGTAGCTTAACTATATCCATTGAACAACTGGACAAAATGGCTTGCGTTTTTTTTCTACCTTGGCAGCATAATCTTGAATTGATAACCAGTAAACTAAGCAGACGGATCAAAGCGTAATCTCTCTAAAAAAATACAATCCACTGATGAAAAAACTTGAAATAAATTACTTAGTGTAATAAATACACGGTATATTCGTATAATAATTATGAGACCAAATATTAAAAATATTGCTGTATTGACTTCAGGCGGTGACGCACCCGGAATGAATGCCTGTATAAGGGCTGTCATACGTACTGGTATCTACAATGGTATCAATATGTTCGGCGTTATGCAGGGTTACCAGGGATTGATCACCAATAACATCATTCCAATGGATGCCCGTTCTGTAAGCAATATCATCCACCTAGGTGGTACTATACTAAAAACTGCCCGTTGCCTGGAATTCAAAACGAAAGAAGGAATGCAACAGGCTTATGATAATTTACAAGCCAGAGATATTGATGCGCTTGTCGTGATTGGTGGAGACGGAACTTTTACAGGGGCACAACGCTTCTCCAAAGAATTTGGAGTGAAGGTTATCGGTGTACCTGGAACAATTGACAATGATTTGTACGGATCGGACTTTACACTGGGATACGATACTGCAATGAATACGGTAATAGAAGCAATCGACAAAATCAGAGATACTGCAGATGCTCATGACCGCTTATTCTTTATTGAAGTGATGGGTCGCGATTCCGGCTGTATAGCACTAAGAAGTGCTGTTGCAACTGGAGCAGAGGCAGTGTTGCTACCGGAAAAACAAACTAGTTTAGACGAACTGATCACGCAGTTGGAAAGTGGTGCATCAACAAAAAAAACTTCAAGTATTGTGATTGTTTCTGAAGGACATAAAGCCGGCGGAGCGTATGACATTGCTAATCGTGTTAAGGAAAGATTTAACCACTACGATACAAAGGTTACTATCCTTGGACACCTGCAGCGTGGCGGCAGTCCAAGCAGCTTCGATCGCATCTTAGGATCCAGATTGGGATTCGCTGCCGTAAATGAATTACTGAAAGGGAATACTGAACAGATGGTTGGCCTACGGGGCAACGATGTAAAAACAACAAGTCTGGATGAAGCACTTAATAAACATTCATTCAAGCTTGAAGCAGATCTATTAGAAATGGCAAAAGTGTTATCGATATAATATTATGACAGCGGTAGTATACAGTGGCTCAAAAACAGCATTTTGGAAAATTGCCAAAGATGGAAAAACCATTGCTGAATGTGCTATGCCCGGTATTAATCCGACCTTAAATGACCAAAAGACAATTCTGAACGCCCTCAATAAAAAGTCTATTCTGATTAATAACGCCGAGCGAATTAAAAGAATTTATGTTTTTACTGCCGGAGCAACGTCGCCGGAAAGGAGTCGCGAGTTAGAGGAGACATTAGGCCTATTTTTCAAGTTTAGCAAGATCGTTGTAAAAGATGACCTTTATGGAGCAGCTATTGCAGCTTGTTACACCAAAAGTGGTATTGTTGGTATCCTGGGTAGCGGCGCAAATTGTGCCTGGTTTGATGGCAAAAATCCCGAACAAAACAATTTTGGACTAGGCTTCATTCTTGGTGATGAGGGATCTTCCAATCATCTTGGTAAACTGCTGCTGAAAAGCTTTATACAAGGCAAATTATCGCCTAAGTTACATAAAGAATTTGAGTTGAAGTATAACCTGGACAGGGCATTGATTCTGGAAAGGATTTATAAGAAACCGATGCCTCAGCAGTTTCTCAGTTCCTTTTTCGATTTCTTTATGGAATGGAGAGCGGAACCAGCAATACAACAGATGGTCGATCAGGCTTTAGAAAATTATATGAAAATTTACCTGTTGCCTACGGTAAAAAACCATCCCGGAGAAGAAATTCATTTTGTGGGCAATGTGGCAGCTCACTTTCAGGACAGGCTGCGTCATATCGCGCAAAAACATGGCTTGAAAATAACAACGATTACAAAAGAACCTATATATAATTTATTAAACTATTATTCAAATTAATAAGATGAGCAAAATTGGAATCAACGGCTTTGGTCGTATCGGCAGACTGGTATTCAGAGCCGCATTGAAAAGAGGATTAGATGTTGTTGCAATAAATGACCTTGTGGAGCCAGATTATATGGCTTATATGTTGAAATATGACTCTACGCATGGCCGTTTTGACGGGACTATCGAAGTGGTAGACGGAAACCTGGTTGTAAACGGAAAAACAATCCGCATTACTGCTGAGAGAGATCCTGCAAATTTGAAATGGGATGCTGTAGGTGTAGAAACTGTGATTGAATCTACTGGTTTATTCCTCACTAAAGCAGATGCTGATAAACATATCGCTGCTGGTGCAAAAAGAGTTGTTCTTTCGGCTCCTGCAAAAGACGATTCTATTCCTACTTATGTTATGGGTGTTAATCATGAGCAATTAACTGCTGATCAAACAGTTGTTTCTAATGCTTCTTGCACAACCAACTGTCTTGCTCCGATAGCAAAAGTATTAAATGACAACTGGGGTATTGTTGAAGGCTTAATGAGTACTGTACATGCTGTAACTGCAACTCAGAAGACTGTTGACGGGCCGTCGGCAAAAGACTGGAGAGGTGGACGTGGTGGTTTCTCTAACATCATCCCTTCTGCTACAGGCGCTGCTAAAGCAGTAACTAAAGTTATTCCTGCTTTGAAAGGAAAATTAACCGGTATGGCTTTCCGTGTTCCTGTTGCTGACGTATCCGTAGTAGATTTGACAGTGCGTTTGGAAAAACCAGCTACTTATCAGGAAATTAAAGACGCTATGAAAGCAGCCTCGGAAGGTTATCTGAAAGGCGTGTTAGGATATACAGAAGATGAAGTTGTTTCTTCTGACTTTATCGGAGATGACCATGCATCTATTTTTGATGCAAATGCAGGTATTGCTTTGAATGATAACTTCGTAAAAGTAGTTTCATGGTATGATAACGAATGGGGTTATTCTTCTGCCTTAGCTAAATTTGTAGAATACTACGGAACAGTAAAATAAGGCCTGTTCAAACAGGTTTTCTATTTGGTTAGAATGGGGATGTCGCAAATGTGGCATCCCTTTCTTGTTTTATAGCCTTTTTTTATTTTATGCTGCCAGCAATTGTTAAACTCTGTTAAAATAATTACGACATATTCATATTACTACGAATCTTTCGTATGTTTACAATGTATTCGTAACTAAAATATTTAAAAATGAAAAAAAACAGCCTTTTAACATTCGTCGTAATACTTCTCCAAGCAAGTATAGCAACGGCACAAAAAGCAGACACCGTTCGTGCCAGAGTATCATACACCTACAGCATTGTAGAAAATACAAGTAAACCCGACAGCACACGTGAGGAACAGATGATGTTGCTTTTAGGAAAAAATGCGAGTTTGTACACCAGCCTCGACAAAGTGGTAGAAGCCGAGAAGCGGAAGAAAGAAATGGAAGAAATGGCGAAGCAATTTGAACAGGGTCTCATTAAAAATATAAAAATGAGCCCTGGTAAAAGAACCACGGGAAATGACATCTACATATATCGGAATGAAAAAAAAATGTTCACGAAACAGCGGATCGTCAACAATTACCTCACCGAAGATTCAATGCCAGCGATCGATTGGAAGTTAAGCAATGATACGTTGACCATATCGGGTCTGAAATGCCAAAAAGCAACTGCTTATTTCAAAGGAAGGGATTACACCGTCTGGTATTGTCCGGAGATACCATTTAGCAGCGGTCCCTGGAAACTCAATGGCCTTCCTGGCCTTATCGTGCAGGCTTCTGACTTAAAAAAAGAAATTAATTTTAAATTTGATGGCTTTGAGGTGGTGAACGCATCAGAAATTAAAACACAAATGCCCGTTGCCAAACCTCAGGCGGTCATTCCTGGACAAGTGATGGTGATTGGCGGGTATGAAGGCACCAATCTGACAACCGCCAGCATTATAGAATTACCAAAAGACGCGATAAAAACTACCGAAAAAGAGATCAACAATCTAAAAGAGGCTTTGCGCAAAGACCCTGCTGGATTTATAAATTCGAGTATGGGTGGAATGAGTGGTGATTCCAAAGTAGTTTTTAAAGCTGCCCCAGGGAGCACTACAGTTAAACCTGCAACCGTACTAAATACCATTGAATTACCTGAGAAAAAATGAAGAACATCATTTTAATTCTTTCAGGCATGCTTATAATGATGAGCATGCCTGCCACTGCTCAACTGCGTATTTCAGGAACGGTTAAAGATAAACAACAGAAACCAGTGTCTTCAGCGAACATTACCTTGAAGACAATTGAAGGAAATATTCTCACTTATACTTCAAGCGATGTTAGTGGCAGATATACGCTTAATTTTCCCACAAAAAAAACGGGTACACGATTGGAAATAACCAGTCTTGGCTTTGCAAAAGAAAGTATCGATATAATAGAAGAGCGGCAGGTATACGACGTCACGCTTTCTGAAAGTTCAATTGCCCTGCCAACTGTAAAAATCAAAAACAGACCTACCTTAAAAGTAAGCGGCGATACCCTGAACTATAAAGTCTCTGATTTTAGTGATAAACAGGATCGCGTACTTGGCGACGTACTGAAAAAAATGCCAGGAATAGAAATGGCAGCCAATGGAAAGATTAGCTATAATGGGAAGCCCATATCAAACTTCACAATCGATGGTGATAATCTACTGGACGACAAATATAATATAGCCACCAAAAGTATCCCCCAGGGCGCAGTTGATAAGGTACAGGTTGTTCAAAACGATCAGCCTGTAAAGATGCTACGAAACAAAACGAACAGTGACGATGTCGCCATCAATATCACCATAAAAGACGAAGCGAAGCTTAAGTTGATGGGCGAGTTAAGTCTCGGCGCCGGTGTACCTGGCAAATTTGATGAAAATGCCAGCGGCATGATGTTTAAAAAGAAATATAAGGGTATCAACTACCTCAAAGCAAACAACATCGGAAAGGATCCTGCAGAAGACCTGATCTCTCATAATTTCTCTGATTATATGAGCCGACTTACTAAATCTAAACCCGACCCTTTTCTTTCCAGTGGTGCCGCTGGAGTACCAGACCTGCCGCAAAACAGATATCTATTTAACCAGGCGGCGTTACTCAACACAAACAACCTGTTCAACCTGAAAAATGATCTGCAGCTTAAGACCAACATTTATTATGTGCGCGACAGGCAGCTCAGGGATTACTCAAAAACAACTGATATCACCTTACCCACAGGAAACATCAGATATACGGAAGATCAGCATAATGTTGCTCATCCAGATCAACTGCACGTTCAGGCAACACTCAATGTAAATAAAGACAAATTCTACATGAAAAACACCTTTGTGGCCGACTATAATCCAAGTAGGTTCCAGGTAGCATTAAATACGAATGGCGCCAAGCTTGATCAACAATTAAAGCAGCAAATGTTAGATATATCAAACGAATTTGATTATATGAACACGCTTAAGTCAGGGAATATCTACACCTTATATTCCTACGTTAACGCCATAAACCGACCCGAAAACCTTGATATAAGTCCCGGTATCAATGAAGACATTTTAAATAGTGGACTACCCTATCAGACGCTAACACAACATGTGCAGATGCCTTCGTTTTTCACAAATAACTATGGCACATTTAAAAACGTCTTCGGAAAATTCACACAATCTTTAAAAGCAGGCTTCAATTTCCAGGCCCAGAACCTCAGTTCGTCTTTAACTGCGATGCAAACTAACCAAGCCGAAAATCCCGCGCTTAGCAATGGTACGAATGACCTGGATTGGAACAAAAAAGGTGTTTTTGCTGAAGGAACATACGAATATCTTGGTGAAAAACTCAAAGCCACTTTGAATCTACCTTTGACACTTCAGCATATAGCGTACAGTGATGTACAATATAAAATGGATGAACAATTAACTAAACTACTTTTCAACCCCCGACTCAGTTTAAAATATCAAACAAGCATTGAAAACTATCTGCTACTTGCTTTAAACCGCAAAACTGAGCTTGGAGACATAGATGATGTTTACCGCGGCGCAATACTGAGAAACTACAGAAGTCTCTTTGCTAACAACGCTCCCATTTCCGAACGAAATATCAGTTCTGCTGCATTGTCATTTAATTACCGAAAAGCAATTTCTATGTTCTTTTTTTCGGTGCAGGCATCGTATACGCAAGTTAACCTGAATACGATTTCATCAAGTATTCTCAGCAGCAACCTGCAACAAAGAATAGTACTTCCCTTCGAAAACAACACCGATGTATATAACTTATCCGGAAGTATCAGCAAATACCTAATCCCGTTTCGCACTACCATTAGCGGTGGTTTAAACTATGCTTATAATACATCAAACCAAATCCAGAATAATGAACTACTTCCGTTCACCACGACCAATAGCGGGTTAAAATTGGGCATACAAAGTAAACTTACTGCATTACTCAACCTGGATTATAAGCTGAATTATAACAATTATTCCAACAAAACCGCAGTCAACAATGGGCTTAACAACAACTTCAACAAACTTAACCAGCAACTGGAACTCAGTGCAACACTTTTCAACAGTGTGTATACAACCTTATCCGGGGAACACATGCTCAGTCGCCAGTCAGGACAAGAAAATCTAAGTTACCTGTTTGCTGATCTGAAATTCAGGTATACGGTGGCGAAAATTCATACTGATTTCGGATTCAATATTACCAATCTCGCTAATATTAAAACCTACAGTGCAAATACGCAATCAATCAACTCATTCACCTCGGCTACGTACAATATCCCAGGCCGAATTGCACTCTTGAAAGCAACTTTTAATTATTAGCTTTTTTAGCATAGATAAAAATTGCTTTCTGCTCCTTATTTTCAGGGTCTGGCTTCACTTTGATCTCTGTGATATCGTCAGGATTAAGTTTAGCCAGATCTTCTGGAGTAATACGCTCATCATTGATATAACGGCCTCCATTTTTAATCATCTTACCATAACCTATTACTTTTACGTTATCCAGCAACACCGTTTTGGAAGCCGAACCTTCTTCAGCAGTTTGGCCACGGAATCTAACAACAGGTTCTCCTTTTCCTTTCTGATCATCACGATAGATGAAATTAACTTTTATAGCTTTTACAGTTGCCGAATCCAAATTAATTGGTTTACGAAATTCAGTTGTATTATATCGTACCATAACAACAGTGTTAGCACCTCCATTTTGTTCTGCAACCGGCGCAAACGAAATCGGATTTACCTTTTTAGCCGTTGTATCTGTGAGAACAGATCTTATGTGCACAGGTAAGCTACCCGGAACTTTCTTATTTTGTTTCTTTTTCGACTGCCGTTTAACCTTTGAAGATGCGTTCTTACCCGACACCGATATTTCAATACCATTCTGATCTGAGGAAGGTGCTAAAGTCAGGACATCTTTGGCAACTGCTAATGTATTTTTAAATACACTACTATCTTTAACTTCCTTTCTGAACAACGTAAATGCAGTTGTTATCAACAACAATACCGGCAACAAAAACAAGTACCTGACCAGTTGAAAACCAGACGATCGCTTTTTATTCATCATCTGGATCCTGCGCTTTATACCAGTTACATTGAAATTATTCATCAGCCCCGAAGGCTGTGCCAATAGTTGTGGACTCAACATACTATACTGGTAAGCACGGCGATCTACACCTTTCTGCAATACATTCTGATCGGTTATAAATTCAACGTTTTCTTTTACCGCTTTACGCATATACCATACCCCCGGATTAAACCAATAAAATACGGTACTGAGTTCTGCCAATAAAATATCAACCGTGTGCAGTTGTTTAACATGCACCTGTTCATGCTCTAGAATGGCGTTAATCTCCTCTGATGCATGATGGTCAGGATTTAAATAGATATTTTTCCAAAATGAAAAGGTACTCACCTCGCCGTTTAAAAAACGAACTGGATAAGCACTTACCAAACCAGGAACAGATTTGCGGTGTATGAGATAGAGAGAGTAAAACCTGATAGCCATTTTTAAGGCCATAAATAACACCCCCAGCCAAAAAATCACTTTCATAATCAACCAATAATCAACTTCTGCTGCCTGTTCTGCAACTGTATAAACTTGTGGCAACGCCGATGCGAGTGGCTTGATTAGATTCTCATGCCGCCCAAAAATGACCGCAGGATCTATAAAAGGATAGACACTTGAAAAAACAATCCCTGCAATCAGGAAAAATCTATTCAGCGTATAAAAAGTAAGCTTTCTCAATACAGCATAGTATGCGATACAGAATACAATTAGCGCAGCATTTACTTTAAGCAGAAAAATAAACAGTTCAGGCATGAGGTTAGGCTTTAGGGTTCTCTATCAAATTGATGATTTCTTTAAGTTCTTCAGCGGTTATTTTCTTGTCTTTTGCGAAAAAAGCGACAAGTTCTTTGTAGGAGTTCTGAAAATAATCGTTTACAAATCCGCTCATAAAACGTTTTTTATATTCTGCTTCCTTAACCTTCGCGCTATAACGATATGCGTTTGCAAATTTTTCGCTTTTTAAAAAGCCCTTTTTTTCCAGATTCTTGATTGTAGAAGCAAGCGTTGTATAAGGTGGTTTAGGCACCGCCATCACCTCCATAAAATCTTTGATAAATCCAGCTCCAAACTGCCACACTGCCTGTAAGGCTTCCTCTTCCTGTATTGATAACTTCTCCATAAATACGATTGTATCGTAAATATACGAAGAATACGTTAACATCAAACACTGAGCATCTTAAAAAAAATGCCAGGTCATCCAACCTGGCATTTTAAACAATCAAAACTTAGATCTAACCAAACATCTAAACTAATAAGCTGAGAATCAGCTAGGACGTCAAGGACGGATTCGAACCGCCGTAGAAGGTTTTGCAGACCATTACCTAACCGCTCGGCCACATGACTCTATTGACAATACAAATATATAAATAGTCTACTAATTTAGTATACTTTAATAAGATAAAATGAGCTAGTGACAATAAAATGACAATATCCTTTATTTAATCTGTTTCAAGACCACTGCTGCGAGTGCGGGTACGTCCATGAGGATGGATAAGTCTCTCCCATGACACGGTATTTTTTCTGGCAAGTAAGGAAAATTTCTCACCTTACCGCTTCCAAAAAATTCTGTGGCATCAGTATTAAAAACTTCTTTCCATTTTGATCCTGAAGGCATACCAATTCGATATCCTTCGCGAAACACCGGAGTCAGATTTAAAACAACAACTAATGTGTCTTTATCATTGTTGGATCTTCTGATATATGCATACACTGAATGTTGTGCATCATCTGCATTGATCCATTCAAATCCTTCATAAGAAAAGGCGTTTACATACAATGCCGGTTCCGACCGGTATAACTTGTTTAGGGCCTTAACGGTCCGTTGCATGCCGGCATGGGAATCATATTGCAGCAAATGCCAGTCCAGCGACCTCGTAAAATTCCATTCGCCATTTTGGGCGAATTCATTACCCATAAAAAGAAGTTTCGTCCCCGGCTGGGTGAACATATAAGTATAGAGCGTCCTTAAGTTCGCAAACTTCTGCCATTCATCACCCGGCATTTTATAGATCATAGACGATTTACCATGCACTACTTCATCATGAGAAAAGGGCAGCATAAAACGTTCTGTAAAAGCATACGTAATGCTAAACGTAAGCTGATGGTGATGGAATTGCCTATTGATGGGATCGTTTTTGAAATATTTCAATGTGTCGTTCATCCAGCCCATCATCCATTTCATACCAAAGCCCAATCCACCAGATTCTACTGAATGTGTTACACCCGGATGTGTGCTACTTTCTTCAGCGATTGTATGTACACCTTTGAAATCCTTATAGACCACTTCATTCATGTCCTTAAGAAATTGTATAGCACCTAAGTTTTCGCTACCTCCAAATTCGTTGGTTGCAGCTTCTTCAGCCTTTCTAGAAAAGTCATAATATAACATAGACGCTACTGCGTCTACCCTTAGTCCATCAGCATGAAACTGATCCAGCCAAAATACTGCATTACTGATAAGAAAAGACCTTACCTCATTGCGGTCGTAATTAAAGATATAAGACTTCCAGTCAGGATGAAACCCTTTACGCATATCTGCATGTTCATAAAGATGCGTGCCGTCAAAATCGTACAAACCATGTGCATCTCCAGGAAAATGGGAAGGAACCCAATCCAGAATTACACCGATATTATTCTTATGCAATTCTTCAATCAGGAACATGAGGTCCTGAGGCGTCCCATGCCTGGAACTTGCCGCATAGTAGCCTGTTATCTGATATCCCCAGGATGGAAAATAAGGATATTCCATCACGGGCATAAGCTCAACATGCGTAAATCCCATCTCCAAAATATAGGGCACAAGGCTCACTGCAATCTCATTATAACTAAGTACCCGCTTAGGCTCTGATGGATCCCTTTGCCATGATCCCAGATGGAGTTCATAAACCGACATTGGTTGATCTAGCGCAGTCAATTTTGGACGTTTACTGATCCAGGCTTTATCCTTCCATTTGTACTCAGTATCCCAAACTATAGATGCGGTTTGTGGGGGATGCTCCCAGCGACTCGCAAATGGATCTCCTTTTTCCCTGATCACTCCGTCAAAACCTACGATTGAATACTTGTAAACAGTACCTTTCAAAATCCCGGGGATAAATCCTTCCCAAATTCCCGAACTATCCAATCGTCTGAACAACGTATAACCTGTTTTATCCCAGTCGCTAAAATCACCCATTACCCCAACACGCTGCGCATTGGGTGCCCAGACTGCAAAATAAGTACCTGCAACACCGTCAACAAGTACCAGATGCGCGCCCATTTTCTCATAGAGCCTAAAATGCTTCCCGCTAATAAATAAAGCAACATCGAAATCTGTGAGTAAACTATAAACCCACACCGGTTGATCCGAACCAGCGGTAAATACAGGATTATTCTTCTTAACTGAAACAGCACTTTTTATGGAAGGCTTTTCCTGTTTTACTTTGCTCATTTATCTGGGTTTAAATTACTAGGTTAAATGGTGATTCTGATATAGTGGAAGTTTTTGTTTGACTTAAACTGCAGGCAGTTGTGCTCATCCATGCTAAAGTCAACAATATCTTTATCATCTATGGTAATTTTCTTTACTTCAAATGGAATGCCAACCACATTATATGTGTACAATTCGTAATTCGGCGTATAAAGACCTTCTACTGATTGCCTGATTGTCAACGATTCAGCATCACCTTTAACATTAAATTTCTTTTCCGAATAGATATCCTGTTCATACGCGAACGTATCGCCGTGATCTTCATATAAGAAAGAGTTCACCTCATAATCTGCATAATAAATATTCATACGTACCTCATCGATTCTCTTCTCCCCAACAAACTGCATTACAGGATATTCTGGCACAACAGAGCCAGCTCGAACAAAAATTGGCATAATATCTAATGGAGCATCCACGTGGTGTTCCTGACCACCTGTAAGCACTTCATGCGACCAGTAATTGAACCATTTTCCTTTCGGCAAATAGACCATTCTTGAAACCGCACCTGGCTCCAGAATAGGACATATCAGGATCTTATCACCAAATGTGAACTCATCCTGCCTGTAGTGGTTACTGATGTTATCCTGCTCCAGCATTACCATTGGACGCAATATAGGAAACCCATAACGATGATGCTCCCAAAACACTGAATAGATATATGGCATCAGCTTATAGCGAAGCTCAATAAACTTTCGGTTAATGCTCGTAAATGGCTCTCCAAAACTCCAAGGCTCACGCTCAGCAGTATCTCCTGCGGAGTGTGCACGCATAAATGGGGAAAATGTGCCCAGCTGAATCCATCTCGTAAATAGCTCTGGCGTTGGCTCTCCACTAAATCCACCAATATCAGTACCACAAAAAGGAACACCCGAAACTGACATCCGCTGACACTGGATATTACCCATTTTTAAATGCTCCCAACTTGCCACGTTATCACCAGTCCATACGCAACCATAACGTTGCATACCAGAGTAACCGGCACGTGTGATTGTAAAAGGTCTTTTATTACGCATCAATTTCTTTAGTCCATCATAAGTTGACCGAACCATCTGCATACCGTAGACATTGTGCGCCTTACGATGTGACCCCCTATAACCATCATAATTGTGGCGGACATCGTTAGGGAAAGTTCCGGATCCAAATACAGCTGGCTCATTCATATCGTTCCAGACACCAGCAACACCAAGATCTACCAACTCCTTATATAAACCACCCCACCATTCTCTAACGGTGGGATTGGTAAAGTCTGGAAATTGACACCGTCCTGGCCATACATGTCCTTCCATAAAATAATCATCACTCCGTCGACAGAAGAAATTCTTATCCTTACCCTCTTTAAATACCCAATAGTTATCGTCAACCTTAATCCCTGGGTCAATCATCACAACGGTTTTCATACCGATATCATTCAATTCCTTGATCATGCGTTTCGGATCGGGGAAATGCTTTTTGTTCCAGGTAAAACAACGATAGCCATCCATATAATCGATATCAAGATAAATAGCATCGCATGGTATTTGTCTGGATCTAAAACCTTCGGCTACTTCTTTGACCTTACTTTCGGGATAATAGCTCCAGCGACACTGCTGATAACCTATTGCCCATTGTGGCGGCATAGGATGTGTTCCTGTTAAGGTCTGATAACGCTTAACAACGTCCATCATATGTGGCCCGTGGATATAATAGTACTGAAGCTCTCCCCCATCAGCCCAGAAGCTGGTTTTTGTCTGATCTTCTCTTCCAAAATCAAAGTAAGATCTGAAGGTATTGTCAAAGAAAATACCATATGCCGTTGTATCATGCAACCCAACATAAAATGGAATTGTGCGATATAGCGGATCCTGCTCCCATCCAAAGGAATAGGCGTCAGTATTCCAGTTTTGGAAATGACGGCCTCTGAGGTTCATGTTGCCCGACTTATCACCCAATCCAAAAAAGTTTTCTTCTGGTAAGCACTGCTTTGTCGCGTATACATAATAACCACCAAAATCTACATTTTCCTCCCAGTGCATCGGTGAATGATCTTCATTCATCACCTGCCCTGAGATATTGTCACTAAAGGAGATCTGAAAATCCAGCTTCCTCACATTACATGTAACAGTATTGGTCGATATATGATAATGATCTTCCGTTTCGTCTATCCTGAAAGTAGTTACTTTCTGATCCACCACAGGCACTGCGTAAGAGAAATCATCAAGAAATACGCCATGCGGAGCAAGGCGTACTCTAATAATTTCATCACTCACAACTCTGACTTCTACACGGGCGTCGCCGTCAGAAAAATAGAATTTGTTCCCTTCAGCTACCACGTGCTGTACCGCTGTTAAATATTTTTTAACAATGGGTTTTAAATCGGTAACGGGGTTGTTAAGATGTTGAATCGTCTCTTCAACGATTTCCTGAATATTAGCGTTATTCTTTATTTCTTTTCCTTGTTCGTTATTTTCTTCCATGAATTGGGCAGTGTAAATCTTAGATCCCTGAATCGTGTATTTAATACACCTAAGGTGTTAATTTTTATATGAATTGTCAAGGATTACCTCATTTTAATCGGAAGTAAAAAGCATAAAAAAAGGCCGTACCGAAATCAATCTTATTGAAAAGATCAATTTTGATACAGCCTGTAGTATTCAATTTTTATGGATTAAAACTGATCGAAGTATAGTAAATAGCACCCACCGTTGGGTTTCCGAAAGAGGTGCTATAATATTTATTCAGGATGTTTGATCCGCCAACCTTAACAATCGAATTGATAGAAGGTATCTTTAGACTTACCTGGGCGTCTACAGTATTAAACGCCGGTACCTCACCCGTTCCGAAAGTAGAACTCCAGGTAAATTTATCCTGCCATCTGTACTGCGCGTTAAACCCAAAGTTCTTAACAATCTCTTTGCTTCCTAAGCCCAGGTTATATCTGATTTCAGGCGTATTGAAGGTGTTAATAAAACCAGCAGGGACATTATTGATCTTATTATAAGATACGTTTCCTGTAGCATTAAACTTCCCGAACATGTAATCTAACCCGAATGCACCGCCGTAAGTTTTCACATCATCAACAAGGTTTACCGGAACATTAAACTTCACAGCTGTTGCAGTTGGATTTTGGTAAATTTCTACAGCCCCAATAAAATTACTGTAGATGTTGTAGAATGCGTAAGTATCGATCAACAACCTTCTATCCAACAACCCTTTGTAGCCAAGCTCAAACGACTTAACACTTTCAGGTCTTACACCTCGCGGATCAAAAACGTAAGGAACAAGTAACGCCGCATTGGGTGTACCGCTTGCAACGGATCCCAGAAATGCCCTGTAGTTATCTGCAAGTACCCCAGGGTTGCTGATTAGTTTATATTTTTCCAGAAATTCCGGCAAACCACCGATCAAACGAGTCGAGCCTCCACCAACAGCAAGATCTATGTATTGATCCTGAGTAGTTGGATTTCTATAACCAGTCTGGTAAGAGGCCCTGATGTTATTGTTAGGAGCTACAGTCAAGACACCCGTAATTCTTGGGGTAAAGCGCCCTTCAAAGTTCTGACTTTTATCATACCTACCCGCAACTGTTAACTTCAACTTATCGTCAAGCATCTTTTTTCCTAATTGAGCAAAAGCACCATATTCCTCAATAGTCAATGTCCTGTTGGCATCATCGAAAATCGTTCCGTCAGAATGCAGAAAGTAATTTCTATAGGATGCACCCACCTGGAAGTCCACAACATTGCTAAACAAGTCAGAAAAGTTGTACATACCCTCATAATGGAAGAGATTTGTTTTATCTGTAAACTTAGCCCCATTCTGCGGACCGATTGGCTTTGCTGTAATCGCAATCTTGGCAGACTCAAAACCAGGAGTGCCAGGGATCAACCGACCGATATCAGCCTGAGAACGCGCATACATCTGCGATGCAGCATCGCTCTGACCGGCAGCTCTGGAACCCAAATAGTTGGCGATATATTGCGGGAACCATGTGGTCGACGGCTTCCAGGCTTCATTAATGAATGTTCCGAGAATCGTTGCGTTATAAGCCTCTCCAGAACGTTCCTGAGTAGTATATGCCCGTACAAAAAAGTCCTTTCCTTTTAATTCCAGCTTATACTGACCGATTGAGAAGTTGCGCAGTGAATACCTGTCTGTACCTGTATATACAGATGTTCCTGTCCCCCAGTTGGCTTGTGCAATCGCTTCAATTGATTTTGTGATACGGTAGTTTAAAGTCGTAGATGTCTTCAACGATTTTGTATCATAATCAACCAAATCCTTCTCGGCATATCCGGTACGTGAAACATATTGATTCGGGATCGCATTGTTTCTTAATCCAAAATAGAACGGCAGGTAATTCTGCACGGTACCTCGCAATGCCGCAGGCAAACTATTTAAAAATGCCCCTTGCTGTGCAGCAGTAGCATTAGCAGGCAAACTGGCGTCCAATACGTTTTTAATATTTAATGTATTACCTGTAGCAGCTAGAATACCTGCAACGGTTTGGTTTTGCACGCTCTGTGCCACATTAATCATATTCTGGCTGATCTCATCGCCATATACGTTTACGCCATCGTAATTAGGGTCTGTATTTCTATCTCCGGATTTCAGCTGACGTGCAGTACGGTCGAAATCCCTGGTATCATTTGCCGCCCAATCTTTTGCCTGAAGGAAAGAGAATGATGTTTTGAATCCAAAGCGCTTGTTCCACGACTTTGCCAGACGGACGTCCAGCTGATTGAATTGCTGCACCTGACTTTCATTATCATTGACGTGATTTATTCCAGTTTTAAACTGAAAACTTGCCCCTTGGTAGTCAAAGGGATTTTTCGAAGTCATCAATAAAGTCCCGTTAATACCACCGGCGCCATATAATGCTGACGCTGCTCCTGGAAGTAGCTCCACATTATCAACATCCAGCTCCGAAAGACCAACAATATTGCCTACAGAGAAATTTAATCCAGGTGCCTGGTTATCCATTCCGTCTACAAACTGATTGAATCGTGTATTGCCATTCGAGTTGAATCCTCTGGTGTTAACAGATTTAAAAGTTAAACTCTGCGCACTCATTTCAACGCCTTTAAGATTGGTAAGGGCGTCATAAAAAGAAGGTGCCGGTAAATCCTTGATATTCGATGCGCTGATTCTTTCTATCGTTACTGGCGATTCAAGGATACGCTCTGGGGTACGTGATGCGGAAATTACGACTTCCTGACCAAGAATTACTCCAGATTCCATTTCCAAACTTAGGTTAGTCGTAGTCGCTGTAAGCTGCTGCTCTACTGTAGCATAGCCAACATATGATAAAACCAGAGTCAACGGTGGCTTTTCTATACTCGTTAAAGAAAATCGTCCATTTACATCTGTTGATGCGGCAGTTGTTCTGCCTTTAACAGTTACGTTTACACCTGGAATAGGTGCTCTACTCACTTTATCGGTTACAGTACCACTGATAACTGTGCTCTGAGCGTTGGCCAGCATAGCTGAGGAACAACAAAAGACAAGCACAAAAATTACTTTAGTAAAATTCCTGATCATACAATTCGTTTAAGTTTGGTTAATTTATACCTAAATTTATAACAAATTTTGAATCTAACAAATTATCCGGCACCTCATTAATTTAATTATTCTTTGTAATTGAATTAACTTTTATGTTAAATTGCCATAGATAACCAAATAACGCATACCCTCCTAAAGCCGGCAAACACTATATGATTATAAATAAAATAAAGGCTTTCTTCTGCATTCTTGTCCCATTACTGCTGATTTATTGCCTGAACACCAAATTTGGCGATGTTCCTCCCGTGGTTAAATTTCTGAACCCGTTCAAGGGATTCTGGCAGAATGCTGAAAGCACTGCAATAACAGCCGAGTCTGCAATCAACCTTCCAGGAACAACAAAGGACGTTGACATTGTTTTTGATGACCGCATGATCCCACATATTTTTGCGCAGAACGATCATGACCTCTATTATGCGCAGGGCTACGTTACTGCCATGCACAGGCTTTGGCAAATGGACTTCCAAACCAGATATGCTGCTGGCAGACTTTCTGAAGTTGTTGGAAGAAAAGCAATCGAATTGGATCGTTATCAACGTAGAATGGGAATGGTATATGGCGCAGAGAACTCACTTAAAGGCATGTTGGCAGATCCCCGCTCAAAACAAATGATTCTTGCTTACACCGCCGGGATCAATGATTATATTCACACACTTACTGCTGGGAAGCTGCCTATGGAATATAAATTACTGGATTTTGTACCCGAAGACTGGACGCCTGTAAAATGTGCGCTACTCCTAAAACAAATGTCAGCTGTGCTTGCCATGGGCTCAGACGAATTTTATATGACTAATATCCTGAAAAAGTTTGGCCCTGAAATTACCACCAATCTTTTCCCTGATTATCCCGTTAAAGAAGATCCTATCATTCCAAAAGGCACTAAATGGAACTTTAAGCCCTTGCCAGTACCACTTCCTCCGGCAAGTTATGTGCAGATGATGACAACTGGTATAAATACAAAACAGCTGGAAGAAGGAATAGGCAGTAATAACTGGGCAGTATCTGGAGAGAAAACAGCTTCCGGCTTCCCAATTCTGGCAAACGACCCACATCTTAATCTCACATTACCATCCATCTGGTATCAGATCCAATTGCATGCACCGGGAATAAACGCATATGGCGTTTCACTACCCGGAGCTCCGGGTATTACCGTTGGCTTTAACCAGAATATAGCATGGGGTGTAACGAATGTAGCTGCAGATATTCTTGATTTCTATCAGATAAAATTCAAAGACCAAACACACAAAAACTATTGGTACAACAATCAGTGGAAAGCAACTACAACGCGGATGGAATCTATTAGCATCCGTGGCGAAAAAGCAGAAATCGACACGGTATTCTATACCCATCAGGGTCCTGTTGTTTATCTGGAGAAACCTAAAGCTAATTTCACAATGGCTGATAATGTTCCTACCGGACATGCGCTACGCTGGATTGCACATGACAGCTCTAATGAACTACTGACCTTTTATTTCCTCAATAGAGGTAAAAATTATGCAGATTATAGGAAGGCGCTAACCTACTTTACTGCTCCGGCACAGAACTTTGTCTTCGCTTCGGCCGACAATGATATCGCTATAACCCCTAATGGAAAATTCCCCCTGAAATATAAAGATCAGGGTAAATTTATCTTGGATGGTTCAGATCCTAAGGACGACTGGCAGGGCTGGATCCCTGCAGATCAGAATCCAACAGTTAAGAACCCTGAACGCCATTTTGTAAGTTCCGCAAATCAGTCCTCCACCGACCAAACCTATCCATATTATATCAATTGGGAATTTGCTCCTTACGAGCGCGGTAAGCGGATAAATGACAGATTAGCGGCCATGACCAAGATTACTGCCGACAGTATCAGGATCATGCAAAGCGATACTTACAGTATTTTTGCAGAAAACGTACTACCCACTTTATTTGCAAATATTGACGGAACAAAACTAAATGCTACCCAGAAAGAGGGTCTTAATATTATTACAAAATGGAATAAACGTTACGATGCCAAAGAGATAGCACCTGGCATCTTTGAACTTTGGACCAAGCGGCTGTTCTCTGATATTTGGGCAGATGAATTTAGTGTCGATAACGTACCGATGCGCTACCCCTCGCGCGACCGCACCGTAGAGCTCATTGTTAAAGAACCAAACTCAAAATGGTTCGACAATATTAAAACTGCTCAAAAGGAAACGCTTGCCGACTTGATTAATGAGTCCTTCAAGTTTACTTGCGATAGCCTGGAACGTAAATACGGAACTATTGGTACCGGTTGGCAATGGGCGAAAGTCAAACACACCAATGTGCCGCACCTGGCTAAAATAGCTGGTCTGGGTTCAAAGACATTACTAATGGGTGGTGGAAAAAGTACCATCAACGCATTAAGTGAGAGCAATGGTCCTTCCTGGCGGATGGTGATAGAATTGGGAAAAACACCTAAAGGTCATGGTGTATTTCCTGGTGGACAATCGGGAAATCCAGGTAGCCGCTTTTATGATGACATGATCGATACCTGGGCAGATGGCAGGCTATATGATTTATACTACATGCAGTCGCCAACCGACCCTAGTGCCAAAAAAATTGCCCACCTTAAAATTGCTAAAAAACGATGATCGTCTTCTTAATTATACTTGTTGCCTCATTTCTATTACAGATTGTACTGCCATGGTGGATTATTGTGGTCATTTCCTTTGTTACCTGCGGACTAGTTGGTAAAACCGGAAAAATAGCGCTCTGGGCGCCATTTCTCGCAATTGCATTGTTATGGACCGGTGTCGCACTATTTAAAAGTATCCCAAACCAGCACCTCCTCGCCTCAAGAGTTGCAGAAATGCTGTCCGTAAAAACCTGGTGGATGGTGCTTTTCCTAACTGCGCTACTGGGTGGATTCGTTGCCGGTGTAAGTGGATTTTGCGGCTACCAGTTCAGAAAAGCCATTCTTCACAAAAAACCCAATTCCTGATTAAGAAATTGTGTGTATTTTTGTGTCGTGAGCACTACAGCAGATATTTTCAGTATTAGCAATGAAACAGATTTTAACAATGTAGCCCTGTCTATATTCAGGCACCAGGCGTCAAATTGTGAAATCTACAAGGCCTATATAGAAAATCTCCATATTATTCCAGAACGCATCAATAAGGTAAAAGACATTCCTTTCTTGCCGATCTCTTTTTTCAAGACGCACGAAGTTTTAAGTACCGGAGCTAAACCTGAGATCGTTTTTTCCAGTTCAGGAACTACCGGTCAGGTGCAAAGTCGCCATCTCGTTACCGAGGTCGCAATCTATGAGCAAAGCTTCAATACTGCGTTTGAACTTTTTTACAGTCATCCTGAAAACACCTGCATCCTTGCACTTCTCCCCTCTTACCTAGAACGGGATGGCTCGTCCCTGATCTATATGGTAGATGCGCTTTTAAAGCAAAGTAAACATCCCGACAGTGGTTATTTTCTACATAACCACGATGACCTGTATCTGAAACTGCAGGAATTACAGAAAAAAGGAACAAAAACGATATTGATAGGCGTTACCTATGCACTCCTGGATTTCGTAGAGACTTTCCATATTGATTTCCCTGAAATGATCGTAATGGAAACAGGGGGAATGAAAGGCAAGAGAAAAGAAATGGTACGTGAAGAACTTCATGCACAGCTCAGTGCAGGGTTTGGTGTGCAAATGATCCATAGTGAATATGGAATGACAGAATTACTTTCTCAGGGTTACTCAAATGGAGTTGGTATTTTTAACTGCCCACCATGGATGAAAATTTTACTGCGCGACACGAATGACCCCTTGAGCCCGCCACAACATGGACAGTCGGGTGGCATCAATGTGATCGACCTGGCCAATATCAATTCCTGTGCGTTTATTGCGACACAGGATCTTGGTAAAGCGTACCAGGACGGATCATTTGAAGTACTGGGCAGATTTGACAACTCCGATATCCGTGGTTGCAACCTGCTCGTACAATAACCTATTCGGCGATAATCAGGAAATAATTCTTTTTACCCTTTTGAACAATGATAAACTTATCGTTCAGCAGGTTACTCTGATTGTAGATAACTGCAGCGTCTGAAGGTTTTTCTTTATTGATACTCAAGCCACCACCTTGAATAGTTTTCTTAACCTCTCCTTTTGAAGGGAAAGCACTAGTCTTCTCGGCTAGCAAAGTGGCAACATCCAGGCCTGCTTCCAAGTCAGCTTTGGAAATTATAAACTGAGCCACGCCATCGAAAATCTCCATCACCTGAGCATCATTTAGGGTAGCAAAGAATTCGAGTGAACCATTTCCAAAAAGGAAGTTCGAAGTATTAATCGCTGTCTCTAACGCTACTTCAGAATGCGTACGCACCGTAATATCCTCAGCTAATGATTTTTGGAGAATTCTTAAATGTGGTGCTTCATTATGTGCAGTTTCAAGTTCTTGGATCTCATCCTGGGTTTTCAGCGTAAAAATCCTGATCCATTTTTTGACATCATCATCAGAAGCATTCAACCAGAACTGGTAATAACGGTAAGGAGAAGTTTTCTCAGGATCAAGCCACACTGCACCACTCTCTGTTTTACCAAACTTAGTTCCATCAGCCTTTTTAATCAGCTGTGTTGTTAATGCAAAAGCGGTTCCGTTATCTTTTCTTCTGATTAGCTCGGTTCCGGTAACAATATTACCCCACTGATCTGATCCACCCATCTGTAAAGTGCACTGATGGTTTTTCCACAGATAATAAAAGTCATATCCCTGGATCAGTTGGTAACTGAATTCAGTAAATGACAACCCGGTTCCAGAACCGTCAAGACGTTTTTTAACGCTGTCTTTAGCCATCATATAATTCACAGTGATGTGTTTTCCTACATCCCTGATGAAGTCAAGAAAATTGAAGTTCTTAAACCAATCGGCATTGTTAACCATTACGGCGTCATTACCTTCAGTCCCAAAGGTCATAAATTTACTGAGCTGTGCTTTGATGCCATTTAGGTTATGTGCAAGACCCGCGTCATCCAGCAGGTTCCGCTCAGCAGATTTACCTGAAGGATCTCCAACCATGCCTGTAGCACCACCTACCAATGCATAGGGCTTATGTCCTGCGCGCTGAAAATGGATCAGGGTCATGATTTGGGTAAGGTGACCAACATGTAATGAATCAGCTGTCGGATCAAATCCGATATATCCCGAACACATCCCTTCATTCAGCTTCTCTTCAGTGTTTGGCATAATGTCGTGCAACATGCCTCTCCACCTTAACTCTTCTACAAAATTGGTCATTAGTTTATCCTTTTGCGGCAAATATAGGAAAAGCCTGGCTAAAAAATTTCTACTTTTAAGCGATGAACTTCCTATCCCACTATTATTTTGAGCGGAATAACCCGGATTACTATATGGTATTGGGCGTCGTGCTGCCCGACCTGGTTAAAAATGCACACAAGGACTGGAATCTTAATCCACAGAAGTCGCCCCAACTATTCAGTGGCTCGTCCGCGCACATGTCACTGCTCAAAGGCTGGGAAAAACACCTGGAAGCCGACCGGATTTTTCACTCTTCAGCTTTCTTTAAAATCCAGACCGCCGCGCTGAAGCAGCACATCTTACCTGTGCTGACTAGCGGACCTGTGAAGCCATTTTTTCTTGCGCATATCGGACTGGAGTTAATCCTGGATCACCTGCTTAGCATCACTACATTGGTAAATGTCGATACCTTTTACCAGCAATTGACTACTGCAAACGCAGCTGAATTGGATTCTTTCCTGACGATAGCAGGCATTCCAGACCTAGATAGATTTAAGCATTTCTTATCAGAGTTTATCAAAAGCCGGTATCTGCTGAGCTACCAGAAATCAGAAAATATTACCTATGCACTCAATAGAATCTGCATGCGTTTGTGGGCTAATCCACTAACAGATATCCAGCTACAGGAATTAACTATAGCCATCAATAGCTTTAAAGAACAGCTTGCCAGCGCTTACCTCAGCATCTTCGTTAGCATGGAATCAGAACTTTCCATGAAGACATTTTAAGCGACAATTTGTATCTTCGCTCCATGTCGATTTCGAGCACTAAAGACACAATGGATAACCTGGTTAAAGAACTTAACCAGCATACCTACAATTACTACGTTTTAGCAATGCCCACTATTGCTGATTACGAGTTCGATCAAAAACTTAAAGCCCTGGAGGCTCTGGAAAAAGCGCATCCGGAATTTGCAGACCCGGATTCACCAACCAAAAAGGTTGGCGGCGATATTACCAAGAATTTCCAGACCGTTAAGCACAAATGGCCGATGCTTTCCCTGGGCAACACCTATAATGAACAGGATCTGATCGATTTTGATGAACGTATCAGAAAAGCAATCGGCGATAATTTTGAATACGTTTGTGAACTCAAGTTTGATGGTTTGTCTATTAGTCTCACTTACGAAAATAACGTATTGGTCAGGGCTGTAACCCGTGGCGATGGAACACAGGGAGATGATGTTACTGCAAACGTAAAGACCATCAGCAATATCCCCCACCATCTTAAGCAACATAGTGCTCCTGAAGTTTTTGAAATCAGGGGTGAGATCTTTATGCACAGGAAAGCATTTGACAGACTTAATAGAGAAAAGGAAGAGCTAGGTGAAGTAACATATGCCAACCCACGTAACTTCGCATCAGGAACCGTTAAAATGCAGGATTCCAGGGAGGTGGCCAAGCGTCCTCTCGACTGCTTTCTGTATGCCTTAAATACAGATAAACTTCATTTCAGAACCCACTGGGAAAGTCTGCAGGCGATGAAATCATGGGGCTTCCACGTGAGTGAAGAAAGCAAACTGGTAGCTGGCATCAACGATGTATTTGAATTCATCAAGCATTGGGAAAACGAGCGCTTCAAAATCGGATATGATATTGATGGAATCGTAATTAAAGTGAACAGCTATGCACAACAGCAGGAACTTGGTTTCACAGCCAAGAGTCCACGCTGGGCAATATCTTATAAATATAAAGCTCAGGAAGTAGAAACAATACTAGAAAAAGTGACGTACCAGGTGGGACGAACAGGTGCGGTAACTCCCGTAGCGAATCTGAAACCTGTCCAACTCGCCGGAACCACGGTAAAAAGAGCAACACTGCACAATGCCAATGAAATAGAACGTCTGGATTTACATGAAGGAGACAGCGTGTTTGTGGAAAAAGGCGGAGAAATCATACCCAAGATCATCCAGGTGAATCTCGAAAAACGCAAGGCAGATGCATCCAGGGTGATTTATCCAACACATTGTCCGGAATGCGGCACTGCACTCATCCGAAAAGGAGTAGAAGTTGCCTTTTATTGCCCCAATGATGAAGGCTGCCCGCCACAAATTGTTGGTAAGATCCAGCATTTTATTGGAAGAAAAGCGATGGACATTGATGGATTAGGAGACGAGACTATCGAAAGCTTTTATAGAAAAGGGCTCGTGCGCCATATCAGCGATCTGTATACGCTTAAGGATAAAGCAGAAGATTTGAAAACTCTGGAACGGTTCGGAGAAAAGTCAATTGCCAACATGCTGTTGGGTATTGAAGCTTCCAAGCAAATGCCGTTTGAGAAAGTACTTTTTGGTCTGGGCATCCGCTATGTGGGCGAAACCGTAGCCAAAAAGCTAGCTTTTGCCCTGAAGACAATGGATAACCTGCGGAATGCCACTATTGAAGAACTCGTAACCATTGACGAAATTGGATTACGTATTGCAGAAAGCATCGTCGAATATTTCGCTCAGGAAGCACATAACGTTCAAATAGCGTTACTGAAAGATGCCGGATTACAATTTGAAGTCACAGAAACAGTAATTCAACTCGCAAGTGATAAATTAACTGGAAAAACATTCGTAATTTCGGGAGTTTTTGAAGGCGTAAGCAGGGAAGAACTCACTGCAACGATAGAAAGTAATGGCGGTAAAATCTTAAGTAGTATTTCCGGCAAATTAAACTATCTGCTTGCTGGCGACAACATGGGGCCGTCGAAACTGGAGAAAGCCAAAAAATTGAGTATCCCCCTGATCTCTCAGGAGGATTTATTAAATATGTTGAAATAGAATAATAGAATGAATAAATTTCACGGAACAGGTGTAGCATTGGTTACGCCCTTCACAGCAGACGGATCGGTAGATTATGATGGCCTGGCAAGGCTTATCAATCACCAGATCGACGGAAAGGTAGAATATCTGGTATCACTTGGTACCACAGGAGAATCGTCGACACTGAAGAAGGAGGAAAAGCAGAAAATCTGGGAATTCACCGCTGAAATTAACAATGGTCGTTTGCCATTAATTGCCGGCATAGGCGGTAATGATACTGCGGATGTGGCTGCAAGCATTCAAAGCTTTAAGCATGCAGGATACTCCGCGATACTGTCTGCAAGCCCAAACTATAACAAACCAACACAAGAAGGAATCTACCAACATTACAAAGCCCTGAGCGAAGCAAGCGATTTGCCAATTTTGTTATATAACGTACCTGGTAGAACAGGAAGTAACATGAGTCCGGAGACTACCTGCAGACTCGCCCATGATTTCAAAAATATCATAGGTACTAAAGAAGCATCGGGTAGCTTTGATCAGTTCAATCAGATTCAACGCGATAAACCGGAAGGTTTTATGCTGATTTCAGGCGATGATCCTGTAGCAGTTCCTATGATCTCCATTGGCGCAGTAGGTGTGATTTCAGTAGTTGGAAATGCTTTGCCTTTACAATTATCAAATCTGGTGCGCTTAGCCCTTGCGGGCGACTATACGACTGCATTGCCTTTACATCTGCAGTTAATTGAATTTACAAGATTGATTTTTGCAGAAGGTAATCCTGCCGGAGTCAAAGCAGCATTAAAACACCTTGGGGTATGTGGCGATCGCGTTCGATTACCACTGGTTAACGTATCTCCGCAACTGGAAGCGTTAATCGTTGAACAAGTCAACAAGATCACCGCATAACAACATCCATAAAAAAAAGGAACCAAATTGGTTCCTTTTTTTTATGGATCGCTTGAGCAGCTTATTTTGACACGCTGTTTTTGGCAGCCTGCACTTCTAAACGGATCGACTGTGCAAGGTTTTTAACTTCCTGCAAACCTTTTCTAACACGTGTTCCTGCTGCGCTGTTCGCTTTGTTATAAAACTTATCAGCATCTGCCTCAAGACCATTGATCAGGTCTTTCAGCTCATTAAATTTTTCAATTTTAGCCATTGTCTGGGGGTTCTTATTGGTTTAGGTTCAATACTTTACAACTAAAGTAAGTGCTTTCACTTACTAAAAAAAGACTTAAGGAAATAAAACGGTTTCAACTGCGTATTATTTTTTCAACAATTAATAAGATTATCCACAACAGGTCAACAAAAAAGCCCCACTGTGTAACAGAGGGGCTTTCTAAACAATGATTTACCTTACGACATCGAAAATTTATTATCCTTATAGTAACCGCTTTTCAATTTATCCGAAACCTCACTAAAAGCATCAAGTGTTCTCTGCACATCTTCCATCGTGTGTACCGCTGTTGGGATCAATCTAAGTTCAATCAGTCCTTTAGGAATAACTGGGAATACCACGATAGAACAGAAAATACCATAATTTTCTCTCAAGTCCATGGTCAGTGCCGTAGCATCCAATAGCTCTCCTTTCAAGAATACTGGAGTAACCATTGTGTTTGTAATGCCCAGATCAAAGCCACGCTCACGAAGTCCTTTCTGTAATGTCATGGCCACTTTCCATAACTGCGTACGCAATTCAGGATTGTTTTTAAGCAACTCTAAACGCTTCAATAACCCAACAACCATAGGCATCGGCAAAGCCTTTGCAAAGGTCTGAGAACGCATGTTATACCTAAAGAAGTTGGTAATATCTTCGGTCGACGCAACGAAAGCACCAATACCGGCCATTGATTTGGCAAATGTACCGAAGTAAATATCTACGCCCTCAATACAATCCTGCTCTTCGTGCGTTCCTGCACCTGTTGGACCCATCGTACCAAAGCCATGTGCATCGTCTATCAATAACCTGAAATTAAACTCCTTTTTCAGGTCAACAAGCTCTTTTAACTTACCTTGTGCACCCGACATTCCGAATACGCCTTCAGTGATCAACAAAATACCACCTCCCGTTTGTGCCACAAGCTTAGTTGCACGCTCTAATTGCTTACGCGCACTATCAATATCGTTATGTTGGTAAACAAAACGTTTACCCATATGTAATCTTAACCCATCAATAATACAGGCGTGTGATTCTGCATCATATACAATCACATCGTTCCTGTCAACAAGCGCATCAATAATAGATACCATTCCCTGGTAACCATAGTTCAAAAGGAAAGCATCTGGTTTACCTACAAACGCAGCAAGCTCCTGCTCCAGTTGTTCATGGTATTTCGAATTTCCAGACATCATCCTGGCCCCCATTGGATAGGCCATACCAAATTCAGCAGCACCTTTTGCATCTGCCTCACGTACCTCAGGATGATTTGCCAGCCCCAGGTAATTGTTCAAACTCCAAACTAAATGTTCTTTTCCACGGAAAATCATATGGGGAGCAATTTCACCTTCCAGCTTAGGGAAAGAAAAATACCCGTGAGACCATTTGTGGTGTTGGCCCAAAGGCCCCATATGCTTTGCTATCTTTTCAAAAATATCCAATGTAATCTGTATTTACGGTGACTTAAATTTTTTGCGAATTTACGGTTAATATTTAACAACGCCATTTTTATGCCAAAAAAGCCTTAGTGATTGTCGTCACTAAGGCTTTAAAAGTATATTAGAATGTGTTAGTCCACATTATCATGCAGGAAAGAGTTGTTAGGTCTGATCTCTGTTGAGCCATCCTCATCATTACTTAGCGTGAATCTCGAAACCTGTGATTCTGATGAATGCTGAACCTGTTGCAATTGCATTTGCTTACGCTTATAGGCTGGTTCATTCTCCAGTTCCTGTAGGCCATTAGTGGTGCGCAATTTCATGCTCAGGTCTTTCAGTCTCAAAATCCTTTCTTTGGATTTCTTTAACTGATCTTCAATAGACTCATCGTTTTTATCATCATCAGCACCTACTTCCTCTACCTGCTCTTCCTGATGGGCATCAGCAAAATTAGCAGCGAAATCTGCAACTGGTGTTTCAAAGGTGAAATCTGTCTCGGAAACCTTTACTTCAAATTCAAATGAAGATTCAATAGGTTGCTGAACATCATTGAACGTGGTGTGTTCTTCTTCTACAAGTGTATGCTTGATGAAGTTATTTTCAGAATCTTCGGTTTTCTTTTTGTTGTTGTTAAACAAATCACCGAAAAGATCAGACTGTTTAATATCAGACTTCAATACCGGTTCATTAGAATAAACCTCGGCTTTAGGCTCGATGAAAGAATTCACCTGTTCTACTGGTCTCACCAAAGGAGCTTCCTCAGGTGTTAGCAAAGAGATTTTCTTTACATTCTTTTGTTCCTGTGCACGTTGCTCAGTAGTTTGGAAACCCGTAGCAATAATTGTTACAGACAAGTTATCTTCAAGGCTGTCATCGCTGCAATTTCCCCAGATCAGATCAGCAGAAAGACCAGCTTTGTCCTGAATATAATCAGTAATGATTGCAACCTCATCCATTGTCACTTCACGAACGCCAGAACTGATGTTCAACAGAATATATCTTGCACCTTCAATCTCGTTGTCTTTTAACAATGGAGAAGCTAAAGCCCCTTCTACCGCGGTAAGCGCACGGTTTTCACCGCTTGCAGAATAACTACCCATGATTGAAACACCACTGTCTTTCATCACGGTACGCACATCTTTAAAATCCACGTTGATATAACCCGGAACAGTAATAATCTCCGCAATGCCTTTAGCGGCAGTTGTCAAAATATCATCAGCCTGTGCAAAAGCAGAACCTAATGTTAAGTTTCCGAAAATATCCCTTAAACGGTCATTTGAAATCACCAGGTAAGAGTCTACATATTTCTTTAATTCATCAAGACCATCTTCAGCCTGCATCTTACGACGCTTACCTTCAAAAGAGAAGGGCGTAGTGATGATCGCTACAGTAAGGATATCAAGTTCCTTCGCTGCCTGAGCAATGATCGGACTTGCTCCTGTTCCTGTACCACCACCCATTCCTGCCGTAATGAACAGCATTTTTGTGGTGCTGCCCAGCATGGTTTTGATATCATCAATATTTTCTATAGCCGAATTTTTTCCTACCTCAGGGATAGATCCCGCACCCATTCCTTCAGTAAGACTTGCACCCAACTGTACCTTATTCGGAATAGGACTTGACTCTAATGCTTGCGCATCCGTATTACAGATAATGAAGTCCACACCTGTAATTCCCTGACGGTACATATGGTTCACCGCATTACCACCACCGCCACCAACACCAATAACCTTGATGATTGATGACTTATCTTTTAACATTTCGAATTGCATATCTTTATGAATCAGTTATTTAAAAATAGGTTTTACCTGTTCATCTCTCCTTGTAATATTAACACTTTTTCAACAGGAGTTTTCCACAACTGTTCAAAATGTGGAAAAGTCACGTTTTGTGGATAATTATTACGGTTTGATATAATCTTCATCGCTAACGTTCATATCATCTCTGATAAAATCCTTGGTTTTTGCCAATAGTTTATCGAATAATCCGCTACCGCTGCGCTTAACTTTTTCTTTTGGAGCTGTTGGTTTTTCAACATACACCCCAGGCTGCTTCATCTCTTCAACCAGCTCTTCAGCCTTCTGAATTCCTTTGATCAACAAACCAACACTGGTTGCGTACATTGGACTTTTCAGGTCATCGTAAATAGTTTTGGGCATATCCTCATATTTCGATAGATGCTCGTTCGGATAACCTACGCGACAATCCAAACCAGTCACATATTCCACCAACTGTGCCAAATGCTTCAATAAAGCGCCACCACCAGTAATTACCACACCACCGATCAGTTTTTTCTCGTATCCCGATGATTTGATCTCATAATACACATGCTCGATGATTTCTTCCATGCGGGCCTGAATTACATAGGCCAGGTTTTTAACAGAAATTTCTTTCGGCTCTCTACCTCTTAATCCCGGAACACAGATGATCTCATTTTCTTTGTTTTCTTCAGCCAATGCAGAACCAAATCTGGTTTTCAACAACTCAGCCTGATTTCTCATTACCGAGCAACCTTCTCTGATATCTTCAGTTACACTATTGCCACCAAAAGGAATAACTGCCGTATGACGGATGATACCTTCGTGGAAAATAGCGATATCCGTTGTACCACCACCGATATCTACCAGTGCGATACCCGCTTCTTTTTCTTCATCGCTCAACACCGATTCAGAAGAAGCCAACGGCTCTAAAATTAATTCCTGAGTTTGTAAGCCGGCATTGCTTACACACCTCATGATGTTTTTTACAGCAGTAACCTGTCCAGAGATAATATGGAAGTTGGCCTCAAGGCGCACTCCTGCCATACCGATCGGATCTTTGATTCCCGGCTCGTTATCAATGGTAAACTCCTGCGGCAAAACATGGATGATTTCTTCTCCCGGGGGCATAACAAGTTTGAACATATCATCAATTAATTTGTCGATGTCTTTCTTCGCGATCTCATTGTTGAGCTCCCTGCGTGTAAGAATTCCACGGTGCTGCAGACTTTTGATATGCTGCCCGGCGATCCCTACATTCACTACACGTATCTCTACGTTAGACTGCCCACTGGCAACCTCTACAGCCTGGGCAATGCCCTGAACTGTTTTCTGTATATTGGACACCACACCTCTTGTTACGCCAGCCGACTCCGCCTTGCCAATGCCGAGTACTTCAATTTTATCGTGCTGTGTTCTGCGACCAACGATCACACATATTTTTGTGGTTCCTATGTCTAATCCTACTACGATTGGTGATTGAACGATAGATTTTTCTTTGCCCATAACTGTACTAATTTGTTGAGTTTATTATTATTTGTTCTTCTTGGTATCTGTCTTAACTTTTTCTTTTGCCTTTGCTGCCGTTGTTAAGGGCGCAGCGACTTTCTTTTGTGGCACAACAACCGGTTTAGCGGTTACTGGCTTTACTACTGGTTTTACAGGAGCTTGCTCAGCCTTTACTTTTGCCGGCTCAGGTTTCTTTTCTACCTTTTTCACCTCGGGCTTTACCGCAACCGCCTTAGGTTTCGCTACCACAACCTTGGGTTTTTCTGCTACCTCAGTTTTGATCTCCTTTGCAATCTCATCTTTTACGATAGAATCGATTACATTGATTTTGGCTGGCACTACTGGTTTAGCCAATGGCGCCTTACCCGCTTCTGCCCTATTTGCCGAGTCTAGCTCATTCTTAACGCAAACCACCTGATTTGTGTATTTAATGTTAATGGTTTTATATTTCTCCCAGCCTACTTTGGGCATCGCCTGTTTATAAAATGCCATCAGGTTACTCATCTTCACTTCCAGTGAATCCGCGTTACCGAGGATGATCCGTTGGTTACCTACTCTTGGTATCAACTCTATGTCTTTTTGCTCGTTCACAAAAATCTGCTCGATCTGCGCATCCCAAAGACTATCTTTTTTGATAAACTCCGCAGTCTTATAGAGATCTACCGCCAATTGCGTATGTAACGTATCGATCTTGCCACTGAAATTTTCCATGATATTACCATTCGCTACCAGCACATTGGCGGTAAAGTTTGGTGACACTGGCATTTTTAACCCTTTTCTGTCAATATAAAAATCCTGATTGCCAGCATTAATCACCCTCAATAAGGGTTGACGCTGATTAATCTCGATGTGGATCACCCCATCCATATCCGCATATACCTTTGCAAATCCGATGTAAGGATTCGACTTTAATTTATCTTCGATATCATCCAGATTAATTTGTTCTAACTTACGCCCGATCAAAACACCCTGGTTTTGTTTCAATATCGCATCAATCTCTTCCCTTTCAATGAAGTTATCAGCTCCAGGAATCAAAATCTTGACATTAGTGCATTTTACTGCAGCCTTTTTCACACTTACGAAGCTCATCAATACCACCACACCGCTCAGGCAAACTACCCAGGCAAATGTTTTGAATATCAATGTCCAGTTGATCCGTTTAAGCATGACTCAATACATTTTTAAGTGGTTGAACCAACGTATCAATATCACCCGCACCTACGGTCAACAGTAACTCAGGCTGTTTGGCTTTAATTAAATCCACGACCTGCCCTTTTGCACATACTATTTTACTATCCAGTGTAATCTGATCCAGCAAAAACGCAGAATCAATCCCTGGAATTGGCAACTCCCTGGCCGGGTATATCTCCAACAAAAGCAAATCGTCTACAGTACTCAATACCTGAGCAAAATCTGCCGCAAAGTCTTTAGTGCGACTAAACAAATGCGGCTGGAAAACTACAGTCAGCTTACGCTCAGGATATAATTCCCTTACAGCAGCAAAACAAGCTCGCAATTCTTCAGGATGATGCGCATAGTCATCAATATATACATGATCCTTTGTATTAACCTGAATCTCAAATCTCCTTTTCACACCCTTGAAACTAGCCAAGGCAGACCTGATGGCTTCCGGTTCAATCCCCAGTTTCAACGCTATGCCAATTGCGGCAACAGCATTCTCAATATTGTGCCTTCCGGGAAGCATCAGCCTGATCCCTTCGATAGTTACTTCTTCACTGACATAATCAAACTCAAAACACCCATCTACAATACGGATGTTCAATCCTTTAATATCTGCCCATGGATCCAAACTGTAATTTACACCTTCACTAATCGGTAATCCAGATCTCAAAAACAAGGTACCACCCGGTTTGAGTTGACCAGCAAACAGTCTGAAAGACTCCTGCAGCTGCATACTATCACCGTAAATATCCAAATGATCGGCATCCATAGATGTGATGACCGCCAGATCAGGATGTAAAGTCAGAAAAGAACGGTCATATTCATCCGCTTCCACAACAACCACAGGCTTATCGCTCAACAAAAAGTTTGATCCATAATTGGTAGCAATCCCGCCTAAAAATGCAGTGCATCCGTAACCAGTGTCTGTGAGGATATGCGCGATGATGGATGACGTTGTAGTCTTACCATGTGTTCCCGCAACAGCAATACAAAACTGCCCTTTACTGATGATACCCAATACCTCAGAGCGCTTCTTTAAAGCGAAACCGTTCTGTTGAAAATAATTTAAAATCGTACTGTTTTTTGGGATAGCAGGTGTGTACACTACCAACGTATCCGGATTTTTATCCAGAAAACAAACAGGCAGCGTTGCATCATCATCCATATAGGAAATCAGAATACCCTCCCGCTCCAAAGCAATAGTCAGGTCAGTACGCGTCTTGTCATAACCGCAAACCACAGCACCACGTTTGGCAAAGTAACGGGCAAGCGCACTCATGCCGATCCCGCCGATCCCTACAAAATATATCCTGTTGATTGCTGCAAGTTCCATTTATACTGTCCTCCCTGCTAATTTTAACACTTCCATTGCGATGATATCATCAGCCTCCGGCAAAGCCATCTTACCAATATTCTCTGCCAGCATCGCCGACCGGGTTTCGTCTTTTAATAAAGCCAAAGCCTCGGGCACCAGCGTATCAATAGCCGAACGGTCATTGATCAGCATTGCCGCATTGTTTTTAACCAAGGCCAGTGCATTTTTCGTCTGATGATCTTCAGCCACATTGGGCGAAGGCACCAGAATTACTGGCTTTTTAATCAGACATAATTCGGCAATCGTGCCGGCTCCAGCTCTTGAAATGATCACATCAGCAGCAGCATAGGCCAGATCCATGCGGTTCAAAAACTCCAGAATCCGCACATTGGGATGAAAATTCAGCCCAAGGCGATCAATGATATCCTGATAGTAGAACTTACCCGTTTGCCATACCACCTGCACATCCTGATCCAGAACTTCCTGCAGATGCTTTTCAATACTTTTATTTAGTGTGCCTGCACCCAGACTTCCCCCGGTTACCAGGATTGTTTTCTTAAGTGGATCGAGCTTTAATAATTCAGAACCTGCAAAATGCTTGTTCAATACATCAACCACTTCCTTACGTACAGGATTTCCTGTTTTCAGGATCTTTTCTGCGGGGAAGAAGGCATCCATACCGTCAAATGCCACACAAACTTTGGCAGCATTTTTTCCCAAACGTTTGTTGGTAATACCCGCATACGAATTCTGTTCCTGAATGAGGTAAGGTACATTTTTCCAGGATGCCGCAAACAGGATCGGGCCGGAAGCATAACCGCCTACCCCAACAACCACATCAGGTTTAAAGGATGAAATTAAGCCCAATGCTTTACGCATGCTATCTACCAGTTTAAAAGGCAGACTCAGGTTTTTAGTGATCGAACCACGCTGAATTCCACTGATGTTTAAACCCACTATTTTATAACCCGCTGCCGGAACTTTTTCCATTTCCATACGGCCTGTGGCGCCCACAAACAAGATCTCACAAGTAGGCTCCATGCGCTTCAGCGCATTGGCAATAGCAATCGCCGGGAAGATATGTCCTCCGGTACCGCCGCCTGAAATGATAATTCTTGTTGGTCTCATAGTTATTTTATTTATGCCATTGCCGGGATTTCTCCCACAACAACTTTCTTATTGTTTTCTTCTACATCCCTGCTTACGCTTAGGATAATACCAAAAGCGATACTGGTAAAAATCATTGATGTACCACCCATACTTACCAACGGTAAGGGAACCCCTGTTACTGGGCCAAGTCCTACAGCAACGGCCATATTTGCAAAAGCCTGAATGGTAAGGCTAAAACTCAGTCCGGCAGCCAGCAGGGCACCAAAGGCCTTCGGACTTTGGGTTACAATCCGCACACATCGATAAAGCAGCGCGAGGTATAAAATGATAATTACAATCGCCCCTATCAAACCGTATTCTTCTACGATAATGGCAAAAATAAAATCCGAGTACGGATGCGGCAGGAAATTCCGTTGTGTACTGTTTCCAGGACCCTTTCCAAACACACCTCCATTTGCCAGCGCAATCTTTGCCTGATCCGCCTGGTAAGTCTTATCAGAATGCTGCAATTCAGGATGCATAAATGAATTGATCCGTGACCTGTAGGTTTCCCTTCTTGGCCCCAAAAACACAACAAACATCAATAAAACCATCCCCCCGGCACAAACCATAGCAATCTGCTTGATGCTGATCCTTCCGATAATAAGTAGTAAAATGCTTACTCCAAATAACATGAGCGCTGTTGATAAATTGGCTAGTGCAATCAATATAAACACTGCACAAACCGAGCCCATAATTGGTATAAAAGCTTTTTTAACATCTTTAATATTTTCCTGCTTTTTAGTAAGCATCCGGGCCAGGAAAGTTATCAGTGCAAGCTTAGCCAAATCGGATGTCTGAAAGGTCAATCCGATAATCGGAATCTTCACCCAACGGGAGGCATCGTTCAAGCTTGTACCAAACACCAACGTGTAAAGCAGTAGCGGAATAGTAACGATCATCAGCACCTTGGAGATACCGGCATAGTATTTATAATCAAGTAAATGGGCGATATAAATCATTCCTATACCCATCAGTACAAATATCAAGTGCTTGGTTAATAAGATTTTTTCCACCGTCTTCCCCTGTTTATACGCAAGTGTACCAGTAGCGCTGTAAACAGCGAGAATTGAGATCAGCGAAAGCAGGATGATAATCAGCCAGATCCAGCGGTCTCCTTTGGTTTTTTCTAATAGCGCACTTGCAAACATAACTACAGTTCTTTTACAGCCATCTTAAATTGATTGCCACGATCTTCATAATTTTTGAATAGGTCGAAACTTGCACATGCAGGCGATAACAATACCGTATCCCCTTTCTTTGCAAGGTGATAAGCCACCTGTACCGCTTCGTGTGCAGAAAATGTATTTACAATAACATCTACGTCATCTTCAAAAGCTTCGTGGATGCGTTTGTTATTTTTCCCCAGACAAACAATCGCCTTGACTTTGCTCTTCACCAATTCTTTCAGCATATCATAGTCATTCCCTTTGTCGACCCCACCCATGATCAAAACCACTTCAGGCTGTACACTTTCCAGCGCATACCAGGTAGAATTAACATTGGTAGCTTTAGAATCATTGATGTAATCTACACCGGAGATTTTAGCTACATGCTCCAGTCTGTGCTCGATGTTTTTGATATCACCCATACTCTCGCGAATAGTGGAATTACGGATATCTAACACTTTGGCAACTATGCCTGAAGCCATAGAGTTGTAAATATTATGCTTGCCCTGTAGGGCTAACTCTGAAATTGACATAGTGAACTGGTCTAATTGGTTGATATTGATATTTAAATTATTTCCTTCGAGGTAAGCTCCTAATTCAATCTTTTTACGGATTGAGAAAGGATATTTTTTTGCAGTCACTGTGGTATTCTTCAGTGCTTTCTGCGTTTCTTCATCATCGGCGCAATAGATAAAATAATCTGCCGCAGTCTGATTTTGCGTAATCCTCATTTTTGAGGCCGCATAGTTATTCATTTTATAATCGTACCGATCCAAATGATCTGGCGTGATGTTCAATAGCACCGCCAGGTCTGCCTTAAAGGCATACATGTCATCAAGCATAAAACTTGAAATCTCCAACACGTACCAATCAAAGTTTTCAGTAGCCACCTGAGCAGCAAAACTATGGCCGATGTTACCTGCCAAACCTACGTTCAACCCTGCTTTTTTCAAAATGTGATAAGTCAGCATTGTTGTTGTTGTCTTACCATTCGATCCTGTAATACAAATCGTTTTTGCATCGGTATAGCGCTTAGCAAACTCAATCTCTGAGATCACCGGAATGCGTTGTTTTTTAATCGCCTTAACAATGGCCACATCGTCTGGAATACCCGGACTTTTAATCACTTCGATCGCAGTGAGGATTAATTCCTGTGTATGTTTTTTCTCCTCAAAGGGGATGCTCAGTTCAGTTAGCGTTGCTTTGTAACGATCAGCAATAGCACCAAAATCCGACACAAAAACATCGAATCCCTGCTTCTGCGCCAGCATTGCCGCACCTACGCCGCTTTCGCCGGCTCCTAAAATGACAATCCTTTCCTTTTCCATTATCGTACTTTTAAGGTGATGATGGTAATGATGGCCAGCAAAATGCCGATAACCCAGAAACGCACAACAATTTTAGCTTCGTGATACCCTTTCTTCTGGTAATGGTGATGTAAAGGAGACATCAGGAAGATTCTACGACCTTCACCAAAACGCTTTTTCGTATACTTAAAGTAAGAGACCTGAAGCATGACAGATAAAATCTCTACCAGGAAGATACCACACAGGATAGGAATCAACAACTCTTTGCGGATCATGATCGCGAAAGCCGCGATAATCCCACCGATAGCCAAACTTCCGGTGTCCCCCATAAATACTTGTGCGGGATACGAGTTGTACCACAAGAAACCTACACAGGCACCCACAAAAGCACCCGCAAAAATCATCAGCTCCCCCGAATTTGGGATATACATGATATTGAGGTAATCGGCAATAACCGTATTACCAGACACGTAGGCTAACAGGCCCAGCGTAATCCCGATAATGGCCGACGTACCTGTTGCCAAACCGTCGATCCCGTCCGTAATATTAGCCCCATTTGATACCGCAGTGATGATCACCACAACAACCAGCAGGAACACAAAAAAAGCGTATTTCTCGTATCCAGGACCTAAAAACTTAAGTACCTTGGCGTAGTCAAATTCATTGTTTTTGTAGAATGGCATATTGGTGATGGTCGACTTCACATCCTGGGTATAGTAAAAAGTCTCGCCTTTCTGGCGCAATACCATCGGCGCAGCATCTTTAACCACTTTGCTTTCGTCTACTTTCTGACGAGCCACAATATTCGGGTTATAATACATGGTATAACCAATGATCAGCCCGAGTCCTACCTGTCCAACAATTTTAAAACGACCCGCCAATCCCTCTTTATTCTTTTTAAATACTTTGATATAGTCGTCCAGAAAACCTACAGCACCCATCCAAACTGTGGTGATAATCATCAGGATGACATATACATTGGTTAGGTTAGCCAACAGTAAAGTAGGCACCAGAATACCAAGCAAAATCATGATTCCACCCATCGTAGGCGTACCTTGTTTCTGCATCTGTCCTTCCAGTCCGAGGTTACGCACAGTTTCTCCAACCTGCATTTTGTGCAGATAGTTAATGATCCTGCGACCATAAACCGTAGTAATGATCAGGGAAATGATAATCGCCAGTGAAGTTCTGAATGTGATATATTGAAATAACCTCAATCCAGGGATGTCATAATGCTGACGTAGATATTCGAAGAAATAATATAACATTAGCTGATCGAGTTTAATTGTTCCATCAATATTTCCTTATCATCAAAATGGAATCTTACTCCATTAATTTCTTGATATTTTTCGTGTCCTTTTCCTGCTACCAGGATAATATCTCCCTTGCGGGCGAGGTGACAAGCCGTCCTGATTGCCTCCTTACGATCCAAAATAGACAGTGTTTTACGTTTGTTAGTTGGTGAAACACCAGCTTCCATATCATTTAAAATCGCCTGCGGATCTTCAGTACGTGGGTTATCGGAAGTCAGAATCACTTTATCACTCCAGTCACAAGCCACTTGTGCCATAACCGGGCGTTTGGTCTTATCCCTGTCGCCACCACAACCAATCACCGTAATCACCTGCTCAGTACCTTTTCTGATATTCTGTATAGTACTCAACACATTCTGAACAGCATCAGGTGTATGTGCATAATCCACAATACCAATAATTTCCTGCGCATTGCTTACATAATCAAAACGGCCTTCTGCACCCGTCAGGTTACTAAGTATAGTCAGTACTGTTAGTTTATCCTCGCCCAGCAACATCGCTGTACCGTAAACTGCCAACAGGTTATACGCATTAAATGAACCAACCAACTTGAAGAATACATCGGTATCATCAATATCCAGATTCAGTCCGCTGAACTTATTTTCAATAATCCTGGCTTTAAAATCAGCCAGTTGTTTTAAAGCATAGCTCTTTTTAGAAGCTTTGGTATTTTGCAGCATCACCATCCCGTTCTTGTCATCACCATTGGTTAAGGCAAAAGCAGTTTTAGGCAGCGCATCAAAAAATGCACGTTTGGCTTTGATGTAATTATCGAAGGTCTTGTGGAAGTCCAGGTGATCGTGTGTGATATTCGAAAACACCCCACCTACAAAATGAATTCCTTCAATGCGATGTTGCACCACAGCATGCGAACTCACCTCCATAAACGCATACACACAACCGGCCTGAACCATCTGACGCAACAATTGGTTAAGCGCAAGTGGATTTGGCGTTGTATGTGTGGCAGGTATAACAGTTTCATTGATCTGGTTCTCAACTGTAGAAATCAACCCTACATGATAACCAAGTTCTCTAAACAATTTAAATAGCAAGGTCGCAATAGTGGTCTTACCATTTGTACCGGTAACACCTATCAATTTAAGCTCTGCTGAAGGGTTACCGTAAAAATTTGCGGCCATGATTCCCAAGGCTACAGATGTATTTTCTACCTGGATGTAGGTAACCTGTTCGTTTAACACTTCAGGCATAACCTCGCAAATCACTATTCGCGCACCGGCAGCAATTGTCTGTTCAATATATTTATGTCCGTCGGATACTGTACCAGTTACTGCAAAGAATGCCGATTCCGGTATCACCTGACGCGAATCAAAAGTCAGGGCGCTAGTCTCCCTGTTTGTCGATCCGACAAGCTTAATAATCGTTACGCCGTATAAAATTTCCTGCAACTGCATCTTATTTCAATTCTATTTGAACACCCAGTCCTCGTCCAATTTTTTGTCCCGCCGCGATAGATTGTGCGTAAACCTTTCCGCTACCCATCACTTTGGTTTTTAAGCCGGCATTACCCAATAGAAATAAGGCATCTTTTAACCCCATTCCAGCAACATTAGGCATCACGCCTTTTAATGTGCTATATTCCTGGTAAACCAAACCATTACTCGTATCTATGCTATTAAAGTAATCTCCTTTTGCCGCGTAAAGGGTTTTAATTCCCAAGGCATTGTATACTTTTCTAACTTCTTTACTCTTTCCGGCTTTTGCCTCCGGCGATTTGGTATTGCCTACCAGATGTTCTTCTACATTGTTGTACATCTGCACATCGCGGGCGTAAATACGGTCAGCAATCTCACGGAACGGAGGTCCGGCAACAGCTGCAGCGTAATAAGCACCTTTAGGATCGTTGATTACTACAATCAAAGAATACTTAGGGTGATCAGCAGGGAAATAACCGCAGAATGAACTTTGGTATTGTTTTTTGCCGTAACCTTTATTGCCATCAGCAACTTGCGCTGTACCGGTTTTACCTGCTATCTTATAAAATTTCGAAGCCAGACTTTTACCAGTACCTTCAGTAAATACACCTGCCAGCATGGCTTGCATTTTACCTAATGTTGCCGGAGAGCAGATCTCTTTATTGATCACACGTGCCTGGAACTGCTCGATCGGGTTACCTAGTTTTCTGATTTCTTTTACAAAGATCGGCGCCAGATATCTTCCGTTATTTGCAATCGCATTGTAGAATGATAGCATCTTCAATGGAGTCAGTTGCATTTCATAACCATAAGCCATTTGCGGCAAAGTCAGGTTCTTGTTCCAACTTTTGTTTTTCGGGTTTTTAACTACCGGCTGAGCCTCTCCAGGAATCTGCAGCTCCAGTTTCTGGTTTAAGTGCCAATCATATAAATGGTCTGTAAATCTCGCTTGCTCCTCACGATAGTGTGTATTGACCAATTGTGCAATCGCTGCGTTTGAAGATTCTTCAAAAGCTTTTTTCACAGTCACGACACCGATACTTCCATGCGAATCCTTAATTAACTTACCTGGAACCTGATAATTCCCGGTAGCAACCATCGTATTAGTATCAACCTTTTTATCCTCTAGCAAAGCCATATAAGAAGCTACTTTAAAAGTAGATCCCGGATCCTGATTACCAGCAATAGCATAGTTAAATGTCTCTTTATACTCTCCGGGTGCAACCTGCGTAAAATTTGCTATTGCCCTTACCTCACCTGTAGCAACTTCCATCAGGATCGCAGCACCATGATGCGCTTCACTGGCAATCAGTTGTTTTTCCAATGCAGTCTGAACCAGATCCTGCATATTAATATCTATTGTCGAGATAATATCGGCTCCCTCTTTAGGCGCAATCTCCGCCTCATCATTTACAGGCATCCATACACCACCAGCGATCCGCTGCACCAAACGTTTACCACTCTCGCCATTGATGTAGTTGCCATAAGCACCTTCAAGACCTACACCGTTGGACACATTCTCATTTTTATACCCGATTGTTCTGGCAGCAAGAAATTTAAAAGGATGAATTCTTTTATTTTGTTGCACAGCGATCAAACCACCTGTGTATTTACCAATATTATATAGCGGGAAAGTCCTGATCATTTTCAGATCCTGATAATTGACTTGTCTTTTAATCAATAAGTAACGTGAACTATCCTGACGCGCGCTCCGTAGATAACGTGCATATTCTTTAGGCGTTTTGTCGGCAAAAAACTGCGATAACTTTAAGGCAAGAGAATCCACCTTACCATAAAAAACATCATTATCTTCAATACCTCCGGCAAAGAGATCCATGCGCAGCTCATATTCGGGCACAGAAGTAGCCAACAAGCTTCCATCGTTTGAATAGATATTTCCTCTGGCGGCATCAACATTGACATACTTTGTAGAGAGACTATCGGCCATGGCACGCCATTTATGTCCCTCTACAAACTGTACGTCGCATAGCCTGATCAATACCGCCACGGCAAGCAGTACAATCAGGCCGAAAGCCAGATAAACACGTAATAATATGTTTGCTCTAATGTTCATTGCTAGTCATCATTATTTTTTTAGGCGGTTCGGTTAATTCCTTTATGCCCAGCGTATCTACTTTTTTTGCCACCTCAGTCAACTTACTCTTGAACATAAGGTCAGCTTTTAACGATTTATATTCCCAGCTTAATTCTTTAACTTCTTTACCCAACTTATCTATGTCCCTGATATTTTTCATAGCCATATGGCTATTTGCGATATACAGCATACATAAAAAAGAAATAAAAAGCAGAAAAGGAAGCATCTCTGTCGCCGCCTCCTTACTTACTCCACCTTCCGTAAAAACCTTTTTGAAAAAGCCTACCGTACTGCTCTTTGATTCCGGTGTCGCTTCTTTTATTTTAGGCTTTTTAAGCTTGATCTCTGGTTCTTCCTCCAGTTCATCTTCTTCTATTATTGGGTTTTTAAACTGGTTATTCATAGCTTTTCCCCCACTCTAAGTTTCGCAGATCTTGACCTGCTGTTTGCCAGCAATTCAGCCTCATCCGCCACTACAGCCTTGCGGGTTACCGCGTTGAATGGCTTTTGCTGATTGCCATAAAAATCCTTGTCCACCTCTCCCCTCACTTTTCCTTTTGCAATGAAGTTTTTCACCGGCCTGTCTTCCAAAGAGTGATAAGACATCACCACCAGGCGTCCACCGGGTTTTAATACTTCGGCCGACTGCTCCAGAAAGCTTTCCAGTACTTCAATTTCTTTATTCACTTCGATACGCAAGGCTTGAAAAACCTGCGCCATATATTTATTCTCTTTTCCTTTTGGGATATGTGCCGCTACAGCCTGCTTAAATTCAGCCAATGTGTTGATTGGCTGAGCAACCCTGGCAGTAACCACCGCCTTGGCGAGCGACCGCGCATTTTTGACTTCACCATAAATACCAAAGATCTTATGGAGTTGCTCCTCAGCATAAGTATTCAGTACCATTGCAGCAGTTAACTCACTTTGCTTATCCATGCGCATATCCAATGTCGATTCAAAACGCGTAGAAAAACCACGCTCAGGCTCATTGAATTGATGCGACGAGACACCGAGATCCGCCAGGATACCGTCTACTGTACGGAAACCCAGCAAACGCAGGTTGTTTTTTAGAAAAGCAAAATTTTGATCTACAAAGCGGAAACGCGGATCATCTATAGCATTCCGTTGCGCATCAGGATCCTGATCGAAAGCGATCAACACACCGTCCTTACCCAGATGTTTTAGGATTTCACGCGAATGACCGCCGCCACCAAAAGTAACATCCACATAAACACCGTTCGGCTTAATCGCCAAACCATCCATGCAGGCTTGCAACATTACAGGTACATGGTAATTAGTTTCCATCCGCCCCCCTGTTCTTATTGCCCATTACTTCTTCGGCAAGACTCGCAAAGTTTGCAGGCTCATTATCAAAGATCGCTTCATAAGCAGATTTAGACCAAACTTCTATTTTATCAAACTGGCAAGCTAAAACAAGCTCGGTATTGATAGAAATACCTACAGACTCCATTAAAGAGTTCGGTAAATTAACCCGACCAGCCGCATCAAGCGTCAATTCCGTCGCGCCGCGGGTAAAATACCTGATAAATTCTCTAGTTTTTTGCTCGTAAGGATTGAGCTTACTCAGCTCTTCAACGATACCTTGCCATACTTTTTTAGGATAGATAACAAGATGTTTTTCGAAACCGCGGTTGATCACAAGTCCCTCTTTCTCAACGTCAGGCAATTGCTTCTTCAGACTCGAAGGCACCATAAGGCGACCTTTCGCATCCAATTTACAATCAAACTCTCCTAGCAGTTGAACCATTTTGATATTTATACTTTTTATGTAGTGTAAAAATAGATACTTCTACCACTTTCTACCACATTTTACCACAAAAAGTTTTCAACAAAACAAAAAAAATCCAAAAACCGCTTTTTTACATATTTAGAGGCATATTTTAAAGGTGGGAGAAAATCCCATAAATCCGTTATTTTTCAAATAGTATACGAACATACGCAATTTGCGGTGGAGTTTATAAACATTCTAACCTCCTAATAATCAGTAATTCCACTCAATGTACTTGATCATAAGAAGTTGAGCGATAATCTGAGCGAAAAAATAAAATGCAGTTTTTTTAGAGCCCCGAGTGCATAAGTTCCCACCGACTTTACCTGCCAATTATTTCCTATTAAGCAATGCTAAAAAGCACACTAATCCAGGGATTTTCCGAATATAAAACACGTTTCATCCAGTATTATTTGGCTGATAACTGGACAGATACTGGATAGGATCTGGATAGATACTGGATGAAAGCATCAGATTTTGTTCGGTCTTGTTAATTTAATCACCGATCAAGGCGAAATTCAACTTGCATGCAGACACTCAATAAACATCTGGAAATGAATGCAATCAGGACTATTTATTTTCTTATTAATTAAATTCAATTGACCAATAAGCATGCAGTAAAATGATTAATTACTAATCAGACTTTAGACAATCGATCTTGGATTGCACCGTATATAGATAAAAAAAGGTCCTTAGATTTTCACCTAAGGACCTTCGTTAAAAAACCGTTATTGAATTAGTCGTTGATTGCTTTTACGCCCGGCAATTCTTTGCCTTCCATATACTCTAGCAATGCACCACCACCGGTCGACACATAACTTACTTTTTCTTCCAATCCGAATTTAGCAATCGCAGCAGCAGAATCACCACCTCCGATCAATGAAAACGCTCCATTATCCTGTGTTGCAGCTACTACAGCATCTGCGATAGCACGGGTTCCCTGTTCAAAATTAGCCATTTCAAAAACCCCCATAGGGCCGTTCCACAATAAAGTTTTCGATCCTTTGATAGTTTCAGTGAACAAGGCTACAGTTTTAGGACCGATATCCAATCCCATCCAGTCGGCCGGAATTTTACCTGTATCAACCGTATCTTTCTGGGCGTTGTTATCAAATTTATCAGCTATCACTGTATCAAGTGGCAAGATCAGGTTAACGCCTTTGTCTTTTGCTTTTTTAACCAGTTCCAGGCAAAGCTCCATGCGGTCTGCTTCCAATAACGAAGTACCGATTTCGCCACCTGCTGCTTTTGCAAAGGTATATGCCATACCACCACCAATAATCAGGTTGTCTACTTTATCAAGCAGGCTTTCGATCAATAAGATTTTATCTGATACTTTAGCTCCACCCATGATTGCTGTAAAAGGTTTCTCAGCACCATGATTTACTTTTTCTGCATTTTTCAATTCTTCGGCCATTAAATAACCGAAATATTTAGCATGCGGGAAGAATTCTGCCACAATAGCGGTTGAGGCATGTGCACGGTGCGCGGTACCAAAAGCATCGTTTACATATACATCACCTAACTTAGCCAGTTTACCCGCAAATTCTTTGTCGCCTTTTTCCTCTTCCTTATAAAAACGAAGGTTTTCAAGTAATAAAACTTGTCCGGGCTCCAGGTTACGTGCTTCCTGTACTGCCTGCTCACCGATACAGTCGTCGGCGAATTTCACTTCCAGATCCAACATTCTGGAAAGATCGCCCAGGATGTGTTTCAAAGAATACTTATCCTCTGGTCCGCCTTTCGGACGACCTAAGTGTGACATCAGGATCACTGATCCTCCATCATTAAGGATTTTAGTGATGGTAGGAAGTGCTGCGCGCATCCTTTTGTCGTCTGTAATGTTGAACTCACTGTCTAAAGGGACATTGAAATCCACTCTTACCAAAGCTTTTTTATCTTTGAAATTGAATTGATCTATTGTGTTCATATTTTATTTTATTTGTATTGACATATTAAAGTGTGGACCGATACCTGGAACTTCAAACTCTTCAGAAATCACGTCGCAGTTTAGTTTCTTATAAAAACCGACAGCGGAACTGCGGGCATTGAACCAAAGATAGGAAGCTCCGGCATTTTTAAGGTGTTCTAGTGCAAATTTTACAAGTTGAGCTCCATATCCTTTACCCGAATAAGCAGGATCTGTTGCCATTCCCCTTAAGCGGTAGCCAGAAACACCGAGTTCAGGATAGTCTTCAGGAAAAAAAGTGCCCACACTAACCAGCTTGTCATCAACATAAGCACCCAAATGGAAGCCGTCCTGATCCCGATCAAAAACACATTCTGCAAGGGGCAGATTTTTACGCAACACCTCACTTCTAAGTGGCAGGGTGTCTGCAGCACTGATAAATTTAATCATATTGTAAGGCTATTTTCTGCACCAAATCTACTAATCTTGCTGAATATCCAGACTCGTTATCATACCATCCTACAACTTTTACAAGATCACCCACAATAGAAGTAAGCTGTGCATCAAAGATGCAGGAGTGTGCATTATCCAGAATATCCACAGAAACGATCGGATCCTCGGTATATTCCAGGATCCTGGTCATCTCATTTTCTGCAGCAAATTTAAACGCCGCGTTAATCGCTTCTATGGTAGTCGGCGTTTTCAGGATACACGTAAAATCCGTCAATGACCCATTTAACACAGGCACGCGAATGCCAGCTCCACCGAGCTTTCCATCCAGATGCGGAAAGATATGCGTTATTGCTTTTGCGGCTCCGGTGCTTGTCGGAATTATGGAAGCTGACGCGGCCCTTGCCCTGCGCAAGTCCTTATGGGGAGCATCATGCAGGTTTTGATCGCCCGTCATGGAGTGGATGGTAGTGATATAGCCATCTAAAATCCCCCAGTTATCATCCAGGATTTTCACCATGGGTGCAACGTTATTTGTAGTACACGAAGCATTGGAAAGTATCGGACTTTGAAGGTCCACCTTGTTGTCATTCACGCCCAACACGATCATGGGTATTTCCCAATCTGCCGACGGTGCGGAGATCAGCACTTGTCTTGCTCCAGCCTGCAGATGCAGCTCAGCACCAGCTTTAGTTGTATATTTACCAGTCGATTCTAATACAAGATCAATGTCTAAAGTTTTCCATGGGAGTTCCTGCGGCTTGGATTGCGACAAGACCAGGATTTCCTGTCCGTCTATAATCAACGCGTTTTCCGTGCTGCTAACTGTCCCTTTATAGCCACCATGTACTGTATCGTATTTAAACAAATGTGCCAGTGTTGCTGGGTTAGTTAAATCATTAATCGCAACTACATTTAACTTACGTGCTATTGCTTCACGTAAGAAGTTACGTCCGATCCTGCCAAATCCATTGATTGCAATGTTCATGTTCATTCAATTGAGGGCGCAAAAATACCCATTCTTTGAATCAATAAGAAAGGCTTACTTATTTATTGTGAGGTTAGCCATATTTTTAATCAGCTGGTCAAGTTCTTTCGCACTTGCACTAATCATATCGACCATGTTTTTCAGTGATTCATCCATTTCCATGGTTTCCAGCAACATACTGAGACCCATTATATTTGCTATAGGTTTTCTAACGCCATGCGATTGCATATAGGCAATTTCTGCAAGGGTAAACTGAGTCTTACTAAGCGATTCCTTCGTTTCTTCCAATTCATTGCTTTGCTGCATAAACTCTGTAATATCGTAACCGATACAAAATACACCTGCGGGCTGTCCGTTTTCATCAAACATCGCTTTGTAATCCCATTGCGTGGTGATGTACCCTCCTTTTCCATCATGTTTACGTATTGTGGCAGGAAATATACGATCTGGGAATCGAAATGCCAGTCCGGATACAGATTCGCAAACACGCATGTCATCTTTATGCATAGTGATGGAATAATGCTGGCCAACCAGATTTCCATACTGATTTTCAAAAACGCGGTTGTACCGCTTGTTGGCGTACGTATAGGTACTATCCATCCCTACAGAAATCATATAGTAGATCTGTGAATTATCCAGTAGCTTTTTGGTTTCTTCGAAATTTTTCATTTGTATCTTATTCAAATACGCTAAAATCAGGCCATTTAGTTTTGAAAAATTTCATTACATACAAGCACTTGTACGATTCGGATTGCGCAGAAAAACAAATGTCAGCTTTATAAACCTTTCTGTCAGTTTTGTTAAAAATATTAGCTGATACTTTGTAAGGGATATATATTAACGGCAAATCGACACATCACTACACCGTTAAAATTATAAATGAACGATGCTTTAACACATAAACTGTCGTAAGCTATAGACAATATTACAAATGCATAAATTTTCGCTCGCGCTCTTATTTTTACTGTTGATTCCATGTGTACTACTTGCACGGTTGTCGACACGACACTCCTCGGTTAGTATACATCGGGAGCTTCGCCCTGCGTCAGCAGTGCAGCCGGTAACTATTTGTTCTGGAGCTACTGTTGTGATACTAGGTGAAACGCCAGTATTTACACCCACGGTCTACACCTGGGAAGTACTGCTACAAGGCAACAACTGGGTCAATGCACCCGGAATAAATAGTACGGCCGACTACCTATCATCGGCCCTGCTCAACGCTTCTTCGGCTGATATCATGTTTGATATTCGTCGTAAAATTATCAGTGGCAATACGGTCGCATATGATTCTTTTTATGAAGTAACCGTACAATCTTCGCCGCCAATAGTCAACAATAGCATTACTTCTCCAGCTACAACCGATTTCTGCTTATCTGGTACGCCGGCAACACTAACAGGCAGCACGCCAATTGGGGGGAACGGTAATTTTGTGTACCGCTGGCAATCATCTACCGACAATATCAACTTCACTACTATTACCGGCGCTACGACAAAAGATTACACTCCGTCCCTAATCTCCACTACTACCTATTACCGCCGCTCAGTGAGCGCGGGCAACTGCGTGGTTCCTGGTATCAGCAACACTATAACCATCCTCATCGTTCCTCCTGTGAGCAACAATAACATTACCGCCCCGCCCATTACCATTTTTTGTGCAGCCGGCGATCCGGGCGCTATTATTGGCAGCGCAGCCAGTGGCGGCAATGGCACCTATGCTTATCAGTGGCAAAGCTCAACCAACAACACAAGCTTTATCAATATACCTGGTGCAAACACCAAAGATTATACTCCACAGACCGTTAATGCGACCACTTATTACCGACGGTCAGCTACCTCCGGCAGCTGCACAGTGCCTGTTCTCAGCAACACGGTAACAATTGCAATTGCGTCGGCTATTGCCGACAATACTATTACCGCGCCTACGATCGGCAATTTTTGTATGAGCGGCGACCCGGCAAATATCACCGGCAGTACACCCAGCGGTGGTGATGGAGCTTATGCTTATCAGTGGCAAAGTTCATCTGACAACACAAATTTTACCGATATATCTGGTGCTAACACAAAAGATTATAACCCGCAGACCATCGGTACAACCACTTATTATCGCCGATCAGTGACCTCCGGTACTTGTGCCGTGCCTGTTCTCAGCAACACGGTCACAATTGTAATCGCATCGGCCATTGCCGACAATACGATCACTGCACCGAATATCATTAGTTTTTGTGTTACAGGTGATCCAGCAAATATGATCGGCAGCACACCCAGCGGAGGTGATGGGACCTATGTTTATCAGTGGCAAAGTTCAACCAATAATACCACCTTTACTGATATATCCGGTGCGAGTACAAAAGATTACAACCCGACGGCCATTAATGTAACAACCTATTACCGACGGTCAATTACGTCCGGCACTTGCGCTGTGCCTGTTTTCAGCAATACGGTAACGATTGTCATCGCATCTGCTATTGCCGACAATACGATCACAGCCCCGACAATCAGCAATTTTTGTGTTACTGGTGATCCAGCAAATATTAGCGGCAGCATACCCAGCGGCGGTAATGGCACTTATGCCTACCAGTGGCAAAGCTCAACCAATAACACCAGCTTTACTGATATATCCGGCGCGAATACAAAAGATTACAACCCGCAGGCCATTAATGTAACAACCTATTACCGGCGGTCAGTTACCTCAGGCACTTGCGCTGTGCCTGTTCTCAGCAATACAGTCACAATTGTAATTGCATCAGCTATCGCCGAGAATACGCTCACAGCCCCTACAGTCAGCAGCTTTTGTGTTACTGGTGATCCTGCAAATATTGCCGGCAGCACACCCAGCGGTGGTGATGGCACCTACGCCTACCAGTGGCAAAGCTCTACCAATAACACCAGCTTTACCGACATATCGGGTGGTAACACTAAAGATTACAACCCACAGGCCATCAGCACAACTACGTATTACCGGCGTTTAGTTACATCTGGAAGTTGCGCTACATTTACGCTCAGCAATGTCGTTGTCATCAATGTTTTAAGTACACCAACTACGCCAACACTCATAACACCATTAAACGTAACTATCAAACTCGGCAGCAGCACGACCTTATCTGTTGATGCACAACCCGGTATGATTTACAAGTGGTATGATTCGGCCACAAAAAGCACCCTTTTATTTACAGGTTCCACGTTTGTAACTCCAGCGCTCGGCACCAGTTCCACCTTTTATGTAGAAAGCTCTAATGGTTTGTGTAGCAGCGCTGGACTCGGCATGGCTCAGGTTAAGATCGAGCCTCCCTTTGCCGACATCTATGTACCCAATGCTTTTACCCCCAACGGCGACGGACAAAATGATGAGGTTCACGTCCATGGCGAGCTCATTAAAACATTGGGATTTTATGTATACAGCCAGTGGGGTGAACTGCTGTTCACGACTACCGACAAGAATAGAGGCTGGGATGGCACCTACAAAGGCAAGCTGCAACCCCTTGGCGTATACATATATACTTTGAGGGCTACAATGAACGACGGGCAACAGATAAATAAAAAAGGAACAATTACTTTATTACAGTGATCAAAAGAATATTAATTAAAACAGCACTGCTACTGGTAGTTTGCGCAGGAGGTGCCCAGGCACAGGTAGATCCACATTTTTCGCAATATTATGCGAACCCACTGTGGCTGAACCCGGCGCTTACGGGAGTTATGGATGGCGATTTTCGTGTTACCGGAAATTTCAAACAGCAATGGATAGGCATTGACAACGGATACAAAACTTCGGCAGTATCGGCTGACTTTCGCACGTCTGATAAAGTAGCACTAGGCCTGAACGTCCTCAATCAGTCGGCAGGATCGGCTGGCTATAATTACCTGACCGCTTACGGCTCTTTCGGCTATCAGATCGCGCTTTCGGACGACGGCTATCAACGTCTGAACTTTGGTTTACAGGCCGGTCTTATTAACCGCAGCTACAACCCTAACAGTTTACAATTCGACAACCAATATAATCCCAGCACGGGATACGATCCCGGTTTGCCCAACTTTGAGAACCTGAACACTACCAAGTCTACCGTATTTGATGCCAGCGCAGGTTTGTTTTATTATAACGGTACGCCTACCAGCAGGGCCAATCTCTTCTTCGGCGTAAGCGTAGCGCATATTGCCCCTGCTAATGATCCTTTTGCTACGGATGGCGGAGTTAAGAGTCGCATCCCGATGCGATACAATGTCCAGGCCGGAATGCGGTTGCGCACCACAAATTTCCTGGATGTTACCCCACACGTGCTATACATCCGCCAACAGCAAAACCAGATTCGGGCGGCTGGGCTCAATCTTGAATTTAGATTGGCAGAAGAAACCAGCTTGATTTTAGGGGGCATGTACCGCCTTGATGATGCTGCCGTTGGGAGTGTAGGTCTCCATGTAAAAAGATTGCTTATTGGTGCCAGTTATGATTACAATACATCCTCGCTGAAATCAAACTTAGGCAGGCAGCAAGGCGTATATGAGCTTTCGGTAAGTTATATTTTCAAGCATCGATTAAGGAGCGTAGAGCCGATTTGTCCCCGGTTATAATATTATCATATGAAAAAATTAACGTTTATTTTATTTTCTCTTATCGCCGCAAGTGCAATGGCCCAAACCCGGGCACTTATGACGCGGGCAGACCGCGCCTTCGATGCGAAGGATTATGTGACTGCCGCCTACTATTACAGTAAAGGCTTACAAAATGGCACCACCAGCAACCAGGGCACTGTACCTTATTTTTCGGTGCGGCCAGGCAAGCGCCAAAACTTTACGCAAACAGGCTACCTAGATTATCGTTTGGCTGAGTCGTACCGCCTGGATCACAACTATACCCTTGCACAGCAATATTACGGACTGGTGGTTGAAAAATATGAGACCGAATATCCACTCGCCAGGTTTTGGTATGCAACCTGTTTGCGGGCCAATAACCGTATTGACGATGCGATCAACAATTTGCAGCTTTTCATAAACACCAGCAAAAACAAATCCGATACCGATGTTGCTCAGAAAGAACTTAAGAACTGTCTGTTCGCGAAAGCACAAATCCAAGAACCAATAACAGCTAATGCCCAACAACTAACCGGTAATATCAGCAGCAGCGGTAGCGATTTTGCCCTGAGCATAAACAACGGCAAATACTGGTTCAGTTCATCGCGCACAGCAGCAGGCGAGAGCAAACAGGTTAACCATATCTACACCATCCTGCCCGACAAGGTGGCTAAGCCGCTGCGGGTAGATTTAACACTTGATAAACGGCGCGGCCTGCATTACGGCACCCCAGCCCTAGATGTCTCGGGCAAGCGCATGTACCTGACCATTTGGGCCGACGAAATGCACACTACCGGAGCCTGCATTTACCTGAGTCGCTTTACCAATAACCGCTGGACTACACCGCAAAAGCTCAATAGCTTTGTAAATGCAGCCGATTACAATTCTATGCAGCCCTTTGTTACAGCTGACGGGAAGTTCCTGTATTATGCCTCCAACCGTATGGGGGGGCAGGGCGGCACAGATATTTGGGTAAGCGAATTGGATAATGACGGGATGCCGATTAATACCATAAACTTAGGCAGCACAGTTAACAGTACAGCTGATGAACAAGCCCCTTATTACAATGAGCTGAATCGCTCGTTAGTATATAGCTCCAAGGGGTTTGTTGGCATGGGTGATTTTGATTTGTTTGAGAGTCTGAACAATGGCGGGCGCTGGGGCACACCAAAAAACCTGGGTTATCCCTGTAATTCCACCCGGGCGGATATACACTTCTACCCAGACCAAAACGATGAGCATGTTGCCTACATCAGCTCCGACCGGGAGTCTGACTGTTGCCTCATTTTATATAGTGTACCCTATAAACCTATAATCCGTCAAATTTTAATGACAGGTCTGGTCGTTGACTCAATCACGAGCAAGCCCCTTTCGGGCACAACCCTGAACCTGAGCGATTCGCTATCTCAGCAACCGGGTAAAATCTCTACGACCAGTGCGAATGGAAAATACAGTTTTACCGTTCCAGAAAAAGGCATTTATTCAATTAAGGCACAAAAAGAAGGTTATTACACAAAAACGATGACGTTGCCAGCATTTAAAAACCTGAAAAACGACACCATTCCTATTCCGGTGATACGGTTGAAGCGGTATCCGCCTAAACTCGTTATAGTAAACAGCAGTGGGTTAGTAATTGATTGCAGCACGAACAAGCCGCTAGCGGGCGTAACGGTGACCTTGAATGACTCCACATCGCGCCAAACTATTACGACTTTTATTACAGACGCTACTGGTACATACAACTTTACCTTACAAGCCAACAGGCTCTACGTGCTTAAGCTAGAAAAAGAAGGCTATTTTATTAAGGCCATAACGCTATCGACACCTAAAACAATACTAAAAGACACGATGGATAATCCCGTAGTATGCCTGCAGGAATATGAAGTTGACAAGCCTATTGTAATTGACAACATTTTGTACGATTTTAACAAGGCTGTGCTTAAGCCTGAGGCTAAAATAGTGCTAGACGGGCTTGTTAGCATTTTGCATGACAACCCGAAAATTAAGGTGGAGCTCAGCGCGCATACCGACTCCTTTGGACCCGACCAGACGAACAACGTCTTATCGCAAAAAAGAGCGCAGTCTTGTGTAGACTATATCATATCGAAAGGCATTAGTCGTTCGCGAATTACTGCAAAAGGTTACGGCAAAACACGCCCAATACAACCAAACAGCTTTGATGACGGTCGCGATAACCCTGCGGGAAGGCGTCAAAACCGACGCACAGAGTTTAAAGTATTAAGCGAAAATGGGGTATAGCGCAACTGTGATGAATTGAATTGCAGATGTTAAAGCATCGTATCCGGGGAGCAAAGCAGTGAAGATCTACTTCCCGGATACCATGTATAATTGACTTTTATAAACTAAAAATGACGCGTTAACTATGTTCTGGTAGCTTTTCGGGACAGGATAATAGTTCATATCAGCACTAAAATCCATATCTTCAGAAAACAGAAAGGCGCCACTGGAGCAGGGTAGTTTAAACTTAAGTAGTTCCTTGTGGAAATTGATCACATAAAATGCGGTTCCGTCCCAAAAATAACAGTTCCCCGCACCATTAGGACTTCCCCAACCTCTTAAGGGGTTGAAGCAATAGGAATTAAAGTTCTGTTTAGCGAAATGATGAATATAAATAGGCTGGTTTTCATCCAACCAGGGCTGGAATGGGATAAGCACATCCGGCACTAAATACCCATTTGGATAGGTGTGTGCTTTCTCAGGATTCAACACTACCGAATCTGCAATAATTTTTCCTTTTAGGTTAAGTGTCAGGTAATGTTGTTTGTAATCTCCGGTGGGACCACCTTTGCCATCTACGCTATCTTCTCTTGTTTCCATATGAAGTAGCCTTTTTACGGTATCAATATAGATATGCCCCCCGTATGTTTTAAAAGATTTAGGATCTATTTTATGGACAGTTGAGCTATCCACAGGCGTGGTCGGGATCGTATCGACATACATGGAGTCTATCTCCGTAGTATAACCCGTTAGCTCCTGAGGAATTCCGGAAAGCTTAATCTGAATCATCTGGTAATGTGGTGACGTAATGACTCCCTGATCTATCTGCTGGTAACTCCGGTTATAATATAAAGTAGTTATCTTGTTAATCAGAATGATGAGAAACGGGAATGCCAGGAGAATAAGTACCGGTATAAGAAGCTTTTTAAACATATATAAGACATATATAGCTATTTAGAATCGTTTACCAAATGATCGGCGATATTTTTTATAACTTTTGCAAAGTCACCTGATACAGACTCTGGCTTAAATTTAACTTTTTTCGGAGATTCCTTAAAGAGGATACCGTACCAGATTAATCCACCCAAATATTTTCCAGCGTCGTTAGCATGATTGGGATCAAATGCTAACTCTTGTTTATTCCAGAAATACCCAATATTAACTGAATTGGTTTGATCTGGAAGATTTGGTGCAACAGCATGTTCAAAATCAAAACTTGTATCCTTTTTATATCCATATTTTTTGTCGGTTGCCATTTTTTCAAATGCATCGCCAACTGGCAAAATCTTCGCATTAAGCTGATTAGCTAACCTATGGTAAGCCTCACGCGATTTCTCCCACATCTCCTGCTGATTTTTAGCTAGCTGTCCTTTCCCCACACTGCCAAACTTCTTCGCATCAGCACGATAGGCCCAGGTTTGATGAATCACAATCTGCGCTCTTGGCTGAAGTTTCTTAATGTAAGCAACAAGTTTTTGCGCATATGGATTGTAGCTTGCCGAATCTCCTGAAAGATAAGAGTACTGTTGGATTGTCACAATATCCCAGGTCCCGTTAGACAATAAGGTTTTCAAGGATTTGCCAGCATAAGGCCTCCCCTTAACGTCAGTTGAGTCTTTCTCAAATTTCTCAACATAGTCCCAATGTTGTTCCAAAGAATGACCGCCAAGTTCTGCCCTGCCGATGGTTAATTTTTCGCCCCTTTCTTTAGCCATTTGCGGCAAAAAGGTTGTTGAATTCTGCGAGAAACTATTTCCTATTACGAATAAGCGTAACGTATCGTGATCAGCCTGGGAGAACGCATTCAGGCTTAAAGCCAGTAAAAGAATGAGCAGTCTGCCGACTTTAAAATTTAAGAAAAATAGTCTTTTCATCTGTTTTGTATTTTTAATAGCGCGCTTTTGGATGCGCTTTCATGTATTTATAGATCTCAACGCCCGAAAGTAAAAAGGCACCTACACCATAAACCTCAGTACTGTTTGCATCCACTTTATCAGGACTGGCACCAATAGGTTGTACATAACCCAATTTACCATCTTCATGAACAGCAGAAGTTAAGGCTACCCAGGATTTCTTAACTACAGGCAGGTATTTTTGTTCGTCCAATAGACCTTGATTAAGTCCCCAGGCCATAGCATAACAAAAGAAACCTGTTCCACTCATTTCTTTGATTGGAAAACTAGCGGGATCTAATAAAGATGCATGCCAACTCCCATCCGGTTGTTGTAATCCGGCAATTCGATCAACCATATCTTTGTACAATTTCACAAATTTAGCTCTGTCCGGGTGAGTTTTGGGCATGTTATCCAATACCCGCACTAAACCACCGAGTACCCATCCATTCCCTCTGGACCAAAACACCTTTGCTCCATTTTTTTCTTTTTTATTGAAATAGCTTTCGTCTCTGAAATAAAGTCTTTCAGCAGGATCATATAAAAAGTCGGTCGTTTTCCACCAAAGTTTGCTGGCCATATCCAGGTATTTTTGGTCGCCAGTTGCCGTACTTAAATAGGCCAAAGACGGAGGTGCCATAAATAGCGCATCGCACCATGCCCATTCCCTTTTTTGAATATTATTTCTCCAATTCAGGGGCTCATCATGGGGAGCGGCAACAATGCTATCAGCCAAAAGTGTAAACGGTTCAATCATTTTGCGTTCTTTATATTTGCTGTATAACTGTGCATAGGTTTGCCCAACACAATAATCATCTGCGTAGAAACGAATATGTCCGGTGTTCCAACCTATATCATTACCGATATCAACCAACGTTTTAAGATATTTCTCATTACCTTTCATATTTCCAAAGGCAAAAATACCAGTATAACAAGCGCCGTTAGTCCAATCCGCCTTGCGGTGGTTAAACCCTTTGGTGTTCCATGTATCGATTTGCCAATCGGCCACACGTTTCATCATTCCGGAAATGTCGGTGGTTTTAAAAGACGAATCTCTGCTATCACCAACAACTTTAGAAAAACCTGTAGCGCAGGCACTACATAAGATTAGAATGGCAAGAAATGTCTGTTTTATTTGTGGATTACTCATTTATGTGATCTTTACTGTTATTTTACTTCTTCAATTTTCAGGACTACACTTTTACGGTTTGAATTCACTTTTGGATTAAAACCAATGGTATTTAAAAATTCTCCTGAATAAATAGTTTCACTGTTGATATTGCTTTTGGTGTTGGGATAAAGATTTATTTCTGAAAGTTTATATCGCTTCCCGTTCTCCAAACCTTTCAATTTAATTGGCTCTTTGGAACCCTTCTCATATCTATTATTAACCAGGTAATTGAAAACAATCCCCGCAGATTTATCTGCACTGATGTACATAACTGAGGCGACATCATTTTGCCAGGGATCCTGTAATCGATATTGGTCTCCTTGCCAAACAACTTCCTTGAAACTATTATAGGTAGCAACTGCCTCCTGACAAAATTTCAATTCCTTATCATCAAGTTTAGAAATATCTATGTCGAAGCCCAATTTCCCCATCATCGCTACATCAGTTTTAAATTTCAAACTTTGTTTACCCCAATCCGTAACATGGTTAGCACTTGCAATTGCTGGGAAGAAATATGAGTATTCCCATTGAATAAAAATCCTTTCCATAGGATCTGTATTGTCACTCAGCCAAAATTCAGTAAAATATTTTAAGGCTGCATAGTCTACCCTACCACCACCACCAGAACACAACATAATAGGCACTTTAGGGTATTTTGCCCTGATTCTTTCTAAAACGCGATACAGACCTTGAACATATTCCAGATAAAGGTGCGTTTGGTTGCTTAAGTGACTTGAATAAGCATTATATATGACCGCATTACAGTCCCATTTGATGTATGCTAAATTTGGGTTCTTAGTAAAAAGGTCATCTACGGTCTTATAAACAAAATCTTGTACTTTCGGATTGCTGAGGTCTAAAACCAACTGATTCCTATACAGCTTTTCCTCACGTTGGGGCTGTTTGATGATCCAATCGGGATGTTTCTCATAAAGTTCACTTTTAGGACTAACCATCTCTGGCTCCAGCCAAATACCAAATTTAACGCCTTTCTCATCAGCAACTTTAAGCAAAGCACTGATTCCATTAGGAAGTTTTTTCTTGTTTTCCTGCCAATCACCCAGTGCTGCATTATCGCTGTTTCGAGGATACTTATTGCCAAACCAACCGTCATCAAGCAAGAAAAGATCAACACCCAACTTTTTGGTATCGCTGATCAATCTGCTCAGTTTCTGCTCATCAAAATCAAAAAAAGTAGCCTCCCAATTATTTAGTAGCGTTAAGCGGGATCCTTTTCCATCCAATATGCGGTAGGTTCTTGCCCAATTTTGCAGCTTTCTACTGGCGTCGCCCTTCCCTGAATTGGAAAAAGTAAATAGAAATGCCGGCGTTGTAAAATCAATGTTTGGTTTTAATTCGTAGGCTGATGCATGATTATTTACACCTGCAATAATGCGAAGATTATTCAGCGGGTCCAGTTCCAGATCTATTCTGAAGTTCCCGGACCATTCCATACTTCCATACAGGACATCTCCATTGTCTTCATCAGCTGGCGAATTTAACGAAACCATGAAAGTTGGCGGCTGGTACAGATGTGCCCGGGTACCCAACTTACTGTCTAAAACCCTAATTCCGTGAGTTAATTTTGACTCCTCTGGCTGCATTTCTTTAGCCCAATCACCGTGGTATTGCCTGAGCCAAAAATCTTTTCCTTTGAGATAAAGGTTAGCTGATGCATATTTATCAAGCCTGACGGCTTTCTTTTCACTATGTTTGATCGTTGTCCACTGCTCAACTACGTCTTCATTAGCATATACCTTATAATTGAGTGTCACTTCAAACGGATAAACAGGATCTCTAAGTAGTACTGTTGTTAAAGAAACATTGTTATCCAATGCTTTTGTTTCATGACTCACGTAATGCAGATCGAGTGAAGTATTTCCATCAGCATGGACAACAGCCAAAGCAGGTTCTACAAGATTTTGAGATCCGGAGGCCGTGTAGGCAGCATTTAGAATTCCAGAATAGTCATCGCCCTGCTGATACAATCCTGCTATCCGGCTATACTCTGTTTTGTTGCTTAGTTTTTTTCCGAAATAGACAATCCTGGGTACACTTTCCTTATCCGCATTGAGGACAATCGCATTGTTTTTGCTTTCAATAGGAATTAAAACAGATTGTGCCCTGGCACCCACAAAAAGGAATAATGCGAACAGACTGATTATTGTTCTTTTAAAGTCTACTATTTGGTTGCTCATCATTTGATTTGGCTATTTTTGATATACCCGTACGTAATCTACCTCAAATCTCGCAGGGAAAGTTGTCTGTGATGGATCACCACCTTGCTTCCCACCGATGGCTAAATCGAGCAACATATAATGCGGTTGTTTAAATGGGTTAATACCTGTTCCATTTTGGTTAACTAATTTATCCATTTCAACTTTATTTAGCAATTGATCATCGACGTAGAGTGCAACGCTATTTTCATCCCAATCCATCCGCCAAACGTGATATTTATCTGCCCAGGCTTTTCCTCCTAGCGAATCAATATTCTTTTCTACACTAAACCATGCATCTTTTTTACCCTCACCCATGTAGGCAATGTTGGCTAAGAGTTTTTTCCGGTAGTATTCCATAATATCTATCTCACCCGTAGCCGGCCAGGTACCTTTAATACCTAAAGTCCACCATGCCGGCCATATTCCATCGCGGATATCAATTTTTCCACGCATCACAAACCTTCCATAAAGCCAGCTGTGCAAACCTTGTGTTTTAATACTCGAAGAGGTATACTCTGCCTGCTTTCTATTCTTTTTCCAATCGCTGCTCCCTTCTACAAAATTGGGATTAGGTTTATTTTCCTTCCTTGCTTCAAGGATCAGCTTTCCGTGCTCACACCATGCGTTATCTTCCTGATACCATTGAAATTCATCATTCCGTTCAAAGCCCCTCTCATAAGTCCATTTAGTTTGATCGGGTACGCCTTTATAATTGAATTCTTCTTTCCAAACCAATTTGTAGCCGTCACTTTTTAGTTTAGGAGGTTTTGCGTTTACCAGTTGTTGTGCAAATGTTGAAACAGACACTGGTAAAGTGCAACAGATGAACAAATACGTTAATGAATTTCTCTTCATGATGATTTTAATATAAGCGCTAAATAACCGCGGGCTTGAATTTGCGTTGCAGTTATATAAACCTGATGTTGTGATTGTGTTTATTTATAGCCCGTTAAACTTAGGGGAAACAAGGTTGGATACGTCCATGCATAATCATGGCGTGGATATACGATTGGCCGGTAAGGCTCCACGAACGCATTGAATTCTTTGCTGTGATAGATTCCGTTCATTGCCTCTAATAAATTTGCCGGCCAAAAACCCGTAGCCGTATTTTCATTACCCGTTACTGGATTTTTAAACCAGGTCCAGTCCTCAGGATGTTGGTTATGATATAGCAGGTAGTCCAAACCTTTTTTTAACGATGTTCCGTTCTGTTCCAAAGCATACAGATTTTCTCCGGTCTGGTTGTAGATTACCCAAAACGATGCAGAGATAGGCGCTAAGGAGAAATAAGTATACCAGATACCATTTCCCTGACGTTTAACTTCCTCAACCATGTGCCCATCGGGTGCAATTTGTTTAAAAAGCTCATCTTTGATCATTCCGACATTCTTTTGAAAATCATCTTGGTCACTTAAATAAACATCGGCTAACAAAGAAGCAAACCTGGACCAGTCGCCAGAATTGTTATTTCTGTAACGAATGCTATTTGCCGCATGCCGAAATACATTTTTTGTCCACCAGGCAAATTGTTCCTGATCTTTAGATTTCCAGTTTTTATTGCTCTTCAAAAGTTCCGCAGCCATCATCATCGTTGTTCCCGAATAGGACATCACCAGAGAGCCATCTAGTTGAGAATACTTTTTATTTATTGATCCCCAGGCATTCAGAAAGTAAATGGCCTTAACCGCATACTTAGACTGGCCGGTAAGTTTATAGGCTAATGCGCAGCTATAGGCTGAGAAACCATCAACCTGTAGCGCCAAAGAGGTTTTACGGTGGCCCTCCTTATCAGAATAAAAACCTGGAATACTAAAATCTTCAACAGCATGCTGGTTAACGAACAATGCAGAATCAGCCTTAATAATTAATGCTTTAAAGGCTGTTAAATAAGGTTCTTTTTTATTTTTGATTTGTTTTTTAACGAAGTCTAATTGTTTCTCGGGATGCATACCACGCGGCTGTTCGCTGGCATACAGTTTATTTTGAATACTCCCCCAGCCTGTGAGGCATACTACTGTGGCAAGAATTAGGTTTAATTTAAGCTTGTTCATCGTTGGTACTATTTGGTTAAATAGAATTTGATTTGTAATCAGTATTTCGAAGATACCGTCAATCATTTAAAGCAGGGCATTGCAGGGCATACTTATTAAATGAAAACGTTCCCATTTTTTGGGAACGTTTTCATAAACCCGGATCTTTAAATCAAGGAAGCCCAATAGTTTGCACTATTGGGCTTCGGGTAAGGTGTCAGCTATGCGTTTAGCGCTTTAATAACCAGGATTCTGCACCATTAAAGGCATTTTCTGTATTTCTGCTAATGGCAAGGGCAGTAGATACATTGCATCTCTAAAATTTAACGGCCGGGGCGCTGTGCCAATGGTATGTTTGTATGTATTAGTTGCGCTCCGTGTGATAATATCCACACTGTTAAAACCTTTTAAAACTGTAGCCGCGATTTTCCATCTTCTGATATCGTTCCACCGTTGATCTTCAAAGGCCATTTCAATGCGGCGTTCATTACGCACCACTTCACGCATTTCCGCAACACTCATATTTGCTTTCAAACCATACAAACCATCCGCTCCCGGTAAGATACCGGCACGATCACGTAATAGTTTTAATTTATCGTATGCCTTTTCGGGTTGTCCGGCTTCAGTAATTGCCTCGGCATAGTTTAATAACATTTCCGCATAACGAATCAGGGGCCACGCTCTTTCTGTGGTACCGGAGCTTGCATTGGTCAGGTTTTCGTCCAGCATTTTACGAGAAAAATAGCCGGTAAACTTATTCTGAGGCGTATAAGCATCGGCGGTGGTGTTAGCAATTGTAGAGCCTGTACTACTATAGGTAAATACCTGAGTTTTTACTCCTGTGTTGCTGAGATAAGATAAACCATTGTAGATCAAAGAAAATTCGAAACGCGGATCACGGTTTACATAAGGATCATTGGGATTATAGGTCGTACTTTCTTTAATTGATTTACCATCACGCATAGGAAAAGCTTCTGCCAAACTCTGTGTGGGTTTCATTACACTGCTACCAGACCTTGTTGGAGGCAGATAAAAAGTTTCAAATTCTTTTTGGGCGGGACGGTTATAGGCAAAAATATACTCGCTGTTTACCCGTTTCAAGAACAACTGATAGAAGCCATTTCCGGGCCTCGTAGCATTGTCTACGTTCAGTGAATACAAACCACTATTTATCACAGCCTCTGCTGCATTTGCGGCAGTCATCCATCTGTTGTTATCCGCAGTAGGGTAGCTGATTAAAGGAACCACTGCAGGACTGGTTGTTACTGCACCTCCGTTAAACAATGGACTTGCAGCATACAGCAGCACTCTTGACTTCAAAGCCAGACAAGCACCCTTTGTTACGCGTCCGTAATCAATATCTTTATAAGCAACCGTTGCCAACTCAACCGCAGCGGCATCAAGCTCTGACGTCAGGTAGCTGATACAGTCGCTGAAACTAGATCTAGGAAGGTTGATAATATCGTTGATTCCAAAAACCTGATCGCCAATTAAAGGAATTCCACCGAATGCGACCAACATATAATGATAATAGTAAGCTCGTAAAAAACGGGCTTCGCCACGCATCCGGTTTTTCATTCCCGCACTTAGCGGTGCCTCCGGCAATTTAGAAAGCAACAAGTTTATCCGACGGATGTTTTTGTAAGGCGTTGTCCAGAAATCCTTATCGGTGGCAAAATTGGTTAAAACATTGTTTGACCCGATCACCCCTTGTACATAGGAATCTGCCCATACCGAAAGGTTGTTATTCCCTTCCGCATTATCAGTAGCAAGTTCTGTATTTCCCGAACCGCCCGCTGAGTTAAAACGCGAGGGACCGAAGCTGTAACCTGCATCAACATAGACCCTGTTTAAAAAATTTATCGTTTGAATACTATCTGTAAAAACTGCATCTTCCGTGAGGCCATTGGTTTTATCATCCAAAAAGCCCGATTTTTTACACGAAAACATAACTGTTGCAACTAGCAATATTGTAAATATCTTTTTCATATCACTCAATTAAAAGGTAACGTTAATCCCAAAATTCAAAATTCTTGTTGGTGGATAAGGTAGATCTGCGATGGATTCTAAAACTTCAGGATCAAGATTATACAGCTTATCCAGCTTCGTCCAGGTAAGCAGATTATATCCATTTGTATATAGCCTTAAGCCTTTCAGCCTCAGCTTACTCAACAATTTCGGGCCGGCAGTGTAACTGATCTCCGCGGTTTTCAACCTAACATAGTCTGCGGGAATAGCCCAGAAATCTGAGTAGAAATCTCTTGGACTCTGACTTAGCGCAGTTGTATATAATTGTGGATACTTAGCATTGTTGCCCAACTCTGGCGTCCAATGTTCCAGGTGAATCGGCAGTGCTTTACTGGCATTATGGTGTATCACCGCACCTTGTGCACTGGCTACGAAGTTTGTTGCACCCTGGAATAATACTGTGACACTAAAATTTTTATAGCTGGCACCCAGTGTTAAGCCTAATGTAGTATTGGGCAAGTTGGTGTAGCCGAAATAAGACCGGTCATTGGCGTCAATCACACCATCAGCATTCAGATCCTTATACTTCAGATCTCCCGGGCGACCACCAATAATTGGTTTAGGGACGGTGGGATCCGCGATGTCAGCAATACTGTAAAACTCCCCTGTCCAGTTATACTTTAAAACAGAACCGATAGACTGTCCCGTTAAGGTTTGGTAGGCATAATTTTGAACGGCCTCATCGGCAAAAACGATTTTATTTTTAGCTAACGAGTAAGTTCCACGAACGGTGTACCTCCAATCCGTTCCAATATTATCATTGAACCCAAATTCTACCTCAAAGCCTTTATTGTTTACTTTCCCCAGGTTGACAGGTGGAAGATTCTGTCCGAATACCGCAGAGACGGTTCCCCGGGTTGTTAATATATCGTATCTGTTGTTATTAAAATAATCGAATGAAGCCGTAAACTTACGTTTGAAGAAAGCAACGTCAAGACCAATATCCAACTTCTTTTCTTTTTCCCAGGTTACCTGATCGTTGCCGAGTGTACCTTCGGTTGCCAGGCCGTATGAATTGTTCGGTGCAAGTCCGAAAAGGCCTGTTCCCGATCCTGCAGTATAAGATTGCAAATAAGCATAAGTCCCTCCTGTTCCATCAACTCCTACTAAACCGTAAGAAGCCCGTGCTTTAAAAAGGTCAATGAATTTCAAATTGTCTTTGAAGATTTTTTCTTCAGCAATGTTCCACCCTACTGATCCCGCAGGGAAAAAACCTAACCTTTTTCCAACCGCAAAGCGGTCGGTACCATTATAAGCACCACTTACCTCGAAGATATATTTCTGCTTATAATCGTAACCTAATCTAGCCGTATATCCTCTAAAATTTTCCGGGATAAAGTTATAGCGCCTGCCATCAGCATTGTTTTGATAGGTTTTACTATTCTGGTTATATAAGAATAATCCAGTTACGTTATGGTTCCCGAATGAACGGTTATAGTTTAAGATAGCTTGCATGGTAAGTGCACTACTGGTACTTCCGGGACTTAAAGTCGTATTTTCACTTCCAGAGCTTGTTGTTAACACTGGTATACTGATGCGGTATACGTTATCACGCTGACCAAAATTATAAGTGCCTGTTACCGGATCATAGATATAGGAAATGAATCCTGTACCACTTGCAGGCCGTTGTAAATTACGCGTGTAATTATATAGGTTTCTATAGGCCAATGTTCCCTTTACCGATAACCCTTTGGTAATAAAATCTAATTTCTGAACCGCCGAAGTAGCTAAATTGATATTGTTCGAAAATGAGCGGGAGTATCCGTTATACATCAATCGTCCTATCAGGTTATTGTTATTTCTTCCCGACGAGTTTCTTTGCCATAAGCTGTAGCCCAGACTTCCATCAGGATTGTAGACCGGATAGTTAAAGGGAGCAGTTTCTGCCGTACGACCCAAATCACTAAACAAGCTATTTGCACTGGCATTGTTATTATTCAACTCATCGACGTTACCAAACAGATCGAACTTAACATCTAAGGTCTTAGTCAATTTAACATCGACATTAGAACGATAATTGTAGCGCTTGTAATAAAACTGGCTGTTTAAATCTGCACTATAGTCTTTTAACTGCCCGCCCTGGTTGAGATAGCCAATGGAGACAAAGTATTTGGCTTTTTCAGTTCCTCCGGTGATGTCAAAATTCCCACGAACTTGTGGTGCAAATTTCTTTAACAGAATATCAGTCCAATCGTTGTTCGGGTGCCCGTATGGATCAGTGCCGTTGCGATAAAGCTCTAAATCCTGATCAGAAAAAGTACGCACAAAACTTGGATTTGGATTAAGCGCATTGGTATTCAGCTCTCCCTGGTTAATGATCGACGCAGATTGGTATGCATCCAAATATTCTGGTCTCCTGGTCAGCTGATTCAGACCATATTCAGCCTGAAAAGTGATCTGTGGTTTACCGACTCTCCCTCGCACTGTGGTAACCAGAATTACACCATTTGCACCCTTAATACCATAAATAGATGTTGTAGAGGCATCTTTTAGGATACTTACCGATTCAACCTCATTTGCATTGAGTGATGAGAATTGATCGTAGGTAAACTCAATATCATCAACCAGGATCAGCGGGTTGTTATTTCCGGTGTAAGAACCCACGCCACGGACGTTAAAGCTGGCACCATCTCTCCCTGGTTGCCCGGAACGCTGCTGACTGCTAAATCCTGTAACCCTACCAGCAAGTGTATTTTGCAAACTCGGCGATGGACTTTGTTTGATATCCTTGCCACTAATTGCACTTACGGCCCCAGTGAGGGTTATTTTTTTCTTTTCCCCAAACCCTACAACCACAACTTCATCCAAATTTGTCTGGTCTTCTGTTAAAGTTGCAGTAATGCTATTTAAACCTTGAATGGATACCTCTTTCGCAATGTATCCGATCATTTTGAGGGTGATGATGTTGCCTTCAGTGGTCAATCTGAATCGGCCATTTGCATCGGTAACCGTCCCATTTTTAGGATTGGCCTTATCGATTACACTTACACCTGGCAAGGCGCCATCCTTATCGCTTACCTGGCCGGCAATTTCTCTTTTTTGTGCGATTGCAGAAAAACTGAGCACAAAAAGAAACACGCTTAAAATGTATATATATTTTTTCATTTCGTTGTTTTAAAAAATTAAACCATGCAAGGAATTAATAATAGCCCTCGTTCTGTAACAGCTTCGTATTCTTGGTGATCTCGGTGTAAGGGATTGGCATGTGATAATATTTATTGCTGAAGACATTATCCGTTACGTTTTGCAGCTCGTAATCGTATACCGTGCCATTGGGCGTAATTTTCAATCCTTGAAAACTTCCGGTTAGCGCTGATCCTAACTTCCAGCGGCGTACATCGAAGAAACGATGTTCTTCAAAAGAGAGCTCAATTCTACGCTCATTTCTGATCAGATCCCTCAGCTGTACTTGCGTGATACCTGCGCTAATACCATAACGGTTGCCTGTGCCTGCAGTAATTCCAGCTCTTGCCCTGATTAAAATAATCTGTTTAACAGCATCCTCCACACGATTTACCTCATTTAGCGCTTCTGCGTAGTTTAGTAAAACCTCTGCAAACCTAAAATATGGGAAGTTGTGACTTTGATTAGAATAGGTTGTCGATGTAGAGAAATCAGCCATAAACTTTCTCAGGTAATAAGAAGTTCTGGTTTGCGTTTTAAAAGCTTGATTCGGTTTATCCAGGCCACCTTCAAAAGTTTGTACCGGCCTACCCAGCCATGCAACAGTATTATAAAAAATGGTGGCTTTTAATCTTGGATCACGATTCTCATACTGTGACGGCCCTGTTTGTGTTCCCGTATACGCTGATCCATTTAAATTGGGAAATGCATTGACTAAATTTTGTGTAGGACTTGTACGACCATTACTTGTAGCTGGCGCTACATAACCTACCGGCGCATTCGCATTCTCAATTACAGTAGAGTTTGCTGATTGCTTAGAAAAGATAATATCAGTATTGATCTTTGTAGTAAATACTGCACTATAAGCGGTGGTTCCGGTTCCCGCAGGAAGTTTATAATATCCTTTGGCTATGATTGCCTCTGCAGCGGTAATCGCTGGCATCCACCTATTTTGATCAGCGTTTAAATAACCTGTTAATGATTTCAATGCAGTATTTGATTCCACTCCACCGCCATTGAAGAGCGGACTCGCGGCATATAAATGTAACCTGCATTTTAACGCTAAAGCCGCCTCTGAAGGCACTCTGCCAAACTCTGCGGCGATGACTGTCGATCCATTAGGTAAGTTTGCCGCTGCATAATCACATTCGCTTGAAATATAATCGACGCATTCAGCAAAAGTATTTCGAGGGCGATTAAGATCCGTTTCCAAGGCAAAAACCTCATCACCCGCCAATGGAACGCCACCATATCGTTTTAACAATTCAAAATAAGCAAAAGCACGCAAAAAACGTGCTTCAGCAACTTGTCGCTGTCTAATCACTTCAGCAATAGGAACCACCCCGATATTTTTCAAGAACACATTGCAACGACGAATAATCGTGTAACTGTTGCTCCAGTTGTTATCTGGATAGTTTACTGCAGTTAGCTGTCCATTAGTGAATAAACTAATTCCAGACCGGTTAGAAGATGGCACAGCGTCATCGGTTGCGGCATCCAGTAAATCACCGTCAATTCTGTTAAAGCCTGTCGGCAGGAACGAATAAATTCCCAGAAGATATGCCGTCGAAAGTGTTCCTACTTTATCTGTTGGATCGAAAACATCTGTTTCTGTTGTTCGTTCTTCCGGTTCAGTTTCAAATTTCTTGCATGATGACGATACAATCGTCAGCGTTATGATTAATAAGCTCAATAATCTTTTCATACTACTATAATTGAATGTTTACGCCGAGGTTAAATACTTTTCCTATTGGATATCCGCCACTATAATTTTCTGGATCTGCACCATTAAAAGTATCCGAGCTCCAGGTATAGAGGTTAAGTCCGTTTAAGAAGATCCTGGTTGATTTTAAGCCAACTTTTTTCGATATAGCAGGGGGAAGAGTGTATCCCATCTCTATAGTTTTTAATCGGACATAATTTCCATTCCTCAACCAATACGAAGAACTTACAAAATTATTCGGCGCACCATTTTTAGGTCCCGAGCTTGTGGTTAGTCGCGGGTAAGTAGCCGTAGCTGCAGTGGCGGGAGTCCATCTGCTCAACTGTGTTTCATAGGCTTGGGCTGTTCCACCCTGAAACTCACGGTAAGAATTTCCAGAAAGATATATCTGTTGATTTATTACACCCTGAAACAGTGCAGAAAAATCAATGCCTTTAAAACTAAACCCGATCCTGGAACCTAAGAACACTGTTGCATGTTCTGAGCCAAATGTTGTCTGATCAAACTGATTGATGACGCCATCGCCATTCAAGTCACGATATTTGATATCACCTGGTTGCGGAGTATATCCCTCGATAGTTGGATAACCTGCAATTTCCTGTTGATTCTGAAACAGGCCCTCAGCGATATAGCCATAGTTTTGACCTACCTGATGGCCAGTTCTGTACATCCAGGCATACCGTTGATTTGCCTCCGCGGAATAAATTAATTTTGAGTTTTGAAGACTTGCATTTGCATTAATAAAATAGCTAAACTCCCTGAATTTCTGCGACCAGTTGATTTGCGCATCCCAGCCATAATACTTTTGTCTGCCAATATTTTCTTCAGGATAAGAAATACCCAATAAGCCTGAATTATTTCCACGAACAATACTTAAATCACTATAGCTGTTCGAATAATACTCAACGTTAAATGATAGTTGATTTTTAAGTAAAGTTCCATCGAGACCAACATTGAAGAGTTTTGCTTTTTCCCAGGTGATATTTGGATTGGCTAAATAAGATTCCCCGGCAGTTGTTCCGGCCGCGGCACTAGATCCAAAATAGGATGTTGGCGAGGCGTTGTAAACCTGCATATAGGTATAATAGGCGGTGTTGTTTTTGCCGCTCTTGCCGTATGAGGTATACAGTTTCAGGTTATTTACCCAGCTAAGATCTTTTAAAAACGCTTCTTTATTAACGTTCCATCCTAATCCTGCTGCCGGGAAGAAGCCATACCTGAATCCTCCATTATTTGGATAACGATTGGCACCATTTTGAGCAAATGATATTTCCGCTAAATATTTTTCATCATAGTTGTAGGCAACATGACCAGAGATTCCTTGAATGGTATAAGGCAAATTAGTGCCATTTACCAAGTTATCGCGGTTTGCTAAAACTACAGCATCAAAACCGTGTTTTTCGAAAGTCCGGTTGTAGCCAATTGAAAGCTCCTGAAAATCTGAACGATTTTGAAAATTGATCGAGTTGATATTGCCTTGCTCGCTGTTGGTACCAAATTGGCGGTAAGTGCTTTCGCCGGTACCTGAAATACCAATAGGCTCAAAAACTGCAAAGGATTTAGTCCTGACGATATTCTCATTCAAATTGCTAAAAAACGATGCCCGCGCTTTAATCCATAAGCCATTTGTTATGTCGTCCAAAGCATATTTCAAGTAAACATCTGTTAAGACGGTCCGCGTATTGCTTAATGAGTAGCCCGAACCAATGCTCTGACCTAAAATATTATTGGTAAACTGGGAAGAACCACCATAGGTACCATTTGCATTATAAACGGGATAAGCACTATTTGGTGTGGCTAAGAGCGACGAAAAAATGTTATCCACTGCTGCGTTACCGGGATTATTTTTGTTTAGTATCCTGCCTTGTATATAAATTCCGGCAGTAAGTTTATCGGTTAAATTTACATCTACATTGGAGCGGATAAAATATCCCTTTACCCCCGCATTAGTACTGTAATTGCTGTTTAAATCACTCGTCTTTAAAAAGCCATCTTGTTTAATGTGCTCAAGGTTGATGAAATACTTTACATAGTTATTGCCGCCACTGGTATTTAAATTGTAGCGTGCCATTGCTGCAGAGTTTTTAAGCACCTGATCTCTCCAATCCACATTTGGATATAGATATGGGTTATTACCCGATTGAAAACCATTTAAGGCAGCCTGACTAAATCCATTGTTAGCAACCGATAAACCATCATTAACTATTGCCTCATTATACAATTGTGCATAGCTATAAGCATCAAGTGGATTTGAGATGAGATTTTGTAAGGGTTTCTGAATGCCCCATTGACCAGTAAAGCTGATCTGTTGTTTTCCTGGGCTACCTTTTTTTGTTACTATTGAGATCGCGCCTCCCGAACCCCGAACGCCTAACATTGCAAGTGCTACAGCGTCTTTTAATACGGTAACCGATTCAATCTCTTCCATGCTGATCTCCGTTACCGAACGGGGAATACCATCGATAAAAACGAGTGGGCTTTGACCCCTCAACCGATAGGAAAACCCTTCGTTCAAAGGTTCTCCAGAAGTCTGCGATACCGTTAAGCCCGGCAGGCGACCAGCAAGTGCTAGCGGATAGGCCACTACCGGAGTAGTATTAAATTCTTTGCCCAACACCATTGCCGAAGATGCGGTTGATAAATTTTTAGGGGTACTGAAATAAATTAGCTGTTTCAGCTTCCTTAGGGAGTCCGCTATCAGGGAATCAGTTTTAGGTTGATTATTGGGTTTGGCCGCCGTTACCTCCTGCGCGGCCACATTGCCAACGAAAATAAAAATACAGCACAGCAATACCATAAATGGTTTTGTAAAAATCGACATGGTTGTTTAATTTTTAAGAGTTAAAAAGAATAATGCTTCACCAGTTTTCAGATTTGAAAACCGTCGGATTACATATTGCTAAATTTTGGCGGAAAAATAGGCTAAAGCGGATACCTTGTAGTAGTAGAATTTTCTCATAATATTTGGTTAGTTGATTTTATTAAAATCTGTTTACCAAAGATATTCAGCTTTTGATTTTAGGTATTATAATGTGACGACTAAATTTTATGAGAACGTTCCCAAAAAATGGGAACGTTCTCATAAATACGTAAATCTCTATATATCAAGCAAAAATGACGTCTACAGTTTAGAAAAGCTAAGCAATAAATTGTGAAAACCGGCGCATTCTTCAAATTTTACACAGCAAAAATCCCCTGTTCTTTAGGAACAAGGGATCAAACCAAATCTAAAAAAACTACCAATTGTCTGTCCGAAATGGAGAGGCGGGTAAGCCTTCTACACTATAAAGTTCGCCAACGCACCAATCTTTAAATGCGTACCTAACTGCTATAGGGTTTTTAACTTCGGTGCTGACTACGATGACTTTATCATCTTTTATCCTGGCAGTTGCAGGATGAAAAACATGATCACTCCCAGCGAGTTCAAACTGCGTGATTTTTTTTCCGTAGCTCGTCATTCCTAATGGAATGCCCGAAAATTTAACGGTCACCGTATCTTGGTTAATTTGCATGGCTTGATACTTCGGCCCGGTATAGGCAATTCCCTTCTTTTGATAGGTTTTAGCCAAGGCCAGATAGGCCAACCTTTTAGCGACAATCGTTTTGTTAGCGGGATGAATATTGTGTAATTCGCCAGCATCAATAGCAACAGCGACACCCGAGTTTTCCAGTGTATCTGTTAACTTAATTTGCGCTTCGCGCAATAGCGGTACAGATAGTGCAGGCTCCTTGCCATAGTCCATCGGTGCCAGCTGAACACTAAAAAAAGGCCAGGCACCAATATTCCACTCATTTCGCCATAGATTGACCATTTTCATTTGCAAGACGAGGTAATCTTGATTGTTATGCCGGTTTTGTTCTCCCTGATACCAGATGACGCCCGCGATGTTGTAGCCAACCAAAGGTTTAACCATTGCATTGTACAAATTCCCAGGCGTTTGGTGGTTTGCTTTCGATATAGCTCTATCAGAAGTCAGGCGATCACCCAAAGTATGCTCAACCAGGGTTCTATCTATCCATGCTTCTATTGGGGAACCTCCCCATGTTGTTTGGATTATCCCGATGGGAATACCTAAATGTTTTTGTAAAAAGCTGGCAAACTGATAGCCAACTGCACTAAAATTACTTGCCGAACTGGCATCAGCTTGCTCCCAATGTCCTTTTACATCTTGTTGTGGTGTTGCGGAGAAGGCCTTTTCAACGTGAAACAACCGTAAATTTGGATTTGGGGCATCCATCAAAATATCCAGTGAATTGGTAATCGGTAAACCACCATAGCCTTTCATCGGCATATCCATATTCGATTGGCCGGAGCAAATCCATACCTCTCCGATCAGGATATTACTTAAGACAATTTTATTTTCCTGTGAGATAGTGATGGCATAAGGGCCACCGGCAATGGGCGTAGAGAGAAAAGTCTGCCAATCTCCATGCGTTGAGGGCTTAATCAGGTAGGTTTTATTATCCCAGGAACTCTTGATACTGATTACTTTTTTCCCTGTCGAAAAACCCCAGATTTTCACCTGTGATTTCTGTTGTAATACCATTTTATCTGCAAACAGTGCAGGAAGCCGCACTTCGGCCTGTGCGCTGAATACCAAAGAAAAAAGTATAAATAATATGCCGTTTTGTATTCTCATGATTAAGCTTTAATAGTTTTGTTATTCACGGTTGCTTTATAAATAGCCATGGCTGAAATAAAAATCACCGCGCCTACACCAATTATCACGTTTGAGTAACCTTCCGCTAAAATGCCGAGACAAACAATTCCTATCCCGACAACCGCCATGGATATTGCAATTACCCGGATACCGAATATATTTTGCTTTTCGGCAGCAAAATGTGCGTTCTTATTATCTTCCCGATTTTGCTTGACCAGGCGTAGTTGCTCTTCGGCCATTTCAATAAACTTTCCAGAAACAAAACCACGATTTCGATAGTAGATTTCGAAGATGCAGAGCAAAACAATTGGGATACCCACTCCTAAGATTGTTTCTATGGTACGGTTTAATTTTAAATCAAGGAGGGATGGAGAAATAACTTTGAAAAACAAGTTAATTACCAGCGAACTGACGGTCACCGTTACCACAGATAAGCCTGTTTGTCTTTTTGAAAAGAGCGTCCAAATGACCGGGGCAAACAAGGCACCACCGGCAATGGAGGCGGTGCTTAAAACAACTTCAACAATTCCACCTGCGCTAGGAATCCACATGGCGACCAGGATTGTTAACACACCAAATATCAACGTAAATAAACGGGCCATCCAGATTACCTGTTTTTCTGATGCCGAGGGGCGCATTAGATTTTTATAAATATCCTGAGCGAACACCGTAGCAGCCATATTAATCGTGGTGTTTGCCTTACTTGATGTGGCTGAAACCATACCTGCCAAAACCAACCCGATTAAACCTGCAGGCATTACTTGTTGTATCAGCATCATGTAAGCATCTTCAGTTTGCAAGCCTTGTAGATTAGGATTGATGATCCGGTAAATCATCGGTGGCAACATCCAAATAATCGGGCATATGAAGTAGAGCACTGTAAAAATGCCAGCTACTTTTTTTGAATTTTTCTCATCTTTCACACTGGTATAACGTTGTACATATGACCAGTTTCCACCAATATAAAAAGTTTGATAAACGATGAAGGCAAGCATAAACCCAAAGGTGTAATCTTCATTAAAAGCCTCAAAAAAATGTGCTGGTGCTTTTGTAATCAGATTATTTACACCGCCTATTTGAGCAAAAGCTATAGGAATAACGATTACAACAGCGGCCGAAAGGATTACAAACTGAACAACATCTGTAACCAGCACTGCCCAGAGTCCTCCGGCTGCTGTATAGAGAACGATAATAAGTCCGATGATTAAAATACAGGTATTTATGGGTAAATCAGTTGCTACATGAATCATTTTTCCAACTGGATAAAGCACCGCGGCAGTAGTAAAAAGGCTTAAAAGCAACGTCATATATGTATAAAACTGCTTTTCTTTATCCCCAAAACGCTTACCGATAAATTCGGCTGCCGTGGCGACGCCAGTTTTTTTCCACTTGGCGGCAATAAATAGCGTTACGATTAACCCACTTATCGCCATCGTTAATTGGATAGCATTGGCAACCAATCCAAACTTATAAGCTATAGATCCCCAAACGACAAAAGTACCAGCTGAAAAATAACTAATGAATAAGGACAAGCCATTTATCCACCATGGTGTTTCGCCACCTGCTTCGAAAAAGGCCTGACCATTTTTACTTGCAACACGGGTAAAAGTCAATCCGATTGCAAAAATCAGTAGGGCAAAGATGCCCATTACTATAAAATCCAGTCTTACCATATTATATTATTTTGATCGGCATAGCAACGGACAGCAAATAACGCTGCTGGAATGTTTCCTGATGGATGCTGGAGCTCAATAGTTAAATTTTTAGTTAAAACTCCTTTTTCAAAAAGAATCTGATTACGCGTTTGATAGTTGTTCTTTTGTTCAAAGATGGTATCGCCAGCATCGTTTTTGACTACATAGTCCCTCACACAGAAAGGCATTACATTTTCGGGATGTGTCATCAATACAGATTCCATGGGATGATCAAAATCACTATCGAACCAAAGATCAATTTTTTTGATGACTTGCGGCGTTTCCCAGGTTAAATTGACAGCCGGTTGTGGATCGTTGATCTCGGCAACCCATGCGTTTGGCTGAGAAACTGGTCTGTCAATGCCATTTAGCAGGTTTTCAACACCATAAACACGTTGTTTTTCTGAAACAGCAATTGCAAAATTTTGCCCATTCGGGCGACGTTGCGGGCACCAGAATTCAAATTCATCCACCCCCGTTCCTTCGGGTGGCACTTGTTTTCCATTGTTAGAAACAGCTTTGTTTTTTGAATTAAATAAGGATAAAATCCCCGATAAACGTTGTTCCGTGCAGCCGATCTCAGCGTCTGAATTACCGCCGAACATCAGATATACATAATCGTCAGCCTCTATCTCGACATCAAAACTTATATCGACTACTTGTTTTCCTTTTTTTATTGGGATATTTTCTTCTGCAAGTGTGACGTCTGGTGTGAAATTTCCTTTTTTGGAGGACATTCTCAGTTCAACCTTAAGCTCAGTATCATCCAGTGCATGTATGTGAACCGAAAAGACCGGCAATATGCCCGCCTTTAAAGGAAACATTTGTGCTGAGGGAACCACTAACGATTTCCATAAGTCTACCCGCTCAAAACCTTTCAATTGATATTCACTTGACGCGGTCAATATTGCCTGAAGAGCGAGATCCTGATCATCTGATAAGGAGAATTCCGGAATATGTTGCCCCTCTCTCATTAAGTTTTGTTGAAATTTTTGAAGGTTTTCTCCAGTGAGCAAATCTCTTGGTTGGAGTTGGCCTTGAATGCACATCGCTGCGGCCATTCCCGCAGCCTGACCTATATATCCGCATGTAGCCATTACACGTGTGGCGCCGAATGTTACGTGACTAACGCTAATTATACGGCCGGCCAGAAATAAGTTAGTAATATTTTTGCTGTAGATTGAACGGTATGGAATTTGAAAAATCCCTTTACTGTGCCACTGGTTACATCCTGGGCGTTCGCTAAACACTCCGTCGGCGGGGTGCAAATCGATTGACCAACCACCAAAAGCGATGGCATCTTTATGACTACGTTGCTCAACTAAATCATGTTGAGTCATCATGTAATCACCCTCAAATCTTCGGCTCTCCCTTTTTCCCGGTATTGTACCTACCCATTCCAGGGTCAGATTTTCCGCTTCCGGAAATTGCCCTGAATTTTTAATATAATTCCATACACCGTAAACAACTTTCCAAAGTTCCCATTTTATTTTTTCAGTGTCGTGAACGGTATCTAATCGTCCACCAAATTCTACCCACCATAACTTACAGCCAAATTCATTTGCATTAAAATTACGGAACCTTGGAATCTGAGTAATATCAGTTAAAGCAAATGATGGCGGAATAAATTTTACCGGCTTACCTGTATCCTTACTATAAAAATATAACGAGTGTCCTAAAAGTTCACCGTATTCCTCTGTTGGTGCCATTCCCTCGTTAAATTCTTCTTTATGCTCTGCGCCCATTCTGAAAGCAGCTCCAGAGAGGAAGCCTACGATTCCGTCACCCGTTGCATCACAAAAAAGGGGCGCAGACAAACGGTAAGAAGTCGAATTCTGGCTACAAAACGCCTGAATAGATTCAATTGTATCCTGGTCTTTTTTTTCTATATCATAAATCGCGGTATTGAGTAACAACTGAATGTTCGGTTCTTGTATTACTTTGTCCAATAAGATCATATCCAAGATCACTGGATTTCCCTCAGGATTACGAAAGGTATTCTCCACCAAAAGTTCATCTACAACACCACCCTCTCTTGCCCATCGGTTATTATTGCCCATATGAGAAGTTGCACCCAAGATCCAAAGGCGAACTTCACTGGAAGAGTTACCTCCAAGAACTGGTCGATCTTGAACTAAAACAACCTTCGCCCCTTGTCTGGCAGCCGTAATGGCACTGCAAACACCAGATAAACCTCCGCCGGCAACAATCAGATCAGCCGACAGATCGACCTGATTTAAATATCTTTTTAAAGATGGTTCTTCTATTTTCATGAAATATCTTTCGAAATGCAAGAAGCCGCATTTGGTTAGGCAGCATCTTGCAGTAATTTTTTAAATGATTTCGAAGATATTTATATTTTAAGTGCTGACTAGCGAGAGTAGATGCTAAAAAATCATGGGAGCGTTCCCGAAAATTGGGAACGTTCCCTTTATCAGGTATGCTATTTTTTCCCAAAAATTTAGCTTATTGGAATATGCATTGACCAAATAAATCATTCAAAGCCCTGGCTTGGTTTTAATTTCCTTTTACTGTAGAATTTCGAATAATCAGTTCCGCATCAAGTGTTCTGATTAACGGCTTCCATTCCGAAATATCTTTATCCATTAATCCCAAAAGAAGCTCCATAGCATTTCGCCCAATTTCGAGAACAGGTTGAGCAACTGTGGTAAGACTTGGTTCAATAAAGCTTGATCCATAATTGTCACTAAATCCGACAACGGCTACATCTTCAGGAATCCGTTTCCCCAATTGTTTTAAAACCTGAATAGCCTCAATTGCAGTTGGATCATTTACAGCAAATAATGCATCAGCAGGATTATCTAACTCAACCAAATGTTTAACATACATTTTTACTTTGTTAAGCGTTAAATCGTAGCCTATAATCAGCTCTTCATCTACAGGAATATTGTGTTTCTTTAACGCGTCCAGATAGCCATTCATTCTTTTACGGCTAATCACAAGAGAATTCGGCCCGGCTAAATGCGCAATCCTACGTTTTCCAATGTTTATCAAATGTTCCACAGCTTTAAATGCTGCATCATAGTCATTAACTACCACTTTCGGCACGGTCATTTCTTCGCATACACGATTAAAGAACACAACGGGGATGCGCTTGCGAATAAATGCTTTCCAATGGTCGTAGTTTAGGGTTTCTTTAGTAAGCGAGACCATTACACCATCCACACGATTGGCTAACATCACTTTGGAGTTTGCTACTTCAGTTTCATAGCTTTCATTGCATTGGGAAATCAACACACTGTAACCCTGTCTTGCTGCCTCTTCCTGGGCACCTACTACTACTTGCGGAAAAAATGAGGTAATAAACTCTGGCAATATAATTCCAATGGTTTTAGTTTTATTCGTAATCAAACTGATAGAAAGCATATTGCGCTGATAATCTAACTTTTCAGCAAGTTCCAAAACCCGGGCTCTGGTTTCAGTTTTCACACTCGGATGTCCGGTAAGCGCTCTTGAAACGGTAGATTTAGATATTTTAAGCTCGTTGGCAATATCAACTATTGTTGTCTGGTTACTTTTCATATTTGGTTTACGCTCAAAAATATCGCATTATACAACTAGCGATGGTGCAACTAGGCATTGCAATTTGGCTACAAGTAAAGAAATTTTATTTAAAGTACAAAAACTCATTAATGCCTTGGATCTACTGATTAGATTCGATAGTTATCCGATATATGCTCGCAAAACGAACCTCAAAAGAACAAGTTGCCTATAAATTTTCTTAATATTGAGTTATCAAACTGAAATTCACAACCATGATTAAAAAACTAACCTTATTTATTCAGCTTTTGGCCTGTAGCAGTGTGCTGTTTGCACAACGCGGGGCTGCGCCTGATCCGTATGTCAAAGATCACTTCACTAAAAAGGAACTTTACATCACCATGCGTGATGGGACGAAGCTATTTACGGCTATTTATAGTCCGAAAGATGCTTCTAAGGATAAAAAATATCCGGTAATTATGCAGCGAACATGCTACAGCATAGCACCATACGGCGAGGATAAATTCCCTGCGAAACTGGGGCCTTCAGAAATCATCATGAAAGAAGGTTATATCTTCGTTTACCAGGATGTACGTGGCCGGTATAAAAGTGAAGGCGTATTTACCAACATGACGCCCGTTATCGACGATAAAAAAAGTAAAAAAGACGTTGATGAAGGTTCAGACACTTATGACACAATTGACTGGCTAGTTAAAAATGTTAACGGCAATAATGGAAAAGTTGGACAGTGGGGTATCTCCTATCCAGGTTTCTACACTGCCGCAGGCATCTTGTCTAACCATCCTGCGTTAAAAGCATCTTCTCCACAGGCGCCGATTTCGGATTTCTTCTTTGATGATTTCCACCATAATGGATCTTTCCTGGAAAGCTATATTTTCACTTTTCCAGTATTTGGCGTTCAGAAAACAGACACTACCAGCAAAGCATGGTATAGCAGCCAGAACATCAAGCCAACTACAAAAGACGGCTATCAGTTCTTGCTGGATGTTGGGCCACTGAAGAACTTCGACCAATGGTACAAGGATAATTTCTTTTGGCAGGAAACCATGAACCACCCGAGTTATGATGAATTCTGGCAAAAAAGAAGCTTGCCAAAGCACTACAAAAAAGTAATGCCTGCGGTGATGCTTGTTGGTGGATGGTATGACGCAGAAGATTTGACCGGTCCCTTAGCAATCCATCGTGCAATTGCAAAATCAGATCCGAATGCATACAACACTATTGTTATGGGTCCATTTGGTCATGGAAGATGGTCTAGAGAAACAGGGCATACTTTACATAGCAATGTATATTTTGGCGATAGCATAGCTACCTTTTATCAAAAAAATATTGAAGCAAAGTTTTTCAACCATTTCCTAAAAGGGAAGGGTGATAAAAACTCAGGACTACCAAATGCCTATATGTATGATACAGGCAAAAAGGTTTGGCAAACATTTGACCAATGGCCGGCTGCCGCGGCCACGCATGAAAAACTATATTTAAACGCGGATGGCGTATTGAGCTTTGGCAAACCTAATGGTTCTGGATCGAGTTCTTTTGTTAGTGATCCATTGAAACCGGTTCCATATACCGAAGACAATACTACTACCGAAGGTTTTACACCACATAATTATATGAGTGAAGATCAGCGTTTCGCCGGTCGCAGGCCAGACGTATTAACTTTCCAATCGGCAGTACTTACCGAAGATATTACCCTTGGTGGTGAAATCATGTCTAAATTGCAGGTAGCTACAACAGGTACTGATGCAGACTGGATTGTAAAGTTGATCGACGTTTATCCTGGCGACGAGCCTAATCATCCTTACCTGCCCAACAAAAACATCCTGATGAGTAATTATTGGCAGATGGTGCGTTCGGAAATTATGCCGGGGCGTTTCCGCAATAGTTTCGAGAAGCCTGAGGCCTTTGTTGCCAATCAAAAAACGGCAGTTAACTTTAGTTTACAGGATGTATTACACACGTTCAAAAAAGGCCATAAGATTATGATCCAGGTTCAAAGCACAGCCTTTCCGTTGTTCGCACGCAACCCTCAGAAATTTGTTCCAAATCCATATAAAGCTGAGGCTTCGGACTACATTAAAGCAACACATACGGTATTTGGCGACAGTTTTATTGACGTAGAAGTACTCAAATAGATTTCATTTATTGATGAAAAGGCGCAAATGGATTAATCACCTTTGCGCCTTTTTTATGGGCTATCGGCGCGGTATTTGCATATAAACTGTAATCCCTAATTTTAATTTATCATGAAACACACGCTCTTAATCCTACTGGTCTGTTTAACATTTGCCGGATTTTCGCAAACCACGAAAGTCGTAATTACCGATATTAAACCCGCTTACCAGGGCAATAAATTCCCTGTTGTAAAATCGCCCGAACATCCAAAGATTGCCGAAAAAATAAACACATTTTTACAAATGAAATATCTGGATCATGTACCTGGTATTTTCAAGAAACATCCATTTGAAAATGTGATGTACGAACCTGATGCCAAGCGGAGTTACGTCTTTTTTTTTGAGTGGCGGCGGCTGAAAACCCCAAATAACCTGCTGAGTATCGAAATCTATGGTGAGTCTACAGGGGCTTATCCCGAGGCATTTACGGCTTACGAGAATTTTGACCTCCAAACAGGAGATCCAATATTGCTCAACAACATTTTCAACGAATCCGGGGCGCTGTCTATGGAAAAAATCCTGAACCAACGGATAAAGAAAGAGATTACTGACTATGTTGTGGAGATAAAAGCGACTATTAAAGAAAACAAAAAGAGTACTCAAGATGACACCGATCAATTGGACATGTACAATGAATGCCTGGATGGAATTGAAAACAATAACATGGAGTATTATTCTTTCTATTTGGAGAAGGATAGCATCACATTTGTGAGGGGCCGGTGTTCCAATCACGCTTTAATGGCCATCGATGAGTTGGGAACATTTTATGAACGGTTCTCGATAAAACAACTATCAGGATATCTTTCCAGTTCGGGCAAAAAGATTATAAACGGTAGTACAGAAGATAAGCTTGCCGATACACCAGCAGGTAAGCTTTTTAAAGGGTTTATCAACAAAAAATATGCGATTACGATGCTCATTGAAAAAATTTATCCAGACGGATCTTTATCCGCCAAATATTGGTATGATAAATATAAACAACCTATAGAATTGAGTGGAAACTTTAAAAATGGCCGTTTGAAACTCAGTGAAGAGGAATTGCATGAAACAACTGTTCCAGCAGTTAGCGTAAAAGCTGAGATCTCAGCAAACTGGATTAATAATAAAAGTATTTTAGGCACCTGGAAAAATATCCACACCAATCAGGTTTCCACTCTTGAACTCTCAACTTATTAACAATCACTTTTATTTGACTTTAAGCACCCACAAATCTGCATTGCGCTTATTTATTGAAGAAGGCATGGCTTCGCTTTGTCGAAAAAATTCTTTTTCAGTATATGTTTTAAGGGTATGGTAATCAGGATCCATAATTTCAAGCTTAAAATCTGTGAGAAAGGCTGTATCTCCGGTCTCCAGTGGGAGTTGAAATACTGCAGTCTGGTTTTCTGATGATTTGCCGACATATAAAGTATCGCTTGTCCCCTTTTTCTCATCTGCAATTTTATAGCTATAAGAAAGTACGGCATATTTTGAGGCATCACTGGTATTGATAATATGAAGTTTTTTGACATCTGGTGCCCTGTTCCTCCCACGATCTCCTCCGTCACCATAATTCCAGCCGATATACATGATTACAGCAAAGACCACAATAACAGTTACGATAACCCCGAGGGTGTAGATTAATTTTGTCCGCAGCGGTTTTTCCCGGAAACCAAGACTAACTAAAATAAAAATGCCAATACAGGTGCCGAGAAGATATAAATAGTCCATCATAGTTATCGTCAGAACGTTGAAACGTAGCTGATAAACAAAGTGACAGTGTATTTGTTGCAGCTATTTGCCTAAGACAGCAAACAGTTTATAGAATCCCTTTTCTAAAATTGATCGTATCTTTGAACAAAATATCGGAGATTTTGTAATGACGGTATTTCTTTCTGCCTTTCTTGTAAGTCAGCAACACGTTAAACAACACACAAATTGTAATCATCACGCTGATTAGTCCGAAATTCCCCATATTTTGCATGTATACCGCGAACACAATCATGATGATATTGAACGCGGCAAGAATCAACACCGTTTGATTTGTTGAGAAGCCGTGCTGTTTTAACCGATGGTGTATGTGGTTATTATCACCTAAAAAAGGAGAAACGCCTTTCAAAATACGAATAGTAAAGATTCTCAATGAATCGAACACGGGCACAATCAGGATGGCAACTGCAACGGCCGGTCCGGCTGTGAAATCAGGGTTACTAACATAGTTAAATCTGTTAAGCTCAATAAAACGGATAGCGAGTACAACGGAAACCAATCCTATGATCAAGGCCCCAGTGTCGCCCATAAATATCTTAGCAGGCGCATGATTGTAAACAAGAAATCCAGCGATGGCTCCTACAAGCGAGAAGGCGACAAATGCAGAAGTATAATCCCTGCAAACTACAAATGATATCCCAAAAGTGAGGTTAACGATGATGCCTATGGTACTGGAAAGCCCATCTATGCCGTCAATCAGATTAAAGGCATTGTTAATAAAAATAATCACGGCAATAGTAAAGATTGAGCCCCAGAACGGGTTCATATCTGTAATACCAAATACGCCATACATACTACTGAGGCGATATCCACCGAAAGTCACCAGAATAAGCGCAACAATAAACTGAAGACCAAATTTAGTGCTTACGTTAACGCCATATATATCATCTTTCAGGCCAACGCCAAATAGGATCAGACAGGCTATGATTAAAAAATTAGGGGTAGTGGTATTTAGCAATGTTGCAAACATGAGGAGGGTGATCATAAATCCACAGAATATCGCTATCCCCCCCAATCTCGATATTTCTCCAGCGTGATCCTTTCTATAAAAATCTTTTTGGTCGTATAATTTGTAGCGATCAGATATATGCATAACAGAGGGAATAGCCACGGCTGTAATGAAAAATGACAGACCGACTATCCCTAAAAACTGTAAATTAATTCCTGTTAAAAATTCCAAATTATGTGCCTTTAAACCGCTGTATGGGTAAAATAACATATAATAATATTACCAGCCAAATCTCAAAACCTTCAGGAATACTGCGTTATTTTCCTGATTTTTTTACAGAACAAAATGAACAAAGGAAATCGGAAACCGGTATTTACAATTGCCTTATAATCATTAATAAAAGCTAAATATAGTTTCCTAAAAGAACCATTACTTAAACCACCGGTTCTCATATTTACCAGTAACTTATCGATGAAAACAGCTTTAATTTGATGCTTATACAGAAATCTAAGTATGAGCTCGTAATCGGACGCAGTTCCATAATCCAGGGAATACCCACCAAATTGCTCAAAACAGCTTTTTTTGACAAATAACGTCGGATGCGCAGGCATCCAGCCAGTTTTAAAATCTCTCCTGTTAAAAGGATTCGAAATCCACTTTCTGGTAATTTGCGCGATATCGTCACGTTTCACGTAATTCAAGTTGCCAAATACTGCATCTGCTTGTTGCGATTGAATATATTGAACAACATGAACAAGAATATCAGTGTTTGCAAAAAGGTCGTCTGAATTCAGGATTCCGATAATATCTCCTGTGGCCAGTGCAATTCCCTTGTTCAATGCATCATACATGCCCTGATCGGGCTCAGAACGTAAAACATCAATTTGGGATGCGTATTTGTTGATGATGTCAACGGTATTATCTGTCGAATTTCCATCGATGACGATGTACTCAATATCTACATTTTTCTGAGAAATGACAGATTGAATGCAATCCTCAATGTATTCCTGAGCGTTGTAAACGGCTGTCACGATACTTACTTTCATAGAAAAATAATAGATTTGTATAGAGAAATCCCACAAAATAAGCGAAACTCGCATACATTAACAATAGTAACCCATTTACAACGCATTGATGATTACAGGCAAAGCAGCAATCTTCTGGTACCTCTCCGCATTTTCAGTGATTCTCTTTTTTGCACAGGGTTGCTCCTACAAAGGCAGAAACGCCATTCTAAAAACTCCCTTCGATACTGATACTGTTAAAAATGTCTATGTGGTTAATGATAAGACAAGCACAGAGGGCTATTATAATAAGATTCAACCCGAAGATGAACTTGCAATCAGCAACCTGCAGGATATTTCGCTTCTTGTAAAAGGGAATTCTGAGGCGAATAATCAGGGCAATAGTTCATACACTACATTTCGGGTTAAAGCAAATGGGTCGGTACTCTTACCTATTATTGGCGATGTTAAAGTTTCAGGTCTAAATCGGCTTGAGGCGGCTGCTGAAATACAGAAAGCTTATGAGACTAAAGAGCTTAAAAAGCCGTTGATCGATGTGCGGATAAGTAATCAGTATGTACTGCTGATGGGAGATGTTGGCAGACAGGGCAAGTTTGTGATCACCCGAGAAGATTACGAGCTGATTGATTTGTTGGGTGATGCTGGCGGACTGCTACCCACTGCCAATAAAAGAATGGTAAAGATATTTCGAGGCGACAGGGCAAATCCAGAGATTATCATTGTAAATATGGAGGATTATGCGTTTCTTAAAAACAATAAACTGAAACTGCAATCTAAAGATATCATTTACGTAGAACCCAAACGTGTCGTAGCCAATTCACAGAATGTGCAGGCTTATTCTACTTTATTACAAGTTGGACTCGTTGCGATTAGCACAATACTGTTGATCATTAATTTATCTAAATAATGGTAAACCAAGGTATACCTAAAGCCCCTCCGGGCTTAAATACGCAACAGGAAATTAATTACGGAAAGATTATTCAAATCATTCTGAGCAGGTGGTATTGGATTGTAAGTACCGTTGCCATTGCCCTACTGATTGCCTACATTAACCTTTGGTATACGCCAGCTACATTTGCGACTGGTGCCTCGCTTAAGTTTGAAGAAAAACGTTCTGAGATATCGGAATTGTTAAACGTCCGGAATGTGTATGACCGTACAAATAAGATGCAGTCGGAGCAGTTTGTCATCAGATCTAAAGATGTGTTAACGAATGCTGTTCGTGAATTGGATTATCACATTTCATTTTATTTAAAAGGCAGGGTTAGGACCTTCGAGACTTATCCTGACAAGCCACTGGATATCGTAGTAGTTGAACAGGACTCCACAAACATTAATAAAACCTCCTTTCAGTATGAGTCTAAGTCGGCAAACTCATTTTTACTAAGTTTCAACGACGGTAGAAAGAAAGTATCCCATGTATATAAAACCGGGGAGCTGATTTCGGCTGGGAATTTGAAATTCAAAATCTTAAACAGCTTATACACTAAAGGAGATGATGGTGTTTACCTATTTCACTTTAACGCACCTGAAGATTTTGTTGGCAGAGTAAACGGTGGACTATCGATGAGTGAAAACAAAAGCACCAATATCCTTACCCTTACACAAGTTGATCAGAACCCTTATTTTGCTGCAGATATATTAAATGCAATCCTTGTACAATATGTTAAGTATGACAGGATCCAACGCACGGTATCTGCCACTCAAACAATTAATTTTATTGATACACTGCAGCGTAACATGTCGTTGGTAGTGAAGGCATCTGGCAACAACTTTGAGAAATTCAAGATCAATGCAAAGATGCTTGATATCAGTGGCCCATCTACGCAGGTAACTAAACAACTTGAGGAACTTGAAAAGGAAAAAAGCGAGCTCCAGTTACAGCGTTTAATGATTGATCAGCTGGAACGCGATATCGTTAATAACAACAATGTAAATGCGATTAACTACAACCTTCAGGGCATTACCGATCCACTTTTAGGCGGTTTAGTAGGTCAGTACAACGCCTTGTTGCTTAAGAAACAGGAGGCATTGATTACCTACAAACCTACTTCTACGGCGGTACAGGAAATAGAAAAGCAGATGCTCACGGTCAAGTCTGCATTTGTAAGCAATGTAAAGGGACAGCGTGAAAAGAATAAACGGGCGATTGATTACGTGAATCAGCAAACCGGTGCGATCAGGCAAAGTTTCAATACCATCCCTAAGGCAGAGAAAGATTTCATCAATCTGCAATCTGATTTTGAGGTAAATCAAAAGGTCTACGCATATCTATCTGAGAAGAAACTCGAAGCTCAGATCAGCAAGGCGGCGGTAACACCGGGAGCGGTTATTGTTGACAAAGCTGCATATAACAACGTACCGATCTCCCCTATTCCAAAAAGCGCTTATACAACAGCTCTGATGTTCGGCTTACTTTCTGGAATTGGATTGATTTTTCTGGTGCGGTTAATGAACCCATTTATATTTGACAAGGAAACCATTGAAAGTCTGACCAACATCCCGATTATCGGGATCATCAGAAAATACCCTTCAAAGGTGGATGAAAATAATAGAGAAATACTCTCGATCAAAAACCCGAAGTCGTTGTTTGCAGAATCTGTTCGTTCAGTACGGACTAACATTTCATTCCTGGCACCTGATAAAAAAAGTAAGGTAATTTGCATAACCTCAGAGATTTCTGGAGAAGGTAAATCTTTTACATCTGTAAATCTGGCCAGCACGCTGAGTCTGATCGAGAAAAAAGTAATCATCATCGCCGCTGATTTAAGAAAGTCAAAGTTGCACCATACATTTAAGACCAGTAACCTCCAGGGACTGAGTAATTATTTATCGGGACATACCAGTCTTGAAAAGGTCACTTTTCCGACTGAGGTAGAAAATCTGGATTTTATCCCGGCAGGCCCGGTCCCTCCCAATCCGTCCGAACTATTGTATTCGCAGGTGATGCAGGATTTACTGGAAGAACTGAGAACAAAGTACGACTACATCATTATCGATTCGGCACCGGTCGGACTTGTTTCAGATGGAATTCCACTGATCAGGTTATCCGACATCAACATCTTCGTAATCAGATCCGGGGTTTCCAGATACTACGCCGCCTCCGTTCCTGAACGGTTGTCTAAAGAGTTCAGTCTATCCAACATCTCCATTATCCTGAATGCGTTTGATAATGACATTTTGCATAGCAGGTATTACTCTACAAACTATACGACGAGTAACTACGCCAATTATTATTATTACTCCGACCAGTCGGGATATACATATAACAACGATTATTTCTCTGGCGAGCAACAGAAGCAGTGGTGGCAATTTTGGAAGAAATAGGCTATGATGGATAGTGTTTACCGATGGTACCCCATTTACACAAAATCGCGCTCAGAGAAAAAGGCGTATAGTGAGTTGCAGCGTAAAGGGATTGAGGCTTATTTACCACTAAAAGTAACGGTAAAGCAATGGAGTGACCGCAAAAAGAAGGTTGAAGAGCCTTTAATAAAATCCTATCTGTTTGCGTATTTGTCGGCAAAAGAACATGCTGAAGTGCTGATGACATCGGGCGTGGCTCGGTTCGTCTATTTTTCGGGGAATATTGCTAGTATTCCGGAAAAGCAGATTGAGGACTTGCGTTTACTGCTAGCAACAGAATCGGAACTTGAGCTATTCGATTTTGAAATTGCTGCAGGAGAACAGGTTTTAGTTCATGCCGGCCCATTTCAAGGAATGCTGGCTGAACTCGTATCTATTAAAAATAAAAAGAGTATTATCCTGCGGTTGCAAAACCTGGGGTATTCCATACATATTAAAACATCCATGGCTTTTATACAGCCATTATAAATTTGGGATGTTTAGCCCCTTTTGAAAAAAGTCGATGTGACTGAAAGGGCGAAGCTGTATACAGACACCAGAGCATGTGTAGAATTTCAGGGATTATTTCACCTTCAGAACCACAGCAAGCAATCCTTGCTAATGTGAAGATGATGTGCAATGCGATGGCACATGGTGGCCCAGATGGTGAAGGCATTGATTTTTTAGGCGAAATAGGTTTTGCTTTTGGCCACCGTAGACTTGCGTTGCTTGATTTAACAGAAGCCGGGCATCAACCCATGGCAGATGCGTCAAAGCAATTTCTTATTACCTATAATGGCGAAATTTATAATTACCTGGAACTCAAATCTCAGTTAACCGAATATCCATTTATGACGGGAACTGATACCGAAGTAATTTTGGCAGGCTTTGCCAAATGGGGACCAGCAGTTTTTGGGAAGTTACAGGGCATGTTTGCATTTTGTCTATACGACCATAAACGTAGTATTTCATATCTGGTTAGGGATCCCGGAGGAATTAAGCCGTTATATTACAGCGACTCTGGCGGCAGGGTCGTGTTTGCATCGGAAATCAAGGCCTTCAAAGCAACGGATTACGATTTCAAAGAAGACACTGACTGGAAGGTGTACTTTCTGGCATTTGGCCACATCCCTGAACCCTTTACAACTTTACATTCTGTAAAGTCCCTGCCAAAAGGCCACTTTCTAACTATTTCCCACAAAACAGTTAGTATAACTCTACAAAGATTTTGTCAGCGGGATATAAATCAAACTTTGATCCATGAAGACGATATAGCTGAACGCTCTGTAAGCGAAGACCTCAAACTTGCAGTACGCAGTCACCTGCTAGCTGACGCTAAAATCGGTGTATTTCTGAGTGGTGGCATAGATTCCAGCATTTTGACTTTACTTGCTAAAGAAGCATCCAGCTCGCAGTTACACACTTTGTCGATCAACTTCAACGAAGTGGAGTTCTCCGAACAGAAGTATCAGAAAATCATAACTGATTTACTTGACAACGCGCATACTACCTGCATGGTTACGGATAACGATTTTGAGCAGAATTTTGAACAGATCATGAAAGCCATTGATCAGCCGAGCAACGATTGCATCAATTCCTGGTTTGTCAGCAAGTATGCACGTGAATTAGGATTTAAAGCCGTGCTTTCTGGTGTTGGCGCAGACGAAATGTTTGGCGGCTATCCTTCGTTCAGAAAAATGAAGATCATCAACTTATTACAGAAAATGCCGAAAAGCGTTCTGGGGCTCCTCAAATTTGCACCCTCACTGCGCATCAGAAGGCTCTGTTATTTAAGCTTTGCTAATCCAATAGGTCAATATTTATGTTTGCGCGGTTTTTTTACGCCCGATGTGATTGCGAAGCTGGTTAACATGCCTGAGGAACGTGTAGTTGCTTTACTCAAAGATCTACCCCTATCTTGCGACCTTTCAGAAATGACGGACGGAGAAAAGGCTTCATGGATAGAAACAAACTTATACATGCAAAACCAGCTGCTGAAAGACACAGATGTGATGAGCATGAGTCATGGTTTGGAAATACGCTTACCTTATCTGGATCAGAATCTACTTAGTACATTGAGGAAGATCGACCCGGCGCTTAAGTTTGAGCAGGAACGACCTAAGGAATTATTAATAAAAAGTTTTATCAATCTATTGCCCAGAGCAATCTGGGACAGACCCAAGATGGGATTTACCTTCCCGTTTATGGCATGGCTGAAGCAAAATGATAAAATAACGAATACAGACAATTATCAGAATGCATATGCAAAGGCACTGATCCTTAAATTTAAAAAAGGAAAATTACATTGGTCGAAAGCCTTTGCACTTTATCAGGTATTCAATGGCAATTAACACGCTGTTTCTTACACTCGAAGCTTTTAGTCAGACTGGTGGCATCCAGAAAGTGTGCAGAAGTATGGCCAAAGTGTTGCTGGATGGAAAGACACCTGAAGATACCCCTAAAACACTACGCATGTTCTCCCTTTGTGACCAATGTAATGATGTTGACGAAAGATATATTCCAAGAAAGTACTTTAAAGGCTTTGGCTATAGAAAAGCGTTTTTTGGAGTAGTCGCTACCTGGCATGCATTTAGAAGTAAGCGAATTATCCTCAGTCATATTCATTTGCTGCCCGTTGTTATTTTAGTAAAACTGCTGGCACCGTCTAAGAGAATTATCATGCTTGCCCATGGCACAGAGGTTTGGCGGGATATCAAGGGGTGGAAAAAAATATTCTTACAGCATCATGTGGAGATCTGGGCGGTGAGCAAGTACACAAAAAAAAAGTTGGAAGACAAGCATGGCATTGCTCCCCATAAGATCAATGTACTGAACAATTGCCTGGATCCTTTTACACAAATTCCCGAGCGATTTGAGAAGCCTGAGCATTTGTTGGAAAGATATGACTTATCAGCCGATCAACCGATTTTACTGAGTATCACGCGGCTAAATTCACACGAGCTCTATAAAGGTTATGACATGGTTATCCGTTGTTTGCCTGCATTGGTGAAAGACTATCCAAGTTTAAAATACCTGATCGGCGGGAAAGCTGATAGTCAGGAGTTGGCACGGATCAAAGCACTCATTACCGAAGTAAAGATGGATGATCATGTTGTGATGGTTGGCTATATACCAGATGAGGAATTGACAGATCATTTCCTATTGGCTGATATCTTTTTGCTACCGAGTCGCAAAGAAGGTTTTGGGATAGTATTCGTTGAGGCAGCCGCCTGTGGATGTAAAATAATTGCAGGCAATCAGGATGGAAGCACTGATGCGCTCATAGATGGTGACTTAGGAATTTTGGTAAATCCTGAATCGATAAATGAAATTAAACAGTCCATTACTGGTTACCTGACAGCAGATAAAAAGAAAAGCCGTTCATTGGAGGTACAGAAGAAGGCGCTGGATGCCTTTCATTATAACCACTATCAAACTAAAGTGGAACACTTATTAAACCCCACACATGACTGAAGAAGAACACTGGGATCTTGAAATTAAACCAGAGGGCAACCTGCTTGATCTGAAACTGCGGGATGTTTGGCATTACAGGGATTTACTTTTTCTGATGGTGCGCAGAGATTTTGTATCGTTTTATAAACAAACTGTATTAGGGCCGTTATGGTTCTTTATACAGCCGTTATTCACTACTTTAATTTATACGTTCATTTTTGGCAACCTCGCTGCAATTCCGACTGATGGACTGCCGCAGCCATTATTCTATCTGGCTGGTATTACGGCTTGGAATTACTTTGCCGATTGTTTAACAAAGACCTCTTCAGTTTTCACTACCAATGCCGGTTTGTTTGGTAAGGTTTATTTCCCCAGACTAATTGTACCGCTGAGTATAGTTGTATCCAATCTGATTCGGTTTGCGGTACAAATGCTGCTATTCTTTATGATGATGAGCATATATTGGTTTAAAGGAGCAACGTTTCATCCAAATGGTTATTTATTCCTTTTTCCTTTTTTGTTGCTGGTGATGGCCATGCTGGGATTGGGATTGGGCATGATCATATCTGCACTGACGACCAAGTATCGTGACCTTAGCTTCTTGATAACGTTTGGAATTCAATTGATGATGTATTTAACCACAGTAATTTATCCATTATCTGTAGTAAAGGAAAAATATCCGGCTTATGTATGGTTGGTTTCTTACAACCCAATGACGTCTGTGATCGAAGCATTCAGATACGGGTTTTTAGGTCAGGGAACATTTACTTTACTATCGCTTGGCATTACGACACTATTTACAACGCTGATCCTGTTGGCTGGTATAATTATTTTTAATCGCGTTGAACGCACATTTATCGATACTGTATAAAATGGGTACTGTAATTAAAGCTGAGAATTTATCTAAAGCATACCAACTCGGTGAAATTGGCACAGGAACAATAAGCAGAGATCTTGAGCGCTGGTGGGCTAAAGTTCGCGGTAAAGAAGATCCATTTATGAGGATTGGGGAAACCAATGATAGAAGCATTAGAGGTACCAGCGATATTGTATGGAGTTTAAAGGACATCAATTTTGATGTGCAGCAAGGAGATGCTGTAGGAATAATAGGTAGAAACGGTGCCGGGAAGAGCACATTGCTGAAAATCCTGAGTCGCGTAACCGCGCCAACAACAGGATCCATTAAAATTAAGGGAAGAGTTGCCAGCTTGCTTGAAGTAGGTACCGGGTTTCATCCTGAACTGAGCGGACGTGAAAACATCTACTTGAATGGATCCATTCTGGGTATGCGCAAAGCCGAGATTAAAAAACATTTTGACGCAATTGTAGATTTTTCTGGAGTTGAGCGCTATATCGATACGCCCGTAAAAAGATATTCATCAGGAATGTATGTTCGCCTGGCATTTGCCGTTGCCGCTCATCTGGAATCTGAGATTTTAGTTGTTGACGAGGTATTGGCAGTTGGGGATGCGGAATTTCAAAAGAAATGTTTGGGCAAAATGAACGATGTAAGTAAGGGGGAAGGAAGAACGGTTTTATTTGTAAGTCATAACATGACGGCGATCCGAAACCTCTGCAGGAATAGTCTTTTGTTAAACAATGGTATTATTGCACTGAACGATGTCACAGAGGTGATTGTTGACCAGTATCACAAATCATACACGCCTAATCTTAAAATACTTAATACCAATACTCAGAGAACGGGAAGTGGCGAAGTCATATTTTTAGGTTTAGATATTGTTGATCAATACGGAATAAAACATCCTTATGTAACGACAGGTGATGATCTATATTTTAGATTTTTGATCGATGTTAAGTCACATAGTAAAGACATTGACATCGGGTTTTCAGTCCATGACGATCAGGACACAATGCATTCGGTGCTATACAGCAGTTTTCAAGGCCGGACTTACGACTTATCACCAGGCGTACATACTATATTATTTAAATTCGAGGGTAACTATTTAAGTAATCGAATCTATCACATAAGAGGGCTTATAAAGGTCAGATCGCAGATCTCAGACCACCCACAGGATCCTTTAGCAGAATTAGTTGTGGAACCTGGCAACTTCTATCCAAATCAACATCATGGGCACCAAACATCGAAATTAACGTTTCTCATCAAAGGTAATTGGATTTGAAAACTTTATTGATTAATTGTCTATTAGCCATTATTCCTGGTTTCTTGAAACGAAGGATAGTAAATTATGCGCATTCGTCAAGCATTTTGATATTTTCTCAGGAAGGAGAAGACAGGCTACTTGAAAGGTTTATCGGCCAAAAAAGCTATGGAATTTATATCGATGTTGGGGCTCATCATCCCACCTTTATAAGCAATACCTATTATTTTTATTTAAAAGGCTGGAGGGGAATTAACATAGATGCCCAACCTGATTCTATGAAGCAATTTAATAAAATCAGACCATACGACATTAACATTGAGCAACCGGTGTCAGACTTAGCAGGAGAATTTGATTTCCACATATTCAATAAACCGGAGCTCAACACCTTCGATGAAAAAAATGTTGCTGAATTTCTAAATTATCCCGACGTAAAGCTTATCAAAAAAGTAAAACTACATACTGTAACGCTTGAACGAATACTAGATGACCACCTAGCCAAACTTGGTACTACGCATATTGACTTTTTGAATATAGACGTCGAAGGGTATGATCTCAAGGTCCTAAAGTCGAACAACTGGATAAAATACAGCCCTCAGTTCGTCCTTACTGAGAACCTCTTTTCGACATTAAAAGAATCCTTTGAAAGCGAATTAACGTTGTATATGAATAGCGTAAACTACACGATGATAGCGAAGACTGTCAATACCGTTTTTTTTAGAAGGAATGAGTAAAGTCTCGGTCATTATGCCTGCTTACAATGCTGAATTACATATTGAAAAAAGCATTGATAGTGTAATCAATCAAACCTTTAAAAATTGGGAGTTGATAGTTATTGATGACGGTTCAACTGACACGACATCAGATATAGTGAAACAAAAGATGGCGCAGGATGAAAGAATTAGATACTTACACCAAGAAAACTGCGGCCCTGGATCAGCGCGTGATAGTGCGATTAAAATTAGTGACGGAGATCTATTGGCATTTTTAGATGCTGATGATCTTTGGCTCCCATCCAAACTGGAAATATCTGTAACAGGCTTGCTAAACAGTGGTGTCGACCTATTATTTACTGATGCTTTCATGTTCTCTGAAACATATGATTCTGATTCCAGAGAACACATCGGCATAGTTCATGGAGAATACTATGGCCCGGAAGGTATAAAATCTTTTCTGACACAAAATAGGATTCCCACTTTGACAGTATTATTAAAGAAAAATGCATATTTCAAAACAGAGGGATTTAAGAGCTCTTATATTGCCGAAGACTATGATCTCTGGTTGCAATTACTTAATACAGGCTGTTCGTTCAAATCAATTGATCAACCGCTATCCGCGTACCGCATACATGATGAGTCACTTACAAAGGGCGACAGACGGGTGTTGTACGACACAATATTAGTTATTAAAGAATTTCTGCACGCTCATCCAGAGTACGCAGAATCAGTTGATCGGAGTCTGCTTCAAAAGATCAAATATTGGCTTTACAACTCAACTGATGCATCGACTTCGCGGTTACGAATTCTGATTAGTGGGCTCAGGCCAACAAATCGATATATTTTACCTTATTTGCTGAGTTATTTCCTACCATTTAAGCTGATAAGGAAACTAATCAATAATACCATTTTAAAAAATGTTTATTAATAACCCGATTACTGCTGCTGCAGTACTTTATAAACTACCCACACTTGGCAGCTGATTTTCCACTGGTATCCATCATAGTTCCATGCTATAATCAAGGAATCTTTCTTGGTTATACATTAGACAGCATTCTACAGCAATCTTATACAAATTGGGAATGCGTCATTATCAATGATGGATCTACCGATGAGACCTCTTTCATCGCCGACAGCTATTTAAAAAAGGATACTCGTTTTATTTACATGGAGACTGTAAATCAAGGTCTGTCTGCATCAAGAAATACGGCGATTAAAAACAGCAGCGGTGTTTATATTCAGTTATTGGATGCCGATGATCTCCTTGAAAAGGATAAGTTAAAAAATGCTGTTGCATACTATTGTTCTGACGCAGCGACCGGGCAGGTCATTATGTATTCCAGCATGCGCTACTTTGAAGACGGAAGTCCTGAGTCGCCGAGGATCATTGGTCGTGATAATTTTGTCGGCCACATTGAAATAAAGAAGTCAGATACAATTGAGCGTCAACACGAACTATTAATCTCTCGAAATCCTTTTGTTATCTCAGCTCCGCTTTATCCACGCGAACTCTTCGATGGTATTGGTTATTTTGACGAATCACTTAGCGCACTTGAAGACTGGGATTTTCATTTAAGATGTAACTATGCGGGGTACAGATTTCACCATATTTATCATTTATATAGCTACACTTTGATCAGGCTGCATAACAATAGCATGATGCGTAATCAAAAGCTCCTTGACGACAATTTTTATACGCTTATTGCTAAACATAAGCTCAGGAAAATCGAACCAATAAAAAAGCAGCATTTCGTCAAGAAACTAACGATCTTATTATGCCCACCGATACTGGTTAAATCCTATCATAAACTTAAAGCCGTTGTCAACAAAAATGTCTGAGTACAAAGCACGTGCAATAGCATTCTACTTACCCCAGTACCATACCATTCCAGAAAATGATAAATGGTGGGGAAAAGGGTTTACCGAATGGACCAACGTTACAAAGGCCAGACCATTTTTTAAAGGTCATTATCAACCTCGTCTTCCTGCTGATCTTGGGTTTTATGATTTAAGAGTGCCCGAGATTCGCGAAGCGCAAGCAGCAATGGCTGCTGCATATGGCATTGAAGGATTTTGCTATTGGCACTATTGGTTCGGTAATGGCCGCAAGATCCTGGAAAGACCAATAACAGAAGTGATAGCAAGTGGTCATCCGGATTTTCCATTTTGTCTCGCCTGGGCCAACGAAACCTGGTCAGGCATATGGCACGGAAATCCTGATCAGATCCTTATCGAACAGACTTATCCTGGGGAGCAGGATTACATTGATTATTTTAATTACTTGCTGACAGCCTTTCGTGACAGGCGTTACATTCTTGTTGATGGCAAGCCGCTTTTTTGCATCAATGCGCCAGAGCAGATTCCAGACATAAACTATTTTACAAATCTCTTCAGGTCATTGGCTATTCAGAATGGACTGAAAGGACTCTATATTGTAGCAAATACTGGTTATGAAGACTGGGATCCCACACAACACGGGTGCGACGCGGTTAATCTTGTATTGGTAGGGAATTTATATCGAGGGTTACCGCCAACAAAAAACATCATTTACAGAAAATACAAAAATCAAATCATTAAAAAGGGATGGCTTACCAGGGCCTATAGAAAACTGCGTAAAAAACCTGTTCAAACTTATAATTATGAAGATGTTATACCATTTTTAACCTCTAAAAAAACATTTGACTATGATGCATATCCTTGTGTAATTCCGAATTGGGATAACACAGCGCGTTCAGGAATCAATGGCATGGTTTTTCATCATTCAACACCCCAGCTCTTTGAAGAACATTTGAAAAACGCCATTCAATTACTATCGTCTAAACCAGAAGACAAAAAGTTATTATTTGTAAAATCATGGAATGAATGGGCAGAAGGAAATTATCTGGAACCTGACCGCAAGTATGGCCATGGATACCTTGAAGTTTTAAAAAAGATCCTTTCTTAACAGCAAAGGAACTTACCCCAGCAAATGAATATAAAAAATATACCGGCAAAAATTTACAAAAAGGTATTCAGGGTATCAGAGCTTGATAAAGTTGTTCCTGCAAAAGATCAGCGCATGCTTAAAAAACTTGATCGCTACCAACCAGCAACATTTAGCTTTTTAAAAAAATCTTTCACCGTAGTGGACGCAGACACATTTCTTGGATCTTATCATGAAATATTTATCGATGAGATTTACAATTTTGAAAGCCATACCCCTTCTCCATTGATTATCGACTGTGGCGCTAACATCGGTCTCGCCACCATCTATTTCAAATTAAAATATCCGAACGCTCAAATAATAGCTTTTGAACCAGATCCCAATATATATGCAGCACTTTCTGCAAATGTCAGGTCATTTGGATTCAAGGATGTGAACTGTGAAAATAAAGCAGTATCAGATGTTGATGCTATGTTAGATTTTTGGCTGGAGGGTGGACATTCTGGAAAAGTTGTTGCGCATACAGCAAATCATACATCCAGTCAGGTGAAAGCAGTAAGACTGAAAACTATTCTGCAAGAACATGAAAAGATAGAGTTCTTAAAAATTGATATTGAAGGTCACGAAACAGCACTAATCCCCGATCTTGCAGAGGAACTCAATAGAGTAGAATTCCTCTTTTTAGAATACCATTCCTTTATGGACGGGGAACAAACACTGGACACAATACTGGCTCACTTAAAGAGAGCCGGCTTCAGGTATTATATACAGCAAGCCTACCCCAAGAAATTCCCTTTCATCAATAGGGAGATATTCTATGATATGGACTTTATGTGCAATATTTTTTGTTACAGAGTGTAAAGATCGATTAGTTTGAGTTATAACACACCCGTACTTTTCTTAGTGTTTAACCGACCTGAGCAGACCGCCATTGTATTTGCGGAGATCAGAAAACAAAAACCGACTCAGCTCTATATTGCGGCCGACGGGCCAAGAGCTGGAAACGAAACTGACAAACTACGTTGCGCCGAGGTTAGGGAGATTGTTAAGCTGATCGATTGGGAATGTACAGTTGAATTGCGATTTAATGAGCATAACGTTGGGACAAAATACGCGGTATCAACTGCCATCAATTGGTTTTTTGAGCATGTTGAAAGTGGTATTATACTGGAAGACGACTGCCTGCCAAACGAGAGCTTCTTTGAGTTCAGCGCGGAAATGCTTGAACGTTACCAATCAAACGCTAAGGTAATGATGATTAATGGCTGCAGTTTTCAACCGAAGCCGTTGGATACTAACGACTACTATTTCTCCAAGTATGTTCACGTATGGGGATGGGCAACATGGCGAAGAGCATGGGATTTATATCATATAGAGCTAACGGGGATAAGTAGCGAACAATTTGAACACGTTGTAAGTTCCACATTCTCTCAAAAGCGCGAGCGGCAGCGCTGGATCCAGAACTTTCATCTGATACAAAACGGATTTGATACCTGGGATTACCAATGGATGTTTTGGATATGGAAAAATAAAGGCCTCAGCATCACACCCTGGCACAATTTGATATCTAATATCGGATTCGGCAAAGATGCGACACATACCCTGGACGAAAATTCCGGGCAATCTAAAATGGCACAGCACCATTTAAAGATTTCCAGTCATCCGCACAGCGTTTTTGAACATAAAAAAGCTGATGCATTAGAGCGTTACCAGATAATTATCTCGCCGTCCAGGGAATTCCGTTGGCAGCAGATAAAAGGCATCATCAGAAGATTAATCAGAAACGGGAATGGCGCAAAAGCATAAAGTAGCTGTTATAATTCCGATCTATAAAAACAGTTTGGATGAAGACGAGATCAGTTCTCTAAAACAGGCTTTTAAAATTTTGCATCAGCACCCTATAATTTTTATCGCACCCGAGTGTTTAGACTTCTCATTCTACAGACAATTTTGCCGCAACGAAGCCTATTCAATTTATAAATTTGGCGATCAATACTTCAGTGATATTTCCGGCTACAATCAATTGATGCTTTCTCCAGGGTTTTACAAGAGATTTCTAGACTACGAATTTATCCTCATACACCAATTGGATGCCTATGTTTTTAGGGACGACTTGCTATATTGGTGTAGGGAAAATTACGATTTTATCGGCGCTCCAAATGAAGCACATGAAAACGCAACCGGGCAGGTTCAATTTCTGAAAGGATACGCCAAAATTTTAAAGATATTTAACCAAAAAATCAAGAACGTTGGCAACGGTGGATTGTCCTTAAGGAAAACGAGGACATGCTATTGGTTCTTAAAAATCGGCCGTAAGCTTGTGAAAAAATGGGGTCCGAATAATGAAGACGGTTTTTTTAGATATTGGGGAAATATCTTTTCACCCCTTATTAGGTTACCCTCAGACGAGATTGCATTGAAATTTTCTGTAGAAATTGAACCTGCAAAATCACTACGTAAATTAGGTGACAAATTGCCTTTTGGCTGTCATGCTTATAAAAAATATGATTGGGCAACTTGGCAGCCGTTCATCAAATAGATAAAATTAATACGTGTCCTCTTCTATCAATTTACCTGATCTAAAGTTATACCGGGCATCGTTATTAAAGGCCGGTGTTGAAATCCCATTGCATGTTGTTCCTACCGAACCCAATGGATTATTAGGCGTACTTCCTGTTCCTGATATTGATCAATCTGGATGGCCCTGGACCATACAAACCGACGCAGAAGTATTTCAAAAGAAAGCTAACTGGCCTAAAATTACCATTGTTACTCCATCTTATAATCAAGGTGCATTTCTGGAGCAGACTATCAGGTCTGTGCTACTTCAAAATTATCCAAACCTGGAATACATTGTCATGGATGGTGGCAGTACTGATCATACCAAAGATATACTTGAAAAGTATAGCCCTTGGATAAGTTACTGGCGAAGCGTAAAAGACAATGGGCAAGGGCACGCCATTAATAAGGGTTTCAGCATCTCATCAGGTGCTTATTTCGCCTGGATTAACAGTGATGACTTTTATAGCCTCAATGCTTTTAGTGTCGTTATCAACAAATTTTTAGATACAAATGCAGACTTTGTTTATGGATATGGGATCAACCGTTATGTTCAGGAACAGCGCGACGAATTAATTAAAGTGGAACGATTTATCGATCGTTTCATCCGGGTATCCAGATTATTTCAGCCCTCTTGCTTCTGGAAAAAGAGCATCCACCAGCCCATATGGGAAGATTTGCAATGTTCACTTGATTACGAATTATGGCTAAGAATGGTCCATGGTAAGAAAAAAAGATTGGTCGCAACACCTTTGTCAACTGCAAACGTGCATGATTTGGCGAAGACATCGAACCCGTCAATGGACAGTGCCTGGAGAAATGATCATTTATTAATCTGCAGCGCATCTGCACATGGCATCGTCAAAAATTGGAATTACCTTATTTTTTCGCAGAAAATCTGGCGGAAGCTGAATCAGTTTGTTCACATTTTAACTCATATTTCTTGACGGGGCGTTATTCATTGCTTGTACCTTGCTTTAATGCAGCGAATTATATAGATCGCTTTTTAATGAATCTATCGCTGCTGGATCGTTCATTTGACGAAGTAATATTTTATGATGATGCCAGCACAGATCAAACCAAAAACCTTCTTATGTCTAAGGGGCATAGGGTGATCTCAGGTGAAAAGAATATGGGCCCGGCGTATGCCAGAAATATGTTAGTAACACATGCGTCACATGATTGGATTCATTTTCATGATATCGATGATGCTATGGTTCCCTCCTACCTTACTAAAACCGCTGTCTTAGCGGAGATCGATCAGCACGACGTTATACTTTGCAATGTTGACTGGCGGGACAGACTTACAAACGAGTTGGTAATGAACTGGAAATACGACAATTCGCAGATCAATCATGATCCGCTAAAATATACAATCTCACATCCTATAGGCGGCATTAATGGCTTATATAGAAAAAGTAAGATTACAGAAGTTGGTGGATTTAATAGTGACCTGCGAATATGGGAAGATGCAGATTTACATGTTCGTCTTGCCTCAAAGGCTGTCAGATTCTATGTAATTGAAGAAGTGCTCAGCATTGCTTTCAGAACGGCTAATTCTGCCAGCAGCGATCAAACCTTAGGTTGGCTAAACAGGCTTAAATTGCTCGAAAACTACCAGCAACAATTCACTGAATACGCTATCCAGCAGGAAATCGGACAGCAGGCACAGTCAACAGCCGCAAGGCTCCTCCTCTCTGGCGAAGGTAGAGCGGCCAAAAGAGCATTGCAGCTAAGTGAAAAATCTGCTGTAAAGGTACCTGTAGCACGTAGCCTGTTATGGCGATTTTTGAAAAATATTTTACCCGGTAGTCTTAGAATAGAACTTAGATTACTGCATTTGCAGTTTGCATTTAGAAAACATTATCATTAAAACTAGCGCACTTAAATTCGACAGAAAGCTGGAAGGCTTGAGAGGTATATGCGCTTTTAATGTTGCAATAGCGCATTTATACAGTTTTAATTTTTTTAACCTTAAAAACTATGATTTCCCCAGGTGGCTATCTGTTCTTGATTTTGCCCACGCAGCCGTCCTGATGTTTTTTCTGTTATCAGGATATGTAATTGGCATTAACCATTTAGATATTCCATTATCCGTAAAAAACCTAAAAACATATTTGATTAAACGTTTAGTCAGGATATATCCGATTTACTTAATTGCACTCCTGTTATCTATAGCTTGCTTATATCCTTACTTAAATAAGTCTGAACTATTTGGACATTTTTTCTTTTTGCAAGGTATTTTGCTAAAAAGCTATTCCTCCAACGTCGTGCTCTGGTCTTTGAGTTACGAGGTTATTTACTATCTGATTTTCCCAATACTTTGGCTTATACATAATCGGATACGCAATTATATGTTTTCGCTCCTTGCGTTTACCATTCTGGCACAATTTATAACTAAAGATCCTACTTTAAATGCCATAATCACAGGTGCAGTATTTTGGCAGGCCGGTCTACTTATTTCAATGTTGCGCTCTCAGCAATCACCCCCTGAACAACCTGTTATAAGTTATTTTTTACTACTTTTAGCTATTACCTCCCTGGATACAGGACGATTTATTTATGATCTTATCATCAAGCATTTATCTACTGGAGAACCGCAACTTGCACCGAATGACCTGCTATTTCTTCCGGTATGTACGTTACTATTTTTAAGTATTATTCAACAAAAGATCCGATTTAAAAATATAATACAGTGGATAGCCATAATTGGCCCGGCGTTTCAAATTTTTCTACTTTATCATTTCAAACACCTGGAAAACCCTAAAACCGGCTGGCTAGTCGGGATAGTCCTTTTTGCATTATCTCTAGCGACCATAGCCTACAAAATCGATGTCCGAAAATTTTTAAAATTCGAATTTGCAGGTAAAATATCTTATGCAGTCTATCTTTTTCACTTTCCTATCGCATTTTATCTAAGTGATATGCTAAGCAAGTACCTATCGGGATTTGTATTAGTTTTTGTTGGGCTGACTGCATGGTCTTGTATCACGCTAGTATCAGCTTTTCTTACTGAACTAAAGTTGCAACCGAGGATAAAAGAATACTTTTTAAGAAAGGATAGTATCGCTATAACCTCATCTATCACAAAGCAGACCACGTAATGCTAAACTTAGGTAAAACTCTGATCAAATATCTCTGGATCCGTTTTTTCACTGGAAATCCATATAAAATCGTAAGATTTGAAGATTTAGCTCAGGTACCTATTGGTGAAGAGGTAGACGTTCCAGAGTCATATACCTATTTTATAAAAAAGGAACCCGGTGATGTTAGTGTCTTTTTAAAACCAATTAATTGCCTGTATGGAACTCCTGTTTACAGGCATAAAAACAATCAGGATAGATTTAAAAAGACAGGCATTTTTAAGAATCCAGATAGGATTGTTTTCAGTCTTTCGAACGGATTTGTAATTGGACACACGGGTTTGATATATGACGGTATCCACAGAGCATTTATTAACGAATCAACGAAAGATTGGAACACCAATTTAAGTTTATCTCCTTACACCAGGTTACTTAATTTCCCCGGGCTTGCCACACTTGATGGCATAACCATTTCATTGCTGGCTCCTGGAGCAGAGCTTGGATTTTATCATTTCCTCTTTGAATCACTTTCAAAAATGCACCTGTTCTCTGATGTAATGGATGTGGCAAATCATATACTTATTAATGGTCCAGAGGCTAGCTGGAAACAAAAATGGCTCGTACGGGCGGGCGTTGATTTGAAAAGAGTTATTTGGATCGATAGTCATGCGCATTACAAATGTGAACAACTTATATTTACTAATAAGTTGGTGAACGATCAGATGATTAACCAATGGTGCGTAAAGGGGCTGCGTCAACTATTTTGCGTAGAGAACATTGTTACTGACCCCCTCGCGAGCAGATCGATCTGGATTACAAGACATGGATCCGGATCGCGGGAGATTATATGGGAAGATAGATTCCTTCGCCAATTCCCTGACATTGATCGCATTGATCTTTCGATATTGACTGCTGAGGAAACGATAAAAACTATGCAGGAAGCTTCCGTGGTTATCGCTCCTCATGGTGCAGGCCTAAGTAATATTTATCTCTGCAGGCCTGATACTGAGGTTATAGAATTATATCCTGACAACTATCCTTTTCAACCTTGTTATGATCGACTTTCGTCAACCTGCAAACTTAAGCACCGAATTATGTATCTTGATTTTCAGAGTGGCGGAGCAGGATACGAGAAGCTCGTTGAACTAATAGAAACATTTCATGTTTAAGCTGATCAATACTTTATACAAAAGCATATTGCGCGCTACCGGAATTAAAATTGGCACGAATGTACAGTTAGAGTTCGGACAAATATTGGCTCGCGGCTATAGTGGCAAAAAAGGAGATATCGTCTTGAATGACAATTGTCAATTATCAAAAGGTGTTGTACTACGGGCTTATGGGGGCCATATTTCCATTGGAAGCAATACATTCCTGGGGGAATATGTCTGTATATACGGGCATGGAGATGTCCAAATTGGTGAGAACACGTTAATTGCAATGCACACCTGTATATTAAGTTCGAATCATACTATACCGAACAGAAATACCCTTATCAGATCTCAGGGAGATATCAGGTTACCTGTAAAAATTGGGAACGACGTTTGGCTTGGCGCAGGAGTTAAGATTCTTGGCGGCGTAAGTATTGGAAATGGATGTGTAGTAGGTGCTGGCGCTGTTGTTAACAAAAGCCTACCTGACTATGCTATTGCAGTTGGTGTACCAGCAAGAGTTATAGGATATCGGAATGGATAAGCTGATTTCGGTTATTATCACGACATTCAATCCTGATTTAGAACGGCTAAATCAAACTTTAGCAGCGCTCAAGAATCAAACGCTCTCTGCAGACCAATGGGAACTTATTATAGTTGATAATAACTCATCACCATCCCTTAGTATCCTGATAGACTGGCATCCACAGTACACATGTGTTGTAGAGCAATTACAAGGCCTGACTTACGGCAGACTGAAGGGATTCAACCTGGCCGTTGCTGAGCTAATTGTTATGGTCGACGATGATAATGTACTTCATCCGGATTATTTAAAACGAGCGAAAGACATTATGGAACAGCAACCAGAACTTGGTGCTATCGGTGGAAAAAGCATTCCCATATTTGAATCCCAGCCAAAAGACTGGATAAAAGCCTTTTACCACAATCTCGCCCTGCGCGATTTGGGGAATACCGTAATCTTAAATTCCTGGGATCATACCTATCCCGCGACAGCTCCTATTGGGGCGGGAATGATAGTTCGAAAATCGGCATTGAAAAACTATATAGATAAGGTAAATAAAGCGGGAACCGTGATCGCTGACCGCAGCGGAAAAATGCTTGGTTCCAGTGGAGATAATGATATTGTTCTTGAAATACTCAAAGCTGGTTGGCAGACTGGCTATTTTCCAGAACTTATACTTCATCACCTCATTCCTGATTCAAGGACTACAACCAGTTATTTAGCACGTTTAATTAACCAATCGAATAAATCTTGGATGACGGTGTTGAAAAGGCATCACATTAACCCATGGCCAGAAATTTCGGTATGGTCTTTACCTTTGAGAAAAATCAAAGCATTTATAACTTACAGCGCATGGAGCAATAAAGTAAATTATATCAAATGGCGTGGGGCATGCGGATCTTTTGATGGCTTAGCAACAAAAGATGTTCTCTAAAATAAAAAACTCTTTGGCATATCGACTCCCTATACTGTATCAAAGGTTACTTATCTTTCAAAACTATAAAACATTACGTAAAGAGCGGTCAGATATCAATGTGCTCATGATGACTGGAAAAAACCACATAGACCTGCTTAAAATTTCAGTTTTATCTATTGCCAGAAACTGGGATAAACTGCCAAAACTGACAATAGTAAGCGACGGGTCTTTATCGCTTCAGCAAATAGAAAAAGTAATCTCTTTTTGGAAAGGCGAACTCGCAGTACAGAATTGGGCTGACAGTATTGCCTATCATAAAACGAAAAATAGAACATCGATCGCGGCATATGCATCTGCTAACCCATTCGGAAAAAAAATGGCTGTCATTCTGCACCATGCGGAACTTTATCCCACTATCTGGATTGACAGTGATGTGTTATTTTTCAAAGATCTAAGTCCGTTTATTCCGGAGTATACTGACGGTATACAGTGTGGCGGATCAGAAGACAATATAGCCGCATACCATGATGAACTTGTCCATAAACTACATACAAACACAGCTATGCTTGGTAAGTTTAATGCAGGACTACTCTATGTATCCGGGAAAAACATATATGAAAAATACAAGCTGGATCAGTTGCTTTCAGAAATTCATCCACACTATAATTTCCTAACAGAGCAGACTATTTTCGCACATATCGCAAGTCAATCACAGGGAATCATCTGGAAAGAAGATATCATCAGAAACTTTACTTCAGACAATCAGGATCTCAAGCCTACAAAAATTGGGAACAGCATTGGCAGACATTACCCAAGCAATGTTAGACATCTTATTTGGCGGGACGCATTTTTTATCAAAAGCGAAGATGAAAGGCCATAATGCTATGATTGACTTGCTCCGCTTTTTTGCAGCTTTTATAGTTACCATCTTCCACTTAAATCTGGAATTAGCCCCAGTAGAAAATTGGTATAGACATGTCATTTCTTATGGTTGGACAGGCTTTCCAATTTTCTTTGTGATCAGCGGTTATTGTATACTTCTGTCTACTTACCATTCAAAAGACTGGATAGATTTTAGTCTGAAAAGATTCTTCAGAATTTTTCCCGCTTATTGGGTGAGTTTACTTGTAGTTTTGGCCGCGGCTATCTTTCAGAAACTTTACACAGGAACTAACTCTGTGCATAACATTCCGCAATCAGCTACTGAGCTATTGGCGAACATTACAATGCTGACAGCACCATTCTCCGCAGTAAAAACGATGAGCATGGTATATTGGTCACTTACCTGTGAACTACTGTTCTACCTCCTCATAGCAGGAGTATTAATCTTTAGAAAAGGTATTTCTATTTATTTACTACTAATAATATCAATTATTTCCTTAATAACCCCCATACAGAAAATAGGCGTACTATTTTTCTTAGATCAATGGCCTGGTTTTAGTCTGGGTATCGTGATCTATTATCTCTTACACGGATCGAATCGCGCTGAGCGTGCTTGTTCCCTACTGTTACTAATTATAAGTTTATGTGGCCTTTATCTTAAATTTATCGTTCAGGGCAACATCGCTTACGCAGTTGCAGCAGTAATTAGTTTTATCCTGATTTTATCAAGCAACTTCCTCGCCATTCGTGAGAATTCTATTTCAAGGCTTGGAAAATACTCCTACTCGGTATACCTACTTCATGTTCCGATAGGAATTTTCATTTTTAGTCGATTTAGGAATGAATATACCAAAACTAATCTTGCAGCCAACATAATCTATGATCTTGTGGTGTATGCCATAATTAGTGTATTTGCTATCCTGATGTTTCAATATGTAGAACGAAAAGGAATAGTTTACGGAAAACTGGTCAGAGCGGATCTAGGTAAGATCAAAAGAAAATTATATCATAAGCGTGCAGTCGATCATTGACTTCTTATACCGATACCCCAGATCCAGGATAAACATTATCCAACGTATGGGAGGTATTAAAATATACCTGAAAATGCAGCGAGGTATGAAACGAATGAAGAAGGCCGCGCTTGCGCTAGAACCTGTTACCTCATACGCAGATGGTCTGCCTATTCATTTTCTAACGGGAAAAAATTACCTCTATCAAACACTCTTTTGCATACGCTCATTGGCAAAAACAGCTGGTGCACATTTCAAATTTATTCTGATCGACGACGGAACCTTCGATGCCGACTTAACTGAACTTGTGCAAAGACTGCTGCCAAATGCTGAAATCATTAGTGCCGAACTAATCGAGAAAAATCTTGCTCAACACATACCACGCTCATGTACTGCATTACTTGAAAAAAGAAAGGTTTATCCCCACATCAGAAAATTAACTGATATACATACATTACCAGGGAACAGTTGGAAATTAGTTATGGATTCTGATATGATTTTTTGGACTGAGCCAAAAGAAATCCTGTCCTGGATTGAAAAACCAGATTCACCTTTATATATGCGAGACTGCATGCCATCCTACGGCTATACTGATTTGATTTTGAAAGAATTATCGGGTAAACAGTTGCCGGAATTAGTCAACGTAGGGGTAATAGGCTTGAATAGCGATTATATTGAATGGCAGAAAATAGATGAATGGATTAAAATTCTGGAATCCAGGGAAGGTACCTCATATTATCTGGAGCAGGCATTAACAGCGATGATCATTGGAGATCGTCCTTCGACTATTCTTGCCGACAACCAATATATTGTGAATCCGGATGAGCAACTGATTAAACATAAGAATGGTATCCTGCATCACTATGTGGACCTGTCTAAAAAAGAATATTTTATCGACGTATGGAAGAACATTTAAATCCTAATCTCATCCAGTCTTTATGGATCGGCGGCCAACTATCTAACGTAGAACGTCTTTGTATCCAGTCTTTTATCGATCATGGGCACGAGTTTCATCTTTACGCCTATGAAGAGATAAAAAATGCACCTAAGAATGCTATGATCAAGGATGCCAGAAGCATCGCTCCCGAAAAAATGATTTTCAGAAATAAAGAAGGTTGGGGCAAGGGATCGGTAACCGGTTTTGCCGACTTGTTCAGGATAATGATGGTAAAAAAGAACGGCGGTTGGTGGGTAGATATGGATGTAATATGTCTCAAGCCCTTCAATTTTACAGCTGATGAAGTTTTCTGCACCAGCTACGAAGGCGAATACGGTTCCCTGATTAACAATTGCGTTTTTAAATCAAAGGCCGACAGCGAATTTCTCGTTAAATGCATGGACTATATATCAGATCTTGATACTAAAACGATGCCGTTTGGAGCGGCGGGCATTTTTATGTTTCAAAACATAGTTAAAGAATTGGGACTGCAACACCACAGTGTTCCCTACCAAACGTTTAATCCAATCGGGTGGCGCTTTGTAGGGGAGTTTATTCTTGGAAAAATGTCTCTAAAAAACCGCATTAAAGAATATAGCAGGCCCTTGCTTAAGCCCAACTCCATGGATGGAAGAAGAATTACCTCAAATGCCCACGCTGTACATTTCTGGAATGAGGTTTGGAATTACAACAAATTTGATAAAAACGGATCTTATCATTCAGATTGCCTCTTTGAAAGGCTAAAGAAAAAACACAATATTTACTAAGTATACGACTTGAATAACCCCTTGGTATCAATTTGCATACCTGCCTATAACTGCGCCGAGTATATAGGGCCTTGCCTGCAATCTATCGTAAATCAGTCTTACCACAATATTGAAATCATTATTGTGAATGATGGCTCTACCGATAATTCAAGTGCAGTGATCCAAACCTGGTGCAACACAGATGCTCGGATTCGACTGATTGAACAGGAAAACAAAGGGGCAGCCGCAGCGCGGAATATAGCGTTCCGGGAATCGCGTGGAGCGCTGATCAAGTTCATTGACGGCGACGACCTGATCAACCCTGAGATGATTCAAGATCAGGTCAATCTAGTTGATTCTGATGACCACATCATTTCTGGCAAATGGGGCCGCTTTTACGGCAATGACTTATCAACGTTTAAGCTGAGTACAGAGGCATGTTGGCAAACTTTAACACCTATAAACTGGATCCTTAGCGCCTGGGAACGTGGCGAGCCGATGACTCAACCTGGAATATTTCTGATTCCGAGAAAACTGATCGATAAATCAGGTTTGTGGAATGAAGAACTGAACCTACTGGACGACACCGAATTCTTTAATAGGCTGATGCTCAATGCTGGGCTTATCGTTTTCTGTAGTACCTCGGTTCTTTACTATAGATCTGGAGTCGGCGGACTGTCGGGTCAGGTGTCACGGGAACATCTCTTATCAGCATACGCTGCGCTGGATGGTGTGACAACGCTCCTTTACAATTCAGATAAGAGTGAGAACGTCGAGAAACTTTGTGCGAATATATGGCAAACCTTTATCTTCAATTACTATCCCGCGCAAATGGATCTAATGGAAAAAGCTGAACAAAAGATCAACGCCTTTGGCGGTTCCTCGTTAAAGATATCCCTCGGTGGTTACAGTAAGTTTCTTGCCAACCTGATAGGCTGGAAAACAGTTAAGAAATTGAAACACAGATGAAGATTGCAATAACTGCAGATCCGGGAATACCGGTTCCACCAGAATTTTATGGCGGAATAGAGCGCATTGTAGATCTGCTTGTAACCGGCCTTCATAAGCGTGGCCACGAAGTTACACTCTTTGCACATGCTGATTCCAAGGTTCCTTGCCGACTCATTCCTTATAAAAATAATAGTACTACAGGTCTTCAGGCACTGGCATCCAATATGCTGAGCATTAACAGGAGTTTAATCCGTGACAAACAAGACATCGTTCACAGCTTCGGTCGACTCTCCTATTTAGCGCCTATCCTGGGCACGAAAATACCGAAAATCATGAGCTATCAACGAGAGCCTACGATTGGTCAAATTAAAAAGGCTATGAAATTAGCCCGACTTGGATCACTATCATTTACAGGATGCAGTAATTACATAACCAATCAAATTACGCCGGTTGCACTGGCAGAAACGGTATACAACGGAATAGACTTAACTACTTATACGCCTCAATTCTCTGTCGCAACTGATGCACCACTGGTCTTTCTGGGAAGGATAGAGCCGATAAAAGGACCTCATACCGCTATATCGATAGCTTTAAAGACGAACAGAACGCTGATTATTGCCGGGAATATACCAAATGAACATAAAACATATTTTGATCAGGAAATCAAACCTCATCTGGGTAAACAAATCACTTACATAGGCGCTGTTAATGATTCACAGAAAAATGTTCTGCTTGGCAATGCATCAGCCTTATTAATGCCGATACAATGGAACGAACCATTCGGAATTGTGATGATAGAAGCAATGGCCTGCGGAACTCCCGTGCTTGCGCTGAATCATGGTGCTATTCCAGAAGTTATCAAAAATGGCTTAAATGGGTATACCGGAATAACAGCCGAAGACCTGATCGAAAAAACCGATTTACTTGCCGGATTAGACAGATCTGCCATCAGAAAAGGTTGTGAAAATAGATTTTCAGCAGACACAATTGTAGATCAATATCTGGCACTCTACGAACGAAGAATAGCATGACTGAGCAAAAATATAATTTGAATGATGTAACCCTGCAGATCAATATTTCGCCTGGTGATTTAGGGTATGCGGAACAGACTATTCCCTTTTTGTTAGCCAATCATCGGCAAGTTAAGAACCGGCTACTGATCGTAGACTGCTGCAGACCCCAAAAAACGACGTTACTAGACCCAGATGTAAAATTCCCTTTAGCAGCTTTTAACAACCGTGTTAAACAATTGATAGAAATAACAGAAAGTTTTAAGGCCAAGGGCTTTTTTTCCTCTGTCTACTATCTTAAGCCCAAAGATCCCTTGATAAAAAGGTTGTCAAAAAAATACCTCCGCGGTGTATACGACTGTACACATGGTGCTGGAGGAACAGCCAACATGAGCTATTGGGCAGGTATTGAACTTACAAAAACTAAATTCGTTTTACATTATGACAGCGATATATTGGTGCATCAAACGAAGGGCTACGACTGGGTAAAAGAAGCGCTTAACTTAATGCAGCAGGATCAGGATTGTGTAGCAGCAGTACCAAGATTAACACCTCCTACTCAGGATTTGATGGATTTGCCATCATTTCAGGAAGGCAGACCTAATGAATCTCACAATAGATATTGGCTTAATGATTTCTTTTCCACACGCCATTTTTTGCTCAACAAGGAGCGATTAGCACAATATTTCCCATTGATAAGCGGCAAATTATTAGTTGAACTGCTACTGAGAAAATACCTCAAAAGAGCTTTTCCACTTGATCCTGAAATCATTCTGTTCAGATCTGTTGGCGCAAAAGGAGGTAAACGCATGGTTTTGAAAACATCGGATGCATGGATCCTGCATCCTGATAAAAAAGGAGATCTGTTTATGCAATTGCTACCGGGAATCATCAAAGCCGTTTCTGAAGGCATCTTCCCGCTTAAACAAGCGGGATATGAAAATATAAATCTCGAGGCATGGGCAGAATTCCTGAATGATTAACATGAGAATCGTTTTGATTACATCCGGTCAGCCCAGTACAAATCCAAGAATAGTTAAGGAAGCCGACTCCCTTTCGGAGGCAGGATTTCAGGTAACGTTAATCTACGCCTATTGGACAGCCTGGGCAACCTATCACGATGAAATGCTACTTAAAAACAAATCGTGGAAGGCAATTCGAGTTGGGGGCGATCCGCTGCATCAAAAATGGACTTATCTATTCAGTAGGTTATTCTTCAGGATCAGCAGATTATATGCATCTTTTCTGCCAACAAAATACGCGCAGGCACGAAGCACAGCTTTTCTGATTAAGGAAGCGAAAGCACTAAAAGCAGATCTTTATATTGCTCACAATTTAGGAGCACTCCCGGCTGCGTTCGAAGCAGCAAAAAAACATAATTCGTTGTTCGGATTTGATGCAGAGGATTTCCACAGGCAAGAGACAAATACTACTGTCTTGAGCAGAGAATATTTAACAAAAAAACAGCTTGAAGATAAGTACTTGCCAAAGACTGCACAGTTAACTACAAGCAGTCCGCAAATAGCTGCATTATACAAAACACTTTACCCACAACTCCATCCAGTTACCCTTCTAAATACTTTTCAAAGATCGCTAATACCGGCTGAACCCAGGGATACAGCGGATCTTCCAGTAAAGCTATTCTGGTTTTCGCAAACCATTGGGTCCAACAGAGGGCTCGAAAATATTATTCAGTCACTGGGATTATTACCGAAAGACAGCTTTGAGTTGCACTTAATGGGAAAAGTAAATCCGGAATACCAGGCGAGTTTGTATAAACAAGCCGACGATGCAAACATCCCATACACCAAAATTAAAATACATGATGTAGTAGCCCCGGAAGATATTTTCAGGATCGCACAACAATTTGATATTGGCATTGCCTCAGAGCCCGGTTTTTCCGTCAACAACGAGAATGCGTTATCAAACAAATTTTTCACCTACCTCCAATGTGGTCTTGTTATGATAGCAAGTGACACGGTGGCACAAAAAAGTTTTTTTGAACAGCATACTACTATCGGGAAACTTTATCAAAAAGATAACTCCCTACACCTCTCAGAAGTTATTCAAAGTTATATTGCGGACCTCGAAGCATTAAACAATACAAAAAAAAACAACTATATGCTTGGTCAGGAATTGGTTAACTGGGAAACAGAGCACAAAAAATTCATCACCTGCATCAGGCAAACATTGATTGAAAAATAGAGCTTTAATTATCAGTCCATATTTTGCACCCACCAACGCCGCGGATATGCAAAGGATCAGAATGAGCCTCCCCTATTTTAGCAGATATGGCTGGGAAGCTGAAGTGGTAACTGTAGACGAGAAATTTTCTGATCTTCCGTTAGACAACTTGTTGATGGAATCATTACCAAATGATATCACCGTTCATAAAATTAAAGGCTTTGCAAAAAAATGGACAAGCAAAATAGGTTTGGGCAGCATTGCTTTAAGGGCGATGTGGTTTTATTACCAACAGGTAAACATGTTACTTTCAACACGTCAGTTTGATCTTATCTATTTCTCTACTACGCAATTTCCGGTATTAACATTAGGCGCATATTGGAAGAGACGTTTTGGGATTCCCTATGTAATAGACATGCAGGATCTATGGCATTCCGATTATTATCAGGATAAACCAAAAAACCAGCGCCCGCCAAAATATTGGTTTTCATACTCCCTCAACAAATTTCTGGAGCCCATTGCAATGAAAGAAGTAGGTGGACTGATTAGCGTGTCTGGTGGATATCTGGACATCTTAACTATAAGATACCCCAACCTTCAGCATATTCCTCAGGCAGTTATAACCTTTGGAGCATTTAAAAAAGATTTCGATATTGCAGCAAATAATAATCAAACAGAAACCTTTTTAAACAAGAAAGGATTAGTAAATATCGTATACATTGGCCGGGGGGGGCATGATTTAGAACCGGCTCTGCGACTGTTACTAAAGGCTATCGAACATAGCAGACTCTCACCAAACCAAATTCACTTCCATTTTATAGGAACGAGTTACGCCCCTGATGGAAAAGGTATACCCACCATTAAACCATTAGCGGTAGCAGCTGGAATGGATGTCTATATTACGGAACACACCGATAGAATTCCGTATTACCAAACGCTAAACACCTTGAAAGAGGCATCTGGCTTATTTATTCCAGGATCCGACGATCAGAACTACTCAGCATCAAAGATCTATCCATATATCATGGCTGAAAAACCATTATTAGCTGTATTCCACAAAAATAGTAGCGCGGGTAAGATTATCAGTAACTGCAATGCCGGTACGGTATTCACATTTGATCAAAATGAAGAAATAATCATAGCAGGAATGGCTAACTTTCTGACCAGCGTTGTTAACGGACAGCTACCGGAAAACAAGATTAAAATGGAGGAATTCAAAAAATATTCTGCCGAAGAAATGACACTGAAACAAGTAAATCTGTTTAACAAGGTTATAAATATTTGAAAAAGCTAGCGATCGTAACAACCCACCCTATCCAGTATTACGCGCCGGTATTTAAGCTATTGGCAGCTCAACTTGAGTTGAAAGTATTTTATACGGCAGGGAAAAGTCAGGCGGTTTACGATCACGGGTTTCGGCAGCATGTTGAATGGCACTTACCTTTACTGGAGGGCTATAATTTTGAATTCATAGAAAATCCAGCAAAAGACCCGGGCTCGCATCACTTCAACGGTGTTGCAGGCACAAATATCCTGGCCAGAATTGAAGATTTCGATCCTGATGTATTGTTAGTTTATGGCTGGGCTTATAAAGATCACCTTAAAGTGCTCAGGCATTTTAAAAATAAGATTTCTATTCTATTTCGTGGCGACTCAACACTAACAGACCGGCTCCCTTTCTGGAAATTAACACTGAAGTCCTTGCTGTTGACATGGGTCTACAAGCACGTTGACCATGCACTGTATGTAGGAATGCAAAATAAACAGTACTTCAAAAAATATGGCATAAAAGAATCTCAACTTAGCTTTGCCCCTCACGCTATAGATAATGAAAGGTTTGCTGATCCAAGGGCAGAAGAGGCAATGGATCTGAGGGAAAGCCTTGGAATTACGTCATCCGCTATTCTTGTACTTTTTGCAGGAAAATTAGAGCCCAAGAAAGATCCGACGGCCTTGATTGACGCCTTTCTGTCACTTGATAATGAACACGTTGAGCTCCTGTTTGCTGGGAGTGGAATGTTAGAGCAGGAGCTTAAAAACAAAGCCAGAGCGTCAAATAATCGTAAAATACATTTTCTGCCCTTTCAGAACCAACCGCAGATGCCGGCATTATACCAGGCATGTGACTTATTTTGCCTCCCATCAAAAGGCCCCGGAGAAACCTGGGGACTGGCAATTAATGAAGCAATGGCCGCCGGAAAAGCCATTCTTACATCCAATTGCACCGGAGCCGCTGCCGACCTTGTAGATGATACAAACGGGAAGGTCTTCGACGTTAATGATCCCACAGATTTGAAGCGTAAATTAGAAGAGCTGACACAGGGTAAGCATTTATTAAAAAAAATGGGTGAAGTCTCGGCAATTAAAATAAAAAAATGGAATTTTGAAACGCAGGTTAAAGAAATTATAGCACATGTTTAACAATCAGTTTGCAAACATTTCGAAAGAAAAAATTCTGCTGCCCATCTATTTTCCGGTACTGCTTGCGTATATATTCCAGTTTAGCCCGGTAACCTCCTATCTGATTTCATGGCTTGGGACTTTCATGATCTTTTATTGGACTATTTTATCGCCGGTAAAATATATACAGCTCGACCTTCCTTTAAGCAAACAGATCATGCGCCCGATCGTTCTGACTCAACTGGTGTTTGCCGGATTTATGTGTTCCACGTCTATATTTTTCTTTATGGATCACCTGGGATACCAATATTTCAGCAGGGTCAATGGCCAGTTTTTTATCCCCAATGCACTTACAGAGAACATTGCTGCCTGCCAGCGTTATTGTCTGGTTGCACACGTGGCGTTAGTAACAGGCCTAATCTGGGCAACAAAGCTGGATCTCAAAATAAAATATATTTTCAAAGTAGACACTGATAAGATCCTTATTCAGATTTGCGGATTTTCATACCTTCTTGGAATCGTGTTATCCAGAATATCTGCAGTAGTTCAATTCTCTTACATGTTCATTTTCATGTCCCTATTTGCGGGATCATTAACGCTCGTGAAAGGAATAGTAAAGAAACGACCAAATTTGGTTGCCATAGGTGGTGGCGTATTTCTTTTCAACCTGGTTGCGGCCACCTTATCAGGATACAAAGAAAGCGTAATCAACAACCTGCTTATTTTGGTCTTTTTATTGTTTCCATACTACAAGAAATTCATTCTCCTGATCTCCATTCCTCTGATATGTCTGTTATTATATATCTTGCCAACGTTAGCAAATACAATACGAAGTCAGTCCTGGTCGGGAGAAACGACTGCAGAAGAAGCCAGAGATGATGCCTATGATGTCTTGACTAATGAAGATAATATCAATGACATCCACGAAACGAACTGGCAGTTTCTCACAAACAGGCTAAGCGAGATCAACATGTTTACACAGTATGTGGAACACGTTCCTTCGGCACATCCATACTACGGATTTGAGATTCTCAAAGATTCCTTTTATGCTTTGATTCCAAGATTTCTCTGGTCGGGAAAACCAAACACGGAGCAGGTTTCAATGGAACGCGTGTACGAATCCAATGTAGCAAACAGGCTCTCGTCGGTATCTGCTAAAACCAGACCTGTTGTAGATGGATATCTGAGCGCAGGAGTGTTCGGCATTTTTGTATCTATGTTAATCTATGGATACCTCACGCAATGGCTGTGCAATCAGGCGGAATCTCTTTTTGGCGGTTATGAAATGGGATGTATTATTGTTTTTAATGGCATTTTTCAACAACTCTGGCGCGGCAATAACTGGGAATTTCTGTTGAATAATATCCTATACGGTTATATCCTGTTGGTTGTACTTTTTAATCTGCTTAAACAAAAAAATATCCTGGTTAGAACCCTCCCTGATGAAGAACATACAAATCAGTCCTTCTTATAAGCCAGCATACTATTATGGGGGCCCGACTATGTCGGTATCTAAATTATGTGAAGAACTGGTTAAGGCCGAAACACCAGTAACAGTATTGACAACAACTGCAAATGGAGCTGCGGAATTGCCTGCGGGGTCTCGGATTATTGATGGTGTTCCTGTCCATTATCATCCCAGAATGACTGGCGATCCTACCCATTTCTCTCCCAGCCTGCTAAAAACACTGGATAGAACGCTGAAGCTAAGTCGATCCCACCAAACGATTGTGCATATTCATTCCTGGTGGAATCTTGTAACTATATTTTCTTGCTGGATTGCAAAACGCAGAAAAGTAGCAGTATTGTTATCGCCAAGGGGAATGTTAACCACCTATACCCTGGGCAATAGAAATACTGGAATGAAACATATCATACACAGTTTACTTGGCAAGTCTTTGTTAAAATACAGCCATATACATGCAACAAGTGCTAAAGAAAAACAGGATCTTCTAAAAATCATTAAACCAAAAAGCATCACCGTAATTCCAAATTTTGTACGCTTCCCTCAAGAGCCACAAGCTGCAAGATCAGTTGCTGACGGCGCTCTTCAATTATTATTTCTCTCACGGATTGAAGAAAAAAAGGGCCTGGATATATTGTTTAAAGCCTTGAGTCAGGTTAATTTTGAATGGCAGTTAGCTATCGCAGGATCAGGAACAGCATCTTATGTTGATAACTTAAAACATATTGCCAGCGAATTAAATATCGGCCAGTTTATTTCCTGGAAGGGGCACATTACAGACGAAGATAAATTTAGCGTAATGGAAAACCACGACTTGCTTGTTCTTCCATCTCACAATGAAAATTTTGCAAATGTCGTCATAGAATCGTTGGCTGTTGGCACTCCGGTACTACTATCAGATCGGGTTGGGTTATCAGAATACATTATCGAACAACAATTGGGCTGGATATCGAAACTTAACCCGAAAGAATTTGCCCACACTTTACAACAGATTCATGCTGATAAATCTCAACTGGATAAAATCAGATCAAGAGCACCCGCTATCATCAGACGTGATTTTAACGAAATAAAAATTGTGGATCAATATATCGACCTTTACAACCGTATCTTAACAAATGGCTGATTTCACATTCATAATTTTGACTTTTAATGAGGCGCAAAATTTGCCCAGGCTACTGCAATCCATAGCGGGTCTGGATGCGAAAACCTACGTAATGGACTCAGGCAGTACCGACCACACCTTGGAAATCTGTCGCGAATACGGAGTCATTACCGCATATCAACCTTTCGAAAACCATCCCAAACAATGGGACGCCGCCCTCAACCACTTTGACATCGGTACACCCTGGGTTATCGGATTGGATGCTGATCAAATTGTAACCCCTGAGCTCTATCAGCTCCTTGCTGATTTCAGAGATGAAAATTACAGATCGATCAACGGCATATATTTTAACCGCAAGTACTATTTTAAAGGAAAATGGATTAAACATGGCGGCTATTCCCCAATTTATCTGCTCAAAATGTTCAGGTATGGAAAAGGATACTCAGATTTAAATGAAAACATGGATCATCGTTTTATCATAGAAGGTGATTCCACAATTTGGAAAAAAGGCTATATCCTGGAGGAGAATATAAAAGAAAATGATATCGGCTTTTGGATAGCCAAGCACAACAGGTATAGTGATCTTTTAGCTGAAGAAGAAGTAGAACGCATCCAACTGTTGAGAACACAAACATTAAAACCAGCATTCTTTGGATCACCCGACCAACGAAAAGCGTGGTTAAAGCGGATGTGGTGGCGTTTACCCAGATATCTAAGACCTTTCTTATATTTTGGATATAGGATGACTTTCAAACTTGGTTTTCTTGACGGCAGGATTGGAATACTATTTCATTTTCTACAAGGTTTCTGGTTCAGGATGATTGTAGATGTGAAAATTGAAGAAAAATTGGCAATTTTGAAAACTAATAGCCGACAAAATTGAATAAGGTAAAAACTGCCATTGCTCATTTCTGGAAGGATAGGCCCAATAGGTTCATTGTGGTCTTCCTCGGTCTGTTTGTGCTATTTTATGGCTTTAATGAGCTCTTTATAGGCTTGATAGCCCCGGGAGGAGCCTACAGTCCCTTTTTAGACCAGCACTTAAACTACATCGATTTCTGGAGGGAGTTTTATATCGGGTCGACGGCAAAAATTTTAACGGCTATGGGTTATAAGGTATTCACTAACAATACCCGGTTAATTGTGGAACACCATGCAGGAATTCGATTAATCTATACCTGTTTGGGTTATGGAGTCATGAGTTTCTTTGCTGCCTTTGTAATTGCTTTTCCAAAAGCTATTAAATCTAAGATTACTTTTCTGATCCTTGGATTACTTGGCATACAAGCCCTAAACATCCTTCGGTTTATCTTACTTTCCTTGTACTGGAAAGAGTACCGCCTTCACTTCGGCCGTATTGATCACCATACTATATTTAATATTTGCATCTACATCATCATCATGATAAGCATATATCTCTGGACAAACACCTCAGCCAAAAAGAATGCAACAGACTCAGCTCAAAAAAGCGTTTGACAAAAAAGATTTTAATATCGGTGCCTCTCCAATAAAAGTCGTGTTATGGTATTTTACCAGTATGCTTTTTTTTAAATCCGGGCTTATCCCATTCAGTAATATTTTAGTCTTTCTATTACGGAGTTTCGGCGCATCTATCGGAAATGATGTACGTATTAAACCCTACATCCACATCAGGTACCCCTGGAAACTCAGTCTTGGCGACCATTCCTGGCTGGCCGACTGCTATATTGAGAATCTGGATCAGGTAACTATAGGAAAAAATGTTTGTGTGTCTCAGCAGGCAATGCTGATGACTGGAAATCACGACTATACTTCAAGAAATTTTGATTTGATCACAAAACCTATCGTGCTCGAAGATGGCGTTTGGATCGGCGCCAAATCAACGATTTTACCAGGTGTAACAGCATTTTCCCATGCTGTGCTAACTGCTAATTCCACTGCATCAAAAAACCTTGAAGCGTACACAATCTATCAGGGTGTTCCTGCTACCAAAATAAAAATTCGTAATATCAGCTAGTTTTTGAAAAACTTCGAAGTTCCTATTACTGAATTATCCCCAGCTGATTTGACTTCCAGCACATGCATTCCTTTCATTAACGTACTTACGTCTAAGCTGACGGTATCATCTTCCCCAAAAGCTTTCTGAGTAAGCAGCCTACCTGTTAAATTATACACATTTACCTGAACAGGTCCTTTTTCTTTCAACGCCACGTGAATCTCATTGACAACCGGATTTGGATAAACTGTAAAACTAGCTTTAGCCGTTATGTTCAGCACATCTTCAAAATTCACCATCAATGATGGAGAATAGGTTTTATGATTCAGGTCATCAACCTGCACAATTCGGTAGTAATTTTTTCCTGATAACGGCTTTTGATCCACGAATGTCTTTGTAGATATATTCCCACCAGCCATAGTGGCTATTTGAGAAAAGCTTGTACCCTCCACTGAGCGCTCAACAACAAAGGTGTCGAGCGTAGAACTTGCCGCCATCCATTTTAGTTTAACGCTCGACATCTCCTTTTCTGCAGTAAAGCTTAACAGTGCTGCCGGAGGCAATTTCTCATCTTCGAAAATTAACGTAAAGCGTTCTGTACCAAATGAGGCTGGAATGCTACGATCAATCGAGAAATTATAAATGGCACCATTAGCTGCTACTTTTGTTGTAGTATTCAGATAACTGTCTTTCAGCGACATGATTTTTCCATCTACACCGGAGATATCGTTGAAGTTCAACGATACCGGTCCCGTCGCAGTTGCGTTTACCGATAATTTGATCTCTGTAGAACTTGTTAGCTCTGGCATAAAATTGATCGCCATCGGTAATTTGTCCGAAGTAAGGCTGGCGAGCGAGATTGTGCTACCGGAAAAATAGGTGGCATCATCCGTACCGTAATTATCCTGATATCCCTGCTTAAATACCAAGGCAGTTTCGTCTGTATTTGTTGCGTCTTTAAGAGATATTTTTAAAACTTTAAGGACTTCAGAAGTCGCACCCGTCGCAGCACTAACTGCTGGTGATACATCCATCGTTTTATTAAGCACTACGACTTTGCTATCATCTGGCGCATCTAGCAATCGATTTGGGCTTTGAGTAGTCACCTTTGCACCTTCTGTAAAGGTTAAAGTCTGCCCGGTAGCCCGTGCTTTCACGTAAAATCCCTGGCCCGGCTGGATAATAAAGGCTGTTGTACTCGTCCCCGGAACAGGTCCATTTAATACTGGCGCGGCATTAGTTACCACTCCCGCGCTATAAGTAGTCATACCTCCGCCGGGACGGATCACAGTAACCATATTGTCTATATTCGCCGTACGCGTTACGTTAACCCAATTTATCGCAGACGGATAAGGGTTGCCTACCGCGTTATAACCATCATATCCATCATTGTTAGCTACGGGATATGGAGTGTAAGAAAGTGAAACAGGTATAGAACCTTGATTTAAGGATCCTGCAAAGTTGGTAACCACATTTTCTGGCGAACCATATGGGAGGTTCAGCTTTGAACTTGCAGAGCCACTGGCATCACGTGCTCCCCTAAAAAAAACGAAGAAGCAATTTCCGGCAGCCGGTGCTGCTTCGGATAAAGTAAGTACATTTTGAAATTGACTTTGAGCAGGGATACTCGTTCTGCTTTCGACGTACTTCGTTAAAGTGACAGCGAACGGCTGAGCGGTACCACCGGGATCGAATCCATTTGCTGCACCACCCGGCCCAGTGATAAATATTGTATTTTTAAGTTGGCTGTAAATGGTTGATGCAGTTACTGAGGCCGACAACATCCTTGTCCCGCGATTCGCGGCAACTCCCCCACCTGTTAAAAATGTTTCTGCATTTACTATCCCCGTGATACTTGTTCCTGAGAGTTGTCCTACATTTGCTGTACCTGCAGCGCTGGATTTTAAATACAAAACCCCTCCTGCGGCCAACACCGCAGTACCGCTCATAGACAATAAGCCAGTTGGTGTGATAGAAAATTTTCCGTTTGTTGTACCTACAAGTGTCTTGGTTCCTGATCCGGATACAGTAAGACTATTAAAAAAAACACCATTTCCTCCGTCTGATCCAGTATCAGTAATGGTTTGAGCACCGGCACCGCTAAACGTAACTGCGGTACTGTTTGTAGTAAAGTCTAATTTCCCTCCACTGGAATTCCAATCTCCGGTGATAGTTAAAGCGCCTGGCTGTCCGTTTTTTACCGCAGCATTGCTCATCGTCAATCCCCCAAAAGTTCCGGGAACTAATGTCTGAGAACCGGCATTAGCATTGTAAGTGACACCAAAAGTCCAGGTCTTGCCTGTAGGGATGGGTAGTGCAGAAGTATTTTGTGTAATTAACATTCCCGTTCCAGCGGTTGTGGCGCTTATTCCAAGTAATAATGGAACAGTAGTCAAGTCAAAGAAACCGCTGGTCATGGTCAAGATACCATTGACAGTGAGCTGCGTTCCCGGAGTCAGGGTTACGCCACTAGATACTTTGCTTACGGTAAGGTTGTTTACCGCAACGGGCAGCCCACTCCCTGTAATCTGTGCAACATTGGTATCGTACCAGTAGTTAGCAGTTTGAGAAAATGACCTGGTACCCGTACTTTGAATAGAACCGCTTCCTCCAGTTTGAGCAATCCCCTGGGTATTTGCGGTGATCAATGTACCTGTTGACGACAAAGTAAAGGTACCAGTAGATCCGTCCAATATTGAAGTATTGAAATCTACAATCGCATTGGCATTCACGGTAAAATTCAAGGCTCCAGTGATTACTGCTGTAGCAGGTAAACTTTTAGTGAAAATTTGACGGGTAGTACCATTGAAATTGAAATTACCGGTTCCAGCACCTGTTCCTTTATTAAGCGTTCCCCCAGTCATAGTAAAATTTCCTGCAACGTTATAAATCGCATTTCCAGTACCTGTGGTTAGATTCAGCGTTCCGGCGCTTTGAGAGAAGTTGCGCCCTATGTTCATGGTGGTATTCCCCGTCGTACTTGTCAAGTTTACAGTGCCTCCGGTTTGTAAATAGTCCCGTTGTGCAGTAAACGTATAACCGGAGAAACTAATGTTGCTCGATCCAGAAGTATTCACAATTAGGTCTCCGCGGATACTACCAGATGCTGAATTAACCTGAATGGGAACTGACTGGCTAGCGCAATTCCAACGCACATTATACAAACTTTGATTTAAATTTGCAGCTACAGTGCCCGAAGTTGTATAGCCTCTGAATTCACAAGTTGAACCATCGTTCCAGGTTGCTATCGGAACAGCGCCAGCGGTTGTTGTATATTGGTGAACGTAACTTCCTCCGTTATTAAAGTTGAGCGTAGCAGCTGTAGAAGTGATAGTTGCATTATTAGATAACACCCCATTAATATTAGTGCTCGAATTAGCATTAAAATTTACTGTACCAGGAGCCGTGTTATTAAATATGCCAGTAGCCCCCACTGTTGCCGTGCCATTTATAACAGCCGTGCCCCCTGGATTCTGGAGCGTGCCATTAACATTTAATGTCCCGGTAGACGAAACTGTAAAATCATCAACAATGATCACATCAACAATCGTAAATGTTATTGATGGATTTATTGTTAGTGTTCCGTTCACAGTAACTTCTTTTCCATCAGTAGTTGCTGTAACAGTAACGACGTGACCTGCCTGAATTTCAATTGCAGTAGCGTTAGCACTACTTGGCGGAGTACTTGTAGCACTGTATCCCGTTAGAGCTAATAATGAACGTTCCCATGTATTTGTTCCATTCCAATTTCCTGTTCGTGCCGACCGATAATAATACAATGTAATTTGAGCCGAACATTCAAAAGAAACGAGTAGCAACAATACCGTCGAGCACAATAAAATCTTTATTTTAGGGACACTTAAAGACATAGGTAAATGTTTGATTTACTCAAGTTTAACCTAAATACTTCAATTGGGTTCTATGACGCATGTAGATGAACAACTTGAATGTTAACGGTCTGAAATGAACAGAGTGAACAGTGAATATTAGGTATAATTAGCAAACCAACAATGATCGTCCCAGCTGCTAAAACCGCTAATTTGCTGCGTTTGCAACTTGTTTCCGCACATACCAAAAACCAAATAAAACGCCAACAATTAGTAGCAAAATCACGCCATCATCAATTGGCACCGGGCTATCCGGATCCAGGCAATCGGGATAGGAAGGATCCAAAGGCGTACAGTCCTGAGCAACAGCAAATACAGGGAATGCTAAAATCACAAAAACAGATAAAAACCTAAAAATCCACTTCCTTTTCTTCACGACTCACAGATTAAAATGCATCAAGCTCAACTAAACATCATCTGTAAGCCATTCGCCAACGTTCGTGTTGATAACATTTTGGCGCAGCAGGATGATTGATGTCAATTTTAACAAGAATCGTCTGTTATTGATTCATTCAGACCATTTATGAACGATATGAACACAGTGCTAAAAATGAACAGACTGAATATTTATTTGACCAAACCACATCTGATCGTCAGCCCAATACGTAGCTATTGAAGACAAAACAGCGTTTAACAGGGCATAGAGCCTATATTTGCCAGCAGCTATTTTAAATTTATCAATGCGCACATCCTTTAATAACACACTACTAATCAAGCTCTTTCTCTTCCTGTTCATTTCCATATCTACAAGTGTTTACGGTCAAAATATGACCAATTACGCTTTTAACGCTTCAATTTCGACCTATTCTGCACTATCTGCGCCAGCAGTGGCGGGCACGCTGACCGGCGATTTAAATAATGGTGCATATAATGCGTTACCAATTGGTTTTGATTTTTGGTACATGGGTTCCAGGTACACGACGATCTCTGCAGCTACCAATGGATTCCTGGTTTTAGGCAATGATGTGGTGCCCGACAATAATTATCAGCTCCTGAATAATCTCGCTACCGGTCAGCGACCAATGCTGGCGCCTTTTTGGGACGATATGGTATTGGACAATGCCGGATTGGTTTCCTACCAAACCAGTGGAACTGCTCCCAATAGAATATTCACCGTTCAGTATTCAAGCATCCGTACCTCGGCTGGGGTAAATGTTTTCCCGATGCAAATCAGGCTGTCAGAAACGTCTGGAACGATACAGTTTTTTTATAACAGACCTAATGCTGCCACCACAAATGTCTCGGCATCCATTGGTATCAACAGCAATTCTGCCACCAGTGCCGGGTCTTTCCTATCGCTAAATAATTCCGGTACGGCGCCAACTGTTAGCTCCGCAACAGAGACAACCACCATCACACCAAATCCAGGCAATAACCAGTCTTATTCATTCACTCCTTCTGCCGTTGCCGCAGCCACCGATCTGTTTTTTACTGATGTAACCAGTACTTCGATCACGCTAAACTGGACAGACAATAGCGCCGACGATGCCGGCTTTGCTATTTATCGATCTACAGACAATACTACTTTCAGCTATGTTGGAAAAACATCTGCCAGCGCGACAACATTCAATGCTACAGGCCTCGCCGCAGGAACTACTTATTATTTCAGAACCTACTCAATCAGGGAAAGCTTAAACGCAGCACCACTTACAGGCACCCAGGCAACGGTTAGTACAGCTACCTCTGGACTCGTGCTCTATTATCCGTTCAATGGAAATTCCAATGAGGTAATCTCCGGGGCTAGAAATGCTGTTTCTGTGGCTGCTCCTGCTTTGACACTGGATCGATTTGGTGCAGCAAATAGCGCATACTATTTTAGTGGTTCAAACTACATGTATCAGGGCGGAACAGCCTACCCTGCTCCGACTGCATTTTCCCTGAATTTGTGGTTTAAAACAAATACTGCGACTGGAGGGAAACTGATTGGCTTTGGAGGTAATCAAACCGGATCAAATGCCACTTTTGATAAGCATATTTACATGAGCGATGCGGGTAAACTCTATTTTGGCGTTTACGATAACGCAATAAAGATTATCAATACCGCTTCCAGTTATAATGACAATGTATGGCATAATGTAGTTGCAACGCTATCATCCACAGGGATGAAGCTGTATGTTGATGGTGTGCTTCAGGCAGCAAGCGCCGCAACTACCGCGGCACAGGGGATTCAGGGATATTGGCGCTTCGGATACGATGCGCTTACTAACTGGAAGGGAAACAATACCAACTCTTTAGAGGGATTGTCGGGAACGAGCACACCTGTCGGTATTATCACTTCGGATTATTTTACCGGAACCCTTGATGACATCCAGATCTCAAACCGGGAGCTTACTTCCGACGAAATAAAGGTGGGCACGGCAGCCGCCTTCAACGGTTATGCCTATAAAAAAACCATTACGCTAAATACAAAAAACATTGTTAGCGGAACAGCAACGTTAACAAATTTCCCTTACTTACTAAGCATTCAGGATAACGACCTGAAGCTAAATACAGCTTTATGCAACCTCACAACAACCGGCTACGCTACTGGAAAAGTGCTTTCCAATATAGGTGCGGATATTACTTTTACGAGCAGCACAGGTACAGCTCTAAATTTTGATATCGATACGTATGACCCAACAACGGGCACGTTAGTGGTTTGGTTAAAGCTACCTTCCATCAGCAATGCATCCAACCTCCTGGTTAACATGTTATTTGGGAAGGCTACACCTGATGTGAACGTGACTTCCAGCACTTGGCCCAGCGACTATAAAGCTGTTTTTCACTTCGACGAGAATACATATACAGGTACAACAAACGATGCCACTACATCGGCGCTAACTGCAGCCGTATCGTCAACAATGTCGTCAGCTAATTTTGTGTCGACCGGAAAAATAGGAAAAGCCTTTACCTTTAACGGGACAGACCAAAAGATTGTTGCCGCAGCAAATACTGCATACGCCCTGGCCTCAACTCCTTTTACACTCTCAGCATGGATAAACACCGCAGCACCTGCATCTGATCAGAAAATTATCAGTAACCAAACAAGCGGTGGGATTGGCTACAAAATGGGTCTCAATGGTGCTAAACCTGAGAATCAAAATGATGGAACACCGAATAGAGACGGATTAGCCAACGTTACAGGAACTTCCCAAACCGTGCTTGCAAACACGTGGTATCACGTCCAAGGCGTCTACTCAGGAACAACAACACAAACCTTAACGATGTACGTGAATGGTGAGGAGAAGCAAAAACGAACAGGCATTGCCGCTCCGGGAACAGGGACTGTACTCAGCTTTGGCGTTGGTGAAGGCGGTAACCAATTCTGGTTTAATGGCACGCTTGATGAAATCCGCATTTCAAATCTCAATAAGTCTGCTGACTGGATCAGAACGGAATACAGAAATCAGAATAACCCTACAACAAGCGGCGGAACATCAGCGTCGATCGCAGCAATTGGTGCCCTGCAGGCAGAAGGTAAAGCTGCATCGAGCTATCCAGGACTGGTTTATACTTTTGCCGGCACGTATGGTAACGATCCTTTTAGCGCAGCCAACTGGACTACCAATACCCAGAACCTGATAGAATTGCCAGCAGCAACGGGCAAAGTATCTGTGATTATTCCCGCTTCGAAATCAGTCCTATTGAGCAATCCTTTATCGGTTTATGGCCTTTCCATTGCCAGCGGCTCTACATTGGATTTAAATGCAAAAATGCTAAGCGTTGGTTGTAACGTATATAACAGCGGGATTATTACCGGAAACGCAGGATCTCTGACTTTTAATGGGATAAGTAATACGCAGGATTATAATAGCACAACAACAAAAACAACATTGGTTAACCTGACAGGAAACAATACGGCAGGTGGAACGGTCAATTTAAACACAGGAGTACTCGATGTTACTGGAGTATTGAGTCTGACTAACAACACCAAATTAAATATTCTAAGTCCCGTTATCCTCACCTTAAAATCTACAGCAACCACAATTTCAAATGTTGCGGCGCTAACAGGAACATCGGCGATTGCCGGAAACGTAAGCGTAGAGACCTGGCTTACAGGCGGAGCTGGGAAACGTGGCACACGTATGTTTTCCTCCGCAATCAACGAGACATCACTACTTACTTCAGGAAATAGCACGTATCAGCAGCTGCAAAAAAATATAGTTGTTACCGGACCGGGTGGAGCTGCAAATGGCTTTGATCCGGGTAACACTGCACAGCCATTTGCTGTAGTACTTACAAAGTATAATGAACCAGCTTTACTCAGCGCTGCACAATTTATAAACATACCAAGTCTCAAAACTGGTGCTGTCCCTTTGGCTCCTGCTGGTGAAGGCTTTCTGTTTTTTTTCAGGGGCGATAGGACTAACTATACTACTGCAGGAGCAGCAAACTCTATTAAACTTTCCGCCAATTATGTACCGGAAAGCTTTCCAGCAGTGTTTACCGGACCGCTTAACCAGGGTAATGTCAGCGTGACAATTAGGAACACAAATAATAACAATGATGCCAATAATGGTTACAATGTGTTGGGCAACCCGTATGCGGCTACGATCGACTGGGACCTGGTAGTTGCCGGCAATCCCGGTACAGGCATTGCCAATGAACTTAGGGTCATACAACCTGGAGGTGCCATGATGTCAAGAAAGAAAGTAGGTACTACAGTGAGTGTAGTGAATACCGGCGATGCCCTGGCAGCGCAATACATTCAACCCGGCCAGGGATTTTACACCAGAAAAACGACCGCAGGAACGAGTGCGTTTACTTTTTCCGAAAATTATAAGGCTGTTACCAGCGTGCCAAACCGTTTACTTTCAATACCAGACGGACAAGAAACAATCAAACTAAGAACATTAAGCGCGGTAAATCCGGGAAGTGCAAACTCAACTGACGACGCAATACAACTCCATATTCAGTTAAAAGATGCTGCCCTGGTAACCGATGAAACAGCTATTGTTTTCAAAGCGGGTATGGATCCCAATTTCGATGAAAATGATGCAGCGTATTTCGCCGCCGGAGGTACTGTAACCCTTTCGACATTAAGTCTGGATGGGAAAAGCAATGCAATTAATTTCATACCAGAGATCAGTCAGGTTAAAACCGTAAAGTTAAATGTAAACGCTACCACTACAGGCAACATGACATTGAATTTCAGCGATATAACTACAATAGGACGTTATAAGGCTAAACTTAGAGACGCCTACTCAAATACCGAAACAGACATCAAATCTAGTCCTGTTTACACGTTTTCCATCGACCGGACAATTTCGGCAACTTATGGAGCTGAAAGATTTACTTTGGTTTTGGAAGAACCTGATCCACAATCTATAAATCTGAGTTCTTTTGTTGTAAAGAAAAATGGAAATACCGCAGACCTCAACTGGATAAGCTACCTGGAACAGGCAACAAACAGATTTGAAGTAGAGAGGTCTTCAGATGGTATGCGCTATACCAACCTTTCATCAATACCGGCATCACAAAATTCGAACACCAAAAGGTCGTATAGCTTCACAGATCTATCACCCTTAAGCGGACTTAATTACTACCGGATAAAAACAGTATTTGAGGATGAGAGTTCTGTATATTCCGAAATAAGAAGCCTAAATTATAGCAAAAATGAAGGTTCTCTTATCCGTATATATCCAAATCCATCTAGTGACGTCATCAGTATCAATTTAGAAGCGCTAAAAGCGAGGCTCACGATATTCGACTTATCTGGCAAACCAGTAAAAACAGTTTTGTATGGCTCAGATGAGCCGATAAAAACCTCGGTAAATAATTTAAAAGAAGGGGTTTATATTGCCGAAGTCAAAGACTCGCAAACCGGAAAGGTAGTATTCAAATCCCTCTTTGTAAAAAGATAATTCAAAAGACTATTAACTTTTTGAACAGCCATTACTGCCGCTTGTTTTATATTTTGTTCGCGTTCTGCTTACGCAGATAAATTGTTCCGATAAGCAGACCCGCAGCCATCAGGTAAACCACATGGTCGTCTAAGGGTACATCCGGACTATCCGGGTCAACACTGCAAAAAGGGTCTACTGCAGGGTCGCAGGCCTGGGCATTTGCCCGCAAATTAGAAATACAAAAAAGAATGAAGAGCAGGGTAAGTCGTCGGATAATAAATTTAAATTCGGGCACGGGCTATAATTTATAGAACTTGGAAACACCTATGGTTTTGCCAGTTTTTAAGTCTGTCAGCTCCACAAAGTATAAGCCATTCAAAAGTGTACTAATATTCTCTTTAATCAATTGTTTCGCTTCGAAAGTATCCTTCAAAACAGGCTTTCCCTTTAAATCATATATTGTTAGCTGTACTGGCAGATCCTCTTTAAAGTTAACATTGAGCTCTCTCGCTGTAGGATTTGGGTATATGGTAAACAACTTCGTATTATCGGTAGCCAGGGCTTCTGCAAAGTTAATAGTTAATATTTCAGAATAAAGAGAAACCCCATATGGATTACTTTCTTTTAGGCGGTAAAAGTTATCTCCTTTTACTGGTTTTGTGTCTGTATAGGCATAAGTTGCACTTCCATTACCCTGAACCGTATTAATCACAGAAAAATGAGCCAGATCAGTAGCATGCTCTAACTCAAAGGTATTTGTACTTGCAGCAGCAGGTCTCCATTTTAAGGCAACGCTGGCCGCATTTTTAACAGCGGTAAAACTCGTTAACTTAACTGGCGAAACAGGCTCTTCAAAATCAAGCACAAAGCGCTCCGTTCCAAAACTTGAAGCTACCGCTTTATCAATATAAAAAGGATAACTCGATTGTGCCGTCGTAATCTGGACAGACTTATTCAGATAATTATCTTTAAGATAGACCGCTTTTGTAGCCACAGCACTAAGGTCAGTAAAGTTAAGCTTTACGTTGCCACTTACAGTACTGTTAACAGCTATTTTCAAATTGGGTACTTCGTCAAGCTTAGGCATAAAATTAATTGACATCTGATAGTTATCACTTGTCATTGTAGATATACTTACGGTATTCCCAGAGAAAAAGATTGCATCTCCTTGTCCATAAGTAGCGAGATTTCCATCCTTAAACACCACTGCGGTTTCATTCATGTTCTCGTCATCAGCGAGGTTAATTCTAAGCAACTCGTTTCCTGTAGCAACAGTATTATTTACCGCGGAAATCGTGTTAATTGTTGCCCACGCGGAGGTCTTAGTTTTAATGGCGACATTAGCAACTGCAGTATTGGGTTCAACATCCAGTAACTTTCCGGCATTATAGATACTCGCATCCTTAATATTTTCGTTGAATACTACATTACCCGACGAATTTGCTTTGACATAAAAGCCCTGACCGGGCTGGATGAACATGGCGTTAACGTTATCCAGATTATTAACCACTACGCCCCCACTCACTGTTACCAAACCCAATCCATCAGGCATAATGATAGATACGATATTAGGACTCAGGATTGTACTGTTGTTTGCCTGCAACTTAGTCCATGAAATTGCCGATGGGAAAGGATTACCTAAAGCATTATAGCCGTTATAACTATCGCCGGAAATATTTGAATTGGTTACCGGGAAAGAGATCGGACTAACGTTAGCTGCATTTATGGGACCGACAAAGGTCATCAATTGCGTTTCCGGAACCGCGTATACATTTGCCGTCGCATTCAATTTGGCATTCGCATTAGTTGTGCGGTTTCCTCTGTAAAACAGAAAATACCCTTTCGCAATGCTGCTTTTATTTGCGGTCAAAATACTGGGTACCACATCGAATGCCGATACAGCAGGTAATTTTGTTTCATTGTACATCGTCATCGTAACTGCATTGGGCTGACTTGCACCACCAAGATCAAACCCATTCGCTGTATTACCGGGCCCGGTAATAAACATAAAGTTCTGGAGTTGCTGAAAAAATGTTTTATTGGTACCTGCATCGTTTATTGGCGAGGACAGCATCCTGGTACTGCGGTATTTTGTTGCCCCCCCGGTAATCCAAATCTGAATATTCACATCTCCGGTTACTGCGGAGGTACCTGTTAAAGGTCCAATGTTGGCATTGCTGGTAGCCGTAGGAGCAAGTAATGTTAAGTTTCCAGCAGATGCCAGAACATTTGAATTGCCGGTCAGCGTAACCGTATTGTTGATTAATAATGAGTTAGCGAGCGTTACCGTGGCTCCACGGGTTTGCGTATAATTAGCAAGGGTTCTCGCAGCTGTTGTAGCTTGATTAAAACCAAGTGTCATATTACCTGATCCTCCAATAGCTAAAGAAGAAGCACTGGAACCTACTAAATTTGTTGCTCCGTTCAGGGCACCATTAATCGTCAGTGCATATGCCCCTATTGTCAGTGTTGTATTCCCCTGAAGTGTGAGATCCTGAACAACTGTATTCGCGCTTAAAACAGGTTTGTTGGCAACATCCTGAATGATAATTTGATTTACCGGATTAGCAGGTGGCACGCCGGCACAAGTCCAGTTGCCGGCGTCAGTCCACACACTGCTCGTGGTACCTTTCCAGATGTAAGTCGTGTTTGTTAGTGTAACAACAAGTGTAAAAGTTGTACCCTGACAAGCTCCTGATAATGGCGTTACGGTGTAGGTAGCCGTACCTCCGACTGAGCCGGATAACGTCTGACTGATTGATGATGCTTGTCCCGTTTGCGCAGAGCCACCAGTAACTCCGGAGCTCATTACAGGAGCAGTCCACTTATAGGTTGTACCCACAGGCACACCCGAAGGAACAAAAGTAAATGCCGTGCCTGAACAGGCTTGTGAAGTTTGTGTGGTTGTTAAGTTAGCTACCGGGTTTACTACAACGTCAAACCTTCCACGTACACTCGGACAGCTCCCCACAGCAGACACATAGTAGCTGTAAGTTATGGGAACCAGGGTTGTGTTGGTCAGAGCGGGGGTAGTATACGTACTGCCTGTAGCTCCGGATATTGCTGTTCCACCAGTTTCTGTTGTATACCAGGCATAGGTTCCTGAATTTTGACCAGAAGTAAATGCCGTTGCCGACCCAGAACAAATAGCATCAGTAACTGGTGTAATTTTTAAATTTTTGATGGCAAACGTTGGCGATCCATCCGGCTGACCAGGTAAGTTCAGGGTAAAAAACAAGAATGCATTCGAAATCGTTGAACTTGCTGTGATAGTAAAAGACAAGCTAACATAGGCGCTTGATCCCAGGGCACTTGATGAAGGTTCGTTAGACACCGTTGTTGGTTTAGCTGATGTGCTTCCCGTAGGCATGACTTGCGAGCCAAAGGCCGCAACAAGGCTATTTGCAAGATTATTACCACTTAATCCACTATTTTTAAAGTCGACCGTCACCACATAGGATCGTCCGGCAGTAATAGCGAAAGACCTTGCCGAAGCATTTTCAGATAACCAGATTGTTTGGGATTTATAGTTCTGGGAGTAACCAAATCTAAGTTCTGACCCGGTGTTTGCGATGAATAAACCTGATCCACCATCTGTACTCACATTGCTGTAAGGATTGTTGGCAAACCAGTTCGATGCTAGCGGAAGTGCATTTAACGCAGCAAGCGGACTTGGCGCATTTGATAAGGAAATCGTTGCAGAACCGTTCATTGTTTGTGTACAAGATGTTCCTGCACTATTTACTGCCACAACGGTATAATTTCCAATGCCTGCTTGTATGCCGAAGGATATCGCTGAACCATTGCCTGCCACAGCACTGCCCACCATAGCATTATCTAACATTAAGCGGTAAGACATTCCTGTTTCAGAATTTGACAGTCCCACTGCAACACCAGATCCCGGCGAGCAATAAGATCCACCACCTGTAACGGTATAGGCTGTCGGAACTTTGTAGACGTTAACAGGATACGTTTGTGTAGTGGTACAGGTATTTGCCGTTACAGAATAATTTATGGTTGCCGCTCCTACAGACACACCGGTAACTATGCCACTAGAGTTGACAGTGGCGATGGCAGTATTACTGCTGCTCCAGGTTCCACCAGAGGTAGCATTTGTAAACGTCGTTCCTGAACCGACACATATTGCAGATGTTCCGCTGATCGCGGAAACTGTAGGCAAAGCATTTACCGTTACCGTAATATTTGAAACCGGGCTGTTACAACCGGAAGCATTCCTAAGCATCACCCCATAAGTTGTAGTTCCAGTCGTTGCCGTCGAAACTGTTGGTGGTGTGGTACTTGCTGCTGTTACAGTATACTTTATATTGTTAAAAAGTCTGCCGCTTGGTGCAGATGTCATCGTTAAACTACCCTGAGTAACCGGGCCGCTAAAGTTCTCAGATGATATTGTTCCACCACCGGAATAGATCCCAATACTATACGATCCTGCAGCGGCTAGCGTATAATTAAACAGGTTTGTTATTTTAGTAACTCCTGGTTGGTTAGCATAGTTGGTATTGGTGCCTGACAGCGTGATCAGATTACCATTAGCATCGTATAACCCTAAAACCAAACCGGCAACCCCCTGATAACTTGGAATAAAATAGTCAATAGAGATAATTGTTGTGTTGGCAACACTAGTAGTAAAGTTGGTTCGTTTGTTATCGCTTGCCTGTGTATATCCACCACCATCAAATGCTTCGGAGGTAGTAAATGTAGCTGTGTTTCCGCTAACCCAGTAGGCTGTTGTTCCAACCGGTACGGTTACGTTAGTCGCCAGGGAATTTGCTGTTGCAAACTGACAGTATGCAGCAGGGTTCGTAACTGTGGGTGCATTTGGCGCACCGTTAATAGCGAATGCTGCACTGGAAGATCCAGTAAACCCGGCATTACTTGATGTTACGCGGATACGATATCCTGTTCCCGAAGTAATGGTACTTGGTATTGTTCCCACAATTGTACCCGTTGTTTGGGTTCTGTTAGATCCTATCGTAGTTGCTGAATTGAATGACCCGCTTGCGTCAGAAAGCTGCAAGGAAAAAGTGTTGTCACTATAAAAGGACAGACCACTGGAGCTAAACGGAACCGAGATATTTGAACCTGCGCAAAATGGTGATCCTGTAATCGTACCCGGAGTAATGCTTTGGGCAAACGCCGTAGCCCCGCAACTTATTAAAATAAATATAGTAGCTTTTAGAAATAGCCTTAAAGTAAAAGTATTCACAAATTCCTGGTTGTTAAGTCTTAGTCAAACAGTTTCTCCCACACGATCCGGCAGGCGTAAGACAAAATGCAAACCAACAAACAGAATTCTGGCACGTAGCTCTTTAAACTTATTGTCAATCAGATAGCCATCAATTGGCCAAGTTTCAGACTTTCTTTAAAGCAAAAAAAAGCAGGTTAGAAAATAGTATTCAAAAGCTACCCCAATGCACGTAGAAATACGTTGGCAAAGAATTTTAACGTGGACGTATCATAATATTAAAATAAAGGAAAGTCGTGATTAAAAGGGATGGCCTGAGCACGCAGAAATTTCATAGCTTCCGGTTGTGTGAAATATTCAACAGAAAAAATTGACGCGCAGCAGAAAAGACCCCCGTATCGCAATCCGGGAAAATAAATACCCATTTCGGGCATAATTATCACACTTCAAAAACTATTTAAAGTACTCCGTCGATCAGTGTTTTGAGCTGACTAGCCTGCACAACCCCACTCTGCCTCCATTTAACTTCACCCCCTTTAAACAAAATCAGCGTTGGCACGCCCTGAATGCGATATTCACTTGAAACTGCCGGGTTTTTATCCACGTCGACCTTTAAAATCGTTGCGCTTTCGCCAATCATTCCTTTAAGTTGTTTTAAGATTGGTGCCATCATTTTGCAGGGGCCACACCATTCGGCCGAAAAGTCTACCAATACTGGTTTGTCTGATTTAATAATATCTGAGAAGCTTGCCATGGAATTTAATTTAAACAGTGGTATAACAAAACCATCAGCAATTTGGTTTTACCCTGCGATGGTCAAAGCTGAGCGAAATTTACCTAATTTTGTCATGTTTTTAACTACCCTTCCATGATTTCCAACAAACAACTGTTTCTTCTCAATACTGCGCAAACGTCTACTACACCAAAAATGCTGGAGATAGATTATGCCGATGGAATCTATATTTATGATAAAAAAGGAAAATCATATATTGATCTGGTATCCGGATTTGCTGTCAGCAACATCGGCCACAGGCATCCCGCAGTATTAAAAGCCATCCAGAAACAATTGGACAAATACCTCCACCTTACCGTGTATGGTGAGTATATCCAAAGCCCCATGGTTAAGTTCGCTGCAAAACTTGTTTCCGTCCTTCCTCCAAGCCTTAATAACGTATATTTTGTAAATTCAGGAACTGAAGCTACCGAGGGAGCTTTAAAACTTGCTAAACGGTATACCGGCAGATCGGGAATTATATCTTGCGTAAACGCTTACCATGGCAGTACCCATGGTGCATTGAGTGTGATGGGGAATGAACAATACAAACAAGCTTACAGACCTTTACTCCCCGATGTTAGCTTCATCAGATTTGGTGAAGCAGAAGACCTCGCTAAGATCACAACAAAAACTGCTTGCGTAATTATTGAAACCGTTCAGGGCGAAGCTGGCATTAGATTTCCGACAAAGGATTACATGCAAAAGCTGAGAACTCGTTGTACGGAAACCGGTACTTTACTTATCCTTGACGAGATCCAGGCAGCTTTTGGACGAACAGGAAAACTTTTCGCCTTTGAACATTTCGGTATTGTTCCAGACATCCTGTTACTGGCCAAAGCATTGGGCGGAGGCATGCCTGTTGGTGCTTTCATTGCTGATCAAAAAGTAATGTCTGTGCTGGCCGAAAATCCAATTTTAGGTCATATCACTACTTTTGGTGGTCATCCGGTGTCATGCGCCGCCGGACTTGCCAGCCTTGAGGTTATCTTGACAGACCGATTGGTTGAAGGGGTTGATGATAAGGAACAACTCTTCCGCGAATTGTTGGTACACCCTGCTATTCGCGAGATAAGAGGGAAAGGCCTGATGCTGTCCTTACAACTCGACACCTTTGATCAGGTTGAGAAAGTAAGTCGCCTATGTAGTGATGCCGGCGTCATTATTGATTGGTTCCTCCATTGTGAAACAGCTTTACGTGTAGCGCCGCCACTGATCATTAATGAAAAAGAAATCCGGAAGGTTTGTAAAATAATTTTAAATGCACTTGATCAATTGGAAGCGCCAATAATTGCGTAACCTTAACGCTTAATAAAAACGATATGCTGCTTACCTTAGTTCTTGTTGCCTTAGCTTTATTAGTGAGCTTTTTTTTACTTAGAAAACAAAAATCCAATACCACCTTGCCCGATGGGATTATAAAAAATCTTCCCTCATCGCTTGAAACATCAATTCCTTACTATCGGGATCTGAACCCTGAGGAAAAGATCAGGTTTGAGACGCTTATTACCGCTTTTTTGAGTCAGGTAAAAATTGAAGGCGTAGGCACAGATATTACGGACACAGACAGGCTGTTAGTTGCAGCTAGCGGGGTCATTCCTATTTTTGGCTTTAGCGACTTTAGATATAGAAATCTCACAAACGTTATTTTATACCCAGACACATTCGACCAGGATTTTCAGTTTGAAGGTGCCGAAAGGAGTATCCTCGGTATGGTGGGCTCGGGATACATGAATGGCCAGATGGTATTATCACGTACAGCATTACAGAAAGGATTTTCTGCTTCCGCAGGAAAAGAAAATGTAGGGATCCATGAGTTCGTCCACCTGATCGATAAGTCGGACGGCGCAACGGATGGCACCCCGGAATTGCTGTTGAAACATGAGTATGCAGCACCCTGGCTTAAAATGATACACCAGGAGATGCAAAAAATCGAAAAAGGCAAATCAGACATCAACCCGTACGCAATTACAAATGAAGCGGAGTTTTTTGCGGTAGCTTCAGAATATTTCTTCGAAAAACCAGAGCAGTTTAAACACAAACACCCAGAATTGTATGCACAGATGAGCGATATGTTTATGCAGGACAATGCATCAAAAGGCATGTAGGGATCACTCGTACACTATTCTTGCCGAATCCCAATCTCTGTTTTGGTAGAAAACATCGTAAACCATTCTGGCAAGCAAAATTTTGAGCCCCCAGGCGTCCTTAAAATGAATTACCGGATATTCAGAAACCCACTGGTTGTTAATGAAATTAAAGCCCAAAGAGCTGAGCTTTTTCATGTGTATCAAAGGATCACTAAGATCAATCTCTTCAGTTTGATCGAAACCTAAGGTAATTATGATTATTGCGTCCTTAAGCTGAAACCTTGCGTAAATATCCAGGCGACTTTTGAAGTAAAATTTAAAAGGCTTGCCACGTTCTACCAGATTAAAAAGTGCATCGTCAATTTCCTGACCGTCAAAGTAATGCTCAGGAACTGTTTGTTTCATGGCCAGAATCTTGGCTTCAGCTTCAGCAATATTATGCTCAACGCTTATACCATACTTGTTTGCAGCACTATTTCTAAAATTCTTAAGGTAAGTTATGCGCCGTTCCTGTTCAGCTATGCGCGAAGCATAGGGATTATGAAAGTCTTTTAACAGTTCTAGCTTGCGATTTACCCGCCAAAGCGCCTTCTGATTATACGCAGTATATTCAAATTCACTTTCAGCAATATCCCTGGCAATATCCCGCTCAAGTTCAGCTTTTTCCTGCTCGTAAGCTAAGATCAGTTCTTCAAGATCAGATTTCATATCAATTATAGATCAGTAAATATATTTATAATTTGTACAAAAAATAGTTCCTTTTACGCAACATGTTACGCTCCGAATATGGTTAGTAATCCAGCTGGTTAGGCCGTCAAGTTAGGTTCTCTTATCAAAAAAGCAATCTGGCATGGGTTTTGGAAAACACATACCATGAAAAACGCAAATAAAACAATCCTGGCCTCGCTCCTACTCAGCGGCGCCATTTTATCGAGCTGCACGTCGGGCACAAGTGAGAAAAAAACCGTTGAACAGGTAACAACAACTGTTACAGACTCAATAGAGACGCCATTAAAAGGTTGCTATATCGCCGTTATAAAAAAAGACACCATTCAATTGGCAGTTACATCTGTCAATGGAAGTGCGGTTGAGGGAAGTCTGATTTATAATTTCGCTGAAAAAGACAAGAATAAAGGAACCTTTACCGGTCAGTATAATGATGGTATACTCGTAGCAGACTATACGTTTAACTCTGAAGGCGCCACATCAGAAAGACAAGTTGCTTTTAAGAAAGTTGATGGTGGTATGGTTGAAGGATATGGAGACGCTGAGACGAAAGGCAATAAATCTGTTTTCAAAGATCAAAAGGCCTTAAAGTATGATGACAACGTCGTTTTAAAAAGAACCGAGAATTGTCTTCCGTAATTTTTTAAGCAGTAAATATATCCATGATTGCCATAGATTTAATGGCCTCTTCAATAGTGCAAGGGTTATCGGCATTTCCTAAAAAATAGTCGGTAACTTTTGCAATCATGGGCTGCTGTACATGGATCAGTGGCTCAAAAGAAAAATATTCATCTTCGCCGTTTACAGTAACAGAGATTTCATTGCCAAATACGGCAAAAGAGATTTTTCCTTTCTCCCCGGTAATTTCGCAAATATCCTTTTCCTCCCCACAAGGGACCGTAAAACACCAGATCCCATTAAAAAGCACCCCGTTCTCGAATAACAATTGTCCACTTACAAGATCATCAACACCAAATTCAGAATCCTGAGATAAGGACAGGCCCTGGACCTTTTTAATATCGCCAAAGAAATGAATCATCAAATCTAACTGATGTGGTGCCAGATCATGAAATAGTCCGCCGCCAGATAACGTTGGCTCCATCCTCCAGTTACTTTCTGAAGGAGCAATCAGATCATTCGATTTAGTTTGAAATAATTGCAATTGTGCAAATCTGATCGGGCCAATAATTCCCTGAGCCAGCAGCTTCTTAATTTTCAGAAACATGGGCTGTTCGCGCCTGTAGTGTGCTATACTTAACTTTCCAACTGCATTTTTTGCTGCTCCGGCAATACGCGCCGCAGATGCAGCATTTAATGTTACAGGTTTTTCCACGTAGACGTGTTTTCCAGCAGCAAGAGCCTGGAGCGCATACGTTTCGTGATAAGCAGGAGGCGTCGCAATATAAATTGCATTTATAGCTGGGTCGTTTATTAATTCGGCAGCATCCGAGTACCATTTGGGAACATGATGACGGGCAGCGTAATCTGCAGCCTTGGCTGCATCTCTACGCATTACTGCTATGAGTTCTGAATTGGGCACTAAATTAAACGCCGGCCCGCTTTTAACCTCTGTAACATTACCACAGCCGATTACACCCCAGCTAATTTTATCCATCAGGATTAAGCAGCGAGTTCGCGTACTTCAAAAGCACCGTATGCTGCCATAGATGCTGTTCTCACGATTTCCAGGTTGTAACCCAAACGTTCTATCAGGGACTTCGCAGCTAGAATTGTCTTCTCTAACTCTACAACACCCCTTATTTCGATACCGTTACTTAGACTTTTGAATTTATTGGGATCAAATTTGGCAATAAATAACTGCAGATCTGATTTTCCTTTTCCTGAAGTGGCTGATTTATCTTTCATATTTGCTCTGTAAACAGATATAACCTTAATTAGTTTTCAAAAGTTACCAAAAATTAACGGACAAAACCAGTTAATAGCTGATTATTAACGTATTTCAAATTTACACGGATAATTTTTATCAGAATTCCAATCTGGTATACACAACATCAAACTATTCAGATGCTCATCTGTTATACTACCCTATTCAGAATACTATTATGGAAAAGTTATATACTGCTGAAGTAACAGCAACCGGTGGCCGCGATGGCCATATCAAATCTAGCGACGGTACTTTAAACTTTGATATCCGCACACCTATGGAAATGGGTGGACAAGGTGGCGGAACCAATCCCGAACAACTATTTGCAGCAGCCTGGGGCCCATGCTACCTGGGTGCTCTAGGCTCAGTAGCCAAGACTGCTGGCGTCGATACTACAGAGGCAACGGTAAATGTGCAGGTGTCTTTTAATAAAGATGGAAATGCATATGCACTTTCTGCAGAACTGGATGTTCATATCCCCGGAATCAGTACAGAAGAAGCGCAAACACTGGCCGATAAAGCCCATAAAGCCTGCCCTTACTCTAAGGCTACCCGCGGTAATATTGAAGTACGCGTAACTGCGTTATAATAAAAATCAAACAGTCTATCCAGAATTTACGATGCCCCCAAATAGTAAGAAATACTTGGGGGCATTTTTATTCTGCAACTGGCAGCGAGAAGCAAAATTTGCTTCCCACACCAAGCTCACTCTCAACCCAGATCCTTCCCTGCTCAGCCTCAATAAAATCTCTGGATATTGCTAAGCCGAGTCCCGACCCTGACTTATTGTTTCCATCTGTCGGCACCTGGAAGTATCTATCGAATAAACGTTTTTGATATTGATCTTCAATACCCTTTCCAAAATCACGAACAGAAAATTCAATCTGCTTATCTTGTTCGGATACCTGTATAACCACTTTGGATTTTTCTGCGCTATAGCGCAAAGCGTTAGACAGAAAATTAACGAGTACCCAGGCTGTTTTTTCGACGTCAGCATACACCATTCCTAAACCAGTTGTGCTGATCAATTCCAGCTGTATCGACTTTTGTTCTGCCTGGAACTTAACCGCAGCAATAGCATAATCAATGATCTGCCTCGGATCAGATTTTACAAAGTTTAATTGCAAGTTACCAGTTTCCACCTGTGCCAGGTCCAGCAGCTCACTTGTAATCTTCAGGAGCCTGTCGCTATCTTCCCTGATATGTTCTACCAGGGCAGTCTGCTCCTGGTTTAAATCCCCTACTCTGGTATCATTCAACAATTTTAAACTCATCTTAATTGATGAAAGTGGTGTTTTCAATTCATGAGAAACTGTAGCGATAAAATTGGTTTTAGCTTCATCAAGTTCTTTAAACTGCGTGATATTTCTAAGCACATAGACCTTCCCTGCAGATACACCCGAAGCAACCAACACCTGCTTCTCCTGTTCTTCAAAGTTGGGTATTACAATCTCCTTACTCGCCAACTGGAAATAGGATTCCTTTTCATCAGCAAAGATTTTCAGGCTAGATTGACTGTTCTTGCTTTCAAGGATCCGCTTCAGGAGTTCATTTTTTTGCATCAGGCTTTCTGCATTCTGCCCCACAATTTGCTGCTGATTCAGGTTAAGTAATTGCCCTGCTACTTTATTAAAAAATAGCACCTCTTTTTTATCATTTAGCCCGATAATCGCGTCATCCATTTGTTCGATGATCGCTTCGATCCTTAGCTTTTCTGATTTGATTTCTGCGAGGTTACTATTTTCCCATTGGTTAAGTAGTACCGTCATACCGTTAAACGCGGCGGCCAATTCGGTAAACTCGTCGTTATTATTAAACTCCAGTCGCTGCTTATAGTTCCTTCTGCTAATCGCTTTAATCGCCTCAGAAAATTCCTGTAACGGGTCTGCAACAAATCCCGGAAAGTTGACAATAAAGGTAAATAAGACTAAAATGCTGAGTGAGGCAGTGAACACGAGATATAGTGTTGCTTTCTTAACGGAGGCTTGCGCTACGTCATTTTTGCGCACAATAGCATTCATGTTTAAAGCTTCAATATTCCTTAGCTCAGCTCGAATAATACGTACTGCGCGTTGCTGTGCGGCTAAGCTAGCAGAACTCTCTAAGGTTTTAAAGGTATTTTCAAGATGTACAACAGCCTCTTTTTCACCTTTTTCGGTGATGTTCTTCTGTTCTAATGCCAGTTGCGCCTTAAAATCAGCAATCAAACTTTGCTGCAAAGGCAGGTCGTGCTCATCCAGCAACTTACGCATAGCACCAGTATACTTCAGTGTCTTGTAGTTGTCTTTCAGAATAACTTTAGCACTTCCCGAAATTTCGTTCAGATAGAACAGTGATATGGCCCCGAAAAAGAGTACAACAACGAACAGAAATCCGAAGCCTAAACGGAGTTTGGTTTTTATTTTCATGATTTTAACTTAAAATGATCAGGTCAGTATCCCGTTCGGCAATGCTCCTTAATAATTGGTTAAATATAGCGGTTCGCATGATCACCTGAAACAAATTGAGGTGAGGCTTGCCAATGCAGATCGTTGTCACTTCTTTTTCTTTGGCCAATTGAATGATGCTTTGCGTTACATCGTCACTTTTAACCTTTATAACTTCTGCACCTAACTCCGTTGCCAGTTTAAAATTATTGATCAGATGCCGCTGCAAATCAAGTCGGATATTATCCCCGTTTTCTTTGCTGCTTTGTACATAGAGCACAATCCAGGGCGAACGGTAGTAAGAAGCCAGTCGCGCTGTCTTCCTAATCACCACTTTTGCTGTTTCAGCATTAGAAGAGATACAAGCCAAAAAACGTTCCGGACGCAGCTTAATCTGACTGGGTATTTCTATACTGATCTTCCGCTCTACCTGATGCGCAACCTCCTTGAGGGCAAGCTCACGCAGTTGCAGAATCCGCTCAGGTTGAAAGAAATTATTCAGTGCACGCTCAATTTTACTCTGGTCGTAAATTTTCCCTTCTTTTAAACGGGTAATCAACTCATCGGCTGTCAGGTCTATATTCACGATCTCATCAGCAAGCTCCAGGATTTTATCAGGAATCCTTTCCGTAACTGCAATGCCCGTAATTTGCTCAATATCTTCATTGATGCTTTCCAGGTGCTGGATGTTAACTGCTGAGATCACGCTGATTCCTGCTTCGAGTAAATCACACACATCCTGCCAACGCTTGGCATTTTTGCTGCCTTCAGCATTGGTATGTGCCAGTTCATCCACAATCACAACTTCGGGATGGATGTTCAGAATACCCTGAACATCCATTTCTTCCAGCTCTTTACCCTTATAGAAGATTTTTCTTCTGGGAATTACAGGAAGCCCGGCCAATAAAGCATGCGTTTCGACCCGTTGATGTGTTTCGATATAGCCGATACGCACACCTATTCCTGCCCGCAGCAGGCTGTGCGACTCCTGTAGCATCCTATAGGTTTTACCCACACCGGCACTCATGCCGATATAAATTTTCAGTTTTCCCCTTTTTGATTTTTTGAGGAGCTCCAGAAATTGCCTGACCGAACTTTCCTTGTTATCGTCCATTGTATTTAAATTTACCATTTAATCACCAGACTGCCTTTGTTTACCAGTTCAGCGAGGATAAAGACAACGCCAACCAATGAAAGTAAAATCAGGCTGAGTTTAACATATGCAGCAAGTTTCGGTTTCCCTTTTTGAGGTCTGTGTCTCTTTACCATGGCCTTATTGATTTAAAAAGAAATCGCCAGACTTGCTGTAAGTGTTGCATTGTTATTTACCGGAGCGGCATTTCGTGTAAAGATCTGGTCTTTGCTATCATAAACCTTACCTTCCAGTCGCACTACCGCATTAGAAACTGGAGCATAATCCAGATTGAGCGAATAACCGGTTGTTTTGAAGCCATTAGGTGTACCCGTTGCAATCAACATCCCTTTTTGATCTTCATAATATTCTACGCGTGCTGCAGCTGCCCATTTAGGTGCCAATTTATACTGCGCAATGGCCACTGGAGATATCACATGAACGTAGGTATCGCTTCCTTTGGCTTCCTGCTGCATGCCGTAATCAAATCCAAGTGTTACCCCAAAGGTGCTGCTCAACTGGAAAATTCCATAAAAATTGTTGTAAAATCTGGTAACACCAACACTATCAGCTCCTTCCTTACCCAGGTAGTTGCTATAATTTAAGGTCACCTTATCTGTTGGTTTCCAGGTTAGCTGCAAACCACCCGCAGCTTTGGAATTTGCATTTTGACGGGTAATTCTTTGCCATCCGTTCAAATATAAAGCTGTGGCGATAAACTTGCCGTCGCCTGTTCCATAGGTGATTTTTGCACCCGACTCATAATAAGGTGTATTCTCTGATGAGATCCCTCTTGTCAAAACCCAGCAGTCTTTAGAAACTGCACTTTCAAAGCCGATGTGCGAAGAAAAAATACCCGCATCAACCCAAAGATTATGAGATTTGGATAGTTTTATCCCGGCATTAGCCTCATAGATATTCTTAAGCACGCCAGGTTCGGCAGCAAGGTTTGCATTGGCATAGGTACCAGCCATCAGCGCTACATTGGCTCTTAACATGCCATCATCATAACTACCTTTGATGAATCCCAGATTAAGGTTTACTTCGTTGTGTCGGTTATGCGAGTAGATAAATCCAGGTCTATTGTTATCCGCAGGCTTATTAAAGTCATACCCATAATAGGTTTCCAGGTATCCGGTTACTTTAAATTTAGCTTGTTCCTGGGCAATCGCATTCAGGGAGAGCACGCATGCTGCTCCAAATAAAATCAGTTTTTTCATTTCTTGTTGATAGGGAACCCGGTTCGGCCATCAGGCAAACGCTTTAGTCGGACGGCCGACCGGGGATTGGTTATTTATTATTTTTTAAGGTCATCAAGCGCAACGTTAAGCGCCAATACATTGACTTTTGAAGGGCCAAACATGCCTAAAAATGGGTGTTGGGTGTTTTCAACTATCAGTTTGGCGACAGTCCTTTCATCAAGTTTACGGTAAGCAGCCACACGTTTGATTTGTATAATTGCTCCGTCCACAGAAATATCCGGATCAAGTCCGCTTCCCGAGGCTGTAACCATATCAGCAGGGATATCTGTTTTTTTCAAAGATGGGTTGTATTTCAGCAAAGTATCAACTCTGCCCTGAACAACAGCCAGGTACTCAGCATTGGAAGGTCCTTTGTTTGATCCTGCGGAACCGGCAGCATTATAGTTTACAGCTGATGGACGTCCCCAGAAATATTGAGGCTTGGTAAACGACTGTCCCAATAAGGCATAGCCAACTACTTTACCATTGCGCAGCACTTTCTCGCCACCTCCCTTTCCTTTAGCAAACCCACCTGCAAAGGCAACAAATAATGGGTAAGCAACACATAACAGGATAATGAGCACTACAGTGAGGCGGATAGATTGTATGAGGTATTTTTTCATGATTTCTATGTATTAAAAAGATTAAACCAGCAGCCCTACTGCCATGTCAATGAGTTTGATGCCGATAAAGGGAGCAACAACACCACCTATACCGTAAATAAACAGGTTTCTGCGTAGCAGAGCCGTTGCACCAATTGGTTTGTAGGCAACACCTTTCAACGCAAGCGGGATCAGGATCGGGATGATGATCGCGTTGAAGATTACTGCCGACATGATTGCGCTCTCCGGACTATGCAGTCCCATAATGTTCAGGCTTTGCAACGCAGGTATCGAGGCAATAAATAATGCAGGTACAATGGCGAAATATTTAGCAACATCGTTGGCAATTGAAAAGGTTGTCAGCGTTCCCCTGGTAATCAGCAACTGCTTACCGATCTCAACAATTTCAATCAGTTTGGTTGGATCATTATCCAGATCCACCATGTTACCCGCTTCTTTCGCAGCCTGAGTTCCACTGTTCATCGCTACACCAACATCCGCCTGTGCAAGTGCCGGCGCATCATTGGTACCGTCGCCCATCATCGCTACCAGTTTTCCTAACGCTTGCTCGTCTTTGATGTAATTCATTTTATCTTCAGGCTTGGCCTCAGCAATAAAATCATCCACACCAGCTTTTTCAGCGATATATCTGGCGGTTAATGGATTATCACCCGTAACCATCACTGTTTTAACACCCATTTTGCGTAGACGCTCAAAACGTTCGCTGATCCCTGGTTTGATGATATCCTGTAACTCAATAACGCCCAAAGCTTTTTCATTTTCCGAAACCACCAATGGTGTTCCACCGTTAGAAGCAATACGTTTTACCATTTCTTCAATGTCCGCCGGAAAAACATTTCCTGCTTTTTGAACAATGTTTTTAATGGAATCGAAAGCACCTTTTCGGATTCTTCTGCCGTCGAGCGTATCCAATCCACTTGATCGGGTTTCGGCAGTGAACTTAATGAAGGCAGATCCTTGTGGTGCCACACTCATTTGTTTATCGTCCATACTTTTTGCCAGCTCTATAATCGACTTACCTTCTGGCGTTTCATCAGCAAGAGAGCTCAGCACGCAAGCTTCCAGAAATTGATTTTTATCAGCACCGGAAGTAGCAGAGAAGTTTGTCGCCTTACGGTTACCAATAGTGATGGTCCCGGTTTTATCCAGTAATAAGACGTCGATATCACCTGCAGTCTCCACAGCTTTACCTGATTTAGTGATCACGTTGGCTCTTAAAGCGCGATCCATTCCTGCAATACCAATAGCAGATAATAAACCACCTATCGTAGTTGGGATCAGGCAGACAAATAAAGAAATTAGTGCTGCAATGGTAATCGGCGTATTGGCATAGTCTGCAAAGGGTTTCAAGGTTACGCAGACAATGATGAAGACAATGGTGAAACTGGCTAGCAAGATCGTTAAGGCGATCTCGTTAGGTGTTTTTTGGCGCGATGCTCCTTCTACCAAAGCAATCATCTTATCCAGGAAACTTTCGCCTGGCTCGGTGCTTACGCGCACTTTGATCTGGTCAGACAGCACTTTAGTACCACCGGTTACGGACGACTTATCACCACCGGATTCACGGATCACTGGAGCAGATTCCCCAGTAATCGCTGATTCATCAATGGTAGCGATACCTTCGATAATCTCACCGTCAGTAGGAATGGTGTCTCCTGTTTCGCAGAAAAATACGTCGCCTTTTTTCAACTGACTAGAAGAACGCATTTCGATACTTCCGTTTGCTAAGATAAATTTCGCCGGAGTTTCCTCTCTTGTTTTTCTCAAGCTATCAGCCTGAGCTTTACCCCTTGCTTCGGCAATAGCTTCAGCAAAATTGGCGAACAGCACCGTAAGCAGCAGCACCAGAAAAATAAAGAAGTTATAAATGGCAGATCCCTGACCGGTATGGTTGAGCGAATAAATGGTTACATACGCCATAATTAGCGTTCCAACCTCTACGGTAAACATGACCGGATTGCGGACCATCACCCTTGGATCTAATTTGATGAAAGATTGTTTTAGCGCAGTTTGCACTAAAGCGGGTTCAAATAATCTATTTGATTTGTTCATTATCGTATTAATTAAAAAGCGTAAAATATTCTGCTAATGGACCTAAAGCGAGCGCCGGGAAGTAAGACAGAGCGTTCAATACCAGAATTACCGCCATAGTCATGATAGCAAAGGTTTTTGTATCCGTTTTTAAGGTTCCTGCAGATTCAGGAATGAATTTTTTAGTGGCAAGTAAACCGGCAATAGCTACTGGGCCGATAATTGGAAGAAAACGTCCCAATAGAATAATAATGCCCGTAGTTACATTCCAGAACATATTGTTATCACCTAAGCCTTCGAAACCAGAACCATTGTTTGCATTTGATGAAGTGATCTCATATAACATTTCGGAAAACCCATGGAATCCAGGATTATTTAACCAGGCTTTAGGCTGCACTGCCCAGGCAGCATCGCCATGTGTTGTAAATACATACGCTGCAATAGCTGTTCCCGCAAGAATCATAAACGGACTTAGTAAAGTTATCAGTGCTGCAATCTTAATTTCGCGCGCTTCAACTTTATGGCCCAGAAATTCAGGGGTACGTCCTACCATCAATCCGGAAATAAATACTGCTATAATCAGATAAATAAAATAGTTGAGCAGTCCCACACCACAACCTCCGTAAAAGGAGTTGATCATCATGCCCAGCAATTGCCAGGTACCGCTCATCGGCATTGTGCTATCGTGCATGCTGTTTACCGAACCAGTAGATATGATGGTGGTGACTGTACTCCAGTAAGCTGAAATCGCGGGTCCAAACCTCACTTCCTTGCCTTCCATGGCACCGGTAAGCTGTGAAACACCCATTTTGGCTATTGCCGGATTACCACCGAGCTCACTACTCATCATTGGAATGAGCAACATCAGCATCCCGATTGTCATTACGCCAAAGATTGTCCAGGCTAATTTTTTACGTCTGATGAAATAGCCAAAAGCGATAACCATCGCAATAGGTATAATTACCTGTGCGATCAGCTCTACAGTATTGGTTAGGTACGACGGATTCTCTAAAGGATGGGCTGAGTTGGCTCCGAACCATCCTCCACCATTTGTTCCCAGGTGTTTAATTGCAACAAATGCTGCAGCCGGTCCACGGGAAACATTTACGGTATCACCCTGAAGGGAGATAAACTGATCTTTACCTGCATAACTGGAAGGGGTACCATTAAAAGCTAGAATTAATGCAACAACAAGCGATAACGGCAAAAGCAACCTGGTAATTGCTTTCACAAAGAATTCCCAGAAGTTACCCAGAGCGTTGGTTGTTTTATCTCGAAAGGCTTTGAAAAACACAACAGCGGCTGCAATGCCTGTTGCTGCACTAACAAACTGCAGAAACATAAAGACAAAATGTTGGATGAAGTAGCTCGCGCCGCTTTCACCAGAGTAATGCTGCAGGTTACAGTTGGCCACAAAACTGATGACCGTATTAAAAGCGAGATCCGGCGTCATCGCAGGATTTGCATCTGGATTTAAGGGGAGCTTATCTTGAAAAAGTAACATAAAGAAACCGTATACCAACCAAACCAGGTTGACGGTCATCAGCGCTTTCATGTGCTGTTTCCAGTTCATTTGTTCTTTGATATTGATTCCGGACAGCTTATATATTCCGTTCTCAATAGGTTTGAGGAAGTCTGTCCAGACTTTTTCTCCGGCAAATACTTTTGCGAGGTAGATGCCCAGGGGTATAGCAATTACCAGCGTAAGCAGGTAGGTGGCTACTGTTCCTAATAATTCTGTGTTCATTGTTGTTTGATTAATAAATGCGTAATGCTTTTAAAATTTTTCGGGTTTGATCAGTACGTAAACCATATACAGGAATACCGCAACGGCGATCACTAGGAGGATCATCATAAGGTTTAGATTTTTTCGAACCACTCGATTGATTTGTAAATAACCCAGCTCAGAATAAGGAGGGTGAGAAGGAGAATTAGTGTGATCATATTGCTTTATTTTCAATGGCTAATGCCAATCGCCATACCACCAAAAGCAAAAAATCAGCAAGACGCTGATTATGAACAGATAAAAGAAGATAACTAAAATAGCAAGGGATTATAAACCAAAAAAACCCTTCCATTATGGAAGGGTTTTATCATTTTGAAAATGAATATCTGGTTAGATAGGGTATTAAAGAATGTAGAACAACTTTGATTTTATTGGTCCGCCAGCAGGTAGTTTTTCATCTTGATTAAAGTTGTTTTTTAACATCTGGCTCAGGTCTCTCTCAATATTTCTGGAGATGGTACTAGTTGGTGTATCTGTAGGCTTATTCTCGAATGGATCTTGCAGATGAATGGCCATCTTTTCTATTAAAAAGAATGAACTGGCAATCGCAATCACCAATGGAATTTCAACAATTCCAAAGAATTCGATCAGTCCAAAAGGCAGCAGTAAGATAAACAGCATCACAGAAAAGTGGATGTATACACTGTACGTTGCCGGGAAGATGGTATTCTTGATCCGCTCACAGCCACCCATTTCATTGGAAAAACGCGTTAAGGTATTGTCTAGTTCTACCTGTTGAAAAGAATTGATCCAATCCAGTTTAAAGGCATTCCGTACATCCATACCCTGCAATTCTAATAGCGCCAATGGAACATTGTGATAATTTTTAATTACTTCCATATCTTCTTTAGAAACCAATCGCTGTAATCCGTATAAAGCATCTTGTCCACGTAAGTGACGACTAAGTGCATAACACCAGGCCATTTGTCTTTTGGCCATACGCTCGCAAAAAGCACGCTCCTCTACGGTATCATAGCGGTTGTCCACAAAGGTCAGCAGTTGACGCGTCAGCGTTCTGGAATCGTTTACAATCGCTCCCCAGATGGTCCGTGCTTCCCACCAGCGGTCGTATGCCTGATTTGATTTAAAAGCCAAAAGCAGGGAAATTACAGTACCCAGGATGGTTGGCACGGCAATGGGGATCGAGATTCTCGTGAAATGATAGCTGTTATACAACACTGCAATCAATACAGCATAAATTGTAACAAACGTAGTCTCTCTCCAGATCTTTCCGAAGATGTAACTAATTGGAATATTTTCTTTCAATAGCATAGGTCAGATGTTTTAATTAGGCTTCCATCAATTCTTGTTCAACAGTAGCGGGTACTGCTGATTTTTGAAGTTTGACATCTTTACGGAGTGTCAGCACCGGTAGACCCGATTTTTGGATCAATACCAGGGGATCGATACTTGCTTTATGGATTTTGCCCAAAAAGCAGCAGGCTGGCTCAAGCACGGTGTCTATGTCATGTACTTCCAGGAAATCCCTGAACATGTTCAAGGTAGCGCCATACAAGAATTCTATTTTAATTGATTTAATCTGTGGATACGCTTTTTTGATTGCTGTAGCACCAGCGAAGAAATCGTCACTGATCTGCTCGAAGTCGCGGCTCCGCCTGGATAACATCAGCAGATCCGTAATCGAGTCTGATAATTTAAACACATGAACAAATACAAAGCTGATCTCTTCCAGATCCAGCTGTTTGCAGATGTTAGGAAAACAATCAAAAGAGGATACGTTGAAGTCTGTTGGAACGAGGATGTTTCGCATAAGGCAATGTTTAAAAGGTTAAACTTGTTTTTACTTATGCAATAGTACCTCAGACTTATTAAAAGGGAATAAGACAGGGATTAGAATCTAATTAGAATGTATAGGAAGCAGAATCTGGATCTCTGTACCAATTCCCTGTTCTGAGCGGATGCCAATAGTGCCTTTATGTAACCTGATAATATTTAATGTGAGCGGCAAGCCGATACCATGTCCTTCAAAATCACTGGTATTGGAAGCGCGGAAAAATGGCTCAAAGATATGTTGCTGCTCGTCGTCAGGAATCCCGATCCCTTTGTCGGACACCGCGATCACAATCCGACCATTCTCTACAAAGACTTTGATCTCCACAGGGCTGTTGTTAGAATATTTACAGGCATTCAGTACGATATTGCTTAATGCCAGTTGCAGGAGGTTTACATTTCCTGAAGTAAGCAGCTGACTCTCATCGTCTGGCAACTCATCAAAATTAAGGTCGATCACCCCCTCTGGCTCGATTTTCTTTACAGCATTGGCAACATGCATTACCAGTTCATCAATACGGATAACTTCCCAATTTTGCTTTTTTCCATTAAAGCCGCTCTGAGCAAGTCCGAGTAAGCTGCTTAAAATATGCTCAAGCTTCTCTGCCTGGGAAAGTATTGCTTTTGCCGACTGCTGTGCAGGCTCAGGAAGTCCGTCAATGCCGGTAAGCAGTTCGGTTTCACTAGTCAAAATGGTTAGCGGCGTCCGCAGTTCATGTGAAGCGTTACTCACAAAATTATTTTGTGTCTCAAAGGCCGTCTCCAGCCTGTTCAGCATGTCATTAAAAGTAAGTACCATTTCTGCTATCTCATCCTTACCTTTTGTTTCCGGTAAACGTAAGTGCAGGTTGTTTGCGGTAATATTCTGTACGCGTTTGATGATTGCCCTTACGGGTTTAACGGTATAGAAAGAAAAGACCTTACCAGCCACATACGTCAATATTATTGCGATAACAAAAATAACCAGTAGTACCCGTTTCAGTTCTTCCAATTCTTTGAAACCATAAGGGTCTTCTGCAGCAATAATCACGATATACTGGCCATGGGCAGTATTGAAAAACCCACCGGCATAAAAGTGATTTCCAGCGCTATAGCGCGCCTTTCTGTTGGCAAGAATAGCTTTATAAAAAGAAGTGGATAGTGGCAGGGGCTTTTCAAACCGCCTGTATTCATCAAGCTTTACAATATACTCCCGCTCTTGCGGCAATTTCTCCAGGTAACGGTTACGTACTTCCTGGTAAGGAATAGAATTTTCGTCGGGATGGATCTTAATTTCTGCAGCCAGATTTACCCTGGCTTCCAACCTTTTGAAGAAATCGTCAAAACTGAATTCAGACACAAAATAAAAAATGGCCGCATTCATCAATACCAAACCAATCGTGGTAATGGAAAAGAAGACCAGCGTTATTTTTGTCTGTAGCTTCATGATTTAGAATTTCAACATATATCCACGGCCAAAGACTGTTTGTATGAGCTTTTGTTCATGTCCGCTATCTACCTTTTTGCGCAGGTAATTTACATACACGTCAACAACATTGGTTCCCATGTTAAAGTCGATATCCCACACACTCTCCAAAATCTGAATCCTGGACAAAACCATGTTCTGGTGTTTTACAAAATATTCCAGCAAACGATATTCCGTTGCGGTCAGTGAAATGGATTTTTCATTTCTTTTTACAGTCCTGCTCATAACATCTACTTCCAGATCGCCTACCGTAATCATATTTTTAGGTGCCGGGGTTGATTGACTCCGCCTTACCAAAGTCCTGATCCTTGCTTCCAGCTCAGCAAACTTGAATGGTTTTACCAGATAGTCGTCAGCACCACTATTTAACCCGGTTACAATATTTTCTGTGCTCGACAATGCAGTCAGCATTAATATAGCCACATTATCGTTTACTTTCCTGATCTCTTTACACACTTGTACCCCATTCATGCCTGGCAGCATTACATCCAGGATGATGAGGTCAAATTGGTGGCGTACAGCCATTTCCAGTCCGGTTATGCCATCCGCGGCAGCACTTACATCCATATTTGCCTCGGTTAGTCCGCGGACAACTACAGACATTAAATCAGGTTCGTCTTCGATCAGTAATACTTTCATTTTCCAGATTTTGCGATAAAATATGCGGTAAAATCAATATACACCGCTTTTAATATCCTTGATGACGAAGATATGACTAAACCTAAAAAAACCTAGGCTTTACAACTACAGGTTTTCCGTAATCTGATATTCTTCTATTTTACGGTACAAAGTGGTTAGTCCAATATTCAAAAGTCTCGCTGTTTCTGTTTTATTTCCCCGGGTATGACTCAGTACTTTTTGGATATGATGTTTTTCTACCGCAGCCATTTCAAAAGAATTCAGTTCAGTTACATTGCTAAAAAACTCAACGGGAAGATATTTTGTACCCAGCACATCTCCATCAGATAGAATTACCAATCGCTCGATCACATTTTTCAACTCCCTGATATTTCCCTTCCAGTTGTGGTTGATCAAAAGCTTCAACAATTTTTCATCCAGACTCAGCTTGGGCTTGTTCACCTTCTGACCAAAAAATTTAAGATAATGCATGGCCAGCAGCTCAATATCGGATTTCCTGTCACGCAAAGCCGGCAACGGTATAATGAAAACCGATAATCTATAATAGAGGTCAAGTCTAAACTTACCTGCATCCGCTTCTTCCTTCAAACTTCTGTTTGTGGCGGCTAAAATCCGGACGTTAACCTGGCTGGTGTGCGTGTCACCTACCTTAATAAAAGTTTGGTTTTCGAGTACACGTAGTAGTTTAGCCTGCAGGTCGAGGTTCATCTCACCAATCTCATCCAAAAATAATGTACCACCGCTTGCTTCTTCAAGAAGTCCTTTTTTATCACGTACAGCACCTGTAAAAGCCCCTGCCTTATAGCCGAACAGCTCACTTTCCAATAACTCCGGACTAAATCCGCTACAGTTAAGGGCAACAAAAGGCTTAAGTTTACGCAGACTTTCCTGATGAATAGCCTGGGCAAAAACTTCTTTTCCAGTTCCCGTTTCGCCGAGAAGGAGTACGGTAGTATCTGTCGCGGCAACTTTGCGCGCCAGACTAATTGATTCCTGGATAGCCTTTGAGTGTCCAAGTATCGATTCGAAATTGAACTGCCTCTGGATTTTACCCTCCAACTCAAAAACCCTGAACTGGAGCGTCACCTTTTCCATAGCTTTATAAACCAGCGGGATAATTTTATCATTATCATCGCCCTTGGTGATATAGTCGAAAGCTCCATTTTTAATGGCCATTACCCCGTCAGATATAGTTCCAAATGCGGTTAGGTTAATGATCTCGACATATGGTTTAATCTTTTTGATTTGTTTAACCAAATCGATACCATTGATATCAGGGAGCTTAACATCAGAAATTACCACACTGATGTCCTGCGACCCAAGGATTTTTAATCCTTCCTTACCCGTTGCAGCCTGAAAAACAGTAAAGCCCTCGAGCTCTATAATCCGTGCTAAAAGGCTACAGATCTTTTTTTCATCGTCGATAATGAGTACGGTTGACTGCATGGTTGGTATTTTTCAACAATATTAGCGATTTCCAGCGGATCAAAGACCATCGCTGTACATAAACAGTTACATCTCTTTTTCTGGCTCAGGATATCGTAATTAACGCATTGTTTGCATCCTTCCCAAAATTGCTCATCCTGAGTGATGTCTTGATAAACGACAGGCTTGAATCCCAGCTCACTATTCATTTTCATGATAGCGGCACCAGAGGTGATGCTAAAAATCTTTGCCTCCGGATAAGCTCTTCTACAGAGCCTGAAGATCCTTTCCTTGATCGCCTTTGCTACCCCAAGCTTTCTGAATTCAGGCGCAACAATCAATCCGGAGTTTGAAATAAAACGGCCGTTATCCCAGCTTTCGTAGTATGCAAAGCCTACCCATTGTTCAGTACTTGTGACGGCAACTACAGCTCTTCCTTCTTTCATCTTCTGAATGATGGATTCAGGTGTACGGTGCGCAATTCCAGATCCTCTAACTAACGCTGAGGCTGCGGTTTCTTTTATGATTTCATTAACATATTTATAATCTCTCAAAGTAGCGATACGAATGAAGATCAATTGATTTTCCATGGTTCTGATATTCTTTGCCAGCACCGAGCACAAGGAATGCCTACCTTAAGCAATAACCAGAAAAACACACTTAAAAGCACTCTGGAAGCCGAAATAAATTTTTAGAGAAAACCCATGACCCTGCCTGACCTTTCCAAAATGAAAAGGGGGCATATCAAAACAGGAGAAAAAAAGTTACTAATTAAGCACCAATCGCTTTCCAGAGCATATCTTTCAGCTCAGCAAGATTCTTCTGAGCAACTGAAGAAATAAAGATCGACGGCAAATGAGCAGGAAGTTCTTTTTTCATTTCGGCCATTAATTCATCGTCCAGCATATCAGACTTTGTAATTGCAAGGACGTGTGGCTTCTGCATAAGCTCAGGATTGTATTGCTGCAATTCTGATTTCAGGATGGCGTACTCTTCAGAGATGGTACGGCTGGTATCAGCAGGCACCATAAATAATAATACAGAATTTCGCTCGATATGGCGCAGGAAGCGGTATCCTAAACCTTTACCTTTAGATGCGCCCTCAATAATCCCCGGGATATCGGCCATCACAAAAGATTTACCACCACGGTAAGCGACTATACCAAGATTTGGAACAAGTGTAGTAAAAGGGTAATCGGCAATTTCAGGTTTTGCTGCGGAAACGACTGACAGCAATGTTGATTTACCAGCATTTGGAAAACCTACTAAGCCAACATCGGCAAGAACCTTAAGTTCTAATACAATCCACTTCTCAATACCTGCTTCACCTGGCTGGGCAAAGCGTGGCGTCTGTTGGGTAGATGTTTTGAAATGCCAGTTCCCTAAACCACCGCGACCACCCGGAGTCAATGTTTTTGTTTCTCCTTCAGCAGTGATTTCAAATAAGACTTCGCCCGTTTCAGCATCCTTGGCAATGGTACCCAGGGGAACTTCGAGAATTTCATCTTTACCAGACTTACCGGTGCTGGTGGAACTCGAGCCACTAAGGCCATCTTCGGCAATAATATGCTTACGGTACTTCAGGTGGAGCAAAGTCCAGAACTGTGGGTTTCCTTTAAGGATGATGTGACCACCGCGACCGCCATCTCCCCCATCGGGTCCACCCGTAGAGGTTAATTTATCACGGTGCAAGTGTGCAGAACCTGGCCCTCCTTTTCCGGAGCGACAGCAAATTTTAACGTAATCTACAAAATTGGAACCTTGTGACATAACCTTTTGATCAATGTGTATTACATACAAATAGCGGGAAGAAAAAAATCGTCCCGCTATTTACATGTTAAGTGTAATTAGTATTTATCTACAACTGCGCAGATTGTATTGAAGATTTCGTCGATATTACCAATACCGTTTACTCTCGTCAATTTATTTTGTGCATCATAGTAAGGCAAAACATGAATAATCTTGTTGAAGTACTCATCAATGCGTTTCTGTATTTTATCTGCCTGGTCATCAACCCTGCCGCTTTCTTTCTGACGGATAGCTACCCTTTTTGTAAGCTCTTCCTGGTCTACGTCAAATGCAATAACTCCTGCAATGCCGCTTCCTTTACTCGCTAAGAACTCATCCAAAACTTCCGCCTGTGGAATTGTTCTTGGGAACCCGTCAAAGATAAAACCCTTAGCATCTGGATTTTTATCTACTTCCTCTTCCAGCATATCAATCGTAATCCCATCAGGAACCAGTTGCCCGTCAGCGATAAACTGACTTACTTTTTGCCCTAGTGGTGTTTGATTTTTGATATGTGCCCTGAACAGGTCACCTGTAGAGATGTGGATCAATTGATATTTCTCGATCAATTTTTCAGATTGGGTGCCTTTGCCTGCACCCGGTGGGCCAAAGAGAACAAAATTCAGCATTCGGGTTGTCTTTAAAAATTAAAAGCCTTTTTTGCCCGGAGGCAGAAAGGCCTTTTCAGTTGATTTAGTAGTTTGCCATACAAAGCCTTCGTTATTGCAAACCGTTTTTTTGTGTTATCGTTTAATAACCCAATCAATAATTCAAATTACTTAGAATTTTGCGCTCATCTCCTAACAAGGCAATCTTTTCAGCGGCTGCAAATATATAATTATTAATTTAAATACAGAGAACTGAGGCTGATAAAGTAGTTCTACGGGCTCTAATTGCGTACGTTTTAACTTAGGTCAAGTACTTACCCCTGCTCAATATCTCAAAAAGATTTAATCCGACAGAATAACATTCTAAAAATGACGTTGAAGGCATCCAGGAAATTACGGAAAAACACCGGATCATATATCGGCGAACTCAGCAACGAGCTGATAAAGACAAAAAAACTTTCAGGTAAAATAGCGTAAACCCTATTCAGTAATCTACTTTTTTACTGTAAACTAATCCCAGTTGACAAGTAAAAGCAGTAAAATAAAAAAATAACACGCTAAATACGTCAAGTAAAACCAGTATAAGACAAAGTATTAGAAAGCTTATAAAACGTTATCGACAAATTATAGGCAAACGGGGCACAAACGGGGGGTTAACGCGCCCTTGACGCGGCATTAACCCGGCTGTTGGGCGCGTTAAGGCCGCATGGATGCCGTGTCTGTCAAGTTTAGACCCCTCGTATGTCGGCATTATGGCTTATACGATCTCCTTAAACTGAGTAAAGCCGCCCTTGTCCTTGATGTCATTTGATTATAAAATTGGAGCTGTTAGCCAACTATCTCCTAAAATTCGGTGTTCTTTGTATTATAGCACGTTTAACAGGAGCGTAAGCAATAGTTTGACAGCTAAATCTAAACGCAGAAAATGGACTCTAAACTTAAAATAGCCATCTTAGATGATTACCAAAATATAGCCCTCGCTATGGCTGATTGGTCGGCAATCACACAAAACGCAGACATTACAGTCTTCAACGATCATATTAGTGATCAGGAAGATTTGATTGAAAGGCTCTGGCCGTTTGACATCATCTCTGTCATGCGGGAAAGAACTCCCCTTACAAAAAGCATTTTTCAAAGATTGCCAAATCTCAAACTGGTAATTTCTACAGGAATCCGGAATGCATCTATCGACTTAGAAGCCGCCAAAGAAGCTGGAGTAGAGATACGGAATACTGGCTATCACTGGACAGGTGCCCCAGAAGTTACCTGGGCATTACTGATGGCGATTGCCAGAAAAATCCCTCAGGAAAATCAGAGTCTCCGTAGCGGTAATTGGCAACAAACAGTAGGCACAGATCTTTTTGGAAAGACGATAGGCATCGTTGGTCTTGGAAATATTGGGATCAAGATCGCCAACTACGCCAACGCCTTTGGTATGCATGTCCTAGCCTGGAGTCCCAATCTAACTGAAGAAAAAGCGGCTGAAGCAGGTGCAAAACTAGCTACTAAAGAAGTATTATTCAACGAATCAGATTTTATAACGCTACATGTTGTCCTTAGCCCGCGGTCTAAAGACATGGTTACAAGTACCGATATTAACATGATGAAACCCTCAGCATACCTCATCAATACGTCACGGGGACCGCTGATTAACGAAGGTGACCTGATCAAAGCACTGCAAACAGAAAGAATTGCCGGTGCGGCATTAGATGTTTACGATACGGAACCCCTGCTTGCTGATCATCCTTTCAGAACATTAAACAACGTACTAGCTACCCCGCATATAGGTTATGGAACAGAAGACACCTACAGGATTTTTTTCACAGATACAGTAGCTGAAATCCTCGACTGGATTGACCAGCATTAATTTTAACAGCTCCCCGGCCGTCAAAACAAATTGCCGGGGAGTTTTGAGATAAGTAATAAAATTCAATTTAGAATTTTGAATTCACCTCATTAACTATTAATTTAGTTTTATGAAGTCAAGTGTTATTCTGTGTTTCTTATTGTTGTGTCTTTCGGCTGCATCGGCACAAAAACGACCTTTAGCCATTACCTTTCAAAAAGCCGAAAAGCAAGGTTTAACGATTGGAAAATTGGACAGTATTTATAAAAGTGCCGTGGATACGAATCCTGAAAAAGCTGTATTTGTAAGTCCGGAGGAGCAGAAAAAACTGATATCGGCATATACCACATTGCTTCAGGACCTGGGAAAATACCTTCATGAAAATAATTTTAAATGGGAGCATCCAACAAAATGCTTTAATAGGATTTACTTTCAGCCCAATGGTAAAATTGATTATTTCCTTTATAATTTCATCCAGAAACCTGGGGATTTACATCCGATTTCGGATGAAAAAAGAGCTGCGTTTGATGAGTTACTAAATGCTTTCGTAAAGAATTATCAGTTTAAACTCAATGCTCCGGTAAAGTTTGCGCAGTGTAGCCCGGTAACCTATGCTGATTAATTTCCCGAAACAACAGTTCTAATTCAGACAAAAACTCACAGTCGCATTCTTGCATCATTTCATTTTGATCTCTATTACTGAGATTAGATAATTTGTACATTTGAGTTGAGCTTTATACAAGACTCGCTAATATTTTATATACTACAACAACTGATCACAGACAATGCAAAAAAAACTATCAGAATTTACAGATCAAGAACTGTTAGACGAAGCGAAGAAGATGAAATCAAACTCCATAATCAATGCTGTGCTGATTGGATTTATGATTGGGATTGTCGTTTATAGTATCGTGAAACACAGCTTAAGCTTTTTAACGTTGATCCCTTTGTTTTTGGCGTATAAATTTTTCAACAGTTCCAAGAAAAATGAAGAACTGGAAGCATTGCTGAAAGAACGGAATTTAAAATAATCCCGTCATATCAAATATGTCACAAAGAAAATATTCCCTGACATGCTGAGATCAGAACCCGAAAGTGTTATATGAAAAAACTGGTTATCAAGAGCAAACACCGCAATATTTAGAAATAAGTTACCACTTGTATAACAATTCGTTATAGCTTTATAAAGAACGGGTATGTGACAAGTAGTATAACAATATATGAGTACATCAATTCATAAAATTTTAGTGTCTGATCAGGTTGTATTAGAAAAAATCTACCTTATCAGAGCGCAAAAAATAATGTTAGATATAGATCTAGCTATAATGTACCAAGTTGAAACGAGAGCATTGAAGCAGGCGGTGAAACGGAATCAGTTGAGATTTCCAGACGATTTTATGTTCCAACTAACGAAACAGGAATGGAAAGAGGTTATCACAAATTGTGATAACCTTACGGAAACGGCCAAATATAGTCCAGCAACACCCTTCGCATTCACAGAGCAGGGAGTTGCCATGCTAATCAAGTATATTAAATAGCGAACGCGCAATTCTTGTTAATATTCAAATCATACGCATCTTCTCCAAATTGAGACTGATGCTCGCTGACAATACGGAGATTCGTTTAGAAATTGAAAAGATCAAGAACAAGCTTGACAATCAAGATAAGAATATGGAGATTGTTTTCCGATATCTCGATGAGTTACTAGATAAACATCAAAAGCCCGCTCCGCCACAGACAAGGATAGGATTTAAGCTGAATGATTTTTGAATCACTCTGAAAACTAGTTAACGCAACATTTTTCGTATCCCTAACCACGCTTGAATTGAACCCGGTTACGTTAGACCCCCTCGAGACAAAAAACACAATAAAAAAAGCCTCAGATTTCTCTAAGGCTTTTATTTTGTTGTGCACTCGAAGGGAGTCGAACCCCTAACCTCCTGATCCGTAGTCAGGTGCTCTATCCAATTAAGCTACGAATGCATTTCCGTATTGTTATCGGACTGCAAAAGTAAGATTTGAAATTGAATTTCCCAATTTTTATTGAAAAAAATTATCAATTTTTAATCCTTGTTAATGGCTTATCCTTCTATCAATTGCTTAATAGCATCAAAATCAGGAAGTTTACCTGCATCTTCCAATACCTCAGCATAAATTACAATTCCGGCTTCATCGATCACAAAAGCAGCCCTTTTAGAGACACCTTTCAAATCGAAAGCGAATTGTTCGTATAAGGCCCCATATGATGTAGATACCTCTTTATTAAAATCCGAAAGCAACGGGAACTGATAAAACTGCTCTTCTTTAAACTTTGCTAGTGTAAAAGGCGAATCTACAGAGATACCCACCACGGCAGCATTCATACCTTCATAATAACCAAAGCTATCGCGCATAGTGCAGAGTTGCGTAGTACACACGCCAGTAAACGCCATTGGGAAAAATTGAATGATCAGCTTCTTACCCTGATAATCACTTAAACTAACTTCTTTGAGTTCTGAACTGTATAATTTAAAATCGGGGGCTTTGTCGCCAGCTTTTAATGCCATAATGTGATGTTTTAGTTTTCGGTAAATATAGATCTGTCTGTTTAGGATTTTGTCATTTGCTGGTCTAATATCGCCAGACCTTCTTCAAAACTATGTGGTTGATAACCGAGGTCGTTAATGGTCTTGTCAAGAATAAATCCTGTACGTGCAGGTCGTTGGGCAGATTGATTCAGCGTTGCGCCACTCACTTCGTTAATCAGGCTTTTATCCAGGCCCCAAAAATCAGCAACACGACCCACGAGTTCAGCAATGCTCATCATATCTTTACCCGAAGCGTTGTAAACGCCGTAAGCATCTTTCTCTACAGCCAACAAACAACAATCTGCAAGATCCTCGGCTAAAGTTGGCATACGCCATTGATCGTTTACCACATTGATTGGATCTCCTTTTTCGAGTGCCCCCTTAGCCCAGAGCACAATGTTACTCCTGCTCATATCATTCACGATGCCGTATACGATAATCGTACGCAAGATAGCCCAGCGGCATTGCGAATTCTTGATAACTTCTTCTGCCTCGAGTTTAGTTTTACCATAATAACTTAAAGGATTTGGCGCAGCCATTTCATCATAAGGGCCTTCCGCCCCATCAAAAATAAAGTCGGTCGACAAATGCACCAGCTGGATATTGTGCGCTAAACAAACATCGACCAACGTTTTCACAGCTGCTACATTCAAAGCATAAGCCAGTTCCTGCTGTACTTCGGCAGTATCTACATTAGTCATCGCCGCAGTATGTATAATCGCATCGGGCTGATGGAGTTCCACTACCCGTATTACATTTTCAGGATTTAAGATATCCATTTCTGCATAGGTGTATCCTTCAGTTACAGGATAACGATTGGGTCCAACTGAAGTCGCAATCAGATCAAACTGTCCTTCGGCTATAATCTTCTCCGTAATTTTTTGTCCCAGCAACCCGTTACTCCCGGTAACCAATATTCTTTTCATACAACGCAACTTTGTTTTTTTTAACAATTGAAAAGCGATCAAAACATAGTAAATGCCCTTTTTAAGCCCCTATAAGCCTTGCTTTACGCTAGCTAAAATATGGATTAAAAAACTGTGGAAAAACTTTTTATTTATATATACAATTTGACCGGAAATCTCTTAACTTTGCAGACCAAATTGCAGGGCCTTTAAAGGGTCTTTAACAAATTGATATTTATAATTTTACCCAAAACAATATATGCCTAACATTGGAAAGATAGCGCAGATTATAGGACCGGTAGTTGACGTGAGTTTTGCTGACGATGCTCATTTACCTCAGATTTTCTCTGCATTAGAGATTGAAAAAGAAAACGGACAGAAAGTCGTTTTAGAAGTTCAACAACACCTTGGTGAAGACCGCGTGCGTGCAATTGCAATGGATTCTACCGACGGATTAGTTCGTGGAATGAAAGCATTGGACACAGGTGCTCCTATCAAAATGCCTGTTGGTGATCAAATTAAAGGCCGTCTGTTTAATGTGGTTGGAGATGCGATCGATGGAATCAACGCCGTTGATAAAACAGGTAGCAGACCAATTCACAATGCACCTCCGCGTTTCGACGAATTGTCTACTGAATCTGAAGTGCTGTATACTGGTATTAAAGTAATCGATTTGTTAGAGCCTTATGTTAAAGGTGGTAAAATTGGTTTGTTCGGTGGTGCCGGAGTAGGTAAAACAGTATTGATTATGGAGCTGGTGAATAACATTGCCAAAGCTTACGCTGGTCTTTCTGTATTTGCTGGTGTTGGTGAGCGTACTCGTGAAGGTAATGACCTTTTACGTGAGTTCATCGAGTCAGGCGTAATCAACTATGGCGACGACTTCCTTCATTCTATGGAAAAAGGTGGTTGGGACTTAAGTAAAGTTGACACTGAAAAATTAAAAGAATCTAAAGCAACATTGGTATTCGGACAGATGAATGAGCCCCCAGGTGCACGTGCACGTGTGGCTTTATCAGGACTGACCGTTGCTGAATATTTCCGTGATGGTGATGGTGAAGGCGCTGGAAAAGATATCCTTTTCTTCGTTGACAACATCTTCCGTTTCACTCAGGCTGGTTCTGAGGTATCTGCACTTCTAGGTCGTATGCCTTCAGCAGTAGGTTACCAACCAACATTGGCTACTGAGATGGGTCTGATGCAAGAGCGTATTACTTCAACTAAACGTGGATCTATTACTTCCGTTCAGGCGGTATATGTACCTGCGGATGATTTAACTGACCCTGCACCGGCAACAACATTTGCCCACTTAGATGCTACTACTGTACTTTCACGTAAAATCTCTGAGCTTGGTATCTATCCTGCTGTGGATCCTCTGGATTCTACATCAAGAATCCTTTCTCCAGCAATCTTAGGTGATGAGCACTACAATACTGCACAACGTGTGAAAGAAATTTTACAACGTTATAAAGAACTTCAGGATATCATCGCCATCCTTGGTATGGATGAGTTATCTGAAGAAGATAAAATTACCGTTCACCGCGCACGTCGTGTTCAACGTTTCTTATCTCAGCCTTTCCACGTAGCTGAACAGTTTACGGGATTAAAAGGAGTTCTTGTAGATATTAAAGATACCATCAAAGCTTTCAACATGATCATGGACGGAGAAGTTGATGAGTATCCTGAAGCAGCATTTAACCTTGTAGGTAGCATCGAAGAAGCTGTTGAAAAAGGTAAAAAATTATTAGCTGAAGCTAACGCATAGTTATGAATTTAGAAATATTAACACCAGATAAAAAGGTTTACGAAGGCGAAGTAACAGCTGTTACTGTTCCCGGAACAATGGGTTCTTTTCAAATCCTGAAAGACCATGCTCCGATTATTTCCACCCTGGAAGACGGACCTGTAGTGATTAAAAGCAAAACTGAAGAACAAACCTTTATTATTAAAGGTGGCGTTGTAGAAGTGTTGAAAAACAAAATCGTTGTTTTAGCCGAAGGTGTAGCCTAATATTCCAAATCATTAAGCATAAAAAAAGAGCCTGCAAAGTTTTGCAGGCTCTTTTTTTATGCTTAATGATTTTACTTTGCAACTGCCGGTTTGCTGTGCTGGGCATAAATATATTTCAGCTGATAGGTTTTCAACTGTGCATCATAGTTAGCCAACTGTGCATCTGTTTTGAAGTAATCCATCAATGCATAGCGGAAATTTGTCTCTTCCTGGTATTCTTTGTTTAAATTTCCAATGGTAAGCTTCAATAATGGACTTGTGGCCGACTTACTAAAATAATATACAGTTTGTGGCACCTGCCCTTTCCGACCAGCAGTAAACTCATTCCGCTTATATAAGTAGAATCCTGCAGTATCCGCGATCTGGTATTCTCCATTTTTGTAAAATCTGTAGTCTTTTCCGTTTTGGCGGTAGCCGAACAAATCATCTTTCGCCAGTGTATTGCGCTGTCCATCACGAACTACTTTAACCTGTGACCCACCAAAAAATCTATTGGTTTGCAGCTTATCGCCACTTCCTAATTCCTCGGCCACTTTTTGATTTTTAAAATCATCAGCGTTATGGTATATCCCATCTGCCGACTTGTTGTTTTGTGCATGCGCTGCCACTGATCCAATCAGCAACGCTGCTAAAATATTTAAACGGTAACCTTTCATATACTTGATTCTTTTGTGTGATTAATCAATACCCAAATTTAAAAGATTTTTAGAACTAGCCGAAGAATGGATTGAATCATGTAATTCTTATGACCTTAACATTTACCGCTACCCATGTTATTCTGAAATAGCATGTTTCATCAAGATATATAGCCTCCAAAAAACTGTTATTTTAAAGCAGTTTTTTAGACCAAACTTGAATTTTAGGCAGAATTGTTCACTATTTGCAATGCTAGCATAATATATGAACCGAATACCAATATCATATTTGGTATACAGCAGACCTTTTAATGTACCAAATACCAGCATCAAACAATACATAAAACTGCTTTACCTCAATAACTCAAAATAATATTCTTATTTCAATTATTTTCATTCTGCTATTGACAGTATGTGAACCAAAAACTAAATTGGTTTTATAAACAAGACAAAGAAAATAAAGCATATGTATACTTCAATTACAAGCTCAGTTAATGTCATTATTAACTTCATTCTTCTCCTGATTCTTCAGGAGAACAAGGCGCTGTAAATGAGTATTTAACAAATAAGATATCCAGAGCGCCTCCAACCAGAGGCGCTTTTTTAATGAAACATCAAAACTAACCATAACCAAACCAGATGCAATACTATAATTCAAACACTGTACTTTACCTGAACGGAGATTTCGTGAAGTCGGAAACCGCCCAGATCGATTTGTACGGGCAATCCCTGCACTACGGGTTTGCCGCATTCGAAGGCATAAGGGCCTACAACACCCACAATGGCACCCGCATTTTTAAGGCAAAGAAACACTATAACAGATTGAAACAGTCTTGCGATCTGGTAAGCATTCCGTTTCCATGGGATATTGATGACCTGATTAAACAAACCTATAAGCTTCTGGAAATGAATAACATGAAAGACGCTTATATCCGCCCCTTAGTATATTCCGATTCAAACATGTCGTTGATCGCCCCTGAAAAGGCAAACATCATGATCTGTGCCTGGGATTGGGCAGCTTACTTTGGCGATAAACAGTTAAAATGTTGCATCTCAAGTTACCAACGTCCAAATCCAAAATCCACACATATGGAAGCTAAGATCAGCGGCCACTATGTAAACTCTATCTTGGCAACTACTGAAGCCAAGAAGCGTGGTTTTGATGAAGCTATCCTGTTGGATATGAATGAAAATATCGCAGAAGCCCCTGGAGCAAACATCTTCGTTGAAAAAGGCGGAAAACTATTTACACCTCCCCTCGGCCATATCCTTCCGGGTATCACCCGTGCAACAGTAATCCAGCTTTGTAAGAAATTGGACCTTGAATGTGTAGAGAAAGAATTAACAGTCGCAGATCTGAAAGCTGCAGATAGCGCTTTCTTCTGTGGAACAGCGGCAGAAATTGTCGGACTAAAATCTGTAGATGATACCGTATTCCCATTAAAATGGACGGAAAGCATCGGCGCTACAATCCAGCGCACCTATAAATGTCTAGTGTTAGAAAAACAAAACTACGAAGTAATTATATAAGCCATGTCAGAAACTCCTGAAATGAACCGCTACAGTAAAACCTTTACCCAAGATCCTACACAGCCTGGCGCACAAGCTATGTTGTACGGAATTGGCTTGACAAAAGCTGATATGAGTAAGGCACAAGTGGGAATCGCCAGCATGGGCTACGATGGTAACACCTGTAATATGCACCTGAACGATCTTGCCAAAGTTGTTAAAGAAGGTGTTTGGCAAAATGATATGGTAGGCCTTACGTTCGGAACTATCGGTGTAAGTGATGGTATGTCTAACGGGACAGACGGCATGCGCTACTCGCTGGTTTCCAGAGATGTTATTGCTGATTCCATTGAGACTATTTGTGGCGGTCAATATTATGATGGTTTAATCACGATCCCTGGATGTGATAAAAATATGCCTGGTTCCATCATGGCTATGGGCAGATTAAATCGTCCTGCCATCATGGTTTATGGCGGAAGTATCCATTCCGGCAAATACAAAGGCAGATCCCTGAATATGGTTTCTGCATTCGAAGCCCTGGGTGAGAAATTGGCCGGTAACTTATCGGAAGAAGACTATCAGGGAATTATTGAACACACTTGTCCTGGTGCCGGTGCCTGCGGAGGAATGTATACTGCAAATACCATGGCTTCGGCCATTGAAGCGCTGGGCATGAGTTTACCTTACAGCTCTTCACACCCTGCAACAAGTGCGGAGAAACAGGCTGAATGTTTGGAAGCAGGTAAAGCAATCCGTCTATTGCTCGAAAAAAATATTCTTCCTTCTGATATCATGACAGAAAAGGCCTTCCACAATGCCATCGTTACTGTAATGGTATTGGGTGGGTCAACAAATGCTGTATTGCATTTAATTGCAATGGCTAAATCTGTTGGACTGTCATTAACTCTTGCCGACTTCCAGCGTATCAGCGACACCACTCCTGTACTGGCAGATTTAAAACCAAGCGGTACTTACCTAATGGAAGATCTGCACAACATCGGCGGTGTGCCAGCGGTGCTGAAATATTTATTGAAGGTAGGCTTGATTCATGGAGACTGCTTAACCGTAACAGGTAAAACACTTGCAGAAAATATTGCAGACGCTATAGATCTGGATTTTGACGATCAAAAAATAATCTTCCCTGTTGAAGCTGCGCTAAAAACTACAGGCCACTTACAGATGCTGTATGGCAATCTAGCCGAAAGAGGTGCTGTAGCAAAAATCTCGGGAAAAGAAGGAGAAAAATTTGAAGGCCCTGCCCGGGTATTTCAGGGCGAGCGATCACTGATTGCCGGAATCCAAAGTGGCAAAGTAAAACGTGGCGATGTTGTTGTAATTACCCATGTTGGTCCTAAGGGTGCCCCAGGCATGCCTGAAATGTTGAAACCTACATCTGCGATTATTGGTGCGGGATTAGGAAAATCTGTTGCCCTGATTACAGATGGCCGCTTTTCTGGTGGAACACACGGGTTTGTTGTGGGACACATCACGCCTGAAGCATGGAGCGGCGGCAACATTGGTTTGGTGCACGACAATGATATCATTACCATTGATGCAGTAAATAACACCATCCACCTCAATATTACCGACGAAGAACTTGCACAGCGCCGTGCGGTATGGAAACAACTTCCTCCACCCGTCAAAAGCGGGGTGCTTTACAAATACCTGAAACAGGTAAGCGATGCCAGTGAAGGCTGTATCACAGATGCCTACACAGATTAAACAAGAATCTTAACTCTTATACGAACTAAGAAAATGGAATTAGCACAAGCAGAAGCAAAACCGGAAACAGCCACCAAAACCACAACGAGGGTTACAGGCTCTGTTGCTTTACTGGAAGGATTAATAGCAGAAGGTACCGAAGTTGTTTTCGGTTACCCGGGCGGAGCGATCATGCCCATCTATGATGCCCTGTATGACTACAAAGAAAGATTACAACATATTTTAGTACGCCATGAGCAAGGTGGCACACATGCCGGGCAAGGCTATGCCCGCAGCTCTGGTAAAGTAGGCGTAGTATTCGCCACAAGCGGTCCGGGTGCTACAAACCTTGTTACAGGATTGGCAGATGCTCAGATAGACAGTACACCTTTAGTGTGCATCACCGGACAAGTATTTGCGCATCTATTAGGAACTGATGCTTTCCAAGAAACTGATGTAATTAATATTACAACTCCAGTTACCAAATGGAATTATCAGGTAACTGATGCGACGGAGATCCCTGCTGTTCTTGCCAAAGCTTTTTATATTGCCAGAAGTGGAAGACCAGGGCCAGTGTTGATAGACATCACTAAGAACGCACAAATGCAATTATTCGATTATGAGGGTTACACACCTTGTAATCACATCAGAAGTTACCGCCCGAAACCAAATATCCGTAAAGAATATATTGAACAGGCCGCAGCAGTCATTAACGCAGCAAAAAAACCTTTTATCCTTTTTGGCCAGGGTGTATTGCTTGGTAGTGCTGAGGCTGAATTTAAAGCTTTTGTAGAAAAAAGCGGTATTCCTGCTGCCTGGACAATCTTAGGTGCTGGCGCCATCCCTACAGATCATCCTTTGAACGTGGGTATGCTGGGCATGCACGGAAACTATGGCCCTAATGTGCAGACCAACTCCTGCGATGTGTTGATCGCAATCGGAATGCGGTTTGACGACCGTGTAACCGGCCGCTTAGATAAATATGCGAAACAGGCTAAAATTATCCACCTGGATATTGATCCTGCTGAAATTGATAAAAATGTGAAAGCAGATGTTCCTGTTTGGGGCGACTGCAAGGAAACATTGCCTTTGCTTACTGCACTTGTTGAGAAAAAAGAACACCCGGAATGGTTGGCAGAATTCAGAGCCTTTGATAAAATCGAACGTGAAGAATTGATCAATAAAGAGCTTTTCCCGGAAACTGGTGAACTGACCATGGGTGAAGTTGTGCAACAACTTAATGAACTGACTAAAGGGGAAGCTATTATTGTTTCTGACGTTGGTCAACATCAGATGGTTGCTTGTCGCTATGCTAAATTTAACAATACCCGCAGTAACGTAACAAGTGGTGGATTAGGAACAATGGGCTTTGGCCTGCCAGCGGCGATAGGTGCCAAATTTGGTGCTCCCGATAAAACGGTAGTGGCCATCATCGGCGACGGTGGCTTCCAGATGACCTTGCAAGAACTCGGTACCATTATGCAAAGTGGTGTTGACGTAAAGATCTTGATCCTGAACAACAGGTTTTTAGGAATGGTTCGTCAATGGCAGCAATTGTTCAACGATAAACGCTACTCCTTTGTCGACATTCAAAGTCCCGATTTTGTGAAACTTGCTGAATCATATTATATCAAAGCGAAGAAAGTAACAGAACGTGAAGAACTCGTGGATTCTTTAAAAGAAATGCTGGACCATAAAGGCTCTTACCTGATGGAAATTATGGTAACAAAAGAACATAATGTCTTCCCGATGGTACCCCAGGGATCTAGTGTTAGTGAAATCAGACTTAAATAAACAGCAAATGAGCAATTCGAATATAGAACCAAACGGCAAACAGGAATTTACCATTACTGTATATACAGAGAATCAGATCGGTCTATTAAACCGTATCGCGATTATCTTTTCAAGAAGGAAGATCAATATAGAAAGTTTAAATACTTCCCCTTCTGAGATCGAACATATCCACCGCTTCAATATTGTAATTCAGGAAACTGAAGACGTGGTAAGGAAACTTGCCCGCCAGATCGAGAAACAGGTGGAAGTACTTAAAGTATATTTCAACACAAACGAAGACATCATCTGGCAGGAAATGGCTTTATACAAAGTCCCTACCGATACTATCGCTGAAAAAGTACTTGTAGAGCGCCTGTTAAGAGAAAACGGCGCAAGAGTAGTAGTGATCCGTAAAGATTACACCGTATTTGAAACTACGGGGCACCGCGAGGAAACAGATAAATTGATCGAAGTATTGCAGCCTTACGGGCTGATTGAATTTGTGCGCAGTGCACGGGTAGCAATCATCAAGGACAGCGAAGGCTTTAATGCGAAGCTAAGAGAATTTGAGCGCATTGAACCCGGACAGGAAGTGATAGAAAACGAATTCCTCGACAAACCAAAAGACATTTTCACCATGTAAATAGCAGGAATTTCTGCAACCTTAACAAATAAAGAACCTAAAATAAAAACCAATACAAATTATGGCACAATTAAATTTCGGCGGATCAGTAGAAAACGTAGTAACACGTGATGAATTTCCGTTATCAAAAGCACAGGAAGTTCTAAAAAATGAAACCGTAGCGATCATCGGATATGGTGTTCAGGGACCTGGTCAGGCGTTGAATCAAAAAGACAATGGGATTAACGTGATCGTTGGTCAACGTAAATCATCTAAAACCTGGGATAAAGCTGTTGCTGACGGATTTGTTCCCGGAGAAACCTTATTTGAAATTGAAGAAGCATTAGAGCGTGGAACAATTATCTGCTATCTATTGAGCGATGCTGCACAGATTGAATTGTGGCCAACTGTAAAAAAACACCTTACTCCAGGTAAAGCATTATACTTCTCTCATGGATTTGGTATCACGTTCAACGAGCAAACGGGTATCGTTCCTCCTGCTGATGTAGATGTGTTTTTAGTTGCACCAAAAGGATCTGGTACTTCGTTACGTCGTATGTTCCTGCAAGGTCGTGGATTAAACTCTAGCTACGCTATTTTCCAGGATGCTACAGGAAAAGCATACGACAGAGTTGTAGCCCTTGGTATTGCTGTTGGTAGTGGTTACCTGTTCGAAACAGACTTCAAGAAAGAAGTATATAGTGATTTAACCGGCGAGCGTGGAACTTTGATGGGCTGTATTCAGGGTATCTTCGCTGCACAATATGATGTGTTGCGTACTAATGGACACTCCCCTTCTGAAGCATTCAACGAGACTGTTGAAGAGCTTACACAAAGTTTAATGCCACTTGTTGCTGAAAACGGTATGGACTGGATGTATGCAAACTGTTCTACGACGGCACAACGCGGTGCGTTAGACTGGTGGAAAAAATTCCGTGATGCTACTAAACCTGTTTTCGAAGAATTGTACAACAGTGTTGCTACAGGTAAAGAATCTCAACGCTCTATCGACTCGAATAGTCAGCCTGACTACCGCGAGAAACTAGATGCAGAACTAGCTGAACTGAGAGAAAGTGAATTGTGGCGTGCAGGTAAAACAGTACGTAGCCTGCGTCCTGAAAATCAGCCTGCAGAAAAAGAAATTGAAGCTTAAATAATAAATACCCCTATGGGAAAAACATTAGTTGAAAAAATCTGGGATGCCCACGTCGTGAAAAGCGATGCGGGTTTTCCTGATATTTTATACATTGATACGCATTTTATACATGAGGTGACGAGTCCGCAGGCATTTGACGGATTGCGTAGCCGTGGCTTGCCTGTTTTCAGGCCTGCCCAAACAATTGCTACCGCAGATCATAATGTACCGACAGTAGATCAGCACTTGCCGATTAAAGAAGAACTTTCGCGTTACCAGGTTGATATGCTGACCAAAAACTGCGCTGAATTCGGTGTAGAGCTTTATGGCTTGGGTCATCCTTTCCAGGGAATTGTGCACGTAATTGGTCCGGAATTGGGTATCACCCTTCCCGGAGCAACAATCGTGTGCGGCGATAGTCACACCTCTACCCACGGTGCCTTCGGCTGTATTGCCTTTGGTATCGGAACGTCCCAGGTGGAGCAGGTTTTGGCAACACAGTGCCTGTTGCAGCAAAAGCCGAAGACCATGAAAATTGAAGTGAACGGTACCCTGGGAAAAGGTGTAACGGCAAAAGATATTATCTTATACATTATCGCACAGATTTCTGCTGCCGGTGGTACCGGTTATTTTATTGAATACACTGGATCTGCCATCCGCGCACTGAGTATGGAAGCCAGGATGACGATCTGTAATATGAGTATCGAAATGGGCGCCAGGGGTGGATTGATTGCTCCTGATGATATTACATTCGACTATGTGAAGGGTCGCGAGTTTGCGCCGACAGGTGAAGCCTGGGATACAGCTTTTGCCAAATGGAAAACTCTGTACAGCGATGAGGATGCTGAGTTTGATCAAACGTTAAATTTCAGAGCAGAAGATATTGAACCAATGATTACCTATGGTACCAATCCTGGAATGGGTATGGGCATCAGTAAGCATATTCCTGCAACTGCAGATCAGGCGGTTTCTGAACAGCCTTCTTTCCAAAAAGCATTGGATTACATGGGTATAGAGGGTGATACTTTATTGGTAGGCAAGCCTATTGATTATGTGTTTATCGGTAGCTGTACCAACTCGCGTATGGAAGATCTGCGTGAAGTGGCCGAGTTTGTAAAAGGTCGCCAAAAAGCAGAAAATGTTACCGTATGGATTGTCCCGGGATCTAAACAGATTGAGCAGCAGGCGATCGCTGAAGGTCTTGATCAGATTTTTGAAGCTGCAGGGTTTCACCTCCGCGAACCAGGTTGCAGCGCATGCCTTGGCATGAATGAAGATAAAATTCCTGCAGGGAAATATTGCGTTTCAACATCCAACAGGAATTTCGAAGGTCGTCAAGGCCCTAATTCACGCACCTTTTTAGCGAGCCCACTCACTGCTGCTGCTGCTGCCATAACAGGCAGGGTAACAGATGTAAGGGAATTGTTAGAAGAGACTGTTTACGCTTAATTAAAGAGATGAAGAAGTTTGTAGAATTAACATCACGCATCGTGCCTCTGCCGATTGAAAACATTGACACAGACCAGATCATTCCCGCCAGGTTCTTAAAAGCAACCACCAGGGAAGGTTTTGGAGAAAACTTGTTTTGCGACTGGCGTTATGATGTGAATAGAGTAGAAAGACCTGATTTTGTATTGAACAATCCGTTGTATAAAGGACAGATCCTTGTTGCCGGCAAAAATTTCGGTTGCGGAAGCAGTCGCGAGCACGCCGCATGGGCAATCCAGGATTATGGATTCGACGTCGTAATCAGTAGTTTTTTTGCTGATATTTTTAAGGGTAATGCCCTGAACAATGGTTTACTCCCTATACAGGTTTCTGATGGATTCCTGGAGCGGATTTTTGAAGCTGTTGCTAAAGATCCTGAAACGCGCGTATTGGTAGACCTGTATGCACAACTGGTACGCCTGGAAGCTAGCGGCGATCAGGAAACTTTTGAGATCAACCCATACAAAAAGTCTTGCCTGATCAATGGCTATGACGATATCGATTTTATCCTGAACCAACGGGATGCCATAGAAATTTATGAAGCTAAAATAGCCGGATAATGCAGGAACCCGTCGTCCATATCGATCAGCTAAAATTGCAGTTTCGCACAAAAGTGATTCTGGACAACCTTTCGTGGACTATCCACAAGGGCGAACAATGGCTGATCACTGGCGAGAGCGGTACTGGCAAGACGGTATTGGCAAAAGCAATCTGCGGATTGATTCCTGTTTCGGGAACGTTAGAAGTAAAGTTCGATCCAAGTGTACGATTGCCTGCCAGATCGTTATATGTAGCACAATGGTTTCCTTTTAAGGATAAGCAAGGTGGCACAAATTTCTATTACCAACAACGCTATAACAGTACCGAAGCCGAAAATAGCACAACCGTTTGGGAGGAGCTGTCGGCCTATACAACCAAAGTTAATGTAGGGCCTGAGCAGATTAACGAACTCCTCCAAAGCTTCAACCTGTTGCATAGAAAAGATGCCGCACTGATTCAGCTTTCTTCGGGTGAGCATAAGAAAATTCAGCTCAGCAAGGCGCTGTTATTAAAACCGCAGTTGCTGATTCTTGATAACCCATACACCGGACTTGATGTACAAACACGTAAAAATCTTAACGGATTATTAAATGATGCCTGTACTTCAGGTATGCAACTGATCCTGATCAGCAATGATGGAGACCTGCCGTCTTGTATCAATTGTTTTGGCAAAATGGAGCACGGTAAACTCAGTACTTCCATGCAACCTTTTGCTGAGGAAACAACGGCAGTTGCAGATCTGGCAATTCCGGATTTTTTGCTGGATCCAGAAGTGCCATCTCCAACAATCGTTAATGCTAATAATATCAACGTAAGTTACAATGGCAAGGCCGTGTTAAAGCAACTTAACTGGACGGTAAATGCCGGAGAGAAGTGGTTATTGAGTGGCCATAATGGATCTGGAAAATCTACCCTGCTCAGTTTATTAACGGGAGATCATCCCCAGGCTTATGCCAATGAGATTTATCTATTTGGCAAGAAACGCGGAAGCGGAGAAAGTATCTGGGATATCAAAAAAAATATTGGTTTTATATCTCCGGAACTGCAATGGTATTTTGAGCCTACATCAACGGTATTCCAGGCTATTGCTTCTGGATTTTTTGACACCGCCGGCCTTTTCAGGTCGGTAACTGCAGCGCAGGCCCACAAAGTGCGGACGATGCTCAGCCTCTTTAAGCTCGAGGATGAAGAACATACCCTGCTTAAACAATTGCCTCTGGGCAAACAACGGATCGTATTACTGGCACGTGCCGTAGTTAAAAATCCACCGGTGCTGATTCTTGATGAGCCTTGTCAGGGTCTCGATCAGCAACAAACCAGGATGTTCAATAAACTGGTTGATCAATTGAGTACGCCAACACGGACACTGATTTATGTTGGCCACCTGGCCTATCGTTTACCCGCATGTATCACACACCGGCTAACCCTTAAAGCGGGTGTCGCTGTAGAGATGGAACATGCCTTATACACCGAAAATTAACATGAAGAAAAAGATATTAGTAATTCCCGGCGACGGTATCGGACCAGAAGTAACTACCTGGGGTAAAGCAGTACTTGAAAAAATAGCTGAGCTGTTCGGGCATGAATTTGAATTTGACGAGGCGCTGATGGGCCATGTCGCTATTGAAGCTACAGGAAATCCACTCCCTGATGAGACGCTGAAAAAAGCAAAGCAAAGTGACGCCATCCTTTTTGGAGCAGTTGGTCATGCTAAATATGACAATGACCCCTCGCTAAAAGTAAGACCAGAGCAGGGTTTATTAAAAATCAGGAAAGAGCTGGGCCTGTATGCGAACCTGCGTCCTATTCTTTTATTTGATGAGTTATTGGATGCCTCAAGTATCAAACCGGCAATTCTTAAAGGAACGGATATCCTGTTTTTCAGGGAGCTTACCGGGGATGTTTATTTTGGAGAAAAAATCCGCTCTGAAGACACGAATACCGCATCCGATCTGATGATTTACCACCGATACGAAATCGAGCGTATCGCACACAAAGCTTTTGCGGCCGCCATGCAGCGCAGCAAGCGCTTGTGTTCTGTAGACAAAGCAAATGTGTTAGAGAGCTCCAGATTATGGCGCGAAACGGTTCAGCGCATTGCTAAAGAATATCCTGAAGTAGAAACTGAACATATGTTCATTGACAATGCGGCCATGCAGCTGATCAAGGATCCTAAACGCTTTGATGTCGTTTTAACGGCTAACCTGTTTGGCGATATCCTGACAGATGAGGCCTCGCAGATTGCAGGTTCTATGGGTATGCTGGCATCAGCTTCTATAGGTGATGGCACGGGTTTCTTCGAACCTATCCATGGTTCAGCACACGATATTGCAGGAAAAGACCTCGCAAATCCACTGGCCTCTATTCTTTCTGTAGCCCTGATGCTCGAAATCAGCTTCGGCCTGAAAAAAGAAGCACAGCTTATCCTGACTGTCATTGATCAGGTATTAAAAGAAGGCTTCAGAACAAATGACATCGCCAGTGATGCCACAAATCCATACCAGGTTTTAGGCACTCAGGAAATGGGCAAACTAATTTTAAAATTCATCGCACAACAGACTATCAGCTAAAAACCAGATTATGCTACACGATCCTAATAGAGTATATGTATTTGATACCACCCTTCGCGACGGGGAACAGGTACCCGGCTGCCAATTGGCCACCCCAGAAAAAATTGAGATCGCCAAAGCACTGGAAGCATTGGGGGTTGACGTGATCGAAGCCGGATTTCCAATATCCAGCCCGGGAGATTTCCAGAGTGTTGTAGAATTATCCAAAGCAGTAACGGAGCCTATAATCTGCGCATTAACGCGAGCAAATAAAGGCGATATCGACTCAGCTGTAGCAGCGCTGCAGTATGCAAAACGCCCGAGGATCCATACGGGTATCGGCTCATCAGATATGCACATTAAATATAAGTTCAACAGCACACGTGAGGAGATCTTGCAACGTGCAGTTGACGCTGTTAAATATGCCAAGCAATTTGTGGAAGACATTGAGTTCTATGCAGAAGATGCTGGCCGCGCAGACAATATTTTCCTCGCACAAATGGTTGAAGCAGTAATTGCTGCGGGTGCAACAGTAGTAAATATTCCAGACACCAATGGCTATTGCCTGCCCGATCAGTATGGACAAAAGATCCTGTTCCTGAAAGAAAATGTAAAAAATATTGACCAGGCGATCATTTCAGTACATTGCCATAACGATTTGGGATTGGCTACAGCAAATACGCTGGCCGGGATAATCAACGGTGCCCGTCAGATCGAATGTACCATCAATGGAATTGGTGAGCGCGCAGGAAATACGGCACTTGAAGAAGTGACCATGATCCTGAAAACACACCATGCGCTCAACCTACATACTAACATTAACAGCAAACATTTTAGCGCCATCAGTGCTCAGGTAAGTCGCATGATGCGCATGCCTGTACAGCCTAATAAAGCTATTGTAGGCCAAAATGCTTTTGCACATAGCTCTGGTATTCATCAGGATGGTTTCCTCAAACACAGAGAGAATTATGAGATCATGAATCCTGAGGATGTAGGTATCAACCAGGCCGACATTATCTTAACGGCAAGAAGCGGCCGTCATGCTTTGAAGCATCACCTGGTACGCCTGGGTTACGAACTGGAACGCATTAACCTGGATCAGGTCTATGAACGTTTCCTGGTTATGGCGGATCAAAAGAAGTCTATTTCTGATGATGATATTCTTTTCCTGATGAGCGATGGTACCGAGGATTCTGTGAAAAATGGCTATAAGCTAAGTCACCTCCAGGTTGTTTGTGGTGATATACAAGATCCCGAAGCACAAATCAGCCTGGAATATGAAGGTACACAACATGAAGCCAGCGCAAGCGGAAACGGCCCCGTAAATGCAACGATCAAAGCTATTGAAAGTGTAATCGGTAAAGACGTGCAGCTGAAAGAATTCACTATTCAAGCCATGCACGGTGGAAGTGACGACGTAAGCAAGGTAAATATGAAGGTTTTTTATTCTGGAAAATCATACATGGGCTATGGTTTCAGCACGGATATCGTAAAAGCATCGGCAAACGCCTATCTGGATGCCATCAATAAATTCTTATAACATGGATACTGAACAAGGAGTTGAATTAGATTTTACTGCCGCCACCGCGCGGATCAAAGATACTGTTAAGCGTACCCCGCTTGAATACAATGCTGCCTTGTCTGAAAAATACAATGCTAAGATTTACCTGAAGCGTGAAGACCTGCAAGTAGTGCGTTCTTACAAGCTGAGAGGTGCATTTAATATGATCAGCACGCTCTCTGAAACGCAGCGCCAGCAAGGCGTTGTTTGCGCAAGTGCTGGTAATCACGCGCAGGGCGTAGCTTATTCGTGCAAAAAATTGAATATCCGGGGGGTGATTTTTATGCCCGAGATTACGCCTAAACAGAAAGTTAAGCAAACAGAGATGTTTGGCGGATCTAACATAGAAATTATTTTAGTGGGCGATACGTTTGATGATTGCATGAAGGAAGCATTAATCTACACCACTGCTCATCAGATGACCTTCGTGCCTCCGTTTGATAACATTAAAATTATCGAAGGTCAGGGTACCGTAGGCGTGGAGATTTATGAAGATCTTCCAGATCTGGATATGGTAGTGATGCCCATTGGTGGAGGCGGACTCGCTTCTGGTGTGGGCAGTTACTTGAAAAGTATAAAACCAGATGTGAAACTGATTGGTGTGGAACCTGAGGGTGCTCCGTCTATGGACAATGCCATGAAGAACGGCAGTCCGGTAACACTGGATTACATTGATCGTTTTGTAGACGGTGCCGCAGTAAAACGTGTTGGTGCATTGACCTTCGAATATTGTAACGAGTTGCTTGATCAGATGTTGTTGATCCCTGAAGGGAAAATTTGCAGTACAATTCTGAAACTTTATAATGAGGATGCTATAGTAGTTGAGCCTGCGGGTGCCCTTGCTGTTGCCGCACTGGACCAGATTAAAGGTATTGAAGGTCAAACTGTAGTCTGCATCGTTAGCGGTGGCAACAATGATATCGAAAGAATGCAGGAGATTAAAGAGAAGTCTTTACTTTTTGAAGGTTTGAAGCATTATTTCATCGTCCGTTTTCCGCAGCGTCCGGGTGCACTGAAACTATTTGTGAACAACGTGCTGGGCCCGTATGATGACATCACACGATTTGAATTTATTAAAAAAACGAACCGGGAAAATGGCCCTGCCCTTGTTGGCATTGAGTTGAAAGAAGCCTCAGATTACGAATCTCTTGTAGTCAGGATGAAAGAATTCAAATTTGATATCATTGAGCTGAATAATGATCAAACACTATTTGAATATCTTGTTTAAATTGCTGGCAAAGGAGGATTTATAAATTGTTTGAATTATTTTATATTTCGTGTAATGTGGCAGCAGTTTTGCTATCTAAAAAGTACACACAATATAAACAGATATGAAATCGAAACTATTACTCCTCCTTTGCATTGCCACGCTGGGCCTGGCATCGTGCAAGAAAGACACGATCATTCAAGAAACACAAAACAAGACGGTGGTTTTTGATATCCAACCTACACAATGGGTACTAAGTACTGATGGTAAAACGTATTCCTACCAATACACCAATTTACCTGAGTTGGATGATTACAGCTTAAGCAATGAAGGTACTGTGATGTCTATCGCTTACCCAAGTACTGGTGGCGCATATACTACCTACATTCCAATGCCTTTTGTATATAACGTGAGCGCTTATAGCTACGAAGCATACCGCGGTGGCGTAAATGTATTGATCCAAAGTTCTGATGCACAATCTACGATACCTGTGCGACCAACTACAACAGTAAGGATTAAGTTCACAATTTTAAGTTCAAGAAACGTAACCTAGATTGCATCTACATCAAAAGTTAAGAAACGACCAATGTTCGCCTGAACGTGGTCGTTTTTTTTATGCGCTTCACGGTTCAGCTGGATTGCCCTGATCTGTACGCCGTTCCTTTCCAATAAGAGTTCTTCAAAAAAACCTTTATAATAAACATCTTTTACCTCGAAACGGCGACTGGCCCAGGAAGCTTTTAGCTCCACCCATTCGGGATAAAACACGACCTGCTGGTTTGCATGTATCCCAAGTTTTTCTGCGTCAGCAGGCGTTAAAGCAACTGCATTTCCAAGAATCTGTGCCGTATAGATATGTGCTGGGTCATTATAGATATCAGAAGGTTTACCCTGTTGAAGCAATTTACCATCTTTTAACAGGATAAGCTGGTCGGCAAGAAACAATCCGTCTGCAGGATCATGTGATACCAGAATTATTGTTACGCCGGTTTCTGAAGCAATCCGCTTTAAATCTGCGCGCAATTGGTTCTTCAACAACGCATCTACCTGACTAAATGGTTCATCAAGCAACAGCATTTTTGTGTCGCTCACCAGCGCCTTTGCGATGGCTACACGCTGCTGCTCTCCCCCACTTAATTCAATAATCTTTTTATCTCTTAGGTGTTCGATGTGCAGATGTTGCATCATCGCCACCGTTTTACTATTCTTGGAACTGATATCGGTATTCGATAACATCGAAGCAATATTATCGTATACTTTGGCGTAGATATTCAAAGAGAAATCCTGGGTAACCATCTTCATTTCCTTATGACCAGGGATGAGCTGTTCATCAGGTCCCAATACCCGTTTACCATTAAACAAGACTTCACCCGAGTCTAATTTCAGCAATCCAAAAATAGATTTAAGCAGTGTAGACTTGCCACTCCCGCTTTCGCCGATGATGGCTACAATTTGACCCGCCTGTATATCGAAACTAATGTCGTTCACACCCGAATAGGGTGCCGTTGCATACCGTTTTGATACATGCTTTACACTGATGATCTGATTATCCACGCCGTAAAGATAAAAGATTTTAACACAAAAAATCCCGCAGCGCTTGCTACGGGACCAGGTTTATTTGTGTGTTGTGTGTTTCTAATTGATCCCGAAGGTAATTCCGAATGACATGTTTTTCAAGCCGGCCTGTGCAGGGGTGTCAAACATATCGTTCATGTAATATTTGGTGAAGAGACCTATACCTCCGTAACCCATTCGTACGGTTCCTCCGTATCTGAACGGCTGGAAGTGATAATCATCCTTAACTTTTTGTTTACCACGTTCATCGCTGATCTGTTTTACTTTACCGTTCAGCAGGAAGCCAATCTCAGGTCCTACCACGAAGTAGAAACGTTTTCCATTGTCATTTTCTTTAGTACGGAATTCAAAGTTTAATGGCATGTGGACATAACTGCTTGAAAAACGGTTTTTGCTAAAGTTTATAGGCTCATTAATGTAAGTAAGCGTTTGCCCGTTTGGCTGGATAGTAATATTCTGTTTTAACCTGATCAATGTCCAGTCGAAACCACCTGCTACATAAATTTTGAAATTCTGGTTAAAACGATAACCAAACTGAAGTACATCAAAAGAGAACGTGCTGGTCTTTCCTGCTTTATAACCTAAAAACTGATTCTGTGGCGTTAAAGTGTAACTTCCGTTATCAACCAGCTTGGAAAACCCAAGGTCAATTCTGCTAAAGATAATACCACCCATAAAACGTCCTTTTGACGGCGTGGTACTTGCAGTATCCTTACGTTTACGCACGGGCTCGTCGCCAAAGCGCATCGTAAATTTATACTTTCTCGTTTTAGTGCTGTCTTCCTGGGCACTTACTTTTTGTGTGAACACTCCTGCAAGTCCGCTTACCATGAGTGCTGTTAAGATGATACGTTTCATTATGATTGGTTTATTTGTGTTTTCTTGGGTTTAATTTAAAAGGACCTATGTTTATCGCTATCAGTGAGGAGTTGTCATCACCGTCTGATTTAAACTGCAGGAACTTTTGTTCTCTTTTATCTACTTTATCCACTACGAAATTAATCAGGTCCCCCACATTTCTGATGCGGGTATGTTCTGCCTGGTCATTCTCGTTCACTACAGCATCCACAGTAGTGGCTGGAATATCTGCACTCGCTATTGCAATATCTGTGTTTGTGTTTTCTTTTACAGTACCAACATCTACTTTAGCTAATGTTTCATTTCCTATATGTAGAGGATGAGATAAACCTTCATTTGGTTGCACGGTTATTAAACTTTTTTCTTCAGAAACAACCAATACTTTATTATCCATTTGATTATCAGTAGCCAATGAATTATTCTTTTTTGTTGCTAGCGACAAATCTGTTCCAGTACTGACTTCTTTTCCCGATTGATCAGCAGTGACAGTTATCGGTGTGTGCTCTGTTGCCGTCGCAACAACAGCTTTACCTTGAAGCTGAATCTTCTCAGTCTTGTTAAAAAGCAATCCCGCACTTACACCTACAAGTACTACTGCCGCTGCCATCCACCAGCCCGGGAAAGCCCGACGTTTGGATACAGGCGTAATTTCCGCCTGTATAGCACCCCATAAAGCGGGAGATGGCTGGATTTCCGCTTCTTCAAAGCGGTCTTTGAACAACTGATCAAATTCCTTATCCTGCATATGTTGCATAATTAATTCCCTCCATTTTAATAATCTCCTCTTTCAAAATTGCTCTTGCCCTGGACAGTTGCGATTTGCTTGCACCTTCCGAGATACCCAATAGTTCAGCGATTTCTTTGTGCGAATACCCTTCAATTGCATACATGTTGAACACCATCCGGTAACCGTCAGACAGTTTCTGAATGATCTTCAATAAATCCTGCATACCAAGGCGGCTAAAGTCAAACCCGGTCGACGGCTGCTCGTATGCATCCTCTATCGGTACCACATTCATCGCTTTGATATTTTTTCTATAGCTTTCAATCGCTGTATTTACCATAATGCGCCTGATCCACCCTTCAAATGAACCATCGCCGCGGTATTCCTTTACTTTCTGAAAGATCTTGATGTAACCCATCTGCAGTGAATCTTCAGCCTCCATACGGTCTTTGGCGTAACGCATGCAAAGGGCTAGCATCTTTGCTGAAGTAAGCTTGTACAGCTGCTCCTGCATTTTGCGATCACCGGCCTTGCAGCCTTCCATCAAATCGTTTATCGTATAATTTTGCGTCAACCTCATTGCTTGTTTAGTTCATAGAAGATGATGAAAGTTACAAGATGGTTGCATGGGCAGGAAAATATTTATTTTTTCGCCCTAAACAATCTGAAATTCTCTTTATAGGTAAGGAAAAAAGAATGGTTGAATTGAAGTTGTTTATCGGTATTATCCAAATCCACGTGTGGCTCAAAGCGCACATCAAGATATAGGTGAGGTATTAATTCTTTTTGATAAGCATAACGCAGAGATATGATATTTCTTGCGCTTTGGGTATAACCCTGATCATACAAATTGTAAGAAACGGATTCATATAATGGCATTCCTTTAATAGAAATAAAATTATTACCCTTCCAGTAAGATGCCACAATAGACCCAAATTTAGTAATGGCACCTGCATTCAGCCATAGCCCAAAACCTCCGTTGAAAGCCCTGCGTTTATCCGGAGAAAGGTCCTTGTACAAAGCCACGTAGTTATCAGTATAAATCTCGCGAACATTCCTGTTAATAGTTTTATGCAGCTTTAACCCTGTAGCCCCATTAAACATGGTGCTGATAGGTATCGATTTAAGCACATCAATTTGTCCACCCTGATGAAAAACCAGAAACTGTGCAGGAAGACTCAGTTTCCATCCATTTACATCACTCAAAGTGGTTGCTGTAGATAAACCACCGATAATTTCTTCCTTAGCATTGTCACCAACATAAATTTGATGTTGCCAGGCAATCCAGGCATCCAGTTTAAACTTCTCCCGTTCTACCAGTAGTTGCGTACCGTACTCCACAGGGTTGGTTAGCTGCCGCTCAAAATCGTAAAGCGGCTCAATATAGTTGTGCTGTGTGCTTCCTTCAAGACTTCCAAAAACCAACGTTAGATTACGTTTGTGATATTTTAAGTTGAAGAGCGGTTTGGCGTCATATACCCCATTATGCCCATAATCCTTTCTGATAAAAGCGCCGGCGGTAATTGCCAGATTGGGATGTGCATAATACACCAGCTCAGGTTGCAACTGCGTCCCGTACAAAGTATAACCGTCATGAAACTTATTCGTATACTCGTAGTTCCTGACGAAGTTTAAGTTATAAAAGTTAAAGTGAACTTCTCCAGTTGCAGCACTGTCGGGTCTGATTCTGTTTTCAATCGCAGAATTATCAAATTGTGCAGACGCTAAATTTGCAGCAAAAACAAGGACTATAAAAAGTAACGATTTTTTCATGTTAGGAAGCATTTTTTTGCCTGTAGTGTTTGTACCATTTTACGGCCGACATGATTATTACAGAGAAGAGGATTAAGCCTACCAGTCCGTAAAGCCAGTCGATAGCGCTTTTTAACACCACCGTAAATACGATCGCCACAAGAAAGATTGTAGCGAGCTCATTCCATAGCCTCAACTGAAAAGAAGTCATTTTAAATACGCCTCTTCTCAATTGGTTCATGATCCGCTGACAAATGAAATGATAGATGATCAGCCCCAGTACAAACGTAAGTTTGACATGCATCCAGGGCATCTTGAGCCAGCCTGGTTGCAGATAGAGCATGGTTATCCCTGCAGCGATAGTCAATATCATTGCCGGCGTAGCAATGATATTCCAGAGTTTACGCGTGATGATGGCGTATTCCTTCTGTAAGATCACTTTCTCTACCTCCGGTCTGTCGTTCGCCTCGGTATGGTATATAAACAGGCGTACGCTATAGAACAATCCCGCCATCCAGCTTACAACAAAGATAATATGAACAGACAGGACGTAATAGTAAGCGGACATTAGTATTTGAATTCTTTGATTACTTCAATTGCATATTTAACGTTGTCGAAAGGAATATCTGGCATGATACCATGACCAAGGTTGAAAATAAACCCGGATTCACCACGCATTCTTTCGAATAATTGTAAGATCGTCTTTTTGATCACTGGCTTATCAGCATATAAAATATGTGGATCCAGGTTACCTTGCACAGCAATGCCAATGGGCAGGCTGTTTTTGATATTCAACAGATCAGCATTCCAATCTACAGAGATTACATCTGGTTTTGCTTCCGCCATAATCGGTGCAAACACGGAGCTCCCTTTACAGAACGAAATTACAGGGATGTCTTTTCTATTCAGGTTTGCAATAATCTCCTGGATATACCTGTGCGAAAACTCCTGGTAATCATTCCAGGAAAGTGCCATCGCCCAGCTGTCGAAGATCTGAATCGCATTAACGCCCGCAGCGATCTGCAAATTCAGGTAATCGGCCGTCACTTTAGCGATTTTAGCCAATAACTTGTGGGCAATCTCAGGATGGTTGTGCATCAAAAGCTTGGTGGTCTTAAAATCTTTTGACGAGGCACCTTCCACAAGGTAGCTCATTACGGTAAACGGCGCACCAGCGAATCCAATCAGAGGAATACTGCCATTTAATCGTTGTTGAATAACTTTAATGGCATCTGCCACATATTGCAGCTTATCCAACACATCTACCTGCAGGTTGTCTACATCCTGAAGATTACGTACCGGGTTAGCAAAGCGAGGACCTATACCTTGAGTAAAGCTCAGGTCGCCCCCCATAGCCTCGGCAGTAACGAGAATATCTGAAAAAAGAATAGCTGCATCTATGCCCAATAAATCTACAGGTAACATCGTTACATCAGCAGCAATCTCAGGTGTTTTGCACATTTCGAGGAAAGAATACTTGTTTTTAATCTCCCAATATTGTGGCATAAAACGACCTGCCTGGCGCATCATCCAAACTGGTGGACGTTCTGTCGGTTTCGAAAATGCGGCATCTAAAAATAACGTGTTCATCAAATCTTACTGTTTATAAGCTAATCGCTTCTTTTTCTATTCTATTTATTATATCTGTTGCTTTTGGTGTGGTCACCAATTCTTTAGCCTTGGCTACATAAGCCATTACTCGAGTCTTATCTTTTTTCCGCAGAGCGAGGTTAGCCAGATGGATCATCACAAAGGCCTTATCATTTTTACCACCGATCGGAAAGCGACTGGCAATCTGGAAATGCCTTTCCGCCTCATCGTATTCCTCCCGCTTCAAGGCAATACTTCCTTTCATAAATTCATAATAACCGCGTCTTCTTTTCGACAGGCGGTCAGGGTTTGGAACTTCCTGCAAACTTTTCTCTGCACGGTCGTAATCCCCATTTTTGAATTGTTTGGAAGCTATCACCACAGAGCTCTGTTTAAAGTGACTCCATACCAGCAGTGCCAACATCAAGCCTGCAAGGGCCGCCAGCTGTTCTTCTTTCTGTACCAGACATATCACTCCAGTGGCAACAATAATTGCCATCAGGATATACCTGCCCCTAGCGTTGTACATTAATGGCTATCAGTGAATTTATATCCTACGCCTCTGATTGAATGGAAATAAACCGGATTTTTTTGATCAGGCTCAAAATATTTTCTGAAGGTCAGGATAAAGTTATCGATCGTACGTGTACTTGGATATACATCATAGTTCCAAACTGTTTCCAGTATCTGCTCGCGCGAAACGGCTTCATTCTTACGCTCGATTAACAATTTCAGGAGCATAGTCTCTTTCTTCGTTAAAGGAACAACTACGCCATCGTCTTGTTTTAGTTCAAAAGAGTTGAAGTAAATTGTTTTTTCACCGATTTTATAAGAATTCAGTTCTTTAAGGTCGTCCGCTTTCAAACTACGTTTTACGAGGATACCTACACGAAGAATTAGTTCTTCCAGGTTGAAGGGCTTAACCAAATAATCGTCTGCTCCTTTTTTAAGACCCATTACGCGGTCTTCGCTGGTGTTCTTGGCAGTAAGAAATAAGATCGGCACTTCAGTGTTTTCAAGACGGATAGTCTCGCAAACCTGGAAGCCATCCATTTCCGGCAGCATCACATCAAGAATGAGCAAATTGAAACGCTCTTCCTTAAACACTTTAAGCGCTGTTTTACCGTCTTTTACTGCATGAACTTTGTAACCTTCTAATTCAAGGTTTAATTTTATGGCATCCAATAGATGGTCTTCATCCTCGACCAATAATATTCTTAATTTCTGAGGCATAATATTTTTAACTAAATGTGATTTCAAAAATGGCACCCTGAGGTGCATTGTCTTTGACACTGATATCAGCGTCGTGATTTTGTAATACTTCTTTAACAATAAACAGGCCTAACCCTGTCCCCTTAGCCTTCCGCACATTTTCGTCTCCAACCCGATAAAACTTATCAAAGATGAGCATTTTTTCATGATCTGGTATACCCGGGCCTTTATCGGCAACTTTTAAGAAAGGATGCCCGTTCACCGTATTCAGGTCAACAGCAACTTCAGCACATGGCCCAGAGTATTTTACCGCATTTTCGATGAGATTGGTCACTACCGAAGACAACGCAAACGGATCGCCGGTAATCATCACATCAGGCTCTATGTTTAGGCTGATCATCTGCTGCGAGCCACAAGAATGGATCTGTAAACGGTCCGTAATTCTCGTAATTAATTCAGAAAAGTTGAATTGTTCTTTAGGAAAAGAATAAGATCTGTTCTCAATTTTGGTCGCAAGTAGCATATTTTCCACCAGGTCATCCAGTCTTTCAATATCCTTTAACGAATTGTTAAGTAATGAAAGTTGTCTCGCTTTATCCAGATCGCGCTTAACGATTGTCTGCAAAGATAGTTTAATGGCGGCAAGCGGCGACTTCAGTTCGTGCGTTACCGACAGCAGGAAATTCTGTTGTTGCTCATGAAGCTTGTCTTCTTTTTTAATAGATTGATGCAGAAAAAAAGCACCCATGCACAGCAGGAAAAGGAATACTGATCCTTCCCCCATCACCATTGCCATGCGCGATGGCTGGAGCTTGATAACTAAAGTACCCCAGGAAATCAGCTGTACCAGCGAGTACAGCATAATGAAATAGAATATGATGATTGATTTTTTCAATTCGGGTCTATTTTCTTCTAATGTACCAATTATTACTTGTTTCTGAAAACAACGTCAAGTCCTTCAAGTATGGCACGTTTTGCTTTCTCCAGTTCAATTTTTGTATGTGCAGCAGATACAAATCCTACTTCGTAACCAGAAGGTCCGATGTAAATACCCCTGTTCAGCAATTCACGGTGCAACACCTTAAATTTATCCATGCTTTGAGGATCAATATCTTCAGCCGTTTTAATGGCTTCTTTATCCGTAAAAGCAAACCAGAATATTGATCCTACATGAAACACTTTGAACTTATAATTTCTGGCGGTAGCAAAACGCTGGATACTCTCAGCAAATTCTGTCGTTTTAGCATTCAGGTCTTTGTAAAAACCTGAGCGCGACAATTCTGTTAACTGCGCGATTCCTGCAGCCATGGCAACAGGATTGCCTGATAATGTTCCTGCCTGGTAAACACCACCGTCAGGAGAGATATGTCCCATAATTTCTGCTGATGCACCGTACATCCCTACAGGAAGTCCACCGCCAATAATTTTGCCGTAAGTAACAATATCAGGTTTAACACCATAGTGTGCTGCTGCACCTTCAAATCCAAGTCTGAACCCGGTAATCACCTCATCAAAAATCAATAGCGCCTTATTGTCTTTACAGATCTGCTGTAAAAACTCCACATAGTCCTGATCCTGAATCAGCAGGCCATTGTTTGCAGGAATTCCCTCAATAATTACCGCAGCAACTTCATCTTTGAATTGCTCAAAAGCTGCTTTGATCGCGTCTTTGTCATTAAGTGGAATAACGATAGTTTCAAGTGCAAAAGATTTTGGAACACCTTGCGAAGAGGTTTCACCAAAAGTTACGAGACCTGATCCCGCTTTAACAAGCAGTGAGTCACTGTGCCCATGGTAGCAGCCTTCAAATTTAATGATTTTATCTTTGCCGGTATATCCTCTGGCGAGACGAATTGCAGACATTACTGCTTCAGTTCCTGAGCTTGTAAATCTGATCTTCTCTACAAATTTATTATTCTTGATGATAAGTTCAGCAAGTTCATTCTCCAATGCCGTAGGTGCACCGAAACTCATACCATTCTGCATAACTTCAGTTACCTTTTCACGGATTTTGGGATGATTATGCCCTAAAATTAATGGACCCCAGCTGCCACAGAAATCTATGAATTGATTTCCATCCGCATCCCAAACATAACATCCGTCACCTTTCTGGATGAAAAGTGGTGTACCATAAACAGATTTGAAAGCCCTTACCGGTGAGTTAACACCGCCAGGAAAAAAAGTCTTCGCCTTTTCATACAACTCTGCTGATTTCTCTCTGGAAATATCAGGTTTACTGCCTGTGTGTACAGGTAAATCGCCTTCATTTCCTGAAAACATTTTTTTTAATGATTCTAACATTACATCCAGTTATTTTCTACAATATCTTTAATGTGATAGGTGGTAATGATGCTGGCTCCCGCACGGGCGAAAGCATGCATTGTTTCCATCACAACTTTTTGTTCATCAATCCAGCCTCTTTGAGCGGCTGCTTTTACCATCGCATATTCTCCTGACACGTTATAGCAGGCAATAGGCAAGTCCGTATTTTGCTTTAGGTTCTGGATCACGTCAAGGTAGGCCAACGCCGGCTTTACCATCAGAATATCGGCTCCTTCACCTTCATCAAGCAAAGCTTCACGAAGTGCTTCCTTCCCATTTCTAAAGTCCATCTGGTAGGCTTTACGATCGCCCTTACTTGGCGCGCAGTCCGCTGCTTCCCTGAAAGGTCCGTAATATGCGGAAGCAAACTTTGTGGCGTGAGACATAATTGCTACGTTGACAAAATTTTCCTTATCCAGAAGATTACGGATCGCAGCAATTCTACCGTCCATCATATCTGACGGGGCAAGCAGGTCAGCACCCGCCTGAGCATGTGTCAAGGCCATCTTAGCGATCACATCTACCGTAGCATCATTTTGTACGTAATCGTTCTCCAGAATACCGCAGTGTCCGTGGGTAGTATAAGAACATACACATACATCGGTAACAACATACAAGTCATCGCCAAAGCGTTTCTTAAGCTCCCTTACCGCAACCGGTACCAGAGAGTGGTCATGGTATGCACTTTTTGCGTCAGCGCTTTTCTCATCCCCCACGCCAAACAACATGATCTTATTAATACCAAGTTTCAGTCCATGCTCTACATCAACAAGCAAGGTATCAATGGAGAAATGAAATACCCCTGGCATAGCATCTATAGCATGTTTCACTCCCTTTCCAGGAACAATAAAATAAGGATAAATAAACATGTCTTTGGATAACCGGGTTTCGGCAATCATTTCTCTGACAACAGGATTTTTTCTCAGTCTACGTGGACGGTGCAACATATCAACCTCTCTTTTCTTTATTTAATATCAATGCCAAATACGGCCTCTGCCAAACCAATCTCATCGGGAGAAAAAGGTAGCGTAAAGGTCACGCCCATTTCCTCGAATTTCTTCCCTGTTGAATTACCAATGGCAATCACTTTTTGTTCAGGATCCAGGAGGTTCTCCGCGAAATAAGCATCTACATTTGAAGGACTCGTGAAGATAAGTATGTCGGCATAAGTCTTATCTGTATTATCCTCCATCACCGTTTCATAGATCGGAAGATCCACTACTTTCGTTTCCGGAGAAAGCGATTTCTGTATCGTTTGCAAAGAATCCTGCGCTCTTGGAAACAGTACTGTTTCGCCAATAACAAGTGCAGCGAAATCATCAGCAACCTCTTTGATATCTCCACTTTCGCCTACATAATCGGCCAGATGGCCATGTTTACGTAGCGCATCTTCAGATCCCCTTCCTACAACACCAAACTTCACTTTTTTGGATAAAGCTGGTTTCAGTTTAAAGAAGAACTCTACTCCGTTTCTGCTGCTAAAAAATATCCAGTCGATATTTTTGAGGTAAAAAGGGTCCAGGATATTTACAATCGGGAATGTACGAATCAGTGAACGATCTTCAATCTCGATATTATGTTTGTTTAATGCTCTTCGGAAATAATTATTCTCGCCAATTTCTCTCGAGATAAATACTTTAGCAGGCATCTTCCTTTCGGCATTTAGCTTAGCAACGATACGCTCAGCAAGTCCATCCAATTGGTCTACCCTGAAAAACAGGCGATCTGGAAAATCATCAGCATCTTCGGCTTTAGATACCCAAACTTCGTACTGTTCGCCTTCCTTTTTGCAATAGCAGCCTAAAGGCATATGGCATCCACCTTCAAAAAGATTAAGCACTTTACGTTCTACACCGATCTCATCTGCCGTTGGTTGATGATGTAAAGCCTGAAGCAGGTTAAGCAATTCTGTGTTTTGATCTTTGATCTGTATAGCCAGGGCTCCTTGTGCCGGAGCAGGAACAAATTCAGTGGTTTCTAAAACCTCTACATGAAACTCGCTCAGGTCGATCCCCAATCTTTTAACGCCGGCACTGGCCAGCATGATGGCATCATAATTCTCATCACGCAATTTCTGTATCCTCGTAGGCACATTGCCGCGTAAATCTTCAATATTTAAATCTGTACGCAGGGCAAGCAGTTGCGCCTTCCTGCGGTTGGAAGAAGTACCAACCATAGCGCCAGTTTTAAGCGATAGCTTCTGGGTTACGTCAACACAATCTTTCAGAATAAGGAGTAGTTCTGAAGCATCCTCACGCTCAGGAACAGCAGCAATAATCAAACCTTCGGGATGTGTAGTTGGTAAATCTTTGTGCGAATGCACGGCAAGGTCAATTGTTCCGCCAAGGAGCTCCTCTTCCAGCTCTTTCGTGAAAAAGCCTTTTCCTTCAAGCTTATCAAGCCTCAGGTTAAGAATTTTATCGCCCTGCGTTTTGATGATCTTTAATTCAGATTCAACCCCGATTGCTGCGAGTTTGTCCTTGATGTAGTTTGCCTGCCATAAAGCAAGATCACTGCCCCTTGTGCCGATAATGAGTCTTTTCATTCAGATTAGATATGTTTGACCGGAATGTTTGTTGCGTACCTACTTTCCTGTTGGAGAGTTAGCAGATCAACAAATCATTCAGATTGGTTTTGCGCAAATTTAACCTAAAAGATGTAGAGTGTTAAATAATATGCAAATAATGTATTTACACTGACGATAACAAGCTAGCTTAGCTATTGTTGACTAATATTTCTTTGGCCATTACCATAGGCACGCTGATATATTTTTTCTCCATGTAATTCATCACGCGTTCCAGCACTTGTCTGGAGTTCTCATCCATCATGCTGATCTCATCGGCAAAAATACCATTTACTGCAGTATTCTTGATTTCTTTGATTTTCTGAGGAACACTACTCATGGCGATTTCAATTTTACGCTGACGCAACACCTGGTCAAATTCACGGATGTTGTCTTCAATAATCTTTTCAGCATTAACCAGCTCATCGTAACGTTCCTGAATATTTTTGCGGGCAGTTTCTTTAAGAGATTCTACTTCGATAAAATGAATCGGGTAATTTTTAACAACTTCAGGAGCTGTATCATTCGGAATGGCTAAATCAACAATTATCTTTTTGTTGGTTTCACCACTTAATAACTTTTTATAGATCTCTTCTGTAATTACGGGCTCTGTAGCACCGGTACAAGTGATAATCACATCAAAGCCACCTTCAAAATTCTCCAGTTCAGTGAGCGGATATGCCTTACCGTTCAAATCTCTGGCAAGGTCCTCTGCGTTTTCAACAGTCCTGTTAAAGATAGAGAAATTAGAGTATTTATGTTTTTTAAGATACTGAGCAAGGTTTTTATTCGTTTCTCCAGAACCTATGATCAGCAATCTGGAATTAGCACTGATCTTAAGATCACGCAGTTTGCGATAAGCGAGGGAAACAACAGAAACAGGATTCTTTGAAATATTAGTATGTGTATATACTTCTTTAGCGGTTTTCACTACACGGTTCATCACTGTACGCATGTAATCACCTGTAAAGCCAGCAACGCGGCAAGCTTCATAAGCCCTGCGCAGCTGTGCAAGAATTTCCTTCTCACCAACTACTAAACTTTCTAATGAACAAGAAGTTCTGAGGAGGTGATTAAAAGCTTCTACTTGCTCATACACAGAAACATTATCAATAAAGTTCTCCATGTATGCAGCAGGAAGCCCCATATCAAGAACCGTTAAAAACCGTTCTGTAAATTCTCTGTCTACTACTTGTGGCGTAGTGAAAATAAACTCTACCCTATTGCAGGTACCCACATAGAAAATTTCTTTAATATGGAGTTCCGATTGGATATTCTTTAGTCTGTCGTCAAGTGTTTGCTCGCATATAACCAATTTCCCCAAGGATTTAAGGTCAATCTGTTTGTGCGTAAAAGCAATAATCTTTAAGTATTCCAAAGTTGCGTTGGGTATTATTTTTTTGCGTAACAAAAGTAACAACAGGAACCTGTCCCACTGTCATTATGCTGTAATTAAGACTAATTTAGAAAGATTTTAAATTGCTCTATTTTATTGCCTTGCAAACTAAAATTTTGTTTATACTTCGAATAAGCATTTCAAAGAAGGTATGATACAGAAAAAACAATTTATTTTAGCCGGTGTAGCAGGAAAAGTGCTGAATGGCGATGTTATATATGACGATACACATACAATCCTGGCCACAATAATTTTCATACATGGATTCAAAGGTTTCAAAGATTGGGGCGCTCATCACCTTACAGCACAATTTTTTGCTGAAAAAGGCTACCGCTTTATCAAATTCAACCTATCCCACAGCGGCGTAACCTCAGAAAAACCCTCGGAAGTTTCCGACATGGAAGCTTTCGCATCAAATACCCTGAGCTACGAACTGCGTGATGTGGAAACGATAATGGACTATGCGGCCCACACCTTTACCGAACAACCCATTTATCTAATCGGCCACAGTCGCGGTGGAGGAATTGCCATCCTGGAAGCCGCCAAAAACACGCTCGTCAAAAAGGTAGTTACCTGGAGTGCCATAGATAACCTTAGTAGCTTGTGGAAAAAAGAACAGGAAGCAGACTGGCGTGCAACCGGAACCATCTATGTAGAAAATGCCCGTACAAAAGAAAAAATGCCTTTACACAAAAACCTCCTGGAAGACTTCGAAGCGCACCGTGAAGCATATGACATCCTCAAAGCGGCTAAAAATGTAACTATCCCATGGCTTATTCTCCATGGAGATCAGGATGTAAACGTTGATTTTAGCGTGGCTCAGCGATTAGCCCAGGCGCAACCCTCAGCCACCCTACAAAAAATCGAAGGTGCCAATCACGTCTATGGTGCCTCCCATCCCTATACCAGCGATCAGCTACCGCCTCAGCTCCAGGAAGTATGCACCAAAACCCTAACTTTCTTTGGAGCCCCTCTGCAGCAATAACAAACAACTATTCAGGCAACTACTTAACATCTAAAATATCTCGGTAGCTATGTAACGCTCCCTTTAACTATCTCGATCGCTAATTAACCTCTTCTAAAAATATCTCGATCGCTAATTAACCTCTTCTAAAAATATCCCGGTCGCTATGTAACGCTCCCTATAACTATTTCGGTCGCTACGTATCCCCCCTATTCGAAGTGCTTCTGGAAATAATTGATATTGTTTGATGACATACAAATCTTTCCTTCAAAGATTTGAGGAAGAAAACAATATCAATTATTTCACCTCACTTCCGTCCAATTACCATCCTCTTTAATCAACCCAATCAAATCATCCAGCGCAAACTCAGCATTAACATTTTTCTTAACAACCTCCTTACCCCTATAGAGCGTAATCTTTCCCGGCCCTGTACCTACGTAACCGTAATCCGCATCCGCCATCTCTCCCGGTCCATTCACAATACAACCCATAATACCAATTTTAATCCCTTTCAGGTGATCAGTCCTCGAACGAATCAATTGCGTTGTTTCCTGAAGATCAAAAAGCGTGCGTCCGCAACTCGGGCAAGAGATATATTCTGTTTTAGAAATCCGTGTCCTTGTAGCCTGCAGAATACCAAAACTCGCCGAATTAACAAGACCTAGTCCCACTGCAGGGTCTGCATCAATCCAGACACCGTCGCCAAAGCCATCCGTTAATAAAGCACCAAGGTCTGTAGCTGCATAAAGAATCAGGTCATCTGCCGGAATGCCGGGATAAGACCTTTTAAGGATCACTGGAATTTTGATATCTGCATTTAGCATGCGCACAAAGAATCCGCGCTGCTCAGCCATACCATGATCGGCAGAGGTATCCAGCACTAGAATAACATTTCTGTCCAGCGCCTTGATCAGCGCCATATCATCAAATGCAGCATTTACCTGCACAAGATTCAAAACCGGATCTTTATGTGTACTCTGGAGGTAATCATCCAATAAAAATAAAGGATGACAGTTTAACTTATCATTGAGCTGTAACCATGTCGAAGCGTTATATATCTGACGTAAGTTTCCCGGAAAAGAGAACGAAGGCAGGGCGTCACCAAGATAAACAAGGTCTGCAGCCTGATCTCCCATATTGTATTTATCCAATCCTGCCTGATAGGCATACCCGAGGGCAGAAAGGAAATAAGGATCTTTGAGATTTTCGCGGGATACATCATGCATTACCACAGGATGAAAATGCCCGCCTACATGCTGCAAGGGTTCGGTAACCCGTCTGGAGTAGCTATAAGGATTGTAGCCCAGGTCTACCAAAGGTATCTCCGCACTTTGTTCATGACTAGTTTTGCGATTCGAATAACGTGCAGCAAGTGCGCGTGCTACAGGAGCCTCAAATTCGGGATCTTCTGTTAACGATACCCTGATGGTATCCCCAAGGCCATCTTCAAGCAGTGTTCCAATACCAACCGCCGATTTGATCCTGCCATCTTCGCCATCACCAGCCTCCGTAACACCAAGGTGCAAAGGATAGTTCATCCCTTCTTTCACCATCGTGTCTACCAGAAGTCGGTAAGCCTCTACCATTACCTGCGTATTGCTGGCTTTCATAGAGATTACGAGATTATAGTAATTGAGGTCTTCGCACATCCGGATAAACTCCATTGCCGACTCTACCATTCCTCGTGGTGTATCGCCATAATGGCTCATAATCCTATCCGACAGAGACCCATGATTTGTTCCGATACGCATGGCAGTGCCATATTCCTTGCAGATCTTTACCAGTGGAGTAAATTTCTTGTAGATGCGTTCCAGCTCGGCCTGATAAGCCTGCTGCGTATAGTCAATGTTTTCGAATTTCTTTTTATCGGCATAGTTGCCTGGATTAATCCGCACTTTTTCTACAATGCGGGCAGCAGACTCAGCAGCGTTGGGCGTAAAATGGATATCAGCAACCAAAGGAACGTTATATCCACGCATGCGTAGCTGTTTCTTAATCTCGGCAAGGTTTTCTGCTTCCTTTATACTCGGCGCCGTGATCCGTACATATTCACATCCAGACTCGACCATCCTGATGGTCTGCTCAACGGTGCCTATGGTGTCCATAGTATCCGTAGTCGTCATCGATTGAATACGGATTGGGTTCAATCCACCCATAGGGATATCACCTATCTGTACCTCACGTGTTAAAAACCTTGAATACCGGGACAGACTATTACAGTACCCGCCTTTAAGTTCCTGTTGTGCTACTACGTTTTCCATGCAGGGCAAAGATAAAGATTATATTAATCTATCCTTAATAACTAAGGTATTTGCTATGATATCATGCCAGCATTGTTGCTTTCTATTAAGAAAGCTATATAGATAACCGAAAAACAGTGGGAATACCGAGATAATTTTGGCGGCATTTCTACCTAGTGATGTGGGAATATCTATTCTGCTGCCGCCAAGATCAGTAACTTTAATTGCCAACAATCTTTTGCCGAGTGTTGCCTGTGCCGCAGAGGCTTCGGCAAAAACACCGTATACAAATTTAACTACCGGAATCAATGGCAACAGTGCTACAGCGGTAATAATCCGTTGTGTTTTATCTGTCAAAAAAATAAAACTAATCAGGACTACAAAGATATAAAGCAGTGTGATCACGAAGAAGTCAATTGCTGAAGCGAGCAGGCGCTGATCAAAAGAAGCAAAATACTGAGGGGCAGTTTGCTGAAAAGTAAAACCAAGAAGCTCACGCAATTCAGAGAATTCGTGAGCTTCTTTATAGTCAGCCATTCCCGGTTTGCGGATAAAAGTTCCGGGTTTGATGTTTAGTGTAGCAAGTTCTGCAAGTTGGAAAGGCCCTTGAGGCTTGCCGTTGATCACAACGGTATAGTCAGCTTGCTGTAGTGTACTCATTTTAAGATTTAGTAACGTGATACTTCAAAGTTACTCAATCCACCATCCAGGTTAATAAAAATCTTTTTTGTTGAATTTGCGTAATTCGGAGTCTCATAAGTTCCGTTGCTCAACTTGGTGAAACCTGTAAAGTCTCTTGACGACAAACCGGTTTTAGTAACAATCCGACAACCGGATCCCGTAGGGATATTTATCTTCACATCTGCCACACCTGTTTTCACAATAACATCCGTTATCGGCAGCAAGTCACCCATTTTAATATCCAGCGCCGCAGCACCACCATCAAAACGGAAAGTTCTAATTTTATATGGTGATAAGTCGAAGTTCACTTCTCCAGCACCCATATTCATTTTAATTGTCCATTCCGGATGTAAATTCAATTTAAAATCAACGTCATTACCACCATCATTCATGCTCCATTTACCTTTATGGTTTTGCATTTTGAAAGTAAGCGTTTGCGCAGAGTCTGTGCTTTCCTTGCTAAGGGTAAAGTTCCCTCTTTTATTATCAACATTAGCCAAAATCAGACTGTCAGTCGCCCCCTTAAGGCTGAAAGAAGTTCCTCCTCCAGAGATGTTAAGCGCTACGCTCTTAGAACTATCAGCATTAAATGGTTCCGAGAAGCTCAGTCGCTGAGAATTTACACTGTCATCATCGTCGTTGTCATCGAAATCTATGTCGATATCGGATTTCAGATTTTGCCCAAACCATGATCGGTGTTCAGGAGGCTGCTGTCCGCGATAAAACAATACAGATAAAGTGATAACCAGGACAACAATAGAAATGATATTGCCTAATTGCGACTTATTTTTATTGAAAAGGATGTTTACACCAGCAATGATCAGGAAGATCGGCCAGAAGCCCCACACATTTCTCCAGTAAAATTCAATTACGTTAAAGTTTTCCAACAAGAGTACTCCACCTACAAATAGTAGTACGATACCCCACATTATTCTATCTAGTTTCATGGCTATAGTTCTTTTTTGTCCGATTGATCTTTTTCCTGCATATCTTTTTGGATCGTTTCATTTTTCCAGTCTTCAAAGGCATTTTTCCTTTTCGACTTCATGATGAAGCTAACTCCTATGGCTACAAATACAAGCGGCCATAATTTACCCAATCTAAACCAGTAAGGAATAATATCGAACTCGTTCATCAAAAAATACAAACCGATAACGAGTAAAAACAAACCACCTACAGTACGACCGGTATCATTGTTATTCTTTGGATAGGCCTTGAAATCCTGCGGAGCAGCACTCCAGGTCTGACCAGTATTAAACGGCTGCTCAGTAGTTTTTTCTGATTGGTCAGGCTGTGAGTACGCATTCGGGCCATTGAAGGTTGAAGGGTTCTGTCCTTTAAAATAATCGTTAAATTTAGAAAAACGTGCTGCCGGATCGTTATTAACAGGTACCACAATCCACATCACTAAATAAACCAATATCCCCGTACCAAAAAGAAAAATTGTCGATAACACAAACAGGAGTCTGATAATGGTAACATCCACCTGCATATAGTCTGCAATTCCTGATGAAACACCTGCGACAACTTTGTCGAATTCGTTTCTTAATAATCTCTTGTCCATAACAATATCTCCTATATTAATTGTCTTAAAAATGTATCGGCTTAATGATCACTTCATCAACGTTAGCACCGGCGCTTAATCCCAGAATGTGGAACAAGGTTGATGCAATATCTTGTGGTTGTACAAACTTATCTTCCGGAATTGTTGTGCCTTCCCAAGAAGATGTTAATGTTGAACCTGGCAAAATTGCCGTCACCTTAACGTTGTATTTTGCTAATTCCTGCCTCAATACATTATTAAGACTGAGCAACGCCGATTTAGTTACACTATAACTGCCTGCATTTTCTACAACTTCTTTGCTCGCTATAGAGCAGACGTTAAAAATATGCCCTGAGCGTCTGGAAATCATAGATTTACCAACATATTTGGAAAGATAATATGCACAGTTGAGGTTCAGATTTTGTTGTAATTCAAAGGCTTCATCGGATTCATCAAAGATGCTTGCCGGAAGAAATATTCCTGCATTGTTTACCAGCACATCTATTTCTGTTAGTGCGGCAGTGGCAAAGGCACAAAAAGTGTATACTTCGGATTTTATGCTGCAGTCTGCGGCCATGGCAAACACCTTGACTCCGGTAGATTCCAGTTCGGCAGAAAAAGCTGTCAGTTCAGCCTGGTTCCTGGCACAGATTGCCAGATTGTATCCTTCTTGAGCGAGTTTAATGGCAATAGCTCTTCCAATACCCTTGGTAGCGCCTGTTATAATAGCGTTCATGCTGATAAAATTTAGATCAGCAAAGTAAATGTAAATTTAAAAGATTGCAACGGCTATTCGCTAGTCTCAATAGCTTCGCCAATCTGAGCAACAATTTTTTTCTCAAGTACAAGTCGTGGTGCATCAGAGTCTGCTTTGTGTTCATACATTGGAAAGATGCCCGGACTAACCTCATCCATAGAAAGTGCTTCCCAGCCATTTTCAGCCATCGTAATTTCGCCTACAAGCATACCGTGATAGATAACTTTATACGTACCTGCCTCCTCGGGCTGCAGTGTTAATGCCAGCTCCTGACCAGATACACTGATAATGATGTTAAATGAGTCCATAGCAAGTTAACAGTAAAGAGGTCGGAATGTTTGTCTATTCCTTGCTTCAATTAGGCAGTTAAACCGATCTTTTTCAGGAATTCCGAAACCCTAAGCAAATTTTATTGTTACTTTGTAGTATTATTGCATGTACCCCATAACTTTTATAGATGAATTTCACAAATTTTGGCAAGTATATCCTTCTGCTGAAGGCCGTATTCAGAAAGCCGGAAAAGTTTAAGATATATTTAAAAGCCATTTTTCAACAGATGGACTTTATTGGAGTCGGTTCTCTAGGATTGATCTCTATCATATCTACCTTTATCGGTGCGGTAATGACCCTTCAGATTGCCTTTCAGTTGGTAAGTGATTTCATTCCAAAAACTATTATCGGTTCTGTAACCCGCGACTCCAGTATCCTTGAGCTTAGCCCAACAATCAGCGCTATTGTACTTGCAGGAAAAATCGGCTCTGCTATTTCTTCCGAAATAGGCACTATGCGCGTAACAGAACAAATCGATGCCCTCGAGATTATGGGAATCAATTCGCCGGGCTACCTGATCCTGCCAAAAATCATTGCTGGTATAACTATGGTTCCACTGCTTGTTATCATCGCAATGGTATTGAGTATTACAGGTGGTTTTATTGGTGGTACTTTATCAGGTGCTATCTCTGCTGCGGGTTATATACAAGGCATCACTACTGATTTTAATCCATATACGATTACTGTCGCACTCGTTAAGGCTTTTGTTTTCGGCTTCATCATTACTTCAGTCCCGGCTTACGAAGGGTTTTATGTTAAAGGCGGTGCACTTGAAGTTGCGCAGGCAAGTACCAGGGCAGTAGTAGTAAGCTGTATCACTATCCTCGCCTGCGATTACATTGTAACCCAATTATTATTATGATCGAGATTAAAGACATTTATAAATCATTCGGACAGAATGAAGTATTAAAGGGTATCTCGGGCAAATTTGAAGCTGGGGTAACTAATCTGATTATCGGTGGTTCAGGTTCTGGAAAAACAACACTACTGAAGTGTATGATCGGACTGCATACTCCTGAACATGGAAGTGTAGAATACGATGGTAGGGAATTTACAAAAATGAGTTTCGAGGAGCGCATAGAGATCCGTAAAGAAATCGGCATGCTGTTTCAGGGATCCGCCCTATTTGATTCCATGACCGTTGAAGAAAACATCATGTTCCCACTAAATATGTTTACCGAACAGGCACGCTCAGAAAAACTCGACCGTGTAAACTTCTGTCTGGAACGCGTAAACCTTGAGGGCAAGAATAAGTTGTTCCCGGCAGAGTTATCTGGGGGAATGAAAAAACGGGTAGGTATTGCCCGTGCAATTGCAATGAACCCAAAATATCTTTTTTGCGATGAACCCAACTCCGGTTTGGATCCCAAAACATCGATCGTAATCGATGAGCTGATCAAAGAGATCACCGAAGAATATAATACGACCACTATCGTAGTTACGCACGATATGAACTCTGTAATGGGGATCGGAGATTATATCATGTTTTTACATGAAGGCAAGAAATTCTGGGAAGGTTCAAATAAAGAGATTGCCCATACAGATATTGCCGAACTTAACGATTTTGTTTTCGCCAGCCGCTTTATGAAAGCCGCCAAGAAGAACTTTTAATTTAATAACAATAAGAATATGATAAGCCTGCTGAGTCCCACACATTGGAAAGACTATGAGTTGATTGATTGTGGAGATTTTGAAAAACTTGAACGTTTCGGAAACCTGGTATTGTCCAGGCCAGAACCTCAGGCCGTTTGGAAAAAAACGCTCTCTGAACAAGATTGGAAAAAAAGAACCCATATCAGATTCAGAAGTCGCTCTGCCACCTCTGGCGAATGGGTTAAGTCTGCTTCGCAGATCCCTGACCGCTGGAATGTCAACTATACAAATGACGAAGTAAGCATCAACCTGCGCCTTGGCCTCACCTCTTTTAAACATGTAGGCGTGTTTCCTGAGCAGGCAGTTAACTGGGACTATATTTCATCATGTGTTAAAAAGATGAAAACCAAGCAGCCTAAAGTGTTAAATCTTTTTGCGTATACCGGTGCTGCTTCATTAATTGCCAAAGCTGCGGGGGCGGATACTACACACGTAGACTCTATAAAGCAGGTAGTAAACTGGGCCAATGAGAATCAGGAGCTTTCTAAACTTCAGGATATACGCTGGGTTGTTGAAGATGCCCTGAAATTTGTAAAACGAGAATTAAAACGCGGAAAAAAATATAACGGTATTATCCTGGATCCTCCTGCTTTTGGTCACGGCCCTAATGGAGAGAAATGGAAATTGGAAGATCACATTCAGGAAATGATGCAGGAAGTTGTACAACTCCTGGACCCTGAAGAACATTTTCTAATCCTTAACACCTATTCCTTAGGTTTCTCCTCAGTAATTGTGGAAAACCTTATCAAAACATCTTTTCCAGCAGTTCAAAATCTGGAAACAGGTGAGCTTTTTCTACAGGCAACCTCGGGTATTAAGCTCCCACTCGGTGTCTTCGGTAAATTCAACACCTTCAAATCCTAAAAAAAGAGCTGGACATTTATCCAGCTCTTTTTTTATTTATGCGATAACTGCCAATTCGTTGGCAACCATCCTCCATTGTTCGTTTTCAGGAATTCCAGGTTTTCTTTTACCAAACAGTTGAGTGATGATGCTACCTTCAGCATCAAAAACTTCTATGCTGGTAACAACACCATCTTCAGTTGGCTTTTTCACTAACCATACAGAAGCGATTCCGTCCATGCGGAGGTGCAGGTTAAACTCGGGATCAAGCACATTGAACCATGGTCCTGTCTCAAGCAATTTCTGAATCAATCCCGTGTGAATCTGGATACATCCGGCACTCCCAACAAAAACCATAATCTCCATGTTTGTTTCAGACGCCTTAGTCATAATTGCTTTAAGCGAATCTACCGTGATTTCTACAGCGTGACCGGCCGGAGCTAAACGCAGACCTTGTTTACGCGATACGTCAAACTTGCGCAACAACCCGTGAAAGGCATGCGTATCTTTTAAGTTCAGCCACGCTTCCTGAAAACCAGCAACATCAATTTCCGAATCAGCCTTTTCGGGAGCAGCATCAGGAGCAGGTACAATTTCCAGCGCAGCAGATTGATCCTCAGCCCTAAATGCACTTAACAACGCATCATATTCGGCAACATTACTTTGTTCTGTAAGATATATTTTATGAACCGCAGCACCATCCTTACCGAAAAACTGGAGACTCTTGCGCCCTTGTTCATTTACTGCAAAAGCAGATTTCCACTGACTCATAAATAATCGCAGGTCGATATCCGGATTCACCGCTAAGCCCATAGCCCCCATAAATGAAAGGTTGTGATATACCCCCTTACGTTCATGTACACAGTGGTCATTACGTGTAAGTGCCATCACATGACCTAAAGCTTCAACGCCTTTTAATATATCTGGAAAGCTATCCGTTAGTCTGGTTACAGTATCATTGACAGAAGTAGCCAGCAATTCTGCTTCTGTAGTGTCCAGCTGTTTCGCAGCATCCCTGATTCTTACTTTGGGATTTTCAGTTTTGAAGGTTTCCCACTGACTTTTTAATTCTGCAATTTTTTCCATTTTCTATAATTTTAATAAGTTAATTCTATTGATCGGCTTGTTAGGCTACGCTACTTGCCGGTATAACAAGGGGACAGCTAAAACCTTCGCAGGCCATTAATTTTACTTTGATTCCAAAAGTTTCATGAATATTTTCACAGTTGATCACTTCCAACGGACTTCCCATAGTTATTTTCTGGCCATCCTTAAGCATAAGAATGTTATCCGCAAAGCGCGAGGCAAAATTGATATCATGCAGGATGCAAATTACACAATAGCCCCTGTCAGCGAAGTTCCTCGCCAACTCCATGATCTGTTGCTGGTATCGTAGATCCAGTCCCGTAGTAGGCTCATCCAAAAACAAACAGGCACCCGGTTGATCATAGATCTGTGCAATCACCCTCGCCAGTTGCACGCGCTGTTGTTCTCCACCAGACAAGGTATTGTAATCGCGGTTTGTAAGATGCGTAATGCCTACTTCTTCCATCACTCTTTTTACGATATCAATATCTGCGGGCAAAGGCTGATGGTCAAAATGCGGATACCTTCCCATCATGACCAGTTCATGTACCAGGAAGGAAATTGAGATGGTATTGTGTTGAGAAAGGACGGCTCGTGCTTTTGCCAGTTCTTTCAGCGTATACTGTCTCAGGTTGATGCCATCGATACGAATCTCTCCGTCTGATGGATTCAACTCACGACATAGCAGTTTCATAAGCGTACTCTTCCCGGCACCATTGGCACCAAGGACGGCAAGCAACTCCCCGGGCTTAGCCTCGAAGCTGAGCCTGTTCAGAAGTTGCTTTTTACCAACAAAAAAATCAAGGTCTTTAACTACGATCATAACAAGTTTCTTTTATTACGTTCAGATATAATGATATATATAAATACAGGTGTACCTATCATCGCCGTTAAAATACCAATTGGCAGCTCTGCCGGGGCAACCAACGTTCTGGCAATTAGGTCGGCCACAGTAAGTAACGCAGCACCCAGCAACGCTGACCCTGGAATAACCAGGCGGTGATCCGCAGTAAACAGCATCCGAAGGATATGCGGAATAATTAAGCCGATAAAACCGATCATTCCTGCCACAGCAACAGACGCGCCAACAGCAATTGTAGACAAGATAATAATTAAGCGCCTAACAACCACAACATTTATCCCCATATGCAGGGCCTGAGATTCTCCAAGTGCTATGGCATTCAAAGATTTAGATAAGAACGGAAGACCTACTACCGGTATCAATACGAAAGGCAATAGCCAGGTTACCGTATTCCAACTGGCCCCGCCAAGACTTCCTAAACTCCAGAAAGTGATGCTGCGCAACTGTTCATCCGTAGCAACATAAGTGAGTAAGCCTGTAAAAGAACCTGCAAGCGCATTAATAGCAATCCCCGAAAGTAACAAGGTCGTAATCACGGTCTTCCCTTTGGATCTCGACAACCTGTACACCAACATAGCGGTAATGCAAGCTCCCGCAAATGCAGCGATAGATAGTGCGTAAAAACCAAATGTCCCGGTAAGCATTTTAAATACTTTGATCTCAAGCACAATCATCATCACCGCAAACAATGTTGCTCCAGACGAAATGCCAATCAACCCCGGCTCCGCAAGTGGATTACGAAAAAGTCCTTGAATTGCTGCACCGGAAATACCCAGAGCAGCACCAATGAGCAGTCCCAATGCCACCCGAGGTAACCTTATGGAATACAGCACAGCTTCCTGTTGTGGTTGAAGTTTCCCCGAAAACAATTCAGCAAAGGTAATTTTAACCGCACCTATACAAGCAGATAATACCGTAGCAGCAATCATCAACACTGTCAGTGCGACTAAAATTAATCCAATTTTCTTCATCTATTTGATTTTCTGAGCTAACTCTTGAATAGCTTTTCCAAGTCTGGGACCGAAACTGCTCAGCAGCTCCCCATCCATCTCAATAATTTTATTGTTGCGCCCGGCATTTGTTTGTTTAATACCCTGTACACTCATCAGTCCGGCAGGACCGCCAAGACTTTGCAGACCACTTGAAAATAAAAGAATCACGTCCGGATTAGCCTGAACCAATGCCTCAGCAGTTAATGGTTTATAATCAGCAAAATCAGTAACAGCATTTTGGCCACCAGCCAATATAATCGCCTGCTCCACCTGAGTACCTGTTCCACCAACCATCATTGTACCCGTCCCACGGGCGTAGATAAATAAAACTTTAGGTTTTTTCACAGCGCTATCCGCTTGCTTAACTTGCGCAAGATCAGCATCCAGGATTTTAACTAACGAGTCACCCCTTGAAGTCTGCTTTAAACTGTCGGCCACCGCATGAATTAGATTTTTTGCTCCAGCGATAGAAAACTCCTGATCTAGTAGGATTAACTTAATGCCAGCGGCTTTAAATTGTTCAACCAAAGCTGGAGACACTTCTTTTTTTATACCTATTACCAGGTTAGGTTTCAAAGCCAATACACCTTCGGCATTGATATTTCTGTTATGCCCGATTTTCGCTTTTTTCTTAAGCGACTCAGGATAATTACTCGTTACATCTGTTCCAACGATATTTTTCTCAAGGCCTATACCTGCAATTATTTCACTGACTGCGCCATTTAGCGACACAATCTTAGTGCTGTCGGCCAGTTGCTGGTCTGCAGCCTTTTCTTGTTTACCAGTACACGAGAACAGGAAAACTACTCCCAGTGTCAAAACGATGAGATTTCTAAATTTATTCGACATATCTATTTATTTTATAACGCTTTACCTAAATCATAAATTACAAACAAAAAGGGAAGTTCTGGAATATCCAGAAATCCCTTTCCTCACAAACTAACCAAGTCTATGCTTTTTTAACCAGTTTATATTCAATAACCGGTTTACCGCGAACTCCGCCATCCGAAGCGATGAAACTCACAAATTTCAATTTGTATACATTACCTGCAGGATCTTTTACCAGATAGAAGCGATCTGTTTTTACTGCAGCACTCGTAGCCGGTGAGGTAACTCTCCAGTTACTACCTACGGCATCTCTTTTACCTGAGAACGTTATTCCTGTTAAATTACTTTCAGTAAAATCGGCATATTTAACAGTAGAATTTGCGTCTGTACCAGAAAAACGAACTTCAGCAGCAGTTACGCCATTCACAAAGTTGATCAATACAAAATCGGAGAATGTGTAAGGAATAGTGGCGCTTGCCTTATAGGTAGTGAAACCCCATTCAATATCCCAGTCTGCTTTAGCGGGTTCTGCATCAACAGTACCTTTTACAAACGACACATACTTAAAGTTAAAGGCTGCATCTTTCGTAACTGTTAAAGTTTTGAAAGTTGTTTCGGTGATTTTTGCGTACTGTAATGTATAGCCCGCACCAGCACGAATTACACGGATTTTTTGCCAGCCTCTGTTTTCAGTAAGACCACCAGCACCACGGTTAATAATATATACTTTGTTATCAGCATCTGTTGCCGAAACTTGTTTAATTACTGTACCTGAAAGATATGCGCTAAGTTCGCTCTCCACAGGGTCAATAGTAGCAAACCCACCGGCGCCCTGGCCAATAGCAAGATCACCATTAATTGCCAAAGCCGTTGTATCAGCAGCGGTTACCTGGTTAAGGTCAGTCTTGTTCAGTTGTATCGCTGTTGCACCTACAGCATGGTTGATAATTACACGGAAATCACTACCCGAATAAAATCCAAGATCCCAAGAATTTCTAGCGATGCCGGTTTGTTTATCTGTGCTAAAGTCCACGAATACACTATTGCCTGCACTCGCTCCAGCTTCCGCACCAATTAGTCCGTTTAACGTGAGGCTGCTTCCTTCCGAAGGAGGAATAACAATAGTTGGCTCATCATCTTTCTGGCATGCCGTAAAACAAGCTGCGATACATAGTAGGCCGATAATTTTGGAGAATTTGTTCATGTTTTTAAGTGTTATTATTTAATTGAATTATTTAAGGTTTGGATAAATTAAAACTGAGACCGAGCACATACGACCTTCCATAAGTGATTGGAACTGGGCCCCCGCCACTACCATGTGGCGATCCCGTAGCTACCGCGGTATTATTAATCGTGGTTAAATCAAAGAGATTCTTGACACCGGCATTCAGGTTTAATGAATTACGAACTTTTTTGGTAATCATCAGGTCAGCCATGCTGAAACCGGCGGTTCTGGTGAGTCGCAGTACTTCCACTGTATTCTCTGTAGCTACTTCATATATCGGTTTCTTCCCGGTATACTTGTAAGCAAGATTAATCGTCGTACCGATTTTGGGAAATGTGTATGTGAGATTTGTGTTTAATTCAGGCGACCACACTAGCGCTGGCGACTCGCCATAGGTACTCGCAGATTCAGAGTAGTTGTTATAAACGCCTACAAGGGAAAATCCCAGTGAACCTTCAAAATTCCCTGCGCTAAGCGTGTTTTCGAACGTACCACCCGTCGTCCTATATTTTGCGATATTAATCAATGTAGTGATCGATTTATCACCACTATACAGACCGAACTCAATCCTGTTTCTGAAATTGTTATAGAACCCGCTTAACGTGCTGCGAAAGTTTACCGCTGAAGTTGTAGCATTTGCCCAGGTAAGAGAGGCTGTATAACTATTGGATTGTTCGGCCTTCAAATCTGGATTTCCCATAATGGAATGACTGGCATCAAAAAAGTCGTAGTACAGCTCACGCAATGCAGGTGAACGGAATCCGCTGGCGTAGCCGGCGCGTAGATCCAGTTTCTCCGTCAATTTTAATTTCGCATTTAGAGAGGGGATTACTGGCGGAGCATCATACACTGAGTTATGAATGAATCTTAATCCAGGTCTTACCGTCAAATCTGTCAGCAACTTCAGTTCTGAGGATATAAAAAATGCATAGTCATTAATAGAAGGCGATCCAGAAATACGTGCACCGCTCGAACCATCCATATTGATCTCAACACCCGGTTGGAAAGAAATATTATCAGATAATTTATATTGTGCAGTACCCCTTACTGATGTAGCGTTGAATTTGGAAATATCCTGCTGTCCGGCACCTGCAGACAAGGTTACTTCGCCCGTTGCGTAGTTATGCTCCTTCGTAATTGTAGAGCGTTTCAAATTCGAATTAGCTACAGATCCATTAAACAGTAATCTGTCGCTGAAAATATAACTTCCCTGTACTTGTTGTGTATACCGTTTAGTGACATATTGTTGCGTAACGCCTTTATAGTTGTTTGGATTATAACCTAATCTGGTGTCGATATCTTCATCAACGTAATCTAACCTATACCATAAATTAAGCTTATCATTTGTGTAACCCAGTTTCGTGTTGGCCAGCCATTGCGATTTGGGTTTCCACCGATTACCCACTGCATCAATTTCTGCTGCTGTAGAAGTGAGAGACGGAATTTGAAAACCGCTAAAGTCGTTATGTGTTGCACCAACCAAGGCTGAGAATCCCTTCTTTTGCCAGCCCGCACCGATATGCTGAATATGCAGTCCATCTCCGTTCAAAGGACCGTAATTGCTTCCAACCGTCTCTTCTTGAACCCGCGCATTGATATTATAATTTTCTTTACCCGGCTTCTTCGTAATAATGTTAATAACTCCCGCAAGGGCATCCGTTCCATAGGATACTGACAGGGGGCCTTCAACGATCTCTATCCGCTCGACCGTATTGATATCGATCTGATTTAAACTTTCGCGGGTATCGCTACGGTCAATCATCGGAACGCCATCCAATAAAATCTTAACATTTCTCCCCGACATCCCCATCAGTTGAACATCACTCGTTCCCAAAGTCAAGTCGTTCGAAAAACGAAATCCAAGTTCAGTGCTTAACACCTGCTGAATGTTAGTTGCGGCACGTAATCTGATTTTCTCACCGTTAATTACTCTGGTGCGATAAACTGAATTCTTTAAAGATTGCGGTTGGTATTCAGCGGTTACCACCACCTCGTCCAGTTGATTGACTTTTTTTCCTTTAGTTACATTAGTTTTTTCCTGAGCACTTATAGTACCTACAACGAAACATAAAGTAAATAACAGTAAATATATCTTCATTAATATTCTTTATTTAGACTTGATTCAAATAGAACTGCAAGTATACTGACTTATTTAGAACTATTACAAATAATCCTGAAAAGAATTTATTGGTCATCAATAAATCAGTTTTTTTATCCCCCGGAAGATTGGTATACTTGTACCACAAAGAATTTACCTCTATTAAAAACTATGAAAATACCTCAACTCGCAGGAACCCTCTTAATTGGGCTGGCATCTGTCACACTTTTTGCAAACTGCAGCTCTGACGCAAAAAAGCCTGGTGCTCAAGTAAAAAGCACTGGAGATTCTACAGTTTCTGACACCACTGAGCAGGTCGGAATGGACCGTACACCAGTAGATACGGCGAAATACAACCTGCTGATCAAAAAACTCGCAAATGGCGATACTACAGGCAAATGGCCGGTAAAAAAACAACCCTATCCGTTGGCAGGTGCTATCCTTCCATTCAAACGTGTGGTTGTATATTATGGAAACCTCCACTCAAAAAAGATGGGCGCATTGGGAGAATATGCACCAAAAGAAATGTGGAGCCGCCTGAATGCTGAAGTTAAGCGTTGGGAAAAAGCAGATCCATCTACGCCAGTACAGGCAGGTGTACATTATATAGCAGCTGTAGCTAGTGGTACGCCCGGCAAGGATGGTAAGTACATCAACAGGATGGGCGATAAACAAATTGATTCGGTAATGAAAATTGCTAAAATGCATAACGGTATTGTGTTCCTGGATATTCAGGTTGCCTTAAGTAATATCAAAGCAGAACTTCCCCGCATAGAAAAATACCTGATGCTACCGAATGTACACCTCGGTATTGACCCTGAGTTCAGCATGAAGGGTGGCGATAAACCAGGTAAGAAGATTGGTACCTATGACGCAGAAGACATTAACTATTGCTCACAATATCTGGCCAACCTGGTTAAGAAATATAACCTGCCTCCAAAAATATTTACCGTACACCGTTTTACTAAAAAAATGGTTACCAACTACCAAAACATCAAATTAAGACCTGAAGTTCAGATCGTAATGCACATGGACGGATGGGGTGAACCAGACTTGAAGTTAGGCACTTACCGTTACTTCATTCAAAACGAACCAGTTCAGTTTACAGGCTTCAAGTTGTTTTACAAAAATGACCTTAAGAAAGCTCCCAATCGTTTAATGACTCCAGAGGAACTGCTAAAACTAAGACCAATTCCGATTTATATCCAATACCAATAAAGTAATTTAGGCGGTCAGTTAAACTGACCGCCTTTTTTGTACCTGCGACATTTGCAATGCAACAAATTAAATGCTTTTTTGGAATCTCTTGACAAATTCCCCATTTTGCGCCATGCAGGATTTCTCTTTGTACTTCCAGTTAGGCTGGCAACATATTTTAGATTGGAAGGGCTATGACCACATACTTTTTGTTATGGTTCTTTGTGGAACTTATGCCATTCAGGACTGGAGGAAAGTATTGATCCTCGTAACAGCATTTACCGTTGGCCATAGCATTACCTTAGCTTTGAGTGTACTCTCTATCATCAAAGTAAATACACCACTCGTAGAATTTCTCATAGCTGTAACCATCCTGGCCACTGCCATGGCAAACATCTTAATTCCCATAACCAAACAAAAAGGTGTTTCTTTAAAATACGTGCTAGCGCTATTTTTCGGCCTCATACATGGCATGGGCTTTTCAAATTATTTAAAAAGTTTGCTTGGTAAAAGCAGCAACATCGTCGCAGAGCTTTTTGCATTTAATGTAGGCCTGGAGTTTGGTCAGGTGCTGATTGTACTGGGCATTCTTATCTTATCCTTTATTTTTATCAGTATTATTAAGGTTAAGAAGCGCGACTGGAACCTGTTTCTTTCTTCAGCGATTTTCGGAATTGCTTTTATTATGGCCGCAGAAAGAATTTCTGCAGCCTTTTAGAATAAGCCCAATTGACCGGTATCATCGATGTCCAGATCGTCCGGATTAGTAATCTCTAAATCTATTTTCTTTACCGGTTTGGCTGGTTTTGCAGATGATGTCCATGCCCTTTTAGCCGGCGGTGTTTCTGTTGCTTGATCCGGAGGAGCCTGATCAGATTCTTTAGCCATTGATTTTGGTGGTGTTGTTACAGGCATGTCTGCTTTTGTCGGCTCGGCTGCAACTACCGGCTCTGTAGAATCAGCCACTGTTGTTTCAGGCAAATCATCAATTTCTTCCGTTTCAGTGCCTTCATCAAGTTCAGTCGCAACATCAGCTACTGCTTCTGACTGCTCTACCTCCACGCCCGGCTCTGCTCCTTCAACTTCTTCTTCATTTGAAGCTCTGACAGCGGCTGCTGCTGCCGCCGCTTCGATTACCAGTTCCTCCTCTTCCGCTTCACTTAAGGTCATATTTTTAAGGTCATGCTGGGTAAGCCTGTTACCAATAGCTTTGAGCCCCTTTACATCAATAAACTCCGAAAGTACAACATCAAGGGTTTCTGGAATCTGTGTTTTTCCTTTTAAAACATCAATCGTAAGCTTTGCCGCTGGATTGCTGGTAATGTATATTAATTTTGAACCTGGTTCTTCACTGATAAAACCTTGTTTTTTACCTACTGCAATACTCTCAAATACAAATCGTTTTACAAATTGGTTTTTCGCTTTCCCTTCATATTGCACTACTGAAAATGCTTTTTCCGGATCATATTTTTGAATAATCAGTAAGTCAGCATCAAAGTGATTACTCAATTCAAACGTGCTTAACTCGTACCAGCCCTCTTTATGTACCTGGAGGATCTTATCATCTCCGTCAAATTCACCAAGGTATTTTCCTCTGCCATCCACATTTAATCTCCTCAACAGGTCATCATACCATATTTTGAGACCAGACAATGTTGAAACGCCTTTGCTCTTCAACAGAATCTTTTTTATAGGATATTTAGAGACAATATTTCCCTGAGAGGCACGCCCTTTAATCGCTATCTCAGCAAAGTCTACATCAAATTGCAATTTCTTTAGCTTGGTATGCGGCTTTAGCTGCACAGTGATAATTTCGGCCTCTCCGTTTGGATTCGCTGTAAAATATAAGATCTTCGATCCCTTTGTGCCCTTAGTCAGGTCATAGTCTTTATCGCGCGTTACACCCATTACAGCAAAACGCTTGATATAGGAAACCCCTGATCCACCATCTTTATAGATCAGGTTATATATAGTGCGTTCGTCGTTCTTCTTGAATACCGCAGCATGTATTATTCCTTTTCCAACAAATGTTTTGTCTGCAACCTTCGTGATTACGCACTTACCGTCCTCTCTGAAAACTATAATCTCGTCCAGATCAGAACAGTCTGCTACAAACTCATCTTTACGCAATCCGGTACCAATAAAACCATCTTCGCGGTTCAGGTATAGCTTAACATTGGCCAACGCAACTTTAGAAGCTTCCACCCGATCAAACAAGCGAATTTCAGTTTTACGTTCCCTACCCTTGGCGTACCGGTCTTTCAATCGCTGAAACCAGGCAATTGTATAATCGGTGAGGTGACGTAAATGATTCTTAACAACCTTGATCTCATCAGCAAGCGCCTTCATCTGATCATCGGCCTTCTTCACGTCAAACCTCGTGATACTACTCATCGGTTTATCGATCAGTTTCTTAAAATCTTCCGGTAAGATCTCCCGGTATAACTGTGGTTTGAAAGGATCGAACAAACCGTTCAATACCACTACTACGGCATCGAAGTTGCTTGAGTTTTCGTAATCAGGATGCTTATACATCCCCTCCTGAATAAAAATCTTCAATAACGAACTAAAGAAGATTTTCTCCAGCAACTCATGCAACTTAATTTCTAATTCCTGCTTCAGCAAACTTTTGGTTTGCATCGTATTTTCGGTAAGGATATCATTAACACTCAAAAACTGAGGTTTATCATCCTTAATGATACAGGTATTGGGCGAAATAGAAACTTCGCAGGAAGTAAATGCGTAAAGCGCATCGATGGTAACATCAGGAGAAATACCCGGTGCCAGCTGGATCACGATCTCTACATGCGCAGCTGTGTTATCTTCAATTTTCTTAATCTTGATCTTCCCCTTTTCATTTGCTGAAAGGATGCTATCAATTACAGAACCCGTTGTCGTACTAAAGGGGATCTCGGTTATTACTAGTGTCTTTTTATCTTTCTCCGTAATTTTTGCACGGACACGGATCTTACCACCACGCATACCCTCATTGTACGCAGAAAAATCTGCCATACCACCGGTAAAGAAATCGGGTAAAATGTTTGGTCTGGTTCCCCGCAGCACTTCGATTGAAGCATCCAGTAACTCCACAAAATTGTGCGGCATCACCTTGGTCGCTAAACCAACGGCAATACCCTCTGCCCCCTGGGCCAGTAACAAAGGAAATTTAACCGGTAAGGTTAAGGGTTCATTATTCCTACCGTCGTAGCTTAATTGCCAAACCGTAGTATCTGAGTTAAACACAACTTCATTGGCAAACTTCGATAAGCGCGCCTCAATATATCTCGGCGCCGCAGCGCTGTCTCCCGTCACCGGATCACCCCAGTTCCCCTGACAATCGATCAAGAGATCTTTTTGTCCGATCTGAACCATGGCATCGCCAATAGAAGCATCACCATGTGGGTGATATTTCATGGTATTTCCGATAACATTTGCCGCCTTATTAAAACGCCCGTCGTCCATCTCCTTCAGGGAATGCAGGATCCTCCGCTGAACAGGTTTTAACCCATCGTGAATATGCGGAACGGCACGGTCCAGAATTACATAAGAAGCATAATCGAGAAACCAGTTTTCGTAGAGTCCATTAATTGGAATTACGGTATGCTTATTCTCTTCGTTTATGTTTTCTTCTAGTTCTTCGCTCATTAAAATGATGTTGGATGCTGTAAATATAAGGGTTACGATGAAATTTTAAGAACAGAATTTTTGAACAGTTCTTAACATTCCTGCTGTACAGCACTAAAAATATTAGCCAACCAGCCTATCTTCAAGAAAAGCAAAAGGCAACAGGCTTTTTATACCTTTCACTTTCAGTGCTTCCCCACCGATACAATAAAATATAACGTCGATTTCTGTATTCTGACGCTGCTCAAACTCCGACATTACCTGCAAGCAGGCTCCACAAGGTGTTACAGGTTTCTTGATCTCGAAATTATCCGTTTGTGCAGTTATTGCCATCGCTTTAATTACGGCACCCGGACGCAGAGCACCAATTGCAAAGAGCGCTACACGCTCCGCGCAAAGCCCCGAAGGATAGGCCACGTTCTCTTGATTACTTCCCAATATCACTTCCCCGTCCGCAAGTAGTATTGCCGTCCCTACCCTAAACTTCGAATAAGGCGAATAAGAAGTCTGTAAAGCTTCCTCGGCTTTTAAACATAAATCAATATCCGCAGGATCAAGCTCATTAAGCGCTTGGAAATGCTGATAGTTTATGGTAAACTTTAATTCATTCATAAAATAAACATACAATTTTTTTAGTGAAAGCAAAAAACGTGCGCGTTTAAGATAATGTACCCTAGTTTAAACAAAATGGGTTCTCAATTGTAATAGTAAGCAAGGGATAAATGCTCCTGTGGCATGATTTTAGTTAATTTTTAGGAAACAGTACAAATCTCATCTTACAAACTTGAATACATATATACGTAAAACTTTAAAAGTCGTGCTTTGGGTAATTGCCAGTATTATTATGCTGGTAGTTTTGATCGCGCTATCGCTCAATATCCCAGCCGTTCAAAACTTTGTCAAGGACAAGGCTATTACCTATTTAAAGAAAAAAACCCATACTGAAGTAAGGCTTGAAAGCATCAAGATCGCATTTCCTAAAGATGTGGTACTGAATAAGTTTTACATCGAAGACCTTAAAAAAGACACCTTACTGTACGCCGATCGCCTGGCGGTCGATATCAGCTTAATGAAACTGCTCAGCAATAAAGTAGAGATCAACAATATTGAGCTGGAGAAAATCAGGGCCAACGTAACGCGGATTAATCCCGACACCGCATTTAACTTCTCCTTTTTAGTAGACGCTTTCATGACCGAGCAAAAGAAACCTGATGCAGCGGTAGAAAACGATACTACGTCAACACTTAAGTTTTCGATAGATAAGGTTAGCTTCAAAGATATTGGCATTAAATACCGTGACGATGTTGCGGGAAATGCTATAGTGCTCTATCTGGGGGAATTTAAATCAAGAATTAAAGACTTTGACCTTGCCGGACAACACTATGTAATTAAAGAATTAGCACTCAGCAACACCTCGCTCAAATACGCACAGCAAAAGCCCCTCACTCAACTGGCTAATCATATAGAAAATAGTATTGACACTGCAAAAACAGCAGCCGGCAAATTACCTTTGGTAGAGATCCAGGATTTTGCATTTAACAATATTAAAATAAACTTTAACGATCTGATTTCGAAAACAAATGCAGATGTCAATCTCAATAACCTGGGTGCGAAAAATTTATTTATAGACCTGACCAATAGCATATACAAGGCCGACGACGCCAAGATAAATAACAGTACTGTTGTGTTTAATTCTGAAGGTACCCAGATGAAGGCCAACGTCGCCATCAAGGAATTTTCCTTAACCAAACTCCTTGCTGATCTGAATAAAGGAAGTTACCAGGCAGACGAGGCGCAACTCAATAAATCGAATATTAAATTCGCTTTTAAACCTGCTGCTCCGGTAAAAGCAGGAGCAACAAATAAAACCGATACCGCTGTAGCCCCTCCGGCTATGGCTTTCCTACTGAAAAAAATCAGTCTTGAAGATAATGCCATTCAGTTTGATAACCTTGCAGCAAAACTTGCACCGGGGATGGATTTCAATCATCTAAACATCAAAAATCTTGGTCTTCAGGCAGAGGCACTGTCCTACAGCAATACAGGAATTAAAGTAAATGTGAAAAGTGGCAGTCTAAAAGAGAAAAGCGGCTTCCAGTTAAATGCGTTAAGCGGAGACGTTGTCTATTCGGATAAGGCCGTAAAAATCAGCAACCTGATCGTTAAAACGCCGAACACCTCCATTCAGAATTCCACTCAACTGACTTACACATCTCTTGACGACCTCACTAAGCATCCCGAGCGTGTTAAAATCGCAATGGTTATTAACAATACTACAATTGGCCTAAAAGACGGCACTTACTTTAGCAATGCTATTCCTGCAAATTACAGAAATGAAAAGATTCGCGTAAACGCTAATGTTAACGGATATCTGAACAACCTCAGCATTCCTAAACTTCAGGTTACCGGTTTAAAAAGCACACGTATTGATGTAAGTGGAACAGTAAAAGGAATGCCTGATATCAACAAGGCCTATCTGGATCTGAATATCAAACAATTTGCAATGAGCAAGGCCGATTTGCTTGTCATCATTCCCCCAAAAACGTTACCAGCCAATATAGAATTGCCTAACAAGATTGCTGCAACAGGGAAATTTACCGGTGGACTCACAGACTTCAAAACGAATTTCAATATCAATACCGATATGGGCGGCGCCAAGCTGGTAGCCAGCATGAAAGGGGCTAAAGGGAAAGAAAACTATACCGCACATGTTGAGATGTTGAATTTCAATGTCGGCCGACTGCTTAAACAGCAAGCACAATTGGGACGCATTTCTGCCAGAGCGGATGTAGCTGGAACAGGGCTTGACCCTAAAACAGCCGCAGCTCGGTTTAATGCACTAATTTTAAGTGCTACCTATAATAAATACACCTATAGGAATTTGAAGTTAAATGGTGATTTTGCTAAGCAACAGCTAAATCTGAAAAGTAATATGGCTGATAGCAATGCAAACTTTAATTTATCAGCAACAGCCAATATAGCTGGCAAGTACCCTTCTGTTAAAGCTAATCTGGATTTGAAAAGAGTGGATCTGCAGAAACTGAATTTTAGCCCTACCGAGTTCAAACTTGCTGGTGTAGTTAAGGCAGATATCCCGACAGCAGATCCAGATTATCTAAATGGTGATATATCTGTAACCGGACTTCAACTAGCCAAAGAAGGGCAGTTGATCAACGTAGACACAATCATAGTACATTCTGAAGCTACAGCTGAAAGAAACTTGTTAACCCTCCGTTCTGAAATCATGAGTGCTAGAGTGGATGGTAAATACCAACTCACAAACCTTGGCGCTGCGTTGATTAACCAAATTAATAAATATTATGAATTCGGTACCGTCACAAAGATACCAGATCAACGGTTCCGATTCTCGGCAAACATCTATAATTCTAAGTTGCTTAAACAGTTTGTGCCTACCCTAACTACCTTCTCTGCAGCAAGAATTAATGGATTGATTGATACGCAAAAAGATAGCTTATTGATGAATGCTAGTTTCCCACAGGTTGTATATGGCGACTATAAAGTAGATAGCACCAGGCTGACTGTGAATAACAACAGGAATAAATTGAATTACAACCTATTTGTTAAGACTGTGCAGAGCCCCTCATTTGCGTTATACAGAACCGAAGTTAGTGGTGATGCGGCGAATAACATTTTGGGATTGAACATCTATTTAAGGGACAGCAAATTCAAAGACAAGTATGTGCTTGGTGGAAAGTTCCAATCGATCAACAAAGACTTCCGGTTTAGCCTGGATCCTTCAAAACTTCTACTTGCTTATGAAAAATGGAGTATCGCTCCAGAAAATTACATCCAGTTTGGTAAGTCGGGGGTACTGGCCAACAACTTCAACCTAAGTCAGGGGAACCAATTGCTTGGTATCAATAGTACCAGCAACACACCGAATTCACCATTAAATGTAGAATTCAAAAACTTCAGAATAGAAACTTTAACACGTTTTGCAGAAACCGACACGGCTCTTATTGGCGGTGCCATTAATGGAACAGTTAATGTTAAAGACCTGATGGCAACACCTAAATTTGAGGCTAACCTGACTGTGAACGAACTTAGGTATCAGAAGGATCAACTGGGGACATTACGCGTAGCAGTAAACAATAATACGCAGAATGCATTTGAAGTGAATGTCGCGCTATCTGGTGTCCACGAACTACGCGTAAATGGTTTCTATTACACTGCGCCAAATGCCGCGCTCGACATGACTTTGAATATTGACAAAATAGACCTTAAATCACTGCAAAGCCTTTCCATGGGTCAGATAAAAAATGGATCAGGCACAATTACTGGTGCCTTAAATATCAAGGGAACGCCTACAGCGCCGAAAGTTTTGGGCGACATCCGCTTCAATCAGACTGCATTTACAGCAACATATGTAAACTCTTATTTCAGAATGCCAAACGAACGTATCAGTTTTACTGAGCGTGGTATCGACTTTAATAACTTTACGATAATAGACTCTCTAAATCAGAAAGCAACGATTACTGGAGGTGTACTGACTACAGATTATAAGAACTTCAGGTTCAACATGGATATTAAAACTGATAATTTCAGGGCGTTGAATTCTACCGCTGCAGATAATGATATGATCTACGGCACCGTGTTTATCACCAGTAACATCAAAGTTCGTGGCGATATGAATCAACCGGACGTAGAAATGAGTCTCAACGTGAATAAAGGCACTAAGTTTTTCTTTGCGCTACCAACGGCCGACCCATCAATTATTGATCAAAACGGTATCGTTCAATTTATAGATGCCGATGCAGCTCCATATAATGGCAAAAAAGCACTTATTGCAGATAGCGTATCCAAATCGCCGGTGAAAGGAATTAACCTGACCGCTCTTTTAAAAGTCGATCCTGATGCAGAACTTAATGTAATTGTAGACCCTGCAAATGGAGATGCTTTAAATGTAAAAGGCGACGCTAATCTGACGGCTACAATGGATCCAAGCGGAAAGATAAGCCTGACTGGAAGATATGAGATTGTAGACGGATCTTACAACCTTTCTGTTGGAGGATTAGCAAAAAGAGAATTTAAGCTTGTTAAAGGAAGCAATATTGTCTGGACGGGAGACCCAATGTCGGCCAACGTAAACCTTACAGCCTTATACGAAGTAAATGCTGCTCCTATTGACCTCCTTAATCAGCCGGATTTGGTAACGGCAAAAACAAAACTTCCATTCCAGGTATACCTGATGATGAAAGATGAATTGCTAAAACCGACAATCAGTTTCCGTATAGATTTACCGGAAAATGAAAAGGGAGCCTTGGATGGCCAGGTCTGGACGAGAGTGCAGCAGGTTAACCGTGATGAAAACGAATTGAACAAACAGGTATTTGCCTTATTGGCATTGGGCCGCTTTATCGCTAACAATCCATTCCAGAGTCTTGCCGGTGGCGGTGGAGGTATATCGACACTTGCCCGTTCAAGTGTGAGTAATATGCTGACCGAACAACTCAACAATCTGGCATCGGATCTGATCCAGGGTGTAGATATCAATTTCGGCATCAACTCTTCTGAAGATTATTCTTCAGGTGCACTGGAGCAAAGAACAGACCTGGAAATTGGTTTATCAAAAAAATTGCTGAACGATCGCCTCACAGTAACTGTAGGTAGTTCATTTGGCTTAGAAGGACCTAAAGCACAAAGCAGCAACTCTACCGATATTGCAGGTAATGTAAACATAGAATACGCACTGTCGGCAGACGGCCGATACCGTCTGAGGGCCTACCGGAGAAATCAAAATGATGCCGTACTTCAAGGACAGATTATCGAAACCGGCGTAGGATTTGCCTTGGTAATCGATTACAACAAATTCAGAGAGATCTTCCAGAAAAGATCAAAAAGAAACAGAACGGATACAGAACAGAAACCAAAGAATGAAAAAACTAATTAAACTCAGCTTATTTATACTCGTGTGTTTAGTGTGGGCTGCCTGCAGCAATACTAAATATCTGAAACCCGGACAAATACTGTATACCGGAGCTGAGGTTAAAGTTAACCCCGACTCCTCAAAACGTATAGACGATCAGAAAGAAGTTAAAGCTACCCTGGAAAGTAAAACGCGCCCAAGGCCTAACAAGTCGATTCTCGGCTTGAAACCAAAACTTTTCATTTATAACCTTGCCGGAGAGCCTAAAAAACCAAAGGGAATCCGGCATTGGCTTAGAACTAAAGTAGGTGAGCCTCCTGTTTTACTCAGTCAGGTAAAAATTAAATACAATAATGATGTGCTAACCAGTTACCTCATTAGTCAGGGCTATCTCCAATCCGTGGTGACTGGCGATACAGTTGTAAAAGATAAAAAAGGAAAAGCAGTGTACACAGCAAACACTGGCGATCGCTATAAAATCAATAGCATCAGCTTCCCTACTGATACAAGCGGTGTTGCTGCAATTGTAAACCAGAATAAAGAGAAAACACTGCTAAAGGTTGGTAATTACTATGACCTGGATGTCTATAAAAATGAACGCATCAGAATAGATAATGATCTTAAAGAAAAAGGTTATTTCTATTTTAGCCCAGACTACTTAATTATTCAGGTAGACAGTACCATTGGTAAAAGTTTAGTTGACATCCGTGTTCGTGTTAAAACTGTAGCACCAGATGCTGGTTTAAAACCCTATACCATCAGGAACATCAATATCTACCCCAATTATAATTTACGCAGAGATAGCGTACTGCGCAGATTAAAGCCTTTACAGTATAACGATTTTAATATCTACGACAATAGGAATACCTTTAAGCCAAGGGTATTTGACAGACTTGTATTCTTTAAAAAAGGCGAAGCCTACAACCGGACTGATCACAACCAATCGTTAAACAGGATGGTTAATATCGGTGCGTTTCAGGATGTAAGAGCAGAATTCCTGCCAATCGATAGCTTTAAAAACGACCAACTGGATCTGAATATCTTTCTAACCCCTTTAAAGAAAAACTCATTAAGCTTTGGTGTTACAGGAACCCAAAAATCAAACAACTTTATCGGTTCGGAGGTGAAGATCACACAAACCACCAGAAATTTATTCAGAGGGGCAGAGCAGTTAGATCTTAGCGCAAGCGTTGGATTTGAGACCCAGACAGGCGGAAGTGTTGATAAAAACCTGAATACCAGCTCTATTACTGGTGAAGCAAAATTAACATTCCCACGGTTTATCGTGCCTTTTTACAAACCTAGCAGTACTACCGCGTTTATTCCAAAAACCGTTGCTTCGATTTCCTATCAGCTACTAACCAGAAACTCTTACTACAGCTTCAATTCATTTAAAGCACAATTTGGATATAACTGGAAAGAAAATCAGAAAAAAGAGCACACTTTTAATCCGATATCTATTAACTACGTAACGTCAAGAATCCTTGCGAAAGATACCGTTCTGCTGTTCAATCAGAATCCTGGATTGAGAAGTACACTGGAGCCACAGTTCATTATCGGAAGCACGTATAACTTCACATACACCAACCAAATGGAAACGTTCCGCAGAAATAACGTATATTTTAATGGTGGTATAGAAACAGGTGGTAACGTTTGGGGACTGTTTGTTCCTAAAAACGATAGCGGTACAAAAACATTGTTCAACACTTCACTTACGCAGTTCGTACGACTAGAAACAGATCTGCGAGATTATTATAAAATCACCAGGAACGTAACCTGGGCAAGTCGGCTAAATCTTGGTTATGGATACGCCTATGGCAATAGCACCTCGCTCCCGTTCACCAGACAATTTTTTGCTGGAGGTAGTAATGATGTGCGTGCATTTCCCGCAAGAACGCTTGGACCTGGAACATATAAAGCCCCTATTACAAACGTGATCGCAGATCAGGGGGGCGACATCAAAATGATGTTAAACACAGAGCTCCGTTTTAAACTGGTAAGTGTGTTATACGGTGCACTTTTTGCTGATGCTGGAAATATCTGGTTGAGAAAAGAAGATCCGACAAGACCCGGTTCAGGATTCAAACTCAGTGAGTCATTGAGCGAGCTCGGCGTTGGTACCGGTGCAGGCTTACGTGTGGATGCAAGCATTTTTGTAGTACGTTTAGATGTTGCCTTTCCGGTACGCAAACCTAACCTTGCTCCTGGCGACAGATGGGTGTTTGACCAGATTGCTTTTGGAGACAAAGGCTGGAGAAAAGACAATTTAGTTTATAATATTGGGATAGGATATCCATTTTAATAAGCATGAGAGCAGTACACCATACCAAGAATTTTTTTGTTGCCCTATACCACCTTTTCATTGCGGCCGGTAAAGGTTTTTCTGAAGATCGCGTTACTAAGCTCAGTGCCTCCCTCGCCTATTACACGATCTTTGCCCTTACGCCCCTGATCATTATTATCATTTCAGCAGCAAGCATCTTTTTTAGCAATAAGCTTAACCCTGGCACGGAACTCTTCGCGCAAATTAGTGGCATGGTAGGTGCTGAGGCTGCCAAACAATTACAGGGCTTTGTAGAGAACGCTAACCTTACCGGCAAATCTACATTTGGCCTCATCGTTGGAATCGGTACCCTGATAGTGGGTTCTACTGCTATCTTTATAGAAATTCAGGATAGCATCAACATCATCTGGAAGGTAAAAGCTATCCCAAAAAAAGGTTGGAAAAAAATGATTACCAACAGGCTGCTCTCGTTCTCCCTAATTGTTTCCATGGGTTTCCTCTTACTCGTATCCCTGGTTATCAACAGCGTGGTCGTAAGCTTGGGTTCCAAGCTTGGCACTCTCCTTAGCAACAGCAAGGTTGGAGACTTGATTCCAGTAGCCGATGATACGGCTACCCTGTTAATCTATGTGCTCAATAACGTGATCACCATCGTCGCAGTAACCGCTGTATTTACAATCATCTTTAAGGTGTTACCAGATGTAGATCTTCGCTGGAAATCAGCAATTATCGGAGCCCTGTTTACAGCGTTGTTATTCAGCTTAGGAAAATACCTGATCGGAATTTATATTGAAAAAGGAAATCCGGGGTCAGCATTCGGAGCCGCCAGCTCTATTATAGTGATTCTGCTCTGGATCTATTACACCTCCATCATACTCTACTTCGGCGCAGAATTTACGCAAGCTTATGCTGAGAAATTTGATGGTGGAATCCGACCGAGCAAATATGCCGTGCATACAAAAATCACCATTGTTGAGGAAAAAGTAGACGTACTTCCACCCCAACATCCGGAAGAAACGAAAGTTAACGATTAGGCAACGTCAACAATATCTTCAGACACCGCAGCTGTTGCAGCATCAAGATCTGCAGATACTAACTCTTCAACAGTGTCTTTTTCTATCCTCAAGTTTCGGATAATATGTTTCTGTCTTTCTGGTGTATTTTTTCCCATGTAATATTCAAGCAAACTTTTGATCGTCTGGTCTTTTAATATAACTGGGTCCAAGCGGATATCCTTTCCGATGAACAAACCAAACTCATCAGGAGAAATCTCACCCAGTCCCTTAAAACGCGTGATCTCAGGCTTATTTCCCAATTTATCAATAGCACGTTTACGCTCATCGTCACTATAACAATAGATCGTTTCCTTTTTATTCCGAACCCTGAACAGTGGCGTCTGAAGAATATAAACGTGACCAGCCCTTACCAGATCCGGAAAAAACTGCAGGAAAAATGTCATCATCAGCAAGCGGATGTGCATCCCATCCACATCGGCATCGGTAGCAATCACAATGTTATTATAATGCAATCCCTCTAGCCCATCTTCAATGTTCAGGGCATGTTGCAAAAGATTGAATTCTTCATTCTCATACACCACTTTTTTGGTGAGCTCATAACAATTCAGCGGTTTACCCTTCAAACTGAATACAGCCTGACAATCTACGTCCCTCGACTTAGTAATTGACCCCGATGCAGAATCACCTTCGGTAATGAACAAAGTAGTTTCATATCTCCTATCATGCGTCGTGTTAAAGTGTACTTTACAGTCGCGCAGTTTTTTGTTATGCAACGAAGCCTTCTTAGCCCTATCGTTTGCCAGCTTTTTAATACCAGCAATATCCTTACGCTCACGTTCAGACTGTAAAATCCTTTTTAACAAAGCCTCCGCTACATCGGCATGCTTGTGCAGATAGTCATCAAGCTCCTTCTTGACAAAATCGCCAATAAACGTACGCACAGAAGGCCCTTCGGGACCCATATTCTGGGAACCCAGCTTAGTTTTCGTTTGCGATTCAAAGACCGGTTCCTGCACGCGCACAGAAATAGCAGCGATGATAGAAGAACGGATATCTGAAGCTTCGTATTCTTTTTTATAAAACTCCCGGATGGTTTTTACTACCGCTTCCCTAAATGCTGCCTGATGCGTACCCCCTTGTGTGGTATGCTGACCGTTAACAAACGAATGGTAATCCTCACCATACTGTTGGCCATGCGTCATTGCAATCTCAATGTCGTTGCCTTTTAAGTGAATAATTGGATACCTCAGACTTTCTACATCGGCAACCTTATTTAACAGGTCATAGAGACCCCTTTCAGAAAAGTATTTCTGTCCGTTAAAATTCACTGTCAATCCAGTGTTCAGGAACACGTAGTTCCAGATCATGCTTTCTACAAAATCAGGAATATAATGGTAGTTTCTGAAGATACTTTCATCAGGGTAGAAAGTGATGGCGGTACCATTTCTTTGTGTCGTATCAATTACCGGATGGTCAATAACAATTTCCCCTTTAGAGAACTCCACCTTCTTAGTTTTTCCATCACGATAAGACTGTACCAGGAAATTAGTAGACAGGGCATTTACGGCCTTGGTACCCACACCATTCAACCCTACAGATTTCTGGAAGGCATTACTATCATATTTACCGCCGGTATTAATCTTGGAAACGCAGTCGATCACTTTACCTAAAGGAATGCCACGCCCGTAATCACGAATATTTACCTTATGGTCAGACACAGTAATTTCTATCGTCCGGCCGGATCCCATTACAAACTCATCAATGGAGTTATCGAAGATCTCTTTGAGCAACACATAAATACCGTCGTCGTGTGCAGAGCCATCGCCAAGCTTTCCGATATACATACCCGGACGCAATCTGATGTGTTCTTTCCAGTCGAGAGACCGGATACTATCTTCGTTATAATTCGGTTCAGCCATGATGATTTTGAGTAGAAATACAAATTTAACCGAATAACCGGCTCAATCAACTACAAAGTTTCAACAAATACACATTTTCTAGTATCTTTCATGAAATTAATGCCTCCCGAAAGATCAGATGCAAGGAAAAGAATTACCACTGGGGAAAGAGATTGCTTATGCTGCCGGAATGATGGGCTGGAGTACGATGACCAATATCATTATTGCTATGCTCCCCTATTTTTATTTGCCACCCAGTAACTCCGGACTCCACCCGCTTGTACCACAACTGCTGGTATTCGGCGCATTCAATATATTGTCGCTCATTGCTGCTTCCGGTCGCCTTTTCGATGCCGTTTACGATCCTTTTATTGCTTCGGTAAGCGATGCAAGCACCAACCCAAACGGTCGCCGTATTCCTTTTATGCGTTATGCCATTATACCTGCTGTATTATTTTGTTCATTAATCTTTTATCCGATCGTAAAAACAGAAAGTACAACCAATGCCTGGTGGTTGACGGCTATGCTTGCCTGTTTTTTCATTTCAGTAACCACCTATATTATTCCCTACAACGCCCTGTTGGCAGAGCTGGCACACAGCCCAGAACAGAAGGTTAAACTATCAACCTTTCAGCAGGTAGGTTTTGTAATGGGGATGATCCTGTCAGCGCTGACCAATAATTTCGCAGACCTGATCCAACAGTTTCTTCATGTAGCAAACAGAATGCAGGCCGTACAATATACCATTTGGGGTCTTTGCATCCTTTCCGGTCTTGTTATGCTGCTCCCTGCACTATTTATCAATGAAAAAGAATATAGTCAGGCAAAACCTACACACATAGACCTGCTACCAGCTATAAAAAACACCTTTAGAAACTCCAACTTCAAGTACTACCTCATCTCTGATTTCTCTTTTTATATTGCCTTGAGCATCATCTCGAGTGGCTTACTTTTTTTTGTTACGGTATTGCTCAAACTGCCGGATTCTGATGGGGGCAAATTTATGGGCATCATGGTTTTCCTTTCCATTCTTTTCTACCCTTCCATTAACTGGGGAGCAAAAAAGTTCGGTCGCAAGCCACTCGTGTTAACAGCTTTTGCCGTATTAAGCCTGATCTTTGTCACCATTTATTTTCTTGGCAGGCTTCCTTTTAGCGCGAACATACAAATGCTGATCCTTGTTACCTGTGCCGCATTTCCCCTTGCTGCACTCGGCATCCTCCCTAATGCCATCCTTGCCGACATCGCCCAGCGCGATACTGAGGAGACCGGCGAAAATCATGAGGGTATGTTTTTTGCCGTCAAATATCTGTTTGTCAAGCTTGGCCAAACCCTTGGCATTGCGATCTTTGCCATGTTGACCGTATATGGTAAAGATCCTGGTAACGACTTCGGCCTACGCTTAAATGGCGTCGTAGGCTTTGTCCTCTGCGTATTTGCTCTCCTGTTCTTCAGCCGCTTTAGAGAGCAAAAATAGCCTGAATCAGACACATACCTAAAAGCCGAAACTAATACGTACCTTTGTATCGGAATATGATTTCTTTTTATTCCCTCATTAATTAATATTAAATACAAACACATTGTTATTCGAAGAATTAAACCTGATTGAGCCTATTCTTAAAGCGCTCCAAACAGAAGGCTATACACAGCCTACCCCTATACAAGAACAATCCATCCCAACTATATTAGAAAGCAAAGACCTTTTAGGTTGCGCGCAAACAGGAACAGGTAAAACTGCTGCTTTTGCAATTCCTATGCTGCAGTTACTACACCAGCCGCACGCTAATGTAAAAGGACCAAAACCAATCCGCGCACTGGTTTTAACGCCCACACGCGAGCTGGCTATTCAGATCGAAGAAAGTTTCAAAGCATATGGTAGAAATCTACCTTTACGCCACCTCGTAATTTTTGGTGGTGTTGGTCAGAAAGCCCAAACAGATGCCTTGCATCGCGGTGTGGATATTCTTGTTGCTACACCTGGAAGACTGCTCGACCTGATGGGACAGGGATTTATCAACCTTAAAGATGTTGAGATTTTCGTTCTTGATGAAGCAGATAGGATGCTTGACATGGGCTTTATCCACGACGTAAAAAAGGTTATCACTAAACTTCCTGCTAAGCGGCAAACCTTGTTTTTCTCGGCCACAATGCCTGCTGAGATTCAGAAATTAGCCGATACGATCTTAACTTCTCCTAAAAAGGTAGAAGTGACCCCTGTTTCTTCTACAGCAGAGAAAATTACGCAATCCATGTATTTTGTTGAGAAAACCAACAAGAAAGACCTGCTTGCGCATATCCTTGCTGATAAAACGATTCAGACAGCTTTAGTTTTCACCCGTACAAAACATGGTGCAGACCGCGTTGTTAAAGATCTGACGAAAATCGGAATCCGCGCAGAAGCTATTCACGGCAATAAATCACAAAACGCCCGTCAGCGTGCGCTTACAAATTTCAAAGACAGAACAACAAGAATCCTGGTAGCAACAGATATCGCTGCGCGTGGTATCGACGTGGATGAGTTAACACACGTGATTAACTACGAGCTGCCAAATATTCCTGAAACTTACGTTCACAGAATTGGCCGTACCGGTCGTGCAGGCCTAAGTGGAACAGCATTCTCCTTCTGCGACTCAGAAGAAAGAGAGTTCCTGAAAGATATAGAGAAACTGATTGGATTAACCATCCCCGTTGCAGAAGATAACCCTTACGCAATGAGCTGGCAAGGACTTATGGCTAAGCAGGATAAACCAAAACCTAAAAGAGGTGGTGGTGGCGGTAACAATGGTGGTGGTGGTGGACGCCAGCGCCAGGAAAGAGAGCCAAATCTGAATGGTGCTAAAAGAACACCCAAAAGTGGCTCACGAAGGTGGAGTAAACCAAAAGGATCAAATTCCTAAAAAAGAATTACTGCTCGAAGGCTGAAATCTTTTCCCTGCGGAAAAACATTTCTAGGCCTTCTCACAGCAAATTCTTTTTTAGCGAGGCGCTGATAGCGATTCGCGGGGTAGGAATTTTGTTTTGGTTCATTCCGGGAAATATATAAAAAAAGGAAGGGCAAGCTAAAAAGCTTGCCCTTCCTTTTTTTACTGCGTTATGCCAATTCTTAATTTCACAATTCAAGACCCGGTAATCAGGAAACGTTCAAGAATCTCAAGAATTTACCTCACATGATGTTCAAAATGAATTAACGTCATCAGCTTTTAGGCCGGCTAGAAATTATCAAAAACAGATCGCCTTATTACATAGATATCAGGTCTGACTCAAATGTTCAAAATTCGTCGATGTCGTCGGTCAGTATAAAGTCAGCTAGAAATTGTCAAAAACAGATCGCCTTATTACATAGATACCAGGTCTGACTCAAATGTTCAAAATTCGTCGATGTCGTCGGTCAGTATAAAGTCAGCTAGAAATTGTCAAAAACAGATCACCTTACTACATAGATACCAGGTCTGACTCAAATGTTCAAAATTCGTTGATGTCGTCGGTCAGTATAAAGTCAGCTAGAAATTGTCAAAAACAGATCACCTTACTACATAGATACCAGGTCTGACTCAAATGTTCAAAATTCGTTGATGTCGTCGGTCAGTATAAAGTCAGCTAGAAATTGTCAAAAACAGATCACCTTACTACATAGATACCAGGTCTGACTCAAATGTTCAAAATTCGTTGATGTCGTCGGTCAGTATAAAGTCAGCTAGAAATTGTCAAAAACAGATCACCTTACTACATAGATACCAGGTCTGACTCAAATGTTCAAAATTCGTTGATATCGTCGGTGTGTATAAGGCCTGCTAAAAGTTATCAAAAACAGATGGCCTTAATTACATAGATACCCGGCCCGGTCAAATGTTTAAATTCGTTGATGTCGTCGGCCTGTATAAAGTCAGCTAGAACTTTCCAGAAAAAATCGCATACCTTACTATAAATAAAAAAAACCTGCCGGATGCATAAACCTCAAGTCAAAAAACCACTCAGTCTCCCGGAAAGCGAGCGCGTAAATTCCACAGTCCTTGATAATTTGCACTAATTAATTTATTATGTTAATGAGAAGGCCTAGGAAGTTTTCCCGCAGGGAAAAGATTCCAGACTTCGAATAACATAATAAATTAATCCTCAAATTTCACAGACCCAGAACTTATAACCGAGCGCATCAAGTTTTGCGAATACGAATAATATGCAACCAATGCATAACTTTCATCAACGGATACGTAGGATCAAACTCAAACCACCTAGAAGCAAAATTCGGACTATTTGGTTTCTTATGGTGATTATTCTGAAACAACTCCCCCATCATCAGGAAATCCAATGGAAGTGAATTCTTACTATGGTCGTCATTGTCATGATTAGAATAACCATACTTATGGCCGCACCAATTCACAATAGCGCCATGCAAAGGACCCATTAGAAAATGGATAGGAAGCAACAGAAACATCCACCATTGTGTAGCGAAAGTTACATAAAACCAAATGTAGAAGCTGATAAATACCAAACGCGTGATCCAGGAGTCACCGATTTTATCGATGATAGGCCATGATGGATACCTATCTCTGAATTGCTCTTCAGGCTCTTCATTATATTTGGCATAATTCAGATAAATGTTCTTTGTCTGAATCATCATTCCCCAAACATCTTTTACGAAGTGTGGGGAATGTGGATCTTTCTCAGTATCACTATATGCGTGGTGCATACGGTGTAGAATTGCATACGCACGCGGGTTCAAGAACGATGATCCCTGTGATAAAAAAGTGATGGTGTAAAAGAATTTCTCCCAGAATCCATTCATTTTAAACATCTTATGCGAAGCATAACGGTGTAAGAAAAATGTTTGAGAAAAGAGGGACAAAAACCAATGCGCCAGAAAAAATGCTAAAATGATCATAGAAGGGTGTTCGTTTACTAACGAGAAAAAAAATAGATTAGATTTTCAAATCTCAAAAGTAAACAAAAGATCCTTTCTTATCTACCAAAATCGTCCTGAACGCGAACAATATCAGATTCATCCGAAGGATTTTCGGGGTCGGTATGCTGCCAGATTTCAGAAACAACACCCCAGTCATCCAAACCAATCAGGCGGTGTCGCTCACCCTGTTGCAATTTAATTTTGCTGCCCGCAGTCAATTCTTGGATTGCGCCTTCAGTATCATCATCGCTGGTTTTAACACCTACAGTTCCACTTACTACCTGCCATATTTCGGCCCTGCGGTGGTGGTATTGCCATGATAAACGCTTGTTAGGTGCAACGACAAGGATTTTCGGACTTAACTTACCGCCAATCTTCAGGTCTTCAACATTCAGTCCATCAAAATAAACATTGGCAAATTGCTGAGCCTGGTCTTCATCAATAACGAAGAAACCACCCCATGGACGGGTATCATCTGTATTTACTACGTTAAATCCTTCAATTTTAAGGCGCTGGGCTATACTTTCAAATATTTCTTTTTTTTCCGCTGACATATCTTGTGTTTTTCAGAAACCAAATATAGAAAAAGACCTCACATAAAACCAGTAAGGTATCGGCTTTTTAGGGCCAAAATGAAGGTCATTCCTAAAAAAAAGGCGAAATAGGAAATCAGCTTACCCTCCAGATCAATATCTTCATTATAAATCAGATGTAACTGAGAATCCTATTGAAAATAAAAGTCAAAATAAATGGAACAACTATTGTATTTGATTGTCTAAACTATAAATCTTAAATTTAGAACGAATAAAAATGGGACTATTAAAAATGATCATTGTTGGCGCCGCTGTAGCAGCAGGCGTTAAGTATGCAACCAAAAAAAGGGTAGAAGATGGAAGATCCCTGGTTGACGATTTCAAGGACAATATTCCAGAGTGGAAAGAGAAAGCCATGCAATTCAAAGAAAAAATAAGGCAAGATTACGCCAGCACAGCAGATAATTACAACGGCCTGTAATAGGTCATCAACACATAGGAAAGCCCAATGGAACCGAAAACTCCTGAATCATCCAAAAAAGATATCTTTTTAAAATGGCTCAAGCGTGTTGGCGTATTGGGCTTTCTATTTTTCCTGATAAAGGGACTGATCTGGCTTGCTGTTGGCTACTGGATCTTAAAGTGAGCGTTCAATCTGCTCGTCTACAGTCTCCTTGATGTCATCGATATCAAAAGGTTTTTCAACAAAGGCATCATACCCGTAATTTTCTGATGCATATATCGCTTTCGGAAATCCTGAAAACAAAATCACCGGGATATCGCTAACCTCAGCATTATCTTTAATCTGCCGGCATAATTCCCCGCCATTTGTGCCATTCAGGTTGTAATCCAGCACGATAACATGTGGTTCATGAGTTTTGATCAGGTCAAAAACATCATCAGTTTCTTCGTGAAAGAATATGGTGTAACTGCCGTCGTTAAAAATCTCCTTGAAGAGATCACCCATTTCATCATCATTGTCGACAACTAATATTCGCTTCTCCATCATCTTTATTTTTTAAACATAGGTCTATAATGAACAACTCAGTACAGAAAAAAGTTTAAAAATATAATCTACAAACGACAGCACTATTTCAGTACAGCCACCTGGGTCTGTGTAGTATGTGCGCTAAAATAGCCCAGTACGCCATTATTGAAATTGCTTGGTGGATTAGCTGGGGTCGTTACATCATTTGGATTACCCGATGAAGATTGTTGTTCCAAACTAAACCAATAGGTATAAATCGGTTTATCTATAGTCTGAAAATCTATCAGCACCTCGTCTCTGGATTCGATTTTTACATTATCATTGTCAGTCAGATACAAATTCCGGCGCACATATTTTCCGTTGGTAAAAAGGTCGTTATCTGTAAATATCCTGCTGGCTAACTTACCGTTAACAGACATCCGGAACAGATAATAATTAACCTGCCCACCCGGCTCTGAAAAATTCACTGCAATCACCTTTCTTTTTTCATTGCCAAAGGTCTCTTCACTTCCTGTAAGGGAATCAAGCCTTACCGATGGTGGCATGGTTGACACCGCAGTAAACGTTTGCCCCTCAACACCAACATTTAGCGTATACACCCTACCGGTTCTGCCAAATAGGTTATTGATATTGTAAGTCCCCTTCGTAGTACCTTCCAGCAAGTTGTACCTATTACCCACATTGTCTGTCAACACCACGGAAGCACCCGAGACAGCCGGAAAAACATTACTTTGATCAAAAGGTACCGATTTTGAAATTTTAACCGACTGGACTCCGCGCACATCGGTCAGATTGCCTTCAATAACCAATTGCGGGCTTGCATTATTTAAGTTCAGGTCAAGTACTTTCTCGCAAGATACAATCGACGCCAAAACAAATAAACCGATTAAGAAACCAAAATATCTTTGCTTGTTCATGATCCTAAAATTTAAAGTTATATGTCACAGAAGGAATAACACCAAATAAACTGGTTTGTACGGCTTCAGTTCTTGTTGGGTCATCTTTCCTATTCTGGAAATTGATCACATATGGATTTTTGTGGTTATAGGCATTGTACAAACCGAATGTCCAGCTGGAATGGAAACGTTTATGCATTTTACCCTCCAGAGTTGCACCCAGATCCAAGCGGTGTGTTGGTGGCATGCGCGAACTATTTCTGGAATCATAATAAAATCTCGTTACGCCATTAAGCTGATATTTTCCTGCCGGATAGGTTACGGCATTTCCTGTACCATAGATAAATGATGCCGATAAATTCCAACGTTTAGTAAGCTGGTAAATACCTACCAGGGATACGTCATGTGTACGGTCCTGCCGTGCAGGGAAGTAATTTCCGTTATTAATTGCATCAAACCGACGTTCTGTTTTTGATAAGGTATACCCTACCCAACCGTTAAAGCGACCTGTCCGTTTCTTCACAAACAATTCAAGGCCGTAAGCTCTTCCATCACCATATACCAATTGTGATTCTACGTTTTCATTGGCTTGTATCTGGGCACCATTCTTATAATCGATCTGATTCTGCAGCCATTTATAATACACTTCTGCAGAAAACTCATAAGTATTGTCTTTGAAATTCCTGAAGTAGCCTGCTGACACCTGGTCTGCAATTTCAGGCTTGATATTGTTGCTGCTCATCACATATAAATCAGACGGCGAGCTCGCATTGGAATTGGAAAGCAGGTGGATATTCTGTGTATTTCTACTATATGCAGCCTTGATTGAGTTTGCCGGATTAATGGTGTAACTCAATGACAAACGGGGTTCCAGGGTCAAATACTGCTGTACAAGATCGCCACTATTGTAATCCGTAGCAGTTAGAATATTCCCTGTATCATCATAAGTATTGAATGTTCCCGGACCGTTCAGGTTGAAAAGACTGAGCCGCAAACCATAAAGGATATTAAGCTTGCTTCCGATCCGCCAGTCGTCAGACACATAAGCAGCACCCTCCAGGCCTTGTCTTTCTGGCAATGTTTTAGCATTGAAGCTTGAATTTGCAGCTGCGGTAACTTCGCCAGGCGTAATCCGGTGACTGATACCATTAACACCAAATCGAACTGTGTGCGAATTACTGATGTAGTACTGAAGATCTTCTTTGACGTTAAAATCACGGATACTCGACACCACCTTAAATTCATTCCCTCTCGAAAAGCTCTGAGCTGCAAACTTATAGTCACTATAAATTACCGAGGTATTTGAAAACAGCTTATCGCTGAAGATGTGATTGAACCTTAAGGTACCTGTTTTATTGCCCCAATCCGTGCCAAACAAATTTCTAAGTCCAAGTACATCCTTACCTAGATAGCCAGAGAAATAAATCGCATTACGATCATCAAAATGATAATTTGCTTTTGCATTTACATCATAAAAATACAGAGAAGCATTCTTAAGTGAAGTATCCGAAGAAAGCTTTAGAAAGGCATCAGCATAGGTGCGTCTCCCGCTTAGCATAAATGACCCTTTACCATTAACCAAAGGCCCTTCTACTTTTAATCGTGAGGCTATCAAACCTATTCCTCCCTGCACACCAAAAGCTTTCGAATTACCATCAAGCATGCTGATATCCAGAGCTGAGGACAATCTTCCGCCATATTGAGCGGGCATTCCGCCTTTATATAACGTAACATCTTTTATGGCATCAGAGTTGAATGTCGAAAAGAACCCAAACAAGTGTGACGCGTTGTAAACTATTGCCTCGTCCAATAAAATGAGGTTTTGATCCGATGCTCCTCCGCGAACATAAAAACCTGTATTCCCTTCACCGCCAGATTTCACTCCCGGCATCAGCTGGATTGTTTTTATTACATCGCGCTCACCAAAAAGTACCGGCACGTTGTTGATCTGTGCCATATTGAGTTTTTCGAGCCCCATCTGTGGGTTGCTGATATTCTGATCCTTTTTATTTCCGCCGGTAATGACAACCTCTTCAAGGTCGTTGGCCGCCGAAAGCGTTACCTGGATTTGCAAATTTTTAGCAAGTTCAATCACACGGGTAAAGGATTGATACCCTACAGAACTTACTTGCAACGCATATTTCCCGGGGGGAGCAGTAATAGAATAAAAACCGTAGGCATTGGTAGAAGTACCCATCTGATCCAGTTGTTGAAGTTTGACGTTGGCACCTATAAGTGTTTCGCCCGTAGTATTGTCTTTCACAATTCCACTAACCGTAAATTTCTGTTGGCCAAAAGCTTCTGTGGTTCTCAAAAACAAGCAAACTACTGCAAAAACAAGAAATAACGCTCTAACCATACGCTACTAAAATACAGCTTTACTTAATACACCAACTATAATAATGTTAAATTTAACACTAGTCAAGGCTCTTATTCTCTGTAACGCTAGAAATTAGCTTAGCCGAAACCGATTTCGTAAATAATTTATACTAAAGCACATCGCACTTAGTTCAAACAGGTTATGTTTGAATATCCAAATATGTACGTACTATGAAGCCAAGATTATCAACATTAAGCCTATGTCTGTTTTTCACCTTAATCGCCAATTATGGTTATACCCAGGAACGCCCAAAATATCTGCTTGTTGACGAAACCATTTTAATGACGGCTAAAAAAGCGATACAGCCGGCAGTCAAAAACAAAATCACCAGTTTAATCAAATCGGCAGATAGCGTAATAGACAAAGGCCCTTACTCGGTAACATTTCAGAAAACTAAAATGGCACCGACCAATGACCCACATGATTATGTTAGTCAGGCGCCATATTGGTGGGCAGATCCTTCAAAACCAGATGGCAAGCCTTATATCCGCAAAGACGGAAAAAGAAATCCGGAGATCTACCTGCTTCATGATAGAAGTCAGCTGGGCGACATGAGTAGCACCGTCAAAAAACTGGCACTGGCTTATTATTACAGCAACAATGAAAAATATGCGCTACGGGCAGAAACATTGTTAAGGGTATGGTTTGTTAATCCAGAGACACGTATGAATCCAAATCTTAATTTCGGGCAATATGTTCCAGGAGTAAATGAAGGAAGAGGAATTGGGATCATTGAAACTGTTGGGCTGATCAATATCCCTGACGCCATTGCGCTACTTCAGGGTAGCAAAATTGATCCCACAGTAGTTAATGATGTAAAAAAATGGTTCGCTAGTTATACGGATTGGCTCCTTAACAGCGAGAACGGCAAAAGCGAGCAGTCACAAACTAATAACCACGGAACAAATTACGATCTTCAGGTAGCCGATTTTGCGTTATTTACCGGAAACACGAATCTCGCAAAACATATCATCAACGATATCACCATCCCAAGAATAAATGTTCAGTTTACCCCTGAAGGAGCACAGCCATTAGAACTAGCGAGAACGAAGTCATGGGATTACACCAACATGAACCTCGATGCCTGGGCCAAGATAGCTATGCTTTCAAAACGACTTGGCGTAGACCTTTGGAACAAAGAGGGTTTGCAAGGCAAAGGGATCAAAGGAGCCGTTAAATGGCTTATACCTTATGCATCTGGAGAAAAAGCATGGACAACAGAGCAGATAGGCCCGTACGAATACGGAAATATGTGTTTTATTATGCGCAAATCAAGTGAACAATATAAAGATCTGGATTTTAGCGGCGTATTTAAGAAATACCCTCAGGGAATAGCTCTTGAATAACGGACTATTGCATAGAAAGCACATTGTTGGTGTTACGCAGCAGTGGATATTCTGTTGAGGTACGTTTGCCCATCTGAACTCCTCCGAGCTTGATCAATGTAGCTGCAGTAAACACAGTGTCTGATTTAGCCAATGCCGCCAAGGTACCAAGTTTAACAGAATCCGCTATCCGACCGTTGATATCAGAGTAGTAGGCAGTAACCTCAAGACCGTCAAAACCAGTATTGTTCACAACCACATAACTGGATATGCTTGCATAAACGACGATTGTTTTAACCTCTGTAACCTGACCATTTAAGGTCAGACTCACATTGTAAGTACCGGGTTTGGTATAGGTATGAACAGGACTAACGTCTGTGGAAGTCTGTTTGTCACCAAAATCCCAAAGATAAACACCCTGGGCAGAAACATTCATAAATTCAACTTGTTCCAATAAATAGAACGAAGTTTTTTTTACACGGAACTCTGCCTTAACTTCCGGCGAATCTTTTTTACAGGCCAGAAATCCGCAAACAATAAAAATTAACAAGGATAATTGTCTTTTCATTGTAAAAAACACCGCTAAAATCAGGCCACAAAAAAGAAACGGGAATAACCTATTCGATTATCCCCGCTTCCATCTAAATTAACGCTCATTATATAGACGAACAGTCTTAAGGTTTATTGTGCGGGACAAAAAATAATTTGGGTTTTTAATACGGCGTCTACCATTCAGGCCTGCAGATTCTGCTTTATAAGACTTCGGGAAGTCATTAATATTAGCTAAAATTGAAGCAATGAAAATATTGCCGTTAAAGATTGCTGAAATCAGACCGGAGCCAGGCGACAATCTGGTAATTGTCTTTGAGCCTACCGAAGATCCTGTTTATTATCATGCAGGCCAGTTCCTGACTTTGATTTTCAATGTTAACAATCGGGAGATCAGGCGTTCCTATTCGCTGTTCAGTTCGCCCTCGGTAAATGAACCTTTAAGCATCGCGGTTAAGCTGGTAGAAAATGGTGAGATATCCAGGTTCCTACATCACAAAACCACTGTAGGTGACATATTGAACGCTTTAGAACCCAATGGCGTATTTACCTATGTTCCCTTTAAAGAAACAATGCGGACTGTATTTTTATTCGCCGCAGGTGTGGGTATTACTCCTGTATTTTCTATCCTAAAAACAGCCCTTCTGGAAGAAGAGGCATCCAAAATTATTCTGGTCTACAGTAATAAATCGGTAGCTAATACCCTGTTTTACGAAGAGCTCAATCAATGGCAGCAGCAATACCCTGACCGGCTAAAAATCATTTACTTTTTCAGCGATGCTAAAAACCTGTTAAAAGCACGACTCAATAAATTTATGGTAGAGCAAATTGTGCTGGAAAATATGGAATATGATCCCGAGCAAGCCTTGTTCTATACTTGTGGCCCGATAGACTATATGGTCAACTGCAGAATTGTATTACTTTCCCTGAAATTTACAATAGATCAGATCAAAAGAGAGACCTATTTTATTCCCGAAGACGAAGCCGATGATGATGATACATCTGAAAAAGAAGCTGCCGACCAGAACACATACAGTGTAGTAATAGCGTGGAATAAAAATTCATATGAATTGGAAGTACCTTATTTCAAACGCATTCTTGATGTAGCATTGGAAAACAACATTAATCTACCTTATAGTTGTCGCGGGGGAGTATGCAGCACCTGCACCTCTACCTGTACAGCGGGAGGAGTAAGAATGGACTACAATGAAGTACTCACCGATGATGAAGTAGCAAATGGTCGTGTATTAATCTGCACAGCGCATCCAACAGCAAATAATACTAAAATAGTTATTGGCTAAGGTTAGAGTTGTATTTGGGTAAACCACTTGGTGAAAATATTTTGGTAGGTTCCGCTTTTTTTCATAGCACGTAATACTTCGTTGATCTCATTTTTGAGTTTCACATCGCCTTTTCGCATGGCTATTGCGTAATGAGAATCCGTATCGGGCAAAAACAAACCTATTTTTAACGAGGGGTGTTTTTTCAGGAAGCCACCCGCAATCGGCGAGTCATCAATAAGCACATCAATCTTCCCCTTAAGTAATTGTTCATACAGTTCCTTATTGGTATCAGCATGTACCAATATGTAATTTGGAAACTGGTCCATGATATATTTTTCTGCTTCAGTGGCAACACGTACGCCGATAATCTTATTCTTAAAATTAGCAGTTTCATAGAGATGCTCATTGTCTTTAACAACCGCACAAAGTCGAAATTGCAGGTAAGGCTCACTAAATTCCAAAATACGCTGCCGCGAGGCGGTCATAGTTACCGCAGAGCAAATCATATCAAGCTCACCTTTATACAACTGTTTAAGTATGTTTTTCCACAACGAAACTTCGTAATGCACCTCAAGGTCAAGATGTTCAGCAATAACTTTAAGCAAATCCACTTCAAACCCCTCAAAAATACTCGAATTGTAATCGGTATGCATCGGAAAAGGTGCTGCAGAATCTATTCCTACCTTCAAAACACGCTTCATATCACTGATTATTCTTTAAATTCAAACCGATAAACGAGAAACATCATGTTTGCCAGACAATTTTAGGGAAAATAAACGACTAAAATTACGGAAAGCGTAATTTGTTAGAGATATAAAACATCAAACCTTCATTAGGGCCGAAGTTTTACTATTACTCAGGCCGATCAGGATCATAAGCATTCCGATCATGATGGACACGTCGGCCATATTGAAAACTCCTGTCTGAAATAACCCGAAATCGATATGGAGAAAATCAGTAACCGACCCATACCGAATCCTGTCGTATAAATTACCTGTCCCACCGCCGATTACAAAGGCTAGCCCAAGCACAATCAGGATGGGTATATTTTTCTTGCTGATCAGCAAAAATAAGGCATAGCAAATCACGATAACTGGCAAAAGCGATAACAACAGCACCTTAATAAAGTAAGGTAAAGAGCTCCCGACACTCAAAAAAGCCCCAGTATTTTCAACTTTCATAAGCGTAAACTTATCCGTTAAGATCTTGAAATTCTCGTGGTAGCCTACTCTTTCTCTGACTATGCCTTTAGAAATCTGATCACAGCCGATATTACATAAAATTAAAGCTAAAATCGCAAACATACGTAGGCGCTCCCTGACTTTCATAAGCAAAATTTTCTGCTAACATACGCATTAATAGGTAACAGTTAAACCTCCGCCATAGCCCATATCACTATCATAGTGTGTAGAGAGTGAAAAATACTTTGTAATTACATACCTCAAGCCAGCCATATATTCCTTGTCAGTATTTCCCATCAGGTTTAATCTCAATCTGCTGGTTACCGGGATATCCTCTCTTTTTAACTGCATGCGGAATTTACCTTTACTATCCAGCCTGGCTTCAGCAACAAACAACATGGGGAGGGTATATTGAAGCCCGGCAACAAAAGCCTTTCTATTTTTCTGGTTGCTCAACTGACCAAACAGGTTATGCTCAGGCTCATTATCCAAGCTGTTATGGTGATAGTCGAATCCAATGAAGGGCAGCAGCCATTGCATTTTATCGAGATAACGACCGAAATAGGTCTCGCTCTCTATACCGTATTTCGATTTCAATCCAATACGCCATTCTGTAGAGAGCTGATAGCGTGTGTTTGCAAGCACAGCTTCGCCATCCGTACCATTACTTTCAAGGCCTACATTTACCATAGGATGAAACTTACGGTCGTCAGCATAAAGTTTGCGCTGTGCATAAGCAAGGTCTTTAATTTCCGGATTAGGCTTTGAGCCTTCATAGGTAAAAATTCTGCCCATACCACTCATCATGTGATAAAGGATGTGACAATGGAAAAACCAGTCGCCACTTTCAGTTGCAGCAAATTCCAGTGTATCGGTTTCCATAGGCATAATATCAAGCACATTCTTCAGCGGTGCATAATCACCCTGCCCGTTCAACACCCTGAAATCATGCCCATGTAAATGCATAGGATGGCGCATCATAGAGTTGTTGTAGAGAATAATTTTAACGTTCTCCCCTTTTTTGATCAGGATCTTGTCCGACTCAGAAACGGTTTTATTATCTATCGTCCATACATACCGGTTCATATTTCCGGTAAGCTCAAACTTCAACAGTTTCTCCGGCCCTTTTCGGAGGTTAGTCTTTTCTGTGGCACGCAACATGCTGTAATTAAGTGTTACCGGTAATGCCGTTGCGGTGTCTGGTACACTTATTTCAGGATACATCACATTATTCATATCCATCTGCTGGTTACTCATTTGCATACCCATAGGAGCCATATCACCATTCATCTTCATCATGCCATTCATCATGACCATGCCCTCAAAATATTTGAGTTTGCCTAAGGGCTTTGCCGCTATCTGAGTTCCGTTACCCAGCCACATAGATGTGAAACCTGTGCGATCTTCGGCAGTAGAACGAAATTCGTAAGACTTATTTTCGGGGATGTTAACGATCACATCATATGTTTCCGACGGCGCAATGATGAGCCTGTCGACTTCTACGGGCTGCACATCATTACCGTCATTACCAACCACAGTAATCTTGCCACCGGCATAAGTTAACCAGAAATACGTAGAGCTTCCGCCATTTACCAGACGAAGTTTAATACGCGTACCCGCTTTAAAGTTATGCGCTTCGGTGGTGTGTTTACCGTTGGTAAGAAATTTCTCATAATAGACGTCACTCACATCCATAGCTGTCATACGCTTCCATTCATTGATCACTTTCGTTTTAAAGTAACCCTGCTGTATCGCTTCAGCATAGCTTTGTGTTGTTTTCTTTTTAATCGCAAACCAATCGTTGGCATTGTGCAGCGAGCGGTCTACCTCTTCGGGTTTCATATCCGTCCAGTCACTCAGCACCACGGGAATTGCAGGAATCTGTGGCTCTTTTTTTTTATTAAAAATCAGGGCTCCATACATCCCGCTCTGCTCCTGTAGCATCGTATGACTATGGTACCAGTAAGTGCCATTTTGAATGACAGGAAATTTATAGATATAGGTTGCGCCGGGCATAATAGGCATCTGCGTGAGGTAAGGAACCCCATCCATATAATTTGGAAGGAATACGCCGTGCCAGTGGATAGAAGTTTCCATGTGCGTCAAGTTGTGCACATGCACTTCGGCAGTGTCCCCCTCAGTAAAGGTGAGCGGCGGACCGGGGATTTGTCCATTTATCGCCATCGCCATCGCAGGCTTACCGGAGTAATTTACCGTGGTGTCCGTAATGTACAGATCATAACGTGTTGTATTCTTGTTGACTGCAGCAGTATTCTTTTCCCTTTCAGGGGTTTTCATCTGCATTTTATGCTGAGCTTGCGCATGCGCAAACCCGCCCATCAGCAAGATGAACAGACAAAGTATCTTTTGCATCAATTATTTCTTGAGCGTTTCCTGCACCGAACCACAGGTCAACATCGCATTACCATAGTATGGATTCTTGATTGCAGTTTCCGTACTTAGCCATGATGCTTTTTTCATTGGGCAGTATTGCACGTAGGCAACATCGGCAGCAATAGCTTTCTTTTTAACGAGATCGATTACCTGATTAGACAGGGGGGCAAAAGATTCACGTTGTACTTTAAGGTCTTTGGTTTTAGCAATCAGTCCGGCATTTTTTACCAACGTTGCCTTTTCCGCGTCCGAGAGTTTAGCTTCGGCATTTACTGATTTAACCAACGTTCCGGCAGCCTCAGCAGCCTGCGTAGTATTGCCAGCTACCAATGCATCTTTCATTTGATAGTATGAAGACAGCGTAGTAAACGCTGTAGCTTGTGCAAATACGGATGATGTAAAGGCAATTGCCGCTATTGCGATGATTAAGCTTATCTTTTTCATGGTTATTGGATTTACCAACAAAGATAACCACAATGCCCAATAGGGGCTTATATAATTTTGTTGGATATCTATATAATTTCCGCGTGTTAGTGGTACGATTTTGGCAACTACCTGATTTCAACAGATTGCCGCCTCATGAAATTAATTAACAAACTCCTCTCCCTTACCTCTATTTCGTTACTATTTGCTTGTTCAGGCCATACAGAGGTCCGGTATAGATCTACAGATTCCATTAAAAATGTATTTGCAGAACAGCTAAAAAACAAGACACTTCCCGAAGCCAGAACTTTCCTCAATACCCAAACCGAACAGTTGGACCAATTGCTGGAAATGATGAATACCAGGATTCAGCTGAGCATTAGCAGCGAGGTGAAGAACCCTACCGGAGATGAGGGTGTAATTAAAACGCCAATTCATGCGCTTTTTCCAGCCGAAACGGTAGAGCAAGGCATGAAAGTAGTGGCGCGCAATTACGACTTTACCCAACAGATCGAGCCTAAAGGCTCTACATTATTTGCCGTTCTGGGAGATCGATACCCTATACCGGAATTTTATGGCAATAATGAAAAAAACAAAATAGTACTTTCCTGGAGCTTGAGTCTGGACAAACTATTCTTTCATGACCAAACAACAGCCAATCAAAAAGTGATATTAACCGACGGCGACGAGGCGATGATTTCAGCAAAAAAACCTTTGGACAGTGCTTATGCCTTGTTAAAATATAGCTATGCTACCAAAACAGAAGAGTTGGTATTAGACAAAGACAACCCAATTAGAAAGACCCCTTTCGGCACCGTAGCGCTGAAGGAATTTGGTAGCGACGCGGCTACCGTACAAATAACCGGCAAAACGGATAACGTATTGACAATTCTCGGAATGGACACCAAAGGTAGGTACATCGATCAAAACAGCAACAGCAGCTACTCCCTCCCCTCCGAAGCCAAGCAAAAGATTCTGGAGATCTACAATAAGGCCTTGAAAAGCTGGGTGAAAAATATTGACAATAAAAAATATAAAAATACCGGAGAACTTATTGCCGACATCCGAAAAACGATGCCTGCAGAAATGGGATCTGAAGAATTGCAGAAAGAAAATATCCGGGTAGCCTCGTTGAAATTCTACCAGAACATCGCTAAACTAGTCGTAGTTTACGCTACGGAGGATAAAACTGTAGAGGAGCATGTTACCTTGAAAAATACTGCTGTGATGGAAAGTGGCAACAGTATTGCCGAAGGCGACAAGAAAGGAATATACGGCATTGTAGCTGCTGATGGAGCCTGGGTAATTCCACCTTCGTATGCCAACCTTCAAAGTCTTAGCGCCGCATATTTTAAAAGCTGCATTACCGGATCGGGTGAAAATGCATGCACTTATTACCGTTTCGATCCAGTACAGAAAAAACTCTTAAACCTGAATACAACAACATTGAAAGGCTATGTAATTGAGGGAGCCGTAGGGAGCAAATTTGTTCAATTTTCAAAACCCGCCGCTAGTGGGCTTGATAAAAAGGGTATTGCCGACAATAATGGTAACATCGTTTTGCAACCTATCTACGATGAGATTGGCATTGCCGGTAATTTCCTGATTACAGTACAACCTAAGGCTGACGATGAGGAGTTTGGTGTATATACGCTGGATGGAAAAGCTTTTATTCCACCAAGCACACATGTAATCTCGCAGGACAGTGGCTATATTTTTGTTCACGTAAAGGAAGTTGACGACACACAGCAGTACCGCCTCCTGGAGCAACAAACAGGAAAAGACGTTTTACCGGCAGGAACGTTTGCCCTGGAACCCAGTTTTAAATCAGATCTCTTATTGGTCGGCAATGCATCGCAGAAATATTATATAGACAGCCGAAGAAATAAAAAATTTGATGTTTCAGCCTATCAAACAATTGCCCGGTTTTATTATGGATATGCAAAAGTAACCAATAGCGCCGGATTAAGAGGCCTCATCAACTCATCTGGCAAACTGGTTGTTCCCTGCATCTACGAAGACATGAACGCCGTAAACCACGGCATTACCATGGTAACGAAGGTAGTTAACAACGCCTATCAGGTTGGCTTGCTGGATGTAAAAACCGGCAAGTTTATAGTTCCCTTAGTAATTAGTGCAAACAACTATAGCACGCTCGGCAGCGATGAATCTGTGATCTATACGATCAATGATAAACGGTATGATTACAGGGGCAAGCTGACCTCAAATAATTAACTTAAGGTTTCGTAGTAGAGGCATAAATTAATTTGCCTAAGTAATGCGTTGGCGATATAAGTTTCCTATTCAACGAACTTACGTAGATAAATATATCTAGCTCTTTGCCAGCAATGCGCGGGTTGAGTTTAAATACAAATTTTCCATCTGCCCGGGATACTCCGCCAATACTACCCTGTGCTTTATTCATTTCAGCACAATAAATCACCATGGTGATCTGATCATCATAAGTTACCATTGGCTCATCCTGAAACGTCCAGGTCATTTCGACTTTGTTTCTCGCCGCATATCTGACATTTGGATCTCTGAGACCTGGTTGCAGGCCTGAACTTAGCTTAACTAGCGTATAGTCGATGGCGAAATCAGGAGACTGCCCTGTTACTGCTTTGTAGTTGGCAGAAAATGCCGAATTCCATTCGCTACAGTACAAGGCTTCATTTTGAAATCCGACAATAAAATAGGGCCTGAAAGGTTTTAGGAATTCCTGCAGGAACTTAAATTTAGCCTGACTCGCTAACTGTTTTTTACTGCGTGTTTTTTTTCGCTTCTTGCCCTTGCTCCGGATGTAGTATACACCCCTCCATTTTGCCCCTACAATGGAACCGATTGTTCCTGATACCGGGCCCAGTATACCCTCTGGTAATTTTGCCATTTCCTTATTATTTTAAGTGTTTTCAATTCAACTTATGCCACTTCTTAAAAAAAATTTAAGCCTTTATAAAAAACTTCCGATTGCCGATAACACACACTTAGTTTCATCCTTATTTATTGGGGTGTTTGTTCCCCACTAATCGAATGTGGTACGCATCAGGTAGGCCTGCCTAAAGGCTACAAAAAGCCATTGCGTTCAGCTCCATTTCGAGGGCTTCAAACGACTGATTTACATAAGATCTGTTTAAGGCACCAATTTTTTTAGGAATTATTTCACTAATTCCATCTGCTCTTCCGTTTTTCGATTGATTTACATTTTTCATGACATGTTCTTTTTAGACTATAGCTTCCCTCCATAAACATCTTACTGGGAACGCATCACAAAGAACGAATTATAATTGACTCATAGCAGTACAGGGGATACAGTACTCCCGCTCAGTAATCACTTTAAATTGGCATTGATTGTCAATCAACAGCAAATTATAACTGGATTTTTTATAACTTTTTTACCCAGTTGATGTTTACTTTAATTTGTGTGATTAACGTGTGTCTGCAGGTGGTTAGAAAATTGTTGGAAATTCAAAATTAGCGCACTAATTCTTAATTATTCAATCACTGCATTCAGATCTTTAAAAACGAAGTTTATATTAGATCCGTTTTGGACGATATCAAACTTTAAATTGTCTAATTCAGCACCACGATAAGCATCGCCACTTGCTGCCTTCAAGGCTTCTAGCTTGCTCCAGTCGTTAATCTCAATGGCACTGTTAGCCTGCAGACCATCCCCTTTAATTGTTACATCAAGATAGTCTTTTCCATTCATCTGGAAATGTCGATTAAACCAATAATTCAACTCCTCCCCTCTTCTGGAAGCAAGTTGGCGTGCAAGCTCCTGCTTATACTCAAAGGAAAAAGGACTGAAATTTGCAAACACAGTATTTGAATGTTTTTTCATCGATTCATTTTTCAAAGTTAAAAGGGCTAATAAAACAGCAAATAGGCTAAGGATAGACAGTTTGAAAATTAATCCGTGGTTCTCTGAAGGGCTTTCGGTGTACATGGCGATGGCTTGTTAATATTTAAGTAACTCTTACTTAACGTTAAGTTAACATTAAATTTATTCATATCAAACTTATAGACCTAAAAATCAACCTAAAAGCATGTTTTTAGTCGGAATTCCACAAAACTCTAGTCATTCCCTTCGAAATTAGTAATAATTACAACTTAAAATGAGTATAACATTTAGTTTATCAAACCTTTATCCGCTTGACAATTTACAAATGCAAAGAGTTCAAGATTAGAACCAGTATGCGCTTTGCAATAAGCCCAAACATTATTTTAACCTTCTAGCGCCTTAATAACTTCCCTTTGATAAAATTTCCCGATAGGAATTTCATATCCTGCTATTTGCACATGACTGAGTGTGTAAGATTGTATTTTTTCACCTGCAACAATAAACGAACGGTGTATCCTCAAAAAATCTGGCGCGGGTAACGTCGCTTCTAACGCGGCCATGGCATATTTCGTAATTACCTGCCCGCTAATCGTAATGATCTTCACATAGTCTTTTAGACTCTCGATATATAAAATATCATTGATCATTACTTTCACCATTTTACGGTCGCTCCGAAAATAGAGAAAATTATCAGCTGGCTTATGCTCAATATTAGCAGACACAGCATTATTTAATGCCGTAGACACAATTGGAATAGCTTTGTTGACTGCTTTAACGAACCGATCAAAGTGTATGGGCTTTAACAAATAATCAGTGGCACGAAGGTCGTAACTCTCCAAAGCATGTTCAGCATACGCCGTTGTGAAAATTATTTTCGGAGGATCTATTAACGTACTTACCAGTTCAAGACCTGTTAACTGCGGCATCCGGATATCTAAAAAAATGATATCAACAGGGTTATTATGCAAAAAAGGAATTACCTCTAGCCCGTTGCCACATTCCCCAGCAAGGCGCAGGGTAGGCATTTTTTGAACATACCGCTTTAATACTTCGCGAGCTGGCGGTTCGTCATCCACTATTAAAACATTATAAATCGTTAACTCCATCGGTCAGATCTTTTAATTCTATACTTAAATTAACTAGATACGTTTCTTCTTCTTCAATGATATGCAGCTCGTGTCGATGAGGATACAAGAGTTCAAGTCTTTTACGGACATTTCCTATACCTATTCCGCTAGTTGGGCTGATGATGTCCTCTGCCTTGCCGTTAATCAATTTTAAGTGAATAGACTTATTTTTTATATTCAGATGCATATTGATCCATGGCCTTTCTAAAACGTTACTGGTGCCATGTTTAAAGCAGTTTTCAACGAAAGGTAAAATCAACAGTGGAGCAATCATCAGGCTGTCGAAATGATCAGGCACCTGTACGGCGATCTCTAATTCATTGCCATAACGTTTTTTCTCAAGCTCGATATATTCCAATAACATGTCGACCTCCTGCTTTAGGGGCACCAATGGCGCATTACAATGATAAAGGATATACCGTAACAAGGTAGATAGGCCAAGTAACATGTCTGCCGCCACTGGTGCTGTATCCTGTGCATGCGCATAAATGTTATTCAGCGTGTTGAATAAAAAATGGGGGTGCAATTGTGCTTTTAACGATTGCAGTTCTGCAACGGTTTTTTCCTGTTCCAGGATAAGCGCCTGCTGTTGCTTTTCGTAAAAGTATTTCATTAGCTTGATAGAGGCTGCCAGCCCCCCGATGGTAATGCTCCCGCGAAGACCTGAAATCCAGGCTAGAAAAACGCGCACTGAAATGGGCATGTGATTTAATTGCGGGTCAGCAACATATTGCCTAAACAACAAATGTGTAAAGTAATCAATTATTGTGAGGGATACCAATGCGGATAAGCCACCAGTAAGCAAAAATAATAAGACAACAGATAAACCAGCCCGAGCATATTTACCGGTTAATATAAATTTAGGGATAGTCCAATACGTTAAACCATAGGCAAGAAACATATTGGGGATCAGGTAAATGAAACTCTGTACCAGATTGACTTGTATACGACTCCAAAAATCCATAACGGCAAGCATTGGCGACGGTGTAAATGAGTACAGGTAAACCTGGAATAAATACCAGCATAGCCAGAAGCTGGCATGCCTGTACAGTCGCCATTTCAATTGATTTGAAAACAAAAAGGGGATTGAATTCACTGTCTTTAAAGTATTTATCAATAAAGATACAACTCATTACCGCAATGTAGCTTTTGGGTTGGGTAAAATAGACAAAGCTTGATTTTTGAAATACATAAGCATTTTATCGACGACGAAAGGCGTTGCTTGGCACAAATTACCATTATGACAGTTCTGGCGCTGCGGCCGTCTACTTTTAGAAAATCCTAAAAAAACAGGTGATAAATTCGTTCAAACATTAATAAAAATCACCATGAAAAAGCTATCAGTAATTTTACTTGTCTTGCTCTTTGCAAACATTGTAGTCAACGCACAAAGTCGCACTGATGATGAAGCGGCCATCCAAAAAACCTGGGCAAGGTTCGGCAATAGCTGGAAGAACAAAGATTTTAGCGATATGAAAGACTACGTTACCCCCGACTGCCATTGGATCAATGTAGTTGGCATGCACTGGCATAACCTAAAGGAAGTTCAATTTGCACACCAAGTATTCGTAAATGCTTTCTTAAAAAATGCTGCTGCAGCTGATAAAAGTAGTGATCTGCGTTTCTTGACTAACGATGTTGCAATTATGTATCGCGTAACGCACATCGCCGCATTTTACCCTCCCGATGGCGTAGACCGCGGCACTAATAAACAAGGAGACAAAGATAATATCGCCACCATAGTTTTTGTGAAACAAAACGGCAAGTGGTATATCGCGTCAGGCCATAACAGCGATGTAGTGGCTCAGGCAGCAGCCAGCGACCCAGTATTGCACATGCCTAAATAAAAAGTAGGAGTATATTGCTGTTAATAAACCTTGTACTTGCTACAAATTATATATATTTATTTATGTATCTAAATATATATCTGGGTTAAACAGCATGTATGAAAAAAGAGTTAGCTTCACAATACCGCGCAGTCCTTAAAATGCTATTTGATGTTATAGAACGCTGTCCCGATGAACTTTGGGGCAATACAAGTTACGAAAACAGTTTTCGTCGTATCGCCTACCACACGCTGCATTTTACCGCACTTTATCTTGCAGAAAGCGAGGGTTACTTCAGACCCTGGCATTTGCATGTACCCAGTTACCACAGCCTGGGTTTCCAGCTTCCACTGCCTGAACACGAATTCCCAGGATATACGAAACAGGATCTTGCTGCCTACAATTTAAAGATTAGTGAAGCTGTTCAGCAACGGATCGACAAACTGGATTTGTCTGGCCCGTCGGGCTTTGAATGGTTGCCCATGAACAAGCTGGAACTTGTTTTATACAGCCTTCGTCACATACAGCACCATACCGGTCAGCTGGTAGAACGCCTCCGTCAAAATGGAATCAAAAGTATCGCCTGGATCGATAAAGGAGAACCTGACAACAATTTTTTTTAAGCAGTAATGATCGATTAAACAAATTTTGTTAATTTAGTTCGCCTTACCTAATGCTCTTCAATGTTTAATAACACTTACAAAGTTTTTTTCCTGTCCGTGCTTGCATTCTTATTATTTTCAAGATCTACAGGCAAAAAATTATCCACAAGGGATTCAGAAGGAGAGCGACAGAAAGGGACAACACAAGTGTGTTCCTAATGATTTTTAATATAAAATTTCTCCTTTATGACGGCCCATTATTTTAGAATTCTACTGACGGTATTCACCTTTAGCCTTTTTACTTTTAACTCTTACGCTCAGAAAGATTATATCGTTACACGATTAAAAGACACAATTTGGTGCAAAGTAAAGAACATCAATAGATCTTTAGTTGAGATTCAGGAAGGTAATAAAAAAGAAACAAGCGAATATCCCCCTCATCAAATCTCGGCGGTATATGTAGCCAAAGATACCGCATTTTTTAAGTCTATGAATCCGTCTGGAAAACAACCCTTATTTTTAAAATTACTTGAGCGTGGAACTATAACCCTTTATACAACTCCAGAAAAAGAGCCTTACTCAACACCAAACATGCATTACGTTATAGCAATGGGTATGCCAATGGGTGGTACTGGAGGTGGATCAGTAACTGATTATTATGCAGAAAAAGCAGGACAACCTTTAACTAAAATAAAAACCAACGATCCTTGGAAAAGTAAGAAAAAATTAACTCATGCTTTTTTAACATTGCTCCAGGACAAACCCATAATAGCCAGCCGATACGAAGAGCGTGACGATTTTGATTATAAAAAAATCAGACAGATCGTTCAGGAATACAACAACACCAACTAATCAGTTACAGAATAGGCCTCAATGTTGGTTAAGAAAATGAAAAATTCATCTTAACGTCAGCTTGCCATCTCTCAGCACAACTTCTTTAAAAATATGCTTAATTTTGTATTGGTGATAACGTACACCTCACCATTAAACGCTATCATCTAACTTTAAACAACAAAATCATGATCGTAGAAATCTGGAGTGACGTAATGTGTCCGTTCTGCTATATAGGTAAAAGGAAATTCGAAAAGGCTTTATCAGAATTTAAAGATGCTGAAAGTATTGAGGTTATCTGGAAAAGTTTCCAGCTGGCTCCGGACATGGAAACGGCACCAGACAAAAACATCCACCAATTTCTGGCAAACCATAAAGGTATCAGCTTAGCCGAAGCAAAAGACATGAATAACCAGGTGGCTAGTCGTGCTGCTCAAGCTGGCTTAACCTTCAACTTCGATCAAACTATTCCTGCTAATTCTTTCATGGCGCACCGCTTTGCACAATTCGCAAAACAAAATGGCTTGCAAGATCTTGCGGAAGAAGGATTATTCAAAGCGTATTTTACTGAAGGTAAAAACATCGACGATATCGACACATTAGTGTCTTTAGGCGAATCAATCGGCTTGAATCCCGAGCAAACAAAAGCAGTACTGGAAGGTGAGCAGTTTGCTAACGATGTGAGACATGATATCTTTGAAGCACAGCAAATAGGTGTTCGCGGAGTACCATTTTTTGTGTTCGACAGGAAGTTAGCAGTTTCGGGAGCACAGGAAAGCAGTGCATTTGCTGAAGTTCTGGAAAAGACCTTCACAGAATGGAGCGCAAATAATCCACCTAAATTGGAGATTATCGACGGCCCATCTTGTGAAATTGGTAAAGACTGTAACTAAAAGTCGGTTGCTGCGTTAGATTGCATCCAATAACAAGACCCAGTCGTTTCCGTTTTTCTGCGCTCCGGGAGGGTTAAATTTCATTGATTTGCCTTTTGGAAATACACCAATGGTGGTGACGAGCCCAGTACGTGGATTCACCCAGTTTGCCTTGATCATTTTCCCATCAAGTTTACTGGCGTCAATTAGCATGACCCTTCCGGTATACGTATATATATAGGCATATTTTTTTCCTCTTGTGGCCAATAAGCGATCGTATTTTTCACCCTGCCCACTTGCAATTAAAGACTGGTCTGGCACACGCTCGAAATAAGGATGCGACTCAATTAGTTTTTTCAGATAACGCATTTGTTGTGCTCCCGGGGCCTCAATTCCCTGCTCCCAGTAGGTGGTGGATCCATATGCACTGCTTTTATCCGTAGGGAGATGAAACTGCATTACATCATTATCTCCGTAGGTAAATCCTGCTGCTCCGGCGAAGACCGACCAATATGCATAACGACGCAAATCAGCCGCATTCCATTTTGGCAGTTTTACATCGTGCAGACCATAAGGGATATTTTCGTAAGACGGCTCTGCATCCAGTGTCGGCTTAACAGGAGTTTTGGCATAGTCTGCCTGCACATACCGCCAGTTATCCTCGCCATAGTTCAGATCTTTTTTATCGGTATCCTGAGCATAGGTACGGTGGCCCGACTGAAAACTGTTAAAATCGAGCCAGCTAGAATCGTGGAACCACTTAGACGATTGTGTCCTACCAAAGGGGTGGAAGGTAATCAGATGGTCGGGATCATTTTTACGGAGCGCGTTACCAATTGCTTCCCAGGTGTCGGTAAAGTCAGATCCCCTGATATCACCACCATTGAGCCAGATGATATTTGAATTGTCCCGAAAGCGCTTCGCTAAAAACTCAGCATAGGCAGCCCCATCGGTAGCATTCACTTTGGTAGCTTTAATTACCGAGCCCCAAACAGGCACTAATGCCATATACATTCCCTTGCTTGCCGCAAGTTTGATTATCCAATCCATATGATCCCAATAGTCATACTCATCCCCCTTACCAAACGTGCTGCCAGACGTTACATGCGGCGTGTTGATCTTTTTATTTACTAGAGCTGAATCGCCATAGGCATTAATTTCTTTATTATCGTGGACAACCATGACCTGAATTACGTTGAAACCCAGTTTATGTCTGTTTTCCAGGTACTGTTCGGCCTGCTCTCTTTTCAGCTTCGACAGAAGCAACCAGCCGGTATCGCCAAGCCAGAAAAAGGGCTTGCCCTTGGCCATGAAATACCGTTGATTTTCCGAAATTTTTATTGGCGCTAATACAGTCTGGGCCTGAGCTGAAATTGGAGAAACTAAGCGTGTTATTGTTGTGATAGCAAAAACTAAACTCAGTGCCGATTTAAAATGCTGTCTATTCATATAGAGAATTATATTTGGTTCGATCAACATAGTTGACATCTGTAATAACCAAAGACTTAAGTCCTTGGACAGAAAAATGGCATCCAGTTAATGAAGCTAAAATAGAAAAATAATGAAGGATTCGCATTGAACGCGCTTTTAAGGCAACTTTTTGAACCTTTATACCTTGACAAATTGAAATTGCCTGAAATCTACGTTATTAATTTGAAAAATAAATAGCTAATATATTTCCAAAATTATTATCCATGAACCATTATTTTACGAAATTCAAAACAGCAAACGTTTGCACAGTTTTACTTGGAGCGTTTATCGTTTTACTCATTACGATCATTATGTTTGTTTAGTGATTCCAACCAAGAATCGCTAAACAAACCAAATATAGCCAGTATGAAAACAAGTTTACATTTTTTAAAATGCGGCTTGCTTTTGCAATTATTAACCGTCGCCGCGATTCCGAGTGTTTTTGCTCAAAGTGGCGTAACGAATCAGCAACAGCAAGTGAAGGTCAGCGGAAAAGTAGTTGACGAAACAGGACAAGGTCTTCCCAATGTGTCTGTAAAAGTTAAAGGCACTTCCATTGGGATAGCGACTAATGCTCAAGGAGAGTTTACCTTAAACATTCCAAATTCAAACTCAATCTTAACATTCGCCTACGTAGGTTATAAGCCAATAGAACAGAGCGCAGCCGGAAAATCAACCATCAGAATTGCTATGGCGCCGGTAGACAATAATTTGGATCAGGTTGTTGTAATCGGTTACGGTACGGTTAAAAAGCGCGACCTAACAGGGTCTGTTGTTTCTGTTAAGGGTGATGAGATCCTTAAAGTAGCTTCCTCAAATCCTATTGAAGCTTTGCAGGGTAAAGTTTCTGGAGTCGACATTACCAGAACAAGTGGTGCTGCGGGTGCTAATGCAAGTGTTACAGTAAGGGGTAACCGTTCTCTCGCTGCCAACAATGGCCCACTTTATATCGTTGACGGAATCCAGTACAGTACTTATCAGGATATTAACCAGAATGATATTGCCTCCATAGAATTCCTGAAAGATGCATCTTCTACTGCGATTTACGGATCGCGCGGAGCGAATGGAGTAATCATTATCACCACTAAACGTGGTGCTACGGGTGATGTTAAAATAACTGCAGGATCATACTATGGGATCGCTCAGCTTACCGGTTATCCTGTTCCTATGACTGGCCCGCAGTATGCTAACCTGAAACGCGAAGCTTACCGCACCATTGGCACCTGGAATTCTACTGCCGATGATTCGAAAGTATTTACAAGTGCACAAGATTTAGCATCCGCACGTAATGGTGCCAATTTTTACTGGCCGGGTTTCTTCCTGAAAGATGGTTCGCAACAAGACTATAATGTCAGCGTAGCTGGTGGATCTGAAAAAACAAAAGCCTACTTCTCCATGGATTATTTCAAAGAAGCGGGTTTGTATGACAACGATTATTCTAACCGCTACTCCTTGCGTCTAAATATCGATCACCAGGTCTTTACAGACTTTAAAGTAGGGTTGCAAAGTCAGCTGGCCTATTACGATCAGAACCTTAGAGACGACAACATCCTTTCTGTTGCCAACAAGATCATCCCTTATTTTGATCCTTATAATACAGACGGTTCGTTAGCGAAATTTCCTGGAAACGGCAACCAGGTAAACCCTTATTTTAATGAGCAAAAAGGCGCCTATGTGAATGAGAATCATATTACACGCCTATTATCAACAGCTTTTGCAGAGTGGAAACCACTTGCAGGTTTGAGCATACGCTCAAACCTGGGTGTTACTTTGTCGACAAGCAGAAATGGACATTTTGAAGGTGCAAACACTTTGAACAGAGCCTTGTCTACAGGTTCATTGTCGTCAATTACACATACAGGTGATAATACCCTGATCTGGGAGAACATCATCACCTATCAGAAAAGCATCAAAGACCATAACTTCACAGCTACAGCTGTAACGAGTTACCAGTCTAACAGGACAGAAAACTCATTGGCACAAGGTACGGGGCAGTTATTGGCCGATCAGTCGTATCAGGCTCTACAGAACAATCCTGCCAACTTAAAGATCTCGAGTAACTATATTGGTCAGAATCTGGTATCAGGTGCTTTCAGGCTAAACTATGCTTTCAAAAGTAAATACCTGTTAACCTTAACCGGCCGTGCAGATGGGTCATCGGTACTTTCTACCGGCAACAAATGGGCATTCTTCCCTTCGGCAGCCGCAGCATGGAGAGTTGTGGACGAGAACTTTATGCAGAAACAAACTATCTTCAGCGAATTAAAAGTACGTGGAAGTTACGGTATGGCGGGTAATGCTTCTGTTTTGCCTTACCAAACCCAAAGTAACGTGGCTATCATACCTTATTCATGGAACGATATCACTGCGTTGGCTTACGGACTTGATCCAAAGATCGGTAATCCCGACCTGAAATGGGAACTTACCAAAACACTCAATTTAGGACTTGATTTTGGTATCCTGAAAAACAGAATTAGTGGTACTGTAGACTATTATGATTCAAAAACTCAAGACCTGTTATTGCCGCAGTTGCTGCCTGCAAGTACAGGTAGTCAGAGGACATTAGCCAACCTTGGCAAAACCAGCAACAAAGGTATTGAGGTTGGTTTAAGGACGTTAAATATTGAGGGCACCGACTTTAGCTGGACATCAAACATCACTTATAGCCGCAATAAGGAGAAGATCACCTATTTACCAAATGGTGTAAATGATGTGGCGAATAGCTGGTTTATCGGATATCCGGTAGCTTCTTTCTATGACTATAATAAAATTGGTATCTGGCAAACTTCAGAAGCTGCTCAAGCTGCCAGCTATGGCTACAAACCGGGAGATATTAAGGTACAGGATGTCGACGGTGATGGTAAATTTACTACTACAGGCGATAGGATTATCGTAGGATCTGCAGTACCAAGCTATACTTTTGGTTTCAGTAACGATTTCAAGTACAAAAGCTTTGATCTGAATATCATGGTATTTGGCCGCATCGGACAAACATTTGTTTCTCAATATGCCCTGAAATATGAGCCTAATGGAATCGAGAATAGTGCCAACATAGATTACTGGACACCAGAGAATCCAACAAATGACTATCCAAGACCAAATGCAAACGTATCCAGAGCAGCAGAGCCTTTTGCTACTACCCTGGGTTATAAAGACGGTTCTTTTGTTAAAATCAGAAATGCCACCTTGGGTTACACTTTTCCTGTTACCCTTGCTAAACGTCTTCGTGTAAGCAACGTTAGATTCTATGTAAGTGCTAAAAACTTTGCTACGTTCTCTAAAATCAAAGATTACGATCCGGAAGGCGGCGGCTCATTTGATCGCCCGCTAACCAAGCTATTCCTTGCAGGACTAAGTTTATCACTTTAACACCTAATAATTAGAAATCATGAAAAAATTTATATACGGTTCATTTCTAGCAGTTGCAATAGGTGCTGTCACCTTGTCTTCCTGCAAGAAAACACTGGAAGAATATAACCCTAGTAATTTTACTGCTGCAACCCTTTACACCAAAGCTACCGGATTCGAAACGCTGGTTAATGCAGCTTATACCTATAGCAGATTCTGGTATGGTAAGGAAGAAGGATTCCTGGCAGGAGAAATGGGCACAGATATCTGGACCAGTGCTGCAGGCGATCCATACCCTCAGTTTACGCAATATTTTAACTTTCAGGGAACTGCGGATCCACTTCCTTTATTATGGAATAATTTATATGCCGGAGTTAACCTATGTAATACAGGCATAGCTAGTGTAGCTGCCGTAGAAGATTATACGCCAGCTCAAAAAACAACAAGAGAAGCTGAATTGCGCTTTTTACGTGCATTTTACTACTGGCACATTGTAGAAACCTGGGGTGATGTTAACTTCACAACAGTGCCGACAAGTGGTGCCGTTACAGAGGCTAACCGCACACCAGTGGCTACCTTTTACAACCAGATTTTTGAAGATCTGAAATTTGCGGTGGCAAATGCTCCTGTTACAGCGACAGAATATGGTCGTATTACTGTACCTGTTGCTAAGGCATTTTTAGCGCGGATGTATCTAACCCGCGGCATGAATGCTGAAGCCTTTACTTTGGCAGACGATGTGATTAAAAACTATGGCTACGCTCTACAGCCTAAATTTGTGGATCTGTGGAACATGGGTAACCAGAAAAACAAAGAAGTAATCTGGGCGATTGACTATTCGACAAACCTGGCAAATAATGATTTGACGTCAACTACCTTCCCCAACGGCCACTACCGCGGCTCTAATAACGGACATATGATGTTCCTCATGGTGTACGATCAGGTTAACAGCGCGCTATTGGCCCGTGACATCAATAACGGTCGCCCTTTTAACAGATATATGCCAACGCTATCTTATATGAAAATGTTTGACCAGGCAAATGATTCACGCTTTAAAGGTTCTTTCCAAACGGTTTGGTATGCAAATAAAGCTGGAACATACAATGGTAATGCAATTAAAGTAGGTGATACCATTGCATATACACCAAACGCAACAATCCCTGTAGCACAGCAAAGTAAAAAATACATTACCTATGATCTTGCTAATGTGTACGGAACAAACGGTGTTCCTTTACAACGCAAGTTTATGGCATCACTATCAAAATTCAAGGATTCTACCCGTACCAGTGTTGCTGAGGCTCAAAGTTCGAGAGATGCTTTCGTAATTCGTCTTGCTGAGATGTATTTGATTGCTGCCGAAGCTAAGCTCAACACCGGAGATGCAACCACTGCTGCTACTTACCTTAACGTAATACGCACACGTGCCGCCATTACTGGACGTACGGCACAGATGCAGATCACTCCGGCACAGGTGACCCTTGATTTTATCCTTGATGAAAGAGCAAGAGAACTAGGCGGTGAGCAATTGAGGTGGTTTGACCTGAAACGTACCGGCAAACTGGCTTCACGCATCGCTGCCTTAAACCCCGATGCTGCGGTAAACTTTAAGGAGTACCACCTGATCCGTCCGATCCCTCAAACACAGATAGATGCGGTAACGAATAAAACAGTATTCAAACAAAATCCTGGATATAACTAATTCCAATAATTAAATGAAATTTCCGAAAGCGGGCTGACAAAATCAGCCCGCTTTTTTTGCATATACGCTGCTTTATAAACGCAAAAATCATTTTTGGGTAACCTTTCATTCTCAAACTTTATCTCGCTATTTGTGTTATAACCTTGAGATTTGAAATCTAGTAAAACAAACATCCTGCTTTGCTTATCAAAAACATGAACGCACCATTCGCTCCAATCAATCAAATTTTTGAACCAGCCCAACTTCTTATGAAAAATTTCCTGTATGTATGCTTCGCCGGAAGTATGCTTTTGACTGCATGTAGCAATAACGAAAACAAAAGCACCACAATTATCGAAACCAGCAAAACTGATAGCACCATAGTAACCAGAACCGATACTACTTCTGCAGGTGCATCTGCGGCATTTGACATCAATACCATCCCCGTAACCAGTAAAGAGATTGGCAAGTTTCCATATCTTAATGCTCCTGAGGGTTATCACTATAATGACGTTATTAAAAGTGATTTCGAAAATTTGCATTTTGCGATTAAGGGCCGCTTGACGGGGATTGAAGGGAAATCGTATAAAACAAATATTTATAAAAACAGGGACAGCGACACGCCATTTAGTCCGGAGCTGGTAGACAGAGCTTACAATAAAGCAATTACTGATCTTGGTGGTGTCCAGGTTTCGGATAAAATCCTTCCCGGAGAAATTGAAAGAATTGGAAAAAAAGTCTTGGAACAAGGTAACCATGCATATTCTATTATTGGCGACAATGATTATACCTTAAGTCATGTGCGCACCTATGTGCTACGAACTGCCGCTGCCGAAATCTGGATTGAATTAAGCCTGTACGAGGGTGGTGGCTATATCAACATCCTTCAAAAAGAAGCAGCAAATGTTCCTAAAGTAAGTATTATCAAGGCTGATGAGATTAAAAGTGAGCTGGATAAATCTGGCAAAGCTGTGCTGCACATTAACTTTGATGTAGACAAGGCATCATTATTAGCAGATGGTAAAGATGCAGTAAATCAGATCCTTCCAGTTTTGAAAAACAATCCTGATCTAAAATTATCTATCGAGGGGCATACCGATAATTCTGGCGCTGCCGACAAAAACAAAACCTTGTCAATAGCCCGGGCAAACACAGTGCTACAATCGCTTGTTCAATCTGGAATCAGCGCATCCCGTTTAAAAGCCACTGGCTTTGGTGCTTCAAAACCATTAACAGATAACGATACAGACGCTGGCAAGGCACAAAACAGACGTGTAGAACTGGTTAAGATTTAACCATTGTTGAGCGTATCTTGAAATTCTCTAGCTTCGCCTAGGGCTGCCGTACAAATGGCAGCCACATTATCAATCAGATCAGGGATTTCCAATGCATCTGACTTCACATATTCCAACTGATCCAACTGGTCTTCGAGCTGCGGTAACAAACCCATAATGGCCACTGTTGTTTTGAGGTTATGTGCAATTTGGTTGATACCAAAAATATCTCCCTCCTCATATTTTGCGCGTAGCGCTTCAAGATCCTGAGGAATCAATGTAATAAACTGTTGGGTTACTGTTTTTTCGTAAGCGGTATTTCCTTTGCTGATGGCTTTCATATAGCTCAGGTCGATAACCTTATACATGGAAATATCCACCGGACTAACGGCGTTGGGCTGACAATCCAGTTGGATAAACTTACAAATGAGTTTAAACAGGTCATCTTCATTAATTGGTTTCGAGATATACTCGTTCATACCAAAACTCAGGCATTTTTCCCTTTCTCCAGCCATGGCATGGGCCGTCATTGCAATTACAGGGATTTTAAGGCCCAGATTTTCCCGGATATGCTGGGTAGCTGTATAACCATCCATTCCCGGCATCTGGATATCCATGAGTACCAGATCATATTTCTGCTGCTTCAGCTGCGCTAATGCCGCAGTTCCGCTGGAAACAATATCAAATGCAGCATTCCATTCTGTCAGCAGATGCTTCATTAAGCTTTGATTCATCACGTTATCATCGACTACAAGGATCCGGAGCGTTTGATCCATATGGTTTGTGAGTAGACTGGCGTCGAAAACCGGTACCACATCCAATTGCTCTTTGGCAATTTCGTATGGGATAACGAAATGAAACTCAGTACCAGTAGTTTTGGCACTTTCTACTGTAATCTTTCCATCCTGCAGAACAACGAGGTTTTTAACAATAGATAAGCCAAGTCCTGTACCACCATAATTTCTTGTGATGGAATCTTCCGCCTGATTAAAGCGTTCAAAGATCCCTTCCAGCTTTGCCTGATCGATACCGATACCCTGATCTTTGATTCGGAAACCCAGCTCAAAAGTATTTTCACTGGACTTTTTACCAGATACCAGGATAGCTATCTGTCCACGTTCACTAAATTTTAGTGCATTACCGATCAAGTTAACGAGGATTTGTGTTAGCCGGGTGGCATCGCCGACCAATGTATCTGGCACATCAGAATCTATTTGACTGTGCAGAATCAGCCCTTTCTCCTTTACTTTCTCGCCAAACAGTGTCTCTATGGAGTGTACCAATCCACGGACGCTAAAAGGATTGGCTACAATGCGCATCATCCCCGCTTCAATTTTACTTAAGTCCAGGATGTCATTAATAATCGCCAATAGATTTTCTCCAGCTCCCTGTATTGATGCCACAAATTCTGCAGGCTCCGCCTCCAGTTTTTTTCTCTTGAGGAGATTGGTAAATCCAAGGATAGAGTTTAGCGGGGTTCGGATTTCATGACTCATATTGGCAAGGAAATTTTCCTTGACCTGTAACGCTTCGCGGGCTTTTTTTTCTGAATGATCGAGCTGGCTAATGAGTTGGTTCTTATGGTCAAACTGCCTGATGATAAACCAGCACAAGCCACCACTTACAAACAATAGGATAACGCTCAACCAATTCCCGTAAAATCGGGCAGTACGGCCACTTTTATCAATTTTAAGGCTGAGCTCTGTCATCAACTGCTGTCTGCTATCGTAGATTTTCTTCGTTGTAAAAGTAATCTCGTCCGAAATCTTTCTAGCGCCGGGGTTGGCAATATATGTGGTATCATCTACCCTACCCGTTTTAAGATAAAGATCCATTAATTTCTTTTTGATTTCAATTTTCTGGTTTGCAATTACCTGCAGTCTATCCAGGTATTTGGTAGTTCGAGCATCTCTGTCCGTTGCCTTTAACGTATCGATATAAGATTCCAGCTCCTGAATTTTCTCATCCACGCCATTGAGGTGCGAAGTGTCGTCTGTAGCGATTGCTGCGCGAATCCGGCTTTCTACACCAAGCATGTCGCGGTCTATGGTACGCAAATGGTTACTGAGGCGTAGTTCTTTTAAAAGTTCAGCATTCCCCTCCAGCAGCACCTGCATATTTTGCGCAGAAGTGTAGCGTAAAAATCCCAGGAAAAATGTGCCGAGAATAAAGGCAGCGACGATAAGATATTTGAACCGGTTATTGGTCATCGGAAAAATTTTAAATAATGATCTGCAGACTTCAGATGTGGTGCTAAATATAATGAAATTATTAGCTCGCTAAGGGCTATTTAAGGCGTTATTGCTGGCTGTAATGTGGATATATATTGTATTCGTTCTTTGTCAGTACCAGCCGATTTGTAAACTGCGCTGTTACCTTCCTGGAAACGAAAGTAGCTGGTATCGGTTACGCCGGAAGCTGGTTTCTGTATTTCCAGTCGCTCGGCACTAAGAAATTTTCCAGGAATTCTCGCGCCGAGCCAGTGTGAGTCTTCTTCCTGCTGCCAGGTAAGTAATATCCGGGTCTCTTTACCTGGTAGATATTTACCGTATAGCGTAGAGGTGGTATGCGCCTTTCTATTGAATGCTGTATTGATAACTCTGAACCCTTCCGGATTCCAGCTAAACGCCTTTGGAACCGCTGCTTTTATATTAAGTGATTGGTCTGAATCTGGCTTTGTGCGACAGGAAAGCATAAGCAGGATTGCTGGCAGCAGCAAGAGTTGCATGTTCGTTTTCATAATCAGTTTTTGATTGGTTGCGTAAATACAAAATCATTATTTTTCATGGGGCGGTGGCAGTTTACGCATTCGTTAGCGAAGTTAACCGTCTTACCGTAAGGCAACATTTCGGGGGTTTTGAATCGGGCGAAGCCCCAACCTTTTGTTGATGCATACTTACGCTGATCCTTGATCATATACTCCACCTGCTTAAAAACGCCTGTGGTTACATTGCCCGATGCATCTTCCAACTGATCCCATGCAACTTTGGCGAAGATGGTTCCGTCTGGCCAGGGACTTACACGATGTTCTTTGATGGCCTTTACTGCAACATCATTTCCATAAATAATGCGCATGGTACCATTGTCGTACCTTTCGGTAGTACTGATAGCCTGCCAGTTTTTATAATCAGGTATATAGCTTATACCATTTAATGCCATCGGAAGAGGAGCTGTCTGGATATTATCTATTTGGATCTTTTGCTTTGCCAGTGCATTGATTTTTGTGGTATCTCCAGGTTTACCATGGATACCAAGGGTCATGACATAATTTTTCAGGACTTGAAGATCTGCGCTGCTGATTTTGGCTGCAGGATGCACGAAAGTATACCCTTTAATAGGCATGGCTCCTGCCATTACCTGATTAACTGCTTCCCAGAGCTTTGCTTTCTGATCAGATACGGCGAGGCTATCCCAGGTAGAAAAATTCATCCCCGCGCGGCCATCCCTAACATCCGCCACAACTTGCCAGTAAGCCGGTGCAACCTGATCATACCAGCGCAGATTTGTCTCATTGGAATGGCAGTCGTAACACGCCTTTTTTAAGATTGCTTTTACCTGCATCGGCGCTTTGATGTCGCCGGTTACAGGTGGATTAAGCAAGGTTGGACGGATAAGTTGCATACCCAGTACTATACCAAGCAGTACAACTATTACTGTTAGCGTCCGTTTCATTAGGCATTTCCAAAATGTGCACGCAGCATCCAGGCCATTTCCTCGTGGGTTTCCATGAGTCCCGTGATATAATCACTGGTACCAAGATCCTTGTAAGTATTTGCAAAAGTATTGATGTTGCCTCTCAAGAAAGAAATGATACTTTCCTGATCTTCCAGCAGCTCCTTGATAAAACCAGCACTATCATTTTTCCTATCGCTGATTTCCGTTAAGTGTGTAAGTTGTAAGAATTGGCTTAGTGTTGCAGGGGCATAATGACCAATTTTGCGCATACGCTCAGCAACGCTATCCATTAGGTCGTCCAGTTGCTGGTATTGCGATTCAAAGAATAAATGCATGGCGTGAAAATCTGCACCTTCAATATTCCAGTGCGCGTTTCTCGTTTTTGTGTAAAGCACAAATTCATCTGCTAATAATTTAGCCAATTGATCTGCTACAGCTTTTCTGTTTTCTTCGGTAATTCCAATGTGAGTAGTCATATAATTTGAGTTTAAGGGTTTATATCCTGCAAACAGAATCCCTGTTGCCTGATGAATTAAAATTACGGCGAAAGGTCGGGCAGGCGGGTTAAGATTCGTTGAACAGGCGTTTTGAATCGTTAAAAAAGGTTAGAGGAAGTTGGCGGATCAGATTACGCTTTATCCATAGCAGGCAGCGATGAGCGACAGGCAGTAAAACTCCTGCTATAGCAATTTAGATTAATTCAAAATAACTTGCAGATTCAGTAATGAAGTCTTTACTTTGTTGACGAAAAGCCGTTAAATACCAGCGGTTCTGTCAACCTTTAAACGCTACTACATTGGGATTAAAACAAAAAACATTAAACTGGGCTAAACACCAGAAACGCTGGTTTGGTAAATGGCATCTATATCTGGGAATCTTTGCGGGTGCCATTCTTGCTTTTGTTGGTTTAACCGGAAGCATTCTTGTTTTTCAGGATGAAATAGACAGGGCGCTAAACCCAGAACTTTTCAATATCGGTGCTGCTCAGCATAAGATACCTTTTGATGAGATTATTCCCCTGATCAAGCGTAAGAATCCGGGTATTAAAATTGACTACTTAATGGATAAGGATGCCAATGACCCTAGATTAGCTTATCGCGTATTTGATTATAAAACTGAGAAAGAAACATTTTTTAATCCATATACCGGTGCCATCAGCGGAAAGCGTTTATATGAAAGCGGCTTTATACACGTGGTTACAGAACTACATCGCACCTTGCTGATTCCTGTTGCTGGCAGGTATATAGTTGGACTGGCCTCCTTATCCATGGTGATCCTGATCATTTCTGGATTGCGCCTATGGATTCCCCAAAAATGGAAACAATTAAAATCTGCGCTCACTGTACGGTTTTCCGGCAGTTTCAAACGTAAGAATTATGATTGGCATAACGTACTTGGCTTTTATTCCTCACCCGTTGTGGCGATGATTGCCCTGACAGGATTTTGTATCACTTTTTCAACCATCGTGATACCATTATTATTTGTCTTTAGCGGTAAATCCCCGCAGGGTGTAGTGCAGCTACTAGGTGCCAAATCTGCCTACCATAAAAATGCGGTGCCGTTACCTTTGAAAGATATTCTTGCTGTAAGCATAAGAGAAATTCCTGGTGGACGCATTGCAGGGGTAGCTTTTCCCACCGATCATCTTGGTACCTACCGCTTAGATATATTGAGTAAAGGAACCTTAGTTTCAGGTAAACGTGAGATGCTGATTGTTGATCAGTACACCGGTAAGGCTTTGCTAAACAGCAGAAGTGACTTCCCAAATGTTGGTAACGCCTATTTAAGTTGGATGACTCCAATTCATTTTGGAAGTTTTGGCGGACTACCCACGCAGATCCTGGCATTGATAGCCGGACTGATTCCGATTTCATTATTTATCACTGGGTTTCTGATCTGGTGGCCACGACATAAAAAACAGCGGGGGAATAGCAAGAAAACTGTTCAGCCAATAACGGATGAAATGTTAAAAGAAGTTAAAAAACCAGCCAGGTCAATCGTATCAGAGCACAGATATAAATCACTATGGACTTACTTCTTTGTGCAGGTTAAAGGCGGAATTTCCTACGCATCCATTGTCCTTTTAGTTACTATGTTGATGGGTGGGCTATATGGTCTGATCGCAGGTATTATCATTGAGCCAGCTGTGTTTGCACTAGCTTTCAGTGCCATTTTAGTATGCATGAACTTTATTTGTGCAATATTTGCCTTACTATTTAACACCGTCTTTCTAGTACCATTTAAAAAGGGAAAACAGAACATCATCCGTTACTTCGCGTGGTCATTTTCGTTCATGATACTTTATGCTGTTGCCTACACCCTGGTGTTAAATACGGGCATTAAGTTCTTCTAAAACCTAAGTAATTAGTTAAATGATTAATCAGGATTATAAAGAAATGCAAATTATGCTAACTTTGGTTTGCAAAAACACGCACAACCTACAATAACCTGATATACTAAACACAAAATGAAGAAATTTTTCATACTACTGGTGATCATGATGGCCACCACCTCTGCTTTTTCTCAAGGCATTATTTCACTAATGAACCGTTCGGACGATTTTTTCAAACTCATGAGTGAAGAAAAATTCAAAGAGGCGGTAGATTTCTTCGACCCATCTGTTCAGGCAAAAATCACCCCGGAAAGTCTGTACGAACTCTGGTCAAAACTAAATATGAGCATCGGTAAGTTCGAGGGTGCCGACGTGGTGCAAAGTAAAACTGAAGGTGAGTACGTTGTTGTGGTATTGGATGGAAAATTTGAGAAGGACACACAGCGGTTTATGATAGCCTATAACAAAACTGAAAAAATTGTGGGTTTTTTCCTTCAACCAAAAAATAACGCACCGGTTTATGCTAAACCAGCGTACGCTGATAGCCTGCTTTATAAAGAAAAAGAAGTTGCAATTAAAGGTACAAAAAGCAACCTCGTTGGTATTCTTACAACACCTACAAAAGTTAAGATCTATCCAATCGTAGTACTTGTACACGGTTCTGGTCCTTCAGACATGGACGAAACTGTAGGTGCAAATAAACCGTTTAAAGATTTAGCAGTTGGCCTGGCTGCGCAAGGCATTGCAACCATCCGGTATGTAAAAAGAACACTTGTTTATCCAGGAGAATTTAATGGCGCCTTTACGGTGAAAGAAGAGGTCATGAATGATGCCCTAGCAGCGGTGGAACTGACTAAAACGTTACCTGGAGTAAATAAAACGCAAATCTATTTATTAGGCCATAGCCTTGGTGGCATGCTTGCGCCACGCATGGCTGCAACCTCCCTTGCGCTTAAAGGAATCATTATTATTGCTGCTCCGGCCAAAAAACTTGCAGATGTTATGGTTGAACAAAACAACTATATGTATGCGCAAATGAAAGACACGACACAACGTCTTAAAACTGTACTGGCAGAAAACCTGAAAGAGGTAGACAAAGCAAGAATTACCAGCCTTGGCTCAATGAAGGCGGACTCTGTTATACTCGGGTTGCCAGCAAGCTACTGGATAGATCTTAATACAAATGATCAGGTAGCAATTGCTAAAAAGCTGACTAAACGTATCATGGTAATTCAAGGAGGAAATGATTTCCAGGTCACTGCAGATGACTATGCAATATGGAATGCTGCGCTGGGTAAAAAGCCAAACGTTATGATGAAGTTTTATCCGGAATTAAACCACCTGTTGAGTGTTCAAAAAGAAAAAGGAAATGCTACGCAATACCAGACGCCGGCCAATGTTTCGCCGCAGGTCATTACGGACATAGCAACCTGGATCAAAGCAAAATAGATTTCTTACACCTGCAGGTTCTATTTCCAGATAAAAGGAGCAGCATAGGCTTGCTTAAATCATGGGGTTTCCTATATTAGTCTGCAATTAGGGATAAAATGAAATTTTCTTACGTAGACAGACAGCTGGATAAGGTGCTGGGGAATGACCATGATCCTCTGAACAAGGAGCGTGTAAAATTCCTGATTAATCTAACTTTACTGTCCTCAGTAGTTGTTTTTATCACAATTCCCTTATACATGATCAGCGGGCCGATGATCCAGGTGTGGCGCTCTTGTATCGTATTGGTGTTCATGATTGGGATTGTGTATTCGTTACTGAGAAAGCCGATCTGGAGAAATGTATCACACGCCATGTGTCTGATTGTCAGTTTTGTGATCTGGTCTAATCTTTTGATTTTCGTCATGGCAATTAACATTGCTACGATACAGTTCACCTTACTCGTAATTATTTTTGCTTTTTATATGTTGGGCACCCGTTGGGGTGTTTTCTATGCGCTGCTAAACATACTGCCAATTTTATTTTATGCTGTATTCAATGGCAAGGAATACATCCATATCAATATTACCCCGAGGCAGCTCAGTACTCCGGCATTTATGCTGGTAATGATCAACAACTTCGTGTTGTTTGTATTTATGCATCACCACATTTTCACCAGTTACAACCTCACCATAAAAAAACTTCGCTTAAAACAGATTGAAGAAGAGCTATTAAATGCAAAGTTACTTGAAGCCATAGAGATTGCCGCGCAATCGTCGCGTTCAAAAACAGATTTCCTCTCTACGATGTCGCATGAACTCAGGACTCCCCTGAATTCGGTAATCGGCATGAGCAATATTTTACTAAAAGATCAGCCGCGGGATGACCAGGCAGAAAACCTTAATATCCTGAACTTTTCTGCGCAAAGTCTGCTAACGCTCATCAACGATGTACTTGACTTTTCAAAAATTGAATCGGGAAAGATTGAGTTGGAGCACATCCCATTTAGGATATCAGAACTGGTACAACAAATATCTTTGGGATTTAAAGTAAAGTCGGCCGAAAAAGGACTTACTTTTCATTTAGAAGTTGATCCCTTTTTAATCGACAAAGTTTTGATCGGTGATCCAACCAGGCTGACACAGATTCTGTACAATTTGCTCGAGAATGCCATTAAATTTACGCCTGCAGGAGTGGTATGCCTAAAAATTAATGCTATTGTCGAAAACAGCGACGTTTTGCGTGTAGAGTTCATAGTTTCGGATACGGGCATTGGGATTCCTGACGATAAAAAAGCGTTGATCTTCGAGCCGTTTTCTCAGGCATCTTCTACAACCACCAGAAAATATGGCGGCACGGGCTTAGGCCTCTCTATTGTAAAACATTTAATTGAAATCCATAACAGCCGTCTGGAGCTCACAAGCAGGCCTGCCGCCGGTACGACCTTCACATTCAGCATCAGCTATCAGATTGGTGATTCTATTACGCTGGCGCAACACGCTCCGGGCAGTAAGGTAACCGCACAGCAGCTGAGCAGTCTGAAAGTCCTGATTGCCGAGGACAATGCCATGAATATTTTGTTGATGAAGAAACTACTTGGACAATGGAACATCAGTCCTTATTTCGTCGAAAATGGCGCTGACGCTGTTGCTGCAGTAGAAATTCAGAATTTTGATGTTATTTTAATGGACATTCACATGCCTGTTATGGATGGCTATGAAGCGACGACCCTGATACGTGCTAATCCCGATCCACGGAAATCCAGTGTTCATATCATCGCATTGACCGCCTCAGTTTCCTCTAATGTTCAGGAAAAAATGGATAAAGCACGCCTGAATGATTACGTTTCTAAGCCTTTTAACCCCGATCTTTTAAAAGCGAAGTTAGAATCCATCTGTTACCAACAGCAACAGCTGGCAGATTAACGTAGATTTTTGAGATCAGCTACAATAAGCTCAGCAGTTTTTTCCGAAGCACCGGGGCTACCCATTTTCTTTGCCAGAACGGTATAGTCAGCCAACATCGAATCTCTTACATCACCTTTAACAATCTCTTTCAGGACCGTAGCAACGGTATCAGTTTCACATTGTTCCTGAATCAGCTCCCGTACCACCTGTTTATCCATAATAAGATTTACAAGCGATATGAACCTGATTTTCACCAGCATTCTGGCAATAGCGATAGAAATGGCTCCTCCCTTGTAAACTACTACCTGCGGCACTCTGAATAAGGCTGTCTCCAACGTCGCAGTGCCTGAAGCAACGATTGCAGCATGTGCATGATGCAGCAGATCATATGTTTGTCCGAAGATCAATGGTATAACTGGCTGTCCCTCTAAAAATTGCTTATAGTAAGCAGCATCAAAACTAGGCGCCCCAGCGATAGCGAACTGATAGTCTGGAAATTTATCGGTTATGCTCAGCATCACTGGCAGCAACCGTTCAATCTCCTGTCGCCGACTTCCTGGCAAAAATGCTATCAGCGGTTTATCATTTAGCCCGTGTTTATTTCTGAAATCAGGTTCAGCCCTAAACAACGAAATCTCATCGAGTAAGGGGTTCCCGACATAGTCAATGTCCATGCCCCAGCTTTTATAGAAGTCGACCTCGAAAGGCAAAATACAAAACATACGGTCAACATCCCTTTTGATCTTGAGTACTCGTTTCTGGTTCCAAGCCCATACTTTGGGTGATATATAATAATGCACCCTGATGCCCTCTTTTTTTGCGAATGAGGCGATCTTTAGGTTAAAGCCAGGAAAATCAATCAGGATGAGTACATCAGGATTCCATTTCAGGATATCTCCTTTGCAGAACTTCATGTTATTGAGAATAGTCCTGAGGTTAAGTAATACTTCGGTAAAGCCCATGAAAGCCATATCGGCATAGTGTTTCACTAACGTACCGCCTTCCGCCAACATTCTATCACCACCAAAATATCTGAATTCAGCTTCCGGATCATTTGCCTTGATGGCCTTGATCAGGTTGGCGCCATGGAGGTCACCGGAGGCCTCGCCTCCTATGAGGTAGTATTTCATGACTGGTTGACTTTGTAAAAAAAGAAGGCGAATGCCCAGATAAAGGTTGCACTGAGTACACCCCTGCCCAAGCTATCCTTCTGTTGTTTAAAAAATATCTTGAGCAACACAGCATTTACCGCAATGCAGCCTATCAGGAGCAGATCGGCCTTTGCCAGAAAGGATACCTGATGCATGATGAACCAGACGATGCTGACCAACACCCCCGGCACGGCGATGCCGATGCCGAAACCTACAAATACCGAATCTTTAATAGCGCTAAACATCAAAAGTCCAGGTATTTAAAACAGGAATAGCGTGGTGCGCTGTAAGATCAAACTGTACGGGAACAACAGAAACAAAGTGATGTTCCAATGCCCACACGTCAGTGTCTTCCCCTTTATCAAAATTCTGAAAGACGCCAGTAAGCCAATAATAAGGGCGTTCGTAAGGATCTTTACGTTCGTCAAATTCCTCAGCCCATTTAGCGTTAGCCTGGCGACAAATCTTGATTCCTTTGATGTCGTCTCCTTTAGGAAAGTTAACGTTGAGCAAAGTTGCCTGTGGTAGCCCATGCTTAAGCACTTCTTCGGCAATTACTTTGATATACTTTTTACCAGGCTCAAAATCTGCTTCCTGCGAGAAATCATCGAGCGAAAAGCCAATGGAAGGAATAGATTCAATAGCACCTTCTACTGCTGCAGACATGGTTCCCGAGTAGATGACATTAATGGAATTGTTTAGGCCGTGGTTAATACCGGAAACACAAAGATCTGGTTTCTTTCCTTTAAATATTTTATTGACTGCCAGCTTTACACAGTCTACCGGTGTTCCCGAACATTTATACATCTCTACTCCGGGATAAAGGTCAACTTTATCAAAGCGGAGTGGCTTACCAATGGTAATAGCATGCCCCATACCCGATTGTGGCCCATCGGGTGCAACAACAACAACGTTGCCTAATTCCTGCATCACTTCAATCAATGCTTTGATGCCTGGAGCAGTAATGCCGTCATCATTAACTACCAGTATATTCGGTTTTCCTTGTTTTTTCATGAAAAAAATTCTTTAATCTGCTAAATGGCGCATTTAAAACCACCATTCGCGTAAAAATACGAGAAATCAATAGAAAGTTTAGGATTAATGTACATTCGGGTTATATTTGATTATAACTTAATAAACATGAAAAATAAACTACTATTAATTGCTGGCCTATTGGTTACAGGATCGGGCTTAATGGCCCAGTCCACACACCAGTGGAAAACAGCGACATCAGGGGGTTACACCTACAAATATGTGACCAACGACCCGACAAAATCGAGGTTTTACACCCTGAAAAACGGATTGACGGTAATCCTTTCACCAAACCCTAAAGAACCCAACATACAATTCAGGATGTCTGTGAGAGCCGGAAGTAATACGGATCCGAGAACACATACAGGACTGGCACATTATCTGGAGCATTTGTTGTTTAAGGGAACCGATAAATTCGGAACAACAGACTTCGCTAAAGAAAAACCATATCTGGACAAGATCCAGGCACTTTACGAGCAGTATAATAAAACTACTGATCCGGTAAAACGTAAAGAAATCTACGCACAGATTGATAAAACTTCAGGTGAGGCGTCTAACATTTCTATCGCGAACGAGTATGATAAGATGATGAAAAGTATCGGTGGTAACTCTACCAACGCCCATACTTCGGTAGAAGAAACAGTTTACAATGAAGATTTCCCTTCCAATGCTACTGATAAATTCCTGGCATTACAAGCTGAACGTTTCCGCAAACCGATCTTAAGGATTTTCCACACGGAGCTTGAGGCGGTTTACGAAGAAAAAAACAGAAGTCTGGATAATGATGGCAGTAAGCTTTATGAAGCTATGTCGAGCCTATTATTTCCAACACATAACTACGGACAGCAAACCACTATCGGAACTATCGAACACCTTAAAAACCCTTCGCTTGTAGAGATTCAGAAATACTACGACAAATATTACGTGCCGAACAATATGGCGGTAATCATGTCTGGTGACTTGAATCCTGATGAAATGATTAAAAAGGTGGATAAGTCTTTTGCTTACATGCAATCTAAACCACTAGCGCTTTACAACCCGGCACCTGAGAAACCACTAACATCCATTCAAACAGTTGATGTGTATGGTCCGAGTGCAGAAAGCTTGCAGATTTTTTATCGTGGCTATGCACAAAACAGCAAAGAAAGCTTAATGTTAGATTTGATTAGCAGCGTTTTATCTAACGGTAAAGCAGGTCTGATTGATATTAACCTGAATAAACAACAAAAAGTGTTGAGAGCTGGCGCAGGTTATCAGCAAATGAAAGATTACGGAATGTTTTATTTATCGGCTACCCCTAAAACAGGCCAGACGCTGGAACAAGCCAAAGGTCTTTTAATGGAGCAGATTGATCTGCTTAAAAAAGGAGCTTTTGATGCTAGCCTGATTAAAGCAACAGTGGCAAACACCAAGCTTAGCCTGATCACTGCGTTTGACAACAATAATTTCCGTGCTGAAACTGCTTCAAATGAATTTATATTAAGTCGCGGTGCCGATTGGGATAAATCATTGAATGGACCTGATGACATGGCTAAAGTTACCAAACAGCAGATTGTTGATTTTGCCAATAAATTCTTCGGCGACAATTATGTTGTTGGATACAAACATAAAGGGGAAGACAAAAATGCCATGAAAGTGGAGAAGCCTTTAATCACGCCAATTAACCCTAATGCAAACGCGATTTCGGATTTCACTAAGAGCATCGTTGCGATGCCTGTAAAACCTATTCAGCCTAAATTTTTGGATTACAAAAAGGACCTGAATTTTGGCAAATCTGGCATTGCCGATGTAATTACTATCCAAAATACGGATAACGGTTTGTTCCGTATGACGTACCGTTTTGATATGGGCGCTTATAACTACAAATTGTTACCTTATGCTGCACAATACCTGAACTTCCTGAGCACCGACAAATACAGTGCTGAAGAAATCAGTAAGCAGTTTTACAATATCGCTTGTAATTACAATATGAGCGTAGGTAATGAAATCGTAACGATCAATGTAAGCGGATTACAGGAAAACTTTAATCAGGCTGTAAGTCTTGTTGAGCATGTGCTTGCCAACTGCAAGCCTAATGAGCAGGCTTTAGTTGAGCTTAAAGCAAGTATCTTAAAAGCAAGAGCCAACACGAAACTAAACAAGGCAGCTATTTTGGGTGGTTTAGTTACCTACGCGCAATTTGGAGCTAAAAACCCGTTAAATACTACGCTGACAAATGATGAGATCAACAAAATCACATCTGAGCAATTGATGTATATCCTGCACAACATCAGCAACTACAAGCACACGATTACTTATTACGGTCCTAAAACGCTGGCTGATTTTCAGGTAGAAATCAAGAAGCTGCATGCATTGCCTAAAGAATTTACTCCGGCGGCTCCTGCAGCTAAATTTGCTTATACAACCAATTCAGCAAACCAGGTGTTATTTGCAAACTATGATATGGTACAATCTGAGATCAGATGGGTACGTAATGATGGTGTTTACAACCCTTCGATGATTGGTACTGTTGACTTATTTAACAGCTATTTCGGTGGTGGTATGGGATCTATTGTATTCCAGACTATCCGTGAATCAAAAGCACTTGCTTATTCTACAAATGCTTTATATTCTTCACCAGATGCTTCAGCTAAAGATTACACGATGGTTGCCTACGTAGGTAGTCAGGCAGATAAGATGACTGAGGCAGTAGCGGGTATGAATGAACTGTTAACTACATTACCTCAGGTAGATAAATCTTTTGAAGGTTCGAAATCAAATGCATTAAATGCAATTGAAACGCAGCGTATCGTTCAGGATGGTATTTTCTTCAGATACTTTGCCGATCAGAAACTTGGTTTCGATCACGATTCAAGAATCGACAGATACAACAGCTTGAAAACGTTAACTTTTAACGATTTGAAAAATTTCCATGCTACACATATCTCGGGCAAGCCTTACACCTATTGTATTGTTGCTTCTGATAAGAAAGTAAAGTTGGAAGACATGCAGAAATTTGGTCCAGTAACTACATTAACATTAGAGCAGATCTTCGGATACTAGATTAATATACATATGGAAAGGGCCGGTAGGATGACTACCGGCCCTTTTTTATTTTAGTCCAATGACACATACAGCTCCGATTGGGTGAGCCACCTGCCATTCACTTTTTTCCACATCGCTGCATAGTTACCGCGGTAAGGCGCCGTTTTATAGTTCCATGTCCCTTGTTCCCAAGCAAGGTCTCCACGATCACTGATTGTAATCTCATTTGGTAGTCGTTCAAATACAGGGCTGCTTTGTGAAAACATATATTTCCAGTCTTTAATAAGTTGTGTTTTTCCTGTAGTATGACTTCCATCACCGGCAATCTGAACAAAATCCTGAAGCCAGTATTTCGCGACCCCAGCTACGTCTTTTTTTAAAATGCAAGCATTGGAGTCTAACCGTGCCGCTTTAATAAGTAGTGCTTCTGCTGATTCCATGTACAATGATACAGATTAAGGCAAAATAAAAAAAGGTGCCTTGAGAGCACCTTTCTATAGATTATGATCAAACAGTTTACAATGATTTCAGCCAGTCAATTACTTCATCTCTGGTTTTTCCTGTTTTCTGCTGAAGTTTTCCGTACAACTCATCATCTTTACCTTCTTCATGTGTCAAATCGTCTTCAGTAAGATCTCCGTAAGCTTGTTTCACTTTACCTTTGATCTCATTCCATTTTCCTTTTAATTCTAACTTATCCATGGTAGTATATTTTAGTTATCATTTGTTTGATACTAATAAAACAGCCAATGCCAGATTTTGTTTTATGCCTGCTTTGCTGCATCGATAATTTCGTCCACTACTGTCGGATCAAGCAATGTTGATACATCGCCTAGGTTGGCGGTCTCCCCTTCTGCAACCTTTCTCAGGATTCTACGCATGATCTTGCCTGAACGTGTTTTAGGAAGTCCTGATACAAATAGAATTTTATCAGGCTTGGCTATCGCGCCAATAACGCGTGTTACCGTTTGGAGGATATCCTTACGCGTAAGCTCTGCATCTTCATGGTGGTTAGGAAATATCACGAAGGCATAGATACCCTGCCCTTTAACATCATGCGGATAACCAACAACCGCACTCTCTACCACTCCGGCGTGCATGTTAATGGCATTTTCCACTTCAGCGGTACCTATGCGGTGCCCAGAAACATTGATGACATCATCTACCCTGCCAGTGATCCGGTAATATCCATCGGCATCACGCAAACAGCCGTCGCCCGTAAAATACAATTCAGGATAAGCTGAGAAATAAGTCTGCCGGCAACGGTCATGGTCTCCATAGAGCGTCCTAAGCATCCCTGGCCACGGGAATTTGATACATAAATTTCCACTCACATCATTACCATTGATTTCCTGCCCTTGTTCATCAACAAGAATTGGTTGCACACCGGGAAGAGGCAATGTAGCATACCCCGGCTTTGTAGGTGTAACAAAAGCGATCGGCGAAATCATGAGTCCACCGGTCTCCGTTTGCCACCAGGTGTCTACGATAGGACATTTGCCATGGCCTACTTCTTCATCAAACCAGTGCCATGCTTCTTCGTTGATCGGTTCTCCAACAGAGCCCAATACACGCAGGCTGCTTAAATCCTGACCCCGCACGGGATCAGTGCCAAAGCTCATTAACGACCGAATGGCTGTGGGTGCGGTATATAACGTGTTTACCTTATGTTTAGTAGTGATTTCCCAAAACCTGGAGGGTGTTGGATAGGTTGGCACGCCTTCAAACATAAGTGTAGTAGCACCTTGAGAAAGCGGTCCATAAACGATATACGAATGGCCAGTAATCCAACCAATATCTGCAGTGCAGAAGAAAACCTCTCCACGTTTATAGTTGAAGACATTCGCGAAAGTGTATCCTGCATACACCATATATCCACCTACGGTATGTACTACACCTTTTGGCTTACCAGTAGATCCCGATGTATACAATATAAACAACATATCTTCGGCATCCATTTCTTCGGCCGGACAGTGCGTGTCTACTAATTTAATCTCGTCCTCCCACCAGATATCGCGACCCTTAAGCATTGATACCGGCGTGCGTGTGTGCGTAAGCACGACAACTTTGCTTACAGTAGGACATCCGATCAGTGCATCATCAATCACCTCTTTCAATTGAATTTGTTTGGCTCCGCGAAAAGCACCATCAGCAGTGATCACCAATTTACACTGTGCATCGTTAATCCTATCGGCGATAGACTTAGCAGAAAAACCTCCGAAGATTACAGAGTGTACAGCACCAATGCGTGCACATGCTAACACCGCTACTGCCAGTTCGGGCACCATTGGCATATAAATGCAGATCCGGTCGCCTTTCTGCACACCATTCTTTTTAAGTACGTTGGCAAAGCGGCATACCTGCTCGTGAAGAATTTTATAAGTTAATGTTATACTATCACGTTCAGGATCGTTAGGCTCCCAGATAATTGCCGGATCATCGCCATGCTCTTCCAAATGCCTGTCGAGGCAATTTTCGGTAATATTCAGTTTTGCGCCTTCAAACCATTTGATATTGGGTTCCGTGAAATTCCATGAAAGCACTTTATCCCATTTTTTTCTCCAGAGGAAGTTGTCTGCTATACCTGCCCAGAAAGTTTCGGGCTGCTCCACGCTGAGCGCGTAGGTTTGTTCGTATTCTTCGAATGATTTAATTTGCATGCTGCTCGGTAATTGTATTTGGTCTTGAACTCAAATATAAACGATATAATCAATTGATTGATCCTTTTTATGGTAATAATACCGTTGATAAAAGCGGATTGTTTGCCTTGTTTTCAACCTTTTTAAGCAATTAAGAAAGAAATGATTACCTTTGCAATCCCGCAAGGGAAAAGGGGCTTCAACAAAAACAGAAATATTATAAAAAATATTCAGCAGCTACTTGCCGATTACAATTATTTTTCTGATATTTGCACACTCTTAAAAAAATTAAGCGACTTATAATTAACATATATTTAAAGGCATGTCTAGAGTTTGTGATTTAACCGGAAAGATGGCAATGAGCGGTTTTAATGTTTCTCACTCAAACGTTAAAACTAAACGTAAGTTTTATCCCAACTTACAACTTCAGAAATTTTATATTCCTGATGAGGATCGTTGGATAACACTGAAAGTATCTACTTCAGCTATCAAAACCATCAATAAAATTGGTATTACTGAAGCGATCAATCGTTTCATGAAAAAAGGGTATTTGTAAAACATTAGCTGATGTATTGTCAGCTTTAATAATAAAAAAATGGCAAAGAAAGGTAACAGAGTACAAGTTATTCTAGAGTGTACTGAACATAAAACTAGTGGCATGCCGGGTATGTCGAGATATATTTCTACAAAAAACCGTAAAAACACTACAGAGCGTTTAGAATTGAAAAAATTCAATCCTGTTTTGAAAAAGGTAACAGTTCACAAAGAAATTAAATAATACGTTTTAGTATTAACTAAAACACAATCTATTTAGATCATGGCAAAAAAGGTAGTTGCAACCCTAAAAACGGGTAAAGGAAAAGAGTATTCGAAAGTTATTACAATGACTAAATCACCAAAATCTGGTGCTTATTCTTTCAAAGAAGTTATTGTTCACAACGATCACGTTAAAGATGCTATCACCACTTCTCAGGAAGCTTAGTATTTTTTAATATTTAAATAATATTAGAGCCGTCCCTTCTTAATGGGAGGGCTTTTTTTGTTTTGTTAAACATTCATATGGGTCTATTCGATTTTTTTAAAAAGAAAGAAGCTGCTCCGGAAGCACAGGTTGCACTGGACAAAGGTCTGGAAAAAACCAAGGAAGGTTTTCTGAGTAAAATCACGAAAGCCGTTGCCGGGAAATCTACAGTGGATGATGATGTACTCGATAACCTTGAAGAGGTATTGGTAACATCGGATGTTGGCGTAACGACGACACTGAAAATTATTGACAGGATCCAGAACAGGGTGGCGAAAGATAAGTATTTGTCGACCACAGAACTGAACCATATCCTGCGTGATGAGATACAGTTGCTGCTATCGGAAAACAATAGCAACGACTTCCGCAATTTCGAATATGGGCAGCATAAACCCTATGTGATCATGGTTGTGGGTGTTAATGGTGTTGGTAAAACTACCACCATTGGTAAACTTGCACACAAATTGAAAGCAGAAAACCTCAAAGTTGTTCTTGGTGCAGCAGATACTTTCAGGGCTGCAGCTGTAGAGCAGATCAAGATCTGGGGCGAGCGTGTTGGTGTGCGCGTTGTTGCACAAAGCACAGGATCGGATCCTGCCTCAGTAGCATTCGACACACTCCAATCGGCTGTAGCCAATCAGGAAGATGTGGTCATCATTGACACGGCCGGCCGTTTACACAACAAGATCGGACTGATGAATGAACTTGGTAAGATCAAAAGCGTCATGCAGAAAGTTATTCCCAATGCTCCGCACGAAATTTTATTGGTGTTGGATGGATCAACAGGTCAGAATGCCTTTGAGCAATGTAAGCAATTTACGGAAGCTACAGATGTTAATGCCCTTGCGATAACGAAACTTGATGGCACCGCCAAAGGTGGCGTCGTGATCGGCATCTCCGATCAATTTAAAATTCCGGTGAAATACATCGGCGTAGGTGAAGGCATTAACGACCTTCAATTATTTGATAAAAAAGTTTTTGTAGATAGCTTATTCAACTAGGCTGCTGCACTAATTTCTGAAATACACATACATGAATACCAAAACTGTTTCCAAAATTATTCCGCTTAAAAAACCCAAAGTAAATGTAATTACCCTGGGTTGTTCCAAAAACATCTATGATTCTGAAGTACTGATGGGACAGTTGCGCGGAAATAGCATCGATGTGGTACACGAAGCCAATCAGGTAGGCAAAGACGATATCATCGTGATCAATACCTGCGGATTTATTGACAATGCGAAGCAGGAATCTATCGATACGATTTTACAGTATAGCCAGATGAAAGAAGAAGGCAAGATCTCGAAAGTGATTGTTACCGGATGTCTTTCTGAACGTTATAAACCTGAGCTGGAAGCTGAAATCACCAATGTAGATGCTTTTTTTGGCACCAATGATTTACACAACATTTTGCATTCACTGGATGCCAATTACAAACATGAGCTGATCGGTGAGCGTTTGCTAACCACACCTTCTCATTTTGCTTATTTTAAAATTGCTGAAGGCTGCAACAGACCCTGCTCCTTCTGTGCTATTCCACTGATGCGTGGTAAGCATGTATCAAGAGATATGGCAGAACTCGTTAATGAGGCTAAAATCCTTGCTGCCAATGGAACCAAAGAACTGATTTTAATTGCTCAGGATCTGACATACTACGGTCTTGACATTTATGGCAAACGTAACCTGGATGAATTGCTGAGACGTCTTTCTGATGTTCCCGGAATTGAATGGATTCGCTTACAATACGCTTATCCTTCAGGTTTCCCTATGGAAATCCTGGATGCCATGAATGAGCGCGATAATATCTGTAAGTATCTCGATATGCCCTTACAGCATATCACGGATCGCATGCTGAAATCTATGCGTCGCGGAATTACCAAACAGAAAACAATTGATATCGTAAACCAGATCCGCGATAAGGTACCAGGCATTGCAATGCGGACTACTTTAATTTGCGGATATCCTGGTGAAACAGAAGCAGATTTTGAAGAGATGATGCGTTGGGTTGAAGATACCCGCTTTGACAGACTGGGTTGTTTTACTTATTCTCACGAAGAAAAAACCCATGCATATGATCTGATCGATGATGTCCCTGACGAAGTGAAACAAGAACGTGTAGATGCGATCATGGAGATTCAGCAGGGTATTTCTTTTGATATCAACCAGGAAAAAGTAGGCAATACTTATAAAGTACTTGTTGACAGAAAAGAAGGAAATTATTTTATCGGGCGTACCGAATTTGATTCTCCGGAAGTGGATAATGAAGTCTTGATTGATGCAACTACAGGTTACGCTGCCAACGGGAGCTTTGTAAATGTTAAAATCGACAGGGCTGAAGATTTCGATCTGTATGGACAAATTGTAAAATAAAAATACGGTGCTTAGAATTGATATTTATTAACCTAATTTCGTATCAATGCAGGCGAAATATATTCCTTATCAACAGACCCATGCTTTCTCTACTGTAGTCCTCGACTATATTGAAGGTAAAGAACAATTAAAACCTTTTTATCAGTACAGTACTGATTTCGCCGGCTTTAGGCAGGCTATTGATAACAGGAAGATGCTGGGCGACCGCAGCTTACTAGTTGAGGTGTTGAAGAAGCAATATAAATCGTTAAATACCAGCCCCCTTGTACTTCGTAATATAGAATTACTTGCAGGAGAAAAAACATTTACGATCACTACTGGACATCAGTTAAACCTGTTTACAGGTCCACTTTATTTTATCTATAAAATTGTTACGGCAATCAATCTGGCCAAAGAGTTAAAGACCAAATTCCCTGGATGTGATTTTATCCCGGTATACTGGATGGCTACAGAAGATCACGATTTCGAAGAAATCAACCATGTAAAAGTGGAAGACAAAATGATCACCTGGTTATCGAAATCGACAGGAGCAACAGGAAAAATCAGCACAGCTGATCTTGGTGATGCCTTGAATTCTTACAAAGGTTATCTTGGTATTGGCGGATCGGGGACTAAATTGTCTGAACTTATCGAAGCAGCCTATACCCAACACGCTAATTTAGCTGATGCGACCAGGCATCTCGTTGACGGTCTCTTCAATAAACAGGGACTTGTTTGCATAGATGCAGACGATGCACAGTTAAAAAAGCAATTTGCTCCACTGGTTTATCAGGATATTACAGAACAACATAGCAACGAACTGATCGAGCAGAGTAATACCGCACTGGAAGCTATTGGCTACAAACCTCAGGTAAACCCCAGGGCAATCAATTTCTTTTATATGACCGATGGTCTGCGTGAACGAATCATCGAAGACAGCAACGGCTACGCGGTTAATAATACTGATATTACTTTTACCAAAGAAAGCCTTCAGCAGGAGATTGATCAATATCCAGAACGCTTTAGTCCAAATGTGGTAATGAGACCGGTATATCAGGAAATTATCTTGCCAAACCTCGCTTATATTGGCGGTGGTGCAGAGGTGACTTACTGGCTACAGCTTAAAGCAAACTTCGACTTCTACAAAGTTCCCTATCCTGTTTTATTACTTAGAAACTCCGCACTGATTATTGACCAACGGAGTGAACGGAAGATGCAAATCCTTGCTATCAGTCACAAAAACCTTTTCCATGAAAAGGAAGTGTTGAAAAATGAATGGATTAAGGCACATGTAACAACGTACATTTCTCTTGATGATGAGGCACGTGCGATTCAGGCTGTTTTTGATCAAATCAAACTGAATGCCTATAAGATTGACAAAACGCTTTCCCAGTCGGCAGACGCCGCTAAAACCCGAGCCCTCAAACTCATTACCAACCTTGATAAGAAGATGATGCGGGCGGAGAAAAAGAAACACGTGACTTCTCTAAGCCAGATTGATGGATTAAAAGATAAACTCTTCCCATCAGGAGTATTGCAAGAACGGGTGCTGAATATCGCACCCATGTATATCGCCTACGGTGACGATTTTATAAACGCATTACTTGACACTTTCAAACCACTGGACAATCAGTTTACTGTAGTTTTCGCCAAATAGTTTAAGCTTATGATTTTCTACACATTTACAGAACAGCGTCTGCGCGAGTTTACGGAACAGGTATTTTTAAAAATGGGCTGCCCGGAAGCGGATGCTAAGCTTGCGGCAGATGTTTTGCTGAAATCAGACCTTCGTGGTATTGACTCGCATGGCGTTGCGCGTTTAACCGGCTATGTACGTTTGTGGGAGAAGGAAAGAATTAATGCAAGACCGCAGATTAAAGTGGTACACGAAACTGCAACTACAGCAACAGTAGATGGTGACGCCGGTTTAGGACTTGTGGTAGCTCCATTTGCAATGCAACTGGCGATCGATAAGGCAAAGACTTACGGTAGTGGCTGGGTTGCCGTAAAGAACTCCAATCATTTTGGAATTGCCGGGTACCATTCATTGATGGCTGTAGCAGAAGACATGATTGGAATCAGTATGACCAATGCAAGCCCATTGGTAGCACCAACCTACGCCAACGAGAGACTTTTAGGTACTAATCCCATGTGTTATGCCTTTCCGGCTGGCAAATATCCTCCAGTGGTGGTAGATATGGCTACCGCAGCAGCAGCAAATGGCAAGTTAGAAATCGCACAGCGTGCAAATTCACCTATTCCAGAAGGCTGGGCACAGGATAAAAACGGACAGATGTCAACAGACCCCAATGAACTCAAAGCTGGTGGATCTCTGCTACCATTGGGCAGTGATAAAACCCATGGCAGTCATAAAGGCTATGGGCTAAGTGCCACGGTAGATATTTTATCGGCAGTTCTTTCTGGCGCTAATTATGGCCCCTGGGTTCCTCCTTTTGTAGCTTTTCTTGATCCACCTACAGATCCTGTAGGAGAAGGCATCGGACACTTCTTTGGTGCAATGCGCATTGATGGGTTTCGTCCGGCGCAGGACTTCAAAGACCATCTGGATAATTGGATCGAAAGATTTAAAAGTGCAAAAACGGTCGATCCCGAAAAGCGCGTGATTATACCCGGCGAGCCGGAGTACGCTTTTGAAGCTGAAAGAAGAATCAATGGAATACCATTGATTGAGGCTGTGGTAACAGACCTCAATCAACTGGCAGTAAAAATGGGAATTGAAATTTTAGATGCTTAGTGAATTCCTCTAAGTAATCTATTCCATCTGATCTTACTAAAGAACGACCCATGATCGTTGAAGCTCATCCAGATAAATAATGCTTTTCCTACGACGTGATCTTCGGGTACAAAGCCCCAATAACGTGAATCCAATGAGTTGTGTCTGTTATCACCCATCATCCAATAATAATTCATTTTAAAGGTGTAGCTAGTTGCTTTTTGTCCGTTAATTAACCAGTCGTTACCAGATTTCTCCAGCTTATTACCCTCATAAATCCTGATTGTTCTTTCATATAAAGGCATGTTAACGCTATCCAACTGAACCGTCAATCCTTTTTTGGGAATAGTAATCGGCCCGAAATTGTCTACATTCCAAATCCTGTTTTTATCATGTGGAAAAACCGCCAGATCCTGGTATGTTCCAGGGGCAGTATTTTCCTTCACAGATTCTACATAGTTAAGCTTGCGTACCTGCTCCAGCATTTCGGCTGTACCTGTAAATTCATAAGTATTCGCATCAGAAAGCGCAGTGATGTCTGACTGGATATCGAATCCCATATCGGTAAATACGGCAAAGTTCACATCTGCTGATTTGAACTTCACAGCGTAAGTAATTTGCCCGGTCGGTTTCAACATTTCTGGCTTACCGTTTACAGACACCAACCCATTCTTCATACTAATTACGTCGCCAGCAATACCAATACAACGTTTGATATAGTTTTCTCTTTTATCAACAGGGCGACTGGTAACAGTAAACTGACTGTTTACAGCACTCCATCCCAGGGAACGTACAAGCTCATAATAATTTCTATCCTGTGCCTGCAGGGCTACGGTATCCCCTTCAGGAAAGTTGAATACGACAACATCATTTCTTTTGATGTCGCTCAAGCCTGGTAATCTGCGGTAGTTCCATTGAACACCGTCCCAATATGCTTTTGTACCTGTTATTGGCATGGTGTGGTGTGCAAAAGGAAAAGCAACAGGGGTCATAGGAATACGAGCACCATAATTTACCTTACTCACAAAAAGAAAGTCGCCAACAAGTAACGAACGTTCCATGGATCCTGTGGGAATAGTATAGGCTTCGATAAAGAATACCCTGATAATGGTCGCAGCAACAACAGCAAAAACAATGGCATCCACCCATTCCCTTCCCTTTGTTTTCTTCTTTTTCGGCGTAGTGCTATCTTTCTTTTTCCAGAACTTATAGTTCATATCTTACTTATTAAAATTAAATATATCGGCTATCGTATAAAAGCCCTGTCTGTGTTCCACCCATTCTGCTGCGACAACTGCACCTAATGCAAATCCTGCCCGACTATGTGCAGTATGTTTCAATTCTATATCATCTACTTCAGAGCTGTAGACTACCGTATGTGTTCCAGGTACCTCGCCTATGCGCAATGAGTTAATCAATAGCTGTTCATTTTTTAAGGCAACATCGAATTCTGCTCCCTCTACTTCATTTACCCATTCAGATTTACTGTCCAGGTTATCTATGATACCTTCGGCAATCGTCATTGCTGTTCCACTTGGTGCATCCAGCTTTTGGGTATGGTGAATTTCTTCCACCTGTACATCATATTGCGGGTAGTTGTTCATGATTTTTGCCATCACCTGGTTGACATGAAAAAACAGGTTAACGCCGATACTAAAGTTAGATCCGTACAATAAAGTATGGTTACCGTTTAAGCAATCGTTCTTAACTTCTTGCAATTGACCGTACCACCCAGTGGTGCCTACAACAACAGGTATATTGGCATCAAAACAAGCGTAAATATTGTCTAATGCTGCAGCCGGCGCACTAAAATCTATGGCCACATCTGCTTTGGAAAGATTTGATGCTGTAAGCTCTTCTTTGTTGTCTACATTAATTTTCAGCACTACCTCGTGCCCTCTTTCTACTGCAAAACGCTCTATGATCTGGCCCATTTTGCCATAACCTAACAATGCTAGTTTCATGGTAGTAATTTATAATTTATTTTTAAAGGTCTGCTAATTTTTTCACAGTCTGAAGGAAAGTTTAATTGCTGGCGCAAAAGAAGACTGATAACCATACATGGAGTTGGAATTAATGATCCCTGGCTTGATTCTAAAACCAAGATCATCACCCACGTCGAAGTAATTTAGTCTGGCATCCACATAAGCTTCGATGACCTGAATGGCATAAACACCTACAAGTGAGAACACAATTACGTCCTTATTCCTACGATAAGTGTCTTTGGCGGCCGCGATGCCTGTTGTACCTGAAACCCCATAATATGGGCTTCCGATTACCGGTTTACCACCATTGGCCTGTCTATCTCTAAGTTCCTTCAGATAGATATTATATTGTTTATTATTGGAGATGTAAGAAAGTGCAAGGATTGTTCCTCCGGTATAGATCGCAGCAATTTTTATCCCACGATACAGGTTGATCCCATTCCCATATTGCCCCCATCCCGGGATTATCATCGAGCGAAAAATTGCCTTACGTGCGGCAACCTTCCCCGGGTTGATGTATGTACTTTTTAGGGTGTCTACTTTCTCCAGCCTGGTGCCGGTACTGTCTTTTTTCATCAACACAGCTTCCTGCGCGCGCGCGCCAAAGGCTGCAAAGAACAGACAAACCGATACCCAAAGTGTTCTGGACATTACCAATCTAATAATTCAAGAATTCTGCTCAGATCGTCGTTTGAAACGAAAGGAATCTCAATCGCACCTTTACCATTCTGACCTACTTTAAGTTTTACCTTGGTAGCGAATTTCGATGCCAGATCCCGCTGCAGTTTCTGATATTCCGACGAGTTAGCAGTTTGTTTAATAACGGGTGCAGGCAGAGGCAAAGTATTGAGACTTCTTACAAGCTCTTCCACTTTACGTACAGACAAGCCCTTATCTATAATTTCCTGATGTAGGAAAAGCTGCTTTGAAGTATCCTCAACACTAATTAAAGCACGTGCGTGACCCATGGATATTTTCTGATCACGGATAGAGATCTGAATAGCCGGTGGCAATTTAAGCAGACGCAAGTAATTGGTTACCGTAGACCTGTTTTTACCTACCCGCTCTCCCAGTTGATCCTGTTTAAGGTTACATTCATCAAGCATCCGCTGAAAGCTTAAGGCTACCTCAATAGCATTTAAGTTTTCACGTTGAATATTCTCGATCAACGCCATCTCCAGCATTTGTTGATCATTGGCACCTCTAACGTAGGCTGCAATTTGTGTTAAGCCGGCGAGCTTAGATGCTCTTAGCCTGCGTTCGCCAGAAATCAGCTGATATTTATTAGTTCCGTTTTTGCGTACAGTAATAGGTTGGATCAGACCCTGAACCTTAATCGATTCAGACAATTCATTCAAAGCTACCTGATCAAATTCAGTTCTCGGCTGAAAAGGATTAGTCTCAATGTCTGCAATATTAATCGTTCCGATATGATTTTCAGTACGCTGTTCTGTTTCACTTACCGGATTTACAGTATTCTTGGGTGGATGCGTCGCATCGTTGTCATCCAGGAGTGCGCTCAATCCTCTTCCTAATCCTGTTTTTCGCTGAAAAGACGTCATTCTCTTTAAATTTAAATAGTTGCCGTTGTCAAACCTTCAGTCTCTTTTACCAGACCATTCTTGCGAACGATCTCTCTGGCAAGGTTCAAATAGTTGATTGCACCTTTACAGTTGGCGTCGTGCATAATTACAGATACACCATAACTAGGGGCCTCACTCAAACGGGTGTTACGCTGGATGATCGTTTCAAAAACAAGATCCTGGAAGTGTGTTCTTACTTCATCAACCACCTGGTTAGACAAACGTAAACGCACATCGTACATTGTTAACAGGATACCTTCAATTTCGAGTTCAGGATTTAACCTGGTTTGAACAATTTTGATGGTATTCAACAATTTACCTAGACCTTCCAATGCAAAGTACTCGCATTGTACTGGAATGATCACAGAATCCGCAGCAGTAAGTGCGTTAATTGTAATCAGACCTAACGAAGGTGAACAATCAATGATAATAAAATCATAATCGTCCCTGATCTTAGCCAGCACAGCTTTCATTTTATACTCGCGACTGTTCAGGTTGATCATCTCAATCTCGGCTCCAACCAGATCAATGTGAGCAGGTAAAAGGTCTAAATTCGGGGTTTCAGTTTTTTGGATAGCTTCTGAAGGCTCAATATCGTTGATGATACATTCGTAAATGCTATTTTTTATATTCCGTGGATCGAAACCGATACCCGACGTGGAGTTCGCCTGAGGATCTGCATCAACCAACAAAGTTCTGTATTCTAATACGGCTAAACTTGCGGCTAAATTGATTGCTGAAGTAGTTTTACCTACACCACCTTTCTGATTTGCCAATGCAATAATTTTACTCATCTATCTTCTTAAAAATTATCAATTAATTATCTGAGGCTTCTTTTTTGTAGCTGATTTTATGTTTAAAAATGCTATTTTTGTATCTATTCAGGCACTTTTTAACAGTTAGCTAAGATACGAACTAAAAGGCAATTTTAGCAGGAATGGTTCAACTGTTTTAAACATCTTATTAACAATCCGGATACATGATAACCATTATTTCAGGCACCAACAGACCCAATAGTAATACGCTGAAAGTAGCAAAATATTATCAGAAGGCTTTACAGCTTAAAGGCGTGACGTCCAATATCCTGAGCATGGAGTCACTCCCCGCCACACTGATCGCCTCTGATCTATATGGCAACCGCAGCAATGAGTTTGCTGCTATCCAGGAATTGGTTACCGCAAGCACGAAATTCCTGTTTGTGATTCCAGAATACAATGGGAGTTTCCCGGGCGTCCTAAAAACCTTTATTGATGCCTGTGATTTCCCAGATAGTTTTTATGATAAGAAAGCTGCCTTAACAGGTATTTCATCCGGAAAGTACGGAAACATCCGGGGTATTGATCATTTTTCGGGAATTTGCGGGTACTTACATTTGAACGTACTGCCATTAAGACTCCATATTCCAGCGATAAAAACTGAGTTTGATGAGCATGGTGATTTCTTTAAGGAAGACACCTTAAAGTTTACAAATGATCAGATCGATAAGTTTATTGCTTTTTAATCAGACCCCAAAACCGGTCCAGGTAACTCCTTCATTACCAAAAACGAAATAACCAGGATATAGCATCTCCGCAAGATCCTCCAATGCTGCCACCATGCCTGCAGGATCAGTATCATCAAGCTGATGATCATCAAACAGATAAACCCTGTTGTAGGTTACCGCCGGCCATTCGCTGCTCAGCATCGCCGGTACCACGCCCATCATTTCAAGCATGCCGACCCCAGCTTCCTGATAAATCAAAACTTTTGCTTCAAATGGATCGATCTGCATAATTCCACCGGCAGCCTCTATCAAAGTCTTTAAGCTACCGCTGATCTCATTATCAGTAGTCAGACAAATTACGGGCACCTTATCCATAAACTTGATCTTATGCTGGATGATATCTACCCGTTCCTGAAGCTCCTCACGCAAAACCTCGTCAGTCACATTATTTATCACCTCATTTAAAAAAGACATACTGATTATTTATTACTTTGTGCAAAATTACTATTCCTGAACAGATGAACCGTATTATTCCACATATTTTTTGGGGATTCCTGATGCTGGGCCTTGCCGGTTGCAGCAGATCATCAGATACCGGCAATAAAAAAGTATTCAATTTCAATATCGACCAGAACCTGACTTCCATGGATCCGGCTTTTGCCCGAAACCAGAATGCGGTATGGATGATTAACCAGATCTACAACGGACTGGTGCAGATCGACAGCAACCTGAACACTATGCCTTGCATTGCAAAATCCTGGGAAATAGCACACAATGGAATGGAATACACCTTTCATCTGCGTAATGATGTATATTTCCAGGACGACCCACTCTTCAAGAATGGAAAAGGACGTAAGGTAGTCGCAGCAGATTTCACGTATAGCTTCTACCGCCTGATCGACCCCAGAGTTGCGTCTTCCGGAGGATGGATATTTAGCGACAAAGTAAAAGACCAGCGGAGCTTTGAGGCTGTAAACGACAGCACATTCACGATCCACCTTACAAAACCATTTCCCGCTTTCATGAAACTACTTACTCATCAATATTGTTCGGTGGTACCAAAAGAAGTGGTAGAGCACTATGGCAAGGATTTCAGGAGTCACCCGGTAGGCACGGGCCCTTTCAGGCTTAAACACTGGAAAGAAGATGAGATCCTTGTACTTTTAAAAAATGAGCATTATTGGGAAAAGGACGGTAATCATCAGCTACCCTATCTTGATGCCGTTAAAGTAACTTTCATCACCGATAAACAGAGCGCCTTTATGAATTTTCTAAAAAAGGAACTGGACTTTTTTGATAAGGTTGACGGGAGTTATCGCGATGATATCCTGACCAAGAGCGGTAAGATGACTGCTAAGTACAAGGGCAAATTCCAACTCACCAAAAAACCATATCTCTGCACAGAATATATTGGTATATTGGTGGATACCTCCAAGAGCAATGTTAAGCATTCGCCGCTGAGGATTAAAAAAATAAGGCAGGCAATTCAATATGCGATAGACAAACCAAAGCTGATCAAATACCTTAGAAATGGTATCGGTATTCCAGGAACTTCAGGATTTATGCCCGCGGGTATGCCCGGTTTCGACAGCACCATTGTTAAAGGCTATCACTATAATCCTGCTAAAGCGGCACAGTTGCTTGCCGAAGCTGGATATCCTAACGGCAAAGGAATGCCACAGATCATATTGAGCACATCTACTACCTATAAAGACCTGATTGAATTTGTCCAAAATGAACTTGCCGCTATCGGTATTCCAGTAAAAGTTGATGTTACCCCTACCGCCAGTTTAAGAGAGCTGATGTCAAAAAATGCAGTAAACTTTTTCAGGGGATCCTGGATAGCCGACTATCCGGATGCAGAGAATTATCTGGCCGTGTTTTATTCGCACAATAAGGTTCCATTGGGGCCTAACTATACCGGATATTTTAATGCAGCATACGACCGTTTATTTGAACAGAGCTATTACGAGGCCGATGCTAAAAAACGCTATGCGCTTTACCAGCAAATGGACAATATGGTTATGGAGAATGGGAATATGATTCCTTTGTTTTATGATGAGAGTGTGGTGATGTTGCAGAACAACATCACCGGTTACCCTCAAAACCCTTTAAATCTGATGATCTTAAAAAGAGTACAGAAGAAATAGGTTATTTACCCTGGCCGCCCATTTGGCCACCTTGTTGCTGCTCACCTTGTTTTAAGTCGTCGTTAGTGATTTTCTTTTTCTTAGGCTGTGCATTGTAATTGATCTTGCCGAAGTTGTAGCTGAAATTCAAACCGAATGAACGGATCGGATAGTAGACGTTTGTGCTTTGCACGAAACTTGGGCTACTGTTTTTGTTTTCAATATGCAAATCACGAGCAAAGATGTTGAATACATTGATACCCACAGTTGCTTTCTTCTTCATGATGTCTTTTTTAAGCGCAGCACCGTAAAAAGCCATCGCACCACTTGTGCCCTGGAAGCTTCTTCTTTTACCATTATAAACCCCAAAGACCTCTGTGTTCCACCCACCTGTAAAAGCGATTGCCGAGCGCATAAATGCAGTATAGTTAGCGTAAACGCCAGTGCTCACCTGAGTATCAGGATTAATTACCTCATATGAGTTGATGCTGAAGTTCCCCATTAACGTCCATTTTGGCAATGGGTTATAGGAAGCAAAAACATTAGATCCGTACGATTTACTTGTACCGACGTTAAAATAAGTAGTTAATTTTTGCGCTGGAGTAAATACGCTTTCGATTACATCTTTTGTGTTTCTATAGTATACTGAAGCATTAATTACAGATCCTTTAATATAAGTGGAGTAACTTAACTCCATCAGATCGGTAAGTTCCGGACTTAATGCAGGGTTACCTCTGCGCTGATTTTCAGGGTCACTATCGTCAAGGAACGGGTTCAAATAAAACAAGCTTGGACGTTGCATCCTTCTGTTATAACTCAGCTTTAAACTGGTCATTTGAGACAATGCCTGAGATACGATTACACTTGGAAAAAGATTGAAGTAATCGTTTTTAAAATTAAGACTGGAACCTGCAACACCACTGATGTCGGTATATTCTGCACGCAAACCACCTTTAACACTTGTTGCTTTGGCTACTTTGAAACTTAATACACCATACGCGGCACCAACATTCTGATCATAGTCGAAGTTTTGGTTGGTATTCTGATACTTACTTTCTATCGTTCTGAAAACACCTTTTAATCCTGTTTCCAAAATTACTGTTTTCGAAAACGGATAGGTATAATCCCCCTGTGCTGTGTATTCGTTGTTCTTACCTGTGTTGTTACCCAGGATAGTTACCGTTGGCAATGTTGCAAATACGTTTCTTGTATTGAAGTCATTGGTATTTCTACCGAATGATGCCTGTCCTGAGATCGCGAGTTCTTCGCCTTCTTTTTTAGTTGTTCTCCTGTAATCTGCACTCCAGTCAACATTACTCATCGACCCTTCGTTCTTGGTGATCCGTTCATAGTTTGTTGTTCCGGCAGGTGCAGTGCTAATTACGTTTAGTGAACCATCAGAACCGTTCTCAAATTTATTGAACTTGATATTAGTGGAGAAGCTATTGTAGTTGTTAAAGTCATAATCGGCACCAACGCTTCCGTTATAACCCCATCTTTTTGCTTTTGTATAACCATCTTGTGTAAGAATTGTATTTTGAGCGATGTTCTGGTTGAGGATGCTGATTCTGGTATCCTGAGGTATTGCATACTGTACACCTACATTACTGGTAAATCCTAGACGACCTTGTTTGGCATTCAGACTAAAAGTACCATTGTTTTGACGGGTACCTGCAGATGCATTTACAGATCCATTTACCCCTTGAGCTGTTTTTTTCTTTGTAATGATGTTGATGATACCACCAGATCCCTCTGCATCATATTTTGCCGAAGGGCTGGTAATTACTTCAATACTCTTAATCTGCTCCGCAGGAATCATTTTTAATGCATCAGCAACGCTGTTTGCCATGGTCCCTGAAGGCTTGCCATTGATCAGTACACGGACTTGAGAACTTCCTCTTAAAGATACGTTCCCGTCCATATCTACTGATAACATCGGTACTTTACGCATTACATCACCTGCCGTTCCGCCTGCGATGGTTACATCCTGCTCAGCGTTGTAAACAAGCTTATCGATCTTATTTTCTACCAATGCTTTCTGGCCTGTAATCTGCACTTCCTGAAGATCATTTGAAGATGGTGACAGATAAATTGTTCCTGCATTGAGGTCTGGCTTTTCAGGTGTTGTTTTTACCAGTACTGTTTTGTTTTTATAACCCACAAAGCCTATAGACAGCTTATATTGATCTGGTGAAACATTCTGAATCGAGATCTTTCCTTTTTCGTCAGTCAGGCCACCGTTAACTGATTTATTATCCTTAACACGGATTAGAGATGCACTCGCATAATCAACAGGTTTTTTTGTTACCGAGTCTAATATCAATGCCGAAATCCTTCCGGTCACCGTTACTTTAGTGGTACCTCCTCCTACTCCAAATTGCGCTTTAGCAGTCGCAATACTGAACAGGGCCACACACAATAGTATCATTCGTTTCATAATCGATTTGTATAATTTACTGAGATTAGTCTGTGCAAGGTCGTTTTTGTTACACCCCTTAAGGAGTAAAAGATGACGACCGGTCGAAAATTCGGGGTAAAAGGCAGATTATGACCGGCAAAAAAAAATGCATCAGCGGAAAACTGATGCATTTAACAAGGAATTTATGGTAGTCTAGATCACGATGTTCACGATCCGTCCTTTAACAACGATCATCTTTTTAGGGGCTTTTCCTTCCAGATATTTTTGCACCTGCTCATCGGCAAGAACATATTGTTCTACTGCAGGAATGTCAAGGCTTAAGCTGATGTTCAGATTCAGCCTGGTCTTACCATTAAACGATATCGGGTAGCTAAATTCGTCCTCAACCAAATACTCAGGCACGAAAACAGGATATTTTGCATACGATAGTGATCCTGCAGGATTTCCCAACAACTGCCACAACTCCTCGCAGATGTGGGGTGCATAAGACGCCAACACGACGACAAGGTTTTCCAGAACCTGCTTATTGTTTGACTTCAAATCTGTGAGCTCATTTACGGCGATCATAAAACTAGAAACTGAAGTATTGAACGAGAACCGCTCAATATCGTCCTGTACCTTTTTAATAATTTTGTGCAGGGTCTTCAGTTCAGCTTTAGAAGGCTCAGCGTCAGAAACATTAAATTCCCATGCTTCATTATGGAACAACCTCCAGAACTTGCGCAAGAATTTAAAGACACCTTCAATACCGTTTGTATTCCATGGTTTGCTTTGCTCCAGCGGACCCAAAAACATCTCATACATACGCAGCGTATCTGCACCGTAATTTTCGATCAGTACATCAGGATTAACGACATTGTACAGGGATTTAGACATTTTCTCCACTTCAACACCGCAGATATAATGTCCATTTTCCAGAATAAACTCAGCATCTGCAAACTCAGGCCTAAAAAGTTTAAACTTCTCAATATCAAGAATTTCGTTATCTACAATATTTACATCTACATGCAGGGCGGTAGTTTTATATTGATTTTTAAGTCCGTGAGAAACCAGGGTATTGGTAGCTTTACCATCGGCTTCAATTACACGGTAAACTAAGTTACTGCGCCCCAGGATCATACCCTGGTTAATTAACTTTTTAAATGGCTCTTCCTCATTCACATAGCCCATATCTTTCAGGAATTTATTCCAGAAACGGCTATATAACAGGTGTCCTGTTGCGTGCTCAGAACCACCAATATATAAATCAACATCCTTCCAGTAGCTTACAGCCTCTTCTGAAGCAAAGCGATCAGGATTCATGGCATCCATATAACGGTACCAATACCAGCTGGATCCTGCCCATCCGGGCATTGTACTCAGTTCGTAGGTATACTGATCTTCGTAGCTCCAACTTTCTGCGCGTCCTAGGGGAGGTTCGCCGCTTTCTGTAGGCAGATATTTATCGACTTCAGGTAACAATAGAGGCAGTTCTTCTTCCTTGATAAGGTAAGGTAACCCGTCTTTAAAATATACGGGGATTGGCTCTCCCCAATAGCGCTGGCGACCAAAAATTGCATCGCGCATGCGGTAATTTATTTTTGCTTTACCCAGATTTTGCGCTTCCAACCAACTGTTGATTGCAGGAATAGCTTCAGCGTAAGTCATACCGGTAATAAATCCTGAATTGATATATTTCCCCTCTTTAGTTGGATCAGCCTGTTCGGCAATATTGGTTTGTGAATCCAGAATCTGGACCACCGGCAGGCCAAAGTGCTTAGCAAATAACCAGTCGCGCTGATCTCCACTCGGCACGCCCATTACAGCTCCGGTTCCATATCCGGCAAGTACGTAATCAGCAATCCACAGCTGTACTTTTTCTCCGGTGATCGGGTTCAATACGTAGCTACCTGTAAAGGCTCCCGATACTGTTTTGGTATCAGACATCCTGTCCAGTTCAGATTTCTTTTTAGTCTGGGCGATATACCCGTTAACAGCATCTGCCTGAGCTGCCGTTGTCAATGTACTTACCAGCTCATGTTCAGGCGCGAGCACCAGGAAAGAAACACCAAAGATGGTATCCACACGGGTGGTAAAAACCTCAATAAAACCTTCATTTTCCGCAATAGGGAACTTAACACTGGCACCAACACTCTTACCAATCCAGTTACGCTGCATCTCTTTTACAGGCTCAGGCCAGTCAATCGTATTCAATCCTTGCAACAGGCGCTCTGCGTATGCAGAGATGCGCATGCTCCATTGCATCATTTTTTTCTGTTCTACGGGGTGCCCTCCTCTTTCAGAGTATCCTTCCTTAACCTCATCATTAGCAAGCACGGTACCCAGTGCCGCGCACCAGTTTACAGTACTCTCACGCAGATAGGTCAAACGGTATTTCAATAGAATAATTTGCTTTTCTTCAGGCGTCATCGTGGCCCAGTCGCTAGGCATAAAGGAAACAACATCCTCATCGCACACCGCCTTAACATCAGCATTACCCGCGGCATTGAATTTCTCAATCAGGGTGGTGATATCTTCAGCGCGGTCTGTTTCCAGATTGTACCATGAATTGAACAGTAACATAAAGATCCACTGTGTCCATTTGTAATAGCCGGGTTCACTGGTTCTCACTTCTCTCGACCAGTCGAATGAAAATCCGATTTGATCTAGTTGACGGCGGTAGGTTGCGATATTTGCTGTTGTTGTTACTGCCGGATGCTGACCAGTTTGTATTGCGTATTGTTCTGCAGGAAGGCCAAAAGAATCGTAGCCCATCGGGTGTAACACATTGAAGCCTTTGAGTCTTTTATATCTTGAAAAGATGTCTGATGCAATATAACCCAGGGGATGGCCTACATGCAAACCGGCACCTGAGGGGTATGGGAACATATCAAGCACATAAAACTTAGGTTTATCAGAAGTAGCTTCTGCTTTAAATGTCTGGTTTTGAGCCCAGAAGCCCTGCCACTTTTTCTCTATTTCTTTAAATTGGTAATCCATTACGACTGTTTTCCTTTATACAGCGCGAAAATAACGAAATAATTGACCAAAGCCGAAACAGAAGCGTGCTTTGTTAATATCCAGGAATGTTAAATTGTGTTAAGGTTTTTGACGGCAAACCATTTATTTAGACATTCGTTATAGGTTTAGGTATAAAACAGGATAAAAAGCCTTATTATTTATTTAAGTTGCTTATATTTTTTATTTTCGCAAAACATAAATAGAACTACATGGAAGAATTTGAAGTCAGTGATGCTTCTAAAAAGACTAAGACCATCTATATCTCAACCATTTTCAGTATTGCATTGGTACTGGTAATGCTGGGTATGTTGGGCCTTATTCTGGTGCACGCCAAAAACCTTTCTAATTACGTTAAAGAAAATATCGTACTGAATATTATTGTTGACGAAGGTGCCAAAGAGGCCGACGTGATTCAATTTCAGAAGGAGCTGGATGGAAATATCGCCGTTAGGCAAACACAATATGTAAACAAGGAACTTGCCGCGCGGAACCTGACTCAGGATCTTGGCGAAGACTTTGTAAACTTCCTGGGCTACAACCCACTGTTATCTACAGTAGATGTTTACCTGAAAGCAGACTATGCCAATACGAAGGGCATTGAGACTTTAAAGGCTCAAATCAGTAAAAATCCCGTGGTTAAGGAAGTGATTTACCAAAGTTCACTAATTGATATGGTGAATAAAAACATCAACACCATCAGTCTCGTGATTTTGGCTTTTGCTGCGATTTTATTGGTTATTTCTGTAGCGCTGATCAACAACACCATCCGCCTGGCGATATATTCGCAGCGCTTTTTGATTAAAAGTATGCAACTGGTAGGCGCCACACGCAACTTCATTAGGAAACCTTTCATCCTGATTGCGGCCCTGCACGGATTGATCGCGGCGTTCATTGCCATCATTATTTTGCTGGGTGTTCTTTTCTATGCCCAGCGTGAGATTCCAGAGATCGTTATCCTCAGAAACTACACAGAATTCGGTTTTGTCCTGATCTTCCTTGTAGGTGTAGGGATTTTCATTACAGCGATCAGCACCCTATTTGCGGTGAGCAAGTATTTACGTTTAAAAATTTACGACCTTTACAGATAATGGCAGAAAAAAAAGCAACTCCTGTACATCAGGATCAAAAGAGTGAATTGGTATTCACTAAAAAGAACTATCAACTGCTGTTAATCAGCATGGCTATCGTTGTATTCGGTTTTATCCTGATGATTGGCGAAACAGATATCTACGATTTCAGAAAAACGTTATTGGCGCCAATGGTTGTGCTTTTCGGTTTCGGTTTTGGTATTTATGCTATTTTAAAGAAATAGTAAAACCATGAATTACATACAGGCCTTAATCCTTGCTATTATTGAGGGATTAACAGAGTTTTTACCGGTATCCTCTACCGGCCACATGGTTATTGCCAGCTCCTTTATGGGCATTGGTACTGACGAATTTGTTAAGCTTTTTGAAGTAGCCATCCAACTTGGAGCTATCCTCGCTGTAGTGGTATTATACTGGAAAAAGTTCTTCGACTTTTCTAAATGGCAGTTTTACGTGAAGCTGATCATTGCAGTGATTCCGGCTTTATTTTTTGGATTCCTGCTCAACGACTTCATCGACAACACACTTGGTAATCCTATTTTTATCGCTGTTGTGTTACTACTTGGCGGGATCGTCCTGCTTTTTATCGACCGTTTCTTTCAAAAACCGACGATTCACAATGAACAAGAAATGAGTAATCTGACTGCATTTAAGATTGGATGCTTTCAGGTTCTTGCCGTTGCCTTTCCAGGATTAAGCCGCAGTGCTGCCACAATAATAGGTGGTATGCAGCAAAAGCTCAGTAGAAATGCTGCTGCAGAGTTCTCTTTTTTCCTTGCTGTGCCTACGATGTGTGCCGCAACAGGATATAAAATGTTAAAAGGTTATCATTTGCTTAACGCAGATAATATTAAGCTCTTGCTTTTTGGAAATGCTGTAGCTTTCATCGTGGCTATCATTGCCATCAGATCTTTTATCACGTTCCTTTCCAAGCATGGTTTCCGTGTTTTCGGATGGTACAGAATTGCGCTTGGTATCGTTATTCTGGCCCTTTACTTTGCAAATGTACCAATGACGATTAACTAATGTCTGAAGAACAAACAGATTCCAATATACCGGCTGTAAATTTTCCTGATTTCAATTTTGCCGAAGGCGAGCTTCTCCTTATCAATAAACCTTATAAGTGGACTTCATTTGATGTGGTTGGCAAGATCAGGAACAGCATGAAGCCGCTAAAGTTGAAAGTAGGCCATGCCGGCACACTTGACCCACTGGCAACAGGCTTACTGATTATCTGCACGGGTAAATTAACCAAGCAGATTGACACCTTTCAGGCACAGGAAAAGGAATATACCGGAACCATGATAGTTGGTGCAACAACACCATCTTTTGACATGGAGACAGCGGTTGATCAGGAATTCCCCACCAGTCATATTACTGAACAGCAAATTTATGCCGCTACGGCTGCATTTACCGGAGATATCCAACAGTATCCCCCTGCACACTCTGCAGTAAAGGTGAATGGAGAACGCCTGTATGTAAAAGCGCGTCGTGGCGAAGAAACGGAACTCAGGTTACGTTTTGTAACCGTATCCGCATTCGAGATCACCCGGATTGCTTTGCCCGAAATAGATTTTAGAATCGTGTGCAGCAAAGGAACTTATATCCGCTCCCTCGTTTCAGACTTCGGTATGGCGCTTAACAGCGGGGCCTACCTGTCTAAACTAACGAGAACCCGCAGCGGGGATTTCCTGCTCGAGAATGCATTTGAAGTAGCCGACCTTGTTAGCTATATTCGTAGCAAAAAAGAATCGTAGCCATGCGCAGCCGTTTCAAGAGTAAAAATCTAAGGTTTTTAAAAGAACTCTTTCTGATCACCTGTGGGGTGGTATCGGCAACATTTGGCCTAAAAAGCTTCTTGATCCCTAACGGGTTTATTGACGGTGGAGTAACCGGTATATCCCTGTTGATCAGCACGCTGACTGGACTTAAACTCCATTATCTTATCCTGGTGATCAATATCCCATTCGTAATCCTGGGGTATATGCAAATCGGTAAAGGTTTTGCGATTAAAACATCTGTTGCCATATTCGCCCTGGCGGTTATGCTGGTTGTAATTCCCTTCCAGCCGATTACAGACGACAAATTGCTCATTGCTTTTTTTGGGGGACTGTTTTTAGGCGGTGGTATCGGTTTGGCGATGCGCGGTGGTTGTGTAATTGACGGTACTGAAGTTCTGGCACTCTACATCAGTAGAAAAAGTGTCCTTACGGTTGGCAACATCATCCTGATCCTGAATATCGCAATATTCAGCTTTGCGGCCATATACCTCGGCATAACCACTGCATTGTATGCAATACTAACCTATCTTTCGGCATCTAAGACTGTTGATTATATCGTCAACGGTATAGAACAATATACCGGTGTTACCGTTATATCTGAAAAGAATGAACACATCAAGCAATACATCATGAATGAGATGAAACGTGGTGTGACCATTTATAAGGGTGAAGGTGGGTATATCGAAAAAAGAGACATAGACATCCTATACACTGTTGTTACTAAGCTGGAAATGGGCAAGCTTCAGACCGCTATCCGTCAGATCGACGCTGATGCTTTTGTGGTGCAACAACAAATAGCAGACATTAAAGGAGGCGTTGTAAAAAAACAGGCCTTACACTAACATAATTTCCACGTTTTGAAAATATATAACCACCTTTCGGAGTTTACAAAGTTAACCAATGCAGCAGTAACCATCGGTACTTTTGACGGCGTACATTTTGGTCACCACAAGATTATTAAAAGACTGTGCGAGCTGGCAAAAATAAATGGCGGTGAGAGTGTGATCCTTACTTTTTTTCCGCACCCCCGATTGATTATTGATCCCGAAAATCAGGATCTCAAAATGCTGAATACCATCGATGAGAAAGCAAAGATCCTGGAAGAGCTTGGTGTTGACCACCTCATCATTACACCATTTACCCGTGATTTCTCCAACCTGAGTCCGCAGGAATATATCGCAAACATCCTTGTTGGACAATTGGGCATGAAACAGATTATCGTGGGTTATGACCACCGGTTTGGAAAAGACCGGAAGGGGGGCATGAAAGAGCTTCAGGAATATTCTACGATACTCAACTACGGTATTGAGGAGATTCCGGAGCAGGATATCAACGATGTTGCCGTATCCTCTACTAAAATCCGAACTGCTATTCTGGAAGGTAATGTGGCATTAGCCGCCGAATACCTCGGTTACTATTTTTCTTTATATGGAAGGGTAATTAAGGGCGACAAAATTGGCCGTACCATAGGCTTCCCTACTGCAAATATCTTTGTAGAAGAAAGTTATAAGATCATCCCTTCTGACGGAATTTATGCGGTTACAGTGGCCATAGACAAAAGAGAATATCGGGGTATGGCTTACATCGGACAACGTCCAACAATCAACGGAATGACCAGAAATATCGAGGTTAATATTTTTGATTTTGACCAGGAAATTTACGGACAATATATCACGATGTACTTTAATGAATTTTTGCGTCACGATGTGAAATTCACCGGACTGGAAGCCTTAAAAGTCCAGTTGGGGAAAGACAAGGAAGATACCCTTGAATTCTTTAAAAAAATATCCTGACAGGTAAAAAGACCAGCTTTAGATTAAAAACAGGCTTATTATTTGCGTATATTGGCAAGGATACCCAATATGCCTATGATTCATTTACCGCAGCTCATTACCGATTTAGCTTTAATACTTGCCGCGGCAGGAATAACCACACTGCTGTTCAAAAAGATAAAACAACCGTTAGTATTAGGGTATATCCTTGCAGGGTTATTAGTTGGGCCGCATATCAAATTCATCCCAACGGTTACTGATAACGAAAGTATACACATTTGGGCAGAGATCGGTGTAATCTTTTTGCTGTTCAGTCTCGGCCTTGAGTTCAGTTTTAAAAAGCTGGTTAAAGTGGGCGGCTCAGCCTCTATCACCGCCGTTGTAGAAGTCTTAGTGATGTTGGTAATCGGCTTTTGTGCTGGCATGGCCATGGGCTGGTCCACGATGGACAGTATATTCTTAGGCGGGATCCTTTCTGTATCCTCCACAACAATCATCATCAGGGCCTTTGAAGAACTCGGAGTTAAGCATAAAAAATTCGCTAACCTGGTATTTGGTGTACTCATCGTAGAAGACCTGGTCGCTATTCTGCTACTGGTTCTTTTATCTACCTTGGCAGTCAGTCAGCAATTTGCCGGCACAGAAATGCTGGTCTCGATCCTCAAGCTTTGCTTCTTCCTGGTGCTTTGGTTTATAGGTGGTATATTTTTGGTGCCGACATTTCTTAAAAAGACAAAGAACTTAATGAATGATGAAACCATGCTTGTGGTTTCTGTTGCACTTTGTCTTCTTATGGTGTTGCTTGCTGTAAAAGTCGGGTTCTCCCCCGCCCTTGGGGCGTTCATTATGGGATCAATACTTGCAGAAACAACGCAGGCTGAAAAAATTGAGCACCTCACTAAGTCAGTTAAAGATTTATTTGCAGCGATTTTCTTTGTATCCGTAGGGATGCTTATTGATCCCGCAATTCTGATAGACTATGCGCTACCTATCCTCATCATTACATTGGCTACAGTGCTGGGTAAATTTTTAAGTTCAGGCATGGGGGCACTGATCTCCGGGCAACCGCTTAAAACGGCTGTTCAAACGGGAATGAGCCTGGCGCAGATTGGTGAGTTTTCTTTCATCATCGCCACATTGGGTCTAACATTAAAGGTAACAAGTGATTTCCTTTATCCTATTGCTGTGGCGGTATCTGCAATTACAACGTTTACTACCCCTTATTTGATTAAGGCATCAGAGCCTTTTTATAACTTCCTGGATCGGAAACTCCCTGAAAAATGGACAGCAGGTATTCGCAAATACAGTGCTTCTACGGCTGGGATCACGACGATGAGCGACTGGAAAACGCTATTAAAATCCTATGCCTCTAATACGGTAATTCATGCTGTAATCCTCATTGCCTGTGTGTTTTTAGGGGCAAGATATTTACAACCGTTTATTACCGAGCACCTGATTAATGGCGACCGTGGTATTATCCTGGCTTTATTTCTTTCGCTGGTGCTGATGCTTCCGTTTTTATGGGCATTGTCTATCCGAAGAATTCAAAGAAAGGCTTACACGAATCTTTGGCTTAACAAAAGATATACCCGTGGCCCACTGATAGCGATTGAGGTACTCAGGATTTTACTGGGAATCTTCTTTGTGGGCTTCCTGATTTATCAGTTTTATGACAGCGCAGTAGCCGGACTAATCGCACTGGTGTTGATGATTGCGGTATTGTTTATCTTCTCCAGAAAGCTGCAGACTTTTTACGATAGATTAGAAAATCGTTTTCTCGGGAACCTTAACGCCCGCGAGATTGAAAATGCACAGCCAGAAATACTTCCCTGGGATAGTCACCTGACAGAGTTGATTGTTGCTCCAGAATCAGAAATTGTTGGCCGTTCTTTGGTAGACCTTGGTGTGCGCGAAAAATATGGGATAAACATCGCACTTATAGAACGCGGGAAATTGATGATCCCTACGCCAGGTAGAGCGGAACGCTTATATCCTAACGATAAAGTATTGATTATCGGAACTGATGAAGAGCTGGCTGCTGTTAAGCAACTCTTTGAGGGCAATGCACACGAACATGAAGTCAGTTTTCCTAAAAAAGATATGACCCTTCAAAAGATCGTCATCAACAGTAGTTCGCCAGTGTATGGACAAAGTATCCGGGATTCAGGCATCCGCGAAAAAACGCAAGGACTCGTTGTGGGCATAGAAAGAGGCGGTCAGCGGATATTAAATCCTGATTCTAACCTTATTTTTGAAAACGAAGACATCGTCTGGATTGTTGGTAACAATAAAAAAATTCCTGATCTGCTTAAGAAAACATAAATTCAAATCTGCAACCAGTATCATCAATCATGAAAATAGACCAGGAAAAAAGCGACTTCTTAGATGAGATGCTGGAGCATTGGAAGGACGAGCAACTGCTAACGGCTGATGAGGTAAAGCGACTAAAGAATAGTTACGAAACAAAGGCATTCGACTGGCGCCGACTTGCGCAATACTCTTTCTGGATTGCCATGGCCTGTGGTGTTATCTCCCTTGGTGCCTTGTTAATCGACAAAGAGATCTTAAATTACCTCGCAAAATTATACGACACACCCGATTTTATCATCTGTTTGCTATCTGCTGCTGCAGCAGGCACACTGTATTATTTCGCTTTCAAACGCCGGCAAACGCATGTACGGCAGATATTTAGCAATGATGCTTTGATTTTCAGTGCGGTGATGCTTACCGCCAATGCAATCGCCTACCTCGGAAAAAGTATCAGTCATGGTGGCTCACATTATTCCCTGTTAATTTTGCTCTCTGTTTTTATTTACGGAGCGCTGGCCTTCCTGTTTAGATCCCGGTTAATCTGGATTTTTGTCCTGGTATCCCTAGGCGCCTGGTTTGGAACCGAAACCGGCTACCTGTCACGGTGGAACTGGTATTTTGCCGGCATGAATTATCCTTTACGTTTTGTCGCATTTGGATTGGTCATCACCGCTGTCGCTCTCCTGTTGAGAGACAGTAAACGATTCTCCGTTTTCTATCAGACAAGTTATATCTGCGGCATGGTTTACCTGTTTGTATCGTTATGGTTGCTTTCCGTATTTGGCAACTTCGGCACGATAGAAGAATGGTCTGGCATTAAACAAATCCACTTGTTTTACTGGGCTATTATCTCTGCAGGATGTTGTGTAGTCAGCATCTACGCAGGATTGAAATACCGGGACGATATAGCTCGCGAATTTGGCATTACCTTTCTTTTCCTTAATTTATATACCCGCTATTTTGAATATTTCTGGGACAGCTGGCATAAAGCATTGTTTTTCTGCGTGCTCGCGGCCTCATTCTGGTTTATTGGCCGCAGAGCTGAAAAGATCTGGAATGTGGAATTCCTTAAACGTTAGTGTTTGATAAAGTGCAGGCTGACTTTAACAATATGATATAACGACAATGCAAAAAACAGCAGGGCTATACTTTTATTGACCACATAGCTACTCAAAGTAAACTTTTCCTGAATGTAACTTGCAAAGCGTGCAAATCCATATAAAACCAAGGCTGCACCAATACCAGATCCAATGCTAAATACTGCTAATGACAAATAGCCCGTATTGATCCATTCATGCGAAATAAGGTAGGTGCCGACAAACAACCAGTATGGAATTTGCATGGGGTTGAGTACGCCAAGCAACATACCATATCGAATACTGTCTTTCTTTGAATGGTCTGTATTGGGCATCTCTTTTCTCGATCTCCAGGTAATTATACCCAGGATACCAAACACCACAATCATCGCTATATCGATGTAATCACTTAGATTTACCGTTAGCGCCAACCACTGCACAAAGCGCATAATCGCAAACGTAAATAATATCTCTACGCATGCAAATGCCACAATGAAATAATAGGCTTGTTTTAACCCCTTGTTGATGGTAATCTGCACAACTGTTAAATTAATATTCCCTGGAGGGATATAGCCGATAGAATTGCACAGAATTCCCAGAAAGAGTGTTAAAAAAAGCATAGGCGAAGATACAATTATTTCATGTGGTCTGCCAAATACCTGGCCGTATAAGAACTTTTTGCAGTAAGCAGTGCTTCAGGCGTCCCCTCAAAAACAAGGTTACCTCCTTTATCGCCACCCTCCGGACCGATGTCAATAACCCAGTCGGCTGATTTGATCATATCCATATTATGCTCAATTACCAAGATCGTATTCCCTTGTTCAATTAAGGTATTCAGGGCAATAAGCAGTTTTTTGATGTCATGAAAATGCAGTCCCGTAGTGGGTTCGTCAAAAATAAACATCGTTTTATTTGCCTGATTTCCTTTAATAAGGAAAGAGGCCAGCTTGATACGCTGTGCTTCACCGCCCGATAGTGTATTTGATGACTGCCCCAGGTGAACATAGCCCAAGCCTACATCAACCAGCGGCTGTAGTTTATTTAGAATCTTCGTTTCGTTTTTGAAGAATGCTACTGCTTCCTCAATCGTTAAATCCAGGATGTCTGCAACATTTTTATCCTGATAGGTAACATCAAGTACCTGCTGTTTAAATCTCCGGCCACCGCAGGTTTCGCATGGTAGATAGATATCTGCCATAAACTGCATTTCTATTTTCACTTCTCCTTCACCCTGACAAACATCACATCTTCCACCCTCTACATTGAATGAGAAGGCAGCGGGTTTTAATCCGGCAGCTTTAGATGCTGGCAAAGCAGCAAATAATGCCCTTACATCATCCCAGGCCTTAACATAGGTCACAGGGTTAGATCTCGACGACCGTCCAATAGGATTTTGGTCGACCATTTCCACCTGGCTTACCAGATCCACGTTGCCTGAAATACCATCATAAGACCCGGTCTGCTCACCTGCATAGTTCCCTATTGCTTTTTGCAAAGCTGGATACAGAATTTTCTTGATCAGACTGGTTTTACCAGATCCAGAAACTCCACTTACTACTGTGAATACACCTAAAGGGAATTTAACATCTATATTTTTGAGGTTATTTTCACGCGCCCCTTTAATCAGTATATGATCTTTCCATGGCCTGCGCAATTTGGGAATAGCAATTTGCTCTGCACCAGAAAGGTACTTCCCTGTAAGACTCTTCTTATCTTTAATAATCTGATTGTAGGTGCCGCTAAAAACCAGATTACCACCATGCGTTCCCGCTTCAGGACCAATATCAATGATATGATCGGCGGCCTTCATCATTTCTTCTTCGTGCTCTACTACAATCACCGTGTTGCCCACATTTCTCAATGACACCAATACCTCAATCAGTTTGTTAGTATCTCGTGGATGCAAACCGATACTAGGCTCATCCAGTACATAGATAGATCCAACCAAGCTACTGCCCAACGATGTGGCGAGGTTAATTCTTTGCGATTCCCCACCCGAAAGTGTGTTTGACAAACGATTCAGGGTAAGATACCCTAACCCTACATTATTTAAATACAAGACTCTGTTCCTGATTTCTGCCAATAACCGTTTAGATATCTTCTGATCGTTTTCCGATAATTTCAGGCCATCAAAGAAGTCAAGCATACCCGACAGCGGCATCAGTACGACATCAATGATTGAGCGTCCATCAATCTTCACATAAGATGCATCTTTTCTCAGCCTTGATCCCTTGCAGTCTGGACAAACGGTTTTTCCGCGGTAACGCGACAGCATTACCCGATATTGGATCTTATACGTCTGCTCTTCCAGTTCTTTAAAGAAATCATCAAGGCCCTGGAAATATTTATTTCCCGTCCAGACAAGACGTTGTTGTTTTTCGGTTAGGTCGCTGTAAGAACGGTGTATCGGAAAATCAAACTTCTCCGCATTTTTGATCAGTTTGTTCAACCATTCCCGCATCTTCTCACCTCTCCATGGAGCTATGGCATTATCATATAAACTTTTACTCTTATCGGGGATAACGAGATCTTCGTCAATACCGATTACATTCCCATAGCCCTCACATCTTTTACAGGCACCATAAGGATTGTTGAAGCTAAAGAAGTTCGGCGTAGGTTCCTCGAACCGGATTCCATCCAGCTCAAAACGATCGCAGAAATGAGAAATCTCATTGCCTGTCTCTACATAACAATCCCCTTTTCCTTCAAAAAACGCTGTTTGTACAGAATCAGCAATCCGGTTGATCGTTTCTTCATCGGTACGAACTACAACGCGATCGATCAGAATTTTGACCGTTCCGGAATCTGTTAATTCATAATCCTCAAAGTCAGCATCTTCCAGTACTGTTTCGATTTTATATAATTTATCATCAATAAAAACACGCAAAAACCCTTTTTGCAACAATACTGCCAGTTCTTCTTTTAACGAGCGACTGTTGTGGGGGTATAACGGACAATAGATTGTTGCGGTAGTTTCTTCGCCAAGCGAGACAATAAAATCTACCACTGTTGATACTGTATCTTTTTTTACCTGCTTACCAGATTCAGGCGCATAGGTCTTTCCAATCCTGGAAAACAATAATTTCAGGTAATCGTAAATCTCTGTTGAGGTTCCTACTGTCGACCGCGGATTAGAGGTAATTACTTTTTGTTCTATAGCAATAGCAGGTGCAATCCCCTTGATGTAATCTACGTCTGGTTTGTTCATCCGGCCCATAAACTGTCGCGCATAAGACGACAAACTTTCTACATACCTACGCTGACCCTCAGCATATAAAGTATCGAAAGCAAGGGATGATTTGCCGGAGCCCGACATCCCTGTAATGACAACAAGTTTGTTTTTAGGAATTGCAACATCAATATTCTTGAGGTTGTGTACTCTGGCACCTTTTATGATAATATGTTGATGTGGATCTTTCTCGGTTTCTTTGCTCATTGATCTATTAATAGATGGATGCAAATATAACCCAAATAACGCAATATTAGTTTTTTGGAGATGCCCAAAAAGAAACCTCGGAAACAGATTTAATATTTTTTAACACTTTTTATATTGCATTGTAATAAAAAAATGCTTCTTTTGAAAAGAATAAAGAAAACGATTTACACCACCATCTAAACCTCATAGGAGAAACGCTATAGATTAAAACCTCTACTAGATATTTTTTAGCAAAAGCAAGGAATTTAGTATGAAAACTCCTATTAAACTACAGTTACATAGTGATCAGGATCTGGTGAAGTTTTACCTCAATGGGGATGAATCTGTTTTGGAGGAGCTTTTAAAAAGGCACAAATCTAAGATTTACACCTCTATCTATTTATTGGTTAAAGACCAGTATCTGGCAGAAGACATCTTCCAGGATGCATTCATTAAAGTAATCAACACACTCCGTTCAGGACGTTATAACGAAGAAGGTAAATTTTTACCTTGGGTATTGCGCATTGCGCACAATTTGGTGATCGACTATTTCAGAAAAGAAAAGCGGACACCTGTCATCACAAGTTCTGACGGAACCGACGTTCTGGGTGCCCTGCAAATCCTGGAAGAAAGTGCGGAAGACCGCCTGTTAAGGGAACAGACCCATGCCGACCTCAGGACGATGATCCATCTGCTTCCTGATGAACAGAAAGAAGTTTTGATCATGCGTCATTATGCTGATCTCAGCTTTAAGGAAATCGCTGATCTTACCGACGTTAGCATCAACACTGCACTTGGAAGAATGCGCTATGCATTGAGCAATCTGCGTAAGATGATGAAGGTAAAAGAGGTGAGTTAATCCTTTAAGTTTAAGAAAAGCTAATATTCTTTTATGGCTTAAAATAAATAGCAAATAGTTGCGTTTTCATATAAAACAAAAACCTATTTATGCTTATGATTAAAACCTTTACTTCACCCGACAGTGTAAATCACGCACAGCAACAACCGGACTTATCGGATCCGGATTTGCTGGAACCGGCAGATGCTTTGTATTACGAAAGTATTAAACCAGAACTCAATAAGCTGGTTAAAGACCCTAGTGATGAGACCATCTTAAAAATACTTTCCTATTCCAGGACAATGTAAATTCGATAAGAAAGCTGCCAGAATCTGACAGCTTTTTTTATTTACTATCTTATATTTGTAGATGCTTAAAAAGGAAAGGTATCAAGCTTTTGTTACGCATTTCGCCGCAAAACAACCTGATGCAGAAACAGAGCTTCATTACAACAATCCATTCCAGCTGCTTGTAGCCGTAATTTTGTCGGCACAGTGCACAGACAAAAGGATTAATCAGGTTACCCCGGCACTTTTTCAACGTTTTCCGACGCCAAAATCACTTGCCGAAGTGACGCCTGATATCGTTTTTGATTATATCAGAAGCGTGAGTTATCCTAATAACAAGGCTAAACATCTTGTAGGTATGGCAAATATGCTATTACATGATTTTAACAATGAAGTTCCTTCAGACATCAATGAGTTGCAAAAAATGCCCGGCGTAGGCAGAAAAACAGCAAATGTAATTGCTTCGGTAATATATAATGCGCCAGCTATGGCAGTTGACACCCATGTGTATAGGGTAGCCAGAAGAATTGGCCTTACTAATGGTAAGACTCCCCTGGCGGTAGAGAAAGACCTTGTCAAGAATCTTCCGGAACACACCATTCATATTGCGCACCATTGGCTGATTCTACATGGGAGGTACGTCTGTGTTGCCAGATCACCTAAATGTAGCATCTGTGAGATCACTTCTATTTGCAGGTACTTTGAAAGGATGACTAAAGCAACTAAAGATATTAGTCATGAATAAATATTTTTTATCAATATACTTTTATTCCCAAATAAATATGTATTTTTGCTAAAATAGTTAGCACGACAATACAAATAAACTTTTTTATAAAAAATAAATATTTTATATTTACGTACAGAATTTAACAACATATGAATCCAAACGCAGATAAATTAAAAGCTTTACAGCTGACCTTAGATAAACTGGAAAAATCTTATGGTAAAGGTGCTGTGATGAAACTCGGCGACAAAGCTATAGAGCAGATCGAGTCTATTTCAACAGGTTCTATCAGTCTGGATATCGCCTTGGGCATTGGTGGTGTACCTAAAGGTCGTGTTATTGAAATCTACGGACCTGAATCTTCAGGTAAAACTACCCTGGCAACGCATATTATTGCAGAAGCTCAGAAGAAAGGTGGCGTCGCTGCCTTTATTGATGCAGAGCATGCATTTGATAAATTTTACGCCAGGAAACTGGGTGTAGATGTTGAGAACCTGCTGATTGCTCAGCCTGACAATGGTGAGCAGGCCTTGGAAATCGCAGATAATCTGATCCGCTCTGGTGCAATTGATGTCATTGTGATTGACTCCGTGGCTGCATTAGTTCCTAAGGCAGAGATTGAAGGTGAAATGGGTGATTCAAAAATGGGTCTACAGGCAAGACTGATGTCTCAGGCCTTGCGTAAGTTAACAGGTACCATCGCTAAGACCGGATGTTGCTGTATCTTCATCAACCAGTTGCGTGAAAAAATTGGTGTGATGTTCGGTAACCCGGAAACTACCACAGGTGGTAATGCATTGAAATTCTATGCTTCGGTTCGTCTTGATATCCGCAGAACCTCACAGATCAAAGACTCTGATGAAGTTTCAGGAAACAGAATCAAAGTGAAAATCGTAAAAAATAAAGTTGCTCCTCCTTTCCGAATCGCTGAGTTCGACATCATGTTTAACCAGGGGATCTCTAAGGTAGGTGAGATTATTGACCTTGGTGTTGATTTTAATATCATTAAAAAAGCCGGATCATGGTTCTCTTACGGAGATACTAAACTTGGTCAGGGTAGAGATGCTGTGAAACAACTCTTGCTTGATAATCCGGAATTGTCCGACGAGATCGAGAAAAAGATCAGGGAAGAAGTTACCGGAGAAAAACTGGAAGAAAAAGAAGCTTAGTCTTTAGAAAGTAGATAAGGCCGCCTGCAAAAACAGGCGGCCTTTTTTATTGTGTATTGCTGATGGTATTTGTACCATCCATAAATTTGGCGTCAATGGTAATTGCAACAATAACCGCTACAATAATTGCAGCAATCAGCACGGCAATCCCAAGGTAGTTTTTCTTTTTATCCTGTTTGATCAACCATACCAGGAATATAATAAATGGAATCAGCATCAGGCCGATAAACACAAAGCTCATTGTACTCATAATCTGTATCTTTTATACTAGAAAACCATCCTAGAAGTGGGAGCAACATCCTGCCCAACAAAATCTTTTTCTATAAATTTATAATGTCCTGCGATAGCAATCATTGCCGCATTATCAGTACAATATTGAAACGCCGGAATGTAAGTTCTCCAACCTAATTCGGCCTCCATTCCCTTAAGCGCCGCGCGCAAGCCAGAGTTTGCCGAAACACCCCCAGCAATAGCAATTTCCTTAATGCCATATTGTTGTGCAGCCTTCTTAAGTTTTGCAAGTAAAATTTGTACGATACTATGCTGTACAGAAGCACAGATATCCTCTAAATGTTGAGCAATAAAATCGGGATTGGCTTTCACGTTGTCACGCACAAAATATAGAATGGCCGTTTTAAAGCCACTAAAGCTATAATCGAGATCTTTTATTTGTGGCACTGGGAATTTGTAGGCTAATGGATTACCCAGTTGCGCATGTTTATCTATTAACGGGCCGCCAGGATAAGGAAGATTCAGAATCTTAGCCGTCTTATCGAAGGCCTCACCTGCTGCGTCATCCAATGTCTCTCCTACTATTTCCATATCGAAATAATCTTTAACGAGGACAATCTGCGTATGTCCGCCAGAAACCGTCAAACATAAAAAAGGAAACGATGGTTTGGGATCATCAATAAAATGAGCCAGGATATGCGCGTGCATGTGATTCACAGCAATAAGCGGCAAATCGAGCGCCAAAGCAAACGATTTGGCAAAAGACACCCCTACTAGTAAAGAACCCAAGAGTCCTGGCCCACGCGTAAATGCTACTGCATTCAGTTCCTTTTTATTAACTTTAGCATCTGTTAAAGCCTGCTGAATTACCGGAACGATATTTTGCTGGTGTACCCTGGAAGCGAGTTCCGGAATTACACCTCCATAATTTTCATGAATTGTTTGGTTTGCGATAACATTGGCCGTAATTTTGCCGTTGTTACAGACAGCAACCGAAGTTTCATCACAAGAAGATTCAATAGCAAGGATTATAGACACGTTTATATTTATTAAGCTACAAAACTATCAAAAAACTATTAAAAATACTTCTTTGGTTCATTGCATCAATTTTGCTCTTGATTGCAGTACTGATTTTCTCCCTACAGTTCAAACCTGTACAGACCTATGTGGCTAAAAAAGCAGCCGCATACCTGTCTAAAGAACTACATACCACAATTTCACTTTCCGGAATTTACCTTAAGCCTTTTAAATCTGTAGTCATCGAAGATTTGATGGTCCTGGATTTGCAACACGACACCTTACTGAATACACCAAGATTTTTGATCGATCTAAACCTGCTGTCCATCAAACAGCGTATTGTAGATGTCAATACCGTCCAGATCAACGATGGGCGATTTTTTCTTAAATCTTATGCAAATGGCGATACCAATCTTGATTTCATCATTAATTACTTTGACTCCGGAACTACAACGCCGGTAAAAAAGAAAAAACCCTACAATATAACTTTCGACAGGATCATCTTAAATAATATTGATTTCAGGTATAAAAACCTCAAATATAAGGATACGATCAAAGGGGTTAATTTTGACGATGCACATCTTACACAATTTAACGGAATTTTCGAAAACCTAAATACTAAAGATCACCTGTTGCAGGCAAACATCAAAAATCTAAACTTCAAGGAAAAGAGCGGCTTCCAACTTAAAAACCTTACTGCCTATACTACGATAGATACTAACGCTATTGAACTGAAGAACTTGTTATTGGTAACAAACCAAAGTCGGCTGAAAGATTATTTCAGAATGAAATTCAATAGTTTCAAAGACTTCAACAGCTATATCACAAAAGTAAGAATGAAAGCTAACTTTAAGGATAGCCACTTGTCATCGCATGATATAGCCTATTTCGCTCCTGAGATGGAGAACATGAAACTCGACATTGACGTTGACGGGGAGATTACGGGATTGGTGAACGATCTGAAAGCAAAAAAACTGCTTGTAAAGGCCGGGAAGGCAACCTATATCAAAGGGGATTTTATACTGAAAGGATTGCCAAATTTGAATGATACCTATATGGATCTGAAGATTGCAATGGCCGGAACAAATAGAAAAGATCTGGACGATATTCTGAGTAGCACGACAGGAAAGAAAGTTAAGCTTATTCCACCTATAATTGAAAAGTTCGGAAATATCAATTTCAATGGTTCTTTTACTGGATTTCAGAATGACTTCATTGCCTACGGAGAATTTAAGACCAAGATAGGTCGTATTGTTTCCGATGTGAATATGAAGATTGACAAGAAGGGGGTTCCCTCCTATTCTGGCAAGGTTCAGGCATACGATTTTAATATCGGCAACCTGCTTGACGAGCAGAGTCTTGGAAAAGTGTCTGCTACAGTTTCCGTACAGGGGGTAGGAACTGAAATTCGCACCCTTAAAGAAAAGATTGATGGGAAAGTAGACTATATAGATTTTAACGATTACCGATATCGGAATGCGCTAATCAAAGGAACGTTTGACAAACGATTGTTTGATGGTAGCCTTAAAGTGAACGACAAGAACATCCAGCTGGTTTTTGATGGCAGCGTAAACCTTAACCCAAAATTGCCAGTATTTAATTTCCAGGCAAGCATCAAAAACGCAAAACTGAAAGCACTTAAACTCTTTAAAGATTCACTCAAAGTAGATGCTGAATTTAAGACCAATTTTTCAGGTGATAACCTCAATAATATCCAGGGAGATCTTAGGATCGAAAGAATTCGATTGGACAATGTAAAGGGCATCTACAACATTGATTCCGTGTATTTAAAGGCGCAAGGACTTGGAGCCGACCGTGCGTTGACGATCAATTCGGATGTATTTGACGCCAGCATTAAGGGGCAATATGACCTGAACACCATTCCATCTTATTATAAAGCGCTGGCAAAGACCTATATCCCATCTCTGAAGACCGATGTCAGAAATTATAACGATCAGATCTTCCAGTTTAACTTACAAATCAAAAGGTTTGCGCCAGTAGCACAGCTTATTGCACCCGGACTTGAAATTGATGAACAAGCACTTCTAATTGGAAATTTTGATTCCAGAAATAACATCGCTACACTAAACGGCTTTGTGAAAAAATTAAAGTATAATGGTATTACGGCCAATAATATCATTATTGATGAAAATACAACCACCAAACAATTACAGGCAATCATCACATCTGACCGGGTTGACATAAATGATAGCTTATATATTAAGAACGTCAACATTTCCAACATTTTAAGAAACGACAGTCTGGCGCTCAACGTCAAACTGTCCAACGCAGATGACGCCAATCAACTGGATTTAAACGGACTGGTAGAATTCGCAAGTGATACCACTGCACGAGTCAGCATATTGCCATCGACGTTAAAAATCAATAGTGAAGATTGGAAGATCCAGGAAAAAGTAAGGATCAGTTTTATCGATGGAAAAACCGAGATCAGTAATTTTGACCTAAGCAACGGGACACAACTGCTTACAATAGATGGAAAAGTATCTAATGATCCAGCTGATGCGGTAATCATAGGCTTCAAGAATTTTAACCTGAAAACCTTCAATCCTTTCACCAGAGGATATGGCGTGAAACTTGGAGGCAATTTAAATGGAGGGACAAGTATTTATGGTGTGCTTAAATCACCAAGGGTTAGTGATAACATTACAATTGACTCCTTAACGTTTAACGATAGCTATATCGGCAGTCTTGTTGATACATCTTCTTTCAACCAGGTAAAAGACCAGGTCAATATCTATACCCGGATCCTAACCGACGACAAGGAGACTTTCAAAATTGACGGGGGGCTGGATCTAAAAGAGAAACAGATCGACCTTACGGTGAAAATGAACGACAGCAAACTAGCCGTTCTTGAACCTTTCGTAAAAGACCTGGTTTCTAATCTACGCGGGAATATCTCTTCTGACATCACTGTAAAGGGACCGCTCAGCAAGCCAGAAATCAATGGCGATGTAAGTTTCGACGAGGGGCAACTCACCGTAAACTACCTGAAAACTGCGTATACAATATCACAAAAAGTACGGGTAGAAAATAGTGTCGTTCAGATTGAGGACCTTAAACTAAAAGATGTTGACGGCAACATAGCTACAGCAAATGGCACAGTTAACTTAAACGATCTTAACAACCCTAATCTTGACATAGATATATCTGCACGTAATTTTATGGCGCTAAATACTACTGCAAAAGATAACCCGCTTTACTTCGGATTAGCTTACGCTACCGGAACCTTTAAATTTAAAGGCCCAACAAATAAAATGTTCATTGGGATCGATGCTAAAACTGAAAAAGGGACAGTATTTAATCTGCCGTTAAACAGTTCTGAAACCGTGAGTAGCAAAGACTTTATCACCTTTGTGAGCAAAGACACGGCTAATGCTGTCAAACCGTCCTCTAGTTTCGACGGACTAACCATGAGCTTTAAGCTTTCTGTAGATCCAAATACCACCTGTAACCTGTTTACAAACCTTGGTAACCTAAGTGGGAAAGGTAATGCAGAGCTTAGTCTGGAGATCAATAGTTTTGGCGACTTTGAGATGTCTGGCGACTATATCATCGAATCAGGTAGTTTCGACTTTACAGCACAAGAGGTCATCAATAAAAAATTCACCATCAGGCAAGGTGGATCTATCCGCTGGACCGGTAACCCGCTAAATGCACAGATCCAGCTTAAGGCAGTTTATTCGCTGCGCGCGAGCCTTGCAGATCTATATACCGCAGCCAACAGGGATCAGAGTAGTTCTGCAAACGACAGGGTACTTACTGAGGTAGAAATGGGTTTATCAGGCCTGTTATTGAAACCAGACATTAAACTGGATATTTTCTTCCCTTCCAATCCTGGTATTAAAGAAGAATTTCAGGCGTACTTTAATGACTCAAACAACCTTGATATTCAGGCTTTCAGTTTAATTATACGCAGAAGTTTTGCTCCCGGAACAGGTAAAGACTTCGGTCAGCAGATCACTTCTGGTGTAACGAGTACAGCCACAGAATTGCTCTTTAATCAATTCAACAATGTGCTGTCTAGTCTCAATCTTGATTTCGTGGATATCAACGTGCGGTCATTCAGCGAGGCTAATGCATCCTTCAAATTCTTTAACGACAGGATCGTACTCAATGCGGGTATTGTAGACAGAAGAAGCAACAACGACCTTTCATTAATTGGCTTTTCCAAAAATAACGTAGGTGGAGAAGTAGAGATCCTCGCACTGATTAAAAGAGACGGATCGCTTGTAGGTAAACTGGCTAATAAGCCACCTACACAGCAAAGTGTCTTTATCAACTCAGGAATCAATCAAAACACAAATGTAACCTCACTCGGGCTTATTTACACCCAACAGTTCGATACCTTCAGGGAATTCCTGCAAAAGGTTACCGGGCAATACAAAAGGAATCAGAAAAAGAAAGCAGAAGAACAGGCACAAAAAGAAAAACAGCTCCTGAATAAAGAAGCTGTTTTAGAAAATGAAAAAAACCAGAAGATTAAAAAGAATTAACCTTTCATAATCTGGTGGCCCATTTTATCTCTTTTAGTACGCAAATAAGTCTCGTTATGCACATTACTTTCTATTTCGATAGGAATGTTTTCAACCACTTCCAAACCGTAGCCAATAAGTCCGGCACGCTTTGTAGGATTGTTAGACATTAAACGCATTTTAGTTACGCCCTGTGCCCTGATAATTTGAGCACCTACGCCATAATCACGCTCATCCCCTTTAAAACCTAATTTAATATTTGCCTCTACAGTATCAAAACCTGCATCCTGTAAGTTATAAGATCTTAACTTATTAACCAGTCCGATACCACGACCTTCCTGGTTCATATACACTACGAGTCCTTTACCCTCTTTTTCAATCATTTTTAAAGCCTCATGCAACTGCGGACCACAATCGCATCGGCAGGAACCGAATATATCCCCTGTAACGCAAGAACTATGTACACGAACCATCACAGGCTCGTCTGCAGTCCAGGTTCCTTTACTGATTGCTAAATGGGTAGCATTGTTATCCACCTGTGTATAGGCAGTCATTTTAAAATCGCCCCATTCTGTAGGCAGGTTGATCGTAACTTCGGGAACCACTAAACTTTCCTGCGCGAGTCTATATGCAATAAGGTCTTTAATAGAAATAATTTTAAGCTTATGTTGCTCAGCAATTTTGATCAGATCAGGTAAGCGCGCCATTTCGCCATCATCTTTCATGATCTCTACCAAAACTCCGGCTGGCTCCATTCCAGCAAGCCTAGCCAGATCAACTGTTGCCTCAGTGTGACCGGAGCGTCTGATAACCCCGCCGTCTTTAGCACGTAGCGGAAAAATATGTCCTGGTCTGCCTAATTCTGATGGATCAGTGTTTGGGTTTATGAGTGCTTGAATCGTTTTAGAACGGTCTGACGCAGAGATACCAGTCGTACAACCGTGTCCGATAAGGTCTACTGAGACTGTAAAATTAGTCTCGTACGCAGCGGTGTTTTTACCAACCATCAGTTCCAGGTTGAGCTCGTCACAACGCTGTTCAGTCAGTGCTGCGCAAATCAGTCCGCGGCCATAAGTAGCCATAAAATTAATAACCTCTGGAGTAGCATTGGCGGCCGCTGTGAGGAAGTCACCTTCATTTTCCCTGTCCTCATCGTCAACAACGATCACAACTTTACCAGCTTTTATATCCTCAATAGCATCTGCTATTGTATTTAATTGAATATCCATTATATAGTATTTAGCCATATCCCGCCTGCGGTTACAGGCGCAAATACTTGTACAAAGTTACGATCTAAATGGCGATTTGTATACTAGAATTATCATGCGTAAGTAATCACTATAGCGAGACCGCAGTTACTTAGTCTGACGCTTAAAACGCTTGACAACATTCTGCATAATACCCTTATAGTAAGACAGATCGAATAACGCAGAGTCAACGGTAGCTTTGTAGGTAAGGAATACCGCCAATGGACTGAGGATGAGAATGGCAAGCCAGATGCCAAGTACAGGACTTACGTTACCTTGCACAGTTGATTTCTCTGCCACTGTAGAAATGATGTGGTAGATCAAAAAGAAAATGATGGCCATAACAACAGGTAGTCCCAGCCCCCCTTTACGGATAATTGCCCCTAATGGCGCTCCAATAAAGAACAGCAGAATACAGGATGCTGCAAGGGTGAACTTTCGCTGATATTCAATTCTCACCCTGACAAGATTCTTCACTTTCTCATCGTGATCGGCGATGCGGATAAATACAGATTGTTGTATGGCTGTGGCGATATCCAATGCTGCCTGCGTCACCAATACACGCTGGTTACCAGGAATCGAATTCAATACAGAGCCCTTAATCACTTTCGCTGGAACTTTTAATTTAGTATAGCCTTTGGTAAAGTTGTTTTGTTTGAAGTAGCTACCCAAGCTCGTCTTCGCAAATCGATCCACGCTATCGAGATCCCGGTGCAGAGAGTCTGTTTTTTTCTGCAGCCCTTTAAGATTGAGCATCTTGTCATTTGAGCTAAAGCTATTTTCGTCAGTCTTATTCATCTTAAAACTTGAGAAGTCCAGCTTTTCTTCGGTCTCTTTAAAACGCATCCGCGTGAATTCCTGACGCGGACTGGCATAGGAGTTTTTCCCTGGATTTTCCTGGTACCGAACTGCATCCTTCATCTTTAAAACGATAAAATTGCCATCGGGCGTTTTAGTCATCTCCCCTTCTTTAGCCATGATTACGTTGGCGATATCATTTGACGGGTTACGCTGGTAAATCATCAATCCGGCAAGTCGGCCATCATCCCACTTCTTTTCAACACGGATAGAATAACCAGGAACACTATTGTTAAATACCCCTTCCTTGATCAGGAAAGAAAGCTTCTTATTACGGACATCGTAAAGCAGGGATCCATACTTCAGGTTAGCTTTTGGCAGCATGTATTCTGAAAATAAAAACGAGCCGCCGGCAAGCAGCAAAATCACGACCAGCAATGGCATCATTGCCTTCTGTAGCGATACACCTGCAGACTTGATAGCTACGAGTTCATAGTTCTCCCCAAGTGTCCCGAATGTCATGATCGAGGACAATAGAACGGCCAATGGCAGCGCCATGGCAACGTTCGAGGCCGATGCATAGAACATCAGCTCCAGGATGGTATACCATTCAAACCCCTTTCCAATCAAATCATCTACATATTTGAAGAGGAAGAACATAAGCAGAATAAACATTACAATAAAAAATGTAACGATAAACGGCCTTACAAAAGCTTGAATTAAAAGTTTATGAATCTTTTTCAAGATACAAAGGTAAACATTGCTTATGAAATGTTAAGCACCAATTACGCTGTGGAGATAGGTGATCTGGTTATCCCAGATTTGCGTACGCTCTTTAAGTGTTTCGTCGGTAGCGAAATCCGTAATCGACAGCGCAACATCATTCGTTAACTCATCCTGCACAATTTCCATTTCGAAATAGCAGTGTGGTTCATCGTCGATCCATTTAAATTTAACCATCTTATTCTCTTTTATGCTGAGTAATTTGGCCTTTTGTACTTCATCGTCCCATGTGAAAGTGTATACCTGATCACGGAATACTACGTCATCAGCAAACCATTGTGATAGTCCGTTTGGTTCACTTATAAAGCTAAACAAAATACGCGGCGAGGATCTCAATTCATATTCCAGGGTAAACTTCTTCTTTTCTGACATCGCTGATTCGCTGATTTTGAGTTTATTTGACTAAATTTTTTTATTTATTTCTAAAGAAAAGTAAATTATTCTATATTTGCAACTCTTTAAAAAAAGAAGCCCTTCGGCGGGGTAGCTCAGATGGTTAGAGCGCAGGATTCATAACCCTGAGGTCGGCAGTTCGATCCTGCTCCCCGCTACTTGAAAATAAAGCCTTTAGCTACAAACAGCTAGAGGCTTTTTTTATTCCAGCTCTTTTACTCGAGTAATACTCAAGTGAATTCCAATCCTTCCTTAGTAAATAACACCGCGTTTGAGAAGAAGACAAATTATGCTATATTTGGTTAAAACGCACCAGAATGGAAGTTATATGCTTATTAATTTTCCGTTCTTTTATAAATGGTAATCTCCGGAATATTAGCGGCAAACTCTTCGAGCTGTTTGACTTCATCAGCATTAAGACCTACTTTTAGACTGACCTTCCCCTGCTGCTATAATTTAACGATACCCAGACGTATCCACTGCCATTAACTTTGAATAGACCTATCCTTAGGAAAGAGTTATTACCTTGAAATTTATCCCCGTAATTCAGTGAAATTGATGCGGAGAATAGCGCCCTTAATCTCCGCACATCATGCGTATAATAATATTGATCATGCGGAGATTATATGTTATATTTACCGCATAACCTGCCGAGAATATCATGTTCATCCATCAATACAAAGCTTGGCCAAACTTAACTTGGGAAGAGAAAGCTCTTTCTAAAATGCTTGCAAACGCGCGGCATAAACAGGGTCGTCTATTAGGCAAAATGGAGGGTCTTGGTTTTAGTTTAAAAGAAGAAGCGACCTTATATACTTTAACGCAAGATGTTTTGAAGTCGAGCGAGATCGAAGGCGAAATCTTAAATCCAGACCAGGTACGTTCATCCATTGCAAGGCGCTTAGGAAGGAAGTCGCAGGGCTAGTGCCTTCAGACCAAAATGTCGATGGCGTTGTCGAAATGATGTTGGATGCTACTCAACAATATACTATAGCGCTAAATGACGAACGTCTATTTGGGTGGCATGCCTCGCTGTTCCCAACCGGCAGAAGCGGCATGTATAAAATCGTCTTTGGCGACTGGCGTAATAATAGGAAAGATGACCCTATGCAGGTTGTGTCCGGTGCTATGGGACGTGAACTAGTCCATTATCAGGCACCGGATTCTGAAATTCTGAATAATGAGATGGCTCAATTTATAAACTGGTTCAATGCCATAATGGACATTGACCCGGTGTTAAAGGCCGGATTAGCACATTTGTGGTTTGTGACGATTCACCCATTTGATGATGGGAATGGCCGTATCGCCAGGGCAATTACAGACATGCAGCTTGCTCGAGCAGATGAAAGTGCCCAACGTTTTTATAGCATGTCCACTCAAATAAGGCTGGAACGAAACGCCTACTATGAAATGCTGGAGAGAACACAAAAAGGCAGCCTTGATGTAACGGAATGGCTAGAGTGGTTTCTTTCCTGTTATGACAGAGCTTTGTCAAATACAGATCAAACGCTATCAACGGTAATGCAAAAAGCTAACTTTTGGGAAAGTCCTGCCACTGAAAATATCAATAACAGGCAAAAGTTGATGCTTAATAAGCTTTTGGATGGGTTTGATGGAAAACTTAGTTCCTCGAAATGGGCTAAAATAACAAAATGTTCTCAAGACACTGCTGGGCGCGATATTACAGATTTAATCGAGCGAGGCTTGCTGATAAAAGAAGAGGCTGGGGGTAGAAGCACAAGTTATGTTCTTGTAAAGGGCTAACTTCATGATGACTAATCTGGGTAGATCAAACGTCTTATCATTTTAAATACTCGTTAAGCAATATCGCCGTAGCCTGAGGTGTTTTGTTGCTATCATTTACCGATCCCATTTCACCAAAAAATTGGCCATGCACACCAGGTAAAACTATCAGCTTAGACCCCTGTATTAGCCGTGACATGGCAACAGTATGTTCGATCGTTATCACGTCCTTATCAGCAACCATAAAAAGTGCTGGGACTTTGATATTACCGATAACATCATCACTGATATCTTTAAAATCAATCATGCGCTGTTTGTCTTTGTTAAACATGTTTAGCAGACCGGCCGGATTTGGTGTTACATTTAGATAAGCGTCTTTAAGTGGCTGCGGCATACTTTCAAAGGTGGCTGTCTTCATAAAATCGAAAAAGCCGGGCATAAAGCCATCACGTTTATAAGCACCTGAGATGACCACCATTTTATTGATGAGCTTTGGATGTCTAATAGCTATTTGCAAGGTTGTGGTACCACCGTTACTAAATCCTATAATATTAGCCTTAGCTACTTTTAAATAATTGAGCAATGCCGCCACATCATCCGCATCCTGTTCAAACGATTCGGGGGCGTTACGGTCGCTGGTTCGGCCATGTGCCTGCAACTCTACCGCTATAATTTGATGATCAGCGGCAAGTAACGGGAGTAAAACGCCGAAAGAGGTTTGTATGGTGGAGCCGCCACCGTGGATCAGGACTAATGGTATACTGCCCTTGCCATGAATCTCATAATACATAGTAATACCATTAATTGCGGCGGTTCCTGTTATTGTTAATATTTTCACTTTATCTTTTGGTTTTTGCGCGAAGGCCTGCCCCATGATTAATAACATGAGAAACGCAGGCAATATGCGGAGGTTGAAGGTCATTATCACTTATAAGTTAGGCATAAGTTCGAATAATAAGCGACAGAAAACAAGTTGAAAGTTTTATTTTTGAAGATTCTCCTCAAGAACTCTAAACATGCATAATTTTGAAGCGCTGTTCGATTACGTTCAAAGACTTTCCGGCAAAACGCTTTCGGCGGATGATAAGCATATAATTACCGCACATTTCAAACCTAAAAAAATAAGGAAGCGACAATACTTTTTACAGGAGGGCGATGTATGTAAATACACTGGATTCATTGTAAAAGGGGCTGCAAAGACATTTACAGTGGATGAAAAAGGACATGAGCATATATTAAAATTAAGCATTGAAGACTGGTGGTTAGCCGATTTTGAAAGTTTTTACACATTAACACCGAGCCGCTTTAACATAGAAGCACTGGAGGATATGGAAATCCTACAAATAACCCATGCCCTTGTAGAAGAATTTATTAAGCCTATTCCTGCTTTTTCAGCGATGCAGAATGTGCTCAGTCAAAACAACACTATTGCTGCCCAAAAAAGAATGCAGTCGTCCATCAGCCAGACTGGCGAAGAACGATTTCAAGAACTCATTAACCATTATCCTCACTTTATACAGCGCTTCCCGCAAAATTTAATTGCCTCCTACCTGGGCTTAACCCCGGAAACTCTAAGCCGGATCAGGAAAAACTCCTCAAAATAGATTGATCTTTGTCAAGCCTATTTCATGACTTTTGATAAGATGCAGCTCGCCGCGCTGGTGCATCTTTGAACTATTATTAAATACTAAAGATCATGAGTAAATTAAAAAACAAAGTAGTCGTGATTACAGGCGGCAATAGCGGTATTGGATTTGGGATTGCCGAAGCATTTAAAAGCGAAGGTGCTTCCGGAACTATTGTAGGCAGAAATCATCAAACTTTAGGACATGCTGCGGCTCAGCTAGGTGATAATTTTATAGCCATCAATGCTGATGTAACTAACCTTACCGATTTAGAAAGAGTTTTTAAGGATACAGCCGAAAAGTTTGGTAAAATAGATGTACTGGTAGCTAATGCCGGTGCAGGGACAACCGGAACAGTGGCAGATGTTACTGAGGCCGACTACAACAAGACCATGGACCTTAATCTGAAAAGCGTTTATTTTACGGTGCAAAAAGCGCTACCGTATATGAATGATGGCGGATCTATAATTCTTATTGGATCAAATGCCGCACATCGGGCATACCCATCATTTGGGCTGTACGGCGCCGCAAAAGCTGCAGTAATCTTTTTCGCAAAAAGCTTTTCAAACGACTTGCTGGAAAGAAAAATCAGAGTAAACGTAATCACACCGGGTACTACCGATACACCTGCATTTGATAAGTTCGTTCCCGCAGCACAAATCGATGCTATGAAAACTCAGTTTGCAAGCGTAATGCCGATAGGCAGGATCGGACAACCATCAGACATTGGCAAAACAGCGGTTTTTCTTGCTTCCGAAGATTCTTCGTTCCTGCTTGGCGCTGAACTTCTTGTTGATGGTGGCATGACTTACTTAGCTAAGTAATTCTATTATTCACTGGCACGGGACCAGCCTCGTGCCAGTGAATATTAGAGAACAAGCAATTCAACAGGCATCGCGCAGGCATTTGCTTACAATTACAGAAACTAATCTATTCCAACCTGCAGCGTATAACAATCTGCAAAACCTAGCAGAACAAACAGGCACCAAAAATTATTTTTAATTATTTAAAGTATTTTCACTTCCCCCTCGTCTTATATATTGTGTCCAATATTGTCGCAAAATTCGCGTAACAAAAAAACACCATACTTATTTAATACATCACGGCTTAAATTGCCGTGTATCTAACACAATATAATGGCAAGAAAACATTTAAACAGTGGTAACGCAACGGGTATTGAGTTGACAAAAGCAAAGATAAATAAGGAGACGCTAAGTCATGTTGCACGTCTGCTCTCCTATCTAAAGCCATACCGCCATCAATTTATCGCTGCATTATTCTTTCTGTTTTTGTCAAGCCTGGTTGGCCTGGCTTTTCCAACATTTATAGGTGCCTTAATTGATACTGCACAAGGGAAACATACGAATAACTATTTACCCGATACCATTCAGGGCATTCTATTGCTTGCCTTCGTGGTATTAGCCTTACAGGCTGTAGTTTCCTATTTTAGGATATTATGGTTTGTCAACGTGGCTGAACGCTCCCTGGCAGACATCAGAAGGGATACTTACTTCAAGTTAATTACGCTCCCTATGAACTTCTTTTCCAATCGCAGGGTTGGCGAACTTAATAGTAGGATATCTGCAGATCTGTCTCAGGTGCAGGACACGCTAACCACTACCATTGCAGAGATGCTAAGACAGGCTATCTTGCTGGTAGGAGGTATCATTTTCATGGCTATTATTTCTGAAAAACTGGTATTCGCACTGCTGCTCGTTTTACCTGTGATGATTGTTTTCGCTGTTTTATTTGGCCGTTTTATTAAAAAGATCTCACGCCAGGCACAGGATAAAATGGCAGAATCCAATACCATTGTAGAGGAAACCCTTTGGGGCATAGCAAATGTAAAAGCATTTGTTAACGAATCTTTCGAAGCCACCAGGTATCAAAACACCATTCGTGAGGTAGCTAATATTGCCATTAAGGGTGCTAAATTCAGAGGCATGTTTGTCTCTTTTATCGTACTATGTGTTTTTGGAGGCATATTGGGTGTTGTCGGTTATGGTTGTATCCTGGTCAGTCAGCACGAAATCACCTTCGGCGAATTATTAAAATTTGCACTGTACGCGATGTTCCTGGGAAGCTCACTGGGCAGTTTCCCTGAGCTATTTGCAAATCTGCAAAAGGCTGTTGGTGCCAGTGAACGCGTGTTGGAAATATTGGCTGAACAGGGGGAAGAAATAGCTGTAAACGAAAAGGACAACAGGGTAACACAAACTATCGCAGGAAATCTTGAGTTTAAAAGCGTCAATTTCGCCTACCCCTCAAGACCAGAAGTAGAGGTGCTCAGCAACGTATCTTTTGAGGCCGCAGCCGGACAAAAAGTAGCTATCGTAGGTCCAAGTGGTTCAGGAAAATCTACAATGGCCGGATTAATCTTACAGTTTTATCACCCGCAAAGTGGAGCAATAGTTTTTGACGGCAAGCCTGCCAGCAAGTATTCTCTTAGCGATATCAGGAATCAGGTAGCTATTGTTCCACAGGATGTCTTGTTATTCGGCGGTACAATTTTGGAAAACATCGCATATGGTAAACTAACTGCCACGAAGGAAGAAATCCTCGAGTCGGCCAAACGCGCAAATGCCCATCAATTTATCACTGCATTCCCCGAAGGTTATGAAACTGTAGTTGGAGAACGGGGTGTAAAACTTTCAGGCGGACAAAGACAGCGCATTGCTATTGCAAGGGCATTGCTAAAAAATCCAGCTATATTGATTTTAGACGAAGCCACTTCTTCCCTGGATTCTGAATCAGAGCGTCTCGTACAGGACGCGCTCGAAGAATTAATGAAGGGCAGAACCTCCATCATCATCGCACATCGCTTATCGACAATACGCGAAGCAGATAAAATCCTCGTATTAGAGCGGGGACAAATTATTGAATCTGGTACACACGCTGAATTAATCCAGACTGAGCAAGGCCTATATAAGTATTTGAGCGGGCTTCAGTTTGAAAGTAAGTAATTGACCCAACAGCGCATGGCTACCTAATATTTTATATGAATTGCAAAGTATTTTATTTACTTTGCAATTCAAAGTGAAGTTAATCAGTCTCAGCTCATGAAAACGACCAAAAAGAAATTTGTAGCTATCTTCCTCACATCTGGATTTATCTTTCTTTTTTTATATAACCTAGGTATTCGATCAGTCGTCCGACTCATACCTGAAAGCGGAGCAGCCTTTTTAAGAACAGACACCCTTACAGGCTGGAAAAGTGCAGTCGCCACAATTTTGTACCCAGTTAAAATTGTCTTGATTGGTCCTGTGTTGCCTTTAATGGACCTGCCGGATCCGCCTCCACCATTTTTGGCTATCGGACTTGCAATTTATTGGACTGTCCTTGCTTTGATCATTTATAATCTTGTAATTAAAATCAAACGATTTCAAACACACAATCCTTAGTTTTTAGTTATCTAATTGTTTATTCAATATGCACATACTTACCAGGAAAGAAATATAGAATCAATCTTTAAAAATCTTTAATCTAAACCCGACTCCCCGGATACTTTCAATACTAACTGTAGTATCATCCGCCAATAATTTTCGAATCCTGGTAATAAATACATCCAGACTCCGACCGCTAAAAAAATCTTGTTCTTGCCACAAAGCATGGAGAATATCAGTCCTTTTAATCAGTTGATCACCGTGATCATATAAATATTTTAATAAACCGGCTTCCTTCTCAGTAAGTATTTTCTCAGCACTACCAACGACCAATGTCAGATTCTCCGGATCGAATTCGGAATTCCCCAGCTGAATGACCGTACCTCCCGCTCGATCTAAGGGCTTGTTTCGTTTTAAGATATTCCGAACGCGCAAAATCAATTCGTCAACATCAAAAGGTTTCACGATATAATCATCGGCACCAAGTCTTAACCCAAACAAAACATCTTCCTTTAGTTTGCGCGCGGTTACGAACAAAAATGGTAGTTCAGGATGTTTTTCAGAAAGATAGGCAGCAAAACTAAATCCATCCTCAACGGGCATCATCACATCAATGATTAGGATCGAATAGGTGTTATTATTTAATTCTTCCCGTGCCTCGCGACCGTTATATACCCTGTTACTAAAAAAGCCATTTAAAGTCAGATATCTGCTTAATAGATTACCCAGGTCTATGTCATCCTCTACAATCAACACCTTAGTTTTCATACAGTGCCAATTTTATAGTAAAAGTACTCCCCTCGTTAGTAGAGTGCTCAAGAATCAGATCACCACCCATCTGTGAGATTTCCTGCCTGCTTACGTACAAACCAAGCCCAAGTCCTTTAACGGTATGGAGGTTTTGTTCCGGTACGCGATAAAATTTATCAAAAACAAGGCGCTGATGTTTATACGCAATACCGATGCCTTTATCTGTAATTTTGATAAGGTAAAAACGATTAAGCACGAAAGTGTCGATACTGATATCGGTTCCTGACAGGCTATATTTAGCGGCGTTGCTGATCAGATTATCCAGGGCCTTTTCCAATACTTTTCTATTACCACGTAATTCGACTGTTGATGTTTCAATATCAGCAACCAGTTGATGCGCCTCAAGTCTGACATCCTGAATATAGGCACGAAGAAAATCAGTTATATTTAATAGTTCAACTTGAATCTGACGATAGTTGCTCATTTCAGTTTCCAAAACCTCGTCTACCGTTTGCCGGATTTTCTCATGCTGCCTCGCGAGTGATCCAAGTAATTCATCAAAAAGATTGGCATCTTCACGTATTTCGGGTAAAGACAGGCTCTTTACAATAATACTGGCCGAACTGAGTGGTGTTTTTAACTCATGCGTAACATTGTTCACAAAATCTGTTTGAATATCACTGATCTTTTTCTGACGTATTATAGCACTAAACGTTAGATAGAAAAGCAATCCTACGGATAACAGAAGCGCAGTTGCCAATAAAAAGGTCCGGGTTGTTCTGTGGAGCACCACCTGCCCCATAGCTACCACATCCACATACTGCATACCTGAAAAAGAAACTTTAATCTGTTTATCCTTATTTTTTGCACCGTCGATGGTTAAATCAAAAGACCCCTTGAACGATGCCAATTTGAGTAAATCCTTGGCAGCGTTATTACGTTCATAATCTCGATAAAGCTTGTTTTGCGTAGCCAACATATTGTGCACAACACCATTGATCTGAACACTGAACCCCTCGAATCTGAATAGATATTTTCCGTTCTTTAGCTGATCTGTTTTTTGAAAGTTTAAATTAACCAAAGCGCTGATTACGCGGGTTAACGAATCGTTTTTACGCGCCAGGTATCCGATCAGCACATCGTCCGAGACCTGTTTACCTGAAAAAGATCGGATATCAGCAGTCAGGTTTGGTAGAATTTCAAATTGCAGCGTTTTACCTTGCGTGATGATGGGGACGGCAACTGCTTTGATTTCCCGATTGTATTGCGCCAATGTTTGCTTATAATTCTGGCTCACCAGCTCATACTGAATATAAATGAGCAAACCCAGGGTGATTAGGCTAACAGCAATTAGTGCCCGTATTTTGGAGCGGAATTTCATAGTACTCAAAGATACATTGCAGAAAGAAAAAACCGGACAATCGAAACATCATTAACTTTTCATTAACCTTACATTAACCATCGAGCTCCGCGGCATCCTGCATTTTTGCTGAAATTTAAATAAGCATGAGAAAGTATATCCTTTTAGTAACTGTTACTTTAACAAGTATAGCAGTTCAAGCACAAGTAACGTCATTCAATATTGATAGCAACAAATTTATCAAACCACTTACAAAAACACTGGATAGCATTTACATTGAGGATCAAAAACCGCGCGAAGCCTTTGCGCAAGCGCTAAAACGTAAAGACCCGCAGCCGGTAGTTGATAGCCTGAGAAAGATCATGTTGACTAAAGACCACGAGAATCTCGAAAAAGTAAACGCAATTATCGATAAGTACGGTTGGCTTGGCCCGGAACAGGTAGGTTTAAATGCCAGTCAGGCTTTGTTCCTTGTCCTGCAGCATGCAGACCTCGCTACACAAAAAAAGTATCTGCCCATGATCCGCTCGGCAGAAAAACGTGGACAAATACTTTCAAGCAATCTTGCCATTATGGAGGATCGTGTACAGATGCGTGAAGGCAAAAAACAACCATATGGCAGTCAGGCGATAAGAGACCCGCAATCTGCACAGTTGTATTTTTACCCGATAGAAGACCCTGACCATGTAGACGAGAGGAGAAAATCTATGGGTCTGATACCGATGGATCAATACGCCAAGGCGATGGAAATGACCTGGGATCTGGAAGACTATAAGCGCAAACTTCCGGAGTTTGAGGAAAAAGCAAAAAAGATTTTCAAAAAGCCGTAGTCATCAGATCATCCTACACTTAGCACCAAACGCTTGCCACCAGAAACCTCCAGGTCCCATAATTCAGCAACATTTTCCAATTTAACGCTTATGGTTTCTATCTTCAGTTTGCCTGCTGCGGCTAGTTCGAACATTTCGGGAAGAATGTCCGAGAAAAGCAGGCCGACTTGTTTTTTTGACCAGGAGCCAAGTCCTGAACCTGTTAACTGAAGATCTGTACCCCGCAAACTTGCTGCAGATAATTGGATAAGATCGCCTGCAATACTGCCTACAGAAACATACCTGATCTGGTTGGTAAAGGAGCCATCACCTTTGATTACCGACAACAATAGCTCTGCAGTATGTCCCCATAAATAATCGATAACAACGTCGATAGGCGTCTGCATGTGTATGCGCGCAAGCTGTTCAACAATTTGCGTGTCATCCTGCAATAGCGAAACCTGCTCATCAGCACCCAATACGGCTAACTCAGCTAGAGAACCTGGATTTCTGCCAGTTACGATCACCTTTTTTGCACCATAGTATTTAGCAATCTGAACGGCCACTCGCCCGGTAAAACTCGTTGCGCCATTGATCAGCACAATATCACCAGGCTGAATATCTGCCTTAAACCGTAAAGCCATCGCAGAACCGATAACGGCATTAGGCAACGCTGCTGCCGTCATGTTGTCTAACAGTGCAGGAATTTTAACCATCCGATCTTTATAAACCACCGCCTTTTCCGCTGCCATCCCGTTTACAGCCATAGCATATACACGGCTGCCGTCTTCCAACGTGCATACTCCGTCGCCGCCAACAACGCTTTCCTTTTGTGTAAGTTTAAGTGTAGAATAGTGTTTCCCGCTTGCACGACTTTTATCCAGATGTTTAATAGCTACCGCTTTCACGGCAACAACCACTTCATCATGATTTTTTGCAATAGGATCTGGGAAATCGACATATTGAGGCATTTCCCCCTTTTGAAATAATACTGCTGCTTTCATTTTCTTAAATATTATGAAACAAAATTAGCCAGGATGGTTCTGCAGGAACGATAACATTTGTTATCAAGTTTAGAAATGAGCGTTGCCTTTAGCTAGTTTACTTTTAATCCTGCTGAGATGTACAGTGCTGACGCCGAGATAAGAAGCGATATAATGCTGAGCAACACGCTGAATGATATGCGGGCGATCAGTTAGCAGTTTCAGATAGCGCTGTTCGGGCGTATCCCTAATAAAAGACACGAACTCATTGATATAATGACTTTGTCGCTGGGCAAAAATCGACATAATCATCTTGAAAAATTGCGGCTCCCTACTTAAATCATCTATAAGCTCGATCACATATTTTTTAGGAAGCAAATAAATCACCGAGGGTTCTATAGTTTCTATAGTAAATGCACTTGGTACATTACCTACAAAGCTTTCCAGGGAAGTCAGCCCTTCATGCTCAAAAAAGAACTGCACTGTTTTATCAAGTCCATCGTTATTAAAGAAAAGGCGTACACAACCCTTTTCAATAAAAACATACTGTCCAGATACCTTACCCTCTTCCAGCAAAATGGTTTTAGCACCAACATCGAGGCGCTGCTGGTATGATCGGTATTTTTCCAGAAATGGCTCCAGTTCCGGAAACTGGTCTTTAAAATGAAAAAGCATATAAGGGCATTGATGATTTACTTCAAATTTACTATCTTTCTGATCAAGAATCATCAGGAACTTGACCCAACATCACAATCAACGGATAAGATCAGCTGATTTGGTTTAATGGTAAACGTTCGAGCACCACCATCATAACTTCATGAAATAATTAGTTATGCATACCATTTACCACAACGACAACTGATTATTCAGATTTTGCAGAACCAAAAAGCCTAATAGTATAGCTAAACGAAGTATCGCGGGCGGCTACCTTGAATTTTTCCAGCGGTTGCGGACCACAACTATTAGAGCCTACACCGAGCGTTTTAGTAGACACACTCAGCACCGTAGCCGAACTTTCCGGAAGATCAATTTTATATTCCACAGGATACATTTGCTCATCGGTATGGGGCAATGCAGCTACCTGCATTAGCTTTTCGTCAGACTGGATCGATAATGAAGGTATACCCGCTCCACTCAGTTCGGCCCAACGGACATCTTCGTGATTGCCTCGCTCCATGGGCTTTTCGTACGCATATTGTTTGTTAACGTCCAAGGTGTATATACCTACTTCAGCGGCACTTTTTCTATCCGCATAGTTTTCGAAAGGTCCGCGTCCAAAGAATTTCATCTGATCCAGTTTCTTATCAAGTAACATCCGAATGCCAATTTTGGCGAGGTTAATAGGAAGTCCAATAAATTTAACTTGGTTATCTACCCTTATCGAACCGTCTCCGGTAATGGAATAGGTTGCGGTATGGTAAACTGCAAAACCTTCTTTTCCTTCAGCTTTAGTTGTCGATGTAATAGTCACCGTAGCGTTGTCAACAACTTTAGCACTAAATGACAGGGGTTTGTACTGGAGTGTGGTTACGCCAAATTTTTCCCATTGCCGGTATGCCCAATCGTCATCGGTGCGATGAGGGGCACGCCACAGATGCAATTTCGGAGCTCCATCTAAAGTAATCAGGTTGGTTTGGTTTTTTGATAACTGACCGATAAACCCTGTTTTTTTGTCGAACGTTAATGAAAAGTTTTTACCCGACACAGTAACTACCTGGTCTGTTTCTGAGAGTTTTACTCCTTGTGTTGCTTTTGACACAGCACCAGACGGCGTATTTATTGGCAACTTAAATTGAGTAGTAGCCACTTCATAACCCTTCGCTGCCCATAACGTATTTTCCTTCTGCCGGTAAGAAATACGAAGGTAATATTCGGCATCAGCTCTCGGATGTGCGATCTTAAATGGAATATATGCCCTACCCGTTGAGCGCGCACCAATTGGACGGGCTATATTAACTTCTCCGGCTGCTATTTCTATTCCATTTTCAGTGAGTGTCCATGATGCCGCAAATCCATTCAATGAGATAAACTGAAACTTATTTCTAATAGAAATTTCTCCCGAAATCGGATCAGTCAATTCGGTGTCAATCCACTGAAATGCTCTTTTCATTTCAGGAAAATGTGGCTTGACATTGTTACCAGAAGTTGCCCGGTCGTAAGACACTACCCCTTTATGGATAAAATAGTGATCGTTTGGTGCTTCACCGAAGCCACCACCATACGCCAATATAGGATGATTTGGATCTCTTTTGTTCCACAAACCCTGATCCTGATATTCCCATATTGCACCGCCCAATATTTCTGGATTGTTATCAAAAACTTCAGCATACTCATCAAGCGACCCCATAGAATTGAACATGGCGTGTACAAATTCACAGATGTAGAAAGGCTTGGTCAGGCTTTTATCCTGGGCAGTACGCGCGTAATCTTGTGCAGTTCCATACATCCTTCCATCTAAATCAGCCGGATTGTTTTTGCCAACACCAAACCTTTCGTAGTGAATGGGTCTCGAGGGATCTAAACCCTTTACTGCATTCATTGCCGCAACGAAATTTGGTGTTGGGCCCCAGCCACACTCGTTGCCTAAAGACCATATAATAACCGATGGGCTATTCTTAAAATTCTCTATATTGGCAATGTTGCGATCAATAATTGCAGATTTGATGGTGGGTTCGTTATCGAATCGACTATCATAGCCATGGCATTCAACATTAGCCTCGGCTACCAGCCAAATCCCCCATTCATCGCAGAGCTCGTACCATCTGGGGTCATCAGAATAATGTGAAGTACGGATATGATTACAGTTTCCCTGCTTAATTACCTTCAGATCTTCTATCATCTGGGCCTCAGTAATTGCGTGCCCAACATCCGACCAGTGTTCATGTCGGTTCACACCCTTCAGCTTAATAGGAACGCCATTGACCGTAAAAATGCGTCCTTTAATTTCTATTTTCCGGAAGCCGATTTTTGATGACAAGAACTCACCTTGAGAACTGCTAATAACCATGGTATATAAATTTGGAGTTTCGGCTGTCCATTTCAGTGGATTTTTAACGCTTAAATTCACCTGAACCACTTCTTCCTGATTGGCTTTTAGTGCCTTACTATTCACATTGCCTGCTGCAATTTCGTTACCCTCCTTATCATACAATGTAGCCACTAGCGTTTGCGATTTAGCGGCTTTATCGCTGTAATTTTTGATTTTCGCAGTTACATCTATTGTTGCATCCCTGTAATTCTGATCCAGATCAGGCTTTATAAAAAAGTCCCGGATGTGTATTTGTGGTGCGCTCCATAGTGTTACATTGCGAAAAATCCCGTGCAACCTGAACATATCCTGATCTTCGAGCCAGGTTCCCGAGCTGTACTGATATACTTCAACAGCAATCATGTTCTGCCCAGGGTTGAGGTATTTGGTGAGATCAAATTCGGCTGTATTCCTGCTATTTACACTAAAGCCAACTTTTTGTCCATTTATCCATATGAAGAAAGCACAATCAACACCATCGAACGTAATGAAATTACGTCTGCCAATCCAACTGGCAGGAACTTCAAACGTTCTTCGGTAGCTTCCTACCGGATTGCGTTCTTTATATGAAGTATACCATTTTTCAGGCTCGCTCATTACGTGTGGAAAGTCCTTTTTAATCGTATACCCAAGATTACGATAAAATGGGGTCCCATATCCGTGCACCTCCCAATTTGATGGTACCGGTATTTCTTTCCAGTCCGCAACGTTGAATTCAGGCTTGTAGAAATCAACAGGTCGCTCTTCAGGCCTTGGCACCCAATTAAATTTCCAATTTCCATTTAACGATTTGCTTAATGATGATGCATGCCGTTTAGCAACTAATGCCTCCTGCATATTTGCGTAGGGCATGAGCGTTGCGTGGTACGGCTCTTTGTTAATACCAAGAAGTTCTGGATTCTCTATTTCTGGCGGAATCGGTGCGCTCACTGTGTTTTGAGCAGTACTTTGCTTAGGTAAATGGAACAAAAACACCAGAAGTAATGCTAACAAATATTGTTGGAGCTTCATCATATTATTGATATTTGGCTTTTCTATTATTGCTTGAAATTGCTGCGGTTTCAGCTATTAATCTAATTATTCTAGTACACTTATTAAAAAAAGTTTAGATCAGGAATTACAGTTTTAAAGATATTTTATGCCCTGTATATGATATTGTTCTATAAGCTCCTTGTACAGTTCCACCAGCCGTCATCAATTTGATCTTGAAAGTACGACTAGTCAACATGTTTGGAAAACTACCGTTGCGGTCACTTATGGTCAGGGTCTTGCTGCTATCATTCCAATTTAGCGTAATCGTCGCAAAAATACCTTTTTCATAATTGTAGTTGTCATTTTCGTCTTCATACAACATGAACGTTCCATTAGCACCTTCATAAACCCTGAGTTCTAAATTATCCCATTTTTGTTCAGTAGCATATTGAACGTTGGGGCCAATAGGAATAATGCTTCCGGCTTTGACAAATAAAGGGATAGTGTTTAAGCTAGTAGCTGTAGTTAGCTCCTGTCCGCCAGCGTATCTTTTGTTAGTCCAGAAGTCGTACCACATAGTTCCGGCGGGCAAATAAACCTTCTTTGATTTAATTTGCTCAAAATTTACGGCTGCAATGGTATTCCCTTTAGTAACATTACGATTCCAACCAGTTTCTTCATTTACGTTTACTACGGTTTCGGGTGTGTATTGTGCATTAATTACTGGTGCTACTAAAAGTGACTGGCCAAAGAGGTACTCATTATTGATATCCAGCACTTTTTTGTCGTTACTGAAATCCATCATTAACGCACGCATAAAAGTTGATTGATCATTAGTAACTTTTCTAGCCGTCGAATAAATATAAGGCAATAAGCTGTAACGGAGTTTAATTGCATTCTCGATCGCGTCGTATGCAGGCTCACCTTTTTTTCCAAACTGGTAAATTTCCCTGGGCACATCTGCACCATGCGAACGCATCATTGGTGTAAAGACAGCAAATTGTAACCAACGTACATAAAGTTCCTGGAAGAGTGGATTTTTAGCACCAGAGCCGTCATTCCAACTTTTGTTGTACGAACCTGCGAAAAAACCGCCAATATCGCTGTTCCAATAGGGAATTCCGCAAAGTGCAAAGTTCAGTCCGGCAGGGATCTGATTTCTCAGCGACTCCCATGAAGACGTAACATCACCAGACCATGTATTTGCACCATATCGTTGTTGTCCGGCAAAGGCCGAACGGGTTAAAATGAACACCCGTTTGTCTGAACTCACTGCCCTTTGATGATCATATACCCCACCTACAGTCATCAATGGATAAGCGTTGCGTACTTTCCGAAAAGAACCCAAATAAGTTTTAGTATCCATGTCTGATGGCTTGTAGCTCAAGTGATCAGGTTCAGTAGAATCCATCCACCACCCGTCAATATTCCTGGAAAAAAGTCCTTTATTTAAAAAGTCCCAGTAAATAGCTCTTGCTTTGGGATTATACGCATCGTATACCCGCACGCCTGAAGGATAATCCATATTTGGTGGCCATGTTTCTAAGCCCGATTCAGGCCACGTCCCAATGTTAAAAAGTGCACCTAAACTGTCGAGTTTCCGGTATTGTTTGGTTGCAGGACCAAAGGATGACCACACAGAGATCAGTAGGTGGGCATTTAGCTGATGAACATCATCTATCATTTTTTGCGGATTGGAAAATTCCGGATTAAGAAAATCCATTGCATTCCAAAGGTAGTTATTCCCCCAATATTGCCAGTCCTGGATAATTCCATCTAGTGGAACACCAAGTTCCCGGTATTTTTTAACTACACTTACCAATTCGGCCTGACTCTTGTATCTTTCTTTACTTTGATGGAAACCATAAGTCCATAAGGGAAACATTGGCACTTGCCCTGTTAGTTTTCGCATGCCCGACACAACCCCGTCTGCATTAGTTCCATAGATAAAATAATAATCGATCCCATCGCCCACCTCAGAAGAAAAAGAAGTTTCTTCAGCCGTATCGTTAAATGTAGTTGGAGAATAATTGTCCCAAAACAACCCATACCCTTTTACCGATTGAAAAAAAGCAATAAAATCCCAGGTATTATTTTGAACCATTTTGATTTTCTGGTTGCGTTGAGATAGTTTGCCATTCTGAAGAATACCCAGTCCGTAAATAGGTTCCTCTTTTTCCAAAACAAATGATTGAGCGACGGTGTAACTTTTTGTTCCTGAATCATTAAAATCTGTAAAAGATGCTCCCGCCATCTTTTCTTTTAGCAGAGATTTACCATCAGATTTATTGAAATTAATTTGACCGTCTCGAACATTTAGCACAACTTTCAAATCCTTACTGTACAGCATAAGGACATCGCCTTTTTGTACGATTTTTAAGGCTACAGTTTCTGGACTCTTTGTTACAGAGAGACTTCTTTTCGTAAATATTTTGCTCGCCGGATATTTTAGGATTCTTACAATCCCGGGACTATAAAACTGAATCTCTGTGGTCGTTTCGTTTATGTTGACTTTCGCACCTAAAGCTGTTTTCTCAAAGCGTTGAGACTTTGCAGAAAAACAAATACCCGATAAGGCGAAAAGAAGTAGAGAAATGCGATTCATGTGAATGGTTTGATATAAGAATTCTACTGGGTTTTACTCTTTAATTACTTTGTTAATTTACAGACCTGATCGTCAGATAAACGTTAAGCTCAATTTATACAGCGCTAAATTTGTCGATCCATTTTCAAAGCTATCTAGAAAAAAGTAAGTGAATAAATCGTTTTGTGCAAATCTATGTGATGAATGTTTTCGGAAGCTATTTCATCAGCTACATTTGACACCACAGATCCAATAATACACCGTAAAATATGATACGCCCTTCCCATAGGGTGCATATCATAAAAGGTACCTTTCAATTTTACAAACCGATCCGATAGCAATTTACTCATCGCTATAATCGGTTTGTCAATATATCAACTGTTGCAACGCTATCCCGGCTATTTGCCTGGTCTATCGATGCACGCATCAATTTACCTTTTGTAAACATCGTAAGTCAAGAAAATTTATAACAATTGCGGAGGATATACACCCCCCCACTAAAAAAAGGGAAAATTGGCCTTTAAGCCATTTAAACGTCGAAAATATTTTTTTACAAAAACGAGAAGTGCCTTCAAAGAGCTTCAAAGGCCGATTAGCAAATTTATTTACACGCGAATGTGTACCCCTTCGTCAAATTATCATTAAACGCGATTTTTAGATATTATTCGTTAATTTAGCGTCTACCGCTCATCTCATGAAAAATTTCCAAGGGTATCTCGACACCGTCAAACTCACTGTTCCAGACAACGTCCGGAATAACTATCCTTTTAACATCCCCTGTATCCAGAATATAGATAAAATCAGTTTCCATCCCAAGGTAACCTACCTGATTGGTGAAAACGGCATGGGGAAATCAACCCTTATGGAAGCTATTGCAGTAAGTCTTGGATTTAACGCGGAAGGCGGTACTAAAAACTTCAATTTTAATACTCAAGCGACACACTCCAATTTAACAGACTACCTAAGAATAAGTAGAGGCCCCTACAGGATGAAAGATGGTTTCTTCTTAAGAGGCGAAAGTTTCTACAACGTGGCTTCGCAAATAGACAAACTGGACAAAGAGGGCATGGGCCCACCTATAAAAGATTCTTACGGCGGCAAATCCCTTCATGAACAATCCCATGGCGAATCTTTCTGGTCCGTTTTTATGCACCGCTTTGGCGGTGATGGTCTCTACATGTTGGATGAGCCTGAATCTGCACTCTCCGTTACACGCCAAATGGCGATGCTGGTAAGGATAAACAAGCTCGTTAACAAGAGATCACAGTTTATCATCGCCACACATTCACCTATTATTCTGGCTTACCCGAATGCTTTAATTTACCAACTTACACCAGAAGGAATAGCAAAAGTAAATTATAAAGAAACCGACGCCTACCAATTGTACAAACGTTTCCTGGACGATCCACATAAAATGACATCAATGTTATTGGACGACTCAGAAGATGACGAATTCGAATAATATCCGCCCAAACCACTCCAAATCCCTTACCATAACTTAATATGGAGTTTATAGTGTCCTTGTAGTTTTGTCGGAGTTTATGAAACTTCCTTCGGATAGTAGCTTAGTTGAATTGGTAAAAAAAGATGACCATGTCGCATATACGACCTTGGTAGATAGATATTGGGAAGACTTATATCGACACATCTGGTTGAAAATTAAAAACACCGATGATGCAAAGGATATCGTTCAGGACATTTTTCTCGGACTTTGGAAAAATAGATCCACACTTATGGCTGATGATCGGGGTAGCCTAGCACCTTATTTATTCCGCGCAGCAAAGTATAATATTATCAATTATTTTTCCAGACCTTCCATAACTATTGCAGACGAAACGGCATTAGACCTGGCTGTAAACGCTATTTCAACAACGCAGGCTGATGATCAGATTCTGTTGAAAGAACTCCAACAACTGGTAGATTCCGAAGTAGATAAACTTCCGGAACGATTAAAGCTGCCCTACCGGCTTAGCAGAGATCAGGAACTCAGCATCAAAGAGATCGCACTCAAATTATCTGTCTCTGAACAAACTGTAAAAAACAACATCACTTCCGCACTTAACGCCGTCAGGTTCAAGATCAGTAAACATAATAACTCAGATACCACGGTTAGTTTCGTGCTTGCACTAGCTTGTGTACTTCATTGCAAATAAATTGATCTACTGATAACATTAGCTTAAAGTACCTCCCACCCTTTGGTGTGATCTCTATAGTAACGATGTCACACTACAACAAGCCGAAGGAGCTTAAATCAATCCTTAAAAAATATCTGCAACATACGGCCAGTCCGGAAGAATCTGAGGCTGTAGATTCCTGGTATCAAAACCTGGGCGTGAAAAATGATGAGGTACCTGTACTTGATCATCCTGTTTCGAAATCCGAACTTGAAAATAGTATCAAGGGATATTTAAAAGCACAGCTCCCCCGGGAACGAAAAAAATGGTTTTTACAAGCATATCTGAAATATGCTGCAGCAATTATCCTGATATCCGGTGTTGGATTGTTTCTTACTAATCGGTCCGACCTGAAAGACTCCTCAAAAAACGAAACAACAATTTTTTCGGGTAGAAGAACACAAAAGAAGATCACCCTGGCTGATGGTTCAGAGATCGTATTGAACATGGGCAGTAAGCTTGTCATAGCAAAAGACTTTGGCGAACATGACCGAAACGTTTCGCTTTCTGGAGAAGCTTTTTTCGACATTGCCAAAGACAAAACCAAGCCCTTCATCATTCACACCGCAAATATAAGCACCCGGGTAGTTGGTACATCATTCAATATCAATGCCTATCCAGACCTGGAAAAAATCAAGGTCGCGGTGTTTACGGGAAAAGTACGGGTGGCAGAGCAGCAGGGCGTGCATAAAAAGATTATTGCGCTCGGAATGACCCAAGGAGAAACACTTAGCTATTACAAATCTACGGGTAAAAGCGAGCTCAGAACGGAAGATACTGGCCCTATTACCTCCTGGCGCGATAACAAATTATATATCGACAATGCAAACATAAATGATATCGCAAAACAACTGGAGCGGTATTACGACATCAAGGTGATTATTAAAAGTAAAACAAATGCCGATGACCGGTACAACATCCGATTTAAAAACGAATCTATGCGGAATGTTCTCGAAATCTTATCAATGCTTACCAAACGACAATTTATATATCAAACTAATCAGATCATAATTAAATAAAAACCATGTAACAATCAGACATAGAAAAGCCGGAACTGCGCTAACATTTCCGGCTCTGCATGCGCATTGTAGCAATGCCCATCGTTCCCAATGAATCGTGTAAAAACATTAAAAACTTATTCAAATATGCAAAATATTTACCAGGCTTACAAAAGCCCGATACGGTTACTTTTTAACTTAAAAATGAAGCTAACAATCGCACTGCTTTTTCTTTCAAACGCACTGATCTACGCCGGTACAACTACTGCTCAGTCGATGAAGGACGTAAAAATAGATCTATCAGTAAAAAATCTTCCACTGAGAAAGGTACTTGATCTCATAGAAAAACAAACCCCATTTATCATCGGTTACAAAAACAGCGATGCAGGAAACAACAAAACCATTAACATCGAAGCCAGACAACAATCGGTATCCGATGTGCTGGAGCGACTTATCAATTATCCCAATGTTGATATCCGCCAGATCAGCGATACCTATATTCTGATTAACACTAAAAAGGTTTTCCCTCCGCTTATCATATCTGGAACGATAACAGACAAGCGTACTGGTCAGACTATGCCGGGCGTGAGCATTAAAGTGAAAGGAACCAGCGCCGCTACACAGACAGACAGCAAAGGTAACTACAGACTGTCTGTACCTACTGACAAAGAAGATGTTCTTGTAGAGGTTAAATCAATTGGCTATAAAGCCAGAGAATATACAGTATTGCGCAATAGCACAACAACTATCTTCAATCTCCAACTGGAAGAGGATTTATTGGGTCTTGATGAGGTTGTTGTTACCGGACAGGGAATTGACATCAGCAAAAGACGATTGTCTTCTAACGTGGTCAGCATTTCTGAAAAAGATCTAAAAGATATCCCTGCGCAAAGGATAGATCAGTTATTGCAATCTAAACTACCTAATGCACAGATTAAGCTCACTGGTGGACAAGCGGGTGCAACATCTATCATCCGCTCAAGAGGTGTTAACTCTGCATTCATCAGCTCAACACCCATCATCTACGTCGACGGTGTACGTATGGACAACCTGAACACTAGAGCTGCGCTTGGTGGTGGAAGTGCTACCGGAGCTGCAATTAGTTCTATAGCAGACATTCCGATGGACAATATCGAAAAGATTGAGTTCGTAAATGGTGGAGCTGCAACAACATTATACGGTTCTGATGCTGCCAACGGTGTAATCCAGATTATCACGAAAAAAGGGGGTGGCGACAAAACGGACATCACCGTAGAAACACAGTTAGGACTGGAAACACCTACAACAGATTTTCTGCATTTTAAACGTACCAAAGACCTTTTATTTGAAAATGGTTTCTATCAGAAGCACAACCTGGCGCTCAATGGTGGCGACAGCAAGTTTGGCTATAGTTTTTCTGGTGGTTTTCAAAACAGTACCGGAACGCAGATTTACAACCAGAACAGCAACAGAAGAATTGATTTAAGGACAGGCTTGAGAGCTGTTCTTGGTTCTAAAGTAACTTATGAAAGTTCTTTCAGCTATATCAATAACAAATACAAACGTAGCCGTAACGGTAATCAAGGTGGTTACACAGGGTTGTGGTTTGCCGAGAGTGGGGCTTCCTCCATTACCGGACCAAGGTTCAAAAGTGATCTTGATGCAATGACTGATGATGAATATGCTTCCATAAAGGCATATGTTGATCAAGCAGAAGCATTACAAAATAATGGAATTAGTGTAAACAGGTTCCAGACCTCACAGGTTTTCAAATACCAGCCATTAAAAAATCTGACATTTAAGGCAACAGGTGGTGTTGATTACAGAGCCCAGCGCCAGCAAATCATTACCACAAATAAATACTTGTCGCACACCACCAACACAAACATCACAACGCAGGGAAGTATAGATAATTTTGACAGGAACTATCTGGGATTGACTTTTGAATTCAACGGTCAGTACGAAGCTAAAGTAAATGACTTCTCGTTTATCACCACCATGGGTGGCCAGTTGTTCAGAAATGAAGACCACCAGATTGAGTACCTCGGATCTAACATCAGAGATGGTGCCGCTACCATCAGTATCGCCGCCACCCGCACAAGCGACGAATATTTCTCGGCAGTAACGAGCTATGGTCTTTACCTCCAAGAGAACATGGGTTACAAAAATAAAATGTTCCTCGACCTTGGCTTGCGTGGAGACGGTAATTCTGCCTTCGGAAAAAATATCGGAATTCAATACTATCCTAAAATAGGATTCTCCTATATCCCAAGTGCAGAAAATTACTTCAAAGGAATTTCAAATGTGCTGTCCTCGACAAAAATCCGTGGTAACTATGGTATCGCCGGTAACTTCCCGACTCCATACGCCAATGAGCGGACCATATCTTTTATTGGTTTTAACGGAGATCAGGCTGCTTCATTCGGTCAGCCTGGGAACCCGGACCTGAAACCAGAGAAAACAACAACTATTGAGGCCGGAATCGATCTTGGGTTCTTAAATGATCGCATCATTATCTCCGGAGGATTCTATCACTCCATCACCAACGATGCGTTATTCATTGTTCCGCCAGCTCCTTCATCTGGACAAACCAGCCAGTTGCAGAATACAGGTCGGATTCTAAACCGCGGACTGGAATTTAATACAGTCCTTACGCCTATTAAAACAACAGACTATAGCTTGCGATTCAACCTATCCATAAATACGCTTTATAATAAAGTATTAAGTTCAGGGGGTGCAGCGGCATTCGCAATCAATGGTTTCAGTGCCAGAACAGTACAAACAGTAGTGCAGGAAGGTTATCCGATCGGCTTTATCAGAGGTAACTATGCCGAGTTTAACGCAGATGGATTATTAACTAGTACCACAGCACAACAAGATCTCGGAACTACCATTCCTAATTTATTTGGTAGCATGGGCATGAATTTCCAATACAAATCATTCAATGTCTTTGCCAATGCAGATTATCAGAAAGGTGCATATGCTGTGTCATTCGATAGGCAGTTCAGATTTAATTATGGCACTTCAACAGAAGGAATTCCACAAGCAGAGATCGACAAAAGTGGAAGAACAAGATGGCTTGATGTGACCAATAGATTTGTAGAGAAAACAGATTTCATCAAAGTTAGGACAATTGGCGCAGGGTATAGTTTTAAGCCTAAATTCTGGAACGGAGCAGTGAAAGGTGTAAATATCGGCTTCTCTGTAGTAAATCCATTAAATTTCTCTGCATCCAGCTTCGATCCCGAAGCAACTATTAGTGGTAGTGCACAGGGACAAAATGGTGCAACCACAGGTGGAATATCCTACTCTACCTATTCTTCACCAAGACAATTTGTAGGTTCTTTACGCGTAAATTTCTAATAGCAAAACACATGAAAACATTCATAAAAACGATTATAATTGGTGTTACAGCAGGCATGACAATCCTGGGCTGTACAAAAGACAATCCTAATATCACTGATGATGTTTACCTTACTACAACCAATGTGACCACAACATGGCTCACAGGAATGAGAAGGCAGATGGCGCTGACAATGAATCAGGTAATAGTAAATACTGAACTGGTTTCAGATAATTATTACAACAATAGAACCCTGAGCAGCAAACTGTTTGATATTCCTCAGATCGACAACTATGATCTTGATGTAAATAGCATCCAGTCTGCTATACAACGCTTAAGAGAACTCTCAGAATATGGGCTGTCAATCGTAGTTGCTGCCGATAAAACAACAACAAATGTACAAAGGGCAGAAATGTATTTTATAAATGCTTATTCGCATATCTTAAGTGGAGAGCTGTTTATTGGACTTCCAGGCGCCAATAAGGGTGAAGTACTTAGTCCGGCTACCCATTATAACCTGGCCATCACTGCCCTTGATCAGGCCATTGCATTACAAACAGACGCAACAGAGAAACTAGCGTATACCTTGCTTAAAGCCCGGGTATACTACGATATGGGTAACGCTGCTCAGGCAAGGATCTTTGCAACAGCAGCGATGGCGAATCCACTGCTGCTCAAACAACAAGTCTTTGACGGACAAAATGGTGCTTCTAATGATTTCCAGACGTATCTTTTTTCTTCTACAACGAATGAATTTGCTCCCCTGCCCAGATTAGACTTCCTGGATCCTAAGTATTACAATACAGGAACTATAGCCCTGGATCAGAAGCCCGTGAGCTATATCAAATCTGAAGAAGCATACCTTATCCTGGCCGAGGTTCAGGTTTCCGCAAATGAATTAACGGCTGCACAAACAACGCTGAAAAATCTTTTAACGGATGTTGTTGCTAAAAGACTAGTTATATCACTCAATGATAACAAGGAAACCAGAAATGGCGGTAACAGGCTCGACTACCCACTGACAGCAGTAAAGGTAAAGTTTGATGCTAATGATATCGAGAGAACAGGGTATGTGCTTAACAGGAAAACTGCTAACATTAACGTGTCTACAATCTCCGGAACATTGGTTACTCCAGCAGACATCAGCTCCGCAACTACTCAGGATGCTTTACTTTATCTGGTCTACAGAATGAGACAGGAGATCTTTATTGCTGAAGGCAGAAGGATGACCGACCTTGGCATCAGATACCCGGTATCACAAACTGAGCAGTTGAACAACCCTAATGTTAAAACTGCAGATCTTGTTGCACAGATTCCTTCCTTCATTCCTTTAAATAAGGGGATGGACGACTTCACCAATAACACGACAACTGGAGTAGTTACGATGAAGTACGACATGAACAAAATATTAATAGCTAACAAAACAGCCAAAGAAATCTTCCCATTCATCAATTAATTTTCAAAAAATGAAATCCTACATAAAAACAATTTCTATCAGCGCTGTACTAGCGTTAACAAGTATTGCCACTGTATTTGCACAGTCGGGTAAACACGTAATCTTGGTTAGTATTGATGGCTTCAGACCAGATTTCTATCTGGATAAAAGCTGGCCGACACCAAACTTGCAGCAACTCATGGCTGAAGGTTCTTATGCAAAGGGCGTAAGGTGCATTTTTCCAAGTGTTACCTATCCTTCTCATACCACCCTCATCACTGGAACTTTCCCTGTGAAACATGGTATCTATTATAATACAATGCCAAATGACTCGCGTGTATATGAATGGACGACTGACAGTAAAAAGATCAAGGCAGAAACGTTATGGCAGGCAGTGAGAAAAGGCGGAATGAAATCAGCTTCCATCTCCTGGCCGGTATCTGTTGGTGCGGAGGTTGATTATAACTTGCCCGAAATCTGGTCTTCCACCAACATGGCCGATAGAAAGACTGGTGTATCGCAATTTGCAACACCAAAAGGCTTACTGGAAGAAATGGAAAAATATGCCATTGGCGATGTGGAGATGGAAGACCTGAACCTGACTTCGCTTGCCATGGATGAAAATAACAGCCGCATGGCCGCTTATATTTTCCGCAAGTATAAGCCCAGTCTGCTAAGTATTCATATTGCTGGTGTTGATGGAGCAGAACATAAGGAAGGTCGTTCAGGGGTCGGCGTCAGCAAGGCCGTTGCTGCTGCTGATCACGCTGTAATGAATCTTATGGATGCAGTGAAACGTTCGGGACTCGCGGATAGCACCACAATCATCATCACTGGTGACCATGGATTTCTAGATTACAACAAAGTTCTGGCTCCCAATGTATGGTTGAAAGAAATCGGGATCGATACTAAAGTTGGTGCAGAAGAGCCTGTTGCCAAATTCCAGTCTGCCGGTGGATCAGCATTCTTTCACCTCAAGGATTTGAAGGACAGAGCTACACTTGCGAAAGTTCGCAAAAAACTAGCTGAGCTTCCACAGGAATATAAAGACATGTACAGGATCGTTGAGCGACCTGAGCTTGATAAGATAGGTGCAGATCCACATGCTAGTTTTGCCTTGGCGGCAGCCAAAGGTGTATATATTCAAGATGGAGCATCCGGACCCTTAGTCAGTTCAAAAAAAGGTGGTGCTCACGGATACTATCCTGATGTCGCTGATATTCAAACAGGTTTCATTATCGCCGGAGCAGGTGTTAAAAAAGGTGTTGTACTGGAATCTATAGGCCTTGAAGACGTTGCTCCTACTGTGGCAAAACTTCTGGAAATTAAATTGACGAACCCAGATGGTAAAGCTGTAATTCAATTTTTGAAATAACAACCTACGATAAAGCTGGCCTTAAATAGCTTGGCTCCAAAAAAGTGCAGGATGATTAATCTCCTGCACTTTTTATTTTAAAGGTCATCCAACTTTCCGCGTTTATACCCAATATCCCGCAGTCCTGTATTTTCTCTTTCATTTATATTGTCAAATGTGTTGCTTTGGGTATTCATAACAAAACAACCTTGAACAACAACCTACATCTTAGTCTCTATTGGAAATGTCAGCTTATCGGATGGTCGGTTGCCGCCTTATATTGGATGTATACTGGTTTAATAGGTCAACATTTTCAACTTCCACTGGCGGCACTTCAGTTTGTAACGGATGTAGCGTTTTATGTCGTACTCAGTCACCAGTACCGAAATATTGTCATCAGAAACGGCTGGCAGAATCTACCCCTCGATGAAACAGTAAAAAGGATAGTACCTTCTATACTAATTATGGCAGTAGCCTATAGTGTCGTCACCATTTTTAAGATCTACTTCTTACGCCGACTGGCAATGCCCGATTATAGGCAGGATCTTTTAACCTTCATAGAAATTAACGGCCCCACAATATTTATTGCCGGCATCAGGCTGATGTCAATCTGGCTCCTTGCCTATCACCTTTATCATTATGCACAACGGGAAATTAGAATTGCGAAAGAAAATGCACGATTAGCTATAATTACGCAAGAAGCTCAGCTCCATAATTTATCCAGCCAACTCAACCCACATTTCCTCTTCAATGCACTCAATGCTATTAAATCATTGATCATTGAAGATGCAGATTCCGCACGCCGGGGAATTGATTTATTATCAGAGTTGCTCAGAAAAAGTCTTGATCAGCACGATCTGCAACTTGTCAGCGTCGCTGAGGAAGTGGAATTGGTTACCGATTACCTCGAACTGGAAAAACTCCGTATTGAGGAACGTCTGGAAAAGGAATTTACAATCAACGAAAGTTGCAACACCCTGATGATTCCACGCTTTAGCATTCAGACCCTCGTAGAAAACGCAGTTAAACATGGTATTAGCACACAGCAGAATGGTGGCTGCATTTCGGTAAAAATCAACAAAAACCAGGGATACCTGAACATCTTAGTGCAAAATCCGGGTATATTAAACCTAAAGAGAAATAATGGAATCGGCCTAAAGAATCTAAGAAAACGACTGAGTTTGCACTACGGACAGCGGGCTTCATTTGAAATCATGGAGCAGATTGATCAAACAGTTTTAGCGACTATCAAAATCCCATTGACATGAGACCGATCAGAACCTTAATTGTAGACGACGAACGCGCCGCACGACAAGAACTTCGCAGGTTACTAGCCAGCTTCCCGGAATTCTTTATAATCGGCGAAGCGAAAAACGCAGACGAGGCGCTAACCATGATTAATCAGGAAAAACCTGATCTACTGTTACTAGATATTCAAATGCCGGGCAAGTCTGGATTTGAACTACTCGAAGAATTGAACAGTACGCCTCAGGTGATTTTCGTTACCGCCTTTGACAAATATGCCCTGAAAGCTTTCGAAGTAAGCGCATTAGATTACCTAATGAAGCCTGTAAGAACAGAACGCTTTGCGAAAGCAATTGCTCAGGTACTGATGAAATTTAATACAGACAGCACTAAACAGTTTTTTTTAAAGGACGGCAACAAATACCACTTCATTACCTGGTCAAATGTGCATCTTATAGAATCTATGGATAACTATGCTAAGCTACATACTGGCAATCAAATCATCTGTATCAAAAAGTCACTGACCCTCCTCGAAAAAGAACTGGATCCTCAATTATTCTTTAGGATAAATAGAGCTCAGATCATTAATCTCCAATTCGTAACCCAAATAAAGACAAATGCCGCTGGCCGGCTATTGATCAGCTCAAATAATGGAGAATTATTTGAAGCTTCAGACCGACAAACCGTAAGATTCAAAAACAGAACAATCCTTTAAAAATATAATCAAAAAAATATGAACAGAAAACTCTGTATGGCATTGCTATGCCTAATCACCGCGGGTTTTTGCCATGCGCAAAGCACTACCGAAATCAAATCTGATTACATCATCCAGGACAGCGTATTTATCAAAACAGACGACGGTGCAACGCTTTCCGCAGTAGTAGTACGCAACAAAAGCGTAGATAAACCACAGCCAACAGCGCTGATGTTTTTTATCTATTCCAACTTAAACAGAAGTCTGCAGGAAGCAACCTTTGCTGCAGACCACGGCTACGTCGGCATTGTTGCCGATACGCGCGGCAAACGCTTAAGTCCTGATCAGATAGCGCCATACGAACATGAAGTAGATGATGTCAACGCTGTGATCAGCTGGATTGTTAAACAACCCTGGAGCAATGGAAAAGTGGGCATGTACGGAGGCAGCTATTCTGGATATGCGCAGTGGGCAGCACTTAAACATCCGCATCCTGCACTTAAAACTATCGTTCCCTATGTTGCCGCCATACCCGGTCTGGGATTGCCAATGGAAAATAACGTGTTTCTGAATGCCAATTACCAATGGGCTTTTTACGTAACAAACAACAAATATACTGACGACAAGATCAATTCAGATAATGCTCGATTCCGGAAAATGCAGAACACCTGGTACCAAACCGGCGCTGCATATAACAGAATCGACAGCATAGACGGGCAAGCTAATCCCTGGCTGCAGCGCTGGCTAAAACACCCTTCTTACGATGCGTACTGGCAAGCCATGGTACCCTATAAACAGGAATATGCAAAAATCAATATCCCGATATTGTCGATCACAGGCTATTATGATGACGGGCAGATATCTGCTATGCATTATCTAAACGAGCATTATAAATATAATCCTCAGGCAAACCATTACCTCATTATCGGCCCTTACGATCATTTCGGTGCGCAACGTGGCGGCACCTCCGTACTAAGGGGATATCAGGTGGATAGCGTGGCGCTAATCAATACAAGAAAGATCACGTTCGAATGGCTTGACTATATCCTTAAAGACGGAAAAAAGCCAGGTCTGCTAAAAGACAAAATCAATTATCAGATAATGGGAACAAATACCTGGCAACATACAGCATCCATTTCTCAAATGGCAGATTCCACGCTGACCTTCTATCTATCTGATCGAATGGATGGTACAAACTTTCATGTACTTTCTTCAAAGCCAGATAGACCGGGATTCATCAGCCAGGAAGTAGACCTCGCCGATCGTAGCTCATCCAATAATGACTATTATCCCGATCCAATTATAAAAAAGGAAATTGACACTGAAAATGGTCTGTTCTTTTTGACCGAACCCCTTACGAAACAGATGGAGCTGAACGGCATATTCAACGGAACGCTTAAAGCCATCATCAACAAAAAAGACATGGATATCGGTGTTGTACTTTATGAAGTTACCCCTGCGGGTGAATATTTTCAATTGTCTTATTTTCTAGGGCGAGCCAGCTATGCAGAGGATATGGCCAATAGAAAACTACTAAAACCGGGCAAACTGGAAACAATACCTTTTTCAAGAACACGGCTAATTAGCAAACAATTAAGCAAAGGAAGCAGACTTCTGATCGTGTTGAACATCGACAAAAACTCTTTTGCTCAAATCAATTATGGCACCGGAAAAGACGTAAGTAAAGAAACAATTTCAGATGCTAAAACGCCGTTGAAAATAAAATGGAGTACAGAAAGCGTTATTCGTATCCCAATAAAAAATAGGCCTACAGACTAAAAAGCTCCCTGAGCTTACTAACCTGCCGGCGGGACACCTCTATGCTTTCGCCAGTATTGAGCGTCAACTTTAATCGCCCGCCAAACCATTCGGTAACAGAGCTGATAAAGTTGACGTTAACAATTTGCTGCCGGTTTACCCTCAGAAACATTTTTTCATCAAGCGTATCTTCCAATTGCTGCAACGTCTTTAATATCAGAGGACTATCATTGTTAAAAAAAATCTGAGTGTAGTTACCTTTAGATTCAAACAACCGAATATCGCTCAAGGTAACAAACCAGCACTTGCTTCCGTCTTTAACAAAGATGCGTGATTGCGCACTTAACCGACCTGCGGTTGGTAATGGTTTAGCTGCACCCAAAAGGGCTTCCGACTTCTGTATTGCAGCAGCCAACCTATCAGGAACAATAGGTTTTAAGAGATAGTCAACGGTATTGTAATTAAAAGACTGAAGCGCGTATTGATCAAACGCCGTAGTGAAGATCACTGCGGGTAAATAGTCCAGTTCAGCCAACAAATCGAATCCACTTTTGCCAGGCAGGTGTATATCGAGAAAGATAAGATCGGGATCTTCCTTTTTAATAAGTTCCAGGGCTATATCCGCCGAAGCCGCTTCAGCAATAATATGGATTTGCGAATGTACTTTAAGTAGCTCCTTTAGCTCCTGCCGTGCCAAACGTGAATCTTCAACAATAACCGCTCTGATCATGAGTTTAAAATTAAGATTTCAACAATTACGAAAGGATGTTCCTCATGTATAGTCAGCTTCGCCTGATTTCCGTAAAGCAAACGCAACCGTTCGGAGATATTGTTTAGGCCTATCCCCAAACCATGCTCAAGTTGCCTGGCTATTTGAAGACTTCCGGTGTTTTTTACGACTATCTGAAGCATATCTGCATCAGCATGAACGGAAACGGCTACAATTCCCCCGTCAGCGCTTTGCGCTATACCATGTTTGACTGCATTTTCTGCCAGCAACTGTAACACCATCGGTGGTATTTTTCTCATAGAAACCTCCGGCCCAGCGTCAATTGAATATTGCAGTTTCTCCTCATATTGCATTTTAACCAGATCCAGATACTGTCTTAAAATTATCAGTTCTTCTGCTACCGTTGTTTCCCGATCATCAGAATGCTGCAGGGTGTATCTGAAAAGCTCCGAAAATCTAGTCAGCATTTCCCGCGCCAACTGTGGATCCTCCAAGATCAAAGACCTAATATTGTTCAGCGTATTGAACATAAAATGCGGATTGATTTGTGCCTTCAGCGAACCTAGCTGCGCCTTCTGCACCTCCGCATCCATCTTCCATTTCTCTACTTCCCGCAGGTGGGCATTTTTGATGATGTGGTAAGTAAGATACCCGAGGTCCCAGACCAATACCAAAGTAAGCAACGGAACAATATTAAATGGCAGATAAATTATCCTGATGTGGTATTCTCCTACAAAGGGCAAAGAAATAAGCATGATAAAACCCATCCAGCAAACAGACTGGATACCAGCATGTCCCAATACAAAACCGATAAATTTACCGACCCTCAAGCTGTAGTTGAACCGGATTTTCTTTAGATAAAAACGATATATAGTTGTGACCAGTAATCCCCCGCAACTCATACCTACGAGGTTGATGATCTGGATACCCAAAGGAAAACTCCCGTTAAAATGTTGCACAAGATAATTCAGCAGACCAACAATCAGCCAAATCAATATTTGCACAGGCCAGAACCAGGACTTTTCCTTTGTCATCTTATATCCTATTAATCCAGGTAGAAACCTTTTGTAATACCTCAGGATTTACTGTCTCCGCAATTTCTTTATATTCTGAAACAGCTCCCGTTGTTGACTTTTGAAACAGGTGATTCAAGCCAGGCATAGCAACGATTTCAAACTTTGTGTTTCCAGCTTTCTGCAAGTTACTTCTAATCCCTGAAAGGTTACTCGTGCTACGCACCTGACTATCCAATGTTCCATTTAAAGCCAAAACCGGACATTTAACACGTTTAAGGTCGACAGCAGGATCCATACCTACAAAATACTTAAACCATATCGAAGAAACCTGTACCTTACTCTCGCTGATCACCTGTGCCATGCTGCGTCCCCCAAGGGCATCAACAGGAAAGCCCTTCAATGCATCATGTAAAACAGTATCTATTTTTTCCTGAAACGCAGGCTCCGGTAAATCATTATAGTTCTTAACCGCCGTATAAAGCGTTTTATTCAGAACTGACGACATCTTGATCATGTCGGCAGGAGCACCTGCAAGGCGTGCCTGATCCTCATTTTGTTCAAGCAGCAACTCATCAATTGGAATCCCGGGGCCAGCAAGTAACACAATAAACTGAACAGCTTTATTTTGATTTGCCACGATTGGCGCAATCAATCCGCCTTCACTATGACCAATTAAGCCGATCTTCATTGTCTTCAAGTCTACTCTGGATTGGATATAACGTACTGCAGCTTCAGCATCGGATGCAAAATCCGCTGTAGTTGCCTTTTTGTATATCCCCGTAGATTTCCCTATCCCGCGATCATCGTACCGCAATACCGCGATATTATTCCGCGTAAGCCAGTCGCTCCACACTAAAAATGGTCTGTGGTTAAACGCTTGTATTTCCTCATTCCTATTCTGTGGGCCAGAGCCACTGATCAGCACCACAATTTTATTTACCTTTCCACTGCTTGGCAATGTCAAGGTGCCCGCAAGCTGAACGCCTGCCTGAGCATTGTCAAACATCACATCTTCCTGTCTATAGGGAAAATCTTTCGGATCTTGAGGCCTAACTTCAGGTGGTACTACTTTCTTAGGCTCAGGTGCCGTTGCACTTAACGTAAGTGGAAGTTCGCCCGGTCCCTGTTTAAATATTCCAGTAATCGTATTACTTTCCGAGGTGTAAGTTCCGGTATAAACCAATGCCATCTTACTGGCTTCAATAATCAACTGATTTCCTGAAAATGTGGTCTTGTCCGTTGGAATCCCTTTAACACCTTGATCGGGACTGTCCATTGTGGTAATATAACTGTCGCCAGTTTTACTGATATTGAAAACAACGCGCAACGCTGTACCCTGAATACTTATTGTGCCATACCATGTTTTAGCTATATCCTGCGCATAGAGACTCCCCATCATTAGAAAGCTGAGCAGCGTAAAAGTCAATTTTTTCATATTAATCTGAAGGTTAATTTTAATTGTCCCCTCAAATATCAATAGATATTGCAGAACCAACTACCAAATTATGACCAATGGCAATTTACAAGGATAAACGGTTTGTAACGGGTATTTACTTGGCCTTCGGCCGATAACTTTCAGCGAGCTTTAACGCCTGATAGGCATTTACAACGCCGCCACTAATACAGATGTCGCTGAAGTTTTGACGCACACCTTCATCCTTTTCATTCTTGTACCTTACCTTATGTGCTATTTTTTCTACCGACTGCATGATGATTTGCTTTACATCTACAGCACTGAGATCAGGATAATAGCCCAAAATCAAAGCGGCCAGGCCAGAAACAACTGGTGCCGCCATGCTGGTGCCATCAAACTCATCATATTTAGAATCCGGCACCGTTGAATTAATCATGAAACCAGGAGCAAATACGTCGACAGTATGCTTTCCATAATTGGAAAAATCTGCTTTTAATTCCTCATTATCTTTATAAGTACTGGCGCCTACTTCTATCCAATTTTCAGCATGTGGCAACTTGAACTTTAGTGTATCCAGTGGCAAAGGAACCTCTTTATTAAATTTTGCCGCACCATACCTTCCTGTCATTTGACTGAAGTTAGGTTTGCTGAGTGGAGTTGCTGGCTTATCTTTTTTAAGCTTCTGTTGATAAGCCAATGCCTCCGGACTATCATAATATCGCGTCGGGTAAGATTCTGTAACATCAATATTGGCGTTATCATTACCCGAAGCGTGCACCAGTAGAACGCCTTTCGATGCAGCATATTTGACTGCCTCATCCACGGCTTTTTTGTCCCATTTAAAATTCTTACCGAAACTCATATTGATAATACGCGCTCCATTATCTGCTGCGTAACGGATGCCGTTCGCTACATCTTTATCGCGTTCATCGCCTTCAGGAACGATCCTGATCGCCATAATCTTCACATGATCGGCTATACCGTTGATCCCGATATTGTTATTCCGTAGCGCTGCAATGATACCTGAAACATGCGATCCATGTTCTGCATTTGGACCTTTAACATCGTTATTACCATAATTACGTTGATTTGCGTTGGCGTAGTCGTCCCCGACAATTTGCTCGCGCTCGTTATATGCTGGGTTCAAATTGTAACGTAACATCACATCATATTCTTTGTACGCCTGCCTCATATCTTTCCAGAAACGTTCAAAACTTATTCTATCCTTCGCTTCAGAGCGAATGATTTTTTTTACTTGTTCCTCTTCTTCATCAGCAGGCTTGTAAGCATCCATTTGTTCCAGTGTAGGAACTTTAACCTGATTAACCCGTGCTACAGAATCCAGCATTTTCGTGATTAAATCCAATACCCTGAAAGTTTGATGCGCGTCATCGTATTTCTTTCCAAGCTCAGCTGTTACCTTCCGGTATAACGCAAATTCAGTTTTTTCCAGACTGTCCAGATTATTGGCATTAATCATCGACCTGTATTTTGGCGTTAGTTTCCTGTAAATCCTTACCAATTCCAGATTATCATAAGCGAGGTTGCCCTTAGCAGAACCAATAAAATTCCATCCGTGGATATCATCAATATATCCATTGCCGTCATCATCAATCCCGTTCCCAGGGATCTCTTTCGGATTTGTCCAGATTACGTCCTTAAGATCTTCATGGTTAACATCTACACCCCCATCCAACACAGCAACAATAATTTCCTTTTTAGGCTTTTTATCTTTCAGCAATTCGCGATATGCCTTTTCAGTACTGATGCCAAAGTAGCCACTCTCTACCCGATCCAGGTTATACCAGTTAGGTGGAAGAATTACCTTCTTACTTTGTGAAAAAAGGGATTGACTACATAAAAGCAGCAGCCAGCATATATGCTTTAAAGGGTTGGTCATAGAAATTCTACGATAAGATAAACTGAATACAATAATACATTTTCTATCCCTTAAACGAAAACCAAGGTCTGTGAGTATGGGCCATGAAATTACAACCGCACCATACCTCTCCGCCACTAATTTCCATTCGTCTTCTCGGCAGATAAAAAAGCAGCATTTACAAAATTAACTAGCTCAGTATAAAATGACATCATTGCTCTTGTTTGGTCAGGATCTGTATATTCAGCTGAGTTATAAATCCAACCTTTATACATCTCCCATAAATTCTCCCTAACCTCATGGATAGGACAATTCTCAAAGAAAGTTGCTAGTACTTGTTCCGGGTTTTCCATCTCTGTAATCGTTAAAGTGGCAGGCTGAAAGTTCAGCCTTTTTAAAATCTGTTCCATATGACCTTATTTAATTGATTCATTAAATAAGCCTCAAAAATAAGTTCCCTACAAAAACGAAAGGGCTGGTAACTCACTTTATCTAATGTCCCTTGGTCCTGACAAAACCCGCCTTTTTTTCAAAAGGCGCCTCACAAAAGACATAAGTGAGCACCAGCCCTATTGTAAATATAAGGTTTCGGTTGCTCAACTTATGCTCGCGAGATCAAACTGTCAGGTTATAGGGGCGAGGCCTGTTAGCAATTACTATATATCAATCTAAACTGCTACTTCATTATTTTTACTACATATCTCATAATTACACCAATATAATAATAGTTAAATATATTAGCAAATATATTTATATAGACGATGAATGTACTTGCCGGTAATTGCTAGCTGAATTCTCCGCACAGCCACGCCACATAGCAAGATTCATCTTATTTCAATTATCCCATTTTCTATTGTAAGGCTTTTCTGTAAACCACGACTAACAAAAGAAAAAGTATATTTATGCGAATCAAAAGAAATAATGGATAATAGCTTGGGGCACCCCATTTTCGACAAAAATATAGCTAGCCCTGGAACATGGGTAAGTCAATATGCGGATTACCTTTTTCGCTATGCTATGTCCAGACTTAACGATGAAGAGCAAGCGCGAGACCTCGTACAGGAAACTTTTCTTTCTGGACTTGAAAAGCTCGATAATTTTAAAGGAATCAGTTCGGAAAAGACCTGGCTTACCGCGATACTAAAAAATAAAATTATAGATATCTATCGTAAGAAATCTTCCCGGTCTAATCAGACCGTGTCAACCGAAGAAACAGATTACGATCGGCAGGATTTTTTTGATCCGGAAAATGGACATTGGAACAATCAACATCAGCCAAGTCCATTTGCAGTTGAGCACGAAGACCTCCTCGTTAGCAAAGAATTCAATAAGATTCTTCAACAATGCATGCAAAAACTTCCTTCCCTCTGGTTTTCAGTATTTAGCATGAAACATCTGGATGATGAGGCGACGGAGTTTATCTGCACGGAGTTAAAAGTAACACCTGCCAACTTCTGGGTAATCATCCACCGTACGAAAGTAAACCTAAGGTCTTGTCTTCAAAAAAACTGGTTGTGATGGATCCAATAAAGAAAATAGCCTATAACTGCAGGAAAGCAACATTCCTGATCGAAAAGCAACAGCTCAGCAGCATTACTTTGAAAGAAAAATTTGAACTAAAAATTCATTTAGCCGGATGCTCAGTATGTAAAATCTTCCAGCAACAAAGTATACTGATCAACAAAATGGTGAGCAAACATCTTGCTGATCAGTATAAAGATCTCGTACTCGACAAAGATTTTAAGGACAAATTACATCAAAAAATCCTTGACACAATCCATCGAATTAATTGATGCAGCCTATTACAGCTCAGCAAGTAGGGTTTTAACCGAAGCACGCTTTTTATAATCACTGTCGAACTGAACAAACTTAATCTTGCCGGATGGACCAATGATATAAGTTGCTGGCACAGGTAACGTATGGCGAGTATTACCATTGATGGCATCCAGATTTACCCCATACGTCTTGTATTTCGCAAAAGTATCATCATCCATCCTGAAATTTACGCCATAAGCTTTCATAATCCGGTCATCTACATCTTGCACCATAGAAAAACCAGCTTTGGTCTTATTAATAGTAACCTTAATGTTCTCTTCAGTCTCTGGTGTCACCCCAATTACATAAGCATTTTTGCCTGTCAGCAGCTGCAGCGAATCCTGCATCTCCTTAATATGTTTATTGCAATATGGGCACCACTGACCGCGGTAAAAGAACAACACCACCGATTTTTTGGCTTTAAGCACCTGTTTCAAATCCACGGTATTACCATTCTGGTCTCTACCACTAAATTGAGGAGCTTGCTGCCCAACTTTTAATCCAGTCTGGGCCTTAACACCCATTTGCATGCACACAAGTGCAAAAACGACGAATACAATCTTTTTCATTTTTCTATTTTTTTAAACAATGCAATTCAAAGCACACCTTAGTTAATTATACTTTCCCTCATAGACGAAACAAATGCTAGTACCTTACAAAAAAAATACTGAGTAAGGTTTTAAACATTTATACGACTAAGTAACTAAATTACGGTATGAAACAGATCAGGGAGAAACATTCTTTAGTTATGCGCTGGACACACTGGGTGAACTTCCCAATGCTGATGTTGATGATATGGAGCGGACTATTAATCTATTGGGCAAATGATGCATATAGCATTAACATATTAGGTAGCACGATCTTTCAGTTTTTTCCGCAGTGGTTTTATAAATTCTTAAACCTTAAACAGCGATTGGCTGAAGGCATGGCTTTCCATTTTTTCTTTATGTGGTTCTTTTTTTTCAATGGGATGCTCTATATTATTTACACCGTCGTTTCCGGAGCCTGGAGAGAGTTAGTACCCAAGAAAAACTCTTTTAGCGAAGCCTGGCAGGTATTGCTACACGATTTACATATCCGTAAAACGATTCCCCCGCAGAAAAAATACAATGCCGCACAGCGTATAGCTTACACAATAATCATATTTATGGGCTTAGGGTCTATATTCACCGGCCTTGCTATTTATAAGCCCGTTCAATTCTTTTGGATCTGCTGGTTGTGTGGTGGTTATCATGTTGCACGTATCATACATTTTGCACTAACTATAGGCTATGTGTTTTTTTTCCTAATCCATGTAGTGCAAGTAATGCTTGCAGGATGGAACAATTTCAGGTCCGTAGTTTCAGGATTTGAAGTGATAGATAATGAGACACCGCATAAAGCTAAAACGAAAACACATGAATGACCAATCCGATCAAAATCAACAAGCTGAACTAAGTGTAGAACGGCAGATTAAAAGAAGAACATTTATATCATTTGGTATATTTACAGCGATCGGCACGGGCGCGTTTGCAGGTTGGAAATGGTTATATAATTCGCCCAAAGAGGTAACTACCGTTACCGGCGGAGCCAGAGTGCCCCTGCGAAGAGCGCTTAATCAAAGCGAACTGTTCTTTCGAAATTTCTTTAGTAATAAGCACCTGGTAAAAACATACCCAAAATCAATGGCAGCCACGAAGGTTCGTATTAACAGCATGATTGGTATCGAAGACGAAGGTTTCAGTGTTAATACATGGGCACTAAAAGTTAAAAATGCAGATGGAAGCTTACTCAGCGTGAGCTTGGAACAGATTAAAGCTATGCCTAAAACGGAACTTATATTCGATTTTAAATGCGTTGAAGGTTGGGACCAGATCCAGCATTGGGCAGGGGTCAGGTTGATTGATTTTCTGGATCATTATAAAATGGAGGAAAATGCCGGAAATAAGTATATCGGATTGGAAACACCAAATGGGGAATACTATGTAGGATTAGATATGGAAAGTGCCGTTCACCCTCAAACGATACTGGCCTACGAGATGAACGACCAACCCTTAACAAATGAGCATGGAGCTCCCCTTAGATTAATCGTTCCTGTAAAATATGGGATTAAGAATTTAAAGCGGATCGGAACATTATCTTTTAGCAATACCCGGCCACGGGATTACTGGGCTGAACAGGGTTACGACTACTATTCCGGCCTCTAGATTTCCAAATGATAATATACATCAGCTCCTGAAAACCGTTTATAAACAAGAAAACCCTGCAGTTTTCACTACAGGGTCTCTTTAAGATTTGGCACCGACCTACTCTCCCACGTGTTACCGCAGTACCATCGGCTCTGGTGGGCTTAACTTCTCTG
>NZ_SNWM01000003.1 GCF_004362245.1 Pedobacter duraquae
ATGCTAACCCTGGAATACGGTTTCAAGTTCCAGCCGGCATTTCCTATTAACCTGATTATTTATACCATTGCTTTTTTATTGGCGGGTTATAATGTGCTGGGTATGGCTTTCAGGAAAGCTAAACACTTTGATTTCTTTAATGAATTCTTTTTAATGAGCGTGGCCACAATCGGAGCTTTTAGCATTGGTTCTTATAGTGAAGGGGTGGCCGTAATGGTTTTCTATTCCATTGGTGAATGGTTCCAGGATGCAGCTGTCAATAAAGCAAAAAAGAGCATTAAGGCCCTGCTTGACATTCGGCCTGATCAGGTTACTGTGCTTAGAAACGGCAATCCGGAAGTTATTGACCCTAAACAAATCGTTTTAGATGAGCTGATCCAGGTGAAGTCCGGAGAAAAGGTAGCCCTTGATGGTATTCTTGATTCTGAGTCGGCAACCTTCAATACTGCGGCGCTAACCGGGGAAAGTAAACCTGACACCAAGCGAAAAGGTGAACAGGTGCTTGCGGGAATGATTAACCTGGATAAGGTTTCCCAGATACAGGTCAAATCTTTATTTAAAGACAGCAAGCTGAGTAAGATCCTTGAAATGGTACAGGATGCAACAGCGAGGAAATCTCAGACGCAGTTATTTATTAGCCGGTTTGCAAAGATTTATACACCCATTGTTTTTGCACTGGCGCTGCTGGTCTGCTTTGCCCCGTACTTTTTTGTGGATCCATATAACTTCCACCAGTGGTTTTACCGTGCGCTGGTCTTTCTGGTAATCAGTTGCCCTTGTGCGCTCGTAGTTTCTATACCGCTGGGATACTTTGGCGGAATTGGCCTTGCTTCCCGGAATGGAATATTATTTAAGGGTTCCAATTTTTTGGATGTGATGACCAAAATCAATACCGTGATTATGGACAAGACCGGTACCCTGACTAAAGGAGTGTTTAAAGTTCAGGAAGTCATTACCCAAGACTTTGATCAAAATGAACTGATCAGGCTAGCCTCTGCGATTGAAGCCAATTCTACTCACCCTATTGCAAAGGCCGTCGTAGAATATGCCGGTGATAAAGCCGCAGGTTTGAAAGCTGAAAATGTTGAGGAAATATCAGGACATGGTTTAAAAGGAACTATAGAAGGAAAAGTAATTCTTGCGGGGAATGCAAAGCTGCTTAAAAAATTCAACATCGCTTATCCCTCAGAAGTCGATGCGCTTGTTGATACGATCGTAGTGATTGCTGTTAATGATAAGTATGCAGGCTATATTACTATTGCTGATGAAATAAAAGAAGACGCACAACAGGCCATCCAGCAGATGCACGATCTTAAGATCCAGACGGTCATGTTGTCCGGAGATAAGCAGGCTGTTGTAGATAAAGTGGCTAAGGCCCTTGGCATTGACCAGGCGTTCGGGGATTTATTGCCCGAAGGAAAAGTTGAAAAAGTGCAGGGTTTCAAAGATGCAGGTAACAGGATAGCTTTTGTTGGCGATGGGGTTAACGATGCCCCTGTAGTTGCTTTGGCTGATGCAGGCATTGCTATGGGAGGACTTGGAAGTGATGCCACGATTGAAACTGCTGATATAGTTATTCAAAATGATCAGCCTTCAAAAATTACAACAGCTATTAAAATTGGTAAGATCACGAGCCAGATTGTTTGGCAAAATATAACCATTGCTATGGTCGTAAAAGTAATTGTCCTTATCCTTGGAGCTGGCGGGATTGCAAACCTTTGGGAAGCGGTTATAGCAGATGTTGGGGTTGCGCTGCTAGCGATACTTAATGCGGTGAGGATACAGAAGATGAAACTATAAGCATATGTATAATAAAATTTGCATTTAGGCGTAGTTAAATATGGAGCGTTAATATATGAAAGCGGGAATGATCAGTATGATTGTTTCCGCTTTCTCTTTTATATGCTTAGGCAAAGTATAGATCATATTCGTTAATCTATCATAAAACCCTCGTTTAATGATAATCCGGTGGTAATTAAGATCTCATCTGGGGTATAGCTGATATGATTCCCAACACATTTATTAACTATTATCAAAAACTCATTCCATTATTCAAATGAAAATTTTTGTTTTTGATAATGAGTTTTTGATATTTTATTTTATAGACCAATGACTATAAATGTGGTCTCCGTATACGCAGTACTTTGCTTATTTCCAGGTTGATGAAAAGAAGGGGGGTGTATACAATTTATTGGTCTCGCTTGCAGGAGCTATTTAATGATTAAGAATTTGGTATTATAAAACAAAAGCCTCGATACTGCCTTTGATGATCCAGACGGACCTTACATTGTAAATAAAACTAGTTTAGTAAGTAGGCGGCCGGCTATTCAACTACTCCAATAAAAACTATGAGTTGAGCCTGTGGCTTAATTGTACAGGAACAGGGAAGCCCGGCTTTCTTATCGAATACAGCGATAGCTATGGAAATGGTGATTATGGAGGTATAGATTTTATAAGCTCAAATGTTAAAAATGGGAACAGGATCCAGTTTCTACTGGATGCCAAAAGTTATGGTGATCCATTTGCAAAAGGCGGTGATCAATTGGCTGCTTTTAAAGTTGCATTGAAAAAGGCGCATAAACTTACGCTCTCTGTTTATGGTGCAGCATTCAATCCCGAGACGGGTAAAGATGAAGAAAAGCTCAATCGATCCATTGAATTTAAACTTGCACATGGTGAGCTACTGGATAGGCCAGTTAATTGCGGAAAGTAAGTTGGCTTTTCAGATGTATTATCATTGATGTTGTTAACCGGAAAATCTAAGCCTGCCGATAAGCAACCAGCATCCGATCATCAAACAACGTAACTGATGTAAACTCGTCTGAAGAACGGATAAAGTCTACCAAATCATGTGTTGCTGGTTTATCTATGTTATCCGCAATAACCAGGGCATTTGCTGTAAGTTTAGGATAGAGCAATTTAAAAACAGGCAGATACAAGTCTTTTGCACCGTCCAGGAAAAGCAGGTCAGCCTTTGTAACATCTGATAAGGTTTGTATTGCGTCACCAATCCGCACATCAATCAGGTCTGATAAACCAACTTCTGAAAAGTTTTGAATGGCAGTCCCTGCTTTGTTGGCTTCCAGTTCGGTTGTGATCAAGTGGCCCTGGTTGTCTTTTGCTGCTGAGGCTAAATAAATTCCGGATATGCCGAAAGAGCAACCGAATTCTACAATGTGCTGCGACTTGTTTAGCCCGGCAATAAAATTAAGAAACCGACCTTGTTCAGGTGATACGGCCATGAAACGCTCAGCGTTAGTTATTGAACCAAAATCGTGTTGCTGCTGTTTTGCAGCTAAGTCATGCAACTCATTTAATTTAGCGCTAACTCTCAAATCAAGTAGTGTTTTCATCTTTATAATATTTAGCCTAGATACGGGTTGCCTTATCAAATATTCGGCAATAATTCCCTCCTCCAATCTTAACAATCTCATTCTTTGTAAATCCTGTTTTTAGCATTGCATTCACAATTTCATAGAAAAAGCCGTATTTACTATTGCTCCAGGTGGTATTTGTTGTTCTCCTTGGACGGTCCTTATTCACTTCGCCTGATGCCATCACGGTATCTGTGCCTATGCAAACATGCTCAACTCCAATCACATCGACCATCGCCCGAATGTTCTTTGCGTAATCCAGTGGGGTTTCTGCAAAATGATTCCAAACCCCAACAAGTCCACCTGCATTTGCTAAAATTTTAGCCTGTTCTTTACTGATTAGCCTTTTCATCATTCCCTTTGCCATTTCCGGATTAGAACCTAACTGGGTGTTAAGTCCGGTATGCGACACAAGTAAGGGTTTGGTAGATACTTCAATTGCATCATTAATGGCTTCATCGTTACAATGTGCAAGATCAACGAGTATGCCCAATTGGTTGCTCTTTTGTACAACCTCTATACCAAATGGCGTAAGACCTCCAAACTTTGCAGGGTCTGTATAGATATCCCCCAGCGGAAATGCTGATTGGTTATCATGTAATAAGCCCAGGTGTCTCAAGCCTCTTTTATAGGCGATTTCCAGACGTTCAATTTTACCTTCCAAAAAGTGGCCTCCTTCTACGGATTGGATTACAGTAGGTTGTTTGTTTTTATGCGCATTTACCAGATCCTTTAAATTTAATGCCCGGCTCATATTGTTAGTTTTAAGGATATCATCCATTTCATCCAAACTGGTGAGGAACCTTTCGTAAGCATCGCCCTCGTTAATCAAGTTTGGGCGATCAACACAAAATGTCATACAAATTGCAGCAAAGCCCGACTTATTGATTTCTGCTCTCAAATCATATTTTTGTCGTGTAAAATCTTCTTTTTTAAATGGCACATCCACATGATTATGGGTATCAATTCCGATCATAGAAGACACAATGGAAGCTATCTGGGGGTCTTCTTCCTGCGCTGCCCAAGCTATCATCGGGTTAGACATTAACGCTCCGGCCGCGCCGGCTAGGGCTAAGGAAGTAATAAAATCCCGACGTGACCATATGTGATGTGATTTTCCCATTTAGTTTGATTTGATATGGTCTAATGTAATCATTAAAATTCCTATGGAAACACAGTAGTCGGCAGGATCCAAAAATCAATCGACGAAAGTTTATTTGTGGGGAATTATCCTAAATAACCTGACGACGCCAATTTATCAAAACCATTGCTTTTTGATGAAATTTTAGGAAGAGTTTTTTTGAAAAAAGGCAAAGAATGTAAGAAAGAATTTTTTGTAAAAGCTGTAATAAATTTTCGTACCACCTTACTAAGATGGAAACAATAGTAAGATGAAAAAGAAAATTTTAGCAACTTCCATGCTGGTAATGATGTTCCTGTTAATAGGAAACTGTCTATTCGCGCAAACCCAGAATGAAAAACCCTTCTCTGTTAAAGTAACAGGAAAAGGAGAACCTATTTTGTTTATTCCAGGCTTAACTTGTAGCGGCACGGTTTGGGATGAGACCATAGCAAAATACAGCAAAAATTACGAGTGCCATGTATTAACACTTGCCGGTTACGCAGGGCAGGCTCCAATTGAAAAGCCACCTTATTTGGACGCCTATAAGAATGCGATTATTCAATACATCAAAGACAAAAAGCTGGATAATGTTATTTTGGTTGGGCATTCGATAGGTGGTTTTTTGGCCTTGCGTATTGCTACAGAAATGCAGCAGCATTTGAAAAAAGCTATTATCGTAGATGCTTTGCCATTTTATGCAGGCTTAATGAATCCAAATGCAAAAGATGGTTTTGATGAAGATGCAGCTAAAAAGTCATTTGCTCAATTTGAAAAGATGGACTATAAAGCGATTAAAGCTGGTCAGCTGAACACCGCAAAATTTTTATGTGCTGATTCAACAAAATGGGACATGATTGCTACTTGGGGCGCAACATCTGATCGGCAGACTATGGCTTACAGCATGTACGAAATGCTTGGAAATGATATACGCCAAAAAATAGCGGACATTAAAATTCCTGTATTGGTGATGGCTGCTTTTGCCCCGGTTGCGCAATATCCTACATTCACCAAAGATTATGTGCTATCATCCTACAAACAACAATATGAACAATGCAAGAGTTGCGTGGTGAAGGCAACGGATTCCTCAAAACATTTTATCATGTACGACTCGCCCGCATGGTATTTTAATGAAATTGATACCTTCATTAAATAAGGGTTAGCTATGTATTGCTATACTTCCTTTATTACATCAAATTTTAGTTTTTGATGACGAGTTGATATTCTGCTATTCCCCAATCAGCTCAGTACAAAATTTCTATTGAATAATCGCATCAGGCCCGGACTTGTAATGAAAAAATAGCGGTGCACGATTTTTACAATTTTTAAAAAGCGCGTATGAGTTTCTTTGTAAAAAAATCACCAGATGAAATACCTGTTTTCAATAATTATTTGTTTTCTTTTAGCTAATTGTTCACTTGCAAATGCCCAGATTAAGGGGCCAGATGGATTGCCAAATATTAAATACCCGGAAATGCTTAAAGAGTATGACACACTCGTATCCTATATCAAGCAGATAAGCCCGGTCATTTATTACAATAAAGAGGTAAGGGGTATTGATTTCATGCAGCATGCTAAGCAGCTCAAAAAGAGAATCAAACCCAATACTACAATGGGTGAATACCTGCAAATCATAAAAAAAACACTTAATGCTGCCCAAGACGGTCATACCAGCCAGGTAAATTCAACTTTGCTGGATATTGTCAAAAAATATTGGATACCGGCAAAGCTGGTAACATTTGACAGCGCAAGTACCGCTAACATGTATCAATACGTAAAATATTTAAAGGAGGCCTACTATGCTAAACCGGAGCTCAATCTGATCTATACTTCCGGGGAATATTATAACCTGCTTGCCTTTAGTTACAAGGGGAAAAATTATCCCTCAAGCATGAAGCTTTTAAGCTGTAATGGTAAAAACATCCACGATTTTGTGAAAACTCTAACTGAACTGGTCTCGCCGTTACGCTGGGACCGTGTCAGGAACAGGGTCTACGATGAGAATTTTTACTGGCCGGCAGAAATCTATAAAAACGGCGTGCTTAACCTTGTTTTTTTGGATAAAAACAATAACAGGCATCAATTAAATATTGGCAAACAGGATACGGTCACTTACCTTAACAAGAAAAATAACGAGTATGGCTATTTCAGTCAGACAGATACCGTAGTCACTCATTATTTCGAGAAATCTGGCATTTTCTATGCTAAAATTCCAGCGATGCGGGAAGAGCTTGGTGATACAATTAAGCGTCGATTGATGGCTGCTTTTGCTCAGCATAAGGTGAAAAGCATTGTGATCGATATCAGGGGTAATGGCGGAGGAAGCGACAATACCTACAGCAAATTTCTGAGCAAAATTGTTCAGGATACTTTAAAGAAAAAGGTGGTTGTGGCAAGAAACTTCAGTCCGTACATTCAGGCGCAATACCATATTAACAGGGATTCGGTATTGAAGAGCAATACGTATACTTTTAATCCGGGCGTACCTACATTAAAATTGCAGGAGATGTATTACATTAAACAAGACTTTAATTTTGTTGTACCCGATAGTGTTACCTTACCTTTTGAGGGAAAGATATACGTACTTCAGGATAAATTCATCTATTCATCCGCCAGCAACCTATCCAGTTTGGCCAATAACAGTGAGCAATTGGTGAGCATTGGTGAAACGCCTGATTTGCTTGGCGGACTTCAGGCAAGTACATTGATGATGATGTTGCCTTACAGCAAATTCATTTTCAGGGTTGAGCCCCAGATCGATCTCACAGATATCAAAACAGTGGATGATATTTTTCAGAATCATGTGGAATATCCTGTTCAGTATTCCATTGGCGATTTATATTTACGATCAACAACCAAAGAAGATATCTACGGAAAAGATTTCCTTCAAAAGCATGACCCAATGTTTGCAAAAGTATTGGAACTGGAGAAGAAAGACTAATAATGGATTGGCCGGGAACCAGCCGCCGGGCTGCAACTAACTAACCTGGTATTGCTGCAGTGGGAGGCGCTTTCGCAACGGTGCCCAAATGGGTAAAGCCGAAGCCTGTTGTGAACTTGAGGCCATAACCCATTACTCGATCAAGGCTACTGTGACCCAGGAGCACGAGACCAGCCAATTCTACATAAGGCAATTGGAGCAGCATTCCGGTTGCGGCGATAACGATGGCTACCAGTTGGTGGTGGAACAGGTTATAAGAATATGCGCCTATTTTGTTATTGATCAGATAGCCTAGCATGCTCAGGTCTGGCGCTAAAAAGATTGGTATCCAGATCCACCAGGCAAAATGGATGGGTAATCTGTTAATGAGCATTACTGAGATTAAAAATGGAACGATGGCTTCTGCCTGAATGAGTTTTTTCATGACCTTTTATTTGATGATCAAATTTCATCAATCTGAGGTGCGCAAAACGTTAACAAAAGATAAGAAAAATCGGGCTACTTCTTACCGCTGATCCTGCCGCGAATGCGGCTTAGACTTACCGGAGTAATCCCTAAATAATTGGCGATGAGGTGCTGCGGTATGCGTTCAATAATTTTCTTTTTATGCTCCTGAAGTAGCTGCAGGTAACGCACCTCGGGCGTAAGAATGAGTAGTCCGGCCATGCGCTCTTCCAGTCCCAGTGCCAGGTATTCAGCGAGCTTTCTGCCGAACCGCTCCCATAAGTGTGAGCTGTCGTACAGGGAAACCAGAACCTTGTAGGGGAAGATAAGGAGCTGGCACTCCGTGAGTGCTTCAATTGTGAGTTGTGACGGCTGGCCGCTGAGTGCACTGAAATAAGAGCTTACAAGGTGATTCTCGAAATAGAAATAAGTTGTTTTTTCCTCACCATCGTGTGTATAATAGTGTCTCATATTGCCACGTAAAACAAATCCGATCTGTTGTTCCTTCTTGCCTTCACCTATCCAATACTCCCCTTTCTTGAGGTGGCGGTAAGTTAAATGCGGAACCAAAAGCTCCCAATCCTGATCCGTCAGTTGCACTAAGCGATTTATGGCAGTCCTGAGCATCGCCACGTGGTTTGCATCCATCAGGCTAATTTAAGCATAATGTGAGTCACGCAAAACACCTTTGTTGCCAATTTTGTCTATTGATTTAAAATGCTGTACAAATGTTCATCATAAAGTTTTCCTTCTTTGATTATTGAGGATCGAAGTACTCCTTCTTTATAAAATCCGGATTTTTCCAGCACCCTCATAGAGGCGATATTAAAATCATATATGTAGGCATAAACTCGACTCATATTTAGATTGCCAAACGCAAATTGAACTAATAAATTAACTGCTTCTGTTGCATATCCGCTGCCCCAATATAGTTCTCCAATCCAGTAACCAATCTCGGCGTTAAATCGATGTTCATTGTTTTGAGGAATAAGACTGCCAACACCAATAAATTTGTTATTGGAGACTATGGCAAATACATGCCCTAACTGGCCAGCTGATACTAATTCAAGAAAACTTGTGGCATCTTCAATTGAATAAGGAAATGGAAACGAATCTCGCAGGTTTTTTTTAACAGCGTAATTATTTGCCAATTGCTGAATGTCTTTTGGACTAATATCCTGTATAGTCTTTAACTCTATCATTTTGATCTGATTATTCTTGTGTGAAAATAATAATAATGCACGTGATGAGCACCTTGTTCATTACACAATTACAATGCGCTTTGAAAAAATTTGTTGCCTTTAATGCGCAGGGCATACATGAGGATCAAGTTAAGGTTTTACAATAAACCGTTTGGTAAGATCAAAAGACGACTGAGGAAGTTTTACCTTGTAACGGTATCCACCAGGAAAGACGTCTTCTTCCTTTAAAAACTCGTGGCCTTTTTTACTGATCCAGAAGGTTTGTGTGGCGTGCTGTCCTTTATAGTCACTCTCGTTAAATAACATCCAACAGTCCACCTGTTGATTGTCAGGCATCTTGAGCATTTCACTACCGATAACCTTGTAAATGATGTAGGCTGGCTTGCCAGAACCGGCATCATAAAAGTTGATTGCAAATGTTTTTCCTGCTGATAAAGGCAGCATTTCGAAGGTTTCAATATCCAGGTTCCAGTTAAAGTTTTGCGTTTCAAAGTTGAGCGAAAAGTCCTTTTGTGTATTGTTGGTCTTGACGGTATCGGAACCTACAATGTGATCAGCATACCAGTTGTACGATCGGTTTTTGCCAGCTATTGTTTCTGAATGATATACCGGCGAAAAATCATTTATGCGGTTAACCGAATAAACACTTCTGTAACTGGCAGTATCGCTGCCATACCAGTTCTGGCGAGTTACAAACACTTTTTCCCCCTTTCGATCCTCTATTTGAGTTTCGCGCAGCCACAACCAGAATCTTACCTGTTTGGGGCTGGCAGGCTGCTGGAAATAGACGAGGTATTGCCGCATACCAGGCTTAAGGGTTGCAGTATTAAGCCGTTTGTCTTTAAGGCGAATGGTATCAATTTGTGCGGTGCTTGCTTCTGGTTGCAGAAGAAGGATCAATGCCACTAACAACGTAGCGGCAATAGCGGTGGGGAATTGATTTTTCATGGGAATAAGAGATTGTTTTACAGCTGCTAAACTATGCGATTTGGGTATTTGGCAGCAACTGGTTTAAACCGCGTCCGGCTTATTTTTAATCGCCTGGTGCCATATTTCAATACTTAGCAATCGGCCTTGATTTAGCCACATATTTAACTTTATGTGGCATTGGTTGAATAATACCAGCCGGCCGTTTAGCTGAATTGGCAATTCAGCAAAATCAATGTACTTTTAAGCATGTTTATATGGAGTAATAAACCTAATATAGTGCAATTGCAATGGCTGGTTTGGGTCTTTATTTTCCTCGTGCTCACGTTCTCGTTGATACCGATGGATGGCTTTACGCAAGCTTTGGTATATGCCCTGTTGAATACCAGTTTTTATGCAGCAATTATTTACGCTAATATCCTGTTTTTATATCCGCGATTTTACCAGCGTGGACGTATCGGCTTATACCTATTATGCGTTGTCGTATTCCTGATTGCACTCGGTGCGTTTCGTGCATGGCTCACCCTGGAAATTTATAACCAGTTCTTTGCCAGGCATCCCGAACAAATGAGCCAAAAGGCTATTATCAGTGTTGTTGTTGGCGGCTTGATGGTGTTTTTACTCAGCTTCGCTTTCAGGCTGGTGCTTGCTTATTTTACGCTTAAAAAGCAATCGGAAGAATTAATTGCCCAAAACACCCTTACCGAAATTAACCTGCTCAAGGCTCAGGTTCAGCCACATTTTCTGTTTAACACGCTCAACAATATTTATTACGAGGCTTACCTTGAAGCACCACGTACGGCGGCATTAATAGAACGACTGGCCGAAATGATGCGTTATTTTATTGACGACAGCAGTGCGGAAAAGGTGAGTTTGAATGCCGAAATCAGATTTATAGAAAACTATCTGGAACTTGAAAAGATCAGGATGCGTTACCCAGTTCAGGTACTTTTAACCAAAGATTTCAATGCCTCATTAAACATCCCACCCATGCTGCTCATGCCTTTCACCGAAAATATCTTTAAGCACAGTATGGATAAAAGAAGCAGCGAAAATAAAATAGAAATTTCAATAGTACAGCAAGAAGGGAGGTTGCTCTTTACCACCACCAATACGCTCCCATTAAAACCGATTATCCCGGCACCATCTGGCTTGGGAATTGAGAACCTGCGTAAACGGTTAGTACTTTTATACGGAACAGATTTTGAGCTCAAAACACTGCGCAAGGATAATCTATTTACCGCTACCTTAAACATACCACTGGCATGAGCTTGACCTGTATCCTAGTTGATGATGAACCGAATGCGGTAAGCCTATTAGAGGTACTTATCGGGCAAACTACCTCCTGGCAGGTGCTGGCCAAATGTTATGATGGCATACAGGCCATAGCATTCTTAAAAAAGAACAAGGTAGACCTGATCTTTTTAGATATCAACATGCCACAGTTAACTGGTATGGAACTTGCCGCCCTGCTGCCTAAATCAACAAAAATAGTATTCACCACCGCCTATGCAGAATATGCTGCTGAAAGTTATGGCTTTGCCACGATCGATTATTTACTCAAGCCAATTACCCTAAAACGCTTTTTATCAGCCACCGAAAAAATAGAATCTGCCTTTAGTCAGGAGGTAGCGAACGAAACTACCGGGAAAAAAGATAGTGACAATTATTTCTTCGTAAAATCAGGTAAGACCTGGAAGAACATTTTACTCGATAGCATCCTGTATTTCGAGGGCGAAAAAGAATATGTAAGAGTGGTATCTGCGGCTGACGAGCTACTCATTTACCGACGGCTAAAAGAAATAGAAGAGCAGCTACAGGCGCCGTTTATCAGGGTACATCATTCCTATATTGTAAATATTAAAATGTTGGATAAAGTGCAGGATAACCACATTTACATAGGCAATAAACAAATACCCATCAGTGATAAGTTTCGCAGCGGGTTTATGGAGATGATTAAGCAGCGGGCGTTTTAACCTATTCCGTTATTTTTTCTTTTTTGGTTTTGGTGCTGGTAATTCGGAGAGTGAAATTCTGACGAGTTCACTTAACCAATCGCTATCCTCAATTTGTTCCTCGATCAGGAAACTTGGTTTTGCACCTTCATAGGGTGCTGCTTCAACAACATCACCAATAAATGCCCGTCCGGCAACTGTCGGTTTGATAAATAGTTTATTGTCGCATATCAGTCCGAATATTTTTCCATCAGCATAAATGCCATATTCGCCAAACATTTTTTTAGCGGTTATTTCTCCTGATTTTTGGATTTGTTCGATAACAAAGTCCACGAAATTTTGGTCGGATGCCATGTTTAGTTTTTTAGTTGCATTGAGGATTGTAAATTAAGTCATAAGAACAATCAAATCTAAAATAATCAGGTAAGATTAACTAGAGAAAGCTTTTAAAGCGTTATCGAAAGGCTTTTTAAAAAGTTAATATGGTAAGACCATTATTATCCCGCATTTAAATCATTCAAAACCTCTTTTAGCTCAGCAAGGTACTTGGTGTAGCTGTATTTGACATGCATTGTGATAAAAAAATAGGTTATGACAAATGATCCAAGCATGACGACAGAGATAATTAAAATGCTCTTAATGCTAAGATTTGTTGAAAGCGTATGTATGATATAGTCTGATGCCTCATTTCTACCTATAACAATTATTGACACGATCAGCGCCAATGGGGTGATACAAAAATTATATGTTTTATATAATTCTATGTTAAGCTCCAGATCATAAGCTGCTTTACTGAGACTTTCTTTCAGATTTAAGTTGGAAAGACCCACAGATTTGTAAAAGGTGTAAAACTTAAAATAGTAGAAAGCAGTTAAAAATAATAGTGTAAAAAGCATGATGGAGGTGAGATTCAATATCAGCGGCGTCTTTTGGTTTGTCATTGAAAACCAAATTAGAATTACGGAACATAATATAGATCCTATGAACTCATTGCGCATATTAGCACGTACTTTAGTAATTGCAGATGAGGTTCTGCCTATAACTTGCGGTGTAAGGATGTTAACTTCCGGAGCCTTATCTTCTCTCCAGGCAGCTTTTAGTTCGTCAATATTCATAATCAAAGGTTTTAATAATCTCTCTAAGTTTAATTTTAATGCGGTTCAATCTAACCCTTGCATTGCCTTCGGTTATCCCTAGATTGGAGGCAATATCTTCATAGGATTGATTCTCCATATATAAAAATATGAGCGCTTTTTCTACTTTATTAAGATGTTTTACGGCTTTATAAAATAATCGCAGTTGTTCATCTTTTATGGCTTCGGGGTGCTCTTCAGGCTGATCCACAATATGATGCAGCCGTTCGCTATCCGGCCTGCGTTTCTGCTTTTTAAAGAACGTTATAGCCGTATTCAAAGCAACTCTGTACATCCAGGTATTGATTTTACTTTGGCCTTTAAAGGAGTCGAAATATAGCCACAATTGCAATACTATTTCCTGCATCAGATCATTACGATCATCATCATCATCCTGATAAATACGACAGACTTTAAACAACATTCCATTGTGCTCATCAATTAATCGCATAAATAGTTGCTCTTTATCAGTCACTTTAATTGCTGGTAATTTTAATTATACCTCATTAGTATAAGGTTTTGATTTTTGTTACAACTAAATTTAACATTGTTCTCCTGAAAAGATGATAAGCTATACCCACTACCATGGCCATGAATGAGAAAATTTTGTCTAATCTGTCGATATCCATATAACATCAAAATGATCGATTTATTTGACATCAAGTATTACCGAATGGCTTTTTTAAAAAGTATTTATCCCCATAATCCAGATCTTAAGATACCTTAATTTTCTAGTGGAAATAATTGTCGTTCTTAGCGCCGTAGAACTTAAACATGCAAAACGATCCCATCAAAATTATTAGCACAGAAATACTTTCCGATAACTGGTATACACTTCGTAAAATTACCTACGAATCACGACAAGAAGATGGTACCTGGACAACTCAAAGTCGTGAAGCCTACGACAGGGGAAATGGTGCTACAATTTTATTGTATAACCTGGAATCAAAGTCTGTTATCCTAACCAAGCAGTTCAGGCTCCCTACTTACATCAATGGGAATCCATCCGGCATGCTCATTGAAAGTTGTGCAGGACTATTGGATCAGGACAATGCAGAGGAATGTATCAAAAGAGAAACTCAGGAAGAAACAGGCTATCAGATTTCTAAGGTGGAGAAGATCTTTGAAGCGTATATGTCGCCAGGCTCTGTTACTGAAATTATACATTTTTTTATTGCAGAATATGCAAGCGACATGAAAGTAAGCGAAGGCGGCGGACTTGCGCATGAGCAGGAAAATATAGAAGTGTTAGAAGTAAGTTTTGAGACTGCCCTGGAAATGATCGACAGCAATGAAATTAAAGATGGTAAGACTATTATGCTACTGCAGCATTTGCGGTTGAAGCATACTTTGTAAACTGAGTAAGTTTGTCATTAGCAGTAGCATTATTCGGAGGTTTTCATCAATTTGGGATTGGATATTGATTTAAAAAAACTAAACTTTATCTCTGAATACAGTGATTTTCATCTGAATCTTTAGAAAAAAATTATGGACGAGATATCAATGACTTTTTTGACGGAAACTGATTTCAACAAAACAGATGCGTTTGTGCTTTTTGCTGAGGATATGTCAAAATGTTATGGGTTAACAGCTTTAAATGATATGAGGTATAAATTTGGATGGCATAGCGATATGATCAAGCCGCAAATAACCAAAATTGTTGATTTAACGTATAGCATAGGGATTGACCTTCATTTTGCAGTAGTTGATTTTCAAGATGGAACGGTTATTCATAACCTGCGCCTTTTCTCCTTTTTTTTCGACACTTATGTGATGGACCAAATATATGTAATTACAGAAATGGAGATTATTAGAATTAATAGATTGACCTATGAGATTTTAAATCACTTTCAATTACCAGACATATTTGAAGAGATGAAAATAGAAAACGGCAGAATTAAAGTGCAGTGTATGGGAGGGTTAAGTGCCGAATTCGATCTTAAGTAAATAGTCTTACCTTTAATTTTTTTTGCAGAAACACACTTGAGTTATTGTTGGTTTGGCTGCAAAAGCTATTGTTGAAGCTCCGAAGGATATACAACAGGACATTAATACATTCAAGGAAATAACATGAACTACTTAGGTGATTTTGGCTTGGGTCTATGTTATGACAGATTATTTCTCTTCTGACGTAAACGAAAAATTGAGTAAGCTTTGTTAGCCGTTTGATCAAAACCTATGCGATAAAGGTATTAGCACTATTGACAGTAAAAATGGTAGTCGATCAACCCGCCCATCATTTTCGAAGGTAATATCAAACATCACAGTTAATCTGTTACGAATAATATATATGGAAAGTAATAATTTACTCATTGGTTTAGTTGTTAGTGTTTCGTTTTTAGCAGTAGGACTGTTGATGATTTTAAAACGAAAAAAATATGAGGCTAATGGATCGAAGGTCAGTGCGATAATTTCAGATTTGTCACTGCAATATTCATCAGGCAAACCTTTATATTATCCTACAGTAAAATTCACAACGGTTGAAGGTGTAGAAGTTACAAAAAAACATTCTTCTGGGAGTTATCCATCCTTATATACTAAAAATGAGAACATAACTGTGATATATTTAAAGGGTGACAACACAAATTTCATCATCGGTAGCAAAAAATCCGTTATCGTAGAAATGGTTGTAGTATTAATAGGTTTGGGTGGTATCATGTTTTGTCTCTGGGGACTTATAAATTAAATACTCAGAGAATTGGGTGACTAACTAGCATGCTATGAAATTCCTTATCGCTTTTTATTCGACTTTCATAATCCTATCCATAGTAATTGTACTAATTGCAAGGTCAACTGAGATGTTGGGTTTTGTGATATGGTTTAATCTAATCAATACAATAGTTGGCGCTGCTGGTTGGATCTTAATTAATCAGGTAATTAAGTCTTCTTCCATTTATTTGATGGCCATTAGGTTAATTTTAGGTCTGTTAATCTTAAATATTATGGTGTTTTTTAAGTGGAAGAGCACCGTTACTAACCTTATTCGAATTAGAAACAAAATATGATAGGTTTTGGGTAAGCCTCTATTTGCATTTATTGTTTTTATTGGCTTTTTTTGTCGCGTCAGTTTTTAACGCGCAGCGGGATGCAAGAAACAGTAGGAGCTAATCTTGGCCTGGAGGATTTTTAATCTTCATATACTACCGATAAGCCGAAACCCGCAAGTACTGAGTTACAGAATAAATATTGTCATTAATCATTTAAAGGAATGCGAAAACTTGTATTGTTATTAATGCTTAGTCCATTAATGTGCTTAGCCCAGTCATTTGAAGGAAAGATTACCTACTCTAATGGTTATCAAAGCAAATCATCAAAATTGACAGATGCGCAGTTGGCAACCATGATGGGCACTACTCAAAATTACTATATTAAGGGAGCTGATTACAAGTCAGACTTTAACGGATCCTATATTAAAATGCAGTTGTACAAGGGTAAAGAAAATAGAGGTTATACCCTTACATCTAAATCTGATTCCCTTTATTGGGAGGATTATAGCAAAAATAGCGACGTAGCAACAAATTTTGAAGTCCAAAAGGGTAAGGAAACAGTTATGGGAGTGCTGTGCGATGCATTAATTGTGTATACACCAACAAGTAAAACGACCTATTACTACAATAATAAATATGGGGTAACCCCCGCGCTTTTTAACAAACACGCATATGGCAATTGGTATTATGTGATATCAAAAACAAAGACATTGCCTTTAAAAATAATATCAGAAAATAACCAGTTTACCTTAACTAGTACCGCTGTAAGCATTACCCCTATGAAGTTAGCAGATAAAACATTTGAGCTACCGCAGAATAATAAGGTTGCGCCAGCATTTTGGTGATGATAACAAAGTATCAACGCATAGATTTAATGTGTTAAAGGGCAGCTTCATTGTTATAAAAGGTCTTAAACTTTCAATTGAATAAGGATATTGTCTATGATAGTTGCGGTATTCACATTGGCTATTTTTGAATTGTGGGTAAATTTGGTTTTTTGAAAGAACGACACCTATTAAACGTAACGGTTTACTGCTTTAGATTGCCGAAATCTTCTGTGCTCTATAGTATAGCACGCCGCCAACAATTAAAATAATTAAACCAATAGCTACGCCTAAATAGAAGCCATAAGCGTCGCTATCCAGATAGTAAATCTGATCTGGAGCGGCCGGATTATAATAAATGATGCTCTTCTTTCCTAAATGTGAACCTGACGTTTTAGCCTGTACCCGGTACGTTTTGCCGTCAGTTGTCTTAAACTCATAAATTCCCCAGACACTTTTATCTTTGAAAGCATCGTATGGCCTGTTCATTGGTTTTCTTATCGTTATTACGGTATCAACCACTATAGCCGTAGCTTTCTGCCCGGTTTTCTTAATCTGATTATCGTCATTCCTGGTAGAAATGCTGAGCACAATAACAGCTAGACCCACTACCATGGCCATGAAGGAGAAAATTTTGTCTAATCTGCCGATGTTCATATAACGTTAAAAATGAGCGATTATTTGATATCAAATATACTTCACAAAAACATGTACAGCGCAATTGTTCAATAGATGTTAATTGCAAAAAGGGAAATCCATTTGTAACTTAGTGGGGTCTGATGAATTCTATATAGTCTTTAGAACCAAACTTCTCCGATAGCGTCAACATTGTTAAGCCGTTGAATTAAAATGGTTTATTTTCTATATTTGAAATATGATGAAACGACGGAATTTCGTGTTGGCCACAATGCTTGCCATTCCAGCAACAGCTTTTAGCAAATTAGGGAAGTTTATAAAAATCAATAAGGCAAAAAAAGCATTTATTGTAAAGGCCAATGAAAGTCGTTTTGATGGCATTCAAACCACAACCCCTGATGCAATAGGGCGCTGTGTTGTATCAGGAGCAGACACCCAGGGAGAGTTGCTCATTGTTGCACCCACTTCAAAGACATTCGCCTTTAAAGGGGGGCCGCCGCTACATATCCATAAAAATCAAGATGAGGTTTTCTATGTGGCAAATGGCGAATTTCTTGTTCAACTTGGGGATGTAGTGCATAAAGTATCTACGGGAGATACTGTCTTTATACCAAGAGGCACCCCGCACACATACGCTAACCCTATAGAAAACAATCCAGGTAGTATCATTTCTATACACCAGCCGGTTGGCAAAAACGAGGAATTCTTTAAGTATCTCTGTACTTACGGTAAAATGCCAGAGAAAGAGATAGATCCAGATTCTCCTGTAGTCGGGCCACCTATTGAAGTCAATTAAACCACTTTTCCATCCAATAAAATGGGGTCGAACATAAAGCTATTAAGGGATAGTTTATAGCATCGTACATATCGTTAATCCTATAACATACAGCTAAACCAACGCCATCCCAGCAATGTTGTTAAGGATGATGGTTTATGCCGTAAGATTTTTCATGTTACTTATTAATACCAGAGCAAATAGAGAAGGCTGGCATAAACAATATCAACAGTTTGCCGTTATATGCTGTACAATAGCCCCATGGAAAAACTCATGTATCCTGTTTCTGTTGATCAGGCCATATCCCGCGGCCGGAAGGTAATCTTAATTCCTCAGCTGTTGATTTTTATCGGACTTCCGGTAATTACCTATTTGCTGTCTCGAAACACCTATCTGATCTTGCTGTCGCCAGCAGTACTTTTGTTTGCTGCACTTCTTGCCGGATTTTACAGGGCATATGCTCTGCCTGCATGGATGATATGGGCGTTTTCCAATGTGCGCAATGTTCATGAGCTAAAGCGCCGTGCTGGCTATGCTTACCTGGTTCCTGGCGAGATCAATAAGAATTTACGCAAGTTAGAAATATGGTCGGATGCACAAAGACTGCAGTGGGCGCAACTGGACGAGCGTTTTAATCAACCTGATCTGTTTGTGAATGATCCGGCCCTGCCTCCCGAAACGCGCATTTATTATTCCGTTATTCTAAAAATACTCTCCATATTGATGAATTTGGTGGTCTTTGGTTTTGGCGCGCTTCTGGTGATCTTTTTTAAAGGGGAATTCTGGAGCCTGTCTTCCCTTTGGTCCATGTTTATGGGGATCGTATTTATGGCTATTGGTGTTTATTTGTTAAGATCAACGGTTAGACAACTTTTTGATCGCAAGCCGCAAATTACGCTTAGCGATAAAGGTATCCAGGTTTCGGGGCATTCATTCCAGCCTTGGTCGGCAGTGTCAGGTGCATCGGTAATCGCCAGAGGAAACGGGCGATATCGAAGCTTTTATTTGCAGTACTGGGCCTATGGAGGTGAAACGCTATTTGCACTGGATGGCTTAACTGTTGGAAGAAAAAAACTTGATCAGCTGCTAAGGTTATACCGGGGAAGGTTTAAAGGAAATTCTTCCTTGCCGTATCAATAGTTATGATGCTCAGCGCTTTGTTTCTTGAATTTGGCATAGCCCAAACGGTACGCCTGTTTAAAATCTCCTGCACGCTGGAAGCCTTTGAGATAGTTTATCGTTCTGAGCAGGGAGATTTTATAGCCGGGTAAGTCGGGCGCCTCAATTTCCAGCATATCTGCGATTTCTGTTCCGAGTAAATAGCGCATTAAACCCACGATTTCCTGAGCGGATGCTTTACTTTTGTTTACTTTTAAGATATGATCAATCAGCGATCGTGTCAGTTCTTTTCCATGATCAGACTGGGAGAACTGACGCTTTTTGATGACCTTATCCAGCTGCTGCGCCATTTTGATGTTTTCTGGAATCAGGACCTAAAAACTCATCTGTATACAGGATGTTGCTATTCATTTATACCGCTGATTTAATTATTGTCTCGGCTGCAAGCCTGCCACTTTTCATGGCCGCATTAATTGAGCCATTCATCAGGTGATCGCCACAAACAAAACAATGCGCATCAAGCCTGATGGCCTTCTCAGCAGGTTCATTATTAACCCAGTCGTCATTGGGCAAAGCATAGTCGATGTGATAGGTTTTCAGATGATTCCAGCTGTCTGCTTCGGGAAACCATCGCCTGAGTTCATGGATTACCCTGTGCTGTAATTCGGTCTCTTTTTCCTGACGGTGATCGCCAATTAACGATACGGAAATCAACGCTTCCCCATTTCGGGAATAATCCGGAGAGATCCGGTTCATGACTGCTATATTATTGACCAGCTTGGCACCTAAAGCATTTAGCGCGATCAGCGGTTCTGAAAAAGGTTGTGTTTTCGAGCTGAAGTATAGGTTAGTAACCGAATGGTATTCACTGGAATTCGTGTTATGTGGGGCTGGTATTCCAGGATGATCGGTTGCTACAAGAATGAAGTTAGCGGTATAAACCTTTTCGGTATCTGTTGTAACACTGCCGCCATCGATTTTCAACACCCATTGATTGAACAGGATTTCTTCAGGTAAAAGACAGTTTGCTAATTGGGCTGGGATCATGCCCATACCTTTTGCCGGAATCGCGGCATCACCTTCGCTAAACATTTTAAAGACAAATTCGAACATCCTGCTGGAAGTACTCAGCTGACCTTCAAGGAAAATTCCGGTAAGAAAAGGCCGGAAAAATTGACTGATGATCTTGTTGCTAAACCCCTGGTTTTCCAGGTATGTGATCGTGGTAGTTTCTTTGGTAGAAAAGATCTCCGCTACAGTTTTACGCCCCAGTTTCCACACCAGCCTCAACATCCGTAATTTATCTGCTAAGGTACCTGCCGGTGAAAGCAGTGTAGCTGCTAAAGAGCCAGGCTTTCGGAGCGGGTCACCAATTTTTGTGGTTCCGTGGTCCTGCAGAATTAATGCGCCGGGATCAAAACTGCGGAGATCAAGTGCCTTATAATCCAGAAATCTTTTAGCTTCTGGATAACCTGTCAAGAACACCTGGAACCCACGGTCGAGCAGAAAGCCATCCAGTTCATCTGTTCTTACCCGGCCACCAACGGCATCACTTGCCTCGATAATCAATACCGATTTGCCAGCTGCCTTCAGTACTTTAGCAGCTGTAAGGCCAGCAATCCCGGCACCGATGATAATTACGTCTGCATCTTTTACCATTGCTTTTTACATTGTTTTTAACTTTCCTAAACCGCCATCTATACCAATAACTTGTCCGGTCATCCAGCTGCTTTGATCTGATAACAAGAATGCAATCATACTGCTGATATCTTCAGGCTGCCCGTATCTGCCCAGTGGATGTCGCTTTGCCGATCCTTCCTGTTTCTCGGGCGAATTCAGCAGCTTTTCCGCCAAAGGGGTATCAGTAAGTGAGGGAGCAACAAGGTTTACCCGGATTTGTTGGGAGGCAAACTCAGCAGCCATAGTCAGGGCCATTGCTTCTAAAGCTCCTTTTGCCGCAGCAATACTTCCGTGAAATGGCATTCCTGCCCTGGCAGCAACGGAGCCAATTAGTACCACAGAAGAACCATTTGCACTTTTTAGTGATTTTAACGATTGCTGAACGATGCGGGCTGCTCCAAGCACATTAAGGGTAAAGTCGGTTAAAAAATCTACTGTCGTTAACCTGTTGAAGGGTTTGAGTGTGATACTGCCAACGGCATAGACCAGTCCGTGTAGTTGTTCAGGTAGAAAATCTGGGGGCAAGTTTATTTCTTCTGTAACATCGGCCTGTAGAAAATGAACATCCTCCGCCCACTGCTCAGAGCGGCTCCGGGAAATCACGAATACATTTGCGCCTTGCACTTGGAGCAGTTTCACCAAAGATAGGCCGATGCCCGAACTGCCGCCAACAACCAGCATGTTTTTTCCTGCTAAACTCATAATCCAATGTGGTTAAGAAATTCTTTTTTGGTATCTCATCAAATATAGTGCAATAATGTATTTTATTTTTATATAATAGTATAAAAATGTACCACTATGAAGTTACTAAGGTTAACGGAAACATTTGCCTGGTGGGGCAGAAGATGAAAAAGCCGAATTAACAGTATAACATTAGCAATGTCATAATGCTGTTAATTCGGTTATACTAAATGAAATGAGATAGGAAGAAGGATTTAACTACCCTGCTTTTAAAGTCAAAAACGAAACCAGTTGTTCTTCCAGCAGTTCTGTGTTATAAGTTCCTTCAGTTGTGTGGTCAGTAAGTTCCAGGCTATCATTGTTAACTGTGATTGTGTAGGCATTACCTTCGATAACTTCAGGAAAGCTGATGTTGATAATATCGGCTACATGGGCAAATTCAACGGCCAGGTTACTGCCAATCTGTTCGTTGACGTAGGCAGGAAATTCGGTTTTTAAAAGATCGAATAAACTTTCAGGGCTTAATTGTTGTACGTTGTTGATAGAATTCATAAGTTTTTTATAACACCATCCAATAATGGTGCCCCGATCCAGAATATGGCAATTGGAGTACTAAATACTAAAGCATTTTACTTGCTGTAGTGTCAATTTATCATTTGCTTCAATTACGCTCAAAAGACCGCCTAAACTCTAACGGTGAGCTGTGGGTTTTGCTCTTGAAAAACTTGCTAAACGACTGCGGATGTTCAAAGCCCAGTGCATACGCAATCTCGCCTACTGAAAGTTGGGTTGTGGTAAGTTGCTCCTTTGCCTTTTCAATTACCTTATCATGAATATGCTGCAGCGCAGTCTGCCCGGTTAACACACGCAGCAGACTACTCAGGTATTTTGGGGATACATGAAGCACCTCACCCAGATAACCGACCGTTGGCAGGCCTTTGCCCATCAGGTCATCACCATTAAAATATTGGGTCAGGATTTCTTCCATGCGTTCCAATACCTGGTGGTTTGCTTTTTTCCTGGTCAGGAACTGCCGGTTATAAAAACGCTCCGAATAATTCAGTAAGGTCTCGATCTGTGAGATAATAATATTTTGGCTAAACTGGTCCAGGTTGGCATGATACTCCCTGCTGATGTTATCTATAATCCCCATCATCATGGTTTCCTCCTGGTTGGATACAAACAGCGCTTCATGGGTACTATAGCCAAAAAAATCGTAACGCTTAATCTGTGTGGCAAGTGCTGTATTGTAGATAAAATCGGGATGGATCATTAGCATCCAGCCCGATCGCTCTTCTGAAGCTTCAGGATCCCGCTCAACCTTAAAAACCTGGCCCGGGCCGATAAAGAACATCACGCCCTCATCAAAGTCGTACAGCTGCTGTCCGTATTTGATCTTGGCAACAAAGTTCCTTTTGAGCGAAACAAAGTAAAAGTCAAACACCCAACTGTAGTCGCGGTGTTCAGGCAACATATTCACCTCTGCATAATCAACAACGCTGATGAGCGGATGCTGCGGCGGTGGCAATTGCCTGCTGCGGTGAAACTCAGTAATGGTGCTTAACCTTTTAAGTTTTGTCATATATAAAGCTACGCTTCGTGGTATGCAGCTGCAAACTCTTCTGCAAAATCTTTCAATTTTACCTTGCCCAGTTCTGGTATCTGCCTTTTATAGTCTTCGTAAAGTTCGCCCGTTCCCTGATTGGCCTGCATTTCTACAAAACCCAGTGCCACCTGCGGGTTAAAACCAATCTCCAGCCAGCGGTTGAGCAATTGCTCGTCTGAGATCACATTCCATGGCAGATCGGGTTTGCCAATGGCCTGCCCTAAAACTGCGGCAATCTCATTTGGCGATACTACATCGCTGGCCACATAACGTACGGTTTTTCCGTTAAAAGGTAAGTCAACCTCTTCGGCAATTACCGCAGCAATATCCAACGGCGACACCCAGGGCTCTTTTTGATCGCCTCCGTAATTGGAGGTAATGGTGCCTTTGCTTTTGATCTCCCTGATAAAGGAAAATAGGTTGCTGAAAAAACCTACCGGTCTGATAAATTTGATGTTCACATCTGCGGGTAATGACCTGAGTGATTGCTCCACATGGTAATGGAAAAGCAGGATCCCATTTCCCTGGTTGGTATGCGCACTGATACTGCTCAGGTGGATCACATTTTTGACGGCACTGTTTTGAACTGCGGATTTATAGTTCTCGCCAATCTGACTGATCTCACCAATAAAATCTACCGCAGGATCAAACATATCTCCCACTGCTTCCATGGTTTCCATCAGGTAAACGATATCCGCGCCTGTAAATACCTGGGTCAGGAATGGGGTGTCTTGCATGGTGCCGATTGCTGCGCTGCCGCCTAAGCTTTCTATTTCGGCTGTTCTTGCTGTATTGCTGCTGATTACGGTAACGGTATGTCCTTTGGCTACCAGATCCTTGACCAATGGCCTGCCGATGTTCCCCAGGGAACCTGTTAATACAACTTTCATAATGTGCTCAATTTGATGTATACAAAAGTCTGGAAGCTTTGCTCAGGAAATTTAGCCAGATGACCTGATCTTGTAGCCAAAGGGACAAAAATCCGGAAAAAGCATACAAACATCCTGAATTTGTATGGCTCGACCCTCGTCTTTTCGGGAGACCTTTGAATTATAAAGAAAACGAAATGAAAAACACAATATTAATCACAGGAGCAAGCAGCGGTATAGGTGCAGCAACTGCACAATTATTTTTAAATAAAGGCTGGAATGTTATCGCTACCATGCGTAAGCCAGAGGAAACAACTTTTGTCAATTCTGATCAGTTGCTGGTAACCAGACTGGATGTATTGGATCTGGAATCTATTCAAAATGCCATTGATCAGGGCATCAACAAATTTGGTAAGCTGGATGTATTGCTCAACAATGCGGGTTATGGTGCTTATGGCGTATTGGAGTCTTTCAGCAGGGAACAGATCATCCGCCAGTTCAATACCAACGTGATCGGGTTAATTGATGTAACTAAAGCCGTATTGCCGCATTTCCGCAAAAATAAAAGTGGGATTATCATCAATATATCTTCTATTGGCGGTAAAATGACTTTCCCTTTAGGTACTTTATACCATGGAACCAAGTTCGCGGTTGAAGGGATTTCTGAAGCCTTAAGCTTCGAAGTTGAACAGTTTGGTGCGCAGGTTAAAATCGTTGAACCTGGAGCTATTGCAACAGATTTTGGTGGGCGTTCTCTTGATTTCAGCAATGATGAAAGCATGGTCGAATACCAGCATATCACCCAGCAGGTATTGATCGGCATGCCTCAGTTTTTTAAAGATGCTTCGCCAGCAAGTGTTGTTGCGGAGGTGATCTTTGAGGCTGCTACAGACGGTAAACAGCAGTTACGTTATACTGCAGGTGATGATGCTAAGGCAATTATTGCACAACACGCGCAGCAGGACGATGCTACTTTTATGGGCGGTATGAAAACACTGTTTGGGATTTAAGCTATATTTACGGTAATGAGTATGTTCGTCCACTTAAAAACCATTGCAGATGTTTTTCGGTTCTTCCAACTGGATCAGCCTGTGCAACATCCGCTGGTGGCGGTAATAGATTTTGGAAAGGTTCAGGAAGACGTAACTGAAACAACCCTGCTGTCATGCGATTTTTATTCCTTGATCTGTAAGAGCTATAACCGCAACAACATTAAGTATGGGCGTAAGGTGGTCGACTTTCAAAATGGCAGCCTGATCTGTATGGCACCTAACCAGGTTTTGGAACTAGAGAATGATTTTGATTCCAGTGCAGTGATATCCGGATGGGGTTTGGTTTTCCACCCTGACCTGATCCGGGCAACGCCACTGTTTGAAAGAATGAAGGACTTTAATTTCTTTACTTACGAAGTTGCAGAATCGCTACACTTGTCGGATAAGGAAAACCAGATCCTGAAACAGTGTGTAGCTGCCATCGAGGCAGAATTAAATGAAAACATAGACGAGCATAGTCAGCACATCATCGTTTCGCAAATTGAACAGCTGCTGAATTATTGTACTCGCTTTTACAGTCGGCAGTTCATCACCCGCAAAAGTTCCAATAACGGAGTGGTGATGCAGGTAGACAAGATTTTGAGGGGTTATTTTGATCATGGTAAGGAGAAACACCTACCCACCGTCAAAGAGCTGGCAGAGCAGGTGTTTTTATCACCTGGTTACCTGAGCGACCTGCTCAAAAAGGAGACTGGCAAAAATGCTCAGGACCATATTCATTTTTACTTAATAGAGGAGGCCAAGAACTTATTGCTGGGCACTGATAAAGCGGTTAGTGAAATTGCCTATGCACTGGGTTTCGATTACCCGCAATATTTCAATAAACTGTTTAAACAAAAGACCGGAAAAACACCGGTTAGCTTTCGGGGATTGAATTGATTTTGATCTAATGCTGGATGAGCCTTTAAAAGAAAATATCGATGTAGTCTGTAATCTGACCATCGCAATTCAGCATCTGCTGCAGTCGCCAGTATTTCCTTACACCTGATGCCTTGAAAATCTGCAAGCCTGTACGTTCGCAGGGCTTGCCACCGTTGATGGAATTAATTTTAGATACAATATTCCCGTTGAATTTGAGTGTGCGCCCTTTATTAAGGAATGTTCCTTTAATGGTCACATATTCTTTGGTTTTTGCATCACGCTGCGCGCCTTCAATGCTGTATTCATCATCACCAATTAATTTGATATTTACGCTTCCCGGATTATCATTATTAAAACTGATCCATTGGATCGTAAATGAGTGGGAGCCTGTGCGTACAGGTTTGATTTGGGCCTGAACTTGCGGTTTGAAAATGAATAACGATGCAAGGATTAAGATATATTTCATAAGAATTGTTCTTCAATGATAACCTTATAGGCTAACGGGTAAATTGTATTTTTTGTTTCAATGTTGCTGTAGTTAAATTAACAGTCTCCGAACAATGCGATCTGATCGTTGTTAATAGCGTGATCAATCTAAAAGACATCACTATGAAAAAATCACTTGCGCTCGCCCTGGCATTAATCCTGTCCGTTTCGTTGTTCAATAAAATCTACGCCCAATCTGATGAGAACCGTACAAAGCTCCAACTCACCATCAACTCCGGCGGAAAGACGATCGTTACAGATTTGAATTCGGTGAGTACGTCCCTTTCCCGCAGTTATGACGAGGCTCCTGTTGCCAATGCAGTTTCAGATACAGCGAAAAATAAATCAGCTGCCATTTATCCTGGCGGATGTTATCTGACGATGGATGCTAAGAAGATTAGTGATGATTTACTTAAAGTTTTTTCGAAGAAACAAACGCGTTTTGATGGTACTATTACCATTGTAGACACGTATGGTAAAAACCCAACCCGCACCATCAAGTTCACTAATGCGAGTTTGTATAGTTTCGGAGATCAGTTCTCAACTAATTCTTACAATGAAGCGTATGGTGCCACGTCAATCGCGATCATGTGTAAGGAAATCTCCATTAATGGTGTGGTGATAGAGCAGTAATCTGATACAGGACTCCGCTATTTGTACATTTTACTTTTTCGCCATTCGGCCAGCGTGTACTGACGGTTGCTTACTGCGTCATAAAAGAACACCTGATAGGTCTTTGGATCTACGGCAAACTGGTAGTGGTTGTTGTAAGTTGGCGCGCCGTCATTTACGTTCACTTGATAATAGGGTATCTCCAGTTCGGGATCTGCACTAATCCTTAACGTGATATCGGTCTTGCCCTTGCTAAGCCGTTTAATTTCCCTGGAACGTTTTTGTACCTCCGGCAAAGCCGCAATATGTAACAGCACTTTTTTTTCTTTGGCATTGTTAGCCTGAATGTGTTGGGCAAAAGCCTGGTTATTTTGCAGGCTGAGGCCTATCAGGGTGAAGGCTAGAAGTTTTGCGATAAATTTAAAGTAGCTCAGCATAAGTTTTTCATTGATATGCGCAAACAGTAAGCCACAATTGAATTTTGGGGAGGAGCTCTTTTATGTCTGGACCTTTATATGAAATGATATAAGAAAATCACTTCTCCAGTATAAGCGGGTTTCGCATAGCCCTTGATCATTAATGTTGATTCTATAACTACTTTAGTTGTGCCACGAAGATTTACAATGGAGAGCAACTTAGCTTTTAGCTGCACCTCGCTATCTACCAAGACTGCCTGCCCAAATTTAAAATGCTCGATTCCGTAGTTTATTTCCATCTTGATATTGCGTACGTCAGCAATCTGCTTCCACAAATATGGGATTAAAGATAAGGTAAGATATCCATGCGCGATTGTTGCCTTAAACGGTCCTTCAAGTTCCGCTTTTTCCTTGTCAACATGAATCCACTGATGGTCTAGCGTTGCATCTGCAAATTGATTGATCTGATCCTGGGTAATCCTGTGCCATTCAGAAACACCTAAATCTTTGCCTAGATGCGATTGATATTCTTCAAAACTGTTTATCACTAACATAGCTTTCTTTTTTCGCCGATAAAAATATGCATACTGATGATAAGAACAAGTGTTTTTTAATTTTAGTTGTTGGCGATGTGCTTGTAGCCCGGGCGAGGAAGCCCAGGATGGATTCCGTCATCCTTTTAAAGCTTGCTAACGTATACTTGATCATCTGGGATTGGCTTGAGTTTTGCACTGCTTTTCCTGTAGCTGCAGAAGAATGATGACCAAGTTGTGAGCAGTAAAAACGCAAATCAAATATAAACCGATGACCAAAAACAAACCGCTTACCTCCCTAAAAATCGCAGGAATTGTCCTGTTGAATTTAATCATTCAATCCTGCCATTCTCAGAACTTTGATCTGGCAACATTAAAGCTGCCGGTTCCCGAAAGTTCCATTACCTCGAAATTTAAACTCGAGGACGACAAGTTTCTGGTGGCTAACCTGAGTCAATATAGTTCGCTGGAAAAAGAAGCTTTATATTTTGGTGGAAAATCGTTGTACGGGAGCATAGATAACAGCCCGACAACTTCGTACTTGGCGAATGGAGTAAAGTTCTTCATCGATCAAAAAACAAAGCAGATAGAAGCTTACCGTTTAGGCATTAAAACAACTGCAGAAACTGAAAAATTGGTTAAGGTACTGGAAGCCAAATTAGGCAAGACTTTCTATTACTATAAAGATCCTGACATGAGTTTCAGGATCTGGGAGCTTAATGGGATTACGTATTTCCTGGAAGTAAATTCAACAACGGTCTATAATGGTGAACATACGGTGTCTAGTGACCTGCATGTGGTGAATAACAAAGCGGAGACCTTTTACAACTACATCATGGCTGGCGGCTTTGGCTATTATGCCGACTATCTGAATGCGAAAAAGAAAAGTACTAAAAAAGTCTATACTTATAATGATTTCCTGAATGAGATGAAGGCCGAGGGGAGTGACTATTATCTGAAAAAACTGGTGCGGTAAGTTTCGCATCAAACTTGCTTCGTTTACCTGACCAATTGTATAGCAATGAATAACCCCCAGTTGGTTTGGTCAACTGGGGGGGTTGATTAATTGATTTTCTTGAACTTAAATACTTCGGCAGATTCTTCATTTTCTTCATAACCAGTAATGTAAAGTGCACCACCGGCCCGTCGACTAAAGACAAAGTTAATGTTGATCGAATCAGGTTTTAGACCATCAAAAGCTATTGAATTAGAATATTTACCATGGCCAACAAATGTGGTAATGTACCTCCAGGATCCAACTTTAATTATACTATCTTTTCGATTATTATTGTTAGTAAGCTGATACTTTCCACGGTACACATATCCACCTCTTGTGCTTAAAGTTGGATCAGAAATTTTCAAGATCAAACTATCTGCTGGAGATACTTTGTTCCTGCTTGCTCGGTACTGGTTCTGAATAAACATATAGCTCCCCAAAATTTCCTTACAGCTTAAAGAATCTTTTACAGTCCATCCTGTGTTTTCAGGATCTACGCTACAGCCTGTTAGGCATATCGCTATAAAAAGCACCAAAAAAGAGTATTTCTTTAGATTACCTGAATTAAACTCAGCGCTCTGGCTTTTTCTGATTATGAGGCTGATGTGCTGCGTGTTTGCTATTGTGGCTGATCGCCGGAAGCTAAAAGTGTTTATGTTCACTGAGACGGATTAATTTGCAGCAATATAAAATTATGTTTTATAGAAAGCAAAAAACTTTACCATGAATATAAATTAATCCTTACTATACAATAGCTCTGAAAGTTTAAGTTGCACCTTGGAGATTAGGCGTCATTGCGCTTTAACTATTAGTCATTTGCTGTCTGAATTCTGCCGGGGAAACCTGTGTTTTGCTTTTAAACAGTTTGCTGAAAGATTGCGGATAGTTGAACCCCAGTGCATACGCTACTTCACTTATGGAAAGGCTCTTGGTAGATAACATTTCCTTGGCCTTATTGATCAGCTTATCCTGAATGTGTTGCTGAGTACTTTGGCCGGTTAGCGTTTTTAGGAGATTACTCAGGTAGTTAGGTGATATGTGCAGCGCTTCTGCAACAGACAATACCGTAGGGATTCCATTACGATTGAGCTGCTGGTCATGAAAGCATGCGTCAAGAAACGTTTCCAATCGCATAAGCACATCATGGTTGCTGATTTTGCGTGTTAAAAATTGTCGCTGGTAAAAGCGCTGTGCATAGGACAGCAAAACTTCCAACTGGCCGATGATGATGTTTTGCGTAAAGGGGTCAATGCTTCGCCGGTATTCATCACCTATATTAGCCATGATTCCGTTTAAAAGTTCTTCTTCCTCGGCAGAAAGGAATAGTGCTTCGTGCACAGCATAGTCAAAGAATTCATATTGCCTGATACTTTTCGCCATCGGTGTGCCCCATAAAAAGTCTGGATGGAAGATCAGGAGCCAGCCAGAATGATCTACGGGTTGATCCGGGTTATACTCAATGCCTATCTTTTGTCCGGGAGCCATGAACGTCATGATGCCCTCATCGAAATCATAGACCTGGTGGCCGTATTTAAGCTTAGCTTTAAAATTACTTTTGAGGGCGATGGAGTAGAAGTCGAGCACCCAGCTTTGCGGATGTTTGCTGTTATATTTCATGTCTTCAAAACGAACTACGCTTACAAGCGGATGCACCGGCCCAGGTAGTCCCCGGAGCCGGTGAAACTCAGTGATGCTTTTAATAGTTTGCGGTTGATCAGCCATTGTTCTAAGATACCTGTTTTTGATAGGCCAGTGCAAATTCTTTAGCAAAGTCGGTTAGTTTAACTTTGCCTAATTCTGGCCTGTGTTTGTAGTAGTCTTCCGAGATAAATCCATTATGATGCCCGGTTTGCAATTCGACCAATAGTGCAGCTGAAGTTGGGGGCAGCCCTGCCGCTTCCAGACTTTGTTGTGCCTGCTCTGCTGAAATTAAGTCCCAGTGCAGGTCTGGTTTACCGATGGCTTCACCTAAAATTTGGGCTACTTCATTGCAGGTTAGCTCATCGCTGGCAACGTATCTTATGCTGCGGCTACCTGCGGTATTTTCAAGTTCGTCAGCTACTGCAACAGCGATATCTTCGGGAGCCACCAGTACAGTGCGGTCGCCGGCTCCATAAGCCGCTGAGATCTTACCTGTGTATTTAATTGCTGGGATAAAGCTAAACAGGTTATAATAAAATGATGCCGGGCGGATGTGTGTGATGCTTACAGATTCGGGGAGGCCGTTCAGGATATGCTCCAGATAGTAGGTACCAACAATCCCGCCTGTTCCACTATCACGATGGGCACCCCAACTGCTTAAGTTTACTACCCGCTTAATGCCGGCTTGTGTGACTGCCGATGCATAGTTGTTACCGATCTGGCTAAAGTGTTTTATTGGGTCCAAGCCTGGTTCCATATAGCTTACAGGGGGCACCATTGTGTACACCGCATCTGCTCCTGTAAATGCTGTTGCTAAAAAGTCTGCATCCTGCACCGAGCCGATAGCCGCAGTAGCCCCCATGTCTTCAATGATTGCTATTTTACCGGGATCACTGCTGATTACTGTTACGGTATGATTGCTTTCAAGTAAACGTTCTACAAGTGGTTTACTGATATGTCCTAAGGAGCCTGTTACTACAATTTTCATATGTTGATTTTATAGTACAAAGTTCCAGATATGGCGCAAGATGCAGTTAAGCAAATCTATCGGACTTGTGCTAAAATCTACTGAATATAAATGTTGAATTATTTACTCTGATGGATGTCTTGCCTCTTTCCGGTCTACAAAAAGATGAACTAACCCTGCGAACAGTATACTTAACGGAAAAAAATAGAGTAGCATTTCAAGATTTTTCCAGTAAGGATTAGCCCATAAATTAATAAAAGTACCGATTAGGCACCAGAGTAATGTTAAAATCAATTCAAAAAATAATACCTTTTGATAAAACTTTAGCGAACTTTTTTTTGCTTTTTTAGTTATAATTAGATTATAAGGAAGCATTACAAAAAGAAGCCAAATTATAGGGCCTGCTATGAAACGGCTTAGCAGTGTTGCGCCAACATATTCCCAGAAAGTACCGTAGAAATAAGTTTGATCATGAAGAATCTCTATCAGGTAATAATCTTTGATAGAGAATAAGATTGGAAAGAGAATAAATGATAGTATAATGTTTACGATAATACGTCTTTTCATAAAATTACCTTTAACGCTTACTTGATTATTGGGCTAATGGGGCATTGAGCTTTTGCATGGTAGAACTGTGTTCTTTCCGGTCTACAAAAAGATGAACTAACCCTGCGAACAGTATGCTAAACGGTAGAAAATAAAAGACTGCATTCAGATTTTTCCAGAAAGGGTGGCTCCACAAATTTTCAATGACGCCCAGTAGGAACCAGGCGATCATTAGGAGTAATTCAAAGTATAGTACCTTTTCATAAAACCTCAGCCGTCGTTTTTTCTCTTTCTTAAGAATGATCAGGTTGTAAGGAAGCATGAAGAAGATTAGCCAAAATAGCGGCGTTATCAGAAGGGTGATTAATAATTCTAAAGTTTCATATTCCCAAAAGGTACCGTAAAAAAAGCTGTGGTCTTTAAGTATTACAATGAAGTAGTAATCCCTGGCTGCCATTATTATCGGAACAAGGACAAATGATAGTAGTATATTTATGGTAATGCGTCGTTTCATATATTTTAATCTGGACAGTCGGTTGACAATGTATTTAAAGTCTTAGGCAGTCCTCAGGCAGATAGCCTTCGGTTTGGCGGGAGCTATAAATGTACAATGGCATCACATAAAGAATGCGCTTTATTAAATTCTGTTTCACTTATTTTACGGATCATCGTAAAGTTATCGGCAGGAATAGTTTTGTCAATTTGTATTAATTTTTAAATATAATTATATTGGCATAAGTTAACTAACTTGTAATGAATTTTCGCAATCTCAATTCTTCAGGCCGGGCAATATGCTGGTTTTTCTGAGACAGTTTTAATTGATTCGTCAACCCGAGCACAAGCTTAAATCCAAGACTTGGCGGAATAAAAATGCGTAAGTCTTTTAAAAAGTCAGTAAAATGGGAGCAGGAATGGATTAAGTAAAATCAGAGGGACGCTTTCAACAATAGTAGTATGCCGAAAGGCTCGATCCCAAAGTGCTAATAAATACCAAACTCAGTTTTTATAGTTTATAAAGTCACGTTTATGCAGAAATTTATTTTCATCTTATTTGTTCTTATTTCAACTTCTATTAAATCAAATGCTAAAACTAAAACATATTTGCTGACACTTAACTTTGAAAGCATTTCATCTGTAATGACCGTAGATACGACTTCTGAATTTATTATTTTAGACAAGGGTTACAAACCGGATATCTCTGAGATTAAACTTCATGTATTTGAATTTGGATCTAATGATACGCAAATGGCGTTTTTTGGATTCGCTGACAGAAGTAAGCGAAAGTTGTGGCAATGTGTTACGGATAAGCAGGGTTCGGCCACGATAACGTACTTTTCAAGAAATAGTAAGGAAGCCGCCTATCTTGTGGTCTATTTTTTAAATTACTCGCCAGCATATATTCCTTTGGTTAAGTTAAAGGATAGGGATGTCGAAATTACAGTTAAATTAAAATGGCAAAATGAACAGGCAGTGCATTAAAAATGTATTTTAATGCTGTTGGCATTGATTACTCTTGATGACCACTATATCAAAAAAAAGGGTAATTATGTGATTGCCTTGTAATGCTAGTAGCTACCGCCCGGAGAATGTAGTTGGTAGCAGATCAAAATGGGATCGATTATGATGTTATGTGTACTCTTTAGTTTGTTTTTCAGCCAATTTAGTGGGAAAACAAAGTCGTTATCTAATATCGTTGCTAACGATAAAAAAATTCATACCACATTTTTAGTGGATTCTGTCTCTCAATATATATTGATAGATAAAGGATATCAGGCTAAATCATCAAGTGTAAGTATTCGGATACTGGATTCAGGTTCGGGATCTTCTCAGGTAGCTTTTTACGGCTTCACCGATAAAAAGAAAAACGCGCTATGGTCTGTTTTAACTGATAAAGATGGATTGGCTAAAATTACTTACTATTCCAAAAACAATAAGCAAGTGGCATATTTGGTTGTTTGGTTTATAGGGTATTGGCCCGCTTATATCCCAGCTAGTGAATTAAAGGATAGGGATGTTGAAATTACCGTCAAACTGAAAATAAATGTTACATCATTTACTCATTAGTGCCAATTTTTATTTTCATTTGAAATATAGAAGATCATTATCCTGACTCGCTTTCTTGAGTTAGCGTGAAAAATTTGTGTTTTTTGCCGAGTTAGCGTGAAAAATTTGTGTTTTATACCCACGAATGGATAACTTAGCGTGAAAAATTTGTGTTGACAGCTCAAATTAAGAAGCAAATGAAAAGCAAGCTACCATTACACCTTCATGAAATCCTTTTCTCTTCCAGCGTTCCTGAGGAGAGCAGAAAGATAAATGCGTTGGTCAAAAAAGGTGCATTGAAGAAGTTGGCACCTAAAATTTTCACAAGCAATCTGGAAGATGCCGCAGAAGATATTATCAAACGAAATATATTCTTGATTATAGGAACGCTGTATCCAGGCGTCCTGTTAAGTCATAGAAGTGCTCTTGAATTCAGACCAACATCCTCAGGTGACCTTTTTCTAACGAATTCTCATCACCGAAAGATCAAGCTTCCTGGCGTGACATTAAATATTATGGAGGGGCCAAAAGCGCTAGCTGGTGATAATGCGTTCACCGCGGGGCTTTTCGTGTCCCAACAAGCAAGGGCACTGCTGGAAAACATGCAGGAGACACGGAAGCCGGGTCCTCAATCTAAGACTTTAACACTTCCTGAAATTGAAGATATCCTGGAAAAGGTAATTAATGCAAAAGGAGAAGATGGCTTAAATTTACTGAGAGATCAGGCAAAAGAAATTTCTACCATTATCGGTTTGGAAAAGGAGTTTGTCCATCTCAATAAATTGATTGGGGCAATGTTGCGCACCAACAGCGCAGTTCAATTAACTTCTCCAGGTTCCAGGGCTAGAGCACAAGGTATACCTTATGATGCTAAACGGAATGAATTATTTATTAATCTATTTGTTGAGCTCAAACAAAAGGAGTTTACACCAGTTCCAGACCCAAATCTTTCTGTGAAAGCTTTCCGGAATTTTGCATTTTTTGATGCATATTTCTCCAATTATATTGAAGGAACAGAATTTGGAATTGAAGATGCGAAACGGATAATCGAGACTCAGCAGCCAATGCCAAATAGAGATGCAGATTCTCATGATGTATTGGGAACTTACAAAATTCTTAGTAATCGAAAGGAGATGCAGATTACTCCCGAAACGCCTCAACAACTGATTGATATCCTTCAGTACCGGCATCAGATATTATTATCTGCAAGACCATCAAAAAAACCAGGGGAGTTTAAAGATCAGAACAACCGTGCTGGAAATACTTTTTTTGTTGACTATAAATTAGTGCGTGGTACGTTGATAAGAGGGTTTGACTACTATAAAAACCTAAATGATCCAATGGCAAAAGCCATCTTTATGATGTTTATGGTAAGTGAAGTACACCCCTTTCTTGATGGTAACGGTAGAATTGCGAGGGTAATGATGAATGCAGAGTTAAGCGCTAAAGCTGAAGCAAAAATTATTATTCCAACAGTTTACAGAGAGGATTATATGGGAGCCCTAAAACAGTTTAGTAAACAACACATACCAGATGCTTATATCCGGATGTTGCAGCGCGCCCAGCTTTTTAGTTCGACCGTGCGGGGAGAAGAGATGGATATAATGCAGATGGTTTTGGAGAACAGCAATGCCTTCGACGAGCCCAGTGAAGCGAAACTAAAGATAATGGGCAAATAAAAAGCATCAGTTTAAACCATTACTCGAAAACCCTTGTCTTGAAAATCTGATGTAGGCCCTCAAAACTTTGTTTAGGCTTTGTGCAGATAAAAATTGTCTGATACCTGTCTTCGTCAAAACCTGCATAAGGATTATATACTTTATTTACCGCGACAACGGAGCTGAAAAATGATTTGAAGAATTCAACATCTGCTTCGCCATTGGTAAATGCGATAACTGTTTCTGGTATTGGCCCCGTTGGTGCCCACGAGTAAAAACTACCATGATAAGAAAATGCTTTTGGTAAACCATACGCGCTGCCGAATAAATTTACCGCTCCAGCCTGACTGTAATGTTTACCCCAGATCAGACATCCTTGTTTTTGTTGTGCGGGTAAACTGTCATGCACAGCTTTCAGTGCACGCATAGTCTTTACCCACTTGCTTTCTGTATAATATTCATCAGGGATCCCGAACTTACTTTTTCTCTTATCTAGCCTGTAAACATGGATAAAGTTGTTCAGGGGCAAGACCATTAACCCCCATGGCATTAGGAATAATCCTGTTGCAATAAACAAAATGCTGACTGGATATAGTAGCCATTTTTGCCAGGCCAACACCTTTTGTTCAAACCAGATACTGCCAAAAATGATCAGAAAGATAATGTCTGAGAAAAAGTAATAATGCTTCCCTTTTGCCAATGCCAGAACCAATATCGATATGGCTACGCATACCGCCAGAGGTCTGTATGTTGCCAGGGATTTGCTCATAAACATATAGAATAATCCGGGCAGCCATAGGAGCAGTGTAAAGGGATTAAGGTCTATGATTAACATTACGATAACGCTGCCCACGTTCAACTTATCGAGTTGCGTTTCATACAGGCGGGAGAACATCTGGAACATGGGGAAGTTATGCAGATATTGCCAACATAAATTTGGAGCCACAATAATAGCGAACAGTAAGATAAACTTCCACACCTGTTTACTAAGCAATATTTTTTGTGTGCTTTTGAAAAAGAAAAGACTGCAAGTTCCTGCGATAAAAAAGACGATATCATACTTTGTTAAAAAGCCAAACGCCAGAGACAGCGTTAGCCAAAATAAATTTTTGTTGTCGGGTACTTTGATAAACCTTGTCAGCAGGTAAAAGGACAATACCCAAAAAAGCTCGCTGAATACTACGGGCTGAAATAGTTGGTGCGACCTGTCAAATCCGGGGGATATCATGATACAGAGCAGCGCCAAAAAAACTGCTTTGGACTTTCCGCCAAGCTCAACGGTAGATAATCCTACAAGTACTAAAATCAATAGGGTGGCGATGTGACTAAAAATGTGGTGCACAAATACCGAGCTCGATCCAAACTGATTCTGGATGCAGGCCAGCCAGCCAATCATTGGGGGAAACTCCATATAGCCGATGGCTGGATGGTTACCTGTAGCGATGTGCAGCAACTCATCCCCCTGAAATCCGGAATGATAATCTGCAAGCAAATGCATAATCAGATTGATCACGCAAAAAGCTATGATGATTGAGGTAGTGGTCTTGATTGGCTTCATGGGTCCCCGAGTTGAAAGTCCAAAGATAGATGAACAAAAAGGCAGGGGAACGTGGCTTGTGACGGCTGACAAGCTTTTGTTACGGACAACAAGCCTGTTGGGAAAAAGCTACGCCTCTGGTTGATAGATGCTGTCGAATAAACTGAGATAAGTTCGCGATACAGGGACCTTATCGTCAGTTTCATCAAATGAAATCAGATATCCCTGAGCATTACCAGAGAGCCGGGCTACCCTTTTGATATTTAACAAATAGGCCCGGTGACAGCGGAGGATATCAGGATAAGCAGCAAGTTGCAGCTCCAGTTGCTTCAACGAGATTCTTTTCAGGTCGCTATGTACAGTCCCCTTTTCAACTGTATAAACCTGCACATAATTTCCCTCTGCACGGGCAAACAGCAAGTCGGCAACGTTCAGATAAAAATCATCTATGCGCACATGTGCCTTGATGAAGAGCGGCGCCGGATGAAAGTCTGTTTTGACGGCAGCAAGATTGGGCTCAATGGTGGTTGACTTGCCCATTGATAAATTAAAATAGACCTTGGTTGTTATCAGATAAAGACAAAATACCGTCCCCGCCAGATAAACATTCCTGATTTCAATCCAGAAGTAATGCCACGAAATATTATCTGAATTGGTATAGATCACGCTCCGTAATAAGAAACTGGAAAGCCCGATGAGCAGAAAAAGTATCACCAGGTGCAGCAATTCTTTTATTAGCGTCCAGTTCTTGATCTGCTGTTTATTGCTGCTGCGACTAAGCAGGCTCATATAAACGAAAACGATCAATGCAGGCAGCAGCGCATGCAAACAACAACTGGTTAAATAACTCCAGCGCTGTTCTGCCAGCGTTACAGTAAAGGGCTTGAAAAAGTAAAGCGTCAGGAAGACCAATAAAAACTGTGCAGAAACAATTTTAGCTAAATTTTCGGGCTGATATCTTGCCGGGAAGTTCACTTCACTATTAAAAATATTTTTCCTGAAAGGTATAGACAACATAATTCCTGTGGCAATAAACACGCGTTAAAGGTATCAGAATGATTTAGCATTGGAAAATTACAGGTAATTTATTCTGGTACGGAACTTAAAACCTCTCATCTGAATAGGGATATATACCTATCATTATTAGCACTTGTGCTTATTGCCTGTTACTGCCCCATAATTGATTTTTGTCTGGTAATCTTAACCTCAATAAATCAGTTAATTATGAAAAGAAATACGTTACTCTTACTCACCGTTCTGACCTGCTGTAACCTGGTAGTAAATGCACAGTTTGGCATGTTGAAAAGCCTAACCGGTGGTGGCAAGGCCGGAAAAAAAAGTGGCAATTTTAAAAGTGTCTGGGAATCTGAATTTGACAACAAGGCCTCCAGACTTGCACTGTCAAATGCCGATGGATCAATTATCATTGGCACGGATGACAACTCCGCCACGGTGCTCAATACTGAAGGTAAGCAGGTTTGGAGTGGCGACTACAAGAAACTCACAACCAATAAAACCAATAACTCAGAATTTCAATACGTGATCCGCGGAGATAAAAGCGGCTACTTGTTCTTATTTGATGCGCGGTCTATGGGCACAGATCGTGTGGCTGTGTTAGACCTCACCTCTGGCAAGGAACTTTGGAACTCTGAAGCGTATCAGGACCTGCTGGATAAAAAAGAGCAGGAAGCCGACATAGAAACGGTAAAATATATCAACGAGCTGGATGCGTTCCTGATAGCCCAACGTGGTGGGATAAGTATGGTTGAAGCGCAGACAGGCAAGCAACTCTGGACTACAAAAACTTTTAAAGGTAGCGTAGGCAAATACATTTACGACAAGAAAACCAATCAGATCGTGATGCTCAATTACAAGCCTACATTCTGGTCGGGCCTGTTTTCGGCCTTCAAAAATCAAATCGTTAAAATCAATGCGCTAAACGGACAGATTATCTGGGATACAGAATTTAGGGGAACTATAGATAAGAAACTGATCACCCGGGAGCCTCTGCTGGATCTGACAGTTAAAGGAGACAAGTTATTTTTGTGGCTGGATGGACTACAAGCTTTTGACCTGAACACTGGCAAAAAGTTGTGGGAAGTAGCCTACGAAAATGATACCGAACAGGCAAAAAAGAGCATACTAGGGATAGGCGGCAGAGGCAGTAAAGGGGTATATGGTGCGCTGGCTGAGCCCTTGTTTACCAACGATGCGGTTTACCTGGCCATGTTTGCCAATAGCAGTAAATCCAAGTATATCGAGAAGCACGACCTAAATACCGGAAAACTCATCTGGACATCAGAGAAGATCACAGGTGCCTATTGTTTGCCGCACATGTACCTCACCGGCGATAAGATCATGGTGCAGGTTGGTGGAAAGGTAGAAGTGCAAGAGATCAGCACCCGCCGTGGTGCCAATGGCATGATCACTACCTACAAGATTTTTAACGACTACGTGAATCAAAAGAATGGCCTCCTGGCGCTCAACGAAAGCTCCGGGCAAACAGCATGGCGCTCTGATAAATTTGATAAGCGCATTACCGATATGGTGATTCACGAGAATAAGACTGTATTTGCGGGTGATGGGGATGAATTCTTTGCCTATGACATCGCAAGCGGTCAGCAGAAATTTGCTGTAAAACACAATGATGCGAAAGTGGGAAAAGCCACAGATGTGATTGACTTTGGAGACGACGTAGTGGTGATCTCTGAAAAAGGACTGGCCAGCTATAAAAAAGCAGATGGTACACGCAATTATGCTACTGCCAAGCTCTCAGAGATAGACTACTATTATCTGGTAGGCGACAACTATTTCCTGCGCAGCCAGAACGGGTCAAAAAACACCATTTACGGAATAAATATGACTAATGGCGAGGTGAAGGGCTCTGTTACTTCTAAAGGTAAAGGAGGCAGTCCGAGATACGGTGATGGTATCGATATCACCGATGATGGTGAATACATCTTCGCATTTAACGGCAAAAAGGTGGAGAAAATCAAAGTAAACAATTAATCAACAAACAAACATATCATGAAAAAATCAATGCTAACTGTCATCGCCATGGCGATGTTATTTATGACTTCCTGTAAAAAAGACAACTCCGAAAACCCCGCTGCAACTGGTGGCGCAGCAACAGTAACTGCTGGAAACTATGGATTTGACGGCTCTGCAAGTCTGGGTAAATTCTCGTCCACAAAAGCAGGCATTACGCAAACAACCGTGGCAGGTATTACCACGTTTAGCATCAGTGCAATTAAAGATGGAACAAACGAGTCCATCACCATTATCCTGCTAAAAAAGGCCGCGGTAGGTAAGGTACAGCTGGGATCCTCGCTCAGCAATGGTGGAATCATCATCAGTAAAGATTACATGAAGGCCGCCGATGGGTCTGTAAATTATTCGACCGATAACAGCGGTGCTATGACAGGCGGTGGTGAGGTTAATATCACCAAAGTTGATGGAAATTCCGTCGAAGGAACCTTTTATGCCATTGCCTATAACAATGCACGTAAGGAGGCATTTGTTGAACAAGGAACCTTCTCTGGTAAAATTCAATAAGTCGGAGGTAAGTATAAGCCATTTGCAACATGCAGATGGCTTTTTGTATTCTTTTTTTTCAGATACTTTTATTATCATTAACTAATTAATTTTTAGCGCTTTGATCACATCTCTTCCCTGCCGTAATCAGCTTCTGATGGCTGTTGTGTCGCTCTTTTTAGCTTTCGCTCCGGGCATTGCAAATGCCCAGAATGCTGATGCCGCGAAGAAAGTAGCCGCTGAGCTCCAGGCTGAGCAAAATCCGAAAAAGAAAATGGGGATCTACCTGCAGTTGCTGGATGCAATCAGCGACTATGATTCTGTGCAGACCGAACGGTATGCGAAAGAGGCGCACCAGCTGGCATTGACACTGAAGGATAAAAAATCGGACGCCGAGGTGTACCGGCAGCAGGGCCTGATGTATAAGGAGTTCAGCAATTTTCCCAAAGCATTGCAATTGCTCAACAGTGCCCTGCAGCTGGCTCAGGCTGTTAACGATGGGATCTTAGTTGGTGATATTTACAACAACATTTCCAATGTGTATGTAGACACGAAAAATAATCAGCTTGCAGATGTGTATATCGACAAAGCGCTTAGAGCATACCAGGCTGAAAATTCGGAGGCGGATATTGCAATGATTTATGCCAATATGGGATCCAACAACAGCAGGCGCGGAGATTATCCAAAAGCTATTGAATATCTGTTGAAGTCGCTGGCCATCAGAGAGCGCCTGCACAACGATAAAGGCATTGGTTCTGTTGCTTTCAACATTACGCTTCCATATAAGTTTTTGAAGCGCTATGATGAAGCACTGAAATATAACCAGCTTGCCATTGAAAAGTTTACCCTGCTTAAAAACGAAGGGCAACTGGCAACGGCATTCGCTGTGCGGGGCTCTATTCTTCGCTCCTTAAAAAAGTATGATGAGGCAATTTCGTATATCAACAAAGCACTTCCCTTGTTTGAGAAGTATAAGAATAATGCGGGGATCCGTAATGCCAATGATAATATTGGGCTGCTTTACGCAGAGAAAATGGACTTTACCAATGCGTTAAAACATTTTCAGATCTCTAAACAGGTATCTGTACGTTTGAACGACTCTTATGGGATTGTTTCTGCCAATGTGAATATTGCACAGACCGCCCTGGATAAGAATGACCTCCCGACGATGGCGGCTGCATTGGATGAAGCAGAACCCCTGGCCAAAAAATATGATTTCAAGGAAGACCGTGCGGAGCTTTATAAGCTAAGAATGCTGTATGCAATTGCCACCAGTAACCAGAAGGCCGCCAACCAGACCTTTGATCAATATCTTGGTTTGAGAGATAGCCTGGCCAGTACAGATGTTAACAAGTCGATCAGCGAAATGCAGACCCGCTATGAAACTGAAAAGAAAGATGCCCAGATTAAACTTAATCTGCTGCAGCTCAATAATCAGGAGCTTAGCATCCAACAGAAACAATCACGCCTGGATAAACAGGATCAGGCATTGCTGATTAACCAGTTGGAACTGAAAAACCAACACCAGCAAATAGCCAATCAGGTATTGGATAACCGGCAGAAAGCACAAAGTATCACGTATCTTAAAAAGCAAAGCCGCGTTCAAGAGCTTGAGCTAGCGAATCAGAAACTGAAAATCAGGCAGCGCAATAGCGTGATCGCTGCTATCATAATTTTGATATTGGCTGCTGTGGTACTTGCCTATGCCTATTACAGGCGATATAAGTTGCGTCAGGAAGCCAGGTTGCAGGCAGAGATCTATAAGCAACAGGAAATTGAAACCAGATCTTTGTTTGAAGGGGAGCAAAAGGAACGGATTCGTATAGCCCGTGATCTGCACGACAGCATCGGTCAGCTGCTTTCTGTAGTCAAGATGAATCTGTCTAATCTCGGTTCGCAACATCAGGAGGATCCTAATTTAATGCACACGATTGGCCTGGTTGACCAAACGATTACCGAGGTACGGCATATCTCGCACAACCTGATACCGGAGGAACTGAACTTTGGTCTGTTTTCTGCTCTGGAAGACCTGGCAGCCAAGGTAAGTAAGGCGGGCAGCACGCAGGTGGTTTTGGATGTTCCTGATGAAGTGCGGGCACATCAGTTTGAAAAATCAAATGAGCTGTCTATTTATCGCATTGTCCAGGAGGCATTGAGCAATATTGTAAAACATGCTCAGGCTTCGGTAATTGAACTCACCGTGACCCAGCGCCCCAACGTGATCATCATTGCCATTAAAGATAACGGCAGCGGCTTTGATATTGAGCAGATCAAAAACTCGAAAGGGATTGGCTGGAAAAACATTGCCGCCCGCGTTAACCTGCTGGATGGCAATTTGCAAGTACGCTCTGAAAAATTAACAGGAACACAAATAGAAATAACCATTCCCGGATGATAAGCACGCCAATAAATATCCTGATCGCCGATGACCACCAGATGGTTATCGACGGACTTAAGAGTCTGCTGAGCGGGCATGAAGCTTATCATGTATGTGATGAGGCCAACGATGGTCAGGCGGCCTATGAACGCATTGCGGCTGAGCCTGACAAGTTTCAGTTTCTGCTTACCGATATCAGTATGCCTTTGCTTACCGGTACACAGTTGTGCCGTATGGTCAAGGATAAATTTCCGCATATACAGGTACTTATTTTAAGTATGTATAACAACACACCTGCCGTTAAAGAGGCTGTAATGGCCGAAGCTGATGGATACATTCTGAAGAATGCCGGTCGTGATGAACTCTTACAGGCCATGCATCGCATTGTTGCTGGCGGCACCTATTTTTCGCAGGATATTGTGCCCATCATTTACAACCAATACCACAAGCAGAAGATGCAGGATGAGCAATTGAGTCAGCTGTCGCAGCGCGAAAAAGAAGTGCTCGCTTTAATTGTTAAAGAACTGACGAGTGAGGAGATTGCCAATAAATTGTTTATCAGCAAAAAAACGGTGGATAACCACCGGCAGCATCTGCTGGAAAAAACCAATTCCAAGAGTACGGTTGGCTTAGTGAAATTTGCGATCAAAAGTGGTTTGGAGTAGAATTGGTCTGGTGATTGCATGTAGTGAAATACGCATATTCAACAACACATGTACAGATACCTCATCTTATTACTACCAGTGATCTTCTTCCTGTATCAGTGTAAAGGAGAAAGAAATAATCCTGTAGAGGCGAAAGCTATTGGCCTTGGGCTGATCACTGTAAATACGCAATATCCACTTCCACTTTTTCGCAAGGCCAACGACAGTGCGCCATTTGATACGCTAAAATTTGAACAGCGGAAATCAGGGGCTACTAAATTTGTGACCAAGGGAAAGTTGAACCCTTACCAGATGAGTGAGGGCGATAGTGATGAAGCTGGGCGAAAGAATATCCAGATGGGGCTGATCCGCTTTGCTCCTGTGCTTAAATTTAGGGTGCTGGATACCACGGCCTCGTCGTACACTATTGTGAGTAATGAACAAACCTGGGATACTTTGGTCATCAAGAGGGATCCTGCTGCGGCCTACTATGTTGCAGAGCATCAACTTGCTGATAACAACTGCATCAATTGTCCGGGTTCCAAATACAATCCTAAATGGTCTGTTTACGAAACATGGGATCGCTATCTGAAGCGTGTTGAATTTATCACGAAAGACAAGCTGGTTATTTATGATAAACCAAATGGCAAAGCGATCTTCGAGAATAAGGAAAATACCTTTTTGCCATTTGGTGTGGAGGCCGTACAGGGTGAATGGATCAAATTAAAAAAGGGTTTTGGCAGGGAGTCTAATTTTGAGGATGCAAAGAATTACTCCGGATGGACAAAATGGCGCGAAGGCGCGCACATCCTGATCGGTATTACAGAGCAAACCTACGAGTAAAATCCTGTTACAACCACTTCTTAACGCCAGCCCAATCCAGGTGCCACATGTTGTAACATAGCAGACAATATGTGTACATTATAATCGACGCCCAAAGTATTTGGGATCGTTAACAGTAGTGTGTCTGCTTCCTGGATAGCCTCATCTTCTGCTAATTCCTTAATCAGTTGATCTGGTTCTGCAGCATAGCTTTTTCCAAAAATGGCACGTTTATCAGCTTCGATGTAACCGATCTTATCAGCGCCATTCCCTTGCTGTCCGAAATAATATCTGTCCTGTTCATTAACGATGGGGAAGATAGAACGGCTAACTGAAACTCTTGGTTCACGCGTATGTCCTGCTTTTTTCCAGGCTTCTTTATATAATCTGATTTGTTCTGCCTGCTGGACGTGGAACGGCTTTCCATTCTCGTCATATTTCAAGGTAGAGCTTTGGAGGAACATCCCATTTTCGGCCGCCCAAACGGCTGTTGCGTTTGATGCAGCGCCCCACCAGATGCGTTCACGTAATCCTTCAGAATAGGGCTCTAAGCGTAATAATCCCGGTGGATTGGGAAACATGGGGTTAGGGTTAGGCTCGGCAAATCCCTTACCACTGAGTTTATCCAGAAATTCCAGGACCTTTTTTCGTCCCATATCTGCATCGGTTTCCCCCTCAGCGGGAGCATAACCAAAGTGACGCCATCCCTCAATTACCTGCTCGGGCGATCCTCTGCTTAGACCGAGTTGCAAGCGCCCACCAGAGATAAGGTCTGCCGCACCGGCATCTTCTGCCATGTATAAAGGGTTTTCATAACGCATATCAATCACCCCGGTGCCAATCTCTATTTTGCTGGTTTTAGCACCGATTGCCGAAAGTAACGGAAAGGGTGAGGCCAGCTGAGCTGCAAAATGGTGTACCCTGAAATAAGCACCATCCAGACCAATTTCCTCAGCAGCAACAGCCAGGTCGATCGACTGCAGTAATGTGTCGGCCGCTGTACGTGTTTGATAGGAAGGATGATTAGACCAGTGTCCAAATGATAAAAATCCTATTTTCTTCATAAAATTTTTTATTTGCGAAATAATGATGAAAACTATAATGACCTTAACAAACCTATATGATTTTGGTTCCTGCTCTTCTTCATTATTAAACTCAAATGTAAATAATCAAAATCAGGCCGCGCAACACATCCTATTAAATGACGTTATTCAGATCTTCCGTAAGTATGGAGCATGCTAATTACTGCTGCAACACCAGTACCGAACAGCGTTACAATCAATATAACCTCGATTGCGAGGGTAGATAGCGTGAGTTGAAATAAAATCAAAAAACAAGTAGCAACTACAAAAGTCAGGATGAACTTTCCGAGCCGTTCCTCTTTTTTATAGCGTAATGCATAACGTATTCTGTATTGAGTAACAATCATGTTTTTAAGCCGCAGCGAAAATTGTTCTGACGGCTGGGTAATTCCGTATTTGCTAATCAGCGTTTTGAGTTTATCATTTTTAGCCTGCTTGTTTTTCATAGCTCTTTAAATTCCTTAATCAATAATCTTTTCAATAATACTTCCAGTTGGTGTCTTCCACGCAGTAAGCGCATTTTGATTGCCGAACGTCCCAAGCCAGTGATCTCGCTGATTTCTGTAATGCTTTTTTCGGCAATATAGTGTAGTGTAATAACTACCCGGTCATCTTCTTTTAACTGGTCAATAGCCCTTCCTATATATTTTTGCCGATCGGCATTGACCAGGCCCAGCCACGGATCATTTTTCTCATTAGTATCAGTAATGTATTGAGTCGATTCATCTAAAACGCTGGTAAGCAATACTACCCTTTGAATTTTGCTAAGGGCAGTATGATAAACAATCCGGTAGAGCCACGTCGAGAATTTGGAAGCACCCCTAAAATCACTCAGGTATTTAAATGCTTTTAAGAAGCTATCCTGAACAACTTCCTCAGCATCTTCACTGTTTTTTACAATCCTAATCGCTATGGTATAGGCCATGGACTGATACGTCTGTACAAGGTACTCAAGTCCAATCCGTTCTCCGCGGATTGCCCGCTTCAGATAATCGTCCTCAGTGTACCCAGCTTTTTTAAATACCATTGTTTGTTAGACGCTGGCGTTCCTGGGCTGGTCACAGGAAACCTGAATTTTATTTTCGAATTATGTGACCACCTTTTCTTTTATAGGGTCTTATAGCTAACAAATAAATAATATTATGGAGATGACTTCCGCTGCAGTCCTCATCGCTGTTTCACTTGTCCTGTTCGGTGTGGTCTATTACTTTTTTACTACGCGTCATAAAGAACGTATGGCAATTATTGAGAATGGACTTGCTCCGGATCATTTTAAGCATCAGCGCCACTGGCATAAATTGCTGTTGTTACTGGGCGTGATCTGCATGGGGACATCGATAGGTATATTATCAGGATCTCTGATAACAACTTACCTTGCCTTGCCATCGATATTGATCATGTCTGCCTGTGTTTTTTGCTTTATAGGCATTAGCTTAATTGTATGTTACTGGCTGTTGAATATTTTCGAGCGTCGTAACAACACCAACTAATCTACCTAATCAACTATTATTTTTTACTAACATTCAGAATAATGAAAATTTGCTTCAGGCTATTCCTATGCCATTTTTTAATCTTTATGAGCAGTGCTTCAATGCAGGCTCAGACACTTCAAAGTACGCTTGACTCTATGTTTTTGAGCGTGTTTAGCGCCCGTGCTCCAGGAGGGGTAGTACTCGTTTCAAGGGCCGGGCAGCCGTTGTACTATAAGGCATTCGGTCTGGCAAATCTTGAATCGGGGGCTCCTATGACTACAGATCATGTCTTTCGGCTTGGCTCAATCACCAAGCAATTCACTGCAGTAAGTATACTTCAGCTTGTTGAAAAAGGTAAACTATCCCTAAGTGATAGCCTTTCCAAATTTATCCCAGATTATCCCAATGGCGGCAGGATCACCATCGAATATTTGTTGGGCCATACTGCAGGAGTGAAAAACTATACCGCACTACCCGCGTTTACAGAGCAGTTGAAGCGGCAGGATCTTAGTCCGAAGCAACTGATTGCATTATTCAAAGACCAACCGCTGGATTTTGAGCCTGGGAGCAATCAGCTTTACAGTAATTCCGGTTATATTTTATTGGGCTATATCATTGAACGGGTTAGTGGTAGAACCTATGAGCAATTTGTTCAAGAAAACATCTTTAAACCACTGCATATGGATCATACAAGTTATGATGATACCAGGCAAATCATCTCTAACCGGTTAGCGGGATATCGGGGTGGTAATGGCAACTACGTAAATGCGCCCTACCTGAGTATGACCTTGCCTTATGCTGCGGGATCTTTGTTATCTACTGCCGGAGATTTGTTAAAGTGGTACACCGCGCTGTCTGCAGGCCACATAATTAGTAACGAAAGTCTGGAAAAGGCTTTCACTAGTTTCGTGCTTCCAAATGGAGAGGAGACTGGTTATGGGTATGGCTGGGAAATTGGTAATATCCAGGGTAGTAAGTCGGTTAAGCATACCGGCGTAGTTAACGGTTTTTTTACCGATGTGGTCTACATGCCAGCAGAAAAAATCCTTGTCGCTGTATTGTCTAACAACGAATATAATAGCAATTTGGATATCTCAGCCAGCAAAGCAGCAGCTGCGGCATTAGGCAGGCCTTACCGGTTTGATAAAATTGCGCTGTCGGATAAAGAACGTCATAGCTACCAGTCAGGATACTTGAATGCTGATGAAGGTGAACGCTTCATTGCCGACCAGGATGGTGAATTGTATCATTATACACGCGGTGGTAATAAAGTGCTATTGATACCTTATCAAAAAGATGCTTTTAATATGGAGCGTACGTTAAACACTATTTTATTTAGTCGTGATAGCAAGGGCAACATCGAGGGTTATCAGATCAAGGGTGTCGGCAATACGCGTATCTGGAAAAAGAGCAAAGTGCCGTTTGCGGTTCCTCAAAAGATTAAATTGCCGCAGAAAGTTCTCGAAGCCTATATTGGTAAATATGCTTTTGGGAAAATGGTCTTCGAAGTGTTTCTACAGGATGGGCAACTTTATGGACGTATGGGGCAAGACCAGAAAGTGCTTTTCCCCTTCGGCAAGAATAAGTTTTATGCCAAAGACCTGGATGCGGTGCTGATTTTTAATTCAGACAAAAAGGGAATCGTTATCTCGGTAACAAAAGTTCAAAACAGTGAAATGGTAGGATTCAGAATGTGATCTTAGACAAGCGAGAGCGGTATTTACTGATTAATAGCACTGTAGAAGGCGGTACGATAATTATCGCCTAATGCAATCACTTTATCTGCAATTGCAATACGATTTCGTTCTATGTTATCAATTTTATCGATCGCTACAATGAAGGATTTGTGGACGCGAACAAAATACGGATGGGGGAGCTGCTCTTCCATCTTTTTCATAGTCTGCAAGCTGGTAATCTTCTCGTTCACCGTGTAGATGTTTACGTAATTTTGCATCCCCTCCACATACAATATTGCTGAAAGTGCTACCCGTATTAACTTGTATTCCGTTTTGACAAAAATATGGTCAAGTGTCTTTTCGTTTTTACTATCAATGGTTTCGTTAGTCAGGTTCGACAAGCCTTTAATGATTACTTTAACTTTCTCTACCGCTTTATAAAAACGATCGAAAGAAACAGGTTTAAGCAGATAATCGACAGCATCATTTTCGAAACCTTCCAGTGCATATTCACTATAGGCTGTTGTCAGGATAATCTGACATTTTCCTTTTACGATTTTCATGAATTCAAGTCCTGTTAATTCAGGCATCTGGATATCCAGAAAGATGAGGTCTACTTCGCCTTCGGCAACTTTATTCAAAGCATCAAGCGGGTTGGTTGTGCTGTACGTCAGTTCTAAAAGAGGTACTTTGGCAATATAACGTGTTAGCAAATCGATAGCCAGTGGCTTATCGTCTACAACAATGCATCTGATCATGATAAATCAATTTTTAAGTCGACAGTAAAATGCGCAGCATCCTGCGCTACTACAAGTTTATGTTTATTTGGGTAAATCAGGGCTAACCGTCTTTTCACATTCGCTAAACCGATCCCTCCTGTCTTATCTTTTTTAAGCGCATTAATGGTGTTGGTAATGTTGAAATGAAAGGTGTTGCCGTTTAGTTGGATATGGATGTGGATGGGAGAATCCGGACTTGTAAAAACACCGTGTTTAAAGGCGTTTTCAATGAAATTTATCAGGATTAAGGGTGCAATATTAAGTTTGCCAGGCTCACCATCAATTTCAAAATCTATGTAGGCATGGCCCTTTTGTCCGATTTTTTGCAGTTCGATTACATTTTCCAGGTATACGAGTTCCCTGACTAAGGGTACAAAGGAATCGTTGCTTTCGCGCAACATGTAACGCAATAATTCTGAAAGTTTAAGGAGCGCTTCAGGGGCTTCTTCCGACTGTTGTTCTGTCAGCGAATAAATATCATTAATGGTATTAAAAAGAAAATGTGGGTTGATCTGCGACTTAAGAAATGCCAGCTCTGTTTGCAGCTGCTCTTTTTCGGCTATTTCTTTCTGCATGCGCATAGTTCGCCAGTCCATTAGATAACTTAAGGAAATCCCTAAAAAGATATGAAGGAAATTGGCGCTCAGGGTAATCATCAGGGCCGACGAAAAGGTAAGGTCCAGTTCGTAGGTTTTCCAGCCGATAGCTGGGTAAAAGTATTGTTCCAGATAATAGTACAATGGAGTAAATAGGAGTAAACCCATACTCAGCGCGATGAGGTATTGCAGCACGTTCTTTTTCTTTAAGAAACGTGGAATCAAATAGAGATAATTGAGGTAGAAAAAAGCTGCAGAACAGGCTACCTGTAAAACCTTTACTGGTAGCACGATCGTAAAAAACAGCTTCCAGTCGATTTGTGTGCCCAGAACACCGGTTCCTAAACCTACCAGCAACACCTGCACAATAACAAGCAGCCAATAGCCGAGATGCAGGTAAATTATCTTCTGTTTATTCATGGCCTAAAATTACTTCAAAATATATACTGCGCATACTCCTCTTGTCAAGGTTATCGTGGCGTTCGTCAATTACTTTCTTCATTGATTGCGTTTTGACGAACATTTGGGTATTCAAAACAAAAGACAACATAGCTAACCAAACTAAAAATAACACATAGGCATGAAAAGATATCACTACTACAACGTCATCTTCTTACTATTCATCAGCTCATTTAATGCTGCTTATGCCTCTGGCGATTTGCCTGGAACAAACGAGCGGATTAAGGCATTTATTCAGGTTTGGGGCATGGTAAAATATAGGTCGTTAAATGCTGCAGCAGGTGGCTTTCATGCGGACAGTATTTTTCTTGCATCAATAGAAAAAGTGAAGTCGGCAGATGAAAAGCAATGGACGACGTTAATTACGGCAGTCCTGACAGACAATCCAGGGTCGCCCAGCTTAAAGCCCCTCGCAGTTGATAGCAAAAAGGTGCTTACTAAAAACATCGATTATGCCTGGATTAAGGATAATATATTTTCTACTGGGATACAGCAGCAATTGTTAGCCCTGACAAAAACATTCAACCCCGGTAAACAACACTGGTTTATTTCTGAGCCTGCCAAGTCATCGGCAGCCCCACGTGAGCAAACTTATCCGGATTACACTTTTGATAACGAACCCATGAATTTATTGGCACTGGCTAAAGCCTGGAATGCCGTTGCCTATCTGTTCCCCTACCGCTATGTGATGGATCAAAAGCTGGAGGTTACCCTGCAGCAATTGATCCCGGTATTTCGCGGTGTAAAATCCAGGACAGAATACGAAAAAAGTATCCTGATGCTGGAAACAGCCATAGATGATACGCATGCCGCGGGTTTTTTAGATCAGCTAAAAACAACTACTACCATCTTCGATCTGAAATACTACCCGCCATTTACCTATAAAATTGACCATGATCAGATTGTGGTTAAAGAATTTCTGAACGATTCCCTTGCCCGTGCCAACGATCTTAAAGTAGGTGATATCATTAGTGCTATCAATGGGGTTCCCGTTCACGACTGGTTAAAACAGCGTGCTACTTTGCTGCCAGCCTCTAACCAGGCTGTGAAATACAGACTTTTGGAAACCAGCAATGCTTTGGCCTTTTCCGGGGTAAACAGTGCTGAACTTAAGTTGCGCGTAAAACGGGCTAACCAGCAGTTGGATTTGTCGTTAATGCTTTTAGTACGCAAGGACAAAAATGTTGGCGCTATTGTGAACAAGTTCTTCACGCAAAAATATAATGAGACTCAATTACTAAAACCGTATGAGGATTTGCCGGGCAACATTGCGTTGATTAGAGCAGGGTATTTTTTGGACAAATCTTTGCCTTCAGACAGTGGTTTAATAGCTTTTTCGCAGAACCTCAATCAAAAGAAAGCGATCATTTTTGATATGCGTAAATATCCCGCTTCTCCAGGTCTGTTCTATTATTACCTGCCTATGGCATTGGGTAAACCAGCTTTTAAATTTGCACGGTACTATGCCGCCGATATCAGTAATCCTGGTGCCTTTGCGCTGAAAGATGGCGTTGAAGTTTATCTTTCTAAAGACATCAAAACGAAGATGCCCTTGTATCAAGGTAAGATTGTAATCCTGACTGACGAAAACACCCAAAGCATGGGCGAGTGGTTTACCATGATGCTCCGTCAGATTAACAAGAATACTACCGTTTTCGGTACGCAGACTGCCGGTGCGGATGGAGACTTGAAATACCTGAACCTTCCCGGTGGTTATCAATTTCTATTTACCGGCAACGGAATCTTTTATCAGGATGGCAAGGAAACGCAGCGTATAGGGATTATACCCGATGTATTGTACCAGCCTACCCTGCAAGATTTGATTTCTCAAAAGGATATGCAGTTGGAAAAATCAATTGAATATCTTACGCACCATTAGCACGTAATTATTCACACTAAAAATGATTGTGAACGGCTTCTCCGAACAGATCAATCAGGCTCTATTTTTTTAAACGTATAGCGTTCAGCACCCTCCTCATTTTGTTCATAACCGTTAATAAAATATCTGCCAGATGCATTTTGTGTTATTTTGAATGATATGCCTACTTTACCCTGGTCTAGATCCTGTAAGTGCATCCAACTACTATAAGACCCGTTTTCATTTTTGACACAGAGAAACTCCCATTGTCCTGACCTGATTTTTGTAGGCTTGGTTTTGCTATCTTTCTGAAACTTAACTAGGGTATATTTTCCCTTAAATATTCGATTTTGAAGACTGACTATTGAATCTTGCGAAATTGTTAATACTAATGAATCTGTCTGAGCGATTTTGAGATATTCTGTCTGATATGATTGAGGTTTAAATTCATAATTGCCTGTTACAGTAACGTAACTTATGCTATCCGTAATCTCTGATCCATGATCATCAAAATAGTGTGAACTACAATTTGTCAACAACAAAGTAGTTATAATAAGCACGTAGAATCTTTTATTAGTGATTAGGGCCATATAATAGTTTCTTGCCATGGAAAAGTCTCTTTCATATTTCCTCCCAAATGTAATCTACCTCGATTCATGGTGGATATAAAATTCACTACACACTGTTTTGGGTCTTAATTTATAATCAATTTTTAATAAGTAGTTGAGATTTTCTAATAATCTAGTAATTAATGAGAAATTTGACTTTTCACTGAATAAGAATTGTGCTATTTGATATTGAAAAGTGTATTGCCCGATTATCTTTGCAGCTGATAATGGGGATATTCAGGAATAAAATATTGAAATGTACAATAGGCTTGGCTTTATTGAGTATTTTGCTCATTAAGTTCTGTGCGTATTCCATTTCTGCATTTTCATCTCCTGCAGATTCATATTCTATTGAGAAGAGTTCGGAAGAAAATAAGAATAAAGAAGAAGAGTCTCTCGATAAATCTAAGAAACAGCTGCTACACCACGACTACCTTGGCGTAGCTTACGAACACCCTTCTGCTACCAAACATCTGCCGCTTTTTAAGCGTTTAGATCAGTTACGCATAGGTGCGTTTCCACCGAGGAATGTACCTACCCCGCCTCCGGATTTCCAGTCTTAGTACTATGCCTGGGCTATGCTATGCCCTAGAAGAAGTATCATTTACCTACAAATTTTAAATTAATGAAAAATCATCACGTTGCCGGCGCGCCTACGCCCTGGCAAAGGTTAGTACGCTTGCTACACTACGAGCGTAAAACCATTAACTATATTTTAGTGTACGCCATGTTAATTGGCCTAATCGGACTTTCTTTACCACTGGGCACCAGTGCAGTATTTAACCTGCTCTCAAACGGTGCTATGTACAGTTCTACTTATATCCTCATTGCAGTGATATTAGTGGGTATTATGGTGGGTGGGTTCCTGTTGATCGGTCAACTTACGCTGGTTGAATTTCTTGAACAGAAAATCTTTGTTAAAGCGGCGTTGGAGTTTGCGTTTCGCCTTCCCCGGATCAAAAAAAGAGCTTTGGAAGGTGAAAACCCTTCTGAGCTGATTAACCGGTTTTTCGATATCCTGACTATACAGAAAGGACTCACCAAATTGCTTGTCGACATTATTGCTGCCGGCGTGCAAATCTTTTTTAGTGTGATCCTCCTTTCTTTTTACCATCCGGTATTTATGGTATTTGGGATTCTTGTAATCGTTGTTATCGGTATCATTTTATTCGCTTATTACCGCCCGGGTGTGGAGACCAGTATTGAAGAATCAGGCTATAAATACGAAGTAGTTGGCTACCTGGAAGAAGTAGCGGCTGATCTGGATACCTACCGGAATAGTGCTGCCAAAAGAAAAGAGATCATTAGCCGGACTGATGAGATTACTGCCAATTACATCCAGGCACGTAACGACCACTTCGGCGTATTGAAAAGATTTTTCTTTAGTGCCGTCGCTATGCGCACGATGCTGATGGGCGCACTTTTACTATTGGGTTCTTACTTTGTTGTAGAACGCCAGATCACATTCGGACAATTTGTTGCTGCCGAGGTAATCATTGTGCAGATCAGCTATGCCATTGAGAAGTTAATGACCAACCTGAATACCGTGTTTGACATGGTTACGGGAAGTGAAAAACTTGCTGTGGTAACCGACCTGGAGTTGGAGGAAGGAGATCTGAACAATGGGTAAATCAAATCAGCACCTCGCGCAACTTAAAGAATGGGAAAGCCTCTCGGTAAACGCCACAAAGAAAATCATCAATGTGAGGGGGCCGGAACTGCTTGGCAGGGTAGCTTTATTTATCGGGATATTTTTCTTTATCCTGCTTTTTCTGCCCTATAGGCAAACCATTCCTGGCCGCGGCACAGTAACGGCATTAAGACCAGAAGACCGGCCGCAGACCATCCAGAATCAGATTGGCGGACGAATAGAACATTGGGCAGTACGCGAAGGACAGGAAGTTAAAAAAGGTGATACCATCATGGTGATTTCTGAAACCAGTCAGTCGTATTTCGATCCGGAATTACCCGAACGTTTAAATGAACAGCTCGATGCCAAACGCGGAACTGAAACTGCTGCGGTGCAAAAAATAGATGCTACAAAGGCACAGATGCGGGCAATGACTGATGGACTGCGTTTTCAGATGCAGGCCGCAGAAAACAAGGTGCGCCAGGCAAAGAATTATGTATCTATAGACAGTGCAGACCTGCTTGCGGTACAGAAGTTTTACGAGACTACTAAAACCAGGTTGGAGCGTTATGAAACGGGTTATAAAAACGGGTTATTCTCGTTAACGGATATCGAAACACGGCGGTTAAAGCTGCAGGAAGATAATGCAAAGGTGATTAGTCAGCAGAATAAGCTTAGCAACTCCACTCAGAATTTATTGAATTCAACGATAGAACTCGATAACATAAGGGCAAAATATCAGGAGTCGATTTCTAAAGCACAATCAGACATGAGTTCAGCAATTTCCAGCAGAGCGAGTGCACAGGGAGACATTGCAAAACTCAGGAACGACATCTCCAATATCAGCATCAGACGAGGCTGGTATGTAGTGCGGGCACCGCAGGACGGCTTTGTGGTTAAAACACTTAAAGCAGGTATCGGTGAAAACATTAAAGAGGGCGAGTCGGTGGCAACACTGCAACCAAAATCGCCACTGGTGGCCGTAGAAATATTTGTAAGTGCAATGGATGTTCCTTTGATCTTGGATACCAGTGATGTACGATTACAATTTGAAGGCTGGCCATCGGTACAGTTTTCCGGCTGGCCATCGGTAGCTGTGGGAACTTTTGCGGGCAAAGTATTTTCCATTGATAAGATCAGTAGCAGTGGCGGTAAGTATAGGTTATTGGTTAGTCAGACTAATCCTGTTCCAACTAAAGATGAACCCTGGCCACCACAATTGAGACAGGGCTCAGGTGTATTTGGTCGCGTTATCCTGAGATCTGTGCCGCTGTGGTATGAGATCTGGAGACAGCTTAACGGTTTCCCGCCAAGTTTGGAAAAAGAGCCCGTTCTGAGTGATAAAGAGAAGAAATAGGAGAGGAGATGGATAGAATCTTAAAAAGACTTTATGAAATAGCAATGTTTCTGCTATTGCTGGGCAATATATACGATGTGTCGGCACAGAATACTGTTGCTGTTAAAATGCAGCCGGATACTGCAAAAGTTTTTGCACTGGAAGACTTGCAGTTATTGGTATTCAGATATCACCCGGTGATTAAGCAGGCAGCACTGCTGAGCGAAACGGCAAGGGCAAATGTACTGCAGTCGCTGGGCTATTTTGACCCGGAGCTGAAGTCGGGCTTTGGCAGGAAGTTATTTGGTGACACGGAGTATTATAACAAATGGAGCAACGAGCTTAAGATCCCTTTGTGGCTGGCGGGAGCAGATTTAAAGGTGGGTTACGACCGTAATGTTGGCACCTATGTGAATCCCGAAAGCAGAACCAATGGTCAGGGTTTATCGGCCGTAGGCCTAAGCATTCCATTGGGACAGGGTTTGATTATTGATGCCCGGCGGAATACGCTCCGTCAATCCAGGATTATGGTGCAGTATGCCGAAGCAGAGCAGCTGAAGCAGATCAATAGTGTGTGGTACGACATCGTGAAAGATTATTGGAACTGGTATTACGCTTACAAACAATTTGAGCTGGTTAATGAGGGCGTATTATTGGCTCAGCGTAGATTCGAGGCACTAAGCAGACAAACTATTATCGGAGATAAACCAGCGATCGACTCTGTAGAAGCCTATATTACGGTTCAGGAACGGATTATCCAAAAAGAGAAAACGGCGATAGAGTTACAGAATGCGAGGTTGGTGTTATCTAATCACCTTTGGAATGAAGTTGGCAATCCATTGGAACTTCCTGCAGACGCGTTACCAGAACTTGTGAGGCAGACATTTAGTAAGCCCAACAAGTTCTTGTTGGATACGTTGTTAGGCCAGGCTTCGGATCAGCATCCAGAGTTGGTTAAGCTGCGGACAAAAGGAGCTCAGCTAGCGATAGAAAGAAGTTACCGCCAGGAAATGATGAAGCCTAAGCTGAATGTTACCGGGAACCTGATCTCTAGCAGAACCGATTTTGGGAGTAGCATACCTGCCAATTATGACTTCAATTGGAGTAATTATAAGTTTGGCGTAGAGTTGGCATTTCCGCTGTTTTTACGGTCGGAGAGAGGGAAGTTGCGTGAAGTTAAGATTAAACAGCAGGAGTTGAACTACGATCTGCAACAGTTTGGCAGGGAGATTAAAAATAACATCACCGCTTCGTACAATGACTTGTCGGCCTACAGCGCTCAGTTGAACGTGCAGATCAAAAGTATAGAAAATCAACAGTTGCTTGTTAATGGTGAGAACCAGAAATTCAGCTTGGGTGAGAGTACTTTGTTTTTAATTAACAGCAGGGAAAGTAAACTGATCGATATGAAAATTAAGCAGGAAAGCATGATTGCCGGGTATCAGAAAACATTGGCAGAATTGTATTACAAAGCAGGAACGAGACAGTTTGCGAGGCAAAACTAACGAGAGTCATACTCGCGTTAGTTTTGCTACCCTTAAGGTACAAACTGGATGAAACTTTTAGAAGCAGGATTAGAATTTGAGTTATCGAAATCTCCAAAAACAATATAGGCTTTGTTATTGACAACTGCAGCCTCTGCGTACACCGCGATGGCATCGATAATGTTATCTACTTTAGTATAACTATCAGTGGCTGGATTATATTCATAAACAAAGTTTGTTCTGCTGTCACTTGTATAATAGCCACCACCAACGTAACCCTTACCATTTAATCCGAAACTAAAGGAATTACTTCCGCCAACCCCGGCGGCAAGGTCTGCAATTCTTTTCCATTTTTCGGTTGGCAAATCAAACTCCCAACAATCTCTTGGATAGTTTGGCAAACCATTGTACCCATAAGTACTTCCACCCATTACATAAATTTTATCCCCAATACGCATTGTAGTTGCTGCAGATCGAGGAGAGCCTGGAAAGGTAGGCAGAAATTTCCAGGTGTTATTGCTAGCATCATAACGCAATACCTGGCCAAGTGGTGCGATATATCCAGGCTCTGAGGCGTTTCCGCCAAATAGATAGCCATAGTTTCCGTAAGAAAATGTTGATGGGTTTGATATAAACGCACTTGAACTTGGATAAGGTGCTACTTTAGTCCACAAGTTTGTGCCGGGATCGAACATATAGACATCACGCGTGTAACGCGAGTCCAGCGATAGCAGCACCACATAAATTTTATTGTTTGCTGCAAAACCACGCACAGCCCAGGTTGCGCCCCCAGGAAAATCAGCCATTTTTTTCCAAGTATTAGACGAGGGCGTATATTCATAAAGGTCTTTTTGCCCGCCAGTGATCGGCCCCTTCCCAAGCCCAACGTAGAGTTTATCATTCAGAGATAATGCAATTCCCCATCCCCGCTCCTCCCCAGGAAAGGATCCCATATCCACAAAGTGTTTATAAAATTTCGATCGCTCAGAAGTCTTCGCAGTAAGATTTTCTCCGGTAGTCACACTGATTTCAGACAAAAATGAATATTCCGGAACGGCGACACGAACATTTAAGGCGGTTTTAGAGCTACTTACAATTTCTGCGATGTTGCCACCGATCATCACTAAATTCTTATTCTTATCAGGATTGAAATAATCACCAGCTATTGTAATTATTTCGTTGTCCCTGGCTGCCACCTTGAACTTATCGAGAATTGAAGGCGACTTAAGGATTAAGTTCATCGAATCACTTTCCTGCCCAAAATATTCAATGGAAAGCCTGTTCACTTTCTTCGTTATAGACCGAGGAACATTAAAATAAATTTTATGGTCAGCTATTTTTGTGGGTACAAGACTTACCAGGGCGTCGATCCTGACTTTGATATATTTAATATCAAGATCATGTGTGCCAACTACTTCTACGGCAACTTCATCATCCCAGGTATAGGAACCAACATCCGGTCTTATTTGTAAACCAGCAGTTCCCTTTGCAGCAAAACTAATGGGCAGAGCGTAATGGACGTTGAGATCCTTGTCGATATAATAGGCACTGACATAATATGTTGCTTTATCAGCAAGCCCCGACAGCACTTCATAAGAAAAACCGGTGGTAACTGTTTTGTTAATAAATACGAAAGCATTCGATTTATCTGGGTTTGCGCTTGCAGACCACACGAACCCTACTTCTGTAATCTGATCTGCCGCAATACCACTTGTTTTTGCATAAAAGAGATTGCCATTTTTTGTCTCAGATACGGTGACTGTGATTGTGGCGTCTGCAACCGTCTGCTTTTTACAGCTGGAGAATAGTGAAAATATAATCAGGATACTGCCGATTAAAAAGCTGGTCTTGTTTTTCATTGAGCTGTGCGTTAATTGAGCTATTAAAGTGATGTGTTGTCTGCCATAAAAAGCTGATACCGATCTGACGAGCTATTTCCTCCTCCAAAAAATACCTTCCCGTTATTGACAAATGCAAAAGCTTTTTCAAATCCATTACCGGCACCGATATCGTCAGGTAATCTGGTCCAGGTATTGGATGCAACATTATATCTGTAACAATCTTTAGAAGGACCACCACCAACATCAGCACCTCCGGCGATGTAGCCGGCACCCTGAAAAACAAAAGCAGTTGTATAACTTCGCGCATCAGGGAAATTGGCCAGCGTTACCCATGTTTTAGTGGCCGGAGTATATTTTTTAAACTGCAGCATTCCTGTATTTGTAGATCCGCAGGCAAAATATATTTCGTTGTTGATTACAAAAGTGGAGGCATGTATCCTTTCATTATTTCCAAAATCCGTTGGATAATCTGTTTCCTTTTGCCAGGTGTCGTTGGCAATGTCATATTTATAAACGGTATTATCGGGCTGCTGATCGAAAGCAAGCACCTTTCTACCCACACCAAGATAGATGTTGTTTCCAACAGCAGACAGTGTGCCGGCAAAGCGAACACCCGCCATATAACTTGACTTTTGAACCCATTGGTTGTTGACAGTATTGTACTCCCAAAAATTATTCAGATCAGTTCCTGTATAGAAATATGCTTTAGTGCCAACTGCTACAACTCTGCCAACATCAAAACTGAAAGGAATCTCAGACTTTGCCCAGGAATAGTCTGAAGCGTTGAACTTCCACACATACTTTTTCCTATCAAAGTAATCCTTCGAGCCAGTTATAATATAGGAAATATTGTTAATTGTAAACGTACCGGAATTCACATATGACGAAAAGGGAATCTGATCATTCACAACAATCCATTTGTCGTTAATGGCCATGTCGGAAGTATAGGCTATTTCGTAATCAAGTACTTTCAGGACAACTTTGGCCTTCCTATTTGGATAGGCACCGTTTGGTATGCGCAAGGCTAATTTAGTTGTAGTTCCAGAAGTAAAGGTGGCCGGGGTATTTTCAAATGTTACAGTATTATTGAATACTGTCGGGTGAAAGTATTTGCCCTGGATAAGGATTGCCTCATCAACTTTTCCCGATCCCGGCACAATAGTAAGTTCGGGCTTTCTTATAATAAATTGTGATGTTGCTGCCATGGTCTGCAGTTGAGCTTTGACAGAAATTATTGTCTTACTAAATTGAATATTATCTGGTACAACAACCTTAATCTGGTTTTTTGTTGAACTAATTACCGTTCCAGCAACTGTACCAAAACTAACCTGATTTCCATTAACATACCTATTAAAATAATTCCCGTTGATCGTTACAGTATCTCTGAATGTAGCTGTAGAAGTAAAACTTTCTATGGTAGGGGCATACAGTGAGAATTTTTTACTAACCGTATCGGTTTTTGTTCCTTCTTTTAAGAGAACGGCGGGGTTAAACACCTTTAAATCAGTAGGCACAACACATTTTAATACGCTATCGTTTATCGAAACTAAACCTGCAGAGCGGTCTCCGAATCCAATGCTAAAGCTGTGCCCTGTAAAGTATTTTCCTTTAATGGAAATGGTATCTCCTATCAGGGCTTTAGAAGGATAAATGGAATCTATTTTTACGATTTTAGCACCTGTTGAAACAAAAGATTTGATGTTAAAGAACGAATAGGAGTAGGCAGAGTTACCGATACTCGTGATAGCGTATGCAGTAACATAATATAGTGAGTCTTTGCTCATCCCATAATGTACGTCTGCTTTATACTCGCCGAGTTTTATAGGGGTTTTAATACTAAAAACCTGTACCCCATTTTTAAAAAGGCTGTCTTTCGCTATTAAAAAACCGTAATCAAGTACAGCATCCGGGATTTGATTCACTTTGCCAATAAGGCTAACGCCACCATCTTGATATACCGTCGCCGAAACGAGTGTCAGTTTTTTTACAACATCGGTTGGAGGTACAGGAACTGGTGCCGGCGTGTCACTTTTTTTACAAGAATTGAAGATAATTGTTAATGAAGATATCGTAACAAAGGTTAAGAGTTGGAGCGTAATTTTCATTGCATATAATAGTGCTGTAAAATACAGGTTTTTGAGCGATCTTTAAATAAAGATTTAGTTACATAATTAATCACCAATTAACATTGTCGGGTTATATTTATTTCCACATTTAATTTGCATACAGATCAAATTGTATTACTTTTGCCACCCACGGGGGATTAGCTCAGCTGGCTAGAGCGCTTGCCTGGCAGGCAAGAGGTCAGCGGTTCGACTCCGCTATTCTCCACTCCCGTTTAAACCCTTTCAGTGATACTGAGAGGGTTTTTTCTTTACTGAGGTTTCATGTGAGTTATGTCGCATTTAGCGATTTGCAAGAAACTCACAATAATCTTGCAAATTCCTTGCGCAAAAACTCGCAATAGGTTCGGCCATAAGAACTCAAATTATGGTAAACATCACAATCAATCTCGACATCAGAAGAGTCAAAAAAGACGGCACCTATCCTATCGTCTTTAGGATCTATCATCAACAACGGTCATTTACCAGATCTACAAAGATCTGTGTGCTCGAGAAGCATTGGGACGATAGTAAGAAATTAATAAAAAGCGCTAGTCTGTATAATTCAGTAAAAGTAACCCCTCGGTTTTGGGTCAAATTGGCCGCCTGACTAGCTGCCGAATATAATTGCGAATGCCCTACATACTAGATCAAATATAATTATTCCTTCTAACAGATGCTCTACTACTACCTAAGTAGCCGCATCTAACCCTTCATTACTTTTAAGCGTGTTGTATAAATAAATAGATGTGCTAACAAATCCATAAGCCAGTTTAAAGCCAGCTTAAATCAGCTCTTATAAGCGCATCCAGCACCACTATGGACTTACTCCCTATAGGTGGGTTATATCAGAGCCTGGCGGCTATTATCTAGTCTCAGAGCATGGAGATAGGTAGAGGGATTATAACCTAAAAAAAGTGACCTAAGCTATTAAAACGGCTACTTTGCACCGAAATAAGAGGGTCAGTTTGCAGCGAAATCAGGTGTCAGTTTAATTGCGGATTGAGTGGCCACTGTTGCTGAAACTCCCAAGTTAGGCCAGATTACACTTAAATCGTAATCAAAATTCGATTAGTTGGCAAAATAATGATCAACCAAAGATCTGAATTCTAGAATTAAATCGGTATCCTTGAGAAACAATTAATCATTATCAATTTTTTATGGAAGTTGCGCTACTTATAGATCAGATTGGTGAAGGTAATGGTGTTTTCGAACACTTCGCTATTGAATTCGAGCATTTTGAATTAAATAAAGGATCAAATCATAACGTCACACATTTGAAGAAAAAGGTCGAACTCATTGAACGTCATTTACAAGACCTGTCTGAAAAAATTACTGCGGAGTTGGAGTTTGAAGACAATATTTATGCACTAGTAATTAGCCAGACAAAGAAAATCCTCAGTATCTGGTTGCCAATTTACAGTGATCAAAACTTTCATCAGAATACCTATGATCTGTTCTCCGATGAATTGGACCGTTTAAGTGCATACGTGAAGTTGGAAAATGTTGAGTCAAAATCATATGAGAATATTGAATACGATTTTGATCATAATTTCTTGGTAGACACTAGATTAATTAACGATCTGCGACACAAAGTTCAATCAGTCACGATTATTAAGCAAAAAATCGAGCAACATCAATACCTGTTCTCGCTAATGAGCAGCGCCATTAGTGAAATCGTAATTAAAAAAAAGGACAATAACTTAGTTTTAGCTAAAGTTTCAGGTCATGAAAAAAATCGATTAGAAAATGAGGAAACTGTCTATGAATGCGATATAAAAGTTTGGATAGATACAAACCATGCAGGTGAAGCAAATCGCTTTATGAATATTATTTCTGGTGTCTTATCAAACATTGAAAACGTCGATATAAATATCACTGACGCCGGTGTCGGAAGTTTTTGGCAAAATTGGTCGGTAAAATTTAATGGTTGGTTTGCAAAGGAAGAAACAAAGCAGCTCTGGAAAAAAACACAGAAAGCTGCAGAAGCTTACTCCTTAGACAGGCATATCGAACCGGTTGAGAAAAGTAAACTTGATAGAAAAATGCAGCAGGAAGCTATCAGTAGACTAATTCCTGTTGATTTAAGCAAAAAACTGCATGAACTTAAAGTACAACAAGAGGAAGAAAAGTTAAAGGCATTAAAAATCTCAAATGCCCTATCTTCGATGGATCTAATTAGTAAGAGCAGCACAATTCTTGCAAGCGGGCTTGCCACAATAGACTCTGATTTTCGAATTGAACTAAATGGCTTGTTACTAATTAAGCAAGAAGCTGGGAAAGTCGAATTTGGAAATTTTGATAGTATCGACGATCACTTAAATAAGGCACAACCTAACAATGATGGCGATCAAGGTGAATTACCGGAATAAAAAATAGAATTGTTGACTTTTGTGTGAAACGAAGGTAATCATGTTAAGTTTATTGGTTCGCCAAATAGGCCTCAGATGATCTGTGGCATATAGCTTGATTTATCAAAAGGTACAATCTTTTCACGCATTTCTCTTTTATTCCTAAAATGCCTTGCTATCTCGTAAGTTAAGTTAGTGTAATTATTAGTGTTACTATATTCATGGTGATAAATTTTTATTGAGTGGCAATTCCGGTCTTCAAATATCATATTAAGCATAGTTCTATCTGAAAGACCGCACGAATGCCCCAAAATTACTACTTGGTATTCTTGAGCTCGGATAAATCTGATAAGATTATGATAGTTCCGGGTTCTAAAATACCAAAATGACTTAATGTGTTCGAAGACTCCCTTAGTATTTGTGTTTTCAAATTTAAAATACTCTTCATCAAGTTCGTCACCAAAACCAAATACCAAAGGATTATCATCTTCATTAAGTTTGCCATGAATATAATTAATTTCGGTCTGTGAGTCTGTTATATATTGTTCAACCGTGGCAGTATAATTAAAATTCAAAATCATAGTGTGTTCCGCTTGGAACTCATAATTAGGATTAAGGCCGATTATATCACGAGAATTAATGTTTGAACTTAATATTTGAGTATATCTAGCATCGAATGCTGCCGTTGGTAAACTACTTAGATATGATTGAAGTTGAAACACGATTTGAGCCAGCGATTGATTTAACATAGAGACGGCTACATCGGAGTAAGATTCTAGCTTGTCAGATTCTTTAAGGGATTGATAGTATTCATTTTCAATATCTACCCAATTTGAAATTGAACATTTGCTAATTAACTGCACAATGAATTCTGACTTGATAGTCGTAGTGAATGGATTTTGATCCCACATATATTTACCATCTTCAAAAGTTGTGAGAGTCATCATTCGACCAAGTTCGCCTTTTTGATAAAAGTAATTAACAAATGCAGGAATACCATGATGGTTAATTATCTTAACTTTGCGTCTTTTATCAGCAACGATCTTCAAGGCTCCATCTTCGTAAATGCCATCAGAATTATTATATGCTAATTCATAACTATTGATAATGTACCATATCAAAAAGTCATTATAACCTGTTTTCATTCCATGAGCCAGATCGAAGCCATTACCTACTATTACAAGTCTATTCATTGAGAGTCATCATTGGGTATCAAATATATATATAATTCTGGTGCTTCTAAGATAGACCTGATCTAATCGTTTTTATATGTTAGTCTTTGGTTAATCATTAATATAGTTATATTGGGATCTCATAACGCTAGCAAATGAACTTTTTAGAGCATCACGACACCATCCTCAATGCCATTAACAAATTGATTTATAAATACACTTATATATCAGCAGATGGCGACTTTCCGTACACAGTTACGAATTTAAAAGAAATTAGAGCAATACTTGAACAACTTAGTAAAATCGGGCTTTTTGATGATGATATCGAAAAATTTAAAGCCACAAGTCTTTTTACTACGTCAAATGATCAAACTAGGGTTAGCAGTGAAGAAGATACATTGCTGCGTAATGCCTTTGCGGCAATGCACAATAAGTTAGACTTGTTGTACAGCATTGTTACATCTTCTTCATTAGTTGGAAAAGAGGATTTATTATTAATCATGTTGCCAGAAGTTAAGGGTTTCGATGAACTAGCTAAATATTCAAAAGACCTGCAGAAGGCAATTGAATTCCCTGTAATTGATCCATCAATAAATGGTGACGTCAATATTGTCGGTGCTGATCAAGGATCGATAATATTGTATGTTACGGTGGGAACGATCGCAGCTTTGAAGTTAGTTGGAGCATTATGTTGGTCTGCCGCACTTATAAGAAAAAAGCATGCTGAAGCTGATATTTTTATTCAACAAGCTAAGACATTGGCGCTAAAGAATGAAGCTTTAGAGGGTTTAGTCAGTGCCCAAAACAATCAACTTAAAATGATAACTGAGGCGGAAGCAGCGGCGCTTGCCAATGGTCACTACAACCACAACGACCCAGAGGCTATTGGTCGACTTAAATTGTCAATGGAAACTATTGCAGGAATGATTGAGAAAGGAGCGAAAATAATTCCAATGACGGAGGATAAAGATATACAGAAAGCTTTCCCTGACTATAACGCACTAAGCCTGATTGAATCAACAATTAGGCAACTCAAACAAGGATAATAGCTCCGTAATGTCCGTTAAGGTTGACTCTTATCAACTAGGTGCTCAAGCAATTCAATTCCATGCAAGAAGATATCAATAAATTCAAAGAGATTAGGCACACTTATAATCAGCTAGGTGAAAAGGTTAGTCAGATTATTACAGAGAACTTAGAATTGAAACTTATTAAAACTCACGCAGTAGCTTTTCGAGTTAAAACTACTGATAGTTTTCAAAGGAAAATATTGAATAAAACTTACATAGATCCTTTAAGCGATATAACTGATCTATTGGGTATTAGGATTATTGCATATGTTGAGGACGACGTTAAGACGGTCTGCGCGATGGCTGAAACGCTATTCGTGCTCGATCAAGTTCGCAGCATCAATAAGAATGACGAACTTGGTGCAGACAGAGTCGGTTATAAATCGATCCATTTGATCTGCAAATTAGGAAGTGATCGTACTTCACTGCCGGAGTTTGTGAAATTTAAGGATATGTCATTTGAAATACAAGTGAGAACGATATTGCAACATTCTTGGGCAGAAATAGAACATGACAAAAACTACAAATATTCTGGAGTTTTACCGCCGGAACTCAGAAGGAGGCTAATGCTGCTGTCTGGTACACTGGAATTGGTTGATCGAGAGTTTAACCAGTTATCAAAAGAGATTGATAACTATAGTCAGTCAGTCAGGAAGCATGCGCAAGTCGGCTCATTCGATATTGAATTAAATTCTTTGTCGTTGATGGAGTATCTTAATGTGAAGTTCGATATACTAAAAAGTACGACTGATCTAGACCCTTATTTTATTGGCGAAGATGAACAGATTCTAAAGGAACTATTCAACTTTGGGATTAAAACAATACGTGATCTTGATAATATCATACCTGTTGACTTAATAGAAAAAACACAACATATACATGCTAATTTATATCTCAACTATATCGGTTTGCTTCGAGACATCATGATGATAAGTGACATCGATAGGTATTTAGCCAAAAGTTACACTAGTAATTTTATGCTTGTCAAAGATATGGCACCTTTGCTAATGGCATATAACGTAAATCTCAAAAAGTTTCCAGGGGATCATGTTCAAGATACCCTTAATTACTTTTGAAGTGCTGAAAGCCTATTGTGATTATAATAATTATCCACAAAGGTAAGCTCGGTGTCCTCAAAACACTTAAAGGAACTACGGCATAAACCCGCAGGCGTGCACACCGTCCATTTATTCCGTTCCTCCTTTGCTTATGATCGGATAAAGCTTGGTTGGTTTCCCTAATTAATTAAATCTTATGGTAAACAAAACATTCAAAGTGGCTGAGATAGAACTTGCTTACAAACCTAATTACAAAACAGCAGATAAACCCAAAATCAAGGATTCTAACGGAGCCTGTCAGATTCTGATAGATCATTGGGATCAGAACAAGATTGGTTTACTAGAAGAGTTTAAAATCCTTCTGATGAATAGAGGGAACAGAGTACTAGGAGTGGTCCATATTTCTTCGGGAGGAATGGGCGGAACAGTCGCAGATCCAAAGTTGATATTTGCAGCAGCATTAAAATCATGTGCTAATGGTATAATACTTTCACACAATCATCCATCTGGGGAAACACAACCGAGCCAGGAAGACATAACTATTACAAGGAAGTTGAAACACGGAGGAAAGCTACTAGATATTCAGATACTGGATCACATCATCATAGGTCACGAAGAATTTTACAGTTTCAGTGACTAGGGAAATTTGTAACTTAGAAACAATATACAATTAACAAAACTAGATACAGGTCGAATCTTTTGCGAGATTCTTGCGAGAAATAAATTAGAAAGGTAAAAGCAGGGTTATGAGTCTTTCAGCGGCATGTTAGGCATTGCCTGCCAGGCAAGAGGTCAGCGGTTTGACTCCGCTATTCTCCACTCCCGTTTTAAACCCTTTCAGTGATACTGGGAGGGTTTTTTGCTTAAATGCAAGTTAAGTTGCTGTCTTGAAAGATCATATACGCGTATAAAATGTCCACAAGCTTTTTACAATACAAATGGATTAAAGACTGAATGCAAACTGCTATATTAGAACTGTATTTAAATTAAATAGTCAACTAATCCCTCTCGAAAATTCATGATCAATCGTGACTTCATTTTTTATTGGTTGCGCTGGACGTTGCTATTGCCGCTGTCCATTGCCGTTGGACTGCTCGCTTCATCAGTCATTGGGTTTATTCTATCATTTGTTGTCAGTGAAGCACCGTTAGAACGATACAAACATGCATTAAACCCTTTTATTACCTCATTCCTTTCATTAGTTGTAGCGCGATGGATAGCTCCCAGATACAAATCAAAAGCAACCTTAGTTATTTGCGTTATTTGGCTTGTGTTGATACTGCTGTGTCTATTTATCAGTGTAACTGACATAAGGCTATATGGCGACAGTTATGAACTTAAAGATGGTGGTATGGCAGTTGTCATGATTATTTTAGGTATGTCATCTGCTTACTTATTGATTTGGAAGGGCCTACTGTCTGTTAAGATAGAACGGTAACAAAACGTTTCATTTATAATGCTAAAGGATAGAAATCATTTGGTCCTGTATTGGTTGACGATTCAAAAACATATATCCAAAGCAAGAAAAGGATAGAACCTCCTACTATACTTGCCATCCATATTTTATAGGGATATCACAGGTACTGTAACATACGTTAAAGGTATGTAGTCAACTTCATAAAATATAAAAAGATGCGAGTGGAATCATTTTAGCATATAACCATCCATCTGTGAGATTACACCTAATATACTATCGCTAGTCATAAAATAACAAGCCTCCTGGCCAGGGAAGCTTGTTATAATTCAGCCCTATTTTCGTTTTTCACAAGTTTACTTGATTAACTTCCCGCCCGAAGTTAACCCTCCAATAAACTTGTCCATATGTCAAAGAACATTTGCAACGCCATCCCGGCTGATTGCCTGGTTTGTCAGTTACACGAACCGATAAACCGTTTCAATATTTGCGTTAACAGATATCTGAGTAACATATTAAAATAGTCTTAGTCAGAGATGTTGCCTCCACACATCATCATTTTCTGATTATTTAACTACTAGTAAAGATCGGCATATAAAAGAACCTACGTCAGTGTAGGGGGGTGTTACACCCCCCTCAAAAAAACGGCAAAAGTGGCCTTTACGGTGGTTTAAAGTGCGAAAAAGTTTTTTTGAAAAAAAGCGGAATCGGCCTTTAAACCGCTTTTAAGGCCGATGGTCAAATCTATTGTGCAAAAAATTATACACCCCCCTCAAAGACCTGATAAAAGCGGTTTTTTGATTAATTTGTTAAAGAAACTGGCCTTAAACATGTTTAAAGGCTGATTTAGTTTTAAGGAAATGTTAGAGATTAAAGTAAAGGTTTGTCTATGGCGTTTTACAAAATCGAGGCATGATCAGCCAAATCAAATCTTGATCATTTTCAGAACAGCAAATAATAAATAAATATACCTGCCTATTTTTTTCTAAAAATTTTCGGTAATTTAGTTGAATGGTTTTGGCTGAAATCGGGTTTGTAAGTCGCCATTTAACCTGACTTTATACTAATCAAAAGGTTATACTTTTTTACACAAATTATCCTGCCAGCACCCTTGCTGGTTTGGTTAAAAATTCACCGCACTTTGTACTGACTTTCCGGGTACCTCGTTCGTACCTCGTTCGACAAAAGTCGAAGAAGATCCGGATTTGGTAGACCTGGTTTTGTGTGGGTATTGGAACTTGAATCCTGTGAATTTTTTCTTTCAGAAACTCAAGTCTTGCATCAGGCTATATTGATTAAATTTCAGATTTCCAGACGAAAATTTCCTTGGCTTTTTAGGCTCAAATCAGGCAATATTTTTAGGATTAAAATCCGGGTAAATTGATGATTTTTATTAGGAATTTAGTTAGCAACCATACCTCATTATTGTTACCTGAATAACTATTTAATCTCCCGTCCAACTTTCGGTATAAAGCCATTGAAATAGATATTTTTCTTTGGATAATCTCCTAGTCTCACGATGATCACGTTATTGTCTGGGTTTACATAGATAAGCTGGCCTAGAATGCCTTCTGCGCGATAGTCTCCGGTCTTCAAACTAACTGAATACCCCCCATTAGTTCTTTTTCTGATCGGAGCTTTAAGTTGATTTCGATCTAACATGGCAACAGCACTCACTGAATCTTTAAAATATGTGACGTTGCTGCAGGCCCACCATTGGTTCTTGTAGCCCGACTGAGCAAGCGCTTCCGGATTTGTAGTCCTGTTGATCCAATTTCTGCTTACCACCTGTTTGCCTTCCCAGTTTCCATGCTTCAAATATAGTCTGCCAAGTTTAGCGAAATCTGCTGCGGTTGCATTTAAACAGCAGAAGGCCTTTACCATCTTTTGATCATCCAGATTCCATAGCGCATCAGACTCAGCTCCCAAGGGCTGCCACAGATATTTTGTTAGTAATGTGGTCACTTTCTCTCCACTTACTTTCTCTAATACCGCCGCCAATAATTGGGTATTGATACTCTGATATTCAAAAGTGCTGCCCGGTGCTCTCTTCATTTTAAGACCAGCGATCTGGTTCTTCAGTGATGACCCGTAATATAATTTTGTGATGCCTGCAAATGGGCTTTGTTTATCTTCATCGAAATCTAATCCAGACCTCATATCCAGCACATGCTGTATGGTCAGTTGTTTAAAACGACTATCGTTGTTTTCGAGTTCAGGTAGATATTTAATCACTAGATCATCTGCCGATCTAATAATGCCTTTGTCTATCGCGATCCCGGTTAGCGTTCCGATGTAAGATTTGGCTACTGAGAAGCTTGGGTGTAACGTGCTTTTGTTGCTGTGCTCAGCAAAACTCTGATAGATCAGGCTGTCATTCTTAATTACAAGAAAAGCGTTAGTATTGGTGTTGATCAGCATGGAATCTAAATACGCTGTAAGCTGTTGGTATTTACGCTGACCGGTGGCCTCAACAAATCTGAATGGTAGTGCTGCTTTCGGTATGTCGGCCTTAGCAAATTTGGAACTATCGCTTAAATCTGGTTGCCACCAACGTACTGCCCTGATCGGTGCACATCCAAAACATAGCGTCAAAGCGAACAGGCATAGAATTCCTTTTTTCATGAACGTAAAATTTGATCATGATAAATGTAGAGAAAGCGTAACCCGCTCAACACTTTCTTATCCCAACGCAGTCAATCATTATCTGAACCAGCAATTCTCGTGGCATTCTTTTAACTAACGCCTTGATTCATGGCAGCTACAGCACGGCTCTATAACTTCAGGATCAAACCTGCCGTTACACGGTAACCGCTCCAATCAACACGGTTTAATTGGGTTTTATCAACGGCGCCACTCGTTAAAAATAGTTCATCAAGGCCTTTCCCGGTTTGCCAGGTAAAATAGCCTCCGCTAACCTGGATAGCAACATGCCTGTAAGCAGCATAGGTTAAGCCCAGATCGCCTGTAATGCCAAAGCCCTTAGCGGTATGGCGATAACTGATGGGGTGTTGAAAGTTCTGGGCCAGATTCCAGTCTGATATAGCCTGATAGTTCACTTGATTGTAGCTTAGTGAAGCAGATACCTGGAGTTTTTTAACGAGCTCAATTGCTGCCATGCTTTTGATAAAAGGGCCCTTCCATGTCGCCGTGTAAGTGCTGTTCAAATTGGGAAAGCTGCCGGTCTGGTCGTAAAGAACCAGCGACTGCCTGTTGATCCTGTATCCGGCAAATGCATGGAGGTTAAATTTTGGTTGGTTGATAAGCTTGTAACCTGCGCTGGCAGACCAATCGGTCGCATGGCCCTTATCAGCATTGAAGCGTTCATCGTAAATAATTCCCGACCGGTTATCGCCACTGAAATCCTGATCGGTAACGGTGCCAGAACGGATAAATACGCGTTCGTAATCACCCGACAGTAACAGGCGCTTATATACATTCCAAACTATTGTTGTGCCCACAGACTGTCCGCCCACTTTTTGCCAGTGGAGCTCTGAAAAAATATTTGGGTTTTGGCCAGCAAGGTTGCCTGCAATTGACCATTTCAGGTCCTGATTCACAGCACCTGTACTCAGGCCTATAGATAACTTCTGCGCATTGGATTGCGCCGATAAATGGCAGCTCCATAACGTACAGATAATACAGCTTAATATAAATTTGCTCATCTTCAGTAATTAAGCCCGCCCAAAGGGGCAGGCTTAAACTTATGTATTTATTGGTTAATACCAAATGCTTCCCATCCCGACGCGGTGGCTCTGGTACAGGTCATTGGCTGAGTGCCGTTCTCGCTGGAGATGAATTTACCATTGCTTCCCCTGAAACTCATTTTTCCATCGGCCGTAGGCACCAAGTCAAATTTCTCCCAGTCACCAATGGTGGTTCTGTTGCAGGTAATCGCCTGTGTACCGTTTTCTGAAGACACATATTTATTCATCGAGCGTAGCGCAACTTTGCCATTGCCCGCGTCAACTACTGTAAATTGTTCCCAGGCTTGTGCTGTGGCGCTTGTGCAAGTCATAGCCTGAGTGCCATTCTGACTGTTTACATATTGGTTGTTGAAACCTTTCAACGTAACAGTCTGGCCAACGATAGAAGGGTTGCTGCTACCGCCTGTGATATTGTACACGCGTACATAATCTACCAGCATGTTGGCAGGTAAAGCACCATTGTTGATGGTATTGCCAGGTAAATCGCCACCCACGGCGAGGTTCAGGATGATAAAGAATGGCAGTTGGAATTCCTCTGTGCTATTGATGTTATTCTGAATGTTTCCTGTGTGAAACAGGTTGCCATCAACAAACCATTTGATACTATTCGCATCCCATTCTACCGCATACACATGGTAATCGGTAACAGGATTTGCCTGCGTGTTGCCACCATAATAAACATGTCCGTTGTTATTCCAGTGCATGGTGCCCAGCGTGGTATTGCTGGTGTTTGTTTGTTCCATGATATCGATCTCACCACATTGTGGCCAGCCTACCTGCCCGATGTTGCTACCCAGCATCCAGAACGCCGGCCAGCTACCCTGGAAAGCAGGAAGTTTAATTCTCGCTTCGATACGGCCATATTTTACGGTGAACTTACCTGCAGTGGTGATCTTGCCAGAGGTGTACGGCTGCCCGCCCATACTTTGGTTTTTAGCTGTGATTACCAGGTTTCCACCAGTTACTGCAACATTGCTTGATGAGTAGTATTCTTTTTCATTATTTACATTGGGATTGCCGGTATCAACATTCCATTTGCTGCCGTCAATACCGGTGCCGTTAAATTCGTCAGACCATACCAGTGTTAAGGCCCGTGGTGTTGTTGTTGCAGATAAGGCTGCAGGATCTGCCGTCTCAACAGTTTTGAGGTCTTTTTTGCAGGCCATTGCAGATAACCCTAAAACGAGTACCCATCCGGCACCTTTAAGGACTTGGTTAAATTGCTTTTTCATATTAATTTATTTAGGTGGTTTATTGATTGATGGCAAATGCCTCCCATCCGGAAGCTGTTGCGCGCGAGCAGGTCATTGGCTGAGTGCCGTTTTCGCTGGAGATGTATTTCCCGTTACTTCCTCTGAAAGTAACTTTCCCATCAGCGGTAGGAACCCAGTCAAATTTCTCCCAGTCGCCAATAGTGGTCCGGCTGCAGGTTATAGCTTGTGTTCCATTTTCCGACGATACATATTTGTTCATCGCCCGCAGGGCAATTTTACCACCCCCGGCGTCAACAACAGTAAATTGCTCCCAGGTAGAAGCTACAGCGCTACTGCAGGTCATGGCTTGTGTGCCATTCTGACTGTTTACATACTGGTTGTTGAAGCCCTTCAACGTGACAACAGAGCCGATGGGAGCACTGGTACTTCCGCCACCTGGCGTGCCAGTCCACTTAAATGTTGCTACCGCTCCGGCTGCCAAGGTATAGGTGAAGGACTCGGATCCCCATTTTACTTTGAAGCTTGCCTGACTGTTGCCGCTATTTGATGCGACAAGGACTTTGGAGCCATCGCTATTTTTAAAGGCAACATTCTGTATGCTTCCAGCGATATTGGAATTGATGCGCACTGCACCAGGTCTAACCAGTTTTGATGCATGGGCGATAATGTAATAGCCTACGTTCCGGGAAATGGATGTACCACTTACGGTAATTGCTCCCAGGCAGGTGCTGCAGCCACCATTTGTATGTGGATTGTTGTTTGGATCGGCGGCAAGGTTCCACTCTAAAACATTGCGGCTCCAGTTACGCGTGGCGCCGATGATCAGCGTATTGATATGCCAGCTTAAGTCGCCCGCAAAGTTGCTTGGCGCACCCACCCATTGCTCGGTGAAATACACATTTTTGTTGGGATAAGCGTTGTGTACATCTGTCAGTGTACCTATAGTTCCTGCATACAAATGGAATGCAGACCCATCAACATATTGGCCGGCATTGCCAACAACGGTTGTGGCATAGCTTGGTACATCGGTATTGTGGTCGTACGCAATGATTTTGGTATTCAGACCGGCATTGCGCAGCTGGGGTCCAAGGTTGTTGTTAATAAAGGCGACCTGCTCATTTGCCTGCATCACCATACTTGGATTATTGTATGGGTTAAGTGGTTCGTTCTGTGGGGTTATGGCATCGATGGTAATACCCTGTGCCTTCATTGCCTGGATGTACTTAACAAAATAACGGGCATAGGCATCATAATAAGCGGTATTTAAGCTGCCGCCGGTATAGCCATTGTTACCTGTGGTATTAACTTTCATCCACGTTGGCGCTGTCCAGGGGGTAGCCAGAATTTTGATGTTGGGGTTGATGGCCAGAATAGCTTTAAGGATCGGCAGCAGATCTGTATTTTCCTGTGCAATACTGAAGTTGTTCATATTGACATCTCCTGCCGTTTGGTTATAGGTAAAATCTGACGAACTGAGGTCAGATGCACCAATACTGATGCGCAGATAGCTAACACCAATTTGTCCGTTTCCAGTCCCGAACAACTCATTCAAGACGGCAGCTTTGTTACCACCTAAACCATTCAGCAAGCTGGCGCTACCTCCGGTAAGGGTATATCCAAAGCCATCGATACCCTGATAGGTTACGCCTTCATCAACAGTAATGGTATTGGCATTGGTACCTGCGTCGGCAGCGAAGTTTACGGTACTCTGAGCTAAGAGCGCGCTTTGATCACCCTTGGTTAGGAAAACACTTACGGGGCTTGTGGCAGCGCGGGGTGTAGTTGTGGTGGTGCTTGCAACTTCCGGATCTTCTGATCTGAGGTCTTTTTTACAGGCATAGTTTAGCAGCATGAAGGTCAACAGACCCGCCGCCAGCATTTTTAAACTGGAGTAGATTTTCATACAGGTTTTTGGTTTTTAGAGGATTGGTTTTATTATTTGGTTGCAGTAAAGTTAACGCAATCCGAGCTTTAATAGCAAACAAAAAATGATATAAATTATTGATATATAGATTGTTGTGTGTGTTGTGATACGCTTGCGTCACAAGCTTATTACAAGAAGAATGGGGTTTGGAACCTGTAATGGAGCCTTAGCAAAAATAGCCTGATACGCTACCATCGCAATTGGATTTTTAATAGAATTTGGAGATGAATGGTGGGGAAGTGCTTATTGTGGGGCACGCTGATCTATAACCAGCTTACTCCATCCTTTACTACCGGCATTGTGCAGTTCCTTTTTCATCCCGTCCATGGCTTTTTTAATGCGGATGCTGTAAGACCAGCATGTACTTTGCCGGATGGACAGGATCTGCGATAATTTATGTGACGATATTTGTCCCTTGGTATAATACATTAGAAAGAGCATATAGAATGCTTTGTTAAGGGGGATGCGGGTATTTTGTAAAATTGTATAAGCAATAACGGACTCTTCATATCCGCATTTTGAACACCGTCGACTATAGGGCTGATGTCCATTTCCATACAGGCCATTTCCACATTTCCTGCAGGCATAATTATCTTTCCATTTTAGTTCTGCAAGAAATTTATAACACGTTTCTTTATCTGGATAGATTTGGCTGAACTCTTCAAAATCAACATCGGTAAGCATGATGCGGTCATGACTCACCTTTTCAATGTTATGATGCAATGTAAGGTTGTCGCTTTCCAGTAAAACATTCATCCGCAGGATTTCTTCAGCCTGTGCTTGCAGGCGCTCATTGGCTATGGTGAGTTCCATATTTTGTTTGGCGATAACCGACGACTGCTCTATGATATCCATGGTGCGGTAGGCGACCTGCTGTTCCAGCTTTTTATTGAGTATATCTTTTAACTCTTCGTTACGCTGCAGCTCTTCGATTATTTTGAGTTGCGCCTGGTCTTTTTCGCGCTTAAGCAACCGTAGCCTGTCGCCAATTGCGAACGAGATGAACAGCATTTCCAGGATAAAGCAGCAACTAAGTGTATAGAAATTAAGTGCTGTTACCGGAAGCCACCACAGATCTAAAGCGATCAAGGTTTTTATAACAAACCCAAAAAACAAAAAGGCATACCCAATTACAAAAAAGCGGGCCGGCCGGTAACCTTTATAGAGTACATAGCAGCCTGCTGACAAAGCCACCGACAGCGGGATGAGTTCAATAATTTTATAGCCAAACCAGGTTTTATTAATGAAGAGGCAGGCGAGGAAGAATAAACTACGCGCCAAAATAATAAGGCTAAGCAATTTGTTGAATCGGGGGGCATTGTCCCGTAAGTTGAGCAGGCTCTGTGTGAAAAGGATGGCAAAGATGCTGGCAAAAAAAAGCGCTATGCCATAGGCGTAGTGATTCCAGGATGGGGCCATCTGCCATAAATACTGGTAGGCGATCCCATCTGCGCACATTTCGTACAGGCCAATGCTCAGGTTATAGCAAATGTAATATAGGTACTGACGCTGCCGGAGGGCTATAAACATCATCAGGTTGTATAATCCAAATACCAGGATCATCCCATAAAATATCCCGAAGAAAAAATACTCGTCCAATGCGTAGCTGATAAACCAATTGACTGACCGGAGTACGATAATTACATTGGCCGACTGGTGTGAACGTAATTTGAAATAATATACGTTACGCTGATGTTTATATCTGCTCAGGTTTAGTCCGAAGTTTTTATGGCTATACAGGCGATCTGTAAAAGGGCGATTGCTCCCCAGCTGCGTCACTTCAAAGGTATTATTTGGAGCTGGGGCATATACGGTAATGCTATCTATGGTCTGATCAAAAAATTCAAGGATCCAGTCGTTCTTTGTAGGGATGGACTGGTCGAGCGTGATGCGATACCAATATGTAGCATTTACATCTGTCAACTGAGGTGTGGGGGTAGTGTTTGGTTTAAATTTATTTTTGTACTGTGGACTCGTGACCTCGTAAATACTAAGCTTATTATTATAGTCTGTAAATTTTTCTATCTCGTGCAGACGAAATACATGTTGCTTTTCTGTATCGGTAACGGGTACTGCTACCTGTGCCTGTACTGAGTTGATACAGAATATCATCAGAAAAAAAAGGCATAAAAAGCCGTGACAAACTTTATGCATAGATCATATCGTGCTGTTGAGCTGCGTTGCCAGCAATAAAAAAAGCTGGCAAATCAGGTTTATATTGGTTACAGCAAGCTAAGAAATTTTCGTCTGAAATAATAGTTGTTAATTTTCTTTAACAATCTCTGGCATCGGAATACATTCTTCTGGTTGTATGACAACAAAAAGGTTAACCGACTTGTTAGGTTTGTAATGAGAAAGTATATGCTATTTCTGATCTTTTTAATCCCAGTGATTGTGGATGCACAACAAGACACTTTAATGAAGCAACCTGGTTCGGGTCGTTATCTGCAGGGAAGTACTGCAGGGATTGATATCTATGATGATGGTACATTTGCATTATATGGATATGCTACCTTGCTCTGGGGTAAATATACACTTGAACATAATAACATCAGTTTTGTACCCGACGTTCCAAAGCAACCATTTGTTATGCTCGGTAGAAAAAATACTTCGATCAAAAAGGGGATTAAACTTACGTTTGCAGGATCATTTAATAGAAATGGGTTAACCTATGTAAAGTTTGATGCTGCTGAAATGATGCGTGTTTTTGCTGAAGGCTACCCAACAGGAGAATCGAGTTTTACCAAACAAATTGCGTACCGACCGGAGACGCTAACTCTTGCTGAAAATTACGATCAAAATTTCTATCAATTTAATACCAATAGCTTTAAGTTGCCAGTTCATTTTAACGATTTTCTTTTATACTACGCTGCCGGCTCATCTGAACAACGACCGTTTGAGGGTACTCTGGAAACAATTGGCGACACCGTTGTTCTGGATACCCGTTGGGGCAAATTTGAAAAGCAGACAGAGGTAAAGGATGTTGAGTGGGATACCTATATGAAGCGCAGTAAAAAGGAAAAAAGTCAGGAGGATAAAAACACTGTTTTTTATTTTAATGATCAGCTGAAGTCGGCAACGGGCGTAAACTATCTTACCGAAGAACCTTCTATTTTTGATATTAAGAACTATACATTAGATCCGGCCAGCAATAAGTTTATTCGTAAAGATATTTACAAAAAAGGCGTTGATTATACCAAAGCGAAGGTGGCGGATTACCATGATGAGCGCTACATGTTGAGTTATGAGCGAGTTCCGCTTACCAGTCAATCGGCTACAGATTTTGTAACGGGTAAAAAAATATCAAAGGCTCTATTTGTAAATAAAGTTAGTTCGCGCAAGAAGGTTGGTGATGAACCTGTTTTGATTGTTCCGGTTACAGTAGAGCCGCCTGTCAAAATAATGCCGACAAAGGGAATTCCTCCAGAGTCCGGCAATAAAAATTAAGCTTGACAAATGGGAAAGATAAGTTTCGAAATAGTTGATTTAGAATACCCTGAAATGCTCAGGGTATTTAGTGTATAGGGTGCTAAAAATGATTTCTCTCTTCTTCCTGCCGTTTATTCCGAGCAACTTGGTCTTGAATCTTCAATTTGATTTGTGCCTGAAACAACACTTTCCTTGATTCAAAATACATCTTTAAGTCGTCATTATTTGCTTTGATCCGCGCTATAATTCTTTCTTTTTCCTGTAAGGCTATAGGACCAATCAATGTGGCGTCAGATTGCTGAAAATGAAACTGTAGGCGCATCAGGCTTCCTTTGAGTGCACCTTTAACTGACTGCTGAGGATATTGTACCGTTTGATGAACAGATAGTAATCCGCTTTTGACTTCCAGATCGTACCAAATCTCGGTAATCCCATTAGTCAAACCTGTTGCGATAAAACTATTCCCAATTAGGCTGGCTGCGATTTTATCATCAAGATCTTTTGTAATGATCCCTTTGTCCACATCCTGGATTTCAAAGTCATTGAAAATGTAATGTTTTTCAAAAATAGCTATTGTCTTGTCCTCTAAAGCAGCATCTGTTAATAGAATATCTTTGATATTGGCAATATCAGTGTTAACTGCAGGTTCTAAGCTGGTGTAGTAAGCATCTGCATTAATTGTGAAAATGTCAAAAGTCTGTAATTGCATAGGGTAACCTTTTTCGATAAGTATAAATTATAGGTGAATTGTACCTTATTCAACACTATAACACAGATCGGGTTTTATTACATTTAAACATTTCAGGAATATTCATGCATTTTACCCCGGCCAGGCGGGATATCCTGACTACTGACTACGGTCAAGCTGGTAGTCGCTCACAATCTTTCCTTCAGGAGAAATCACCAATATACCGGAAATATAATCCTGATCTGAGCCCGAGGAATACTCAATGGCAAAACCTTCCTTACATCTCGCACCACTATCGTAGTAAAAACTTTTTGCTGGTAAGGACCAGATGATTTTGCCTGTATTGATGTCAATGCTTTGGAGCATTTTTGGTGCTTGAGGACTTGCTGTTGCACCAGAAGCGATAATGAGGCTTTGTTTATCCTGGTAAACAATTTCAGGCCGAAAATATTTTCTATCGGGACTGATGTTTGTGGAAGCTTTAGGTGTCATTTTAAGCAACTCATCGTTTGTAAACTTAAAGGAAATATCGGGTTGTATAACTTTTAAGGCACTGTCTTTTCCGTCATATTCGGTAGTGAGCACATCGCTTTTCGGAATATAGAAATACTTGTGGCCATCGTTGGTTAACAGATCCAGGTAATCTTCATTCAATGAAATAGTCGCTATTCCTACACTTAGCTCTGGATGGTTTTTAAATAGTGATTTGGTTACTTCTACCAGTTTATCAGCCTCGCGGTCTATTGTGAAAAGCCTTGCTCCGGGATATAACATATAAATTGTTCCGTCGTTGAAAACCTGAAAGGAGGGGAAGTAATCGTCGAGTCTCCGGATGCGCGACATCAATAGGTCATCTTTCATTATTTTTTTACTGATCGGATCAATAAATAGCACATGTGTGTTTACATAGTCATTACTTTGGTTTTCATCTTCGATAAACTCCCGACCGATACGCATGTAAACGGCTTTGCCGGTATTTGTATTCTGATAAACAATACTACCCGCGCTGCCGAAATTATATTTAGCCTCTGTTGTTACTGGTGAGGCAGGGCTGGAATTGCTTCTCGAAAAGATGTTGATCAACAGGATTGTTAGTATTACTATCGCGACGATGACAACGCCCAGTGTACGGCTTCTTTTTCCATCTGCTAAAATATTGCCTTGTGGTGGTACTGAAGTGTTTCTGATGTTAATATTAATATCATCATTGTCAAGAAAATATTCTGTGCCGCAGTTATCACAGCGAAAATAGTCTGGCTTGAGTTCTGTCTTCTTAACGCTTCCGCATTTGGGACATTGGATTGCCTTGATGTTTTTAGCCATAGGGAGCTTTAATTATTGTTTTGGGTGTGCACGGTTGCCGATCTTATTGTTATAGACCTGATCGGCTTTTCGGAAGAAACCACCATAGATAACCAGTAGAATAACGATGGCAATGCCAAGTACGAAAAGGGTAGCATTGCTGCGTATGATCGTATCAAGATTAACGATCTGGATTTTCCAGATGTTAAGTACAACAATAGTAACAAAAAGAACAATGAATATGATGGTAATAACGCCAATGAGCTTTTTCATAATGCAGGGTTTAGAGCTTATTCAGCCATTCTTTTTTCTTCATATCAAACTCTTCCTGGGTGATGATCTGTTCATCAAGCAACAGCTTTAATTGTTTCAGTTTGGCTACAGGATCGGAAGTATCTGCGTTAAGCTGTTCATCTTTTGCAGTATTGAATGTTTTGCCAAGATCCATGCCTACACCCAGTTGAAGGCCTGCGCCCGCCAATCCACCTTCATTTCTAGCAGCATCACGCAACGCTTTGAGTTTTTCAAGTTCTACGTAAGTTAATCCGCCTTCGCCGGCAGCCATAGCCTCAGCCGTGATATCGGCTATCTTATCAATCCGCGATTTTGTTCCGGCATCAAAGACAGTTCCATTTAGCTGAAAGTCGGTAAGCTCAAATCCCAGTGTGGCTAGTTCCGGTTTAAGTTGCTCCTGAATGTGGCCTGACAAGGCTGGCAGTTCTGCATCAATTTGTTGATAAGAAATTCGATTTTGGGCAAGTACGGAGGTTAGTTGCTGCGGGAATCGACTTTGCAGCAGGTCGCGTGCCTCCTGCACTGTATAAACATGTTTTGATCCGATTACGTTGCTGAACAAGTGTTCAAGATCAGCGATGCGAAAAGAAAAGCTTCCATTTGCCCCAAGCTCTACAGGAATCTTGTACACCGGATCAATGTATTTAATGGATTGTGATGTTCCCCAACCCTGGTTCACATTTTCTGCAGTCCGGTAAAACCAGATCTTCAGCTTATGTTCACTTTCAAAAAATGTGCGGAGCTTGAGCAGCGTTGTAATGAAGGGGTGATTATCTGTTTCCAGGTTGTAAATACCCGCTTCGTTAAGATGGTCGGTAACCTTTCCTTCATAAACTAAGATCGCACCCTGGCCTGGAGATAAAATGAGTTTTCCGGCATTTTTGAGTTCATCGTTTTCTGACGGGAACTTCCAGACGAGTAGATCTGGTTGCTGGTCTTTCCATTCTATGACCTGTGAAAGTTGATTTCTGAAAAAATTGCCGATTCCCATTGTTAGCTGATTTTAAATTTTCTTATTAATTTTCCGTCCATGCCGATCACATAGATTTCATTGTAGGTTTTCAGGATAAATCCACCTGCATATCGGCTGGTCTGCTCATCAAAGCTTATCTTTTCTGTAAAGGGAAGGGTAAAAATGATGGCACCAGTATTGGCGTTTAGGCATTGAACTGAGCTGTTAGCATCCTCTGCTGCTGTAGCACTCATGCTCAGCAAGACAAAATCTTTATCGGTATACAGAATTTTTGTGGCGAAATATTTTCTGCCTGGCGTTAAGTCTTTATAGGATATGACCAGCTTTTCGCCAAATCGGAAGTCGCTCTTATATTTTCCATAATAATTGTAATGGTCAGACACTTCGAACCAGGGCCAGTCTTTAGGGCCACCAGCGTTATCTTTTTGGGTGAACCTGATCAATTTAGATTCCTCGTCGGGATAATCTGAGCTTACGCCACTAAACGTAAAATAGGTCTTTGTTTTGGCATTCGGATCCTTGGTGGCGATATCAAGTTGAGCTTGGCGGTAGGCTTTATCGTTGTACACCTTACCATTTATAGGGAAATAATAGTAGTGCTTGCCTTCATTGCTCATGATACTGAAACCATCGCCATTGCGATCACCAACAAATTCTGCTTTGGCAATGCCACTTGAAAATTCCGGGTAACGGTTAGCCATAATTTGGTTTAAACTTTCCAACGCCTTGTTGCTTGTGTTGAGCTTAAAAATTGTTCTATCATTGGTAATGGCGTAAATCTCACCGTTACTAAAATTCATAAATTCTACCTCGTCCCTGTCGGTTGTAGGTATATTGGGGAGCCGCTCTACCTTTACTTCTTTCTCTGTAAGGGGGTCATAAAAAGCGATGTATTTACCTGATTTCTTGGCTTGCTCATCATTATCATAATCGCGTTGCCCAAAGATTACAACTACTGGTTTTCCTGCAGCGTCAGTGTAGGTTGTCAGATCTCTATCTGACCATCTAAAGACTTCTTTGGATGCGGTAGGCGATTCTGAGGTTGAATACTGGTTGGCAGGCTTACTGCTAAAAAATTGACTGATGATGAATCCAGAAAAAAACAGAAGAAGGAGTATGCCGACTACTATTGAGGGAGTTTTTGAGGGAGTATTATTTGCGAGTGGTGCGTTATTGTAATTGACGTTATGGGTAATCGTGACGTCGTCATTTTCGATATAATACTCCGTATCGCAGTTCAGACATTTGAAATAGTCCTTTCGAAGCTCCACCTTTTTTGTTGAGCCACATTTTGGACATTGTACTGCTTTAATTTCTCTTGCCATGTACCAGATAAACAATAAGTGCTGAGATAAGTTTGATAACCAGTTTATAGAAATTATCCCGACCTTTAAATTAAGCTTAGAAGATATGTGAGGCTGCAATGGCATGCGTATGTGGTGTAAATATTATTTGATGAACAGTAAAAAAATGTATGGCTTACTAGTTGGAATGACGTTTTGTCTGTTGCTGCTTGGCAAGCCTGTTCTAGCCCAGCAAGTTCCGGTTTGGTACAGCTTTACCGACTCTAAACAAGAATTGATCGGCTATAAAGACGCATCAGGTAAGGTGAAAATTCCTGCTCAGTTTGGGGGTTTTACAAGAGCGGGGATATTTAGGAACATCATAGCGGTAATGGATCCTAAGACCTATAAATCGTATTATCTTTTAAAAGATGGACGAGCGGTTGCGCGGGATAGTAGCTATATATTCGACTTTACTTTTGATTGTGAACAGGAGGGCAAAATCAGGTTCCGCGATCCTAAAACAGATCAGGTTGGTTATCTTGATAAGCATGGAAAAGTGGCGATTAGTGCCTTATATAATGATGCAAGGCCATTTTATAATGGAGTGGCAGTTGTGTTGTATAATGGAACGCGATTTTGCCCTGATGGAAGTTTATACGACGCAAAGCACCCATGCGAGCATTGGAGCTGGGCTGGGGTGACGGCATTAATCGATACGGCTGCTGAGGTTATCATCGATAGTCTGGATTATAATATGCTCGATCATCTGAACTGGTATTCCATGCAAATACGTGATAAACCGGCCGATACAACATTTCGCGATTCTTTTAAAGCTAAAGATGGGCGCTACTATACGTTTAGCAACTATGAGAAAGAGTTTAAATACTGGTTTTATAATGATTATATAAAGAGCCTTGCTGGTAAATCTGGCCAGCATACTTTCGATCTTGTAAGTATTGAGGGGCTTTCCGGAAGAACGCTTAGAAAATCTTACTCCCGGAAATCATTTCATACTCAATATCAGCAAGTATTAATAAAAAAGATGTCGCACATTCGGCCCGATAATAAGGATTTACAGATTATACCTGAGGAGTTGAATTACATGATCTATACCCAGACATTGTATAAATCTTTCTATACTGATTGTGGTGAAGCTAACAATGCTCAATATCCATTGTTCGATGTAGTTGTCAGTTTCGGAACAGGCGCTACCAGTTATCAGGAACGATATTCTTTTTTGCACACAACATCAGGATATAAACTTATAGCAGTGAGTTGGAAACACCTCAATTGACAAAAATCAAAAATTTAATTTTGTCCTTTCGGCTAGAGTTGCATTTCTTCAAAAGAGGCTAATTTTAGATTTTCATCGTGTTGTTTCAGAATAATAAGATATACTCTGTTCAATTGGGTCAGCATTAGATCTACAAGAACACTGTCATTCCTCGTTTCAAAACGTTTAATTTCGATATAAGGTAAAGGGCGTTTTATGTTTTCTAGCGTTATTCCAACAGTTTGGTCAACCCATTTTGACTTTTTTCCTTTAAATACAATTGTGGGCGAATTCGGAATTTGCTTCGATTTAACAATTAAAAGTGGCTCTTTTCCAAAGTATTTCGGAAAATTTTCATGATCTCTAAAGATACGTTCAAAGCTAAATAATAAAGCTTCAGCAGTATCAATAGGATAATGTTTTTTGATGAGTTTGTTCTCACTTATCTCTAGCGTTGTAGGATTTTGGCAGCTAAGTAAAAATAGGCAAATTAAGAAGGCTATATATTTCATCAGTTCGCTTTATAGAGATTAAATTTCTCGGAAGTAGCTGCAGCATTTATCCCCTTTATCCCAATTAGCTTCCGAATAGTTTTTATAGAATTAATACTCACATACGCTTTTGTACTAATCGTATTTAAACCAGTCGAGCCTTTCAGTACTTCAGACTCAAAGTATGCTTTTGCCGAATTAATGCTAAGTTCGTCTTTCCTAATCTGATTTAATGTGTATGTTCCTTTTTGCAGCTGTTGAATATTGTCAAAAAAACGAGTATTGAGAAACTCCTATGGAGATTTTTCATGATACGATTGAGATTGCGTTAAATATTTGGTAAAAATAAATATAAAATGGAGATCTCAAATAAGTTAAAGACAACGTTCGAATTGTGCACAGAACATTGTCAACAACATATGCTTTTTAACAAAAACATAGTAACCCCTGCCTAATATCGGCAACTAGAGTAATCCATACATTCTTAAAATAACTGTTGAGCTATGGGTTAAGCATTTAATACTTCGAAACCGCCGTAGCTCAACATCTCAGCGTTATGCGAAACAATCAGATTTAATTCTAACCTGTCGATCAAATCCTTGGCTTGGGTAATGTTCCTGTGCATGTCTCTGATACCACGGATCTCAACACCTTTAAGCATAACCTTAAATTTGGTTGGTTGAAACTTATCAAGAAATTGCTGTAAGTCGGCGCTGATTTTTACTTGTGTGTTTTCCATAAAATTTAATCTTGCGATATGCGCAAAGTAAGATACATAATTTTAACTAATTGCTTAGTCTATGTTATCTTATTAGTTTTCAACATAACAATAACGTAACCCTACCCTGAGGTTGTTGTGTTAACATTAACTTAACAAGTAAACCCTTTCTTTGAACCCTAATGAGAACATCTTCGGTTTACATCTTGCTATTCCTTATCAATTTTTGCTTTGTTAATCTGTTGAAAGCTCAAAGTGAAACATCAGAAAGTATCAATATGCTATTACAGCAACGGCCGGACTCAGCCTTATCGGTATTAAGGAAGAAATACAATACAGCACTCGATAAAAACGACAGGGTGTCTGAGGGTTTGGCCCTTCAGCAAATGGGGAATGTTTGTTACAATCAGGGACACTACAGTCAGGCTATGGAGTTCTATCTCCACGCAGACAGTATTTACACAGAACTTAACAAGCCAGAGCTCCTGGCAGGTAACCTTGGTGAGATGGGTGTGTTGTATTATTATAATAAGCAACTCAATAAAGCAAGATTAACCTATAATAAAGCATTAACGATTTACAATCAAACGGGGAATTTGAAAGGTCAGGCGCAAATCCTGGGTAACATTGGCCATTCGTATGAGAAACGTCAGCAGTACGACAGTGCTTTTTATTACCAGCACCTCGCATTGAAGCGCTACACCCAGGCAGGCTTTAAACAGGGAGCGGCAAAGATTTATGAAAATCTAGGTAGCATTTATGAAGATCTGGCAAAATATGATTCTGCTTATGTAAGTTTCAGTCAGTCGCTACAACTATATAAAGAAGAGCACAATGAGATTGGGAGTATTGAAGTAATCAATAATCTGGGCGACATACTCCGTAAAACAGGTAAGTATCCGGAAAGCATTGCGCAAACACGGATTGCACTGAGACTTGCCGAAAAAACAGGAAATATGTATCAGGTGGCTTCGGCATGTAGGGATCTGGGGCGTACCTACGATCTGATGCATCAGATGGATAGTGCCTACCGTTACGCTGAACTCAGTCGTAAATACTCATTGGACCTTTATTCGCAGGATGGGGTGAAACAAACCACTTTTCTTCAGGTCTTGTATGATATCAATAAGAAAAGTGACGAGATTGCTCGCTTAAACAACATCCGAAAGGTAAACCGCATTACTGGGGTTGCGGTAGCAGTAGTAATTGTATTAATCATCATTTTAGGAGTTGTAATCTTCTCCAGGCAGCGATTTAAACTCCGTGTCCAGGAAAACCAGGCGCGCCAGAAAGCTGCCGAACATGAAGTAGTTAAACTGGAACTCAAAAACCAGCAGTTGGAAGAGTCTACCTTAAAACAGCAGTTGGATATCAAAAGCAGGGAGCTTTCTACCCATACACTTAATTTAATCAAGAACAACCAGTTCCTGGAGCACCTGCGTAGCACGCTGCAGGCTATGGTAAAAGAAGAAAAACGCGATCAAAAGAAGCAAATGCAGCAACTGATTAGCGAGATCAATGAAAGTTTTAACCATGAGCAACACTGGAAAGAATTTACGGTTGCATTTGAGCAGGTTCACCAGGAGTTCTTTGATAGCTTAAAGCAATTTAGTACCCAACTGACTTCTACCGATATGCGGTTGATCGCATTGCTCAAGATGAACCTGGACTCTTCAGACATCGCTACACTGCTCGGAATCTCGACAGATAGCCTAAGGGTTTCGCGCTACCGCTTACGTAAAAAACTCAATATTGCGCAGGGAGACAATCTCACTGCATTCGTTCAAAAGCTGTAACTGACCGTTACACGCAACAGCACTATTTGACCATTTCAGGCTCAAATGGGAGGCTTAACATTATCTTAATGTAACGGTAATAAAATGGTAACGGAGGTTTTGTGATTATATAATTGCCTTTTTTTCAGTGTCTTAAAGTATTATGTTGCCTTTTGATATACGTTACTTGTAACGGTGTTCACGTTATGTAACGCTCAAGATTCTTTTTTGATTTGAATGTAACACACTTTTGCGACGGCGTTTAAAAAATGTAGCGCTACCAAACAGCAATGAATAAACTTTTACAAATCTTATTTCCTTTACTTTTCTGTGTCATCACTGCGAATGCCACAAAAATTAAAGGTCACGTGTATGATAAAAAATCCGGTGAAGCCCTCGTTGGTGCAACCGTGGTTTTAGAGAAGACGGGCAAGTCGGCCTCTACAGGGCTGGATGGAACGTTCGAAATCAAAGATGCACCGATAGGTAAACACACTATCCGCGTTTCTTATGTGACCTACACTACTATCGTTCAGGAAATCACTATCCAGAAAGAAGACAATGATCACCTGAAGTTTTATATGGAAAGTGCATCTGACTTAAATGAAGTAGTAGTTCGTGCAACAGCTGCTGGGTCTAACGACCGTGATGCGCGTCGTATTGAGCAAAATGCCAATCAGGTGATGAACATTGTTTCAGGCCGTGCAATAGAGATTTCTCCGGATTTAACGGTTGCCAATGTGATGCAACGTGTGTCTGGTGTTTCTTTAGAGCGGAATAGCAATGGTGATGGTCAGTATGCCATTCTCCGCGGTATGGACAAGCGTTATAACTATACATTGGTAAACGGCGTAAAGATTCCCAGTCCGGATAACAAATACAGATATGTTCCCCTGGATCTTTTTCCTTCGGACCTGTTAGACCGATTAGAAGTGTACAAAACTTTAACGCCAAATCTTGAAGGTGATGCGATTGGCGGTGCGGTAAATATGGTGATGAAAAATGCGCCTGATCAACTACAGATCAATGCCAATATTGCCACCGGATATAGCCAGTTGTTCTTCGACAGAGATTTCACCAGCTTCAAGGCTTCTGATATCAGTTCTAAATCGCCTTACGAGATTAATGGTAGAACCTATAATGCTACGCAAAAGGATTTTACTAAAGGAACTTTAGATTATACCTCTAAAAAACCTGCACCTAATCTGATCGGAAGTATGTCGATCGGTCAGCGTTTCCTGAATAACAAACTTGGGGTTATCGTTGCCGGTAGTTACCAGAACACTTATCGCGGAAGCAACAGTACTTTCTACAATTCTTCAGTAACGGGTACCGACCAATATGCAGTAATCACCAGCAAAAGCTATCGCGAGTATTCTGAGCAGCAACAACGTTTAGGTTTGCATGGTAAAGTGGATTATGTTTTTGACGATAATAACAAGATCAGTTTATACAACGTTTACGTAAACTTGAAAAATCAGCAATTGCGTGATGCATTTGGTACTTCATATAATGGGGTGTATAATCCTACTGCAGGTAATGCAGAGGTTAGCTATACTACCCGTAGTCGCTTAACAGAGCAACAGATTTATAACAGCACCCTGCATGGTGATCATAAATTCTTTGACGACCGCTTTAAAGTTCAATGGTCTGCAGTTTATGCATCGGCAAAAAATGATGTTCCTGATAACACAACCATTAGCTTAAATGGTTTACAACAAAACTTCCAGAGCAGACGTACTACCCTGGTAAATACCTCTCCTGTACAACGCCGTTGGGAACGTAACACTGATGACGACAAAGCAGGCTATTTAGACCTTACCTATGCTTTGATTCGTGGCGATCAGAAACTGGACCTGCAAATCGGTGGCTTATATCGCGATAAACAACGCAGTAGTTTCTTTAACCAATATACACTTTCGCCTTCGGCTGCTGATGCAACTAAGGTTTATGGTGTAGATTACCAGAATTATACTGATCTGAACTTGGTTGTAACCAACCCTACTGGTGCAGTTTCTAACCCGTTAACATATGATGCCACAGAGAAAACAACTGCTGGTTACGGAATGCTGACTTATACAGATGCGAAATTGGAGTTAATTGGTGGTGCCCGTGTAGAGCATACCAATCAAGGTTATAATTTACTATTTCCTGCAGGTGAGACCAATCCTAAAGGCAGTCAGATTTATACCGATCTATTGCCTAGCTTGACTGCTAAATATCACCTTACTGAGAAAGCTCAGTTACATGCTTCTTATTATAAAGCGTTAAATCGCCCGGGATTTTATGAAATCGTTCCAAGTAAAATTGTAAATGAGGAGTTTCAGGAACGTGGTAATCCAAACCTGAAACGCGCGCTTGCTGATAACTACGATTTGCGTTACGAATTGTTCCCAGGCGCTTCGGAGCAACTATTGGTTGGTGCTTTCTACAAACGTATTAAGGATCCGATCGAATATACTTTCCAGGCTGATGCCACACGTGGTCAGGATATCTATTATACACCTGGTAACTTTGGTACGGCTAAAAACTACGGACTGGAAGCTGATTATATTAAGTTCTTCAACAAGGTTGGTTTGAAAGCGAACTATACATATACCCACTCCCGCATCACGACGCCAAAAACATCGAGGAGGATCAATGCTGCAACAGGTAACATCGAGGCTTTTCAGGTAGACCAGACCAGACCTTTATTTGGCCAGTCAGAGCACATCGGCAATTTATCGTTGCTTTATAAAGACACCAAACATGGATGGGATCTGCAACTGGCAGGTGCTTACACAGGTGAACGTATCAATACCATCTCTCAGTTCCTGAACAATGATCTTTGGCAAAAAGGATTTATCCAGATGGATGCTTCTGCAGAAAAGAGATTCAAAAGTGGTGTGAGCGTTTTTGTTAAAGCAAATAACATTTTAAATACGCCAACAGAACTGTTTATCAAAGGTACAAATGCAGAAAACAGTAAGATTGCGGAAGACCTCGTAAAAGACGGTCATACCCTGATCCGCAAAGATCTGTATGGACAGAATTACCTGATTGGTGTACGTTATAAATTCAATAAATAAGCAATTCCCATTTCAAATTAAATAACATGAAATTAAGACAGATTTTTACAGTAGCCATGCTTTCAGCGATCGCTTTCGCTGGCTGTGAGAAAGCAAACATCGACGTGGATACCACGGCAATTGATGGCTCTGCAACAGGAGAGGTTTCCGGTGTATGGGCAAAAGGAAGTATCCACCTGATTAAAGGTGACGTGATCATCCCCGAAGGGAAATCATTGACTATCGAAGAAGGTGTTACGGTATTGATGGATACCATCGCTAAACCTGAATTTATTGTGAAAGGTAACCTATATTCTTTGGGTACCACAGAGAACCCGGTAAGATTTACGGTATTAGACAGCTACAAAACAACGGCTAAAAGATTCGGTAAATTGTGGGGTGGAATTTTATGTGGACCAACTGCTGTTGAAGTGGTATTGGATCACACCATCCTGGAATACGGTGGTAGTACTACCTCTGATGCGTCAAGCTCGGTAAAAATGGGTTTGTACAAGGCCGTTGCCGGAGAAAACTTGCCGGCACTTTGGTTTGCCAATGCTAATGGCAAATTAATTGTTCAAAACTCTATTATCCGTAACTTCCAGGAAGATTGTACTTACATTGAAGGCGGAAAGATTATTTTCGCGAACAACATGTTCTACACAACTGGTGTGACGGGTGGTGAGGCAATGAACTTCAAATCCGGATGTTTAGCTGATGTGGCCAATAATTTGGTATACAGTGCTAATACGAATGCCTTGAAATTGTCTAACGCAGGTGATAAAACGCCTCAGGCTTATATCATTGCCTATAACAATACTTTTGTGAATACAGGCTGGAGAAGACCAACGGCTAAAGGTGGCTCAGTATGGATTGAAGCAACTGTGCGTACTGAATTGTATAATAACATTTTCGCAAATACCCGTTTTGGTGTAAAAAGAGATCCAAAGAAACCTGAAGACAGTCGCTCTAAATACAGTAACAACTGGTATTTCGGTTTCGATCAGACTACAGTGAACCAGTTCCAGCCAGGAAGCAACGATGTAGTTGCCGGTACCAACGATGTGATCAGCAAAGTGGCTAATGACAATGACCCTAAATTTGTAAATTACCCTACCAATACTGCAGTATTGAACGCTGATTTTAACACAGCATGGGATTTCCATCTGCAAGGAAACTCTGCTGCGTTAACGAAAGGAACGACCGCGTTTACGCGTCACCATAAAGCAGGTATCACTACTGCAAACGGAATAACTTATGTATCTCCTGAGCCTTCTGTAATTGTTGGGGCTTATGGCACTAAAATCTAAGTATGAATAAAAAAGAATTGATTTACCTGTTGTTCCTTGGCTTGTCGGTATCGGCATGTAAGGTACAGCAGGTTGCACAAAATGCAATAAAACCGGCTATAATTACTGAACCGGTAAAATATGATACTGATGATCCTGCAATCTGGATCAATAAAGCTGACCCCTCTAAAAGTATTGTGATCGGTACTGATAAAGATGCTGATGGCGCGTTGTACGTGTTCGATCTACAGGGAAAAATTATCCAGGATAAAGTTGTCCGCGGATTGCAAAGACCCAATAATGTTGACCTTGCCTATGGTTTAAAGTTGAATGGTAAGCCAACCGATATCGCCATCACTACGGAGCGCATGACGCACAAGCTGCGCATATTCTCTGTGCCCGACATGAAGCCTGTTGATAACGGGGGTATTCCTGTTTTTGAAGGCGAAACTGAAGCGGAGTATCGGGACCTGATGGGGATTTCAATTTATACTGCTAAAGATGGTAAAATGTATGCTATTGTTGGTCGCAAAACCGGACCTACTACCGGCGGTTATTTATGGCAATATTTACTCGGTGACGATGGCACGGGAAACGTGAAAGCTACTCTTGTCCGTAAGTTTGGTGAATACAGTGGCAAGAAGGAAATCGAATCTATAGCGGTCGACAACGAGCTTGGTTACATTTACTATTCGGACGAGCAGACGGGCGTCAGACAGTATTATGCGGATCCTGAAAAGGGAAATCAACAATTGGCTATCTTTGGTACAACTGGTTTTAAGGTAGATCATGAAGGAATTTCGATCTATAAGCTGGATGGGAAAACCGGCTATATATTGGTGTCTGACCAAGGTGCTAACCGCTTCCAGATCTTCAGCAGGGAGGGTACAAAAGAAAATCCTTTTGAGCACAGGCTCTTGAAGATCGCTGATGTACAGGCCACACAAAGCGACGGTTCTGATGTTGTTAATGTTCCTTTAAATGATACGTTTAAACATGGACTTTTTGTAGTCATGAGTGATGATAAGACTTTTCATTATTACCGGTGGGAAGATATTGCCGGCAAAGAACTGAAGGTAAAAAAATAAGATCTTATTTACTTAAACCGCCTGCTTTGATCAGTCAAAGCAGGCGGTTTTTTTCCATAGCCAGGCTGACGTTTGCAAAGTTCACAATAGCTTAACCTGCAATCCTTACTTTTACATCTTTAAAATGCGGTTATGCCCAGAATCCTATTGTTAAGTATCGGCTGGCTGGGAGTTATATTTTGTACCCTAGGCTATCTTTTGTTGAGTATGAAAGTGATTCGTGCAGAATCCTGGAGCTTTCAGCTACTCAATATTTTCGGTGGATTATGCCTTACGGTTACCGCTTTGGATACCAGTGACCTGCCCAATGCAGCGGCAAATCTCCTTTGGATGTTTATTGGCGTGTTTGCTTTAGGAAAGCACCTAAGGAGTCGTAGAGTCAGCAAGCGCTAATTGCGGAATTCCGAGGATTTCATAAGCCTTTTGTTTATAATAGTCGAGTCGCTCGGCGTAAGCGCGATTATCGCTCTCAAGAGATAGATAAAAGTACGCGCCATCCACCAGTACAAAGATAAAATCTGCTGTGGTTTGTGGATCAACAACGCTGGTGAGTTTTGCAGCGTTACATTGGTCAATCATGGTTGCCAGTCCTAACCGTAGTGAATCCAGAATTACTTTATATTTCAATTTTATCTTCTTCTCGCGAAATGCGAGGGCATAAAAAGTGTAGAAGAGGCCATCGTCGAACAAGAGGTTCCATTTTTTGGAGAACAACATTTCTATAGTATGCTGCAAGTCTTCCAGTGTAGCCTGGTCCTTATGCTTGATTGTATAAATCAGCAGATATCTGTCAAGTATATGATCGATCAATGCATAGGTTAAATCTTCTTTGGTCTCAAAGTAATGTATAATTAAGCTGGGGTTAATATCCATCACTTTCGCAATCTTGGCGATAGAGGTATTCTCGTATCCCTCTTTTTTTGCAACCTTATAGAATACCTTAATGATTTCCTGTTGTCTTGTTTCTTTAAGACTTTTTCTCCCCATGAGTTCCCGTTAATTTTTTGGTTTCAGCAAACTACTTAAAAGAAATCGGCATCTCCAAATTAATAATAGATTGACTGTACGTTCAATTAATCTTTTAATTTACTGTTAACCTCGCCTTAATATGATATGGTCAATTTAGCCCCCATTAAAAAGGTACCAATCAAACCATCACTAATATTAACGAAATGAAAAAAAAGCTACTTTGGATGCTCTTCCTTATGTTTACTTCGGCAAGTGTCTTTGCGCAGGGGATCACCGTGAAAGGTGTGGTCACTGACGAGAAGACCGGAGAAACTGTTCCTGCCGTGAATATTAATGTAAAAGGAACAAATTTACGCCTGGCTACAAACAGCAATGGTGCGTACAGTGTTACCGATCTAAAATCTAATGCAGTCCTGGTATTTTCTTACATAGGATACAAGCAACAGGAAATTATTGTAGGCACACGTACAAAAATTGATGTGTCTTTAGCTCCTGACTATGCCAATCTTGATGAGATTGTGGTTGTAGGCTTCGGTACAAAGAAAAAGATTAACATCGCAGGTGCGATAGACCAGATCTCGGGAAAACAGCTGGAATCGAGACCACTCACCAGTGCTGCAGCAGGACTGCAGGGAATTAGTCCGGGCTTAAATATTACCTATACCGGAGGTGCTCCGGGCTCAGTACCTAATATCAACATCAGAGGATATACTTCAATTAATGGTGGTTCTCCACTGATCGTAATTGACGGTATTCCGGCCACAAGTAATGATGACATGTTACGCTTAACGCCATCAGATATTACTTCTTTTACAGTGCTGCGTGACGCGGCTTCTGCGGCTATATATGGTGCCCGTGCAGCATTCGGCGTTATCTTAATTACCACCAGACAAGGTGCTGCCGGCCATAATGTAGTAAGCTATAATACTTTTACTTCCTGGGGAAAGCCAACCTTGTTGCCTAAACCGGTAACAGACCCATATATCTTCTCGAGAGTATTGGAAACCTCTACCGATAATACCCCATGGGATTATGTAAATTATTCTGATGAGTATTACCGCTGGGCGAAAGAGCGTTCTGATAATCCGTCAATTGCCGATACGCGGTTAAATCCTACAGACCCTACTAAATGGGAATATATGGGAAGTAATGATTGGTATGGCTATTTTCTAAACAACTCAAGCATGTCTAAAAGTCACACCCTTACCCTATCAGGCGGAGCTACAGTAAATGAAAAGCCATTAACTTATTACTTGTCGGCCGACTACAGTAAAGACAACGGGTTAAATAAACTGACAGATGATTATTTTGACCGGTATGGCCTTCGGTCAAGAATCGGATTCTCACCTGTTTCATGGCTTAAGGTTGATAATAATACCAACGTATATGAAACTAAGAAAGCCTTACCTAACACAAACATTACAGATCTATATTATCTGATGCCTACCGATGTGGTGAAAAATCCTGATGGTACATGGGCAAATTCAAATGCAGGAAAGCTTGCCGCCAGATTAGTAGATGGAGGAAATAATCTGCAAACCATGGTGGGTTTCCAGAATATTACCAGTGCCATAGCCTTGTTTTTAAATGGCGATCTACAGGTTAACGGAGATGCGTCTTTTAAACGTGAGTTGTGGAGAACACATCGGGATACCAGAAAATACAAGATTGGTTATGGCCCCAATGATATCCGTGAAGAAGGTGGATTGGGTTCTGTAAGTGAAAGTAATGGTTATCTGTATAATAATGCTTTTAACTTATACACCACTTATCGAAAGACCATTGGTGATCATTCTTTCAGTGCCATGGTTGGTTTCAATAGCGAAGACTACGATTACTCGACAGCCAATGCTGCCCGCGATGTTTTAATTTCGTCTTCTCTCCCATATCTGTCACTTGCTAGTGGTGCGGCTACAGCAAGTGGTGCTTATGCAGCTTACGCTACAAACTCTGCATTCTCAAGGTTAAACTACACTTTTAAAAACAGATATATTCTGGAAGCTACAGGTCGTTATGACGGGTCTTCGCGATTCCCGGTACAGAAACGCTGGGGCTTGTTTCCTTCAGGATCGGTCGCTTGGATAGCAAGTCAGGAAGAATTCTTTAAACCCCTGGCCCCGGTGCTTTCTACTTTCAAATTGCGTAGTTCTTATGGTGAGCTGGGTAATCAGAACGTAGGGAACTTTGCTTATATCCAATCATTGGCCACAGCGACTTCTGGTTACCTGATTGGTGGCGCCGGACAAAATCAGATTATTACCGGTGCTCCGGGACTCAACGTTGATCCGCAAACGTATACCTGGGAACGTGTATCTACGCTAAACATGGGTACGGACATTGGCTTATTGAACGATAAACTTTCTTTCACATTCGACTATTTTATCCGGGATACTAAAGGAATGCTAACTGCGGGTCAGGAGCTGCCAGGTGTATTGGGTACCGCAGTGCCTGCGCAGAATTCAGCGGATCTGCGTACTAAAGGTTGGGAACTTTCCGTGACCTATAAAGACAGATTTGACCTGGGCGCTAAACCATTTAGTTTTGATGCTAAAGTCTTCATTTCAGATTCTAAATCTAAAATCACGCATTTTAAAAACGATCAGCAGTTGTTCTCTGGTTACAGGGAGGGGCAGACGATTGGTGAGATCTGGGGACTAGAAAATGACGGAGTTTTCCGGAACGCGGCAGAGATCGCTGCACTTGACCAGAGTTCGATTATTCCATGGGGAGCCCTCTCAATTGTGGAAGGCTGGCCTAAATACAAAGATCTTAACGGAGATGGCAAGATTGAGAAAGGCTTGAGTGCCAAAGATCCGAAGGATTTGAAGGTGATCGGGAACAGCACCGACCGCTATACGGTTGGAGCAAACCTGAACATGGATTGGAGAGGATTTGATCTGTCAGTTTTCCTGCAAGGAGTATTGAAACGCGATTTTTACCCACATAATTATCTGTTCTGGGGCCCATACCAGCAGCCTTATGCGAACGTATACCCATGGAACCTGGATTACTATCGTGGAACAGCAGATTCTCCTGAGCAACGCGCCAAACACTCGGCATCTTATATTGCTGCGGGTCTTGCTGATGCCAATACCAATTCACAGTATCCTGTGTTACAATCCTGGCTGGCAGATGCCAATTACGGGTCGGGGCTGGATATCCCACAGACAAAATATCTGCTAAATGGTGCTTACCTGCGTATAAAGAATGTGTCACTGGGATATACCTTCCCTTCAAAATGGACAAAGAAGTTTAGTATTACTCGGTTAAGGATTTTTGCTACGGGTGAAAATCTTTACGAATTCTCCGCTATCAAGAAATTTGTTGATCCGGAAGCAATTAATAAAGGGGCAGATGCTGCCGCTTACCCTTACCAACGCCGTTATGCCTTCGGTTTAAATCTGGATTTTTAATTAACAGAGATTTTATCATTCAAAATTATCACATGAAAAAGTATATATATATCCTGGGTATCGCAGCAGTAAGTACATTTGCTGCCTGTAAGAAAGGCGACCTGGACCGTTTTCCGCAAACTTCAATCTCTCCAAACTTATTCTTTAATACGGAAGATGACCTGAACTTATATGTTAATGGCTTGTTGTCCCAGCCAGACCGCAACTCCTATGCTAACGATCAGGAAACTGACAACTCTGCAACTACCGGAGCTGTAGAAGTAAAAAACATTATGCTCGGTACCGCAAATGCCCAGAATATGACTACGGGGTGGGATTGGTCCAGGTTGCGTAACATCAATTATTTTCTTGAAAACTATAAGAAGGCCGGTGTTACAGCAGCAGTGAAAAATCACTACGCCGGGTTGGCAAGATACTATCGTGCAGCATTCTATCTTGATAAAATGAAACGCTTTTCGGATGTGCCCTGGTATTCTGGAACGCTTGAGCCATCGAGTCAGGAACTTTATAAAGGCCGTGATTCCCGTGCCCTGATCGCTGACAGTATTATGGCGGATCTGGACTTTGCATACAAAAATGTACGTGAAACCGTGCCTGTGGGTACACCAGGTAAATGGGCGGTAGCAACTTTTTATGCCCGTGCTGCTTTGTATGAAGGAACTTTCCGTAAATACCATGACGAAGTGAATCTTGCTGCTACTGCGAATAATTTCCTCCAAACTGCTGCAAGAGTGTCGTCGGAGATTATCGCTTCTAAAAAGTATACAATTTACAACACCGGAAAACCGGAGCAGGACTATGGTACACTATTTAATAGTCAGGATCTGACAACAAATACAGAGGTTATTCTCACTAATATCTTTGACCTGGCTAAAGGTAAAGGGCAAAATGTACAACGTGCTGTTTTTGGAGACTATGAACAGGGACCGGCAAAAGATCTTCTACAGACCTATCTGATGAAAGATGGATCACGCTTTACCAGTCAGGCTAATTACGCGCAAATGAGTTTTGTTGAAGAGTTCAAAAATCGTGATCCTCGAATGTCACAAAGTATTGTATATCCGGGCTGGGTGAGTGTTCCTGATCCCACAGCTTACATTCAGCGTTTAAATAAAAACTTTACCGGCTATCACCAATTGAAAGGATATGTTAACAGTACGGATAACAATACGATCAATGGTGTAGATTTTCCTGTTTACCGTTATGCAGAGGTTCTACTTACGTATGCTGAATCTCTTGCTGAGCTGGGTACACTAACTCAGACACAATTAGACCAATCGGTTAATTTGCTGAGAAGACGTGCGGGCTTACCAGATCTTAACCTGGCCGTAGCAAATGGTAGCGTTGATCCTATATTACAACAACAATACCCTAATGTCACATCAAATGTGGGCGTGATTTTAGAGATCAGACGTGAACGTAGGGTAGAGTTTGCATTTGAAAATACAAGGTTTGACGATCTGATGCGCTGGAAAGCAGGTAAACTGCTAGCCAAAAATCCAGAAGGGATGTATTTTAAAGGCCTTGGTAAATATGATATGACGGGCGACGGTATAGATGATATTATCCTGATTGATCGCGCATCAACAATTCCAGCTGAAGCGTCAAAAGAAAAAAATTCATTGGGTGTGGTCCTGGTGTATTACCGGGCAGGAACAATAGGCTCGGATGCTACAGTATATTTGAAAAACGGAAATAGCGGAGGTAACATCGTTACGGAAAGTACTGTTCGTACTTTTGTAGAACCGAAATATTATTATCGTCCAATACCACAGCAACAAGTTGTACTTAATCCGAATCTGAAACAAAACTTTGGCTGGTAGGATGGAGATTAACAGAAGATCTTTACTGAAGTCGGCCGGACTGGCAGCAACCCTGGTTGCCACCGGCGGACTCTCGGCTCTGGCGACAGAGGATAAAAAGAAAGTTGCTTTAAATGTAGCGCATATTACCGATGTTCATATCCGTGCAGGTGACAAGGCACCAGAAAGATTTAAAAGTTGCCTCCAGGAGATTATCAATAAGCATAAGCCTGATTTCTTTTTGAATGGCGGTGATTCGATTAATGATGCATCATACGATAACGTAGTGCGTGACCAGGTAACCGAGCAATGGGCGATCTGGGATGACTGTGTAAAAATGCTTAGCAGGTATGAGCTCCACAGCTGTATCGGTAATCATGACACCTGGTGGAAGGCCCCCAGCAAAACAGATGGGATGTACGGTAAAGATTATGTGGTGAAACGCCTCAAGATTCCTAATCGTTATTATAGCTTTTCTAAAAAGAACTGGCATTTTATAATCCTTGACGGTAACAACGACAAAATATCTTTAGACGATGCGCAATATGCGTGGCTGCAGCAAGACCTGGAGAAACTACCGGCAAATACACCAACATTGGTCATGTCGCATTACCCAATCCTCGGTACAACACAGGTATTGGTTGGCGGTGGGCACTCAGACTGCAAAAAGCTTAAAGACTTGTTTTATAAACATCGCGACAAGGTAAAGGTTTGCCTGAGCGGCCATAACCATTTATCAGACCATACAACTTATAATAATGTGTTGTATTGCTGTAATGGAGCTATGAGTGGCTTTTGGTGGGGAAAGGGTGATGCTGAGTCTGCCGGCCCAGGATATTACCTGGAAACGCCTCCTGGATATGCTATGTTGAAACTATATGAAGATGGATCGGTGGAAAACACATATTTCCCGCATTCCTTTTAAATTTAACTTAAGAAAAATGATCATGCTAAAAAGAATTATTTTTACGGCCTATATAGCCATATCTGTGACTGTTTCAGCGCAGCAACGTGCAAAAAAAGTGGTCTATGTTATTGCTGATGGAATCTCTGCGGATGCTCTGGAGCGCGAAAACTTACCAAACTTCAGAAAGATTATCACTGCGGGTTCATATTCCCGCATGCATGTTGGCGGAGATAAAGGTACCTATAATGAAACACCGACAATATCAGCCGTAGGCTATAACAGCTTGCTTACCGGGACCTGGGTAAACAAACATAATGTACCAGATAACGCAATTAAAGATCCGAACTACAACTATCCAACTATCTTCAAATTATTTAAAGAGCAATATCCCACAAAGAAAACTGCCATTTTCTCGAGTTGGACAGACAATCGAACTAAATTGCTGGGTGATGGCTTAGCGGCAACAGCTCGTTTTAAGCCAGATTATGCTTTTGACGGCTATGAATTGGATACTGTGCGCTTTAAGCATGATCAAGTTTCTGCCTACATGCACCAAATCGATGAAGAGGTTATAAAACAAGCGGTAAATTCCATACAAACAACGGCGCCAGATCTTTCGTGGGTATATTTGGAATATACAGATGATATGGGACATCGTTATGGTGATAGTCCTGAATTCCGCAAAGCCATCGCCTTGTTAGATCTACAAATGGGAAAGATCTGGGATGCTATTAACTACCGTGAACAGAAATTTAAAGAAGACTGGCTTATCGTCATCACCACCGACCACGGTCGGGACGAGAAATCCGGTCGCGGACACGGCGGTCAGTCAGATAGACAGCGCTCTACATGGATGGTGAGCAATTACAAGGATTTGAATATATATGGACAGTTTTTTGATCTTGGCATTGTAGATATCATGCCCTCCATTGCCCGGTTCCTGAATGTCAAATTGCCTGAAAATGTAGCGAAAGAAGTAGACGGCACAACGTTTATCGGTCCTGTTTCTGTTGCTAACCTAAAAGTTAATTATACCCAAGGCTTGCTGGATATCAGTTGGAAAGCTTTGGAGAAAAAAGGAAAAGCCAGGATTTGGATTGCAACAACGAATGAGGTGAAGACCGGCGGAAAGGATGTATACAAAATGATCGGAGAAGTTGATCTGACACAACAGCATTATCTTGCAGATGTCAAAGATTTACCATCAAGTTTTTACAAGATCGTTGTTGAAGGATCAGAAAACAGCATTAACAAATGGATCAGCATTAAATAACGAAGTTTTTTTACGTGTACCCCTGCTTTATGGATGTAAAGCGGGTTTTTTTGTATGGCAAGATTGCAATGTACTATGGCGGGTTTGTAAGTGATTGTGGCAGTTTTGGTTGTCTTAATGCAAGTACATTAGTACTTTATTTAAATGCCATGAATACTGTTAAAAATTATTTATTGCTATTGGTTTCTTTCTATGTGCTGATTCAGTTTTACTACATCGTACAGGCCATTTTTTTAGGGAGCTAAGAAATTACTATTATTGGAAATCAGAAAATCTGCGATCACGTAGTATTACGTAAACGTGGAAGAGATTTCTATTCGCTGCAACGTGATTAATTTTTTATATTTAACATTGCAGCAGTATTCGAAGCCAAATATGATTAAGTATATCCTTGCCCTGATTCTATTGCTGGGCGCAAAACCATTATTTTCTCAAGATCAACTGGGTGTACCGCAGATTGTTAATTACACGGATGACCAGTATATGGCTGGAATTCAAAACTGGTGCGTCAAACAGGACAAAACTGGCATGTTGTATTTTGGAAATAATGAAGGACTGCTGTCTTTTAATGGCAAGTACTGGAATCTCTATAAATTACCGAACTCTACATCAGTCAGGTCGATTGGAATTGACTCTAAAAACAGGATTTATGTAGGTGGACAGGATGAGGTCGGGTTCTTTTATCCTGATGAACAAGGAAAACTTAAGTTTAATTCTTTGGTAAATCTGGTGCCTAAAGCTTATCGCAAGTTTGCAGACATTTGGGAAATTACGATCTTAAATGACGAAGTATTCTTTAGGGCTGTTAATGTCATCCTCCATTACAAAGACGGAATCATTAAAACATATAAGCCGAACATCTCCTGGCGGTATATTGGACAGGTTAACCGCAGGGTCTATGCTGATTCTGAAGAAGATGGTCTTATGGTATATGACAAGGAGACTTGGAAACCTTTTTGTCAGGATCCAATATTGAAAACATCAGGTATTACATCTGTCTTGCCTTATACAAATGATACCCTAATGGTATCGACCAAGAAGAACGGGTTGTTCCTGGTGGTAAACAATAAGCTCATTCCTAAAAAAACCAGTCTGGATCCAGTATTTTATAATGAACGCATTTATGTGGTCAATAAAATTAATAAAGACCTGTATGCTGTTGGAACCACTTCCGGCGGGGTATACTTAATGACACAGAGTGGGAAACTTGTACAGAAATATAATTATAGAGAGGGAGTTCAAAGTAATAATGTGCGTGGCATCTGGCTAGATCAGCATAAGAATATGTGGCTGGCACTGGACGATGGAATTGCCTTTGTGGCGATTAATAGTGCAGTGAAAAATATCTTCCCTGATCGGAACAAACAAACAACAAGCTATACTTTTAGGAAGTTTGGACAGCAATTTTATGTAGGAACATCTAATGGATTATACACGACTCCTTTGGAGCTGGGGGCTCCGGATCTAAGTTTTTCATCAACCAACTTTACTGAGGTTAAAGATACAAAAGGTCAGGTATGGAATCTGGATGAAGTAAATGGTCAATTAATGATGGGACATGAGGATGGTGCCTTTTTAATTAACGATGGCGCAGCAAAGCCTTTATACAGCTCGCCCGGAACCTGGGTTTTTCAGCCCATGTCGGCAGTATTCCCATCAAAAACAATTATTGTAGGTACGTATTTTGGCTTGCAACGTATTATTTATGCAAACGGTATTTTAAGTAACCAGGGCAAACTCACCGGTGCTGTAGAATCGCTACGATTTTTAGTGACCGACAATAGCGACAACATCTGGACTTCGCATCCTTATCACGGAGTATATCGGATGGAGATGACCCCCGATTTTGCTAAGATAAAAAATACAACATTGTTTACCCAAAAAGACGGACTACCCTCCAGCCTATACAATTATGTATATCGTATTAAAAACAGAATTGTAGTCGCAACTTTAAAAGGTGTTTATGAATACGATGCCCGGCAAAAGAAATTTGTTCCTTTTAAGCTGCTGAATGCAGCCTTGACGGGTCTACCAATTCAATATCTGAAAGAAGACAACGAAGGCAATGTTTGGTTTGTGACGAATAAGAAAGTTGGGGTAATTGATTTCAATAGGCCTGGGAATTCTAATCCCTTTAGTGTGATTTATCTTCCTGAACTAGACGGCAAAGTAGTAGGTGGTTTTGAATCAATCTATCCTCTAAACAGCGAGAACGTATTTATTGGCGCTAATAAGGGCGCGTATCATATCAACTATGACAAGTATGTAGAAAACCTTGCCAAACCAGAGGTAAGCATCGGATCTGTGAAGCTTTTGGGTAAGACTGATAGCACTGTATTTGGTGGCTACTACATGAAAAAAGGGCAACTTGCTGATAAACAAGATTTAACTGCGCCAGGTAAGTTTGATTACAATTTTAACTCTCTGCACTTTGAATTTAGTTCGACTTTATTTGAACAGGAAAAAAATATAGAGTTTAGCTACCAGCTCGTGGGTTTTGATAAAGAATGGTCGCCATGGACAAATAGATCAGAAAAAGATTATACCAATCTCCCTTCTGGGTCTTATACATTCAACGTAAAAGCGCGTACAGGCCCGGAAAATCAGTCGGAAATAAGGAGCTATACATTTGAAGTTTCCCCCGCCTGGTATAATTCTGTACTTGCCAAAATCATTTATGCACTGCTTTGCTTAATGCTGCTGCGCCTGTTTATACGTAGGCAGAAAAATACCCATAAGCGTGAACAGGATCGTCTGAGTTATCTGCATCAGTTGGAACTCGACAGAACTGAAAAAGAAATTGTAAGGCTGGAGTATGAAAAACTGGAGGCTGATGTCAACTATAAAAACAAGGAGTTATCAACAATGACAATGCACTTGGTACAACGCGGCAAGGTCCTGGCTAAGATTAAAGAGGTGATCTCTTCAGTAATTAAGAATCATGATGTTTCCGAAAGCTCACCGAGTTTCCGTCATTTAATCCGACTAATAAGGGATGTTGAAAAAGGAGATCAGGATCTGGATCATCTCACTATGCACTTTAATAACGTGAATACAGATTTCTTCAACCGGTTAAAGGATAGGTTTCCTGAGCTGAGCCAAAACGACCTTAAGTTTTGTGCATACCTCAGAATGAATCTCTCTTCAAAGGAAATGGCGCAACTCATGAATATCACAATTAAAGCGGTCGAAGTAGGTCGATATCGGCTAAGAAAGAAGCTCCAGCTGATGCCTGAGACCAACCTGTATGAGTTTTTAATTGATATATCCAGAGGCAAAGAATAGATTTTCTATCAATTTTAACACATTTTAACAAATTTTGTAATTAAAATATTATACAAAACTAAATAATTAAAAATCAACATGTTGAATGTGTCGTGTAGTGTGTATGTAGGGTCAAAATAGCCAAAATGTAGGGCTAAAAACCAGGATGTATGGTTCGTGTAGGTGTGTTAAAATTACACAATAATGAATCTCCGGTATAGATTTGATCTTGATTTGTGGGAGATCCCATATTTCGAAAACTAACCAAATATAAACTCTTAAATCATTTTGTATGAAAGGAAGATTTACATTCATTTTCTTCATTTACTGTATGATTGTTTTGCCGTTTGCTGTAATAGCACAGGATAGAACAGTATCAGGAAAAGTAACAGACCGGACAGATGGAAAGCCCATCCCTGGTGTTACAGTTAGACTACAAGGCACTACCCGCGCGGTAATGTCAGATGCAAGTGGAAATTTCTCCATTGCAGTTCCTACTACAGGAGCACGCTTAACCTTTACGCAGGTGGGTATGACCTCACAAACAATTGCTGTTCCTTCGAGCGGAACAGTGAACATTGCTTTGGATCAGGATTCACAGGTGCTTGATCAGGTTGTGGTGGTTGGTTACGGTACACAAAAGAAAAGTGTCGTAACAGGATCTATCTCAAGTGTGAAAGCATCACAATTAGAAAGTATGCCAATCAACAGGGTTGAGCAGGCTTTGCAAGGTAGAACTTCAGGTGTTACCGTTTCGACAAGTAACGGTCAGCCAGGATCTTCTTCAAACATTCGTATCCGTGGTTATTCTACATTTGCTGCTAATGGTGATAACAACCCACTTTGGGTAGTTGATGGTGTTATCGTGGATAACGGTGGTATCGGATACATTAACCAGGCAGATATTGAATCGATTGAGGTGTTGAAGGATGCTGCTTCAACAGCTATCTACGGTACACGGGCCGCTAATGGAGTTATCATCGTGACAACAAAAAAAGGAAAATCTGGTCTTCAGATTAATTACAATGGCTATTATGGCGTATCAGCTGCTGCTAAGAAATTAGACCTGCTTAATGCTACGCAATATGCCACACTCAGAAACGAAGCTGCAGTAAATGCTGGTGTTGCTGCTCCTTATGCTAATCCAGGATCTTTCGGAGAAGGAACAGATTGGCAATCACTTATTTTCAATGATGACGCAAGACGTCAAACACATGAATTCAGTGTTGCTGGAGGTTCAGATAAAGCAAGTGTATATGGTTCATTCGGTTATATTACTCAGGAAGGTATTGTGCTTTCTGATATCTCTAAATGGAACAGGGCAAACGTACGTTTGAACACTACTTTCAAGCCAAATAAATGGATTACTTTTGGCGAAAATTTAGGTTATAGTCACTCTGTAAGTACAGGAATTGGCAATACAAACAGTGAGTTCGGCGGGCCGTTGAGTTCAGCGATCAGTTTAGACCCAATCACTCCGGCGATTGAGAATGATCCGGCTAAATATAACGCAGCACCTTACACTAGTGCAAACGTAGTAAGAGCACCAAATGGCAATCCTTACGGAATCTCTCCCGTTGTAGGACAAGAAATGAGCAATCCGCTTGCTTATCAACAAACACGTTTAGGTAACTACGGATGGGATCACAACATTGTGGGTAACGTTTTCGGTGAGGTTACGCCTATCAAAGGATTGTTGATCAGATCTTCGTTAGGTACAAAGATTGCCTTCTATGGTTCAGAAAGCTACAGACCATTGTACTATTTGCAATCGTCTAACATCAGTAGTTCTACTAACTTCTACAGAGAGATGAACTATACGCTGAACTATAACTGGGAGAACACAATTTCTTACGGTAAGGATTTCGGCAAACACAACGTTAACTTATTGGTTGGACAAGGATATTACCTGGATAACAACAACAAAAATGTTAACGTAAGTTTCAACAATGTAATCGCTAAAAACTTCTACGAGGGTAACTTAAACTACAAGCCAATCAACGGTGATAGAATCGCTGAAGGTGGTGATGCTACAGTGCACGTAATCAACTCACTGTTTACAAGGTTGAACTATAACTACGATGAGAAATACTTGGTAACTGGTATCTTACGTCGTGATGGTTCGTCACGTTTCGGATCAAATAACAAGTTTGGTGTATTCCCTTCGTTCTCTTTGGGGTGGGTACCAACGCGTGAAGGATTCTGGCCTGAGAACAAAGTTGTTAACTTCCTGAAAGTTCGCGGAGGTTACGGTGTAACTGGTAACGATTCGATCGGTGATTTTGCCTATGTAGGTTTAGTTGGCTCTGGAAGAAACTATACTTTCGGTACAACAGATCAAAGTACCATAGGATGGAGCCCAGCAAGTCCTTCAAACCCGGACTTGAAATGGGAGCAAACTAGTCAGGCAGGCATCGGTTTCGACGCAACGATACTTACGAATTTTACCTTGACTGTTGACCTTTACAAGAAAAAAACTACTGGTAACTTACAGTACCCTGGTATCCCAGCTTACTTAGGTTATGCCGGTTCTCCTGCATCTAATGCTGGTGATACTGAAAATAAAGGTATTGAGTTTGAGTTAGGCTACAACAAAACTTTTGGTGACCTGAAAGTTGGCTTCAATGGTAATGCTACCTACCTTCAGAACAAAATTACCAAGTTACTTCCAGGTAGATTATTTACTGATGATAATGCGCAGAGTTTCCAAGGTATGGGTAACGTAACCAGAACTACACTCGGCCGTTCATTCGGCGAGTTCTTCGGTTATGATATGCTTGGCATCTTTCAAAGTCAGTCTGAGATCGATAACTACAAAAGCGCTAACGGAACAGTATTACAGCCTCGTGCAAAACCAGGTGATGTTAAATTTGCGAACTTAGATGGAAACAACGTAATTGATGCTGCTGATAGAACTTTCTTAGGTAGCCCAATTCCGAAATGGACTTATGGTTTAACGCTTAATCTTGCTTATAAAGGCTGGGATTTCACCGCATTCGGAAACGGTGTAACAGGTAACCAAATCTTCCAGGGTCTTCGTCGTCTGGATGTTACGTTCTCTAACTGGCAGACTAAGATCTTGGATCGCTGGACGCCTACCAATCCTTCCAATACAATACCTCGTGTTGTTCAGGAAGACCTCAACGGAAACTATACCAAATTCTCTAAATTATATTTAGAAAGTGGTGCTTATTTCCGACTTAAAACACTCCAACTAGGCTATACTTTGCCTAAAACAATCTCGCAAAAATTCGGTTCACAACGCTGCCGCGTGTATTTGATGAGTGAAAACTTATTCACTGCAACAAACTATACAGGTTACGATCCTGAAATCGGCGGTACCGTATTGGGTATCGACAGAGGTGTATATCCTCAGGCGAGATCATTTATGTTAGGATTAAATGTTGGATTTTAAAAACATATCAAATGAAAAAACAAATTTTATATACAGCAGCACTACTTGTTGGAGCGCAGCTGGTAAGTTCTTGTAAAAAACAACTGGATGTAAATCCAAGGGAGCGGATTCTGGAGTCTAGCTATTATGCTACGCCAGCAGAAGTTTTCACAGGTGTAACGGCTGTTTATGACCAGTTGGGAAATCAATCTGGTGGTTACTTAACAAAATTAAACATCTTTGCATCTGCGTCTGACGACCATTTTGCCGGAGGTGACTCTCCTTCAGATCTTGGCGATCTGCAATCTATGAATAACTATACAATGACCTCTTTAAGTGGTAATACAAGTTACTTATGGAACAAAGGTTTTGTTGGCGTATATCGTGCAAACGTATTGCTGGATAAGATCAGCAAAACTCCTGCTGCACTTACTCCTGCTGTTAAGTCCAGATACATTGCTGAGGCAAAGGCTTTAAGAGCTATATTCTATTTTGACCTTGTTCGTATCTACAAAAATGTGCCTTTAATTCTTGGGCCTGTTGAATTGGATAAATGGTATGATGTAACTCAAGCAGCACCTGCCGATGTGTATAAACAAATTGAAGCAGACTTAACTGCTGCAATTCCTGATCTCCCGAATACTGCTACTGGCGGTGAGGCGGGTAGGTTAACTGCCGGCGCGGCACACGCCATGTTGGGTAAAGTATATTTATGGCAGGAAAAATGGGCTGCTTCAGCTGCAGAGTTTGCATTGATGAACGGTACTCCGGGATCTACAAATACCTATGGCTATAAATTATTGGATAATTTTGCCGACCTATGGAACGTAAAAAACAAATTTAATTCAGAGTCTATCATCGAACTTGTATACAACACCACATCAAACATGGGATGGGGTAACGTGGGTAGCGGTGAAGGTAACGTAATGGGCATTCTTGTTGGTCCGCGTAACTATGTTCCTAAAACATCTGCTGCTCCTGATTATGTTTCAGGATGGAGCGTGATGCCAATCACACAGGAATTATTTGATCTGATCCACTATGATCCGCGTAATAAACCTACTGTTGCGAATTTAGATAGTTTGGAAAAAGCGGGTATTGTGACTTACAAACATGCGAATGCGAATACAGGTTATTTCGTAGAGAAATATGCTGGAAGGGTTTCTACTAAAGCTGCTGTTGGGCAGTTGGAGTTAAACTTTGGTCAGGATATGTATGAATTGCGTCTTGCGGATACTTATATGATGGAAGCTGAAGCTTTACTGAGAAGCGGTGCTGCTGTTGGTGCAGGAAGTAGAGCATATATCCTTTTGAACGCTGTACGTGCAAGGGTAAAATTGAATCCTGTGCCAGTAACCATGGACAACATCATGAAAGAACGTCGTTTGGAGTTAGTTGCTGAAGGACAAAGATGGTTTGACTTGGTTCGTTGGGGCTTAGCGGGCACTAAATTAGCTTCTAAAGGATTTATTGCTGGTAAAAACGAAATCTTACCAATTCCGAATGGGGAGCTTTCAAACACTAAAATTCTGCAAAGCAAAGAGTGGGGCGGTACTAAATAATCCCCGACTTTTTTAAAAATTACCTAAGGAGATGATCAACGATCATCTCCTTACTTTTATCCTTTCAAGCCAAATCGGCAGAACGACCAACCTAAATGCTAATATGAAACCAATTACTAAATTCTCATTATTTGCTCTCTCCTTGATCTGCGCTGCAGCATCGTCTTCAACGCCGGTATTAGCACAAAAGAAAAAAGTGTTGCCTGTAAAAAGCTATGATGCTCAAAACAGACCTTCTAAAATCTATACCACAGCAGAGAAATCTGATCTCCGGCTAAGCGAATCAGGATCGCTTGTTTTTAAGCCGCTAAAACAACCTGTAGAGACACAAATCTGCATTTTTGTAGATCCTGATAAGAAATTTCAATCCTTCCTTGGGATTGGTGGTGCCATCACTGATGCCACAGCAGAAACTTTTGCTAAACTCCCCAAAGAATCCCAGCAGCAATTTTTAAGAGCTTACTACGATCGCGATAAAGGTATTGGATATACCCTGGCGAGAACGACCATACACAGCAGTGACTTTTCAAGTGGCAGCTATACTTACGTAAAAGATAATGATCCCGCATTGAAAACTTTCAATGTCGCTCATGATGAACAATACCGTATCCCGTTGATAAAACAGGCAATTCAGGCTGCTGGAGGCAAACTTCCGATGTTTGTGAGCCCGTGGAGTCCACCAGCGTTTATGAAAACCAATGATGATATGTTGCATGGGGGTAAACTCAGACCAGAATTCAGACAAGCCTGGGCAGACTACTATGTAAAATTTATCAAGACTTACGAGAAAATGGGTATGCCAATCTGGGGTCTTTCCGTACAGAATGAGCCAATGGCTACCCAGAAATGGGAATCTTGCATATATACTGCTGAAGAAGAACGTGATTTTGTTAAACAATATTTAGGTCCAACTTTGCATAAACAAGGTCTGGCTGATAAAAAGCTAATTACCTGGGACCATAACCGTGATCTGATCTATCAACGTGCAAGTATCATGTTAAACGACCCTGAAGCTGCTAAATACGTTTGGGGAGTAGGGTTTCACTGGTACGAAACCTGGACAGGTAGTGCACAACAGTTTGAAAATGTAAGGATGGTGCATGAAGCATACCCAAAAGTAAACCTGATGCTGACAGAAGCTTGTGTGGAGAAATTTGATATGGATAGGATTAATGATTGGGCACTTGGGGAAAGATATGGCCTGTCACTGATCAACGACTTTAATAGCGGCGCAACTGCATGGACAGACTGGAATATGTTACTTGACGAAAATGGTGGTCCAAACCACGTGGGTAACTTCTGTTTCTCTCCAATTCACGGAGATACCAAAACAGGACGCCTTATCTATACCAATTCGTATTATTACCTGGGCCAATTCTCCAAATTTATCCGACCGGGAGCTAAACGTATCGCTGCAGTATCAAATCGCGATAAGTTAATTACTACGGCCTTCCAAAATACAAATGGACAAGTAGTAGTGGTGGTAATGAATAAAAGCAATGATAAAGTCTCGCACTTTGTTTGGATAGCTGGAAAAGCGGCAGAGGCGACAGCCTTACCACACTCTATATCAACATATGTGATCAATTAATCAGACATGGGAACAAAAAACTTTGCCGCACTGGCCATTGGCTCGCTTTGCATATTTATTGCGCTGCGAAGCCAGGCTCAGCAGGCACAACTTTGGCTAACCAAACCAGACAAGTCTGCATTATTTGCGCAGCAGACAACACAGCTTAATTTTTCTAAACTGAACAATACTAACCCGACCATTCTTGTTAATGACAAGATCAATTACCAGCAAATCGATGGCTTCGGATATGCGCTAACAGGGGGCAGTGCTATGCACATCGTTAGGATGAGTAAGGAAAGTCGTTCAGCCCTGCTAAAAGAACTTTTCGCTACAGATGGCAATAATATTGGCGTAAGCTATATCCGCCTAAGTATTGGAGCTTCAGATTTAAATGAGCGGGTATTTACGTATAATGATATTCCTGATGGACAGCAGGATCTTAAGTTGGAGAAATTCGATTTGGGAGCAGACAAAACCGACGTGATCCCGGTCATGAAGGAAATTCTTACCATTAATCCCAAAATTAAAATCCTGGGCTCTCCATGGTCTCCACCTTCATGGATGAAAACAACTTACGACGCAAGGGGTGGCATGTTGAAACCTGAATATTACCAGGTTTATGCCAATTACCTTGTAAAGTATGTACAGGAAATGAAAAAGAATGGGATTACTATCGACGCGATCACCGTTCAAAATGAGCCTCTACATCCCGGAAATAACCCAAGTTTGTTAATGGTGGCTCCGGATCAGGCAACTTTTGTAAAAAAAAATCTGGGTCCGGCATTTAAGAAAGCAGGATTGACTACGAAATTAATTATTTATGACCACAATGCCGACAGGCCGGATTACCCGATAAGTATCCTCGATGATCGCGAAGCAAGGAAATACATTGATGGCTCAGGCTTTCATTTATACGGAGGCACTATCGACGCGTTAACAGACGTACACAATGCCCACCCAGATAAAAATATTTATTTTACCGAGCAAATGGTAGTCGACCGTCCAAATGACAAAGGTATCAGTATTGCCTCACCCGTAAAAAGACTAATTATTGGTGCAACAAGAAACTGGAGCCGGAATGTATTGGAGTGGAACTTGGCTGCAGATCCTGAAAACAAGCCTTTTACAGATCGTGGTGGTTGTCCAACATGCCAGGGTGCAGTAACAATCGATAAAAATAATTTCACCAGAAATCTGGCATATTATTCCATAGCGCACGCCTCAAAATTTGTACGTCCCGGATCACTTAGAATTGCATCTAACGAACCAGAATCATTGTCGAACGTAGCCTTTAAAACACCTGCAGGAAAACATGTATTGATTGTCGCAAATACTGGAAAAGAAACAGCAAATTTTAACATCAGCTATAACGGACTGTTAGTTGCAACAACGCTCGACAAAGGGGCTGTTGGTACCTACGTTTGGTAAGTAAATAATGCTTTCTATATGTGTTTAAAAACGGGTTTTTGTTTATTGGGATTATGCTTTGGTCTTACCCTGGCACGTGCCGCAGACCCGGGCAGAAGTAGATCTTTTTATCCGCAAAAGTTGGATGATGCCAATGCACTGTACTTTACCTCGGAAAGCTTTAAGATCACTGCGGACGGGAAGTCAGATGTATCTGATGAATTGCAGTCCGCAATTAATCAGGTTAAGAACAAATATAATTTTGGCATCTTATTTATTCCTGAAGGGAAATACCTGATATCAAAAACAATCTTTATTCCTACAGCGGTGCGACTTATAGGATATGGGACAACGCGGCCGGAATTTACTCTCGGTCGGAACTCACCAGGTTTTCAGTTGCCAGACCCGCAAGACAAAGGAAAGTCAAAATACATGTTTTGGTTTACAAACGCCGTCGTACAACCCGGACAAGCCGTGCGTGATGCCGGGCCGAGTACTTTCTACAGTGCTCTTTCTAACGTAGACCTTCGCATTGCTGATGGAAACCCACAGGCCATAGCACTCAGGACACATTACGCCCAGCATAGCTTTATCGCACATGTGGATATTCACATAGGTACAGGCAAAGCAGGGATATACGATGTGGGGAATGAGATGGAAGATGTGCGTTTCTTTAACGGAGATTACGGGATTTATACTACAAAAGCTTCACCAGGATGGCAGTTTATGATGGTAGACACCTATTTTGAAGGACAACGTAGAGCCGCTATAAAAACGCAGGAAGCTGGATTGACCATTGTCCGTATGCGCGTAAAAAACGTACCAATAGCGGTAGATATCGATTCAAACTACCATGAAAAACTTTTTATGGAAGACTGTCAGCTGGAGCAGGTTTCAGCTGCGGCAATAGTAATAAGTAATGAAGGTAATGCATTCAATCAGATTGCGCTACGTAATGTGGACTGTTTAGATGTGCCGCTATTAATAAAGTATCGCCTCAGCAAAAATCAGCTTCCGGGTAGCGGGAAAATCTATAAAATTAAAGAATTGACTATAGGACTGCAAATTGATGGTCTACATGCAGCGCCCGTTTATAAAACTACGCAGCAGTTAGAGAACTTAGCGATTTTTCCAAAGCCTTATCATTCAGATATACCTCAGTTCCCGGCGATCAAGAGCTGGGTGAATCTAAAAAGCCTGGGTGCTAAGGGTGATGGTGACACGGATGATACCAAAATCATTCAGGATGCCATTGATAAATATGAGACGATTTATCTGCCACAGGGCTGGTATCGCGTGTCACAAACAATACTGTTGAAAAAGAATACAAAGTTAATTGGCCTTAGCCCGATTGCCACGCAATTAATACTTGCAGACCTTACACCTGCCTTTGGTTCTTTTGGCGGGCCTAAAGCCCTTCTGGAAACCCCAAAAGGCGGAGAAAACATTGTTACTGGTATCGGCTTAAATACAGGTGTCTGGAATAATCGTGCCGTAGCCTGCAAATGGATGTCGGGCGTAGGTTCCTTTCTTAACGACGTTAAATTTATTGGCGGGCATGGATCCATCAATCCGGGGCCGCAACAACCGAGAGCACCAGGAGGTACAGGTAATCAACCGCAAAACAGAATTTTACAAGGTAAGGATGTTGCCTGGGATTCTCAATACTGGAGCCTTTGGATTACAAACGGCGGCGGAGGTGTGTTTAAGAATATCTGGACAGCAAGTACATTTGCTACATCAGGAATCTTTGTTTCCAATACCGCTACGCCTTCAAGAATATATGCCATGTCTGTTGAGCACCATGTCAGAAATGAAGTGCGTTTTAAGAACGTTTCCAACTGGAAAGTGTATGCACTGCAACTGGAAGAAGAGAGCCGTGAGAGTTCCGATGTGCTACCACTCGAGCTGGAATCTTGCGAAAACATGGTTTTTGCAAACCTCTATATGTTTAGGGTAATCAGAATTAATACACCAGCACCATATTCGATCAGAAGCTGGTCATCCAAAAATATAGAATTTCTGAATGTACACAACTACAGTCAAACTAAATATACCGCAACCGCACCAGTTTATGATATTACATCGGGCACAGAAGTAAGACCCTGGGAATTTGTGAGACTGTTTGTTGATAGCTTAACTCCGGCCAAGGGCCAAATATGCGGAATGCAACTGCTCGCTAAAGGATTTGAGTTTGCCGACGGCATCTGTAAAGATAGTAAGGGCAATATTTACTTCGGCGAATCCAGGATGCGTAGAATATATAAATGGTCTGCTAAAACTCAAAGGCTGAGTCTCCTTGCAGATTTCCCCTGGGAACCTTTTTCGCTCGCTTGTGATAAAAATGACAACTTACTTGTTGTTTTTAAATACCAACCGAGACCAGGTTTTCTAAGTGATGGGAAGCCAGAGGTTTTTCCTACGCCGGCAGATGCCAGTGGAACCTCTTTTGGTGGTTATGGTAATTCTGGATATGGTGTTTGGGCATATTCCATTGATCCGGAAAATCCAGAGGAAAGTATTCAATTGCTTAAAAAGGCGCCAATGGGTTCCGTACAAAATATTTATAAAGCACTATATCCTGCTAACAGATGGCGCGATTTCCACGACTTTAATACCGTAACAGTAAATAAGCCACAGGAAATGTTTGTAGCAACAGACGGTGTCACTATTATCCCTATAGTCTATGACCTGGCACGTTCCAATAACCTTATTGAGGCATACCCCGGAAAATTAGTCTATGCAACGGATGAATATGATAAGCGAACAGTGAAACTCGCCGTTGACCAGCAGGGATACCTTTCAGATTTGCAATATTTTGTAGAAAAAGGTGAATATAGTTCAGCTGCTGATGCTACTGGTAACTTGTATGTTGCTGACGGACAAATTTACGTTTTTGATCCTTCAGGAAAACAGATCAGACAGATTAATGTGCCCGAGCGTCCGGTTACCCTGGCCTTTGGCGGATCTGAGGGCAAAACCTTATTTATTACTACACGTACATCTTTATACAGTATCAATCCTTAAATCCTAGAACCAAACATTAAACGATATGTCTCAGATTATACAGAAACACAGCCAACAGGTGTCAACAGTAAACAAACTAATTTTATTTTTATTTGTATTGATATCTAATGGGATAGGTGCTAAAGCACAGGGCTTCCTAAAAGCTAACGGCCAAAAAATCGTGAACGAAAAAGGCGAAAACGTTTTGCTTAGAGGTATGGGGCTTGGCGGCTGGATGCTCCAGGAAGGCTATATGTTGAAAATTAATAAAGATGGTCAACAGTATAAAATCAGGGAACGTATTGAAGACTTAATGGGAGCAAAACAGACTCAGGAATTTTACGACCTTTGGCTTTCTAACCACACCAGGAAGATTGATATTGATTCGTTGAAAAGATGGGGCTTTAATTCGGTAAGGCTCCCAATGCATTTTAACCTGTATACGTTGCCCTCAGGTAAAGAGCCTGTAAAAGGGCAAAATACCTGGCTGGAAAAAGGATTTGCCTTAACAGACAGTTTGTTAAAATGGTGCAAGGCCAATCAGATGTACCTGATTCTCGATTTGCATGCTGCGCCTGGTGGACAGGGTAATGATACAAATATTTCCGACCGTGATGCTAGTAAGCCATCTCTATGGGAAAACGAAGCTGACCAGCAGAAAACAATTGCCCTTTGGCTGAAACTTGCAGAGCGGTACAAAAATGAGCCATGGATCGGAGCTTATGATATTATCAATGAGCCAAACTGGGGTTTCTCTAATCCCGATAAGGATAAAAATGGTACTCAGGAAAAAGTGAACGCACCCTTACGCAAATTAATGGTGGATATCACCAAAGCTATCCGTACTGTAGATCAGAAACACATGATCATCATAGAAGGTAATGGCTGGGGAAATAACTATAATGGTATTTATCCATTGTGGGACAATAACATGGCGCTCAGTTTTCACAAATACTGGAATTATAACGATCAGGCTTCTATATCAGGAATGTTGAAGGCAAGAACGGAAAACAACGTTCCGATCTGGTTGGGCGAAACGGGAGAAAACTCTAACGTTTGGTTCACCCAGGCAATCAGTTTATTCGAAAAGAATAATATTGGATGGTCATGGTGGCCACTCAAAAAAATCGGAGCAAACAATCCACTAGAAATAAAATCCAATCCAAATTATAACAGCGTGGTTGCTTATATGAATGGCCGTGGAAATAAGCCTAAGGAAAGTAATGCTTATAGCGGTCTGATGGAACTTGCTGCTTACACCAGATTGGAAAATACAATCATACACAGAGATGTTATTGATGCGATGATGCGTCAGCCACACTCAGCAGCTGCTAAACCTTTTAAAGCGAATAGGATTCAAAAAAATACAACTTTGAATGCTGTAGATTACGATTTGGGGAGAAATGGCGTGGCATATTTTGATAAGGATACCGCTGATTTCCGCAGTGCCACAGGTAAATCAACGGCGGGAAATCGGGGTAGGATTTACAGGAATGATGGAGTAGATATAGCAAAAGACTCGACAAAATATGAACAATACTATGTAAATAGCATCGAAGACGGCGAATGGCTGCAATATAGTATTAACGTGTCTAAAGCAGGCAACTATAGCCTTGTATTGGGTGCCGCTGCCGACCTGGAAGGCGGAAGCATATCAGTCTCTATAGACGGAAAAAATGTTGTCAAAGCCCTTGCCATACCTGCTTCAGGAAATTCAAAGACATTTGGAACTGTTACCACAAAAAAGCTTAACTTAAAGTCAGGAAAGCAGGTGCTCAGAATTTATGTCGATAAAGGTGGCTTTAATCTAAGTACAATTAAGTTTGAGTAACACCATAAATTAACACAAATTGAGGGGAAAAAAACGTTTGCTGGTTGTATTTGTATGCCTGGTTACGCTTGTAATTGTATTCGCCAAGTGTATGGATTTCCAAAAACGGGAGCCTGTGAAAAAGGATGCTGTTGCAGGTGCAGAAACCTGTCGGAAATGCCATACCTCAATTTACGATGCATATCTTCATAATCCACATCATAATACTACGCAGGCAATAACAACAGACGATTTGACACATGGACAAATGCCCGGGTCAAATGTATATGAGTTTAATGACAGATTGAAGCTGGTGGTTGAAAAACGTGAAGGGGGAATGTATCAGGTTGCTTATTTTGATGGCAAGGAAACCATCGCCCGGAAGTTTGATCTTGCCATAGGATCTGGAAAAAGAGCGTATACCTATGGGTATTGGGAAGGCAGCAGGTTAAACCAGTTGCCACTCTCATATTTTCGGCAGGTTAACCAATGGGCAAACAGTCCGGGTTTTCCAACAAATATGGTCTATTTTGAACGTCCTATAGGCTCTAGATGTTTGGAATGCCATGCGTCGTTTGTAGATAAAACGGTAGTGCAAACTGGGGCATTGACTGTAGGGGAGGATCTTGATGCCAAATCTCTGGTCTACGGAATAGATTGTGAGCGCTGCCACGGCCCCGCAGGTCAGCATGTTGCCTTTCACCTCGACAGTCCGGAGGTAAAAAAGGCAAAATATATAGTATTATACCAGAACCTTACACGCAAACAGAAGAACGATGCCTGTGCGATCTGTCATTCCGGAAATGATGTAACGGTAGACCGCTCTACCTTTGCCTTTAAGCCCGGTGATAACCTGTCAGACTATTATAGGAACTCGAGAGCCACATTTGCTAAGCTCGAAGAGGATGTCCATGGAAATCAGAGCCAAATGCTTGCTAAAAGTAAATGTTTTATCCAGAGCAAGGATATGACCTGCAATTCCTGTCATAATACCCACGAAGAATTAAAAGGTAATCTCAGCATTTATTCTCAACGGTGCGTCAGTTGCCACCAAACGCAGAAACATAGCGTAGAAACCCTTAGGAAAGGCATGCTTAAGACTAATTGTATAGATTGTCATATGCCTAAACAAACATCCAAACTCATTAGTTTTCAGGCTGCACGTACTACAAAAGTCAGCCCCTATCTCCTGCGAACCCACCATATTGCAATCTATACTTCTGCTGGAAAATAGTTACTTTTGTTTATGTCCTCACACCATATTGTAAGAGAAAAGCAAGAACCAGCGTTGTATATCCACCGACTGGGCGATTTTAGTGAAGAATATCTGGGTCAGCTTTTAGAATGGAGTCCAACGTTGCTGGTGCATGCATCGGAGTACGAGAAAGTGATAAGCCTTGGCTTAAAGGTCGATGTCGTATTTAACCCGGGAGTAAATGATCCTATCCAGGAAAGTACCAAGGTAGTCAATACAATGCATGATGATATTTCTGGTGTGCTCAACTATCTGGTGACAGAAAAGTACCCCGCTGTAAATATTATTGATCGGAATAGTGATCTCAAAGTACTTGATTATTATTTTAATCTGATCAATATCGTGGTATTTACACCGGATTCTAAAAGTTACCCCGTGAAGTCGGGCTTTAGTGTTTGGAAGCCACAACACACGGTATTTAGTATCCCGCTAACGGCATACTTTGAAACGAGCAATCTGCTCCAGAATGAACAGGGAGAATTTGTTGTGGTCAAGGATGGATTTATAGACTTTACGTTCAGTACTTCTTATTTATTTATTACCGAGAAATTATGATTGCGCTGAGAAAGGCTACAGAACAAGATATTCCTGTGATCAGGGAGATTGCCAGGACCACTTGGGAGCCTACCTATGTCCCAATTATTGGTGCCGAGCAGGTAACCTATATGCTGGATAAGATGTACAACGAAGGTGCTTTACTTGAGCAGCTCAGTGAAGGCCATACCTTTCTCATTGCAGAGATCATGAAGAAATCTGTCGGCTTTGCTGCTTATTCTGTCATAGATCACGAGCTGAGAACTTTTAAGCTCCATAAGTTATATGTCCTTCCTGAAGTACATGGGCAGGGAGTTGGCAAATTCCTGATCAATGAAGTGGTAGATCGCATTCGGGATGTGGATGGAAAAATGCTGGAGCTAAACGTAAACAGGGCAAATAAAGCCAAAGATTTCTATGAACGTGCAGGCTTTAAAATAAAAGAAACCGTTGACATTGAAATTGGCAACGGTTTCCAGATGAATGATTATGTGATGGTAATGCCTATTCTACCAGTTTAGGTATCCGCGTAGGTGTATCTGTTCCTTTAACAATCGTGATGGCAGCTTTTGCTATGCCCTTGATGGTCGCAAGGATATTATCTGTATCTAATGACTCATACTCATCATTCACTGTATGATATAACTTATCTATATCGATCATATCTGTGCTAATTGTATGTGCCGGCACACCTAATGCAGCCAAGGTAGCATTGTCACTACGGTAAAACAAACGTTGTGCGGGATATGGATCCGGGTGAAAAGTGAATTGTGTTCCTGCAAGATTTTTCTGAAGGATGGCACCGAAATCCGACTTCTCGTAACCAGTAATGAAGGCTGTGTTTTTACCGAATTTACTGTCTTTACCGATCATCTCGATGTTAAACATCGCCGTTACGTCGTCGGGATTTAGTCCCCGCGAAAAATGCTTTGCGCCAAAGCCACCTATTTCCTCCGCGGTAAATGCTACAAAGATCAGGGTTCTCTCGTTGTTCTTTAATTTTTTGTAATATTTAGCTAACGCAATCATTGCGGTTGTACCAGAAGCATCATCATCGGCCCCGTTTGCGATGCTATCCTGATCGGTTGGTTTTACGATTCCCAAGTGATCATAATGACCCGAGAATACAACTATTTCCTTAGCCTTCGATTTGCCCGGAATCATACCGGCAACATTAAACAGTGATAACTCTTCTGCGCTATTCTTGATGGCAACATTAAAGCCTGAAGCTACTGTGTCTGCGGTCAACACCAATACCAGCGCGGGGCCTTTAGGGTCTTTAAGCGTTGTTTCGTCAACAATACTTCCCCGAGATGGTGCGGCTTTCAATTTTCTGAAATCTTCAGTGAATTTCTGATCCACCAGTACTATTTGGCGTTTTTTAGTCCGACTTAAAGTCCTCAATTGCTGTTGTAGAGACTGTCCGGGATTCAATCTTATAAATCCATCGCCATTGGTCAGATCAAATTTAGTCTCTGCCGCAGAGCTGCCAGCTACAAGGATGTTCTCAGGCGCAATATCCTGATTATTCAACTTGACAGTTACGCTTTGTGGTTTCATGCGGAATACAGGAAAGGTTTGCCTAAACCCTTTTGCGCCTGCCAGCGGCTTTAGGCCGATCTCTTTGAACTGTCGCTCAATAAAAGTAGCCGCCTTATCGATTCCTGGAGTAAAAGATCCTCGACCCTGCATGTCATCAGCACTCAAGGTCTTGATCAATCCATCAACATAGGGCTTGGTAATAATTTTATCAATATCCTGTGCTTGTACGTTATTTGCCAGGCAGAATGCGAGCAAGGCAAATGGTAGTCTTTTCATCATTTGGTTTAGTATTAGTTTAGTCTTCGTGTAATCTCCTCTTTTTGCGGTCTATCCCTATGTCTACCCGGGTTGGATGTACGCCATCAACAACCTCAATCTCGTAGTCGCGGTCTTTCTCCGAAATATGGTTTTGCGCAGTTTCTATATGCTCAATAGCACGGTCATAAGTGCCCCTACTGCTCATCATTTTAACAAACACGGGTAAGCATTCGAAAAATATAAAGAGCAATCCTATAAAAGTAACTGCTAAGGATGTGTTCACATCTCGTGTACCGTTCGTATTGAAACTAAGCTGACCCAACGCCCAGTTCCTGTCAGCAAACCCAGCAATGTTAGTGAGGCTGTCTAATTGTTTTCCAGTGTACAGGCGTTCACTATATAATCCGTCAAATTGTTTTCTCCCCTCAACAAAACGTTCCATATTCCGAATGCCTGCATTTAAAGTGTCCAGATTTCCCTCGCGTTGTTTCAGTTCAGTTTCCTTTCGCTTGGCAAAAGAACCATAGCCCATTTTTCCCGAGGTCTCCGCTGTTTTATTACCGAAAATCTCAAAGTTTAGCTTCTGACGGTCGGCCTTAACTGTGTTCATCAGCGAATCACGCTGGGCTTTTGTCTCGTTTAACTTTTTAATTTCGATAGTGTACTTGTTGTTAAAAGCATTGTTAAGCGTATCGATTTTTGAGCGCTGGTTGTTCAGGTAGCTTACCTTAAGGCGCTCCTTAATCTCTTTGTCAAAGATCTTAAGTTCCAAAGGTCTTGAGATAACCATGCCGATCATGATGGCCAATAAAATCCTCGGTGTTGCCTGAGCAATCTGTTTTCCTGAAGAAGCATTTTTATTGATACTGGCAACGATATAGCGATCCATATTGAAGATAGCTAAACCCCAGATCAGCCCAAAAAATAGAGCAAACAGAACAGCTGCGGTATCTCCCTTGAAAACAAAGTACATGGCGTAGCCGCCTGATAATGCAGCGAAAAGTCCTGTAAAAAAAATAGTGGCACCGATACCAAAATATTTATTATGCTCGGTAGGATGTTTCTCCAGTGTATCCTGATGTACACCCGAGCAAAACCAAAAAAAACGTGTAATGGCGTTCATGATAAATCAAAGTTAAGAAAGCGTATCCATTAAACGCGCGGCATACACACTTGTTACAGAGCGTCCTGCTAAAAATTGACACGGATTCGTCTTTTTGCTCAACAGCGGTATTATTTTTATTGTTTATCTTTGATCCTGCCTGAGGGGCAGGCTATTAATTCGATTACAGTATAATACGCTATAGATATGAAAGAAGTTACAGTACAAGAACTTAAACAAAAAATTGACAACAAGGAAGATTTCCAGCTGATCGACGTTAGGGAGACTTTTGAATATGAGACTTCCAATCTTGAAGGAGAGAATATCCCTTTGGGTGGTATCTTGATTGAGTCAGACAAAATCTCGACTGATAAGCCTGTGATTATGCAGTGCAGAAGTGGAAAAAGGAGTGCGGCGGCAGTGATGCAGTTAGAACAGTTGGGTTTTACTAACTTGTACAATCTCAAAGGTGGTATTCTTGCCTGGGCTGAGGCTTATGACCCAAATATGCCAGTTTATTAAGTACAGCTATGAAAAAGCAAATAGCACTGAACGTGTTTTTTTATCTGGGCATCATTCTTTCAATCATCGGACTTAAATGGGCGATGAAAAACGAAAATCATGCCGCTCTGGCCCTTTTTATAGTAACGGGCGCCTTCTTTATTTATCTTAAGATTCGCCTGATCAGAGATCTGCGCCGTTCTATCAAGGATAAAACAATGTAGTATTCGGACCTTCCAGACCTAAACCTGGGAGGTCTTTCAATTCGTATCTGCCGTTAACGAAGTGCGGGTTGCTGAAGGGATTATTTTTTGTAAGCCACGGTCCATCTAAATCGGCCCAGTCACAAAGCGGTGCAAGGGCAATTCCTGCAAGTGTTGCAATTGAGGTTTCGCTCATGCAGCCTATCAAAATTTTCATCCCAAAAGAACGTGCTTTTTCTATCATCTGATGGGCTTCAAACATGCCACCACTTTTCATCAGTTTGATATTGATGCCATGATAGGCACCGCGGAGCTGATCCATATCTGCCAGCCGCTGGACTGCCTCATCAGCAAGAATCGGAATTGGACTGCGGCCAGTAAGCCAGGCGTTGCCCTCAAGGTCATTCTTATCCATCGGCTGTTCTATCAATACAACACCCTGGTCATGCAGCCAATACACATCGTCGATAGCCTTTTTTCTATCGTGCCAGCCCTGATTGGCATCTACATATAGGGGGAGATCACTTACGCTTCTTATTGTCCTGATCAGTTCCCTGTCGTTATCCCTGCCCAATTTAATCTTAAGCACTTTGAAGTCTTTGGCGTCTGCAACTTTCTCCCGGAGTACTTCTGGTGTATCAATCCCAATGGTATAGGATGTAACAGGCATTTTTGCAGGATCAGCGCCAAAGAGCTGATAACACGGCTTATCCAAAAGCTTGCCAGTAAGGTCGTGCAATGCGATATCTATAGCAGCTTTAATTGCTGGATTACCCGGACTGATCTGATCCAGGTAGGTCACCATGTCTGCAAAATCAAAAGGGAAGCTGAAGCGTTTCCAGTCTACCTGCTCCAGGAAGTTTTTGGCAGATTCGGGACTTTCTCCCATGTACGGTACCATAGAAGCTTCACCATAACCTGTCTTACCCTCGTAGTCCAACCTAAGTAATACCAATGGCGTACTCGTTCTGCTAAACTTTGCAATAGCAAAAGGATGTTTTAATTCCAGGTTATAAGAGATGTAGGTAGCTTTCATAATGGACTAAGTAATATCAAAGTTAAAAAATCAACGGCTCGGTGAATGTAAAAATAATATACCTAATATTGCATTTTCTATGGATAACGCAATATACCAACCCTTCAAAAACTTCGATTTCAGGTATAAAAACTGCTTTTTAAGCGGTGATACGTTTAAGTCGCCGGTAACAAATGTTAACGTGTTGCCAGACTGGCTTCTGGCAATGGCTAACTTCACGGGCAATGAACAAATCAAGTTGCTCGATGAAAGTATCCGTGCGTACAATACCTTGAAAGTTCCTGTTAATAATGAAGTTCAGGAACATTTTATAGAACCGTTGGAAGGAAAGATAGCCACTGCTTTTGCTGGAGGATATACTGCAGTTTCTCAACTGGATGAGGTTGATCTCTTCAGGTGGATTGGTAAATTTATGTACAGTCTGATTTACATCGAAATGAATGCCGCCATTGGTCTGCAGCAGCTGAGTAATGATGGAGTAAACATGTCGCAGGGACTAATGCATAAATTTGGTAACCTGAATGCCATGATCCAGGGCATCTACACCTCTGTTGTTTTTGAAGACTTTACACCATGGTCCATCGTCGTTGTTCCGCTAAAAGAGCAAGATCATTATTTTAGTTTCCGGGATGAAATCAACACACTTACTTTTTCTTTGAAGCTGAAGGACTTCGGGATTATTGCCTGTCTGCAGGATAATGGAACCAATAAGAAATTCCACGGCGAGATCCTGGAACAGATTGCAGGTATTCCATTACTGGAGGAGCAATATGAGGAATTGTGTGCGCGCTTTTTTTACTCGGCATACCTGTTTAACAGGTTGCCTGAATATGCCATTATGCCTGTTGAAGGCTCCGTTTACATTGATGCCATGCCTTTAAGGGGTACACTGAATAAGCCGCTCTTTGACCATTGGCAGAACAAGACCTATGGTCAGGTGCTGGAGAATTTCTGGAAGCCCTGGGGGCATACGCTGTTTGAAATCATTAAGGACCCTACAGCACCATTGAGCTATTTTCACCCACCGTTATTGCCCGGCACCTAATAGCATCTGCAAAAAATGAGGGACAATTCCCGGTACGATCAGAATAGTAATGATGATTCCGGTAAGTGCACCAAAGAAATGTGCGTCGTGGTTGATGTTATCTCTGGAGTTCTTAGAGGCATAAGCGCAATAGATCAAATATAGCGCACCGAAAATTACCGCGGGTATCCCGATTGGGATAAACATGATGTAGAATTTGCTGAGGGGCTTGAACAAAATAAAACTGAACAATACTCCACTGATAGCACCCGAGGCTCCTAAGCTGTTATACCAGAAGTCGTTTTTGTGTTTGAGCACTGAAGGGATGTCGCTGAAAATTAGACTTGCAAAATAAATCAGGGCGAACTGCCAGTGTCCCACCATTCTTTCCAGCTGAAAGCCAACCATATAAAAAGTGAACATGTTGAAGAATAAATGCATGTAGTCAGCATGTATCAATCCGCTGGTTATAAGCGTGTATACCTTGCTTTTTCTGTAAACACTGTAAGGATGCAGCATAAACTTACCATATAAGCCAGCGTCGTTAAATGCATACAGACTGGTAACAACGGTAAAAATTAGAATCAGGGCCGCTACAGGTGTCTCGTTAATAAATTCCATGCTTAATTTATACTTAATTTAAAGTTTTCCGTTAACCTGCCTACAGGATATCGCATAAAGGTTTGCTCATACCAGGCAGAGTTCTTGTAAACAAATTCCAGTTGTGCCTTTCCACTTTTGGCCAGGGCCGGATTATTCAGCTTTTCCTGGTCTAGTTTAGCTTTCAGCGATGGGTCGTCTTTAAGGATTTGTGCTGCAGTGTCCTCAAAAACATAAGCTGAATAGTGCTCCTTTTGCCCCAATATAGAATCGAAGAAGTTCCAGTTGAAAAAAGAATCTGTGGCCTGAGGTTCCAATGTCTCGATGATATACCTGTTTTCAGGCTGGTTTACGTAGATAACGTAATCTCCTGCATAAAATTGCAAATTCCGCTTTACTGTTTCAAGCTTTACGGCCGAGTGCAGGTAATGTCCTTCAAAAGGACCAGGCATCGTTTTGTAATCTTTAATATAGTAAACGTCCACAGGAACCTTACTGTCTTCAGTAAGTCTTGCCAATTTTACGTGATTTATCTTTAGTAGCTCGATAACACGGCCCCAGGCTTGTGGGATGATGTAGGCAACGGGTTTATTGACTTTTGTGGAAGGTACAAAGCTGTTCCAGCTTTTAATCTTTTTCGTATAGGGATCTGCTCTGTCATAGTATAGGCGATCTGCGCCGCTTACCTCGCTAGGCTTCTGCTTAGCTTCATATCCTTTAAAGGTAAGGCTGTCTACGGCATTCTGGTCCAGTTTCCACTCTAGCCCAAATTCCATTTGCTGAGCAACGGCCAGATCTGCTTTTTTCCTGTTACTTCCGATTGTTTTGGCATCTCGCTGCACAATGGTGATGTAGGTCTGCAAAAGTTTATAGGTCGCGTCTACGCGCTTATCAAAGCTTTTTAACATATGGGTTTCTGGCATAAATCCAATAGTATTGTGCAATGCAGCGTATCCTGTAGAGAAACGTGGTGGTTCTAGAAAACCTGTGATGCCAGATTCAGGCGTCTCTCCAACGGAGTTGATATAGGGAATGAGCTCATAACCTTTTCCAGCCATGTGACTATACAAGTCTGGAACCAGGGTTCCTGTGAGGTATCCTGAGAGAATCGGATTCAGCTTGTCTTTTTGTGTGGGGATTAAGGTCATAGTGTACTGGTAGTCCGCACCATTGCTGGTATGTGTGTCTACAAATATCTCCGGCTGCCAGGTGTTAAAAATTTGTTGAAAACTTGCAGAGTTCCTGGAGTCTGTTTTAATGAAGTCACGATTAAGGTCCAGATTTCTGCTGTTTCCTCTGAAGCCGTAGGCTACAGGGCCATTCTGATTTGCTCTTGAGGTTCCGCTACGGTTATAACTGCCATCTATATTATACAGTGGGATGATGCAGATTACCACATCTTCAGGAAGTGTGTTTTGTTTAAGGAGGTCGCGCGCAAGCATCATGCTGGCATCAATACCTTCGGGTTCTCCTGGATGTATGCCGTTGTTAATCAGCAACACCCTTTTATTCTGTTGTCTGAGCAGTGCAGGGTCAAAGACTTTGCTTTTTGATAATACAAAAAGGTGAAGCGGTTCACCGAAATCTGTCGGGCCGTATGTAATTAACTTTGATTGGGGGTATTGTTTTGCCAGCTGTTTATAATACGCAATAACCTGAGGATACGTTGCTGTTTCTGTTTTTTTACTTTTCTCAAATGGTGTTTCCTGAGCAATAGCAGGCAAGGCCAGCCAAAGCAGCGATAGCGTTAATAAGCGTTTTATGCTGAACATGTTGATTTATTTATGATAACCTTCAGGACCGAATCTGTATTTGAGACCAACGGAACCGAAAGCGTAGATGTCAGGACTTCTATTTTTAAAGATCGCCGTAGTGTCGTCGTAACCGTCCATGCCTTCGCCAAGGGACATTGACCCCTGAAGATTCAAATTGAGTACGAAACGTTCATAACCATAGTTATCCTTGAAATAAAAGTTAATGCCTAGGTTTGCGGGAAGGAGAATCTCCTTGCTATTGTCGCGGCCCGGAAATACATAACCCCCGGCAAATATGCCGCCAGCAGGTTGAACCCGCACAATATCTGTCATATTGTTAACCAGTACGCCAATTCCAACACCAACATACAGACCCTTGAAAAACTCAGCCAGTCTGCTCGTTTGATATCCCCTGTCGGTAAGCATACCCAGGTAAACTTTGGCATTCAGTGTTGCAGCTTTATAAGAATTAGTAAACTCACGTTTATGATAGTCCCTGATCCTGTCGCCCCCTTTTATCTTACCTGCCTGCCCCTCTAAACCAAAGCTTAAGTAAGGAGTCATGAAATAGTCAAACGTTCCATAGATGGCGGGGGCATCACCATGGATTGCCACATCGGTAAATGAACGGGTTATTCCTGCACCGCCACCAATTCCTAACTTATAAAAGTTATTTTGTCCGTAAGCTACACTGCTTAGAAATATACAGAGCAGAATTATGTAAGTTTTTCTCAAGCGAACTTTATTTACCTTTGTTTTTTTACAATTATGCTAAAATATCAAAATAAAACCAAATCCCTCGCATCCAGATTCATAAAGTATGTGCAGATAGATACGCAATCTGATCCTGAATCAACCACAAGTCCCTCAACGGAGAAGCAGAAAAACCTTGGGAAAGTGCTCGTGAAAGAACTCCTTGAATTGGGAATTACTGATGCGCATCTTGATGATTTCGGTTATGTATATGCAACGATTCCTTCTAATACAAATAAGCAAGTGCCGGTCATTTGTTTTTGCTCTCATATGGATACATCTCCAGATTGTAGCGGTGAATTTGTAAAGCCTATTATACATGCCAACTACCAGGGGGAAGACCTTGTTTTGCCAGATGATGCCACCGTTGTGCTGCGTATGTCCGAACATAAAGATCTTAAAAACCAGATCGGTAACGATATCATAACAGCAAGTGGAACCACGTTACTAGGCGCAGATAATAAAGCTGGTTTAGCGGAGATCATGGAAGCTGCGGCTTTTCTCTTAGAGAATCCCGATATCAGGCATGGGGCAATTAAAATTCTGTTTACGCCCGATGAAGAAATTGGTAGGGGCGTAGACAATGTAGATCTGACGAAATTGGGGGCTGAATTTGCATATACTGTGGATGGAGAGACATTAGGCTCTCTTGAGGATGAGACTTTTTCTGCTGATGGCGCTACGCTGGTAGTAAACGGTGTAAGTTCACATCCTGGTTTTGCCAAAGGCAAGATGCAGAGTGCAATTAAAATTATAAGCGAGGTAATCCATGCACTTCCGGTAGATAAGCTTTCTCCGGAGTCAACATCGGGAAAAGAAGGATTTATCCATCCGGTACAGATTCATGGAAATGTAGAACAGGCACAAGCGGGGTTTATTCTGCGTGATTTTGACGACGAATTGCTTGCTCAGCATGGCATAACACTGGAAACCATAGTTAAAGATGTAGTGTCAAACTATCCGGGAACCACCTATACGCTTAAAATTGAGACGCAATACCGCAACATGAAAAAGGTTTTGGATCAATATCCGCAAGTAATAGAATATGCTAGATTGGCCATTGAGCGTGCTGGTGTTAAACCATTGAAACAGAGTATCCGTGGAGGTACAGATGGATCTCGCTTGTCGCTGATGGGCCTCCCTTGTCCAAATATCTTCGCCGGTGAGCATGCGTTTCACGGTAAACAGGAATGGGTAGCTATACAGGATATGGAAAAGGCAGTACAGACAATTGTTAATATTGCGTCCATCTGGGAAGAAAAAGCCTAGATAGAATCCTTCGGCTGAAGCCTGGCGAGATACTGATCTTCACCATCATCAAAAAGAAGTTCAGCAGTCCACCCGCAGGCTTCAGCTATTGTAAATAACGTTTTCTGATCCAGATAAACCCAGTTGAACCATTCACCCTTTAGTCCCTGGTACTCGTATTGATAAGCAACCTGTCCGAAGTAGCGATCGGTAGGTTTTTCTGTATCTTCATAGATGTAAGAAATATCAGAACTATCAAAGATAAGCTGCCCGCCGGGGTTTAATAACTGTTTGGCCTGATTTAGAAAAGTCCTGAAACCGTCCAGACTACCAGTAATTCCTATGCCATTCATCAATAACAAAAGCGTGTCAAAAGGATCAGACTGCAGTTTAAATAAATCGGCTTCTATAGTATGTTCAACACCTCTGTCCTGCATAATCTGTATGGCAGCTTTGCTAATATCCAGCGCCACGACCGGGATGTTTTTCTGCTGAAGTAACAAAGCATGACTTCCCGCGCCGGCACCGATATCCAGTGTTTTGCCTTTGCAATGTTGTAGTGCAATTAATTCAAGTTCGGGCATTTCTTCCTCAGTTCTGAAAAAGATATCTACAGGCATTTCTTCAGGTTCCCCGTACGAATTGTGTAACCATAAAATATCGTGATTATCATCCCTGTAGGCAGCATCTCTGCTGTACTCATCCTGTAGTGCTTTACCGAAAATATCCATAGCCTCCAAAGATAGCTCTTTAAGGATGTGCTTTGTAATCCAGACGTGTTTTTGGAAGTGCGTCCGGATAGTTTTCACGTACAAAGGCAATCATTTCTTCGCGGACAAAACAACGCAGATCGAAGGCCTGAGAAGAATTCCGCGCGCTCATTAAAAAGCGCACTTCTACCGTAGTATCCTTATTGTCCGTTACCTGTACAACATTTACACGTTTGTCCCAGAGCGGATGGGTGCTCAACAACATGGTAAGTTGTTCTCGTAGTTTTGGGATAGGTACTGTATAATCAAAATATAGGAACACTGTGCCCAGCAGTTCTGAAGAGACTCGTGTCCAGTTCTGAAAGGGCTTCTCTATAAAATAAGTAATGGGAAGGATAAGCCTGCGCTGATCCCAGATGTTAAGTACTACATAAGTTAACGTAATTTCTTCTACGCGGCCCCACTCACCCTCAACCACAAGCACGTCGTCAATACGAATGGGTTGTGTAAAGGCAATCTGAAAGCCTGCCAGTAAATTTCCGAGCGACTTCTGTGCTGCAAAACCAATGATGATACCACCAATACCCACACCAGCGAGTAGACCACTCCCTATTTTCCGCATGCTCTCAAAACTTAGCAGGATTATAGATGCCGTTAGAAGAATAATTAGTGATATAATGAATTTACGGACAAACTGGAGCTGGGTCCTGATCTTTCGCTCCTTTAGATTGTCTTCCTTGTTCAGGTCATATTTATGGTAAAAATAGTCCTCCAGTACCTTAATTGTAGCAATAAGGAGTATGGCGAAATTGACGGTCAATGCGATTTCCAGTAAACGATCGATCTGCTTAGCCAGGTATGGTTTCATTACCATAAACGCCAGTGCGATATTCAGAAAAAACAAAGGTAAAAAGAATGCTACGGGCTTGTTCATCCTCCGGATTACGGAGTTAATCAGAAAATTCGGCCATATTCTGGCCAGAAAATAAAAGGTCTTTCTGAGTATAAATTTAAGCAGCAAGCCGAATAGGATTGCTGCTGCAGCAAGAATGAGGTTCTGTACGAATTGGGGAATAGGATAACCGAAAAAATCGTCTATATATTCCATAAGCTGAGTTTAAATTTCGTATTCCTGATGATATTGTGGAATGGCAATATGTTTAAATCCTTTGTCTTTTAATTTTTCAGCAAAGTTCTGTTGTACGTTATATTCGCCATGAATCAGGAAAACTTGTTTTACTTGTTCGGGATCCTGACAAGCCATAAAATGCAATAAATCCTCATAATCACCATGTGCGCTCATTGACCGGATGGACTTAACATCTGCAATGACGTCATATTGTTCGTGAAAGATATCAACCGTCCTTGCGCCTGATACCAATCTACCTCCCAATGACCTCGGTTCTGCATAACCAACCATCAAAATGGTATTCTTTGCATTGCCAATGTTATTACGGATGTGGTGCTTCACCCGCCCGCTGTCGGCCATTCCCGAAGCAGATATAATCACACAGGGGCGCGGGTCATTGTTCAGCGCTTTGGACTCTTCAACAAGCTCAATAAATTTAAGCCCTTTAAAAGCGAAAGGATCGTCGTCAACTTTTAATACTTGTTTTACTCCGTTATTATATACCTCCGGATGATTCTTCAAAACCTGAGTAGCCTGAAGAGAAAGTGGACTGTCTACATAGTAAGGAACATCCGGCAATTTGTTTTTGAGTTCGAGGGAGTTTAGGGCGTATAATAATTCCTGTGTACGACCCACGCTGAAGGCAGGTATAATGACTTTCCCCTTTCGGATATTGCAGGTGTCATTAATAATCTCCAGCAACATATTCTCTATGGGCTCAAGGTCCTTATGAAGCGTATCACCATAAGTAGATTCAAGCAGAATGTAGTCTGCCTGGCGGAAGGTCTGCGGACTGTTCAGTAGTAAGTCGCCATAACGTCCAACATCGCCGCTAAATGTAATTCGAGTTTCTTTACCTTCATCCAGGATGTTAAGATGTACCGCCGCGCTCCCAAGAATGTGGCCGGCATCAGTGAACCGAAGCGTAATACGGGGATCAATTTCAAAATCCTCGTTGTAATCTATTACCGTAAATTGACTCAGGGTCTTGATTACATCTTCTTCTGTATAAAGTGGTTCTTCAATTTCTGAGCCACGGTTTTTACGCTGCGCATAATCTGCATCTTGTTCCTGTATCTTTGCGGAATCCAGTAAAAGTATACGCGCAAGGTCCATCGTGCCCGGCGTACTGAAGATCCTTCCTTCAAAGCCTTCGGCAACAAGTCGTGGTAACAAACCTACATGGTCGATGTGCGCGTGCGAAAGAACCATGTAGGTGATGTTTTTAGGCTCAAATCCGAAATAGCTGTTCAGCTTTTCAGTTACATCTCCCATGCCCTGGAACATGCCGCAATCTAATAATATCTGTGTTTTATTGCTGAGCGTAATTAAGTGCTTGCTGCCTGTAACAGCTCTGGCAGCACCGTGAAATGCAATCTTCATTCGTTATTTACAGCCCTGCTTTCGAGATAGAATCTTTAACAGTGTCTGCAACATGAGAAAGTTTATCTTTTGAAGAATCTAACAGATCGGAAAACCAGTCTGAGATATTGTTTTTTATTTCGTCGTTTTTATCTGTTGATAAGATTAAAGCTACCGCTGCACCAAGTGCCGCCCCGGCTAATACGCCCGCTATTATTTTCGTTTCTTTTGTCATAATTCAAGTATTTAACTAGGAAACTAACAAATCAGCTTGTAAATAGTTCTGATATTTTGAACTTTGTTGTCTATGCTCACCAGACTCGCATACCTCAATCTTTTTTTTGCTGCGGCATACTTTCTGCTTTTCCTGCAGGCGGGCGGGGGATTTGCCATTTCGGGATCGTTCATGGTCGTGATTTTTGCGCTTTTATGTGCGGTAGGCAAAGATGCATCGGGTATTTTGTACCGCATTGTAAGTTATTTTTGCGGTGCTGAGTCGTTTATTTTTGCAATTTTCCTGTTGTATAGTGGCTGGCACATTATGGCAGATAGTATCGCACACGCTTATTACTCAACGGATAGTGTGCTTTTAACAATATTTAGCGGGTTATTTGGTGTTAGCATCCTGGCGCTTTTGATGTTTTTTATCAAAAGATCATTAAATAATTGATCAACTATTTGACAATTACACATTTTACACTATCTTTGCAGTCCCTAAAATTTGGGGAAAAAATATAATTGTTTAACAAATTAAATACAAGCAAGTGAATACGTTAAGTTACAAAACTGTCTCTGCCAATGCAAAAACTGTTAACAAACAGTGGGTTGTTGTTGACGCACAAGGCGAGATTTTGGGGCGCTTGTCATCGAAGATCGCAATGATCATCCGTGGTAAAAACAAGCCTGAGTACACCCCACACGTAGACTGCGGCGATAATGTAATCGTTATCAATGCAGACAAGGTTAAATTGACCGGAAATAAATTCAGTGATAAGGTTTATACCTCATACACAGGATATCCAGGTGGTCAACGTTTCATCTCTCCTAAAGAGTTAATGGCGAAACACCCAACACGTGTTATCGAGAAAGCCGTTCGTGGTATGTTACCTAAAACAAAACTTGGTGCTAAATTATACACCAACCTATTTGTTTATGCAGGTTCTGAGCATCCTCACGCAGCGCAATCACCAACAACCATTACACTTTAATTAAAGGAAGAAAGAAATGTCAGTTACTAACACTTCAGGAAGAAGAAAAACTGCTGTTGCAAGAATCTATATGAAAGAGGGCAACGGTACAATTACTGTAAACAGTAAAGATCACAAAGTATATTTCCCAACATTACCTTTGCAATATATCGTTAACCAATCATTCGAAGTTTCTGAATTGATCGGTCAATATGATGTAACTGTAAACGTAGCTGGTGGTGGAATTAAAGGCCAGGCAGAAGCTGTTCGTTTAGCTATCGCTAAAGCTATTGTTGAATTAGATGCTGAGAAAAAACCAGCATTACGCGCTAAAGGGTTAATGACCCGTGATATGCGTATGGTTGAGCGTAAGAAACCAGGACGTAAAAAAGCACGTAAGAAATTCCAATTCAGTAAACGTTAATCTTAAGGAGACAACACAATGGCAAGAACAACATATCAAGACTTATTGGATGCAGGTGTACACTTTGGTCACCTTACCCGTAAATGGAACCCAAAAATGGCGCCCTACATTTTCATGGAGCGCAATGGTATCCACATTATAGATTTAAATAAAACTTTAACTAAAACTGAAGAAGCTGCTTCAGCGATTAAACAAATCGTAAAATCAGGACGTAAAATCCTTTTTGTAGCTACTAAGAAACAAGCTAAAGAAATCGTTGCTGATCAGGCAAAAAAAGTAAACATGCCTTTCGTAACTGAACGTTGGTTAGGTGGTATGTTAACTAACTTCCAAACTGTACGTAAGTCAATCAAAAAGATGTCTAACATCGACAAGATGACTAAAGACGGAACTTACTCTATTCTTTCTAAGAAAGAGCGTTTGATGATCCAACGTGAGCGTATTAAATTAGAAAGCCTTTTAGGTGGTATCGCAGACTTAAACCGTCTACCAGCTGCAATCTTTTTAATTGACGTTAAAAAAGAACACATCGCTGTTAGCGAAGCGTTGAAATTAAACATTCCAACTTTCGCAATGGTTGATACAAACTCTGATCCTTCAAACATTGATTTCCCTATCCCGGCGAATGATGATGCTACTAAATCTATCTCTTTAATTACTGATGTAATCATCAAAGCAATCGAAGAAGGTTTAGATGAGCGTAAACGTGAAAAGGATGATGAAGCAGAAAAGGAAGCTGTAGCTGCTAAAGCCGCTGCTGATGCTCCAGAAGCTGCTGCACCAGGTGCAAGAAGAAAAAAAGTTGCTGAAACCGAAGAAGACGGTTCAAGCGAAGCTTAATAATTGAATTTGGGTTGTCTATTATGTGTTGCAGGTTCTGCTTACAACTACATAATATACAACCCATTATTTTTTAATTGAAAACTTAAAAATAGAACAAAATGTCAGTACAAATTACTGCAGCAGATGTAAACAAATTACGCCAACAAACCGGTGCCGGTATGATGGATTGCAAAAAAGCATTAATCGAAGCTAACGGCGAGTTTGAAGCCGCAGTTGATTACTTGCGTAAAAAAGGTGCTAAAGTTGCCGCCAGCAGACAAGATCGTGATTCTAACGAAGGTGTTGTTATCGCTAAAGCTACAGCAGACGGTAAACGTGGTGTTGTTGTTGAATTGAACTGCGAAACAGATTTCGTAGCTAAAAACGCTGACTTCGTTGCTTTGGCAAACAAATTCACTGATCTTGCTATTGAGAAAAATCCTGCTAACGTTGAAGAGTTGTTAGCTCTTGAAGTTGATGGACAAAAAGTTTCTGATATCATCGTTGAAAACACTGGTAAAATCGGTGAAAAAATCGGTATCTCTAAATTCGAAACTGTAACGGGTGATAAAGTTGTTCCTTATATCCACGGTAACTACCGTTTGGGTGTTTTGGTTGCTTTAAGCCAGGACGTTGCTGGTGTTGAAGAAGCTGGTAAAGATGTAGCTATGCAAATTGCTGCAATGAACCCGGTTGCTTTAGATAAAGCAGACGTTGATGCTACTACTATCGAGCGTGAAACTGAAATCGCTAAAGAACAAATCCGTGCTGAAGGTAAGCCTGAAGAAATGGTTGAGAAAATTGCTGCTGGTAAATTGAACAAATTCTACAAAGACAGTACTTTATTAAATCAGGAGTTTGTTAAAGATTCTTCTAAAGATGTTCGCGCATTCTTAAATGGTGTGGCGAAAGGTTTAACTGTTACCGCATTCAAACGCGTTCAGTTAGGTGCTTAATCAGCAATAAATATTAGAAAGTCCCTTATTTAAGGGGCTTTTTTTTTGACATAAATTCCCGGACATGATCGCGATAACCAACTGTAGTTTCTATGATGATGCTGTTTTGAAACAGCAGTCAATTCTAATCGATAAGGGTGTTATTACTGGATTGGTAGCAGATCAAGATATCCCACAAGGATGTCAGATCATTGATGCGCAGCAAGCCTTGGTTGCTTCAGCATGCATAGAACTCCAGATCTATGGAAGTGGAGGTAAACTTTTTTCTGCCTTTCCTACAGTGGATACCTTGCGCCAAATGGATCAGGATCTGCTTGATAAAGGTCACGCCGGTTTTCTGGCATGCCTGGCAACAAATGCACCCGAAGTATTTAATCAGGCCATAGATGCAGCCAAAGCCTATCGTGCAGAGGCAAAAACCTTTCTTGGATTACACCTGGAAGGGCCTTACCTTAACCCTAGACGATTGGGCGCACATATCGGGGCCTATGTAAAGAAGGCTACGCTAGACGAAGTTAAAACGTTGATGGAGCGCGCCGATGGCGTGGTTAAAATGATGACCATTGCTGCCGAGCTGCAGGATGATGCAGTAATACAATATCTGCTGGATCAGGGTGTAGTGCTCTCGCTAGGACATAGTGATGCCAATTTTGATGAGGCAACAGCAGCCTATAACAACGGGATCACAACTACAACCCATTTGTTCAATGCAATGCCATCAATACACCATAGAGCGCCAAATCTACCCACGGCAATACTCAACCATCAAAGTGCTATGGCAAGTATTATCGCTGACGGCATGCACGTAGATTTTGAAGTATTGCGCTTTGCTAAAACACTAATGGGCGAACGCTTGTTCCTCATTACAGATGCAGTGACGCCATGCGATACCGGAGCCTACCAGCACAGTTTGGAGGATGGTAAATTTGTCATGCCAGATGGAACCCTGTCGGGATCAGCAATAACAATGCTGCAGGCCATAAAAAACTGCGTGGAATATGCGGGGATTACACTGCCCGAAGCCTTGCGGATGGCAAGTTTGTACCCGTCAAGAGTACTTGGACTTGATACAACGATGGGTAATATTGGCGTTGGCAAACAAGCTAATTTAATGCTGCTCAACGCAGATCTTAAACTACAGAAAATCATGTTCAGAGGAGTTGAACATTTGATCACCAATAATTAAAACAAATAGTTATTTTTGAAGTCATGAATTATAAAAGGATCCTACTCAAACTAAGTGGCGAATCGCTGATGGGCGATAAACAGTACGGTATTGACAACGAGCGTGTTAGGCAGTACGCAGAAGAAATTAAAGCCGTTCACGACGAGGGTCTGGAAATAGCGATCGTTATTGGTGGGGGTAACATCTTCAGGGGATTAAGTGCAGAAAAGTCTGGTATGGACCGTGCACAGGCAGATTACATGGGAATGCTGGCAACGGTAATTAACAGTATGGCCCTGCAGGACGCCCTGGAGAAAGTAGGATTAAAGACACGTTTACTGACTGCGATTAAGATGGAACAGATTTGCGAACCATTTATCCGCCGCCGTGCAGTAAGACACCTTGAAAAAGGTCGTGTTGTAATCTTTGGTGCTGGAACGGGAAATCCGTACTTCACCACGGACTCAGCTGCAGCGCTCCGCGCCATTGAGATTAAAGCAGATGTGGTACTGAAAGGAACACGTGTGGATGGGATCTATACTGCGGACCCGGAGAAAGATCTTACAGCAACAAAATATAATGAGATTTCTTTCAAAGAAGTATATTCGAAAAGTCTGAACGTAATGGACATGACCGCTTTTACACTTTGTGAAGAAAATGAATTGCCTATTATCGTTTTCGATATGAACAAAACCGGGAATCTGATGAAGATTGCTAAAGGTGAAGCTATCGGAACACTGGTGAAAGTTAAACAAAACTAATTTTTTGAAGAAACATATATCGTATGAATGACCTCATAAAAAAACAATTACAAGATGCACAGGCGAGCATGGATAAAGCAATTATCCACTGTGAGTCTGAACTGACTAAAATTCGTGCAGGGAAAGCCAGCGCAGGTATGCTTGATGGGATTATGGTTGATTATTATGGAAGCCCGACAGGATTGAGTCAGGTGGCCAGTATCAATACACCTGATGCGCGCACGCTGATTATTCAACCTTGGGAGAAAAACCTGCTGGTGCCTATCGAACGTGCTATTATGGAAGCCAATATCGGCATCAATCCGCAAAATGATGGTTTGGTAATTCGTCTTGTTGTTCCGCCACTAACTGAGGAACGTAGAAAAGACCTGGTTAAGAAAGTAAAGGAAGAAGCTGAAAGAGGTCGTATAACTGTACGTAACATCAGAAAAGATGCGAACGAAAAAATCAAAAAGCTAAAAGCCGAGGCTGTGTCTGATGATGAGATCAAAGTGGGTGAAGGTGAAGTGCAAAAAATCACGGATGCCTACATCGTTAAAGTTGATAAACACGCTGAGTTAAAAGAGAAAGATATCATGACCGTATAACCTATTATAATATGGTTGTAATTAAAAGGGAATATAGCATATGCTGTATTCCCTTTCTTTATTTTTGCAGGCCAAACTTCTAAAATTAAAATGAATTTACTGCTAGAATACCTTAAAAGACATCAATGGGTTGTGATCATCGCATTGGTACTTGCTTCTATAAATATCGGTTTCTCATTGCTCGATCCATATATCACAGGCCGGATAGTTGACCATTTTATTGAAAAGAAAGATGTGCTGACCAGAAGTCAGTTTGTATGGGGCGTACTTGGCCTTGTTGGTTTGGGCGTTGGCGCTGCCATGGTATCGAGGATTGCCAAAAATTTTCAGGATTATTTTACCAGCATCATTGTTCAGAAAGTTGGAGCAAGGATGTATGCGGATGGCTTGAAGCACTCGCTGGAACTTCCTTATCAGGTATTTGAAGATCAGCGTAGCGGAGAAACATTAGGGATCCTGCAAAAGGTACGCCTGGATAGTGAAAAGTTTATTACCGCATTTATCAGTATTCTTTTTGTCAGCCTGATCGGAATGATCTTCGTAATTGTATACTCCGTTACCGTGAGCTATAAAGTTACGCTGATCTATTTTTCTGCTATTCCTATCATTAGTTTTGTAAGCTGGTTCCTGAGTCGGAAAATTAAAACCATTCAGAAAACTATTGTTGCAGAAACAACGGCACTGGCCGGTTCTACGACCGAATCCCTGCGCAATATAGAGCTGGTAAAAAGTCTCGGACTAGCCAACCAGGAAATAGAACGCTTAAATAAAACAACTTATAAAATCCTCGGACTGGAATTGAAAAAAGTAAAATTTGTTCGAAGTATGAGTTTTGTTCAGGGTACTACCGTGAACTTTGTACGGAGTGTAATGGTTGTAGTGCTGCTCATTCTCATCTTTGAAAACACCATTTCTGCCGGGCAGTATTTTTCTTTTCTGTTCTATTCTTTCTTCCTTTTCGGTCCTTTGCAGGAGTTGGGAAATGTGATCCTTGCCTGGAGAGAAGCAGAAGTGTCACTCGGTAATTTTAAAAGAATTCTGAGTACCCCAATCGATATCAAACCTGAAAACCCTGTAAGACTTAATAAGGTAAGTAGACTTGCTTTTGATGGTGTTGCGTTCAGACACCTTACCGGACGTACCAATGCGTTAACCGATATTTCGTTCAATACACATAACGGAGAAACTATCGCTTTTGTAGGCCCTTCAGGTTCCGGAAAAACAACGCTCGTTAAGTTGCTCGTTGGTCTTTATAAGCCAATGGAAGGAGAGATTCTTTATAATGACACGTCAAGCGATAATATCGACCTGGATGAACTGAGGGAGAAAATAGGGTTCGTAACCCAGGATACACAGTTGTTCTCTGGTACAATCAGAGAGAACCTGCAGTTTGTACGTCCTGGAGCAAGCGATGAAGAATGCATGCGCGTACTGGAACAGGCAGCATGTCAGAACTTGTTATCCAGGGCTGAGCATGGCCTGGACTCTGTAATTGGTGAGGGTGGTGTCAAAGTATCAGGTGGAGAGAAACAACGTCTTTCTATAGCCCGTGCTTTATTGCGCAGACCAGATATCCTGGTGTTTGATGAAGCAACCTCTGCATTGGATTCATTAACTGAAGAGGAGATCACAGCTACAATCAGGGATATCTCTGAGCAAACGAGTCACATGACAATTCTGATTGCCCATAGGCTATCCACAATTCGTCACGCAGATCGTATTTATGTGTTGGAGAAGGGTCACATCATTGAGCAGGGTAAACATGCCGAACTGCTTGCAGAGAAAGGATTATACTATGCCATGTGGCGTCAACAAGTAGGCGAGCGGGTAGAAGACTAATCTACCTGTTCGTTAATTTCCTGTAAGCTTAGCTTTGTCATTGATTTTGTTTTGAAGTAGGTAATGCCTGCAACAAGGATCGTCATGCTCCCACCAAATACAACGGCCGGCACAGTGCGCATCAGCTTAGCAGTAAGGCCGGATTCAAAAGCACCAATCTCATTTGAAGATCCGATAAACATGGTGTTTACTGCAGATACCCGGCCACGCATCTGGTCTGGGGTGAGCAACTGCATGATCGTTGAACGGATAATTACGCTTACGCTGTCGAAAGACCCCTCGAGGAAGAGGAACATCAATGTAACATAGAAATTCTTTGATAACCCGTAGCAGATAATACTGGTGCCAAATCCGGTAACGGCGATCAGGAGGTTGCGCCAAGGCTTTTCCATAGGCGAAAAACGTGTCATAGCAAGCATGGTAATTACAGCTCCTGCAGACGCCGCCGCACGCATAAAGCCAAGGCCTTCAGATCCCACTTTCAATATGTCATTTGCAAAGACCGGTAGCAATGCCACAGCCCCTCCAAAAAATACAGAGAACAGATCGAGGCTCATCGCACCCAACATCATCTTGTTTTTAAATACAAAATTCACACCTTCTGTCAGCGCCTTAATGATACTTTCTTTAGGAACGTATTTTGGTGGATGCGGCTTAAAGAAAAAGATGCAGACCAACGAAATTGCGACGAAAATGATGATGATGATATAGGTGACCGTTATGCCATAAAAACCGTAGATCAATCCTCCGGCAGCCGGACCCAAAATAGATGCCGCCTGCCAGCTAGAACTGTTCCAGGTGCTTGAGTTCGGGTAGAGATGTTTCGGGATGATTTCTGCCATTAATGAAAAAGTTGCCGGACCAAAAAATCCACGCGCTAGCCCCACACCAAAAATTGTAAGATACATGATGGGTACAATATAACTGACTGGGACGTAATTATGCATCTGCGGACTCGTAACGGCCAGCATAATCAACGAACAGATAAAAACACCCAGAAAGATTTTAAGGAGTAGCATCCTTTTTTCAGATTTATCAGCTATATACCCGCCGTAAAGGGCCACGCTAATGGCAGGAATAGCTTCGCAAAGTCCTACAAAACCAAGGGCAAGTGGATCTTTGGTCAGGTGATAAATATGAAAACCGATAATAACGGCCTGCATCTGATAGGCAAAAGTAAAAAAGAAGCGCATACCCAGATAGGAGCGGAATTCTTTGTACCGCAACGCAGCATAGGGATCTTTCTTTTCTATAAAAACGGACTCTTCTTCCAAGACTTTAGATTTTTAACAAATGTAAATGATGCAGGCCTTGGAAATAACATTTGTTTTTAAAAATATCTATCTGATCCTGTTATAGAAAGCAATATAGGCCTCCTCCATATCAGGAGCCTGATTAATTGCTGCAGAAGCAGCAATACCGAATACCCCCGTAGCCATTAAGTCCTCAATATCTTCCAGTTGTACGCCTCCTACAGCTAACACCGGCAAGTTGATCTCTTTGTCTCGTAGTACCTGCATTGCATCAGCATAGCCAGAAACACCAAGCAAGGCGGCCTGATTAGGCTTGGTTGTAGTTACACTAAAAGGCCCAAAACCAGCATAGTCTACACCCTCAGCTGCAAGTCGCAGCAATCCTTCCAGCGTATTGGAAGATCCACCAATGGTGATCGCTTCGCCCAGTTCCCCGCGAAGCTTTATAAAATCTGCATCCATATCTTCCATGTGAAAGCCCTGGATATCGGCCTTGCCATTCAGATGTACGTGATCGGTAACAATCAACGTAGCGCCCCAATCATCACATATTTCAGCAATCTGGTTAATGTCTTCGAGCAATGCCGCATCGTCTTTAGTCAGACAGCGGTACTGCAACCATTTTGCGCCTGCACTGCAAGCGGTCTGTGCCTGCTCAACATGCGTCAATGTAGGAATGTCATGCGTAATAAACTGGAACTTTTCGATGAACTTTTTCATGGATGCTGATGTTAGAACTTCAAATTTAAGGATAATAAGAAGTTTGTCCCGGCTTGCGGAAAATAAAAGTTGGAATACGATGCCACACCCTGGTAAATAGAGCCGTAAGTATATCCGTTACTTTCATATTTTTTGTCGAAAATGTTGTTGACCAATAGACCCAGATTGATATTCTTGATGCCAAAGGCGGTGAAGTCATAGCCTGCACGGAAATTACCCACGTAATAGGCTTTAAGCTTTCTGCTTTCGTTTTGTGTGTTATCCAGATATTGTTTGCCAACATATTTGTTTTGCAAGGCAATAGCGAAGCCTGAAATAGGTTTGTAAACCAGCTCTCCAAAGAGTACTGCTGATGGTGAGAACGAAATGTTTGTAGATTTATAAGGTGTGGTAACAGTATTAATTACGTTGTAATTGTCGTCATACTCATACAGATAATCTAGATAGTTTTTAATCTTGTTTCTGCTTAGTGCAGCATTTGCATTAACTGCAAACTGCTTACTGATCGTATAGGAAGCATCCAGTTCCACACCCAGCCTGTAGCTTTGGTCTACGTTCTGACGTAGCGGTTCGCCCACATCGGTCTGCTTGCCAGTAAGCACCAGCTGATCTTTGTAAAACATTCCGTAAACGTTCAGTCCTGCATTGAAACGTTCTTTTTTAATGCGATAGCCCAGCTCAATATTGTTTAACCGCTCTGATTTCGGCAATTCACCAACAGCAGCATTCACATAATCATCCCTGATTGGTTCCTTATTGGCTACACTTAAGGATGCATAAATATTGCTTTCTTTATTCAAGAAATAGGTAGCACCTACTTTGGGATTAAAAAAACCAAGGTTGTCTTTAATATTTAATTGATTTAGCGCTTTCTCGGTACCCAACACACTATAATCAACATTTCTATATTGCAAATCTGCAAACAGACTTAAGTGTTCAACAGGACTGTAAACGATCTTTCCAAACACGTTGAAGTCGGTCTTCTTACCTGTATTGTCGTAATAGTGATTACCGTAAACACTGTTAGAAGCATATTGTGCCCAGATGATTTCTCCAAAGTGATCACCATTGTATTTATTATAGGCGCCACCAAGAGTAATATTTAAAGCATTTGACGGTTTATAGGTAAAATTGTAAGTAGCACCATAAAAGTTATTGTCCAGCCATCTTCTTCGAATCAGATCTGTTTCCTCAATTACGGTGCCGCCAACTGTTACATTTTGCAGGCCATAAGCCGAAAAAGATTCCCCCTCCTTATATTCTTCATAATAACCTCTTCCTTTGGTATAATGTAGTGCTCCATTAAAAGAGAACTGATCGGAAAACTGGTGGGCGTATAACATCTGGTAATGATTTTGCCAGTAATTGTCGGTCTGGTTTTTATACGTAAAAGAATTATAGGTTCTGTCGCCTTGTAGCAAGGTTTCCTCAGATATCCCGTTCCATGACTGATACGTCTTTTCTGTTCCGGCAAACACGTTGATGCGTAATACGTCTCTTTCACCTTGATAAGCGCCCGATAAGAAATACGATTTCAGGTCTGACGCTCCGCGATCTACAAAACCATCAGACTTGATTCGTGATAAACGGCCGTCAAAGCTAAATTTATTGTCAATCAAGCCAGTACCAATTTTTACGGTGTTTTTCAAGGTATTGAAAGAGCCATAAGTATTATTGAGTTCTGCATAAGGTTCGGCAGATGGCGTTGTGGTCTGGATATTCAGACTGGCACCAAATGCACCGGCGCCATTTGTTGATGTACCTACACCACGTTGAATCTGAATGTTATCTACTGAGGAAGCAAAATCGGGCATATTTACCCAGAAGGTACCTTGACTTTCACTGTCGTTATACGGAATACCGTTCAATGTTACGTTTACTCTCGTAGCATCGCTACCGCGGATGCGGATTCCTGTATAACCTACGCCTGCACCGGCATCGGAGGTTACAACCACACCAGGTGTATTATTAAGGATAAAGGGAAGATCCTGGCCAAAATTGTTCTGGCGGATATCCTCTTTACTCAGGTTTTTGTAGGTCGTAGCAGATTTCTCGTTTGCTCGGGTAGCATTCACAATTACTTCGTCGGCCAGGAATGCGGCGGCAGAAAGTTCAAGGTTCAGGTTAAGGTCAGCTTGTAAGGTCAGTGTTTGTTGAACGGTGTTGAAACCAACGTAGCTTGCAATGATGGTGTAGGTTCCGGCTTTCAGGTTGCTTAAGTCATAATGACCCTGACTGTCGGTCTTGGTAACGTTCGACGTATTTCTGATACGGATAGTTGTACCAGGTAACAGGGTAGTGCTTCCTTTTTGGGAAACGGTACCGCTGATAGAGAACTGTGCATTTGCCACAAAAGGCAATAGCAATACAGCGATAGCTGCAATTAATAACTTTTTCAATTTAATAACTTTTTTCGTTAAACCAGCTGTAAGCAGGGGTACCTACAGTACAGTTAAACTCCATAACTCCAATCCCTCCGCCGGCATTATCCGGATCAGGTGCATACTTTCGCATTTTTGTGTTTTGCGAAGTAATGGGTATGATCTCAGCCTTTTTTTGTGTTCGTAAACCAAACAAGGCACCCCTTTTGATGTTGCAAATGTATTAAATAAATTTAAATTGTGGCTATGCTACAAAATTCTACTTTTCGGAGAGGAAAGAATCTACTGCAGCAACGGCATTATCAAAGCGTGTTTCAATCCCGCCAATAACGACATAATTTGCATTAAGGGCCTTCAGCTCTTTATGCCAGATCGCCATAAAATGTTCACGCAAGTGTGGGAAATCACGTAGCGGGTCTTCCTGCCAGGGCAGGTCGATATCCATTAGCAAGTAAAGATCGTATGGTTTTAAAGGTAGGGCATCCAGAACGATCTGGGGCGTTGCACCCAGCATCTCATCGCTCCAGATTTTTACCGTTACAAAAGTAGTATCGCAGAAAATGAAGTCTTTTTCGGCCATAGATAAAACAGATTCTTCCAGGGCTACCTGTCCATGAAACATGTTGATCTCATCCTGCAAGGTGCAGGGGCCAGTTAGCGCTGCACAATAATATCTGGCATATTCTGCCACCCATAGTGTCTGGTAGTGTTTGGCCAGTTGCTGTGTGATGGTTGACTTACCGGTGCTTTCGGGGCCAACGATGGCGATTTTTTTAATCATGTTGTGTTCGGTATGTTTTTTTCCAGTCAAGGTAACCCCTGGTGGCAATAAATACATATAATGCGTACATAATAGCTGTCGCATACAAGTCTTTTGACACATAGACGCCAACATAGATCAGATCTACGAAAATCCAGATTAACCAATTCTGAAGTACTTTACGCGCCAAAAAAATCTGTGCAATCAGACTGCAGGCAGTACAAAAGCTGTCGATAAAGGGGAATGCTGCATCTGTATGTTGTTTTAAAAGAAAGCCAAGGGCAGCAGTAAAAATAACCACGCCGAGAAGGGATAAGACTACTTCATTCTTAGTGATCCATAACACAGGACTTGTACTTTCGCCACTTGCCTTGTTTCTGCTCCAGAAGTACCAGCCATATAGGTTCATCGCGAAGAAATAAAACTGCAAACCCATGTCTGCATAAAGCTTGCTTTCGTAAAAGATAACAATATAGATCAGTACGCTGATAATCGCTATCGGCCAGTTATAAATATTGTTTTTTGCTGCCAGCCAAACGCAGAGTATGCCCGTGAACACACCGCACCATTCCAGCCAGCCGGTTTGCGTAAAGAATTGGATCAGGCTGTCTTTCACAAGATCAATAAATAGCAACATGCCCAAAAGTAAATATCCTCACGTAAAAAGCAATAAAAAAATCCGGCAAGGAAATGATTCCTGCCGGATTAATAAACCAAACAAACTATTTTATGAAGAATCCCTCTTAATGGGAGAGGGCCGTTTCAAATCCCGAAGGATTATCAAACATATTCAATGTAAAAACGGGAAATAGTTGCAGATAGTATGCTATATCCTTGTGTTTTCTGATAAAAGTACTTCCTGACTTTTGGCTGACGATCAAACAATCACCCGCATACGTTGTTATCCTCGATACTAAACCTATAAAAGATGAAAAAGCTAAGCATACAATTTCTGGCCGCTGTTGGATTGATGGCAGGTCTTTTTGCATTTCAGTCTGCTAAAGACGGTGCGATTCAGGGTACGGTAGTCCCTGCAGAAGGGGCATCAGTGGTAATGGCTATCTCCGGTCGTGACACTGTGCGCGCTGAAATTAATACTGGCGCCTTCATGCTCAGCAAGGTAAAGCCCGGCACTTATACGGTATGGTTTAAGGGTATCGCGCCGTATAAAGACACTTCTGTGGAGGCTGTTGCTGTTGTGGAAGGAAGCACTACAGACGTTGGTGCCGTTAAACTTTTGCAATAGACGTAAAAAAGCAAAATTATATATGTCAAATATAGCGGAAGCTGCCTTTTTAAGGCAGCTTTTTCTGCTATCACGGTTTTTGAAAAATTCTCACATTTATTTAGGCTAAAAGCGTAACTTTGCATCCCGACAGAACAGTTGGGATCTTTTCTTTATAGCATAGAAAATCTCGCTACCATTTAACAGCCTTATGCCTAGAGACACCTCCATACGCTCAGTATTAATTATCGGTTCGGGTCCAATCATTATTGGACAAGCCTGTGAGTTTGATTATTCTGGCTCACAAGCAGCTTTATCTTTAAAGGAAGAAGGAATTGAAGTATCTATCATCAATTCCAATCCTGCAACAATCATGACGGATAAGGTTATTGCCGACCACGTTTATCTGCGTCCTTTGACTGTAGATTCTATTGAACAAATCTTGATTGAAAGAAACATTGATGCTGTTTTGCCTACTATGGGTGGACAGACTGCACTAAACCTTTGCAAAGAAGCTGAGGAACGTGGCGTCTGGGCCAAACATAATGTAAAGGTAATCGGTGTAGATGTTGCTGCAATTGAAAAAACAGAAAACCGTGAAGCTTTCAGACAGCTGATGGTTGACATAGGTGTTGGCGTTGCACCTTCTAAAATTGCCAACTCTTACCTGGAAGGTAAAGAAGCTGCACAGGAAATAGGATATCCACTTGTGATCAGGCCATCATACACCTTGGGTGGATCCGGTGGTGGTTTCGTGCATAAAAAAGAAGAATTTGATGCTGCGCTTAAACGCGGACTGGAAGCTTCTCCAACACATGAAGTGCTGGTAGAGCAAGCAGTTTTAGGCTGGAAAGAGTATGAGCTGGAACTGCTGCGCGATAGTAATGACAATGTGATCATTATTTGCTCTATCGAGAATTTTGACCCAATGGGAATTCATACAGGTGACTCTATCACCGTAGCGCCTGCAATGACATTGTCTGATCGCTGCTATCAGGATATGCGTAATCAGGCAATCAAGATGATGCGCGCCATCGGGACTTTTGCTGGAGGTTGTAACGTACAGTTCTCAGTAAACCCAGATAACGATCAAATCATTGCAATCGAAATCAACCCGAGGGTATCAAGATCTTCTGCGCTTGCCAGTAAGGCTACAGGTTATCCAATTGCAAAAATCGCTTCAAAACTGGCGATAGGATATAACCTTGACGAAATTGAAAATCAAATCACAAAAACAACATCTGCTTATTTTGAGCCGACTTTGGACTATGTGATTGTTAAAATACCAAGATGGAACTTTGATAAATTCAAAGGAGCCAATATGGAACTCGGACTGCAGATGAAATCTGTAGGTGAGGTTATGGCTATCGGCCGTAGCTTTATCGAAGCACTTCAGAAAGCTTGCCAGAGTTTGGAAGTTGGTCGTGCCGGACTGGGTGCCGATGGCAAACATAACAGAAGCATCGATGAGATCATGCATGGTCTTGAACATGCCAGCTGGAACCGTTTGTTCCTGATAAAAGATGCAATGAGCATGGGTGTGCCACTTGAATCGATCCGTAAAGTAACACGTATCGATAAATGGTTCCTTGCGCAAATTCAGGATCTGGTACACCTGGAAACTGAACTGAAACGTTATTCGTTAAATAATATCCCTAAAGATTTCTTCTTTACACTTAAACAAAAAGGATTCTCTGATATCCAGATCGCTTACCTTTTAGGCAACGTAACAGAAGATGAAGTGTATGAGCGCAGAAAATCGCTTGGTATCAAACGGGTCTATAAAATGGTAGATACCTGCGCCGCTGAGTTTGCTGCAAAAACCCCTTATTACTACTCTACATTTGAAGAGGAAAATGAGTCTCATCCTTCCGACAAAAAGAAGGTGATTGTATTGGGCTCTGGTCCAAATAGGATCGGTCAGGGTATCGAATTCGATTATAGCTGTGTACATGGTTTGCTTGCTGCCAAAGAAAGTGGTTTCGAATCAATCATGATCAACTGTAATCCTGAAACCGTCTCTACTGATTTTAATATCGCTGATAAACTTTACTTTGAACCTGTATTCTGGGAACACGTAAGGGAAATTATTGAGCTTGAAAACCCTATCGGAGTAATCGTGCAGTTAGGTGGTCAGACAGCCCTGAAAATGGCTGAAAAGCTACACCAGATGGGTGTAAAGATTATCGGTACATCATACAATGATATGGACATCGCTGAGGATCGTGGTCGCTTCTCAGATCTTTTGAAAGAACTCGAAATCCCTTACCCTAAATATGGTGTTGCCGAAAATGCTGAAGAAGCTATTGTTGTTGCCAACGAAGTGGGATATCCGGTACTGGTAAGACCAAGTTATGTATTGGGCGGGCAAGGGATGAGCATCGTTATCAACGACGAAGACCTGGAAAAAGCTGTAGTGAAATTGCTTGGCGATCTCCCTGGAAACAGAGTCTTAATCGATCACTTCCTGGATCGTGCAGAAGAAACGGAATCCGATTCTATCTCTGATGGTGATGATGTACACATTGTAGGGCTAATGGAACATATTGAGCCTGCAGGTATCCACTCTGGAGATTCAAGTGCTGTATTGCCACCATTCAGTCTTTCTGATCAGGTGATCGCAGATATGGAAGCTTATTCTAAAAAGATTGCGAGAGCATTAAATGTAAAAGGATTGCTGAACATTCAGTTCGCTGTTAAAGATGGAAAGGTTTATGTGATCGAAGCCAATCCAAGGGCATCTAGGACCGTTCCTTTTATCGCTAAAGCCTACGATGTTCCTTACATCAATATCGCTGCAAAAGTGATGCTGGGTGTAAATAAACTGAAAGACTTTACCATTGTTCGTAAACTGGAAGGTTATGCGATCAAAGAACCTGTGTTTTCTTTTGATAAATTCCCTGAAGTAACCAAGGAACTCGGACCAGAGATGAAATCGACAGGGGAGTCTATTCGTTTTATCAAAGACCTGGAGGATCCTTACTTCCGTAAATTGGTTAAAGATAAATCAATGTACTTATCTAAGTAATAAACCAAACCTATATACTTAAGCCGCTTCCATTTTTGGAGCGGCTTTTTTAATGCCGGTAAACGGACACAAAAAAATCCTCGTTAACTTGCGCTAACGAGGATAATCATCCCTATTGTTACGTTAAAATCCATTTCTGGACCAGAACATCTAGATATATACAATTAGCGAACCATAAATGCTGCCTATTGTAAATGCCTGTTAATCAAATGTATAAAATATATTTGTTATTTACCAAATAAAATTAACGAGAAATATTTCCCCGTTGTGTGGAAAATACATGGAATTGATTCTACAGGCAAAGTGTTGTTCTCCATATATTTAGCCGAAAAGAATAGCAAATACATCCTCAATTTTGCTAATTCCAACTACTTCAATCTTATATTTATCCATTATAAGCCCTTTCAGGTTATATCTTGAAATAAAAATCTTATCGAAACCCAAACGCTCGGATTCCATGATCCGCTGGTCAATCCGGTTAACTGCCCTGATCTCTCCGGATAATCCTACCTCGGCTGCAAAACAATTTTTTGAGGAAACAGCGATGTCCTCATGAGACGAGATTATTGCAACTACAATAGCAAGATCGATTGCGGGGTCTTCAACTTTAATTCCTCCGGCGATATTCAGAAATACATCTCTAGCGCTCAGCTTAAAACCGCATCTTTTTTCCAGCACAGCAAGAAGCATGTTCATGCGTCTTGTGTCAAAGCCTGTGGCAGAGCGCTGAGGCGTTCCATAGGCCGCGGTGCTTACCAATGCCTGAGTTTCTATCAGCATCGGTCTGGCGCCTTCTAAGGTTGCTGAAATGGCAATGCCACTAAGTTCCTCGTCGCGCTGTGACAATAATATTTCGGATGGATTGGACACCTCGCGCAAACCTGTGTTATTCATTGCATAAATTCCCAGTTCTGCCGCTGCACCAAATCTGTTTTTGATAGAACGCAGAATACGGTAGATATGATGCCTGTCGCCCTCAAATTGTAGCACGGTGTCGACCATATGCTCCAGTATTTTAGGCCCAGCTATTGCGCCATCTTTCGTGATGTGTCCGATCAGGAATACCGGAGTATCGGTTTCTTTGGCAAATCTCAGTAACTCTGCTGTGCATTCGCGTACCTGTGACACGCTGCCCGGAGTAGAATCGATATGTGCAGAATGCAAGGTCTGAATTGAATCTACAATTACGATCTGTGGCTCCAGCACCTCGATCTGTTTAAAAATATTCTGAGTGGACGTTTCTGTTAGTATATAACAATCTGCTTTAGGAACTTCAGTAATCCGTTGTGCACGCATTTTAATCTGCTGTTCGCTTTCCTCGCCCGAAATATACAATACCTTTTTGCCGTCAATGTTCAATGCGAGTTGCAGCATCAGTGTAGATTTACCAATGCCAGGTTCCCCACCAATCAGTGTTACAGACCCTGGAACAAGTCCACCCCCCAGTACCCGGTCAAGCTCCTGGTCGCCGGTGAGCATCCGCTCTTCTTCCGACGAAGTAATGGTGCTGATCTGGCTCGGTTTATTAGACCTCGTTGTATTGTTGCTGGTCTTCCAGCTCGGAACCTTGGCGTCGGCCTTCTCGATAACCTCTTCTACAAAAGTATTCCATTGGTTACACGAAGGACATTTACCTAACCATTTTGCGGACTCATATCCACAACTCTGACAAAAATATGCTGATTTAGTTTTAGCCAAAATATTTAGTTTTTAGTACTGCTAATTTAGTGAATTTGCACGGTTCCGCCTGAGATAAATCCTTAAAAAGCAAAAGGGCGTCTGGTGATACCAAACGCCCTTTTGCTTATTTTTTACCCTTTTTAAAGCTTGATCTCTTCGTCTTTAGCAGACATGAAATGAAACTCCGTTAAGTTATAGGAGGATACCGCTTTAATTTTGATGCGCTGACCAAATTTGAAGAACCATTTCCATTGCAGGGAAATAATTCCCTTTTTGATGTAGGCTTCGATGTAAGGATGCACACAAAGTGTGATATTCTTTTCATTCTGTTCCTGCAAAATATAGTTCAGGTTATTCTCTATGTCGTCCATCAAAACAATACTTGCTTTGATCTCCCCGGTACCATCACAGGTAGGGCATTTTTCATTGGTCACAATATTCATCTCAGGGCGCACACGCTGGCGTGTGATCTGAACCAATCCAAATTTACTTGGCGGCAGAATAGTGTGTTTGGCCCTGTCCAGGATCATCAGCTCGCGCAGATAATCGAACAGCATTTTTCGGTTGGTGGGTTTGTGCATATCGATAAAATCGATGACCACAATACCACCCATATCCCGCAAACGAAGTTGACGGGCAATTTCTTTAGCAGCTTCTTTATTCACCTGAAGCGCATTCTCTTCCTGGTTTTCTTTACTCGCTGTTCTGTTACCACTGTTTACATCAATAACATGCAAAGCCTCCGTGTGTTCTACAACTAAATAGGCACCACCGGGTAGGTTAACAGTTTTACCGAAGCCATTTTTAATTTGCTTCTCTATGCCAAAATGCTCAAAGATCGGCTCTTTATGTTTGTACGGCTTAACAATCTTCTCCATCTCAGGAGAGATCTGGTGTACATACGACTTGATATCTTCGAAAAGATTCAGATCGTTCACGTATACATTGGTGAAGTCGGTGCTCAGGATATCCCTGATCAGGGTCGACGTTCTGTCCATTTCTCCCCAGACACGTTTGGATGGTTCTGCATCAGGAAGCTTTTTAATGAAACTCTCCCATTTTGCAATAGAATCCAGTAAGTCTTTTTGTAATTCCTCAACTCCTTTGGCTTCAGAAACCGTTCTGATGATAACGCCAAAATTTTTAGGCTTTATACTTTCGATAATCTTCTTTAAACGATTACGTTCTGTATTGCTTTTAATCTTTTTGGAGATGGAAATTACATTGGAGAAAGGTACCAATACAATGTAGCGACCGGCGATAGATAGATCAGAGCTCAATCGTGGACCCTTGGTCGAGATGGGCTCCTTAGCTATTTGAACCGGTATGATCATGTTTTTAAACACTACCTCAGATATCTTACCTGCCTTATTAATATCGGCTTCCAGTTTGATATTGTCTAACAGTGTCCCGCTAACAGATCCATTACGCTTAATTTTTGTCAGCTTTATTAAAGACTGAACTTGAGGGCCAAGATCAAAATAATGCAAAAATGCATCTTTCTCATAGCCCACATCAACGAACGCAGCATTCAGGCCGGGCATAATTTTCTTTATCCGACCTAAATATATATCGCCAACAGCATAGTTGTTGTTAATGTGTTCTTTATGAAGCTCTACAAGTTGTTTGTCTTCAATCAAAGCTATGGTTACTCCCGTAGGAGTTGAATCGATAATTAATTCCTTTACCAAAAGCTATAGATTTCAAGGTATATGAATACCTTATTTAACACATGGACTGAAAATAAAAAACATCACCAATAACCATATACGTCATGAAAATTCATAACACATATGGTTACCAGTAATTCATAGAAAAAATACTATTTTTTCTTATGTCTGTTTTTTCTTAAACGTTTTTTACGTTTGTGGGTTGCCATTTTATGTCTTTTTCTTTTTTTACCGCTTGGCATAATTTTAAATTTTAAATATTTTTATAAATCTGTTGATTAAATTTTTTCTTTCAGCTCAGTCACTTTTTTATCTATGAATTTAGATAACGTCGGATTGCCTGCAAGTTTCTTACTTTTTAAGTAAGCATCAATAGCTTCCTTATTCTTGCCCAGGTTCTCATAAGAGGTGGCCAGGTAAAAATAAGCATCGGGAGAAGGTTTAACCTTTACAATGTCCTCAAATCTGATAATAGCTTTGTCGAACTGACCGGATTTGATCGCGAAAATACCGAGGCTCATGTTGGCTTTGGCATTTTTTGGATCTCTCTTTACAACATCCAGTAACATGGCAATTCCCTGCATTGGCGCGCCCATTCCGTCCACTACGGTAATACCTAAACCTGTTTTTGCTTCCAGACTCATCGAATCAATTGCCATCGCAGCAGTGTAAGCTGTATTGGCTTTTTGAAGCAACTTAGGTTGCATTAAACTGTCTTTAGTATTGTCGTATGCCTTCATAAACTTGCCGCCGGCAGCTAACCAGCTCTGCAATGTCTTTTGCTGATCAGCGATCACCTCAAGATACAATGCACTAGGAACCAATTGCTCAACATCATCCCATTTCTGAGCCAATGTTTTTGCCAGTTCTACCTGATCATTTCCTTTAGCTGTCTTGAAATCATTTTCCAGTGCTGTAATTTCTTTGGCAAGATTTTCATTAATGACATTCTTGCCTTCGGTAGAAACTTCAGAAAGGCTGATTTCTGCAGCTGCAGGTGTAGTAAGTTGCCCCGCTGCCGGAACATTTGTAGTCTGTTCTTTAGGCTTTACCAGACCTTTAATATCTCTAGTAAACAAAAACGCGATCAGCAATACTACTGCTGATATCAAGATGATTTGTTTAGTACGGATATTGGTCATCATAGCTGATTATGCTTCTACGCTAAGTTTTTTTGTGTTGTTTTTAACTTTATCTACAAACACTTTTGCTGGTTTAAAGCTAGGTACAAAGTGCTCAGGGATAATGATAGCAGTGTTTTTAGAAATGTTTCTCGCAGTTTTTTGTGCTCTCTTTTTTACAACAAAACTTCCAAACCCTCTAACGTATACATTTTCTCCACCGATCATGCTGTTTTTGATCACTTTGAAAAACGCCTCTACGGTCTCTTGTACATCTACTTTTTCAATTCCTGTTTTAGTTGATATTTCTGAAATAATATCTGCCTTAGTCATATTTTCTATTATTAATTTGTTGTGTGTTAAATATTATAAGTGTTTTGGGGTTGCAAAAGTATTGCTTTTTAATGAGATAGGAAAATAAAAGATGATTTATTTGAAGTTTGAACCATCAGAGAAATGCAAGTTTTACGATTTATAGTTAATTAGGCTGTACTTTTGTAGCTATGATTTTTCAAGAGGAAATAACGAAATGGTATCACAACAATAAAAGAGCCCTGCCCTGGCGTGATACAACCGATCCTTATGTGATCTGGCTTTCGGAAATTATTCTTCAACAAACCCGCGTAGAGCAGGGGCTGCCGTATTTTAACAAATTCCTTGAACATTTTCCGACCGTCCATGATTTCGCCAATGCGCCTGAAACATTAATCCTTAAACTTTGGCAAGGACTGGGCTATTATTCCAGAGGGCGTAATATGCATGCAACAGCCCAACAGGTAATAAAGGGCCATAATGGCGTATTTCCAGGCAATTATGCAGATCTCATTCAACTTAAAGGGGTGGGCGAATATACGGCGGCCGCAATCAGTTCTTTTTCTACAGGCGAGCAACAAGCGGTATTGGATGGGAATGTATTCCGGGTCTTATCCAGGTTCTATGGTATCTCCATACCCATTAACAGTACGGCAGGTAAAAAAGAATTTACTGCGCTTGCCCGCTCACTCGTTATCGGACAGAATCCTGCTGTGTATAACCAAGCCATCATGGAGTTTGGCGCTTTGCAATGTAAACCCAAATCACCTGATTGTGCAATTTGTCCGGTGCAGACTGGTTGTTGGGCTTACGCTCATCAACAGGTTCAGGATCTCCCTGTAAAATTAAAGACAGTAAAAAAACGAAACAGATTCTTTAATTACTTTGTTTGTATGGTAGATGGAGAGATTTTGGTGAACAGGAGAGGTGCAGGGGATATCTGGCAACATTTGCATGATTTGCCAATGTTTGAAACGATTTCAGAGACTGAATTATCGGATATTGATTTTTTAATTCAAGTTCAGGAAATGTTTGGTAAAGAGGTCGTTATCCGTCCGGTACAAAAAGTAAAGCATTTATTGACACACCAAACAATATATGCTAAATTTTTTGTTTTAGAAAATTTTATGATTAACTTTAATCATAAAGCAACTATTAAATGGGTTTCGCTGGATGAGTTTAACGAACTTCCACAGCCTATTATGATCAGTAATTTTATAAGCAACTACATAACCAAAGTATAAACACATGTCAGGTATTAACAAAGTAATCCTTGTCGGGCACCTGGGAAAAGATCCCGAAACCCGGCACCTGGAGGGTGGCGTCACCGTAACCAGTTTCCCACTGGCAACCTCCGAAACCTATAATAAAGACGGTAAGCGTATAGAGCAAACAGAATGGCATAATATTGTGCTCTGGAGAGGGCTTGCTGAAGTTGCATCCAAGTACCTGACCAAGGGAAAACTAGTCTACATTGAAGGAAAACTTCGCACGCGTTCATTCGAAGACCGGGAAAAAGTCAAAAGATATGTCACAGAGGTGGTAGCCGAAAACTTCACCATACTCGGTCGTAAGAGTGATTTTGAAAATACACCTACTACCCATGTTGCACCCAAACACGAACGTGACTTTATAGATGTGGGTGGTGTTGAGGGTGATCTTCCATTTTAAACACAACAGTTTAAGAAAAAAATAATCCGTAAAAAAGGCCCCAAAAAGTCGAAAACTTATTGGGGCCTTTTTTTAAATATTGGAGTTTTAATTACTCTACCGTAACAGATTTAGCCAGATTTCTAGGCTGATCTACGTTACAATCTCTAAGCACTGCGATGTGGTAAGAAAGTAATTGTAAAGGAATAGTGGCCAGCAATGGTAAAAATGCTTCACTGGCATCAGGTATCTCAATCACGTAATCCGCCATTTTTTTAACTTCTGTGTCGCCTTCTGTGACAATGGCGAGCACAATACCTTTTCTTGCTTTTACTTCCTGAATGTTGCTGATTACTTTTTCGTAAGAAGAGTTTTTAGTTGCGATAACTACAACAGGCATTTCCTCATCAATCAGTGCAATAGGACCATGCTTCATCTCTGCCGCGGGATAACCTTCAGCGTGTATATAGGAGATTTCTTTCAGCTTTAATGCGCCTTCTAATGCCACAGGGAAGCCGCTGCCCCGCCCCAGGAACAGGCAGTTTCTGGAATCTTTGAATTTAGCGGCAATTTCTTTAATCAGGTCGTTAGACTCCAGTGCGCGTTGTATCTTCTCAGGGATCAGGTCAAGCTCTGTTAGCAGCTCTACCATCTTTGCCTTTGTAATTGTACCTTTCTGCTGTGCCATGTAAAAAGCAATCAACGTTAAAACAGTTACCTGTGCGGTAAATGCTTTCGTTGAAGCTACGCCAATCTCCGGGCCGGCATGTGTGTAAACACCAGCATGAGTAAGTCGGGGAATAGAAGAACCCACTACATTACATACACCGAAAATAGTAGCTCCCTTTTCTTTAGCCATTTCTATGGCTGCCATGGTATCTGCCGTTTCTCCCGATTGAGAAATCGCAATTACTACATCTTTCTCCGTGATAATAGGGTTTCTATATCTGAACTCTGATGCGTATTCTACTTCAACAGGAATGCGTGCATACTCTTCAATCAGGTATTCCCCAACAAGGCCGGCATGCCATGATGTACCACAGGCTACAATAATAATACGGTCAATGTTTTTTAGCTTTTCTGCATACTCCTTAATGCCGCCAAGCTGAACAAAACCTTCATTCGGGTAAATACGACCACGCATACAGTCACGGATAGAACGTGGCTGCTCATAAATCTCTTTCAGCATGAAGTGATCAAAGCCACCCTTTTCAAGCAATTCCAACTGTATCTCCAGTTCCTGGATATAAGGAGTCTGCACTACATTATCCAGGCGTTTAATCAATAATTCATCCCTTTTTACAAAGGCTATTTCATTGTCATTTAGATAAATTACATTTTTGGTGTATTCTACAATTGGCGTTGCATCAGAAGCAATGAAATATTCATCTTCACCAACACCAATCACCATCGGACTACCTTTTCTTGCCGCAATAAGCTGATCAGGCTGATTTTGGTCCATTACGACAATCGCATAGGCTCCTGTTACCTCATTCAGCGCTAGTCTCACCGCCTCTAAAAGATCTACGTCATCATTTTTGTAAATCTCTTCAATCAAATGAATGAGAACCTCTGTATCAGTATCACTATTGAAAAAGTGGCCGCGTTTGAGCAATTCTTCTTTTAGTGTAGCATAATTTTCAATGATGCCATTGTGTATGATAGACAAAGTACCACTGTTGGAAGTATGTGGATGCGAATTCCTGTCGGAAGGAGCACCGTGAGTTGCCCAGCGGGTATGGCCAATACCGATTGTGCCGCTTAGATTCTTTCCCACGGAAAAGTTCTCCAGCTCGGAAACCTTGCCTGCTTTTTTATAGATATTCAATCCTGAGTCTCCGATCAATGCAATACCTGCACTGTCATAACCTCTGTATTCCAGCCTTTTTAAACCTTTAATCACTAATGGCCAGGCTTCCCTGAAACCGATGTAACCAACTATTCCGCACATAAAAAAGTATTTAAAATAAAAACCCCCGGGAAATTAATACCAGGGGTCTGTAAAAGTAAAATTAATTCACTAATTAATCTTAGTGTAGTAAATATTTAGTTTAACCTTATTGGTCGCATTTCCGAAAGCACCAATTACGGATCGATCAGCAGAAGTAACCGGAGGCTGAAGGTAGGTTGTTGAAGACGGCAGAATACTCGTTGATGAGGCGCCGATATAAGTGCCATAATCCACGGTCTTCCCATCTAATAAACTCTGCAGGTAGCTTGTTATGACGAACGTGTAATTCTTATTGGTTGCATCGTAACCACCACCAAAATTAGAGAGATAGTTTGGATTTGCTACCGATGTTGTTGGTGCCTGGTTATCAAGGATGTTTACCCGCGCGCCGGCAAGATCTGTTGTGTACAGAGCCAGAACTGTTGCCGGATAAAATGGGGCAATATCAGTGCCTGAGCTTAGATCTAAAACGAGTTCAGCTTTATTGATCACAACTTTACCACCCAGATTCTTAATGAAACTGGCCAGGTAAGGGAAACTTATTTTGTTCCTCACTCCAGTAAGACCCTGGATATAGGTTGACTGGTATTGTACTGTTGGCGTACTTAATTGTTTGGCAATATCAGTACCTGTGTAATTATGACTCACTGTAGCTGCAACAGGCGCTGTCGAAGATGAGATTGGGAAACTGGCAAGAACAGTATCAACAACAGTTGCGGTAGTCGAATTCTGACGTTTGAAATAAACTTCCAGTTGAGAAGTTCCACCAGAGAAATTGAAATACATGATGCCGCCTTTACCTGTCGACTTACTTTTATTCAGACTCAGGTGCAACCCCTTAAAGTTATTGGTGAAAGTTGCATTATTAATCAGCGATGCTGTACCCAGATTCACAATATTGTTTTGAATGAATGCCTTGTCAAGTTTAACGCGAATCTGCGCAGGTACAGCTACTAATGTGTCTATACCGCCAGATACTATAGCCGTAACTTTGAATGGAGTATTTGGTTTAACCGAGCCGGTATAATTTCCGAATACACCATCAGGATATCCTGAAAGCGTAGTATTGTACGCAAAACTTTTGTCGGTCTTGAAAGCTGCTGCACCAGCATCAGTAATGTCAGATTTTAATTGATGTACATCGATGCTATAGGTCGATGTTGAGTCGCCATAAAAACCCGAAGTCGCATAAGGGAGTACTAATATGGCAGAATCTACCACTGCATTTGTACCGAAATCATACGCTGCTGAAGACGGCAATCCAACCGACATAGCTATTGATGCTTCAGAAGTTCCGAATGTTGGATCGGTTATGTAACCAAAAGGGTAAGTTGTTAGTCCGGCAGATGTTGCTGGTTGATCAGCTACAGTTCTTGTTGTTACCGTAACTGAGTCAATCAGTTTGCCTTGAATAGCAGTTGCGGGGTCAAGATCTAAACCAATTGTGCTTGAGTTTTTGCAGGAAGCAAAAATAAAAAGACTTATCAACAGGGTTAATAAGTCTAGTCTTTTAAATTTCATATGTTATTAATAATACCAGTTTAAGCTATAGAAATCAATTCTTCGTCCGAGATCTCTTCATATAATGAATAGAAGTTCTCGAAATTTTCGGTTAAATTAAAAGCTAAAGTTGGCTTATTGGAATCTTTAACAAATTTTAACACATCATCACTGATGTTTTCGTCTGCTAAAACAACGGCGTCAGAGTAAGTAATTGCACCGATGTGCATCGTACTGCAGTTTGCATTTTCGAACATTTTAGTGTCGTCAGCAGTCATCGCGTTCATTACGGCTTTCTTGTGCAGATCTGCATTCAGGGTTTCTGAAAAGCAATCCTCATACACGGAATAAACAACCTTTGAGTTTTTAAAAGTAGGGTCGTTTTTGTAAGAAGTTTTAATGTAAGCAGGTACAAGTGAAGTCATCCAGCCATGGCAATGTATGATATCTGGAGCCCAACCTAATTTTTTAACAGTCTCTAATGCGCCTTTGCAGAAGAAAATAGTCCTTTCATCATTATCCTCGTAAAACTTATTTTCCTTGTCTCTGAAAACATATTTACGGTGAAAATAATCTTCATTATCCAAAAAGTAAACCTGCATACGTGCGGCAGGAATTGAAGCAACTTTAATGATTAATGGATTGTCGTTGTCGTCAATTACAATGTTCATCCCCGATAAGCGGATAACTTCGTGTAATCTATTCCTTCTCTCATTAATGTTTCCGAATTTAGGCATCAGGATGCGGATTTCAAATCCTTTATCTTGCATCGCCTGTGGTAATTGACGGGTAATTTCTGAAATTTTGGTGAGTTCGAGGAAAGGCGACATCTCGTGTGTAACAATCAGTAGCTTCGTTTTTGCCATCTCCATATTCGTAAATAAAATTATGTTAAAGAAAAGATAATCAAGGGGCAAAGATAAGCAAAATTATAACATTTATCAATATCTTGCGCAAGATGTTTTGTTGGGAATAGATAAATACCCAACTTTGGGGCAGTAAACTTTATACGTTAGATTGAAAGTTATAAACACGATAGCGGCATTACAGATGCTGCTCAAACCGGTTAAATCCGCTGCGCAGAAAATTGCATTGGTGCCAACTATGGGCGCACTGCATAAGGGACATATTTCTTTGCTCGAACTTGCCCAGCAGAAAGCCGATGTGGTAGTCTGCAGCATCTTTGTAAACCCCACCCAATTTACAGATCCAAAAGATCTGGAAAAATATCCCCGACCACTTGAGCACGATATTCAGATGCTTGAGGCTGCTGGTTGTGATATCGTATTCATGCCAGCAGTAGCTGAAATGTACCCGACACCCGAAACTTGGCATATAGATCTTGGTCCGGCTGAGTTCCTGCTTGAAGGGGCATTCAGAAAAGGACATTATCAGGGAGTAACGCAAATTGTAAAAAAACTATTTGATGCCGTAGATCCTGATATCGCTTGCTTCGGACAAAAAGACTTTCAGCAAATCCTCATGATCCGCCAGATGGTAGCACACTTCGACTTAAAACTCGAGATCCTCTCATGTCCTATCATACGTGAGGATGATGGGTTGGCTATGAGCTCCAGAAATATTCACCTTTCTGCGGCCGACCGGCAGCATGCGTTAATTTTAAGCAAGGCCTTAAATTATGTGCATGAAAATTTCGACACTAAACCGATCGCAGAATTGCTGATTGATGCAGAAACGATGATTTCTGCTACTCCCGGTGTTGAACTGGATTATTTCACGATTGCGAATGGAGAAACTTTACTGCCTGAGTCGGATAAAAACGCTCAAAACATTGTTGCACTCGTTGCCGCGAAGGTGGGACAGACCAGGCTGATCGACAACATCTTGTTGAGCTGAACTTTTTTACAATAATCAGTTAAAACTTTACCTAACTTTGCCAAATGATTATCGAGATCTTAAAATCGAAAATACACCGCGTTAGAGTAACGCAGGCAGAATTGAACTATGTGGGTAGCATTACCATTGATGAAGATCTGATGGATGCCGCACAAATCATTGCTAATGAGAAAGTTCAAATCGTAAATAATAATAATGGCGAACGCTTTGAAACCTATGTGATCAAAGGTGAAAGAGGCACAGGAACAGTTTGTCTGAACGGTGCTACTGCACGGAAAGTTCAGGTTGGCGATATTCTGATCATCATGTCTTATGGTTCTCTTCCAATAGAAGAAGCAAAAGCGTACCATCCAATTCTGGTATTCCCAGACGATAATAACCACCTCTTGAAGTAATTTAACGTACTCAGTTTAGCTGCAGGGAAGTTATTCTATAAAATTGCTATGCATCCATAGTATTTCCAATCAGAAATACTAAATTTGGCAAAACGGATTTTATAGATACTTATATTATGCAATTTCAACTAAGTGAAGAACAATTGATGATCCAGCAGGCTGCGCGTGATTTCGCACAGACCGAATTGAAGCCTGGTGTAATTGAGCGCGATGAACATCAGAAGTTCCCTGCAGAACAGGTTAAGAAACTCGGTGAACTGGGTTTTCTGGGTATGATGGTGAACGAAAAATACAATGGAAGCGGACTTGATGCGCTTTCCTATGTATTGGTAATGGAGGAGCTATCCAAAATTGATGCCTCAGCGTCCGTGGTTGTTTCTGTAAATAATTCTTTGGTATGTTACGGTTTAGAGGCCTATGGTACCGAAGCCCAAAAAGAAAAATACCTGAAACCTTTGGCTTCCGGTCAGCAGATCGGCGCTTTCTGTTTATCAGAGCCTGAAGCTGGTTCTGATGCAACATCACAACAAACAACAGCTGAAGATAAAGGCGATTACTACCTGCTTAATGGAACTAAGAACTGGATTACCAACGGCAGCACAGCCTCTACTTATCTTGTTATTGCGCAAACAGACAAATCACTTAAACACAGGGGAATCAACGCTTTTATTGTAGAAAAGGGTACACCCGGTTTTACTATAGGGCCGAAAGAAAATAAACTCGGTATCCGCGGATCAGACACACACTCATTGATGTTTAACGATGTGAAGGTACCTAAGGAAAATCGTATCGGTGAAGACGGTTTTGGATTCAAATTCGCGATGAAGACGCTTGAAGGCGGGCGTATCGGAATTGCAGCACAAGCACTTGGAATTGCTGCTGGTGCCTATGAAATTGCACTTGCCTACGCGCAACAACGTAAATCATTCGGCAAAGCTATTGCAGAGCATCAGGCTATAGCCTTTAAGCTGGCCGATATGGCTACACAGATTGAAGCAGCCAGGATGCTGGTGTACAAGGCCGCATGGCTTAAAGACCAAGGCTTGCCCTATACGCTTGCGGGCTCTATGGCAAAATTATATGCTTCTAAAGTCGCAATGGACGTAACTGTTGAAGCTGTTCAGATTCATGGCGGATACGGTTTTGTAAAAGAATATCATGTAGAAAGGTTAATGCGCGATGCTAAAATCACACAAATCTATGAAGGTACTTCAGAGATCCAGAAGATGGTAATCTCTAGAGAGGTCCTTAAATAAAATTTAACGGGTGCATATTTATTAAATGCACCCGTTACTTCTAACGGTCTTCCGGCGATCCGGCAATCGCATTAAATAGTGCCTTGATTAATGCCACAACAATTGCCAGGAATGCTGCTGCCCAGAATCCCGTTGTAGAAAACCCGCTCATCAGGTTATCAACCAATAAAATCATCAACACGGTAATGATAAAGGAAACCAGTCCGAGGGTTAGAAAATTAATCGGGAAGGTCAGGATCCGCAGAATAAATCCGATCGTTGCATTTGCAAGCGCAATAAGGATGGCCGCAATGATAGCCGTTCCGTAGCCGTCTATGTGTACGCCGGGAACCAGTCTTGCGCCGAGAAATACCGCTAGGCCCATCAATAAAATTTCGATAATCAATCTCATAATGTTTAATTTTGTTTATGCTTAGTAATCTGAAGAAATATGTGTGTCTCCTTGCTATATCATATAGCTTGTCTTCTTGTTTCTCAGCAAATAATAAGCCGGTTTTAATCAAGTTTTCTTCTGACAGTACTGCGATCGTTGTAACTAACATTGATCAGGACGGACTTTATCAACTTAAAAGTGATACGACCACGGACTCTTTAAAGAATCAGTTAATCTCTGTTGTACAGACTCCTTCGGAATCCGACAGTACGATTATGGAAACCCCGATAGCAGGGCGAGTGTTGGTAACGGACAGTTCGGTCGTATTTATGCCGGAACACGCCTTTGTTAAAGGTCGCGATTATCTGGTCAGCACTTACCTGAACAGCCGCTTTGCCGGTGTTGGAAATGTGCTGAAAGGGCGGATGAATTATGCGGTAAAACCCTCAGAACAGTTATTGCACAGGTAATTGCTGTATGGGGAAACCTTGATGTTCCTTGCTCCAGAATACTGTATTAGTGACTGACGAACCCTCTTCCAGTTCTGTGGTAACCCGCTCATGTACTACCTCTGCAAATACACCATCATGCATTGCGGCATAGGCAAATGCTGCAGGTGAAAAATCCAGGTTGTTCAAGTCAATATACCTGTCAACATTTTTCTTGAAATAATTAAGCCCAACAGCAACTATGCATAACGTCCCTGGAAATAGCTCGACATTAAATTCCTGCGCGGAAACAACTTCATCAAAAAAGGAAATCTCAATCCGTATAGCATCCATTTTCTTAAAATATCCGCCGTTCAGGTCAATCTGTATGGGTTGGATATAGAGTTCACAAAATAGGGCATCGTTCGGAAAGCTCAAGTTTTTTCCAGGTGTGATATTTGGTACACTGATGATGAGCTGGTCTTCATTTTTACTGTAACCGGGCAAGTCCCATAGATTTTCTTTTAGCAAAGAATTGCTGTTCAGGTCCATGCCCTCTAATCTTTTGAAGTGCGTGTTCGTAAAATTAAAAGTTTTAGTTGGCTTATTATAGCATTGCAAAAGTACAGACAGAAGTTCTTTGTTGAGTCGGTTCATCAGACCAGTATCCTGAACTCCTACCGGTTTCATCATTGTTCGGAGCACTCTGGCAAAAGAAGCTACGCCGCCGAAAAAGCTGGCACTTTTTTTTGTCTCTTCTGTTTGCCTTACTTTTTCTGCTTTTGTACTTACTACGCTACCCTTTTTAGTTTTTTTAAAGATAAATGGACCCAATAATCCACGTAAGTGCTTTCCGTCAAATTTTGCCATGGTAATGTGTTTTACATGCTCTATTTAGTTAATTATGAGATCAATATACGTATTTTTTAGTTCGGGTACAAGTTTTATTAAATCCATACTGATTGCTATATGACTCCAGGGTAAGTCCACGTTTTTTATATAAATCGGTGGACTCACTGTGGACTTACTGTGGACTCAGTGTGGACCTGCATAAATTTCGCCTGCCAGAATTATCCGTCAGATTTCCCCGCGTAGTTCCCTTATAGGGCTTTGTGCGTTTTTCGTGGATTTTCAACCAACTGTAACTGCAGATTTCCCTTTATATCAATTCTGTTCGCGTATTTACTGTATAGTGGGATAAATTTGGTCTCCCTTACTTAAACCGTAACACAATCAGTGTCTTCTGATCATAACTTCTCGGGCATCATTTTTAATTTTCAAAAATAATTTGTAGATTTGCAGTGTAATAGCGGTTAGGAGGGGACAGATGTCCCCTCTTTGCTTTTATTCTCATTTGGTTATGCAGGTAGAAAATAGAGTAAAGGAGTTAATTGAAGAAAAGATCTCGGATAGGCCGGAATTGTTTTTGGTGGAAGTAAAAATGCTGCCAAACAATAAACTTATTATTCACGTTGATGGTGATGAGGGCATTAGTATCCAGGATTGTGCAGCAATAAGCAGGCATGTTGGATTTCATCTCGAGGAAGAAAATACCATAGAAAAGGCTTATAACTTGGAGGTGTCTTCACCTGGTGTGGGCGAGCCTTTAAAGTTAACGCGTCAATACCGCAAGAATGTTGGTCGCGATCTGGGTATCAAACTGAAAGACGGGACACAAAAAGAAGGCAAATTGCTGTCGGTGGATGACAATGCTATTGTGATCCAGGAGAGTAAAAAAGAAAAGGGTAAAAAGGCAGAGCTGGTAGAAACCAGTCTGAATTTTGATCAGATAACAGAAACAAAGGTTTTAATTTCATTTAAATAAAAATGAGCAATATTAACTTAATCGATTCATTTCAGGAGTTTAAAGACTTCAAGAATATCGACCGTCCTACAGTGATTAGTGTCCTGGAAGAGGTATTTCGCAGTATGTTGCGTAAAAAATATGGTACTGATGAGAACTGCGACGTAATTGTCAACCCGGATAACGGGGATTTGGAGATCTGGCGTACAAGAACAGTAATGGAAGATGGTTTCTCTGAGGATGATGATCTGGAGATTGAATTGGCAGAAGCCAAAAAAATCGATCCTGATCTGGAAGTTGGCGATGAGCACATCGAGCAGATTACTTTAGAGAGTTTTGGCCGCAGGGCAATCCTTGCTGCCCGTCAGACTTTAGTTTCCAAAGTATTGGAATTAGAGAAAGACGAGATCTTTAAAAAATACAAAGACAGAGTTGGAGAGATCGTTACCGGCGAAGTTTATCAGGTATGGAAAAAGGAAACTTTAGTACTTGATGATGAGGGCAACGAGCTGATGATGCCTAAAACAGAGCAGATCCCAGCTGATTATTTCAAAAAAGGGGATACCGTTCGTGCGGTAATTTCCAAAGTTGATATGGTTAACGCTACGCCTAAGATCATCATTTCAAGGATTGCCCCAGAGTTCTTACAACGTTTGTTCGAAATCGAGGTTCCTGAGATTTTTGACGGACTGATTACGATCAAGAAAATTGTTCGTGAGCCAGGAGAGCGTGCTAAAGTGGCTGTTGAATCTTATGACGACAGAATTGATCCTGTAGGTGCCTGTGTAGGTATGAAAGGATCACGTATCCACGGTATCGTTAGAGAATTGAAAAATGAGAACATTGATGTGATCAATTTCACAAACAATGTGTCTTTATATATAACACGTGCATTGAGCCCTGCTAAAATCACATCTATTAAATTAGATGATGTAACCAAGCATGCTTCGGTGTATCTGAAACCAGATCAGGTTTCTTTGGCTATCGGTAGAGGCGGACATAACATTAAATTGGCAGGTAAATTGACTGGCTATGAAATTGATGTATACCGCGAAGCTGGTGAAGAAGATGAAGATGTGGATATCGAAGAATTCTCGGATGAGATCGATAGCTGGATCATTGATGAGCTTAAAGCCATTGGATGTGATACAGCAAAAAGCGTACTTGCCTTGTCAATTGATGAGCTGGTAAAACGTACTGACCTGGAAGAAGAAACCATTAAAGAAGTGGTGAGTATCTTGCAGTCAGAATTTGAATAAGCGTATATTGAGTTGAACCTGATTAAAATATCATAGAGATTATGAAAATCACGGATGCATGTGGGATTTAAAAACAAATGACATACACATGAAATAAACAAGAATAAACGTTACTTTTGTATAAGAATTAAGAAAAAAATAGGATATCAATGTCAGACGACAAACCAATAATTTTATTTAAAGCAGTTAAGGAACTTAACGTCGGGATAGCTACGGCCGTAGAGTTTTTAGGGAAGAAAGGCTTTTCTGTGGAGAATAAACCCAATACTAAACTCTCAAGAGACATGTATGATGCATTGTTGAAAGAGTTTCAGGGAGATAAAATCGTAAAAGAGGAAGCCAATCAAATTGTAATAGGTAAAATTCGTCGTGATGAACCTGAAGTAACTGAGAGAGTTGCTGAAGCGCCTAGAAAAAACGTTGATTTTGAGAATGAAGGCATTCTGGTCAAAAACCTGAACGCACATTCTGCTCCTGTAGAAAAGGCAAAAGAAGAAGTGGTGGCTCCAAAGCCAGCACCTGCTGAGCCGGTGGCAGCACCTAAACAGGAAGAAGAAAAGGTTGAAGAAGGTGTTTTACCAGGCGTGAAAATCGTGGGTAAGATAGACCTGAACGATCTGAATAAAGGGCGTCATGTTAAAAAAGAGGAGCCTGCAGCTGCTCCAGTGGTACAGCAGGAAGCTACGCCTGCACCAGTAGTGGTAGAAGCTCCTAAACCAGCTCCTGCACCAGAACCTGTTGTAGAAAAAGCTCCGGTTGTTGAAGCTCCTGTAGCTGAAGCACCGAAACCGGTTGAAGAAGCACCAAAACCTGTTGTGCCTGCCCCAGCGGCTGTAACACCTCCGGTAACCGTGCCAATTACACCGGTAACTCCAGCTCCTGTAGCTGAAACGCCTAAAGTTGATAAACCTGAGGAAACTGAGGTTATCAAAGCACGTTCTGTAAAACTGTCAGGTCCAAACATTATTGGTAAAATTACTTTGCCGGTAACACCTGAACGTAAGTCATCTCCGGTAGCCTCTTCTGGCGAAAGTGCTGAAGCGAAACGTAAGCGTAAACGCAAAAAGACTCCTGGAATGCCAGGTCAGGGAAATCCTGGACAGAGTGCCCCTTCGGGAACACAAACGCCAGGTCAGGCTGCCCCAGCCAGACCAGCTGGTGCACCAACATTCACCAACCGTCCGGATTTCAGAAACAATACAAACAATACTGCCAACAGACCTAACTTCAGAAATGCCAAGCCGAACACGCCTGGAGGACCTAAGGAAGAGCCTACGGAAAAAGAAATACAAGATCAGATCAAAGCAACGCTTGCACGTTTAAGTGGTGCTGGTAAATCTGGTAAATTTGCACAGCGTGCTAAATTACGTCGTCAGAAACGTGACGATGTAGCCATGACAGCTGAAGAGGCTGCAATGGAGCATGAACTGCAATCCAAAGTACTTAAGGTTACTGAATTTGTAACGGCCAACGAATTGGCCAGCATGATGGATGTACCAGTTACCAAAATTATTGGTACCTGTATGAGCCTTGGTATGTTTGTTTCCATCAACCAGCGTCTGGATGCGGAAACGTTAACGATTGTTGCTGATGAGTTTGGTTACGAAATTCAATTCGTTAAACCAGATGATGAAAGCGATAGTATTATTGAGCAGGAAGATGATGCCGACGATTTGTTACCTCGTGCTCCTGTAGTAACCATTATGGGTCACGTCGATCACGGAAAGACCTCATTGCTGGATTATATCCGTAAAGCAAATGTGGTAGCTGGTGAAGCCGGGGGTATTACCCAGCACATTGGTGCCTATATGGTAACAACGCCAACAGGCAAACAGGTAACCTTCCTGGATACACCGGGTCACGAAGCCTTTACGGCGATGCGTGCAAGGGGTGCCAAGGTAGCCGATATTGCAATCATTGTTGTTGCAGCGGATGATGCGGTGATGCCTCAAACAAAAGAAGCCATCAACCACGCACAGGCTGCAGGTGTACCTTTGGTATTTGCCTTTACTAAAATTGACAAACCGGGTGCAAACTCTGATAAAATCCGCGAACAGCTGTCTATCATGAATATCCTGGTAGAGGATTGGGGTGGTAAATTCCAGTCGCAGGAAATCTCAGGTAAAAGCGGATTGAACGTTGATCTGTTATTAGAAAAAGTATTGCTTGAAGCTGAGTTATTAGACTTAAAAGCAAATCCTGATAAACGTGCTACAGGTAGCGTAATTGAGGCTACATTGGATAAAGGACGCGGTATTGTTACTACAGTACTTGTTCAGGCCGGTACATTAAGAGTAGGAGATCCTATCCTTGCCGGTAGCTACAGCGGACGTGTTAAGGCATTGTTCAATGAGCGTGGTCAGAAAGTAGAAGAAGCAGGTCCTTCGGTACCAGTACAGGTATTGGGTATGCAAGGCGCTCCAACAGCAGGTGATAAGTTCAATGCGATGGAGAATGAGGTTGAGGCCAGAGAGATTGCTAATAAACGTCTGCAGTTAATGCGTGAGCAGGGTCTGCGTACACAGAAACATATTACCCTTGATGAGATCGGTCGTCGTTTGGCTATCGGAAACTTCAAGGAACTGAACCTGATTGTGAAAGGTGACGTGGATGGATCAATTGAAGCCCTATCGGATTCATTATTGAAACTGTCTACTGAAGAGATCCAGATCAATATCATCAGTAAAGCGGTTGGTCAGATCTCAGAATCTGATGTATTGCTGGCTTCGGCATCTGATGCGATTATTATTGGTTTCCAGGTACGTCCTTCGCCAGGAGCGCGTAAGCTTGCAGAAGCGGAACAAATTGACATCCGTCTGTATTCCATCATCTACGATGCGATCAATGAGATCAAAGCGGCGATGGAAGGTATGCTTGCTCCAGAATTCGAAGAGAAAATCACGGCTAACGTGGAGATCCGCGATACCTTTAAAATTACTAAGGTGGGTACCATTGCAGGTTGTATGGTCCTTGACGGAACGATCACCCGTAATAGTAAGATTCGCATCGTAAGAGATGGTGTGGTTATCTACACTGGAGAGCTTGCTTCACTGAAACGTTATAAAGATGATGTGAAAGAAGTAACCAGAGGTTATGAGTGTGGATTGAATATCCAGAACTTCAATAACATTGAGGTTGGCGATATCGTTGAAGCCTACGAACAGGTTGAAGTAAAACGTAAGCTGTAAAATAAACAGCGTTAAAATATAAGGGGCTTAAGTGATAAACTTAAGCCCCTTTTTTTTGCGATATGTTTATGAGAAACGGTAACTATTGACCGATAACCCACCTGGCGCCTTTTGGTAATTTGCTTATCGCCAAGGCAAGAACATAGGCTCCGGCATACACGATGAAAAATCGGATAAACTGCAGTGCAACGAGAAACCAGATAGAGTCCTGTTCATTACTAATGCCCAATGGCTTAAAGATCAAAGGTAGCAGATAGAATACAAGAAGTTGATGTATAAGATAGATACCAAAAGTGGTTTGACGTGGTTTTAATCTTGAAATAAAGGGCAGATTTGCATATTTAAACAGGAAAACGAAGGCAACAAGAGAATAGATAATATTGGATAAACGCAAGGTATTGAACGGGTCATCCGGTATGCTATCCATTAAGTGGACACTTTCCCAGCATGCGGCGGTAAAGGTGAGGACTACAAGCAGCAGTATTGGCAATAACCTGATGCGGTTTATAAAGGCAACGAATTTATCATAGTGAACGTTGATCTTGAACCCAAGCCAAAGGTAGAATATGAAGCCGAGGAAGGCAATAGTATGAGCCGTAGGGAACCAGTGTACATATAGGTTAAGTGAGTACAATAAGGATAAGAGGCCCAATATAGCGCCAAAAATGTTTGAGTGGATATATTTACGGAATAAAAGTAAGGTACCGATACAGATCATAAAGTTCAGGATAAACCAGTATGCCGTAAACATGGTAATATGCACGATATTCTCAAAGAATACAGGAACAGGATTTGTAATAAGATCCGGATCTCCAAACTTGGCATACCGGACATACATATCCAGATAAGTAAGAAATAACATCATGAAACACCAGAATAACCAGGGCTTGAACGTATTGTCGAACCGGCGCTTCATGTACTCTTTGGAATTATAGGTTGCAAATTTATCTCCGATGAGGAAACCCGACAGTAAGAAGAAGATAATTGTTCCAAATTTAAACACTTGAAGACTGACCGTCTGGATGATCTGATCGTGCAGTATCGTGTAGTGTTTCCCCCAGAATAGGGTACTATGCTCCATTACAATACCAATCATGGATATGAAGCGTATGCTATCTATGAAATCGTAGTTTTTTTGTTTTTTTAATTCAGTCATTATTGGGTTTTTAAAAACAGGGCGGCAATATCGGCCTTAAAAGTTGTCTCTTCTTCGGCTAATTCCTGTTGATAGGGCTCAAAGGCTTTAATATGCTCATCGTAGTTGGACAAGCAATTCCTGATTAGGTTTATAATCTCCGGGATTTTATTTTGATCTTTTTCGAAGCGGTACAGTTCCGGGATAGGCATATCTTCTGCGTATTTTGCTGATCCGTCTTTACCGATAATCATACAGCATTTCATAATACAGGCTTCCCTTGGCATGCGTTCTTTTCCAGGATGGAATCCGAAGTCAACATAGACCTTACTCGTGTTCATGAGCTCTGCTACACCTGTGGGACTCAGGTTTTCTACAGCAACCCAATTGATATCGGGACTGGCATCCATGATCTGGTTTAAGAATTCACCGTTTTTTTTAGGGTTATATAATACCTGATTTTCTCTTTTCGTGTCAGGTTTAAACTTGTCGAAAAAAGACTGATTCATATAATCAGAAATCTTTCCTGCTATAGGAACATGGTTTTCCTTCAGAAAGCTTTCTGAAAAAAAGGAATGTCTGATGTTATAAACCGGCATTTTGCTGATGCGCCCGAGTGTTGGTAAAGGTGGGTATTTCGAGGGACTGAGAAACGACTTGATGCCGTAAAACTTTTTCTTGCTGATTCTTGCTTTCCAGGGCTCAAGGCACTCAAAGTAATAGGGTACACTTAGCCACCAGATTACTTTCTGCATCCTGGAGAATTCCTTTTGATATAGTGGCGGGAGGAAAGTCTCAGGCATTACAACTACATTCTTTTCTTGATTCTCTAGATGAGTGGTATAGGGAGCCTTATATATCTCGTATTGTGGATTCACGGGATTGGGTACATCATTGGGGACGTAATACATATAGGCATCAAACCCCTGCTTTATGAGGTGGTGGGTGAGTTGATGCAGCGCTTCTGGGCCTCCTGTTGCAATTTCAGCAGGGCAAAGGACGTAGATCTTTGCAGATTGAACTATATTAATCATTGGGGAATTTATTAACTGAGGGGAGTCTTATTCTTCGGTGTAATTTTTATATTCCTCAACAATATGTTGCAGGCCTGATTTTTCGTATTTTTCTAATTCCCGTTCCATATGTCCATATACTTTTGCATAATGCGGACCACAGGCATGCAAACAAAGCTCATTTTTGATTAAGCCTGATTTGAGTTTCAACCTGCGCAGCATGAGGTGGGATAAGAGTCCATCTTCACTCTGTTTCATATCCAGGTTGGTGAAGATAAAGCGGAGTCTTACTTTGTTATATTGCTTTTTCCGGAAACAAGCACACCAACCTCCGGTTGGGCCTTTTTCAATGATTTTATCTCCTCTAACATCATCGGTGTAATTTTCCTGAGGAGGTTTGGCGCCTTTTGTAAATTTATCCTGAATCACATTCAGCGCAATAAATCCATAATCGGGGAAGGCATTCATATAATCAACAAAGATATCGTCAAGTCCTTTCGGGAAGCTGAGCACATCATCATCTACGATAACCACATATTCTCCCTTGGCCATTCCAAACAACTTTTTATAAGCATTCAGTCCGTAGTTTTTCTTTCTGGTAACAACTTTCAGATTTTTTTGGCTGGCATATCTGGCCAATACATTTGGCGTATTATCTGTCGACCCATTATCCATAACAATAATTTCTGCATGTTCAGGGTGTGCTATAGCGGGGATCAGTGCCTCTAAGCATTTCTCAAGGAATTTATACCGGTTCCAGGTAAGTAAAACAAAGCTGATTTTCATAATAGTTTTTATTGTTTAAAAGCAAATTTCCTGATCCTGTTTAATCTGCTTAGCTGAGACTTATCTTTAGCGGTGAGATAAAAAAGGATGTTATAGTACTTCAGCATGAAGAAGAACAGTCCGAATCCGCGTTTTCCATCCTGATGTGCTTTTAAGTTTTTATATATGTATGTGATTTCTTCGGGGTTTTTCTTGTTGTCGAACGTTAAGCAATGCGCAATCCAGCGCAAATCGTAAAGTTCGGTTTTCGGATTAACAACCTTGTTCGATTGCCTGTCGAGCGAATCGGTAATTCCATCTGCGTGTTGTCTGTATCTTACGAGTACATCGGGAAGTACTTTAATCTTACCTACGGTAAGGGCCACAAAGGCAATCCACCAATCGTGGTAAAAGGCCTTGTTAAAAGGCAAAGCAAATTGGAGCAGGTCTTTTTTAATGAGCATCGCATGTCCGGCGATACAGTTTGCCATCAGGAAAGGAAGGTTGCTTTCGCCATCATAGACATGGTAATGATCGCTCATTTTTCTGTTGCCAATAAGTTGGTCATATTCATCGATAAATGCAGAATCATGGTAAACAAGGTCATAATTTCCGATGTGTCTGCTCATAATTTCCAGCTTATCTTCCATCCAAATGTCGTCCTGATCGCTCATGGCAATATATTGCCCGGTGCATAGTGTCAGCGCTTTTTCAAAGTTCTTGACAAAACCTAAATTGATTTGGTTCTCAAATACATGAATGAAGTTATGCGTTTTGGCATACTCCTGCAGGATACTGAGGGTGTCGTCCGTTGACCGATCGTCCACAACAATAATTTCCAGTGGTCGATAACTTTGATTAATGAGGCTCTCCATTTGTTTTTTCAAATGTAGTGCACCATTAAATGTACAAAGGGCAATAGAAATGAGCGGTTCAGCGGAGGTCATATTAATCCTGAAAGGTCTGCATATCTATTAAACGTTTATACAGTCCGTTTTGTATCAGCAGTTCCTGGTGTGTTCCTGTTTCCCTGATCTTACCCTGATCAATTACCACAATTTTATCCGCATGCTGGATGGTACTAAGGCGGTGCGCAATAACGATGGACGTTCTGTTTTTCATCAGATTATTGAGTGCTTCCTGCACCAGTTTTTCTGATTCTGTGTCCAGAGCGGAGGTTGCTTCATCGAGTAGCATGATTGGCGGGTTTGCCAATACCGCACGGGCGATACAGATCCGTTGACGCTGTCCGCCGGAGAGCCTGTTACCTCTGTCGCCAACAAATGTTTCGTATCCGTTTTCCTGATTTAATATAAACTCATGGGCATTGGCGATCTTTGCTGCTGCCTCTACTTCAGCCTTGGTTGCCTCAGGCTTCGCGAAAGCGATATTATTAAAGATGGTATCATTAAATAAAAAGGAATCCTGATTTACAGTACCCATTTCTGAGCGGATGCTTTCTGTCATCAGGTCTCTGTAATCGATACCGTCTATTTTCAGGCTTCCTGATTTGGGATCATGGAAACGCGGGATAAGATCCATAATGGTACTTTTACCACCACCAGACGGGCCCACGAGGGCAACGGTTTCTCCTTTTTTTATGGTCAGGTTGATGTCGTCCAATACCAACTTGGAGTCGTAACTGAAAGAAACATGTTCAAAGGTGAGTGACTGGTCAAAATGTTTCAACATAACTGCAGCAGGGGCGTCACTCAATGCCGGCTTGGTGTCAATCAGTTCAAGTACCCGCTCTCCGGCTGCGATGCCAGAATGGATGCCACTGAAAGCCTCTGTGATCGCTTTTGCCGGGCGCATCACCTGTGAAAAGACAGCAATATAAGTTATAAACTGTCCGGCGGTAAGTGCTCCGGGTTGCTGACTCAGGATTAATGATCCGCCATACCAGACAATGGAAGATACCATCATGATACCCAGGAATTCAGAAACAGGTGAACCCAACTGCTGCCTTCTGATCATTTTCCGGTTGATGTTGGAATAGCGTACGTTCTCTTCGTTGAACTTATTTTTGATACGCTCTGTTGCGTTAAATGCTTTAATAATTTTAATCCCGCTCAGCGCTTCGTCCAGAAATCCGATCATTTTAGCAAAAGATTCATGGGATTCTTTGGCTTGTTGCTTTAACCTTTTTACGATTTTACTGATGATAAACCCCGATACCGGGATCACCATTAGGGAGAAGAGGGTTAGCTTCAGGGATATGGAGAAAAGAATAAAAATATAGAAAATCAATGTTAAGGGTTCTTTAAATATGACCTGAAGTGTATTGGTTACCGTAAATTGGACGGTTTGCACATCTGCCGATACTTTGGAAATAATATCTCCTTTTCGCTCTGTGTTGAAAAATCCTACATGCATATTCATCACATTATTAAATACAGTTTTTCGCATATTCAATAAGGTATGTACACGGAGGTCTTCCATAAAACGCTGTGAAAAGTATCTGAATATATTAGATAAAAACACAGAGATCACGATGATGATACAGATATAGGTGAGCGTTTTTTCGGGGCCGTTAGTGGCAAAAGACTGAGATACAAATTCTCTGAACTTTCCTGTGATATCAAATACACTTTTCGCTGCAGCAGCGGCGCCGTTGGGGGCCTGCTTTTGATATTGCATCAGTGTTTCGAAGAGTGGCGACAGCAAAGTAAGGTTTAACGCTCCGAATCCAACGGCAAGAACAGTTGCAATAACATAAGGAATTGCAAACTTTTCTATAGGTTTTGCAAAGGACAGTAATCTGAAATAGGTTTTCATTAAAATAACTTAGCTGGCAAAGTTACACATTTTCAGACTTACCGGTAATGGACATTCCGATTGCTGTAGCCGAGTTAAAGAATGTAGCCTTGCTGTTTGAAGTAGGGCTTCCAGAATTCAATATTTTTATCCCATGCATGGCAGCCAAAAGGAAGGGTATTGTGGGTAAGCATAAAAGCACGATCGGGGGCTTTTTCAATGGAAAAGTAAACCGCCTGTTTGTAATTTGGAACCTTGATCTTTTTCTTCCTGCGGTTCATTTCTATGCACCAAAAGATATCTTCATTATAGTGGGGATGGGTCTGATCAATGTATTGGCTGATGAGTTTTACTTCGCGCAGACAAGCCTGATAGAAAATATCGACTTTGCGTAGAGAGAGGCCGCCGTTTCCGACCATCCAATTAAGTTGTCGACCGGCATCAGGTACGCCGTCTTTACCAATTGGGTTAAATCTTCTATGCCAGGAACTTCGGATAGCCTCCTTTAAAGTTTTAAAATAAGTAGGAAAAGGTTTTTCTCTGATCCAGGGCGCACCGATATAATCGAAATTCTGTTTACACCAAAAGGCAAGGGTATTCTGAAATACGAAGGCATCCAGTTGATAGATGAGCATATATTCATAATCCAGGAATTTTCCGTAAAAATCTGCAGAGAGCATCAGGTTGTTATATTGCTGGACATTTTGAAAATAGCTGTCTGCAAAGGATATACTGGATGTCGCAAAACTTAAAAGGGGTATTTTTTCCAGGTCTAAGTTTTCTGGTTTGATAACAATTACATCAAAATCAGCAGAAAGTATTCTTTTGCACTGTTCTACAGCTATGGCTTCCAGTTCTGATAACTCGGTTTTATAAACAGGGATAACTACAGCGCAGTTTTTTTTCATGGTATTGATTTTGTGAGCGTAAAGGGTTCCGGGATCTGTCATAGAAATTCTTGATTCTTTTTTGAGAGTTGAGACTTAACCATTCGGAACTTATACCTTAACCAGATTGCGAGTCCAAAATTATGACGGATCAGTTGACTTTTGTCTGCTTCGAAATTGGCATCCTTGCGAACTGCTGAAATGCCTGTGTCGTTATACCTTGCAATCGTATAATCATAATGTTTAAAGGTATATTTCGGATTGTGATAAAGTTGCATGTTTAATGCATAATCTGCGGCGATCGGGTAGCGGGTGTTATACTTATAGTTTTTGAATACAGCTGACGGATAAATAATTGATTGGTGAAAAATACCCGATTTGGCTTGTCTGTAAGGTTTAACTTCACCTGAATGCTTGGCTCCTTTATACAATACATTGGCATAATAAATAAGATCAGGCTGCGCAAGTACCTGCAGGAAAGTCGAAAAGTCGGGCAATAAAGTATCATCAGCCCCTAAAAAATAAACCCATGGCGTGTTAAGCTGTTCGAGTGCTTTGTTCATGGCGTCATAGATTCCTGCATCAGGTTCACTTATTGCATAGGCGAGTTTTGCTTTATTTTTAAGCATGATTTCTTGCGTGCCATCAGTACTTTCCCCATCTATGAGCAGAATCCGGATGTCGGGATTCGACTGGGAATAAATGCTATCCAGGCACTGTTGAAGTGTGGCGACGGCATTGTATGTAACGATAACAACTGAAATCATAGTCTGCAAGGGTATTAATCTGTAAAGCTACATATTTAGAATTTTATTAAGTTAAGCGTTAAGCGGAGCGGGCAAAAGACTGAAGTTATAATCAAAAAAAACCGTTATTTTGCACCAAATCATGGGCAAATTGGAAAGCAGTAAATTACAGGGGATCAAAAACTTTTTTTCTAAGGGTAAGGTTGTAATTGGGGTTTATATTGTACTCGCCCTTGTTGCGGCTCTGAAGCAATACTTGCATCATTCCTATAATAATTACCTGATTTTTAAGTATGTGTACGTTCATGTTGTGAATCTGCAGCCATTATTTGTGAATTCTCCTATGAATCCATATTTTGATTGCAATCATTACGGGCCGACGTTTTCGATTCTTATCGCCCCTTTTGCCATGATGCCAGATGCTATTGGTGTTTGTATATGGAACATAGCCAATGTGCTGGTTCTTTTGTGGGGTGTTTTTAGTTTGCCAATCAGTTACAATAAACGGGTGGTTATTGCCTGGATTTGTGCGCATGAGGCGTTAACTTCGCTGTTTAGTTATCAGTTCAATGTAGCATTAGCGGGCATGTTGCTGCTGATATTTTCGTACACCCTGCGGAATGAACATGTTAAATCTGCTTTTTTTATTGCGCTGGGTACTTTGGTGAAGTTATACGGCATCGTTGGATTAGCCTTCTTTTTCTTTACCGAAAAGAAAGGCCGTTTTATACTTGTCGGACTGGCCGCTTTTGCTGTATTATTTGCCCTTCCGATGCTTTTCTCTTCTCCGTCTTATATCGTTCAGTGTTATGCCGACTGGTATGAGTCGTTGGTTTCCAAAAACGCAAGTAATACTACGCTCGATTCCTTTCAGGACATCTCGCTGATGGGGATCATCAGACGAGTTAGCGGAGATGCGGGGATTTCAAATGGTCCGATGCTCCTTGCCGGCCTGACTTTGTTCGCTTTACCTTATATCCGGACAAATCAATATAAAGCACCAGGTTTTCGCTTGTTAATGCTGGCCTCTACCTTGATCTTCACAGTGATTTTTAGCAGCGGATCAGAATCACCAACTTATATTATAGCCTTTGCTGGTGTTGCGATCTGGTTTGTAAGTCAGCCAACCCCCAAGCGTGGATGGGTAATTACCCTGCTGGTTTTTGCTTTTTTGGTAACCAGTCTTTCGCCGACAGATATAATTCCCAGAGACGTCCGTTATTTTATCAGGATATACTCGTTGAAGGCATTGCCTTGTGCCATTGTCTGGTTTGTGATCATTTATCAGCTTATGCTTACAGAATTCCGTGAATCTGGACTAAAAGCAGCTTAAAGCAATATTGTTAGACCAAACTTTGATATACTTTCCAGTATTCCCGGGCGGTATTTATCCAATTGAATTTTTTGGCGTGGGCGATGATCGCCGCGGTGGGGTTTGTAGCTTCGTATTCGGCCATGCCGGCAGCAAATACCTGACGCATGGCTTCAGCTGTAAAGCTATTGAAATACCAGGCATGTTTGCCGCCTATTTCGGGCAAGCAGGTCGCCGTTGATAGAAATACAGGTTTGCCGAAAGTCATCGCTTCAATTACAGGGATTCCGAAACCTTCTGCTATTGATGGAAATACAAAAGCACGGCAATTTTTGTAATACCAGTACTTGTCTTCATTGCTTACGGCACCAAGGATTTTTACCTGATCAGCAACGCCATATTTTCTTGCTTCATCCATGATATTTTTGCTGTAATCACCATCTGCTTTGCCGGCAATGATGAGTTCCAGATGCTGATCTTTGATCAGGCAGGGTAGGACATGGAAATTCTTCTTTGCATTTACAGTACCTATGCTAAATAGAAAAGGCTGTTTAGGATGGTAAGTTGGCTTCTCGTAGTCTGGGAAGATGGCAACTTTGCAGCCATTGTAAATGACAGTGATCGGCTTGTTCACGTTAAGATGTTTCAATACATCGTTCTTCGTAAATTCGGAAATTGCTACAAGGTGATCGGCAAGGTCGATGTTGCGTTGGTGTTTTTTTAACCAGGCTGCTCTTTTGGCTTCAGATTTATCCTCATACAGGAAATTCAGATCATGAATGGTGAGCACACGTTTGATTTTTCTGCCTGAAGGCGGCATGTACCAGGATGTTTGGTGTGTTGCATGCCAGATATCCGCCTGTTTGGGCAGACTGGGGAATACAAACTTATGCAGGCTTTTCTGTGTTAGAAATTTGATGTCCGCAGGAAAATAGTGCTGGTCTTTTTTTTGGAGGTAAATGTCGATCTGGTCAGTATTACCTTTCGTTTCGAGCAAGGCCAGTCCGAGTTGCTGGCAATATTCAAATAAGCCGGTATAGGGATATTTCATCCGTTCGCAGTCTAGTATAACTTCCATATGTTTATTTGTATGTTGCCTTGAGGATATAGTTTTTGTGTTCTCCGATCCTGATTCCGGTGTATTCAAAAATTTTCTGCAACAGTTGTTGTCTAAATGTATGTGTGCTTTTCGCTTTGGTTAAGTCCTTGTCAAAAGTCCAGTTTAATTTGGCGATTCTTTTTTGCATTACTTGAGGATGCGTGCCTTTAAAATGTTTAAGCTGGTCGGCATTGCCATAATCAAAGGTAACATCTGCAGGAACTTCGGTTTTCACAAAATCCTTGTTATAAAAGGTAGTGAAGTTTTGTCCTTTTTCAACCAAACCTTTCGGCGGTTTTACCCAACCGTAGTGATTTACGTAGGCGTTGATCAATTTTACATGAATCTTTCTGCCATCAATTCTAAAACCCTGGGCATCTTTATAAGAACTGATGTTCAGTTTTCGTTTAACGATCCTGATTTCCCTGCGGTACCATTTTCTGGATTCTGCCAGGTAATCATAGGAGCCATAAAAATGGTTATATTTAAGCAAGAGCCCTTCTATCGCAGCATTGTGCAATGTAGTTGACATTTCCTGTTTGATCAGCGGCAGGTCGTTTTCGTGGATACATTCATCTCCCTGGATATAGAAAGCCCAGTCTGTATCTGCAGATATGGCCTGAAAAGCTTTGTCAGTCTCTTTAGCGAATACAGTTCCCCCTTCCCTCAGCTGATCTTCCCAAACCGTTTCGATAATCTTGATTTTTGAAGATCCGATGTTTCTGATGAGCGCCAGTGTATCATCGTCAGACTTACCTACAGCGATTACAAATTCATCACAAATGGGCAAAATAGAGTTGATGGCCTCTACAATGGGGTAATCATTGGTAATAGCATTCCTGATAAAAGAAAAGCCTGCAATTTTCATGTAATCTGGCTAAGTGGGTTAAAATTGAAATATATTTATATTTCTTTGTAGCAAAGATATGTTTATTGATGGAAAACGTTGAAGCACTTCTTCAGGGAATTACTGCCGGAGACTTTAGAATCCTTGCACGAGGACTGACGCTGGTAGAGAACGACCTTCGATATTCTGCGGAGTTGCTTCGTGCCATTGACCCGGATCATAAAATTCCTGTGATTGGAGTAACGGGACCTCCCGGAGCTGGAAAAAGTACGCTGGTGAATGCCATTACCAACCTGGCGGTGGCAGAGGGGAAGCGGGTTGCCATTCTGGCAGTGGATCCAACGTCACCTTTCAACTTTGGTTCCTTATTGGGTGACCGGATCAGAATGGCGCAGCAATTTAACAAACCAGGTGTTTTTATCCGTTCTGTGGCTACTCGTGGAGCCTTAGGCGGCATTTCTGTAAAGACTATTGAGATGGTAGATCTGCTGAGGGCGGCTGGCTTTGATCTGATTCTGGTTGAGACCGTTGGCGTAGGACAGTCTGAGCTGGAGATTGCCGGACTTGCTGATAAAACTGCCGTTGTTCTGGTTCCAGAATCTGGCGATGAGATACAAAGCATCAAGTCGGGACTGATGGAAATAGCCCAGGCATTTATTGTCAACAAAGCCGATCGGGACGGGGCTGCTCAGTTTGCCAATAACTTAAAGAAGCTGGTTTTCCAGCAGCACCAGCAGGTTCCGGTGTTTAAGACTGTTGCAGATAAGTACGAGGGCATGGATGCAGTGTATAACTGGATGTTGAAAGGCATGGATGCAGATGGTAAGCGGCGGGTCTATCTCCTGGCTGACAAGGCATTCAGGTTGATACAGCATAAGCTGACTGCCCATCTTGACAAAAGGCGGTTGCATCACGAAATATCGGAGGCGGCAGAGTCAGCGGACTTCAACATTTATAGGTTTATTGACAATTGGAAGTAATTGTTAATAACTCTGTCTTAAAAAGAGGACTTGTAGTGTCTTGTGCTGTATACCAGTTGTGAAATCAGGCTAATAAACGCCGTTTCGAAGTGGAAATAACGATTATTAATCAAATCAAATTTGGTTACCTGTTCATGTTATTCATTTTTTTTAGTCAAAAATGGCCTTTTCTAGGCTATATTGGCACATAAAAGTTGAAGTGTGCAAGTTTGGAACGGAGTTTGTATACCTCTTTGAGAATTTAAAAATTTGTTTAATTTTGCTACACAAAAAAATTACACAATTAAAATTTGTTTAACCTTAAAAAAGAAAATTATGAATTATTCTACTTTAAAAAAGGGTCTGGCAGTTTCTTTTGTCGCACTAATGGGAGCTACAACTCTCGCTAATGCACAAGATTCTACTATGACTACATCTTCAGCCAAGGTATTTGGCGGGAGAGGCCAGTACAGAACCTGGTCAATTGGTGTGAATGCAGGTGTTATGTCTCCTTTCCTTGTGATCGGTGGTACTAACGATTTCACTAATCAAGACGTTAACTTAGGTTACGGTGTATCTTTGAAAAAACAATTAGGTCATGCATTTGGCTTAGAAGGTAACATTTTCCGTGGAAAAGTTTCTGGAACTAACAAAGATGCTGCTAACGGAACTCAATTCGGAGTTAGATCTTTCGAAACTGAAATCGGTTATGCTGCTGACATTAGAGGTGTTGTTAACGTTGCTACTGTAGATTTCTTACGTCGTGAGAACTCAGTTAACTTCTTCGTTACTGCAGGTTATGGTTTAATTGCTTATGCACCAAAAACTACAGCTACTGATGGTTCAGTATCTGATTGGAAAGATGTTTCTGGACCAAACAGAGATAAAACTTATGTTAAAGAAGCATATATCCCAGTTGGTGCTGGTGTTAAATTTAAAGTTTCTGACCGTGTTGCTTTTAACTTAGGTTATACTATGCAATTCATCGATGGCGATAAATTTGACGGAGTTTATGCAAAACCACAATCTAAAGATAAATTCTCTTACGGATATGCTGGTCTTGAGTTCTCTCTTGGATCGAAATCTAAACCAGATTTAGAGTGGGTTAATCCTTTAGCTTTAATGTATGATGAATTGAAAGATCCTTCATTACGTCAAGAAGTTGAAGCATTGAAAAACCGTGTTTCTAACGTAGAAAAATCTGTTGAAGATTTGAAACGTGATTCAGACGGTGATGGTGTTGCTGATTTGTTTGACAAATGTCAAGGTACTCCAGCAGGTACTGCAGTTGATGGTTCAGGATGTCCACTTCCTAAAATGGAAGCAGCTACTGCAACAACTCCAGTAAGCACTGTAACTGGATGGGAGCCTATCCAATTCGAATTCAACAGTTCAGTATTAAAAACTGAGTCTTATCCAATCTTAGACAAATTGTCTTCAACATTGCGTGAAAACGGTGGTAAAGTAGCCCTTAAAGGTTACGCTTCAAGCGAAGGTACTGCTGCATACAATATGAAATTGTCTAAAGACAGAGCAAATTCAGTTAAAACTTATTTAGTTAACTCTGGAGTTGGCGCTAGCGCGGTATCAACTAAAGGTTATGGTGAAGCTAATCCAATTGCTTCTAACGATACTGAAGAAGGTCGTATCCAAAACCGTCGTGTTGAGTCAGCTAGAAACTAGTCTAACTTTAACAGTATAGAAAAGCGGGTTCCTTAACGGAGCCCGTTTTTTTTGTGCCTTTTTTTCAGTAACCGAAGCTCTCGTCCGGGGTAAAGCATAATTATCTCTATATTTGTTCATGTACTTTTTCAGAAAGAAAGATCCTCAGCGTCCTGATAATATCAATATCAGGATTATGCATTTTATCAATGCCCTGGCTATTCTTATCTTTTTGGGAGGTATCATCTGGAAGCTTATCAATTTATACTTAACATGAAAAAAATCATCAATACCCCAAATGCACCGGCGCCAATCGGTCCATACAGTCAGGCTGTAGCAGCAAATGGTTTCTTGTTCCTTTCCGGTCAGGTAGCGATTAACCCGGCCACTGGCGAGCTCAATCAAACATCATTACAGGAAGAGACACACCAGGTGATGCGCAATCTTAATGCGGTGTTACTTGAAGCAGGCTACGGCTTTGAGCATTTGTTAAAAGTTACGATCTTCCTTTCTGATATGTCTCTTTTTGCTGAGGTGAATGAGATTTATGGCTCCTATTTTACTGCTGATTTCCCTGCCAGAGAAACTGTGGCTGTTAAGGGGCTGCCAAAAGGGGTAAATGTAGAAATTTCTGGTACTGCTTATAAAGCGTAATATCCCATAATATATTTTGTATACAGCAACGTTAGATGCTCCGATAGAATTTCTTAAAGGTGTTGGCGCGAGTAGGGCCGATCTGCTTAAGAAAGAATTAGGTATCAGTACCTACGGAGATATGCTGACGTTCTATCCGTTCCGGTACATTGACAGGACACGGTTCTATAAGATTAATGAACTAAATCCCGACCTGCCGCTGGTGCAGTTGGTAGGTCGGATTACCGGCAAGGAAACAATCGGCGAGAAGCATAAGAAGCGGATTGTAGCTAAGTTTACCGATGAAACCGGCACTATCGAACTAGTCTGGTTTCAGAGCCTGAAGTGGGTAGACGACAACGTACAACGCGGGAAAGTTTACATCGCCTTCGGTAAGCCAACGCTTTTTAACAATACTTTTAGTATTTCCCATCCTGATCTGGAGAATTATCCGCGACCGGCAACGGTAACAGGAAACCTAACATTGCAACCGATTTATAATTCGACTGAGAAGCTTAAAAAAAGGTTCTTAGATAGTAAAGGAATTCAGAAGCTGCAGCGGTTGCTGATTGAGACACACCTGCGTGAGGTTCCCGAAACTTTACCAGCATATATCCTTGAGAAATACAGGCTGGCGGGCAGGCGCGAAGCACTGTTAAACATTCATTTTCCCGACAATCCATCAGCGCTTCAACATGCGGAGCGGCGGTTGAAATTTGAGGAGTTGTTCTTTATTCAGCTGATGTTGCTGAACAGTAAACAAGTGCGTACATTAAAGTTCAAAGGAGTGCTGTTTAACTCTGTAGGAGCGCGTGTAAATACTTTTTATAAAGATATCCTTCCCTTCGCATTAACGAATGCACAGAAGCGTGTGATCAAGGAAATACGGATGGATACTCAAAGAGGCATCCAGATGAACCGGTTGGTACAGGGGGATGTTGGGAGTGGCAAGACCGTTGTCGCACTGATGAGTATGCTTTTGTCAAACGACAACGGATACCAGGCTTGTATGATGGCGCCAACAGAAATCCTGGCGCGACAACATTATGCTTCGCTGGTGGAGTTGTTGGGTGATCAATTGGTAAAGGTTGATATACTAACCGGCAGCACACCGAAAAAGAAACGTGAAGCCCTACATGCTGGCTTAGAAGATGGCAGCATTGATATTCTCGTAGGTACCCATGCGCTAATTGAAGATAAGGTGAAATTCAAAAACCTGGGTCTGGTAGTTATTGACGAGCAGCACCGCTTTGGTGTAGAACAAAGGGCCAAGTTGTGGCGTAAAAACACAATTCCCCCACATATCCTTGTAATGACGGCAACCCCCATTCCAAGAACTCTGGCAATGACCGTTTATGGCGACCTGGATGTATCGATGATTGACGAGCTGCCCGTTGGTCGGAAGCCGATTGTTACAAAACATCTTTTTGAGGGGCAGCGTATGCGGATGTTTGGTTTTATGAAAGAAGAGATCAGTAAAGGCCGCCAGGTTTATATTGTTTACCCGCTGATCAAGGAGAGTGAGAAACTGGATCTGTTACATTTGGAAGCAGGGATTGAACAAATGCGTTACCAGTTTCCTTTGCCCGATTTTCAGATCAGCATTGTGCATGGACAGATGCCGAATGTAGACAAGCAATTCGAGATGCAGCGGTTCATAAAGGGCGAAAGTCAGATTATGGTTGCAACAACGGTGATTGAAGTTGGGGTGAATGTGCCCAATGCATCTGTGATGGTTATCGAGAATGCGGAGCGTTTCGGGTTATCACAATTACATCAATTACGTGGGCGAGTAGGGCGGGGTGCAGAACAGTCTTTCTGTATCCTGATGTCTGGTCAGAAGTTGAGTAAAGAAGGTAAGCTTAGGCTGGATACCATGGTAAAAACTACTAATGGTTTTGAGATCTCTGAGATTGACCTGCAATTGCGGGGGCCGGGTGATCTTGCCGGTACACAGCAAAGTGGTGTGCTAGACTTAAAGCTCGCAGACCTGGTTAAAGATCAGGTAATCCTACAGGAAGCACGCAACATGGTTAAGGATATCTTCGAAGAAGACCCCATGCTTGAGTTGCCAAGAAATAGCTTGTTAAGTGCCTTTCTCAGGAGAAAAAACCAGGGAATCAGCTTTGATAAAATCTCTTAATCTTCATCGCTTCCAGGTAAGGATCCGTTGCCTGAGTAGGCACCCTTGCGGATAACCGGCATCTTCAGGTATTTAAATAAATCGTCCAGATGCACAAGGCTTCCATTGGTTAAGTTGCCGAGAAAAACCACAACGATATTTTTATCCAGATCACGTACATAGATGTGTCTGAATCCATGCCACCATCCGGTGTGGTAAACAACTTTACGGCCGTTTTCGCCATCAAAGATCCTCCATCCGTATCCGTAGTTGAAGTGCCCATTAATGGCTTTGTTTCTGCCAACATATGCAGAGTCCAGGCTAGCTTGTTTTAAAAGGCGACCTTTTCTTAATGCATTATCATAGAGTACAAGGTCATGTATTGTACTGTAGATTCCCTTGTCACCCACAGGGCCATCAAGGAAGTTCTGTACTACAGAATATCTCCAGGTACGGTCGTGACCCACCACATCAACAGGGATTTTAGGATATACAGTGGTAGAATATACGTGAGTATGTTTCATCCCGGCAGGTTTGAAAACATTGGTCATCATGTAATCTGAATACGGCTTGCCGGTTATTTTCTCAATGATCGCACCAAGTACCATGAAGTTGGAGTTATTGTAGTGGAAGCGGGTATCTGGTGCAGCATATCTGGCAGGTTTATATTCTGCAATAAGTCGCATCACGTCCATATTGCTCATTGGCTTTTTCTTTTCTTTCCAGATGCCGTCAGTAAAGTATACGTAGTTCATCATACCACTGCGGTGTGACAGGAGTAGCCTTACGGTAATACCGTCATAAGGGAAATCAGGAAAGAACTTTTTAACGTTGTCATCCAGAGATAATTTCTTTTGTTCGATGAGCTGCATAATAGCAACGCCTGTAAATGTTTTTGTTACTGAGGCGAGCTCAAACTCTGAATCGATTTTCAGGCTGTCGCGGTGCAGGTAATCCGCCCAGCCGATTGCTTTTTGATAAATGATTTTGCCGTCTTTTGCGACCAGCATATTGCCATTAAATCCAAATTTTTTATGTAAGTTATCTACAAAGTTGGCAATGAATTTATCTCCTTTTTCGGGATTATACACGAGCATAAGGCTATCGGCCTTATCATCATTTACGGTTCTTACTTTTGGGTCGGCGATTTTTTTGTTATTGGCATTGGTACAGGCAGCAAAAAGAAAGGTGACCATGGAAGCCACCACAAAAAAGTTACGATATATCATGGATAGGTGTGTTCTGTCTATAAAAGCCCGAAAATTAAGAAATATTACTCCTTTAAACGTAAAAGAGTTTTAAACATTATGATAAGGAACAGCTTTTTCTATGAAGATTATACCTTAAATTTGTTGCAAACATATAAGAACTATGAGCTTTAGAACTGAACATGATACCATGGGTGAAGTGCAGGTGCCTGCAGATAAATATTGGGGTGCACAAACTGAGCGTTCACGTAATAACTTTAAGATTGGACCTGAGGCATCGATGCCTAAAGAAATTATACATGCCTTTGGGTATTTGAAAAAAGCAGCAGCTTTGGCTAATGCTGAACTTGGTGTATTGACACAAGATAAAGCGGAGCTGATTGCAAAGGCCTGTGATGAAATTATTGCCGGACAGTTGGACGAGCAGTTTCCATTGGTAATCTGGCAAACAGGTTCGGGCACGCAAAGTAACATGAATGCGAACGAGGTGATTGCTTACCGTGCGCACGTGATGAATGGCGGAGCGCTGGAAGATGAGAAAAAAGTATTACATCCGAACGATGATGTAAATAAGTCACAATCGTCTAACGACACGTATCCAACGGCAATGCACATTGCAGCTTATAAGCAAGCTAACGAAGTTACCTTACCTGGACTACAGAAGTTGAGAGACACGTTGGATGCAAAAGCAAAAGAGTTTAGCGAAATCGTAAAAACAGGACGTACGCATTTTATGGATGCAACGCCGCTCACATTAGGTCAGGAGTTTTCCGGATATGTGCAGATGATCGATAATGGGATTCGTGCGGTAAAGAATGCCCTGGTAATGATCGCTGAGCTTGCGCTCGGTGGAACGGCAGTAGGTACCGGATTGAATACTCCGAAAGGATATGACGTACTTGTTGCAGCTAAAATTGCTGAGCTAACAGGTTTGCCTTTTGTAACGGCGCCTAATAAATTTGAAGCACTTGCGGCACATGATGCCATGGTAGAATTATCTGGAGCTTACAGACGTGTTGCGGTTTCATTGATGAAAGTTGCCAATGATATCAGGATGTTGAGCTCTGGCCCACGTTCAGGTATCGGCGAGATCATCATTCCTGATAATGAACCGGGATCATCTATTATGCCAGGAAAAGTAAACCCTACTCAGCCAGAAGCTTTAACGATGGTTTGTGCACAGGTAATGGGAAATGATGTTACTGTGGGTATTGGTGGTAGCAATGGTCATTTTGAACTGAATGTATTCAAGCCTGTAATTGCAGCAAACGTATTGCAATCTGGTCGTTTGATCGGTGACGCCTGCGTATCATTTACTGATAACTGTGCAGTAGGTATTTTGCCAAATCTGCCGGAGATCAAAAAACACCTCGAGAACTCATTGATGTTGGTTACCGCATTGAACCCGCACTTAGGTTATGAAAACGCAGCTAAGATTGCTAAAAAGGCGCATAAAGAAAACAAGACATTGCGTGATGCGGCAGTTGAGCTTGGTTTATTAACCAGCGCACAGTTTAATGAATGGGTGAAACCAGAAGATATGGTTGGTAGCCTGAAATAGGAATGATAAAAAGACTTTTTAGGTTTAAGTATGTTGCCTGTCTGTTATTCCTGATCGGTATTGCTGCGGCCTGCAAACCTTTGCCCAACGTACAGGGCAAGGGTGAAGTGTTTATGCAGGGACTCTGGAATGAAGACAGTGTTGCCAATTCAGCACAGTTGCTGAACTATACCCAGCATAAGTTTAAGTTTACCTGCGACTCGTTTTATGTGGAGCTTGTTACGCATTCAAAAGTAAATTACTATGCAGATTCCTGTTTCAATAAAGGGGTTTGGAAGGAATATGCCAAAGGCGTGTACGAAGTGAGACATGATAGCTTGTTTTTGGAGGGCACATATACCAAGGCGAATTATAAACAGAAAGTGTCTGGTTGTTATCAGATCGGCAGGTATCTGAAAACCTTCTATGTGCGTTCTAAAACAGCGGAAAAGTTGTTGCTGGAGTCAACCAATGATCAGCGTGAATGTGCGCTGGTGTTAAAAGAAAAAATTATTTGTACGCCTAAATCATTATAAGATGAATATGCTTAAAAAAATAAAGATCAGCCTGCTTGCTATAGGATTGTTCTATGTACCGCTTCAGGCATCGGCCTGGGGCATTATTGGCCACAGAGTTGTTGGTCAGGTTGCTGACTATTACCTTACTGCCAAAGCGCGTAAAGGTGTGCAGTCTGTGCTTGGGAGCGAAACATTAGCTATGAGTGCTAACTGGCCTGATTTTATCAAGTCAGACACAGCGTTTAATTACCTGAGCTCATGGCATTATGTGAATTTGCCAGAAGGCCTGGATCAGAAAGGTGTATTCAATTTCCTGGAGACGGAGAAAACAGCTAATATCTACAATAAGATTCCTGAAATGGTGGCTACGCTGAAAAGCTCGAAAAGCACTGCTGCTGAAAAGAAGATGGCTATGCGTTTGTTGGTGCATCTGATGGGCGATTTGCATCAGCCGATGCACACGGCGCGTAAAGATGATCTTGGTGGTAATAAAGTTACGGTGACCTGGTTTGGCCAGAAGTCCAATCTGCACCGTGTTTGGGACGAGCAGCTGGTAGACTATCAACAACTGAGTTACACTGAGTTTGCGGCAGCGGTAAATCATCCGACAGCGGCACAATTGACTGAGTGGCGTGCGGCATCTTTAAAGCAGGATGTTTATGAGTCTTACATGCTCTGTAACAAGATTTATGCAACCACTAAGGCTGATGATAAATTGAGCTACAGGTATAATTTTGATTATGCTGATGCATTATACACACAGCTTGCTAAGGGCGGTGTGCGTTTGGCTGCTTTAATTAACGCTATTTACAAATAATATATGAAGGTGTTAATGGTTTGTCTGGGCAATATTTGTCGTTCGCCATTGGCGGAAGGTATATTCCGCGTTCAGGTAAATGCTGCAGGTTTGGACTGGGAAGTGGCTTCGGCGGGTACTGGCGACTGGCATGTTGGCCATCCACCAGATAGACGGGGCATTGCCATGGCGGCAAACTATGGTTATGATATTTCAGCTCAGCGTGCGCAACAATTTAGTGCCCGGATGTTTGATGCCTTTGACCATATCCTGGTTATGGATAAGAACAATCTTCGAGATGTTTTGAAACTTGCAAAAAATGATGAGCAACGGCGTAAGGTAAAGTTGTTTCTGAATGAGGAACAAGAGGTAAGGGACCCTTATTTTGACAATGCCCTTTTTGAGCCTGTACTATTGGAAATAGAGGTCAGAAGTAAGCAGTTGATTGCCGAGTTTAGTCGTTGATTTTAAAGAGGTATAGAAAATATAAAACATTTTTTAGAGCTCCCTGTTGTTCAAGTACATCAAAATCTATAAAAAATGTCAACATCAACAGTAAACACAGAAACATTAAACGACCTTGTTCAAATCAATAATGACAGAATTGAAGGGTATACAAAAGCTATTGAAGAATTAAAAGCAGAAGACGGTGATTTAAAAGCGCTGTTTGTGAAAATGATCGGCGAAAGTCATAAGTTGAAATTGGCTTTGGCAACCGAAGTGGAAGTTTTAGGTCAGGATGTAGCTGAGGGTACTACAAATTCAGGTAAGATCTACCGCGCATGGATGGACGTTAAAGCTGTTTTTACAGGCCACGATCGTAAAACTGTTTTAAACAACTGCGAAGCCGGCGAAGATGCAGCTCAAAAAGCATACAAATCTGCTTTGGAAGAAGATGATCTTTCTGCAAACTTACGTGAATTAATCACAGAACAAAAAGCACAACTTAGAGCTTCTCATGATGAGATCAAAGCTTTAAGAGATGCACAAGCCTAACTAATTTAGGCAGATATAGAGCCCGGTAAGTTTTTGCTTACCGGGCTTTTTTATGCCTTAATGTTAAATTTGTTAAGTGTTCCAATTTCGCACAACAATAACTGCGTTTCACGTAATTTTTTTATTTTATTTGTTTTCAATTTATACTATTGAACATTAGTAACTAATAATGAATTAAAAATGCACTCTCAAAAAGGTCCGGTTATTCTACTTTTTCTTTCCTTGTTCGTTATTATCGGATCATGAAAAAAAGAAAGTGAATTAAAATTGTCAGAGTTGAAGTCTGAAGAAATTAAGTTATTGCAATTGTGGTACTCTGCAAATGTAACGCAGATGGTAGCCAATCCATTTCGTACTAAGCAGCCATAATGGACCAGTATATACGCATAATGGAGTGCTGAATTTGTATTCAGCGCCCTGGAGGAAGCTTGAATTTTGCCCTCTTGATTGGAAGAATATCAAATGGTATTCCCGGTTATAGACAGCTAAATTGTTCATATTAAAAAAGTATAATCAATGAAAAATTATCTGATTTCTTTTTGCCTAATTATGTCCAGCATAATCGCCTTTGCACAACAGAAGATTATCGTTGACACAAACGTGGTCGTTACTCTTCCTAATAATTATTTGATATATGAAGATTTAGCATTTCGTGAAAAAACCATAAAGGAATATCATTTTGTTATTGAATCCATGTTTAGGAATTCGTTCAAAGTAGATAACACAGTAATTCGCCTTTTTAATAAATCAGGCGAAAGAAAAGATGACATTCTCGCAAGTACGAAACGTTTATTTGATTACAAATCTCCTCCGTCGGACTACGACCCCGATAGAACTACTGAATATTTGCTGTTTAATGGAAACAAATTTTTATTAGTCCATTATAGAAACCGTAATAGTGGTCATTTCAAATTAAGTTGCTATAACAGCGATCCGCCAAACCTATTCTTTGGTGATGTAGATTATGTGCTCGGAGAAAAGGAAAAAGCAAAATCTCTGATTATAGAAATAATGAAAAGTTTGGTGTTTATTAGATAAGGCAGTAAATGTTAAAGCCTGCAACATCTAAGTGTTGCAGGCTTCTTTTTTATACGCCAAATTCCTTATCCAGATATTCGGATACCTTTCCTATGGCATTGTCTATTGTATTGCTCAGAATTGTGATGAACGAATCAGGTTTAACCGTAGCCATAATATAACGCAGGCAATCTTCACCGTTGTTGTTGATGATGATTTCCATATTTGGCTTCACTTCGTGGATACCTGCTAGCAACAGATCTATCAGTTCCTGTTGCGTACGACCGCGAAGGTATTTCTCCTGACAGATGATAATTCTATCAAACATCTGTGCAGCAATTCTTGCTGTTTCTTTGATATCTTCATCTCTCCTATCGCCAGTACCAGAGATTACACCAACGTGCTCCGTTGCTTCAACAGTTTTAAGATAAGCCTTGATGCCATTGAAACCATCTGGATTATGGGCGAAATCTACCAGTACTTTGAACTCTTTAAACTTAAAAATATTCATCCTGCCTGGTGTTTGTGCAGCAGAAGGAATAAATGTTTCGAGTGACATGCGGATATCTTCTGTTTTATAACCGTAAAGGAAGGTAGCAAGCGTAGCGGCGAGTACGTTTTGGATCATGAAGTCGACACTACCACCAAAAGTCAGTGGAATATGGGTTACTTTATCTACCCTGATTTTCCAATCTCCTTTTTTAATGGTGATGTAACCGTTTTCATAAATTGCTGCAGTACCGCCTTTTTTGCAATGCTCAACAATTACAGGATTGTTTTCGTCCATACTGAAGTATGCGACTTTGCAATCTGCAGTTGAGGCAATCCGGATGCAATATTTGTTATCTGCGTTTAGGACGGCCCAGCCATCTCTTTTTACTGCGCCTATGATTACCGCTTTAACACGGGTAAGATCGTCGAGATTATGGATGTCAGCAATACCCAAATGGTCTTCCTGGATATTGGTTACCACACCAATATCACAACGGTTAAATCCTAGGCCTGCACGAAGGATGCCACCGCGGGCAGTTTCCAGGACAGCAAATTCTACGGTAGGATCTCTCAATATAAATTCCGTACTCACGGGGCCTGTTGTATCACCTTGCATCAACATGGTATTCTGCACGTAGATACCATCTGAAGTGGTATAACCAACCCGCGTTCCGTTGCTTTTTACGATATGTGCAATCAGCCTTGTTGTTGTTGTTTTACCGTTGGTGCCCGTTACTGCAATAATTGGAATCCTTGCTGATTTACCTGGAGGGTACAACATATCAATTACCGGAGCGGCTACGTTTCTTGGTAAGCCCTCGCTTGGCGCAAGGTGCATCCTGAATCCCGGAGCAGCGTTAACTTCCAGCACTACGCCACCGTTTTCTGATAGTGGATGTGTTAGGTTCGGTGCCATAATGTCTATACCGCATATATCAAGGCCAATCACTCTTGAGATCCGTTCGCTGATAAATACATTTTGCGGATGCACCAGGTCTGTAACATCAATAGACGTTCCGCCTGTACTGAGGTTAGCGGTAGATTTTAGATATACCACTTCTCCGTTTGGCACGATGGTTTCCAGGGTGTACTCTTTTTTCTCGAGCAGATCCATTGTGTCGCGATCGACAGTGATTTCTGTTAATACGTTTTCATGACCGTATCCTCTTCGTGGATCTTCATTTTCCTTGTCGATAAGTTGCTGCACTGTAAGTTGACCATTACCGGTGATGTGTGCAGGTACGCGCAATGCTGCGGCAACCATCTTGTTGTCAATTACCAGGATCCGGAAATCGTATCCGGTAATGAAGCGCTCGATGATAATTTTGCGAGAATATTGTTTAGCGTAGTCAAACGCTGCTGCAGCTGCTTCGGCAGTTTTTACGTTGATGGTTGCCCCTTTACCATGATTTCCATCCAGAGGTTTGAATACCAGCGGAAAGCCTACACTTTTTATCGCGGATTCCAGGTCGTTTACGTCCGAAATGGTTACCCCTTTAGCTACCGGGATTGCTGAATCGATCAGTAAACGCTTAGTCTCGTCCTTATTGCAGGCAATATCTACGGCAATGCTGTTAGTGCGTTCGGTCATAGTAGCGCGAAAACGAACCTGGTTTTTACCATAACCGAGTTGTACCAATGAACTTTTATTTAACCTGATCCAAGGTATGTCGCGCGCAATAGCCTCATCTACAATAGAGCCCGTACTTGGACCAAGGCGTTCCTGCTCACGCAATTCACGCAGATGCTGGATGTCAAACTCAAGGTCGTATGTCTGGTTGCTGATGAGTGCCTGGGCTATTTTAACAGATGCTTCGGCAGCATATACACCGGCCTTTTCTTCCAGATAACTGAAAACAACATTATAAATGCCGTCGGTTTTTGTCTGGCGCGTGCGGCCAAAACCAGTATCCATACCGGCAAGTGTTTGAATTTCCAGGGCAATGTGTTCGATTACATGACCCATCCATGTGCCTTCTTCGATTCTCTCGAGGAAACCTCCGGGATGTCCTTTTGAGCAGCGGTGAGATTGCAGGCTAGGGAGGAGCAGCTCAATGCGTTCGCGGAAGCCATCTATGAGATTGGTGGGAAGTTGTTCCATCTCTTCCAGATCAAGGCGCATCTGTATTAATTTTTTCCTGTTTATTGACCAAATATTTGGCCCTCTAAGCACTTGTATCCCTAATATCTTCATTCTAAATTGTTTTTGCGAGGTAAATGTATGTTGCGCTGCCAGCTATAAGGCAAATGGCAATAGCGTTTTACACTATTGCGTGTGATCAATAACGAAAACATTATTTCACGTTTAAATCTAATTAAACAATATCAATTTTAACTGTTTCGGCGCAATTAAAATATATAATTGATAAAAAAGGCCGATTTATTAGCTTATTGCGCATATATTTGGAATTATTGGATAATCTAAATACTACATGGCTCCAAAAGGTAAATTAATAATTATTGGTGGCGCAATAAATACCGGAAGTTTCACGGAAACTCAATTTGGCCTGCCTCAAAATATGAACTTTTTTGAGCGAGGCATCCTGAAAAGAATCACTACAGAATCTGTACATAACACTGACTCCAGATTTGAAATCATCACTACGGCATCGTTAATTCCTGAAAAAGTTGGGGAAGAGTATATCAAGGCCTATGCGCAACTTGATGTACATAATGTGGGCGTGCTTAATATCGGAAGCAGGGAACAAGCTAATGATGAAGCTTATGTAGAACGGGTAAAGGCTGCTGATGTCATTATTTTTACTGGCGGTGATCAACTTCGTTTGTCGTCAATTTTTGGTGGTACAGCTATCCATGAAACATTGCTGTATAAGTATGAGCACGAGAAGATCGTTATCGCAGGTACTTCTGCCGGTGCTGCAGCGAGCTCTAAAAACATGATTTATCAGGGGAGCAGTAAAGATGCGCTGTTGAAAGGTGAAGTAAAGATTACAGGCGGGCTAGGTTTTATCGACGGCGTTATTGTAGATACACATTTTGTACAACGCGGAAGGATAGGCAGGTTATTATATGCGGCCGCCAGTAATCCCGGTATCCTGGGCATCGGTCTGGGTGAAGATACGGGGCTGTATATTTCCGAAGGAAATAAAATGGAAGCCATTGGTTCGGGTATGGTTATTCTTGTTGACGGCAGGAAGATGGTAGATACTAATCTTACAGATGTAGAAATGGGACAGCCGGTATCGATTAATAATATGATTGTACATGTGATGTGCGATGGAGATGTCTATAATCTTCAGGAGCATCAATTAACTATTCATCACCCCAAGGTAATACCAATAGATTAATATGAAAATAATTATACATGGTGGTTTTTTTAGCGAGTCCAGCACAAGTCAGGAAACGAAAAAAGCCAAACAAGATTCCCTTTCTGCAATTGTACGCGAAGGTTATAACTATTTACAAACACACACTGCTTTAGAAACTGTAGTCTACGTGGTCTCGTTACTCGAAGATGACATCCTATATAATGCCGGACTGGGTTCGCAAATTCAGAGTGATGGTAAAGTTCGGCTTAGCGCTTCGGTAATGGATGGAAGCAGTCAGCATTTTTCGGGCGTTATTAATATAGAAGACGTTAAAAATCCAATACTTGTTGCGGCAAAATTGCTGGACTATGAGGATAAGGTGTTGAGTGGTTCTGGAGCACAACATTTCGCCAGAGATCAGGGCTTCGGTTATTACAGTCCGATTACGGAACAACGTCAGTCGGAATATGAAGCTAAGCTTAACCAACACGAAAATAAAGGAACGGTAGGCTGTGTAGCTCTTGATGGGCAGGGAAATCTTGCTGCTGCAACATCTACAGGAGGTAAAGGCTTTGAAATCCCATGCCGGGTGAGCGACTCGGCTACAGTTGCGGGAAACTTTGCGAACCGCTATGCCGGAATTTCATGTACAGGTGTTGGGGAAGATATCGTTAGTGCAGGGCTCTCCGTAAAAATTGCAACACGTGTGGCCGATGGCTTTACGCTGGAGGCGGCAACGGAGAAATCTTTCAATGAGCTTAAAGAGATTGACGGTTTCGCTGGAATTATCGCTTTAACCCATACTGGAGAAGTGTATCATCAGGATTCACATCCGCATATGGTTTGGGCATCTTTTGATGGTAACTTACAGGTGTTTAACTAAAAAAAAACTACTATATTTGTAAAATGTATAAACTTTACTTTTCGCTACTGTTAACCTTAATTGTTTCTGGAGCATTTGCACAGAACAGTACTTTTGCCGGTCAGGATTTAGGGGGCGGAAATTCTGCTATCGCTATTGCAGTAACGGATGTGCAGGATGGGGATGATTTTTTCTCTGAAGCAGACCGGAATGAGAAGAAGGGTGATTTATATGACGCTTTGACATTATTTGGCAAAGCTGCTTTTGAGTTCAACAGCTCAAGAAAGTTTAGTAAATATGGACAGGCCTTACTGAGAATGGGAAATATACACATGCTGCTTGCCCACTATGTGGAAGCGGAGCAGGTGATATTGAACGTGGCTTTGAAGAACTATTCAAGAATAGGAAGTTTAAGTGGACAAATTGCATCCTACAAACAGTTGGGCAGGATTTATCTTGCAGACAATAAACTGACCCAATCCCTTTGGTTTTACACTCAGCAGGGTATTTTGGCCAAGCAATCTGGTAATAATGACGCGTACATAGAGTCTATCCTGGGCATCGCTCAGGTGAAGATCAAGAAACGGGAATATGCGCTTGCACACAAGGATCTGAATCGTGCAGAACTGCTGGCTAAGGCTAAGAAGACTAACCAGTTCAGTGCTCAGATCAAGGATGCCAGAGTGCAAATTGCCGATAAACAAAACACTAAAGCGAAGTAGAAAAACTAAGCCTTTTAAAAATTACAGAAAAGAGACAGTATTATTACGGTCTCTTTTTTGTTTTTTTGGAAAATTGGTATCATATTGGTTGTTGATTAATACAAATGGATTTTAAATTATTTAAAGAGATGTTGAGAAGAGTATTATTGGTGACCTTCACAGCTGCTGTACTAGCCTGCAGTGCTGCACCCAAATCACAGGAAGTGGTTCAAGGAATTACCAATATCAAGCCGGATGAGCAACAAGGCCTGGTATGCAAGGAGATCGTGGCTCTGATAGAACATTACAATTATAAGAAAATAACGATAAATGATTCCATTTCCTCGTTGGTATTGGATAAGTTCATCAAGAACCTGGATCCGTCGAAGACGTATTTCCTGAGTTCTGATATTAAGGATTTCGATAAATTTAGAACTACGCTGGATGATGATTTTCGTCAGGGAGACCTGAGTGCCCCTTTTTACATTTTCAATGTCTATTTAAAGAGATACAATGAGTGGATCAATTATTCACTGCAGAAAATTAAAACACCTGGAACTTACGGGCCGAATGATACCTATGTGTATGATAGAGAGAAGATGCCATGGGTTGCCACAACTGCCGGATTAAATGATATCTGGGGAAAACGCATCAAATATGAAATGGTAAACCTGGAAATTGCTGGAACCAGTACTGCAAAAAATGTAGAAACGTTGACTAAGCGTTACCAGAATTTGAAATCGCAAATTGCTAAAATCAACAATCAGGATGTGTTCCAGAGTATCATGGATGCTTTTACTGAGACTATAGATCCGCATACGAATTATTTTAATCCAACTAACGCTGCGCAGTTTAGCGAAGATATGGCCAGATCTCTGGAAGGTATCGGTGCGCGATTGAAACTTGAGAATGAGGTATTGAAGATAGATGAGATTATTCCGGGTGGACCGGCTTTCAAAAGCAAGTTGCTCAGTGCTGGCGACAGGATTGTTGGTGTTGCACAGGCTACAGGAGATTTTGAAGATATCATAGGTTGGAGAATTGATAATTCAGTAGCGAAAATCAAGGGTCCGAAAGGAACTGTAGTACGTTTAAAGATTATCCCGGTTGGTAAAGAGATGTCTTCTAAACCTGTGATCATTACCTTAACCAGGGATAAAGTGATTCTTGAAGGTCAGTCTGCAAAGAAAAAAGTTAGCACGATTCAATCTGATGGCAAACCGTTTAAGGTAGGTATTATCAGCGTTCCTGCATTTTATGCGGATTTCAAGGCTGCTAACGCAGGTGATCCAAACTACAAAAGCACAACACGCGACGTTAAGTTGCTGATCGATACTTTGAAAAATATTGATAAAGTAGATGCCATTGTAATGGATCTACGTGCCAATGGTGGTGGTTCTCTTGTTGAGGCGATCAACCTGACTGGATTATTTATTGATAAAGGTCCGGTGGTTCAGATTAAAGGATTAGACGGAAAGATTGAAGTAAATGAAGACACAAATGCGGGCGCTGCATGGACAGGTCCTTTTGGTGTTCTTGTAGATCGCTTGAGTGCATCGGCATCTGAGATCTTTGCGGGAGCTATCCAGGATTACGGTCGTGGTGTAATTATGGGAACCCAAACCTACGGTAAGGGTACTGTACAGAACTCAATCGATCTGAATAATCTTGTGAATCCTTCATTATTGCAAAGACTTGCTGTATTGATCAGCAAGGATGCTAAAGTAAAAGGCGGTTCGGTGGCTTTATCTAAAGATGGCTTGCCACAATTGGGCCTTTTTAACCTAACTATGGCTAAGTTTTACAGAGTTAACGGTAGCAGTACTCAGCATAAAGGTGTGGTGCCGGATATCTTGTTTCCTTCTGTTTATCCACTGGATAAAATAGGCGAGGATACTGAGCCATCTGCTTTACCTTGGGACGTAATTCCAAAATCTAACTTCGTTGCTGTCAGGGATCTTACTGGTGTGCGCTCAGAACTTGTTAAATTGCATGATGCACGTATGGCAAACTCTTTAGACTATAAAGTCCTGAATGAGGATATTGCAGATATGAAGAAACGTGATGACGAAAATTCTGTTCCTTTAAGCGAGCAAAAGTTGAAAGCTGAACGGGATAGCCTGGAAGCGAAATCTTTAGCACGTACAAACATGTTACGTGAATCAAGAGGGTTGCCGCCGGTAAAAAAAGGCGATAAGATTAAGAAAGATGAGAATATCGATTTTGTCCAGGAAGAGAGTTTAAAAGTTATGGCCGACTTAAACAAGTTGATCAAACCACAAACCTAATACTGACTTCATATAAAGTAAAAGAGCGACTTACCAATTCAGGTAAGCCGCTCTTTTACTTATTGGCAAATTTATAGTTAAGACTTATCTCTGGTGTTATTCTGCATCTGAACTGCCATCAACTCTTTCATGGTTTTATTCATGCCTTCCGTTGATCCATCAAGGAAGATTGTATTTCCCTGACTATTTTCAGCAAAATGCTTAATTGATTCTGTCCACATAGTGAAAAGAATTACTGAGATATCGAGGTTAGCTTGTTCCATTTCCTGAGCTGCTTTAGTCATACCATGTGCAACCTCAGCCCTGAATAACGCAATACCCTGACCTCTTAACTGCGCTGCTTCACGTTCTGCTGCTGCAGCAATTTTTATCGCATTTCCATCGGCTTCTGCGCCTTTTGTTTTGGTGATCAGTAAAGCCTGACCCTCATTTTCTGCTGCCGCTTTCAGGTTGTTTGATGCAACTACACGACTCATGGAGCGCATAATTTCTTCATCAAAAGTGATGTCGTTTAACTGAAGATCCTGCAAATGATAGCCCCAGCTTTCCAGAACTTTATCAATTTGCTCCTTAACATGTAGCACGATCTCATTACGTTGTGCAAGTACATTTGCCTGCTTTTGGGTAGCTACATAGGCTCTAATGGATCCTTCGATGGTGCGAATTAGCGCTTGCATCAAGTTGTTCGAATCCACAAATTTAAAGGCTACGTTTTTAATGGTCTCTTCGCCATGATCCAGCACAGAATAGAGCAGCATGGCTTTAAAATATACGTTTGCCTGATCCAGCGTTACTGCTTGAAAAGATAGTTCAACAGACCGGTTCTGAATAGAGATCCTGGAATGGATATTCTCGATCAGGGGTATTTTGAAGTTAAGACCCGGACCGAGTTGTCTTCTGTATTTACCAAAGATCGTAATTACAGCAATTGTTCCCTGTTTGACAGTTACAAAAGAACTGAGCAGGACACCGACAATGATGAAAAGAAGAATGTAAACAGTGTAATTCATAGCATTTTTTTTTATGAAGGTAGGAAATTTAGGGGTTTTTAGTAGTTTTATATAAAAACTAGATTTATGTTTACAAAAACCAAAGTTGGTGTTTCCCTAGCTGTTCTAGCCTTCGTTTTCGGCTGTCAGAATAAGGATTCCCATAAAAATGCGGGCAACATTGAACAACGGACCGTGTTTTTCGATAAGTCGGGCATGGATACAACCGTGCGTCCCGGCGACAATTTTTTCCTGTATGCCAGCGGTCAGTGGCTCAAAAAAACAGAGATTCCCAAGACTCAAACAGGCTGGGGCTCTTTCTATACGCTCTATAATGACAACCAAAAAAACCTTCAGGCGATCTTAATTGCCAGTGCTAAGGAAGAGCAGAAAAAAGGAAGTGCTGCACAAAAGGTTGCCGATTTTTATACGAGCGGCATGGATACAGTAACGATTGAAAAATTAGGAGCAGCGCCTATTTTACCATTGTTAAAGAAAATTGACGCGATTACAAATTATAAAGAACTGATCGATTTTGCCGCCAATGGCTTTAAGGAAGGCGATGGTGATCTGTTCGGGTTTTACGTGGGACCAGACGATAAGATCAGCATGAAAAATGCTGTAGTATTTTCACAATCTGGACTTACCTTACCTGAGAAAAGTTATTACTTTAATAATGATGATCAGACCAAAAAAATCCGGACAGCGTTTTTGAAGTATGGTGCTTCGCTGTTCCATCTTGCAGGTATTGATACTGTAAGTGCGGCCGCTTACGCTGATCAGGTGCTTAAGTTAGAGACCGCTATTGCGGCTTCGCACTCCACCCCGGTAGAATTGAGGGATCCGCAAAAAAACTACAATAAGTTTTTGGTAGCTGATTTTCAGAAACAAACTCCCAATATTGACTGGAAAGATGTATTGAATAAATTGGGTTTGAAAACGGATACGATCTTAGTATCTCAGCCAAAATATTATCAGGCTTTAAGTACATTGATCAAATCACAGCCAATTACGGTGTGGAAACAGAAGCTAAAGTTTGATGCCCTGAATTCGGCGTCCGCAGCTTTAAGCAAAGGTTTTAGAGAGGCCAGGTTTGCTTTTTACGGTAAAACACTGAGCGGACAGCAATCACCGACTGAGCGTTGGAAGACTGTTGTAAATGCAACAGATGCAAACCTTGGGGAACTGCTTGGGCAGTTGTATGCTGAGCAATATTTTAAACCGGAATCTAAGGAACGTATGCTGTCGTTGGTAAATAACCTGCAGAAGGTATATCGTTCGAGAATTGAGAAACTGGACTGGATGAGTGCCGGCACTAAACAAAAGGCTGTAGAAAAACTGGAAGCTTTTATCAAAAAAATTGGTTATCCTGATCAGTGGAAAAAGTATGATGACGTAGAGATCTCTAAAGATACGTATTACGCCAATCTGCAATCCGCCTCAAAACATGCTTATAAAGAAATGGCTGATCACCTTGGTAAGCCTGTAGATCGTAAAGAGTGGGGTATGACTCCGCCTACCGTTAATGCTTACTATAACCCTTCTTATAATGAGATCGTTTTTCCGGCGGGTATTTTACAATTCCCTTTCTTTGATTACAATGCTGATGATGCGATAAATTATGGTGCTATCGGCGCTGTAATCGGTCACGAAATGACCCATGGTTTTGATGATCAGGGAAGGCAGTATGATAAAGATGGAAATCTTAAGGATTGGTGGGTTGCCGCTGATGCAACTAAATTTAAAGAGAAGGCAAAAAAAGTTGCTGACCTATATAACAGCTTCGTGCTTCTTGATAAGCAGCATGTGAATGGTGATCTTACGATGGGAGAGAATCTTGCTGACATCGGCGGACTTGCCATTGCTTATGATGCTTTTAAATTAACCAAACAAGGGCAAGGCAATGAAAAGATCGATGGATTTACGCCTGATCAGCGTTTCTTTCTAAGCTTTGCGCAAGTATGGCGGATTAAAACGAGAGACGAGACTGCACGTGTTCGTTTGAAAACAGATCCGCATTCGCCAGAAATGTTTAGGGTTAATGGACCAGTATATAGTATGGAGGCATTTTACAAGGCTTTCAATATACCAACTTCTGCAAAAATGTACGTTGCGCCTGCAAACCGTGTAGGTGTGTGGTAGTTAAAATATAATTTATGCGTTAAAAGCTGCCTCCGGGCAGCTTTTTTTGTTTTCCGAATGCGGCATAGATATTGTATCTGCAGCACTAAACAAAACTACTATGAATGTAAAACGTACTTTCGGAACTATCCTGACTATTCTGGGTATTATCGGCCTGATCTATGCCGGTTATGGCTTCACTAAGCATGATGCCGCAACGCGTCAGTTAATCGTATTTGGTGTAATTGGTGCAATATTCTTTTTCACAGGCATAAGCCTGGTGCGCAATACAAAAGATGAGGCTTAGTTAAGGCTGATCTTAATCTGCTGATCGGGGGTAAACACGAGTTTGTTTTCCGGAATATCCATTTGTGTAAGCATTTTCATTTTTTGGAAAGCAGCATGTGTTTTATCCACCGTTAGGTGATTTATTTTGTCTTGTCGCACGGAGATAACATCGGCCATCAGGAAATCGCCTTTTCCGTTTATCTTTATCTGGATCAGAGGTGCGATACCGTTTGGCCCGCTTAGGTTAAACATTCCGTAGGTACAGAAGTTGCCCATGCTGTAAGCAATAAATTTACCTTTGTAACATTCTGCAGCCCGGGTAACATGTGGTCCATGGCCAAGAACCACATCTGCTCCGGCATCAATTACAGCATGTGCAAAGGCATACACATTTCCCCGGTCTTCTTTATAAAACACTTCGGTTTTTCGGGTTACATGTTCAAACTTTGATCCTTCTCCACCTCCATGAAAAGAAACAATAACGATGTTTGCTTTGGCTTTTAGCTGGGCTACTAATGCTTTGGCGCTATCAATTTCTGTAATCTGTAACGTATTGTCGTTTGGGGAGAAAGCACAAAAAGCATAGGTTATCTCATTTTTTTCAAATAGGCTATAGGGTTTGCTGTTGAGGCCGGCGTAGTTAATGCCCAATGAATCAAGGATGGTACTTGTTTTCTTTCTGCCAGCAATACCAAAATCGCCTACGTGGTTATTGGCGACGCTTAGTAAGTTGAACCCGGCGTCTTTGTAAATTCCAGCATAACGCTCTGGCATCCTGAAAGCGAAGCAACTGTTGCCGATGGTGTCTTTACATTTTGTGGATTTTCCGGAGTTAAGAAAGCAACCCTCCAGATTGCCGAATACAATATCACCTTTCAAGTATTCCTTAACAGCTTTAAAACTGTTCACTGCATCATCTTTAGGGAGGTTGCTTGCAGACGGATATGCAGAGCCAAGCATCATGTCTCCTACAGCGGTGATAGTGAGCGTATCTTTTAGTGTACTGTCTGAAAGAACCGGCGCACTATGAACCTCTTGTAGTACAGGTTGCGCTTTATTGATACAGCTTAACGAGGTAAGGAGCAAGGCAACACAAAAAAAACTCAGGATATGTAATTTCATCATATGAGGTCATAAAAAAATCCCCCAGGTTATCAGGGGGATTTAAGATCTTTTAAGGTATAAAGGCTATTCCTCTATTAAATTATCTTTCATTGAATCCAGTATTCTTCCGCCTTTATAAAAGTAGCGTGCATAATATGGATCATTAAGGTTACTGATTACGACACCTCTGTTAGAGGCGTGTGCAAAGCGGCCGTTTCCAAGGAAGATACCGATATGTGAAATCTTAGCACTTTTAATTTTGAAAAATACCAGATCTCCTTCTTTCAGTTCATCTTTAGGCAATGGGTTTACCATGCTAAAAATATCTCTGGAGTTACGGAGTATGGTTGTGTTAAATACTTTATCGTAGATAGCTTTGGTAAAAGCTGAGCAATCGATTCCTTTTTTTGTGTTTCCTCCGTATCTGTAAGGAGTACCTATCCATTCGTAGATGAATTTATACAACTTCAGGTTAGATGTTGCATCTACTGCAACGCCCATCACCTGGGATAAATATTGGGAAGCTAAGTTGTCTGGATCGGCAGTGTTATTGGTATCTTTTGTTTTTGTTTGCGCATGTAGGGATGTTATGCTGCACAAAGCGATTAGAGAAGAAAACAAAAATTTTTTGATCATGTTATCCTATTAAGTTTGGGTAAAATGCACTTACACTTAAACGTACACCATTTTGGCTTATTGTTCGACTACCAAAACTATGTAATTTCTTTTTGTTATCCAAATGTCATCTGATTTTTTTATCCATAATCACTTATGTGTAACCTTAGTGTGTATTTTACAGACATTTCTTCGATTTGTTGCAATAATAAAGTAGATTTGCTCTCGTAAAAAAAAATCAACACCCCAAAAATGAGTGCAGTAGAAATTAATAAAGATACCTATCTGAAGTGGTTTGAGTCGATGTTGCTGATGCGCAAGTTCGAAGAGAAAACGGGACAACTATACGGACAACAAAAAATTCGTGGATTTTGTCATTTATATATTGGTCAGGAAGCTGTTGTTGCCGGTGCAATTTCTGCCCTGCAGCCTGAAGATTCCATGATTACCGCTTACCGCGACCACGCTCATGCCTTGGCAAAAGGTGTTAGTGCAAATGCAATTATGGCTGAGATGTATGGAAAAGTAACCGGATGCTCTAAAGGCAAGGGTGGTTCTATGCATATGTTCAGTAAAGAACATAACTTTTATGGTGGCCATGGTATTGTTGGTGGACAGATTCCTTTAGGAGCTGGTATAGCCTTTGCAGAAAAATTTAAGGGTACAAAAAACCTGAACGTTTGTTATATGGGTGACGGTGCCGTTCGTCAGGGTGCTTTGAACGAGGCATTCAACATGGCTATGTTGTGGAAATTGCCGGTAATTTTTGTTTGTGAAAACAATGGTTATGCGATGGGAACTTCTGTAGAGCGTACTACAAACATGACTGACATCTACAAAATCGGTTTAGGATTTGATATGCCATGTGCACCTGTTGATGGTATGGATCCGGTTGCTGTTCATAATGCAATGGACGAAGCTGCGCAACGTGCAAGAAACGGTGAAGGACCAACCTTCTTAGAAATGCGTACTTACCGTTACAGAGGACATTCAATGTCTGATCCAGCTAAATACCGTACTAAAGACGAATTGGAAGAGTATAAAGCTAAAGATCCGATTGAACTGGTTAGAGAAGTAATTTTGAAAGAGAAATATGCTGATCAGGCCTGGATCGAAGAGATTGAGAACAAAGTGAAGCAGATTGTTGATGAGTCAGTTAAATTTGCTGAAGAATCTCCTTTCCCTGAAGCTTCGGAATTATATACCGATGTTTATGTTCAAACAGACTATCCTTACGTACAAGATTAATTCAAAATATTTCAATTGATATTATAGAATGGCTGAAGTAGTTAAAATGCCCAAGATGAGCGATACCATGACCGAAGGGGTTATGGCTAAATGGCATGTCAAAGTTGGCGATAAAATTAAAAGCGGTGATGTTATGGCTGAAGTGGAAACCGATAAGGCGACCATGGATCTGGAATCCTACTGGGATGGCATCGTATTATATATTGGTGTAGAAGAAGGTAAAGCTGTTCCTGTTGATGCTGTTATTGCCGTTGTTGGTAAAGAAGGCGAAGACTATAAAGCGGTTCTTGAAGCTGAAGGTGGTGCTGCGAAGCCTGCGGATGCTCCTGCTGCTAAAACGGAAGAAGCGCCTGCTGCTGAATCAAAAACTGAGGCTCCTGCCGGCGGTGCTGCATTATCTGATGCGGATATCGAGAAGATGGGTGTTACAGTAGTACGCATGCCACTTTTGAGTGATACCATGACTGAAGGTGTTATTGCTGAATGGCATAAAAAGGTTGGCGATAAAGTAAAAGACGATGATATTCTTGCAGATGTAGAAACCGATAAGGCGACTATGGAAGTTATGGGATATGCTGAAGGTACTTTATTACATATCGGTGTTGAGAAAGGCCAGGCGGCTAAAGTAAATGGCATTATTGCTATTGTTGGCCCGGAAGGAACAGACATCAGTGGTATATTAAGTCAGGGCGATGCTCCGGCAAAAGCTGTTTCAGATAAAAAGTCTGACGCACCTGTTGCCGAGAAAGCTGCAGAAAGTGCTCCTGAAGAAAAAGAAGCTGTTGCTGCTGACGGTGGACGTGTTAAAGCATCTCCGCTAGCTAAGAAAATTGCTAAAGAAAAAGGAATTGACCTTTCGCAGGTATCAGGTAGTGCTGATGGCGGAAGGATCATCAAAAAAGACATAGAGAACTTTAAGCCTGCTGCTGCAGCTCCTGCGGCTTCAACTTCGGCTGCTCCGGCAGAAAAAGCACCAGCTGCTTTACCGGCTTATGTTGGCGAAGAGAAGTTTACCGAGAAGCCTGTTACGCAAATGCGTAAAGTGATTGCAAAACGCCTCTCTGAAAGCTTGTTTACTGCACCGCATTTCTATTTAACCATGAGCATTGATATGGATGGCGCTATTGCTGCCCGTAACAAAATGAACGAAATTGCACCGGTTAAAATCTCTTTCAACGATCTTGTATTAAAAGCAGTTGCCATTGCTTTAAAACAACATCCAAACGTGAACTCTTCATGGTTAGGTGATAAGATCCGTTACAATGAGCACGTTAACATCGGCGTTGCTGTGGCTGTTGAAGATGGTCTTTTAGTACCTGTTGTACGTTTTGCTGATGGTAAATCACTGTCACGCATCTCTGCAGAGGTTAAAGATTTCGCACAACGTGCTAAAGCAAAAAAATTACAGCCGTCGGACTGGGAAGGATCTACTTTCACCATTTCCAACTTAGGTATGTTCGGTATCGATGAGTTTACTGCGATTATCAATCCACCTGATGCATGTATTCTTGCTGTTGGAGGTATCTCTCAAGTACCTGTTGTTAAAAACGGCGCTGTAGTTCCAGGAAATGTAATGAAAGTTACATTGAGCTGCGACCACCGTGTTGTTGATGGTGCAACGGGTTCTGCGTTCCTGCAAACTGTGAAGTCATTGCTTGAAGAGCCGGTTAGATTGTTGATCTAATAGTTTTTAAAGTATATGTTATATTAGGTTGCCTGTATCATACAGGCAACCTTTTTTATGCTTGTTAGTTTTTGTACTTTTGCCGCATGTCTACGATCAAACCGTCTTTAGCAAAAGGAACCCGGGATTTTTCCCCTTCAGAAATGGTGAAACGCAATCATATCTTTGATACTATTAAAACGGTATTCAGGAAATATGGTTACGCGGAAATTCAAACCCCTGCAATGGAAAACCTGTCGACCCTCACTGGAAAGTATGGTGACGAAGGTGACAAACTTATCTTTAAGATTCTGAATTCTGGAGATTACCTGAGCAAGGCAAATACCACGCATTTAGATGCCAAAGATTCGAATGGGCTGATTTCTTCTATCAGTGAGAAAGCTTTACGCTATGATCTAACTGTCCCCTTTGCGCGATACGTGGTTATGCATCAAAATGATATTGCGCTTCCTTTTAAAAGATTTCAAGTTCAGCCTGTATGGCGTGCAGACAGGCCGCAGAAGGGAAGATATAGAGAGTTTTATCAATGTGATGTGGATGTGGTAGGTTCGGACAGTCTACTAAATGAAGCTGAATTTGTATTGATCTACCAGGAGGCATTGAGCAATCTGGGCATGACTGACTTCACCATAAAGATCAACAATAGAAAGATTTTATCGGGCATAGCCGAAGTGATCGGTAAGCCTGAGTTAATTATTGACATGACCGTTGCGATCGACAAACTGGATAAGATCGGTTTTGATGGTGTTACAAAGGAATTAATAGAACGCGGTTTTACTGCGCAGGATATTGAATTGCTCAAACCTGTCATTTTGCTTGAAGGAAACAATGACAGTAAGCTAAGTAGCCTGAAGCAGGTACTTGCGCAATCTGAAACCGGTTTAAAAGGTATTGCTGAGATCGAAACGGTTTTTGAATACGTAAAGGCGCTGTTATCCGCAAGTAGCGTTAAACACCCTGATCTGGAGCTGGACATCACATTAGCCAGAGGATTAAATTACTATACCGGTTGTATTTTTGAGGTAAAAACAAATGAAGCTGCCATGGGAAGCATCGGTGGTGGTGGCCGTTATGATGACCTGACGGGGATGTTTGGCTTGAAGGGATTAACGGGGGTAGGAATATCTTTTGGAGCCGACCGCATTTACGACGTGATGCACGAACTGAATTTGTTTCCTGAGACTACTGCTGCAGGCACCCGGGTGCTGATCAGTAACTTTGACGATGCTGCGGCGCGATATGCACTTCCGCTGTTGCAAAAGCTACGGGAGGCGGATATTGCATCAGAACTCTATCCTTCGTCGGCAAAACTGAAGAAACAGATGGGTTATGCGGATGCTAAAGCTATTCCATATGTCGTACTAATAGGTAGCGATGAGATGGACAGCGGTTTATTAACGTTAAAAGATATGCAGAGCGGAACTCAGCAAAAGCTAAGTCCCGATGGTATTATTTCATTTTTAACAGGCGAATAAATTAGTTCGCCAGGATTTCATTGAAAAACATTTTCATGTGTTCCCATGATCTTTTGGCTGCCAGTTCATTATAAGCTGCTCCTTTGGAATTATCATTTCCGGCATCTGGATCTGTAAAAGCATGTACTGAATTGGCATAATAAATCATTTGCCAGTCAGCCTTAGCCGTTCTCATCTCTTGTTGAAATGCCGCAACTTGTGCTGGTGGAACGGAAGGGTCGTCGGCTCCATGCAGTACCAGAACCTTAGTTTTTATTGGATCCGTTACACGCGTAGCATCTTTCCCAAGTCCGCCGTGAAATGATACAACTCCTCTAACTGGAAAAACCGCTCTCGCCACCTCTATAGCACCTGTACCACCAAAGCAGTAGCCGATCACAACAACTCTTGCAGGATCTGCACCGGCTTTGATCAATTGCTGCAGAGCGAGGTCGATTCTTCTCTGGTATTCTTTGAAGTTTGTTTTGTAATATCCGGATTTTTCCCCCGCGCTTTTATTGTCGGTGGGATAATTACCTTCCCCATAAATATCTGCTACGAAAGCATAGTAACCTAGTTTTGAAAGATCTTCGGCAGCATCTTTAGCATGTTTGTCTATACCTTTCCAGGCAGGGAGAATAAGGACGCCTGCTTTTTTCATATTTCCTTTAGCCGGGGAAATAGAGAGTCCGTTGAGCTTTTGTGAGCCATCAGTGTAGGATACAGGTTTGAGTTGTGCAAACGCAGTGCTTACTACCAGGCTTAAGATAATTGTTATTGATCTTTTCATGATGTTTAATATAACAAGAATTGAATTACAAAGTTTGTGCCTTGGCGGCCATATATATATCCAGATTACGGGCGGCGGTTTTGCGGATTTTATTCTTTAGCAGTGGCGTCCAGCCCAGGAGTTTACCTGTGATGCCCAAAGCCTGGCTCGCCCATCTGTAGAAGCTAAAAGAATCTGTATGCGTCAGGATCTTTCCGTTATTGAATGTGAACTTTGCATCGATCACATTGACCACTTTATTGCCCGTTAAAGAGAATGTATAAGTTGCGATCCATCTGGCACTTCCGGAAGTTGAGTTTGCCTGTACGCCGTCGAAGGTAAGCGTCATATCCTTACCTTTCTCAATCAGCATGGCCCACATGGCCTTTACCTTGTCTGCAGTCAGGTTACTGAATACAGCGTCGTTAAAAGTCGCATCATCGGCATAACAAGCCTGCATGGCTGCTATATCTTTCCGTTGGAAGCTTGAGTAGAAATAGTTGATTAATTTTTCATTTTCATTCATATTTATACCTTATTAGCCTTGCCTATGCTAAAGATAGGAAATATAGCAATGGTATGAACAATAGTATGCGGCGAACTGTTATTCTGATATAATAATAAATCATGAGATCAATTTGGAAAGGCTCGATAGGTTTTGGACTGGTCAACATTCCGGTTAAGTTATATTCGGCCGTGCAGAACAGCGGACTGGATCTTGACATGCTTGATGGAAAAGATCATTCGCGAATCAAGTTTCAGCGGGTTAACGAACAGACACATAAAGAAGTTCCTTACAATAAAATTGTGAAAGGGTATATGCTGAACGAACAGTATGTAATCCTGGAACAGCAGGATTTTGAAGATGCAAGTCCGGAGAAGACCAAGATGATTGAGTTGGAGAACTTTGTTGATATTTCTGAAATCAATCCGATTTATTATGAGACATCTTATTATGCGGAGCCAGAAACACAAGGGAAAAAGGCATATGCATTATTGTTAAAAGCACTACAGAAGTCGAACAAAGCTGGAGTAGCCCGTTTTGTGCTGAGGAGTTCAGAAAATCTTTGTGTAATCCATCCAATGGATCACGTACTTGTTGTGACCAAAATTCGGTTTGCTGAAGAAGTCCGTTCTGCAGAAGATATTAAGACGCCGGCATTAGATACGATTAGCAAGAAGGAGTTGGACGTGGGACTGGCGCTAATTAAACAATACACATCTCCATTCAAAATAGATCAGTTCAAGGATGAGTATACTGGCGAATTATTAAAGATCATAAAGGCAAAAGCAAAAGGAAAGCGTACGCCTGTAAAGAAATTAAAGCCAAGAGAAGAATCAGGAACGGATCTTTACGAGCAGCTGATGCAGAGCTTATCCAAAAAGGGTGCTTAACTATAAATAGTTTTTTCCTGCGAGAATACCCTCGATTCTGTCGAGTAATTCATCTATGTCGAACGGTTTGGCGAGGAAACCATTTGGCTTAAATTCTCCATGCTGAATATTTTCCTGGGTATATCTTGCTGAGATCATCAGTACAGGGATATGCATGGTACTTTCGTTCTGGCGGAGCTGCTGCAGCAACATACGACCGTCTGCGTCGGGAAGCATGATATCAAGGATAAGCAGGTCAGGCTTAAAGGCATCGATGTGATTCATGAAATCGGCGCTTTTGCTTAGCCCATTAACCTTGTAAGCTTCACTTTGCAATATCAGCGTAATCACGTCTAAAATAGCATGATTGTCTTCAATGACTAAGATGTTTTTGAATGCTGTTGAACGTTTTGCCAATGGTAGTAATTCTTGATACAAATATATTAACTGATTACATATGTTTATATTTTTTTGCCATTAAATAAACAATAAATTTTATTTGAAACCTTTTTGCTTCTCAAGCGTCTTATTGTTAGTTTAAGGGTTAGGAAAAAGGTACAATTGTGGCGATTGTGCCTTTTTCTGTTTTATTTTGGTTCCGGACGCTTGTATTCAGTGATCCGTTTTGCCATTCCATTGAAAAGTACAAGATGGAAAGGTAGCATCGCATACCAATACATCCTGCCCCACAATCCCGAAGGCCTGAATGTGGCAATCTGAGATAGGTAGGATGAGCCATGAAAAGATACTATTTTAAATTCAAGCCAGGCTTCGCCAGGAATTTTCATCTCAGCATATAACAACAGGCGTTTGCTCTTTTTATCTGCCAGCAATACGCGCCAAAAGTCAAGCACATCTCCAGCCTGTAGATTTAGGCTACTTGTACGTCCGCGCCTTGCACCAACGCCACCAAATACTTTGTCTAACAGCCCACGCAAACTCCAAAGCCAGTCCAGGTAATACCAACCTGTGTTACCACCGATGCTCCAGATGTTATTAAACACTTCGTCTTCGTCTCTGTTAAATTTCATTTTTACCTTATACTCTAGGGTTCCTTTTGCAGGTACCTTAACCTGGTCCATAAAAGAAGTATCCAGATAACCCCTGTTCAGGGCATCTTTCCAGCTTGATACGATTGAATTTTGTTCGATCTTTTCAAAGGCCATGCTTAAGGCTTCTTTATAGCTAAAGCAAGCTCTTGGTACTACACTTTTAATTTTGTCATCCTGACAAACCACTTCGTTCTTCATGCTATCCACAAGGCTTCGTGCGAGCGAATAAGGCACCGAAGTAACTAGGTTAAGCCATAACGATGATAATCTTGGTGTAAGAACAGGAACGGTAATGATCCAGCGTTTTAGCCCCCTCGAGCTACCGTATTGCAGGATCATTTGTTTATAGGTTAGGATGTCCGGTCCACCGATATCGAAAGTTTTATTTAATGCGGATTCATTATAAAGCACTCCTGTGAGGTAAGCCAAAACATCTCTGATAGCAATTGGCTGGCAGCGTGTATTTACCCATTTCGGCGCCACCATTACAGGTAGTTTTTCGGCTAGATCACGTATGATTTCAAAAGATGCACTGCCGGAACCAATGATAATGGCTGCACGCAATACTGTTAACGGTATGAGTGCTTTTTTTAATGTTGTTTCTACAGCAAGTCTGGAGTTGAGGTGGTCTGAAAGGTTATCATCATTTACAATTCCTGTGAGGTAAATGATTTGTCCACATTTGGTGTTCTTTACCGCATCGGCAAAATTGTTGGCCGATTCCTGTTCCAGATCTGAAAAGCCTGCTTTGCTTGACGACATCGAGTGAACCAGATAATAGGCTGCAGTGATGTCCTGAGGTATTGCGTTCAATGTTGCCCGATTTAACAGGTCGCCGGTAATAATCGTTACCTGATCGCCAAAATCTGATTCCAACGCAAATCTGCGGGGATCTCGCACCATGCATACCACTTCGTGACCTTGCTCCAGAAGCACAGGAAGCAGCCGTGTGCCGATATAACCATTCGCGCCTGTGAGCAGCACCTTCATTATACCTGAGGTTTAAATGTTCCCGTGTGGACAGTTGCCTGCAGTTCGTGTAGAATGGTATACAGGCCGAAGTTCGTTCTGTTGACATAGATAAAATGCTTAACGCCCCTAGCTTGTTTAAATTCAGGCATTTTCGCGATTTTTTCCCCGTAATGGTATAGGCCTTCAAAAAATTCAGGCTTGCTAAAGTCGAAGATCTCACTTAAATAAGGTCTGGCGAAAAGTTCGATCATCTCTTTGTAGGCCTTGTAGTAGAATTCGACTTGGGCGGGGGTATCAGTTGGGTGGATCATTTCCAACTCACGGAATGCGGCTATCGTTTTTGCTTTGTCCTTAGTGATATCTGCAGAGATTAAAGAGAAGAACGGGATATAGAAGTCGTTCGGAAGTTCTTTGATGCATCCGAAGTCAATTACACCGAGTTTTTCATCAGGAGTGATTAAAAAGTTGCCTGGATGTGGATCTGCATGTACAGCGCGTAGTTCGTGTTGTTGGAAATTATAAAAATCCCACAGTGCCTGGCCTATCTTATTTCTTAGTTCCTGCGATGGGTTTGTTTTTAGAAACTCTTTCAGGTGCAGACCTTCAATCCAGTCCATCGTAATGATCCGTTTACTGGAAAGATTTGGATAATAGGTCGGGAATATAATGTTGTCCAGAATTTTGCAAGCTTCAGAGAACTCAATAGAGCGCCTTACTTCGAGCTCATAGTCCGTTTCCTCTAACAGTCGCTCTTCAACTTCTTTGACGTAAATATTCAATTCTTTCTCGCTCATACCTAGTAGGCGGAAAGCAAAGGGCTTTACGAGTTTTAGATCAGAGGATATGCTGTCTGCAACACCGGGGTATTGAATTTTAACTGCCAGTTTCTTTCCGTTCAGGTTTGCTTCATGAACCTGCCCGATAGAGGCTGCATTTTTTGACACCAGATTGAAGCTGTCATACATTTGCTCCGGTGTTTTTCCGAAAAGCTTGGTAAACGTCCTTACAATCAGGGGCCCAGAAAGGGGAGGGGCATTGTACTGCGATTGAGTGAACTTATCTACATAAGATTTGGGCAGGATGTTCTTATCCATACTCAACATCTGTGCAATCTTAAGTGCACTACCTTTAAGTTCACTTAAAGAATTGTAAATGTCGGTTGCATTATCTTCGTTCAGCTGACTGTTGTCCAGCTCCGGATTAAAGAGTTTTTTTGAATAGTGCTTAATATAATTACCGCCAATCTGAAAACCTGTCTTCACAAATTTTGCTGATCGCTGTGTTTTTGTCGTTGGAATACCGTTCTGTTCTTTCATCCGGGCTAGAATCGCATTTCTTTAAATCCGCCATTTCTCGAAAGGAACTTGCCGTATTCGAACAGATTGTCGATAGGTGATCGTTGGAAGAGGTCGAATGTAACCTGAATGCCTTTTTCTATGGCTTCATCAGTTTTCTCAAAACCGGCACTGTCATCATTTGCCCAGAACCTGGTGATAAACAGGAACTGTGCCCAAAGTGCGTCTTTATAGCGTTTGCTAAAAAATTTCCTGTTGGCAAGTTCTCCACTTTCCAGTCCTTCATTGATAATTTCATCAGCGAAGTTTTCAAAGATCGGTTTTACGCCTGACAGGATCTGAGGAGTGGATAACCCCATACGTTGCTCCTTCAATGTGTAGATGATAAAACTCCGGTGCTGTTTCAGCAACTCTGTAAAACTATAGAAGAAGGATAACATACGGTCTCTGGACGAATATTGCTGCCAAACCTCCTGCTGTTGTATGGTATTGATGGTTTCTACGGTAAGTTCTACCCAGATACTCTTTTCAATACTTTCAAAAGCAGCATAAAACTCATAGAAATTAGTCTCAGTAGTCTTCAGTTTTTTTACAAAGCTGTAAACAGATTTCGGTTTTTCGCCATGCGTGAGGACGTAATCGATATACCCTTTTTTGATTTGATCAGCTGTAGCCATTCTTTTTTATTTAATAACGTAAAAGTCGGCGTAAAGGTTTATAAACTACATGGAAAATAGCCTTTTAATGATCACCATTAAGTAATAATTACTTATTGTCTAATTGATCGAGTCCTAATCTATGTTTTCTAAGTGTATCGTTTGCGATGTCATAGCCGGCATCTGCATGTCGGATCACGCCCATAGCCGGGTCATTGCGTAATACCCTTTTTATTCTTACAGCTGCTTCATCGGTGCCGTCAGCAACGATCACCATACCTGCGTGTATCGAATATCCGATGCCTACTCCACCCCCGTGATGTAACGATACCCAGCTTGCGCCTCCGGCAGTGTTGACGAGTGCGTTTAATACAGGCCAGTCTGCAACCGCATCCGAACCGTCAAGCATAGCCTCAGTTTCTCTGTTGGGCGATGCTACGGATCCTGTATCCAGGTGATCCCGGCCGATTACGATAGGAGCAGTTACCCTGCCTTCGGCAACGAGTTTGTTGAAAGCAAGGCCTGCCAGCTCCCTTTCGCCCTGTCCGAGCCAGCAGATTCTTGCTGGTAGCCCCTGAAACGCGATACGTTCCCTGGCCATTTTAATCCATCGGTGCAGACTGCTGTTTTCAGGAAACAAGTCCATGATCACCTGGTCTGTAGTATATATATCTTCTGGATCACCGCTAAGTGCTGCCCAGCGAAAAGGGCCCTTTCCTTCACAAAATAGTGGGCGGATATAGGCAGGCACAAAGCCGGGGAAATCAAAGGCATTAGTGATGCCAGCTTCGAGTGCACGACCGCGAAGATTGTTTCCATAATCAAAAGTAATCGCTCCTCTTTTCTGCAGTTCCAGCATTTGAACAACGTGTTTAGCCATTGTAGCATAAGAGAGCTCTCTGTATTTTTTTGCGTCATTTATTCGAAGTTCAGCTGCTTCGGCAACGCTGAGGCCTTCTGGAAAATATCCAATCAGGGGATCATGTGCCGATGTCTGATCAGTTAAGGTGTCTGGTGTGATTCCGCGTTCAATTAAACGATTGAGTAAGGTTACGGCATTACAGACTATGCCTATGGAAAGCGCTTTATTTTCTGCGGCATATTGTACGGCCTTGTCGATTGCCTGATCGATGTCGTAGGCGATTTCATCAATATAACGAGTTTCCAATCTTTTTTTTATTCTCCACTCCTCTACTTCTGCAGCAAGGCAAACGCCTTCATTCATGGTGATGGCAAGGGGCTGTGCACCGCCCATACCACCAAGGCCAGCTGTCACATTCAGTTTCCCCTTTAAACTACCATCAAAATGTTTTCTAGCTAACGCGGCGTAGGTTTCGTAGGTGCCCTGGACAATCCCCTGTGATCCGATATAAATCCAGGAACCCGCAGTCATCTGCCCATACATCATCAGTCCTTTATCCTCTAGATCGTCAAAATGTTGCTGCGTGGCCCATTTCGGCACCAGCTGAGAATTGGAGATAAGTACTCGCGGGGCATCTTGGTGTGTGGGCATGATACCTACGGGTTTACCCGATTGAATCAATAATGTTTCATCATTCTCCAGGTTCCTCAAGGCTTTTACAATGAGTAACAGTGCTTCTTTATTTCTTGCTGCTTTACCCCTTCCCCCATAAACGATCAGTTCCTCCGGCTTTTCGGCTACATCAGGATCCAGGTTATTTAATAACATCCGTAGTGCTGCTTCCTGCACCCAACCTTTGCAGGTTAATATATTTCCTGTAGGTGTTTGTCTTTTGCTAAGGTCTAAGTTCTCGGTTTTTGAGGTCATATAAAGGCAATGTTACTTAATGATGCGGGGTGTTCGTTTAGATTTACTTACTTTTGGGTCAAGTTGAGAAAAAAGAACTTACATATCAATAAATTTTTATCATTCCTTTTGTTGGGCGTGTTTTTCATTGCGCTTACGCCATGGGCATCATTTCACCACCATGAGGAAGTAGAATACACCTGTAAAAACGAACCGGTATGCGGGCATAAGCTCCACATAAGCAGTCACGCGGAACAGTGTTTGGTATGTGCAGCTCATTTTGAAAAGAATTTTACCCATACAACTCAGTTGACGCATTTTTGCCTTACAAAAGTTGTTTTTCTAAAAAGCCACGTAGTAACGATAGATGCGTATACTGCGTTGATCAGCACCTCTTTGCGAGGCCCCCCAGCTGTCTAGCTTTTCGGTATTAATTTTTCTTTAATGGCTTAGGCCATGTCGTATTACTCATACTTATCATATTATTACTATGAAAACATTACACCTTTATTTGGTTGTACTCGTTATTTCTATATTTTCTTTCGGTGCAAAGGCTGCCGAAACAGGAGTTTATAATGGCACCGTAATTGATGCCCAAAGCAAAGCCGGTTTACCGGGTGCTACAGTGACCATCCCAGATCTGCGTATATCTGCAGTAACGAATGCTTCGGGTGCATTCACTTTTAACAATGTCCCAGCCCGCGGTCGGTTCCTTGTATTGATCAGTTACGTAGGATACCGATCGGCAAGTCAATATATTGATTTTGCCAATCCTGTGAACAATAATTTCACGTTGCAGGCCAGTGTAATTGAAGCACACGAAGTTGTGATTACCGGTTCTGCATCTAGCTCAGACAACCGCAGCAACAGCACAACGATCTCTACGGTAAGCAAGTCTGATTTGTTATATCGTCCGTCAACAAACCTTATCGACGCGATATCACGTGTACCTGGTGTGGCACAGATCACCACCGGTGCTGGCATTTCAAAGCCTGTTATCCGGGGATTGGGTTACAATCGTGTTGTGACGGTCAATAATGGTGTAAAACAGCAAGGGCAACAGTGGGGAGATGAGCACGGCATCGAGATTGATCAGTACAGTGCGGATCGTGTTGAGGTGTTAAAAGGGCCTGCCAGCTTAATGTATGGATCAGATGCACTTGGTGGGGTAATTAATATTTTAGATGCCCTTCCCGCACCCCAGGGGACCATACGCGGAGAGTTTTTAACAAACTATTCTACAAACAATGGCTTAACAGGAAACTCGTTGATGCTTCAGGGTAATGATCAGGGCTTTGTCTATAAAGTTCGTGGATCGTATAAAAGTGCTTATTCTTATCGTACGCCGACTGAATATGTACCAAATTCTGGCTTCAACGAGACTAATTTTGAAGGACAGATTGGCTTAAATAAAAAATGGGGTTATGCACATTTGGACGCATCCAGCTTCCGTACAAATCTTGGTTTTTACGAGCCTGTCAGAAACGATGCAGGTCAGCTCGCAGACGATGATGGTAATCCATTTACTGATGCTCAGAACAAAGACAGATCACTTGCTTTTCCTAAGCAGGATGTGCGCCATTATAAAATTGCCCTGAATAGTAATATTCTTTTGGGAGATGGAAGCTTGAAAGCTATCCTTGGTTATCAGCATAATCTCCGTCGCGAACTGGAAACTGCGGGAGAGGATCCCGCCTTATTTTTGAACAGCTATAGTTACAGCTATGATCTTAAATATTCTTTTAAAGAATCAAACGGTTGGTCTCCGGTAATCGGATTATCTGGCGAGTTTATGCATAGTCTGAATACGACTGGCGAAGAGCAGTTAATCCCTGATTATGACAGCCAGGCTTTTGGCGGTTTTGTTTTTGTCAAAAAAGCCTGGGAGAAAAACACCTTTAACATAGGTGCCCGTTTTGATTATAGAAAGATGACTGGAAAAGCCTTCAGTGGGGCTTCTGAATTTAATGCGTTCGACAATAAATTTTCGCACGTTACCGGTGCATTGGGTTATACGCATGAGTTTAACGATGCCTTTAGCTTTAAAGCAAATGCCGGAAGTGCCTTCCGTGCACCAAATATTGCTGAGCTTGCCTCAAATGGTGTGCACGAAGGTGTATTTAGGTATGAAATAGGTAACGCTAATTTAAAACCAGAACAGAGTTATCAGTTTGATGCCTCTTTTGACTATCAGAATCAATATTTAAGTGCCAGTCTCGGTGGATTTGCTAATTACATCAACAAATACATCTATTACGACACTGATGGAAGTACGAAGGATGTTGAAGCTGAGGACGGCAGCACAAAGGAATATCCAGTTTACAATTTTGTACAGGACAATGCATTTCTTCGAGGTCTTGAAGCATCTTTAACTTTACATCCGGTAAGTTATATCCACTTTGAAAATAGTTTCTCGTATACCAGAGCCACTAACCGCACAACGGAGCAATCTCTTCCATTTATTCCCGCTGCGGCTTTGCGGAACGAATTGCGTTTTGAACCGAAGATCGGCGGAACATCTAAATCGTATGTGTCTGTCGGAATCGATAATTTCTTCAAACAGGATAAGATAGACAGCTTTGAGTCTGCAACCAGCGGCTATACCTTATTAAATGCATCTGTTGGGACGACCTTGAAATTGGGCAAAAACCAGGATCTGATTGTATATGTTGCTGGCAAAAACCTATTGAATAAAGCATATTATGATCACTTAAGCAGGTTCAAGCCTGGACGATTAAGTGATGAAGATCCGACGTTAGGGATCTATAATGCAGGAAGAAATGTGACCTTTGGCATCACGCTTCCTTTTACTTTAAAACGTTAATTATAGAACATAAAAATGCCGCAGACGATGAGTTTGCGGCATTTTTTGTTTCTAGGCTTTTTTGAAGTTATTTAGAAAGCGAATTGAGGTGTGGATATCGTCAGATAACAATCTGTCTTCTTCGTGTGCTGCCACATCCTTGCGGTAGGCGAGTAGCAATTCTTCCAGCTCTGCAGAGGTTTTTAGGGGTCTTCTAAATTCGATAGCCTGAGCAGCGGTAAGTAACTCTATAGCAAGAATTCTTTCCAGATTGTTCAAAATTCGGAAACACTTAGTGGCTCCGTTAGCACCCATGCTTACATGGTCTTCCTGTCCGTTGCTCGAAACAATAGAGTCTACTGACGAAGGGGTTGCCAATTGTTTATTTTCACTGGCAATTGATGCGGCGGTATATTGGGGGATCATCAAGCCTGAATTTAATCCGGCATTCTTAACTAGAAAATTTGGCAATCCACGTTGTCCGGAGATCAGCTGGAAGGTTCTTCTTTCAGATATTGATCCCAGTTCAGCCAGGGCAATACTTAAGAAATCAAGCGCCAGCGCCAGCGGTTGTCCGTGGAAGTTTCCAGCGGAAATGATCTCATCTTCCTCGGGAAAAATATTAGGATTGTCTGTGACGGAATTAATCTCTACTTCAAACACCTTTGTTGCGTAGTCAAGCGCATCTTTGCTGGCGCCATGTACCTGTGGCATGCATCTGAATGAATAAGGATCCTGTGTTTGCTTATTGTCCATTCCCGCCATTTCACTTGTAATCAATAAGCTGTATATCCTGTCTGCAGTGGCCAACTGTCCTATATGCGGTCTGATCTGGTGACTAAGCGCTTTAAAAGGATCTATCCTGCAGTTAAACGCATCAGCAGATAAAGCACCTATTGTATCGCTAAACGCCGAAAGGCGGTGTGCATTGATCAAGATATACATGCCATAAGCGGCCATAAACTGGGTTCCGTTAATTAGTGCCAGTCCCTCCTTGGGCTGAAGGTGCAAAGGTTCCAGATTCATGACATTCAGCCAATCCTTTGCATGAATGAGTTCGTTGTTATAGCTTAAGTATCCTTCACCGATTAGTGGAAGGGCGAGATGTGCCAGCGGCGCCAGATCACCTGAGGCACCTAAGGAGCCCTGGGTGTAAATCGTTGGAAGTGCATCGCTATTGTACATGAGCACCAGTCGGTTCAAAGTTTCCAGTCGGATTCCCGAATTACCGTAACTCAGGGATTGGATTTTGAGGAACAGCATAATCTTTACAATATCTGTTGGTACATGTGCTCCGGTTCCGCAGGCATGTGATAATAACAAGTTATGCTGTAGCTGAGAGAGCTCGTTAGCAGCAATTTTGATATGCTGAAGATAGCCAAAACCGGTGTTGATTCCGTAAATGGGTTGGGTTTCTCTTTTTAATTTTTCATCCAGATAAGCCCGGCAATTGTTTACCCGCTCAATAACAACGCCTGAAAGTTCCAGCTTGAGGTTGTCATTGATGATGTTTGAAATGATATTTAGGGAAAGCGTTTCCCCGCCAATCTGATACATACCCATTGTTTATATTTTCGGTCAAATGTATAAAAAATGTGCTAGGCGCGAACTTTATCAGCTCACTTTTGTTGGTTTTAGAAACTAATGATATGCGTAAAAAATACACTATTGCTTTGTTATCTCTGCTCGTTTACGCAGGGCATGCGCTTGGACAAAAGGCTGATACATTGTCTATAACCCTTGAAAATGTAAAGTATCCATATGCAGTTAAGTTTTTTCCTATAAAAACAGAAGGACAGGATATTCGCATGGCGTACATGGATATTGCTGCAACGAAGTCGCCGAATGGCGGAACGGTAGTGCTATTCCACGGTAAAAATTTTGGTGGTTACTATTGGACAAATGTTATTAAGGCACTTACGGATCGTGGATACAGGGTGGTAGTTCCAGATCAGATTGGATTTGGCAAATCATCAAAACCGTTTATTCATTATAGTTTTCATCAGATGGCTGCCTGGAACAGGGCATTGCTGGATAGCCTCGGGATCAGGCAAAGTGTGGTACTTGGTCATTCTATGGGTGGCATGCTGGCAACACGTTATGCATTGTTATATCCTGAAAACACAGTAAAGTTACTATTGGAAGATCCGATAGGCTTGGAGGACTACCGTACATTTGTTCCTTACACGAATACAGAGAAGCAATACCAAACGGAACTTAAAGCAACCGCTGAAAGCGTTCGTAAGTATTACCAGAGTTCCTATTTTGTACAATGGAAGCCTGATTACGAGGAGCTGGTTCGGATAGCTGCTGGAGTAGGTTACAGTGCAGACTTTCCGCGCACCGCCAGGGTTGCGGCTATGACTTTCACCATGATTTATGAACAGCCGGTTGTTTACGAGTTTGCAAATATCAAAGTGCCTACAGTTTTGTTTATTGGGCTGGAGGATAAAACAATTGTGGGCAAAGGTTTACTAACACCAGAGCAGCAGTCGGCACATGGACAATACAAGGTGTTAGGTAAACAGACTGCGTCTAAAATTCCCGGTGCGAAACTAATTGAGTTTGCAAACTGCGGACATATTCCGCACCTGGAGGTTCCAGAAGAATTTACTATTGCGCTATTGGGCAGTTTATAAACCTGTAATAATACGGAGTTGGGTAAGCACCTGGTCTGTACTTACAGGATATTCGGCATTATGGATGAGGGTGTTGTATACTGCATCAAATAGCTGAAGGTAATTTCCCGGATTCGCTATGATCTTTTCACTTTTCATCGTCCCATCTTCCTGAACTACGGTCAATAGGCCGGCATTTTCTGGCGCCTCTACGCCATAGCTGTCCATGCCAGGACGAATTCCTTTTAATAGCTGCTCTTCCTGTACATCGGCTCTGGCCTTGCTGAACGTTCCTGTCTCGCCATGGATTACAAATGCAGGTTGCGTGCCAGCAACGAGCATATTAGAGATTACATAAATCTGGAGCCCGTTTTCGTACTGCAGATGGATCTGGAAGTAATCGTCCACCTGGGTTTTTTTGCGGTTTTTTGCTAGAACTTTAGTGTAGCTGGATGGCTCTCCAAAGACACTGATCACCTGATCCAACAAATGGGGAGCTAAGTCGAACAACAACCCGCTCGCTGGCACCGGCTCTTCCTTGAAACTTTTTGGTCCTATTACCGCCCTGTAGCGATCATATCTAATGGTTACTTCATTTAACTTCCCCAGTTTATTGCTGGCAAGAACTTCCTTAACGGAAATAAAATCACTGTCCCATCTTCTGTTTTGATAAAAAAGAATGGTTTTGTTTTGCTTTTCGGCAAGGGCAAATAATTCTTCTGCTTCTTCCACCGTTGCCGTAAATGGTTTCTCTACAAGGATATCTTTTCCTTTTAACAATGCTTTTTTTGCATAGTCATAATGTGTGTAGTTTGGGGTATTTATAACGACAAGACTGATGTTTTCGTCATCCAGCAATGCTTCTGGACTATCATAGCTGATCACTCCGGGATAATCTGTGCTTGCCTGTTTGGTATGACGTTCTGCTACGGCCACAAGGTTAAAGCCTTGGTGTGCAGATACAAAAGGAGCATGAAATACTTTTCCTGACATGCCGTAGGCCAAAAGGCCGGTGTTGATCATTTTGTCCATTTGATAAAACTACAAAAATGGATTTTCTAAGCCTAAACTATATTGCCATAAAAGAACCATATTACCTTATATTTGCGCTATGAAACCTTCAGAGATTAATGCGAAGTGGAAGCTCCTGCAACAAAGAATTGCAAAGGAGTTCGATTCCGATATCCCTGATTTAAAGGTGATGCTTTTTTTAATTGGTGTGCAGGAACTTGGAAAAGGGCCTGGCAAATATAGTAAGCGCCAGAAAGAAGAGCTGATGCACATCGCAACATGTAGATTAATGAGCGAGATGGGTTTTTACGAGCTGGAAGGCCTGGATCAGGATGGATGGCCACATTGGAAACTTGTCAAACCTGTACCTTCTTTCGCGATGATGGAGCAGGAGATGTTATTGAAATCACTTGCTATACATTACTTTCAGGACATCTACGGCGAAGAGCTGGATACCTAGATCAGGATACAAAAAAAGGGCTGCTACTTGTAAAAGTAACAGCCCTTCTTATTTATAACGAAGGTATTATCCTTCTGTTTTAGCTTGGTTTTTTAATTGATCGTTCGCTACAATCACGATTTCTACACGACGGTTAGCCGCACGGCCTGCATCAGTAGTGTTATCACCAATAGGCTCACTAAATCCTTTACCCACTGTTACCAGTCTTGCAGAAGGAACACCTTGCGCCACAGCATAAGCTTTAACGGCAGCAGCTCTTCTTTCCGATAAGCTCATATTGTATGCCTCTGTACCTTTATTATCAGTATGACCGATAATTTTAACGTCGGTTCCAGGATACTGATTTAACGAACTTGCCAATGTTTGGATATTCCCTTTTGCAGCATCTTTAAGTGTGTTGCTATCAAAATCAAAAAGAATACCGCTATCAAATTTTACAATGATACCTTCACCTTCACGTATTACTTCGGCGTTAGGAATTGCGGTCTTGATCTCCGCTGCCTGTTTATCCATTCTTCTACCAATGAATCCACCTGCAGTTCCACCAACAGCACCGCCAATAATTGCACCTACAGCAGTATTACCAGCTTTCTTACCTATGATAGCACCGATTACACCGCCTGCAGCAGCACCTATGCCGGCACCTTTTTGTGTTTTTGTTAAGCTGTCACACCCTTGGAAAGCCATTGCACTGATCGCTAATGCGATGCTAAATGCTGCTATTTTAAATTTTGAAGTCATCATAAATCAATTGTTATTATAGATTCACTAAATCAAACCTGATGCCAAGTCGGTTTTTTTGTGCTTTATTGTTGTACAACAAGAATATGACAGAGTTATCTACCATTAAGATTTGATATATGACTTGTTTACTGGACAGTATTATTCCGAAAAATAGGCTTCAAGCTCCTGAAGGGTGTTTTCCGTGGTATGGATGTCTTTGATGATTTTTCCTTTTTCCATGAGTATAATGCGATCACAGACATCTGTAACATGGTTCAGATCATGACTGGAAATCAAAGTAGTTACGCTATGTGTTACTTTGAGTTTCTTAACCAATGCCTTCAATCGAATCTGCGTTGTGGGGTCCAGATTAGCAAACGGCTCATCAAGAACGAGCAATTCCGGGTTTTGCATCAATGCTGCGGCGATCCCAATTTTGTTCTGGTTACCCTTAGAGAAATCCCTGACATATTTACCGCTGTTCAGAATTTCACCATTAAAAAATTCCTGATATTGTTTGAGGTAGTCGGTAACATGGGCGATGCTCATGTTATGCAGGCTACCTATAAAGATGAAATATTCTTCGGGTGTCAGGTAATCAATCAGAAAGCCTTCATCGAGATAAGAAGCTGTATATGCTTTCCATTGATCAGTTGAGGCGACATTTAAAGATTTCGAAAGGATTTCTCCACCATCTGGTCTGATCAGATCCAGTAGCATCCTGAAGAGCGTTGTTTTACCAGCACCGTTGTTACCCACCAGACCTATGGTCTCGCCTGCATTAAAGTGCAGATCTGCAATGTCTACTACGGTGCGGCCCGCGTAAACTTTTTTTAGGTTTTTTATTTCTACGATCATTATTTTTCTCTGAAGCCTTCGGCGATTTTATATTTTCTTTTATTAAATTCTTTCACTAAAAATTCCACCCAGAAGTTCCTGGTAAAAAGCCCGGCGAGACCTAATACACCCAATACAGCCAGCCCCCAGTATGGATTGGTTAGGTAGTTAACGAGTGCGTAAACTCCAATAGGTGTTAACAAGACAGGTAAGCCCATAATCATGGAAGTGCCCCCTACACCCTGAAAGTTGAAGCTGGAGCCCTTGCTTAAATCTATTGCCTTATAGTTCCTTGTAGCCATGTAGAGAACCATAACAGTAGCGATTCCAATGCTGTAGAAATAGGCTGCAAACTGGATCAGCAGAATCTTCCAGCTGATCAGTCCGTACAGGCTAACTACTAAGGTCAGTACTGTAGATGATATGGTAAACAGCAGGAACTTTGCTTTAATGAAATTCTTAATACTTACTCTGCTGGTCAGGATTCCATCAAACTCAGCACTCTGCCATCCAAACATAAACTGTCCATAGAGCATCACCATATTGCCGGTCATAAAAACCGCGGCAAAAATCATCATGAAGAATTGATTCTTATCTAGAAACTGTGTTTTGTAAAATAGGAACCCGTAAAATATAAACAGCAGTCCTTTTGATACAGTTGATTTGCTTCTTTTGTTTCTAAGAATTAACTTGATTTCTACAGCAGCAAGCGTTCCGACTTCACCGAAACGATCCAGAAAGGGGTAGTCAGTGCTTGATTTTTTTTCTTCTCCATAACTGAGTTCTTCTGCATATAGATTATTTCTGAGATATCTGGAATTGATGGTGAAGATCAACACAGCGAGAAGGGTAAAAACTAATGCCAGGGGAGGCCAGAGGGCTACTTTGCTAAAAATAATATTTGATATTGCCGCAATAGAAAAGAGCTGGAAATATTCTAGCAAAGCCAAGGCAATTAAAAGCAGTAGACCTGTAGCTACGAAAGCGATGTTGACCATAGATAGCCGCTTAACGTATAATGCCAGATAGTTATTGAATACTGACAGGGAAACGATGGACAGCATATACATCAACGCTGCCGTTACACCCAGGGTATTGCTAATGTTCATTAGGCAGAATGGAAAAAAGATGAACATCGGGATGATGTTGAATGCAGAGAACAGGGCTCTGATATTTAGAAAACTTACGATCTTTTTTTTGGGGATATTGAGGTGTAGATAAGGCACAATACTTAGTGTTGGTAGTTCCTGTAGCTGGAGTCTGGAAATAAATTCCAGTGCGAAATAGTACAAAATTAACCCGTTGAAGACTACTATAATGTCCTTGTTAGGAAAGATGCCTGGAATAATACGCCCCATCAGCACCCCTGCGGCTATAGCGCAGGCAAGTAAATATAGGATTGCGATGCCCATAATTATCTGAACAGCTATGTTCGTGTTTTTGCCTCTGGATCTGCGGAAAGCGATCCATTGGTGGTTTAGAAAGGTTAGGAGCATATTAATAGTTGTATTTGTTTTTCCAATTCTGTTTGAGTTTTTCCCTGAGCTTTTCTTCTGCCGGATTTTTCCCTGGGTCATATAATTTTGTTCCACTGATCAAATCAGGCAAAAATTCCTGTTCAACGAAGTTCCCTTCATAGCTGTGCGCATATTGGTAGTCTTTTCCATAACCAATATTCTTCATCAGTTTAGTTGGTGCGTTTCTAATATGTAATGGGACTGGCAAGTTGCCTGATTGTTTCACCAGTTGTTGTGCTTTATTTATGGCTTCGTATGAAGCATTGCTTTTAGCGGAGGAAGCCATATACGTAACGGCTTGTGCCAGAATGATTCTGGCTTCAGGATAACCGATAACATTAACTGCCTGAAAACAATTATTTGCAAGTAATAAAGCGTTAGGATTTGCATTTCCAATATCTTCAGAGGCAAGGATGAGCAACCTGCGCGCGATAAAAAGTGGATCTTCACCACCTTCTATCATCCGGGCCAGCCAGTAAACTGCTGCATTGGGATCGCTGCCTCTGATGGATTTGATAAAAGCGGAGATAATATCATAATGCTGCTCCCCGGCTTTATCATAGAGTGCCAGGTTTTGCTGTGCATGGGCCAGTACGTTTTCGTTGGTAAGTACAATTGTTTTACCGCCAATACCTGTAACTGCAATTTCAAGTACATTAAGCAATTTGCGTGCATCACCGCCAGATAACCGGATCAGCGCCTCGTGCTCTTTGATCGTAATCTTTTTTTCTTTCAAGACGATGTCCTGCGTGATCGCCGTTTGGAGCAAACCAGACAGTTCGTCTTCATCTAATGACTTTAATATATATACCTGCGATCTGGATAATAATGCGGATATTACTTCGAAAGAGGGATTTTCTGTAGTTGCCCCGATCAGTGTAACGAGTCCACGCTCCACGGCGCCAAGAAGACTGTCTTGTTGCGATTTGCTGAACCGGTGAATCTCGTCAATGAAAAGAATAGGTAGCCCCATCAGGCTATCTTTAAGTGCTGCTGCTCTTTCGATAACATCCCTGATATCCTTAACTCCGGAATTAATGGCGCTTAGGTTAAAAAATGGCCGATCCAGGGTTTGGGAAATAATATAGGCGAGGGTGGTTTTTCCAACACCGGGCGGCCCCCAAAATATCATGGAGGGCAGCTGCCCGCTTAGAATGGCTTTCCGCAAAACGGCATCCGGACCTACCAGGTGTTTTTGACCAACGTACTCGTCCAGGTTTTGTGGTCGCATACGTTCAGCCAAAGGTGGTAAGTTTTGCATAACAGTAAAGTTAACGAATTATTCCGCTTTCTTTTTCCAGATTCTGCGTTTTGGTTTTCCGTTATGGGGTTTCTTAGGTTTGTCCTGAATGATCTGTCCTTCGGGAGATTCACCCAGTTCTTCGGGAACGGCCATCCGTGGGATTGGCTTATCAATCAGTTTCTCGATATTGGCAAACTTGCGTTTATCCTTATCGTTAACCAGTGTAATGGCGGTTCCTTTTGTTGCTGCTCTTGCTGTTCTTCCAATCCTGTGTACATAGTCTTCAGGATCGTGAGGCACATCGAAATTGATGACCAGCGAGATGCCTTCTACATCAATACCCCTTGATAACACATCTGTTCCAATAAGAACCGGAACACGTTTATTTTTGAATTCCAGTAAGATCGCTTCGCGTTCCTTCTGCCCCAGATCTGAGTGAAATGCCTCAGCTTTGAATCCCAATCCACGAAGTACTTTACCTAATGCTTTAACTTTATCTTTTGTAGAAGCGAAGATTAGCGCTGTAGGGTAGACAACAGGATCAAGAATCTTGCTGAGCAATTTAATCTTTTGGCTATCCTGGATGAAATATGCCTGTTGGTTAATGCCCTCCGCCGGTTGAGAAATAGATATGCTGATCTGCTCAGGGTTGTGCAGCAGCTTAGCTGCCAACGTTCTGATTTTTGGCGGCATCGTTGCTGAGAAAAGTACAGTCTGTCTTTTATGCGGCAGGAAGCTGATTATCTTCATGATATCATCATAAAAACCCATGTCGAGCATGCGGTCGGCCTCATCCAATACCAGGTGTTCCAGCTGATCGAGTTTAAGCAATCCCGATGACAGGTGAGATATTAATCTTCCTGGAGTGGCAATAATCATATCTACACCTTCACGCATAGATCTTTTCTGTTGCTCATAGGCAATGCCATCGCCACCGCCATAAACCGTCAGTGAACTGATATTGGTAAAATAGGATAGGGCCTCTACCTGAAGGTCAATTTGCTGGGCAAGTTCACGGGTAGGTGCTAATATAAGCGTGTTGTTGTGACGTTCTGCTGTATTGCTGATCCGATTCATAATAGGCAACAGATATGCACCGGTTTTTCCGGTACCAGTCTGTGCACATGCAATCAAATCTTTTTTTGCCAGTATTAAAGGAATGGCCTGTTCCTGTATGGGTGTAGCATTTCTAAACCCCATCGCTAATAACCCTTCTAGTAAGTCAGGGTTGAAATTAAAATCTTTAAAATCCAATATACTTGTTGTGATAAATATGTATTCTCTATAAAAGTAATGCTAATTTTTATTAAAATGTAGTTTATTACCTGTTAAGATGTTACCTGTTATTTTTTCTTATCTGCATAACCGAACACTTTTTGCAACAACGTAGTAGAACGTGCTCCGATGTTGTCCCGGATTTTCAATTCTTCCTGCGCTACTTCCAAAAACATTCCATCGATAGCTTTTTGTGCGACGTAGCTAGATAGATCGGTATTAACCGGTTTTACTAGTGGTAAACGGTTATATTGTGCAGCAGCATCAGTCCAATATTTTGTTGCACCAACTTTATTCAGGCTATTGGTAATTACCGGACTAAATTTGGCCATCAATTGTGCTGTGGTTACACGTTTGAAATAGGTAGTCGCGGCATCTTTATTTCCCAGGAGGATATTGGTCGCATCTGTGATTGTCATTTGCTTAATAGCATCAATAAAGATTGGCTTGGCTTCTTTTGCGGCATCTTCGGCTGCTCTGTTTAAACTGGTAATCACATTGTCGGCCACAGAACCTAAGCCAATGCTCCGCAGTGTTTTTTCTACTTTCTGAGCTTCTGGAGGGAATAGTATCTTAACAGCAAGATTACCCAAAAAGCCATCTTTAGCTGATAAGCGGTCTGCACCTGCGGAAGTACCAATTTCCAATGCTTGTTTTATGCCCAGCCCGATTTCGGATGCTGTAGGTGTAGCACCCGTGGGAAGCTGTTTAAGGATATTGCCTATCTGAGACTGGCTTTGCACATCACAGCTGTTAAATAAAAAGCAAGCTAACAGGGAAATGGTAAATAGTTGAATGTGTTTCATTACTGATGGTTTGTTTGGGTATACGTTTAAGTTAACAAAACTCCGGCCATATCCTGCTGTTTTTTTAAAAAAGGGATCTGGCCTCTTTGTAAAAATTATCCCGGGTTATGGATAAATATTTTTATACTTGGGTAAATAACGAAGAATCATCCTTGAAGTTTATAAAGAACAGCAGTAAGACGACAACGGCCCTTGGCGATCTGGAATGTATCGATGTGTATAAAAAAAGTGGTGACCTGGAGATTTTGGGCACCCTGTACAATCGATACATGCATCTGGTGTTTGGGGTATGTCTGAATTATCTGAAAGATGAAGAGGAAAGCCGGGATGCGGTAATGCAAATTTTCGAAGAACTTGTAGTCAAACTGCGGATTCATCAGGTGCAGAATTTTAAAAGCTGGCTCCACGTACTTACACGCAATCATTGTTTGATGGTTTTGCGTAAGAAATCGCGTAGTTCTACCGTCTCATTAGAAGAGGCGCTTGTGGAAAACACTGATTTTGTGCATCTAGATGTTGACGATGCAAAGGAATCGAAATTGACGGTGATGGAAGCGTGCATGCAAACACTCACTGAAGAACAGCGGATTTGTGTAGATTTGTTTTATCTGCAGGAAAAGTGTTATAAAGAAATCGTTGATGTTACCGGATATGATATGAATAGGGTGAAGAGTTATATCCAGAATGGTAAAAGGAATTTGAAAATTTGTATAGAGAAAAACAGTGGTGAATAACGACTTTTTAGATATCGACCTACTAACGGATTACCTCGACGGGAAGCTGGACGTGAAGACTATGAACAGAATCGAGCGCGAAGCGTTAGAAGATCCTTTTGTGGCAGAAGCTTTGGCAGGTTTGAGTAATTCTAACCGATCTGTTCAATCACTTTCGATACTGCAAAAGCAGTTGGCTGAGCGTATTGGAGAGCAACAGCAACATAAAAAAACTGCCGTGATTACCTGGCAGCGACTGAGCATAGGAGCTACCGCAGCAGTGCTTTTTGTTACGGTAAGCATTGTATTCTGGATGCGCGAAGAAAATAGACGTAAACAAGCTGTGAATGCACCTGTAGAAGTAGTTATTGCGCCATCAAAAAAGGCTGAAGGATCAGTATTGATGCCGACAATAGGGATGAAGAACTATGTGCTCTGGTTGAATAAGCACAACTTGCTGATAGGGAAAGGTCAGGCAGGGAAAAGTGTTACTTTAAATTTCCACATCGATAGCAAGGGTAGACCCGTTGATATTCACATAACCTCTGGCTTAGCAGAGCAGTATGATCAGGAGGCCATTCGTCTAATTAAAGAAGGGCCCGACTGGGAAGCTGGTGCCGACCAGTCGGAAGTAATAAGTTTAAAAGTTGGTTTTTAATCTACAGGAAGAATAGATAAATAATGCCGTAAACAATACCTGCTAAGGTAGCGGAAACGGGAATTGTAAGTACCCAAGCCCATAATAAGCTAACGGTTACACCCCACCTTACAGCAGATACTCTTTTCAATAGACCGACACCTACAATAGAGCCCGTGATAGTATGCGTAGTGGATACGGGAATACCAAAATATTCAGTGATACCTAAGGTGATTGCGCCGGCACTTTCGGCAGCCACACCTTCAAAAGCATTTACTTTGGTGATCTTCGTGCCCATTGTTTTCACAATCTTCCAGCCGCCACTCATTGTTCCAAGTGAAATTGCGGCGTAGCAGGAAATGGGAATCCATTCTGGCATTGTCTCGTCAACCTTAAGTACTTTTGCGGCAATCATGGCTACGTAAATAATTCCCATAACTTTCTGAGCATCATTACCCCCATGGGTGAAACTAAGTGCAGCCGAAGAGATCAGCTGCAGGCGTTTAAACCATTTCTCTGCGATCGATGGCCTGGCGTTTTTTGAAATATGTAAAATAATGATGGAAATAATTACAGAAACCATCATCCCTATTACAGGAGCAAGGACAATAAAGGCAACAGTTTTAAGGATTGGAGCAAGGTTAATAGCAGACATCGCAGAACTTCCTACGGTTACTGCTTTAGCCATACCGGCACCAGCAAAGCCACCAATTAGCGTGTGCGATGAGCTGGAAGGTATTCCAAACCACCAGGTAAAAAGATTCCAGGCTATTGCGGCGATTAGACCTGCGAGAATAACTTCAAGTGTGATAAATTGTTCAAGAACAGTCTTGGCAATAGTGTTTGCCACTTTATGTTCTGTGAAAACAAAGTAAGCAACCATGTTGAACAGTGCGGCCCATAAAACGGCCTGAAATGGAGTAAGTACCTTCGTAGATACAATTGTAGCAATGGAATTTGCTGCATCATGGAATCCATTAATGTAGTCAAAGCCGATGGCCAATATAATTACAACAACCAATAAGGTAGGTATCATTCTTTAGGTATTAAGCATTTTTAACAAGAATAGATTCCAATACGTTGGCGGCATCTTCACATTTATCTGTGGCCATTTCCAAAGTTTGGAGTACTTCTTTTTGTTTGATGAGTTCGATAGCGTTTGTTTCAAATTCAAAAAGACGGGCAATAGCAAGATTACATACATAATCTGCCTGATTTTCGCCGCTATTGATCCTTACACAGGCATCCGCTATCACTCGGATATTTTTAAAGCTTCTCAGTTCTTTGATCGCTTTATCTAAATCTGTACACATCTCTACCAGGAGCTCTGCCAATTTAATCATGGCATCGCCAATATTGGTGATGTTGTACAACTCTATGTTTGTTGCTGAAGCATGGATATAGTCAGCAATATCATCAACAGCACTTGCAAGGGCGTGGATATCTTCCCTGTCAAACGGAGTGATGAAATTTTTGCTTAATTCCAGGAAGATAGAATGCGTGATGTCATCCCCCACATGTTCCAGACGCTCAATTTCTTTGATATACTCTTTCCTTTTTTCAAGGTCGGTAGTGCTTAATGCAAGTAGTAAAGCTTCAGAGATCTTTAAAGAATTGCTTCCGGCCTGCTCGAATAAAGGCTGGAATTTTTTGTCTTTCGGCGTAAAGAACTTAAAAATGTTATTCATCTATATGTTGTTAATTATCTAGTTGCCTTCTCGGAGCTGGAGGCGTTAAAGCCGCCATTCCTCGGCGCAATTAAATTATGATACAAATGTAGAATTGCAATGTTAAGTTAATGTTAACTATTGCGAATGATTTGCCATTCGGACGTCTTTTTAACCAGCCTTTTCTAAGGTAAAAGCAAACGTAGTACCGATCTGCAGCGTGCTTCTCACAGAAATGATTTGCTGATGCGCTTCAAGAATATGTTTTACAATGGCCAGTCCGAGGCCAGTACCCCCAACCTCCCTGGATCTGTGAGAGTCAATTCTATAGAAGCGTTCAAAGAGGCGAGGCAGATGTTTTTCGTCAATACCGATGCCGTCGTCTGTTACCTCAATCAGGTATTGATCATGCAGTTCAAATATTTTAATGGCCGTTGATCCTGGATCCTTGCCATACTTAATGGAATTCTGAATCAGGTTGATCAGTACCTGTCTGATTTTCTCGCGATCAGCATTCACTAATGCGGGATGCATATATTTTTCTTTGAAAGATAGCTTGACATTTTTTGTTTTTGCTTTGTCTTCCAATCCTTCCATTACCTCCTTGGCCAGGCCAACAAAATCGAACTTTTCAAAGTTTATAGGAACCTCCCCACTTTCGAGCTTTGAAATAGCATCAAGATCATTAATCAGGTAACTCAAGCGTTCCACGTTTTTTTCTGCTTTGTTCAGGAATTTCGCTGCCATCTCCGGATCGTCAAGCAAACAGTCTTGTAATGTTTCTATATATCCCTGAATTGCAAATAAGGGTGTTTTAAATTCATGAGATACGTTTGATAGAAATTCCCTTCTGAACTGTTCCTGCTTTTTTAGAATCTCTATCTCTTTTTTCTTGGCGCCTGCCCATTCTTTAACTTCCTGCTCTACATCGTTAATCGGATCAGAACTTACATATTCTCCCAGGGCATCCTTTAGATCTTTTCCCAGTTTTAAGTTATGAATCATCTTGTAGATTAATTTTACCTTGGAATAGATATATTTCTCCATCAGGTAATAAAAAACTATAAAACTTGTGATGAAAGATACGCCAAATGACACTGCAAGATAATAGAAGCTATTCTGGAAGTGGAAGTTTACCAGACTGATAGATAGAGCTACTGCGAAAGCAGTGATCAATACGAGTACGCTGAGTTTCATGGTAGCAATTTACAAGATTAAATGAGAAATTGAAGTCCTAAGCTGAATTTTAGTGATCCAGTTGCTTCTCGGTTAGGTATTTCCAATAACGTTTTGGTACATGCTGAATGTGTAATTTCATGTTTTTACGCGCGGGAATATTTGTGCTCTTAAAATAGTCTTTCCACAAGCAAGCATATAGGTTTTCTTTCTCAGATAATGACTGGATTGCGGGCTGTGTTCTGTTGGTAATGTTTTTAAACTCCATCTGAATTTCTTCAACCTTGTGGAGGTCGTAAAACAGACCATAGTGACGCTTTATATCATATATTATCCACTGTTGGTCTGCATACCTGTTTTTGAAATGCGTAAGCAATAAAGGCAATACATTAAAGTCCGGGTCTATTCCGCAGTAAAAGATACCATCAGCAGTATGCTGAAATCTGATAAAAGCTTCCATTCTATGCTTTTCCCGCTCTACTTTCCTAGCCATCTGTGCTACGTGTAATACGGCTTCATTGCCGTAATTGGCTTCCGCGCCTTTAGGATTCTGGAATAAATAACAGATCATGTCAAAGAGATGCTGGAAAGTATCGGGCTGCTCTGATAAGTAGGCACAATAAATCCTTCTGGTCCATCCCTTTTCTAGTTTTTCGCTTAATCCCTTCCATACGCGGTGTGCCTTAGCGGAGTTATTAAAGACTTCAAATAAGACGTCAAAGGCAGTAGGTTGATGCTGTTTGATGGTTAATAGTTTAATAGGCCCAGGCTTTCGTTCAAACCATTCGAAGACCGCACAAAACAGACCCTCCATGCTGCCGTCGAAAATAAACGTAGTCATCAGAAGAGAATAAGTTGTTGAATATCGTTCTTTAAATATTTACTCTGACTTTCTGCAAGAATAAAAGATTTGATTTGGGTATTTTGATATTCTCTAAGTTGCATCGGCGAATCTGAACAGCGGATAAAATATTTTGCTCGGTTATACGCAATACCAATTTTTTGCAATTGGTCGATCCGCAGTCTGCCAAATTTGCGTGCCTGAACGATCTTTTTTGCGGATCCCACGCCAATGCCGGGAACTCTCAAAATCATTTTATAACTAGCTACATTGATATCTATAGGGAAAAATTGCAGGTTGCGTAAAGCCCAGCTTAGCTTGGGATCAATATCTATATCCAAATGGGGATTGGCATCGTTTAGAAGTTCATTTACGTTAAATCCGTAAAAACGCATTAACCAATCGGTCTGATATAATCGATTTTCGCGTACTAAGGGTGGCTGCGAGCCTAATATCGGTAGTCTGCTGTCGTTACTAATTGGAATATAGCCAGAATAGTAGACTCTTCTTAAAGAAAAGTTTTTATAAAAAGCATCAGCGGTCTGCATAATCTCTTTGTCCGTTTCTGGTGTGGCCCCAATAACCATTTGGGTGCTTTGGCCGGCAGGGACAAATGTCGGTACATTTTTTATGAGTTTCTTCTCGTCCTTGAATTGTACAATTTGGTTCTGTACAAGTTTGAGCGGATCTATTACTTCTTTGTGTGTTTTTTCAGGGGCAAGAAGCTTTAATCCGCTTTCTGTGGGCATCTCAAGATTTATGCTCATCCGGTCAGCATATAGTCCGGCTTCCCTAATCAGATCCTCGCTTGCTCCGGGAATAGTTTTTAAATGAATATAGCCATTGTATCGCTCTTCGAGACGTAACTTTTTAACAACCCTCAGCAGTCGTTCCATAGTGAAATCGGCATTCTTGAAAATGCCAGAACTTAAAAAGAGCCCTTCAATAAAATTCCGGCGATAAAAATTCATCGTCAGTTCTACAACCTCGTCTACAGTAAAGGCTGCACGGGTGATGTCATTGCTTTTGCGGGAGACACAATATGCACAATCAAAGATGCAATGATTCGTCAGCAGAATTTTTAAGAGGGACACGCAGCGGCCATCTTCAGTATAGGTATGGCAAATGCCAGAGTTGTGACCGTTGCCCAGGCCCTTGTTATCATTTTTCCGGGTGCTGCCACTCGACGAGCAGGAAACATCATATTTTGCTGCATCAGCAAGAATGCTTAGCTTTTCTCTAATACGCTCTGACATATAGTTTATTTACTAACAAATATAGTAAATAAACTATTCGCTTTAGTAAATGTTTTATGCTTTTCCTTCCCACTCCTGGTAGAATTCTTCCAGATAGGTTAACATGAAGTTGTGTCTTTTTTCTGCGAGGGTTTTACCGGTTTGAGTTTTCATCAGATCCTTCAATCGCAGTAACTTTTCGTAAAAATGATTGATGGTGGGGGCTTGGGTGTTTTTGTATTCTTCCTTTGTCATTTCCAATACCGGTTTGATCTCCGGATCGTACAAAATGCGATTCTTATATCCGCCGTAGGTGAAAGCCCGGGCGATTCCAATGGCGCCTATTGCATCCAGGCGATCGGCATCCTGAACGATGTCTAGCTCTGCGGATTGAAAGGTGATGGTACCTAGACTGCTCTTGTAGCTTAAGTTACGGATAATCTCCTGAACATGCCGAATTATTTCTTGGTTTAGGTCTAAGGACTTCATGAATTCACCCGCCTTAAAGGGCCCTATTTCCTCGTCGCCGTTGTTAAATTTAGCATCTGCAATATCGTGAAGCAAAGCAGCCAGGCTAACAACAAGGGGATCTCCCTTTTCAAGCTGATTGATAGTTAGTGCAGTTTTATAGACACGGTCTATATGAAACCAGTCGTGCCCGGCTTCAGCGCCCGCTAAGGTTTGTTTAACAAATTTTATAGTTTTTTCAAGGATGAGATTTGAATCAGTTTGCATAAAGCAAAGGTATTCAAATATTAGATGAGCTGTGTAGAACTTGCCCTTGAGTTGACTGCTGTACGCATAAATTCTGTCTGATCAAAAGTAATAAGCTGTGTTACTTCCACTTCCAGAATGTCTGCAATCTGAAATAGTCTGTCTAGCGTGATTTTACTATATGCGAGTTCGATTTTACTGTATGCGTTTTGCGAGATACCCAGTTTTGCAGCCAGGTAGTCCTGGGTGTAATGTCTGAATTCTCTTACTTTGCGGATGTTCCCGGCTACTAATTTTGGTTTTAACTCCAAGGCTTCTTTCATATAACTGGCAATTGATGTTCCACATATAAACGAGAAAAATTAACAGTCAGATTTAACGCGGGATTACGCTCCTGTTGATGTTGGTCTTACTGGCCTTTTCTCGTCAGGTCTTTTTGATCCATCATACAGTTCATATTCAAGCATTCTGCAATCAAGTTTGCCGTTATAAAATTCTACTTTCCGTGCCGCTTTCAGCCCAATTTTTTTAGCGAGATCAGGATTGCCGGTAAAGATATAACCTGTGTAACCCTTGCAGTTCTGCTTCATAAAATCGCCGATTCTTTTGTAGGTACTTTCCAGAACGGTGTGCACACCAAGGCGTTCTCCGTATTCAGGGTTAAAGACTACAACGCCTTTACCACCCTCGGGAACAGGTGTGTCTGCAAAATCGCAAACTTCAAAGGTAATCAGTGTGTCGACACCGGCAGTTTTTGCGTTTTTACGGCTCACATCAACTGCATCTTCAGAGATATCTGTGGCGATAATTTGCAGGTCGATATTTTTGATTACCTGATCCTTTAAGATTCTTCTTTCAGCAAAAAATTCCTCTTCGTTATAGCCAATTATGTGCATAAAGCCATAGTTCATTCTAAATAGGCCAGGTCTTCTGTTTGTAGCAAGCAGGGCGGCTTCTATGGCAAGTGTACCTGAGCCGCACATCGGGTTTACAAATGGCGACTTATGATCCCAGGTTGTACTCATTACTACGCTTGCAGCAAGGGCTTCAAGCATTGGTGCTTTTCCAGGGATTTTGCGATAACCGTGCTTGGCAAGTGTTTCGCCCGAGGTATCGATAAAGATATCTGCTTCGTCATCTTTCCAATATAGGTGAACAACAGCCTTGTTGGCGTCGGATCCTGAATTTGGACGAATGCCTTTTTTCTCCTTGATACGATCCACAATAGCGTCCTTAACTTTAAGGTTGGCAAAAAGCGGTGTCGTGATGGTTTCGTTATCCACATTCGATGTAACAGAAAAATATCCAGAGAAATCGATCAGTTCCTCCCAGGGAAGGTCAACTACTTCTCTATACAATTCTTCGGGGCTGTTGATCTTGAAACTGCGCAATGCATAAAGTATCTGACTTGCACAGCGCAGGTTCAGGTTCAGTTTAATACATTCCGTCAATGTAATGTTCAGCTCAACACCTGTAGGGAAATCCCTGACAATGGTATAGCCTAAAGCTTCAACCTCCTGAACCAGGTATTTTGAAAGCCTTTTATTGCAGGTTATAATAACCTTACTTTTTGTGTGGAAAACTTGCATAATTTATTCTGCGAAGTTATCAATAAAAATATAGAGATTTGAACTTGTAAGAAGAATAAAGAGTAGTTGTTATGGAAATCAAAGGAAAAGTGCACGAAATTGGCGCATTACAACAGGTAAGTGAAACGTTTAAAAAACGCGATCTAATTATAGAATACGCAGAAAACCCGACTTATCCTGAATATATTAGATTTGAAGCTTTACAAGATAAAACCGCATTATTTGATAGCTTGAAGACTGGAGATGATGTAGAAGTTTCTTTTAACCTGCGTGGTCGTCCATGGACAGACAAAACAGGTAAAGTGTCTTATTTCAACAGTCTTGTTGTTTGGAGAATCAATGCTTTGACTAACAATGCCTCGGCAGGATCAACCCCTGAATATGCGCCGCCAGTAGATCTGAGCAGCAAACCAGGTGAAGACGATGATCTGCCCTTCTAAAGATCTTTTTTAAGGACAAATTGAACCATGAGTGCCGGAAATGTTTTTCCGGCATTTTTTTTGGCTGATAATCTTGTTTGGACTGCGGCCTGCAAGCATGTTAAAATTTGTTAAAATACATGCAAACTGCCTCCGCTTCTTTATTTTTGGATTGCTAAAAGAATGAAAAAGAGAGGATTTTGGTTTATAACCGGCTTGATGAGCCTGGCACTGCTTGGTGTTGTTGTAATGCAATTGTATTACATTAAGCAAGCATATAGCCTGAATTCGCAGTTGTTTGAGCAAAACGTAAACCAGGTGCTCAGTAATGTGGTTAATAAAATACAGGCAAATAATGCATTTAGCCACTATAACGATAAGAATAACGAATGGCGCTATCGCCGGGAGAAGGGACATGAGCGCCAGATCCGTACGATTGCTGAACTGAAGGAAAAGCAAATCAAGGAAAATGCTGATCGTAGGATCGCCCAGCAAAAGCGAATTGTTGACGACCTCAATTTTCAAGACAGTGTGATCCGCGCTGAATACAGAAATCCCAGTATTATTCCGGAAGACAAGTTTATTGCGCTGGGTAGTCAAACGACCACGCCTTTAAATCTGGATGTAGAATTTAAGCTGGACGATGACATGAATATGGTTAGTGGTAAGATCCGTAATTCATTCAAGGCAGAAGTGGGAAAGACCTTTTCAATGCGACCTAACTCTTTGCCAGATACCATCCGCTACCTGGCTTATAGCCTCACAGATGGGCAGCCATTAAAAATTTCTTTGGCAAGTGTAGATGGTGCACTGGAAGCAAAGTTCAGGAGTGAAGATGTTATAGCTGCACGCCGCCATGAGCAGGAATTGAGACAGCTGGAAGCAGATACGGTTAGTTCCTATTCGTCACAGATTGGATTGGTCGAAGCCGCCGCCAAAGAAGTAGCTAATGCAAAAGAGCCATTAAGCAGAAGAATTTCCAAGGATAAACTGGACACGTTAATCAAAAAAGAACTACTTAACAAAAACATAACATTAAACTATGATTTCTGGGTAAAGGAAGCAAATAGGGATACTGTCCTTTATCGAAAAGCCGCCAATATTTCAGGTGATGTGCTTCCATCAAACACTTATAAAACTACGATTTTTAACCGCGATGTTCGTCGTGATCCCGGAATGTTATATCTGAGCTTCCCCGATCAGCAGTCGGCGATATTTGGCAATATGAGTGCTACGCTGGCCTCGTCGGGTATTTTGCTGCTGGTTTTGATTGTTATCTTCTCTTATACCCTCTACACCATTCTTCGCCAGAAAAAAATCTCTGAAATGAAGACAGATTTCATCAACAACATGACGCATGAGTTTAAGACTCCGGTTGCCACCATCATGATTGCCAGCGAGGCACTGAAGGATCCCGAGATCGTAGAGGATAAAAGCAGGATCAAGCGACTGGCAGGTATCATCTATGATGAAAACGTACGTCTTGGTAATCACATTGAGCGTGTACTGAGTATCGCCCGCCTGGAAAAAAGAGAGCTTCACATGGAGCGCACTGAAGTTCATATTAACGAATTGGTGAGTGCTGTAATGGATAGCATGCAGCTACAGCTTCAGAAAAAGGACGCCAGTATAAAGATGGAACTTCAGGCCGATCCGGATATTGTTATAGGTGATGAGTTACATCTATCCAACGTGATTTATAATCTCATTGATAACGCAAATAAATATAGCGTAACAAATCCGCAGATTACCGTCAAAACACGAAGTACTAACAGATCGTTAATTATCGAAGTTGCTGATGAAGGAATTGGGATGACGAAAGAACAGTCTAAGCGGATATTTGACCAGTTTTATAGGGTTCCTACAGGAAACTTGCACGATGTTAAAGGATTTGGTTTAGGTTTGAACTATGTGCAGGATGTATTGCTGCAAATGGATGGAACCGTTAAAGTTCAAAGCGAAAAAGATAAAGGAACACTATTTATAATCACATTACCCCTGCACAAATGAAAAAAGTTTTACTGGTAGAAGATGATCCAAACCTTGGTTTATTATTGCAGGACTATCTGCAGTTGAAGGGGAAATTTGATGTTGTACTTTGTACAGATGGTGAAGAGGGTTTGAAGAGTTTCAATAAGCAGGCTTTCGATCTCTGTATTCTCGACGTGATGATGCCTAAAAAAGATGGATTTACGCTAGGTAAGGAAATCAGGAAAATTAACCAGCATGTTCCGATCATCTTTGCAACGGCGAAAGCCATGATGGAAGATAAAGCTTCGGCCTATGATCTTGGCGGTGATGATTACATTACAAAACCTTTCAGGATAGAAGAGCTCTTGTTGCGTATTAATGCCCTGTTAAAACGTGTGGCCAATGCCGAAATTCCCGATGCCGGACCACAACAAACTCAGTTTGAAATAGGCAACTATATATTTGATTATACAACACAAATGATTCATTTGAATGGGCAGCAACAAAAACTTTCTACTAAGGAAGCGGAGTTACTGCAATTGCTTTGTTTAAAAAAGAACGCGGTGCTTACGCGTGAAGAAGCCTTGCTGAGCATTTGGCATGATGACAACTATTTTAATGGACGCAGTATGGATGTTTTCCTTAGCAAACTGAGGAAATACCTGCGGGAGGATCCTAAAGTTGAAATTCTTAATGTACATGGCAAGGGCTATAAGTTACTGGTTAATTAACCAACTGGATTCTGATACCCTCGATAATGCGCTTTATTTGCTAAGCGTAAATTAGGGTTGAATACCAAACAGAACAATCTTACCTTTGCAGCATGTCTGAAATCAATCCTGCTGAACTTGCTGCCCGGTTTATCAATTATACATCACGGCATATTTTTCTAACGGGTAAAGCAGGTACGGGTAAGACCACTTTTCTCAGGAGCTTGATTGCCGAGACTCACAAAAAGGCCGTAATTGTGGCTCCCACGGGAATTGCTGCAATTAATGCCGCAGGTGTTACTATACATTCACTTTTTCAGCTTCCATTTGGCACTTATCTTCCCAAACAGCCATCAGTTGGTGACAGTCATTTTGATCAGCAGTACACCACACCGAAATCTATTGTTCGTCATTTGCAGATGAATGCAACCAAGCGCAAGATCTTTTTAGATCTGGAGTTGCTTATTATCGACGAAGTAAGTATGCTGAGAGCAGACCTGTTGGATGCGATGGATATGGTGTTGCGCTATCTGAGAAAAAATAATACAAGTTTTGGCGGAGTACAGGTGTTGTTTATCGGGGATCTGCACCAGCTACCACCGGTCGTAAAATCCAGCGAATGGAATCTGCTGGGTGAGTTTTACAAAAGTGCATTCTTTTTTGATGCCCTGGCTTTACAGCATAACCCGCCTGTATACATAGAACTTGAGAAAATCTACCGGCAGGCAGATGAGGTATTTATAAGTTTACTCAATAATCTCCGAAATAATACAATTACGATACAGGATACTGATCTTCTAAAAACTTATTATAAGGAAAATTTTGTGCCGGCAAAAGAGGATAAGTATATCACTTTAACCACGCACAACCAACGTGCTGATGCCTTGAACAAACAAAGTTTGGAAGCACTTAAAGAGCCTGTATGGTATTATAAATCGGAGATCGAAGATGATTTTTCTGAAAGTTCTTTCCCTGCCGAAGCTACCCTTGCGTTGAAAGTGGGCGCACAGATCATGTTCATCAAGAACGATACGAGCTCTGATAAAAGATTTTTTAACGGAAAGATCGCTACGGTAGTCGCATTAAAACAGGATAGTATTGAGGTGCAGACAGAGGGTATATCGGAAAAGATTATCCTTGAAAAATTTACCTGGAAGAATATTCGTTATACTACCGATCGCGTTACGCACGAGATACAGGAGGAAGTAGTCGGCAAGTTTACACAGTACCCCGTGAAGTTGGCCTGGGCAATTACCGTTCATAAGAGTCAGGGTCTTACCTTTGATAAGGCTATCATCGACATTGGAAATGCTTTTGCTCCCGGACAGATCTACGTGGCATTATCCCGATTACGTTCGTTAGATGGTCTCGTGTTAACTTCACTGATTTCTGGATCAGGCATTCGTCAGGATCCCAATGTTTCGCTGTTTTCCAGAAATAAGCAGGAAGTAGAAGTCCTTGGTGAACAGATGAAGGTAGAGAGTGAACATTTTTTGCGCAACTATCTATTGCAATGTTTTGATTTATCACGACTCGATAATTTTGTATATGAGCATGTGCATTCGTATACTATGGATATTAATAAATCTGCTAAGCAAAAGCATCATAAATGGGCGCAGCTGCTGCTTAAAGAGCTATCGGAACTTCGAGTGCATGCAGATAAATTCAGAGGACAAATCCAGCGGCTGTCGATGGACAGGAGTCTCGCAGGATTGGAAGCACTATTGGATCGTACGATCGCTGCGGAGCACTACTTCAGCCCGCTGCTGCAGAAAATGTCTAAGAATATCTTTGACAGGATGGAACTGGTGAAACAGGATAAGCAGGTAGTTGCTTTTCTGACTGAGTTGCTGGAAATGGAGGCTATGTTTTACGAGCAGTATAAATCCGTTAGGAAAGGGGTAGCCTTACTTCGTGCGACAATCAAAGGAGAGGATTTTACAAAAAATGACGTCAATAAACTTTTAAATCAGGCTGATAGGGAATTCCAGATGCAAAAAGTATTTGCGATGCCCAACACGATCGATTTTACTGCTAAAAAGGGTAAAAGCCTTAAAACACCTGCAGCAAAAAAAGCTAAAGAGCCAAAAGAAGACACCAAAGATCTCTCACTTCAGCTACATCGTGAGGGGAAAACGATCACTGAAATTGCAGCGGCCCGCAAATTGGTAATCGGGACTATTGAAGCGCATTTGGCGCACTTTGTGGCAAAGCAGGAAATCGATGCAAAAGATATCATCAGCCGTAGGAAGCTGGATGAGATCATGGCGACAATTAAAAAATTAAAAACACTACAGATGAACCCTATTCGTGAACATCTTGGGCGTGATTACAGTTTTGGGGAGATTAAGATCGGAATTGCCGCGCATCTGGCTGAAGGGGGTGATTAAATACTTACCGAGCCTCCGAACACCCGCTCTGCAGGCCCACAAAGAAAAACGTCTGAAAAGAGAGTTCCGTCATAATTGAAGTCGATACGCAGCTCTCCACCCTTAACCTGTATAGGTTGGCTCAGTTTACCTGTTTTTCCATTTTTCTTAGCCATGGCCATGGCCACCGCCGTTACACCTGTTCCGCAGGCAAAGGTTTCATCCTCCACGCCGCGTTCAAAAGTCCGAACGAAGAAACGGTCTCCTTTATCTTCTATGAAGTTTACATTGATTCCGTTTTCACGATAAGTATCGTTATTGCGAATTTCAAAGCCTGCCTGATAGACGTCGAGATCCTCAAGATCCGTCACCTGTGTTACATAATGCGGTGAACCTGTATTCAAAATTGACGCAGCTCCGTCGGTGAAAATCTCTTCAACATCTATCATTTGGAGGTCTACCCAATTGCCTTCAGCTGAAATTTTGGCATAGTGCGGCCCATCTACTGCCAAAAAGTTAGTTTCCATGGTGATAAGATTCAGGTGTTTAGCAAAAGCAACGATGCATCGCCCACCATTGCCACACATGCTACCCAACCTGCCATCTGCATTAAAATAACGCATTTCAAAATCATAGTCCGCGTGACTATTCAGTAACATCAAGCCATCTGCACCGATGCCAAAACGCCTGTCACAAAGTTTTTTTATATCTTTAGTACTCAGGTTATTGAAATTCTGACTTCTGTTGTCGATCAGAATGAAGTCATTACCTGCACCCTGATATTTATAAAACGGTATTGTCGTCATATGGCATGTTTGCGTTTTAACATTTTTTAACAAATTTTATGATGTTAAGGCGATACAAATATCGTTCATATGGTATTAAATTTGACTAATAGAAAGAAAAAATTATATTAATAACACATAGCATGAAAAGAATAGGATTAATTCTGTTGGCCGCACTTGTAGGTGGTGCGTCCGCAATTGGCGCCTATAAATTATTAGAGCGCGGAAATGACGGGTTGTCATTAACGGAAAAGCAAAATGTGCTTTTCGCCAGCAACCCAATTAAAATATCATCGGCAGGTACTGTGGATTTTGTTCAGGCAGCAGCGGCAGTATCTCCGGCAGTTGTACACATCAGGACAACATTTAATAGTTCTACCAGCGAGAGTCAAGGTTCTCCGATGGATTTAATGGAGCAGTTTTTTGGCGGCGGCGGTCGTGGAATGAGATCCAGAGCGCCAAGAGCAGCCTCAGGTTCAGGTGTAATCCTAACCCCTGATGGGTATATTGTTACTAACAATCACGTAGTAGAAAATTCTCAGAAAATTGAGGTGATTTTATCCGACAGACGCAAGGTTACTGCTAAAGTGATCGGTACAGATCCAAATACTGATCTTGCCCTGATCAAAGTTGATGCTACTAATTTACCTGTGGTGAAAATGGGTAACTCAGATAATGTACAGGTTGGCGAGTGGGTATTGGCAGTAGGTTTTCCTCTGGATCTTCAGACTACCGTAACAGCAGGTATCGTGAGTGCAAAAGCAAGGAAAATCGGTATCCTTGATCGTCAGCAGGAATTTACTGAAGAACAACAGGAAGAATACAGAAGAACAGGCAAGATCTCAAAACTGCCGGCAAGTAATAGTATTGAGTCTTATATTCAGACTGATGCCGCTATTAACCCTGGAAACAGCGGTGGTGCTTTGGTAAATGCTAACGGTGAACTTGTAGGTATCAATGCGGCTATTGCTTCAGAAACAGGAAGAAATGAAGGTTATGGTTTTGCAATTCCTGTAAATCTAGCCAAAAAGATCCTTGAAGATTTTAGAAAATATGGTGCGGTTAAACGTGGATATATCGGAGTTTCTTTCCAGCCACTTGACGCTGACAGGGCTTCAGAACTTAACGTTAAAGATAATAGTGGTTTATATGTAAGTGATGTGCCTGCTGGCGGCGCCGCTGCTGCTGCTGGTATCAAAGCTGGAGATATCATTAAAAAAGTTGAGGGTGTTGAAATTTATGACTCCCCAGACCTGCAGGAAAAAGTAGGAAGACTAAGTCCTGGAGATAAACTTCAGCTAACTATTTCCAGAGATGGGGTATTGAAAAATATCGATCTGACGCTTCGTGGCGAATCGAGTGTAGGGTTAGCTAAGGTTGTCCCTGCAGGAAAAGCAACAGGTGCAAGTATTGGTAAATTAGGAGCATCATTTGCGCCAGCATCGCCAGCTCTTAAAGCTAAATATGGAGTTAAGAGTGGTGTTGTAGTAACTAATGTAGAAAGTGGAAAAGTATTTGACGGACTTGATATTCCAAAAGGTATGATCATTACTTCGATCAATGGCAAGCCAGTAAACAGTGCAAAAGATGTAGAGGCTGCATTGCCTACTTCGAGAAACGGAATGACTACTGTTACGGGTGTTGGCCCTAACGGAAACTACTCGTTTACGTTTTAATAAGATCCCATAATTCGATAAGAGGGGGCAATGTTATATTGCTCCCTTTTTTGCGTTAAAGGCCTAATGGGACGCAAAATACGCCAAAAACGTAGAACGTTTCTAAATAGCTGATATTTGACACTTTTGTTGCTGTTGTCACGAAATTAATTCCTTTATTAATTAGTTTTGCACAACTGAATAAATTAAATACAATCAAATGGCTAGTTTCGGAAACGCTTTTTCCTCTTCTATAGGAAAAAAACTAATAATGGGTATTACCGGCCTGTTTCTTATCTTATTTCTAATTGTGCATTGCTTTATTAACGCGTTAATTTTCATGAATGATGGTGGCGTGACCTTTAATACAGGTGCACATTTTATGGCATCCAACTGGATCATCAGGGCGGGGGAAATTGTCCTTTTCCTGGGGCTCTTGCTGCACATCTTCCAGGCTGCAAGGTTAACACTTAATAACCAGGCTGCACGTCCTGTTAAGTATGCTGTTACCAACGGACAGGCAAACAGTAAATGGTATTCACGTTCTATGGGCTTACTCGGAACGTTGTTATTGATTTTCCTGATTGTCCACTTGTCAAATTTCTGGGTAGTATCGCGCTTTACCGGGATACCGACAGAAGATGCGCTTGGACAGGAAGATCTGTATGCTGTAATGCACCAGACCTTTATGAACCCTGGTATTGTTGTTCTTTATGTGTTGTCGATGATTTCACTCGCTTATCATTTATTGCATGGATTTGCATCTGCTTTTCAGACACTGGGCTGGAACCATAAGAAATATACTCCGCTGATCAAAACTATCGGAATCTGGTATTCTATCGGAATCTCTCTACTTTTTGCAGCAATGCCTGTGGCAATCTATACAGGACTTATTAAATAATTTTTGAACGAAAAGCTTAAATAAAATGGCAGAAATAGATGCTCATATACCAGAAGGTGAATTAACCGAAAAATGGACGAAGTTACGTTCTTCAATGCCATTGGTTAATCCGGCCAATAAAAGAAGTATAGAGATTATTGTAGTAGGTTCCGGTCTTGCCGGTGCTTCTGCTGCAGCGACCCTTGCTGAAATGGGTTATAAGGTAAAATGCTTTTGTTTCCAGGATTCACCAAGAAGGGCACACTCAATCGCTGCTCAGGGTGGTATCAACGCAGCAAAAAATTATCAGAACGATGGTGATAGTACTTATCGCTTATTTTATGATACAATTAAAGGTGGTGATTACCGTGCCCGCGAAGCAAACGTGCACCGTTTGGCTGAAGTAAGTACGAACATCATCGATCAGTGTGTTGCCCAGGGTGTGCCCCTTGCAAGAGAATATGGCGGTTTGTTAGATAACCGTTCTTTTGGTGGCACACAGGTTCAACGTACTTTTTACGCTGCCGGTCAAACCGGTCAGCAGTTGTTGCTAGGTGCTTATAGCGCTTTGGAACGCCAGATAGGTATGGGTAAAGTTGAAATGTTTACCCGTCATGAAATGTTGGAAGTAGTGGTAATAGATGGTAAAGCCAGAGGTATCATTGCCCGTAACTTAATCACCGGAGAGCTGGAGCGTCATTTTGGTCACGCCGTATTATTAGGGTCAGGAGGCTACGGAAACGTATTCTACCTTTCTACTAATGCAATGGGTAGTAACGTTACCGCAGCATGGAAAGCACATAAAAAAGGAGCGTTCTTCGGAAATCCTTGTTATACGCAAATCCACCCAACTTGTATTCCTGTATCTGGAGATCATCAGTCTAAATTGACCCTGATGTCTGAGTCGTTGCGTAACGATGGAAGAATCTGGGTGCCTAAGAAAAAAGACGATAACCGTAAGGCATCGGAGATCCCTGAGGACGAAAGAGATTATTATTTGGAACGAAGATACCCTGCTTTCGGTAATCTTGTTCCCCGTGATGTGGCTTCACGTGCTGCAAAAGAACGTTGTGATGCAGGTTATGGTGTAGGAAAATCCAAGCTTGCCGTGTACCTTGACTTCAAGGCGAATACGGAACGTTACGGCCGTATTGAAGCAAATAAACACAATATCCATAACCCTGATCTGGAAACGGTGATGCGTTTGGGCCGCGATGTGATTAAAGAGAAATACGGTAACCTGTTTGATATGTACGCGCAAATTACCGGAGAAGATCCTTATGAATTGCCAATGCGTATTTATCCTGCTGTACACTATACAATGGGTGGACTATGGGTAGATTATAACCTGATGACAACTGTACCTGGCTTGTATGCACTCGGTGAAGCAAATTTCTCTGATCATGGTGCTAACCGTTTAGGGGCTTCAGCGCTGATGCAAGGTTTGGCAGATGGTTATTTTGTTATTCCATATACTATTGGTGCCTACCTGTCTAAAGAACTGGCAACAAAGCCTATTCCTACCGATCACCCTGCTTTTGTTGAAGCTGAGGCAAATGCAAAAGGCATCCTTGATAAATTTATCGCTATTAATGGAACGAAGTCTGTGGATTATTTCCATAAGAAATTAGGAAAGATTATGTGGGATAAATGCGGTATGGCTCGTAACGCACAAGGATTGACTGAAGCAATAGCGGAGATTCAAGCGTTGCGTAAGGAATTCTGGAGTGATGTTCGTGTGCCTGGTACTTCTGACAGTATGAACCCTGAACTAGAGAAAGCCGGTCGTGTTGCCGATTTTATTGAACTTGGCGAATTGATGTGTATTGATGCTTTGAACAGAAATGAGTCCTGCGGAGGACACTTCAGAGAGGAGTATCAGACTGAGGAAGGTGAAGCTTTACGTGACGATGAAAACTATGCTTATGTTGCCGCTTGGGAATATAAGGAAGGTGTGAAGTTTGAACTGCATAAAGAACAACTGGAGTTCAAAAACATCAAGATTGCACAAAGAAGTTATAAATAATTGCTAAGTACTAAAATCTCAATATCATGAGTACAGGAAATATGAATTTAACGCTGAAAATTTGGCGTCAAAAAGATAACAAAGCCAAAGGTAATTTGGTAGATTATAAAGTGTCAGAGATTTCGCCGGATATGTCATTCCTAGAAATGTTTGACGTATTGAATGAAGACCTGGTTACAAAAGGTGATGAGCCTATTGTATTCGATCACGATTGTCGTGAGGGTATTTGTGGCGCCTGCTCTATGTTTATCAACGGCAGACCTCATGGTCCTAAAGAAGGTATTACCACCTGCCAACTGCATATGCGCTCTTTCAAAGATGGAGATACCATCGTTGTAGAACCATGGAGAGCTAAGGCTTTTCCGGTAATCAAAGACTTAATGGTAGATCGTACTGCGTTTGACAGGATTATCGCTTCTGGAGGCTTTATTTCTGTTAATACAGGTAATGCCCAGGACGCAAACGCGCTTCCAATTCCTAAGTCTCAGGCAGACTCGGCATTTGAAGCTGCAGCATGTATTGGTTGCGGAGCTTGCGTAGCTACATGCAAAAATGCTTCGGCAATGTTATTCACCTCAGCTAAGATTTCTCAGCTTGCACAACTCCCACAGGGGCAGCCTGAGCGTTACCGCAGGGCTCAAAGCATGGTTGCACAGATGGATGCTGAAGGTTTCGGTAACTGTACAAATACCGGTGCATGTGAGGCAGAATGTCCGAAAGGAATTTCCCTGGAAAACATAGCAAGGATGAACAGAGATTTTTATTCTGCAAAATTTGTTTCTGAGGAGGAAGTTTAATAGATTTATATCTCGAGACAAGGATATTAAGGCGAAAACCCCGGCAGAAATGCTGGGGTTTTTTATTTTAACCAGGAGTCTTGATTGTCGTCTGTGTTTTTTTTCATTTTGACAAGCACTACGCCGTTCTTCGCTTCAGCTCCATAAAGTAGCACAGCTGTCTGATTCTTGATCACTGAGATACTCTCGATCTTATTGGAATTGATTTTTTTGAGGACGGCTTGTGACGACTTCTGACCGTCAACAATAAACAATACATCATCTTTGATTGGTTTGCCATCAACCTGTACACTGGCAATCCCTTGCATGGTACTTGCGGTTACGGTCATCTTTTCTATTACAGGGTCCTTTTTAACTGGTGCAGGCTCTGTGTTCAATACAAATGAAATTGGGATGTTATATTTAACCCGTACAAGCTCATCGTTCATTTTTCCTGGAGTCCAAAACGGTGATGCCTGAAGCACACGTACAGCCTCTTCATCCAACCCGCTACCAGCTTTCCGGTCAACCTGAATATTGGTGAGTTCTCCATTTTTCTCCACTGTAAAAGATAAGATAACCCGCCCTTCTACATTATTTTGCACAGCTTCCGTCGGGTATTTTATGTTCTTTGCTACATAAGCATAGAACTTCCGCATCCCTCCGGGAAAACTCGGAACAACATCAAGTTCTGAAAAATTATGAATATCATCAGCAATGGTATCTCTTGAAATTTCGACTGAGCGAAGATCAGAATTCTTTAAATCGGGCTCCGCCTGAACTGTCGCATACCCATGCTGAATCTGAGGCTTATTCAGCTCTTTTGTTACGGTATCAGTTGCCGATGGCTTTGGTGTGCTTTCGTTAATTAGAACTTCTTTAAATGCTTGCATAGGGCTGTTTAGCGGTATTTGCTTGGTCACATTCAGAATGTCTTCATTTCGGCGCAATGTTGCTGATGATAAAATAAGCATCGCTGAAAACAAGGGAACGAAAAGCCCATATTTCAGTATGGCTGTTTTTCTTGACTTTTCCTTATGCAGCATGATGATTCTTTTTTTAATCAGCGATTTGTTGAAGAAGCTATTGGTAATCGCACTTGGATTTACGCCAAAGGCTTTACTAAGCAAGAGCATTGCATATGCTTCTTTATCTCCGATATAGGCTGCCGCAGCATCATCAGCAAGGTATTCGTGGATATTTTTAACTGCATGCTTGTAGAAATAGATCACCGGATTAAACCATGTAACGATACCTATGATTTCAAAAAATAAGATATCAGCAGTATGAAGCTGCTGAATGTGGATGTGCTCATGCGCATTGATTGTATCCTGGCCGGGTAAATTTGGATCAATCGACTTTTTACCAAAAAAAGTAAAGGCTGATCCGGGATTAAAACGGTTGAAGATCTTTTTAATAGATAATAACTGAAGCATAAACCGACCAAGAAAAAATAGAGCGCCAGTAATATAAATGAAGACAACGATATTACCCCAATTGATGTATTCTTGTGTTGTTTCATTACCCCCTCCAGAAATTAGTATGGTAAGTTGACCTACGCCTGCGGATATTTTTTGCGTTACAGGCTGCCTGAAAAACCATTCCAATCTGATGAAAGGAATGATTAGAGAAAATACTCCGGCCGCAATCAGATAAGAACGATTGAGCTTAAAATACGTTTCTCCTTCCAGAAAAAGCTTGTAGAAAATAAAAAATACGATCAGATACAGGTTAGCCTGCAGGAGATAATGTGCCCAACTCATTTTGGTTTGTGTTTGATTTTATTAATCATTTTCAAAATCTCGTCTACATCACCTACATCAAGCTTCTCTTCTTTTACGAAGAATGAAAACATGCTTTCTACAGAGTTTTCAAAATAACTACCCAATAGTTTTTCTGTGGCATGACGTTTATAATCTTCGCGACTGATCAGGGGGTAATACTGGTGGGCCTTACCATAAGCCTCATGGCCGATGAATCCTTTAACTTCTAGTATCCGGATAATCGTGGATACAGTATTGTATGCTGGTTTGGGCTCTGGTAAAAAATCCATTACTTCTTTGACAAAACCTTTTTCGATCTGCCATACAATCTGCATGATCTGTTCTTCAGCTTTTGTTAAATCTTTAATTTCCATAATTTATTCGATAGTTAGCCACATTCTGGACATGAAGAAGTGGATTTAATATAAACTTAAAACTAATCGATTAGTTTTCAAAGAATTCATGCATTTATTTTCCTGAAGATTGTCAAACGACTCTCGAGTGCTTCCGAAACGTCTTAAGGGATTTTAATGCCTTCTTATGTTGTTTAACGCATTAAATCACAACAACGGATGTGAAATCAATGTGCCGCTATATGAGAACATAAAAAAAGCCCTTCCGTAGAAGAGCTTTTAAGTTTGTTATGGTCTTGCAGCAGTTGCCGGAGGAGGTGTCGGTAATTCTTTTCTTGGAATCTGCGCTGCACGCTCTGACGTATTGTATACAAATGAGGCTACAATTGTTGCAGATCTTTTCAGGTCTTCTTCAACTAAACGGTCATAGGTATCCATGTTGCTATGGTGTGTACGGGTATTGTAGTCCATAGGATCCTGTACAAATTGGAATCCTGGAATTCCTACTGCATCAAATGACTGGTGATCTGTACCACCGGTGTTATTTACAGTAACTGTTTTCGCGCCTATGTCGCTAAACGGAGCTAACCAGCTTTGGAAAATCGGTCCAGCTGCAACGTTACCCTGTAGATAGATTCCACGAATGGCACCAGTACCATTATCAAGGTTGTAGTAAGCACTTATTTTCTTTTGGTCAGGCGTAAGTACCATTGTTTTAGAATCTCCGAAATGTTTGGTCACATAACCTTTTGAACCAAACAATCCTTGTTCTTCTGAGCTCCATAAAGCAATTCTGATTGTTCTTTTTGGTTTGAAGTCTATTGATTTCAGGATGCGCATTGCTTCCATCATCACAGCCGACCCAGCAGCATTATCTGTAGCACCGGTTCCTGAGTGCCACGAATCGTAGTGCCCCCCAATCATGACAAGTTCATCTTTTAATTTTTTGTCTGTTCCAGGGATTTCGGCAATTACATTATATCCCTGAGGATCTTTATCAAAATACGATGTTTTGATCTCCGCTTCCATCTCTACTTTTTCTCCACCTTTAAGTAATCTCAGCATGTGCAGGAAATCTTCTGATGAAACTTCCAGTTCGGGAGATACAGGAGCAGCATCTAACGCATAAGAAGCACCGTTGCTGGTAAAGAACGTGCCATAGCTGCCACGGGCATAAGTGAGGATCAAACCAACTTTCTCTTCAAGAAGTAATTTAACCATAGCCGCTCTGGTTTCTCTCATTTTAAGCATCATTGCCATCTGGTTGTTGTTGCCAGCTGGTCTGCCACCGCGACGAACCTGAAGCGTATCTTTAGCCATTTTTTCTAAAGCTTCGTCAGTATGACGTACTGCATCTGCTTTATAGCTGTTTTGTAATGCAGCATTGCTCATCTGATCGAACATTACGATCTTTCCGGCAAGCTTACCTTTATATTTGTCAAGGTCAGTAATTGTATCTGCTTTGATCAGAACAACTTCTGATTTAATTGGTCCATTTGTTCCTGGAGTCCATGCTTTTGGTGAAGCAATGATTGGATGGTAATATGGAAGGGTAGTTGCAGCATAGTATTTCTCTACCTGCCATCCTTTACCGAAGTTACCCCAGGCTTCCAGATGTACATTTTTTAAACCCCATTCATTAAATTGTTTGATCGCCCAGTCTTGAGCTCTTTTCAGTCCCGGAGAGTTGGACAGACGGGGACCGCTTACATCGGTAATATGATAAGCAAGGTTCATCACCTTTGAGTTTTCAAGACCCTCTTTTCTGATCTTCTGCACCGCTGCCATGTCTACAGACTCCTGTGCGCCGGCATATAGGCATATACTCAATGCGAACATTGTTGTAGTAAATTTTTTCATCATCATTAATAGTTTAAGTTCTGTCTAAAATTACTTTAAATGTTAAATATTTGTATCTTTCTAATCATATTTTTACAGTCCAACCGCCAATTATCTAAAATGAAGTTAATCTATTCTTTATCTCTGCTCTGTTTATTGAGTTATACAGCCGCAAAAGCACAAAATGTTGTTAAACGCGATCCCGAAATAGAAGGAATGCTGAACGAAGTGTCGGCAACAAACCTCGAAATGACTATAAAAAAGCTAGTTTCTTTCCAAACGCGACATACCTTGAGTGATACGCTAAGTAAAACCACTGGAATAGGCGCGGCAAGGAACTGGATCCGCTCAGAATTTGAACAATACAGTAAGGCGAGTGGTGGGAAACTCCAGGTATCATTTGATACTTTTGTGCAGCCCGCTGATGGCCGGAGGATATTGCAGCCGGTAACCTTAAAAAATGTGCTGGCCATATTGCCGGGAACTGATCCCGAAGACAAGCGCATGCTGATGATCTCCGGGCATTATGATTCCCGTGTCACCGATGTAATGAACATTAAAGATTTTGCTCCGGGAGCAAATGACGATGCTTCTGGCGTAGCGGCGGTGATGGAACTGGCCAGAATTATGAGTAAGCATCAGTTCAGCGCAACATTAGTTTTTATAGCGATGGTAGGAGAGGAGCAAGGTTTATACGGAGCAACGAACCTTGCAAAAAGAGCTAGAGCCGAAGGCTGGGATGTTAACCTTTTAATGAATAATGATATCGTAGGTAATTCTTACGGTATGGAAACAGACCTAAAAGACAACAGCAGTGTACGGATATTTAGTGAAGGGGTCTCTCCCGTCGAAACCAAGGAACAGGCAGCAGCAAGGCAGTCTACAGGAAGTGATAACGACGGCAACGCACGTCAGGCTGCGCGGTATATCAAAGAAGTTGGCGAACGCTATGTAGATCAGCTTAGCGTAAAACTCATTTACAGAAGAGATCGGTTTCTAAGAGGTGGAGACCACACGCCGTTCTCCCAGCAAGGTTTTACCGCCGTTCGAGTAACAGAAATGAATGAAGATTTTAACAGGCAGCATCAGGATGTACGTGTAGAAAAAGGCTTTAAGTTTGGCGACCTGCCAGAATATGTTGACTACGGATATTTGCAGAAAGTAAGCAGGCTAAATTTAGCAGTACTCGCTAATGTGGCCTTGGCTACGCAGGAGCCACAGGCGGTAACGGTATTGACAGCTGGCTTAACAAATAAAACAGCATTAAAATGGACAGCGCCAAAAGGAAAAGCTCCGGTGGGGTATTATATATTGATGCGTGAAACGAGCAGTCCGGTTTGGGAAAAGAAAACGTTTGTAACGCGTACTTCTGTGAATATGCCTTACTCAAAAGACAATTATTACTTTGGTATACAGTCTGTAGACAGTGAGGGCCATGAGAGTCTGATTGTAATTCCCAGGGCAGGACGGTAAAAAAGAAAGGCTGTTACATCCATAAGCAGCCTTTCTATTATTAACTATTTCCTAATTTATTAGGCTATTTAATGCTCTTCTTCGCCACAATAAAGTAACCGACGATAAATAGTACCAGGGCCGTGGCCAGACTGGCATAAATATCCTGAGTAAAGAAGTCAGACCCCCCTGCTGTTTTTTTCATGGTCAGCGCGAGGGACGGTTGGCTATACGGAACCATGTAGGCATATTCCCAGTGTTTGCTGGCTACAATGCTTCCGAAGATAATGCCAATGAATCCAATACCCATAGGTTTTAGGAAATCACTCCAGATCAAGCTAATGATAAACTGAACAGATAAAATTCCTAAAGACGAAAGGAAGAGTTTAGCGTAAAACTTACTCAACAGGTTTATCGGAGAGTAATCGCTAAATTTATATTCAGGCACCAATACCTGCAGCAGATGCCCGGAGGCAAAAGTGAATGCTGCAAACAGGAACAGGCAGATGAATATGAGCAATACCGCATATAAATATTTAGCGGTATAGATTGATAATTTGCCCAGCGGCTGGGCAAAAAGCGTTTTCCATGTGTCATTTTTATGTTCGATATTATTGACCGAAAAAGCCATAAAGATTACATAGAAAGGCAGAATAAGCATACCCATAACACCTAGAGCCGCACCGCTGTAGGTGATCCAGAGTACCTCTGGTGGGTAATGCAATTTTAGAATATTTTCTGATTTTGTGTAGAAGCCAAAGGCCACCATTGCACAAATTAAGAACGGTAAAAGAATGGCTGCCCAAAAGGCCAGTGTTTTCCTGGATTTATAAAACTCAGATTGCAGGGATATGATTAGTGCGTACATGTTAGTTGGGTTTAGTAATATCCAGGAATAAATGTTCAAGATCTTTTCTTACCAGATGAATGCTGGATATTGTATTACCTCCCTGAACCAGAACTGTATTTATTCTTCCCGTCTCTGCCTTTGAGGTATAGGGAATCTGAATTGTTCCAGTCTTAATTTGTTCTGGTGTATAGCCTTCTGCGGCAAGTATGCCAAGTGTAGCCTCAATAGCATCAGTCTCAATTTCAACTACAGGTTTATTCAGTGTTTGAAGTTCATTAATTGTCCCCTGAAACAAAAGCTGACCTTTATTTATAATCCCTACATGCGTAGCGATACGTTCGATTTCAGCCAACAAATGGCTGGATACCAATATCGTTTTATTGTGTTTGCTGGTGAGCTCTATCATCAGATTCCTGATCTCGATGATCCCATTCGGATCAAGTCCGTTTGTTGGCTCATCCAGCAATAAGAGTTCAGGGTCTCCGAGAAGTGCCAGGGCGATACCCAGACGTTGCTTCATGCCCAGAGAATATTTCCCTGCTTTTTTGTCGGCAGCTTCTGTTAACCCTACAAGAGCCAACATTTCTGCAGCCCTGCTGCGCGGAGTACCCAACAGGATACAACGGTTATATAAATTTTCTTTGCCAGATAAATGTGCATATATCGCTGGTTGCTCTACAAGCGCACCCATTCTTTTTAAACTGGCAATTCGGTTGGTACTGATGTCTTTTCCAAAAATAAAAACGCTATCAGCCGGAGATTTCAGCAGATTAAGCAATATTTTAATAGTGGTGGTTTTTCCAGCACCATTAGGGCCTAAGAAGCCGTAGATACTTCCTTTCTCTACTTTCAAAGAAAGGTTGTCCACAACCTTCTGGTTGCCGAAGTGGTACGTTAAACCGCAAGTCTCAATAGCCAGCCCGCTCATCTTATTTAGCTGGGTTGGTAGAAACTTTTGCCAATGTTGCCGCTCCTGTGTTTTTCAATACCACTTCATTAGACTGGCTTGTTGTGCCCGATAAAGATGTAGTAAATGTAAATAACATCATGATGAATACAGGAACTAATAAAAGTATAAATGGCGAGATGTTTGATAACCGTTTCATAATCGTTTCGTTTTGATGAAACAAATAGAATCATAAAACTGAACCTGCTAAAATCTTTTAGACCAAGCACATTTTATTCTAGATAAACAGTTGTTTTGGCTAGTTTTGAAGAAAATCGGCATATTTAACTGTTCGTAGAAAAAAAATGCCAGTTCGTCGAAAGTAACATCTTAAACCTTATAGTTTTTTTACTTTGTATGCTCAATATTGCCATTAGGAAATGAAAAATAAGACTTCCTTTATCATACATGCACTGTTCTGGCTTTTCCTCCTGGGCTTTTTCTGCCTGGGTTTGTACCTTAACAAAGAAAAAATGAGCGCCTACGCTATCATGGTGCAGTTTGGGTATTATGGGTTGATTAATGTCTCTATATTCTACATCAACTACACATTGCTCATCCCACAACTTGTTAAAACGCAGAAGAAGTATGGGATATATATCTTGTCCATTACTTTTCTAATTGTATTTATGGGCTTTGTGAAAACGGTACTTGCTACGTTGAACTCAGACATTATGTTGGCCCGCATGAACATGGAGACACACAAGATCGAACCAATGAATATCACGAGGTTTGCAGTGGGAACGATCTTTAGTTCTGGCTTTTTTATCGTTATCAGTTCCCTGATCAAATTTGCGGTCGACTGGTTCGGTAATGAGCGTATCCAACGTAATCTGGAAAGCGAAAAGAAAGACATGGAGCTTCAATTCCTGAAATCTCAGCTCAATCCACATTTCCTGTTCAACTCACTAAACAACATTTATTCGCTTGCTTACCAGAAATCTGATAAAACTGCCGATGCTATCCTTAAGCTATCTGAGATTATGCGCTACATGATCTATGAAAGCAACGACAGTTGGGTTGAACTTAGCAAGGAAATCGAATACGTAAAAAGCTTTATAGAACTACAAAAGCTGAGGTTTAAGGATGGAGCTGCCGTCGAATTTACACTGAACGGAGAAATAGATGGGCAGCATATCGTGCCCTTGATTTTGATCTCCTTCGTGGAAAATGCTTTTAAACATGGTGTTGCCAATGATCCGAATGATCCGATTAAAATAAATGTGATCGCTAACCAAAAGATCCTTCATTTTAGTATCACCAATAAGAAGAATACACACAATAAAGACGAAATGGGTGGGGTAGGTTTAAATAATGTAGAGCGCAGATTACAGTTGCTTTACCCGGATAGATATAAATTAAATATCGTAAATTCGGCTACTCACTACACCAGTGAATTAATGCTTGACATATGACAAAGTTGAAATGTATTGCAGTTGACGATGAGCCTCTGGCACTTGACATCATTGAAGACTATATTTCCAAAGTGCCTTTTCTTGAACTTGTAAAACGTACAGAGAATGCCATTGAAGCGCTGCAACTTGTGCAGGCCGGTGGTATAGATCTTGTGTTTTTGGATGTGCAAATGCCTGAACTTACTGGAATTCAATTCCTGAAAATTGCCAGTGGCAAATCAAACTATATTCTGACTACCGCCTATTCTCAATATGCTCTCGAAAGCTACGACCTGAATGTTTCTGATTACTTGTTGAAGCCAATCGCATTTGACCGGTTTTATAAAGCAGTAGAGAAAGTTCATAACCTGGTTAAAGTTGCCGAACCTGTTGCAGCCCCCCAACCAATTCTTACTTCAGCACCTTTTTCAGCAAATATACAGCCGGTTCAGGACTTTATCTTTGTGAAGACAGAACACAAAATCCAGAAGATTGAGCTAGACGATATTTTATATATTGAAGGATTGAAAGATTATATTTCTATCTATACAAAAGCAGAACGTGTAATTACGCTGCAAAATATGAAAAAGATGGAAGAGACCCTGCCATCAACTCAGTTCATCCGGGTGCATAAGTCTTATATCATTTCACTGGATAAAATCGAGAGTATAGAACGTAGCCGTATCACGATATGTGGCAAGATCATCCCGATAGGCGATACCTACAGGGACGAGTTCTTCAAAAGAATCGATAATAATAATATTTAATATCCTACTGACCTAGCTTCTGACGGATTGCTGCTTCGGCTTCCACAACTACCTCCTCTGGGCCTTTGCCTGTGGTTGATATAGGCGTAAGGACCGTCCACTTTAACTTTTCGCCCGCAGTAAGTGGAAAGGTTCCGTACTGTACGATTTTCCAGGAGTTTTCTATCGCTACAGGAACTACCATTGCCTCAGGAACTTTTTTAAGCAAGGTGGCAATACCACCAATCTGGAACGGCTTAAGCCTGCCGTCTTTAGCCCGTGTACCTTCTGCAAAGATTACTGCAGACCAGTTGTTTGCTTTCATTCTGGCGCCAAGCTTGATAATTTCGCCAACCGCCTGTTTGCTGTCTTTACGGTCAATATTTGCGCCACCACCGTACTTCAGATTAAAAGAAATAGAAGGGATACCCTTGGTAAGTTCTTTCTTCGAAATGAATTTAACGTGATACTTTCTCAAAAACCAGATCATTGCCGGAATATCATACATACTCTGATGATTGGCTACAAAGATAATGGGCCGATCTACGGGAATATCCTGCTCGTTACTGAATGTGGTAGAGGAGCCCAGAAATATCTGGCAATAGGTTAAAAAGAAATTCAGCAGATCTACCGAAGCTTTGTGTGCCTTATATCCAAAGAATTTATAACACACCCATTGGATGGGCTGAAAAATAATCAGCGTAAGTAAAAAGAAGAAATAGAAAACAGGGCTCAAGATATACCCTAAAAATTTGTTCATATCGTTGGTGATTTAAATGGTTCCTTCCTGAATCAGAAGATGTGTTTTTAGAATTCCTGCCACACTCATGCTATCTGTAATCTCGCCACGCATAACCATTTGGAATGCTTCAGCAAAAGGCAGCTGACGAACAACCAACTGTTCAGTCTCCTCGGGCTGCGCCTGTCCGGCGGTAAGCCCTGTGGCTACATAAATAATGGATAATTCATCGCTAACGGAGTTGGATAGGTGCATCCTTAACACCTCTGTCCAGCGGGATGCTGTAAAGCCTGTTTCTTCAAGCAGCTCGCGCTGCGCGCCTAAAATTGGCGCTTCGTGCAGATGCCCCCCACCTTCCGGGATCTCCCAGCTATAGGCATCGAGTGGGAAGCGGTATTGGCCTACCAACCAGGTATTGTATTGTTCATCTAGCGGTATAACACCAATGGCAAAGTTCTTGAAATGAACTTTGCCATAGATGCCTTTTCCTCCCGAAGGGTTGATAACCTGATATTCTGTTAGTCCGATCCACTTATTGTCATAGATCTGGGTTTCATCCAATATTTGCCATGGGTTGCTTTGTTCCATGCCGCAAGATACGAATTTCTGTTACTGTTAAAATTGCTCCTCATCAGGACGTTGATCCTGCTGGTCATTTTTCTTAGGTTTTTTAGACTGGAAATCTGACTTACCAAAACGGTAGCTGAACGTTAGGTTACCCATCGTTCCCTGCATGTAACGCTGAAAATCAACGACAGTTGTGTTCGTTTCCCTGGTCATACTCCATTTTCTGGTGTTGAAGATATCTCTGATATTTAGGCTCAAAGATGCTTTTTTGTTCGGGAAGTCGTATTTGGCTCCGCCGTCTATACCGTACATTGCATTTCTTTTACCCTGGGCCATCACCTCAGATGAACGGTAGTCACCCCGCACCTGCATGGTAATCCCATAAGGCAAGGTAAAGTTGTTCGTCAAGTTGGCATTCCAGCTAAATCCTGAGGTCTCGGCAATACCATATTGAGGTGCACCTTCAAGTTTACTTTGATATAAGTTTACGTTGGTTGTGAAATTCCAGACTTTGATCAGATCTACTTTACTAATCAGCTCTAAACCGCTTGATATATTACGCGTTAAGTTTTGTGGAGTAGATATAGTTACACCATTGGCATCTGGATCAGACAAAACACGCTGAATTACGTCATTCGTCTGACGGTAGTACACACTGGATATGAAGGTCACCTTTTTCCAGAATTTGCTGTAGCTAAACTCAAACGCATGTACATCCTCCGGTTTTAGGTTCACATTACCTGTACGATAATTTAATGGATCAGAAGCATCAATAAAAGGGTTGGTATCCATGCCGCGTGGTCTGTTTACCCTTCTACTATAGCTTAACTGTAACTGTTGGTCACCTTTAAGTTTTTCTGTCAGGAAAACACTTGGATATAATCTGGTGTAAGCAACTTGTCCAGGGGTAAAGACAGGCTGGTTTGCTCTGTTGAAAATTCCTGAAGAGGTATTAAGTTTTGCATCCTCGCCTCTTAATCCCAATTGGTAGCCAAAACTCTTGATGGTGTTTTGGTAATTGAAGTAAAGTGCGTGTATCTGCTCCTTGCTATTGAATGCGTTTGTCAGGATGTAATCCGTTTCATACTGACCGCTTACAGGATTTAAGATGTCAGCAAAAGTTGTCTGATCTGCAAACCGGATCTGGCTTCTGTAGCCAGCTTCAATTTTACCTGCTGCACCTACGGGTAAAGCGTAATCTGACTGGATATTGTAGTTTTTATTTAAGCCTTCGCCATCGTTACGTTGTGCTACCAGTTCATTTACTGCAGCTCCATTTCTATTGTAAATGCTTGTTTTGTAGGTCTGAAGGTTGTTGTTGCTGCCCTGAGAAAAACCGAAGTTGAATGTGAGCTCTTCTTTTGGTTTTTTAAATTTTTGACTATAGTCCAGATTCAGATCATAACTGTTTCCACTACCATCGTTAATGTTTGTGCGGTTACTCAACTGTACAGGGGTTCTTGTTCTGCTATACTGATTGATGGTCAGGTCTTCATTTCTGTCATTATTACGATTGTTAAAACTTCCAGAGAAACTCAAGACGCTTTTTGGTGCCAGATAATAATCAAGACCTGCCTTAACATTATGACCTTTATCCTGAGAATTTGATGCTGTATTTTGCTCCGCGAAAGCAGTTGTGCTTGCCGGATTCAGGTAAGTGATGTTATTGTAGCCACCACCGATTCTGTTGGCATATCTGTAGCTATAGTTACCATAAATATTCACTTTACTGTTTTGGAAACTTAAACTGGTATTGGCATTATAGTTATCGCGGTTACCTGCGGTAAGTGCCACATTGCCGTTAAAACCTATCGTTTTATTTCTTTTAAGAACGATGTTGATAATCCCTGACTGTCCTTCTGCATCATATTTCGAAGATGGATTGGTAATAACCTCAACACTTTCAATCGAACTGGCTGGAATAGACTGGAGAATCTGAGCAACGTTACCGCCTGCAATCAAAGAAGGTTTCCCGTCGATCAAGACCCTTACGCCAGTAGAGCCTCTTAAACTGATATTTCCATCCATGTCTGTTTGTACGGATGGTACGTTTTGCAAAAGGTCGGTAGCGGAGCCACCTTCACTTACTAAACTTTGGTCTACAGAAAAAACTTTCTTGTCAATTCCCATTTGCATAGTGCTTTTAGGCGCTGTAATTTTAACTTCAGAAAGGGTATTACCTTTCGCAGTTCTCATCTTTACGGTGCCGAACACCTGATTCGGTGCAGCAGTAGTAATTTTTATGGAGTCTCTTACTAAAGTCTGATAACCCACATAACTCACCTTAAAAGTAAATACCCCTTCAGGGATATTACTCATATTTAAATTTCCATCAGCGTCGGTCTGTGCCAGTTTAACAGTTGCTTTTGTTTTTCTGTCCAGCACCATTGCTGTGGCAAATGATATGCCTTCATTAGTTTGGGCGTCAATAATTTTGGCAGTGATTTTTCCTGGGCCGGTAGTTTGTGCGGATAGTTTTACCGTCAGGCAACAAAGTATAGTGATTAAATATAGAACTTTGGATAAATGCTTCTTCATGTATGGTATCTTTTTTCGAATTGTATATAAGGGAGACAAAGTAACGGAGCCTTGGTTTAATATCCGGGGTGGTAACTATTTTATTACAGCTTTAAAGACATGAATTACAGTAATATTTTTGTTAACGACGGTATATCCTATGCCGATTACAGATCGCTTATCGATCAGGAACTTAAATCAGGTAGAACTACAGGTGGAGATCACTCCCCAGACATGTTGCACTATACAAAAATGAATGTGCAAAGAATGAATCGCGTTGATAAGACCGTCCAGCTTACTGCAGGACTCACTGAAGTTTTAGCACAAGTTAGAGGAAACTACCAAATCCTGGTGGTCACTGAGGGATGGTGTGGGGATGCTGCGCAAATTGTACCGGTGTTGCCTAAGATCGTTGCGGCTTTCCCGGATAAATTTGAGCTTAAATTTGTACTTAGAGACCAGCATCATTCGCTCATTGATGCCCACTTAACAAATGGCGGTAGGGCAATACCTGCGGTTTTAGTAATTGACGAAACCGGTGAGCTGGTTTTTAAATGGGGACCTCGTCCGCAGGTTCTTCAGAATCTATTAAAAGGATGGAAAGCTGAAGCAACGGATATGAAAGTAATTGCCGAGCAGCTACACGGTTGGTATGCCAAAGATAAAACACTGACCACGCAGCATGAACTGGAAAAAGCGTTTAGTAACCTGGATTAGTCAACAGACACCGTGAGACCTTCCTGTTGAAGGATCTTGCGGTATATTTCCATTTCTGTAAAAGATCCCTCCAGTACAGCACACTTTCCCTTATTGTGTACTTCCCAGGCAATTTTTTCTGCCTGATGTTCATTATAGTCAAGATATTTCATCATGCAGTGAATCACATGATCAAAAGTATTTACATCGTCGTTCCATAAAATCAGCCTGTGTGAAGTTTTTAAAGAACTCAGGATTTCATCCAATGTAAAAGTTTCCTCTTTTGTTTCTGTTGACATCTTACAAAAATAAGCTAAATTCGAATTAATGTTGCAGTTAAAGTAATTTTTGCTTAAAATTTGCAATTAAACATAACGATGCAAAGTTCAAAAATCGCAGGCATAGGTTACTATGTCCCTAAAAATATATATACAAACGATGATTTGTCGAGGTTCATGGATACCAATGACGCCTGGATAACCGAGCGTACAGGAATCAAGGAACGTCGTTTTGCTGATAGGCTAGGCGAAACCACCACCACCATGGGGGTTGAGGCTGCTACAATTGCTATTGAGCGTGCAGGTATTACCGCTCAGGATGTCGATTTTATTATTTTCGCCACGCTAAGCCCCGATTACTATTTTCCAGGCTGTGGTGTCCTGCTGCAAAGGGAAATGAAGATGAAGGAAATTGGTGCACTTGATATTCGTAATCAATGCTCGGGTTTTGTATATGCACTATCGATAGCTGATCAGTTTATTAAAACCGGGATGTATAAAAACATCCTGGTGGTGGGTAGCGAGAAGCATTCTTTCGCTATGGATTTTACGACAGAAAGCCGCAACGTATCAGTGATTTTTGGTGATGGTGCCGGTGCTGTAGTTCTGCAACCTGCGCAACGCGAAGGCCAGGGTATTTTGAGTACGCACCTGCACAGCGACGGTGCCGAAGCTGAAATCCTCGCCATGTTTTATCCCGGCGCAGCTGCCAATAAGTGGCTTCCCGAGAAACCGGGCTATCCTGAGCAGGAGCTGGGCGGACTGTTTATGACCCCCGAACAAATTACCAGCGGTGCAGCTCTGCCCTACATGGATGGTCCTGCAGTATTTAAAAAAGCCGTAGTTAAGTTCCCGGAGGTTATCCGCGAAGCCCTCGAAGCAAATAACCTGAAGCCTGAGGATATCGATTTATTGGTGCCGCATCAGGCCAACCTACGTATCAGTCAGTATGTGCAGCAATTGCTTGGCCTGCCAGACGAGAAAGTCTTTAACAACATCCAAAAATACGGAAACACGACTGCAGCATCGGTTCCTATCGCTTTATGTGAAGCTTGGGAGGCAGGCAAGATCAAAGACGGTGATCTGGTATGCCTGGCGGCATTTGGATCAGGATTTACCTGGGCCAGTGCAATTATAAGGTGGTAAAAGGAAGCCTTAGCTTCCTTTTGTAGATCGTGTCATCTGTTCCAGCATATCCCACATCTCTCCAGGGATGGCTTCCAATCCATTAAACTGTCCAGCGCCCTGAAGCCACTCGCCACCATCAATGGTAATTACCTCGCCATTGATGTAGCCGGAGAAGTCGCTCACAAGAAATGCCGCCAGATTGGCTAACTCCTGGTGATCGCCAACGCGCTTTAACGGTACGCGGTTTTTGAAGTCGAACTTCTCCGCAAGGTCGCCAGGCAATAATCGCTCCCATGCACCTTTAGTAGGGAAAGGTCCAGGTGCTATAGCATTCGTCCGTATTCCATATTTCCCCCATTCTACGGCCAGCGACCGTGTCATAGCCAGCACGCCACCCTTAGCACATGCCGAAGGAACTACATACGCAGAACCAGTGAAAGCATAAGTAGTTACGATATTCAGAATGCTTGCCGCCTGTTTTTCTTTAATCCAGTGCTTACCAAAAGCAAGTGTGCAGTTTACAGATCCTTTCAGCACAATATCAATGATGGAAGAAAAGGCATTTGCCGATAAACGCTCTGTTGGCGATATAAAATTGCCTGCAGCATTGTTTAACAAAGCATCAGCCTTTCCAAAAACACGTACAGTTTCGGCAAGAACATGCTCTACCTGTTCGTATTCACGGACGTCACAAGCTACGGCTAATACTTTTCCACCAGTAAGCTCTTCCATCTCCTTCGCCGTTTTCTGGATCACATCATCCTTCCGACTCGTAATTACCAGATTAGCGCCAAGTTTCAGGAAATAAGTGCCCATCGCTTTTCCTAAACCTGTACCACCGCCAGTAATAACAATTGTTTTGCCTTTAAGCGCATCGTCTCTTAACATGGGTTCGTTATACATGCTTATTTCTTTTGTAGGTTGTCAATAATTGTTTTCAGAATAGTTCGTGTTGCCGGCGACCACCATTGCTTAAGCATAAGTTCCAACATCTCACTCTGGTCGGCAGCGGTTGCAGCAATAAGCTCTTTCCTAATATTCAGCTTGCTTTGTTGCCAGGTGTTAGGTTCAAATGCCATATATTTCCTGATCCGCCGTTCTGCAGCCGTCTGAATGCTTTCCTGTCTTACTACTTCATCAACCAATCCAATGGATAATGCTTCTTCCGGACTAAATAACTTCCCTTCAAGCAGGCTGCGCGTAGCGTTAGCCTTGCCAATCCAGAAGCTGTAGAGCTCAAATATGCTATGGGGAACGATAATTCCAACGGGTACTTCATTCAACCCGATGATAAACTTACCTTCTGCCATTACCCTGGTATCGCAGGCCATAGCAATTACGCAACCGCCGGCCGGACTATGACCATTTATCGCTGCCACCATGGGCTTACGAAAAGATGTAATATTGGCAATAAACTTTAAAAACAGATCCCAAAACGTCTTTGCCTCTTGCTCAGTATAACCGTAAAGTTCTATCAGGTCTAAGCCTGCGGAAAAGAAGTTTTCCTGCCCGGCAATCATGACTCCACCTATCGCAGGGTCAGAGCTGATGTTCGTCAGCATATCATTCAGTTCGGTGATCATTTCTCTGTTAAGGGCATTCGATTTCCCCCTATTCAGCATAATAATGGCTAAGCGGTCTTTTATCGTTACTTTAATCGTATTCATAATACCTGGTTATTTTACCTGAAAGGTAAGCGTTTGTCGCGCAATTTCACCATTCAAATTGATTCCTTCCAGCACCGCCCGATAATTTCCCGGCTGGTCAGAAGTATAAAAATCAAATTTACCCTTGCCGGAAGCGTCGCTGATGATATTTGGATTCCAGTAAACTGTGGTTCTTAAATCCTCATCAGTATTGCTTTTATCAATCGCGTACTTCGGTGAATAAAATTCTTTGGATAATGTATAGCCTTTCGGTATGAACGAAACAATCCATGGCGTATAGTGATTGTAAGTTGATCCATTCCCCCTTTTGGTGGTAATCAATAAAATCCCGGCTCCACCTTGAGACCCATAAATAGCCATGGTTCCAGCACTATTAAGCAACTCCACGCTTTCGACATCATCGATAGGAAAATACTGCAGGATATCAGGCTGAACTTTCATTCCATCTATAAAAATTGCCATTGGTTTGCCATTCATTCGCATTAGGGAAGGTATCCCCTCCACGGAAAACATCAGCCCTGGAATCCGCCCAGGTAGACACTGGGGTATTGAAAAACAGTTCTTAAAGTCTTTTGCTACCAGGATTTTATCTGCGACCCCCGGCCCATTAAGATTTGCAGAATTCGGTGCTGGATTTACCCACTTTTTCGTAATTTTTACTTCGTTCAACTGCACGGTCGACCGACTCAAGAATCCCTGTTTCAATTGCTCCTCAAAATAGATATTGCTGTTGCGGATGTATTGACTTAATGCGTCATTGACATTCAATTCTATATCACCGGAATTCTTGTTCTTTGTGACCGTTTGTGCCGGGTTAGGATCCATTTTAATCTCTACCTTCAGTTTATCTTTAGCGTTTTTCCCCTGGATAAGAAAATTTGTGCTGTCTGTATAGTACAGATTGTCAAATACAAAATGGCCGCTGGCATCTGCTACAGTATCTACCATGAAAAATCCTTTAGTAGAAGAATAAAGAGATACCTTCCCATATGGAAGTGGTTTGCCGCTAAGGCGATTAATGGTGCCAGTAATCCTGAATGACTGTTCCGCTTTAAATGACTGCTGTGTTAATTTATTTTCGATCAGATCTTTCCAGGAATAACGGGTCCAGCCCTGCGTAAGCATTAAGTTGTCGAGCTCAATAGTCGTTTGGACATCATCACTCAGAAAATAATGATTTGGTTTTTCGACATACCCCTTCAGATCACTAGTCAATAATAATGTGGTAAAGATATTGCTCTCATTTTCCAGGTCAGGTACTACGATATCTGCATTCGTTACCGCAACAGAAAAAGCAGCGAGGCCAGAACTGGCACCTGGGATAGAAAAGCTCATCCTGACCTGTTCTCTTTTTTTGTACACGGCTTTATTGCTCTCCATTTTAATCGGGAGTAAGTCTGCGTTATTTTTAACAAATACTAAACGCTCACAAATGGGTAGGTTTTTATCGGATATCAATAGGATTTGATTGATGCCCGATGTCAAATCTTTCTTTGGTATCGTTGCAGTGATAATTTGTTTTCTAATCACCGAGCTGGAGCTGTAGCTGAGAATTCCATTGTGTTGAACTAACAATTTCAGTTGTCCAGTTTCATTCAGCAGATCTTTGCTCACATAAATTTTAACCTGAATCTTGCTGCTGTCTATATTGTTTACTGATATAGCATACCCACTTTTTTGCGCTTTCGGTAATTGGTAATTGTGCTCGGAGCCATCAGCAAATTTCACGTGAGCCATGTAAGTGTTGCCAGCTTCCGGTGTCAGAATTATATTTCCCATTCCCAGAAAAGCGGAATTAAAAGTGCTGAGGATGTTAGCATCCTGATCGCGCAGGCTACCGCTAATGGGAACACCTTTTCCAACAGGGTTTACAGCTTTAAATGTAATTTTGCCTGGAAAACCTTCAATGAGGTTGCCGCTTTCGGGAAAGAACTGAACGTCTACATCGTCAGAAGCGGCTTCAATAAGTACTTCTTTAACCAGTTTTTTTTTATCCGGCATAGTTAATGATGCTATAATCCGTCCACGGCCACCATTTTCATTTTTGGGACTTATAAAGTTCAGCGCAAATTTTCCATCCGAATTGGTTTTCCCGCTGCCGCGCTTAATCACTTTTGTATTCCATACAACTTCATAGGTAAGCTCTTTGGCTGTAATTCCAACCCCGTCGTTATTTGCAAACTGCAATGATGACGCCACCCCTAGCTCCCCGTTACGTTCTTTATGATAACTGTATGTTGCTTTTAGTGAGACCTTATTAGACCAATTGTTACCTATTTTAAGGGTCTTGTCATAGAAAAAATCTGGGCCTGTATTTTGCATTAGCGTGGTATATGCCCTCAGTCTGTAATTCCCTTCAGAAAGGGAATCAGAAAGACTCAGGCTACTCCAACACATTCCCTCAGCAACGGGTAGGGTGAGACCTTGTACAATAGAATCCCGGTCATTGATGAGATCGATATACACGATTTTGCTTAGGTTGGACAAGCGGTTGTTAGTTGCATTAGCAATATATGCTTTAAGCCAGATCGTGTCTCCCACAGCGTAGTAAGGCTTATCTAAATGTACGTAGATTTTTTCCTGTGGATTGCTCCGCACGTATGTGTCGATCTTTTTAGTCAGAATGTCAAATGACTCTTCTTTGAGGTGGAATGCGGCAAGTACAAGAATCATACTCATTCCCGTGAGTATGGGCAAATACTTTTTGATTAATAGGCTGAAAGTCATTAGTTGAGCGTTACTTGCTAATTTGAAATAGTGCTATTTTTATTTTACCTGAAAAGTGAGCGTTTGTCGCGCAATTTTACCATTTAAATTGATCCCTTCAAACACCGCTCGATAATTTCCCGGCTGGTCAGAAGTGTAAAAATCAAATTTACCCTTGCCGGAAGCGTCGCTGATGATATTTGGATTCCAGTATACGGTTGTCCGTAAATCTGTATTTCCAGGAACATCTGTGGAAGTATACTTTGGTGAATAGAAATCCTTGGTCATTGAATAACCTTTCGGTGAAAAGGCAACAATCCATGGACTGTATTGTGTGTAGGCTCCACCACCGCCCCGTTTGGTAGTAATAATCAGCACGCCCGTACCACCGTTCATTCCATATATAGAAGTGTTGGCCCCGCTTTTTAACACTTCCACACTTTCTACATCAGGTACATTGATGCTCGCCAGGAAGTCTGGTTGTACCTGAATTCCGTCGATGTAAATCGCCATATATTTACCATTATTTCGCATCAGATAAGGTTCGCCCTGAGGTGTAAACATCAGGCCTGCCACTTTTCCCTGTAAACATTGTACTAGTGTGATACATGTCAGCATGTCTTTAGAAAGTATAATCGCATCGGCATTTCCTGCGCCGTTTAGATTTGCTGAGTTTGGTGTAGGGTTTTTCTTTTTTTGCGTGATTTTAACTTCGTTTAACTGGAGTGTGCTGCGGGTTAGGAAGCCTTGTTTAAACTGCTGGTCAAAGTATTGATTGCTCTGCTGAATGTATTTTGATAGCGTCTCGTTCACATTGATCTCCAGGTCCCCGGTGTTTTTGTTCTTCGTAACAACCTGCCCGGGCATGGGGTCTACTTTAATCTCTACCCTGTTTTTGCCCTTGATGTTTTTACCCTGAACGATAAAGTTTGTGCTGTCCGGGTAGGATAGTTTGTCAAACACAAAACGGCCATTGGCGTCTGCTACGGTATCAACCATGAAAAAACCTTTAGTAGACGAAAATAATGATACCCTTCCATTTGGCAGTGGCTTGCCGCCTAATGTGTTGATGGTGCCTGTTATCCTGAATGTTTTTTGTACATCAAATTTGGGTTGAGGGAAACTTCCTTCCAGCATTTTTCTCCAGGAAAATCTGCTCCAGCCTTGTGTCAGCATTAGATTATCCAATTCCCTGATGGTCTCCATACTGGAATTCAGAAAATAGTGATTGGGCCGTTCCACGTAACCCTTCAGATCTGAGGTTAGCAATAAGCTGGTTAGGATATTACTTTCATTATCAGGATCAGGAACAACAACATCTGCGTTAGTTACCGCTACGGAAAAAGAACCCACAGCAGGACTGGTGTTTAAATCAGAGAAATTCATCGTTACATGTGCCCTTCTTTTGTAGCTGGGCTGGTCAGTATCCAGTTTTAGGGGAAGGCGGTCCTCTGAATTACTAATAAAAGCAAGGCGTTCACAAACGGGTTGATTAGCACCGGCTACCACAACAATATGGTTAACGCCTGAAGGCAAATCCTTTTTAGGAATACTTGCGGAGATAATCTGTTTCGTAGCCTTTGCTGTAGAAGTGAAATAGATATTACCATTGTGCTGCACCAGTAAATTTACATCTGCGCCAGGGTTTAGCAAGTCGGCACTGATATAGATTTTCAACTGAAGCTTAGTGCTGTCTGTATTGTTTACCGAAAGGGCATATCCACTTTTTTGCACTTCGGGTAAAGGATAGTCCTGTTCAGAGCCATCTGTAAACTTAACTTTTGCCTTATAGCTTTTACCGGGTTCCGGTATAAGGATAAAGTTTCCCATACCCAAATATGTTGTGCTAAACGTACTCAATAGGTTCCCTTCATTATCTACAATAGTACCACTTACATCGGTTCCTTTTCCAGCAGCATTTACAGCTTTAATAGCAACTTTGCCAGGTAAACCAGCAATCATATTTCCACCTTCAGGAAAGAACTGAACATCAACCCTGGAAGACACAGCGTCGATCAAGACTTCTTTTAATACCTTCTTCTTGTCAGGCATAGTCACTGTAGCTAAAATCCTTCCCGTTCCATTGTCTTTCGGACTATTAAAATTCAAGTCCAACATTCCCGAACCGTTTGTTTTTCCCGAGCCCGATTTAATTATTTTATCGTTCCAGACTACACTGTATCTCACATCGTTACCAGACAGCGTAGTGCCGTCCCTATTGCTAAACTGTAAAGTAGAGGCTACAGAGGATTCCGTACCCACAGTTTTAAAGTTATATGCTGCCTTAACGGAGACCTGATTTGACCAGGCGTTACCAACTTTGATAGTCTTATCGTAGAAATATTCTGGACCGCTGTTCCTCATCAGCTGCGTGTAGGCTCTTACCCTGTAATTGCCCTCAGACAGAGAGTCTGATAAGTTGATATTTCCCCAGCTTAAGCCTTCAGTAATCGGAAGCGTTAGTGCCTGCACAGTAGAATCCTTTTCATTGATCAGATCTACATAAAGAATTTTGCTGAGACTGGATAGCCGGTCATTTTCGGAGGTCAGGATATAAGATTTAAACCAGATGTTATCGCCAACAGCATAGTAAGGTTTGTCCAGGTGCAGATATACCTTTTCCTGGGGATTGGCTCTCACATAAGTTTCGATCTTTTTGATCAGTTGGTCAAAGGTCTCGTCCTTCAACTGGAATGCGGCTAAAACCAAAACAATACAAATCCCGGTGAGCGCTGTGAGGTATCTTTTTGTTAACATCCTGGAAAATAATTAAAGCCTCAATATACGTATATTGAGGCTTTATTCCAAGGATTTAAATCGTTTTAGAAGCTGTTTTTCCACATCATGCTTTCTACCGGCTTGGTGGTTTTATTGTTGTATTTAGCGTCGTTTTTACTGTTGTACATCGTTTCGATCTGGCCCTCCACCATAAAGTAAATAAGCTGCCCGATAGGCATGCCTGCATAAATCCTTACAGGCTGTGCACAGGAAATCTCCAGGGTCCAGGTGTTGCAGAAGCCTACGTCTCCTTTACCTGCAGTGGCATGAATATCAATACCCAGACGCCCGGTACTTGATTTTCCCTCCAGAAAAGGTACGTGGGCATGTGTTTCCGTATACTCTAGTGTCACACCCAGATACAAAGTGCCCGGTTGCAATACAAATCCTTCTTTAGGGATTTCAAAATGTTCAATGGTGTTGTGTGCCTTTGCATCGAGTACCCTGTTGGTATAGGTGGCCAGGTATTTTCCCAGATGCACATCATAAGAATTTGTACCCAGACAGTCGGGCCTGAAAGGTTCAATGATTATTGTTCCTTTGTCAATTTCTTCAAGAATGCGTTTATCAGAAAGTATCATTTATCAAGTATTGGGCTAAATTATGATTAATTTAAGATACTTTTACATTCATTTTTCTAAAATAGGGATGCCTGTAGTCTTTACCAAGCATATAGATGAACATACCATACTTTCTGTATGGAAGATTGAAGAAACCGAACAGGAATTGTTCGCAGGCTTACAGTTGAAAGACCATGAGCTCGAATTTATTGCCACATTCAATAACGGCAAAAGACTGCTCCATTGGTTAAGTACCAGACTGCTGCTCAGAACGATGTTGAAGACTTCAGACTATATTGCTACCGGACTTGACGAGCATGGTAAACCTTTTCTGCTGAACCGCGATTACCATATCTCTCTAAGTCACTCCTTTGACTACGCTGCGGTAATGATCAGTAAGGATAAGCAGGTTGGTGTAGACATCGAACTTGTTAAAGAAAAGGTGCTGCGGATCAGGAATAAATTTATGACTGACGAAGAGCTAGCCGGGTTACCCAGTGCAGATAATGTATCTGCGCTCTACATCTGCTGGTGTGCCAAGGAGGCAATCTTCAAATGGCATGGACGCAAAGGACTGGAGTTTAAACGCGACATGGTAATCAAGCCCTTTGTTGCTGCAGAACAAGGTGAAATCACAGCGCTGGTAAGCCTGCCCGATGGTGAACGGCAGCTTACAGTACACTACTTTAAGGTCGACGCCGCCTACATGTTGGGTTACGTTGCCGATAAATAAAAGAACATGAATAAGAAAGTAGAATTTTTAGACTGGGGTCTGATTGATTACGAACAGGCATGGGCCGATCAGGAGAAGATTTTTCAGGATACCGTTACCCTGAAAACCCAAAACCGTACCAATAATACAACCCTCGAAACTCCCAACTACCTGATCTTCTGTGAGCATCCTCATGTGTATACACTCGGTAAAAGTGGACATCCTGAAAATCTATTGCTGGATGAAAAAGGACTGGAAGAGAAACATGCTGCCTATTATAAAATAAATAGGGGAGGGGATATTACTTACCATGGGCCCGGACAGCTTGTGGGTTATCCCATCCTTGATCTCGATAACTTCTTTACAGATATCCACCTCTACCTGCGTACCCTGGAAGAAGCGGTAATTCTAACGCTTAAAGATTACGGAGTGGAAGCTGGACGCTATCCCGGCTTTACCGGAGTATGGCTGGATGCTGATAACGATAAAGCCAGAAAAATCTGTGCCCTGGGGGTCCGCTGCAGCAGATGGGTGACCATGCACGGCTTTGCTTTTAATGTAAATGCCAACCTGGATTATTTTAAAAATATCATCCCTTGCGGGATTGACGATAAAGCGGTAACCTCGCTCGAACATGAACTCGGAAAGGCGCTGGATATGGATGAGGTTAAAGGCAAACTAAAAGGACATATCGCTGATCTCTTTCAGATGGAGATCCAAAACTAAGCCGTGTGAATTCTCGTAATTCACAGTATGAAAATTATAACTGCTATTGTTTCTGCCTGTCTGTTAATGGCCTGCGAAAAAGCTGAGGTTAATCAAATGAATACAACTGTTACGCCTGTAAATATAGGGACAACACATAGCTACCTGGCACTAGGTGATTCCTATACCATCGGTGAAGCCGTGGAACAAAATCTAACCTTTCCTTTTCAGCTGGCAGCAAAACTTGGTGCGTCAGGAATAGTCGTATCGGCACCAAAGGTGATTGCAAAAACAGGCTGGACAACGGGCGAGCTTCAGTCGGCCATAAATGCAGCTAATCTGAAAGGTACTTATGATATCGTAACTTTATTGATTGGCGTAAATAATCAATACCGTGGCATGTCTAGCGAAAGCTACCGCACAGAATTTAAATCTCTGCTACAACAGGCTATCGCTTTTGCGGGCGGTAAAAAGGAACATGTTTTTGTGGTTTCTATTCCTGATTGGGGTCTGACTCCTTATGGTGCATCTACCGGGAGAGATCAGAGCGGTATTTCTGCAGAAATTGATACGTTTAATAGTATCAATAAAACAGAAACACTGGCCATGGGGGTAAATTATACGGATATTACTCCAGGATCCAGGGCGGTGATTAACGATCCGGCGTTGGTTGCTTCAGATGGTCTCCACCCTTCGGGCAAGATGTATGGTAATTGGTCAGATGCAATGCTCCCTGCGGTAAAAGCAGCATTTCAGCAAAACTAACATTCTGGTAAGCTGATTGGGATGTTGGTAGCCAAACCTCCGTCAGAGGTTTCCTTGTACTTGGAGTTCATGTCTAATGCTGTCTCCCACATTGTACGTACCACAGCATCCAGACTTACTTTTGCCTTATCAGGATTACTTTGTAATGCCAGCTGACTGGCAGTAATTGCTTTTATGGCACCCATGGTGTTTCTTTCGATACATGGAATCTGAACAAGCCCGCCAATGGGGTCACAGGTTAAACCCAGATGATGCTCCATGGCAATCTCTGCGGCCATCAACACCTGACGCTGCGATCCACCCAGACATTCGGTCAGCGCTGCCGCGGCCATAGCGGAAGAAACGCCAATCTCAGCCTGACAGCCGCCCATTGCAGCAGATATCGTAGCTCCTTTTTTAAAGATACTTCCGATCTCGGAGGCACAGGCAATAAACTGTGTGATTTTCTCATCCGAATAACCATCGCAGAAAGCGATGTAATATTGTAATACCGCCGGAATCACTCCTGCTGCACCATTCGTAGGTGCTGTTACAACACGTCCAAAAGATGCGTTCTCTTCGTTCACAGCAAGGGCAAAGCAACTTACCCAGTCCAGGATGTAATTAAATCCGTTTCCGCCTTCGCGAATGGCGGCAACCCAGCTGGTATAATCGGTGTAGACGCGGTCACCCACCAACCTTTTGTTTAACGCAGCTGCTCTTCTGCCTACATTTAGACCACCCGGTAAGAAGCCGGAAGTATGGCTACCCCGATAGGTGCAATCTTTCATCACCTGAAAGTGCTGCAAAATCCCTTTTCTGGTTTCGGCTTCCGTACGCCAGGAAAGCTCATTTTCCATTACAATCTCGGATACCTTAAGTCCGGTCGTTAAGCACCAGTGTAAGAGGTCATTGGCGCGCTCCACGGGAAATGGTAGTTCCACCTGTTCTTTCTCCGCACTGTTATCGCCCTCTTTAACAACAAAACCACCACCAATGGAATAGTAGGTGGCAGAAACCGCTTTTCCATTACTCAGGAATGCCTGGAAGGTAACGGCATTGGGATGGAAAGGCAGACTCTCGTTGTATAGAAAAAGCAGATCCTCATTGTAATCGAAATTTAGGGCCTGTTCAGCATTAAGCTGTAATACTTTATTCGCCTTGATCTGTGCAATGGTAAAGTCAATTGCATTGACGTCAAATGTAACCGGGTCAGCACCGCTAAGGCCTAATAGGATAGCGATATCTGTACCGTGGCCTACACCTGTTTTAGCAAGCGAGCCATATAAGAGGATCTTGATCTGGTCTACCTGTTCCAGGGGGGCATTTTCAGCTAGTAATGCCACAAACTGTTGTGCGGCACGCCACGGACCCAGGGTGTGGGAACTGGACGGTCCGATACCAATCTTAAAAATGTCAAATACAGAAATAGGTTCCCGGTGCATCGTGCAAAGCTAGTTAATAAAGCAGATTTTTAAACAATAAAAAACCCCGCTCATCGCGGGGTTTTTGTAATATAGCTGTGTGGAAATTACATCATTCCACCCATGCCGCCACCGCCCATAGGAGGCATAGCTGCACCAGCATTATCTTCAGGATCGTCAGCTAAAACAACTTCTGTTGTTAACAACATAGCTGCAATAGATGCTGCATTTTCTAAAGCTACACGACCTACTTTAGTAGGGTCGATAACTCCAGCTGAGATTAAGTTTTCGTAAACATCAGTACGTGCATTGTAACCGTAGTCTGCAGTACCTTCTTTAACTTTCTGAACAACGATAGATCCTTCGATACCAGCGTTCTCGCAGATCTGACGAAGTGGCTCTTCGATAGCACGACGGATGATCTGGATACCAGTAGTCTCATCATCGTTGATACCTTTCATGCCATCCAATGCCTCAATTGCACGGATAAAAGCAACACCACCGCCAGCAACAATACCTTCTTCTACAGCCGCACGGGTTGCATGTAAAGCATCATCAACACGGTCTTTTTTCTCTTTCATCTCAACTTCTGAAGCTGCACCAACATAAAGTACGGCAACACCACCAGCAAGTTTAGCCAAACGCTCTTGTAATTTTTCTTTATCATAATCAGATGAAGTAGTTTCAATCTGAGCTTTGATCTGATTAACACGAGCTTTAATGTCTTCTGACTGGCCAGCACCATTGATGACTGTTGTGTTGTCTTTATCAACAACAACTTTCTCAGCAGTACCTAAGTAAGAAAGGTCAGCATTTTCCAATTTATAACCTCTTTCTTCAGAGATCACTGTACCGCCAGTTAAGATAGCGATATCTTCAAGCATTGCTTTTCTGCGGTCACCAAAACCTGGAGCTTTAACAGCAACAACTTTCAGGGATCCACGGATTTTATTAACTACTAAAGTAGCTAAAGCTTCGCCATCTAAATCTTCTGCAATAATCAGTAATGGTTTACCAGTTTGAACTTGTTTTTCCAATACCGGCAACAATTCTTTCATGTTGCTGATTTTTTTGTCGTAGATCAAAATGTAAGGGCTTTCCAGCTCAGCTTCCATTTTATCAGCGTTAGTTACAAAGTACGGTGATAAGTAACCACGGTCAAATTGCATACCTTCAACTGTTTTAACTTCAGTTTCAGTACCTTTTGCTTCTTCAACAGTAATAACACCATCTTTACCTACTTTACCCATAGCTTCTGCGATCAATGAACCGATTATTTCGTCATTGTTAGCAGAGATAGAAGCAACTTGTTTGATTTTGTTGTTGTCTTCACCAACAGTTTGTGACTGTTTTTTAAGATTTTCAACAACAGCGGTAACCGCTTTATCGATACCACGTTTCAGATCCATTGGATTTGCACCGGCAGCAACGTTTTTAATACCCGCTGTAACAATAGCCTGAGCCAATACAGTTGCAGTTGTTGTTCCGTCACCTGCAATATCAGCAGTTTTAGAAGCAACTTCTTTAACCATTTGAGCGCCCATGTTTTCAATAGGGTCTTTCAATTCAATTTCTTTAGCCACAGAAACACCATCTTTGGTGATTGCTGGTGAACCGAATTTTTTATCAATAATTACATTACGACCTTTAGGACCTAAAGTAACTTTTACAGCATTAGCCAGAATATCAACACCTCTTTTCAGGGCATCACGGGCTTCAACGTTATATTTAACTTGTTTTGACATGTCTTGTTTTAATTTATCAGGCTTAAATAATTATAGAACTATAGCGTAGATATCGTTCTCACGCATAATCAGATAGTCTTTACCATCAATAGGAAGCTCTGTGCCACCGTATTTTCCATAAAGAACAACATCACCAACTTTTACAGATGGTTTTTTGCCTTCTGAATCTTCTTCAGATACAGAAACTACAGTTCCTTTGGACGGTTTTTCTTTTGCAGTGTCAGGAATATAAATTCCAGAAGCTGTCTTTTCTTCTGCCGCAGCAGGCTCAACAATAACTCTATTTGTTGTACCTGAAATGGGTTTAAGGTTTAAAGCCATAACTTGATATTAATTTATTTTTTAGTTTAAAATTTGATTCGCATAAAATACGAGCACAATGTCTATTACAGTTTTTATGCCAAGCGGATTAAGCTTGACAAATTTGCACAGCCTGTCAGCAATGACTTTTTAATCAGTAATTAAGGGTGTCAGAGTGGCAGAATTACAAAAAATTGACACATAAAAAAAGAGGATAAACCTAAAGGCTATCCTCTTTCAACAAATATCTGTTTCCTTATTTTACCGGCTTAACGGGTGCAGGCGCTGGTGCCTGTGTGCCTTTATTGCCAATAGGTGAAGGTGTTACTGTTTTGTCCAGTTGCTCCTGAATTTTAGAGTCTCCAGTTGAAGTTCCACCGCTTTTTGCTACCGTTGTGATTGACAAAGTAACAACAACGATCAAAGCCAATAGAATCCATGTGCCTTTTTCCAAAACATCTCCGGTGCGTTGCACGCCAAACATGTTACTTCCTCCTGATGCACCCGCTGCAAGACCACCACCCTTAGGGTTTTGGATCAAAACAAACAGGGCTAATGCGATACAAATGATGATTAATAGAATAATTAAAAAAAGCATGGTCTGTGTTATGGTTAAATTTTCTTTTTTATAGATTGGATAAGGTCGGCAAAGTAACGGCTTTTTTCTGGAAACTTCAAACTTAATTTATCATAAGTATCTATGGCCTTGTGATAAAGCATTTGCTCAATATAAATTTTTGCTAAAGTCTCCGAAACAACGTCATTTTGATCCTCCGCACTTTTACGGGCCTTGTTTTCATTGTCGATCTGATCTGGTCGCGGCGGACTGATTTGCGGATCTTTTTTAATGAAGTTATCAATGATAGCCACATCTTTAGGATCGCCATGAAGCTCAGGTGTATTGTTCAGGATTTCCTCAGGATTGAAAGGACTCTGAATGTGGAAAATATGTTCCACATACTGCTGCTGCAGTTCGCTGGGGTTGTTTTTCTTCAGCGAAACATATGGCTGAAAGATAGTCTGATATTCTTTTCTGGTTTTTGCCAGCCACCATAAAAAGGTGTAAGGCATTTTCTCATCGTGGTAATTGGTAACCTCATTGCCCTCTTGTTGTAAAACCTCCTCGGCAATAACTTCAGGTTCTGCATGCTGCACTGCTGCTTCTGCTTCCACGTATTCGTGGTGTGCAACAGGCTCCGATGCCTCTTCAATTTCAGGGGTTGCTACCGCAGGCGACGCAAAGCTTTGCTCAAAAGCAAAGAAGTCGGTCGACATGATATTCTCCAATACAAATGCATCCTCCTGGGTTTCAATGGCAGGAATACTTTTTGTTTCAGCAGGCTCAGGTGTCCCTTCAGCCTCCACTACAATATCTGTGGATTCTTCCTCTTCAATAAACTCGTTTTCTGCAGTTTCTACCGCTACGGATTCCTGACGATATTCAGCATCTGCCGGAGCAGTTGGCACTTCAACGATTGTTTCTTCTTCCTCCACTACATCGGTCTCAGCAGTTTCAATGTCAAATGAAGGTTTCTCTGTTTCTTCTTCCTGGTGCTCGGTATTCCGCTCAGCAGTTTCAACATCTGCGTCGGCAAGAAAATCGGCTGCTGTCTCCAATGTAAGCGCTGATACTTCAGTATGCGTTAATTCAGTAACAGGAAATTCATGCGGATCAATTTCACCGATCTCTTCAAAAATTTCTTGTTCATCGATAGCCTGTTTGGTGTCTATCAATTCATAAATTGAGGGTTCATCAGTAGGCGGCGTAACTTCTGCAGCAATAAGGTGATTTTGGTTCCACTGTTTCCTGTGCAGGAAATCATAAACCAGTTCGCCATTGGTATGTATAACTGCTGTAGTCAGCATATTTTGGGCCTCAGGTAATTCTGTACCTGCTTTCGCCAGCAGTAAATGCAGGGGCTGGAAATAGGGATAACGCTCCAGTAAATCCTGCAGTACAGGCACATCTGATGCACTAAGCTTTTCAGGGCTCGCAATTAATGCTGATACGTATGTGCTGATTTCTTTATCCTGGTCCACGTTGCTAAGTTAATAATTGAATGCAAACTTTTTTACCATTGTGATGCAAAAGCACGGTTAAAAATATCTTCGGTAAGCATTAAGTTAATGTCTTTGATTAAATTAGGCTCAAGCGACTGGAAGGAGGCTCCCGACAATGGAAAATCTTTAAATCGCATAAAGGATTCTTCAAAACTAAGCTTCGGATTGATGTTGTTTGTATATTTCACCGCTATAGTAATAGACAGCCTGTTAGTTCCGTTACCCGTTGTAGCTCTATTATCGGTGTACGTAACAGGCCTCACCTCATAACCCGTAACCCTACCTTCAAAAACACCATGCCCGTCATTCTGCACCACACTTAGGCGAGTCTGATTTCTGATCCTTGTTTTCAATGCTTCCGTAAACTGTTGTGCCAGATAAGGCACCACCAATGGCGCATTGTTCTCAAAATAATTGATTGTCACCGTTTTCATCTCTGCAGGTATTGAAGCCCCATTCAGAGACACGGAACAAGAATTGAAAGTTGCCATTACAACGAACAGCAACAGGGATATGATTTTCTTCATTAGTTCAGGTTCAGTTCTTTGATTTTGCGGTATAATGTACGCTCCGAAATACCCAGTTCATGTGCAGCAAACTTTCGCTTTCCTTTATGTTTCTTCAATGCCTTTTTGATCAGGTCAGATTCCTTATCAATGAGCGATAAAGATTCTTCTACTTCCTCAGCCTCGTGGTGCGTATAGTTGTAATCAACAGGAGCGTTCTGAACAGGTTTTTTGATGGTTAATGTAGGCTCATAACCGGCAGGAGACTGCTCGATTTCCTGATACAGCTGATTGATATAATGGGGGTTGTCGGCCATAATATGCTGCGTATTTCCACCATTTTGTATAATCTCGGCAACAAGTTTCTTTAACTCTACCATGTCCTTCTTCATGTCGAAAAGGACCTTGTATAAAATATCACGCTCAGAGAAATCCTCCTTATTATTACCGTTAATGGCCATAGGGAGGTTTGTAGCGCTCTCGTTGGGGATATAATTTAATAATGCACTCACAGTAACATTCCTATCCTTTTCAAGTACACAGATCTGCTCCGCAATATTCTTCAGCTGCCTAACATTTCCAGGCCAGCTGTAATTGCTCAATACCTGGATAGCATCTGGTTCTAACTGGATTCCCGGACTGCGGTATTTGTCGCTAAAATCGGCTGAGAACTTTCTGAACAATAAATAAATATCTTCCTTGCGCTCATGCAATGCAGGAATACGCAGAGGTACGGTGTTTAGTCTGTAATATAAATCTTCCCTGAACTTGCCAGATTTTACCCGGTTATACACGTCTACGTTCGTCGCCGCAATAATCCTGACATCTGTTTTTTGTACTTTTGATGATCCTACACGCAGGTATTCGCCGCTTTCCAGAATCCTAAGCAGGCGTGCCTGAGTACCTAACGGTAGTTCAGCCACCTCATCCAGAAAGATCGTTCCACCGTTGGCTACTTCAAAATATCCTTTACGTGCTTCATGGGCACCAGTAAAAGATCCTTTCTCATGACCAAAAAGCTCTGAATCTATCGTTCCTTCAGGAATGGCACCGCAGTTTACGGCGATAAAAGCACCGTGCTTACGTGCACTAAGCTGGTGGATAATGTGTGAGAAAACTTCCTTTCCACTACCACTCTCGCCGGTAATTAATACCGACATATCGGTTGGAGAAACTTGTCTTGCTATATCTATAGCCCGGTTTAGTAGCGGAGAGCCGCCAATAATCCCGAACCGGTTCTTAATGTCCTGTACGTCCATAATTAATCTGCAATTTTGCCCAACAATGTAGCCGATGTACAACGTTCAATGTAGACGTTTACATATTGGCCAGGTTGAATTTCTGCTGTCGCAGGAAACACGATCATCGCATTCTGATCATTTCTTCCGCAATAGTCAGCATCGGATTTTTTAGACTTTCCTTCAACCAGGATACGGATGGTCTTGCCTACATTTTCCTGTAAGCGTTTATAAGAAGACTCCTGTTGTCTCAGTAAAATCTCGGTAAGTCTGCGTTTTTTAACTTCTTCGGGTATATCATCAGGCAGTTTACGTGCCGCCAGTGTACCTGGTCTTTCAGAGTAACTGAAAGTAAAGGCGAAATCATAATCTACATAATCCATCATTGCCAAAGTCTCCTGATGATCTTCTTCAGTTTCCGTGCAGAAACCGGCGATGATATCAGTAGAAATTGCACAGCCAGGGATAATACGTCTGATGGCATCAACCCTGTTCATGTACCATTCTTTGGTGTAAGTACGGTTCATCAGCTCAAGCATTCTGGTGCTACCAGACTGAACTGGTAAGTGTATGTTGTTACAGATGTTATCATACTTCGCAATGGTGTATAATACTTCATCGGTAATATCTTTAGGATGCGAGGTAGAAAAACGCACACGTAACTCCGGACTGATTAAAGCTACTTTTTCAAGCAGCTGCGCAAAATTTACAGCAACGGCTGCCGTTTCACTTTCATCGCCACCTTTCCATTTATACGAATCTACGTTCTGGCCCAAAAGGGTAACTTCTTTATAGCCTTTGTCGTGCAGATCCTGCGCCTCGGCAAGGATAGAAAACGGATCGCGACTGCGTTCGCGGCCACGCGTAAAAGGAACAACGCAGAAAGAACACATGTTATCGCAACCACGCATAATAGAAATAAATGCAGTGATGCCATTTCCATTTAAACGTACAGGAGCGATGTCTGCATAAGTCTCCTCACGGGAAAGCAACACGTTGATCGCTTTCTGTCCATCTTCCACCTGAGAGATCAGCTGAGGTAAATCGCGGTAGGCATCAGGCCCAACAACAACGTCAACAAGCTTTTCTTCTTCCAGAAATTTAGACTTTAACCGTTCTGCCATGCAACCCAGTACACCAACAATCAGCTTCGGATTACGACGCTTCTCTACACCGAACTGCGACAGTCTGTTGCGTACGCGTTGTTCTGCATTTTCACGGATAGAGCAGGTATTGATAAAGATTGCATCGGCCTCCTTATAGTCGCCAGTGGTCTCAAATCCCTGATCCAGTAATATAGAAGCTACGATCTCGCTGTCAGCAAAATTCATCTGGCAACCATAACTTTCAATGTAGAGCTTTCGCGATGCATTACCAGTAGGAGCGTCCAATACTAAGGCCTCTCCCTGGCGTGACTCATCATGTTTTTTATCTAGCAGCTGTAAATCAATCATCTATATACTTAAATTTTTACTGGTTCAAAAATACGGAAATATTTTTACAAATGACAAAGTGTCATATTTTAAAAGACATTACTTCAACACTTAAATGATTGTTGGCCTTGATATTGCATAGTGATTTTTAAATCTACACCATGCCTGCACAAAAAACCGGAAAATATAAACTGCTGAAATGGATCGGCGGAATCCTTGGCGTCATCATTTTAATCCTTGCCATAGCGGCATTTTACATTAGCGCCAAATGGAAGCCTGTGCTTACCGAAAAGATTAAAAGCACGGTGTATGAGGGGTCTAACCATCTGTATCGCATTAACTTTACCGACCTTCACATCAACCTGCTTACCGGAACAGCCGCCATGGATAGTGTAAGCCTGAGCGCCGATACTGCTGTGTTTAACACGCTTCGCAAAAACGGAAAAGCGCCGGTGCACCTGTTTGAACTGAAGATGAAACAGCTTAAGCTAACGCGCATAGGCATCCTGACCGCCTATTTCAAAAAGCGTATCAATATGAATGCGATTATCCTTGATCGCCCCTCCATCAACATGCTGCACTTTAATGTGCCCAAAAAAACAGATACTGTTAAAGACGACAAGACCTTATATCAAATGATTTCAAAATCGCTGGAATCGATACATATCCGCACGATCAAAGTGTTATATGCTGATTTTGATTACCTGAGCGGCGAGCGCCGGATTGTCCTCAACCGCGTAAAAAACCTGAATGTAAACGTGACCGACCTGCTGATAGATTCTGCATCGCAGTTTGATGCAAAGCGGTTTTATTATACTAAGGATGTGGAGTTCGAAATGTCGGGCTACAAATCTGTTACCAAGGATAAGATGTACACCATGACGATGGATTCACTTAAAGGATCTGCGGCAGACGGAATCGTGAACATCAAAAACTTTAAGATGATCCCCAATTACCCGGATCTAACCTTCAGCAGAAAATACAGTCACCAGAAAGATCGTTACGACTTATCCTTTAATCGCATCAGCTTGAAAGGGTTTGACTTTGTCCGATTTAATACCGAAGCATTAGTATATGCGCGTTCGGCAAAGATCGGCCCTGCAAAAGTCAACGTTTTTATGAACCGCGAACTGCCGCCGCCAACATTCAATAAAGGACGAAACTATCCGCAGATTGCTCTTCAGCGGTTGGAGCAGCCCTTAATCATCGATTCGGTAAAATTAAACAATGTAGATGTAGCCTACACCGAGTATAACCCGATCACCAAAGAACGTGGTACCGTACATATTGATAACTTAAACGGAAACCTGTTAAATGTTACCAACAACGATGATCAGAAAGCCAAACACGGACACATGCTGGCTAAGCTTTCAGCTGTCATCATGAACGCGCCGATCAATATTAATATCAATTTTAACCTGCTGGCCAAAGATGGTGCTTTCCATTATAGTGGTGATATCGGTGCCTTGAACATGGTGTCGCTCAATCCACTTGCGGAATCTCTGGGATTGGTTAAAATAGAAAGCGGGCAGGTGCAGAAAGCGGACTTTGATGTACAGGCCAATCTGTACGGCTCAACGGGAAGCATGCACCTCTATTACACCAACCTCAAAGTGCAGTTGCTTAAAGAAGGAGAAAACGGAGCACCGATGAAAAAGCGTGGATTCTTATCTTTCCTGGCCAATACGTTTGTAGTTAAGGATTCCAATCCTACAAAAGGAGACCCTGTACGTACCGGGAACATCAAGTTTGAACGTACCCCGGCAGCCTCATTCTTTAACCTGCTCTGGAAAGGTATCTTTATAGGGATCCGCGAAACAGTAGGTATCGGTGCTATCAAGCCGAAAAGTCCGGAAGGGGCCTTCAAGAAGGTTCAGGCGAAACAGGCCGACCGTAAAGCCGACAATAAAAAAGACAAAGACAAAAAATCTGACTAACAAAATGTATCTTGTAGCAAAGAATTGGCGCTTAATATGGTTGTAAGAATTCCCGGAACACTCAGGATATGGAAATGGATTGCCGCAGTTACGGTAGGCATCCTCCTGCTACTCGGTGCCATTTCCTGGTATTACTCAGTAAAGCTCCGGCCGATGTTAACCGCAGAGATCAAGGAACTGGTGCTCAATGCTACGGATAGCCTGTACCACATCGAGTTTTCCGATGTGCGTACCAATGTTATCACCGGTAATGCTGCGCTGATCAATGTCCGCATTGTGCCCAATGCCGATGTGCTAAAACGACTTACAGCGGAAAAAAAGGCTCCCAACAACGTTTATACGATTAGGCTGCGGCGATTGATGATCCGCGGCTTTCACCCGATACTTTTGTTCCGGGATAAGACCCTGCACATCGACCTCATCCGCCTGGATAATCCAAGTGTACTCATGGTAAACAAACAACTGGATTTCAACGAGGGTAAGCTGCCAAGGCCACGCAAATCACCTTATGGCTATATTTCGCAGTTTTTAAAGGAGTTACGCGTGCAAACCATTGCTTTTAAAGATATCAAATTCAAGTATATCAATGCAAACCTTCCGGTACCAGAAGCAGATTCCTTGTCTAACTTGAACATTACACTTACCGACTGGCTGATCGACAAAAATTCGGCAACGGATCCTAATAGAATCTACCTCCTTAAAGATATTGCAGTCAATATCAATGACTATACCTATGCTACGCCCGACAGTCTCTACCACATCAACATCAACCAGCTTGATTTTCGTGCCTCCACCGGCAAACTGAAAATCAAGAAGTTTGGCCTTGTGCCCCGTTATGCGGAAATGGAATTTGGCAAAGTGGCGCATTATGCTAAAGACAGATATACTATAGCCTTTAACGATATTAATCTCGATGGCATTGATTTTCCTTTATACATCCTCAAACAGGAGCTGCTGGCAAAAGAAATGAACCTGACCAATGGATATGTGGCTGTGTTTAGCGACAATACTGTGGGCTATTACAACACACCCGGACAACCTAAGCGTATCAAAAGAGGGAAGTATCCCCATCAATTACTCCAAACGGTAAAAGGACTGATCACGGTAAAGAAGTTGAATCTCGACAATATCCACATCAGTTATGCTGCCTTTGATCCCGACAGCAGGGAGCGTGGTGTGATCACCTTCGAAAATACCTCCGGCGTCATCACCAATGCCACCAACTCGGCAAAGTTTAAGGCTGCTAATCCCATCACAGAAGCAAAGCTGACCAGCAACCTGATGGGCAGAGGAAGCCTGGCCGTAAATTTTAAGTTCGATCTGAGTGCCAAAGATGGTGCCTTTGCCTACGCTGGTACCCTAAAAAATATGGAAGGTAAGCAGCTCAACAGAATTACCCGACCGCTCGGCATGCTCGAAGTAAGAAGTGGCTTTGTACACGAACTTAAGTTTGATGTGAAGGCGAATGACAGTGTCGCAAAAGGAAGAGTAGATTTCAGATATGAAGGACTGGCCATAAATCTGTTTAAGCGCGAAGAAGGGGAAGAGAAAATCCAAAAAAGAGGCTGGCTATCTTTTCTGGCCAATAATCTGGTGATTAACACTTCAAATCCTGATTACACGGGTAAGTTTACTCCAGCTATAATCAACTACAAAAGAGAACCTACGGCATCATTCTTCAGGTTTATCTACCGCTCACTTTATGAAGGTATCCGTAACAGTATCGGTCTTACAGATGCCAAGCAGGAGAAGATCCGCGTGCAGGTAGAAAGTTTCCGCAAAATGCGTAGCGACCGCGAGAAGCGCAGGGCAAACAGAAGAAAAAGGGAATTGCTGCAACGCAAAAAGGCCCCGTAATCCGGAGCCTTGTTGTTAGAACTGAAAATAGTTAATTCGAAGTCAGCTTTTTCAGTTGAAGATATTTATAAATAAAATTTAAATTAATTTTTGTAAATGTTGGAAAGATAGTTAAATTTGTTCCTGTAAAGCAATTTACATACCCCTCTAACGAGGTATCGTTAGATCCAGCACCTTCCAAGGTGCTTTTTTTTTGCTTAAAATTATGCCAAATAAAAATCCATTTCGAGTTAACGTTTATGTCGATGGTTTTAATTTCTATTATGGATTAAAACAAAAAGGTTGGAAAAAATACTATTGGTTAGATATCGTTAAATTTTTTGAATGTTTTATAAAAGATGGACAAGTACTAAATAAGGTTTACTATTGTACAGCAGTACCTACGAACAATGCACAGAAGAATAGACAGTCAGCATTCTTTAAAGCGAATAAATTAAACCCAAAATTTGAATTGATTTATGGTAAATTTCTTGAAAAAAGAGTTAAATACGGCGGTGTTGAATATAAGCCTTTTGAAGAAAAACAAACTGATGTAAACATCGCAATCTCTTTGATAAGAAATATACACAATCGTTCTTGTGATACATCCATTATTGTGAGCGCAGACAGTGATCTAGTACCCGCAATTAAATTGGCAAAAGAAATGAATCCACAGCATAAGATATTTTTCCACTTCCCACCTGAACGTCATTCTGTAAACTTAACTTCTAATTGCGATGCAGTAATTCATCTACATAGGTATGAAAGTGTTTTTAAAAAATGTCTATTGGAAACTGAAATTAAGCTCAATGACAAAATAACTTTGAGTTGCCCTCAAACCTGGCGATAAATTATGCTAATCGTTTTTCAGAGCCCGTATTTTCATCAGTATACCTTATTTAAGCGATTACCCAGTTCCAGCCAAACTCATCAGCGGCGGCACCAAAACGGATATCATTTAACTTTTTAGCTATAGCAACAGAAACTGTACGGGTAGCGGGATCAGTTAAAGTGTACAATTTACCTTCGTAACCAATCTCAGCAATCTGCGTAATTGTTGCAGCAGTACCCACAGCGAAAGCCTCTGTTAAACGACCGTTCTCAATATTCTCCAAAACTTCCTGAATAGATATACGACGCTCTTCAACTTCATAACCCAAACTTTTTGCCAGGGTCAATACTGTATCACGGGTTACACCATCCAGGATCGTTTCTCTTACTTCAGGAGTAACTACCTTTCCATCCATTACAAATACCAGGTTAGCAGCACCAGATTCTTCTACGTACAGATGTTCCTTTGAGTCAGTCCAGATCAGTTGATCATAACCTTCTGCCTGTGCTGCGGCTGTGGGGAACATAGACAGTGCGTAGTTTCCTGCAGTTTTAGCTGCACCAACACCACCATCAGCACCACGGGTAAAGTGCGATTCTATTTTAACCTTCAATGGCTTACTGAAGTAAGGTCCGGTTGGCGTAGTCAAAATCACAAATTTATAAGTTGCCGAAGGGCGCACACCCATATACGGATCTGTAGCAAACATCACCGGTCTGATATACAGTGCGTAGTCTTCAGCATCAGGAACCCAGTTCTTATCCAGGTTAATCAACGCCTCGAGTCCTTGCATAAACACCTCTTCAGGTATCGTTGGCATCGCCATCCGCGTAGCAGACTTGTTGAAACGTGCAAAGTTCTTGTCGGCACGGAAAACACTTACATCACCATTAGGCTGTCTGTAGGCCTTAAGACCTTCAAAAATAGCCTGCCCATAATGCAAAGCAGAAATTGCCGGACTCATCTCAATCGGGCCGTAAGGCACCAACTCTAAGTTCTTCCAAACACCATCCTCATAATCGGCCACAAACATGTGATCGGTAAATACCTTTCCAAAAGGCAGGTTGGCGAAATCAGTTTCCGCAAACCTGGAATGTTCAGTTTTTGTCGTTTTAATGGTTAATGTTTCAGTCACAGTATTCCTTTCTAAATTCCTGACAAAATTAGGAAAAAATCCACTCCTAACCTTGCATTATTTTCATTCTATTGGTGTTTCAGGTACACTAAGGCGTTCAGATTTCCTTAGTATAACACCCTGAATTTGATGGTATGTTCGATCTTTTTTAACGCTTTGAATAACGCTTTATCGTACTCAGAATTGATATCCGTAATCGCATATCCGATCTTACTGTTGGTCATCAAAAACTGGCCCACAATATTGATGTCGTGCTTTGCAAAAATGGTATTGATCTGCGCCATGATACCAGGCACGTTTTTATGGATATGGATCAGTCTGTGCGACTTTTCTATTCTTGGCAATTGCAGGTTAGGGAAGTTTGAACTCAGATAGGTTGTTCCTGTATTCATAAAATCAACCATCCTTTTAGGGATAAACTGTGTGTTGCGTGGATTATGCTTATGATCGTCAAAAACTACGATACCCATTTCAGTACAGGTATCTATCTGCAGTTTCTTTGCGCTGCCCAGATATCCGATTGTCTTTAGTTTTGTTGCCTTCGCCAGGTTATCAGCATTGAGCGTCTCGCCATCGGCAAGCAGGAGCATATGTACATCCTTTACATACTTGGCTTCGAAATCATTTTTATGACGTACCGAGAAGCCGTCTTTTTTAAGCAGCTCAATACTTTCCTTCGGTACATCGCCTATCACGAGGCAAAGGATCCTGTTTTTAGGGTAGGAGATAGACTGCGGCAGGTTGTTTACGAAGAGGAACTCATCGAAACTCGGTGTAACGTGGTCGGCACGGGTAACAATACTCTCGCGCGAGATATTTTCTGTAAAAGCATAGAACTTCTTGATCAGTCCGCTTTCGCGGAGTTGAAAATCAGAATAGCCATCACCAATACCATATAGGTCGGCTTTAAGATCCAGCTGACGCATTAGCTTTACCTTACCGCCCTCCTCACTCAAAGGGTTGGCATGGTCGTAATCAATAATCTGCCCGTCACCGTTGGTGATGAACGTATTGGCGTAAATGTTTTCTTTCTTAATATGATACTGGCTCACCACCGGAATGATGAATTCTTTAAAACCGCCCGATACAATCAATACTTCATCAGCGTGTTTCTTAAAGAAAGCAGCATTTCTGGAAAAAGAACTGGACACTTTCTTTTTGAGGTGCTTAATCAGTTGCTTCAGGTGATCCTGATTGGCTTCAAGGAGTTTAACCCGTTGGGTGAGGCTCTCGCCAAAAGACAACTTGCCTTCCATGGCCAGGTTGGTATAATCCTCAATCTTCTGGAAAATGGCTTCTTTTTCAGGATGTTTCTTCAAAGAAATCCTTGCCATTTCATCCAATGCCTCAACCTGAGTAAACGTACTGTCGAAATCGATAATATAGAATTTTTTAGGGGTCATGGTCTGCTATTGATGAGTGCCGTACAGATTTCCTGTATACTTTGACTCAGCGGTTTAAATTGTATGCCTATCGTTTTTGTAATCTTGTCATTGCTGTATAAACTCTCATTCATGCTGCTCTTTGCTGCGTCGCTTGTTAAGGCGGCGGGCTTTCCGGTAAAGAATGAAGCGAGTTTGGCACCGCGCCAGGCAATGCCCAGCATCCATGCTTTAGCCTCCTTGGCCGGTGCTTTCACGCCAAACCCCTTGGCAATCTCGGCAAAGAAGGTTTTGTAGTGCAGATTTTCTGCAGAAATGGTAAAACGCTGCCCATGTTCTGAGCTGTTCATTAAGGCGATCATGCTTTTCACCACATCCTGCACGTCAACAATTCCCGTAGCACCTTTGGTATAGAAAGCCAAACCCTCTTTTACCAGTTTAAAGATGGCACCACTGCCAGAATAACCTGCTCCGGGACCGATAATAACCGAGGGATTTACAATCACCGCATCGAGCCCTTCGGCAATGCCACGCCACACCTCCATCTCGCCTTCATATTTTGAGATCGCATAAGAATGTACGTTAGGGCTGTATTCCCAGTGGTCATTTTCTGTAATCTGCATTCCTTTTTTGGCATCACCAAGGGCGGCTACAGAACTTACATGGACCAGTCGCTGGTTGCCGGCAAGGCATAGATGAACAATGTTGCTGGTACCTTCGATGTTAATGCGGAGCAGTTTTGCCTTGTCTTTAGGGTCAAAAGAAATGAATGCTGCGCAGTGATATACCTGCGTAATCCCTTCAAAAGCATCTTCCAGGGCAGAAAAGTCGTTGATGTCAGCAATTCGCCATTCAATCAGGGAGTTGCCCTTCAGCAATTCAGGAATCACGGAGTGTTCCCTTTTTAAGGCGCAGACCCGAAGGCCTTGATTGGTAAGCTTATGCGTAAGCTCCGCACCTAAAAATCCAGTAGCACCAGTAATCAGGATCATTTCATTTTTTTTAGCTTCTGCATTAATATATGGTCTCAAAAATAGATATTTGAGGCCATAGATTATATTAATTATGAGCTTATCAGACTTTTTTTTTCCGCTTAATCCGGATAAATTCACGCCTAAAAGTGGATTTTACACCAGTCAGCTCGGTTTAAAAGCTTTATTTTACACCGATGCCTTTCCAGAACTGGAAGAAAACAGTTACGATATCGCTATTATCGGTGTGCAAGACGATAGGGCAGCCGTAAACAATAATGGCTGTGCCCTGGGTCCGGATTATTTCCGTGCTCAGTTTTACCTGCTCAATGAAGGCAGTTTTACCAGTAAGATTATCGACCTGGGGAACATCAAGGCCGGCGCATCGATATCAGACACCTATGTAGCTGTTAAGACCGTTGTTGCTGAGTTGATCAAACTGAATATCCTACCCGTGATTATTGGCGGGGGTCAGGATATCACCTATGCCCAATATATGGCTTATGAAGAGCTGGAGCAAAAGGTTGACCTTGTTATTGTAGATCCACGCTTTGACCTGGATGAGGCTGATGATGAAGGTGTTGCCACACGTTCTGATGCCTATTTGAATAAGATCTTTTTACACCAGCCCAATTACCTGTTCAACTTCAGCAATATTGGCTATCAGACTTATTACGTAAATCAGGATAGCCTGAAGGTGATGAATAAGCTGTACTTCGATGTACACCGTCTGGGCGAATTTATGGATGATATTTCCCTTACAGAGCCTATTGTGCGAAACTGTAATATGCTGAGTTTCGATATCTCTGCAATCCGCTCTTCAGATGCGGTGGCCAATGCCAATGCCGGGCCTAATGGATTTTATGGCGAGCAGGCCTGCAGAATTGCCCGCTATGCGGGGATGAATGATAAGTTGAACTCAATCGGATTTTATGAGTTTAATCCGGCCTTTGATCAGAATGGGCAAACAGCAATGCTGCTGGCACAGATTGTCTGGTATTTTATTGATGGCTTTTACAACCGTAAGAAAGATTTCCCGCTTACGCCAAAATCGCAATACCTTACGTATAGAACCAGTCTGGCCGACGGTACCGGAGAGATGCTTTTTGTGAAAAGTAAGAAATCTGACCGCTGGTGGATGCAGGTTCCGTACCCTACAGGGATATCCAAGAACGAACGATATCACCTGGTGCCCTGCCGTTACGAAGATTACAATACCGCTGTAAATGGCGAGATGCCCGATTTATGGTGGCGTACGTATCAAAAGTTACTTTAATTTTACGGGATTTCTAGTAAATAATTGAATTTCAATAATTATCTTTGAGTTCAAGACCATATCAACCCCAAAAAACCACAAACAATGAAAAAGATGATATTATCGGCTGCGTTATTATTGCCAATCGCAGCTATGGCTCAGGGCGGCTTTGTCCTTAAGGGTAAAGTAGGTGCTTTAAATGCGCCAGCTAAAGCTTACTTGGCTTATAGAGTAGGATCAACTCAGGTTACTGATTCGGCCGATATTAAAGGCGGTGTTTTCGAATTTAAAGGCAAAGTAGCCAATCCAGTTTCTGCGTCAATCAGAATCAAACATGATGCAACACCAGTAGATCCTGCTAAACGGGTGCCACTTGATGTGCTTGGATTTTATATCGAGAACAAAACGTTCAGCCTGACAGCTGCTGACTCCGTAAAAAAAGCAGTGATTAAAGGGTCTCCTGTTAATGAGGATAACGCAAAGCTAAAAGCTGCACTTAAGCCGGCGGCTGATAAAATGGCTGCATTGAATGCAGAATATAGCAGCAAAACGCCTGAGCAGCGTAAAGACAAGGCGTACATGCAGACCGTTTACGATCGTTCGGATGCTATCGAAAAGGAAATGGGCCCTCTTAACCAAAAATTTATTGACGAGAATCCATCTTCTTATGTAGCCCTTGTCGCTTTCAGAACAGTATTGGGATATGACATCGACCCTAAAACTGCAGAACCTGCTTTTAACAAATTCAGTGCTGAATTAAAAGCAACAACTTTAGGTAAAGACATTTCAAATGCAATTGCTGGTGCTAAAAAATCGCAAATTGGTATCATGGCTGCAGACTTTACGCAGAATGATCCAGACGGTAAACCAGTTAAATTATCTGATTTCAAAGGTAAATATGTACTGGTAGATTTCTGGGCTTCATGGTGCGGACCTTGTCGCCAGGAAAACCCGAACGTAGTTGTTGCCTTCAACAAATACAAAGACAAAAACTTTACTGTTTTGGGTGTTTCATTAGACAGACCTGATGGTAAAGAAAAATGGATCAAGGCGATCAAAGACGATAACTTAACATGGACTCATGTGTCTGACTTAAATTATTTCGACAACGCAGTTTCAAAAATGTACGGTGTACAGGCTATTCCATTTAACTTCCTGGTAGATCCAACTGGTAAAATCGTTGGCAGAAACTTAAGAGAAGAGGCTTTACAAGCTAAGCTTGCTGAACTCCTTGGAAGCAAAGCATCTAAATAATTTTATTAAGGTTACAAATATTTAAATTTCAAAAGGCTGGCCCGTATTCGGGCCGGCTTTTTTTTTGTCCGGCGGGCAAATGGGGCATCGTACTGACTATACACACAAGCTAGTGAGTCCGTTCTGCAGCCATAGTGCTTCCGTAGTGGTACCGTAATTACCTCGATATTGCATCGGGCTTGCGTCGGTGTTGAAAGGGTGTTGCGTCGGTCTGCTACCGAACCAACACCGAACCAACCCCGAACTAACACCGACGCAACACCGAAGGAATCATGGTAGCATGCCGAACACAGTTTGGACTCACCTTTTACTCATGTAAAACTGTGCTTCAGCAAATGTGCGCGCCATTATTTAGCGTGTTGCGAGGTAGTGAAAAATAAGGTTATGATTTTGCAGCAGGCAGCTCAACCCAGAAGGTCGTCCCTTCGCCAGGGTTGCTCTCGAACCAGATCTTCCCTTTATTCTGCACTATCATGTCCTTACAAAGGACAAGACCGAGACGATTTCCCTTTTCACCATGTGTGCCGGTACTCAGGGCATGATCCAGGTTAAACAGGTTATTCCGGGTTTTCTCATTGATACCAGGACCGGTATCATGTATAGACATGATTACCGAAGTGCCTTGTTGTGCTGCATAGAAAGAGATCGTATCTCCGGGATTGCAAAACTTAATGCTGTTAGACAACAGGTTTCTGATCACCAGGTTGATCATATTGTCATCAGCAAAGGCATATACCTGCTCTGCATCGGCATCTTTAAGGGTCAGACTTTTTAACCCGGCATTGGTCTCAAACATCGCCACGTTTTCGGCGATCAGGCGGCTAAGGTTAAAACGTACAGGATTTACCTGCATACCGTCGAGCTGGTTTTTTGACCATTCCAGCAAGTTATCGAGGAAGGTTCCGGTTGACAGAATAGTTCCTTCCATTTTACCCAGCAACATGCCCAGCTCATGCGCTTCAATATCACCTTCCCTATAGATTGTAAACAAGGACTGCAGGGTGTTGAGTGGGCTTCGCAGATCATGAGAAATGATGGAAAAAAACTTATTCTTGACTTCATTCAGCATGCTGAGTTCCTGGTTATAGGCGTCAATTTCTTCTTTTTGCAGCAAGAGCATCCTATTGGCCTTTTGTTTTTCCTTGTTGCTGCGGTACAGCTGCATAAGCATCAGTGATACAGAGATCAGGATAACCAGTGTTACGGAGATTGCAGTGCTGTAATTATTTAGCCGGGTTACATAATCGGTATTTTTGGAGCTGATCAGTTGGTTGTCTTTTTCAAGTTCTGCATTTTCGGTCCTCGTTCTGCTGAATTCAGCAAGGGTAATGTCTTTTAGTGTTTTTTCTGCCTGTATGCTCCGTTCTACTGCTAGAAAATTAGTTTGATAGGCAAAGGCTTTGTTGATGTCGCCAGTATTTTTATATACGATAACCAATGTTTCCAGGGCTGCAGACTCCGCGATTTTTGACTTTACCTCCTGTGCAATCTTAAGGGCGGCATTTGCGTTTGCTGCAGCCTGTGCAAAGTTTTTCATGGCGATATAAACCTCTGCCATTAGCCTGAGCACATTACCTTCCAGAAATTTATCCTTTAAAATGCGCGTTTCGGCAAGTGCTTTCTTCAATACGGTAAGGGCGCCAGTGTATTCTTTCTGATGAAGTAGTACTGTAGCAATGCCTTTTCTTGACAAGGAACTGCCATTCAGATCACCCATGCCTTCGCGGATTGTCAGACCTCGCTGGTGGTAATCAAGCGCCTTAGTGGCATCATTTAAAGCAAGGTAAATATTTCCCAATTCATACAAAACACTGCCAATCCCGGCCTGGTCTTTACTTCTTGTATAGCTGTTCAGCGCCTGGTTAAAATAACTTTCCGCAAGTTTATACTGCTTTAGATCGAAATAGATTGATCCGATATTGACATAACATTGGTTGATCCCACGTGTATAGCCTATCTTCTTGTAAATTTCCAATGCCTGGAAATTGTATTTGATAGACTCCAGCTTATTATCAAGTCGGTCATAAGCGTAAGCTATGTCGGCAAGACTGCGGCCGGTGCCTATGAGGTACTTGCTTTTGACCGACTGCTTATGTGCGAGTTCAAAATAATACAGGGCGCTATCGAGTTTACTGCGAATGCCATAGGAGATGCCCATATGGATATAGGCATCGGCCACTGCCGAATCATTGTCCAGTTTCTCGCCGAGCTGCTTATATATGGTCGCATACTCAAATTTTAATTCGGGATCAACAGTGGAGTAGGCTTCGGTAAGTTGTTGGAGTAAGCGTAGCCTTGAAGTATCTGATTTAGCCGATTTATATTCCTTTTGCAGGGTCTTAACTTTAGAGATCTGCGCAAAACATGGGTTGATCAGGAACAGCCCTATCCAGTAGTACCGAACTAAAATAAACCTGCTGATTCTTGCGATTCCTGTCATTAACCTGTTGCGCTGTATTTTACCCATACCGTCTGCTGACGGGTGCTGCGCAAAATGTTCTTAAAATGAATATATCCCTCTTTCATGCTAAAATAATGAAATACTTAAGATTTCAAGAAAATATTTAAATCTATCCAAAAAACAAGGGAGCGCTATCGATGTTATTGTTAATAAATACGTTTATTGGGCCTTATGAGTTTTTTAACTGCTGAATGGAGAAAGCTGGCTATTGCTAATTATGCAGTGGATGAGCGTGTGCTGTTGCCTTATCTCCCGGCGGGTACAGAACTTGATCTGTGGAACGGTAAGTGTTATGTTAGCCTGATCGGTTTCTTATTTAAGAACGTTAAGTTGTTGGGTGTACGCATTCCTTTTCATGCCAATTTTGAGGAAGTTAACCTGCGCTTTTATGTTCGGTATAAGGATGCTGAAGTCTGGAAACGTGGTGTTGTCTTTATCAGAGAGATTGTTCCGCGTTACGCCATCTCCTTTATTGCCAATACCATTTACAATGAGAATTATGTTGCCGTACCAATGAAGCACAGCTGGCTGGAGACCAACGAAAGCCTTGATGTAGCATACCATTGGCGCTATAAAAGGCAGTGGCAATACATCAAAATGCAGGCTGGTGCCGAGTTAGAAGAAATCCTGCCAGAGAGCGAGGCAGAATTTATTACTGAACATTATTGGGGCTATGCCCGATATAATGAGCAGCGGACAAATGCCTATGAGGTGATCCATCCGCGCTGGATGCAGTACAAGATAAAAAGCTTTTCCATCCACATAGATTTTGCGCTGAACTACGGTAAGCAGTTTGCGTTTTTAAATCAGCAACAGCCCGATTCGGTAATGCTCGCCGAAGGTTCTGAGGTGTCTGTCGAGACCAAGAAAGTGATTTGCCTGTAATGCCTACATCAGATCAAAGCCGATATCCTCTCTGAAGTATTTACCATCAAAGTAGATTCTTGCGGCATCGGCGGTTGCCGACTGCAAGGCTTCGAAGAAAGTATCCTGTATGCTTGTTACCGCAAGTACACGTCCGCCATTGCTTTTAATCACGCCGCCATCAGCTAACGTTCCTGCATGGAAAGCAATAGATTTGCGGATGTTCTCAATACCGGTAATGGCTTTGCCTTTCTCATAATCACCAGGGTAACCACCCGCAACAATCATTACCGTTGCTGCATTTTTAGGGCTTATTGTTAGCGTAACATCTTTTAGTCTTTTCTGTGCAGCGGCAACAAAAACTTCAACAAGGTCATTCTCAATCCTCGGGATAACGCTTTCTGTTTCCGGATCACCCATTCTGCAATTGTATTCAATTACAAAAGGTTTTCCATCTACTTTGATCAATCCGAAGAAGATAAAACCTGTATAATCGATCTCATCTTTCTTCAATCCTTCAATTGTTGGGACGATGATGGTCTGTTCAACTTCTTTTAAAAATTCTGGCGTTGCAAAAGGAACAGGGGATACTGAACCCATCCCACCGGTATTTAATCCGGTATCGGCCTGCCCGATTCTTTTATAGTCTTTGGCCTCGGGAAGGATGACATAGTTGTCGCCATCAGTCAACACGAACACCGAAAGCTCGATGCCTGATAAGAATTCTTCAACAACTACCGTGGTACCGGCATCACCAAATTTACCACTCAGCATCAGCTGTAGTTCTTCCTGTGCTTCCTTACGGTCTTCCAGGATCAGTACACCTTTACCTGCGGCAAGGCCATCGGCTTTTAATACAATTGGCAAGGCATGGTGTTCCAGGTAGGTAAGTCCTTCTTCAAGGTTATCCTTAGTAAAAGACCTTGAGCCTGCGGCAGGAATGCCGTGGCGTACCATAAATTGTTTAGAAAAATCTTTACTTCCTTCCAGGATGGCGCCTTCTTTTTTAGGGCCTATTACAGGGATATGAGCCAGCTGCTCATCGGCAAGGAAGAAGTCATGAATACCATTTACCAAAGGCTCTTCAGGTCCTACAACAACAAATTCAATCTGCTCCTTGATAACCAGGGCCTTTACGGCTTCGAAGTCGTTGGGATTTACATTGATGTTTTTGCCGTAAGCAGCAGTACCACCATTTCCCGGGGCGATTACTAAGTTGCTGCATAGTGGAGACTGACTCATTTTCCAGGCTAGGGCGCTTTCTCTGCCGCCGGATCCTAATAGTAAGATATTCATAGGGGCAAAGATACCGCTTTGCGTAACTTTTTATAGTTTATGTTGAATTATCCTGAAATAATGCCCGATAGCTTAAACAAAGTACAGGATATTTAGTAATTTTAGCGCCCGACAACTGCCATTATGACTTATAGATTACTATGGCGTGGTTGTTGTAATTTTAGGATTTTAAACAAACAAAAGACAGAAATAAGAGATGTTAGGATTTTTAACCAAGGTTTTTGGAAGCAAATCGGAAAGAGATATCAAAGCTATCCAACCCCTTGTAATCAAGATAAACGAAGAATATGCTAAGTTATCAGTGTTATCGAATGATGAACTGCGTGCTAAAACGGTATATTTTAAAGATGTTATTGCTAAGGCACTGGCAGAAATTGATGGTAAGATAGGCGGACTGAAAGCTGATGCTGAAAGTTCTGAGTTGTCATTAGGAGAGAAAACGGCTTTGTATGATCAGATTGATGCTTTGGCTAAAGATCGTGATAAAGAATTGGAAGTGGTATTGCTGGATATACTGCCTGCAGCCTTTGCTGTGGTTAAGGAGACATCAAGAAGATTTTCTGAAAATCCGTTCCTGGAAGTTACAGCTTCGGCTTACGACCGTGATTATGCTGCCAGAAAGGCAAATGTCACCATTAATGGCGACAAAGCTTTATGGGCAAACCATTGGGATGCCGCAGGAAGTGATGTAGTATGGAACATGGTACATTACGATGTGCAGTTGATTGGTGGTATCGTTTTACACAACGGTAAGATTGCTGAGATGGCTACGGGTGAGGGTAAAACATTGGTGAGTACATTGCCAGCTTATCTGAACGCTTTGGCCGGTCAGGGTGTACACATTGTAACGGTGAATGATTACCTGGCACGACGTGACTCTGAGTGGAACGGTCCATTGTTTGAATTCCATGGTTTACGTGTAGATTGTATCGATAAGCATGAGCCAAATTCTGAAGAACGCAGACAGGCTTACCTTGCTGATATCACTTATGGTACGAACAACGAGTTTGGTTTTGATTACTTGCGCGATAATATGTCGCAGACTCCTGACCAGTTGGTACAACGCAAATTGCATTTTGCGATGGTGGATGAGGTCGATTCAGTATTGATTGATGATGCAAGAACGCCATTGATCATTTCTGGTCCTGTACCTTTTGGTGATCAGCATGAATTTCATGAGTTGAAACCACGCATTGAGCGTTTGGTATCTGCTCAAAAAGACTATGTTACTAAAGCTTTAAATGAAGCTAAAAAATTAATTAACGATGGTAAAGCCGGAACCGAAGAAGGTGAAGGTGGTCTTGCTTTGTTAAGAGCTTACCGTGGTTTACCTAAAAATAAAGCATTGATCAAGTTTTTAAGTGAGGGTAGCGTTAAGCAAACCTTATTGAAAACTGAGAATCATTATATGGCTGATCAGTCTAAGAATATGCCTAAGGTAGATTCTGAGCTGTACTTCTATATCGATGAGAAAAACAACCAGGTTGAACTTACTGAGAAAGGTATTGAGCTAATCACCAAGTCTGGTGAAGATGCACATTTCTTTGTATTACCTGATGTGGGTACTGAGATTTCTGAAATCGAAAAATCTACAGTTAGCAATGACGAGAAGGTTGCACGTAAAGATGAGCTGATGCGTGATTATTCTATCAAAGCAGAGCGTATCCACTCGGTTAACCAGTTATTGAAAGCTTACACTTTATTTGAGGCCGACGTTGAATATATCATCGACGAAGGAAAGATTAAAATTGTAGATGAGCAGACTGGCCGTATTATGGACGGTCGGCGTTACTCTGATGGATTACATCAGGCAATTGAAGCGAAGGAGAACGTAAAAGTTGAAGATGCTTCACAAACTTATGCTACGATTACTTTACAGAACTTCTTCAGGATGTACCACAAACTTTGCGGTATGACTGGTACAGCGACTACTGAAGCTGGCGAGTTCTGGTCGATCTATAAACTGGATGTGGTGGAGATTCCTACTAACCGTGCCATGTCAAGAAAAGATCAGCAGGATTATGTATACCGTACCGTACGTGAAAAATACAATGCTGTTGCGGAAGAAATTGTAAACTTAACCCAGGCAGGCCGTCCGGTATTGGTAGGTACAACATCAGTAGAGATCTCTGAATTGTTAAGCCGTATGCTTAAGTTGCGTGGTATTAAACATAACGTACTGAATGCTAAAATGCACCAGAAAGAGGCAGATATCGTTGCCGAAGCTGGTCAGGCAGGAACAGTAACGATCGCTACCAACATGGCTGGTCGTGGTACAGATATTAAATTAGGCCCAGGTGTTAAAGACGCTGGCGGTTTAGCGATTGTAGGTACCGAGCGTCATGAGTCGCGTCGTGTAGACAGACAGTTACGCGGTCGTTCAGGTCGTCAGGGAGATCCGGGTTCTACCCAGTTCTTCGTATCACTGGAAGATAACCTGATGCGTTTATTTGGTTCTGAAAGAATCTCTAACATCATGGTGAAGATGGGTATTGAGGATGGTGAAGTAATTCAGCATTCTATGATCACCAAATCTATTGAGCGTGCACAGAAGAAAGTAGAAGAGAATAACTTTGGTATTCGTAAACGCTTACTGGAGTATGATGACGTGATGAACTCGCAGCGTTCTGTAATCTATGCCAAACGTAAAAACGCCTTGTTTGGCGAGCGTCTGGATGTAGACATGAACAACATGGTATTTGACGTTGCAGAAGACATTGTTACTGAATATAAAGAAGAAGGAAATTACGAAGGTTTTAAACTGGAAGTAATCAGAAACTTCTCTATGGATACCAGCATTGAGCAGGGAGAATTTTCATCTAAAGGTATTCATGACCTGACCGATAAATTATTTGCTGAGGCAGAAGATTTCTACGCCAGAAAATCTGAGGCGATCATACACCAGGCTATGCCGGTACTGAGACAGGTTTATGATGAGCGTGGTGCACAGATTGAGCAGATCGTAATTCCTTTCACTGATGGATTGCGCAGCATACAGATTCCTGTAAACCTGCATACTGCTATCGCTAACGAAGGCAGGGAGATCACTAAATCTTTCGAGAAAACGATTATTCTGGGCTTAATTGACGAAAGCTGGAAAGAGCATTTACGTGAAATGGATGAGTTGAAGCAGTCGGTACAAAATGCCGTTTACGAGCAGAAAGATCCGTTGATCATTTATAAGATGGAGGCTTTCAACTTATTTAAAGGCATGCTGAACTCTGTAAATAAAGAAGTGGTAAGTTTCTTATATAAAGGTGGCATTCCGGTGCAACAGGAAGCGGAGCAGATTCAGGAAGCACAGGCACCCAAGGCGGCACCCAGCAAATTGAAAATGTCTAAGCCCGAGTTTAGCCTGGATGGTGGTGAATCTGTTGATATGGGTGATACCCGTGAGCAGGCGCCTCAGCAGCCTATCCGTAAAGAAGTGACAACTGGCCGTAACGAGCCTTGTCCTTGTGGAAGCGGCAAGAAATTCAAAAATTGCCATGGTGCAGGATTGTAATTTGTAATACACATATAGAATGCCGATTTTTGTAACAGAATTTCGGCATTCTTTTTTTAAGGACCTTTCATGAAACAGATACTCACAGTTATTTTATGGTGTTTTGCGATCTCAGTATCGGCACAAACACGCGGTGTGGTTACTGTAACAAAAGATCCCAAGATAGACAGCCTCATCGCCAAAAGGCTTGAGCTGAACAAAAAGGACGTTAACCACACCATCCGCACCAATGCACCGGTGGTGTCTGCTATGGGTTACCGGGTGCAGATCTATTACGGTTCTGACAGGAAAGCGGTATACCGGGAGCAGAGCCGGTTTACGGCAAGCTATGATTACCCGACTTATATTACCTATAAGGAACCTAATTATTACCTGCGTACGGGAGATTTCAGAACCCGGTTAGAAGCACAGAAGTTTATGAATACCCTGAAAGGCGTATATCCTACACTGTTTATTTTCAGGGAGAAAATCAATCCTCCACCATTAACAAGCAACAATAATGATTAAAGACAAGATACAGCATCTGGCAGGCGACATTTTTAACGAAGTGGTAGGCTTCCGTCAGCATATCCACGCCAATCCTGAGCTGTCATTTAAAGAATTTAAGACTTCACAATATATCCAGGATCAGCTTTCAGCATGGGGTATCCCTTTTACTACAATGGCCAATACCGGGGTTGTAGGATTAATTACAGGTGATCTTCCTTCGGATAACGTGATCGCCCTAAGGGCAGACATCGATGCACTGCCGATTCTTGAGGCTAATGATAAACCTTACGCGTCAAAGAACCCAGGGGTTATGCATGCCTGCGGACATGATGTACATACTTCGTCGTTGCTAGGAACAGCATACATCCTTAACTCCATGAGAGCGGAATTTGGCGGAACAGTTAAATTGATCTTCCAGCCTGCAGAGGAATTGCTTCCCGGTGGAGCGAGCATCATGATTGCAGAAGGTGTATTAGAAAACCCTAAACCACAGCATATCGTTGGTCAGCATGTGATGCCGCTTATTGATACAGGTAAAGTGGGTTTCCGTTCGGGAATTTATATGGCCTCTACCGATGAGCTGTATGTTACTGTAACAGGAAAAGGTGGGCATGGTGCACAGCCGCATCAGAATATTGATCCGGTCTTGATCTCTGCACATATCATTGTTGCCTTGCAACAGATTGTAAGCAGGAATGCAGATCCAAGATTACCAACAGTATTGTCATTCGGAAAAGTTATTGCCAATGGTGCAACAAATATTATCCCGAACGAGGTTAAGATCGAAGGTACTTTCAGAACTTTAAATGAGCAATGGCGCAAAGAGGCATTGGCACTGATGAAGAAAATGGCCGAAGGTATGGCCGAAAGTATGGGTGGAAGCTGTGAGTTCAGAATCGCCAACGGTTATCCGTTTCTGATCAATGAAGAGAAACTTACGGCCAGCGCACGCGGATTTGCGGTAGATTATTTAGGCGAAGAAAATGTGGTTGATCTGGATATCTGGATGGCGGCAGAAGATTTTGCGTACTACTCTCAGGTAACTGATGCCTGTTTTTACAGATTGGGTACTGGGAATGTAGCTAAAGAAACAACATACTCTGTGCACCATCCAAGGTTTGATGCTGATGAGGATGCCTTACGTACTTCTACAGGTTTAATGGCGTATATCGCATTAAAGCAATTGGGGAACTAGCTACATGATCAGATACCAACATGTACTGCTGGTTTTAGTGCTTTGTCTTTTTGCAACTGCAGGATATAGTCAGGATATACAGCGCTTTAATCCGGATACCATCAAGACAATTCAATTGGATTCGGTGGTAAACATCCGTGCAAAACGGTTGAGCGTTGAAACTTTTATCCAGGCGGTAACTACAGATACCAGCTTTTATAAAGCGTTCAGGCTGATGAAGAAATATAACTTCACTGCCGAGAACAGGATCTTTACCTATGATAAAAAAAACAAGGTAGAGGGCAGGATTTACAGGAAGATCAGGCATTATAATACCAAGCCTGTAAAGATGGAATACCTGGCCAAGGAAGATGCCGGGAAGCTGTTTAAGAAGAACGGAAAGTACGAGTTGTACACCCTGGAGATGTTTGACTACATCTTTATGAATGCCTACAAATCTGAATACTCGGATGCAACATTTAGCGGAGGTAAGGAAGGTGGCAATGCGGGTTATAAAGATAAACTGAAAACACTGATCTTCTCTCCGGGGAAGCCTGTTAAGGGCTTGCCTTTTATCGGCAGCAAAACAGAGATATTTTCTGCCAATATGAGGCAGTATTATGACTATAGCTTCTACAGCGGCATGTATCTGGATTCTATTCCGGTATACATTTTTAAGGTTGTTGTTAAGCCTGATTTGAGCAGCTGGACAAAAGATGGGTTGATGATTAAGCAACTCGTGACTACCTTTGATAAGCGGAACCTGGAAATACTGGGTCGTTCTGTAGACATGAAGTACAGCAATATGCTGTTTGACTTTGATGTGCAGATGAATATAGAAATGAGCAATTTTGATGATGTTAAATTGCCGACTAAAATTACCTATCAGGGCAATTGGAATGTTCCTTTTAAAAAGGAAGAACGTGCAAGTTTTCTGATTGTTCACAAAGATTATACATTAGGAAAAGAAAAGTAAAGATGATGTTGAGTTCCTTAAAAAATATAGTGCTTCCTGTTTTGGCTGCTGTATCGTTTGCTGGTACAGTTGATGCCCAGGTGTTGACTACAAAACAAATTGACAGTGTGGTTAACAAGACACTGAGCACCTTCAATGTGCCGGGCATTGCTGTTGCCGTTGTTAAAGACGGGAAGGTGATTTTATCCAAAGGCTACGGTATCCGTTCCATCAAAGGAAAAGAGAAAGTAGACGAACATACCTTGTTTGGTGTAGCCTCCAATACCAAAGCTTTTACGGCTGCGGCAATAGGGATTCTGGTAGATGAGCACAAGCTAAGCTGGGATACTAAGGTTACGGATATCATCCCTGAGTTTAAGCTCCATGACGCGTATGTAACAGCAGAGTTTACCGTGCGCGACCTGCTTACCCATAGAAGTGGACTAGGTTTAGGTGCTGGTGACCTGATGATCTTTCCAGATTCAAGTTCAGTAACTACGGCACAGCTGATCCACAACCTGAGGTTCCTTAAACCGGTATCTTCTTTTCGTACTAAATATGACTATGATAACCTGATGTACATTGTTGCAGGCGAGGTGGTAGCACGTGTTTCGGGAATAAGCTATGAGAACTTTATCGAGAACAGGCTGATCAAGCCATTGGGCATGAATGAAACGGCGGCTTCCTGGTACCGGTTAAAAAATAAAAGTAATATCATTGACGGGCATGCACCTGTAGGTGATCACCTGAATACTGTTGGTTTAAGTTTTACAGAAGTTGCCAATGCGGCAGGTGGAATTTATTCCAATGTAACTGATATGAGCAAGTGGGTAATTGCGCAGATCAACGACGGTAAATACGGAGCTGACTTAAGCAAATCCTTATTTAGCAAAAAGACACACGATGAGATGTGGACACCACAAACAATCATCCGCGGAAGCTCTCCATACAACACTCATTTTAGCAGTTATGGATTGGGTTGGTTTTTGAGTGATGTGAATGGTTATTTCCAGGCAACACATACCGGCGGTTTGGCGGGAATTGTTACCCAGGTAACGATTATCCCGGAAATGAAACTCGGTATTATTGTGTTGACCAACCAGCAATCGGGTGCAGCATTTAACTCGATCACCAATAGTATTAAAGATGGTTATTTAGGCGTTAAAGGTCAGGATCGCATTAAACAATACAATGATGCACGACTGGCAAATGAAAAGAAAGCAAATGACATCACTGCCGAAGTTACTGCAACAATAGCTGCTGCACAAAGCGCGGGCACAGTAAGCCCAATTCAGGATGTTAAAGGAAAATATGCTGATGCCTGGTTTGGAGAAGTTATTATTTCAACGCAAAATGGCGGCTTGTATATGCAGTCAAAGGCTTCGCCAAAGCTGCAAGGTAAAATGTTTTACTATAAAGCCAACACGTACATCGTAAAATGGAATGAGCGGAGTCTGGATGCTGATGCCTACGTGATATTTAACCTCGATCATGATGGCAAGCCCGTAGGGTTTAAGTTAGAATCCATCTCGCCTTTGACCGACTTTAGCTTCGATTTTCAGGATCTGGACTTCAAGAAAATATGATTAATAACGATACCATAAATAAAATCATGGATACCGTCCGTATTGAGGAGGTAGTAGGTGATTTTGTGTCGTTAAAAAAGCGTGGCAGCAGCTTAATCGGAAATTGTCCTTTTCACAATGAGAAGACACCATCCTTTAATGTTTCTGTGGCTAAGGGAATTTACAAGTGTTTTGGTTGCGGCAAAGGCGGGGATGCGGTCCATTTTATTATGGACCACGAGAAGTATTCCTATCCTGAGGCTTTAAAGTTCCTGGCCAATAAATACAATATTGAGGTTGAAGAAACCGTGCAGAGTCCTCAAAATATTGAGGCACAGAATGCGCGGGAAAGCTTGTATATCGTTTCTCAATATGCTGCGGCTTTCTTTGCCGAGCAGATGTGGACAAATTCTGAAGGCCGGGCCATAGGGCTGGGCTATTTCAAGGAACGCGGTTTCAGGGAAGATATCATTAAGAAATTCGAACTCGGCTATTCGCCGGATTCCTGGGATGCGCTGATTGTAAGTGCCGGGGCGGCAGGACACAGAGAAGAATACCTGGAACAGACAGGCCTTGCCATCAAGAATGATAAGGGGAAGCTGTACGATCGCTTCAGGGGCCGTGTGATGTTCCCGATTCATAACTTTACGGGAAGGGTAATCGGTTTTGGGGGTCGTACGCTCAAGACAGATAAGAATGTTCCTAAGTATGTAAACTCTCCGGAGAGTGAAATCTACCATAAGTCGAATGTGCTTTACGGTTTGTTCCATGCGAAGAAAGCCATCCGTGATACCGATAATTGTTACCTCGTTGAAGGTTATGCCGACGTGCTGTCTATGCACCAGGCAAGCGTAGAGAACGTAGTCGCTTCTTCAGGTACCTCATTAACAACAGAGCAAATTAGATTGATCGGGCGTTTTACGCAAAACGTGACGATCTTATATGACGGCGATGCCGCGGGGATCAAAGCCTCATTGCGAGGACTTGATATGATCCTTGAAGAAGGACTCAATGTAAAGGTTGTGAACTTCCCCGATGGCCATGATCCGGATTCCTATATGCACCTGGTGGGTGCGGGAGCTTTTAAAGCCTATATTGAGAACAACCGCAAGGATTTTATCTTATATAAGGCAACAACTTTACTAAAAGATGCTGGTAACGACCCGATCAAAAGGGCCGGGATTATCCGGGATATTGTAGAAAGTATTGCGAAGATTCCTGATGACATCAAGGCTTCAGTGTTTATCCGTGAATGCAGCCGGTTATTGGAAGTAGAGGAGCGCATCCTGCTGTCGGAATTGAATAAGATCAAAGATGCGAAGATCAAGAAATCCAATCCTCAGGGCCGACAGCAGCAACAGTCGCAGCAACAAAGTCCATATGGTGATGCTCCGCCAGAGAATTTATTTGACGATACACCAGGTGCCGTAGTAGCAGCTCCTGTTGAAGTTGATGAGAATGCTGATGATGTATTACAGGAACAGGAAATTGTACGCCTACTCCTTTTTTACGGGCACGAACTGGTAAGCTGGGATAATATCGATAATATGTTTATCGGCTCGTTTATCATCCAGAACTTATCTGATGTTTCCTTTAAACATGCGATCTGTAAGAAAATCATTGAGGCCTACAGGGAAGAGATTGAAAATGGGCACCTTCCGGTGGCCAGTCAATTTATAAATGGGCAAGACAGGCAGATTGCGGATCTGGCAATTACTTTGTCGACCTCCCCATATGCGTTAAGTGAAAACTGGTACAACAAACACCAGATCTATGTGCGTGATGAAACGATCAATTTGAAAGCCACTATCCTTGGTGGGATCTTCCACTTGAAGAAGCGCAAGGTTGACCGTATCTTATTGGATCTGCTGCAGGAGATCAAGACTGAGCATGACCAGGTAAATCAGGAAATCCTGATGCAACGGTATGCTTATATTAAAAACGTTGAAAAAGAAATCTCCAAATTCCTGGGTTCTGTAATCCTGAAATAAATGGCAAAGCACCTCGATCTGGGTATATTGGGCGAGCAACTTGCCAAAACCTATCTGCTGAACAAGGGCTATCGTTTGCTGGAACAGAATTGGCGTTACGGACGTGCAGAGGTAGACCTGATCATGGCTGTAGCGGGCAAGCTGATTTTTGTGGAAGTTAAAACAAGACGGTCTTCGGATCATGGTACGCCGGATGAATTTGTAGACTGGAAGAAAGAGCAGCAGCTAGAATTTGCTTCCGGGGCATATATCGAGCGGGTAAATCATCAGGGAGAGATTCGCTTTGATATAATTGCAATTGTATTTGAAAATGAAGACCTTTATGCAATTAATCATATCGAAGATGCATTCTGGCCTGACTTTTAAAACCACCAACTCCAATTCATTTTATGTTATTTTACTTGGCCTTGCTATGGGCGTACTGTTTTCCTGCAAGCAGCAGGGGTCTACGGCTATAGGCTTTAAGTTACCCGAGCAGGGGAAAGACTTTACGCTGGGTCAGGACGTGAAGGTATCGCTGGATATCCCGAAAGGGGAAGAGGTAACAGGCGCCACTTATCTTTTGGATGGTAAGCAGCTGGGCACAAAAGCTAACGGGGATGATTTTAGCTTCCCTACTAAAGATCTTTCTTTGGGTTATAAGCTAATTACTGCGATTGTAAAGCACAGTGGTGCTACTGATACCCTTACGGTAAATATTGTATTGAAGTCGGATCTGAAGCCAGTTGATTATACTTATCAGGTAATTAAAACGTATCCACATGATACAACATCTTATACCCAGGGTTTGGAATACCATGGTGGTCGCTTTTTAGAAAGTACCGGTGAATATGGGAGCTCTACTTTGAGGTGGGTTGATCCGGCTACGGGTAAAGCCCTAAAAAAGATCGGTATTGATAAGCAGTATTTTGGCGAAGGCTCTACTTTAATTGGTGATAAAATATACATGTTGACCTGGCAAAATAACCTGGGTTTTATATTTGATGCCACAACCTTTAAACAGTTGGGTACTTTCCCTTATCAGAATAGCAGAGAAGGCTGGGGTTTAACCTATGATGGAACACAGGTGCTGAAATCTGATGGTACCAACAGGATCTGGTTTCTGAATAAGGAAACAATGAAGGAAGAGCGTTTTATTGATGTTTTTGATGATAAAGGTCAGGTGGATCAACTGAATGAACTGGAATATATTGATGGTAAACTGTATGCAAACATCTATCTGACCAATAAGATTGCCATTATAGATCCTAAAACAGGTGCTGTAACCGCATATATCGATGCAACCGGATTGCTACCACAAAAAGATAAATTCGAAAATACAGACGTGCTGAATGGCATTGCCTGGGATGCAGCTGGTAAGCGTTTATTTGTGACTGGTAAGAAATGGGACAAGCTGTTTGAAATCAGCATTGCCCCGGTAAAGAAGTAATTACTTTTTAGGTTTTATTTCTGCGATCGTACCATTGTAGGAGATGGACTGCCTATTGCTGTTGTTGACGGTAAGTGTGGCGTATCCATTTTCTGTGATATATAAGGTCATACGCTGACTGTCTTTTACATCTTTTGGATCTATCGTGATGATCCAGTTTTTCTTTTTCTTAACGCTGGTATATTTAAAATTTTTTGATTTGAATTTCGTGCCCGCATCATCGGGATTAAGCGTTGCGGTGAAGGCTCTACCATAATAGGGCAGGTAAGCTACAACACTATCTTTAGTGATCTGGAGATCGTAGTTTGATCCGCTGAGGTTGATATTACTGCCGGTATTGCCGGGTAAGCGACTCATGATGCGGTTGATATCGGCACTGGACATCGGCATCGCGTTGGTCGCATTAAAAAGAAAATTCTGTGCTTCTACCAGCTGGCGTGTTTTTGCCGAATCAGTTTGCGCTTTGGTATTCAGCGTACTTATCGCCAGGATGGTAAGTGCCAATAACAGTGACTTTTTCATGTGTTTATATTTGATGTGTGTTACTAATTTAACTCTTTTTTAGGTAAAAGGTTTAAAATCAGTTAGCATAGATTCGAAATATGACAAAAAGAAGTTTTGGTAATTCAGATCATCTACTACACGTTTAAGGTCAGAATTTGAGCTAGCCTTAAAAATTCGATTTTTTGAGGTTAGCTTAGTATGTATCCTTTCAGCATAGTTTGAGGGAAATGGGCACAAAAAAGCCCCGCAAATAGCTATATCTATTTGCAGGGCTTTTTTGGTTGTGTTGATTAGTTAAAATCTGCAGCTGTTAGTGGCGCGTTCACTTTAACTTCTTTAATGTTCATCACAAATTCCTGATTGCCTTGTGGCGTCTGAACGCTTTGTGAGATTTTGTATGGGATCAGAACAGTGCCAGTTTTACGGTAATCACCATATTCTGTAACTGTGTTGATGTCCATTCCGCCTTGTGTTTGCGTAGCTTCTTCTTTAAGCAGCAATCCGCTGTTCACATCATAATACTCATTGTGTTTTTTACCGGATGCAGTAGTAATGATCAATTTGTAGGCATCTGCTGTACCAACTTTCGCTACGCCTGCAGTTTCTAATTTAGCAGTTTTTGCATAGTTGAGTTGTTCAAATAAGCTGGTTCTGCTTTTTTTCTCAGTTACTTCATCAGCTGAATAGGCCATTTTATTTGGGCCCTGGCTTTTTGAACCTGCAGTTCCGTTGAATGCATCTTTCATCACTACGTTTCCACCCATAGAGATTTCAGTGCTTTCCATGTTAGGAGCCATCTGTTTGATGGTTAACGCAAGCTTTTGTCCCTGGATTTCGAAATCACCAGTAGAAACTATTGAGGTTACTTTTTTAACTTCAGCTTCACCACCAACGGCAGTGATATATTTTGTCAGGATTTCCTGAGCGGTTTTGGTAGCTGCGGTGCTTGCTGCAACAGCTTTTACAGGCGCAGCAAAGTTGTCATAGTCTTTGATCGTAAAACCAAGCTTAGCTAAACCAGCAGCGAAAACTTCTTTTTTACCAACGATAACGATACGGGTGTTATCGTGTCCAAAATATTTCTGGCTTACCCTTTGAATGTCGTCGGGTGTAACAGCGTTAATTTTCTGAAGGTAGGTGCGGTAAAAATCCTTCGGTAATTTATTGATCAGGATGTTGCTGGCGAAACCTGCAGTACGTGCCGGGTTTTCAAGACCCAGGGCAAATGATCCGTTGTACAGGTTTTTAGCATTCTGTAAGTCTTCAGTGCTCACCTTTTGCGTACGCATTACGTTGATCTCATTCAGGAATTCAACTACTGCGCTATCCACTTTTTCATTTCTGACAGCGGCGTTGGCGTTGAAGGTTTCCTGGAAACGGCCAGCACCTGTAGAAGAATAGGCACCATAAGTAAAGCCGCGTTTTTCTCTCAATGTTTTGAATAACTTAGCATCAGAGCCACCACCAAGGATTTGGTTGGCCAACAATACCGCATGGTAGTCAGGGCTGCTTAGTGGAAGGTCGATCAGGTTTGTAACCGTAATTTCTGACTGAACAGCATTGGGTACATTGATTACATCAATTTCTGTTTTTACAGGGTTAGCAGCTTTAGCCACTACAGGAAGTGTCAATACAGTACCTTTCCAATCGCCAAATGCTTTGATGGCTATTGCTTTCGCTGCTTCAGGCTTAATGTCACCTACAAACGTCAGGTAGCTTCTGGAAGGCGTGATATATTTTGTGTACTCTGCTTTCACATCTGCCAAGGTTAGCGCATTGATGCTTTGTTCCGTAATAAACTCACCCATCGGGTTATTTATTCCATAGGCAAGGGCAGGAACCACGCGGCCGGAGATGGCTTTTGCACTGCGTTCACTTGATTTTAGATCAGTGATGGTTAACGATTTCAGTTTATCGAACGATGCCTGCGGAAATGAGGGTTTACGTAATGCTTCGGCCATCAAAAGGAAGGCACTGTCAAAATACCTTGTCAATGCAGATGTTGAGCCACCCGAGGAACTCAGGGATACATCGGCACCCAATAAATCTACAGCTTCATCAAACTGGGCTTTAGTTTTGGTTGTTGTACCTTCATTGAGCATGCTGCCCATCAGGCTAAGTACACCTGCTTTCTTTCCTTCAAAGACCGGTCCTGCATCAATTCTGAATGAGGCAGATACTTTAGGCAATTTATGATTCTCAACCACGAGAATGGTAATACCGTTCGGTAGTGTATAAATTACCGGGTCGGTAAAAGTAATCGTTGGCGCCGGTCCTGGTTTAGGTTTTTGGCTTCTGTCTAATTTTTGCGCTACAACAGCTTGGGCAAATAGGGTTGTAAGGGCAATTATGAATATTTTTTTCATGATAATTTCAATTATTTGGTCTGAAGAATCAACTATTTTTTAGGTAAATAATATAGTACCACACGTTGGTTGCTGTTCAGGTATTTCCGGGCAACATCTCTGATCTCTTCACGTGTAATGGATTTTATGGCATCCAGTTCTTCATTGATATCATTCGTATTTTTATTATGAAAAGTATAGCCGTTGGAAAGGTTTTCAGCTACGCCGAGCATCTTGCTGTTTGCACTCACGAAACTGTTTTCAAACTGATTCTGTAATTTCTTGAATTCATTCTCAGAGATCAGATCTGTTTGTATACGTACTACCTCAGCATCAATATCTTTCAGCAAATCAGCAATCGGGGTATTGTTGTTAGGCAATGCATAGGTAATATAGGCACCTACATCTTCCAGCGTGTAATTTAAGGCACCTACCTGTAGTGCTGTTTTCTTTTCATCAACAAGCTTGGTGTTTAATCTTGAACTTGCGCCGCCAGTTAATACCGTACTGATCATTTCCAATACTTTGGTATCCCTGCTTCTCATGCCGGGAACACGGTATGCAGCCATAATCGCAGGAATCTGGATGTTGGCATCATAAGCGGTATCAATAATCTGCTGGGTAATTGGTTTCAGGTCATACGGTTTTTTAACCACCGGCTCACCTTTAGGTACTTCAGCAAAGTATTTTGTTACCAGTTCTTTCGTTTTATCAATGTCCAGATCTCCGGCGATAGTCAGCACGGCATTGTTTGGTGCATAGTATTTTTTGAAGAAAGCCAGGAACTCGCTCAGCTTGGCTGCATCAAGGTGCTCCATAGTACCGATTGGTGCCCACTGATAAGGGGTTCCTGCATATAATTTCTGGAAGATGTTTGCTGCAAACTGTCCGTAAGGAGCATTGTCTATACGCATACGTTTTTCTTCCTTTACTACTTCGTTTTGTGTCTTTACGCCGATCTCATCAATTTTTGGATGCAGCATGCGTTCGCTTTCCAACCACATGCCCAATTCCAGTTGATTGGAAGGAAACACCTCGTAATAGAAAGTACGGTCTTGCGAGGTGTTGGCATTGTTTTGACCACCGTTACTGCTCACCGTTTTCATAAATTCACCGCGTTTCAAGTTGTCGCTACCCTCAAAAAGCAAATGCTCAAAAAAGTGGGCGAAGCCTGTACGCTGTGGATCTTCATCTTTAGATCCGACATGGTACATTACGGAAACGGCAACCACTGGCGCCGTCTTGTCCTGATGCAAAATAACGTGAAGGCCGTTATCAAGATCATATTCTGTGAATTTGACCTTCTGGGCACTTGCACTCAGGCAAAGACCTGAAATGGCCAGGGTAAAAAACAATTTTTGTTTCATGTTTTTGTTTTATGGATAATATATTGGGTTAGTTTTATGCTCTCCAGTTTTTGTACTGGTTGATCAGTCCGTTTGTTGAAGCGTCATGTGTCGATACCGGCTCGTTGTCTTTAAGTTCAGGCAAAATGCTTTTTGCCAGTTGTTTACCTAATTCTACGCCCCACTGGTCGAAACTGAAGATGTTCCAGATGATTCCCTGAACAAATATTTTATGTTCGTACATGGCTATAAGACTCCCAAGTGTGTAAGGTGTTACTTTTTTTAATAAAATAGAATTGGTTGGCCTGTTTCCTTCAAACACTTTGAACGGTGCAAGCTTGGTGATTTCTGCTTCAGATTTACCATCTTTCTGCAACTCAGCAACGATCTGTTCTTCGGTTTTGCCGTTCATCAACGCTTCCGTTTGTGCAAAGAAGTTAGACAAGAGTATCGGGTGATGCTCGCCTAATGGATTCAGGCTATTTGCAGGTGCGATGAAATCACAAGGGATCAATCTGGTGCCCTGGTGGATCAATTGGTAGAATGCATGTTGCCCGTTTGTTCCCGGTTCTCCCCAGATTACAGGTCCTGTTTCGTAGGTTACTTCGTTTCCGTTTCTGTCTACATGTTTTCCGTTACTCTCCATATCACCCTGCTGAAAGTAGGCAGCAAACCTGTGCATGTATTGATCGTAAGGGAGGATAGCCTGAGTTTCTGCACCAAAGAAGTTGATGTACCAAACGCCGAGCAGGCCAAGAATCACAGGGATATTGCTTTCGAAAGGTGTACTTTCAAAATGCTGATCAGTGGCATGTGCACCTTGCAGCAACGCTTTAAAATTGTCGAAGCCTACACTTAGAGCAATAGGTAAACCAATAGCACTCCAAAGGGAGTAGCGGCCACCTACCCAATCCCAGAAGCCAAACATGTTTTCAGGATCAATTCCGAAAGCTGTTACATCCTTTTCGTTGGTCGACAATGCGGCAAAGTGTTTAGCGATGTCTGCTTTAACAGCGCCAGATTCAAGAAACCAGTCGCGCGCAGAATTGGCATTAGTCATCGTTTCCTGGGTAGTAAAAGTTTTTGAAGCTACCAGGAAGAGTGTTGTCTCAGGATCTACTGTCTTTAACGTTTCCACCATGTGTGTGCCATCGATATTTGACACAAAGTGCATATTCAGGTGGTTTTTATAAGCTTTTAAAGCCTCAGTCACCATAACGGGACCCAGATCAGACCCACCGATTCCGATATTTACTACATCAGTAATGGCTTTACCGGTATATCCTTTCCATTCGCCAGAAATAATCCTCGCGCTGAAATCTTTCATTTTATCCAATACCTTGTTCACTTCGGGCATCACATCTTTCCCATCAACGAGGATAGGTGTGTTACTTTGGTTGCGCAGGGCAATATGTAAAACCTGACGGTCTTCGGTCTGGTTGATTTTCTCGCCGGCGTACATCGCCTTGATGGCTTCATCCAACTTACATTCTTTTGCCAGTTGAATCAGTAGCGCAAATGTGGTATCGTTGATCCTGTTTTTAGAAAAATCCAGCAGGATATCCTCAAATAATAAAGAGAACTTCTCAAAGCGCTCCTTGTCCTCGGTGAAGAGATCTTTCAGACTTTTTTCGTTGATGTCGATAAAGTGATCAGCCAGATATTTGTAGGCTTCTGTTTCTGTGAAATTTATTGTAGGTAACATATCTTTTAATTTATTTGCTAAAAATAGGGGTTATAACCCGGGTTAAAAAGTGATTTATTTATATATTTAAGAAAATTAACACGATGAGAGTCACTTACCTAACTATTTTACTGCTATCCTCTTCTGTGGCTTTTGCACAGAAAAAAACTGTTTCAGCACAGATTTCTGATAAATCTCAGGCCATCGAAAAGAAGGTTATTGCCTGGCGTCGCGATTTCCATGAGCATCCGGAGCTTGGTAACCAGGAAGTGCGTACGGCAGGTATTATTGCGAAGCATTTGGAGTCGCTGGGCATAAAGGTAACAACGGGCGTGGCTAAAACCGGCGTAGTGGGGTTATTGGTTGGCGGTAAGCCTGGGCCTGTAGTAGCACTGCGTGCAGATATGGATGCGCTGCCGGTTACAGAGCGTGTAGATTTACCCTTTGCATCTAAAGTAAAAACGATGTACAACGGGCAGGAGGTAGGTGTGATGCATGCCTGCGGGCATGATACACATGTCGCGATCTTAATGGGGGTGGCCGAGGTGCTTGCGGGAATGAAGAGTGAAATTCCCGGAACGGTAAAATTTATCTTTCAGCCCGCTGAGGAAGGAGCTCCGGTAGGTGAAGAAGGTGGCGCAGAGCTGATGGTGAAGGAAGGTGTGCTGAAGAACCCTGCGGTAGATGTGATCTTCGGTCTGCATATCAATTCCCAGACACCTGTAGGTAAGGTTACCTACCGCCCGGGCGGAACGATGGCAGGTGTTAACGATATGAAAATTACAGTAACGGGGCGTCAGGCTCATGGTGCCTATCCGTGGAGCAGTGTTGATCCGATTGTTGCGTCGGCAGCAATTATTAACAGCCTGCAGACCATAGTAAGCAGGAACCTGAACGTGACCGAAAACCCAGGCGTGGTAACCATCGGTTCGTTACATGGCGGTGTCCGTTCAAATATCATTCCTGAGAAAGTAGAGATGCTGGGTACGATCAGGAACTTCACTAAGGAAGATGAAGCCCTATTTATCTCCCGGATCAAAGCAATAGCCACTAAAACAGCGGAAGCCTATGGTGCTACAGCGGAGGTGAAGATCCCTTATAGCAATCACTATCCGGTAACGTTCAACGATGTGAAGCTAACGGAGAAAATGTTGCCAAGTCTGCGCAATAGTGCGGGAGCTGAAAATGTACTGCTCAGACCACCGGTAACGGGGGCAGAAGACTTCTCGTTTTTTCAGGAGAAGGTACCCGGACTTTTTGTGTTTCTGGGTGGAATGCCAAAAGGCGGAGATGCGGTTAAAGCACCATCACATCATACACCCGATTTCTTTATCGATGAGAGTGGCTTTGTGCTTGGCGTTAAAACGCTATGTAATCTAACACTGGATTATATGGCCATGAAGAAATAATTGTTTTACCTTTGTTGTATGACTAAAGAACAAGTTCAGGATTTAAGAGACAGAGTAGCGTCTCTGAGGAGGCATCTTTGACGTCGAAACACGTTTAGAAGATATATATATCGAGCAGGAACTTACCCTGCAACCAGATTTCTGGGATGATCCCAAAAAAGCAGAAAAACATTTAGCGGCACTTAACGCAAAAAAAGTATGGACTGATGGCTGGCAGCGTGTAAACAGCCTGCTGGAAGATACTCAGGTGCTTTTTGAATTTATGCTGGCCGGTGATGCTACTGAGGAAGAGATGCAGGAACAATACGAACTGTGTTTACATGCCGTAGAAGACCTGGAACTTAAGAATATGCTGAGTAGCAAGGAAGACCAGTTGCAGGCGGTGATGCAGATTACGGCAGGTGCAGGTGGAACGGAGAGCTGCGACTGGGCGGCGATGCTGATGCGGATGTACATCATGTGGGGCGAGAAGAATGGTTATAAGGTTACAGAACAGGATTATCAGGAAAGTGAGATTGCCGGTGTCAAGTCGGTTACGCTGCAGTTCGCTGGTGAATTCTCTTATGGATACCTGAAAGGGGAGAATGGTGTGCACAGACTGGTGCGGATTTCCCCTTTTGATTCCAATGCCCGCCGGCATACCTCTTTTGCCTCTGTATATGTTTATCCACTGGTAGATGATACCATAGAGATTGATGTGAAGGATTCTGAAATTGAGTTTGAAACGTTCAGGTCTGGTGGTGCTGGCGGACAAAATGTGAATAAAGTGGAGACTGCTGTGCGTTTATACCACAAACCTTCCGGGATTGTAATCAAGAACCAGGAGTCGCGCTCCCAATTGCAAAATAAAGAAAACGCTTTGCGTCTGTTACGCTCACAGCTCTACGAGATTGAGATGCGTAAAAAGATGGAAGCTTCGGCCGCAATCGAAGGTTCGAAAAAGAAAATAGAATGGGGTTCTCAGATCCGTAACTACGTGCTGCATCCTTACAAACTTGTCAAGGATCTGCGCACAAATTATGAGACTTCCAATGCACAGGCTGTGTTGGATGGTGATCTGAACGACTTTTTAAAGGCTTACCTGATGGAGTTTTAGGGCTTCATCAGGATATCCTGAAGCTGCTTCAACTCTGCAACTTTATCTGTAGAGCCAAGATTCTCGTAAGCAGAGATCAGGTTTCGGATAATGCGCCTGATGATTTCTACATTGCTGCAGGGAGCATAAAAGCCTGGCATGGGATCCAGATTTAGCTGTCGTAAAAACTGATCCACATCGTGTTTACCAAAGATAGCCCCCTTGTTGAAGGCATTGATATAAAAGAGCACACCAAACTCCTGCTCTTCCCTTTTGCTTTCGTCAATATAGCCGAGAATAAAATGTTGAGGCAGGTTTACACCGTAGACCGGAATATCCAGCTTCTGGGCCAATGTAGCATACAGGATTGCCAAAGAGATCTGGTTTCCTTTTTTGCTTTCTACAACCTGACTGAGGTACGAATTCTGTGGGTCGTGGTGGTTTTTTGTATTACCTGAAAAGCCGTAAACGTTATAAAATACGTGATTGATCTGTTTGATCTTTTCGATCGAACTCATTTCATATTGCAGGTTCAACCAGATCTCCCTTTTGATTTCTTCAATCTGATTGATGATTTTTTGTTCATCAAGGTCAGGGTATTGGTACCTGTTGATGACCAATGCACCTTGAAGAAGATCGAAAGCACCACTCTGGTACCAGAGGTTCAGGTCTTCTTTAACATTATTAAACTGAATCTGGTGTACCACATTTTCTATGCGTTCCTGAAGGTTGGTATCCAGAGAATCTGACCAGGCTTCCTCGAGATAATCGATCACGAAGTTACCATAGTCAAGCAAGCGCTTTTCTACATGTTCAAAGACCTCCGGATCGGGATCGTCAAGTAATTTTACGAGTGCGTTGATTTCTGAGCTTTTGTCCATTGATCTGCAATTTAACGGTTCTAATATTGCCATAACCTTAGGCAGGTTTCATTTGTTTCCCTACTTTTGCTATATGGTATTTACTTTCATCAAAGATTATGTGCAGCATTGGCTTACCTCCAATTCCAGGCATGGCACACATTCACCTTTTGTTTATAAGCTTACCGATGAGGTAATTTACGATTTTGCTGCTAAAAGTGATTATGAAAGCATTGAAGCGCAAAGAAAAAAACTTTATCATGACGAATCCATCGTTGAGGTGACCGACCTGGGGGCGGGTTCGCACCTGAATAAGAACAGGAAAAAGACCGTTAAACAGATTGCCAAGAATGCCTTGAAGAGTCCGAAACTGGCACAGTTGATTTACAGGCTGGCACGCTTTGCTGAACCATCATCTATTATCGAACTGGGGACGTGTTTAGGTTTAACAACAGCGTATCTGGCTAAATCATCGCCCGATGCAGCGGTGATCACTATTGAAGGCTGTCCGCAAACGGCAGCAGTTGCCCGACGGAACTTCGAGGAGCTGGGCTTGCAGCATATTGAATTATTGGTAGGAAACTTTGACCTGCTGTTGCCTGATGTAATAGCAGGGCAGGAGCAGCTGGACTTTGTGTATATTGATGGTAACCATAGGAAGGATGCTACACTTAATTATTTTAAATGGTGCCTGCCTAAAGTTACCGGGCGGTCTATGCTCATCTTCGATGATATTTATTGGAGTGAGGGAATGAAAGAAGCCTGGGCGGAAATCAAAGCACATCCCGAGGTTACGGTAACGATAGACTTGTTCTGGATAGGTTTAGTGTTCTTTAAAAAGGGGCAGGCTAAGGAACATTTTAAAATCCGGTATTAGAAAGCTTCGCCGAGACTGATGTAGAAACCAGTTTGACGGGGTTCATTGATCGGTTTTTCTCCTATTCCATAATCCATCCGAACACTTAGTCCCTTTGCGGGATCAAAGAAATATCTGGCACCTCCGCCATAAGACGGTTTTAGATAGGTAAAAGATAATTGTCCGTTAGGATATACCTTACCAAGTCCGCCAAAAGCAACAACGGCAAAGCGATTGCTGAAACGGTAGCGTAACTCTGCCTGGGTAGTGATGTAATTCTCGTCTCTGAATCTGCCACTATAATATCCGCGCATCATTTCATCGCTGCCAAGCTGCGGAAGCAGATAAAAAGGGGTTCTTTTGGTATTGCTTTGGATGGTTTGGAAATAACCATTTACACCCAGTACTACTTTCGGCATCACTGTCCAGAAATTGCTGACTGTAACTTTAAATTGGTTCGCTGTAAAATCTCTGGTTGAAAAATTGTCTGGTGCATACTGGAATGTCGCCCTTGCGAAAAGTCCGTGAGTAGGGTAGTTATTGGAGTTACGGTTGTCGTAGGCCTGAGAAACGCCAAGAAAGAGTACCGATCCGCCTCTTTTGCCAAGGATATCAGGATTAGTGTCAAAGTAGCCGCCTTCAGTTTTGTTGGTAAATTTCTGTTTGTCAAATCCAACGGAGATCCCTGAGTATACATTTTTGATAACTTTCTTTTCAGCTTCTATCAGAAAACCGAATCGTTCTCCAACAAGTCTGCTCATGTTTGAAGCCAACGTTTTATTACCTATGCCATAAAAATTAAAGGGAGTGCGTTTAAAACGCAATTCACCGATCAGGTGGATATCATTTCTTTTAGTCCATACATCACCGCGGAGAGATAGCAGGTATTGTTTCTGCGTGGTCATCTCACTGGTTCCGGAAAAGTTGGAACTGCGGTTGAGGGTGTCATTCTTGTCCAGGTAAGTGGAATATAACACTCCCAATCCAAATTGTAAACCTGTTTCCTGACTGTATCCAAGCACAGGTATCGGCATGAAGCTGCTTTTCCTGGTGGTGTCTGACTCGTTCGATAAAAGTTTGTTAATCAGTTTGCGCTGACAGAATGCTTGTGTGCTTAGGAGGAGCAAGACACACAACATGAATTTTCCCATGAGCTAAAAATAGATAAAGGATTGATATCTAAAGCATGCTTTGTAACTTTTTTGTGAGTTATTCTTTTTGGGAATACTTTTTTAGGTTGTAGGCCATTTCGGCTGCTTTACACCTGTTATGTAGCGTGCCAAAAACAATATGAATTGGCTGTTGATACCAAAATGCGGTGATTCTAAATATTTACTTATTTTTGCGGTTCATAAAAACGAAAAGATGAGCATAACAAGAGGACCTATATCTCAATTCATGGAAGGGCATTACCTTCACTTTAATGCTGCGGCAATGATGGACGCAGCCAAAGGCTATGAAACGCATTTAGATGAGGGCGGTAAAATGATGATCACCCTTGCGGGTGCGATGAGTACGGCTGAGCTGGGCATTTCTTTAGCTGAAATGATCCGTCAGGACAAAGTAGCCATTATTTCCTGCACAGGGGCGAACCTGGAAGAGGATATCATGAACCTTGTTGCACACTCACACTATAAAAGAGTACCTAATTACCGCGATCTTAGTCCACAGGACGAATGGGATCTGTTGGAGAACCATTACAACAGGGTAACAGATACCTGTATTCCTGAGGAAGAGGCCTTCCGCAGGTTGCAAAAACACATCCATAAGATCTGGAAAGATGCAGATGATGCTGGTGAACGTTATTTCCCACATGAGTTTATGTATAAAATGTTGCTGAGTGGAGATTTGGAGCAATACTATGAGATTGATCCTAAAAATTCATGGATGCTTGCAGCGGCAGAGAAAAACCTGCCTATCGTTGTTCCAGGATGGGAAGATTCTACTATGGGTAATATCTTCGCTTCTTATGTGATGAAATCGGAGCTTACAGCAACAACCATGAAGAGTGGTATAGAGTATATGGGTTGGTTAGCCAACTGGTATATCGCCAACAGTGATGGTAAAGGAATTGGGTTCTTCCAGATTGGTGGCGGTATTGCGGGAGACTTCCCGATTTGTGTTGTACCGATGTTGTATCAGGATATGGAAATGGAGAATATTCCGTTCTGGAGCTACTTCTGTCAGATCTCTGATTCTACAACTTCATACGGATCTTATTCTGGTGCTGTGCCAAATGAGAAGATCACATGGGGTAAACTTGATATCCATACACCGAAATTTATTGTAGAATCTGATGCAACCATCGTGGCTCCACTGATGTTTGCGTGGATATTAAAAATGTAATTTTAATCTGCAAATTTTACTCAAATTTTTTGAGTGCCTGAAAATCAGCAATTGTAAAAAATTGCTGATTTTCTTCGTTTAAAAGCATTTAAGCGCATAATTTAGAACGATTATAAATTGTATTTCCTGTCATTTATTTGTCATTGGTATCCTATAAAACTTTACTTTTGTTGACGTTTTGGTGATAGACGAGCGTTTAAACATCAATTCTTAATATCAAGTTATTAAAATAAAGCATTAAAATACTCATTATGAGGAATATCTCATTGATCATTAGAAGAGTTTGGAAGTCGGCGTTTATGTTAACGGCTCTATCTGTTTTAATTGTTTCTGGTACACAAGCACAAGATGCCGCCGAAGGACGGAAAATTTTTAAAGAGAAATGTACTTCTTGTCACGCTTTAGACCGTGATCTGATTGGTCCGGCTCTGCAAACAATCGTTCCAACGAAGAGTGAGGCCTTCTTGTTAAAATGGATTAACAATGCGCCTGCATTTATTGCGTCTGGAGACAAAGAAGCTGTTGAGGCTTCGAAGTTCAATCCGAATGCGGAGATGACAGCGTTTCCTTCGTTAACTCCGGAGCAGATCAAAAGCATCCTTGCTTATGTTAAAGTAGGCGAGCCTAAGAAAGCTGACGATCCTAAAAACCCTGCTGGCTCTGACGAAGTATCTAGCTTCTCTATTGCAGGAGTTGTTGCGATCATCGTTGTCTCTATCATTATCCTTGTTCTTCTGGGACGTGCGGTTAAAATGCTGGAGCGTTTGATTCTGCAAAAACAAGGTATTGTTGTTGAAGAGGACGTTAAGGTGCCTTTATCACAAGGAATAGGCCTGCTGTTCAAAAACAAAAAATTCGTATTTTTCTTCATCCTATGCGTAGCGATGGTGTTGGGTACATTTGGTTGGATGGGTATGTGGAACACTGGTGTTCATACAGGCTACCAGCCGGTACAGCCGATTAAGTTCTCACATGAGCTTCATGCGGGTACGAATCAGATCGACTGTCAATACTGTCACTCAGGTGCATTCAAGTCTAAAAATGCTTCTATCCCTTCATTGAATGTTTGTATGAACTGTCACAAGCAGGTTCAGGCAAGAGACAGCCATGATGGCAACATCTCTCCTGAGATTCAGAAAATCTACAATGCATTGGGTTACGATGCAGATAAAATGACTTACGATAAATCTAAAGAGAAGCCAGTTGAATGGATTCGTGTTCATAACCTTCCAGATTTCGCTTACTTCAACCACTCACAACACGTTGTTGTAGCTGAAGAGTCTATCCGTAAGGCTAAGGGACTTAAACCTAATGAGCCGGTTTGTTTTGCTTGTCATGGTCCGGTGAATACCATGCAGGAAATCTACCAATATTCTCCTTTAACCATGAAATGGTGTATCAACTGTCATAAAGAGACGCAGCTTGATATGAAAGGCAATGCATTCTATGACAAAATCATTGAAGCGCATGAGAAAATCAAAAAAGGCGAGAAACTTACACCTGCTGCCCTTGGTGGTATGGAATGCGGTAAATGTCACTATTAATAGAGTTTAGTAAAAAGAACGTTCGATAAACAGTAATATAGCTTAAATGGAAAGCAATAAAAAATACTGGAAAGGCTTAGAGGAGTATAAAAACACTCCCGATTTTGTTGACAACAACAAAAACGAATTTGCTGAGCCCCTTCCAATAGAAGATGTTTTAAATGAAGCAGGATTGAGTACAGTAACTCCGCGCCGCGACTTTTTGAAAGCTTTAGGCTTTGGTCTTGGTGCAGTTACGCTGGCGGCCTGTCAACCTGCCCCGGTACACAAGTCTATTCCTTATTTAATCAAGCCGGAAGAAGTAGTACCAGGAATACCTAACTATTATGTGTCTAGTTTCAATGGACAGAGTATCTTAGTTAAAACCAGGGAAGGCAGACCGATTAAAATCGAGCCAAATCCTAATGCTGGTGCATTCAACTGTGGTACTGATGCTGTAGCGCAGGCTTCGGTATTAGACCTGTACGATGTATCTAAGCTGAAAGCTCCGGTGCTTAAGAATGCTGAAGCGAACTGGGCGGCAATAGATCAGTTTGTGAAAGATGGTTTAGCTAAGGTTGCAGGAAAGAAAATACGTATCGTTTCATCATCAGTAAACAGTCCGTCAACAAAAGCTGTTGTTGCTGATTTTACTAAAGTATATCCTACTACAAAGCATGTTCAATATGATGCTGTATCTTATACAGGTATCATCAAAGCGAACGAGAACAGCTTTGGTAAAGCGGTAATCCCTAAATACAATTTTGACAAAGCTGACTTAGTAGTAAGTTTCGCTGCTGACTTCCTTGGAACGTGGATCAGCGGTGAAGAGTTCACTTCGCAGTATGTATCAAACAGAGATCATAAATCTCTTGCTAAAGGCAAAATGTCGCGCCACTTCCAGTTTGAGGCTGGAATGAGCTTAACAGGTACCAATGCGGATACCCGTATCCCCGTAAAATTATCAGAAGAAGGCCCAGCCTTAATTACCTTATATAATGCTATCACAGGAAGTAACCTTGCTGGTGGTGGACTGCCAAACAACGGATCTGCTGATAAAGCACTGAAGTTATTGGGTAAAGAATTGCTGCAAAATAAAGGTAAATCCCTTGTTGTTTGCGGTTCTAATGATGTTTCTACACAAATCCTTGTGAATGCCATCAACTCCGCTATCGGTAGTTATGGTACTACAATCGACTTAGATAATCCAAGCAAACGTTACAATGGTAACGATGCTGAGTTTGCTGAGTTGATCAATGAAATGAACAGGGGTGAAGTAGGTGCTGTGTTCTTCCTGAACTCAAACCCTGCTTACGATGTAGCAAATTCAAAAGCATTTACTGATGCATTGGCAAAAGTAGCCTTGAAAGTATCATTCTCAGACAGAACAGACGAAACGTCTTCACTGTGTGATGTGATTGCAATCAATCCGAACTACCTGGAGTCATGGGGTGATGCTAATGCTTACGAAGGATACTATTCTATCGTACAGCCAACAATCAATCCCGTATTTAACTCACGTCAGGCAGAAGAGAGCTTATTGATCTGGTCTAACGGTCCGGTTAAAGAATACTATCAGTATGTACGTAATAACTGGGAAGCTACTATCCTTCCTGGATTAGGAAAAACCTGGAATGACTTGTTGCAGACAGGGGTTTTTGCTGCTACAGCAAAACCTGCCGGTGCTTATACTTTCAGTTTATCATTAGACGCTGTTGCTTCTTCAATTGCAAGCAGCAGTAAATTATTAGCTAAGGACATTGAGCTTCAGGTTTACGAAAGTTTGCCGATGCGCGATGGTAAGTATGCAAACAACGCATTCTTATTAGAGCTTCCTGATCCGGTTAGTAAAGTAACATGGGATAATTACATTGCCTTAGCACCTAAATTTGCTGAGAAGTTAGGATACAAAGAATTTGATGTTGTATCTGTAAAAGACGATAAAGGTTATACTATTGAATTGCCTGTGCTTATTCAGCCGGGACAAGCTCAGGGTACAGCTTCAATAGCTTTAGGCTATGGTCGTACTAAAGTAGGTAAAGCTGGAAATAACGTTGGTCAGAATGCCTATCCATTTGTAGGTTATGCAAATGGCACGTTAAAATATGCAACTACAGTTAAGCTTAGCGGCACAGGAAGAACAGAAGAGCTTGCGCAAACACAAACGCACCACTCTTTTGAGGGACGTAACATTATCCGCGAAGCTACCTTTAAAGAATATGTGAAAGATCCTGCTGCTGGTTCTGGTAACCACGGTGAGAAACATAAGACTTACGATCTTTGGGATAAATACGAGAAGCCAGGTAACAACTGGGTTATGGCGATTGACCTGAATGCATGTACAGGTTGTGGTTCATGTATCGTTGCTTGTAACGTAGAGAATAACATCCCTGTTGTAGGTAAAGACGAAGTACGCAGACGTAGAGAAATGCACTGGATCCGTATCGACCGCTACTATAGCTTCGAAGAAAACGGCGAGAGTGTAACTGAAGAAAAAGAGATTGCACATCTGGAAAATATGGATCGCGTATCTGTAGTTCACCAGCCAATGCTTTGTCAGCACTGTGACCACGCTCCTTGTGAGACTGTATGTCCGGTATTGGCAACTGTTCACTCTTCAGACGGCTTAAACCACATGGCTTATAACCGTTGTGTAGGAACACGTTACTGTGCAAACAACTGTCCATACAAAGTGCGTCGTTTCAACTGGTTCAACTACTGGAATGATTCACGTTTCGATAACTACCTGAACAATGAATTTACTCAGTTGGTACTTAACCCTGATGTAACTACACGTTCAAGAGGTGTTATGGAGAAATGTTCTATGTGTATTCAACGCATCCAGGCAGGTAAACTGCAGGCTAAAATTGAGAAACGTCCGTTGAAAGATGGCGATATCAAAATGGCTTGTCAGGAAGCATGTTCGGCTAACGCAATCATCTTCGGTGATGGAAACGATCCTAACTCAGAAGTGTCTAAAGCACTTCGCAGCGAACGTATCTATTATGTGTTGGAAGAGATCAATGTACAGCCAGGAATCGGATACATGACAAAAATTAGAAATACAGACACAACAGTACAAGCGTAAGCTGATATTAAAGAAAAACAATTATGTCAGGACATAACGAATCAATATTAAGAGAACCATTAATCACCGGTAACGATATCACGTATTCAAAGATTACGAATGATATCTTAATGCCGGTTGAGAATAAGCCTAACCGGGCATGGTGGATAGGGTTTATCGTTTCCCTAATGGGTGCTACCTTATGGCTTGTTGCCGTAAGTTATACCTTCTGGAACGGTATCGGATCATGGGGATTAAATAAATCAGTAGGATGGGCATGGGATATCACCGGCTTTGTATGGTGGGTAGGTATCGGTCACGCCGGAACCCTGATCTCAGCAGTACTCTTGCTGTTCCGTCAAAACTGGAGGAACTCGATCAACAGGTCGGCAGAAGCGATGACGATCTTCGCGGTAATCTGTGCTGCTACATATGTAGTATCACACATGGGCCGTCCATGGTTAGCTTACTGGGTACTTCCATTGCCAAATCAATTCGGATCACTATGGGTTAACTTTAACTCACCACTGGTTTGGGATATGTTTGCCATCTCAACTTACTTCTCTGTATCACTTTTATTCTGGTATACAGGTTTATTACCGGATATCGCTACAATCCGTGACCGTGCTACGGGTGTACGCAGACGTATCTATTCTATCTTCTCTTTTGGATGGTCTGGTAACGTTAAAACCTGGCAACGTTTTGAGGCTGTGTCTCTGATCCTTGCAGGTATTTCAACACCACTAGTACTTTCTGTACACACTATTGTATCCATGGACTTTGCAACATCTGTAATTCCTGGATGGCACACTACAATCTTCCCTCCATATTTCGTTGCAGGGGCGATCTTCTCAGGTTTTGCGATGGTACTTACCTTATTGCTGGTAGCACGTAAAGTATTGGGTCTTGAAAACTACATCACCATGTTCCACATTGAATCGATGAATAAGATCATCATTCTTACAGGATCTATCGTGGGTGTGGCTTACCTTACTGAGTTCTTCATTGCCTGGTATTCGGGTTCTGAATACGAAGCTTACGCTTTCGTTAACCGTTCAACAGGTCCTTACTGGTGGGCCTACTGGATGATGATGACGTGTAACGTAATCTCTCCGCAATTGTTATGGTTCAAGAAAATCAGATTGAGCATTCCTGCTACCTGGATTCTGTCGATCGTAGTAAACATCGGTATGTGGTTTGAGCGTTTCGTAATTATCGTTACTTCGTTACACCGCGATTACCTGCCATCATCATGGGTAATGTTCTCTCCTACATGGGTAGACGTGAGTGTGTTTGTTGGTTCAATCGGTGTGTTCTTTACCTTATTCTTATTGTTCCTGAGGGTTCTTCCTTCTATTGCAATTGCAGAGGTTAAACTACTACTGAAAAGCGCAAGTGAGCAGGCTAAAATGGAGCAAATTAAAGATGGTCACCTGAACAAGGTTTACGTTGATGAATACGTAGAGTCTTTAGAGAAATTTGATAGTGTTAAACAAGAAGAATACGCAAAAATATAACAATGAGTAATATCAAATATATTTTAGGCAGTTTTGGTGATCCTGATGAAATGATGCATGGCATCGAGCAATTGCAGGCCAACAACATTTCTATACACGATGTGTATACACCGATGCCTATCCACGGAATTGAAGCTAAATTAGGGGTTAAAAGATCCAGACTGGATATCTTCGCATTTTTCTGCGGGATTACAGGAACGATGTCTGCCTTTGCACTGATCTACCTGACCTCGGTTGTAGACTGGAGAAATAACATCGGTGGTAAGCCGTCATTTGCATTGCCGGATTTTATTCCAATTATGTTCGAGTTGACTATCCTTTTCACCGCATTCGGATTAGTAGGTTCTTACTACGCATCTACCCACCTTTTCCCGGGCAGAGCACCAAGGGTAATGGATTTAAGGGCGACTGACGACAGGTTTGTTATTGCTGTTGATGCACAACAAAATGCTGATCACACTAAGATTGATGGTTTATTAAAAGATGCAGGTGCTTTGGAAGTGAAGCATAATGAAAGGAAGTATATTAGCTATGAATAAGAATAATATAGTTTACGCCGCGTTTTTTGTGTTAGCTGTTTCAGTGTCATTTACGGCATGCAGAAATAAGCAGAGCACAGGGCTGGAGTACGCAAGAAATATGTACGATCCTATTGCTTATAATCCGGATCAGGCAAACAAGAATTTCGCTAACGGGCAGACGGCTCAAACGCCGCCGCCAAACACTGATCCGATTGGATTTGTTAAATACGAGTATGCGAATACCAAAGAAGGATATGAGGCAGCAGGGGCAAACCTGGTAAATCCACTTCCTTTGACAAAAGAAAACCTGACTTCAGGTAAGCACTATTTTACAGTTTTCTGTGCACCGTGTCATGGTGATGCAGGAGATGGTAAAGGCCACCTGGTTCAAATAGAGAAATTTACCGGTGTACCGGCTTATCATGGCGACGCAGCTTCTTCAAGAGGCGGTTTAATGAAAGACCTAAGCGCAGGTAAAATCTACCATACAATAATGTATGGCTTAAATAACATGGGCTCACATGCTTCACAATTGTCTCCTGAAGAAAGATGGAAAGTAGTGATGTACGTTCAACAATTACAAAAAATACAATAGAAAAGCACTAAATAAATGGGAACTCATAATTATAATTTGACTGAGCAGTTTGAGTTTGCAGGTAAAGCAAAGACTTTAAGCATTGTAGGTATCGTTATCGGTATCGCTGCGATTGCCTACGGTTTTTCTGATCATGAACTTCATGAGCGGACGTTTGCAAACCTGTTATTAATGGGATATTACTTTGCATGTGTATGTATGTCGGGTGCATTCTTTCTTGCTGTACAGTTTGTTGCACAAGCAGGCTGGTCGGCCTCGATCCTCCGTGTGCCTCAGGCAATGGCTAAAACATTACCAATTGCTGTAGTTATCCTGCTTGCCATCATCGGTGCAGGTCTATACACACATAATCTGTATCACCACTGGAATGCTCCAGGTTTAACGGATCCTAATAGTTCTAATTATGACAAACTGATCGATGGTAAATCGGCATTCTTAAATGTGCCTTTCTTCATGACCAGACAAGTTGTGTTTTTAGCTATCTATAGCTTCTTCGCTACGTTGCTTGCCAAGTTGTCTAATAACGAAGATCTGGAAGGTGGTTTGAATTCTTACAGAAAAAGCTTTAAATACTCTTGTATATTTCTGGTTATCTACGGATTTACTACACCAATCTTCGCTTTCGATACTGTGATGTCTCTTGAAGCACACTGGTTCTCTACCATGTTTGGTTGGTACAACTTTGCTGCCATGTGGGTAAGCAGTCTGGCTACTATGGCTATCATCATTATCCTGTTGAGAAAAGCAGGTTATATGCCATGGGTAAACAACAGTCACCTGCACAACTTAGGTCAGTTTATCTTCGGTTTTTCTATCTTCTGGACTTACGTATGGTTTGCACAGTTTATGTTGATCTATTATGCCAACATGCCTGAAGAGACTGTTTATTTCTACAAAAGATTTGAATATTATAAAATATGGTTCTTCCTGAACCTGTTCCTGAACTTCTTGTCGCCAGTGCTATTATTAATGGATCGTGACAATAAAAGACAGGAGAACGTATTGCTGTTTGTTTCTATCGTAGTACTTTGCGGTCACTGGATCGATTATTATCAGATGATTATGCCAGGTACAGTAGAACAACACAATGGATTTGGATTTATTGAGATCGGAACTGCTGTAGGTTTTGTAGGTTTGTTTACCTTTACCGTGTTAACCGCTTTAAGCAAGAAACCGTTGATTGCAAAAAATCACCCGTTATTGGAAGAAAGTTTGAATCACCATCTCTAGGATTAAGATAGAGGGCATATTAATTAATAGATATAGAAGTACAACGTACTACTTTTAAGAAAATGAGTTTAAGAAAATTTATAAGTAATAAGACAATAGCGGGTCTGGCAGTTATCCTAACTGTGTTTGCAAATACCAGTGTATTTGCGCAAGAAGCTGCTGCCACTGCTGCTGCGCCGGCAAAACCTATAGATATGGAACCTATCTATAAGTCTATAGCGTTCTATGCGCTCTTGTTTTTACTACTTTGCTTATTTATAGCAATTGTAGGTAAAGCGATCAGGGTATATGAGCTAACCAGAGAAGCTCAGGATAAACCTGCTGCAATTAACTGGAATGCCGTAAACGCAAGTCTTTTTGCCTTATTCCTTATCGTAGGTTTATATGGCGTGTATTGGGAATATACGGTTCATGGTAACATGATCCTTCCTGAGGCAGCTTCAGAGCACGGTAAGAAGATTGATGAGATGTTTAACCTGACATTGATCATCACCACTATCGTATTTATAGCAACACACATTATCCTGTTTGCATTCTCTTACTTCTACAAACACAGTGGAAAAAGAAAAGCGTATTACTATCCACATAACAATGCATTAGAGCGCATCTGGACTATTATCCCTGCGGTAGTATTGAGTGTTTTGGTATTGATGGGTTTCTTAACCTGGAGATCTATCTTCTATAAAGTGGAAGACCCTAACAACAAACCATTGAGCGTTGAAATTACTTCTCAGCAATTTGCATGGTCTATCCGTTATCCTGGAAAAGACGGTGTAGTTGGTGTGAAAAACTATAAAATGATTACCGGTACGAACGCATTGGGTATCGACTTTAAAGACAAAAATAACCTGGATGATCAAACAGCAGATGAGCTTGTAATCCCGGTTAACAAACCAGTAAGATTGATCCTGACCAGTAAAGATGTACTGCACAGTTTCTACATGCCAAACTTCAGGGTTCAGCTGAACACAGTTCCTGGTATGGTGTCTTACTTCGAGTTTACGCCAACGATTACTACTGCAGATATGCAGGTTAAAACCAACGATCCGGCCTTTAAGTATTTGTTCTATTGCTCTAAAATCTGCGGATCAGGACACTATAACATGCAAAAGGTAGTAAGAGTTGTTTCTCAGGAAGAATACAATGCCTGGATTGTTAAACAACCAACGTATTTAAATAATGATTTGAGAAAGCAATTCAATTTGCCACTGGTAGCGGATCCTGCTGCGCCGGCTGCTGCAGCACCTGCAGATTCAGCTGCTAAGGATTCTTCAGCTGTTAAATCAAATCAATTGGCTTTAAAAAAATAATTCATACTGGAATAGCACATTATGTCAACTATAACAATACAAAATAATCAACACCACGATAGTCATGATGATCATGCTCATGGACATCACAAAGAGACATTCTTAAGCAAGTATGTTTTCAGCATGGATCATAAGATGATCGCTAAGCAGTTCTTGATCACAGGTATCATTATGGCCGTTATTGCCATGGGCCTATCGATCTTGTTCCGTCTGCAACTGGCATGGCCTGACAGATCTTTCCCTATCCTGGAAACATTCCTGGGTAAATGGGCTGAAGGTGGCAGGATCCGTCCGGAGTTCTACCTGGCATTGGTAACCATACATGGTACCATCATGGTATTCTTTGTACTTACAGCTGGACTGAGTGGTACATTTAGTAACTTATTGATCCCGCTTCAATTGGGAGCACGTGATATGGCTTCGCCTTTCATGAACATGTTATCTTACTGGTTCTTCTTTACTGCATGTGTGGTAATGATGTGTTCTTTCTTTGTTCAGACAGGTCCGGCAAGTGCTGGATGGACAGTTTATCCACCATTATCTGCATTGCCTAAGGCCATTCCTGGTTCGGGTACTGGTATGACATTATGGTTGATAAGCATGATCTGCTTCGTTGTTTCTTCCCTGATGGGCGGTATCAACTACGTGAGTACTGTATTGAACATGCGTACTAAAGGTATGGACCTTTGGAAAATGCCTTTGACAATCTGGGCTTTCTTCCTTACTGCTATTTTGGGTATCCTTTCTTTCCCTGTATTAGTTGCAGGTGTTGTGCTGTTGATCTTCGATAGAAGTTTCGGTACAAGTTTCTACTTATCCGATATCGTTATTGGTACACAGGTATTACCAAATGAAGGTGGTTCACCTATCCTTTGGCAACACTTGTTCTGGTTCCTTGGTCACCCGGAGGTATATATTGTAATTATGCCAGCATTGGGTATTTCTTCTGAGGTTATCTCTGTAAACTCAAGAAAACCAATCTTCGGTTACCATGCGATGGTTTATTCATTGATTGGTATTACTATCCTGTCGTTTATCGTATGGGGTCACCATATGTTCGTGACCGGTATGAATCCATTGTTAGGTGGGGTCTTCATGATCACAACGTTAATTATCGCTGTTCCTTCGGCAGTAAAAACGTTTAACTACCTGGCAACGTTATGGAGAGGTAACATCCGTTTTACGCCTGCAATGTTGTTCGCTATCGGTTTGGTATCGTTCTTCATCTCGGGTGGTTTAACAGGTATTTTCCTTGGTAACGCTTCGTTAGACATTAACTTACATGATACTTACTTCGTTGTTGCTCACTTCCACCTTGTAATGGGGTCTGCAGCGATCTTTGGTATGCTTGCCGGTGTTTATCACTGGTTCCCTAAAATGTTTGGTAGAATGATGAATGCTAAATTGGGTTACCTGCATTTCTGGTTAACTTTTATCTGTGCATACCTGGTATTCTTCCCGCTTCACTTCTTAGGTCTTGATGGTGTGCCACGTCGTTACTATGCATTCACCGAGTTTGAATTTATGCAGAAATGGGTTACTGTAAACATCTTCGTAACATGGGCAGCAATTATTGCAGCACTTGCTCAGGTTGCTTTCTTGTTCAACTTCTTCTATTCAATTTTCAAAGGTAAAGTTGCTCCTCAAAACCCTTGGGAAGCAAATACTTTAGAGTGGACTACACCAGTAGAACATTTACATGGCAACTGGCCTGGAGAGATCCCAACAGTATACCGTTGGCCATATGATTATAGCAAGCCAGGTGCTGAAGAGGATTTTATTCCTCAGACTGTTCCTTTCTCATTGACAATGAGCTCTAACATGCCACACGATTTTGAAGGCAATACAGAGGCAGAACGTATCCAGGAAGAATGGATGGCTGCACAGGAAGCAAAACAAAAAACAATAGTTGACTAAAGCTGATCGCTGATCGTATTCATATTGAGGTATCTGTTCGAGTAATATTTTACCGCAGATACCTCATTTTTTTTAAAAGTATTCCCCAATGGTTTCTCAGTCCGAACGTAGGTTTGTAAGACTTAACCTGATCACAATAGCAGTAACATTACTGCTTATTCTGGCTGGTGGTATTGTGCGCAGTACGGGCTCTGGCATGGGCTGTCCAGACTGGCCTAAGTGCTTTGGACAATACATCCCTCCAACGTCCGTTGAGCAGTTGCCGGCAGATTATCAGCAGAAATACGTTGCACAGCGGGTAGCTAAGAACGAACGTTTTGCGAAGTCGCTCGACAAAATGGGCAAAAAGGAACTTGCCGATAAAATCAGAAATGATAAAACCATCCTGATTCCTGAGCATTTCAACGCTGCTCAGACCTGGACAGAATATGGAAACAGATTGATGGGCGCACTTACTGGCTTTTTCCTGATTGGTCTTACTGTGTATTCATTTACCTATCGTAAAACCGCTAAACGGATAATCTGGTTGAGTTTGTTTAACCTCGTTATGGTTGGCTTCCAGGCATGGCTTGGCTCTATTGTGGTATCCACAAATCTATTGGCCTGGGTTGTTACCGTTCACATGCTGTTGGCTCTTGTTATACTTGCGGTATTAGTTTATACCTATAACTACGCCAGGGAAATGCATAGCGAGCCTGTTGTAGTGATTTCCAATGTGACTTGGTTGCGCCTGCTTATATTTTTATCGCTTGTGTTAACGGTAGTGCAGATTGTGATGGGTACAGAACTGCGTGAAGCCATAGACTTTATTTCAAAATCTTTGGGCTATGATCAACGGAACACCTGGGTGCTCAAAGCAGGGTCTATTTTTGACTATCACCGTGATATGGCTGTTCTGGTGGCTGTGATAAGTGCGCTGGTTTATAAATTTGTGGCTGATAAATTTGGTGGAAGGGCTACAGCTTTATTGGTGAGCAATTCTATTGTCATTGTTTTGATTGTTCAAATTGCAACTGGGATTTTATTGTCTAACTTTGCATTGCCTCCTTACGCTCAGGCTTTACATATACTTTTTTCTACTACCTTATTTACCTTACAATTCTATTTGTACCTGTTGGTATATAGAACCAGCACTTACAATAAATAATTAACTATATAAGATTGAAACAGTTTTTTTCAGACTTCTCGAAACTCATTAAATTCAGACTTACTTTTCTGGTGGTATTTTCTGCATCAGTAACTTTCCTGATCGGGTCAAAGATGCAGGTGTCAAGGGGAGCGATTGAAGGAATAGCCTGGGGGAATTGGTTGATTCTTATTGTGGGTGGGTTTTTCGTTACGGGAGCAGCAAATTGTTTCAATGAAATTATTGAAAAAGACCTCGACAGGCTAATGACACGTACGAAAGACAGGCCTATGCCAGCAGGACGTATGACAACAGGACAAGGACTTGTGTCAGGTTTATTGATGGGAATGCTGGGTACCTGGTTATTGGGTAAGCTTAACCTTGAAACAGGATTATTGTCGGTCTTCTCAATTTTATTATACGCCTTTGCCTATACACCCCTCAAACGTAAATCAGTAATTTCTGTTTTTGTTGGCGCCATACCGGGGGCGTTGCCACCACTCATTGGATACCTCGCTGCATTGGGTAAAACGACCGATTTTTTAGCTGTAGATTATAACATAGCGATTGTTTTATTTCTGGTTCAGTTTGCGTGGCAGTTTCCACATTTCTGGGCGATTGCATGGGTGCTGGATGATGACTACAAACTGGCGGGGTTCAGACTGCTTCCAAGTGGGAAACGCGATCAAATCAGCGCTGTGGTTATTTTGATTACAACTTTACTGACTATACCTGCAGGACTGTTGCCAACATATTATGGATTTGGTGGATATTATGTAGGTGGTATCTCATTGATCGCCGGTCTTTTCTTTTCTTATTATGGAGCACAGCTGGTTATCAAAAAGGATTTGGCTAGTGCCCGGAAGGTGATGTTCTGTTCATTCTTTTACCTGCCACTTGTTCAGCTCGCCCTATTATTTGATCTTATAGCAAAATAGTATATATGGTACAATCAATCAATCAACACGAAGTGAAGCTCGATTTTAGGGCTAAGAAATTTATAATCTGGTTATTTGTTGTTTCTTCAACGATTATGTTTGGAGGATGGACAAGTTATTACATCGTTTTTGCAGCATCGAAAGGTAAGGGGCATGGTTTGGTACTTCCTGATCTTTTTATGTATAGCACAGGCGTGCTACTGGTAAGCAGTGTATGTTTATTTTTGGCCTCCAGAGCTTTCAGAAATCAGGAATTTTCGATGCAGAAGTTCTTTCTTTGGCTTACATTAGGTCTTGGTGTTATTTTCGCTTATTTACAAATCAGCGCATGGGGAACTCTGGTACAAACAGGAGCAGTTTTCTCGAACAATAACGCAGCAATTTCGTTGATCTATGTGGTCTCAGGATTTCACATTTTACACATTCTAGCAGGACTTGGATTGGTCTTGGGCAGCCTGTTCGGGGCCTACCGTAATATTTCTGTGGACAGACAGCAATTTCGGATGGAAATAACCTCGATTTTTTGGCATTTTATAGATATATTGTGGATATATCTGTATGTTTTTTTACTTTTGAACAGTTAGACTTTTTAACAAACTATTACAATTTTTAAAATGGATTCATTATCACAATTAGATCAGGTTAAAACCGATCCATGGAGTGGCGGCCGCTCACCTTGGTCTGTAGAGTATGGCAAAGTCATGATGTGGTTTTTCCTGCTATCAGATGCCTTTACTTTTTCTTCTTTACTGGTATACTACGGAGCACAACGTTTTACGAAATTTACATGGCCTGATCCGGATCTGGTATTCCAGTCTATCCCAGGTGTTATGGACAGCGGAGCTCCTTTGGTTTTCGTAGGTATCATGACTTTTATCCTGATCATGAGTTCAGTAACGATGGTACTTGCTGTAGAAGCAGGGCACAGACGTGCTAAAAATGAAGTAATAGGCTGGATGATCGCTACAATTATTGGTGGATTCATGTTCTTAGGCTGTCAGGCTTTAGAGTGGACACACTTACACCACGAAGGTTTCTGGTGGGGATCTATTCCAGGACCTGAAGAGTTGAAACACTTCTATAATGGTGCAGTATCCGATATCGCAGCTTTACAGTTTGCAAATCTGTTCTTTACAATCACAGGATTCCACGGTTTCCACGTATTTAGCGGTGTAATTATCAACATCATTATTCTTTGCATGGTTATCAATGGTACTTTTGAAAGACGTGGTCACTACCTGATGGTAGAGAAAGTTGGTCTTTACTGGCACTTTGTAGACCTTGTTTGGGTATTCGTATTTACATTCTTCTATCTAGTTTAATCATCAATCACATGTCAGATCATAACATACATACAACAGACGAGCATGCTCATGATGAGCACGCCGGACTAAGCAAAGCCAAAATATGGCAGGTATTTGGAATTCTTTTGCTGATCACGGTAATTGAATTTATCATCGCCCTTTGGGTATTGCCAAACGGTTACCTTTCACACCATGTAGGTAACTTCGTATATATCGCGTTAACTTTAGTAAAAGCGTTCTATATCGTAGCCTATTTTATGCACTTGAAATATGAGAAATTAGGATTGCAGCTTTCACTAACTGTATCCTTTATATTTATCTTTTACTTTATCACGCTAATGCTTATTGAAGGCGGCTATTTGCACTTACATATGCCATTTCAATAGATGAAGAATTTCTCTATAAAGAAAATATTAATCCTGGTCACCATTTTAGCGGTACCGGGATTTTTATATTATTTACTACAGGATAAAGGTAAAAACAGGTATAGACCGCTTCCTTTTTTCGGTCCTAAAATTGTGGCCAATACCTTCCATAGTGTTAGGGGGAAAAAGGTTCCCGACACATTGTACCATCAGATCGCTGACTTTAAATTGCTGGATCAGAAAGGATCCGTAGTAAGCTGGGATACTTATAAAGGGAAGATCCTGATTCTTAATTTATTCTATACAAAGGGTACTAACTTCGGAGTAACCTATGCAAATAAGGCAATCAAGGCTTTCGAATTCACCTACGGTAAAAACAGAATCTTAAATTTTGTAAGTGTCAGTATTGACCCGCTACATGATACACCAGCTGTGCTCGATCCTTATGCGAAGCAATTGGAAGCTAAATACCGGAAATGGGATTTCCTGACTGGTGATAGTGCCCAGGTATATAATCTTGTAAACAAACAGCTGTTTATTGATGCATTGCAAACAAAAGATGCCAATGGACAGAAATTTATCTACAGCAATCTGTTTGTCCTGATTGATCCACAACACCGGATCCGCGGCTATTATGAAGCGACAAGTCAGGAAGCGCTCTCTAAACTTGACGATGAGATTAAAGTACTCATTACGGAAGAACTAAGAAATAATACAGACGGAAGATAATTCCGGAATCCAAATACAATGAATATAACTGATAAATTCTTTTTGCGCCTGATCTGGGTTGTTACCGCAGTAGTACTTACTGTTGTGATCATTTTAAAGCTTGCTCCGGCGCCGCAACCTATTCCGTCGTTCGTTTATGTGCTGCCACATCTAATTGGCGGTATTAACGCCCTATGCTCGGTCCTGCTAATCCTGTCCCTGATCTTCATCAAGAAGAAGAATATCCAGGCACATAAGGTGACGAATGTAATTACATTCTGCCTGTCTGCCATCTTCCTAATATTTTATATCATTTTCCACTTATATGAGAAAGATACTAAGTTTGGCGATATTGATCACAATGGTGTGTTATCAGCTGCCGAAGCTGCATCTGTAGGCGCGGTCCGGTACATCTATTACGTTATTTTGCTTACCCACATTTTGCTGGCCATCGTTGTATTACCGCTTATTCTGGTTAGCTTTTTACGCGGGTTTAACATGCAGATTGAGAAACACCGCAAAATTGTGCGCTGGGCTTATCCTGTGTGGTTATATGTAGCCGTAACAGGTGTGATTGTCTATCTGATGATTTCTCCATATTATAATTTTTGAAACGTTTTTTCGTTTTATATGTATATTTGAGCATAGGAGAAGATTGATCAATTTTCCTCCATCGTAAAATAAGTCAATGAAAAAATTAGTCTATATCTTTTTACTGGTAATTGCAATTAGTGCTGGGCAGTCGGCTCCGGTCCAGGCACAATGTGCCATGTGCACCATCAGTGCCGAGCAGGGTGTAAAGAACGGTAATACGCAAGCCAAAGGTCTAAACACAGGCGTACTTTACCTGATGGCCATTCCTTATTTACTTATCGGAAGTTTAGGCGCACTTTGGTATTTCAAATTCCGTAAAAAATCAACTCCAAGCCTGGGCCATGATTAAACGGGACACGCTTCATTTTTTAAAAGAAGTTGACCAGAATAACAATAGAGAATGGTTTGCACTGAATAAAGACAGGTATGAGGAGGCTAAAGCAGATCTTATTCAGTTTATAACTGATCTGATCCCGCTGCTTGCAAAGACCGACCCTGTTTTTTCTATCGATACACCAGCAAAAAAATGTCTGCTCCGGATTTACAGGGATGTCAGATTCAGCAAAAATAAAGATCCTTACAAAACGAATTATGGTATTTACTTTGCCCCAATTGGTAAGCATGTAAATCAACCTGGATATTATCTGCATTTGCAGCCCGGTAAATCTTTCTTCGCAGGAGGATATTGGCAGCCAGCGGCGGCAGACCTTAAGCAAATCAGGGAAGAGATTGACTATAATGGAGCGGAATTTAGAGCTATTGTAGAAGATGAAGCATTTACAAGGCTTTTTCAGTTAACCCGGGAAGACACTTTAAAAAATGCGCCGAAGGGTTACGATATTGATAATCCTTTAATAGATATACTTAAGCTTAAAAGCTTTGAAGCCGTGTATCCGCTTAAAGATGAAGAACTTTTTAAACCAGGTATTTCCAATAAAATTGATATCGCTTTTAAGACCGTTTACCCGCTGATTTCTTTTCTGAGAACTGCGGTTGCTGACAGCAATTAAACAGCCGAAAGGCCAAATAGATATACATGAAAAAACTTAGCTTAATCCTAGCCCTCGCTTTATTTTGCAGCGCTTTTAGTGCATGCCGTGTCCTTTCAACAAAAAAGTATAACGCCATGCTTGCCAAACAGGATTCATTGAATAATGGTTGGACAGAATCACAGTTAAAAAATGAAGAGCTGGAACGACTGCTCAACAAACTCAGAAAAGATACTTCCAATATCAATGGGCAATTGGCAGATCTTAGAGGTCGCTATGCTGATATGGATGCAAACTACGCTAAGTTGCGCAGTAACAGCTCATCTGAGATCAACAAATTGTCGGATGACCTTAAGAAGCGCGAGCAGCGTTTAAAGGAGGTAGAAGAGGTATTGCGTAAACGTGATGAGGCTACCAATCAGTTGAAAGAGAAATTGCAGCAGGCCCTGCTTGGTTTCACTAAGAATGGGTTGACCGTCGAGATCAAAAATGGAAAAGTATATGTGTCGCTAACAGATAAATTGCTTTTCCCTTCTGGAAGTATCGTCATCGATGAAAAAGGCAAGCAGGCATTGACGCAATTGGCTAATGTTTTAAAGCTACAACCAGAAATCAATATCGCTGTTGAAGGCCACACAGATACCCAAAAGGTAAACAACCTTGGTCAGATTAAAGATAACTGGGATCTAAGTGTACTCCGGTCAACATCTGTAGTGCGTTACCTAACGGAAGTTGAAAAGGTTGAAAGTGTACGGATGACCGCTACGGGTAAAGGAGAATTCCAGCCATTGGGGCCAAATACTACGGCTGACGGAAGAAGCAAGAATCGAAGAATTGAAATTGTACTCTCTCCAAAACTGGATGAGCTGTACGACCTCATCAAACAATAAAATAAAAGGGAGCACCGATCACGATGCTCCCTTTTATTTTATGGGTATGTATTGTTAAAAAGGGCTGCTGAAATCTGCAAATGCAGGAAGAATAAGATCTTTTTCAGATAGTAGTAATTCCGACGGATCCAGGGTGGCACTCCAGTTGATATTCAAAGTGGGATCGTTCCAGATTACGCCAATTTCAGATTCTTTATCATAGTAGTTGGTAACCTTATAGGTGAAGATCGTATCATCTTCCAGGGTTAAAAAACCATGAAGAAATCCAGGTGGTATCCATAGCTGTTTATGGTTGTCACCACTAAGCTCAATACTGAAGTGTTGTCCGTATGTTGGCGATCCTTTTCTTGCATCTACTGCAACATCAAGTACACTTCCCTGTATTACACGTACCAGTTTGCCTTGGGCAAAAGGTGCTTTTTGTGCATGTAACCCCCTAAGCGTTCCCTTTTGAGAGAAACTTTGGTTGTCTTGTACAAACGTGGCATGGATACCTGCAGCTTCAAAGTTTTTGGCACTATAACTTTCGTAAAAATAGCCTCTGTTGTCTTTCCAGACTTTTGGTTCAATTACAAAGAGATCTGCAATTGGCGTTGATGTAATGTTCATAATAAGTTTAGTCGATATATTCCATTAGGGTACGAAAAGCTACATACCTGTCTTTGAAGCGTTCATTAAGTTCGTGTTGCAAGGCCGGAGCGAAGTTAGCCTGGTAGCTCTCATAGTCTTCTATAGTTTCGGCCACGTACTGGGCGCAGAAAGTAACTCCTTCGTTTGGCGAATCTACAACCCGCAATAGTCTGTTTGAAATAAATTTACCTGTGGCCATCACTTCTGGGATATGTGATTCCTGCATCCATTGCTGCCATTCATCTGCTGCAGCATCATCAAGTATTAAAGTAACATTATATAAATACATAGTGTAAAGATAAATTATGTTCCTGTATTATCACCTCTTAATTTTCTAAAACGGGCACGGGCCTCTGTCGTGTACATGCTACCGGGAAATTCATTGATCAGGCGTTGGTATAGTGTACTGGCCTCAGTGGTATTATGCAATTGGGTTTCGTATACATCGCCAAGGGTAAAGATTGCATCATCGATCCATAAACTCTGCGGGAAGTTCGTGATAAGCTGCTGAAGCGCTAATGTAGCTTTGTCTACAGCGGCTGTTTTCAGAAATATTCTGGATTTGGCCATGAGTATGTCGTCATCAAGCGTGTTTTTTGGGTATTTAACACTGATGCTATCTAGTTTTAGCAATGCTTTTTCCGGAAGGTTTCTGAAGTTTAGCAGTTCCGCATCCGCATACATTTTCAAAGCGAGACTGTCAGCACTGCTCTGCGTATTATCGGAGATCAGGAGACTAAGATTTAGGGCGTCGTTGGCAATAAGTTGCGACGTCGATGCTTTCAATACATCGGCCTGAGATTTAGCATAACTAAAATTTCCCTGATAAAAAGATAGTTTTGCCGATCGGAATCTCGCTTCGTTCCCTATAATCTGGTTTTCAAAATCAGCAGCCACCTGCTCAAACATAAGGATTGCTTCCCAAGGCTGACCGGTTAATATATAGATATCACCGAGATCCAGTTTCAGCTGACCCTTTTCTGAGGCCGATACACCCTGGATCTTTAAGGCATCTTCCAATCCTGCTTCGGCCTGCGGTAAACTGTCCAGGTAATAGGCCTGAAGATTTGATAGTCGCTTTAGTGCCTGAAGCGTCTGCGTATTCTTTCCCGAGTTCTGCAAAAGGGCCCGGTATAAACTCGCAACTTCGGTTAGCGCCTTGCGGTCTGTTTTTCCGGTAATCGCGATGCTATATTTAACATTTATGAGTTCCATTCTGGAGGGCAGGTAGTAGGGGCTGCTTTGGCCCTTAGCAACAAGATATTCATAAGCGGATATGGCCGTGTTGTAAGCCCCGTTAGCTGCAAAGATACCTGCATTCTGATATAGACTAAGGCCCTCGCCCTGCAGTCTTGTATCCTGAGCAATGAGTTGCTTCAATGCCATGTCGTAGTTTTTCTGCTGCAGGTACTGCCAGATTAACAAATTGACAAGTACTTCTTCATCAGGATTTTTCTGCAGTTTTTTAAGCAGGGCAGTCTGAAGAACTACATAGTCTGCATCTTCTTCAAATATTGAGGATAAAATGTTCTGTGCCTGCGGCAGAAGTTGAGGTACTGCAGGCAGCGTATTCAGATATTCGGCAATCAGCCGGGCTTTGTCTTTCCTGAATCTGAAAAGGCTCAGTAACTCATAATTGAATGCCTGGGGATTATTTAGTTTTTTTCTTCCCTGTTCAAAAGCGGCGATAGCCAGGTCGTATGCTTCAAACTGGTAAAAGCTGTTGGCAAGTTCCCGAATCTTAAATTCGTCATTCGGTAAGGAAGCCAGTACGGTATTGAAGATCTTGGAAGCCTTATCACCATCGCCTTTCTCCTGCAGAATCCTACCAGCGGCGATCAGGTATTTTGCATTTCCAGGAAAAGTGCTCAGCTGTCTTTTTACCATCTGTGTGGCCACATCAAACTGTTTGGTCTTAAGCAAGCTATTCAGATAATTGTCAAAATATCTGTCATCCTGGGATTGTTCGAACAACCGCTGGTATACTACAACGGCCTTCTCATAGTCGCCCTTCTCATACAAACGATAAGCAGCCATGTCGTCGTTATCGAACTGAGCAAAGCTGAAAAAGCTTTGTGAAACTAAATACAGGAAGATAAGCAGGACTTTGCGCATAGACATTTTATTCTGTAACGTTAAAATTAGTATTTTAAATGTTACCAAGTTTATATTTCGATTGCTTTAAATATCATTAATTTGAGATTATGTAATCTCGATGCAGAGTAAGTAACAATGTTGGTGTATTGTCCCAATGGCGAGCTAGTGTTGTGTACTTTTGTAAGCTATTTAATATGATGAACGGGTATAAGAAATTTTTATGGTTTGCTTTATTGCCGCTATGGTTTGCCTGCAAACCTGGCAAGGGTAAACTTATTCCTGTAAACGATTTCTTTAAATCACAGGATAAAGTGTCCTTCGCATTATCGCCTAATGGGAAGACATTGTCTTACCTTAAGCTGACGGATAAGGTTCAGAATATCTTTATTGAGAACACTGAGGGCGGAGAATCTGTTCAGGTAACAAAACTTTCTGAAAAGGGAGTAGGCTTTTATTTTTGGGTGAGTGATAATGAGCTGATCTATTATAAAGATAAACAAGGGCCAGGGCGGCAATCAGATGTATTTATCATTGATAAATCAGGAAATAACCAGCGACAGCTTAATGATAACGCCAAGAGCAGAATGCGCGTGTTAAAGGATCAGCTGATCGATAATAAATATCTGCTCGTATCATCAAATAAGCGCGATTCTACGGTATTCGATGTGTACAGGCTTAACGTGAGGGACGGTAAGATGGAGATGGCAGCCAGAAATCCAGGGAATATTACGGACTGGATTACGGATTCAAAAGGTAAACTCAGGTTGGCTACATCCAGTGATGGGGTGAATGAAACACTACTTTACCGCGAGAATGAAAACATGGCTTTTACGCCTATTCTGACTAATAACTTCAAGACCACGTTAAAGCCAATTGCCTTTGCTGAAACACGGCCACATACGATTTATGCAATATCCAGTGTAAACAGGGATAAAAATGCATTGGTGGAGCTGGATTGTAATACGGGTAAAGAAACGCGTGTGCTTTTTGCTAACGATACACTCAACGTTGTAGACGCACAGTACTCCAGAAATAAGAAACGAATGGCCTTCGTTGTATGTGAAACATGGAAAAAAGAGAAATTCTATCTTGATGATACAGTAAAAGCTTTTTATGCTAAGCTAGATAAGCTGCTGCCAAAAACAGAGTCTCGAATCATTGACCGCGATAAGGCAGAGAACGTGTTTATCGTGCGGACATTTACGGACAAAAACCCGGGGTCTTACTACCTGTATTTTGCCGATAAAGGCGTAATCAGGAAACTCAGTGATTTCAATTCCGCTATTCGCGAAGAGCAGATGAGTGAAATGAAACCAATTTCCTTCATCTCCAGAGATGGGCTTAAAATTAACGGCTATCTAACAATGCCGATTAACAGGCCAACGAAAAACTTACCTGTTGTTGTATTACCACACAATGGCCCTGGAAACAGAAATACCTGGGGCTATAATGCCGAAGTTCAATTTCTGGCGAGCAGGGGTTATGCGGTGTTTCAGGTTAATTTCAGAGGATCATCTGGCTATGGCAAGGAGTTTATGGCCGCAGGCTTTAAGCAGTGGGGAGGAAAGATCAATAATGATATCAACGACGGCGTAAATTGGCTGATTAAACAACATATTGCTAATCCAAAGAGAATTGGGATTTATGGGGTAGGCCTGGGTGGTTATCTGGCATTGAACAGTGTCTACTCAAGTCCGGGTTTGTATAATTGTGCAGCATCAAATTCTGGTGTAATCAACTTATTTAGTTATCTGAAAGCTGTACCGCCATTTTTGAAAACTAATTTACAGATGTACTATACCATTATCGGTAATCCCGATACTGAAGTAGATTACATGCGCCAGGCATCACCCGTCTTTCATTCAGATAAAATAGATGTTCCGGTATTTATTGCTCAGAGTCCAAAGGATCAATGGGTGAATTCAGGAGAAGTTATTCAGTTTGTAAAGGAATTAAAGAAGAAAAATGTCAACGTCACCTATTTTGAAAAGGATAAGGAGTCTTTTCCTATTCCGAATGAGGAAAGCCGTCAACATTTATACGTAGCTTTAGAACAATTTCTGGACGTCAACCTGAAAAAGAAATAGCTCAACCTAATGACCTCAGTTAAGAACAGCGGTTACCGAAAAAACTTCTCCTTGATCGTACTGTTTCTGATCCTGATCTCTGTACTTTTTATTTTATCACTCTTTCTGGCTTATAACTTCAGTAAGAAGTTCATTGAGAATGAGTTTGTCTCAGAAAAAGTTAAAGTACTTGAAAGCAGCATAAAGCCTTACAATGACTTTTTCCAGAATAAACTACCTGAGGTGTCCTATTATAACGGATATCTGGATTCGGCTACTACATCAAGGTTTGTAGATACGCTTTTACTGCAGTATCCATTTGTATCGCAGGTTAACTTCTACGATGCGGAGGTAGGCAGTACACCGGTAACGAATGGGCTAAACACCGGGCATTTTTCTTTCGGGCCAAAATATATCTATCAGTTCGGCAGTTTGGTTCCTGCAGATTCAGTCAAGATCTTTTCCAAAAGCAAACCAGGTAAATTTAGCAGGGGCGATGATTTTATGACCCTGGGCTTTAAGCTGATCTCTTACATCGAAACACTCGACACCACAAAAGCTCCCAATGCGGATGAGTTGTTTAGTAATTTCAGTATTGTCAGATCCAACAAAATCACTTACCTGAATATTCCACGCTTTGAAGATCTGAAAGTCTACAAGCAGATGATGCGTACAAAGCTGAAGACTTCTCCTGTATATCAGCAGGATATGTTATCTTTTTTCCTGGACCCGTATAAAATTAAGATCATTAATACAAAACCTAAACTGTATGAGACTATCCGGATAGAACCTTTAACCTATGATCCTCTGGATACTTCGTCTGATTACAGTACTACTGAGATTACCTTACCAGGTCCTTTCTCTGACTATAAGCTTTATTTTAGTTCGGCTAATTCCTTTGTTGATAAGGCTGTTTTTGAGTATTTCCTGCCTATTGCACTGATCGTGTTATTCTTTTATGCCATTTTGGTACTCATCGCCTTCCTGATTTATAGGAACTTAAATATCAACCATAGGATGTTTAAGCTGCAATATGATTTTGTAAACAACCTCACCCACGAGTTCAAGACGCCGGTTAGCGTAATTAAGATCGCGGGAAACAATATCAAGAGTGCTGCCTCCCTTACAGAAAGAGAACAGCAAATGTATGGACGTATCCTGGATGAGGAGGCAGATAAGCTCAATGGCTTGATGAATAAGCTTTTGGCGTTTACACAAATTGAGAATAAGGCGATACAACTAAATCAGGACGAGATCAATATCGTAGATTTCATCGAAAGTACCATTGAGTCTCATCAGCTAAAATATCCTGATTTCAATTTCACTTACGAGGTTAATGGCTTTACGAGTTTTGTAACCGATCCTGTGTTGCTGGGTAGTCTGTTCGATAATTTGGCCGAAAACGCCTATAAGTACTCTCCCGTATCGCATAAATTCCTGCACGTTACGGCGAAGTTGATTAAAGGAAAAATTGTATTTAGATTTACAGACCGTGGAATAGGTATTCCTGCTCCAGAAATAAATAATATCTTTAAAAAGTTTTACAGGATTCAGAACCAATACAACCAAAATGGAAGTGTGGGGCTTGGATTGGCTTTTTGTAAAGAACTGGTTAACTTTATGAAAGGTGAAATAACTGTTAAGAGTAAAGTAAACCAGGGAACGGAATTTAAAATAGTATTACCATATAACGATTAAAACATGTCTAAAGGGATTAAAATACTGATAGTTGAAGATGATGAAAACCTGAGGTTTTTGGTCGTACACCGTTTAAAGGCTGAAGGCTATGACGTACTTGAAGTGGGCGACGGAGAATTGGCAGAGAAAACAATCCTGTCTGAAAAGCCTGATATTGTGTTATTAGACTGGATGCTTCCCGGTAAGCAGGGAGCTGAGGTATGCGAAGATGTGCGCAAACAAGGTTATGAAGGTCTGGTGATCATGATGACTGCAAAAGCACAGGACGTTGATAAAATTGATGCTTATAACTTTGGTGCATCTGATTATGTGACCAAGCCTTTCAACATGGATGTACTTGTTGCGATGCTTGACAGCAAGGTTAAATTTTTGCTGAATAATGACCGTTCCGAGATTCACCGTTTTGGTGATATGGAGCACCACCCCAATATTCATACCTTATACAGACAGGGTAGAAAGATTGAGCTCACGATTCTTGAAAACAGAATTCTTTTATATTTCCTGCGTAACCCTAATAAGGTGATCAACAGAGATGAGCTTATGCTGGTGGTATGGGGTTATAATTCAGATGTGAACACGCGTACACTTGACATGCATATTGTACGGCTGCGTAAAAAAATAGAGCTTAATCCTGATAATCCGCAACTGTTGCAGACCGTGCGTGGTGTAGGTTATCGTTTTAATGCAGGTTAAGCATTTTTTAGGGTAAATATGGTGATCTCTGGCAGTATTCCAACTCTGCCAGGGTATCCCAGAAATCCATATCCAACGTTCACATAGAGCTGTTGTTTCTGTTCGGTATACATACCTGCCCACTCCTTGTAGATATATTCTACAGGACTCCATTGGTACTTTTCTGTGCGCACACCAAATTGCATCCCATGGGTATGCCCACTAAACATAGCATCGATCTGAGGATATTTTGGCAATACCTCTGCACGCCAGTGTGAAGGGTCATGGGAGAGCAGGAGTTTAACAGGGAGATCATCGGTGTTTTGAACAGCGAGATCCATCCGTCCATATTTTGGAAAACGACCCATGCCCCAGTTTTCAATGCCTAGAATCCCAATCTCTTCTCCATCAACCTTAAGTCTCCGATTCTCGTTCATCAACAAATCGTAGCCCATCACTTTGTGTGTAGCGATAACATCTTTCAAGTTCTTTGCCTTGGCAGGAGAATTACCTTTTCCAAAATGATAATCCCCATAATCATGGTTTCCTAATGTCGAATATACGCCGAGTGGAGCCTTAACCTTCGTGAAAATATCCTGATAATCGCGCATCTCAGTTGCCATATCGTTCACCAGATCGCCGGTAAAGAAAATAAAATCAGGCTTCTGGGCGAGCAGCATTTCTACGCCGCCTTTTACCGCTTTAGGGTTATAAAAGCTTCCAGAGTGAATATCTGAAATCTGGCCCATGCGGATACCGTTGAACGCTTTGGGTAAATTGGGTAGAATAAGGTCGACATGTCTGATCTGATAGTCGTACGCCCCCGAAATAACGCCCCAGCTCAACGAGGTAAGCGGCACTGCCGCTGCAACAATACCTGCTTTAATGAGGAATTCTGACCTGCTGATCGGTTCTGCTACGGTATCTACTGCCATCGCGTCTTTTTTCTTTCTGAAAATGCTTATAATAAGTCTTCTTAGATCGTCAATAAGCAGGAATGGAAGCATAACCAGCTTGCAGCCGCAGGTCAGGAAGAAAGCGACTAAAATTATAGCTCTCAAAGTGAGGAATAGATTTAGATAGATGCCTGCAAACACACCGAAGATCAGAGCCAGGTTATACGTCCACCATAAAACGGTAAAAGCCTTTTTTGTACTTGGCTGCCATTTTTTGAAAACAGACAATACAGCCTTGTAGAAATAATAGTCAAACGCTATTAACAACAGGCATAATGGTATCAGTATGGAAATTCTACCCATCGCTTATTTATAATCTATGTCATCTTCGTCATCCAGGTCTACATTAAATAGACTGTCGAACATGTCTGAAAATCCAAAGCCACCTTCCAGGAAATTTTTGTTTAGCTGACTGTATTCAGCTAATCCATGTAAAACAAATTCCATTAGTAATAGTGTTTGATTGGCGCTGAGCTTAGGATGGAATTTCTTCACAAGATCATATAAGCCAGAAACCAGCATGAGTTCTTTTTTATATTGGGCAGCAGTGAGCGAATCTGATAGGTCGAGCGTATTTCCATCAGTAAACCAGTCGGTAATCAATTGGTAAGGATTGCCTTTTTTGCTTTTCTTAGCTAATTCAGGATCTGGGAAATAGCGTGAGAATAAAGTCTTGATCGCTTTTCCAATTAAGGTGTTGGCTACTTTTGCGGGACCTTCAAGTTCACCTTCGTAAACCAACTCAATTTTACCCGTTACTGCAGGAATGATCCCGGTTAAGTCGGATAAACGGACAAAGGTAGACTTCTCCCGGTTGATCAGCATCCTTCTTTCTGCCGTACTTACCAGATTCTCATATGCTGAGATTGTTAACCTGGCAGAGACGCCTGATTTCTGGTCAATGAATTCGCTTTTTCTGGCTTCAAAAGCAACCTGTTCAACAAGGTCTTTTACCAGTCCGTCAACCTCTATTAATTTCTGCTCTTCGGTCAATCTGGCCTCCTGGAAGGTGATTTTTCTGGAGATGCTGATCGTTTTAGGGTAGTGGGTCAGAATCTGACTTTCAATGCGGTCTTTCAATGGCGTAACAATAGAGCCCCTGTTGGTATAATCTTCGGGATTTGCAGTAAATACAAATTGAACATCAAGCGGAAGTCTCAGCTTAAAGCCACGAATTTGAATATCTTTTTCCTGCAGCATATTAAACAATGCCACCTGAATTCTTGCCTGTAGATCGGGAAGTTCATTGATCACGAAGATACTTCTGTGTGCACGTGGAATAAGGCCAAAGTGGATCACGCGCTCATCATTATAGGTCAGTTTTAGCGTAGCTGCCTTAATTGGATCAACATCACCAATTAAATCTGCAACAGTAACATCTGGTGTGGCAAGTTTCTCTGTGTAGCGCTCTGAGCGGTGTTGCCATAATACAGGGGTATCATCACCGTGTGTTTTGATCATATCCATCGCATACCATGATATTGGATTGAGTGGGTCGTCAAAAATCTCGCTGCCGCCAACATAAGGAATATACTCATCGAGCAAATTAACCATCAGTCTGGCAATACGTGTCTTGGCCTGTCCGCGCAGACCCAGCAATAAAATGTTATGTCTGGAAAGGATTGCAGTCTGTAATTCCGGAATCACGGTTTCATCATAACCCAGAATGCCCTCAAAGCCTGCATCTTTATTCTGCAGTTGGGTGATCAGGTTTTTGCGTAATTCATCTTTAACACTTAGGGAAACATAGCCGGAAGCTTTAAGCTCACCGAGGGTCGATATCGAGGTATAATCCATTTCTTAGTTAAAATTATTGCCGCTGAAGCAGCAGGAATTGGTATGTATTAACGTACGGTCTTTTTTCTGTTTTTAATGTAGTCTTCAAATATGTATTCACCAAGTCCGTTTAGTGAGCTATAAAATGCGCGGCCGCCGTTGATTTCGGTAAATTCGCGTACAAACTGCTGCAGGTATGGATCTTTGGCAATCATAAAGGTGGTAATAGGAATATTAAGCCGCTTGCACTGCGCAGCCATATTTAATGTTTTGTTGATCACCTTTCTATCCAGACCCATGCTGTTTTTGTAATACCGTCCGTTTTCTTTCAAACAGGTAGGCTTACCATCGGTGATCATAAAAATCTGCTTGTTATGTGTTTTGCGTCTCCTCAATAAATCTGTAGCTAGCTCCAAACCGGCAAAGGTATTGGTGTGGTAAGGGCCAACTTGTAAATAAGGAAGATCCTTGACCGTAATGGGCCAGGCGTCATTGCCAAAAACAACAATATCAAGCGTATCTTTCGGATAGCGGGTGCGAATAAGTTCTGCAAGTGCCATGGCCACCTTTTTGGCAGGAGTAATCCGGTCTTCACCGTAAAGGATCATGGAATGTGAAATGTCGATCATAAGCACTGTAGAGGTGAGGGTTTTGTAGTCCTTTTCCTCAACTTCCAGGTCTCTTTCTGTAAGCGTAAAATTGCCGATACCATGATTGATCTGTGCATTTTGTATCGATGCAGTCATGTCGATCTGATCAAGGCTGTCGCCGAATGAATATTCGCGACGATCAGCATTTTTTTCTTCCCCCAGTCCGGAGATATTGGAGTTGTGATTTCCCTTTCCCGCTTTTTTTAACTTTCCGAAGATTTCCTCCAGGGCCGATTGCCTGATCGTTTGCTCCGTTTTAGAGGTGATCTTTAGGTTGCCGTCGCGTTTATCTTCGCTGATATAGCCTTTTTCTTTAAGCTCGTCAATGAAGTCGCCCATGCCGTATTCATTATTCGTAAGCTTGTATTTCTTGTCCAGCTCATTCATCCAGGCTAAAGTTTCCCCGGCATCACCGGCGGTATAATTTAACAGTTGGGTGAATAATTTCAGCAGTTCATCAAAACCACCCTTAGGCAGGTCATCAGGTGTAAAGTCGGAAAAATGAAAACCTCTCATGTGTGTTGATTAACGAATTATCTAAGGTAAAAGTTTGATGTCGTATAATTTTAAGCAAGGTGTCATATTACTGTTAAGACCTTGCTTATGGAGAAAGCACGTTTTTAGATGTAGTATTCGTCAATTTAAGTATATTGCTATGCAAAAGATTCAACTTAATCGTCATCATTTATGAACATCATGAAACGTGCTTTTCTTTCTCTATTATTGGTAGTAGCCTTGTCTGCGGTGAGTTATGCCCAGGATCAGCAGGGAATTGTCAATGTGCTGAATGCGCAGAGTAGTGCCTGGAACAAGGGGGATCTTGTAGGATATATGCAGGGATACCAGCAAAGTGACAGTCTGTTGTTTGTAGGTAGAAGCGGCCCCACCTACGGCTGGAAACAAACACTGGCAAATTACCAGAAGAATTATCCGGATAAACAAGCCATGGGTTTTCTGACTTTCGATATTAAAAAGGTTCAATTAATCTCCGGTGATACAGCATTTGTATTGGGCGCATGGCATCTGAAGCGTCAGAAAGATGAGCCACAAGGATATTTTACACTAATCTTTAAAAAGTTTAAGACGGGCTGGAAAATCATTGCTGATCACAGCAGTTAGCTATTTAGGCAAACCTTTGGCTAATGCGCGCTCAGCACGTTTTATAGCAAGCTTTTCCCTCCACTTGGCATAAGGGGCTTTAAATACCATTTTAAGTACGCTATCAACGCCGCCTTTAATTGCCAGATTGCCCAGACTCTGGATTTTTCTAACAATGGATTTATCCCAGGCCCTAAGGGTTAGTGAGAACGAGCCATCCAGATATTTCATCCAGTGCCACATGCCCGTAGGCATAAACAGCGTGTCGCCGTGTTCCAGAAACACTTCATAACCTTCTACACCGTCTAACGCCGGGAACTTTTTGATATCAGGATTGGCTACATCGTAATCTTCCAGCGCATACGTGGCATTAGGGATGCAATACAGTCTTTCTTTCCATTTATTATCAAACAGGATGATATGTTTTCTTCCGCCAAAGTGTGTATGGAAAAGATGAGGCAGGTCGATATCATAATGCAGGAACGTTACTGAGTTTGATCCTCCAAAAAACATTGCCGGCATACTTTCGATAAATCCACCCATCAGGTCTTTAGGAATAACAATATCGTCTACCAGACTCGGCACATGTTTGAACAGGTTGAAAAAGAAAATCCGGAGTTCGGTCGGCTTTGACTTGATCAGGTCAAGATAATCACCAAATCGCATTTCAGCTACAGATGCATTGATGGGCTTTGAAGGATCTGCCTTCGAGTTGTCCATTAAACTTACGTTTAGGTCTCCACCGATTTGTTTGAGATAGTCCGTCGTCCATTTTTCACGGGCGGGCCACGACTTGGTCAGGCCTTTGATGATCAACGGTTTTCTCTTATCCAGATAATTTTTTTTAAAATCAGCGGGAGTAATGTTTTCAACGGTGTCAACCGGCTTCAAGATAAAGCTCATAGAATAGGGGTCTAGCTGGTAATGAGCAAATGTAGATAAAATATTCTTTTTATTAATTACAAAAAAAGGCGCCATTTGAGCGCCTTTCCTTTGCCATAGAGGCATGTTTTTATAGGTATCTTGTAGGGTCTAATTTGGCATTAACACAGTATCAATCACGTGGATGACACCGTTGCTCTGCATTACGTTGGCGATGGTTACTTTAGCCATACCGCCTTTCTCATCCGTAAGGATCAGATCTTTGCCACTCATAGAAGCCCACAACTTACCTCCGGCAACAGTGGTCAACTCAGCTTTACCACCACCGGCTTTGATTGCTGCGGCGATATCCTTACCAGTCATCTTTCCTGCCACAACATGATAGGTAAGAATTTTGGTTAAAAGTGCTTTGTTTTCTGGTTTTAATACAGCATCCACTGTGCCAGCTGGCAACTTGTCAAAAGCCGCATTTGTTGGTGCAAATACAGTAAAAGGTCCTGCGCTCTTTAAAGTTTCTACCAGGCCGGCAGCTTTTACTGCAGCAACTAGTGTGGTGTGGTCTTTGGAATTTACGGCGTTGTCAACAATGTCTTTGTTGGCATACATCGCCGCACCGCCAACCATTGGGTTTTTCTGTGCGTAAACCTGGGTAGAAAATGCCATAGTTACTAAGGCAAAAGCAGATAAAATAATGTTTTTCATAGTAGGTGTTTTTTGTAAAGGCAGATACGGCGTTTACAAATCCTTGGATGTGGGAATAGACATACTATTTTTAAAAATAGCTCTTAGAGCGTTCTAAAGGCACAATTTTAAATTTTAAAAACCAGTATTCACAGTTGTTTCTTTCCATTGCTCAAGATCGTTCTCGATAATCTCGATTTTCGCTTTCGCAAATTCATAGGCGTCCTGACCCAAAAACAGGTGTACAGGAGGTTGTCCGGATTCTGCTACTTTGATCATTGCCGCTGCAGCTTTTTCTGGGTCTCCCGGTTGGTTTCCATTGATGTCGTCCTGGTGCATTTGCTGTGAATCACGAACAGATTTATAGGCATCTATCGGATGTTGTGGTACCTGTAGTGAACCTTCAGTCAGGAAGTTTGTACGGAAATATCCGGGATATACAACAGTAGCCCATATCTTGAAATCACGAACCTCTGCTGCCAGTGACTCCGTCAATCCGTGAACCGCAAATTTTGTTGCGCAGTAAATGCCGAAGCCAGGGAAGTTACCCGTAAAACCACCAACGGATGAAATATTGAAAATGTGACCGCTTTCCTGTTTGCGCAGGTGTGGCATCACCTTGCGGATTACGTGTAGCATTCCAAAAACATTCACGTCAAAATTTGCTCTTGCTTCTTTGTCGCTAAGTTCCTCAAGTCCACCTGCCAGTCCATAACCAGCATTATTTACCACGATGTCGATGTGACCGAAGTAGTCAACTGCCTTTTCAATAGCCTCCCCAACACTGTCCTCTGATTGTAGGTTCATGGCCAGGGGCAGGAATGCCGATGTAGCCAGATCTCCTAATGCATCAGTTAAATCCTGAGCATTCCGTGATGTCGCTGCAACATCATATCCATTGTTTAATAATTGTTTTACCAGGCTTAAGCCCAGTCCTTTTGAGGCTCCTGTAACGAACCATACTTTTTTGTTTTCCATCTGTCTTTTTGTTTAAGAAGCCATTATGATCTCGTTGATCCAAATAGATGATGATGGCTTCTGCTATTTGAATTTAACAATACAAAAGTAGACAGATGGGGAAAGGCAGGATTGCGTAATTCAATGCGTTTATTGCAAAATTCAAACAGAATGTATGGTTGGGTTGGTTTTCGCTGCCGACTATAAGTTTCTGAAAGCAGAAGGAGTATGTTGGGTCTGCTTTTTAAAGAAATTATTGAAGTGGGCAGACTCCTCAAAGCCCAGCGTATAACCGATCTCAGCAATATTCCATCGTGTATGCCTAAGCAAAGATTTAGCCTCGGTAACGATGCGTTCAGCAATCAGATCCGTTGTGGTTTTACCTGTTGTTTCCTTGATCGCACGATTCAGGTGGTTAACGTGTACCGCAAGTTGGTTGGCATAATCTTTAGCCGAACGCATCCCAAAACGTTGGGTAACGTTCTCTATAGGAAACTGCCTTTCCAGTAGTTCTGTGAAAACTGCCGTAATCCTGGACTTAGCATCGGGATGTTGATACAGATTTTCATTAGGTTGCGATTTTAAAGCGAGATGAATCAGCTCCGCAACATAATTCCTGAGCTGGTCATATTTATAAGCATAGGATGAATCTATTTCAGTAAGCATTTTATTAAAGAGGAGGTTAACCTCCTGATGCTGTATATCAGTTAATATGTAAGCAGGCCGGCCTCCAGGGATATACATTGGGAGTTCTTCAATACCACCCCTGATTTTTTCGTTAAAAAAAGATTTAGAAAAGATGCAGAAAAAACCTGTCTTATCTTCTGATATAGATTCCCAGGTGTAAGGCACCTTAGGATTAAAAAACATGAGAGTGGGTCCGGATACCTCAATGCTTTTGTCTGCATAATGATAAATGATCGTACCTCGTGTGAGTGCGATCTTATAAAAATCCCTTCGGCTATACTGTATAGGGGTTGAACCCGGGCCTATGCAGTCTTCCATTCTAAATACATTAAAATGTCCAATGTCATCCTGCATGTTTAGCGGGAGGTGGTCAAACTTGTGACTGTAGAATTCTTCGAGTGTTTCTGTTTTTATCGACATCTTCTTGTTGTGCTAATCTTCTACGCGATCTCGTTGGGGGGTATGCATCAGCCGGTGCAAAGTTATCGAAATACATATGAATTGCGAAATTCAAACCTGTCTAAGTTACCTTTGCCTTTCTCATAAACTTCGAAAACCGGATTGGGAAGAGTCTTTTGAACAAGACGCCCTTTGTTTCTTTTCCGCCGATATATACTTCTTCTCTCTTTGCTGCCACAGCACGAACAATTTCCGCCGCGCAGGCTTCAGGAGTCATGCCATTTCCCTGCGCCTCGTCCATCGTGCCTTGTTTTGCACCTGTAGCGTTAAGCGCGTTTATTGTAATATTGGTCTTGATAAAACCGGGGCAAATAATTGTGAGGCTGATATTCTGATCAAATACCTCTGCCCTTAAAGAGTCGAAGTAGCCATGTAATGCATGCTTCGATGCTGCATAGGCAGATCTTAGCCTGGTGCCGAACTTGCCAACAAGGCTACTGATTACCACGATCTGGCCGCCACCCTGTTTAATCATCATAGGAAGTACTGCCTTGCTTAAGGTCACTGTTCCCCAGAAATTAATGTTCATGATCTTTTGCTCGACACTCAGTGGGGTTTCTAATGCCAGGGCGCGCTGACTTACTCCGCCAGAGTGAATCACCAGGTCTATAATCCCGAAGATTCGCATAGCATCTGCCGCTTTCTGTTCAAGACTTGCTGTATCCTCAAGGTCCAATGGCAGTACATGGACGGTTACGGGGCTTGCGCAATTTGATTTTACACGGTACAGCTCATCCCGGTTGCGTGAAGATAGAATCAGTTTTGCACCCTGTTTGTTATAGGAGTAGACCAATGCCTCACCAATTCCCGAAGATGCACCTGTAATCCAGACTACTTTGTTTTTCATGACTAATTGTATTTTTTCTATATCCTGTGATCCTTATCTGTGGTCATCTTCGCTGAGGAAAAACTCTGAAGCAATATAATCTGCAAAGAATTTCCCGTCGGGTGTAAGTCTGATGGTATCAAGATCGCGCTCAAGCCAGTTACTTTCTATAAATGGCTGCATATTTTTTAATGTATCGGCATAGTAATGTTTCCCGTATATCGATTTAACCTGCTCAAGATTTGCACCCCACATTGTACGCAGGGAGGTCATCATATACTCATTAAAACGATCATATTGATCTAACTCTTCTACTGTTTCAGCTAATTTCCCATTCAGCAGTTGCTTGATATATACTGCATTATTAGCAACATTATGGTATCTATTGGTGCCATCAAATCCATGCGCAGAAGGGCCTATGCCCAAATAGGGAACGCCCCGCCAGTAGTTGGTGTTATGTAATGCATATTTACCAGGCTTGCTGAAGTTGGAGATCTCATAATGTTCGAAGCCAGCTGCGCCGGTTTTTGATATCAGTGTTTCAAACTGGTCGGCGCTCTGTTCATCGTTTAAAGGAATCTGCTTGCCGCGCTTTATGGCATGCGCAAGTGCCGTTTTAGGTTCTACGGTAAGCGAGTATGCTGACAGATGTGGTGTTTCCAGACTGATCACTTTTTGGATGTTTTGCAGCCATTTTTCATTTGTGAGCAGAGGATATCCATAGATCAGATCAAGGCTCAGGTTTTCAAATCCCGCGTCCTGACTGCGTTTTACGCAACTCTCCGCTTCGGTAGCGGTATGCGCGCGATTCATCCAAACCAGGTCTTCATTGAAAAAAGATTGAATTCCGATACTAAAGCGGTTTACGGGAAGTGCACGCAGACCGCCAATTTTTTTTGCATCCAGGTCATCGGGATTGGCTTCAAGCGTAATCTCCGCATCCTGATCGATAGAGAAGTGCTGCGTCAGCGTATCAAATATTTTTTGAAGCGAAGCGATTGGCAACACCGATGGCGTACCACCGCCAAAGTAAATGCTGCCAATTTGTTGCCCGTTAAGTCTTTCTTTTTTTAAAAGAAGCTCCGCACAGATAGCGTCAGTCATTTCATCAACATACTGTAAGGACGTAGAAAAATGAAAATCGCAATAGGTGCACGCTTTTTTACAGAATGGGACGTGGATGTAAATGCCTGCCATGCTGCAAAGGTAAGGATTATGATTAACTCTCGTTTGTGACTTAGGTCGTCTAATTAATTGTCAACTTCTTTTATTGTTTCCGCAATTCTGCATTTTTTCGTGTTAATCAAGAGTAACTGCCAAATTACGCGGTATAGTTATTGTAGGAAATAATTGTTAAATTTGTGATATGCAACCTCTAGTAATACATCCTGAAAATTCGGATCAACTAACAGCTATTAAGGCTATTCTAAAAGTACTCAAAGTTCCTTATGAGTCTCAAGAAGAGGTTTCTTTGCCTAAGGTAACTAAAACAGATATAGACAAAGCTTACAATGGCCACAGAGAAGGCTTGTATACTGTTGTAGAAGGTGAAGATCTGTGGAAATAAGATTTTCTGAATTAGCTTTAAAACAAAGGGATCTTATTAAAAAGAGCGGAGACTTATCCGCTCAGAAGAAGATATCCAAATTTCTACAGGAAATAGTAGACAATCCTTACGGAGGGACTGGTCATCCGGAACAGCTTAAACGTTATAAAATCCGCACCTTTAGCAGGAAAATTGACAAAAAAAACCGATTCATTTATTCTCTGCCCTTAACTGAAAACATAATTGAAGTATTATCTATATGGGGACACTATGAAGATAAATAAATATTAAGCAGGTCATTGAATGCTTACATATGTCTCCTTATAATAAATGCAATCCCATAAATCTGTCCAAAACAATTTGCTAATAAGTTATCATTGCGAAAGCTCCAATTCTTTTGCCCGATGATGCCTGGGTTCATGATAAATAAGATTTCTGGACTTTAAGGTAGCTTATTCGACTTGTAATTATATTTGTTTAGCTAATTCCGGCGCTTTATAAATTAAGATTATAGGGAACCGGAGGTTTATTCTCCTGATTAATGAATCACAATAAATTAATTTCAATAGTTTTGATTCAACAAACAGATGTCGGAAATCAACAATATCATCAGGGAAATTAAAGAGCTGGGCAGCGGCCTGTCGGTTGGGGCATCGCGCGTTTCGGATGTTAATGCATGGAAGGCTCCGGTAAGTAGCGGCGCTGAAGAAGGTCGCAAGCGTATTATAGTGATCAGAAAGCATAGGTATTACACACATTTCTATGCAGAGCTTTATGAAGCGGAAGAAACCGCTGCAGGGAAATTGAAAAGCCCACTGGTGCTGATTGACCCACTTAGTTTCATCTGGAAAATTGATGACCCCGATGTGCTTAAGTTTTATACCGCACTGGCCAGGTTCCGGAATAGCTACGATGCAGACCATGCCGATTCCGATCAGGAAAGCCTTGCGGCACTGGTGAAGAATCCATTACGCTTAGAAGCTTATTATCATGATCCTGAAATATCTTCCACCATCGGTCCTAAGGCCCTGGTGCCTGTTGAATTAAAATTTCTTAAACAGGAGCTGAAGCTCAATGTAGATCAGAAGGAAGAATTTTACGAGCTTACCGGCAAGTTATATATTAATGAAAAGGGGTATGACCTGGATTTGCTGAACATCAAGTTTCATTATTTTGTCCTCTATAATGGGGTGATGCAACTTATTGCTGATCCTGATTTTATTAAAGTTATCCTTTTTTTTAAAAAGCATAATAACCGGATCATCATCCCAACCATGGAGTTCGATGATTTTCAGCGGACTACTTTATCCAAAATTGGCAATAGTATCAGAATCAATTATAGTTTTTTGAAGCGCGCAACAGCGCGGCAACTTAAAGAAAACAACTTTGATTCGTTAAATGCCAAGTTGCTTTATCTCTCGGATTCGGGTGATTATATCTTGATTACTCCTGTATTACGTTATGGGAATGTTGAGGTGCCTGTAATGTCGCAACAACAAATCTATGCAATAGACGCATCAGGAAAACCATTTACGGTACATCGGGATGAACAGGAAGAATATGCTTTTACCGGGCTTATCTTACGTCAGCATCCTTTTTTTGAAGAACAGCTTGATCAGGAGTTTTTCTATCTCCATAGAAAGCGGTTTCTGGAATCAGGTTGGTTCCTGGAAGCATTTGACATCTGGCAGAAAAATGGGATCAGTATCCTGGGCTTTAACCAGCTTACAAACAATAAGCTGAATCCCAATAAAGCAAAGATTTCAATAGCGGTGTTAAGTGGGCTCGATTGGTTTGAAACGGATATAGACCTTAAATTTGGCAAGCAGAAGGTGACGCTCAAGTACCTCCACAAGGCTTTGCGTAACAAAAGTAAATTTGTAGAACTTGGGGACGGTACGCAGGGGATTCTCCCAGAAGAATGGATCAGGAAGTTTAATGCATATTTTAGTGCAGGCGAACTTCAGGATGAAAAAATCCTAACCAGCAAGGCAAATTTTGCGACAGTAGCGGAGCTCTATGAAGCAGAGATGCTGAGCAAAGAGCTGCAGCTGGAACTGGAAGCATTCAAAGCCAGAATAAATGACTTCAGTCAGATTATCTCCGTCGAAGTACCTCAGGCGTTTATCGGGCAGCTGCGCGACTACCAAAAACAAGGGCTCGATTGGCTTAATTTCCTGGATGAATTTGGTTTTGGTGGCTGTCTTGCCGATGATATGGGTTTAGGTAAGACTATCCAGATCATTGCATTTATACTTTTGCAAAAAGAACAGGCGAAACCGAATGCCAACCTGGTTGTAGTGCCTTCGACCTTGCTGTTTAACTGGCAGGCAGAACTCGCAAAATTTGCTCCCTCACTCCGGATTTTTGAGTTTTACGGTACCGAGCGTAACAAAAAAGACATTTCTTTTGATCAGTTTGATGTTGTACTAACTACTTATGGTACGCTGCTTTCTGAAATTGGCATGTTGAAAACATATAAGTTTAATTACGTGTTTTTTGACGAATCTCAGGTGCTCAAGAACCCTTTAACCCAGCGCTACAAAGCTGCGGCTTTGTTGAAGTCCGTACGCAAGATTGTGCTGACGGGGACGCCTATAGAAAACAATACATTCGACTTATATGGCCAGCTATCGTTAGCATGCCCGGGATTGCTCGGCACAAAACAATTCTTCAAAGAACAATATGTAATGCCAATCGATCGATTTAAAGATACCCGGAAGGCACAGGAACTGCAAAAAAAGATAGCTCCTTTTATCCTGCGCAGAACAAAAACTCAGGTCGCTTCAGAGTTGCCTGATAAAACAGAAATGATCTTATACTGTGAGATGGGAGCAGAGCAGCGAAAGGTATATGATGCCTATAAACTTGAGTACCGCAACTTCCTGATGGGCCAACGGGAAGAAGATCTCTCCCGGCAGAGTATGCACATTCTTAAAGGGATGACTATTTTGCGGCAGATCTGCAATTCTCCAGCGTTGGTAAAAGACGATGTTTTTTATGGCGAGAGTTCATCAAAGATTGATGTGCTGCTGGAGGAAATAGAAAATCGGTCTGCAACGCATAAAATATTGGTATTTTCTCAGTTTGTGACCATGCTTGACCTCATTCGGACGGAACTGGAACGCAGAGAGATTCCATTTCAATACTTGACCGGACAAACGCGTAAGCGGGCGGAAGAGGTTGCCGGATTCAGAGAAAATGAAGAGACCAGGGTATTTCTGATTAGTCTGAAAGTGGGGGGTACAGGGTTGAATTTGGTCGAGGCCGACTATGTATATCTCATAGATCCATGGTGGAACCCAGCGGTAGAAAACCAGGCGATCGACCGGTGTTACCGAATTGGCCAGGATAAACATGTAGTTGCTGTAAGGCTGATCTGCCCCGGAACAATAGAAGAAAAGATGATGATCCTGCAGGACGCAAAGCGCAGTCTTGTAGAAGATCTCATCAAAACAGATGGCAACATGCTGAAAACACTTTCTAAAACTGAATTGCTTGACTTGTTCAGTTAAATCAAATAATAACGTAAATTTGTCTATGCTTAAATGCCTTCTGAACACTTTTATTTTACTGGCGTTTTTTTTTACTGCCAGTGCTCAGCAGAAGATAATTATTCCACCTGTAGATACTGCAGTGAGAACTACGGTATATATTCCTAAACGGATTCGGGATTCAGCTTTCATGGCGCAATCCAAGCGCATTACAGATTCCATTACAACGCACACCTGGATCATTCCTGATAGTTTACTCAGTAAATCTATCATCATAGATAGCATCTTAAAAGCTAATGTTTATGACAGGCCTGCCGGCGAACCTTGGTATGTGATACACGGCATCAAGAAAAAAACAAGTCCTTACCGGACAGGAAAAGCATTGCCTAAAGGAGAATTCTGGGTATTGAGTTTTCTTGGTGGACTGCTGTTAATCTTTGCGATCCTCAGGTATGCCTTTAACAGGCAACTCGAAACTATTATCCATGCCTTCTATAGCAACAGAATCCTGAACAACCTAAATAAGGAAGACAACCTGTTTACATCGTGGCCATTTCTGTTGCTTTTTATCCAGTTTGGATTCACTATCGGACTTTTTCTCTATCTCGTTGCCCAGTATTATCAGGTTTCATATGGCGCCGGCGGCTTCCAGTTTTTTATTACGATATCAGTAATTATCGTCGTTTTATACGCTCTTAAAATCGTTCTGCTCAGGGTTATCGGTCATATTTTTAATGTACAGAAGCCTGTGCATGAGTACATATCGATATTATATTTAAGTTATTTTAATAGCTCACTCATTTTTATTCCACTGGTCGTTGCGTTTGCATTATCGCCGTTGAAGTATGGTCTGTACTATATAGTTATATCTTTTATCTTACTCGCAATAATATTTGCGTTTCAATTTATAAGGGCAGGAGTCAACATTTTATCTAACAATCGGTTTTCAAAAGTGTATTTATTTTTGTACTTTTGTGCCCTCGAAATTTGCCCTATTTTGATATTAATCAAGGCTATAGGATTTTAGGATAATAAAGATGCAAGAAAACAAAGTAGATAGGTTACGAAAGGTCAAAAGCATTCTGATAACTTTACCGAAACCAGAAACAGAAAAGTCTCCTTATTTTGACTTGGCCAAAAAATACAATTTGAAGATTGATTTTAGGTCTTTCATTCACGTTGAAGGCGTACCTGCCAGAGATTTTAGAAAAGATAAAATCAATTTAGCTGATTTTACGGCGGTGGTATTTACCAGCAGAAATGCAGTAGACCATTTTTTCAGAATTTGTGAAGAAATGAGGTATGAAGTTCCTGCCGACCTTAAGTATTTCTGTATCTCGGAATCTACGGCACTTTATCTTCAGAAATATATCCAGTACAGAAAACGTAAGATCTTCTTTGGTAAACAGACCGCTGCAGATCTTGCTGAAGTGCTTAAAAAGCACGCTGCGGAGAAATTCCTGTACCCTTGTTCCGATATGGCAACTGAAGACACCATGAAATTTCTTCAAAAAAATGGATATGATTTTACCCCTGCAGTACTATTCAGAACCGTAGTGAGTGATTTATCAGACCTTGCTGAAGTTTTTTATGATGTAATCGGGTTTTTTAGTCCGTCAAGTATCCAGTCACTTTTTACAAATTTCCCTGATTTCGCACAAAACAATACAAGGATTGCTGCGTTCGGCGTGAATACACATAAAGCTGTGACAGACGCCGGGTTAATTGTAGATATTGCAGCTCCTTCACCGGAAGCGCCGTCAATGATCATGGCTATTGAAAACTATATTAAAAAGTCGAATAAATAAAAGGCCTTTATTCAGTTTCTGTTTTTCTTGTTCATTTTTGCTGAATGCTCGCTTTTTATGCGCTAATAGTTGTTTATATCAAACGCTTTTAATAAAATTGTTATAAAATTGCATCAGTAACTTATGAGAAAACTATATTTTTTTGGTTTCATTATTATATCTGCGCTATTTGCGAGCTGTGGTAAAGGTGGTCAGGGAGAGCTAACAGGTGTGTATAATAGGAAGTTCAAGAATAACAGAATTCCTCTTGGCATGGTATATATTCCACCAGGGCGTACGCTGATTGGGCAATCCGATGAAGACATCAATAATACCCAGAGCTCTCCAAGTAGAATGACATCATTCAGTGCATTTTACATGGACCAAACGGAAATTTCAAATGCCGAATACAGGCAGTTTGTAAACTATGTGAGAGACTCTGTGGCAATTACAATGCTTGGCCCTACAGCTGCACCAAACTTATACCTTCCCGCACCTCAGGCAACTCAGGGTGGCGCAAGCCTTACGTCGCAACGTTTTATCGACTGGAGAAAAGTAGGTAATGGTTCTGTGCTTTGGAGAAATAAAAATGGCGGTTATGCTGCCAAATTAGCTGATATGTACTATTCTGGGGATGATGCACTGCCAGGTAGAAACGAATTGGACGTACGTAAGTTCAGATATGCTTACAGTTATGTAAACCTTGATCTTGCTGCTAAAGGCAGGAACGATCCAAATAGTAAACGTAAAGATTATATCGAGAGCTACATCGATGCTCCGGATCCCAATAAACCAAATGAATTTCCTTCAGTAAGTGTTTATCCTGATACACTGGTATGGAAAATGGATTATTCTTATTCTCAGAATGATCCAATGGTGAAAAATTATTTCAATCACCCTTCTTACGATAACTATCCTGTTGTAGGTGTATCCTGGGAGCAGGCAAATGCTTTTTGCGATTGGCGTACTAAACTATACCAATCAGTAGCGGCACGTAGAAAACTGCCTTTAAACTCCAGACCTGAATACAGATTGCCAACGGATGCTCAGTTTGAATACGCTGCAAGAGGTGGTAACACCAAAACCAAGTATCCTTGGGGAGGTCCATACATTCGCAATACAAAAGGATGTATGCAGGCGAACTTTAAAGTGGGTAGAGGTAACTATTCAGATGATGGTGGTCTATATACCGTAAATGTACATTCTTACTTCCCTAACGATTACGGCTTGTATAACATGGCAGGTAACGTTGCGGAATGGACAGTAACAGCTTACAATCAATCTGCAGCACCACTGCTGTTGGATTTCAACCCTAACTTTACTTACGTTGCCAGACCAACTGACAACAAATACCTGAAACGTAAAGTTGTTCGTGGTGGATCATGGAAAGACATAGGTTTCTTCCTGCAGAATTCTGTTGGTACCTATGAATATCAGGATCAGTCAAGGTCTTATATTGGTTTTAGATGCGTTGTTTCTTATCCTGGAACAGACATCAATTACAGAAACTAATCTATACAAAACACATACCTATTCGTTAAACACACACTAAAAGACATGGCAGCAAAGCAAAAATTTGATTGGTTACACACAGCAATATCCTTAGGGGCTAGTATCGTAATCGTTGGAGCATTATTTAAAATCCTTCATATCGGCGGTATACTTGGTAACTACGCGATTGGTATAGGATTAGGCGTGGAGGCATTTTTATTCGCTATTACCGCATTCTTCCCACCAACACCTGAACCAGCTTGGGAACGCGTATATCCAGAACTTAGCGATAGTTTTACTGGCGAATTGCCAAAAGCATCTGCAAGACCATCAGTAAATATATCTTCAGGATTCTCTTCTACGGCTGCGTTAGACAATATGTTGAGCGATGCCAAAATCGGCCCTGAATTAATTGAAAGTCTCGGACAAGGTCTACGGACATTCGGCGACAAAGTAGCTGCTATCTCAACAATAGCTGATGCTTCTACTGCAACAAATGAATTTACTGGTAAAATTAAAAGTGCTACAGCAAGTTTCGACAGCCTGAACAATGCTTTTGATAAAGCAACATCGCAGTTAGTTGAAATGGGCAATAGCTCTGGACAGGCAGAAGCCTACCATGATCAGGTAAATAACCTGGCGAAAAACCTATCAGCCTTAAATGCAGTTTATGAACTTGAACTTCAGGATTCCAGCGCTCACCTGAAATCTATGAATAAATTTTATCAGAATCTTTCCCTTACCATGAACAACTTTAATGAGTCTATGGAAGATTCTAAACAGTTCAAGGAAGAAGTTGGTAAGCTTGCCAAAAACTTGTCTTCATTGAATGCCATTTATGGTAATATGCTGTCTGCAATGAATCAGCCACGTGTATAATTTATTAGTGATCTGTTAATTACTAAAGAACCTATTTAAACATGGCCGGAGGAAGAGAAACGACAAGACAGAAGATGATCAATATCATGTATTTGGTATTGTTAGCTATGCTTGCGCTAAACGTATCAGATACTATTCTGAATGCATTTAAAAATATAAACGACAGTTTGGAGACTTCAAAAGGCAACGTAAATGTCAGCATTGAGCAGCTTTTTTCAGCTTTCCAAAATACAAAACTTAAAGATGAACCTGCCCGTGCACAGCCCATTTGGGATAAAGCCAATCAAGCTAAGGCATACGCAGAAGAGCTAAATGCTTATATCCAAAAAATTAAAACTGATTTCTCTACTGCTGGTAATGGCATAGATCCTGAAACAGGTGATCTTGTAGAGCGCGCTAACCAGGATATCGCTCAGGGCATCATGATCAACCAGAAAAAAGGCGAAGAGCTGAAAGCGAAGATCAACAGTACCCGTGAGAAATTGATCGGACTGTTAAATCCTGAAGATCGTGCTTCAGTGACGTTCTCCCTGGAGGCAAAAGATGCTGATAAAAACGTTAATGGTAAAAAGAAGTGGGAAGAAATCAACTTCGGTGAGGGAACTCCCCTGACTGCAGCCAATACCATTTTGACCAAGATTCAGACGGATACTAAAAACGCTGAGGCGGAAGTAGTAAAAAAACTGTTTGGAAATATGGATAAGTCACTGGTAAACCTGGATCAGTTTGCAGCAGTAGCTGTAGCACCAAGTTCCTATGTGATCCAGGGACAGCCCTATGTGGCTGAGGTATTTCTTACCGCGAGCGATTCCAAGTCAAATCCAGATATTTCAGTTGGAGGTGGCAAGTTATCGGTTAAGGACGGCAAAGGTTCTTATACTGGAAGCACCGGAAGCGTTGGTGTTTTCAAATGGGTAGGAACAATTCGCGTTAAACAAACAGACGGTCAGATTAAGGAATATCGCACGCCAGAACAAACGTATCAGGTGGCCAAGCCTTCTGCTACGGTGTCTCCTGATAAGATGAACGTAATCTATGCGGGCATTCCGAATCCATTCTCGGTATCGGCAGCAGGTTTCCCTTTGGAGAGTGTTAAAGCAAGTATCTCTGCCGGATCAATTAGCGGAAGCAACGGTAAGTTCATGGTCAACGTTGGTGGCGACCAGATCGGAAAAGAATTAAATATCAATGTGTCTGCTGCATCAGGTGGTAAAACACTTAATTTAGGTGCACAGAAATTTAGGGTTAAAGCATTGCCAACACCGAAAGCCTTCGTTAAGGGTAAATCTGGTGGTAACGTAGACCTGGAGTGGCTTGCTGCTTCCGGACAGATTGAGACGGAACTGGAAGATTTTGTATTTGACATTAAATACAAGGTGATCCGTTTCTCGACTACCTTTATTAATCCAAGATCTGCTGCTTTAACGGTGCAAAATAGTGGTGGCGGCTTTAGCGGACAAACTAAAGGGGCATTAAATTCTATTCAGCCGGGCGCAACGGTAATCTTCAGGGATATTGTTGTGGAAGGACCGGATGGAAGACAAAAAGTATTAGATGGAATTACGTTTACAGCTAAATAGATACCGGATGAAAAAGATTGTATATATCGTTGTTTTAATGCTGTTAAGCAGTGCAGTATTTGCACAAACAGCTACGCCACCTGTGGTAGCAGCACCTAAGCCTGCGAAATCAAAACTTAAAACTCCACCTAAAGATGGCTTTTCTGTTCGTAAGGATGTAGACAGTAGTGTTCTTGTTCCGTATGCAGATGTAAGGGAAGAGGATGTATATTATTCTAAACGGATCTGGAGAGAGATCGATCTGAGAGATACCATCAATTCAGTTTTGAAGGCCGAGAGTTCTAAGCTAATTGACATTCTGATGGATGCGGTAGGGAATGAAGAACTGACAGTTTATTCTCCAAAGGATACCGCCGCAGGAAAACTCTTGAATGATAACGATTCATTTAAGATTGCGCTAACGGCTAAAGAAGCTTTGCAGTCTGCCAGAGGGTATACTGAAGGAACGCCGGATGCGTCAACAGGTAAACTGGCAGAGCCTACGTTAAAGAGATTCAGACCTGATGAATTCCTGAAATACAGAATTAAAGAAGACTGGATTCTCGATGTTAAACGCTCTGTATTTGAACCACGGATTGTAGGTATCGCACCTATGAAACTTGTTGAAGGATATTGGCAGCCGGTATTCTGGGTTTATTATGATGACGCAAGAGAGTTATTGAGCAAAAAACGTTTAGTAAATCCAGCTAATGATGCATCAGTGCTTACATATGATGACTTCTTTGTAAGAAGGTTATTCAATAGCTATGTGGTTAAAGAAACTAACCCGGCCAATAAATCAATTGTTGACATGCTTGGGGTGCTTGATCCTAAAGATCCCCGGAAATTATACGAGTCTGAAAGAATCAAGAAATCTATTTCAGACTACGAGCAAAGTTTGTGGGAATACTAACAAAAAACCCGGTAAGCAATTACCGGGTTTTTTTATGCCTGCTGGTTAAAATATTCAATCAACGTCTTAACCTGGGTTTTATTTAATACGGCCGACAGCTCATCCTCTGTTGCTTCTTTTATTTTTTTAACAGACTTAAACTGGCGTAGTAGTTTATCGGCAGAAGTTTTACCAATCCCTGCAATAGCCTCCAGTTCGGTTTTCAAAGTACCCTGATCCCTTTTCTTTCTGTGGAAGGTAATGCCAAACCTGTGTGCTTCATCTCTGAGCTGTTGAATTACTTTTAGCGTCTCAGATTTCTTATCCAGGTATAATGGGTAACTGTCGCCAGGATAATAAAGCTCCTCAAGTCTTTTGGCAATTCCGATCACTGTGACCATCTTATCAATACCAAGTTTTTTTAAACTCGTCACAGCAGAAGATAGCTGCCCTTTACCGCCATCAATAATGATCAATTGGGGCAATGGCTCGTTCTCGTCCAACATTCGCTTGTAGCGTCTGTAAACGGCTTCCTCCATTGTAGCAAAGTCGTTAGGCCCTTCCACGGTTTTTACGTTGAAATGCCTGTAGTCTTTTTTAGAGGGTTTAGCATCTCTGAACACCACAATAGCGGAGACTGGGTATTTCCCCTGGAAATTGGAGTTATCAAAACATTCGATATGTACAGGCAACCGGGTAAGGCGCAAGTCACTCTGCATCTGTGTAAGGATACGTTCTGACCTCAGGTCTGGATTTAGTTTTTCATACTGGTTTAGTTTCTCCCGCTTAAAGAAAAGCACATTTTTTTGCGATAGTTCCAGTAAACTTTTCTTCTCGCCAAGTTTAGGTACTGTAAACTTGAGCGAAGCATCGTCCAATGATATTTCGAAAGGAACGATGATCTCCCGGGAGGTACTGTGGAATTTGGAACGGAACTCGCTGATTGCTATCGTAAGGAGTTCTTCATCACTTTCATCGAGACGCTTCTTGATTTCAATCGTCTGTGTCTGGATGATGCTGCCGTTCATGATTTTTAAGTAATTCACAAAGGCATAGCGTTCGTCGGATGCGATGCTCACCACATCAACATTCGTAATTGAACTATTTACGACGGTAGATTTGCTCTGGTATTTCTCCAATACTACCAGTTTGCGCTGGTACTGATGCGCATATTCAAAGTTGAGGTCTGCCACAGCATTTTTAATGATCTGCTTTACATCGCGAATTACATTACCAATCTTTCCGTTAAGAATATCTTTTATTTCTTCAATGTTTTTCTCATAGTCATCTGCAGGCTGATAGTCCTGACATGGCCCTTTGCAGTTCCCGATCTGATATTCGAGACAGACCTTGAACTTCCCGGCTTCAATGTTCTCACGCGTTAACGCCAGATTGCATGTACGCAGGGGATAAGTTTCTTTGATCAGATCCAGAATGGTGTGCATCATGCCTACAGAGGCATAGGGACCGAAATAGGTGGAACCATCCTTAACCATTTTGCGTGTCCAGAATACTCTGGGATAGGCTTCTTTTTTGATGATGATCCATGGATAGGTCTTATCATCCTTCAACATGATATTATAACGCGGCTGATGCTTTTTGATCAGGCTATTTTCCAGGAGCCAGGCATCAATCTCGGTATTTACGATGGTGAAAGTTATTTTGCGGATTCTGGAAACGAGCACCCGCGTTTTACCATTCATCTGACTGTCGGAGTTGAAATAAGAGCCAACACGATTGCGCAGATCTTTGGCCTTGCCGATATAGATCAGTGTATCTTCAGCATCCCAGAACTGGTAAACCCCTGGCCGGTGCGGTACATCGGTCAGGGCCTGTTTATAGTCAAAAGCAGCCATGTTAAAACCCTAACTTCTCGTCTAATTCTGTTTTTGCCGAATCTGTCGGCTGGTATTGGTTACAATCAAATTCGATTGTTCTGGCAGTTTTAGGAGCTTCGAAATCTCCTCTGCTGATCTTTATGTTTGGATTGGCATAGACCCTCTTCATAAAACCCGCAAAAATAGGCAGCGCGGTATTGGCGCCCTCGCCCTGTCCGGTGCTCGTAAAGTGGAATGCCCTGTCTTCGCAGCCTGTCCATACACCGGCAACAAGTTGCGGTGTAATAGCCATAAACCACCCGTCAGAGTTGTTCTGGGTAGTTCCGGTCTTGCCGCCAACAGGTGTGCGGATACCATAACGGTAGCCCAGTCTGGATCCTGTTCCGTTTTTGATTACACCTTCCAGCATGCGCGTCATAACATAAGCAACCTCTTCATTCATCACTACTTTTACTTGTGGCGACTTGCTGTACAGCACTACGCCATTTCGATCCTCAATCCTGGTGATATAGGTAGGTTCTGTCCACACGCCTTTATTGGCGAATACACCATAGGCGCCAACCATGTCATAAACAGAAGCATCAAAAACGCCCAGGGCTATCGAAGGGTAGTCGGGCACATCGGAAGTAATACCCATTTTCTTTGCAAGTGTAGCTACCGCTGTAGGTCCTACAGCCTTCATTAAAAAGGCTGCAATATAGTTTTGCGAAAAAGCAAGCGCCGTTTGTAAGGTGATAGATCCCGGTAAATTGCCTGAAGATCTCGGCGTCCACGACGGACTGCCGGGAATATCAATAGTTACAGGCTCATTAGGAACGGTATAACAAGGAGAATATCCGTTTTCTATAGCTACGGCATAGGTGAAAGGTTTAGCTGTAGAACCTACCTGTCTGGTTCCCATCTTTACCTGGTCATACTTAAAGTGTTCGTAGTTGATTCCACCTACCCAGGCTTTAACGAAACCCGTTTGCGGATCCATGGCCATCATGGAATTCCGTAACAACATTTTATAATATTTTACGGAATCAATAGGCTTCATCACGGTATCAATATCGCCTTTCCAGGTAAAGATCGTCATCTCTGTACGCGTGTTGAAATCCTTTTCAATTTCCTCGTCTGACTTGCCTTCCAATTGGAGCGCTTTATAACGATCCGATCTTTTCATACCCTGTACCAGCAATTTTTCATTCCCCTTAAAAGGATCTCTGCCTTTCCAGCTTTTCGAAAACTGCGCCTGCAAAGTTTTCATATATTCTTTTTGTGCCTGCTCAGCGTATACCTGCATGTCGTAGTTGATCGTGGTAATCACTCGCAATCCATCTCGGTCGAGGTCGTATGGAGTACCATCAGCTCTCAGTATAGAACGTTCGGTGAAAATCCTTTTGATATCCGACTTCAGCACGGCCCTGAAATAAGGGGCAATACCGTCATTTACAGTTGCGCCGTTAAAAATCAGGCCTAGTGGCTTAGCCTTTTGAACTTCGTATTCAGCTTCGGTTAGCTTTTCCGCTTTTACCATTAAAGACATGACAGTATTCCGTCGGGCCAGCGAGCGCTCAGGGTTTCGTGTTGGCGAATACCGGGTAATTCCTTTCTGTAAACCAACAAGCGTGGCGGCCTGCGTAACGGTCAGCTTATCAGGAGTAGTATTGAAGTATACCCTGGCTGCAGATTTGATTCCAAAAGCCTGGTTGCCGAAATCGACAGTATTCAGATACATCGTAATGATCTCCTCCTTGGTATAGTTCCGCTCCAGCTTAACGGCAATTACCCATTCCTGAAATTTCTGCATCAGTCTTTTGAAGAAATTCTTCTGACGGCCTTCTTCAGAAAAAAGGTTTAGTGCCAATTGCTGGGTAATTGTACTACCACCCTGGCGCTTGCCAATCACATTATAAAAAAATATGGTAAACGTGCGTTTAAAATCTATCCCCGAATGATCCAGGAAACGGGTATCTTCGGTAGAAATTAATGCATTGATCACATTTGGAGAAATCTCCGGATAACTTACATTCGACCTGTTCTGAACAAAATAGTTGCCGATAGGGCGACCGTCTTCACTCAGGATTTCTGTTGCCTGGTTACTTTTAGGGTGCTCGATATCCCTGAAGGATGGAAGTGTACCAAAAACGCCAAAACCGATCGCGATGATGAAAAGGGAAAATAGGATTATACCACCAATCAGGACCTTCCAAAGCGTAAGGTTGTATTTTTGGATCTCTGAAGTGGAAAGGGGTTTATTCATTTTGATAATTGTTTTTATAAAATTCAAGGTACTGAATAACGAGTGCTCTGCTTTTTAGTTTGTCAAAGTTCTCTTTACTGATTACAAACGTCGAATAGATCGTTTCTGGTACCTTCATGATCTGCTTCAACTGAGGGGTTATTCCGGCAGCATAGGTTTTCACGTCCTCAAAATTACTAAAGTTTCCAACGTATATCAGCTGATCATCGTCAAATTCGGTTAATTGATGGCGTAAATTTTCATCAGGATAATTCCCGCGGTTAAATTGTCCGATGCCGAATCGCGAAGAACTTAATGTTAAACTTGCATCAGTTACGTCTATTACATAATACCATACGGTAGCTGGGCTGGTACTAAATACATTATCTTTCTTTACCGGAGGCTTCACCGTTGTGGTGCTGATCTCCGCAGGTTTAGCTGCAGGTTTTTCTGTTAAAATGGGTTTTGTTACCGCTGCAATTGCTGGGGCAACTGGCTTCTGAGGCTCCGGCTGCGCTGGTTTTTGTTCCGGTGTCTTTGCTGGTTGCTGCGCAATAACCTGGGCTGGCATCTGCCCCATAAACCGGGGTTCATTAGGGTCGAAATCTAATAAAGCTATTTTTCTTTTTTTGAACTCCGCCAGATGCTGTTCAATGTAAGCAAGGTTTTCATTTACCAAAGGCACGATTAGCAGGTCGCCGGCGAAACTGCTTTTGATTTGATTAAAGGCTGTTACCAGATCGTCTACATAGCTAGTGCGGCCAATCGCTATGGCGCGCAGGTAAGCGAACTGCGGGGCAAGGAAGTTATTGGGATAATCTTTAATCAACCTGTCGGCCTCAGAAATAACCTTACTGAAATCTTTTGCTGTATAGATTTCAAAGAGATCATTGTATTTTTTGTTTACGATAGCGTCAAATTCATTTTGCTTAATGCTAAATCCAGGATCCAGAATGGTTTTTGCATAAATTGAAGAGCCATATTTGCTCAGCACCACATTTCTATAGAACGCCGCTTTTTCGGCATCCCTGGTTTTATAGGCAAGGAATAAGCTGTAGTTGATGGCAGCGAGATACTTGTTTTCCGGAAAGCGTCTCAGTAACTCTTCATACACACGAATTGCCTCTTCCTCGTCATTAAGCTCTTGTTGATAAAAACTGGCGATCTCAAAATAGGAGTCGATAATTTTCTGGTTGGAATTGTTTAGCAGGACCGGATTAACAGGAATCGAAGCCATATAAGCATTGATTTTACTTTTGTTATCCACTTCAGCTGGCGCGGGATCATCAGGGTTGGCTGCGAGCCCGGCATTGCCCGGACTTAATGTGTTTTGCGTATTTGTCTGTGTAGCCACGCGGATACTTTGTCGCCAGTTATCCTCCAATTTCCTGTTACCCCATTTTTTCCTGAAATCTGACAGTCCCTTGCTCAGCGCAGTAGCGTTGCTGAAATAAAAGGTGCTGCCCGAAGGTTGTGCCGCATTCATAGAAAGACTTGTTGCCGGAAGGGATGGATCCGGGGCGAAGTTTGCTCCAGCAGGCGTAGCAGCAGTGGGTACAACAGTTGCCGGTGTAAGCATTAAGGCTACGCGTGAAAGACGTTCGGCTTCTGGAAGTTTAGCCAATGCCTGCAGTGTGTCCTGCAGGGAAATCTCCTCATACCGTTTAGTAAGGTACTCCAGGTTCTGGTCTTTCTTTAATATCAGATCATAACCCTGAAAATTTTTGGGAAGCACAGCAACAGTGCTGTCATAGTAAATTTTGGCCTTTAGATAATTCCTGAAATACTTGAAATTCACATCAGCAAGTTTCAAATACGAGAGACCTTTCTGGTAGGCGTTTTTTGTGCTTGCCTGCACAGAGCGGTTGTAATAATCCGAGGCTTCGGTGTAAGATTCTGTTTCTGAGAAATATTCTCCAATCTGGTAATAAATCTGATCGATATAATCAGAGTTCTTATCGTCGCGCAGCAAGGCCAGTAATTGCTGTTTTCTGTTGATTTTCTGGCCATTCATCAATGCCTGTAGTCTGATCCGGTTCAAGTTTGCGTTAAAGTACAGCTCAAAGCCAGCGTTACTCTTCTGTACTTTGGTATAATAACGTAAGGCTTGCTCATAACTTTTTTGCTGATCGTAAAGCTGGGCGAGAATATAATTCCATCGAATGGTATTTCTACTGTTATGCGATTGTTTAACTGCGGCCTCCAAATAGGTAATGGCATCTTTGGTTCTGTTGATATTGATGCCCATCTGTCCCATGGTTGCCAGAGGTTCTGCCCGGTTCTTTTTTACACCAGGTAAAAAAGCTTCCATGGTATCAATGATAGAGGCAGAAGTTTTCAGGTCGTTTAATTGCAGGTAGCTTCGCGCTTTCCAGTTCAGCGCCTGTACAAACATGTTAAGATTACTGCGATAGGTTTTAGCTGTGTAGTCAAAATATTCTGCCGCAACGAAGTAATTGCCCTTAAAATAATGAGCCTTGCCTAATAGCATATAGGCATCATCAATATAATTGCTGTAACTTTTATCAGCGATAATTGTTTGAGCTTTGAAAATGATATTGTCAAGCGCTTTGCTGTCCACCGGAGGAAGCACCGGATCAGCAGATGCCGCATTGAACTTACCCGGTGCAATATATACCGGTAATGTTTCTGCATAATTATCCGCATAGGTATCATGAAGATCCGCTATGTAGTTGTCCAATATAAGATTGGAGTTATATATATAATTATATCGGGCTGATAGATTTTGCATCGCCCTGCTTGTTGCAGTGTCCTTTTGGGAACTACAAGCATAGAATAAACAAATGCTGAGGCAAATTAATGCTAACTTTGAACTACGTTGCAAATTCTTTTTCAAGGATACGCGTTTGGATGAATTATAATTTTAATACAAAATGTATGCAAAAATATTTTATTCGGCGATTATTTTTAAAGATTCAAACGTTTTTATTTAAAATGAACAGATTGTATGGAACTGAACAATAATCCCAAAAACCGTAGGGAAGTCAACAACTACGTAAAATATTCAGGCATGTTTTTTCAGATGCTGTTTGTGATCGGGATCTTTTGCTTCGCGGGATATAAGATAGATCAATACCGCGGTAGCCATCAGGCATGGTTTACCGCAGGCCTGAGCTTAGTAGGCGTGGTGATCGCCATCTATCAGATTTTGCGGGAGGTGAATAAATCCTGAATGATTCATGGGATCCGGTCTTAATTTGTATTTTTGTCTTCTAAATATAACCGTATTGACCATTCCCCGATTTACAATTTCCTATCTTTCTTTTGCGCTTGTTCTGGCTGGTATTTCTTTGGCATTACACGCTATATTTCCGGAAATCCTGCTTGCTCTTCCAAAATTCTGGCCCCTCTTTATATTTGTCGCAGGCATTACTTATATCGCCTATATTATGGCTGATCTGGGCATGAAAATGAAGCCGGAAGTGGGTATAATGGCCGTCATGGCCTCTATTGCAGTCAAAATGCTTTTCTCTATGGCTTTCGTGTTGATTTACAGCATAAAAACTGGCGAAAAGGGCCTCGTATTTGTCGGGAACTTTTTTTCTTTATATTTATTATTCAGCTTCTTTGAAATATACACTTTGTTGCGTAACTTGCGCCACCAAAATAAATAGTAAAAATCTGCGAGTAAATGGATTGTAGCCACGTTTTTGTTTCTAAAGTAAATAGGTTAATTGTTGCTTTTACGCTTTTTTTAGCGTTTTTCTGTGTTGTTCCTGCTGTAAATGCACAAACAGACACGGTTGCTGTAACCGCTGAACAACATGCCGAAGCGGCCGTGGAAAGTCACGCTGCCGGAGAAGGACATGAAGAAGAGAAATTTGACCCGACCAAGGTGATTATGGAGCACGTTTCCGATTCACATGTGTTTCATATCTGGGGTCATCTGTCTATGCCACTTCCCGTGATTTTGTATACCCCTCAGGGTATTGAATTCTTCTCTTCGGGTCATTTTCATCATGGCGAAGAAGATTACAAAGGTAAATACTATACATATCGCTTGGTGCAGCCAGGTATGCAGGCATTCTCTCAGGATTTCTTCAACAGAAAGATCAAGGTAGTAGGTGCAGATGGTAAAGTTGATGATGCCCTTACTGCTGGTGTGCTTGACTTCAGTATCACTAAAAACGTAGCATCGTTATTCCTTACTGTGTTTTTACTGATCGTTATTTTTACATCGGTAGCAGCAGCATATAGAACACGTGTTGGTAAATCTCCGAAAGGCTTGCAGTCTTTCCTGGAGCCGATCATCATTTTCGTGAGAGATGATATCGCCCGTCCTAATATTGGCCATGACTATGCTAAGTTTATGCCTTATTTGTTAACGGTATTCTTTTTTATTCTGATCAACAATTTGCTTGGTTTGATTCCAATCTTCCCGGGGTCATCTAACGTAACAGGAAATATCGCTGTAACCTTTGTATTGTCGCTCATCACTATGGTGATCATCAATATCAATGGTAACAAGTATTACTGGAAACATATTTTTGCGCCTGATGTACCAAAATGGATGTATATCATCATGATCCCTGTGGAGCTGATCGGTATTGTTTCTAAGCCTTTCGCTTTGATGATCCGTTTGTTTGCAAACATCACTGCGGGTCACATCATTGTATTGAGCTTAATCTCTCTGATCTTCATCTTTAAATCTGTTTCCATTGCACCGGTATCGGTTGCCTTTGTGATCTTTATGGATGTGTTGGAATTGCTGGTTGCGTTCTTACAGGCATTTATCTTTACCTTGCTGAGCTCACTGTTCATAGGAATGGCCATTGAGGAGCATCATTAATAATAAACTATAGATTCATTAAATATAAATTAAATTAGTTATGGTAGGTTCAATCGCGGCAATAGGTGCCGGTTTAGCAGTAATTGGTGCCGGTATCGGTATCGGACAAGTAGGTGGTAAAGCAATGGAAGGTATTGCTCGTCAACCAGAAGCTGCTTCTAAAATTCAAACAGCAATGATCATCGCTGCTGCCCTTATCGAGGGTGCTGCTTTGTTCGGTGTGGTAGTAGCGTTCTTAGGAAACAATCCTGCGTAAGCACCACCAAAAAATTAGGCTGGAAAATTAACGATTGGTTATTTTCCAGCCTTAATTCAAAGAAATTAGACTTTAAAAATAAAATAAAATGGAGTTAGTTACCCCAAGTATAGGATTGGTTTTCTGGACATTAATCGCATTTTTGTTCTTGCTGCTGTTATTGAAGAAGTTTGCATGGAAACCAATTATGACTGCCATTCACGACCGTGAGCAGTTTATTGACGAAGCCCTGAACAAAGCTGAGCTTGCCAAAAAAGAAATGGCGCGTTTAACTGCTCAGAACGAAGATTTAATGAAACAGGCGAGAGCTGAGCGGGATTCAATCCTGAAGGAAGCCAAAACCTTAAAAGATTCAATCATTAATGAGGCAAAAACTACAGCACATACTGAAGGAGCCAAATTAATTGAGAAAGCGAGAATAGAAATCGAGAACCAGAAGAAAGCAGCTTTGGCTGAATTGAAAAACCAGGTTTCTACCTTGTCTATTGATATTGCAGAACGTGTTTTGCGTAACCAGTTACAGGACAAAGCTAAACAAGAAGAATTAGTTGCCGGCCTATTAAAGGATGTTGAATTAAACTAATCGCTGTTAGCCTAATTAAAATAAAATGTCAGAAAATAAAGCAGCTTCAAGGTACGCGAAATCATTAATCGATCTGTCTACAGAGCAGAATGCACTGCAGGATATGTATCAGGATATGGTGCTGATCGAGCAGGTAATTGGTGGCAATTCAGAACTGGAAGCAATTCTAAATAATCCAATTATCCCTCTGGATAAGAAAGCAGGAATACTGGACAATATTTTTGGAACTAAGGTTCACAACATTACCCGTACATTCTTTAAACTGGTAGTGAGCAAAGGACGTTCAGCTATTTTGTTTGCTGCCTCCAAAGCATTTATAGAACAATATAATTTCATCAAAGGTATCGTTACTGCCGAAGTTACTTCAGCGATAGCACTGACAGATGAGAACAGAGCAGAAATCATTGCACTGGTAAAAAAAGAGAATGGTGCCAATGAAGTGTTGATCAAAGAGAAAGTTGATCAGAAACTGATTGGTGGTTTTATTTTAAAGGTTGGAGACAAACAGTTTGATGCAAGTATCTCCAGCAGTTTAAAAAAGTTAAAGAAAGAATTTGCACAAGGCGTAGCATAATTCGAAGTTATATAGATTACTGATTACAAAAGAAATAAGATAAAAATTATGGTAGAGGTAAGACCAGACGAAGTATCGGCAATTATCAGGCAACAATTGTCGGGCTTTAAATCAGAAGCTGAACTGGAAGAAGTTGGTACCGTGTTACAAGTGGGTGATGGTATTGCTCGTGTATATGGTTTAACTAAAGTACAGTCAGGTGAATTAGTTGAGTTTGACAACGGTTTGCAGGGTATTGTATTGAACCTTGAAGAAGATAACGTGGGTGTGGTACTTTTGGGTCCATCTAACAATATCAAAGAAGGTGATACGATTAAACGTACTAAAAAAATTGCCTCTATTAAAGTTGGTGAAGGTATGTTGGGTCGTGTGGTAAACACACTTGGCGAGCCTATCGACGGTAAAGGACCAATCCTTGGCCAGACCTATGAAATGCCTATTGAGCGTAAAGCTCCAGGTGTAATTTATCGTCAGCCGGTAAATGAGCCTTTACAAACAGGTATCAAAGCTATCGATGCGATGATTCCAATCGGACGTGGTCAGCGTGAGCTTGTAATTGGCGATCGTCAGACTGGTAAAAGTGCCGTTTGTATTGATACTATTATCAACCAAAAAGAATTCTATGAAGCAGGTAACCCTGTTTTATGTATATATGTTGCTTGTGGACAAAAAGCAAGTACAGTAGCAAACGTTGTTCGTACTTTAGAAGAGAACGGTGCAATGGCTTACACTGTAGTTGTTGCTGCTTCTGCTGCTGATCCGGCTCCACTTCAATTCTATGCTCCATTCTCTGGTGCTGCAATTGGTGAGTTCTTCCGTGATACAGGTCGCCCGGCATTAATCGTTTATGATGATTTGTCTAAACAAGCTGTAGCGTACCGTGAGGTTTCCCTGTTATTACGTCGTCCACCGGGCCGTGAGGCTTATCCTGGTGACGTGTTTTATCTGCACAGTCGTTTATTAGAGCGTGCGGCTAAAATTAACGCGAATGACGAGATCGCTCAGGCGATGAACGATTTGCCAGAGTCGTTAAAAGGTATCGTAAAAGGTGGTGGTTCATTAACTGCACTTCCGATTATCGAAACTCAGGCTGGTGACGTATCTGCTTACATCCCGACCAACGTAATTTCGATTACTGACGGTCAGATCTTCCTGGAGTCTAACTTGTTTAACGCAGGTGTTCGTCCGGCGATCAACGTAGGTATTTCGGTATCACGTGTAGGTGGTAATGCGCAGATCAAATCAATGAAAAAAGTTGCAGGTACCTTGAAACTGGATCAGGCACAATATCGTGAGCTAGAGGCTTTCTCTAAATTCGGTTCTGACCTGGATGCAGCAACAAAATCTGTATTAGATAAAGGTTCACGTAACGTAGAGATCCTTAAGCAAGGACAGTTCTCTCCTATGACTGTAGAGAAACAAGTTGCGATCATCTATATCGGTACTAAAAACCTGATGCGTTCAGTTCCCGTAAACAGAGTACGTGAATTTGAAGCAGAATACTTACAACAACTGGAAATGCGTCACCCGGAAACTTTAGCTGCTTTAAAAGCAGGTAAATTGGATGATGAGATTACAGGTGTATTAGAAACAGTTGCGAAAGAGATTGCTGGTAAATACTAATTTCCTTCAAACTCCACAAAAAGTAAAATGGCAAATTTAAAAGAAGTAAGAATTCGTATATCATCGGTACAGTCTACCCAGCAGATCACCAAAGCCATGAAAATGGTTTCGGCAGCAAAGCTGAAGCGTGCTACCAATGCAATTGTACAATTACGTCCGTATGCTACCAAGCTTAAAGATATTTTAGCTAATCTTTCAGCAAGCCTGGAAGGATCATCATCTCCTTTTATTCAGGAGCGTGAGCCTAATAAGGTATTGATTGTAGTGGTATCATCAAACCGTGGTTTGGCAGGAGCCTTCAACATGAACGTGATCAAGGCAACGAATAACCTGATCGCTGAAAAGTACAGTACGCAATACCAAAATGGCAATGTGCATATTGTAGCTATCGGTAAGAAATCTCAGGAGTTTTACGAGAAACGTAATTATAACGTAGTAGGAAATAACAACGAAGTTTATAATGCGTTGACTTTCGAAAACGTAACTAAAATTACCGATGCCATCATGGATGGTTTCGTTAAGGGTGAGTACGATAAAGTAGAACTGATCTATAACCATTTTAAAAATGCTGCAGTTCAGATTGTAACTACGGAACAATTACTTCCTGTTGCTAAAACAGAAAAGGAAACTGTTAAAACATCAAATACAGACTATATCCTGGAGCCTTCACAAGAGGAGATCGTGGAACAATTAATTCCTAAATCGATCAAGATCCAGTTATATAAAGCCGTGCTTGATTCACACGCTTCAGAACACGGAGCACGTATGACCTCAATGGATAAAGCCACAGAGAATGCAGGTGAGTTATTGAAAGCATTAAAGTTATCTTACAACCAGGCGCGTCAGGCTGCAATTACTACGGAATTAACCGAGATTGTGAGTGGAGCTGCCGCACTGAACGGATAATTTGGCACATAAATCTAAGAGAGCTCCTGTTCATTGCGAACAGGAGCTTTTTTTGTTGTATAAAATAACATTTTTTAGGTTTGGTATGTTACGATATGCCTGAGCGTTTATTTTAAAGCGTGTTGAAGCACGATACGCATTGGAATTGAGACGGAAAAGGCTGGCATTTTATCCTATAAAAAATTAGGATTTACTGTTAAGTAACAACCTTAAAATATTGTGTGTTCCCAGCCCCGGCCGGCTTCGAAGTGGTAAAGTAAGTGTGCCAAAAAAGAGCCGAAAAAGAGTTGCACTGACCCTACAGGAATTAGCCAATTGATGCCCTTCGGATAGCCTACCTGATTCGTACCTTGTTCGATTAAAATCGAAAAAATGAGGTTATAGGATTGCTTCAGAAATTACACGTATCTGCTGATAGCTTGATGGCTGATGGTTGCCCTGATTCCTCGTCCTTAATGTTAATAGCTGACAATTAAAAGTACCTAATAAATTTAGGTTAAGCTACCTAGTATATTTGAATAGCTGCTCTGCAACGTTTTTTAAACATTTGTACCTTTGCCGAAGGTTTTCCGTTAATTTGAAGGATAATTACACAATATGAAACATTTTATTTCAGGCATACTCTTAATGCTTAGCTCTGCCACGCTGGTGGCACAAACCAACTCGGGCGCCCGCGATTACACCACGGCGGTATTATGGCAGCAGCGATCAGGTGAGTACCGCGCGCTTGCTTTTCAGGCGTATAACTTCGCAAGACTTTCCTTAGCAATTAAAATGCAATACGTACCGCAGGATAAAAAGAATTGTGTGGTTGTCGATGTTGATGAGACTGTGCTCGATAATTCTCCTTACCAGGGCTACGAACTTAAAAGAGACATGAGTTATAATCAGGCTGACTGGGTGAAGTGGACGAGCAAGGGAGTGGCGGATACCGTACCCGGAGCATTGGGGTTTCTGAAATATGCCGCAACACAGCAGGTGGAAACTTTTTATATCACCAACAGGGGAGATGAGGAGTATGAAGGAACTCTGAGCAACCTCAAAAATCTCGGTTTTCCATATGCGGATCGTGATCACCTGATCCTAAAAAGCAGTACATCCGACAAGGAGCCAAGAAGGCAGAAAGTTTCTGAGAAATACAATATCCTGCTGCTTTGCGGCGATAACCTGAGCGATTTTTCTAATGTGTTTTACCGTGAAGGGAAGAACACCATGGAGCAGGTAAATAAAGCCCAGCAACAGTTTGGAACGCACTATATTGTGCTCCCGAATCCGATGTATGGCGACTGGGAAAAGCAGTTTTATCCGGAGGGAAAGCTCAGCGAACAGGAAAAATCGGTATTAAGGGCAAAAGGACTAAAAAGTTATTAAGGATTATCACCTTTTATAGCGAATAAATATTATTTTTGTGCTGTAAATTTAAAAACAACATGGATCAAAAACCAACTCACAATACACAAAGCATGCAAAATGCTAATGAGACAGGGATATATAAATTATTGGTTGTCGGTATCGTCGTAAGTATACTGGGTGTTTATCTGCGCTTTGCATTTGACTCGATTACTTTATCTATCGTTTCATGGGTTATCCTGTTTATCGGTGCATTTCTTTGCTGTAAAGCTGTATTCAAGATCTTAGGAGCTTAATCCTTTACCGCATTTCTCATATATCCCCACAGCCTAATGGTTAGTGGGGATTTTTTTTGCCTATTACTTTCATAAGGTTACCTTATCGCCAATCTTGTATTAAGGGGAAACCCTAATATCAACCACTATGAAAAAGTTATTGTTATGTGCATTTGCCGCAGTCAGCATCATTGCCTGTAATTCGAATAAAGAATCAAAAATGGATAGCGCAGATGTTAGCGCTAATGAAATTGCCGTTACCTCAGCTGATACAGCAGCATCAAAAATTGTAAAAACTGCCGACATGCGCTTTCGCGTGAAGGATGTTCAATCCACTAAAGAAAAGCTTAGTGCTGCCATACGTGCTGAAGGTGGAACGTTGATGGAATTTAACGTGGAAAGTGTAGTGCGCAGGGAAGAAAAAGTTAAATATTCTGCAGATTCTTTACTTCAGCTGACATCTTACACTCGCGAAGGAACAGTAGTCGCCCAGGTTCCTTCTGCACAACTGGATGAGTTTACTGATAAGGTAGTAAAGCTTGCTGCATTCGTTGACAGGCAGTCCTTGAAGCTCGATGACCAGAGTTTGCAATATCTATCTAATAACCTCAAGAATCAAAATAAAGCAGCGGCAGTAGGGCAGATGAATGCAAACGCAGCAAAAAAGAGTAAGGACATTGCGACTACGCAGGATATCAAAGATGCTGCTGTAGACAGCCGTATTCATAACATGTACATCGATAAGGCTGTAAAATACAGTACCATTACTTTAAGCTTTTATCAGGATAATACCGTGAGCAGGTCTGTTGTTGAAAATGACGAACTGTCTGACTTCCGCCCGGCTTTCTGGAGCCGCATGACGTTGAACATCGCAAATGGCTGGAGCATCTTTATGGAATTTATATTGCTGCTTGCTAATTTGTGGGTATGGATTTTACTGGGTATTGCCGGTTATTTCCTGTACAGACAGTTAACCAAAAAGGCATTACAGAAGTAAGCTATTTCAGTCGCTTCTGATTGTCTTTGGCAAAAGCTTCCCAACCAGAATATGATTTCCCGGAAGCTGAACTGCTAACACGTTGGAAAGAATGACATACGGCTACGGCGAGTCCGTCGGTAGCATCCAGGAATTCCGGAGTTTCCTTAAAAGCGAGCAGGCGTTGCAGCATTGCTGCCACCTGCTCCTTTCCAGCGTTTCCATTTCCGGTTATTGATTGTTTGATCTTCCGAGGTGCATACTCTGTCACAGGTATGTTTCTGGATAGTGCCGCAGCCATAGCTACACCCTGCGCTCTGCCCAACTTGAGCATCACTTGGATGTTTTTGCCATAAAAAGGAGCTTCCAAGGCTAACACATCTGGCTTATATTGATCAATAAGTCCGACAGTTTTTTCAAAAATACGTTGTAGCTTCAGGAAATGGTCGTCCAGATGCTCCATTCTAACAACCCCCATGCTGATCAGTTCAATTTTACTTCCCCGTTCCAGGATCAATCCGTACCCCATTACTGCTGTACCCGGATCGATACCCATAATCACCCTTTCCTTTTTTTCAACCAACATAGAACAATATTAAGCATATTTGCACAGAGTAAAAGCAAAAAAATTGACACCTAAGTTTAAAAGCGCATGCTCGGCCATCATCAAAATAGCGGTCGTGTTATTTGCCTTCTATTTCATTTATATTAAGCTTACAGCTAATCAGGATATTAAGGGGTTTCTGGCGTTAATCAGGACTATACCCCGATTGGAAATTGTGGTTATTCTGACTACAGTGTCTATAATGATGTTTGTAAACTGGGGATTGGAGGCCCTCAAGTGGCAGCGCCTGATCAGGGATGTAGAGTGCTTAAGTTTATGGCGTGCCATTGAATCTGTTTTCTGCGGCCTTACCTGGGCAGTTTTTACACCTAACAGGCTTGGCGAATATGGCGGCCGGGTGTTCTTCTTGTCGCCAAAGCGACGTGTTATCGGAGTAGTGGCGATGGCTGTGGGCAATATCGGCCAACTTGTGCTAACCAATGTATTTGGTGCCGTTGCTATCTGCATTTTCATCTATAGGTTCAAGCACCTGGACTTCCTCTTCTTTCTTGTACTTTGTATTGTAGCCCTTGCATTCTGCCTGTTCCTGTTGATTTTCTATTTTAATATCAGGTGGCTCAACGGGCTATTGTTGTCCATGCGTTTTACACGTAAATACAAGAAGTTTTATACTGTGCTCGGCAGGTATCGCAAAGCTGAGCTATTCAGGATCCTTTGTTTTTGTCTGGCAAGGTATATGGTGTTCAGTACTCAGTATTTCATTATGTTTTACTGGCTGATTCCAGACCTGCATTACGCCGATATCATTATGATGGTCTGCATCCTTTTCTTTATCCAGTCTGCCCTGCCTTCGCTGGATCTCTTTGATATCGGAATCAGGAGCATGACTGCACTGTTCTTCTTTAATTTTGTCACACACCAAAATGCGTCAGTTGTTGCCTGCACGGCGAGTATCTGGCTTATTAATATTATTATTCCTGCTATATTAGGATCTTATTTCGTTTTTAAACTTAACTTTTTTGGAAATATTAAGCGTAGCTAGCTATAGCGCACTATTTTTAACATTGCTCTATGCAATAGTTGTCTGCTCTTTTATTCGTGGATGGCATAGGCTGGTCCCTTTCAAGTATACTAATACACAGTCACAGATCCCTGTATCGGTGATTGTAGCTGCCCGGAATGAAGCAGAACGTATTTCTGCAACGATAGAAGATCTCCTGGCACAGGATTATGATTCCAGTTTGCTGGAGATTATTTTTATCGACGACCATTCTACAGACAACACTGGCGCGATTATTAATTCTTATGCAGACAGAGGCGTAAAGCTGATTACCCTGAATGAGCAAAAAGCACTCAATTCTTATAAAAAGAAAGCGATACAAACTGCAATAGGACAGGCAAAAGGTAAACTCATTATTACAACCGATGCCGATTGTAGCATGGGCAGAAACTGGTTAAAAACTATTGTTGCGTATTACCAGGCGGGCGATTATAAAATGATATCTTCTCCGGTAGCCTATACCGGCGAACGTACGCTATTTGAGCGTGGTCAGTCTTTGGAGTTCCTTTACCTCATTGGTTTAGGGGCCTCTACCATCGGCAACCAAAACCCTTCAACCTGTAATGGTGCTAACCTTACTTATGAGCGGGATGCCTTTTATGAAGTTGGTGGTTTCAAAGGGATAGACGATCTGGCTTCAGGTGATGATGAGTTGCTGCTGCATAAGATGGCGGCGAGATATCCGGGGAAGATCGGGTTCCTGAAAAATAGAGACGCCATAGTATATACTCAGGCGAAGCCTACCTTGCGTGACTTTATTCAACAGCGTAAGCGTTGGGCATCAAAAAGTACACGCTATAAGAATAAATCGATCATTGTTCTGGGGGCACTCATCTGGCTTTTCAATGTGAGCATTGTGCTTAATCTGATCATGGGGATTTTTAATCCTGTGCTATTGGGAACAGCAGGCCTGCAATTGATCGTAAAGCTTGCTGTAGAATTTATTTTCCTGATTGGCGTTACCCGCTTTGCTAAAAGGAGCGAATTGCTTTGGCTTGTTCCATTACTGAGCATTGTGCATATCATTTATATTATATTTATAGCAATTGCCGGAAACTCTGGCAAATACAGCTGGAAAGGAAGAATGGTTAAATAATGGCGACAGATAATAGTCCCTCAAAGAAAATCTGGATCAAGTTCCGAAGGAACAAGTTTGCCCTGGGCGGACTGATTTTTATTGCACTCCTGATGTTGATGGGCATTTTAGGTTACCTGATCATTCCCGATGATACGCCGATGGCGAATACCATGCACCTGCAGCTTAGTAATAAAAAGCCGGGAAGATCTTTTGAATTTCTTGTTGTGAGTAGGAATACGGCAGTTAAAAAGGTTAATTTCTTTGATAAAATGCTTTATGGGCAGGAAGCCGATATAAAAAGCATTCCCATTACCTCCTATCGTTTTGATGGAGATAAAGTAATCGTAAAGCCTTACATCGGCGATGATGAGCTTGCAGAAGAACAGCTTTTTAGTATCACAGCACTTTGTAAAACATGTGCTATTGGTGAAAATGGTAATGTAAATAACAACGAGTTCCGTGAGAACTATATCTACCGGCAGAAATTTTTGCTTGGAACGGATATTTACGGGCGTGATCTGTTCAGCCGACTTGTGCTTGGTATCCGGGTGTCTCTTTCGGTAGGATTAATGGCCGTGTTAATTTCTTTATTTATTGGTATTACCCTGGGCGCCATGGCTGGCTTTTATGGTGGGCGGGTTGATGCAGTTATCAGCTGGTTCATAAATGTGATCTGGTCTTTGCCTTCACTGTTGCTCGTTATTGCAATCTCCTTTGCTTTAGGTAAGGGCTTCTGGCAGATCTTTATCGCCGTAGGTTTATCTACCTGGGTAGATGTTGCCAGGCTCGTGCGCGGGCAGGTAATGGCGCTTAAAGAAGTAGAGTTTGTGGAAGCTGCTCGGGCACTTGGCTATTCTACTACACGCACGATAGCCAGACATATTCTACCGAATATCGCGGGACCAATACTGGTGGTTGCCTCTGCAAATTTCGCTTCTGCCATCTTGCTCGAGACGGGCTTGAGTTTTCTGGGTTTCGGCGCACAGCCGCCAATGCCAAGCTGGGGTACGATGATTAAGGAGCATTATGGATATATCATCATGGATGCCGCCTACCTGGCCATGCTCCCAGGATTGGCAATTATGCTTACTGTATATGCCTTCAATCTGCTGGCGATTGGCTTGCGCGATGCCTTCGATGTGAAATCACAAAACGTGACGGTATAAAATTAAATTCTTATCGTTCATTCATCCGCCATTGTTTAAATTTGTGCCATGTTATTGAACTGTTTTCAGGAAGAGTTGATTGAGGCTGGCTGCGACGAAGCGGGTAGAGGTTGCCTGGCGGGGCCTGTATTTGCCGCCGCCGTAATTCTGCCAAAGAAATTCAGTTCTTCAGAGTTAACAGATTCCAAAAAACTTACACATAAGCAACGGGTAGGCCTTCGCGCTGTTATTGAAGAGGAGGCGATTTGCTGGGCGGTAGGCGTTGTTGATAACCTGGAGATCGACCAGATCAATATCCTCAATGCCTCTTTCCTTGCTATGCACCGCGCGATAGACCAGTTACAGGTAATTCCACAATATCTGGTGATTGATGGAAACAGATTCAAAGCTTACGCTGATGTGCCGCACAGTTGTATCATTAAGGGTGACGGTAAATACCTTAACATTGCCGCAGCGTCCATTCTTGCGAAAACACATCGTGATGCTTATATGGAGCAGATTGGACTTGAATATCCTCAATATGAGTGGCATCAGAATAAGGGATATCCTACAATTTCACATAGAACTACCTCACTCGAGCTGGGCTTAACCCCATACCATCGTAAAACTTTTGCAATTACGCACCCTCAGGCCAGCCTTTTTGAAAATTTCGAACTATAATTCGTATTTTCACAGTATTGAGAACCTTATTTTTGACATATCGGGTGCCTTTTCCTCCGAAAAGCGGTTATCCTATCGTTGTATATAATACAATAAGGGGATTACTCGGTCTGGGGGCTGAGATAACTTTGTTCAGTATCAACACAGCTAAAGATTGGGTTGATATAGAAGATATTTACGACCCAGTTTTTGATAGCATTCAGTTTTATTCACATGAGCTTGACACAGGTGTAAATGTTTGGGGCGCCTTGTTCAATATCTTTTCCAATCAATCTTATAACGTTTCTCGGTACTTTGATGAAGATGCCGGTAAACTTCTGGAGAACCTGCTCCGGGAAAATGAATTTGACATCATCCAGTTTGAGGGTCTTTTTGTTGTGCCATACCTGGATATTGTTAAGGCAAACAGTAAGGCCAAATTGATTTATAGGGCACATAATATAGTTTTTGATGTGTGGGAGCGACTAGCAAATACAGAGATGTTTACACCGCGTCGTCGGTACCTGCAATTCCTGGCCCGGCGCCTGAAAGCCTACGAAACGGAACAAATTAACCGTTTCCACCAGGTATTTGCCATCAGCGAGCCCGACAGGCATAGCATCCTCCGTTTTGGCTGTGAAACAGCCCTGGATGTATTTCCCGTTGCGCTCGATTTTAAAAACTATGTGGCTGATCCTACCAAGGTGAGTTTTCCTACACTGTTTCATCTTGGGGCAATGGATTGGCGTCCAAATAAAGAGGGACTTGAATGGTTTCTTGATGAGGTATGGCCGGATATTGAGAAGCTAACCGGCGAACTTAGGTTCTATATCGCCGGAAAAAATATGCCAAGACACTTTTTTGACTATGACTCCGAGAATCTGGTTGTGGAAGGAGAGGTATTGGATGCCATGGAATTTATGAATTCTAAAGCCATTATGATTGTGCCGATCCTTTCTGGAAGCGGTATGCGTGTTAAGATACTTGAGGGCATGGCGATGGGCAAATGCATTATTGCCACAACGATGGCTGCTGAAGGAATTGAGTGCGAACATGGTAAAGATATCCTGATCGCGGATACGCCGGATGAATTTTACAGATCCATTTTGCAGTGCATTACGCACCCCACTAAATGGAAAGAAATCGGAAGCAATGCACGAAAGTCCGTTGAAAAAAACTACGATATTTCATTTATCGCAGAAAGAATGTTTAAGGTCTATAATGAATTACTGAATGCCTAAAAATTGTGTACTTTTGCCACCAATTTAAAGAACAGTATGAAGAACACCGCCTTAACCGACAAACACATTTCATTAGGTGCCAAGATGGTACCATTTGCAGGATACAACATGCCTGTTCAATACGAAGGTATCAACGCAGAACATGCAGCAGTTAGAAATGCCGTTGGGGTGTTCGATGTTTCCCATATGGGTGAATTTATCCTGAAGGGTGAAAATGCTTTAAACCTGATCCAACGGGTAACGAGCAATGATGCAGCTAAGTTATATGATGGTAAGGTACAGTATTCATGTCTGCCCAATGAAGATGGTGGAATCGTAGATGACCTACTGGTTTATAAAATTGACGAAAAAACATATATGCTGGTGGTAAATGCCTCCAACATCGATAAAGATTGGAACTGGATTCAGAAATATAATACGGAGTCGGTAGAAATGCACAACATTTCTGACAAAACATCTTTACTTGCCATCCAGGGTCCTAAAGCTGCTGAGGCACTGCAAAGTCTTACTGATATTGATTTGGCGTCAATGGAATACTACACGTTCAAAAAAGGAACTTTTGCCGGCGTAGACAACGTAGTGGTTTCTGCTACGGGTTATACAGGTGCGGGCGGTTTTGAGATTTATTTTGACAATGACCATGCTGATCAAATCTGGGACGCAATTTTTGAAGCAGGGAAAGCATTAAATATAAAACCTATAGGTTTGGGTGCCAGAGATACCTTAAGACTGGAAATGGGTTTCTGCTTATATGGAAATGATATTGATGATACGACTTCACCAATTGAAGCCGGATTGGGATGGATCACCAAATTCAGTAAGACTTTTACCAACAGCGAAGCCTTATTGGCGCAGAAAGAAGCTGGCATTGTAAATAAGCTAATCGGTTTTGAAATGATTGACCGTGGTATTGCACGTCATGATTATGAAATTGTTGATGCTGATGGGAATGTAATCGGAAGAGTAACTTCTGGTACACAAAGCCCTACTTTACAGAAAGCAATCGGGATGGGTTATGTGACGAAAGCCTTTGCTAAAGAAGGTTCAGAGATCTTTATCTTAATTCGTAACCAAAAGATCAAAGCTAAAGTTGTTAAGTTTCCTTTTACTAAATAGGTAAAGGAAAATGAAAAGAAAGATTGAAGTATGCTTAAGTCCGGCATTGCTGGAAACCTATGCGATAGAAAATAGTATTGTTGTTGTAATTGATATCCTGAGGGCAACCTCGTCGATGGTTTACGGCATAGATAACGGCGCCACAGCGATTATTCCTGTTGCACAAGTAGAAGAGTGCCTGAACTATAAGGATCATGGTTTTCTGCTTGCAGCAGAAAGAAATGGTGAAGTGGTAGCAGGATATGATTTTGGCAATTCACCCTTTTCTTATACTAAGGAAAAAGTGGGCGGTAAAACTGTAGTCCTTACAACTACTAACGGTACGAAAGCATTACATATGGCACGTGCACGTGCTGCTGAAGTTGTGATTGGTTCGTTCCTGAATCTTGAGGCGCTGAGCACCTGGTTAAAATCAGAAAATAGAGATGTTTTGCTGTTATGTGCCGGATGGAAAGATCAGGTGAACCTGGAAGATACACTCTTTGCCGGAGCGGTAGTTCAGATGGTTCGTACTGCTTTTACTGAGTTTGATGACTCTTCAGTGCTCGCAGAAGACCTGTATCAGCTTGCTCAGCATGATCTGCGTGCTTATATGCAGAAATCATCACACAGCCATCGGCTGGCAGCATTGAACATTGAAGAGGATGTTAAATTCTGTCTCCAGTTAAATATCTGTGAGGCTATTCCAGTACTTCGGGGAGATGCACTTGTAGCACTTAAATAGGCTTGCTTATTGCCTTTTTGCCTGGCAGCAACGCCTTCAGCTTTTCGTTGTTCTTTATGGCTTTTAATGTTTCCTCGTAGGCCAGCCAATAAATGGTTTCTGCCTTTTTCATATCAAATGTGCTGATCCCACCCATACCTTTGGGTTCGATCAGTACATCACATAATGATGATTTCTGTTCCATGTCTTTATTGATCGACATGATGCCTGCACGGCCCATCAGGGTGGTGATGTTTGTAATTTGATCTACGGATTTTAAGTGATTGCAGGACGAGCCGATAATAAAATCACAATTTCCTATCAGCGGCTCCACGGGAAAATTATTGAGGATGCCGCCATCAACATACATCTGGTTATCAATCATAATTGGTCTGAAAATTCCAGGAATACAGCTTGATGCCTGTATGGTTCTGATGAGCGGACCTTTGGTGAAATATACCAGCCTGCCCTCGCTAAAGTTTGTCGCAGCTATCGTTAAAGGTATCTTCAGACTTTCAAATGTGTCTTCAGGAAAATAGTCCTTCAATAATTCTGAGGTATGTTCAATATTGATCAGGCCCAGTCCGCCGATAGAAGGCCTGACAAATCGCAGTAACTTCGTTTTCATGAAGATATTAAGACCTTCTTCAGGATCAATACCTGCGGCATAAAATGCGCCGGCAATAGAACCGGCACTGGTGCCACTGATATGGCTGAATTTAATGCCGGCATTGATGAATGCTTTGAGTACCCCCAAATGGGCAATACCCCTGATTCCGCCACCGGACAATACGATACCAATTTTCTTCATAATTTTTATTTTGGTCTGTACCCTGATGCACGTAATATTTTCTCTGCATCATGATCCTGCATCAGCTCCTGCAGTGTTACTTTGGGATTCTCCTGCATGTATTTGCGTACAATCTGCCAGCCTACCCAAACGCCAAGTTTAGGTGCTGACTGGTTTTTCTCTCCCAATCCGGGCGTGAAGGGTCCCTCGCTAAGGTATACCTGAATCTTCTGATAGTCGGTACTGAAGAGTAACTCATTTTCCATAAAGTAGGCCCAGATTTTATCTTCATAAGCCTGGCACCAACCCAATTGTTTGGTGGTGTACCCTATTTTTATAGTGTCAGGAACATTTTCTGCAAGCACCTGATCCATAAAATATAAGGCTTTTCCATTATGGATCATTTTTGCCAGTAAGGTATTGTCTTCATCGCGTTCAGGAAACATGTCCTCGCGGATGAAGGTCTCTGTTAACCGGGGCACCACATAGTCTGGTGTAAACCTGCGCGACAAATACATTGGTACATTTTTTACTATAGCCTTGTAAAAGCGACTGTCTTTACCAAGAAACATATCCATGCCGATGCCCATATAATTATCTCCAATAGGGGTCTGCACTTCAAAACCAGATATAAAGGAAATGAATCGGGGAACCTTGATTTTTGGGTAGTAGTATTTGATGTATTTAAAAGTTTGATTTAAATCGTTCTCAATGGGAACAAAGCTTTTGAAAACGCTGTCTGCATCATGGTTAAGATCTGTATACGCCTGATCATTGTATAACAAGGACAAGATCTGTGGTCCGCTAAATCTACCATTACCTACAATTCGTTGCGTGTAATCGGCATAGAAGTTTGTGTATTTTTTGCTGAGCTCCTGGTCGGCCTTCTCCAGGCCTTCACCGCGTAATGAAAGCAGATCCCGATCAAAGCGCTGTATTTTGATATCGACATTAATTCCGCTAACATCGGGTCGCTGGCCCTGTTTACAGGAAAAAAAAGCCCCTATACATAGAAAAAATAGATAGATTTGGAGATGTTTAACGTTATACCTCATGTAAAGCAAATATAATGAATCGGGCGTCAAACCTGTAAAATACAAACGCATCATGAAAAAATTATTTATCGTACTCCTCTTCACATTGTTAAGCAGTTCCCTTTTTGCACAACAGACACCTTTCTATAATTTCAGACTGGGCTTAACGGCACACCCTACTTTTGGTTGGCTGAAACCGGAAAACGGTAAGGGCGATGGTCTCAGCCTGGGATTCTCTTATGGTCTGATCGGTGATTTTGACTTTGCCGAAAATTATAGTTTTTCTACGGGGTTAACCATTACGACCATCAATGGTAAAAGCACTGAAATAAATCCCGCGCCTTACCATGCTGCAGGTAATACTAATATTTTGGCCTATAACTTAAAATACAAACTTCAATATATCGAGGTGCCGTTAACGCTGAAACTGAAAACCGGAAAGGTGGGAGAGCAACGGTATTACGGGCAATTTGGTCTGTCAAATGACTTTAACATTGGTGCAAAGCAAGATGTAAGCCTGGGTGGGCAAACTATAGCGGATAATGCTGATATCAAGAAAATCACCAATTTTTACCGTGCCGGACTAATTCTTGGTGGTGGTACGGAATTTAATATAGATAACCATACGAGTCTTACACTAGGCTTAACCTATAACAATGGTTTTACCGATATTAGCAGTGACAAAAATAGAACGGTTAGGAGTCATTATGTTGGCTTAAACTTTGGTGTATTCTTTTAATACCGCTTACAGAAAAAATTACGCAGATGAAAATTGCACTGGCGCAACTCAATTACCACATAGGGAATTTCGAATCCAATACCAAAAAGATCATAGATCATATTCATAAAGCAAAAGCCGAAGGGGCAGAGCTCGTGGTATTTGCAGAATTGGCTATCTGCGGCTATCCGCCGCGCGACTTTTTAGAATTTGAGGAGTTTATCGAGCTTTGTGAAGCGGCGGCGCAGGAAGTTGCACTGCATACGCAAGGTATAGCCTGTATTTTTGGACTCCCTGTAAAAAACGAGCTTCCTGCTGGAAAAGACCTATATAATGCTGCGTACTTCATAGAAGATGGATCTGTAAAAGCTGTGGTAAAAAAGGCACTGTTGCCTAACTATGATGTATTTGATGAGTATCGTTATTTCGAGCCTGCAATGAACTTTGAATGCATTGAATTCAAGGGCAAAAAAATTGCGTTAACGATATGTGAAGATTTATGGAATATAAACAATAATCCGCTATATATCCATAATCCAATGGATGAATTGATTAAGCAGGAGCCAGACCTGATGATTAATATTGCCGCATCTCCATTTTCTTATCTGCACGATGATGAGCGTGTAGAAATTTTATCAAAAAACGCGAGTCAGTATCATCTTCCGCTGTTATATGTAAACCAGGTAGGTGCGCAAACTGAGATTATCTTTGACGGTGGCTCTATGGCCTTTAACAAGGACGGAATCCTAATCGATGAGATGGCTTATTTCAAAGAAGATTTTAAGATTTATACATTCGAACAGAACGAATTGAAAGGGCTGCAGCCAATCACCCATCAGGTTATTCCTGATATTGCGCAGATCCATGATGCCCTGATCCTGGGGATTCAGGATTATTTTAGGAAGTCAGGATTCCAAAAAGCAGTATTGGGCTTGTCAGGGGGAATTGACTCTGCTATCGTCTGTGCGTTGGCGTGCCGGGCCCTGGGTCCTGAAAACGTGATGGCAGTATTGATGCCTTCGAAATATTCGAGCGACCACTCCATTAAAGATGCGCTGGATCTGGTTGAAAATATCGGCTGCAAACATGAGATCATCAGGATTGGAGAAGCGGCAGATGCGTTCGATAACATGCTTGCTCCAGTATTTGAAGGGCTTGCAGCTAATCTTACGGAGGAGAATATCCAGGCCCGTTGCCGCGGAATTCTGCTTATGGCTATGTCCAATAAATTTGGGTATATTTTACTTAATACGTCAAACAAAAGTGAGTGTGCTGTAGGTTATGGGACATTGTATGGTGATATGTGTGGTGCAATCGGCGTAATTGGAGATGTGTACAAAACCCAGATTTTCCAGCTGGCAAGGTTCATCAATAAAGATGCAGCAGTAATCCCTGAAAATACGATTGTTAAGCCACCTTCAGCCGAGTTAAGACCCGATCAGAAAGATTCTGATTCTCTGCCAGACTACGATACGCTGGATCAGGTCTTGATGCATTATATCGAACAAAAGAAAAGTTCCAGAGCGATCATCGCCATGGGTTTTGAAGAAACACTGGTTAAAAGAGTAATTAAGCTGGTTAACAATGCTGAATTTAAGCGTTACCAGACACCACCAATTTTACGTGTTTCTCCAAAAGCTTTCGGTATGGGGAGAAGGATGCCAATTGTAGGCAAATACCTTGCTTAAATAGTCTGCGGTTTTTCTTTCTTGATCCACCTTTTGTAGGGGATGATTAGGGCTAGTACTATTGCGATCAGGCTAAGTAACCAGGGAATGATATCTCCATTTTTCACATAAAAAGTGAGCTCATCATTCAGGTTGATATCAGCTTTCAACGCGGTACGCGTCCACCATTTACTTTCTTTGGTAATATCGCCGCGTTGGTTGATAAAGCCTGAGATTCCGGTATTGGCAGAGCGGACTACCCATCTCCGTGTTTCTATTGCCCTAAGCTTGGCATAGAGGATGTGCTGATCTTTGCCGGATGTATTTCCCCACCAGCCATCATTGGTGATAATAGCGACAAACTGGGCACCATCTTTTACCGAACGCCTTACCCAGTCGCCCCAGATAGATTCGTAACAAATCACGGGATCCACCCCCACGCCACTCTGTGCATAAAATACTGTAGGATCTTCCTGCCAGCCCCAACCGCCGGTGCTGCCACCTAGTTGATCAAATACCGGTGCCAGAAAGGCCAGTGTTTCGGGAAAAGGCATTTTCTCTACACCCGGGACCAATTTCGATTTATGATAGAAGGGTACGTTGGCAGAATTCTCTACCTGCATCGCTGCGTTGAAATTGTCGTACCAGATGCCAGATGCAGGATCCTGCTTGGCACTGATGGTCTTTTTCTCGTTGTATTTGCGGATGCTCTCGATCCCCGTTAACACAGCGCCGTTTTTATATTTTGAAATGAATTGCTGAACGGCAATAAATTCTGGAGTACTGCGTACTTTGTCTTCGTCTGTAAAGGTAGGTAGTGCAGTTTCTGGCCAGATAAAATATTCGGTGTTGACTTGCGCTACCGAATCTGATAGATGTGTTAAGATGTCCAGTTGCTCGCGTGAACTTTGACTGCCATATTTTTGATAAGGATCAATGTTTGGCTGAACCGTAACGACATTTAGGGGGACTGATTTTTCTTTATAGGTATTATATCGGATCAGGGAATAAGCTGCCGGGATAATGATTAGGGCAATCCAGATTATTGCTGGCCTTAATCGGGAATAATCTTTCTGCGTTTTAAAGGCTACCCAGGCTTCATAAGCAAGAATATTACTCAGGAGAATCCATACAGAGCCACCGTAAACTCCAGTGTATTCATACCACTGGGCAAGCTGGTGCATCCCTGCCAGGCCATTACCAAGGTTCATCCAGGGAAATGCCAGATCCCAGCTTTGATGCAGGAATTCCATGCTGATCCAGAAACTGATCAGTCCGGCATAAGCTATGACTTTACTGGTATACAGGCTCAACCGGTAATATAGCCAGAAGGCAAAGGTCATTAATAAGGCCCCCAGTCCATAGGGGATCAGGCTGATCAGTAATGAAACTATAGGGGAGTTATAAGAACTGATTGCGTTGTAAACCCAGTAAATACATGCGGTATTCCATACCAGAAAAGTAAGGCCCGCCGTTAGAAATATTCTTTTACCTCGTTTCGGAGCAATAGTCTTCCTTACTTCAGCTAATGCAATAAACAAGGGAACAAGACCTACCAGCAATAAGGGAGTAGTGTAAGGGATCGGGGGCCAGGCCAGCCACAGTGCGAAAGCACTGAGGAATGCGAGGCCATACGTTTGTTTTTTTGTCATGCCTTAAAAGCTATCCAGTATACTGGCTTTTTTGGCTTCATATTCATCCTGTGTGATCAGTTGCTTATCATACAAGGTTTTTAATTTTCTTAGCTTAAGTGTAGTCTCGTCTTCTTCTTCAACAACAGGAATGTAAGGAGCAGCTGGAGTTTCTGCCGCAGCGGGAACAATAACGGATTCTTCAATTTCTATTGCATCTTCAAAGACGGCATTCAGTGATGGTGCCTTTTTATCTTCGGTTTCTTTTTTCTCGTTCTGTTCTCTGAAATTTTCGAGTTGCTCTGATGCTGCCTGGTAAAGCTTACGTGCCTGTACCTTAGGAATAAACTCTGTTACTATATTTTCACCATGCTGCGGTACGCAGATGAATTTAGAGCCGAAAAGTTCTTCTTTAAAAGATACCTCTTTAATACTTTTCCAGGAGATATCCTTGAAGTTCATGGTAATCCCGAAGTTGCCAGGCTCACAATAAAAAATTCTTTTATTACTCACTGCAATACAGTCGGGTAAAAGATTTACCGCAGGCTTCTTCTGCACAGCAAGATAGATCAGCTCTTCATTACTGCTTAACATATCATTCAGTTTGCCCACAACTTTTTCTACAGCTCTGGGTTCCTGTTCGTCGCTCAAAAATTTATCTGGTATAATCATCGTTCGTTTTTAATAAGTTATGGGTTATTTATAACCTTCATCGTCAGATCTGGATTTTTTAACTTCCGCTCTTCCGGCAACACAAATTACAAATTCTCCCTTTAAGATATTGTTGGTGTAGTATGATTTTATTTCACTAACTGTGCCACGAATGGTTTCCTCATAGAGCTTTGTTAGTTCTCTGCTCACTGAGGCCTGACGATCGGCTCCGAAATAAGTCTCAAATTCTTCCAGTGTTTTTAACAGGCGGTGTGGGCTTTCATAAAGGATAATGGTACGTTCCTCTTCGGCCAGTTTTTTCAATCGTGTCTGTCTTCCTTTTTTTACGGGGAGAAAGCCCTCGAATACAAAGGCGTCTGTAGGGAGACCGGAATTTACCAATGCGGGAACAAATGCCGTGGCGCCTGGCAGGCACTCTACTTCAAGATCGTGCTTAAGCACTTCCCGTACCAGAAAGAAACCTGGGTCTGAGATGGCGGGTGTTCCGGCATCAGAAATCAGTGCGACGTTCTGCCCGGCCAACAAAAACCGTATAATCTCTGATGTTGCCTTATGTTCATTATGCTGGTGATGGGAATACGCTTTTTTATCGATGCCAAAATGCTTCAGCAAGGGCGCGCTGGTGCGCGTATCCTCCGCCAGGATAACATCTGCCTCCTTTAAAATCCGTATTGCCCTGAAGGTCATGTCTTCCAGGTTCCCAATGGGTGTGGGCACCAGAAATAGCTTGCCGCTCGTGTTATTCTCCAAACTCTTGTTATCTTTGGTGAAAAAATAAAATAATGTTGCAAGTTAACTATATCCGCGAAAATAGAGAGAAAGTTTTAGAACGCTTAGGGGCTCGTAATTTCAAACAGACTGAAATTATTGATCAGATCATTCAGTTAGATGAAGAACGCAAACAATCCCAGACTTCTTTAGATAATTTATCGGCTATCGCGAATTCCAGTGCAAAACAGATTGGTGAGCTGATGCGTACTGGCAATAAAGAGGCTGCAGATAAGCTTAAAGCTGAGACAACATCAAATAAAGAAGCCATCAAGAGTTACGGTGAACAGCTTGCAGCACTTGAAGAAAAGTTATTTAGCCTGATCGTTCAGGTTCCTAATATTCCAAACGAACTGGTGAAACCTGGTGTTGGTGCTGAAGACAATGAAGAAGTATACCTCCATGGTGAGCCGGCTCAACTTGGCGAACATGCTTTGCCGCATTGGGAACTGGCAGCAAAATATGATATCATTGATTTTGAATTGGGTGTTAAAATTACAGGGGCAGGTTTCCCGGTGTATAAAGGTAAAGGTGCAAAGCTACAGCGCGCACTGATTAATTTTTTCCTGGACCACGCTACGGCACAAGGCTACCGCGAAATGCAGGTTCCACATATGGTTAATGAAGCCTCTGGCTTCGGTACCGGTCAGCTTCCAGATAAAGAAGGACAGATGTATCATGCGGGGGTAGATAACTTATACCTGATCCCTACTGCAGAGGTTCCGGTAACTAACCTGTACAGGGATGTTATTCTCAAAGAAGACGAATTACCAGTTAAGAATACTGCTTATACACCTTGCTTCCGCCGTGAAGCTGGATCTTATGGTGCACATGTACGCGGACTTAATCGATTGCATCAATTCGATAAAGTTGAGGTGGTGCAGATCGTTCATCCGGAGAAATCTTATCAGGTTTTGGAAGAGATGAGCAGCTACGTGCAGTCCTTGTTGCAGGAACTTGGTCTACATTATCGCGTATTACGTTTATGTGGCGGAGATATGGGCTTTACGTCGGCTATGACTTATGATATGGAGGTGTGGAGTGCTGCGCAACAACGCTGGCTGGAGGTTTCTTCTGTTTCCAATTTCGAAACCTATCAAGCAAACCGCCTGAAACTGCGTTTCAAAGGAAATACCGGGAAAACACAATTGGCGCATACCTTAAATGGAAGTGCCTTGGCATTGCCACGTATAGTAGCTTCGATACTTGAAAACTATCAGACTGATAAAGGAATCAAAATTCCAGAGGCGTTGGTCAAATATACCGGCTTCGAATACATTGATTAATAAAATAGAAGACATAAAAAAAGGCCCTGAATTTGTTCAGAGGCCTTTTTTTATGTTGTGACCGATACTATAAGATTAGGATCAATAATAAGATGATGATGATAATAGCACCTACAGAAAGATAAACACCTCCACCCATTGCACGGGCCTGGCTTTTCATTTCTCTAAGTTCTTTGCGCAATTCTTTTTTCTCAGCTCTAGATAAATGAGATTTATCCATATGTCTGATTTCTTCCACACGATTGGTGATTCTTGTCAGTTGTGCTTGTTGTTCAACAGTAAGCTCAGTTTTGTTTTTGTCAGTTTTGTCTGCTGCCATAACGCTGCTTGCACTGATACTGAACATGAATACGAGTGCCAGGGAGTAAAGTAATTTTTTCATATGATTTTTAAGTTTTATTGATACACCCATAAATAACAAAAAACCTACCAGAACGCTGGTAGGTTTCAATGTTGTTTCGAAAGACTATTGCTGAAAAGGCGCTTAAAACGTGTTTAAATAAGGATTATTTTCCTGAGTATTAATTTAAGCAACTTTATTTCTTTGGTTTTGATGGTTAAACAAAAGGTTTTGTGTTGCAAAAACTGTATAGTCTTTTGAACAGTACCTTATTTAATTTCAAAAACGACATTCATGGTGTAGCTCAATTTTATCTTCTTGAAATCTAGTTCCGGCGCACTTTGAACGTCTGCACTTGCAGATTTCATCATCATATTAACACGGTACATCGGCTGCGGATATTGCTCATTGCTTACCTCCTGGATATCAATTGCAGGCCAAAGCTTGTCGCCAAGCGCTGCAGTCAGGTAAGTTGCTTTATCTTTTGCTGCCAATAATGCTTTAACCTTAAGTTCTTTTTTCAAACCTTCGATTTTAGAATACTCGTAGCTGTCGATATTTGTAGAAGCAATTCCTTTAGGATCTATTGCGCCAATAATTGCGTTGAACTTATTCAGGTCGGTTACCTTAAGTTTATATTGCTTGCTCGCTAAAAATTCAGGATTCTTTTTTTTCTCAGTTATGGTCATGTAGCTCGACAGACTGTTGACAGTAAGGCTTTCTTTTGGTATGCCTGCATTTTGAACCGCGGTATACAACTGATTTTCCAATTCAGTAATATCTACTCTTTTCTTGCTGTTACCATCTTTTAGATACTCCTGTAAAGAGATACCGATATAAATAATATCTGGTGTTACTTCTTGTTCTGCGGTACCGCTTACGCTGATCTTTTTTCTTAAATCTACTGTTTGTGCCATGGCGCCTACACTTAGTAAGGCAACGAAAGCAAGTGTGAATAATCTTTTCATAATTGTATGATTTGTGTATTTACCCCCTTGATGTAAATATCATACCAATTCCATAAACAAGATGAAATATATTTTTAATCACTGTAGATTAGTCTTCAACTATCTCATTATTAATCCCTATTTCGTCTTTTACTTCTTCCTTAAAATAGCTTTTTTGGAAAACAAGGATCAGAATTACGCCTAAAGAGATTGCTGCATCAGCAATATTAAATACCGGACGGAAGAAGATGTAATCTTCGCCTCCCCAGATAGGCAGCCATTTTGGAAATACGCCTTCAAGTAATGGGAAATAGAGCATGTCTACCACGCGGCCGTGAAATAGGCCGGCATAACCATAGATCACACCATAGAATACCGAGTCAATGATATTTCCGAGTGCACCAGCAAAGATCAGTGCAACGTTAAGAATCAGTCCGCGGTGATATTTTTTGTCGATCAGATAATACAGTGCGTAACCGATACCTGCAACAGCGGCGATCCTAAAAAGAGAAAGGGCAAGTTTGCCAAACTCTCCACCGAACTCGAGGCCAAAGGCCATACCATTATTTTCTGTGAAGTGGATAATGAACCAATGACCAAGAATTTTAAATTCCTGGCCAATGAACATGTTTGTTTTAATCCAGGTCTTCAGGACCTGGTCAATTAGTAATACTAAAAAAATAACCAATACAGGTTTAGTGTACCCTTTCATTATGCCTGCTTCAGTTTAGCTTCCATGCTTAACGTAGCATGCGGTACCGCGCGCAAACGTTCTTTCTGGATCAGTTTACCAGTTTCACGGCAAATGCCATATGTTTTGTTCTCGATACGCACCAGGGCAGCTTCAAGGTTGTCAATAAATTTCTTTTGACGGGCAGCAAGCTGATTCAATTGCTCCTTCTCTAAAGTTGCAGAACCGTCCTCAAGCGTTTTATAGGTTCCTGAAGTATCTTCGGTACCATTAGAATTCGGGCTGCTTAAAGAGTTTGTTAATGACAGAAATTCTTCACGTGCCATGCGCACTTTTTCCTGTATCAGGTCTTTGAATTCCTGAAGCTCACTATCTGAATACCGAGTTTTTGTAGCTTTTTCCATGTTTAATTATAGTTTGGTAATCGAAATTTGTAGTTCAACATCATCGATTACAATTTTGTTTGCGTTAGTTAAGGTGTCGGTTAACTCCAGCTTTTCAGCTAAAATTTCCGAGCAAATGTATGCTTTATGCTGAGCCACCGCCTGCTCAATCAAATTATCCTTTTGTAAACTCACCGTTATGCGGTCAGTAACTTCAAAGCCCAATTCCTTACGTAGGTTTTGAACCCTGTTGATCAGTTCTCTCGAAAGACCTTCCTGCTTCAGCTCCTCAGTAACGGTTACATCCAGTGCAACGGTAAGGCTGCCCAGGTTTGTTACCTGCCATCCGGGGATGTCTTCGGCGATGATTTCAAGGTCGGTATTCGAAACCACATAGCTAGAATCTGTACCTGCATTACTGATTTTTATAGTCACTTCACCATTTTTCTCAAGCTCCGCGATCTGTGTCTGGTCAAGTCCTGTAATTGCATCTGCAACAAGTTTCATGTCTTTACCAACCTTCGGTCCCAACGCCTTGAAATTAGGTTTTATTTTCTTTTTAATGAAACCTGCCGTGTCTGTAATGTACTCAATATTTTTGATATTCGTTTCCGAAAGTATCAGCTCTTTTACCAATTCTACGCGGTCAGCAAGTTTCTGGTCCAAAACAGGTATCAGGATCTTAGCTAAAGGCTGACGAACGTTGATGCTGCTCTTTTTGCGAAGCGATAACACCATTGATGATATATCTTGTGCCAACAACATTCTTTCATTCAGCTCCGTGTCAATCAGGGTCGCATCCGCGGTTTTCCATAAGGTCAAATGCACAGATTCTGATTTCTCCACAGCGTTAACTGTCAGGTTTTGATATAGCCAGTCGGCGAAGAAAGGTGCTACCGGCGACATCAGTTGAGCGATTGAAGTAAGGCAAGTATATAGCGTTTCGTAAGCCGCTTTTTTATCATCGGTCATTTCTCCTTTCCAGAAGCGTCTGCGTGATAAACGGATATACCAGTTACTCAGATGTTCGTCAACGAAGTTCTGTATTGCCCTGGCCGCTTTAGTAGGCTCGTAGGTATTGTAACTCTCGTCAACTTCGTTGATCAGGGTTTGCAACATGGAAAGAATCCAACGGTCAAGTTCACTGCGTTCTGCTACCGGTGTTTCGTTGGCAGGATCGATCTCAAACTTGTCGATATTGGCATATAGCGCAAAGAAAGAATAGGTATTGTATAAGGTGCCGAAAAATTTCCTTCTAACCTCATCTAATCCATCCATGTTGAATTTCAGGTTATCCCATGGCGATGCATTGCTGATCATGTACCAACGGGTAGCATCGGCACTATAGGTGTCGATTGTGCTGAAAGGATCAACGCCGTTACCCAGGCGTTTTGACATTTTATTGCCGTTTTTGTCGAGCACAAGGCCGTTTGAAACGACATTTTTAAATGCTACACCGGCATTACCAGTCTTGGCATTTACTGCTTTGATCTCTTCACTGCTCTCGCTCAGCATCACTGCAATAGCATGCAGGGTAAAGAACCAGCCGCGTGTCTGATCCACACCCTCAGCTATAAAGTCTGCAGGGTATGCATTTTCAAATTCCTCCTGGTTCTCAAAAGGGAAGTGCCATTGTGCATAAGGCATGGCCCCACTATCAAACCAAACGTCGATCATGTCAGCTTCACGAACCATGCGTTCGCCGGTATTTGAAACGAGGATCACATTGTCAACATATGGGCGGTGCATGTCTTTAAGCTCAAAGCCAGCATCCATAAAACCAGCATCAACAGCCTTTTTGATCTCTTCGTTCAGCTCAGCGATAGAACCGATGCATTTTTCTTCCAGGCCGTCTGCGGTACGCCAGATCGGTAGGGGTGTACCCCAGTATCTTGAGCGTGATAAATTCCAATCCACCAGGTTTTCAAGCCAGTTGCCGAAACGACCAGTACCTGTAGATTCTGGTTTCCAGTTGATGGTTTTGTTTAATGCAACCATTTTTTCTTTCACTGCAGTGGTCCTGATAAACCAACTGTCTAATGGATAGTATAAAAGTGGCTTGTCAGTTCTCCAGCAGTGTGGGTAACTGTGTTCGTATTTCTTAACATCAAACGCTTTATTATCCTCTTTAAGCTTGATGGCCAGGAGCACATCTGTCGACTTAAATTCAGGATCTTTACGCTGCTCGTCGCTGTAATATTCTTCTTTTACATAGTAACCGGCAAAATCAGTGACCTCTGCAACAAACTTACCCTGCTTGTCTACAAGGGGTAGTTCGTTACCATTTTCGTCTTTGATCATTACGGCAGGAATGCCACTTTCTTTGGCAACCCGGAAATCGTCTGCTCCAAAAACAGAAGCGATGTGAACGATACCCGTACCATCTTCTGTAGTTACATAATCTGCAGGAATCACACGGAAAGCATTTTCTGTGAGTTCATCGCTGGTTACATAAGGCAGCAACTGGTTGTATTTTAAGCCTACCAGGTCAGCACCTTTAAATTCGGCAACGACTGTCCATGGAATTAATTTATCACCGCCTTTATAAGTAGAGAAATCAAGATCCTGTGCTTCTTTTTTAAAGTGTTTAGCCACAAGGTCTTTCGCCAGAATCACGTTTAGCGGGAGGTAAGTATACTGGTTAAAGGTTTTTACCTTAACGTAGTCGATTTTTTCTCCTACTGCCAAAGCACCATTAGAAGGCAATGTCCATGGGGTAGTTGTCCAGGCAATGATCGCTGTTTCTTCTTCAGCATTGTCAAATACTACCGACAATAATGGGTGCTCCTGATCGCGTCTTAAAAAGAACTGCGCCGTGATAGACGTATCCTTCAACATCTTATAAGTACCTGGCTGGTTCAGCTCATGCGAGCTTAGTCCCGTTCCGGCAGCAGGCGAGTATGGCTGTACAGTGTATCCTTTATAGAGAAGCCCCTTGTCATAAAACGACTTCAGGATCCACCATAAGCTTTCAATATAATTGTTCTCGTAAGTAACGTAAGGATTTTCAAGGTCTACCCAGTAACCCATCTTTTCAGTCAGGTCATTCCAGATATCCGTGTAACGCATTACCTCTTCGCGACATGCCGCATTATATTCCTCAACACTGATCTTGACACCAATGTCGATCTTGGTAATGCCTAATTTTTTCTCAACAGCAAGCTCGATAGGAAGACCATGTGTATCCCATCCACCTTTGCGTTTAACCTGGTAACCCTTAAGGGTTTTGTAACGGCAAAAGATATCCTTTATGGCACGGGCCATCACATGGTGAATACCAGGCATACCATTGGCTGAAGGCGGGCCTTCATAAAAAGTAAAAGGATTAGATTTTGGTCGGCTCGAAATGCTTTTCTCAAAGATGTTTTCCGATTTCCAAAACTCAAGGATCTCTTTCCCTATATTCGCCAGTTCTAATTGTTTAAATTCCCTATACATCAATCCAGTATCTTCAAAAATTAAGGATGCAAAGTTAAGGTTTTGAAATGAAAAATAGTAGCTTTGTGCATAAAATCAGACGCTACTCAGCTTGGTTTGATTTTTGTTCTTTAAGAAATGTTTCCTGGAGATCATTAACATCCAAAGCCATGATAAAAATACTCAAACTTCAAAAAGCACTCATCTCTATTATCATCGGCGTACTTCTACTGGTGGGCTATCTCATTTTACGCGGACAAAAGAATGATTCCAGTATTTATATGCTGGAGGCATCCGGTGTATTCCTGATGCTGGGCGCTTTCTTATTCATGTATCCCATTTTATTTGCACGTAAAGACAGCGCGGGATGTGTTGAGCTGGATCCGGAACTTGATCCCGAGGCGGACTCTGAAGAGCCTTCACCGGTTGCTGATGAAGGTGTGCGGTTGCCTTAATTTTAAATTCCTGCAACCTTTCTTGAGCTCAACCCGTCTGGGGATAAACATCTATATGATAGTAAGCTCCAAATATTTTTTCAAGCTGTTAAAAAACGTTAATTCGATTCCATCAATGCGTGCCCATAGGGCAAAAAATAATATCTTGCTTCATCCTAAATCTTTATGAAGCGTATTTCTCTTTTTTTTCTGATGATGTCGGTTACTTTGATAACCCAGGCACAGACTTTTACTTATAATGCAGGTGGTGCCGCAGGCAAAAATTACTATCAGGAACTTCCTTATCAGGATATAAATGGGAAGATGATTGTGCAAGTTAAAGTTGGTGGGCAAACAGCAAATTTTTTATTTGACACGGGGGCACCAACTTCTATCAGTAAAGAGCTTGCGAAGGCTTCGGGAGCAACATTCCTGCGTAATGCACCTGTAACGGACGCCGGGGGATTAAAGGATTCCACATCTGTGGTGTTGCCAAAATCGATACGACTGGGTGAAGTGGAGTTTAATGATATTCCTGCCGTTACGCTGGTGCCCGATTTTTTTAAATGTTGGGGCGTTACAGGGATCATTGGGAGCAATTTGCTTAGAAATAGTGTTGTGCAGATTGACGCAGTAAAGAAACGTATCATCCTGACCGATCAGCCTGAAAAGTTAAATCTCAATCCAAAGAACGCGATCCCGCTGCTGCTTTCTAAAGGGCAAAGTGATCCAAGGATTCAGATTAAGCTCGCTAAAAAGGTAAGCATGACAATGGGTTTTGATACGGGTGATAACAGCTTCTTACGTTTATCCGAAGATTTCATGAACCAACTTAGCAAGTCCAAAGTATTTGAAGTCCTTTCGGAAGGTTATGGTGCAACAAGGATCAGCGCATTTGGAGAACAAAAAGCAGCTGATAAATTCTTATTACGTTTTGCAAACTTCGAGCTGGGGTCAGGTAAATTCAGCAATGTGGTAACATATACTGACAAAAACGGTATTCCTGGGATAGGCACAAAATTGCTGGAGTATGGATTGGTTACTCTGGATTACATGGATAAAAAATTCTATTTTGAACCTTACAAGGAGATAACGGATCTGAACGAAACACGCTGGCCGTTTGAGCTTTCTCTGGATGGCGACAAGCTGATTTTTGGTGCGGTATGGAAAAGTGCTGCTGGACAGTTAAAGCAAGGAGAACAAATCCTGGCTATCAATGAAAAGGAATATCCTGCAGTAAGTCTCTGTCAGATGCTAACCAGTCCTTCTGTGTTTAAAGGATTGACAAGTGCTGTCCTGAAGATAAAGGATGCCGATGGTGCCATTAGAACAGTTACAGTAAAAAGAGAAATTTTATAACTTTAGGTACCCGCTATCTGTTGTTTGTGGCAAACAGAACTCTATGTCAGAAAAACATATCGTTGTTATAGGTGCGGGTATCGCCGGCCTCTCGGTAGCTTATAAATTAGCATGTCATTTTGACGTTACCCTTATTGAAGCGTCAGGCAGGATCGGGGGGAGGATCAATACTTTAAAAGCAGATAATTTCTCTGGAAGGATTGAGGCAGGAGCAGAATTTATTCATGGCAATGCACAAAATACCTACGCTCTATTGAAAGCTGCGGGAATTGGCTATACGGAAGTGTCAGGTGAGTTTTACCGGGAAAAAGAGGGAGGACTTCGGGTGCAGAACGAAATGGTAGCAGGTTGGGATACACTCCTAGAACGTCTTTCAGCGTTAGAAAATGATATGACGCTTGACGATTTTTTACATCGTTTTTTTCCGGGGGCGGAATATGCTGAACTCAGGTTGCAGGCGCAGTCGTACGCAGGAGGGTTTGATCTTGCGGATCCTGAAAAGGTAAGTGCAAAAACGCTATATCAGGAATGGTCTGACGAAACCCCGGAATACAGGATCAATGGCGGTTATAGTCTGCTTGTTGATTTTCTGGAAAAGGAATGTCTAAAAATGGGTTGTACTATTATTCTGGATTCTGCTGTAAAGAAAATCAGTTGGGCAAAAGATGAAGTTACGGTCCAAACAGATAAAGTACCAACCTTCCGGGCGGAAAAGTGTATCGTAACACTTCCCCTGCCACTGCTCCAGCAACACGGGAATGACAGTGAACTGGCGCTTTCATTTGAGCCCGGGATTCAAAGCTACCACACTGCTTTTAATGCTATAGGCTATGGTACGGTGGTCAAAGTAGTTTTTGAGTTTAACACTGCCTTCTGGAAAAAGGATATGGGTTTTGTATTTGGCGAGGTGCCTTTTCCAACATGGTGGACACAGCTTCCCGATGATAACCTGACGCTTACGGGTTGGGCCGGAGGTGCGCATGCGGACGCTCTTGCAGGGGCTTCAGAAAAAGAACTGCTGGATAGTGCCATTTTTTCCGTATCCGAGATCTTCGATATCCCAAAAGAGGAGGTCAGCGGAAATCTGCGTGCCGCTTTTATCAGGAACTGGACGGAGAATCCGTACAGCACCGGTGCCTACAGTTACGCCACTCCGGCAAGTAAGGCTGCCAGAAAGCTTCTGGCATGTCCAATAGCGCATACCCTGTATTTTTGTGGGGAAGCGATTTACGATGGGCCAGATCAGGGAACAGTAGAAGCAGCAATTACCAGTGCTTACAGCACTGCAGCCCTTATACTTTCATCCTTTGAATCCTAACCGCATTTAAAATTGCCAGTAGTGCCACGCCAACGTCTGCAATTACGGCTTCCCAAAGGGTAGCAATGCCTCCGGCGCCTAAAATAAGCACCAAAATTTTGACGGCCATGGCTAGTATGATATTTTGCCAAACCACCTGCCTGGTGAGCTTACCAACACGAATTGCGGTAACGATCTTTGCTGGCTGGTCATTCTGGATTACAATATCCGCAGTTTCAATTGCGGCATCACTTCCCAGTCCGCCCATGGCAAATCCGGCATCAGCCAAGGCTATGACAGGGGCATCATTTACACCATCGCCTACAAAGGCAACGGATCTGCCTGCAGCCTTAATCTGCTCAAGTTGGGTAACTTTGTCTTCTGGAAGCAAATCGCCGAAAAACTGATCTATGCCGAGATATGTTGCCACTTTTTTAACTACATGCTGCTTGTCACCACTCAACATTACAGTTTGTATGTTTAAAGCATGCAGGTCCTTAATCGTTTGCAGTGCATCTGGTTTCACCTCATCAGCAATCGTCATATAGCCAGCATATTTCCCGTCAACTGCAAATAGAACAACTGTATCTTCCAACTGGTCTATAGCGGCCGGATAAACAACTTGTTTCATTTTCATCAACCGTGCATTTCCGGCCAGTACTACTTTATCGTTAATGGTGCCTGACAATCCGTGACCAGGAATTTCTTCCAGGGCGGCAACCTCTGGTAAATGATCGCCCAGGTTGGCATAAGCAGTAACGGCTTTCGCTACCGGATGGGCAGATTTACTTTCTATAGCTGCGGCGAGCTGCACCAATTCTTGTTCTTCAATGCCTTCAGGTACCACCTGTTGTACTTTGAATACGCCCATGGTAAGAGTACCCGTTTTGTCCATCACTACGGTATTAACTTTGGTGACTACATCCAGGAAGTTTGATCCTTTAAATAAGATTCCGTTTTTAGAAGCCAGGCCAATTCCTCCGAAATAGCCAAGAGGGATAGAAACAACCAAGGCACAAGGGCAACTGATCACAAGAAATACGAGACCGCGGTATAGCCAGTCCTTAAAATGATAATCTGGCAGAAAAAGCAGGGGAAGTAGTACAACAAGCACCGCAAGCGCAAAGACTATTGGCGTATATACTTTAGCAAACCTGGATATGAATAACTGAGTTTGTGATTTTCGCGCTGTTGCATCCTGAACCATTTCCAGAATCTTACTGAGTTTACTATCCTTAAATAAGGCTTTAACCTGAATTTGTACCAACTGATTCAGGTTAATCATTCCAGCCAATACTGATTCTCCTTTTTCTTTCGTATCGGGTACACTTTCGCCAGTTAAGGCAGCAGTATTGAAAGCCGCGCTATCTGTGAGCAATACACCGTCGAGCGCCACTTTTTCACCAGGTTTTACTTCTATAATATCGTCTACCTGTACTTCTGCAGGATTGATACTTTGAACTTTACCATCTCTGATTATGTCTACGCGGTCTGGCCTGATATCCAGTAGTGCCTTGATGTTGTTTTTGGCTTTAGATACTGCAGCGTCCTGAAACCATTCGCCTATGGAATAGAAAACCATAACGGCTACACCTTCACTATAGGATCCAATGGCAAAGGCACCGATTGTAGCGACACTCATCAGGAAAAATTCATTGAAAAAATCAAGCCGCATTGCTTTGCGATAGGACAGCTCCAGGACCTGATATCCCGATAACAAGAATGCCGGGACATAGATAATCAAGCTAATCAGTTTGTTGAATCGGATTCCAAAGCCGAGATCAAGTGCTTGCATGATCAGCAGGATAACTAAAGCCAATAATAATGGCCAGTGTGATAACCATCCGGCATCGCTATCGCCGTGATCATGATCATGATCGTCATGATCGTGTTCGTTATTGTGTATATGTTTAGGTTTGGCGGCATCTGGGCCGCAGCAGTGGTCGTGGTGATTATGTTTAGGCAGTACAGTCATAATACCCAAAGGTACTGCTTAAGCGGTGCAATGGTATTGCAAAGTTATACTGCGCAGGCGGCACAAATTCCTTTGACAATCAGCTCACGTTCCTGAGCCTGATATGCTTCAGGTAATACTACTTCGGGAATAATTGTTTTTGGTAAGCAATGCGTTTCCTTGCAGCTATTACAGAAAAAGTGAACGTGAAGATCGTGATGATGTCCCGGATCGCAACCCTGTTGACAAAGCGCAAACTTCGTGATGCCGGTACCATCTTCTATGCGGTGTACCAATCCGTGCTCTTCAAAAGTCTTGATTGTGCGGTAGAGCGTTACACGATCACTACGATCCATTTCAAGCTCCATCTCTGTTAAGCTAACAGCTGCAGAGCGTTTGGTCAGGTAGTCCAGCGCCAATAAACGCATAGCTGTTGGATTAATCTGTTTGTCGCTTAACTTTTTCTCGAGCTCTTTCATGGGTTTGGCAAAGATCTTCGTCTATGCTTACACTAAATTACGAAATAAATTGCGCAGGAGCGAAGTAAATATTTCGGAATTGGATATTCTTATCTGTAAATGACAGTTAGCAGCTCAAAGGCTACTGTATAGATCTGTATCAATCGTCCTTTGATCAAATCACGGTTTTGTTTATTGTTCATTTTATTTGAGCTGTTATGTTAAACTTATCCTCATCTACGGTTATTGCAGAAAATGAGATGTTTAAGTTTGATTTTTAATTAGCACAAATTTATGTGTTTAAACACTGGACTCAGATAACATAGGATAAGAAATGTCAATTCAGAAAAATAGTGGTAAAAAATAAAACTATTGTTTAGATTTGCGGCCTGGCGTAACAGCTATCATTGATGCCCGGATGGCGAAATTGGTAAACGTTGCGGTCTCAGAAGCCGTTGGAGTACAATCCTTGAGAGTTCGAGTCTCTCTTCGGGCACGGTAAAAGGGGAAACTTTGTTCATCAGAGTTTCCCCTTTTTGTTTAGCTGTTATCCCCGGTCTTCCGATCCGGTACTATGCGCGTAGAAAAAGCTAAATCAGCCAATCTTGGAAATGTGCTAATCCTCCCGTGTTTTGTATAAATCTATGGGAGTCTATCCAAATAACTTTGTTATCAATATTTAACAAAGAAAAAATGTCAAAAATAGTTTTAATAACCGGCGCCTCGAGAGGCTTTGGTAAAATCTGGGCGAAGGCCCTTTTAGAACGCGGCGATAAAGTTGCGGCAACAGCAAGGAATATTGCAGACCTGGACGATCTGGTAGCGCTTTACGGCGATGCGGTGTTTCCTGTGCAACTGGATGTAAACAATCGTGACGCTTGTTTTGCTGCGGTAGATCAGGTAAACAAACACTTTGGACGTATCGATGTGTTGATCAATAATGCTGGCTTCGGTTTATTTGGTGCGATTGAAGAAACAACTGAAGCACAGGCACGTGCGCAGATGGAAACAAACTTCTTTGGTTTGCTATGGGTAACACAAGCTATTGTTCCCGTTATGCGTGCACAAGGCAGCGGACACATCATTCAGGTATCCAGTTTCTTAGGCTTAGTAGCCTTGCCTGTGCTGGGATTATACAATGCTTCTAAATATGCAGTCAATGGGTTGAGCGAAACACTCGCAGCAGAAGTAAAAGGTTTTGGCATCCAGGTTAGCCTGATTGAGCCCAATGGTTTTTCAACAGATTGGTCTGGTGCATCTGCAGTTCAAACTGTGGATAATGAGGCTTATGCGCCGGTAAAAAAGGCGTTTTTTGAAGCGGCTACGCCAGAGAGCTGGGGCAAGCCGGAAGCTACAGCTAAAGCAGTGTTGAAATTAATCGATAGCCAAAATCCACCATTACACTTTTTATTAGGAAAAGTAGCATATCCTGCTGTGAAGCAGGTTTATGAAGGGCGTTTGGCCGAGTTTGAAGCATGGGCTGAAGTATCGGCGGAAGCACACGGTCATTAACAAATCATATAATAAATTGAGCCACAATCTGCCAATTCTTATTGTGTAGATTGTGGTTAATTAGCGTTTACTGAGATGAAACATTATAAAAGTTTGATTGAATTACATCGGGATAACGGATTTCCGCCACCAGAACATCCGCTGTTCAGTATTTATCAGTGTAACCATGCCTGCTCAATTGGCGACAGGGAGTTTACGAGCGACTTCTATATGATTGGATTTAAGAAGTTAATCGCGGGGGTTATTTTGTATGGACGTACCCAATATGATCATCAAAGTGGCTCTATGATGTTTTTTAAGCCGCGTCAGATTATTGAAATGAAAAATCTTGAAATGGACGAAGACGGATTTCTGATGTTTATACATGAGGATTATCTGAACGGCCATAATTTGTATAACGATATTAAGAAATATCACTACTTCGATTATGAGACAAATGAGGCACTGCACCTATCGCCCGGAGAAGAAAAAACTACCTGGGATCTTTACCATAAAATCGAAACTGAATATCAGAACAACCAGGATGAATACAGTCGCGAGTTAATCCTTGCCAATGTCGATACCATGTTGAAATATAGTCAGCGCTTTTACAAAAGACAGTTCATCAACCGTGGAGAGCTATCGGGAAAAACGGTTACTAAGTTTAATGAGGAACTGAATAAATATGTTGCTGCCGGGATGCTTGATGTTAAGGGGCTGCCGTCAGTGCATGATATCGCGGATCGGTTAAATATATCCGCAGGCTACCTGACCGATGTGCTAAAACAGGAAAGTGGGAAGACTGCGCTGGAGCATATCCATATCTATTTGATTTCCGAGGCCAAGAATAAATTAATGGGCGAAGACAAGTCTGTATCAGAAATTGCCTATGCGCTGGGATTCGAAAATTTATCCTATTTCTCTAGATTATTTAAAAAGGAGGTGGGTGTAAGTCCTAACTTCTTTAAAAAGCAAGTGGTCAATTGAGATTAGGCATTTGTTAAATCTGGGAGTTTTACATACCTGACCCGGATCGCCTTCAGTCCAGAAATACCTTGAAGGTCTTCGACGTCGAAATGCTCAATCTCAGTGTCCAGCAGATTGCGCTGCTGGAGTGTTGCCAGATAACCAAGATATTCCATCTCTTCAACTTCACTGGAATAAACAATGGTCATCTTTCCAGCTTCCGTAATCCGTTCATTTGTGTTTTTAATATGTGCTTTGTCAATGCGTTTTTTAACGATTTCAAAGCGTGCGTTATAGGTCCCGTCAATATCGAATCTTTTCTCATCCATTCTAAAGCGTATTGCAATAGTTGAGTGATAGATTAATATCAGGGTAGTAACGTCGAGCTGATAGGGAAGCTGGGGCTTTAGTCGCTGATGAGCCATTTCCATCAAGCACAACACCTCCAGCTGCCAGCATTTTAATGCTGATAACTTTTCGCTCGTATATTGCTGGTTTGGCGAAATCTCTTGCCCAACGTATAGATTAAAATCGATGCCGTCACTTTTAAAACGTTCGTAATAGTGCGGAAAGATCGCCTGGGCATCTTCCTGACTTACATCAATCACGTGTGCCAGTTCATCATTGATCAATGAAATGGTCTTCTCATATTTTCTGCGGTAGGTAAAGAAACGACCCCTTTGTTCATCAAGATCTAACAAATAAGCTGTTAATATGGTCGTACTTTTTTGTTGGCGCAGCCAGGCATGGATAGATCCGTCCAGGTAATTCGTGATGTATTGTTCTGTATTCGCCTGGATGGTTAATCCCAATTCCTTCAGGAAACTGTTTACCTGTAACCTTTCTTGTTCGAGGTTTTTCAGGTTCGACAAATCATCAAAAACACCCAGCAAGGCATGAAGTTGATTTTGGAGGTCTTTACGTACACTTTCATTCCTGCTATCGGAAGAGCCTTTAATGTCCATTTGTCCATATAGCGGGTGTACATGATCAAACGAAACTTCCTTTAGCACATACGGCGTTTTGGTGTTTTTTGCTTCCAAATAATGCTGTGCTTCAGTCCTGAATTTCCAGTTTACACTGGGGTGAATGGTTGTGTAGTTTGACTGGATGATGGCAGAAACCTGGTTCTGATATTCCGCAACAAGACGCTCAATACTCTCAGTGAGGAATGGCATAACTACTTCCAGCCTGTGCGCATTTACGCTGTTCAGTTCTTTTTTCCTGGGGGAAACGATTTCCAGGATGCCCATCAGTTTACCGTTCTTTACTACAGGAGCAAGGATGAAACTGCCTATTTCTGCTGCACTGAATGTTTTGGCAAGATGGCTGTTTGGATTGGCAGCATAAAATTGTTCAAGATTGGAGATCGCAAAATAGTTCCGGTCCTTAACTAAAGTCTGGTAAGAATACGTGCAGAGTGGCATAGAATCAGGTGTGTGTTGCTGACCGAGGATATAACTTTTCATAGCCTGACCGAAGGCCGCTACTTTGAAACGTTTTTCTTCCGGGATAAACAACGTAAAACCAACCTGAAGGTCAGGGATTCTATAGATAGTTCTGAAAATAGACGCTACGCTTTGTTGAAACATTGGAGTGTTTACGCTCAATAGCTTCTCTTTAAGCATAGAAACCGCATTGTCTATGGTAGCGTCATACAGTGTAACGATAGCAAATCCTTTCAGGATATAGCTTTCCGGGGGTATCTTGCTTTTCCAAAGTTCCAGGTCTTCGTAATTGTCGAGCAACAGATCTACATCTTCAGGTGTAAGTGGTAACGACTTTTCCGTTTTCAGGATGTCAAGAAAATCGGCGTTGTATAGAATGCGGTAGTGTCTACTGATTCCTTCCGCATCGGGGATATCGTAAAGCAAAGGCTTACTGAAATTAATCTTAGCGCCGTAAAACTCATTGAGTACAAGGCATGAGCTCAACACATAAAACTGATGATCGTCAAGATCTCTGATGTTAAAATCCAGTTCAGGACCGGCAGCTTCCAGGATATTTGTAAAACGTTGGGTAGGATTAATGATGATATCCATATAAGGAATGCTCACCGCCTTAATCTCATTTAATGTTAGCGCTTTAGGGAAATAGGGTGCAAGGAGCTTGTTGATCGGCTCTTTTAACGTTTCAAAAACACCAAAGTCTGTAATGCCGGTTTTTAATTCTGGAAAAGAAGAGATCTCTTCCAGAATTCCTTTTGCAGCGTCAGCAACATAAGCATCGCTATCAAGGGCATCCCTTTCCAAATTCTCAATAACATCCTCAAAAGAGAAGATTACCTGAAAAGGAGAGTCAGGGAAACCTAGGTGTTTAATGGGCATGCTCGATATCATCCTTACAAATATAAGGATTTGCTACTGAGGCATTCAAAAAATAAAGCTACGCACCCATGCCGCCGTCGATTACCTGTGTGGTGCCCGTGATATATTTACTTTCATCTGAAGCAAGAAATAGCACCAGGTCGCCAATTTCTGCCGGTTCAGCATACCTGCCTAAAGGTATTACCTTTTCCATTTGGGCTTTCGCTGCGGCGCCATCGGGATTAAACCCCGACTCCAGGGAACGCATCATCCGGTTGTCTACCGGTGAAGGATGTACGGAATTGACTCTTATTTTCCGTGGCGCCGCTTCTAGGGCCACACTTCTCATCACCCCGATAACGGCATGTTTGCTGGTGTTATAGGCGCTGGTTCCTGCCGAGCCCTGTAATCCCGCTACGGATGAGGTGATGATTAAGCTTCCGCCATCACGCATCAAGGGCAGCATATACTTGCAACCCATGAATACGCCTTTTACGTTCACTGCGATTACTTTGTCGAACACGTCTTCCGGATATTCCGTAATAGGTTTGACCACTCCCTCAATGCCGGCATTGTTAAAAAAGATATCGATCTTGCCTAAGCGTTCTGTCGCAATTTTAGCATAGTTCTCTACCTGGGATGATTGCGACACGTCTGCAACAATGTAGCTTGCCTGGCTGCTCTCCAAACTTGCTACGGCATTTTTCAGTGCGTCCTCATTTAGGTCTACCAGAACAACGCGTGCACCCTGCTCAATAAATTTCTTTGCAGTAACCAGACCAATAGAGCCTGCGCCGCCTGTAATTAAAGCTGTTTTGTTTTCTAATCTTTTCATGCTAAACATAATTATCTGTTGATAACTATAGGTATAACGTTTGAAGCGATAAAGCATCCGGAAAATGACTGGTACTATTGTCGCCAGTGTTGGTACAATTGCGAAAAAACAATTTAACTGCCCTGTTGCCTGAAGAATTCTGGGCTTACCCCAGCATGTTTTTTAAAGAACCTACTGAAGTACGACTGGTCTTTAAAGCCCAGTTCAATGGCAATTTCTTTAAGGGGTTTGAGTCCGTGACTGATTTCGCGCTTGGCTTCGATTAAGGTATAACTGTAGATCAGCTGACTCACCGATATACCCATTTTATCATTTAGGATTTGATTTAGCCGGCGTGCAGTAAGTCCAATTTGATCGGCGTAAAAGCCAGCCATTTTTTGTGTCCTGAAATTTGTGCTGACCAATAAAAACAACTTACGTAAGCGTTCTTCATTGTCTGATGCATGTGTTTCAGGCGTAGCCTTGATCCTGTATAGATGCGTTAGGAATGCGCTTATGTAATGCTGAATAAGGGCTCCGTTGTTGTTGCCTCTATTTTCGAGCAGAATCAACTCGAAAAGTTTACTTAGGGGTTGGATTAGGTACTTTGGGAGCTCGAAACTTTCATTTTGAAAAGGTACGAACATAAAACGGAGTGCTTCTTCGGCAATATTTTCGAAGAACGACATGTTAAAGAGGAATACTTTTGCGGCAGGCATAGCACCGGGAATGGCATGAACCTGATTGGGTGCCAACAGGTAAACCGTATTCTTTTTAATGGGATAAATTTCAAAATCGATCAGGTGGATGCCTTCATCACTTTCAAACCAGATCATTGCGAAGAAATCTATCCGATGGTTCTTTTTGAAATCTCCCAGACTGATACCCTCCGCATAGGCGGCAAAAAAGTCGGCGTCCTCAAGCCGGTGTACTGGTATTTCTGCTGATGCTTTCAACGTTTGTGCTTAGAACTTAGTCAATAGTACACAATTTGCTGAAATTTCGCATCAGGTTACCCTTCCATAATGAAAAAAAGCCTTCCGTTATGAAAGGCATTCGTAGATGGTCACTTTTTCGGCCATACAGTAAGACGTTGATATTTATGTTTTTACATGTATTTCTGTCTGCGTAAAAAGGTGGGCATTTCCTTTGATCATCTATTTCTGTTAAAATAAATTAACAGAAATAAACTTTTAAATCTTTATTACATGATACTCATCATTTTAGGACTATTCGTTTTCTTAGCCGGATTTATACTGTCAAAACAAGACAATGACGGCGCGCGTTTCGGGACTGCAGTTAGGATTGGTGGCCTCGGTCTGATTTGCCTTGGCGCTTTTACCAGCATGTTCAAAACCATTGAGACTGGACAGGTAGGCGTAAAGACACTTTTCGGTAAAGTTGACGAAGATGTGCTGTACAGCGGCCTGCATATTGTAAATCCACTCATTCAGATTACGCCATTTGATACCAAAACACAGAATTATACCATGTCGGCTGTACATGACGAGGGTACGAAATCAGGGGACGACGCAATCAGGGTGTTGTCTGCCGACGGACTGGAAGTAACTATAGATCTTTCGGTACTGTTCAAAGTAAGTGCAAGTGAGGCGCCAAAGATTCTGCGTCAGATTGGCGACGATTATCTGGATAAAATCGTAAGGCCGGTAGCCAGAACTGCGATACGTGATAATGCTGTTTCTTACGAAGCCGTTGCTTTATACTCGACAAAAAGGGAAGAGTTTCAAAATAAGATTTTCCAGACCATTAACAAAAGCTTTGCAAAGCGGGGCCTTATTCTCGAGCAACTCCTGGTTCGGAATATCACATTGCCAGAATCTGTAAAGAGAACCATTGAGTCCAAGATCAATGCAGAGCAGGACGCTCAAAAGATGATCTTTGTACTGCAGAAAGAAAAACAGGAAGCAGAGCGTAAGCGTGTGGAAGCACAAGGTATTGCCGATTATCAGAAAATTCTATCTACTGGATTGAGCGATAAACAGCTTCAATATGAAAGTATAAAGGCCCAGAAAGAAATTGCTTTGTCGGCAAATGCAAAAGTAATTATCATGGGTAATAGCAAGGGAGCACCGGTGCTGATTAATGGAAACTAATAGATATTCCATTTGATACAATTAAGGGCGTGATAAAATATATCACGCCCTTTACTATGTTTAGTTTAGTGTTGTCTTAAACTGTTTTCTTTGCTACAGCACGTTTTCTCGGTGTAGCCGTTTTCTTTTCTACTACAACAGGTGCAACAACGGCCGGCTCTTCAATCGGAGCTTCTTCTGCTACAACTTCTTCAGCTGGGAAATCCTCATCCTTTGTGATGATGATTTTAACTTTGCTCGTGATTTTTGTGGCTAGTTTGATAGATGCTTTTTTGAGTTCCTTAATGGTATTCTTAGAGTCGAATCCTAAACCTGCAACAACCTGAATCATTGCCTCTTGTAACTGATCCTGTAATGCGATATTGATATCTTTTTTGATTGACTTAACTGCGGCTTTTTTCTTTTTGTTGTTCATTATGTGCTGGTTTCTTCTTATATAAATGTTGATGCAGATACCGTCTTTTTAGAGTTTGAGCCTGGATAGCGCTTAAGAGGAATATCTATAATGCAAAATACCATAAAATAATTGTTATTATAATATTATCATTATGTTAATAAATATACGATCCTTAACATTGAATCACAAATTTATAGTATCGTTTTATAAATATACGGATTAATAAAGTTGCTTAACCGCCCTGTTTTCTGTTAAATAAACCTTACTTGATAACATAGCTTTAACATGTTGCTAACCTGGATGTTGTACGTTTGGTGAATAACCCTTGCGGCTTTATGAAGTATGTGTTTCTTTTATGCGTGGTCTGTTTATGCGCCTGCAGTAGTAATAATAAAGCAATTAAAGTTAAAGGTTCTGATACAGAAGTTAACTTAGCTGTAGACCTGGCTGAAAATTTCTATAAAGTTAATGATGACTTTAGTGTCGCGATTTCTGGCGGTGGTTCCGGTTTAGGTATTGCTTCCTTATTAAACGGACAGGTAGATATTGCAAACTCATCAAGGCCGCTTAATGCTGAAGAAGACAGTCTGTTTAAGACCAGAGGCATTCAAATCAAGACGGTCATCTTTGCTGAAGATGCCACAGCCTTTATCGTAAGTAAGCGTTTTCCACTGGATTCTATCGATGTACCCAGCCTTAGAAAGATTTTAACTGGTGAGTATAAAACCTGGAAGCCCATCACAGGTAAAAGTACACCTGTCAATATTTATGGTCGCCAGAGCAACTCGGGTACGCATTCTTTTGTCAGCAAAAAATTGAAAATACAATTTAGTCGAGATGCCAAGGAGATGAATGGCAATGCTCAGATCATGGAGGCTATTAAGATGGATGATTCGGGAATCGGTTATGTAGGTGCCGGCTATATTCTCCACGGTGTAGAAGACCAGTCGGTAAAAGTATTGAAGATTACTGAAAAGCAGGGGCAGCCCGCCATATCGCCGATGGACAAAAAGGCCATTCAGGAAAAACGTTATTATTTTCAACGCCCTTTATATCAGTTTATCCCCCTGAAATCCTGGAATAAAGTCTCCGCATTTATCGACTTTGAAAAAGGGCCTAAGGGGCGTAAAATCATTACGGATTCCGGATACTATATTATTGCTCAGTAACAAACAAAATGAAATTAGCTTTAAGAGAAAAAATAGACCATAGTGCCAGGTTGCTTTTCCGAACTACGGGATTGCTGGTAATTGCCATTCTGGGTGGCATTTTTTTTATGCTGCTCTGGAACACCGTAGCGTTTTTTCTGAAAGTGAAACCTATGGATTTCATTACCGGCACCCAATGGAACCCGTCGGGGAGTAAAGCCAGTTATGGCATCCTTCCTTTGCTGGTGAGCACCTGCCTGGTAACGCTTGGTGCAATGGCCATTGCCATACCCTTAGGAATTGGCACTGCCGCTTTCCTCTCTGAATATGCCGGAAAGAAGCTTAAGAATATCCTCAAGCCGATGATAGAAATGCTGGCTGCAGTACCTTCGGTAGCCATTGGTTTTCTTGGCATCGTGGTGTTAGGGCCTGGCATTGCCAGTCTCACTGGTGAGCCCAATGGGTTGAACGCCCTTAACGGTGCAATTTTACTTTCTGTAATGGCACTGCCTACAATTATTACCGTCGCAGAAGATGCCCTGCATGGTGTGCCCCAAACTTATAAAGAGGCGAGCTATGGGGTAGGGGCAAGCAAATGGCAAACGCTGATTAAAGTAACAATTCCTGCCGCAGCCCCCGGAATTCTCGCTGCGGTTATGCTTGGCGTTGGTCGTGCTATCGGGGAAACCATGACGGTGCTCATGGCTACAGGAAACGCATCGGCCTTTCCCAAAGGCTTTTTCCATTCTGTAAGGACCATCACCGCTACCATTGCCATCGAAATGGGCGAGGTGCCTTACCAAACCACCCACTATTACGCCCTCTTTGCTATCGCTGCAGTGCTTTTTTTAATCACGCTTGCCGTCAACCTGATCGGCGAACATTTTGTCAACAAGTTTAGAAAATACCAGGCAGCATGATGAAAAAGTTAACTCCGCTTCTGGAATGGGGCACGCTGCTGTTGAGCACAGGCGCTGTTTGTTTCTTTCTGGTCGTTATCCTCTGGGACCTCATTAGCAAAGGTGCACCTTCTTTATCCTGGGAATTTGTAAGCACGCTACCCCGGGCGGGCATGACTAAAGGAGGAATTCTACCGGCGATCATCGGCACAGTATTACTCACTATGATCACGGCGCTTGTGGCAGCCCCCTTCGGCATCTGCTGTGCCATTTATCTGAATGAATATGCTGCTGATAACTGGCTTACCCGTATCATTCGGGCCTGTATCAGAAACCTTGCCGGTGTGCCATCGATCATTTACGGATTATTTGGCCTCGCCTTGTTTGTTCAGGGACTACACATGGGTACCTCCCTGATCTCTGCTGGATTAACATTAGGCCTGCTTTCCCTGCCTTATATTATTATTACCACCGAGGAAGCGCTGCGCCGTATTCCGGCAAGTACACGTGAAGCAGCCCTGGCCATCGGCGCTACGCAGTTGGAGTCAATCCGTGATGTGGTACTACCCTCGGCGGTGCCAGGCATGCTCACCGGACTTGTACTCACACTTTCGCGCGCAGCGGGAGAAACAGCACCAATTCTTTTTACAGGGGTAGCCTTTTATATCAATAATCCTTCAGGTTATCTAAATCAGGAATTTATGTCGCTGCCTTACCACTTATACATGCTCTCTACGCAACATCAGGCGATTGAACAGGTGAGGCCATTAGCCTATGGTACCGCCCTGGTTTTGATTATTGTCGTATTTCTTTTAAATCTAACCGCATTTTACATCCGGTATAAACACAGTAAAGATGAGTGATCAGATTAAATTATCAGCTAAAGATGTTAACCTTTGGTTCGGTAGCAAACAAGTACTTAAGCATATCAACATCAGCTTTCCTAAAAACGAAATAACTGCTATGATCGGCCCCTCGGGCTGCGGCAAGAGTACCTTGTTGCGCTCATTCAACAGGATGCACGACCTGTCTCCTGATGCGCGCATTGAAGGTAAGTTTGCGCTGGACAATCTTGATCTCTATCAGAAAGGACTTTCTGTTACACAAGTTCGCAGCAGGATAGGTATGGTTTTTCAAAAGGCAAACCCTTTTCCTAAAAGTATCTATGAAAATATCAATTATGGACTTGCCATCAACGATGTACCCAAAGCGGATCGTCCGGGGATAGTGGAAAATGCACTCAGGGAAAGTTACCTCTGGGACGAGGTGAAAGACGAACTGCAGAAACCGGCAACGCGATTATCAGGCGGGCAGCAGCAACGTCTCTGCATTGCCCGCGCTGTGGCACTGCGCCCGGAAGTGATTTTAATGGATGAGCCTTGCTCTGCGTTGGATCCCGTTAGTACAGCTAAAATCGAAGAACTTATTGTTAAACTTAAGAAAGATTATACCATCGTCATCGTAACCCACAATATGCAACAGGCACAACGTACGGCGGATAAAACAGTATTTATGTACCTCGGAGAGGTGATAGAACACGATACGACAGACAATATCTTCAACCATCCTAAGAATGAACTGACCGCTAATTATGTTAAAGGGCATTTCGGGTAGTCCTGCTCAAAAAGTTAATATGCTATTAACCCCCGCGTGATATCAACAAACGATCTTTGGGTCAATATCTTTATGTGATCTTGTAGAACGTTCTTTATTCATTAAATTTAGGTGTAGTTGAAAAAAAATGGAGAGCGACAAGGTTCTCCTTTTTTGTTTAAACAGTTTTCCCCAGCTCCAGCACAAATTCATCGGCAAGCACACTCTTTTCAGATTCGTCAGGCCGCTCATCATGTGGAATAGTGTAATAAGAACCTGTCAGGGTTAACCCCTCATCGGTTTTCTCCAGACTTATTTTTAAAAAGCCGTGCTTCAGCTCTGAAAAGCTTTCCAGTTCCACGTCATCAAATAGTGGGTTGACTGTAGTAAAGTTCGGATCTGTGGTTAAAGCCAGACTATGTAACTCATCAAAACCACCTGCACCGCAAACAATAAAAGGTACCGTACTTCCATCCGCATAATGTTTACTGAAACGTTGGTAGTTGTGCACATGCCCGCTAAAAACAGCATCAGGCTTGATCCCTGTCTCCTCAAAAACACCCTCCAGAAAAGTAATCATTGGAATGCTCGACCCATGATTGGTATCAGCCGAATAAGGGGCATGGTGAATACAAACAATAACCGCCTTGTCTGGTCTTTCCTGGTCTGCCTTTTTTAAAGTCTCCACAAACCATTCCCGTTGTTCTGGGGTGATTACACCGAATTTTGGGACATTACTATGTAACCCTATAATGGTAGCAAGCGGTGTATCCAAACTCCAATATACATTAGGCTGGATCATGCTTTTCCGTGCTGCACCCCCGCTAAATGGAACTGTTAATGGTTCTGCCGCACAAAATACCTCTTTAAAGGCTGATAAACTGGCATAAGGCTTCGGATTCAAAATATTAACATCACTATCGTGATTCCCTGCAATGGCGAAAATGGGCCCGGGATACACACCATAGGGCTTAAAAAACTGATTGTAATATTGATCGGCTTCGCCAAAATGGTAGACAATATCCCCCAGGTGAAACAAAAACTTCGGAGTACTATCGGAATCCATGGCTTCTGTATACTGCTGCGCCATCTCGGAAGCGATGAGCTGCTGGAACCTCGGACTTTTAATACCGCCGGTATCACCAACCAAATGGAATACCATTTTATCTGCAGTAAATTCAGGAATCACCTCAGCTAATTTAAGCTGGTACGGATACTTGCCTGTAGGTTTTGGGAGCGGCTGGAACTTGAAAGAATCGTCAGGTTGGTTTTTCTTAAATACGGGTTTGACAACTCTCAGAGAAGGAATAATCGACATAACACTAAGCTTGCTGCAAAAATACCAAAATGCTTATTAAGACAGGGTTAAATTAACATCCCCCGGTCATTTTTGTCTGATTCATTAATTGAAAACTAATGATTTGACAATATAGCGAGGGTAACTTGCAGAAACAAAACGATAACAGATGCTCGCATTTAAAATCTGCACCAGGCACCCGAAATTGGTTTTTCTTTTCCTGTTCATGTTGCTGCCCAAGCTCATGTCGGCACAGGATTTCCCACTAAGTAAAGCTTTTGCCCATAATGATTACTGGCATAAACGCCCGCTTTACGATGCGCTCGACAACGGCTACACGCACATCGAAGCCGATGTGTACCTGCGGCGTGGTAAACTCCTGGTTTCACACCTGCCACCCTTCTTCAGTAAAAAAAGAACACTCGAGTCACTGTACCTTAAGCCCCTGATGGCCTACGCACAGACAGCCGACAGTCAGCCGATAACGCTAATGATTGATGTCAAATCAAAGGCTCAACCTACCTATGAGGCATTGGAGCAACTGCTTCAGAACTATCAAGGACTCATCTCAACCTATACAGCGGGCGTCATTACAAAACGTAAAGTAACCATTGTACTTACCGGACATAAGCCTTTTCAGTTTTTAAAGAACCAAACCAGTGGTTGGGCTTTTGTAGATGACGACTTGATTAACCCCACCGCCAATGCCAGGTTTAATGCCTTGTTTCAAACCGCAAGTTGTAAATATTCAAACGTACTTTCCTGGACAGGCGAGGGCATTATGCCTGCACAGGAACGCAGGCAGCTATGTGCTTTCGTTGAGCAGGCGCATAGCACAGGCAAGAAAGTACGGCTCTGGGCTTCGCCCGAAAACAGAACGGTCTGGGCAGAGTTACTGAGCTGCGGTATAGACCTCATCAATACGGACCAGCTTTTAAGACTAAAGACATTCCTCTTGGAAGAGGTGCTACGCTTTGCAAAAGCCGAACCGCGTGCAGATTTTACCCAATAAGTTAAAAACTTAATAGTATAGTGATTAACAGGTAATAGCAGTATCCTATTTTGCTGAAAAACGAGTAGATGAAGAGGATTAAAGTTGCATTCTTTGCGGAAATACTGGTGGAAGATTTCGATGGCGCATCACGAACGATGTTCCAGCTGATTAATAGGATCGATCCTGAGATTTTTGAATTCCTGTTTATTTGTGGCCTCGGCCCCGGATTGCTCCGCGGCTTCGAATGCTTCCGCATTCCATCTGTCACTCTTCCCCTGAATACAACTTATAAAATGGCTGTTCCGTTTCTGGTGCAACAGGAGCTTCGAGAAAAGTTGAATCACTTCGCCCCTGATATTGTCCATATTGCTACACCTTCATGGCTTGGGAATTTTGCCCTTAAGCATGCAAAACAGGCGCAGGTGCCGGTAATTAGTATTTACCATACCCACTTTATTTCTTATATCGATTATTATTTTAAATATACACCTTTTCTGATCGAGCCGGTAAAACAGCGTCTGGCAGAAAGTCAACAGGTCTTTTATAACCAATGCGATGTGGTTTATGTCCCTTCGCAAAGTATTTGTGGAGAACTCCTGCAAATGGGCATCGCACAGCGCCGGATGAAAATCTGGAAACGCGGTATTGATGCTGCTTTGTTCAGCCCCGCAAAAAGAGACCCTGGATTGATGCGCGAACTTACCGGCAATAACCATCCAACATTGCTTTTCGCCAGTCGCCTTGTCTGGGAAAAGAACCTGGAAACCTTATTTCGTATTTACGACCTGATACAAAAGCAAAACATCAAATGTAATTTCGTAATCGCCGGTGAGGGCATTGCCCGCAAAGCTTGTGAGCTCCGCATGAAAAGCGCAATATTTACCGGCAAGGTAAGTCACGAAAAACTATCGGTATTATATGCTTCGTCAGATATTTTTGTTTTCCCTTCAGTATCCGAAACCTGTGGCAATGTAGTGCTGGAGGCTATGGCATCAGGTCTGCCCTGCATCATCGCCGATGGTGGTGGATCAAAGGATTTTATTAAGCAAGGCTTCAATGGTTTTACCTGCAGTCCCTATCAGGAGCAGGATTATGTAAATAAAATTAGCCTGCTGCTGGAAAGTAATCGTTTAGCTCATCAGTTTAGCAATAACGGACTGGAACATAGCAGAGGTTTTTGCTGGAACAGGTTAGCGGCAACTTATTTTCAAGAATTACAGGAGCTGAGCAAAATAGATGCAATGGTTTTAGCTTAACTGTTCTGCTTGATGATGAAATGGATAAAATGGCTGGGCCTCGCTGCAGTGCTGATCTGTTTATGGCTTTTTGTACGGGCTACAGATTTTTCAGCGGTTGGCATTTTGCTGCGAAAAACAGGGCTACGCTTCGGATATCTGATCGGTATTACGCTGGTTGCTTATGTTTTCGGAACCTTAAGCTGGTGGTATTGCCTGGGGGAGTACCGCAAATCAGTGTCTATTTACCAGTTGTTTGTAGTGCGCCACATCGGTGAAACCTTAAGTCTGGTTAACCCAACGAGTATTATCGCAGGAGAAACAGCCAAGGTATTCCTGCTAAAGAATAACGGTATTGAGCGTCCGGTAGTGATTGCTTCAATTTTGATTTCCCGTTTGCTGTTGATAATCAGTCAGTTGACGCTGCTTGTTGGTGTCTTGATACCATTTTTATACAGCAGGGATTTGCTCACATTTAATCGTTTTTACATATGGGCAGTCGCAGCAATTCTACTCATTGCAGGAATCTGTTTATTGCTGTACCGGCAAACGGTAAATGCGCAATGGATGCTCAATATCAAACGAAAACTCAGCGCTGTCACCATTTCCTGGCGTCAATTAACTACCTACAGCGGAAAGGCAACTGGACTAGCTTTTCTCTTTGCCCTCTTGCACTGGATATGTGGTGCTTTGGAATTCTACCTGATTATCCGTTTTCTGGGCTTCAATGTGAGTCTGATCCGCGGACTGCTTGTAGACCTGGGGGTAGTAGTATTCAAATCTGCAGGGGCGTTTGTACCAGGACAGTTAGGGGTAGAGGAATATGGAAATAAAACTATGATCGCGGTAATTGGCATTCAAAGTACAACACTCTGGGTTGCTGCCTCCATCCTTCGCCGGAGCAGGCAGCTATTCTGGATTATTATAGGGTGTTGTGCCTGGATGCTGGTGCAGGTTACCGCTAAACTTACAGACAAAAAGCGCAATGGAAATTTTATTTATAAGTCATAAGTACCCACCTGTAATCGGTGGTATGGAAAAACAGAGTTTCGAATTAATTACGGGCATGAAGAAGCATGCGAAGGTATACAGCATTATTCTGGATGCCGAGAAGGAAAGCCGGCTCCACTTTTTTTTAAATCTGGAAGACAGGATCATTGCGATGTGCATCAAACACCCGCTCATCACGATTATTCACTTTAATGATGCACTGGTTGCTGCTGCCTGCCTGCGTCATAAAAGGTACAGGCATTTAAAACACACCATGACCGTGCATGGCTTGGATGTTGTTTTCCCGAATTGGATCTACCGTACCTGGATCTTCAAAAAGTTTAACCGTTTTAGTCTGATTTTTGCCGTGAGCACTGCTACTGCCCAGGCTTGTATTGCACGCGGAATTAATAAAGATAAAATTGTTGTGGTACACAATGGAGTGGACCACGCGATGCAGGCTCCGGCTTGCAAAGCGCAGATGGAAACACTATTGAGTAGTCAGTATGGAATAGACACGCAAGGGCAGCGGGTTATTGTGGCCATGGGCAGGCCGGTAACCAGAAAAGGATTTTCCTGGTTTATCGCTCAGGTAGTTCCCAAACTAGATCCTGATATCATGTTATTGCTTATCGGGCCTGGTCAACAGACACATCCGGTTAAAAGCGGGCTTTGGTCAGCTATTCCAGAAACATTAAGAAAACCCATAGAACTTTTTCTAGGTATGCCTTCTGATGCCAGGCAGATTACAAAACTCGTGAATAAACCCAATACCGCAGCTGTTGTTAAACAGCTTGGTGCGATGGCATACGAGGATATCCTAAAAATCATGCGCTCTGCTGATGCCTTTGTCATGCCCAATATAGCCATCAAAGGCGATATGGAAGGATTTGGATTGGTTTGCCTGGAAGCGGCTTTGTGTGGCGTTCCGGTTTATGCCGCCGCTATAGATGGAATTACGGATGTAATCCATAACGGTAAAAACGGCTTTTTATTGCCCTCCGGTGATGCTGAGATCTGGGCAAGGCACATCAACGCTATCGGTACCAATAGCGCTGCCGCTTTTTTACGCGAAGAAGCCATGGCCTATACAGCTGCTCAATTTGGCTGGACTAAAATGGTTCAGGAATATGAATATCATTTCTCAACAATTTGCCCAGCATGACGGGCAATTTTTGTTAATAGATCCAATAAATCATTTAACTGTATCGGTTTAGGTAGGTAGTCATCCATACCAGCTTTTAAATAAGCCTCTTTATCTTCAGGCATGGCATTGGCCGTCATCGCCACAATGGAAGGATGGTAATTATGCGCTGCCCTGATGAGTTGAGTTGCTTCCACACCGCCCATTTCAGGCATCTGTATATCCATCAGGATCAGTTCGTATTTCTGAACCTGCAACTGATTCAAAACGCCGATTCCATTTTCTACAAGGTCAGGTGTATAGCCTAATTTGCGTAAAATAGTCATGATCAGCTTCTGGTTAATCATGTTGTCTTCTGCAACCAATATTCGTAAAGGGAAACGGAGTGCAAACTCCGGATTCAAAACTTTTTTATCGGGTACGGGGCTGAGCACTACAGGTAGTGGATGTACTGCTCTTGGTAGTCCTGCCTGAATAGTAAAGCGGAAGGTTGTTCCTTCACCATACACACTTTCAGCAGTGATTGTACCCTTCATTAAATGTACCAGCCGCTCGCAAATCACCAATCCTAATCCGGTGCCCCCATATTTTCTTGTTGTTGAAGAATCTACCTGAGAGAAAGCTTTGAAAAGTTTGGATAACTTGTCGGCGGGGATGCCTATACCCTGATCACTTATGGTGAATCCAAGCTCAAGAAAACCGGCAGGTTTAGCCGAGACCAGCGTAATATCCAAACAGATCTTTCCTTCCTGTGTAAATTTGACTGCATTGCCCAGCAGGTTGGTCAATACCTGCTTCAACCGCATCTGGTCTCCAGAAATCAGTGCTGGAATTTCTGGTGCGATGTGCGTATGTAATACCAATCCAAGTTGTGCAATCCGGTCTTTGAATAAATCTGTTACCTCCCGGATACAGCGTCGTAAATCAAAATCATGGATATCTAGCTCAAGCTTCCCAGATTCGATCTTAGAGAAATCTAAGATATCGTTGATCACATTGATCAGTGTCTCTCCGCTGTTTTTTATAGTTTGCAGATAGCTGCTCTGCTCAGTGTCCAGGCTTGTTTCAGACAGCAGAGCCGCCATTCCGAGTACGCCATTCATTGGTGTACGGATCTCATGACTCATCGTGGCCAGGAAAACACTTTTTGCTTCATTGGCGCGTTCAGCTTCTTCCTTGGCATCGAGCTCCTGTTTACTTTGCAGATGTAATTCTTCGTTTACAGCGTATAGCTCTTCAGATTGAGCCTGCAGTTCTTCAGACTGGGCCTGCAGTTCCTCATTGGCATTTTGTAATTCTACAGTGCGGGAGTTCAGGTTTTGGATATAGTCACGCAAGGTAGTTTTCAGCAAGTTGAAGTCGCTGAACAAACGCTCAATTTCTGATGTATTAGGAACAAAACCCCGGTCGGCCTGTGAGAGCTGTATGTCTTTAAAGTCGGAGTGGATAAAATGCCCCATGCGTTTATTCAGTTCCTGCAGATCGCTGGTGAGCAGGCTGGTGACCAGGAAAGACAGCCCAATCATCAGCAGCAGTAAACATATAGAAACGATAAGGAGTAACTGTGTGAAGTTATGCTGTAACTGGAGTGTTTGCTGGGTAGCGATGTCAAAAGTAGACTGATAAATACGGCTGAACAGGTCTATTCCATTTAAGGTATTTGGCACCAGGCCCTTGTTATTGTTGATGCCCAGTTTTTCAGTGTAGCTAACAAGCAACTCAAAATCATTTTTGTAGTTGGATAGGGCTTTATAGCTCGTACCGGATTTTGGGAAAAGATTGCGAATAGAATCGATCTGGCTCACAAACAATGTGGCATATTCCAGGCGACCCCTCAGCATGTAGTCCTTTTCATGTCTCCGTAACTGAAGGATTTCGTATTTGGTAACGGTGCTGGACTGTTCTATCCAATGTGCATACTTTCGCATACGTCCTTCCAGTCCATAGTCCTCAAATCCTTTTTTAAAATAGAGTGTTTTAAGTTGTTTTCCGGATGATAAAGTAGATTTACTGAGCACAATCAACTGCTCCAGCTCAGCATCTACCGCTATATTACTCTGTTTGGCAAGTAATTGTAATGCTAGAATATGTTGCGGGATAGTACCCTGCAAATCAATAAACTGATCAATATCCGCTTGTTTGGTTGTTTGATAAAATGCTTCCTGATGAAACCCAGATAGCATAAACCGATGCAGATGATTGGTGCTTTTTAGGTACTGAGTTTGTATATAGGTAAGCTGTTCGGAGAAAAGGCGCAGCCGCTGTTGTTTAATATCAATAAACAGGTAGGTTATTACCCAGATCAGTATGACCAGAACAAAACAAAGGAAGCTTAAAATTAATCTGGCTCTGAAAGATTTGAATAGAAATTTGTTGTACATCCGTTGGTCAAAATTACGGAAGCTTGCAGAAGCAATTGTTAACAACAGGTTAAGCTATTGTAAATAGGCGCAGTTTAACCGCAGATACCGGGCGACTACTTTTGATGCGAAGCTATTTTAGCTTTCTGCTGGGCACCATCTTTAATGCCGATTTTAAAAATGTCCTTTACAAAAGTGCCACCAACCATGATTAAAAGAACCGCTGCGAACCGAATTGCTGTTGTTTTTCCTGATTTCATATCTGAATAAGTATAGCGATAAATGTAGTGATTATTATTTCAGGTGTAGGTATATTTTATAGTATTGACAAAAAAGTAAGATTTGTTTTCTTATAAAATAATAATCAGGTAATCTTGACTTAATAAGGCCAGGGTACTTTTGAGCCATGTCTGGAGCCGAAAAGTATACAACCGATGATAGGGTACTGTTGCTGGAAATGCAAGCGGACAGCATAGCAGCCTTTGATGCCATATATGAACGTTATTGGGAACTGGTTTATAGTGCGGCCTATAAACGACTTAGAAATTCCGATCTATCTAAAGATATCACTCAGGATATTTTTCTTAAACTTTGGTCAGGGCGTAATAAAACAACCATTCTCAATCTTCCTGCATACCTGCACACTTCGGTACGTAATAATGTGTTTAAACTGCTGGAAAAAGAACAACGTTATACGCCAATACCAGAACTTATGACAGAATCTGAAAGCGCGATTGAGGGGGCAGATGCTGCTTTATTGCGTAAAGACTTTGTTTATAGTTATGATCAGTTACTTAACCAGCTTACAGCCTCCCAACAACAGATTTTCAGAATGCGCTTTGATCAGGATCAGTCTACAACAGAGATTTCGGCCCAATTGGGAATATCCCGCAAAACGGTACAAAATCAATTGGGCCGGAGCATCGCTTTTTTAAAAGCATCCCTGGCTTTTACCGTAATATTGATCTTGCCTTTTTTATTTTAAGTAGCCAGTCAAATTGCGTATCTTGCAGCATACAATTTCCTGATGGCCTAATTTTCAGCGGTTAAGCAACTAAATATTATTGGTGTCGAAATGCTGAAATCCAAATAAAATTGGCCCTACAAGTAGGGGTACCCAGACCCTACAAATTCTGTAGGACGCTGATCAGGACAATCACCAACAAAGTGCATTTAAAGTATAATAATGGTCTATAAGGCTTTTTAAGTTGTTCGTAATTGCTTCGCCTTTTCTTCGGCTTCTGTTCGGCTTTCCTTCGCCTTCTCTTCGGCTCGGGCCGTATGATCACCGTAAATGATCCCTACAAAAGCTGAATTAAAGGCGTAATAATTTAAAAGCCTCTAAGACAAACTTCAGGCGCCTCTACAAGATAGGATACTACACGATAAAATTAGCTGAGGGCAGCTCTCGCTCGAGTAACGCAGGGTTGATTACTTTTCTGATTCAAGCTGATCACTAATGTACGAAAAAAAATAAATTTTTCCATGGGACTTTTTCGGTTTCGGCGGTCATGTTATAAATGGCTTGCTAATGAACATGGATAAAGGAGACTTTCTTAAGCTCGTACAAAAATATAATGCAGGTGTTGCTTCTCCGGAAGAAATACAATTCCTGCATGCATATTATGAGCTTTCTGAAACTGCGGGAATAGATCCGCAGTTGGAAAGCGCGTCGGCTAAAGAAACACTGCGCGTTAGCATGCGTGACGCCATGAAACCGGCAATCGAGGCCCGGATAGCACACAAGAACCAGGCTTGGTATCTACAGCCTATCGCCATTGCAGCAAGTGTAACCATGATCCTTTTTGCAACTTTTCTTGCCGTTAGTCCGGTAAAACAAAAAAATCAAGTGTTGGCAAAGGATGCTCCGGTGCAAATTGTTCCAGGTGGTAATAAGGCTACGTTGACCCTGGCCGATGGATCGACCATTATTCTGGAAGGTGCCAAGAATGGCGTGCTTGCCATGCAGGGCAATACCGCTATCCGTAAAACCAGTAACGGACAAATTATTTACCTCGATCCTGATCAGCGTGAATCTGCAAAGGTTAATGGTAGCGCTCCAATGAATATGATATCCACCCCACGTGGCGGGCAATATCAGCTTACATTACCCGACGGCTCCAGGGTATGGTTAAATTCTGCTTCTTCTATTCGCTTTCCTGCTGAATTTGACGGGAATGAGCGGGTAGTGGAAATTACTGGCGAAGCCTATTTTGAGGTGGCTAAAGTATTTAAGGTGACTAGCAAGATGGCTATGCAGGAGCGACTGCCATTTATCGTTCGGACGGCGGATCAGGAAGTAGAGGTTCTGGGCACACATTTTAATGTCAATGCATATACCGATGAATCAGAAACGAGAACAACACTGCTGGAAGGCAAAGTGAAGGTTGCAGGAGGCTCAAAGCAGCTGGCTAAAATACTGGCGCCCGGTCAGCAGTCACTGGTCTCAAAAAACAAGGCTGATATCGATGTTGAAGCAGCAGACCTTGAATCTGCCGTTGCCTGGAAGAATGGGTACTTCAAATTTAATAAGCAAGACCTTAAAACAATCATGCGGCAGATTTCCAGGTGGTATGATGTGGATGTGACTTATGCAGGAGCAGTGTCGTCAGACTTATTTGTGGGTAAAATCAAACGGAGTGAAAATATTGCGGATGTACTTCGCGTGCTTGAAATCAGCAAAGTCAACTTTAGATTTTCAGGAAAAAAGATCATTGTTAAATAATCAGGTATTCATCTAAAAAGAAAACTATGGACACATAATTACTTCAGCCACATCAATATCCATAAAAAATCCGAAAGTGGTTGCAACACTTCCGGACATGCTCCCGAAACGGGAAGCTGGATCTCTAAAATTCTTTTAACGAAAACGCTATTAACCCAACTGTACAAAAGTATGCAATTAAATTTTCATTGTAAAATGACGTATGACGCGCCATTTTCATTAACTAAAATGTTTCGGATCATGAAACTAACGGTTTTATTTTTAACCCTTTTCTGTCTACAGCTTAGTGCCAACAGCTTTGCGCAGAATATTAGTATTTCGGGTAAAGACATTGCACTTGAAAAAGTGATGTCGGTTATAGAAAAACAAAGTGGTTACTACTTTTTCTATAAATACAACGAACTCAAAACAGGTACGCCTGTTAGTTTGAACCTGAAAAACGTAAATGTAGATCAGGCCCTGAAACTAGCTTTTAAAGGTCAGCCGTTCGACTATGTGATCGAAAACAAAACCATTATTATCACCAAAAAGAATGCAGTAATCACAGCCGTTATTCTGAACCTCGTTGGGGTAAGCGGGAAGGTAACTGACGAAAAAGGAGGTCCTTTGCGCGGTGCAACGGTGAAAGTAAAGGGTAGCACAATGATGACGACGACAGATGAAAACGGCACGTTCAACTTCAATAATGTTGATGCTAAAGCTATTCTGGTTATTTCTTACACAGGTTATGCCCCTCAGGAAATTTCAGCCAGCAATGCTGCAAGCAGCAATATCGTGCTGAAAGCAGAGATGAACGATCTCAATGAAGTGGTAGTAATCGGTTATGGTACGGTAAAAAAGCAGGATCTTTCCGCAGCTGTGTCTACCGTTCCTGACATGGATCAGGTAAAGAACAGACCAGTGCTTAATGTACCTGCAATGATTCAGGGAAAGGTTCCCGGAGTTACTGTTGTGAACAATGGAGGACACCCCAACGGCGGCCCATCCTTAACCATCAGAGGAATGGGATCACGGTCTGGTGAGAACGTATTATACGTTGTTGATGGTGTACCTAATGCACCATACAATCCAGCGGATGTGGAATCTATTACCGTGTTGAAAGATGCTGCCTCTGCAGCCATTTACGGTGCTTTTGCCGGTGCTGCTGGTGTTGTGTTAATTACGACTAAGCAGGCGGCAGCAGGAAAACCGACAGTAGAATATACTGCTTTTACTGGTGCTAAGACGGCGTGGAGATTGCCACATGCACTTAATGCTGCGGATGAAGCGAAGGTGTCAAACCTGGCTTATACAAATGCTGGGCTTACGCCACTTGCAGGATGGGACATTACGAAAAATCCCTATGCACAGGTGACGCGCACTGACTGGGTAGATGAAGTTTTCAGAACTGGCGTTATTCAACGACACAATGTGAGTATTAACGCTGGAAATGAGCAATTCAAAACCTTGCTGCAAGGGCGCTATGAAAAGGAAGAAGGTACGCTGTTAAATACCTACAACCAAAATGCGTCATTACGTTTTAATACTAGCTACGAGTTTAACAAGCACATCAAGCTTTCTGAAAATGTGTTCTGGAATAATAATGATAACCGTGGTACTTCAACTTCAAGCGGATACAGTGGAACAATCCTGTCTGCGATTTATATGCCCAGTTCGGCTCCTGTATATTATGCCGATGGATCATTTGGCGGTGTTGGCCCGAGAGATTCCAATTACCTGGGTATCCACGGTGATGCAATCAATCCGGTAGCTTCGTTGTTGAGAAATCAGCCCTTTAATAAAACAAACGATCTCCAATCAGTAACTGAATTAAGTGTTGCTGATATTATTGACGGATTATCCTTTGTTTCCCGTTTTTCTTATCGTCAGAGTAATAATTTATACAAGAACTTCGAGCCAAAAAGAACAGAACCAGGAAAACCAAGCAGTCAGAATTACTTGTCATATAGCACAAATAAAGGCTATCAATACATCTGGGAAAATACATTGAACTATAGTAAAGTATTTAACAGACATTCAATCGGTGCTATGTTGTCTACCACTTCTCAGGAAGAGGGCTCCAAATCATTCAGTGCACGGGCACAGGGATTTGAAAACGAGAGCGACTGGGCGCAATTTTTCCAGAATGCTGCGGCGTTTGGGATTGACAGACCGGGTAGTGATGATTGGAAAGACAGGAATACATCGTACGTTGGTCGTGTTTCCTATAGCTGGGCAGACCGCTATTTCCTGACTGGAAGTTATCGTTTTGATATTGCGGGAAGGTTGCCTGCAGGACGCAGATCTAAAGGCTTACCGGGTGTTACTGCAGCATGGAAAATCAGTTCGGAGCCGTTCTTCCAGGTTGATGCAATCAATCTGTTGAAACTCCGTGCCAGCTGGGGTAAAATCGGAAACCTGGGCTCTATAGGCAGGTATTACGGTTATGCTACTTTAAGCACCAATGGAACCAGTCAGGTTGGTGACGGTGCATTATCGACCCCTGCTTTGTATATCGATAGTCGTAAAAACCTGGATCTTACCTGGGAGACATCGAGACAAACTGATATTGGTTTGGACCTGAGCGTGATGAAGAACAGGCTGACATTTACGGCTGACTATTTTGATAAGCTTACGTACGACCTGATCAAACAACAGGATAACCTTTGGCCAAATACATACGGACTTGGACGGCCTTACATCAATCAGGGACAGATCAGCAATAAAGGTTTTGAATTTTCTGCGGCCTGGAAAGACCGCGTGGGTAGTGTTGACTATGGAATCTCTGGAAACATCGCTACACTGAAAAACAGAATTCAATATATTGATGAAAACCCTACCTCTACATGGGGTGATGGGGATAGCTGGAGAGGCGTTTTAGCGCCTTACAGGTCAACTGTCGGCCAACCATTATATTCATATTGGTTGATTAAAACAGATGGACTTTTCCAATCTGATGCAGAGGCTGCCGCCTATGTTAAAGATGGCAACAGAATTCAGCCGCAGGCTAAAGCAGGCGATCTTAAATTTATCGACTTAAATAACGATGGAAAAATTGATGATGGTGACCGCTCTTATATGGGTAGCGCATTTCCTAAACTGACTTATGGTTTTACGGCTAATGTTGCCTGGAAGAACTTCGATCTGAGCATATTTATGCAAGGTGTTGGCGGGGTTAAACTTTTCCATGCCTTTAAAGAATCGACTTTAAATGGCGCAGAACAAGGTTATAACAGATGGGATAAAATCCTTGAAGCCTGGTCGCCAGAGAATACCGGATCAAATATTCCTAGAATCAGAGCCAACGATCCGAACAAAAACTTTCAGCAGCCATCAGACTGGTTCCTGGAAAATGGAAACTACCTACGGATGAAAAACCTTTTACTAGGTTACACATTGCCTAAAATGAAATGGAATTCAGGCTTCCGTGTGTATTTCAGCGGAGATAACCTGTTGACATTCACCAAATATTCGGGCATGGACCCTGAGGTTGGCGGAATAGGTTTTGACGGCGGTCAGTTTCCATTGGCAAGAGTATATTCAGTAGGTGTAAGTGTTAAATTCTAATTTAAAAAAGATGAAACTAAAGTATATTGTACCGATGCTTATGGCTGTGCTCAGCTTAGGCGCATGTAAAGAAACCTGGGTAGATACTAAACCCAATGGAGCACCAACTACTGCTTATTTCTGGCAGAGCGAAGAGGACGTTAACAAAGCGGTGGCGGCTATTTATGTGCCAATGCGTTACGAATCTACCTGGGGAAGGGATCTCTTCTGGACGCAGAATGCAAGTGACGATTTAATTGTTGGCCGTGTAAAGGCAGACGCAGAGAATATCAAAAACTTTATTCCTACTGGTCGGGAAGGTTATTTGACCAGTGGCTGGAATGATCTCTACTGGATGTTGAACAAGGCAAACCAGGTGATTCAGTTTGCTCCTTCGGCGGTAAACGTTTCTGATGCGGTACGTAACCGTGCCCTTGGTGAAGCTTATTTTATCCGCGGCTTCTCACACTTCTGGATTGCTTATATGTACGGCACCAAAACGCAGGGTGTTCCTTTTGATAAACCTGAGAATCCGGAATACGAAAAACGCATGCCACCGCAGTTGCCTACCGTAATGGATAATTATGCACAGATTGTAGGTGATTTCCAGAAAGCGGCAGACCTGTTGCCTTTATTCGAAAGTTATAGTGCTGCCGATCGTGGTCGTGCACACAAGGCTGCAGCATGGGGCTATATGATTAAAACGCTTGCTTATTGGGCACAATATGACGCCAGTAAATGGGCGCAGATTCCGGAACTAGCGGACAAAATCAAGAACGAAGGACACAGGGCCCTCATTACGGGTAAGGCCAATGCCAAAGAAAACTATAGTTCTGTATTTAAAGTAGCCAATAACTGGAGTTCTGAATACATCTGGTCTGTAACTTCGGGCATTACCGGTGGATCGGAATTTCCTGGTGTAGTTTTAGAAAATAAAGGCTGGGGCATTTACAACGGCTGGGGATATTTCCAACCTACAGAAGAACTATATGAGGAATATGAAGCCAATGATCCAAGAAGAGAAGTGACCATCCTCAAGTTTGGCGATAAGTTTACTTTCTTCGGTCAGGAGCGTACTTTCTTCTCTACAAACAGCTTATCTGGTTTCCAGATTGCCAAGTACATGGAACCGTATACCTACGGTACCAATGGTAATGCAGGTAGCAATACCTATATCAATCCAAGTGGTGATTATCCGACTACGTCGCTCAACCTGCCGTTGATGCGGTATGCTGAGATTCTGTTATTCAAGGCCGAAGCCTTGATTCAACAGGGTAAAAATGGAGAAGCTGCGGCTCCACTAAACGAAGTAAGAAGCAGAGCCGGACTGGCCGCTATTGCAAGTCCGACGATGAACGACCTGAAACATGAGCGCAGGGTGGAGCTTGCCTGTGAGTGGACTGACCGTTTTATGGATTTGAAACGCTGGGGAGATGTTGCCAAGATCAATGCTCCATTACACGGCAGAATCCATGCGAACAGCACAGACCCAAACTCAGCTTATACGATTCAGACCGTATGGCCTGCACGTAAGTTTGATCCAAACAAACATGCCGCATGGCCAATTAGTCCTGACGAGATATCGCGCAGCAATGGAGCTTATAAACAAACTCCGGGCTGGTAGATTTTAATGATTGATGTACTGCCGGTTATGCCGGCAGTACTTGTTTATATAATACTGATGAAGAAAATACTGATTACCTTAATTTCCCTGTTGTCTTTTTTAAGCACTCAGGCACAAACGGCAATACATTCTGCCCTGAATGGGCACAGTCATAATGACTACAATCAAAATATTCCGCTATTGCGGGCTTATTACGCAGGAATGGGCTCTATTGAAGCCGATGTATTTCTGCAGAACGGCAAACTGCTCGTTGCGCATGATATTAAGGAAGTAACAGCGAACAGCACATTGCAAAAGATGTACCTGGAACCCATTGCAGGCTTTTTCGCCAAACATAAGGGTTCAGTCTATCCAGATCAAAAAAGCAAGCTACAGCTGGTTATTGATATTAAGGAAAACTACGGGGCAGCAATCCCTGCATTGATTGAAGCGCTCAAACCGTACCTGGAAATCTTCGACGCCAAGCACAATGCAAACGCGGTTAAAATTGTAATCAGCGGAGATATGCCCGCCCCTGCAGATTTTAAGAAATATCCGGATTATATTTATTTTGACGGGAGGCCTGAAACGAAATACACTGCCGCTGAGCTGGAACGCGTGGCCATGATCAGTGGTTCGCTGAGCGATTATACCAAATGGAATGGTAAAGGTACGCCGACACCACAAGACGCAGTCAAGTTGGCCGCACTGATACAACAAGCACATCACCAGCAGAAGCCTTTCCGCTTCTGGGCTACCAAAGACAGTCCGAATACCTGGATTGAACTGGAGAAGTTGGGTGCCGACTGGATTGGTACAGATCATCCGGAACAGCTGCAGCACTTTTACAGTGAGCGCGCCAAAACAACTTTTATCAATCCAACTAAAGGTTACGCCCCTTATCGTCCTACATATAAATCTGACGGGGGACTTGGGAAGGTGAAAAATGTGATTTTACTGATCGGTGATGGGATGGGTTTAGCGCAGATTCAAGCAGCGCTAACGGCAAACTTTGGTCTGTTAAATCTTACATTTTTCAAACACCTTGGGCTGTCCAGAACCGAAGCGTCAAATTCTGACATTACAGATTCCGCGGCTGGTGCAACTGCTTTTGGTACCGGAGAGAAAACTAATAACCGATACATCAGTGTAGATCCTGCAGGTAAAGCACTGAAATCTATCCCGGAAGTAATTGCTGATTATGGCATGAAAACGGGAATTATTAGTAGTGGCGATATAACCGATGCTACACCAGCAGTGTTTTATGCGCATCAGCCCGAGCGGTCTATGTCTAGGGAGATTGCTGCCGACCTGGGCACAAGCAAGGTAGACATTTTGGTTGGATCCAATCGCAGGAGTTTTATGGAAGGTGCAAATCAGCACCTGTTGGATACCCTCGCAAAAAAAGGCTTTACGCTATCAAGAACGTTAAAGGAATTTGAGGCTGCTAAATCCGGCAAACAATTGGTGTTACTTGATGATTCGGTTACCAGGCCGGTTAAAGCGGGCCGGGGTATAATGCTGCGGACTTCCTTGCTGAAAACTATTGACCTATTGTCGGCTAATAAGCGAGGCTTTTTTATTATGGCCGAGGGGGCGCAAATTGACTATGGCGGTCATGCCAATGATTTGCCATATGCCGTGACCGAACTACACGATTTTGATCAGACCGTTGCTGAGGCTTTGCGTTTCGCCGATCAAGACGGTGAGACACTGGTCATTGTTACCGCAGACCATGAGACCGGGGGACTTAGCCTGCTGGATGCAAATGCGAAGCAGGGTACGGTACGGGGTAATTTCAGTACTGACGATCATACGAATATTATGGTTCCTGTTTTTGCGTATGGACCCGGAGCAGCAAATTTCATTGGTGTTTATCCGAACACAGAGATTTTTAAGAAAATTATCAGAACTTTAAAAAGATAGCGATATAAGATATGCAGACCAGAAGGGATTTCATCAGACAAGCGGCAATACTTTCCGGAGCGGCAGGTGCTACTGCCATGATTCCAGCTTCAGTACTCAGGGCGATGACAATCAATCCCGCAGCAGGCAGTACCTTTATGGATGCTGAGCATATTGTGGTCTTAATGCAGGAGAACCGATCGTTCGATCATTGTTTCGGGGCATTGCAGGGCGTTCGTGGTTTCAACGATCCGCGGGCGATCCGTTTGCCGAATCAAAACCTGGTCTGGATGCAGGAAAATGCCAAAGGACATACCTATGCGCCTTTCAGGCTTAATATTAAAGAAACGCGTTCTACCTGGCTGGGCTCGCTTCCACATTCCTGGACCAATCAGGTTGATGCACGTAATAACGGGCATTATGACAAGTGGCTAGATTCGAAGGCTTCGGGCCGGAAAGGATTTGAGCAGGTACCGTTAACCATGGGCTATTACAATAGGGAAGACCTTCCTTTTTATTATGCCATGGCTGATGCATTTACGGTGTGCGATCAGAATTTCTGTTCATCGCTTACCGGTACTACGCCAAACAGGTTGTTTTTGTGGACTGGAACAGTGCGTCCAGAGCAATCAGCAAAGGCGCCGGCTTTTCTGCGGAATGAAAATCTGGATTATGACCGTGAAGCACATTGGAAAACCTTTCCGGAGGTGCTGGAAGATCATGCTGTTTCCTGGAAGATTTACCAGAACGAGCTGAGTCTGCCAACGGGGTTGAACGGAGATGAAGATGCCTGGTTGGCCAATTTTACAGATAATCCGATCGAATGGTTCAGTCAGTTTAATGTGCGGTATGCTGCGGCTTATCGGGAAAACCTGAAAAAACTGGATCTGGTATTACCAACGGAGATTGCAGCGCTGGAAAGTTCGTTAACTACGATGGATGCCGGTAAGAAAAAAGACAGTGTACTTAAAGCAATCGGGGAGAAGCAGCAGCAATTGATTCAGGTACGTAAGGATATCCAATTCTGGACAGCCGAAAAATATGCAAAACTTTCTCAGAAAGAAAAGAACATGCATGATAAAGCATTTACGACTAATAAAAATGATCCTGATTACCGTTCACTAACGAAACTGACTTATAAAGATGGTGCCGAAGATCGGAAAATGCTGGTTCCAAAAGGAGACCCGTTATATCAGTTTCGGACAGATGTAGCTCAGGGTAAACTTCCGGCAGTTTCCTGGCTTGTGGCTTCAGAGAATTTCTCTGACCACCCGGGGGCACCATGGTATGGTTCCTGGTATGTTTCTGAGGCCTTGGATATATTGACAAAGAATCCTGAGGTTTGGAAAAAGACCATTTTTATTTTGTGTTATGATGAAAATGACGGATACTTTGATCATGTACCTCCATTTGTAGCACCTGATCCGGCGGATTCGTCGACAGGTAAAGTATCCGCTGGGATTGACACAGGTGTAGAATTCTGCAGTCTGGCGGAAGATCAGAAATGGAATCCCGGATCGTCACATCGTGGTGGTCCGGTTGGCCTGGGATATCGTGTTCCATTAGTTATTGCTTCGCCCTGGAGCAGGGGAGGAAATGTATGTTCTGAAGTTTTTGACCATACATCTGTTTTGCAGTTGATGGAGAAACTGCTGAGCCATAGAACAGGAAAGAAAATTGAGGCAGCGAATATCTCCAGCTGGAGAAGAACGATTTGCGGGGATTTATCGTCTGTGTTTCAGCCCTACCATGGCGAGTCCGTTAAATTTCCAGTCAGACCTGTAAAGGAGCGCTTTATGGAGCAGATTTACAACAGTCAGTTTAAGCCAGATCCTTTGGGATATATTCAGTTGAGTGCTGCACAAATCGCTGAGGCCAATGCGCATCCATCAATATCTTCAGTGCTTCCCAAGCAGGAGCCTGGGATCAGGAAATCTACTGCGCTGCCTTATGAAATATATGCTGACGGATTTGTAAACCGGGATACAGGGAAGTTTGATTTAACGTTAACGGCGGGAAATAAACTGTTTGGCAAAACAAGTTCAGGTGTTCCCTTTACCATTTACCGAAGCGGGCTTGCGCCAGCCAGTTATGCTGTTTCTGCTGGTGAATGGCTAAAAGATGCTTATCAAATTGCTGACCGTGCTTATGCCTTTGAAGTACATGGACCCAATGGTTTTTATCGAAAATTTAGTGGCTTGGGAAGTGATCCTGATGTACAGATCCGATGCAAATATGAATTGTCTGGTCAATTGAACCAATTAACCGGTCATGTTTTGCTTGAATTGATGGGTTCAGTGGATCAGCCTTTAAAGGTGTTGATACGTGATAATGCCTACCATGCGGAGCCAATGCAGCTGGAGCTCTTAGCACGTGAACCAAAAAACATAGTATGGAATACTGGCAAAAGTTACGGCTGGTATGATTTCAGCGTATTTATCTCTGGGTATGACGCCTTCGAATATCGCTTTGCAGGGCGTGTTGAAACAGGTAAATCCAGTCATACAGATCCATTTATGGGCAGGTAGGGAGAAGTCTGATTGTTGAAATATTAATTAGGATCCGCTAACTCATGGATTATTAATTAATTTCGCGCAACATAATTTCTATCTATCCCACATGCAGGTATTTCTGAACCTCTTTGATTTTAAGCAAAAAATGAATTACCGGACTGAGATTTTGGCAGGGCTTACGGTAGCGATGACGATGATTCCAGAGTCACTTTCTTTTGCGATCCTTGCGGGATTTCCACCCCTGACCGGCCTATATGCCGCATTCATTATGGGCTTGGTTACCGCTATTTTTGGTGGCAGGCCGGGACTTGTTTCTGGTGGTGCAGGTGCAACTGTGATTGTGCTCATCGCCCTGATGAAGTCGCATGGCATAGAGTATGTTTTTGCTGCGGTGGCGTTGGCAGGTTTTTTTCAAATTATAGTAGGTCTATTTAAGCTCGGGAAATTTATTACGCTGGTGCCAAAACCTGTAATGTATGGCTTTGTCAATGGTTTGGCCGTTGTAATTTTTATGGCCCAGTTAGAACAGTTTAAGACTGTTGTTAACGGGCAGCTTAGCTGGATGACAGGTCCGCCATTATGGATTATGGGAGGTTTGGTATTGCTGACCATTGGATTAGTTGTGCTGATGCCGCGGGTAACTAAGGTTATACCGGCTTCACTGGCGGCTATCATTATTGTATTTGCGGTTGTTTTAGGATTTCATATTGATACCAGAACGGTTAAAGACATCGCTTCAGTAAGTGGTGGGTTTCCCCCTTTTCACATTCCATCAGTTCCATTAACTTTAGCTACTTTACAGGTTATCTTTCCTTACGGGTTAATTATGGCGGGCGTTGGGCTTACCGAAGGATTGCTCACTTTGAATCTGGTTGATGAGCTTACAGCAACTAAAGGGAATGGAAACAGAGAATCCATCGCACAGGGTGCGGCCAATATATTAAATGGATTTTTTACCGGCATGGGTGGCTGCCCGATGATTGCACAAACATTGGTGAATATCTCTGCAGGTGCCCGGGCAAGGCTATCAGGCATTGTTGCGGCGCTTACGATCTTGGTGATCATCATTTTTGGTGCCCCGGTGATTGGCTTAGTGCCTATGGCAGCCTTAACTGGAGTAATGATCATGGTTGCAATCGGTACTTTTGAGTGGGCAAGTTTCCGCATCATCAATAAAATGCCCAGACAAGATATTGTAGTCGGCATATTGGTTGCTGTAATCACAGTTTTACTACATAATCTGGCGCTTGCAGTTTTGATTGGTGTAATTATCTCGGCCTTGGTCTTTGCCTGGGATAGTGCAAAACGGATCAGGGTTAAACATTTTATCGATGCAGAGGGAGCGAAACATTACGAACTCCATGGGCCCTTGTTTTTCGGGTCTGCTGCAACTTTTACGGAAAAATTCGATGTGACTGACGATCCTGCTATTGTGATTATTGATTTTAAAGCGAGTAGGATAGCAGATATGTCGGCAATAGATGCCTTACATGCACTTACCGGTAAATATGCTGCGCTTGGAAAGACATTATACCTTACCCAGCTGAGCCCCGAGTCTCAGTTGTTATTAAAGAATGCGGATGAAGTAATTGCTGTTAATTTGCTGGACAACAGTAAGCGTTAACATATCGCCTACTGCTAGTCCAGCTTCATTTTTTAATGTTGATGGCGGAGCTCTTCAAGATGGGTAAGTCCCGCTGGCGTAAGCGTGCCAGTATGCTGGATCTCATCACGATTAATATGTACATATCCCATAGCTTCCAGTTCTTCATATTCAGCTTCCATTCCACCTAATATTGGAGAACTTACCTGGGTATCGATCATTTCTAGCAGTTCTTTTAATTGTAAAGATTCCATAGTTTCTAATTTCTACAGTTAAAACACCGGGCTTACAAAGTTGTTTGATCTCGATATGGTTAAATAACTAAATAAATCAGCTGGTTGTAGCACCTGAGTACTTTGATGCGTTCATTGTGTAAACCATTAAAACGCTGTCATGAGATCATTAAAATTATTTGCTGCATTCCTGTTTTTGCTAACGATCAGCTCGTCGTTCTTTTCTTGTAAAAAAGATCCTGGAACTGAACGGGGTACGTTACCGGGTACCTGGAAACTTACTGAAGTATGGTCGGGTATAGGCAATGGAACAGGCAATTGGGGTAAAGTACCCGAAAGTCCAGAGGTAAAATTAACCATCAACCAGAATGGCTCGGTATCTGGAGATATGTTTACAGAAGTAGAAAGTTTTACTGTTGTAGATAGTACCCATTTACAGGTGCAGCTTAAAGGGGCACACACTGAGCAGATCATCACATTTGTTTACGCATTGGCTGGAAATACCCTGGAAATTGAGGGTGTTTGTTTTGAAGGCTGTCGTTACCGCTTTGTTAAGGTTAAATAATTCAATTGATGGTTGCTGTTGAGCCAGCTTGTTAACTCTTCAAGCCAGGATTCTTTGGTAGTAGGGTTGTTTAATCCAAAGCCATGGCCTCCGTTTTGAAAAATGTGCAGCTCTGCAGCAACCTGTTTGCTCCGCAATGCGTCATAAAAAGCAATGCTGTTTTTAATTGGAACCACTTTATCATCCTGAGCATGGAAAATGAAGCAAGGTGGGGTCTTTTTGGTGACGTGTAAATCTGCAGAATAAAGGTCGGCAAGTTTTTGATCTGGGTGTTCCCCGAGTAAATTCTTCTTACTACCGGCATGTGTAATACTATCCTGCATACTGATTACCGGATACCCTAGTACTGCCCAATCGGGTCTAAGGCTTGTGCCATTACTTTTTATGACTTGCTGGTCAAACTTAGTGATCAGTGTTGCTGCAAGGTGCCCTCCTGCTGAAAAGCCAAGAATACCGATATTGCGCGGATTAATATTCGTTTTTTTTGCATTATTTCTGATGATTAGCATTGCCCGTTGGGCATCCATTAAAGGAACCAATTCCTTTTTGTCAAAACAACTGCTGTTGTTAGGGAGACGGTATTTAAGCACAAACGCAGTAATTCCCAAATCATTAAAAGCTTTGGCAACTGCGTAACCTTCATGACCCATTGCCAGGTGCTGATATCCGCCTCCGGGAATAATCAATACAGCTCCCTTAAATTTATCCTGCTTTGCGGGTTTAAAAATAGCCAATGTTGGGGTTGTAACGTTGGCTGCTGTTAGGCCTAATTGGCCGGTTTCCTGAATGTCGCAAGGGTTGTTGCCAGGTGCTGCCCCTGGATATAATGGCCAGATTTCCTGAGCCTGTGTCAGTGTCGAGCTAAGCAGGCAAAGTAGGAGTACTATTTTTTTCATAACCTCTTCAATAGTTAAGATGATGAAGATATCAGATATTTTTTGATTATGAAAAAAACGCGTTAAGCTTTAGGCTTAACGCGTCTGTTGTAGTAATGGTGATTAATTGTCGGTCATTAGTTTATTCAGCGATAGCTCATCGGATGAGATTGGCCAAATGTAGCCAGTTTCAGTTGGAGCTTTTGCTGGTGCGCCGCCTTTAGCAGGGATTGTCAGCAATAAACGCGTGAGGTCAGGACCTCTCAAGCCTTCGCCTAAGAACTCTATTCGTCTTTCTGTAAGGATGGCATCTGTAAAATCAGCAACACTAGCAGGAGCAAGTGTGGTGGTTGCATCAGAACGTTGACGAACAGCGTTTAACAAGGCTAATGCACGGGTGTCTATCGTGTTCGTACTTCTCACCAGTGCTTCTGAAAGGTTTAACAGCACTTCTGCCCATCTGATCACAGGAACGTAGTCTGTATAAGGACTTGGCGCTGTAAACTTAGCCAAAAATTGCTTTCCGCCAGTCGCAGTAAACAACAACGATCTGCGTTTATCGGTACTTTTCCATCCGGCGTTACCAACAATTCCTGTAGCTATCAAAGAATATTCTGTAGTTCCTGGTGTGTTATTGGTGAAATAAAAATACGATGCCAGAGAATTTTGTGTTCCCGGGTAATCCAACGGACTGGCAGAGGTACTCATTGGTAATGAGAAAATTGACTCTGCGGTAGTGTATGGTGTTTTAAAAACTGTTGTAATATCTGTAACCAAGTCGTTAGGAACATTGGCAGATGCCTTGAACGGGGCTGCAACAGGAACGATCTTATTTGCTTCAGTCACCACATCAGCGTATCTTCCCATACTCAGATATACGCGCGTCTTTAACGCAATTGCTGTATTTTTATGGGCTCTGGTGGTGTTGGCTAGTGCATTTGCATTTGTTGAAGCAAGATTTGCTTCTGCAAAGTTCAGATCTTCCAGAACTTGAGTGTATACTTGCGCAACACTACTTCTTGCAAGGTCTGAAGATCCCGGGCCAGTAATTCCACTCAAGCGTAATGGTAAGCCGGGTTTGCTTCCGGCACCGTCGGCGTAAGGACGAGCGTACAATTGTAATAAACTGTAATAAGAGAGTGCTCTGATCAGTCTTGCTTCAGCGATATATTTAGCGCCGGCTGTAGCACCTACAATAGAGGTGCCTTTAGCGTTCATTCCATCGATGAAAACGTTGCACCTGTTTATTGTTGCATAGCCTTGTGCCCACGCTCCTTTTACGGAGGTGGCACTGTTGGCAAGGTTCATGTTCCAAACGTCTGATGCCGTAACAAGGTTACTTGTCTCGTTGAAGAAATCTTCTCCCCTGAGGTTACCATAAACAATATACCGTCCTCCGTAGAATGATCCAGATTTTAATGATCCATATAGAGATAGGGCCTGGCTTTCTATTCTGAACTGTGTGTCAAATGCGTTATCTGCCGCTACTGATGTTTTAAGTGTAGGATCCAGATATTCCCTTTTGCAGGAAGAAGCTGAAAAGACCACTGCGCCACATAATAGAATGCTATATAAATTTTTTCTTTTCATGATTGTCGTATTAATAATTAAAAGCCCAGACTCAAACCAACTGTGTATGTTCTGGCGTTAGGGCCAGAGTTCCTGTCAGAACCTTGACCAGTTGCACTTGTTCCGTTAGAAGAAACCTCTGGATCTGGTCCTGGGTATTTGGTCCAGATGGCCAGATTTTGACCCGCAGCATACACCCTTAAGTTATTGATTTTGGCTTTACCAAAAACTGATTTAGGGATGGTATAGCCTAAGCCAACGTTTCTAAGTTTCAGGAAATCTCCTTTAAAAACATTAATGTCAAGTGGAATAGTATTTCCATAAGAAACGTTATCTGTATAGATTGCTCTAGGGAAGTCGGTGATGTCACCTGGTTTTTGCCAGCGTTGCAACACGTCAACGGCGTTATTCCAATAGCGTTGATCATGTAGACCTGCATTTGTTCCATATGATACATAGAAACCAAGTTGGTAAGTCAACATTACATTTAGGTCAAATCCTTTGTAACGAAATGTATTGTCAAAACCACCGTAGATTTTTGGTGTACTATTTTTATACATTTTCGCATCAGCGCTTTGTGTGATTGCTGGTGCAGTTGCGCCGTTATCAAGATAAGTCCAGTTTGATGCCCCTGTTGGTACAATGTGCTGATAAGCAACAGCACGGCCAGCACCGTTCAGGAATATCCTACGTCCTGTAGCCGGGTCAACACCTGCTGTTCTAACTACATATAAATACCCAACCGAATATCCAGGAACAGTTCTGTTTACATTCTCGCCAGTGGCTGTTGATCCTGTGGCTGTAATGATTTCAGTTAACCCAGGCGCCAGTGCCGTAACTTCATTTTTGTTGAATGAGATGTTGAAATTGCTATTCCATGTGAACTCGGTGGTTTGTACAGGCGTTGAGTTCAAATTAAATTCGAAGCCTTTGTTGTACATTGAACCAACGTTGGCCAGTACACTTGATGGCAGACCAGTTGAAGGAGATTGAGAAACATTTAGAATTAAGCCATTGATGTTATTTCTGTAGTAAGCGGCCTCCAAAGTGATTCTGTCTTTTAGTAACCCAAAATTGATACCTATGTCAGTTTTTTTACTAGTTTCCCATGTCAGTTCTTTATTCCCTGCGGCAGAGTAGATTGAAGTGGCAATACCGCCGTATAATCCTGAACCAAATGTGGAAAAGGTGGCATAATCACCAATTCCGGATATGTTACCCACCTTACCGTAACTTCCACGTAACTTAAGGCTACTGAAAATATTGCTGAGGCTAGAAGTTGCCCAGAAGTCTTCTTTGGTGACTTCCCATCCTGCCGAAGCGCCCCAGAAAGTTCCTTTTTTAACACCCAGGGCCGAATATTCGTCTTGCCTTAAGTTTCCACTCAGAAAGTATTTACCTGAGTAGTTGTAATTTAAACGACCGAAATAAGATAATAGGTAATTTTCGCCATAGGCAGCACCAGTAGAGTTATTTAATGTATAGCCCGCTTGTACAACATCATAAGCTGGGTCAGTTAAACCTTGTCTGTCTATTCCATAACCTGTAACGGTATTTCTTTGTTGTTCCTGTCCAATCAATAAATTGAAATTGTGGTTATTGATGTCGTAGTTAGCTTGTGCGGTATTTGTCCATGTCCAGTTTTTTCTTTTTCTGAAGATGCCTATGCCTTCGCCGCTTACACCCTGACCCGGTCCATGAATAGGATTGTAAAAAATATCATTGTCGCTATTAATGTAGTCTATACCATAAACGGATTTGACGGTAAGCCATTTGAAGGGGTTTACGGCCAGGTAGATATTGGACTGTGTGTGATCCAGTTCATTGTTTTCTCTGTTATTGGCTAATACTTGCGCGAAGTTATAGAAGCCCACCTGATTTCCACTAACCACGTTGTTTCCTGGACCAACAAATGTTGCGCCTAGGTTATAACTTCCATCATTATTGAAAGGGGATACGTTTGGTGCATTAACTAGTGCCGTTCTTGCTAAACCTGCTGTTCCGTAGGCTTCACCGTTAAGTGATCCGGAAGATATGGCTGCCAAGTTTTTTTCATTTGAGAATGAGAGTTTACCACCGATTGTGATGTAGCTGTTTAACTTACTATCGATGTTAAATAGCGCATTCATTCTTTTAAAATCGTTTTTCTGATAGATACCTTGTTGATTTGTATAACCAGCACCTAAGTAATATTTGGTGTTTTCAGTACCGCCAGATACATTTACGTTGTGATTTTGCGAAAAGCCTGTACGATAGGCATAGTCGTACCAACGGGTGTTGATGGGTTGACCATCAGGTCCGTTTTGTAACGCGAATTTAGGTAATTGAGAAACTCCATTGACGGTGATATTTACACTTCCGGGACGTATTGCGTTGGCGTTTGCCAGAGCTTCGTTTTTGTAGTCGGTATATTGGAAGGCGTTAAGCAATTCTGGTAAACGGTATGCTTTGGACCAACCTATCCAGGTGTCATAATTTACTTTTGGGGCACCGGTTTTACCACGTTTCGTTGTTACGAAAACAACACCATTGGCGGCGCGGCTACCATAGATTGCTGTTGAAGCAGCGTCCTTAGCGATGTCGATGCTTTCGATGTCATTTGGGTTGATACTTGATAAAGCATTTCCTGCCGAAGCGGTTAGTCCCTGGTCTCCAGTAGTTGCAACAATTCCGTCAATCACGAAAAGTGGTTGTGAACTCAATGAAATAGAGTTTGTTCCGCGAATACGAAAAACAGGCGGGGTATTCAATACACCTGCGGGAACAGTAATTTGTACTCCTGAGGCTCTACCAGCAAGACCTGATTCCAAACTTTGTATAGGTTTTTGCGCGATGGCAGCTCCACTAACAGAAGATGTGCTCCCAGTAGTTTCACCTCTCTTTTGAGTGCCGTAACCAACTACGACAACATCATTTAGGGTTTGGGATTCGCTTTCCAGCAAAATTCGTAATTCTGATCCTGTAATGGCTACAGTTTGGGCAGTGTAGCCCACTGATGAAATGTCTAAAGAACGAACTCCATTAGGAACTGACAAGCTGAACTTACCGCTGGCATTGGTTTGGGTGCCAACTTTTGTTCCTTTGAGACGTACCGTTGCTCCTGGTACGGGTTGGTTATCTCCAAGGGAAATAACCGTTCCTGAAATCGTCCGCTCTTGCGCCAGGGCGAGATTAGCCCATAGCAGTACGGCAAACATACTGAGTAGTAGTTTTTTCATAAAAGTTAATTTAGTGTTTAGTGTTAATAAATCTAATTTATAACTTTATCTCAGAATCAATAATTGTAACGCGAGCATGTACTTGAATATGACAATATTATGACTATAACGAATTGCCAAATTGGCAATGATTTACATGTGAAAGGCCTTTCGTGATAATTTAAAGGCCTGTTTTTAGTATTGTACGAAAATTTTTAGGTTAAGATCACCTTTGCTACTAGCTAAAACTTTTTTAATAACATAAATTCAGGAGAATTTTGTGGATTTCCAGTGAAATTTGTTGTTTTTTGAATTAATTTTTGTTTCTAGGTAGTTATTGTTGATTGAAAATTAGATTGGTAGGGTGATCTCCTGCTGATATTTTATGATTTAACTAATTATCATATGCTTTTTTTGAATTATTCTCGTATTTTGTTTGTGTTTTTTTTAAAATCTAATCAATATATCAGGGAACTGTCTGGGAATTAATGATGTTTAACAGGTATTGCCAATAATCGGTATTAAACAAAACCGGGAATCTTAATTAAAAGATTCCCGGAACAAAGAAAAGTAATTTATACTTTTTTGGGAGGAAGGTCAAACGCTACAGCGTTGTGTTCAAAATGTCCGTTGTGTGCACCATCGCAAAAAGGTTTGTTTTTTGATAAGCCGCATCTGCAGATAGATAACACTGTCCTACCCTGAAGGCCATATTCATTCCCATCTCTATCTACGATTTCAAAATCGCCCTCAATCTTCACTGATCCGTTATTGTTAATTGTAAGTTTTGTTTTTGACATGTATTGTTATTTCGAGCAAAAATAAGCTAATGGAATGAAACCTTGGGAAATGATGGTAATTTAGAACCGTTCCTTGTACCAGTAATGCGCAATTATTTCCGTTGTTTTCCAGATAAGTTTATGAATGCTTAACATCGATTTAGTATACATTTAATAAACAAAGTATAGTTTTGCTATACAATATTGTGGTTAGATCGTATGGAATTAATTGAGCGCGGACGGAAAAACTTGACTAACTGGCCGGTATTAGCCGTAACATTGTTTGCTGCAATTGCTGCGTTTTGCTGCTACACCAGTATGTATGCTTTTAGGAAAGCCTTTGCGGCTGGAACCTTTGATGATCAGGTTTTTCTGCATGTTGATTTGAAAGTATGGCTGGTATTAACGCAAATGGTTGGTTATACCCTGAGTAAGTTCTATGGAATTAGATTTATTGCGGAAGCATCGAGAAAAAAAAGAGGAATCTATCTGGTCAGATTAATTCTGATCTCCTGGACTGCCTTATTGGCCTTTGCATTGGTGCCTGCGCCATGGAACATTCTTTTCTTTCTATTGAATGGTTTTCCATTGGGAATGATTTGGGGTTTGGTTTTTAGCTATCTGGAAGGGCGAAAGACGACAGAGTTTATGGGAGCAGTAATGTCTATCAGCCTGATTTTCGCTTCAGGGTTTGTGAAAACTGTTGCGCGGACAATGATGACTTTATTGCCGGTTAATGAATACTGGATGCCTTTCTGTACCGGGCTGCTTTTTATTATTCCCTTTTTATTAAGTGTTTATTGTTTGGAGCTGATTCCTGCACCGAGTAATGAAGATGAGCAGTTTAGAACTAAACGGGTGCCTATGAATGCGATGGAACGCAAGAATTTCCTGATGAGTTTTTTGCCTGGTATTCTGGTCACGTTAATCATCTATGTTTTATTGACCATATTAAGGGACATGCGCGATAATTTTGAGGTAGAGATTTGGGCGGCATTTGATATACATGATAACCATATTTATACACAGATCGACACAATCGTATCTTTAGTTGTGCTTGTGATTATGGGACTTTTAATTCTAATCCGCAATAATCAGCAAGCCTTTATGGTAATTCATCTGATTATCATCAGTGGCTGTTTAATGGCAGGTGTGGCCACCTGGGCTTTTGATCAGCATTATATCGGTCCCATATCCTGGATGTGTATAGTTGGTATGGGGCTTTACATGGGTTACATACCTTACAATGCCATTTTTTATGAAAGGATGATCGCTAATTTTCACCTCCAGAACAACATAGGTTTCGCGATGTATATCTCAGATTCTATGGGCTACCTTGGCAGTGCGTCAATATTGGTGTTTAAACAATTTCATAATACTGAGCTCAGCTGGGGCTTGTTTTTTAAGCAAACGGTTTATACTGTCGCAATTGTGGGCGCGGTTTGCGGTGTAATATCAATGATTTATTTCTTTAGAAAGCGAAGAAATTATCCAAATAGTAACGAAACATTAACAAAGAAACCGGTGGCCGCTGTAGCGGGGCCAACTCAACTTAACTATACTTAAATATGTCGACACAAAAATATGACCTTGTGGTAATCGGAGGTGGTGTTCTCGGAACCTTTCATGCTTATCATGCTTTATTAATGGGGAAAAAGGTATTGCAGCTGGAAAAAGACAATTATCCAGTAGGCGCTACAGTACGGAATTTCGGGCAGGTTGTTGCATCTGGTATGAGCAAGGAATGGTTTGACTATGGTGTTCGTTCAACGGAAATCTATCAGCAGATTCAACAGGAGTTTGATATCACTGTTAGAAAAAATGGAAGTGTTTATATTGCTTCGGACCCTGACGAACAACTGTTAATTCATGAATTGAGCGCACATTATGATACGCGTGGTTATGCGCATCAAATGCTGAGTAAACAAGAGGTATTAAAAAACTACACCTCAGTAAAGGAAAGTTATGCAAAGGAGGCTATTTTTTTTGAGCAGGAAATTAGTGTAGAGCCCACATTGATGATTCATCAGGTGCATGAATACATGCGTACAAAATTTTTAGAATTTACCCAGCACTATAATGCACCGGTAATCGATTGCGCAACCGTCGGAAATGAGGTATGTGTAAAGTTAACCAATGGTAAAACTTTTACTGCTGATCAGGCTGTATTGTGTAACGGATATGAGTTTAAGCTGTTATTTCCCGATATTTTCGCTGCCAGCGGGCAGGTGATCAGTAAGCTTCAGATGATGCGTACTGTACCATTGCCTATTGGTGGATTGGAAGGAAATATTTTAACAGGATTAACAATAAGGAGATACGAGAGTTTCGAGGAATATTGTCCGTCGTTTAAAAGTATTGCTACACCTGAGCATTACGCCGAACTGAAAGCTAATGGCATCCATATGCTGTTCAAGACGGCTCCTGATGGAAGTATTATTATCGGTGATTCGCACGAATATGCCGATGTTAACCATTTTGACGATCTGGGCTTTAAGATCAACGCATCAATTAATAAGCTGATGTTGATGGAGGCTGAGCGAATTGTAGCTATTCCTGTCCGCAAAATTGATACGGCCTGGGCTGGTTATTATCCGCAACATCCAACAAAGAATATTATCGAGCATGAAGTAGACGAGCGCATCCACATCCGCACCTGTATTGGTGGAAAAGGGATGACGGCCAGCGCGGGGTATGCGGAATACAGCATTGGCAAAATCTTTGGGAATTAACAGATTTTGTTAATTTCGGGGTAAGAAAAGAATATGGAAGAGAATACATTGATTGAAATCAGTGCACGGATAAAAGAGATTAGAAGAGAGAAAAACATTACGATTCAGGAATTGGCAGATCGTGTTGGTGTAAGCAAGGGGCTGATTTCGCAGATTGAGAATAACCGTACTGTGCCGTCGTTACTGGTGTTGGTGAACACCGTACGGGCACTGGAAGTTGACTTGAATCAGTTTTTTAAAGACATTTCTGCTAATCCTTTACCACCGGTTTTAATTAAAAGAAGGACAGCATACGAGGCATTTGAAAAAGAGCAAGCAATGGGCTTTCTTTATCACCGTATTTTAACTAAAACAATTAAAGAGTCTACTGTAGATATAGTAATACTGGAATTGGAGCCTGGTGCCAGTCGTCCTATGGTTGTCACGGAGGCTTTTGAATATAAATACATACTGTCGGGGAAAGTCGATTATCTTTTCGAAAATGAAAAATATACCCTGGATGAGGGTGATTCTATGCTTTTCGATGGGCGGTTGCCGCATACACCGCAGAATCCGACAGCTGTGAAGGCGGTGATGCTGATTGTCTATTTCTTTGAGCAAACCATCAGTTAGTTGTATCGATTGTCCTAAATACCCCCTAAGATTGACTCTTTTGGGCGTTTAAGCTGCTGCTGTTTTGTGCTAACTTAGTTTTTGCTAGACACAAGATGTTGGAGGATCAACGATGGACAGGATAGAAATTTGCAGGGCATGCAGCGAAGCGTTTGATCAGCAAGAAAAATTAGTCGCTGCTTTTGATACTATACATGTGAATAGTATTCCGTTTGATGGAAGCTGGACTGCGGGGCAGGTTGTACAACATACCATCATGGCTAATGGCGGTTTTTTGGAAATGTTAAACGGGGAGATGACAGATACCGGCCGTCCGTCCGATTTGATAGTTCCAAGGATCGCATCTGACTTTCTGGATTTCAGTACTAAAATGGATGCGCCTGAATCTCTTGTTCCTGAAAATATACTGTATGAGCCAGCGGTTTTACTCCAGAAGGTGCAGCACATTTACGCTGGTTTAAGATTTGTGATTGAAAATCTGGATCTGACCAAGACTTGTGTGGAGTGTGAGCTTCCTGGATATGGTTTTTTGACACGGATGGAAGCTGTTTACTTTATTGTATGCCATACTAAAAGACATAACTACCAACTGGAAAATATTATTCGTTTACTAAGCGAGGGGACTAAAACAAATATTTTTGGCTGGCTGGTGTTTGAATTTCTTTCACATTCGGGTGATCGACTGGCAACTGACCATACCCCAATATTTTGGTGAGTCAAGAAAAGACTAAGGTCTTTTAAAAAAGGTAGGCGAGGTCAGGACTCTCATCCCCTGAACCTCGCCTGAATTAACGCTCTGATATAAAGTAACACTTTTATAAATCACATTCCAAATCTTTTTTTATTTTTTGTTGATTGTTATTTCAGGGATGTTTTTTTTGTAAACCATTTGATCTTATATTTCGCAGGTCACTTGCACTGAACAGGTTATAGTTTTTTTGTTTTTTCTGCTATAAATCCCGTCAGTGCAAATAACATTAATATTTCTTAAGCAGATCCTTTATGAATTGGGGACAAGGTGTACCTTTGCAAAAAAAAATAATATCAATGGCTGAAAATAAAGATTACCAGGTTCTGGAATTAGTAGTGAGTGTGCTTCAAGAATCAATAGCTGATTCAAAAGTTCAAAAGGAATCAGAAAATACATCGGTTTTGAAAGATGGGAATGATTTTATCCGTCTGGAGCAGGAATTTGACGGTGATACAGCTGTTATTCTTATTACAGATAAAAAAGACATTATATACAGTGAAGATTTACTGGAGACTTTGTTGAGGATTCAAAAAAATGAAGCGCCGGCCTCATTTATCATCAATGGTTTAAATGTTGAAGCAGAATTGGTACTCTATGCAGTAAGGGATCATTTTGACGAAGCCAGCAGCAGTTATGAGTTTGTAAGAGCGGTTGAACGTAAGGTTCAGGAAATGAAGATCAGATTGAAGTTTGGTGATCACCTTTTTGAGGTTGTGGTTGTAAACGGAGTAGACCGGATTTCTGTGAGTCCAATTTTTGATAAGCCGCTTGATGCTGCTGTACAATCAGCAATAGAAGCGGACGCTGTAAGAGTGCAAGCGGGAATTAATAAGCAATTCAAAGGTAAATAATAGAATTATAGATACGATATAGTGACCTTGCCGTCTAGCGGCAGGGTCTTTTTTTATGTTATAGTTTTTTGGATCAGGCGGAATTCTTAATGTTTTTCAGATACAAAAGAAAGAACGGTCTTCATTTCGTATACTATCTGTGCACTATCTTTAATGCAATATTTGGACTTGATCCTATTTTTTACCCTTGCTCCACAACATTTGGACTTGATCCATTTTCCAGCGGCGAGCGCCACTCCGAAATATACGGTAAACGAAAAAAGCCTCTCAGTATGTACTGAAAGGCTTTTTTTGGTGGGAGATACTGGGTTCGAACCAGTGACCCCCTGCTTGTAAGGCAGGTGCTCTGAACCAGCTGAGCTAATCTCCCTTTGGTTCTTTCCTTTTCTCGCTGAAGTTTTTTAGAAGACTTCTTCGTTGTTGGGAGTGCAAATATACATCCTTAATTTAGTTTTGCAAAAATATTTTCAACTTTTTTTAAGACAATACCTCTTCTAGTACCTGGTGAGCGCGTATTTCTCCAAATGAGGCGGTGTGTAACCTGTAGAAAACCAATATTTTATCTAGTATATTCCTTCTGCTCATATTGCTCAATTTTATTTCAGATATTTTTTCAAAAGGGGAATTTAATAGTGCTATAAAAAGAAATGCATCGTCTTTTTCGATATAATTTGAGTGAACCGGTACCCTTGAGCTAAATTCTCCTTCCTGTAAATCGAAATAGCTTTGGTCGCTCCTTGTCTGGGTGCTTGGAGCAAAACCTAGAAAGCGCGTCAATTTGAGCAAAAAGGCGAGATGAAAGTTTACATTATTAGTTTCTGATTCGTCAAACCAGCAAATTCCATTAAAGATGAAGTCAAATAGTCGTTCGTCGGTATTCTGCTGTCTGATGCTTTTGTATAACACTTCATTCAAAAACATCACAATAGTACTCTTAATAATGTCGTAGGGGATAGATTTGAAAATAGGTGAGGGGCGCAATTCGGAAACGCGCTGTATAGTACTGTTGTTTTTATGGTAGACAATCATATCTACTAGATGCAGAGGTTGCAGCATGTTCATCCTGATCTTGGCTTTAGGCTTTTTAACACCGTTAATTAGGTACGATTGAATGCCAAATTTTTCTGTGAAAATTTGTACCACAACGCTACTTTCGCTGTAGAGTGTTGTTTTTAAGACGATGCCACGTGTTTTATGAAGCATTAGAAAATTTTTGGAAGAAAAATAGTCAGTCCAATGGCGACGGCAATAATAGCTGCAACAAGTACTGCACCGGCTGCTGCGTCTTTAACAATCCCTGCTTTCTTATTGTATTCGGGAGAAACCAGATCTACCAGAACTTCAATCGCAGTGTTTATGAGTTCAGAAACAAGAACCATAGATATTGCAACTAGAATCCAAAGCCATTCAATGGTAGCCAACTTTAGAAATAATCCGGCCGATATCACTAGGATACAGAAAATGGTGTGAATTTTAAAATTAGGTTGCGTTTTAAAGGTGTGTCTGATACCCGCTGCTGCAAACCCAAAACTCTTTGTCAATCTGGACATATCTTTTTATATTACCTTTGCAGGACGCATTCGCTAAACAAAACGTTTATTGCAGTGTAAAGATAGGAACACATCTTTAAGTATGGCAGAAGAAAAGAAACTTTTACACCCCAGAAATAAACACAAATCCAGGTATGATTTTGCCGCGTTGGTTAAGCATTTGCCTGAATTACGGGATTTTGTGAAGTTAAATCCTTATGGGGACGAGTCAATAAATTTTGCAGATCCGTCGGCTGTCAAGACACTCAACAAGGCTTTATTGAAAATGGACTATCAGATAACATTCTGGGATATTCCGGAAGGATATCTTTGTCCGCCTATTCCTGGACGGGCAGATTATGTTCATTATCTGGCAGATGTTCTGGCTCTTGGTAACGGAGGAATAATTCCTACTGGAAAGCGTGTCAAAGTTTTAGATATAGGTACTGGTGCAAATTGCGTTTATCCAATTATCGGACATCAGACTTACGGTTGGAGCTTTATCGGTACCGATGTTGATAAAAAAGCAATACAATTCGCACGTAACATCGTTAGTGCCAATCCTGAATTAAGTACGGCCATACAGATCAGGTTACAGCCTAATCCAAACCATATTTTTAAGAATGTTGTTAAGTCAACTGACCGGTTTGATATAACGTTATGTAATCCGCCTTTTCACGCTTCTGCTGAAGAAGCTGCAGCAGGTTCACTGCGGAAACTGAATAATCTCGGCAAGACGAAAAATGTATTGAATTTCGGTGGTCAACATTTCGAGTTATGGTACCCAGGTGGCGAGGTTTCATTTATTCGGCATATGATTGAAGAGAGCCTTGAAATTGCAGACCAGTGCGTATGGTTTACCAGCCTGGTTTCAAAAAGTGCAAACCTTTCATTTATTTATACGCTACTAGAACGTGCTGGTGCGTCAAAAGTGAAGACTGTAGAAATGTCCCAGGGACAAAAGATCAGCCGGTTTGTAGCCTGGACTTTCCAGGACAAAGACTGATTCGCGAAGCGTTGCTAATGTTGTAATAGTAATTTAGATACAACATTGTCTTAATGTAGTCTTGCTACATTCGTGAGTTAAGTATTGACCATTATGAGATTTAAATTTTTTGTATATATCGCTGCTTTTACAGCGATACAGTCTGCTCAGGCAGCCGTAGTAGACACTTCGCGTCTTGTCCCTGTAACCGGGGCGACCAATTTCAGAGATCTTGGTGGTTATGAAACAAAACAGGGGACACACGTTAAGTGGGGAAAATTGTTTAGGTCGGGAGAGATTAGCAGGCTAACGGATGCAGACTTAAGTTTATTGGAAAAGAAACATCTCAACTATGTGGTTGATTTTCGCAGTAATGATGAAGTTGCGAGGGCTAAAGATCGCTTGCCCGCACACGCTGAATATTTACAACTTCCTGCTGGTAGCGAAAACCTGAACAGTTTCATGACGTTAATTCCGAAACTGAATTCTGCTGATTCGTTGATGACGTCTTTTTATAGCCATACTGAGCATTTGAAAGCAAAATACCAGCCATTTTTTAAGGCATTGTTAGCGCTTCCTGATACCTCTTCCCTATTGTTCCATTGCACTGCAGGCAAAGACCGTACGGGAATTGGTGCTGCACTGTTACTTTATACGCTTGGCGTCCCTGATGAAGTAATTCTTCAAGACTATCTTGCCAGTAATGCGTACAGGAAGGAAGAAAACGAGAAAATGGTTGCTGGAATGGTTCAAATGGGTATTAAAGAGCAGGTTGCAAAAGACATGGCAGGTGTGAAAGCTGAATACCTGGCTGCTACTTATAATGCAATTGTTAAAGACTATGGGAGCATAGACGCTTTTATGACTGGTCAAATAGGCCTTTCAGCATCAGATATTGCAGTGCTGAAAAAGAAATACACAAAATAATCAAGGCTAGATTTGACAAAAAAAAAGCGATCTTCAAATCTGAAGACCGCTTTTTTTATAAGCCAAGTAAGAGTGGGTCGTCTTCTTCATCATCAGTAAGGCTCAATTGTATGCTGTCTGTGCCTGCTATACCTTCGATTGAGCCCCGAATATGTGCCGCATTAAGCATTACTTTCTCCAATTGTTTTTCTCTTGCTTTCCATAATTTTTCCATTGCGTCACGCTCCCTTTGAATAGATAACTTCATGCTCATAAAGCCTTCACGAATAGCTTTCCATTGTTCGGAGAATTCGTTGCTGGTTAAGTAATCATATAACATGTGCATTTTGTCGCCGCGGTTCTCCTGAGATTTCGCTGCACTGAATAACTTTACAATACCATCCCGCAGGATATACGATACGGCTTTGACTTCGTCAAATGAACAAATCCATACACCGTCTTTTTCTCCGAAGCAATCCATTCCTTTCGGGTATGCCTGGGTAACAATAACGGCTACATCGACGCCCATGCTGCGCATGTCTTTTTTTAGTTTCTCAATCCATTCCATGGAAAAGTCCTTGGTACGCTTGCTCTCGTAAATGATTTTGCCGCAATCCTGACCAAATTGATTACGGATGTGATGCACACAGTCTGCGCCGCGGACCCCTTTACCAACTTCTGTGATTAAATCAAATGGAAAAGCGTTACGAAGTAATTCTTCTAAAATGAGTTCCTGAACTTCTCCCTGCAACTGCATGGATCCTTGTTCTGCCTTGCGTTTCATTTCTTCAGCAAGCTTCTTCTGGTCATCCAGCTGCTTTTCCAGTTCTTTTACGCGTAACTGGTGTTCGGTATCCTTAATGTTGTTTTTTTCAAGTTCCTGTTTCCTGATCTGCTCTACCAGCTCCGCGCGTTGCTCTTGTAAAGTACGTTGGATTTTTAACTCCATTTCTTCCTCCTTCAGTTTCATCTGCTCTTCCTTCCGCAAAAAGTCTAATTCCTTAGCCCGTGCGAGTTTTAGCTTTTCTTCATTGTCTTTAACAGTGGTGTCTAGAAGCTGCAGTTTATTCTCGAAGTCAGTAGATATTCTCTTGTGCAGACTTTGTTCTAATTCTGTCTGTAGTTGTTTTTTTTCTGCGGCAAGCTTTTGTTCATAAGCTTGTTCGCGTGCCTTTTGTTGTTGCTCATAAGCTTGCTCACGTGTCTTTTGCTGTTGCTCAAACTGTTGTTCCTGCTGCTTCTGTAAATGGTTAAGCTCAGTAAGTTTCTTATTATATTCCTCGTCTTTTTGTTTGGTAAAAGAAACCATCTTTTCCCGTAGGTCTTTTTTGTATTCTTCTGCCATAACTTCTTCTATAGGGAAGGTATGAGCGCAGTTGGGGCATTTTATTTCTGTAGACATAGATTGCTTGTGGGAATACAAATATAATCTAAATTGCTCATTTATCTTCAGGGCAGCGTCTCGTAAACAGGGGAACCTCATCTACAGTAAAATCCGCCTTCGATTTAATTGGTTTTATTGCATCAAATACATAAATGATATTCGTTTGGTTAAAGGCATTGTCACTTTTTTTATGTTCTTCGCCTTCTGTATAGTTTAACGGACTGATCCACGCATTTTTCTTTTTATTATAAGTATAGTTGCGATTGTCTTTTTTTACATCTCCACGTTCATAACTACCGTAATATGGATTAAACTGAACCTCCTGCGGATTAAGCTCAATGTGCTGAAAGGAATTGAGCATTTCCAGGTCTTCTTTTTTTGTTGGGAGTGGCTTTTTTAGTGTAATCACGTCCCCGGCGAATTGCAGTCCCCCCTTTTTTACTTCAGCTTTAAATGGGCGATAACTGCGCGCGGGGGTATAATAGTAGGCAATAAAATCATTGTACCCACTGCTATTTGAAAAACTATAAGTGTCTTGTAAAATTGCTGAGGCACCTTCTCGTTGATAAAGTCTGTTAGTAAAAGCGATTTGGGACTGCATGCCCTTAAATTTCATCAGATTTGGAAAATCAACACAGTTAGCGTCAGGATTAAACACGCGCTTCATCACATCATGGGCGCCCTGTTTCCTGCCTAGACTGATAAAAGTATCATCATCATTGAAGGCCATAAGCGCTATCCTAGTGCTATCTGTAAGATCTGGATTGTGCCGACCATATAATGCAAATGTTTGGGGAGCAGCGGTTGGAGTGAAAATAACCTGATCCTTCTCCATCTTCCAGGTACCTACTACTCCTCCGCCAAAAAATATAATAGCAAAGGTATGGTCTTTAAGGACGAATAGATCGGCAAATCCCTGCGGGTCGCCATGTTGTCCGCGGTCATATGTTCCATAGATATCTGTATCTATTTGAGCATATCCGTAAAGCGAGCTCACCATTAGCAACGCGAATAAAAGGTTTTTCATGTAAGAATTTCTATTAGTCTTGCAAAGATTGATCCACAGCTAAGCCCGATAAAAATAGTTTCATTTAGATAATCGTCAAATTATATTTAGATTGGTCTAAATATTGTATGTTTGCTTTCTGAAAATATTATTTGATATATGAAAATAACATATACGCTATTCGTTACATTGATGATGATTGCCCATACGGGCGTTGCTCAAGTGATACCAACAAACGGGACAATTAAGCCAGATAGCAGTATCCATAAGGAGAACGACTTGAATGAAGTTGTTGTGTCGGGTACACTGAAGCCTGTGCGAAAATTAGAGAGTCCCGTGCCGGTGGAGGTATATAGCCAAGCATTTTTTCGTAAAAATCCGACACCAAGCATTTTTGATGCTTTGCAAAATGTAAACGGAGTGCGGCCACAACTTAACTGCAATATTTGTAATACAGGCGACATTCATATTAATGGTTTGGAGGGACCATATACAATGGTTTTAATCGATGGAATGCCAATTGTAAGTAGTTTATCCACCGTTTATGGCCTATCTGGCATCCCTAATGCGATTGTTGAGCAAATAGAGATTGTTAAAGGGCCAGCATCATCAATTTATGGCAGCGAAGCGGTTGGCGGATTGATCAATATCATCACTAAGAGTCCTGAGAAATCGGATAAATTAACGGTAGATATCTTTGCTACAAGTTATAAGGAGCTAAATACTGATTTTTCTTTGAAAAGTAAGATTGGCAGTCGCATAACTGTCTTGAGCGGGATAAACTATTTTAAATTTGGAAATGTAGTAGATCATAACCATGATAATTTTACTGACATAACCTTACAAGATAGAATTTCATTTTTCCAAAAATGGAGTATTAAACGTAAGCACCAGCGTGCATTTACTATCGCAGGTCGCTATGTGTATGAAGATCGCTGGGGTGGGGAAACGAATTGGAACAAGTCTTACCGTGGTGGAGATCAGGTTTATGGAGAAAGTATTTATACAAAAAGGGCAGAACTTATCGGGAACTACCAATTGCCCGTTCAGGAAAAGATGTTTCTGTCATTCTCTTTAACCAACCATAATCAGGATAGTCGCTATGGAACTGTGTCTTATATTGCCCAGCAGAAGATAGCTTTTGCGCAGCTAATCTGGGATAAGCAAGTTGAGAATCACGACTTGTTATTTGGCCTGGCGTCAAGATATACATATTACGATGACAATACACCGGCAACGGCGCATGCGGATAAGGTTTTTTTACCTGGTGCATTTATCCAGGACGAAATTAAGATTGGAGAAAAACATAAATTGCTTACTGGATTGCGATACGACTACAATTCTGTACACGGTAATATTATCACTCCCAGAGTAGCTTATAAATATGCTATTGACGATGAAAATATATTGCGCCTAAATGCGGGTACGGGATTTAGAGTTGTCAATATTTTTACAGAAGATCATGCTGCGTTGACTGGCGCGCGTGATGTTGTGATCGCAAATGCGCTTAAACCTGAAAAAACTTATAACGTAAATCTGAATTACCTAAAGAAGATTTATACAGAAGATGCAACTTTTATTGGTCTGGACGGTTCAGCTTTTTACACTTATTTTAACAACAGGATTATTGGTGATTTTGATACCAATCCAAATCAGATTGTTTACGACAATTTGGATGGATACGCCATTAGCAAAGGGATCAGTGCAAATATCGATATCACCTTTATCAATGGACTAAAGTTTATATTAGGAGGAACATATCAAGATGTGTCTACTGTAAAGAATGGCGTAAAAAGTCAGCAAATATTAACCGAGAAAATTTCAGGTACCTGGGCAATTTCTTATTTGTTTAAACCCGTCAAACTGAGTTTAGATTATACAGGCAACGTCTACGGTAAAATGCGGCTCCCCTTACTGGGGCCGTTAGATCCGAGACCACAATATTCTCCAGTATGGAGCATACAGAATATTCAATTTACCTATAAAGGTCTTAAAGCAATTGAGGTATATGGTGGTGTGAAGAATCTGCTAAATTGGACACCAAACAAGGGAACACCATTTCTAATAGCAGGTGCTAATGATCCATTTGATAAAAATGTCCAATTTAACGGAGCCGGGCAGGTTGTTGCAACGCCCGGCAATCCATACGCACTTACTTTTGATCCAAATTATGTTTATGGACCGAATCAAGGTATTAGAGGCTTTTTTGGAATAAGATATACGCTAAAGTAACTAGGCTACGCGTTCCTGAGAGTCTACAAATTTTGAATAAACTCGCAGTTGTTTTTTCAACAATTGACGAGCTACATGAATGCGAGTTTTGACAGTGCCAATAGGAATCTGAAGTTCATCAGCGATCTCATGATATTTGAATCCTTCGAAATATTTGATGAATGGGGTATAATATTCTGGTTGCAGTTTTTCGAGTGCTTTGTAGATATCATCCATCACAAATTTACCTTCGCTGTTATTTAACGTAGCACTTAAAAAAAGTTTGTCGGAAGTAAGGTCATCAGTGACAGTCATAATAGCCGTAGTTTTTGCAGATTTTCTATAACTATTTATAAACGTGTTACGCATAATAGTATATAGCCATGCTTTTAGATTTGTGCCTTCTTTAAATTGACTGGAGTAATTGATTGCTTTAAGCATTGTATCCTGGAACAGGTCGTTTGCATCTTCGGAATCCCGGGTAAATGAAAATGCAAATGCGTATAAGGAATCTTTATGACTGAAGATGTTGAGGTTGAAGGCTTGTGAATCCATTGTTTATTTGTTTTCTATGATAGATAAACAAATACTTGCAATTGATGTACCAAAATGTGATTCAAGGCGGTTTAAGCGCCTGTACAGACATTTTAAAAAAGCGGCACTAAATTTAGGTAGGCGTACAGAATTGTCAATTTGTAGAGTAAAGCCGAATGAGGCATCATTTTTTAGGTCAGTATTTATGTTTTTTTAATTTAACTTTATGGCATGATCTATCAATCAACTTACCAGGCGGCTGTAGTGATTGCTCCTCAGGTGGAAGCAATTTTCGCGCAGCATTTGAATCTGGCAAGGGAAAGTGGAGAAGAGGACCTGGCACCTTTACCTGAAGCTCGGTTTGTCGAAGTCATAATTGACGCAACTTTCTGGGCTAGCCTTCGTAAGGAAGAAGGGCATTCTCCGAAAATTTCTTTGGCATTTTTACCGCCTAAACAAGCGGGAAATCCGTTGTTGTTCAAGCAGCGTTTGTTACTTACTCCATCAACATTAGCTAAGATAGCACCTGGAGTTGAACGTGCCGGAATTCACCTGGGAATTTGGCATGATGGAGACGAGGTCTACATTTGGGGAACTACCACGAGCATACCTAACTTTTGTTTTGTGCTGGATGTTTCTGAACCGAGTTTACTTGTGATCAAGCACAGGAGGATTTATGGCTTCGGAAAGTTCACTAACGTGGCGGTACTAAAAGGAGAACAGATTAAGATTGTTGATTCGTCCAGCACCAGCGTGCCGGATACCCCAACGATACTTCTGTCATTATTAGATCTTACTGCACCATCTTATTGGAATGATGCAGTAAATGTGCTAATTCAACTTGCAGTTTCTATGCGCGCACATCAGCGAGGAGGAGCATTACTTGTAGTTCCGGATAGCTGTAAAACCTGGTTACATTCCATTATAAAGCCGATACAGTACGACATACAGCCAGCATTTTCGGGTCTTTCGAAATTATTGAGCCAAGACAGAAAAGAAGCAAGTCAGATTTTTTGGCAAACGGCACTTAAGCGGGAAGTGGAGCATCTTGCAGGATTAACTGCCGTTGATGGAGCAACAATTGTTAGTGATGGATATGAATTATTGGCTTTCGGTGCCAAGATCGGACGTGCAAAAAACAAAGAAACAGTTGAAGAGATTTATTTTAGTGAGCCTATTCTAGGAGGTGGTGCGGTAATGATGCACGCATCTAAATTGGGTGGTACACGTCATCTTTCAGCAGCACAATTTGTTCACGATCAAAATGATGCACTCGCGCTTGTTGCTTCTCAGGATGGTCATTTTACAATTTTCAGCTGGTCTGTACAAAAGCAAAAAGTGCAGGCTCACCGTATTGATACCCTACTTTTATAACGTAAAAAAAAATCCCGGTACAACCGTACCAGGATAAAAAATTAATTAATGCCGTTCACATCCTAAGAAAGCAGGATCGCTGTCGTGATCGTGCAAATCAACAGAACGATCATGACAATGCGGTCAGCCTTGATCCATTGTTGTCTGGTCAAAGCTGTTGCAGCTTTCTCTTCTCTATGCCTTGCATAAGTAGAAAAGAGTGGAGTTAATTTGATCAGCATAGGTAGATGTTTAATAGATGTATTTTCTTTAATACAAACTGTGCGCCAAATATTTACGTAAATGTTAAAATGTTGATAATTTGCGTTTTTTATTAACAAATGCATTTCAAATTGATGGGGGGAGCTTAAAAACAAGGGGTTTAGCGTGTTTTTATGACTAGGAGATCATTCACGAGCAGCGTTTTAAGTACCAGTGTCTTCTATTGGCGTCAATTTGTATAATACATTAAACACGATATTTCGTCTATTTACCTTTTTTTAATTGAAATGTCGTAGACGACAGTGTCTTTCTCACCTTTTCTCATAATCTACTTTCTGATTTTTTTCTTGATCATGATTTTTATGTTAAAATTATTGTCCTGTAATACAGTAGGTTAAAGCCATTTTGTGAGTTTGTACAGTACTATGTATTGCATATTACCTTATAAAGCATATATCTTTGTATTATGATAGCAGAAAATACGCAAACGCAAATGCGAAAGGGCATACTAGAATATTGTGTGCTGCTTATAATATCGAAGGGAGAAATTTATGCCTCCGATATCATCGCTGAATTAAGACAAGCTAAACTGCTTGTTGTCGAAGGAACCTTATACCCTTTGTTGACCAGACTTAAGAACAATGGCTTGTTAAGTTATAACTGGGTAGAGTCCACCTCAGGCCCACCAAGAAAATATTATCTGCTTACACCGGAAGGTAAAGAAATTTTGAATAAACTGGATATGACCTGGATGGAATTATCTTATGCAATAGAAACATCTAAACAAATGAAATCATGAAAAAGACGCTCAATATTAATATCGGTAATTCTATTATCCATATAGAGGAAGATGCCTACGAAACATTAACCACATATCTTAACGAGGTTAAAGCACATTTTTCAAGTAGTGCGGATGATTTTGAAATTGTAACAGATATTGAAAATAGGATTGCAGAAATGTTTACTGAGATCCTTTCAAGAGATCAGCGTCAGGTTGTGGAACTCGCCGATGTACAGGTTATAATTGCTCAAATGGGATCTGTTAAGGACTTTGAGCAGATAGATGAAGACGCTACAGGAGAAATTCCGGTACAAGACGGCATTAAGAAACTTTATCGTGATACTGACCATGCCATTATTGCTGGTGTATGCGCTGGACTTGCTCATTACATACACATCGATGAACGTTGGATTCGTGTGATAATGCTGATTAGTATTTTTCTAGGTGGTTCGGGAATACTAGCTTATATTGTGATGTGGATCATCGTTCCAAGAGCCGTGAGCAGGTCGGAAAAGATGTACATGCGTGGAGAAGCATTGAACTTGCAGGGTTTTTTCAGGAATTTTGAAGAAGAATTGGCAGCAAATCAACTGATGAAACGCTCAGGAGGTTTTATCCGGGAAGTCGTATCGGCATTGGATCGATTTATAGGTGTACTTGGTAAAACGATAGTCAAAGTAGTAGCAATAATCATTATTATCATGGGGTCATGCTTCCTGCTTTCACTTTTCATTACGTTGGCTGTTTTATTAGGGATTTGGGATGCGAATCCATATGAGTTTTTCCCCCTGAACATTGTCAGTGCGGCTTATCTAACACAGATTATTTTCGCATTTTTTATCACACTTGCTATACCATTGATCGCTTTGGTTTTGTTCTCTATCCGCGTAGCTTTCAATAGTAAAGCGTTAAACAAAACAGTTTCTTATGGATTACTGATAGTTTGGCTGGCAGGGGTGATGGCAAGCATATTTTATGTGGCTAAAGTAACAACAGAATTTAAAGAGCAGGCAGAATTTACACAGGTTAGACCGTTGGCTCCTTATCCTGTATATGATGTCAGAGTAGATCGTACTATGTTTCTTAACCATGAAGATAGTTTACGATATCACATCACAGCGGAGCGTTATGCTGGTAAAGTAATCATCAGCGACGACCATGGGCCGTTTACAACCCCAAGTCGTGTGGGGCTTCAAATTGAGAAAAGCGATAATGGAAAGGTAAGCCTAACTCAAAATTACAGTGCGCACGGAAAAACATTTGCAATGGCATTAAAAAATGCACAGAATATTGAATATGGATTTTCGCAACAGGATTCGGTGCTTAATTTTAGTCCTAAACTTCATCTGAATAAGTTCAGTAACTGGAGGGATCAGCGGGTAGTATTGGTGCTTAGGGTTCCTGTCGGAACAAAGTTGAATATCAAAAAAGATGTCAGCTATTCTCTTGATAGATACGGGTCATGGTCTTGCGATTCTTACGATGATGACAGTAATGATTTCAGGGTATGGGAAATGACGGATGAGGGACTGAAATGTAAAGAATAATAAACAAGGGAAGATCTGATCTTCCCTTGTTTATTTTGCATCATGTTATTTTACGATGTACCTGAAAACCGTCCGGGCGATATTTCCATTTTTATCAATACCTTCAACAACGGCCTTGTAATTTCCTTTGCCGTCTGCATTGAAAAATTCAAATGACGTTGCCCCCGTAACAGGATCAGTAATAACTTTTGGGTTCCAATAAATGGTAGTTCTAAGATCGTTCTTTGCAATAAAGGTGGCGGTATATTTAGGAGAATAGAACTCGCGTTGTTTACTGTAACCCTTCGGCATCAGTGTAACCTCGTTGTTTTTAGGCATTAGCTTTTTCAGATCCTCCATGCTCATTTTGCTCTTCACAACTTTTTTCATATTGATGGATACAATTCCACTCGTACCGTAAGTTCTGTTTACCGTACCCAACTGGTCTTTTAAAAAGATTTCAATTGACTCTATTTCGTTAACATTGACAGAATTGATGGCATATAGATCAACGGGGTTTCCAGCGATGAAAATACCTACAGGCGTCCGACCACCGGCATTATAGTCGCGTGTAATATAAAACTGATTCTCAAAAAAAGTAAGCCCCATTGCCATTGTTTTTAAACAAGTGACAAGATCCCTGCAGTCTTTAAGTCGTTCAGGCTCTATGATGTGTTCAGGCATATTGCCTAAACTACTCAAGGCAGGATAGTCGGCGTGACTTATCTTTTTTATCGCTGCTCCTTTGATGACAACCTCTTTCAGGTTGCGCATATAGCTGTATTGTTTTTTGCTATTGCTTAAGTAGTTTGATAGTGTACTATCAATGTTCATCACTTCGTCTGGAGCATTTACATTTGTTGTGATTTCAGCGCCAGGTGCCTGATCAACCATAATCATCATGTTGTTTGATCCCGCAACGAATCTACTGGTGATTACCACTTGTGACGAATCTGGGATATTGAGGTTCTTAAACGCAAAGAGACCAGAGTTGCTTGTTAATGTTTCAGCGGATATAGACTTTCCAGAAACGGTTAAGCGCATCGCTCCTTTTTTCACAGGCATTCCAGTCCTGTCCCTTAGAATACCTGTAATGTCCATTCCCTGCTCAGGTAGATATACGACGGCGGGCAGTTTGTCCTGGAGGATCTCTTTGTAAGAGAATCTTCTGTAGCCCTGTGTAAGCATAAGTATATCTAGTTCTGCGAGTTTTTTGTCGTCAGTTTTATTAAAATAATAGTTAGGTTTCTCGACGTAACCTTTTAAATCGGATGTAAGTAATAACGAGCTTAGGATTGTTGTTTCAGCATTTTCATCAGCAGGGACTTTTGTCTCGTCTGTAACGCTTACTGAAAAGTCTCCAGCCAGTTTTTGTGTGGCATTTTTAGCGGACACAGTCATCTTGACTTTTTGCCTGGGCTTGTAAGCAGGCAAGTCGGTTTGAACTGCCAATGCTATTGCTTCTTTATGCATCAGAAAAGTGATCCGCTCGCTAACTGGTTCTCCAGTAGCAGAAAATAAAGTTACCTGTACAATTCCTGATGGGAATTTATCTTTGGGAATCTTCGCTGAAGTCACCTGATTTTGCAGAGACGTTTGCGCAGCATAATAGACGATGTTGTTGTGCTGCGCTACTAAATACAGCGCTTTGCCTTTATGCTCGTTGAAGTACGGTTCATTCGCAATGATCTTAACGTTTAAGGATTCTGTAGGCCCGTTAACTACTTGCAGGTTTACGCCTGATTCTTTGGCTACCGGTAATGCAAATGTTTTTTTACTCCCGTCCTTGAATGTCACATTTGCTTTATAAGTTTTGGCCGGATCTGGATTTAAGTAAAACGATCCCATACCTGCGTGTGATGAAGTTATAGTAGTCACCTGATTACCATCATTGTCTACAATGGTTCCGGTAAGGTCAATTCCCAGTCCAGTGCCCTTTAATGCTTTAAAAGCAATCTGTGTTGGCACTCCTTTGTACAATTCGCCTCCCTCGGGGAAAAACTGGAGGTCGTTCTCGGCAACTATTGGAGTAATTTCAAAGCTAGTATTCACTACCTCCTTATCGGACATGATAATATCGGTTAGCAACTCTCCTTTTTTTATATATGATCCTTTTTTTGAATTGATTTCTACAGTCAAAAATCCATTTTGGTCAGTTGTTCCCTTACCCTGGGCAACCAAGTCGTAAGAAGAAATCATTTTCCAACTAACTGGCCGGTTTGCCAAGGCAATTTTTTCTTCATTCTTAAACTGAATCTTTGCTGTGACAACCTGTCCTTTTTCAGTTTGGGTAGTTGTGTATTTTATGTTTGTCAGGGCTGCTTTATCAATCGCATTTCCAATAGGAATTGTCTTCGTAAAGAAGTAGTCTGCTGAAAAGTTTAACATCCACAATGTATACGCACGTACATAGTAATTTCCCTGTTTAAAGTTGGTTGGATCTACAGGCATGTTGCCATAAGCTACACCATTGTTGACAGGAAGTTTAAGGGTGTTGATCAGCGAATCCTTGCTGTTCATAATGTCAACATAAACAATCTTGCTAAGCGGTGATAACATGTTTTGTTGCGTTGTTAAATACGCTTTAAACCAAATTGTATCTGCAACACTATAGTAAGGCTTATCAAAATGCAGGTACACTTTTTCCAATGGTTCCGTATCTGAAAGCTTCTTTGTCTTCTGAAGGATGTTTTTTAACACTGTAGTATCCTGTTGGGCGAAGCCCGAAAAATGACAGCCCAGGAAGAATAGAAATAGGAAGGGTATAACTTTGTAATAATTCATGTATTAAATTTAACCGGAATAATAGGCTAATATATTGAAATATAGCCGGGGCTCTATATTTTTCAGTTAGTTTAACATATTTTGACATTTTAAAAAGAGAATCCGTGCCATAAAAAAGGCATCGATAAATGTCGATGCCGTTTTGTTGTCTTTGAATCTTGTTTATTTGTACTCGATTACAAATTGTTCTTTGGGGGTGCGAACTTTTTTAAGATTTACCAACCAATCTGCAGAAGCATCTCTAAATCCCAAAGCCAGGATGGTTGTGCTTCTCAAACCAAGTTCGTTTAAGCCTAGCAACTCATCAAGCTGTGCTGGATTGAAGCCTTCCATTGGCGTAGCGTCAACACCTAATAAAGCGGCCTCTGCCAAGGCGATACCAAAGCCTATGTAAGCTTGTTTTGCTGCATGATGGAAATTTTCCTCAGCAGTTTTATTGGTATATGCACCTACAAGCATATTCTCGTAATCTGCAGTAGTGCTGGCAGGAAGACCACGCTCAGTATTGGCATTAGCAAAAACACTTCGGATTCGCTCTTCCGTGTAATTGTCCCAAGCCGCAAAAATAAGCAGGTGAGATCCATCGATAATTTGAGATTGGTTATTAGCAATCGGAGCAATTTTAGCCTTCAAATCAGCGTTCGATACTACAATTACTTTGAAAGGCTGTAAACCCGATGAAGTAGGAGCCAGGTGAGCTGCTTCTACAATCTGATCAACATTTTCTTGCGGCACAACCCGTCCAGTCATTTTTTTTGTAGCGTAGCGCCACTTTAATGCATTTATTAAGCTCATATGAAATTTCTTTTTGATAACGGTGTTAGCAAATGTACTCATGTTATGTTTAAGCGTGAAGAAAAGCTTAAGCTTTGACTTTAAAATGATACCGTTTATCCTTTGAATTATATGCTTTAAAAATATTTCAATTTTACATCCTAAAAGCGTTACTTTGTTATGCTTGCATAAGTAATTGTATTGTAAAACTTACCAACAAGAATTTTGTTGTACGTGTATCTTTTGCGGATGCAGCGCTTTTATTTATCAACTAACCAAATATTATGAAAAGGATTTTATTAAGTTTTCTAACGATTATGCCTTTTGTTGGGTTCTCCCAATCTTTTCAGGTCAATCTTCAGGGCCACAAACAAATCGCCATGGGCGGTGCCGGAACTGGGGTAGCACTGGATGAGGCTTCAGTTTTTTTTAACCCGGGTGCCGTATCATTCTTAAAACAGAATGGTGTTCAAGGCGGTATCAGTGCATTGTATCTTAAAACGGGCTTTAGAGAGACCGGCTCAAACATCACAGAATATAACAAAGACAGAATAGCACCGCCATTTCAGGCCTACGCAGTTTTTGGTAATCCGGCAAACAGACTCCGTTTCGGTATTGGTGTTTATACCCCATTTGGAGGTGCCATGCATTATGATGAGAACTGGACTGGAAAGTATACTGTAACCTCCCTAGATCTACAAGCGGTATATATTCAACCAACCTTAAGTTTGAAACTTACGGATCAGATAGGTATTGGAGCAGGGCTGGTATATGCGCTTGGTAAAGTAGATTTGCAGCGTGCGGTTCCCTTAACATTAAGCACAGGACAGTCTGGTACAGCACAGTTAAAAGGTGACACCAAAGATTTTGGTTGGAACGCTGGTATTTATGTTAAAACATTGTCAGGTGTTTCCATTGGTATTACGCACAGATCTCAAGTAACAGCAAATGTGAAAGACGGCGATGCAATTTTTGTTGTGCCTGCTTCAGTAGCATCAACTTTCCCAACAAAATTTACGGCTTCACTTCCTTTGCCTGCTACTACAACACTGGGTTTAGGTTTTTATCCGTCGGAGAAAACAACAATTGCCGTTGATGCAAATTGGGTACATTGGCATAAATACGAAGAACTTGCGTTTGATTACGACAACAATACGCGTATTCCGGATACTAAGTCACCAAGAAATTATCATGATGCTGGTGTAATACGTGTTGGTATCCAAAATTTAACTACAACTAAACTGGCTCTTAGAGCTGGTGTAGCTTATGCTTTCACACCCGTAGGAAAAGGTTATGTTACTCCAGAAGTACCTGATGCCAATCGTGTATTACTTAGCGCAGGACTAGGTTATATGCCAACATCCCGTTTCGGTATCGACCTTTCATTCCTTTACGAGAATGTCCTTTCAAGAACAGAGAAGAATATCGAAACCAACCTGGACGGTACTTTCAAGACAGTAGCATACATTCCAGGAATCTCTCTTTCTTATAAATTTTAGCCATACCTAACATGAAAAATACAATGAACTCAAAACATATACTTAAAAGTGTACTGGCAGTCGCATTTATTGCTGGTCTCTCTTCCTGTAAGCCAGAACTGAAAGATGTTACTCCTACTAACGGTCAGGCTGATTTCTCCCGTTACATTGCAATAGGGAACTCGCTTACTTCCGGTTATGCCGATAACGGCCTTTATCTTGAAGGACAAAAAAATTCATATCCTGAGATGCTTGCTGCACAAATGAAAAATGTTGGCGGCGGTAATTTCTCAACTCCATTTTTTACAGAAGCACATGCTAATGGATCTGGTTACGCTAAGCTGTTGGGGTTAAATGCTAACGGTACCCCGAACATAGGGGCTGAAACCAGTAACCTTGCAGTTCGCGGACAAGTTGCTATTCCCGGCTTCGGAAACGTTGTTTTATATGACAAATACAGCGGAGATTTAAATAATTATGGTGTACCGGGAATCAAACTGGCACACGTAAACCTGGCTGCCTATGGTAACCTGAATGGTTATTATGAACGCTTATTGCCGGGAAATGCAGGAACCAATTCTACAACATACCTGGATTTTGTAATGGCTAAGCCTTATACCTTCTTTAGTATGTGGTTAGGGAATAATGATATCCTTGGTTATGCCAGTTCTGGTGGGGTAGGTGATATTCCAACTCCTAAGGCTGATTTTGCTGCACTTTATGCTGCTACCGTAAACCGGCTTGTGGGTAGTAAAGCTAAAGGTGTTGTAGCTACAATCCCGGACGTAACAACTACGCCTTATTTTAGAACAGTCACTCTGGCTACTTTATTGGCTACTATCCGTGCTACTGCGGCTGGTGCAAGCGTAACAACGTTATATATTCAAACCGGTGCCGGCACACGCGCAGCAACTGCAGCTGATTTATTTACGCTTACCTTAAGTTCTGCAGGTGTAATGGGAGTTCCAAACGGTGCAGGGTTGCCTTACGGCTTACATCCCTTAAATCCAATCGAAAATAAATATGTGTTGGATGCAACCGAAGTAGCTACTGTAAATGATTTCACGGCGGCTTATAATGCCACCATTACCTCTGTGGCTAGTGCCAATGGATTGGCGCTGATGGATGCGAACACATTATTAAAACAATATAACACACCTACTCAGGTGAATGGCGCCGTCGTAAGTTCTGCTTATATTACAGGAAACTTGTTCTCCCTGGATGGAATCCATTTAACCCCGATGGGCTATGCAATTACTGCTAATGCTTTCATTAAAGCAATAAACACTAAGTATGGTTCGTCTATTCCTATTGTTGATGTTACAAAATATAGAGGTGTCAAATTCCCTCTGAATAACAACTAATAGATAAAACGAAAGGCCCGCTGAATTTATCAGCGGGCCTTTTTTATAGACTTATTTTTTCTTTAGTTTCGCCTTAAAGACTTTTTCTAACTTATCCAGCTTAGGCAGGATAACTAATCTGCAATAGGGCTGATCTGCATTTTTATTGAAATAATCCTGGTGGTAAGCTTCGGCTACATAAAAAGGCTGCGCTTTGGTAATTGCTGTTACAACAGGTCTGCCATAGGCATTCGTTTTATTGAGTTCTGCTTTATACTGTTCAGCAGTAGCTTTTTGCTCTGGACTATTGTAAAATACAACTGATCTGTATTGCGTACCTACATCAGCACCCTGGCGATTTAATGTCGTCGGATCATGACTTTTCCAAAATACGGCCAACAAATCATCGTAGGAAATTTTTGAAGGATCGTAGGTAAGTTCTATTACTTCAGCATGGCCCGTGGTCCCAGTACATACATCTTCGTAACTAGGGCTTGGTACATCACCACCTTCGTATCCAGATCTTACGCTTACCACCCCTTCGAGGCGCTGAAATACTGCTTCTGAACACCAGAAACATCCCATGCCAAAAGTGGCTTTTTGTAATTTATTGTTTTGTGCCTGCACGCTACCGATGGTTAAGAGCAGTATCGCAATCAAAGTTAAACGTTTCATATCTGTGTCTTTCGTGTTGTGTATGTAAATTTACGCAAGTCTGTTTGTTAAAGATTTATTTTACTAAATTTCGTCTTGAAATTGACAATGGCTTGATTATGTTGCGGTAATTGAAAACTGTTAATAACTTAAGTTGTTTATAATAAAATAGATATACTGCTATTATTTAGGCTATCCACATTTTTCTGATTAGTTTTTTAATTTAGATCCACATTAGCAAAAACAAATATGTCAACACCGTATATTCCAAGTTTAGACCTGGGCTCGTACATTAATGGTACAGAAGAGCAACGTAAAAAATTCTCTGACGAACTGGGCAGAGCCTTTAATGATTCAGGATTTGTAACGATCACCAATCATGGCGTTAGTCAGGAGCTGATTGATAAGCTATATGAAAATATTAAAGCGATGTTTGCGCTATCTCCCGATCAGAAAAAAGAATATGAAAAGCCTGAACTGGCTGGTCAACGTGGCTATACCAGTCCCGGTAAAGAAACTGCAAAAGGTGCGAAAACTGCAGACCTTAAGGAGTTCTGGCAGATTGGCCAGGAAGTACTTGACGCGGATCCTATCAAAGCAGAATATCCGGATAATGAATTCCTGACTGAGCTTCCAGAATTTAACGAAGTTACGCGTGAAATTTACCAACGATTGGAAGCGAATGGCAAGCACTTGTTACGTGCAATTGCTACCTATTTAAGTTTGCCTGTCGATTATTTCGACGCACATGTTCATAATGGTAATTCTATTTTAAGGGGCATTCATTATTTTCCGATAGAGAATCCAGAATCTATTCCTGATGATGCCGTACGCGCCGGAGCACATGAGGATATCAATTTGATAACTTTATTGATTGGAGCAAGTGCTGATGGGCTTGAAGTACTTACGCGGTCAAACGAATGGTTGGCCATTAAGGCGCATCATACTGATATTGTTGTCAATGTTGGTGATATGCTGCAAAGGTTAACAAATAACAAGTTAAAATCGACTACGCACAGAGTGGTAAACCCACCGCGAGAACTGATGAAAACATCACGTTATTCGGTTCCTTTCTTTTTGCACCCGCGTTCTGATATGGATTTAACGAGTTTGGAATCATGCATTGATGAGGCGCATCCTAAAGTATATGAAGACATGACTGCCGGCGAGTACCTTGATGAAAGATTGAGAGAAATCGGATTGAAGAAATAATTCATCTTAAAAAAGAAGAGGGGCATTGCAGTATCTACAATGCCCCTCTTTTTTTATCTTGATTTTTATTTACTTGTTTTGCCAAGATCAATGGCTTTATTGATCACGTCTTGTATTCTACCACGAATGGATAATTTAGAAAGTTGTTCTGATACCGTTGGATTTACTCTGTTTGAAAGAAATACATAGACCAGTCCACGCGATGGGTCTACCCAAACGCAGGTTCCGGTATAGCCAGTATGACCGAAAGTTTGAGGAGAGGCCGTTGCCGAAGGGTATTTTTTTGTAAGGTCTGGATCCCATCTATCAAAACCTAACCCTCTTCTGCTTACATTGGATTGTCGGGATGTAAACATTTCCACAGTCTGTGGCTTAAAATAAACTTCGCCGCCATAGGAACCTTTATTTAATAGCATCTGATAAATAATAGCTACATCATTAGCACTGGCGAAGAGCCCTGCGTGCCCAGATACACCGCCTACCATTGCTGCGCCCTGATCGTGTACATATCCTACCAATAAAGTTTTGCGGAAGTAGGTGTCGTTTTCTGTTGGAACGATCTGATCTCTCGAAAACCTGTTGCGTGGCAGGAAACCAGCCGTCTGCATTCCTAAAGGTTGGTAAAAGTTTTCTTGTACGTATTGATTTAGTGGTTCTCCACTCAAGCGTTCCACAATGTCTTTCATTACGTACATACTGATATCGCTGTATACATATTTACCTCTTGTCTTGATTGGAGAATTCAGCATCTTGGGCCACATCACATCTTTAAAATAATCTTTTCGGAGATAATATCCGTCAGCCACTTTTGTAGGAAAAGCAGCAGATGTGTCGGAGCTGTGGTCTGCGGGTTTAATAGCGTCTTGAAAGGGTATGTAAGGGATAAATCCCGCCTGATGCAGCATTACCTCCCTAACCTGAATGTTATTCATGGGTGTTATTCTGGCCTTGGGAATATAAGCACCTATATTGGTGTCGAGATTCAGCTTATTTTGTTCGAATAACCGCATCACGGTGGGTGTAGTCGCTGTTACTTTGGTTACCGAGGCCAAGTCAAAAATGTCAGTAAGCTTATCAGGCATAGCGCCGTCATAGGTGTGACTGCCATAGGCCTTATTAAAAATAACCTTACCATCCTTAGCCACGAGCACAACCATACCCGGGGCGGCTTTCGCGTTGATGGCTTCGGCGGTAATACGGTCAATTTCTGCCAGATCATCAGAATTTACACCTGCGTCTTCAGGAACAGTATACATAAGTCTGGTGCTTTGCGTGATGAAACCGGATCCTGAAGTGTATTTTCCAGAGTAAGCTCGTGTAAGCGTTTTCGTTGCTGGCATACCGCCGAAAATAATCTGCGGAACGATTGCAGCCGCCTCAATGTCTGTAAGGTCTGTCCATACAATCGGCGCTGAAATCATATCGAAAGCAGCTAAGCTTTTTCCATTGCCAAACAAATTGATAATAACTTGCTTGTTTTTTGCCAGTATATTGATAAAGTTAATGAACCTGCCGTTGCCAGTTTGTTGATCGGTCAGGGTAACAACAATTGTGTTATAGTATTTGAGGTCGTCCTCCAGCTCGTCTAACGTGGCTTGCGAACTGTATTTGCCTGCATCAAAGGGGGTAACCTTCGCGTATTTATTCAGCAGGCTGTCAACTGTAGATTGATTGGCATAGCCCAAGTTTACAGAAGCAATTTGTTTTTTGTCGAGTGCTGTAAGCGGGATAATGTTGTTTTGATTGTTTAATAATACTGTGTTTTTAAGTGCGTCATTTATCATTGTAAGCCGCGTCTGGTTCTTTTTGTGATCCTGCGCGCAGGCGGTTAGGGTACTCAAAGCTATACTGCAAATAAGTAATAACGCTCCAAGGTTATTTTTTTTCATAAACTTTCTCTCCATTAACATAGGTTTTTAATACACGCGTTTTTAGAATATTTCCGGGTGCGGTAGTCATAATATCGGTATCCAGGATCACAAAGTCGGCCAATTTTCCTTTTTCAAGACTTCCCTTTTCTTTTTCTTCAAAATTAGCCTTAGCTGCCCAAATGGTCATTCCTCTTAATGCCTCTTCTTTAGTGAGGGCATTCTCTGGCTGAAATCCTCCTGAGGGATAATTTTTGGCATCTTTTCGAGCTGTTGCAGCGTAGAATGTAAACATTGGATTAATGTCTTCGACAGGGAAGTCAGTGCCCAGGGGAATCCATCCATTTTGTTCTAAAAGTTGTTTATAAGCATAGGCACCCTTAAGTCTTTGCGTACCTAATCGTTCTCCCGCCCAGTACATATCGGATGTAGCATGTGTAGGTTGTACTGAAGGCACTACACTTGTTTTCCCGAAAAGGTTGAAATCTGATGGAGCAATTACCTGTGCATGCTCAATGCGCCAGCGCTTATCGTTCTTGCTGCTTAATACTGTATTGTAAATTTTCAGGATGGTACGATTTGCCGAATCGCCGATGGCATGTGTACACATCTGAAATCCGTGTTTATTGATCATGGTGGCTACCTCTTCAAAATGTTTTGGATTACTCAATAAAAACCCACTTTTTCCGGGCATGTCAGTATAAGGTTGAAGTAGGGAGGCGCCGCGACTTCCTAATGCGCCGTCGGCATATACTTTAAACGCCCGAACATTGAGTCGATCGGTTTTAATGGCCCCTGTTTTAAATAGATAGTCATAATTGGCTTTGTCGTCTGAAAGCATCAGATAAAGGCGCATCTTCAACGCATCTTTATTTTGCATTTGCTTGATGACATCTATCATCGGCGCATCGATGCCACATTCGTCAACGGTGGTTAGTCCAACACCAAAGCACATAGCCTGTGCATCAAGCAGGGCTTTTTCAGTTGTTTTCTGATCTGGTTTAGGAATTTTATCAGCTACTAGTGCAACGGCATTGTCGATAAGCAAGCCCGTTGGAACTCCGTTTTTATCTGCGATATCGCCGCCGGTGAGTATAAAACTTTTCTTAATTCCTGCAGCATCCAGCGCGCGTTGGTTTACAATAGCAGCATGTCCATCTATTCGTGTAAGAAATACCGGGCGGTTTGGGAAAAGTTTATCGAGTTCAGTCTTATCTGGGAAAGCCTGATCAGGCCAGTCATTTTGATCCCAGCCTCTGCCAATCAACCAGCCATCTGGATGTGTTTTCGCAAAGTCTGTAAGCTTGTCTAAAACAGCTTTCCAACTCGTGGTTTCTTTGAGTTCTGCGGTCTGTAATCCAAGTCCATATCTGTAGAAATGTGCATGCGCATCAATCAGGCCGGGATAGACAGCCTTGCCTTGTGCATCTATTTCTGTGGTTGCTTTGTAGGTTTTACGAATCTCTTCGTCGCTGCCGGTTGCAAGAATCTTACCATCTTTAACAGCAAATGCCTGGACGGTATCGAAGTTATTATTTACCGTATAGACTTTTCCATGGTAAACGATGAGGTCGGCCTGCTTTGTGCCGCAGCTACTAAACAGCAATGTAGCGGCAATAAGGCCATAGAAAACTTTGTTCATGTGGTTCAGGTGTAAACCTTAAAGATATAAAAAGGTTGTAGTGACTTCGTCATATAACAGCCAATTATATGAAAAGAAATTAGAGTTAAGGCTTATTTTCGCTAAATTAGCAGCTTTACCGGAGAATATAAATGTCAGATATAATACAGCTTTTACCCGATAGCGTAGCTAATCAAATCGCTGCCGGAGAGGTGGTTCAAAGACCCGCATCGGCCGTAAAGGAATTGCTGGAAAATGCGATAGATGCAGGGGCAACAAAAGTGCAGCTGATACTAAAGGATGCTGGAAAAGCATTGATTCAGGTAATAGATAATGGTTGCGGAATGACCGTTACTGATGCCCGGATGTGTTTTGAACGCCACGCAACTTCCAAAGTACGTAAAGCAGAGGATCTTTTCGCTATCCGTACCATGGGTTTCAGAGGTGAGGCTATGGCCTCTATTGCCGCCATTTCGCAGGTAGAGATGAAGACCCGCAGACATGAAGATGAGTTGGGTACCCTAATTGAAATTGAAGGAGCAACCTTTATCAAACAGGAGCCGGTAGCTACATCTGCAGGGACGAGCATCTGTATCAAAAATCTTTTTTTCAATACTCCTGCCAGGCGTAATTTCCTGAAAAGTAATCCGGCGGAAATGCGGCACATCATTGATGAATTTCAGCGTGTATCATTGGCAAACCCACATATTGCTTTTAGTTTGCATCATGATGGTCTGGAGATTTACCGGCTACCGGCATTGTCTCTCAAGCAGCGTATTGTACATCTTTTTGGGAATAACTATAATGAAAGGCTTATTCCTGTAGAAGAAGAAACTACGATCATCAACCTAAAAGGATTTATTGGCAAGCCTGAGTTTGCAAAAAAGACTAGAGGTGAACAGTTTTTCTTCGTCAATAATCGTTTCATCAAGGATGGTTATTTAAATCATGCAGTGACTAAAGCTTATCAGGATTTGTTGCCTGATGAGAATTTCCCATTGTATGTGCTTTTTATTGATATCGATCCCGCAAAAATTGATGTCAATGTACATCCTACAAAAACAGAAATTAAGTACCTTGAGGAGAAATCAATATATGCGATTCTGCATGCTGCAGTAAAGCGTTCACTGGGGAGATTCAATATCAGCCCAACGATAGATTTTGACCAGGAGACAGGTTTCAGTGGTATGATCAGTTTAAAGAAGCCTGAAGATATTGTGCCGCCAAGCATCAATTTTAATCCTGACTTTAATCCCTTTGCTTCTGATAGAGCGGCGGTCAGGGAATCGCCGAGCTATGGCGGTCAGGAATACCGCGCAAACAGTAGTACAAAAAACTGGGGTTCCTTATACGAAATTGCAAACCACAGTCCGGATACACAAGCCCGGATAGAGATGCCAGGGGATAATGCAGCTGAAGAAAAATTTATGCCTGTGCAGAAGCAATTCATGCAGCTGCATAACCGTTATATCATTTCGCAGATTAAATCAGGATTGATGCTGATTGACCAGCAGGCTGCGCATGAAAGGGTGCTGTATGAAAGGTTTCTTGTACACCTTGAAGATCGTAAAGGTGCTTCTCAACAAAGTTTGTTTCCTCAGACGGTAACGTTAAGTCCTAATGACTATGAACTGGCCAGGAGCTTGTTGGATGATATTAAGAGTCTGGGGTTTGAAGTACGTGAATTTGGCAAAAATACTTTGGTTATTGAAGGTATTCCTGTTGATCTTGGAAGCAATAACATCAACGAGACGCAACTTTTTGAAAGTCTGATCGAAGGATTTAAGAATTCGCAGCAGGAACTAAAATTAGATAAAAGAGATGCCCTTGCCAGAAGTCTGGCAAGAAACAGTGCCATCAAAAGTGGTGTAGCTATGGCGCAGGAAGAAATGAACATGCTGATAGAACAACTTTTTGCATGTAAGAGTCCCAATTTCAGTATCGGCGGCAGACCGGTGATACAAACAATAGGACTGACGGAGTTAGATAAAAAATTTGATAAATAAACATGAATGTCCAAATACCACCAGTAGTTAAAAACCTACTGATAATTAATATACTTTTCTTTGCTGTAACCTGGGTATTAGGGAACAAGGGGATAGAACTCGGATTTTATCTTGGAGCATTTTATTTTGACTCTCCGTTATTCAGGATATGGCAGCCAATCACGTACATGTTTATGCACGGTGGATTAACACATATCTTTTTTAATATGTTTGCGTTATACACTTTCGGAAGCGTATTGGAAGTTCATTGGGGTGCCAAAAGGTTTTTGAATTTCTACTTCATTACCGGTTTAGGCGCTTTGGCACTTCAACTACTTGTCCAGGCGTTTGAAGTTTATCAGATCACAGGTTCTATTGTTAATCATGGTGCAATACAGATAGATTTAGCCACAGAAGTTGTTTCAACAACTATTAAAGGATTGTCAGAAAGTCAATTGTCAACATTGCTTGGTATTTATAGCGGACCTATGGTCGGTGCTTCTGGAGCTATCTTTGGCCTGCTTGTGGCCTTTGGTATGTTATATCCAAATGTAGAATTGTATATCATGTTTATCCCTGTACCAGTTAAAGCAAAATATATCGTTCCTGTTTACATCGTACTTGAACTCTTCCTTGGTGTAGCACAGTTTCAGGGAGATTCTGTGGCCCATTATGCGCATCTCGGCGGTGCCTTACTTGGATATATATTAGTTAAGCTTTGGCGGAATAAAAATACTTTTTACGATTATTATGAATAGCAATCTATATGAGGATTTAAAATTCAAGGTTTTCCGTTCAGGTAACCCTGTCTTTTTTTACATTGGAATTAATGCCATTGTGTTTATTGTTACCGCTCTAATTGGCGTAGGATTATACCTGTCTGGAAATGGGGCGGGCGGTGTTTCTGATTTGGTTAGAGAATACCTTGGTTTTCCGGCCTCCTTGGCTAAGCTTCCATATCGATTTTACACGATTATCACTTATCAATTTTTACATGACGGGTTTTTTCATTTCTTCTTCAATATGATTTGGTTGTATTGGATGGGGAATATTTTTAACGATTTTACGAAAACCAGGCAGTTTCACTTTGTATATCTAGGGTCTGGAATTTTAGGTGCCGTCTTTTTTATTGCTGCCTACCATACCTTTCCTGTTTTTGCTCCTGCTATTGAGTCAGCAAATGTAATCGGATCTTCTGCAGCTGTTATGGGTATTGTGGTTGCAACTGCTACGCTGGTCCCTGATTTTAGCATCCGTATGCTTTTTCTGGGTGATGTGAAACTGAAATACCTTGCGGTAGCGTATATCCTGTTGTCGGTTATTGGCATTGCGTCTACTAATGCAGGAGGTAATATTGCCCACATTGGGGGTGCACTTTTTGGTTTCCTATATATTAAAACACTTAAAAATGGTGCTGACTGGAGCGACATCTTTAAAAAGAAGACAAAACTAAAGGTCGTAAAAAATGAAACATTTAAACGCCCGGCTTCAAAGGCTCCGTCAATAGTAAATCAACAGGAAATAGATGCCATCCTTGATAAAATATCAAAATCGGGCTACGATAAATTAAGTCGGGAAGAAAAGGAAACACTATTTAAGGCCAGTAATCATTAATTGGGTCGATGATCTTACACCTCAATAACGAAGATCAGGACAAGAAAGACTTGCCGGAAAATAAAATAACGAGTATGAAGAAGAAATCCAGTGTTACCTTTATCGATAAACTGGTCAGGCTTGTTGCCCTGGCCTTTGCGATTGCACTGGTTCTGGGTGCTATGGCAGGGCATATTGATCCGCGCGACAATAAATATATACCCTTCTTTGGGCTTGCTTATCCTTATATATTGGTAATCAACCTATTTATACTAGGCTGGTGGGTGCTTCGAAAACGATGGATTTTATTTTTGCTCACATTAATCGTAATCGGTTCCGGATGGCAGGCCTTTCGGGCTACCATTCGCTTTTCAGGCGATGCAGGTGAAGGGCCTAAAAAAAGCATAGACCTGGTGCGTATGATGACTTATAACGTCCATGGGTTCAAACCTTTTGATACCGGAGCGGTAGAACCGGTCAAACAACAGATTCTAAGTATTGTCAGGAAAGAAAATCCGGATATCATCGCATTCCAGGAATATTTTACCAGGAAAAAAGGATCTTTTGATATGACGGATAGTTTAAAGGCAATCTTGAAGACTCCTTATTATTACTTTGTTGCAGACACAGACAACGGCTACGAAGCAAACGGTTTAGCTATTTTTTCTAAATATCCAATAGAGAGTAAGGGCTCAATTGCTTTTGCAGATAGTGGTAATTCAAGTATCTATATAGATGTATTGATCAATAAGAAAATGATGCGTATTTATAGTGTACATCTGCAGAGCATTGCATTTGACAAACAGGATTACGAATACCTTGATAAGGTAACCAGCAAGATGGATCCCGATCTTAAGCCCTCTAAACGAATACTGTCCATGCTTAAAACTGCATTTCTGAAAAGAAGTGCCCAGGTAGACGTAATGAAGGCTGAAATGAAAAAATGTACCACACCATTTTTGATTGCTGGTGATTTTAATGATACCCCACCATCCTATGCGGTAACGCAGTTAACGAAGGGAATGAACAAAAGTTTTGATAAAAAAGGTACAGGGCTTGGGCGTACCTATAACGGGAAGTTTCCTAATTTTCAAATTGATTATATCGCAACAACCAAGGATATCGGAATCATAAATCACCGTGTGATTACGGCGAAACTGTCTGACCATTTTCCCGTGCGAAGCGATTTAAAATTAACCCCTTAAATTTTTAACTTTGCTGCGGTATCGCTACTGTTATCTATATATCCAGGCAGATGAAATAGCGTACCATTGCATAATATTACAAGCAAGCTAAACAGTCTCATGCGCTGTCATAGTTTAATTTAAATGAAATAGAAATGAAAAACGGCTTACAGCTTTATAATACGCTTACCCGAACGAAAGAGGATTTTGAGCCACTACACGCACCCAATGTTGGGATGTACGTTTGTGGGCCTACTGTATACAGTGATGTCCATTTAGGTAATTGCCGTACGTTCATCTCATTCGACCTTATCTTCAGATACCTTAAATACAGTGGCTATAAAGTGCGTTATGTGCGAAATATTACTGATGCGGGCCATCTGGAAGGTGATCGTGATGAAGGGGAAGACAAGTTTGCCAAGCGTGCAAAGCTGGAGCAATTGGAGCCAATGGAGATTGTTCAGAAATATACTTTAGGTTTCCATGAAGTCTTGCAGATGTTCAATACCCTTCCGCCAAGTATAGAACCGACAGCAACAGGACATATCAGTGAACAGATAGAAATGGTAGAGGAGATTCTTGAAAAAGGATATGCTTATGAAGTTAATGGTACCGTTTATTTTGATGTAGAAAAATATAGTCAGGCGTATAACTATACGATTTTGACGAACAGGAACCTCGAAGATATGCTTGCAAATACGCGCGAGCTTGGTGGACAGGATGAGAAAAAAGGCAGACTAGACTTTGCCCTTTGGATCAAGGCTAAGCCTGAGCACATTATGCGCTGGCCGTCACCTTGGGGAGTTGGATTTCCTGGTTGGCATATAGAGTGTTCTGCCATGAGTGCAAAATACCTGGGTAAGGAGTTTGATATTCACGGCGGAGGAATGGATCTTGCAGCAACACATCATACCAATGAAATAGCACAATCTGAAGCTTGTAACCATGTACAACCGGCCAGATATTGGATGCATACCAATATGCTCACAGTAAATGGAACACGTATGTCGAAGAGTGCCGGTAATGGATTTTTACCTTTACAATTATTTACTGGAGATCATCCTTTACTAGCCAAAGGATTTAGTCCGATGACAGTGAAGTTCTTTATGCTACAGGCGCATTATCGGAGTACGTTGGATTTTTCTAACGAAGCTTTGGATGCATCAGAAAAAGGCTTCAGAAGGTTGATGAACGCCGTAAACCTACTGGAAAAGCTTGTGCCGGCAGAAACGGGTGATTTTGATATCAGTCAGCTTCAGAAAAATTGCGTTGATGCAATGAATGATGACTTCAATAGCCCTGTGGTTATTGCGGAATTATTCGAAGCAGCACGGATTATCAATACCGTTTATGATGGTAAGGGCAGGTTAACCGTTGCCGACCTGGATGCGCTTAAGCAGCTAATGCAAGATTTTGTATTTGATGTATTTGGACTAAAAGATGAGGATACATCCAATGTGGAACTTAATGCTGTTCTTGACATGGTCATAGAACTTCGGAAAACCGCGAAGGAAAATAAAGACTATGCAACCTCGGATAAAATAAGAATTGGCCTCCAATCTATGGGCATACAGTTAAAAGACAGTAAAGAAGGTACGACCTGGAATAAAATTTAACCGCTAATCCCTATATTAGCCCCAATAATTTAGAATTATGATCAACAAAATACTTTGCGCCGTTATTGCTACTTCTTTCTCTCTTGCTGCTTTTGCACAAAAGTCAGATGGAACCGTTAAATCATTGGTTAATGCAGATCGGGATTTTTCCGAAACTGCCTCGAAAAATGGTGTTAAATCTGCCTTTAATACCTTCGCAGCTAATGATGCAGTGGCCTTCAGGCCGAATCCGGTAAATGCAAAAACATACTACAGCACAGAACAAGATACAAAGAGCCTGAGCTGGACTCCTGTATTTGCAAAGGTCTCAAGAAGTGCAGACTGGGGCTTTACAACGGGACCCTTTGTGTTAGACGGAACGACTAAATCTTATGGTGACTACCTGACAATTTGGAAAATGGTTAATGGAAAATGGCAGGCCACATTAGATATCTCAACGGATCATAATAAACCACTAAACAAAGCAGTGCCGCAATTTGTAGACCCGCTTGATTTTTTCAAGCCTAAATATGCAAATGAAAAAGATGTACTTACTGGGAAAGGAATTATTCTGACCACAGAGAAGACATTGGATGCTACACTTAAATCTTATGGAATTGCTGCATTTGGTGGCTTCCTTAATCCTGATGCACGTTTACTCTTCCCAGGGCGTGAACCAATTATCGGAAAAGATAACATCATATCTTTTTATAACGGGATGGTAAGTAAGATTACGCTTAAAACAACCAAGGCGGAAAAAGCTGCCGGAGGCGATTTAGCATATACCTATGGGGTAGCTACCATAGATTATAAAGCAGACTTGAGAGAAAGTTTTAATTATGTAAATATCTATGAACGGCAGGTAGACCATACCTGGAACCTTATTCTTCAGATGTATGCGCCTGCTGAGCGTTAAGCCAAAGCAATAAACTAAAAGGGTTTCTTATCATAGTAAGAAACCCTTTTTAATTTAATATAGACCTATGAAATCATTCTTATTGAGTTCTCTTTTTATACTGTGCTACTTTGTGACAGTGGCACAGCAACGTTTTATTGTTCAGGGACATCAGGGAGCCAGAGGCATTATGCCGGAGAATACAGTTAGAGGCATGCTGAAGGCCTTAGATCTGGGTGCTACTACATTGGATATGGACGCCGTCATTACTGGTGATAAACAGGTAGTTTTATCTCATGAACCCTATTTCAATCATGAGATTAGTTTGACTCCTGAAGGTAAAGCCATTTCCTTTAAAGACGAAAAACGCTATAATATCTTTAAGATGAATTATGAAGAGGTCAGGAAGTTCGATGTTGGCAGCAAAGTTCATCCACGATTTCCAGGTCAGCAAAAATTCAAAGCCTATAAGCCGCTCCTTTCCGAAACGATAGATTCTGTGGAAGCTTATGTGAAACGAATGAAGTTAGCAAAGCCGGATTATACGATCGAAACTAGCCTGATCCGTAAAGGTGATGGTGAATTTCAGCCTGAACCCGGAGTGTATGTTGAGCTGATCATGGATGTCGTGAAAAAGAAGAAGTTGCTGAAACGCGTGATTATGCAGTCGCTGGATATCCGCACATTGCAATATCTCCATGAAAAATATCCTCAGGTCAGAACTTCACTGATGGTTGATGAGCAGGTGAATTTTGATGATAATGTTAAATTGTTGGGCTTTGTTCCAACAATTTACAGTCCGTATTCCGTGCTTGTAGGAAAAGGGTTGGTGGATCGCTGTCACGAAGCAGGAGTAAAAATTATACCGTGGACCGTCAATTCACTAAAGGATATGAAGTACCTGATTAACCTTGGCGTTGATGGTGTGGCAACAGATTTTCCGAATCTGTATAAAATGGCAAATGAAAATTAAAAAAGATTTCTGATGATCTTTTCTATGGAAAGACCCTCAGCTTCTGCACGGTAATTTCTAACCAGACGATGTCTTAGGATCGCTTCAGCAACAGCCTGCACGTCCGAAATATCCGGAGCATATTTTCCAGAAATAGCAGCGTGGCACTTTGCACCAAGAATTAAAAACTGCGATGCTCTCGGCCCTGCTCCCCAACTGATGAAGTTATTAATCTCTGGAGTAGCTAACGCACTGTTAGGACGAGTTTTGCCTACCAGTCGCACAGCGTACTCCAACACATTGTCTGTTACAGGGATAGATCTGATCAATTGCTGGAATTCATGAATCTGATTAGCATCAATCAATTTTCGCAAATTGAGATTGGTATTTCCTGTAGTATTGCGCACAATATTTAATTCATCCTCAAAAGATGGATAATCAAGCAGTACGTTGAACATAAAACGATCAAGTTGTGCTTCAGGCAAAGGATAAGTTCCTTCCTGCTCAATAGGGTTTTGAGTAGCCAGTACAAAGAACGGACGTGGGAGCAAATGCTTTTGCCCGGCTGCAGTTACGGATTTTTCCTGCATGGCCTCCAATAAAGCGGCCTGCGTTTTTGGTGGCGTACGATTGATCTCATCAGCCAGTACTATATTCGCAAAAACGGGACCTCTGATAAACTTAAAGGTCCTGTCTTCTCCCAAAATCTCTGAGCCAATAATATCGCTCGGCATCAGATCTGGTGTAAACTGTATTCTGTTGAAATTGAGATCCAGGACATTTGCAACAGTTTGCACAAGCAAAGTTTTTGCCAGACCCGGAACACCTACAAGTAAACAATGACCGTTGCTGAAGATAGAGATCAGGACTGACTTGACAACCTCATCTTGTCCAATTACAACCTTACTGATTTCATCCCTGATTTCCTTGTAAGCCTGATGGAGCGCATCTACAGCTTCAATCTCATTGTTATATTTCGTCATTTATCTATTTGGAAGCTGTTTTTGCCCAGATTTTTAATTCATCACAGGTAGAATATTCAGGATCTATTTTAATATAGGTATTCTCGCGACGTTTCTCAAACCATTCACTCAATACTTTATTGCTTTTTTGTTCCTGAGCTCTTTCCTTGAACTTCGCATAATCCTGATCCAAATTTCCTTTATGTGGTGGGATTTTAGATTTCAGAAATACAATTTTGTATCCTTGTTTTCCATCTTCACCAGTAAATAATACCGGTTTAGATACAGATCCTACTTTCATTGTATCTACAACAAGGAAGATCTTTGGATCAATCTTGTCGGCAGGAATAAATGTTGTACGACTTGATACGTTATCTGAATACATCATCATCCCACCATTATACTTTGATTCTTTATCATCAGAATATAAAGAGGCTGCAGTAGAAAAAGGCAGCTTTTTAGTCTGGATATTATTATAGATAGAATCAGCATGGAGTTTCAAGCGATCCAGACTTTGTGGTGTAGTCTGAGGGCGAATTAAAATGTGGCGTGCATGCACTTGTTCACCCCTGCGCTCAATCACCTGAAGAATATGGTATCCAAATTCAGTTTCAAACACCGGCGATGTTTCGCCTGCTTTTAACTTAAATGCATAGGCAGTAAATTCTTTAGCCATTTGCTGGCGGTCAAAGAAACCAAGGTCACCACCCTCACCAGCTGATCCCGGATCTTCTGAATACGTTTTTGCTAGGAAACTGAAATCTTCGCCACTTTTTATCCTCAAGCGTATCGCATCAAGTTTATCATAAAAACGTTGTTTCTCCGCTTTAGTTAACTCTGGATGCAACACAACCTCACCTATCTCATACTCTGTATTAATATCTGGTAAGCTGTCTTTCTTATAGGATTCAAAATACTTCTTGACGTCAAGTGGTGTAACACTTACATTTTCAGTAATCTTACCCTGCATTTTATTCGCGATCAATTCGTCCTTGATGTCTGGTCTGATCTCATCTTTATATTGCAGGATAGATTTGTTTAGAAGTGCTTCCAACCTTTCCTGACCGCCTGCACGGGAGATCTGATAGCGCATCCTTCTTTCTACATCATTGTCGACCTGTGAGTCCTCTACCATCACAGAGTCAATTTCCGCCTGCTGTTTCAATAATTTCTGCACAAGCATCTGCTGTAAGATATAGCATTTCATTTTCTCGTTCGGCGGATTACCCTGATTTAAAAACAAAACATATTGTTGGTTCAATTCTGAAGCAAGGATGATGTTACTTCCCAGAACTGCAACTACCTTATCTATATTTTTAGGTTGGGCTTTAACATTTAAGAACAGGCAGATTAGTCCACCCGTCATTAATAAAATTTTCTTCATTCTATGTTATTCTTATTTCTATTGCAAATGTATACTAATCCAACAGTAACTAGCGCTATGTCCTGCCATACGGCCTGGACGGGAAAGGATAGTTCTGTTTTTAAGCTATAAAAGTAACAAATAAAGGCACTATAATAAGATATTTAACTAATTTTAACAGAAAAATGATTTCGCTTAAAACGAATGGAATGAGTGATCAGTTAACGAATAATAGTGCAGCTTTGAGGTTGTTTTTTACAGATGATATTTATCTGCTTAAGGAAGACGTATATTCCCCTGAGGATACTATACCAATGCCAGCTGTACCAATCCCGACTACCACTGTTGACGCAAAAGAAGTGGAAATAGTACCGCCACGCACAGACGAAGTAAACTTTACCTTTCTGGGTAAAAATCTAAGAAATATCCTGATTCTTGTCCATGATGCCGATAATCAGGTTAGCACAGAGCCCGGACGCGAGTTACTCAGAAATATTGTTAAGGCAATCGGCCTCACAGCTAACGATTTTGCGCTGTTGAATTATGCAACATACCCAAATACCAGTTTTGCCCAATTTAAAAAATCTTTGAACAGCACTACGCTTTTCGCATTCGGCGTAACACCGCAGCAATTGGGTCTACCAGATGTTGCACCACATGCAGTCTCAGAATATGAATCGGTCAATATGATTTTTTCAACTAACCTGCATCAACTCAGTAGCGATCAGCAAGGAAAAAAAATGCTGTGGGGAAGTCTTAAACAAATGAATTTATGATGCCGGAATTGGTATTTGCTACACACAACGCACATAAAACAGCTGAGGTAGCATTAATGTTAAAGGCGCAGTTTACCATACTCAATCTCGACGACCTTGGTTGTCATGCTGAAATTCCTGAAATAGGATTGACTTTTGCAGAAAATGCGGCAATTAAGTCCGCCTACGTATGGGAGAACTACCAGATTGACTGTTTTGCTGATGATAGCGGACTAGAAGTGGATGCGCTAAATATGGAACCTGGAATTTACTCAGCGCGTTACAGTGGGGCGGGAGATGTAGCAAACTACCAGCTAGTTTTATCAAAGATGGAAGGTGTTTTAAATCGCAAAGCGAGATTTAGAACTGTAATTTGTCTGTTGTTAAAAGGACAAGAGTTCTTCTTTGAGGGTGCATTGGAAGGTACCATTAGACCGAAGCCTTCAGGCAATCAAGGTTTTGGTTACGATCCCATTTTTCAGCCTGATGGTTATACCGTTACGCTCGCCGAAATGGATATGCAGGAAAAAAATAGCATAAGCCATCGTGCATTGGCGATGCAAAAGCTACTTCATTTTTTATCAATTGCTGATTAACTACTTTTTTGGTGGGAGCTGAGGTTGTTTTTTAATAATATTAGAATCTATAGTTTTTTTAGATAAAGAGTCCATTTTTTTTGGTGCAGCTAATGGTGTCGTTATATGAGCTGTTACAGCTTTTTTAACTACTGGTGCCGGCTTGGCTACAACGGCCTTTTTTGGCTGTATGATAGACTTTTTAGCTTTCGGATTGGTAATATCTTGCTTAGACAAAGGCCTCAATTCGGGCTTCCAGGAGAAGCCGGTCAAAAATATGTTTTCTTTAAGCTTTCCTACAGGTGTCATCTTACTTTCTGCATCTCCCTTACCTGCTCCGATATTTGCAACAGTAGCAAGTTCATCGTCCTTAAAATTGATTCTCAGTCGGCTACCTACAGTCTGCGTCATATTTTCATAAACACCATTTTTATCTTTGGTAAAATAGATGCTTTCTGCGTTTCCGTCAATATAAGTAACCTTAATTTTTCCATCTGCAAAAAATCCAGTCTGCCTTCGGCCTTTAACCTGATTGAACCTTGTAGAGTCCTTCTCTACATTTACAGAAAATGCGTTTTGAAAAGCTTCAACAGAGCTAAGTTTTTTGTTTCTCATCTGCAGATAGATCGTATCCGCAGTCTGTTGAGATCCGTCTCCCCATAAAATTGGATTACGATACCACCTCAAAGTCGAATCAGCGCTTGTGTAAAATAAAGAATCTGATAATGCCTGTAAGTTTGACTTAAATACCTTAACATGGTGATAGGCTTTGATAATCCTTGCGCGCACCGTGTCGAGTGGATTAATCACAGGGCCGGGCTTGGCCTTTACACTGGTCTTTTTTAAGGTGTCGATTTTAAGTTTCTTGGCGCTATCCAGTGTGGATGGCTTGATTAGAATTTTTGCGATGCTCGTGTCAGATTTTAACGGCGTTGCAACTTTACCAGTGGTGTCTTTTGGTAGCTTTTGCACGACTGTCGGAACTACTGCAGCAGCTTTCGGTTTCGCTCTCACGCCCGGAATTTTTTCTTTGGCCGCAGTTACAAAATTGTTTGTTACCACAGGCCTTGGAATAAGCTTTAGTGTTTGCCGTAGCACCATCTGCGTTTCCAACGTATCCGCACCTAGCCACAGACTATCTGGTCTTTTAATATCTTTTACCATTATGGAATCTGAGGTGCCCATGCCGATGTAAGCATTTTTCGTAACCAACGTACGCTCATCTTTTTTGTAGTAATAGCCAAGCTGTCCTCGCAACATTGTTTTATCAGCAGTATCAATGAAAATAATATTTCTTACTGCCTTACCATAACCGAGCTTTCCATCATAATACAAGCTGTCACCTTTCATCGACCTGCTGCCGGAAGTGTATAAGTTCTTCTTACCAAAATAAGCATATTCTGATTTAGTATTATATGCACCATTCTCGGTATATAGGTTGTCATCTTTACTTTTAATATTGGTGGGCCCATAAAAATATGTCCAGTTAGTAAGGGTATTGTAACGCATTGTATCTGACTTTATCGTTACCTGTGGTGTCACCACTACAACGGTATATCTGAAGTAGGCATCACGCGTGTTGGCAAAATAATAGCCATTTTTACTGGTCAGCGTAACATCCTTATTTACTATTTTCCCCCCTTCAACATAAGTTCCCACTTTTGTTGCCATGTTATAATCAAGGATGTTAGTGGTCAGAACCGATTGCCGATCTAACAAACGGACATTGCCGGTCAGGTGGGCAATTTTTGTATTGCCATTATAAGTAAGCCTATCCGAAAAGATGTTTACGGTATCGGCCTGATTGATGTGTACGTTTTTATAAGCCTCAACTATATTTGTTACTTCGTAAAATACAGCACTGTCACAAGTAAATGTAGCATTGCCCTGCCGAAATGTAGGATTTCTAAGATAGCTGATCTGATTCTTTGTATCCACTCTGTTCCTGGGAGCATTTACAACAGTTATTTTAGTTGTTTTTTGCGCGAACAATGCTAGAGGCAATAAAGTTATCAGTATTAAAAGGCGTAATTTCTGCACATTACAAAGTTAGTAGTTTGCTTACCATTTTAAATTAAATATTTTTGACAGATGTTATCCATAGACCGTTTCAAAACATTTGTTAGTCAGCAAGGCTTATTTGAGCCCGCACAAAAAATCTTACTTGCCGTAAGCGGGGGTAAAGATTCGGTACTGATGGCACATTTATTTAAACTCTCAGGATTCGATTTTGGTATAGCGCATTGCAATTTTAATCTTCGGGCTGAGGAATCCATCCGGGACGAATATTTCGTTCGGATGCTTGCGCTGAATCTCGAAGTGCCTTTTCATGTGCAGCAGTTTGATACAAAAGAGTATGCTGCAAAAAATAAGGTCTCTACTCAGATGGCCGCCCGGGATCTCCGTTATACCTGGTTTGAACAGGTTAGGGTGGAACAAGGATACGTTTTCATTGCTATAGCTCAGCATCAGAATGATGCTATGGAGACTGTATTACTCAACTTAACCCGCGGAACCGGAATCTCAGGTTTACATGGAATTTTGCCACTGAAGGGCAAAATTATCCGACCAATGCTTTTTCTTAGCGCTACTGAAATCGAAAACTGGATAGTAATATTGGGGGCTCCTTTCGTTGAAGACAGTTCCAATTCGTCCGACCACTATGCCCGTAATAAAATCAGGCACCACGTTATTCCGCAATTAAAAGCGCTGAACCCTCAGCTCGAACATACGTTTGCGCAAAACATCCAGCGTTTTGCTGAAACAGAACAGGTACTCAACCAGAGCGTTTCACTTTATAGAGAAGCCTTGTTCAGGATCGAAGGCAAATATATATATATAGAGATTGCTGCTGTAAAAGTTCTAAAACCTAAACTTCTGCTATTATACGAATTGCTTAAGCCTTACAATTTTACTGAAGTGACCGTGCAGGATATATTGACTTCACTTGATAAACAAAGTGGAACATCTTTTTACAGTGCATCCCATAGCTTGACTATTGATCGCAGTGACTTAATCATTACATCTGTAAGCCAAAATGATGAAGCATTAAATTTGATGATTCATCCATCCAGCCAGGCTGTTCTATTCAAAAACAAACAAGTGATGATAAGTTACAGTGATGCTGTTTATTTTGAGCGTGAACAAGCTATGGCATTTGTCGATTTTGATCTGTTAATCTTTCCCTTGATTCTAAGAAGTAAACAGGACGGTGATGTTTTTGTGCCTATCGGCATGAAAACTTTTAAGAAAGTCAGCAATTTCCTGGTTGATGAAAAGGTACCATTACCACAAAAAAGTGAGGTACCACTACTGATTAACGGAAACGGAGATTTGATCTGGATAGGGGGTATGCGACAGGACAATCGATATAAAGTAACTGCTACAACAAAAAAAGTCGCTATATTCGAACTGAAAAATAGTTTAGATGGCAAATAGATTCGCTTTTCTTGAAAAACAATATATCGGACGTGATTACATAAGAATTTGCATACGTCTGATTATGGCTGCATTCTGTTTTGGTGCCTATGTTTATGAACGTGACCGTGATAATACCCAGGATTTATTTCTGGTAGTAGGGTTTGGAATTATCGGTATTTCCATTTTATTGCTCTTTCTGATACATTATAAAATCACTATCGATAATGGTAGCGTTACTATAGATGGATTGTGGACTGCAAAGAAAGTTAAAATAGATCTTAATAGTATTGTCAACGTTAGAAAAGATACTTACAGTAATTACTTGTTTAATAATCCCGTGTATAATCTCCATAGAAAAGGAAGCATACGTTTTTACTCATCGGGTAAGGACGCCATTGTGTTAACCGATCGAGATGGGCTTGAATATTACATTGGTACGCAGCGCCCCAATGAGATGTACCTGGTGATTCAGGCGGAGATGAAAAAGTAGACTCCTGCAACGAAATAATTGCAATTGTTTAACACAAAGCTAAGTTTAAGTGTGGTACTTTGCGCTTAAATAGGATCGACGTTTTGAAATCTGAATAAACAGCTCAGCGTCGGTTCCAAATCAAATCATATACTCATGAAAATAGGTATTGTCTGTTACCCGACTTTTGGCGGTAGCGGTGTTGTTGCAACCGAATTGGGTAAAGCGCTTGCTGATGAAGGTCATCAGGTACACTTTATAACATATAGTCAGCCTGCCCGGCTCGACTTCTTCTCTGAAAATTTATTCTACCACGAGGTCTCTGTTCGTGACTATCCCTTATTTGACTATGCGCCATACGAATCTGCTCTGGCAAGTAAGCTTGTCGATGTTGTAAGATTTGAACAATTGGATCTGCTCCATGTGCATTATGCAATTCCACATGCATCGGCTGCATTCATGGCTAAGCAAATTCTGGCAACATATGGCATCAATATTCCCTTTGTAACAACACTCCATGGAACCGATATTACTCTTGTAGGTAAAGATCCAACCTATAAACCTGTTGTTACCTTTTCAATTAACCAGTCAGATGGCGTAACAACTGTTTCGCAGGATCTGAAGGAAGATACCCTTAAACATTTCGATGTTAAAAGGGAGATCAAAGTAATCCCTAATTTTATCGACTTTAATAGATTCAGTTTACAGCCTAAAGATCATTTTAAAAAAGCTATAGCTCCTAACAATGAACGTATTCTGATTCATACTTCTAATTTCAGGAAGGTAAAGCGTACATCGGATGTTATTAAGATGTTTAAGAAGATTCAGGAGGTTATCCCTTCAAAACTTCTAATGGTTGGCGATGGCCCGGAGCGTTCTTACAACGAGCAACTGTGTCGTAGCCTGGATATTTGCGAACACGTCCGGTTTTTAGGTAAGCAGGATGCTATTGAAGAGATTCTCTCTGTGTCCGATCTGTTTTTAATGCCGTCAGAGTCAGAAAGCTTTGGACTTGCGGCTTTGGAAGCAATGGCTTGTAAAGTTCCGGCTATTACATCTAATGCTGGGGGGCTTCCCGAGCTGAACATCGATGGTTATTGCGGATACATGAGTAATGTAGGGGATGTCGATGACATGGCCGCAAAAGCAATTATGATACTAAAGGATGATGAAGTGTTGAATACATTCAAGGAAAATGCTTTCAAAAGGGCTCAGGATTTTGACTTAAAGAAAATCCTGCCTATCTATATTGATTTCTATAATCAGATTTTAGAAAGGCAAACGAAACAAGTTTTTACAGCATAAAAGCTGCTATTGGGCAGCTGTGAACACCAGGCAGACCGGTGCGCCAACATCGATGCGTTTTTTCGTATCCGTTAGTGCTCCGGTTTCTTTATTGACTTTGAAGATCACAACTTCATTTGTGTATTGGTTGCCGAGCAGTAAAAATGTTCCTGTGGGATCTATGACGAAGTTTCTTGGTCCTTTTCCGAGTGTAGATTGTGTAGACTTCCTGATTAGCTTGCCATCTGCCTGTATGGCGAAGCACGTGATAGTATTGGCTGTGCCACGATTCGTAGCATACAAAAATTTCCCGTCAGGTGTAATATGTATGTCGGCTGCACCATTTTCGCCAGAAAAAGTCTTTGGTACCACGGTTGTCTGCTGAATTTTTTCAAGTTTGCCGTTCTTATAATTAAATGCCGTCAGGTTACCACTCATTTCCTGAAGCAGGTAAGCAAATTTGCCATCCTTGCTGAAGGTGATGTGGCGTGGTCCGCTCCCTGGAACTACGGCAACACTGTCCGTAAGTGTAAGCACATTCGAATTGGCGAGAGCATTGTAGCTATAAACATAGATATGGTCAGTTCCCAAATCATTACTTAATACATACTTTCCGTCAGGACTAAATTTAACCATGTGTACATGGGCAGATTTTTGTCTGCTTTTGTCGGCGCTATGTCCGTAATGCTGAACAACCTGTTTTGCTGGTGTTATAGAGCCGTCTTTTGTTCGTCCGAATACAGCAATATTGCCACCTGAATAATTTGCTACGAGTACGTTTTTGCTATCAGCAATAATAAAGCAAGGATCTGCACCCTGAGCATCCTGCTGATTAAGAAACTCAATCTTTCCTTTCGCTGCGTTAAAACGGAAAGCACTGACAGTGCTTTTTGCTGCGTCTTCATTTACGCTGTAAACAAACTTGTTGTCATTGCTTACAGTAAGATAACTTGGATTGATTACATTTTTAGTAATGCTTTTGGGTCTGAAAGCCGCAGTCTTCGTGTTAAAATCATACACGTAAATACCTTCACTCTTGCCTGTATTGGTGTACGTTCCGATCAATAAGTTGTAATTCGATCTTTGTGCCCGCGTTTGCAGGCTGCACAACAGTACAGGCAGGAGGTAAAGTAATTTATTCATAAGACAATATTATTTGATCAGATGTTTGATCTGAATCAGTTCATGTTCTTCCAGGTAACGCCATCTTCCACGTGGAAGATCTTTCTTCGTTAAGTTTCCATAAACAACGCGGTCGAGTTTTACAACTTCGTAGCCAAGATGTTCGAATATCCTACGAACAATTCTGTTCTTTCCACTATGTATTTGGATTCCTACTTCTTTCTTAGAGGCGCCTGATACATAAGAAACACTGTCTGGTTTAATAAGACCATCCTCAAGTTCCAGGCCAAATTGAATTTTATTCATATCACCCTGACTCAAGCTTTTGCTCAGCTCAACATGATAGATCTTCGTGATTCCATTTTTGGGATGAGAAAGTTTATCAGCAAGATCGCCGTCGTTAGTCATTAACAATAAACCAGTTGTATTACGATCTAAACGACCTACAGGATAAATACGCTCTCTGCTTGCCTTTTCTACCAATTGCATCACCGTACGTCTCTCTTGCGGGTCATCGGTAGTGGTGATATAGTCTTTCGGTTTATTTAATAAAACGTAAGTTTTCTTTTCGCGTTTCAGTAATTCGCCGTTGTATCTTACTTCGTCTTTTGATGGATCCACCTTATGGCCCAGTTCTGAAACAGGCACGCCATTTACAGATACTACACCGGCGGCAATCAGTTCATCCGCTTTACGGCGGGAACATATGCCAGAGTTGGCAATATAACGGTTTAGACGGATCATGCCATCGTCAACCTTTTCCTGTGGTTTTCTGCCACGTAAAACAGGACTTTTGTCTCTGTCTTTACTGAAAGTAGGTCTTGCACCACCTTCAGTTTCTCTTTTTCTATATGGTCTGCTGTCCGAACTTCTAGGTCCGTCAGATTTTTTATCGTCAAATTTGCGGAAAGTCTTGCCTTCAGTGCTTCTACCAGAATCGCCCGGTTTATCATCGAACTTCCTGAAAGGTCTTCCTTCTGTACTTCTGGCTGAATCGCCGCTTTTTTTGTCATCAAACTTTCTGAATGGCCTGCTGTCAGTGCTTCTTGCTGCGCCACCTTTTTTATCATCAAATTTGCGGAAAGGTTTATCGCCCTTAGGGCCAAAGTGATCTTTTTTTACATAACTACGGGATTGTCCTTCTGCCGAATCTCTTGAACCTCCCTCTTTACCAGGTCTTGAAGCATAAGGTTTATGTTCCCCACGCTCCCCACGCTCTCCACGGTCGGTTGGGCGTTCTCTCCGCTCTCCGCGCTCTCCCTCTTTTTCAGTTCGTGGTCTGTAACTCTTTTCGCCACCAAACTTAGCATCTTTTCCTTCCTTATCTCCGAAAGAACTCTTGCCTTTGTAACTACTGTCGGTTGCACTCCTGCCTCTACCTGTAGTACTCCGACTTCCTGGTTTGGACTTGTCATCCCGACTGTTCCTATTGTTGTTTTTCATCATGATACACTGTTAACCGCATAATTAATGCGGGTGCAAATTTAATAAAAATCGCGCAATCTGTAGCCGATATTTTACGCGTTTGAATTAAAATAAAAATCATGCCCTATCAGTGTTTAAACCTTGATTTTTAAACTAATTTTTGTAATAGCTTGATAATTAACATAATATGTTGTACGTTTGCAGGGATTCTATATTATTCACCAAAAAAAGGAGGAAAATGATAAAGAAACACATAATAACATGTACGATAATTTTAACATTATTGGTTATGGCAAAAGTGTTTGCTTACCACATGCCCCAAGCAGCAAAAAGTCTTTTAAAAAGTAAAAATACCAGTACCAAAAATACCCCCAATACCCCAGTTCGATCTAAGATCGAGCAGCCAGAATCTCTAATGGCTCAATTAAGTTTTGCAGATGAAACCTTACCACTGGGCGACCGGCGGGTGGAGGATAAAATGAGAAAAATTCTCACTGCTTTTAATCACACACACACACAAACAAACCGTTTGCACAGAAAAGCAGCTGAATGGTTCCCGATTATCGAACCTATTCTCGCCGCTTATGGCATTCCGAACGATTTCAAGTATATGCCTTTAGTAGAATCTGGCCTTCAGGGTGGTGTTTCTCCAAAAGGAGCAGCTGGTTTTTGGCAATTTATGCCCGGAACAGCACGCACCTATGGATTAAAGGTAAATGGAAGGGTAGATGAACGTAAAAATTTACGAAAATCTACGATTGCCGCCTGTAAATACCTGAAAGAACTCTATGGAGTGTTTGATAGCTGGACACTTGTGGCCGCAGCATATAATGTTGGCGATACCCACATGAAGCGCCAAATCAACAAACAAAGTCAGGATAATTACTACAAGATGAGACTCAACCGGGAAACCGGAGGTTACGTTTATAAACTCATTTCCATGAAAGAGATCGTGGAAGATCCGGTACGTTACGGCTACACTGCTCCAAGAGCATTGCTAGCCTTAAACGAAGAATAAGAATAAAAGACATGCTATGGGGAAGCCGGAATTTATTCCGGCTTTTTTAGTTTTCTAGCCTTTTTGTGGCTGAAAATTTGCTAACTTGAACATAAAGGCTTTACTAGCGTTTGAATATATATGAGTAAAAATAACGTTGATCTCGGCGAACAAAAGGATGTTGAAGTTTACGGTGCCCGGGTACATAATCTCAAAAATATAGATATCTCTTTTCCGAGAAATAAACTCGTGGTAATCACGGGATTAAGTGGTAGTGGAAAATCTTCCCTTGCCTTCGATACAATATATGCTGAAGGGCAGCGCCGTTATATGGAAACATTCAGTGCATATTCCCGCCAATTTATGGGGGGAATGGAGCGTCCGGATGTTGACAAAGTGTCAGGCCTAAGCCCCGTTATTGCCATCGAACAAAAAACTACCAGTAAAAATCCGAGATCTACTGTAGGTACGATTACGGAGATTTACGATTTTATGCGTTTGCTCTTCGCCCGTACTGCGGATGCTTTTTCTTACAATACCGGGGAGAAGATGGAGCGCATGAGCGAAGATCAGATCTTGGCTACGATTTTTAAAAAGTATAGTGGGATACCCGTTAATATCCTTGCTCCGGTAGTTAAAGGTCGTAAGGGTCATTACCGCGAACTTTTTGAACAGATCCGTAAACAAGGATATGTTAAGGTGCGTATTGACGGAGAGATTAAAGACATTACCGCTAAAATGCAGGTAGACCGGTATAAGATCCACGATATAGAGATTGTTGTAGATCGGTTAATCGTAGAACCGGAAGATACAAAAAGACTTCAGGATTCCCTGCAAACGGCTATGCGACTGGGTAAAGGAATAATTAAAATCAGCGATCAGGATAATAATGTATCCCACTTCAGCAGATTCCTGATGTGTCCAACAACGGGAATTTCTTATGATGAGCCACAGCCTAATAGCTTTTCGTTCAATTCACCTTATGGTGCCTGCGAACGTTGTGATGGATTGGGCTATATCTTTGTTGTCGACAAAGAATCCGTTATGCCTAATCCTAAACTAAGTATTATAAATGGCGGTCTTGCCCCACTTGGGGAATACCGCGATATCTGGATGTTCCAGGTCTTGAAGGCGCTGGCAAAAAAATATAACTTCTCGCTGTCAACGCCTATTGAGAAATTAGGAGATGACATTATCAATATTATCCTTAATGGTTCTCCTGAATTGCTGTCTGTAGCTGTTGAGTACAATAAATGGAATGTTCAGAATTATCAAATCACTTTCGATGGGATTATTAAACTGCTAGAAGAACAGCAGGAGCGTAAAGGAGAAGGTACTGTAGACGATATGGAGGCATTTCGTAAGCTTAAAACCTGCCCTGTTTGTAATGGCGCGCGCTTGAAAAAGGAAAGCCTACATTTTAAAGTAGATGGTAAAAACATCTTCGAGCTGGCAGAAATGGATATCAGTAGTATTAAGCTGTGGTATACCGATTTGGAGAGCAGACTTTCTGAGAGACAAAATACGATTGCTAAAGAGATCCTTAAAGAGATCCGTGCAAGACTGGGCTTCCTAACTGATGTAGGTTTAAACTATCTGTCTCTGGACCGCACAGCAAGGACCCTTTCAGGTGGTGAGGCTCAGCGAATCCGGCTCGCTACCCAAATTGGTTCGCAATTGATGAATGTAATGTACATTCTGGATGAACCGAGCATAGGATTGCATCAAAGAGATAACGAACGATTAATCGGTGCACTTAAAAATCTGCGGGATCTTGGTAATACAGTGCTTGTTGTAGAACATGATAAAGACATGATCCTGGAGGCCGATCATGTAATTGATGTAGGTCCTGCTGCCGGAATTCATGGTGGCCAGATTGTGGCCCAGGGAACGCCTGATGAAATCTTAAAATCTGATACATTAACCGCAGCTTATCTAAATGGGAAAAAAGGAATTGCAATTCCAAAAAAACGACGCAAGGGAAATGGTCATAAGCTTTCTATTATCAAGGCTAGCGGCCATAACCTCAAAGATGTTTCTGTAGACTTTCCACTGGGGAAATTTATCGCTGTAACAGGGGTGTCTGGGAGTGGTAAATCAAGTCTGATTACTGAAACGCTTTACCCTATACTTAACCATCACTTCTTTAGGGCCAAGAAACATCCGCTGCCTTATGAAAAGGTAAATGGTTTAAAAGAAATTGATAAAGTTATAGAAATCGATCAGGCTCCTATCGGTAGGACGCCACGATCTAATCCCTCTACTTACACTGGGGTATTTTCGGATATCAGAAATCTTTTCGTGCAACTCCCGGAGGCTAAAATCAGGGGGTATAAACCCGGAAGGTTTTCTTTCAACGTAAAAGGGGGAAGGTGCGAAACCTGTCAGGGTGCCGGAATGAAGGTTGTGGAAATGAATTTCCTGCCCGACGTGCACGTGCCTTGTGAGGAATGTGGAGGTAGACGGTACAACCGGGAAACGCTTGAAGTACGTTACAGAAGCAAGTCTATCAGTGATGTATTGGATATGAGTATTGAAGATGCTTGTACATTCTTTGAAAATATGCCCGCTATCTACAGAAAGATAAAAACACTTAAAGACGTAGGCCTTGGATATATTACGCTTGGTCAGGCTTCCACAACCCTGTCAGGTGGTGAAGCTCAACGGGTAAAACTGGCAACGGAACTTTCAAAAAAAGATACCGGTAAAACATTCTATATACTTGACGAACCTACCACAGGCTTGCATTTTGAAGATATTAATGTCCTCCTTGGTGTTCTAAACGAACTTGTTGAAAAAGGGAACACCGTTTTAGTGATCGAACATAACCTGGACGTCGTAAAAGTAGCCGACTGGGTGATCGATCTTGGTGAAGAGGGGGGAGCAGGTGGTGGAAAAATCCTTTTTGAAGGGACACCAGAAGGCCTGATTCAAAACCCGATTAGTCTCACAGGTAAATTTTTAAAGAAAGAGATGGAGGGATAAATGGCAAAGCAGTTTCTAAATACATTTTTAGCAGACCAATCTGCACCTGCAACAACTACGGTGACGGCCGGAATAGCTGGAAATGGGATTTTTAGAATGCTGACTGAAGCTGATGTTGTCCGATTGGTTAAGCCACGAAAATTGTTCTCGCATAAAGGAACCTATGGACATGTGTTACTCGTTGCCGGACAGGAGAAGACAATGGGTGCAGCTTTATTATCAGCTTCTGCGTGTCTGTACGGTGGTGCTGGCCTAACCACTGTATCTATCCCGTCAAGGGGCCTTACTGCGTTAAATGCTAGGTTTCCAGAGATCATGTTTCTGGAAAGAAAAGCATTAAGTGCTCCGAACAACTTGGATAAATTTACTGTGATTGCAATTGGACCCGGATTGGGTACAAGTGCTGCTGCAAAAAAACATCTTCGAAATCTTTTCAGGATACAAAAACCATTGGTGATAGATGCTGATGCATTAAATATATTAGCTGCATCACCAGAACTATTAAAAAAGATCCCTGCGGGTTCAGTGATCACACCGCACATGACAGAATTTGATCGGCTTTTTGGTAAACATGAAACCTGGTACGGTCGGATTGATACAGCCCGTAAGCAGGCCGAGCAACTAAACATAATTATTGTTCTTAAAAATCAATACACTTTTTGCATAGAGCCCTCCTCAAAAGTATCAATTAATCCAAGTGGAAATCCTGCAATGGCGCAAGGTGGAATGGGTGATGTATTGACGGGATTGCTGGCAGCTTATATCGCCCAGGGTTATACAGAAATCGAAGCAGCACAGTTAGCCTGTTATTTACATGGCCGATCAGGAGATGAGCTGGCTAAAAAATGGTATACAGTTACAGCAACTGCCGTGGCAGAACATATTCCTATAGTATTAAGAGGTCTAGTTAAATAGTTACGTTTCCGATAACGGCCATCGCACTCATTGTAGGAACAGGGCTACCACCTCTTTTTTCAAGTGTGACAGCAAATGCCTGGGCCATTGGAATTTCTTTCATCTTCAGGAGAATGTGTTCCCGATCAGTTTTCATATCAAATACACCTAGATCAACCGGTTTCCCGTTAACCAATGCCCATAATTGATATTGGTGTTCAGTATCGTTAGCTGGAAGGTTCATCTTTGAATTGTCAAGCAAGACACTCCGCTCGTCCCTATTCCAATACACCATCATTTTTGAGTTTGGTGTAGCTCCGGTACCTGCAAGTTTAACAATAGACCAGCTCGGATTGGCTACCATATCTGCAATTTGATGTAATTCGATATTTTTCTGCTCTATAAAACTAGCATTTGCAGCAAATTTGTCACGTTGTGTAGAAAGTTGTGCTATTTGATTTTGTGCATCATCCAATCTTGAATGCGCTGAATATAATGCTGCTGTACTTACAAGCAATAGTGCAATACATGCTACGAGTGCATATTGTAAGGTGCGTACTTTACGTGAGTGATTTGTTTGATTTAGCGGAATTATTGTTGCTTGAGGAGTAGGTTCAATAAAAGTTGATGGAGTGCCTATCGCCGAAAATATTTTATCCTCCAGACCGATTGCGGGTTCAATCGCATTTGCTTTAGCATAATGCTCCATAGCAAGCTCTATCGCTGTAATCTCCTGCCTTACGTCAGGATATTTAGCTGACATACGCTCTACCTCTTCTTCTTCTGCAGGACTTAAAAGTCCGAGAACGTAAAGTTCGAGTGTGCCTGATTCAATATATGCTGCTGTTTCTTCCACTTAATTAAAATGCTTTCTTAATTCCATAATAGCCATCCTGATACGCGTTTTAACGGTACCCAACGGTAATGCCAACTCTTCTGCCGCTTCAATGTGTGTGTAACCCTTGAAATAAACCAATTCAAGTACTTTCGTAAATTCTGGTTTAAGTGCAGTAACCATTTCTCGTAAACCGAGCAGATCTGCATTGAACGTTACCTTTTTCTGTGCGTCAATGAAATCTACGTTATTTTCAATGTCTTGGTTTTTAACGGAGTTTCTAAAGTCTTTGGACCTTAATTTGTCGATGGATAAGTTACGTGCAACATTCATCATCCAGGTAAATAAACGGCCTTTGCTACTGTCATAGCTCTCTCCTGAATTCCATATTTTGATGAATGTTTCTTGCAATAGATCTTCAGCAACTTCAGGCTGAAGTATAATCCTGGAAATAACTCCTAAAAGTGCCCCTGAGTACATGTCGTACAGCGCTTGAATAGCGATAGTTTCCTTCGCTTTGAGCGCGCGGACTAGTTCTTCTTCGGAGAGAGATATTTTTTTTGTTAGTGCCAAGTGATGCTAATATACAGTAATATACAGATTGTACAACAAGATGGCTAATTTTTTGTTTTATTCCTCATTTTTAACAAGAAACAATAGGAATCAAAACTAATAATCAAAAAGATGTTTCTCGGCATGGTAAGAGGAACGTACCAACGGCCCGCTTTCAACATACCTTAATCCTTTAGCAAGACCGATTTCCTTATATTTAGCAAACTGATCCGGGTGAATCCAGTCTACTACAGGGTGGTGATTACGTGTAGGCTGCAAGTATTGGCCTAAGGTCAGGATGTGAACCCCATTGGCAACAAGATCATCCATAGCTTCTAATACATCGTCTTCTGTTTCGCCCAAACCAAGCATGATACCTGTTTTTGTTCTTAAACCGAAATCCGATATTCTTTTAAGGCATTCCAGACTTCTGTCGTATTTGGCCTGAATACGAACTTGTTTTGTCAAACGACGTACAGTCTCAACATTATGTGACATTACTTCAGGGCGCTCTTCCAATACTCGATATAAGTTATCCCAGATACCTCTAAAGTCAGGAATTAGTGTTTCCAGAGTCGTCTCAGGACTCTCTCTGCGGATTGCCTGCAAGGTTTCTGCCCAGATAATAGATCCTCCATCCTTTAGATCGTCGCGGTCTACAGAAGTAATTACACAGTGCTTAACTTTCATCAATCTAACAGATTCTGCTACACGAGACGGCTCATCCACATCTACAGCAAGTGGTCGCCCGGTGGCAACAGCGCAAAATGAGCATGAGCGCGTGCATATATTTCCAAGGATCATGAAGGTGGCTGTACCAGCTCCCCAGCATTCACCCATATTCGGGCAATTGCCGCTTTCGCAAATCGTATGCAACTTGTGTGTATCCACTAAACTGCGGACTTGTGCGTACTCTTTGCCTACTGGAAGCTTAACACGTAGCCAATCTGGCTTACGCTGAACGGGATTAGCTGAAACAACCGGAAGTTCAATCATGATACAAAGTTAAGCAATAGGTTTGAATTGTTATAAACATGAAATGTTTGAATGATGTAATGTTGCAGGAATAGCTGAAGATTTGATTAAGTATGGAAATAATCTTAACCTTGCTATCTAAAAAGAAAATTATGGCAACATCAAAAATAACGTACAACGGTGGGTTAAGAACGACATCCATCCATGAGCGTTCAGGAAATCAGATTATTACAGACGCTCCGGTGGATAATAAGGGAAAAGGCGAAGCGTTTTCTCCTACGGATTTGCTTGCAACTTCTCTGGGTAACTGCATGTTAACAATCGTGGGTATTGCAGCTGGAGAGCATGGTTTTAATATAGATGGCACGACCTGCGAGATTACTAAGATTATGGCTGTTGATGGGCCTAGAAGAGTTGCAGAAATTGTTGTTGACTTCCATTTCCCGGATAATGGTTATACAGATAAAACAAAAGCAATTATTGAAAGATCTGCACGTACATGTCCGGTAGCATTAAGCTTACACCCGGACATCAAACAAACGGTTTCCTTTAATTACTAATTACGCTTGCCACTTCATCGGCAGAGATATCACCATGAGATGCATCAAGTATGCAATCACCGTCTTTGATCACCAGGATCTGCGGTGATTCATGGTGTACCTGGAAGGTTTCTGCAATCTGAGCAGAAATTGGTCTAAAGCTGATAAGATCCAGAAAATAAAGATTTGTGTCCTCAGGAATTACCTCCCAATCCATTTCAAACCTTCTTTTCGCCATCATACTTACCGAACAACGGGTACTGTGCTTAAATATAAGGCTGTAGCCTTTCTGATCTTTGATATCGTTAATCTGATTGATATCAGTTATGTTTTTCCACTGCATCTTTAATCTTTATCTAAATGGAGGATTATCCTCTTCTTTGTCTGCCTTCCGGATATGAGCTATAAGCTGGGCATAAACGGTTACTGCAGGATTGCAATACGGCTGTTGCAAAAAACACGCCAAGCAATAATATCGCTACTTTTTTCATCGGATAATGTTTAAAAGGTTAACCTGATAGATCTCTGTTAAAGATTTGTCTAAGCTACAATTTTTAACAAATAAAATCAATACCTTAAAGTGTAGCAGCCAGATGAGCCATTTTAATTGCAGTAATAGCAGCTTCATCACCTTTATTGCCATGCTTTCCGCCGGCGCGGTCAATCGCCTGTTGTTGGTCATTTGTCGTTAATACGCCGAAGATTACAGGTGTGTTATGTTTAATCCCAACATTCGTACAGCCTTGCGCAACTGCATCACAAATAAAGTCGAAGTGACGTGTGTCACCTTGTATGATACAACCCAGACAGATCACACCATCAAGATCAGGGTACTTATTTAATAAAAGTTCTGCGGCTCCTGTAAGCTCAAAGCTTCCTGGTACAGCAACAGATATGATATTGTCTGCAGCAACACCATGATCGAGCAATTTATTCAGTGCACCATTGTAAAGACTTCCAGTAATTTCAGCATTCCATTCTGCAACTGCGATTGCGAAACGATAAGGACTCGCGTCAGGAATTGTTGTATGAGAAAAGTCAGACAGGTTTTTTAGTTGTGTTGCCATGGAACAAAGATAGTTAATGCCAATAAAAAAAGGCTAGCAAAACTTGCTAACCTTTTGTAAAAAATGAGATCAGATAAATTATTTAACCTGAGCCTGCGCTCTAGCAATATACTCGTCAATCATTGCTGCTTCCTGACTTGTAGGATATTCAGACTTAATTTTTTCGTAAGCTTCCTGTGCGCCTTTAAAATCTTTCAGCTGCTCATTTACTAAACCAAGTTTTTTAAGGAACATTGGTGATGTAAATTTATTTGCCGCTTTGTCTGCTGCTTTTTTATAAAAAGTAGCAGCTTGTTTGTAATCTTTCAATTCGCTATAGGCATCTCCTAAAAGGCCTAAAGCCAATGGATCTGCAACTGGACTACCTGTTTCAGAATATTTACCCAAAGATTCAGCAGCTTTCTTGTATTCTCCTTTACGCAGATAGATGCCGCCCAAATACAAATTAGCAAGGTTAGCCGATTTTGTATTTGCATACTCATCTGCAATCTGCTCAAATCCCGGATATCCTGAATCTCCGCTTATAGCTTTCGTAGCCAGCGAGTCAACCCCAACGTATTGCTCTGCTTTGTACATTTTTGCAGAAGCCTCTTCAGCTCTTGATTTTAAATATACATTTTGATACCAGATGTAAATCCCAATCAGGACAACTACTGCAGCAGCAATGAATAATAGGCTTTTAGAATTCTCTAATACAAAAGAACCCTTTCTTACCGGTTGATTTATTTCTTTTTCTGTTGTGGACATTTTATTTAAAAAAATTAAGGATTGCAAAAATACATTTTTCGCTTAAAGTATCAACCCCTTTTTTTAGTATTTAAATAAACTTTAATTATCTGAGCGTGAAGCCGACACAAAATAAATTTTAAATCTCCTGTACTTTAGCAGCACATACCCTCTTTTTCGATGTTTAAATATATGCAAGGTAAACAGTAACTTTGATGCAGGATACTATGTGGTTAAAAAACATCACTTTACTAAATTTCAAAAATTATTCAGATGCAGATATTCGTTTTTCGAAAACAGTAAATGCATTTGTGGGCAACAATGGAGCCGGTAAAACGAATCTCCTGGATGCTATTCATTATTTATGCCTGTGTAAGGGATACTTTAACCCGATAGATACCCAGCAGATTAAAACTTCTGAAGATCTTTTTTTGATTCAGGGCGACTTTGAGCGCAAGGAAAAGCAGGAGAAGATTACCTGTGGAGTTAAACGCAACCAGAAAAAGCAGTTTAAGCGGAACAAAAAGGAATATGATAAACTGGCAAATCATATCGGACTCTTTCCATTAGTGATGATCTCTCCTTATGATACAACACTGATTTTGGATGGGAGTGAAGAGCGCAGACGCTTTATGGATAACGTAATTTCACAAACAGATGCCCAGTACCTTGATGAACTCATTCTATATAATAAGCATTTATTAAACAGAAATGCTTTGTTCAAACAGATTGCTGTAACACGTAAGTATGATCCTGCTTTACTGGAGATATTTGATGAGCAACTCATTAGCTCAGGGAAAAAGATTTTTGAAAAGCGGAAACAATTCATGCTCGACTTCATTCCGCTGTTTAATCATTACTATCATTTTTTAACAGACAATCAGGAAGAGGTAACCCTGCAATATGCTTCTCAACTCAATGAGACAAGTTTCGAAGATTTGTTGAAGCAATCAATAGAAAAAGATAAAGTGTTAGAACGTACAACAACAGGGATCCATAAGGATGATCTGATTTTTACAATTACGGATATGGCACTGAAGAAGTTTGGTTCACAGGGACAGCAAAAATCTTTTTTGATTGCTTTAAAGCTTGCGCAATATGCCTATTTGCAAAAACATAAAGGATTTAAGCCTTTGCTATTGCTCGATGATATTTTTGATAAATTGGATGATAGCCGCGTGCATAAATTAATGGAAATGGTGTCCCATCACGATTTTGGACAGATCTTTATTACAGATACCGGTAAGGAAAGGGTCTTAAATATTTTTAATAGCATTAAAGTTGACGTAACTTTGTTTGAAGTAGATAAAGGATCAATTAAACATGCGTAAACCTAATGATATTACCCTAAAGGAAGGAATCGGTAAGCTGTTAAATGTTTATCGTTTAAAGGGGAAATTTGACGAAACGTCAATAGTTCTCTTATGGCCAGAAATTATGGGAAAGGCTGTAGCAAACAGAACTACACAGATTTACATTGCACATAAACGACTGTTCGTTAGGATAGAATCCTCAGTCATTAAAAATGAGCTGTTAATGGTCAGAACCGGAATCATCCAGAAATTAAATGAACGAGCCGGTTCTGATGTTATTACAGAAATCATCTTTCTGTAGCGGAAACTATCTGCTTCCGCCACCAAAGATTTTGCTGATTACCCAGATGATCAGTGCAAGCACAATTACAACTATAATTACGCCAGACCAAACGCCTGCTTTAAAAATGCCTTCAATTAGCGAGCAGCTCGCCAATGTACTGGTTAGGAAGGCAACGATTGCCAATGGAAAATATCTTTTAATCATGATTGTTGGTTTTCGGATTATAACAACAATCTATTCCAAAGGTTTTCTATTGGCTTTCCTTATTTGATTTTTACCAGTTCTACTTCAAAGATTAAAGCACTATAAGGCGGAATGTTTTCCCCTGCGCCACGTTCGCCGTATGCCAGTTGATAAGGGATAAACAAACGATACTTTGATCCTTCAGGCATCAGTTGAAGCGCCTCTGTCCAGCCGGGAATAACTCTGTTTAAAGGCAGTTCAATTGGTTCTCTCCCTTCGTTAGTGTCAAAAACCTGCCCTTTTAACGTCATGCCTTTATAGTTAACCAATACGGTATCTGTAACAGCTGCTTTTTTACCATTACCCGCCTTCATTACCATATATTGTAAACCACTGGCAGTGGTTTTTACACCTTCTACCTTTTTGTTGTTTTCCAGAAAAAATTTCTCTTCGCTGATTTTTCCCTGATATTTTTGCTGCCCCGCTTGAATAAATATTTTGTTGATGGCTTCTTGTGCTACTTCTCTTGATAACAACGGCGTCTTATCTGCAAATGCATCTTTCAGGCCCTTTACCAGTAAATCATAGTTTAGGGCGGTTAGGCCATTGCCCTTGAAATTGCTGGCCATAGCAGAGCCAAAGCTATAACTGGCAGAGTCCAGCGCTGTTTTCATCTGCAAAACCGCAGGGCTGGATGTTGCAACAACTTTCTTTTTTACCGGGACTTTACCTTTAGACTGTGCCATTGCGGCTCCTGATAAAAGGACTAAGCCCATCGCGATCACTGATCTTTTCATAGTGTTGGATAATTATGGCCGAAAGTTATAAATTTTATGTAAAAAATAAAGGATGTAGCTCGCTGGTACTGCAAATAGTAAACAGTTTTTGTATGTCGGGTTAATTTGACTGTAAATTCTGTCCTGAAACAGTACTCCTTCCGTATCTGACAGGCATGGCACAGGCGTTACCCAGAGATAACCCAGACATAACGCAGGGAACGTCTGGGTTATCCTTGGTCTATCTTTTTGATGATCAAATTAATATTCTAAGCAAAAAACAAGCCTGATTATCTTTCGATAATCAGGCTTATATATTAAAAATCGTACCTTCTGAAAACTAGAAACGCTCAGCAGCAGTAAAGAAGAAGTTACCTTCAATTTCTGCATTTTCATCCGAATCAGAACCGTGAACAGCATTTGCATCAATTGATTTTGCATATTTCTGACGGATAGTACCTGCATCAGCTTTAGCCGGATCAGTTGCGCCGATCAGTTTTCTGAAGTCTTCGATAGCGTTGTCTTTCTCAAGGATTGCAGCAACAATTGGTCCTGAAGACATGAAGCTAACAAGATCAGCATAGAAAGGACGCTCTTTGTGCACTTCATAAAAAGCGCCCGCAGTTTCAGCAGTTAGTTTAGTATATTTCAAAGCAATGATTTTAAATCCTGCAGCAGTAATATCATTGATGATTGCACCAATATGTCCGTTTGCCACTGCATCTGGCTTAATCATTGTAAATGTTCTGTTCGTACTCATGTTGTTGTTTTTTTTGCAAAATTACGTTTTATACTTTTAATATTAAAGCTTGAAATATAATCCGCTTCAAATCATCATTAAATTATTAGCTTTGTTCCCTTATTATGCTATCTCTTTCAGAACTAAAGGACTTGTTGGCTACGCCACAGAAGATTGTGATTACCACGCACCATAAGCCAGATGGCGATGCGATGGGATCCTCATTAGGATTATATGCTTATCTGATTCAGAAAGGGCATCATGTAAAAGTGATCACCCCGACCGATTATCCGTACTTCCTGCATTGGATGCCTAATAACTCGGATGTAATTATTTATACGGATAACAAGGCTGATTCAGAAAAATTTGTTGCCGAGGCATCTATGATTTTTTGCCTTGACTTCAATACCCTCAGCAGGATTAATGAACTCGGTGAATTGATCCGCGCTGCAGATGCTTATAAACTGATGATCGACCATCACCTGGAGCCCGAAGATTTTGACGACTACAGACACTGGAACATCAACGCATGTGCAGCAGCACAATTAGTGTATGATTTTATTGTCAATGAACTTGAAGACGGCGAATCTATGAATAAGGATATTGCTACCTGTCTTTATACTGGTATCATGACTGATTCAGGATCTTTCCGTTTTCCATCAGCTACCTCCGAAGTATATCGGATCGGAGCAAACCTGATTGACCTCGGTGCCGAACATTGGCGGATTCATCAATTGGTTTATGATAACGCCACAGAGAACAGGCTACGCTTTCTGGGGCATTGCCTTACAAACAAGCTGGAGCTCATGCGAGAATTCAATACTGCCATAATAACGGTAACTGCTGAAGAATTGGCGCATTATAAAATTGTAACTGGAGATACGGAGGGAATCGTGAATTACGCGCTCTCGATAAACGGCATCAAACTGGCTGCATTTATCATTGAGAGAACTGATAAAGTTAAATTATCTTTGCGCTCGACAGGTGATTTTCCGGCAAACGAAATTTGTAAAAAGTATTTCAATGGTGGAGGTCACAGAAACGCTGCAGGCGGCGCGTCAGAACATTCGTTGGAAGATACCATTGCGATGTTTAAGGCAATTCTACCTGAATATAGAACACAGTTGTTATCCTGATGGGATTAGCACAATAAATAAAAGTAAAATAAAGAAGGCTCCCGGGAGCATTATAACCGATCAAAACAAATAAAGTCAAATGAAAAAAAGTTTAGTAATTCTTTTTGCAGCAACTCTTGGACTGGCTGCTTGTAACAACTACAAAAAAGCGCCGGGAGGCACTTTGTATCTGATCCATAAATCTGGTGGTGGCGAAAAAATTCAACCGGGTGATATCGTTAAGTTAAACTTCATCCGCAAAAGTGAGAAAGATTCTATCATGAACAGCACATATGATATGGAGCAACCTCAGGTATTCCCTGTTGCCAAAAAAACATATGCTGGTGATATGAATGACATCCTCACCAACTTCGGAGAAGGCGATAGTGCAACTTTCAAGTTAAACCTTGATACTATGGCACTGAAAACCGGTCAGCCGAAACCAGTAGGTACAAAAGACACCTATTGGGTGTTCACTGTGAAAATTGAAAAAGTATTGCATAAACCTGCTGGTGAAGCAGATTCTACGTTCCAGAAAAAAGCACAGGAGTTCTTCCAGAAAGACTATGCTGCTTCTGTAGAAAAACGTAAATCTTCTGAAGAAGGTAAGATCAAAAAATACATTGCTGACAATAATTTGAAAATGACTACTACAGCTTCAGGCTTACAGTATGTTATTGAGAAGCCAGGAGACGCACAAAGACCTGCACCTACAGATACCCTGATGATCAACTACACTGGTAAATTCACTACCAAGAAATCTGACGGTAAAGCAAATATCTTCGATACAAGTGTTAAAAAAGATGCAGAAGCGGCTGGTACCTATAACCCGGCAGTTCAGTATGCACCACGTCCTTTCCTGATTGGAAGAGCTATTCTAGGTTTTGATGAAGCGTTGAAAATGCTTGGAAAAGGTGGTAAAGGAACTTTTATTATCCCTTCAAGATTAGGATACGGTGAAGCAGGTATGCAACCACAAATTGCTCCTTTCTCTCCACTTGTTTTTGAAGTTGAAGTTGTGGATATTAAAAAACCAACAGGAGCTGCGGCACCAGTAGCAGCTGCGCCGGCAACAAAATAATAACCCTTTAATTCTTAATAGAATTTACAGGTATTGAACCCTTTCCGAAGCTTTCGGAAAGGGTTTTTTTATTAGCTTTGTGCTATGCTATTAACAGATACCCACACGCATTTGTATTATGAAACAGATGAGCAAAAACGTGTAGAAATGATGCAACGCTGCTTTGATCAGCACATCGATCGTTTGTTTCTTCCCAATGTCGACCTGGAATCTATTCCTAAAATCAATGCGCTTGTTGCCGCTTATCCGGACAATTGTTTTGCAATGGCAGGGCTGCATCCATGTGATGTCAAGGAGAATTATGAAGCGTCTCTCGCGGGTATCTATGAAAGTATTGAAGAACGTAAGATTTATGCTATCGGTGAAATTGGGATCGATCTGTATTGGGATAAAACAACTCTGGAGCAGCAGAAATCTGCCTTTGTTACACAGATTCGTTGGGCTAAGTCACTGGCACTTCCTATTGTAATACACTGCCGCGAGGCTTTTGACGAGGTTTTTGAAGTGCTTGAACAGGAACGTGGACCCGACCTGTTTGGTATCCTGCATTGCTTTACCGGGAACTTGGATCAAGCGCTTCACGCTATTGACCTCGGCTTCTATCTTGGAATAGGAGGCGTGGTTACCTATAAAAAGGCCGGATTAGATGAGGTGCTTAAATATGTACCGTTAAACAAGCTGGTGTTGGAAACAGATTCACCTTATCTCGCCCCGGTGCCTTTTAGAGGGAAACCTAACGAAAGTAGTTACCTGATCCACATTGCAAATAAGGTTGCAGATATTTATAATGTAACTCTAGAAGAAGTAGCAGAAATCACTACACATAATTCCAAACTGATATTTAAAGTCTGATGTCCATAAACCGAATTTTAATCATTTATACAGGCGGTACCATCGGTATGGTCAATCATCCGCAAACCGGTGCATTAATCCCTTTTGATTTTGAGCAAATTAAACAGAATGTGCCCGAACTTGCACGATTAAACTATGATCTTGCAGTACATTCTTTTGATCCTATACTCGACTCGTCGAATATGAATCCCGACGTGTGGGCAGAACTCGCCGGTATTATACAGGCAAATTATGCCGACTTTGATGGTTTCGTAATTCTGCACGGATCAGACACGATGGCATATACTGCATCTGCACTAAGTTTCATGTTAGAAAATCTGTCTAAACCCGTAGTACTTACAGGTTCGCAGCTTCCCATAGGGGAGATTAGAACAGATGCGAAGGAGAATTTAATTACTGCTTTGGAAATTGCAGCTACAAAAAAAGCTGGTAAAGCCATGGTTCCTGAAGTATGTATATATTTCGATTATCAACTCTTTCGTGGCAACAGGTCTATCAAATACAATTCTGAAAAATTTGAAGCCTTCCGTTCTCCAAATTATCCTAAGCTGGCCGAGGCTGGTGTGCACCTTTCTTTTTTTAAAAATTATATACAGGCCCAACCAAAAGCAGCACTGGAAGTTCATTATACCATGAATACCAATATCGGAGTACTGAAACTCTACCCTGGTATTAACAAGAACGCTGTGGAAGCGATCACAAAATCTGCTGTAGATGCTATTGTTCTGGAAACCTTTGGGTCCGGTAATACGACAACGGCGTCATGGTTTATTGATTGCCTGCAGGCTGCGCTGGATGCAGGAAAGATTATTGTAGATATATCTCAATGCCAGGGTGGATCGGTGGAGTTAGGAAAATACGATACGAGTAAGAAGCTTCAGCAAATGGGTATTATTAGTGGGTTTGACATGACCTTTGAAGCAACAATTACCAAGCTTATGTTCCTGTTAGGCAAGGGCCTTGATAGGCGGGGAATGAGTATAGCTATGGAAGAATCACTACGCGGTGAACTGAGTGTTTAACGGTAAAACTTGTGTAATATAACCATGATCACTTCTGATACCCGTTATTAACCCTATTTTTGTGTTCAAATCTGATGTACATGAAAATAGAACAAATTTACACTGGGTGTTTAGCAGAAGCCGCTTATTATGTAGAAAGTAATGGTGAAGTAGCCATTATTGATCCCCTAAGAGAAGTAAGTGCCTATCTAAAAAAGGCAGAAAAGGCCGGCGCAAAAATCAAATATATATTTGAAACTCATTTTCATGCCGATTTCGTATCGGGACATCTGGACCTGTCGGTACAGTCGGGAGCACCCATCGTATATGGGCCTACCGCGCAAACCTCCTTTCCTGCTCATATCGCAATAGACGGAGAAGTATTTGAACTTGGTGCGATAACAATCACTGTATTGCATACACCGGGGCACACCAACGAATCCGTAACTTATCTGCTTAAAGATCAAAGTGGTAAGCCTTACTGTATTTTTACCGGAGATACTTTGTTTATAGGTGACGTTGGCAGGCCGGATTTAGTACAACAGGGTGCACTGACCATGGAAGATATGGCAGGTACGCTGTATGATTCCTTACATAATAAAATCTTGACGTTACCTGATGAGGTATTGGTGTATCCGGCACATGGTGCTGGTTCGGCGTGTGGTAAGCATATGAGTAAGGAAACCTTTGATACCCTCGGTCACCAGAAAGAAGTCAATTACGCACTTAAGGCCGCTAATAAAGCTGAGTTTATAAAGGAAGTTACTTCAGGTATTCTTCCGCCACCGCAATATTTCGCGAAAAATGCTGCCATGAATAAAAATGGTTATGAGAGCGTGGATCAGGTTTACGAAAAAGGCCTGAAGCCACTTGATGCTGCCGAATTTGAAGCACAGGCAAATCATACTGGTGCCTTGCTGCTAGACACTCGTGATCCTCAGGTTTTTGCTGCTGGCTTTATTCCGTCCTCCATTAACATTGGCCTGAGCGGGCAGTTTGCCCCATGGGTGGGTGCATTGATCACAGATCTGAAACAACCATTGCTATTGATCTGCGAGCCTGGAAAGGAACAAGAAGCAATTACACGTTTGGCACGTGTTGGGTACGATAGCACTATCGGTTATCTTGATGGTGGAATCCAGACATGGATTGATGCAGGTAAAGAAACTGAGACCATTGCATCTGTTTCTGCAGCTGATTTCGAACTGCTATATGATGAAAATCCGGAAATCAATGTACTCGATGTGCGTAAGCCCGGTGAATATGCTACTGAACACCTGGATTTTTCTCTTCCGATGGCTCTCGATTATATTAACGACTGGACTCCGGAAATTAAAAAAGATCAAACGTATTATATTCATTGTGCTGGCGGTTACCGGTCAATGATCGCAGCCTCAATCTTAAAGGCCAGGGGCGTTGAAAACGTAATTGATATAGCCGGCGGATATGGAGCTTTAAAAAACAGCACACTCGCAAAAGCTTAATATAGGATCATGGAAATGTACGATGTCCTGATTGTAGGAGCGGGACCAATAGGACTTGCCTGCGCGATTGAAGCAAAAAAGACTGGATTGAGCTATGTTGTAGTCGACAAAGGAGCCCTGGTAAACAGCCTGTATAACTATCCGGTATTCATGACTTTCTTTTCGACTTCACAACGACTGGAAATAGGAGATGTGCCATTTGTTAGTATCAATCCAAAACCGAATAGGAATGAAGCTGTTGAGTACTACAGGAGGGTAGTTGAGAAGTTTGCGCTTAACATTAAGCTCTTTGAGATGGTCTCCAATGTTTCCAAACAGCAGGATGGAAGCTTTCACGTAACGACTTCTAAAAAGCAATATCAGGCGAAGAATGTCATTATCTCCACTGGATTTTATGATGTGCCTGTCTCTATGGATATCCCTGGAGAAGGATTATCAAAAGTAACCCACTATTATAAGGATCCACATCTTTATGCATTTCAGAATGTGGTTGTTGTTGGTGCAAATAACTCGGCCATAGATGCCGCATTGGAGACCTATAGAAAGGGTGCCAATGTTACTTTAGTTATTAGAAATGCTGAAATAGGTTCGTATGTTAAATATTGGGTACGCCCCGATATTGAAAACAGGATTAAAGAAGGGGAAATCAAAGCCTATTTTAACTCAGAACTCACAAGAATCACCCCGGATCAGGTTTTTTTGAATACGCCGGATGGAGAACTAATTCTGGAGAACGACTTTGTGATCGCCATGACTGGGTATACCCCTGATTTTGAAATGCTAAAGCGACTGGGGGTAGACTTGTCTGGCGCAGGGATAAACTGCCCGGTATACAATCCCGAAACAATGGAAAGTAACCTCGAAGGTCTGTACCTCGCAGGTGTGGTATGCGGAGGAATGGATACCCACAAATGGTTTATAGAGAACTCAAGGATCCATGCGACACAGATATTTGAACATCTGCGTGCAAAAGCTATGGCATAAAATGTGCTTTTCGTGGAATTTACTTTAAGTTTGCACAAATTTTTAACCTGAATGCCAGGAATAAATCAAATTAAACAACCCATAGCCGCAGATATTGATGTCTTTGAAAGCAAGTTCAAAGCCTCTATGCATAGCGATGCCCCTTTATTAAACAGAATTACACATTATATTGTAAAACGTAAGGGTAAACAGATCCGGCCTATGTTCGTTTTCTTTGCCGCAAAGCTTTGCGGTGGTATCCTGGAGTCTACCCACAGGGGGGCTGCGCTGGTTGAACTCCTTCACACGGCCACCCTGGTGCACGATGATGTTGTTGATAATGCATACGAACGTCGTGGCTTCTTTTCAATCAATGCCCTTTGGAAAAATAAAATTGCAGTTCTTGTTGGTGATTACTTATTGGCGAAGGGTCTATTGCTCTCAGTAAACAACAATGAATTCAGGTTACTGCAAATTGTTTCAGAAGCGGTTAAGCAGATGAGCGAAGGCGAATTGCTGCAGATAGAGAAGGTCCGTAGAATGGATATCAGTGAATCACTCTATTTCGATGTCATCAGGCAAAAAACGGCATCTCTTATTGCTTCTTGCTGTGCCTGTGGAGCAGCTTCCTCCGGGGCCGACGAAGAAACGGTTGAAAAGATGAGGCTGTTTGGCGAAAAGGTCGGTATAGCTTTTCAGATTAAGGATGATACATTCGACTTCGGAACCGACGATGTGGGCAAGCCCCTGGGTATCGATATTAAGGAGAAAAAGGTCACCCTTCCATTGATTTATGCACTGAACCGTGCAGATCGGACGGAACGCAAGAAAATGATCAGCCTGGTTAAAAACCATAAGGATGAACCTGAAAAAATTCAGCAGATCATAGATTTTGTGAATAAAATGGATGGTGTCCATTATGCCAATCAGAAAATGATACAATATCAGCAGGAGGCATTCGATATCCTATATACATTTGAAGAGAGTGATGCCCGTACCGGACTGGAGCAACTGGTTCGCTTTACCACTGAACGAAAGAAATAAAATTACAGCTTGATTTCTATGCTGGAAAGCATTCTTTTTTTAAATATATAATTTTACTGACTATGTGAATAGTTAGTGTGTAATATACATTATATTTACGATCTAATTAATCACGGTTTTTAATGGGATTGAACGTAGATGGATAATATTAATATCAAAGAGCTCGCACGTGCGCTGGGGCTCTCTACATCTACTGTGTCCAGGGCTTTTCGCGATAACAGTGATATCAGTAAGGAGACCAAGGAGCGTATTCTGTCCATGGCCAAACAACTCAATTACCAACCTAATCATTACGCGAGTAACCTGAGGGAACAACGCAGTAAAACTATTGCCGTTATTGTTCCCGAACTCGCCAATAATTTTTTCTCGCAGGCTATTCACGGCATTGAACGTGTGGCGCGAGAAAAAGGCTATCATATTCTCATCTATGCAACTGAGGATGACTTTGCCAAAGAGGTGTCTTTTATTCGTCACCTCCACAATGGCCGGGCCGACGGGATCATTATGTCGGTGTCTGGGGAGGCCAATGACCATACCTATCTCAATGAACTGGCAAAGAAAAGATTGCCGCTCGTTTTTTTTGATAGGGTGTACGAAGACATTATTACGCCCAGAGTCATTACTAACGACTACCAGAGTAGCTTCATAGCTATACAACATTTAATTAAGCAGGGGTGCAAAAGAATCGCTTACCTGGTAATCAACAAAAATTTATCTATTGGAAAGACAAGGATGCAAGGGTATATAGATGCCTTGGCAAAGTTTAACATTCCTTTTGATGAGGACCTGATCATTGATTGTACGCAGAGCTATAAGAAGAACCATGTAATCCTGAAAGACATGTTGAAGAAGATTAAGCCCGATGGTGTGTTCACTTCTGTGGAAAGACTAGCCTTTGCTACCTATTACGCTTGTTATGAGCTAAATGTGAATATTCCTGATCAGCTTAAAGTGATTGGTTTTTCAAGTCTTGAAATCGCGCCGTTGCTAAATCCATCATTAAGCACCATCACACAGCCGGCAACAAAAATCGGTATCGAAGCGGCAGAGCTTCTCTTTAAAATGCTCGAAGATCCGCTGTCAGTAGACCCACATAAGAGGGTTGTCCTGGACTCCAAATTAGTGAAGCGAAACTCCACCGGAGCCTAGCTTTTCAAGCTCATTTTTATCAGTATTTTTGGGCTTAAATTTCATGTAATTTTTGGGTGATTTTTTTCAAAAAAAATCAGGACTTGGTCCAAAATACGCAGAATTTAAGGTTCGAATTTTTTTCATCGCTTCAAAATGACTCATTTTTTCGGGAACGTTCCCGGTATCGTTCCCGAAAAAACTCGTTAATTTAACTTAGTGTAAAAAACACACATTTGCTTGTTTTTGTGATATTTAACGAATTGATTTATAGTTTTTTGTGATGATAAATTTGAATTTTTTAAAAAAGTAGCCAAAAATATTTGCGTCAAAAAATCAATTTTTATGGTATAAAATATCGCCCAAAAATAAAAAATGATATAAAATTTTGATTTATCGGGCTGAGGTGTAAATTTACCGCAAGTGTTATACACACTGAGCATTAACTAAATATATAACCTAAAAACGAGTCCAAAATATGAAAGTATTTTATCTAATGAAGTCTTGTCTCCTGTTGCTTTTTACCCTGACAGCAATCACGGTTCAGGCGCAGACCGGTACACTATCCGGTAAAGTCGTGGATGAAACAGGACTGCCCCTTCCAGGAGCATCCGTTCAAATCAAGAGTCTAAACAAAAGTACCTCTACCGACCTTACGGGAAATTACCGCATCACAGGATTGAGCAATGGCAGCGTAACCTTAAGCATTAGCTTTGTTGGTTATTCTACGTTAGAGCAAGTTGTAGCCGTACAAGGAAACACAACAGCAAACATCAACTTAAAACCTGATGCACAAAAATTAAATGAAGTCGTTGTTATCGGTTACGGTACTGCACAAAAGAAAGACCTTACAGGATCTATTACTACAGTAGGATCTAAAGACTTTCAAAAAGGTACAATCACTACACCTGAGCAATTAATTCAGGGTAAGATAGCCGGCGTTAACGTAACATCAAATGGTGGTGCGCCAGGTGCAGGAAGTGTAATCCGTATCCGTGGTGGTGCTTCTTTAAATGCAAGTAACGACCCATTGATCGTTGTTGATGGAGTGCCACTAAGTGGTAATGGTCCGGGCAACGTAGCCAATCCACTAACTTTAATCAATCCTAATGACATCGAAACTTTCACCGTGTTGAAAGATGCGAATGCTACAGCAATCTACGGATCAAGAGCTTCAAATGGTGTTGTTTTAATTACCACTAAAAAAGGTGGATCAGGTGCGCCGGTGATCAATTTTTCTACAAACAATTCTATCGGAACTATCGCAAAGAAAGTTTCTGTATTGTCTGCTGACCAGATCCGTGCCTATGTAAATGCAAACGGTACTGCAGTACAAAAAGGATATCTTGGTTCTTCAAATACCGATTGGCAGGATGAAATTTATCAGAATGCATTTTCGACAGACAATAGCCTGAGCATCTCAGGAGCTTTCCATGGTGTACCTTACCGTGTATCTGGTGGTTACCTTGATCAACAAGGTTTGTTAATCACAGATAGACTTAAACGTGCTACCGGATCAATCAGTCTTTCCCCAACGTTTTTTGATAAACACCTGAAGGTTGATTTGAACTTAAAAGGTGCTTTGACGGATTCACATTTCGCAAACAACGGAGCAGTAGGTTCAGCAATTCAGTTTGATCCGACACAATCGGTAACTGCAACCAATGCTTTTGGAAACTATTTCGAATGGATGCAAGGCGCTTTGCCAAATCCAAACGCACCAAGAAACCCTGTTGCTTTAGTGAGACTACAGGATAATAATGGTAACGCTGCACGCAGCATCGGTAACATCAGGTTTGACTATTCATTCCACTTCTTGCCAGAATTACATGCTAATTTAAACTTGGGTTATGATGTGTCTAAAGGTTATGGACAGGTACGTGTGCCTCAGTATGCTGCACAAAGCTACAGCACACAAGGTAGCTATACACAATCTCTGGCAACAACTTCAGATAAAATCTCAGAGTTTTATTTAAACTATGCTAAAAACGTAGAAAGTATTGATTCTCGTTTCGATGTAACTGCTGGTTACGGCTATTATGATAACGGCAAAACAGATTTCTTCACGCCGTCTTACAGAGCTACTGGTCAATTGCAGGTTCAACCTACATTCCCAAATAATACGCTTCGTAACAAACTACTTTCTTACTACGGTAGGTTCATTTATACATTGTCCAACAAGTATATCTTATCAGGAACAATGCGTGCCGATGCTTCTTCTAAATTCTCTGAAGAAAACCGTTGGGGTTATTTTCCATCAGTGGGCTTAACTTGGAGAGTTATTGGCGAAAACTTCCTTAAAGACAGCAAAGTACTGTCTGATCTGAAATTGAGATTAAGCTACGGCCAAACAGGTAATAAAGACGGTATCGGCGATTACGATTATATTGCTAAATATTACGCAAGCAGCACAACAGGCCAATACCAGATTGGTAACCAGTTTTATAACTACTATGCGCCAGCAGCTTATGACCCTGATTTGAAATGGGAATCAACTACTACTTATAATGCTGGTATTGATTACGGTTTCCTACAAGGAAGAATTTATGGTGCTATTGATGCGTACTATAAGAAAACAAAAGATCTGTTAAGTACAATCAATATTCCGGTAGGAACTAACTTCAACAACTTGTTGACCACAAATGTTGGTAATATGGAAGTTAAAGGTGCTGAAGGTAGTATCAATTTCCAGGCGATAAAATCTGCTGATGTAAACTGGGACTTTGGTTTTAACGTAGCTTACAATAAACGTAAGGTGACTAACTTAACATTGAACCCTGATCCAGGATCTAAAGTGGGTGCTGGAAATATCACTGGTGGTACTGGTATTACTTTAAAATATAATGCAGTTAATCAGATTCCAGGATCATTCTTTGTATATAAACAAGTTTATGATGGCAACGGAAAACCATTGGAAGGTGTGTATGAAGATTTAAACAACGACGGTGTGATTAACACAAGTGATCAGTATTTTTACAAAGCACCAGATCCAAACTTTACTTTTGGTTTCAACTCATCATTTAACTACAAAAAATGGACGCTGTCAACAGTGTTAAGAGCTAACATCGGTAATTATGTTTATGACAACGTATCTTCTAATTTCGGTACAAGAGCAAACTTAATGAGCTCTGCGGGACTGATTAACAATGCAGGTGTCGATTTCCTAAACACAAATTTCCAGAACAGTCAGTTTTTGAGTGATTACTACATTAAGAATGCTTCTTTCCTGAAAATGGATAACGTAGGTATCGGTTATGATGCTGGTAAAATCTTCAGAAATAAAGCAACAACCTTGCGTATCACTGGAAACGTTCAAAATGTTTTTGTAATCAGCAAGTATAAAGGAATTGACCCTGAGTTAACTTCAGGTATCGATAACACGCTGTATCCAAGACCGAGAACATACACATTAGGTTTAAATGTTGGTTTTTAATTAAGATATAAAGATGAAAAGTATATATAAAACAATATTGGCATCCGGTATTTTACTGCTGTCATTAAATTCATGCAAAAAAAGTGATCTGACCTTAACGCCTACAAATGACGTGACAGCAGACATCGTTTATGCAAATCCAACTGGGTACAAAAATTCATTAGTGAAATTATATGCTACTTTTGGATTAACGAGTCCAACAGGTTCTGACGCCAGTGATATCGGTGGATTAGATCCCGGTTTCGCAGATTTTCTAAGATTGTTCTGGACTTCGCAGGAGCTTACAACGGATGAAGCCATCTGTGCATGGGGAGATACAGGTATTCCTGAATTAGATCAATCTACCTGGTCTGTTGATAATCAGTTTTTACGAGGCTTGTATTCAAAATCAATCCTTCAAATCACATTGGCTAATGAATTCCTTCGTGAAAGTACTCCGGAAAAATTAGCTAGTCGTAATATCACTGGTGCTGATGCTACTGCAATTGCAAAATATCGTGCTGAAGCCCGTTTCCTGCGTGCTTTCCAATACTGGGTGTTATTAGACGGATTTGGTAATCCTCCATTCGTAACAGAAAATGACCTGATCGGTAAAACTGCACCTAAGCAAATCACCAGATCAGCATTATTTACTTATGTTGAATCCGAACTTAAAGCAATTGAAACTGAATTGCCTGCTGTAAAAACCAACGAATATGGTCGTGCTGATCAAGGTGCTGACTGGGCTTTATTGGCTAGATTATATCTGAATGCTCAGGTTTATACTGGGACAGCTAAATATACAGAAGCAATCACATATGCGTCAAAAGTGATCAACGGCGGTTATGCGCTAAAAGCTAACTATGCCGACCTGTTCAATCTTGATAACACTGTAAATAACAACGAAACCATCCTGACTATTAATTTTGATGGTAGCAAAGGAACCAACTTTGGCGGAACCACATTCCTGATTAACGCTGCAATTTCCGGCGATATGAATCCTACATCTTTCGGTGTACCAAATGGTGGATGGTTGGGTAACAGAACCCGTCAGAATCTACCGGCTTTATTCCCGGATCCAAACGGAACACAAGACAAACGCGGTATTTTCTTCGGTACTAAAGCTACTGTCGATGCAATCGGTACTTTTACTGATGGTTTAGCTGTAACTAAATTCAAAAACGTGACTGCTGCTGGTGTAGCTGCTCCATCACTAAATGGAACTTTCAGCTCATTAGATTTTCCACTGTTCCGTTTAGCTGAGCAGTACCTGATCTACGGTGAAGCTGTAGCTAGAGGTGGTGCTGGTGGTTCTGCTGCCCAAGCGCTTACTTATGTGAATGCACTGCGTACACGTGCTTATGGCAATGCTAACGGTAATTTAACTGCGGCTGCCTTGACTACAGATTTTTATCTGAACGAACGCGGAAGAGAATTATATTGGGAAGGACATCGCCGTACCGACTTAGTACGTTTCGGTAAATTTACTGATGGATCCTACCTGTGGCCGTTTAAAGGTGGAACAAAAGCTGGTGCAGCAATTCCTGCATACCGCAACTTGTACCCAATCCCAGCAGCAGATATGATCGCTAATCCAAACTTAGTTCAAAATACAGGTTATTAATCCTCAAGATATATCAACATGAAATCAATTTTATTAAAAACCGTAGCATTCAGCTTAATTGCTGTCTCACTATGGTCATGTAAGAAAGACGGAGATCTGACCGTTTCAAACGTAAGCTCGGCTGGAACACTTACGGCGTCTTCAACTACCGTTGCATTGGCTCAGGCTAACGCTACTAAACCTGCGGTAACATTGACATTCCCCGCAGCAACAGTAACAGGTTATAAAGTGCCGGTTGCTTCAACACTGCAGTTTGATGTTAAAGGCAATAACTTTGCCGCCCCGAAAGAATATGTAATTACAACTACAACATACAGCCCTACTGTAGCAGACTTCAATGCAATGGTATTGGCATTGGGTATAAAAGCTGCTGCAACTGCACAAATTGAGGTGCGCTTAAAGTCAGCTCCGGCACCAAATTCGGTAACCTACTCAAATGTTGTTACACTGAGTACTTCACCTTACCTGGCCGCAGCCTGGATTTATGTTCCTGGTGCTTACCAGGGATGGGCTCCTGAAACTGCCGATAGTTTGGTGTCGAAAGATAACAATGGTGTATATACCGGAATCATTAACTATACTGCTGGTAACCTTGGTTTCAAAATTACTCCTGCAAAAAACTGGAATCTTGCTTATGGTGATGCTGGTGCTGGTCTGATCAGCACAACTGGTGGAGATCTTAATGCAGGTGTTGCTGGTAAACGTCAACTTACTGTTGATCTGAATAAGAAAACAATAGAATTTGCAGCTGTAAAAGCATGGACAATTATTGGTGATGCAACTCCTAAAGGATGGGACGCTGATACTGATCTTAAGTTTATCAACGATGCCAACGGTGTTTGGAGAGCAACAGTAGATCTTAAGGTAGGAGCCTTTAAATTCCGTAATGACGGAGGCTGGACACTTAGTCTTGGCGCAGGCGCAACTGCCGGTACTTTATCTGCAACAGGAGGTGATATTCCACTAACAACTGCAGGAAATTATACAATAACCCTAAATGTAAGTGCCCTGACTTACACCCTGGTTAAAAATTAGAATTGGTTAGAATGCCCTGCAGAATGTAAGTTCTGCGGGGTTTCTTTTTTACTACAATCATATCCCCCATACATGAAGCGCAGTTTACTTATTTTCTTTCTAGCACTCTCTCCATTTTTTATACATGCACAAACTACGCAGCTACCACAGCTTGAAAGAGTAGAGCCCATGTTCTGGTTTACTGGGATGCACAATCCAAAGTTACAGCTACTGGTACATGGCAATCAGATTGCTAAAAACGAAGTTCAACTCAGCTATCCAGGTGTAAACCTGCTTAAGGTTAACAAAGTTGAAAATCCCAACTATTTATTTATTGATCTTGAAGTGGCAGCAGATGCCAAACCAGGATCTTTCCAGATCGCGTTTTCGCAAAAAGGAAAAAAGACATTTAGTTACACCTATGAATTAAAAGCACGCAACCAATCGGCCGGGCGCATACAAGGTGTGACAAGCAAAGATTTTATTTACCTGTTGATGCCAGACCGTTTTTCAAATGGCGACCCTAAGAATGATGTGGTAAAAGGCCTGCAGGAAACAACACTTAACAGAGATTCTATGTATTATCGCCACGGCGGAGATATCCAGGGCGTAATGAATCACCTGGACTATTTCAAGGATCTTGGCGTAACGACTTTATGGATGACTCCCGAGATTGAGAACGACATGAAGAATGCGTCTTACCATGGGTACGCTGCAACAGATAACTACAAAATTGATCCAAGATACGGTACCAATGCTTTATATAAAACTTATGTAGAGCAGGCACATGCTAAAGGACTAAAAATTATTAAGGATATCGTACACAACCATATCGGTACAGGTCATTATCTATACAAAGATCTTCCGATGAAAGATTTCCTGAACCAATGGCCAACGTATACGCAAACAAGCTACAGGGATCAGCCTGTGATGGATATTCATGCATCAGAAGCAGACAAAAAGCAAATGCTGGATGGCTGGTTTGTTCCTTCGATGCCCGATCTGAATCAGAGAAATCCATATGTACAGAATTACCTTACCCAGAACCATATCTGGTGGATTGAATATGCTGGTATCGACGGACTGAGATTAGACACTTATCCATATAACGATGGGCCATACATGGCGGACTGGGCCCAGAAATTAAAAGCTGAGTTTCCGAACCTGTCAATTTTTGGCGAAACGCTGGTAAGCGCAGTAGCGAGCCAGGCTTACTTCACTGGCGGTAATACTGTTAACCGTGGTTTTGATACCCACCTGCCCGGGATTACCGATGCGGTAATAAAAGACGCGATCTTCGAAGCCCTTAATGGTAAACCAGGTTGGACGGATGGTATTTTCAGACTTTATGCAATACTGGCGCAGGATTTCCTGTATAAGGATGCAACTAATAATGTGGTGTTCATGGATAACCATGACATGAGCAGGTTCTATTCTGTAGTCAACGAAGATTTCAATAAGTACAAAGCTGGTATGGCAATGTTACTGACTATGCGTGGCATTCCGCAGTTGTACTATGGGACAGAAATTCTGATGAAAAACTTTTCTAACCCGGACGGGTTAGTACGTTCAGACTTCCCTGGAGGTTGGCCTGCTGATAAAACCAGTAAGTTTACTGCTGCTGGCAGAACTGAGAAAGAAAATGAAGCTTTTAACTATATCAGTAAACTGGCCAACTATCGTAAAACAAGTTTAGCTTTACAAACAGGTAAACTGATGCAATATGTGCCTCAGGATGGACTTTATGTTTATTTCAGATACACACCGGATAATAAAAAAACAGTGATGCTGATTTTCAATTCAGAAGATAAAGAAAAAACACTATCAACCACCCGCTTTGCGGAAAGGGTAGGTCAGGCTACATCGGCTACCGACATTATCACCGGTGCCAAACTTAATTCACTCCAATCAATTTCAATTCCCGCCAGGGCTACCCTGGTATTAGAATTAAACTAATGCAAATAAGCAATAACAATATCGCATGTCTGTTCGATCTGGACGGAGTGCTTGTAGATACGGCAGTATACCACTATCAAGCCTGGAAGGCACTTGCCAACTCTTTGGGATTCGACTTTACCAAAGCGCAAAACGAACAGCTTAAAGGCGTAAACAGAATGCGCTCGCTGCAGTTGATCCTGGAATGGGGTGGTGTGCAGAAAACAGCTGAAGAGCAGGAAGCACTGGCAACAGTAAAAAACGACAATTATGTAGGCATGATCAGTAAAATGACCGCTGCGGAAGTATTACCGGGATCGGTGGAGCTATTGGAAGCTTTAAGGGCCGCGGGAATTAAAATCGCATTGGGCTCTGCAAGCAAGAATTCAGGATTAATCCTGGAACGTACCAACCTGGCACATCTGTTTGATGCTATCGTAGATGGCAATCACGTAACCACTTCTAAACCTGATCCAGAAGTATTTATTAAAGGAGCAGAATTACTCGATACCGATCCATCACGGTGTATCGTTTTTGAAGATGCACAAGCTGGAGTACAGGCGGCAATCGCGGGAAAAATGAAAGTTGTAGGTATTGGAGAACCGGAAAATTTAACGGGGGCAGATGTGGTTGTCAAAGACCTCTCGGCAATAACAGTAGAAGAAATAAAAGCATTAATCAATTAAGCGCAGCGGAACGATGAAGAATTATATTCAACCTAACGAATGGAAAATTGTTGAGGAAGGGTTCGATCCTCAGTTAAATAAAATATCTGAAAGCTTGTTCAGCATCGGCAATGGACGCATGGGGCAACGGGCTAATTTTGAAGAAACATATAGTGGCGAAACATTACTTGGAAACTATGTTGCAGGGGTATATTACCCCGATAAAACACGCGTAGGCTGGTGGAAAAATGGCTATCCTGATTATTTTGCCAAAGTATTAAACGCAGCTAACTGGGTAAGCATCACCATCAGCATTGATGGCGAAACAGTAGACTTGCACGACGCTGTGGTTTCGGATTTCAAACGTACATTGCATATGCAGGAGGGTTATCTGGAACGCCAGTTTACTGCTCAGCTGAAAAGTGGCAAGCAAATTCAGGTTGTAGCAAAACGGTTCTGCAGTATTGCCGATGATGAACTTGCAGCTATCCATTATCAGGTAAAAGCGGTTAATTTCTCGGGAACGATTGCAATTACTTCTGCAATTGACGGGGATGTTAAAAATCAGGATTCTAATTATGATGAGAAGTTCTGGGATGAAACAGCAAAGCAATACACTGATGAAACGCTGTTCTTAACCATGACCACCAAGAAAACTGCCTTCGACGTTTGCACAGCAGCTTTTACTCAGGTAAGCGTTAATGGAAAAGATATTGCTCCGGACCAGGAGAGCATCCAAAAAGATAAGTTTATCTCTAACGCATTTAACGTCACTGTTCAGCAGGGCGAAGTTGTAGATATCTATAAATATGCTTGTAATGTTACTTCTCAAAACTATGAGAAAGATGCTTTACAAGATGCCGCAAAAAAGGCAATTGCCAGAGCGCAGGATAAGAAATTTGATGGCTTATTCCAAGATCAGGTAGCAGCATGGGCAGCAAAATGGGTAGAGAGTGATATCTTGATTGAGGGTGATGTTGCCGCTCAGCAAGCTATCAGGTTTAATATTTTCCAGCTTAACCAGACCTATACCGGTGCTGATGCACGCTTAAATATTGGCCCTAAGGGATTTACAGGTGAGAAGTACGGAGGTTCAACCTATTGGGATACTGAGGCGTATTGTATTCCTTTCTATCTGGCTACTGCTCCGCAGGAAGTGGCAAAAAACCTCTTGATCTACAGACATAACCACTTGCAGAAAGCCATTGAAAATGCAGAAAAGCTTGGCTTTAGCGGAGGTGCTGCCCTGTACCCAATGGTAACCATGAATGGTGAGGAATGTCACAACGAATGGGAGATAACCTTTGAAGAGATCCACAGAAATGGGGCTATCGCTTTTGCGATCTTCAACTACATCAGATATACTGGCGATGCTGCCTACCTGGCCGAATATGGTCTTGAAGTGCTGATCGGTATTGCGCGCTTCTGGAAACAACGTGTAAACTGGAGCGCAGAGAAAAACAAGTATGTAATCCTCGGCGTTACAGGACCAAACGAGTACGAAAATAACATCAATAACAACTGGTATACGAATATCCTGGCTGCATGGTGCATGCGTTATGCCCGTGAATCGGCAGAATACGTTAAAACTACTGATGCTGCCAGATATGCAGAAATTACCGGCTTAACCAGCTTCAATGAGCAACAAGAGTTTGCCGACTGGACTTCCATCGCAGATCAGATGTTCTACCCGTATTCTGAAAAAGAACAGGTATTCCTGCAACAGGACGGCTACTTGGATAAAGAGCAAATGCTGGTTTCAGACCTGCCTGCTTCTGACCGTCCGTTAAATCAAAAATGGAGCTGGGACAGGATCCTGCGTTCAGGCTTTATCAAACAAGCAGACGTATTGCAGGGCATGTATTTCTTCGAAGATGACTATGACCTGGATACCCTGAAAAGAAACTTCAAGTTCTATGAATCCAGAACTGTACATGAAAGTTCTCTTTCTCCTTGTGTGCACAGTATCCTCGCTGCCCGCTTAAGTGATGAGGAAAAGGCATACGAGTTTTACCTGCGTACAGCGCGCCTGGATCTGGACGACTATAACAATGATACAGATGATGGTTTACACATCACTTCAATGGCAGGTACCTGGATGAGTATTGTGGAAGGCTTTGCCGGCATGAAAGTGCGTGATAATGTGCTTCAGTTTAATCCTTTTCTACCTAGTCAGTGGAATTCATTCACCTTCAGCATGGGCTTCAGAGGCACCCAGTTGAAAGTTAAGATCGATGCTTCACAAATCAGCATCACCAATTTCTCTGCACAGGAAATCGAAGTTGCGGTATTCAATCAACGTTATACGATTAAGGAAGGTGAACAACACATATCATATAATGAATTGTTAGTATAATGACTTTGTACAAAAGATTACTTATAATCATTTTTTTATCTGTTGCAGCCCCTGTTATGTTAGAAGCCCAAGAGACCTCCAATAAGTTGATCATTTATCAACTGTTACCTCGTTTGTTTGGAAACAAGCAAACAAATAATATTCATTACGGAACCATTGAACAGAACGGAAGCGGAAAGTTCAATGATATTACGGTGAAAGCGCTTATTGGGATCAAGGAACTGGGAACTACACATGTGTGGTATACAGGGGTAATCGCCCATGCCAGTCTTACAGACTATACAGCTTATGGCATTCCTAATGCTGACGGTGATGTAGTGAAAGGCAGGGCAGGTTCTCCATATGCGATCCGTGATTATTATGATGTGGATCCGGATCTTGCTGTCGATGTTAAGCATAGGATGGCAGAATTCGAATCACTCGTCAAACGGACACATCAACAAGGATTAAAAGTAATCATTGATTTCGTGCCCAACCATGTGGCACGTAAATATCAGTCAAATGCTAAACCTGCAGGGGTGATAGACTTTGGCGCAAAAGATAATACAAACCTGGCATTTAGTCCGGCGAATGACTATTACTATGTTCCTGGAAAGGCTTTTGTTGTTCCAGGTGCGGGAACACAACCTACAGGGCCGCTGGCGGATGGTAAATACCAGGAATTCCCTGCAAAGGCCACCGGTAACGATGTTTTCTCGGCAACGCCGAGTAAAGATGACTGGTATGAAACAGTAAAGTTAAATTACGGCGTGGATTATCAGGATGGTAGAAAAGGACATTTTAATCCGGTACCACAGTTGTGGATCAAGATGCGCGATATCCTAATCTATTGGAGTAGAAAGGGTGTCGACGGTTTTAGGTGCGACATGGCAGAAATGGTGCCGGTAGAGTTTTGGAGCTGGGTGATTCCAGAAGTAAAAAAAGCTAAACCAGGGATTGTATTTATGGGTGAGGCATATGATCCTAAAACCTATGCTACCTATCTGACGATCGGTAAGTTTGACTACCTGTATGACAAAGTTGGACTATACGATGGCCTAAAAAGACTGATGCGTAATGAGCCCTCGGCCACCGTGGCTGATATCGACCATGTATGGCAAAAGGAAAGTGCCGGATTTGGTGATCATATGCTGCGTTTCCTGGAAAATCATGATGAAGAACGTATCGCCTCAAAAACCTTTGCTGGAGATCCTTTCAAGGCTTTGCCGGCGATGACAGTTTCCTCAACTTTATCTGGTGGCCCGGTGATGTTGTATTTCGGTCAGGAAGTAGGGGAGCCTGCTCACGGTGCTGAAGGATTTGGTGGCGAGGATAGCAGAACAACTATCTTTGATTATTGGGGGGTGCCTGAACATCAGAAATGGATGAACAACGGATCCTTTGATGGTGCGCAGTTAAGTGTGGCACAGCAACGGTTGCGGTCTTTTTATCAGCGCCTGCTCACTGTTTCCGGAACGTCGGAAGCAATTATCAAAGGCAAATTTTATCACCTGCCTTTTACTGATCACCCAAAAATTTATGCTTTTTATAGATACACAGCAAATCAGCGTTTGCTGGTGCTTGTTAATTTCGACGAACACGATAGTATCAAACAGGATATCACTATCCCCGAAGAAGTATTGCAGCAGCGTAAAATCAACTCAGCTAAAGAAATATTATCCGGCACGTCTATCAGGAACAACACGTCGACCTCAGTATATGTAGAATTGATGCCCGGTGCAGTGCAGATTATCGAATTTTAAAACTTAAATCATGACAAAGGATACCCAGAAAAGCGTTGCCAAGCCAAGACTTTCCAATGCACAAATATTTAATATGAGCATGGGCTTTTTTGGAATTCAGTTTGGTTTTGCCCTGCAAAACGGGAATGCTTCCAGGATACTTCAGACCTTCGGCGCTGATGTTGAGCATCTCTCGTTATTTTGGCTGGCTGCCCCTTTAACGGGGATGATCGTACAGCCTATTATTGGCCATTATAGTGATAAGACCTGGAACAAGTTTGGACGCAGAAGACCTTATTTTCTAGTTGGAGCTATTTTGACTGCAATAGCACTGATCCTAATGCCTAACTCGGCTATGATGGCCAGCTTAATGCCGCCAATTATTATTGGCGCAGGTATGCTCATGATTATGGATGCTTCTATCAATGTAGCCATGGAACCTTTCCGGGCATTGGTTGCTGATAAATTGCCCGAAAGCCAACGTAGTTTCGGCTTTTCTATGCAGACGTTTTTGATTGGTGCCGGAGCGATCTCAGGATCGTGGCTTCCCTATATTCTTTCTGAATATGCTGGGGTTTCGAAAGTTGCCGCTCAAGGACAAATTCCAAATAACGTAATCTATTCCTTCTATGTTGGTGCAGCAATTTTATTGGGCACAATTCTGTGGACAGTAGTGACCACTAAAGAATATCCACCAGAAGAAATGGAAAGCTTCCAGACTACAGAGAAGGAAGTAGAGGAAGCCGGACTGATGTCTATCCTGAAGGATTTCTCAAGGATGCCTTTAACTATGAAACAACTTGGCTTGGTACAGTTTTTCTCTTGGTTTGCCTTGTTTTCAATGTGGGTATTTACAACGCCTGCAGTGGCACAGCATATCTATAAAGTGATGCCTGGCGATACTTCATCGGTTAAATTTGCCGACGCAGGTAACTGGGTGGGTATTCTGTTCGGAGTATATAATGGTATATCCGCTGTGTATGCTTTGATCCTTCCGTCTATCGCAAGGTTAACAAGTCGTAAGGTAGCACACGCCTTTTCCCTGCTTGCAGGAGGTGCAGGCTTATTATCGATCTATTTCATAACAAATCCAGATCACCTCATTTACTCTATGATCGGTATCGGGTTGGCCTGGGGAAGTATATTATCCATGCCGTATGCTATTTTATCCAGCTCCATACCGCCACGAAAAATGGGGGTATACATGGGGATTTTCAATTTCTTTATCACTATGCCTCAAATCGTTAATGGGTTTTTTGGCGGCCTGATCGTAAAGAAGTTTTACCATGGTGAAGCAATTTATGCGATCGTTCTTGCAGGAATCTTTATGATCCTCGGTGCGATATCTGTTTTATATATACAAAGTAAAGAACGCGACTAATGCGGAAAATATATATCCTGCTGTGCCTGATCAGCCTTATTCTCAGTGCCTGCAGGAAAAGTGCTTCTGTTAATGATGACGAAACAACTCCTGTAGCCCCTGTTAATCAAAACGGTTTGGTAACAACGTCTACTAATTTTCCGGGTGCAGACGCCGCATTTGTACTTACCTTCGACGCTACTAAAGGAAATAAAGCCCTGCAAAGCTATACAGGGGATATTTATATATATACTGCAGTAATTACGGATAAAAGTACCGGGGCTTCTGATTGGAAGTATATCAAAAGTAGTTCTTTTAACACGGCAGATGCTGCTGCTAAAATGACGGCAGCTGCCAACCACACCTATCAGATCAGTATTTCTCCCCGTACATTTTACGGAGTTCCTGCAACTGAGAAAATCCTGAAGCTGGTCATGCTGTTCAGAACCGCTGATGGCACAATGGTGGGACGGAATGCCGATAACAGTGATATTTATCTGCCTATATTTGAAAGTAACACCTTAAATGTTGCTTTCACAGCACCAGAGTTGTTGCCTACTTACAACCCTTCACCTGCAGTAAGTATCAAAACAGTTGGCGAAACGCTGATAGTATCAGCGGTATCTTCTAAAGCTGCCAATCTCACACTTTCTCTAAATGGGTTGAGTTTTGCGACTGCAAATGGGTCAATGACTATTCAGGGGACAGCCAAGTTTACCGCAAGCGGACCTCAGGAAATCAAGATTGTCGCTACCGACGGTACTAACACCGCCCAGAGTACCTTTTCTTTTTTGTTAAATGGAACTGTGCAAACACTTGAGCCGCCTGCTGCGGCTAAACAAGGGGTCGTTTTTCTAAATGGAGGTAAGTCTGCGATACTTACACTTTATGCGCCAGGAAAGCAGAATGTTTATGCTATTGGCGACTTCAATAATTGGCAGCCGGTAGCTGCCCAGTTTATGAACCGTACTCCTGATGGTAATTCATGGTGGATTCAAATAGATAATCTCGATCCCGCGCAGGAGTATGCCTACCAATATCTGGTTGACAACACCTTGAAAATTGCCGATCCCTATACCGAGAAAGTACTTGATCCCGATAATGATGCGGCTATTTCATCGGCCACTTATCCAAACCTGCGTGGTTATCCTACAGGTAAGACCACAGGAATTGTTAGTGTAATGCAGGGAAATGCTGCTAGTTATAATTTTACGGCATCCGGATTTAACAGACCTGATAAGAATAATCTTGTGGTTTATGAACTGCATCTTCGGGATTTTTTGAAATCAGGCAACTATAAAACGTTGACAGATACATTGAGTTATTTAACACGGCTTGGCGTAAACGCGATTGAGCTCATGCCGGTTACAGAATTTGAGGGTAACTCCAGTTGGGGATATAATCCGTCATTCTATTTTGCTCCTGATAAGGCTTACGGAACTAAGGTTGCATTGCAAAATTTTATTGATCAATGTCATAGTAGAGGTATTGCGGTCATCATGGATATGGTACTGAATCATTCTTTCGGCCAGTCGCCAATGGTACAGCTGTATTTTGATGCCGCCACAGGTAAACCCGCTGCAAACAGTCCATGGTTCAATGCAGATCCTACGCATCCTTTTAATGTAGGCTTCGATTTTAATCACGAAAGTGCAGCCACAAAAACTTTTACCAAAAATGTCCTGAAATTTTGGATGCAGCAATATAAAGTAGACGGATTTAGGTTTGACCTTTCTAAAGGCTTTACACAGAAGAACTCCGGGACCTCTGATGCGGCAGTTACAGCATGGAGTGCATACGACGCCGGCAGGCTAGCTATCTGGAAAGATTATAATGCCTATATGAAAAGCATAGATCCGAATTTTTATGTCATCCTGGAGCACTTTGCTGCTGATGATGAAGAAAAAGAGCTGGCAGCGGATGGCATGTTACTTTGGAATAACCTGAATGGAAGCTTTAATGAAGCAACAATGGGATATAATACCAGCTCTGATTTCTCTAGAGCTTTTTATGGCTTGCATGGTTTTACAAAGCCAGATTATCTGGTTACTTATATAGAGAGTCACGACGAGGAACGTACCATGACCAAAAATCTGGCTTATGGAAATGCCTCAGGTAGCTATAATGTGAAGGAACTGGCAACTGCATTGAAGCGCGAAGAACTTGCTGCTGCATTTTTATTTAGCATACCAGGACCGAAAATGATCTGGCAGTTTGAGGAACTAGGTTACGATATTGGGATCAATGTAAACGGAAGGACGGGAGAGAAGCCTATCCACTGGGAATACACAGCACAACCAGCACGTAAGACACTATACAATGCCTATGCACATCTGATCAGTTTGAAAAAGAATAACAGTGTGTTTACAACAACTAACCTGAGTTTCAGCGTAGCAGGCAATATCAAGTCTATCAAGTTGATCGACGCCAATAATACGGTAGTTGTTGTAGGGAATTTCGATGTAGTAAACCAAACAGCTAATGTGGATTTTGGCAGTTCAGGTGTATGGTATGATAATAATGGCGGTGATCCGGTCAATCTGAACGGGACAGCCTATACCAAAATATTGGCGCCTGGCGAGTATCATATCTACAGTAAGAAACTACTGAAGGACTAATCTTGTTCTATAGCGTAACAATTTTAGAAAAATTGATTTTTTAAAATTTCAAACAGGATATTTACAGTTCAATCCTAACCGAATTTTATGAAATCAATTTTTACATTACTGATTTGTTTTTTCTTTGCCAACCTGCAACTCGAGGCGCAAACCACCCCTCCGGCAAATCCGGCTGGCCCTGTTCCTGCCATGAAAACAGGGAAGGAAGATCCTAAAGTCAATTCCCGGTCCATTGTTCCAGAGAGTATTGTGGTTACCCAACACCAGGTTACCATCAAAGGACAAAGCGTTCCTTATAAAGCAACAACAGGAACATTACCTGTATGGGATGATGAAGGAAAGGCAATCGCTGGCTTATTCTACACATACTACGAAAGATCTGATATTAAGGATCGTAGTACACGACCTTTAGTGATTTCCTTTAATGGTGGCCCCGGATCTGCGTCAGTATGGATGCATATTGCCTATACCGGCCCAGTAGTTTTAAATATTGATGATGAAGGCTATCCGGTACAACCTTACGGTTATAAGGATAACTCAGCATCCATTCTTGATGTAGCTGATATCGTTTATATCGATCCTGTAAACACAGGATACTCCCGTACTACGGGTAAAGACGTGCCTACCAATAAATTCTTTGGCGTCCGTGCCGATATTAAATATCTTGCAGAGTGGCTCAATACTTTCGTTACCCGTACAGACAGATGGGCATCACCGAAGTTCCTGATCGGCGAGAGCTATGGAACCAATAGGGTATCCGGTCTTGCCCTGGAGTTACAAAATAACCAGTGGATGTATCTGAATGGAGTAATCCTGGTATCTCCTACAGAACTTGGTATCGAAAGAGGTGGCCCGGTAGAATCTGCATTGCGTGTACCATACTTTGCTGCAACAGCCTGGTACCACAAGGCGCTTCCCGCAGATTTGCAATCCAAGACCTTAACGCAGTTTTTGCCAGAGGTAGAAGAGTTTACCATTAACGAACTCCTCCCTGCTATTGCAAGAGGTAGCTCTTTATCGCCACAAAAGCTTAAAGAAGTTGTTGCCAAAATGGCCAGGTATTCTGGTCTATCGGAACAAGTAATTTTACAACATAACCTGGATGTCTCGCCCGACTTCTTTTGGAAGGAACTGTTAAGGGATAAAGGATTTACCGTTGGTCGCCTGGATTCCAGATATAAAGGAATTGATAAAGCTGCTGCCGGAGATAGTCCTGATTATAATGCCGAGCTCACATCATGGTTGCATTCGTTTACCCCTGCTATCAATATGTATATCAGAAATGAATTAAATTATAAAACCGACCTGAAGTATAATATGTTTGGCCCGGTAAACCCCTGGGATAGAAGTGGAGACCGTACAGGTGACAACCTCCGTCAGGCGATGGCCCAAAATCCATACCTGAACCTGATGGTACAGTCAGGATATTATGATGGGGCCTGCGATTACTTCAATGCCAAGTATAGTCTGTGGCAGTTGGATGCTGCCGGTCGACTGAAAGATAGGATTACCTGGGAAGGTTATGAAAGTGGTCATATGATGTATCTCCGTAAGGTCGATTTAGTTAAAGGAAATGATCATATCAGAGACTTTATCCGCAAATCTTTACCTAAACCGGGAGTTGCTGCGAAGTTTTAAATAAAATGCCTATTTTTACACCCCGCTTATGGAACAGATAAAAACGTCATTTGATTTCGAAAAACCTATTGCTGAACTTGTTCAGCAAATTGAAAAGGTTAAACAGGTTTCAGAGAAAACCAAAGTAGATATGTCTGCTACGCTGACTGAACTGGAAGATAAACTGGCTAATACCAGGGTATCGGTATATAGCCACCTTACTGGATGGCAGAAAGTACAGATGTCTCGTCACGCAGAAAGACCACAAACACTCGATTATATTTCGATGATTTGTGATGATTTCATTGAAATGCATGGTGACCGCACCGTGGGGGATGATAAAGCTATCATCGGTGGCTTTGCCTCTATCAATGGGCAGACTGTAATGGTCATTGGGCATCAAAAAGGAAAAAACACCAAGGAACGTCAATACCGCAATTTTGGTATGGCCAATCCTGAAGGATACAGGAAGGCACTCAGATTAATGCGCCTTGCCGAAAAATTCAACAAACCTGTTATCTCATTTATAGACACAATGGGAGCATTTCCAGGCCTTGAAGCCGAGGAACGTGGACAGGGTGAAGCGATTGCCAGAAACTTACTGGAAATGTCGGTACTTAAAGTTCCAATCCTGTGTTTCGTAGTAGGTGAGGGTGCATCGGGAGGTGCGTTGGGTATTGGTATCGGCGATAAAGTATATATGTTAGAGCATACCTGGTATTCCGTGATCTCTCCTGAATCATGCTCTTCCATTTTATGGAGAAGCTGGGATTTCAAGGAGAAAGCAGCAGAATGTCTTAAGCTGACTTCAGACGATATGTTCCGCAACCAGTTGATCGATGGAATCATTCCGGAGCCGCTTGGAGGTGCGCATCAGAATCCTGAAGCAATGGCTGCAACAGTGAAAGAACAGATCCTTAAAGACCTTAAAGTGCTTACCAAGGAGAAAACTGAAAAGCTTATCGCTACCAGAATTGATAAATTCTGCGCAATGGGTGTAGTGGTAGAATAACCACAGTTTACAGCATAAAAAAAGAGGAAGATGAAATATCTTCCTCTTTTTTTATGCCCTTAATCCGGGCCTGGTATTATTGACCGAAGTAAGGTCCAAAACGTACTTCCAATGCTTTGAATTCATCGTTCAGTGTTTTAGCCAATTTCGTTTGTTTTTGCTCTTCAGCAGTTCTCGCCATCTGGCTTAAGAACGACATACCCAATTGTACGTTCTGGCCACCCACAAATCTGTTTTTACTTTGCGATACATCAGCAAGGTAAGTAAGTTCCTTTTGGATATATACAGCAGATTTCTCAATCAGTTTGTTTGCACGATCAGGCTCTCCAAGGATATAAAGACTCTCTGCCATGAAATAAGTACCCATCATCGAACGCATGCCGTAGAATTTAGTCGGCATTACCTCGAAGTATCGGTTAACTACTTTCTTGGCATCTTCCAGTCTGCCTTCTTTGATCAACCCCGTTACCGTATTGTTAAACACGTTGGCAAAGATTGAGATATCGTCAGACGATTGTGGATCAAGATATTTAGCACTTTTGATATTACCCCATTTGAATTTATTCATTACGTGGTCATATAGTGCTGGCGTATTTAATAACTCGCCTTTTCCTGCAGCTGTATCAGCTTTTAAAGGCATCAGACGTAAAGCAAGGCCTTCGTTATATAAATAGTTGTCCAGGCCATTATATTGATCTGAAGGAACTGTACTGGCAAAATAGATTGGTCTTTTCCAGTTGTTGTGTGCCAGGATGTCAAACATAGCCAGCGTGCCTTTAGTAACATAACCTTTATTATAGGTCCACAATAACTCAGGTGCAATTTTACCTGCGTCAGCGGCGGATACAGTACCTGATTTAATTACATCAGCTGCATTTACCGTTAACTTGAAGTTCTTTGTAGGAATAAAGTTTTCTTTAGATCCGTTTTGTAAAGGTACTTTATCTTCATCATTATCAGATAAAAGTACATCAACGATACTTTTCAATTCAACAGGGCCTGCTATTTTATAATCCTGATAGTACATAACATCACGTACACCCTGAACATATTGTGATTCCTTCATAGTGATAGGAAGCGGCTCAGAAGCATTTGCCTTGCGTTTCATACCATTGATGTACCAATCTGTGTCGAACAGACTTAAGTTAACCAATCGGATATCTGGTCTTACGTTTTCTACCTCCTGGATATACCAAAGTGGGTAAGTATCATTGTCACCATACGTAAACAGAATTGCATTTGGTGCGCAGGATTCCATATAATCGAGCGCGATATCATGTGGAACCATTTTCGTAGAACGATCATGATCATCCCATCCCTGAGCGCCCATTAATATAGGTGCGCCGAATAAACAGGCTACCGAAGCAACGATGCCCGCCGTTGCAGGTGTGATTTTTTTAGCCAGCCATTCTCTGATTGCCAGCACGCCGAAACCAATCCAGATTGCAAAAGCATAGAATGAGCCCGCATAAGCATAATCCCTTTCACGCGGCTCCAATGGTTTTTGATTCAGGTACAATACAATCGCGATACCAGTAAAGAAAAATAACAAGGCAACGATACCAGCATCTTTCTGGTTTCGTTTGAAATGCCATACCGCACCAAAAATCCCAATCAATAAAGGCAAGAAGAAGAAACGGTTGTAAGCATTGCTATCTTCGATTGATGGTGGCAGGTGACTTTGATTACCCAACAGGATTGCATCAATAGGCTTGATTCCACTTAACCATTGCCCTTCATATAAACTTCCCTGTCCCTGGTCATCGTTCTGGCGACCAACAAAATTCCACATGAAATAACGCATGTACATATTCCCGATCTGGTATTTAAACAGGAATCCAATATTGTCAAACAGTGTAGGGAAATGCGTATCATCCATACCCATCATTTCCTTATAAAAACCAATATGTCTTTCATCGTCACTGTACATCCTCGGGAAAGGAGTCAGTTTATCATATTCGTAATCTGTTTTCTTACCCGCAACTTCATATTTGCTGTCACCTTTACGGTAAAGAGTTTTGCCTTCCGTGATGTTAATCTTCTGCGAATTATAATTCGGGCCGAAAAGCAATGGCCTGTCGCCATATTGCTCCCTATTCAGGTAGCCTAAAAATGCAAATGCATTATCGGGATCGCTATTGTTCAGGTTTGGATTTGCTTTAGCACGGATTACGATCATCGCGAAAGATCCATAGCCGAAAATGATCAGGACAGTGGATAACAATGCTAAGTTCAATACTCTTTTCTGGTGTTTAATAGAATACCGGATTCCGAAAACAAGGGCAGTGATCAATAAAATAGCGAATACCACAACACCGGTTCCAAAGCCCATACCTAGCGTATTTACAAAAAACAAGTCGAAATAAGCGCCGAAAGAAACTAAGTATTGAATAATCCCATATTGCACAACAGCAAGAATCAAAATACCTACGAAAAATGTTTTGAAGATGCCTGTAGTTGTAGGTTTAGGTGTTTTCTTAAAATAATATACAAAGGCAATTGCCGGAATAGTAAGTAAGTTCAATAAGTGGATACCAATTGAAAGCCCCATAATGTAGGCGATGAACAGCAACCAGCGGTCTGCTTTAGGCTCATCTGCATTGGCTTCCCATTTCAGGATGCCCCAGAATACTATCGCAGTAAATAAAGCCGAAAGGGCGTATACTTCAGATTCTACTGCCGAAAACCAGAAGCTGTCTGAGAAAGTATAAGCCAAGGCACCTACAACACCAGCACCCATAATAGAGATCAGCTGGGAAGTATCTGCAGTTTCACCTGGTTTCACAATCATCTTCTTTGCAAGCGCTGTGATGGTCCAGAAGAGGAATAATATCGTTGCTCCACTAGCTACAGCAGAACCAACGTTCATAAAGTATGCTACCTTAGTGACATCAGCACCTGCAAATAATCCAAAAAATCGTTGGATCATCAGAAATAGTGGTGCTCCCGGTTGGTGAACAACCTGCATTTTGAAGGCTGAGGCGATAAACTCACCGCAGTCCCAGAAACTCACCGAAGGTTCCAGGGTCAGAATATACGTGATGGTTGCTACTGCAAAGCAGAACCAGCCGGTAAGGTTATTAATTTTTGAATAAGTCATTAGCGTATTGAATATTAAATTTCGGGCAATAAAAATGCTGCCGAAAATAAAGAATAAGATTGATAAACGGATATATATAAGAAAGACTTTAACAAAAATTAACGCGATTAAAAGCTAAATCAGGGCCCACAAAAGAAATTTTAACTTTTTTTCATTTTGCCCTTGCAGATTTAAAAAATGTCTGTAGATTTGCATTCCATTTCAAAGCAACCCTTTGACGGAAGATTGCCCGATAGTATAAAGGTAGTACAACGGTTTTTGGTACCGTTTGTCTAGGTTCGAATCCTGGTCGGGCAACAAATCATCTTCGGATTGTGTATCAAATCGCAATCCGATTTTTTTTAACCCAGCATTGATACCCGTCTAATCATGCCATTGCAATTTAACCCGGTTAAACTGTTTGCCGGAACGAACAGTAAAACATTAGCCCATAAAATTGCCGATTCTTACGGCAAGCCTTTAGGGAATGTAACGTTAAGTAGGTTTAGTGATGGCGAGTTTCAGCCCTCATATGACGAAACGGTCCGCGGTTGTGATGTTTTTCTCATCCAGTCTACCAACCAGCCATCTGATAATTTAATGGAACTTTTGCTGATGGTTGATGCCGCTAAACGCGCATCTGCACATTACATCACAGCAGTTGTGCCTTATTATGGTTTAGCCAGACAGGATAGAAAAGACAAGCCAAGGGTAGCAATAGGTGCTAAGCTGGTAGCGAATTTATTGAAATCTGCGGGTATACACAGGATTATGACCATGGATCTCCATGCGGCACAAATCCAGGGATTTTTCGATATCCCCGTAGACCACCTGGATGCATCAGTCATTTTTGTTCCTTACATCAAAAGTTTAGGCCTGGAGAATCTAACCATCGCTTCACCAGATATGGGTGGCTCATATAGAGCCCGTACCTTTGCGAAGTTTTTCAATGCAGAGGTAGTAATCTGTGATAAACGCCGTAAACGTGCTAATGAGATCGAATCGATGTCTATTATTGGTGATGTAGTAGGTCAGGACATTGTTTTAATCGATGATATCTGCGATACCGCCGGTACCTTGTCTAAAGCAGCTGCCCTGATTATGGAAAAAGGTGCTAAAAGTGTAAGGGCAGTATGTACGCATCCTGTATTATCAGGTAAGGCTTATGAAACCATTGAGAATTCCATGTTGTCGGAGTTGATCGTAACAGATACAATTCCTTTGAAACAGGAAAGTAGCAAGATCAGGGTGTTGAGTACCGCAGACTTGTTTGCAAAGGCAATAGCTAATGTAAACGAGCACGGGTCAATCAGTGATCTGTTTAAAGTTTAATACAATTAAAATAAATAGATTCCTGCGCAGGCAGGAGTCAACACAATTCAAAATCAATAAAAAATGAAAACAATCGCAATTAGCGGTTCTCCAAGAGAGAACGTAGGGAAACGCGATGCTAAAGAGCTTCGCTATGAAGGCAAAGTTCCTGCGGTATTGTACGGTGGAACTGAGCAAAAACACTTTTCTGTTGTTTCAACAGACTTAAAAGAAGCTATCTACACTCCAGAAGCAAACTTCTTAGAAATTACTATTGATGGCGTTAAAACTAAAGCCATCATCAAAGAATTACAATTTCACCCGTTAACAGACCTATTGTTACACGTAGATTTTATACAGTTATTTGACGAGAAAGAAATCCTTATGGAGATCCCAGTTAAATTAACCGGAACTTCTCCAGGTGTTAAAATGGGTGGTAAACTGGTTCAAAAATTACGTAAACTTCGTGTTAAAGCATTACCTGCAAACATGCCACAAACTGTGGAAGTAAGCATTGCTAAATTAGAAGTTGGTAACTTGTTCCGTGTACGTGACCTTGATAAAGGTAATTATCTTGTAACAAACACTCCAGAAGATACTATCGTTTCTGTTGGTATGTCAAGAGCATTGAAACAAGCAGAGAACGAAGCAGGTAAAAAATAAGCCTCAGCATCTCAAAATTTTAAAAGGCTGTTTCGAAAGAAGCAGCCTTTTTTTATTTAAATCCTATATTTGTTGTTCATGAAATATTTAATCGTAGGCCTGGGAAATATCGGCCCTGAATATGCACATACCAGACATAACATTGGTTTTGATGTGGCCGACCAGCTTGTCAAAGAATTGGATGGAAGCTTTGAGATCAAACGCCTGGCTTACCATGCGGAAGTATCTTTTAAGGGAAAAAAACTACATGTGATCAAGCCAACAACTTTCATGAACCTCAGCGGCAAGGCTGTAAACTACTGGATGCAGCAATACCAGATTCCTCTGGAGCAAATCATTGTGGTTGTTGATGACCTGGCGTTACCGTTAGGTAAATTAAGACTTAAATTGCAGGGAAGCAGTGCGGGACACAATGGGCTGAAAAGTATTGAAGGACTTTGCGGCGGACAGGGCTACCCAAGACTCCGTTTTGGAATCAGCGATAATTTCGGAAAAGGTCAGCAGGCCGACTATGTATTGTCGCGCTTTGACAAGGATGAACTACCGGAACTACCGGCTCTGATCGATAAAAGTGTGGCCATGATTAAAAGCTTTGTGACTATTGGTCCAGCTCAAACCATGACCCTGTTCAACTCATAGTGTCACTGTAGCATCGAGGTAATGCATGATTTTTTCGTGCAATACACGTTGCTCAAAAGGCTTGCTCACCACATCATTGGCACCGGCGGCAATGGCAACCTGCTTATCTGTCTCCATGGCAGCAGCAGAGAATGTGATAATAGGAATAAGTTCTTTGCCCGGTACATAACCATTCCTGATCAGTTTAATAGCATCCAGCCCGTTCATTACTGGCATAAACGTGTCCATCAATACGATCTGATAATCGTTTTCCTTTAAAAGGTCTAGAGCTTCCTGTCCGTTGTCAGCAACATCCACATCAATATTCCAATCTTTAAGAATTTTAATGATCAGGAATTTGTTGATCGCATTGTCTTCGGCAACAAGAATCCTAACACCTTCAAATGCGGTAAGCGCACCATCATTTTTTTGTACAACACGTTTTTGATCACTCTGTATCGTTTCGTACCAGTTTGTAAAGGCAAAAGTACTTCCTTTAAATTCTTCACTCTCTACTTCCAGAATTCCACCCTTTAACTTAGATAGGTTTTTAACGATTGAAAGCCCAAGTCCCGTACCACCAAATTTGATGGTCGTAGATTCATCAGCCTGCTCAAACGTTTCAAAAATCTTGTCAATATTGTCTTTGGCAATGCCAATTCCCGTATCAATCACAGAGAATTTAAGCTGCAGATTGTTACCCTTTCTGTCCAGAATCTCTACACGCAATGTCACGCTACCCTCAGTAGTGAACTTAATAGCATTGGCGATCAGGTTCATCAGAATCTGATTTAACCGCAGAGAGTCTGCATTGATCAGTTCAGGAAGTTCTGGATCCATTTCGATGATCAGATCAAGGTCTTTCTCGCGTGCGCGGATGCGCAGTAAATTAACCACATCTCTACAGGTCTTGATCAGGTCTGTAGGGCCGCGGTTAATCTTGAATTTACCCGCTTCAATTTTAGATAAGTCCAGAATGTCATTAATTACACCGAGCAGCGAGTTTGAAGATATTTCAAGTAAGCTGATCATCTCAGCCTGCTCAGTAGTTAATATTGTTTTTTCTAACAGTTGCGTGATACCAATGATACCATTAATAGGCGTACGGATTTCATGGCTCATATTGGCCAGGAAATTTTCCTTGATTCTCTTACCCTGTTCAGCTTCTTCTTTTGCCTTAATCAATTCTTTCTGATGATCTAGCAACTCCTGGTTTTTCTTTTTTAGTTCGCGCTGACCACGTACAAACTGGATAAAAGAATCGACCTTGGCCGAAGTAACATATGGATTTAATGGCTTATATAGATAATCGACAGCTCCCGTATTCAAACCTTTCACGGCATATTTTGTGTCAGTAGAAATAGCTGTTACAAAAATGATCAGGATATCTTTAGTTCTCGGGTTGCTTTTCAATATTTCGACCAACTCAAAACCATCCATTTCTGGCATTTGAACATCCACAAGTGCGATGGAAATATCCATCTCCCATGCAATACGCAAAGCTTCGTTGGGTAATGTTGTCGTAACAATGTTCACATCATCCCTAAAAAGCAGGGCTTCAAGCGCAATAATGTTTTCTGGTCTGTCATCAACAATTAATATGTTAATTTTTTCCATGATCGGGTAAGAGCGGATTAAGTATGTAGCTTTATTTTATTTTTTGATAAATATTGTTCTTCTTGTCAACCACTTTGAAACGGTCTGTTTCTGAGCTTCTTAGTGTTTCTTTAGAACCCAAACATAGGAACCCAAAGTTAGCTAAACTTTCGTAAAATAAGTCAATGACTTTTTTTTGTAACTCTTCGTTAAAATATATAAGGACATTCCGACAAGAAATTAACTGAAATTCATTGAATACAGTGTCTGACGCAAGGTTATGTACGGAAAAAAGGATATTCTTTTTCAAAGAGTGACTAATCGATGCAGCATCATATTTTGCCGTGTAGTAGTCAGACAAGCTATGCAATGCACCGGTTTTTGAATAATTCTCTGCGTACAGCTTCATTTTCTGAAGGTCGTAAATTCCATTTTTTGCATATTCTAAAACATCACTATTGATGTCCGTGCCGTACAAAAAGCACCTGTCGTATAAATTCTCCTCTGCCATTAAAATAGCAAAGGAATACAGTTCTTCCCCAGTTGAACAACCAGCATTCCATATTTTGATTCTTTGGTAAGACTTTAAATAAGGTAATACATTGTCTTTAACAGACCTGTAAAACTGAGGGTCTCTAAACATTTCGGTCACATTCACCGTGACTTCAATTAAAAATGATTCGAAATATTCTGAATCGTTTGTCAGCAACGTACGTAAATCGAATAATGTCAGATGTTGAAGCTGCATAATTCTTGTAATTCTCCTTTTTAATGAAGCAGGGGTATACGATCCGAAATCGAAACCATGAATATTTCGAATCAGGCCAATCAATTCCGTCATTTCCTCGAAAGTGATCGTATAGAGGTCTAAAATTGCTTTTTGTGGCATATTAACTTAACCAAACCCGCATCATCGATAATAATTTATCAATATCCACTGGCTTAGAGATATAATCATTTGCTCCCGCTTCAATACACTTCTCTCTGTCGTTCTTCATTGCCTTCGCGGTAAGGGCAATGATCGGTATTTTACCAAATTGTTTATTGGTTCTGATCACGCGCATCGCCTCATAACCATCCATCTCAGGCATCATGATATCCATCAGGACCAGGTCAATCGCATGATTGTCTTCCAGTCTGTCTATCGCCTCCCTGCCATTGTTGGCAATAACGATTTGCATATCGTAGGCTTGTAAAGCAGTAGATAAAGCGAAAATATTTCGCATGTCATCATCAGCAACCAAAATAACCTTGTCCTTTAAGGCTTTTTCGATAGTGGATACGCTTTTAGCAGCAGGATTCACGCCATTTTGATTAACCGGGATGTCTTTTTGCTTCAACTTATTCATAAAGAGGCTGACTTCATCGATAAGTCTGTCGTTAGACTTATTCGATTTCAATACCATCGCCTCTGTATATTTCATAATGTGCGCCATTCTACTTTGATCCAATTCCATTGCTGTATTGATCACTACCGGAATATGGGCAAGGCGTGGCTGCAATTTGATCTTATCGAGCAAATCAAATCCGGAAATGTCCGGTAAGTTAAGGTCGAGGATGATACAGTCGAAAATCTGGTCCTCGAGAATTTTCAACGCTTCTGCACCGTTAAATGCCTGTTTAACCTCTATTCCCTGTCCGCTGAGCTGTTGCTTAACCAAATCACTCTGCATTTCCTGATCTTCAATAATCAATACAGTTTTGAAATTATAGGTCGGATATGTAGCGCTAAATAGACCAAAAGCCCGGTCTAACTGTTCTTTCTCTACGGGTTTCTTTAGGAAGCCTATCGCACCTTCTTGTTCGGCCTTATCGATTTTTTCATCTCCCGCCGACATCATATGTACCGGAATATGCTTGGTAGCAGGATCTGCCTTCAAAGCTTTTAAGATTGACCAACCATCCATCACCGGTAACATGATATCCAATACAATAGCATCGGGCATCTGTTCTCTTGCCATCGCAAGTCCTGTATCACCACTATGCGCCAGGATAGGCATGAAACCCTTCTCAATCGCATAATCCTTTAGTACATCGGCAAAAACAAGGTCGTCCTCAATGATCAGCAATTTTTGCTTTACATTTTTTAGTTCTGGGTTTAGGAGTACTTCTGTCGGTCTTGTAGCAGACTGACCTGACGATACATTTACTGGTGCAGCAATTTCTTCATTTTCCAGAGGTAATTCACCTGTAAATTCCGTCGGAATTAAAAGCGTAAACGTGCTCCCTTCACCAGCTGTACTGCTCACATTAATCTCTCCACCTAACAAGTGCGCCAGCTCTTTACTGATGGAAAGCCCAAGACCCGTGCCTCCATATTTTCTGCTGGTAGAACCATCAGCCTGCTGGAACGCTTCGAAGATCAGTTTTTGTTTATCCTCGGGAATACCTATGCCAGAATCTTTAACAGCAATGGAGAATACCTCACCAGCGTAGGTTTTCAATTGATCGGAATGGAAAACAGATCGGTCTTTAACCATTTTTAAATCCAATAAGATATTACCCTGTTCAGGAGTAAATTTAAATGCATTGGACAACAGGTTTTTAACAATCTGTTCTACACGTGCCAGATCTGTTGTAACCTGTTCTGGTAGTTCATGATCTACAGAGACATTGAAATTGATCTTTTTGCTTTTGGCAAGCTCCGAGAACAGGGATTCCATATTCTTCTGTATCTCAGCAGGCCTAACATTTTCAATCGACAGATCGATTTTGCCAGACTCGATTTTAGACAAATCAAGGATATCATTGATCAACGTTAGCAGGTCGGAGCCAGCATTGTGTATTACCCCCGCGTATTTAATCTGGTCGGCTGTTAAATTCTCAGGCTTGTTTTCTTTAAGGATCCTGGCGAGGATTAGAATACTGTTCAACGGTGTTCGTAGCTCATGACTCATATTTGCCAGGAACTCTGATTTGTATTTGCTCGATATTTCCAGTTCCTCGGCCTTCATGCGCATAGCATCCCTTGCTTGGTTAACCGAGAAGTTCCGCTCCTCAAGTTGTTGCGCCTTTTCTTCCAACTCGGCATTTGTTTGTCGCAGTTCTTCCTGCTGCACACGCAATTCCTCCTCAGATGCCTGAAGCTGGTCTGACTTAAACATCAGCTCCTCATTGGTTGTGCGCAGTTCTTCCTGCTGACTTTCCAGTTCTTCTGCCTGCTGCTGCGTTTGTTCAAATAGTTCTCTTAGTTGAACACGTGCCTTCGCACTGTTAATAGCAACACCAATGTTTTCTGTGATGTTTTCTATAAAGGTCAGCGTAACTGTATCCGGCGTTTCCATTAATCCGAGTTCCAATAAAGCAATGGTCTCCGATTCAAAAATAATAGGGGCAAGGTATACCGCTTTCGGTAACATATCCCCAAGCCCGGAGTTTATCTTAACATAGTCGGCCGGGAGGCTACTGATCAGCTTACTCTTTTTCTCTAACGCAGCCTGACCAACAAGGCCTTCGCCAAATTGATATTGTTTCGGTTTAAGCACGTTAAACGTAAATGCATAACCTCCGGAAAGAACTAATGTATTCCGTTTTGAAGCTAAGAAAATGGCGCCTATAGGGGCATCAATGTAATTGCAAACCTGGGTAATAATGTTTGTTGTAAGTTCATCAACTTCCTGTTCACCGCGCATAGCTTGGTTAACGAGCGTGGCACCAGATAACAGCCAGTTTTTTTCTTCATTTTCAGCCGAGAGCAGTGCCAGATTTTCATTAGTTTTTCTGATTTGTTCTTCGGTTTCTTTCTGCTGATCAAATGTGGTTTTGATATAGGAAAATAGAAATAGAATAAGACAAAAAATGATGATTGCACTAACCAGTACCACCCATTTAGCCTGCGTGGAACTTTTAGCAGTAGCCTCTGTACGGATTTTAAGTAGGGTTACTTCTGCTGCAACAATCCGCTTGCTGATCTCCAGCATCATATCCTTGTAATACTTTCCTTTATCTGTCAATAGTGCTTGCATGGCGGCCGCCTGTCCGCGACTGGCATTTGCCTGTAAAATCAAGGTCATGTCAGCCAGCTTCGCATTGGCAAACAATTCCAGTGAATCAAAACGCTGCACTTGCGCCGGGTTGTCAGCAACTAAAATCTTCAGCTCCTTAATGCTGGGAATAAGTTTTCCTACATTTTGTGTATAAGGGTCAAGGTATTTAGGACGTTGGGTAAGAATGTAGCCACGTAAACCAGTCTCTGAATTAAGCAAGGTGAGCTCCAAACGCTCGGTTCTATTGATAACTTCATAAGTGTGTGTCTGCCATTTGGCATCAACAGCAACCGATTTGACGCTAAAAAACGATGTTACGGCAGAGATTAATACAAAGGTGAGCGATACTGCAAAACCCGTAAGCACTTGCTGTTTAAAAGACAGTTTAAACATAGAAATTGACACTAAGTAAAAGTTTATACAATAATAGCCATTATATATAGCACTACAGAGATTTAACACTAATTAACGGACGAGGGAAAAATATTTTCCTAAACTTGCAACTATAACATTAGGTCTGCGTCTGATGTATAATACTTAAACTTTAACCAAATATTGATGAAGAAACTTTTACTGATTTTTGTGATTACCCTATGTTGCAAGATCAACTTACAAGCGCAAACGCCTGTAGCTGCTACAGCTACACTTAAAGGTCTGGTTGTTGACTCTGTTTCGAAAAAACCACAAGACTATATTACAGCAGTACTTAAAAAGGAAAACATCGGAATAAAAACCGCGCTCACCGAACCAAACGGTACGTTTACGATGAGCAAGGTTGCTGTTGGTAAATACGATCTGGTTATTGTGGCAATGGGCTTTAAAGCCAAAACAATTCCTATCGACGTTAAAGAAAATATTGTGTATGACCTCGGTAAGCTAATCATCAGTGCCCAGGATAACAACCTGAATGAAGTTAACATCACAGCTGCAAAACCTGTTATTAAGCAGGAGATAGACAGGATTTCCTACGATATGCAGGCGGATCCCGAAAGTAAGGTAAGTACTGTTTTAGATATGATGCGTAAGATCCCCTTACTTTCTGTAGATGCCGACGATAAGATTCAGTTAAAAGGATCCGGTAATTATAAGATTCTGATCAATGGAAAACCATCATCCCTGGTTGCTAGAAACCCTTCAGATGTGTTTAAAAGCATGCCCGCTGCAAACATCGAGAAAATTGAAGTGATCACAACGCCACCTGCAAAGTATGATAGTGAAGGGCTTGCCGGTATCATCAACATTATTACCAAGAAAAATATTGATGCCGGGTACAATGGAAGTATCAACCTGAGAGAGTCATTTCCTACCGGTGGCCCGGGAGGCTCAGGCTCCATCACTGTGAAGCAGGGAAAATTTGGTATTTCTGCCTATGGCGGATTAAGTATTTATAAAAGTCCATTAACCCCTACTGGATATATCCGGACAACTACCGGGGCTGTGCCAACAAGCCTGCTTCAGAATGGAGAAAATAAGTATGATGGTAAATTTAGCTACGGTAGTGCTGAACTGAGTTATGAAATTGATACGCTTAACCTGATTACCGGAGAATTTTCCCTGAACAGAAGTAAGGATAATAATTTTGGCGAACAGAATTCCAGCTTGATGCAGGGTGGGATACCAGCGCAGGGATATCGCTTAATTAATAGCGGTGATCAGCTTTGGAAAGGAATAGATCTGAGCGTAAACTATCAACTTGGGTTTCATAGCCACAAGGACCGCCTGTTGACTTTTTCTTATAAAATGAGTAACTCAACAGAAAATTCGTTCTCAAATCAGGATATCCAGAATCGGTTAAATTATGACCCTACTACTTTTCCAAACTTCAACCAATACAATCAAGGGAAAAGCATGGAGCAAACTATACAGGCAGATTATGTTCATCCTTTAACGAAAAAGTTAAACCTGGAAGGTGGACTAAAAGCGATATTAAGGGATAATAGCAGCGATTTCGAATTTAATAATCAGAATAGTGCTGGTCAGTATATTGTTGATCCTCTGCGTTCTAATAACTACGATAATCATCAAAATGTATATGGGCTTTATAACTCGTATCAATACAACCTAACGAACTGGGGTTTTAAAGCAGGGGTGAGGGCAGAACTAACAACCATCAATGCTGACTTTGTGTCGCAGGCCACAAATCTGGATAAAGACTTTATCAATATCATTCCTACTGTTTCGGTAAACCGGAAATTTAAAGATATGAGCAGCCTTAATTTTGGCTATACACAACGGATCGAACGCCCCGGTATCTGGCAATTGAATCCTTTTGTTGATAGATCTAATCCAAATTTCGAATCTACAGGAAATCCTGATCTGAAACCTGTGCTTAGCAATAGCTTCGAGATGAACTATAGTCGCTTTAAAAAAGGTTCTATTAATCTTGGTTTAAGTTATGCGTTTGCAAACAATACCGTTCAAAATGTGAGCGTCTATAACGAGGCAACTAAAATTACCCGTTCGTATTTTGTAAATACCGGAAAAGATAAGAAACTAGGTGCCAACATAAATATTAACTATCCGTTTACATCTACACTAAACCTTACGCTTGGTGGTAACATGAACTATGTTTGGTTGCAAGGAATTGTGAATGGCGTTGAAGTAAAGAACGATGGACTTAGAGGGTATGTGTACGGCTACCTGAGCTATAAACTGGAGAAAGGCTGGCGCTTTGGCGGAAACTTCTCTTATAACAGCGCCTGGATTTCATTACAGGGTAAATCGAGATCGAATTTCTATACAGGATTCTCGGGATCGAAAGACCTGATTAAAGATAAGCTGACACTTTCCGGAAGTGTAAATAATCCGTTCAATAAACTCAGAACCTGGGAGAATACAACAACGGGTGATAACTTTACACAAAGATCTTATGGACAGAATTACTGGAGACGGTTTAGCACCAGTCTGAGCTGGAAATTTGGCAAGCTGACTGATGGTGTTAAGAAAAATCAGCGTGGCATCAGTAATGACGATGTCAAAGGTGGAGGCGGAGGTAAAGGATAACATTATTTTCCTTTAATTTGCAAACATGATTACAGCTTACGGGATACCAAATTGCAATACAGTAAAAAAGGCTGTTACCTGGTTGAAAGATCAGGAACTGCCTTACACTTTTCACGACTTCAAGAAACAAGGGGTAACCGCCGAGCAGCTCAACAACTGGTGTGCAGTTTTTGGCTGGGAGAAGGTGCTCAATAAAAAAGGTACCACCTGGAGAAAGTTAAGTCAGGAGGAGCAGGATGGAGTAAAAGATCAGGGTTCGGCAGTTGCTATCATGCTCGCTAATCCAAGTTCCATCAAGCGCCCGGTTATTGAGCAAGATGGGAAAGCCATTCTGATTGGTTTTCAGGAAGAAGAATATGCTGATATTTTAAGATAATTCAATCCTTTTAACACTACTTTTGTTAAAACTATGCAGGTATCGTACTAACGCTGTACCCGCCACTTATATGACTTATAGATTTCTGTTGATTCTGATGCTTGCACTTCCATTAGGAGCATGGGCACAAAATACTGTTCAAGGACGTGTTTTTGATTATGATACCAAAGCTCCTTTGGCAAAAGTTCAGGTAAATAACCTGACGAATAAACAATCTGCCGTAAGTAATGCTGCAGGTGATTTTTCACTCGATGGTAAGCAAGGTGATATTTTAGAACTTTCTATGGTTGGTTATCACAAGGATACCTTATTTGTTACCGAACTCAGGAAATTCGCGGTATATCTGCCATCATTGGCTAATAATCTGGAAGAAGTAAAGATCAGGACGGCCAAGATTTCTCCATATCTGGGAATTGAAGACATTAATGCCGGTAAGAAACCGGTAACAAGAATTGCTACAGATGGTGTAGAAAACAAGAAAAATACTGATCGTGCAGGTGGGTTGATACTGAACCTTGGCTTCGATAAGCTAAAGAACAAAAAAGAGAAGGAACAGAAGATTACGGAAGATCAAGCCTATATAAATGAAATCGATCTAAACTTCAATGAAAAAACAGTTAATAGCTTACTTAAAATAAAAGGGGAGGAATTGAAGGACTTCATCTTCATGTTTAAGCCTACGATCTTACAGGTAAAGTCAGAACGGCCTTTTAATTATAACCTGTACACTGCACAGGCCTATCAGGCCTGGCTAAAAATTCCTGTGGCACAACGTAAACCCGCTCGTTTAAATTAATTGTCAAGTTAGTGAAAAGTGTTGAGGTACAGCTTCTCCACTTTTTTTCTCGCCCAGTCTGTTTTACGTAAAAACGTAAGACTGGATTTTAACGAAGGATTATTTAGGAAGCAGGCAATCTTTACATACTTGCCCATTTCTTCCCAACCGTAGTGCCATACCAACTGCTTCAGGATAAACTCGAGGGTTTTTCCGTGTAAAGGATTGTTGACTTGTTCTTGATCCGCCATGCTACAAAATTAAGAAGAAAAACGATTTAATTTTCTCGGTATTTTAAATACAATTATTGTGACTTAACAGTAATCTTAAGCTTTTCTAGATATGCCCGATGTTTAGGTGCAGATCAATGGGCAATGTGAGCCCAACAGAAATGTGTGTAAGGTTAGCAACTGTTCAATAGAGACTGATATCAAATTTTTTAGGCACAACCAGTATAGGACACAAGCATAACCAGTACAGGACACGGGCAGATGAATTTTATGCAAGTCCACAGTAAGTCCACACTGAGTCCACAGTGAGTCCACTGATTTGTAAAAAAATAGTGGACTTACTATGGATTTGCATTTGAATTAATATGGACTTCAACAAAATTCTTTTAGAACAAAACCCGCAGGAACCGACCGCAGAATACTGTGGAAGTTTGTGTAAATTTGTAGCATGGATTTAAAACTAGGAGACTTCGTTCGTTTTGTGGACGAGAATATAGAAGGATATATCACCAGGATTATTGATAAGGAGATGATAGGGGTTACAGATTCCAATGATTTTGAAATTCCTGTTCCTGCATCAAAGGTCACATTGGTTTATGGCGAGATCCCTGACGGGAATACAGTAGTTACAAACCGGCCAGCTGCTGCTGCTGTAGCTGCGGAGTTTGTGCGTGATGGCGTATTTCTTGGTTTGGTGAGTGATCAGCATAGTGCTTCGGTTGCGCACTTCCATTTGGTAAATGACAGTTCGTTCGACTTGTTGCTAAGCTTAACCACTTCAAAAGGTGGGCACTTTAAGGCTGAGTTTGCGGGAACTGTAAATGCACATAGTAGTAAGCGAATATATTCTGCAAATATGAGCGATATTCAGGTCTGGCCTAAGTTTCTGCTTGATGTTATATATTACACTGCAGCCGATGAAGAGCCTAAGGCGCCGCTTGTTTTTCATGCGGCTATAAAAGGTAAGGATCTTTCTGTGGCGAAGGTGGAAATTGCACAGTTAAAAACCAAGGGTTGGCTGCTTACGCTCGAGGAAAAAACTGAGCCGATGAATATAGATAAGTTACGCGATAGCTTTAATTAGTCGCAGCCTATGTTTTCGATTTGAAATACAACACTTAATTAACATTTTGCTAACCTGATCGATTTACTTTTGTGGTGTAAATATTTGGTTAGTATTTATAAAATTAGGTTTAGTTGATAAAGTGAAAAGCCAGGATGGATGTCCTGGCTTTTTACATTGAATTTTATTTCACATAAGTGCTTGATTATTATCTTGTATTGTGCTACCTTTGCAGTCCCTTATTGAGGGGTAAAGTTTTTAAACATTAATAGAAAACAAAAAAAGAACAATGCCAACCATTCAACAATTAGTTAGAAAAGGTAGAGTAGCACTGGAGTTCAAGAGTAAGTCTCCTGCGTTGGACAGCTGTCCACAGCGAAGAGGTGTATGTACACGTGTATATACCACTACCCCTAAAAAACCAAACTCAGCAATGCGTAAAGTTGCCCGTGTACGTTTAACCAATGGAAAAGAGGTGAATGCCTATATCCCTGGTGAAGGTCACAATTTACAAGAGCACTCTATCGTGTTGATCCGTGGTGGTCGTGTTAAAGATTTACCAGGAGTACGTTACCACATCATCCGTGGTGCATTAGATACTTCAGGTGTAGCCGGTCGTAACCAACGTCGTTCGAAATATGGTACTAAGCGTCCTAAACCAGGACAGGTAGCTGCAGCACCAACAAAAGGTAAAAAGAAATAATTAGGAGGAAAGAAAAATGAGAAAGTCAAAACCAAAAAAGAGAATTATCCTTCCTGATCCTAAATTCAATGATGTTCAGGTTACCCGTTTCGTAAACAACATGATGTTTGACGGAAAAAAATCCATTGCTTATTCTATCTTTTACGATGCTGTTGATTTGGCAGAGAAAAAAGCTGGCGAAAGCGGATTAGAAGTATGGAAACGTGCTTTAACAAATGTAATGCCTGCAGTAGAGGTTAAGTCACGCCGTGTAGGTGGTGCAAACTTCCAGGTACCTACCGAAGTAAGACCAGACCGTAAAATTGCTTTAGGCATGAAATGGTTAATTTCTTACGCTCGTAAACGTGGTGAAAAAACCATGAAAGAAAAATTAGCAGGTGAAATCGTTTCAGCAGCTAAAGGTGAAGGTGCAGCAGTGAAGAAAAAAGAGGATACGCATAAAATGGCTGAAGCCAACAAAGCGTTCTCACATTTCCGTTTTTAATTATTGAAATCATAAGATGTCAAGAGATTTAAGATATACAAGAAATATTGGTATTGCTGCTCACATTGATGCGGGTAAAACCACAACTACAGAGCGTATCCTTTATTATGCAGGTGTTAGTCACAAAATTGGTGAAGTGCACGAAGGTGCAGCAACTATGGACTGGATGGCACAAGAGCAGGAGCGTGGTATTACCATTACTTCCGCTGCTACTACAGTAGGTTGGAAATACAGAGGTCAGGATTACCATATCAATATCATCGATACACCGGGACACGTGGATTTTACCGTAGAGGTAAACCGCTCGTTGCGCGTATTAGACGGTTTGGTGTTTTTGTTCTCAGCTGTTGATGGTGTTGAGCCTCAATCTGAGACTAACTGGCGTTTGGCTAACAACTACAATGTTGCCCGTATTGGTTTCGTTAACAAAATGGACCGTTCCGGAGCTGACTTCTTAAAAGTTGTTGGACAAGTTAAAAGCATGTTAGGTAGTAACGCTGTTCCTTTGCAGTTACCAATTGGTTCTGAAGACAGCTTTACAGGTGTTGTTGATTTGATCAACAACCGTGGTATCGTTTGGAATGAGCATGATAAAGGTATGACCTTTACTGAAGTGCCAATTCCTGAGGATATGCTTGACGAAGTTGCTGAGTGGAGAGAGAAATTGTTAGAATCTGTTGCAGATTATGATGAGTCATTAATGGAGAAATTCTTTGATGATCCTAACTCAATCACTGAGCGTGAGATTCTTGATGCTTTACGTAAAGCAGTACTTGATGCTAAAATCGTTCCTATGGTTTGTGGTTCATCTTTCAAAAACAAAGGTGTTCAAACCATGCTTGATTACGTGATGGAATTATTGCCTTCACCAATGGATCAAGAAGGTATCACAGGTACTAACCCTGATACTGGAGAAGAAGTATTACGTAAACCTGATGAAAAAGAGCCATTTGCAGCTTTAGCATTTAAAATTGCAACGGATCCTTTCGTAGGTCGTTTGTGCTTTATCCGTGTATATTCAGGGAATCTTGAAGCAGGATCATATATCTATAATGCCCGTTCTGAAAACAAAGAACGTATTTCCCGTATCTTCCAGATGCATGCAAACAAGCAAAACCCAATCCCTAATGTAGGTGCTGGTGATATTGCTGCGGTTGTAGGTTTCAAGGATATCAAAACAGGTGATACACTTTGTGATGAGAAACACCCGATCATTCTGGAGTCTATGAACTTCCCTGAGCCGGTTATCGGTTTAGCTATTGAGCCTAAAACTCAAGCTGACGTTGATAAATTGGGTATGGGATTGTCTAAACTTGCTGAAGAGGATCCTACCTTTAGAGTTCAAACTGATGAGGAAACTGGTCAGACTGTAATCTCTGGTATGGGTGAGCTTCACCTGGATATCCTGATCGACCGCTTAAAACGTGAGTTTAAAGTGGAAGTTAACCAGGGTGCTCCACAAGTAGCTTACAAAGAAGCTATCTATGGTTCAACTCAACATCGTGAAACGTATAAAAAACAATCTGGTGGTCGTGGTAAATTTGCTGACATCCAGGTTATTATTTCTCCGATCGATGCTGATTTTGAAAAAGGTGGTTTACAGTTTGTGAACGAAATTACAGGTGGATCAATTCCACGTGAGTTTATCCCTTCAGTTGAAAAAGGATTTGCTGCTGCAATGAGTAATGGTGTATTAGCCGGTTACCCACTGCCAGACATGAAAGTTCGTTTAATTGATGGATCATTCCACGCAGTCGATTCAGATGCTTTATCATTTGAGCTTGCTGCCCGTATGGCATACCGTGAGGCTTTACCGAAATGTAAACCTGCGCTGATGGAGCCAATCATGAAAATCGAGATCTTAACCCCTGAAGAAAACATGGGTGATGTAATCGGTGACATGAACCGTCGTCGTGGTCAACTTTTAGGTATGGATACACGTAATGGTTCTCAGGTAATTAAAGCTACAGTTCCACTTTCGGAAATGTTCGGTTATGTAACTCAGTTACGTACCATCACTTCAGGTCGTGCAACGTCTACAATGGAGTTTGATCACTATGAGCCAGCGCCTAAAAACGTTCAGGACGAAGTTATTGCAAAATCAAAAGGCAGAATTAAATCTGCTGAATAAATAAAACCGGCAGCCTGTTATTAATAGCTCTAACAGGCCGCCTTAATTAAAAACAAGATGAGCCAAAGAATCAGAATCAAATTAAAATCTTACGATTATAACCTGGTAGATAAATCTGCTGAGAAAATCGTTAAGACTGTTAAGCCTACGGGCGCAGTGGTAAGCGGACCAATCCCTTTGCCTACAGAGAAAAAAATCTTTACAGTTTTGCGTTCACCACACGTGAACAAAAAAGCTAGAGAGCAATTTCAATTGTGTGCTTATAAACGTCTTTTAGATATTTATAGCTCAAACTCTAAAACAGTTGATGCCTTGATGAAACTTGAATTGCCTAGCGGTGTTGAAGTAGAAATCAAAGTTTAATGATACTTGATTAGTAACAAAAAGGCCCGGTGTGAAAACATCGGGCCTTTTTGTTTATCTGTTCTTTAGTTCGTCCAGCTTATTCCTTTCGTCCTGAAGTTCGCGTGCAAGCTTCTTCTCTTTGTCGTTTGCCTTTACCTTGTAATTCTGGTACTCTGTGCTGATTTCCTCATACAGGTTAGATCGATATTTTGCTTCCTGTATAAATTTTGCGGAGCGTACGATCACTATAGCCAGAGCCAGTGCAAGGATGATGATCAGCGACCAGACGATTGTATTATATGTTCCTTTTTCGAACGACATGCCCATAAAGGTGATGTCGTTGACTTTAGCATTTGATGTTGCGATTGAATTATCTTTTCCCGCGATCTGAGCCTTTAAAGCTGTGATTTCAGCTTCCTGACTGCTGATCTTTGCGTTATTAGTTTGAACCAGCCTACGCGAGATCCGCAGACTGTCTTTGGCATTGTTCCATAAACTGGAAAGGCGAGCCGGGTTAACAAGCTTGTAACCGTTCAGCGTTTTGGACTTGGCCAGCAGTAATTGGTATTGTCCCTGAAGACTCGGATCTATTTTCGCGGAATCAGCAATAACCACGGGTCTGGGCGCAGGTACCTGCGCTAAGATGGTGCTGCTATTGAAGATAAATAGTGTGAGTATAGGTAGTATTAATTTTTTCATGCGTATTCTTATTTGGTTTACAGAAGCAATATCTGATAAAGTTAATCCTATAATCTAACAATACTATTTAAATTTTATTGTGTTCCGGGGAGAGATACTATATTTGCAGCAATGACCGTCTTACTGTTTACCATCATCGTTCTGGCAGGTGCTTTTTGCGCTGGCCTTCTTGGGTCTCTTACTGGACTGGGCGGTGGTGTCGTCATTATTCCCTTGCTTACGCTGGTACTTGGTGTTGATATCCATTATGCAATAGGTGCCTCAATAGTTTCTGTAATCGCTACTTCGTCAGGTTCTGCGGCTGCATATGTAAAAGAGGGGATTACAAATATCCGGATCGGTATGTTTCTGGAAATAGCAACAACGATCAGTGCAGTGCTGGGCGCTATTATTACAGTATATCTTAACCCAAGTTTTATTGCCGTAATGTTTGGTCTGATCCTGATGTTTTCGGCAGTGATGATGTTGCGGAAAAAGGTTGATCATTCTGATAATGATACTTCTGGTAAACTAGCCACTTTTTTTAAGTTGAATGGCAGTTACCCCACTGCAGAAGGACCAAAAAGTTATGCGGTACACAATGTAGTTGGTGGTTTTGTGATGATGTTTTTTGCTGGGATCATCTCCGGTTTGCTCGGCATAGGCTCTGGTGCACTGAAAGTGGTGGCTATGGATAACATTATGCGGATACCGTTTAAAGTGTCTACAACGACCAGTAATTTCATGATGGGGGTTACGGCGGCAGCAAGTGCGGTGGTATACCTGCACCGTGGACAAATTGATCCTGGGATTGCCATGCCTGTAACCATTGGTGTACTGATTGGTGCCACTGTCGGGGCGAAGATTTTAATCCGCACCAAGACAGATAAATTGAAAATTATATTTGCAATTGTGGTCGGTTTTCTGGCTTTGCAGATGATCTATAACGGGCTTTCTGGTAAATTATAAGCATGAAAAAGGAAGCTAAATCGGTTTTTGTAGATAAGGATATCCAATTTATCCTGGGCACTTTACTGCGTGTTGGTGTAGTTACTGCTATGACTGTGGTGTTTGTAGGGGGGCTGATTTACCTGCTTGTAGCGAGCAATAAGATAGCAGACTACCATGTTTTTAAACCCGAGCTAGCCGAATATTCTTCAATTTCAGCGATTTTATCCGGAGTTTTAAGTTTCAATGGTAAAGCAATTATCCAGTTCGGAACGTTATTATTGATATTCACACCCATTACGCGGGTTGTTTTTTCTGTGTTCAGCTTTCTGATTGAGCGTGATTATATGTATGTGACCATCGGACTTTTTGTGCTGGCAGTTATATTATTTAGTTTGAGCAATAAGTTGGTTGGCTAAAGACCGATTTCCCGGGGCGATATTCTGCCCATAAAAAATATTAGCACTTATTTGAAAAAATAATGTGCTAACTGTTTGAAGATTAAGATTTATTTCCTATTTTTGCCCTCCCTTAACGGGAAAGTATATCCACCTTGAACGAAGCCCTACTGCTTCGATGGGTGTTAAAATTAAAATAGAAAATGTCAGGTATTATTGGAAAAAAAGTAGGAATGACCAGCATTTTCGACGCCGATGGAAGAAACATTCCATGTACGGTGATCGAAGCTGGGCCTTGTGTTGTAACACAGGTTAAGACCGCTGAGAAAGACGGTTACGTTTCAGTTCAATTGGGTTTCGATGAAGCCAAAGAAAAGAACACTACCAAGCCTCTTAAAGGCCATTTTGCGAAAGCAAGCACAACACCAAAACGTAAACTGGTTGAATTTGATCCGTTTGAAGAGTCACTTAACTTAGGTGATACTGTGAACGTAACGATTTTCAACGAGGGAGATTTTGTTGATGTAGTTGGTACTTCAAAAGGTAAAGGTTTTCAGGGTGTTGTTAAACGTCACGGATTTGGTGGTGTTGGAGGACAAACCCACGGTCAGCACAACAGAATGCGTGCACCGGGTTCATTGGGTGCGGCTTCGTATCCTGCCCGTGTATTCAAAGGTATGCGTATGGCGGGTAGAATGGGTGGAGACAGAGTAAAGGTTCAGAACTTACAAGTTTTGAAAGTTTATGCTGATCAAAACCTTGTAGTAGTTAGTGGTTCCGTACCAGGAGCTAAGGGTTCTTACGTAATCTTAGATAAGTAAGCAGATGGAAGTTAAAGTATTAAACATTTCAGGAAAAGAGACAGGTGCCAAGGTGCAACTTCCTGAGTCAGTATTTGGCATTACGCCTGTTGACCACGCGATCTATTTAGACGTTAAGCAATATTTGGCTAACCAACGCCAGGGAACGCACAAGTCTAAACAACGTAACGAAATTGCTGGTTCGACCCGTAAATTGTACAAACAAAAAGGTACTGGTGGTGCTCGTGCCGGAAGTATTAAATCTCCATTGTTTAATGGTGGTGGTCGCGTATTTGGTCCTCAACCACGTGATTATAGTTTTAAACTGAACAAAAAATTGAAATCACTGGCACGTAAGTCAGCTTTATCTTACAAAGCACAAGACAACAATGTTGTTGTATTGGAAGATTTCACTTTTGATTCTATCAAAACTAAAAACTACATCAATTTAGTTAGCGCATTAAACTTGACTAACGAAAAAACATTGTTGGTTTTACCTTCACAGAATAACAATATTTATTTATCAAGCAGAAACATTCAGAAAGTGAAAGTAATTACTGCAGATCAGTTGAATACTTATGATGTATTAAACTGTGGCAAGCTTTTGTTAACTGCGGATTCTGTTAAAACATTGGAGGAGGCATTTGCCAAGTAATATGGAATTTTTAAAGAAACCAATTTTAACTGAAAAAGCATCTGCATTGACTGAGAAGTCAAACAGATTCACTTTCCAGGTTGAGCACAAAGCAAATAAATTGCAGATTAAAGCAGCTATAGAGAAAATGTACGGTGTGAACATTTTAGCCATTAATACAATGGTTGTAAATGGTAAACTAAAGTCAAGAAACACTAAAGGTGGTTTAGTAACGGGTCGTAGCCCAAAATACAAGAAAGCGATTGTAACCCTGAAAGACGGAGAGACAATTGATTATTACGCGAATATTTAATAAAAGTGAATAATTTATAACTATGGGCTTAAGAAAATTTAAACCAGTCACTCCGGGTACCCGCTTTAGAGTTGGGGCTAGTTTCTCGGAGATTACAGCAACCAAGCCCGAAAAATCATTGGTTGTATCTTCTAAAAAATCGGGAGGACGTAACAATACAGGAAAGATGACTATGCGCTACATGGGTGGTGGTCACAAGAAATCTTACCGTTTGATTGATTTCAAACGTGATAAGTTTAACATTCCTGCAACAGTAGCAACTGTTGAGTACGATCCTAACCGTACCGCACGTATTGCATTATTGCATTATGCAGATGGTGAGAAGCGTTACATTATTGCACCTGAAGGGTTGCAAGTAGGACAAACAGTAGTTTCGGGAGAAACAGCAGTTCCAGAAGTAGGAAACACCTTAACATTGGCTAAGATTCCATTGGGATCTATCATCCATAACGTTGAGATTCATCCAGGTCGTGGCGCTCAATTAGCACGAAGTGCAGGTGCTTATGCACAATTGGCAGCACGTGACGGAAAGTATGCAACTTTAAAAATGCCATCAGGCGAGACCAGATTAATTTTGGTTACCTGTTTAGCAACAATAGGAGCTGTTTCTAACTCGGATCACGCAAATGAAGTATTAGGTAAAGCAGGTCGTAAACGTTGGTTAGGTCGTCGTCCACGGACTCGTCCGGTAGCGATGAACCCAGTCGATCACCCTATGGGTGGTGGTGAGGGTCGCTCATCAGGAGGTCAGCCAAGGTCAAGGAATGGTATGTATTCTAAAGGCTTTAAGACCCGTACACTTAAAAAATACTCAAATCGTTTCATCATAGAGAAAAGGAAGAAATAATGGCTCGTTCGATTAAAAAAGGACCTTATATTGACCATAACGTAGAGAAGAAAGTAGTATCTATGAATGATTCAGGCAAAAAGTCTGTCATTAAAACTTGGTCTCGCAGATCAATGATTTCACCAGATTTTGTGGGTCATACATTTGCAGTACACAACGGTAATAAATTTATACCGGTATACGTAACAGAAAACATGGTTGGTCATAAACTGGGAGAGTTTGCTCCAACCAGAACATTTAGGGGTCACTCTGAAAAGAAAAAATAATTAAGAGATGGAAGCAGTAGCGAAATTAAACAATTGTCCAACCTCACCACGTAAGATGCGTTTGGTTGTAGATCTTATCAGAGGTGAGCGTGTAGAGAAAGCATTACATATTTTGAAATTCACCAATAAAGACGCAGCAATCAGAGTTGAGAAACTTTTATTGTCGGCCATCAAAAACTGGGAAACAAAAAATGAAGGTTCTCGCCCTGAAGAAAACCAATTATATGTGAAAACTATAATGGTTGGTGGCGGCCGTCAGTTGAAAAGACTGAGACCAGCACCTCAAGGCCGTGGTTACAGAATACGTAAGCGTTCAAACCACGTAACTTTGATAGTAGATAGTAAAAACGTTGAAACTCAAACTAATTAATAGACATGGGACAAAAAGCACATCCAATAGGTAACAGGTTAGGAATCATCAAAGGTTGGGATTCTAACTGGTTCGGTGGCAACAACTATGCTGATAAATTAGTTGAGGATGAAAAAATAAGAAAATACCTTTCAGCACGTATCGCAAAAGGCGGAGTAGCTAAAGTTGTAATTGAGCGTACGTTAAAGCGTATCACTGTTACAATCCACACAGCTCGTCCGGGTATTGTGATCGGAAAAGCAGGACAGGAAGTTGACAAGATCAAAGAAGAGTTGAAGAAATTGACTAAAAAGGAGATTCAAATCAACATTTTCGAAATCAAACGTCCTGAACTTGATGCTCAGTTAGTAGCAGAAGGCGTTGCAAAACAGTTAGAGGCAAGAATCTCTTTCCGTAGAGCAATGAAATCTACGATCGCTTCAACCATGCGTATGGGAGCAGAAGGAATTAAGATCATGACATCAGGCCGTTTAGGTGGCGCAGAGATGGCACGTAGCGAGCAGTATAAAGAAGGAAGAATTCCTTTGCATACTTTCCGCGCAGACATTGACTATGCGTTGGCTGAAGCTTTGACTACTTATGGTAAAATAGGTGTTAAAGTATGGATCTGTAAAGGTGAGGTTTACGGTAAGCGTGACCTTTCTCCAAACATTGGTGCAGTAAGTAATGCTCCTGGTAAAGGTGGCAGACCTGAAGGCGCTTTTGGTGGCGGCAGAGACAGAGATAACAGAGGCGGTGGCGCAGGCGACAGAAGAAACGACAATAAAGGTCGTGGCGGAAGAGGTCCTGGTCAAGGAGCACCTGGTCAAGGTAGAGATAACAGAGGCGGAAACACTCCTAACAGAGGTCCTCGTAAGTAATTAGTTAACAGATCGTTTAACGATAATATTAAAATAAAATGTTACAGCCAAAAAGAACGAAGTTCAGAAAGATGCAAAAAGGCAGGATGAAGGGTTTAGCAACACGTGGTGCTGAATTGTCATTCGGATCTTTTGGGATCAAATCTCTCGAGTCGACCTGGATTACAAGTCGCCAGATAGAGGCAGCCCGTATCGCGGTAACTCGTTTCATGAAACGTGAAGGCCAAGTGTGGATTAGAATTTTCCCGGACAAACCGGTAACTAAGAAACCAGCTGAGGTACGTATGGGTAAAGGTAAAGGTGCTCCAGAATATTGGGTAGCGGTTGTGAGACCGGGACGCATCATTTTTGAAGCAGAAGGTGTTCCTTTAGAAGTTGCTAAAGAAGCAATGCGTTTAGCAGCTCAGAAATTACCGATCCAGACAAAATTTGTAGTACGTAGAGATTACGTAGAAGCATAAGTAGTTTTGGGTTGAATGTTGTACGGCTTGTTACTACAACCTCTGGACCCATCAAATAAAAATTAATAAAATGAAAAACTCAGAAATCACAGGGCTTCCACAAGAAGAACTCGTAGCCAGGATTGCAGAAGAAAAAGAAAACTTAGTTAAGTTAAAATTCGCTCATACAATTTCGGCTATTGAAAATCCTACCCGTATTACTAAGGTTAGAAGGGATATTGCCCGATTAAATACTGAATTGACAAAACGTAAAGTTGCGTCAGCTACTGAAACTAAATAACTTTAGAGTCGAAATGGAAAGACAATTAAGAAAAACAAGAACCGGATTGGTTGTAAGCAACAAGATGGATAAATCCGTTGTTGTGGCGGTTGAGCGTAAAGTGAAGCACCCGATCTATGGTAAGTTTGTTAAGAAAACTACCAAATTTATGGCTCATGACGAGAAAAACGATTGCGGTATTGGAGATACAGTACTGATCATGGAGACTCGTCCGCTGAGTAAGAACAAGAACTGGAGATTAGTGCAAATTTTAGAAAGGGCTAAATAAGATGGTACAACAGGAATCAAGATTAAACGTAGCCGATAACAGTGGCGCGAAACAAGTACTGGTTATCCGTGTACTTGGTGGTACTGGAAAAAGATACGCTTCTATAGGTGATAAAATCGTTGTTACCGTTAAAAGTGCGTTACCTTCTGGAAACATTAAAAAAGGAGCAGTTTCTAAAGCCGTTGTAGTAAGAACGAAAAAAGAGATCAGACGTAAGGATGGTTCTTATATCCGTTTCGATGACAATGCAGCAGTATTGCTGAATGCACAGGATGAGCCGCGTGGTACACGTATTTTTGGCCCGGTTGCAAGAGAACTGCGTGAAAAACAATTCATGAAAATTGTATCATTAGCACCGGAGGTATTATAAAATGAAAAATCAAGTGACTACACCAAAAATAAAAATCCGTAAAGGAGATTTAGTAAAGGTTATCGCCGGCGATTCAAAAGGTCAGCAAGGAAAGGTACTTTCTGTATTAACTACAAAAAGCAGAATCCTGGTTGAAGGCGTGAACCTGGTATCGAAACATACAAAACCAAATGCTGCGACTCCAAACGGAGGTATCATTAAAAAAGAAGCTGCTCTTCATATTTCTAACGTTCAGTTAGTTGATCCAAAAACTGGTGAGACTACCCGCGTTGGCAGAAAGCTAAACGCTGATGGGAAATTAGTTAGGGTATCTAAAAAATCAGGAGAGGAGATCAAATAATGGCTTACGCACCAAGATTAAAAAGTAAATATAAAGAGGAAATTGTAACGGCACTTAAAGATAAGTTCAATTACAAAAGTGTAATGCAAGTTCCTAAGTTGCAGAAAATCTCTATCAACCAGGGTGTTGGTCGTTTTTCAGTAACTGACAAAAAGATCATGGACACTTCTATTTTAGAAATGTCTACGATTTCAGGACAGCAGGCAGTAGGAGCGAAATCTAAAAAAGATATCTCAAACTTCAAATTGCGTAAAGGTATGCCAGTTGGTGTAAGAGTAACTTTACGTGATAACAACATGTATGAGTTTTTAGATCGTTTAATTTCCGTAGCTTTGCCACGTATCCGCGATTTCAAAGGTATCAATGATAAAGGTTTTGATGGAAAAGGCAATTATACGTTAGGTATAACTGAGCAGATCATCTTCCCTGAGTTAAACATCGATAAGATCAGCAAGATCTTAGGTATGGATATTACCTTTGTAACTACTGCAACTACTGATGTAGAAGCATTAGAATTGTTAAAACAATTCGGATTACCATTTAAAAACCAAAATAACACAAATCAATAATGGCAAAAGAAGGTGTAAAAGCTCGCGAAATTAAGCGCCAAAAATTGGTAGCTAAGTATGCTGACAAACGTGCAGAACTTAAAGCTGCCGGTGATTACGAAGGTTTGGATAAGTTACCAAAAAACTCATCTGCCGTACGTTTACACAACCGTTGTAAACTGACTGGTCGTCCACGTGGTTACATGCGTACTTTCGGTATATCAAGGGTAACATTCCGCGATATGGCTTTAGCAGGAAAAATTCCTGGAGTAAGAAAAGCGAGCTGGTAACAACTCGTATGCGTTAGAGGGGCTGCAATTTTGCAGGTACTCTAACGTTATTGCAATACAAGAATATTAACCGATGGCAGGTCGTTCCGAATGGTTCGGAAAGGAAACCACTATCACAACTATATCATAATGAATACAGATCCAATAGCAGATTATCTTACAAGAGTAAGAAATGCCATTAAGGCAAATCACAGAATTGTAGAGATCCCTGCATCAAACCTGAAAAAGGAAATCACAAAAGTACTTTTTGACAAAGGTTACATTGCTAACTACAAATTTGAGGACACTACAGTTCAGGGCGTAATTAAAATCGCTTTGAAATACAATGCGATCACAAAAATCCCTGCAATACGTTCTTTAATGCGTATCAGCAAACCAGGATTAAGGCAATATGCCGGTGTAGAAAATATGCCAAGAGTATTAAACGGTTTAGGTATCGCTATCTTGTCAACTTCTAAAGGAGTAATGACAGATAAAGAAGCAGCTAAATTGAACATTGGTGGCGAAGTTTTGTGTCACGTTTATTAATTAAAGGAGGATAACAAAATGTCAAGAATAGGAAAAGCCCCAATCACTATCCCCGCAGGAGTAACGATTACAGTTGATAAAAACAATTTAGTAACTGTAAAAGGTCCAAAAGGAGAATTAACTCAGGCAGTTGATTCAGATATCATCATCAGTCAGGAAGACGGCGTACTAACAGTACAGCGCCCGACAGAGCAAAAAAGACACAAAGCATTGCACGGATTATACCGTTCATTGTTAAACAATATGGTTATTGGTGTTACAGAAGGTTACAAATTATCTCAGGAACTAGTTGGTGTGGGTTACCGTGCTACAAACACAGGAAATACCCTGGATCTAGTTTTAGGATTCTCTCACCATTATGTATTCCAGTTACCGGAAGAAATCAAGGTTACAACTACCTCAGAAAAAGGTCAGACTCCTAAAATCATTTTAGAAAGTATTGACAAACAACTGATCGGTCAGGTAGCAGCGAAAATCCGTTCGTTACGTGCACCAGAGCCATATAAAGGTAAAGGTATCAAGTTTGTAGGCGAAGTGTTAAGAAGAAAAGCAGGTAAATCAGCTTCTAAAAAATAATCATCATGGCAGGGAAAAAATTATCTCGTAGAGATCGTATAAAAAAAGGAATCAGAAAAAGACTTACAGGTTCTGAAAGCCGTCCACGTTTATCAGTATATAGAAGCAATAAAGGAATTTATGCTCAAATCATTAACGACGTAACCGGAAATACTATAGTTTCAGCATCTTCTTTATCAAAAGATTTCGCTGGTACAGGGAACAAATCAGAGCAATCTGTAGCAGTAGGTAAATTAGTAGCTGAAAAAGCAATCGCAGCTGGAGTTAAAGAAGTTGTTTTCGATAGAAATGGCTACTTATACCACGGTCGTGTTAAATCATTGGCAGAAGGTGCCCGTGAAGCTGGTTTAGTATTTTAATCTGAAAATAGGATAAGATGTCAACTATCAATATAAAAAGAGTTAAGACTAGCGAGATCGAATTGAAAGATCGTTTAGTTAGCATACAACGTGTTGCCAAAGTAACCAAAGGTGGTCGTACTTTCAGCTTCTCAGCTATCGTAGTTGTTGGAGATGAGAACGGAATCGTGGGATACGGACTTGGTAAAGCGAAAGAGGTAACTGAAGCGATTGCTAAAGGTATCGACGACGCAAAAAAGAACCTGGTAAAGGTTCCATTGTTAAACGGTACTGTTCCTCATGAGCAAATCGGTAAATTCTCAGGTGGTTTTGTATTGATCAAACCAGCTGCAGTGGGTACTGGAGTAATTGCTGGTGGTGCGATGCGTGCTGTTTTAGAGAGTGCTGGTGTACATAACGTACTGGCAAAATCAAAAGGTTCATCAAACCCACACAACGTGGTAAAAGCAACTGTTGATGCTTTAACTAAAATGCGTGATGCTTATACAGTAGCTCAGCACCGTGGTGTAGATTTAAACAAAGTTTTTAACGGATAACATTATGGCTAAGATTAAAATAACCCAGGTAAAAAGCGTTATCGATAGAAGCGAGCGCCAAAAAAGAACAATGCAGGCCTTAGGTTTAACTAAAATGAACCAGTCTGTTGAGGTAGAAGCTAACGGTGCCATCATTGGTATGGTTCGTAAAGTGAATCACTTAGTTGCTATAGAGAGTATATAAGTATGGGGGTTGTAAATGTGGAATATAGTTCTACATTTGCAACCGCTATATATTTTGTTTAACCGTTGTCCCTGATTAGTGAAAGCGAAGGGCAACACAATAAGTTTCAAGAATGAACTTAAGTAATTTAAAACCTGCAGCAGGTTCTACTAAAAATAGTAAAAGAATAGGTCGTGGTACCGGTTCTGGTCGTGGTGGTACTTCCACTCGTGGTCATAAAGGTGCTGGATCCCGTTCAGGTCACTCTACCAAGATTGGATTTGAAGGTGGTCAGATGCCATTACAACGTCGCGTACCTAAGGTTGGTTTCAAACCAATCAATCGTGTTGAATATGTAGGTGTAAACCTGGATGTTTTGCAAGAGCTTGCTGAAAAAAACAACTACACTACTATCGATTTTGCTGCCATTCAATTACACGGTTTAGCATCGAAAAATGACCTGGTTAAAATCTTGGGTCGTGGTGAAGTTAAATCTAAAATAGAAGTTAAAGCACATGCTTTTTCTGCTAGCGCACAAAAAGCTATTGAGGCTGTTGGAGGCTCAATCGAAAAATTGTAATTAATGAAGAAGCTGTTTACTACTTTAAGTAATATTTGGAAAATCCAAGAATTGAGAGAGCGTATTGTTTTTACGCTCATCATTCTTTTGGTCTATAGATTTGTATCGCACGTGGTATTACCAGGTGTTGATGCAACTGCATTAGACAATAATGAAAAGTCTGGCCTTTTGGGTCTGATTGATATGTTTGCCGGAGGTTCGTTCTCCCGCGTATCAATTTTGGCTCTGGGTGTTATGCCTTATATTTCTGCATCAATTGTAGTTCAGTTACTTGGTATTGCGGTACCAACCTTCCAGAAAATGCAAAAAGAGGGGGAGAGCGGAAGAAATAAACTGAATCAGATTACACGTTATTTAACGGTAGCAATCACTGCAGTGCAGGCGATTGGTTATGTTAAGACACAGGTACCTGTTGAAGCGATTCTGATTGATAGAACGTTGTTTTACGTTGTATCCACCTTTGTTCTTGCAGCAGGCACATTATTCGTAATGTGGCTTGGTGAAAAGATTACTGATAAAGGTATCGGAAATGGTATTTCATTGATCATCATGGTGGGTATTATCGCCCGCTTGCCGATCGCGTTATACCAAGAGATCAGCTCTCGTTTTGTTGGCGACGGTGGTTTAATTGCATTGGTATTGGAAATTGTTGCTTTGTTTGCTGTTGTGATGTTTACGATCATGATCGTTCAGGGTGTTCGTAAAGTTCCTGTACAGTACGCAAAACGTATTGTTGGTAACAAACAATTTGGTGGTGTAAGACAATACATTCCTTTAAAGGTTAATGCTGCTGGTGTTATGCCGATCATCTTTGCTCAGGCATTGATGTTTATCCCGATGACATTAACTTCATTTTTCCCAACTCTGCAGAATACCTGGTTGATCCAGTTTAGTGATTATACATCTTTGGCTTATAGTCTGACCTTTGCATTTTTAATTATTGCATTTACGTTTTTCTATACAGCAATCACCGTTAATCCTACACAGATGTCGGACGATATGAAAAAGAATGGTGGATTTATTCCAGGCATTAAGCCAGGATTAGCTACTTCATCTTTCATTGACGATGTGATCTCAAAAATCACCTTCCCTGGATCTATCTTTTTAGCGATTATCGCTATCCTACCATCACTTGCTGTGAAATTTGGTTTGAAATCAGAGTTCGCACATTTCTATGGAGGAACGTCCCTGCTGATTCTGGTAGGTGTTGTATTGGATACGCTTCAGCAGATTGAAAGTTATTTATTGATGCGTCATTATGATGGATTGATGAAAACCGGAAGAGTAACCGGTCGTGCGGGAATTCCTGCTACAGCGGCTACTACAGGGAGCAATGCGGTGATTTAAATCAGGCATGTCAAAAATTTTTTACAAATCAGCCGAAGAAATTGAATTGATCAGAGCAAGCTCCATGCTTGTTTCTAAAACCCTGGCAGAAGTTGCGAAAGTAATTGGGCCGGGAATTACAACAAAGTCTTTAAACGATCTGGCAGAGGCGTTCATTAGGGATCACGGAGCAGTTCCGGCCTTTCTTAACTACAACGGCTTTCCTTATTCGCTTTGTATTTCTCCGAATGATCAGGTGGTGCATGGTTTCCCAGGTGATTATGTCATCCAGGAAGGCGACCTGATTTCGGTAGACTGCGGAGTGATTAAAGACAATTTCTTCGGCGATTCTGCCTATACGTTCTCAATAGGCGAGATAGATGCTGAAAGGCAGAAGCTGGTAACGGTTACCCAGCAATGTTTGCAGGCTAGCATTGAAAAAGCGGTGTCAGGATCCAGGATTGGTGATGTTGGCTATGCGATTCAAAAGATTGCTGAGGACAATGGTTTTGGAGTAGTTAGAGAGCTTGTAGGTCACGGAGTAGGTGTACAGCTGCATGAGAAACCAGAAGTGCCAAACTACGGTCAGAGGGGCCGCGGTATCAAATTGGAAGAGGGAATGGTGATTGCCATAGAACCGATGATCAATGCAGGTACAGCGGGTATCAAATTCTGGTCTGATGGATGGACGGTAACGAGTAAAGACAATAAGCCAAGTGCTCATTTTGAGCATACTGTGGCAGTTAAAAAGGGTAAGGCCGACGTTTTATCAACCTTTTCATTAATTGAAGAAGTTTTACTAAAAAAAAGGTAAATAATTAAATTATTTTATTTAATTTTGCAACCCTGTTTAATCGCAGCTAATTAAGTAAAAATCAATATTATATGGCTAAACAAGCCTCAATTGAACAAGACGGTGTGATCAGAGAAGCGTTATCCAATGCAATGTTCAGAGTTGAACTGGAAAACGGGCATGAGATCATTGCACACATTTCAGGTAAAATGCGGATGCACTACATTAAGATTTTACCAGGAGACAAAGTTAAATTAGAGATGTCGCCTTACGATTTATCAAAGGGCAGGATTACTTATAGATATAAATAAAATGAAAGTTAGGTCGTCAATTAAAAAACGCAGCGCTGATTGCAAGATTATTCGTCGTAAAGGTAAACTTTACGTGATTAACAAAAAGAACCCAAAATACAAACAGCGTCAAGGTTAAGAAATTATTGAATTATGATTGGATTGAATGTACAGCTCAATCTGTCGTTTAATCAAATAATCAAACATTTAGTACAAATATGGCAAGGATATCAGGTATTGATTTACCAAGAAACAAAAGAGGCGAAATTGGTCTAACTTATATCTTCGGAGTAGGTAGAGCAACTGCACAACGTATTTTAACGGAAGCAGGTATCGATTTTAGCAAAAAAGTACAGGACTGGTCTGATGATGAGTTATCAGCAATCCGTACCATCATCAACGACAGCATTAAAGTAGAAGGTGCTTTACGTTCAGAAGTTCAGTTGAACATTAAACGTTTAATGGATATCGGTTGCTACCGTGGCTTACGTCATAGAAAAGGCTTACCGGTTCGTGGACAACGTACTAAGAACAACTCCAGAACACGTAAAGGCAAGAGAAAAACAGTTGCTAACAAGAAAAAAGCTACTAAATAACATTAGTATCGAACAATAATTATGGCTAAGACTAAAAAAGTAACAAAAAAGCGTATTGTTGTAATTGAGCCTGTTGGTCAGGCCCACATCAATGCTACTTTTAACAACATCATTGTTACCCTAACAAACAACAACGGGCAAACCATTTCATGGTCGTCTGCAGGTAAAATGGGATTCAAGGGTTCTAAAAAGAACACTCCATATGCAGCAGGTCAGGCAGCGTCTGATTGCGGTAAGGTAGCATTTGATTTAGGATTACGTAAGGTAGAAGTTTTTGTAAAAGGTCCAGGTTCAGGTCGTGAATCAGCAATCAGAACATTGCAGGTTGCCGGAATCGAAGTGACTTCGATCAAAGACATTACACCGCTTCCGCACAACGGATGTCGTCCTCCTAAGAAAAGAAGAGTTTAATTTATTAATTTTTAAAGCTAAGAGTCTGCAGCTACAGGTTGCACGATACTTTAAAACAAAGAACAATGGCAAGATATACAGGACCAAAATCCAGAATCGCGCGTAAATTCAGAGAGCCAATTTTTGGCCCTGACAAGGTATTAGACAGAAAGAACTATCCTCCTGGACAGCATGGTGCTTCCAAAAGAAGAGGAAAGCAATCTGAGTATGCTGTACAGTTAATGGAAAAACAAAAAGTGAAATACACTTATGGTGTATTAGAGCGTCAGTTCCGTAACCTGTTCACAAAAGCACAATCACGTCAAGGTATTACCGGTGATAACTTATTACAATTATTAGAAGCTCGTTTAGATAACACAGTTTATAGATTAGGTATTGCAACTACACGTTCTGCTGCTCGTCAGTTAGTTAGCCATAAACACGTAACAGTGAACGGTGAAGTAGTAAATATTCCTTCATATCAATTAAAAGCTGGTGATGTGATCGCAGTTAGAGAGAAATCAAAAACTTTAGAGGCTATCACAAATTCAGTAGCAGGCAGAGTAATCAATAAATTCAATTGGTTAGACTGGAATGCAGGTGAATTGACAGGTAAGTTCTTAACTTATCCTAATCGTGACGAGATCCCAGAAAATATCAAAGAAAACCTTATAGTAGAGTTATACTCTAAGTAATGAATTGAATTAACTGTCTTAGGGCAGTTAATTTTTTTACGTTACATATTATTAATAACGATCTAAAAACATTATAAATGGCAATTTTAGCATTTCAGAAACCCGATAAGGTAATCATGCAGAAATCAACAGATTTCGATGGCATATTTGAATTTCGTCCTTTAGAGCCCGGTTTCGGTGTAACAATTGGTAATGCCCTAAGAAGAATTTTACTTTCTTCATTAGAGGGTTTTGCCATTACAAGCATCCGTTTCTCTGGAGTTTCTCACGAATTCTCTACCATGAAAGGTGTTGTAGAAGACTTAACTGAAATCATCCTGAACCTGAAACAAGTGCGTTTCAAAAAGGTAGGTGACTCTGGTGATTCTGAAAAAGTTTTCATCATTGTAAATGGTCAGGATCAGTTCACTGCAGGGGACATCACTAAATTCTCTAACAATTTCGAAGTTCTTAATCCGGATTTCGTAATCTGTAATATGGAGAAATCTGTGACTTTAGAGGTTGAATTAACAATCAATAAAGGACGCGGTTATGTTCCAGCAGAAGAGAATAAAGTTAATGATGCTGTTGTTGGTGTAATTGCTATCGATTCGATCTTTACTCCAATGAAGAATGTAAAATACACGATTGAAAATTATCGTGTTGAGCAAAAAACAGATTACGAAAAGTTGATCCTTGACATCTCTACAGATGGTTCAATCCATCCTGAAGAGGCATTGAAGGAAGCTGCCAAAATTTTGATCCAACACTTCATGTTGTTCTCTGATGAGAACCTGGTATTGGAATCGCAAGCCAAAGAAGAGACTAAAGAAGTTGATGAAGAAATCCTGCATATGCGTAAGATCCTTAAAACTGAATTGGTTGACCTTGATCTTTCTGTACGTGCATTAAACTGCCTTAAAGCAGCCGATATCCGTACCTTAGCTGATCTGGTATCTTACGATGTAGCTGATATGTTAAAATTCAGAAACTTTGGTAAAAAATCTTTAACTGAGATTCAGGAACTGGTTAAATCTAAAAGTCTTTCTTTTGGAATGAACCTTTCTAAATTCAAGTTAGACGAAGAATAGTACAACACAAATAACAAATATTGTTAATCGTGTGTAATTCCCTCAGATTAATTTCAACGAGACGGTACACACTGAATAAATTTAAAAATGAGACACGGTAAAAAAGTAAACCACTTAGGAAGAACAGATTCACATCGCAGAGCGATGCTTGCTAACATGGCATCATCACTGATCAAACACAAAAGAATCTCTACTACTTTAGCAAAAGCGAAAGCTTTGCGTATGTATGTTGAGCCTTTGATCACTAAATCTAAAAACGATACTACACACTCACGTCGTATTGTATTTAGCTACCTGCAAGACAAAGAAGTTGTTGCTGAATTGTTCCGTGATGTTGCAGCGAAAGTTGCTAACCGTCCGGGTGGTTATACAAGGATCATCAAGTTGAACAGTCGTTTAGGTGATAATGCTGAGATGGCTTTAATTGAACTTGTTGATTACAACGAAGTTTACGGTAAAGATACTGAGGCTGCTGAGAAGAAAACTACACGTCGTGGTAGAACTAAAGCTAAAAAAGCTGATGCACCTGCTGCTGAGAAAGCTCCTGAAGCTGCAACTGAAGAAGTTGTTGCTGAAGAAAAAGCACCTGAGGCTGCTGCTGAAGATACTACTGAAAAAGAAGCGTAAGCTTTTTAACACTATTCAAAAGGCCCTGTTGAGCAATCATCAGGGCCTTTTGCTTTTTAAAAAATTGTATTTTTGTAATTATATCCATTAATCCATGTCAAAAATCCCTGTGTTTAGCCAGTTTATCAATCAGCTGTCAGAAGCTGTAACAAACAGTGCGTTAATCAAAGTCTCTCTTGGAAATTATAAAGGCACTGAGGCCGGGTTGAAACAGATCCATATCCGCCCTGTTCTGATTAAGCGGACACCAATGTTATCCTTTACTTACCGCTATAAAACAAAGGACATTGTTAAAAACTACAGTCATGAGGAAGCATATGTCCAGGTAGAATCTTTATTTGGACAAGGGTTTCTTATTGCGACGCTTTTTGCACATGGCAGCGATACTATACTTCAGGCGAACAGTGCCGGAGCTTACAGCCTTAGGACAACTAAGCCGACGCTCGCGCCCTTAGCCAGTAGCACACATGACCATACTAAGAACAGACAATTGAAGGCGGTTGGGCAGCACTATCTAACTGCACTCAAGGTTACTGACTCAGCGGGGAATGTGTTCCCGAATGCTCAGGATAAGTTTAAACAAATCAATCAGTATATAGCGCTGTTAAGTCCCATGCTTAAACAACTAAACACCGGTAGGCAATTACAGGTTGCTGATATGGGCTCTGGTAAAGGTTATCTGACGTTTGCATTATATGATTACATGCGGAATGTGCTGAACCAGGATGTAGCTGTTACAGGTGTAGAATTCAGGAAAGATCTTGTGGATTTGTGTAATATAATTGCAAAGGACTCGGATTTTGGACAGCTTTCTTTTGTGGAGGGAAGTATTGTTGATTATTCAGTTCCGGAGATTGACCTGCTTATTGCCTTACATGCTTGTGATACGGCTACCGACGATGCGATAGCTAAAGGTATATATGCTGACGCCAAATTGATTGTGGTTGCGCCGTGCTGCCACAAGCAGATCAGGAAGGAAATGACGAAGAGTAAGGTGAATAATGAACTTGATTTCATGTTGCAGTACGGAGTTTTTCTGGAGCGCCAGGCAGAAATGGCCACAGACGGAATACGCAGTCTGATAATGGAGTATTTTGGCTACAAAACGAAAGTAGTTGAGTTTATTTCAGATCAACATACTCCAAAGAATGTTTTATTGATTGGCGTTAAAAATCAGGCGGGTACGACTGACAAGCTGGCTTTGAAAGAAAAATTAAAAGTTATTAAATCTTACCTTGGAATCGGCTATCATCACCTAGAGCGACTAATGGGCCTTGAGGCATAGAATATGCCAACCTGTCAGAGGTTTGAGTAGTGGATATTTACATTTTAGCAGACTAATTCTGGCATAGAATGCCAATCGTCTGCCAATTTGCAATTGGCACAACCCTTGTTTAGTAGCAAATATCGAATTAGTAAAACATTAAAGAAATAAATAAAATGGGAAAAATTATTGGTATAGACTTAGGAACTACAAACTCTTGCGTAGCCGTAATGGAAGGTAACGAACCTGTAGTTATAGCCAACAGTGAGGGTAAACGTACTACGCCTTCTATCGTTGCATTTGCAGAAAACGGAGAGCGCAAAGTAGGTGAGCCGGCTAAACGTCAGGCGATCACCAACCCTACAAAAACTATCTACTCAATCAAACGCTTTATGGGCAGCAGCTTTGCTGAAGTTAGTAAAGAAGCAGGTAGAGTACCTTACAAAGTTGTTAAAGGTGATAACAACACACCACGTGTTGAAATCGATGACCGCAAATATACTCCTCAGGAGATTTCTGCAATGATCTTGCAGAAAATGAAAAAAACAGCTGAAGACTTTTTGGGTCACGAGGTTACAGAAGCCGTTATTACGGTTCCTGCTTACTTCAATGATGCACAACGTCAGGCTACAAAAGAAGCTGGTGAAATCGCTGGTTTGACTGTTAAACGTATTATCAACGAGCCTACTGCTGCAGCCCTTGCTTACGGCCTTGATAAAGCACACAAAGACATGAAAATTGTTGTGTTTGACTGCGGTGGTGGTACACATGATGTTTCAGTACTTGAATTAGGTGATGGTGTATTTGAAGTAAAATCTACTGACGGTGATACACACCTTGGTGGTGATGACTTTGACCACATTATTATTGAGTGGTTAGCTGCAGAATTTAAATCAGAGAATGGTATGGACCTTAACCAGGATCCAATGGCTTTACAACGTTTAAAAGAAGCTGCTGAGAAAGCTAAAATTGAATTGTCAAGCACAACATCTACAGAAATTAACTTGCCATATATCACAGCTGATGCAACAGGACCTAAACACCTTGTTAGAACATTAAGTCGTGCTAAATTTGAGCAATTGGCAAGCGACCTGATCAAACGTACGATCGATCCTTGTAAATCTGCTTTGAAAAATGCTGGTTTGAAAACTACTGATATTGATGAAATCATTTTGGTAGGTGGTTCAACTCGTATTCCTGCGATTCAGGAAGCTGTTAAAGCATTCTTCGGTAAAGAACCTTCTAAAGGTGTAAACCCTGATGAGGTTGTAGCAATCGGTGCTGCTATCCAAGGTGGTGTATTAACAGGTGAAGTGAAAGACGTATTGTTACTTGATGTAACTCCACTTTCTTTAGGTATCGAAACTATGGGTGGTGTAATGACTAAATTGATTGAGTCTAACACAACTATTCCATCTAAAAAAGCAGAAACTTTCTCTACTGCTGCAGATAATCAACCTTCTGTTGAGATTCACATCTTACAAGGTGAGCGTCCAATGGCAGCTCAGAACAGAACAATCGGACGTTTCATTTTGGATGGTATTCCACCAGCACCACGTGGTGTTCCTCAGGTAGAAGTAGCATTTGATATTGATGCAAACGGTATCCTGCATGTATCTGCTAAAGATAAAGCAACTGGTAAAGAGCAGAAAATCCGTATTGAGGCTTCTTCAGGTTTGACTGACGAAGAAATCAAAAGGATGAAAGAAGAAGCTGAGCAAAATGCTGACGCTGATAAAGCAGCTAAAGAAGAAGCTGAAAAAATCAATGGTGCAGATGCTTTAATCTTCTCTACTGAGAAACAATTGAAAGAATTCGGTGAGAAAATCTCTGCAGATAAAAAAGCGCCTATCGAAGAAGGTTTGAAAAAACTGAAAGATGCGCATGCTGCGAGAAACTTTGCTGATATCGATGCTGCTCAGGAAGAATTGCAAAATGCATGGAATGCTGCTTCAGAAGAAATGTACAAAGCTGGTCAGGACGGCGCGCAACCAGAAGGTGGTGCAGGTCAGCCAGGAGCTGAACAAGCTGGCAACGGTGGCGACAACGTTACAGATGTAGACTTTGAAGAAGTAAAAGACGACAGCAAATAAGCTGCTCAATCTCTAATAAAAAAGGCTCCTGGATTTTCCAGGAGCCTTTTTTGTTTTATAAGGAACTTAATTAGTTCCAAAGATTTTCAGGATAGGTTCCATCTTTAATCAATTGATCGATACTGGCCTGCACAATTGGCTTATCTTCTTTATAGGTTACTCCAAACCACTGGCTGCTTGTAGGCACCACTTTGAAGTCTGCTTTTTCAGATTTAACCAGATATTCTGCTACCAATGGAATGAAAAATTCGGATTTTGGATTTTCCTTGTTGTTCTCCGCAAATTCTTTGAATAATTCCAGGGTGGTATGAAAGATTTCGGGAGTGAAGCCCCAGAAGTTCATTGATACCCGGGTATCAACTGCTAAAGGAAATTTCTGTTCATCTTCCTCGTACACGATTGCATCGCCGTCTTTATACACTTTGGTGCGTTCGTTGATTTCTTCCAGATTACCTGTATTGTCGACCTGACAAACGCCTCTTGATACAGATCCATATTCAGATAGCGTTTTGCCGATCTCGTAGCCAATCATACAGTAGTTGCTTCCGTTAACCTCATTGGTCAGGAAATTTACCATTTTCTGGTAAGCATCTAATCCGTAGAAATCGTCAGCATTGATTACGCAAAACGGTTCTTTGATGATATGTCTGGCTGCCAACACAGCATGGGCAGTTCCCCATGGTTTTGCGCGTTCGATTTCAGTGTCTATACCGAACTGCTTAAGGTCGAAATTTTGAAAGACATAGTCTATTTCAATCTTGCCAGTTAGTTTAGGTTCGAAAATAGATTTAAAACTTTCAAGGAATTCTTCTTTGATGATGAAAACTACTTTACCAAATCCAGCTTGAATCGCATCGTAGATGGAGTAATCAATAATAGTTTCACCATTCGGACCAAATCCGTCAATTTGTTTCATGCTGCCATAGCGACTTGCCATTCCAGCAGCTAATATTAGTAAGGTTGGTTTCATAGTGCTAAAATAGTAAAACCCTTGATATTAGGGATATCAAGGGCTATAAAATGTTTGTTATTTTTTATAAGTGAAGTCGTGATCTTTTTTAATATTCAGCAATACTTCATAAATTAACTTGATCACGTTATCAACATCTTCAGTATGGATCATTTCCACTGTAGTATGCATGTAACGCAGCGGCAATGAAATTAATGCTGAAGGAACACCTCCATTGGAGTAAGCAAATGCATCAGTATCTGTACCTGTAGATCTAGAAGAAGCCTGGCGTTGGAAAGGAATGTCGTTCTTTTCAGCTGTTTCTACCAGGAGCCTGTTTAGGTTAGTCTGTACTGCAGGTGCGTATGAAACCACAGGTCCTTTTCCGCAGGCAAGATCTCCCTGGGTAATCTTATTGATCATTGGCGTGGTGGTATCATGCGTAACATCAGTCACAATGGCTACGTTAGGTTTAATACGGTGTGCAATCATCTCCGCACCGCGTAAACCAATTTCTTCCTGTACAGAATTCACGATATATAAACCGAATGGGAGTTTCTTTTTGTTCTCCTGAAGCAAGCGTGCAACCTCGGCAATCATAAAACCACCTGCGCGGTTATCTAAAGCGCGACCAACATAATATCTGTTGTTAAGGACCATGAATTCATCTTCATAGGTAATTACACAACCAACATGGATACCTAGTTTTTCGACTTCGTCCTTACTGGTACATCCGCAATCCAGGAAGATGTTTTTTAATGCTGGCGCTTCTTCTTTTTCTCCGCTTCTGGTGTGGATGGCTGGCCAGCCGAATACTGCTTTAACCAGGCCGTTATCAGTATGGATATTAACACGTTTAGAGGGGGCAATCTGATGATCAGAGCCTCCATTGCGGATTACATAAATAAGTCCGTCTGAAGTGATATAATTCACGAACCAGGAGATCTCATCAGCATGAGCTTCAATAACTACTTTAAATTCTGCTTTCGGGTTGATTACGCCCACCGCAGTACCATAATTATCAATAAAACTTTCGTCAATGTATGGTTTTAGGTATTCCAACCACATTTTCTGACCAGGATATTCAAATCCTGTCGGGGATGGGTTATTTATGTATGCTTCAAAAAACTGAAGAGACTTTTTAGTAACGACAGAAACATGTTTCTGTTTATTTTCTTTTTTAGCCATTTTATTTTATTAAGTGTAGCAAATATATAAACTCATGATCAAGCAACAACCGCGGTTTATAAGATATACCGCAGCATGACATTTATCAGGCCGGTTGTTTTTTACTGTAAAATTTGTAGATCAGCATATTCAAAATGATGACGCATGCTGTACCCAGACAAAACAAGGGCCATTTTCCAAGATCCCATAAGTAAAGGCCTATGGCAGATCCGCAGGAAGCACCGACAAAACTTACCGACATAAAAACGGTATTGAGTCTGTTTCTGGCCTCTGGCACCAGTGCATAAATCCGGGTTTGATTGGTTACATGGATGGCCTGCTGACCAATGTCGATTAAAATAATACCAACCACAAACAAATAGAGGTGGTTACCGGTAAAATAAAATGTGAGTATGCTCAGTAGCTGAAGAATCAGTCCGATCAATAAATTCTGACGTGGGTTACGACCATCACTTAATCGACCAACTAAAGGTGCTGCAAGGGCTCCTGCGGCTCCTGCAATTCCAAAAAGACCAATCTGTAGCGTTTGTAAATTGAAGGGTGGATTGGCAAGAAAAAGTACCATTGTTGTCCAAAAAGCACTCAATATGGAAAATGCGAGGAAGTTGATTAGTGATGCCTCGCGCAAAACTGGCTGTGTTTTGATGTAGGCCAGCATGGAAGACATGAGCTGACCATAATTTCCGGCAAAAGCAGGCTTGCTGGTAGGAAAGCGTTTTGCCATGAGTAACAGGAGGAGCAGGCATAAGCCGGCAGCGATCTGATACATGGCTCTCCAGCCCCAAAGATAACCTATACTTCCGCTTATTGCACGGGAAGCAAGGATGCCGATCAGTAGGCCACTCATGATTACGCCAATGGTTTGCCCGCGGTTTTCATCGCTGCTTAAGTTTGCAGCCAGGGGTAAAATCAACTGTGGCACAATAGAACTGGCACCGATCAATACACAGGCAATCTGAAGTACAAGAAAAGAATGGGCAAAGCCAGCTATAAGTAGTGCGCAGATGGCCAGTCCGGTAATCACGAGGATCTGTTTTTTGCGCTCGAACATATCTCCCAGTGGGACAAGAAGAAAGAGGCCTAAAGCATAGCCGCCCTGGGTTAAATAGGTAATTCGACCCGCATAACTCTCTGCAATATTAAAATCCTTTGCTATGAGAATAACCAGTGGCTGGCAGTAATAAATGTTCGCGACGATAAGGCCTGTACAAAAGGCCATAAGTAAAATATCTGCTTTGCTTAATTTCATTATAGCGGGATATTCCCGTGTTTTTTTCTGGGGGTGTTAACGACTTTATTTTCCAGCATCTGGAAAGCTTTGATTAATTTTTTTCGTGTTTGAGCGGGCTCTATAACCTCGTCTACAAATCCCCGCTCCGCTGCGCGGTAGGGATTAGCAAATATATCAGCATATAGTTTTTCCTTTTCCAGCCACTTTTGTTCAGGATCTTCAGCTGTACTGATCTCTCTTTTAAAGATAATCTCAGCAGCACCTTTGGCTCCCATTACGGCAATCTCCGCTGTAGGCCAGGCATAGTTCATATCTGCACCAATATGTTTAGAATTCATTACGTCATATGCTCCGCCATATGCCTTCCGGGTAATTACAGTGATCCGCGGTACTGTAGCTTCGCTAAAGGCATATAGTAGCTTGGCGCCATTAGTAATAATGCCATTCCATTCCTGATCTGTTCCCGGGAGAAATCCCGGAACATCTTCAAGCACCAGGAGCGGAATGTTAAAGCAGTCGCAAAAGCGTACAAAACGGGCAGCCTTTGTAGATGCATGATTGTCGAGCACACCTGCCAGATAGGCCGGCTGATTGGCTACCACACCGATACTTCTGCCGGCAAGTCGCGCGAAGCCAACAACGATATTCTCTGCATAAGCCTGGTGAACTTCCAGAAAGCTGGCCTCGTCGGTTATTGCCGCAATTATTGTTCTGACATCGTAGGGCTGATTTGCATTTTCTGGCAGGAGGTCATTCAGCTCAGGTCGGATTTCTTCGGCGGCAGTATAATGAAGATTCGATGGGATTTCTTCGCAATTCTGCGGCATATAGCTAAGCAGTTTTTTGAGGTGGTTTATCGCTTCAATTTCATTGGCACATGCAAAATGGGTAACACCAGATTTTTCTGCATGCGTGGATGCACCACCTAATTCTTCCGATGTCACATTTTCGTGTGTCACTGTTTTGACCACATTGGGTCCTGTAACAAACATGTAAGACGTATTTTCTACCATAAGAATAAAATCTGTGATAGCAGGAGAATATACAGCGCCACCGGCACAAGGGCCCATGATTGCGGAGAGTTGCGGGATCACTCCCGATGCCTGCACATTTTTATAGAAAATATCAGCATAGCCGCCTAAAGAAACTACACCTTCCTGAATCCTGGCACCGCCACTATCGTTCAATCCAATGAGGGGGGCGCCATTTTTCATCGCCATGTCCATGATCTTACAGATTTTCTCGGCATGTGTTTCAGACAGCGATCCGCCGAAAACGGTGAAGTCCTGAGAAAAAACATAGGTCAAACGGCCATTGATCTGGCCGTAGCCGCTTACTACGCCATCACCATAGTATTTCTCTTTTTCCATGCCGAAATCTGTGCTCCTATGCGTAACCAGCATTCCTATTTCTTCAAAGGTGCCTTCATCCATTAAAAAATGCAAGCGTTCTCGTGCAGTAAGTTTTCCTTTTTTATGTTGACTTTCCACTCTGGCAGGTCCGCCAGCAGCATTTGCCTGAGCGATTTTATCCTTTAGCAGTTCTATTTTGGTTTTCATTATCTCTATAGCTAACCATGCTAAAATACAGTTATTGGCTTCCTTTAAAAAGTTATTAGAAAATTTTTACTTTTTTTTTCTTGATTACCAGATCAGGGAGCTATTTTTGAATCAGTATAAATAACGTATGTCTTTAAGAAAGTACAGATTACTTATCGTATTATCCTTTCTGAGCATCTTTAGTGCGAAGATGATCATATCCTTGTCGCCTTGTTTTTCGGCGCATATGGATAAAGACGTCGTAAATTCTGTGATCATGCAGATCGAGCTTGAACATGGAGCTGATGGGGATAGCGGTAAGATTTTGAAATACGTTGATTATAAAATCATCGATTTTCAATATTCGTGCACCTATATTCCTGTGATCTACCATTTCGGAATCAGCAGTAGTTTCTTAGACCACAACAAGAGGTATGTAAACCCATACCATCCTTCAGTTCCAACACCGCCTCCTAATCTGGTGTAAAATTTCTTAGCAGGCCTTTTTGAGGCCGCAATTATTACGTGTAGTTTATTTTAAGCGCTGATTGCGACTGGCAGGGATGCCGGTAGTTTTTTGGCGTCAAGCGATCAGAAATTATGGAAAAAGGGAACTCAGTCTTTTCGGGACTTGATGTGAAAAAATATATTTTAAAAAAGAATTTAAAACGGGATCTTCCGTCGAGTATAGTCGTTTTTTTGGTGGCCTTACCACTTTGTCTGGGGATTGCGCTGGCCTCGGGGGCACCATTGTTTGCCGGACTTGTTTCCGGTATCATCGGTGGTATTGTTGTTGCCGCAGTAAGCGGGTCTCAGCTCAGCGTTAGTGGGCCAGCAGCAGGTTTGACAGTGATTGTTCTTGGAGCGATAGCTCATCTCGGGAGCTATCAGGCATTTCTGCTGGCGGTTGTATTAGCTGGAGTGATACAGGTTATCCTGGGTCTGTTAAAAGCAGGGACTATAGGGAGTTATTTTCCTTCCAGTGTAATCGAAGGTATGCTGGCAGCTATCGGTCTGATCTTAATTCTTAAACAGCTACCCCATGCGTTGGGAGTTGATTCAGATTTCCTGGGTGATGAAAGTTTTTTTCAGAAGGATCATGAAAATACATTCTCGGCAATTAACAGTGCGTTGAGCCATTTTACCCTGGCGGCTATCGTGATTAGTATGCTTTCTATCGCTGTATTGATCGTGTGGCCTAAAGTAAAAGCACTGAGCAGCGTTCCTGCGCCGCTAGTTGTTGTAGTGATTGGAATAGTATTGAGTTGGTTATTTAAATCAACGAACTTCGCATTGGATCCTAAACAGATGGTAACCATTCCTATAGTTAGCGGATGGGCTGAGTTCACAGGTCTTTTCAATATGCCTGATTTTTCCGTAATCAAAAACAAAGAGGTTTGGGTAGTTGCAGGTACGATCGCTATCGTGGCCAGCTTGGAAACCTTATTGAGTATTGAAGCGATTGATAAGATAGACCCTATAAAAAGAGTGTCTCCAACCAACAGGGAGCTTGTAGCCCAGGGTATCGGTAATATCACAAGTGGAATGCTTGGTGGGTTGCCAATGACATCAGTAATTGTCAGAAGTTCTGCAAATGCCGGAGCAGGAGCGCGGACTAAAATGTCGGCTGTTTTTCACGGCTGCTGGTTGTTGCTTTCCCTGCTATTTATCCCTGGTTTGATCAATATGATCCCCTTAGCATGCTTGGCGGCAATATTATTGGTAACTGGTTATAAACTAACGCGTATTGCTTTATTTAAACATATGTATCATAAGGGATGGGATCAGTTTGTTCCTTTTGTAGTTACCATTGTTGCGGTATTGTTTACCGATTTGCTCAAGGGTGTTGCTGTAGGTATGCTTGTTTCTATTTTCTACATGTTACGTACCAATATGAGAAATCCTTTTTTCTATAGGATTACCGAAGAGGGTAATAAGAAGAATTTAAGGATTACACTTGCAGAAGAGGTATCCTTTCTCAATAAAGCAGCTATTCAGGTAGTTTTAACAAATATTCCAACTGAGACTAACGTGATCATAGACGGCTCCAATGCCCGTTATATTGATCCGGACGTTTTAGAAACAATTTTTAATTTTAAGCATAATGCTTATACAAAAGGTGTTATCGTTACCTTAGAGCAGATCAAAGATCGCTACATCGTACCGAAATTGAACACCAAAATAATCGAAGATAAAATCAATAACTAAAATTATTATGTGCGCTAAATTACAACAGACGGAAAGTCAAAATATAACATACGAGGGATTACTCCAGGGAAATAAAGACTGGGTAGCTGCAACGCTTGCAGAGGATGCGCAGTATTTTGATCGCCTTGCCGCGGGGCAGAAACCACCAATTTTATGGATAGGCTGCTCAGATAGTCGCGTACCCGCCAATCAGATTACCAATACCAACCCAGGTGATATCTTTGTTCACCGCAATATTGCCAATGTTGTTGTGCATACAGATATGAATATGCTGAGTGTGCTTGATTATGCCGTTAACGTGCTAGAGGTTGAGCATGTAATTGTATGTGGTCATTACGGTTGTGGTGGAGTAGAAGCTGCGTTAGGTAATAAACAATATGGCATTATAGATAATTGGCTCAGAAACATCAAAGATACATACCGCTTGCATTACCATGAGCTCGATATGATCTCTGATCAAAAAAAACGAGCTGAGCGTCTGGTAGAGCTTAACGTAGTTGAAGGTGTATTTAACCTGACTAAAACTTCTATAGTGCAGAATCGTTGGAGCAACGGCAAGAAGCTTTCTCTACATGGATGGGTTTACAGCCTTAAATCAGGAATTATTAAAGATCTTGAAGTAAGTTGCGAGTCTAATGATCACCTGTCTACGGTGTTTAAGGTAACGGCACTTCCTAAAGACTAATACCTCGTCGATATTGCATAAAAAAAGCTCCCGGAATTCCGGGAGCTTTTTTTATGCTTATTAATCTTCAGCCAAAAAAGGATAGCGGTAATCCTTTGGTGGATCAAATGTTTCTTTGATTGTTCGTGGAGACACCCAGCGTAGCAAGTTAATCATAGAGCCAGCTTTGTCATTAGTACCAGACCCTCTGGCACCACCAAATGGCTGCTGACCAACAACTGCACCGGTACATTTATCATTGATATAAAAGTTACCGGCAGCATTACGTAGTGCATGTGTAGCTTGCTCAATTGCATAACGATCCTGAGCAATCACGGCACCGGTTAATGCGTAGATAGAAGTTCCATCGATCGTTTCCAATACTTCGGCATAAGCCTCGTCATTATATACATAGATAGTTAATACCGGGCCAAAAAGCTCTTCGCACATCGTTGTGTATTTTGGATCCTGAACCACTAAAACTGTCGGTTCAATAAAGTATCCTTTACTGTTGTCATAGTTACCACCAGCTATAATCTCTACACTGCTGTCAGCCTTAGCAGCATCAATATATTTAGCCAGTTTGTTAAACGAGTTGGCATCAATTACAGCGTTGATGAAATTGCCGAAATCTTCAGTGCCACCCATTTTGAAAGTGGCCAGGTCGCGGATCATAAATTCTTTAATGGCAGGCCACACGCTTTTGGCAATGTAGACGCGTGAAGCGGCGGAGCATTTCTGGCCCTGATATTCAAATGAGCCTCTTAAGATGGCAGTACTTGATACTTCAGGATCTGCAGATCCATGAACAAGAATAAAATCTTTACCACCAGTCTCACCTACAATACGAGGGTAAGTTTTGAATTTATGGATGTTATTTCCAATTGTTTTCCAGATATCCTGGAAAACGCCTGTAGATCCTGTAAAGTGAATACCTGCGAAGTCAGGGTGGTTAAAAATAACTTCACCCGCATCAGGTCCTGATACATATACCAGGTTAATTACACCATCAGGCAGACCAGCTTCCTTAAAGATCTGCATCAATACATTGGCAGCAAATATTTGTGTGTTTGCTGGTTTCCAAACCACAACGTTACCCATTAGTGCTACTGACGTAGGCAGATTACCTGCGATAGCTGTAAAGTTAAAAGGTGTTAATGCAAACACGAATCCTTCTAAAGGACGTTGTTCAACTCTATTCCAGGCACCTTTTGGAGAAACTGGAGGTTGTTGTTTATAGATGTCAGACATATAGCTGACGTTGAAACGCAGGAAATCGATTAGCTCACAAGCGGAATCAATTTCTGCCTGGTAGGCGTTTTTTGATTGGCCAAGCATGGTTGCTGCATTCAATTTATATCTGTACGGTCCTGCAATCAGGTCGGCAGCTTTCAAAAATATAGCTGCACGGTGTTCCCAGGCGAGGTTTTCCCAATTTGCTTTCGCCGCCAATGCAGCATCAATAGCTGACTGTACATGGCTTTTATCACCTTTACTATACTGGCCTAACACATGCTGATGATCATGTGGAGGTGTTACTTTTCCTTTATCTGCTGTATGTACTTCTTTTCCTCCAATATACATTGGAATATCAATTTGTTTAGAACGCGCATCAGCTATAGCAGCCTTGAGCAGTTCACGTTCTTTACTTCCGGGAGCATACCCTAAAATAGGCTCATTTACCGGTACTGGTACGTTAAAAAATCCTTTAAGCATGGTAATTCTTATTGTTTATGCAAAGATAGTTTTTTATTTTGTAGGTAGCTGACTGATCCATTTCATCCTGTTCGTTCGGGTATAGGCAAAACGCGTAATAATGTTTATTTTTGGAACTGCACATGCTGACTTATTTACGTTTTATCCTACTTCCTTTCTCTTTATTGTACGCTTTGGTGATTGTTACCAGAAACAAGCTGTATGATTGGGGTATTTTCAGTTCTTTTCAATTTGACCTTCCGGTGATAAGTGTAGGGAACCTTGCTGTAGGAGGATCCGGCAAAACACCGGCGACAGAATACCTTGTCCGTTTACTATCACAGTATAAAATTGCTATTTTAAGTCGCGGCTACGGACGAAAAACGAAAGGTTTCCTGCTAGCCGATCAGTTGGCAACTGCAGATACTATTGGAGACGAGCCGCTGCAGTATTTTCATAAGTTTAAAAATGTAACAGTTGCCGTATGTGAGGATCGGGTAAAAGGCATTAAGTTGCTCCGCGATACGCACGATTTAATCATTTTGGATGATGCATTTCAACACCGAAGTGTTCTGCCGGGGCTAAGTTTATTGCTTTTTGAATTCAGTAAGTTGAGGAGGAGGCAATGGATGTTGCCGGCCGGAAATTTAAGAGAGCCTTTTCAAGGATATCGGCGCGCGGATGTTATTTTGGTTACCAAATGTCCTGATTCTGGTGTTGAGGAACGTGAGCTGTTAGTCAACAAATTTAATAAAACCGAACATAAGCCAGTTTACTTTTCGAGCATAAAATACGGTAGCCTTGTGCCCGTTTACCGAATAAACTTGCCTGTACCAGTAACACCAAAGGTGTTTCTATTAACGGGCATAGCAAATTCAGAACCGCTGCTGAGTTATATAAAATCACGCTATGAAGTTCTGGATCAGTTTCGCTTTCCTGATCATCATGTTTTTACTGTAGCGGAGATTAAGCAGTTAACAGAGGCATTCAGATCTGCTCCAGAAAAGGAAAAAATCATCATCACAACAGAAAAGGACTCAAAGCGTTTATTAGGTGGTGCAATCAAAGAATTACTCGTAAATTTACCCGTATTTTATTTACCGATCCAGATGGAGCTGAGTCCCGAGGATGCTGGTCTATTTGACAAAACAATATTAACCTATGTTTCAAACACTACACGAAACCGTACAATATATTAAACAGAAAACTAACCAGTTTGAACCTGAAGTAGGCATTGTACTGGGAACAGGCTTGGGAGGATTGGTAAATGAGATTGAAGTATCATTTAGCCTGATGTATTCCAATATACCGAATTTTCCGATCTCCACGCTTGAGTTTCATTCGGGCAAGCTGATTTTTGGTATACTTAATGGAAAAAGGGTAGTTGCCATGCAAGGAAGGCTGCACTATTATGAAGGTTATTCTATGCAGCAGATCACCTTCCCTATCCGTGTACTTAAAGCATTGGGTATCGGGCATCTATTTGTGTCAAATGCTGCCGGCTCATTAAATCCTGATTTTAGGAAAGGCGATCTGATGGTCATCAACGACCACATCAATCTACAGCCTGAAAGTCCACTAAGAGGAAGAAACGATGCTGATATGGGGCCTCGTTTTCCAGATATGAGTCAGCCTTACAACAGAGCCCTGATCAGCAAGGCACTGGAAATTGTAAAAGCCGAAGACATTATTTGCCACCAGGGTGTATATGTTGCCGTGACCGGGCCGAATCTGGAAACAAAGGCGGAGTACCGCTATTTACGGATCATCGGTGGTGACGCTGTCGGTATGAGTACAGTACCGGAAGTGATCGTTGCTAATCATATGTCATTGCCAGTCTTTGCGATCTCTGTACTAACAGATGAAGGGTTCCCGGAGGTATTAGAACCAGTTAGTCTTGAGGAAATACTGGAGACTGCACGTATCGCTGAACCAAAGATGACGCGAATCCTGAGCGAGTTAATCAAAGCGTTATAATGTCAAAGAAGTTAGCTTACTTTCTGTGCTGTGTTTGTGTTTTTATTGGCGGGCGGTTGCATGCGCAGGATTTAAAAACCACTGTTGGCGACAATAAGGAATTGGATTCTTTGCGTAAAAAGATGGATAGTGCTTCTGATTCGGTGGTATTTACCTCAAGATATATCCGTTATACCACGCTGAAATTAACTAAAGACAGCATTCAGACATTGCCGCTTGATACTAGTATGCGGGGTATACAGAATTTCAGTGTGCTTGCACAACCCAGGCATCCGACTGTAAACATTGGGAATCTTGGACTTGCTGCACGTCCAATGCTTTTTGAACCTTCAAAGACTATAGGTTTTGATGCTGGATTCCATGCGCTTGACTACTATCAGATGAACCATGATGATATTTTGTATTATCAGGCACGGACACCTTTTACCAGCCTTTATTACCTGAGTGGCAGCCAGGCGGAGCAGATTCTTAAGGTTACCCATTCTCAGAATATTAAGAAAAACTGGAACATTGGCTTAAATTACAATCGTATCGGTGCCGATGGGATCTATGCCAGACAGCGGGGCGATGATCTTAATGGGGCGTTTTTCACCTGGTACCAGTCGCCAAGCAAACGCTATAACTTGTGGGTAAACGCAATATTCAATACGCTTAAAGCTCAGGAAAATGGTGCGATTACCAATTCCCAGATTTTCACAACACCCAGCAATATTACTGCTGATGCGGAAAATGTAAACCTGAATGCTTCCCGGCAGCTGTCACGCAGGAAATCTTTCATGATCAAGCAAAGCTATTTTGTGGGTAGGATTGATACGTTGGCTCAGGAAATCACGTCCAAAATATTACCGACGAATAAGGTTACGTATACACTTACTTATGACCAGAATGCCTATAACTTTATCAAGGACGAAAATGATACCCATTTGGCAATTCCGCGAGGGTTAATTGATTCTGTTTTTACGAGTGACACTACGCGTTATAAACATGTTCAGAATGAGTTTATTTACAGTTTTTTCCTTCGCGGTAAATCGAGCTCTATTATAAAGAATGAGTTGAAATTAGATGTCGGTATCAGGCATGATTTCTACAACTACGCACAATACGCGCGGTATGCGAATCTTCAAAATTACTATGCCTATACGAACACATTCCAGAACACTTCGTTGCTTGGTAATCTTGGGTACAGGTTCAGTAACAGAATTGATTTGAACGTTGATGTACAGCAAATTGTTCAGGGACGCCAGATCGGTGATTTTTTATATGAAGCCAAGAGTAATTTGTTATTGAGTAATTCAATCGGTAGGATCGTACTCGGTGCTTATCTGCAGAATAAATCCCCTGAAGAGGTCTATAACCGTTATTTTGGTAATCACTATAATTGGGTGAATGATTTTGAGCGCACTAAAACGTTGAATATGTCTTTCAACTATTTAAACGATAAGTTGAAACTTGATGTTGGCGCGCAGTATTATCTCATCAATAATTACCTGTACTTTAAACAGGTTGGTAACACAACCACTATTGCCCCTGATCAGGCCGGTAATATCAATATGTTGAAAATTACTGCGGGTAAGAAATTCAATGTTGGGAAATTCTATCTGGAGAGTTACCTCGTTTATCAGAAGACAGACCAACCCTCAGTATTGAGGACGCCAGAGATATATACGTTCCACAGTTTTTATGTAGACCAGACTGTTTTTAAAGTGCTACGCACCAATATAGGATTTGATGTAAAATACAACACACCTTTCGAATCTTATGGCTATTCTCCTGCGGCCGGCCAGTTTTTTTTAACGAGCGCTGGAAATAAACTTAATACCCAACCTGTGGTAGATGTTTTTCTTAGGGCATCACTTCGGAAGGCAAATATTTTTGTAAAATATGATTACGTTAATCAGGGGCTTCAATCTAAAGGCTATTACCTTACAGATAAGTATCCTACGCCAAACCGTATGTTGAAATTTGGCGTACGCTGGAACTTCTACGATTAAGTTTTTTGCTGTTTCTTTTTCGCTGCCGGGAAAAGAACATTATTTAATATTAACCTGTATCCGGGGGAATTGGGGTGGAGGTTAAGGTCTGTTGGTGGATCACCAACCGCATGCTGATAATCTTCAGGATCGTGTCCGCCGTAGAAAGTAAATTGTCCTTTGCCAACCTCGCCATGCAGGTATCGTATCTCTGAAGCGCCTTTGTTCTCGCCTAGTACGGTGACACTGGTTTTTACCAGGTTTTTACGGAATGCAGTAGTTTGTCCCATAAAACCCTTGATTACTTTTTCATGGTTTTGAGTAAGCATTGCTGGTACGAGATCCCATTTTGCGGAGAAATCGAATAGTGTAAAGTAATCATTTGTCTGAGTCAGATTTCTGGTCTGCGTAACATCAATATCGGAGAATTCATAGTTTGCTGGATTGGGATCTAATCTGAAATCCTTAAATGCAAAGGTGTTGTTAAAGTTTAACCGGGCCTGCGCATTTGGGTCTACACCATCCCCGTCAAACATGCTCGCACAGATATCGATGCCGGCAGCGCTAAGCGCAATATCAAAGCTGTCTGTACCAGAGCACATAGCAAAAAGAAAACCACCTCCAGTACAAAAGCCCTGGATCTTTTGAGCTACAGCGAGCTTCATTTCAGAAACCTTTTTAAAGCCATTTCTTTTTGCGGTAGCTTCCTGATTGGCTACATCATCCTTATACCAGGATGCATTTCTAAAGGCACTCCAAAATCGGCCATATTGACCCGTAAAATCTTCATGATGCATATGGAGCCAATCGTATCCGGCAAGCTTATCCTTTAGTACTTCATCATCATAGATGACATCATACGGAATCTCCGCATAGGTAAGCACGAGCGTTACCGCATCGTCCCATGGAAGCTTGCTCTTAGGAGAGTATACAGCAATTTTCGGTGCTTTTTCCAATTTTACCATTTCCATATTAACGGAGGGATCACTTATCTCATTGAGCAGGAGTGTAACTTTCCCGTCAGGCAAAATTTCATAAGAAACGCCCCTCGTTTTGCATTCATCTTCTACAGTCTTGTTGTATCTGATCAGAAAACTACCACCCCGATAGTTTAAAAGCCAACTCACATCGGCATTTTGTTTGATACTCCAAAAGGCTATGCCATATGCCTTCAGGTGATTTTTCTGTTCTTCGTCCATCTGTATAAGAATGGAAGACGCCTTCAGCGCAGAACAGAAAAGCGATAAAAGAATACACAGGAGATATTTTTTGCAGTTCATAATTTTTGTTTGCCCGCACTAAAATAGGGTATGCTGATGAATATAGAAACAATATAGTGATTAACAGCGAATGTGAGGCTGAAGATCATGTTGGTTTCATTTCATTTTACTAAATTTGCCTTTTATTTATATAAGACAATTATGAGCAAAGCAATAATAAAAACAGAAAAAGGCGACATGACTGTACAGTTCTATGATCAGGATGCACCTAATGCAGTTGCTAACTTTAAAAAACTGGCTACAGAAGGTTTTTACGACGGTATTTCTTTTCACCGTGTTATCCCTAACTTTATGGTACAGGGTGGTTGCCCTAATTCAAAAGATCCTGCTAAAGCACATTTGGCTGGTACTGGAGGCCCTGGATACAAAATTGACTGTGAATTAACAGGAGAGAATCAATACCATGATCGCGGTGTATTATCGATGGCACATGCTGGAAGAAATACTGGCGGGTCACAATTTTTTATCTGCCATAGCAGAGACAATACTGCACATTTAGACAGAAACCATACGTGTTTTGGTAAAGTGATTGAAAATGTCGATGTTGTTGATTCAATCAGACAAGGAGATAAAATTTTGACAATTGAGGTAACAGAAGACTAGTCTGTAACTTCTTAGAAAAGAATCATATGAATTTAAGAGGAATAGTAGCAGTATCAGGACGTCCGGGTTTATTTAAACTGGTGGGACAAAACAAGGCAGGTTATGTTTTGGAAGGTCTGGATGCGCAAAAAGTAAAAATCGTAGCCAACATATCCACCACCAAATTAGCTTCTTTGGAAGATATTACGGTGTATGGTGAGGATGAAGATCTGAAACTGGTAGACGTACTTGCCAATATTGCTGCGGCTAAAGGAAATGTTCCTGATGCTAAGGCTGACGGTGCAACGTTAAAAACATTTTTTGAAGAAGTTGCTCCCGGGCATGATACTGAGAAGGTATATACTTCGGATATGAAAAAAATTGTAACCTGGTTTCACTTATTAAAGGATCTTCCTTTATTTACTGAGCAACCAGCAGAAGCTACTGCTGCAGATGTTGCAAAGCCAGAAGAAAAAACTGACAAAAAGCCTAAGGCTGCTGCGAAACCTTCGAATGCTAAGGCACCAAGTAAGACTGCTCAGCCTGCGAAAAAGGCAAACATGACGAGTAAGAAAGGCGTTTAATATTAAAAAAACCGGATCATGTATCCGGTTTTTTTATGTCTCCTACTATAGAAAATACCAGATCAGCACAAACGCTACGATCGATATAATTATCGCCAAAGTATAACTTCCTTTGTACTGTGACGTATCACTTTTGTAATTGTATTTTCTTTTGAAATCGCCCAACTGCATAATTCCTCCTTTTTTATTATGATGTTCTTAAATCCGAAATTCCACAAATTACTATTCGTGGTGATACGGTTCTCCCTTTAATATACTAAAAGCCCTGTATAATTGTTCTATAAAAAATAAACGAACCATTTGATGTGAGAATGTCATGTCTGATAAAGAAAGGCTGGAGTTGGCTCTGGCGTAGATCGATTCATGAAAACCATAAGGGCCACCAATGATAAAAACCAAGTGCTGCACACTGCCGATCATTTGCTTGTTCAAATAGTTAGAAAATGATACCGAGGTATACTTTTTGCCTTTCTCATCCAATAACACAACCTGATCAGCATTATTCAACTGCTTCATGATGCTCTCAGCTTCCTTGGTTTTTTGCTGGGCTTCGGTCAGATTTTTTGTGTTTTTAAGTTCAGGAATTACTACCAGGTTAAAGCTGATATAGTGTTTTAACCTGTTCAGGTATTTTTCCATTCCCTCCAGGAGATACTTGTCTTCTGTTTTCCCAACCACTAACAGGGTTATCTTCATAATTGTACTGATTATTGGCAGGCTATAATTATTTCTAGGTCATCCTGCCGTATTCCTTATATTTACGTCTTCGTCAGCGTAAAACTCAAAGATATGGTAAAAACAAAAGATAGCGTCTTAACTGGTTATCAAAATCACAAAGCGGTACAACAGGAACTACTTAAATCGCTAAAATCCAAGTTAAACACTATTTCCTTTTCCCGACTTGGGTTATTCGTGATAGAGATTATTTTGATTGCGTTGATCATCAATTTTGGTTTTTCTCTGCTATTTGGTGTGTTGCTATTTTTGCCGCTTATATTTTTTATGTATCTGGTGAAAAAGCAAATGGATACCCAACACCTCCTCAGCTATCATACAAATTTGCTCTGGGTTTTTGAAAATGAAATCAATGTAATTGAGGGAAAGACAAATGGGTACGCTAATGGGGATAGCTATGATAACGAAGCGCACCATTATGCATCAGACCTTGATATTTATGGATCGGGATCTTTATATGCATTGATCAATCGGTGTAATACACATAGCGGATTGGCACTGCTTGCAGACAATTTAGGGCGCCCCGCTGAGATGGGGACTATACTAGCCAGACAGGAAGCAATACAAGAAGTGGTACAGGAAATTGAAAGTACATTTACTTTCCGGGCAGAATTGCAAGGGCATAAGCCTACACAGATCGATGTAATTATTCATAAACTTCAGAATCAGTTGCCCGAGCAGTTGCAGTTTACTCGTCATCGATTTATCCGCTTCTATACTGCGGTAGTACCATTACTTAGTATTGGAACATTTATACTTGCCGCTATCTACGGAGGTAAAGTTTGGAATATCCTGTCGGTTGTACTGATGTTCAATTTTATATTTACCCTCTCGCAACTTAAAAAGATCAATGCGGTATATCTTGGGTTTAGTGGAAGCTCTGGATTGCTTAATGCTTTTTCTAGTGCTGTTAAATGGACAGAGCGTAAGGACTGGAAGAGTAAATATATAATAGATTTTTTTAGTAACGATGCCGATAAAGGTGTAGTGAGTGGGCAGATTAAACGACTATCAGGCATTATCAATGCATTCGATGCACGGTTAAATATGATTGTGGGAGGGTTTTTAAATTTATTCTTCCTATGGGATTTACGTTGTGCGATCAGATTAGATCAGTGGTATGCTGCTTCGGCAACTGAGCTTGTGCATGGACTATATAGGATTAGTCAGTTCGAGGTGCTTATTTCTTTTGCGACGCTCAGTCACAACGAGCCTGAGTGGGTTTTTCCAGAACTTTCTTCGACTTTCAAATTACACGTTGTGGATCTGGGCCATCCGCTGATTGCTGAAGCACGCAGGGTTGTTAATTCGTACGACTTCAATGCTCAGCCCACTGCAGATATCATCACAGGGTCTAATATGGCGGGAAAAAGTACATTTTTACGCACAGTTGGCATTAACATGGTGTTGGCATTTGCGGGATCCGTTGTATGCGCCAGGGAGATGCAGACATCGATCTTTAATCTGCTTTCTTATATGCGTATTAAAGATTCATTGAATGATCAGACTTCAACTTTTAAAGCCGAGCTGAACAGGCTGAAAATGATCTTAGATTCCATCGATCGATATCCTGATGCCTTGGTTCTTATAGATGAGATGCTGCGGGGAACGAACAGTAAAGATAAGTTCCTGGGCTCACGGGTTTTTATAGAACGGCTTATTGATCGGCATACGCCGGCTTTGTTTGCTACGCATGATTTACAGCTGTCAGAAATGACGGAGCAATACCCTGTCGCTGTCCGTAATTACCATTTCGATATACAGCTTGCTGAAGGAGAAATGAAATTTGATTATAAGTTAAAAGACGGGCCTTGTCGGACTTTTAATGCGGCACTGCTGTTAAAAGAAATTGGCTTAACGCTGAATTAACATCATATCGCCATCTTGCAGAAACTGGATTAACTATGGTCAAAGCTTCGGATTTTGGAAATGATTTTAGCTGGGGTATTGCCACAGCGGCAGCACAAATTGAAGGGGCGTCTGAGTCGTATGGTAAAGGACCTAGCATTTGGGATACATTTACAAAACGCTCTGGTAAAATTAAAAATGGGCACAGGCTTCAGGATGCCTGCGATTTCTATCACCGGTACCGGGAAGATGTTGCGATGGTTAAATATCTTGGGTTCTCCATATTTCGTTTTTCTATAGCATGGTCCAGAATTTTCCCTGAGGGGCGATCGGCGGTTAACTGGGAGGGGGTTAGGTTTTATCATAATCTGATTGACGAATGTCTACTTAACGGGATTATGCCTTATATCACTTTATACCATTGGGATTTGCCGGAGGTGCTGGAAGAGATGGGAGGCTGGACCGCTTTTAGCATTAATAATGCCTTTAACGAATTTGTTGAGTTTTGTGCCAGACAATATGGCGACAAGGTAAAGAACTGGATTGTTTTGAATGAACCGTTTGGATTTACTTCACTAGGGTATATGCTCGGTATCCATGCTCCTGGAAAAACCGGATTAACAAATTTTTTCTCTGCTGTACAACATGCTGCAATTGCGCAGGCAGATGGGGGAAGAATTCTTCGGGCGGAGATCAGAAATGCGAATATTGGTACTACTTTCTCCTGCTCAGAGATTATTCCATACACTGACAGAGATTCAGATGTGCTGGCGGCCGAAAGAGTTGATTGCCTGGTAAACCGTTTGTTTGTTGAGCCGACGCTAGGCATGGGCTTTCCTGAAATGGATTGGGATGTGATGGAACGCTTTGCGGTGCAACACTCGACTTGGAGGCATAAAGAGCGATTGAGTTTTGAGTTTGATTTTATAGGTTTACAGAATTACTTTCCACTAACCATTAAATATAATGCGTTTGTTCCCGTTGTACAAGCTTGGGAGGTAAAGGCAAAGAGCAGAAAGAAACCCCATACCTATATGGGCTGGGAGGTTAATGGGGAAAGCTTCTACAGGGTTATTAAGCAGTTTGCTGCTTATCCTGGCATCAAAAACATCATGATCACCGAAAATGGCGCGGCATATGTTGATCACCTGAACGATGGTGTAGTGGCTGACGAACAGAGAATTGCTTATTTCAAGGAATACCTTTCTGCCGTACTCAAGGCAAAACAAGAGGGCATGCCTATAACAGGCTATATGGCATGGACGTTAATGGATAATTTTGAGTGGGCCGAAGGGTTTAATGCGCGCTTTGGCCTGGTGCATACAGATTTTAAGACCCAACAGCGTACGGTGAAAGATTCCGGACACTGGTTCCGTACTTTTCTAAATTCTTAGACATAAAAAAACTCCCGCTGTTGGCGGGAGTTCAAAATATCAATTTAACTATTCTGCTACAACCTGACGGCGGATGATATTTAAAGCACCACCTGCTTTAAACCATTCGATCTGTTGTGCATTGTAACTGTGATTTACTACAATCTCGTCTTTTGACCCATCTGCGTGGTTTAGTACAACAGTTAAAGGAACATTAGGACTGAAGGTTGTTAAACCAACGATATCAATGATATCGTCTTCAAGAATCTTATCATAATCTTCTTTATTTGCGAAGGTTAATCCAAGCATACCTTGTTTTTTAAGGTTTGTTTCGTGGATCCTTGCAAAGGATTTTACAAGTACTGCTCTTACACCAAGGTGACGTGGTTCCATTGCAGCGTGCTCACGACTTGATCCCTCACCGTAGTTCTCATCGCCAACAACAATTGATCCAAGGCCTGCGGCTTTGTAATCACGTTGCGTAGCAGGAACAGGTCCATATTCGCCAGTCAGTGCATTTTTAACATCGTCAGTTTTGTCGTTATAGAAGTTGACAGCACCAATCAGCATGTTATTGGAAATATTATCCAGGTGACCACGGAATTTCAACCATGGACCAGCCATAGAGATATGATCCGTAGTACATTTTCCTTTTGCTTTGATGAGTAGTCTCAGGCCTTTAAGGTCTGTTCCTTCCCAGGCTGCAAACGGATCAAGTAATTGCAAACGGTGTGATGTTGGAGATACTAATACCTGTACGCCACTTCCATCGGCAGCAGGTTGCTGATAACCTGCGTCATCAACAGCAAATCCTTTAACAGGAAGTTCGTATCCAGAAGGTTCGTCAAGCATAACTTGCTCGCCTTTATCATTGGTTAATGTATCTGTTAATGGGTTGAAGCTCAAGTCTCCGGCAATAGCCATTGCAGTAACCAATTCTGGAGATCCTACAAAAGCAAAAGTATTGGGGTTACCATCAGCACGTTTAGCAAAGTTTCTGTTAAACGAGTGTACGATGGTGTTTTTTTCTTGTTTTTCGGCACCTACGCGATCCCACATCCCGATACATGGGCCGCAGGCGTTAGTAAATACTTTAGCGCCGATTTGTTTGAACACATCCAGGAATCCATCACGGTCAATGGTGTAACGGATTTGCTCAGAACCTGGGTTGATACAGTATTCAGCTTTTGAAACCAGACCTTTTTCGGCCACTTGTTTCGCGATACTCACTGCTCTTGAAATGTCTTCGTAAGAAGAGTTTGTACAAGAACCGATCAGACCCACATCAATTTTCATTGGCCATCCGTTTTCGAGCGCTACTTCTTTCATTTTTGAAATTGGCGTAGCCAAATCTGGTGTGAAAGGGCCATTCAGATAAGGTTCAAGCTCAGAAAGGTCAATTTCGATTACCTGATCAAAATATTTCTCAGGATCAGCATATACTTCAGCGTCACCAGTAAGGTGTTCTTTGATGGCATTTGCAGCATCGGCTACTTCAGCGCGACTTGTTGCTCGAAGGTAACGTTCCATGCTCTCATCATAACCGAATGTAGAAGTGGTTGCACCAACTTCAGCACCCATGTTACAAATTGTTCCTTTACCGGTACAGCTCATGCTTGTTGCGCCTTCACCAAAATATTCAACGATAGCACCGGTACCACCTTTTACAGTAAGGATACCTGCTACTTTTAAGATCACATCTTTAGGAGAAGTCCAGCCATTCAGTTTTCCTGTAAGCTTAACTCCAATTAATTTAGGGAATTTAAGTTCCCATGGCAAACCAGCCATAACATCACAGGCATCTGCACCACCAACACCGATAGCAACCATCCCTAATCCACCCGCATTTACGGTATGTGAATCTGTTCCGATCATCATTCCGCCTGGGAAAGCATAGTTCTCCAGAACAACCTGGTGAATAATACCAGCACCCGGTTTCCAAAAACCGATACCATATTTATTTGATACCGAAGCAAGAAAATCAAAAACTTCTTTACTTTCTGTGTTTGCTGCCGGTAAATCTGTTTCTGCACCAAATTTCGCAGTGATCAGGTGATCACAGTGCACAGTAGAAGGAACCGCAACTTTCGGTCTGCCTGCCTGCATAAACTGTAAAAGCGCCATTTGCGCAGTTGCATCCTGCATCGCTACTCTGTCAGGAGCAAAATCTACATAGTCTGTACCCCTAACAAAAGCGGTATTCGTATTCGCATCCCAAAGGTGGGTGTATAAGATTTTTTCTGAAAGTGTTAAAGGTCTGCCTACTAATTTGCGGGCCGCTTCTATACGCGGAGCAAAGTTTGCATACACCTTTTTGATCATTTCTATATCAAAAGCCATTGATAATATGGGTTAAAAGGTAATATATTTTAATAATTGTAGCGAATTTACGAAAAAAAACAGGGGTCGGCCATCATCTGCAGATCATTATATTATTTATACAAGTTCTAAATAATTTGAGCCTTTAGCTTTTGATCAAATACGTAGTTCGTTACCGGACAGTGGTGTTCAGGAATGGACGGTCTCACAATGATCACTTCTTTTAAGTTGTTGATATTTAGCTTTTTAAATATGTTCTTGAAACTGGCTTAACCTTGGGTTACAGTGTTTTGAAAATATATCCCTTTTCAAGTAAAGTCTCAATGGCTTTAGGGAGGGCGTATTTCACACGTTCAAAAGCTTTTAAACTATCGTGAAAAACGATAATAGACCCATTAGTAGTATGCTTAATTACATTTTGATAACAACCATCAGGGCTGAGACCCTGATCAAAGTCGCCGCTCAGCACATCCCACATAATAATTTCCGTGCTTGGCAAGAGCAACCTGATCCCATCGATTTGTTTCTTTTTTATCCTTCCATAAGGGGGCCTGAATAGGGATGTGGTCATCAATTGCTGACAGCCTTTGAAATTGTCAAGATAATCTGCAGTATCGGTTTTCCAACCTTTCAGGTGATTGTAGGTATGGTTTCCAACCCGGTGTCCATCAGCTAAAACCTGTTCAAAGAGTTCAGGATGTTTACGTATATTATCGCCAATACAAAAGAATGTCGCCTTAACATTAAACGATTTTAAAGTTTTTAAAACAAACGCTGTAACATCGGGTATAGGTCCGTCGTCAAAGGTTAAATAAATAGCTTTTTCTCTGCGGGATTTATGCCAGGTCAGCGATGGGTAATACCATTTCAACAGCAAGGGAGATTTAACCAGATACATATTCAAATGTAAGGATTTGTACCGGTTAGCCTTCAAAAAGAAACAAGAGGAATTTATTTATACTATTTGAAATTATAATTATGAAAATGATTTTTACCAATAAACTGTTCTCAAAGCTGGCCTGTATTCTTGCGCTAAGCGTTCTCGGTAGCACGATCAGTAATTCTGCACAAGCTCAGGAGGTGTTGACCATTCAGCAGGCTATTGAGCGGATGCTGCAGAATAATCTAAACATCAAACAGGGTGTTTTAAATGTGGCAACGGCAGATGTTAACTTATCGCAATCACGCGCAGCATTGTTTCCGACATTAAATGGTACACTGTCAGATAATATCAGTTTTGGTCGCTCACAGGATCAAAATACATTCCAGATTATCAACCAAAAGCTTTCTACTACAAATGGTAGCCTTTTTACGAGTGTTGATATTTTTAATGGTTTTTCTAAGGTAAATGTGATCAGACAAAATAAGATCTTATTGGAGGCTGGAGCTAGCAATCTTGATAAAATTAAAAATGATCTTGTGTTACAGGTAGTCACTTCTTACTTTCAGGTTGTTTTTAACGAAGATCTGTTAAAGGCTTCTCAGGAGCAACTGGTTGTTGCAAAGCAGACCTTGACGCGTGAAAATGCCCTGCTTGATGCAGGAAATAAGACCCTGGCAGATATCTCCCAGGCAAAAGCCCAGGTTGCTACTGCAGAGTTGAATGTAACCAATGCACAAAATCAACTGACAATTTCCTACTTGACGCTCTCGCAGCTTATGGAAATGCGTGCTGACTCTCAAAATTACAAAGTTGTAGCACCAACAATACAAGATATCGTTTACGCCCAGAAAAGTTACAATGTTAATGAAGTCTATAATTCATCATTAGCTATCTTCCCCGACATCAAACTGGCTCAGTTAAATCGTCAGGCTGCCGAAAAACAAATCGATATTGCCAAAGGGGCGAGATATCCTCGTTTGTCGTTAAACGGTGGTTTAGGTTCTTCTTATTCTTATATTTTTGATTATCCAGATCCTCAACGTAGTTTTTCTGACCAGGTGAGTCAGCGTTTCAATCAATATATTGGAGCTAGTCTTTCCATCCCAATTTTTAACGGCTACAATGTAAGATCGAACGTAAAAAGAGCGCGAATCAGTTATGAGGGATATGTGATTCAGGAGCAACTGACAAAAAATACGCTGAATAAAATTATAGCACAGGCAATTGCCGATTTACGTGCAGCAGATGCGAGATATAGCTCTACATTAAATACTTTCAATGCACAGAAAGATGCGTTCAACGTAATCGAGCAACGGTATAATGTAGGTCTTGTAAATTCATTAGACTACAATACTGCCAGAACCAATAGAAATAAAGCTGAAACAGATTTTATACAGGCAAAATACGACTTACTGTTCCGTTCGAAAGTAATAGATTATTATTTAGGTAAACAAATCGCATTCTAATATAAACGTTATTTTACGCTCCCAATCCTTAAACAATAAAACAAACAAAATACAATGAAACTAAAACACATACTAATTGCAATCGGAATATTAGTGGCCCTATTGATTGGCCTCAAGCTTGCCGGAGTTATCGGTGGAGAAAAGACCGAAAAGGTGACCGTTGAGAAAGCCGAAGACAGAACAGTAATTGAAACAGTGACGGCGAGTGGTAAGATACAGCCTGAAACAGAAGTGAAATTGAGTTCTGAAGTTTCTGGTGAAGTTGTAGAATTACTGGTTAAGGAAGGTGATGTTGTAAAAAAAGGTCAGCTGCTATGTAAAGTAAGACCTGATGTGTTGAAATCTGGTTTTGACAGAGCTCAAGCATCTTACAGCTCTCAAAAGGCTAGTGTTGCTTCGTCTGAGCAACAACTAAAGCAATCGCAGGGTAACTTTGTTAATGCTGAAGCCACCTACAAAAGGAATGTAGAATTATATAATAAAAAAGTGATTTCTGCTGCAGAGTTTGATGCCGCGAAGGCAGCATTCCTTACTGCAAAAACAAATCTTGAGAGTGCTAAACAAAATGTTATTGGAGCTAAATTTGGGCTGGAGCAGTCTGGAGCGAATGTTCAGGAAGCAAGTGCGAATTTAGCTAAAGCAACAATTTTTGCTCCTGTAGATGGTGTCATTTCCAAATTATCTGTTGAGTTGGGCGACCGTATCTTGGGTACTGCGCAATTTGCAGGTACAGAGATTATGCGTATTTCAAACCTTACTTCGATGGAAGTTAACGTTGATGTGAACGAGAACGACATCAACAGAGTAAATGTGGGAGATAGTGCCGTTATTGAGGTTGATGCTTTTGCCGACAAAAAGTTTAGAGGTATTGTTACAGAGATTGCAAGCTCATCGAAAGATGTGGGTACTACCGCTTCTACCTCAGTTGATCAGGTAACGAATTTCCTGGTTAAGATCAGAATTATCGCTGATTCTTACTCCGGTGTGAAAGGCGGAGCTAAAGATCTTCCATCGCCATTCAGACCAGGATTATCTGCTACGGTAGATATTCAGAGTGAGTCTGTAAAAGGGTTATCTGTACCAATCCAGGCGGTTTTTACAGGAGCTAAAGATAAGGCAAATGAAAACCCTGCAACTTCAAGCAACGATGGTAGCGCAGATAAACAGAAATCGAAGCTGACAGATAAAACAGTTAAACAATACATCTACACCTATGCGAACGGTGTAGTGAAATCTGTGGAAGTGACTACAGGGATTCAGAATGATCAGTTTATCATCATCAAGTCTGGTATCAAAGCGGGTGCAGAGGTAGTTTCAGGTCCGTATTCAGCAATTCAGAATCGCTTGAAAGACGGTATGAAGGTAGAAAAAACTACTAAAGATCAACTGTTTGCAACGCCCGCTAAAAAGTAGGCTTCGCCAATCATAATATTTAAGTAAATTGTCCCGGTTTAAAACATTAAGCCGGGATTTTTTATTTACATACTATGTTACCAAAGGTTGCCATGATTGGTGGGGGTAGTTGGGCTACCGCTATCATTAAGATGCTTTCAGATAATATTAAGGAGAAAGAAATCTATTGGTGGATGCGCAGTACCGAAGCTATTGCCCACATACAAAAGTATCACCATAATCCTAACTATCTTAGTTCGGTAGAGATCAGGTTGCCCGAAAACCATATTTCCGATAATATCAAAGAAATTATTCGTCAGGCGGAATATGTGGTCCTTAATGTACCTGCTGCATTTTTAAAGGAATCACTAGCGGAAGTGACTGCGGAAGATCTCAAAGGAAAAAAGATAGTTTCTGCTATTAAGGGGATTGTACCTGATGAAAATCAAATCATTGGAGAATTTATGCACGACAAGTATCAGATTCCTCTGGAGGATATCCTGGTAATCAGTGGGCCGTGTCATGCTGAAGAAGTGGCATTGGAAAAACTTTCTTATATCACTATTGCATCCATGAATGTGGATACTGCGCAAAACTTTGCGAAGTTGCTTAATACACGCTCCATTAAAACTAATGTTTCTGACGATATATTTGGGACTGAATATGCTGCGGTACTGAAGAATATATATGCTGTTGCGAGCGGAATTTGTCACGGGCTTGGTTATGGAGACAATTTTCAGGCTGTATTGATTTCGAATGCGATCAGGGAGATCAACAGCTTTGTCAACGCTGTACATCCTATTACAAGAGACATTATGGAGTCTGCGTATCTAGGCGATTTACTGGTTACGGCTTATTCGCAGTTTAGCAGAAACAGGACTTTCGGTAATATGATTGGTAAAGGCTACACGGTTAAGTCGGCCCAGCTAGAGATGAATATGGTGGCCGAAGGGTATTATGCTGCACGCTGTATGCATTTTATCAACAAGAAATATAAAGTAGAAATGCCGATTAGCAGGGCGGTGTACGCGATTTTATATGAAAAGCATTCGCCACAAATAGAAATGAGGCTACTTACTGAGCAGTTGAACTAAAACAAATCATTGGTAGGTGATGTTCTTAAGAAAAATCACTACCATGAAAAGAAAATATTTAGGAGGGTTACTTACCCTCGCTATTGCTGCTGTGCTCAGCTTTTCTGCCCAGGCGCAGGAAAAGAAAACAGTAGGACAAAAGATCGATAAAACCGCTACTAGTGTGGGTAATAAAACTGCGGAGGTAGCTGTTAAAGGTGCTTCTAAAATCACCGATAAAACTTACAAGGGTAAGATGGCTCCCAATGGAACAGATGTTTATATTGATGGTAAAAACCGGAAATACTATGTCAATAAAAAAGGTGGGAAAGTTTACCTGAAAGCTTCTCAGATTAAAGACAGGCCAGTAAATTAGGCATAAAAAAAGCTCCCGGATATTCCGGGAGCTTTTTTTATAAGAATCTGTTTACGATCTGCGTCTTCGTTCGCCGGTTCCGCTTCCACCTTCGCGTCTGCCACCACGGTCATCTCTGGATTTACCAGAAAAGTCCCTGAAGCCACCGCCGCTGTTTCCACCTTCACGTCTTGCGCCGCCGCCATAGCTTTTGCGTTCGCCACCACCGTAGCTTTTACGCTCGCCGCCGCCGTATCCGCCACCGCCACTTCTGCGTTCGCCACCGCCACCACCTCTGGTGCTGACAGGAGCATCGCCAGATTTTTCAATCCTAACGCCGCGGTTGTTGAATTCGATACCTTTAAAGTTATTGAACAACGAGTCAACAGTTGCATCCTCAACCTCGAAGAAAGAATAAACACCTTTCAAGTCGATTTTACCAATACTTTTTCCGCTGATTTTACCGTTGTTACAAACAAAAGATAGTAAGTCTCCACGAGTGAAATCATCTACAGAACCCAGGTTAATGAACAGACGGGTATAACCTTCGCTGTTTCTTGAGCCTCTTTCCGGACGGTCTCCGCGCAGACCACGCTCGCCTCTGTCATCTGCCGAAGCATTCAGGTCAGGTGCGTTTTTGTAATATTCCAGGAATCTGTTGAATTCTAAAGAAGCAAATCTTTTGATCACATCTTCTTTTGTTAATTCAGCAAACTCATCCATAATACGTGGGATATATTGTTCAATCTGGCTTTCATTAACTTCAACATTGTGAACTTTATGAACCAAAGAGAATAACTGTTTCTCACATACATCGAATCCTGTAGGCAATTCAGCTTTAGTAAACTGTTTGCCAATAATTCTTTCAATCTGACGAATCTTGCCAATCTCTTTAGAATTGATGATACAAATAGAGATACCAGTTTTACCGGCTCTTCCTGTACGACCACTTCTGTGGGTATAACTTTCAATCTCGTCTGGCAATGAATAGTTAATTACGTGCGTTACGTTATTAACGTCAATACCACGTGCTGCTACGTCAGTTGCAATTAACAACTGCATGTTGCGGTCACGGAAACGTTGCATTACTTTATCTCTTTGTTGTTGAGATAAGTCACCATGCAGAGCATCAGCGTTATAGCCGTCTTTGATCAGGTTTTCTGCGACGTCTTGCGTATCCATTTTAGTTTTACAAAAAACTACAGCAAAGATTTCAGGATTAAAATCTACGATACGTTTAAGGGCAGCATACTTATCTCTTGCACGTACAATGTAGTACTCATGCTCGATATTAACGTTACCAGTGTTTTTTGTTCCCATAGTCAACTCCGTAGGGTTGTCCATGTAGTTTTTAGCTATTCTTCTAACCTCAGGAGGCATAGTAGCAGAGAAAAGCCATGTTTTTTTGTCGTCAGGAGTTGTAGACAAAATATCATTAATGTCTTCCTGGAAGCCCATGTTTAACATTTCATCGGCTTCGTCCAACACAACATATTTCACGTTAGTGAAATCAATTGCCTTACGGCCAATAATGTCTAACATACGACCCGGTGTAGCCACTACAATTTGTACACCGTTTCTAATTTCACGCAACTGTTGCATAATGTTGGCACCACCGTAAACGGCTACCACACTTGCACCAGGGGTGTTTTTTGAGTAATTCTTGATGTCGCTAGCAATCTGTAAACAAAGCTCTCTCGTAGGGCATAAAATCAATGCCTGAGGCTTGTTGCTCTTAAAGTCGATCAATTCAATCAGCGGCAAACCAAATGCGGCTGTCTTTCCTGTTCCTGTTTGGGCCAAACCAACAAAATCGTTATTGCCCTCTAACAAAACAGGAATAGCTTGCTCCTGAATAGGTGTTGGATTTTCGAAACCTAAATCCTTTACAGCATTAACAACGTCATCACTTATCCCCAATAATTTAAATGGGTTATTCATTTTAACTTTTTTAATTAAGCCGCAAAGGTACGCTTATTAATTGGTATTTCCTTGGTAATTAACTAAATAAAAATAAACTACTATCTTGTCTGAATCAGACAATTAAAGAAAAATCTAACGCAACCTGTCGGCCGATCTGATCAGTTGCTCATCTTTATTGATCCCGCGGATGCCTAAGGCCAGGAATATGATCGCCAGAACTGGCAATGCAACGCCTATTTCTACTTTGGCTCCGGCAAGTGCGCCTTCCAGGAGTTGTGCGCTTTGAAATATCCAGAAGCATAGTCCAACGATCAATAAGATGTTAATAGTGGCAATCCGCTTTTGTAGGGTTCTGTTTTTGAAGGCGAAAATATTAATCAATGCAACCAGGGCAGTTGCTATTGTGCCAATAAACAAGCCCATAAAATCTTGTGTTTTTATACTTTTTCCATCCGCTATCTCATAGATGCCTGTAACGAGTAAACTGACCTGGGTGGTACTGTAGGCCTTGCTTACCAGAGGTATGATGATTAAAAGTAACAGACTGATCGCTGCCAGAAAAAACCAGATGGATTGTATGCGTTGTATCATGTTATGAGTAAAAATGTCTTCAAAGATATTAAAAGACAGAAAAACAAGGGCGTTAATATGATAAAAAAGTATTTTTGCAGCCTGTGAGTATGCAACGTTTTTTTATTGAACTATCCTATAACGGCACTGCCTATCATGGCTGGCAAATCCAGCCAAATGCGCTGACTGTTCAGGAATGTCTGGACAAAGCCCTTTCTGTGTATTTCAGACAAGTCGTGCAAACCCTTGGCTGCGGACGTACCGATACCGGTGTACATGCAACGCAGTTTTTTGCACATTTTGATCTGCAAGATATAGAAACGCATCGTGCCGTAGCGGCTATTGGTGGAATTAACGCCCTTTTGCCCTATGACATTGCGGTGAGCAGGATTTTTAAAGTTGCTGATGATGCGCACGCGCGTTTCCATGCAGATTCCAGATCCTATAAATATTATCTGCATCAACATAAAGATCCTTTTAAACTGGATAGGTCCTGGTTGTATAAGGGGCCTTTAAATGTGGTTGCGATGGCGGAAGCTGCAGACATGCTCAAATCATTCACCGATTTCTCCTGTTTCAGTAAATCCAATACACAGACACTCACTAATAACTGCAAAATTACGCGTGCTGATTTCGAGGAAACAGATGGTGGTCTCATTTTTACAATCCAGGCTGACCGTTTCCTGAGGAATATGGTTCGTGCTATTGTGGGTACATTGATTCGTGTGGGTAATGGTGAAATAACACCTGCACAACTGCCTGCCATTATCGAAAGCAAAAATAGGAGTAACGCTGGCCAGTCTGTACCGGCTTGTGGATTATACCTGGTTGAAGTAACTTACCCCTTTGTAAATTAATATGTCGAAAATAACCGGTGACGTCATAAATGTTCATTTGCTCAAAAGAGTTTTGCAATACGTAAAGCCCTATCGTGCCATTTTTATTTACGCCATTGTATTAACGATCTTACTGGCTGTGATTGCGCCCGTCAGACCATTCGTAATCAAGTATACCCTAGACCAATATATTCTTACCGGACAGTACCAGGGTTTATTGAATATGACTATTCTAATGATAGTCTTGCTGATTGTACAGAGTGTGATTCAGTATAGCCATACCTTGCTAACCAACACATTAGGGCAATCTGCAATTAAAGACCTGCGCATCGCGGTGTTTAACCACATCATGTCGCTGCGGTTAAAATATTTTGATAAAACCCCAATAGGGCAACTTATCACACGTACGGTTTCAGATTTGGAAACTATTGCAGACATTTTCTCGGAAGGTCTGATTGTGCTGATTGGAGATATATTGATGGTTATTGTGATCATTGGTGTAATGGTGTATCGCGATTGGGCACTCACGCTGATGGTGCTGTTGCCATTGCCTTTGCTGATGATTGCTACAGCAAAATTTCAAAAGGCCATTAAGTCTGCCTTTCAGGAAATCCGAATTGAAGTATCGAACTTAAATACATTCCTGCAGGAACATATCACCGGAATCTCGATCATCCAATACTTCGCACGGGAAGATCAGGAATATCGTAAGTTTCATAAAATAAACTCACGCTACCGTGATGCCAATATCAGGTCTAACTGGTACTATTCGATATTTTTTCCGGTAGTGGAAATCATTTCGGCGATGTCTATGGGCCTATTGGTATGGTATGGCGCAAAAAGTATTCTCGCGAAGCCATTGGATGTAACGCCAGGTACAATCACGGAGTTCCTGCTATATATCAGCATGCTTTTCAGGCCGATCCGGGAGCTTGCAGATAAATTCAATACACTACAAATGGGAATGGTTGGTGCCGAACGTGTTTTCAAAGTGTTGGATACACAAGAAACTACGACTAATACAGGGGTGCTGGCGCCAGAGTATCTAAATGGTAAAATCTCTTTTCAAAAAGTGTGGTTTGCCTATATCGATCAACAGTATGTGTTAAAAGATCTTTCGTTTGAAGTTGAAAGCGGACAAACCGTAGCGCTAGTAGGGGCAACGGGTGCTGGAAAATCATCAACTATCAATATCTTAAATCGCTTTTATGAAATTCAAAAAGGAACGATTCTGGTAGATGGTGTGCCGATACAAGCGTATGAGTTGAACTTTCTGCGTAAAAATATCGCTACAGTTTTACAGGATGTTTTTTTATTCTCGGATACTATATTTAACAATATCACCCTTAATAATCCATTAATTACAATGGAAGAAGTGGTGGATGCGGCAAAGAAAGTTGGTGCCCATGATTTTATAGAAAGATTGCCGGGAGGATACCAGTATAACGTAATGGAACGCGGGGCGACACTTTCGGCGGGGCAGGCACAATTAATTTCTTTTATCAGAGCGTTGGTATATAATCCCGCTATTCTTGTACTTGATGAAGCAACATCATCTGTAGATACAGAAACGGAGTTGCTAATTCAGAAAGCAATAGATAACCTGATGTCTGGTCGCACCGCCATCGTTATAGCACACAGGTTATCCACAATCCAAAAAGCAGATTTAATCATCGTACTCGATAAGGGGGAGATCATGGAAAAAGGAACCCATCAGGAATTGCTCAAGATGGATGGCTATTATAAAAGACTATATGAACTCCAGTTTAACTCCGGAGGAATAGCTGCAGTGTAGCTTAGTCGAGGATAACATTCCGAAATTATTTGTATCATTAGGGGTATGAAGAAAATTTTCTCTAACCTCACTGTTCAGGTACTGCTGGCAATCACACTCGGTGTAGTTGTTGGTGCCTTCTTTCCCGGCTTTGCACCACATGCGAAATTGATCAGCCAAAGTTTTATTAATATGATCAGTATGCTGATCGCTCCGATCATATTTCTGACCATCGTGTTAGGAATCGCTCATATGGGTGATATGAAAAAAGTAGGTCGCGTAGGAGGCAAAGCTTTGCTGTATTTTGAAATCGTGACTACCCTGGCCATAGGAATCGGGATGGTGGTAGCAAATGTACTGAAGCCTGGTGTTGGTGTGAAGCCTGCCGGCGGTGATGTAGCTAAACTGCAAACCTATACTGACCAGGCGAAAGAGATCAACTGGCTGGAGTTTTTCACTCATATTATTCCTCATAACGTCTTCGCATCTTTTACGGAAGGGAATATTTTGCAGATCTTATTTTTTGCGATCCTCTTTGGCTATGGCCTTAATAAGATGGGCGATAGCGGTCACAGTGTGTTAAGGGGTATGGATAAAGTTAAGAGTGTATTCTTTAACATTATGAAGGCTGTGATGCGACTGGCACCTTTGGGTGCATTTGGAGGGATGGCTTTCAGTGTTGGTACATATGGTATTCATACGCTCCTGCCAATGGCAAAGCTGATGGGCTCAGTTTATCTGACCTGTATCCTTTTTATATTTATCGTTCTGAATGCGATCTGTATTTATTTCAAGTTTAGTTTGTGGAGTTACTTAAAGTTTATCAGACAGGAAATCCTTATTGTGTTGGGCACTTCCTCATCTGAATCGGTATTGCCAAGTATGATGCAGAAAATGGAAAACATTGGCTGTGATAAGTCTGTGGTGGGGCTGGTAATTCCAACAGGTTATTCCTTTAATCTGGATGGTACAGCAATCTACTTGTCTATGGCGGTAATATTCCTGACCCAGGTTTTTGGCATCAACCTATCAATTGGCCAACAGTTGTCGGTCCTAGCAGTCCTGATGGTTACCTCCAAAGGAGCGGCGGGCGTTACCGGCAGTGGTTTCATTGTGCTGGCATCTACACTTACGGCTTTAAAAATAATGCCCGTAGAACATATTGCCATTTTACTTGGGGTGGATCGCTTTATGTCTGAAGCCCGTGCGATTACAAATATGATTGGGAATGGGATCGCAACGATTGTGATAGCAAAAAGTGAAGGTGAATTTGATCAGGAAAAGTACCTGCAAGCGATTAATCCTCAAGCAATCGAACAGGCCGAAGAAGCGCAGCCCTAATTTTTAAATCTTATTGTGTTAATTAAACGCATTGATTTTGTGTAACTTAACGGATAGGTGCGAATAAATCGCGAAAAATATTTTGCGCCTTAAATCTTTTTCCTACATTTGCCTTCGAGAGCGTTAATTTAACGGGGGTAGGTCTACGGATTTATCCCCGTTTCTTTTTGATATCCCTGACCCAATCTTCCTGCTTTTTTTATTTTACGATAAATAGAATTATTGTGGGCATTGCAGTTGACAATGCATTCCAATTAGCTTAGATTTGCAACAAAAAAATATAGATACATGAGTGTTTTAGTAAATAAGGATTCGAAAGTTATAGTTCAGGGTTTTACCGGAAATGAAGGTACATATCATGCTTCTCAGATGATAGAATACGGAACTAACGTAGTTGGCGGTGTAACTCCCGGTAAAGGCGGACAAACTCACTTAGACAGGCCGGTTTTTAATACTGTTAAAGATGCGGTTGATCAGGCGGGTGCTAATGTATCTATCATATTTGTTCCACCAGCTTTTGCTGCTGATGCAATCATGGAAGCTGCAGAAGCAGGTATTAAGGTTATCGTGTGTATTACTGAAGGTATTCCTACAAAGGATATGATTCAGGTTAAAGAATATATTGCTGACAGAGATTGCCGTTTAATCGGTCCTAACTGTCCTGGTATTATCACTGCTGATGAAGCTAAAATTGGTATCATGCCAGGCTTTATCTTCAAAAAAGGAACTGTTGGTGTTGTTTCTAAATCAGGTACCCTGACTTACGAAGCAGTTGATCAGGTTGTGAAAGCAGGTTTGGGTATCACTACAGCTATCGGTATTGGTGGTGATCCGATCATTGGTACAACAACAAAAGAAGCTGTTGAGTTATTGATGAACGATCCTGAAACTGAAGGTATCATCATGATTGGTGAGATCGGTGGTGGTATGGAAGCTGAAGCTGCAAGATGGATTAAAGAAAATGGTACTAAACCAGTTGTTGGTTTCATCGCAGGTCAGACTGCGCCTGCAGGTCGTAGAATGGGACATGCTGGTGCGATTGTTGGTGGTGCTGAAGATACAGCAGCGGCAAAAATGAAAATTATGGCTGAGTGTGGTATCCGCGTTGTGGAAAGTCCAGCAGAAATCGGTGCAGCAATGGCCGAACTTTTAAAGAAATAGTATATCCTTCTTATATTCTATCAGCGGGACCTGTTTACACAGGTCCCGTTTTTTTTTGTCCAATTTACATGACGTAATTATTACGGTGGCGCTAATCCGTAGATCTCCAATAATCCGTATATTGATGTATGAAATTAAATGTCCATAAAGCTTTTGTCTTGGCAGGCCTGTTGTGCCTCACCAACCTTGTTGCCTGTGCGCAGAAACAGGAAAAAGAAATCCAGACTAAAACCACTACTAAAAACCCAAAATGGAACACGCTTACTCAAGAAGAGGCGGATGTGATTGTTAGGAAGGGTACAGAGCGTCCAGGATCAGGAAAGCTCCTTAACAATACTGAAAAGGGTACCTATACCTGTAAAAGATGCAATGCTGCGCTGTATCGCTCAGAATCTAAATTTGAATCTGAATGTGGATGGCCGAGTTTTGATGATGAGATTCCCGGCGCTGTGAAAAGAGTTCCCGATGCCGATGGTTCGCGTACTGAAATCGAGTGTGCTAATTGTGGTGCTCACCTTGGGCACGTGTTTCTGGGGGAAGGATTTACTTCAAAAAACACGAGGAATTGTGTCAATTCAATATCGATGAACTTCGTTCCCGATAAGAAAAAATAAGGCTTTTATAGCCTTTCAAGGCCATTATTCCTATCCTGAAGTAGCTGCTGAAGGCCAGGAATAGTGGTTTTTTGTTTTATAAGAGCTTAGTTTTCTTATCTTTGCAGGCCGTAATAAAGATAACTATGAAATATTGTTTACTGTTACTTAGCCTCTTATTCTCTCTGGCGCTGCATGCACAACAGGATTCTGTCAACACAGAAAACATGCGTACAAAAACTGGTCTAGCCACTTATTATGCTAAGAAGTTTGAAGGCAGGAGAACAACCAGTGGCAAAAAATATCGCGGACATAAGCTGACTGCTGCTCATCTTTCCCTCCCTTTTGGTACTGTGGTTACCGTTAAAAATCTGTCAAACGGCAAGACTGTAGATGTGGTAGTTAACGACCGGGGGCCTTACTCCAAAAGATATATTATCGACCTGTCTGAAAAGGCCGCAAAGAAGCTTGGCTTCTGGAAAATGGGACAGGAAAAAGTAGAAATCAGTTACCATCTCGAATAGTCTGCTGCTTTTATTGACAACTCTTTTATCCACAGTTCAATAAGTAGTAGGCCGGTATATTTATGCCTTTTTCAGTCATCCGGCTAATAGAATACCAAATATTGAGCGTAATGAATGTGTCACTTTAGCAATTGTTTGTTAGTAAAAATGCACAGTTGTTAACAACTTATAGAGACAAATAAATGCCTTAGACTTTATATTTGTTTACATAAAGTTCTTTAATAAACCACACTCATTTTTTCAGTTAAAGGTTTAATATTTAATTATTTAGGATGCTGATGAGTTTTTGAGCTCATTAATCTTTCAGATTAAGTATTGATCTTTTGGCGGCTGTAGTTTGTAAATAAAATCCCTGTTAAATAAATACCCTTAAATAAAAATCACCCTATGCAAGAAGAAGAAGAAGTACTACTTAGAGAAAATAAAGACCGCTTTGTTCTATTGCCTATTAAGTATCCCGAAATCTGGGATATGTATAAGAAAAGCGAAGCAAGTTTCTGGACCGCTGAAGAGATCGATCTTTCGGACGACCAGAAGCATTGGGACAATCTGAATAGCGGAGAAAGACATTTTATTTCTCATATTCTGGCTTTCTTTTCGGCAAGTGATGGTATCGTAAATGAAAATCTTGCGGTTAATTTCATGAGTGAGGTACAGCTTCCTGAAGCCAGGTGTTTTTATGGTTTCCAGATCATGATGGAAAATATCCATTCTGAAACTTATGCGCTTTTGATCGATACGTATATCAAAGATCCTGAAGAAAAAGACAGACTATTCCACGCGATAGAAACAGTACCCTGCGTAAAGAGAAAAGCAGAGTGGGCTTTGCGTTGGATTGATAACGGTAACTTTGCCGAAAGATTGGTTGCCTTTGCTGCGGTAGAAGGGATTTTCTTTAGCGGCAGTTTCTGTTCTATTTTCTGGTTAAAGAAACGTGGATTGATGCCCGGTTTAACCTTTAGCAATGAATTGATATCTAGAGACGAAGGCTCGCATTGCGAATTCGCCTGTCTGCTGTATAAAATGTTGAAAAACAGATTAAGTGAAGAAGCTGTACATGGGATCATTAGAGATGCTGTAGAAATTGAGAAAGAATTTGTTACAGATGCATTGCCGGTGGCATTAATCGGTATGAATGCAAAACTGATGTCTCAGTATATCGAATTTGTAGCCGATAGATGGTTGGATGAACTAGGTTATTCTAAGATCTATCACGCGACAAATCCGTTCGATTTTATGGAAATGATCTCCCTGCAGGGAAAAACCAACTTCTTTGAAAAACGTGTTGGTGACTATCAAAAAAGTGGTGTGTTGACCTCTGCGGAGGACAAAGCATCAGCTTTTTCACTAGATGATGACTTCTAAACCAGCTTTAAACAGCGCAATTAAAATAATTATTAACCGGTTCGTCTGATACCTGGTACGTGTACCCAACCACCAGCGAATCCATAAATACCTGAAAAATATGTTTGTAGAAAAAAGAGACGGCCGCAAAGAAGCAGTGCGGTTTGATAAGATCACTGCCAGGATCGAAAAATTATGTTATGGCTTCAACGCCGAATTGGTTGATCCCATAGATGTAGCTAAAAAGGTGATCGAAGGTTTGTATGATGGTGTAACTACCTCTGAACTGGATAGCCTTGCAGCAGAAACGGCAGCATCTCTAACAACAAAACATCCGGATTATGCACTTCTGGCTTCCAGAATAGCGGTGTCCAACCTCCATAAAAATACAGTAAAGTCTTTTTCAAAAACAATGGAGAAGTTATATCTGTATGTTGATCCTAAAACAGGAAAATCTGCATCATTGATCGCTGAAGACGTTTGGGCTGTTATTGAAGAGCATGCTGATTTATTAGATAGTACAATTATTTACGACAGAGATTTTGGATTTGACTATTTCGGTTTCAAAACACTGGAAAAATCTTATTTGTTAAAAGTAAACGGTGAGATCGTAGAACGCCCACAGCATTTATACATGCGTGTTGCCGTTGGGATCCACAAAAATGATATTGATAGTGTAATTGCTTCTTATAACCTGATGAGCGAGCGTTGGTTTACACACGGTACACCAACGTTATTTAACGCTGGTACCCCAAAACCACAAATGTCGTCATGCTTCCTGCTGACTATGCAGGATGATAGTATCGAAGGTATTTATGATACGTTGAAGCAAACTGCTAAAATCTCACAAAGTGCTGGTGGCATCGGATTGAGTATTCACAATGTAAGAGCTACAGGTGCTTATATTAGTGGTACAAATGGTACCAGTAACGGGATAGTGCCAATGCTAAAAGTGTTTAACGATACTGCCCGTTATGTCGATCAGGGTGGAGGTAAACGTAAAGGTGCTTTTGCTATCTATCTGGAGCCTTGGCATGCTGATGTATTTGCTTTCCTTGATTTGCGCAAGAATCACGGTAAGGAAGAAATGCGTGCACGTGATTTGTTCTATGCTTTATGGATCTGCGATCTGTTTATGCAACGTGTAGAAGATAACGGTGATTGGAGTTTGTTCAGTCCTGATGAAGCACCTGGACTAGCTGATTGCTGGGGACCTGAATTCAATGCCCTATATGAGCGTTACGAAAAAGAAGGCCGCGCGCGTAAAACCATCAAAGCTCAGGAGTTATGGTTTGCCATTCTGGATTCACAAATCGAAACAGGAACGCCTTATTTGTTATATAAAGATGCAGCAAACGGTAAGTCAAACCAACAAAACTTAGGCACAATTAAAAGCTCTAACCTATGTACTGAGATCATGGAGTATTCATCTAAGGATGAGGTGGCTGTATGTAACTTAGCTTCACTGGCTCTTCCAAGGTTTGTTGTTAACGGAGAATTTGATCACCAGAAATTATATGAGGTAACGTATCAGGCTACCTTAAATCTGAATAAGGTAATTGATTATAACTATTATCCTATTGAAGAAGCAAGGTATTCAAACATGCGTCACAGACCAGTAGGATTGGGTGTACAAGGGTTGGCTGATGCCTTCATACTGATGCGTCTTCCTTTTGAAAGTGAAGGTGCAAAAGAGTTGAACAAAGAGATTTTTGAAACGATCTACTTTGCTGCAATGACTGCTTCACACGATTTAGCAGTTAAGGATGGGGCTTACGAAACTTTTAAAGGTTCGCCACTTTCTGAAGGTAAATTCCAGTTTGACCTGTGGAATGTTACACCGTCAAGCAACCGTTGGGATTGGGAAACTTTACGTGCAAAAGTAGTCAAAGATGGCGTACGTAACTCTTTATTGGTTGCGCCTATGCCTACGGCTTCTACGTCGCAGATTCTTGGTAATAATGAATGCTTTGAGCCATATACTTCTAATATCTATACAAGAAGGGTATTAAGTGGTGAGTTTGTAGTTGTTAACAAACATCTGTTGAAAGATCTTGTTGCCTTGGGTCTATGGACTCCGGCTATGAAAGACAGAATTATTCTGGCCAACGGATCTGTTCAGGATATTGCTGAGATCCCGGATTTCATCAAAGAATTATACAAAACAGTGTGGGAAATTAAAATGCGCAGCATCATTGATATGGCAGCGGATAGGGGTGCCTATATCTGCCAATCGCAGTCGCTCAACCTGTTTATCAACGCGCCTAATACTTCTAAACTAACATCAATGCATTTCTATGCATGGAAAAAAGGTTTAAAAACCGGTATGTATTACCTGCGTACACAAGCCGCTTCTCAGGCTGTTAAATTTACAGTAGAGAATCAGGCAGGTAAAAATATGGAGCCAGTTATCCCGGCACATATTGAGCAGAGTGCAGAGGAAATTGTAGAAGGTCCGGTATGCAGCATGGAAGAAGGTTGCATTAGCTGTTCTGGCTAATAAACCGCTCCACCTAAAAGATACAGCCGTCTCATAGCAAATATGAGACGGCTTTTTTGTTATTGGTACCCTTTTGTCATATTTATTGACCGATATTATTCGTTAATTATACATGACGTATCTTTGTAGAAATGACTAAACACGAAGTTATACCTTGTGAGCGCTGCAACACACGCATAGAATGTAAGGCCAATGCCTATACCAAGTGCCAATGTAGTGTTGTGCAGCTAAGTATTAACGAAGTGCAATACATCAGTGAACTTTACGATGGCTGTTTGTGTGCCAAATGTCTATTCGAACTACAGCACGAATACCAGGATCAGCTGGCAAGCACATCGATTTAACTAAAAAGCAGGTACAGATATTTTTTTCTGTTAACTTTGTAACTCAAAATTTTATTGGATGACTAAAGTACAAGTAGGATTGGTACAGATGAGCTGTACAAACAATAAACAGGAAAATCTGGACAAAGCCATTGGAAAGATCCGGGAAATTGCAGCCCAGGGTGCTCAAGTGGTGTGTCTTCAGGAATTGTTTACCTCTCTTTATTTTTGTGATGAAGAAAACTACGAGAATTTTAAGCTTGCAGAAGCAATTCCCGGTCCTTCAACCGATGCTTTATCGGCAGTAGCAGCAGAACTTAATGTCGTTATTGTCGCTTCTCTCTTTGAGAAACGAGCCGAGGGTTTGTATCACAATACAACTGCCGTGCTGGATGCCGACGGATCGTACCTTGGTAAATACCGTAAGATGCACATTCCTGATGATCCAGGTTTTTATGAGAAATTTTACTTTACACCCGGAGATTTGGGCTATAAAGTGTTCAAAACAAAATATGCTAAAATTGGCGTACTGATTTGCTGGGATCAATGGTATCCTGAAGCGGCAAGACTTACTGCGTTAATGGGCGCTGATTTCCTGGTTTATCCAACAGCAATAGGTTGGGCTACCACCCAGGACGAAGGAACCAATAAAGAACAATATAACGCCTGGCAAACTATACAGCGCTCGCACGCTATTGCCAATGGTGTGCCAGTGGTGAGTATTAACCGTGTAGGAGAAGAGGCGGGTGTGGAATTCTGGGGCGGATCTTTTGTGTCCAATCCATTCGGATCGCTGCTTTATCAGGCGTCACATCATGAAGAGGAACTCAAAGTTGTAGAACTTGATCTGGCAAAATCTGACAGTTATCGTACGCATTGGCCTTTCCTGCGCGATAGACGTATCGACAGTTATGCTCAGATCACTAAAAGATATATAGATGATGAATCTATTTAACGACAGCCCGAAAAGATCCGGCTATGCTTTTCCACCAGAATGGGCACAGCATGAGGCAACATGGTTGAGCTGGCCGCACAAAGAAGCATCGTGGCCGGGAAAACTGGAAACAATATATACTCCCTATTGCCAGTTTATTAAAGCTGTAGCCGAAGGGGAGAAAGTTAGGATTAACATTAACAACGAGGAAACCCGTGCATTTGCCGTTTCGGAATTGGAAAAGGTTGGTGCCGATCTCTCTAATATTGAGTTTTATTTTAATGCTACAAATGATGCCTGGTGCAGGGATCATGGGCCTGCATTTTTACTAAGTGCAGATGGCAAAGATAAAGCAGTTGTTGATTGGGGTTATAATGCCTGGGGTGGTAAATATCCGCCTTTTGATCTGGATGATGTAGTGCCAACAAAAATAGCCAGTCATTTTAACCTGCAATTATACACTCCTGATATTGTGATGGAAGGCGGTTCGGTAGAATTTAACGGTGCAGGTACAATACTGACGACCACTGCCTGTTTGCTCAATGAAAACAGAAACCCACATCTTTCCAAATCAGAGATTGAGCAGTACTTGCTGGAGTATTATGGCGCAGAGCAGGTACTTTGGTTAGGAGATGGCATTGTTGGAGACGATACCGATGGCCATATCGATGATATTACCCGTTTTGTTAACGAAAATACCGTGCTTACAGTTGTTGAGAGCAATCCGCTCGACGAAAACTATATCCTGCTTCAGGAAAATCTGAATGCCTTAAAGGAGATGCGTTTGCCAAATGGAGAAGCACTGAATATTATTAAACTGCCTATGCCTTCTCCGGTAATTCATGAGGATACCAGGCTGCCGGCATCGTATGCTAATTTTTATATCGCCAATAAGGTGGTTGTAGTGCCTACATTCAGAGATGTGAATGATAGCATAGCCTTAGAGATTATCCAGCAGGCATTTCCTGACAGGGCGGTTATCGGAATTGATTCAACAGATATCATCTGGGGACTTGGAAGTTTCCACTGCCTGAGTCAGCAAGAACCCGCTATACAATAAATACAATAGAAATAATTTAACCAGATATAATGAAATTATTAGCCGGAAAAACAGCACTGATTACGGGTGCTTCCAAAGGAATAGGCCGCAAGATAGCGGAAGAATTTGCTAAACAGGGTGCAAATGTTGCATTTACCTATTTGTCGTCAGTAGAAAAAGGAGAGGCACTGGAGCAGGAGCTCCAGGCATTTGGAACACAAGTTAAAGGTTACCGCTCTGATGCGTCTAAATTTGCTGAGGCAGAACAACTGATTACTTCAATTGTTGCAGATTTCGGGGCGCTAGACGTTGTTGTCAATAATGCAGGAATTACGAAAGACGGATTGCTGATGCGCATGAGCGAAGAGAATTGGGACGATGTAATCAACGTCAACCTGAAGTCTGTATTTAACGTTACAAAGGCTGCTTCGAAGATCATGATGAAAGCGCGTAAAGGTGTATTTATCAACATGAGTTCTGTAGTAGGTGTGCAAGGTAATGCTGGTCAGGCAAACTATGCTGCTTCAAAAGCAGGAATTATTGGGTTCTCTAAGTCGGTTGCTAAAGAACTGGGATCAAGGAACATCAGGTCGAATGTTGTTGCTCCAGGATTTATCCGGACGGAAATGACGGATGTACTGGATCCTAAAGTTGTAGAAGGCTGGACTCAGGATATCCCGCTTAAGCGTGCAGGAGAAGCGGAGGATGTTGCGAACGTTTGTGTGTTCCTCGCTTCTGATATGAGTGCGTATGTGACCGGACAAGTACTGTCTGTGTGTGGCGGTATGCTATAACATTACTGAATTTGATACTTTCCCGAACCTTCCAGGATAACTGGAAGGTTCTTTTTTTTGCTGAACCAGGTATATACGGACTGTAGGTTCTGCCAGAATTGTTTTTGCTCAGGGCAAAACTTTACTTCTGCATTCAGGTTCTGGTCAGACATCCTGAAAGGGAAGATATGCACTGGTATTGCATCCTGACCTGCTGCTTTTGCTTCCACAGCCAGTGCGTACACTTCTTTGATCTTCTCATCGGTAAGTGGAATGCAGCCTACCGTTTCACATTTTCCATGGATATAAATATCTCCCCCGGGATTTTCGTTACCACTTCTAAACAAGTCTACACTGTTTGGATAATTAATACCCAGTGAAAGGAAAAACTTACTTTCAGGATTAAAGACATTGATGTGATAGAATCCTTCGGGGGTCTGCTTGTCACCTTCCTTTAACTTCGGCCCCAAAATGCCTGAACTGGCACAGAACGCATATGTCCGGAATAAACGATACTCCAATGCTCCCGCACCCTTTATCCAAAGTTCCAGTTGCTTTTCTTTCTTGAAGGCTGCCAGATAAATTTGAAAAGGTGCATGCATTCCCGCCGCAATTAATTGTTTGTCGATATTTTCCCATTGGTCTGCATACGCCGTTTTAACGCGCTCAAATGCCAATTGATCAGTTTTAAAACTGCTTTGCGCATGTGCCATAGTAGTAAAAAGAAATGCCGTTATCAGAACCAGTAATTTATGCATAGCTATTTCCCTATTCAGACCGGAGTGGTGACGATAGCCGACTGAAATTTGTGAGAACAAGTTACGCGCAATTTTTCAAAATTTTAGCATCTTTACTTCAAGCCTATGAGTAATAACCTGAGTGCCTATTTTTTTCTATGCCTTGTGGGCTGTCTGTTGCTTGGTGCGTTATTTGCCTGGGTGCTTTATCGCAATAGCGGGATATTGAAGGGTAAATGGGCAGTTGGCCTGGCCGTGTTGCGTGCCACCGTTATAGCAGCCTTGGCCTGGCTAATAGTTGCGCCTCTGTTTCAACATATCGCCTATACGCTGGAAAAGCCAATTGTCGTCATTGCTCAGGATAATTCCTTATCCATAGATCATGAACCTTCGGGTTTCAACCGCGATCTGTATGTTGAACATATGAAACAGCTCAAGGCGGCGCTCGAAAAAGATTATGACGTTAAAACTTATCATTTTAGCGACAGTGTCAAACCAGGGTTTGACTTTAAAAATCTTGGTAAACTTACAAACGCAGCACAACTGGTAAGCCAACTTAATGAAGAGTTTCAGAACAGAAACCTCGGGGCAGTTATTGTTGCAACAGATGGATTGTTCAATAGCGGTGGAAATCCAATCAGCATGTTAAATACACTTAGTGCCCCGGTGTACACCGTTGCCATGGGTGATACCATACCTCAAAAGGATTTGCTGATCGCCAACCTGAATTATAACCAACTCGTATACCTGGACAACGATTTTCCGCTAGAAGTAGAGGTACAAGCCTACCGTGCAAAGGGAGAAACAGCATTGCTTTCAGTATTTCAAGGTGCTAACCTTGTTGCGCGTCAAGCAGTAAACATTAATCTGGACGAATTTGATAAAACGATCTCCCTCAAACTTCATGCGGCAAAGCCAGGTTTACAGCAATATACAATCAGGCTGTCTGAGCTTAAAAACGAAATCACCCTTAAAAACAATGAGCAAAAGATATTAGTCGACGTGATTGACGACAGGCAGAAGGTGCTCATAGCTGCCGCAGGACCACATCCGGATATCTCTGCGCTCAAACAAGCCATAGAGCTCAATAAACATCTGGAGGTGAAAGTTGCTTTGGCAGAGGAGTTAAATAAGCTGAACCTTACCGATTATGGTCTGATCATATTATACCAGCTGCCTTCATCTAGTTTAAACACTGCAGCATTTGATGCCAGGCTTAAACAAGTCAAAGCTTCTGTATTTTACATCCTGGGCGCGCAGACCGATCTGAACGAATTTAACAGGGTTCAGGCTCAGGTCAGAGTGAGCTTGTTGAATAATGCACTTGAAGAATCTTATAGCAAGCTGAGCGGTGATTTTAGCTTGTTTCAGCTGACAGATTACGCTCAGAAGCAGATAGGTCTCTTCGAGCCGCTATTGGTACCCGGACTAAAAACCACCATAAATGGGGATGCTAAAATACTGTTAACACAGCGAAAAGAACGACAAGCAGATCCACAATTGTTTTTTATTGAACAAGGGACTGAAAAAGCCGGTTTTCTGATAGGGGAGGGCTTATGGCGCTGGAGACTTGAAGAAACTAAAGCAGGTAAGGAGCCACTGGCTTTTAATGAACTTATAGCGCAAACGATGCAGTATCTATCTGCGAAAGCCGACAAACGGAAATTCAGGGTATATACAGATAAGACAGATTTTGACGAAAACGAACGGATTCAGCTCAATGCCCTACTCTATAATGATGCCTACCAACCAATTAATACACCTGATGTAAGTTTACAGCTTAAAGATGAGCAAGGTAAAGTCTTTAACTTTGTATTTGCCAGGCAGGCTTCGGTTTATCAACTCGATGCCGGGCTATTACCTCCTGGAAGTTACACCTATCAAGGCACCACAACGCTTGGAAAACAGAAATTTACTGCGAACGGTGCATTTTTCGTCAATCCTTTAACGGCAGAATTCCAGCAAACCGTTGCAGACCATCAGCTGCTCTATACGATGTCTGCGCAAACGAATGGTAAAATGGTGATGCCGGCGCAGGTGATGGAAATTGTTCAGTTGATTAAGGTTAACGACCAGGTTAAAACGCTTAGTTTAGAAGACCGAAAATATGAAGAACTCATTAACTTTAAGTGGATTTTTCTGTTGATATTGATGTTGCTGACTGTAGAATGGTTTATCAGAAAGAGAAATGGGGTACTTTAAATGCAAGTTATGACAATCGGAACCTCTGAAGCCATCGAGATCCTGGGTACAATATCATTCGCGATATCTGGGTCTTTTGCAGCTATGCAAAAAAGGCTTGATCCTTTTGGAGTACTCATCATTGCCTTCGTCACGTCTATCGGTGGCGGAACTGTGCGGGATCTTTTGCTTGGAGATACACCTGTAGCCTGGATGAGAGACGTTAATTACTGCCTGCTGATCTTGCTGACCTCTATTGCTACTATCTTCTTTAAAAGACATATTAAGAAGTTTAAGGTTACACTATTCCTGTTTGATTCACTCGGACTAGGTTTGTTCACTATGCTGGGGTTACAGAAAGGAATTGTTTTCGGTTTGAGTCCAGGGATTTGCGTGGCACTGGGTACGATTACAGGATGTTTTGGTGGAATTATCCGCGATACGTTGCTGAACACCATCCCGCTTATTTTTAGGAAAGAAGTGTATGCAACGGCATGCATTATGGGAGGCATATTGTATTTCTCTCTGGTTCATTTCCAAATGAAATCAGATTTGGCCAAAGTAGCTGTAATTGCTTTTATATTTACCTTGAGGGTGATTGTGGTGCGCTATAAACTAAGCCTTCCGAAATTTGGATATTAGTCTTTTGCAGGAGCTTTAACGATCACGAAGACATCTTCGTTGTCTTTTTTCATGAAATACTTTTCACGCGCAAATTTTTCTGCAGTATTCAAATCTGTTGTCAACTCGTCCAAATCTTTCTTGACATGCGTAATTTCCTTTTCATAGAAGTCTTTCTCCACTTGCAACTTATTAACTTCAGTGCGGTATTCATATTGAGAAAGCATATCATTCTTATCAAAAAACAGCATCCAAACTACAAATGCCACTGCTGATAGAAAATACTTATTCTGGAAAAGTGTTAATAAACGCTTCATTGCAACAAATATATATATTTCTACTAAGCTTCGGTTTATTTATCAGATTTACAAATCTGCTTTGTTAACATATTAACATAAAAAAGCCCGGATCAGATAGTATGCTTACGCTAAGTAAGAAAACTACCGATCCGGGCTCCTGCTTAAAAAGCAGAACTATTTTTTAAGGAATTTGAAATCTTTACCGATAAAACGAGCTGCAGATCCAAGTTCTTCTTCGATACGCAATAACTGGTTGTATTTTGCTATCCTGTCAGAACGAGAAGCAGATCCTGTTTTAATCTGTCCGCAGTTTAATGCTACAGCAAGGTCAGCAATCGTTGTGTCTTCAGTTTCACCGCTTCTATGACTCATCACAGAAGTATAGCCACTGTTTTGTGCTAAGCTCACCGCATTGATAGTTTCAGTAAGTGATCCAATCTGGTTTACTTTAACCAGGATAGAGTTTGCGATGCTTTTATCGATACCTTGTTGTAAACGTTTTACGTTAGTAACGAACAAGTCATCACCAACCAACTGAACTTTGTTGCCGATAGCTAATGTCAAAGCTTCCCAAGCATCCCAGTCATCCTCATCTAAACCATCTTCGATAGAGATAATAGGATATTTATTTGCCCAGTCTACCCAGTATTTAACCATTTCATCAGAGCTCAATTTCTCGCCAGATGATTTATGGAAGTTATATGTTTTAGTTTTGCTGTCGTACATTTCAGAAGCAGCAGCATCCATAGCGATCCAGATATCTTTACCAGCAGTAAAGCCTGAAGCTTCGATAGCTGTCAATACAGTTTCGATAGCCTCAACATTTGAACCGATGTTCGGAGCAAATCCACCCTCGTCACCTACGTTAGTAGAATAACCTTTTTTCTTCAATACAGTCTTCAGGTTATGGAACACTTCAGTTCCCATTTGCAAAGCTTCAGAGAAACTTTTAGCACCTAAAGGCATGATCATGAATTCCTGAAAATCAATTTTGTTATCAGCATGCGCACCGCCATTCAGGATGTTCATCATTGGAATAGGTAAAGTGTTCGCATTTACACCACCAATATAACGGTATAAAGGTTGTCTGCTTTCCTGTGCTGCAGCTTTAGCCACTGCCAGTGAAACACCAAGGATTGCATTAGCACCCAGATTACCTTTATTCTCAGAACCGTCTAAATCGATCATTGCTTTATCGATCAGGTTTTGTTCGAAAACATCAATACCCTGTAATTCTTTAGCAATTTTCTTGTTTACATTTTCAACAGCTTTTAATACACCTTTGCCCATGTAGACTTTTTTGTCTCCGTCTCTGAGTTCAACAGCTTCATGTTTACCAGTACTTGCACCTGAAGGTACGGCAGCACGGCCCATGTTACCATTTTCTGTTATTACTTCTACTTCAACTGTAGGATTTCCTCGTGAATCCAGGATTTGCCTTGCATGAACATCGATTATTAAACTCATTTTTATTTTGTTTTGTGTTTGATTGTTACTTAGTGTAAAGATTACAATTACTAAGCGTATTTTCAAAGTTAAAACAAATTTTAAACTATTAAGTTTGATAATGACTTTTTTTAGCTAAGTCGCTAAATTACTCCCATTTGAATACTTTTACGGCCACTGCGTAAATGCCAAAACCCCAGATCACCATAATCAGAATTTGTTGTTTAACATCCCATAAACCAGCACCCTCAAATGCTACCTTTCTCATTGCGTCATTCAGGTAAGTTAATGGAAGTGCTCTGCTGATTGGCTGCAGCCAGCTAGGGAATGCCTCAATGGAGAAAAAAGTGCCTGACAACAGGAATTGTGGAAGGGTGATGATATTAGAGATTGGCGGAATAGTACTTTCGCTTTTTGCCAGTCCGGAAACCACAAATCCAAAGCCCATAAAAACGATGACACCGATAGTTGCCAGAAGTAACATGTTGATTACCGTAACTGCGCCATGAATTAACGTGAAGCTAAAAAAGAAGTGTCCGATCAGAATAATGAATAAAGCTCCGATCAGCGCAAATCCAATCCTTGCAATTCCTTCGCCCAAAACGATGCTGGATCGTTTTACAGGCGTAGCAAAAAACCGCTTGATAACCAGTGTTTGACGCAGGCTAAAGAATACAAAAGCGGTGCCGAATACTCCTGTGCTTAACAATGAGAACCCCAATTGTCCGGGAAGAATAAAATCTATCGTGCGGTAAACTCTGCCGGTTACGGTGCTTTCATTTAGTTGTGCTACACTGGGTTGAACGTCTTTGGTATTGATGGTGTATAAAACGTTATTCAATATGGATTTTAGAATGTTTGCCTTGTCTCTGGAGGCACCGGCATACTTTACGTCTGCACGGTAAGCAGGAATTCCAGCGGGGTTTTTTCTTACATCTATTACGGCGTCAATGCTGCCCTTTTCCAAACCGATTTGCAGCTCTTTCTGTTCTTTACCCTTGATCAGGTTTACGACAGCCACTTTTTCCAACGCACCAATTACGGGGTTTGTTACATCAGAGCCCGGTGCTATAGCCAGATCTACACGTACACCACCACCGCCAAGAAATCCGAAAACAAGAATAAAAATGAGTGGGAAGGCCAGGGTAAAGACTACTGCAGAAGGACTGCGCATAATGGATCTGAAGCTGGCTTTGGCCAGTGCCAGGGTTGCTTTGGTATTATTATAAGGTTTGTTCATGGCGCTTAAATTATCCCTCACGCCATTCCTGGCCAGTAAGGTTGATGAATACATCCTCCAGATTTGCTTTTTTGACTTCTTTTTTACGCTCAAAACCGCTGTTGATCAGATTGTCGATTAACTGGTCGGGGGTATCTAAGGCAATGATCTCTCCGCGCTCAACAAAAGCAACGCGGTCACAAAGTTGTTCAGCCTCGTCCATATAATGGGTGGTAAGAACAACGGTAGTGCCATTGCTGCGGATTTCGGAAATGAGATCCCAAAGGTTACGCCTTGCCTGTGGATCCAGGCCTGTAGTAGGCTCGTCCAGGAAGATAATCTTTGGTGAGTTGATTAACGTGGTCGCAATTGAGAAGCGTTGTTTTTGTCCTCCGGAAAGGGCTTTGTATTTAGCTTTCGCTTTATCCTGCAGGTTTACTTTTTCCAGCATATCCATGGGCTTGATATCAACCCCATATAATCCGGAAAAAAGTTCCATCAGTTCCACAAGGTTCAGGTTTGGATAATAACCAGCTGCCTGCAGCTGAACACCAATAATCTGCTTGATAGCCCCAGCGTCGTGATCTACAGAAAATCCATCTACAGTAATTTCCCCCGATGTCTTTGCCCGCAGGGTTTCAATGATTTCAAGTGTAGTGGTTTTTCCAGCACCATTAGGGCCAAGTAACCCAAAGATTTCATTCTCGTAAACATCAAAGCTGATGCCTTTTACAGCGGTAAAATCATCATAGGTCTTTACGAGATTTTTGACGCTGATGATGGCTTTTGATCTATCCATGTTATAAATGTAAGAAGCTTTAGAAAAATAGGAAATGATATTTTTCTAAAGCTTCTAATATGTCGGTAAAATGATGGTTTACACCGGTAAATATTACCAGCTCAGCTCTCCTTTGATCAGGTTTACGAAATCATCAAACAAATAGCGTGAATCATGCGGGCCTGGAGAAGACTCCGGGTGGTACTGTACAGAAAAGGCTTTCTTGCCTTTCACACGGATACCTTCGATAGACTGGTCGTTCAAATTGATATGTGTAATTTCAACTTTATCAGAGTTTCTTACCTCGTCAGGAACAACACCGAAACCGTGATTCTGAGAAGTAATTTCACAGTGATTTTTGATGATGTTTTTTACGGGGTGATTTAAACCGCGGTGACCGTTAAACATTTTCATAGTATTGATGCCGTTGGCTTGTGCCAGTAACTGATGACCTAAGCAAATACCGAACAATGGTTTGTCGGTTGCCAGGATTGACTTTACAGTCTCGATAGCATAAGGCATCGCCGATGGATCACCAGGACCATTAGAAATAAAATAAGCATCTGCACCCCAGGCTTCCATTTCCTCAAATGTAGTTTTAGCAGGAAATACCTGTACATACAGGTCTCTCTCGTCAAAATTGCGAAGGGTATTCTTTTTGATGCCGAAATCCAGGGCTGCAACTTTATAGGTCGCATCTGGAGAACCGTAGAAATAAGGTTCTTTAGTAGATACCTGAGAAGACAATTCCAAACCATCCATTTCAGGCACTGAGGCTAGCTTGAGTTTCAGTTCTTCAATGTCGGTAATTTCAGATGAAATGATCGCATTCATCGCACCTTTCTCACGGATATGTCTTACCAGTAAACGGGTGTCGATATCTGAGATGCCGACGATATTTTCATTCTGGAAATAGTCCTGGATAGACTCTGAAGCTTCCTTGCGACTGTAGCCAATATTAAAATTCTTACAAACCAATCCGGCAATCTTAATGCTGTCGGACTCGATCTCATCTTTATGGATACCGTAGTTTCCGATATGGGCATTTGTGGTAACCATGATCTGCCCGAAATAGGAAGGATCCGTAAAGATTTCCTGGTAGCCTGTCATACCTGTATTGAAACAGATTTCTCCAGTTGTAGTGCCAATTTTTCCGGCTGCTCTTCCGTAAAATACGGTACCGTCGGCCAGTAACAAGATAGCAGGTAACTTGGTGTAATTAGTCATGATAATAATCAGAAGTTAGGGTAAGAAAAGGAAAGAAAAAAGAGGGAATTGCGACAAGATTGCCGCCTATGTAATCAACCAAAATACTGTGATCCAACCCGTTCATTTTCGGGATACAAAGATAGGTTTTATGGGGAATTAAACCTAATTTTGTTCGATAAAACTATAAAACATGTCTCAGCATAAAGAAGTAAAACGCATCACGACCCATATTCTGCAGGAAATGAAACAAAGCGGCGAGAAAATTGCCATGCTTACCGCCTATGATTATTCTATGGCGACTATCCTTGATGATGCCGGTCTCGATGTTTTACTGGTTGGTGATTCTGCTTCAAATGTGATGGCAGGGCATGAGACCACATTGCCTATTACACTGGATCAAATGATCTATCATGCACAGAGTGTGGTGAGGGGCGCGAGTCGCGCATTTGTGGTTGTCGACCTTCCTTTCGGTAGCTATCAGGGAAACTCAAAAGAGGCCCTGAACTCTGCAATACGTATTATGAAAGAATCCGGTGCCCATGGTGTTAAACTTGAAGGCGGAACAGAAGTTGTTGATTCTATAGAGCGTATTATTACGGCTGGAATTCCAGTAATGGGCCACCTTGGGCTTACTCCGCAATCTATTTATAAATTCGGTACTTATACAGTAAGAGCTAAAGACGAAGCAGAGGCTGAAAAACTGAAAACTGATGCGCTGGCATTACAGCAGGCGGGATGTTTTGGCGTTGTGCTTGAGAAAATCCCTGCAAAGCTTGCTAAAACGGTGAGCGAAAGCCTGCATATCCCTACTATTGGTATTGGCGCCGGACCAGATTGCGACGGACAGGTACTTGTTGTTAATGATATGATTGGCCTGACTAAAGGCTTTAAGCCGCGTTTCTTAAGACAATATCTGAACTTGTATGAAGGAATCATGGGTGCTGCGCAATCTTACATCAAAGATGTTAAAGCAAATGACTTCCCTAACGAAAAGGAACAATATTAATGGCGGTTACCCCATCGGATATACTTTATGAAGATAACCACCTGATAGCGATCAATAAGCGCGCGGGTGACATTGTGCAGGTTGATGAGACTGGCGACAAGCCCCTGGATGAAATGGTAAAGAGTTACCTTGTCGCTACCTATAACAAACCAAATACTGCTTTTCTGGGCGTTGTACATCGGCTAGATAGGCCCGTTAGTGGTGTCATCCTGTTTGCTAAAACAAGCAAGGCGCTCGAACGTATGAACGCTGCATTCAAGAATAGGGAAGTTAAAAAAACGTATTGGGCAGTAGTGAGGAACAGGCCTGCAAAACCCTCCGGAACACTGGTGCATTGGTTGGTGAAAAACCCGCAGAAAAATGTGGTTACACCACATCTCAGTGAGGTTCCCGGCAGTCAGCGTGCAGAATTAAGTTACAAGCTTATTGGCGAACTTGGTGGCTATTACCTGATGGAAATTGATCCTTTAACAGGGCGTTCGCATCAAATCAGGGTACAGCTTTCAACTTTGGGCTGTCCAATAGTGGGTGATAATAAATATGGATACCCGAGGGGTAGCAGAAAGGGCAGTATCTGCCTGCATGCACGCCGACTTCAGTTTACGCATCCCGTTAAAAAAGAACCTGTAAATATTTTCGCGAAGTTGCCTGTTGACGGCTTTTGGGAAAGGTTCGAAAACTTCTAAAGCATAAAAAAACCTGGGCTTAACCCAGGTCTTTTGTTTACCAGATATAGGTGCCGACGGCGCCTGCTGCCAGGTTGGTATTGATAGACTTTCCTGCAATCCGGACATTGAAGAATTGCGTTGCCGTATTATTATTAACCACAATTAATACCTTTTTGCCTTCGGGAGTTTTAAAAGCAACATTATTCAGGTTGTTGGTAACTGTGGATGCAATACGTACAGAACCAGCCTTTACAAACTTGGAGGCATGGCCTACAGTATAATAAGCAACATTTCTTACTACGCCAGGGTTAATGGTTAAAGCACCCAGGCAGGTAGTACAGCCACCTACTGTATGTGGGCCATAGGATGGATCTGCTGCCAGGTTCCACTCCAACACATTTCTGCTCCAATTCCGCGTAGCACCAATGATCAGGTTAGTAACGTGCCATTTCAAATCTTCAGCAAAGTTGCCAGGTCCGCCAACCCATTGCTCAGTGAAGTAAATGTTCTTGTTTGGATAAGCATCATGTACAGGAGTTAATGCTGTAATACTCCCCCCATATAAGTGAAATGCTGACCCATCTACAAATTCGCGCGCTGCAGGATCCGCTAAAATAGTAAGCGGGTATTCTGGTCTGTCAGCATTATGATCGTAGGTGATAATTTTGGTTGTTAATCCAGCAGTTTTAAACGCAGGACCCAATGCCGATTTAATAAATACGGTCTGTGCTGTAGCATCCATATACATGCTAGGGGTATTGTCTGGATTTAGTGGCTCGTTCTGAACGGTAATGGCATCGATGGTGATGCCCTGCGCTTTCATTGCCTGAATATATTTTACAAAGTATGTTGCATAAGACTGATAATATTCTGGTTTAAGACTTCCACCTTTGAAAGAGTTTTTATCCTTCATCCATAAAGGGGCAGTCCATGGAGAACCTAGAATTTTAATTGCAGGATTGATAGCGATGATCTTTTTAAGGATCGGAACAAGATCCGTCATCTCCTTACTGATGGAGAACTTGTCTTGAGGAACGTCGGTAGCTCCCGAGCTCAGGTCATTATATGTAAAAGTATCAGCACTTAAATCTGAAGCACCAATACTTATCCTCAGATAGTTTACACCGATTGCATTATCATCGTTTGAGAAAAGTTCTTTTAATAGGGCATCTTTTTCTGTTGCACCCATGGTGTTGATCAACGTTGCACTTCCGCCGGTCAGCGTATATCCAAAGCCGTCGATAGTCTGAAAAACCTGACTTTCATCTACGTCGATCACGGGATCGGTATTCATGCTGGAAGAGAAATTGAGGGCGATATTTTGCTTTTGTAACTTAACACTTTGATCACCTCTTGTTATCCACAGTGCAACTTCACTGGTCACGGGTACTACTGGTGGAACAACTGGAGGGTCTACGGGCGTAACTGCGGCGTTCTTTTTGGAACAGGATAATGCAGTTATAAAAATCAGGCATGCGAACACCTGTGCTGACATTCTTTTCATAATCATATTTGGTTATGATAAAGATATGTTTTTTTAAATGCTATTTAAAATCAAAATAGGCAAGCGTGGTTACCTGCTTGTCACTTCTGTTGGCATCACTTATTACTAAAGCTCCTTTTCTAAAAAGCACCATGCCTTCCCAATTATTTTTGTCGGAAGGGAAGGAGCGGACGGCTTCCCATTGTTTTTTCCCAGTTGCGGAAAGCCGTACAATCCGGGAATAACTCGTCGTTTTTTTCTTTAGATAGTCCCCGTTTTGAGTCAGCTCTGCTTTCAGGTCCGGGATAGTTTTGCTAATTTCTTTTTCAGCATTCCTGAACATTTCGTTATCGAGGTAGGCCTTATAATCGCCATTCCAGAAGTAATTAATACCATAAATGGTCCCTTGGGCATCAATCTGGATATCCGTTATCCTGAAAGGTAAAAAGGGGATGTCGATTTTTTCAGGTGCTTTTTTAAACGATGGATCGATCAGATAACCGATACCTCCATTGTGCATGGCATTGTATTCATATATCGCTAAAAGCTTCTTTTTTTCTGGTAGATAAGTCAGCGCCTCGTAGCCAGCATTTTCAACATAAGGATATCTCGCTAACCTCATGAAGTTGACGGCGTCTATCTCAATTGTGCCTAATTTGGTGTTTAAAATTCCTTTGATCAGGTAACAATAATCTTTGTCATCGTGTGTTTCAATCGATAGATAAACTTCATCGCCGATAAATGTAATTGCCTCGAAACCTTCATAACCTGATTTAATTTCATCTGGAAGTAGAGCGAGATTTTTTACCTTGATGGTTTTAAACGCGGTAAGTTGCTTATCCTTTCCTTCGATCACACGGGTAATACTATCCGTCAGGATGCTATAGATATTAAAAATGCCCTCCAGTTTAGTTTCTTTGTAACTGCCATATTGTGGAATCAAATACAGTCGCCCTTTGTGGCTGCTGAGTCCGGAAAATTCTTCATTTACTGAAGCAATCTCCAGGGGAAGTGGGATTGTTTGATACGAACGCTGTGCAAATGCTGCCAGTTGAGGGGATAAAAACCCCAGGCAGAAGATAAAAGTTGATATTAGGGCTTTTTTCACGGATTAAATATACAAACTGACGTTAAAATACCAATCCTGAAAATGCAGATTAAACCAAACCGCATGTTTTTTATCTTAGTTATAAATAACCTTATATGATGCGCTTTAAAACCATTTCTATCCTTTCTGTTTTGCTGTTAACTGTCGTTGCCATGAGTGCCTTTATGCCTCAGCAAAAACAGCCTTCGGATTCAAATCTTAAAGTGTTGGCTAAGGATATCAGTCCGGATGATTTATATGATATGATGGAGGGTTTTAATACATCCTTAGGCGTAAAATGTAATTTCTGCCATTCCGCTAAAAAAGATGATCCAAACAAACTGGATTATGCGCTGGATGGGAAACCAGAAAAGGAAACCACCAGGGCTATGATCAAAATGACAATGGAAATAAATGAGAAATATTTCCATAACGCAAGTGCCTACAGTACTAAAGCTGTATTGGCAGTCAACTGTATTACCTGTCACAATGGGAAGGCACATCCTGAAGCCAAATTTTAATTTCAAAAACACTTTGTGAATGGGGATTGTTCCAATGAAAACTATCCTTATGAAATTTAGCAAAGTAGAACCAAAAATGCCTGTCGTAGCCCTGCTTGTGGATATTGCTGTAGGTTTTTCTCATTTTTTGCTAATTTTATTCCTACTATAGTAATCTTCTTTGCTCTCTAATGTCTTACATATTTTGATAAGCTAAAAAACAGTAGTAAATGGGACGCTAGTTTCATCTCGACTGCTCACCGTTTGAATTAAAACGCCTCTGTCTGCAATAAAGATGAATAGGACGAGAAATCTATTGGAAATTATGCTAAAGCTAGGGATATTCTAATTAATTTACGGTCATCATTTTTTAATACATGCAATGGAAAGTAACAATGACCCAGTAATTTATCAATATTTAAAAATTGAAGAAGAATTAAATATTCCGATCGGTGATAGCTTTTCGGCGAATGAACCAGCTAGTCTAAAAAAGAAATTAAACGGACGACTTGCGTTAGATGGCGAAGAAATGCAGGGTATAAATGAAAAAAACCAATATGGTGGCTATCCGGGTTTCGATTCTAGCTCGGCAACTAGTTATTTTCAGAATACAGTAGGCGATATAACCTTTAACGTGATAAATGAAGCAACAGGCGAATCCCTTAGTTATAAAACGGTTTTCGGAGTAACAGATTTTGATGTAGATGGAGTTTACATAAAAAAAGAAACGACCGGATCTAATGCGGGAAGATACTTGAAATTGGATTTAAAAAATGGGTTTTTAAAAGCTAAATATTATGGAGTCAAGGGCGATGGAATAAGCGATGATACCGAAAGCTTAAGGAATGCTTTGATTTCTCATAGCAAATATAAGGTGCCTCTCTTTTTTGATGAGGGATTATATATCATAAATCACAACAATTGGACGTCTTCACTTGAACTTAACTATGTAAATGTTATAGGTGTTGGAAACGATTTTTCAAAAATTAAAGTGGACAGCCGTGTGTTTCAAAATTTCATAAAACTAACTGATAACTCAATTTGCATCCTCCATAAGATAGCTATCGGAGGATTTTTAAATGTTATTTTTTCAGAAGATAAAGTTTGTCATCTTTCGATTTCAAAGTGCAAGTTCTTTAATAATAGAGAATTTAGCGTTTATGTTAAAGAAAGAACTATGGCAGCAAATTCTGAAGTAGTATTTGCTAATTTGTCGGACAATTTGATAGAAAATAGCTCTGGATTTGCTTTGCAAGGACTGATATCAAAAAGTGCAATAGCTACTGGAAATCAAATGTACAATGTACAAAGAGACCTAACTTTATGGGATATTTCCAATGGTTATAGAGTTCAGGGGATTTGTATTGGCGATCTGAGTAATGCAGAGCCAGATTATGGTCAAAATTTAACTACGCAAATTATTATTTCAAATAACACTATCGAAAAGTTGACTAATCAATCACCTGTTGGCTCAAGCAATTATTATTCTACTAATGCGATCGCGGCTTCCGGCAGAAACGTTATAATATCGAACAATGCTATAAAGGCACTTATATCAAGTAGAAACGATGATGTAGAGGCAATTTACACAAAAATGGTGGAAGGCGTTGTTGGCTTTAACACAATAGAAGACGGAACCATGGGAAATTCTATATCTACTGCTTCAATTGCAATTAAAGGCGTCAGGATTGACAATCCAACCAATCTTCCTGCGTGTAATAATATCCAAGTTATTGGAAATGTTTTGCTAAACAAAACTGGTAATACCGGATGCGTTGGAATACAAATATATGGCGGAAGCAATATTGAGGTATCAAATAACACGGCTGATGGATTTCTTTATGCTGGAATGAGAGTTTTAGGCGGTAAAAACATCTCGCTTACAAGAAATAACATATTAAATATGGATGCTTCGCAAGCTATTACTTCTGAGTTGTCTTCCATAGATGGGTATTTAAGAATCGAAAATAATAATATATCAGATATTCGAGGTACTAATTCCACAACGGCATTACAACTTATTAAGGTCACTGCCAGTGTTACATCTATCACCGATTTAAAAGTTATTGGAAATCATATATATATATCTTTAGATAATACTAAATATAACACCGCGTCTCTAATAGCAGTGGATGCAGTAACTGGGATCAACAGATTAAGCTGCCATGATAACGAGTACATTATCTTGTCATCTAACAGTTCTACAAATGTAAATTTAAATGGCCTCAATATTAGGGTAGTTAACTCTACAGGTTTTGCTAAAAATATTTCTGTTTCTAATAATAGGTTTAAAACAGATGTGCCTTTGGTTAATATGAGGCATTTCACTATTAATGGATCAGCCAATATTGCGGATAACTCTTCTTTAGTACCTAATCTTCAATTAGGAATTAATTACAATAACGGAGTTGAGTACAATAATCCATTTAAAAGAATAGCTCCGGATGCCTCATTTACTGTCACTCAAGTAGATAAATATATCACGCTCTCTTCAATTGCAGCAAGTAGAATTGTTACATTACCCAGCGCTAATAGCTGTCTCCTTAGAACGATTATACTACATAATATAAATACATCATCGTTTGCCTGGGGAGTTACTCCCGGTATAAGAGACTATTCCGGCAATCTATATTCGTTATTAGACAATAAAACAATTTATATGATTCAGAGTGATGGGACAGCGTGGTATATAATGTCGAAACAGGGGCCAGTCTAAGTCTTCTTTTTATTTGATGAAATTGTTAAAGAGGTGAAATTTTAAGATTTTTACTTTTGAACAGAGAAAAAGGAAATATCGTTACGCAATTTATCGCACAGAAATTAGGTGTTCCAATAAAAGGTGAAAAATGCCAACAACATCTCGTGCACTAAAAAAGCATGAGTAACAGAACATTTCAACATTTGATGATCAAAATGACAATGGAAATAAATGAGAAATATTTCCATAACGCAAGTGCCTACAGTACTAAAGCTGTATTGGCAGTCAACTGTATTACCTGTCACAATGGGAAGGCACATCCTGAAGCCAAATTTTAATTTCAAAAACACTTTGTGAATGGGGATTGTTCCAATGAAAACTATCCTTATGAAATTTAGCAAAGTAGAACCAAAAATGCCTGTCGTAGCCCTGCTTGTGGGTATTGCTGTAGGCGCCGCCTTCGGAATCCTTTTTGCTCCGAAATCGAAGTCCAGATCAAAACATGCCACAACAACCAAACCTATACCCGATCTGCGGGCACATAGCCTTGAAGTTTCAGAGAAGCTGACGGGATCGCCTGAGCAGATTCCCGATCTTACAAAAACAACTTTAAAACAGACAGGGCCAAAATCGCGTCAGCTCCCTATAGAAGCATAGGAAGCTGACATCAATATGCTACATCCAGATTAAAGGGTGCCTGATCGGTAGATTCCTGATTACCTCCTCAACCTTGGGGTCGTGGTCAAGTTTTGCCCAGGCGGCATACCAATCTGTATTTTGATAAGCTGCGGCGCCAAAAAGTAAAAACGGTTGCGCAACCGGCCAGTTGTCCCAATACATCACATCAGCTTTCAAAGGCCAGGTGCTTTTGTCAGCGATGTATGGGTACAAATAAGCAATTCCCTTTTTAATTGACTTTCCATCAGCAGTTTCATAAGCCCACAAGTTTTGTGAGGATGAAGAAAGGATCTGACATAGGGTAACCATGGCATCGAGGTTGAAGATTGAATAACCATAGGGCTTAGTCCGCGAAAGCTCTAGCGGGAAGCTTCCATCAAGCCCCATTTGGTTAGGAAGCAGAACCTGCTTAAACCGATTTGTACAAGAGTCAAGCATTGCTTTATTGCCACATAATTTGGCGAACGAAGCGACCTGCATTGTCCAACAGGTAGTATGGTTATTTTTAACGTTTTTCTCCTGCAGGCCTTTCTGACTGGTGTTTAGCCAGGTAGTATATGCGTTGAACCAGCTCTTTATTCCTTCGGTAGTTTTAGGATCCAGGGCTGCTGATTTTTCCATCACAATTACACCTTGCGCAACTTCCATCAGGTGAATGGTATCTATGATTCCATAATTTCTGCCAGTGAATAACCCTTTAACAGCCTGACTATATTCCAGGTTGGGGTTCATTAAGGTCTCGCGGTTGATAAACCAGGCACGTAGATGGACTACGGCTTGTTTCACATATTTGTCATCGTGTGTAATTTTATAAGCAGAAGCCAGTGCGCCAATAATTTTGCTGAACCTGATCATCGCTTTACGATGTTCTACAAAGTTATCGGGGTTGGTTAACCCGTCTCTGTTGATATAAGGTCCATCAGGATTTTTAGGATCCGGCCAGAAATAATCTGCTTCGGAGAAAAAATCATGTAACCCACCAGCACTTCTTGCAGAACTTGCAGCAGTAATTGTTACCGGTTTTTGTTGCATTGCCCAGGCTGCTTCGGCCATAATCTGATTTTTTAATAGTGCTTCAGCTTTCTGATAAGTGTCAGAATTGGCATGTACTGGCGTCGTCGCCTTTGCAGTAAGCGTTAAACAGACAACTAACGCAACGATTGTGCAGGAAAGTTTATTCATAAACATGGTATTAAGAGTTTAGGTTATCTTTTTTACTGATCCACCATGCCCAGGCAATTAGTACAAACTGAAACGGCAGGCGGATATAAGCTATTGTTTTGCTGCCGATGGCAGGATGAGTACGTAGCGTGTCAATAATATGCAGGGGCAGAAAGATAATCATCAGCCAGAATACACCGATTGCTGCGCGGTATTTAAATCGGGGCAAAAAAAGGCCAACACCCAGAATTAGTTCTGCTGCTCCGCCAAGGTAGTTAGTTAAGGAACCAGGCAGAAAGGCCGGAATAAATGGATAGTAGCTGGTAGGGTTAATGAAATGGTTAAGTCCGGCTACAATCAGAATGATCCCGAAAACAACAGTCAGTATATATTTGGTTCTTTGCATTGTATAGTGTAAATATATTTAAATTGGTTTACTTTTGAATTTCCAAAAAAAAGAAACATGTCTGAAAATACCCCTAAACCCATTTACAACGATTTCCAAGAATTCTATACCCAGGCTGTACTGCCTGTAAAAGAAGCGAACCATGCATGGATTCGCCTTGACGGAAAGTTAAAGGGAAATACAAGAATCGTGTTCGGTTCTTTTATGTATCAGGATAAAAAATGGAAAGTTGCCGGAGATACGCAATTTGAAAAGCTTGCCCTTGTGTTCGCAGAATTGCAAAAAGGAAACGATCCTTTTGTAATTAAGCATACACGCGATCATCAGGGAGAAACGTTGACCATCAAAGGACAACCGGTTAGAGATGCTAGATTTTATGTTTATTCTGCATAAATTGAACCTGGAGGAACAGGAACTTTTTTGCCTGACCTATATTTTAGTAAATCTGTAGGTCAGGCCTCCATAAAAACTTCTGCTAGCTGCGGGGTTAAAATATCTGTTATTAGCCGCATTCAGATCGTTACCAAGACTATATTTCTCGTTTAGCAGATTGTCTGCACCAGCATAAAGTTCCAATCTGGTTTTTGCTATCCTGATATTTTTCCAGCCGATTCTTGCCTGTACCAGATGGTAGTGGTTGGCGTATATCGTATTACCATCATTCAATGGGATTTTAGCGGTGTAGTTGTGTTGCACAAAACCATACAGTCCTTGGGGCAGGTCGACTGAAGCACTGGTAACAAATGTGTTTTTCGGAACACCGGTTAAGGCATTGCCGTCATAATTTACTGCTCCTGCCTGGTAGTTTTTAAATTTGAAGTTGCTTAGGGTAATGGCGTTTCTCAACTGAAGACCACGAAATATGCCGCTGGTCTTTGGCCTGATGAGCCACGCCGATAAGGCTGTTTCTATTCCCAATTGCTTAGTGCCACCGGCATTGATAAAATACTCCGTATCATTGGTATTGACCCTGCGTACAATTGCGTTAGTGAGGCTGTAATAGAATCCTGTTACGTCTGCGGCAATTACGTTATTGAGATCCTGAAACTTAATCCCTATCTCTCTGTTCCATCCGGATTCTGGTTGTAAGTTTACATTGATGATCGCATCTGATGCACGGACTTCAGCTTGTGTTGGTGGAGAATATCCTTTACTGATCGAGCCACGCAACGCAAAACGTTGATCCAATAAATAGGATAGCGCTATCCTCGGCATAAATTGCGTGTCGAACTTATTAGTGCGTTCTGCTATTGCTACTGGTGCTATACTTTCATAGTGGTATTGATAAAGATTGGCGCTTCCGGAAAGTTCTAACAACAATTTTTTATTCAAATCGACATTCATGTTGATGAAAGCAAAATTGCTTGACGATTTTAATTTGTCGGCTGCCATAACCGCAGCTGCCGTACCGAAGTTATTCACATAGTTATCCACATCTGATGACGTGCCGGAACTTTCCAGCCCGATATCAAATTTATAGCTCAGTGTGTTAAACGATTTTTCATAATCCAGATACGTACGGGCGCCAAAAGTGGTTTCTTTCCTGTGTTCGTAATTGGTGATGAATGGATTTTTAAGGTCTGTATACGATCCAAAAACTGCCAGAACATGTCTGAATCCCTTACCCAATTGCCAGTCGTTGGAGATACCACCGTAAAAGGTTTTACTGTAAATTCCGGCCTGTTGCTGGATGGCGCTTCTGATGGCACCGGCTGCGGGTCTCGACATACGGGGATTTAACTCCATCTGTGCAGCAGTGAGTCCGCCTGGTGTCTGATAACCCAGATCCGAGTAGAAGAATAAAGCTTTCAAACTAGCCTGTGGAATGTAGTTAAGCTGTTGCACGAGCTGTACAAAGTTACGTTTCATCGCGCTGTTATCGCGATAGCCATCACTACGCTGGTAACTTTGCGTCAATGTAGCCTGATATTTACCCCATTTGTTGCCAAGGCTGACATCTTCATGGAACGCGCCAAAAGAACCGGCCTCCAGTTTTAATGCCGCTGCGGGGGAAGCGTTTAGGGTACTCGGGTTTATCAGCACTACGCCACCAGAATTGGCTCCGAAAATGCTGCTTTGAGGTCCTTTTAATACCTGGATTGACCCAATGGCGCTCACATCTAATGCATTGAGGTAAGTGTTTCCCCCGGCATCAGTAAGTGGGAAATCATCCAGATAAATCTTAACATTCCTGATTCCAAACGGAGAACGCAAAAGACTTCCGCGTATCGAAAGCCTGTAACTTCCAGGAGAGCGTTCCTCCATTCTGATGCCCGATATGGTATTCATCGCTGGCACCAGTGAGTTACTGTTTTGTTGTTGAATTGCATCTTGGTCGAGCACGCCAACAGCACCCGTACTCCTCAATTGAGGCAGTACGTTGAAATAAGGTTTAATAACCACCTCCCGTAAACGGGTGGTGGTATCTTTTTTTATTTGTGAAAATGCAGCGGTATGTAAACATAATAGGCAGAGCGCCGAGACTTTTAATTGTTTGATCATTTTGCCGCAACTCTCCAAATTGTATTACTTACGTCGTCTGCAACAAGCAAAGAGCCATCCTTAGCAACGGCAACGCCTACTGGCCGACCGTATACCTCACCTTTTTCCTGATCTGCGATAAAGCCGGTCAGGAAGTCTTCCAATGCTCCAGCTTTAACACCGGCTTTAAAAGGGATGAAGGCTACCTTATATCCTGATAACGACGACCTGTTCCATGATCCGTGCTGACCGATAAACATCCCACCCTGATATTTGGCAGGGAATTTAGTGTCCTTGTAAAAAGCAAGACCTAGTGACGCTGTATGTGAGCCAACAGCAATATCAGGAACAATGGCAGATTTAACCAATTCAGGATTTTGCCCTTTCAGTCTTGGATCTTCATGCTGTCCGTAATAAGAATATGGCCAACCATAGAAGGCACCTTGCTTAACGCTGGTTACGTAATCCGGAACCAGGTCGTCGCCTAATCCGTCGCGCTCATTAACAGCGGTCCACAGCGCGCCGGTGCCTGGAGCCCAGGCAACACCTACAGGGTTGCGCAGTCCACTTGCATAAATGACTTCACCTGTTCCATCAGGATTGATCTGCAGGATATTGGCTCTGCGTTTTTCGTTTTCTATACCATTTTCTGCAACATTACTTCCCGATCCAACAGTAATATAGATTTTGCTATTATCCGGACTTGCAATCAGATTCCTTGTCCAGTGGTTATTGTAACCGCCTGCTGGTAATTCCAAGATCTTTGTACCTGTTCCGGTTATTTTTGTGTCGCCCGTTTTATATGGATATTTGTATAGTCCATCTGTATTAGCAACATAAAAAGCATTACCAATGATTAAAACGCCATAAGGCTGGTTTAAACCAGAGATAAACTGTGTTTGTAGATCAGGTTTTCCGTCGTTATTCGTATCGCGGAACAAGACTACAGTATTGGCACTTTTGCCGCCTTGTTCAGATTTCGCTTTACCACTAACTGCATCCACTACTTTCTCTTTTGTTGAGCGTTCAGAGTTAGACAATACAGCCAGGATGTCACCATTAGGTGCGATATAGATATTTCTAGGGCTTTTGATATTACCGGCAAATTTTGTTACGGTAAATCCTTCGGGTGCAGTAGGAGTTTTGCCATCAGGCCAGCCAATAACTTTACTGAATTTGCTTTTTGCAGCCTTTTCATTAGGCGCAGGAAGTGCTACTTCCTGATCTGTTTTGGTGGTTACAGTATCAGTGGGGCCACCTGAAGTTTTGTTATTCGAATTACAGGCTATTGCAAGTGGTAAAATAGCCAGCATGGGAATGAATCTTTTCATAAGCTTTATTTTGATCTCTGGATAACAACTGCGTCTACAAGATGTTTGTAAAGCTATCGCTTAAATAGATCATTCCAGACCTTATCCGAATATAATCCGTGTTTTATCCAGTGTTTTTTGGTTGATTACTGGATAGATAGTGGATAGGATCTGGATGAATACTGGATGAAAGCATAAATATTGGGCGTATAAAATTGAGTATATACCAAAAAAAAGCGCCGTTTCTATTTCAGAAACGGCGCTTTACCAAGAAAAATAAGTGTTATCCTAATTTTGACTGCAAGTTCTCGTCAATTGCGGCTAAGAATTCTTCTGTATATAAGTAATCTTTACCATGCTCCACTTTGTTTCCATGGATACAAACAGCAAGATCTTTAGTCATTTTTCCGCTTTCAACAGTTTCGATACAAACTTGCTCTAAAGCGTGGCAGAAATTGATCAGCTCCTGGTTGTTGTCTAAAACTCCACGGAATTCAAGACCTCTTGTCCAGGCAAAGATTGAAGCGATCGGGTTGGTCGACGTAGGTTTTCCAGCCTGGTGATCACGGTAGTGACGAGTCACAGTACCATGAGCAGCTTCAGCTTCCATTGTTTTTCCGTCTGGTGTAATCAATACGGAAGTCATCAGACCCAATGAACCAAAACCTTGTGCTACGGTGTCTGACTGAACGTCTCCATCATAGTTTTTACAAGCCCAAACAAAGTTACCATTCCATTTTAAAGCAGATGCAACCATGTCGTCAATCAGACGGTGCTCATAAGTAATTCCTGCTTCAGCAAATTTAGCCTGGAAGTCGTTCTCATAAATCTCCTGGAAGATATCTTTGAAACGACCATCATATTTTTTAAGAATTGTATTTTTTGTAGACAAGTATAAAGGCCATTTTTTGCTTAATGCCTGGTTAAAACAAGCATTGGCAAAGCCACGGATACTTTCGTCAGTATTGTACATTGCTAAAGCAACACCATCGCCTTTGAAGTTATAAACATCAAATGACTGTACTTCTCCACCGTCTTCAGGTGTGAAAGTAAGCGTAAGTTTACCTTTTCCTTTAGTCACCAGGTCAGTAGCTCTGTATTGATCACCAAAAGCATGACGGCCGATACAGATAGGAGCAGTCCAGTTTGGAACCAAACGTGGTACATTGCTCATCACGATAGGCTCACGGAAAACAGTACCATCCAGAATGTTACGGATTGTGCCATTGGGAGACTTCCACATTTGTTTCAGGCTGAATTCTTTAACACGTTCTTCATCAGGAGTGATGGTTGCACACTTGATACCTACACCATATTTTTTAATGGCTTCAGCGGCATCGATAGTTACCTGATCATCTGTCTGATCGCGGTACTCAATACCAAGATCATAATATTTGATGTCCAGGTCCAGATAAGGAAGGATCAGCTTGTCTTTAATGAATTTCCAGATGATTCGCGTCATTTCGTCGCCATCCAGTTCTACAACAGGTTGGGTTACTTTAATTTTTTGTACAGACATATTATGGGTTCAATTTTAATTGATATCGATAACAAAGATATAAAATCAAAACAATTAATGATTTGATAAGTTTATTCAATTGTAAACTAGAATTTATGAGTACGAATAAAGACATCAGCAATACAACAGGATCAGGCGATAAATTGCACGATTCTGATCTCGGAGAAACAAAAGATTTCAATGAACTATCTTACGACGAAGAAAAGGGTAGTTATGAGTTGGATGTAAAGGGAGAGGATAAGGATTACGATCATCCGCTACCTTATGATACCGCTGCTGCAAATGGTGGCGACGACAATTCAGATTATGATGAAGCGAATCCATATATAGGTGATGAATATGCAAAGAAAGATGATCAGATCGAAGCCGGTCTTGATGATTTAGGTATGCATGTAGACGAAGGTGAGATTGTTGAAGTAGATCCTGAGGATGAATATCTGGCGCGTACACCAGAAGATGACCGTACTGATCTTGATGAGGAAGGTTATCCCATCAATGATGCTCCGCCACTACCTTAGTTTAAGGATTCAGATCCAGATTAAACTTTTTACGCATATCCTCCAATTTAGGATTTTTAGATAGCAGGTACTGGTACTTTTCTATGCTGGTATACAGCCTGTTTTGAATTTTTCTTTCGGCCTTTTCCATCACCATGGAGAGGTCGAAGTTTTTTAGCTGAGACCTCAGGAAATTCAGGAAGTCTACCATCTCATCCTGAAGGATACTTTCCTGTGCACTGTTTTCTATCAGCACCTTAATTTCTGTAGGTGTATTCAGAATTGGCGGATTGCTGTTCAGAATCGTATAGAAATTGATTTTGTGTTCTGCCATGGCTTTCTGGGTATATTTTTCCCAGAGCACCATAAGCTGTTCCATCGTGAACGGCTCCTTGTCATCACCATAAATATATTTAGGCCCTTTTTCTTCCAGTGCTCCGGCGATATTGTCTAGCGCAGTTAAGGAAGGAATCAGCGTGCTTGGTAACTTGCTTGATGGATTTAAGGCTATTTTGCCATTTGCACCGATAGGATTTACAGGGATGCTTTTTATTTCGGGTGTTGGTTGAGGTTTGATTTCGGCAACCGGCTCAGGTATTTTTGTATAACTCACCAGGGGTTCTGCAGGTTGAGAAGGCGCTGCTTGTGCAGGTTCGGCTGCTGGAGCTTCAGTTTTTACATCAGTTTTTTTTTTAATCTGATCCTGGTCAGTTAGCTGTGTTGTTGCAGAAGCGGGTATTTGTGCCAGTTGTAGAACCGAGTTGATGTGACACATTTTGATCAATGCCAGTTCCACCTGTAACCGTTGATTTTTACTGTTTTTGTAAGTCAGGTCACATTGATTGGCCAGGTTCAAAGCCGTCAATATAAAGGATACTGGTGTTTGCTGACTTTGGCTCAGGTATTTTTGCTTGATGTTTTCGCTTACTTCCAATAGTTTGATCGTTTGCGGATCTTTACCTACAAGGAGGTTTCGGAGGTGACCGGATAAGCCATTGATGAAATTATTACCATCAAATCCGTTATTCAGGATCTCATCAAATAACAGCAATGCAGCACTTACATTGGCTGAAGTAAGTGAGTCGGTCAGTTTAAAATAGTAATCATAATCCAGGATGTTCAGGTTGTCGATTACCGATTTATAAGTCAGATTTTTATTGGTGTAGCTAACAATCTGATCAAACATGGATAGGGCATCACGCAATCCTCCATCTGCTTTTTGGGCGATGATGTGCAATCCGTCCATTTCTACTGAAATCTGCTCGCGCGAAGCGATTGTATTCAATAGGTTGGAGATGTCGTCTACCTGAATTCTGTTGAAATCAAAGATCTGACACCGGGATAGGATGGTGGGCAGGATCTTATGCTTTTCTGTAGTAGCTAAAATAAATATGGCATAAGAAGGCGGTTCTTCCAGTGTTTTCAGAAATGCGTTGAAGGCATTTGCTGAGAGCATGTGAACCTCATCTATAATATAGATCTTGTATTTACCAGCCTGTGGCGGGATACGCACCTGTTCGATCAGGCTGCGGATATCATCCACCGAGTTGTTGGATGCCGCATCAAGTTCGTGGAAGTTAAAGGAATGCCCGGTCTGGAAGGATACGCAGGATTCACAAACGCCACAAGCTTCAGTATCTGCTGTCAGGTTGGTGCAATTAATTGTTTTTGCAAGGATCCGGGCACAGGTAGTTTTACCTACCCCACGTGGACCGCAAAAGAGAAAGGCCTGCGCCAGTTGGTTATTTTTGATGGCGTTTTTTAAAGTACCTGTAATATGCCCCTGTCCAACTACGGTCTCAAACGTGGCTGGGCGGTATTTTCGGGCTGATACAATGAAATTTTCCATCGCAACGAAATTATGAAAATTTTGGCTGTCCAAACGATTTGTTGGGAAATAATTCCGCAGGTTCTGAGAATCACGGGCTTAAGCTTTCATTAAGTTTGACTATTGATTTGATTAATAGAAATTTATTACTACATTTGCATCCCCGTATTTTGTGCGGGAAATAAACATAAAAATAATTAAATAACAATGAATCAGTACGAAACTGTTATCGTTCTAACCCCGTTGTTGTCAGAAGAAGTAGCGAAGGAAGCAATAGCTAAATTCAGCAAAATCATCGCTGACAGCGGAGCCGAAATTATCCAAGAGGATAGTTGGGGTTTGAGAAAATTAGCGTATCCGATTGAGAAAAAAGCAAGCGGACATTTTCACCTTACAGAATACAAATCTTCAGGTGAATTAATTAACAAGTTGGAGTTGGAGCTTAAACGCGATGAGCGTGTGCTACGTTTCTTGACCATTAGATTAGACCGTCATGCGGTTGCATATAATGAGAAAAAACGCAGTGGAGCTTTTAACAAAAAACCTAAACAGGAGGCTGCAGTATAATGGCAAAGGATCAAATACAATATGTTACCGCTCCAAAAGTGGACGATAACAGAAAAAAATATTGCCGTTTCAAAAAGAACGGTATCAAATACATTGATTACAAAGACGCAAACTTCTTATTGAAATTCATCAATGATCAGGGTAAAATTTTACCTCGCCGTTTAACCGGTACTTCATTGAAGTTTCAACGTAAAGTGGCACAAGCGGTAAAACGCTCACGTCATATTGGCTTGTTACCTTTTGTTGCTGACCAATTAAAATAGAAGCTGAGAGATGGAAATTATTTTAAAACAAGATATCAAATCCCTAGGGGAAAAAGATGATATCGTGAATGTAAAGCCAGGATATGGTCGTAACTACTTAATCCCACAAGGATTTGCTCAGTTGGCTACTGTATCTGCTAAAAAAGTATTAGCAGAAAACCTGAAACAAGCAGCATTCAAACAAGATAAAATCAAGAAAGACGCAGAAGGCATTGCTGAGCGTTTGGCTGATGTTAAATTATCTATCGGCGCTAAAGCTGGTGAGACTGGAAAAATCTTTGGTGCAGTAAACACCATTATGATTGCTGATGCATTGAAACAACAAGGTTTTGATGTTGACCGTCGCAGAATCACTTTTGAAACTGAACCTAAATTTGTTGGTGACTATGTTGCTAACTTGAACTTGCACAAAGAAGTGAAAGTTAAGGTTCCTTTCGCAGTTGTTGCTGAGTAAGTTTAACTGAATGATATAGAAAAGGCGTTCCGGATTCCGGAACGCCTTTTTTCGTTTATACTGTTTGGCCTTAGCGTTTATTCCTGCTTCTGCCTTCATCGATCAGCTTTCTGATCTCCTTAACATCGGCTTTTGTAAAGCCATGAATTTCTATCTTGTTTCCATTGTGGAATAAGCGCAGGGTAGAGAACCCGATCATTGGGGTGTCTACTTCGATAGCTGTAATATCCTGATAATTCAGGTATTTTGAGTCGCCGCTAAACAGGCCGGGAATTCTGACTTCAACTGAGTTTTCCTCCAGGTTGATCTCTGCCGGAAAAACTTTATTGCCTTCCGACAGTCTTGATGTTTTAAACTTCATTTAAATGATTTGATTAATGTTCAATACGCTATACGAAAGTAAACATTTTACGGCATAATGTTTTTATTTACCTTTGAGCAATGGCAAAAAGAAAAGCAGGTAAAAACCCCGGCAAATCCACTCTGGTTAGAAAGATAACGCGCATCGCATCCAAAGTATTACTTTGGTTTCTTTTGGTGAGTGTCCTTTGGGTTCTGGCCTATAGGTTTATCAATCCGCCGATCACCTTGTTAATGATTGAAAGGAACATTGAGCGTAAGGCCGATGGAAAAACTTTTAAGACAGATAAGAAATGGGTTGATTTTGAAAACATCTCTGATAACATGAAGCGCGCAGCGGTATCTGCCGAGGATCAGTTGTTTTTGAAGCACATGGGTTTTGATATCAAAGCCATTGAGAAGGCTTATGCAAGTAATGCAAAGGGAAAGAAAGTAAAAGGGGGGAGCACCATTTCACAACAAACGGCCAAGAATGTGTTTTTGTGGCCTGGACGTTCCTGGATCAGGAAGGGTTTTGAAGCTTACTTTACGCTGTTAATCGAATTGCTCTGGAGTAAAGAGCGCATTCTGGAAGTTTACCTGAATGTAATTGAGATGGGTGATGGCATTTATGGTGCCGAAGCAGCAGCTCAGGAATATTATGGGAAGTCTTGCGGTTCGTTAACGCGTGCTGAGGCTGCGCTGATTGCCGCCTGTTTTCCTAACCCACTGCGCTGGACACCTGTAAAACCTACGCGCTATATCAGACACAGACAGTTTGTAATTACAAGGGTAATGCGCCGCCTGGGGCCACTCGATTTCTAAACTCCTAGTTACACTCGTGATTAATCCTTATCTTGAGCACTGATATGCAATTGGAGGGTGACGATCGTACGTATTGGGAACAGATGCGGCTTGGTGATAAGCAAGCCCTTTTTGAATTGTATAATTCCATGTATTTCCATCTGATCAGATTTGGCCTCAAAATTAATGCGGATGATGAGCTCGTAAAAGACTGCGTTAACCAAGTGTTTTTGAATTTGTGGGACAAGCGATCCCGGCTTGCTGCGGTAGACAATGTAAAAGCATATTTAATGACCTCATTGAAGCGTTGCATGCTCGACCAATTGTCTTATTTAGATAAAATGAGTGTTGCTGTTAGCAAAATGGGCATAGAAGAAGATCAAAGCGAGCTTTCTTATGAAGAGATCATCATTAGGCTGCAAGACAATGATGAGTTACGGGATAAATTGCGTTTAGCCATAGGAAAATTAACGCCAAGGCAGATGGAATTAATCCAGCTTCGATTTTTTGATGGTTTAAGTTATGAAGAAATTGCAGACAAAACCTCGCAAACTGTAAAAACGGCTTATAATACGATTTATGATGCCATTAAAACTCTGAGAAAACTCCTCAAATGATATTTTTATTTAAAAATATTAAATATCCTTAGGAAAAACTTCTTGTTTTTGCGTCTGTGTTGTAAAAGCTTTTATGCAAAAACCTTTTACTCACTTTTCTATTGAAGATTTTGTTTGCGATACTTCGTTTCAGCAATACTGCTTAGGTAATAGTCTGGAGAATCAACTCGTATGGCAGGAGTGGATTGCAGCTAATCCGAATAAACGGCAGGATGTTGAAGAAGCCAAAAGAATTATTTTAATATTAAGTGCAAAGCAAGGAAGCCGCTTGCAGCAGCTTAAAGCACTTAGAAGCGGAATGCAGCAGCGCGATGCCCTGGAGCAAAAACTATTTCAAACGGAAATTGATGCTGTGCGAGTTGTAACTTTAACCCCTCGCACTAACCGGTATCGTTGGCCGTTGATCGGCGCAGCAGCAGTGGTATTCTTGTGCTTTGCCGGATACTTTGCCTTTTATCAACCCGCTGCTATTCCCGGTTTTAATTTCAAAAGTACGGATGCGTTAACGATCAGATCGGCAAAGAGCCCCCGCAAAACTGTTATTTTATCAGATGGCACGATAATTACACTTGCTGTGAACAGTACTATAAGAATGTCACCAGATTTTGTTTCGGGTCAGCGGGAGCTCTGGCTTAACGGCGAAGCTTTTTTTAATGTGAAGCACGACCGGGCCCATCCATTTGTGGTACATACTGCTTTTAACGATATCAAAGTGCTGGGCACAACATTTAATGTCAGGGCTTATTCTGTAGACAAGACTATGGAGACAGCATTGATTCATGGAAGTGTGCGTATAGATTCCAGAAAATTTCCTGGTTATTATGTGGTATTGAAACCGAATGAAAAGGTGATCACCAATAATTACGCTGATGCACCTGTTGCGGACAGCGGTAAGAAAATGTTTCATGTATCGGCATTGAACACCGAGCGTACTAAAGAAACACCGGCCGAGATCAGGTGGGTCAAGAAACGTTTGACCATAGAAAATCAATCGCTGGAAAACATCGCCCAACAATTACAGACCTGGTACGGCATCGACATCGTTATTGCTGATGATAAAGTTAAGGCCTACCATTATTCTGGCGTTTTCGAGAACGAGACAATTGTAAAAACATTGGAAGCGTTGCAATTATCCTATCCTTTCAATTTCCAGGTAACACATAATCAGATTATCATCAGTAAATAAACCTTAAACAACACCTAAAACAATAAATATGAAAAAAAATGTACTCTTAAAACATGCCGGTTATGCTTCGGGCGGTAAAGTCTATTTAACCATGAGACTTGCCTGCCTGTTCATGCTTATCATGTGCATGCAATTATCAGCATCAGGCTTTGCGCAGCAAAAGATTAGCCTGAATGTTAAGGATATGAGCATCAGGAACCTACTTAAATCTATAGAAAAGCAAACAGCATACCGGTTTGTGTATAGTAACAACACGCTGAAGAACGATGACAAGGCGTCACTGATTTTACATGATGTTACGCTTGACGAGGCGATGCAATCAGTATTGCAGGGCACAGGATTAACGTATGCATTAAAAGAAAGTGACCTGGTGGTCATTTATCCAGCAGGAACAAAAGATAAGAAAGATGCAGTAGTTACCGGAAAGGTATCTGATGCATCGGGGGCTCCGGTTCCAGGAGTTTCGGTTCGTGTAACAGGCACTTCGGTAGCAACCACTACTGACGCCAGTGGCGCTTATATGATCAGGGTTCCCGATCAGGCTACCACATTGGAGTTTTCTTCTATCGGATTTGACAGACAAGTTATCGCTTTAGCCGGAAAAACCAGTATTAGCATTACACTTCGTGCAAACACACAGGATTTGCAGGAAGTGGTTGTAACGGGATATACCAGTTATAAGAAAGTACAGTCAGCAAGTGCCTCTAGTCAGGTTTCGGCAGATAAGATCAATGATGTTGCCGGATTAACATTTGACCAGATCCTGCAAGGACGGGTGCCGGGTATGAGCGTGATCTCAAGCTCAGGCCAACCGGGTCAGAGTGCTGCTGTTGTTATCCGTGGTATAGGAAGTGTAAATGGATCTTCAGCTCCATTATATGTATTAGACGGTACACCGATTGAAGCAGGTTATTTTCAAACGATCAATCCAGAAGATATAGAATCTGCAACGGTACTTAAAGATGCTTCGGCGAAAGCGCTTTACGGTTCGAGAGGATCGAATGGTGTGATTGTCATTACGAGTAAAAAAGGTAAAGCGGGCAGAATTGCAGTTCAGTATACTTCGCAATATGGTTTTTCTAACCTGACTGAGGCTAAAACAACGATGATGAATACTGCGCAGAGACTTCAGTTTGAAGAGGGGGTGGGAGTTGATTTTGGCAGGAATATTGGTCCGGGCTGGACCTACTCTCCAAAAAATCCTGCATATACTTCAGGAACGGCAGCTTTTAGACAACGTGCAGATCGTATTCTGGACAGTTTAAAGGGAATTAATATCGACTGGAGAGACCAGATTTATCAGAATAGTAAATTCCAGGAGCAACAGGTTAGTGTTAGTGGAGGAAATGAAAACCTACGTTTCTATAATTCATTGAATTATTACCACCAGGACGGGATTGCGAAGCGTACAGGTTTGGAAAGATATTCCTTGAAAAGTAATGTTGACTTTAAGGACAATAAATTTTCGGGAAATGTGAATTTAACGTTAGGATACTCAAACTCAAGTTTCACAGAGGGTGAAGGGGGTACTGGCGCAGGAACAGCAATGTCTGCAGCTTATTACGCACTTCCTTATGAAAATCCATATGCGCCGGATGGTACTTTAATCCATCAGGGTAATAAAGCCAACTACTTTATCCTGGATCAGCGCGAGGGCAGTCAGGCATTAGAACGTTTGTTTAACTCAACAAACAAAACAGATCAGTTGAAGAGCATCATTGGAACTTCACTGGCTTACCAGATCCTTCCTGAATTAAAGATTACCACACGTGCGGGTATCGATTACAGAAATTCTACCGATCAGGCTTATATCAATCCAGACTCTTATTACGGATCAAGAAGCGTGGCAAACACATTAGGTGGTAAGGGAAGATTTGATGAAGGAACAAGAAGAAACTTTAACATCATCTCGACTACTGGTTTAACCTATGCGAAGACCTTTGCTGAGAAACATGATTTTGAAGCTTCAGCCTATTACGAGTACGTATATAACAACTACAATTCTTTTAGCGCAACAGGTTTTGGTTTAGATGGTCGTTTACCTGAAACACCAGCAAGCATAACTAACGGTAGTGCAACTTACCTGCCGGTATTTACAGGTGGTAAAACCAGTAGTGCATTGGCCTCATTTATGGGAGTTGCGAGATATACTTACGATAATAAATATACATTGACAGGAAGTTACCGTTATGATGGTTCTACTAAAGTTGCTCCACAGAATAAGTGGCATGGCTTTTATTCTGCCGGCGCAAACTGGAATGTTAAAAAGGAAAGCTTCCTTGAGAACTCAAGCCTGATTGCTGACCTGAGCTTGCGCGCGAGTTATGGTACTTCGGCGAGTCCATTTGGTGGAGATTACTTGTACCTTGCTACTTATTCTGCAAATACATCATACGGTGGTGCTACGGCGATTCGTCCAACAGCAGTTGGTAATGCCAATTTTGACTGGGAGTATGTAAACGAGTTTAATACAGGTTTCGACCTAACTTTATTAAGCAGTCGCAGGTTACGTTTATCAGCAGATTACTATAATAAGATCACTAGTAATATGTTTATTGACCAACCTCTTTCTGCGACTTCAGGATTTGCCAATGCTAATTTAAGCAGTGGTAAAATGAGAAACAGAGGGGTAGAATTCGATATCAGTGGAGATGTGATTAAAACTGCTGATTTTGTATGGACATTGGGTGCAAACGCAGGATATAACAAAAATGTTATTTTGCATGTAACAGACATCACAGATTCTTACCCTGATGGGGACACCAGAATTCTTCAGGTGGGCTTGCCATACGGATCATACTATGCTCCGCAATGGGCAGGTGTTAATCCACAGACCGGCGAAGCTCAATATTACAACCTGGATGGCAGTATCACGACCACTTACAACGTAAATACACAAAGCGTAGCTAATTCTGGAAGCTTGTACCCTAAACTTACTGGCGGATTTAATACCTCATTAAGTTACAAAGGGCTGAGCGCATCTGCCTTATTCTCTTTTGTATCTGGAGTTAAAAGGTGGAACAATGAAGATTTCTACAATGAAAACCAACGTTATGCTACCAGCAATCAATCGTTAAGGATGCTTGAGGATCGCTGGATGAAGCCTGGTGATGTGAAAACCTTGCAGCGTTTCGATATCCCTAGGAACTTTACATCCAGAGATATTGAGGATGCTTCATTTCTTCGCCTTAGAAATGTGAATATCAGCTATTCGTTCCCTAAAGCGATGATGGAGAAAATCCACGTGTTTAAAGCAGTAAAAGTATTTGTACAGGGACAGAATCTGGTTACTTGGACAAAATGGAGAGGATTGGATCCTGAGAACAATAGTGTTTACGGACGCTTCCAGTATCCTAACGCCAGAACTTATACAGCCGGACTTAGTGCTAACTTCTAATTTTAAAGACATGATCAAAAGATATATCAAATTTACATTACTGTTTGCTGTGCTATCAGGAACATTTTCCTGCACCAAACTGGATCTTAAGCCTACGGACACGATCGATGCAACCAAGGCTTATAGAAATTTAAATGACGTAAACCTGGGGTTACTGGGCGCTTATGCAGTGCTTGACAACACCCTTATTGGTTTGAACGCTATCGCCTCTGATGAGGTTATGCTACCTACAGAAAACACAGTAAGTAATACGGATGCCCACCGTTGGTTATATACCGCAGGAAGTGGATCTGTGACCACATCGTATGGTGACTATTATCGTGCTATTGACCGGATCAACAGAGTTCTGGCAGGCATTGATGGAATTACTTTTACTACTTCTGAACAGGCGCTGAGAGACCGTTATCAGGGTGAATTACTTGCTTTGAGGGCATTCTGTCACTTTGAGTTGCTCAGGGCATATGGATCGGCTTATCAGGCTGGTGCGCTTGGTGTTCCTTATATGAAAGTTTCTGAAATTGGTTATCCTGCGAGAGATCCATTTGAAGTGGTTGTTGCTAATGCTAAAGCAGATTTGCAAGCTGCAAAGACATTTATCCCTGCTAGTTTTACTGATAAAACCAGAATCACTAAACTTGCGGTTGCAGCGGTTCAGGCAAGACTGGCATTATATGAAAAAAACTGGGCTGATGCGATTACGTATTCGACAGAGGTCATTGCAGCAGCACCTCTGGCTACAAAAGCTCAGTTTCCGGGTATCTGGACAGATGTTGCGGAAAATGAAGTAATCTGGAAACTTAAAAGGATTGCTACCGATACACGTACCGGAGACTTGTTTTACCGTCAAACTGGTGGGATCGTATTGTATGCACCTTCATCGAAATTGATCAATACCTTTGATAAAGTGAACGACGTTCGGTATGCAGCATACATAAAATTTGATGCGACAAGGACAGGAACTAAATCTCAGTACCTGGTAAATAAATATATCGGTGGTACTGCGAGTGCTCCAGGGCAGGCTGACATCAAAATGTTCAGGACAGGCGAGATGTATCTAATCAGGGCAGAAGCTGAGGCAGAATCTACTGGTGATGCTGCGGGCGACTTAAATACATTAAGGGCAGCAAGGATTACTGGGTATACTAACGCTGCTTTTGCGGATAAAGGTACTCTTATCGAGGCCATCAACACAGAACGTTTTAAAGAACTTGCGTTTGAGGGCCACCGCTTCTTTGATTTACGAAGAAGGAACCTACCGGTACAACGTTTGGCAGCTGATGCCATTAATACTTCTGGTGCGGTAACACTATTGCCAACACAGGCTCAATATGCGTTTCCTTTGCCGGCACTGGAACTGTCAGTGAATAAGAATACCGTACAAAATCCAAAATATTAAATCTGATTACCATGTATAACAAAAGGCCCACTTTATTAATAGCTTTCATTTTTGGTTGTATCAGTGTAATTGGTTGCAGCAAATCTGTTGACGGTGCTACGCCAGGATCTGGCGGTACCGGTGGAGGTGCTGTAGTTAAAAGGCGCCCGGCTTCGATCGGATTGTTGGGTGACTCTGCCAATGTTAACACTCCCGTTAATGGCGGGATGGTGCTTATGGGCGGTGGTACGGATGTGGAGGCTGCTTTTAAATGGATGATAGACAGGAGCGGGGGCGGTGACGTAGTCATCATCCGCGTATCCGGAACAGACGCATATAATACTTTTGTGAATAAGATTGGACAGGTAAATTCTGTGGAGACGTTAAAAATCGACACCAAAGAGCTTGCAGATAATGATACGGTAGCGAATATTATCCGGAACGCGGAAATGTTGTTTATCGCAGGGGGTGATCAGTCAGACTATATGAATCTCTGGAGGGGAACAAAAACAGGTAAAGCACTAAATTATCTTCTTCAGGAGAAGAAGGTTCCCTTTGGTGGAACCAGCGCAGGCTGTGCGATACTGAGTGGCTTTTACTTTAGCGGCGAACAGGGTAGTGTGGTTTCTCCGGATGCACTCGCCAACCCTTATATTCCTGGTGTTACATTGTATAACAATGATTTTCTGCATGCACCTTATCTTGCAAATGTACTGACAGATCAACATTACCTGACCCGTGGTCGTGAAGGCAGGCAGGTGGCTTTTTTAAGCAGAATCTATAAAGACTGGAACATCCTGGCAAAAGGTATTGCTGCAGATGAAAAGACTGCGGTATGTATTGATAAAGACGGTAAAGCCCAGGTGTTTGGTAGCAGTAAAGCCTATTTTATTATCCCTGATGGAACAAAGACACCTGAACAGGTAGTGGCTGGAAAACCCCTGATCTGGAACAGAAATGGGCAAGCATTATCGGTTTATGAAATTTCGGGATCTGCCACAGGAAATGGTAACTTTAATGTAGCTACCTTTAATCAGTCGGAAGCCTCAGGAGGTACCTGGTACTGGTGGAGCGCTAATAACAACGAATTAACAAAGACTTTAAAATAATACAAATGATTAAGCATTTAAAAAAAATCATCATCCTGTTCCTGTGCTTGCTTTCGGTGAGCGCTTTTGCACAAAAAACTAAATATGTATTAGTGATACATGGTGGCGCGGGCACCATCCTTAAGAAAAATATGTCGCCAGAAAAGGAGGTTGCTTACCGTGCAGCATTAACACTTGCTTTGCAAACTGGATATGATGCTATCAAAGCTGGGAAAACCAGCCTTGATGCTGTAGAGGCAACAATCCATGTTTTAGAAGACTCGCCATTGTTCAATGCTGGAAAGGGTGCTGTTTTTACCCATGACGGTAAAAACGAAATGGACGCGGCTATTATGGACGGTAAGACATTGATGGCAGGAGCTGTTGCCGGAGTAACGGTAATCCGTAACCCAATCAGCGCCGCAAGAGCAGTGATGGAAAAATCTGAACATGTACTGATGGCCGGTGCCGGAGCAGAGCAATTTGCAAAACAAGCGGGTATCACCCTCGTAGATCCAAGCTATTTCTTTACACAGGAACGTTGGGACGGTTTGCAGAGTGCAATCAAAGAAGACTCGGTAAAGGCTGTTCTTGATCACGGAAGTAAAAAGTCAATGCGTTTGGGAACCATCAACCCTGACTATAAATTTGGTACGGTAGGGGCCGTGGCACTGGACAATAGTGGTAATCTTGCTGCCGGGACATCTACAGGTGGTATGACTAATAAGCGTTACGGACGTATCGGTGACGCGCCATTGATTGGAGCCGGTACTTATGCTAATAATGAAACCGCAGCTATCTCTTGTACTGGCTGGGGTGAGTTTTATATCAGAACTGTAGTTGCACATGATATTTCTGCAATGATGGAATATAAGAAGATGTCTGTAGCTGATGCTTCTAAAGCCGTGTTAGATAAAATGGGGAAGCTGGGTGGTGATGGAGGACTGATTGCGTTAGATCGCAAGGGCAATATGTCTATGCCTTTTAACACCGAAGGTATGTACAGAGGCTCTGTTACTGCTGATGGTAAAATCGAGGTTTTGATCTATAAATAGGTTATGAGATTAATTTCTGAGCTATCATTTAGGTTAAAGCTGCTGGTTGGACTACTAATTATAGGATATGGTTCATTGTGCGCTGCACAAACGAACCCACCTAAAGGAAGTCTGTTTATTATTGGTGGAGGAGATCGCTCTCCTGAGCTGATTGAGACGCTGGTAAGGACAGCAAAACTTGGTGCAAAGGACTACGTTGTAGTATTACCCATGTCGAGCGTAGAACCTGAAGCTTCTTTTAAGGCTATTGAGGTTCAAATTGCTCGTGCTACCAAAAGTAAAATTGGAAACTTAAACTTTGACGCCTCTAAAGTTCAGGATAAAAAATGGCTTGACTCTCTTAGGGGAGCCAGGCTGATTTTTATAACCGGGGGCGATCAGAACAGATTCATGAAAATCGTTAGAAATACTCCGGTGTATGAGGCTATCCATGCAGCCTACACTAACGGTGCTACCGTAGCTGGCACGAGTGCTGGTGCGGCTGTAATGAGTAAGTTTATGATTACGGGTAAACAGCTTCAGGATACTGTCTATAAAGATACATTTGACCGGTTAAGGGCTGGGAATATTGAATTTGAGCCCGGGATGGGATTGGTTACCTCTGTGATTATAGACCAGCATTTTCTAAAACGTAGCAGATATAACAGGTTAATTTCGGCACTTGCGGCACATCCGTCGTTTGATTGCATTGGTATCGACGAAGGAACAGCAATAATTATCCAGGGTAAACACGTTACTGTTGCTGGCGTAAGTCAGGTTGTCAGGATCACTGATCCTAAAAACCTGAAAATAACCGCAAAACATTTATTGAAAATGGACGGCATGCAATTTAGATTATACACAGCCGGAGACCAGTTTAATCTGAAATAAATTAGGCAAGCAGGTGCGCGAAGATGGTATTATGCCAGCTTTTTTCAAAAGGGACTTCCCATTTGGTTTGGAAATCAGCCAGAGTTTGAACCAGGTTATTGAAAACGATAGTTTCAGGAGTAACCTTCTTAATGCTGATAAGCGTTTCGAAGTCTTCTTTGTTGAGCACAACTACTTTTCCATCCTGTTTATAGGCCATATTGAAGCGGTTGAACAAATCCAGGTGATAGGTTTGTTCAATCTCTTTAATGATACGCACAGAGGCATCAATTGAACAGCCTGTGGCCCCAGCAGAAGTTTCGTCAACGGTGAACACAATAAAGAAATTGTAGATGATCTCTGCTTTAGCGGCAAGTTGATGCCCATGTGCTTTCCATTGCGTGGTGAAAGCATCCAATTTTAACTGAATCTCAGCTACTTCTGTAGCAGTAAATTCGCGGTTACTTTGGTAAATCCAAATTTTAGATTGTGGAGAAAAACTCATACACAAATTTAACATTTTATTTAAATTAGAGTTTTAAAATCTGAGAACGATGAGAAAGTTTACATTTAGCTTGAAAATGGGTGTAATAATGCCTTTATTCATCGTTTTTACTGCGTTTTCTGCCGCTGGCTTACTTGAAGAGCAATCTATTTATATCCAAAAAAAGCTGCTTGAGCATTATGATGCGGATCAGGAAATCCTCAAGATCAAAAAGACAGAACTCAATGTTACCAACACTGGATTTTGCAGATATAAAAGACATTTTGAGAATGGGAAAGTAGAGTATTTTTCCTTCAACCTGATCAAGTTCAAAGATCTGGATTACGTCGGTACAGTTAAAAGCGGCCGTCTGATTATCAGAACATTGGGAGAGGATGTGATTGTGCAGACTTACAACGATAAAAAGGGAGATATTGACAGCATGGCTGCTGCGGTGTCTATACCTCTAAAGCAAGTTGAAGCGGAAGACCTGAATGATTTCGCCGAGAAATTCCAGCAGATGCATCAGGATCTGAAGAAATAACATAGAGTTCAGTTTCCTGATACCGGGAAGCGACGATAATTTTCGTATTGCCAGCATGCGTATTGAACATGTTTTCTACCAGTTCCGGACTGTTATTGTCTTTTGAGAGGTGTGAAAGAAGGAGGTGGCTCAATCTTTCATTCCTATGGTTGCAAAAAAGGGTTAATGCTTCGGCATTGGATAAGTGACCAGATCCACCACTAATTCTCTTCTTCAGGAAATATGGATACCTGCCATTATTCAGCATATCTGAGTCGTAGTTGGCTTCCAGGAATGCAGCGTGACATTGTTTGAAATGCGCGGTAAGTTCTGTGCAAACGGCTCCAAGGTCTGTGAAAACTCCCACACGGGTATCACCGCAGGATACCATAAAGCTATGTGGGTCTCTGGCATCATGAATCTTACGGAAAGCAGTAACTGATAAACTTCCGATCTCTACGGTATTATTGGTATCCCAGTTAAATACCAGGTCTTGATGAAGGTCAAATCCGCAGCCAGCATGTGTTTTGGGGCTCAGATAAACTGGCAGCTTGTATTTTCTTGCCAACACACATACCCCTTTGATGTGGTCCGAATGTTCGTGTGAGATGAACAGTGCTTTTACCTTACCCATGGGGAGGTTGAGACGTGCCATTCTTTTCTCAATTTCCTTACAGGAGATCCCAGCATCAATCAGGACGGCTTCCTGGCTATTACCAACGTAGTAGCAGTTGCCGTTACTTCCCGAATTTAGGGAGCTGATGTATAGTGTATTACAATCCATTTGCCCTTGCCGTGATTTCAGCAATATCCAATACCTGGACATTTTGATCCTGGTCTTTTAATTTAACCCCGTCGCGCAGCATGGTCATACAAAAGGGACAAGATGCGGCAACAATTTGCGGCTTCAATTCAAGTGCTTCTTCAATACGCTCCATGTTGATATCTTTATTGCCTTTTTCGGGTTCCTTAAACATTTGTGCTCCACCGGCTCCACAGCATAGTCCGTTAGATTTACAGCGTTTCATTTCTACCAGTTGTGCGTCCAGCATTTCTAAAGCTTTACGTGGCGCTTCATAGATGCCGTTTCCACGACCTAAATAGCACGGGTCATGGTAGGTGATCTTTTTCCCTTTGAAGCTCTCTCCGCCTTCTGCTTTGAGTTTTCCGTCAGTAATTAAGTCCTGTATTAGTTGCGTATGGTGGATCACATCATAGGTTCCACCCAATCCCGGGTATTCATTTTTTATTGTATTAAAACAGTGCGGGCATCCAGTCACGATTTTTTTGATGTTGTAGGCATTCAACACCTCAATGTTTGTCATAGCCTGCATCTGGAAAAGAAATTCATTTCCTGCGCGTTTTGCCGGATCTCCCGTACAACTTTCTTCAGTGCCTAACACGGCATATTTGATGCCTACATGGTGCAGGATTTTACAGATATCACGTGTGGTTTTTTGTGCACGTTCGTCATAACTTCCAGCGCAGCCTACCCAAAACAGAATTTCAGGTTCTTCTCCTCTAGCGACCATTTCTGCCATTGTTGGCACTTCAAAATTTAATTGCTCACTCATTTTCAGTGTATATGGATTGCGATTTTGATTAATTTTCTTTTGCCCAATTGAGCCTGTCGGCCGGAGCATACTTCCAAGGAGCACCATTGTTTTCGATGTTTCCGAGCATGGCATTGATACTTGCAGGCGCTTGCGACTCTTCCATCACAGCGAATCTGCGAAGTTCCACAATAATAGCCAGTGGATCGATATTTATAGGGCAAGCTTCAGTACATGCGTTGCAGCTTGTGCAAGCCCAGATCTCTTCACGACTAATATAGGTGTCGATCAGGGATTTGCCATCATCGAATCCATTTCCTGACTTGTCAATGTTTTTTCCAACTTCTGTAAGCCTGTCGCGGGTATCCATCATGATCTTACGTGGAGAAAGCAGTTTGCCAGTCATGTTTGCCGGGCATACGGAAGTACAGCGGCCGCATTCTGTGCATGTATAAGCATTCATCAGGTTTACCCAGCTGAGGTCGTTTACATCTTTGGCCCCAAATCTTCCTGCTTCCGCTTCTTCCGGGGTGAATGAAGGATCAAGCATTGCTTTTACCTCGTTGGTTACGCTTTTCATATTGGTGAACTCACCTTTAGGCTCCAGATTGGAAAAATAGGTGTTAGGAAAAGCAAAGAGGATATGGAAATGTTTAGAATAGGGCAGGTAGTTTAAAAAGGCCAGGATGCCGATGATATGGAACCACCAACAGCCTCTTTCTAACACAACTAACGATGTTTCTGAGTTGGGTAATAGGTTTTGAAGTAAATTACTGACAGGAAATGCTCCAGCAGTAATATAGTGTCCCACACCCATGGTTTGCAATTTGGCGTCTGCAGCATTCATCAATAGAAAGGCAGACATGAGCAGGATTTCGGTGATCAGAATATAATTGGCGTCAGATTTTGGCCATTTCGTCATTTCTATGCCCTTAAATCTTTTCAGGTTGAGGATATTTCTGCGAATCAAGAATACGGCACAACTCAGCCATACACCTAACGCAAGAATCTCGAAAGACCCTATCAGGAAGTTGTAGAGGCTGCCAAGACCACCAAAAATGCGATGGGTACCGAAGATACCATCGATCATGATTTCCAGTACTTCAATATTGATGATTACAAAGCCAATGTAAACAATGAAATGTAGGAATGCTGGAATAGGTCTAACTACCATTTTGGTTTGACCCAAGGCAACCTTAATCATGGTAAGAAGCCTTTTTTGTGGTTGGTCGAAGCGATCGGCAGGTTTGCCAATTTTAATATTACGGATTACTTTTTTAACGTTTAGGCTAAAAAAAGCAATTGCAGCAATAGTAAGGGCTATAAATAGAATTTGTGATACCATTGGTTAGATTATCTTTATAGTATTGCTAAGTTAAAACAAATCTTACAAAAGAATTTGTTATGCATGCATATTATTTTGAATTTAGAAGGGTTTTAAATAGAAATGTCTGTAAAAATACAGCCTAACCAGAATATTCTGGTATGTTACGAGGTTGTGATCGATGAGCAAGCGATAAGCCACCAATAATCGAGAATGCTTGTTTAATTCTATCTTATTTATAGTTCTCAGCTAGGCTTCCAGATAATATAGAAAGGTAATTGGAAATAATGGAATCCAACACAAGTTCAACTCGAGTAATGGGGATGGCGACAGTATTCGATGCTGATGTCTTGCTAATATTCCATCCAAATAGGCGTATTCTGGAATACATTTGTTTTGCCATTTGCGCTATATGTGACCAAGATCTTATTTGTTTTGTCGAAATCGGCAAAATGTATCATGTTTCCTACAGCTGTTTCAAATAATTTAGTTCCAAATTTATCTACAATTCGGAGATAGCCGTCTGCATCTGTAAAATAGATTATATCTTCTGCGCCGATAAAAACTGATGTAATACTTGCTGTGTTCGGGATGGTTCGGATTAGACCGCCGATTGGATTCCAAAGCCTTATTGTTTTATCTTCGCTCTCGTAACTGCCGCTTACTAATATGGATGAGTTTGAGTTAAGGTCAACACTTCCGATGTGACCATTGTGACCTGTCAATGTGGTTTCTACTGTTGAAGCATTGAGATTCCAAATTTGAATTTTATTGTCATTTCCAGATGAGATGAGCTTTGAGTCGTTGTCATAGAATAAAAGATCACGTACATTATGATTGTCGGTAGTCAAAGTGTATTTTACCGTCATTGATGGGAAGCTATAGACTAAGATCTTGCTGCCTCCTGTTCCACCTACTGCTAGTAGGGTACCAGTTTTATTGAAGTTAAGGCTATAAATTGCCGACATTCCCGTCGGTATGGACTTATTTAATGTAAGTGTGCTTGTGTTATAGATTTCTATGTTACCCTCTTTAGCGCCGCTGACAAGCAAAAAAGCATTATCAGAAGAAAATTTGACGCTGTAACCGCCTTCTTTATGCCCCGTAACGAGGCGATTAGTGGTGCGATTTGACCGGTTGCTTATTATAACATTTTCTGAAAAGTAGCTTGTCGTAGCTATAAGATTTCCGGATGGGGACAGTGCTACTTGTCCGTCTGCGGCATTCTCACCCATGTAAGATTCGCTGCTCACATATCTTTTATCATTGTAAAAAGTTTGCTTTGTATTAGAATAAGGGCTATAATTTTTTGCAGAATATGCTTTTATTTTAAAAGCATATTTCTTTGTTGTTTGAAGGTTTTCGACGATGTATGAAGTGGTTTGGGGATTGACTCTGTCCAATTCCTTAAACTCTCCCCCGTTGACCGACTGCTCAATTACATACCCTGACTCGAATTGCGAATTATCAACCCACGAAAGATTGAGCGTGGTGCCATCATTCAATGCAAAGTTTAACAGGGGTGCTTGGAAGTTTATCTTTGCTGCTACCACGTTCGAATAATCAGTTATCGTAGACTTGCTTCTAGCCCTTATTCTGTAGCTATAGTTAGTATTAATAGCAGTAGTTTTATCTGAATATGACTGAATATTTTTGCTGGGTTCTGCAATGGTTATGAATGGCTGACCATTAGTGCTACGTTCCAAGACGAATCCTGATTCGAGTGAGGAGTTGTCGGTCCAGGTCAATCGTACCTCAGTATCATCAACAACAGTTGCGGTTAGGCTTGGTATAGGAAGATCAAGTTTAACTGAAACTTCATCAGAAAAAGATGTTTCTGCAACCTTCCCGATAGCGCGCACACGGTAGGTGTAAAGCATGTTGGGTGCGACAGCAGAATCAAGAAAGGTAGTGTCATTCGGGCGGGTTTCTTTTATGAGTTTGAATGCTTCAGTACCAAATTTACGTTGAATTTGAAAAGACGTCTCTACATTGCTATTGTCCTTCCAGCTAACCCTAATTATTGAGTCGGTAAAGACAATTGCTTTAAGATTAGAAGGGGAAAAAAAGCGCGGTTCTTCCGCAGGAATTTCGTTGTCTTTTTGGCATGCATAGCAGTTGAGTATGAGGATTACTGCGCAAATGCATTTGACAAGTGTAATTTTTGTTGAGAACATTAATTTAGGTATTAAAAGGATTTATAACATTTTCCTAAACAGGACGTCTTAAAATTAGGTTTTTTAAAGGAAGGAACAAAATGTTTTGGAATTTGACACTTTGTGAAGGAGTCCGGGTTTCATATCGACCCACTGCCTTGGGGTCAAGATGAGTCTGTTTGAAAAATAAAAAAGGGAAAACTTGATTAAGCCTTCCCTCTTTACTGTGGTGCGGGACGGGATCGAACCGCCGACACAAGGATTTTCAATCCTTTATAATATATCATTAAATCAGTAGGTTAACTAAATATTGGTATGTTTTTATAAAGCTTTTATAAAGCTAATTTTTAATAAAGTTATTTTTCAACAAATTTGCCCAGCTCCGGCCGAACATCAAAAACACAAATAAAAGCACCAAAACAACCACAATGATAACTACAGTGTAGTCGGGCTTTCTCTCTACTATGACATCGGCCTTTTTCTGTTCTGTCTTGGCGGAGCCTTTATTTTCTGAACCTATTTTAGCGGACGATTTTTTATCGTTATCTATTTCGGTTCGTCTAGTTTTTGGAACTAGCACGTTAGCAGGCTTAATCGTGTAACTTGTTTTGAGTGTCGAATCGACTGGATTGTAGATTTGATTCAGCGTTATAAACTCATCATCGTAAATCTGGAGTCCTAATTGCAGCGCCGCTAAATCTAACTTTGCCTTAACCGCACCTTTGCGTTCTGGCGTAGTGATCGTGGTGTCCAGGGTTTCTGTAATAACAATTTTTGAACGATCCGAATTAAAGACGGCGCTATCTTTTTTTTCCGAATAGTTCGACTCCTCTAAAATACTTTCGCTGGTCTTGTGTTTAAACACTTTGCTAAATATGCCGCAGCTACTGAACATAGTAACCGCAGCAAAAAGTAATATTACCCTTCTCATGGATTGACAGATTTATTTAATAATCCTAAGACGGAATCAGAAGCCAGTTCCGTAGCGACTAAGTTTAAACTGTCATAAGCTTTCTTGTCTTCTTTGGACTTTACAATAAAATCGTCTCTTGAAATAGACCGCTTAGGTTCTATCGAAAATGGAACAGCAGAGCTAAACAGCAGCATAGCCGGTAAGATTAAAAGTAGTTTTTTCATGTTACTTGGTTTTGAAGTGGTTAATAATGATGTTAGTTGCTTTCTGGACTCCGCTGGTAGCGTTTTTAACATCTACCCTGGAGCTGTCACTTGTTAGCTTGATCGTATCGACCTGTCTTTTGATTTCGTCAATAGCGGGCGCCGTTCTTGCTTCTACCTGTTTTGTAACGGTAGCGATAATCCTGTCTCTCAGAACATCGTTTTCTATAGCCTTTTGATCGGCCTTTCGCATAAAATATACAGTTGATAAAGTCAGCAGTACCAGGCCTGTTGTTTTTACGTCTTTACTGAACCAGTTGAATAATCTGTCCGCCCAGCCTGCTTTTGTTTCTTCCATTGGCTTATTGCTCGTTTTTTGATAATTCCCCGGTTTCTGTTAAATAGATCTTCTTTACGGAATCCGGTTTTCCGATTTTCCAAATAGGCTCACGACAACCTATCAATCTGGCTTTATCTATCCAGGCAAATCCCATTTTGTTAGATTGATTACCACCATAGCAGAGAAACGCATGTTCGTTTTCTCCTACGTACCAGCAAACGTGATTTCCTCCTGGTCTGGCAAAAATTAGGATGTGGCCGTAACACTCTAAACCCTTTTCGATTTTCTTACCGAATGTTAAAAAGCTTTTAGCCGCCAGTATTGCGCCAGGTGACGGAACCGCATAACCGTCTTTCTTCAGGAAAAAACCGGGGGGTATTGCACACCAAGGAATATCGTCGTCGGTATACCATTCGATAACCCCGATGTATTTGGCCATTGCCATTATTGTGGAATTACTGCCTTTGCCGACAATCTCGGTCATGCCGTAATATTTGAATGCTTCTACTAGGTATCTAGGCGAACCCACCGAAAGCATCCATTTGTATTTTTCTGGAAACTCCATCTCACTAATCCCTCTCACTTAATTATGTAAGCCCTTCTTACATAATGACAATTTTAATTATTATAATCGGTATATTGATTATTTTGTTTCAGAAAACGAGGCTTTTATTGCGTCAAACTCCGTTTTAATATTTTCGATAAGCGCCGTATCAAGATCTGCGCCCCCGCCTAAGTTAATCGACATGCTGTCGCTAATCTTTGAAACATAAACGCTACCAGCTCCCTTAGTGGCGACTACTTTAATTTCGATGGGTTGTGTATTGTTTTGACTCTCGTATTCGTAAGAGAGTGCCCAGCCGTTAAAGGTGTCTGTGTCGTAGTTTTTAACTACCTGTTTGTTCGTTGTCCTCATTTTCTCTGTTTTCAAGTGCTTTTAATTCGATTAATTTATCAATGAAATATTGATCTATCTGCCTTTTAGCAAAAGGCTTGTAATACATGTGTTGCGACACTATGTGTGCGATCTCTGAAAGTTCCTGTTCCGACACCGTGGCCGCTTCGCCTTTGTGTAGGATTCTGGATATATCATTTACCTCAATGGTATTAGCGTTGGTAAAAATCCAGTTTCCGACTTTTGTATTTAAATCGTCTATCTGATAGACCACCTCTTCTAAGTCTTTTACTTCAATCTCCTGGAGACTGATTTGTATTTTTTGTTGATTCATGCTCTTTGTTTATTTACATTAAGGGTAATAAAATGGGGTAATGTCGGCGAAGACTATATATTCTAATCCTTCGTAATTCTGCCATGCTAACTGAACATTTCTAAAGTAACGGGCGTCGTTAGGGTAATCCCGGTTTGGTAAGTTGAATATTTGAGTTTTACCGATTAGTCTAGCGGCAATCGACGAGGGTGGAGCTTCCGCAAGCAAAGCAATACGACCGTCGTTGTTCATTTGCCTAAAGGTGGCCACTTCATAATTATCAGATTTAACGTTGATTCCTTTCGGATTGATAACAGACGCGATTAGTTGACCATTAAAGGGATCGGAAACCCAAGTCCCGGTGTTATAATCATACTTATATCCATACGAATAAGCAGACATATTAATTTCTCCATCTTTGTTTAGTACTATTTGCTTAAACTGCGTTAAATCTCCGTAGTAATTAGATGATATTCCGGCCGCGCTAATTGACCAGCCGCCAAGATTGGCAATTTGAGATTCAATATACCCGGCGTTGATTACATTGGCTCTTAAGTATGCTACATCTACTGTAAACGCCACAACAGACCCGTTGTCAATTGTAACTATTCCCCCGGCCGCAGCAACATCACGATACGCCATTCCTCTTAACTGGGATGTTAGATTATTATACGCTGTATTTGCAGCACCAACGGCGTTACTATACGCTGCATTCGCTTTATTGCTAGCATCCGCAGCCGCAGCAATCTGGGCAGCGCTGGAGGCGGAGTTGGCTACCGTAACGGCATAAGCGTTTGAAGCGGCTACAGCATTACCGTAGGCGGCGTTTGCTTTAGCCTGTGCGTCACTAGAAGCGGTAGCGACTGCATTAGTCTGCGCTGCATCTGCTTTACTCTGCGCTATAGAAGCGGCATAAGCGTTGGCAGAGGTAATAGCTGTAGACTGCGCGTTATTAGCCGCTGTAGAGGCGAATGAGTTCGAGGAGGATATTGCGTTCGATTGAGCGTTATTCGCTTTATTCTGCGCATCGGTAGATGCCGTAGCGATAGCGGCGCTTTGTGCTGCATTAGCTTTTGCCTGGGATCCGGCTAGCGTTTCAGCGTTGCCGCCGGTTACAACTATCTTACCTTTTATGAATGCCCGTTCTGCATAAATACCGTATCCGTCCAATGTTCCCAAATCAGCGTCAGTAATTCCACTAAGTTTGCCTAGACGAACTTTTGTTTTACCGGTTAGACTTTCGGAGGTAACACCATCCAGGATATCAATGTACGGCGCCCCCTCGTCACTATTTGTTAAATATATTAACCCTTGTCTGGCTGTATCAGTAGTATTGCCGAACTGGAACACACTGTCACCGGCCGACGGGATACCGGATCCGGTTTTTGATGACTTAGTTAAATTGAACGATCCTGTGGTAATTGAGCTTACCGCAGCAGTATAATATTTCAATCCTTTGCCGTCCCAGCGCTGGCACCTAACGATATCATTAGCGCGGAGCTGTACGGCTATAGTTCCATCGTCCGTATTGATCTCGCATTTCCAGTAAGATCCCATATCGGTAACTTTGAAAAGCTTTGCAACATTTGTAATTGCGACGCTTCCGCCGTTGCCGGTAATCTCTCTAACATTGAGGACATTTATATTTAAATCCTTTCGCACTGTCAAGCTGTCAAACTCCGCAGATCCGTCAGCGTTGATTTTATAACCGGATCCGGTAAAGCCACTAACATAGTTTTTACTGATAGAATTAAATACTACATCATCTGTTGTCCGTAATGCCTGGTTGATGTAATCAGCAAATAAATGATTAGCCCATTTAACACTATCGTCAGCGCTGCCAGCTTTTAGCTTGCTTCCTGAGATCTTTACGTACCCGTCCGCTCCGTCCAGATAAATTTGTCTGGCGCTTGGAGTTACGCTAGCCGCTCCGGGAATTGTTAAGGCGTCGTTAAACTGTCCTGTAGCAATATTTAGTTGGGCTCCCTCCTGGACTACGGATTGATTTTTAATAAAGCTATTTGGATCTACAGCTCCGCCGCCGGTTCCGTTTCCGTTACTTGGTGGTACAGTGATTCCAGAAGAAGAGCCTAGTGCATTCCCTTCTTTATCTTTAAAGTCTCCGAAATCCTCGAAAGATCTGGAGGTAATTTCTGAATCCGTTAATTCCGTAGTGAATAGTTGAGCTAGTTTTACTATTGCCGTTGCTGCTTTTGCCCGGAACGTTCCGCCAATCATAAAGAACTTAGCGTCTATCATTTGGATATTTATGGTATCCATAGGGCTAAATACCCCCATTATACTACCCTCGAATAGGATAGAGGTCTTTTGATGCTGGTTAAGCTTGTTTTTTGCTGCAATAAACTGAAGCTTTAACGCTTCTGTTTTACCGAATCTATACCAAAGCTGGGTAGGGGATCCGTCAGACAAACGCATCCAGCTGGTGCGCTCTCTGTTTATGTCGTCTCCAAAAAGCAAAACAGTTGGATCCGGTATAGAGGAGTATGCGCCGGACTGGGTAAGCTCCGTTACGTTTCCTATTGGCGACTTGTAATATTTGTTTTCGTCTGCCTGTATATTGACATTATCAAAGTACATCGGTATTATAGGATACCCAAAAGTAGCTTCAGCAACGTACGCACCAATAATACTGAAAACTATAGATCCATCATGTGGCGTTTGCGCTACACTGAAATTTATGGTTTTATTAACATCTGTTCCTTTGCTCCATTGATTTCTACTATAGAATGTTAAATCTTCAGTTGTCCAGCTACTTCCGTTCCAGGTGTGTTTAGGTTTGCCGTCGGCATAAAGCTCCAAGGCGAAAATGTTATCAACAGGCAGACCGCTCTTAGGCACATTTAGATCCCCTACAAGTACTAAATCTATAGATACACCAAAGGTGTTTGTTTTAAGAATGGATATTGGCTCTGAAACCAATCTTTTAGAAAGATCTTTGTTTGCGATTTTCGCGTAGTAATCGTCAATCAGAATAGTTCCTGTTGGAAGGGTAACGCTTTTTTGACCTCTGCCTACCGCCAGACCATTAGAAACAGTCCAGTGCTTAAAAGGACTTGCATGAACGCTATCCGTCCAAATTTCGTCGAAGGATCCATTAGCCAGTTTGTTGCTTAAATAGCCGTATTGGTAATAGGTGGTTACAGATTTTAAAGCTAAAATATTATAGGTGTTATGATCCCTACCTACTAATTCCAGCTCCTTACCTAATCCGGCTAATTTATTATTGGCTATTGTGGCTCTTGACACATACTCACCCGCAGCATTATAGCGGCGTGCATTGTAGTTAGCTTTAGATAACTGCGTAATATCTACGAACCACCACGCTCCGTTAGACTGTTTGAGGTTTGCGGAGAAATTATTGCAAATATCCTGTAAAACATCAAAACAGCTGTACGGCTTGCCGTTGGTGTCGATATATCTATTTGTGTCGATGAAAGTAAGCGCCAGCGGATCGTCAGCTAACCCGCTAGGCATATTGGTTTCGTACGTGTTTACTCCGGTCCAGAAATCAAGATCCAATCCTGTTTTACCCAGGCAAAAGGCTAAGATGTTTTTAAGGCTGTCAACTTTTTGGATTAATATTCCTCCGATTCCAGCAAATGGGACAGTTTTAAGAGTTCCGAGAACGTCTTTGGCCTGCAAAGTAGACTCAAACGGCGCAACCATAAACGGTTCATTAGCGCTATCCGGTAATAGGTATCCAGCCCACCGCAGCGAATCAGTATAAGCATCGGTATCTAACTTTAAAGTATAATACCGTACTTGGTGTGCTTGTTCGTCTTCTGAATAAAAGCTTTGTAAAGAAAACGTATCAGATGTTAAGATTGATATTTTAGCCTCGCTGCCGGTAATTTGAGTGAACTTTTCGTCAGCCTCATTAACTACTGTAATTTCGAGCGGCTCCGCTCCGGCTGAATAAGGAATGATCTGTCCGATATAATCCTTTTTAAGGATATCAATGCGGCATTTGTTCCCGTAAAAATTGCAAAAATCTAACCTGTATTTAACGTTATACCCCACTTATTAGCTCCTCCCTCACTTATCAGTGATAAAGGTATTTACTTACCTACGAAGCAAAAAAAATAATTTCGATAAGTAAATAATTAGGTATGTTTGATTATGAAAACTTTAATGCTACTCCTATTGTCGCTTTTGCCCATTTTTTCGAAATCTCAACAGCCAGAGGCTAAGCCAGTGAAAGGAACAAATGTTATTTATATTAAAAACGACAAGAGTGCGGCAGAGAATTACGAGGTCGCCGCGAAAACGTTACTAGATAATGGATTTTACATTGAGCAGAAGGACGCAGATTTTAAGACTCTAAAAACGCAACCCAGAAAAATAAACAAATCAACATATCTTTATTTTTTAAATATTAGGGCTACAGATCACCAAATCGTGATACAGGGTCAATTTAAAACCGGGATAGAACTTTCTATCGGAGGGGTAAAGGATCCAGACAATTACGAACAGATAAAATTTAGAAATATTTCTGGATATAAGTTAGCGTTTAAAAGCATGGAAAACGCAGCGCTTTTATTTTCCATGCCTTTAGTATTCGGAGAGATCTAAGTCCTATTGTTGTTTCTTTTTTGTCTTTCGATAGCAATAACTAGCTCTCCCATTGAAATTTTGTTTGACACAACATAGGTGTCGCCTCCAGATCTATCACCTATCATGCTTTTTAGTTTGCTAAGTGGGCTTATGACCTCCGGATCATGTTTAGCGTTTGAATATTCACCAACCATAGCCAGGGTAGGAGCGGAAACAATACCGCCGTTTGCGAAATGGGGTACCCCAAACTTGCTGCCGGAATCTGCAACTCCAGCAGCATCCCCGCCAGTCATTTTTGATACAGTGCCTTTTATGTACCCTCCTAATGCAAGAAGCGCAGCTCCGGCAGCTATTGCGGTAAATGGATTGGTAAATGCGCTTTTTATTCCCAACATAGCCACTCCAATCCCTATAGCGGCCTTACCTAATTGAGACGCTATATTCCCGATAGCACCAAGCAACATAGAACCGAAGTCCTCGACGCCTGAAACGCCAGATATTAGCCCGCCCAACAAATCCGCCGTGCCGCTTATCATGTCGCCGACCCCTTGATTTAAAAGGTCTACAGCTTGTTTGTTGAAATTGTCAAGAGCATGCAGTACATCACCGTTTTTTACAAGTCCGGCCATCTGATCTTGATAATTCTTATAGTCAACCTGTTTGTTTTTGTACTGTTCCTTTAGCTTTTTAATCGCTATCTCGTTCGCGTCAATTTCCGCAGCCAGCGGACTACCCATTTTGGTGTTCATGAAAATATCCGCCTGATGTTCTCGGTATTCTCTGGCTACTTCTGCAAGTTGAGCAGCAATTACATTAACGTCGTTAGCGGCTTGTGCTGCCGTCACTTTAGCTACTTCTACGCCTTGTTGTTGCCTAATTAGCGCGATTGCCGCAGCGTTACCCTGTGCTAGCCTAACTTGTTCGTCATACCCCGCGGTAATGGTTGCGATTTCCTTAGCGGATCCTGCAAGTTCAAGGCTAGATATTTCAGTTTGACGTTTGTTGATCGCTTCTTTAATCTTTGCGGTATTCGCGTCGAGAATAGCCGTAGATCCTTCAGTATAATTGGTTTGAAGTGTTTGTGTAGCCTGTGTTTTTTTATCTCCAGCAGGCAGCTTGTCAATTACCGCCTTGATTTTATTATACTGATCGTCCCACGCCTGTAGATCTTTTGCTAAACCCTCTTTTGTTACAATATTGGCTTTATTGTGGAACTCGGTTAATTGTTTGGCGACTGATTCAAATTGCGTTTCATAGCTTTTATCTTTTTTCGGCGCGCCCAGTAAATCCTTTAGCTGTGCTTTGAGCGCCATTATTTTATTATAGACGTCGCTACCTTTTATCGCAGATCCAGATTGTTTAGATAGTTCAGTGATTTCCTTTCTGATCGCAGCAATAGAGTCCAGCACTTTAGCGGGAACTACAGCGGCGTTATAGGTTTTATCATACTGAGTTTTCAAGTTTTTAACCAGGAGTATTTGAAACTGTAACATCGTCTCTGTCTCCTGTAATTTTTGGGTGTCCGCCAGACTTCGATCTCCTACGCGCTTTTCGGCATAAGCAGCCGTCGCGGCTTTGTACCTTGCTTCCAGATTGGTCATTAGATCTATCTCGTGATTGATCTGTTTAGCTACGTCGCTTTGTTCTGGGTTATTTTTGAAGATTGATCCCGCAGATTGAGCGGCGTTCTTTTTTACCTTCTCGTAGCCCTCAGATCTGGATTGTCTGGCGCTGTCTCCAATTAGCTTTTTTGGATCCGTCGCCAGCTCATAGAATATTCCCAAGGCTTTACTCAATAGCCCTACAGATTCAACAGCTTTAGCAGCTCCGTCAACAACAACGGTAAAGAAAGCGCTAATAGCGCCTTTAGTTTCTACCATTTCGGTAAAAGCGTTTTTAACTCGGTTAACTGATCCGCCTAAAGACTCTACAATCTCGTTTTGATCATTTCCGAAAGTCTTATCTAGTTCGTCCGCTAACTTTGGCAGTAAATCAGATGCAAGAACTTTCCCGTCCTGAAGGAGCTTTCCTAATTCCTGTTGAGTTACACCCATAGCACGGGCAGCGATAGCAAACGCACCAGGTAAACGCTCACCTAATTGGCCTCTCAGCTCTTCCGCTTGTACATTACCTTTGGAAATCATTTGCTGTAATGCAGTCAGCGCGCCAGAAACCTGTTCATTGGAAAGCTTTAGTTTTGCTCCAGCGTTAGCTACAGCATTAAAAACTCTATCCGTCTCTTTTAATGAAAAGTTTGAAGCAATAGCAGCGCCCGCAAATGATCTGTAAGCGTCAGCAAGTCCAATGTACTCCAATCCTAAGCGATTGGCTGTTTTATGGAGCCCGTCCATTTTCTCCTTTGCAACATCTACACTCTGGAATGTAAACTCCAGGGATGTTTTGATCCCGTCGGTTTTTAATGCCGTATCAAATGCCGCTTGTAGTAATGCGCTAGCAGATAAATACCCCGCAGCCATTCCCGCCAATGTTCTTGCAGCCCCACCTAAAGCGCCAGCGTAATCACCAACGTTTCGCTGGTGATTGCCCATTGTAGCGTCAACCTGTTTGAGTTTGTCGTTTAATTCGTTGTATTCCCGAATCATTGACTCAATAGCTGGATTTGTCGCATTCATTACTCCACCAGCCGCACGTATCTCCCTGCCTAACGCAGCCATTCTGATCCGCGCCTCATCGTAGCTGTCGGACGCAGCCTTTATGGTAGTTCTATTTTGAGCGGTAGCAACTCTGTGCGCCGCTAGCTCGGTTCTGCTAGCCGCTAAAGCAGCCCTCTGTCTTTCTGTAGCCGATCTAGCCTTTTCGGTTTCCGTTTTCTGACGCTCGGTCTCTAAACGTTGGCTTTTAAGATCTAATGTCGCTTGCCTGGTATCGGCGGACATTTGTTTCGACGCGGCGCTTAGCGCTTTTGTGCTCTTGGTGTCGGACATTGTAATTCCGAGACGCTTAAATGTTTCTTCCAGATCCTTAAGGCCGGTATTACTGGCGTTTACGAAATGGGTAATATCACTTTCTCCCTTTTTCAGTCCGACTGCAAGGGAATCCATTTTTGCCTGGACTTCCAGCGTTAATAAAGCATCACTCACTTATCTCCCCCTCTCTAATTCAGCGGCAATAGCTTTTGCAAGTACGGCCGCTCTCTTTTTCGTAATTCTTTTTGATTCTGGTTTAGGCTTAACATCACCCTCCATTGGCCACCAATCAAGCATGCTTTCGGGTGCTTTTTGAGGATCTGCGTATCCGCAAAGGATCACCCATCCTAATGACCGAATGCGTTTCCATTCGCGCGCATCCTTACTAAAAAAGCCCTCACACATCAAGTTATATTCCTTGTGCGTCAGGGCATAATATTCCTTTGGTTTTAGGTTTAGCTCTCCAAAGGCGAATCTTTTAACGTCGTCCCAGTTCGTTTCTTTTTCTGTTTTGGTTTTTCTGGCTGTACCTCTACCTTTTTTTTTACAATGGATACTAATTGCTCTCCCGCCTTACTTTCTTCAAAGCATTTATAGACGTCACCCAGAACAGAGCTTCTCACGGAGATTAGTTCGCCTACGCTTTCGGCTATTTCGCGGTAAGATTTGCGCGGGTTGTATCCTTCTACAATTTCATCATTGCAGTATCCAGAATAAATAAGGTCTGTTATAAGCTTGCTCCAGCCAATACCGCCGTTAGCCTGCCTGTTTCCAAACTCTTCAATAGCAAGCATTCCGAAAGTAAGAGGGGTTAATACCCCTCCTAATTCGATTGTAATTCTACCGTTCATACAATTACGCTTCTACAGTGAATAACACACCACCGGTTACCTGGAATGTAGCACTAAAAGTCACCGCCGTATTGTGGTCGGCTCCTTTACTTAGCGCGCTGATCCAAACGTCACCACGAACGATATCAGTAGCATCATTTACGCCTACCATCTTCATAGGAAACGTTGTTCCTAATTGCCACAACCCGGACAGGGTTTTGAATGATGCTTGTGTAGGTGTTCCGGTTTCGTTGATAGCATTCCCATCCCCTTTGAAACTTGAACTTTTTGATCCGGCCATAGATGTGTCCTCTTTGCCTGAACATTTAGTAGTAGTGTCAATAGAAGCGGTAGAGCCGTCCCATGAGTTTGTTTTTAAACAAGCTAACGGCACCCAGGCGGGTGTAGTACCGATTTTCGCGAACAGAATAACATCTGTACCGTTTTTAAAAGCTTCTCCAGCCATAATTCCTTCTCCTCCTTTATCTTTTACTTTTAAACTTGACTGCTAAATTAGATATACTGCTTTGTAGGCAAAAAAATAATTTAAATAATTGATATGTTGATTAATCTTTACGTAAGCTGTTGTATTTCGTGCTTGTAGATGTTGACCTTTCTAAATATGTTTTTGACTTTGCTTTCCTCTGTAATTGGCCTGGAAAGGGTGCGTACTGCGTTCATTATATTGAAATCTGGTAGCAGGCTGATTCTATTAGCTGGATCTCCAGCAACAATGATGCTGTTTAGCTGGTTAGACACGCTATCAACAGGAGCAGAGCTACCAGTCCCAGGCGGAAACCTTGAAACAATATCGAATGTGATATGCACGTCGGTATTGAATCCCTGCTTTGTGCTGTTGTCTGCTTCGTTATGATCCTTAATTACCACAAAATAGGACGGAGCATCATTCGGAACAAACGTATCATAGACTGGAACCAGTTTTGAGTCAACAACTAGCACGTTATCTAATTTTGCCATGTAGGCGGCTCTCAGTGCGAAAGCAATATCTTTTAAATCCATTAGTAAGGTCTCCTCATTCTTTTTCTAAGCCGATCCATTAGACCGGTTGTATTTTTTACCCAGGCGGGGTACATATACGGCCGCGCTGGTAGCTTTCCCTCTCCATTGATAAAAAACTCATAAGCCATATCCCGCCACTCTTTATTGTAGGCCGATAATGTCTCTTTAGCATACTCTCCAGTGCCAAACTCAATATAAGCGCCCATTTTACCGGCGTCTACCCAAATACGGTAGCCGTCACCACCTTGAATACCCATACCTTTAATATCTCCATTAAGCTCTACCCAATTTCCGTAGGAATCAAAGAAACCAATAGCGGAGGCGTTACGAGCGGCGTCTCTTCTTATAGCTTCGCCGGTATCCAATATTTCAGAGGAGATAGCATTCTCTATCCTTACAAACTTAGTTGTCAGGCTGGAGATACATTTGTCTAGGCCGGTTATCATTTCAGCGTTAAGCAAACTAAAACTAACTCACGATTCCGGTCATCCGTATTGGTTATGCTTTGGATTGTGTACTCAGTATTTAGATATTTAACAATCATATTCTTTTGGACAGTCTTATCCGGCCTGTATCGCATAACAAACTCTTTAGGCTCCTCCAGATTGGTGGTGTAGCTTTCTGCGTCCCTTTTGTTTTTAATGGTATATACACGAACGGATGTAGCCCAATACAAAGCTTGTCCGCCTGGCATCTGTCCGCCTCCAGCATCTTTTATTGATGTCTGGTACATGATTTCTATATGTCCAGTGTTTCCGCCAGCCCTCATATAAATAATCCTCCAGATCTGCTATAAGGACGCATTAGATCCGTAGCCCCGGTTGGCAACTGGATTAATGAGTCGCCACGAGAAGCGATCACAAAGTTTTCCCGGTTCTCGTACATTGTTGCCATTGTCATCTTTACGGCTGTTCTTAAATCTTCCGGTAGGTTGTTGCCGTAACCAGCTACATAAGTTATTACTTTATCCTCACAACTACCGAAATAGAGAGTAGGATGTTGGAATCCTTTTCGTTGATAGGTTACATTGTTTCCAGATAGATCCTTAATGCTTGTGATATCGAAAACGGGCGTACCGGTCATTTCATATACTGACTTATCCGTATATGCTCTAAGGGATTTCAAGCCAAAGGTTAAGCCTGTGTATTTCTCGCATTGCCTAACCGCAGCATCAATAAGGCTCGTTAGTAAGGCGTCCTCTAGATCATAAGTAGGATCCATTCTTAACCAGGCTTTTGCAACTGGTAAACTTAAAATTACAATCTCTGCCATTACGAAAAGGTTCTATAAGGTGTTTCGGGATTTAGGTTAGTAAATCCGTCAAATAATGTGCAATTCTCGTCGATTAATCTAACGTTGAAACGTTGGCCAGTGAACCAGGTTAATACTTCCCCTGTCTCAGGATTTTTTGTTTTTGGCACTTTGCCGATCCATTCTAAAATAAATTGATTGTTCTGCAGGTATTCAGACTCCAGGTCTATGCCGTTTTCGCAAAGAAATAGCTTTAGAGCTTGAATGTTTGTTGTCCTTAGGTATAGATCTTTCATTATGCTGTTATTGTGGTGTGTTCGACATCTGTTAATTGTCTTGGCAAAATCGATACGGCTTTAACGGACATGGACACTAGGGCTCCTCCGGAAGCAAAACCAATAACACCTGCTCCCGATCCGAAAATCCCGTTATAGTTAACTTTTGCTATTGCGGATCCGTTAAGCGCTAATCTCATTTGCGTTAATCCGAATGATGATATAGTTTTAGCCCTTGAACCATTGAAAGAAGTAAATGAAGTAACGGCCGCCCCGCTTGACGTCATTGCTATTTGTCCGCCGCTCTGTCTCCATGTAACAAAATATCCGGCGCTACTACCTGCTCTAAATAATGCGTCCAAATTCAGGGAGTCAGATTTTACCATCTGAAAATCTGTAAATACACTCGCTTCTGAATACAATAGAAGATCGTTAACGGAATATAGTGAGTCTATTGGTCTTGAAACTTGGCTGCCAGAAGTGGGCAGGTATGATGTAGGGTAACTACCTACCTCAACCTGAACACCCCAGATTAAACAGTCTATCGTAGCGGCTACCGTTCCGTTCCCGATCATCTGGAATCTAAAAGATCCAAAATTGGAAGAGGCTACACTAGTAGACACCACCTTAAACCAGCCATTGCCGGCGTCCGTCACGGTTCTAGTGACATTTCCTCCAGTTAAAATGCCGCCAAATTCGCCTCTTACCCTTATAGTTTCCATGGTAGTCCCATCAAGAGGCTTTACGTAGCATGTCGAAACATAGGCTAACCCCGAAACGATAGTGATGTTTTGTGAAATACCAGACCTACCAGTTAATGCAGAGTTAAGCTGTATTCTTGTAGCGTTCATTGTCCCGTCCAGAGATGCAGCATAATTATACGTCAATACCGGCGGAGATCCAGGGGACTGCCATGCTACAGCTTGCTCGTTCTTAAGCCAAACACCGTTATCAAACTGATGAGAGTATAGAGCTAGGTTAGTTGTGGATTTTTCCAGAAGATAACCTCTTAATAATTTTGTTACCGGATCATAATCTAACCGCGGCATGTTCGCTGTGGCAATCTGCATGATTCCATCTTTGTCGATATACGTAGCGGTTCCCGGTCTTGAGTACGTGAACGGAACAGGTATTCCCGTTGCTGGGTTAATGCCGTAAATTTTGCTTGTTTTATAAGCTCCAGATACCAAAGTGGCGGTATTCCCAATTTTTGCTAGATCTGGCAACGAGGCGTATTCGGATAAGAAAAGCGCTTTATTATATGTCCCTCCGTCTGTCAATACGGAATTTTCAAATACCTGTAACGGTTGTTTTCTTGCCGCAAGTACTCCTAAATGTGCTTTATAAAAACTCATAATTAAACTAGATTACCCTCTAAACTCCAAACATCCGCGCTCTCTTTAACTAATACGCATTGAGCGTCCTTAGTCGCTGTTTTAACCAAGCTATTAGGACTCAATAGCGTAACTCCAGCAGAGGGAGCGACGGTTATGGATCCTAAGCCGGCTTGTTTGATGATGACAACGAAACCGATCGGAAGCGCCAGGGCTGCATTTGTAGGAATTGAAGCTGTAGCGCCGGTAGCATGGCTAACCCTTAGCATTTTGTTACCGTCGCTAAGCTGGAGCGTAAAGTTTGCCACATAATCAACGAAACCCATCCTTTGCAGTGTGTCAACCTCTGTTTTAGTGTAAGTAGTAGCCTGTGGCGCCTTTGCCGCTAAGGCTGTGGTAATGGTAGCGGCGAAATTCGGATCATTTCCAAGGGCATTTGCCAGCTCAACTAAAGTATCCAAAGCTCCAGGAGCCGCGCCTATAATAGCCTGTATTGCGGCGTTTGTTTCTGTTCTGGTGTAAACATCAGATAGAGCGTAACCGTCGCGCGTGGTCGGGGTATTTAATACCTGTGCAAACGTCGGAAACCAAGTAATAGCTTTAAAAGTTGCTGTAGCTTCGGTTTTCGTAAAAACGTTAGCGGCGTTTGCTTTTAATGCAAGCTGGTTAGTTATGGTAGTGGCGAAATTCGGATCGTTACCCAGTGCCGCAGCAATTTCCGCTAACGTATCAAGAACACCAGGAGCGGAATTAATTAACGCATTGATTTTGGCATCAACCTGTGCGGATGTGTCTACGTCGGTAATCCCATAGCCAGCCTTTGTAGTTGGTTTATTCTGGATCTGCGCAAACGTAGGTAGCCAGCCAATAGCCTGGAATCTGGCGTCAGCTTGCAGTTTATCGTAAAACAGTTCTACATCCGCTTTGAACGCCAAAAGCATGTGTATTTCCTCTTTACTGAAATATAAATCAAATGGGTCTCCCCAAAACGGTGTAGTTTCTGTTGACATGCTTACTTGGTTTTAACTTCCTCTTTTAATTCTTTGGTTTTCTTAGGCGTTTTTTCTTCCTTAACCGTGTCTTCGGCTGGCGCGTCTGGATCTAAGTCTAAATCGGAGTTTTCTGTCTCGTCAAGGATCTTAACAAAACCCTGATCGGCCAATTCCTTAGCTTTTGCGGTAGGAAGGTTAAATACATCTCCGAAATGCTTAAACCCGTTGGATCCGTAACGGATCGTTGAAATGATTACTTTTACTTTTGGCATTACTTGTCCCCCTTAGTTTTATTGTTTGGTTTACCCCCTTTTGCTGGGGTTTCTGGATTCTCGTCTGAGTCCTCTGGCTTTGTTTCAATGACATTGCCGTCTGCGTCAATCGCAACAGCATGACCGCTTTTTATTAAATCCCTGGCATACATTCCTTCGATGTCAAATTCTTGGTCTACCTCTACTGTGTCGTAGGCTTCAATGATCTTAATTTTCATAGTGTTAGGGTTATAGCCAGAAATGGCCGGTTTAAAGAAACCCACCTCCGCTATGATTGCAGAAGTGGGCTATAATTAGATTTTAGATTACGGAGCCAGCAATGCCGTAATAGCCGCAGCAAATGTGCCTTTAACGATCAATTTAACGTCGTTAGCGGATACGTACTGTACAAGGCGCTGCTCTAACAAGATTGTTTTCTTGTTGTTGGTAAAGTCGTTCCCATCTAAGCCGATTTGCGCGGTCATAGTATCACGGAACAATACGTTTGCCGCAGTCATGTCTCCCCCAAGAAACTCGCCCACCGGAACCAATGTAGTAGGGATAACCTCCATATTATGAACTACCATATTTCTACCGCCGTTAATATCTACATAGTCTTTCCAAAGTGGATGACCAGCTGTAGACTTAATCGCCTTCATTTTTTGAATGGTAGTAGGGTTAACATATACCGCGTTTGGATCTCCGAACGCTAGGTCTACCTGTGTTCCGATAGCTTCCAGGACATCAAACTCATTAGCCAGCTTTACACCAGCAGCAAGCGCTCCAGCAGCAAAGGCTACAGCTGTGTTTTTAGCGCCGTTCAAGTTGTCTCCAACGTTATCTCCACCGAACAAGCCGTCCTCTTTTTTGATTTCCAGTCTTTTCGCAAGGTTGTTTTTGATGTAAGAGATTAATTGAGGTAAATCTGCAAGCATCTCAGTGGTAACCTTACCATAAACAGCTACTTTTTTTACGTTGGCGGTTTTTTCAACATAACGAACTGACGCGGCTGGTTTTCCAACTCCCTCACCAATAAACAAAGGATCTCCTTGTTCGTCTGTTTCCTCAATCCATAATGCTCTGTTGCCAGATGTTCTGCCTACGGTTACTTTTGCTAGATAGCGCTCTGAACGTTTTCTAATCGTGCTTACGCGGCCTGTGTTATCTGTGATGGTCACAGCTGTAGCGCCAGATCCAATTGTATTGGTAACGCTCATGTCTACGGCAGCTTTGAACTCAATGGTAAGAGTTGCGGTTTGTTTACCGTCGGCAGCTACAATAGCGTCAATTTCTTCTTTTTTACCTTTGAAAGCGTCTGCAAGAGCCTCTTCCATTGTTTTAAAGCCAGCCTCTTCGCCAGAAACAATGCCTTGTAGTTTCTGATCCAACTCGTCTGCATGATCCTGAGTTTCCTTGTTGGCTTTCTTGAGCTTCTCAATAACTTTATCGGCCGCTTCCTTTTCAAGCTTCTGTTTTGCTTCCAGCTTTTCAAGAGCTTCCTTTACGGCCTCGTCCTTGGTTTCATTTAAAAGCTTCTTAGCGGCTTTAGTTTCGTCGTCATCTGTTGACAGAATCAATGGAAACGCTAAAGACGCGCCAGTCTTTAAATACACGAAGTCTGCGACCATTAATGCGATCAATACCAGGCTTAAAATCAGTTTTTTGAATTGTTTGTTTTTCATTTTAGTTTGCTTTGTTTAATAAATAAATCCCTGTCCCTTTTCTCTCTTTCACTTCATTATCCAAAGCATTCTCTTGCTCCTGGTTAATATTATCTAATGACTTTAGTAGCGCCTCTAGCTTTACCAAACGACTGTCTGAATAAGGCAGATTGTAGGCTTTTACTAAGAATGCCATAACTTCTGAACTGTCTTTTCCGTTCTTAACGGCGGTAGTGATTGCGCGGTCATTAGCTCCCCAGCTTGTCAGAAAAGAATATTCCTTAAGCATGTATTCCATAATGATGCGTCTGTCTTTCGTGTCTCTCTTCATTACACGATAACCGATTGATAAATCGGCGTTTTGTCCATTGTCATGGATCAACTTTACATCCCAAAACATGTTTTTGCCGTCATCGGTATTCATGTTAAACTGAGTGCCGGTTTTAAGTCCGTAAGAATCCAGAGGATCTATAAGTTTTGGAACTCCGACTAAGATGTTTTGATTGTGGTTCTTGTAAACCCTGATGCGGTGGAAATCATCCTTAACCGTTTTTATGAATGAGTTAGGATGCGAGATATCTTTATCTGAATCCTCGTTGTTGTAAGCATTAGCGTACGCTTCCACATACCCCTTTGTTTCGTCAACATCCTTAACCTCTGTGCTTAATTTTTTCGTTTCCACTTTTCCCCCTCACTTATCTGGCTCCGTTTAAATAGATAAAGCCGTACGCAAACAAATCTCTCTCACTAATCTCTCTCTATTGCTACGTACGGCCTGTTATCCTCACTTAAACATCAACCTCAACTAATCCCGTCCCCTTGACAATTAATCTCTCTCACTAAACTTATGCTAAGGTATACCTAAGGTTTATAGCTGCAAAAAATAATTTAAAAAATTGATATATTAATTATTTGTCGTCTGGATTGTCCTCTTTTGGCGGTTTATCTCCCGGATTGTTTTGCTGTCTATTAAAGTCAATCTCTTTCACGCGGCTTAAAGGTATTAGCCCGGATTTAATATAGATGTCGTCCATACCTTCGGCTTTGCTAGCGTCCCAGTTAAATACACCTCGTTTCTCGTTTTCAGTTAATAATGGCTGTCCGTAAACAGCTACGAGCTTGGTTAAGTCTGGCGCAAGCTCTGAATAAACTGTTGTATCGAACGTTAAGTGAAGATTATCTCCGTATCTCCATAGCAGCCATTTAGACAGGTTTTCCGCAAAGGTGATAAGATCGGGCATAATCAAATTAGTCACCAGAGCTTTATACGCTTGTTCTTGATTTGAAAAGCTGCTACCCACCTTGTCACCAACCAAAATAGGATCTACGCCTATTAACGAGGCTATAATCCCTCTATCGTGAACGTCCGAGGTAATGAGCTGTAGATCCGCTGGAGACTCTCCGATTTTGGTTGCTTTAACAGATCCGTTTGTAGCCTGAATGTTCTGGTAGTTTTCTGCGCCTTTGATTTTCTGGATTAAGCGCTCATTGATTAAATCCATTTGTTCCTGAGTCAATGGCCTAGTATCGCTCTCGCTACTCAATAAATGAGCAACGCCACCGTTTTGAAACGCTTTTGTTTGCGCGGTATGGTTTGATTCATTACGTTTTAAGGTCTTGTTACCTACATGAAGAGGGGAGAGTCCGCGCAATGGATCTAAAGGATTCCATGTTTTCCAGTGAAATACGTTTTCCTTTTCAATTCGAACAGACTTACCATCAATATTCAGTCGGTAATACGCTACTGGATCCAAAGCGTTATTTGAAGATACCGGCTCTATCATCGTAGGAGGTATTACATGCAGGCTTTTAAACTTACCCTTGTTTCGTCCCGCTATTGGAGATATACCGTAAACAAAAGTCTCTCCAAGGACTTTATAAAATCCTAATGCGGCCTCCTTAAACTCTGACGAGGTTTGATAGCTATTTGGGTTATTTAGCAGATCTAAAAGCTCATGGCTCTCCAGCTCTTCAAGTGCTTGCTCTTTATATCCTAATGCCTGAATCCGGTGCGCTTCGTCCTTTGACCGAACAAATTGTTCGTAAAACACCAGGGCTTTTTTGTTCTTTACCTCGCTTAGCATGTAAGGCGCTACCTTTGCTTTGTTCAGGTAAACGCGTGTTGCTGTAAACACATGAACGTTGTTCATGTAGCCTTTGCGTAAGAACGTCTCTGGATCATAGCCAAACCACGACACCGCACTGCTCAACATGTAGCCCATTGTTGCGCTGCTTTCCATCATATTGGATAGCTGCTTTTTTAAAAAACTTAATACTCCCATCTCACTTTATCCCTCCTTTTAAATTTTGTCTCCACTCACTGGACACCATGTATTGAAATGCCTTTAAAGGCTGTTTTATTAGTTTACTATTAACTCGAAATTGTCCAACATAAAGAACATGCGCATCATTAACGCATCTGAATAATCTGGAGAGCGGCCGATCAAGGTTTTAACATCCTCTTTCGGAACCATTCGTTTCTTGCCGTCCTTATCCATGTCCTTCTGTTTAACCTGTTCAAGCTCTTGAATGATGTATTCTTTAAGCTCTGCGTTATTCGCAAGAATGCTTAAGTCCATTAGATTTTCATTTACTATTGTAGCTAGCTTGTAGTAGCACTGGGTTTTTAGGTTTTCGAAGTTCTCGCCGAATAATGGCGATCCACCGTTCAGGAATCCTTTACAACCTAAGATGTCTACAGCTCCACCACCTACGCCGTCCTCGTCAGCGATAACATTACCCAGGGGAACGTTATGTTTCTTACGGAGCCGCTCTATTTCCGCTGCCGCTTCAGTGATCTTTGATTTAGGGATCACTAAGAAATCAATTAGCTTTAGCCCATCCCAAACAAGGATTACACCCTTATCGGCTCCGAGCCTAGCTATATCCGCGCTGATGTACTTTTTGCCATTCTTGATTGACTCGAACGAGTTGGTAAATAGCTCTACAATCTTATCAAACTCAATCAATGCTGCTGGATCGTCGTCGTATTCCCAGTTACCGAAATACAAACGCTCTTTACTGTTTTTATCCAATCGTAAAAGCGATTGAAGGTAGGAGGGGTGCAAATGCGGGTTATCAGTTGGTAAAGCCTGAATGAATCGTCTGTAAGGCGGGAGCTTCTTGTCTTTGTTAGGTTTGTAAAACTCTGAGTAAACGTAGTTCTTTGCTGGGTTGCAGCTTCCGAGCATCTTAGGTATTAATCCGTATTCAGTTAGTTTAAACCTAATCCGTGATTTAACGATTTGCCAGGCTTTAAGCGTTAACTGGTTGCATTCGTCTATAAATGCTCCGGTAATCTCTAATGACCCTAAACTATCGAAATTTGGATCGCTGGGATAAAGAAACAAATCTTTTAAAATGATTTCAGAGCCATTTTTAAAGATAATAACTGACTTGTTGTCGTTGTAGGTATACTGATTGGTAATACCTAGCTTGCTCGCTAATTCAAAGAACGTCTTAAGAGTGGTCTCCTTAAGTGTTTTTAGTTTGGATCTGCCCATTAGCCAGCGTGTACCGGGATATTTCTGGCACATTTCGATAAGCCAAAGACAGCCGATTGCGCTTTTACCGCCACCAGCCGCGCCGCCATACAAAAGTTCCTCAGTCATGAGGTCTTTTAGGTAGTAGGTAGCGTGCTCCTGTTTAAGTAGTAGTATCATCCGGGTTAATTCCTGATCCCAGGGAGATTATATTTGTCACTTGTCCGGTTAGATTGGCGTCTACCTCGATTTTATCCCCGTATTTTTTAGGAGCAAGCCTTGCTAACATCCATTTACGGGCGTCGATTTTTAGTTTAGACCGCTGAATAGCCTCTCCATCCACCACCATTTTACCGTTAATAATAAATACGTCAGCGTTGGATGTGTCAGCTATCTCTATGATGTCTTCAAAAATGGTTTCGGCTCGCGCCTCGCACGCGCACGCGTACCGTTTCGTTTTCTCTGGAGATTCAGCAATAAGTTGGTAGAATTTTTCCAAGCTCATGTAAGCGGGGCAAACCTTACGGACGGCTATCCCGTTTTCGATCTCTTTACAGATTGACTCAAAATCTCTATCGTACTTTTGTTTCTTTAATGCCGCCGCTGTTGGTTTTTTTACAGCTTTCTTTTTTACGGGCTTTGCTTTGCTGGTAGCCATTTTATCCCTCTCACTTATCTTTCCACTCAAAAGTACAGTTAGACCGCAGCAACAGAAAAAATAATTAATATAATTGCTATTTCGATTATTTGCGCTTAAGAAATGGATGCGCGCTTTTAATAAAATTTAATATATTGCAGATTAAAATTAACGAAGAACTCAAATGGCCAAACAAAAAGAACAAGAAGCCGAAGAAAATCCGGCTGAACTTAAGGATTGTTTTATAATTACGCCTATTGGTGGTTTAGGATCTGAGACGTTTAAAAAAGCGGACGGACTGATAAAAAGCGTGATTGATCCCGTATTAAGGGAGTTCGGGTTCAAGGCTGTGCCTGCATATTTAATATCTGTTGGTGGATCAATTACTAAGCAAGTAATAGAGCACGTAATTAACGACGAACTTGTTATCGCTAATTTGACTGGGCTAAACCCAAATGTCATGTATGAATTAGCGCTCCGACATGCTTACAAAAAAAAAGTTATAACTATGGCTGAGACTGACACGAAGCTCCCTTTTGATATCAGCGACCAGAGGACTATTTTTTATGAAGACAATTTATTTGGATCAACAACCGTAATACCTGTATTGCGAGAATACATTAGGGAGGCTATCGCCTCAGAGGTTACCAGCAACCCTGTCATAGACTCAATAAAAGAGGCGGCAGTAATAAATAGCTCTAATCTAAAGGAGAACGATACTATAAAATATTTATTGACCAGATTTGATCGTCTAGAAAGGTCTCTAGATTTATACAACAGGAATACTGATATCAAACCTTCAGTAAACGCAAATAGTTCAGTTAGAAGAAAAACAGCAACTTTTAAGCCTCCTGTAGATTTTGATGGAGACAGCTTGCATAGTAAGGTCTTGGAGATTGGTAAGCAGACAGGTGTCAAAATAATGTCACTTCAAACGGGTTTAGATGTTGTTTCAGTTAACTTTGAAGCTGACGAAGTAGCGAAAGATAGGTTTTTTAAGGAAATTTTTAACCTAGGTGTTCGTTCAATTACCAATGATGTTTAATGCGTGCAGATCTCAATATTTCATGTCGAAGATAATTTATTATAAAAAAGCCTAAGCGAATTGACGCTCAGGCTTTCCGTAAACAATAGAATGTAGGGTTTCTTATTTCAGACTCTTAACGAATGGGAGGGAAGATCCAGCCCATGTTGATGGAAGTTGACCGTTCCACTTGTCGATAGCTTGCTGTGATAGCAATTCTGGAGTAATGCCAGAGGACAGGATTTTGTTTTCTTCGGCCTTTAGTAAAGCAAGCTGATTTCGCTTTCGCTGCTCAATGATCTGTTGATCTAATACGGATACGTTTGTATTAACCTCGTTTCGGTTGTCGATCTTTTTGGTAACCTTATCCGAGAACTCTAATTGACTCGAAAAGGTTGTTAACTTCAATCCACGCTCTTCAAACTCCTTAGACACTAATCCTTGGACGCGCTCCTCGAATCTCAGGGATCCGCCGTTAGCCATTAAACTGTCAGTAATAAACTTTCGGCTCTCCTCCTTCATGATGTCATAAATTTTAGCTTCTAGGATATTATCCTCCAGGGCTTTCATAAACTCGTCTCCAGATCCTAACTGCTTATTCTGAAATACCACATCAACAGCTCGTTGCTCAATGACTGCGTAGCTGTAAGTTGGTTTTGATGTGAATGCGGTGTTGTCGGCGGCTTTAAGTGAAAGGGGAGCTTCAAACTTTGCCCTTTGTTCGAATAATGGAACCTGAAACAGTTCTGTGCCGGGTGTCATTGTGTTTACTTTGCCTTTTGTAGTGCTAAAGTCCTCTTTACCGGCTTTCCCGTAGTTTTCCATAAGAACGCCGATGTAATTAGGCGCGACACGCTCACACGAGGTAATTGATACTGTTAAGGCGATAGCTAATAAGCCGATAATTAATTTTCTACTTTTCATTTTTTTTAAATTGGTTTTGTAAATATGTGATTGACGTAATTGCGGTACTGATTCCTAAAATAATCCCGATCCAGGGATTGAAGTGGTTAAAGATGTAGGCTGATGCTCCCGCAAAAAAAGCAGTCAGCCCGATGACAATTAAAAGTTTTCGTTGAGTCATTTTAATTTATTTAAGTGATATTTCGATTATTTATTTCCTGAATAAAGACGAGCAACAAGGCCGCCACGTAAAACATGATCCAACATATCTGGATGTTTGCGCAGCTTTACTGTTTCGTTGAGTGTTGGCATGTGCCATTCCATATCTATAGCCTGATCCGGTACAGTGTCGTTATAGAAGCTACTACGGGCAGGAGCACCGCAAACAAAACAAGACGTAACAAAAGGCGAAGTTCCTTTATGAATGTCAATCGTCTTAGTGATCTCTGGACACGAGGTGCAAGCGTAACAGTTAATTTGGTTGGGTTCTGCTGGCTCTAACTTTAGCTTAGCGTACTTTCTCTGTATGCTTCTCTGGCTTTCCATTGGTCGGCGGTTATTTCCTCCGATTTCTACGCGGTCTTGTTTGCTCATTGCGTCAAAAATAATTAGTTTAATTGATATATTGATTATTAAATTGAAAGTCTTTCTCTGGATAGGTCTAAACGCTTAGCCTCTTCCGGGTTCAGCTCTACAAATTCGTGATGTTCCAGGCACAAAGATTTAAAGTTCATAACGTCTGTTAATAAAGCGCCTATACGTCCTCTCATGTGGTGCAATGTAATATCCCTACAAGTACAGCCGGGAAACTCACACACTGGATTTTGTTTGAAGTACTCGTCTCTGTTCTTACGGTAGATTTGCAGCTCCTTTAGCTTCTTTTTGCTCACCGGAGCAATAGCTTTGCGCTTAGTAGGGGATACCGCAGCATTAACAACTACAGCTTTCTTTACAATCGGAGATTTCCTAACTATTGGTTTTGGATTGATCTGGCTAGGCATCCTGTAGTGAAGTTTACAGAATCCTTTTGCGTAGTGGGGTAGGCCGCAGCTAATACAGGTTTTAGGCATGATCTTTTGCTTTACTGGTTTTTACCGTTAGTCCGTATCTCTCTAGGCGAATAGCGAATAATGCCAGGGAGCAAACACATACCTTGTTTATTTTCTGCTTTACTGATGTGTGGACGTAGGCGATCTGATCGGTCGCTATAAACCCATCTACCTCGAATACTGTATCGCTGTCGAATACGATACCGTTAGGCTCTTCGGTCGTGAAGGTGTCGCCTATCTGGATAGTATGCTCCATAACTGTTAATTCATTTATTCTCATAGCGTAAGGTTTTCACCCGGAAACCCCGCTCCGTAAATCAATACAGTCAGCGGGGTTTTTGGATGGTTGATCTATAAATTAGTCACACGGTGGCGATTTGTGCGCGCCGCCATTGCTATCATAATACCATGTGTTACACGGAATGGTACTTGGATTCGGTTTGCCTGGTTGTGACGAATTAGATTTAGCTTCTAATTTTGATACGTTAAGCGTTGCTCCACCTAGTGCAAGTAACGCAAGGGCTAAGCCCAAATAAAGGTTCTTTTTCATACTGCCGAATGCGCAAACCCCTAAGAGTGTTGCGCTGGCAGATTCCCACACTTAGCGGGAATGGGAATGATTTATTTAGATAAGATTTAAGCTATTCCAAAACTTAACTCTTAAGTTTCTGCTAAAAGGGTAATTTTTAAATGCTTTTTTTAACGCTAGTCTTTTGGCAAAATCAGGATTATCTATTTCTGTTGAATGCTTGCATACTTCTGATTTAGACACTATCAATCCATCTATCTTTATCACGCATTGCGTGACTTTAGGCCAGTGCTTGCCTTGTCCTGGTATATGCCTAAAAGGATTACCTGTTAAAAATTCAACTGTGTAAGTTCTCATATCAACAGGATGAGGATTTTTTATTTCTATGTAATTTTTCATATCCGCTAAGATTTAATTGCCGACCATCCGGCACCTCAAAACCCCGCTTTGTTAAGGCGGGGCGTTGGTTAGTGTGTGAACTCTTGTATGTCGATGTTAAGCTGCTTGCTCATTGCTTCGAGATCGTTTGTTGTTTCTTTGATCTGCCCGACAAATGATATAACTGGACTGGAGTACTGAGCCCTTTCTAGCAACATTTGCGCTCTTTCCAGATATCTGGCTGCTTGGGTTAGATTGTCGTGGTCTTTCTTTTTGATTTTCATATTAGTTATTTTCTATTTGAATAGATTTCATATCCTCTATAGTTGCGATTACCTCGTCAAGGCTTATTCGGGTCTCCCAGTATTCGGGCATTGCTTCGTAAAATATTACTACTTCATCTCCTTCGATGTTGGCTACCATTCCGGTCACATCATCCATCCATGTTAAAACCTTAAGTTCTTTTTGAGTTAGTTCTATTTTTGAAGTTTTCATATCTTTCGTTTTGCTTATCCAAATGTACACCTTTTTATGTACAATACAAATTTATTTGTACATTTTTTTATGTACAATATATTTAACTACATTTGCCTTATGACTGTCAAAGAATTTTTAAAAACTAATAAGCTTATTAACCTAAGTGCTGTAGCAAAATTGATGTATCCAACAAACAGCGACGCTCCGGCTTATTTACTTAGAAAACTGTCGGACGGAGCTACCCGTCCCTTTACGGTTAAGGATTCAGAAAAGGCGCTAGAGATATTAAAGCAGCTCTCTGTGTCTGTGTCTGGAATAACAATAGATTAATTTTCTTAAGCGATATATCAATTATTTGCACCACGCATATAATCGTTTACAGTCTTCATAAATACATCCATTGTCCAGATCGTAACACAGAGCCAGCCCTCTTTCCTGAGTTCAGCCATAAAATCTTCTTGGTTATCTGTTGCTGTATTCTTGCCTCGTTTAAGCTCTGTAGCTAGTCCTACGTAATTACCAGACCTTTTGTAGAACATCAAATCCGGGCAGCCGCTACGGGTTCCCATTCGTTTGAACTTTGCCGCCTCCCTTGGATCTCGTTTTCCACCGTTAGGGGAGTGGTGATACAATAGCTTTTTGTATTGCAGCTGTAGCCATTTTACACACTCCTCTTGAAATTTGTCTTCCTCTCCGCTTCCTCTCACATTTCAAAACTACATAGTGAGATAGCCGCAGCAAAAAATCTTTTAAAATAAGCACAGTAAAAAGGTATAAAATAGTTTACTTTTTATTTGCTAAATAGTAAACTATTGTTTACCTTTGAATACACCAATAAAGGAGCGCCAATGAAATGGAGTGAATTACTTAAAAAAATCAAAAAGCAGGGTTATGTGTTTTTGAGAAACGGAAAAGGAAGCCATGAGATATGGCACCTACCAGGGGTTGAGGGAAGCGAGATAGTAATCGCCAATCACCCAAGCAAAGAAGTCGGTAACGGCTTAGCATCTAAAATTCTAAAAAAGGCGGGGCTTAAATAGCCCTACCTTTAATTAAATATCGGTTCTACGTATGCCGGAGTAAACGTAGCGAGTACATCTTCGTAAATGGTGTTTATTTATAAATTTTACTAAAGATCAGGCACCACGTAAAAACTGATCGAAAATTGGAGAACGAAATATGAGAAAGATCGTATTTATAGTCGAAAAAACCGATACGGGTTTTTCAGCATACGCTGACGACTTTGAGAACATTCCAGCGGCTACGACCGCAGACACGTTGGGGGAATTAAAAACTAATGCACTTGACGCATTCAACACGATTGCTGAGTTAAAAGGCTTAGAAGAGGCTAATATTGATGACATCGTCATTCAATTAGATCTACCCCAGTTATTTGAGTACTATAAAATAATTAATGCGAGCGCGCTGGGAGCAAGGATAGGAATGGACAAAACATTGTTATCACAATATGTTAACGGGCATAAAAAAGCAGGGCCAAAGCAAGTACAAAAAATCATTTGCGGAATTAGAGAACTTGGAAGTGAGCTGGCGTCACTGGAATTGGCATAATTAATTGAATGATCTAAATAATTTTAAAAAAAACAATAATCAATGTGAAATAAAATATAATCCCTGTGAAATAACAGGTATTAATCAGGGGGTGTGCTGAAAAGCGCATCCCCTGATTTCTTTTACCCAAATTCAAAAGCAAAAATGTGACTTTTGTGATTACTAAAAATATTAGTATTATTGTTGCTGTTAAAATAATCACCTACATTATGAACAAGGATACCGAAGCAAATAAGCAACTGAGAGTAACCATAGCGACAGAGGCGTTCAATAAGTCTTGTATAATCTTCTGTAGCGATACCCAGGAGTATTACACCCCGCGTGAGTTCGTAGATTCTGGTATTATTGTAGATGTCAAAGAACTGGATACAAGAAAGTATTACGGTAATATATCCTTGGAGAACGCTAAACAAGCCCTACAAAGACAGGCTAAAGATCTAAAAGCAGCAAATGAAAAATACCAGGCATTTAGTCAAAAGATCCTATCTGCGTTCGATCTTAGCCCGGTCGGCAAGAGCAAGGGTAAATGAGCCGATTAAATTAGCTAATCGGCTCATGGCGTTTATTATTGCTTTCGTTCAATTTTACGGGCTCTTAGGTTACCGTCTGGATCCTTGACGAACTCTACCTTAGGGTTGTCCCAGTGCCAGAGAAAGGATATTCTTTCGTCTCTTGATAGTCCTTTTCTTCCTAACAAGGCTTGTACTTTTTTAAGCTCTACTGATCGTACGTTTGAAATTGCTCTGCTCATTTGATTAAGGATTGATGTTTTCAGGGTGATTTCTGTATTTTTCTATGTACCATTTGTACTGATGGCTGTGTTGCTCTTTTGGATCCCTTCTAGAGAACTCTTCAAATGAGATGACTTCTACCTCCTCGTCAGGGTCTTTGTATTTAGTTGGATCCGTTACGCTCGCTCTTCTAGCATCCGATATACTGATGTAGATGGCTTTATTATCAGTCCATTCCCCGTAAGGCGTAGGGAATGGGTTTTTCATTACGCGCATTACGGAGTCGTATTGATTATTTGTTGTGGTTTTTACAAACGTTTTCATAACTCTGGATTTATGGTTTTTTCCTCTCCGCAATGGGAGCATCTAAACCGGTTAATAAAATATTCTCTTGGTGCTCCGACTATCGGCTGGTATTCGTGAATACCTCCGTTAGCGCATGGTAATTTGTACTCGTCAGTGCCTTTGATGTAGTAAACCGTAAAGCCGAATATCTTTTCGCAATCCGAACACTCGGTTTCGTATTGTTCATCCTGGGTGTGGCAGTCGTCCGGTATTTCATTTAGCTTCTCGCAGTATGGACAGGTCAGTTTTTCGCTCATGGTTAAAAGTTTTTACAGTGATGTTCGCGAATGAAATTTGTGCACGAATAAAGGTTGTACAGATGGATCGCAAGGAATATCCAGTGCCAGCCGAATGCGCTGGGTATAGTAATGCCTATCCCGATTAAAGCTGCTACAATCATTAGGACATTAAATGAGAGGGATAATAAAACCCATGTCTTGTAACTCATAACTTACGCCTCCTTTAGTTTAATCCATCCGTACTCTATTTGCTTTTCAACAGACAATCCCATCCAAGGCAAAGCGTAGCCTTTTGAGCGGAGGTAGTCAACAATAGCGATGTATGCAATAGGTCTTTCTGATGAAAGATTAACTTTACCAATATTAATAGTGTAAGATTTAAAACCCTCATCCTTGTATTTTGCAAAATTCATTGTTGCGCAAACGCTCGCATACCTGGGCATCATGGAAATAAAGTAATTAATGCCAACCCTGTCATAATCAGTTTGAACATAAAAAATATCCTTATTTCTGGTTACCTTAAAGTCGTGACCTGGCCTTTCGTGCGCAAGCCTTGCCACATGTATTAAATCTTCATCTGCTATTGATAAAAGGGTTTTGAGTGTTAAAAAATCATACTTATCAGTATAACTCATCAGAGTGCTATCTAATTTTTGAGTTTTTTCTTCTGGGTAGTTTCGGTTATTATAAACAACCTGAGCAAAATACTGAGCAAAAAACTTCGCTTTGTTTTCTAACGTATTCTCCATTACACAGCCTCCCTCACTTCAAACGCGCCATAGCTCGCCATTTCAGCCGTATTGACGACAATTAAATTTAATCCATGCCTGTCGATTATCTCGTTAGCTCTGTTGATTGCTTTTTCAATTTCTACCACTCCCCGGATCTCAATCCCGTTTTTAAGGAGTTTGGATTTAGAAGGGTCGTACTTCTTTGTGAATTTTTGAATATCTGTAGGCCTCATGCTATTTGATTCTTAAAGGGTTTAATACTACTCCAGTCTCTGGACGCACGTAATCGGGTCTCTCCGGTCTTTTAACTTTTATTGGTTGTAGGCATTCCTTTTTGCAGCTACAGATCATTGCCGCAGCGATAAGGAGAATTGATAATTTTTTCATGATTCTTTTTTGATTGGTTGAGTAAATGGTCTTAGGCCGCAGCAAGGGCAGGTTACCCATGATCTAGCGTCGAACTCCTCAAAGCACCTTTCGCAGATATAATCTGCTTCGTGATTGAATTGCTTAATCATTAATGACTCCTTTCGTCCAGGTGTCCGGCTTGATTTCTTTGTGTTGCTCTATCCAAGCTGCCATGTATTTGCATACTCCAGTGTGCCAAGTAATTTGTGTGCTCGTGTCTCTGTTTTCACTGGAATACTTACCCGAATCGGCTTGCTTCATGTATTCGTGAATCTCTCCAGTCCAATTAACCATTGGCAGATATAGCCAGCGCGGAGTTAACTGGAAAGCCATTTTATCCGCAACACAAAGTTTTGAATATTGGCCGCCTAGCTTCTTAGCAAAGAATCTGCTATGAAATAGCGTGAAATCTCCCCACTCCTTACCGAAAAGAAAGTCCATTATAAGGGCTCCTAAGATCGGATGCTCTTCGCCCTCAATACCGTCCATATTCGGTTTTCCGATATACCCAAGGTCATGTACAAAGAATGCTACCCAAAGCCGGGGATCCCAGGGAAACCCGTATAACTTCCACCAAGCCGCAGCAACAAAGAAGGGGTGAATAAAGAAGCAATGCGCTCCATAGAGGACTGATCGTGTACCGACGTTTTTAAAGATTCTGTTCATTTTTTTAGATTAAAGCTGTTTGAATGTTGTACCCGAACCGGTTGCACAGCTCGGTAATTATTTTGTTGTTTCTTGCCTCGTCTATCTCGCTGTACGGAACTGTCACTTCCCGTTTGTGAGCGTCGACTTGATAGCTGGTTTTGATTTTTGAATGGAGATAGTACCGGCGGGTATGATCTTTCTTAGTAAACTTGTTTTTCATGGCCGGGCATCGTTTACGTTTCGCATGTAGACAACCGTTGTTTTGCCGGCTATTTCCTTTATTTGGGCAGGCTTTGGATAACCATTTTTAGTTACCGCCTGAGCCTCGCAGACCTCAAAAACGCCGTGCTTAGACCCCCCCCAATGAAGTGTAATACCTTTTTATTTTTGCTTGATTGCTTGTAAAATCGGTCTCCAGCCTTAAGATCTGCTACCGTTGTAATTTGGTTTCTGGTCATTTATTTAAGTTATATAATTGATATATTGATTAATTGAAATATCGCATTAACTCGGTTCCGATCCATTCACCCATGTGGCAAGGGACAGCATTTCCGATAAGCTGGTAGGAGCTACGTTTCTCCGGGAAAATATAGTCATCCGGGAATCCTTGGAGCCTTGCGTATTCTCTGACGGTAAAAGGTCTGACTCCGTATTCTGCGTTTTTGTCTTTTACTAACCGGGTTCCCATATCTTTAGCGTAATGCGCTACACAAGTAGGAGCATAGCTTCCCGGATCACTAGGATCTACTACGATCGGTAGATCTCTGTATTTGCCATTTATCCGGTCTATAACGCTCTGATTCATTTTGTAAACCGGATCTTTCTCCAGGATGTCTGACATTTTGATCCTGTTTTTAGATTGAGTTGGAGCTGAGATACTGAACGGCTTTCTTGTTCCAATCATTATTAATCGTTCCCGGCGTTGTGGCAGCCAGTTTAACGCGTTTACTGGACAAAAGATGTTTACGTAGTATCCCGGAAGTTTAGACATTGCTTCCATAACTACAGGAAATTTTTTCATACCCGGCACGTTTTCTAACACATAAACTTCCGGCTGCTCTATTGCTACATGCCTAAGAAAGTGCAGGAATAAGTCGTCGCCGGTTCTTGTTCCGCTGATGTTGGCGATTGTTGAATACTTTGTACAAGGATAAGTGCCTACTAATATGTCGGATCGATCTTGACTTAAAACGGTTATGTCTTTAATGTCTTGGTGTAGAACCTTGTGATCTATATAGTGAGGATTTAGCTTAAGGCATTCTATGGCGTTGGCATCGAGATCTAAAGATTGAATCATAGTAACTCCCGCAGCCTGTAAGCCTAGTTCCATGCCCGCAGCACCAGAGAAATACCCTTTAGCTGTAGGTTTATATTTTAAGTTCAAATTGATTTGCATAATTGATATAATGATTATTTTCTCGCCAACTCAAAACGAGTTAACGGTATTTCCTGTACTGAACCTATTTTACGGATCCGTTCGTAATCCTGTGAGAACTCGATATTTCCACCTTGCTCTATGTAGGCTTTTCCGTACTCAATAAAAGCCGCTGGATCCAGCAAGGCAAATTTTTTGACTACAATTACTTTCCAGCGCTCCATTTCGTCAAACACCTTAAACGCTCTCTCTTGCTGTGTCATAGATCTTGTAGGGTTTTTTGCAGTTTAATAACTTCCTTCTCTAGTTCCGTAATCCTTAACAGTTGTTCGTGTTCTCTGGCGAAGAGCTTGTGCATTACCTTTTTGAATTGGAGGCCGCGTTCTGATGCTACTGTAAAGCTGTTAACCGCAGCGCAAAGTATATCTAGGCGTTTCCTCTGGCGGTTGGTTTTTTCTGTTGGCTTTCCCTTGGTAAGAAACTCCGCTAAGTCGCTCTCCATTTCTACGATCACGCCCATTGCTTGTAGTACCCTGGCGTAATGGTCGGTGTGGTCTTCGTATTCTGCGAGGTACACTTCTGATAAATCCCAGTAGTGCTTTTCCTCTGATGTCATTTTCTTTGCCATTAGAATCCAAGGTTAGCGGTCATTCCCGCATTAGGGTTTGTGATGTCGTAATTTAATTCGTGCTCAAAGGCGTATTTGCTGGATCCGTCTACCTCTTCGTAGTATCGGTTCTGCTTCCAGTCAAAGAAAAGCGAACGAGAGCCTTTTTTAGCCGTTCCTTTGGGTTTAACCTTAAGCACCTTTAGAATTGCTTCATTCTCAGCAAATGGTGTCCCTGTGGACGGATTCATGGTTAGGCTAACTACTCCGTTGTGATTGTTGTGTTCCGGCCTCCAGACCCCAACAACATTAAAGGCTCGTCTTCCCCACACAGCACCGCCAGCAAAACTATTTAGCGTCGGTACTGACGTACAATAAACATCTTGTCCGGTAATGTCCTTTAGGATAATAGGAGGGAGGTCTTTAGCGTGTGTTACGATATTGTTGTGCCAGTTGTTTGTTTTGGCTTTTTGCCTAACTCGCTTCAATGCCCATGCTAGATATTTATCCTCTCTACCGCCGTACGGTATTAAGTCCTCCTCCAGATCATTAAACGGATCTATAGACGTCGATTGCAATTTCATCTTAAACTCTTTCTCCAGGGACTCGCAGTAATCGTAAACACTTTCAATAGTGTGGTCTGTGTCGTCTCCGTTGATTAAGAAGAAATGATGATCTAGCCAGGCTAAAGCTTTGTACACTTCTGCTTCGGAAGCCGCGAAAGGATTCGATTTAAAAAAGGGCTTACGAAGTCTTTTCGAAATAAGTTCAGCTATTACGTCCTCAGAGTTTCCTATCTCTCCGCTCATTAAGGCGTGTTTCCAGCTGTGCTTTTCTGATTGGTTAAATAGCATTTCCATTTGAACCTCTGTTTTTCCAGCTCCAGCAAATCCAAGATAAAATGTTGAGTACCCCAACTTAAAGCTTAAGATTTCGTCTAGGGTCTTGAAACCTGTATCTACACCTCTGGTAATACCAGTCTCATAGTGCGTCATTACCTCGTCTTTGTATTCTAGTATGCGTTTTTTCATTATTTAAAGAGGTTCTCGTTTTGGCTTTGGTCTGTAGCTCCTTTTGTTGCTGGAGTTTTGTGCTTATTGAAGTCGCTTTTAGCCCATCTACTTAAGCGGAGAGGTGTGCTCCATGTGGTTTCATTCTCTTGTCTGAACTTAGTGTTGCTTTTATTTGGTTCCGTCCAATAGTCGCAGAAGTCACGAATTACATCTTTCCCGTATTTTTCTACAAATGGAATTAGTGATTTCGAAAACGCCAGTTTTCGCCTATCTATACTATTTGTATTATTACTTCCATTTACATTACCATTAGCATTAACAGCGATCTTTGCGACATTTTGCGATTGCTTGTCTCGCTGATTATCGCCATGCGACGGTTTGCGATTCTTAGATTGCTCAATTGCTTGTGCTATAGATAATTCGTTATTTTGCACCTTCAAGTACAGGTCATTATGCCAGCGCTTTAAATTCCCTAGAGATCCATTATCGGCACGTGAATTTTTCGTTTTGTCCCACTTCGCTAAATCACGTTTTAAGCACTGTTCAATATCAATAAAGGCTATTTTTGTAAGTCTGTCAGGTGCCACCGGATCTTGATCGTTAACATAGCGAAAGAAATGCTTAATCAATCTGCCTGCTTCATCATCCTCTAGCTCTTCAAACTTCTTTATCCATTCAGCATAGACTATAATTGAGTTTTTGTTCTCTGCCATTTTTAGCTGTATGTGTTGTTGTTTTGTGTAAGGGGGTTAATGGATTTATTTGGCCGCTAAATTCGATATCGTTTCAGCGGCCAGATTAGTTAAAACGGCAGATCGTCCTCTTCGTTGTGGACAGGCAGAGGAGTGTTTGATTCTCCCAGCACGCGATCCGGCCAAACAATATGACCGCCAAGTATCGGCGTAGCTTTCTTTTCCTCGTCGGTCATCTTGTCGAATATTTCTTTCGAGAAAGATTGTTTAACGAGGTGCGTATCCTTACTGTCGCCGGTCTTATTTTTAATTACAAATCCAGTTAGATCAATGTACACACCCTTTTCGCCTTGGAATAGGTGATTGTATGCAATGGGGATAACTAGACAGTCCGTATCCGCTATCTGTGATCCGGCAGACTTAAATTTTCTTACGCTGACTCCGGGTAGCGCGGCTAAATTGATTTTAGTGCTTATTTGACTCATTTTTATGTTGATTTAAACTTTGTGCTTGTTGTACTGCTTTTTGTTCCACATAGGGCTACACCTGAATTTTGCCATTTTTATTTTTAAATGATCGTGCTGAGCTCGGGCAACTTGATCCGTAGTAAGTCCCATTATTCTGGCTACTTGTGTGATGTTTTTTTCTGGATACTTTGCCAGGGTGTTAATAATTCTGTCTTGCATGTTTTGAGTTTTTTAATTGATATATCGATTATTTAAGTGAACCAAATTTTATAAAGTAGTGCTAAGATCATAAGTCCTCCAACTGCCAGGATTACTTCGAATAGTGGTTGCCAGTGCTTTTCTTTTATCTCAATCGGCCGCAGCTCTATCGAGAATTTAACTTTGTTCTGGTAGAACTTTAGTGCTTTAGTCCTCATGGCTTTTGGATCTTTTGTGTAATTCATTTTCAAGAATTATTTTTAAGTCTCTTAGTTCCGAGAGGGTTTCAGCTACAATGTCGGCTCTAGAAACATTGCTGTCTTTAAGCGCTAATTCGTGCTCCTTTTGCTTGTCGGCTATTCGGCTGTTTAGATATTGAAGTGTTGCACTCATACTGATGGTTTTAAGGTTTAACGATGTTGCTTAATTGACCTGTAGGCTGGTTTCTGTTCGATCTTATGGAGACTCGCCAGTTTAGACAATGGAATACACCATTTGCCATTTGCATTTTTTTTTAGTTGTCCGTCAGCTATCCACTGATCGATTTTAGCGCGTCCATATTTTCGGTAGGCTGCTTGCTTAGAAACGCCCACACTGCCCTGTCCGGTTGATTCGCAAAACTTTTGCACAGCCACCTCTCCGGCGTCAGCCAAAAGAGAAGACAGTAGATAAAGTGGTAGTGTTATATTTTCCATGTTTCGAAATGCTGGTTTAAGTAGTCACGAAGAAAAACCAAATCGTTACCCTCTAAATGTATTGTCCGAGGCTCTGAATCTTGATCGCTTAAAATCCGAACCGTTAGGATGTCAAATGTGGATTTTAGATGTAATGCGTCTCCGCTGTTGGTCAGTTGTCCGACCTTTAATTCGCGTTCTTTGAAGTCTTGGTTATCCATAATTACACCTCTCTAACTGCGTAGTAAATACCATTGATTTTTTTAACCTCGATGCGTACATCTGGATTCTCTTTGTGAAAAGCTACTTGTCTATTTCTCCAGTATGACGTAGATCCTTTACACTTTACCCGTTCACCGGGATTTAGGCTGCTGATTAGCTTATCAACTACCGAGATTCTTTTTACTCTTTGGGGTGCTTCCATAGATATACATTTAAAAATTTATTGAAAAATTTTAGTTTAAATGTGAAACATTACTATATTTGCAGCGCAACACTGAACATGATACGGCCGTTTCACAATTCAAATGTACAGACGTTACTCTACATTTACAAATTGTGTACAGTTGTTACCATACATTAATTTTTATATGTCTGATTATCAAGGAAAAAGATTTAAAGATTTTTTAAAGGCTAACAAGATTTCAATAGTAGATGCAGCTAAGAGGCTAAATGTATCTAGAAGTGCAATGTATGATTTCTTCAACTCTAAAAACATGACAAGGGAAACCGTACAGAAAATCTCTGACATCTTCGGCATTAGTGAAATGGAGATGTTTTTCGGTAAGGAAACATTTGATAGTTGGGTAAAGATTGCCTCAAATAAAGATGTTGGGGCTATTGAGGGTTTGAGTGATTCTGTGCCGGATACAGTGAAGGAAGCCGAGGATCTAATTAAAAGAAAAGTCTTTTCTAAATCTAGCGCTAAAAATCTTCCGGTAAACGCCAAGGCTATTCCAGGCTTGACTTATCCGCAAGAAGCAAACGATACGCCGTTCATTGACTTAGGTAATGGAGATTACCTAATGTTAATGCCTTTAGTAAACGAATACGCTTACGCGGGTTATCTTGCGGGATTTGCGGATCCAGAATATATAGAAGAGCTACCTAAGCACTCAATCATCGTACAAAAGAGGCACAAAGGCCATTACCTAGGATTTGAAGGAGTTGGCGATAGTATGGATGACGGAACTAAGCAAAGTATCCCAGATGGATCTATAGTTACGGGAAGGGAGATTAATACGAATTACTGGAAATCAAAATTCCATACTCACAGATACAAGGATTATGTAATCGTATCGAAAGACGACGGTATAATTATAAAAAGGATCATTGACCACGATGTTGAAAATGGCATTATTACCTGTCATTCATTAAATCCAGATAAGATAACCTATCCAGACTTTAAAGTAGATTTGCGAGACGTAAAGCAAATTTTTAATATTGTTAACGTTTCTTCGCCGAGATAAAATGAAAGACATCGACAAAACCCCAGGCGAGCGCCTTAAGCTCATTCGTAAGGATACCTTAAATATAAAATCCAGCTATGATATAGCTGAACAGTTGGGAATTAGCCAGAGCACCTATGTTAGTTATGAGCTTGGTAGAATGGATATGAATGTAAGTTTTTTAACAAAAATGCATGAGAAATTTGGCATAATGCCTGATTTTATCGCGCTAGGCAAGGGCTCACCAAAAGGTAATCCGGATAAAAATACAAGTCAAATTCCGGAAGATTTAAGAAGCCTCAAATCTAAGGTGCTGGCGCTAGAGGCTAGATTAGAAAAATTAGCCAGGAAGATAAAGTAATGCTGTTACCTTTTGCTGGATTTCGTCTATAATCGACCAATCTTTACGAATGTAAATATCTGTAGTCTTGTTAGTGTTGTCTTTATGATTTAACGCCCTGCCTACATCCTCAGTATGAAATTTACAGATATTACGCGCCGCATCAGCAAAAGTATATCTAGCGTAGTAAAATCCTAGCTTAGGTATATTAATCTCCGGTAGGGATCCGATCTTTTTAAGGCCGTAATTAATAGCCCTGTCTAAATTCCCGTGACTTAGGTATTGTCTCTGTAAAACACCGGCGTATTTATCGTATAGTGGCGCTGCTTGTTCTATTATCGATACACTTATAAACGCTTTATCTCTTCGGCGGGATTCCGTTTTTTTTCTATTGTATTCTATTCTTTTGCCTCCAGACCCCTCCAGTCTGTATAGATCCGCAGCGTTCATACCACACAAGTAAAAGCTTAGCATAAATAAATCTCTTGCCATTTCCATTCTGCCGCCCGGCTTTAACTCCAGATCTCTAATTTTGATTACCTGGGAAATCTCTAAAACCCTTTGTTCTGATTCTGGAGCGGCAATAACTTTGTATTTTTTATATGGATTGTTGGGCACCGCGATCTCTCCGTACTCTTCGTCGTTATAAAGCTCTTTAGCTTTATTAAACATTATTCTGAAATCACGCATTCGGTTGTGGACACCGCGATCCTCTAAGGGCTTAAACTTCTTTTCACGCATTTCATTTTGATTCATTCTTAAGCCAATCCTAGGCGATCTAAGGTAGTTTTCAAAATCTTTAAGGAACTTGGATGTAATTGCTGTAGTTGGGATGTCCTGACGGTTTAAATAGTCTTGTAGTGAAAAGTAAACCGTTTCCATGGTTTTAGCTGTTGCTGCACGGCCGGTAGCCTTAAGCTCATCAATGTAGTTTTTGCAAAATGCAAGGAAATACAAGTTTTGCTCGTCTTCTTGCTCTTGCTCTGACGGGGTGTCAATGTTGAGTAGTAATGTTTTTACCTCTTCGGCCGTCATGCTTTTAATCTCAGTAGATCTTCTGTTCAGCTCTTCCTCGTATCTGTTTAGGATCCCGGATAAATTTTTAACTATAAAAGAAGCTTTGAGGCTGCCCGACTTATCTACGTCTTTCGTGGTTACTGTTTGTCTAGTGTCTATGTATTTGCTTTCGCCTTTGTGTCCGACCCTAATTTTTGCAGTCCACGTACCTTCTTTTGTAGCGGCGTTTAATATTACTGGAGTTAGCTTTGCCATTGTAGAGTTTTTGTAGAGTTTCTATAAAGCTTTTATAAAGTTTATAAAGTTTATAAAGTTTTTATAAAGCTTTCTGTTCAAACATAAGCAGAATATCATGTTTTTTCAAACGAGGCGGCAGGATGTGGAAAACGTTGATTTGGACGAAAATAGCCTAAAAACGGCCTTTTTGGGCATAAAAAAGCCCCCTAGGGGTCTAGGAGGCTGGTGGTGCGGGACGGGATCGAACCGCCGACACAAGGATTTTCAATCCTTTGCTCTACCGACTGAGCTACCGCACCATTTTTTTTCAATCATTTCCCTCGGTTGGGGAGTGCAAATGTAGTGTCTTTTTTTTATTGTCCAAATATTTTTTTAAAATAATTTATATTTTCTGATTTGGCTGTTTGAGTAGGATAGAATGGCCTTTAGTTAATCATTTGGCTTTAATTGATTTAGCTTTATTTTCTGCAATTCTGAAATTGACAATTTTTGTTATCAGCTCCAGCGGCATTGGTTGGTTAAATGGAAATTGTATTGATCCCTTGCCTGTCTTATATACTTTTAACTCTTTTTGAAATTCGACATTTCCCGAAGGCAGGGCATACAGTCCAATATGATGATTAAAGCCGGCGAAATAAATGAGATTCCCATAGAACACATAAGCAGGCATCCCATATTTTATATCTTCTGTCGCTTGAGGTGCGGCTGTCTGAATGGTTGACCGCACTTGTTTTAGCAGTATTTGCACATTTTCAGGGAAGGTTGAAATATAGTCATCAACATCAGTTGCTTTATTCGTTCTCATGCTTTCTAAAGTGTTTACTATAGCTAATATAAGATGATCTTTTTACGTCGCATGTGTGTGTTAGCGACGGAAATATGGGGTATAAGCGACAAATACCTTACTCTGAAATAAATTCAAACTTCTTATTTGCGTAAACAGGGTTTTCTAACTGAATTTTTAAACTCCTGAAAGTCTGGAGAGGTCCTTCGGTGGCCAGGAGGTTAACCAGCCATGGGGGCAATAATCCTCCCGGATCTACCTGAAGCGTATACGTGACTTTAATCTCATTTTTAGCAACAGGAGCTATTACCCACTGACCGCGCGATTTTTCAATTCTTACAACGCCTTCTTTAATGGCGATATAGCCAGGGATAGCTGGACCGTCCATAGTCACGACTTTCGTGTCTTTGTTTTGCGTAACAACGAGGTGTGCAACGAAGTCCCTGTTTTCGACTGGCCAGGGTAAGTTTACTTCAGAATAATAGTAAAGTTCTGAGGGAGATACTTGTTTAATTAAGTTGGCAGATAGCGTGTGGTAAACCCATTTGGGAGAGTTTTTGATGTCTAGCAAAACTGCGATAAGCTGGCTTGAGGTCGCTTTAAAGTTGCATTCAACTTTTAGCGCTTTGACTTTTGAATAGCTGACCTCGCTACTATAAATCTTAATGCCTTCTTTTTCAGTTCTGAGTTTCCAGTCAGTTTGTCCGCTAACGATGTTGTTGAAGGATGAGAAAAAAAACAGAACAAATGGAAGGAGCAGTGATTTTAAGTTGAAATACATACATCAAATACGAGCTGGTAAAGATCGCAATTTTCTGAAAGTGTAGCTCCGGTTGTCTTGGTTAATAAAATAAATGACGTCCGGGTGATGTGTGCTATTCAAATACAAAACCTTTGCTATGACTGACCTTATTTCTATAAAGCATAAAGAGTCCGGTTGCCACAAGTCCAATCGCTCCCGCTATGCAGACTGCCATGCGCGGACCGAAGCCTTGTGCCGTCCAGCCGATGAGTAAACTTCCAATTGGAATCATTCCCTGGTAAGCCATCACGTAATAGCTGATAGCCCTTCCACGCATTGCGGGGCTTGAGTGTGTCTGTATATAGGTGTTGATGGCGGATGTTTGGGCCATCATCCCGATTCCGCTAAATGTCATGAACAGGAGTGCGATGGGAAGCCTGTCAGCAAAAGCAAGCAATAATAAACTTAAACCAAAAATTGCACTAGCAATGATGGTAATCTTCATGAGTGGCCTGGCTGATTTAAGATTAGCTAAGTACATCGCCCCAATAACGGAGCCTAGACCTGCAGCACTCTCGAACCAGCTAAACGTCCGTGCAGTACCTGCAAATACATCCTTAGCAAAAATTGGCATGAGCGTGTTAAATGGTATTACAAAAAGGCTGCTGATCCCAATCATGATGATCATACTACTTAGCTCCTTGTCGCCAGATACGTATTTAAATCCTTCTTCCAATTCTACCCAAATACTTTTCTGAGGTTTTTGAATTACGACTATATCCAGCTTCATCAAAAGTAAACAAGCTAGTACAGGAACGTAACTGATAAAGTTACCGACAAAACAAAAGTCTTCTCCAAAAGTGCTCAGCAGAATTCCAGCTATCGCCGGGCCTACGATTCGGGCCAGATTGGCCATAGTTGAATTGAGTGCAATTGCATTTGGAAGGTCGTCTTTGTCATCCACCATTTCAATCATCAATGACTGGCGGCAGGTTACGTCAAAAGCATTGATGATGCCCTGAATTAAACTTAAGAAGATAATCATTGGGATATTATAGTACTGAAAGAAAATCAGTGCGGCAAGGGCTCCTGCCTGGAGCATCGACACGATCTGGGTAACAAGAAGTATACGATATCTGTTGTGTCTGTCTATCAGACTTCCTGCATATGGTGAAAGTACGAGCGAGGGGATCAGACTTACAAATCCAACGAGGCCCAGAAGAAGGGCGGATCCTGTTAAGCGATATACTAACCAGGCTACTGCTGTTTTTTGCATCCATGTGCCGATCAGGGAGATAGATTGTCCGTAAAAGAAAAGTTTAAAGTTGCGGTATTTTAAAGATCTGAATATGCTCATTTGTTGTATTGGTAACTGGTACAAATTTCTGCATAATAATTTAAGTTGTAAAATTGATAGTTTTAATGATATTGATTAGTTTTAACGATCGATTTATAACGGTCAATTTTAATTATGGAGTTAAGGCAGCTGGGGTATTTTATAAAAGCTGCGGAACTGTTACATTTCACAGATGCCGCGGCAGCTTCTTTTGTAACGCAGAGTACCTTGTCGCAGCAAATAAAGCAGCTTGAAGATGAGTTGGGCATGTTGTTGTTTGATAGAATTGGTAAACAGGTAAGGCTAACAGAGGCTGGGCAGGTGTTTTTGCTTCATGCACGGCAGATTTTACTAGATGTAAAAAAGTCTAAGCAGGCTATTTTTGAATTGAATAATTTGGTGACCGGCGAACTTCGGATTGGTGTGACTTATGCATTTAGCTCAATGTTACTCCCTGCACTGGGGCCTTTCTCGATTAAGTACCCTGGAATCAGAATTGTTCTTGAGTATGGCACAGCGAATGAGCTGGAGCATAAGTTGAAACTGGCAGAGCTGGACGTAATCCTGGCTTTTCATGACCAATCTGACAATGAGGGCTTCGAGATGCAGCTGCTCTTTGTGTCACGTATTATGATGGTTATTGCTAAACAACATCCTTTAGCAGGATTAAAAAAGATAACACTAAGCGAATTGGGCAAGGTGGAACTTGTTTTGCCAAGTAAGGGGTTTAGTTCGCGGGATTTTATTGATGAGTTGTTCAATAAGCGTAAAATCGTGCCTTCGATCAAAGTGGAAATCAATGATGTCCATTCTTTACTCTCCATGATCAACGAGGGGCATTGGGCTACAATCATTAATGAAAAGGCAATCAGTACCTGGGAGAATCTTACTGCGGTGCCAATTTCAGGAATTGCACATGCAAAACATGCTTTTATATTATGGCAAAAGGGCGGGCATAAGAAAAAATCGGCTACTTTATTTATCGATGAGCTGATTGATATCCTGCAGGTGCGTTAATTCAATTCTTCGTATGCATAATTTGGCTTAATCACAAAATTAAGATATCGGCCTTTCGATGTGGTACGCCGCATGGTTTGATATATCTTTTCCGGTACATCTTTATATGCGTATACCTTACCAGATAAGAAGGTAACTTCTAAAATCAGTGTTTCTGCATCATAACTAAAATGATCGATTACAGAAGAGGGCATGTCTGGCTGTTTCAGATATGCCTGTAAAAATAATGCCAGATTTTAAGGGAAGATTTAGTCTTCTGCGTGAAAACAAGGGCGGCATCGGGGTTCATAACTTTCTTTTTCACCCAAAAGAATTTTAGCATCATTAGCCACTTTCCGGTACGAGTACATTGCCGGACTACCGCAGCGTACGCAAACGGCATTTACTTTTGTTACATGTTCAGCGATTGCCATCAATGCCGGCATGGGTCCAAATGGTTTTCCAGCAAAGTCCATGTCCAGACCGGCAATAATAACCCTGATACCTTTATTTGCTAGTTTATTTACGACTTCAGGGAGATCGTCATCAAAAAATTGAGCTTCATCGATTCCAACAACCTGGGTATTTGCTCCAAGGAGCAGGATAGCAGAAGAATTTTCTACAGGAGTGGATTGAATGGAATTATGATCGTGTGAAACTACCGCAGTTTCATCGTATCTGATGTCTGTTTTTGGTTTAAAAATTTCAACCTGAAGTTTCGCAATCTGTGCACGTTTGAGCCTTCTGATCAGCTCTTCAGTTTTTCCGGAAAACATAGAGCCGGAAACGACTTCGATACTGCCACCGTAGGCTCCACGCTGATAAATTTTCTCGCTGAATAACATGTATGATCTGGAAAATATGGGTGTTTGTTGACTGGCAAAAGTAAGAAAAAATCGCGCATATGCTTAGAATTTCATTACACAAAACGGTATTTTAAGAAATTAAGCGTTACATTTGGGTGTGAGGCTACTCAACATAAAAGACACTTTTTTTCGTTAACAGACTATGATGAACCAAGAGGATCTCTTTAAGAAAATAGGTTCCATCCTTCAGGAACTTCAGGATCAATACGATTTTTTAGCACAAAATCCGCAGCAACTGAATGAGTTGGAATTGGAACTTTTCCAGGCGAATGCGAGTTTTTTGAGCGACCACGTAGAGATTATCAAGAAAGTCAATAACGCTAAGTCGGTAAAAGAATTACCCGCCGCTGAACCCGATATCGTACCTGCGAATCCCGTTCTTGAAGAACTGTTTAAGCCGGACAACGAATCTCCAACTTTTGAATTTGTATTGAACGATCAGTCATTGAGTGATAAATTTGATTTTGAAGAGAAACCTGTTTATGAGATTTTTGACCGTCCTTTAAGTGCAGAGGAGCAGGAAATTATCAGCAGAAAACAACAACTTTTGGCTGATCAGGAACCTAAGATGACCGTCGAAGTTCCCGCTGCTCCGGCTACTGAAGTGAAGTTGACTGAATATACTATGGAAGCGGAAACGCCGGCTAGCATTGAACAAGTACAAGAAGAAATTCAAGAGGTTAATGACCATCGGTACGTTAGTCCCGAACTTGAAGAGATTCCCGATACATCAGATCCAGATGATGAGTTGTCAGAGGAAAATGTTTTGGCTGATCATGAAGCAGATGAAGCCGATGAGAAGGTGCTGGAAGAAGAAGAAATACTGACTGAAGAAGAGGAAGACGAGATTGGGCCTGAACCATTTCTTGTTGTGGAAGAGAAGATCGCTGATTCTATAGTGCCGGAGCCAGTATCAGCGCCAATAGTCGCAGCTGAAATTCCCACGGTTTTTGATACACCTGCGCACAAACCAACGCTGAACGAAATGTTAGCCGCAAATGCATCAGGATCTAAAAATATTGGTTTTGAACGATCGAGATTGCCAGTTACTGATTTAAAAGGGGCGATTAACCTTAATGAAAAACTCCTTTATATTAAAGACCTTTTTAACGGCTATAACCTGGCTTATGCCGAAGTTATCGACATCTTGAACAAGATGCCGGATTTTAAGACTGCGGATCAATTTCTGCAAAGTAATTATGCTGTTAAAAACAACTGGGCATCTAAAGAGGGTACTGTTGCGCAATTCTATGAGTTGTTGCATTTGCGCTTTCCCGACTAGATAAAGCCCATTCTATTTGAGTCCAGCTTAAGAAAGATAAAAAGGAGCACTGTGAAACTCCATAGTGAAGAACCTCCATAACTAATAAATGGGAGTGGGATTCCGATTACTGGAATGATGCCTATGGTCATTCCAATATTGATGAAAACATGGAAGAATATAATACTGGCTACGCAATAGCCATAAACCCGGGAGAAACTGGAGCGTTGTCGCTCTGCTAGGTTTATGACTCGTAATAACAGAAATATATAAAGGCCTATCACAACGAAACATCCTAAAAAGCCCCATTCTTCGCCAATAGTGGAGAAGATAAAGTCAGTGCTTTGCTCTGGAACATAACCATATTTTGTTTGGGTTCCTTCCAAAAATCCGCGACCAAAAGCCTGACCTGAGCCTATTGCAATTTTGGATTGAATTACGTTATATCCGGCACCTTTAGGGTCAGTTTTCAAGCCAAGCATAATCTCAATCCGGGTACGCTGATGTTGCTGTAACACATTTTCGTAAATCAACTTTACAGTAAATAGGTAGGCAATTGCTATGATTGTTGCGAGGATTACCGTGAACAATACTTTTTGTCGTTTTCGGTTTTGGTACATGAAAAATCCACCTATGCCAAGGATGATTAAGATGATGAGGTAGATCGGAAGTAAAAAATCTGCCACAAACAGAACAATCATACCGAGAAATATCAATAGGAAATAACCTGACAGACCTTCCCTATAGAGCGGAAACATAAATGACAGGAAAACCAGGGCGGAACCTGTATCTGGTTGAAGCATAATAAACAACAGAGGCACTCCTATGATAATTGCTGCAAAGAATATGGATTTAATTTCGGTGAATTTCGGACTGAAACTGCTGATGTACCTGGAGAGCAGCAGTGCTGTGCCAAATTTAGCAAATTCTGCAGGTTGGAGTTTAAAACTGCCTATGGCAATCCAGGCCTGATTACCGGCAACTTTGTTGCCAATAACAAGTACCATAAACAGGAGGAATATCGTTCCCCCATAAATTATAGGCGAGAAGACGCTGAAGAACTGTGCATCTAATAGCAGGATGGTGAATCCTAAAACGAGTGCTGTTATTATGAAAATCAGCTGTCGGCCATAGCTGCTTCCAAAATTAAACACAGCAGAGTTCTCCGGATTATAAATTGAAGCAAAAATATTAACAAATCCGATGGCACACAAAGCCACATAGATAAGTATGGTTACCCAGTCAACATTAAAAAAAAACCTGTTTCCCTGTTGTGCTCTCATTATCGTGTTGCAATAGGTTTGGGTTTATCTGCAATTTTATTCGCTGTTGCTACAGGCGCAGTAGGGTTTGACTTTCCGGCGGAGTCTGTATTTTTCGGCATCAGTTTAATTTTCGGTTTAGGTTGTTCTGGTAAAACTACCTGTTTTTTCATCCATTCTACCTGTGCTTTCCGGTATCCGGAAATACTGTCTGTCAGGTATTTTTCTGCCATGTAGCTGGCAATAGGTGCCGCATAGGTACTACCAAACCCTGCATTTTCAACAATCACTGCGATAGCTATTTTAGGATTATCTCTTGGGGCAAAGCCGATAAAAACAGAATGGTTTTTGCCATGTGGATTTTGCACGGTTCCGGTTTTTCCGCACATAATAATATTGGGCAACCTGGATAGAACTGCAGTTCCCCATGGACTATTTACAGCTTCCTGCATCCCATCAATTACGGGTTCAAAGTGCCTGGCCTCTATGTCAACATAATTTTTCTGAACGTATTCTTTTTTAATGACCTTCTTGTCGCCGATAGCCTTAATCAAATGCGGCTTTACATAATAGCCTCTGTTGGCGATAATAGCCATGATATTGGCCATTTGCAAAGGCGTAGCTGCCATTTCCCCTTGTCCGATAGCCAATGAAATTACTGTAGTATATCCCCAATATTTTCCAAAACGTTTAGTGTATTCATTTGAAGTGAACAATGTTCCTTTACGCTCAAAAGGCATATCGATATCCAGTGGCGCGCCTAAACCGAACTTGCGTACTTTAGCTTCCCAATCAGAATAAGCTAGTTTCTGATTCTTGAAACGTTTCTGGGTCATGAGTTTTGTAAATACATTACATGCATATGTATTACAGGATCGAGCTAGTCCACGTCGTAAGGCTACATTTCCATCCACGTGTTCACATTTCACTTTATGATTTCCGGCCCAGTAATATCCTGGACAATTGAACGTCATGTCGGGATCAATTACGCCTTCCTGCAATCCTATTAATGCATCAACGGGTTTAAAGGAAGAACCTGGAGAATAATATCCGGAAATAGGCCTGACGTTAAGTGGCCTGTTCGGTTCAGCTAATAAGCCCATGTAGTTCTTATTATACCCTTTCCCAACCATGATATTTGGATCATATCCAGGGCTACTCACGAAAGCAAGGACTTCACCTGTTGAAGGTTCGATGGCGACAATACTGCCAACTTTGTTTTTCATCAACTGTTCACCAAGTTTTTGAACTTCAATATCAAGGGAGGAATAAACTTTTTCTCCTGATCTGGCAAGAGTGTCCAGTTTACCATCTGAATAGCTGCCCTGGGGCACGTTTCTGGCATCGTACAACATATTGGTAACTCCTCTTTCTCCGCGTAGAACGTCATTATACTGACGTTCAATTCCGGCCTTTCCAATATAATCTCCGGGTCTGTAATAGCCCTCGTTGTCGTCTATGTCCTTTTGCGTCACCTCTTTAACATATCCAAAGAACTGACCGGCGATACTGTCCGGATAATTTCTAACGGTTCTGTTCTGTACAAGAAAGCCAGGGAAACGGGATAACTTTTCCTGTAATGATGCGTAGATTTCCACTGACAGCTGTTTTTCAAAAACGGTTGGTTGGTATCTGGATTGTACTGTAGCCTTGTGAAACCGTTTATAAAATCCCGGCATATCAATTCCTATAATGCGGCAAAGCTCTAAAGTATCAAAAGATTTTACTTGATTTGGTATGACCATCAGATCATATACGGGTTCATTTTGAACAAGTACTTTTCCTTTTCTATCAAATATAACTCCACGGGCCGGGAACGTATAGATCTTGCGTAACACATTACTTTCTGCTGAAAGGAAATATTTATCACTTACGACCTGGATATAAAAGAGCTTGCCCAAAAGAATAAGCGCTACTATAATAAATAGCGCCTGAATGGTATATTTTCTGTTGAAAAGATTCTCCATTAGCGTTGTTTTCTATTATAGAAGATAAATGATATCAATATAACAGTAACCAAAGTGAAAATACTACTAAATAAACATCTTAGCAGCGTATAAGAAAGTTCGCTGAACCGGAATGCCTCAAGAAGAAAAAGCACCAGATGATGTACAAGAATACAAAGCATGGCATATAAAGCAAACCATTTGAATCCCATATTGCTTAGTGTAGGCTCAACTTCGTCAAAGTTATCCCTATTTACGCTGACTGCAATAAAAGATATTCTAACAAATGCCAGCGCAACACATGCGGACGTATGTACACCAAGCGTGTCGTAAAAGGTATCTAATGTTAAGCCTGTTATAAAGGCAATCAGATAAAGCAGTAAATTCGGTGTGCTAAAAGGGAGAATAAGTAGGAAAAGCACATACATGAAGGGAGTCGCGAGGTTATAAAAACTCAGGTTCCTTAGTAAAAGAATCTGAACCAAAATGAGGACTACCCATCTGATAATATTGATAATTATGAGTCTACTATTCATTTGGGATTTTAGCGTCTAAGGTTTTAACTTCTTCAGCAAATTTATCTTTGATTACATATACATATTGTAGTGTACTGAAATCATTTAATAAGACGATTTCAATCGTCATAAAGTTATCTCCTGTAGCGATGGCCGTGTTACTGACCTTACCGATGGGTATTCCGGGAGGAAAAGCCCCATAGCCTGATGTGACTACTGTGTCTCCAATAGTAACTTTAAACTGATTTGGTATTTCTTTGACAAAAGCTTTTCTGAAGTCGAAATTTTTCTCTCCCCAAACTAGTGAACCCAATGCGTTGTTTTTTTTCAGGTTAACACTAATGCGTGTGTCTTTATGCAGAAGTGACTGAATAGTTGCCAAATGAGGTGATACATCGCGGATGAAACCAACTACACCCTTTCCTGGAGAAATTACTGCCATACCACTTTGAATGCCGTCATCAGCCCCTTTGTTGATGGTAATGATGTTATTGCGTAAAGTAATGGAGTTTTTTATAATGCGGGCAGGGAGGTAGGTATACTGATATTTATTTACGGTGTCCTTAACGGTTGCATTCTTTGCACTATCTACATGTGTCATCGCGAAAAGCTGCGCATTCAATCTAGCATTTTCTATAGATAGGCTATCATTGACTTGACCTAAGTTGACATATTTTCTCGCTACATTCAGATTTTGATAAACTTTCCCTACAATTTCATTAGTAGAATTGAAAGTGATGCTCCGCTGATATACATTGTTTTTCACTGTAAGAACGATACCCGCCGTGAAAAAAATGATGAATAAGAAAAATGCGTTGTATCTGTTTATAAAAATCCAAAGGTTACGCATAGCTGAGTGGTATTATAATTTGATTCTGTAAACTGTTTTACAGAATCAAATATTTTACTGCATTAAGAATTTAAAACCACCAATATTTTTCAGTGCGATACCAGTTCCCCGTACAACCGCACGAAGTGGATCTTCGGCAACGTGAACCGGCAACTTTGTTTTTGCTGCTACCCGTTTATCAAGGCCACGTAATAATGCTCCTCCACCAGTAAGGTAAATACCTGTTTGGTAAATATCAGCCGAGAGCTCTGGTGGGGTAATCTCCAGAGCTTTAAGTATTGCCTCTTCAATTTTAGAAATTGACTTGTCCAGGCAATGTGCAATTTCAGTATAGGAAACGGTAATCTGCTTAGGAACACCTGTCATAAGATCCCTTCCTTGGACAGCAAAATCTGCTGGTGGATCAGCAAGCTCAGGAAGAGCGGCACCAACTTCAATTTTTATCTTTTCTGCGGTACGGTCACCGATCATAATATTGTGTTGACGACGGATATAATTGACGATATCAGAATCAAAATTATCTCCTGCTACACGAATAGATTGATCGCAAACAATACCGGATAAGGCGATAACAGCGATTTCGGTAGTACCACCACCAATATCAATAATCATATTGCCCATAGGTTCTTCGACATCAATTCCAATACCAACAGCAGCCGCCATAGGCTCATGAATAAGATATACTTCTTTTGCACCAGCAATTTCCGCAGAGTCACGTACGGCACGTTTTTCGACTTCTGTTATTCCTGAAGGGATACAGATTACCATTCTTAAGGAAGGGAACATCCAACCTTTCCCGCCGTTAAGCATGCGGATCATTCCTTTAATCATGGCTTCAGCAGCATTAAAATCTGCAATAACACCATCTTTTAATGGACGTACTGTGCGAATATTATCGTGGGTTTTACCCTCCATCTGCATGGCCTGGCGGCCGATGGCTATAATTTTATTTGTTTGTCGGTCAAATGCAACGATAGATGGTTCGTCAACCACTACTTTATCATTGTGTATAATCAGGGTATTCGCGGTACCCAGATCAATGGCAACCTCTTGTGTAAACCAGTTAAATAAACCCATTTATAGGTGATAATTTATGAATAAAAAATTCTGTGTACTATAGTAATGTAAAACTACGTCTTTTTATTGTATTCGCAGTGAAATAATTAGTGTTTAAAATGTCTGATTCCTGTTGTAACCATAGCAATTCCTTTTTCATTTGCCATGTTTATAGAGTCTGCATCTTTTATAGAACCGCCTGGTTGTAAAACAGCTGTTATGCCTGCTTCAGCAGCAATTTCTACGCAATCTGGGAATGGGAAGAAGGCATCAGAGGCCATTACGGCACCTTGTAGGGGGAAGCCGAAAGCATCGGCTTTTACGATAGCCTGTTTAAGCGCGTCAACTCTTGAAGTTTGCCCAACGCCACTTGCTAGTAGCACGTTGTTTTTAACAAACACTATCGTGTTTGATTTGGTGTGCTTTACAATTTTGTTTGCAAAGAACAGGTCGGCTAGTTCTTCTGTGGTAGGCTGAATGTTAGTGACTGGTGTCATTTGTTCAGGGCCTTCAATAATGAGATCTTTATCTTGCTCTATGACGCCATTCAGAAGCGTTTTGAATTGTTTTTTGCTCAGCAGAGTCTCATTGCGTTGTAATATAACTCTGTTCTTTTTTGCACGGAATAATTCTATGGCATCTGGTTGATAGCTTGGCGCGATCAGCACCTCGAAGAAAAGCTTGTTAATTTCTGTAGCTGTAGCCAGGTCGATTTCCCTGTTGGCGATCAATACACCTCCAAAGGCTGAAACCGGATCGCAGGCAAGTGCATCGTTCCAAGCCTGGAATATATCATTTCTTGAAGCAACGCCACAAGCATTGGTGTGTTTAAGAATAGCAAAAGTTGGTTCTTCAAATTCGTCTATTAACGCTACTGCTGCATCAACGTCGACTAGGTTATTATACGAGAGTTCCTTGCCGTTTAATTTGGTAAACATTTCGTCCAGGTTACCGTAAAACACAGCTTTTTGATGTGGATTTTCGCCATAACGAAGCGTTTGAGCTTGTGAAATATTTTCTTTAAATACAGTCAAAGGTTCTTCCTGATTAAAGTAATTGAAGATTGCTGTATCATATCCAGATGAAGTGTGAAAAGCTGTTTTCGCGTAGGCTTTACGTTGCTCCAGTGTGGTTTCTCCATTTTGTGCTTCTAACTGTTGCTGAAGTGTGCTGTAGTCAGCCTTAGATGCCAAAATCACAACATCATTAAAATTCTTGGCTGCTGCACGGATCAGTGAAATCCCGCCAATGTCTATTTTTTCAATAATTTCAGCTTCGGTACCACCGGCTTTCAAGGTTTCCTCAAAAGGATAAAGGTCTACAATTACCAGGTCTATCTCTGGAATTTCATATGTTGAGATTTGTGACTGATCTTCGGAGAGGTTTCTGCGATTTAATATGCCGCCGAAAACCTTAGGATGTAGGGTCTTTACACGTCCACCCAATATAGAAGGGTATCCCGTCAGATCTTCAACTGCTGTTACTGGTAAATTTAGGTCTTTGATGAATTGTTCAGTACCACCTGTAGAGTATAACTGAACACCCTGACTTGCTAGCAAGCGAACGAGAGGTTCAAGACCGTCTTTGTAATAAACTGAGATTAAAGCGTTTTTGATCTTTATCGATTGGCTCATTGAAGGAAAATTTTGAGCCGCAAAAGTAAGCTTTTTTACGTAATAATATTCAGGGAGATTGTCAAAAAAACGCTTACTTTTTGATCTTTTTTACAAGGCTTTCTACAACACGGGGATAGTGCAGGTGTTCAAGTTGCTGACCTTTAAATTTGATCATCTCCAGATTGTCCGTAGGATCGATGCGGTATTTTGCTTGATAGACGAATTCTCCCTCGTCGTAATTGGCATCGACATAGTGAATTGTTATTCCGCCTTCTGGCTCTTTAGCTGCCATCACGGCAAGATGCACATGATCGCCATACATACCTTTGCCTCCAAATTTTGGTAAAATTGCTGGGTGGATATTTATAATTCTGCCAGGATATTCGTCAATTAGTTTTTGAGGAATCAACCATAGAAAGCCAGCAAGCACAATGAAATCAATGTCTAGATTTTTCAGCAGATCGGCTACATCATCTGTCTGGTAGAATTCGTGGCGATCAAATATATGTGAAGGGATCTCAAAGTTGTCTGCGCGCTGTAATACATAGGCGTCAGGGTTGTTGGTTAGGACGAGTGCTATTTCTGCCTCGGAGCTATTTTTAAAATGCTCCATGAGCTTTTGGGCATTAGAGCCCGAACCGGATGCGAATATGGCTAGACGTTTTTTCACAGAGAACTTTTTGTCAAAAATACTATTTTAGTGGTTTATTAAAAGTGTTTCCCGGATATTATTATTTATAGGGTGATTGTGAATAGAGGCATAATATATATAGACGGTATATTGTGTTGAAATCCCGTTTGCTCTAGTTTTTCAACTTTATTCAAAATATTTCCGTTATCCTTTTGTAATTTAAAAACATAAGTCATATATTTGCAGTCCGAAAAAAATAGAAAATAAAGGCTAAAGAACAATGGCAAATCATAAATCAGCTTTAAAAAGAATCAGAGCTAACGCAACTAAACGTTTACGTAACAGATATCAGGCAAAAACTACGCGTACCTTTATCAAAAGGTTACGTGCTGCTGAAGATAAAAAAACTGGTGTAGAATTATTACCTAAAGTGATTTCTATGTTGGATCGTTTAGCTAAGAAAAATGTGATTCACAAAAATAAAGCGGCAAACAACAAATCTAAATTAACTAAATTTGTTAATGGGTTAAAATAGTTTTAGCTTTACGAAGATACTGGAAACGGGATAGGCATTGCTTATCCCGTTTTTGTGTTTATGGACATTTATGCACAAAAAACAGGTATTAAATTTTGGGCCGAGGCAGATAGACCAAGAGAAAAACTGCTGAACAACGGGAGAAGGCATTTGACGGATGCTGAGCTAATCGCAATTTTGTTGGGTTCGGGAAGTAAGCAGGAGAGCGCTGTTGAGTTAAGTCGCCGTATTCTTTCTTTTTACAGGAATGATCTTGATGTTCTTGGTAAAGTCAGTGTTACCGATTTGTGCAAGTTCAAGGGGGTGGGGGAGGCTAAGGCAGTTTCTATTGTTGCTGCTTTGGAGCTTGGGCGGCGGCGAAGAGAAAGTGATAGCGATTGCCCGGATATCAAAGTGCAGACTGCTCACCAGGCGTACAGGCAGTTGTGGTCTAATTTCGCTGATCTGGAGCACGAAGAGTTCAGGATGTTGCTGCTAAACAGGGCTAATCTGTTGAAGGGGAATTTCATGATTAGCAAAGGGGGGCAATCGGGGACGGTAGCGGATCCTAAAGTCATTTTTAAAACGGCGATAGATAATACAGCGTCATATATTATTCTTGCTCACAATCATCCTTCCGGAAACGCAAATCCCAGTACTGAAGATATTCAGTTGACCAGTAATCTTGTTGAAGTAGGCCGCCTTATGGATCTGCCAATCCTGGATCACCTGATCATCACCGATAAATCTTTTTATAGTTTTAGCGATGCAGGCCTGATTTGAGTAGATATCGTTTACTCCATGGCATAATTTTATATCTTTGCATTTTATTCGTAAATACAACATGAAGATATCATATAATTGGCTCAAACAGTTCGTGCAAATTACACAGACTCCTCAGGAGCTCTCTCTTATTCTGACCAATATTGGTTTGGAGGTGGAGAGTCTTGACCGGGTTCAACCGATAGTGGGTGGACTTGAAGGCCTTGTTATTGGAGAAGTAATCACCTGTGTGCAACATCCCAATGCCGATAGGCTGCGAGTGACTACGGTAAATGCTGGTGGTACTGAGCTGTTGCAGATCGTATGTGGTGCTCCGAATGTGGCTGCAGGACAACGTGTTGTTGTTGCTCCAGTTGGGGCAACGGTATTTCCAAATGAGGGGGAGCCGTTTAAAATTAATAAGTCAAAAATCAGGGGTGAAGTTTCTGAGGGGATGTTGTGCGCTGAGGACGAAATAGGTTTGGGTGGGTCTCATGCCGGAATTATTGTTTTGGGCGATGATGCCGTAATCGGAATTCCAGCAAGAGATTACTTCAAAATGGAAGACGATTTTGTTTTTGAAATTGGATTGACTCCTAACCGGGCGGATGCTGCGTCTCATTTGGGTGTTGCCAGAGACCTGGCCGCTTTTTTTAAAAGCGCTGTGAGCCTGCCTGATGTTTCCTTATTCCATACAACAAACGAAGACCTGCCTATTCATGTTACTGTCGAAGATTCAGTTGCCTGCCCAAGATATAGCAGTGTAACGATCAGCGGTATTACTGTGAAACCGTCTCCGGAATGGCTACAGGATAAGCTTAAAGTTATTGGACTTCGTCCAATCAATAATATAGTGGACATTACAAATTATGTACTCCATGATCTTGGACAGCCGTTACATGCCTTTGACGCAGATACCATAAAAGGAAGACAGGTGTTTGTCAAGAAATGTGTTGAAGGTACGCCATTTATCACGCTTGATGGTGTTGAACGTCAGCTTTCCGCAGATGATCTGATGATTTGTGATGCTGAGGGACCAATGACAATTGCAGGTGTATACGGCGGTAAGGATTCTGGTGTTTCCGAAGGAACGACTACCGTGTTTTTAGAAAGCGCTTATTTTAATTCTGTGTCTGTACGTAAGACATCTAAGCGTTTTGGACTTAAAACAGATGCGTCGTTCAGATACGAACGTGGGACCGATCCAGAAATTACAGTATTTGCATTGAAAAGGGCAGCATTATTAATACAGGAGTTAGCCGGGGGTGAAATTTCGTCGCAGATATCTGATCTTTATCCAGAGCCAATCAGTCCTTTTGCTGTAGAAGTTAATTACGCAAATATCCAGCGCTTAATTGGTGTGCAGATCCCGGTATTGGAAATCAGATCCATCATTAGTGCTCTAGGCATTGGCATTACTTCTGAAACGGAAGAAAGTTTAGTGTTGGAAGTCCCGGCTTATCGGGTAGATGTTACCAGAGAGTGTGATATTACTGAAGAAGTTTTACGTTTGTACGGTTATAATAACATTGAGATCCCAAGTAAAGTTAACGCATCGTTGTCTTACGGCTCAAAGCCAAATAAAGAGCAAACACAGCATGCTATTGCAGATATGCTTACTGCTAACGGGTATTTGGAAATTTGGTGCAACTCTTTAACTAAAGGTGTTTACTCGAAAAATGAGGATGAAGTGGTGCGTATATTGAATCCATTAAGTTCGGATCTTAACGTAATGCGTCAGAGTCTGCTTATGCCGGCATTGGAAAGTGTAGCGTATAATCAAAATAGAAAGCTCACTGATTTGAAATTTTATGAATATGGTAAAACATATCATTTAATCGATGGAAAATATGTTGAACGCCAACGTTTATTGCTGATGCTTTCAGGAAGTAATCTATCTGAACAATGGAATCAAAAATCTACTCCGGTAAGTTTTTATAATTTAAAAGCTGCAGTAGACGCGATAATTGGGAGACTTGGTCTGACCAACTACCAGACCGATGAAGTGAGTAATGAAAACTTTGCATTTGGATTAAAGTATTACCGTGGAGACAAGGTTTTAGTGACTTTTGGTGCTGCTACCGCTGCTGACAGAAAAAAAGCAGATGTAGATAAGGATGTTTATTACGCAGATTTTGACTGGGCATTATTGCTGGATCTGGTTAGGAAAAATAAAATCGTCAACAAAGATGTTCCTAAATATCCCTCAGTAAGGCGTGACCTTTCAATGCTTGTTGATCAGTCGGTTACCTTCGACGAATTAAAAACAATTGCATTTAAAACGGAAAAGAAATTAATCAAACAAGTGCAAATATTTGATGTCTACGTTGGTAATAAGTTGCCGGAAGGAAAGAAGTCCTACGCCCTTAATTTCACGCTTCAGGATGAAGAGCAGACTTTAACTGATAAGCAAATTGATGCTGTTATGCAAAAGATTATTTATAACTTAGCGCAAACTGCAAAAGCGGAGATCAGAATGTAAATTCCGGGAAGCTAAACAGTAATTTTATAGACCATCAAACTAAATACATGTCCTCTGTAGCGGATCAATTAAATTCAGTCTTACACAAGACGGCTCGCCTGATAGAGCTGTGTAATGCTATGCAGGAAGAAAATGATTTATTAAAGATGGAAAATCATGCTGTGAAGACGGCATTGACAGCCTCCAAGCTAAAGCAGACAGATTTGGAAGAGAAGCTCAGGGTTCTTAAATTGGCGAAGAGTATTGAGGGGACTAGTGAAAAGTCTCTTGATATAAAGCAAAAAATTAACGATTTTGTGCGTGAGATTGATAAATCTATAGTATTGCTTAAGAAATGAGGAATACACGAATAGTGAAACAAAGCTAAAAAATGGGAGAAATCTCGATAAAAATAACTATTTCCGACCGTATATATCCATTGAAGGTAAATACGGAAGAGGAAGAAATTGTAAGGCGGGCAGCCAAGATTATCAATGAGCGCATAAAAGACTATCAGGAAAATTATGCGGTGAGAGATAAACAGGATTTGCTTTCTATGGCTGTGTTGCATTATGCAACGGCGGTTTTAAGAGTAGAAAACAAAGTGCAGGATCAAGATACTGCGGTTGCTGAGAAGGTTGAGGAATTAGATAGTTTATTAAACGACTTCTTTTCTAAATAAGGCTTACAGCCTGTTTGGGAGAGTTAACAAATAGCAAAGAAATTTAACCGTGGTTAGATTTTTAGTTTCATTGTTCAAATCAGTACAGTTTGATGGTTTAAAACCGTCAGTACTTTGCTGGCACATAGAGCTAAAGATTTAATTGCGGTTTTTTGTTATAAAATCTGCACTAAAAGCAGATTTTATAACCACATATATAACAACTAGACTAAACAAAAATGGAAATCATAGGAATCATTGGATACATACTTGCCGGCCTTGCCGTCGGGATTGTTGTAGGCAGATACCTGCTACGCAGCTTGCTTAAGAAGCAGGAAGCTAATGCGCAGACTAAAGTGAAAAAGATTTTAAAGGACGCAGAGAGTCATGCCGAGATCTTAAAGAAAGATAGGTTATTAGAAGCTAAAGAAAAATTTCTGCAGCTGAAGACTGATCATGAACAGGAAGTAAATGCAAAGAATAATCAGATCAATCAACGTGAGAATGCTATAAAACAGAAAGAGCAATCGGTAAATCAACGTTTGGAGAACATGAACCGCAAGGAGCAGGATCTTGATAATCAAAAGAAAAACCTAGAGAAACAGACTGAGATTGCCGTTAAGAAGCAGGAAGAAGTTGATTTGTTAAAAAATCAGCATGTAAAACAGTTGGAAACTATTGCTGGCCTGAGCGCTGAAGAAGCAAAAAATCAGCTTGTTGAGAATATGAAGACCGAAGCTCGTGCACAAGCAATGATTCAGGTTAAAGATATCGTTGACGAAGCTAAGTTGACTGCTACAAAGGAAGCTAAGAAGGTTGTAATTCAAACCATTCAACGAACTGCGGTAGAAGCTGCAATTGAGAACACAGTGTCGATTTTCCATATTGAGAGCGACGAGATAAAGGGTAGAGTAATCGGTCGCGAGGGTAGGAATATTCGCGCATTGGAAGCCGCTACAGGGATAGAGATCATTGTAGATGATACTCCTGAAGCAATTATCCTTTCAGGATTTGACCCTGTGAGAAGAGAGATAGCACGATTGGCATTACATCGTTTGGTAACTGATGGTCGTATTCACCCAGCTCGTATCGAGGAAGTGGTTGCCAAAACGAAGAAGCAAATAGAAGACGAGATTGTAGAAATAGGGGAACGCACTGTTATTGATTTAGGTATTCATGGCTTGCATCCCGAGTTGATCAGGATGGTTGGGCGTATGCGTTATCGATCTTCATATGGTCAAAACTTGCTGCATCACTCACGTGAGGTTGCTAATTTTTGTGCAACAATGGCGGCAGAATTAGGATTGAATGCGAAAATGGCGAAACGCGCTGGTTTATTACATGACATAGGTAAAGTGCCAGATGATAATCCAGAATTACCTCACGCGATTTTGGGGATGCAGTTGGCTGAAAAATACAAAGAACATCCGGAGATTTGTAATGCAATCGGCGCTCACCATGATGAAATCGAGATGACTTCTATGATCTCTCCAATTATCCAAGCTTGTGATGCGATATCAGGTGCTCGGCCTGGAGCAAGACGTGAAGTAGTGGAGAGCTATATCAAACGCTTGAAAGAGCTGGAAGAACTGGCATTGTCTTATCCAGGTGTGGAGAAAACATTTGCAATTCAGGCAGGAAGAGAGCTACGCGTGATTGTTGAGAGTGAGAGAATTACAGATCAGCAGGCAGAGTTATTGGCAGCTGATATTTCTAACCGTATTCAGACTGAAATGACTTATCCAGGACAGATCAAGGTTACGGTGATTAGGGAAACAAGATCAGTAGCATTTGCTAAATAAAATATCTTTTGATATTGAAAATATAATCGAGGAAAAGCGGCAGGATATTCTGCCGCTTTTTTTATTTTTACTTTATTCCAATGTAAACCAAAATATAATGAGAGGCCAGGCGCAAAACAAGCAAAAACTTGAACCTAAAAAGAAAGTTGACCAGCTTTTTGATAAATATGGGGAAAGTCACCAGAACCCTTCCAATGAATTAATCCATTGGATTTGTGTTCCTCTTATTGTCTTTAGTTTGTTAGGGTTAGTTTGGTCTATTCCTTTTCCCTCTATGCCATTTTTAGGCAGGTATGCTGCATATATAAATTGGGCGTCTTTTCTGATAGCTTTTTCAGTGTATTACTATTATACGCTATCACCTGTACTATCTTATTTAATGCTGATCTTTATTTTTATTATGAGTGGTGCTATTGTAGGTTTGGAGCAATGGCAGAACACCGGTGGTCCTGCAGTGTGGTTAGTTTGCACGGTAATTTTTGTGCTTTCCTGGATTGGGCAATTCATCGGACATAAGATAGAAGGGAAGAAACCGTCTTTTTTAGATGATGTTAAGTTCCTGTTAATAGGGCCTATTTGGCTTTTACATTTTATTTGCAAAAAAGTTGGCCTCCGTTATTGATTCAGAGCACTATTAACAATTAGCTAACCTTATGGTAAACTAATGGTGTTATGCTGCTAACCTGTAGCTAACATTGTGGTAATACTTTTGCCTGAACAAATTACAGGGCAATTGGAACATTATTTTAAAAAAGCAGTCATTACCATTTTTTGTGTAGTGATCAGCACGGTGCTATTCGCACAAACAACAGGTAAACTTTCAGGTAAAGTCTCAGACAGGAAAACCGGTGAAACTATTATTGGTGGAACGGTTAAAGTACAGGGCACACGGACGGCTGTATCAACTGACGTAGACGGTCGGTATACGCTAGTAGGCCTTGCTCCCGGAAAATACACCTTCGAAGTTTCTTATATTGGTTATTCAACGAAACGGATCACAGATGTTGAGATTAAAGCCAATACTGTTACGCCATTAAACATAGTATTGGAAGAATCGAAAGATAACAACCTAAGCGAAGTTGTTATCACATCTTCTTATAAAAAGGAATCTGTAAATACCCTTTATCTGCAACAAAAAAATCGTGCGGTGATCTCTGACGGAATATCTGCAGACATGATTAATAGAAGTCCAGATAGAAGTACTGGGGACGTATTAAAGCGTGTAAGTGGTACTACGATTCAAGATAATAAATTTGTGATCGTACGTGGTTTATCCGACCGTTACAACAATGCCAGTCTGGATAATTCAAGTTTACCCAGTACAGAACCTAATCGTAAAGCATTTTCTTTTGACATCGTTCCTGCTGGCCTGATAGATAATATCGTGGTAAGCAAAACAGCAACACCTGATCTTAATGCCGATTTTGCCGGTGGATCGATTAAAATCATCACTAAAGATGTTCCAGATAGAAATTTCTTTGATATCAGTTTAGGTACGGGGTATAACAGTCAGTCGACATTCAAGGATTTTTTCTACGGACCAAGATACACTGAGAACTACTTTGGGTTTGACGGTGGTCATCGTCAGATCCCTACCAGTTCGAAATTTCCAAAAAATACTGCGGCAACTGAAGCTTTAAGGTTTGATGATGCTAAGAATATAACCGCTATTAATCAATTGCCCAAGGTTTGGAAAATTGGACAGGAATCTGCCCCGTTGAGTCAGAATCACCAATTGAGTTTGGGACAGGTTAAGAATTTTGCCAATGGAGGTAAGTTTGGCATGATTGCTTCCTTGACCTACAGAAATTCTGAAACTACAAGGCCGGATGTAGAGCGTGATTATTATACCTATGATTATGATGATCGGGTGAATACTTTTTCTTCAAACATTGGGGCGATGGCAAATTTCTCTTATGTAAAGGGAAAAAATAAAATTGCTTTCAAAAATTTATATAACAGAATACTTGATGATAAATTCACATATCGTGAAGGAACAGATCAAGGCAGATCGACTGACTTGAGGTACTATGCTTTTGACATGACCCAAAAAGGAATTTTCAAAACATCATTGGATGGGGATCATCAGGTAACTGAGAAAAATAAGATTACATGGACCTTATCTTATTCAAACATTTTGAATAACCAACCCGATCAACGCAAAATTGGATATCAACGCAGTATTTCTGACCGTGGAACTGACAAGCCATTCCTTGCCGCCAATACAGCACTAACAAAGGAGAATAACAGGTTCTTTTCAGACCTTAAAGAATCTATATATAGTGGTGCTGTGAACGATATTTATAATATCAAATTGTTTGATAAAAGCACTATTCTTAAAGGGGGATTAGGATCGCAATATAGAGACCGGGACTTTGCCGCCCGTTTAATGGGGATAACTTTGAAACAGGCAGATCAGGATATCCAGTCAAGACCATTAAGCACTTTATATTCTACGGCACTAATTAATCAGGGGCTTTATCAATTAAGTGAGATCACTGGTAACTCAGATAAATATGATGCGCATTCTTTAACAAGTTTTGGTTATGTGATGCTTGACCAGCCGATTACTGAAAAGTTGAGAGCTGTTTATGGTGTACGTGCAGAGCAATTTAATCTGGAATTGAATTCCAGGGGGAATGATGGAAAAGCAATTCAGGTGAAGCAGGATTATTTAGATATCTTACCATCGGTAAACTTAACTTACGCTTTAAATCCTCAGTCTAACTTTAGAGCTTCTTATTATCGTACTTTAGCAAGACCTGAATTTAGAGAACTAGCACCATTCGATTACTATGATTACGAATTGCTGGGTAATGTTTCCGGGAATCAGTCCTTGAAGAGAACGCTAATTGATAATGCAGATTTGCGATATGAAATATATCCTGCGGCAGGTCAAGTAATTTCTGTATCGGCATTTTATAAACATTTTAATAATGCGATCGAACCTACCATTTACGACCAAAATTCAACACCTGCTTTCTCTTACTTCAACACACCTAAGGCGGTAAATTATGGGTTAGAGTTAGAATTCAGACATACATTGGATTTTATTTACACAACCGATTTTTTTAAAAATATGACCGTTTATGCAAACGGAACTTTGGTGAAATCAAAAGTTACAAATCCAACGGATCAGGCGTACCTGCGTACAGAACGGCCGATGGTGGGACAGTCTCCATATTCTGTTAACGCTGGATTGCAGTATAATGCGCTTAGCAATAATTTGAATTTTAGTGCTTTATTCAACAGAGTCGGAAAGCGGATTGTGAATGTTGGCGGCCAGCGTTTCTCTGATGTATGGGAAGCGCCAAGAAATGTGATTGATTTTCAGGCAGGCTATCGTTTTTACAAAAATAAAGCTCAGGTTAAACTTAACGTAAATGACATTCTAAATAACCAATCGTTGCTGTATTTCGATTATTCTAACGACAATAAATTTAATCCTGAAAAAGAGGTAATTGTTAACGGGAATAAAGTCTCGGACGAGATACTTTCCAGGTACAAAACTGGAACCAACATTTCGTTATCTCTTTCATACTCATTTTAGATTAAGCGCTAACAATAACTTAATATATAATTCATAATCAGTTCATTCTAATTTAATTTCTTTACAGAAAATTATTACAACCCAAAAACACATGAAAAAACACTTAGCAATTTTCGGTCTGGCACTAGCATTATTTGCTACATCGTGCTCGAAGAATGATGACACAGATGTTATCGAACCACCTGTATCTACTGGTTCAGTAGTAGAAGTATCAGGTGACATTAAAGTTAACACTACATGGTCTGCCGACAAAATATACTTGTTAAAAGGATTCGTATATATTACTGATGGTGCTACTTTGACCATTGCCCCAGGCACTATTATCAAAGGTGATAAAGCGACAAAAGCAACTTTAGTTGTAACTAGAGGCTCTAAATTAAATGCAGAAGGTACAGCTGCAAAACCTATTGTATTTACTTCCAACGTTGCTGCCGGTGGCCGTCGTGAAGGTGACTGGGGTGGATTGATCCTATTGGGTAAAGCTCCAACAAACCAAGGAAGTGAAGTTAAAATCGAAGGCGGTTTAACTCCTACAGTTTCTGGTCAAGAGCAAAAGTACATTCAATATGGTGGTACAGAAACGGCTGATAATTCAGGTATCCTTAAATATGTAAGGGTTGAGTATGCTGGTATTCCGTTCTCGGTAGATAACGAAATCAACGGTATCACTTTTGGTGGTGTTGGTTCGGGAACAACTATAGAATATGTACAGGTTTACCGTTCAGGTGACGATGCTTATGAGTGGTTTGGTGGAACGGTAAATGCCAAACACATCATTGCTTCTGGGACTTGGGATGATGATTTCGATACTGATTTTGGTTATTCAGGTAAAATCCAGTTCGCAGTTGCTCAACGTTTTCCATTAGTAGCAGATCAGTCGGGGTCTAACGGTTTTGAATCTGACAACAACGCTACAGGAACTACTGCTCCACCAAAAACTTCAGCAATTTTCTCAAACGTTACTGTAGTTGGTCCACTTGCTGCTGCTAACACAAAAATCAATGGTTTCTTCCAGCATGCTGCACAGATCAGAAGAAACTCTGCGATCAGTACATTCAATTCTATCTTTACAGGTTTCCCTGACGGTATTTATATCGATGATAGTACTGGCGCACTGACTTCAAGTAATGTTACCGATGGTTCTTTAGCGTTTCAGAACAATTTAATTTATGGTATCACTGGTACGGAGGTTAAAGCTACTAATGCAACTAGCTTGGCAATCTTCGAAACAGTTATCAAGTCTAATAATACATTCCTGAAAACAGCATTTGCTAACGCTTTGTTAACAGCTCCTTACAAATACTCGTCTGATATCGTTGCTGCTACAGTAGGTGGCGCTGCTAACCCTCAATTGGGAAGACCAGACTTTACAGTAGTTGCTGGAGGTGTTGCCGCAAGTGGCGCAGCATTTACGCATGCTAAAATTGCAACGGATACTTTCTTTGAGAAAGTGACTTACAGAGGTGCATTTGGTACTACTGACTGGACTGCTGGATGGGCTAACTTTGATCCTCAAGTAACTCCTTACACAACTCCTGGTGCTGTAAATTAAAGATGTTTCACTTTTATAAAAAAGGTTGGTATTTCGAAAGTACCAGCCTTTTTTTATTTAGAGCATAAATTAATTATGATTAATGTCATAATTTTTGCGGTATAGCGTAAGCAGACGTAGCTGGTACCCCTGTGTACTCAAAAAGACCTGCAATTGAGAAATGGATAATTAAAACTAAAGGTATAATAACCTGATTTTTATCTTTAACCTTTTTGTGGATTTGATACAGCTTGCTGTGCCATATATTTCTCTGGAATCAAATAATTAAGCTATATTTGATGGCTTAATTAAAAAAATATTTCTACCAAAATATGAATGTCAAAAAGTTCCTCGCTGTTCTGTTTTTATTCTCGATTATTATTTTCTCACGCACAGCATTTGCCCAAGTTAATTATTCTGATACCAAGGTGGATGATTTGACAGATGTTCAAATTCGACAGTTAATTCAGCGTGCAGAATCGATGGGATACAGTGACGCTCAGTTAGAGCAATTGGCTGCTGCCCAAGGTATGAAACCGGAAGAAATTCAGAAACTCAGGTTGCGCGTTGAAAAAATCAGAAAACAAGATGGGAGCGTCTCGTCTAGTGAGCAAAATAGTTCGAGTAATGAACAGAGTCAGAATAGAAATCAATCAAACGAACGATCTTACAGTAATCAGACAGATTCAACTCGTAAAAATAATCTCAATAAAAAAGACCAGATCCAATCGGAACAAGATCGGAAGAAACAAGAGGCTGAGACTATTCTCGGAGGACTAAAGCCTAAAATTTTCGGGCTTGAGGTATTTAAGAATGATAATCAGACGTTCGAACCAAATTTAAGAATGGCTACTCCAAAAAGTTATATTGTTGGGCCAGATGACGAACTTTTGATTGATCTAACAGGAGACAATGAAGCCAATTATCGATTGAAAGTTAGTCCTGATGGCACAATAAGGTTGCAATATGTAGGTCTTATTTCTGTAGGGGGACTGTCTATTGAACAAGCGACTTCGAAGATAAGAAGTGCGATGACAAAGACCTATGCAGGACTAAGAACAGGAAGATCTAACATAGCAGTCAACCTTGGGAATATCCGAGGTATTAAGATTGTTTTAACTGGTGAGGTGACTAGGCCAGGAACTTATACGTTATCATCATTGTCGACAGTATTTAATGCCTTGTATGCATGCGGAGGTCCGAACGAAAATGGGTCATTCCGGAAAATTCAGGTCATTAGAAATAACAAAGTGATTAGTACTATAGATACCTACGATTATCTAATTTATGGTATCCAAAAGGGTAATATACGTTTGCAAGACCAAGATATCATTAACGTTCCGGTTTATGAGACGCGCATCGAAATTGTTGGTGAGGTTAAACGCAGTGCGCTGTTTGAAATAATTAAAGGAGAGATGTTTGAGGACGTACTGCAGTTTGCGGGTGGCTTTAGAACACAGGCTTATTCAGCAAAAGTAAAAGTGCTTCAAAATACCGATAAGGAAAGAAGGATCACTGATATTTTAAATTCTGAATTCAAAACTTATACCCCAAGAAATGGAGACAAGTATATTGTAGAAAGTATTCTTGACCGATTCGAAAATCGAATAGAAATTCTAGGTGCCGTTTTTCGGCCGGGCCAGTATGAACTTTCGAAGGGGTTGACGGTTAAGTCTTTGATAAACAAGGCTGATGGATTAAAAGAAGATGCTTTTTTAAATAGAGGATATATCAATAGACTTAATAGTGACAATACACTGGCATTACTTTCTTTTGACGTTGCCAAAATCATGGATGGAAGAGAGACCGATATTCCATTGCAAAGAGAAGATCGTGTAACAATTTCTTCTTTATTTGATCTACGGGATGAATATAAAATAAATATTCAGGGAGAAGTGAGATTTCCAGGAGAGTTTGATTACGCTGATAATATGAATTTGGAAGATGCCATTCAGATCGCGGGCGGATTTAGAGAAGGGGCAACTCCGAGTAGAATTGAGGTTTCAAGAAGGGTTATGAACAGTGACGCTTCCTCAATTACCGCAAAAACCGCCGATGTGTTTATCGTAAATGTCGATAAGAATTTAAAACTTCAGGGTGATCGATTCATATTAAAACCTTTTGACGTAGTTTCCGTTCGTAGTTCTGAAGGTTACAGCGTTCAAAAGCAAGTTAAGGTAGAAGGAGAAGTGCTATATCCAGGAATTTATACTATCCTACAGAAGAACGAACGAATATCAGATTTGATTAAACGTGCAGGTGGACTGACGCCTACTGCTTACGCAGATGGGGCCTCATTGAAACGACCGGGACCTGATAAATCGACTACTAAAAAAGACAAAAATGCAATTGACAATAAAGAAGAAAATGACAAAAAGTTAATGGCTTTAAAGAGAGCTCAAGAAAGCGGAGCTAAAGATACAACTAGTGCGGTAATTGAGGAAAAGTTAATTCAATCTGATTTAGTAGGAATTGATTTGAAAAAAATCTTATCGAAACCTGAATCTAGAGTCGATCTTATTCTAGAAGACGGCGATAATATCAGGGTTCCGAAACAATTACAGACGGTTAAAGTAACTGGGGAGGTGCTTAACCCCAACAGTATTGTTTATGCGCCTGGCAGGGGCTTTAAGCAGTACTTAAACGGAGCCGGGGGGTTCACCCGTAATGCCCTTCGTAGTGGGGCTTACATTAAATATGCTAATGGATCAGTAGAAGCTTCAAAATCATTTTTATTTTTTAACAATTATCCGAAAGTAAAACCAGGTGCAGAGATTTTGGTCCCTAGACGAGCGGAACGGGAGCGGATGACAGCCGCCAGTTGGATTGGAATAGGAACTGCATTTGCGTCTTTGGCGGCAGTTATTGTTAGTATTCTAAGATAAAGCTTATAAATAATAACCGATAATTCTAAAGAAAAATATACTGTTGTGAAAAATGAAGAAGAAGTTTCAATAAAGGAACTTATTACTAAAATAAAAGCCGAATTCGAATATCTCCTAAGCAAATGGTTAATTATAGTTTTTATTGGTTTAGCTGGTGGGGCAGTTGGGCTGTTATTTGCCTTGTCAAAAAAAACAATATATACCGCTGCTACTACCTTCGTATTGGAGAATAACGAGGGCGGTGGTGGTCTTGGACAATATGCAGGGTTGGCTTCCGTTGTTGGAATTGATATTGGCGGCGGGGGTGGTGGTCTTTTTCAAGGCGATAATATTATAGAGTTTTATAAATCCCGTACAATGATTCAAAAGACATTGTTAAGCGAATGTGTTTTTAAAGGGAAAAGGGAATTATTGATCGATCGGTACATTGCTTTCAACAAGGTACGTGATCGTTGGAATCAGATTCCAGCTCTAAAAAACATTAAATTTGATGTTAATCAAGAAAAACTAAGATCTAAGGACACTGCTAAGATTGAGCATTTTTCAAGACTACAAGATAGCCTGATTAACACAATTGTATTGGATATTTATAGAAATTATTTAACTGTCACAAAACCAGATAAGAAATTAAGTATTATCCAGGTAACTGTTAGCTCAGCGGACGAGTTTTTTGCAAAAACTTTTAATGATCAGATTGTGAAGAACGTTAACGACTTCTATGTTCAAACGAAAACAAAAAAGTCTTCAGAGAACGTTGCGATATTACAGCAGAAGACGGATTCTGTTAGATCAGTGCTAAACGGCGCTATTTATACCGCCGCAAGTATAACTGATGCTACGCCTAATTTGAATGTTACGCGACAAATTCAAAGGGTGTTCCCTATGCAACGATCCCAATTTACTGCAGAAACAAATAAAGCAATTTTAAGTGAACTTGTTAAGAATTTAGAGATGTCAAAGATAAGTTTACGAAGGGAAACGCCGTTGATTCAGATTATTGACGTTCCAATCTATCCTTTAGATAAAGAAAGGTTTGGGAAAGCTAAAGGAATTATTCTAGGCGGTATAATTGCTGGAATATTAGCAGTGACCTTATTAATTGGTAGAAGACTATTGAAAAACGTTATGTCATAGTTATTATGAATACATATACACTGACAATTTTCGATATCAGGGTAGAAACTGAAGATACGGTTACATTGAGGTTTAAACAACCAGCACTGCGAAAAGTAAGATATATAGCAGGTCAATATCTAACGGTTATATTCAGAATCAACGGCAGAAGATATATGCGTCCATATTCCTTCTCGTCTAGTCCAGGTTTTGATGAATATTTGGAAATTACAGTGAAGCGTGTATTAGGTGGAGTAGTATCCAATCACATCAATGATAACGTTAAAATTGGAGACAGCATCGAAGTTCTCTCTCCAATGGGGAGTTTCATCTTTGAGCCGGAAAAACAATATGGTCATGTGTTCTTATGGGGAGTAGGCAGTGGCATTACACCTCTGATTTCGATTGCTAAATATATTTTATTACAGACTGAGATTAAATTGACTTTGGTATACGGCAACCAAAAGGAGTCTACAACAATTTTTTCAGAACTAATTAAGTCTATACTAGAGATTTATAAAGGGAGATTTTTTGTGATAAATTTTTATACCAGATATAATGTCGATAGTGCTAATCCAACAATTATTCAAGGTCGGATAGATATAAATACTGCATCTAATGTCCTAAAGGGCGTAATAGATATTGAAAAGTCGGGGCACTACATTTGTGGCCCCACAGGCTTAAAGCAGTCAGTGATACAAGTCTTGCAAAACTTTTCAGTTTCTTTGACCAACATTTATAGTGAAAGTTTTGAGCTGGTTAAAAATCCTTTGGATTTCGAAAATATTGAGACACAAATGGTTTGTGTAAATTTCAAAGGGCAAAGTCAGGAAATCGAGGTAGTAAAGGGGAAAAGTATTTTAGAGGCAGCCCTTGACGCAAATATGGAATTACCATACTCTTGTCAGACTGGGAGCTGTAGTACATGTAAGGGGAAATTGATAAGTGGTGAAGCAAAAATGATAGGAAACGGTGAGCGTAAGGATCTTGACTTGAACGAGTATCTCCTATGTTGTACTCACCCATTGACAAAGAATGTAAAAGTAGAAATATAATAGTTATCGATTATGAAGGTAGTGATACTTGCAGGGGGGTTGGGTACCAGGCTAATGGAAGAAACGGAAGCCAGACCCAAACCAATGGTTGAAATCGGTGGTAAACCGATATTATGGCATATTATGAAAATTTACGAAGCATATGGCTTTAACGATTTTGTTTTGTGTTTAGGGTATAAGGCTCAATCAATTAAAGAATATTTTTTGAATTATTATCTATATAACTCTGACGTTACAATAGAATTAGAACGCAATAAAGTTGATGTGCACTTTTCAAATTCTGAATCCTTTAAAGTAACTTTAGTAGATACTGGACTGACGACTAACACTGCAGGACGAATTAAGCAGATAAAAAAATATGTGGAAAATGAAGCTTTTATGTTAACTTATGGCGACGGCGTGGCAGATATTAACATTACAGACCTGGTGAAATTTCACAAATCGCACGGTAAGCTTGCGACATTGACCTCCATACAAACGCCCGGAAGATTTGGCAATATAGAAATGGACGAATACGGAAATGTTCAGCATTTTGTTGAGAAACCGCAGGGCGACGGTATGTGGATTAACGGGGGTTTTTTTGTGCTTGAGCCCGCTATTTTCAAATATTTGGAAGGAGATATGGACAATATCCAGTGGGAAAAGCAACCGTTGAAGCAAATTGCCGATGATGGTCAATTGGCCGCATTTAAACACTCCGGGTTTTGGAAACCCATGGATGCTTTGAGAGACAGAATTGAACTAGAGCAGCTGTGGAGCAGCGGAGCTGCTAAGTGGAAAATTTGGTAATATGTTGTCACAATTAGAAAAAACCTACAAAGGGAAGCGAATATTTTTGACCGGTCATACGGGTTTTAAGGGGGCATGGCTTCTAAAAATACTTAGTTTAATTGGGGCCGAGGTAAGAGGGTATGCTTTATCGCCGAATACCGACAAAGATCTATATCATCTCATAAATGGAGATAACCTTTGCGATTCAGTTATAGCAGACATACGTAATCGAGATCAATTGACAGAATCAGTAACAGAATTTGATCCGCACTTCATTTTTCATTTGGCGGCCCAACCACTTGTTAGATTGTCTTATGAAGTTCCATCTGAGACGTTCGAGGTCAATGCAATCGGAACTGCAAATTTGTTGGACTCCGTGAGATTGCTCAAAAATCCTTGCTCGGTTGTGTTAATTACCACGGACAAGGTGTATCATAACAATGAATGGGAGTATCCTTATCGTGAAAATGATCGATTGGGAGGTTACGATCCTTACAGCGCCAGCAAAGCATGTACAGAATTGGTCATTGACTCCTATAAGAATTCTTTTTTTAATGGTAATAATTTCGATATCCACAGGAAAAGTATTGCCGTAGGAAGGGCTGGAAATGTTATCGGGGGTGGAGATTGGTCGAACGATAGATTAATTCCTGATATTGCACGTGCGTTAATTGGAAACAAAGAGGTTGTATTGAGAAATCCACAATCTGTTAGACCTTGGCAGCATGTTTTGGAACCCATAGTAGCATATTTAAGGCTTGGTGAATTGATGGAAATAGATCCGATTAGATTTGGTTCTGTCTTTAACTTCGGACCATATTCTTCGGACGCCATATCTGTGGAAGATATGTTGAAACTAGCAATAAATTGTTGGGGATCAGGCGAATTCAGAGTTGAACAATTGGAAAATCAACCTCATGAAGCAGGGCTGTTGAAATTGGATATCAGTAAAGCGATTAAAGAATTGAATTGGAAACCGGTTTTGAATGCTAAACAAGCTATACGAATGACGGTTGATTGGTATAAGGAGTTTACGTTGAATTCACTTGACATAGACTCTTTTACGACAAAGCAAATAATGGCTTATCTTAATGCTTAAAGTTATTATAACAGGGATTACAGGATTTCTAGGATCACATATTGCTGAGCGAGCTTTAGCAGAAAATATAATTGTCATAGGTCTAAAGCGTAAAAGTTCTTCCATATGGAGATGTGAACATTTTAAGGAGCGTGTTGATTGGGTTAACATAGAGGATGGTTATGAGGATATTTTGGTTAGGAAATCAGCTGATATTTTGATTCACGCTGCCTGGATGGGAGTGGAAGCAAAGGATAGAGATAATTGGGTGGAACAGACTAAAAATATTACATTTTTTAGTGAAATTCTAACAATAGTCAAGAGAAGCAAGATTGAAAAAGTAATCTGCTTGGGCTCTCAAGCAGAATATGGATTTATGGAAGGAGCAATATCAGAGGAAGCTTCCACGGGCGCTAATGGTGCTTATGGTGCTGTAAAACTAGCCAGCCTTCATCTTTTCCGTTCATTTTCTGAGATATATCAAACAAAGTGGATTTGGTTAAGATTGTTTTCTGTATTTGGAGAAAACGAGGGGTCGAATTGGTTAATCCCCTCCCTTGCAGCAAAGATGCAAAGTGGTGTTGAATTTGACCTTACATTAGGAGAACAACGTTATGCTTATCTTTATGTAAAAGATTTTGCAGAGATTACGTGTAGAATATTAAAACAAGAGATTGTTTCTGGAATATATAATGTATCAGGTGATGAACCAAGATCGTTGAAGGAAATGGTAGAGTCGATTAGGAATATTATCAAGCCAGATTTTCGGTTGAATTTTGGGGCGTTAGCATATCGTCCAAACCAATCTATGTATTTAGAGGGTGACATGACTAAACTAACATCACAAATAGGGAAATTTAACTTTACAAATTTTAACGTAGCTTTGCTTGCCACTTTAAAAGGTTCAAAGTTTATATGAAAGCTTCAGATTTTATAGCAGATTTCTTGCAAAAAAAAGGTATTAAGAATGTATTTGAACTTTCTGGAGGAATGATTACTCATATCCTAGATTCTTTATATCAAAATACTGATATTAAGGTTGTTACTATGCATCATGAACAAGCAGCTGCATTTGCGGCTGAAGGTTATGGGCGAGTTACAGGATTGCCAGGAATAGCTCTGGCTACTAGTGGTCCGGGGGCAACGAATCTGCTGACTGGAATAGGGAGCTGTTTTTTTGATTCTACTCCAGCCATTTTTATAACTGGTCAGGTTAACCGTCATGAACAAAAGGGTGAGCGAGCAATTCGTCAGCTTGGTTTTCAAGAAACAGACATAGTTTCCATGGCAACTCCTATAACCAAGGCATGTTTTCGAGTTGATGCCGCAGATCATTTGGCGAAGATATTTGAAGAAGCATTTAATATCGCATTAGACGGAAGGCCTGGGCCTGTTTTAATCGATATACCAATGGACGTTCAGCGCGCACAGATATGTGTAAACTACGTTTTTGATTCAGTATCTTTTGATTCAAGAAGTATTAACCCGGAGCTTTTAGAGCGGATGATAGTTGATCTTAAATCTGCAAAAAGACCGCTTATTTTATCCGGCCGAGGGGTAAAAGCTAGTAATTGCCAGGACAAGTTTAATTCCTTTGTCAAAACATGTCAGGTTCCAGTGATTACCACATTACTTGGACTAGATACGATATCTTTCGAGGATCCACTTCGTGTTGGATTTATCGGTAGTTACGGAAATAGATGGGCAAATATAGCTTTTGGGGAGAGTGACGTTGTTATTGTTTTGGGTAGCAGATTAGATATAAGGCAAACCGGTGCGGATACAAAATTTATTGAAAACAGAAAAATTTATCATGTAGATTGTGAAGCGGCAGAAATCAATAATAGAATAAAAAATTGCGTAGCGATACATGCGGATCTCAATGACTTTTTCGCTCAGATTTCGACATTAATCGAGAACGAGCTTTTTGAAAGTCCAAAGATATGGCTTTCCTATATTAATAAGCTAAGGCTTAAATGGCCAGATGTCAAAGAACTCGATCCGCAAGGCATAAATCCGAACGTATTTATGCATCAGCTGTCAAACAAAAATAGTAAAGCAAAGGCATATCTAGCTGACGTAGGTAGCCATCAGATGTGGGCTGCACAGTCACTTGAAATTAATGATGGGCAGCAGTTCCTCACATCTGGCGGGATGGGAGCTATGGGTTTTTCTCTTCCTGCCGCAATTGGAGCTTGCTTTGCTCTCGATAAAGAACCGGTTGTTGTGATTATTGGAGACGGCTGTATGCAAATCAATATCCAGGAATTACAAACTATAGTACGAAATAAGTTGCCTGTTAAAATAATAATCCTAAACAACAGAACGCTTGGGATGATTAGGCAGTTTCAAGATACTTACTTTGAATCAAGATATCAGTCGACTTACTGGGGGTACGATGCACCTAACTTTGAAAAGGTAGGCATCGCCTATGAAATTGAGAGTAGAACAATAAGTGTAGAGGAGGAAGTTGTTGAATCCGTCAAATGGTTATGGGAAGGTGATAACGCAACAAAGCCACAACTTCTCCAGGTTATGATAGATCCTCATACAAATACCTATCCCAAGATTGCATTCGGTAGACCAATTACTGAAATGGAACCCTTTGCCAAGCCGATTGAAATGGAGGGAACCTAATTTATATTATAACTCATTATATTCAATACATGTTAAAAAATATTACAGATAGTGCACTGGAAGAACGTTTGAGAACAATTGCCAGGAAGAATACGACACAAGTTATTGTGCCGGGTGAAAATTACATCCCGGTAACCGGTAAAGTCTTGGACGAACAAGATATATTGTTGGGTGTAGATGCTGCTCTTGACGGTTGGCTTACAGCCGGAAGATTTGCTAACAAATTTGAGCACGAATTTGCTGAATACTTCGGGGCTAGTAAAGCGCTGCTTGTAAATTCAGGATCTTCGGCTAATCTCGTTGCATTTTACACGCTGACTTCATCTAAACTTGGTGATCGAGCAATAATTCCAGGGGACGAAGTCATTACTGTGGCAGCTGGCTTTCCAACAACGATAAATCCAATAATACAGTTCGGTGCGATTCCTGTTTTTATTGATGTTGATATTGCAACTCACAACGTCAAGGCAGATATGATAGAATCTGCGGTAAGTCCAAAAACAAAAGCAATAATGATTGCTCACTCTCTTGGCAATCCCTTCGACTTGAACGAAGTTATGCGTATTGCGAAAAAATATAATCTTTGGGTCATAGAGGATGACTGTGATTCTTTAGGAGCCACTTATAACGGGAAAAAGACTGGAACTTTTGGTGATATTTCTACATTTTCTTTTTATCCAGCTCATCATATAACTATGGGTGAAGGTGGAGCCGTTTTAATAAATAATCCCGAACTGTCCAAATTGGCTGAAAGTTTTAGAGATTGGGGAAGAGATTGCTATTGTGAACCAGGTAAGGACAATACTTGTGGTTGTAGGTTTGGGCAGCAGTTGGGGTCACTGCCATATGGGTACGATCATAAATATACGTATTCACATATTGGATTTAACTTGAAAGTTACCGACATGCAGGCGGCTTTTGGGGTTTCACAGATTGCAAAAATTGACAAGTTTGTAGAGCGTAGAAGGGAAAACTATAATTCTTTATACGAGCGTATGAAGGAATTTGAGGAAGTTTTTATTCTTCCAGAGGCAACACCGAATTCAAACCCTTCTTGGTTTGGGTTTTTACTTACTTTGAGAGAGGGGGATGCTAGTGACAGACATATGTTGGTTCAGCATTTAGAGGAAAAAAAGATTGGGACCAGGCTATTATTTGGTGGTAATCTTTTAAGACAACCGGCTTATGCTAAAATTGAGCATCGTGTGGTTGGCGATTTAAGTAATACGGATACTATCATGAATAATTCTTTTTGGTTAGGTGTATGGCCAGGGTTAAATGAAACTCATTATGATTACATCGCGAATGTGATTCGTGAATATCTGAATGGATAGGATGATTACCAGCATACGAAAGTTTTCCAATAAAATAGGAATTGATCAGGCAATAGCCTACACTGTTTTTTCGAAGATATTACAGGTGTTTGGAGGAGTAACAACTCTCTTTTTTGTTGCTCAATTTTTAACAAAGTCGGAGCAAGGTTATTATTACACATTTGGCAGTATCCTTGCTATACAGATTTTTTTTGAATTGGGCCTATGTAATATCATCATTCAATTTGTTGCACATGAGGCAGTAAATTTGAAGTGGGTGGACGGAGTAAATTTTACTGGATCTTTAGAGTCAATTTCACGTCTTTCTTCTCTGCTACGTTTCACATTAAAATGGTTTGGCGTAATTGCTAGTTTGTTTGTTATTGGACTATTGATAACGGGATATTGCTTTTTTAATAAATTTGGGAAAAATGATGATTTCGTTAATTGGCAGGCTCCCTGGGTAGTTTTGTCAGTGGTTACAGCAATATCACTAATGGCTGCCCCACTGATGGCTTTTTTAGAAGGGTTGGGATGGATGAAAGAGGTTGCAAAAGTAAGATTCGTTCAGCAGATTTTTCAACTGTCTTTTACGTTGATCTTCTTTGCTTCTGGATTCAAATTATATGCTGCACCAGTTGCTACAGGTATCGGTTTCATGGTTATTCCAATCTGGATTTTTACGGGAAACGTAAAGAAAATCCTCGTTTCCATTTGGCACAAAATCGATATTTACAAAGTTAATTATAGGAATGAAATTTTCCCGTTTCAATGGAAAATTGCACTTAGTTGGATAAGTGGTTATTTTATTTTCCAATTGTTCAATCCTGTCCTGTTCGCGACTGAAGGGCCGATAGTTGCTGGGCAAATGGGTATGACTATAACCGTATTGAATGCTATATTAATGCTTACATTGAGTTGGGTGAGCACAAAGGTTCCAGTATTTTCGGGGCTAATTGCTAAAAAAGACTATAAGCAATTAGATAATCTTTTTAATAGCACTTTAGTTCAGTCGACAGGACTTAACGTTTTTGCTTTAATTGTTTTTTTTATAATGATTTTTGTTTTAAGGCATTACCATATGGTAATCGGGGGAAAATATTTTGGAGATCGATTTCTAGCTTATTTGCCAATGTTGTTTATGGCGATTCCGATTTTACTCAACCATATTTTGGCTGCATGGGCGACCTATCTCAGATGCCATAAAAAAGAACCAATGTTAATTATGAGCATCGTAATCGCAATTTTAAGTTCGTTGTCGACCTTTTTTCTCGGACACGCTTTTGGAGTCATAGGCATTACCGCCGGTTACCTTTTGGTTACGGTTATTAGTTTTGTATGGACATATTTTACTTTCAAAATAAGCAAAAGAGATTGGCATGGAGCATAACATTCTTTTGTCAATATGTATACCTACGTATAATCGTGCTGATATCTTAGATAGCACGTTGAAGAGACTTTTTGATAATCCAGAATTTATGAGCGACTGTGTTGAAGTTGTTGTCTCTGATAATGGCTCTACTGATCACACTAGAGAAGTCGTATCAAAGTATCCGCTTGTGAGATATTATTGTAACACTGAGAATATAAGAGATTTAAATTTTTCCAAGGTGTTAAGCTTTGGAAGAGGGAAATATATTAAGTTATTTAATGACACGTTGAATTTCAATGCAGGTGTTTTAACAAAAATACTCCGGTGTATTGAAACAAATAGTAGTGAAGAGAAAAATATTTTTTTCTATGACAAAATGTTTCTCAATAAAACGGGAGTAAAAGAAGTAGATTCTGCTGAAGCATTTATCAATGAAGTGAGTTTTTATTCGACTTGGATCGCAAATTTTGGTTGTTGGAGGAGCGAATTTAGAAATATCCCTGATAAGGACAGATATGTCCATTTACAGTTAGCTCAAGTTGATTGGAGTTACCGTATCGTTAAAAATGGACAATCGACTATGATTTTTTTTGGAGAATATTATGATATTACAACTGTCGAGAACAAAGGTGGATATAATGTTTTTGATGTGTTCGTGAGGAAATATTTATTTATTATTCATAAGCAAAATCTATCGTTATTCAGTTACGAACGGGAGAAATTTAGGCTGTGCTACCATTTTGTTTATCCTTGGATTATTAAGTTATATATAACAGATATTAATACTTTTAGTTTCAGCATAGAGGGGGCTTTTAAAACAATTTTCGCTAAATACTGGTACGAACCGTATTTCTATTTATTTTTTGGTAAGTATCTTATTCATAAAATAATAAAAAGGAAATCCATATCTTAGGTAACATATGTGAAGCACATTGGCGTGGAGAATGAGTTCGAGCTAGCGAGTCCCTATCACACAGACGAATTGAATAAACAAATTATTAAATTATATATAGGAAATATGTCTCTAATTTTGGAGTTAAAGAAAATAAAAAGAAATTTTTTACGGAGAAGAAAGTTTAAAAGTCTGACAAATGCCCTTGGTTCTGATATTCTAAAATCGAAAGATTTTAGAATGAACAACATAAAGGAATGTTTTAAGAATAGGAGGATTGCAACACCTGATACAAATATTATTGATCGTGTAATGGCATCTTATAATAAGGCGAAATCTAATCAAAAATCTTTTTCTTCAGCTTATCAAGTAGGTAATGAGTGGTTGCCTATTTACGAACGTCATATGGGTGATGTAATTAAAGCCCTAGGAAGTTCAGACGCTGCTGCTACGAAGACTATATACGAGAATTTTATGCGAGAGGATTGCAGTGTCGGCCTACATGGTTTGCCAATAGATATGAAAGAAGCATATTTTAGTGGAAATATATCTAATCTTAACAGCGACATTCATTTACATGATTCTATTTATCGTTATAGTCATTGGTTAAATTTAACTGAAAATAAGTATAGTTTAAAAGACTTACAAATGCCTGACTACGGAAATCCATACGGTTATTTCGTTAATAACGAATTTATACGAGTTGGTGCGGAATACCTGCACTATTACGCTTCCAGAATTCAAGAATTAATACAAGAAGAGAAAGGAAGAAAAGTTGTTGTAGAATTAGGTGGAGGATATGGGGGACTAGGGTACTTTCTCACTCGGATGGAATCAGATCTATGTTACATCGACTTTGATCTTCCCGAAAATATGGCTTTAACCGCTTATTATTTATTAAGTTCTTTTCCCGGAAAGAAGATATTATTATATGGGGAAGATGAATTCAATGAACAATCTTCATCAAATTATGATATTATCATAATGCCGAATTTTGAATTGCCAAAACTGGCGTCAAATATTGCAGACTTAGTTTTTAACTCATATAGTTTAGCCGAAATGTCTACGGACACAATATCTACTTATATTCCGACTTTAAAGGAGGCCTGCAAGAAGCATTTCTTCCACGTTAATCATACACAAATTTCGTATTCTCTAAAAGCCGATGATTTTGGGATTGAAGACAATGAGTTCAGTTTAATTACAAAAAAGCCTGCATTATGGAATATGGGCAGGGATGTTAATATGGACGAATTTGAGTTTTTATATACACGAACTAGATAAATTTATAGGACCGAATGGATTTGTTCGTTTGTCTTTATAGCGTTTCTTCGCCATTATGAGAAATTTCTTAAGCTTTATTGTACAAAAAGGTATCATTTGGCTGTCCTCCATTTTTACTTTATCTTTGGTGACCGGTGTAAAATCAAGGATTAATTCCTATTACACTATTTGGCTAAAAAGGGAGTTTCGTTTTTTTGGAGCTAATAGTGGAATTAATAGGCCTATTTACCTAAACGGAGGTAAATATATTACTATAGGTCAGGATTTTCACTGTGATCAGCGATTAAGGTTAGAAGCAATAGATGAATATGAGGGAATTAAATATGATCCTGAGATTATTATTGGCAATCATGTGATGATTCAGAAAGATTGCCACATAGGTGCTATAAACAAGATACAAATTGGGCATGGTGTGTTGATTGCTAGTAAAGTTTTCATATCAGACCACTCACATGGTGAAGCGACGAGTTTATCAATTAAAATTCCTCCTCTTAAGAGACCATTATTTAGTAAAGGTCCGGTTATAATTGAAGATAACGTTTGGATAGGAGAGGGAGTAATCATACTTCCAGGTGTAACAATTGGTGAAAATAGTATTATTGCGGCTGGCTCTGTTGTAACTAAGTCCATACCCAGCAATTGTGTTGCTGCAGGGAGTCCTACAAAAATTATCAAAGAACTAGATTAATGACTGTTTCAATTATTATAGTAAATTATAAAACGTGTAGTTTAGTTATAGACGCAATTAAATCTGTCCGACTAAAAACTTTAGGAGTAACTTATGAAATTATTGTCGTTGATAACAATTCAGAGGACTCTTCAGAGAGATTATTATATGAGGAATTCTCAAATGAAGTCATTTACATCGCGTTGACGGAAAATATAGGATTTGGACGAGCTAATAATAAAGGTATTGAAATTGCAATCGGCAGGAATATTTTTTTACTCAATCCAGATACCCTGTTAACAAATGATGCGGTAACGATATTATCTAATTATCTTGATAATAATCCTAATGTGGGAGCTGTCGGTGCGAATCTATACAATGAGGACCATTCTTTTCAGCCCAGTTTCTCAAGAATATATCCTTCGATTCAATATGAGCTGAGTAATTTGTTTCATTTATTGTTTTTTTTTGATAGGGATAATATAAATACTTCTGAAAATCCGAAAAACGTAAAGACGGTAGTTGGTGCAGCAATGATGATCAGCAAAAATGTACTGAATAAGGTTGGTGGGTTTAATCCTGAGTTCTTCATGTATGAGGAAGAAAATGAATTGTGTTATCGGATTAAAAAAAGCGGATATCAAATTATGAATGTTCCGGAGGCCAAGGTTATCCATTTGGATGGAAAAAGTTTTGCTTTTTCAGAACAGCGAACTATAAGACGGTTGGAAGGTCTTAGAGTTCTTTATCGATTAACATATTCAGAATTTTATTGCGATACTTTAAAGATAGTAGAATATCTAACTATAACTAGTCGTCTTCTACTATTTAAATTAATCAAAAACGAGTCAAAGATAAAGTTCTGGTCTTTTATGTATAATAATCGAAAATGGTAATGCGCAACAATTATGCAAGTACTTAAATTATTATAGTGAAAGATATACAAACCGACATAAGGAAGTATGGTGTTCTTTATTTTTTGATAATGTTACATCTGTTTGGGGGTGGGATAGCTAATGCGGCTATCGTTGTAAGTTCGGTTTACGCGTTCATATATTTTGTTTTCAAGAGAGAAGTAGACCTTTATGTTGTTTTTCTTCTCCTTTTCACCAATATATGTATGGGACAAAATTCTGATGCGGAAAACGTGAGTAATATCAATGTTGGTATATATAATAATTTTAAAAATGTTTTGATCTTGGGACCGCTTGCATTGTCAACGAAATTCACTTTTGTACTTGCAATCCCTTTTCGGGCGTTAATTAATATCACGAAATCCAAAAATTACTTTTTACTTGCTGGTTGGTATTTACTGATCCTTTTGTCACTGATAGGTCTTTTAATGTCTTTTACCTCCGGAATAGAAAATAAGTCAGGGTTGACGGTTGGATTCAGAATTGCATTGACGATGGGCGTCATTCTTCTTCCTCAAATGGTTTCACATAAAGACGATTTTTTGCGGCAGTTTGATAAGATAATGTATTTGTCGCTCGTCACACTTGCTTTAGGTCTTATGAATGCACATTGGCTTTTCATCGTTTTTGGCTTTTTGCCGTTTATGTGGTTTAGATTTAAGTCATTATTCGCGAAAGTATTCATTATTATTTGTTTGGGAAGAGTTTTAATAGGTGTCGATACTACAATAACTATTGTAGGGACAATTCTGGTTAGTCTCGGATTTGCCGGATTAGTGCAAATGAAAATGTTTAATACGAAGTCATTAAGTCATGTAGGCTTTTTCCTTATAGTAATTCCAATCATCCTTACTATTATAATATTAATAATTCCTAATGATAAGATAGGCTATGATTTTCAAAGTGTGACTGGCTATATTAAGTTTAAGCTAATCGGCGATAGGAAGCCGATTTGGGATGCATCCTATCTGCAGATCATTACTCAAAATTTTTTTATAGCACCGGCAGGAAGCTCTCTTGAAGTCTATTTTGACTATATCCAACAGTGGCGCGACTGGCCGGAAGGGTCACACAATATCTTTTTAGAGACTGGACGTCAAATTAGTTATTTTGGAATGCTTTTTTTAGGATTGTTAATAGTGAAAGCACTTACTTGGTCACTTCGAAATGTATTAGATTTATTAGATTGTAGAATTGTCCTATGTTTTGTAGCCGTATACATGGTTTTTGGACTTTCGGGCCAACACATTGTGTACGATGGAGTAGGGTTCATGTTTTGGTTACTTCTTGGTCAGTTAACAAGCATTAATAAAAGTGAAAATGAAAATATTGCATATATCGGCGGCTAATTCAGCCGCAGGTGCAGGAATAGCATGTGTTCGATTACACAAAAGTCTGTTGCAAAGAGGACTTAATTCTAGAATTTTATTTCTTACAGCTGATGGAGCGCATATCCAAAAGTCAGATTTCTACTCAGATAGTTATCTGAGGAAGGCTAAAAGGTTATTTCTAAGCTTTGCCGATCGAAGCTTATTATTTATATATCCAAATAAAACGAATGAGTTGTTTTCGCCTGGTTTATTTGGCGTGGATATAGAATCACATCCTCTTGTAAAACAGGCTGATATTATTCATTTACATTGGGTAAATCATGCATTTGTCGATATATCACGATTAAAAGGTCTGAACAAACCGATAATTTGGACAATGCATGATTGTTGGCCATTTACCGGCGGTTGTCATTATTTTTTTGACTGCGATGGCTTTGAACGTTCTTGCGGGAATTGTCCGGTACTAAACAGTGGTCAATCCAAGGATTTATCATCCTTTATGTTTAGGCGTAAGAAATCTGTCTACAAAAGCTTAAATATTAAATTTATAGCAATTAGTTCATGGATGAAGAATAATGCGGGTAAAGGTCTGTTAGCTGGAAAGGATATTGAAGTTATACCCAGTGGAATAGATTGCTCTATTTTTAAGTGGAAAGATGGCGCATCGGCCCGGCCAGAATTTGGTATTAGGAACGATGAAAAGGTAATCTTACTGGGAGCACAACATTTGCAGTCGAGATCAAAAGGGATGAGTTTAAGTATTGAAGCGCTTAATGCTTATGAAGAGGGAGCACTGACAGTGGTGACTTTTGGCGGAGGGAAGCTCGAATTGCAAAATCAAATGCACAGGATCTTGAATTTAGGTTACATTTCAGATAAAAAAATAATGGCTGATATTTACAAGATGTCTGACGTTTTCATCTGCACTTCAATTGCAGAGGGGTTTGGAATGACAGTTGCGGAAGCTCAATGCTCAGGTACCCCTGCAATAGCTTTTCGTAACACCGGTCCGTCTGACATAGTTGTCCATCATAATACAGGTTATCTGGCCGAATTTATGAATGTTGATGATGTTTTAGAAGGGCTAAGATTTTGCTTAACCGCTAGTTTTGATCGGATCCGGATTTCACGCAACTCAATTTCTAAATTTTCTATCGATGTGTGTGCAGTTCAGTATGAAGAAATATTTAATCAGACTTTAAATGATGAAACATCAAATTCGATTTAGAAACAACTCAGTCTTTGTCGGTAATTTTTTGGATGATAATATTATCAAGGAAAGACGATTGCCCTCCCCTAATCCTGCTGCGACAAATAGAATTTTCCGATTACAGCAGTCCTTAATATCACAAGGTTCTCGTGCATATATCGTTTCTCCTGCCAGTAGCGCGAGAATAGGGTATTACCCTAGATTAATATATCCCGTCGAAATAATCAGAAAAAAGGACATTGTGGTTATTTATGCTTCTGCTCTTGGCGTACCTTATTTAAGCGTAATTTATGAACTTTTCTCAATGTTATATCTATATATCAGACTAACATTCTTACGACCACATACTTTCATTCTTTTATATTGCTATTATCCTTCTGCAGTAATCATTGGAATCGCTGCTAAGATAAGAGGTATTAAGGTCATAGAAGATTTGGAAGATATCGTTAATCCTAAGTGGACTGATTGGTGGAAAAATTCTTTTTTATTTTCCATTCAGCAATCGGTAGGAATGATATTGATGCGATTTACAATATGGATTTCGGACGTCGTCATTGTGCCCACTAATAAATTTATGGTCAATTTCAAGAAGACTGATAAATTTTTGGTAATAGATGGATGCATCGATGTTAAAAATCAATTAACCAGAGATAAAAATGAAAAGATTGAAGTTTTACTAGCTGGTTTGCTAACCGAAGAGCAAGGGATTGAGTTATTTTTAAATACTCTGAACCTCTTTCAGAATAATAAGAACACCTCGTTTCTGTTTAGGTTTAAAATTTGCGGAGTTTCTGATAACAGTGAGTATTTAGTGGAAAAAATAAAAAATTTTCCTGCTCTTGACATCCAATACTATGGATATACCAGTACTGAAGAATTTGATGAAATATTAAATCAATCCGACGTCTGCCTTGTGTTACAAAATCCCCATGGACGAAATTCGCTGCAAAAGACACCATCTAAAGGATACGAGTACATGGCGGCAGGGAAAGCTATTATAGTTACACCTGTTGGGAACTACATTAGCCTTCCAGAAAATTGTTGTGTTGTACTTAAAGAATATACACCTGCAGAATTATATTCAAAGCTTGTAAATTTGGATAAAGAACAAATTCATGATATTGGAACTGCAGCATATCTTTACGCTAAAGCTAATTGGTCGTATAAACAGGTTGGTGAAAGAATTTTAGAACGAATATTATTATGAAACAGTTGATTCTTACTTGTTTACCAAGTTTTTATAAGAATTTAGCGTTTAAGGAATTGTCTGAACTATCGGAAATATCAATTTTTTATACGAACAGTTCGCCAATAAAACGCGAAAGTGATTTTTTTAAACATGGTTTAGATGACCAAAAAGTAATACCCCACAAGAGAATTCATGAAAACTTATTGTCCTTGCTTCGGGCTGGAAGAAAAGCTGATTTTGTTATTCTTGGTGGGTGGGATGATCCTTATTTCTGGTTTATGCGGATGATTATGCCAAAAAGAAAACTTAAGGTAATTGTAGAATCAAGTATTTATGAGTTAGGTTCTTCTAGTATTTTCAATTATATGAAGCGTTTTTTTTTAAAAGGAATTGCCGAATGCATAGTTAGCGGAGATCCTCACGTGAGATTAGTTGAGGAGCTTAAATTTAGAGGCGCTATCCGAAAGTCGTTGGGCGTTGGTGTACTTGATTTTGATTACGATTCGATATCGAAAATAGGGACAGGTACTGTTTTGAACTTTCTTTATATAGGCAGAATTTCACGAGATAAGGGGATTGACTTTATTAGTTCTTTTTTTAAATCAAGGCCGGATTTACGATTGAATTTGGTTGGAAACTTCGAGAACGATGATTACATAAATGAAGTTTTAGTATCAGATAACATAATTCATTTAGGGTACAAATCTAGGGATGAACTGCGTGCTGTTTTTGCGGAGAATGACGTATTCATTTTACCTTCTAGACGAGAGCCATGGGGGCTTGTAATAGAGGAAGCTTTGTATCATGGGCTACCAGTAATTGTATCCAATATGGTAGGGGCAAATGAAAATTTTGTAAGACAATTAGGCACAGGAGTTGTATTTGAAATGGATGATAGCAAAGATTTTACTTCAAAAATTGATTTTATGTTAGAATTGAAAAATTACAACAGTTTCATTGAGAAAATTAAAGTTATTGATTTTAACCAAAAAAAGAACCAATATATCCGTAGTTTTATATGATAAAGAGGCTTAAGATGTTTGTTGGCAGAATTGTTATGAAAATGATTCCTTTGCAAGCATTTCCAAAAATGAATTCCAGCATACTTAGATTAATGGGAAATAAGATAGCTAATGGCGTCGTATTTTACAGTTCATCGGAAGTTGTTGGATTGGTACAAATCGAAATTGGAGAAAACAGTTTCGTCGGTCACAAGACGTTGTTTATGGGGGGGGTCTCTTTTATAAAAGTTGGGAAAAATTGCGATATTTCTTCGAATGTAAGTATCATTACAGGATCACACGAAATTGGTTCTATTAATCGGAGGGCCGGTTTAGGTTTAAGTACAGATATCGTTATCGGAGATGGCGTTTGGATAGGATATGGTGTAACAGTTCTTGGTGGAGTCAAAATCGGCCGTGGTTCTATTATTGCCGCGGGCAGTCTTGTTAATAAAGACGTTCCTGAAAATGTAATTTTTGGAGGCGTTCCAGCGAAACTCATTAGAACAATAGGTGATGACTCAGTAGCATACGATATTTGATGAAGAAGAAAATAGTAGTTATCAGTGGCGCAAATTTATTTGGTGGCGGCACACTTTCAATTTTGAAAGATTGTTTACACTATGCGAATGAAAATTTGTGTAATGAGTATGAAGTTTACGCGCTCATCCACAATGCCAAAGACTTTGTTGGATACGCTAATATTAAATTTTTGGAATTCAGAGAAGTAAGAAAAAGTTATTTTAATAGATTGTATTATGAATACTGGTATTATAAAAGGCTTTCAACTGAATTGCAGCCTTATTTATGGCTGTCAATGAACGACATGTCTTCCAACGTTTATGCCGAGCGGCGGGCAGTTTATTGTCACAATCCGACTCCATTTAAGAAGCTTGTATTAAGTGATATCTGGAATCAGACTCAGGTGTTTTTCTTTACTTTATTCTATAAATTTCTTTACCGAATAAATATAAGAAAGAATAACTATGTTATTGTCCAACAGAACTGGCTTCGCATCGCTTTCTCAAAAATGTTCAAACTCGATCTTCAAAAGATTATCGTATCTCCTCCAAAAGTTATTTCAAAAATTGAATTGTCTGAAGCCAATAAGGTAGGCCGTATTACGAAAACATTTTTTTTTCCGACCTATCCTAGGCCTTTTAAAAATATTGCAGTTATTGGAGAAGCAGTAAAAATATTAAACGCCGAAGGTTTTAATGATTTTTCAGTTCTTATTACTGTTGACGGATCTGAAAATCAATACGCTGCAACAATTGTTAAAAATTACGATCATTTAGCGCAGATGAAATTCTTGGGTTTAATATCCAGAGAGGAAGTCTTTAATTTATATCAAGACGTAGATTACTTAATATTTCCTTCAACCCTGGAGACTTGGGGATTACCGATAACCGAATTTAAGTTATTTAATAAACCCATTTTGTTATCCGATTTAGAATATGCACATGAAACACTTGGCGACTACCATGCCGCTGCATTTTTCGATCCAGAAAATCCTAAATCTCTGGTATATTTGATGTCCGAAATTCTTAAGGGTAAATACGAATTTGAAAGTCATAAGTCGATTCCAATAAAAGGCCCCTTGGCTAATAATTGGAAAGAACTTTTTACTATTTTGCTTGAATAATGAAAATATCGATAATTACCGCAACATATAATTCTGAGGAGTTTTTAGCAGGGTGTATAAGTTCTGTCAAAGACCAAAATTTCAAAAATGTTGAGCATATAATAATAGATGGAGGATCGTCAGATAGAACCATTGACATTGTGCAATCCTATTCGCATATTACCACAGTGATCAGCGAGCCCGATTGCGGCATTTATGACGCTATAAATAAAGGAATTAGAATGGCAACAGGCGATGTAATTGGGATTTTAAATTCAGACGATTTTTTTGCTGATAATAGTGTTTTAGGAGATGTCTGTAGTAAGTTTGATGACAATCCGATTATCGACGGTATATATGGTAATGTTGTATTTGTTGCAAAAGATAACTCCAGCAAAATTGTGAGGTTTTATTCTTCTAAAATGTTTAAATCATGGATGTTAAGGTTTGGGTTCCAGCCTGCGCATCCTAGTTTTTATGTCAGAAAAGAAGTTTTTGATAAAGTTGGTGTTTACAATACTAAATTAAAAATATCGGGCGACTTTGACTTATTTTTGAGATGCTTTTTAAAACACAATATTAATTTAAAATATATTAATAGGGTATTTGTAAAAATGCGGGTAGGGGGAGTGAGTTCTTCAGGTCTAAAAAGCGTCTTAAAATTGAACGGGGAAATACTTAGATCACTTAAAGAAAATGGAGTTAGATCAAATATCGCATTTGTATATTCAAAGTACCTAATCAAGTGGTTCGGATTTATAAATAAAATAAAATGAAAGTAGGAATCACTGGTTCGTCTGGTTTTGTCGGGTTAAATATCGAATCTTACCTAAGGAAATTTGACTTTGATATATCGAGGCTAAATAGGGAAGCGTTAGGAAGTCCAAAGATTGATTTGCGACATCTTGATATCATAATACATTTAGCTGGAAAGGCTCATGATTTAAGTAAAAGTCCGGATCCGACAGAGTACTATACAGTCAATTACGAATTGACTAAACGTCTATATGATTCTTTTTTAATGTCCAAAGCTACAGTATTCATATTTATGAGTTCTGTTAAAGCGGTAGCAGATACAGTTACTGATATTTTAACTGAAGATGCAATTCCCATTCCGTCAACAGATTACGGAAAGTCAAAGTTAATGGCAGAACGGTATATTGAAAAACAAAAGCTTCCGGAAGGCAAACATTATTATATTTTGAGACCTTGTATGATTCATGGACCGGGCAATAAAGGTAATCTGAATTTATTGTATAAATTTGTAGGGAGAAAAGTCCCGTATCCACTAGCAAAATTCAAAAATCTACGTTCCTACGTAACTGTTGAAAATTTGTGTTTTATTGTTTTGCACCTTATAATGAAAAACAACGTAGCATCAGGCATCTACAACATTGCGGATGATCGTCCATTATCGACTAATGAAATAGTATCTATTTTAGGGAAATCGATGAGTATTGAACCTAAATTTTTGCACGTTCCCGTATATCTAATTGATCTTGTAGCTAAGTTGGGAGATTTTTTTAATTTATCTATAAATTCGGAAAAATTAAAAAAACTTACAGAAAATTATTTAGTAGATAACAGTAAGATAAAAAATGCTATAGAATTAAACTTGCCTATTAGCTCGTACGATGGTTTGTTGAAAAGCGCGGCCTCCTTTGCTGACGATAAGGCCGGTTGAGACTAACCTGCTATATATTTTCCAAATGGTATCTTGCGCACTAAAAAAATGATACCTCCAGAAATTGATAAGCACAATATTGTTGTTAAAGGTATACCAATTATCGGGGTAATAAATTGGCATGTAATACCTATTTTGAATAACATTATAAGCACCAATACATGTACCAGATAAATTCCATAACTATGTTGATTTATAAAGTCACGAACTTTGATAAGTTTTGCATTGCTTATATCTTTATCTTTAAAGAATAGAAATGCACCTATTGAACTAAGCATAACATTTATAGTAAGATAATTACAAAACAGTTCATCCAAACTACCCTTTAATCGGAAAAGTTCATATGTTCCGAGGAATGAAACCACCCAGCCGATAATGAAGAGTAAAATAGCAATTATGTCTTTTTGGGCTTTGTTTTTAAAAGAAATTATTGATAAATAATAACCTAATACCATATAGCCAATAAAACCTCCGAAATATCCTGTCTCAATATTAATTTTAAGCCAGGAGAGAAACGGATAGGTGAAAATTAAGGTATAAATCCAAATTATCAAAAAATATACAAGCTCCATTTTTGTACTTTTTCTAACCCATTTTCCTAAGATGGGAATAAAGAGATATAACCCAATAAGCATGTATACGAACCAAAGATGATAGTATGTTCCCATTCTATACTGGTTGAAAATGAATTTTATGGTGCTACCTATTGTTAAATGTTCCCCGTGCTTTATTTTAAGTACAAAATCAAAACTAACATATGCAATGCTCCAAAATAAAAAGGGCAATACAATCCTGTAAAATCGTTTACTTAAAAAATCCTTTAACAACGACTCTTTCGGTAACAGCAATGTTCCTGTTAACATTACGAAAACTGGTACACAAAACCGGACTGAGCTGTTTGAGAAATTGGCAATCCACCAACTGCTTGTAAATCCTGATATTGGCATCAACGGTGCAGAGACGTGTAATACGATCACTGACATAGTTGCCACTACCCGCAAATTATCTGCCCACTTCAATTTGGTATCTCGCATCAACATTAAATTAACGGACGAATATAGCAAGGTTATTTAATAATACGTTCCTAGAATTAGAAATCGAATTTTTATTAGCGTATTTCTGATGGGCTAATAAAAAGATTGAAGAAATTCTTTACGATTTTCGTGCAATAAGGGAAATAACTTACATCTTTGCGATAATGATTTATTTTCTGATATTTTGTATCCTTTTAATAGGCGAACTTACTTATTTTAAAGTTGCATTACAATTTAAAATTTCTGATACGCCTAACAATCGGAGTTCTCATCAGATAGCTACTATTCGTGGTGGAGGAATAGTTTTTGTATTTGCGGTAATTTTATTTGCAATTTTCTCTAAGTTGGTTTATCCATACTTTGTTGCCGGGCTTCTCATGATCGGACTAATTAGTTTCATGGATGACGTGTTTAATTTAGGTAGCAGGATTCGATTATTTTTTCAGTTTTTGGCAATATTATTACTCCTTTTTCAATGGGGTCCACAGCCATTTGAAGCAATATGGTATTTGGCTATATTGATTATAATTGTTGGAGTTGTTAATGCGTATAATTTTATGGATGGTATTAATGGCTTAACAGGATTATATAGTTCTTTATTGATATGCACGTTATATTATATAAATGAAAACATAGTGCATTTTATCTCACAACAATTATTGGTTATTGTATTCCTATCTTTAGTTGTTTTTAATATTTTTAACGTTCGTAAGTTTGCAAGATGTTTTGCTGGTGATGTTGGAAGTATATCGTTTGCATTAATTGCTGTATTCTGTATTGGGAGTTTGATTTTGAAGACAGGAAATATCAATTATATTTTATTTTTATTGATATACGGATTAGACTCATTGACTACTATCCTGTTCAGATTGCTCAGGGGTGAGAATATAATGGAGGCACATCGATCACACTTCTATCAGTTCTTAGCAAATGAGAAGGGTATTCCGCATGTTGTTGTATCTCTAATTTATGTTTTTTCGCAGTTGGCGATCAATGTTGTTGTCTTATTGTACGTTCAAAATTCAAATTTAAGTGGGTTTAGTTTGACTATAGTCAGTTTATTTATCTTTTTGTGTTTTCGAATAACTTTAGAAAAAGAGAGATTATTAAGAAATAAAATTTAGTGGTTATTTATGATGAGATTTCTGTGTTCAAATGTATTTGAACGTGTTAAAATAGTATTTACTGGAGTAATTTTCTTATTTACCTGTTATAATGCTAAAGCGCAGACGCTTCCTACAACTGAGCGAGTCTTAAAAGATTATTATAGAAGGAGTCAGCTTCTGGGAAGTCAGGATTCTTCTATTTCATTTGGTGTGCAACCATTATTTGGAGAAGCACTGGGAGTGAGTAATATTTTTTTTCCGGTCAATAGCGAAGAATTTAAACCATCTGAATCCTTCCGTTTTTCAAAAGGAAAAGGCCTATTCATGTTGCTACCATTGGAGTGGCAGCAACAATTTAATTCACACCATCCTTATGGATGGAATGACGGAGCCTTTATACCGTCGAAAGGTTATCAAACTGTTGTGGGTGCTGGTTTTTTTGCCAAATACGGTCCATTAACCATACAAGTTAGACCAGAATATGTCTATGCTTCAAATTCGCAATTCGAAAGTTATGGGGAAGATCGCAGCGATTATGAATTATCTAATTATTATATTGGTAACTATAATTATATCGATGCCCCTGAAAGGTTCGGCGAAACAAAATACAAGAAATTGTTATGGGGTCAAAGTAGTATTAGATTAACTCAAGGGCCTTTATCTCTTGGACTTTCGAATGAAAACCTCTGGTGGGGACCTGGTAGGAAGAATTCAATTTTAATGACTGATAATGCCCCTGGATTTAAACATTTGACACTTAATTCTGTTCGTCCACTCAAAACACCAATTGGTTCATTCGAAGGCCAACTAATAGCTGGCCGTTTAGAAGAATCGGGTTATGCACCGATAGAAAGGCAGACTACGTCTACTGGACAATTTGTGCGGACTATACCGAGGCATGATTGGCGATATTTGTCAGGTTTGAATATAACCTATCAGCCAAAATGGATACCAGGGCTTTTTCTTGGATATAATAGAGATTTTATGTCTTATGGTCCTGATTTGAAGTCTTTTAACGATTATTTCCCCTATTTTACCCCTTTTCAAAAAGCAAAATTTAACGATGGTCAAGGAGATGACTTAAGCCCTCGAGATCAAAGAACATCTTTTAATGCTAGATGGGTTTTCCCTAAAGCGAAGGCTGAAGTATACTTTGAGTACGGTTTAAATGATAATTCTTTTAATTTTAGAGATTTCATAGGATCGCCTCAGCACTCTAGAGCATATCTTTTCGGGATGAGCAAATTAGTACCCCTACCAAGTTCTGGTGAATTTTTGGAAATCAGTGCAGAAGTGACACAGTTATCGCAACCGTTGGATGGAAGATTAATACGTGATGCTAATGGCTTTTATTACCATGCAACAGTAACTCAGGGTTACACAAATTTAGGCCAGGTGCTTGGCGCGGGAATAGGGAGCGGAGGCAACCTACAGACATTGTCAGTCTCCTGGGTGCGTAATTTGAAACAAATCGGTCTGACAGTGGATCGCTATGAACACAATTTGGAATTGTACACTTCAGCAATAAGAGGTTTAAATGGTTTTAGCAGAAGTTGGGTAGATATAGCATTTGCTGTTTTTGGAACTTGGGAATATAAAAATCTACTGTTAAATACGAAAATGCAAGGTATAAGATCATTAAATTACCAGTGGAGGATGAAGGACTATATCCCAGATCAGTACTACATACCCAATAACGATATATTTAATTTTCATGGAGAATTGGGCGTTGCATACAGGTTTTAAATACGATCTAGTGACTTCCGGTCTGTATGTGATTTTCTTTTAAATTTAATTGGTGATAACCCAGTTATCTTTTTAAATTGTGCTGACAAATGAGCACTACTGCTATATCCCATTTTCCACGAAATCTCATTTAAATTAAGCTCTTCATATTCGAGAAGTTCTTTAACTTTTTCTATTTTTTGTTGTATAATGTATTGTTCAATGGTATTATGCTCTGTTTCAGAAAATATCCTACTTAAATATGCATATTCCTTTTGTATGTGACCTGAGAGCAATTCGGAATAATTAATTTTTAATTTTGACAGGTCTGAATGATGAATCTGAGTTATGATAACATTCTTAATTTGTTCAATCAATCGTTCTCTTTGATTGCTTATAACTTCAAAGCCTAAAATGCTCAAAGACAAGCTTAGGGTTGCTAATTCTGATTCCTTTAGATCCTCAACGATGTCGACTTTTCCAAGATTTATCTGGTTGACTGTATAATCAAGATCTTCTAGGTGCCGTTTAACAGCAAAAATACATCTGTCGCACACCATGTTTTTAATGGATAGAATCATATTTTAAAACGCTAATCGCCTGGACTTTGTAAATGTAAAGAAATAATTATTTAAATATACATGGTTGTTAATTTACCCAATAGGGTCGGCAGCGTAACCAACACTTTTTAATGCTGTGATTAAATCATCAGAATAAATTGAATCATATGCTTTGACGATTAATGTTTTAGAAGGTGAAAGCGTGTCTACTGTCCAACTTTCAATAACATCCATTTGATTCAGAATAGGGGTCACGTTGGCTACGCAACTGCCGCACATGATATTAGTTTTAAATTTCAGTATTTTCATTTTGTGTTTTAATTTAATTTTGATGCTTTTAGGTGTAAACTATTTAGTACTACAGATACAGAACTTAATGCCATTGCAGCTCCGGCAATCATTGGATTTAGTAAAAAACCATTTACTGGATACAATATACCTGCAGCTAAAGGAATTCCGATCACATTATAGATGAATGCCCAAAATAGATTTTGTCTAATTGTTCTGACTGTGTTCTTTGAGAGCTGAATCGCTTTCGCAATTTGTGAAAGATCAGATGATATTAGCGTGATGCCAGCTACATCGATCGCAATAGCAGATCCTTGCCCCATCGCTATTGATAGGTCTGCTTGTGCTAAAGCCTGACCATCATTAATACCATCGCCTACCATTGCAACAGTCTGCCCTTTCAATTGTAATTCTTTAATGAAATCAGCTTTTTGGTGGGGGAGTAGGCCAGCATGGTAATTTTCTATGTTGAGTTTAGCTGCAACGGACCTCACCGTATTTTCATGGTCTCCACTGAGCATATAAATAGCGATCGACATTTTTTTTAACTCAGCTATTGTTGCTAATGCATTGATCTTTAGTTGATCTTCAATAGCAATCAGCGCAATGACCTCATTGTTTAATGAAAAATACACTACGGTTTTTGCATCATCTTGCATTTTTTTAGCAAGTAACGCAATATCTGAATGCACGTTTATGCTATATTCATCTAAGAAAAGCACATTTCCTACCCTATATTTTTGGTCATTGAATTCTGCAGAAACGCCTTTGCCGGTGATGCTCTCAAAATAAGTTAAGCGTAATTCCTGAACGGGATCTTTTTGAAGATGAGTTACAATTGCTGAAGCCAAGGGATGCTCTGAGGATTGTTCGATGGTAAACAATACCGACTGAGCTTCACTGTGATTGTAGGAGGAAAACCCGGACCATATCATATCTGTCACTATAGGTTTTCCAGAGGTAAGCGTTCCTGTTTTATCTAAGATGATCGCATTAATTTTATAACCAAGTTCTAGTGCTGTTGCATCTTTGATCAATATTCCATTGGCCGCGCCTTTACCCATACCTACTACTATAGCTGTAGGTGTGGCAAGTCCCAAGGCACAAGGGCAAGCGATTACCAGGACGGATATTGTAGCCATAAGACCTTCAGAAAAAGCATGCGGCCGGTCGAAAACATACCAGGAGGCAATCGTTAATATCGCGATACTCAGAACAATTGGTACAAAAATGCCAGCAACCTTATCAACCAATTTTTGTATTGGCGCTTTACTTCCCTGGGCTTCCTGCACCATCCTAATGATACCTGATAGGAGTGTTGTTTCGCCCACTTCATGCGCGATCATTTTAAAACTCCCTTTTTGGTTGATTGTACCGGTAAATACTTCATCTGCCGCCTCCTTTAAGATGGGAATTGGCTCACCTGAAAGCATGCTTTCGTCTACAAAGGATTCGCCTTCATAAAGTACGCCATCTACAGGTATTTTTTCTCCTGGCCGCACTAAAATAAGATCATTAATTTGGATAACTTCCAATGGGACTTCCTCAATGTTATTTGATGTAATTCTATTCACATTTTTCGGTTGTAAACCGATTAGGTTTTTAACTGCGGAGGATGTGTTTGATTTAGCTTTTTTTTCCAGCAGTTTGCCAGACATCACGAATACAATAATGACTGCTGATGACTCGAAATAAACGTGCGGATGTAAGCCTTTGTTGTACCAAAATTGAGGGTATGTTGTGTAGAAAAAGCTATAACAAAATGCGACCCCTGTACTTAAAGCGACAAGCGTGTCCATGTTTGCCTGGTGATGTTTTGCCTGTTTGTAGGCGTTAACAAAAAACTTATTTCCAAAAATCAGTAGTATCGGTGCAGTTAATATTAACATGGTATAGTTAGCATATAGCATATCGGAGAAAAACATACCTATTAATACTATCGGTACTGTGAGTAATATTGAGCATAACAAGTTTCTTTTCAGTTTTTGATAATTCTTTAGCTGTGATTGTTCCTGTTGGTCCTTCGCATTTAATTTGTTTACCAATAAATCGTATCCAAAAGATTTAACGGCATTTTGTATTTGTTCGAGTTTAACAATGTCAGATTTATATTCTAATTTAAGTGATTGGGTAGCGTAGTTTACATCTGCCGATAACACACCGTTTTGAGCTCTGGCGATTGACTCGATACTGGCAGCGCAAGCGGCGCAGCTCATTCCCAATATTGGTACAGTTGTTTTTTCTGTCTGTTTCACAGTACAAAGTTAATGTAGCAGGACGCTGTATTTTTACAGTATTTTCGAAATATATTATACATTTTCACCTTAAGAGCTTTTTATTTTAGGGTATTATATTGTAAAACAGCACGGTACATGTATCTTTTTGGATTTGAGATGTTCTATTGTCTCTTTGGCCTGCTATTTGAGGCTACTTCATTAGTCTCATATTTGGCTAATTAAACTCTCTAAATAATACATATGAAAAACTTTACTCAGAATGTAACAGTTGTTTTAGGTTTCTTTCCCTACCTGATCAAGAAAATCTATTTCAAGAACTAATAAAAAGGTCCGTATCATATGATAATACGGACCTTTTTATTTTAATTATATAGCTTAAAAGTTTTTGCCGATCTTTTCCAGCATTTCAGCTGGAATATTTCTCATATCTACGACTAAAAATCCGTCAAGGCAATCTGAAAATTTGGGGTCAATATTGAAGCAAATGATCTTTGCATTCAGATTCATATATTGCCTTAACAATACTGGTATTTTTATGTGTGAATTTTCGATGTCAGATATAAGGCTATCAAGATCTTTTAATGACTCGCTACTTTCAATAAGCAGGTCGGTATCTATAGGACTCAAATCAGCTTTGAACTTGTTTTTTGGTTTTACATACGCTGCAAGTTCGTAATCAAAATGATTTTTTGTAATGTAGTCCACTATAAGTGATTTAGAAAACTTGGAAAAGTTGTTGCTAATACTAACTGGCCCAAACATGTATCGATACTGCGGATTATCCAAGAGGTATTTTAGAATTCCCTTCCATAATAAGAATAAGGGCAATGGTTTTTGTTGATATTCTTTTCTAATCCAGGATCTGCCTAACTCTATGCCTTTTCTTAAAACGGGATAGAAAGGCTCCTTAATTTTAAATAGTTCCGACAGATAAAAGCCTCTGCGCCCCATTGTGTTTAAGATTTCGTCACCTTTACCTATCCGATATGCTCCTACAATATTTTGAAGTTCTTTGTCCCATATAAATAGGTGGTGATAATATATATCATAATTATCAAGGTCAATTTTTTTATTCGTTCCTTCGCCTACTTCTCTAAAAGTAATTTCTCTTAAGCGCCCTATTTCGCGAAGTACATTTGGTATGTTGGCTGTAGGGGTAATATAGACTTCGTAGTTTTTTTCTGCCCAAACCCGGAAACTTTCCAATTGATCTATTTCAGCGACGATTTCCAATCTCGAAGTTTCTTCGATAATTTCTTCAGGTTTTTTTTTGATTTTGAACAGATTGATCGGATTGAATAATTTTCGTTCCTGATCTAAACCAGTTCCTAGGGCGTAAGTACGCGCACGCAGGAAATCAAGTAGCTTATTGGTATTGTTTCGATAGGATATATCTTGTATATCAATAGGTCTGCCAATTCTAACTTTTATTTTTAAACCTTGTTTGTTTAAAAATTCTGAGGGAAGCTTGGCTGTCCTTAAAGTTGGGTGTATAAAACTGAGGATGTTAAATAATACACCGTTATTGCCATGAAAATATATAGGAACCACCGGTAGTTTTGCGCGCGCGATTAACTTGCCAACAACAGGGTGCCAAAGGCGGTCGGTGATCTCCTGTTTATCTAGACTAAAAGTCGAGACTTCGCCTGCCGGAAAAATTCCAATCGGTGTGCCGCTTTGTAAAAGATCAAATGTCGCTTTTAAACCACTTATACTGGAAGAGTGCTGAACATTTTCGAAAGGGTTAACAGCTACAAAGAATTCACTTAGATTAGGGATTTTTTTGAGAATGAAGTTAACCATGACTTTAGCTTCAGGTCGAACCATGCAAAGTAACTTAACCAGTGCTAATCCTTCCACGCCTCCATAAGGATGATTTGCTATCGCAATAAATCCCCCAGTTTTTGGAATGCTCTTCAAATCATCTTCATCAAAATCTATGCTTACACCGATAGTCTCCAAAATTTTATCTACAAACTCAAGACCGTTGAAGTGCTCATTTTGGGAGAATACCTTGTTAATGTCGTTTAGTTTCATTACCTCCATTAGCAGGGCAGCCAACCCTGGTACGCCTAATTTATCGATTTTCGTAGCTTTTGCGAACTCTTTGGTGGTTATGATCTTCATGAATATCAATTTGGATTTAAAGCAATCTCAAAAATAAGATTTATATTTTTAAATATCCGGTTTACATTAGCAGGTTATGAGAAAATGGCTAAATAAATACTTTGTAGTGAGTCGGACAGAATTTAACGGGCTGACTATCTTATGGGTGTTGATCGTGATCGTTACGCTATTGCCCGCTGTGCTTTCCTGGTTGCTGCCAGAGAAAAAAGACAACTATAAAACAGAAAATATCGTTGCAGATTCTGATATCTTATTAAAACGAACGATGATGTGGAAACATAAAAATACTATCAGTCGGATGAAAGATGATGGAGAACTGTTTAAATTTGATCCCAATACGCTAAATGCTGCTGGCTGGGAACGGTTAGGGCTTTCTCCAAAGCAAGCTGCGGCGATTTTAAATTACCGCGCTAAAGGAGGTAAGTTTCGGGTCGCTGAAGATGTGAAAAAAATGTATACCATTAAACCATCTCTATATGCACGCATTTCGCCTTATATTCAAATTGAGACAATAGAACCCGGGATTTCAAAATCTTATAGAAAGCACCATGTTGAAATTCTAAGAGTTATCGAATTAAATAGTGCAGATACTACGGAATTAGTAGAGATTAATGGTGTAGGATCGACTTTTGCAAAGCGAATTTTTAAATACAGAGAGCAGTTGGGTGGTTTTTACACAAAGCAACAATTGAAAGAAGTCTTCGGACTGGACTCGCTGAAATATCAGGAGATCAGTGAACAGGTTAAAGTTGATCCTGCCTATCTCAGGAAAATTATGATCAATACGATTTCACTTGAATTATTAAAAAACCATCCCTACTTAAAGTACAAACAAGCTAATGCAATCATCCAGTATAGAAAACAACACGGAAATTATAGTAATATTGCTGACTTAAATAAAGTGGCCATTTTATCGACGGAAACAATAGATAAAATAGCACCTTACCTTTCGTTTGAGCTATGATAGAATCAAAAATAAAACAGACGGTACGTGATATTGCCGATTTCCCTAAGCCAGGTATAGTATTCAAAGATATCACACCGATATTAAAAGACGGAGTTTTGTGTCGAGAAATTACTGAGGCACTGGCTGCGCAATTACTGGATGTGAAAGTTGATGTGGTTGTTGGTATAGAAAGTAGAGGATTTCTATTTGGAATGTTGTTGGCGCAAACATTGCAGGTACCCTTTGTGCCGATTCGAAAAGCAGGCAAGCTCCCTTTCAAAACTATTAAACAACCATGTAATCTGGAATATGGCAGCGCGGTACTTGAAGTGCATGAAGATGCACTGTTACCTGGGCAAAAGGTATTAATTCATGATGATTTGCTAGCTACTGGCGGTACTGTTGTTGCTGCCGCTAAACTCGTTAAGATGTTAGGAGCTGAGGTGGCTGGATTTTCATTTATCATCGGACTAGATTTTTTAAAAGGTAAGGAACGCCTTGCTGAAGGTAACGCACCTATTTTTACGCTAGCATCTTACTAACCGTTATTATTCGGTAAAAAATTATATTTTTTTTATTGAACTGTATTCACACAATTTTCCCAATGAACAAGAAGCCAATCGTGTTAATGAACTAAATACCATTTCATTCTGTTTTCAGACAAACTTTTGCTTGCAGTTCCTATAGAATTTATTGTTTACTATTGTCGCATTCAAACACGAAAACATGGTTGACACGATAGAAAACACTGTAGGTTATAATTTTTCAGTTTCTGAAAATCAGGAGATGATCAGGGACATGGTCAGGGATTTTGCAGAAAAAAATATCCGAAGACATGTGATGGAATGGGATGAGGCGCAGATTTTTCCTGTAGAAGTATTTAAAAAGCTTGGCGAACTCGGATTAATGGGAGTATTAGTTCCTGAGATTTATGGGGGTGCTGGTTTGGGTTACCAGGAATACGTTGACGTTATTGTTGGTGTAGCTAAAGTGTGCGGTTCCATCGGATTGTCTGTGGCGGCACATAACTCTCTATGCACCGGGCATATTCTGGCTTTTGGTAGTGAAGAGCAAAAGTTAAAATGGCTTCCAAAACTGGCAACAGCGGAATGGATCGGCGCCTGGGGGTTGACTGAAGCGAATACCGGGTCAGACGCATTACGTATGTTAACGACGGCTACCCTTGACGGTGATGAATATGTGATCAACGGTGCCAAAAACTGGATCACTCACGGAAAATCTGGGGATATTGCTGTAGTGATGGTTCGTACAGGTGAGCAGGGCGATTCGAAGGGTATTTCAGCTATTGTTGTGGAGCGAGGTACGCCAGGTTTTACCGCCGGTAAAAAGGAGAATAAACTTGGCATGAGGGCTTCTGAAACAACTGAAATGATTTTTGATAATTGTCGTGTGCCTGCAACTAATTTGTTGGGTAACGTTGGTGATGGTTTTAAGCAGGCTATGAAAGTATTGGATGGAGGAAGGATATCTATTGCCGCGCTGTCTCTGGGTATTGCCCAAGGGGCGTACGAAGCTGCTGTGGCATATGCTAAAGAGCGTCATCAATTCGGACAGCCAATTGCCAATTTTCAAGGTATTAGCTTTAAACTGGCTGATATGGCCACTGAAATCGAAGCTGCAGAGTTATTGATCCGACAGGCCGCAGATATGAAAAACAAAGGTCAGAAAATGACTAAAGAATCTGCAATGGCCAAATACTTTGCCTCCGAAGTTGCCGTACGTTGTGCTACTGAGGCTGTTCAAATATTTGGTGGCTACGGTTATACTAAGGATTTTCCGGTGGAGAAATTCTACAGAGACAGCAAACTGTGTACGATAGGAGAGGGAACCTCGGAGATTCAGAAAATAGTTATTGCAAGAGAAATATTAAATGCATAACTTAAATTAATTATTCTATAGCATATTCTAACCAAATATAATAACGTCCGGCGAGCTCTGTTCTCCGGATTTTTTATGCTTAAATATTTCAAGCTCAATAGTTAATACTGATTTTTTATTTTCTAATTGTTGCAGAGCGATTTTTTTTGTTACCTTTGCAGTCCTAAAAACAACGAGAGGAGGTATTTTAACGTTATGATCATTATTAATATTAAAGACGGCGAATCATTAGATAAGGCGCTGAAACGTTTCAAAAAGAAGTTTGAAAAAACTGGAGTTTTGAGAGAACTACGTAGCCGTCAAGCATACGAGAAAAAATCTGTAGCTCGTCGTACACAAGTTAAACACGCGATTTACAAACAAAATATGCAATTAGAAGGAACTATCTAGTTCTAGAAATTGATACTATAGAAAGCGCCAGTGAATTTCACTGGCGCTTTTTTTTTGCACATTTTTAGCGGAATCTCAGATCATTTTGTATATTGAATTTTAAGAATCATGATCAGTAATACGTATGTCCATAGAGCCGTTTTTAACATATATTGAACATGAGAAAAGGTACTCGCCGAACACGTTGTCGGCATACCGCTCCGATCTCCTCCAGTTTCAGGATTTTATCGTACTCGAATTTGAGCTTGGACTACTTGAAGTGAAATATATCCATGTCAGGAATTACATGGTAAGACTAGTTGAAAATAATGTCGGCGCAAATTCTATTGGTCGCAAAATATCGACGCTTAAAAGTTTTTACAAATATCTGGTAAAGCAAAAAATCATAATCGGTAATCCGATGAGTCAGGTAAAGGCGCCCAAGTCAACAAAAAAACTTCCGATTTTTGTTGAGGAAAAACAAATGGATAATCTTTTAGATTCTACTGAAATTTTTAATGGTAGTTTTCCTTCGGTGCGAGATAAGCTTATATTGGAAACCTTTTTTGGAACAGGCATAAGACTTGCGGAGTTGATCAGTTTGCGAGATAGCGATCTGAATTTTTACGATGACTCTGTTCGTGTGCTTGGAAAGGGGAATAAAGAAAGAGTCATTCCAATGACCAAACAGCTTGTGGATCAACTAAAAAGCTACTTGGCGCTGAAATCAGTGCAGAATTTTAATAACAAAAGCGAGTTCTTATTCGTTACTGATAAAGGTATAGCGGTTCACCGAAAGTTCATATACGATATGGTACGGAAATACCTGGGATTTGTAACTACTCAGGAAAAAAAGAGTCCGCACGTTTTACGGCACTCTTACGCTACTAGCTTGTTAAATCGAGGTGCAGACCTCAATGCGATAAAAGAGTTACTAGGACATGCTAGTTTAGCTGCTACGCAGGTTTATACGCACAATTCTATTGAAAGACTAAAAACAATTTATAAACAGGCCCATCCAAAGGCGTAAAAAAGGAGGAAAAATGAAAATTACAGTTCAATCGATCCATTTCACTGCAGACCAGAAATTATTGGATTTTATACAGAAGAAAGTAGATAAGTTAGATCAGTTCCATGACCAGATCATTAGTGGTGAAGTTTATTTAAAACTGGAAAATGTAGAGGATGAAGCTAACAAGATCAGTGAGATCAAATTGATGGTTCCCGGCGGAATTTTATTTGCAAAGGAACAATGTAAATCTTTCGAAGAGGCTACAGATTTATCGATAGAGTCGTTAAAAAAGCAGATTACAAAACATAAAGAAAAAAATCGCGCAAAAATTATTGAGCAAAAGACAATTTTAGATGCAGATGAAGTCACTGATTATTAGGCATCTATTTTCGATATTTTTTCAGAAAGGATTGGCGGAGTAGATTCCGCCAATTTTTTTTTGAAAAAAGTTTTGCATACATCCTAAATTCTTGTAGATTTGCATTCCATTTCGGAGAGGGCGTTACCTTAAAAGAAATGGGGTGTTCTGTGAAAGTATGATAATAGCCTCCTTAGCTCAGCTGGTAGAGCAACTGACTTGTAATCAGTAGGTCATTGGTTCGATCCCGATAGGAGGCTCTTTTAATTGAGCGTGCAAATGCTATGATTGAAAGATGGGGGGATACCAGAGTGGCCAAATGGGACAGACTGTAACTCTGTTGTCGCAAGACTTCGAAGGTTCGAATCCTTCTCCCCCCACCATTATAAAAGCGGAAGTAGCTCAGTTGGTAGAGCGATAGCCTTCCAAGCTATAGGTCGCGAGTTCGAACCTCGTCTTCCGCTCTATAACAATAAAGATTGGGCTTCGGCACGGAAAGCAGAAGGGTGGGAGATTAAAAGCCGAAGTAGCTCAGCGGTAGAGCACTTCCTTGGTAAGGAAGAGGTCGTGGGTTCAAGTCCCATCTTTGGCTCAGAAAAATAAAAAAAGAGACTTTGTTAAATCTGTTAATTGAGACAGAATGGACAAGGTTTTCTGTATTGAGATTGTATCAAAACAATAAATAAATAAAAAGTTAACCTACTAATAAGTATAAAAACATGGCAAAAGAAAAGTTTGACCGCAGCAAGCCGCACTTAAACATCGGCACTATCGGTCACGTTGACCACGGTAAAACAACCTTAACAGCAGCTATCACTAAAGTGTTATCTGATGCTGGTTTATCTGAGGCGCGTTCATTTGATTCTATTGACTCAGCTCCTGAGGAAAAAGAAAGAGGTATCACTATTAACACAGCACACGTTGAGTATTCAACTGCTAACCGTCACTATGCTCACGTTGACTGTCCAGGTCACGCGGATTACGTGAAAAACATGGTTACAGGTGCTGCGCAAATGGATGGAGCTATCATCGTTGTAGCGGCTACAGATGGTCCAATGCCACAAACTCGTGAGCACATTCTATTGGCTCGTCAGGTAGGTGTACCTTCATTGGTAGTATTCATGAACAAAGTGGATATGGTTGACGATCCTGAATTACTAGAATTAGTAGAGATGGAAGTACGTGAATTATTGTCATTCTATGACTTCCCCGGTGATGACATTCCTGTTATTCAAGGTTCTGCTTTGGGTGGTTTGAATGGTGATGCTAAATGGGTTGGTAAAATCATGGAATTGATGGATGCTGTTGATAGCTATATTCCAATCCCTCCACGTTTGACTGAGCTTCCATTCTTGATGCCTGTTGAAGATGTATTCTCGATCACTGGTCGTGGTACTGTTGCAACTGGTCGTATTGAGCGTGGTGTAATCAACTCTGGTGATCCAGTTGAGATCTTGGGTATGGGTGCTGAAAATCTTAAATCTACTGTAACAGGTGTTGAGATGTTCCGTAAGATCCTTGATTATGGTGAAGCAGGTGATAACGTAGGTTTGTTGTTACGTGGTATTGAGAAAACTGATATCCGTCGTGGTATGGTTATTTGCAAACCAGGATCTGTAACTCCTCACACTGATTTCAAAGCTGAGATCTATGTATTATCAAAAGCAGAAGGTGGACGTCACACTCCATTCTTTAACAAATACCGTCCACAATTCTATTTCCGTACCACAGACGTAACAGGTGAAATCACCCTTGCTGAAGGAACTGAAATGGTTATGCCAGGTGATAACGTTACAATCAATGTAAAATTGATCAATGCAATCGCAATGGAAAAAGGTCTTCGTTTTGCTATCCGTGAAGGTGGTAGAACTGTAGGAGCTGGTCAGGTAACTGAAATTGTAAAATAATTAAACCCATTGGGAGTTAATTAAATAATAAACAAAAGTACTTAGGCGTTAATGCCTGAGTACTTTGTTCTAATACGGGAATAGTTCAACGGTAGAATAGAGGTCTCCAAAACCTTTGATCAGGGTTCGAATCCTTGTTCCCGTGCAAAAAGATAATTATGGCTAAAGTAGTTCAATTTATTAAAGAATCGTATGAGGAGATGACTCAGAAGGTTACCTGGCCAACATGGGGAGAATTGCAAAATTCTTCAGTTCTGGTTCTGGTAGCTTCATTAATCATTGCAGTAGTTATTTTTGCGATGGATAAGGGTTCTACATTCGCTCTTGATACTTTCTATAAATCACTTTCAAATTAAAATAGCTAAATGGACGATCAGTTAAAATGGTATGTAGTTAGGGCTGTTAGTGGTAAAGAGAAAAAGGTAAAACAGTATATTGATTCTGAAATCAGCCGTTTAGGTTTTTCTCATTTGGTTCCTCAAGTGTTGATCCCAATGGAGAAATATTACCAAATGAAAGAAGGAAAAAAGATTGCAAAAGAGCGCAATTTTTATCCTGGTTATGTTTTGATTGAAGCTACATTAGACGGAGAATTAGAGCACATTATTAAGAACGTTAATAGTGTGATTGGCTTTTTAGGAGATAAGGGTGGAAATCCGGTTCCGATGCGCCAAGCAGAAGTTAACCGGATCCTGGGTAAAGTTGATGAGATGAGTCAGCAGAGTGAGATGATGAATGTCGCTTTCTATGTTGGTGAAAACATTAAAGTTATGGATGGTCCGTTCAACGGATTTACAGGGGTGATCGAAGAGGTTAACGAAGAAAAGAAAAAGTTAAAAGTTATGGTTAAGATCTTTGGTCGTAAGACACCTCTAGAGCTTAATTATATGCAGGTAGAGAAAGAGTAATCTTAGATCTACTAAATAAAAATCTTAATTGTTACATGCTTCCAACATAATAACATTGAGTATTACAAATTAACAAAACAGAAAATGGCAAAAGAAGTCAGTGCGCTTGTTAAATTACAAATCAAAGGTGGAGCCGCAAATCCATCACCACCAGTAGGACCTGCTTTGGGTGCTAAAGGGGTGAACATTATGGAATTTTGCAAGCAATTTAACGCTCGTACCCAAGATAAGCCCGGTAAAGTATTACCAGTTGTAATTACTGTTTATGCTGACAAGTCTTTCGAATTTATCATCAAAACTCCTCCGGTAGCTATCCAGTTAAAAGATGCTACTAAATTAGCGAGTGGTTCTGCTGAGCCCAACCGTAAGAAAGTTGGTTCGGTGACTTGGGATCAGGTTAAGTCAATTGCTGAAGATAAGATGACTGATTTAAATGCATTCACTATCGAGTCGGCAATGAGTATGGTTGCCGGTACAGCACGCAGTATGGGAATTACCGTTAGCGGTGATGCACCCTGGACAAATTAATTAACAAAAAACAGTTTACAACAGTGGCTAAATTAACAAAAAATCAAAAAAAGGCACATGCTAAACTAGAATCTGGTAAAACGTATTCTTTACAGGATGCGGCTGCTTTGGTAAAAGAAATCACTACAACTAAATTTGATGCTTCGGTAGATATCGATATCGCTTTAGGTGTAGATCCACGTAAAGCCAATCAAATGGTACGTGGGATTGCTACATTACCACACGGTACAGGTAAAACTGTACGCGTATTAGTTCTTTGTAATCCTGATAAGGAAGAAGAAGCTAAAGCAGCAGGTGCAGATTTTGTAGGTTTAGACGAATATGTGACCAAGATTGAAGGTGGATGGACAGATGTTGACATTATTATCACTACTCCTGCTTGTATGGCAAAAGTAGGTAAACTGGGCCGCGTTTTAGGTCCACGTAACCTTATGCCAAACCCTAAATCAGGAACTGTAACCAACGAAGTTGGTAAAGCAGTTACTGACGTAAAAGGCGGAAAGATTGATTTTAAAGTTGATAAAACTGGTATCATACATGCTTCAGTAGGAAAAGTATCATTCCCAGCAGAGAAAATATATGAAAACGCTTTAGAAGTTCTACAAGTAATTTCTAAATTGAAACCATCTGCTGCAAAAGGAACTTATTTTAAGAGCATTCATGTTTCTTCAACAATGAGTCCTGGAATTGCAATCGAAACTAAATCAGTAGCGGGGATCTAATTATGAACAGAGAAGAAAAACACGAACTAGTTTCAGCTCTTCAAGAGAAAATGCAGGAGTTTGGCAATTTTTACATTGCTGATACATCTAGCTTATCTGTTGAGAAAGTAAATAATATCCGTCGCAAATGTTTTGAAAGCGGTATCGAAATGCAGGTTGCCAAAAATACTTTGATCAGAAAAGCGATCGAAGGATTGGAAGGTGATGCATCAGAGATCTTTGCAGCCCTAAAAGGACAATCAGCATTATTATTCTCAACAACAGGTAATGCTCCGGCAAAACTGATTAAAGCGTTGAGAAAAGGATCTGATAAGCCGGTACTTAAAGCAGCTTATATCGATTCATCAGTATATGTTGGTGATAACCATTTAGATTCATTAGTAAGCTTGAAATCGAGAGAAGAGCTTATTGGAGATATCGTTGGTCTATTACAGTCGCCAGCTAAGAACGTGATCTCGGCTTTAAAATCGAGCGGTGGCAAAATTGCAGGAATTGTTAAAACTCTTCAAGAAAGAGAAGGTTAAGGAACACCTTATAAGTTCATATTAAATAAATTATTTTACGTAAATTTTTAAAAATCTATAAAAATGGCAGATTTAAAAGCGTTTGCTGAGCAATTGGTAAACTTAACAGTTAAAGAAGTTAACGAATTAGCTCAAATCTTAAAAGACGAGTATGGTATCGAACCAGCTGCAGCTGCAGTTGCTGTTGCAGGTCCTGCTGCTGATGCTGCTCCTGCAGCTGAAGAAAAAACTACTTTTGATGTAATATTGAAAGAAGCTGGTGGTTCTAAATTAGCAGTAGTTAAATTGGTAAAAGACCTGACTGGTTTAGGTTTGAAAGAAGCAAAAGATTTAGTTGATGGTGCACCAAAAGAATTAAAAGCTGGTGTTGCTAAAGACGAAGCTGAAGCTTTGAAAAAACAATTAGAAGAAGCTGGAGCTGTAGTTGAAATTAAGTAATCACTTAATTTAAATACAACTTTAACATTAGACTCCGACTGTATAGTCGGAGTCTATACCTGTTTATAAACATTTCATTTTGCTTGGTTGATGAAGTGGTATAACGGCAAACCAAACAAATAGTTTATTCTTAAAGTAAATTAACTTTAGTCCATTGGCAAATAAAGTCGACCAAAGAGTAAATTTTGCACGTAGTAAGCACATTATAGATTATCCTGATTTTCTAGATGTGCAGTTGCAATCATTCAGAGAATTTTTTCAGATCGAAACTACATCAGACAACCGTCACACAGAGGGATTGTTTAAGGTGTTTGCTGAAAATTTTCCAATCACAGATTCAAGGAATATATTCGTTTTAGAATTCCTTGATTATTTTATTGATCCCCCACGTTATGATATACCTGAGTGTATTGACAGGGGATTGACTTATAGTGTTCCGCTGAAGGCTAAATTAAAGCTTTCTTGTAACGATGCAGAACATGAAGATTTTGAAACCATTATTCAAGATGTATATTTAGGAACCATACCTTATATGACTCCTAAGGGTACATTTGTTATTAACGGTGCAGAACGTGTTATTGTATCTCAATTACACAGGTCTCCAGGTGTGTTCTTTGGCCAAAGCCGTCACACTAACGGAACCAAGTTATATTCTGCCCGTGTAATTCCTTTCAAAGGATCCTGGATTGAGTTTGCTACAGACGTTAACAACGTGATGTATGCTTACATTGATCGTAAGAAAAAATTCCCGGTTACCACTTTGTTAAGAGCCATCGGTTATGACTCTGATAAAGATATTCTTGAACTTTTTGATTTAGCTGACGAAGTAAAAGTTAGCAAATCTGGATTGAAGAAATTTATCGGTCGTAAACTTGCTGCAAGGGTACTAAGAAAATGGGTTGAAGATTTCGTTGATGAAGATACCGGTGAGGTAGTTTCAATAGATCGTAACGAAGTAATCTTAGATAGGGATACTGTTTTAGAAGATGACCACATTGATATGATCATTGATGCTGGCGTTAAAACGATCATCTTGTCTAAAGATGATGGTGCAAGTCAGGCTGATTATACCATTATATATAATACATTACAAAAAGATACTTCCAACTCTGAAAAAGAGGCTGTGGAAAACATCTACCGTGCTTTGCGTAACGCAGAACCACCTGATGAGGAAACAGCAAGAGGCATCATTGAACGTTTGTTCTTTTCGGATAAACGTTACGACTTAGGAGATGTTGGTCGTTACCGCATCAACCGTAAGTTGAAAATGGATACGCCTGATCATGTTAAGGTGTTAACCAAAGCAGACATTATTGCGATTGTTAAGTATCTGATCAAATTGATCAACTCTAAAGAAGAGGTGGATGATATCGATCACTTGTCTAACCGTCGTGTACGTACTGTAGGTGAGCAATTATATGCTCAGTTCGGCGTTGGTTTAGCTCGTATGGCTCGTACTATTCGTGAGCGTATGAATATCCGCGATAATGAGGTGTTTACACCAACAGATCTTATTAATGCCCGTACTTTATCTTCGGTAATTAATTCGTTCTTTGGAACAAACCAATTGTCGCAATTTATGGATCAGACGAATCCCTTGGCGGAGATTACGCACAAGCGTCGTTTGTCAGCATTAGGCCCAGGTGGTTTATCCCGTGAGCGTGCTGGCTTCGAGGTACGTGACGTTCACTATACGCATTATGGTCGTTTGTGTACAATTGAAACACCTGAGGGACCAAACATTGGTTTGATTTCATCACTTTGTGTTCATGCGAAAATCAATAACCTTGGGTTTATTGAAACACCTTACAAAAAAGTTCAGGATGGACTTGTTGTAGTAGATGAGCCTGTAATTTATCTTTCGGCAGAAGATGAGGATGGTAAAACCATTGCTCAAGCTAATGCTGAATATGATGAAAAAGGTAATTTCACTACTGCTCGTGTTAAAGCTCGTTATGAGGGTGACTTTCCAATTATCGAGCCTGAGAAATTAGACTTGATGGATGTTGCGCCAAATCAGATTACCTCAATCGCTGCATCATTGATTCCTTTCCTGGAACATGATGATGCAAACAGGGCTTTGATGGGATCCAACATGCAACGCCAGGCAGTTCCTTTGTTGCGTCCTGAAGCACCTATTGTTGGTACTGGATTGGAAGGCCGTGTGGCACGAGATTCAAGAACATTGATCAATGCAGAAGGCGATGGTACTGTTGAATATGTTGATGCTAACGAAATCACGATTAAATATGTAAGAAACGATGGAGATCGTTTAGTATCATTTGAAGGAGATAGCAAAACTTATAAATTAATTAAGTTCAAGAAAACCAACCAGAATACTTGTATCAACTTAAAACCAATTGTTAAAAAAGGGCAGAAAGTTGTTAAAGGTCAGGTATTGTGTGAAGGTTATGCAACTGAAAATGGTGAATTGGCTCTAGGAAGAAACTTAAAAGTAGCTTTCATGCCTTGGCAAGGATACAACTTTGAGGATGCGATTGTAATTAACGAACGTATTGTCAGAGAAGATATCTTCACTTCTTTACACATCGAAGAGTTCGAACTGGAAGTGCGTGATACTAAACGTGGGGAAGAAGAGTTAACACCAGATATCCCTAACGTTTCGGAAGAAGCAACAAAAGATCTTGACGAAAACGGTATTATCCGTATTGGTGCTGAGGTTAAAGAAGGCGATATCCTTATTGGTAAAATTACACCAAAAGGTGAGTCGGATCCTTCACCAGAAGAAAAATTACTTCGTGCAATCTTTGGTGATAAAGCAGGGGACGTTAAAGACGCGTCTTTAAAAACTCCTCCTTCGATCAAAGGTGTTGTAATCGATACCAAATTGTTCTCTAGAGCTAAGAAAACTACTAAAGCAGAGGAAAAATCTGCAATAGAGAAATTAGATAAGAGATACAATTTAGCTACTGAAAATCTGAAGGCTGAGTTGGTAGACAAATTATTCCAGATTGTGAATGGTAAAACATCTCAGGGTGTATTCAACGTTTACAAGGAACAATTGTTTCCTAAGGGTGCCAAGTTTACTCAGAAAAGTTTAGCTGATTTAGAATTTGCACACATCAACCCATACAAATGGACAACTGATGACGACAAAAATGATCAGATTAAATTGTTGATTCATAACTATGGTATCCGCGTGAATGAAGAGCTTGGAGCTTACAAACGTGACAAATTCGCAATTAGTGTAGGTGATGAGCTTCCTTCAGGAATCGTTCAGATGGCTAAAGTTTATGTTGCTAAGAAACGTAAACTTAAAGTTGGAGATAAGATGGCAGGTCGTCACGGTAACAAGGGTATTGTAGCCCGTATCGTTCGTGATGAGGATATGCCATTCCTTGAAGATGGAACTCCAGTGGATATCGTATTGAACCCGCTGGGTGTACCTTCGCGTATGAACTTAGGGCAGATCTACGAAACTGTACTAGCTTGGGCTGGTAAAGAATTGGGTGTGAAATTTGCAACTCCGATCTTTGATGGTGCAAAACATTATGAAGTAGAAGACTGGATTGCTAAAGCAGGACTACCTGCATCTGGTAGAACCTATTTGCATAACGGGTTAACTGGTGAGCGTTTCGATCAGCCTACCACTGTAGGTATCATCTACATGCTTAAGTTAGGTCACATGGTTGATGACAAAATGCATGCACGTTCAATCGGACCATATTCGTTGATTACGCAACAACCATTGGGTGGTAAAGCTCAGTTTGGTGGACAGCGTTTTGGCGAGATGGAGGTTTGGGCACTCGAAGCATTTGGTGCGGCCAATATCCTGCAAGAGATCTTAACCGTTAAATCGGATGATGTGATCGGTAGGGCCAAAACTTACGAAGCAATCGTAAAAGGAGAGAACCTTCCTACACCAGGTGTACCAGAATCATTCAATGTATTGGTACATGAGTTACGTGGATTAGGTTTAGATATTACGTTAGACTAAAAGTTTTAAGTCGGATGGTATGTTTTCAAAGGCATACCATCCTATACTTATCACTTAAAACTCAAAAAAGATATGTCTTACAAAAAGGATAATAAATTAAAAAGCAATTTCACCTCGATCACCATTAGTTTGGCGTCGCCGGAAGCTATTTTAGAGCGTTCGAGTGGAGAGGTGTTAAAACCTGAGACCATAAATTACCGTACTTACAAACCTGAGCGTGATGGTTTGTTTTGCGAGCGTATTTTTGGTCCGGTAAAAGATTACGAATGTCATTGCGGTAAATATAAACGTATTCGTTATAAGGGTATTGTTTGTGACCGTTGTGGTGTTGAAGTAACTGAAAAGAAAGTACGTAGAGAGCGTATGGGGCACATCAACTTGGTGGTTCCTGTTGCGCATATCTGGTATTTCCGTTCCCTGCCGAATAAAATCGGATATCTTTTAGGTTTGCCAACAAAAAGACTCGACCTGATCATTTATTACGAGCGTTATGTGGTAATCCAGGCTGGTTTAATGGGAGATCAGGGTATTCAGTATATGGATTTCTTAACTGAAGAAGAATATTTAGATATTCTTGATAAGTTACCTAAAGAAAATCAATATCTGGATGATAAGGATCCTAACAAATTCATCGCCAAAATGGGTGCTGAAGCCTTAGAAGATTTATTGAAACGCATTGATTTAGATACGTTATCATATAACCTGCGTCACCAGGCTGCTAACGAGACTTCTCAGCAACGTAAAAATGAGGCGCTAAAACGTCTTCAGGTTGTTGAAGCTTTCCGTGGTGCTAAAACCAGAATTGAGAATAATCCAGAATGGATGATTATCAAAATTGTTCCTGTTATTCCACCAGAGTTACGTCCGTTAGTACCTCTTGAAGGTGGACGTTTTGCTACGTCTGACTTAAACGATTTATATCGTCGTGTAATCATCCGTAACAATCGTCTAAAACGTTTGATTGAAATCAAAGCGCCGGAAGTAATTCTGCGTAATGAAAAACGTATGTTGCAGGAAGCAGTTGACTCATTATTTGACAATTCACGTAAAGTGAATGCTGTTAAAACTGAGGGTAACCGCGCCTTGAAATCTCTTTCAGATATTCTGAAAGGTAAACAAGGACGTTTCCGTCAAAATCTATTGGGTAAACGTGTGGATTATTCAGCACGTTCTGTAATTGTTGTTGGGCCTAACCTTAAATTGCATGAATGCGGTTTACCTAAGGATATGGCTGCTGAGCTATTTAAACCGTTTATCATTCGTAAGATGATCGAACGTGGGATCGTAAAAACAGTTAAGTCAGCGAAGAAAATTGTTGATAGAAAAGATCCATTAGTTTGGGATATTCTTGAAAATGTATTGAAAGGTCACCCTGTATTACTGAATCGTGCACCTACCTTGCACAGATTGGGTATTCAATCTTTCCAACCTAAGTTGGTAGAAGGTAAAGCCATTCAATTACACCCACTTGTTTGTACTGCATTCAACGCGGATTTTGACGGTGACCAGATGGCTGTGCATTTACCTTTAGGTCATGCTGCTATTTTGGAAGCCCAAGTTCTGATGCTTGCTGCACACAACATTTTAAACCCTGCAAATGGTACTCCGATTACTGTACCTTCACAGGATATGGTTCTTGGTCTATATTACATCACCAAAGGTCGTAGGACTGATGAGGGACGCGTAGTTAAAGGCCAGGATTCTATTTTCTATTCTGCGGAAGAAGTAATCATCGCATATAACGAGAAACGTATTGACCTTCATGCTTTTATTAAAGTAAAAGCTAACATCAAGGAAAATGGCGTTATTGTTAATAAATTAATTGATACTACTGTTGGACGTGTACTCTTTAACCAAATGGTTCCTGAGGAAGTTGGTTATATCAATGAGTTATTGACCAAAAAATCGTTGAGAGATATTATCGGCGAGGTTGTTAAAATCACAGGTATGGCGCGCTCTGCGAGGTTCCTTGATGATATCAAAGAACTTGGTTTCCAAATGGCTTTCAGAGGAGGTTTATCATTTAATTTACAAGATGTAAACATTCCTGTTGAGAAGCATGCTTTATTGGAACAAGCATCTGCTGAAGTAGATGAAGTGAGGAATAACTATAACATGGGATTCATTACTAACAACGAGCGTTATAATCAGATTATCGATATCTGGACTCGTATCAATAACAGACTGACATCATTCGTGATGACACAGTTATCGAGCGATAACCAAGGTTTCAACTCTGTATATATGATGCTTGATTCCGGGGCCCGTGGTTCTAAAGAGCAGATTCGTCAGCTTTGCGGAATGCGTGGTCTGATGGCTAAGCCTCAGAAATCGGGTTCAGGTGGTGAAATTATTGAAAATCCAATTTTATCGAACTTTAAAGAAGGACTGTCGGTATTAGAGTACTTTATCTCAACCCACGGTGCACGTAAAGGTTTGGCAGATACAGCCTTGAAAACGGCCGATGCTGGTTACCTAACACGTCGTTTGCATGATGTTGCACAAGACATGATTGTAAACGCTGAAGATTGCGGTACTTTAAGAGGTATGTACACTACTGCTCTGAAAGATAACGAGGATATTGTTGAGCCATTGTATGACAGAATTCTGGGACGTATTTCCCTGCACGATGTCTTCAATCCGTTAGATAGTACATTGCTTGTGTCTGCTGGTCAGGATATTGATGAAGAAATTGCGAGAGCAATTGATGATTCTCCACTGGAAGGTATAGAGATTCGTTCTGTATTAACTTGCGAGAACAAAAGAGGTGTTTGTGCCCTGTGCTATGGACGTAACCTTGCAACTGGTAAACGTGTTCAAAAAGGTGAGGCTGTAGGTGTAATTGCTGCACAGTCAATCGGTGAGCCGGGTACACAGTTAACACTACGTACTTTCCACGTGGGTGGTACCGCTTCCAACATTGCTGCTGAGTCACAGATCATTGCTAAATTTGATGGTATCATCGAATTCGAAAATGTTCGTACGGTAGAGAATGACACTGAAGAAGGCGTTAAACAAATTGTTTTAGGTCGTTCAGGAGAATTTAAAATCGTTGAAGCGGGAACAAATAAGATTATCATGACGAATAATATTCCTTATGGTTCATTCTTATATGTTGAAGATGGAGCGAAAATTACTAAAGGAGACAGGATTTGTTCATGGGATCCATACAACGCGGTTATTATCTCAGAGTTTGCCGGTAAGATTGAGTTTGATGCGATTGTTGAAGGTGTTACCTTCCGCGAAGAATCAGATGAACAAACTGGTCACCGTGAGAAAGTAATTATCGATACACGTGATAAAACTAAGAACCCTTCTGTAAGAGTAGTAGATAAAAAAGGTGAGTTAATCAGAGGATATAACATTCCTGTTGGTGCCCACATTGCTATCGACGAAGGTGAAGCAGTTAAAACGGGTCAGATTTTAGTTAAAATTCCTCGTGCAACAGGAAAAACAAGAGATATTACGGGTGGTTTACCACGTGTAACTGAATTGTTTGAAGCACGTAATCCTTCTAATCCAGCTGTTGTAACTGAGATTGATGGTGTGGTAACTTTAGGTGGCGTTAAACGTGGTAACAGAGAGATGACTATCGAGTCGAAAGACGGAGAAGTTAAAAAGTATCTGGTTCCATTGTCTAAGCACATTCTGGTACAGGATAATGACTTTGTAAAAGCTGGTATGCCATTATCTGATGGTTCAATATCACCTGCTGATATTTTAGCGATCAAAGGACCTGCTGCTGTTCAGGAATACTTAGTAAATGGTATCCAAGAGGTTTATCGTTTACAAGGTGTGAAAATCAACGACAAGCACTTTGAGGTTATTGTTCACCAGATGATGCAAAAAGTACATATTGAAGATCCGGGAGACACTAGTTTCTTAGAGAACAATTCTGTAGACCGTTGGGATTTCATGGTAGAAAATGATGAGATCTATGACAAAAAAGTTGTTGTAGAAGCTGGTGATTCAAATACCGTTAAACCTGGTCAGATTATTTCATTACGTAAATTGAGAGACGAAAATTCTCAACTGAAACGTAAAGATTTAAAACAAATTGAGGTGCGTGATGCAAGACCTGCAACTGCGAGTTCAATTCTACAGGGTATTACTCGTGCATCATTAGGTACTAAATCTTTCATCTCTGCAGCTTCCTTCCAGGAAACTACAAAAGTATTGAATGAGGCAGCTATCGCTGGTAAACGTGATAATATGTTAGGTCTGAAAGAAAACGTAATCGTAGGTCACTTAATTCCTTCTGGAACGGGTGTACGTGGTTACGAGAGAATCATCGTTGGTTCTCAAGAAGAGTACGACAAACTATTAGCTTCAAAACAAGAAGAAGTAGAAGCTTAATAATTATAACTAATGGAAATCCCCCTGTTGAAAGACAGGGGGATTTTTTTTGAAATATTTGAAATATAAATCCAATGCAGATTAAGTTGGATTAAAAAAGTAATTTTGTACAATGGAAGAACAAGCACAAGAAAACCAACTTAATATTGAACTGTCTGAAGAAATTGCAGAGGGTATATTTTCTAATCTGGCCATTATCACGCATTCTAATACCGAATTTGTACTCGACTTTATTCGTGTGATGCCAGGAATTCCAAAAGCTAAGGTTAAGTCTAGAATTATATTAACACCGGAACATGCAAAGCGCCTGATTAATGCGATGCAGGATAATATTGAGAAATTCGAGGCTATCAATGGAAGAATTAAAACACAAGAAGAGAACGCAGGGTTTCCTATGACTTTTGGTGGGCCTACAGCTCAGGCTTAGGACGCACTAGCATCACATCCAAGTCAGCAATAAGCGTTGATATCTGACTAGGGTGATACCACATCATTTCGCTATCTTTTCTGAACCAAGTGAGTTGACGCTTGGCAAATCTGCGGGTGTTTTGCTTGATACTGTTAATGGCGTCCTCTAAGGAAATAAGACCATCCAAATAGTCAAACAATTCAGAATATCCGACGGTTTTTAACGCGTTTAAACTACGGTATGGAAGTAATGAGCGCACTTCATCAAGAAGGCCGTTATCCATCATAAGATCGACTCTATAATTAATTTGATCATATAATTCCTGCCTGTCTTTATTCAAGCCAATTCTTATGATATTAAAAGGTCGCTTTTTTTTAGTGTTATGAAGGTATGCCGATAATTTCTGTCCGGTGGATAAGTAAAACTCCAAACCCCGGACCAATCGCTGAGGATTTTGCTGGTCAACCGATGCAAAATATTCAGGATCAACCACGCTGAGTTGTTCTTTTATCGGCTCTAATCCGCGCTCAAGGAAAGTAGCATTTAACTGCGCTCTAATATTTAGATCTGTTGCTGGAAGATCATCTAAACCGTTTAAAAGTGCATTAATATATAATCCGGACCCACCGACTAAAACGAGCACGTCGTATTTGGTAAAAAGTTCTTCAAGAAGTTTTATAGCAGCCTGTTCGAAATCTCCAGTGCTGAAAAAATCATGGATGTGGTGTGAATTGATGAAGTGGTGCTTTACAGCGGTCAGTTCATCAGCAGACGGCTTTGCCGTGCCGATTTCTGTCTCGATAAAAAACTGTCTGGAATCTGCCGAAATAATTTCGGTACGATAGTGTTTGGCTACCTCAATGCCCAGTGCTGTCTTGCCAACGGCCGTAGGGCCGGCAATAACAATCAGAGTTTTAGGGGTAGCCAAATCAGGCATTAGTAGTCCTCTTTACCTTCAAAATCCTCATCGTCAAAGCTGTCGGAATCTGAAAATTCATCACTGTCATCACTTTCCTCTTCGTCGCTGTCATCAGATTTATCTTCCGTATTGATTCCTCTTCCACCCATTGCCTCAAGTTCCTCGGTATCTTCAGGAACAAAATCCATTTCGTTCAGAAAATCAAAATCAGTAGACACCGGATTGCTTGATACGGCAACGGCACCAAAACTATTTTTGTCAATTATTTTAGGAGCCTCACCAGTGCTTTTAAATAAAAATGGATAATTAATCTTTGGATCATCTTCAAGGATGATTTTGATCAATTCAACATGAAAATCAAACGGGCGATCGAAGTTGTAGATATAGTAAAATTTTTGGTGGGGATCTTCAATAAAACTACTCAATTTAGAGTTTTCCATAAGGGCAACACCTCTATCCTGTTTACGCTGATTTGGCTGAAAAGCAATTTCATCGCCTTTAATCCAATGATCAGTACTAACATAGAATGAGGAAGATTTCTCAAAACTGTAGCCGGTGGAGCGGTGAATTGCTTTGTGCAAGTCTTCAAATGTCTGAGTAGATTTGATATCAATCTCTCTTATTACCTCATCAAAATCTTCAAAACTTACTCTAAATCTATAAATTGCCATTAGAACTTCTTTACTGTTTTATAAAATTAAAAAATAAAATATATTCTTCAGTATCCTATTGATGTGATACCGGTTTTAATCCAAATTCCTTGGCTTTATTCAGCATAAACTGCAAAGCGGTATCGTAGCTGTTTGTAATCTCGCCTTCCAGGATAGCCTCACGTATTGCATTTTTAAGGAGCCCAACTTCCTTGCCAGCTTTTAATCCAAAGACTTCCATGATGTCTGTTCCGGAAATAGGCGGTTGCCAATTACGGACTTTGTCACGTTCTTCCACATCCTTGAGTTTTTGTTTGACCAGCTCAAAGTTGTTTCTATATTTCTTAATCTTATAGTCGTTCTTCGTTGTGACATCAGCATTGCAGAGTATCATCAGACTTTCAATATCTTCCCCGGCATCAAAAAGTAAACGGCGTACAGCAGAATCTGTCACTACCTCTTGGGCAAGCACAATCGGGCGTAAATGTAACTGTACTAACTTCTGAACGTATTTCATTTTCTCATTGAGCGGCAGTTTCAGCTGTCCGAAAATATGAGGAACCATTCTGGCACCTTTATCCTCATGACCGTGGAATGTCCAGCCATGCCCTTCTTCAAATCGCTTAGTAGCAGGTTTAGCGATGTCGTGTAAGATTGCGGCCCATCTTAACCACAGATCCTCTGTTGCTCCGCAAATGTTATCCAGAACTTGCAAGGTATGGTAAAAATTGTCTTTGTGTCCTTTACCATTTATAATGTCTACTCCATATAAATTAGCCATCTGTGGGAAAATAATATGCAATAGTCCAGTATCAAATAAATACTTAAATCCAACCGAGGGAACTTTAGACAAAATGATCTTATTTAATTCATCTGTGATCCGTTCCTTAGACACAATGCTGATGCGCTCTTTTTGCTGACTGATCGCTTCGAGTGCTTTAGCGTCGATTGTGAAATTTAACTGCGATGCAAACCGTATCGCACGCATCATTCTTAATGGATCATCAGAAAATGTGGCTTCAGGCTCAAGTGGTGTCCGAATCAATTGATGTTGTAAATCAGCTACTCCGTCAAAAGGATCGACCAGATCGCCCAAATTTTCTTTATTCAAGGAAATGGCCAACGCATTAATTGTGAAATCGCGCCTCAGTTGATCGTCTGCGATAGTTCCATTTTCCACAATAGGTTTTCTGGAATCAGCACGGTACGACTCCTTTCTTGCTCCAACAAATTCAATTTCCAAATCCTGATATCTTAGCATAGCGGTGCCGAAATTTTTAAATACGCTAAGTTTAGTGTTCAGTTTTTTAGCAACCAACTCAGCATAGTCTATTCCGTTGCCCAGGATAACGATGTCAATATCTTTAGACGGCCGTTTTAACAACAAATCACGAACAAAACCTCCGATCACGTATGCTTCAATTTGATTGCTTTGCGCTATATCAGCTAAAACAGTGAAAACAGGATGCTGTATATATTCTTTCATTGGTGTCTGTTATTTACCCGGCTATAAATCCCTTGGTCGTTTGTCTGCGTTATTACACAGTTCTATGGATGATCATTCAGCTGGAGACCGAGCAGTTTTTGCAAAAGTAATAAAACTTACTTTCTTATAAAGGAAAACTCGCCTCCAGGGCCAATTTTTATGATTGTAGAAGGTTTGTTTTTCGTCACCTCAAACTGTTCAGCTTCCACCACGTAATCCGCGAGGTCGATTATCTCTTGATCAATATCTGCGAAAGATTCGGGTGTCGGGCGACCTGAAATATTTGCGGACGTTGATACGAGTGGTTTACGAAAGCGCTGTATGAGCTGTTTGCAAAACTCGTGTCTAACCACTCTAATGCCAACACTTCCATCGGGATTAATCACGTTAGGTGCTAGATTTTTGGCATTAGAAAAGACAACTGTCAGGGGATGCTCAGCAAACTCAATAAGATCATATGCTACTTCAGGTACATCATTAACATAGCTCTGTATCTTGGAATCAGTGTCTAGTAAAATGATAAAGCTTTTATCAGCAGTGCGCTGTTTGATCGTATTTATGCGTTCCACAGCTTCAGGATTAGCAGGGTCACAGCCCAACCCCCATACAGTATCAGTAGGATAGAGGATCACGCCCCCGTTTTTTAATACGGATAATGCAGACTCTAGATCTTTTTTAAACATGTTGTAAATTTAAGCTAAAATTTTGAGGTCAGCAGGCCGGATCTGGAGATTTGGTTATAATAGTCCATCAACTGCGTCGAAACAGTCAAAGCATCGAATTTTTCTACAAATGTCATTCCATCAGCAACCATCATTTCGCGTTTCTTTGGATCGTTGATCACCTGGTTAATTAATTCTGATAGCCTAATATCATCTGATGGATGAAAATATAAGCTTGATGGGCCTCCAGCCTCCTCCAAACAAGAGCCTGAAGCGGCAATAACCGGTACACCAGAATACAGTGCTTCGATAATAGGGATTCCAAATCCCTCATAAAAAGATGGATAGACAAATACATCAGCCAACTGATAAATGCCCGGCAGATCTGCAAAGGGTATGTTTTTTAAAAACTTCACGCGGTTTTCTAACCCGAGCAATTTGATTTCCCTTTTCACGAGTTCTGCATAGGGTTTTTCTTTACCAATAACCAAAAGTATATGAGAATCCGGCACATTTCTTAACGCGCGGATCAGTACACGCAGATTCTTACGATCTTCAATTGTGCCAACGTTCAGGATATATTTTTCTGGAAGTTTGTATTTTATCTTGATGTCCTGAAGTCTGCTTTCTGCGAATTTTTGCTTGAAAGCATCATCGCAGGACTGGTAGATAACCTGTATCTTTTCAGCGGGAATGTGATAATGCTCAATAATATCCTGTTTGGTGGTTTCGCTGATCGCTATAATGCCATCGGATACTTTGCAGGCATACCTACTTTTAAAAGTATAAATGATACGGTCAGGGTATTTGTAGTACGCTGGAAATTTTAAAAATATGAGATCATGAATAGTAACGATCGACGGTATGCCGGTTGTTCTGATCCCATAAGGCAGTTCATGACTCAGGCCATGAAAAATATCTATATCGTCATCTTTTAGCTGTGATTTAATCCCAAACATGCGCCATAAAAAGCTTTTTTTAACCGGTAGCTTTAACTCGACCTGTTCTTGGGAAAAAAAAGAAGCAATCTGAGGATTGCTTTTAATTTTAGGTGTATAAATAAAATATCGGTTTTGAGGGAAAAAAGAAACGAGTTGTTCAATCAATGAGCGACTGTAATTACCCAGTCCCGTCAGATTGTTCGCAGCCCTTTTTCCATCAAAACCAACTTTCATTAAACGGCTACATTATGTTCCCTTAATGCATTATTAAGAGATGTTTTCAGGTCTGTAGACTCTTTGCGTTTTCCAATAATTAAGGCACAAGGAACTTGATATTCTCCCGCAGGGAACTTCTTCGCGTAAGTACCAGGAATTACCACAGAACGAGCTGGTACAATACCTTTATATTCAATTGGTGTATCACCAGTTACATCGATGATTTTTGTAGAAGCAGTTAATACTACGTTAGCACCTAACACAGCTTCCTTTTCTACGCGTACACCTTCTACTACGATTGCTCTTGAACCCAGGAAGCAGTTATCTTCAATAATTACCGGAGCAGCCTGAATAGGCTCCAGAACACCTCCGATACCAACACCACCACTTAAGTGTACATGTTTACCAATTTGTGCACAGGATCCCACAGTAGCCCAGGTATCTACCATAGTGCCCTCATCAACATAAGCGCCGATATTTACATAAGAAGGCATAAGTATTACCCCTTTGGCAAGGTAAGCACCATATCTTGCAATACCATGAGGAACTACGCGTACGCCAAGTTCCTTGTAATTGGTTTTAAGTTTCATTTTATCATGAAAAACAAAAGGGCCAACTTCAATTTCCTGCATTTGTCTGATCGGGAAATATAAAATCACAGCTTTTTTTACCCATTCATTTATTCCCCAGGAATTCAATACCGGTTCAGCTACACGAAGCTCTCCCTTATCCAGTTGCATAATTGTAGTCTCAATTGCTTCTGCATACTGATTGTATTCTAATAAAGTTCTATCCTCCCACGCGGCTTCTACCAACTTTTTTAATTCTGCTATCATGATTAATTTTAATTTTCGACAAAATAAATCAATTTTATGTATTGAGCGATGTTTTCTTATGTATTTTTGATTTTTTATGACTGAACAGGAAAAGTTACGTATCGATAAATACCTCTGGGCTATCCGTCTTTTCAAGACTAGAAGTCTGGCTACCGAAGCTTGTAAGGCGGGTAGAGTAAAGCTCAACGGCCAAAATCTTAAAGCTTCGGCCATTGTGAAGGTTGGAGAAATTTATCAGGTGTCGAAAGGGATAGAGAAAAAAGTGATTGAAGTTGTTGAGCTGCTACACACTCGCGTGGAAGCAAAAATAGCTGTCACTAAATATAAAGATATCACTCCACTGGAGGAAACTGTTGCTTATAAATCTATGTTCCATGCGCCCACTCTGCAAAGAGACAGAGGGGCGGGGCGGCCAACTAAACGTGACAGGCGTGAGATCGACGATCTCAACGATACAATGTTTGACGATGACGGAGTTAAAAAAGATCTTTAATAATCGATTTTCATTGCTGATTGGTCCCATAGCTTGAAAGCTTGTTGTGCTTCATCACGTAGCATCTGTACGATTGGGATAGCACGTTCATGCATGGGTTTTTCGATTTCTTCATAAATGAATTTATCACTAAATCCAATCTTATCAGCATCTATCTTGGTATTTGCATAGTAGATGTGTGTGATCCTGGCCCAGTAAATAGCACTCAGACACATAGGGCAAGGCTCACAACTGGTATAGATTACGCAGCCACTCAAGTCAAACGTTTGCAGTTTATCGCAAGCCAGGCGAATTGCCGACACCTCAGCGTGAGCGGTTGGGTCGTTGGTAGACGTTACCCTGTTGCCACTGGCGGCGATCAATTCCCCGTTCTTAACTACTGCAGCACCAAATGGTCCGCCAATACTTTCTGTTACGTTCTTCTCTGAAAACTCAATTGCAATACGCATGAATTTCTCGTGATCGATCTGGTTATTTATATCCATAGTTAAAATTAGAGCAAAAAAAATGCCCTAAAAATTTAGGGCATTTAGTCTATGAAATTAGAGAATTATTTTTTATCGGCTTTGTAAGCTTCGTTCAAACCCACGATAACTTCGCTTGTGATATCTAAAGTTTCATCAGCAAATAAAATAGCGCTGTTACCTTTAGAGTAGGTAAGCACCATTTTATAACCTTTAGTCTTAGCATAAGTTTTCAGGTAATCTGCAACTTTGTCGTATAACTTTTCCTGCTCTGTTGCCTGCTCATTTTGCAATGCAGAACCAGCATTTTGCTGATAAGCCTGAAGTTCTTGTTGTTTACGTTGCAATCTTTGCTCTGTGGCAGCTCTCTGATCAGCAGGTAAAGTATTTTGTTGTTGTTGATATTGTGCAACTTCCCTTTGGAACGCCTGAGTTTTTGCACCCATATCCGCTTGCGCAGCTTTAGATTTCGTATCAAGTTTATCTTTCAGGTCTTTGAAATATTGATATTTAGTTAATAATGAATCAGAGTTTACGTAAACGATTTGATCTTTATTATCTACCGAAGATGATTCTGTTTTTTTAGATGCCGGAGCTGCTCCGTTGTCTTTGTTCTGGCAAGCTGCCATTACTGAAACTAATGCAACCGCTGTAGCGATTTTGCTTAGTTGTAAAGTGTTTAATCTCATGTATATGTTTGTTGTTTTTTTACTTTTTATCTGCTCATCACAAATCGTTCGTGCTAATTCATCGGCGCTTTATTATGTCTCTGCACGAGCCTGTAAATGATAATTTTTAGCAAATATAAAATTTCAAATTTAGTATCCTAAATAACTCCATTTTTTAGGTCATATTTTGGTTGTTTTAAGGCAAATAGTTATCCACATTTGCCGGTAATTGGGCTAAAATGGTTATTTTTGAATCTAATTGTTTTATTAAAATTTATGAGCGAAGAAAAAGATCCAAAGTCAAATTATTCGGCAGATAATATACAGGTATTAGAAGGTTTGGAAGCGGTGCGTAAGCGCCCTTCGATGTATATAGGAGATACCGGAGTTAAAGGTTTACACCACCTTGTTTATGAGGTTGTAGATAACTCAATCGATGAGGCACTTGCCGGACATGCGGATACAATTACAGTAAATATCCTGAAGGATAATTCCATCAGAGTTGAAGATAACGGTAGGGGAATCCCGACCGGCATGATGCAAAAAGAAAAGAAATCAGCTTTAGAGATCGTTATGACCGTGCTACATGCCGGTGGTAAGTTTGATAAGGACACCTATAAGGTTTCTGGAGGTTTGCATGGTGTAGGTGTAAGTTGTGTGAATGCACTATCTACACATTTGAAAGCGGAAGTTAACCGTGAAGGAAAACTATGGGTACAGGAATACGAAAAAGGGAAACCACAGTACGATGTAAAGGTTGTTGGAGATACAGATAAAAGAGGTACAATAATCACTTTTACTCCTGATCCTGAGATCTTCACACAGACTACAGAATACCGTTATGATACTTTAGCTTCCCGTTTAAGAGAGCTTTCTTTCTTGAATAAAGGAATCAGTCTGACGCTCACTGACGAACGTGAAACAGATGAAGAAGGAAATTTTCTTTCTGAGGTCTTCCTTTCTGAAGGTGGTTTAAAAGAGTTTGTACAGTTTCTGGATGGCAACCGTCCTTCATTGATCGCAGAACCGATCTACGTGGAGGGTTTAAAAAATGGGATTCCTGTAGAACTTGCATTGCAGTACAATGACAGCTATGCTGAAAATGTGCACTCGTATGTAAATAATATTAATACCCACGAGGGTGGAACGCATATTGCAGGTTTCAGAAGAGGACTTACCCGTACGTTAAAAGCGTATGCTGACAAATCCGGATTATTGAAAAATGTGAAATTCGAAATTACCGGTGATGACTTCAGGGAAGGACTTACGGCTGTAGTTTCTGTAAAAGTACAGGAGCCTCAGTTTGAAGGACAGACTAAAACCAAGTTGGGTAACTCGGAAGTAATGGGTGCTGTAGATGTTGCCGTTGGCGAAGCATTGAACAACTACCTTGAAGAGAATCCAAGAGAGGCTAAGCTGATCATTGGTAAGGTAATTCTTGCTGCTACAGCCCGTGCCGCTGCACGTAAGGCCCGTGAGATGGTACAGCGTAAATCTGTAATGGGTGGTTCTGGCTTACCCGGTAAACTTGCCGATTGCTCTGATAGTGATCCTGAGAAATGTGAACTTTACCTGGTAGAGGGAGACTCCGCGGGTGGTACTGCTAAGCAGGGCCGCGACCGTAACTTTCAGGCTATTCTACCATTAAAGGGTAAGATTCTGAACGTTGAAAAGGCTATGGAGCATAAGATCTATGAGAATGATGAGATCAAAAATATGTTTACCGCTTTAGGCGTGAGTATTGGAACTCCTGAAGATGACAAAGCTTTAAATATTACTAAATTAAGATATCACAAGATCGTAATCATGACGGATGCGGATATTGATGGATCACACATTACTACATTGATTCTGACTTTCTTCTTCCGTTACATGAAAGCATTGATCGAAGCTGGTTACGTTTATATAGCTGCGCCGCCACTTTACCTTGTTAAAAAAGGAAAAGAGCAAGAATATTGCTGGAATGATCAGCAACGTGATGCTGCTGTTCAGCGCTTAAAAGGAGCTGGTAAAGAAGAAAGCGTGCACATCCAACGTTACAAAGGTTTGGGTGAGATGAATGCTGAGCAGTTATGGGATACCACATTAAATCCGGCGAACCGGACGCTGATGCAGGCTACTATTGAGAATGCTGCTGATTGCGATCATACCTTCTCTATGTTAATGGGTGATGAGGTTGCTCCACGTAGAGATTTCATTGAAAGAAACGCGAAATACGCGAAGATTGATGCTTAACCAAAGTATCTCATTATAAGAAAGCGGCCTGTAATTAATTTACAGGCCGCTTTCGTTTATATCTATACTAGTAACTCAATATAAGTTTTAACCGCTTATAATCAATTTTTGCCGCATGCTTAAAGAGAATGTCGCCACCCAGGATCCCTGCTACTTTTGGGTGCCCCAGTTGTTCATAAGCTTCGTTTACGCTACTGAGGTCCAATGCCACCGCGGCATATTCAGAAAGAACCATCCTGCCAATCTTTAATTGCGGAAAGGTAGCAACTACTGTGTTTGAGGTACTGAACAGTGTGGTAGCAAAATTTTCATCAGCAACTAAATCGTCATCAGTCAATGGTTTTATTGCAAACTGATCTGTAAAAGTAATATCAAATACCGAACGGGATGCGCCTGTATCTAACACAACTAAGTGTTTTTCTCTATAAACAACAATTTCCACCAATAGGTGGAAACCGTCGTCATTAAGATTAATAAGCGTAAGGGGAATTATAGTGTTCGGCATCCCATTAAATCAGTTTCATTTCAGTTAATACACTATTCATGTTTCGCACAGCATCTGCACTCTTATTGAAAGCTGCTTGTTCCTGTTCGTTAAGCTTATAGTCTATAATAGATTCCCACCCATCACTTCCGATGATTACCGGTACGCCCAAACAGATGTCTGTTTGTCCATATTCGCCATCGAGGGCTACACAGCACGTAAATAATTTCTTTTCATTTCTTACAATACTTTCAACAAGTGCAGCACCAGCTGCTCCGGGAGCGTACCATGCTGAAGTTCCCAATAAGCCTGTAAGCGTTGCACCGCCAACCATTGTATCGGCAGCAACTTTATCCAGGGTAGCCTGATCTAGCAATTCTGAAACAGGTAAGCTCTGGTACGTGGCATATCTTGTTAAAGGAATCATTGTGGTATCACCATGTCCACCGATAACGAACCCTTGGAGGTCGTTTGGATTGCACTGCAGCGCAACACTGAGGTAGTATTTAAAGCGTGCACTGTCGAGGGTTCCGCCCATCCCAATGATTCTATGCTTAGGTATGCCTAACGATTTAAGCGCAAGATAGGTCATAGTATCCATCGGATTGCTGATCACAATAATAATCGCTTCAGGAGAAAATTTAAGTATATTTTCAGCTACGCCCTTAACAATCCCCGCGTTGATGCCGATTAGTTCTTCTCTGGTCATTCCCGGTTTGCGAGGTAATCCTGAGGTAATTACTGCAACCGTCGAACCTGCTGTTTTGCTGTAGTCATTAGTCACGCCGGTAACCTTAGTATCAAAGCCTAAGAGTGCGGCAGTCTGCATCATATCGATAGCCTTGCCTTCAGCAAAGCCCTCTTTGATATCAAGTAAAACGAGTTCTTCTGCCAGTTCTCTTCTAGCAATATTATCTGCGCATGTTGCGCCCACTGCTCCTGCACCTACTACCGTTATCTTCATGATTTTATGTTTAATTTGCTGGTTTAATTCGTACTTGGAATTTATAAAAATCTCATTTACATCCATCCGAAGGTATCGATTTCGGTTAGGTTAAAAAAATCGTTTTTAAAACTTTATTTCTGCTCCGGGGTTTTATGATAAAGAATTTACATTTGCTTAATAATAGCATAATAAGGAAAATGGTCATGGAAAATTCACCTGTAGAAAAAGTTGATATAATGTCTTATGCAGGGAAATGGTACTCATTATATTCTATACCAACTTTCCTGGATAAACATTGGCGGCAAACTACAGAAACATACGTAATTCATCCAGATGGTTATTATGCAGTATTTACAACCTATAAAGTTGATGGAGATGATAAACAAAAATACATCAGATCTAAACTATTTGTTGTCAAAGGAACTAACAATGCAGAATACAAAGCACAATTCTTGTGGCCCTTTAAAACTGACTATTGGGTAATTGAACTGGCAGAGGATTATTCCTATGTTGTAGTTGGTCATCCGGAAAATAAATACTTATTTATTATGTCCAGGAAACCATTTCTGGATAAGGAGCTATTAGATGAAATAATTGATCGCTGTCATTCAAAAGGTTATGATACGTCGCGGTTGGTTTCTCAACATCATGTCAAATCAGCCCGCGAGACATCGCTGGTCTGAAAGTAAAAACTCTTCTGTTTTTTGCTAAATCCTGAGGCTAAAATCAGTAAATTTGAATCACCATTTTTGAGCACGCTATGTGGCGCTCTTTAAGATCTTTTTGATTCAATTGATTTAGCATCCTTCTATGTATTTAATTTTTGATACCGAAACCACGGGTTTACCGCGTAACTATAATGCACCTGTTTCTGATACGGATAACTGGCCGCGTTGTATTCAGATTGCGTGGCAGCTACATGATCAATATGGTGTTTTAATTGAACATCAGGATTATCTTGTTAAACCAGAAGGATTTAATATTCCTTATGACGCAGAAAAAATACACGGTATCTCCACAGATCTTGCCATGGAGCAAGGGGTTGACTTATCTTTTGTTCTTGAAGAGTTTAATGCCGTTTTGGCAAAGGCTAGTTATGTAGTAGGCCAAAATATTGGATTCGACATCAACATCATGGGATCCGAGCTATACCGCTTTGGTGTAGAAAGTCCGCTTGCAGAGATGAAAGTATTGGATACCTGTACCGAAACCACTGCCGATCTCTTAAAATTACCTGGAGGTAGGGGAGGTAGATTTAAATTACCTACGCTTACTGAATTACATGGGTACCTTTTTGGCATTCCGTTTTCTGAAGCCCATAATGCGACCGCCGATGTGGAAGCAACAACGCGATGCTTTTTCCAACTCTTAAAGATCGATGTTTTTAAACCTCAGGAGTTAGGATTAGATCCTTCCTACTTCCAATCATTTAAAGAACATAATCCCGGCGTTATCCAGGGTGCTGGTATAACGCATATAAACTTAAAAGCAGCTTCTGATCAAATCAGGAAACGTAATCAGGCGGCAGAAGGTGGTGACATTTCTAAAAAGGTACTTCAAGATAATCTTGCGGAACTTAGTGGTGCCAATTTTGCCCATCTGCATAACCATACGCAATTTTCCGTCTTGCAGTCAACCATAAACCTGGGCGACCTGGTAAAAACAGCTGCAGCATTCAAAATGCCTGCCGTGGCTATGACCGATCATGCCAATATGATGGGAGCGTTCCATTTTGTAAATCAGGTGCTCAACCACAATAAAGCTGCGGACGCAAAAAATCAGGCAGCAGTAGAAAGTGGAGCAGAACCAACGGAAACTATTCTTAAACCCATCGTGGGGTGTGAATTTTTTGTTTGCGAAAATCACCTCGATAAAAGTAAAAAAGACAATGGTTATCAGGTAGTATTACTGGCAAAAAATAAGCAAGGTTATCACAACCTCGCAAAGATGTCGTCCATAGCCTATACCAAAGGATTTTATTATGTGCCTAGAATCGACAGGGCAGTTATCGAGGAATATAAGCAAGATATCATCGTGCTTTCTGGAAACCTGTATGGCGAGGTGCCCAGTAAATTACTAAACCTTGGAGAGAAACAGGCCGAAGCAGCCCTGCTATGGTGGAAAGAGCAGTTTGGCGACGATTTCTATATTGAGTTGATGCGTCACCAACAGGAGGACGAAGATATTGTCAATAAATCATTGATTCAGCTGGCGCGCAAGCATGATGTTAAGCTTATAGCTACAAATAATACCTATTACATTGATAAAAAGGACGCCAATGCACATGATATTTTACTCTGTGTAAAAGATGGCGAAAAGCAGGCAACGCCGATAGGTCGCGGACGTGGATATCGCTATGGACTTCCAAATCAGGAATATTATTTTAAGTCTCCCGATGAGATGAAATCCTTATTCAAGGACCTACCGGAAACAATTATCAACACACAGGAGATTGTAGATAAAATCGAAATCTATAAACTGGCACGGGAAGTCCTGTTACCAAAATTTGGTATTCCTGAAGAGTTTCTTGTTGCTGAAGATGAGTCTGATGGCGGCAAACGCGGAGAGAATTTATACCTCAGACACCTGAGCTATGAAGGTGCTAAAAGAAGATATGGAGTAATCACTCCGGAGATTGACGAGAGGCTCGACTTTGAACTCAAGGTTATCGAGAAAACCGGGTACCCGGGATATTTCCTTATCGTACAGGATTTTATTGCAATGGCCCGGAAACTAGATGTATCTGTGGGGCCTGGAAGGGGTTCGGCAGCGGGTTCTGTAGTTGCCTATTGCCTTTGGATTACCAACATCGACCCAATAAAATATGACTTGCTTTTTGAGCGTTTCCTTAATCCGGATCGTGTATCAATGCCCGATATAGATATTGACTTTGACGATGAAGGCAGGGGTAGGGTAATGGACTATGTAATCACTAAATACGGAGAAAGCCAGGTAGCCCAGATTATTACCTACGGTACCATGGCGGCAAAATCATCCATCAGAGATACTGCCCGTGTACTTGATCTCCCGCTTTTCGAAGCCGATAAGATTGCTAAGCTTATCCCAAATATGAAGCTGGCCAAGATCTTCACACTTGACGAAAAAGCGTTAAAAGGTGGCTTGCGTGCCGATGAGTACGAAAAAGTACTGGAGCTAAAGGCAATGGCCGGCGCTAAGAATTTAAGTGCTGAGACCATCATGCAAGCTAAAATTCTGGAGGGATCGTTAAGAAATACAGGTATTCATGCCTGCGGTGTGATCATTACACCAGATGATATTACCAAATTCGTCCCTGTTGCGTTGGCAAAGGACTCTAACCTATACGTTACTCAGTTCGATAACTCTGTTGTTGAAAGTGCTGGTTTGCTGAAGATGGACTTTTTGGGTCTGAAAACGCTAACCTTAATTAAGGATACAGTTAAGCTGGTCAAACTCCGTACAGGTATACAGCTCGATCCCGATGAGTTCCCTATCGATGACGTTAAAACCTACGAGCTCTTCCAGCGTGGAGAAACCATCGGGATTTTTCAATACGAATCCAATGGTATGCAGAAGTACATGAAAGAGCTCAAGCCTACCGTTTTCGGAGATTTGATTGCCATGAACGCATTGTACCGTCCGGGACCACTCGAGTATATTCCAAGTTTCGTTAAGCGTAAAAACGGTGAGGAAGAGATTAAATATGATTTGGACGCTTGCGAAGAATACCTGAAAGAAACCTATGGTATTACAGTATATCAGGAGCAGGTGATGCTTTTATCGCAAAAGCTTGCAGATTTTACCAAGGGTGAGGCCGACGTTCTGCGTAAGGCCATGGGTAAGAAACAAAAGGATGTATTGGATAAGATGAAGCCACGCTTCGTTAATCAGGCAGCAAAAAAGGGACATGATCCGGCAACTTTGGAAAAGATCTGGAAAGACTGGGAGGCGTTCGCTTCGTACGCTTTTAATAAATCACACTCTACATGCTATGCATGGATTGCCTATCAAACAGCTTACCTGAAAGCACATTATCCTGCTGAATATATGGCTGCTGTACTATCCAATAACATGAGCGACATTAAGCAAGTAGCTTTCTTTATGGAGGAATGCAGGCAAATGGGCGTTCAGGTACTTGGACCCGACGTTAATGAATCGGATATTAAATTTTCTGTAAATGAAAAAGGAGAAGTACGGTTTGGTTTATCAGGCGTAAAGGGGGTAGGTGAGAAAGCGGTAGAAAGTATCATTGAAGAACGTAGAACTAACGGTCCCTTCGTTAGTGTACATGATTTTTCCAAACGTGCAAATACCAGGACTGTAAATAAAAAGGCCTACGAGAGTTTTGTATATAGCGGTGCCTTTGATGGCTTTGGCTTCCATAGAGCCCAGTATTTCTTTTTAGGCATGACCGATAAGATGAATGGCATTGAGAAACTGATCAAGTATGCAAATGATTTTCAGAACAATGAATCTTCGTCGCAATCTTCTTTGTTTGGAGGTACTGTAGCCGATCTGATCACTGAGCCTAGCTTACCCGTATCGCCTGAATGGAGCCTGATAGATCGCTTAAAATACGAGAAAGATGCCATAGGTATCTTCCTCAGTGGACACCCACTTGATAACTATCGTTTTGAACTCACTAATTTCTGCCAACACAGTGTTAAACACCTCAGCATCGTTAATAAAATCAGAAGCGGGGATATGAATGAAGATGTGCTGATGGATTTTGAGTCGCTCAAAAACCGTGAGCTTGTAGTAGGGGGCCTCGTTGTTGCTGCGGCACAACGCATGACTAAAACAGGCAAGCCTTTCGGAACGATCATGTTCGAAGACTATGATGAAAGTTGTGAACTTGCCTTGTTTGGCGATGATTTCATCAAGTTTAAACAGTTCCTTACTGATGGTTATTTCCTGCAGATCAGAGGGCGCGTAGGTGAGAGATTTAGAAAGGAAGGAGATTGGGAGTTTAAAATTACTTCTATTGCGTTGCTTTCAGAGCTCCGAGATAAATTGGCTAAATGCATTACGATACAAATCCCGATTGAGGGTATAGATGATGACTTTATTTCCGGTATAAACAGCTTAATAGAAGACAATAAGTCCACTACTGAGCAGCAAAATTGCCAGCTCAACTTCGCTGTTTTCGATCGTGAGCAGGGGGTGTTGTTAGACTTACCTTCCAAATCACTCAAAATTAACCCTAATAATCACTTTTTAGAGCAGCTAACCACTTTAGACATTGTAAACTACAAGTTGAACTAATGTCATTTTGACACGAAGATCTTGATGGCATTAGTATTGATTATATCTTTGTATCCCGTAAAACATACAGGTATTCAAACCATTTGGACCCAAACGTGTTCTAATCCTTTGAAGATTAACAAGAAAACTAATTAAAGAAAAATAAGATTATGGCTTTAGAAATAACAGATGCAAACTTCGAGGAAGTTGTATTAAAAGCAGATAAACCAGTATTGGTAGATTTTTGGGCAGAATGGTGTGGACCATGTCGTATGGTTGGACCTGTAGTAGATGAAATCTCCAAAGAATATGAAGGAAAAGCGATCATCGGAAAAGTGAACGTGGATAACAATCCTCAGATCTCTACTCAGTTCGGTATCCGTAATATTCCTGCTCTTTTGTTCTTTAAAAACGGTGAGGTTGTGGATAAACAAGTTGGTGCAGTACCGAAATCGGTATTAGCAGGTAAATTGGATAAACAATTGTAATCACAATTTGAATATATTGAAAGCGGATGCCTGTCAGGTATCCGCTTTTTTTTGTTCAAAACAATCCTGAATGAATCTGCCCACAGCTTTAATACAAAAAATCAACGGTTGGTTGGTCCGATGTTTTTTATACGCAATTTTTGTATGTTTACAAGATGTCATTGCTATCGGATATTTCATATGCAGACGCTCTGGTTAACCTTGAGTTACTTGCCAGGCAGGTAGTAGAAGGTTTTATTACGGGACTGCATAAAAGCCCCTTCCATGGATTTTCTGTTGAATTTGCAGAACACAGGGCATACAATCCTGGAGATAACATTAAGAATGTTGACTGGAAGCTTTATGCTAAAACGGATAAACTTTACGTTAAACGTTTTGAAGAAGAAACAAATTTGAGGTGCCAGCTTGTAATCGATACTTCTTCATCGATGTATTTCCCTCGGGATACATCCATTAACAAACTTCAATTCGCTGTTCGATCAGCAGCGGCGCTGATGTACTTACTCAAACGTCAGCGCGATGCCTTCGGCTTGAGTATGTTCAATGATGGATTACATACACATACTAAAGCAGCATCTACTACTGCACATACCAAATTTCTGTATGGGTATCTTGAAGCCGCTTTAAAAGCAAATGAGTTAAACGTAAAGACAAACATTGAAACAGCATTGCATCAAATCGCTGAAGCCATCCCTAAACGCTCACTGGTGATCCTTTTTAGCGATATGTTGAATGCAGAACAGGATGAGGAGAAAACCGCTGCTATATTTGCCGCTATCCAGCATCTTAAGTTCAATAAACATGAAGTAGTGATTTTCAATATTACTGACCACGCCCATGAGGTTAATTTTGAATTTGAAAATAGACCTTACCAGTTCGTTGACATGGAAAGCGGGAAAGTACTGAAAGTACAAGTAAATCAGGTTAAAGAAAATTACCTGAATAGTATGGCAAGTTACCGCGAGAAGTTACAACTTAAATGTGCACAATACCATATTGATCTTGTTGATGCTGATATTGCAAAAGGTTATGACACCGTTCTCCAGGCATACCTGATCAAACGACAGAAAATGCTTTAATTTTTATGACCCGGTCCGCCACCATATCTGCTCAATAGTTCTTTTTTAAAAGTCTCCTGAGCACGGTAGTATTTACCAACAACTTTAATTGGTAAACTTGATTTTAATAGATTATAATATTTCTTTTCAATATTAAGATCACGTTGTTTGAAGTTGAATTCATTAGTGATTAATGCCTGAACCTGACTATCAGATAAATCGTCTATCTCGGTGGTCTTCCTAAAACTGATTAGATTTTGAAATCTTTCTTTTCTTAAGGCCATTTGCTCCCTTTGCCAGTCATTATAGATAGGCCAGAAAATCTTGGCTTCCTCTGGAGAGAGGTCTAGTTTTTGCGTTAACCAGGCTACCTTATATGCTTCTATTTCCTGGTTCTGACCACGGTCTTGCGCTTGTATGAACATTGGGATAAAAAATAACAAAGAAGCAACCAGTATAGGTTTCATGAGCTTAGTTTTTAATATTATGGCGGCTGGGTAGCATAAAAAAGAAAAATGTATTAAATTCATGATAACGATTAACTAATTATAAACTCGATGCAATATCTGTCTGTGAGTAATTATTGATAATATATTCTTCTAACTCAGCTTTTGATGCTGATGTGTTAGCCGCCTGGGTGGTATTGCTGGATTGAATGTGGTCAATGATCACTTCTTCATCAATATCAAAAAGAATTTGTTCCGCCTGCAAGGCTGCCTTCGAGGTAACAACAGGAGCTGCTGGAATAGCATCGTCCTGATTAACATAAATACCAAAAGCAGATATTAAAACAATACATGCTGCTGTAGCATACTTAAGCATACTAGAGTGCCACAGTTTAAATATTGGGGTAACTTTTTCAGGCTGTTCTTCTAAGGAAATGCGTTGAGTAATTTTTGATTCCAATTGCTCAAAATATCCTCTTGGTACATCAAAACCAGTTTCAGTAGCTTTAGACTGGATAGTATCAATAAAGATACGGCTGAAAATATCTGCCGAAAGGTTTTCAAAATAACCTGCAGGTACCTCCGCATTAAAAGTGCCCGCCTTTTCCTTGAGTTTGTCCATATACACAGCATTCAAAATCTGTGTATTTAAACCCTCAAAGTATTGATCTGGAACAGTAAAGGGATTGCTTCTCGACAGCGCGGCAACATGCGGCGCTTCAGCCATCCAGTCTTTATTTTCTAATGTGTTATCCATGACAGTTATATTGATGCTTTAAATGCCAAAAGGTTTAAAAGGTAATGTTATCATTTAGCATAAAATGTTCAATTTTTTTAACGGCGATGTGAAAAGACGCTTTAAGCGCCCCTACGGTAGTTCCTAAAACCTGCGAGATTTCTTCATATTTCATATCATCAAAATATTTCATATTAAAAATCAACCTTTGCTTTTCTGGAAGGGTGAGAATCGCCTGCTGCAATTTTAGCTGTATCTGATCTCCATTAAAATAGGAAGGCTCAACCATGCTTTCCGCCAGCTCACCAGAAACTTCATCAAGCGGAGTATTGTTTTTTTGTTTTTTCTTGTTCAGGAAAGTGATCGACTCATTGGTGGCTATCCTGTATATCCAGGTGTACAACTGTGAGTCGTTCCTGAAAGTGCCCAGGTTTTTCCAAACCTTAACAAATACATCCTGTACGAGATCATCTGTATCGTCGTGATCGATAACGAGCCTTCGTATATGCCAGTAAATTTTTTGCTGGTATTTACTTAAAAGCAGGTTAAAGGCTTCATGCCGAGTTTTCTCTTCTGAAAATTTTGCTATTATCTCTGCGTCTTCAACCTGCTTCATAAATTATTTCTTTCTCTTAAGCACTTTTTGTGCCGCTTCAACAATATTGATGGCATCTAAACCATATTTTGTCATCAGCTGATCTGGCGTACCGCTCTCGCCAAAGCTGTCGTTTACAGCAACAAACTCCTGTGGTGCAGGGAATTCAGTAGCTAACAAACGTGCGATACTCTCACCAAGTCCACCAAACTTATTGTGCTCTTCGCAGGAAACTAAGCAGCCAGTTTTTTGAACGGACTTCAAAATTGCCTCATCATCCAAGGGCTTAATCGTATGAATGTTGATGATTTCAGCATCAATGCCTAATTCAGCAAGTTTCTCACCAGCTTCAATAGCTTTCCATACCATGTGACCTGTAGCTACGATAGTTACATCTGTACCTTCATTCACCATCCAGGCCTTACCGATTTCAAATTTTTGATCCTCAGCAGTAAAGATTGGAACACTTGGGCGACCGAAACGTAAATATACCGGGCCAACGTAGTCAAGAATAGCTAATGTTGCAGCTTTAGTTTGATTATAGTCGCATGGGTTAATAACAACCATACCAGGAAGCATTTTCATCAAGCCTATATCTTCTAAGATCTGGTGTGTTGCGCCATCTTCACCTAAAGTCAAACCAGCATGCGAAGCACAAATCTTCACATTTTTGTTTGAATAAGCTACAGACTGTCTGATCTGATCATAAACACGGCCGGTAGAGAAGTTAGCAAAAGTTCCGGTAAATGGAATTTTACCGCCGATAGTAAGACCTGCTGCAATGCCGATCATATTTGCTTCAGCAATACCGATCTGAACAAAACGGTCAGGAAAGTCATTGGCAAAGTCGTCCATTTTTAAAGAACCTTTTAAATCTGCACAAAGGGCAACAACATTTTCATTGCGTTTTCCCGCTTCATGTAAACCTGCACCAAAACCAGATCTGGTGTCTTTTTTTTCTGTATATGTATACTTCTTCACGTCTTTATAATTAGTAATCTGCCAATGTACTTGTTAACTGATTCAGTGCTGATTCCAGTTGCTGATCGTTCGGAGCAGTTCCATGCCACTTGTGCGAACCAACCATATAGTCAACACCAAATCCCATTTGGGTGCTCATCAGGTTTAAAATAGGCTTACCTTTTCCAGTTAAGGATTTTGCATAGTGTAAAGCCTTAAGGATATCTTCCATGTTGTTTCCGTCAGACGTAATTACATGCCATCCAAAAGCTTCAAACTTGGCCTGCAGGCTTTCCAGAGATAAGATTTTCTCGGTAGGGCCATCGATCTGCTGACCGTTGTAGTCGATACTGGCAATCAGGTTATCTACTTTATTGTGTGAAGCAAACATAATTGCCTCCCAGTTCTGACCTTCCTGAAGCTCACCATCGCCATGCAGCGTGTAAATCGTTGTATGCTCTTTGTTTAATTTCTTTGCTAATGCCGCGCCTATCGCTACCGATAAACCCTGACCTAATGATCCGGAAGCAATCCGAACTCCTGGAAGATGCTCATGTGTTGTTGGGTGGCCTTGCAAGCGAGCACCCAGCTTTCTGAATGTTGCCAGTTCTGCTACCTCAAAATAGCCTGTGCGCGCTAGCACACTGTACCAAACCGGAGAAATGTGACCATTGGACAGGAAAAACAGATCTTCTCCGGTTCCATCCATGTTGAAGTCAGCATTGTGGGTTAATACTTCGAAATAAAGGGCGGTCATAAAATCGGCGCAGCCCAGGGAACCCCCGGGATGTCCTGACTGACAGCCATGTACCATCCTTACGATATCTCTTCTTACCTGAGTAGCGATATCTTCTAATTCTTTAATTGTATGTTTCATTAAGTTGGCATTGGTTAATATGGTAAAGTTAACTTTTTAAGTGTTTAAGCTGTTATGTGTCCTGAAAAAATTCCAGTGATTTGCTAGAAAGTAGATAAGGCGCCTCAAAAGGCAAATTTACCTACGATTACGGCAAAAAGGCCATTTATTCTTGGTGGACTGGAAATTTAAAAATTATATTTGAGATTCTATTGTTTTATTCTGTTACCATGCTCGCCATGAAGCTATCTACCCTATTTTGTACACTAATCCTGCTTACAGGACTCGGTACCGCCTACGCCCAGACCGGAAATGTAGGTATCGGAACACAGACGCCAAATGCTAAAGCAGTTCTTGATGTGAGCTCAAATACCAAAGGATTACTCATTCCCAGACTAACTTTAGTTCAGCGAAATACCCTGCAGCCAGACGGTACGGCAAATGCCGATATCAACGGGATGATGATTTATAATACAACCTCTAACCGCTTTAACTACTGGCAGGGAACCAATTGGATCGATATTGGCAGCGGTACAGGAGCAGAAAAAGGGGATAAGGGCGACAAAGGTGATAAAGGAGATCCCGGCATTCAGGGGCCAAAAGGAGATCCTGGAGATGCCAGTACTGGCGGAGGTACTCAGGGTGCTCAGGGAGAGGTAGGTCCACAAGGTCCTCAGGGTATCCAAGGGCCGGTAGGACCCGCTGGTCCACAAGGCCCTGTAGGGCCGCAAGGTGCATCGGGAGACAGCAATGCATGGCTAAAAGTAGGTAATGGTGCTTCCGGGACCGGGGGAACAACTAACCCCGGAACAGCGACAGGACAAAATTTTATAGGTACAACTGATCAAAAAGAACTGGTGCTTGCTGCTTTTAGAAACGAAGGTATTCGTCTTTTTACTGATGGTAAAGTGCGTATCGGCGTTAACGGCTCGCAGATATCCAGAGTTTATAACCAGGGTGTACTAGCCGATTTGCCAGCAATACCTGCCGGGACTACGCTTACACAGAATTTCACTATTCCTAATATAGGCACCACAACGGTACTCATGATTTCTACAAGTTCAGATCTTCCTGACGGGCTGATTATTGCTTCCTCAAGAGTAACAGCGGTAGGTACCGTTCAGGTTAAATTTACGAATGTTTCCGCTGGAACCATCGATCTGCCTGCTACTACGTTTTATATAGCTGGGGTTGAGTAATGAAAAGGTGGCTTCATATACTGGCTTTGATTCCGGGTCTGATGTCGGCGCAGCTGGCAGCAGCGCAGTTGGTTAATAACGGGCAGATTATCTACGTGAGTACCGGTGCACTGTTAAATGTTCAGGACAATTATATCCATCAAACTGGATCTGTTTTTCTCAATGGTGATTTTACAGTTAGCCAGAATTGGACCAATAACGATCCGCTTGGCCCGGTATTCAATGTAGCCAGCCTGGGGAATGCCCGCTTCACTGGAACAGACATACGGATAGAAGGGCCAGGAACTACGCAATTCCCATCACTCATTTTTATAAATCCCGGAATAGCTACCCTCTATGTAAATACCGAAGCCAGACGATCTCTAGTATTGGATAGTAAAAAGATTATCACCCAGAAAAATACACTCTCCCTGTTGAATCCGGAAATAACGGCGTTAACCAGAAATGGTGGCTATGTTGTTACCGAAGGGCAAGGACTGTTGCTGAGGCGGACAAACCTCGCGGATGAGTATCTTTATCCTTTAGGTGCCGCAGATGGCAGCAGGTATGCGCCAGTTACCATCCAGCCTGCGGATAACCAGTCTAATATTTTTGGCGTATCACTCGAAAACCATAGTCCGGATCGTGATGGCTATAACAGGCAACTCAAACGTGACGAGCTACAAAATATTAACGACAAATATTATTACACGCTGAATCAGCCGTCAGGAACAAGTGCATCTGAAGTTTCTTTATACGGAAACAGCACAGATGGACGGTTCAATATGGTTGCCAGATGGATTGATAATAGAATCTGGGAAAAAGCCGGGCAGGCAAGACAGCTTACAGGTGCCTTTGGATCTGGCCTTGACCAGGTATTCGCATTTAATACATCTGCTTTGGGCGTATTGCTGAATCCCATAACCCTGGCGAACGGTATCAACGCGGCTAATCCGTTTACATTTTTTAATGCTTTTTCTCCTGATGGTGATGGTAAGAACGATACCTGGGAGATCAAAAATATTGATGCTTATCCTGATAACGACCTCCAGATCTTTGACCGTTCAGGAAACAGGGTTTATAGTGCAGAATCTTACTCCAAGGCAAAGTCTTGGGATGGGGGAACCCAATCTTCGGGAACCTTCTATTATGTGTTGAGGGCTAAGATCGATGGCGTCAATAAAACCTTTAAAGGGTTTATAACTATGGTAAAACGATAGACATGAAGAGATTTTTGATGGTGATGTTATGTCTGTTTCCAGCGGCGCTCTTTGCGCAGCAGGATGCCATTTACAGCCAATATTTATTTAACCAGTTGCTTATTAATCCTGCATATGCGGGAAGCACAGAAACTTTGAATATGAATTTTCTGAGCCGTAACCAATGGACAGGAATAACGGGTGCACCTACAACCCAGTCGGCATTAGTTGACGGGGCCTTTGGTAAAGCTAAAAAAATAGGTCTTGGAATTTCATTTCTCAATGATAAAGCTGGTCTCGAAAATCAGACAGGAGTCTTTATGAATTACGCGTACAGATTAATCACAGGACCGAAATCAAGATTGAGTATGGGGCTCGGCGTTGGGCTCACGCAATATATGCTCAATGGAAACGATGCCGTGGTAGATGATATCTCCGATCCAAATTTTCTTAGGAAAGAGATTTACTTTACACCTGATGCAAGAGCCGGAGTGTATTATACCAGTCCTGGTTTTTTTGCCGGCTTTTCGGTTACCAATCTACTTACCCATGTGCTCAATGGCAGCGCAAATTCCAAGACGGTTATTCTGCCATATACCCATTTCTTTTTAACGGCAGGCGGTATTTTCGGTAAGACCGAACAACTCAAATTTAAGCCCTCCGTTATGCTGAGAGATGATCCATCAGGGATGGGGAATCTAGATTTCAATGCCTTGTTTACAATAAAAGAACAGCTCACACTTGGTGCTTCTTACCGCATGGGTGTTAACGTATGGAATAAAGTAGACCAGGGCAATGCCCGTGCACAGCAAAACGCATTGATTGCTATGGTATCGGTGTTTTTCGCCAAGCAGATTAATCTGGGCTACGCCTACGATTATTCCCTTTCACAATTAAATGCACTGTCGAGCGGCACCCACGAGATTTCTCTGGGTTTTATATTGGGTCGCAGAAGTGGCTGGGGAACTATAAAAAGTCCAAAACCTGTGCAGTAGCATTTTTGGTGTCCACCTTAGTGATGATATGGGCAATTGTTCCCTTTTCATCAATAATAAATGTAGACCTGGCAATGCCCATATATTTTTTACGGTACATGTTTTTCTCCACCCAAACGCCGTAAGCATTCACGATGTTATGATCTGTATCAGCTAATAGCGAGAATGGCAGGTTAAACTTGTTAACAAATTTCTGGTGAGACGCTTCATCATCTACACTTACCCCAAGCACTACAATTCCTTTTGCTACTAAACCATTGTAATTGTCCCTGAAATCACAAGCCTCGGCAGTGCAGCCCGGTGTATTGTCTTTGGGATAAAAATACAGAATCACTTTCTGACCTTTAAACTGGTCAAGCGTTACCGTATTTCCATTTTGATCATTTGCGGTAAAATCAGGAGCTTTCATTCCTGCTGTAAGTTCAGTCATATCTGCTTATCTTGAAAAGTTTATTTTTAAGTTCTTGGTGTTGTCCTTCATATCAGTAACGATTAGCTCAAGCACATGTTTGCCCGCTGCGGTAGTATCATCAAATGTATGCCACAAGGTAGCTGTTTTTGCATCAAACTCCATGAGCACCCATCGCCCATCAATATAGCCGTTAAAGCTTTTTATTCCAGACAAATTATCTCTGATTTTGAAAGTCATCTTGCCCAGGCCTTTCATGCTTTTACCTTCGGTGATGTTTGTTGGCACTATAACTGGAGCTGTAGTGTCTACTGTGATGTGAAAGGTTCCAAAATTTCTGGGAGTAGCCTTTACATACCCGTCGCTAAAATTGCCACCTTGCGAACCACCATTTGCATTTACGATCAATGCCTTTTCTGCTAATGCGCCCATATCACGACTCGGTTTGATCCACAGTTCAAATCCGGTATGCAAGGGCGTTAGTCCATTTTGAACTTTATGATCTGCAGACCACGCTCCTGGGTGTGGAATCTCCTTATAGGAGAAATTAAGATCGTTATAAAGTGATCCTACAGGAACAACAACTTTTACATTGTCGGTAGCGTAATTGTTAAGTTTATTAAACGGAAACAATATTGTTCCTTCAGGCGCAGTCATTTCAGGAATAGTTGGATTGAGCTCTGCTTGTACAGTGAAGCTAACAGTACTTTTGTTACCTTTCAAATCGGTTATAGTATACAGAATTTCATGTGTTTTACCATCGGTAAAGGAGATCCTGCCGTTATTTACCAGGTTGCTGTAGATTTGAAGTGGATTACCCGGATCTACAAAGCTTTTCTGGATATTTCTGCGGGAATTCATGAACTCGGGATAGTCGATATGTGCATTGATAGCCTTACTGTTTTCAAAAAGAAAACGCTCAACTGCTGATGTAAACACCGTTTTTCCATCTATCTCTAAAACAATCGCATAAACACCATTTGTTCCTGATAGCCCAGTGTGCCGATCGGTAGCTATAATACCAAATCCAACTTCACCACCTAAGGTGACGGTATTGGTTACCGTATATTTGCCGCCACCACCGGATAAGGCCAATGCTTGTTTTTTAGTAAATTCATTAAATGGAGCCTGGTTAAGCTTATAAACAAATAATCCCGAAATCACAGGAGGTATATTATCGGGAATGCTGATGCCGAAAAGTTGCGGATTTATCGTCGCTTCTGTTTTCGTATCCCTGATCTCAAAATGTAAATGCGGGCCGCCAGAGCTTCCTGTATTTCCGGAATAAGCAATTAAATCACCTTTATGAACAGGTACTGCGTCTGCGCCGGGAAACTCGTCAATCTCAAATGATTTTTTAGCGTATTGGATGCTTTTAGCGAGTGAGGTCAATTTTCCATTGTAACGTTGAAGATGTCCGTACACCGAGGTGAACCCATTCGGATGGTTAATGTATAATGCATTGCCAAACCCGCTGTTCTGGATACGGATTCTTGAAATATAGCCATCAGCAATTGCGTATACAGGATATCCTTCGCGCTGGTTGGTCCTGAAGTCCATACCAGAATGAAAGTGATTGGCACGCAATTCACCAAACGAGCCTGCAAGGGCTGGGGGTGTAATGTCAAGTGGTGGCCTGAAATCTACCAGTGGATATTTATTGGTGCTAAATATTTGCTGGGCATATAATTGAACGGAAACGAAGAGAGAAAAATAGATTACAACAAGGGTTTTGCGCATGCTATTATTTAATCTCGAAGTTTAACAATTGTTCCCCTTTAAGCCATGCCTCCAAACGATCTCCCTGGTGCACCTGACCAACACCTTCTGGTGTTCCGGTAAAAATAAGATCGCCTTTTTTTAAGGTGATGTACTGAGAAACAAATGCGATAATCTGTTCAAAAGAAAATAGGATATTTTCGGTGTTACCGTTTTGTCTGCTTTCCTGATTTACCTTTAATTCAAAGGTAAGTGCTTTAAGGTCGCCTAAACTTCCCTTCGGAACGAAGTTACTTACCGCTGCAGAATTGTCAAAGGCCTTTGCAAGTTCCCAGGGCAATCCTTTTTCCTTATGTATACTTTGTAGATCCCGAGCAGTAAAATCAATACCTAAGCCAATTTCTTCGTAATAGTTATGTGCAAATTTTTCCTGAATGTGTTTTCCCTCTTTAGAGATTTTCAAAACCACTTCAAGTTCATAATGGATATCGTTGGAGAAGTCGGGAATGTAAAAAGGTTTGTTGTCTTTCAAAACCGCAGTATCTGGTTTCATAAAGATTACCGGAACAGTAGGTACGGGATTGTTTAATTCTTTAGCATGCGCGGCATAGTTGCGGCCAATAGCGATGATCTTCATTAAAAAATGGATTTATGTATACAGATAATAAGCTTTATTTGATGGCAGATCACGATGAACACCTGCTGCCAAAAGTAAGAAACAAAAGGAACTTATAAAACGGAGATACGTTTTACTGATGTTTCTGCTCCAGCAACAATCCTGACGAAATAAATTCCACTGCTCAGGCGATTAGGAATCGTGTATGTTTTTGTTTGCTCACCCGCTGCCGAGCGCTCGTTGGCCAGACTTACTACTTCATTGCCCAGTAAGTCCATAATTTTAATGGATACTGTGCTTTCGCGTTCCAGCTTATAGACAATACTGATTTGATCATCAACAGGGCTTGGAAACACTTTAAGGAAAGTAAGGTTCTTTTCGGGCTTTGCTGCAACAGGCGTTTTGGAGAAAATAACACTGTTGAAAGGAATGAAACCAAGTGGACGGTAAACCGGTAGATTTGGTTTAATAACGGCAGGTTTAGCTTTTCTGGAGCGCGTGATATAGTTAACACTATCTGCCTTCTGACCAAAAACACTCACATTGCACAATATACCCAAGCATAAGATGCAGGTAAATCGAAGAAGAAGCGTTTTTGTAGATGTTATAGTCATTCTTTGTAATTACCTCAAAAATAGAAATAATAAAACAAATAAAATCACGAATTGTTCACTAATTGAATATTTAACAATATTTAACAATCGTAAAATTCTTAATTTGCGAATCAGTAACGCTTAAATCATTGACTTTATAATTATTACGTGTCAGATAGTACAAATATTCAGAAATTATCTACTGCCGGATTGCTTATCAGTCTGGGTATTGTTTACGGAGATATTGGAACCTCACCATTATATACTTTAAGAGCGATTTTTAATACGGTTCATAGCAACGGACAGCAGATTACACCGATGGTGGTGCTTGGTGCTTTGTCTTGTATTATCTGGACGCTTACACTTCAAACCACGATCAAGTATGTGCTGATTACATTACGGGCGGATAATAATGGAGAGGGGGGAATCTTTTCCTTGTATTCTTTGGTTCGTAAAAAAGCGAAGTGGTTGGTTGTTCCTGCAGTAATTGGTGGATGTGCTTTGCTTGCAGATGGTATTATTACACCGAGTATTACAGTCACAACAGCAATAGAGGGTTTACAGTTCAAATTTCCCTGGGTGCATGTAATTCCCATTGTGCTTGCTATCATCCTGGTGCTTTTTATTATTCAGCAATTTGGGACCAGTTTGGTTGGTAAGCTGTTCGGGCCGATTATGTTGATCTGGTTTGCGGCCTTAGGTGTACTCGGACTTCGGTATATAGTTGAAGATTTCACTATTTTGAAAGCGCTTAATCCTTACTATGCAATACATCTGATTGCTACAAATCCGATGGCACTTGTCATTTTAGGGGGCGTTTTTTTATGTACTACTGGTGCCGAAGCGCTCTACTCGGATCTTGGTCATTGCGGCCGACAAAACATCCGGGTGAGTTGGATTTTTGTTAAAGCGACATTGATTTTGAATTACCTCGGACAAGGAGTATGGTTGCTCAACCATCCGGAATATAACGATAAATTAAATCCCTTTTATGAAATAGTGCCGGAAGCATATCTGCTCTCTATGGTGGCGCTAGCTACTATGGCGGCCATTATAGCGAGTCAGGCAATGATTACAGGATCTTTTACCCTAATATCTGAAGCTGTAAGACTAAACCTATGGCCTAAAGTAGCAATCACTTATCCGAGTAATCACAAGGGACAAATCTATGTGCCATCAATCAACTGGATCCTTTGTGCCGGCTGCATTGGAGTAGTGTTGTTGTTCAGGAAGTCCATTAATATGGAGGGGGCGTATGGATTAGCAATTAACCTGACGTTTTTGGCCACAACCATATTAGTTGCGTTTTTTATGCAGGCTAAGAAGGTCCCAGGATATTTAATCATCATCTTTCTGATCGTATATGGTCTGTTAGAGCTTTCGTTCCTTGCTGGGAATATGACGAAGTTCTTCCATGGGGGCTTTGTAACGCTGCTAATCGGATCTGCGCTCTTCACTGTAATGTGGGGTTGGTTTGTTGCCCGTAAAATCAAAAATCGTTTTGTGAAGTATGTCGAAATCGATGACTATTACGAGCTGCTCGAAGAGTTGAGCGAGGATGAGTCCGTCGCCAAATATTCATCTCAATTGGTGTACCTTACAAGTGCCAACTTTAAAACCGAAATCGAATCCAAGATTATTTACTCCATCCTGCAGAAGGAACCTAAGCGTGCTGATGTCTATTGGTTGGTGCATGTGGATGTAGTTGATCAGCCATTCACAAGAGATTACAAGGTTGAATTTCTCATCCCCGGCAAGTTGATCAGGATAGATTTTAGATTGGGTTTCAGGGTAGAGCAAAGGATCAACCTATTGTTTAGGAAAGTTGTCGAGAATCTCGTTAAAAATGGAGAAGTAGATATTACCAGCCAATATACAAGCCTTAAGAAGCATAAGATAGCAGGCGACTTCAGGTTTATTCTGTTAGAGAAACATCTATCGAGGTTCAATTCGCTTAACTTCTACGAGCGTACCATCATGACCTGGTATTTTGTGTTGAAAAAACTAAGCATTTCTGAAGAACGAAGTTTTGGTTTGGATTCCAGTTATGTTGATGTAGAGAAAGTCCCATTGATCTTCGTTTCAACCGACGATATAGAACTGAACAGACTCCCAATTTAATAACTTTAAGCTTATTTCATATCTGGCTCCAGGCAACTGGCATGTGCATCAATACTGAGTGCATACTGTCTCCGCAATGGGTCCATGTTTTTCGCCTTTTTTATGGACTCATTATGGACTGACTATGGACTCACTATGGACTCATACAAAATTAGGTTCCTCTTTGTCTTTTCCGTATATAGCTATACAGATTATCTTACCCTGTGTCTAAAAAAAAATGCATTAAAATAGCTGTCTAAATACGTGATTTGAAAAACACAATATTAAAATGACAGAACTCGATAAAAATCACCCAATTTCAGATGATCTAGTTTTGAATAAAATTTACCATATCCGGGGTGTAAAAGTTATGCTAGATAAAGACCTGGCGGCAATGTACGAAGTGCAGACGCGCGATTTAAACAAGGCGGTAGGCCGAAACATCAAGCGTTTTCCTGCGGATGATTTTATGTTTCAGCTTACAAATAGTGAGTTTGAAAACTTGATGTTCCATTTTGGAACATCAAGTTGGGGAGGAACCCGTAAGCTTCCATATGCTTTTACCGAGCAGGGTGTGGCCATGCTTTCTGGTCTGCTCAAAAGTGATAGAGCTATTGCTGTAAACATTATGGTTATGCGGGTATTTACGCAAACCAGACGGATGCTTGCCGACACTACCGAGATCCGTTTGGAGATTGAGAAAATAAAAAATCACCTGGATCATCAAGACAAAAATTTAGAGGTTGTTTTTAATTGTTTGGACGAGCTACTGGAGAAACGGGATGAACCTAACCCACCGCGGGTAAGAATTGGTTTTAAACCAGATTTTCTGGCATAAAAAAAGGCTCCGGGGAGGAGCCTTTATGTTTAGTCTCGCACTAAACATTATTATAGGGATAATTAGGAGGGCAATTCAATTTGTGATTTCGTTATCACCCCACTAATGTAGAATTAAATTCTCGAATTGTAGAATAAATTTTAAAAAATATTCTAAAATAATGGATTGATAGTTTAATTGGGTATTATTTTCCCCGATGTGGGGTTTGTAACATTAGCCAACCTGTTGATTTAACTTGCTGTGTTTAAAGCCGTATAAGAAATATACTACCAATCCAATCACTAACCAGATCCCAAAACCTATCCAGTTGGAGATACCAAGCTCACACATCATGTATAGACAACTCAGTAATCCAAGTACAGGGATCAACGAAAGGTCTTTCTTGATGCAGTACCAGGTAATTACGCAGCAGATGAATAAGAAGATCCACATTGGGATTTTATGTTTAAAAAGACTCCATCCTGAATCATATTTTTTATCTGCAGAAATAGAGGCGTTGTCTACAAAGTTTTGGTATTGTGCAGCATCTAGTTTAGCCAGGTAAGCTTCTGTATCGATATTTTTCTCTATCAATGCAGGTTTGTTTTCCAGCTGTTTGATCTGACTTTGCACTGATGCCAGTTCTGAACTATCAAGCGATGTTACCAGGGTAACAGGATCCTGTATTTTTGCACTGTTCAATATAAAACTGCTTGTTTCTTTACGGTACATTGTAAAAGCCACAATCAATAAAATCGCCAGTATCGGTGGAACCACAAACTTTGAATTCACATAAGGGATTTTAAACTTGCGTGGAATGTCTTTTTTCTCTTGTAACACCAAAACACCGGCACATACCAATACAAACGCAAATAAGGTTCCGATAGAACATAAGTCGGTCACGATAGTCAGGTTCATGAACAAAGAGGGAACTGCGACAACAAAGCCAACTACTATAGTTGCAAAAGAAGGCGTATGGTACTTGGGGTGGATTTTTGAAAAGGCTTTAGGCAACAACCCGTCTCTGCTCATACTCATCCAGATTCTCGGCTGACCAAGCTGGAAAACGAGCAGTACGCTGGCCATAGCAAATACGGCACTCACAGCAATAATACCACTCATCAGTTTCAGATCGATATGATCGAACACAAAAGCAAGTGGATCACCTACGGCTAGGAGACTGTAGTTTACGATCCCCGTTAACACAAGTGCAATGGCTACGTATAAAATAGTACAAATGATAATTGCCCACATCATACCACGTGGAAGATCTCTTTGAGGGTTCTTACATTCTTCGGCTGTAGTAGAGATTGCGTCGAAACCGATATAGGCAAAGAATACTGCAGATACGCCTTTCAACACGCCGCTAACACCATTAGGGGCAAAAGGATTCCAGTTTTTAGTATCTACATAGAAAACGCCAACGGCCAACACGAGCAGGATTACCGCTAGTTTAACCACAACCATGGCGTTACTTGCATTTTTAGATTCCTTCATGCCCCGATACACCAGCCATGTAATGAATATAATAATTCCTAAGGCCGGCAAATCTGCAACAAGGTGGAAGTTTCCAATACGTGGGGCAGTATTCCATGCATTGCTGGCAATACGTACAGACTCATCAAGATCGGTAAAGTTCTTGCCCGCATTAACTAATGCTTCGGCATGTTTATGACCATTAAATGCACTAAGATAATCCATTGTCATCCAATCAGGAAGATGAATTCCTGTGATGCCAAGGGCGGGTATATGTATGGAGGAGAGGAGACTGGTGAAATAATCAGACCAGGAAATGGCGACAGTAATATTACCGATGGCATATTCCATGATCAGTGACCAGCCAATAATCCAGGCTACCAATTCCCCAAAGGCTACATAGGAGTAGGTATAGGCGCTTCCGGAAACCGGAACCATAGAAGCGAACTCTGCATAGGCAAATGCAGCGAAACTACACGCCAGGGCGGTGAAGATAAAAAGAAAGATAACCGCCGGTCCACCGTCGGCACTTGCCTTACCAATCGTGCTAAAAATACCTGCGCCAATGATGGCTGCGATACCAAACGCTGTAAGATCCCTTACACCAAGAGTTTTATGCAGGGCACTTCCGTGGTCTCCGTACCCCTTTTCTGCATCTTCTAATATTTTGGTAATGGATTTCTTTCTTAGCAGTTTTTCAAACATAGTCAGTTATTGGCGCGGTTATTTATTCAAACTTATACATTTACTCTTAACTAATCCAATTTGGCTAGTTCATTTTTGATAAAAGTAGCGAGTTCTTCCACATATCCTTGGGTAAAATCAAATTTGATACCCGCTGTTTCGTAGATTTCGTTCATTGGCTGTGTATATCCAAGAGATAGGGCATCCAAATACTGTTTAATCGCCTGTTGTGGGTTTTCTTTATAATTTTTATAGATGGCAATAGCACCCAATTGTGCAATAGCATACTCAATATAGTAGAAAGGTACTTCAAAGAGGTGTAATTGTTTCTGCCACAAATTTCCGAATTCCTGATCCAGTTCTTCCCAATTTGTAAATCCGGCACCAAAACGCTCATAGATTTGTTTAAAGGCTGTTTCACGATCTGCCGCGTTATGTCCTGGGTTGGTGTAAATCCAATGTTGAAACTGGTCGATCACGGCCACCCATGGGAGTGTTTTAAGCACATCGGTAAGTTGTTCTCTTTTTGCACGGATGAGGTCTGCCTCGTTGTCGAAGTAAACATCCCAGTAATCCATAGATATCAGCTCCATACTCATCGATGCTAATTCGGCAACTTCAGAAGGGCAATGTTTGAAATCATTGAGTTCCAGATTGGCCGTTAAGAAAGTATGTACCGCATGGCCTCCTTCGTGCACCATCGTTGTAAGGTCGCGCAGGGAATTGGCAGAATTCATGAAAATAAACGGCGCGCCGGTTTCTGCCAAAGGGTAGTTATAGCCTCCGGGAGCTTTTCCTTTTCTGCTTTCTACATCGAACAGGTTATTTGCTTTCATGGTTTGTAGCATCTGCCCCAGTTTAGGGTCAATAGCATTAAAACATGCGATAGTTTTATCAATAAGTTCAGCTCCGTTTTGAAAAGGCTTTAACGCCGGTTTGCCTGTGGTACTCACCTCCATATCCCATGGCTTAAGAACTTCCAGCTTTAAAGCTTCAGCCCGTTTTTGTGCCTGTTCCTTTAAAATGGGTACAACTTCTTTTTCTATAGCCTCGTGGAATTTGTAGCAATCGTGCGGCGTGTAGTCAAATCTGCCCAACGCCTGGAACATATAGTCTCTGAAATTCTCGAAACCTGCATTGAGTGCAACCTGATGACGCATGGTGATCAGTTCATCAAACAGGATATTTAAATCGTCTTTATCGACGAGTCTGCGTTGTAGAATGATTTCCCAGGCATTTTGTCTGGTTTCCCTGCTTACATCTTTCAAGAAATTGGCGGCTTGCTCCAGGGTGTATTCCTGCTCGTTAATATGGACGCTCATTGCGCCGGTTGTGGCCTGATACTTTTGCTGAGCAACCTGCAGTTTAGTGAAAAGCTCAATGTTTTCTTCCCTGTAGATTTCCAGTCCTTTACGGATGGCGCGCAGGTAAACAAAATATTTCTGCTCGTCCAATTGCTCACTCAATTCATTAGCGATCAGTTTTTTGTTCAGTTGGTTAGCTAAAGGAGAGATCTTTGGATCGATTTCATTAGCAAAATACTGGAAATCTTCAACCAGCTTTTCGTTTGCCGTGTCACAGCTCATGCGGATATATCTCCACGCAAAATCCTCCTCCAGTGCAGCTTCCAGTTCACTTTTGTCTTTTAACCAAAGTTCCAGTTCTTCGATGGTCAGGATAGTTCTCTGAAGCAATTCATTAAACAATGGCTCCAGATTTTCCCATTTGATTTCGAGATTTTGGGGAACATATGTTCTAGTTTTTTTAGGTATGATTAGATCGATCATGTTTTTGAATTAAAAATGAGTTCTTATAAAAGCATCTGCCAGGAAGCAAACAGCGAAAATTACGGATGCATATCCGTTGGTTGTCATAAATGCCCGGTTTACCTTGCTCAGGTCTGTAGGTTTGACGAGGAGATGCTGGTAGACAAGCATAGCGCAGAAAAACAACACTCCGGCGTCATAAAACCAGCCGAAAGAAACATAGAATAAAGGAATAATTACACATAAGGCTGAACATACATGCAGCACAACAGACAAGCGTAGGGCATTTTTGATGCCTAAAGCGGCCGGAATAGAGTGCAGATGTTCTGCGCGGTCAAAATCTTCATCCTGCAGGGCATAAATGATGTCGAATCCACTTACCCAAAATAATACGGCGAAGGAATAGAGTACAGGAACCAGGCTAAACTGACCTGTAACTGCTATATACGCGCCAATTGGGGCAAGGGATAATCCCAGGCCCAAGACCAGATGGCAAAGGGCAGTAAAGCGTTTGGTGTAACTGTAAAAAAGGATCACAAACAAGGCAACCGGCGATAGGTATAAACAAAGCGGGTTGATAAAGGCAGTTGTTGCGACAAATAGAATGCAGTTGATCATAACAAATGTTAAGGCCTGAGTAGGCGTGATTCTTCCTGCCGGAATATCGCGCATAGTAGTGCGTGGATTTTTGCTGTCTATATTACGGTCCAGATACCTGTTAAAGGCCATTGCTGAGTTACGGGCGAAGACCATGCATAGGATGACCAAGGCAAACAGATGCCACTGAAAAGGATTAGTTGTAGTGGTAACGCCTAAGAAAAATCCGATGAGGGCAAAGGGTAATGCAAATATAGAATGTGCAAAAAGCACAAGGGAAAAGTACTTTTTCATAACGATTAATCTTCTTCTACCGGAGTTAAGTCTGGCATGGCAAAATCAAGGTTTACCTCAGTGATGAAATTAAGGACGGCATCTCTGCCCGCTCCCTTTTCTGCAGAGGTAACAAATGTTGGAGGTATCTCTTCAAACCAGCCTTTAAGGGCTTTTTTGAAGGCTGCAACGTTCTGGTCTGTTTTTGGTGCCGATTGTTTATCGGCTTTAGTAAATACCAGGGCGAAAGGAATTTGTACCTCGCCCATCCAGCAGCAAAACTCAAGATCAATCTTTTGAGGTTCAAGTCGGCTATCGATCAACACGAACACACACTGCAGACTTTCGCGTTTGGTGATATAGTTGCGGATAAATTTCTCCCATTTCTCCCTGCTGCTTTTGGATACTTTAGCGTAACCATAGCCAGGTAAATCCACAATGTACCATTGTTCGTTAATCAGAAAATGGTTGATCAATTGCGTTTTGCCGGGGCGCTGGGAGGTTTTTGCCAGACCATGTTGGTTGACAAGCATATTTATCAATGAGGATTTGCCAACGTTAGATCGGCCAATAAAAGCGTATTCGGGCATATTGGCAACCGGTAAGGCCGAAACCTTAGTATTGCTGCAAATAAATGTTGCTGATTTTATAATCATTTGACAAAGGTAGAAAATTAGTTTTCAACAATACTTATCTTTGTCGGGAAGCATGAATGAAAATATAACCCCCTACCAATCTGAAACCGCTACCAAGAAAGAGCAGGTAGCCGAGATGTTCAACAATATTTCAGGTACTTATGATTTTTTGAATCATTTTCTTTCCCTGGGGATTGATATCCTGTGGCGTAAAAAAGCAATTAAGGAACTGAAGTCTGTTAAGCCGCGGATTATGCTCGATGTGGCTACCGGTACTGGTGATTTCGCTTTTGAGGCGATAAAGATCTTACAGCCTGAAAAAATTATCGGTGTAGATATTTCTGAAGGCATGTTGGGCGTTGCAAGGAAGAAGATTCTGGAACGTAACCTTCAGGATACTTTTTCCGTCCATATCGGAGATTCAGAAAAGTTGCTTTTTGACGATAACCATTTCGACGCAATAACTGTAGCCTATGGTGTTCGGAATTATGAAAATCTAGAGAAGGGGCTGTCGGATATGTTAAGAGTATTGAAGCCGGGTGGTAAAATTGTAATTCTTGAGTTTTCGAAGCCACAACATTTTCCGATTAAACAGACGTATAACTTCTACTTTAAACATATTACACCATTTTTTGGACGATTATTTTCGAAAGATGCTAAAGCTTATACCTATCTTCCTGAATCTGTAGCGGCTTTTCCTGATGGTAAATCTTTCACAACATTGATGGAGAAAGTTGGATTTAAGCAAACCAAACATGTCAGCCTGACGTTTGGCATTAGTGCGATATATACTGGAATAAAATGATCAAAAGATTAATCATCCTGATATTATTATCAACTGCCTGTTATACTGCCGATGCTCAGAACTGGGGCGGCGGGGTAGATGAGAGTGATATACATTTTGGTTTTACCTTTCAATACATTTCTTCTGAATATAAAATATTGAAGCAAGCGAACTGGAGGCAGCAATTTATAGATCCAACCGGGCCTGCTAACGCGGCTCCGGTTACCGATCAGTTAAGTTCGATATCTTCGAAGACTTCACCAGGGTTTGGAATTGGCTTCGTGGTGAATAAAAGAATCAATGAACATAGCGACTTGAGATTTACACCTTCGTTGGTTTTCAACGATAGGTTGTTAACTTATGAGTACACTACTCCTGCGGTATACAATAAAGCATTTTCTGTGATGGAACAAAAGGTACAGTCGACCATGGTAGACTTCCCTTTGGATGTGAAATTAAAGTCCGACAGGCGAAACAATTTCAGGGCGTATGTTTTGGCAGGAGCGAAGTATTCTATGGATATCGCCTCGAAGAAAAAAACAAGTAATGCCGGGGTTCCGGTTTTGGAAAAGCTATTAAGTAATAAGAAGAACTTTATTTCCTATGAGGCGGGTATAGGTTTCGACTTGTATTTCGAGTATTTCAAGATGTCGCCGGAGTTGAAATGGTCACAATCTTTCAAGAGCATTCTTACTTCGGACGCGACAAATCCCTATTCTGTTCCTCTTGATAAGCTGATGTTGCGTCATGTGACATTCAGTTTATACTTCGAATGATGCGGCCGTTGGGAAATTTCCTAGCTTTGACCAATATTAAAGATCATGAATTCTAAAATCGCATTAATCACAGGCGCTACATCAGGCATCGGCAAAGCATGCGCACATTTGTTTGCGCAGCAAGGCTATCAATTGATTCTTGTAGCAAGAAGAACGCAATTACTCGGAGAAATTTCTCGTCATCTGGAAGATAAATATGCTATCGACATACAACCATTGGTTGCTGATGTGAGGAACAAGGAGCAATTAACTGCTATTTTGGAGGGTTTGCCAACCGAGTGGAAGAAAGTGGATGTGTTGGTCAACAATGCCGGCCTTAGTCAGGGTTTAGATCCGATAGACAAAGGAGATACTGATGATTGGGATGTGATGATCGATACCAATGTAAAAGGACTCTTGTATGTAACCAAAATTGTCTCCAATTGGATGATTCCATATAAGTCTGGACATATTATCAATATTGGCTCAATTGCCGGTAAAGAAGTTTATCCAAATGGAAACGTATACTGTGCAACAAAACATGCAGTTGATGCATTAAATAAAGGAATGCGTGTAGACCTTTTGCCGCACCATATTAAAGTTACAGCAATTCATCCCGGTATGGTAGAAACGGAATTTTCTATCGTACGCTTTAAAGGAGATGAAGAGCGCGCCAAGAATGTCTATAAGGGATTTGAGCCTTTGCTGGCACAGGATATTGCTGATGCTATTTGGTTCGCGGTAAGCAGACCTGCTCATGTTAACATTAACGACATGCTGATTATGCCTGCTGCGCAGGCAACTGCCACTATTACTCAAAAAGATTAATTAATACCAAAAAGATATGATTTCAAATACAATTGATCAGGAAATAAAACAGGCTATGTTAGCCAAAAATCAGGCTAAACTTCGCGGTCTACGTGCAATTAAGGCGGCATTGTTGCTGGCAAGGACGGAGAAGGGATCTGAAGAGGTTACTGAAGAAGCTGAATTGAAGATCTTGCAAAAGCTGATCAAACAGCGTAGGGAGTCCGCTGATATTTACACGCAGCAAGGTAGAGCAGACCTGGCAGTTATTGAAGAAGAAGAAATAGAGGTGATCAATCATTTTCTACCTAAGCAGATGGAAAAGGAAGAAGTCGAAACTATTATTGCTAAAATCATCACTGAATCAGGTGCCTCATCTGTAAAGGATATGGGGAAAGTTATGGGTTTGGCCAATAAAGAGCTTGCTGGAAAAGCGGATGGAAAACTTATTGCTGAAATTGTAAAAACGCAATTGGCATAAATTGTGCTTCATTTATAGCAGTTCGAATGTTTCCGAAAATTATCGAATTAAATGCCTTGATTTAACTTTTGTCTTCTAACTTAGTGAAATATCAGGATGGTTTAGCGGGTAGATGGGTTCATTAACTGCAGCTTTTAAAAATTGAAATATAACACACGAATGAAATACGAGGTAATAGAAGAAGACGGGTTCAGATATACAGAAGCAGGTAAAGGAGAAACCCTGGTTTTACTTCATGGCCTCATGGGCGAATTGAGTAACTGGGAACCCACCATAGATTACTTCAAGGAACACTATCATGTAGTGGTTCCTATTTTACCAATATATGAATTGCCCTTGCTTACTTTGGGCGTTAAAAGTTTATCAAAATACGTATACAAGTTCATCAAGTTCAAAAAGTTGAACCAGGTTGTTCTGATCGGGAATTCTCTGGGTGGCCATGTTGGACTTGCTTTTACAGTTGCGCACCAGGAATATGTTAAGGCACTTGTGCTGACCGGAAGTTCTGGTTTGTATGAAAACGCTTTTGGTGGTTCTTTCCCACGCAGGGAGAGCTATGACTATATCCGTGAGAAGGTAGAGTTCACTTTTTACGATCCTGCTACCGCCACCCCGGAATTGGTTGACGAAGTATTTAAGTCCGTAAACGAGCGGTCCAGGGTAATTCGTATCCTTGCATTGGCTAAATCGGCCATTCGTCATAATATGTCAAAAGACCTGGCAAAGATCACGATACCGGTTTCCTTAATTTGGGGAAAACAGGACAAGGTAACACCTCCAGATGTAGCTGAAGAGTTTCATCAGTTACTTCCAAATTCTGAGCTTAACTGGGTGGATAAATGTGGGCATGCGCCGATGATGGAGCGTCCTGCTGAATTTAATGAATACCTGGATAAATTTTTACAACGCATACTACTGAAATAATGATAGCTGAAGAACTCATATCGAATATAATTCCGCCTTTAAAAACCTCTGACACTGTTCAGAAGGCTTTGGAACGGATGAGTGAGTTCAAGTTATTCCATATGCCTATCGTAAATGAAGAGCAGTTTCTGGGCTTGCTTACCGAAGACGAGCTGATTGAGGTTCGTGATCCGGCAGCTGCTATCGGTAGTTTACCATTAAGCGTACTTAATCCCTTTGTTTACAGGGATGCGCATGTTTATGACGTGATCAGGTTATTCAATCAGTTACAGCTGTCGATCGTTCCCGTATTGGACTATCAGAAAAATTATCTGGGGATGATTTCGGTACAGAGCGTGATGGAGTATGTTGCGGATATTTTCGCGGTTAAGGAACCAGGAGGTGTCATTGTTCTGGAAATCGGTAACAGGAACAACTCGCTGTCGCATATGGCGCAAATTGTTGAGGCTGATAATGCACAGATCCTATCGTCCTACACACAAGCCTTTCCGGATTCCACAAAACTGGAAGTAACGCTAAAAATCAATAAAACTGAACTGTCAGGAATTATAGCGTCGTTTGAGCGGTATGATTACGAAGTTAAGGCGGTGTTTAACAACACAACGTCTGACGACGGCACAACAGACCGATACAATTCATTGATGAATTATTTAAACGTTTAAGAGTCTTCATGAGAATTGCAATCTACGGCAGAGAATTCAATAACACAGTTCTACCTTATGTACAAGAGGTTTTCGACGCTCTTGAACAGTACAAAATCGATACGATAATCTTCCAGAAATACAAAACCTTTATCGATGATAAAGTGAGACTATTTCCGGGAATACAAACCTTTACCAATAACGCAGAACTGGTTAACCATGCTGATGTGTTGATCAGCTTGGGTGGAGATGGTACCTTGCTGGATACACTGGCCCTTGTGCGGGATTCAGGAATTCCTGTGATCGGAATCAATTTTGGTCGTTTGGGTTTCCTGGCGAGCATTAATAAGGATGAGATCAAGAATGCAATCCTGGCATTACTGAATGGAGAATTTACGATCGATAAAAGAAGCCTGTTAAACCTGGAATCCAAGCACCATCTCTTTGGTGATGCAAATTTTGCGTTGAATGACATTACCATTCATCGTAGGGATAATACGGCAATGATGATCATTCATGCTTACATGAATGACGAATTTATTAACTCATACTGGGCTGACGGCCTGATTATTGCTACACCAACAGGATCAACAGCATATTCGCTGAGTTGTGGTGGTCCGATTATATTGCCGAGTTCTCAGAACTTTGTGATAACTCCAATTGCACCGCATAACCTGAACGTAAGACCGCTGATTGTTCCTGATGATGCCACGCTGACCTTTGAGGTAGAAGCGCGAAGTACCAAGTTTTTAGTTTCTTGTGATTCAAGGACTGAGACTGTTGATCGTTCTGTGAAAATTAAACTGAATAAGGCCAGCTTTCACGTAAATCTGGTTAGATTAAATAACGAGTCCTATTTAACAACCTTAAGAAATAAGTTGCTATGGGGTATCGATACGCGTAACTATTAGCATGAGACTACTGAAGATCCTTCCTTGTTTTTTTTTATTACTCACCTTTTCAACCAGCCTTTCTGCACAAACATGGGAAGTTGGTGTACACGGTGGAGGGGCAGGATATATCGGTGATCTGAATCAGGATAACCCTGTTAAAATTAGTGGTATAGCTGCGGGCGCTTTTGTTAAGGCCAACTTTGACGGCTACTGGGGTTTGGGATTGCACTATACCAGGGGTATTATTACTGCTAACGATGCGAATTCTTCCAATGCACAATTCAGGGAAAGAAATATCAATTTCCGAACACCACTTAATGAGGTGCTGCTGCGGGTCGACTTCAATTTCTTGGATTACTTTTCCGGAGGCGGCACAAAGAAATTCTCACCTTACTTGTTTTCAGGAGTGGGGGGCGTCTTGTTTAAGCCGACTGCAAAATACGAAGGTCAGACTTACAGAGTGTATGACATCAGAACTGAAGGTCAGGCTAATACCTATAGAGATTATGCACTAACCATTCCTTACGGTGTTGGAGCGAAGTACCGGTTAAATGATAATGTCAGTATTTTTGCAGAAGTCGGTTATCGCACAGCTTATACCGATTACCTGGATGATGTGAGTGGAAAATATCCCGATCCGCCGGTATATGCATTCCGTACGGGATATCCTTTATCAGATCCATCTATAAGGGGGATCGGCATCCCCGGGACGCAAAGAGGCGATTACAGGAAGCGCGATACTTATATGTTTATGAGTGTCGGTTTGTCTTTTGCCTTTTTGAGTGATGATTGTTATAAATTCTAGTTTCGCTGGTAATCTACCATGCTGCTGATAGCCTGCATTGTAATATCTATTTGGATACTATATGCATATCTCATACCTTTGTGATCCAAAATCGTTTTTAGATTAGGTATCTTCTTATATAAATTGATGGGATTCAAAGAACAAATTGACTTAACCAGGTTGCCAGAGCATATTGCCATCATTATGGATGGTAATGGGAGATGGGCCAAAAATCAGGGTAAATTCCGGGCTTCCGGACATGAGAGTGGGGTGCTGTCTGTTAAGGATATCATGGAAGGTTGCGTGGAGGTGGGTATCAAGTACCTTACTGTTTATGCCTTTTCTACCGAAAACTGGAACAGACCTATTGAGGAGGTGAATTTTTTGATGGAATTACTTATTTCTACCATCAATCAGGAAACCCAGACATTAACGAAAAACAATATTAAACTGCATGCCATCGGCGATATTGCATCTCTCCCACAGAAGTGTATCGACGATCTGAACAGTGCTATGGCTAAAACTGCAGATAACACTGCCTGTACGCTAACTCTTGCCTTAAGCTATAGTGCAAAATGGGAAATTCTGGATGCTGCGCGTAAACTGGCCACTAAGGTTAAGAACGATGAGCTTGCTGTTGAAGACATCAATGAAACTTTATTTGCATCACAATTAACAACGGTAAATATGCCTGATCCGGAGCTGATGATCAGGACGAGCGGCGAGCATAGAGTGAGTAATTTCCTGCTGTGGCAAATGGCTTATACCGAATTATATTTTACTGAAACTTTATGGCCCGACTTCAGGTCAGAGGATCTTTATGAGGCTATTGTCGACTATCAAAAGCGCGAACGACGCTTCGGTAAGATTAGTGAACAACTGAACTAATTTTACTTTTAACACTTTTTAACATGTGTTTAAATTAACTTAGCATCGTTTTTTAGAATTAAATGAAAAGAATATACCAACTTATATTATTGCTATTGTTCGGGTTACCAACAATGGCACAAATAACCCGTCCTCCTTCCAATCCGGCAGCGCCTTCACTAAAAGTAGCGGGTACTGACCTTGATTATTTTAATCCTAAAGAATATATCATCGGTGGAACTACCTTAACAGGAACCAAATATCTGGATAAAGAAACTGTTATCATTTTGTCTAAACTGATCAAAGGAGAAACAGTAACTCTTCCGGGTGATGCTACCGCGAATGCTATTAAAACACTCTGGTCAAACGGTTTGTTTGATGATATCAAAATTAATATCACAAAGATTGTAGAGGACAGTGTCTTTTTCGATATTGAGGTGGTTGAGCGTCCGAGATTGAGTTCTTTCGAACTTGTTGGTGTAAGCAAATCTCAGAAGACAGACATACTTGAAAAGCTGAATGCAAAATCGGGAAAGTCGATCATTAACGACAACCTGTATAACAGTACTACGGCAACGGTTACTAAATACCTGTCAGATAAAGGTTTCTTCTTTACTAAAGTAGACTATAAAACCAAGGTTGATCCAAACGCAGAGAATAGTCAGATTCTCGAAGTGATCATAGATAAGGGACGAAAGGTAAAGGTCCATGAAATTAAATTTACGGGCAATAAGGACTTCTCTTCTGCCAAATTGCGTAAGTTTTTGAAAAAAACACACCAACAGGCTTTCTATAAGATTTTTGGATCGGGTAAATTCAACAAAGAAAAATTTGAAGAAGATAAGCTCAAGCTTGTTGAGAAAATGCACGACAAAGGATACCGTGATGCGGTGATTTTGAAAGATAGCGTTTATCAATACAGTGATAAGGCGGTTGGTATAAAAATGGATCTTTTTGAAGGTAAAAAATATTACTTTGGAAATATCACGTGGTCAGGTAATGCTAAGTATAGCACAACTTACCTGGAGAAAGTTTTAGGTATCGAAAAGGGAAATATCTTTAGTGAGTCAAAACTAGAAACTCGACTTAAGGGAAATGGTAATAGTGATGATGTCTCAAGTATTTATCTTAACGATGGATATCTTACTTTTAATGTTGATCCTATCCAGACTAAAATATATGGTGATACTGTTGACGTTGAGATGCGCATCTATGAAGGGCCTCAATATACGAACAACAGAATTACGATTAAAGGAAATACGATAACAAACGACCGCGTTGTTATGCGTCAGATCAGAACTAAGCCAGGTGATAAGTTCTCTAAAGAATTATTAGTCCGTACGGTTAGAGAAATTGGTCAGTTGGGTAATTTTGATGAATCTAAGACTGTGCCTACGCCCAGACCAAATCCTGCTGATGGTACAGTAGACATCGAATACGCTGTTGAGGAAAAACCTTCCGATCAGGTGGAACTTTCTGGCGGTTTTGGTGGTGGACGTATCATTGGTACGTTAGGATTAACCTTCAATAACTTCTCTTTAAGAAACCTGTTCAACCCTAAAGCTTACCGTCCATTACCAAAAGGTGATGGTCAGAAGTTAAGTTTACGTGGTCAGACTAACGGCTCATACTATCAGTCTTACAGTTTTTCTTTCTCTGAGCCTTGGCTTGGTGGGAAAAAACCAGTTAGTTTTGGTTTGAGTGCTTTTACGTCTTCACAGAAATATCCGATTGCTACGGGTGGCAATCAATCTATTCGTTTGAATGGTGTAACTGTAAGTTTGGGTCGGGTGCTTAAATGGCCAGATAACTATTTCCAGTTAACACACTCCATCAATGCGAATCAGTATATTCTGGAAAACTATCCTGGTTATTTATTCTCAACAGGTACTTCATACAACTTTAACTTAACTCAAGAGTTAAGCAGGGATTCGAGGGATTCTCCAATTTTCCCTACAGGAGGATCGTTCTTTAAATTCACTGTTCAGGCTACGCCACCATATTCTTTATTGAATCATACCAACTATGCAATAGCATCGGATAAACAACGTTATAGATTCACGGAATACCACAAATGGAAATTTGAATCACAGTGGTTCCAGAGAGTAGCGGGAAAATTAGTATTTAAAGCACAGGCACAATTCGGTTTCTTGGGATCATATAATGCAGCAGTAGGACAGTCGGCTTTCGAGCGTTTCAAATTGGGTGGTGATGGTATGCAAGGTTTTGATTTCCTTCAGGGATCAGAGCTGATAGCAATGCGTGGTTACTCTAATAACTCGGTAGTGCCGGTGGGGGCTAATTTAAGTCAGGCACAAAGTTCAGGAAGTCCGATCTTCAACAAATATGTATTGGAGATGAGGTATCCTGTTATCGCGTCACCATCTGCTACAGCATTCTTAGTAACTTTTGCTGAGGGTGGAAATACCTGGAACAGATTCAGTGATTTCAATCCGTTTAACATTAGACGTTCAGTAGGTGTTGGTGCCAAAATATTTTTACCGATATTTGGATTACTTGGAATTGATTACGGTTATGGATTTGATGCTATCCCTGGAGATCCATCTGCTAACAAAGGGCAGTTCCACTTTAGCATAGCACAACAATTGGGCGGATTTAACTAACAACATTAAATTACACAGATGAAAAAATATATTTTAATCAGCTTTTTGCTCTTCACAGGCCTTGGTGCCTTTGCACAGAAGTTTGCTTATGTGGACTCTGAATATATTTTAAAGCACATGCCTGAGTATAAGTCGGCACAAAATCAACTTGACGTACTTTCTCAGCAATGGCAAAAACAAGTGGATGTTAATTTTACTGAGCTTGATAAGATGTACAAATCTTACCAGGCAGATCAGGTATTATTAACAGATGAAATGCGTAAGCGCAGAGAGAATGATATCATTGAAAAAGAAAAAGCAGCTAAAGAATTTCAACGCCAAAAATTTGGTCCGGATGGAGATCTGTTTCAGACCCGGTCTAAGCTTTTGAAGCCCATTCAGGAAAAAGTTTCTAAAGTTATTGCAGATTTCTCTAAAGCTAAGTTTATAGATTTTATCTTTGATAAAAGTAGCGAGTCAACAATGATGATTTATGCAAGCACGGGTTATGATGTCAGCAATGATATTATCACCCGACTAGGTTACAAACCAGGAACCATTTTAAAATAGAACATACAAATAAATTTAAAAACAACTAATAAGAACAATAGAAATGAGAAAGTTAATTAACGCAATTTTTGTAGCAGCCGGACTACTTTTCACTGCTAACATTGCGAATGCACAACAAAAGATCGGTCATTTGAATTCTGAAGCAATTTTCGCGGTGATGCCTGAGGCAAAAGTTGCACAAACTACTTTAGAAGCGTTCAACAAAACCAAAACTGCTGAGATTGAGAAAATGCAAGGTGAGTACCAAACTAAATATGCTGCTGCCGTTGCGAAACAAAAAACCATCAGTGAGGCAAACAAAGAAGCAGTTGGTAAAGAACTTGACCAAATGGGTGCTGAATTGGAAGATTTGAAAAAAAGAATCAATGATGCTGGTGTTAAAGCACAACAAGAATTTGCACAGAAACAAGGTGATCTTTTCGTACCTATCAACACTAAATTCGAAGCAGCTGTAAAATCTGTTGCTAAAGAAAAAGGATTGGCTTACGTTTTCGATATCGCTGCACAACAAAATGGAAACAACTTGTTGTTCTCTGAAGGTGGTGATGATATCACTGCTGCAGTAAGAACTAAATTAGGCATCGCTGCTTCGGCAGTTCCAGCAACAGCTCCTGCTGCTGCACCAAAAAAATAGTTAAAGTAAAATACTTAAATTTGCGGGACCGGATATATCATCCGGTCCCGTTTTTTTTGCATATGCTTGAAGGTCCCATAGGTATTTTTGATTCTGGTTACGGTGGCTTGACGGTCTACAAATCCATTGTAGAACGGTTGCCACAGTATGACTACATCTATTTTGGCGACAATGCCAGGGCCCCTTATGGCGACCATACTTTTGAGACTGTTTACCAGTATACGCTGGAATGTGTAGAATGGCTATTCGGTCAGGGTTGCCCGTTAATTATCCTCGCCTGCAATACGGCCTCTGCCAAAGCCTTACGCAGCATACAGCAAAACATTCTTCCTTTTAAATACCCCGGGCGCAGGGTGCTGGGTGTAATCAGGCCTACGGCAGAAGTGATAGATCAGTATACCAGAAGCAAAGAGATTGGGGTGCTCGGTACGAGAGGTACAATTGAGTCTCAATCTTATTTAATGGAAATTGAGAAGTTACACCCGGAGATTTCGGTGAAACAACAAAGTTGCCCAATGTGGGTACCAATCATTGAAAATAACGAACATACCACCTCTGGTGCAGATTACTTTGTAAAGGAATATATCGAGGCGCTAATGAATGATAAACCTGGTATAGACTGTGTATTGCTGGCCTGTACCCATTACCCATTGTTATTGCCTAAAATTAAGGCAGCGCTGCCTGTCGGTGTTAATATTGTTGTGCAGGGTGATATTGTTGCTGATAGTTTAGAAGGGTATCTTGAAAATCATCCGGAGATGGAAGTAAGATTGACGCAGAATGGCGACCGGAAATTCTTTACTTCAGGATCGGCGCCGAAGTTTGATGCGCATGCATCGGTTTTCTTTGGCAGTGAAATTCAGTCTGTGCGGGTGCAGTTGTAGCAGCCTCGCGTTTGAAATTTATGACTCCGTACGTGATGAATTGATGACTAGTTTCGCTACGGTTGGTTCGTCTAAAAATATCGCCTTAGATCGACGGAATTTTTCCTTAAGATATTCAATTAAACATCAGATAATCTGTTATTTGCCCTTGTTTTTGTCGATATATTTTCTTATCTTATACTACTCAATTAATGAGTTACCACGCTAAGAAAGCGGAAAGATCATGACGGAAGCGGCTTTACACCGGTCAATAAGCAGCAACCGTCCGTACGGATTAATCGGCTGGATTGACATGGAGTAAAGGACGAAGGGATTTCGCTTCCGGGCATGTTCTTTGACGTATTGGAAATTGGATAGGTGGATTGCATGCGGAGCTGATGAGCACCTATCCGTGTAAGTAATCAAAGGTATTGATGTATGTCAGGAGATAGATCGACTTTGGTTAGTAGCGGGGATCAGGACGATCCAATTAAACAGCTTTGCCCGGATACGGGCAAAGCTGTTTTTGAAACGATAGTCACAGGGGTGTGTATGCATGCCGGAAAATTGACGGTCAGATTATTTAAGCATGTTATTATTGTCTATTTCTTTCTAGGTTCTGATTTTTATTAGGCGTAAATTTGCCGCTCAAACAACACACCATGAGTGACCAGATTAAACACGAGTGCGGGATCGCCTTCATTCGTCTTCTCAAACCTCTTTCTTTCTATCAGGAAAAATACGGCACAGCACTTTACGGACTCAATAAGTTGTATCTTCTCATGGAGAAGCAACACAACAGGGGCCAGGATGGCGCAGGTATTGCAACGATTAAACTAGATGTGAAGCCGGGACACCGGTACATCAGCAGATATCGGTCGATGGCACAAAATGCTGTGGCCGATATTTTTGGTTATGTGCAAAATAAGTTTGTAAATATCCAGAATGAAACGCCAGAACTGATGCAGGATGCCGAGTGGCTGAAAGCTAATGTGAGCTTCATTGGCGAGGTATTGCTAGGGCACTTGCGTTATGGTACCCATGGCCAGAACAGCATTGAAAACTGTCACCCTTTTCTTCGTCAGAATAACTGGATGACACGTAACCTGGTTATTGCCGGTAACTTCAACATGACTAATGTTGATGAATTATTGGAGCAGTTGTATGAACTTGGTCAGCATCCAAAAGAGCAGGCAGATACCGTTACTGTGCTTGAAAAGATTGGTCATTTTCTGGATGATGAAAATCAACAGCTATTTGATGCCTATAAAAAAGAGGGTCTGGACAACGTTGAGATCACGCATAAAATTTCTGATGGCCTGAACATTGGTCATATATTGCGCAGATCAGCTAAAACCTGGGATGGTGGTTATGCCATATCTGGTATTGTGGGTAATGGTGATGCTTTTGTGTTACGTGACCCTGCTGGTATCAGACCTGCATTTTATTATGCAGATGATGAAATCGTTGTTGCTGCCTCGGAGCGGCCGGCTATTCAGACAGCTTTCAATATTCCATTTAAAGATGTTAAAGAGATCGAACCTGGTCATGCGTTAATTGTTAAAAAGAATGGTAAAGTAACTCAGGAAGTTTTCCGCGAGCCTACAGAGAAACGTGCATGTTCATTTGAGCGTATTTATTTCTCAAGAGGTAGTGACGCTGAGATCTATAAAGAAAGAAAACATTTAGGAAGACTGTTGATCCCTCAAATTTTGAAATCAGTAAATAGTGACCTTAAAAATACTGTATTCTCTTTTATACCAAATACTGCAGAAGTTTCCTTTTACGGCATGGTAGAAGGTGTTCATAAACACATCAAGTCAGTACAGAAGGATGCACTGATTAATAATAAAGAAACGCTTACAGACGAGCAATTGGATGAATTGCTTTCTATGGCGCCGCGAGTTGAAAAACTTGCGATTAAAGATGTGAAGTTGCGTACATTTATTACTCAGGATGCAGATCGCTCTGATATGGTTGCACACGTTTACGACACTACGTATGGTGTAATCAGGAACCATACAGATACTTTGGTTGCTGTAGACGACTCTATTGTTCGTGGTACAACATTAAAACAAAGTATCATTAAGATTATTGATCGTTTACATCCTAAAAAGATTGTAATTGTGTCTTCTGCACCGCAGATTAGATATCCAGATTGTTATGGTATCGATATGTCTAAAATGGGACAGTTTGTTGCTTTTGAAGCGGCAATCCAGTTGTTGCATGAAAGGGGATTATCTCACATCATCGATGAGGTTTACGAAAAGTGTAAAGCTTCTCTGTTGTTGCCAAAAGAGGAGATCGTTAATCATGTTAAAGATATCTACAGGCCGTTTAAGCAAGAGGAGATTTCTGCACAGATAACCAAGATCATTACACCTGCTGATACTGTTGCTGAGGTCGAGATCATCTATCAGACACTTGACAACTTACATATTGCTTGCCCTAACCATAAAGGTGACTGGTATTTCTCTGGTAACTATCCGACACCGGGAGGAAATAAGGTTGTTAATAAAGCATTCGTAAACTGGAAAGAAGGAAATAACCAACGCGCTTATTAATTAAGCTGATCCTTATAAAAAGAAAGCGCAGTCCTGATTCAGGAATGCGCTTTCTTTTTATACCTGGATTTCTATTTCAGTTTATAATATTTTAAGGCTACTTCTACGAAAAGCCTGATGGCAAATATGATGATGACGCCTCCGGCAATGCGGTTCAAGTTTCGAATGGTCTTTTCTTTGATCTTATAGCGCAGTTTGGCTGCGTAATATGTTTTAACAGCATCTACTGAAAGTTGTGTAGCCATGGCGATCACGAAGAATACAACCTTCTCAGTCATCTCATAGTGCAATTGCACGGATACAATGCCACCTACCATAATCCAGAACATTAATGTAGTAGGAGAGAGCAGGCACATTAGAAATCCTTTAATAATATAACCTCTTTTTTTAATCTTAAGGGTTTCTGAGATCTCATAGTTGACTTTAACCTTATTGATCAGGTAATATAAACCGACGCCAAGAAGAAAAAGGCCGCCGATGATTCCAATATACATATTGTATTTGGAGTTATAATTAACAAACTGTGAACTGAAAATGGTTGCACTGATGAAAATAATATCACTGAAAATCACACCAATAGCCAATGAAAAGCCAGCTTTAAAGCCCTTTTCAATACTGGTTTTTATCATGGAAAAGAAAACCGGCCCCGTAAGAAAAGAAAATAAAATCCCTGCACCAATCCCCTGTAATATCGCTTCAAACATTGATCTAAAGTATATATTGCGCTAATATGCGATTTTAAACATAATTTCAACGGAGTTTTCTCAGTTTTAAATCCATATACCCATGGCAAACGCGGGCTGTGTGTAAATATTACACTTTAGTAAACAATAATTTTTATTTATGTTTATCCCACAAAACTTTTCTATAACCAAATATGAAACAAGAAGCACAAAAAAATTACGGGACTGCACTGTACTCCATCATTACGGTGTTTTTCTTTTGGGGATTTGTTGCGGCATCCAATGGGGTATTCATACCTTTTTGTAAAACGCATTTTCACCTCACACAATTTGAATCCCAGCTCATCGATTATACCTTTTATGGCGGATATTTTATCGGTTCCCTGATTCTTTATTTCGCCTCGCAGGCAAGTAAAGTTGATATCCTGAATAAGATAGGTTATAAAAAAGGGATTATCGCCGGACTTGTTATTTCTGCGGCGGGTGCCTTATTGATGATTCCGGCAGTACATTCCGGAGCGTTTGGTTTTATCCTTGTTTCATTCTTCGTTATTGCTGTAGGTTTTTCTTTACAGCAAACTGCAGCGCAGCCTTTCGTGGTGGCTTTGGGCCCTGAGGAAAGCGGAACACACCGTTTAAATCTGGCCGGAGGTATCAATAACTTTGGTGGACTAATGGGGCCGGTTATCGTGAGTGTTGTTCTTTTTGGAACTGCCAATGATGCTGTTGCCAAAGTAGTCGATATTACGTCGATCAATAACTTATACTATATCCTTGCGGGACTGTTTTTTGCTGTTGCTATATTTTATGCAGTTACCAAACTTCCTGATGTAACCAGTAATGAGAAAATTGAATCAAGTCCGAAATCAAATGGCCCTATCGTAGTGATGATCTTAGGTTTCCTGATGATTCTTGCGGCAAGTCCATTAAGTAAAGTGACTGGCGTTGATGAGCAAATCTTTATTTATTCGTCATTGGCGATTATCATCTTGTCGTTATTATATGCTTACACTGCAAAAAAAGATAATCCTGCGCACTGGGGAGCAATGAAATACCCACAATTAATTTTGGGTATGTTGGCGATCTTTATCTATGTAGGTACAGAGGTAACTATCCAGAGTAACCTGGGTACCTTGCTTAACCTAAAAGATTTTGGTGGTTTGGCCGAGTCTGATATCAAACAATACATCTCGTTATATTGGGGAAGTATGATGATTGGCCGCTGGACAGGAGCGATCAGTGCTTTTAACCTTAAGAAGAATACTAAAAATATCCTGACGGTTATCGTTCCTTTTGTGGCTTTCGGTGTTGTGTTATTGGTTAGTCACCTAACCGGAACTAACGTTGGTAACCTGTACGTATATGCTGTTTCTGTTGCGATCATGATCGTTGCATTCTTTATTGGTCAGGAGAAACCAGCAAAAACACTGGCGATCTTCGGTGTTCTTGGCGTATTATCTATGGCTATTGGATTGTTGACAACAGGCCCTATCGCGATTTTTGCGTTTATCAGTGGAGGTTTGTGCTGCTCTATTATGTGGCCGTCAATCTTTGCCTTGTCTATCACTGGCTTAGGGAAATACACCAGTCAGGGGTCTTCATTCCTGATCATGATGATTTTGGGTGGTGCCATCATTCCACCGATCCAGGGTAAGCTTGCGGATACGCACGGGATCCATGGCTCTTACATCATTCCATTGATCGGATTTGCTTATTTGATTTTCTTTGCATGGAAAGTAAGTGCAGAGTTAAGAAACCAAGGTATTAACGTAGAAGATATTGCCGCCGAAGGTGGACACTAGTATGCGCGTTAAGCCAAGTTTTACAGATATTTATATGAATTTAGCGTCAGATCTTGCTGCCCGGTCACACTGTGTCCGGGCACAGGTTGGTGCTGTATTAACAAAGGATACCCGAATTATCAGTATCGGATACAACGGCCCTCCGGCAGGCACACATAACTGCGATGAGGAATGGCCGGATACGGGTTGTGCGCGCGACTCTCGTGGGAGCTGCTCTCTGGCCTTACATGCAGAGGAAAATGCGATCCTGTATGCCACTAGAAATGGCTCAAATATCGCAGGTTCTACTTTATATTGTACACTCTCTCCCTGCATTGCCTGTGCGCGGTTGATCCTTTCCTCAGGCATCAAATTGGTGATATTTAAAGACTCCTATGCTGCCTATAAAGGACTAGCCAGCGATGAAGGTGTTGATTTCTTAAAAAGATTCGGCGTTGAGGTTAATAAATATTAACTTTGTCCATGCTAGAAAAAATCATTATTCTCGATTTTGGATCCCAGTACACTCAGTTGATTGCCAGAAGAGTCCGCGAACTTAACGTTTACTGTGAAATTCATCCTTTTAATCATATTCCGGAAATTACTTCAGACGTAAAAGGTGTGATCCTTTCGGGTAGTCCATTTTCAGTTCGTCAGGAAGATGCTCCACAGGTAGACCTGGGACTATTCATGGATAAATACCCGGTACTTGCCGTTTGTTACGGTGCACAATACATCGCACAACAATCTGGCGGTGATGTACAACCTTCCTCAACCCGTGAGTATGGACGGGCAAAATTAGGCTATGTATCTGAGCAGAATAAGTTATTCAAAAATATATTAACCGAATCTCAGGTATGGATGTCGCATGGCGATACCATCACTGAAGTTCCTGAATCATTTGAGATCATTGCAAGTACAGATTCTGTACGTGTTGCAGCGTTCCAGGTGAAAGATACCGACACTTATGCTATTCAGTTCCACCCGGAGGTTACTCACAGTACTGATGGTAAGCAGTTGTTGGAGAACTTTTTGGTCGACATCTGCGGATGTAAACAAGACTGGACAGCCGACGCATTTGTAGAGTCTACGATTGCAAACCTTAAAAGTCAGCTTGGTGATGATAAAGTAGTGCTTGGTTTATCTGGAGGTGTGGATTCCAGTGTTGCTGCCGTATTGCTTCATAAAGCGATTGGAACAAATCTACATTGTATTTTTGTTGATAACGGACTGTTACGTAAGGATGAGTACGAAGCTGTTTTAGAGCAGTACAAACATATGGGACTTAACATCAAAGGTGTTGATGCCAAAGAAAGGTTTTTAGGTCAGCTTGCCGGTATTAAAGATCCTGAATTGAAACGTAAGGCCATTGGCCGGGTGTTCATTGAGGTTTTTGATGATGCTGCACATGAAGTACAGGATGTGGTATGGCTTGCACAGGGAACAATCTATCCGGATGTAATTGAGTCTGTTTCTGTGAAAGGTCCTTCTGCAACGATCAAGTCGCACCACAATGTTGGTGGTTTGCCTGATTTCATGAAGCTTAAAATTGTGGAGCCGCTAAACACTTTGTTTAAAGATGAAGTACGCAGGGTGGGTAAAACGCTTGGTATTGCTGATGTAATCCTTGGTCGCCATCCTTTCCCGGGCCCAGGTCTGGCTATCCGTATTTTGGGTGATGTTACCGCCGAAAAGGTGGCTATACTTCAGGAAGCCGATGCAATTTATATAAACAATTTAAAGGAAGCCGGGTTGTATGATCAGGTTTGGCAGGCCGGAGCAATTTTCCTTCCTGTGCAATCCGTTGGTGTAATGGGTGATGAACGTACCTACGAGAATGTGATCTGCCTGAGAGCTGTTGAATCTGTGGATGGTATGACCGCTGATTGGTGTCACCTCCCTTACCCTGTACTCGCTAAAATTTCTAACGAAATCATCAATAAAGTAAAAGGAATTAATCGCGTTGTATATGATATCAGTTCCAAACCTCCGGCTACTATTGAGTGGGAATAAATATTTGATCTTTCTTGTCATCGGGACAGTGCTTGCGGCGTGTTCGCCGAAGATCAGGCCCGATGACAAAAAGAAAACGAATGCACCCGAAACGGAAAAGGCAGCTGTAGTTCCACAAGCAAAATTTTCGGAAGCTGAGATCGCTTTGCTGCTTCCTTTCAAACTGAATACAATAAATCTTAGGGGTATAAGTAAAACCGAAATAGAGCAGTCGGCATTGTCTATCGACTTCTATCAGGGCTTCAAGATAGGGCTGGACTCAGCGGCGGCTGGTGGATTCAATTTTAAGCTGGACGTGTATGATACCAGGGATCAGACCGGACATCTTCAGGAATTGATCAACAATAAAAAACTAAATAAAAGTAATCTGATCGTTGGTCCTGTTTTTCCTGAAGGCTTGAAATTCATGAAATCATTCAGCACAAGTCAGCAGGTTCCCATGGTTTCTCCTTTGGCCGCCTCTCAGCCGGAAGAATTCAATAATCCTTTCCTGATATCCATTGTTAATAACATAGATCTTCATGCAAAGAAAATGGGAGATTTCATTTCAAGAAGTTATAGCAGGGAAAACAGTATTGTCGTACTGATCAATCCTGCATCACAATCAGATGAAATACTCGCCACACCTTTAAGAAAATATTTCCAGGCTCAACGGAACAACAGATTCACTGTTCAGGAATATTCTTCAGTTTTTACACTGGAAACCAAGCTTGTTAAGGGAAAGAAATACATTATCCTGCTGTGCTCTTCTGATAAAAATTTCGTTACAGCCACACTCAATAAATTGGTGAAGATGCAACGTACAGGGTTGAATGCCGATCTGTTTGGTCATCCTGACTGGGTCAAGCAAAACTATCCAACAGATAAGCTACAGTTGTTGAATACAACGGTAAGTACTTCCTACAGGGTAGATTATAAACGCCCGGAGGTGATCGAATTCATCAAGAAATACAGGAAGGCTTATGGATTTGAACCTGGTGAATATGCGTTTAAAGGATTTGATATCGGCTGTTATTTCGGTAAATTGATTGCTAAACACGGCTCCGGCTATATCAGGAATATCACCAGAGAGCGTTATAAAGGGTTGCAAAACAACTTCTCCTTTGTTTACGATGCAAATACAGGCTATTTGAATACAAACCTGATGTTACTTAGATATAAAAATTACGACTTAATTAGCGTTGAATGAGAGTTGACCAGCAGATCAGGACATTTGAGCAGATTTTAAAGAACTACGATGGTAAACTTCCCTTACACCGTTTTCTCGTTACTTATTATAAGGCAAACAAACAGATGGGCTCATCTGACCGTAGATGGGCATCCCGGTATCTTTACAGCTACTTCAGATTAGGTGAAGCTTTAATTGGTGAGGATCCGGTTACGAGATTGGCGGTGGCCGACTTTCTTTGTCACGATACTTTAAGTCTTGTTGCTGAACAAAAGCTGCCTACGCTGACTGAAGAGGTGGGCTTGCCCGTGGCAGCTAAACTTGCGTTAATTGAGGATCTATTCCCTGCATTTAAAATTGGTGATGTCTTTAAATTGCACGCTAAAATTTCTGAGAAGATAGATAAGGATCTTTTCCTCCAATCTTTTTTTACCCAGCCGGATCTTTTTATCCGTTCTGATGAGCAGTCCATCAGGGATATCCATCAGATGTTAAGTGCTGAAGAAATTGAAGTTAAAAGTATTGGTAGCCATACGCTGGCTATGCCAAATGGAGTGAAACTGGAGCAGCTATTACCTCAGGGTTATCATTATCAGGTGCAGGATCTATCTTCGCAAAAAACAGGCGATTATTTCCAACCTCAGCAATATGATTATTGGTGGGACTGCTGTGCTGCATCCGGAGGTAAATCTCTGCTTTTACATTCGCTGCAGCCCAAGATACAGTTGCTGGTGAGTGATGTGCGTGAAAGTAGTCTTCATAATCTGGACGAGCGTTTTCATCAGGCTGGTTTAAAGAAATATCAGAAGAAAGCTCTGGATCTGCTACAAAATAATGAAGCCGATCTGCACGACTATGAGTTTGATGGAATTATCCTGGATGCGCCATGCTCTGGATCGGGTACATGGGGCAGAACACCGGAGATGCTCAGCTTCTTTGAAGACTTCAAGATTGAATATTTCAGTAAGCTTCAAAAATCAATAGCATCGAATGTTGTACAGTATTTGAAAAAAGATAAGCCGTTAATTTACATTACATGTTCCGTTTTCAAGGCTGAGAACGAGGAAGTAGTCGCTTTTCTTGAGGCAAATGCTGGATTAAAGCTAGAGAAAATGGATCTGATTCAAGGGTATACCGAGAAAGCGGATACCATGTTTGTAGCCCGCTTTATAAAAGTCTGATCCTATAAGCCTGTATTGTTTCGGAATAGCTTGATCGCAATTGCCAGCAGGATAATACCGAATGCTTTACGCAGGATATTGAGTCCTGTTTTTCCAAATAGTTTTTCTAGTCTATTGGTATTCTTCAATACAAAATAAACAAACATCATGTTAATGATGATACCAACAACTATATTTTGACTTGCGTATTCTGTTTTCAGGGAGAGTAATGTGGTCATGGTTCCTGCACCAGCAATAAGTGGGAAGGCCAGAGGAACTATAGATACTGTTTCAGGGGCCTCTTCTTTAAAAAGTGTTAGTCCAAGTACCATTTCCATCGCGATAGCGAAGATCACAATAGATCCGGCAATGGCGAAAGACTCTACGTCTAATCCGATGACCTTTAATAAAGCCTCACCAGCAAAGAGAAAAATGATCATCAGAATAGTGGCTACAATGCTGGCTTTTTCTGATTCGATATGACCGGCTTTTTTACGGAGCTCAATAACGATAGGAATAGCACCAAGTATGTCAATTATTGCGAATAATACCATTGTGGTGGATAGGATCTGACTCAGATTGAATTCCATAATGCCGGGGTTTTAACACAAAGGTAAAAAAAAGAGGCCATCTTTTGAATGGCCTCTTCATTTATAGGTTGATACGGTTAAACTGTACCGTTTTTATGTGCTTTTCTAACTTTCGAGTGTTTACGACTGTAGACAAAATAGATAACAAAACCAATTGCCATCCAAACGATCAAACGCTCCCAGTTGTGTTTACCTAAACCAACCATCATCAGTATGCAAACCAATGCACCCAGGATAGGAACAACTGGCATGAATGGTGTTTTGAATGGACGCTCACGGTTAGGATCTGTTTTACGCAATACCAATACACCCACACATACCAATGCAAAAGCAAACAATGTTCCGATACTGGTCATATCACCAACAACTTCTCCAGGTACAAAAGCTGCAAATAGCCCAACAAATACCAGGAAGATTAAATTAGATTTATAAGGCGTCTGGAACTTAGGGTGTACTGCAGAGAATACTGCTGGTACAAGACCATCTTTAGACATCGAAAAGAATACGCGTGACTGGCCTAATAACATCACCAGGATTACCGAAGAGAAACCTGCAAGAATTGCTACAGTTACCAGTACAGATAACCAGTGGTAGCTGTGCATATAGTTTTCAATAGCATAAGCTACTGATGCCTCTTTACCAGCAGTTGCAAACTCTTTGTAGTTGGCTACACCAGTTAATACGTGTCCGAACAATACGTATAAAACAGTACAGATGGCTAAAGACACCAAGATACCGATTGGCATATCTTTACTTGGGTTTTTAGCTTCCTGCGCGGCAGTAGATACCGCATCAAAACCGATGAACGCAAAGAACACTACACCTGCACCAGCGATAATACCCGACCAGCCAAACTTACCGAAATCGTGCGTAAAGAAGTCCATAAAGCCGATTTCACCTTTTCCATATGCTACTTCACCTGCATTAACAGGGATGTAAGGCGTATGGTTAACAGGATTCATATAACCCCATCCGATTGCAATAAAGGCTATAACGATTGCAACTTTCAGGATAACAATAATTCCATTTAAAGTAGCTGATTCCTGTGTGCCTCTGATCAAGACAAAAGTTAACAGGATAACGATAAATAACGCAGGAATATTGATAATCCCCTGAACGCCATCTAGTGAGGTTTGGAATGGTGAGTGACAAAATTGGTAAGGTATGGAGACCCCGAAGTTTTCTATGAGCTTATTGAGGTATTCAGACCAGGCAATAGCAACGGTGGCTGCACCTACTGCATATTCAAGTACCAAATCCCAACCGATAATCCAGGCTACCATTTCTCCCATTGTGGCGTAAGAGTAGGTATAAGCACTTCCAGCGATAGGAATCATAGAAGCAAATTCTGCATAACATAAGCCGGCTAAAGCACAACCTACAGCTGCAAGGATGAAGGAAAGTGTTACTGCAGGGCCAGAGTGATCAGCAGCAGCAGCAGCGGTTCTAACGAAAAGGCCTGCCCCGATAATTGCTCCGATACCCAGGGCAATTAAGTTACCTACACCCAGCGTCCGCTTCAGCGTGCCTTCTCCACTTTCCGTAGATTCCTTAATCAGGGCATCTATCGATTTTTTAAATAACATAGTTTAAGGTTTAGTTAGTTTGTTTCAATAAAATTGTCTTGTTTCGATTATGAGTAATATAGCTCCAAACCTAATTAAAATATCTTTAAAAATAAAAGGGATTTTCAGTCGAAATCCCTTTTATCAGTAACAATATCAGTCAATTTATCTGTTTTTTAAGCTGTCTGTGTTGTTTATCAGCGTATCTGTACGTTCTATACCCGTTTCATCTTTGGTTTTTATGATTTTAATCTCTTTTTTAACCTCAGTTTGTGTTGTTGTCATTACGCCGACGGCAATATGTGGTGCGATGATCAAAGAAACTATAGACATTAGTTTAATGAGAATATTCATGGAAGGTCCTGAAGTATCCTTGAAGGGATCGCCTACAGTGTCACCTGTTACTGAAGCCTTATGCGCATCTGAACCCTTGAATTCCATCGTGCCATTAATCATCACACCTTTTTCAAACGACTTCTTGGCATTGTCCCAGGCACCGCCGGCATTGGATTGAAAGATGCCCATCAATACTCCGGATACAGTAACTCCTGCTAATAATCCACCCAATACTTCAGGGCCAAAGATGAAACCTACCACAATAGGTACGATCAAAGCGATGGCTCCAGGCAGCATCATCTCGCGGATAGAGGCTTCGGTAGAGATGGCGACACATTTTTCATATTCTGGTTTGGCCTTGTACTCCATAATTCCCGGGATGTCTCTGAACTGCCTGCGTACTTCCTGAACCATGGCCATGGCCGCACGGCCTACGGCCGAGATGCATAGGGATGAAAAGATAAATGGAATCATACCGCCAACAAATAAGCCAGCCAATACATTTGCCTTATATATATCTATGGACGAGATTCCGGAGATTCCTGCAAAAGCCGCAAATAAGGCCAGCGAGGTCAGGGCTGCAGATGCAATAGCGAATCCTTTTCCTGTGGCTGCCGTGGTATTACCTACAGCATCGAGGTTATCGGTGCGTTCACGCACTTCTTTAGGGAGTCCGCTCATTTCCGCAATTCCGCCTGCGTTATCTGCAATCGGACCAAATGCATCGATTGCCAGTTGCATTGCTGTTGTAGCCATCATTCCTGCGGCAGCAATAGCTACCCCATAAAATCCTGCAAAATAATAAGAACCATAAATGCCTGCAGCCAAAACTAGAATCGGAAGTACAGTAGATTCCATCCCTACAGAAAGGCCGCCGATAATATTAGTAGCATGACCGGTGGAGGATTGATGGATAATGGATTGTACAGGTCTTTTACCCATCGCGGTATAATATTCAGTAATAAGACTCATGAGGGTCCCAACAACAAGGCCTACAATGATGGCGTAAAATACATTTGCTGATGTAAATTCAAATCCTCTGATTGACATGGTATCGGGAAGCATCCAATGTACCGCAAAGTAAGAAGCCACTGCAGTTAAAATGATAGATAACCAGTTGCCAAAGTTTAACGCATTCTGTACACTGTCTGTCTCCTTGCTGATTTTTACAAACCAGGAAGCGACAATGGAAAACAAGAGTCCTAATCCTGCAATCAGCATAGGCAACAGGATAGGAGCCATACCGCCAAAGCGGTCTACAGATACTATTTCCTGCCCAAGCACCATCGTTGCAAGAATTGTTGCTACATAAGATCCAAATAAATCGGCACCCATACCTGCAACATCGCCAACATTATCGCCAACGTTATCGGCAATAGTTGCAGGGTTTCTTACATCATCCTCAGGAATGCCAGCTTCGACTTTCCCCACCAGATCGGCTCCCACATCGGCAGCCTTTGTATAAATACCGCCACCTACTCTGGCAAACAGCGCGATACTCTCGGCACCAAGGGAGAATCCTGCAAGCACTTCGATTGTCTTTTTCATCTCTATGCCTGCGGAGGATGAGCCTGCTGGAACAAAGGCATAATACAGAATGATGAATAAACCGCCAAGGCCAAAAATAGCGAGACCTGCAACGCCAAATCCCATAACGGTACCGCCTGTAAAAGAAACCTGTAGCGCTTTAGCCAGACTCGTTCTGGCAGCTTGCGTGGTTCTAACGTTAGCTTTCGTTGCGATGCGCATGCCCAGATATCCTGCAAATGCGGAGAACACTGCGCCCATCAAAAAAGCTATGGCGATAATTGGACTGGAATGAATAGGATGGTCGGCAGTTCCGGTCATCGTACCAGACCAGCATAACAAAGCGCCGGCAAGGATAACGAAATAGGTAAGGACTTTCCATTCGGCTCTGAGAAAGGCCATTGCGCCATCGGCAATGTAGCCCGCCAGCTCGGTCATGTTCTTGTCTCCGGCATCTTGTTTGCTCACCCAGGCGCTCTGGATGGCCATGAAAAGGATTCCAATAAGTCCGAAGACCGGAATCATGTAGATCAGGTTGTTTTGTAAAAACTCCATAGTTGATTTATATTTGGTTTGGTTGTCCGGCGAACCGGTATATACAAAAATAAGCGAGTTAATGACATTACCAAATTTTTAATGCCTTACTCCGTATTTAGCCTATTTTTATATCGGTATTTTTAAATATATTAGCCGCACAACATAAACACTAAACGCTAAGTAACGCATGAAACAGGAAGATCAGGACCAGACATTTAAAAGAGAACTCGGACTTTTAGACGGCACAATGCTCGTTGTAGGCTCAATGATTGGTTCGGGAATTTTTATTGTAAGCTCTGATATTGCCAGGCAAGTTGGCTCTGCGGGTTGGCTTACATTGATCTGGATATTAACAGCTGTGATTACCATGATCGCTGCGGTCAGTTATGGTGAGCTGAGTGCGATGTTTCCGAAAGCGGGTGGACAGTATGTATATCTTAAAGAAGCTTATAACAAGCTTTTTGCATTTTTATATGGTTGGAGTTTCTTTGCAGTAATCCAAACAGGAACAATTGCGGCGGTAGGGGTTGCTTTCTCGAAATTTGCGGCATACTTATATGAGCCACTCAGTGATGAAAATGTCTTGTATGAGTTGGGGTCCTTTAAATTTAACGCTGCGCAAGCAGTTTCTATCGTAACTATTATTCTACTTACCTATATCAATAGCCGTGGTGTTAAAGACGGTAAATTATTACAGACATTTTTAACAATCATAAAGATTTTATCGCTATTTGGTTTAATCATCTTTGGGTTTACCATTGGTGCGAGAGCAGAGGTTTGGAATGCAAACTGGGCTGATGCCTGGACCTTTAAATCTTTTAACAAGGTTAGTGATTCCTGGGTTTCTGTTGGGGGTACCACGCTGATAGCAGCTGTTTCTGCTGCCATGGTTGGGTCGCTATTTTCTAGCGATGCATGGAATGGGGTTACATTTATTGCCGGAGAAATCAAAAAGCCTGAGCGTAATGTAGGGTTAAGCTTGTTTCTAGGAACTTTTATCGTTTCGGTAATTTATATCCTTGCCAATCTGATGTACCTAGCGGTAATGCCATTAAATGAAATTGCTTTTGCAAAATCTGATCGTGTAGCAGTAGTGGCAGCGCAGCACATCTTTGGTAATACGGGGACGCTGATTATCGCTGTTATGATCATGATCTCGACATTTGCCTGTAATAACGGTTTGATTATGGCTGGTGCCAGGGTTTACTATACGATGGCTAAAGATGGTCTGTTTTTTAAGAAAGCAGCAATACTGAACAAGTCGAGTGTGCCAGCATGGGCACTATGGTTCCAGTGTATCTGGGCGTCAGCTTTGTGTTTAACAGGTAAGTATGGAGACCTGCTCGACTATGTAATGATCATCGTAGTTATATTCTATATACTAACGATCTACGGTATTTTCAAATTGCGCAAAACAAGACCAGATGCTGAAAGACCATATAAAGCTTTCGGATATCCGGTACTGCCTTTCTTTTATATAGTAATTGCTTCGGCAATATGCATCTGTTTGCTGATCACAAAGACCAGTACCTGCGGATGGGGTGTGGTCATTATGCTTGCAGGAATACCAGTATATTACATGACTAAACCGACTGAGGAGCCTACGGTGTAAAGCCCTACTGTTTAATCAGTGTAAAGAACTTAGGCACTTCGCGTTCATCACTTGAAAAGTAAATCAGGTTTTTGTCTTTACCATATAAGTATAGCGAAGGGTATTGTTTTGGTTTGAAATAAGGGATGAATACCTGATAGCCATCACGTAAAACAGTTACGTTTTTTGCGCCAACAAAGGGTTTTCCGAATGTTTTCATGAAGTAGTCTATCGATCTGAACTCGTCAAGAGAGATAAAATATAAGTTGATGTTAGCAAGATCTTTGCTCTTTTTTGAGAAGTTTGCAACCACGCGTTGACAATGTTCGCAGGTAGCATCAAAAAAGATAATCATTGATTTCTTATTTGTCGGGATCTGATCCGTAGAGAAAGCATCGCCATTAGCCTTAAAGAAAATAGAGCTTGGCATTTTTGGGCTTTGTGGTTGTGCAAACGTTTTTAATGACACGAACACAAAAAAAAGGGATAGCATAAAATACTTCATAAATGCGAATATCGTGAATATTAGGCTTCCGTTATGTCATTGTAATTCTATATTATACAATTACCACTTTAGCCGTGGCTCGTTTTCTCTCTGTTATTCTGTATTCCTTTAAAAAACTGTATTTTTGCATAAAAAAATAACAATTTGGGAACTCCACTAGATTTAGGCATAAAAGGGTATAATAATTACGGCACACACCTTAAAGAAAAATATAAGGGGCAACGCGTGTTTAAAGTAATTGTTGATGGCGGTTTTACCTGTCCAAATAGAGATGGATCCAAAGGTTATGGAGGGTGTACCTATTGCAATGTAGATTCATTTACCCCTGAACTTTCCCGTAAGCTTCCTACTATCCGTGAACAGCTTGAGCAAGGCATGGAAAGAGGCAAAGGCTTTTATAAAGCAGATAAGTTTATTGTTTATTTTCAACCAAACACAAATACATACGCACCGGTACATTATTTAAAGATGATGTATGATGAGGCATTGTCTATCAATCCAGGGGATGTTGTTGGTTTTTCTGTTGGTACTAGGCCTGATTGTATTGATGCAGAGAAAGTGGCTTTATTAGAAAGTTATGCTGATCGCTTTGATGTGGATCTTGAAATGGGAATGGAATCTATCTATGACGAGACCCTGGATCAGATTAATAGGGGCTGCAGTCATGGTGAATTTATTGAAGCAGTAAAGTTGCTTGAAAACAGTAAGCTTGACCTTTGCGTACATACTATTTTTGGATTTCCCTGGGAGACCGAAGAAATGATGCTTGGCTATATACATGAGATTAATCGTTTCCCTCAAATTAAGTTTGTAAAATTCCATCACCTGCACATTGTAGAAGGATCTATCATGGGTGCTAAATACAAGAAAAATCCTTTCAAGTTATTTACTCTTGAAGAATACACTGATTTGCTTTGTAAATTAATCCCATTGCTGAGGCCGGATGTTGTAATTCAGCGCTTATTTGGAATTTCGGATTGGGATTTATTGATTGCACCTAACTGGGGGCTTAATAAATCTGCTATTCAGACATATATAGATAAGGAGATCGAAAAGAGAGGTGTAGTGCAGGGTTCAGCTTATGCGGTACCTGTTTCCTGATGTCCAAATAAAATTTCTACCTGCTTTTTACGATAATTAAAAATCTCCTGCAGCTTTGCTGCTACAAACAAATTATTCGCTATTCTTCCAAATATCCCCATGGGTAATCCATAGGTTAATATATCGTGCATCATTACTCCGTCTGGCACTTCTGTAAAATGATGCTGGTGGTGCCAGAAGCGGTATGGGCCAAAGCGTTGTTCGTCTATAAAGTATTTCCCTTCTTCCACCTGGGTGATTTCAGTCATCCAATCCAATTTGATGCCCAGCATAGGGGATACCTTATAGGTGATAATCATTCCAGGATACATCTGTACCGGGTCAGGCATTTTTGAAGTTACTGTAAAAGCCATCTCTTTCGGTGTGATCTTTTGGAGGTTAAGCGGGTTGCTAAAGAATGACCAGGCTTCGGTTAAAGTTATGGGAAGCAATTGGTTAAATTCCAAGTGATATGACTTCATGAACAAGAAACAAAAAACAGAATAAATTGTTTTTTTAGTATTTTTTTAAAAAATACACGATAATTTAATGTTTTTTGTAATTGGCTTGAGGTTATGGTGCTGGATATTGTTAATTGTGCTAAAAATTGATGTAAATAATCTATTAAATCGGTATATTTTTTATAAACTTTCCATTTTATGATGTAATAATCTTGTTGTTTATATAATTTTTACTTAAGTTTAGCTTAAATATTACAAATTACAAACCATTTAACCAATTAAACTAAGCTTTATGACCAAAATTCTATTTAAACAGTTTGCGCCATTTGCAATTCTCGCCATTATTGCAATAATAGCATTATTCATTCCGCTCTTACCAAATTTCGATGAGGGTAAGTATAACGCGGCTGATGTGGCCTGGATACTTGTAGCTACTGCACTTGTATTTTTGATGACACCAGGATTAGCCTTCTTTTATGGAGGTATGGTTCACCGTAAAAATGTATTGTCGACCATGATTAAAAGTGTGGTTGCTGCAGGGGTAATTACGGTACTGTGGGTAACAGTAAGTTTTAGTCTTGCTTTTGGTGAAAGTATCAATGGATTGATTGGAAACCCAAAGACCTTTTTGTTTTTTCAGAATGTGAATTCGGGTGCTCCATGGAGTCTGGCGCCTACAATTCCCCTTACACTTTTTGCTTTATTTCAATTGATGTTTGCGATCATTACACCAGGTTTGGTTGTTGGTGCCGTAGCTGAACGCATTCGTTTTACTTCTTATATCCTTTTTATCGTCTTGTTCGCCATTTTCGTTTATTCTCCATTGGCACACTGGACTTGGCATCCTGATGGAATCCTGTTCAAAATGGGTGTTCTGGATTTTGCTGGTGGTACTGTAGTGCACATTTCCGCAGGTATGGCTGCTCTTGCTGGTGCTTTGGTATTAAAACGTAGAAAATCACATATTGATCATCAGGAAGTACCTCCTGCAAACATTCCTTATGTTTTGATCGGAACTGGATTACTTTGGTTCGGTTGGTTCGGATTCAATGCAGGTTCCGCACTTGGATCAGGAGCTCTTGCTGTATCTGCATTTGCTACTACAAATATTGCTGCAGGTGCTGCTGGGTTATCATGGATGTTCTTCGATGTACTTAGAGGTAAAAAACCTTCTGTACTCGGTTTTTGTATCGGTGCTGTAGTTGGTCTGGTGGCTATCACACCTGGAGCAGGTTTTGTAGCCATTCCAACAAGTATCTTTATCGGTTTCGTAGCAGCTATTGTCTCTAACCTAGCTGTGATGTGGAAATCTAAAACAAGCCTTGATGATACATTAGATGTATTCCCTTGTCATGGTGTAGGTGGAATCGTAGGAATGCTTTTGACTGGTGTCTTTGCTACTAAAACAGTAAACCCTGCCGGTGTAGACGGCTTATTCTATGGAAATCCTGCTTTTTTCATTACGCAATTAAAAGGTGTAGTGATTGTCGTTGTATTCAGCTTTGTTGTTTCTTTCGTCATCTTCAAGTTGATCAACCTGATCCAACCAATCCGCGTAACTTCCGAAGAAGAAGAGGAAGGACTGGACTCAAGTCAGCACAACGAAAAATATTTTCAAGGCACGCTGATCGTTGCATCAACAGGAATGGAAACTGAATTGCCAACCACTTAACCCTCATAAACCATCTAAATTCTCACCTCAAAACAAAAAAAATGAAATTGAAATCACTGCTGTCGCTGTCGGCTCTCGCCTTCGGATCGATATCCTATGCTCAAGAAGCGCCTAAAGATCCACTGGTAATTTTCGGCTCTGTAGATACTTATTATAAATATGATTTTCAAAAGAAAGCTAATATACCTACTAGTTTCGCTAATGATCAAAATTCCATTTCATTGGGTATGATCGACCTGGGTGTGAAGAAAACGACTGGCAAGGCCTCTTTTGTAGGTGAGCTTTCATTTGGACCGAGAGGCCAGTATCAGTCTATTCCTAATGGTGATGGTACGGATGATAACTCTTTCCATATTCAGAATTTATATGCTACTTATGCTTTTACAGATAAGTTCAGTATGACTGCCGGTTATATGGGGACATTTATTGGGTACGAGGTGATTTCGCCGGTAGGAAACTATAACTACTCTACTTCATACTTATTCACCAACGGCCCTTTTCAGAATGCGGGGATTAAAGCAAACTACGTGTTTTCTCCAAAGGTCAGTTTAATGGTCGGTTTGTTTGACGATTGGAATGTATACAAAGATCTTAATGGTGTTTCTCATGTTGGTGCTCAACTTGCGCTGGCACCGGCCGAAGGTTGGACGGCTTATCTGAATGTATTATCAGGCCGCAATGCCGGGGCTCCTGGAACTGGATCAATCTTCGATCTGACTACTTCTTATCAGGTTACTGAAAAAGTAAAGTTAGGATTAAACGCAGCAGATTATTCTGTATCCAATAACAATGGGGGATATACAGGCGCCGCCTTGTATGCTCAGAATGCTTTTACTACCGGATTCTCCATGGGTGTAAGAGCAGAATATTTTACGGCAAAGGATATTAAAGCTACTGGAACAACCCCGCTCGTAAAAGGTGAAAGCGTAACTGCCATTACGTTATCAGCGAACCTAAAAGCGGGGGGACTGACTTTCATTCCTGAGGTGCGTTTTGACAACGGGTCTTCAACCATGTTTACGAAAAGTAATTTAACACCGACCAAGAGCGCATCTCAGTTTTCTCTTGCTGCGGTATATGCCTTTTAAACCACGTCTAAATACTAACCACTCATCAGTCGCCGGCAAATTGCCGGCGGCTTTTTTAATTTAATATCCGGTAATTAATGCACCATTTTATCAGCGCAGGTAGAGCTGGCAAATGCTTCAGGTTTTGCCTTAAAGATAAAGCCCATACTTAAAATATATCCCATTGCCTCGTTCAAAGCTTTATTGGATTTGAACGATGGGTTGGTGTTTATATCAGCGTGAACTTCCAGATCTACGTCATAAAGATCCAGCAGATCGCAAATAGAATAAGCGGTTTCTATGGATTTCTGAACCTCTACTAACATACGTTCCTTGATGCTCATAACTATCGGTGTCTTTTCCTGATGGATATACATAAATCCCCCGTGATGCTCTCTAACTAAAACTATGACAGTAGCAAAGTCTGTCAGGCTTCCTTTAACTTGCGAATCTGTACCGATGCATACTTTTAAACGATAGCCTTTTTCGGTTTCCCGGATAATGGCTTGTTCCACTTCTTGAAGGATGGGCGCGTTGATCACTTCGCCACTAAATTTTTTCCAGGTCATATCTTCATTTCTTAGCATAAAGAACCTTTTTTGGGGTTTAACTAATTTACCTGGTTTTATGTTAAATATATGTTATTTAAATGTAGTTATTTCCTAACAATCAGATACTTGTCAACACGCATGCAGATCCTTTAAAAGTACTTCTGAGGAAGATGTTTCAAAAAAAACAAACAATACAGCTCTAAAACGGGTAGTTATTTAACATATGATGAAAAGTAAGACGATTATTATTTCCAATCGGCTGCCCGTAAAAATTGTGGAACAGGATGGACAATACCTGTTGAGTGCGAGTGAAGGTGGATTAGCAACGGGCTTAGGCTCTATTTACAAGAAAGGTGAAAATATCTGGATCGGATGGCCTGGTATAGATGTGCCGCCAGAAAGGCAGGATGAAGTAACAAGACAACTGGCACAGCTGAACCTTATTCCGGTTTTTTTGACTGCCGAAGAGATCAACGGTTATTACGAAGGTTTTTCAAATGAAATATTATGGCCGGTATTCCACTACATGATTACCTATGCCAATTACGAACAAACTTACTGGGATGCTTACAAAAAGGTAAATGATAAATTTGCTGATATAGCGGATAGTCATATCCAGAATGGAGATACGGTTTGGGTGCACGACTACCAGTTATTACTGCTTCCTTGTCTCATCAGGACGCGTAAGCCGCAGGTAACGATTGGATTCTTTCAGCACATCCCTTTCCCCTCTTATGAAATTTTTAGACTTATTCCCTGGAGGGAAGAACTGATTACGGGTTTGTTTGGGGCTGATCTTATCGGCTTCCATACTTTTGATGATGTCCGACACTTTCTGAGCACTGCCTCGCGGTTGTCTTCAGCAAATTATGCTGATAATATCGTTACTTATCAGGAGCGGCAGATTGTGGTCGAAGCCTTTCCTATGGGAATTGACGATGAGAAATTTGAGAAATTTAAAGACAACGAGTTAGTCAAGACGCATATTAAATCTTTTGAGGAGGCTCAGGCAGGGGTGCAGGTAATTCTTACGATCGACAGGCTTGATTATAGTAAAGGGATTCTGCAGCGTCTTCAGGCATTTGAACTCCTGCTACAAAATTATCCAAAATATCAGGGACATATTGCATTATACATGATTGTTGTTCCTTCGAGAGATAGTGTTCCACAATACCGGGAGCTGAAGGAGCAGATCGATCAGCTAGTGGGAAACATTAATGCCAGATACAGGACGTTAAACTGGCTCCCTGTACATTATTTTTATCGCTCGTTCCCCATTGAAGTACTGTCGGCGCTTTACCGTACTGCAGATATCTGTCTGGTTACCCCCATGCGCGACGGTATGAACCTGGTAAGTAAAGAGTATGTAGCTTCCCGTACTAACGACACCGGTGTGCTTATTTTAAGCGAAATGGCCGGAGCGTCGAAAGAGCTTAATGACGCCCTGATCGTTAATCCAAATAATATAGGAGAAACAATGCGGGCTATTCTACAAGCCTTAAATATGTCGTTGGCAGAGCAGCAGGTGCGTATGCGAAATATGCGTAGTAACGTAACGAAGTTTAATATCCACCTATGGGTGAAAAATTTTATGGATAAATTGGAAGAGGTAAAGACGATGCAGGCATCCCTGCTCACAAAATATGTAAATGCGCCGGTCAGGACTGTGATCAGATCGGATTATGATGAGGCAACAGAGCGGTATCTGTTTTTGGACTATGATGGCACACTGGTAGGCTTCAATTCAAATATTGACCGGGTATCTCCCGACGAAGAACTGTATACAATCATGAGCGACCTGATATCAGACCCGCTTAATAAGGTTATCGTGATCAGTGGCAGAAGACATGAGACCCTTGAAGAATGGTTCGGTAATATGAAGATTGACCTGATTGCCGAGCATGGTGCCTGGCAAAAGAAATATGGTGAAGAGTGGAAGAGTCTGCCTTTGCTGACCGACAAATGGAAGCAGGAGGTTCGAACGGTATTGGAAACTTATACTGACCGTACTCCGGGTTCTTTTATAGAAGATAAAAGTTATTCGCTGGTATGGCATTACCGCAAAGTTGAGAAAGGTTTGGGTGAACTACGGGCAAATGAAATTATGAATCACCTAAGGATGATGCTTGCTGATAAAGGTCTGCAGTTAATGGCTGGGAACAAAGTCCTTGAATTTAAAAATATCGAAGTAAACAAAGGTAAGGCAGCGTTGAACTGGATGCACGACAATGAGCCTGATTTTATCCTCGCTATCGGTGACGATGTTACTGATGAGGACATTTTCAAAGCATTGCCTGCTACTGCCTATACCGTGAAGGTTGGAGGTAACCTTTCAGCTGCGCGATTCTATTTGCGGAATCCCGCCGAAGTACGCGCCCTGCTGAAAGGTTTTACATCCTAAATAAATATTGGGCGATCTAATTTGATGGCTATACGATGTGCGGCATTCATCAATCCCACATGGCTGTAAGCTTGTGGGAAATTGCCCCACTGACTGCCATCATTTTCGTCTACATCCTCACTGAATAGCTGCAGGTGATTGCCGTATTGAATGAGGGATTCGAATTCTCTGATTGCATCATCAATGCGGCCAACACATGCCAGGGCTTCTACATACCAAAACGCGCAGATTAGAAAGGTTGTTTTTGGCTTACCAAAATCATCAGCATGTTTATAGCGGTAGAATAGTCCATTTTTGCCCTTTAATTCAGTTTCCAAGGCTATTAGGTGGTCTTTTGCCCGCTGCGAATTTGGATCGAGATAATTCATCAGGATCAGTTGCAGTGTGCTTGCATCGAGGTGTGCACTACCCACAGCATGGTTGTAAACTTTTCGTTCCGGATCATAGCAATCTTCGATATGCTTGGCAGCCTTGTCAATCAGTGCCTGTGCACGCTTCTGAAAATCTTCATGACCAATTGTAATGGCCATTTTTAAAGCAGCGTTTGCACCGGCCCACTGGAATAAATTAGTGTAGCAATGGAAGTTGGCAAGATTTCTGAACTCCCAGATTCCTGCATCCTTTTCGTCTATTGTATGTTCGATTTTTCTAAGCAGGGAGTCCAGCCACCTGCTGGAATCCTGCCGCTCGTCTACCGTGAATCTTCTGTCGTGGTACAACGGGAGCATAGAAATCAATACCTGGCCATAGATGTCATTTTGGATGTGTTCAAAAGCCTGGTTGCCAACACGTACCGGCTGATTTCCCTGGTATCCCTTAATATTGGTCAGGATTCTTTCCGTCAAAACCCTTTCGCCGGCGATGCCGAACAATGGCTGATAACGCTCATCGTCCCTAAAGGAAATGTCTGTTACATAATTAAAGTACTTCTCCATTTCCTCAAAATGACCGATGTGGTTTAGCGCGGTAATGACGTAGTAGGTATCGCGCATCCAACAATATCTGTAGTCCCAGTTTCGTGTGCTTCCTGGTGATTCAGGTAGGCTCGTTGTGCTGGCCGCTATAATTGCACCCGTATCTTCATATTGATGGATCTTCAATACCAGGGCTGAGCGGATAACGAGTGGTTGATAGAAACCGGCAATCGTAGAGTGTTTGATCCAGGTTCTCCAATACTGTCTGGTGCTTAATAAAAACCTTTCTGCTGTGCTTTCAATCGGCGCCTCCAGTTTATAACCGTAAGTCATGATCAGATATTTAGTTTCATTGAGTGCAAAGAACTTTTCTTCCTGAACGTAACTTAACGAAATATTGGTGCTCAGCTGAATTGTTTCCGTTCCGGCTTCATATAAAATGTGGCTGCTGCCCCGGCTACCCTTAAAGTTTCCTTCTCCATAATGGTGTACCGGACGGCAGGTAACCTTAATCCGTGGATTTCCGCTAATTACTTCAATTTTTCTGATAAACATCAGTGGTTTGAAATAACGTTCGTATTGATGAAACCTAGGTGCGAAATCTGTTATCCGGTAAACGCCTTCTGAATCACTGATCTCTGTGCATAATATATTGGTGTTCTCCTGATAGTATTGTTTAGAGGTGTATGAACCTGCCGGCAGAATGCTGTATTCGCCACCTTTTTCCTGATCCAATATTCCTCCAAATACAAAAGAACTATCAAATCTCGGCCAGCATAACCAGTCAACATTTGTGTTTTTATTGATATGTGCTAAAAATGCGCAATTGCCTATAATCCCTGTTTGATAGGTATGTCTATCCATTTAAATTAAATTTTGTTATATTAGATATAGGAAAACAACAGCAGGATGCATTTGTTGTTTGATAAATATATAAGCAATCATGGATACAGCACTGATTAACGAATTCAACCTGATGCAGCAAAGCCGCTCGAACTTGAAGTATATCGAATTACTGGAAGAACATGTGTATCAGCCGGTGCAAACAGCTAACCACTATATGACATCCTGGATGGGCAAACGCGGACAGATGTTGCTTAAACTTGACGTTACCTTGTATAATTCTTACAGGCGACTTAAAAAGAAATATCTCCGAATAGGATAGCCCGGCTTTCCTTATCCTTTATGTAATCGTATCTTTACAGCTTATGTTAGAAAAGATACTGAATCAACTCAATATTACTGCATTAAATGCGATGCAGCAGGCATCAGTTAAAGCCGCCCAAACCGGAAAGGATGTGCTGCTGCTTGCGCCGACAGGCTCCGGGAAGACCTTAGGGTTTTTGCTGCCCCTGGTATTGAACCTTGACCCCGCATCAAAAGGAGTGCAAGCACTGATCGTGGTGCCCTCACGCGAGTTGGCTCTTCAGATTGAAATGGTGTTCAAACAGATGTCTACAGGTTTTAAAGTGAACTGCTGTTATGGTGGACACGCTGTTAAAACCGAGAAGAATAACCTGGCTCAGGCTCCTGCTGTGCTTATCGGTACTCCCGGAAGACTCGCTTATCATATCAGACACGAGAATTTTGATGAATCTACAATCCAATATCTTGTGTTGGATGAATTTGATAAGGCTTTGGAATTCGGATTTCAGGAGGATATGTCGTATATCATCCATAAGCTATTATCACTTAAACAAAGGTATCTTACTTCCGCCACCGCAATGGATGAAATCCCTGATTTTGTTAGGATCAATCAGCCCGTGGAAGTGAACTTTCTGAAAGATGTTAAAGTGCTTCCAAATCTGCAGCTTAAAAAAGTGACCTCTACTGCAGAGGATAAACTGAATGTTTTATTTCAATTGATCTGCAAAATTGGCAGTAAAACAATGCTCATTTTCTGCAACCACAGGGAAACTGTAGACCGGATTAGTGATCTCCTTATTGATAAGGATCTTGCGCATGATATTTTTCATGGGGGAATGGAACAGGATGAGCGTGAACGCGCCATATTAAAGTTCAGAAATGGAAGTATTAAAATATTAATAACGACCGATCTGGCTGCGCGGGGATTGGATATTCCGGAAGTAGAGTATATCATCCATTATCAGTTGCCATATACGGAAGATGCCTTCCTGCATAGAAATGGGCGCACGGCAAGGATGAATGCAAGTGGAACCGTTTATCTGATCATGACAGATGAAGAAAAATACCCCTTTCTGAAAACCGAAATTGAGACTGAGTCGCTGTCAGGTAAGTTCTCTCCGCCAAAGGATAGCGAATGGCAAACACTTTACGTTGCCTCTGGTAAAAAAGATAAGATCAATAAGATCGATATCGTAGGGTTACTCCTTAAAAAGGGTGGGCTGCAAAAAGAAGATGTGGGGCTTATCGAGGTTAAAGACAGCAGTAGCTATGTAGCCATCAAAAGGAAAATGGTAAAACAAGTCCTTGTCAAATTAGCGAACGAACGGATAAAGAATAAAAAGATTAAGATTGAAATCGCAATGTAATTATGAGTAACAACGATATTTTTAAAAAACTACGCGTAGCACTGGCGCTCACCAATGATGATATTATCAAAATTATGGAGTTGGTTAATTTCAAGATTACAAAAAGTGAACTTGGTTCTTTTTTCAGGAGCGATGACCATCCGAATTTTAAGCCTTGCGGCGATCAGATCCTGAGAAATTTCCTGAATGGCCTGGTGATCTACAAACGCGGTCCACGTCCTCCAAAGGAAAAAAATATAGCTTCAGATTCAGAATAACCCGTAGGTCTGTAATCATATTTAGTTTTTTTTTCAGTATGTTCGCATAGCAAGGTTTGTTATGCGCGTATACCTGATCCTATTATTCAACCTTTTTCTGGCTGGCTCCGTTACGGGGCAAGTAAATAACAGGATAAATGGTCTGGTGAAGGATTCCCTGAAGCGGCCTATCCCAAATGCCGCAATTAAGGTAATTGCCGGTGAAGATACTTTGCATGCTTCTACAGATGATAGGGGAAAATTTAATCTCTCCGGCATCTCAACAATCCGTATCACTCTAGAAATTAATGCATTTGGCTATCTGCCGTATACCAGGGAACTCATCTACGATCTAGGTCAGCGTACAATTAGTTTGCCGCTCTTATCTTTGGAACGGGATGCGCATACCCTTAAGGAGGTAGTCATCAAAGCCCAGGTTATTCCGATACGATTGATGAAGGATACGATAGAGTATAACGCGGCGGCATTTGCTGTGCGGGAAAATGACCGGGTTGACGAGTTGCTGCGACTAATGCCAGGAATGACCATTGATCGGGAGGGAAGAGCACTCAATATGGGGAAAGTTATGACCAAACTTAGGATTAACGGAGAAGACTTCTTTACCAGTAACGTGAAAGATTTTATCAGTCAGTTGCCGGCAGATATGATTGCAAAGGTTCAGGTGATCAATGATTATGGCGATGAAGCCAACTTTACAGGCGTTAAAACCGGCGAACCTCAGAAGATGTTAAACCTCGTCACAAAACCAGGACGTGGTAAGGGCAATTTCGGAAATACCTCGATAAATGGGGGTTCAAATGAACGCTATGGCCTACAGACCAATGGCAACATCTGGCGGGAGAAAAAACAGATCGGCGTTAAGGCAAATGTAATCAGTACAAATAACGCTGCAGGTATTAATCGAAATATCGCTACCGGAATCAACTATAGAGATAAGATAAGTGAAGGTTTAACAACGAGTTTGGGCTACACGTACGACAACAATAAAAATAACAGTAAGCAACTGGACTATATAGAAACCGTAAACCCACTGGGAATTATCAGGACTACCAACGCTAACGATAGACTGACAACGAGCGATAAACATAACTTGAACTGGAGCTTACAGTCGGTTGGAAAGTTAAGTTATTTTCAGGCTTCTGTAGTTGGTTCGTTTTTGAATAGTAATAGCAATTCCGATGCTACTTCTCGACAAACTGGGGTTATTTTACAGGATTTAGCCAACCGAAATGCGACAAAACTATACACACCCAATTTCAGTGGAAACCTCGCCTATGCCTACAGGCTTAATAAGCCGGGGAGAAATTTATCGGTCGGATTTACTGCTAAAAATGGGATCAATAATACAGATGAAGATCTCCTAAGTAAAATCGTGTATTATAATGATCGTATTCCGGTTAAAGACTCTGTATTGAACAGGTTGGTAGATACACGTAACAGGTCCAGAAATATAAGTGCTACGGTCCGGTTTTCTGAGCCATTAGGAGGTAAGGTAGATAGTGCAAAGACTAAAAGCCTGGATGTATACTATACTTTCGATATGGAAGAAAATGCAAATGATCTGCTTACCCGAGTCAATACGATGTACCGGGTTGGAAGGGTAGTAGATTCGTTGAGTACGATGTATACGTCGAGGTTCACGGCGCATTTATTGGGCGCTAGTTATAGGTTTGCTTCTGAATCGGTGAGCTACAATCTTGGCATTACTGCTCAGCCAAATATCTTAACGGTTAGAAACGAACAACCGAGAAATACAATCAGTCATGTGGGATTTAATGTTGCACCGGTTGCGAATGTCAGCTATATCCTGACAGAGAAGTCCAGTCTGAGTCTTGTATATACAGGAAATAATGTCGCACCTAATTTTACGCAACTTCAGCCAGTGCCCAATACGCGGAATCTTCAGAATGTAATCGTTGGAAATCCAAATTTACGGTCAACATTTACCCACACTGCAGGACTATCCTATCAGAAGACGGATTTAAAAACAGGAGCGGCATTAATGCTGGGTGTAAATGCGAATGTAATCAAAGACCAGGTGGTTACGAATCTGATCTTGGTTACGGATACACTGAATAGTCTTAAGCAGGAAACGAATTTTCTGAATGCGAATGGCGCATACAGCTTTGAAACGCTGTATTCATGGTCGCAGCCTTTTGTAGAAAATACGTATAACCTGGAGTTTAGGGGGAACGTCGGATTTGCCAATACTGTTTCCTACTCAGATTATATTTTAAACCAAAATAAGGGCTTTAATTTTTCTCAGGCGGTACTACTGAGGATGAATAAAAAGAAGCTGATCATGACGGGTGATGCAAGTTATAATTACTATAGTAACAGATACTCGCTTGCAATCGGGGAGCTAAAGGATATTCAGGTTTATGAATTCAACCTGAGCATGAAAACATTTTTAGGCAAGCGCTATGCAATGGGTTTTGATGCGCTTAAGAGAATTAATATTGGATATTCTATTGAAGCGAAAAATCCTTTATTAATTAATTTGAGCTTGGAGAAATCCTTTCTTAAACGTGATCAGGGAACGATCAAACTACAAGCTTATGATATTCTTAATCAAGGAAATTATCTGATCAGAAGCGTTTCTGATAACTCGATTATTGATAGTAAGAACAATCAGATTACGAGGTATTTGCAGCTAAGTTTAAATATTAACCTCCAGCAGTTTGGAGGTTAATATTTGCAAATGTGGCTTAAGCCAGTTTTTTATATTTTAAACGGTGTGGCGTGCTGTCTCCAAGACGTTTCTTGCGATTTTCTTCGTAATCACTATAGTTACCTTCAAAGAAGTATACCTGCGAATTGCCTTCGAATGCAATAATGTGTGTACAGATACGGTCAAGGAACCACCTGTCGTGACTGATTACTACTGCACAACCGCCAAAGTTTTCAAGCGCTTCTTCGAGTGCACGTAGCGTGTTTACGTCGATATCGTTTGTTGGCTCATCTAAAAGCAAAACGTTTGCGCCTTTTTTCAGCGTGATTGCGAGATGAACCCTGTTCCTTTCTCCGCCTGATAATACGCCAACTTTCTTTTGCTGATCGCCGCCGTTAAAGTTAAACTTAGAAACATAGGCTCTTCCACTCACCGCTTTATTGCCTAATTGTATGTTATCTAATCCGTCAGTGATATTTTCATATACAGTCTTGTCAGGATTCAGATCATTGTGCATTTGATCTACATAACCCAATGCAACAGTCTCTCCAACTCTGAACGTACCGCTATCAGGTTGTTCCTGCTCGGTGATCAGTCTGAACAACGTTGTCTTACCAGCACCGTTTGGACCAATAATGCCGACGATACCGGCGGGAGGAAGCGAGAAGTTTAAGTTCTCAAACAAAATCTTGTCGCCATACGCTTTCGTAACATTCGTTGCTTCAATCACCACGTTACCTAACCTTGGGCCCGCAGGGATAAATAACTCTAACTTGTCCTCACGTTCTTTAGAATCTTCTGAGGCTAACTTATCGTAATTTGATAAACGGGCTTTAGATTTTGCATGTCTTGCTTTTGGCGCCATGCGTACCCACTCCAGCTCACGCTCCAAAGTTTTTTGTCTTTTGCTTTCAGTCTTTTCTTCCTGAGCCAGACGTTTTGCCTTCTGATCTAACCAAGACGAATAATTTCCTTTCCATGGAATACCCTCTCCACGGTCAAGTTCAAGGATCCATCCAGCAACATTGTCAAGGAAGTATCTATCGTGGGTAACTGCGATAACAGTCCCTTTGTAATCTTTTAAGAATTGTTCCAGCCAGTCGATACTTTCTGCATCAAGGTGATTGGTTGGCTCATCCAACAAAAGAACGTCTGGTTCCTGAAGCAATAAACGGCACATCGCTACACGCCTCCGCTCTCCTCCTGATAATACTCCGATTTTTGCATCGGGATCTGGGCAGCGCAAAGCGTCCATGGCGCGTTCTAGCTTATTGTCTAGCTCCCAGGCATTACTAGCGTCGATTTTATCCTGTAGTTCGCCCTGCTTGGCCATCAACCTATCCATCTCGTCTGCATTTTCGTAGACTTCAGGCAAACCGAAGCTTTCGTTGATCTCTTCGTATTCTTTAAGTATGGCTATTGTTTCTGCAACGCCTTCTTCGACTACCTCTCTCACAGTTTTAGTCTCGTCAAGAATAGGTTCCTGAGCCAGGTAACCTACACTGAATCCTGGGGCAAAAACAACTTCTCCCTGAAAGGACTTGTCTAATCCAGCAATGATTTTTAAAAGAGAAGACTTTCCAGATCCGTTAAGACCGATTACGCCAATTTTGGCACCGTAAAAAAAAGAAAGATATATGTTTTTTAGAACTTGTTTCTGAGGGGGGTAAATCTTATTTACACCCGCCATTGAAAAGATTATTTTTTCGTCTGACATGTGAAGGTTTATGCTTTAGCAAGCAAATATAAAGACTACCGCAGAAAATATACTATAGTTTGTCGAAGCAAATAGGTTTGATAATTTGAACATATCCGGATGGTTCCATTAAACTGTAAAAATGACAGTCCAATATGGTTATAACTGTAAAATAGCTGGTTTTATTAATGACGGGCAACACAATATTGCTTTTTAGATGGTGTATCCTTAACACAGCCGCTCATTTCTAGCGCTTGCTATGTCATTTTGTTAGCTGTTATTGAGCAAAACAACCAATTTTGACAGCCTCCAATGTGCAATAAAATCATTACAATTTATGGACAATTCGTTTTTGATACCATAATTAAAATAAAAAAAACTACCTTGTATAGGTACTGAATGCATATTTCCTAAAATCACTTGGTCGATTTTAAGGTCCGAAGCATTTCAAAACAATGTAAGTTTAAATGTATGCGGCAAATCCCATCGCTCTGGTTTGTCTGTATGGCGTAATTGTTGATAAAATAAACAAAATGGTCTCGCTTATTTATAAACATTATTTTATAGTTTAGAGCATTCCGGTAAAGAAAGGTAGATATGGAAGCTAAATTTTCACCACAAGTTAAAGATGTGATTTCATTCAGTAGGGAAGAAGCCCTCAGACTTGGTCACGATTACATCGGCGCAGAGCATCTTTTGTTAGGCTTGATTCGCGAAGGCGATGGCATGGCTATCAAAATATTAAGATCACTTGGTGTTGATACCTCAAAATTACGTCGTTCTATTGAAGACGCTGTTAGGGGTACCTCAAGTGTAACGGTTAATCTGGGAAACATCCCGTTAACCAAACAAGCTGAAAAAGTATTAAAAATAACCTATTTAGAAGCTAAGATTTTTAAAAGCGATTTAATAGGAACAGAGCACTTATTGTTGTCAATCCTGCGCGACGACGATAACATTGCGTCTCAGATTTTATTACAGTTCAGCATCAATTACGAAATTTTCAAACAGGAAGTAGAAGTAAATAAAAACGGATTTAGGGATGAGACTCAAAACAGCGCTTCGGCAGGTAGTGATGATGATTATCGCGAAGAAGAAAGCTTCAGTGGACCTAAGAAAGTTTCAGATATCAAATCAAAGACTCCGGTTCTTGATAACTTCGGACGTGATTTAACTAAGGCAGCAGAAGAGGGACGTCTCGATCCAATTGTTGGTAGAGAGAAGGAAATCGAACGCGTATCGCAGATTCTTTCTCGTAGGAAGAAAAACAATCCAATTCTGATTGGTGAGCCTGGTGTTGGTAAATCTGCGATCGCAGAAGGTTTGGCATTGCGTATTGTACAACGTAAGGTGTCAAGGGTACTGTTCAACAAACGTGTTGTGACTTTAGATCTTGCTTCTTTAGTTGCTGGAACAAAATACCGTGGTCAGTTTGAAGAACGTATGAAAGCGGTAATGAATGAATTGGAGAAATCTACAGATGTAATCCTTTTTATTGATGAAATCCATACGATCGTAGGTGCTGGTGGTGCTTCTGGTTCATTGGATGCATCAAATATGTTCAAGCCGGCGCTGGCTCGTGGAGAAATCCAATGTATTGGGGCCACAACGCTTGATGAGTATCGTCAATATATAGAAAAAGACGGAGCCTTGGATCGTCGTTTCCAAAAGGTTATGATTGAACCGGCAACTCCGGATGAGACGATTGAAATCTTGAACAGAATCAAAGAAAAATACGAAGACCATCATGGTGTAACTTATACTGATGAAGCGATTAACGCATGTGTTGCTTTAACCTCAAGGTACATTACTGATAGGTTCCTTCCTGATAAAGCTATTGACGCGTTAGATGAAGCTGGATCAAGAGTACACCTTACCAATATCCACGTTCCTGAAAAGATCATCGAGATCGAAACGAAGATCGAGGATATTAAGGTTGAGAAGAACAAAGTTGTAAAAAGCCAGAAATACGAAGAAGCAGCCAAACTGAGAGATACTGAAAAAAATCTTTTAGAAGAACTGGAACGTGCTAAGGCGGAATGGGAAGCTGAAACCAAGACTAAAAGATATACAGTTACAGAAGATAATGTAGCTGAAGTGGTATCTATGATGACTGGTATTCCTTTGCAACGCGTTGGGCAGACTGATAGTCAGAAGTTGCTGAACATGTACGATACTGTTGCTACAAAGATTATCGGACAGGATGACGCTATCAAGAAATTGACCAAGGCAATTCAACGTACCCGTGCAGGATTGAAAGATCCTAAAAAACCTATCGGTTCCTTCATTTTCCTTGGACCTACAGGTGTTGGTAAAACAGAATTAGCCAAGGAACTTGCCCGTTTCATGTTTGATAGTGATGACTCATTGATTCAGATCGATATGAGCGAATACATGGAGAAATTTGCGGTATCAAGATTAGTTGGTGCGCCTCCGGGGTACGTAGGTTATGAAGAGGGTGGTCAGCTTACCGAAAAGGTGCGTCGTAAACCTTATGCAGTAATCTTACTTGATGAGATCGAAAAAGCACATCCTGATGTATTCAACATTTTGCTTCAGGTATTAGACGAAGGACAGCTTACTGATAGTTTAGGTCGTAAGGTGGATTTTAGAAATACGATCATCATCATGACTTCTAACATCGGTGCCCGTCAGTTGAAAGATTTCGGTCAGGGGGTAGGGTTCTCTACAGCTGCGAAAACAAGTCAGGTTGACGCACATTCCAGAGGTGTGATTGAAAATGCATTGAAACGTGCTTTCGCTCCTGAGTTCCTAAACAGGGTTGATGATGTTGTTGTATTCAATACCCTTGGCAAAGATGAGATCTTTAAAATTATTGATATCGAGTTGAAATCTTTATTCGGAAGAGTACATACTCTGGGATATGAGATCAAATTGACTGATGTAGCTAAAGACTTTATAGCTGATAAAGGATTTGATAGTAACTTCGGTGCACGTCCTCTAAAACGTGCTATCCAAAAATATCTGGAAGATCCTATTGCCGAAGAGATATTGAAAGGTGAGATCGCTGAAGGAGATATCCTGGAGATCGACTACAATAAAGAAAATGATCAAATTGTTGTGGTTAATAAAAGCCCAGGCAAGAAAAAGAAAAAAGAAGAAGGTGCCTAGGCATGCTGACTGATAAATAAAACCCGCTAGCAGTAGCGGGTTTTTTTATGGTCAAAATTTAAAACAAATTCAATTGAGAACCAGGTATACGAAATTGCGTGGCGTCAAGTTCAACTACGGTGGTATTTAATTTGTTGAGGCGGCAATGCAGCCTGAATGTATCCCGGATCATGTCGGCAATGTTTCCACCTCCCCGCATGCGTTCACCAAAACGACTGTCATTAACCTGCCCGCCATGGCAGGACTGGATCATATGCCACACTTTTTCAAATCTATCAGGATAGTTTTTTATCAACCAATCCTTAAAAATTGGGCCTATGGCGCCATTAAGTCTCACAACCGTGTATCCAGCGCTAATAGCGCCACATTGAGCAATCGTTTTAAGAATCTGTGGAATCTCATGGTCACTCAGACCGGGAACAGTTGGCGCAACCATTACTCCCACAGGAATTCCTGCACTACTTAGTTGTTCGATAATTTTTAGGCGTTGTTTGGCTGTGGTTGTCCTCGGCTCCATCTTGAGACGGAGGTCTTCATTCAAACTATTGATAGACACATACACACTGATCAACTTGTGCTTTGCCAGCTCAGATAAAATATCAAGATCACGGAGAATCAATGCATTCTTTGTAATTATGCCAATAGGCTGCTTATATTCAAGGGCGATTTCTAGTAACTGGCGTGTTAGTCTGAACTTTCTTTCTGCAGGTTGATAACAATCTGTATTTCCTGATAGGGAAATGACGGAGGCGTCCCAACCTTTTCTATGAAGAAACTTTTTGAATAATTCAGGTGCGTCTTTTTTAACGATGATTTTACGCTCGAAATCTAGTCCGGCACTAAAGCCCCAATATTCGTGTGCGTTTCTGGCATAACAATAGGTACAGCCGTGTTCACAGCCCTGGTAGGGGTTTAAAGAATAAGCCATACCGACATCCGGACTGTCAACTTTGTTGACAATAGAACGTGACTCTCCGAAGATAAAACTGGTTTTAGGGTCAGATTCCTCCCAATCATCTATCCCCTCTGTATGTTCTTTGACATAGCTATCTTTCTGAAAATGATTGTGCGGGTTGAGCTGGGCACCCCGGCCTTTAAAATAAGTTGAGTCTTGTTGCTCATCTGTTTTCATCTTCTAAAATTACTAAAAATAATAGCAAAATGAAGCCAATGTCTTTTATTTTTTAGTTATGGGAATATAGTCCATCGGCACCATATCGGCAATCTTCTCGTAAGCCCAGTATCCTTCATAAAGGATGGATCTTGGTTCATAAATGCCGCCGTTTTCGTAGAAGTGTAGTGGGCCCTCTAACATATTGATGATCGATATTTCATAGTTGGGAACATCAAGGGGCCGACTCACTGAGTGACCTGACATGTTGGTATATTCTACAGATTCTCGCTCTTTGGTATATATTACATATAGTTGATCTTTAAAGTTCATCGTCTTCAGGTTCTTATATTCCTGACGAACCAATGTATCTGTCAACACATCTGCGCGGTTGAGGATACTAATATTTTTTGGCATGTCTCTCACTTTGCTCCAATACATCAAAGAATCGTTTTCTGCAGACCCGATACGAATAACAGTTTTTACGGATTTAGTCAGACGTTTAATGTTTTTGTTGATGATGCTATCAGCAGGGCGTTGTTCATTGGGGATTTTGATCATTTTATTGATGATGAAACCATCTTCCTTGGTTGTGCCTGCATACAGTGATTTAAAGAATTGCTGACTGGAACCATAATAAGCCGTTTCTCTATTCTTCACCCATCCTCTCATTTTAGATTTGGAACCTTTCAAATCTTCAAATGTTGGCAAACCAGCATAGTATACAATGCGCGTTTTATAGTTATATTCAAAAAACTGTAACATATACCTGAGCTTATATCCCAACGCTTTATTCTCTATAACCAGGAAATCGTTTGATTTGACAGTCAAAGTTCGCGCTTCGTCGTCATAATCAATGTTCAGTACCGCGGGGTTAAGAATTTTGCATTTCTCCGCATTTGGTGTTTTTCCAATGAAGAATTCCTTAAACATGTTTAGGTAGCGCTCACGGTTGGGGTCTGTACGGATAACAACTTCATTGAGCAGAATGGTGTTATCCTTAAGGATGATGTCAATATTAACAGATTTGTCGGATATGATTACATTTCTCGTAAACGGCAGATAGCCCATCATCTGCACCAATACATCATAATTGCCAGCTTTAAGGTTGTTTAGAACAAACTTGCCATCGGAGTTTGTTGACGTTGCATTCTTATAATTACTTAGATAAATGCTAGCCCCAGGCAAAACACCTTGTTTGTCTTTTACCGTACCACTGATCGAAAAAGTTTGAGCGTCGGTTTGCAGAGCAAGTCCGATAAGCAAACAAAACAGAAATAACTTATGAATCATAGAGCCAATATAACTAATCTATTAGTTTTATTAATAATAAAAAAAAGCCCATACGGGCTTTTTTAACATTTTTAACATTTGATTATTCCGATTTGCTTTCGATACCTAGTCTTTCCATTACCTCATTACTTACTCCGGTAGAAGAATATCCACCATCATGGAACAGATTCTGCATAGTTACCATACGTGTAAGATCGGAGAACAAAGTAACACAGTAATCGGCACAAGATTCTGCATCTGCATTACCAAGAGGTGCGATAGAATTTGCAAAATCGTAAAAATCACCAAAGCCTTTAATACCTGTACCGGCAGTAGTTTTGGTAGGTGATTGTGATACCGTGTTGATGCGGACGCGTTTTTCAATGCCGTAGTGATATCCGAAACTTCTTGCGATCGATTCAAGCATTGCTTTGATATCAGCCATATCGGTGTAGAAAGGATAGGTTCTTTGTGCAGCCATGTAAGTTAAAGCTACAACGCTACCACCTTCGGCAATAGCATCCATTTTCTTAGCTACAGCAAGCATTTTATGCAGAGATAAGGCAGACACATCAATGCCTTTCATAAAGTAGTCGTAATTCGATTCTGTATAAGGAATTTTTTTACGGATATTAACACTCATACCAATAGAGTGTAGTACGAAATCTATCTTTCCGCCCAGAATTTCCTGAGCTTGGGTAAACAAATTGGTCAGTTCATCAACATTTGTCGCGTCAGCAGGGATAATTTGTGATCCTGTTTTTTGAGCAAGCACATTGATCTCACCCATACGCATCGCGATGGGTGCGTTTGTTAAAACAAATGTTGCACCTTCTTCGTGTGCTTTTTCAGCTACTTTCCAAGCAATAGAATTTTCATCCAATGCACCGGTAATGATGCCCCGTTTACCTTTTAATAAGTTATACATAGTTTTACTTTTTGTTTGTTGTTAAGCCTGACTTAACAAACGAAGTTAGTAATTTTTTCTTTTGACAAGACTGGCTTAATGATTTTTATAACCTAAAAGATCTCTGGCATTGTCCAATGCCGATGCCGCAGGATTTTTACCACTCAACATTTCAGCAATAGCGTCAATGCGCTCATCATTTGTAAGCCTTCTAATGCCTGTTGTAGTGCGCTTATTTGCCTCATTCTTATAGACGAAATAATGCGCTTCACCCTGAGCAGCAATCTGAGGCAGATGGGTGATACATACTACCTGCATATTTTTTTCGAGATTGCTGATCACTTCACCAACCCGTAAAGCCGTCTCACCTGAAATTCCAGTGTCAATTTCGTCAAAGATCAGGGTAGGGAGTGCAGTATGTTTTGCCATAATAGATTTTATCGCTAGCATGAGTCGAGACAATTCCCCGCCAGAAGCGATTTTACCAACTGGTGCGGGCGCCTGACCTGCATTAGCCGAAAATAAAAGGGCGATCTGGTCGTGGCCATCTTTATTGAATTCTGCGAGTTTTTCTTGGTGAAAGCTTACTCTGGCGTTTGGCATACCAACCTGTGTGAGGATCGCGTCTACCTGTTTGCTAGCTATGTTAATCGCCTTGCTGCGGTTAGCAGATAATTTAGTTGCCGTAACTTCTAAAAGGTCTTTGCTTTTTTTGATGATTCCCTTCAGCTTTTCTATAGTATTATCACCCGAAAGGATCCCGGCGAGGTTATCAGACAAGCTCGATTGAATGGTGATCAGTTCTTCCACAGTAGTGACGCGATGCTTTTGCTGTAAACCATAAATCAGGTCCAGTCGGGCCTGTACTTCATCAATTTTAGCCGGGCTGTATACCACATGCTCTTCAAGTGCCACTGTTTCTTCGGCGATATCTTTTAATTCTATAAGCGTTGAACGTAATCGACCGGCGAGATCAAGGTAGGAACCATTGAATTGTTCTATACTCTGTATTTGATTTACCACTTCCTTCAACATTGGAATGAGCGCAGTTTCAGACTCACTGATCATTCCATAGCTTATATTTAAACTCCGTTTGATCTGTTCAGCATGTGTCAGCGTTGAAAGTTCTTCTTCCAGACTTTCTTGCTCTCCCGCGGATAAATTTGCCGCTTCAAGTTCATTGAAGAGAAACTGCTCGTAATCTTGTTTGGATCTTGCTTCTACTGCTGCGGTTTCCAATGCCGTGAGTTCACGTATGTGTTTTCTGTAAGTTGAAAATTCGTTTCTATAGGTTGATAAGGCTGAATCATGACTTGCAATCGTATCGATAACTGATAATTGAAATCCAGAATCACTTACTTCCAGCGTTGCATGTTGCGAATGAATGTCTATCAACTGCTCTCCGATCAATTTCATCACAGAGAGGGTAACTGGTGTATCGTTGATAAACGCTCTTGATTTGCCGTCGATGGCAATTTCCCTGCGAAGGATACTTTCCTGATGAAAATCAAGATCATGCGCTTCAAAGATTCCTTTAAGCTTGTCGCCTGTCAGTTGAAAAATGCCTTCAATTACGCACTTTTTTTCCTGGTTGAAAAAATATCTGGTTTCTGCACGCTGTCCTAAGATGAGCGATAAGGCACCCAGCATAATGGATTTACCTGCACCTGTTTCGCCGGTAATGATGTTCAATCCTTTGTCGAGCTCAAGCTCAACACTGTCTATTAGGGCGTAGTTGTGGATGGAAAGTTTTTGTAGCATAATACAGTGCTAAATTAACAAAAGTTCCACAATGCATGTTTATTCTTTATGCACAAAAAAGGCAGAACGTTTGCCCTGCCTGATCTCCTATCTGCATATTACTTTTTAGTGCTACCAAGTCCCTTTTTCTTTCTGAGTTCCTCTACTTCAGCTTGGAACTTTTTACGAAGCTCCTGATATTCAGGGGTCATCACGAGCTTCAGTTCGTCATCATAGCTTTTTCCTTTCAACTTTATGATTGCGTTCTTATTTGAATCGATCAATACTGAATTTAGAGCTGACATAGTTATTGGAGTTCCATCGATAATACTGAATAAGCTTTCTGTTTTAGTACCTGGTAAATTTCGGAACAGTTCTGACAAACGTGCTTTTTCTTCTGGCGAATTAAATTTTTTAATAAATGCTTCGTTATTTTTTTGAAGCTCTGCACGTAGCTTTACCCATTTTGCCTTCTCCTCGGGAGTATTGAACTTTTTGGCAAAGGCTTCCGCGGTTTTGCCCATTTCCAGCCCCATTGCCCGGGCCTTGATCTGCAATTCTGGCATGTTTAATTCCTTCAGAAGCTTTTTGCTGTCTATTGACAGGCCTGTAAGAAATGCAGTATCGCGAATTCCTTTAAAATCAGGCCCTAAAAGACTTTTCCCTTGAAGAATAAACCCTTTGCCGCCAATGCTGGTTATTTTTAGACTATCTGGGATTTCCTCGATTGAATTATAGGTAGTCTGCACACCCTTTGGATCTTCAATGGTGATTTTGATCTTAGCTTTCTTCTTAGTCGTGTCGGATAGTATAGGTTGCGCTTTTCGGTCCGCAACGGGTACATTTTGTTTCTCGACCGTTGGGTGTGATTCAAAAACGTCTATTTTTTTGACAACATTTGCTACTAAAGTCTTTACTGCTGCTTTACTTTGGTCTGGGTTAATCCATGCCAAAGAAATGATCGTTGAAAAGGTAACTGTAATCAATAGAATTTGTTGCCTTACATTCATGTAGTTTGCTTTCATGTTCGTGATTCTTTTAATACGTTGATATAAATATTGATGTTTTCCCGTGGCAGCAAGTGCCAATGCAGGACTACTTTTTTCCTGTAATAGTTCTAGTTTTAATAAAGCATGTGCGTAGGTTACGGGGGTGCCCGTAATTGCAACAACTAAGTCGTCACAGGCATGCTCGCGTTCAATCTGAATGAATCTGCCACTCAACCAGATAAAAGGGTTAAAGAAAAGGATAGTCTCGATCGCAGTTTTTACTAGATTTAGTAGATAGTCGTTTCTTCTGATATGTGATAATTCGTGAATTAGAATTGCCTCTACCTGATTTAAATCCAAGTTATTTGCCAGTGCTACAGGAAAAAGTACTACAGGCTTTAGAAAGCCAAGTACCAATGGCACATTGACCTGATCCGAAAGAAAAAAACTTACTTTCTTTCTAATATGCAGTCGCGCCTTGGTGCTGTTAAATATATCCATCCAACTTATAGGGACGGCAGTCTTTGCAGACTTTTTTAATGCATTTAGTTTGCTATAGCCATTCAATAAAATTACGATCTGCATTATTAGGCCAATTCCATATAGTGTAACAAGAATGGGGAAAAACCGTTCTGCCTGTTCTCCAATTCTTTCCGTAAGAGAGGGGGCGTAGTTGTTGAAAATCAAACTAACCGGATGTTGATCCACTTTACCTGACGTTGAGCCGGGCATTTCGAAAGTAGTCCAAAAGGTGATACAAAAGCTCAGGAATGTCAGGCAAATTGATCCAAAAGCCATATTATGCTTAGTTTGAGCCGTAAATCTTGGGATAAACATAATGGCTGTAAATAATAAGCCATATACAATTGCTCCCTGCCACAACGAATGAAAAATACTCCATCCAAAAGCTTTGATCATATTATTTAATAGTGGTTCCATATTGCGGTTGTTAACTTAGTTCATCTAAATATTTTTTAATCGCATCCAGCTCGTCTTTACTGGCTTGGTGATTGCCAAGCGCCTGCATTACCAATCTTGCAGCAGAACCATTAAATACATTATCGATCATTTTATTGACCAGATGTTGTTGGGTCTTCTGTTGACTGGCTACCGCCTTGTAGATATGCGTTTTGGCAGAGGCATCTCTTTCTACCAAACCCTTTTCCAGCATAATCTGCATTAGTTTCAGTGTTGTAGTGTAACCCGCATTTTTATTGCGCTCCAGAACTTCGTGTACATCACGTACTGTACAGTCGCCTTTCTCCCATAAAATCTGGAGAATCTCTAATTCACTTTCCGTAGGTTTTGGTGTTGATGATGTAGTCATTTATGTTGTACGAATTGTTTCGTATTCAAATGTACGAATCTATTCGTATAAACAAAATTATTTTTGAGAAAAATTTAGATGACTTGAAAGAAGGTAATTACTGCTTTCTTAAAGATTCATATTTATTGATGTTAGCGGGATCGATATCCACCAATAAATTGTATGCTTTGATTCGAGACTGAGGATCGGCAGTTGCGAAAATATTGGCTACTTCCTCAGCTTTGCTGGCAAAATACATGTTTGGAAAAATTGAACCAAGCTTTTGCTTGTCCATCTGTTTAAGATCAGGAAGGGCAGCGAGTAATCTTTTTGCAGCATCGACACCATTTTCCTGAAAATGATCCAGCCCTCCGGAATGATAGTCATAAATAAAGATTCTTAATCTTTCAAAACTTTTATTTAAGAGGTTTTCATTTAACCAGTATCTATTGCGGAGTCCGTCCACTGCTCTCCATCCGGAATTTCCTGCAGTTTGGGCAATATTAAGTGTGTTCTGTGCCTTAATATAGGATTGAGTGCCGCCCATTCTAGCAAAGCTATCCTTATCCAGGCCTACAATCGTATAGGCATAATAGGCTAGGAGTGAGCTAAGGTTGGTAATGAAGTTTTGATCGGAATAGTCTATAGGCTGACCGTCATTATAATTGAAGTCAAAATCTTTATCATTCAGATTTAATAAAGTACTGTTATAAGCTGTTCCGTATACAGGTCTGCTGGACTGGATCTGCGCTTCGGCCTTATAGCCCGATCCTCCATCCCAGGCAGTGATGGTGATTACAAAATTACACTCAATGCGTTCTTGTTGCAGATAAGTTTCCGTAGTCCACTTATTGTTATTCAGGAAGTCTCTGATGGTCGTTTGTAATAATTCAAGGTTACGCTTGTTGACATTTGGGACAGTTGGAGCAAGCAATTGCACGCGTGCATTTAACTCCTGACCAGATGCGCCGATTGACCCAAATAAAAAGCTTAAGAAACATATGATAAACCTAATTCTCATAACAAGCCTAAAATTTCCTGACATATATCAATTGCTACTTCAGCTTTTGACTTTGTATCGAAAGTCTTTTTCTGAAGTTGTTGATTAAATATAGTGATTTTATTGGTATCTCCCTGAAATCCTGCGCCAGGATCATTGAGTGAATTTAATACTATAAGGTCGAGATGCTTTCGTTTTAATTTGCTTACGGCATTTTCTTCTTCATTTTCAGTCTCCAGGGCAAAGCCAATGAGCAGTTGTCCAGGTCGTTTTTTACTGCCGAGGTCAGCAAGGATGTCTGTAGTGCGTTTTAGTGCAATGCTTAGATCAGTATCTGATTTTTTGATCTTTTGTTTAGCAACGTGCACCGGCGTATAATCTGCCACAGCTGCACTCATAATGGTGATAAGAGCTTCTTGGAAGTTTGCAATGCAGGCCTGATGCATATCTTCAGCGCTCATTACATTAATCCGATTGATCCCTGTACTACAAACCTCATGTGTTGGGCCAGCCACCAAGGTTACATTTGCCCCCAGATTATACATTCGATCGGCGATAGCAAAGCCCATCTTACCCGAAGACCTATTGCCTATAAAACGAACAGGATCTATAGCCTCAAACGTTGGACCGGCAGTAATCAAAACGTTTATATTGAGCAAAGGAAGATCTTTTTTAATTGTTGCTTCCAGGAACTCGACGATTTCTTCGGGTTCGGCCAAACGGCCAGCACCAACTAATCCGCTGGCAAGTTCTCCGCTGTTCGGCGCAATAAGGATATTGCCGAAATCCTGTAACTGTTGAATGTTATGCTGTGTGCTTTCGTGCTTCCACATATCAAGATCCATGGCAGGTGCGAAAAGCACGGGACATTTTGCCGATAGGTAGACCGCAGTAAGCAGATTATCGCAACTGCCATTGGCCATTTTAGCTAAAGTATTAGCACTTGCCGGAGCAATTAAAATATAATCTGCCCAAAGTGCTAGCTCTACATGGTTACTCCATACACCCGTTTCTTCTTCGAAGTACCTGGTGTAAACGGGGTTTTTAGATAGTGTGGCAAGGGTAAGCGGAGTGATGAAATTAGCTGCATCCGCGGTAAGGATAACTTTAACGTTTGCGCCAGCTTTCACTAACAATCTGACCAGAATGGCCGATTTATAGGCAGCTATACTGCCGCAAACGCCAAGAATAATGTTCTTGTTTTTAAGCATGGTCATTAATGCAATCTGTTGCAGTTTAATTACTGTGCTTGATTATTGTGGATCTTTCGCCGGATTTCTGTGGTAAACTTTATCATTTAAGAACTCATCTATTGCAATCAATGATGGTTTCGGCATGCGCTCATAGTGCTTGCTGATCTCGATTTGTTCTCTGTTTTCAAAGATCTCTTCCAGGTTATCATTAGAAGAGGCAAACTCTGCTAATTTACCATGAAGTTCTTCTTTCATGTTGTTGGAAATCTGGTTAGCCCTTTTAGAAATGATTACTAAAGACTCATAAATGTTTTCAGTTTTCTGATCCAGATCGTTAACGTTTCTGGTAACCGTAGTATTCGGTATAGCGGGTTTGTTCGTATTCATTATTTGGTGGGGGTTTTAATCGTATTTGCTGTACTGTCTTTCTTAGCTTGTTTATCCAGGATGGCTTTGTATTTTGCATTCTGTGCGGCCATATCAGCCAATACACGTTTTGCGCTTACAATACCAGCTTCACTGTCGCTTTTCAGGCTCTTAACCTCAGGGGCTAATTTGCTTTCAGGGTGCGCTTCCAGAAACTCATTGGCGTAACCAATAGCTTCGTTATAACGGTCTTCCTGGTGATTTTCATAACTATTTTTAGCATACAGATATTGTGATTTTACGATCAGTAAGTCAATATCCTCAGCATATTTAATATCCGGGTAGTCAATCTCAGTATTTTTCAATGCAATAACTGAAGCTTTATAATTTTCGATAGCGTAATCACCCATCTGATAATAAAGTTTGGCATTTGTAAATGCTTTATCTTCCAGCTTTGCACGTAATGTGGTAATATATTGTGTAGCCTGCGCTACGCGATCACTTTTCGGGTATAAGTTGATGAAGAGTTGCATTGCGTCAATTGCCTTGTATGTATTGTCCTGGTCCAAACTAAAGTTTGGCGAATCCAGGTAAAAACAATAAGCATACATATACCTGCATTCTTCTGCATTTTTACTTGTAGGATAGATATCAGCAAAGTTTTTAAATTGAAAACGCGCTGTAGTATAATCGCCTAACCTATATAAAGTATAGGCATAGTAATAGTTCAGATCTTCAGCGCCAGCTCTTCCCCTATATTTTTGAGATAAATCTTCAAACAAAACGAGGGCTTTTGAATAACTTTTGGTATTATAAAGTCTAATCGCCTCCTGGTATTTCTTGGCTGTATCATTGCTCAGCCTGATTTTTTCAAACCTGCTCTTACATCCGGCAATGCTCAATGCCAGAACAGTTAATAGTAGTATAGATAAGTGTTTAATTTTAAACATTGTGCAAAGATAAGTTAATAATACGATAACGTCAATTAAAAATAATCGACCGCTAAGCTATCGAAAGGTGATGAAGGTTTAAAGTGATTAACATAATTTAACAATTTCTGCCGACCTTATGGGATGTTGGATAAGATGGAAATGGATGCGCCAAAATTTGCCTGAGTCCACCATAAGTCCACAGTGACAGTACAATCATACTACCAAAATCAATAAAATAGAGGAGTCAGGGTTTATCTGGTGTTAAAACAATGAGATATGTGGCATGTATTTAATTTAAGCATGATTATTGCTATAGATATCTCATTACTAAATAAATAGGAATGTAGAACAATTGACATGGCAAGGTATAAAGGAAAATATTTGATTGGAGCAATAGGGCCGATCACATTAAGGTTAACTAAAAAGGGGGTAATTGGCTCTATAAGGGTTAAGGATGTAAAGCAGACTGAAGCAACTAAAAGAAGTGCGAACTTTTTTGGAAAGGTTGTATCCTTTGCTGGACTATTGAGAGCCAATCTGCAATCTTTAGGGCAGCAGGATTCCGGTTTAATGAATAGGCTAAACAAGGAGATGATGGCTGTTTTCCAACAGTGCTACGATAAGCAAACTGGGGTCTTTAATTTTTCGAACAACTATTTTAGCCGCTTGAACGGAATCGATTTAAATGCAGACTCTGCTCTCAAGGAAAATTTATGGCCTTTGCCTTCCGTTACACTTCGTGAAAATCAGTTAACTGTAGGGATTTCTGATTTGAACATTGCTGAAAACCTAAAGTTTCCTGATGGAGCTACGCATTGCAAACTTCAAGTCCTGCCGTTGCAGTTTGATTTGGCCGGTGGACATTACCGTAGAATGGAAATGCGATCGCTTTTAGTTAAGCGGAATGATTTACCATTGCAGGTTCAGGATTTTTTGGTTGAGGTAGTGCCAGGTACCGTATGTGTGATTGGCTTAGGTCTACACTATTATAAAGAGGACAATGGAATATTTGTTATGCTGAATAAACCGGATTTTTCGCCCTCAGTACTTATCCATGCTGGTTTCAATGATGGTACCTTTTCGGAAACCCTGACTGAGTCTGTCAGAATCGCCTATGCGGATGGAAGTGAAAGTATCAAAATAATCACAACCTGGGCTGGTGGACATGCTGGTTTTTAAACGGTAAGTGGAGTTAACAAATAAAATGATACCTTATTTTGTTTTAGATTGACGGTAACTAGTTAAAATTGTATATCCATTATAATACTACATGATCAATCGATAATGCAAAATGCGTTATTGTAGTATATATATAGGTAGATTGATTTTTCATGATCTGTCTATTCAAATTTAGTTGATGCGAGCGGATTAGAACGTTTTGCTGGATTCTTCCAAGTTTAGCTTTAAATTTTTGATTATAAATCAATCGTAAACGTCGCACAAAACTTCTTATTAGATCAATTGGGGCTGTTAAACGTATTGATAACAATCTTTGTTTAAAATAATTCAAATTTCTTTTGTTTGAGAGACAGGGCATTAGGGTTTTATGTTATGGAAAGGTTAACAATAAGTTTGGTGGGCGGGAATATTTTCCTACTTTTGCATCCCGCTTGGGAGCAAGGGGAATGCGGTTTGATAAGCGAGGTTGATTTGAAATAAGGGTAGAAAAAGTTGATGCTGGGTGTTTTAAACACTGAAAATAAAAATCAAAAAAGATTTGCAGAAACAAAAAAGATTCCTAC
>NZ_SNWM01000004.1 GCF_004362245.1 Pedobacter duraquae
ATGCTAACCCTGGAATACGGTTTCAAGTTCCAGCCGGCATTTCCTATTAACCTGATTATTTATACCATTGCTTTTTTATTGGCGGGTTATAATGTTCTGGGTATGGCTTTCAGGAAAGCTAAACACTTTGATTTCTTTAATGAATTTTTTTTAATGAGCGTGGCCACAATCGGAGCTTTTAGCATTGGCTCTTATAGTGAAGGGGTGGCCGTAATGGTTTTCTATTCCATTGGTGAATGGTTCCAAGATGCAGCTGTCAATAAAGCAAAAAAGAGCATTAAGGCCCTGCTTGACATTCGGCCTGATCAGGTTACCGTGCTTAGGAACGGCAATCCTGAAGTTATTGACCCGAAGCTCATCGTTTTGGATGAGCTGATCCAGGTGAAGTCCGGCGAAAAGGTAGCCCTGGATGGTATCCTTGATTCTGAGTCGGCAACCTTCAATACTGCGGCATTGACCGGGGAAAGTAAACCCGATACTAAGCGAAAAGGTGAACAGGTGCTTGCCGGAATGATTAACCTGGATAAGGTTTCCCAGATACAGGTCAAATCATTATTTAAGGACAGCAAGCTAAGTAAGATCCTTGAAATGGTACAGGATGCAACAGCGAGGAAATCGCAGACGCAGTTATTTATTAGCCGGTTTGCAAAGATCTATACGCCTATTGTTTTTGCGTTAGCACTACTGGTCTGCTTTGCCCCGTACTTTTTTGTAGATCCATATAACTTCCACCAGTGGTTTTACCGTGCGCTGGTCTTTCTGGTAATCAGTTGCCCTTGTGCGCTTGTCGTTTCTATACCGCTGGGATACTTTGGAGGTATTGGCCTTGCTTCCCGGAATGGAATACTATTTAAGGGTTCCAACTTTTTGGATGTGATGACCAAAATCAATACCGTGATTATGGACAAAACCGGCACCCTGACTAAAGGAGTATTTAAAGTTCAGGAAGTCATTACCCAGGACTTTGATCAAAATGAACTGATCAGGCTAGCCTCTGCGATTGAAGCCAATTCTACCCACCCTATTGCCAAGGCTATTTTAGAATATGCCGGAGATAAAGCTGCAGGGTTGAAAGCTGAAAATGTTGAGGAAATATCAGGACATGGTTTAAAAGGAACTATAGAAGGAAAAGTAATTCTTGCGGGGAATGCAAAGCTGCTTAAAAAATTCAACATCGCTTATCCTTCAGAAGTCGATGCACTTGTTGATACGATCGTAGTGATTGCTGTTAATGATAAGTATGCAGGCTACATAACTATTGCTGATGAGATAAAAGAAGACGCACAACAGGCCATCCAGCAGATGCACGATCTTAAGATCCAGACGGTCATGTTGTCCGGAGATAAACAGGCGGTTGTAGATAAAGTGGCTAAGGCACTTGGCATTGACCAAGCGTTCGGGGATTTGTTGCCCGAGGGAAAAGTTGAAAAAGTACAAGGTTTCAAAGATGCAGGTAACAGGATCGCTTTCGTAGGTGATGGTGTTAACGATGCCCCAGTAGTCGCCCTGGCTGATGCAGGAATTGCAATGGGTGGATTAGGAAGTGATGCCACGATTGAAACTGCTGACATAGTTATTCAAAATGATCAGCCTTCAAAAATTACAACAGCTATTAAAATTGGTAAGATCACGAGCCAGATCGTTTGGCAGAATATTACCATTGCAATGGTTGTCAAAGTTATTGTCCTTATCCTTGGAGCAGGTGGGATTGCAAACCTTTGGGAAGCAGTCATAGCAGACGTTGGTGTTGCGCTGCTAGCAATACTTAATGCGGTAAGGATACAGAAAATGAAATTATAATAGAAAGTAAAGCAGGGTTCATCCCTGCTTTACTTTTAAGTATTCCGAGGCATGTAAATAATGATACATGCACCAATTAGGGCAATCGATGCTCCTATTATATCATATTTATCCGGCTTAAATCCATCTACTTTCCATGCCCATATTAAGGCTAAAACAATAAAAATGCCTCCATAAGTGGCATATACTCGCCCAAAACTAGCCGTTTGCCAAGTAGCTACGATACCATAAAGTGCTAAAATTATTCCGCCTAATATTCCATACCAAAAAGGCTTATCTTCTTTTAGCCATAGCCAGATTAAATATCCTCCACCTATCTCAAAAATACCTGCAAGAATAAAAAAGAATAATGACCGTATAATTTCCATAAGTGCTAAGGTAGGAAAGCTAATTCCGTTCATAAAATATTGTCCTTTAATTTACGGACGTTACTCTTTCAATAAGAGTTAATATAATTATCATTATTCCCTCGTTTGATGATAATCAAATTGCCGAATTAAAAAGATAACCCACCCAAAATAAAATTCTAGATGAGGTTGTTACAATTATCATAAACCCATTCCATTAATCAAAATCTTTTTTGAGTTTTTGATGATGAGTTTTTGATAATAAAAATTGGCCATTATTGGACTAAAAGATAATGCGGAAATTATCATAGTCAATTAGAAAGCATTTCAAAAAACGAGGGAATAATGAAAATAAAATGAATGGAATAAATTTGCCTATTTATAAAAATGAAAGGGCAACTAGAATGCTGCCCTTAATCAATTAATGCTCACGGTGATTGGCATCTTAAGCAGCTACTCCTGTCATTCTTCTGCATTCTTCCGCACAAGCCTTACAAGCATCTGCACATTCCTGACAATGCTGGGTATGATGATTACTACACTCATCTCCGCATTGCTGGCAAATATCTGCGCAAATACGGCAAATGTCTTGAGCAAAAGAGCTACCCATACTCATCAATTGAGCGGCAGAGTAGCAGATGGCTGCACATTGCATATCAAGCTCAATACACCGCGCCATCATTTTCACGTCTTCTTCCTGAGTGCATGAACTTGCACAATGATTGCAAATTGAAGCACACTTTAAGCATGCATCAATACAGTTTTTCCATTCATGGTATCCCATAACTTTAATTTTTTAGGGTTATAAAAAAAATTCCTATATAGATAACATGTTTATTTCCAGGCGGTTTCATTTTGTTTAAGAAAAGCTTTAATCCCGTGATATGATGCTTGTTTAAACGGTAGAAGAATAAGAAACTGGTTCTCGTATTCAAATAAGGAGGAATAGTGATAAATTAAATTCTCAACACCTACTTTAAGATTTTGCACATCATTTTATTAGTATTATATTTGCAATACGGAAATGGTGTCCTTCCGATTCAACCGCTTTTTTCAAAAGCTGATGGCGCCTACAATAGAAATTCCAGCAGGTAATAAAATCTGCCGGTCAAAGTATTGTAGGTGAAAAAATTAAAAATAAATTCTCAACTCTTATTGCTGGCAGCTATCTTAATTGCGCTTGTCTTACTTTGTCTGTCTGCCAAAGTGAGATCAGTGTTAGCAATGGTCCTGCCGGTTGAAACTGAATGGTTCTTGTGGATAAATCAGCACCATAATGCATTCTGGGATACGATCATGTACTGGGCCAGTGATAAGCGTTTTTGGCTTTCTTTTTATGCCTTCATTATTTATTGCCTCTTCCAGAATTTCTGCAAAAAAATTTGGCAGGTTCTTATTACCATTGCGCTACTAGTTGCTAGTGCAGATCAGATTGCTTCAGGACTGATTAAAAACACCGTTAAGCGTCTACGCCCTTCCCATGAACCGAATCTAACTACGATCATTCATTTAAGTAAAGCAGGTGCGGGTGGGATGTATGGATGGCCATCCGCTCTTTCATCACCTATCTTCAAAAGCATTCTTTCCGCTGGTTCGGCATTTACCGGATCATTGCCGGAGCAACGGTTCTTGTACTCATTTACTTTGGAATTATTCAATAACGGAAAATTAACATAAAACTATGTGGTGGATCTACGCGCTATTATCAGCTTTCTTTGCTTCCCTTACGGCCATCTTTGCAAAAGTCGGCGTAACCAATGTCAATTCTGATTTGGCTACTGCCATACGAACGGTGGTAATACTGATTGTAGCCTGGGGGATCGTAATGGCCAGAGGCGAACTTAAAGGAATTACGGAACTGTCAAAGCATAACCTGCTATTTCTTTTTTTATCTGGCCTTGCCACCGGCTTGTCCTGGATATTCTACTACAAGGCTTTGCAGATCGGGAAAGTGTCCCAGGTCGCCCCTGTTGATAAGTTGAGTGTTGCCCTAACTATTATACTTGCAATGGTGTTCCTGAAAGAAGCTCTTACCCTGAAAGTATTCTTTGGTGCCCTACTGATCATTGGGGGAACACTGGTTTTGATCTTTTGAGAAACTCAATTATTTGTAAGCAACCGAAATACTAAAAATCAATATAAAACAAAAAACTATGAAATTAACTAAAATTCATGCCCGTGAAATTTTGGATTCCAGGGGCAATCCGACAGTAGAAGTAGAAGTCACTCTTAACGGAACAACAGCAAGGGGTATTTCTCCATCCAGGGCAAGTACGGGTGAAAAAGAAGCCGTAGAGCTTAGAGATGGTGATCCAGAGCGCTATAATGGTAAAGGCGTGGAAAAAGCAGTAAAAGGGATTAACGTCGAAGTCGGCAAATCAGTCACCGGCTTATCCTTTGAGGGTCAGCAGGCCTTCGATGATCATATAATTGGTCTGGATGGAACCGAGAATAAATCAAGGCTCGGCGCAAATGCGATGCTTGCGGCCTCAATCGCCTTCGCCCGGGCTTCGGCCGTTGCAAAAGGGATTCCCTTGTATAGGCAGCTAGTGGAAAGGGAAGGTTACGTAATGCCCGTACCGTGCATGAATGTCATTAATGGGGGAAGGCATTCTGATAACAACATCGATTTTCAGGAATTTATGATTGCCCCTCATAACGCCCCCTCGTTTAAGGAAAGTATCCGTATGGGCGAAGCTGTTTTTCATTCCTTGAGAAGTCTGCTAAAAGCGAAAGGCTATTATACCGGAGTTGGTGACGAAGGTGGGTTTGCGCCAAATCTGAGTTCTAATGAGGAAGCCGTCCAAATCATCATGGAAGCGATACATATTGCCGGTTTTGCTCCAGGCAAGGATATTTCCCTTTGTCTTGACCCAGCGACCAGCGAAATGTGGAATAATGGAAAATATGAATTTTATAAAAGTTCTAAAGAACGGATCACAACAGATGAAATGATTGGCTTTTGGGAAGGATGGTTAAAAGAGTACCCAATTATCCTGTTGGAAGACGGGTTGGGCGAAAACGATTGGGAGGGATGGAAAAAGCTGACCAGCCTTTTGGGAGACAAAGTGGAATTGGTTGGAGATGATATATTCTGCACCAACCCGAGTATTATCCAGCAGGGAATCGACCAGGGCATTGCAAACAGCGTACTGATTAAATTGAACCAGATCGGTACAGTTTCCGAAACGCTAAAGGCCGTAGAACTAGCCCAAAAAAACGGTTACAATTGCTTTATTTCTCACCGCAGTGGTGAAACTGAAGACACGACAATTGCGGATCTGGTTGTCGCTACCGGTGCGGGGCACATCAAAACAGGAAGTGGCTGCCGCTCTGAAAGGGTATCTAAATTTAACCAGTTGCTTCGGATAGAAGAAGAACTTGGTGATAGGGCATCATTTGCAGGAATCAATACTTTTTATAAAAAATTATAAATCAGCCGCTAACCTACAATGAAACATAATAAATTTTTATTTGAACACCTTTCGGTTTTTAAATATGCGGTTCGATGGACGCTGCTTATACTTCCTGTTGCCATTGCAATAGGAAGTATGGTTGCCTTGTTCCTTTGGCTGCTAGGCTGGGCCATTCACTTTCGCTTTCAGCATACCTGTCTCATTTTTCTGCTACCTTTAGCAGGTATTGTGATCCACCTGATTTATCAGTCAGTTGGTAGGTCCTCAGAAAAAGGAAATAACCTGATCATGGATGAAATCCATAGGCCGGGTGGTGGAGTGCCCAGGCAGATGGCGCCAGTAATCTTAATAACTACAGTGATTACCCATTTGTTTGGCGGATCGGCTGGAAGAGAGGGAACCGCGGTACAAATCGGAGGAAGCATCGCAGGAATGTTTAGCCGCTGGTTTAAGCTAAATGAGGTAGACACCAAGATGCTCCTTACCGCGGGAATTGCAGCCGGGTTTGGGGCGGTGTTCGGAACACCGCTCACCGGTGCCATATTTGCAATGGAAGTTCTGGCCATTGGAAGAATAGAGTACAAGGCTTTACTTCCCGCATTAATTGCCAGCGTGCTTGGTGATCTTACTGTCTCTGCCTGGGGCATCCATCATACCGCTTATCACATCGATCTCATAGAGAAAAGTGCCTACTTTCTATCTGAATACCTGCCGGTAAACCTACTCCTGCTTAGTAAGGTTATTCTAGCATCCACATTGTTTGGTCTGGCCAGCTACCTGTTTGCTGTAATGGTGCATGAGATCAAGGCCTTTTTTTCTAAAGTATGTAAGATCCAGTGGCTTATTCCTGTTATCGGTGGTCTGATTATTATAGGCTTGACTTACGCCATCGGGAAACCGGATTACTTAAGTTTGGGCGTGGATAGCGAATACCAAGGAGCCGTTACAATTCCCTCTGCTTTTCAGCCTGGTGGAGCAGATACTTGGAGCTGGTTATGGAAGACCATTTACACAACTTTAACATTAGGAACTGGATTTAAAGGTGGTGAGGTAACGCCTTTGTTTTATATTGGCGCAACATTAGGCAATGCACTTTCGACCTTATTAAATGCTCCAGTTAGTTTGTTTGCTGCCCTTGGATTTATTGCTGTTTTTGCTGGTGCAACGAATACACCCCTTGCCTGTACGATTATGGGTATAGAACTTTTTGGTAGTGAATACACCATGTTTTTTGCGGTAGCCTGTTTTACAGCCTATTTTTTCAGTGGCCATTCAGGTATATATTCTTCACAGCGTATTGCGGTACCCAAAATATTTACGGGAACATAAAATATTGACTTATCCTGTTCCTGTGGATTATCATAAAGAGGTGAAATTTTTATAAGATCCTTGACCAATGCAATCAGCAATTTATATCAAAAAACAACGCTATATCGACCGCTTTCCTTCCTCTCTTTTCTAAAGCATCAAGTACAGATGATTTAACTGCCTATGTTGTTTTAATAAGGTAGAGCAGTAAAAGTATACTAGCTATGAAAACTAAAGCGGTTAAAACTTTAACAAAAAGTGTTGAATGGTAATACACCCCCTGATTCAATTGTTCTTTCGTTGAATTATATCTTAAGTAAGAACAAATGATAGTAATTGCTCCCAGGGCAACTAGAAAAATCCCGATAATGCGGGAATCTCCGGTTTGGTGCAGGGGCACTTTACTCCCCAGTGCGGCACTGATCTGCTTGATAAATAGCGAGAATTTCATCACCACGAAGCCAAATCCCATGATACCAATACTGGTTCTGATCCAGGCCAAAAATGTTCTTTCATTAGCCAAATGGTCTCCTGCATGCTGTTTGGTGTTTTCCTGATCTTGAATTTTCATCTTGTTCTGTATCGGTATATTACAGCAATATATTTGCATGTTATGTCAATATCGATGCCAGTTTGGAGATGATAACCCTGGTATCCCGGATGCAAGTAAGCCTGTTTGATTCAGTGCCGGCAGGATAGCAGGTAACTGCAATTTCTTCGATAAACGATAAGCCTGATAGGTCAATAGATTCTTTAACCTCTTGTTCAATGCTTTTCATTAGGATCATGATTAATCGGGGTTGATATGTTCTGATTTTATGAGCTAATTGCTCTATTCCCCCCTGCCTCTGGTTTTTTCTGATTTTAACTGACGATTTATCAATAGGTGTACAAGTTAGATGTTCCAAAAAGCATCCCGTGCCTTTAAAGAACTGCAAAAAATCTTCTACAGATTTAAAATCGCCAAATACCTCACTAAATGCAAGATAAATTGTTCGAAACAGATTAGTATTTCCCAGGTAAAAATGTTTATCGTCACCTCCAGGAGCTTCAGAAACAAAGAGCAGCAGCACTTTAGCTGGCTGATATTGCCTCGAAATTTCGGTAACACTATACATTATAGTTGTAGCTTTTAGCGAAGCGCATAAATAGTTCCGCCAGAGCGTCCTGCTGACCATGAAGCTGAATGAAATGAAACGGCCTTTCGATAACCATATCCTTGATATCTATGATGCGGCATTCATTATTCTTGAGCTCTTTCAATATGGAGTGGATAGATAAAAAAGCCAGGCATTTGCTGTGAATCAAATAGGATTTAATGCTTTCGGTACTACCTAACTGCATTTCTATATTTAAGTCCCCCACCTTTATCTGGTGTGCTTTTAAAGCATATGCAATAACATCTAGTGTACCAGAACCAGGTTCACGAAGTAATAAATCATAATCCTTCAACTCATTCGGTTTGATCATTTCCTTTTTCATGGCATAATTGTGACCAGAACACACCAGCACCAGCTCGTCTTTTAGATATTGTTCGTATTTAATCTGTGGGTTCCGGGAGATGCCTTCAATGATTCCAAAATCTATTTCCTTAGCAATCAAACGCTGCTCTACATCTTCTGTGTTTCCGGTAACCAGTTGAATTTGTATATCCTTAAACTTATTGTGAAACTGTGCCAATACAGGTGGAATGATATATTGTGCCACAGTACTGCTGGCACCAATCCTCAATATTCCTTTATGCTGTTTAATAAGTAGATTCATATCATATTCCAGTTCCCGGTAAGTTCCAAAAATCTGTTCTGCGTAATGCAACAATAATTCGCCGGCTGGGGTGAGGCTGATTTTTTTGTTTCCACTGCGTTCAAATAATGACATTTTGAACTCCTGCTCTAATTCTTTAATGTGTTTGGTTACAGCAGGCTGACTGATAAATAACTCTGCCGAGGCCTTTGTAAAATTCAGCCTTTTAGCGACAGCATAAAATACTTGCAAACGGAAATCTATCATACACGGTTTTAGTAGATAACCTAAGATACAAACAATTTGTTTCAACGGGTACTGACATCATAACCTTACGTTATCATCAATAACTTTTTATGCTTTTTCTGATGAGTAGAATAAATGCACATTTGTAACAGAAAAATATTGGTTATGAATAAGGAATCAACAGAAAAAGAAATCAGACAAGCACTTATATATACAGCCAGGACAACGGCTATCATTGCGTTTCTATTTGTTGCTTGTGGAACCATTTTCATCTGCACTTTATTTTTTAATGGGCAGCCAGATGTAGTGACAGCAAAAACCAAACAGGATGTGGAAACCGGTATAGCTGCTGTTAACGTCAAAAGCCAGGTTGTACCTGCTGATGCCTGGAAAGCGCCTGATGAAAATACGATTCCGGCGGACACCAAGTACGGCCAGATGATCAGGTATGGCAAAGAATTAATAGCACATACGAGCAAATATTTTGGGCCAAATGGATCCATAGCCCGTATTACAAATGGTATGAATTGTCAGAATTGTCACCTCGAGGGTGGAACCAAACTGTTCGGAAATAATTATGCTGGTTTTATTTCCAGTTTTCCTAAAATGAGTGGCAGATCAGGAAAGGTTGAACCTGCATCGGCACGTATTGCAGAGTGCTTCAATCGAAGTCTTGCAGGCAAAGTACCAGACGAATCTAGTAAAGAGATACAGGCAATGCTGGCTTATATGAAATGGCTTGGAACAGGTGTAAAAAAAGGGGAGAAAGTGTTTGGAACGGGAACCGAAAAATTAAAATTCCTGGATAGGGCAGCGAATGTCAAACATGGAGCGATTTTATATACCAGTAAATGTCAAAGTTGTCATGGTGCAAATGGTGAGGGAATACTCGATGAAGACAAACTAACTTATGTTTATCCGCCATTATGGGGCAAACACAGCTACAATGATGGCGCAGGGATGTATAGACTCAGTAACTTTGCGGGGTTCGTAAAGAACAATATGCCATATGGTGCCAGATATGGAGATGCGCAGTTAAGTGATGAGGAGGCCTGGGATCTCGCTGCTTTTGTGAACTCACAGCCAAGACCACATAAAGATCAGGGAAAAGATTACCCTGATTTGTTAAAAAAACCTTTTGATGCGCCATACGGACCATATGCCGACAAATTTTCTGAAAATCAACATAAGTATGGTCCATTTGCACCAATTGTAACCTCCGAAAAACAAGTAAAACTAACAACTAAATAAATCATCAAAATCTAAAATCATGAAAAAAATAACCTTAATCTGTACATTATTTTTGCTGATCGCAGCAACCTCGGCCACTTTTGCCCAAGCTACACCTGCTAATTTTACAGGGGCAAAAGCCACCCTGAAAAATTATAAGGCACTGTATGTAATCAATAACGGTGATGAGAAAAAGATTGCAGGAACACTTCGAAACCTAAAAAATGCACTCGACGATCCCAGGTTAAAAGGGAAAATCAATGCAGAACTTATTGCCTTTGGAGATGGCGTAGCTGTTTACCAGAAGAACGGATCTTTTGAAAAAACATTGTTAGAACTGCAATCCAGAGGAGTAATTCTTGCACAATGTGAAAATACCGTCAGAGAAAGGAAAATCGAAAAAAATACCTTATTTGATTTTATCAGTTATGTACCCAGCGGCAATGGTGAAATCATCATCCGTCAATATCAGGGATGGGCAGTTGTACATCCTTAAACCAAATAATTAGAAAATCATGAAATATATAAATCACACCTTTTTAGCCACAGTTGCATTTTTATTGCTTTGTGGAAATGTTAAGGCCCAGGATCATCGCTTTGATCCGCCCTGGAATACTCCACCTGAAAGTAAAGTTCAGTTCACAGTACCTGGAGTAGACAATGTGCCTGATCTTTTTGGAGACATTAATGATCCCCAACTGGTGGTTTTCTTTGCCGGTAACCAGTTTATGTGCATTGACGAATTAATTGCAGCCTTTAAAAAGTCATATCCACATTATCAGCGGGTATTTGCCGAAACGCTTCCCCCAGGCATTTTAGCCCAACAAATAAAAACCGGTAGCATTGTGGTGGGCAACATGAGAATTACCTTAAAGCCGGATGTTTATACAGCTGGTAAGAACCGGATAGACATGACCCCTGAATGGTTTAGCAAAACGACTTTATATGCTAGAAACAGGTTGGCAATCATGGTCCAAAAGGGAAATCCGAAGGCATTGAAGTCACTCAAAGATTTAGCAAATAAAGAGCTGAGGATCAGTATGCCCAATCCAGAGAATGAAGGGATCGGTAAACGTATTGAAGAAGCCTATGTGAAAGCTGGAGGGGAAACATTAAAATCTACCATCATGGAAGATAAAGTTAAAGATAAGACTACTTATCTTACCATGATCCATCATCGCCAATCACCAATGAGGATCCTATACAACGAAAGTGACGCCGCTCCAGTATGGTATACTGAGGCCTACTATCAGAAAATGATTGGCCATCCTGTTGAGCTCATTGAAATTCCTGAAAAAGAGAATATCCATGCGCAATATATAGCGGGACAGTTAAAAGATGCGCCACATCCGGCCGCTGCAAAAGATTTTATGGATTTTTTGATCAGTCCGCAGGCTGCTGCCATCTACAAAAAGTTTGGTTTTGATTTACCTTAAACATAAACACAATGAAAAATATATTTTTAACCATATTGTCAGTCGTTGCTGTAGTGACCATTGGGAATGCACAAATCCCAAACGATACTTTATATGTCTATGGTCCCGGTGGGCCGCTCGGACCGATCAATGAATGTGCGAAGGTTTTTGGAAAGCAGCATGATATCGTAATTAAAGTCACTGCCGGGCCAGATAATGAATGGATGCCGGATGCAATGAAACATGCAGATCTGTTCTTTGGAGGAGCAGAATACATGCTTTCAAAATTCATGTCTGACCACCCAAACATGATAGTGGCGAACTCTCGGACAGAGTTATATAAACGTGCGGCAGCGATCCTGGTACGGCCCGGCAATCCTAAAAACATCAAAAATCTGGGCGATCTCTGTAAACCAGGTGTGAAAATTCTTGATGTGAATGGGGCTGGGCAAATGGGGCTTTGGGAAGATTTGGCAGGTCGACAAGATCTGATTGCAAACATACAGCAGCGTATAGCAGGTACATTTGCAAATTCGGCATTGGGTATTGCTGCATGGAAAAATGATCCTCAATATGATGCCTGGATAACATTTGGCTCCTGGCATAACCGTTTACCAGACCTCACCTCAATGGTTAGGATTCCTGTTACACAAACAGTCTATAGAGGTACACCTGTAGTGAGGGGTAGCACTGGTACGCATAAGTCGGAAACTGAGGATTTTATCAAGTTTATGCAATCCGATAAAGGACATCTCATTTTCAAAAAATGGGGTTGGGAATAAATAATGTCTAAAAACTTATCTTCTATAACATGAAGTTATGGAAGATAAGTTTTAATGATTTGATCGGGGTTTATTAGTTATGGATCTTTGAATTAGAAAATAAAGACAATCAAAATTATGACACAAATCAAAGACAATTCAAATTCTTCTAAAATAAAGGCGGGTAACCTGCTAAACTTAAATTTAAACACCCGTAAAATTATCTTCATCCTGGCAGTTTTGCTGTGCCTCTTTCCATTTATGTCGCCTCCTTTAGCCTTATTGCTAGGATTAGTATTGGCGCAACTAATGGAACATCCCTATCTGCATTTAAATCACAAGGCCACAAACCTGCTGCTAAAAATTTCTGTTGTCGGGCTAGGATTTGGAATGAATGTATTCAGTGCAATGAAAGCAGGAAAAGAAGGCGTACTGTTTACCGTAGTTTCTATTTTCGGAGTGCTTATCATTGGTTTTATCCTGGGAAAAGTATTTAAAATAGAACGTAAAACATCTTTTTTGATATCAGCTGGAACGGCGATCTGTGGTGGAAGTGCTATTGCTGCATTGTCGCCTGTAATGAACGCAGAAGAAAAACAGATCTCCGTTGCAATGGGTACTGTTTTTATACTCAACTCGGTGGCCTTATTTCTTTTCCCCGCTATCGGACATGCGCTTAACTTGTCACAGTCACAATTTGGTATGTGGTGTGCCATTGCTATTCACGATACCAGTTCTGTTGTTGGGGCAGCCAGTAAATATGGTGAACAAGCACTACAGATAGCCACAACTGTTAAGTTAGCCAGAGCACTATGGATTGTTCCCGTAGCGTTTGGTACATCTTTCCTGTTCAAAAGCAACAATAGCAAAGTTAGTATACCCTATTTTATAGGGCTATTTATCCTGGCAATGATCGCCAACACCTACTTACCTTTTATTAAGCCTTTTGCGCCCTACTTTGTAGCATTAGCAAAAGCAGGCTTAACTTTAACCTTGTTCCTGATAGGAAGCGGACTCTCATTTACTATCTTGAAAGCAGTGGGGATAATGCCACTGTTACAAGGCGTAATTTTATGGATAGTAATTTCAAGTGCTGCATTATGGGCAGTTATATCTTTGGTTTAAAATACATTAGTTACTGATCATCACCAGCTTTTTTGAAAGATCATCAATAAGAACCACATGTTTATAATCGGCGCCACCTGTTCCTACACTCTTAATTATCCCCGAGGATTGACCGCTAAAAGCTCCTTTTTCATCGGTCTTAAAAGAATTGATGACATAATCTGCGTTAAACGTATCATTTGAGGAGTTGGTTAACGCTAAAGTATACGAAGTATTTGGCTCGAGTTTTTTAAAGTCCTGTTGGACAAGATCAGTCAAGCCTACGCTTCTTACGTTTAGCATGCCTGATGACATTGAATTATCCTTATTCATCAATTTAATCACCTGACTTTTGTCTGCAAGATTAAGCGGGGTTAAATTTTCTTTTGAGGCATTTGCAGGGCTGGCATTAGCGGCGTACAACAATGCTTGCGGACATTGTCCAATAGCAATGGTTTTTACAACGGCCATTTTTACCAGATCAACCACTTGTACCTGGTCATCATTTTCTAATCCGACATATGCAAATTTACCATCTGCCGAAGTCCAGACGCCATGTGGCAATGATCCTGTCGCAACGCTATCAGTAAGCTTGAAATCTTGTGAAACACTAAATACTTTTAAGCTGTTTTCTCCGCCAATGGTTGCCAGCATCACAGGTGAATCATTAACTAAAGTAAAAGTGACATGGTTGGTAATTGGACCTGTATTTAGTACTGTATGTATCGTATTTGTCTCCGTGCTGATGACAGTGATCTTCCCTACATCCTTATGTGTCAATGCAATCCATTTCCCATCAGGACTACAGAATATATTTGGAGAAAATGGACTAACTACTGGAATACGCTTTACAATAGCATAAGAAGTTGCATTCACTACATCCACTTCTGCAGTAAAGCTGGAACAAATATAAGCCCATTTTCCATCTGGAGTAAAAGCAACCATTCCCGGGCCGTCGGCTACTGGAATTTGCTTGATTTCAATCAGTTTATTTGCATCAATTACGCTGATATACGATTCTCCTCTTACCGATATCCATGCCTGTGATCCTGAAGGGTTAAAGGTTGCCTCATGCGGTGAACGTCCGATATAAACAGTTTTTAAAACTTTATTTTTTGCTGTTGAAATAAAGGTTACTGAATTTGATCCAATGGAAACCGCTGCTAGTAATTGCCTTTTAGGGGAATAACCCAGGCCATGAACCAGGGCCTGTCCCTTATATAGAGGACTTAAGATATCAGGTTGGGGTTTACCAAGAACAATATTTCCTAATAGCGTTTGTGTTGAGGGATCTAAGACAGAAACCGTATTAGATATCTGATTGCCTGTATAAACCCTGTCTTGGGCATAGATTGATTGTGCTTTTGATTGTAGGGCAAAACTGAATATTAATAGCGTAAACAAGGATATCTTTTTCATATGTTAATGGGAGTTTGTAAATGTCTTCATTTGTTGGATTTCTATCTGTTCATCTGAGATAATATTCTCGGCCAGTCTTTTTACATTTTTATTTTTTCCATACCGCAACTCAACTTTAGCCATGTCGATGGCAGCCTGATGGTGAGGAAGCATTATCCTTGCAAAGGACAGATCAGTATCAGACAATTGTTTTTCTTCAGGCATTTGTTCCATCATCACTTTCATCATCTTCTGGTTGGCGTTTTGATGTTGGTTGCCTGTAGCGATAAATCCTTCAGGATGGCTGAGCAGGAGTCGCATTTGCTGAATCTGGGTTTGTTGCTCAGCTTTGATACTTTTAGCTAGCTGAATCATTTCTTTATTTTTTCCGGTCTTAATCTCTTCTTCTGCCATATCAATAGCACCCTGGTGATGTGGGATCATCATTTGTATGAAATCTCTGTCTGCAGATGTGGTAGCTGATATTTCATCCATCTTCATCATCATATGAGCCATTTGCCCAAGGAAGACATTTTTTTTAGTTGCCATTTGCATGTGTTCATGTTGTGCTCGTGCAGAGAAACTAGCAAATAGTAGAAGTATAGACGTGAATCTGATCATGGTTTGATGTAGAATATTAATTGTGATAAACTGTTTATGCCAAACAAGCCTTATGCGATAACCGCAAGATCCTGAAATTTGTTCTTATTGAGCTATATTACATCTACATCAATTGGCGAGATAAAATTAACCATGTAAGTTCTTCTGTCTAAATCATGCTCCATGGGTTGCGTTTTGCCATTTTGATCTGTCGCTCTAGCCATTAAACTATATCTTCCAGTCTTAGCAGGAACCACCCATTCAAATTCAAATAGCTGCCAGGCGAAAGGGATAGCAGGACCAATTAATTTTGCTGGTTGCCATGAATTTCCTTTATCCGTGCTTATTTCTACTTTCGATAGGTTACTATCACCTGACCATCCTGCACCCCTTACTTGATAAGGTTTTCCAGCCGGCACCGCTTCAAACAATACCGGCCTTGATATTTCAGACTTAACCAATGTAGTGGTTACGGGCGTCAAGGTAGGTAGTCCTTCAACACGCTTCCAGTAAGCATATTCAATCGTCTGCCAATAGCCATCAAACGGCTTTTCAGATGCAGTAATTTTCATCAGCCATTTCACAGATGCCATACCATACCATCCTGGAATAATTGCCCTTGCCGGGAAACCATGTTCAGCACTCAATGGTTTTCCATTCATTTCATAGGCGATGATGATGTGATCCTGCATTGCTATATTTAACGGAATGCTTCGGGCGAATTTGATTTTTCCTGGTGATTTCGGCTCTTCTGTAATCATCCCCTCATCATTCCCTTCCAAAATAATGTCTACCGTACCCACCTTTATGCCAGCCTTCTTTAACAATACGGATAAAGGTACTCCTGTCCATTCAGCATTGCTGATCCCACCTTGTTCCCATCCTAAACCCTTCACTTTTGGGGCGAGGTTAGCACGTCCGTTTCCGGCACATTCTATAGTAGCCATTACCTTTTTTGCAGGAAGCTTTTTAAGTTCGCTCAGATTGATCTTTATGACATGATTGGTGTTGCCGCCAATCTCTAATTCCCAATTTGTAGCATCAATATTGGGAATATTAAAATGACTCCTGATGAAGAACTGGTTATTTGGAGTAATCCTGTTTTTTAACGTAGGAAATGGAAACTCCATATTTAATGGCTTTTTCTCTCGCGTAATAAGTCCTGGAAAGTCATTGTCTTCTCTGGTTTGTTGAATCTCCTTCGCCGAAGCCCAGGATGGTATTGTTGCGCCAGCTATCACCGGGATAATTCCAGTAACAAAATTACGTCTGTTTAACGTGTAGTTTTGTGATGTTTTGTCGTTTTTCATTTCAATAAATGTAGGTGATTACAATATAGCCAAAAATCTCTCATAGGATAACTTGTATTCTTCCTTTTTCTTGATGGTTGAAAGGAAACAACTGTAGACTTTACTTCATCGCTGGCCTGCTAGAAAAGACACAATAGTTCTATAACTGTTTATCAAATACTCATCTCAATTTCTATCAAAAAACGGTCGTTTTTTTATAATGGTAGTCTAATAGCGAAATGTTGTCTACGAAATTCAACATCCATTATCGGACTTCATTTATATTTTAGCCAACGAAGTGAGAACTCAATATTTGGGTAGTTAATAAGAGGATGAATGCATTCAACTACAGCTTTTTCAGAAGCTCATTTTTTTCTTTTTCGCTCGCCAACAAACGTTCATACAGTTCAACTATTTTTTCAATAGGATTGAAATTATTCTGAATTGAATTATCATGAAAGTTATTGATATTGTTAAAAATTGTCTCTTCTGTAAAGTGTTTGATTCCTTCAGCAGTTACGCCTAGTGCTTTTGCCACTTTCTCTAGTGTAGATTCTTCAATTTCCTCACTCTGTTCAAGTTTGCTGATAGCCTGTTGGCTTATGCCAAGCTCTGTAGCAAGCGCTTCTTGTTTCATTCCACGAAGTTCACGGATACGGCTTATTTTTCTACCAAGATGCATTCTGTTCGTTTTTTCTGAGGTTTCCATGGCCAAATATATTTAAAAAATTCCGACAGTTAAAAACAACCCTGCGCTTGTATTTTACAATCAGCAATGGTTCGGTACGTGCTTTTTCAAGTCGAAATTGGTTCTAATAATAATCATGAAGATATGAAAAAGCAATCATTAAAGCCAGTGGAGGGCCGGCAAGAGCCGTTCTCCAATTTTGTTAAAGAACTTGCAGAGCGGTTCACGCCCTTGCAAATTCTTAAGTTCGGTGAAATAAGTTCTAAAAAGAATTCTTTTACTTCTTTCTTGCCCGAACAGGCAAACGAAATTTTTCACTATTATCTATTAATGGTAATAGAAGGTATTACGCGAATTGAGCATGGTGTTCAGGACTATGTAAATACACATTTCAATCGCGGCAAGATCACAATCCTTGTTCATAGCAAAGAGAGCATAGAAACTGCAATCGCAGCTAATAACCGATTTTTTATAACTGTTTTTAATACCGGCATTCAGCTATACAGTCATGATGGTACGCTGAATCTGTTTCCTGAATATATTCTTGATAAAAAGATATCTCTTGAAAAAGCCCGTAAGCATCTATACCATAGGATTCCAATGGCGCAGGGATTTTTGGACGGAGCGGGAGAATGTTTCAGTAATGAAAAATTCAATGTGTGCGTTTTTATGCTTCACCAAGTTGTTGAGCAATCCTGCATTGCGATGATCAGGGTTTTTATGGCTTACAGGTCGGATATTCATCATTTGGGGAGGCTACTGGATATCTGTGCATGTTTCTCGGAGCAGCCAAGAGCGCTTTTTCTTGGAACGCCAGAAAACAGAAGGCTTTTTGAGAAGCTCATGAACAGTTATAGCCATGCCAGGTATAAAGATAATTTCAATGTCGACATGGGCGATGCCGATAAACTATATAGCCTGGTTCATAATTTTTTAATTCTCGCCAAAGATCTTTGTGATAAGAAGATTAATCTTTTAACTGCCGAATGTGAAGAGGCGGAAGCATCGAAAGGAGGAACTGAAAATGGCTGATGAAATGATGCTTGCAGGAAAAGCTAAATCCCAGTTCTTTAAACTTCCGTTTGATAAGAGTACCCGCATATTGAGGTTAAATGTTTTGGAGTCACACACAGAACTTCGAGCCGGGAACCGGCCATATTACATGGTTGAAAGAAAGATACTTTCATTTAAGAAAGGGATATTGACAATTAGGGTAAAGCTCGAAAATGAGCCGCCTGTAAAAGTTTACTTAAAGGTCGAGTATGATCATTTATTGGTAAGCTGCAATATTGATACGGATGGAAATTATCTGGGAAGATATGCCTACCGGACCTTGAGGGCGATGTTATGGAATGAATTTCATGACTTTGAAAAATATTATTGGCCGGAATGTTTTAATGAAGCGACCGGAAGGTCAAAATATCTTGAAGTTATCTGTGATAGGTATGGAGTAGACATCAGGCTAAAAAAAGAATTTAAAGGTCTTTTCAGGCCGGATGATTATTTCCTGCACATAGCCGAACGCAAGGTATTGGAGAGAAAACTTGTGACTGATGGTTCCACGACATTAAACCATGAGTACCTTATTGGTTATTGCCTTGCAAATACCGATGCTGTCAGGTTCCATTCCAACCATTATCCATTTCTGATACCGTACAAATTTTCCCTAAATGCGGATAATAAGACTGTAAAATCTTTCACAGGGTTTCTTTTCGAAGAAGACGATAGTTTTGAACAATCTGAACTGTCCGCAAATCAAACTGAGCTGAACAGCATCTGCTACGAAATGAAGAAAATTGCAAGGATTCAGTTCAGGGAACACGGAGACAGTGATGAACGTTCTGACGAAATAGACGATCTCAATTTCAGCAATAAGAGTAAGATTTTCGAACTATTCAATAAAGCCCTCCCAATGCTATCGAGGGAGCCGTTTACACACTACCTGTTTACCTATGGGATGAGAAATATTCAGAAGAAACCTATGAAAAAGGATATGCAGGTTACCAGATTCTCAGTTGAAGTACCCCGTTTAAGTTTTTTATTCATTGATAAGGGTGATTATTACGAACTTAAGCTGAGGTTCAAGGTAAAGGGAAAGAGTTTTCTTTTTTGCGAGGATAGGATTGCCATGTTCTTAATCTGTTCGGCTTCAAACCCCACTGTCTGGTATCTATTGGAATGTGAAACGGATTCAAGGGTAGTTCTTTTCTTTAGCCGGAAAAACTTCAGGATTCAAATCCCAAAGGGTTATTACAGGGAGCATTTCGAACGATACCTAGATGAAATCAAAAAACACTATGAACTTGAAATCAGATAGAAATAGCGACATGGAAGAGATTAAAACACTACTCGATTTTCAGCCTTCAGGGCTTACCGACGACGAAATTGGAAATGCAGATTCTGAGATGGAATATTTTTTCGTGAATTTTCCCTTGCATGAGGCAAGGACTAATTTATGGGAACTTTACAAGGGTTGGGTGCATTTGGAAGCTGAATCTCCGGAAGGAGAGGAAATGACTGATATGCTTTTCTTTTGTAACCAGATGATCAGCTTCCTGAACTTTTCTTTTATAGTAACAAAGCAGAAACAAAATAGATGAATAAATAACAGAAAGCAAGATCATCAGGGAGTCGCTTTCTGTTATCATTAAGTTGTTTTCAATATACTATTGCGAGAGCCGGCCCTCCCGCATTTTCGGCCTGTGAAAGCCCACTTCACCAGCCCGGGGTTTTTCACTATGGTATATACGGAAATGCAATTCCGCCTCTATATGCTACAGTTCATCCGGTTTGAACCCGATCCTATTTCGTTTGGGTATTGGCTTTTCCTTAAGCGCTAATAACTCATCAAGGTATTGAAAAACAATTTCCATGCTCTTGTCTTGGTTTTCCAGCTTGTTCTTTATCTTTTCTATCTCCAGACGGATTTGGGTATTATCAGCTACCATATTTCTAAGTCGTGCAAATATTCGGATTACCTGAATGTTAACGTTGATAGCCCGCTCACTGTTGAGTATGCTTGATAACATAGCTACACCCTGTTCGGTGAATACGAAAGGGGTTGCCGGGCTGAATTTTGCCGACTTTGGGAGGTTATCACAAATTGTGATAACCTGCTGCCATTCCCCTTTTGTCAACTGGAACATGAAATCGTCCGGAAAACGCTGAATGTTGCGTTTGACTGCCTGTTTGAGTGCACGGGTCTCAACTTCATAGAGGACAGCGAGGTCAATATCCAGCATTACCTTTTGATCCCGGAGTGATATATCTTTTCCAGCACAACCTGTTCCTGAATTAGAATATTTGTTATGGTTTTGTTCATGATTTTTCAAATTTGCCAGCACCAAAACGTGCTGGAGTAATGAGTCTATTATTTTATAGAGAATCGGTTTTGCAAGATCGCCATATCTGCACTTACCTTTATATCAAGAACCTTTGCATAAATCTGGGTCGTCCTGATATTGGTATGTCCAAGCATCTTCGATACGCTTTCCATGGGAACACCGTTTAAGAGGGTTATGGTTGTTGCAAAGGTATGTCTGGCAATGTGCGAGCTTAAAGGCTTATTGATCTCACAAACTGCGGCAATTTCCTTGAGGTATTCGTTTAGTTTTTGATTGCTCGAAACTGGTAACGCCCTGTCTTTTGTGATGCAATATGGATGGTCGCTATATCTTTCCAGTATTGCGATTGCCGGTGGTAATAGGGGAACAGCAGACCGGGTTCCTGTTTTGGTTCTGTTTGTGAAAACCCATTTTTTGCCATCTACACCTGTTTTAATATTCGATGGGCTCAGTTTTTCTATGTCGGAATACGCAAGTCCAGTAAAACAGCAGAAGATAAAAACATCCCTCACCTGACTCAGTCGCTCGGTTAAGAACTGCTTTTCTGAAATTTTAGTTAATTCATCCTCTGTAAGAAATGAACGCTCTACATTTTTACTCTTTAGTTTGTATCCAAACATTGGATCGCTGTCGATCCATTTTAAGCTCAATGAAATGCGAAGGATTTTACGAAGGCTTTTCAGATACCTTACTGTGGTATTGTTGGCACAACCGTTTACTGACCTCAGGAAAAAATCAAAATCGCGTATAAACGCATGGTTAATATTTTTGATGTTGATGTCTGTTATCTTGTGTTTTTCATTCATGAAAGCGACAAGATGCCTTTCCAAAACTTGAAAGCGCTTCAAGGTACCAATGGCATATTCCTTTCCTACCAAAGCCTCCATTTTTTCGTTATGAACTTTGATGCCTTCCATCAAGGTATGCTTTCGGACTTCCCGCCCGATAAATCTACACTTAATGCCTTCGGCCGTAATAACTTTGCCTTCATCAAAAAGATCCCTGTAAACCTGGTTGATCATTGACTGGAGATTGTCCAGATGAGCGTTGAAGCTTCTGACATCTTCCTTTTTTCCATCCTGTCTGCCAGATTTGGTATTCCACTTTTCAGGGTCGCACTCAAGCCTGCTGGTCATTTCTGCCCTTTTTCCGCCAACAGTTATTCTTAAATAAACCGGCACATGGCCGCCACGATAGTTTTTCTGCTTTTTAAGATAAAAAAGCAGGCTAAAATTAGTTTTCATATAAACTGAATTAAGGTTAACAAAATTAGCCCTGCAGTCTGAAAACGTCAAGATGTTCGATAGTCGAATATCTTGTTAATCAGGTGATTATATATAATTCGGTGAGTTCGTTTAGGACCTAAATTACTCACCGAATTACCCACTTTTAATAGGAGAGTAGGTGAGTATTTTGGTTTTTCCACTAAAACAAAAAAGCTTGCAATCATTTGATTTGCAAGCTTTTACGTAGTTTTGATACTATTGTCTGTGATCCCGCTGGGATTCGAACCCAGGACCACTACATTAAAAGTGTAATGCTCTACCAGCTGAGCTACGGAATCAAAGTTTTCTTAGAACTTTACTCTAAGCGTTTCCGTTTAAAGTGATGCAAATATAGGGACATTCTCTATATGGTGCAACAATAATTACGAGAAATCAGCTAGCATACTGATTTTAAGGAAGATTATTTTACACGGGCTTAATATGGGCTTAAATTTAGGCTCAAAAACCAGCTAACATTATTTCTTTCTAGCCACTAGAACGGTATGAATCTCCCTTGCTGTAGGAGATTTTTTATAGTCTATTTGAAATACTTCAATGTTTTCAAACCCCGCTTCCAAAAGATTCATTTTTAAAACTGCTAAAGTGTGATAGTAAAAATACACTCGCTTTCCGCTACTTCCAACTTGAAAGCCAGATTGACTAGCATCACCTTCTACAAAACTTAAATAAAATAATCCATCATCATTTAATAAGTCCTTTACGTCTAAAATGAGCTTTTGACTGTCTGCAGGTGATAGATATGGTAAGCAAAATCCGCAAATGATTCCATCATACTTCATTTGCATTTGGCTGATTTGTCTGCTGTCCATTACATCAAAACGTGCTGATGGATTGTTTTTTTTCGCAAGTTCGATCATATTAGGAGCAACGTCGATCCCGTAAATATCAAAATCAGGTCGTTTGCTTAACAAATACTTAGTGATGTTTCCAGGGCCACAACCAAGATCCAATAACTTGGCATTTGGTTTTACTATGCTACTGCAAATATAATCATACGTCTCGTTATAGAAATCCAGATCCATAAACTTCTCTTCATATAGAGCGGCAACAGTATTCCATGTTTCAAATGTTTCTTTGTACGTATCCATGATTCAATTTGTTCGCTATTATTTAGAAATCACCTAGGTGAAATTAACAATTAATATTTTCATCTTTGGTTCAAATACTGAAAAATGAAGAATAAAGCTATCTTTCTGGACCGTGACGGTGTCCTGAACCACGAGATCTACGACTATATTTGCCGCCCTGAAGATTTTGAGGTCTTAACCTACCAGATTCCTCCTTTAAAGAAATTATATGACGAAGGGTATATGCTCATTGTAATTACCAATCAGGGAGGGATAGCTTTAAACAGATATACTGAAGAAACACTGGCAGGTATGCATCAGACGATGTATGATATCTATGCAGAGCAGGGTGTTAAATTTACCCATGCCTATTACTGTAAACATCACCCAACGGTTTCGGGCGACTGTGATTGTCGCAAGCCCAAATCAGGAATGTTACTGGAAGCTATTGCAACTTATGATATAGATCCTGCTTTATCTGTCATGATCGGCGATAAACCGAGAGATGTGGAAGCCGCAGCAGGAGCAGGGGTGAAGGGCATCTTGATAGCGCCCGACGAACAGATCAACTATGAGGAAGTAAAACGCGTACTGGCTTTATAAACGCGATTTAATAAAGGTAAATTTATGGGGTTGCTGGAGCAACAGGCATCTCAGCTGACTCGATGTGCTTATAAATTGCTCCGGTTTTTAAGTCTTTTAAATAGCTTACGTATTTATTTTTGTCATAAAATACCTTTAAAGCCTTAATTGTACGTCCACGCTCTTTGAGTGTGACGATGCCACCAGAGATGTTTGCGTCATAGTAGTCGACCTTGGTAATCATCTTTGGAACTTTTGTTTCCAAAACTTCCTGCTGCACTTTTGATTTTTTTAGTGTTAAAGGTAACTGACTATAGTAACCATTAACTTCAGTCTCTCCATAAGTAAGCTTAATGAGTTCTTTAAATACGGTACCGGCTGGTAATGTCACATCTGCATTCATGGTCCACTGGAACAATTTTGGTAAAGAATATTCCTGAAGTGATAAAGTATCTGGCTTAAACTCAACCAATCTATCTTTTGGTACGGGAGGTGGCAATGCCCGTGTTTTTTTCTTTTGACTGTAGCTGCTCAAATGCAGGGTCATGATGACTAGAAAAATCAATAACTTTCTCATGGATAGTTTACCTTGTTGGTGTAGTTTAAAAACATGGAGTAGCTGTTATTGTTTGATAACCAAAATCACAAACATAAAAAAAGGCTTCCTGAAAAATCAGAAAGCCTTCCTCATCAAAATAGCTTTAATTATTTAGCAGCCTCAGCAGCTTTCTTATGGTCAGCTAAAAATGTAGCCAAACCTGAATCTGTTAATGGGTGTTTCAATAAAGCAGTGATTGCAGAAAGAGGGGCAGTAATTACATCAGCACCTAATTTAGCACAGCTTACAATATGTAATGGACCGCGGATAGATGCAGCCAGGATTTCAGTTGCGTAACCGTAGTTATCAAAGATCAAACGTATCTCTTCGATCAGCGCTAAGCCATCAACAGAGATATCATCTAAACGACCAAGGAAAGGGGATACGTATGATGCACCTGCTTTTGCAGCCAATAATGCTTGTCCTGGAGAGAAGATCAAGGTACAGTTGGTTCTGATGCCTTTTCCAGTCAGGTATTTGATCGCTTTAACACCGTCTTTAATCATTGGGATTTTTACAACGATTTTTGGATCAAGCTGAGCCAGGGCTTCGCCTTCTTTAATCATCTCGTCATAAGTAGTAGAAATCACTTCAGCACTTACATTGTCATCTACAATAGCACAAATAGCCTTGTAATGTGCAATTACGTTTGCTTCGCCTGTGATACCTTCCTTAGCCATTAGGCTTGGGTTTGTGGTTACTCCGTCTAATACACCTAAATCCTGAGCTTCTTTGATCTGATCAAGATTTGCTGTGTCAATGAAAAATTTCATGTTATTAAATTAAAGATTGTGATAATTCAAATTTATTGAACGCTAAATTAGAATTACTTTTCTTAAAAGTTGTAAGATCAGTATACTATTTAATCATAAATTGAATTGGGAGGATTTTACTTTATCGGAAAAAGTAAAAATGGGCAAGCACCTTCTATCGCACCGCTACAACCTTCTACCCTTGCTTCGTTCCCGCCCTGGGGGAGTTCAAAGGGAGCTGATCGTAAAAGACTTGCCCACTGCAAATGTAGTAAAAGAGATCAGACTACGAAAGTAATTTTTCAAAATAACCGCTTATTTTCTTTACTGGAACAGTAAGGGCTTGGAGTTAAGTAGCTTGCAGTGCAAATATTTTTTCAATGATCTATTTCATTGTAGTTTTTATAGCGTCGATGTAGTCTGATAGCGTATTCCCGGTTGTTTTGATGGTTGGTTCGATGCCTTTTCCAAGTTCGCTGTACGCATATCCTTTCCTGTTTACTAGTGTTCCTGTGGTTAAAATCATGATGGAGCCATCAGAAAGTTTAAAATCGGAATTGTCTGATGTAAGTCCCTGGGTATTGACACCAACAATATTTACGTTTTTTTGCCCTACAAAACTCGCCACAACAAATTCGCCTGAGCTTGCTGTTTTTTTACTTGCTAAAATATAGACAGGCAGTCGGGGGTTTTTCAACTTAATAACCGGAATTACTATTTTCGCAATCTTTAATTTACCAAAGGTGATATCTGCTTTGTTGATATTATAATAATTTACCATCCCGGCATTGTCTTTTGAGCCTATTGCGTTTTTGGTGTCCAGGAAAGGTTCTACTACCTTAAACATAGGCGCAAACATACCGCCTTGATTTTCCCGCACGTCTATAGCCCAGGCTTTCGGGTGCATTGCTTCAAGCGCCTTTACCTTTTGATAGAAGTCGCGCACGTACTTGTCCCAATCCTGTTCATTTAAATTGCCGATTGCCGGTACGGTTAAATAGGCAATGGAATTGATCAGGCTATCCTGCGCATAGGGAAAAGCCATTCCTTGCTCTTCGTAAGTTTTAAGGTATGCCTCAACTTCCTTTGCAGGCACAAAGTTAGAGTGACTGTCGCCCAATTGACGCAGCATATATCTGACTACAGATTGACTTTGTTTGATGGTTTGTTTGTTCCCTAACGAATCCATGGCGCGCTTGGTAAATGCTGTCCAATCTATTTTGCTCTTGTTAACGGAATTGTCTTTCATTATTGTAATGGCTTCCTGCAGATATTGTTTTGGGTTTTCCTGCGCAACAAGATTGAAGGATAGGGTGCTGAGGCAAATTAAAAAAAGGCATTTCAGGTTCATGGGTTTATTAATTTAGCTTAGTTATATTATTGTTTTGCTTGGTTTCATTTTTTAGACTCCGCTAGCTCCGGGACGTTACACGATAAGTTTTTAACTAAAGGCTTAATCTATAATTATTAAATCGTTAATGAAAACGTTGCCAAATTAACATATTTGTATTGAAAATCGCTTTATGTACTCAATATTAATGGTATGTTAAAAATAAGGTCCTCAACTGGTAAACCAATTCGTTTTTATTATCTTAGTGTTTCGATTACACTATTAAAACCAAAATATGAACGAGCAAGGATTATATGACCAGCGTTTTGAGCACGACGCCTGCGGTATTGGTTTTGTGGCCCACGTAAAGGGTAGGAAGTCGCAACAGATTATCTCTGACGCAATAACCATTCTTGAAAACTTAGACCACCGCGGGGCTTGCGGAGCAGAAATTAACACTGGCGACGGTGCCGGAATCATGATTCAGATTCCACATGAATTTTTTTATGATGAATGCCTTAAAGTAGGCTTCAGCTTAACCCAGTCGGGAGACTACGGTGTTGGCATGCTTTTCCTTCCAAAGGATATTAAGGCACGCGAAGAATGCCGCGAGGTCATTTACCGCGCTGCAGAAAAGCTGAACCTGGAAATTCTGGGCTTCAGAAAGGTATTGACCAATTCGGATGGTATTGGAGAGACTGCCTTATCGGTAGAGCCAGAAATGGAACAGGTATTTGTTGCCCGTCCTTATGCGATTGCTGCTGGTGCAGATTTTGAACGTAAACTCTATGTTTTTAAAAACTACCTGACAAAAACGATTAACAATACCGTTAAGGGAATTCGCGCTGATTTTTATATCGCGTCGTTCTCTGCACGAACTATAGTATATAAAGGTCAGCTGACCTCCATGCAGCTGCGTACTTATTTTACGGAACTTGCTGATAAACGGGTGGTATCAGCCTTCGGCTTGATTCACTCCCGCTTTGCTACAAACACATTTCCTTCATGGAGATTAGCACAGCCGTTCCGGTATATCGCCCATAATGGCGAGATCAATACTTTACAGGGTAACCTAAACTGGTTTAGGGCAAGCGTTAAGTCTTTTGCTTCAAGTTATTTTACGCCTGAGGAACTAAATATCCTGTTGCCGGTAATTGATGAAACGCAGTCAGATTCTGGCTGTCTGGATAATATTGTTGAACTATTGTTACATGCCGGCCGTTCTTTACCGCATGTACTCATGATGTTGATTCCGGAAGCCTGGGATGGCAATGAGGATATGGATGAGCTTAAAACGGCCTTCTATAAATTCCACGCTACATTAATGGAGCCCTGGGACGGACCGGCGGCTATTGCTTTTACAGATGGCAACCTGATTGGTGCTACGCTGGATAGGAATGGTCTGCGCCCTTCGCGCTACGCAATTACTGAAGACGACCGCGTAATTATGGCTTCTGAAGCTGGTGTGTTGGCCTTGGATCAAAGCAAGATCATCGAAAAGGGACGCTTAACTCCCGGAAAGATGTTTGTTGTGGATATGGAGCAAGGTCGCATTATCAGCGATGATGAAATTAAGACTACGGTGTGTAGCAGAAGGCCTTATGCCGACTGGTTAAATCAATATCAGATCCGTTTGGAAGAACTGTCTGATCCACGCGTGGTGTTCAGCGGACTTTCTGAGGAATCTATTTTCAGGTACCAGCAGGTTTTTGGTTACAGTAGGGAAGATATAGACATGATCCTGAAGCCTATGGCTTTGGAGGCTAAGGAAGCAATCGGCTCTATGGGTACCGATATTCCACTGGCAATTTTATCACAGAAGCCGCAACATCTTTCTTCTTACTTTAAACAGCTTTTTGCGCAGGTAACCAATCCGCCAATTGACCCCATCCGCGAAAAAGTGGTGATGTCGCTTGCTGGTTTTATGGGTAACAATGGAAACCTGTTGGAAGAAAATGCCATGCAGTGCCACTGTGTAGGTATCAAGCATCCAATCCTGACCAACCTGGAGCTGGAAAAGGTGCGTAGTATTGATACCGGTGTATTCCAGTCTAAAACGCTGCAAACGTATTTCCGTGCAAGTGGTGAGCCTGGAGCGATGGCTAAAGCACTGGAGCGTTTATGCCGCTATGCGGTAGATGCTGTTGAAGATGGTTTTCAGGTACTTGTACTGTCAGACCGTGCTTTAGACTCTGAACATGCGGCCATTCCTTCTTTGCTGGCTGTTTCGGCGGTACACCACCACTTGATCCGTAAAGGGCACCGTGGCGCAGTAGGGTTGGTTGTTGAGGCTGGCGACGTGTGGGAAGTGCATCATTTTGCCTGTCTGATTGGTTTTGGTGCTACAGCAGTAAATCCATATCTGGCATTGGAAACGATCCGTGGATTTGAGGAAGAAAGTGCGGTATCTACCGAAAAAATGATTCAAAATTATATCTACGCGGTAAACAGCGGCTTGCTTAAGATTTTCTCTAAAATGGGGATTTCGACGCTGCAAAGTTACCATGGTGCACAGATCTTCGAGATCCTGGGGCTTCACAAAAGTGTAGTTGATAAATATTTTGCTGGTGCCGTATCCCGCATTGGTGGTCTTGGACTGGACGAGATTGCGCATGAGGCTTTGATTAAGCACATCCGCATCTTTGGTAAGGCAACCAGGCCGGATACGATTTTGCCAACCGGTGGTAACTACCGTTGGAGACGTAAGGGGGAGCAACATTTGTTTAACCCGCAAACGATTCACCTGTTACAAAATGCTACCCGCCGGAAGGACTATAACACATATAAGCAATATGCAAAGTTGGTTAATGAGCAGACTAAACAAGCTTTTACTATCCGTGGCTTATTTGAATTTAACTATAAACGACCATCTGTTTCGATAGATGAAGTTGAGCCAATTGAAAGTATCCTGAAGCGTTTTGCAACAGGGGCGATGAGTTTTGGTTCTATTTCGCACGAGGCACACTCTACCTTAGCGATCGCGATGAACCGTATTGGCGGGAAAAGCAATACTGGTGAGGGTGGTGAGGATGAGTTGCGCTATGAGAAACTGGCCAACGGCGATTCGATGCGTTCATCGATCAAACAGATTGCTTCGGCCCGTTTTGGGGTTACGAGCAACTACCTGACCAATGCTGATGAGCTGCAGATTAAAATGGCGCAAGGTGCTAAGCCTGGTGAAGGTGGACAACTACCTGGGCACAAAGTTGACGATTGGATTGCGAAAGTACGTCATGCTACGCCTGGTGTTGGTTTGATCTCTCCGCCACCACATCATGATATTTATTCTATTGAGGATCTGGCACAACTGATCTTTGACCTAAAGAATGCGAACAGGACGGCACGGATCAATGTGAAGCTTGTTTCTAAAGCTGGCGTAGGTACTATTGCAGCCGGAGTGGCTAAGGCACATGCCGATGTGATCCTGGTTTCTGGCTTTGACGGTGGTACGGGTGCTTCACCTTTAACGTCTATCCAGCATGCAGGTTTACCTTGGGAACTTGGTTTGGCAGAAGCACACCAAACCCTGGTTAAAAACAAACTGAGGAGCAGGGTAGTGTTGCAAACAGATGGTCAGTTGAAAACCGGTCGTGATATCGCGATAGCTACTTTACTGGGTGCTGAAGAATGGGGTGTTGCTACAGCAGCACTGGTTACTTCGGGTTGTATCATGATGCGCAAATGCCATCTAAATACATGTCCGGTGGGTGTTGCTACGCAAGATCCTAACCTGCGGAAGTTGTTTACAGGTGATCCTGACCATGTGGTAAACTTGTTTTACTTCCTGGCGGAGGAACTACGTGAGGTAATGGCTGAGCTGGGATTCCGTACGGTACAGGAAATGGTTGGTCAGGCAGACGCTTTGAGTCTGAGACCTATTGATCCGGCCGACTGGAAATTGAAACACCTTGATCTTTCTGGTATCTTACATAAAGCACCTGATAATGGTTTGAGTTTATATAATACGGAAACTCAGGACCATGGTTTGGAACATGTTCTTGATCATCAGTTAATAGCAGCCGCTGCCGATGCATTGGCTAATAAAGAGCCTGTATTTAAGCTGTTCGATGTCAAAAATACCGATCGTGCTATTGGAACAATGCTGAGCAATGAGGTATCCAAACGTTATGGCGGCCCGGGCTTGCCTCCGGATACGATCAACTTCAAGTTTAACGGATCAGCCGGACAAAGTTTTGGTGCTTTTGCTACGCGCGGAATTTCGCTCGAGCTGGAAGGTGAGGCAAATGACTATGTAGGTAAGGGACTTTCGGGCGCCAGGTTATCAATCTATCCATTCGGTAATGTAACCTATGTGCCTGAGCAGAATATCATTATCGGAAACGTAGCCTTGTATGGAGCTACTTCTGGTGAGTTGTTTGCACGCGGACAAGCCGGTGAGCGTTTTGCAGTAAGGAACTCTGGCGCTACTGCTGTTGTGGAAGGTCTGGGTGATCACGGTTGTGAATACATGACCGGGGGCGAAGTGCTGGTGATCGGTAATACAGGAAGTAACTTTGCTGCAGGAATGAGCGGTGGTATTGCCTGGGTATACGACTCTGATGGTAATTTCCCGAGCAAATGCAACCAGGAAATGGTAGATCTGGATCCGCTGAACGAGGAAGATGAGATGCGCATCAGTATTTTGCTGAAGAAACATATCAAGCTGACTGGTAGTAAGCTGGCAGAGTTCATCTTAAATGATTGGGCAACTCAATCTGCACATTTTGTTAAAGTATTCCCGAAAGAATACAAAGCTGTTTTATTGAAAAGAAGTACTATAAATATAAATTCTTAGTCATGGGGAAAGTAACCGGATTTTTAGAATACGAGCGGACACCACCCTCAAAACAGGACGCTAAATTGCGCCTGCAACATTATAATGAATTTGTACAGGCTTACGAAGCTGAAGAGGTAAACCGCGAAGCGGCACGCTGCATGGATTGTGGTGTTCCCTTCTGCATGTCGGGGTGCCCGCTGGGTAATGTAATCCCTGAGTTTAACGATGCAGTATATAAAGCTGACTGGGAGTTGGCTACTACTATTTTGCTGAGTACAAATAACTTTCCTGAATTTACAGGTAGGATTTGTCCTGCTCCGTGTGAGTCGGCCTGCGTATTGGGTATTAATAAGTCGCCAGTTTCCATCGAGGAAATAGAAAAGCACATCAGTGACATGGCTTTCGCAAAAGGATATATTAAAGCTGAAGAGCCTTTGATCCGTACAGGCAAACGTGTAGCTGTAATTGGCTCGGGACCTGCAGGTATGGCTGCCGCTGCGCAACTGAATAAGGCAGGGCATGAAGTGGTTGTTTACGAACGTGATGATACACCAGGTGGTTTATTAAACTACGGGATACCTGATTTTAAATTGGGGAAAGATATTGTCCGCAGACGTATCGCCCTGATGGAAAAAGAAGGCATTGTGTTTAAATGCAATGCGAATGTTGGGGTAAATGTGGAGCTCAACACGCTGCTGCGCGAATTCCAGTCGATTGTACTGGCTGGCGGTTCTACGATCCCACGCGATTTACCTGCGCCTGGCAGATCTGCCATAGGTGTACACTTCGCCATGGATTTTCTAAAGCAGCAGAACAAACGCAATAGAAACTTTTCTGTGGATCAGGAAGCGATTCTGGCGACTGGTAAAGACGTAATTGTGATTGGCGGTGGAGATACAGGATCAGATTGTATAGGGACTTCCAACAGACAGGGCGCCAGGTCTGTAACGCAATTCGAAATTATGCCTACGCCACCAAAAAGCCGGACTGAAAATATGCCATGGCCACAATACCCGATGCTGATGAAAGTAACTTCTTCGCATGAGGAAGGCTGCGAAAGAGGATGGGGTGTAAACACCAAGGAATTTATCCAGGATGAAAATGGCAACCTGAAAGCATTGAAAGTTGTTGATGTGGAATGGGATATTGACAAAACCGGCAGGCCACTTAATTTTAAGGAAGTTCCAGGAACGGAACGTGATCTGCCTTGTCAGTTGGTACTGTTAGCCATGGGCTTTCTACATCCGCAGAAAGAAGGACTGCTCGAAAAACTGGGTATAGAACTGGACAACCGCGGAAATGTAAAGGCTGAGGAAGGTAAATACCAAACCAACATCGCGAAGATCTTTGCTGCAGGTGATATGCGCCGGGGGCAGTCGCTGGTAGTCTGGGCAATCTCCGAAGGCAGGGAAACCGCTCGTAAGGTTGATGAGTACCTGATGGGGCATAGCAAGCTTGCAACGAAGGATGGGATAGCATACGCTTAGAATCCTTCTAAATACATTTTAAATACACTGATTGGATAGGTTATTGCGATATTTAGGTAGCACAACGCTACTGAAATTGCAATAACCTATGTCAGTTAAAGAAGAAAATATTCCAGAAAACGAGGGTCGGCGCGACTTCCTCAAGCAGGGAACGCTGTTTACGGCCCTTGCACTAACTCCGGTGAGCCTGCTCAAGGCCGCTGATCAAAAGGCAGATGAGAAATTTGCCGAGTTATTCGAAAAAGTTTCATTAAGAATTAAGGTTAACGGCAAGGCACATGAGCTTTTTGTTGAGCCGCGGGTAACGCTACTCGATTTATTAAGGGAGCAGCTGGCGTTGACTGGAACTAAAAAGGGTTGCGACCACGGTCAGTGTGGCGCCTGTACCGTGCATATCGACGGTACGCGTGTAAACTCCTGCTTACAGCTTGCCGTGATGAACGAAGGCAAGGAAATTACGACGATTGAAGGTCTGGCAAATGAAGATGTATTGCATCCGATGCAGGCGGCATTTATTAAGCACGACGGTTTTCAGTGTGGCTATTGCACGCCAGGACAAATCATGTCGGCCGTAGCCTGCGTACGCGAAGGTCATGCTGGATCCAAAGGAGAAATCAGGGAATATATGAGTGGCAATATCTGCAGATGCGGGGCTTATCCCAATATTGTAGATGCCATTGAGGAAGTTCATAAATCAGGCGTACAAGTATGATCAATTTCACCTATGTAAGAACCACCACTGCAAAGGCTGCAGTCGGTTTGCTGGCCAAAGAGAAAAATGCAAAGTTTATTGCCGGGGGTACTAACCTCGTAGATCTGATGAAACGGGGCGTAACGGCTCCGGATCGACTGATTGACATCAATGCCGTACCTTTAAAACAGATTGAGCTTGTTGGGAATATGATGCATATTGGCGCATTGGCTACCAATACTGCTGTTGCAGAGCATGAGCTTGTTAAATTACATTTCCCGTTACTGAGTCTGGCTTTACAGGCCGGAGCATCGCAGCAATTGCGCAATGCTGCTACCGTAGGGGGTAACATGATGCAACGTACACGATGTGGGTATTTTTATGATACGACCATGCCTTGTAATAAGCGTGCGCCGGGAACAGGTTGTGGGGCGATAACCGGGTATAATAGAATGCACGCTATTTTTGGAGGCTCTGAGCAATGTATTGCTGTGCATCCAAGTGATATGTGTATTGCCTTGGTCGCATTAGATAGTACGGTGGTATTATCTGGTCCGAAAGGGGAACGCAAGTTGAAATTTATAGATTTTCATAAACTGGCAGGTACTACACCTGATAAAGACAATAACCTGTTGCCTGGAGAAATGATTATTCGCGTTGAGATTCCGACCAACAAATTGGCTGCTCATTCTTATTATGTGAAGGTGCGCGACCGCGCTTCTTATGCGTTTGCATTGGTGTCTGTAGCAGCAGGGTTGGAGTTACAAGGGAATAAAATTGTAGATGTAAAGCTGGCGATGGGCGGTGTGGCACATAAGCCTTGGCGCTTATTGGAAGCGGAGACATTTTTAAAAGGGAAAATGGCGACTGAAGCTAACTTTAAATCCGCAGCGCAGATCGCTATGAAAAATGCGAAGGCGTATAAAGAAAACGCATTTAAGTTAAAAATGGCACCTAATACATTAATTGAGGCGTTAAACCTGGCTAAATCCAAAGCGTAATGAGAGATAAAAGTTTGCTTAAGGAAGATACAGACCGCGTGGACGGCTTTGATAAAGTTACCGGCAGGGCAAAATACTTTGCCGAATACCAGATTCCAGGAACAACATACGGTGTGCTGGTTCCGTCAACCATCACCAAAGGGAAAATTACAGGTATAGACAGTAAGGCCGCAGAACGTGCACCGGGAGTGCTAGCGGTCGTGTCGCATTTGAATAGGCCTGTTGTTGCCGGCTATGAGACTGGTAAAGACCAGGGCGTACCGAATAACATGATGAAGATCTTTTATACGGATCAGATTTCATTTAACGGTCAGCCGATAGCCATGGTTGTTGCTGATACTTATGAGCGCGCTGTTTATGCGGCTACGTTGGTTAAGGGAACTTATGCTAAAGAGGCTTTTGAAACTGATTTCGAGAAGAATCTATCCAAAGCCAAGGCACCGAAAAATCCGGCTCAGGCAAGTTACCTGCGTGGTACTGCTGATGCCTATAAAAATGCGGCTGTACAAATTGAGGCATCCTATACGCTGCCTACCGAAACGCATAACCCAATGGAGCTCCACGGGATCCTTGCAAACTGGGAAAGTGCGGATAAAATTACTGTGTATGCAAAAACCCAGGGGGTAAAGGCTACTCAGGGAACTATTGCGTCGACGTTTAAACTGCCGTTAACAAACGTGCAGGTCAACTCTGAATTTGTTGGTGGGGGCTTTGGGATGGCTTTACGTACCTGGCCTTTGGAAATTGCGGCGATTATTGCTGCTAAGCAGGTCAATAAACCGGTTAAGCTGGTGATTACGCGCGATCAGATGTTTACACTGGCAGGTCACAGGCCCTATGCTTTTCAAAAGGTTGGCCTGGGTGCTGATAAAGATGGTCAGCTGACAGGGATTACGCATGAGGCCTGGGGGCATACGGCCACTTATGAAGACTTTACAGAAAATGTAGTGAGCATGTCGAAATTTATGTATAACTCGGCGAATGTAAATACTACTTATAAGATAGTTCCTTTGAACGTTGGCGTTCCGATCTGGATGCGTGGACCGGGAGAGGCTACCGGTGCTTTTGCTTTGGAATCGGCCATGGACGAGATGGCACATAGCCTCGATATGGATCCGATAGCTTTCAGGGTGAAAAACTACACCGAGGAAGATCCTGAAAAAAGCAGGCCTTATTCCAGCAAGAATCTGAAAGAAGCCTATAAGATGGGTGCAGAAAAGATTGGTTGGAGCAAGCGTAACAATAAGCCTGGAACAAATAAAGATGGCAACTGGCTGGTGGGTTATGGCATGAGTACGGGTGTTTTTAATGCATCAAGAGGCAGGGCTAGCGCCAAAGGTATTTTAAAAAGTGATGGCACATTGCTGTTGCAAAGTGCAGCGAGTGATATCGGTCCGGGTACAGGAACGGGAATGGTGCAGATTGCCCATGAGGTATTGGGAATTCCCGTGTCTAAAATTACTTTCGAGTTGGGAGATTCTTCTTTCCCTACGGCACCTAGTCAGGGTGGCTCAGCAACTTTATCGACAGTAGGCTCAGCAGTGAGTGATGTTTGTAACGCTTTAAAGGCGAAGATTGCTGAAATGGCTACGCAAAGTGGACTTTCTGCATCGGCTAAATTTGTAGACGTATTAAAAAAGAATAATTTACCTTCGGTAGAGGTAACGATGGAATCCAAGGGGGGAGAGGAGCAGAAAAAGTATTCTATGTATTCTTTCTCGATACACTTTGTTCAGGTAAAGGTAAATCCATTAACCGGCGTTGTTAAGGTGAGCAAGATTGTTTCTGTTGGTGATTCGGGTAGAATAGTGAGTCCGAAGACAGCCAGAAGCCAGATGGTTGGTGGCGCAGTAGGTGGTTTAGGGATGGCCCTGACGGAAGAAACCGTCATGGATCACCGGTTTGGTCGTTATGTGAATAACAACTTTGCTGATTACCATGTGCCGGTACATGCGGATATCCCAGAGATTGAGGTGGTTTTTGTGAATAAGCCGGATCCGTATATCAATCCAATGGGTGCTAAAGGGATGGGCGAGATTGCTTTGATTGGCTTCTCTGCGGCAGTAGCCAATGCAGTGTTTAATGCAACAGGGAAAAGAATCAGGACCTTACCAATTACACCGGATAAGATTTTAGCCTAAAAAAAATGCAGTTCATTGAACTGTCTGATCATAAAAAAGCCTGCTCTTGCGCAGGCTTTTTTATTTTTGTTGCTTATAATTTAAGTTTGGCAAAGAAATCCCAAAGGACAATGCCTGCTGAGATAACGATATTGAAGGAGTGTTTGGTGCCGAACTGCGGAATCTCAATACAGGTATCTATCAGCTCCATGACCTCATCACTCACCCCGTTTACCTCATTTCCAAAAATCAGCGCATATTTATGGGTAGGGTCGGGCTGATAGAAGTTGAGCATAATGCTATCCTCAGCCTGTTCTATCGCTATAATTTTATAGCCGAGTTCTCTGAGCTCCAACACCGCATCTACGGTACTCTCGCGATGATGCCAGTCTACAGACTGTGTGGCGCCCAATGCTGTCTTCTCTATTTCGCGATGGGGCGGCTGCGCGGTGATCCCGCACAGGTACACTTTCTCTACCGCAAAACCATCGCCGGTACGGAATACTGAACCAACGTTGTGCATACTCCGCACATTATCCAAAACTACGACTACCGGCAACTTGCCCTGTAGTTTAAATTCATCTATGCTTACCCTATTGAGGTCCTTTAGCGTCAACTTAGCCATATGCAAAGGTAAATTAATTTTTGAGCGTTACTTGGGTATTAATTTTCAAATTATTTGCCGGGATCCGAAAAACTATTGATAGTATTGTTTGTAGTAAACTGAAGATACTTTTATGAAAGCAAACCTTATCCACACCGGACACGTTTTGGACGGCAAAGAAATATTAGCCGTAGAACTGACCAATACCCATGGTACGTATGTTAAAATATATAATTACGGTGCAATCATCAATAAATTTGTAGTTAAAAATATCCAGGGCGATGAGCAGGATATCGTTTTAGGATTTGACGATATTGAAGGTTACCTGAGCGACGATTACCTGGAGAACTATCCCTATTTAGGCTCCGTATTGGGTCGCGTAGCGAATCGGATTAAAGGTGGTAAGTTTTCGCTGGACGGTAAGGAATACACCTTAACAGATAAGTTTGACGGTAACATGCTGCATGGTGGTGTAACGGGTTTTGACCGCAAGATGTGGGATATCATTCCGACGATTGATCCAAGCCTGACCATGCAATACATCAGTCCGGATGGAGAAGAAGGCTTTCCGGGTAACCTGAAGGTAATCTTGACTTTTAAACTGACAGATGACAATGAGTTATTACTGGACTATAAAGCCACCTGCGATCAGGCCACACCGGTTGTGCTGAGTAACCACAGTTACTTTAATCTCTCGCCAGACCGGGAAGATACTGTTGCACTACACCACCATCGTATTGCGGCATCTAAATACCTGGAGCAGGATAATACCTATAATCCTACGGGAAATATTTTACCGGTGGAGGGTACGCCATTTGATTTTCTGGGGACTAAATTAATCGGTGCCGACTGGGTTACTGGAGAGGGGTACGACCAAAGTTTTGTGCTCGATAAACCCTTGCATGAATTTGCGCTGGCTACCGAGACCAGCGAGCATAAAAGTGGACTGACACTATCTGTCTATACCACAGAACCTGTTGCCCATTTCTATACCTCTAAAAATCTGCTTGTAAAAGAAGGTAAGGGGGGAGCTACTTACGGACCATTTTCGGCATTCTGCGTAGAAACCCAGGGATATCCGGATGCTGTTAACCACTCTAATTTTCCGACTACAGTATTAAGACCTGGAGAAATTTATCATCAACGTACGATCTATAAGATTTCGCATACGTCAATATTGTCTTAGTTATCCGCTATACGGATCAAACTTTTTATTTGTTTCATTAAAGATTTCAGGCTGGATAATCACAAACTTAACCAGCTTGAATTCTGATTTGATATCGGCCCGGATTTCATCGATCGCCTGGTTGATATCAGCAGTATCCAGATCTGCCTGAAAGGCTACAATCAGGATGAGTACCACGACTTCCGGCGACTGATATGTAGATAAAATCTGCTCTGCTTTAATTACTGCAGGGTTTTTCTCTACAATAGCGATGATTTTTTTCTGTGTTTCTGGCGCAATGCCTTCGCCCATGAGTAAACTGCGACTTTCTCTGGCCAGAATTAAAGACACTACAATCAGGATACTTCCTACTAACACAGAAGCAATGCCGTCAAGTTCTGGAATTTCGTAATGGTGACCAAGGAACAGACAAATAATTACCAGTAGGAGCCCGGCAACTGCGGCACCATCTTCAAATAACACCAAAAAACCCGAGGGGTCCTTACTGCGTTTAATAGCCTCCCACCAGGTTTGGCCTGCACGGGTAAGGTTAAACTCCTTTGCAGCAATGACGAGAGACGTTCCCTCAAAAATCACGGAAAGTCCGAGCACCACATAATTCCATGTTGGATTCCGCAAGGGCTCAGGCTCGATGATATGGATGATTCCCTGGTAAATGGAAATCCCACCACCAAGGCCAAAGATGAGAATGGAAACTATAAATGAATAGAAATAAAGTTCTTTTCCATATCCGAAAGGGCGTAATGCATCGGCAGGTTTTCTGCTTCGGCGCAAGCCAAAAAGGAGGAGGATCTGGTTTACAGTGTCTACCAGGGAATGGATTCCCTCGGAAATCATCGCGGCGCTGTTACTAAATGCACCGGCAATAAATTTGGTAATAGAAATTAATAAGTTTGCGGCAAGCGCACTATAGATTGATTTATTTGAAGCAGCCATGAGCGGTATTAAGATCTCATAACTTCAAACGGTGTACCAAGAGCTGTATTTACTAAAAAAACTTTCTCAGCGTTATGATGCTCAGTCTTAATCTTGTCTTAACGGTACCGATAGGAATATTTAGTTCTTCTGCTGCTTCCAGGTGGGTGTAGCCATTGAAATAGATCAGATCTATAATTTGACGTTGTGCTGGAGTTAAAGCACTCAGGAGTTTTTTTAGGCCAATAACTTCAGGATTGTAGAGGCATTGGTGTTTGGTATCTAACTCAAAAACGAGGTCTTCAAAGTTTTCATTGCGGTTGCTGTTTAATTGTCCGCGACTCCGGAGCTGATCAATCGCCGTGTTTCTTGCCAGTTTAGACATCCAGGTAAACAACCTTCCTTTAGATACATCGTATTGCCCGATGGATTTCCAGATTTTAAGAAAGGTCTCCTGTAATACATCCTCAGCGATTTCATCAAACTTGATGATCCTCGAAATAATCCCCATCAATGAAGAAGAATACATTTTGTAAAGTCGGTCGATCGCCTCTTTTTGTCCTGACTTCAACCCGTCAACGAGTTCTTGTTCTGGGAGGTGAACTTTAATAAATGGATTTTCTTGTGGTAAGGTGAGCGCTGAATAAGAAAAAGCTGCCATTGGTAGATGTTTAGGTATTTCTGATCTACTCTAAACAAATGTTAAGCCTTTTAATGATATTATTCCTGAAGGCTATGCGATTTCGGTCAATCAGGTATTGAATACGTATAAATTCAAAAATAAATAAAACTACGTATTGACTATCAGTGCCTTCGTTCTGTTTTGAAAACGTATAAACAGCAGAATGGAAGCGACCAATAGACCTACTGTTAGGCCATACCAGATCCCGTTGACTCCCCAATGCAAAGTGATGCCAAGGAAATATCCCAAAGGAATCCCAATCACCCAGTAGGCGATGAACGTAATCAACGTAGGAATATTTACATCACCCAACCCGCGGAGCGCACCTAGCCCAACCACCTGCGTGCCATCAAACAGCTGAAAGAAACCGGCAATGATTAATAGCTGTGCAGCAATGTTTACTACAGCAATGTCATCAGTATAGATATAAGGAAGATATCTGCTGCTTACCATAAAAATAATTGCGGTTAACGACATAAAAGCGATAACGATATGATAGCTTCCGATTGCTGATAAACGCAGGTCTGTAAAAGATTTCTTGCCAAGGTTGTTTCCGGTCTTTATGGTAGCTGCCGAAGCAAGCCCACTGGCAATCATATACGTCATAGATGCCAGGTTAATAGCCACCTGGTGTGCCGCCTGTTGTACGCTGCCAATAGTGCCAATCAAAATAGCCGCACCGCTAAAAGCACTGATTTCAAAAGCATATTGCATAGCCACAGGAGCGCCAATTCTGAAGATTTGCATGGTACGTACCTGATCAATAAAGGTAATTTTGAAATGCTGCAGGTAAATTTTGAAATGTTTGGAGCGCATCACATAACTGAACATCACGATTGCCATCACAGTCCTGTCGATCAGCGTGCTCAGCCCCACACCCTTAACACCCATTGGGGCGATACCAAATAATCCTTTTACGAAGATAATCCCAAGCACCACGTTAAGTACATTGCCCCATATAGAAACATACATCGCCTGCTTAGTGAAACCCAGCCCTTCGGCAAACTGCTTGAAGGTTTGAAAGATCATCAACGGGATGATAGACATGCCGAGATAGGTAAGATATGGGCGGGCATGGACAACAACTTCGGGGGCTTGCCCCATGTGACCGATGATTGACAGGGTGCCGAAATAAATAAAGGCGTATAGCAGAAGTGAGGTCCCTAAATTCATGATCAGGCTGTTTGACAATAACCTGCCGCACTCATCATAGTTCTTCCGACCGTTTTCTTTTGCAATGAGTGGCGTTAAGCCATAAGAAATGCCAAGTCCTACTACAAGAATTAGCATGAAAATGCTGTTAACCAGAGAAACGGCCGCCAATTGCACGGTGCCGGCAAAATGCCCGACAATAACGCTATCCATCAGGTTAACTAAAGTGTGTCCAAGCTGAGACACCACGATGGGTACTGCAAGGATCAGGTTGTCTTTATAATAAGGTTTATATTTGGCGTAAAATGAACTGAACATGTCTGTAATGGTGACCGGCAAAGGTACCTATTTGACACTTAATTGCGTATAGTATTCTTCCTTTTCGGAGGTATTGGGTTTTAAAAGGCCTGCCAGGATCAATCTAACGAGGATTTTTTGTGCTTTTTTATGGGAACTGCGGGTGATCTTACAAAACTGTTTTAGCGTGATCCTGCCTTCATCTTCCAGAAACCGGAATAGCTTGGCTTCCTGATCGGTATAACTGATCAACTGACCACTTTCAGCATCACTACTTTTAAGCATGTCGACTATAATCTTACTTGCCAGGATACTTTTATCCTGCACGCGGTAATAAACCCACCACTTTTTGTGCTCATCCAATGCATAGTGAGGTTTCAAGTCACTTTCGGCAATGGTAACCACCAATACCAGTTTATCATCTACATAAATTTCTTCGAAATCAGGTTCAATAGCAGGTTTGCAGAACTGGTGTGCCGCTTTGGAAATCATGTAGCGCTCTTCATCTTCAGACTTCACACCCTTAATTGTGCCATCATCGGCTACGCCAATTAAAAGCTGTCCGCCTTTATTATTGGCGAAAGCCACCAGGCTCTTGGCAATCTTCTCGGTGTTGGTAATGGTTTTCTTAAAATCAAGTGTAGTGCCTTCTCCTTGTAAAATCAGTCTCTTGATGTTCATGTTCTGTATGTAAAGCAGTACTAATAAGCAACCCTATTTTTTTCTCCGTCAAATAAATTGCGGACATATACTTCATTCATTACCGTAGCGCATAATTCTCCCTGCTTGTTCCTGATTTCCATAGGGTATGCTCTGATAAATTTTCCTGTTGTGTTAAGCACCTCTTCTGCATCGGCAATCATCTCATCGGTAACTTTGATTGTGAAATAGAGGTGCCCGCGACCGGGTTTAAGGTATTGAATCGAGGCGCTTTTAAGCCATACCCTTACTTTAAAACCTTTGCGCTGCAAAATCTGGTCGAATAACAATGCATAAAAAGGATCTGTGGCGGCATAAATCGTTCCGCCAAAGATAGATCCGTTGTAATTCGTGTTAAATAAACTCTTTGCAATCTTGACGTCGACCCCCCTAAAACCGGGATGGAATTTCTGTACCCAGATACGCTGAAATAATAGTGGCGGGTATAAACACAAAGCCCATTTAAGGGTATTTTCGGAGACTACCATGATGTCTAAATATCAGAAAGATTATTGAAGTTTAAAATTATTTAACCGTTACCATCAAAATAAAACATAAAACCGACTGATAAATACTCACGTATGTAATCGAAACAAAACTTGTTCTACAAAATATTTTAACCTATGAAAAAGCAATTTTTAACCCTGGGTCTTGCTGCATCTTTATTGATGTTTGCGGCAGCCTGTAATTCTAACAAAACAGACGCTTCGAATGCTGACAGCTCTACCATGAGCACGGATACGAGCATGACAACTACAACAACGGATACAACCATGCATACGCAGGAAGGTGTTGAAGTTGGCGGCGCATTGATGGTGCCTTCAAAAAACATCGTAGAAAATGCGATGGGATCTAGTGATCATACAACATTAGTAGCAGCGGTAAAGGCTGCCGGCCTGGTAGAAACATTAAGTGGTAAAGGGCCTTTCACTGTATTTGCACCAACTAATGCAGCATTTGCAAAATTACCAGCAGGTGCAGTAGATAATTTGCTGAAACCGGCAATGAAGAAAGACTTGACCAATGTGTTGACTTACCACGTAGTTGCTGGTAGCTATAAATCTGCAGATTTAAAAGATGGCATGGAGCTGACTACAGTTCAGGGACAAAAGATTAAATTGACAAAAAAAGATGGTGCATGGTGGGTAAATGATGCGAAAATCACTATTCCTGATGTGATTAGCAGTAACGGTGTTACTTATGTTATCGACGGTGTATTAATGCCAAAAAAATAAGCTTTAGCTAATTAATTAATTTTTAAACGCCTTCCTGTATCAGAGGAGGGCGTTTTTTTGTTTTAAACAAAACTTTTATGAGGCGACTCTGTTTTAAGTGATAAATAACCAATAATTATGAAACCGTCATTTGTTTTTAGTATACAACCATGATAGCTTCATTTCCACTTAAAACAAACATAGTCTTATGAAAAGAATGATTTTAAGTCTTGTTGTTGCAGGGTCCATGATATTGGCCACATCAGCATGCAATTCCACGAAGAATGTGTCTGAAACTTCAGACAGCACTACAATGGATTCAACTACAATGAGTACGCCAGCGGCGACAGACACTGTTAAAGTAACTGACACAGCCAAAACTACTCCACCAGACACTACAAGAAAAACTCCACCAATGTAGTTAATCATAAAAAAGAGGCCGGTATTTATATCGGCCTCTTTTTTATGCAATTAATTTTCGCAGATCCTTCGTGCATTCACACCTGATCTCGACTCGTATTTGTCATATTTAAGCAGCAGGTGTTAATACCGTTATCTAGCATACAGCACCATGACTTAAACGAAATTTGTTTCTTAGCTATAATTTGTCGTAATTCAGATTCCAAATCTAAATTACGTATGAACGCTGAATCCGCTGCGAACAAAAAGATCTATCTGCTGGTACTAGTGGCCGCCCTGGGCTATTTTGTAGATATTTACGACCTCCTGCTTTTTTTGATTATTAAGAATAAAAGTCTGACCGACCTGGGTGTTCCGGCAGATAAATTGACGGCCACGGGATTATCGTTAATGAACTGGCAAATGGCTGGTTTGCTGATTGGTGGGATCCTTTGGGGAATCCTAGGCGATAAAAAAGGCAGATTGTCGGTTTTATTCGGCTCAATTTTGATGTATTCTGTCGCTAATATTGCCAATGGTTTTGTCCACACGATACCTTTATATGCTACCTTTCGGTTTATTGCCGGGATCGGCCTGGCCGGAGAACTAGGTGCGGGCATTACGCTGGTTGCAGAATCTATGACCAAGGAGAAACGTGGTTACGGAACAATGCTGGTAGCGGGGATCGGTTTAATGGGCGCAGTGGCGGCTTATATAGTGGGTGACCTGTTTCAATGGCGGACGGCTTTTTTTGTTGGCGGTGGACTGGGTTTTCTTTTACTCGCACTCAGACTTGGCGTATTTGAATCTGGGATGTTCCAGAAGATGGCTCAGACGCAAGTTAAAAAAGGAAGCTTCCTGATGTTGTTTTCTGATAAGAAGCGTTTTTTTAAATACCTGAATTGTATTTTGATCGCTGTTCCACTCTGGTTTGTTGTGGGCATCCTCGTTGGTATCGCACCAGATTTTGGTAAAGCCCTGAACGCTAAAGAACTATTGGATAATGGTAAAGGAGTGATGTTTACCTATATCGGGATTTCGCTGGGCGACTTTTTATCAGGTAGCTTAAGTCAGGTCTTCCAAACAAGAAAGAAAATTGTCTATATTTTTATCTCACTTACTTTTGTCACCATTCTCATCTATCTCTTCAGAACAGGATGGACGGCATTTGAGTTCTATACGTTGTGTTTGTTTTTCGGCCTATTTACGGGCTATTGGGTGGTGTTTGTCACCATGGCAGCAGAACAGTTTGGGACGAATTTACGCGCTACCGTAACTACGAGTGTACCAAATATGGTGCGGGGATCATTGATTCTTGTATCGATCCTTTTCCAATGGCTCAGAACGGAGATCGGTATCATTCACGCAGCATTAGCGGTAGCAATTTTGCTGGTTGCACTGGCATTCATCGCACTGTATAACCTTGAAGAAACCTATGGACGCGATCTAAATTTCGTGGAGGAGTAGCAATTGATTGTGTTTTTAGCGTCAATAGCGATAGCCTTTCTTGATTAAGGGGAACGTTTTGATAACTTTGAGCCTTAAAAAAAGACCGAGAATATCTGGCGCATATCGCGTGTTGATATTATATATAGTATATGTTTAGAGAAAAAGTTGTAGCAGCATACCAGCAAATTCAGGATGAGATCTGCCTTGCCTTAGAGCAGGCAGATGGTGTAGCAAAGTTTGAACAGGAACTTTGGGAACGCGAGGGTGGTGGCGGAGGTCGCACCCGCGTTATTCAGAATGGAGAGGTTATAGAAAAAGGTGGGGTAAATTTCTCTGCAGTACATGGGGTGTTACCAGATACCATCAAAAAAGCTTTTAAAGTGGATGAAGAAGAATTCTTTGCCACAGGTGTATCTATCGTAATTCATCCTAAAAGTCCAATGGTTCCGATTATCCACCTCAACATCCGATATTTCGAATTGAACGAACAGATGCGCTGGTTTGGTGGTGGCATCGACCTCACTCCGCATTACGTGCTGGATGGTGACGCACGTTTTTTTCATCAGCAACTTAAAAATACATGCGATCGTTTCAGTCCGGAGTTCTATGCAGATTTCAAAAAGCGGGCTGACAATTATTTCTTTATCAAACACAGGAATGAAACAAGGGGCGTTGGCGGTATCTTTTATGACCGGTTACAGCCTGAAAACACAGGTCTCAGTTACGAAGAGATTCTTGACTTTTCCGTCGCCGTAGGCCAAACTTTCGCGCCAACCTATACAGAACTGATTGCAAGAAACAGAGATACTGCTTATACGCCAGATCAGCAGGAGTGGCAATACCTGCGCAGAAGCCGCTATGCAGAGTTTAATCTGGTTTACGACTCCGGTACAAAGTTCGGTCTGGAAACAAACGGAAGGATAGAATCCATTCTGATGAGCTTGCCCCCGATGGCCAAATGGACCTATAATTTCACACCAGCAGAAAACAGTCAGGAGGCACTTACTCTGGATCGGTTAAGAAAAGGGATAGACTGGGTTTAATTTTTTCCACAATACGCTTAAACGCTATTATTTTCTTAAATTCGCAAGGTTAATACAATACCCTTTTTTAAATCGTTTTAACGAATAACAATTTATATGGCAGAAGATTTTGAAAATCAGGAAAGCGATAAAATAATTAAGATCAATATTGATGAGCAGATGAAGTCTGCTTATATCGATTATTCGATGTCTGTTATTGTATCCCGTGCTTTACCTGATGTGCGCGACGGACTTAAACCAGTACACCGCCGTGTTTTATATGGAATGCTTGATTTAGGTTTGGCAAATAATAAACCTTTCAAGAAATCCGCCCGTATCGTAGGAGAGGTTCTCGGTAAGTATCACCCACATGGTGATTCATCTGTGTACATGACGATGGTCAGGATGGCACAGGAGTGGAGTTTACGATATATGATGGTTGACGGACAGGGTAACTTTGGTTCTATTGACGGTGATTCGCCGGCAGCCATGCGTTATACTGAGGCAAGATTCAGCAAGATGGCTGAAGAAATGCTGGCCGATATCAATAAGGATACTGTAGATTTCCAGCTTAACTTTGATGATTCCCTGCAGGAGCCAACTGTATTGCCTTCAAAAGTTCCAAACTTATTGATCAACGGTGCTTCTGGTATCGCTGTAGGTATGGCAACAAATATGCCTCCGCATAACATTACGGAAGTTATCAATGGTACGATTGCCTATATTGAGAACAACGAAATTACCATTGCTGAACTGATGAAGTTCATTAAGGCACCTGATTTTCCTACAGGTGCGATTATATATGGTTATACTGGTGTTCAGGAAGCTTTTGAAACCGGTCGTGGCCGTATAGTAATGCGTGCGAAAGCGGAAATCGAAAGTCATAAAGACAGAGAAACGATTATCGTTACAGAAATCCCTTATCAGGTGAATAAAGCCATGATGATTGAGCGTACTGCTGAATTGGTTGGTGAGAAAAAACTGGAAGGTATTTCAAATATCAAAGATGAGTCTAACAAAGATGGTATCCGTATCGTTTACGAAATTAAACGTGATGCAAATGCCTCTATCGTTTTAAATAATCTGTTTAAACAAACTGCGCTTCAAACTTCATTCAGTGTAAATAATATTGCATTGGTGAACGGCCGTCCGCAGATGTTAAATCTGAAAGATCTGATCAGACATTTCGTGGATCACAGACATCAGGTTGTGATCAGACGTACTAAGTATGAGCTTTCTGAAGCTCAGAAACGTGCACACATCCTGGAAGGTTTATTGATCGCATTAGATCACCTGGATGAAGTGATCAAGTTGATCCGTGCCGCAAATACACCTGAGGATGCCAGATTAGGTTTGATTGAGCAATTTAACTTAAGTGATATCCAGGCGAGAGCAATCCTGGACATGACCCTACGTAGGTTGACAGGTCTGGAAAGAGACAAGATCAAAGAAGAATATGCTGAGTTGATGAAATTAATTGATTACTTGCAGTCGATCCTCGATGATGAAGGACTGAGAATGCAGATTATCAAGGATGAGTTGACTGAAATGCTGGAGAAATATGGCGATGAGCGTAGAACGCAAATTGTACATTCTGCAGAGGATATGAGCATGGAAGACTTTATTGAGGATGAAGAGGTAGTAATCACCATTTCTCATGAAGGTTATATCAAACGTACTCCTGCAACAGAATACCGTACGCAGGCACGTGGTGGTAAAGGTTCTAAAGGAAGCGATTCCCGTAATGAAGACTTTATTGAGCACCTGTTAATTGCATCGAACCACAACTATATGTTGTTCTTTACTGAAACTGGTCGCTGTTTCTGGCTGAGGGTTTACGAAATTCCTGAAGGCTCAAGATTAAGTAAAGGAAGAGCAATTCAGAATATCATCAATATTCCGAAGGAAGAAAAGATTAAAGCCTATATCAAGGTTAAAAACCTGAAAGATCAGGATTACCTGGAGAACAACTTTATCATTATGTGTACCAAAAAAGGTACCATTAAGAAAACATCACTGGAAGCTTATTCACGTCCAAGGGTGAACGGAATTAACGCGATCAACATCAACGAAGGTGATCAACTGTTAGAAGCAAGCTTAACAAGCGGCAGCAGCGAAATCGTTATGGCATTACGTTCTGGTCGTGCAATCAGGTTCAACGAATCTACTGTTAGACCGATGGGAAGAACAGCTACAGGTGTGCGTGGTGTAACACTTGCACATGATAAAGATGAGGTTGTTGGCATGATTGCTGTGGATGATCCGGCTGTAACGGTACTCGTGGTATCGGAAAAAGGCTACGGAAAACGTACAGATATCGAAGATTACAGGGTAACGAACAGGGGTGGTAAAGGTGTTAAAACCATTAGCATCACAGAGAAAACAGGTGATCTGATTGCAATTAAAAATGTAACGGACGCTGACGACCTGATGATCATTAATAAGTCTGGTATCGTAATCAGAATTGTAGTGAGTGGACTGCGCGTAATGGGCAGGGCAACACAGGGAGTGAAGCTGATCAATTTAAAAGGTAATGATGCAATTGCATCGGTAGCTAAAATTGAACATGAGGATGATGAAGAGGAAGTTGAAGAAGGTGTAATTGCTGACGAGGCAAGTGCAGATGGAACAGCAGCCGAAACAACTGAAGATACTGCAACAACAGACGAAGTGGCGGAAGAAGATCCCGAAACTGAAGATGATGAAGCCGAGGATGACGAGCCGGAAGAAAATGATAATTAACTAATTGATTGAAAATTTAAGAAAGATTATGAAAAAAGTACTTCTTAGTATTTTATTAGCAGGTGCTGCGAGTGCAACATTTGCCCAGAAAAGTGAAGTTGCCGAAGCAAAGAAAGCTTGGGGTATGTTCCAGATTACTTCCAGAGGTAATCAGGCTGTTGACAAACAACTTGAAGCGCTTAACGGTGCTATCGCACACACCGATAAAGCGATTGCTGATCCAAAATCGAAAGATATGGTTGATGCCTGGTCTTATAGAGCTTTATTGACGTCGGCAGCTGCATTAATTGATACAGTTAACCTTGATAAGGCAGATGCCAATATTAAATTGGCACAAGAAGCTGTAGAAAAAGCAAAAGCGCTTGATGCAAAAGGTACTGAAAAAGAGAATATTGCCTTAGCTGAAACCAACATCACTAACGGTGTTAGAAATTCAGGTGTACTTTTTTATCAAAAGAAGAACTTCAAAGCGGCTTACGATAAATTTGTACAAGCTACAGTTATTACGCCAACTGATACTGCAATGTACCTGAATGCTGGTATTGCTGCCCGTAATATGGATGATTATCCTAAAATGATCGAGCAGTATAAGAAAGTGATTGCTTTGAACTCTCCGCAGTCAGCTGCACTGTATGATGAGATCATTGACGTAACGCTTGCTAAACAAAGCGATACGACTACTGCATTAGCCTTACTTAAGGATGCAAAAGCAAAATATCCTGACAATATCCGTTTTATCACTACAGAAACTGATATTTATCTGAAAAAAGGTGATATCGAGCATGCTGAAGCAATGTTGTCTACATTAATCGCAAAAGAACCTACAAATGCAAGTTTCCAGGCTGCGTTGGGTAATGTATACCTGCAACAAGCACTTAAAATGCAAAATTCTTTAAATGCAATTGATGCTAAGAAAGTTAAGGAATACAATGCTGCTAAAGAAAAAAGAGATGGATTAGTTGAAAAATCTGTTCCTTACTTCAAAAAAGCATTAGAGCTGGATGCTAACAATGTTACTGCATTGGAGAACCTTAAAACGATCTATAGCTTTAAGAATGATACCAAAAGTTACAACGAGATTAAAGCACGTTTAGAAGCTTTATCAAAAAAATAACCACTAAGAATGGATTAAAAGAGGGATAAATTTTATCCCTCTTTTTTTTTGCATAAATTTGTGGGAGACACCCGCCGTATGACTATAAAAACGACATTTTCAGTATTACTTGTTTTGTTTTCCTTGTCTGTAGCTGCACAGAAGACGCAGGTTCAAATTGCAAGAAATGCATTGGGTAAGCTGCAATCGGCCATTGTTGCCGGTCAGGATAGTAAAAAGCAGATTATCATCATAGGAGAGGGGATCAAGGCAACTGAACTGGCAAAGAAAGACCGGAGGACAAAAAATTGGCCCGAAACCTGGGCGATCAGCGCTTATTTAACCTCTTATCTGGCCTTAATTGACGAGAACGACCAGAGTTCGGAGCAAAGTTTTTCGGCGGCCACAGAATCAATCGACTCTGCTAAGACATACGACAAATACCAGGACAACTCGAATCTGATTAATGCTGCACTATTGAATGTTACAATTAAAAAGCAGGATAAGGGGAATGCAGCGTATAATGCCGGAGATTATGTAACTGCATATGCATACTTGAAGGAAGTGAGTGATTTTTTTCCTAAGGATAGCACGCTGGCAATTAACACGGCATTGGCTGCTCAAAATATCCGCAGTTACGATAATGCACTCGTTTATTTTAAGCGGGCAAAGGATAACGGCGTTAAAAATCCTGTTTTATTTCAGTCGCTGGCCAATCTGTATGCCGGTAAATTTGATACCGAAAATGCAATTAAAACATTGCAGGAAGGTTTAAAACTCAATCCCTATAATACCTTTATCACCTATGATTATATTAATATACTGCTCGATAATGAGCATTATGCTGAAGCAAGTCAGGTCATAGAAAATTCGCTTAAAGTAGAAAACAGAAATAAATTGCTGTTTTATCTCTACGGATATCTGCAACAGGTTAACGGCAACAATGCTACAGCAGAACTTGCTTATAAGCGTGCCCTTGGATTGGATCAGAATTACTATGACGCACTATATCAACTTGGATTGGCATATATCAATACAGCTAACGAACAACTGAAGTCTAATCAGAAAGATCATGTAGAGAATTTTACAGCCAGCATGAATCGTGCTGAGTTTACTTTATTGCAGGCGCATGAGATCAATCCAAATGATAAGTCGGCCATCCAGTTGCTGATTGATATTTATACCCGTAAAAATAGATTGGATAAAGTCCAAGAGCTAAAAAGAAAATTGCAGGAATTTTAGTTGAAAATGGGGAGTGTTAATCTCTGTTTCTTTCTTCTACTTAACATAATATTAATTATGATACAGATATTAATTTCTGAAATCCGGGAAGAATAAATAACTTGTCTACATTATCTTATTAACGTCTTTAACGCATGGCCAAGAATAAAAAATCAGCTGTAGGTTTTATTTTTATTACGCTACTCATTGATTTTACCGGATTTGGAATTATTATTCCGGTGCTTCCAAAATTAATTGAAGAACTTACTGGCGGCGGACTTAGTCAGGCTGCAATTTACGGTGGCTGGTTAACAATTTCTTATTCAGTTATGCAGTTTATAAGTGCACCGGTATTAGGCGGCTTGAGTGACCGGTTTGGTCGTAGACCAATTTTATTGGGATCTTTATTTGGCCTCGGACTGGATTATATTTTTCTTGCTTTTGCACCCAGTATTCTCTGGCTTTTTGTAGGCCGGATTGTTGCAGGAATCACCGGAGCAAGTTTCACTACAGCTCAGGCGTATATTGCAGATGTGAGCGAACCCGAAAAGCGTGCACAAAATTTTGGTATGGTTGGCGCAGCCTTTGGCATCGGATTTATTGTGGGCCCAGTTTTGGGTGGCTTGTTTAGTCAGTTCGGACTTCGCGTTCCATTTATGATCGCTGCCGGATTGTCCTTGCTAAACTGGCTTTATGGTTATTTCATTTTACCGGAATCGTTGAAACCCGAAAATCGCCGGAAGTTTGAATGGAAACGTGCCAATCCAGTTGGTTCTATTTTGCATATTCGTAAGTATCCTGCTTTGGGCGGTCTGCTCCTCTCCCTCCTGCTTTTATATGTTGCGGCACATTCCGTACAATCTACATGGACTTATTACACGATGCTAAAGTTTAATTGGTCTGAAGCCTGGGTTGGTTATTCCCTTGGTTTTGTGGGTATTGTGGTTGGCTTGGTACAGGGATTGTTAATCCGGGTCATCATCCCTAAAATCGGCCAACACAAGGCAGTATTTTTCGGACTTTTGCTTTATATCCTGGGTTTTACATTGTTTGCCTTTGCCACAAAAGGCTGGATGATGTTTGCCTTTATGCTGCCTTACGGACTAGCAGGGATCTTTGGTCCAGCTATGCAGGGCATTATTTCAAACGATGTTCCACCAAATGGACAGGGAGAAATTCAGGGTATTATGGCTGGACTGATGAGCATCTCATCAATCATCGGTCCGCTGATTATGACCAATTTGTTCTCTTATTTCACAAGTAGCGGAAGCCCGGTTTATTTCCCGGGATCTCCATTTATACTGGGTGCGGTGTTAACAGTATTGTGTTTATTTATTTGCATGCGCACCCTTAAAAATCACCATCCACAACAATCAAAATAACTATAAAACTGTTTAGCTAGCGGATGAACACTAATACAATACAAAAACCAGTCAGAGATGTACAGGACTTTCTACTAAGCACCTATTTTGCTGATGGAATCCGGATCACTATCGGCGTACTTTTCCCTTCGCTGATCCTGGCTCAGTTTGGTTTGCTCAAATTTGGGATGACACTATCCCTCGGCGCATTGTGCGCCAGTATTGTGGATACACCCGGGCCGATAGTACATCGGCGGAATGCGATGCTGATCACAACGGGGCTAATTTTTCTGATGAGCCTGCTCATTGGGTTGATCAATGCAAATGCATACTTGACAGCCATTTTGCTCGTCGTGTTTAGCTTGGTGTTTTCAATGTTCAACGTGTACGGAACACGTTCAGCAGCTATAGGAACAGCGGCGTTGTTAATTCTCGTTTTGAGTATCGACGATGTGCGCCCCTGGAATGAAGTTACCTTGCATGCAGGACTGGTGCTGGTGGGCGGACTCTGGTATACCCTGCTGAGTTATTTTTCTTACCGTATCCGGCCCTTTCGTATTGTACAGCAAACATTGAGTGAATCTATTTTGGAGGTAGCAGATTTCCTGCGGTCCAAGGCAAAGTTTTATAGACAGAACACGAATTACGACGATAACTATGCAGAACTACTCCAATTGCAGGTATTGGTGCATGAAAAACAGGACGCTGTTAGGGAGTTGCTATTTAAGACCAGGGAAATTGTAAGGGACTCTACTCCCGAAGGCCGGTTCTTGTTGCTGGTATTTGTTGATATGGTTGATCTGTTTGAACAGGTAATGTCGACCTATTACAACTATAAGCAATTGCACGAACAGTTTGATGCTGTAGGCATCCTTGCTAAATATGAAATTGTGATCCTTAAGATTGCCGATGCTCTGGATGAGCTATCTTTCGCCCTGAAAACCGGTGGCAATCCCCCTTCCTTAAAACAACTCGGTCGCGAAGTAAAGAAACTAAAAAACCGCATCACTGCGCTGGAGAGAAACAATACTCAAGGACAGTATAATACACTTGGTATCATTGCGCTGAAGAATATTGAGGTTAACATCGAAAACATCGTCGCACGTGTAAAAACTATTCAGGGCTATTTCAATAAAAGTGAAAAGAAGAATCTTAAAACGCGTGAAATAGAAACGGAGAAATTTATCACGCGGCAAAGTATAGATATTAAACTTATTCTGGAAAACCTGACCTTCAGTTCTTCAGTATTCAGACATTCGTTACGCGTGGCGATCGTTATGTTGATAGGCTTTGTGCTATCTAGGTCACTGGCATTTTCGCATAGCTATTGGATCTTGCTCACCATCCTTGTAATCTCCAAACCAGGCTTTAGTCTGACTAAGGAAAGGAATTATCAACGCTTGATCGGCACTATAGTTGGTGCCGTCATTGGAATGGTGGTGTTGACCTTCATCGATGATAAAAACACGTTATTCGGTATTCTCCTGGTCTGCATGATCGGCTGCTACAGTTTTCAGCGCAAAAATTACGTAGTTAGTGTGTTATTTATGACGCCGTATATTCTGATTCTGTTCGACTTCCTGGGGATGGGTGGTCTTTCTGTTGCGAAAGAAAGAATCTATGATACGTTGATCGGATCCGGAATCGCCTTTGCAGCCAGCTACGTGCTGTTTCCAAATTGGGAGCATGAGAAGATTAAGGAAGCGATGATTGCCGTAGTGAAAGCTAATGCAAACTATTTTAAGGAGGTTACACGCCTGTACTTTGATAGATCGGACATTACAACGGGTTATAAGGTTGCAAGAAAGGAAGTCTATGTAACCTCAGCCAACCTGGCGTCCTTATTTCAAAGAATGTTTTCGGAGCCTAAAAGCAAGCAGGTGATGATTAAAGAACTTCATCAGTTTACAGCACTTAACCATCTGTTATCCTCTTATATAGCTACTTTATCTTTGTACTATAAGGAACACGCAATGCATACGTATGACGTTGAAGAGTTGCGGCCTATAGCCGATAATACAAATTACCTGATCAATCTGGCAGCAGAAAATTTACTCCATAAGTCAGACATTCTCAGTAATGTACCTTTGGTAAAAACTAAGGTTGATGAAAAACTGGATACCGAATCAGAACTGATTGCTGAGCAGTTTAGCAGCATCCAAAAGCTGTCGTACGATGTCTACAAATTAACCGATCAGATCAGGTTACAGGAGTAGTTTACTGGCCATCCCAAGTAACAATAAAAAGCCGAAAACATCGGTAAAGGTTGTGATAATGATGGATGAGGCTATTGCAGGATCTATACCTACCCTTTTTAAGATTAAGGGAATTCCTGCGCCCGTCACGCCAGCTATGACGAGGTTACCCGTCATGGCCATAAATATCACAAAGCCCAGCATCGGATTTGCATCAAAAACAAGGGCGAAGATAAATACGATCAGTCCTGTAACGGCACCATTAATCAATCCAACGGTAAACTCCTTTAAAACAGTCCGATATGCCTGATTGTCGGTTAGGTCGTATAAGGAAATACGACGTACAGTAACGGCGAGGGCTTGTGTAGCTGCATTTCCTCCCATTCCGGCAATAATGGTCATATACGCAGAAAGCACAGCGATCTTTTCCAGCGTAGGCTCAAAATAACGGACAACGGATGAGGCAAGAAAGGCGGTAGCGAGATTGATAACTAACCAGGGTAAACGTGATTTTACGGCTTCCACCCAGTTACCACTTAATTCCTCATCCTCGGAAACCCCCGAGATTTTCAGGATATCCTCTGTATTTTCGTCTTCCAAAACGTCGATAACATCATCAAATGTTACGCGACCAAGCAAATGCATCTGCTCATCCAAAACTGGAATACTCGTAATATTATATTGGGAAATGAGTTTAGCTACTTCTTCCTGATCAGTGTCGGGTGTTACCCAGGCCACATCGGCTTTTACAAGCTCGGTGATTTTTGCATTCCCTTTAGCTTTGATGATGTCTTTAAGGGATACAATTCCCTGAAATATATTAAAGTCGTTGACTACAAAGATGGTATAAAACTCTTCTATCTCTTCGCTCTGACGGATAATTTCATCGATAGCATCTTTTTTGGTGAGGTTCAGGTTGATTTTGATGAACTCTGTGTTCATCAATCCTCCCGCAGTATCCTCATCATAACTTAACAGCTGGCGGATGTTGCTGGCATCATCTTCACTCAGGTCTCCTAAGATCTCCTTTTGCTCATGCTCCTCCAACTGAGAGATAATGTCGGTCGCATCATCATAGTCAAGTTCTTCAACGATCTCGGTACGCTTGTCGGGATGCATTTTCAAAAGAAGCTCTTCCGGGTGTGCTTCCTCATGCATCTCTGAAATAACTTCAGATGCAATTTCAACATCTAGCAGGTTAATGATCCGCTGCCGGTCGTCCTGATGGATGCTTTCAAACAGAATGGCAATTTCCGAAGCATGGTATTCTGAAAGGATAACCTTCAGCGCTTCATCGTCAGCCTGTAATGCTGCCTTAAGCTTGGGAACGTCTGTTTTGTCTAGGTCGAAAAATTGCATGCCTGGCTAAGATAGGAAAAATAAGGCTTTATTAGGGTCTGGTTCTACTTAAACCAGCCTTTTCTCCAAAAATATACGACCTGAAACGCCGCGATAACGAGCATGACAATCATTGTGTAGAGATAACCATGCTGTGCATACAGTTCGGGCATGTTATAGGGCATAATTCTTCCTGTAACAGGATCTTCGCGCGAGAAATTCATACCATAAATCCCTGCGATAAAGGTTAAAGGAATGAAAATGGACGAAATAATGGTCAGCACCTTCATGATCTCGTTCATCCGGTTACTGATAATAGAAAGATACATGTCGATATTACTTGCAGAGATTTCTTTTAGTGATTCAATGATGTCAATAATCTGGATACAATGATCATAGGCATCTTTGACGTACAGTTTGGTTTGTTCAGTAATCAAAGGGCTGTCCGAACGCAGGATATCATTGAGTTTATCGCGCTCTGGCCAGGCCACCCTGCGGATGCTGATTAAACTGCGTTTAATAGACTGCGTGTCATACATGACCGTTTTATCTGGTTTATCGAGTAACCTGTCTTCAATAAGATCAAGTTCATCACCCCAATATCCTAAAACTTCAAAATATTTATCTACGATGATATCCATGATCGCATACATGATATAGCTGCTGCCAGAAGTTCTGATATTCCCCTTCCCTGCCTTAAGGCGCTGTCTGATGGGCTCCAGGCAATCTTCATATTTATCCTGAAAGGTAATTACCGCGCGTTCCGTAACGATAAAGGAGATCTGTTCATTTTCCAGGTTTTTATCGTCATCAAAAAAGAGCATTCTGCTGATTGCGAAGATATGGCTATCATATTCTTCAAACTTAGGTCGCTGATAAGTTCTTGTGATATCCTCAAGGATCAATTTATTGATATCAAGGTCCTGCTCCAGCGTACGGAACATGGATTCAGATTTAAAGCCCTGGATCTCTACCCAATACGTTGCGCCAGGTTTATTGATGATGTCCTTTAGCCGACTGAGATCTTTCAGGGATTCTGTCCCATAGTTTTGATCAGCAATGGTATGTAACACGATCCTTGGTTCCAGTGAGCTATCGTCTATAAATACCGTACCCGGACTGCTTCCGGCAGCGGGTAAATTATAACGCTGCCTCTTTTTCTTAGCACGCTGATTTTTCGTCATTCTTAAAGGAAGGATTTAGATTGCGGTCCCTGATTGAATAACAGATCAACGATACTCATGTTTGGAAGAAATCCATTTCTGTCATCAAATACCTGAAAATAGGGTTTTGCAGGATGTGCTGCGTCAGTTTTAAACATGGACCGGTCGCGGTAGTCGGCCACAACCTCAGGGTCTTTTACGAATTCTGTAGTAAACTGAAAATCCACTTTCTTTTTCAATTGTTTAAATAACCAATCCATGATTTCCAGGTTATGGTCGAAAAGGAACTCATGCTGTTTCTCAAAAAAACCGGCAAAGTCGTCTTCATAGTATTCAAAGTAGGCAGAATTGCGATAGCAGGTCTGCAGCGTCAGCCAATGCAGGCGCTGCCATTTAAAATCATAACTGATCCTGACATCTTTCATTGTAGTATGGAACTTCGATCCTTTAACTACCGGAAGAAAAAGATTTAAGGGCCCGTTAGGCGATACTACTGTTGCCCTGTTTCGAAAGGTCTGCTTTGGAAAATGTTCAAACTTCTCAAGTTCAAAGATATAGTCGTGCTGGCTCAGGGCCGAGAAATAACTTACGGGAGGCAGATAAAAAAGTGGAAATAGTGCGGGACTTTGCATTTGTTAATTTATGTTTGCAGTCTTAATCGGCCAAATTAAGGATAAATTCTTTTTTTATCGGTTTATTCCTTGAGCATCCATTAAATTTTGCTTGAAAAGAGAAGCAGCAAACACAAAAAGACCTGAGTATCGGTAATGAACAACAATCATCCCAGCGTAGCTGTAGTAATTTTAAACTGGAACGGACGCGAATTATTAAAAACTTTCCTGCCACAGGTTATCCAGAGCAAATACCCTAATCTTAAGATTGTTGTAGGTGACAACGGCTCGACAGATGATTCTGTTGAATTTGTTAAGCGCGAGTTTCCTACCATTGAAGTTATAGAAAACCGGCTTAACCTGGGGTTCGCCGGCGGTTATAATGAAGTGCTTCTTCAGGTGGATGCCGACTACTTCGTGTTGCTGAACTCTGATGTCTCTGTTCCCGAAAACTGGATTCAGCCGGTAATTGACCTTATGGAGTCTGACGACCTGATCGCTGCAGCGCAGCCAAAGATTAAATGGTACCAGGACCAGCAGCAATTCGAATATGCGGGTGCTGCAGGAGGTTTCCTGGATAGGTTTGGCTTTCCATTTTGTAGGGGGCGCATATTCAATGTTATAGAAACTGATCACGGGCAATATGATGATAACTGCGAAATATTCTGGGCGAGTGGGGCAGCATTATTTATCAAAAGGAAATGCTGGTTTGAAGTAAGTGGGCTCGATGCCGATTTCTTCGCTCACATGGAGGAAATTGATATCTGCTGGAGGTTGAAAAATCTTGGTTATAAAATTATGTATTGCCATGAGGCAGAGGTATACCATGTTGGCGGTGCCACATTAAATACAGAAAACCCACACAAAACTTTCTTGAATTTCAGAAACAACCTCTATATTCTTCAAAAAAACCTGCCCGAAAATGAGTTGCTGAGCCTTCTATTCTGCAGGATATGGATTGACTTTGTAGCGTGGATCCACTTCCTGTTAACAGGAAAACCTAAATTCGCCTGGGCAGTGAGCAAAGCTCATTTTGAATTTTTCAGGAACCTTACCAAAACATCGAGGAAACGAAAGGATAAGCAAATGCCTTTTAATGAGCTTACAGGTGTTTACCACTCCAGCGTAGTGTGGGCATTTTTTGTTATTGGATATCGAAAATTTAGTCAGCTGTTTTAGCTGGTGCGGCTTAATAGATGTTCTATTGCCAGTCTGTAGCCATCCATTCCGAAACCTGTTAACACGCCGATGCAATTTTTACCGGTCAGCGATACATGTCTGAACGCTTCGCGAGCGTAAATATTGGAAATATGTACTTCCACTACGGGAGTATTTATAGCTGCGATAGCATCAGCAATGGCTACAGAAGTATGTGTATAACCGCCACCGTTCAATATAATGCCGTCAAAGCTAAAACCAACTTCATGTAGTTTATTAATTAGTTCGCCTTCAACATTGCTTTGAAAATAGTTAATGTGAAGCGCGGGATAACGGCGCTTAAGTCCTTCAAGAACAGCATCAAAACCCTCGCTCCCATAAACAGAAGGTTCTCTGACGCCAAGCAGGTTTAAATTTGGACCATTAATAATTTGTATCTTCATGGTTTCAAACATAAAGGTTAATACTAAGATTAGAAAATATTTGTGCTAAATCATATATATCTTAAGGAGTTTGGTGTTTACTTGAAACTGGAACGCGGCTTCTCGCAAAATTCAGTAGATGCGTACTTAAATGATGTGTCCAAACTTACTCAGTTTTATGAACAATTGGAGCTTTCCAAAAGTGCAAAAGACATTACCCATCAGGAGCTTGTACAATTTATCTCCTGGTTAAACGAGTTGGGTATGCTTCCCGGTACACAGGCACGGGTTATATCGGGTATCAAATCATATTTTGGATTTTTGTTGATCGAGGAACTGATTACAGCAGACCCCACCGAAGACTTGGAGCCACCAAAATTATCCAGGAAACTTCCTGATGTACTGCATCTGCACGAGATCAATCAGATTACTGCCGCAATAGACTTGTCTAAAGCTGAGGGCATCCGTAGCAGGGCAATGCTTGAAGTATTATATGGTTGTGGATTACGGGTTACTGAAATGATCAGCCTGCGATTGTCTAATCTGCATGTCAACGAAGAATACATTAAAGTGCTTGGTAAAGGGAATAAAGAACGGATTGTGCCTATAGGCACAGAGGCCCTCAAACACATCAGTATTTATGTAAATGAAGTCAGAAACAAGTTGACTATCAAAGTTGGAAATGAGGATTTCATATTTCTGAATCAGAAAGGTAGTCAGATTTCAAGAATTTCTGTTTTCACCATGGTTAAAGCACTGGCTTCACAAGCAGGAATTACAAAAAGTATAAGCCCACATACGTTCAGGCATTCGTTTGCTACGCACCTCATCGAAGGTGGTGCGGATCTGCGTGCAGTACAGGCGATGTTGGGTCATGTAAGTATAACGACGACAGAAGTTTATACCCACCTGGATAATGAATACCTGCAAGGTATGGTTAAGCAATACCATCCAAGAAGTTAACTTCTTGCAGCAAGAATCATTCTGTCCTTACCTTGCATATCCTTACGAAGCTCTACCCTGCCAAACCCTTTTTTATGTAGCATAGCCCTTGTGTCTGCACCTAAGTATTCGTTGATCTCGAAAAACAATAACCCCTTTTCGCGTAGCGATGATAATGCAAAATCGGCGATAGCTTTATAAAAAATGAGTGGGTCTTCATTGCTGACAAACAATGCGAGGTGTGGCTCGTGAGCAAGTACCTGATGCTGCATGTCTGCTTTCTCCAGTTCTCGGACATATGGAGGATTACTGACGATTATGTCATATTGTCGATCTGATTCAAAGTGCAGAATATCGGCATGTATCGTGGTTATCTCTGCATGATTATTTATGGCATTCTGTTTAGCTACTGATAATGCGTCACTTGAGGTGTCTAGCGCAGTAACGTCACTATTAGTGAGATGTATTTTTAATGTGATAGCAATGCAACCGCTGCCTGTTCCGATATCGAGCATGTTGGCATCAATAGCATGTAATGCTTTACAAGTGGTGATAATCCAATCTACAAGCTCTTCTGTTTCTGGACGAGGGATAAGCACTGAAGGGTTTACTAGGAAGTTGTGTCCGTAAAAATGTGCTGTACCCAGTAAGTGCTGTATAGGCTGTTGCTGTTCCAATCCCGCCAAGACAGCATCCAAATCGTTGATCATTTTCGCATCGGCATCCTGATCCTGTATGACTAAAAACTGACTTCTGCGATGACCTGTAAGCTGTTCAAAAGCGATGTAAAATAGCGCCAGCGCTTCTTCGGCGCCATAAATATCAGAAAGTCGCGCAACAAATTGAGCTTTTACAGAATGGAATTTCATATTCTGTAAAAGTAACAAATATAGCTTACTTTTGCTGCCATGCTTGATGAGACTTACATGCGCCGCTGCCTGGAACTTGCGGAAATGGGAATGGGAAATGTGAGCCCCAACCCGATGGTTGGTTGTGTAATAGTGGCTGATGGAAGAATTATCGGCGAAGGCTTTCATAGAAAAATCGGCGAGGCACATGCGGAGGTGAATGCTGTGAAAGCAGTTATAGATCAGTATGGTGACCAGGCAGAAGATCTTTTTAAAAGAGCAACTGTTTACGTTTCACTGGAGCCATGTGCCCACTTCGGCAAGACCCCACCCTGCGCAGATCTGCTGATCCGCCACCGTGTAAAGAAAGTCGTAATCGGCAATAAGGATCCTTTTTCAGAAGTCGATGGTAAGGGTATAGAGAAATTGAAAAATGCAGGCATATCGGTTGTACAAGGTGTTCTTGAAGATTCTTGTACATTATTAAACCGCCGTTTCTTTACCCGCGTGCAGCAGCAACGTCCTTACTTCATCTTAAAATGGGCGCAAACGGCGAACGGTTTTTTTGCACCGCTTAAGCGAAATAAGGAATGGATTAGCTCTGGGATGGCGAAAAAACTTACGCACAAGTGGCGAACCGAAGAAGACGCAATACTTGTGGGCAAAGGCACTGTACTTGCCGATAATCCACAACTGAATACCAGAGAATGGACCGGCAAAAATCCAGTGCGATTGGTAATAGATAAAAATCTCGATATTCCGGTCAGCGCAGCTATTTTTAACAGCGATGCAAAAACTGTTATCTTCAATGAAATAAAGACTGAAGTAATTGACAACATCCATTATATACAGATGGAGGATATGCAATTTTACCTGCCCCAGAAAATTGCATATCAACTATACCTGATGGATATTCAATCTGTAATTATTGAAGGCGGCGCCTTTATGCTTTCCTTATTTATCAATGCAGGTCTCTGGGATGAAGCCAGAGTTTTTCATTCTTCGCACAGCTGGATGACAGGAATTCCTGCTCCGGAAATCCACGGATTCATTGAAGAGGTAATGAATGTTGATGCTGATCGTTTGCTTATTTACAAAAATATAAAATCCTGATGATCTATATTTTACTGAGTATATCTTGTAGTGTTACTGTATCAATACTTTTAAAACTCGCAAGGAGATATCACATTAGCATAGTGCAGGCCGTGACTTGGAATTACATTTTTGCAATCCTCCTGGCTGTTATATTTTTTAAGCCCCAAATGGGCGACTTGAAGATCACCGACTACTCAATTTATGTAAGCTTAGGTATTTTACTGCCAGTGGTGTTCTGGATCCTGGCCAGGTCGATCCGTACAACAGGAATTGCCAGGACGGATATTGCTCAGCGTCTGTCGCTGATCATTCCGCTATTAGCTGCCTATTTCGTTTTTCAGGAGCAGTTCAACGCAGTAAAGCTTGCAGGCATCGCACTGGGTTTTATTTCGATCTTGCTGATCCTATCCGTAAAAAAGACTACAAGTCAGCCAAGCGCTACTTATGTTTATCCTGTATTGGTATTTCTTGGATTCGGCTGTGTAGATATCCTTTTCAAAAAAATTGCTGTGATATCAGGTGTTCCGTATACTACATCCTTGGTCGTTGTATTTTGTTGTTCAGCCGTTATCTCATTAATTGCTACAGTTTATCTGGTAGTTGCAAAAAAAGAGAAGCTGCAATTAGTCAATATATTATGCGGATTCATTTTAGGTTGTTTCAATTTTGGTAATATCTTTTTTTATCTCAAAGCGCACCAGGCATTCGCGTCAAACCCCTCTACCGTGTTTGCATCAATGAATATCGGTGTGATTACTTTGGGGTGCCTTATCGGCGTGTTCGCTTTCAAAGAAAGGCTAACTAAGTTCAACTTGATTGGGCTTATAGTAGCTGTGCTGGCCGTTGTTTTAATTACAGTTTCCTAATACATGCTTTTTGACGACACCTATTTAACGATAAGCAAACCCGCGGAGGGTATTTTTAGAGATAAGGGCTCTAAATTTATTGGCGTTGCATACCCTGTCCAATCACTTTCAGCGGTTAAAGAATTGATTGAAGATCTTCGAACTAAACATCCCAAAGCCAGACATTTCTGTTGGGCAGTTAGATTAAGTCCTGATCGGTCACTTTTTAAAATAAATGATGACGGTGAGCCTTCGGGAACTGCTGGCCGCCCGATACTGAATACATTGCTCTCTGCAGATTTAACAAATGTGTTAGTGATTGTTGTCAGGTATTTTGGCGGTACATTACTTGGCGTTCCTGGTTTGATTAACGCCTATAAAACTGCCACAACAGAAGCAATTGCAGCATCAGAAATCATCAGTAAAACTATAAATGATCTGTATCAGTTATCTTTCCCTTATACCCAGATGAACGATGTAATGCGCATTATTAAGGAAGAACAATTGCAGCCTACGGACCAACATTTTGACCAAAGCTGCATGATGAACCTGGAAATCCGTAAATCCAGACTTATCGCAATCCTGGGCAGGTTTGAGAAACTGGATGGCGTGAAGGCAGAATATCTGAGTACAATTTAAAAAGATACCGCTATTAGTGTACCTTTGCTGCTTAAGGAATGTCCTATGCATAAACTTTCAGAATCAGATCTGGTTATTAATCCAGACGGAAGTATCTACCATTTAAATCTATTGCCTGAAGATGTGGCACAAACGGTGATTACTGTTGGTGACCCTGATCGTGTTTCGGAAATAAGCAAGCTATTTGATCGTGTAGAACTTAAAAAAGGAAAACGTGAGTTTATTACCCATACCGGATATCTGGGCGACAAAAGAATCACTGTATTGTCTACAGGGATTGGTACGGATAATATAGATATTGTTTTCAACGAGCTTGATGCCTTGGTTAACATCGATTTTAAAACCCGTGAGATAAAATCTGAGCTTACTTCTCTGGATATCATCAGGATCGGTACTTCCGGCGCCATACAACCGGATATCGATATGGGTACAATTTTGGTATCCAGTCACGGTTTAGGACTTGATACCCTGATGAAATATTATAAACAACGGCTTTCTCCGGAGGATCAAAATATCCTTGATGCGGTGAACCAGCATTTTGCCGACCTGCCGGGCATCGATCCTTATTTTACATCGGGTAGCTCCAAATTATTGGAAACTATTGGTAAAGGTCTTCAGCGCGGAATAACCGTTACAGCACCAGGTTTTTATGCCCCTCAGGGCCGTGTAGTTAGAGCTGAAGGAAAAGTCCCTGACCTGATTGGTAAGCTGAATAGTTTTAAATATGATGGGCTGCGCATTACCAATTTAGAAATGGAAACGGCTGGAATTTATGCACTCGCCAGTGTGCTCGGACATAACGCACTATCGGTAAATGCAATATTGGCCAGCAGAGTCAAATTTGAATTCAGCAACGATCCCCATGCGATCGTAAATAAAGCCATTGAGTTGGTATTAGAAAGACTATAACATTATATGACCAACAAACGGTATTTTTTTCTGATCCTCATTTTGGGATCATTGACAGCGCTCGGCCCTTTTTCTATTGATATGTATTTGCCGGGTTTTCCGGTAATTGCCAAAGACCTGCACACTACAACAGAAAGCGTGGCCATCTCTCTTTCAAGCTTCTTTATCGGAATTTCCTTTGGACAATTGCTCTATGGCCCCTTGCTGGATCGGTTTGGCAGAAAGAAGCCGCTAATTTTTGGACTGGTGCTTTACATTCTGGCTTCTATTGGTTGTCTTTATGTAACTACGTTAAACCAGCTCATTGTCCTTCGCGGCATCCAGGCAATCGGCAGTTGTGCAGCTGCCGTGGCATCTGTCGCTATGGTAAGAGATCTCTTTCCTGTAAAAGACAGTGCTAAGGTTTTTGCATTGCTGATGCTTGTTGTGGGCGTCTCTCCAATGCTTGCACCTACCGCCGGAAGTTATGTAACCATCCTTTTTGGCTGGCATGCGGTATTTGTTGTGCTCCTCGGTCTCGGCGTGCTTAACCTGATCTCTACAATTTGGTTTTTGCCTGAGAGTTTTCAACCCGATACAACGCTATCTTTAAAGCCACTCCCTATTTTATCAGGTTTTAAACAGGTATTAATAGAACCACAGTTTTATACCTATGCCCTTACCGGCGCTTTGGCATTTTCAGGACTTTTTGCTTATGTGGCGGGCTCACCCCTGGTATTTATGGAAGTTTTTAATGTGAGTACCGAAGGGTACGGGTGGATCTTCGCACTTCTTTCTATTGGCCTGATTGGTGCCAGTCAGCTAAATAGCGTACTTCTCAAGAAATACCAGAGTAAACAGATTGTGCTTGTCGCGATCAGCTGTCAGGTTGTCGTAACGCTGATTTTTGTTGCCGGAGCAACATTGAATATCTTTAATTTATGGCAAACGATTGTGCTTCTATTTATCTTCTTATCCTGTCTTGGGCTTACCAATCCAAATACTGCTGCCTTATCACTCCAGCCTTTCAAGAAAAACGCTGGAAGTGCGTCTGCACTAATGGGGGCCACACAAATGGGCCTGGGAGCTTTGGCATCATCGGTATTGAGCTTATTTCATACCAAATCGTCAGTCCCAATGGCCGCGGTTATGGCCGTTACATCCATTTTAGCATTACTTATTCTAACATTAAACAGGTCAAAAATTATTGAGGAGCAAAACTAAGAAGCATCCATTCCAGGTAGTTTAATGGTTCCCGACTTCAATTTCGACATCAGCTTTTCCTGAAAAGCTAGCTGGGCATCGCGATACCCGTGCGCTTTAAGCCATACGGCTATGGATACCTTATATCCACTCTCCTCGAGCGTGGCTATCCCGATCCTGCGTTCAGGAGTCTTTAGCAGATTTTTAGATTCGGTGATGGTTTCTGTAATTATCTTTTTGACTTCCTCGAAATCAACTCCATAGCTGAATTTTAATTCAATGTCTAGCCTTCGGCTACCTTGCATGCTAATGTTGATGATTACTTCGTTAGACAGTTTGCTATTTGGGATAACGACCGTTCTATTGTCGAACGTAGTAACAATTGTATAGAAGATTTCGATAGAAGTAACTGTTCCCTCCTGCCCCTGGGCGATGATATTATCACCAACACGAAACGGTTTCAGGATGAGGATGAGTACGCCACTGGCGAAATTTTGGAGTGTTCCCGATAATGCTAAACCTGCGGCAACACCAAGACCACCCACGAGGACCGAGAATACGGTCATCTCTATCCCTATGATTGGCATAATGGCGATAACCAAAAGTATGCGAAGCCCTATTATTGTAAGACTGATGAAAAATGGTTTTAACGATGGATCAATCTCATGTTTGTTTAATCCTGAATGTAACCATTTGGATACCAGTTTTATGACCCAGAGGCCAATAGCGAGAATGAGAATTGCAACGATGATATTAGGAACTGCAATAATTAGCCAGTTATATACTTTGTCGTAAAATTTATCGACTTGCGCGGAATTAAGTTTCATAATAAGGAAAAAGCTTTGATGCAATTATAACGGATTGCGCGGGTTTAAAGTTTATGAATTTTGAAAAAACCGAAACAAAGCGCCGCCCACCTTGTTGAAATCAAAGAACTATGAATAAATAATTGAGCAGCATGTTTCGAACTTTAAAACATAAACTAACGATTACCGCCGGCAAAAAACTGTTAAATAGTAATACTGATTTACAATTAGATACTGGCAAAAGAATACTTTCCATTCTTGTGGGAGCTTATATATTTCAAAAAGGCGCATTTAACCTGACAAAGTCACCCATTCTTGCTATCCAGGAACTGGCGCTGGGCAGCGTATTAATTTTTAATGGTGCATCTGGTATTAATAAGGTTGAGCAAATCAAACCTAAAAGAATTTCTGAAGTCAGAAAAAATCAGATTCAGGGAAATGACCCCAATGAAGTGCCGGAATTTGTTTAATTCCGGATCCTCCCAAGCTTAACGAAGTAGGTAGCACCCCGCCTCTTCAATTCTTTTAGTGCCTGATCTTTAATCTGGCGTACGCGCTCTTTACTCAGACCGTAAATATCTGCAATATCATGTAATTGCTTGGGTTCATTTGTGCCTATTCCATAATATAAGCGGATAATATGTGCCTGACGTTTAGGGAGCGTTTTGATCAGGTGATCCATATCCTGCAAGGCCGAATTTTGCATTAAACCTTCGTCTGGCCTACTAAGATTGCCTTCCAGTTGATCAGACAATGTGAAATTTGATGAATCTGCCATAGGGCTATCTATTGAAACTGGTAGCCCGGCATGACTTAAATAATCATCAATAAATTCCGGAGCCATCCCCAGAAAGGCGGAAATTTCAGCCACAGTAGGCGTCCGTTCAAAGCGCTGTTCTAGTTTCGCTATTGCTTTATTTATCCTGCTGATTGCGGCAACCTGATTTAAGGGTAACCTGACTACCCGCGTTTGTTCTGCCAGGGCCTGCATAATCGTCTGTCTGACCCACCATACCGCAAAAGATATAAACTTGAAACCGTAAGTATCGTCAAAACGTCCTGCAGCCTTGATTAGTCCGATATTCCCCTCATTGATCAGATCGCCAAGACTCAGTCCCCTATGTTGATACTGTTTCGCTACCGAAACTACAAAACGTAGATTCGCATTTACAAGATGTTGGTAGGCGGCCTGATCTCCATCCTTAATCTTCTTGCTAATGGCGATTTCTTCTTCATTACTCAGCAAAGGTATTTTACTGATATCATTTAGATATTTATCCAGTGAGGCAGAATCCCTGCCGGTTATGGTTAGCCCAATCTTCAAATGTCTCATAGTTCTAAGGGTCGGTTACCTCGTAAAAATGAAACTAATAATATACCAAAACAATAATAAATTCCAATTTTGGAAATATTCTGGTTTTTTATTATAATAAAAAAAAATTCTACTGTGTTTAACCAAAATTCTGAAATTTATTCTGAAAATTTGATTTGTCTAAATCGCATATTTCATATGTGAAGTCAAATTTTAAGTTCTTTTAGATAATCACCGCCAGTAATAATAGTTTAAAGGCTTGTTTTTCAAAAACGAATAAATTATATTTGATTTGCCATAAGTCAGGATAGCGGAATAACATTTTGATCACCCAATCAGAATCCACTATGTCCAAAAAACAAGAAAAATTAGATCAGACAGATATTGACATTCTCAATATCCTCCAGGAAGATGGAAGTAAAACGCAAAAGGAAATCGCCGGGATCCTGAGAAGGCCTATATCTGGTATATATGACCGGCTCAAAAAGCTGGAAAGGCTTTGTGGTATAGATCGGTATCATATTAAACTGGATCGGACAAAGTTTCAGAAAAGTTTCGACGTACAAATATTGGTGAGATTAAAAAATAATGATGCTGGCGCTATATCCAGTTTTAAAACGATGATACAAGATCTCCCCTCAATCTACGAATGCTGCCGCATGTCCGGGTCATGGGACTTCGTTTTGAAAGGAAACTTCAAGTACGTAGGCGAACTTCGGCAACTGATTGAGCATGACTTCGAAAAGTGCCCGCTAATTAAGCGGACCGCACAGTTGATTATACTGGATAAAGTTGAATTTAGCAGGCCAGTGAGCCTGGACGACATCGATGGCATAGGTCAGGATACCAACAATTTTGGTCCTGCTTATACGCGTTTTTACAAGCCCTTGACGGCTAACTGACTAATATGCGGATTAAAACTTTTACTTTTGTGTCAGATTAAACAGTAATGAGTAAAAGAGGTAGAATTTTGGTTGCCATGAGTGGCGGTGTAGATAGTTCGGTAGCAGCAGTGATGTTGCATGAACAGGGATATGAAGTAATTGGGTTGACCATGAAGACCTGGGATTACGCTACATCGGGCAGTAACAGTAAGGAAACCGGATGCTGCAGTCTGGATAGCATCAATGATGCGCGCACACTTGCTGTTAATTATGGCTTTCCACATTACATTCTTGATATTCGCGAAGAGTTTGGTGATTATGTAATAGATAATTTTGTTGATGAGTATCTGGCCGGCAGAACGCCGAATCCATGTGTACTTTGTAATACCCACATTAAATGGGAAGCACTGCTGAAACGGGCGAATAAACTGGACTGCGAATTTATTGCGACCGGTCACTACGCTAATGTAAGGCAACATGATAATGGCAGGTATGTGATTTCTAAGGGAAAAGACGAGAATAAAGATCAGTCTTATGTACTTTGGGGTGTTTCTCAGGAAAATCTTTCAAGAACGCAGTTTCCATTGGGCTCTTTTTCTAAAACTGATATCCGTCAAATGGCCCTTGATATGGGACAGGAAGAATTAGCCAAGAAAAGTGAAAGCTATGAGATCTGTTTTGTTCCCGAGAATGACTACCGGTCTTTTCTTAAACATAAAGTAGAAGATCTGGAAGAACGTGTAGCAGGCGGAAATTTCATTTTAAGCAATGGAATGATCGTTGGACAGCATAAAGGCTATCCTTTTTACACAATTGGCCAGCGTAAAGGTTTAGGGATCGCCTTCGGCGAACCTATGTTTGTGACGCAAATCCTTCCTGAAAGTAATACAGTGGTATTGGGTAAAGCTGAAGAACTTGAACGCCGCGAAGCGATGGTCAGAAACATTAACCTGGTAAAATATGGTAGTATTCTGGAGCCTATGGATGATGTGATTACAAAAATCCGCTATAAAGATGCGGGTATGCTAAGTACCATCGTTCAGGAAAAAGACCGGATGCGCGTAGTATTTGACCATGCTGTATCTGCAATTGCCCCGGGTCAATCGGCAGTATTTTATGAAGGTAATGATCTGTTGGGTGGTGGATTTCTCTGCTAATCCAATAAATTAATCATAAAAAAAGAGGGATCATTAATGGTCCCTCTTTTTTTGTCTTAAAAGCTAGATCTATTTAGCGAAGTTTTTAGTGATCTCTGCACTCATAGGTGTGGTTTTAGATCTGAAACGGTGTACAAGTTGTCCCTTTTCATTGATCAGGAATTTCTCGAAATTCCAGTTGATATCACCTTTGAAATCTGGATTTTCTGCTGTAGTCAGGTATTCAAATAAGGGGTCGATGTCTGCACCTTTTACGCTCACTTTCTGACTTAATAAAAAGGTAACACCGAAATTCTTTTTACAGAAGTCCTGAATTTCAGAATTCGTTGCCAATTCCTGTCCACCGAAGTTTCCTGCTGGAAAGCCGATTAGCACGATTTCTTTACCATACTGTTTGTGTAGTTTTTCCAGATCTTCATACTGCGGTGTGAAACCACATTTAGAAGCTGTATTCACAATTAAAAGCTTTTTGCCTTTGAACTGCGACAATTTAATCTCTTTGCCATCAATTGTTTTCATTTTGAAATCGTAAACGCTTTTTGGCTGAGCAAATAATAAACTAAGGAAAATTAATAATGTATTCATCATTTTGAATTTTAGGTATAAACGAAGTTAAATAGAAATTGGATCATTAGCTATAATTTCAAAGTAATTATCTGTGTCTGCGGTTTGAAGCCGCTTATATCCGCTGTTCAGCATTGTCAAATACTGGTCTCAAAAACACTTTTTAAGATTAAATCTACATTGAATTTGGAATTTAGGCTTATTTATAGCTTTATTTGCAGAAAAACGTTCTGAATGGCGAAAAATTTACTGATAGTCGAGTCTCCGGCAAAAGCTAAAACAATAGAAGGATATCTGGGTAAAGATTTCCTTGTCAAATCCAGCTATGGCCACATCCGTGATCTTGTTAAAGGGGACATGGGGATAGATATTAACAACAATTTTTCCCAGACCTACGAGGTTCCTGTCGACAAGAAACAGGTAGTCGCAGAATTAAAGAAACTAGCAAAGGGTGCCGAAATGGTATGGCTCGCTTCCGATGAGGACCGCGAAGGGGAAGCGATTTCATGGCATTTATATGAAACACTCGGTCTTAAGGAAGCAACCACCAAGCGAATTGTTTTTCATGAAATTACCAAGCCCGCGATTCTTAAAGCTATAGATACCCCAAGAACAATAGACTATAATCTCGTTTTTGCACAACAGGCACGTCGTGTGCTCGATCGACTGGTAGGTTTCGAGTTATCACCAGTGCTCTGGAAAAAAATTAAACCATCTCTGTCGGCAGGTCGTGTACAATCGGTTGCCGTGCGGCTAATCGTAGACAGAGAAAGAGAAGTCAATAAATTCAACGCTACTGCTGCATTTAAAATTACCGCTCAGTTTAGTACAGGGCAGGCCCGTGAAATCGTAAGGGCAGAACTCCCCCACCGATTCGAAAAAGAAGCCGACGCTGAACAATTCCTCAAGGATTGCATGCAGGCAGATTTTAAAATTGCCAGCCTGGAAACTAAACCAGCGAAACGAAACCCCGCGGCTCCATTTACTACATCTACCCTTCAGCAGGAAGCATCACGTAAATTGGGCTACTCAGTTTCCCGTACCATGCAGATTGCTCAGAGACTCTATGAAAGTGGTAAAATTACCTATATGAGAACTGACTCGGTAAATTTATCAGAAACTGCAATTCAGGCTGCTGCCAGTGAGATCAGATCGGCTTACGGCGACAAATACCACCAGCCAAGAACATATAAAACTAAAACTGCGGGTGCTCAGGAAGCGCATGAGGCCATCAGACCTACTTACTTTGACCAACATACCGTAACGGGAGATAACTCAGAACAGCGGCTCTATGAGCTGATTTGGAAGAGAGCGATCGCGTCTCAGATGAGCGAAGCACTTTTTGAGCGTACTACAGCACAGATCGACATTTCGACCCGTAAAGAGAATTTACTCGCCGAAGGTGAAGTGCTTAAGTTTGATGGATTTTTAAAGGTATACCTGGAATCCAGCGATGATGATGATGCAGAGGACGCTAATGGTAACAATATGTTGCCACCACTTGCTCAAAATCAGGTATTACAGCTTAAAGAAATGAATGCTACCGAACGGTTTTCCAGACCGCCGGCTAGATATACCGAGGCCAGCCTTGTTAAAAAGCTCGAAGAGCTGGGTATTGGACGTCCTTCTACTTATGCGCCTACCATCTCTACGATTCAGAACAGAGGGTATGTTGTGAAAGAAGAAAGAGACGGAAAACAGCGCGCATTCAATACAATTTCGCTTGTAAACGGAGTGCTGACGAGCTTAACGAAAACAGAAATCACCGGTGCCGAGAAAGGAAAACTTTTTCCTACAGATATTGGTGAAGTCGTAAATGACTTCCTTGTAGAACACTTTAAAGATATCGTAGATTTTCATTTCACTGCAAACGTGGAAAAGGAATTTGATGAGATTGCACAGGGACTTAAGGAATGGACAAAAATGTTGCATTCTTTTTATACGCCCTTCCATAAAGAAGTTGAAACTACCCTGGAGACTGCCGATCGTGCAAATGGCGAGCGCTTACTTGGTATAGATCCTGCCAGTGGCAAGAATGTATATGCTAAAGTGGGTAAATTTGGTCCACTGGTTCAAATCGGGCAGGTAGACGACGAAGAGAAGCCGAAGTATGCAAGTATCGCCAAATCGCAAAGCGTAGGAACTATTACCCTGGAGCAGGCACTGGAACAATTCAGACTTCCATTTCAGCTCGAAGATTATGAAGGTAAGGAAGTTTCTGTTGGTGTAGGAAGATTTGGCCCATATGTAAAATGGGGAGATGCTTATATATCTGTTCCCAAAAACGAAGATCCTTTAACGATAGATAAAGAGCGCGCTATAGAGATCATCAACGAAAAAATCACTGCTGATGCTCCTATCGCCACACACGACGGGCTTCCGGTAACTAAAGGAACAGGTAGATTTGGTCCTTTTATCAAATGGAATGACCTGTTTATCAATGTACCTAAAGCTTATAACTTTGATTTCCTGACAGTTAAAGATATTACTGAATTAATTGGAAAGAAGGTTGAAAAAGAAGCAAACCGTTTTATCCAGCAATGGACGGAAGATAAAATAGCTATAGAAAATGGACGTTGGGGACCTTTCATCAGATTCGGTAAAGAGATGCTGAAACTGCGTAAAAACCCTGCGACTAACGATAAGTATACACCTGAAGAGCTTGCTGAGATTTCTTTGGAAGAAGTGAAAAAATTAATCGTGGAGCAGGTTCCTAATGCTTTTGAAGTAAAGGCTAAAGCGACACGTAAAAAAGCTGCTGCCGGAGCTAAGCCCGCTGCTAAAAAGCCAGCGACAAAAAAAGCTGTAGCGAAAAAGAAATAAATGATGGTGCTATCATAAAACCTGTGGTAGCACCGTTATCGTGAAAATATTGATCTGATGAAAAAAGACCTTCCTGAAAATATTGTTGAGGATGTAGCCATGTCTGTTGTGCTTATGGGTGAAACACCCGAAGTTAAAAGCTGGACTGTCTATCTGGTTAACCTCAAAAACGTTGACATCACCAATGTGCTGGTGAGCTCTAAAGGTTACGGAGAAAAAGATGGAAAACCGGTAAAGACTTCGGTTTTAAGGCACTTTTTAGGGGATATTAAGGCGCAGTCATTTTCAGGTGTTGAAGCAATTGATCCTGAGGTTTTTGGTCTGACTAATGAATATTGGCTGAGCTATTATATCAACGGGACTATCTATGATAAAAAGTTTATTTTTCTGCCAGAAAGTATCGTCGACGAAAATCTGATCCGGATTCCACTGGTTAATAAACCAGGTGTGATGATCCGTTAATTTACCGCATCGTGCGCTAGTAACTTTCTTTCTGTGGCGCCAAGAATAATCAGATACTGTGCGATCATATAACTGAACATAACCAGTATGCCTACAGAGGGGAACGCATGTCCAAACCGGCTTCCGGCAAGCAACGCATCTGATGCCATAAAGCAAAATGCTCCTGTTAAAATTAAATTGAAGCTCAAGCTATTTACCCGTTTATTTCTGAATGCCGCCATCATCATCATCAAAGTAATTACGAAGATATAAACGAGTACAGGAAGGCGCAATGGACCGAGTGTTGGCCTGAGCCAGAAATAGGAAGCGCAGCTTAACACCACTCCCGTTATAATCGCCATCCTCGCTCCTCTTTTATCGAGCTCCGGAGCAGACCTGAAATCAAGATAGAAAGCACTGATGTAGCACAGGTGTCCAATTAGGAAACTAGTCAATCCGGCCATGAAATAGGATGTGTTGGTGTCAAATAAAAGGAAAATATCTCCCATCATGGCAAAGATCAACCCTGTAAAGATCCGCTTATGGAACCGCCCTTTTAATTTTGTTTTTAAAACTAAGATGATCATCAGAGAAAGCGTAATCAGCACTTTACTGATCATATGCAGGATACTGTAGCCGAAATAAATAGAGCTCAACTGCGAGATAACGATGACCAGAAATACGATATTGAAAACCAGATATTTTTTAAACATATTGGGTCAAATAACCAAAATCAATAAAATACAAAAAGTCAGTTGCGCATGAAAGCACAGCTGACTTTTTGTAAACTTATATTGGAAGTTCTAATTAAAAACTTCTTTCTCTATTGTTGTTGCGTTTAAAACCGCCACCAGCAGGACCACCACCAGCGTTACCACCTGGTTTTTCCTGTGCCTCAGCAACTTTAATACGGTTACCATTGTAATCACCACCGTTCATACGTTTGATAGCTTCTCTCGCTTCATCGTCATTAGGCATTTCAACAAAACCGAAACCACGGCTCTGGCCTGTTTCACGGTCTTTAATGATCCTAAGCGATTTAACGGGACCGAAATCACCGAATACGGCAGTTAATTCATCTTCCCCTACTTCTAATGGAAGGCCTGTAATAAATATCTTCATTAATGTCTCAAAATTTGCACAAAGATAACTAATTTAATGCTGTGAATTGCAATGTCATTGTAAGTTATAACATATAAATCAGCTAAATGGCTGTTAATACTATACTAAATAAGCAACACACCCGCTTAAAAAAAGTTTTGCAAGATTTATGATTATTAAGATTTATCGCGGTTTTTGTTCAGTTTGATCTTGATTTTGCCATCGTCTCCATCAGTCGCCAACAGGTGAAGTACAATTCCCCTCATCCTTTTATCTTCTTTTTCTGCGGCCGTTTGCAGCTCAGCGTCTTTTTTAGGATTTCGCAAAGGAACGTCTAATGCAATATTTGTTCCTTTTCCTAATGCGTAAACGCCGGCGACATCCATGTTAAGTACGCTGGAACTGATTTTCATTGGCCTGATCTGAATCTGCTCACCCTGGATATCAAACGTGCCCTTCAAGTTACTGAATGTGATATTCTTCATGTCGCGTAACGGAAATGCGAACTTGCCAACATTGGCGATAGGATCGAAATTTAACAGGGCGCCATTTTTCAGGTCAAATGCAACTGAGCCTCGTAATGAGCCTGGCAAAACTGCACCTGCATTCGAAATACGGCCAGATAATTTTACAGCAGCATACAGGTTTCCTCTGAGGTTGTCTGAGGTAAGCGACTTCAACCCAAAATTATCGAATCCATAAAAGAAACTTTTGATGTTGGCATTGGTTACACTGGAATTCAACAGAAAGCGCGTTGAGCTCCCTTCCTGGAAAAGGTTACCGTTAACTTTTAGCGCACCTCCGGCATGTTTAACACTGATATCCTTGATCGCAATCCCATCTTCGGAAAGCAGGAGCTCTGCGACTGCATTTGTAGCGAGAAATTTGTTATAATAGATTTTATCTACCCTGAGGTGCAGGTCAACCTTACTTTTATCAAATACCTCATTCAGATCGCTGGATAGTGTAGAGTGGCTGCTTCGTTTTTTTGGTGCGGTAGACTTCCTTGTTCCCAGGAAGCCAAGGAACTCGCCCAGATACAATTGCGGACTCTTGATCTGCCAGCTTAATACGATTTTTTCAGGTGCGTTGTAATAGAGGTTCAGGAAGTTTCTCACATTCCCTTCCATAAAGACGATGCTTTTACCACTCTGAAGCCTGATGTTGCTGATGAATAAATCTGGGCCGGTAAAGTTTAACGAGATTGCCGTGTTGGTAAACTTCAGATTTCGCGGAACATAGTTAGCACTTGCATTTTTGATGTTCACGTAACCGGTAACAATAGGTTTGTTAAGTCTGAAGTTCACGAGGTCTGCGGTATAAGCCAATTTTACATCTGCTGTGCCCTTGCTGAAAGTAAGCAGGTCTGCACCAAGTACATTATTTAACTTAGTAATTGGAAATGCCGCCCTGAAGACGCCTGTCGCCACAGGCTTGTCGAAATTACTAATCGCAGCAGTATCGATGGCAAAAGGTATTTCTTCATAAGTACCCTTAAACTGATACAATTTTACTGCAGAGTTCGCATCGCTAAAACCCCGGCCATTTACATAGTTGTTGGTATATACGCCTGTGAAATTACAATCTGAGATTTTAGCACCTGGTACATGGAGCGCGTTATTTTTAATTTGCGCTGTAACATTGATATTCGGGTCGCCACCGGCACCCATATTACCAATCAGGTCACATTTTACGTCTATGGGTTTATCCAGATTAAACTGATCAAGTCTGGATTTGATGTTTGGTGCCAGTAAAGCTGAGGCACTACGCCACAAAATCTGCTTAACATTAATATGAATCGCAAAGACAGTCGGATCTACGCCGATATTGAATTCAGCGCCGATAACGAATGGGTCATCCCCTATTTTCAATGTTTTTGGCACAAGTTTTACAATTCCTGTTTTATCGGCATAGGTGGCGTCAAAGTTTCCGTCTAAAGACTTGTCTTTGATGAAACTTCCCCTGCGGGTGTTAAAAGCCAGGCTCTTCGCAAATCCTTTCAATGCAACCCTCGCCCGCCAGTCGTCTCCACTGTAATCAATGTCGCCCTGAAGTCTATCTACGGTAAAAGAAAAGAGCTTATGTCCTTTTTGGTTGTCCATGATAAAAGTGACATCATTGAGGTTGAACTTTCTAATCTCGGCAGGTGAGTTGCTTTCGGAGTTGTTTGTAGTGTCTTTCTGTTTCTTTTTAAATAAGCTGGTATTGCTATAACCCGTGCTATCTGTGTATAGATAAATAGATGCATTGGTAATGTTAATCTTATTAATCGTAATCGTGCCCCGGAGCAGACCTAAAGTGTTTACAGAAATATTAAAATCTTTTGCCTCAAGAAGAGTATGTTTATGCTGAGCCCACTGTTTGTCGCGTATCACAACATTATTCAACGATAACGACACGCCTGGGAAGCCTTGTAAAAAAGTTGGCTCCATATTACCGATCGTCAGAGAACCGGTCATATTTTTATTCAGCTCCCTGGTAACAGATTCCAGCAATGCTTTTTTATGTGTGTTTACATAATAAGCAACTCCGATATAAGCAATAAGGATAACTGTGAGTAGACCTCCGAGTATGCGGAGCGTAATTTTTGACCAGCGGGGCATCTTTTAAATTTAGTACCAAACCCTTAAGGTAGTGATTTTGTTTTAAAAGATGCCGCGTTCCGCTCGCTAATTAAGATATAACAACCTCCGGCTCTGCCTGAAGTTTTAATGCATGTGTGGTCTGTGTTCTGATGGTTTCTGTTAGCGAAGCGTCTTTGCTAAGGCAGAACCCATAAGAAGGGATCATCTGCTTCAATTTTTTCTGCCATGCCTCAGAAGCAATGTAAGTTCCAAAGCAGCGCTCCATCAATGTAATCATGATTGAAACTGCCGTAGAGGCTCCCGGCGAAGCGCCTAGCAGGGCTGCGATGGAGCCGTCGGCTGCAGTAACAACCTCAGTCCCGAATTCAAGGATTCCACCATGTTCTGCGTCTTTTTTAATTACCTGAACACGCTGTCCGGCAGTTTCCAGTTCCCAGTCTTCCATTTTAGCCGAAGGCAAATATTCCTTCAAAGCATCAAGACGGTCTTCCGGCGACTGTCTCACCTGATTGATCAGATATTTAGTAAGTGGTATATTATCCAGCCCCGCAGAAATCATCGGGCGAATGTTGTTTACTTTGATGGATAGCGGTAAATCAAGCAAGGATCCATTTTTCAGGAACCTGGTAGAGAAACCGGCATAAGGACCAAAAAGGAGTGCTTTTTTACCGTCAATCATACGCGTGTCCAAATGTGGTACTGACATCGGCGGTGCGCCAACTGATGCCTTGCCATATACTTTGGCATTGTGATTTGCTATGATTTCCGGATTTGTACATTTCAGCCATTGTCCGCTAACCGGGAAGCCACCAAAACCATCTCCCTCAGGGATACCTGCTTTTTCAAGCAGTGGCAATGAACCGCCGCCGGCGCCGATAAATACGAATTTTGCTTTCACCGTCCTGCGCTCACCAGTATTTTCATCTTTAACCCTTACTTCCCACAGGCCATCTTTCTGTTTTAATTTTTTAACCTCATGGTTGAAGTGCATCTCCACATTTGATTTTTCCTGCAGCGTATTGAACATCTGGCGGGTGAGTGCACCGAAATTGACGTCGGTACCAAGGGTCATACGTGTTGCTGCAACAACTTCACTGGCATCCCTGTCTTTCATCACCAAAGGCATCCACTCTGCCAGTTGTTGCTGATCTTCAGAATAGACCATGCCTTTGAAAAGCTCGCATTTCTGCAGCTCATTATAGCGTGTTTTTAGATAACTTACGTTGTCCTTGCCCCAAACAAAACTCATGTGCGGGATGCTTTTGATAAATTCCTCAGGCGCACCTACAAGTTTTGCACGCACAAGATATGACCAGAACTGCTTGGATACTTCAAAAGACTCAGCAATAGAAACTGCTTTTGCAGTATCCACAGAGCCATCAGCTTTCTGAGGAGTATAGTTTAATTCGCAGAATGCAGAGTGTCCTGTGCCGGCATTATTCCAGGCATCAGAGCTTTCAGCCGCTGCGACATCCAATCTTTCAAAAATATCTACTGTAATCCCGGGTTCCAGTTCTTTTAGCAAAACGCCTAAGGTGGCGCTCATGATTCCAGCACCTATCAACACCACATCTACAGTTCTTTCAGATTTTTTATTTGTACGAGCCACTTTTCCTATCAATTTTGCCACGAAATTACAATTTTTATTGCTCCTAAATAGCATCCTGGCCGAAAATTGATGCTTTTAGTCTCAGAATTTTACCCTTTGTTAACAAGGACTTAGCTGTTTTGGGAAGTTAACAATCTCGTTACGGGTATTTTTTATGTTGGGATAAATCTGAACTCTTAAAATATGTTAAAAGTCGTTAGATCTGAAAAAAATGAATTGAACAAAAGAATATTTGCAGTATCCTTGCAAAATCAATATATATGTAATTACAAACTAAATCCTTAGAATTATGTTTCATCACTAAAAACAGGATTGGCTTGTTAATCGTTACAGTAACACCTTAATTTCTTTGATGCATTTATTTAACAGATCCTTTTGGATCGGAACTGGAATTTTATTTTTCTTAACGGTCCAATTATACGCACAATCAACAGTTGTATCGGGGGTTGTACGCGACGGCCGTCTCCGGGAACCACTTCCTTATGTTACTGTTACCTTTCAAGGGACTACGGTTTCAACAAAAACAGATGCTTCTGGCAGGTATAGCATTTCGTCGGACAAAGCACAGTCTGCGCTCGTATATAAATACGTGGGGTACAGAACTCATACTACTGTGATACAGTCCGGGCAAACCCAAACCATGAATGTGATACTTGAAGAAATAGCCGAAAAACTAACTGAAGTAAAAATCGTGGCAGCAAAGGCTGGCCCCTACCGTAATAAGGAAAATCCTGCTGTAGAACTGATACGTAATGTGATTGCCCACCGTCCGGAAAATAGAATTGAAAATTTTAACCAGGTAGCCTTTAAACAGTATGAACGACTTCAACTCTCCTACAGTAATCTGTCGGATGAGTTTATGAAAAAGAAACTCTTCAAAAACTATCAGTTTTTGTTCAGTCAGCAGGACTCAGATAAAATCGGTGGAAAAAATCAGCTTCCAGTTTATCTGCAGGAGAAGCTGTCCAACAACTACTATCGAAAAAGTCCAGAAAAAAATAAAAAGATTATCTATGCTGATAAGCATGTTAACTATGACCCGAATGTGATTGATAATGACGGGATCTCTGTTTATCTGGAACGGATGTATGCGGATATCAATATCTATGACAATAATATTCTGATCGCAACAACACAGTTTCTAAGTCCGATTGCAAATAGTGCACCTACATTTTACAAGTATTTTATCACGGATACTATCAAAACCCAAAGTCCGGAGCTAATTGAACTTTCCTTTATTCCACGAAATCCACAGGATCTTGTTTTTGAAGGACGGATGTACGTGACTAACGATAAACATTATGCAGTCCAGTCGGTATTCTTAAAAACCAGCAGGTCTGCAAATCTCAATTTTGTTCGTGCTGCGGAGCTTAAGCAAAGCTTTATTCAGGACAGTACGTTAAAATACCATTTGGGTAAGAGTGACCTGGTAGTTGATTTCGGGCTTACAAAAAATAAAGGAAGAGGTTTAACAGGACAACGAACTTTGATTATATCCGATTATCAATTGAATAAAGCAGAACCAGACAGTATCTACAAAGGAGAAAATCAGGTTACGCAGCTACAAAAAGGCAGTAATAATGAGCAGTATTGGGCTCAAAACCGACCTGATACTGTGCCTGCATCAACGCTGGCTATTTACAAAAATATTGATTCCTTAGGTAAGAGCAAGTCTTTTAAGACTGCTATGACGGTAGCGGGAGTGATATTTGCCGGCTATATCAATTTTGGAAAGTTTGAAGTGGGTCCTACCTATACATTTTACAGCTTCAGCCCTATCGAGGGACTAAAACTTAGACTGGGCGGTCGCACAACAACGGATTTTAGCACGCGGTATTATTTTGATGGCTATGCGGCCTATGGATTTAAGGATCAGAAATGGAAAGGATACATGAGTGGGGCTTACGCCTTTAATAACAAGTCTATCTATACGTTTCCACAGAGTTTTATCAGGGCCAGTTTCCAGAGGGACCTCTATATTCCCGGACAGGAACTGCGATCTAATTCAGAAGATGATTTCATCTCTTCCTTTAAACGTGGCGAAAACAACAGATACCTCTATAACGATTTTTACAGAATTCAGTATGTTCAGGAGTTCCAGAACCACTTTGGTTTTGACCTGGGCTTCAGGAAATGGTCGCAAAGCCCGGCTGGAGCATTATCTTATTATAATATCGTAAATAACCAGACTAATATAATTGATCAGATCACGACGAGCGAGTTTAATGTTTCAATGCGGTATGCTCCTAATGAGAAATTTTATCAAGGCAAAAGATCGCGTGTTATAGTAAACAATAAATATCCTATTTATAACCTAAGGTATGCTGTGGGTATTAAAGGATTACTTGGTGGCCAGTATAATTATCAAAACATAATGGCGAGTGTCGACAAGCGTTTTTACCTCAGTCAGTTGGGTATTGCCGATGTTAAGTTTGAAGCGGGATATGTTGGCGGTGGTAAAGTGCCATATCCTTTACTGGCAATTCATAAAGCAAACCAAACCTATGCTTACCAGATCTATGCTTTCAACATGATGAACTTTTTGGAGTTTGTGAGTGATCATTATGCAGCTGTTTATGCAGATCATACTTTTAGTGGTTTCTTTTTAAACAAGATTCCTTTACTAAAGAGCTTGAAACTCCGTGAATATGTTTCATTTAAGGCTATTTATGGAGGTGTTAGAGCAGAGAACAATCCGGCTAACGACCCGCAGTTGATGCAATTTAACAAGAATTCAGCAGGTGTGCCAACTACGTATACTTTCGATAAACTGCCGTATATGGAAGGTAGTGTTGGGATTGGAAACATCTTCAAAATCCTAAGACTCGATGGTGTACGCAGATTTAATTACCTGGATCATCCTAATGCCCCTAAATATGGTGTCAGGATTAAGCTGAAGATAGAACTTTAGCTATTAAAGCCGGATCTCGAAGGTGGTTAGTCCATCGCCTGTTGTGGTCAGAGAAAAATCAAATCCATGATTCAGAAGAATTTCCCGGACCAGTGTCAGGCCTATCCCCTGTCCATCCTTCTTAGTAGTAAAAAATGGATTGAATAGCTGCGCATTCAGTTCTTCTGTCAAGCCCGCTCCGTTATCACTAATACATAAACGATGCTTTACAGGATCAAGGATGAAATGTACCACCCCATCATGCCCTATTGCTTCCAGCGCATTCTTTACGATGTTGATCATTGCTTGCTCAAGTTGTTGTGCATCGGCAGAAATGAGGTAAGGTTTATCTGGTAACGATAGTGAAAATAGAATTGCCCTTTCATTCGCCGGCATTGTCATGAATTCGGCTACAGATTGCACTAATTTGTTCAGATCTATTTGCTGGCGATTTGCAGGTTCGAGCTTCACCAAATCCGCAAAATTGCGCATAAAAAGATTCAGGTTTTGATTACGCGCTGTGGCAATTTCAAAGGCATCCTTCAAAAGGTTATGCTTGTTTGTTTCCCAGAGTTGCTCAGTGGTTAATGCAAGGCCGAGAATAGAATTGACAGGCCCAATGGTATTATTTACCTCATGCGCCATCATCCGGATCACCTTACCGTATGCTTTTTTTTCTGCTTCGAATATTTCCTCGGTCACTTCTTCAAGCATTACGAAGATCCTGGCAAAGCCACGATCTATAAAGTTAGATTTATGAATTTTAAAAATGCTTAAGCCACCGATCTTCAGCATTCTGGAGCTGCCTGTTTTGAGTTCTGATACAACAGAAAGCACCGACTCCTGATCCATGTTGAGGATCGAGGTAGCAGTGGGATTGATGCTTTGGATCTTCTGGTCGTAATCCATAATGATAATCCCTGTTGGTGAGGTCTGGATCAATTTTTCCAAAAAGAAATGCTGCTCTTCCTGCTTGGTCCGTTCTGTTCTGAGTTCATCAATCATCTTATTGTAAACCCCGATCAACTCATCCATTTCACTTCTGCCGGTAGGGATAAATTTAACGCTGAAATCGCGATCCTGTATGGCATGAATCCCCTCTTTAAGGTATTTGAGTGGCTCGAGCAGTTGCCGGTATAACCCAACGCTGATCACAAGTGAGATTAAAATGAAGACTTCAGAGCCTATAAACAAGATTCTGTTCTGTTCAAATATAAAAAAACTAAGCACCAGGCAGGTCAGATGCAGGATGCCGATGAGCAGGATATATTTAGTCTTCAGCTTCATTGTAAGGAATTTGATGTTTCTCCAGGCGGCGGTAAAGTGCATTTCTGGTTATGCCCAATGAGGTAGCTGCTTTCGTGATGTGATTTTTATGGAAATTCATCGCCTGTCTAACCATCTCCCTTTCTACTTCTTCAAGTGTCATGGTGCCCACGCCAGGTACAGTTATGTTTTTATGCTTAGTTGGCGTTTGCGCCAGCTGTGCCTTAAAATCGTCAATCCCCAGTTCATTTCCAGCGCTAACGAGTATGGCACGTTCAACCAGATTTTTGAGTTGTCTGATATTTCCGGGAAGTTGTAGTTCCTGGAGCCATTTCATTGCTGATGCACTGATTGTTAACCTAGGTCTTCCGTAGATTTCCTTTAAGTTGCTGAGGAACGCATTTACAAGTAGCGGGATATCTCCTTTTCTTGCCCGCAACGGGCTGAGGTGAATGTGGATCAGGTTGATTCTATAGAGCAGATCTTCCCTGAACAAACCATTGGCAACCATGTCGTTCAGGTTTTTGTTTGTGGCGCAAACCACTCTGGTGTCTACTGTTTTTGTTCTGCTGCTGCCCAGCACCTCGTAAGTTCTGTCTTGCAATACACGCAAAAGCTTTACTTGGCTCCCTGCTTCTAAATCGCCAATCTCGTCCAGAAAAATTGTGCCTTTATTGGCTAGCTCAAAGCGGCCGGTACGGTCAAAACGCGCATCCGTAAATGCCCCCCGCACGTGTCCGAACATTTCGCTTTCAAACAACGATGACGAGATGCCACCAAGATTAACCTTGATAAAAGGCCGCTTAGCGCGCATGCTGTTTTCGTGGATGGCCTCCGCAATCAGTTCCTTTCCAGTACCGCTTTCACCCGTAATGAGCACAGCGGCATCTGTTGTTGCCACCCGGCCGATCGTTTCCAGGATAGCAAGCACCGCCGGATCCTCACCGATGATCTTTTCAAAATGGTATAATTTATCCAGTTGCTTGCGCGTTCTGTTTTCTGTAGGCTTTACCTGAAGGTTAAGCAATGTATGCACGGTCTGCAAAACGTGTTCGTTACTCCAGGGCTTATTGATAAAATCACTGGCACCCAATTTCATGCCGGCTACCGCCAAGGCAATGCTCGCCCAGCCGGTAATCAGGATAACGGGAATAAGTGGCTGTAGCGCTTTTATTTCGCTTAACAGTAACATCCCTTCCTCGCCGGTAGTGCCGATAGAAAAATTGAGGTCAAGCAGAATGAGGTCCGGTTTCTTGCTGCCAAGTAAATCCAGCGCATCTGTTTGATTACCTGCTGTACATACCTGATACCCATTTTGCTCCAGCAAAAGTTGCAGTGAGGTACGTACAGCAAGGTCATCGTCAACAATTAATATCATAGGGTAAAGATAGTTATTCTTCATGCAATGCGATAGCCGGATGTATCCCTGCGGCTTGTTTACCCGGATATAGTGAACATATAAACACCAGGAGGTAAATAAAGATAATTGCGATACCTATTGCAATGAAATATACATTTGAGGGCATATCGAATACATGTAGTAACGGGAATTGGACCGCAAAGAAAACGCCAAGAATTAATGATAATGTGGCCAGCAGCAGTGATTCTGATACAAGTTGAATGGAAACAGTATTGCCCGTGGCACCAATAGCTCGTCTCAGTCCGATTTCACTTTTTCGCTTATTGATATTGTACCAGAGCACGCCAAATATCCCGAGCGCCACATTGATGATTAGGAAACCGGCAACAATCATAAAGATGACTACCGGCATAGCCTTAGACCGGTTTTTCTCTTTGCGCATGTCCTCCAGGTGTGCAATTTCTATGCTAGAATTTTTAAATGTATTACTTAGATATTTCGAAAGTCTGCTTTCAAAAGCTGCATCTGCATTGCTGTTAACCTTGAGTGTTATGGTGCTTAACCACTTAAAAGTACCAGTGTCTATTCTGAGGTACATTCCATCCATAACAGGGCTGAAATCACTTTCGTCTTTGACATCTTCTACCACACCTATAACCCGCCATTTGGATTCTTCCTCCTTGTTGCTAATCAATTGACCGGTAGCTGGTGCATCACCAAACATTTTCTTTTTCAGACTCTCATTAATGACAATTGGCCTGTCTTTATAGATCCGGTCTCCTGCATTAAACCATCTGCCTTCTTTCAGGTTCATGCTCCACACTTTGATAAAATCATCTTCTACCCTAAAATTGCTGATACGCTCGTACTTAACGCCCTTATTTGAAATATCTGTTGAGGAAAAACTGCTGGAAAACGGAATGTTATTTCCCGAGAAACTTACTTCCGCTACCTCTGGGAAGGAAGCGATATGTTGCTTTACAGCATCGTAGAACATGACGATAGAATCCGTATTTTTAGTTGGTAGCTCATTGTTATACTGGATCATCCATACAGGCTTATAGTCCATCCCCATAGGCTTCTGATAATTGATCATATAATAAACAACAGACGATGAGAGTAAAAAGACAACCATAAAAGAGACGAGAATCTCTATAAGGAGTAAAAAGTTCTGGCTTTTTTTGTTCCAGATCAACTTAAATAAATGCTTAAACATATTTTTTATTTTTAAATGATTAATCCGGTTATGCTTTTAAGGCCTTTACAATATTCATTTTCGACATCTTGTATGCCGGATAAACCCCTGAGAGGAGTCCGAAGAACAGACAGGCAATAATACTGCAGGACAGGACAACAAAATTGAAGGATAGGTCTACGCCCGACATAAATTCGGAATGGTTCAGACCATACAGGACTAAAAGGGAAAAAATCACTCCGAGGATGCCGCCAATCCCGGTCAGGATGATATTCTCTACCAGGAACTGTACAACTAAGGTTTTTGACGATGCACCAAAGGCCTTACGTACGCCAATTTCTGAAGAACGCTCCATAATCCTCGTGATATTGATGTTAATCAGATTGATGGTCGGCAGCAGCAAAAACACGAGCACAAGAATAGAGAGAATTATAATCAGTTTACCTACAGCAGATTGTTCACCACCACTGAATTCACGGGTGTAATTTTCTAATCCCGAATCTGCTGGTACGGTATGCACGTCAAATTCCTTATGGCCAGTTGGCACTTTCCGCACCATCTGATCATATTCAGCCCGCATTTTAGGCACATCGCTGGCAGATTTAGCCAGTAAAATAACACGGAAAGGACCCATCAATTCTACTTTTTTGTAGTCAGACTTTGCTACGGTATAAGGGAGATACATATCACCTGAAAAATGATGTGATAAGCTGGATACGTTCTTAAATACGCCCGATACACGGTACTTTATGTTGTCGGCTTCAATATATTTTCCAACAGCCTCAGTATCCGCTCCAAAATATGCTGCCTTAAGCTTTTCAGAAATCACAGCCACATGCTCAGCAGCATTGATCTGGGCGGCAGTGTATGGTTTGCCTTCCAGAAACCTATAATCCAGCACATCCCAGAAGTTAGCATCCGTAAACTTAAACTCAATGCTGATCTTTTGATTGTGTACAAAGGAATTGATGATCTGACCTGAGCTAAAAAAGGCTATTTTTTCAGGGATTTTTAAGGTGGATATATACCTGTTGATCAGATGGAAAGAGAGCCCACTCCTGTTCATCCAGCCTTCCTTGCTGCTTTTTAGGGTAACCGTAGTGATGTACAGCGACCTGTCCCTTTTGTAATCCGGATAGTTGGTATTGATCATCTTATCCAGAAATGCGGAAGCTACCATCAATATGGTAAGTGTAAAACTAATGCCGAATAAACTGATAAACGTGAAGAACTTTCTGCGTTTAAGTACCGCTATAGCGATTTTGAAATAATTCTTTAACATAGCCTATTGAACTTGAGATCCATCAAATAACCGCACCAGACGATGGGTTTTTCCTGCCATATGCTCGTCGTGCGTAACCATCACGATCGTTGTTCCATCATTCTTATTCAGGTTAATCAGAATATCCATGATTTCATTTCCCATAGCGCTATCCAGGTTTCCTGTAGGTTCATCGGCAAGGATAATTTCCGGACGGCCAACGATAGCCCTGGCGATGGCTACCCGCTGCCGTTGTCCGCCGGATAATTGTGTAGGAAAGTGTTTCATGCGGTTGCTTAAGCCGACTTTTTCTAACGCCTCTGCAGCAAGCTGACGACGTTCCTTGTCTGAAACATTTCTGTAAAGCAATGGAAGTTCCACATTATCCAAAACCTGTAAATCATTGATTAGGTGATAACTCTGAAATATGAATCCCAGTTTCTCATTTCTGAATTTTGCAAGACGCTGATCTTTAAATCCGGTGATATCCTGATCTCCGATTCGGATACTACCTTTTGAAGGCTCATCCAGAAGTCCGATGATATTTAACAAAGTACTCTTGCCACAACCTGACGGCCCCATGATGGAGAGAAATTCTCCTTTGGCAATGTCCAGGCTGATTCCGTTAATAGCCAACGTCTCTACGGTCGACGTTCTGTACACCTTTTCAATGTTTTTTAAATGTATCATAATGTATAGTTAGTGATTAATTTATTTATAGTTTATCTTTTCTTTCTTTTCAAAATCGTAGAGTGATAAGTACCTCAGCTGGTAATATGCTCCCCAGAAGTCTTTTAATGATGAAACATAATCTCTTTTAGCTCTATCGTTATCTTGAAATGCAATGCTGAGATCTGTTATACTCAGATCGCCCAACACATACCTTTCCCGGGCAATCTGGTACTTTTCAGAGGCTATTTTATCAGCTGCGGCAGTCAGCACCATCTGTTCCTTCATCATGGCATATAAAGTCACCTGCGTAACGATTTCCTGCTTAAAGGTCTGTTTGTCTTGCTCTACCGCGTAAATCGTGAACTGTTCGTTTGCCTGTGCTGTCTTAGTACGCGATTTGCTCCTGCCCCAGTCCAGTACAGGAATGGAAAGTTGGAGTTGTACACTCTGTTGGTTTTTTGGTGATCGGTAGATATCCGGAATATTGCCAGCAGCATTTGAGAAGCCCAGGTTGGCTGTCAGCGTTGCGTTGAGTCCATTCTCTCCCTTTGCCTTGGCCACCGCCCTGCGGGCTTCAGCAAGTCTTCTCGCAAAAGCAATTGCATCCGACCGGTTTTCCAGGGCCTCTTTTAAAACCTGATCTGTAGAGATGGCAAGGTCGTTGACCGTGCCCGGCATATCCAGAACAATTCTGTTCTCCCCTTCAATACCGGCATAACTGCGTAGGTTGAGCGTGGAGATCTCGACATCCCGTTTTGCAGTACCTACAGATTTCTGTGCTGTTAGCTGTTCAAGCTGTAGTTGCAGGATCTCGTTTTTTGAGATCTTCCCCAACTCAAACTTCGTGTCCGCAATTTTCAGGATCTGTTCTGTATTACGCAGATTGGTCTCTGCAATCTGCAGGTTAACCTGTGCCAGCAATAGGTCAAAAAAGTAATTGGTGACGTTAATTGCGATCTGCTCCTGAGCCTCGATAAACGCCTGTTTACTCTCGTTAAACTTAAGCGGTTCGATCTTCTTGTCCCACTTTAAACTATTGAACTGAAGCAGTGGCTGCTTATAGCCAATTCCGTAAGGCACACCATTATATAAAGTTGTATTCCTGTCAAAATCTGTAAACCTTTGGAGCTGTGTGGTACCGTAAATTGTTCCCCCGGTTGCAGTAATGCTTTGTGTGAAATCCAGGTTCAGTGAGGAGTTGTCATTATGGATCGGCTGAAATAAAATGGTGCCATTTGGTTGAAGCACCTGCGAATAGCTTTTGCTGTAACCGGGAAGGATTCCACTCAAACCCAGCTGAGGCGCGTAATTGGACTTAAAGGTCTTCCACTCCCAGTATTTCGTTTCGCGCACTGTAGCCGCCTGTTTGGAAGCTATGGAATTGGTTTTTGCCAATTCAACCAGTTGTGGTAAGGCCAAACGAATTGTGTCGGCGGGTACTGCACAGAAACCATTGGTGATAATTAGCGTCATCACAAACAGGATATATATACCTTTCATCATCTGCTTAGTTAGTAAGGTCTATTGTTGTCGCATTGCTGTAGGCAGACATGTCTGAAGTAATGACTTTATCTCCCGATTTGATGCCCGACAAAATCTCCACGTAATCAAAATTCCGCATGCCGGTTTTTACTGTTCGCCTTACGGCCTTGTTGCCTTCAATCACGAATATCTGATCGGATGTAGCCCCTTTAAATGCAGATCCGTTTGCCACTCTGACCACCTTTGTTCGCGTAGCGGTTATCAGGAATACATCTACTTTTTGATTTGGTCGCAGCTGCGCATTAGATTCGTCAAGCCGAATATCAAAGGATACGATGCTATTGCTTATTGCGGGAGAAATATTGACGATGTGCCCTTTTAATAACACTTCATTAAAACGTATTAAGACCGGCATATTCTGATGTACCTGATCCTGCATATTATCAGTGATGCTTCCGGCAACTTTAAAGCCAGAAAGATCGGCGATACGTGCCAGTACCTCCCCTTCATGAACGCTGGCGCCAATATTCTTATTCACCCAGGTGATCACGCCATCATGCGTGGCGATAATGTTTGCCAGGTTAAGCTTGCGCTTTGCCGCTGCCTCATCGTTACGTTGTATTGCCAGTGCAATCTCGGCTTCTCTGATTTCAATCAGCATGGTTTGCTGTTTACTCTTGATCTCGTTTTCGAGTTGCTTTTTCTCCAATTCAGCAACTTTCAGGTTAAGCTCTGCCTGCTCGATTCCTTCACGTGTACCACCACCTGCCTTGAAAAGACGTTTTGCATTGGATACCGCATCAACCAGACTGCTGATGCGGAGTTGTTTGATACTGTTGCTGGAGTTGATATCGTAAAAGCTTTTCTGCAGGTCCAGCTTTAGCTTCCTGATTTCATTTTCCTTAGATTCTATCTGGTAGACAAGTTTATGGTGATCGGTCTCCGCTGCAGATTTATCCAGCGTAAGGATAGACTGACCAGGTTTTATTTTGGTGCCAGCGTTTAACAATACCGTAGTAATTGCACCGCTAATCGGACTGCTCAGCACTTCTTCAAATTCTGGAAGCACCTCACCGGTAGCATTAATTGTATTGGAGATTTCCCCAATTTCTGCAGTAGCCGTTGTGTAAGCCGATTTGTTGATCGACGGTGTTAAATAATATCGGAATATCAGGATGCCCAGGATAAGCCCTGCTATCAAGAGCGTAATAACCACACTATATTTTCTTTTGCGCCTGGCGCTGACCTCTTCGACAATTGTCCTGTCCATCTAAATATTTTTAGACAGGCTTTTACAAGCAAAATGCCACGATTATATCACTGAACTTCAGTTATATATGAAATTGCATGAAAATGAAAATGCCCGATATCGAACGTCTGGTTCGTTAACGGGCATCTTTTATAGGATTTTGATTTACTCGGATTTCAGTGATACTATCGGGTTGACCCTTGCTGCCTGAAAAGCTTGCAATCCTACCGTGAGCCATGAAATACATAATGATAACAATGCTGCAGCGGCGAAATACCAGGCTTGAAGAGAAATTCTGTACGCGTACCCGTCTAACCAATATCTTGCCATCAGGTAACTGAGCGGCAATGCAATCACTACAGACAGTACTACTGGCATAATAAACTCTTTAGAAAGTACATAGATAATATTCATTTCTGTAGCGCCCAATACCTTTCTGATGCCAATTTCCTTTTGCTTGCGCTCTGCAGTAAAGGCAGCCAGGCCAAACAGGCCGAGACAGGAAATAACAATTGCCAACCCTGCAAAATATTTAGAGAGTACAGCTACGCGATTTTCAGCAGTATACTGTGCCTGAAAATCCTGGTCAAGGAAACGGTATTCGAACGAAAATCCCGGATTATACTGCGTGTAGAAATTTCTGATCAATCCGATAGTTGCTTTTTCTTCCCCTGCAGCAATACGCACCAGGATTCTTGTCGACTTTTTAGGGGCGTAATAAAAAAACAATGGTTTTACGCTCTGTTGTATTGACTCGAAGTTAAAATCTTTTACGATGCCCACGATTTGATAATCCTGACCCCAAAGATTAAATATCTTTCCAACGGGATTTTTCAAACGCATAGCCCTGATCCCACTTTCATTGATCATGATTTTAGTGCTGTCAGCACCAAAACGGGCTGAAAAGCTCCTTCCGGCAACCATTTGCATACCTAAAGTTTCTACCAGGTCATCGTTGATACCAGCGTGCTGGAACTTGATAACTTCCTTAGGATCTCTGCCCTCCCAATTGAACGCCCCTACGGTAGATCCAAATTCGCCCAGAAAACTTCGGTCCATGCCCGATACATGAACGACCCCCGGGATCTTTTTAAGCTCATCAATAAATGGTGCAGAATTGCCGTTTATTTTTCCCTGAACATCAATATTGATTACGTGATCCCGCTTAAAGCCAAGGTTTTTGGTCTGTACAAATTCTATCTGTTTGTAAATTACAAAGACAGAAACGATCAGCACAATAGAAAGCGTAAACTGGAACACTACCAGCCCTTTTCTTGTCCATACCTCGGTGATTGAGTTGCTGATTTTGCCTTTTAGGGCAGCGGCGGGATTAAAACCAGAGATGTAAAATGCAGGGTAACTCCCGGCAACCAATCCGGTAAATAAAGTGATTGTGCTTAAACCGAGTATCAATCGCCAGTCAAAATGGACTGCCAGATCTTTATCAGTCAGCCTGTTAAATGCCGGAAGAAATAATTCGGCAAAAAGCATGGCTACAAATAAGGCCAATATTGCCAATACCGTCGACTCGCTGAGATACTGAACAATTAACGATCCTCTTCGCACACCCATTACTTTCTTGATACCAACCTCTTTCATCCGTCTGGAGGCTTTTGCAGTAGAAAGGTTCATGAAATTGATGCAGGCGATCAATAATATGAAGACTGCGATCAATGAAAAGAGCGCCACGTAGTCAATTCTGCCTCCTGTCTGTTTTCCATTTTCATATTTACCATATAGGTAACCGTCATGAAATGGGCGCATAAATAATGTCCGGTATTGTTCGCCCTTGTTTTTAAGAAAATCTTTTATCTTAGATTCAAAGACTTTAGGATCCGTACCTTCCTTTAAAACAATATAGGCGCTTGGTCCTCTGTTACCCCATTTAGCATAATTGGCATTTGGTCCAAGAATATATTCAGGTGTAACCAAAAAATCAAAGTGATCAGATGAATTTGCGGGAATATCCTTAAATACCCCCGTAACCAGACAATGGTTTATATTTTGTAATTCAGGATTACGCCAAACCATCTCTTTGCCTAACACTTCAGTACTGTGAAAAAGTTTTTTTGCAAGGGACTCGGAGATTACTATACCGTTGCGGCCTTTAAGTACCTCATTTGTATTTCCAGAAAGCAAAGGATAGGAAAACACCTTGAAAAAATCCGCAGAAGCAAATTTTCCTGCTGCGCCGATACCGGTACCATCTTTAACGGAAGCTTTCGACTGTGCAAGCCAATATGTAGGCGATGCCGTAAGGCCATACTCAACCTCAGGCATTTCTGAAGCCAGAGTTGTAGCGAGTAATCCCGATGTCGATTCAGCTGTTACTATACCATCAGCGAGTTTCTCATTTTCCATGATCTGGTACAGGCGACTATCGTATTGATGAAATCTGTCCATCTGCAGCTCGTCGTTTACCCAAAGATAAATGATTATAGTACAGCACAAACCTGCTGATAAACCGATCAAATTAATAAAGAATGAACTTTTATAGCGTTTGAAATTCCTGTATGCGAGTAATAAATGATGCTGAAACATATACTTATGTAGTTTAACTCCTTTAGCCAATCTACATGCCAGCTCAAGAACGCAGTATTAGGGCTCAAAAATGGTGTTTTTTGAAATGAGTATGTTCAGATACGGACAAAATTGTTCACTAGCGGACATACCAATCTACCCACTGCCGGATAAGACCCACGCGATCTTTTAAAAATCTGGGTCCAAAAAAGCTATTGGACCAATCTTCAAAGTTGTCATACTGAAAACCAAGATAGAATATCCAGAAGGCAAAACCAAAATAGGGAATTGCCTGTAATTCTGCGTCACTAACGGTTCGCAGATTACGATAACTTTCAACAAATACCGCAAAATCGATGTCTGCTTGCTCCTGCGTAGCCCGTTTCAGATAAACATCCATAAAATAGTGCACGTAGAATGATGCAAGATCATTCACAAAAAAGCCTTTACCAGCGAAATCAAAATCAAATAGCGTAATCCTTTCGACACCCTCGAAATGGAAATTTTTGGGAAGAAGATCATAATGACAATAGCCATATCCCCAACCTTTGGTATCCAACGCAACCATTTTTGCAGCTACGCTATTAACTTGCGCTTCAAGATAGCGGTATTCAGATTCTAGTCCTACAAATGCTGGTTTAATGCGTGCCAAAGGCTTAAGCAAGATATGTTCAACATCAAAAACACGACTGTTACCGGATAGTTCCATGCCTGCCGTGAGGTTATGGACTTCCGCAACGGCTCTGCCCAGAAGTTTCAGGTGTTGATTATTAAGGGGCATAACAACTTCTCCCCTGGCATAACTAAAAAGCAGACCATGGCGCATGCCTTCTGCGGCATTAAAATATTGGATGTAGCCACCGTGAATATCGGCTATCGGATACGAAACCTGTGCACCCGCATCGGCGAGGCGGATTAATAGCTCAGCCTCTGCCTGAATCTCAGTAAGACTGCGATGTGCATCGCGATAAATTTTGAAGATATATTTCTCAGTTACCCCTTCAATGAGGTAGGTGTCGCTAACATTGTGGATCAGCAAACGGCAAGTCAGTTGTTTCAGGTCATAAAACTGCTCGATGTGCTGCCCAATAGCATATGCGGCTAACAAAGAGTACTGCGTAGGAAAAATCGGCATCAACAAATATAATAGTTCCAAACCACTTTGGGGAATGTTTTGGCGCTTGCTGGAGGTCTGCCGCAATATATCTTATGCACCGATCTTTTCTTAAACAATTATCGCGCTCAGGCGTTGACCCTGCAACCCTGCGTCTACCAACGTAAGAGAAACATAAATACTTAAACCTATGAAAAAAGAATCATCAGGCGAACCTAAGTTTACAACTAAGGCTTCGCCAAAAACAGAACCTGCCTTAATGGAACTGTTTCTGGATGGCATTAAAGACATTTACTGGGCAGAAAATCATCTGGTAAAAACATTGCCTAAGATGGAAAAGGCTGCAAGTTCTGAAAAGCTGAAGGCAGCAATCGCGGATCATCTGGAGGTAACGAAAACACAGGTCTCCAGATTGGAACAGGTATTTGAGCTACTTGGTGAGAAGCCACAGGCAAAAAAATGTGACGCCATGGAAGGCATCTCCAAAGAAGGTGAAAGCATTGTCGAAAGCACCGAAGCAGGAACAGCAACGCGGGACGTGGGTATTATCCTGGCCTCACAGAAAGTAGAGCATTACGAGATTTCTACCTATGGCGGTCTAAACCAACTAGCCATTACACTTGGATTGAACGATGTAGCAGATCTCCTTGCAGAAACACTCGCTGAAGAGAAAGAAGCAGATTTGTTGTTAACAGATATTGCCGAAAATGAAGTTAACTATAACGCTGCGGAAGAAGCATAAGCATTTAAAGATATGGCAACAAAAAAGACTCCCGCTACAGCGGTAACACCATTATCAAACGCAAAAGTAGATGACCTTTCTAAAAATACCGTCGACCCTGCTGGTACACATTTGACCAATAACCACGGTCTTAGAATTAATGATGATCAAAATTCGCTAAAAGCAGGTCCGAGAGGTGCTACCCTTCTTGAAGATTTTCTGCTTCGGGAAAAAATCACACATTTTGACCATGAACGTATCCCAGAGCGAATTGTTCATGCACGCGGATCGGCAGCACATGGTGTATTTAAGGTGTATGAATCGCTGTCGGAAATTACACGTGCAGATTTCCTGAATGACGTGGCGGCAGAAACGCCTGTTTTTGTTCGTTTCTCAACTGTAGCCGGCTCCAGAGGTTCTACCGATCTTGCCCGCGATGCGAGGGGTTTTGCAGTCAAATTTTATACTCAGGCAGGAAATTTTGACCTTGTAGGCAATAATATACCAGTATTTTTTATTCAGGATGCGATTAAATTCCCGGATCTTATCCATGCGGTTAAACCAGAGCCAGATAACGAAATGCCTCAGGCAGCATCTGCTCATGATACCTTCTGGGATTTTATTTCGTTGATGCCCGAGTCAGCGCACATGATTATGTGGGTAATGAGCGATCGGGCCATACCCCGGAGCTACCGAATGATGGAGGGTTTCGGCGTTCATACATTTAGACTGATTAATTCCGCCGGTAAGGCTTCATTTGTTAAGTTCCACTGGAAACCACTTCTGGGTGTGCATTCTGTTGCCTGGGATGAAGCGCAAAATATCTCAGGTAAAGATCCGGATTTCCATCGCAGGGATTTGTGGGATGCTATCGAAAGCGGTGCTTTTCCAGAATGGGAATTAGGGATACAGGTGATTCCTGAAGAAGACGAACATAAATTTGAATTCGATCTGCTTGACCCTACTAAGCTTGTTCCTGAAGAACTTGTTCCGGTGCAACGTGTTGGCAAAATGACCCTGAATAGGAATCCGGATAATTTCTTTGCTGAAACCGAACAGGTGGCATTCCACGTGGGGCATGTAGTGCCAGGCATTGATTTCACCAATGATCCATTACTTCAAGGAAGGTTGTTCTCTTATACCGATACACAGTTATTGCGTTTAGGAGGCCCGAATTTTCATGAAATTCCCATTAACCGACCTGTGGTTCCAGTAACAAATAACCAACGTGACGGCCATATGCGTCAGACGATTAATCGCGGGAAAAGTAGCTATAACCCGAATACCATAGCGAATAACGAACCGGCGCAGGCGAAGGCTGCTGACGGGGGCTTTGTGTCTTATTCTGAACGTATAGACGCAAGAAAAGTTCGTGAAAGAAGTGACAGTTTCTTCGATCACTTTAGTCAGGCCAGACTATTCTTTAACAGTCAGTCCGATCCTGAGAAAAATCACATCATCGACGCACTAACATTTGAGTTGGGTAAAGTAAAGACCTTAGCAATCAGAGAGCGGATGCTGGGTATTCTGGCACAAATTGATGATGGTATCGCCACAGCGGTAGCATATGGCTTGGGCATGCATGTTCCACAGCATCCTGAGCAGTTTACTAACCAGAGTATCCCTGCGGATGCAGATCCCGAGGCGTACCGCTCTGTACAGGTAGAAAGTTCGCTACTTAAATCTGAAGCTTTAAGTATGGCCAATACGGTTAAAGATAGTATTAAGACCCGGAAGGTGGCTATTTTAGCGGCAGATGGGGTAAATGAGAAATCGTTAAATACTGTAAAAGATGCTATTGTTGCGCAAGGTGGAGTAGTTGAAGTGATAGCGCCGAGGTTGGGCTATATTGTAAGTGAGAACGACAAGCAAATTCATGTGGACCAAAGTTTTCTGACGGCGGCATCAGTACTGTTTGATGCAGTCTATGTTCCCGGAGGCACTAATAGTGTAGCAACGATTGAGGCAGAAGCCGATGCAATTCATTTCCTTAATGAGGCATTTAAACACTGCAAAGCCATTGCGGCTGATGAACAAGCTATGCAGGTTTTGGAGGCAACTTATTTTAGCAAGAAACTTCCGCCTGATTTTAGCGATGACAGTGTGATTAGTGAAGGCATAGTAGTAAGTGGCAACGCTAAAAAGTTGTCTGAACAATTTATAGTGGCTATTGCGCAACACCGTTTTTGGGAGCGTGAAAAACCCAGGAAAGTGCCGGCGTAAAGCCAGCCAATTCACGGGTACATATGCCGGCTTCTGCACAAGGAGCCGGCATTTTTTGTGCCCATTACCTCATTCTTTTGTCGCAATTTCAGGCCGATGGCGTATAGGACAACATTCATATACATAGCGATTAGCAAGCAGTTAGCAAGCAATTAAGAAGCATTTTGACGCCCCTTTGAGCCGGCATTGACCCGGGGTTGACGCCCCCTCGACCCGGCTCCTGGCCACGTCAACCCTGAGTTAAAGCAGCGCTAACACAGCTATTAAAGCGGCGCATTATAGTAGTATTATCCAGAGTATATCCTTCTTTTTCAAAGTGTTGTTGTAAAGTTGATCGAAATTTGTTTTAGCTATCAAAGTTCGTAAAAGGGCAATTGAATCATTACGGAGCTGTGAGCCTCTGTTTTAGGTAGGCGGAATAAGGCAATGGAAACCCAGCCCCGGGTTGGGGTACGGAATTGGCAATAAGAGAAATAGATTATTATCCAGCTTGCTCCAGCATGCTCATGGCTTCTTTATTACCCTGCTGCATGGCCAGATCGTACACGTCAAGTCCACGTGAATCTTTAATCCGCGCATTTGCTCCGTTATCGAGTAACAATTTTACAAGATCGTTTCTCCCGAACATCGCAGCAAACATTAAGGCTGTTCCGCCATTTCCGTGTTGCAAGTCGAGGTCAGCATCATAGCTGATCAATAATGCTGCGGCATCATGATAACCTTTAAATGCAACTCCCATCAATGCTGTGTTGCCACCAGCATCTTGTCCATTTACATTCGCTCCGGCTTCCAATAGCAGTTTTGCTGCCTGCACCTGATGGTTATATGTAGCAATAATGAGCGGTGTAAAACCTTTTTCATCATTTACTTCGAGATCCACCGACTGCTCCAGAATTTCCGTTAACAGGGGTAAATCGCCGGTACGGCAGGCACTGAACAGCGCAGTAGTTATAGGTTCCATAACAGAGATCTAGCATTTAAGTTGCTAAGTTAACACTGATTGGCCATGCTTGTTTAGAATCCTTTTCATAAATCGGAAAAACTTAAGCAGCATTTTTCGGTTACTTAGCTATGGCCAATACATCAGGTTACCTTCCAATAGAAGATTATGGTATTATAGGAAATATGAAGACCGTTGCATTGGTTTCGCTGGAAGCATCGATAGACTTCATGTGTTTTCCAGAATTTGACTCCCCAACATTATTCGCTGGTTTACTTGATCAGGAAAATGGAGGCAGCTTTAAGATTGTTCCTCAGATGGAAAACTGTAAAACCAAGCAACTATATATTCCAGGCACAGCAGTGTTGCTAACGCGTTTTTTCTCTGACGATGGCATTTCCGAAATTACCGACTATATGCCGGTAAAGGGATTTGCTGAGAACAGCATCTGTGCAATTGTAAGGCATATTAAGACAATTCGGGGGAATGTTACCTATAAGATCCATTGCGATCCACGCTTCGATTATGCCAATGTAGCTCACAAACTAGAGAAAAAGAATAAACAGGAACTTGTTTTTACAGCTATTAACGACGGAAATACTATGGCGCGTTTACTGGCTGATTTTCCGCTGAACATAAAAAAAGGAACCGGTTACGCAGAAGTAACTATCAAACAGGGTGAACGTTGTACTATAGTACTTGAATCATTAAAGGAGGCAGATACTGATGACTTACGGGAAATCGGATTCTATACCGGAGGAACTTACCAGGAGACGGTTAATTTCTGGAAGATGTGGATCAGTAAATCGACTTACTCAGGTAGATGGACGGAACTTGTGAACCGCTCTGTGATCACCCTAAAGTTGCTTACTTCTGCAACACATGGCTCTATGGTGGCCGCACCAACGTTTGGTTTACCCGAAAGTATTAAAGGTGATCGCAACTGGGACTATCGATTTAATTGGATCAGGGATGCCGCTTTTACCATGTATGCATTTCTCAGATTGGGTTTTACAGAGGAAGCAACCAAATTTCTGGGTTGGATCCACGAGCGGTCTACAGCCAGGCAACTTCATTTGGTTTACGCTATTGACGGAGCGGAGGTAATGGAAGAAACGATATTAAAACACCTGGAGGGCTATGAGCAAACTAAACCTGTACGTATCGGGAACGCTGCAGGGGCACAATTACAACTTGATATCTATGGTGAACTGATCGATACGATCTATATTTATAATAAAAACCACGCCAAGATCAACCACGAGTTGTGGCAGACGATAGAACTGCATATTCAGCACGTCATCAGAGATTGGAAGAAACCGGATCATTGGATCTGGGAATTTAGAAACGGCAAAAAACATTTTCTGCATTCCAGGCTGATGTGTTGGGTGGCCATGGACCGCGCAATTAAAATAGCGGTTGATCGCTCCTTTCCCTACCCCGCCGTGGAATGGAAAGAAGTGCGGGATCAGATTTACACCAACATTTATAATGATTTCTGGAATGAAAAGTTGGGTGCCTGGGTGCAGTATAAAGGAGCGGACACTGTAGATGCCTCTGCCCTGCTGATGCCGCTGGTACATTTTATTACACCTGATGAGCCACGTTGGGTGTCGACACTCGAACGCATTGAAAAAGAATTAAGTACAGATGTGTTACTGTACAGGTATGACAACAAGAAAATGAAGGATGGTTTGAAAGGTGAGGAAGGAACTTTCAATATGTGCTCCTTTTGGTTCATTGAAGCGTTGGCAAAACATAAACAAACAGATAAAGCATTGGAATATTTTGAAAAGATGACGGGCTACGCCAATCATCTGGGGTTATTTAGCGAGCAGATCGGCAAACGTGGTGAGCATTTGGGTAATTTCCCGCAGGCTTTCACGCACCTTGCGCTCATCAGTGCGGCTCTGGAACTTGACAAACAATTGGATAGAATTTAAGATGAAGAAATTAGCAGATAAAATTGCCCTGATAACGGGGTCAGACTCAGGTATAGGAAAGGGTATTGCCATTGCATTTGCACGTGAAGGCGCCAAGGTTATCGTGTGTTACCACAGTGATCAGGAAGGTGCCAGGGAAACCCTTGAAGAAGTGCAGACACTCAGCCCAGACTCAATACTCATTAAAATAGACGTTAGTTCAGAAAAAGATAGCGAGAAGAAACTGGATAAGGTTATTGCAGATTTCGGAGGACTTGACATCCTGGTAAATAACTCCGGCGTAAATGGATCAGGAATTCCTGTAGATGAAATGACAACGGCTATTTTTGACAAAACAATAAAAACAAATCTCTATGGCACGTTTTTTTGCAGTCGGAAATTTGTGCAGCATCGCAAGGCTGTAAAGAAGCCTGGAAAGATCATCAATATTTCATCAGTACATGAAGAGATTAATGCACCCGGAAATGCAGACTATAATGCTTCAAAGGCTGGCATTAGAAATTTTATGCGTACGCTGGCACTGGAGGTTGCCCCTTTTGGCATTAACGTCAATAATATTGCTCCCGGCATGATTATGACACCAATGAATCAGAAAGCGATTGACGACAAAAAAGCTTTGAAGAAAGCGGAGAAAAACATCCCCTGGGGCCGTGCCGGACAGCCAGAAGAAATCGGTTTCCTTGCTGTGTTTCTTGCTTCTGCCGAATCAGACTATGTTACCGGAAGTACATACGCCATGGATGGTGGCCTGATGATTAACATCGGCCAGGGTGCCTAAACTGATTGCAAAGGCAGTGAGATCACAAATGTTGCACCCTGATTTGGTATAGATTCAACATGAATCTGCCCTCCATGTCCTTTAACGATGATGTCGTAGCTTAATGACAGACCTAATCCCGTTCCCTCTCCTGTTGGTTTGGTCGTAAAAAAAGGTTGCATAATTTTGTCAAGCTGTGCTGTTGGGATACCTGTACCATTGTCTGAGATACGAATTTCGACAGATGTCTGTTGTATCATAGTGTGTATCGATAGTACGGCTATAAAACCATCGCTATTTTTTTGTTTTTCGTACAGGGCGTAGAACGCATTGTTGAAAATATTCAGGAGGACCCTGCCAATCTCCTGTGCAGAGATAGGAATTAACGGAAGTGGCACAGTTAGCTCCTTATTAATGGTAGCAAGGAAGGTGTTGTTTTTTACCCTAAACCCGTTATAAGCCAGCTTACTATATTCTTCCACCAGCAGGTTAATGTCTTCCGGCTGGTGTTTAGTGGTGCTGCTTTGGGTATGTTGAAGCATTCCCTTTACGATAAAATCAGCACGCTGGCCATGGTGGTGAATTTTTTCAAGGTTTTGTCTGATGTCTGCGGCAATGGCCATTGCCTCTGTTTCATCTCCATTTTTAAGTTCCGTTTCCATCTCCTCTATCAGCTCCTGACTTACCTCGGCAAAATTGTTGACGAAATTAAGCGGATTCTGAATCTCGTGTGCTATACCTGCTGTGAGCTCGCCAAGTGAGGCCATTTTTTCAGCCTGGATTAATTGGTCCTGCGTCTGTTGCAAATGGGTCAACGACTGACTTAATTGATGTGTACGCTCCTGTACCTGTTGTTCCAGGATCTCATTCTGACTGGCCAACAGCTCTTGTTTTTCCTGTTCCTGTTTTAGACTCTTTTTAGACAACTCTTCAACCTCGATCAATTTATACTGTAGCATCTGGCTGTCCAACGCAAATTCCCTACCCAAGAAAAAAGAGATCCCCAAGGGTGGGCCGAGCATGGCAAGACTCGTAGATACGATAAAAGATAACTCAGGTGTAGACTTGAAAGTATAAATAATATACACGTAACAGAAGACTCCGACAAGACCCACGAGAAAACCCGTTGCTACAATCAATGCACCTCTTCTTTTATGGTAAACTGCACTAACGGTTAATGCGAGCTGAACACAGGTGAGCAAGAGTGCAACCAGCGTAATTGGAATAGCATCAGTATGCTCATCGAAAGCTCCCAATAGGCCAAGAAAAAGACAAAGTGGCGTAAGTACAAGTAAATGCCAATGTGTTTTAAAATTGAAGAGCGTATAAAGCGCCTTGATCGCAAATAGCACGCTTATGATGTAAAAAAGAATGTTTAGAAAAAGCGTAAACACCTGGCGATCCATAAACTGTGCATGCGTAGAGATGATGGTACCTACAAGGAATAGTGCAAATAAAAGTGCGTAGCCGGCAAAATACAGGTTGGCTCGTTGGCTGGGATTGTACTTCAGGAAGATAAGATGCAGCAATGCAAGTAAGGTCAGAATCCCGATAGCAACACTAGCTCCGGCATCAGTATTTTGAAAATAACTCATATTCCTAATCAGTTGTGGCGTGTTTGTTAAGCGCGCGAACAGAAAAGGTGGAAGTGTATATCCGCCAACCCAAGCCATGCTTTGTTGATTTGCGTAGCGGATTGCAAGTACCTGATCACCAGAACTCGTTAGCGGCAGTTCGATAGGATTGACTCGGTCGAGGTAATTTTTGCCGTCTTTTGTTATAGGATCTATCAGGCCACGCTTTCCAATGAGTTTTCCATTTAAATAGACTTCGATGGCTCCGGCACTTCGCAAGGTTATTCCTGCAGTGCGCTGCAAATTTTTCGGCACACTGAACTTTAAGCGAAGCCAGCAAATGCCCGATCTTAACTCCTCAGGGAGATCCGGAATATTGACCGTTGGATCGACCGACTTCCAGGTCTTTGTAGACATTCCAGAATCTGCGTATGCTACATTGTCACCAGTACGATAAACCCATCCTTTGTTGAGTAACAGGCCACGTTCACCTAGTTGGTAAACCTGCAGGTGAGTTCCCTCCTGACTTTGCGCTTGCGCAAAGCATGCAAAAAACATCAAATACAGAAAGCAGGTTATTCTTTGCATGTGAGCGAAGTTCATTTTTGTTACTTAATTAGTCGGTTCTGAAATTACTTTAAAAGCTGTTTCGGCAAGCAAATCTCTATTTTTTTGGATACTTTCCACCGTAGGCTTTACGATAATATCAGGCAAGATACCAATACGTTGGGTTTCTTTGCCATCAGGATAATAAATTCCCAGACCAGAAAACCAGATCCTGGCGCCATTGGTCATATTTATAGTAGTTTTAGTGCCGTCGGCACCCGCAGTTTGGCTGCCAACGAAGATTACACCTGGAACCTGTTTAAATATCATTGCCCACAATTCCTCAGCACTTTGGGTGTATTCGTTAATAAGCACCACTACTTTACCTTTATAATAATCTGGGTTTTCTTTTCCGATATATTTATACGTTTCATGGATGATGTGATCGCGGTACGCAAACTTTCCGGGCATATTAAATAAAGGCTGGGTTTTGATCCCAAACAAAACTGGCTTTGGAAGCAGATAGTCAAAAGTCTTTAGCAAGGTGCCGTCGTCATTATATCCGCGCAGATCAAATACAATTCCCTTTTTATCCATAAAATTTTTCATGATGCTATCTACCTTTTTAGGCTCCACCATGGAGAATTCTACATAGCCAATCTGGTCGATCGTCTGCTCGTAAACAGCCCTTTTTTGTTGCTCATCATAGTAGGTTAACGGATAGCTTTTGTCTTTGTAGACCAGCTTGGTATCGGGAATTCCGTCTTTATCCCATTCCTGAAAAAAGATACGTTTGACGCGTTTAAAAGATGTATGTAATGTGCCGCCATTAAGCTTCCTACCTTCCACATTAACCACTGTTTCGGTTCCGCTAAACAAAAAATTATAAGCTTCACGTCTTGTTATGGCAAAATTTGATGCTGGTATGAATTTTTTATATTTCTCGATCACATCTGCCACTTTTTCACCATTGATTAAACTGATTACATCGCCTAATTCTATGCCCGCAACCTTACATGCTTCGGCATTGACAATCTTGGTGACAACTACCTCGTCTCCGCCCAGCTGAAATTTAAATGGAGCGGTAAAGGCCCCAAATACATTATAATTATAGGTTGGGTCGATACTTGTATGGCTATCATTGATTGTTGCTGAGAGCAGTGTCAGAACCTTCTGGTAGTCGGCTTCCTTTTCTGCCAGTGTAAATGCGGGAATATAATTTTTAAGCACCTGATCCCAATGAATATCTAGCTCATATTTGTAGGGGTAAAAGTAGTTGATTACATTCCATATTCTAAAAAGATTGAGAATTCTATAGGGGGCGGTATTGAGCTGGTAGAATTTTTCAGTTGTTGAAGAATAATATAACTTTTCGCCACTAGAACTCCAGTAATTACCAACTGCCGGGCGCGTAACCATTTCCTCCAGAGTTCTCTTCTGTCCTGAGGTGATTAGCGTATTTTTTTTAATCCAGCTGAGGTCGAAGTTCCTGAGGTCGAGCGAGTCAAATGGAAAACCCTTTACATCTACTGCATCATAATTAGTGTTTTGTGCTAGTGCTATCCAGATTTCCAGTGTCTGACCAACAGTTTTTTTATGTGGATCTATCAGTGTACTGAGGAGAATCTGGTCCCAATCCAATTTACCCTGCGATACCGCAGGCTGATAATATTTCATGAAACCCCAGACTTTGCCCAGGGTATAAAGTTCAGTATTGTTATAGGTGATTTTAAGTGCAGGTTTTTTAACCTGGGCAATGCTTGCAGTGCAGAAAATAGAAAGCAATAGGGACGCTAGGAATTTCATGCAGGCAATTTACTTATTTATCATTAGTAAATTAATATTCCGATGCGTCGATTGTGAAGCGATATTGAATGTCGGCAGTAAAGTCAGGTTCGTCCGAGACCGCTGTTATTATAAACTCGAAAGTGGGCTCCATGCCCGTTTCCTGTTCAGTTTCGCCGGCTAATACAGCGAACTTATACCATCCATTAGGTAGTGAAATCCGTGTACTTCTTTTCTCCAGCGTTACTAAAGGTTCCGCTATGAAGTTTCGCAGGTAAGGAATGGTGTACAGATAAATAACCCCGTATTTTACCTGCAATTTATATCCGTCTTGCTGCAATTGCAGTTGATTTTCTGCTTTCAATAACTCTGGGCTGTTCCCATTTAAATTGAAATAGACTGTATAGGGGTAATTGCTAATGCCGGTTAAAGGTATCATCACACCCTCTTCCACAACACGGTCTCCTTCGTCTGTTGTGGTGAACTCTGTAATGAGGTCATCTGGTAATTGATGTTTTCTTTTGAAGTCCATTAATAAATAAGGGTCACCAATTAAAAAATAATCTACCAGGTCATTGAGTACTTCTTCGAATTTTATCAGGCTCATAATAGTTAAGTAACAGGCAACATATGTGCCAGCAATACAGGGTTGGCGGATATTATATTGTAATATACCCTGAGCCGTAGAGACAAGTAAATTGAGCCGTGCGCGAAAAACTAAATCAATAAAACAGGCCATCTTTGATTTTTAACAAAATAGAATTGATCATGGAAAATAATATTAAAATCAACCTCGGACATAATGGTCCTTTGGTATCAAAGCTTGGATTAGGTTGCATGCGCATGTCATCTGTATGGGGAGGTCCTGTAAATGACGAAACAGAAAGTATCGCCACCATTCGGGCTGCACTGGATAGCGGCATCAATTTTTTGAATACTGGTGATTTCTACGGTGCTGGCCATAATGAGCTCCTTGTTGGGAATGCTATTAAGGGTCGAAGAGATGATGCATTTATTAGTGTTAAGTTCGGAGCAATCTTCGATAAGGGACAGTGGCTCGGACTTGACCTCCGACCAATAGCTATCCGAAATTTCATCAACTATTCTTTAGTCCGCCTTGGTATCGAAACTATTGATCTCTATCAGCCTTGCCGTATAGACGATAGTGTACCTATGGAGGATATTATTGGCACAGTAGCAGATTTGATCGCTGAGGGGAAGGTACGCTATCTGGGTGTTTCGGAGATAACAGCAGACCAGTTGCGAAAAGCAAATAGCATCTACCCAGTAACGGCACTGGAAATTGGTTATTCGTTGGCCGACAGGCAAATTGAACAAGATCTTCTTCCAACTGCAAAAGAATTAGGCATTGGTGTTGTGGCTTTTGCCAATACCGCTGAAGGATTATTAACCGGAGAAATGCATTCGCCACTTGCTGCCGATGACTACCATGGACATTTCTCTCGCTTTCAAGGGGACAACTTAATTAAGAACTTAGAGAAAGTTGATGTGCTTAAAAGCCTTGCAAAAGAAAAAGGTTATTCTCCCACACAATTGGCCATCGCTTGGGTTAATGCACAAGGTGGGCATATTATGCCATTGGTTAGCATGAGTCGGAGATCCCGTTTGCCGGAAAATATCCAGGCAGTGGGGATTCAGTTTGATGAGAAGGAAATGGAATTATTAAATAGCACTTTTGCACAGGGTCAAATACTCGGTAGCACTTATCTGCAGCGTTAACGGGCGGGGCGTAAAGCCCCGTCTTTTTATATATTTGTATCATGGTGAATCCTACTGTAGTTCTTCCCGGCATCATCTTTAATGCCTATCTTTCTTCTGTAAGGAAAGACAAGGTTGCATTTATGGAACACACTACGCTGGTATTACAGGTCTCTGGACGTTTTACCATGCAAACGGCTACTGAAAAGTTTTCCATGGATAAAGGTGGTATGCTACTGATTCGAAAAAATCAATTGGGGGAACTTACTAAAATGCCCTTGAACGGCGAAGATTATCAAACGATCATTATTTGTTTGAAAGAGGATTTATTGAGGCAAATCGCATTAGAAGGGCGGATAGAACTTGATAAAAAATATATAGGTCCGCCTAATATTGTAATTCCTGTAAACGACTATTTGTCGGCATTCTTCCAATCTATACTTCCTTATGTTCGTCATCCTGATGAAAAGATAACTGAAGCTATTGGTATCTTGAAAGTTAAGGAGGCTGTACAGTTGCTTTTGCATACAGTTCCTAACCTTCAAGAGTTTCTCTTTGATTTTTCTGAGCCTCATAAAATCGACCTGGAGAAATTTATGATTAGCAATTTTCATTATAATGTGCCGCTGCAAAAATTTGCGCAACTGACGGGAAGAAGCCTTGCGGGATTTAAACGGGACTTTCAAAAAATATTTGATATGGCACCGCGCCACTGGCTTCAGGAAAAGAGACTGCTTGAGGCTAAGCACCTAATCGAGACAAAGCATAAAAAACCATCTACTATTTATCTGGACTTAGGATTTGAAAGCCTGGCTCATTTCTCGCATTCTTTTAAGAAAAGATTCGGGAATCCACCTACAGAGCGACTAGCCGGCTAATAACGTTATAAAATTAAGAGTCCAAAGTCTCTGAGGGTATTAATGGGTTTAGAATACCAGAATAATTCAAAGTGCTCCATTGTTGCTTCGAAATCAATTTTTATTTCCTGAAAAGTATGCACCTGAGTATTGGCAACCCCTATCCGTTGCAAGATATCGAATAACCACGCTCCTTCTGCCTGATTGGTCTGAATTGAAAACGTTTCTTTCTTATCATGAAAAGTAAGCGTCGTCACTTCAAAAGTGTGACCTTTCTTGTGTTTGGTAAAGGTTTCAAGCTCAGGCTTCCCTCCTAACCAAACAACTTTCGCTGTTGGTTTGGTATTGAACATACTTTCCTCTTTTAGCGCTTTTTCAATGAAGTCTGAAGGCACCATCACTCTTGGAATTTTGAAATCGAACCAATCCTGTAATTTGTAATCCAGACAGATACCATGCATAAAATTATAAAGCGACTTTTTTAACCCGAAACTGAACTTACCGTGATCGATTCCCGTTTTATCCGTGTAATTGATATCGTTGTTGGCGAAAGTACCAATGTCATCTGTGTCTTTAACTACACCAAATTTCTCCGGGTAAAGACCAACGGGACTATGTGCGGTCATGGCAAATTGATGCCAGAATCCCGACTGCAGGACACCTGCTTCAAACAGTTGTCTTACCATTTCCAGGCTGTCTACGGTTTCCTGGATGGTTTGCGTTGGGTAGCCATACATCAGGTAAGCATGTACCAGAATGCCTGCTTCGGTAAAATTCCGCGTTACTCGTGCAACTTGCTCAACAGAAACACCTTTGTCAATTAGCTTCAATAACCGATCTGATGCTACCTCAAGGCCGCCGGAAATTGCTATACATCCAGATGATTTAAGCAGGATACACAAATCTCTGGTAAAACTTTTTTCGAAGCGGACATTCGTCCACCAGCTTACAGAGATCTGTCTTCGTAAAATTTCCAAGGCGACCTCACGCATCAGTGCTGGCGGTGCTGCTTCATCAACGAAATGAAAGCCGTTCTGGCCGGTTTGTAGTATTAAATGTTCCATCCTGTCGACGATCATTTTCGCAGCAACGGGTTCGTAAACCTTGATGTAATCCAAAGAAATATCGCAGAACGTACATTTTCCCCAGTAGCAACCATGCGCCATGGTCAGTTTATTCCAGCGTCCATCGCTCCACATACGATGCATTGGATTTACAATCTCGATTACAGAAATATACTGGTCCAATATCAAATCGCTATAATCGGGTGTGCCGACATCGGACTGCTTATAATCATTTCTTAGCGCGTCGTTTCTAAATGTTACTTCACCGTTTTCTAACATGAAAGTTCGCTTATAAAGATTAAAGGGCGACTTATTTACGATAGCATTGTAGATCAGCTCGACAGGCAATTCGCCGTCGTCTAAAGAAATGTAATCGAAGAACTCAAATACCCGCTTATCTGAGAGTGACCGCAATTCGGTATTCGGAAAGCCACCGCCCATAGACGTTTTGATCTCCGGATATCGTTGTTTGACATATTGTGCAGACCTGAATGCAGCATACAGATTTCCTGGGAATGGAACAGAAATCAGAAATAATTTAGGTTGAATAGCCGCAATTTTCTGTTCCAGAATATCAATCAGGAGTTTGTCCATATAGGTATAGTCCTGATTTAAAGCATTGTAAAGTTCGTCAAATGAATTGGCACTTCTGCCTAGTCGTTCCGCATAGCGACTGAAACCAAAATTTGGGTCTACACATTCAATGATAAAATCGGAGATATCTTCAAGATAGAGTGTTGCTAAATGCTTTCCCTTATCTTGTGTCCCCATAGACCCGAATGCCCAGTCAAGTTCTTCCAGCTGACTGAACCGTGAAGCTTCAGGCAGGTAGTCGCCCTGACAAATCTGCAAAGCCAGCGTTGGGCTTTTGCCTTGTAAAAATGTGATAACTGCATCAATTGTTTTGATGTATTCATCTTTTAAAGCAAGGATCCGCTTAGCATTCTGGCTTTTCGCTTGTTTGCTTAAGTCGGCATAGGAAAAAAGATCAGTCAGTCCTTTCCTGGAAAACAGCGCCAGGATAACCTCTATACCTAAATCTGCCTGTGTTGACGATATGTTTTTAGTATTTAAAAAACCTTTAATATAGGCAGTTGCCGGATACGGGGTATTCAGCTGGGTAAACGGTGGGGTAACGAGGAACAGGTCTGTCTTCAACATGGTAGTATTTCGACACAAAAATATCCAAAATAATTTATAAAGTGGATTAATTGCAGATTGGCGACAATGAGTTATAAAATAATTTTTTTAGCAGGTTATTGAGAATATCACTAATTTTAAGGGGCGATATACTGGTGCTAACATTATAGAATCGCAAACTCATGTTTAACGAACTTAATCATCTAAAAAAATGAAATCAATCAAATTATTCTCGCTACTAGCATTCTGCCTATTCAGCTCTTTTTCTGCATTTTCGCAATCTACAAGTGGGCAGGTTTACTTAATCCGTGCGACGGGATTTACCGGGTCTGCTGTTAATTATTCATTTTATATCGATGGGCAATTAGTATGTAAGCAAAAGAATAAATCTTTTTCTGTACACGACTTAAGTCCTGGAGAACATACGATCAGTGTTTCCAGTGGGGGTATATCAAACGGAAAGAAATCAACACCTTTAAAAGTAACCGTTGTTGAGGGAAAGATCAACTATGTGAGTGTGGTAAGCACTCAGGCTGGTTATGCGAATAAAATCACTTGTCAGGAGATCACAAAAAATTCAGCTGATCCTGCTCTGGCTAAGAGTAAACAAAAAACCGATTGCCTGGCTAAGGAATAAAATCAATTAAAACTGAGCGTCTGGTTAACACAGACGCTCAGTTGCCTTATAGATGTCTGGTTTGGTAACTTCTTGCAAGCAGGCTAAGCACAATTAAAGCTATATTGATTGAAAATATACTCAGTACTAAGGTTATGTTAGTATTATGGGCGAAGCTGCCGAGGTAATCCGATATTGGCAATCTGTTCAACACAGAATACGTCAAAAGAAAAAATAAGACCTCAAAAAGTTTCTTTCCGCCAGTCAATATGCCGAGCATCACGGCAACAAGAACGATCAGAGATATACCATTTACGATGCTCAATATAGAATAGATATTTGAATTTATCGCGCAGCGGATTATGATGGGCAAAGATAAAGTTATTGCCAAAATCATGGCAGCCAATATCTGTGCTGGTAACATACGTAACACCGGCTTGTATGACGCATAAGCGAAATAATGAATCCTGTTTGTTTTCTCTTTGGTTACCAATTCTGAGAAACGTGTTACCTGCAGAAATAAAAGGATAGGCAGCAGATAACCATAAGCGATGTTGAGAGGAACAGCACACATAGCTACCCATATCGCGGCATTCAGCAACCACATCCCTCTTTTACCTTGTCTGATCAACAGTAAGAGCTCTGTTTTTATAAACGGTAAAATACCATAGTCAAACGAAAGCATCGGTAAAGCCGATAAATTGAACTCTGCTGATTTATTTGTCGCCTGGCCTATCTCAGAGATCGTTACCTTTTTTTTCTTCCTTTTAGTTATTGTTTCGGTAAAGTCGAACCGATGAAAAAAAAGTGACGATATATATACCAGTGCGATTCCCAGACCTACCCAAAATAAACGGCTGAATAGAAATATGGCAGACCAGTTTAGTCCTGGCCACTCAAAATATTTAAATGTCCTGTGACCACTGAAGATAAAGCCAAATGAGATTCCCTGGATATTTTCGTGATGATGCATGTTGATATACTGTGTCACACTTTTCGTCATCAAACTTAAGCCAAAGGGGTCAAATACTCCGTAGAGATTGTGATCGCCTTTCTTATTAATCAAGCCCATACAAATACCACAAAGAAAAAAGTAGATGATGAATTGCAAAATATTGCGTTTACCAAGAAATACTTCGCCTACTACAGCCAATGCAGCTACAACAAATAGTGCAGGCACTGCAAAAAACAGATACGGGAATATGAAATCAGTCGGGATAAATGGATACCCTTTTCCACGCATAAAGAATACTCCAATGCTTACCAGGAAAGTGATACCTGCGATAGTAAGTAAAACAAGGTAATTGCTAAGCAGCTTAGCGAGCAGGTATTTGAAGTTGGAAATTGGCGATGTCGCGATGATTAGTCCTACTTCGGTATCAACGTCCTTCTTTATACCACTGTTTACCAGCAGAAAACCGTAAAAACTCAGCATCACTGTTGTCATGATTCCCGAGACAAACCCTACCCATGCTGAGTTGTTGACGCCCTTATATCCTGAAGCGCTTAGGGTGGTGTAGTTAGCTGTGTCTGCCGGTACAAAAGAATAGGCCATAAAAACGGTAACACCAAGGGTGATCAAGAAAGAGTAGCTCCGCGTTCGTTGCATGTAATCTGCTTTAACGATATTAAAAAAATACTGCATTTTAGCTGCTTTTGCGGGTTAGGAACAGATAGGCATCTTCTAGAGTAGCTGTTACCGAAGTTGAAGCTTTGAAAATGCGATCGGGTGTACTGATATAGCGTACTCTGATCTTATCGGATAGCCGTGTGGTATCGATAACTTCGTATTGGGTTTTAAAGGAGTTCAAATCAGCATTACCTAGCATTACTTCGAATATGCGGCCTTCCGCCTGTTTAATAATATCGTGTTGTGGCGCATGCGTTAAGAGCTTCCCATCCTGCATAATGGCAACTTGATCGGCAATGGTCTCAATATCTGATACGATATGCGAGGAAAGGATGATTATGGAGTCCTGCGCGAGATCGGCGATAAGTTGTCTAAATCGCATGCGTTCTTCGGGATCTAGCCCCACCGTTGGTTCGTCGAAAATTAGCACTTTCGGATCGTTAAGTAAGGCTTGGGCGATCCCTATACGCTGTTTCATACCTCCAGAGTAGGTTCCTATAGGCCTCTTCGCATCTGCACTCAGGTTCACTCCTTCCAACAACATATCGATACGTTGTTTTAATTCCTTGCCGCCAATACCTTTCATGGCTGCTATGTAGGTTAAAAATTCGTAGGCATTGAGGTTTGGATAGACACCGAAATCCTGGGGCAAATAACCAAGAACTTTTCGAACAGCATCTGGATTCTGGACGATGTTAACGCCATCCAGAAGAAGTGTACCTTCTGATGGCTTACTGATGGTAGCGACAATCTTCATCAGCGTAGATTTACCTGCGCCGTTTGGCCCTAGCAATCCTAACACGCCTTTGTCAATTTCAATCGAATAGTTGCTGAGCGCAGTCTTCGCGTTGTATTTTTTTGAGAGGTTCGTAATTGTAAGCGCCATGTTTAAGTTGTATGGCGGTATGACGAGCTTGACAGAAAATATGTTACAGCATTTGAGCGTATTATTTATCCGGATGTTATTGAAAAGCGGCCTTGCCTAACGCAGCTCATGGTGATCATGCCATATTCCCGCTTTCAAAGGCCTATAATATCCTTGTTTTGCATACACTAATCGTGGATTTGCATACACCCCCCTCTACTATCTTCATGATCTTTGATTTGTTAATATCAATAAAATGGAAATTAAGAAAATAGCACTAGGAAATGCGGGACTGACAGTCCCGATAATTGGTTTAGGTTGCATGGGAATGACCGGTTTCGAAGATGGGCATATGTATGGTCCGGCTGACGAACAGGAGGCAATTGCAACGATACATCGATCGTTAGCATTAGGCGGTAACTTTTTGGACACGGCAGATCTGTACGGTCCGTTTAAAAACGAGCAACTGATAGCAAAAGCCATTGGAGGCAACAGAAAGAACTACATTATTGCAACTAAATTCGGCTGGGAAATTGATGATAACAACAAAGTAACATGGGCGATCAATGGTAAAAAAGAATATGTAAAAAAAGCATTAGAACGCTCTTTAAAGAATCTTAAGACCGACTATATTGATCTGTACTATATGCACAGACTAGATAAATCTACCCCCATTGAAGAAACCGTTGAAGCTATGGCTGAACTGGTAAAAGAAGGAAAAGTTGGTTACGTAGGGTTATCGGAAGTATCTTCAGAAACTGTCAGAAGAGCCCATGCTGTCCATCCAGTTACGGCAGTACAAAGCGAATATTCTTTATTTGAACGTTCTGTGGAAGAACGTGGAGTCTTGGCAACTTTACAGGAGCTTGGGATTGGGTTTGTTGCTTATTCACCATTAGGGCGTGGTTTTTTATCAGGCCAAATACGCAGCATAGATGATCTGCCTGAAAATGACTTCAGGCGTGCGATTCCACGTTTTCAGGAAGAACATTTCTATAAGAATATCGAACTGGTCAAGGCTATCGAAGTTATGGCGGCAGAAAAGCAGGTGAGCGCTTCTCAATTGGCATTAGCCTGGATTATCAGCAAAGGGATTCTCCCTATCCCAGGCACCAAGCGCGTAAAATACCTGGAGCAAAATATTGCGGCTGCATCCATCGCGCTGAGCGATCCGGATCTCGCAAAATTAGAAAATATTATTCCCTTGGGGACTGATACAGGCGACGCCTATGACGAGTTTAGCATGGGACTTATTGATTAATTACTGATAAGGCGGCATGAAAAAATACCGCCTTATTATATACTTATAGTTACATTCGTATCATGAATTCAATTAAGTCTGTTTCAGAATTTCACCGGCTTTTGTCATTACCAGCACCAAAGCATCCTTTGGTGAGTGTGATTAATCTGGCCGAGAGTGTTTTCCTTGAAGACGAGGTTTGGAAAGGATTTGTAAATCGTTTTTACTGCGTCGCGCTGAAAAGGGAAGCAAAAGGTAAAATCAAATACGGTCAACAGCACTATGACTATGACAAAGGGGTTTTAAGTTTTACGGCACCAAATCAGGTTCAATACCTGGATCTGGAGACTATGGAATGCGGATCTGGATATTTACTGATCTTCCATCCCGATTTTCTGCTTAAACATCCTTTGATAAATTCAATTGGCAATTATGGATTTTTCTCTTACGCTGTCAACGAGGCTTTGCACCTTTCGGCGGAAGAAGAGGATGACCTGATTTCAATTTTAAATAAAATTGATAAGGAATGTGTTCATATTGACAGACATACCCAGGAAATAATTTTATCACAAATTGAGCTACTGCTTAACTATTCTAATCGTTTTTACGAGCGGCAGTTCATTACGCGTAAAAACAACAACTATCACTTACTGGCGAAATTTGAGGCATTAGTTGATCAATATTTTAATGAAAATGGATCTGTCCAACGAGGATTGCTGACTGTTCAGCATATTGCAGAATCAATGAATCTCTCTCCAAACTATTTGAGCGACTTACTTCGGATTCATACTGGTCAAAGCACCCAACAGCACATTCATGGAAAAATGATTGATAAGGCAAAAGAAAAGTTATCGACCACAGATTTGACGGTAAGCGAAATTGCTTATGAACTCGGGTTTGAACATGCTCAATCTTTTAGTAGTTTGTTCAGGAAGAAAACTAATATGTCGCCGCTGGAATTTAGACAAGCATTTAATTAAATAAAATCTGTTTACTTAACCTATAGATTTATTCAGCAGGCGCATTCAATGCCTTTTTTCTCAGTCGCATTGGAAGCCTTGTCACCTTCGGTTGCGTATCCATCAAATTTCCACCATTCAATGCCACCAATCAATTCTTTAACTTTAAAGCCCAATCTTGCCATATTGAGTGCTCCTTTTGTAGAAGCATTGCAGCCAATTCCATCGCAGTATGTTACATATAAGGTTTGTTTGTCGAGATGTTTCGTGCTTTCTTTGTTCATCTCGGGATGGGGAATATTGATTGCATTAGGGATATGCTCTGCGAGGAAACCAAAGTCTTTTCTTGCATCGATCGGAATAATATTTTCACCATTCTTCAAAGCATCGAATAGATCCGAGGCATCCATTTCAAAAGCCAGCTTGTTTTCGTAATATTTTATCTGTTCGTTCATGGCATTACACAATTTCTTAAATAAAGTTATTGCTTTAATTGGATATAGTGAAAAGATAAGAAAGATGACGCCAATTGTAGACGGACTTAAACAGATCTTTTTTTTCCTACAAATCTTACTACTGATGCATCTCCATTATGATATTGTCCTTCATTTAAAATAATGTGTCGTTCTTCTAAAAGCAGTATTTCAAAATCTTTAAAGTCAACTTTTAACTCATCAATTGAAAACAACATTGCTAATTCCTTTGGTCCTGCGGCTTCTGTATTTATTGAATTAATTTGCAGCTGATTTTTGCTGAAGGCTTCTAAAATTACAGTACCTCCAGGTTTAAGGTAACTGATTAATTTCTGGTGAAAAGTCGATCTGCGATCTGCGGCGAAATGAGCATATATAAGACCAATAGCGTCGAATGACTCGTCAGTAAAATTCAGCATCTCCAAGCTTCTCAGTTCGTATTTGATGGATACATTGTTTTCTACTGCAAGATTTAGTGCTTTTATCCTCCCCTCTTTGCTAATATCAAATGCTGCAACATCCCAATTTAGTTGGGCTGCAAATACTGCATTGCGTCCTTCCCCTTCGGCAGGCATTAGTATCTTTCCAGGCTCGAGTTTTTCAAGCCACTCTTTGAAAAATAAGTTAGGTATCTTTCCGTATGCAAATTCAGGATTTTTGTATCTGATATTCCATTTGTCTTTGTAGTTTTCGTCCCAGGATTTTTCCATTTTTATATGATCGTTTTGTACTTAGACAAAGCTAGCAGATGCTGGATATCCGCAAACAGGACAAAACTGAGGTTGGGTTGGACTATTGAAAAGAACGACGGAATGCTTCAGGGGAATATCCGGCATGCCTTTTAAAAAAGCGGATGAAATACGATACGTCGTCATATCCTAGGCACCAGGATAGTTGACTGATTTGGACATTGGATGCCAATAGAAGACGCTTAGCCTCTAGTATAATGAAGTCTGCAATAACTACGGAACATGATTTTTTTAGTGTAGTTTTTGTAACGGTATTAAGTTGATATACAGATAAATTCATGAAGCCGGCATAGTCAGTAACTTTTTTAAAACTCTGAAAATGTAGCTGCAATAACTCTTTGAGTTCTTCCAGACGCTCAGCGTAGTAGTTACTGCTTGTGGCGAGGGGATCGATGGAGGCTGGGTTATATCGATTTAAGATTGTACAAAAGATATCGAGGTTTGATTTGATAATGGCGCTGTAGCCATCCTCTTTATTTATATACTCCAGGCTGATGTTGCTCAAAATCCCAATTAGGCTACGGAATTTTTCCGGATGGCCGGAATAGTGATTTTTGCTACTGATTTTTCTAAAAAGTCGTTTAGTAGACTCTTCTGAAGGAGCATAAAAATCGCTACTGAACTCCATCAAATATCCCTTGCAATCTATTTCGAGTTTAAGTTGATGGACCTGTGCAGGTCGCATGAAAAAAATAGTGTGCTTATTTACAGGATATGAAACAAAATCTATACTATGCTCGCCAGATCCATTTTCCAGAGCAAGAACAAAAAAGAAACTGTGTCTGTGAAGACTTTGTAGCATTGTTCTACCGTCCATAACCTCTGCAAGAGACCTTATGTTGAATTCTAAAGTAGGTTGAGCTATTTTTTGAATGTGTCTGACAGGGATGATACTCATCTCATAAAGTCATTTCGTTCGACTGCATAAAAAGCCAATTCTTCTGTGGGTCTTTTGAGATTATCCAGGCGTGCGAATCCTGAATTTTCCAATACCCTTTGCGAACCGATATTATTCAAGTCGGTAACAGCAACAACGCTATCTACTGTGGTATTTTTGAAACAGTAGTTTGTTAAAGCGCGGCTCACTTCAGTTGCGATACCTTTTCCCCAATGTGCCTTAGCTAACGTGTAACCAATTTCAAGCGGACCTTTGATATCAGCGAAAGGCCTTATTAAACACATGCCAATAAATGTATTTGTTTTAGCGTTAAATATACCATACCGGGTAAGTAAATTAGATTTATATTCGTCCAACGCTATGTGGAACATTTCCGCATATTGCTCTGTAGACCGGAATGGCAGATATTTTGTGACTTCCGGATCATCAAAAAGTTCGAGAAACAGGGGGAGTTCTTCAGGTTTGAATTTCCGTATAGTTATATTGTCGTTTGTAAATAGATGTTGCATTTTTTCCTTGAATCTGGTTTGGGATCTGCCTTTTACAGCTAGTCATCGAGCAAAGTAATGCAATTAGCTGCTAACGCCTTCAATCTGGATGGTAAAGATGTCAATAATTCAGGCGCTTTAATGCGCTCATACAAGCTGATCAGAATATCACGACTGGTATCATCATCAGTATCACATGCGAGTGTCTTTTCGAAATAAGTAATTGTCTTTTTTGCCTGCATGTTATATTCGTTTAATGACGTTTTATTCATTGCGTTATCCTTTAAGCGAATAGACTCTGTCACCTTTTTTTCCAGTGTTTCGCATATTCTAAGATTATAATATGCAAGCGCGCGGTATGGAACATAATAGCCTGGAATAAGTTTAATAACTTCTTCATAATAAGGCGCTGCTTTCCCTAATCTCCCTTCGCTCTCGTATCCATGTGCTATAGAAAAATTCAGGCTGGCAATCTGGACGGTATCAAGTTCGGAAGCCTGCTTGAGCAATTCCAATGCCCTTTCTCTGGTGTTTGCTCTTTTGGAATCGTCGGTTCTATCAATTTTGAAGATTAGATAAGCGTCTGATATTGTTTGGCTTTGAGCCTCAGTGGTTTGTATGGATATCCATACTAAACATAAAAACAAGAGCGTTTTTTTCATTTTTGGGAGTGATTATGCTTGATTAATATAGTTAAATATATAAAATCTTCTAGATGATAAAAGAATAAACTGTGGCTATCTGAAATGGATATTGACTGTATTTTATCTACTGCAACTTAGGCGGTAAATCAATAGCAAGCTGTAAATGTTCATATGTGTCACCAATAAAAGTTCGCTTATCGATAACCTCAAAGCCTGTTTTTAGATATAGTTTCTTAGCATCCGGATTTCGGATGCTGACCAATAGCCCGAGTTTTTTGAAATTATAAGATGCCGCGTAGTTCTTCAGGGCTGTTATCAATTTTCTGCCGAGGCCTTTCCCCTGGTTATGTGGAAATACCGCTAAGCAATCTATATAGAACTCTCCGGGTTGAGTTTCGTCTTCGGGAACTATTGTAATTCCTTCGTTCAACTTAATGTAGTTAAGAAAAGGATCCCTAAGTCTATGCAATGCCGCACCATTGTAACCGCAGATCAATCCTTGAACTGCTCCATCATCCCAGACGAGCATGTTTTCATAGCTATATTGGTTTGCAGGCAAAGCTGTAAAACGTTCAAATAACCGAAGCGTATCATTGGGATTTTTTACGAATTTGTTTGCTAATGTTCCCATCGCACGTATAATCAGCTTTGCGAGGTCTGACGCATCTTCGGGAGCTGCTTTCCTGATCATGATAATTGATTAATCAATTTATAGTTATCAAAGCTCATTTCAAATTTGATTTCTTTAGAACCATGAGTTCCTGCCTCTTTCCAACCCTGTCTGCGGTAGAATTCAACAGCCCTTGTGTTGAAGCCAGTTCCTAACCAGATGGTATGCTCAGTTTGTTTGAAATACCAATCCATCATCAGCTGGTGTAATTTCTTTCCGATTCCCTTTCCTTCATCATCGGGGTGGACAAATAGGGCCCAGACATTATGTTCCTCCAGATCGATAATGGAAAAACCCAGAACTTCTCCACTTGATTCACAAACCCAGCCCTTGCCCCTTATTGTCATAAATTCCTCGCAGTCTGCATCTGTCACCAGCGCTGGATCAGATAGCATGTTTTCTTTAACTGCATTTCTGACAATTTGTATATTTTTTATATCGGATATCAATGCTTCCCTATAAGTCATGTTGAGCTATTTTATCGCACAATTTAATAGATTTTAGTCTGAATAGAAAAATTCGGATTTAATCTTTTCTATAACTTCAATAACTATCGAAACCTAATATGTTTTTTAGGTTTTCCCAGTCTTTTACCCCTTATAATGAATGAAGCTGCATAAGTCGACAAAAAAATGATTAATGAAATTGCGATTCCAGGCAATATGAGCGCCTTAAACGCATTGGAGATATCGTGTAGGTTAACCGACAGCAGTAGCATTACAAAGATACAGATAGCAATTGATAGCATGCTGGCAGCGTATACAAAGTATTTGGTTTTGGTCATAGGTATGGGTTTTCTTGGATCTCGACAATTTTGTATACTCGTTAATACGCATCGGTGCTCTTAAACGCTTGGTAAAAAAGAACGGAAAAATATTTTAGTTTTACCCAGCGTTTCTACAATCTGCTGCGTAACACTATCAGAAGGCGGAGAAAAACTGCCTACTGACACAAATGAATGAACCTTTTTTTTAATCAGGAAACAAAGCTCATCCGGGGCTGTAAAGCCAATGATCGGCACGCCCAGGAAGGACTATATAAACTCTATTATGCGGAAATGCTGCGGATTTGCTTTCGATATGTGAAATCAGATGTGCTGGCTTATGATGCCTTGAGCATGGGTTTTTTAAAGGTTTTTCAAAACATAGAAATGTTCGATCCGAAAAAAGGGGCATTTGGTGCTTGGATAAGGACGGTGATGGTGCGATCCTGTATTGACCTTGGACGACGGGAAGCCAGGTTTAAAGAAATAGACAGTAACGACAATGAAATTGACGAAGTTTTTATCGAACCATCGGTGTTAGATAAACTTTTTGTGGAGGATCTTTTGAACCTGGTGCGTTTACTTCCTACAGCTACTCAACTGGTTTTTAACCTCTCTGTAGTTGAAGGATATCACCACAAAGAAATTGGAGTACAATTAGGTATTTCTGAGAGTACGTCCAGGTGGCACCTTTCGGAAGCAAAGAAACAGTTGAGGTTAATGATAAATACCTCAATAATTGATAAACCAACTGGACACAAACATAAGCTATGAGAAATTCAGCATGGTATCACAAACTCTGGCGGAGGAAGTTTGAAAGTTTGCCGGTCAAAGACGCTGCCGATGCGTCTTGGGCAAACATGCGGGGAATTTTAGACGCTAATATTCCGGTGAGTTCCGTTCCGGGTAATGCTGCGAATCCATCCTGGACCTGGGGTGCATTTAAGGGTTTACTCTATGTGGTGTCGACTGTTGTTGCTGTTTCGATTGTTTCATATATCGTAACCAAGCCTCAGGACAAATTGACGACTCAAAAGAAACATAGGGATCAAAAAGAGATAATCAATCTGAGTATTGATAGCTCTGTCATTAATAGCCGTTTAATTCTTAGTGATAAAATGGATAGTTTGATGGGGATTCGGAACCCGGTAAAAGGAATTGGTGTTGATGAGCAAATCAATACGGCAGTCCCAATATTTAGACCTGGATCTATTATTTTAGGGGGCGGCGCCAAGTCTAAAGCGCTGGCGGATACAAATGTTGACGTTGCTGAACGCCAGCTTTTGCCAATTGAGCCACTTTTCCTTAAGGGAGCCTCGGATTTTGCTGTGGGGATCGACATTGATAACAAGTATTTAACAGGTGTCACAAGTACCTCTGAAAAGCAAATTACATTTGCGAAAACTTACGGTAAAATTAAATCACCTGAAATTTTGAAGCGTAAGTCGGCGAAAGATAAGCGCGTAAAAGACCGAAAGATTACAGGTCAAAAGCAGCTTTTAAGTTATGGAATTTCCACTGGTGCTAATTTGCGTAAGGACGTTACCAATTTATATGTAGGAATATTTGGAAGCTATGGTATCGGCAAAAACTTTCAGGTTTCGGCGGGTTTAAATATGAATAGTTATGAGATGATTGCCGGAGAGTTTTCTCATGCCAGCTATTTCCGCCCCGATTCCTTACCGGCATTTACAATTGCCGACGGTAGAAAAGTTATTGCTGTAGACATCCCGATTAAAATTAGCTATAATCTTTCGAAATATCTAAGTATTAATCTGGGACCAATGTTAAGTTTCCCAGTTAGCAAGTCGGCTGTAGTGAGTCAGGTGAACCCTGTGGCGGATGTGCAGGATACCTTGAATCATGGTAAGGAAATCTCCAAATTTTTAGGAAATAGTCTGATCAATAAGGCTCATTTTGGCTTGACTGGCGGCATCAGTATCCATCTGAAGCGATTTGATATCAACGGCACCTACCAATTACTAACACCCTATCGGATTACAGATAGTTTGGGTAGTTATTCAAAAAGAAATCGGTTTTTCAGGATCGGATTAGGATACCGCTTCAAATAGCTTTGCTATTGCTCTTTCGAAATTCTGTTGGCGATTTACCTGTGTCTTTGCCAAATAGCCTGATAAAGTACTTGACGTCGTCATAACCAAGCTGGTAAGCGATTTCCTTGATACTCAATTCAGAGTAATGTAGTAATCGCTGTGCTTCACTGATTACTTCTTGTCTGATAAAATAGGTTAGTGAAAATCCTGTTACTGCTTTTACTGTGTCATTTAAGTAACTCACCGAGAAATTTAACCGTTCTGCATATTGGGATGGTTTTTTGATAGTTTTGAACTGCTCTTGAACGGCCTGTCTGAATTTTTTTGTAATCTCTATATTTCTAGCCGAATACTCATGGACATTGGATTTCTCTTGTAGTTGAAGTAACGAGGTAGCACGATATAAAAATGAATCAAGTAATGATCTAATTAAGAGGTTATGCAAACTTCCTTTTTTATCGGTCCGAATGATTGATCCGATTAAGGTGAACAACTTTCTGAACCAATCCTGTTCTTCATGATTTATTATAGGAGCAGCAAGCTTTGTTAACGAATCTTCGATAATTCTTCTCGCACGCTCGTCTGTTAGTTTAGCGTCGAAGACTAAGATTTGACCTTTACAGTTTTTAGATGAGATAACTTTATGAATCTGTCCGGGATAGGAAATCAACAGTACTTCACTATTCACCTGTAAAGGAATAAAGTCCACAAACATATCGATTGTACCCTCTTCCAATAGAAAACAGCAGTAATGATCGTGCCGATGAGGAACTTGTATTTCATCGGCATGAGTCAGTTCTTCTTTAGACAGATCAAATAAATAGGCTGTGGAATCCTGCTGATTAATTTCGTCTAACTGATAAACGTGTATTTTGTTCCGACGTTTCATATTAACTATGACCAAAAACCATGTGCAAATATCCTGGCGTTAAGGTACAGATTCTTCTTTAGGGTTTTTCTCAAACTGGTGACCATCGGAATATGTCCTGCTACATATACTGAGTTGTTTACAGAAATTTCCTCATGAGCTGCCATTTCGGAAAGATGTTCCAGACTGTTAGTTTTTGGAAGCATGATGAACTTGAATTCTGGATTTTTCAGTAATAGATTTTCTGGTAATTGATATTGCTCGCTTAAAGACAGTGTCACACGCATTGGATGCTCTTCTCCATCAGTCAATTGCTTGAGTGCAAGAAAGTGACCAAGACTACTTCCGTCGCCGAAACATGCTACGGGGCCACTTTCTCCTGGAAGTTGTGCGGCGTGTGCCGATGCATAGCCTATAGTATCCCCTACACGCAGGTTCTTTGCCCAGCTACTACCCCGGCCTGAATGCCCTGTTTCAATAAAAACGGTACATGTCCTTTTTTCTACGTCCCACAGTGCAGGAGTGTAGTCCCTATAATCGAAATCGTCCACTTTACATTTAATACGTGGAATGGTTTTCCATTTGCTCATATCAGTGGCGGGTAAGTGGAGGTCAATCTCATACATTGAACCGGGCTTCCAGGCCCTAATTGCCAATACATATCCTCGTTCTGTGAACGCTTTGTCCATTAAATTAAAAACTGCTTTTTTGACTACGTTTGCCATCTCTCTTTTTTCTTATTGATCGTTAAAAGTTCAGACGATCGTAAAGCAAAAGTATTTTAGAATTCAGGCCTTTTGTCCTCCATTTGGCAGGTATGGGTGGACGATTCCCGTTTTCTGCAGGTATTAATTTATAATTCCGTACTCCTGAATCCCGAATTCAAAACCTCAGCACGCTACAGCGACAATAGCTTTGGATATTAAACAATCGAGATGAAACAGATTTTCTTTATAGCCCTTTGCCTCAGTGTAACTTCGTATGTACACGCTCAGATTATTAAAAAGCCAGATAGTGTCGTTAAAGACAGCGTAGTAAAGCAACTGGAGGAAGTTGTGGTCAGTGGTGGAACACCTGCTTTCTCAACAAAAAATGGCCAGCTCAAAATTGGTATTGCTAATAACTTGTTTTTTAAGTCTTCGGCAAACTTATTGGAAGTATTTAGAAAGCTACCCGGACTTCAGGTTAATGCCGATGGAACGATGGTATTAGGAAATAGATCTGTTCCAACAATTTTTGTTGATGGTAAGCCTGTTAATCTTAGTATCGACGAGATACAGACTTACCTAAGCAGTCTTTCTCCGGAGATGGTAGAGTCTATTGAATTTATCACGCAGCCCTCATCCAAATACGATGGAGCCTACCAGGCAATTATTGATGTGAAATTGAGACAAAGCCAATCGCTGGGCTTGAAAGGAATCTACAATTTCCGTTACCAACAGAATAGGAATAGCCTTTTTGAAAACAATCTGGGGTTAAACTATAAGACTCAACGTTTTGTATATGGCCTTAATGTTGGTCAGATGTATGGCAAAACTTTTTATAAATACCGTGCGTTACAGTTCCTGGCCAATAGCGATGCCATGACTACCGATACACGAACTATTACCGGCAATAATAATTACAATGTGCAGGCACGCGTTGCCTACGAGCCCAAAATAGGTCAGCAGATTGAAGGTTTTTTTCGAACTTTCCAAAATGATCGTAATGCAGTTACCAATACGGAGCTGCTTACTCAAGATGCTAGTATGAGAAATACACTTACTGCTATTGGCAGCGAAAACAACGCGATCCCCAGGCAGTTCAATTATGCTGGTGGGCTAAACTACGATGCACAGTTCAGAAATAGCGAGTTACATCTGCTTAGCTCCCTGGCAAAAATTAGCAATCTGCAAAACGAAGACATTCAGAATAAGCTGATTCCTTCCAATATGTTAAGGGATTATTGGAAAACCAACTCGCAAAACATAATACTAATCCGTTCGTTGCAAGCTGACTATAGCCGTGATGTTAAGTCCGGGAAGCTTGAACTTGGAGGGAAATACGCTTTTACGACAACACGAAATGATTTGCAGTATCAAGTTTTGGAAAATGCAGTATTTATCCCCGATCCTAAAAGGAGTAATCAGTTCAGATATAAAGAATATATTTCGGCAGGCTATATATCCTACTCCGGTACCTGGGAAAAGTTGAGTTACAGAGCCAGCTTCCGCGCTGAATATACGCGTAGTATTGCCAATTCTATCACCGCGAATACGAATACAGAGCGAACTTATATGAAATGGTTGCCCAGTGCAAATTTAATGTACGCGCTTAATGACATTGAACAGCTGAGCTTTAACTATAGCAAACGACTTACGCGGCCTACTTTTGATGTGTTAAACCCATTTAGGTTTTATTTTAGCCCGAGAAATTATTGGATCGGCAATCCCTACCTACAACCTTCTACAACCAGTCTTTTTGCTTTAACTTATAGTCGGAAATCATTAAATATAAGTTTGAATGCAGGTAAAGAGAAGGATCCAATGGCCCGATATCCTGAATATGATAAGATAACCGACGAACTTGCATACCTTGGAACAAATTTGCCGTACAGGAATTTTGCTGACATTCAGGTTAACTCGCCATTAACCATTAACAAATGGTGGCGGGTGAATACTAACCTAGGATTATTCTACAACCGTGAACTTCGGCCTTACTTTGATCAAACTTTCCGAATCCCTATTGTTAATTATACAATTACCGGCAGCCAGGTCTTCACAATTAAGGATTGGGTTTTAGACGTTGGTTACAGCTACGAATCCAAAAGTGGCAATGGACTGTATATTAATGCTCCAGTATTTATGTTGGATCTGGGACTTCAAAAAGCATGGATAAAAAATAGGCTCAACTCCAGAATAAACTTTTACGATGTTTTTGCTGGTGGAAAGAGAAGGTTTATCTTTCGTGAAAAGACAATCATCGATAATGACTTTACGCATTATTGGGGTTCAAACCGCCTGGTATTCAGTTTAACCTATAACTTTGGAACCTCAACTTACAAGGTTAGAGAAGCGCGTAAGAGCGAAGAAGAAATAAGGGCAAATAGGTAAATCTCTCAATTTTTCGAGATACTATTGCTAATTTCCGTAGTCAATCTATTCTCCAGGTTAACGCTATATCCCTCGATTGATTCGATGATTGTGCCGTCTTTACCAATCAGATAAAAGTTAGGTGTGCCGACTGTTTTAAACTCCTTGTTCAATTTTCTGCTTGCGAGATAAACAGGGAATTGCAGTTTATTGTTCGATACATAGTCTTTTACTTCCTTAGCCGCTTCATTACTATAAATATTGACTATTGCGAATTGTTGATCTGAAAATTTTTCATTTAGCCTATTGAGCATAGGATTTGCTAATGGGTTGGCGGGGCAGAGCGTTGATCCGAAGACTACGAGAAGTGTTTTGTTTTTTAAATTCGTACTTGCGAAAGCTGATTCTGAAAGCGTTTTCAACTGCAACTGCGGCGCGACTGCTCCTTTTTTGAGCATTTCTTTATTGGGCTCTGAAAAACCATTCAACCTAACTGCAGTTTTCAATATCGCTTTGTTAATCTGGAAATTTGAAAATGTCTGTTCTGCAAAAAAATTGATTCTACCAACCGATATTCCTCCTTTCGTCATTGTGCCTGCCCCATCTTCTCTTAGGTACACTGGTAGGAAAGTTTGTTTGTCGATTAAAATCGATTTATGTGTATAATCGTGGTGACCATTATCCAAAGTGTCATATCGTTTAATTAAGAAATTATAGCATGCTTTTCCTTGAAATAGCGTGTCTGCCTTGTTAATTATCTTGTTCGGGTATTTGTTGATGCTCTCGTTTAGTAATTGTGAGATCACTGATAAGTCGGATGTTATTGGACTTTCAGGAGTTTCAATTGAATAGGTGCTATCAGCGATATCGAAATGGTATAATTTGCCGTTTTCGTAGATTTTCCTGGTTAGGATTTTGCCCGGATTTAGTTCACTCTGTTCCTTTTGGTAAGAAACACTCCGATCGTCATTGAAAATAATCGATGTAGTTGTTTTAGTGGTTGTGATGGAACCCGGACTAAAAGGATTCTCATTGACGGAGTTTGTTTGAAATTGAATGGATCTAAAATTATCAATGTTGGTCATTGTTTTTTTAAAAACGTCCGCAGTCTGCGATTTGACTTGTACGGTACCGGCACAAAGGACAATCATTATTTGAAAAGAAATTTTCATTACAGCGCTAGTTTTAGTTAGTAGGTCAAGTTAATACTAAAAAGGCATTTGACTATTTAAATGATGTTAAAAAATGTTAATCTATTTTATGTTTTTGGATAACTTCATACAGCTATAGTCTGAGCTAGCCGCTCAATTCTATTTGAATACACCCAAATTCTCATTTATAGTTGTCAGGGTGGTTAATTTGTTACAAGTTTACGTAGGATATCAACTATATCAATTACAGAGATGTATAATGGGAAGTTTTAAATGGATCGTATTACTGTCGCTTATTTTATTCATTTCTCCGAAAGTGGGACTGGGTCAAGAAAGCACTTTTGGTCATAATTTTTTATTCGAAGTTGTCAGTACCCAAAAGCAGACGATGGTTAAAGAACCATTTGTTTTGAATATTCCGGATACTTGTATTTCGGATATCTTCACCAAATTTGATAAAAACAAGTCTGAAAAAATTTTGTATTCTGAGCCCAAGAGTAAATTGATGCTAGGTGTGAAGTTGAATCCCCAACTTCAAAATTACTTCTCAACTTCCGTACAGTCTTACACTAAGGAGTATCCAGTTTATTTAATCTCGGATTCTTCAGATGCGATCCTGGTTGCTATGGGAATCAATCGCACTACCGTTTCGGAGTATAAGTACAGGGTAGTCGAAAATGACAGCATAGAATTGATAAGCTGGTCGGCAATTCCACGGCTGGAACAACGATACGGTGCAAAGCAGCCCTATGGCTTTATAGGGAGCTTTAATGCGCCTGGAAAGCGAATTCTTGTAGAAGTAGTACGTAGGGATAATTATAGTGAACGCGATGGGATTATTTTTGATTGGCGGATAAATTTCAAGCCTATTCTGGAGCAGATTATTGTGTCGACGCCTGGGCATTATTTTAATCTACAAGAACCGAGGTTAAATCACCGGTATGCAAGTAAATTTGATCAATGGAGAGTTCCTGAAGATTTTGAGTTTCCAAAAGATAGCATTACAAGTTTATTATTTCAGTTCAGGAAACAAGAGACGCTAGCTCATGTTGCCTGGCTGATTAGAGATATTGAGGGAAAGAGAGATACCCTTAGACTGGGTTTTTTAGATGTCTACGGCTATTATGATTTAGAAGGAAAGTATTTTTCAAATCCGGGGATCTATGAGTTTATCGTTCAGCAACAAAAGAAAACACCAGCGTGGACCAAAAAAGACCTGTTACGTATTCCGTTTAAGGTAATTAAGCCAAAGCAGGAATTATATTCCATTAAACAACTTTCGCCCTATTTTCTGCTTTTGGTTGCCGTTTCAATATTAACTTTTACGATTTACGTCCAATACAACAGGTTAAAGCTTCGACAACTGGGTCGTCAGCGTACTCAGGCCAGTTTAAAATTGAAGGTTATCAGTGCACAGCTAAATCCTCATTTTATTTTCAATGCACTTAGTTCGATACAAAATTTGATAAATAAAAATAGTCTCTTGGATGCAAACATGTATCTGTCAAAATTTGCCGGATTGACCCGCAAAGTGTTAACCATAAGTAATCAAGAAATGATTAGTCTGTCCGATGAATTAAAGGTAGCGGAGGTTTATCTTCAATTGGAACAGCTGCGGTTTGGTTTTAACTATTTGTTCAAAATAGATGAAACATTAGATATTGAGAATATCGAAGTTCCCGGTATTTTGATCCAGCCATTTATAGAGAATGCCGTAAAACATGGCATTTCTAAATTAATGGGAGACGGCATCATTATCGTCGAAGTGTTTGGAGTTAATCATGATTTGGTATTCAGGGTTATAGATAACGGAAAAGGATTTTCGGAGTATGAGGCTTCACATAAGATTGATTCCTATGGTTTAAAACTATGCCGGCAGCGATTAAAGTTGATGAACGAGCTGTATAAAAATCAACCTGCTTATCTAACCGTTGAATCAGGTATGGAAGGTACCATAATTACAATTACTATTAAACATTGGATATCAAATGGAAATTAGGAGTATTATTATTGATGATGAGCAGAACAATATTGAAAACCTGCGTGCGATTATTGAATCCTGGTGTAAGGACGTCAGTATTGTCGCGGTTGGTTCGACTGTTGCAGAGGGAATTGATATTGTCAATGCGCAGAATCCAGATCTCGTATTCCTTGATATCCAATTACATGAGGAGCTGGGCTTCGATATGTTAAAGTTATTGGATAAGATTGAATTTGAGATCATCTTTATCACGGCTTATCATCAGTATGGTATTCAAGCAGTAAAATTTTCTGCACTGGACTATCTTTTAAAACCGGTCGACATTCTAGAACTAAGAGAAGCTATAGAAAGGGCAAGGCAAAAAATCGCACTGAAACGTCAGAATCTAAACCTGCAGAATTTACTGGATTTTATCAGGACTCCAACGCATGCTGTTCCAAAGATTGCATTACCAACACTGGAACAGACACATTATGTAAGGGTAAGCAATATCACCAGGTGTGAAGCTTCCAATAATTACACTACTTTCTTCCTCAAAGACAATACAACCATTTTAGTTAGCAAAACACTAAAGGATTTTGTTGAATTGCTGATACCTTATAATTTCCAGCGTTCACACCAATCTCATTTAGTTAATCTCGACTATGTTAAAAGCCTGCGCAAAGAAGATGGTGGAACTCTATTAATGGATGATGGGTCAATTGTTCCTATTTCCAGACAGAACTTAGATAAGATAAAGACTGGTCTGCATACGATTCGGTAACGCATCGTATTACACAATAACAAGACATTCTAATACAGGAAATGACAACTAATTGTTGCGCATGCTGGTAACCTATACTTAAAAATTAAGCTATGAAACTAAAAATGATTTTTTTGCTCCTCTCCTCATTTTTGCCTCCGGTTATGGGACAAATAAAGGCAAAACGTGTTATCGTTACTGGGGAGGTAATCAACGTAACGTCAACTACACCAAAGGTTTTTGGGGTCAATTTTTTAAATCCTTTTGAAAAGACCCGTAAAAGCGCCTCGCTCGATAGCACGCAGCATTTCGCCGTGCAGGACAGCATGCTGTTTACACAGAACATGACAATTTTCTATAACAATGCCTTTATAAATCTTTATGTAGTACCAGGAGACTCCGTCCATTTGGTTGTAGATGCTGCGAAGCTGGATCAATCCGACTTTAAATGGTTAACTATTTCCGGAGATCATGCCGGACTTAGCACATCGCTTAATTCGGTACACAATTTTTTGGCTAAACTCCCCTATCACAAATACAACTATGCGTTACCTGAAGACCAAATGTTGGATGAGGTCATAAAAGATTATGGAAGGTATTTAATAGCACTGAATGCCTATTCAGATGTCCATCACCTCGACAAGGTAATCATTGAATTCTGTAAAAAAGATATCAAGTATGGGATATCAAACTGGATCTCCGATTATGTGAATAACGGTAATGATAGTGTATCCAGCAAAGCGGGTAGAATACAGATGTTCAGCGACAGTTTCTTCGAGTTTGGCAGCGACTCGAGCTTTGTGTCAATGATGTACCCCTATCATTTAGCAAACTATATGTATTGGAAGGTTGGTTTGAACCCTGAAATTGGGGCCGCTATCAAACTTGGTCGGTTGCAACAGGCCTTTCGATTAGCGGCCGAAGCCATCATTGACCAGCCTGCAAGCATCAGCCGTGATTACATGCTGTTCAATTACATTGCTGAACAGATAAATAAAAATTCGAGTACAAAAATAGAAGTTGCCCCTTTAGCTAAATACTTCACAAATGCGAAGTTATACAACCTTCTGTTGAGGTTTAACGATAATCGGGGCATCGTTAATATTCATAAAGCAATTGTTTCTGAAGTCAAATATATGGGACATACGCAGACAATTCAAGTTTTTAATCAGGTGGACATGTTGAAAATGCTATCCGAAAAACATCCGCGTAAGATTATTTATATTGACATCTATGCCACCTGGTGTGCTCCTTGTATTCAGGAGATGAGCTACGCGACAGCTATGAAAAAACGGCTGGCTGGTAAAGAGATAGTTTTCGTGAATATTTGTTTGCAATCAACAGAGGTCAATTGGGTGAAACTACTCAAGGCTGGGAAGTCTGGTAGCGAGAACTATTATCTGGGAGACGACGATTCTAAGTTGATGATGGGGGATTTTGATATATCAGGATTTCCTACATATATATTAATCGACCAAACGGGGCGTATTATTACAACACATGCACCAAGGCCATCCGAACTTAATGAACTGGAGAAAGAAGTTGAACGTATAAATCGAGGCGGAAAAAAGACCGCGGGTTAACCGCCTCGATTTATTTGGTTTTTATTTGCTCAGCATAGGCGCGTATTTCTGTCTGTTATCATAAATTATCCAAGCCAGGATCAAAACGAACACCGCTGTGAAAGGTAATCCGCTTGGATCTGTAATGGTATTGGTCAGGATGATTCCGATCATAACGGGGAAGACGATCAATGCGCCTAGTGCCCTGGTTTTCGGGAATATGATCAATATCCCTCCGATGACCTCTACTATTCCAACAAGTGGCATCAGCCAGCCTATCGCCATCATTCCTCCCATAGCTTTGACCATTTGTGGAGACAGATTTTCTGGTGCCGGCATATAGTTAAAGAATTTATTAAGGCCAGCATTGATGAACATTAAGCCAAAAATGATGCTTAACACGAGTGTGATTTTGTTTTTCATATTATTTTCTTTGTAAGTTTCTTCGTAAAAGATCTCTGTCAGTAATCATTTTCTAACACGTGATCTCAAAAAATTACCGATCGATTGATAAAATCATGATCATCCCAATTTTATGATTAAATTACATTATATAATTTCCATTTCAAAAAATTATGATAAAGAGAATTTGCTTATTGGTAGCCTTACTTGGACAGTGTTTAGTTTCGAAATCTGAGGACTTCGTCATTACAAAATTCGGGGCAATCAATGATAGTACCGTACTCAATACCAAAGCTATTCAAAAAGTAATCGACAAGGCAAGTATTCATGGAGGCACTATTATCATACCAAAAGGTGTCTATCTCACTGGTGCACTATTTTTTAAACCAAAAACACATTTGCGTTTGTTGCCTGGTGCGGTGTTAAAAGGATCGGATGACATTAAAGACTATCCTCTGCTTCCATCAAGAATGGAAGGACGGAGTCAGGAATATTTTGCAGCGTTGATCAATGCCTATCGCGTAAACGGTTTTACTGTTAGTGGACCCGGTGAAATAAATGGGAATGGTCTTCGTTTTTGGAAAGCCTTTTGGTCGCACCGTGATTCTTTAAAAACCATAGGCAGGGAAACTACAAACCTGGAAGTGCACAGACCCCGACTTTTGTTTATCTGGGGCAGCAACGATGTGATTATAAAGCATGTTAAACTCCGTGATGCGGGATTCTGGACAACACATCTTTATCAGTGCGAAAGGGTATTAATAGACAGTTGCGATATCAGGTCGCCGTTTAAGCCAGTCCCCGCCCCTTCCACTGATGGCATTGATATAGATGTCTGCAAAAAAGTAACGGTTAGCAATTGCTACATTTCTGTAAATGATGATGCTATATGTATTAAAGGTGGTAAAGGTCCTGATGCGCACAAACTTCCTGAGAATGGAATTGTGGAGGATATTCTGGTAGAAGGCTGCACCTTCGGATCAGCACATGCAAGCGTTACATTAGGAAGTGAAAGTATCCATGCCAGAAACATTACAATTAGAAATTGCCGTGTGGATAATGATTGCCCGCTCCTTAAATTTAAGATGCGTCCAGATACCTACCAGATATTTGAAAATATAACTGTAGATCATATTACAGGAACTTGCGGCACATTAATCAACTTGAATCCCTGGAAACAATTTTTTGATCTTGGAAAGAGTAGAGAAAAGCCATTTGGCATTGTAAGAAACATCACGATGTCGAATATTAAGGTTTCTTGCCAGAGTTTAGGTGATATTGTAGGTAATATTTCGGACCAGGTTTCTGATATTATATTCAAAAACATCAGCGTTACCGCAAAATCACCGGGCTTAAATAATAAATATGAAAAGGTGACAACAGATAATGTTTTCGTGAATGGAATCGCATTCGTTTTGAAAAATAAAAGCTAATCTACTGGAAGAAAATCATTCGTTAGGTAAATTTCTTATGTCTGAATATGTAACCATTCCAAAAAAGGAAATATGAGCAGGAAAACAGTGATTTTAATCGGCTTTATTGTATTGAAATTTGTTTTATCGTATCTGTTGGTCGATTCCGCATATGATCTGCAACGTGATGAGTACTTGCATCTTGATCAGGCTAATCATTTGGCATGGGGTTTTACCTCTGTCCCTCCTGTTACATCCTGGATTTCATTTGTCATCAAATTGCTGGGCAGTACAGTGTTCTGGATTAGATTTTTCCCTGCTCTGTTTGGTGCATTAACGTTGCTTGTCGTATGGAAGGCTATTGAAGAGCTGAAGGGGAATTTATTTGCATTGGTCCTCGGTGCTACCTGTATCTTGTTTTCTATTCTACTCAGGTTAAATCTTCTCTATCAACCTAATTCATTGGATGTACTCTGCTGGACGGCGTTTTATTTTTTTCTTATCAAGTTTATCAATTCTGACCGGGCTAAATGGCTGTACATTGCAGCAATTGTTTTTGCGATTGGCTTTTTAAATAAGTATAACATTGGCTTTTTGTTGATTGGATTGTTGCCTTCAGTATTGTTGACCGAACAACGCAAACTGTTAACAAAGAAGGCAATATATTTAGCTGTAGTCCTTGCGTTTGTACTTGTATTGCCTAACCTGATCTGGCAGTACGAGAATCATTTTCCTGTAGTTCACCATATGAAAGAGTTGTCTGCAACGCAGCTCGTTCACGTAAACCGCCTTGATTTCCTCCAATCCCAATTTATATTTTTTATGGGCTCCTGGTTTATCATCCTGTTTGGGTTGTGGGCATTGCTAATGTATCCGCCCTTCTTGAAGTTTAAGTTTTTCTTTTATACCATATTTATTACGATAGCCGTTTTTCTATTGCTGAAGGCTAAGGATTATTATGCTATCGGTGTTTACCCAATTTTCTTAGCTTTCGGCGCGGTATATTTATCCAAGATCTTAAAAAGTGATTGGAGACTGTATTTACAATCAGCAGCATTAGCAATTCCTATTTTGCTGTTCATACCGATGTATTTTTATGGATTTCCTAACAAATCACCGGAATATATCGCGGAGCATGGAGAGCGCTATAGAGATCTCGGGCTGCTCAGGTGGGAAGACGGTAAGGATCATAAGCTACCACAAGATTATGCAGATATGTTGGGTTGGAAAGAGCTGGCAGCCAAGGTTGATCGCGTTTATGCAAGCATCCCCGATAAACAAAAAACTATCGTCCTCTGCGATAATTACGGTCAGGCGGGCGCGATTAACTTTTATTCAAAGAAAGGTATTAAAGCGGTATCTTTCAACGCCGATTATGTTAACTGGTTTAACCTCGATCAACACTATATTAACCTTATTAGAGTCAAAGATGGAGAAGGTGATGAACTTCAAAAAACCGGCCCTTATTTTAAGTATGCATCGAAAATTGCAGGTGTTACCAATGTGCTGGCAAGGGAATATGGAACAGTAATCTTTGTATTTCTAGATGCTAAAATAGATATCAATAAGAGAATTAGCGATGAGGTAAAACTTGCAAAAACCTATTAGTAAAATACGCCTATCTATTTAAATTGAGTGAAGCAGGAAGATATCCCGAATCGATCAGGTCATTTATTCCTCCTATGACTTTGGTGTTTCCGTTATTTAATAAAACATTTCTTGTAGAAATATCGAGCACGTTGTGATAGTCATGATCACTAATTACGATGCTTTTATCTGGGGAATTTAACTTAATAATACCCTTAATTGTCTCTACGTTAATTGGTGATATTCCGTTAAATGGCTCATCTAATAAGATATAGGGTGCTTCGGAATACATAATTAGCATCACTTCCAGAATTCTAAGTTCTCCGCCAGATAATTCTTTTGCTTTGCAGTTGAGCCAGGGGGCTACAAGTTCATGATTTGAGAGCTTTAAGGCAATATTTTCGGGATGGAAAGCATTAATAAGTTGCTTTATGCGTACATGGTTCGGCAGAAAGCTATGTTGCGGCAAATACCGAATAAGATGCTTACTATCGGCCAGTGTATCAAGTTTATTTCCTTCTATACTGACATATTTATAATCACTTTTTAGAGAACCGAATATAATCTTTAAGAGCGTGGATTTGCCCGATCCATTTCTCCCAAAAAGGCCAACAATCTCGCCCTGTTTACAGGATAAGAATATGTCATTTAATATTTGTCGACTGCCGAACATCTTTCGAACGCTGTCAATATGTAAACCACTCATATCGTTAGCAGAAGCCCTATAAAAAGACTGACACCTATGGTATTTACCCAGAGCCAGAACCTACTCAATCCCAGATTATGGTAAAAGTAGTATTCTTCTGTATTTTTAATTTCGTAGATGTAGTAGTGCAGCGCGAGGCTAAAGACAATATAAGATATACCCACTCCGGCAAGAAATCCGATACTACCCATCATTAAAAGGGACAATAAAATTGACAAACCCAAGGATGGTATAATCAATCTTGAATAGAAAATAAACAATCCTCTTGTTATTGATTTCATTAGCGTTTTTTATATGTTACGGTTATCACGAATATACTATATTCGTCCAAAGCTTTATGACCGATATTAATAATTTGAGTGATGATGAGTTACTTGTCTTGATTAAAAAGGACGATGGAGCCGCCTTTACCACAATTTACAATAGATATGCAGGAAGTTTGGCAGCTTTCGCGGGTGCGAAATTGTATCATCTTGAAGATGCCAGGGATTTGCTACATGATCTTTTTATCAAATTATGGGAAGATCGCTACAATTTAAATATTGACACCAATTTAAAGAATTATCTTTTTTCCGCCGTGCGGTATAAGGTAATTGACAAGATAAGGAAGAATGTGATCAGACAAGATTACTCGCCGGTAACTCATAACTCCGAAGATTATGGCGCTCAGCATCAGCTGGAAGCAAAGGAACTGCAGCTCGCGATTGAGCAATCATTAAATCAGCTTGCACCAAGAACTAAAGAAATTTTTTTGTTGAGCAGACACCAGCATCAAAGTATCTCGGAGATCGCACAAATGCTTGGTTTATCTGAGCAGACGGTTAAAAATCAAATCAGTGCGGCCTTAAAACACCTCCGCCAACAACTAAATACTGCGCTTCTTAGCAGTATATTTATTTACTGGTGGTTTTATTACTAAGAATATATTTTCATTTTCTATAGTACTATATCAGTGTCCGGCCGACAACTACAAAATCACCAGTTATGGACAAGCAGGGAATAGATCGTTTATTGGACCGCTATTTAAAAGGAGAAACCAGTATTTTTGAAAATGAGCAGGTAGAACTTTGGCTAGCAATACAGGAACCTGAGCGCACGGAATGGAGTAATCTAACAGCTGTTGAGCGGGAATCATGGCTGAGTAACCTCCTCACAGATGTTCAGGATTCTTTAGTTCGAGATCCAAAAGTGATTAAAATGCCAAGTAGAAGGACAGCCTGGAGAAAAATTATGGCGACAGCCGCTTCAGTAATTTTGATATCGATGATAGCTCTTTATTGGCTATCAGATCGAAACCCGGCTCGTCCCGACAATTCAACCGTTGTTCATGTGGCTCAGAACCAAAAGCGGAAGGTTGTACTTCCCGATGGAAGTACAGTATGGATAAATGCGTTATCAGATTTACAGTATCCAAAAGACTTTAATGCCCGGACCAGAGAAGTTTATCTCAGTGGAGAGGCGTATTTCGATATCAAACATGATACGGATAAGCCATTTATTGTACATACAGGCGTATTAAAAACCACCGTATTGGGTACGGCATTCAATATCAATGCCTATCGGAATTCCGGACAGATAACGGTAACCGTAACCCGAGGCAAAGTCGCTGTGTCTGACGATCATCAGATTTTGGGATTTATAACCCCTAACCAGCAAATTTCTTATGATGTCAACGAAAAAACAAATCACAAAAAGCAGGTAGACGCCGGAGCATATGTATCATGGCCAGCTGATCTCTATTTTGACAATGTCACATTTGAATCTGCGGCAAATGTGCTTTCCGAACGTTTCAAAGTAGATATTGAATTTGCTAACTCAGCAGTTAAAAGTTGCCGGTTTTCTGGAACAGCCTTGGCTGGAAAGAACCTTGAGCATATTTTAAAAGTAATCTGCTCGTTTAATCAGGCTACTTACAGCCATACTGCTGATGGCAAGATTTTGATAGATGGTCCAGGATGTAATTAAATAATAAATAGATCCAATATATGTAAGTTATAGCAGAGATGCGGATTTGCCAGGCAGAGCCGTAATCAAAAACTGCAGACCGGTTGCACCCGGCCTGCAGTTGTACCAGACCTAAGTCTGGTTGTTTTAAATCTTTCACAATCTAAAATCTTTTAAAAGTATGAATTTTTCTGCATCAATGCAGGGACCGGGCAACATATGTAAATACAACTGCCAAAGGTTCTCAATAAACTACCAATTAATCAAACAACTCATGCGTGTTAGCGTCCTCTTCTCTATATTTCTGCTTTGCTTTTTGCAGGTGATTTGGGCAACACCAAGCAACGCTCAATCCATGGTTATACAAAAAGTTGTAGTTGGACTTAAAAACGAAAGCCTTCCACGTGCGTTCAGGCTGATAGAACAACAAACATCATTTAGGTTCTTCTACCGAAGTTCCGACATTAAAGGGATCAACAATCTAACGCTAACAGCAAAAAGCCGGACCATTGAGGAAACATTACAGGAACTGCTTAAAGGAACACTTCTAACATTTAGGCAACTTGATAACAGTATTTTGATTGAAAAACTAATACAATCAAATTATCAAATTAGAGGAAGAATAGTTGACGGTAATCATAACCCAATTAGCATGGCTGGTATTAAACTGATATTTGATAATCGGATCATAGAACGTGCCACCAGTGATATAGGAGGCTCATTTTTACTTCAACCCACACGAAAAGGGAATTGGCTGATTATTATTTCGGCACCTGGAATGGACAGTTTATCAATAAGTGTTATGCTTGCAGAAAAAAGCAGCATAGAACTGGAAGATATAGTTTTGGGGGCCCATATCAATAAATTGAACGACGTGATCATTGTTGGTAAACGTGCCTATATCGAGCAGAAGATTGACAGAACTGTTATCAATGTAGGATCCTTGATTTCAAATGACGGTGCTAATGCACTGGAAGTACTGGAAAAATCACCCGGCGTGGTCTTAGATGCAAGTGGCAATATTAGCTTTAAGGGAAAGGCTGGTGTGTTAGTGTTAATTGATGGAAAACAGACGTATTTGTCGGGTACTAATCTTGCTGGATATCTCAAGTCACTACCCTCTTCCGCTCTGGATCAGATTGAATTGATGGACAACCCTCCTGCAAAATATGATGCTGGAGGAAACTCAGGAGTCATCAACATCAAAACTAAGAAATCAAAAATTCAAGGTTTTAACGGTGCCCTATCTGGAAGTTTTACTCAGGCTCATTACGGACAAACAAATGAGAGCGTCAATTTAAACTACAGGAAGAATAAGGTGAATTTATTTAGTAATCTTTCTTACAGCCTTAATCACACCTTTAGAAAGCTGGATTTGGGTCGCAATTATTTCAATGCAGATGGCTCGTTAAAATCGGCATTTGAACAGACCCAGTATATTCAGCCGTATAGCAATGCCTTTAATGGAAAAATTGGTCTGGATTATTATTTGTCGCCAACTACAACATGGGGATTTGTTTTGACCGGCTTATTTAGCCCTGGAAAAACAAAAAATCCTTCTATAAACAACCTTTTCAATGGGGACAATCAGTTGATAAATATTGTCACTGCAGATAACACCAGCAAAGGCAGTTTTAATAATAAAGGAATAAATGTTAATTATAGTCACCAGTTTGACAGCCTTGGGAGCGGATTGACTTTTGATATAGATTATATTAACTACGGTTCTAAAAATGAACAGAGTTTTCTGAACAGAACCTATGCCAGCGATCAGGCCCTTACAAATAGCAGTAAAATCATCAGTGATTTGCCAACTGATATTGATATTCTATCCTTTAAAACTGACTACACTCATCCTTTTAAGAAAAATGCGAAAATTGACGCCGGACTTAAGAGTAGCTATGTGAATACGGACAATGCTGCTAACTATTATAATGTGATAGATGGGACAGGTATTCCAGATTATAATTTGAGTAATAGATTCCTGTATCAGGAGAATATCAATGCTGCTTATGTCAATTTCAGTAAAAGTTACCGGAGACTGGTATTTCAAACCGGAATGCGGTTGGAGAATACAAATGCGAAGGGCCATCAGTTGGGAAATAGTAAACAGGCAGACTCAAGCTTTACCCGGCATTATACAAATTTATTCCCTACTGCCTATCTATCTTATAAGTTGGACAGTACGGGTACTACGACATTGGTCTTGTCTTACGGGAAGCGAATCGGAAGACCTTTCTACCAGGACTTAAATCCATTCATTACTATTTCGGATCCTTTTACTTATTCTTCTGGGAATCCCTATCTACAGCCCCAGTTTTCCAACAACTATAAACTAACCTATAATTATAAAAGTATATTTAGCGGGTCAATTTATTATTACTACATCAATGATTTACAAAATGAAGTAATCAGGCAGCAGGGAAATATCTTCATAGATGGGACAGGAAATATTGGTAAAGCAAATTACATTGGTGCTTCTTTGAATGTGAACGTGGAAATCAGAAAATGGTGGTTTTTGAGCACGTATGCACAAGTTTTTAAAAATCGTTTTCGCGGTGATTTGTTTGGTAATTATCTGGATCAATCTTCCACCTTTGGAGAAATAAACATGACAAATCAGTTTACATTTTTGAATGGCTGGAGTGCGGAATTGAGTGGGTGGTATATCACTAAGCGTGCCGGTGGACAGTTCATTAATTTTGCTACCGGACAACTCAATGCCGGAGTACAAAAGAAGATACTAAATAACAAGGGCGCAATCAAACTTAATGTTCGTGATATATTAAACACATACACTGCGGATGGGTTGACAAACTTTTTGCCAAATGCAAATTCCACTTTTAGAAACAGGTTCTATCAGCGTTCATTTACGTTAGGTTTCAATTACAATTTCGGTGGATCAGCTAATTCCAGAAAGCGAACTGCAGGCGCAGCTGAGATTGAAAAGGCAAGAATAAAGATGTAGAATCTGGATTTAATAAAGGGCTTCTGGATAATCTGGGGCTCTTTATTGGACATTTGCCTTTGGTTTGCATTCGGAAAAATACGATATTGCCTGCTACGTAAATTAGTTATACTAATGGAAAACTACAGTGTTGTTATTTTTATACTTGCAGTAATGATTGGGCTATCAGCAATCGCGGATAAAATAAAGCTACCCTACCCTGTTTTACTGATCATTGCCGGGATGGCTGTTGGGTTTATCCCTGATCTGCCCGCTGTTACACTCAATCCCGAAATCGTATTCCTCATATTCTTACCGCCGCTGTTGTATGATGCAGCTTTTAATATTTCATTTAAGGAATTCAAAATTAATATAAATACGATAGGTACCTTGTCTATTACTTTAGTATTTCTAACAGCGTCTGGCATAGCCGTTGTTTCGCATTACATGATCCCGGGCATGACCTGGCCTTTGTCATTTGTTTTAGGGGCTATTTTATCAGCTACTGATGCCGTAGCGGCCATGAGCATTACCAAAGGACTTGGGCTATCCCATAAAACAAATACTATATTGGAGGGAGAAAGTTTGGTTAATGATGCTTCGGCATTAGTAGCTTATCGTTTTGCCGTTGCCGCTGTTACCGGTGCTGCTTTCGTTTTCTGGCGTGCAGCTTTGGATTTCGGCATATTAATGATCGGAGGTGCTCTTGTAGGCATGGTGATGGCCAAAATCCTAGGCTATATTATTGCCAGGATACACAATAACGCAATGGTTACGATCAGCTTTATGTTGCTTATGCCATTTGTTACCTATTTAATTGCCGAACACCTGCATGTATCTGGAGTGATTGCTGTTGTCATTCTCGGGCTTGGGATTTCCAGGTTTAGCAGGACTATTTTTCCAAATAGCCTTAAACAACAATCGAAATCATTTTGGGATGTTATTATTTTTCTGCTCAATGGCTTGATTTTCATTCTTATTGGTATTCAATTTCCTTATGTAGTTCGAAATATTGCTAGTGATCAGATATGGCCATACGTGGGCTATGGTTTCATTATCACTGTCATAGCACTGGTTTTGCGAATGTCTCGGGTATTTCTTCAGAAAAAAAATTTACAAAGGGCATTTGCCAAGGGAAAACATCGCGTAGTTGAAGGTGCATTGCTTGATTTTAAGAACAGTTTAATTATCAGCTGGTCTGGAATGCGTGGGATTGTATCACTGGCCATTGCTATAGGACTTCCTTTAAAACTCGCAGATGGCAGCCCATTTCCCGAGCGAAATGCGATTATTTTCATTTCTGTTGTTGTTGTGTTATTCACACTTATTGGGCAGGGATTAAGTTTGCCTTGGTTAGTGAAGAAATTGGAGGATTATAAGCCTACATAGTTTATTCAGGTTTAATTCAGATAAATTTGAAATAGCCTTTAACTTTAGTCCTACTTCAGATGAGGATGGCATAAAAGATACTGCCAATTGGTTGATGAACAGCGAACTATAAATTCAAAGTAGTTTACAGATGCTTTTTGTTTATTTTTACAGCAAATCCTGAATGTATATGCCGTTTAAATCCCTTGGTCTTTCAATTTCCTTATTAAAGCCGTTGAAAGATCAACAGTTCATTAAGCCTACTCCTATTCAGGAAACGGCTATTCCAGCCATTTTAGCAAACAGGGACATATTGGGTATTGCGCAAACTGGGTCTGGAAAAACGGCCGCTTATGTATTGCCACTGCTAACCCGGTTACAAAGAAATGCGGGTGAGAAAAACAGATACGCGAATGTATTGGTTTTGGTTCCTACGCGGGAGCTTGCTGAACAGGTGAAAACTGTATTCCAAACGTTTAGCAATCCACTTGCTGAAACGATTAAGACTTTAGCAGTTTATGGTGGGGTGTCTATCAATCCACAAATGATGGCCATGCAGGGAATTAATGTACTAGTGGCAACTCCCGGGCGCCTATTAGAACTCGTAGCTGCCAATGCGGTACATTTATCTAATATCGAAACATTGGTTCTTGATGAAGCGGACAAAATGTTAAATTTGGGTTTCAAAGACGAGGTTAGCAAAATCCTTAGTTTATTGCCGGCTAAACGACAAAATCTTTTGTTTTCGGCAACACTTAATAAGGATGTCGAACAGATCCACCAGATTTTACTGCAACAGCCGGTAGTATTCCAGATTGACGAAGAAGAGACGACTTTCGAGTTAATTAATCAGGTTGCTTACATCGTATCTGATAGTAAAAAAGGCCCTTTTTTAAGAAAATTGATCAACCATCATAATATGAAACAAGTGCTTATTTTTGCATCTTCAGTCCATCAGGCCGATGCAATTGTAAATAAGCTTATCAAAAACAACTTTGATGCGAAGTCCATCCACAGTAAAAAGAGTCAGGGCTTCAGGAAAGATACCCTGCATCTTTTTAAAATAGGGAAACTTAGGATCCTGGTTGCGACAGATCTGATGGCCCGCGGTATTGATATCAATGATTTGCCATTTGTGATAAATTATGAATTACCACGCGCTCCTAAAGACTATGTGCATCGTATTGGGAGAACGGGACGTGCAGGTTCCACCGGAGATGCAATCTCATTGGTTAGTCAGGAAGAGCTGCATCATTTCGAGGTCATCCAAAAGAAAATGGGTAAAAAGGTCAATCTTATTGATAGTGAAACTACCGTTTGGCCAACGATTTGATGGCTTCGTCGTTGTTGGCGATTTCGGAATTTACGTGAAGACTATCATAATTTAAGTATACCGTGAACTTCGGGTTCTTGTTGCTGTCAAATTTTTTGACCAGCGCTTTGTCCATCACCAATAACTGAATACCTTCCCTTTGGTTGGCATTAATTAATGTAGAGAACTGGTACATGCGATTGCCGATGAACCAGATGTTGGTTTCCATGGGCCAGGTAACCCGATCGGACGTATGGGCCTCGCGTATTGTTTTGAAAGGTTTTCCAAGTTTGTTTTCCAAGTTATGCATCACCTGAATGAAATAATTCTTATCCGTTTTATTCTGCCGTGTTCTGAGTATTGCGGCCTTCACCTTCCCACTAGGGTCAGCGATAAAGTTGATATATTCAAAGTTCAGATCATGAAAGTATCCAATCTGCCGGATTGGGTGAAGACGATCGAGACCTAGTTTCTCTCTTTCCTTTGCCTCCTGATCAGATAAATCGCTATCGAGCCAGTCTAAGACCTCATATGAAGTGTATCCTTTAAATGGATTGTCATCATTACTTTTTTTATCCTTTTGTGCATCAAAAAAGTCGAACGGTACTTTGTAATAAACACCCCGTTCTATCATATAATAACCTAGGCTGTCGTGAGGAACCAGATCCGAACGCTTGTAACCTATGTTTTCGTATAAGCGGTTTACGTCAATGTTTTTGAAGTCCAGGGTTTCAATATTGATTTTTTTGATTTTTAACTCCTTGTCGCCATTTTTGCAGCCAATTGTATAGAGCATGGTCGAGATGCAAAGCACAGTAAATATTTGATTTTTCATTGAGAGAACTATTTAAGTTGTACCAATATCACCTCTGCAAACTAAAATTACATGTAGGGGTAATTCAAAGGTCAAATGACCTTTGGTTCTTAACAGCAATAAGGAGGGATTTTCATGTTCGATATATACCGTGCGAGAAGTATAACTATATCGACGGATAAATATACAAATTACTAACTTGGAATATGAATATGTAGCAATTTTATCTTTCCAAATACTAACGTGGTTAGAATTTCAACCTGGCGTACTCTTTGCTCAAAAGATTAAATGCAAATATTTAATGAGATAGTGCGAACTCGGATAATGAACCTTTGGAAATCACTTAGCATAATAGGCCTTCTAACGGGATGCTTGATGTTCTTTTCCGCTCAAATTAGCGCATTTCAGCTGAAGCCAAATCAAGACAAGTCAATCACTGATAAGAGACTTTTTATCAGTTATCACCCAAACGGGAAGATTAAACAAAAAGGGTATCAGGGAAATTATTCAGGATACGGGATTTCTACGGGTATGAGTTTAGGAACATGGTACATTTACGATAAGAATGGTAAACTGATAGAAACTGTTTATTATCATAATGACAAGCCTACGAAAGCCTATATTTTAAAGAAGACATATTATCCAAATGGAAATGTTAAATCCATTAAAAGATTCAATAATTATCAGCTTTATCAGGCTGAAATTGACTCTATCGGAACCTGGAGTTATTTTGACGAGCGTGGTAACTTAATTAGGATAGAAAAGTATAGGTAAAATCATTTCAAGATAGATTCATTTCGGTAAAACTGGATGAGCGTCTGATTGTTATTTATCAGAAAAATAGCGTTAGAATAGATCTTATGAAGTATATATACTTATTTTTAGCAATGATGGTATTGTTCAGCGTTGGATGTAGTAATTCAAATAATAATGATACCATTAACAAAACATCCAAAATCGATTCAGGCAAAACAGAAGAATCCGGCGGACGAAAAGTCTATTTGCAGGGTGACAGCACCAAGTCTGATTCGATTGTTACTTCGAGAGATACAGTCCGTCGATGAAATTATAGCGCTAACGGTTTAGAATTAGCCCCTAGATTGTCTTAAATCGTTTTTTAAGATCACATTTTCTTTTTCACCTGCTCTCGCAGCTTATCTTCCGCATATTTCACTTCATCTTTCTCAGAAATGAACGTGTCGTTTTCTGGCGCATTTGTGTCTCTTTGACCTGTTTTGGTTGAATTGGCGACAGATTTTTCCTTTTGATTTCCCGTGGTCTTGTTTTTGGTCATTGTATTAAAATTTAAACTTAACGTGCATTGATCATAACAATCGATTAAGCTATCTGTTTAAATCGTTTGGAATTATTAAAGAGGTGGTTGTTTGTATCCATAGCTTGTTTACCTTGATTAGCTGATTCTTGTTGAAAAACGTATATTTGTCTTGAATATGGGTTACGCAAAAGAAAGAGGAAAGATAGAGCAGTTATCAATTAAAATTGCCGCTATCGATGTATACAACGAGAAGAATTTTGATATCCTTGTCGATACACAAGAAAAATATTCGCATACCGTGCGAATATTAAAGAATAAAGAACCAGAAACTTTTGGGTCTTTATATGAAAATGAATTGCAGGCAATTAAGGCTAGTAAAAAAGCTGTTCGCGAGAGTGAAGATGAGGTTACGCGTCAGAATACCTTTACAATTTATAAAACTGTATTGCTCGACGCTTTGGCTAAAACTGTTGAGGCTACATTAAATTCACTATAAAAATAATCTTGAAACGCCTGATTGGGCGTTTCAATTAAATGCGTCATCTCAGGCTGGTTGCAAGCAGGCGTATTATTTCATCTTTGCTACTAACTTTCCTTTGGCTGCATTATAGCTTTAGCCACTGTTTCTGAAGCGGCTTCACAAAAGTCAATGCCAGAATAATCTGGATTGTAGCCTCCTATGTAGGGCACAGCCATCATGTAGATTCGTTCACTATGTTCGCCAGTGGCATTTATAACCTGAAAATTGTCATTGATCGTAATCCCGGGTACCTTCAAATAATAGTTATTATGACCTTTTTCTACCAGTTTGTTACCCGATTTCATGTCGGACTGCCCGACGGAGGCAGATTTATATTGTAACAATGCCGGACTCACCGTATGTGATTCGATCAGGCTTTTGAAAGGGAAGTCAGCATAGGATAAATGTGGCTGACCTACGCAGTCTACAAATAGATCAAAAGATACTTTTTGCGCTACACCTGCATTATCGATATAGCTGTAAATTGCGCCGCCTTCAGGATTGGGTTCTACGGTACTATCATCGTCAACTGTGACCATATTTAGTAAACCAGCGTCATGCAGGGCCATTAGATCACGACATGAACTTTGCGGAACAAAAGCAATGACTACAGAAATAAGCGGCATCAGTACGTTTTGTAGTCTTTGCATATCTTCAGCTGACAGATACTTGGCCGGGTAGTTCATAGCGAAACTTAACACGGCCAATACTTCTTTCCAATATATCGATTCTTTACGCTGAATAGATTTCTCGGCTTCGGCGTATTCTAATTTAAAAAGTTCAAAGGGATCCATTTTTTCCCTTGAGTTCATCATTGAATTTACAAAGGCTTCCAGAGACATATCTTTAATGCGCTCGTAAAAATCCGGGTCTTTTTCAGGAAACATTGCTTTAAAATTCTTTTCAAATATGAAGTCGAGCGCTATAAATCCCCCATTCCCGCTAATGTGTTTTTTTATTTCCTCCTTGCTTAGCGTTGCATCTTTTCCGAGATGTGAGTCTTCCAGGTGAAAACGGACGGCTGGTAGCAAGCCATTACGGGAATGCATAACAATACTGAAACCAGCACTTTCAGGAGCCAAATCATAGAAATACCTCCCGTTATGCTCTCGAAACGTACCGTTCTCACGGGCGAGTGTCCGGATAGCATCAATTGCTGTAAGAGACGATCCCTTAATCCCTACAGCGTTGTTCAAGTGTAATTTTAATTTTTTAGGCGGATATGGGGAATCAAAATAACCAGGGATTTTACCCTCAAACTTTTTCGGCCAGTTATGCCCTGTGCACACAATAACGCAGTCAAAGTCGAATACTTTAGCAGTATCTGTTGTCACTTTCACCCTATTTTTTTCCGGATCGTCAACTATGTCCGTTACGGATGTATTCAGATAAACTACTGTAGCAATAGCACGCTGTGCTGCCCTATGCCTTAATAATTCAAATTGCGCACTGAGATATTCCCCGAAAAATAAACGTGGCAGAACTTTGTATTCGTTAAAGTTATTTGAATTGATGTGAAATCTATTTAGAATTTCCTCTGGCGCCATCTTAACCCAATCGTGGATTGAATTGAAAATCACCGGGATTTCATTATCAGACACATTGGTAATATGTTCATCATTAGCGCCTTCCAAGCTGTAAGGCATTCCAGAGCCAAGATAGCCCTTACGTTCAAAAATAGAAATATCAAAATCCGGCTGGCTGGCTTCAACGAGTCGTTTGTACATGAAAAGCCCGCTAGGGCCACCACCAAGAATAGCAATTCGTTTTTTTGTAGTTGTGTGCCCCATTATTAGATTTGACATTTGTTTAAAAGAATATTCCACCGTATAAGTTTATTTTGCGTTAATTGTTTAGAAATACAAAATTATAATCGCCCCTTGGCATATTCCTTGTAAGCGTAATCTAATGGAACAACAAGCGCAATCGGCACCAAAAAATAAGCTATACCTAGTATTACTGGGTTCCAAAGCCGCCAGAAGAAATGTGGAACAGCATGACTATTTTTTTGGCATTGGTAGTTCTCTTAAAGATCTTGTTCCTCAAATGAAAGCTTTCTGGCCTGAAGCTGGTGCCTCGCTTCATGTAGACGGCTGGCGAGAAGTAACGGCTGTTGACGGCTATAGCGTGGAAGTTAAAGAAAAGAATAATTGTTCGGCAACTTCTGGCCCGCAGTTGTTCTTTATTAATCTTGGAGGTTACCTTTCCGGGAAATTGATTGAGCAACATCATATCATCTTATCAGTTAAGGACGACCGCGCCATGGCCATTCAAGATGCAAAAAAAACGGTGTTTTACAAAACCAACTCGATTAAAGGAGCCAATTCTCATATTGATGAAAAGTATGGTGTTGATGTAGACGACATATACAAAATAGAAGAAATTCTTGATCCCGCTTTGAAGTCTAAATTTGCAATTGAAATAACACCGGCTGAAGGACTTGAAGAAGATATAATTGAACTAGGTTACTTTAAGTTGGATAAATTGAAATAGTCTTAATGGCAGTTTAACTCAAATAACATTATCTTAGTTAAATAACATAATGACTGGGAAATTGGAAGATAAGAGGAGCAGAATTTACATGATTAGTGGCCTGGGTGCGGATCGGAGAGCTTTTCGTAAACTAGTTTTTCCAGATGAATTCGAAGTTGTGTATTTGGATTGGATTTCTGAGGTCAGGAATGAGTCGCTGGCTGACTATGCCGGAAGACTGGCGTTAAACATTGACAGCACTGTACCATTTTATCTTATCGGGCTTTCTTTTGGCGGAATGTTGGCTACTGAAATTTCCAAAATATTAAAACCTTTGCATACGTTTTTGATTTCAAGTTTGCCGGTATACAGTGGTCTTCCATGGTATTACAAACTTTCAGGCCTATTGAGACTTCAAAAAGCTTTGCCTCTCAGTGTAATAAAAAACAGTAATACTTTCGGGCTGAGATTTCTTGGTGCAACAACTGCTGACGGTAAAAAGCTCCTCAAGCAATTGGTTGCCGATAGTAATCCTGCATTTATAAAATGGGCACTCACGGCGATCCTGACCTGGAGAAATGAAGTGAGACCAGAAAATTTGACACATATTCATGGAAATACAGATTTCATTCTCCCTTCCAGATATCTTAAACCAGATGTTACTATTATAAATGGCGGACATTTTATGGTATATGTAAATGCTGAGGAAATTAGAACAATAATACTGGATAAAATCCAATCAAAAATAGTTCTATAGATCACTTGAGTATTTTATGGAAATAAGCGGTAGTGTGCATCGTATACATAACCTTATACGTTTAACCGCAAATTATTCTACATGTTTAAATTAAACTTTAAAATTGCTCTCCGGAATATTCAGAAAAACCTAAGTAATACATTTATTAATATTGGTGGTATGGCTGTAGCGGTAGCTGCCTTTATGACTATAATACTGTACGTTCAATACGAAAATGACTACGACGCCTCCAACCCTAACTATAAAAATATTTATCTTGTTGGCAGAAAAATTCAGGGTGATTTCTCTACGTTAACTTCTTCGGATTTTGCAAGGAAGATGAAAGCACAGATTCCAGAGATTGAGAAAGTCGGAAAAATAAAATATACAAACTTTGAGTTCGCCATATCGAACAAGAATGCTCGGATTTATGTCAAAAATGTCTTATCAGCAGATATCGAGGCTTCTAAAATTCTTAATTTTAAAACTACAGATACCATTTTTAAAGACGCGGACAATACAAGACGGAGTTTTTTCTTAAGTGAAAGTAGTTTGAAAACATTATTCCCACAAAAGCACAATCTGTCGCCAGAAATGGTGACCATTGGTAGTGTTGCCGCAGGACAAACAGGAACCGTTCATGGAACTTTTAAGGAAGACCTACATGCTAATATTACGTTTGATGGTCTAGCATTAACCAGGGATATCGCTGAGGGCATGGATTCCACAGATTACGCCTATACGACATTTATCCAGGTTAAACCGCACGCAAGCATTGAGAATCTCACAAAAAAATTAAACAAGCTCTATGCCGCTGGACTTCCTAAAAATGGTGAGTTACTTAAATTCGCCGACCAAACTAACCAGTCAGTCTATTTAGATGCACTGCAAAATTTGCATCTTCAACCTAAATCAGGTATCAATAGCAACCGCAAAGTCGTTAATGTAATTCTGTCCTTAGGAGTACTTATCCTGCTCCTGGCCTGTATAAATTTTGTGAATATCAATATTGTCCAGTCTGCAACCAGAGCAAAAGAAATTGGTGTTAAAAAAGTAATGGGAGCCAATAAAGGCAATCTGGTAATTCAGTTTATGATCGAAATATTTATCCAATGCTTCACTGCTGCCACAATAGCACTAATAATAACTGAATTTACGTTACCTGTAGTTAACAGGATATTTGAAGTCAACCTCTCCATCTGGACAAGCTTTTCCGACAGTTTCTGGCTGATTGCCTTAACCTTACTAACTACCACGCTGTTGGCGGGGCTCTACCCTGCTTTGGTTTTGTCATCTTACAATCCAGTGCGTGTCCTCAAAGGAAACTTTAGTAATAGTGCTGATAATCAATGGTTAAAGAAATCATTACTTGTTGCTCAATTTTCCATAGCTACGGCATTTATTACGGGGTTACTCCTTGTAAACCGACAACTGTCGTACATGCAGACAGAAGATAAAGGCTTTTCTGCGAATCAGGTTGTATTTGTTCAAAATAATGCAATTTTTAATACCCAACTAGATTTTCAACCTGTTAAAGATCGGATTATTCAAATCCATGGAGTAAAATCTGTTTCAGTAACAAGTTACGTTCCAACCGGACCAAAGCCGTCCGCACAGACATTTTCCATTGATGGAATAGATAAACAAATGCTTTCGGTAGCGGTCGATCCTGACTTCTTTGAAACATTAAGTATAAAATTAGTAAGTGGAAGATTTTTCTCAGATAAATTTGGAACTGACTCATCTGCTGCTGTTATTTTGAACGAAGCGGCGGTAAAAAAATATAACCTCACAAATCCAATCGGAAAATCTATTAGGAGCTGTAATTCAAGTTTTCAGATAATTGGCGTGATCAAAGATCTGAAAGCAGAAGGGTTTGAAAAAGTGGCGGAGCCAACAGTTTATAGTCTAACGAATAAATGCGCGGAAGCCAGAACGGCTATTTTGATAAAAGTTAGTGAGGGAAAGGCATCTCAAGCGCTGACTACATTAAAGGCAAATTGGTCTGGTATCAATAAACTTGACGGCGAAGATTTCAGATATGAATTTATGGATATTCTCTACGGTAAGCTCTTCAAGAAGCAAGAACAACTAAAATTTGTTTTTACCGCATTGTCAATACTAACCATTCTTATTGCTTTAAGTGGGCTGTATGCCTACGCAAAATTTATTACACGCGCTAAACTTAAAGAGATAGCTGTTCGTAAAATATTGGGTGCGAGTGACTATCAAATATTCAACCAAATAAATAACAATTTCTTCCAATTAGTGATCTTATCAAATATAATTGTTGCTCCTTTAATCTATATTTTTGCAAATCAGTGGCTTGCTGGATTTGCTTATAAACAGTCAATTTCCTTTGTTCCGTTTCTGATAACCTTGTCATTAACCGTTCTTTTATCAGTTCTAACGGTTACGATCCAGGGATTTAGGGCATTAAAGACTACGCCTTCAAAAGCATTAAGAGCAGAATAATTTTCTACAGCACGATTGTTAACGGTGATGCAGCAGATTTTTTATGGAAAATGATATATTCAATAAAAGCGTCCTCCGGATTTGTACTATCTATGTATATTCCGGGAGCATCTTTGATCTTTTGTAAGCCAACCAATTTTTTATTGTCGTAAAAAGCAAGTTTATAGTGTTGCATTGGATACAGTTTAACCTGCTGATGATTGATACCCTTAAGATAACCCGCCTCCTGCTTGTTTCTGGATGCTTGGTCTACATAAAGTGATGTAAAGATATTTTCTTGCCGCTCAGCGGTAAGGGCTTTGTATTTGGATAAATCATTTGTCCGCATCGCTTCAGTATATTCGCGGTAAGCATCCTCCATTTCCTTCCTAAGGATCTCTTCGTTATAATTGTCCAGACTTACAGAATTAGCCAGGCTAAGCGTATATGGAACTTCTGCTGTAAAACTTTGCTGATGTAGGAAAATACCTGTTTTATTATCGCTGAGTTGCATATTCCTGTAATCTAGTACAGCGGTGCGTTCCCTGGGGTTCCCCTTTTCATAACGTTCAATTTTCAGTTCTACCGATGCGCCCTCCGGAAAAGGTTCACCGGGTTCTACACATAGCATACGTAAGGAAAGATGCTGCAAACCACTTTTCGGAATAAAACTATTTATGTTAAGTCGGAAGGCTGTTGCGCCTACATTATAATAGAAATAAAAAGGGATATCATTTACAAGGAGTTCAAAGAAACCACCTTTGGCATCGATATATAATTCGTAAATAGGTCTTGTGCTCATAAAAATCTATATATTGATATTAATTTCCAAATTCCGGTAAATATCCTTTGGTATCCGGATTTATAAAGGCATGAACAAGTGTAATATAGCTCATTGCACCATCTTTATTAAAGCTAAGTTGAACAACCTTATCCTTCATTCTCCATTCGTAAGAATCTGCCCGTCCATCTCCCTGAGGGCTTGCTTTGGCCGATGTGTTTTTATACTTGGCATTTATCAATTCAACGAGCTCGTGATATGTTTTCTCGGTAACACCACTGAGTTCATCACTCTGAAGACGGAGCCTGATCAGCTTTTGCTTTTTTGTGGAACTAGTGAAAACCTTATTGAAAATGATATTCTCTTTTCCCCAATAACCGAAAGCACGCAGGTCAGCGTCTTTTAACCCCAGCACAGGAACGGTACGGTCTATAGTGGAGGTATCGCCATACATCTGCCCTTTGTTAATGACATCTACATTTCGTTTTGCATATCGATCAATCATGCGCATATCAGAAATGTTATACAAAGCAAATCGTTTGATCACTAATGGTTTATCACCGTTATACTTGATATTGTATGCTCCCATCTCATAACTTTTAAGATAGGCAAGTTTTTCAAATAACTTATCTAAGTCGGCCCGTTCAAAATCAATCTTTTCCAGATCCATCAGTTTACCACGTTCAAGGGGTGTTAGCGAAATCTTATCACCGCCTGTTGATTTGTTAGCTTCAGGCACACTAACCGGCGTACTTTTTTCCTCAGCACTTTTTTTATTGTTACTTTGGCAACTACTCATACTTATAAGGGATAACATCGCGATTAATAGTACGCTATTTTTTATTCTTATCTTCATCATCGTCAGTTTCATCATCTGTGTATATTTTTTTCGGGCCATACCATGTCTTTTTATCCAGCAACACAAATTCCTTACTCGCCTTCACATCAACCTTTTTGTCGGATGTTTCCTTCCAATCCGGATTAATCACTGTTTTTTTCCTACGTACAATTGCTGCATAAACCTCAAGATTGGCTTTCATGCCAGTAAATTCAACCGTTACTGTTTTGAACATTCCCTGTTTATCCGAATCCCAGGCTTCCTTATATTCGACGCCACCACCGATGGATGCTTTTGCTTTAAATGTCTCCAACGTTTCTTCAGTGACATCACCGCGGACAACACTGGCAATTACCGTTCCTTCATAATCGACACCTGCTTCGAGTGTGGCCTTCAAAAGCATGGTGATTTCGCGCTTAGCCTTCTCATCCCAACCATCCAGATCGTGCCAGCCAATGGAAAGTTCGGCCGCAATTTCTGCTTCAAGTTTAAAGTTGAAATAGATATCAAGCCCATCGATCGCATATTCCAGCGCTTTAATGATCCATTCGATCGCAGTACCAACAGCACCAGCTAATTTTGATGCTATTGGAATCAGATCCACAGTAATGCCGATACCAATGAATGGCTTTAATGCAACGCCTCCTTCTATGCGTGTTCCGATTTGCCCGGCGAACTTTGGCGAAGTTGCCAATGCATGTTTCCATTTCAGCGCGAAAGCAACGTTTGGGGGGTCGATATTGAATTCAAACTTCCTGACAGATCCAGTGCGTATCGCTGCTGAATTTCTTGATGCTGTGGGTGAGCGTCCATCGAAAACCGCCAGCCCATTATATACAGAGTTAAATGTCGCAACTGTTTTTTTAACTGCCTTTTCAATTTTGTAACCAGCCTGGAATGTATTGCCGCTCGTTGTAGCAGTAAGTGTAACATCTACGCCTACTTTAGACTCTGTTTCGACTTTGGCTTCCAGTGTTTGTCTGGTATGGGCAAAAGCAAAATTATTATGATATCCTCTTAAGTCCTGCCGCGACGACTCAAACTTAAATACTGTTTTTTTCCATGCTGGGACAGCAACAAGTGCCGCCAGCTCCCATTCCATGTCAGGATATATCTTAACTTTTACAAGTTGGTTTGGATAGCGACAGGTACTTACTGGCAAATAATATGTTTGTACCTTATCACGGGTAAGCAAAAAATGATTCAGCACCCATAGTGCATTTACCGATGTGACATCATCTTTAGTTACCTTGCTTGTATATTTTTCTAGGAAGGTCTTGTTGTACACATAGCGCAGCATTAGCACTACCGTATCTTCTCCCTGAAACTTATAGTCGCGGTTCTCTATCCATTCCTGTACTTCGCTTACATCTTTAGATTCGCCACGTTGTCCATCTGGTACTACGTCCTGATCCTTCTTATCACTGATGTCAGGGCGAGTTACAAAAGCTTTACCTTCCAACCTCAGTGCAGGCATTACTTTATCCATCTGAAAAAGATTTTTCCGGGCACTGTGCTTTTCGCCGGCTGCCAGCAGCAAACCGTTACATAAAACCCCCTTTGTGGTCAGCGCCCCTACCTTAATTGTGATATCTTTTCGGACATCACCGGTGATTACATCAAAGGTTTTTGCCGTCTTATCAATCTCTCCATCGGTAGCATTCTCATCAAAAATAACAGAGGCATGGTCGGCATCATTAACAGTGATGGTTGAATATCCACATGGGTCAAATTCTTTGTGTGTATAGCGGATATCTCCAATATATTGAATCTGCTCGACTTTCGCCTGTTCAGTTCTTTGCAGGTAATGATCCATGAGTTCTTCAGATACCATAAATCTGCTGGAGATCGACTCCTTTTGATCTGTATCTTTAATTTTTAATACGTTCGTATCGTAGGTGATAAGATCTTTGGTTGGCTCAGCCCCAAAATTCTTAACTTCTACGCGCTGCAGGGAGATCACCTTACCACTCTTGGATTTTATCTTTTTATAAACTTCAACGGCGACTGTGAAATTTTTTTGTTTATTCTCCCCTTTTTTCCAAGCGATATCAATCGGAAAGGTTTGTGCATACGTGTAGTTGAAATTATTGGCACTCGTGGAACCGTCTATTGCAAAGGATTTTGGTTTTTCCCAAAGATTCGCTGACCTTAACGCCTCAGTATCTCTTAGCGCAGCCGATTTATCTGCATCAAGGAGATAAATCCATCCTTCATAATCGTTATGTTTATCCAGGTTATATCCATGAAATGCCACCTGAACACTTATCATTTCACCATAACGACGCACACGTTCACTCTCATAGAAATACGCGAAATTGATACTATTTTTTCCTACAGGAAGAACATGAAAATAGAAGCCTGAACCTGGATTGTAGCTAAAAAGTTCAATCCGCTGTTTGAAGCCGAAATAAAAGTTGCTTCCCGATGGTGAAAATTTCAGACTGCTGCCAGTTTTATAACGGGTACCTATCCCCCATTTTTTCACAGATTCAGCTCCCGGACCGAGTTTTGCCCATTGCGGCTCTCCACCTTTTTCTACTGTAGCAAACAATTCATTATAGATCACTGACCAACGGGCATTTGCAACTGTAGTTTTTTTGTTTTTATTATCGGCGTCAACACAAGTCTCATCTACAAGAAACTCATTTGTATCCTTGTCATACAGGTAATACGTTTTTCCCAGCTCGCATCTGGCAAGTGGTCCGCCGTTAGTTTTCCAGTAACAATGGTTAATTCCTCTAGACATGCTTATTGTACATTTAAAAATTGATAAAGGTCTTGTTTGTCCAGTTCTTTCATGTTGACAAGTGGGTTAACCTGTGAGTCTGTCTCTTCATCTGCATTTTCGATATTTTGCTTAGATGGGTTTGCTTTCTGCCCGGTTTTTACAAATGATATACAAGGCGAGCCGGCAATTGTGCAGATCCCTTTACTATCTTCCACAAGCACCTGTCCGTCATTGATCAATACCATATCTTCATACATTCCATTCCATTTATTAAGTGCAGGAATACAAGGGGCGTAACTACTTCCTCGTGGTTGCATTTTACATTGCCCAAAGGTATTTTTCTCAAACGTCATACCCACGTCTACGTGTGAGGCTATTAGTTTTTCACCACCTTCCTTATCGTTTACGTAGTGTTTTTGTTGGGTAAGCACCTTTAATTTATCTGTCTGGTCGCCATACTGGCACTTGCAAGTGGCTCCCTGAACTATGATTTCTTTTTGCGACATACAATTTTTTTTACGAATCCTGCTAACCCAGAATTCTTTCCCAAAATCCTTTTTTCTCTACTACCGGTTGTGTTGCTTGGACTGCCATATTATCCACAACATTTATTTTTTCAGAGCCTGTATTAATTTCATAAGCCGAAAACTGAATTCGTCGGCCTGCGTTAATTCCACTACGATGATAAATTCCCCAATTCACAATGACATTTTTCAACAATCCTCCATCCCTATCCAGATCAAATTTCGCGTTTATAAGCACTTGTGTACTCCGGTCATTCCACTTTATTTCATCAGGAATGGCGTCTGCTGCTCTAAAGTTTACTTGATAAGTATTGTAATCAGTATAGTCTGGTGTTAATAGCTGCTTACCAGAAAACCTCGTCTTTTGATAGGGTACAATTGGAAAATAAAAATCTACATCCAGGCTCAGCCCTTCACCATAGTTTAAATATTGTGGGTGAAAAAATGCTGACCAAAACATATCAAGTCCCAAGGCACGTTCAACTTCTGACGGATCAGATAGGCTAGCATTCATCTTCTTGATAAAAAGAGCTGTGTAATCTCCAGCATATTTGTCGGAAAGCAGTTCTGCTTTATCGGCCCATCTTTTTACGATCTCCCCGTGATTTACAATTCCTCTAAAAATCTCATTTTTAAAATTTACATCGACCTTCACGGGATACAACGCTGACATAGCCAAAGCGGCAAGCTGTTCGCTAATCAGGTCTGGTTCATGTTGATTGATAAAAAGTTCCTTTCTATCAATTGTCAATTGCCATGTGCGATCTTCATTTTTATACTGTTCAATGCCAATAACAACCTGAAAATCTACCCTTTTTGAAGGAACAACCTGATCCTCGTCAAAATACTTAATGCTAACGCCGTAAGTCCTTTTGCTGCGCGGTTGAGGTCTAAATGTGATGGGATTTTCCATTTTTGGGCGGCTAATAGTTAATCCGTTTATTGTCTTTTGTTTGATCCATGCCTATACCTTCCCTTTTGGCCGACCAATGTAAATACTTGCTTCTAAGTACCCTAAGGTCTTTTTGGATTTCCTGTTCACGTTGTAATGCAGCTTTGTCCTGTGCGGTTTGCGCGGCAGCTATTTTTTTATTGAGTTCCGTAGTCGTTTTATAGATCAGTGGTCTGCCATTGCCCATCACATACTCTCGGAGATATCCTTTCATCCTGCCTAGTACTGGGTGGGCATCAATTTTATATTTACCTTCAGCGGCTGCGCTGGTTAATGGAAGTTTAGTTTGTTCGGCGTATTCAGCCATGAACTGCAGTGGGATATAACTATACTCCTTCCATACCTTTTTACGATCCCCTTGTAATGCGAAATACGCAAATCCTCCGGTTATCGAAAGTTCCTCCTCAGTAAACCAATTTTGCTCAATTAAATTTTTCTTGAATGGATACAAATTGCTCTTCAATGTCCATGATGTTTCCAGTTCATAACGTATCTCCCTTGCTGTTTCATAACTTCCGCCAACATCACTATGAACGCCTGGCAGGTTTCTCTCTTTGCCGATATGTGTGTGTGTTAGTGAGAAATTTTGACGATGCTCGTCCTGAGCAGTAAAGTGAATAACCTTTTGGGCTCTGCCGATTTCATTTAGGTGCAACTCAGCTACGTCATTGAAATTTGGCGTTGCTGTAATACTGGTTGAATAGGAAGAAACAGTATCAAAAATTCCAAGAAACCGTACTTTGATCATATCGGGGGTCACCTTGATGCCAGCAGCAGCTAAATTTCTTCCCAGTTCACCACAGGCGGGGAATTTCTTTTCGTTCGTAAAATACCCGTCAGCGTCTGTCTTTAACATAGTCCCGCTTTGCGGATTCACATAAATAAGTGCTTCATAGGCATCTTTACCAATCTCATACACAAAATTTCTGGCTGCGGCAGCTCCCCTGCTAAATCCAAAAACATCGAATGTTATTGACCGGAGTTTGGCTCTTTTGTTTACGCTGATTTTGGGAACCAAAAGTTTCTCAACCACATCTTTGCAGCCTTTTCTGACCTTTCCTCTGATACCTGTAGCTCCAGAACCAAATGCGTACCCTATAGTATCATCGCCTTTTCCACTAACTGTTCCTATACCTTCAACATATATACACTTGGATTTGTCGTACAGACTCCAGAGCCTAGCAACATTAGAATGATCGTTGTAGTAACTGCTTTCGTCATCATCCTTACCATATTTATCAAATGATCCATTGGTAGGTTTATTGCGTTGGTCGGTATTGTCCTTATTATTCTTTGTGCCATCAAAAAACATCCCAACAACTATATCCAGATAGGTGTTGGTGTTAGCAGGGGGCGTATATGATTTTAACTTAATACTTGGCATATTAGTTAGTTAAATTTTCACTTATCTCTATTTTTCCAGATACGATTTTAATGCTGTCGTGTTCGTCCTTAAGTACTATAGCAGCTGCGCTATTGCTTTCATTGACGGTAATGACCATATCAATCTTCGATGTGTTACCTAGCTGTTTAAAAGCATTGATAATCTCCTTTTCATTAAAAGGTTCCACACCCACAGCATTCTTATTTCCAGCTTTATCTTTCCAAATCAGCGTAATGGATTTCGGAGCGGCTCTTGACATATATTGATTTTCGACAAGCTCATCACCAAAACGGGTTTCAATTTCGCCGTTAAAATATTGGTACACCAATACGGCCTCTTTACCACCTTTAGGTAAATGGATTTCCGGTCTCCAGTTAAATCTTTCCCGATATACTTGATAAACATTGGGCTCTGGATATCCTTGACTAGCAATTTTCGCTTTGATTTCAGGTTTCATAATGTTTTTATCAGCTAAAATGCGAGGGATAAAATCATCATCGAACATATATTTTGCATTTTCATAAGCGTCTTCCTTTTTAATGACAGTGTCTACAGCCTGATAAGAACCGACCTCGGTTTGAAAACCTACACCAGACAGCCATACCACAACCAGTCCTTTTGGAGCTAAACCAACCTTGATCATATTGTATGTACCTTTCTGATGTGTAAGATCATTCACATAGCCCTCACGGAATAGTTTGGCAATCTTATCTTTGTCCAATTTCCAGCTACCTGTATAAAACTTTTTCTCAACAAGCGACATCCATGTGAATTTCAGGGAGTCCGGAGCGTCCATTTGTTCTCGATCAATGCTAAATACACCCCCAGTCTCGCCCCATCCGGTATTCTGAGTTCCCCACATTTCGTCAAACCGAAATGTAAAATCATCAGCAATAATAGCACCATCATATACTTCCATTGGGTATTCTTCAGGTGCAGAAACAGTACCCGTCCAGTTAAATTTTTCGTTCATCTTTTGTGCTTTGCCTTTATTCTTACAACCTGCTACCGTAATTAACAGCAGCACGAACAGGAAACAGATATTTCTATGTAAATTCATGACTTGTTTCCGCTAGATACAATTTTTTTATTGCTTGCCAGATTCAGTATGCCCGAAGTGGCTTCCACATTCATGCTATGAACTAGTTTTTCAAGCTTGTTCACTACAACAAGCTGATATTTCTGACTCACCACAATCTTGATGTTTTTCGCCTGTTTAGTAATAGCCATACTAGAAAAGATTAGATTTCTCTGCACTATTAAGCTCCACAACTTTGCCGCTTTGCATGGTCATATTCTCCTTTGAGCTAAACAAGCTAATCTCTCCGGCTATCTCATTAGATACTTCGGCCTGCCGGCTGAAGTCCTTAGTAGCGAGTTCAGTTCTGTTGTTAGAAGTTTCAGACAGATCACCTACTGCACTTAATGAATAGTTGTTACCCGCGGTAGTTGCAATATCTTTACCAACATTAACTGACTGATTTTGTCCCACCTGTACGGACATATTTTCGGAAACATTAATCGTCATGTTTTTACAATTCAAACTCATGTTTTCCAATGCTGTAATGGTAATATTATTACCCTTGGTATCGATATGGATTATGTTCGCATTGATGTCTGTGATCTTTATGCCCTGGGACCCCTCGTTATCATCAAATTCAATTAAATGTCCGCTACGAGTAGTCAGGCTCTTCAGGTGATTTTTAATCTGTGGATTGCTGTCAACATTACTTCTGTTATATACACTACCCATAACCACAGGTCTGGCAATATTACCTTCCTCGAAACCAATAATCACCTGGTCACCAATTTCAGGTACAGCGAAAAATCCTCTATTAGCACCTCTGTCTCCTGTACCAGCATTTGGTGTTACTACCCGCAACCATTCCGTAACGTCATTAGTTTGACATTCCCATTTAAATTTGACTTTAATTCTTCCCAAGCCATCCGGGTCCTCATTTTCAATTACATCAGCTAACTGCATGTCTGGATTAGGTTTTTCAAAGTTTTTCACCAACAAGCGCTCCGTCGTAGACACTAGTCCTTCGAACGTGTTTGAATATTTGCCAGTGCCGGTGATATTATGATGTACGCTGGTGATCAAGAATTTACCAAGACTCTGTGTAGCGAATGATAATTCCTGACGGAGGCTCATGCTAATCTCAGCAATTGCTCCTATGCTTAACTCGGCGTTGTCTCCACTCGCATTTACCTTTAGCAATTCACTCACGTTGGCTTTTTCTTCGTTTTCTACCAGACTCTTAATGTCGCTGGAATTGTCTACACGTATTGGAGCGGGTTGATTATAGGTTTTGCTGTACATGAGATTGGATACTTCAACAGCATGGGTTAAATCTGGCGAGCCACTCGTTTTCCCTGTACTTTCACTATGCAGCATTTCATCGCCTTTTGAACTATAGGCAAAACGTTTATATTTAATCGGAGCAGCCTCCATTGCATATTGCAGATTTAAAACATCCCGGCCATAAAAGAGTGAGACTTCCTTCTGCTCATCGGGTTTACCAAAATTAAGCTGGCGACCATCGTAATAAAACCATTCAAAATATTCTCCGGATAACCGATTAAGGAAGTTAAAGTCGCTCTCCCGATATTGGATTACGTAATCAATAGGCTCCGTTCTGCTAGCTTTTGATACTATGGTAAGATCGTTGCCAGATGTATCTTTCGTGGCTTGTTTAACGATATCGTCAAGGGTCTTATTGAGATACGATCCGAGATCGGCACCTCGGTCGATCAAAATTGTTGGGCTATACCCACTTACAATTAAAACACCATGGTAACCATGTGTCTGCGATAATTCAACTTTTGTTACCAGACCCGAAAAATGTTGTAATTTATCATTCAAATAACCGAATGAAGCTGTTAGAGTCTTTCCTACAAATTCACGACTGTCATCAAGGGATACCAAACCGGGCAAACCCATTTGGTCGTGACTAAATCGTAGCTCAAAGTAATGGTGATCATTAAAACTTTGCTGCAATGAGAAAGAAGCAAAATGTAAGATAGCTTTATTCTCTATGTTAATTTCGGTAATTAGTTTCTGTTCCATGTCAGGGATGTTAAACAAGTTAAGGATGTAGGTCAATCGACAATCTTAAAAAGACCGACCTAAATACCATTAGTTCTTTAATACGGGAGTTGGGATTTTCGCTTGGCCTCGCAATGGAGTTGATTCAATATACTATTGATTCCACGGTGGGTCGGAATGGTAACCGTACGGAGTTTCGCCGTCGGACTTAACGAAAAGGCACGTTGGAGTACATGGTACACCCAGCCATAAAAGTTTAATCTAGCTTTGAAAGCCATAGTTTTAAAATTTTAAGGGTTAGAAAATGGAGCATTTGCTACATATCGGTTTAAAGATTGCGGCAAACGCCTAATTAAAACAACGGAAAATCGGAGAAATTGTTTCAGTTAAATTTGTTATGTGCCTTAAGATCCTTTGGGCTAAACAATATTTCTATCTTACCTGTTCGTAAGAGATGGACAGAGCAGAAAAAAGTCAAAGTTCTTTTATGGGATTCGTGACGGTAAAAGGAGCGAGAGAAAATAACTTAAAGGATGTATCTCTTAAAATTCCGCGAGATGCGCTTGTTGTTTTTACGGGAGTTTCGGGCTCGGGAAAGTCGTCATTGGCATTCGGTACATTATATGCAGAGGCGCAACGTCGCTACCTTGAATCGGTATCACCTTATGCACGCAGGCTTTTTAACCAGATGACCATACCTGATGTTGATGAAATAGACGGTTTACCACCTGCAATAGCATTGCAACAACAACGTGGTGGCTCTTCTACCCGTTCTTCTGTGGGTAGCGTAACCACCCTTTCTAATTTATTACGGATGCTTTATTCACGTGCGGGAGACTATCCAAAAAATCAGTCGATAATTTACGCTGAGGGATTTTCAAACAACACGCCCGAGGGGGCCTGCCCTGAATGCCACGGCCTCGGACGTATCTATGAAGTAACCGAGCAGTTGATGGTGCCTGATCCTACCCTTACGATAAGGGAACAGGCAATTGCAGCATGGCCTAAGGCCTGGCAAGGACAAAACTTACGTGATATTCTAATCACTATGGGTTTTGATGTTGATATTCCCTGGAAGAATTTGTCGAAAAAAGATCGTGAATGGATCCTATTTACTGATGAACAACCGGTTGTTCCGGTTTATCCTCGTTATAGCGCGGAGCAGGTACAAAAGGCAATTCAAAACAAAATTCAACCTGATTACATGGGCACGTTTACTGGTGCCCGAAGACATGTAATGCATACTTTTGCCAACTCGCCGAGCCAACTCATGAAAAAACGGGCAAAACAATATATGCGCAGTAACGAATGTCCGCTGTGTCATGGAAAACGGCTAAAACAAGAGTCATTGTCAATAAAATTTTGTGGACTTGATATCATAGAACTATCTGCAATGCCACTGGCAGCATTGCACTCACTGTTTAAGCCTTACGCTGTAGATAATGTTGACGGTTTTACAGGTAATGTAGATCAGAAAAACCATCCTGAAAAGCGCATCGTTGCCCAACGCATCGCTGAAGACATGGTTGCCAGACTAGAGGTCATGCTAGATCTTGGACTGGGATATCTTAGTATTGACCGGAATACCCCTTCACTTTCGCCAGGAGAATTGCAGCGTCTTCGTCTTGCCACGCAAATTAGATCGAACCTGTTTGGTGTAGTATACGTACTGGATGAGCCTTCAGCCGGCCTCCATCCTGCTGATACCGAAGCGTTGCTTCGTGCGCTCGACAGGCTTAAGGCTGCAGGGAATTCCTTGTTTGTAGTAGAGCATGAGATTGATGTAATCATGCATGCTGACTGGATTGTAGATGTTGGCCCTGGAGCTGGCAGTAATGGCGGAGAGATTATTTACAGTGGACCTGCTCTGGGATTAAAAGAAATAACACATTCGCAGACTCGAAATTTTATTTACGGTAATCGAAATATTTCGCGAAGAACACCGCGTATAGCTACAGACTGGCTTCAACTGAAAAGTGTTACGCGGAATAACCTTAAAAGCCTTGACGTACAATTTCCGCTTGGCGTTTTCACGAGTGTAACGGGAGTATCCGGCTCTGGAAAAAGTACGCTGGTAAGTCAGATACTCGTAGAACTTGTTTCAAAAAAACTTGGACTTAAAGCCGATTTAGCCGATGATGAATACATCAGTGATCTGGAGAATAATTCAACAGAGACCCTCGGAGGAGAAATTACAGCGGGTATCGAAAAGATCAGGCGACTCGTACAGGTTGATCAGAAGCCAATTGGACGTACACCACGCTCTAACCTCGCTACTTATACTGGATTATTTGATCCTATCCGGAAAATTTTTGCTGCTTCACCTGAAGCAAAAAAAAGAAAATATGATGCTGGTAGATTTTCATTTAACGTAGCAAAGGGACGTTGTCCGAATTGTGAAGGTGAAGGTTTCGTGATAGTGGAATTATTATTTTTACCGAGTGTGTATACCCCGTGTCCGATCTGTTCAGGAACACGTTACAATCCGAAAACACTTGAAATCAAATATGGAGATAAAAACATTGCCGAAGTATTGGGCATGACAGTAGATGCTGCCTGGGAGTTTTTTAAGTCAGAAGCTGTGCTAGCCCGTGGACTAGATATCGTTAGGCAAGTTGGCCTGGGATACTTAAAATTAGGGCAACCGGCTACGGAGCTTTCCGGCGGTGAGGCACAACGAATAAAGCTCGCTACCGAACTCCAGCGTACACAACATGGTAATACGCTGTATATCCTGGATGAACCTACTACTGGATTACATCCTGCAGATGTTGAGAAGCTAATGAAGCAATTAGATAAGCTTGTTGATCAGGGAAATACAATTATCGTAGTAGAGCATGATATGCACGTGATATCCGGGAGCGATTGGGTGATTGAGATTGGGCCAGAAGCCGGAGATAAGGGTGGTGAAATTGTTGGAGCAGGAGTTCCTAAAGATTTTTCCAAATTGGCAGGAAGCATTACTGCCCCCTACCTGGAAAAATATCTCAGGAGAAATTAATCTACAATCCAAACCGGTATCCCAAACGTAATGCAACTTGTCCAGATCTTGCGTAACCTGTATAATCTTCGTATTTTACACTTAAATCTATTCCCCTTGTCATCGCTATGCCAATTGCCGGGGAATAAACAAAGCTGGAGTTACCATTTGTTTCGATGCCGATGCCGGCATCAACTCCAATGTAAACCTGTTTATTGACGAAGTAGTTTAGTCCGGCTTTAATAGGTATCAATTCTAAGTCCTTTTCAATATCTCCGAAGTAAGAGAATGTAGGTGTTACGATTGCGGCATTGGTATGGTAACTAAAGTAATGTGTATAGCCGCTGTTGAGAGTTGCCGTAAACTGGTCGTTTAGAGTCTTTTCAATCCCTATGCCACCGCCAAGCACGAAATGACCACCTCCGATAACAGTTGTCCCTGGATTTATACTTGCCTTGATTGCCCAGCCTGTTTTCTCTTGCGCCTGTGAACTGATACTGCTCAATAGTGTGATCAATGTCGCTATTCCTAAAAATCTTTTCATATATATTTTTAAGGTGAGACAATGGAAATCAACTTTACCCCTATTATTAGATTTAAATTTTATTCATTCATGAGCGACTGTAGATTCTCGAAAAACAGCCCAACATGGTATCCATCAACGAGTGCGTGGTGTACCTGTATGTTAAAGGTCATATGCCTACGGCCATGTGACTCAACAAGCTTTCCTATAGAAAATTTTGGACAGCTATCGCCGGAACGCGAGTCAGAAGCCTGTGAGATTCCTGTGAAATCTATCCATGGTAAGGCAGAAAAATGGATGATGTTATCCACTGGACCCATGGTAAATAGTCCGCTGGTCTGTTTTACACGATTAATCTCAGCAACGGCAATTTGATTGAAAGTTTCAAAATCAACGTCAAAACGGATATGCGAAAAACCAAAGGACCTATCCTCGCGCATAATTGTAGCTGATGCGTCAATCCAGTCATAAACAAAAACTTCGTCAGCCTCAATTCTGTACCTCATATTATCTATCGCGTTTACCGCCAATAGTGTTTTGTGTAAATAGTAACTGAAAAACGGAACACCCATTGTTTTACAGCGTAAATAGGCCTTAGTACAATCAATGTTTGCTGTGACACCAAAATATGGTTGATCGAAGGTTTTAAAAAAATTGAAGTGTTCCTTTCTGTTCCAATCTTCGATATTCAATTTGTGCTTCATTTTTTTAATAATTTATCCGTTGGGTTACTAAAACAAAGGGCAAAGCTAAGGAATCCAGGGTGAGATAGCATATATCGGCCTAAAATTTTAACTTGCAGGGGGATAAACTTCAACAAATGACTTTCGATTTTAACAACAAAAATGTATTAATAACTGGCGGATCCAGAGGTATAGGTAAAGCCACAGCCCAGCTTTTTGCCGACGCTGGTGCAAATGTAAGTATTACTTTCAGGTATGGCGAAACAGAGGCCAGTCAAGTATTGAAGTTACTTGGTAACGGCAGTCATATGAGTTATCACTTGGATCTGACAAATCCTGAAGCTGTCGAAGACTTTTTCGTTCGCTATCAAAAGGATTGGGGCAGCGTGGATATTTTAATTAATAACGCCGGGATATTTAAAGAGCATAAGATATTGGAAAGCAGCTATACACATTGGTTGGATAGCTGGAAGGAGACATTAGATACGAACCTTACCGGCGCTGCAAACATGTGTTTTTTTGCTTCAAAAATAATGGTAAGCCAGGGCAGCGGCAAAATTGTAAATGTGTCTTCTCGTGGCGCTTTTCGTGGTGAACCAGACTGTCCGGCCTATGGCGCAAGCAAAGCGGGACTTAATGCCATGAGCCAGTCGCTGGCCATCGCTCTGGCACCACACAACATTAGCGTGCATCTTGTAGCACCGGGATTTGTTGAGACAGAAATGGCAAGTACAGTATTAAACGGATCGCGCGGTGATGAAATTCGTGCGCAAAGCCCATTTGGTCGGGTTGCCCGACCTGAGGAGGTGGCGAGGCTCGTTGCCGTTTACGCCAGTGAAGGCATGCAATTTACCAGCGGCGGAATCGCGGATATTAATGGTGCGTCCTATCTACGGAGCTAATAAAATCGGCCACGTATGTCGATTTTGATAAAACCTTGCTGTAAAAAGGAAATACTTTTGTTACTTTACAATATCTCCGGGACGTAATTTAATAATGACTGAGCCTATCTTAACTAACAAACATTTTTTTGAAAAACGCGATGTGCAAGCTGAAAAGAGTACATCATCTGCTTATCCTTTACTAGAAAATGAAGCTGAAAGGCTTAAAGCGTTGCAGTCCTATCATATTTTAGATACTGCTGAAGATGCAGATTTTGATGATCTAACTGCGCTTGCTGCAGCCATTTGTCAAACTCCTATCGCACTCATCAGCCTCGTGGATCAGAAACGTCAATGGTTCAAGTCGCATAAGGGACTATCCGCAAGAGAGACACCAAGGGACTATTCTTTTTGTGCGCACGGACTTGCAGTACCAACGCAACCATTGATTGTTACCGACGCTACCCGTGATGTCCGATTTAAGGAGAATCCATTAGTAACCGGAGATCCTGGAATTGTATTTTATGCCGGGGTCCCACTTGTTAATACCGACGGTTTTGCATTAGGTTCTCTATGTGTGATTGATACCGAAAGCAGGGAGCTCAGCGCTGAACAGATCGCTGGTCTAAGTATTCTAGGGCGGCAGGTCATTGATAAATTGGAACTGCGACGCACACTAACTAACCTTGCAGAGTTAAATGAGCGTTTGGTGGAGTCAAATCACGGCCTCGCAAGTGCCCAGCTCAAGTTGAAACAAGCAATTGAAACCGGCAAAATGGACACCTGGAGCATCAATCCTAAAACGCTTGAGGTTACTATGTCTGGTTTTATTAAAGAGTTATTTGGTTATCTTCCAGACGAAGATTTGCCAATGGAAGCAATCCTCGAAGCGGTAGATCCTGACTACAGACAGATGCTACTTGACGTACTAAAGGATGCCCTGGAAAACGCCAAACCAAGCGATACGGAATACCCCATTACTAATAAGATAACCGGCGAACAGATCTGGGTAAAAGCCACAGGAAAAGTTTATTTTGACAGCGAAGGTAACCAAACAGAATATTCAGGTATGTTTATGGATATTACTGAACGTAAGCTTGATGAGATCAGAAAAAATGATTTTATAGGGATGGTGAGCCATGAGCTCAAGACCCCACTTACGTCTATTAACGGGTATATCCAATTGCTCCAGGCAAAAGCAAAAAAATCAGAAGATTCCTTCTCGCAGAAAGCACTCGAAAAGTCTGCCATGCAAGTAAAAAAAATGACGGCAATGATCAATGGGTTCTTAAACGTATCGAGGTTACAATCAGGAAAGATTCTCCTTCAAAAAGAGTCATTTATGATGGATCAACTTGTTCGGAATACCGTTGAAGACATAATTGTTTCTGAAAGCAATCACAACATCATTTTGCAGCCTTGCAGTAATTTGGTAGTGGTTGGTGATGCTGATAAAATCGCCAATGTAATCTCGAATTTGGTTAGTAATGCCATTAAATACTCTCCTTTGGGTACTACAATTACTGTGGGCTGTGAATCTGTTAACGACACGGTTACCGTTAGTGTAAGTGACGAAGGAATGGGGATCTCTGAAACTGATCTTCAGCACTTGTTTGAGCGTTATTACCGTGTTGAAAGCGGCAATACGGCATTGATTTCCGGCTTTGGAATCGGACTGTACCTTTGTGCTGAAATTGTTCAGATTCATAGCGGTAAAATTTGGGCGGAAAGTACTATTGGGGAGGGGTCAACTTTTTATTTCAGTATCCCTCTCGTCTAAGTTAAATCAACCAGGTAAGTAAAACATCATAATTACTTCCAACAAAAAGTTCCAATTTAGCATGCTAGAAGCTTGTTACGCACGTTTAAATAGCGTATTTTTATCCCTCAGATTTATTTATGCATTTTAGGGCTGTCGTTTTATTTGCTTTTTTATTTTACTTTTTTGATGCCAATGCTCAGGCTTCTAAACCCATCCTTAATTTTGATTATCAAAACGTTGGCAAGAAACTCAGCTATTTCGAAGATACTGCTGCCAATCTTTCAATAGACCAAATCAAGGCAAAAGACCATGAAGGAAAGTTCGTTCCCGGTAAACAGGATATTCTTAATTTTGGAAATACCAGCTCTGCTTTTTGGGTGAAAATTGAACATCTGGCAGATTACGCTGGTCAGAATTACTTGATTGTGGATGCACCGAATATCGAGCACATCGACTGCTATTTCTCACTTGCTAACAATACCATAAGGCACCTTAAAACTGGCTCACTATCCTATCCTGAAAAAGACGTAATCATAGAAAGTAATTTCGTTTTTAAACTCCCCTTGGAAAAAGAATTCCGTCCTGGGCCAATCTATCTGAGGCTGGAAACCCGCAATATTATGTTGGTACCTATCAAATTAGCAACACCGGATGCTATTATGAAGGGCAAGGCAGTTAAGGATCGGATTGAATATATTTATGTGGGCGTTTTGATATCTTTGTTACTTTTTAACCTGTTCCTGTTCTTTAGTTTAAAAGACATAACATACCTGTTTTACACCATGTATGTGCTCACGCTTTCTGCATATCTATTGATCTATATCCGGGGCTATGGCTTTCTATTTGGTGATCATGTCAGGATCCTTTTTAGCTACCATCCTCACGTGTTTTTAAGCCTGTCAATGGTAGCTTCACTGTTGTTCTGCCGGAAATTTCTTAATCTTGAGCAAACTGTCCCATTTATGGTTACAGTATATAAGTTATTAGGTGTCATTGCAATCATTCTCTTTATAACGAGCATGATAGGCTACAAAAGTTTGTCGGCATCTATCGCGCAGGTTATGACCGTGAGTTTGTCACTAGTGGTTTGGATATCTGGCATCATTGCATACAGAAGAGGTCATGAGCCTGCAAAATGGTATATCATAGCCTGGTTTTTTATCTGGCTTACCGTAGGTATAGTTACGCTGAGCCTTGGTGGTGTTATTCCAAATACCGAATTTACCGTCCAGCTCGTTCCTATTGGATCTACGATTGAACTATTATTGCTTTCCTTTGCGCTTGGCGACCGTTATAAGATCATCATCCAAAAGGAACAGGACTTACGCGATGAGAACCTCATGCTTGTTCAAAATCAAAACCAGCAGTTGGAAACACTGGTGCAAAAAAGAACAGCCTTGCTAAGTACAACAATTGGAGAATTAGAATCTTCTAATTCAGTAAAAAATAAATTGTTTTCGATTATTGCACATGATCTACGAAGTCCTCTGAATAGCCTGATGAGTATTCTTTCTCTGAATGATACCGACGCGCTTACAATGGAAGATATTCAATACATGTTAAGGGAGAACAAAAAGAATATCGAAACGATCTATAACACGCTTAATAACTTGTTGTACTGGGCAAAAAGTCAAATGTCTGGCATCACCACAGATCCATCAAGCTTTGATCTAAAGGCGCTGATAGAAGAACTTATGCTTGTCTATACACCACTAATGAAGAAAAAAGGGATTGTTCCAAAAATAAAGATGGACGGCCTCTTCCCCGTATTTGCAGATGAAAACCAGATCAGGCTGGTGTTGCGTAACCTCATAGATAATGCTATAAAATTTACTCCTAAAGAGGAACAAATTGTACTTACACTTAAACATCATACGAACTCCGTAGATGTCTGCGTAAGCAATTCCATTTCAAACAATGCAACAATGGACTTTGCCACTGTACCAGATCTCAGCAGCTTAAAAGCTACCTATGGAACTGAAAATGAAAAAGGTGTTGGCTTGGGGCTGCATCTATGTAAAGAATATATTCAAAGTAACGGTGGGCAGTTACTGATCGCCCCTTCCGATGGTGAAATTTCATTTTCATTTAAATTGCCGCAGTCAGCCGTCGAAGCAGCATAAAATAAAATTATTGATAACCCTCGGAAGTAATATACTAAATAATTTAGTAGTTTTGACCTGATGATGAATAGTACTAATACCCTCCTGCTTGATTTCTTGAAATATACCAACCAGCCAATTTTTTTGACCGGTAAAGCAGGAACAGGTAAGACTACCTTACTGCGGCATATCAAAGTGACCACAGAAAAGAGCTTTGCAGTGGTAGCACCAACGGCAGTTGCAGCAATTAATGCGGGAGGTGTAACTTTACATTCTTTTTTTCAGATTCCATTTGGGCCACTTATCCCTATAGCAAGCTTAGAATCAGAGGTTCGTTATGCCGAGGATAAGGTGAAGCTGTTAAAGTGTCTCGAACTGCTGATCATCGATGAGATCAGTATGGTACGTACCGATATCATCGATTTTATAGATCGGGCATTAAAACAAGTTAAAGGTTCTTCGCTACCCTTTGGTGGCGTTCAGCTCCTGATGATCGGCGATCTTTATCAGCTCTCTCCTATTTTTCATGATGCCTGGCACGTTTTGAAAGCTTTTTATACCAGCCCTTATTTTTTTGACAGCCAGATTTTACATAAGGTGCCTATGGTCACTTTTGAACTTGATCATGTATATCGTCAGTCTGATCCTGTTTTCTTGAATATTTTGAATGATATCAGAGAAAATAAGTTGGGGACAGCATTATTAAATACTTTGAATGAAAATTTCGACCCTACGCTGAACACGGGATGGAAGGATGAATTTGTGACCCTTACTACGCATAACAATCTGGTCACCGATATTAACCGGGAATGCCTTGAAAAGCTTCCGGGCGAACTATACAAATTTAAGGCTATCGTTACCGGTGATTTTCCAAAAGATGCCTTCCCCGTAGATGAGTTACTAGAGCTTAAGGTTGGAGCACAAGTGATGTTCATGAAAAATGACTCTTCCGGAAAAAAGCAGTATTATAACGGAAAGGCAGCTAAGGTTACTGCCATAGTGAATGATATAGTACACGTACACTGTATTGACGATGCGGAAGATTTAGAAGTCAGTCCCGAGATCTGGCAGAATATCAAATATGACTTAGATACTGAAGACAACAAAATACAGGAAAAGAATACCGGATCTTATCAGCAATATCCATTTAAATTGGCTTGGGCTATTACTGTGCATAAAAGTCAGGGCTTAACATTCGACAAGGCAATTGTCGATATCAGCGCTGCATTTACCCACGGACAAGCTTATGTTGCCCTAAGCAGGTGTCGTAGCCTTGAGGGATTGGTACTGAAGTCACCAGTTAAAGCAGAAAATATTATCACAGATCCTAAGGTCGTTAAATTTACAGCAAACGCGATAAAAGTAAAACCCAGTATCGAGATGCTTGAGGGATATAAGCTGGAGTTTGGCCGAACCATGATTTCAGACCTGCTTGACTTCTCGACGATTAATCAGAACTGGGATTTATTGAGCAAAATTAGCTTTAATGAGCCTATGGAATTTCTAGCTTTTCAGCACATTTACGTGCAAGCCGGGAACATATTGGAAAAGGATGTGATCAGGGTGGCAAATAGTTTTTTGAAACAGGAATTGAGTAAGATGCCAAAGGAATTAGATCTTAATGGCGAGCATATTTTCCGGGACAGGCTAAAGAAAGCATCTAACTATTTTATCCCCAAGATCGAAGAGGTGATTCGTGAAATCAGAAAATTTGGCGAGCTAAAATTGGCTATCAACGAAGATACGGATAAGGTGTTAAATGGCCTGAATTACATTTTGGATAACCTGGAAACCAAATTAAATGTATTTAAAATTTCATGGGATGAGTTTAGTGTAGAGAAGTACATTAAGACCTATAATGCTGCCGGGACGAACTTTCTACCACTACAGCATGCCTTGCCGCAAAAAAAGGATCAGATCAAAAGACAGATTGTTAATCCCTTATTATACCATGAGCTGATTGAATGGAGGAAAAAAATCAGCGAACAGCGCCAAGTGACGGAGCAACGTGTACTTTCCGACCTGGCCCTACAGCAGATCGCAGAAAAACTCCCCAGATCTACAGAACAATTGGCGGCTCTGAAAAGTATTGGCGCCGGTAATGCTATGGATCTGGGGAGTGGAATTCTAAGACTTGTAAATGGATATTTAGGTACCAGTACCTTGTTTTAACTATTTATAGGTAAATACAACACTGTCCTTAACGACTAACCCGCTCATATTCTGACCAACATAAACAATTTTGTATTGTGCTGGCTTAGAAATGGCGTAGCCTTTAAGCAAATCAACCGTAACACCAACACTGTCCTTAGCGTTCAGAGACATGTAAGCAGATGCCGGTGGTGGCATCATACGCTTAGCCATAGCTCCTTTGTAAGCTACTTCCTCGCCCTTTTCATCAGTAATGTTTAGATATTTGCTAATCAGAGGTTCAAATGGTGTATGCCACTTGCAAAATTGCTGCGTGCTGTCACCAGGATTGTACACTGTAAAACGCAGTAATACAGAATCACCGACTTTAATGTTTTGCTGAATTTTCATGGTGGCAAACAATCCTTTTTCTGCAGATTGCTCAGCGGTAATTGTAGAGTCTGCTTTCGCATCCCCGCTTTCTGTTTTCATGGTACTTTGGCTACATGCTGAAAGCGCAAGTAAAGCAACTGGTAAGATGAGTTTATAGTTTTTCATGCCTTAAAGGTAGCGTTTTAAACTACTTCTAGCTGGGTAGATCGCACAAAAGACAAACCCTGGCTACCTCAGTTATCAGTTCTTCAATATCAAAAGGTTTACGTACAAAACCATCCGCCTTACATGCGCAGGCGATTTCCTCTATATTTTGTGCTGTAGATAATATGATTACGGGGATGTTCATCAGCTGATCAATAGTTTTCAGCTCGAGGCATAGCATGTGGCCTTCTGTTTTACCTAACACCCATTCGTCGAGAATAATTACGTCGGCATTATAGGTATGTAGCTCTGAGATAGGTTTATGTGCGCAGTCTGCCACTTCATATCCCCGTTCCGTTAAAATAATATCCACAATCTCACGGATATCCCGATCATTTTCTATGATCAATATTTTCTTATTCATTTTCACAGGTGCTACAAACAGCTTCAAATATATAGAATTGATTCACTTATTAGCTCCGTAATTTTACGTGAAGTGCCTCCTATTTACGAAAAATTAACATCACTGACATAACACGCTCACAAACAATACGTAACTTATGGGCATCAATGGCTTACAAACATATTATTGGTAATAAAACCTACAGCTTTTTAGATTTGAAAGCTTTGCTAGCAAAGGCAAGTCCCTTTCGTACCGGCGATGCACTTGCTGGCCTAAGCGCCGATACCTATGAAGAGCGTGTTGCTGCACAGATTACATTAGCAGATATACCCTTGAAAGTTTTTCTGAATGAGACTGTGATCCCTTATGAGAAAGACGAAGTTACCCGGTTGATTTTAGACCAGCACAATTCTCAGGCGTTCCTAAGTATCAGCCATTTTACCGTAGGGCAATTGCGTGACTGGCTTTTGGAAGATACAACAGACTTAGTGAAGTTAGAAGCTGTTGGCCCTGGATTGACACCAGAGATGGTAGCTGCAGTGTCTAAATTGATGCGTAACCAGGATCTCATTGCTGTTGCCAGGAAGTGTCAGGTGATCACGAGTTTTAGAAGTACAATCGGATTGAAAGGCCGTTTTTCAACCCGGCTACAACCAAACCACCCCACCGATGATCCAAGGGGCATCCTGGCAGGGATTATTGAGGGCCTTAGTTATGGTAGCGGCGACGCCGTTATTGGGATAAATCCAGCATCTGACAGTCCTGAGGCTGTACTGAAAATCTTACTGTTGATCGATCGGCTCAGAGAACAATTTGACATCCCAACGCAGTCGTGTGTGCTGAGTCATGTTACTACCACAATCGAATTAGTTAATCGCGGTGCTCCGGTAGATCTTTGTTTTCAATCTATTGCCGGAACCGAGCTCGCTAACAAAAGCTTTGGCATTAATCTTTCGATACTCGAAGAAGCATTACAGGCTACGCGTTCTTTAAACCGTGGGACGATTGGCGATCATGTTATGTATTTTGAAACTGGACAAGGAAGTGCCCTTTCAGCGAATGCCCATCATGGGGTTGACCAGCAAACTTGCGAAGCAAGGGCATATGCGGTAGCGAGAAAATTCAACCCTTTTCTTGTTAATACTGTGGTGGGCTTTATCGGTCCGGAGTACCTGTACGATGGCAAACAAATAATCCGTGCAGCTCTTGAGGATCATTTTTGTGGCAAATTGCTTGGCCTTCCAATGGGTGTGGACGCATGTTATACCAATCATGCCGAAGCTGATCAGGACGATATGGATAACTTACTTACCCTGCTTGGCGTTGCCGGATGTAATTTTGTTATGGGCGTACCCGGATCCGACGATGTAATGCTTAATTATCAAAGTACTTCTTTTCATGATGCGCTCTATTTGAGAAAAGTACTCGGTCTTAAGCCGGCACCTGAATTTGAAAAATGGTTAATCAGGCAAGGGATTGCTGACAGGCATGGTACATTGCTTGACCATAGTTTTGCGTTAAATGGAAACATAACCGGCTTATGGAAGATCTAGAAAATAGCAGGAATCGACAAGATGGCATGAGCTTTCTTAAAGGCTTTACTACGGCCAGAATCGGCATAGGCAGAACCGGCACTAGTATTCCCGTAAAACAATCTCTGGATTTTAAATTAGCGCATGCACATGCCAGGGATGCAGTTTATTCATCTCTGGAAATCAACAGTTTGATTGACTCTATTGCAAATTTTAATTTACCAGTGTTGTGCCTTGAAAGTAAAGTTACGGACCGGGCGGAATACTTGCAACGCCCGGATTTAGGCAGACAGCTTAGTCAGCATTCAGCTAATGAGCTTGCAAAGCAAGTTAAAAATTTCGATGTCTCAATCTGCATTGCTGATGGACTTTCCGCGCTCGCTGTTCAGCAAAATGCCAGCGAACTTTTAGCGCTCCTGATACCAACCTTACTTAAAGATGGCTTAACCATAGGTCCAATCTGTCTGATCCGGCAGGCAAGAGTTGCAGTGGCAGATGATGTTGCGCAGAGCCTTCAGGCGAAATTGGCTCTTATTCTGATTGGAGAGAGACCGGGACTAAGTTCAGTTGATAGTATGGGTGCATATTTAACATACAATCCCCAAAGAGGATCAACAGATGAATTGCGCAATTGCGTATCTAATATCAGGCACGCAGGCTTACCTGCTCAAGTTGCTGCTGGAAAAATAATATACCTAATCCGTGAAGCATTTAGGCAAAAAAAATCGGGGGTTAATTTGAAAGATAATCAAGATCTATTTATCGACTAGCACTCAAAAATAAGCGTCGACACCACTCTATAACGGTATTAGTTCTCTCTTAAGTAGCATCGTTGTAGCTACAGGAGCATCTGCAGGGTAAGAAACGTAGTTTATCTGCATCACATTGTTTTTAATACTGAATGTTCCCTTATCAAACAATGTTGTATTAATGGTCGATTTAACAGCCGGATTATTTCCATCATTGAATTCCTCTTGTGTAACTCGCGCTGAAATTTTATTGCCATCTATAGTGTAAGTCCCACTAAGAGTAAATCCTTGGGAGCTATTGTTGTTCTTAACAACAACATATTGTCTGAAAACGCCATCATTAGAGAAAAGAACCGCCCGATATAGCGTGGCCGTTTGTGATTCAACCCACATACCAAGGATTGACTTGTTTTCTGGCGCAACAGGGTCAGGATTATTCTTTTTACAAGAAGAAGAAATTGTGATAGTTAGCACAACAGCAAGGATTAAGCGTAGCGATCTTTTCATGGTCGTTATTTTAGTACCTATAACGAATTGAAAGTAATAAATGCTACAATATGATCCAACTACTTTTAAAGTATTCCATTTCTTTAAAACTTATGGTTTTAGCTAAGTTCCGTTATCCTTATAGTTTCTGAATCCTCTATGCCGTCAAAATATTTATCAATCACTTTTTTAAATACAGAAGAACTTCCTGAAACTGCAGCAAATAAAGTCATGGATGACCTTAACTTCATGTCATCAGGGCTGCCGAAAATTACATGCGGGTCGTCTTGTTCAAGTTCAACCAATGCTTCGCAGATCTCGAAAAGCCTATTACTTAGAATAGGATTGTTCAAGAATTCTATTGCCTCCTGTCGATCTTTAATTGCGTAGTGTTTTGCTGCCTCACTACGCCCAAGTCCACTGATCTGTGGAAAGATGTACCACATCCAATGGCTTCTTTTTTTTCCATTTTTGATCTCCGCCAACGCGGTCTGATAGTCACGCTCCTGAGCGTCGATAAACCTATTCAGAGGCGAGAAGCTCATACTAGTGCATGTTAAGATAAGTACCATCAGCCTCATTTGGCCTACCAACAATTATGCTACTACATTTTGAGGTTTCGGAATCTACTTCAAAAGTGATTCCATTTACTAAATCTGAGTATACATCAATGGTTTTGTTTCTAACCTTAAAACTATCACCTTTCTTTACGTCATACTGTTTTTTAATACGCTCTATGCTGCTGCCGGTGCCAAGCCCTTCTGCCGTTTTAAACCAAGGTGAATTAACCATAATTTTTTTAATGTAGATTCCCTGTTCGTTTTTAGCACCGTATTTATGGCTACCGAAAACACTTGTAGCGTATCCGTTAGCTTTGTGGTCTGCATACCAAACTGCTAAGGAACTGCCCATTGCATTATCACCGCTGTCTGGTTTACCTAGAATTTTATAAGCATCAGCCATTGTTGCATCTATACGAAGTTGTCCGATCCCTTTTCCGGGACTGATTAATTGCTTTTCTGAGATGGGCTTAACGACATTTAACGTGTCTGTTCTTATGCTTTCAGATAAGGTATCCATTGTTTCCACTGGGCCTTTATCCGGGGTGTTATTTTTTTGCGTACAAGAAAATAAAGTGGCCGCTATAAAAATTCCGAAGATATATTTAGTCATCATGTTCCTCAATTCTGTTTTCAGATGAGTTAACAACATTGATAACGGCGCTTTGTTTGCCTATGCCTGTTCCTGAAAAACAAAAGACTCCATTATTTCACATTCGAAACCTTGCTTACGGAATAGCTCGCAAATGATTTCAGGGTCTGGATTGGTACTTACGATCCTAAGTATCCGATCACAGTCTTCCAGGTCAAAACTGGACATCACGATTTCCTGAAGTTTGCCGAGCATAGTTTGTAGGTGCAGACTTTGTTCTTGTGAAGAAATATTGGTTTTGAAAATAATGATATACATTATGATGAGGGATTTAAGGATTTTCTTGTGGTGATTTATTCCAATTGCAGAAACGGTCTTTCATACGTTCTTTAAAACGTTCTCTATCATCCGGAGACATATTTTGAAATCGGTTTTGGTTCATTTTATGTTGCATCCAGGCAGGCTTACCACCACCCTTTCCAAATCCAAAAAGGATTTTACTCAGCACAAATATGCCCATTGCCTGCCAAAACGTAATCGTAGATACATGTAATATCTCTGGTAAAAGATTATTCCATAATAACATTACCACATAACTCACCAGTCCCAAAATAGCTGCTATTCCGAAAGGGATGAGGAAGAATTTTTTCTTATTGTTATTGAATTTCGATTTCATGTGTTTTTAAATAAATTAACCAGCTAAAATTTCAGCATACAATTGTTTAAGCCTGCTCCGCAGGTGCAATACAGCATAACGCTTACGCGATACAAGCGTATTGAATTTCACACCTGTTTTTTCCGAGATGTCATCAAATGACAAATCTTCTAATTCGTGCCAGATAAATACTTGTTTCTGTTCATCAGGCAGCTCATCAAGTGCAATGAAAAGCTGTTCCCAAAATAAATTGCGGAGATAAGTGGATTCTGGTGTTGTCTCTTCGACCATTAGCAACTCCATAAAATTCGATTGCCCCTCCTCCTCATCTTCTCCTAGAAAGTCGTCGAACAAACTTTCCCGATGTTTCTTATGTTTATCAAGAATTTTGTTTTTCGCCACGCGGTACAACCACGCACCAGTCTGTTCAATAGGTTCGGCATTAACCACATTGCTCAACTGATACCAAACGTCCTGCAGGATATCTTCGGCGTCCGCATCATTACTCACCCGCTTACGAATAAACCCCATCAGGCTTTTGCCATACGCCTTAATAGTGTCTATAATGTAGTTGTCTTTTTCTTCGGGCATGTATACAGCTTTCAAGATCTTAGGTGTTTAATCTTAAGACGATTCACCCGGCGAAACATTTCAAATAATTTTAATTTAATTCAAAATAGTTATAATATGCCGTTAAGCTTACCTTTGGACGCTTAATAATTTAAAAAAATGTCTGTAATAATTAGAAAAATAAATAGCCAGGACGACGTGGCACTGGCGATCATTATCAAAAAAACGTTCGACGAATTTCAACTTCCCAAGGAGGGCACCGTATATGCTGATAAATCTACTGATCACTTGTCTAACGTGTTTGCAGAACCAGGAAGTGTTTATTTAATAGCTGAAGAAGGTGGTAAAATACTGGGGGGATGTGGTTTCTTTCCCACTGCAGGTTTGCCAGAGGGATGCGTGGAGCTTGTAAAATTCTACTTGTCAGAATCGGCCAGAGGAAAAGGATTAGGCAAAATGTTAATTGATGAGACTATTAAAGAAGCAAAGTTACTAAACTATACAAACATGTACCTCGAGTCTTTTCCTTCTCTAACTGCGGCGATAGCGATCTATAATGCATACGGTTTTAAGAAACTCAACGCACCTTTGGGCAATTCCGGGCACTTTGCATGCAATGTGTGGATGTTGAAGAGTTTGTAGAAAGAATATTACGACTTTAAAATTTACTGAAGAAACTCCATTGCCATTTTTAATTATATTTGACAATACTTTATAGCTATTTTATACGTTGATTGCCTCTTTACGCGAATTTATTAAGAATAACTATAGGACAATGTTTTCAGTGACAACATTGGTTCTCATATTTTACTTTAGCCTGCGACAGAACTATCTGCTGTTTCATAGCATCATAGAACTTTTCTCTATCATTATTGCTTTCGCGGTATTCATCATCACTTGGAATTCGCGTAAGATGATGGATAATAACTATTTATGCTTTGTTGGTATTACTTATATATTTGTCGGCGCATTAGATTTACTGCATACACTTACGTTCACCGGAATGAATATTTTGCCTGGAGGCGTATTCTACGGCAACCAATTTTGGATCATCACGCGGTTTCTGGAAGCATCTACCCTGGTAATTGGCTTTTATTTTTTGAGGCGAGGAAAACAACTTAACGCTGATTTGATCTTTCTCAGTTATTTTTTCATTACTCTGCTTGCTACGTTTTCTATTCTGGTTTGGCATATCTTTCCCCTTTGTTTTGTTGAAGGTCAAGGACAAACACCATTTAAGATTTATTCAGAATACCTAATTATTGCGGTGCTGTTTATTGCAGGTTATCTGCTGTATACTTTTAGGGAGCGTTTTAGTACGTCTGTTTACCGTAAACTTTTTGTCTCATTGATTTTTACTATCCTAAGTGAGTTCTGCTTCACCTTATATGCATCAAATTATAGCGTCGCTAACGAGTTTGGCCATTATTTTAAGCTGATTGCTTTTTTTCTGATTTATAAAGCCAATGTTGAAACAGGCTTTATTGAACCCACTGAATTGATTTTTAAGAATCTTAAAGACAACGAAGAGAAATACCGTACGCTAGCTAAAAACTTGAAACTTGCTGAGCAGGAACTCAAAGGACTAAATACTACGAAAGACAAATTGTTTTCGGTAATTGCCCATGATTTAAAAAACCCATTTACCTCGTTAATATCTTTTAGTGAACTAATCTTCAAAAATGCAGAAAAACTAAGCACGGAAAAGATCAGTAGCATTGCTTTGCGCATCAACAATTCTGCGAAACAGGCTTATGTACTTCTTGATAATTTACTCGGTTGGTCTAGGTTACAAACCGGGCTCCTTAAGCCTGATTTTGTGAGCCTATCGCCGTTAACACTACTCGAAGAAGCAATACGTAATGCTGAAGCCTTTGCTCAATCAAAAAGTATCAGCATACAATTGATGTCATTAACAGATCAGCGTGTGTATACTGATGCACAGATGACGAGTACAGTATTTCGAAACCTCATTTCTAATGCAATAAAATTTAGCCATGCCGGCAGTGTAATTATCCTCAAAGCCGAGCGACTCAAAGATGAAATATGTTTTTCTGTTTCAGACACGGGCATTGGCATTAAAGAAGAGCACCAGGCCAGTATACTTAATACTGATCAGGGTATTTCCTCTTCAGGCACAAATGAAGAGAAAGGAACTGGACTTGGCTTAATATTATGCAGAGAATTTGTAGAGCTCAGCGGTGGAAAAATCTGGTTTAAAACGGAATTAGGTATAGGCACTACCTTCTATTTCACGCAAAAGACTGGCTGATCATCTGAAGTTGTGTTTAAAAACATTTCCTTTTTCTTCTTAATGGGACAAACGATTGTTGTGGATGTAGGTTCGGTGTTAGTTTAAATATATTTCACCCTTGAGCCATAAATACACAAAAAGCACATATCTTTAGGCTCAAATTTTACAAGTATATAATTTTTATGGCAAAGGCATCTGAAACGAAGGTGGGAAACATTTTACGTTACAACAATGAACTGGTAACAGTTACAGAATTCATACACCGCACACCAGGTAAAGGTGGTGCGTTCTATCTGGGTAAATTTCGCAATATTAAAACAGGGAAAATTGTAGAAGCCCGTTTAGGTACAGACGAGCAGGTAGAAATCTGCCGTGTGGAAACGAATGATTATCAATATCTATATGAGGAAGGTGATTATTTTGTAGTTATGGACAATGTGTCTTTTGAACAGTTTAATGTAGCAAAAGCGCTTTTTGGACCCTCGGCAAAGTTCCTTAAAGAAGGTATGGATGTAATCGTTTCTTTTGAAAGCGAAGAGCCAATCATGGCTGTAGCGCCAAATTTTGTAGAACTTGAAATTACTTATGCAGAGCCTGCTGTTAAAGGTGATACATCGTCAGGAGCTCAGAAATATGCAACTACAGAAAATGGAATAGAAATTAAAGTTCCTTTGTTCGTAAATGTTGGTGATAAAATTAAAGTTGATACGCGCACAGGCGAATACGTTGAACGCGTGAAATAATACTATCGCAATATAAAAGCTCCGTGGATTTTCACGGAGCTTTTTTGCCACTTAATTACGGAATAAGATGCTCAGCGCGTAATTGACTGAACAGATCGTAAAATGATTCTTCCGTCTGCTGATAAGTGAGAAACCCAAGTTTCCGACTTTTAGACATATCGGTGATTACTTCTATCGGCCGGCCGAGATCCAGATCGGTATGCCAAGCAGATGCCAATCTTTCTAGATTATTTTCTTTTAATCCATATCGCGTACTTATTTCTTCCCAAACCGGTGCGTCATCCTTCATTTCCGCTTCAAGTGAGTAAATAGTGCCGGTATATCCTATCGGTTCAATATCAAATTTTGCAGCTAACTTCTTCCATAGCGTGCTCCAGCGGAACACGTCTCCATTCACAACGTTGAATGCTTCATTACGTGCAGCAGGTGTTGTTGCTGCCCAGATCAGATGCTCGGCCAGCAACCTTGCATCGGTCATATCTGAAACGCCGTTCCACTGCGCAGCGGATCCTGGCCAACGGAATGGCCGATTTTGTTCCTTGCATATCGTTGCATACACTGCCAGTGTTGTGCCCATGTTCATTAGGTTTCCCACAGCTTTCCCAATCACTGTATGCGGCCGATGGATGCTCCATGTAAAATGATCACGTACTGCAGCAGCATACATCTCATCTTCCTGTGCATAATAAAAGTTTTCAATATCTAGTCTCGGGTGCTCTTCAGAAACTGGGGTTTCTGGTAGAAATCCTTCTGCCGCATATGCTTCAAAAGGACCTAAATAATGTTTAAGACCTGTAACTAGCGCTACGTGTTGTACTGTTTTCTTTATCGCTAATACCTCTAGTAAATTACGCACCATGGCGCTATTTATCCTGATATTTTCTGCCTCAGTATCGTTACGCATCCAACTGGTGATGAACACGTGTGTTGGATTGACGTTTTCAAGCGCAGTTCTTAAACTATCCAGACTTAGTAAATCTGCCGACAAGTGATTTAAATTTTTGATATGCTTATTTGGATTTCTTGCCAATCCATAAGTTTTCCAACCTTTATCCAGTAACTTTTCTACTAGATTACTTCCGGTAATTCCTGTAGCTCCTATTACCAATGCGATTTGTTCCATATTCTTAAGCTTTTTGCGTCTTTCTAAATAGTACAATGATCGTTATCTGAGGACCTCAAACAAAGGACATGAATCACAAAATCATTGTGCGGTAAGTCACGTTAAAGCATGGTTAGTCGACTTAATGTCTCCCTACTGATACCCAAATATGACGCGATTAAGGACTTGGGCAAGCGCTGTAAGAGCAATGGATATAATTTTATAAATTGGATATAACGCGCTTCTGCATTTTGGCTCATCAGCGATAAGATTCGCTTTTGAAGTGCGATGTAACCTGCGGTAGTTTTCTTTCTGAAGAAGTATTCCATCTTATTAAGCGCTACACAAAGTTTTTCACGGTTATCAATTGAAATATAGTAAACCTGAGTATCCTCCAGACAGTCAATATTGAGCGTTGCATTCAATTTATTATGGTAGGCATCGGGGTCTGAGATCCACCAGTCTTCCATAGCAAATTGCAGGATATGGGTTTTACCAGCATCGTCAATATAAAAAGATCTTAACAGGCCCTTAACCACAAAATGGTCGTTAGGTGCCGCATCTCCGGCCTGAACTACGTATTGATGTTTTTTATAAAATCTTGTAGAAAAATGAGACATCACAAATTCGAATTCATCGTCTGTTAGCGAAACTATTTTTTCTATCTGACTCCTTAAAATTTCTTGCATACTTTGTTTCTGAGCTTACAACAAAAATAAGAGAAAATGTTGGAATGTAACTTTATGCAAAATTTGAAAGCGGCGTCCGTTAAAATCCGTATTGGTCGATTTTCGATTCCTATTACAGGATATTCATGACTTTATGTAAACTTTTACGATAACTATCTGCAATTGGCAGGAACTTGCCTTGGATAACCACACCACCCTCCTGAAGGGTATCAATATATCGCAGGGACACGATATATGATCGGTGAATACGAACAAATCGCTGAGCGGGCAACCTGCTTTCGACAGATTTGAATGTGCCATGAATCGCGTACAACTTGTCTTTCGTATAAAATTTAACATAATCACCCATAGCTTCGGCATACAAAATGTCGTCGAGGCCAAGTCGGCGTATAATATTAGAATCGCGTACAAAGATGAACTCATCATTTATCAATTCTAAATCTTCATCTTTACTCCCAATTAAGTCTTTTACTTTATTGATGGCTTGTATAAAACGGTGTGGAGCATAAGGCTTAACTAAATAATCGGCTACATTCAAATCAAATGCCTCTTGCGCATATTCTTTTTTTGAAGTAGTGAAAATAATGAAAAAATCTTTTTTTCCGAGGCTACGCGTGAGTTCCAGTCCGCTCATTTCCGGCATTTCTATGTCTAACAGCACAAGCTGTACATCGTTTTGTTGAAGGTAGTTGTATGCGGAGATTGCGTTGTCGCATTCCTGGAGTATCTCCAGATCCTGGATCTGACTGGCAAGTTGAACGAGCGTTGCGCGGGCGATTGGGTTATCATCAACAATCAGACAGGTCATTTTTGTAGCGGGTATGGCCATGAGTTAAAGGTAAAACAATTTTTCAGGTTTAGCAATTGTTGTTGAACCTAAGCGCAATTGTGTTGCCACGACTTATGTTGCTGAAAGTTAATCTATTGCAGGGCGTTGTTGTCTTTGAAGATAACGAGATATCGTCAATTTACGAAACTTATTGCGCTTGGCCGCTCAGTTTGTATTTTATGCTGTCCGCTTGAGTTTTCAAAGCCAATTTAATTCAATTAGTAAAAGCTCTAAAAATTGGTTTCACCGATCGAAACCTTCCTTCCGCCGAATTTGGTGGATTGAGAAACGTTACCGGGGCTACTTTTATCTTATACTATAAGCATCATTAAGTTTCACTAAAATCCCTTAGCAATGAAAACTAACTTGGACACACCAGAAAAAATACCACAAACAAATAATTTTGGAGCACAGATCAATACTGGAAAAGAAAAAATACTGTCGCTATTAAATAAACAGTTTTATAACGGATATTTTGTCAGCATGCAGTTATGCTTTATTTTGTTCAGGCAGTAGTTAACGGGTTTATGCTATATCGCTATTCCATATTGACGCATACTGCTCTGGATGCCTTAAAAATTGTGCATGCACGTACGGGCAGAGTGGAATGACCTTAAGTTGGTGTGCTTTCGCGTAGTCCACCATTGCTGACAGCAGCTGGCCTGCATAACCCTTGTTTTCTTGTTCAATATCTACCTCGGTGTGATAAACAGTTATATTACCGTCGGCTATTTCGACAATCATCTCTCCGATCTTCGTTCCGTCTTTGTATAAATTAAATGCTGCAGGTTCGTCACCGCTGTTCTCAAACTTGATGTCTATCATAAAAAGCTTTTATCGAGCTAATTTACGGATTGAAGATTTTATAATCCAATTTATCGTAAACGATTTTCCCATCTATAATCGTTAAGAGACTTTCTGTTTGTAACAGTTGCGGTACAGGAACTTTAAAAATATCCTGCGAAAGGACGACCAGGTCGGCCACTTTACCAAAAACCAGACTTCCTTTATTTTGTTCTGCAAATTCGGCATATGCCGAGGTAAGCGTGTATGCTATGACAGCATCTTCCCTACTAATTGCCTCTGAAGGTCGCAACGGATGGGTGGCTTTCTGCAGACAACTTGCTCCTTCGATAAAAAAATAAAGGTTGATCTTCATCTGGTGGCATTGGTTTATTTCGTTGGTTTACCGAAATCCCGCTCATATCCGCATGCAATAAAATGTATTGTCTTACAAAGCGCTGCAATGCAGGCACAAGAAAAATGTTTGGCATAAACATCATAATTACAGTGAATTACAAATAAAGTTCCGATCAACTAAAATAGTAAATAATAACTGCTATTTAACAAAAGCATAACATGATTTCAAATTATATAATGTCAACATTGTTTAGTTTTGCTAAACAATTATTGATGAATGGATTGGCTAAATAGGAAAAAAACAATAAGCGGAAAATATTTTAAGGTAGCTACTGCCACTCCAGCCTGGGCTTTGATTGCGGCGTTCGGTACCTACTTTTGCATGTATGGCTTTAGAAGGCCGTACACTGCCGCCACCTATAATGATGGTGTTTTGCTGGGATTAGATTACAAGATTTTGCTCATTATTGCGCAGACGCTCGGGTACGTTGTAGCAAAATGGATAGGAATTAAAATAGTCTCTGAAGTTAAGCCTACTCACAGAATTATGGCAATCCTGAGTCTGATTGGATTTGCTGAATTGATGTTGTTTGCTTTCGGATGGGTACCCCGCCCCTGGAATCTAATTGTAATCTTTTTAAACGGCTTGCCGTTAGGCGTGATTTTCGGCCTGGTACTTGGATTCCTGGAGGGACGTAAAAACACAGAGTTTCTGATAGCAGGCTTGTGTACAAGTTTCATTGTTTCTGATGGTGTTTCTAAATCAGTTGGTGCCCTGCTTCTACAATTTGGGGTGACGGAAAACTGGATGCCTTTTTTTGCTGGGCTTGTGTTTATGTTACCGACGCTTCTTTTTATAGGAATGTTGGCGTGCATTCCGCCGCCCACTGAAAAAGACATTGCTGACCGCTCTGCACGTGAGCCTATGACAGGTGCCGACCGGCTAGCATTTTTCACAAAATATGCAACGGGATTGATCAGCATTACACTGGTTTATCTTTTCGTGACATTATTGCGAAGTGTGCGCGCAGATTTTACTGTCGAAATCTGGGCCGGACTTGGTTATAAACAAACCCCTGACCTATTTACGCGTTCTGAGCTTTTGGTTTCTTTTGGGGTAATTGTAGTAACTGCACTTGCAGTGCTTATCAAAAATCATTATAACGCATTTCGATTTTCTTTGTTTACGAGTCTATTAGGGTTTATCGTTGTCTTGGCTGCCGTAGCCGGCCTGGAACGCGGTATGGATGCCTTTATATTTATGGTACTTACAGGTCTTGGTGTTTACCTCCCGTACGTTGCCATTCATGCCGTAGTATTCGAACGCCTGATCGCAATGACCCGTGAGCGTGCAAATGTCGGCTTCCTGATGTACATTGTTGATTCCGTTGGCTACACGGGTTATATCGTGCTTATGCTGTTACGTTATCTACTTCCAGCTAGTGATTCGATATTAGACGTCTTTTTGAAAATCAGTATTGGTTTATCCATAACTGGTATTCTGCTATTGATATGTGCTTACTTATATTTTAATATCAAACTTAAAAACAATGAACAACGCGTCAGAAAAATTACTGCCCGGTCGGGCTGTGCTATTTAATAGTCCAGGTAAACCATTTCAATTCGTAGAACGTGCAGCACCTACTTTAAACGGTGATGAAATCCTGGTTCGAAATCTGTATACCACTATTTGTGGAAGTGATATCCATACGTATTGTGGACATCGATCAGAGCCCGAGCATGTTGTTCTGGGACATGAGATTGTTGGAGAAATCTTATCACTAAATACCAATGAAGAAGTGAAAGATTATCAAGGGAATGCGGTACAGGTTGGTGACCGAATTACCTGGAGCATCTTCGCAGTTCCAGCTGGTATTGAGGCACCGCGAGCAGATATGCCGCAAAAGAGCGATCAACTTTTTAAATATGGCCATGCACTCGCGACAGATACAGATATTTTTAACGGCGGACTGGCAGACTATTGCGTATTGAGGTCCAATACTGCATTTCTAAAAATCGCACCTGATGTACCCCTAAAGGTAGCCGCCACAATCAGTTGTGCGCATGCTACTGTTGCCGGCGCTTTACGTATCGCCGGGGAGATTAAAGGTAAGAAAGTCTTGGTTTTTGGTGCTGGATTATTGGGGATATCCTGCGCTGCTATGTGTAAGGAAGCTGGTGCTTCCTGGATCGGACTGATAGACCCCGACGGATCCAGACTGAACTGGGGTACAGGCTTCGGCACCGACGAAACTTTTATTTTTCCTACAGAAATTGATGCTTCACAGCTACCCTGGCCTCAAAGCGATCTTGCTTTTGACATGACAGGAAATCCTGAAGCGATGAAAACAGGCTTGGATTCTTTGGCTCTGGGTGGACGCGCAATCTGGATAGGAGCTGTCTTTCCTGCGAAACCTGTCCCTGTCGATGCTCAGAAGATCGTCAGAAAGCTATTAGAGATCAAGGGGCTGCACAACTATAATTATGATGATTTTGTCAATGCAAAGATTTTCGTTGAACGTAACTATCAGAAGTATCCCTTTGAGCTGCTCATCGAAAAAGAATATTCGCTACATGAGGTTGAGGAAGCTTTCCGTTTTGCGACAGATATTAAGCCTGTAAGAGTTGGTATCAAAATATAATTTTTACAATTAATTTTTAAATAAATGAACAAGCAAATAAAAATGGTCGTTTTTGATATGGCCGGAACTACCGTTAACGAAGATAACGTAGTATATAAAACATTAAGAAAAGCGATCAATGAAGCTGGGTTTAATTTTAGTTTGGATGAGGTGCTGATTCAGGGTGCGGGAAAAGAAAAGAAACATGCCATCAGATCTGTATTGTCAGTATATAGTGGCATAACAAACGAAGTACTTACCGAACAAATTTATAGTAGCTTCATCGAACAGTTAACTGACGCATACGTGTCTGCACCCATAGCGCCACAACCTGACGCCAACGCTCTTCTGAATGCGTTAAAAGAGCGGGATATCTTAACAGTTTTAAATACTGGTTACGATCGCAAAACTGCGCAACTGATTATTGATAAGATGGGCTGGACATCTGGTGTTAATTTCGATATATTGGTGACAGCTTCTGACGTAGGCAAAAACAGACCTGATCCTGATATGATCCTTTTGGCGATGGAGCAGCTTGGTATTACAGAAAGTGCTGCCGTTATTAAAGTTGGCGATTCTATTATTGACATTGAAGAAGGCAAAAATGCTGGATGTGGTTTAACTGTTGGTATAACCACGGGTGCTCATACTGCTGAACAACTGGCTTCTGCGAATCCTGACCTTGTTATCGACAACCTCCTTGAGCTATTGCCACTGATTGCCCAACATCAGGCATAGCCGATTGAACTAACAGGTAGTCTTGCCCAGACTATCTGTTTAGTTTTTTGTACTTTTGTTTTATGGACAAAGCGGCTATTCCACGTTTAGAGTTGACAGAGTTTGCTGCAACAAACTTCAAGTTCCCTGTTTTCAGTCTTGCTGTAAATCCGCTGCACAACCATCAGTTTACAATTAAAAACAGAAAAGATAATCCGGTTAACGACTATATTTCTCCTAATCGGCGCGAGTTTTATAAGATTTTTCATGCTACTGCTGGCACGGGCATTCTGACTGTTGGCCTACACCAGTATTTGATTGGCGCCGGAGATATTGCTTTTATACACCCTGACGAAATTATATCCTGGCAAACTACATCTGAAGAATCTGACGGGCATTTTTGTCTGATCCATCCTGACTATTTTGATCAAGCAAGTTATCTGCTGCAGCTTTTTAAACAATATCCTTTTTTTAAAGCCGCAAGGGCTGTTGTTCAGCTTTCTGATGATCAATCTACCAGGGTAAATGCCTGTTTTGAAATAATTTTGCAGGAAGCCGACAGTACGCACGAGGACAAGAAACAGGCTATATTTTTACAGCTTCAAATGTTATTGCTGGAAGTACAACGTGCAGGAAAAAATCTGCCTGAGGTTGCGGTCCCTGAGAGTTACCGCTATATTCATAATTTTTTAAGTTTGCTGGAATCTGCTTTTCAGATTAAAGGACAGGACACGGTGGTTAAAATTAAAACTGCAGGGGAATTTGCGGAACAGTTGAATGTTCATCCAAATTATCTAAACACGCTTGTGAAAAACCAAACAGGTAAAACACTGCGGGAGCATATTCAAGAAAGACTCTTATACGAGGCAAAGGTTTTATTGCTACATACCGATTGGGACATTCGCGCAATTAGCCGGGTGTTAGGCTTTTCAGAACAAGCAGCCTTTACCTCGTTTTTCCACAAAAAGGAGAAAGTTTCACCTTCGTTATTCCGGGAAACGTTGATTTCTGCTTAAATAGTTGAAAATCGCAAAGATCTCTGCGGTTTGAATAAATGCTATATTACACGATCTGAGTTCCTTTGTATAAAAAAAAAACAATATGGAAACTCAAATAAAAACATGGTTTATAACAGGCGCTTCTCAGGGATTGGGCCTTGTGTTAGCTAAACAATTACTTAACGAAGGCTATAATGTGGTGGCTACCGGACGAAACCTGGAAAGTTTAAAAGCGGCGATGGATACTAGTTCAGAACAGTTTTTACCACTCCAGGTAGATCTTGTGAATGAAGCAGACGTTAAATCGGGCGTAGCGGCTGCTATTGCTAAGTTTAAAAGAATTGATTTCCTAGTAAATAATGCAGGTTATGGACTGATGGGCGGCATTGAAGAATCGTCAAACATCGAAGTACAAGCAAATTTTGACGTAAATGTTTTCGGTTTGTTGAATGTTACCCGTGCTGTACTAGCACATATGCGTGCCGCCAAATCAGGGCATATTTTTAACCTATCGTCGGTCTTTGGGTTAATCGCCGGTGCCGGCTGGGGCATCTATTGCGCCACTAAATTTGCTGTTGAAGGCCTATCTGAAGCGTTGGCTCAGGAAGTTAAACCTTTTAACATCAATGTGACTATTATAGAACCCGGCTATTTCCGTACTAATTTTTTAACTGGCGGATCTATTGTAACTCCAAAACAACCCATTTCCGATTACACCGTCATTGAAGAAAACAAACACAAACATGAGCAGGAAATTTCGGGTAGCCAGATTGGTGATCCACAAAAAGCGGCAGAAGTAATGATCAATACATCAAAATTAGAGAATCCTCCCCTACGCTTGTTATTAGGCTCTGATGCAGTTCAATTTGCTAACTATAAAGTAGAGCTGCTACAAGCGGGAATTCAGGACAACTTAGAGGTAAGTTTATCTACTGATTTTTAGTAGTATCATCAAATAAAAACGGTCATTTAAATAGTATTAAATGACCGTTTTCTATGTGCACTTACAGTTTCCAGTCTGCTCTTTCAAAATGGCAGGTATAACCATAAGGATTTTTCTGTAAGTAATCGCGATGCTCCTCCTCTGCGTTCCAGAAGTCTGTTGCCGGAATAACCTCAGTTACAATTGGACCCGGCCATTTTCCAGACGTATTAAGATCGGCTATTACCTGTTTAGCTGTTTCATATTGTGCTTCACTGAGATAAAAAATTGCTGAGCGATAAGACATGCCGATGTCGTTTCCCTGTCTGTTTTTCGTTGTAGGATCGTGGATTTGAAAAAAGTATTCCAGTAATTTACGATAAGATAGTATTGTAGGGTCAAAAGTAACCTCAATGCCTTCGGCATGTGTGCCGTGATTGCGATAAGTAGCGTTTGGTACATCGCCACCGGTGTATCCAACTATAGTTGATATTACGCCTGGCTGGTGACGGATGAGTTCTTCAACTCCCCAAAAACAACCGCCGGCGAGAATGGCTTTTTCAGTATTCATGTGTTTTTCCGTTTTTGTATGATGAAGATACGCTACTCCAATTTAAATGCCAAGCTTATTCAAGCCTGACCATCTAATTTTACGTTGTACAAACGTGATTTGGTCTTTAATAAGCGACTAAAAATCTCTTTCTGAGATTTCAGGTGTTAATTTATGATTGAAGGATATTTTGAGGCAGGTGATGTTATCCCGCCTTGTAATTGCAAAGGTGCCGTCCAACTGCCTGCTTAGTCCATTAATCAAATTCATGCCGAGTGACTGGCAATTTTCTAAATCGAAGTCTGCCGGGAAACCGGGCCCATTGTCAGTTATTAATAATGCTACGAGTTCAGGATCTTCTTCATGGAACGTTACTCCCACATTACCCTTTTTTGTTGTCTTAAATGCGTGCTTAATGGCATTGGTAATTGCTTCGTTTAAAATCAAGCCTACAGGGATCGCTTGATTGATATCCAACTGAATGGGACTTAGCTGGAAATCAAAATGAATGTTACCGGTCAATTTAAAACTTTCACTTAAATAGCTCGTTAGATCTGAAATGTAATCAGCCATGTTTATAACCGAGAGATTTTCAGATTGATATAATTTTTGATGAATTAAGGAAATGGAATGTAGTCTATGCTGACTTTCCTTCAATGCCTTTGAGGCTACATCATTGTCAAGGTATGATGATTGTGTATTAAGCAGGCTGATTACAATCTGCAGATTATTTTTAACACGGTGATGGACCTCCTTAAGAAGCCATTCTTTCTCTCCCAACAGATGCTCTAAGGAATCATTTTTTTCGCTGATTTCTAATTTTTGGTTTTGGAGATCCCGATTACTTTTATTTTTTAGTTTATACTGACTATAGAGTAAGATGAGAATTACTGCCATGAGGCCTAACCCAAGGAAAGTGTAATGCTGGGTCATGCTAGCTTGTTGTAGCTTGTTTTCCTGAAGCTTGCTGGTATTGCTTAACAGAGCGAGATCTTTCTTCCGCTTTTCCGTCTCATATTGAATCTGCAGTTCCTCAATTTCACGGGTTTTACGGCTATCAAGTAATGAGTCACTAAGTTGTTTATGTATTTTTTGATGATTAATTGCTGATAAAAAACGACCTTGGGCAGAATCTACCCGAAACAGCATTGCGTGGATATCCTTTAGAGAGGCTGTAGACAATCTATTTGGATTAAAAAGCAACGCTTTACGTAGATGATCCCCTGCCTTATTAAAATCTTCACGTTGCAGATAGAATTTCCCGATGGCGCGTTGCGCTTCCTCAGAAACTTCGAAGTCGTTTTTGGATTCTTCATACAGCTTTAGTGATTCCAGGTAATACCGCTCTGCTTGCGCGTACTTATGCAGGGCATTGTAACAAATAGCGAGATTTTGTGCAAAACATGCCTTTTGAATCAGCGTAATTGGAGGAAGTCTTTTGGAAAGATTTACTGTGAAATTAAGCGCATCATGAGCTTTTCCCTGCTGGATTAGGTCGTCTGATACGTATCCGGCAGCTACAAAGACGCCAAATGTAGCACGCTCGTTTTGTTTCCATTTCTGAAGCGCATTTTTATACCATTCGATACCCTTTTCGGTGTTGCCAATCTCCATATAAATCCGCGCTAGATCGGCATAGAAATTAGCCGCATTGGTTGTATCATTTGATGATTTCATTGCCTCAACAGAAAGCAAGGCATAACGAAGGCTTTTGTTGAAATTACCTTTAACCCTACTAACCGAGGAAAGTAAATTATACGTATAATGCAATTTTGGGTATTTGATATCTTTGTATCTTGCTAGTACAGTTAAGAGTTCTGATTCTGCAATGTCAACTTTACCTTCGTCAAAATGAATCGATGCGATCTCCTTAAATACGTTAATTTCCAGAGCAGGCTTTTTCAGTGCCCGATAAAGTGCTGCCGACTTATGGAAATTTGAAAGCACCTCTGCGGTGTATGTTCCCCTGGTCGTTAACCAGATTGCAAAGCGGAATCTTAAATCAGCTTCGGCTTCTTTGTCGTTAGTATTCTGGAAATCACGGATCGCCTGATTAAATAATTTTCGTCCCTGAGCTTCATCACCTCTCTCCATGGCCAGCACAACATCCATAATCAGGCTTTGATGTTGCCACTTAACACTTTTAAGCGAATTACTCAGATTATGCGCAAGGTTGATGTATCTTTCTCCACTATCTAAATCTGCTTTTAATTCCCCCGGTTTAAGAATGTGAAACTTTGCTAATTGAAGAGATAACCTTACACGGGCGCTATCTGCTTTCGTTGATTGTAGTTCAGCTAAGTATCCATTTGCAGTCGCCCTATTGATATCCTGCGAAAAAGAATCCATACCGAAAACCGTGATGAAGAGTAACATCAGGAATTTCAGACAGATGTTTAATTGAGATTTCATAGCAGCGTTAATCTTAAAGGTGCAACTCATATCATACCGAAGCACCCACCTAAGATACTTGATTCCCGGGAAATGATAGAATTGTATGTTTGATTGTCATGAATGTGGTACTTGGATTTCGAACAAACTGAATGACCCTTCCTTGTAATGTTCAGGGAGATCTGTCGTCCATTCTATTTCACTTATTCCTTTATAGGTAAAGCCGCAACTGGAATAATAGGCATTGATTCGTTCGTTTCCGCTGTGGGTATCAAGTCTGATAAATTGCTGACCATGCTCATTAGCGTAAGCTTTGGCCCACGCAACTATTTTCTTGACATAAGATCTCCCTCTGAATTCTGGATTTGTTGCTATCCGGTGAAGGTAAATAGCAGAATCCTCATTAGCATCTTTCCAGATAATCGGATCATCGTGCGTGATTAAAAAAGTGGCAGCAATTTCTTGATCCTCACGAATAATAAAATGTCTTCCTTCGACTATTTCGCGCTCTACCTGACTACGTTCGAAACCTTTCCAACTTTTGTTGTTTACTGTTTTCTGATAGGCTGTTGCCAGGTCATATATCGCGAATATTTCTACTATATCATTTAATGTACTTTTCCTAATAACCATACTCAACAACTTTAGAACAAATAAACTAGCGCTACTCCAAAAGTATAAACAATTAAACAGAGTAGCCTAATTTTGACGATGCTCCTGAGCAATTTTAACACAGGAAAGCATGAAATAAATGCAATTCTCGGGAGGGTAACGTAAATCGACGAAATATCGTAACTTCACAATAGTAAAAAATGAGCTATTTATTTGATAAACAGAATCTTACTATTAAGGCATATATGTTGTATTAGGTGGTGCGATGCACTGGAGACGTTGCATTACAAAGATTTCCACCGATTAAACTGAATATAAAAAAACAAAATATACAAACACTTATTCTTAATCCTAAAATTTAAAACTATGAGTACCATTAAAGTAAAAGACGGAACCGAAATCTATTACAAGGACTGGGGCACAGGTCAGCCTATTGTGTTTCATCATGGATGGCCATTATCCGGTGATGATTGGGATGGGCAAATGATGTTCTTCCTGAATCAAGGTTACCGGGTAATTGCGCATGACCGTCGTGGTCATGGAAGATCCGGACAATCCTCAGAAGGAAATGACATGGATACTTATGTAGCCGATATCGCTGAATTAACTGCAGCTTTAGACCTTAAAGACGCAATTCACATCGGCCATTCTACCGGCGGTGGTGAAGTAATCCGTTACGTGGCGAAACATGGTAAAGGCCGTGTGGTAAAAGCAGTATTGATAAGCGCTGTAACACCAATCATGGTACAAAGTGAAAGTAATCCGGAAGGTGTGCCAATGTCTATTTTTGACGAAATCCGCGAAGGTACAGGGTTTAACAGGGCGCAGTATTACCATGATTTCCCTACAGCTTTTTACGGGTATAACCGCGAAGGTGCAAAAGTATCTGAAGGCGTTAAGCACAACTGGTGGAGACAGGGAATGATGGGTTCAGTTTTGGCTCATTATAAAGGTATCAAGGCATTTTCGGAGTCGGATTTCACCGAAGATCTTAAAAGCGTTGAAATTCCTGTTCTGGTATTACATGGCGAAGATGATCAGATTGTTCCTTATCCTATTTCAGGCCCTAAGGCAGCAGCTCTTCTACCCAATGGCAAATTGATATCTTATCCAGGCTTTCCTCATGGAATGCCGACTACGGAGGCTGAAACGATCAATAAAGATATCCTGGAATTCATTAAGGGCTAGCCTAAAGGCAACTATTAACAATTACCTATATATGAAAGGGCCCGGTCGGGCCCTTCCTTTTAACCCATATAACTTAGAATTTTAAACCTATTGTGCCAACATACTGACGTGGCATCATCGGAGATACACTTCCTAGGCCAACCCAATATCTTTCGTTGTTAAGATTATTTACCCTTAAACCAAATGAATACTTAGCCTTGTCGTAAGAAAGTTTTGCGTTGAATACTTTATAAGATGGGATGATGATTGCTCCATCTGGATTCAGATTAACGGCTAAAGTTTCACCGACATAATTCCCTCCAGTACCAATACTGAATCCATTTAGTGGCGTGGTTTCATTGAAGTGATAGTGTATCCAGAAATTGAACTGATGCTTAGGTCCAGATCCCGCAGGTCTAAGCCCTTCGATTAATGCATCTGCTTTTGTCATTTTACTATCGTTATACGCATACCCCAATAAAATATTCAGTTCAGGGATTGGATTTCCAAGGATTTCCGCTTCAATACCCCGACTTACCTGAGTACCATCCTGTACACTAAACAGCGGATGTGCGTAATCTACCCGAACCTTGTCATCCACCTTAATATCATAATAACTAACGCTGCTGGTAAAATGGCCGTCAAAAAAGCTGGTTTTCACTCCTGCTTCCCATTGCATTGCCTGTTCAGGTTTAAAAGCTGTTCCATCAAAACTAGTTCCTTCCTGATTGGTAAAGCTGGTCTGGTAGTTTCCGAAAAAAGAAACTTTATCTTTAACCGGCTGATAGATCAGACCGAATTTAGGTGAAAATGCCGTTTGATTATAGTTGCCTTTGTAAGTATCTGTGATACCGTCATAAGTGCCCTTATTTTGGAAACGGTCAATACGGATACCTGCCGAGGCAATGATCTGATCGGTGATGTTAAGTACGTCATTAACGTAAGAGCTATAAACACTTTGATTATTGCCAAAATTTGTTTCCGTAACGGGATTCTTTTGTAAGGCATCATCTAATCGTACCGCATTAAAATTATAGTAATTTGGTGCGTTGCCAGAAACTTTTACTTGGTCGAACATATTATCTAGTGGAATCCCGAAAAGGCTTCCCATGAAGTTCCTGTAGATAGACGTTGTTTTCAAGTGGTAATAATCAAGTCCTACAACCATTCTATTACGTAAGGCTCCTATTTTGAAATCGCCGATAAAATTCTGCTGAATCTGTTGAGTTTCAAGACTGGCATTACTTTTTCTACCATTTCTGGTAAAATAATCCGCTCCTGCTGTACCAAAAGTCACTCTTCCTGTAGGCAAACTGGCAACGAGTGCAGGTACTTCATTTGGAACAAGGATAAGATAGGTATTGAATCCATCAGAGTTACCAGAACCAAAAATCATGGATGTTACAGAATTCCATTGATCTGATATTTTGTAATGGACCTCAGCATTCATATTTAAAGAACTCATCTTCGTAGTCAGGTCATTAGATGTATATGAGCGATACGGGTCAAGGTTGAAATCCTTAATGTTGTTTGACCCGAAAGTCTGCTTTATGGTTGTTGGTGCAGAGGCGATGATTGCTGCCGCTGTGGCATCCGGAACACCAAATCCTTTGAGCACACCTGGCAGATAGCCTTTAATATAACTCGGACTTAAACTAAAAAGAATTCCTCCGCCCTGTCCACCATCTTCACTTCTGTTAATCTCAGCATTCAAATTAATTTTAATACGATCGGATAATTTATAGCTAAAAGATGGTGCAACGAAAACACTTTTACTAAATGCCCCGTTGTCCTGGAAAGTATTTCGGTTTTGCACTGCAACGTTCAATCTCGATAAAAATGTCTTTTCTTCATTCAATGGAGAATTCACATCTACAGCCAGACGGTGGAAACCGTAGCTTCCTCCGGCATACTCTACTGATCCGCCAGTGTAATCGTATGGTTTTTTGGTAACCCTATTAATCAACCCACCATAAGAGCTGATGATATTTCCAAAAAGTGTAGCAGAAGGTCCTTTAATTACTTCGATCTTTTCCAGATTGGCAACGTCTGCAGAACTAGCCATGTTATTTGCAAGTCCATTTAATGCCCTGATCTTGGTTTGGAAACCACGACTACTAAAGCTTGTACCACCATAATCGATGGTATTTTGAAAACCACTTCCAGACGCAATGCTAATTCCAGGCACATTTTTTACCGCATCTTCCAGTGTGAAAATCTTTTGTTGAACAATAAGCGCATTGGAAATACCTGTATAAACCTGAGCATTCTCAATACTGCTGAGGGGCATCTTACTCACATATTCACTTGACGACGTAACTACTGGCTTGTTGCCAGAGACAGTTACCTCGTCAAGTTCATTTGATTTTGAACGGATAGTAACGTTTACAGTTTGAGAAACACCTGCAACAACAACGAACTGTTTGTTTGTTGGATAAAACCCAATTCCAGAAACTGTAAGAACATATTTACCACCCGGAATTTGTGCTATCGTATAGTAGCCCAGACTATCTGTAGCTGAATTTAGCATTGTGCCCTTAATAGAAAGGGTTGCAAATGGAGCCGGCTTATTGTCGGGCGTGGTAATTTTACCTGTAATTGAACCGACACCTTGTGCGCCAGCGCAGATTGCAGTAAAAAATAATAGGAGCGAAAGTAGAATTTTCTTCATTTTGAACGAGCTATTTGATTTGTTTTAGGTTTTTTGCTTATTTAGACTAATTTTAAACAAAGTAACGAAGCAAATCTTTATTCTCCAAATTTAATTCTGCTCGAAAAAATAAAATCGGGATTCTAGGCATGTTTACAGCCTTTAAATCCCGATTAATTCTGAATTTATTCTAGTAGCTTATTGATATACAGTCTCGTGTATCTTATTTAGAATCTCTGTAACCCCAATTTAAATAAACATACCTCCAGAAACTTCGATCCGTTGGGCATTAACCCAGCGGGCATCCTCTGTACATAGAAACGCTACGGCCCCACCAATGTCTTCTGCGACAGCAGTTCTGCCCAACGCAGTTACGCTACTCATTAATTGTTGAAGTTGTGCGTCATTCCTAAGATGTCCATTTCCAAAATCAGTCATGACGGCTCCCGGTGCTATTACATTTGCTTTGATACCACGGGGTCCTAATTCTTTTGCAAGATATTTGGTGAAAACCTCTATTGCCCCTTTCATTGATGCATATGCTGAAGAGCCTACCGCTGAAACGCGTGTTAACCCGGACGAAATATTTATAATACCACCACCATCCTGCATAATTGGAATCATTTGCTGAGTTAAAAAAAACACACCCTTATAATGGATGTTTAATAACTCGTCAAACATTTGTTCTGTCACTTCGGCAAATGGTGCATACCCTCCTATCCCCGCATTGTTGACAAGATAGTCGAATGTAGAACTGGAAAATTCTTTCTCTAATGTTGATTGCAGTTGTAGAGTAAAATCATCAAAGCTTTTTATAATTCCGGTATTAAGCTGAATTGCCGCGCATTTTCTGCCCATCTGCTGAATTTGAGCTACTACCGCCTGTGCATCGTCAATTTTGCTGTTATAGGTGATCACAACATCAATGCCTTTTTCTGCAATGCGTAAAGCCATATCTTTACCCAATCCCCGGCTACCGCCAGTAATCAAGGCAATCTTAGTTATATTATTCATGTCTTTTTTGTTTTATTACAAATATGGGCGTACAAAGGTTGTTCCTGTTTGCAACGATCAATCTGTTATTTGCATATTTCAAACATTTATTATTTCTTTTGATATTTAACCGTGTATTTATAATTTAGGATCAGGATGATGCAACATTTACAATTTTAAAGAGTCCTATTGTCGATGCTAAAAATTGAAACCATTCAGCCGCGGGAAGAACTCCGGGAGTATATTGATTTCTACTACCTGATTAGAAATGAATGTGCCGATTTTAAGAATACCCATTATTCTTTTCCGCATACTGTTAATGCCGTTACGATTTATAAAGAGGCGGCGTTTTACAGCTCTTTCACAGAATCTAATGTTTCACATGATAGTGCTAATAATTTCATTACTGTACTTCAGGGCAAACGCCAGCTTCCCCTAAAGGTTAACATTGCGGGAAAAACCGATCGGATATGTATCTGGTTTAAACCGCTTTGGATTAATCATTTTATAAACGTTCCATTATCTGATGTTATGGGTAAAACGAGTAAAAGATTTACCAATTGGGATCAGGATCCGGCATATCTGACCTGCCTGAAAGCATGCTTTGAAAAACAAGATGCCACTCAACGCATCCACTGTCTTGAGGAATTTATGCTCAGCAAGTTGCAGCCGTTAAATACAGACAGGTTAAATAAAGCACTTCAGCTTCTTTGTGATTTTGAAAAGGCTTACACAATTGATGAAATCGCCAATGATCTCGCAATGTCGATTAGAACGTTTAACAGAACTTTTAAACAAATGATCGGTGTATCTCCGGTAGAATACCGGAGCATAGCCCGTTTCAGGCACTCTATGAACGACAAGTTATTTAGCTCAAGTTTAAAAAAGCTAACAGATATCGGACACAACAGTAATTTTTACGACCAGTCCTATTTCATTAAAATGTACAAAAAGTTAGCTGGATCTGCACCCTCTGATTTTTTCAGTGCGATAGAAAAGTTAGGCGACGATAAATTAATATTTCAGTTTCTAACCTAGTACCCATACTCAATCTAGCGCGCCTGCTCGTAAATATACAGTACATCGAGAAGGCGCTCTTGTTTGCTTAGCCCGAGCCCCATGCTAGCTAATATATCAAGCAGGCTCTGGGGATTTTCTGGCTGGAAAGAGAATTTGATATCGAATTTTTCTGTATTCCCTGTTTCATCTTCAACCAATTTGTTAATACCATAACTTTCGAGAAATCTAGCGAAGTCGGCCATATTAATTGCTTGCTGATCTATTGCTCCATGTCTTGCGAAATAGGTTCTTTTGCCCGCTTTAGTTTTTGTAAGTCTGTTGAATTTGTTCTGGTCTACAATTTTTAAGACTTGCACTTCTTTTTTTTGCAGCTCTATCTTAGCTTGTAAGTCAAAACGACTGGCAAGCTCCTTTTTCAATGCCGGTAACAATTCTTCTGCAGTGTTGGTGATGATGTCGAGGCAATACACAGGGGCACCTTTTGCTTTAGTTGTATTAACCATTCTGCTATAAGGAAAGTTGCCATATGCGATGGCGTATAAAGTGCTTAGCGGGAGATTAATGCACGTAAGTCTGCGTCGATTAAAGATGCTATCCGTTAACCAATTGTCGCTTAAACCGGGACCGCCTTTTATTTCTCCCTGCATCAAAAAACGGCTGCGTATAGTATCATTGGCGAAAAAATTCTGTTTGATCAGATCTTCATGACTAATTAAGTTATCCCTCTTTTCTGGTAAATGTACTTTTAAGCCCCTGATCAAACTGTCAATTACTTTTTCTGTGACTGCCTCCGGGTCTGTGGCGGCAATTAGTTTTCCATCCGGTCCAATCAGAATAGCATGTGGAATGAGCTGGTGTGGAAATTGTGTTGCAATGGTAGCAGAAGCATCAGACGCAAACCAGAAGTTAGCTGGTTTAGTTGTTATGAATTGTTTAACTCGTTTTTCTGATTCGTCAGTCACCGCTATAATCTGCAGGTCTCTTTGGAATCTGGTCTGCAGTGTTTTTAAATGTGGCATGGCCACAATGCATGAGCCGCACCATGTTGCCCAGAATTCAATTATCACAATCTTTCCCTTTAATTTACTTAAACTCGTTGAGTTCTGTGGTGCATTTAATAATGTGCTGAAATATAAATCAGAAACCTTATCTCCATTTTTTATTTGCGCATTAATAATCATCGGGAACAAGATCAGCAAGACCAGCAAAGATTTTTTCATGTTTTTTCTTTCAAATTTAGTTGCGTTGAACAGAGTTATGAGTTAATTGCTGTTAACGAAAGTTAATTAGTGTAAACTACGATCGAACGTCAACAATAATGATGTAATTTTAGGGCAATGAAAAGAACAATTGTTCTCATCGTGGTTCTAATGTCCATCTGCGTAAGCGGAATCATTGGTTTACAGTTATTCTGGAACTACCAGAGTTACAAAAATACGGTGCAGTTTTTCGACCATAGTGTGAATGAAGCGCTTGTAAAAGCTGTTGCAAAAGAATCATTTAAGCGTAAGCAGGGTATTGTTAAGCAGTTTGAAAACTGGCTTGCTGATACTTCGGTTGTAACTATAACTGCCGACCATAATAATAGAGATAGTGCCACCGTTTTTCACATACAAGACACTCACCCGAGATTTGTTGAGGATTTACATAGGCAGACACAATTTGGCCTAAGTGATTTCAAGGAACGCCTGAATCACATAACGCCAGCCGCCAAAAAAATAGTGATTAAACATTTTGCTGGGCGTATATTGATGCAGGATTTGGAAAAAGGTATCGTATACAATTACACCCAAACTTTAGGCGATAGTCTGAAAAAAGCATTTTATGCAAGCCGTCCCAGTTTACACCTTATAAACCAATATTTTAAGGCGGAGCTATTAAAGAAGAATATCAAGGCTGACTTTGTATTGAATCCTGGCAAGCAAACATCCTTACATTTAACAAATAAAGTAAATGCTGACTTCAGAAAGCCTTACCAAAGTGTCTTGATATATGCCGGAATAGAACATCCTGATAATTACTTTTTTAAGGCAATGAAATGGGTAATCATAACTTCATTGCTACTTATACTTATCACCATTGGATGTTTTTACTACACCGTAAAAACACTTTTCTCCCAACACAAGTTGTCGGAACTCAAAGATAACTTTGTAAGCAACATGACTCATGAATTAAATACGCCAATAGCATCCATCAAAATAACTGCAGAGGCTTTAAAAAGATTTAAACATGACTCAGAAACCCGTGAAGAATACCTCAATATTATAAGTTATCAGGCTGATAGGCTGAGCAATTTAACAGATCAGATTTTAAACACTGCTGAACGTGTTAATTCCACGGATAGTTTTGAACTACTGAATCTTTATCATGTAATTCAATCGGCAATTGGGGATATGGAGCCTGTACTAAAAGATGCAAATTCGAATTTGGATTTTAAGGCTTCGATCAGTGATGTGGATGTATATGGTGACCGGGGAATGCTGTCAAATGCACTGGTCAATTTAATTGATAATGCTTTAAAATATACTAACGGTACGCCAATTATTACAATCTCGCTTAATTGCATTGATAATATCGCATTTATTTCTATCGCCGACAATGGTATTGGAATTCCCTCAATCTACAAGGATCAGATTTTTGATCGTTTTTTTCGCATTCCCAATGGTAACTTACATAATGTAAAGGGCTTCGGCCTCGGGCTTAGTTATGTCAAGCAAATAGTTACGAAGCACAAAGGGTTCATAGATTTTAGAAAAAATGATCCGGAGGGAAGCATTTTCACTATTAAGTTACCTATATATCATGGATAACATTAACTTATTATTGGTAGAGGATGAACCGTTCCTTGCTAAAGTAGTTAAAGACAGTCTGGAACAACTGGGGTATTGCGTCACACACGCAGCGGATGGTAGAAAAGCATTCAGTCTATTTCAGAATCATGTTTATCAGTTATGCATTATTGATGTGATGTTGCCTCATACTGATGGATATACATTAGCTAAGCAGATTAGGGCTGTGGGCTCGTTAGTACCTGTCCTTTTTCTTACAGCACGCACCACCACAAATGATGTAATTGAAGGTTACCAAAGCGGCGGAAATGATTATCTAAAAAAGCCTTTCAGTCTCGAAGAATTATATCTGAGAATAGCGGAACTTTTAAAAAGAAATTCAGGTAACAACATTCGAGCTGAATCAGCAGTCCGGATCGGTAATTATCTATTTGATCCGAACAGTCAGACTGTAAAACTTGGAAATTCTGAAATTCAGCTTTCTTTCCGCGAAACACAATTGTTAAAGCTATTATATGACCATAAAAATGCTGTTCTCGAACGAAAAACTGCACTAATATTATTGTGGGGCGACGATAGTTTCTTTAATACGCGCACGATGGACGTCTTCATCAGCAGACTGAGAAAACATCTCAAGAGTGATCCGAATGTTCATATTATTAATTTAAGGGGAATCGGTTACAAACTGGTCATTTGAGCTCTTCGGACTCTATTTCTCAGTCAATGCAGTACCTTCAAAAACAATCCCATCCCAGCCGTTCGCCATAAACTGTCTGATATTTTGATGGTCTGTCCCTTCTGGATGGTTGAGCACCGAGGCGTAATGTTCTGCAAATAAATACAATGTATCTGAAGCCGGTAGCTGGTTCATTTTAGCAAAAGCGAAAACTTTTGCACTACCTTGGTTCTGGGTAGCTTCGTTGTAAGTTTCTCCGTTTTTAAATGCTGTTGGCTGGTGATGATAATGTTTTTCTATCAAACTGATGACTTCGTGAAACGATGTAGATCCGGCTTTCAAATTTAGTAGCAATGCATTTAGTTCTTCTCTCATTCAGATTTCTTATTTGATGCGAAGTTAAAACAACTGAACTAATGATCATAAAATAGCCTGGATAATAATTTACAAAATATTATTATCCAGGCTTAATTAATGATATAAATGTGAATCTTAAGCTAGCACGTTATCCCTTTGTATAATTGTGTCGGCAAATCGTTCCATTTCTTCTAATTGCGGACTACATTGTAATAAAAAGAAGTTGACACCTGCTTTTTCAAATTCACCTATACGGTCCTGAACTTGTGCTGGTGTACCTGTTAGACCGCTTCTCAAGCCCCTATTTGATACTGAATAATCATGTAATGACAGTTCACTTTCTAATTGGGTACCTGAAATCCACTGCTGGTAATTTTTGTAACCCGAAGTCCCCTCCTTAACATTGGTAATGCGTTCGAGTTCTTTTTTTACCTCCTGGTCAGTATTGCGTATGATACTATAGGCCGCAACGCCAAACTGCATCGGCGGTAATCCTTTTTTGTCACGTCTCTCAGTAAGGTCCGCAATACGACGTGCAATCAATTCAGGAGAATCACCATGCATAACATAGCCATCACAGGTAGAGGAGATCAGATCTTTTGCGGCTTCGGATTCTCCACCAGCATAAATTGGTGGACGAGGATTGGAAATCGGTTTCGGCTGTAGAATGTTGTCTTTAACCTTGTAATACTTTCCGTCAAAGCTAAAATTGTCCATCTTCCAAACATTGTCAACTACCTCCAACCATTCTGCGGAGCGGGCATACCGATCATCATGCTGCTCAAAATTTACCCCAAACTTTTCTGCCTCATCTTTCCACCAGGAAGACACTAAGTTAAGAGAGAGTCTGCCGCCGCTGATATGATCGATATTGGCTGCCTGTTTTGCCAGTAATGCGGGATTGTGAAATGTTGGCCTGACGGCGACCATCAATTCCTGCGTTGTTGTTACCGCCGCAAGCGCAGCAGCTGTTGACCATGCATCCAGTGATGGGGCATCTTCGCCTTTGATATCGTTCAGATTGAGCTCGGCAATGAGTGCGAGATCAAAACCAATCTCCTCACTCCTGATGGCCAAACGTTTTACATAATCCCAGGTGGGCTGCATATTTTCGTCCTCGACGTTGCGCAGCCATCCTCCAAAAACTGGTAACCAATATCCGTATCTCATGCCTTTGTATATGTTGTTTCCGTTCCATTAACTGTTTCAAGCTGCTCCTCTAAAAAGTCGACCAATCTTTCGTGCGGGTTAAAGCCAATTACATTCACTGCATCTGCAACAAAATTTGAAAGGGCATTAACATCATAGTACAATACTTCTCCATCGCGGTCATCTATTATATATTCGATACCCCCTACATCAATACCACTTTCCTGGACGATACGCTCGATATTTGCGATAATTTCGGCTGACGGTGTGAATGCTTCCACTTTCAGTCCGTTTTTTGGTGCATCCAGCGCGCAAGCGTTGCGCACTAAATCCTGGCCTGTTGTGGTTTGGCATATATCTGCTGGACATAAATTAAAGCTTTCGCCATTGGTATACACTCTGATTCCATAAAGGTATTTTCCACCTAAAGTTTCTACTCGGGTTATATATCCACCTCTGGCGGGAATAAATTCCTGTACCAGAGCCGTATGATCAATTCCAAAGTCAACTCTATTTTCTTGTACTGCAAGCTTAACTTCTTCGATAGAATCAAATTTTTCTATTCCCGCACCGCTACCACCGATATTCGCTTTAATTACGATTGGGAAACGCAATCCATCTGCTGCATTTTCGATTTGAGAACTGTGATTTACGACTCTTGACTTGGGATAGCTGATACCCAATTTTTCCAGTAATAGTAACTGAAGGGCTTTTGAAGTCTCGTAGGTAAATGCTTTGTAACCGTTAATGACACGCACACCATGCGCTTCCAGGAATTTAAGGTAATTCAGGGTATAAAATGTACCCTGAATGCCATCTCTCAGATAAGCTGAAGGGCTCATACGGTTAAAGAACAGGTCAAAAGCTGGCTTGGCGCCTTCTATGGCAAAAAAATGCTTGGTCGGATTTGTTGTCTCGAAAGGTATATTCCGTTTTTGCAGTTCTGCAAATAGGGGCTTGAACCAATCAGGTTGTTCATAAGATATCGCTATTGCACTCATAATTGTGTTTATTACTATAAAGTATATCGGATTACTAGATTTAATTCAAAGGTAGTATTCAAATTGACAAAAAGTATAGCTGAACAACATGTATTTAGTATTTTACAGATACACGACTTATGTTGCAGCGATACTTTTTGGCAAAAAGAGCGATAAGAGCTGGTTACCTTCCTCCACCTAGCAGATTTCCAAAAAATATCGCATTTAGGAATAATCTGCTGGTTCCCAACCAATAGCCCCTGTAGGTTGGATCATCAGCAAAGAGGACAACTTCACCACCACCGCTAGCAGTAGCAATGATCGCCGCAGAATTGGCAACTTTAGCGATGTTTGCTTTGGAAGAATATCCATTGATAAACGGTTTCGCAGTGTACTGCGCCACGGTGGCATATTTGTTTGCGCTAGGTAGTAGCAAGGTCGATCCATTCTTATTGATGAACAATTTTCTAGAAGTGACACCAAAGGCGATGGGATGCGTAATATCCAGGTCAGATAAGAAAATGGCTCCGTTGATTCTTTTTGATCCTTCAACATCTTCTTGTCTGGCATAATCCAGCCTTTCGGAAGATGGTCTGGATTGTTGCGGACGTATCTCTGTTACAGCGGCTTTTACCCCTTCTTTTTTTACGTCTTCCGGTTTTTCTGTTGGAGCTGGCACAGGGGCAATATCACCCCTTCTGCCAAAATTCTCCGTTTGAGACAGTTTTTCTTTTACGATATCTTGCTGAACTGCCCAGGCAGTAGCAGTTTGAAAAGTAATCAGTGTACCGCCATCGTTCACCCAAGCTTTAATTTTATCTACCGTTGCTTTATCCCATGCGCTATAGTTTCCGCCTGGCAATACCAATACGTTGTATCGGCCCAATGCTGCTCTGCCAAAACTCTGCAAATCCAACTTGGTAACCGGGAGGTTAAGCTGCTGATTCAGTAAAAACCATACCTGACCTGCTTCTGATGATGTTACGCCCTGGCCAAAAGCAAGCGCTACCTCTGGTTTGCGCAGCGATCTGATATTGCTGCTTCCAAGGTCTATCCCTTCTGCGCTGAATCCGCTGGAAACGGAAGTAATTTCAATGTTGACGGTCTTGGCAACAGTATTCAAGGCGGCGTACAGGGAGTCAGCCGAAATGGTTTGTCCAACAACAGGAACTACAAGAGATCCTGGTAAATATGCCTTTTTTCCAGAAGGGGTATTTGCCGCGAAAGATTTGAATGCAGTTTTTACCAAAATATTCTTTAGTTGCAACTGGTAAAGCGCCTTAGTAAAATTATAATCACTCGAATTAATTAAGTAAGCATAACCAGACCTGTCCCCTGTCAACTTCCCGGTTTCAGCCGCCAGTCCTTTCACCTGCGCCCCCTTACTGAATGCAGTTGGGATTTTTGCGTACTTAAGTCCATAAGCATGGATAATGCTCCAACCTGTATTATCGTAAAAGATGCTATCCTTTAGCGAGTTTTCTTCAAAAATAGAATGAACAATCAAGAAATTAGGTTGTGCTGATGGTACAACATATGATTTTCCTTTCTCAAACGTCTTTCCTTCCTGGCTAATATTATCCGATGTTTCATATACTTCAACATGATGTTGAAGCAACAACCCTAGAAATTTCTGAGTCAGTGTCACATCATTTTTGTCGCCAAATACAAATCCTTTAGCCGGGTTTTTCTGTCCTTGTTCCAAAGCGTACTTGAAAAAGTCCTTTTGTACTTTAAAAAGACCTGCTTTTTCAGCAATAGCACCGCTAATCGTAGAAAAACTGGTGGCCAAGTGATTACGGATTGTAAAAGCAAATGTAAGCGGTCCGTTTGTTGACTCCTGAAGAATACCCCGTGAACTTGCCTGTTCAAATGTGGCAGCTACAGATCCGAAAAATTTAGGATACGTAGAACCGTAAATCGGCGACAGGTTATCATAATTTTCCTTGGTAAAATATAAAGAACCAATATCATCCAATGCCTTAGCATGGTATTTGGCTAGAATCACCTGATATTCGTATAGGAATTGTGGAATAATAGGGCTTTCATGGCTTTTCGGCGTTGGCTCGAAATAGTACGTTGCATTGGTGCCCTGCTCATGAAAATCGATCTGCACATTAGGGTACCATTGGTGGAAGAACGTCAATCTGTTACGACTTTCCACCTGAACAAGATTTAGCCAGTCGCGGTTCAGATCGGTAAAATAATGGTTAGTCCGACCTCCTGGCCAGCCTTCCTGATGCTCTTTATCCAACGGATCTCCAACAGCAGGAAAAGAATGATAGGAATTTACCCATGCTGCAGCTCTGTCACGACCGTCTGGATTAAGTGATGGGTCAATAAATATAACAGACTCATTCAGCCATTTCTGAGTTTCCGCATCATTACTGGCAGCAAGGTAATATCCGGTCAGCAGACTTGTTTCAGTGCTGGATGTCTCGTTTCCATGTACACCGTACCCGAGGTGGATAATAATCGGTGAACTATTGGTCAAGGCAGGGGTTGCAGGATCAATTTGCTTAAGGTGTTCTTGCCTAATCTGCTCCAGTTTATTATAATTGGCCGGGGCCGTGATGGTCACAATTATCTGCTCACGCTGCTCATAAGTCTTTCCTATACCTTGTACATGTATACGATCTGACACCTTTTCTAATTGACGGAAATAAGCAACCACCTGATCATGTCTGGTAAAATATGTTCCAATGGGGTAACCCAGGAATTGCTCAGGTGTTGGAATTTTAGGATCTAACTGTGTGGCTTTCGGAAAAAAATAACCGTTCTGTGCCGATACCTGCTGTTGTATCCCGAAAGTACCAAGTACAATCAGGATCCTGGTAATAGTTAAGCGTATTTTCATGTTGATATCTAGTTTAAGATTAATAGCCTGGGTTTTGTGTAACGTCTGGGTCTGATTGTACATCTGAATATGGGATTGGGAAGAGCCAAAAGTTCCTGTTCGTAATACCAAGAACAACACCTGCACGTTCTGTTCTCACAAGGTCAAACCATCGGTGGGCCTCAAAAGCAAACTCAATTCCGTTTTCGTCCTCTATTGCCTGAATAATTGCCGGTTGTGTAGTGGCGGTGGTTGCAGTTACATCTGCTCTTGCACGTATAGCATTTAAATCGGCAACGGCATCTGCAAGCTTATTCTGTTGCGCTCTCGCTTCTGCCCTGATTAAATATAGTTCGGCAATTCTGATCAGATAAGATGGATCTGTGCTCGTGGCTGTCGTATTGTATAACACGCCATATACTGTTGCTCCACTCCCTGCGATCAGTGAGTTACGACTTCCACCAACTGCTGGATTGTTTAATTTCGCAATAAGTGCGTCGGATGGCTTCAAGGTAAATTGGCCACCAGAAGAACTCGGATACCATAGATTCCAATAGCTGTTCCTGTCATTTACAGAATAAGCTAATTCGAGCACAGATTCTGCTGTCTGGAAAGGTGCAGTAAAGAATGACTTATAAGGTTTTACTAGTGAATATTTGGTATTGCTGATTACTTGGGTAGCATAGTTCTCTGCCTCAGCCCACTGTTTTCTATAGAGATGGAGCCTTGCCCGGAGCGCTCTGGCTGCACTTTTCTGTGCACGATTTCTAGTGGTTGCGTCTTCTGGGAGTAATTGCTCGGCTTGAATCAGGTCAGCAAGTACCTGATCATACGTTTGATCGAGTGTGCTGCGTTTAATACCCGTTAACACACTTAAATCTGAGGTAGGCTTGAGTTGAAGCTGCACCCCGCCCCATCCGCGTGCGAGATCAAAGTACGATAACGCCCGGATGAAATAAGCTTCTCCAACAATCTTGTTTTTCTCAGCTGCTGTTAACAACGGATCTGTGACAGCCGGCACGTAAGCAATTACGCTATTTGCCGAGTTAATTGTTCTATAAATTCCCTGATAAGCTGAAACCGTGATCACGTTATCAGTTGGAATTGCATTCTGGTCAAGCTGTAAATATTCGCTCAATGTACCGTTAAAGATCACATTATCAGTGGTAATTGTCCCCAGTGTCGGATAACTTGAGGCATAGTAGCCTTGCAGGCGATCGTAGGCACCAATAATCGCCGCTCTCGCTGTGCTGGCGTCGGTGATGGAACTTGTAGTGGGAAGTGCATTGTTGGGCACTTCTTCCAAATATTTTTTGCAGGAAGCCGAAAATATGATGACGGTTAACAAAATTGCAGTTCTAAAATATGATGTTTTCATTTTCTCTGATTTAAACATTAAAAAGTTACGTTAGCGCCAATCTGAAAAGTCTTTGGCTGTGGTACGGTTGCCCAGTCGTAACCCACTGTATTCTGGTTGTTTGATTGTGAGCTAACTTCAGGATCCAGTCCGCCGTATTTAGTGAAGGTCAGGAGATTGGTAGCTTGTGCATATATTCTAAATTTGTTTACGCCAATTTTCCTTAGTGCATCTTTTGGTAGCGTATAACCCAATGTCAATGTTTTTAACCTAATGAACGATCCATCCTCTAGGTACCTGGATGACAGGCTAGCCACATTGCCGCCGTAGTTGTTGGCTGCTCCACCATTCTGGGTTGGATTTCCGCTGTAGGTAGTTAATCTTGGGATGTCAGTGATGTCGCCCACTTTCTGCCATCTGTCTAGTTGACGAGGCAAAAACCCGATATTTGCCTGTGTGCCACCATGAACCATAAAGAAATCATTCATGTTCATGATCTTGTTGCCCTGTTGGAAATAAAAGAAAAAGCTAAAATCAAAGCCCTTAAGTGTAAAGTTATTCGTTAATCCCCCGGTGTAGTTTGGAAGTGCATTTCCGACAATCTGACGGTCAGCAGAAGTAATCAAACCATCTCCGTTTACATCATCATAAACTGCATTTCCTGTTTGCGGATCTACATAAAGCTGTTTATACAATTGGAAGGAATTTGTAGCATATCCTTGCCTCAGGATTGAAATATTTCGTCCTGATGCGCCCAGACTGATATCAGAAGCCAGTTTTTCGATTTTGTTTTTATTGAAAGATATGTTAAAGTTCGTTGTCCATTGAAATGCATCTGTCTGCACGTTTGTTGAGTTGATGCCAAGCTCAAAACCTTTATTGCGGACAGCACCGTAGTTTTGTAAATAGGATGCAAAACCCGATCGGTAAGGCACTGGCACGTTTAACAACAAATCATAGGTATACTTATTGTAATAATCCGCTACAATAGTCAACCTATTTTTAAAAATACCAAACTCTGCTCCTAAGTTAAACTGGCGGGTTGTTTCCCAGGTAAGATCAGGGTTGGCAAGTTGTGTCGGTGCAATGCCGGGTTGCTCCAGATAGTTGGCCCCCGAAGACCACAGTCCCTGGGCGGCGTAAGACCCAATCCCATTTTGGTTACCCGAAAGACCTAAACTGGCTCTCACTTTCAGTTCGTTGAAGAAATTCAGGTTTTTAATGAAGTCCTCCTGACTTAGTCTCCAGGCTACACCTCCCGACGGAAAATAGCCCCAGCGTTTATTGGCGCCGAATTTCGACGATCCATCAGCCCGGATACTACCGTCTATCGTGTATTTACCATCATAGGTATAGCTCGCTTTACTAAAAAAGGATAATAGTTTCGATTCTGAACGCGACGCCGATCCCGAACGCGTAGCAGCAACAGAAACTGACCTGAGCACGTTGGCAGCAAATCCTGTCCCACTTGCACTCGTACTTTCATTTAGTACGGTATTGATTGTATTTCCAATAAGTGCATTGATGTTGTGCTTCTTATCGCCACCGAACGATTTTGCATAACTCAATACCTGCTCATTTGTTAAGACCAGATTTTTGTTTTCAATAGATGATGCAGAGCCGTTTGATGCTATACCCGCACTGATTAGCGTACTTGAGTAACTATTGTCATATTCGCTGCTGTTATCTATACTCCAGCTGCTGCGTAATTTTAGTCCGGGAAGAAAGGTATATTCCCCATAAATATTTCCGATAGTCCTCCATCCTATTGCTTTACTATCGAGGTTCTCGATCAGTGCAAGATGATTGTCAAAGCTTCCATAACGGGCATATGTACCATCAGCGTTATATATTGGCAGATAGGATCTTGGAAATAATGCTGAATTAATTACGCCGGTGGGATTATTATCGCTACCGCTAAGATTTCTTTTTGAACGGGTTAAATTGATACTCGTCCCAACTTTAAATTTGTCGGTAAGATAGTTGTCGTAATTCAACCTTGCAGAATAACGGGTATAATCTGAGGGTTTTACAATCGATTCCTGACCCAGATAACCCAAACTGATATAATAGGTACTTTTATCTGTCCCACCTTGGGTAGACACCTCATAATTTGACGTTCGCGCAGTGCGGAAAAGTCCGCTGATCCTGTCATAAGTAGGCTGCGATGCCGGATTTGCAAAGGGTAAAACAATTGTCGATGGGTTAACTCCCTGATCAATAGCAGTGTTAATACGCGATTCGTTTGTGAGCAATGCGACTTCGGGACCAGTAGCGACTTCAAATTTATTTATGGCTGTAGACCAGCCCTGGAAAGTATTTAACGAAATAGCTGCATTTGTATTCCGCTTGCCTCTTTTGGTAGTAACGATAACTACCCCATTAGCACCCAGTGAACCGTAGATCGCGGTAGCGTTTGCGTCTTTAAGTATTTGAATGTCTTCAATGTCAGAAGGGTTCAGGTCAGCTATAGGGTTTGAAGCAGCCTGATTTCCCAGGCCTGCAGAGATAGGATCTGCATTACTTACAAATACGCCATCAATGATATATAAAGGATCAACAGATGCATTGATTGAGTTGTTTCCCCTGATGCGGAAAGTAATACCGCCACCTGGAACTCCGGAATTTGAAGATACCTGAACCCCTGTTGTTTTCCCCTGGAGCAGCTGATTAAATCCGCCGGAAGGTTGGTTTTGAACCACAGACCCACTGATGCTACTTATGGCACCGGCTACATATTTGCGTTCCTGTGTACTATAACCTGTGACAATCACGTCGTTAAGTTGGTTTTGAATTTCTTGCAGACGAATCGTAACAGGACTGCCATTTACAGTTAGTTCTTTCTGATCATAGCCGATAAAACTGATAATTAAGATATATGGAAAACTCTGTCCGGTTACAAAGCTGAACTTTCCATCAGAATCTGTAGATACGGTGTGTGTAGTACCCTTTATTTTAACCACGGCGCCTGGAAGTGGTTGTCCTGTTGTCGCATCCAGAACAATACCATTCAGGTGCGACTTAATTGTTGGATTTACCTGTGCAGAAACCCGCGCCGACCATAAAATGGAGAGCGCAGAAAGTATACCTATAGCCAGACAAACCTTTTTTGTGTAAAGATTTTTCATTTTATTATTTTAAAATTTTTTGATAAACCTCTCCCGTCAAGCCCGCTTGAAGCTAGAATAGAGATTGTAATTAAACTGGAATTTTCCGGCTGTTCAACCGGCTTAAGATATTAGCAACACATGCTACAACACATTCGTGAATGTGTCATTTTCGGGATTGGGAAGCCCGAGGTCATTGGTAATTTTTCTTGCAAACTCTTCGCCTTTTCGAACGGCGTTTCTTCTTGTAAAAGTTGTTCCATAATTAAAGTCTACTAAATCCATAGATTATTAAGACAAATAAAGACAAATTAAAGAAGTATTCCAAACTTAGTTTTGTTTATCGCGAATGTGAAACGCTCGATAAAGAATTAAATTTTGCATTATGCCTTTATTTCGACAAAAATATAGGTCTTGATCTTTCATGCATCCATGTTGTTTCAAAGCAGGATCTTCAAAAATTTATCTAAATATTTCAATAAAGTGTGAAATATTAATCAAACTTCTGGTTTACAACAATTAAACCTTCAAAAAACCTCGAAAGGCACGTGCGGCATAATAGGAAGATGCGCCGTTATGGTATACAAAAACGGTGTTGTACCGACGGTCTGCGAAAATTGCGCCACCGAGTTTTCTGATGTTTACGGGTGTCAGTATCCAGCTGGAGGTTTTTAGATCAAACTCTCCAAATTCCTGAAGGTATCTATACTGATTTTCGTCCAATATCTCAATACCCATGGCCTTTGCCATTTCAAGCGCATTACCATCTGGCTTGAACTCTTTCCTGGAATCGAGTGCTTCCTGATCATAGCAGATGCTCCTCCTTCCTTTAGGTGTTTCTGTGGAGCAATCATAAAAAATAATCGCTCCGGTTTTTGGATCTACATCAACAACATCTGGCTCACCACCGGTTCTTTCCATTTCATTTAATGACCATAATTTAGGTTCGTCGCTCTCTAGCCTGGCAAGAACACTTGTCCACTCAACTTGAGCATGCCTTTTTACATTTTTCTCAAAACGGTTTTTTAATGTTTTAAGTAGCTCTTGACGTTCTTCAGAAGGAAGTTTTTGTTGGTTGGAATTTGATTTCATCATGGAGATCAATAGTGAATAAGAAATGGACTTGTATAGTCTAAATTAAGAAATCTTTTCAAGTTCATCCAAATTCTCCTAAGTTTCTGAAATTCACGTTTACGCTAGTTTTTAAAATTCCAATTCAGTATCGGCAATTTCCGTTTCTGATTGACATTCCATAGGCCAAGTTGTACACCCCTCAAATTGTTCGAATGATTAAATAGCCCTATCTGAAGCCCTCTAACTCTTCCGCCAGTATTACTTACACCCACTTGCAGTCCATACATGAGGTAACTTTCATTAAATGCAGCCAGCTGTACTCCGCTATGTTTCTCGGTAAAATTGATAAATACACTCGCAGATATGCCATGTACTTTTCTGTTAATCTGACCTATGATTCCTGCACTAACGCCATTCACAGTGCAGTCGCAAATTGTTCCTGCAGGCGACAGGTTGAATCCGTTCACCCATTCTGAAGGTGCTCCGTAAACACTTTTCTGATACGCCTCTTCCGTTGTAGAGATGGGGCTGTAAGGTAAAAGTGGGGCGACAATACCCAGTCCAATCGCTTCCAATCTAATGCCGTTGGTACGAACGTTGCGGGGGTCTTCTTCAGATTCCAAACCAGTGTAAATTCCTACAGATAGACCTGTAATCGTCTGATTTTTCTTATGGAAAATACCAAAAGGAAAACGGTTGACTTTCTTCGTCGATTGCGGATGGGTAGAGATCGCAGTTGCCATCAGCACAAGTAATATTAGTTGCTTTTTCATATCATTTAAGTTTGATACAAATGTATTCTACTCAGAACAAGTCAATTATCCTGCGAACCGGCGAAAGTGATTCTTGTAATCTCAAAGGTTAAAATGAGCAAAGGCGATTTTAATTCTTATCTTTAAAAATGAACCAGGAGATAACAAAAAGCCTGCAGATGATTTAAAGTTTTATAAATAACCTTATATACTATTTTCAATTTATGAATATGCAACAGGTTAAGTTTTTTCAGGCGATTACAGCCGCACTGCCAGGTTATCAGAATCTCGCGCAAAGTGTTGCTGAGGTTTTGGCAATCAGCAACAATGAAGCATATAAAAAGATCAGGGGCTTAAGTACGCTCAGCATCCCTCAGGTCATCAAATTATCAGATGCTTTTAATGTGCCATTTTCATACCAGCCAAACCAGTTGCCTTCGGTCAATTTTAACTATCTCTATGTTAATCGTGAAACGCCGAACATGGTGGATTACATGAAAGGGCTCTTACAGAATATGAAAGAAATACACCAACGAAACGACAAGCATATCATTATTACTACTGACGACGTTCCTATCTTCCATTTCTTTAAATATCCCGAGCTTACTTGTTTCAAACTTTTCTTTTGGGCCGATAACCCAACGCTTAAATTTCATTCAGATACCTTGAATGAAGAAATTATAGCTATAGCTAAGGATTTACATCAGCTTTATTTAGAAATCCCCAGCACTGAAATATGGGCAGAAGACACAGTTCATGGTACATTAGGACAGATCCGATACGCATTTGAGGCAGGACATATCACAGATCAGGATCTTGCTGAGAAAATTGTTGAACAACTACGGTATTGCCTGGCGGATATCAATATGTATGCTATGAGTGCTAAAAAAACAATTGATCCGCTCAATGGTTTCAATTGGTACAATTGCGATGTATTAGGCAGTTTGGCATACCTTGTTGAATTCAAAGATGCAATGGTATGCTACAATAGATTCAACACCTTCAACTATTTAAAAACTGATGATCAGTTTTACTGCAGCCAAACTAAAGACTGGATGCAGGGTCTGATCAGAAAATCCGTCGCATTTAGCGGTCAGGGTGAAAAACAAAGAAACAAATACTTATATACAGCATTTGCTGATTGCGATCAGTTGTTGAAAGAAATGGCAAATAATAAGTAGTCCCTTTAAAATAGTAAACTTAGTAAGTTTAGCTAAAAGAAACAATTTCCGGCATGGAAGCAAGCGTTTCGTTCATTGCTACAAGATATTGTTTTTTCCCCGACACCTTAAACACAGCCGTCAAACGGTCATTATCTTTACCTACCTCCAGTCTTTCAATAGCTAAGCCATTTATACTCAAAGTATTTTCCAGGTTTTGTATTTGTGAGAAATCAGGATCACGAAAAAGTACGCTGATCAATTTTTGTTTCTGAAGTCTGGCAATCATTTTTTCAACCCTGGTTACCATCAATAGTACAGCCAATGTAATTGCAGTAAGCGCCAGCGCTAATGCGTGATACCCTATTCCAGTGGTCATGCCAATCGCAGCAGACGTCCAGATCACTGCCGCTGTTGTCAGTCCTCTTACAGAAACTTTGTCTTTAAATATTACCCCGGCTCCAATAAAACCTATTCCAGTAATGATATTCGCGGCAATACGGTCGTCCGCCCCTACACCATGTTTTGAGACTATAGTGAAAATAGTGGATCCCAAGGAAATTAGGATGATCGTGCGAAATCCCGCCGACTTACTTTTATATTCCCGTTCAAAACCAATAACACCTCCACATAAGATAGAAACGATCATCGCTATCATATCCTGCAGCTCAACACTAAAATCCATCTATCTACTTTTATTTTTCATCCATTCAGCAAAACCGGTGCCATGGACAAGAAATCAATATTTGTCGTGAAGATATTTATGAATGAAAGTAACAGCCATCGCACCCTCTCCTACAGCCGATGCTACCCTTTTCACTGAATTATGCCTAACATCACCCGCAGCAAAGCATCCGGGTACACTTGTTTCCAAAAACGCGGGTGTAAAGTCCTTATTCCATTTGTCGTCGAAGGGTGGTTTGTACAAATCGCCGCCGGTAACCAGGTAACCCGCTTCATCGCGCACTATTGCAGTGTCTTTTGCCCAACTCGTATTAGGTCTGCCTCCAATACATACAAAGACAAATTTCGTAGGGTATTTAATAACCTTCCTGGTGAGCGTATTTGTTACTATAATTTCTTCCAGCGAAGTGGCTCCTGATAACCCCGTGATTCTTGAATTAAACAGGACTTCAATCTTTTTCTTCTTCTTGATTCTGTCTAATAAATAGAACGACAAGGACGACGCCAGATCATCCGCTCTGATAATCATCGTAACTTTTTTTGCATACTTACAAAAATTTAACGCAGCTTGTCCCGCTGAATTACCTCCACCAACAACAAAAACATGTTGGTCAGCACAAAGAATCGCCTCACTTGCACCTGCTCCATAATATAAACCAGTATTCAGAAACCTGTCTTCGTCTGGAATCTCGAGTCGCGAGTACTCCACCCCTGTTGCGGATATATTTGACCTGGCTATAATTTTATTACCGTCGGTAAAGTCAACATGTAGTTTGTCGTCAATAAACTGCGCTTTCACACTTTTCCGTACAAGGAGAATATCTACTCCAAATTTAACGGCCTGTTGTCTCGCGCGTTCGGCCAGTTCACTGCCCGATATTCCGCCTGGAAAACCCAGATAGTTTTCGATCAGCGAACTTGTACCTGCCTGACCACCTATTGCATCTCTTTCAACAAGTACGGTACTTAAGCCTTCAGATGCAGCGTATACTGCCGCACTGAGCCCTGATGGCCCGCCTCCAAAAATTGAAATATCGTATTCTTTATGCTTTGGTTTTGTAATCCAACCCAAATTGAATGCAATTTCTTCTGTTGTAGGATTGAAAATAAACGTACCACAGGGCAACTCAACCGCTGGAAGTCGTTTCCCCGATATATCTAAATCTGGGTAAATCGTATGAAAGGACCGCAAATCCGCAATGGGAATCCACTCAAATGTAACTACGCTTCTCTTTAGAAAATCCCGAATCACATAGGCATCTGGTGAGTCCGGATTGCCATATACTTTTATTTTGTTCAGGGCGGTTTTATGTATATCCATGAATTTTCACTGCTTAATTGATTTAGCAAAAGAAGGCTGATAATCTCCTACAACTGGCATAGCACTGGCAATGACTCGCCCTCTTAAGGCATTTGCCACGGTGGTACATAAATCTATTGTTCGTAATTCTCAATAGTATCAATATCTCTCGTTTCAGCTTTATCAGGATTTTTTCCTGCATCACGTAAGGCTCTGCGTTGTCTAAGCAAATCCCAATACTGATCCAGTTCAAGTTTCATTTTTTGCAACTGCTTTACCTCTTCTTCCGAAATATTTTCTTTTGACCACAGTTTTTCCTCGTTTTCAGTCAGGTTCTTGATGTGATTTAAGATCTGATTATCTTCCATATAATTTTTCGCATTGTATTACAAATACGCCGCCAATAGGTAACGTATTGTTTTCCAGTAATATGTAAAGATATGCAAAATCAATGCTTCACGATATGTCGTAAATTCACGATTCATTTAAGTCACACACGCCAAAAAATAACATGTTTAAGGCCTGATGGATTACCTGGTTAATTAAGCTTCAGGTTTAAATTTCCACCTTCTATGAGACCAAAGCCAATATTCCGGCGATTCTCTGATCACCTGCTCCAAATATCTGACATGGGCGTTTGTAATTTCATATTCTCCACTCTCCCTTGGATTTGCAAACATTGGTATAAAGGTGCAACGGTAGTGGCCGCGACTTAGCCTTCTGATATCGCAAAAAACAACAACACTATTCGTGATCTTCGCTAACTTCTCTACGCCAAGGAAAACAGCCGTGGGTTGGTTGAGAAAATTGGTGAAATAACTAATCTCCGACTTAGCTGGCGTCTGGTCACCTACCAGAACAGTAACAGTTCTTTCATTTCTATAAGTAATTAACCTGCGCATCGTATTTTTCATGTCTATAAGTGTCGCTCCAAACCGCGACCGCATTTTAATTACGGCATTATCAAAAAACCTATCGGTCAATGGCTTATAAATGATAATCCGGCGTTCATCAAATAGCTGACTGAAACGTAGTGCACTCATTTCCCAGTTCCCATAATGACCCAAAATACCGAGCACACTTTGTCCCTGTGCAAATGCATCTGTAATCAATTCAGGATTGGGAACATGAACTCGACGAGATACCTCTGCTCTCGAAATCGTAAGTAATTTGATACTTTCAACAATCAAATCAGCCAGGTGTCGATAAAACTTCTTGCCGATAACCGCTCGGTCTTCCGATGACTTGTCAGGAAATGCGTTTTTGAGATTCTCTGCAACAACCATTCTACGATATCTGGAAATATGATATAACATGACATATATGCCATCGGAAATCAAATACAAAACCCAAAATGGCAATAAAGAGATCAAATAGATCAATATCAATACGGCGTAGTAGAAAACTTTCTTTAACATTCCATCGCGATAGAATGAGCAAAAATAAAAATACCGTAATTTTATAAAAAGGAAAATTTGAGTTCAGGTTCACATTTGACTTTTTAAATACAAAAATCCAACTGCTCAACCTGAAACCTTTGCCGGTACTTCATGAGAAAGCACATTTAACTGATTGATTAGTAACTTATGCCATTGTGAACGTAATTTGTTAACGTTAAAAAAGTATATTGCTAAAAAATTAAGAAGAGATATGAAACATGGCCTTTTGATCGATATGGACGGGGTAATTTATAGTGGAGAGGAGCTGATATTTGGTGCTGATAGATTTATTAAAAAATTGATTGATGAAGATATTCCCTTTGCCTTCATGACAAATAACAGCCAAAGAACACCACTTGAAGTTATCCGGAAGTTGAAGGGCTTGGGTATTAAGGTGGAAGAAAATCACGTCTACACAAGTGCGATGGCTACGGGTAAATTTCTGGCAGACCAGAGTCCGAATGGAACAGCTTACGTACTTGGAGAGGGTGGCCTGCTCAGTAGCCTGCATGCTAACGGAATCACTTTAGTTAATACAGATCCTGAATTTGTAGTCCTTGGAGAAGGCCGGAACTTTACACTCGAAATGGTGCAACGCGCCGTGGATATGATTCTGGCTGGCGCAAAATTCATCACAACAAACCGTGATCCGTCCCCTAAAAAGCCTGGATGGAATAATCTTGGAATTGCTGCCACGACCGCCATGATTGAAGAGGCCACAGGTCGGAAAGCATTCGTCACAGGAAAGCCAAGTCCGGTAATGATGCGTTCTGCACGTAAATTTCTTGGCCTTGAAACCAGCGAAACAACAGTAATAGGTGATACGATGGAGACAGATATCCAGGGCGGGGTACAAATGGGTTATAAAACAATCTTAGTACTCTCAGGCATATCCACTAAAGATCGTTTAGGACATTACGCATTTAAACCGGATATGGTGGCAAGCTCTGTAGACGAAATCAAATTTCCGCTGTCATGGTGGGAATGAAAATAACGCTAGGTTCGGACGGTTTTTCCTGTTTCTTTGATAAATAAACTAACTATAAGCGCTACAACGATCACAGCTATAAGAAAAATGCCTGCGGCCTGAAAATGCGCTTCATGCGCTGCTGAGTTGGCTAAGGTTTTGCCATGGTAGGCTGCAAAGACTGGCCCCAGGCATGACGTTACACCAAACGTAATGAAGTTAATCCCACCGGTTGCGCTCCCTTTCACTTCATCAGGATTTGCTTCCTTGATCATCGTGTATGGTATCATGGCTGCACCGGAAGCGATTCCAAATATCAGCATCGAAACAAGTGGAGCCATAAGTTGAGGCATGAAAAACAGTTGTAAGAAACAAAGAATCATGACCAGACTTCCACCAATAAGGACTGGCTTTCTACGGCCAATTTTGTCAGAAATAAATCCCAGCAACGGACAACCGATTACCCAGCCCATAGGGACCATTGCGCTCGCTAAAACTGCGGCATGCCTATCCATTCCTCTATCGGTTACCAGGAAGGATATACCCCAGGTCATGGCAAAAACCGTCGTCGGTACAAAAAGTAGCCCCGATATAATGCCACTTAAGTAGGATTGTAAATTACTGAAAACGATTTTGTAGGGTGTTATGAAGCTGTCTGATGTGTGAGTGGTATTCGGCTCCCGGACTTCTTTTGGCGTAGTAAGCAATAACAACAAACAAATAATACCACATGCGGCGCCCATTACAATCCAGAAAAGATGTACCGGCAAGCCATTTTCGATTAGAGGACCAGTTATGAATTGGCCCGAGGATCCACCAAGCATACCCATACATTGCGTAAATCCAATCGCTGTTGCAATGTATTTAGCGGAAAATCCATGCGACGCCAAATATACACAGCCTGTAAATGAGAAAGCACTACCTGCCCCCTGCAAAAGCCGGCCTGCATTACCTGTCACTTCTCCTGATAACGAAAAAAGCAGACAGCCTAAGCATATCAATCCTGCGCCTATAGCAATTGGATATTTCGCGCCAAATTTATCGTAGGCCACTCCAGCTATAAGACTTACGATCGCGTAACTATAGTAGTAAGTACCTAAGATACTGCTCATCTGAAAAGTGGACAGGCCAAAAGAGTCTGATAATTCTCCTAACATGACTGCCGGCGAGGATCTTACAGCATACTGCAATAAATAGAATATGCATCCCAACGCCCAGGAAATTATAAATCCTCGTTTTAAACGTTGCATTAATTGAGTTTCCTTAGTTGCAGTTAACATCCTTATCAGTCTTTAGATAAACCCCGTGTTGTAAAATAATCTGGATGTTGACAAGTTAGGCATATTATAATTTTCATTAGAACTTAAGGGAATATATTTATATTAGGATCTAAAATTAGAGCTTACAATAAAGCCGTAAGATCTTTCGATCCTACGGCTCCAACCACACTACGACCTAATTCCCACCTTTCCCTCTCGTATTACCTTGTTGATGACCACCGGGGCGGCCGCCATTTCCTTTATTATTCTGTGAAGATCTTACCTCAGTAGGCCTTCCTTGATTTGGCCTCACCTGTGCCTGTTTGCTTGGTGACGAGTTAACTTGCGCCGGTCTCGACTGGTTCGGCCTTGACTGAGCTGGTTTGTTGTAGTTCCCCTTTCTGGCGTTTACATACTTTGCATCCCTGCTATCTCTTATTAAACTTTGTTTGGACCCATAGTTTTTATATCTGCTATATTGTGTGATATGTGTCTGATGAGAAAGGTATGGCCTTGGTGTATTCATCACAACTTTATAGCCACTATACAAATCGTATCCACTATATCTTGATGGCAGGCTGCTTCTCCATACCCATGCACCATTGTCCTGATAAACATATTGTTGTCCTGGAACGTAATAGTAAGCGTCTACATCGGGTAAATAATAATAATCTACATGGTCGTAGCCGGTCGGACCCCATGCAGGCTGCTGACCAATATTAACATTAATACTTATCTGTGCTTTTGCGGTTATGCTGCTCATCGAAGCTACTCCGATTAAGACTGCGATCAATACTCTTTTCATTTTCATTTGTGTGTTAGTTATATGCTATACTCCAAAGGATATACCATAAAAGCGATAAAACATAGCTGAACCCACTTGAGGCGCAGATGTACCGACCAATGTCCTGACTTTGTCGACAGAAAGGTCAAAACCAAATTTGTCGGTTAAAATCTCCCTGTGTTATTTAATACACTCAGTCACCTTTTAAGCAAATAACTACATGCTATTCGTAGCGTAAGGCTTCAATTGGATCTAGTTTAGAGGCTTTCAAGGCGGGGTAATAACCAAAGAAAATCCCTGTTACAGCACATACTATGAAAGAAATGATAATGGAGAATTCAGAAATTACAGTTGGCCAATTTAAAGCTACAGGAATGACGAATGCCGATGTTACACCCAGTATTACTCCAATCACACCTCCTGTGACACTTATCATAATTGCTTCAATCAAAAACTGCATCAAAATATCTTTCCCCCTGGCGCCGATTGACATCCTTAAACCAATCTCCCTTGTACGTTCGGTTACTGAAACATACATAATATTCATAATTCCGATTCCGCCAATTATTAAAGAAATGCTTGCCACGGCTGTTAAGAGCGCTGTCATCATGCTACTCGTAGAATTTAGCATGGTCATTAACTCTGCCTGCGTCCGTACCTGAAAATCATTTTCTTCACCTGTGCGTAAGCGGTGAGTTTCTCTTAAGGTAGCTGTAATCTCATCAACAGCGGCGTCTGATGCTCCCTCATTTGTTGCCGAGGCATAGATCTGATTGAAATATATGGATGATAAGATCCTTTTCTGAACCGTAGTATATGGAGCGATAATAATGTCATCCTGATCCTGTCCAAAATTACTTTGCCCTTTCGCGTTCAGAACCCCAATAACCTGGAAAGGGATATTTTTAAAACGTATGATTTTTCCGATAGGGTCTTGCCCTCCGGGAAATAGATTGTCGACAACCGTTTTGCCAAGTAAGCATACTTTTGCTGAAGATCGCAAATCCTGCTCTGAAAATATTATACCTTCTTTGACCGTTAGCTTTCTAATGTCGAGATAGTCTGGGCTGACACCCTGAATGCTCGTTGGCCAGTTTGCTGCGCCATTTATTGATTGTCCACTGGATGAAACCAGGGGTGATATTTTGGCTATATGCTGAGCACTTTCTTCTAAGGCATCTATATCTTTGATGGTTAGCGACTGAATACTACTCCCCATTAAGCGCGCTCCACCAGGTTCGTTGCTATAAGGCATAATCGTAATCATATTAGATCCCATGCTTGACAATGATTCATTAATTGCCTGCTTGGAACCTTCTCCGATCGCCATCATAGCGATAACAGAAGCTACGCCGATAATGATGCCAAGCATCGTTAGCAATGCTCGCAATTTATTGCGTTGTAATGCACGCACAGCAAGCCTGATGAGATTTACAAATTTCATAACATATATTTTAATAATCGTCTGATTCTGGTAGGGAAGCAAGGGCCTCCTTCGCCGATCTACGATCAGTGTTCACTGTATCTTTCTGGACCTTTCCATCCCTTAGCATAACCGTACGGGAACTGAAACCCGCTATATCTGGCTCGTGCGTAACGAAGACAATTGTTTTACCATTGCTGTTCAACTCCTGCATCAGCGACATGATTTCGTAGGACGTCCGCGTATCCAAATTTCCCGTAGCCTCATCAGCAAGGATCATAACGGGTTCATTTACCAACGCCCGGGCTATCGCAACACGTTGCTGCTGTCCACCAGACAATTGATTTGGCGTATGGTCAAATCTACCATCAAGCTTAACGGCCTTCAAGGCTGCAATAGCACGCTCCTTCCTTTCTTCAGTGCCGATTAATGGATTGTACAACAACGGCAATTCGACGTTTTCTAATGCTGAAGTACGCGGTAAAAGGTTATAAGCCTGGAACACAAAACCTATTTTCGTATTCCGGAGTTTAGCCAACTCATCCCTATTAAGCTCCTTAACATTGACATTATCCAGCAAATACACACCTTCAGTGGGTTTATCTAAACATCCCAACATATTTAACAAAGTAGTTTTCCCGGATCCGCTACTTCCCATAATAGTAACAAACTCTCCAGCATTCACATCGAATGATACGCCTTTTAATGCGCGGACCGTTTCCGTACCCATCGTAAACTCTCGCTTTACGTTTTGGATCTCTAAAATTTTCCGGCCCGTCATCTTCTTTTTGGTCTTTGTGGCATAAATGGACTTGCCGCACCCGCAGGTTTTGATCCTTGGGTTAACGCTTCTACACCTGTAACAACTTGTTCATTTCCGGTTAGTCCACTCAGGACTTCAACTTTAGTATTGTCATTTAAACCGGTTTTGATGCTTTTCTGTATCAATTGGTCGCCTTCCAATACCCATACGCTTTCACCCATCTTAGTTTCAGTTTTCCCTTTGCCCTTCGCTTTAACGTCATTACCAGACTTCGGCGGGCCGCCTTGTGCGCTCTCGCCTCTTTTCAATGGCACAATCTGATATTTTTTCGGCAGTGTGGAGTCTGGCATAAACTTGACTGCCTGTGCGGATACCAATAATGCATTTTTAACCTCTTTGGTGAAAATAATGATGCTTGCCGTCATTCCTGGCTTTAATTTCTTGTCGTCATTTGGTGCATCAATCATTGTAGTATAAGTCACTACATTCGAGGATATTGAAGGTTGTAACCTAATCTCTTTAACAGTTCCATTAAAAGTATCATCGATGTATGCATCAACCGTAAAGGTTGAGCGCTGACCAGTTACCACATTGCCTATATCTGCCTCATCAACTTTGGCCTCAACCTGCATCTTGGTAATATCTTTGGCAATCGTAAAGATTGTTGGCGTATTGAAACTTGCTGCTACGGTTTGTCCGATACTTACTGACCGTCCTAGAACTACGCCATCTATAGGCGAATAAATCTGTGTAAAGGATAAATTTCGCTCTGCAGATCTTAGTTGTGCTTTAGTATTATTCACATTTGCTTGTGCTACCTGCAAAGTGTTCAATGCAACATCATACGCTTGTTTGGAAATGGAGCCAGTTTCGTAGAGTTGCTTTTGCCTGCCAAAATTTCCCGTTTGGTAAACGAGATTACTTTGTGCCTGAGCAAGACTCGCCTTAGCCTGGTCTACAGTTGCCTGGATAAGCGTTTTGTCTAACTCTGCCAGTAATTCACCTTTTTTTACTGTTGAATTAAAATCAGCATATAAAGCAGAAATCGTTCCTGAAACCTGAGTACCCACAGTTACCGTATCTACTGGCTGCACTCTTCCTGTGGCCGTCACACTGGTCGAAATCTCTCCCCTGACTGGCTTTTCTGTTTCCAGCTGTACCTGGTTTTCGGTCTTCCTTAAGAAGAAATACCATACCAGGCCAAGTACCAGCACAACCGACACTATAATTCCTATTGTTTTCTTTGATCTCATGACTTATAATTTAAAAGGTACTCCATAATAGAATTCGTAAATCTTGGCAGCCAACGCTGCATTATATTTTGCTTGTATAAACGATTGCGTTGCCTGCACATATAAATTCCTCTGTTGATAAAAATCTACAGCGTTCAGCACGCCAACCTTAAGTTCCTGATTGGCGATCCGATACAGCTCCTGATTGTACTTTACCTGCTCCGCGGCAGCAGCGTATTGGCTCGTCGCATTCTGCATGTTATTGTATGCACTTTCTGTAGTCAAAGCCAAGGTGCTCTTCGTGTTCTCCAGAGTCAGCTTGCTTTGTTCTACCTGAATCTTTGCCAGAGATACATTTGTCTTATTTTGTCTTTTGGTGAATATTGGAATCGAAAGCGTAAGTCCTGCCTGTTGATAAAAGTTGTTGTCAAACTGCCTGAAAGCATTATATGAGGGGTCCCTTGCGTAACTCGTTCCTACTCCAGCACCGAGCGACAGTGTAGGTAGGTAACCCGACTTTGCCTTGCTGAGTGCCAGGTCTGCGATTTGAGTACCCAGTTCGGCATTCTTAACTTCCGGCCTGTTTGCCAGGGCGTAGTCCTGGAGCGTGTTCAAGCTGATCGTACTTGTAGCATTGCTAAGGGTGTCTGGTTTCACCACATCAAATTCACGCAACGCAGGTAGTTGCAATATGGTGCGTAGTGCAATCTTGTCGTTGCGCTCGGCGTTTTCAGCCGCGTTTAAATTAAACTTATCAGTTGCTAATTGAGCTTCAAATTGTGCCACATCTTTCTTTGCAACTGATCCTGCAGCGAACTGACGTTTGATCTGCTCTAGCTGCGCCGTGGATGTAGTAACAAGATCTTTGTTATAAATGATACTTTCTTTATCTACAAGAATATTTAAGTAAGCCTGAGCAATCTGAAGATCAACACTATTGGCAGTCTCCATAATTGAGAGGCTTGACGACTGTACCAGAAGTTCCTGCTGCTTAATATTGGTCTTCAAATAGCCACCTTGAAACAATGTCCAGGCAGAACTCACTCCATATGATCCTGAATAGTTTAAGTTATTACCATTCGTTCCTGTTGCTTGGTTATAATGGTTGACAGATTGTGACGCAGATCCATAAAGGTCAGGAAGCACCGCCGCTTTGGCTAACAGTTGGTTTTGCCTGGCAGTTTCCAAATCCAGTTTCAAGCTGCGCAGTGTAATATTGTGCTCCTTTGCGTACTGTAAACAGGCCGCAAGATCCCATATTTTAGCGATTGGTCGCGCAGTAGTGTCCTGCCCATAACTTTTACAGACAAAAAACATACAACAAGTGACTGTCAGGAATTTAAAGCTGATTTTTAACATGTTTTTTAAAGTTTTATTCCTAATTACACAACAAATCAAACGGAATTTAGCACGTAAAAAAAATGTGATAGACAGTGTGGCAAAAAGTGTCGACCAGTATCAATTTTACGCCGACGGAAATATTTGGACGTAGCATAAAATCATAGCTACCTTGTGACTATCAAATTTACACTAAGACAACACCTATGGTTTCTGTAAAAAGCCCGTCATATATTGCAGTCTTACTGCATCTTTTTTCCTGGTTATTATTTGCATCAGTACTCCTTTTTTATCAGCCGTTATCATGGAATATCGCTGTACCCTATCAGTTCTGGGTTAAACAGGGCATCGTGCTGCTATTTCTGGTAATATTGTTTTATGGCAACAGCTATCTACTGGTTCCCCAGTCACTATTAAAAGATAAAAATTTGTATTTTGTATCTGTTATATTGTTAATTGTAGTAATAACCGGCCCCATTTTCCAAAGCCTCGATCATGCCCTCGGTCTTCCAGAACTTATGGGGCGTGCTTTTGAGAAAACGGGCCGTCATGGCCCTCCGAAGCGTGAAAATCACATCGACATCTTCTTGTTACTCATGACTTTGCTAATGGTAGGTATTAGCACGAGTTTAACTTTGATCCAAAAATGGCATATAGATAAACAAACCAGAGAATTGCTCGAAAAAGAGAAAATCGGATCAGAGCTCTCTTTTTTGAAAGCCCAAATTAACCCACACTTCTTTTTCAATACACTCAATAATATCTATGCGCTTACACATATAGATGTTGATGGGTCAAGAATTGCGCTACATAAGCTTTCCAGAATGATGAGATACCTTTTGTATGAAACATCCGGCGGAAGCACGCCTTTAAGTAAAGAAATTTCTTTTATCACTGACTATGTAGAGTTGATGAAACTACGATTGAATGAATTTACCACCATTAATTATACGGCTCCTGCCCTGGATACGGATCCGCAGATTGCACCGATGATATTTTTACCATATATTGAAAATGCATTTAAATACGGTGTAAGCACTACGGAACCTGCAGTAATAGATATTATCTTTTTTCAAAACGAGACTACAATAGATATGTTTGTCAAAAACACCATATTCGCGAGTACTGAGCAACAAGATGGCTATGGAGGCATTGGCTTACTAAACACCAGACGCCGTCTGGAACTACTTTATCCCGATAACCATTCATTAAATAGTAGCGCATCGGAAGATGGAAAAACCTATAGCGTTCACATCAAACTTAAGTTCGCATGATTTTGAATTGTATAACTGTAGACGATGAGCCATTAGCCCTCGGACTTATCAGCAGCTTTGTAAATCAGACGCCTTTTCTTTATCTGGCAGGTAGTTTTTCGAGTGGTATCAAAGCCTTGGAAATCATTAACAATCAGTCAGTCGACGTAATTTTTCTGGATATACAAATGCCTGATCTGACAGGGCTCCAACTGGCGAAAATACTGGAAAGCATGGATCAGGCTAAACGTCCTCGGGTGATCTTCACCACGGCGTATAATACCTTCGCGATTGAAGGATATAAAGTTGATGCGCTGGATTACCTGCTAAAACCGTTCGATTATAGTGAGTTTTTAATGGCTGCTACCAAAGCTAAAAATTATGCGGAACTATTGAAACAAAACCACAGCAACGTCACGCCCCACGAAGAATATATATTCCTGAAGGTCGAGTATCAATTGGTAAAGATTGCGTTGAACGATATTAATGTTGTGGAAGGACTTAAAGACTATGTAAAGGTACACCTGAGCAACGGCAAATTTATTTTGTCGCTCATTACCATGAAGGCGTTAGAGGAAAAGCTGCCAGCACAACGTTTTATCAGAGTGCACCGTTCATTCATCATCGCGATTGACAAAATCGAGTCAATAACTAAAACCAGTGTTTTAATTGCCGGTACATCTATTAATGTAGGTGATCAGTATAAGGAAAAGCTAAAAAACATTTTAGGAAATTGGTTCTGAGCTAATCGTCAGGTTACCATCTGTAGTTAACCAGTGGGTTGACCAAGCAGTTTATCCACTTCCTCATTAAATTCCTTAATAAACCGGGTATAATACTCACCGGTCGCCGGGCCTGTAAATCCGGTATAAATTTTATCCACGTTGCCCCGCTTGTCAATAAACAAAATCGTTGGAAATGACAAAAATGAATTCAATGCTGGAAACGAAGCCGCAACAGCCTTTTTATCAGCGAGCCCACCAAATACCTCTGTGTAATCAATATCAAAGCGTTTTTTGAAATTCTCCATCGCAGTTTTAACATATTCCTGATCAGATTTGCGCTCAAATTGAACACCGACTACTTCAACACCACGGTGCTTGTTTTTCTTGTACCATGGCGAAACAAAGGCGGCTTCATCAATACAATTCGGGCACCATGTCCCACCAATTGTAACGATAACTACTTTATTTTTAAACTTTTCATCTTTTAATGATACCTGTTTCCCTGCTGCATCAGGCAAAGAAAAATCAAAAGTTCTGTAGCCTTCTTTTAAATAGGTTAGCTGATAGGCGTCAGGTAAAGCAGCATTTGAATTTTTATTTCCTTTGAAAGGTTGTCCATTAGCAGTACCCCGTAGCAAACCAACAGAATCAATGGTTCCTGTATAATACGATATACCCCCACCTATAAATGAGGACAAATGAAAACTATTTCCCTGAACCAGCCCCTCAAGGTACCTCGAATCCCCGGTAATACTCATAAATGTAGCGGATAACTTATTGCCATTTTGTGTAAATAAGCCCACTTTCTTTTCTTCGACCCCGTTTCTACCGGAAAAAGTTATCTCATATTTCCCAGAAATATCACCTGAAGGTTTCTCAACACTATCGGCGAATCGGTAGGTCTCTCCATGGATAGCTTCAATAGGTGTCGACCTTCCCAATTGATCTTTTTTACGCAACACGCCAGTCAGTTTCTCGTTTTCAATTTTCAAGGCAAACTCATTGTCAAACTGGTCAAATGATATAAATAACGAGTCGCCAGCTTGCCTAAATCGGCCGCCTTCAAAGCGCTCTCCACCATTCAATAAGTAAATTTTGGCATGCGCAGCCGACTTACCCTCAACCTCAAAGTTAAAAGGGACCTTCGTTCCATCAGCCTGATCAAATACACCGCGCCAAGATCCTTCAGGAATAAAAGACTTCGTTTGTGCCTGGACTACAGAAGTAAAAAGCACTACCAACAAAAATAACAAGCGATGTATATTCATTTGATCAGGAAATTTATAGACCAAAGGTAAGCAAAAAATAAAAGACTACAATTTAAGTAGTCTTTTATTAACAAGCTAAAGGATATAATTAACAAATTATCTCTGAATTTCTAAACTTTGGTGTCGGCATAGAGGTTATACCTCTATCATATATTAAATGAGTTATGGCAGATAAGAAGACAGACAAAGACCCATGCTGGAAAAATTATGAACAGGTTGGGATGAAAAAAAAAGATGGTAAAAAAGTCCCTAATTGTGTTCCCAAAAAATCTGGCAAGAAAGAGAAATGAAAAGTTTTAATCTGAGCTGTGCCTGATCTTGCGATCGTAAAACATTGGTTTTATAAACCGCTCAACATCAGTAAACAAATCCCTCTTTATTCAATTTTGAATTGACATTTTTCGCAAGGTTATTATTCAGTGTGTTGTAACCAACCATCCAAACACCGCTACCTGTTGATTTACCCATCCACACCGGTTTAATTTGATTTAGATCAATAAGATAACATAAATAACTTGCGTTTGGATTTGCATCTTTAACTACATCATAAGTGTTTAAAGCGTCATTTTTAACAATCCGTTCGGTAGTGGTACTCCAAGACTTGTTCATGTTCACGACCAATACTGCCTCGGCTCCTGCTTTTTTTAGGCCACCTATAAAACTAGCATAATCTATATCATCTCCCGCCTCAAATAAAGATCCAGCACCGGTTACAAGTGTTGAAGTCTGCCCCATGTTTTTTACAAAAGCATTTTCAAGATTTTTCCTAAAATCAATGTTAGAGAGATTGTTAAATTTCTTCCTAACTATTGTGTTATACGCTTCCTCATTAAACTGTGTGATCTCCTGGTTAGTTTCTACGAATACGACTACGACGTTAACATAAGGCTCAGCCACCTTTTGTTTAGTGAAACTTGTCAGATTTGAAGTTGCACAACCCGTTAATGAGGTAATGCCAAAAATGGCGAACGTTAGGATGGACAAAGACCGTCTTAGCCTCATTTTCCAAAATTGGTTTAAAATGGTTAGTGTTTTCATAATGATTTATATTTGTGTGTTCCCTAATTTACAATTATCCAGCTGGTTTGCGATTTGCTTATTGTAATTTTTTAAATACTGTTCCTATTTCGCACATATACAGAAAACCTCTATCAAATTTTGAAATACCATTGCTCGCATTATATATTGTTAAATTTATCATCAGCTAAACGTAATAATTGATTATTGTGTTCATTTAGTACAACGATATCAAGTATGTTTGACCGAATTGACATGTTACAAAATAAATCTCTACCATCTTTCTTTGAGAAGTAGGAGCTTATTAAGCAGATCGTGTTACGGCAAAAAAACTCTGATGAATAGAATTACTAAAATCCTCTTTTCTACCCGAACCATGGGTACAATGCTTCTCATTTATGCTTTTTCCATGGCAATGGCAACTTTTGTAGAAAATGATTACGGTACTGCCGTCGCGAAAGCATTGATATACAATTGCTGGTGGTTTGAATTGGTTATGTTAATTCTTGTGATCAACTTTATTGGTAACATCAAACGATACAGACTCTATCAACGTAAAAAAATCCCGTTACTTGTCTTTCACCTTGCCTTCGTAATTATCTTTATAGGGGGTTTTATTACAAGATACATCAGTTACGAAGGATCAATGCACATTCGGGAAGGAGAATCGAGCAAAGAGATTGTTTCTGATGCCACGTTCTTTAAAGTACAAATTGGCCAGGGAGAACAAGCACTGGCTTACGACGACGTTCCTGCAATTCTCATATCCAACAGAATTCCAACGTATTTAAAACCATTTAAAAAGACCTTCGTATCTGAATACGACTATAACGGCCAGCGTGTAAAAATGAAAGTAGTAGATTTTTATGCCAGGGCGCAAGACTCTCTTATCCAAAATCCTTCCGGCAAACCTACGTTGCATCTGGTAGTACTGGAAAACGGTAAACGTGTAAATAAATATATTCCTTCGGGCGAAGTGCAGCTTATTCAAAACCTGCTGATCAGCTACAACAAACAAACACCAGGAGCAATCAATATTGACAACACTACGGGTAGTTTTTTAATATCCTCACCATATGAAGGCAGTTATATGATTATGGCTACCCAGGAAAGAAAAACAGTCGAGGCAAAAGATATGGCCCAGCCCTTTCACCTCCGAAGTTTATACAACTACGGAGCCTTGGCATTTGTTGTTCCGGAGCTGCCTGTAAATGGGAATATTATCTATTTTGAGGGTGATAAGAAAACACATGAACACGATTCAGATCTGTTAAAGGTTGAAATAACAACGCCAACAGCCACCGACACCGTATCATTTTATGGCGGCCGCGGCATGACTAATTTTCAGCATCAGAGTGAGATTGGTGGTTTAAGGATATCCCTGGCCTATGGATCTAAAATATATCCTGCACCTTTTGCACTTAAACTAACGCACTTTCAAATGGATAAATATCCTGGTAGTGATAGTCCAGCGGCTTACTCCTCAGATATCATGATACAAGATGGCGGAGCCGAACGACCTTACAAAATATATATGAACCATGTACTTGATCATGCAGGATTCAGGTTTTTTCAGGCGAGTTTCGACGACGACCAAAAAGGCACCGTACTTTCGGTAAATCATGATGAATTAGGGACTAATGTGACGTATGCAGGCTATACCCTACTCTTCCTGGCGATGTTCGTTACACTATTTTGGAAAGGCACACATTTCTCAAAGCTCAATGAACAACTCAAAAGCATTTCGAAATCAAAGGTAGCACTCCTGCTTTTTATGCTTCTTCCTCTGGATGCAGCATTTGGTCAACAAATAGATATGCATGGTAAGAATGAGCCGGCTCCGATCACTGAAACCACAGCGCCACATAACCATCTTAACGCGGCCGAACACGTACATACACCTGATAATACAGCAGCTCTGGACCAGTTGCTAAATGGTAAAGTTGTTGACCCCATTGCATTTGCTGCGTCGGTCAAAATTGACCCCGCGCATGCTGATTTATTTGGACACCTTCTAGTGCAAAACATTGATGGAAGGATAGAGCCAGTCAATACAATGGCGCTGGAAATACTGCGGAAACTGCACCGGAAGGATAAGTTTTATTCGTTAAATGCAAATCAATTTTTCTTGTCAATTTCTACCAGGTTTTTTGATTGGGTAAATGTCCCTATCATTAAAGCCGGATCAAAAGCAAGTGCTGAGCTATTAACGAAGATTAAAGCGGACAAGGACGGTTACACTTCTATGATCAACCTGTTGCTGATCAATGCAGATGGCTCAGCAACCTTTATATTGAAAGACGATTATCTCATCGCATTTGCTAAAAAACCATCTGATCAAAACACGTACGACAAGGAAGTTATTGACCTGAATGACAAGCTTCAGGTTATGCAGCAACTGATGGAAGGAGCTTATCTAAGGATTTTTCCCATTGCCGGAGATGCCAATAACACATGGATAGCGATGCCGGTAAATGTTGTAGCTCAAAAAACAACAATGCCAAACGCATTTGACGCATATATAAAGGCAGTACAAAGTGGACAGCAGACTGGTAATTGGACTGCTGCAAATACCGAACTGGAAAATATTAGCAAGTTACAGCATAAGTACGGTCAAAGTGTTATACCATCTGAGGCAAAGATAAATTGGGAGGTCAGGTATAACTCCTGGAATCTCTTTCTAAACCTGATGATTACATATGCCTTTTTAGGCGCATTGATACTAGGGCTGGCGTTCTTCAAGCTCTTTAAAAGTTCTAAAAATCTCGATCGGATCATTACTGCCGTGTTATTTGTTATTACTATTGCCGCAGTTTTACAGGGTATTGGTTTAGGAGTACGTTGGTATATTTCGGGACACGAACCTTGGAGTAATGGCTATGAGGCTGTATTGTTCATCAGCTGGATCGGGGTGCTTTCTGGCTTACTGATGTACAGAAATAGTAATGCTTTTATTCCCGCCGCGGGATGTTTGATCGCCGTAATTTTGATGGGTTTCGCACACGGAGGGTCACAGATGAATCCCCAGATTACTCCCTTAGTTCCTGTCCTGAAATCCTACTGGTTAATGATTCATGTTGCGATCATTACATCCAGCTATGGTTTTTTCGGTTTAAGTGCCTTGATTGGCACTGTCGTACTTATTCTGTTCATCATTGACAATAATAAGATTAGCGATAAGGTTAAGGCTTCTATAACCGAATTAAGTATTGTTAATGAAATGTCGCTAACCATCGGGCTTTTCCTACTGACGGTCGGTACTTTTCTGGGAGGAATATGGGCAAACGAAAGCTGGGGAAGATATTGGAGCTGGGATCCCAAAGAAACCTGGGCATTCATATCGGTCATTATTTACGCTTTCATACTCCACGTACGTCTCATTCCTGGTTTAAAAAGCAAGTACCTCTTCAACTTGTTGTCATTAATAGGCTTTTCAACCATCATCATGACCTATTTTGGAGTAAATTATTACCTTACCGGGCTGCATTCGTATGCGAAGGGAGATCCCGTTCCGGTTCCTGCCTGGGTTTATATAGTTACCGGCGTAGTGTTGTTGCTGGCAATCGTTTCTTACCGTCAAAGAAAGAAACGATTAACCAAAGCATAGATCTTAAGGCTGATAAGCCTTTACTTTTTGCAAACTATTGCCAAGACAATCAACCCCTAATTCAACAACATCTCCGGGTTTGAGGTACCATGGCTCGGGTTTTTGACCCAGCCCTACACCTGCCGGAGTTCCAGTTGTTATCACGTCTCCTGGCAAAAGAGTCATGAATTGACTAATGTAAGAAACCAAAAATGGAACATTAAAAATCAGATTTGAAGTACTTCCATCCTGAACCATTTTACCGTTCACCATAAGCCACAATCTTAAGTTGTGTACATCAGCAATTTCGTCTTTTGTAGCCATAAATGGCCCAAGCGGAGCAAATGTATCACAGCTCTTTCCTTTGGTCCACTGCCCGTTACGCTCCAGTTGAAAGGCACGTTCGCTATAATCATTATGCAACAGATACCCCGCAATATGATCAAACGCATCTTCTTCAGCTACATAACTCGCCTTTCTGCCAATAACAATAGCCAATTCCACCTCCCAGTCTGTTTTTACACTCGCTTTAGGGATAATGAGATCATCATTTGGGCCAACAATAGCAGAGGTTGCCTTGAAGAATAAGATTGGTTCAACCGGAATAGCTGCTCCGGTTTCGGCAGCATGGTCTTTATAATTTAAACCCACGCAAACAAGTTTTGAAGGTCGGCATACCGGAGAACCTAGCCTGGTACTTTTGTCAACCTTTGGAAGTTCAGCATTTTTGATATCTTCTTCAAGCTTAACCAGGGCATCGCCCGCAAAAAAAGCTTCGTCATAATCCTTAACCAACTGCGATACATCAAACCAGTCATCGTTAATAATTACGCCAGGGCGTTCGTAACCCGCTTCTCCAAATCGTATTAATTTCATATCAATCTATATATTTTATTCGGGCTAATCTGCTGCCTCATCACCAATAAATATAGGGCTAAATTTTTAAACCGCTGAATGTGCTAAACAGGATTATCCCCAGTACGATCATAGTTATAACAACATATAACCTGTCTTTCTCTACCGCAAAAGCGAAAAGAGAAAATGCAATTCGTAAGATTGGCGTGATGATCAGCAACAATACGCCAAATTGGATTATTGCCATAGCTTTAAATGTAAATAATCCCACTATTATCCCGTCAAAAGTAATAAATTCACTCCCCTCACCCTTGAACACCCTGTAATCAGGCATCGCACAAGTACCATATTGTGATAATAAAAGGATACCACCAATAAGCACAACAATGCAAGCAGTAAATACCCCGGTTCTTAATAATTTTCCTACAGTTTTTTCTACATCCCTTTCCTGGAGGATAACAGTGTCTGTTTTTTTCATATCTATCTTTTTAGAAGTTATGTTGGTATCCATTGTAGATCATTTCGAATGCGACAAAAGTAATTGCGACACAAAATATGATCCTCAATGTTTGCGGGTTAATCCTGGTTAACAGTTTTGCTCCGGTAAATGCCCCACCGAGCACACCCAGTACCACTGGAAAAGCAATAATAGGATCCATGTAACCTCTTTGCAGGTAAACTACAGCACTGGCAGCAGCAGTTACTCCAATCATAAAATTGCTCGTTGTAGTGCTCACTTTAAATGGTATCTTCATTGCTGTATCCATTGCCAATACCTTTAGTGCGCCGGAGCCTATTCCTAACAGACCCGACATCACACCAGCAAGTGTCATGATGGAAAATCCACCTCCAACATTCTTTAATTTGTAGCTTATGGGCCCATCAGGACCAGGATAACTACTATCCAATTTGAGCATTGCCGAAAGTTTGCTTCCCTCCGTTAGTGCCTCCTGATTTTTTTTCCTTAAGGTCATAGCCGCAGAAAACAATAATACACTGCCAAAAATAATAGCGATAGTATTGGTTGGCGTATATACAGCAATCAGGGCACCTAAAACTGCCCCAATTGTAGTCGCAATCTCAAGAAACATCCCAAGTCTGATATTCGTAATCCCTTCTTTGATATAAGCGCTGGCAGCGCCTGAAGAGTTGGCTATTGAAGCTAACAGGGCAGCGCCAATCGCGTACCTGATATCAACATGAAAAACGAGGGTAAGTAACGGTATCACCACTACTCCACCACCAAGGCCCGTTAAAGAGCCTACCAAACCCGCGAGATAGGCGCCGAGAATTAGTATTAATGTGAAAGTTAAAATTGACATAGCATTGCTTAATGATTGTTATTCAATATTTGAGATAGTATATGCGTTGCCCGCTCTTCATCTTTAGCCTCAATGGAGTCGAAGAGGCTCTGGTGCAGATAATGGCTCATCGCAAAGTGGGTCACACCCGACGGTTCACGCCGGGAAAAAAAATCACGGATCACAACCGTAAAACTTCCATACAGATCAGCAAGCACCTGATTTCCTGAAGCACGAGCAATAGCCATATGAAATTCGATGTCCGCATTTGCACAAGCCACCTTGGATTCCTGCTCAATCGCTTCCCGGCGTTTCTTTAAGGCCGCACTAATAGATTCTAAATTTTCTGTTGTTCGATGCTTAACGGCAAGGCTAACGATTTCCTTTTCCAGTATCGACCTTACCTGATTTATTTCACCGAAGTCAGATCTTCGGAGACGATGCTCTATCGGTTCCGCAGAAACATCATTAACCATCGTTCCAAATCCCTGCCTAACTGTAAGGATGCCGGATAAGGTCAGCGATTTTATCGCTTCACGGATCGTTGACCTACCTACACTATAGCACTCCATTAACAAAGGTTCAGGGGGAAGTTTTTCACCTGCTTTGAACCTTGCTTCTTTAATGTCATCACGTATGCGTAAGGCTATTTGCTCGAAAAGTCGCAATTGGGTTTCCATATTCTAAATTTTCAGCACAAACATACGATGTTTCAATTAAACATCATATGTTTATTTCAGACAAATCTCATTTTACCTTGAAAATAGCCCACAGCGACCGTTAACGCGGCTTACCCAGAACTAAGGTACGACTGTATAAAAAAGATAAGAGGCAAAGATCACCAGCAACACGATTCCTTGTTGAATGTTTGTGCGCCCCGTAGCGAGCGAAAACATAATGGTAATCATAGCCAAAAGCAACATGACCGTAGAGCTCGTATCAATTCCAAGAACCAATGGCATTTGGGTAATTATAGATACAATAGCAACAACGGGAATAGTAAGCCCGATACTTGCCAGAGCTGAGCCTAGCGCGAGATTGAGACTCGTTTGCAAACGATCAGCTTTTACTGCCCTGTAAGCAGCTAATCCCTCGGGCAACAATACAATTGCCGCAATAATTACACCCACAGCAGATTTTGGCGCGCCGAGATCAATAACAATCTTCTCAATATCCTTGGAAAGAAATTTCGCCAATAAAACGACTATAATCAGACTGAGAATTAGAAATGCAAGACTCAATATTGCGGTTAGGTTATTGGGCGCATCAGCGTGGTCTTCTTCAGAGCTTGAATTTTTAGGCAGGAAGAAGTCTCTGTGGCGAACTGTTTGCATAAAAATGAATCCTGCATAAAGTGTAATTGAGACTAAGGATACGAAGATGAGCTGACTCTGACTGTATTCGCCTTTCGGGCCGCTGGTTGTGTAATTAGGTAAAATCAACGTAAGCACTATTATCGCTATCAGGGTGATTAGTGCGGCGTTAACCCCCGACAATTTATATAATTGTTCTTTAAACTTGATCCCACCCTTGAGCAAACAGATCCCAACGATTCCAGTAACAATGATCATAACAGCTGCAAATACCGTATCCCGCGCCAGTTCTTTAACACCGTCGCCTCCTGCAAGCATCAGCGATACGATTAACCCCACCTCTATCGTGGTAATTGCAATCGCAAGAATAATTGTTCCAAATGGCTCCCCAACACGATGGGCGATAACTTCTGCATGATGTACAGAGGCCAACACACTACCTATTAGCAACGCTGCCAGAAGCAATTTAAGATAGAAATCAGATTCCTCAGTAACGATAAAATAGAATAGGATTCCCGCAACTGGAATCGCCATTGTCCATTTGGGCAAGTCGATGTTTTTCATATTGGTTTACATGTTTCTCTTAATTCTAACAAAAACTATCCTATCAAGTTTGATTTGATTGAAATAAAGGAAAAAGGCATTCCAATTACATAAGAAAATCTTTACAACCCATAAGAAGATTTGCGGCTGGCTTCGGCGATCAGTTCTTTAACCAATTCGCTGCCACTGTCCCACCTCTTTAGCTTATTGATTTGCTGGATAACCACGCGATCCTTAATCTGACAATCAGCTTCGTAATAATCCGACATAATTGATTTCATTGCGGTATGAATCTGTGCCAGGCTTCCGTTTAAAATCAGCTCTGAACTATTCTTTACGATTTCAGCTAACGCATCTGCCATGCTTGCAGCATAATAAGGGCAATTCCAGTCATGGCGATAAGGATCATCACCTTTGATGTTTACTTTCTGCAATGGATGTGAGAGATCTTCAATAACGCCGGCTATCGCGTCGCCAAATACGTTTGAATATTCCGCCACAAAATGATTCCACCACCTTGGATGCATTGGTAACTCTTTTAATAGTGTATCACACACAAGCACCCGTTTGGGGAAATCAGGACATAATGGATCCATTACAACAAGTGAAACACCAAAATGCCCTTCGGTTGGTGAATGTCGACTGTAGATAACGAAAAACTGAAAATTTGTCTCGCCTTCAGATTTTAGCTCCGCTGTAACCTGCATAACATCCGCTAGTCTGTCCTCAAGAAAACCATACTTGACAAATACATGCAAATTTCCACCGGATTTCGCTGTACACCTTTTACTATGTTCATCAAAGACATTACTGTTGGCGGGGCGACTGCTAAAATGATTGCCACTATTGTACCTGATCTCTTCGGAATCTTTGGGATAGCTAGTGATTGACAAGGGATCTCCCGTGTCGGTCTGCTTATTAGGATGAATGGAACGAAATGGCACATGCATCAGTTCACTATCCATTCGTCGCGCAAGGTTATAAATTCGTTGTTCTGTTTGAGCTAGCAACGGATCTCCGCTCAGCGGATCAAAATATACCAACCGGGAACCTCTCCCCAAATGCTCGGCTATAGAACGGTCGCTCAAAAGCGACTGTACCGGATGCTCCGTAGTCATGAAAAAGTCCCTAAGCGCCTCATTTGTTAAATAAACGTCTAAAGACTGATCGAACTGAAAGAATGTCCTGTCACCATTATTATCGACCCATTTCCGCAAAAAATTGTACACTTCCCGCTCAAAAAAATGATTAGTCGCTTCCGCGATTTCGTAAGTACAATTGTATTGCTCCATAAGTTTTTCAAGGAAATAAGTAGACTGAAAGCTACGAAATAAATCAATGCAAACCACAAATTAAATGGAATGGAAATTTAAATGTTACAATTTTAAGCCTGATTCTGATAATTAGCTTGAAAATCCTGGGAAAACGCAGCATAATACCTCTCCAAAACACGCTATCTTGGTTTTCTTAAGTTCAAGGATGACTATATCTTTTATGGAACTCTAGACAATTGAATTTCCTTAACGTTACCGTCCTTATCTTTGATTTTAACTGTAGTGGTGTCACCAGTCATCACTCCTTCTGAACCACCATTGACCCAATTACACAGATTAATGTTGGCACAAGATTTTCCATCTATTTCCAGAATCTCTTCTCCCACATTAACCTTTCCCTTCAAACTTTCCCATACCACACCTACCACCAACTTATTCTGGTCTATTACAGGTTTGAACGCCCAAAGTTTCTCCTGTAAATCATAGCTATGTTTTGCCGTACTGAAATAAAACTGGTGATGCAGAAAATCCAAGGTGATCGGACCATAATCAAGTAGTTTTGTCCCGAGCCTACTGTTGTTACTTTTTGATGTTTCGGTTATCACGTTTGTAAATACCGATTCATTTACATCTAAAGAGAAGAGTTTCAGTCGAAATAAGCTATCTGGTTTCTGCAAACCAAGCAAACTTCTGCTGCTAGCCCCATATCCTGACAACAGTTTTTCAAATACCTTGCTGTCTCCCAGTTTTACAAGGTCTTTATCACTAAGTCTTAGGAAATTGTAGGTTCCACTATCAAATCCAACCTTCAGGATCTTATGATCAGAAAGCTTCACCGTTATAAAAGGATAGCTCTGCGGTTCGCCCCAACTCAGTTCCGACTGCCTACCATGATCCAAAGTTAATTTAGTCTCATCGTCTGTTATGATCAACATACGTTTCGCAGGGCTGATCTGTATTATCGAGTTGCGAAAAATATTGCTGCCCAATACACCATCAATTTCAAGACATTTGTAAAGCTCACTTTCGGAAACCAACGCCGGTATCCCGTTGAACACAAGGCCTTGAAGTTTGAACTCCTTAATAGAAACAATAGGTAAAGAAGTTTTATTTCCCGCGGCATCGGTGATGTCCGTCTTATTAATTACTTCCGATTTGATCTCCTTAAATAATTCAGCCCCGATCTGAGTCGGAGCACCAGTATCGAAAAGAAATTTGTATTTCTTCCCGTTAAAGTGCGGCGTAAGATAAATCCTGCCATTAATGAATTCGTAGGGTATCTCTTCGTAATAATGCTTACCATTAATTCCTCCTTTATTAAAGGTAACCCGCTGAGCATAAACCTTACTGACGCAGGATATCAATATAGCGCAACAGATAATAGTTCTTAAGAAAATGTTTGTCCGTTTGCGCTGTATGGTAGCCATCCACCTAAGATAAGAATAACCAATTTAAAACTTCGGTTAATTATGCGCTGTACTACTGTACCGCGCAAAAATAGAACGCTCGCAAGCAGCATTTTTGCGCGAATATTGCTAAGCAGTTGTTATCTCTCCAAATACGTCAGAAAAACGTTCGAAAGTCTCGTTTGCGACTTTAATAGCCAGTAATTCATCAGTTTCGTTTTTCGCTTCTTCGTTCATTACACCGACGAATTTGGTCCACATCGTTCCAGTAGATTCGCCATAGCCGGAAAAAAAGGAAACACCATCATTAACACCATACTTCGCCAGCATTTGAACAATGATCGGACCGCCCATAATCGAACCTTCCATCACATACATCGCCCCAAGGGCCTGTAAAGTATTACTGATTTCAGGAATCTTCACGTCAGATAACTCATGTACGTTGCCTCCAAGCTCTTCAATATCTTTCTTCAAATATTCAGAATTTCGCCTCTCAGAATGATCTGGTAGTAAATCCGTTGTGATATAGGGCGCTATAGCTGCTTCTACCGCTTTAAAATAAGCGTAAAAATGTTTTAATAACTCCGCGTAGTCTGTGTTATTGCGGATCGCTTTTAATTTAAATATTACTTTCTTCTCAAGCTCCTGATGCGCGGCCTTTGTTGCCTCTTTGATATTTGTACTTAACATATCTTCAATACTAATAATTTCTAATCAGTAATCGTAATGCTTTCTCCGAAATTTATTTTAGATCAGAAGATTTAAGAATGCATGTATCGCAATTATTCATGCAATTGAACTTTTAACTACCTTTATCATAAAAACGAAGCGATGAATCCGCAGGAAATATTAAAAGCTCATTTATGCAAAACAATTAATCTGACGGAAGAAGAATTCAATTACGTTTTCTCTCATTTCAAACCGAAGCGCTTTAAAAAAGGTGAAAAAATTATTACTGAGGGCGATATTGTTCATGATGAATATTTTGTGTTGAGTGGCTGCCTAAAAACATATTATATCAATGACAATCAAAAAATGTTCATTCTACAGTTCGCAATGTGTACCTGGTGGGCTTCAGATTACGACGCATTGTATAACGGAGCCAGAGCTATTATCAATCTGGACTGCATCACCGATACAGAAGTGCTATGCTTGTCTGACGTAGATCGTGAGAAACTTTGTACTGAGTTCGATCAGATCGCTTACTTTTTTCGCTGGAGGTCCAACAGAGGTTATGTTGCGTCGCAGAAGCGACTACTGTCATTCATGAACAATGACGCAAAATACCGCTATGAAGAGTTACTTAGCATGTATCCGCAATTGTACAACCTAGTGCCGAAACACTTAATTGCCGCTTATCTAGGCGTTTCAAGGGAAACATTAAGTCGGCTATACAACGAGTAAAAGAACTATACTAACGACCAGCAGGTAAGCTAAAATAAAATGTGGATCCTTTTCCTTGCTCACTATCCACCCAAATTTTTCCACCGTGGTGTTGCACAATCTCTGCACTTAAGTATAAACCAATCCCAAATCCGGAAATCGTTCCTGTATTTCCATTCTCTACACGATAATAACGGTCAAATATTTTACGCACGTCCTGAGGAGCAATGCCGATCCCCTCATCCCGCACACTTACCAATACCTCATATTGATTTATTGTGCAAGCGATGCGAATCGTGGTAAGAGGTGCTGAATATTTTACTGCATTACTGATCAAATTGGAAATTACTGAATTGACTTTATCACGATCAGCATAAACTTCAACTAACTTACCGCTTTCTACCAGCCTGATGTCGTGACTTTGTACACTTAATTTCATTTCCTCAATAATCTCTCTGGCAAGTTCTTCCACATCAAAAACCTTTTTCACAATGATAATCTTGCCTGATTCTAATCGCGAGATATCAAGGAACCCATTGATCATCGCTGTCATCCGCTTAATCTGCGCATCAGCTTTGGTCATCGCTTCAGCCAGAAACTGATCACCATTGTTTTTAAGTTTCGCATTTGCTACCTGCACAATAGCCTTCAGTGAGGTTAAAGGTGTTTTAAGCTCGTGGCTTACCATCCCTATAAAATCATTTTTACGCATTTCATCCTGCTTGCGTTCAGTAATTTCATGCAGTACGCCGGTAAAATAGTCTTTGCCATCGTAGTGCTGCATCGTGCCCATCCCTCTTACCCAGCGGATTGTCCCATCATGAAAACCAATCACCGGGTACTCCATATCGAATTGTTTACCTTCAGTGAATGCTGCTTCAACCATATCGGCGGCACGTTTGCGGTAATCGGGGTGAATTTGGTTGATAGCGGCATCATAAGGGACTTCTTCATCGGGCAGAAATCCAAAAAATTCCTTAAGCTTTGGAGAAGCCACAAAAATACGGTCTGCAGCATTAATAAAAAAGGTACCTAAGCCCGCCGCGTCAATAGCCATACGCAAACTTTCTTCCGCTTGCTCAACTTGTTTCGCGGCCAAAAACTGCTCGGTAATCTCCATGACTACTCCAGTAAATGCAGAAAATGCACCTGATGGATCTGCTTTTAAATTACCTATGGCACGCAGCCAGCGTAGTTTGTTATCATGTAGCCCAATCACCGGATAAGTGACATCGTAATCACCATTGTTATAAATTGCATTCTCGAGTTTCGTAGACACATACCCCCGATAATCGTCTGTAATCTGTGCCAATGCCTGTTCGATAGATAATGCTTCATGAGGAAAATAGCCGAATAACTCTTTTAAGCGCGAGTCAGTAATGAATTCCCTGGTTGCGGAATGAATATACCAGGTGCCAAAGTTTGCTGCACTTATCGCAAGGCGTAAAGCAATCTGACTTTCTTCAATCTTGGCCTGAGCCTCTATTAATTTTTGATTCACCAACGCCAGCTCCTCGTTTGTGGAAGTAAGTTCTTCATTTGAGGCAGCCTGCTCCTCATTAGTAGCTGCCATTTCTTCATTTATGGCCTGCAATTTTTCAGAACTTCTGGCCAGGGATTCTTCCCATTGCTTACGATCAGTAACGTCCCTGGTAGTTCCCGCTACGGCTTCCACCTCGCCCTCGTCATTAAGTACTGGTGTTAAGATATAATCATATACGCGCCTACCTAAAATAGCATGCGGAAACGATACCTCACCGCGGACGGGTTGTTTCGTTTTAACAATCAAATCAATCTCCCTTTCATGCATTTCTGCATGCCAGGGTTCGTAACCATTTTCCAATAAACTTTTACCTACGGCTGTTTCCCATGTTTTACCCCACATTGATAGTAACGCTCCGTTGGCATAGGTAAAACGATAATCCAGGTCAAACACATACATCAAATCAGGTGTAGCCGAGGTGATTGTTTCATAAACTCTTTTTTGCTGATCGGAAAACACTCTCGCCATCCTCAAAGCTTCTTCCGCATTTTTATGTTCTGTGATATCGCTCGCCGTACCGAACCACTCAATGATATTTCCCTGCTTATCCAGGATTGGAACTGCTCTTGAAAAAGTCCATCCTGGTGTACGATCAGCACGTAACACGCGGTGCTCTAACTGGAAGATTTTCTTCTCCCTTATGGCATCTGCTATAGCTTTCCGAACTTTCTCAAGATCATCAGGAAAAATATTATCAGTCTGCCAGTCGGTCGTTGGCTCAAGTGCATCCTTCAAAAACCCGCGTCCATCAAGTTCCCGCATCACGCTCCAGTCAGCACTCAAACTATAAACAACATCGGAAGATGCATTAATTAAGGCCTGAAAGCGATCTTCACTTCCAGCTGCATTGTCTTTATTAGGTAATGGTTTATCGGACGCTTCACTCATTCGAAAAAAATGTATAATGTTAAAAATAGTAAACGTAATTTATTTTTACACTAGCTTTTTTTTAATTCGGTATAATTATGTTTTGGCGCAACATGTTCAGATGTGATGCTATTATCTTGTTTGGGAGCCGCTTACACCTCAAGTTTGATTGCGAGCAGTTCTTATATTAAATCAATAAATCCATGAGCAATGATTTTTAGCATTTTTAGGAATATTTTTTAATTTCGTTTATATGGAAAACGAGAGCCAAATGCAGCCAGGTTTATCAACAGACGTTCTGATTTTGTCACAACAGAAACAGGCCATACTTTCCGCTATTATCGCCAATTCAGACGACACGATCATTAGTAAGACGTTGCAGGGTATTATCACAACCTGGAATCCAGCAGCCGAAAGGATGTTTGGCTATACGGAGACCGAGGCTATTGGAAAACATATTTCCTTGATCATCCCAACTGATCGCCTGAGTGAAGAGGTATTTATCATGACAGAAATATCTAATGGCAAACGGGTAAGTCACTTTGAAACAATAAGAATTTCTAAATCAGGTAAGACAATACCCCTATCACTATCAATTTCCCCGATAATTGACCATGAAGGACGTGTAATTGGCGCATCAAAAATTGCCCGCGACATCACTGAGCAACTTGCTGTTATTGAGGAGAATGCCCGTCTTTATGAACAGGTTAAAATGCTCAATGAAAAGAAAGATGAGTTTATTGCCTTAGCGAGTCATGAACTCAAAACACCGCTTACCAGTATTCAGGGCTATTTGCAAATTCTGACGAGAACAGTTACAGACGAACGCAGTCAGACATTTTTACAAAAAGCGGGACAGAGCGTAAAACGAGTTAGCAACATGATTTCTGAATTATTGGATGTCTCGAAAATTGATGCTGGAAAACTCCAGCTCAACACCGAGTGCTTTGACATCCACAAGTTAACAGAAGAAGCTGTGGAAATGCTTTCTCATAATAATAAACAAATCGATATCCGTATTAATGCCGCGTCAAAACCTGTATTAGTTAACGGCGACCCGCACCGTATCGAACAGGTAATTATTAATCTCCTCACAAACGCTATCCGATATTCCCCAGGCACGAAAGAAATCCTCGTTCATCTGAAGCAGGAAGAAGATGTTGTAAAAATTGGCGTTCAGGACTTCGGAATCGGTATTCCAGCGGATAAGCTAAAAAATATTTTCTCTAAATACTACCGCGTAAACTCTGGCAACACGCAGATTTCAGGACTGGGCATTGGCCTTTACTTATGTGAGGAGATCATACAGCGCCACAACGGGCAGATCCAAGTGGAAAGTGAAGTCGGGGTTGGAAGCACATTTTGGTTCAAATTACCAATGTAAATTTCAATAGCTGTTTTTATTATTAATCAGCTTTTTAAGTAACGAAATCTGACCAAGATGATAGTGTGTATGTTCTATAATCCCATGAAGGTTCCTATAATAACTTCCATATTTTGGATCTGAAAAATCTTCAGCAAATTTATCTCCGTCAAGTTTTTCAATCTCAACAGCTAACTGATCAGCTTCAACAAGCACTTTGTCAATAAGTCTTTGCCAATCCTCTTCGTTTTCAATAGGAGAATGATCAAAACTGAATTGATCACTTGCATTTAATGGCTCTCCCTGCATAACTTTCAAAACTGCCGCTACGTAATAATTGATGTGAAAAACCAAGGAGGCTATAGTATTTAAATCATAAATTTTAATGTTAGCATCCTCCCAGGTTACCCCCGTAAGTGCGTCTTTTAAATTTACGTCAGTCCAATTTTCACCAAAATGCACTTCCCTTAAATGTTTTGCAACCTCCTTGTTTAATTCCATATGCTAATTTTAAGTTAATATACCAATCAGTTAAATCTTAGTTGTTATTGATCGGCTCCCATAATTCAACCTTGTTTCCTTCAAGATCAATGATATGAACAAACTTTCCATAATCGTAAGTTTCAATTTCATCAACAATAGTAACACCCTCCTTCTTCAGTTCTTCTACGAGTGCTACTAAATTTTCAACCCGATAGTTGATCATAAAGTCTTTTGTAGATGGATCGAAATATTTGGTGTTTTCAGCAAACGGTGTCCATTGCGTTGATGCCTTTGTTGCACTGTCTGCTTCCTGATACCAATCAAAAGATGCGCCGTAGGGATTTGTCTCTAATCCAAGGTGCTTTTGATACCATTCTGTGGTTTTCTTAGGGTCTTTACACTTAAAAAAAACGCCTCCTATCCCTGTTACTTTTTTCATGTTTTTATTTGTTTTTGTTTGGCTCGTTAACACTGTTTTGAATGCGAAACCAAAACAAAATGATGTCGCAATTAACAGTACTATAAATATCACATTTTTCATGACGTTTTGTGCTAATTACTGTCAAATGCTTGTTGCAATGCTGCAACATCAACCTTAGTCATGGATCTGAATACCTCTATAACACGGTCGACTTGTGAAGGAGTGCCAGTTTTCAATACTTCAAACATCACTGCGGACGACACCTGCCAGGATACGCCGAACTTATCTTTTAACCATCCGCATTGGCCCGGGGTTCCGCCTGCAGAAAGTGCAGACCAGCAATAATCAATTTCTTCTTGTGTATCGCATGTAACTAATAATGAAACGGCTTCATTAAACGTAAAATCATGTTGATGCGCACTATCCATCGCCGCTAACCAGGTTTCATCTATATTGAAATCGGCATACATCAATGTACCTTCCTGATCAGGTGCCATCCCTCCAGGATACCGGGCTGATATACCACGTTTACCGTCTTTAAACACCGAGCAATAAAAATCAATGGCCTCTTCTGCCCTGCCCGCTCCTTCGCCTGTATACATGAGCGATGGAACTACAGCTGGCCTTTGCTCTCCCTCCGGTTTCGTCAGCATTAATTGCCAGTTTACACCGTATTTATCTGCCACCCACCCATAGCGTTCGCTAAAAGGGTAATGATCCAAAGGCATCATTATTTTTCCATCGTCAATCAATTTACTCCATAACTCGTCTATCTGTTTTATAGCATCCTTATCGCGTGAAGGATCAAAATTTATCATGAAAGAAATGGACGGGCTGATCTTAAAAGGAGCTTCGCCGCTGATCCCGAGAAACGTATACCCGGCAAAAGTAAATTCAACTACCTCACATTCGCCTCCTGGTATCGAAAACTGATTAACAAAGCTGATCGCTGAATCAGGCATTAAAGTAGTGTAAAACTCGGCCGCCTCATGCGCTGGGCGGTTGAACCAAAGATGTGCTTTAATAGGTTGCATAAGTAAATAAATTTGATGTCGGTTAAGGGTTTGACAATCAAAAATAAGAGATTTTGAATCGTAGCATAAGGGGCATATGTGACAATTTGAGGGCTGGTTGCGACAAGAACAGAACAACTAAGGTGTCATTTAAACGAAAAAAGCAAGAACGTTTATGCGTTCTTGCTTTTACAAATTTATGTTTATGATATTTCTCTTAATTTGATTGTTTACAATTATTGGCCAATCCGCTCAATCAACCAGCCTGTATTTTTGAGGTTTACTATTTGTTCTTTCAATTAAGTTTCTCGCTTCGAGATCTAACTTAACAGTCTCGCCATACCACTGCACACCACCTTCAAACGTATCTTTTACCCTTTGATAAAGTTCCTCCATCAACTCGGTGTGTGTAAGCGCGTTCTTGCTTAGGATCAACAGCAACTCAGCCTTAATCAACTCGTACTTGAGCACCGTGATTTTCTTATTCGTTTTACCCGGATCTGGATGGAGCGTTTGGATAGTTTCAGCCTTCATAATCGCTTCTTCAAATATTAGACACCTTTTAAATATGCTGTTCACCCAATCCATTATTTGAGAAAGGCTGAACAACGAAAGTAAAACTATTTATAATTGAATACTATCAATTCCTTTATCAAGCGCTGTCTGCTGTAGCTCAGCAACCGCAAACCCTTCAGCTCTTACAATTGTAACATCAGTAATTCCAATAAAGCCCAACATAGTTTTGATATAAGGCGTAACGAAGTCAAAACCTGTAGCCGGTCCCGAACTGTATACACCACCAGTTGTAACAGCAACATATGCTTTTTTTCCGGTTAATAAACCCACAGGGCCTTCCGCTGTATATTTAAAGGTTATCCCTGCACGCGCGATGTGGTCAAACCATGACTTCAAAACTGACGAAATACCAAAATTGTACATCGGTGCACCAATCACAAGCACATCGGCGTCCATAATTTCTTTAATTGCGTCGTTAGAATGTTTAATGGCTTCCTTATCGGAATCAGTATGATTTTCTACAGGTGTAAAAAATGCATTTAAATGAGCTTCCTCAAGATGTGGAAACGGTTTGTTTGTTAAATCATGTACTTGCACAAACGCAGCAGGATCTTGCTCTTTTAAGCGGTCGATAATGGCATCTGCCAATTTAATGCTGTTTGAAGCCGCACCCCGTGGGCTTGAAATGATATTTAATATTCTTGACATAGTTTCTTTTTTTTATGCAAGGTACGCTCTTATCTACGCTGCCCACGTTGACATAGGATAAGAAATAAAATATTTACGACGGTTAAAAGGCTGAAATAGATCTCCGAACTTTTGTTTGCTTCATTCATTTTATTTTTTTTACAAAATCTAAAATCTGAATACCCCCTAAAACCGTAGTTTTGTGTTAACAAACCTCAGAGGGACTAATTCGCTTAATTTATGAAAAAATGGCTTGCTACCACATGGCTAGCTTTTCTGTTGGTAACTATCGTTACGTTATTTTGGTACAATCAATTTGTGTACAGCTTGCCCACACCTGTTCCTCTAAATTACCGTACCGTAAAACCCGGAAAAAAGATCAGCGTAAACGACAAAATTAAAACGGACCATACCAAACCTATATTCCTTCATTTTTTTAATCCTGAGTGTCCATGTTCCCGGTTTAACATCGACCAGTTCAAAGCGTTAGTCAAAACTTATAAGGATCAGGTCAACTTCGCGGTAATACTCCTGTCTGACAAACACTACACAGCGTCAGAAATTCAAAAAAGGTTTGGTTTCGAAGTACCCGTTTATGCCGATAGTACAGTGGCGGCAGCCTGCGGAGTTTATTCTACACCTCAAGCTGTGGTTTTAAAAGAAGATCAAACTTTATATTACCGTGGAAATTATAACAAGAGCAGGTATTGCACAGATATGAAAACAAACTATGCAAAGATGGCTATAGAAGGTGTTGTGAAACACCAACTTTTATCCGGTCTTGACAAATATGCATTGAAAGCTTATGGTTGTACCTTGCCTAACTGTGGAAAATAATGTCAAATACGACTGATGTACCTCTAGCCCAGATAACGGAAACACTCGAAGCATATAATTCAAACGTTAAAGAGCGTTCCGACAGGCTGATCAATTACTTTATGATCGCCTTTTTCTTCACAGGCATCGGCCTCGCATTTTTTTACGATACCTGGACTATAGCTCTGGGTGTGGGCGGACTGAATCTATTAGCCTATTATTCCATAAAATGGGCACTCCCAGAATCTGATCTGTATCAATACGTACTTAGCGTTTGTCTTGGAATTTTCATGGCCCAGTTTATATTTCAAATGCACGGTATGTTCGAAATGCACTTCTTCGCCTATATAGGTAGTGCTATTTTGATTACCTATCAGAATTGGAGGTTGCAGATTCCAATGATGATTTTTGTCGTCATCCATCATTTATCCCTAAATTATATCCAAAGTCTTGGTTATGGCGAAGTCTACTTCACCACGTTAGACTATCTGGAGGTTCGCACGATTGTAATTCACATTGTACTAACTGGAGTAATTTTCTTTATTGCAGGCCTCTGGGCACACCACTTAAGAAAATACAATGGTATTCAGCTTTCGATGATGGCTTACATCAAAGAAAAGAAAGCGCATCAGGATGCCCTGGAGAAATTAAACAACGAACTCAAAATTTCTAATCAGGAAGCCATAGATGCACGTTTGGATGCTGAAAAAGCAGCGCAGGCCAAAAGCATTTTTCTAGCAACAATGAGTCACGAAATCCGTACACCCATGAACGGCGTTCTGGGTATGACCTCGTTGCTGACTGAAACTACGCTGGACGACGAGCAGAAAGACTATGTGAACGTAATCAGCACCAGCGGCGAAGCCCTTCTAAATGTAATTAACGATATCCTTGACTATTCAAAAATCGAATCCGGCAACCTCGATCTTGAAGAGATGAGCTTCGATTTGCACAAATGCATTGAAGATGTAATTGATTTATTCGCCAAACGCGCTACAGTACAGCAACTGGACTTGTTATATGAAATAGACCATAATTTACCTGAAATCCTTGTGGGTGATGCTTTTCGTCTGCGCCAAATACTTATAAACCTGGTAAACAATGCTATGAAATTTACCAAAGAGGGCGAAGTTCATGTATCTGTTAAACACCTTGGTACACTCAATGATGTCGTTGACATTCTTTTTGAAATCCGTGATACGGGCATCGGGATCCCTGAAGAAAAACTTAACAAATTGTTCAAGCCGTTTTCGCAAGTTGATTCGTCAAATACCCGTAAATATGGAGGTACCGGATTGGGCTTGGTTATTAGTGAAAAACTGGTAAAGTTGATGGATGGTGCGATTAATGTAAGCAGCAAGGTTGACGAAGGAACGGTATTTGGATTCACAATCAGATCGGTAGCAGGATCTCCCGATGCACATCAGCTCTTAGTTGTTGATCCTGTTCAAAACGCCGGCAAGAAGGTGCTTATAGTAGATGATAACCATACAAACCTCAGAATCTTAAAGGGGCAACTAGAGCAATGGAATCTTCAACCCATCGTGTATAGCGACCCAACCGAAGCGCTAAAGTACATCGATGGCCCGGATCAGCCAGATATGTTGATTACAGATATGCAGATGCCGGAAATGGATGGCATTGAACTTGCGAGAGCCGTAAGAGCGAAAAACAGCACCATCCCGATTATTCTCCTGAGTTCGGTTGGTGATGAGGGTAAACACCGCAACACAGACCTTTTTGCAGCAGTAATTAATAAGCCTGCTAAGACCAAACAGTTGAGAAAGATCGTCCATCAGACTTTACACCAGCAAATGCTGACAGTTAAAGATAAAGATGGAAACACCAACACCTTAAATGTTGAGTTTGCGGATAAATATCCTTTAGAAATTCTCCTGGTTGAAGATCATCCGATAAATATGAAGCTGGCTACCAGGATACTTAATAAACTTGGTTATGCAGCTGACCTGGCCGCAAATGGATTGGAAGCAGTTGAAAAATTTAGTAAGAAAAACTATGATTTGGTGCTGATGGATGTGTTGATGCCAGAAATGGACGGTCTTGAGGCAACGCGGGTCATCAGAGGCTTTGGTGGTCACCAACCGAAGATTATCGCCATGACAGCCAACGTGATGTCAGAAGATAAAAATGCGTGCTTTGTTGCCGGCATGGACGATTACCTTTCCAAACCTATTCATATTGATTCCCTGCTCGAGCAAATTTCGAAAACCTTTAACGAAAAGAGTCGTACGTCTCAATAGATGAACTACTTGTCAGTACATCAATAGACTTGACACCTTACCGGACTAGCTACTTTCTGAAAACCGGCATAGTATATTAGTCCGGCGACATCTTACATTTGAAAAAAATTAATTAAGATGACGAAGATTTATTTTGCTGTGCTCCTTTTGTTATGCGGTAATATATATGCCCAGAAAAAACAAGATACCACAATCCTGATCAATGAAGTGGTGATCAACGAAAACGGATTCAATACCCCAATATCTAAACAGAATAGAAATGTATATGTGATTGATCAGGCAATGATAGCGAAGCTACCGGCCCGCACTGTTCAGGAATTACTGCAATACGCAAATGGAATAGATCTTCGACAACGCGGCCCTTTCGGCGGTCAGGCCGATATCAGCATTGATGGCGGAAGTTTTGAACAGACGGTTGTGCTGTTAAACGGAATCAAAATCATTGATACGCAGACAGGGCACAATATGCTGAATCTTCCAATTCCTGTAGAAGCGATAGAAAGAATTGAAGTGATTAGGGGGCCGGCTGCCAGGATCTATGGAATAAACAGCTTGACTGGAGCCATAAACATCATTACTAAGAAGCCTACAAAGTCAGGAATTGTAGTCAATACTTACGCAGGCACAAATTTCGAGAAAGATACTACTGGAACGGGAAACACATTTTATGGTAGAGGGATTCAGTTAGGTGCAATTTTGAGTAAAGATAACCAGCAACATTCGTTTTTCGGGTCACATGATAAAAGTAATGGTTATCGTTATAATACAGGATTTGAAAATAACAAGCTACTTTACCTGGGCCATTATAAACTCAACGAATTCAATGAAATAAGCACTTCGTTTGGTTACATTAAAAACGGTTTCGGGGCAAACGGATTTTACGCATCGCCAGGCGATAAAAATTCAACCGAGTATGTTCAGACTACGCTTGCCTCAGCACAATCAAAACATATTTTAAATGACAAATGGACATTAATTCCAAAATTAAGTTACAGATATAATTTTGATGATTACCGATATTTTGGAAATAGCAATCTCAATGCGGGTGTAAGTAAACACTATACAAACTCAGCAGCCGCAGAACTCAATTCGGTCTATAAAACAGTCGCCGGCGAATTAAGTTTAGGGGCTGAAGTAAGAAACGAGCACATAAGTTCGTCAAATATTGGCCAGCACCGTCGGGGAAACCTGGGGATCTATTCACAATACCGTACCGATCTGATGGAAAAGCTTAACGTAAATCTCGGGACTTATATCAATTATAATTCAGACTACAAATGGCAGATCTATCCAGGAATTGATGCCAGTTATACAATAACTGATTTATTTAAAATCATAGGAAGCGTAGGTACCAGCCAAAGACTTCCATCTTTTACAGATCTCTATCTTGACCAGCGTCCCGGAAACATCGGAAATCCAAATCTGAAACCCGAAAATGCTTTTCAGAGCGAAGTTGGTTTCAAATTTATTGAAAGACATATCACTTTCAACACGAGTGCATTTTACAGAAGTATCAGCAGTTTTATAGACTGGACACGCAGCGTAAATACGGATCCGTTTCAAAGTAATAACCTTGGTAATATGTTTACCAGGGGTGTAAATGCGCGGGCAAACTACACCGGAAATATTTCTAGCGACGCCAGATTGAATATCAACCTCGGATATTCCTATCTGAAATCAAAGTTTAGTGATATGGAATCCAGACTTATCTCTAAGTATCAGATCTCATCGCTAAAACATCAGTTAACAAATACTGTCGACTATCAATATCGCAATTTCTCCGTTTTGGTAGCCACTCGATTCAATCAACGTGTATCCGGCCCTTCTTATTGGATAAACGACTTTAGGATCAGCCAAACGGTAAAAAAGTTAACAATATCAGTAGATGCGCAAAATATTTTCAACACTACGTATTATGAAATTGGGGCTATCCCGCTTCCATCCCGATGGGCTAGTCTGGGTATTAAATACGTGTCTTTTTAAGACTAAGGCATCGGATAGACTGCTTTTCCTGATTACGGTTTGTTTACTATCAACGGTAATCAAACCGTATTTAAAAAAAACGCTAGCTTAGCATTCTAAATTGAGCACAGTTTTTATAAGATGAATAGCCCTGTTGACATACCGTACAAAAGTCTTATTCAGCTTAACTCAAATTCATCGATGCCCATCTATCGGCAAATTGCCGATAGAATAATTGATTGCATATTACGGGGTCATTTAATGGCAGGTATCAACCTTCCCGGCACCCGGGTCTTGAGCAAGATTCTTGGGGTAAACCGCAACACTATAGTAGCAGCCTACGAGGAATTGGAAAGACAAGAATGGGTCAAAAAAAAACCGAACAAAGGCACAGTTATTCTGCACGGCACACATCCAGTGGCATCTAAAACACACAGAGGAGAAAATCTACAGCCAGCATCCTATCCTACCTTCACCGGCTTCAGTTTTACGCAGACAAACATTCTGGATGATCCCTTTGAATTTTCTGACTGTGAGTATGTATTCAATGACGGAATTCCCGATATCAGGCTTATACAAATCAGCGATTTGTCGCATCGGTATAGTGCTAATTTAAAGAGAAAGTCAAACAGAAAAAAACTGACCGGCTATAATCAGGAAGGCAGCGAATATTTCAAGGCTAACCTCTGCAATTACCTTAATCTCTCCCGTGGACTGCATATCTCCGGTAAAAATTTATTGATTACAAGGAGCACGGAAATGAGTGTGTATATCACATCACGAATTCTGCTTACAGAGGGCGATCTGGTATTGGTTGGGGAATTGGGATATTTCTCCGTAAATATGATATTGCAGAAAAATGGTGCGCATATCAAAACTGTACCAATAGATCAACAGGGAATCGACGTTGATGCTATCGAAATAATCTGCAAAACACAAAAGGTTCGGATGGTCTACATTACCCCCCATCATCATTATCCTACCACAGTTACACTCAGTCCACAACGTAGAATTCAGCTACTTGAACTGGCTGTTAAGTATGGATTTGTGATCCTGGAAGATGATTATGACTACGATTTTCATTACACCAAAAGTCCCGTTTTGCCACTTTGTAGTGCCGATAGCTCAGGGATGGTAGTCTACATAGGATCATTTGGCAAATCACTCGCTCCCGGGTTCAGAACAGGTTTTATTGTTGCGCCGGACAATATCATGGCTGAAATGAGAAAATATTTGGGCATTATAGACCGGCAGGGCGATATACTGATGGAGCAGGTATTAGGCGAAATGATAGAAGATGGAGAAATCCACCGGTATATGAGAAAGTCGTTGAAGGTTTATCAGGAAAGACGTGACTATTTTGCGGAATTGCTCAACGAACATCTGGCAGATGAAATTGAGTTTGACCTCCCTTCGGGGGGATTGGCTTTTTGGCTACGCTGGAAGCAAAAAGTTAACCTATCGCAGCTGGCAAAAAGATGCCATAAAAACAATCTATTCATCCCCAAAACGTTGATGTATCAAAACAGCAAAATCGCAGCTATGCGGGTAGGTTTTGGAAATCTGACCAGAGCAGAAATGGAAAACGCAGTGGCCATTCTAAAAAAGTCCGCAGGCTAACAGTCCATGTGGGAATGCCTATTTGGCGATAGCCACATCAAATTAAGCTGGTTATTGTTCAGGTACACATTTTACCAGAAGTTAAATCGTATTGCTAAAAAGTTATTGAAACACGCAGCACAAACGCACATCCGACACACCCCCCACGCAGCCCTAACCCAGCTGTAGATGCGTTAGAGGTGTATGTCGTCTGAGTTAAATATCAGTGTTGGATTTGTGTACATAGAACTTTTTATAAGCGCATTCCTTTTATTTACAGTAACTTATACCTATATTGATTTAATATTCACTTAAACTTATCAATCATGGGAATTGCAAAAAATGGAATTCATGGCCCTGTAAGCGGCAAAGTCGGCCAGGTCGTATGGTATGAATCAAATGGACAAAACTTAGCCAGAGGGATTGGCTCACGAACGGCGGCCCGTACGCCAAATGAAATTCAATCGTCGAATCGGCAAAGCGTTTTAATCAAGTTTTTCGTTAAAATCAAACCTTTTATAACAAAGGGATTTAGTGGTGCAGCGGCAGGCACAACACGCAATTTCCATAATCTGGCGGTATCTTATAACCGCCTGAATGCAATTCATCCGGATAAAAGCAAAACAGATATTCTGTATGATAAAGTACGTCTTGCTCAAGGAAATTTGCCTACACCCCAAAATCCATCAGTTACAAAAAATGCCGAGGGACTGGAATTTAAGTGGGAATTTGAAGGTCTAGCAAACGACCGCCGAAACGATCGCACCATGCTTTTGGCCTACTTCCCTGCAAAAGATCTGTTTGTTTACGATACCTCTGGTGCGCGTAGAAAAACACTCAGCGACGAACTAGCTATCAATGAATTGTACATCAATGATACCATGCACGTGTACATGGCTTTCTGTGCAACAGATGAAACGCTGGATGTCTCAAACAGTATTTATCTTGGCCAGATCAATTGATAAAGAAGCATAGCTATGGAATATACCGGATTATACTAGCCGGGAAAGTTCAAACGGCATTTGAATTTTCCCGGTTTTATTTTATTTCAACTACCCCACTCTGAATTTCTTTAAAACGTGTGTACAAGTCGGCCTATGAAATCTCGCCTCTAATCAACTCCAGATACGCAGGATCCTCACCCTGAAAAATTTCATCACCATCCAGCATATACGCACTTAGAAAATGTGACTTAGCTTTTTCCAGGTTTCCAAGCTGATAGAATACTTGTCCCAAGCTATACCAGATGTATGGATTTCCAGTCCCATCAGGCGACGCCAATGCTTTTTCAAATGCTTCTAAGGCTTCATCATAATCTTGCTGGTTAATGTGTGCATCGCCTATAGCTGTGTATAACCAGGTTGCCGCCTCCCAGTCTGTTTTCGGTTCTGGTAAAAGTGCCAATGCTTCATTGTACGACTCCAATGCAAGTGCAAAGTCTTCTTGTTCTTCGTATCCATCACCTTGCTCGGCAAGCGTTGTTAATTTATCGTAGATATCTGCAGGAAGTTCCATAGTAGCTTTTTATAAGATTGTGTATCAAAGATACAGCCTATTGCCGATCCACCAAGATTTTCTGGTATAATTTATCAGCTGCTTTAATCAGTTCCCTCTCCTATTTGACACTAGTCGTTGCCGATGCTGAATACCCCAATCTTTGAGTTCAAGTAATACCTTATCCAGCGTAAGACTATAAGGCATTAATTCATAGGTTACGGTAACCGGGCTTGTGGGAAAAACATTTCGAACAACAAATTCGTTCAGTTCAAGTTCTCTAAGTTCCTTTGTAAGTACTTTTGGCGTGATATCACCCAACGAGCGCTGAATGTCTTTAAACCGCATAGGACCTTGAGACAAGGCAAAGATTAGGGGGAATTTCCATTTCCCGCTGAGCACATATAAGGCATCCCGGATGCCAGAAACACCTTCCGCACAATTCAGTTTGGCACAAACGGCTCTAGCGTTGTCGGCCAATTCGAGTTCTTTTTCCATTGACACAAAGATAATTACTATCCCAAAAGATACTGGTATCCTTTGGGATAGTAGTATCAATTTGAAAGCCAGCGTCTTTAAGTTTGCTGTCGAAAAATAATTCAACAACATGAAAAAGATACTTCACATTATTTCTAGTCCAAAAGGCGATAATTCGTATAGCACGAAATTAGGCAATGCAGTTGTCGATAAGATCCTGGACGCCAACCCAGGAAGTACAGTTACTGTAGACGACCTGACAAAGAAACCTTACCCTCATTTGGAAGAGGCAACCCTTGCTGCTTTTTTCACTCCGGCAGACGAACAAACTGATAAAAATAAGCTGGCACTAAAACACTCTGACCTGGCCGTCGCGGAAATTTTGAAGGCCGATATCCTTGTAATTAGTACGCCGCTATGGAATTTCGGTATTCCGTCGGCACTGAAAGCATGGATAGACCATATTGCCCGCGCGGGTGTAACGTTCAGATACAGTGAGGCTGGCATTGAAGGCTTGATTAAGAACAAAACAGTCTACATTGCGATGTCTTCCGGCGCTGTTTTTTCCAGTGGTCCTTATGAGTCGATGGATTTTGTTTCAACATATCTCAAAGGAATTTTAGGTTTCCTGGGAATGACAGAGCAAAAGGTATTTCGTGTAGAAGGCTCAGCTTATACTGGTCAGGCAGAAATTGCGCTCCAAAGAGGTCTGGATAGTATAGTACTGTAAGTTCTGCGCCATTAATAATTGTTAGGAGGTTCAAATTCTCCTAATAATTATTGTAAGTCACGTCGGTTCATTCAACTGAAATCTATTGATAAAGACACCGTTGATCTGTTAAGCTGAAAACAAGCTCGAATTGAAATCCAATATTGGATGTAATAGACTTATTTCTAGTAAACTGAACGACTTTTATGATATATTTGGCAGTCTTGCGTAAGTTTTTACTACGGGCGAGCTAAAAATATTCATCTATACCTCATCTGCCAATGTCGAAACACTTGGTGTTCACGCTTATACTTTGCTGCATCTTTTTGACCAATCGGGCTGTTGCCGATCTGCGCGCATTTCCCGATAGCTTGACGAGCATTTTAAAACTTAGCGATGAAAGAATAAAAGAAAAAAAATTATCCGAGCTATTAAATAATAGATTTCTAGTCAATTCAACCTTTGATGGTCGTCTGAATGATCTCAGAGGCTCTTTAAAAAAGTACCATCAAAAAGGAGCGGATGAATTTGTAGCATACGCCAGAATATTGATATATCGCCGCAATGACCAGCTTGACATGGCAGAAAAGCTACTGTTAAAAAGTATATCCATTGCTCAGCAACACAGCAATGACTATTTACTTTATAAATTCCACCTTACACTTGCTTACGTGCAAACAGATAATGGTGATTATATTAGTGCCATACATAGTTACCGTTTAGCACGTAAACAGGCTGATGTTTTAAATGATCCACGATTGCAGGTATCCATTGATATTGGTATCGCAGACTTGTATATGCATCTCCAACTTTATGATCAGGCGTTAACCTATCTTGGGCAAGCGCAGGCCTATTGTAACAACCATCCGGAAGAATCCAGACCTGCAAGTTATGTAATATCGAATAAGGCGGAAATCTACTTCAAGTTGGGTGTTAAAGATTCACTGGATCTATACGTAAACAGATTCAAAGGCACAGCGTTACCGGATGCGGAAAGAATCACCAGGCGATTGTCTTACTTTAGTTTGATTTTGGGTGGAAATTTTGGCGGAGCAGTCAAAGTAATTAAAGAGCAACTTGCCATGCCCGGAAATTATTATAAAAATGTAGACCGATGGTATTTGGCAGACTCCTACTACAGATCAGGCGCTGTAGATTCTGCAGAAAAAGTAGCTCAAGAATTAATTAGTGACCATAAAATTAACTCGGCGCAGCTTAAGTTACAATCCTACATCCTTTTGGCCCAGATTGCTCAAAATAAAAGTGATTATCATGCTGCAAATAAATATAATAAGCTAGCATTGTCGGAGTCTGAAGCTTATAGAAATCGAATGATGCGTGTTGCAGATCTTTCTTCGGAAATCAGGCTCGATCAGATGGACGCTTCTTACCGTGCCAAGACTACGCTTTATAAAAAAGAAAAAACGATTCTCATTTTTGCAATTATAATGGCTGGCTTAACTGTAATAGTTGTTGGTTTATTCTACAACAACGTAAGGCAAAAACATAAATACCAGAAATTACTGTATCATGCAGAAACCCGAGAACTTGCATTTATTAATTCTCACGAAGCGCGTAAACATCTGGCTAATATCATTGGTTTGTGCGCATTGTTAAAGGATACCGAACAGAATGCGGAACAACACGAAATATTTTATGAGCATCTGTATAATTCAGCCTTAGAGCTGGATCAAACATTGAAAAATATCGCGAGTAAGTTGGTGAGGAAACCCGATTAATTACTATGGCGTGGAAAATTATGTTTTCTGTATATTTATTTTAGGCAATCAAACTGTTATCTCACAAAAAACCCCGGAACATTACTGCCCGGGGTGATCAATTCCTGTCGACTTATAATGCTGCTAAAGTAGCTTTCAAACGGTTAACAGCTGCGTTTGTAGATACTGAGGTATCAAATATTGTTTGTGAACTAATTCCACTTCCATAAAATGCCGCATTAGCAGATTTGTCTATTGACAAATTTGACCCGTTGATACTAATACCTGCAAAAGCTCCTTTGCTACGTGAGTAAGAATAGATTTCCGCTTCAAATTTATGATCTGTACTAGCCGTTGAGCTCCTTCCTACCGGACCAGCAGTTGCAGAAATATCTCCACCGATCGTAAAATCACCATCTTTAACTTTAGTTAATACACCTTTATTTTTAAACACCAGTACAAGGTCCACTGACTGTACACCAATCTGAAAACCGATACTACCACCGGTAAATGTGATAAACACAGGATTGCTCCATTTACCATTTGCCAGTTTAACCATCCCAACGCCTTTACCGCGCTTTCCGCCGATTCCAAGACCAGCATTTATAAGTTTAGGAATTACGATTACGCCTTCAGATCCGGCAAGAAGTTCACTGGGAATCCCCTCTTTCATTTTACTGAAAGCTACTAAAACCTCTGACGATTTATTAACTCGCTCAGTTTCCTTGCCTGCCTCAACAGCAGAGGTGAGCATGAAGAACGTCCCCAATGCCAGGGCTATCCTACTAAATTTCCATGATTTCATAAGTATTTGTTTTATGTTATCTCTTTAACAAAATTTATATTGAAAAGTTGGCAAAAAAAAAGGTCACCCCTCACCTATTAAAAAGAATCGATTATTTAAGGGAGACACTTTGGTTACATAATTAATTTTTAGTTGATATGACGATTTCCACCTATATGTGATTGAAGTTTGCGTTGTCTTGGTTCGATAATGTTAAATTGTAACTTTAAAGAGTTTAATTAATCAAATTGTGGTTTTAAGCGCACAATATGAAAAAACTGTTCTACTTAATAATCCTTCTACTTTTTCAGTGCACACCTTCACAACCTAAATTTAATGGTGATTTCGAACTCCTGGACAACAAGTCCGGTTTACCACTAGGTTGGAAATTCCCATTCAGCAAGACAAAATCTAAAGGCTACGTTGTGACAATGGATAGCGCTATAAAACAACATGGGAAGTATGCTATAAGCATTCAAAATGTAAACAGCGCGTCAACATACGGTATCATAAACTACAAAATCGAAGATATTATCAAGTGTGACAGCATTACCTTGAGAGGTTACATTAAGGCTGAAGGCGTAATATCTGGTTATGCGGGATTATGGATGCGGACCGATGATGGTAAAGGCAATTCTTTAGCATTTAACAATATGTTGGCCAAAGGCATAAAAGGTACAACTCCTTGGAAATTTGTTTCCATTTCAATCCCATACAACCGCGAAAAGGTACGCAGCCTAAACATTGGCGGATTGTTAACTGGAGATGGTAGAGCTTGGTTTGATAATATGGAGGTATTGGTTGATGGAAAACCATTGAATAAAGCAAAATTCTCTAAGAAAATCATTTTGAATGCAGAAGCAGATACCGCTTATCAATATAGTTCAGGAATCAAACAATTTAAGCTAAATCCTCAACTGTTAATCAATTTAACAGCTGCAGGGCAGTTCTGGTCCTTCTTAAAATATCATCATCCCGCCGTTGCTAAAGGCGACTATAATTGGGACGCTGAGCTTTTTCGTCTTTTGCCACCCGTCATCAAAGCTAAAAATAATAAATCTTTGAGCACAGTATTAGAACAATTTCTAGACAAGCTTCCCACACCAGGTTACTGCGACAAATGTGCAGAAATATCTTCTACCTCATTTGTGATCAGACCGGAATATGGTATGCTACTGAATAATCCGACACTAAGCAAATCTCTTCAAGAGAAATTGAAATACGTAATAAATAATCGAAATCTCGGAGAAAATTATTACATCTCGATGGCTGAAAATACGCACAACCCTCAGTTCACTAACGAACGTGTTTATTCAGATATGTTCTATCCAGACACTGGATACCGCCTTCTGGCACTTTACAGATACTGGGCGATGATTAATTATTTTTTCCCTAGTAAATACCTTATTGGTGAGAATTGGAATACGGTATTAACATCTTCTTTATCTGAATTTGTAGACGCCCGTAACGAAGTAGATTATTCCTTGGCTACATTAAAACTTATCGCGAAAATAAAAGACACACATGCTGGTTTTTATGGCGATGATGAAGCGCTAAACAAATTTAAGGGAAATTACTTAGCTGCGCTTCAAGCTAAGTTTATAGAAGGTAAACTAATCATAACTGACCTTAACACGGATACACTTGATGTCAAGTTTAAATTAGCCATTGGGGACATTATTCAAAAAATTAATGACGTCTATGTGGACAGTTTGGTAAAAAAATATCTACCCTATACTTCAGCATCAAATTATGATACCCAATTACGTGACATGCCAACAGATTTTTTACTAAGAAGTAATGAGCCGAAGGTTAAACTTACAATTAGCAGGAATGGCAATGTTTTCAATTACCGTGTACCAACAGGAAATTTAGCTTCATTCTTTAAGGATCGTACATTTGAGCATGCCGTACCCTACAAACTAATAGATCAAGACATCGGTTATGTTTATCCAGGAAAATATAAAAACAGTATGCTAAATGATATAAAGAAAAAATTTAGCACTGTTAAAGGTATCATCATAGATATGCGTTGCTATCCTGCAGACTTTATGCCTTTTACCTTTGGAAGTTACATTAAAGATAAACCTAGTTCTTTTGTAAAGTTAACAGCAGGTTCTATCGGTTACCCAGGTGCCTTTCATTTCAAGCCTGAAATAGTAAACGGGCAGGAATTCGGTCGACCAGACAACGCCTTTAAGGGAAAAATCATTATTATTGTCAACTCAACTACCCAAAGTCAGGCTGAATATACAACGATAGCATTCCAGAGCTCACCTAATGTGAAAGTTATTGGAAGCACAACGGCCGGTGCCGATGGCGATGTTTCTAATATTTATCTTCCTGGAGGAATTTTTACAAGGATATCTGGACTAGGTGTTTACTATCCTGATGGTACGCACACACAGCGTGTTGGTGTCAGGATTGACCATAAAATATATCCTACTATTAAAGGTATCACTCAGGGAAGAGACGAACTAATGGAAAAAGCTTTGGAGTTATTAAAAGCGGCTATTTAAATATGAATATGGCCGTGCTCTAAGATCATTTATTTACATACCTTTAAATTGACACTGCTGCTTGCTCATGATGATACAAACACTAACAACATTATTCAACCGGGATTTGCAAAGGCTCCGGGAAGAAATCAGCTTATACCGCAATGAAACCAATATCTGGAAAATAGCTGATGGTATTTCAAACTCAGCGGGCAACCTTTGCCTGCATTTAGTAGGAAACTTAAATACTTACATCGGAAAAGAAATTGGGAAAACAGGGTATATCAGGAATCGTGAATTGGAATTCTCTTTGAAGGATATTCCTAAAACTGAACTGCTGGTCAAAATTGATGAAACGACGATAGTTGTTCTGAATGCACTCCGAAACATGCAGCATGAAGATTTGGAAAAAGAATTCCCTGTTATCGTGCTTGATACAAAGACCTCGACAGAATACATGCTGGTTCATCTGACAACTCATCTTACCTATCACTTAGGCCAGATAAATTACCACCGAAGATTGTTAGATATTTAGCTGTTTCAGAACAAGATCAGTTAAAATCTGTTTTGATATCATGAACCACACAACTGTACAAATTGCATTTTACATTTCTTTATTCCTCGTAATGCCCATAGGTGCAATATTGATGTACAAATGGGGAAAACGCATTGTTAAGCCTATCGCCGGGGATATAGATAAAAGCAAGCATATTCAGCTAGAAGGCGTAGCATTCAAAACGTTTATTTATATGATTCCTGCGTTACTTGTATTTGGGATCTTCGCAACACCGGTACTCTATTTCGGAAATCTGCAAAAGAAAGAAGATTATTGTATCCAGGTGATAAAGGTAAATAAAATGACAAAGAGCGATGCATTTTTGAAAGAAAGGTGCAGCTGCCTGGATGTGAATGAACTATTTGAAAAAGCAAAACAATAAGTCGCCAACCAGCCCTGTTACTGGTATTCCCAAACACGATATTTGGAATCGCAGATACTGACTCCGCTAAATATCAAGCCACTGTTTCATGTTATCCTAAAAATGGCTAGATTTAATCATGAGCTCAGAATGGATGTATCGTTATTTTTCAGGAATGATAACCTTACCGCTGCGCAAGCATTCGTTATCCAGATACTTGTTTAAATTCTTTTTATTCTGCTTACTGTTTTTACCAGTTAAACCGCTCCTTGCGCAACAGCAACCCTTAATTTTATCTGCTGACACCCTTGCCAAATATCCAAAAGGCCAACCTCTTCAACATGCACACTGGTTTTACAAACAGGGTGATAACCCGCATTGGCGAAGCCCAAACATAAGTGACAATAATTGGACGCCGGTCTCAACCAACTTTGGAAGTAACAAACTTTTAGCAGGCTGGAGTGGAATTGGTTGGTTCAGGTTATGGATCAGCTCGAATAATTCCTTCCAAAACAAAATGCTGGGTTTACGCATAAACCACGACGGTGCGTCTGAAATATATCTGGATGGGAAGCAAATTGGTGGGTACGGTAAAGTTGGAAAGGTGAAAAGTAATATTGTAGCAGCACGCGCCGCCTACACCATTGTTCCATTTCTGATAAACGATGGCGGGCCACACCTGCTTGCAATTCGTTATAGTAACCCTAATAATTATTTCCCTGAATTTATCGGCTTCGAAACCTGGCTAGGCACCTACCAGCAAATGTCTGCCGCCGCATCTGTAAGTATGCAACGCAATGACCTTTTACTAATTAGCGCCGGGGCGCAGCTGGCACTGGCATTATTACATATTTTTCTGTTTGTATGGTACCCCAAACAAAAGCAAAATTTAATTTATAGTCTCTTCGTACTGTTTTCAGCCTCCACTATCGTCATTCGCTTCGTAATTTATGACACCACAGACCCAGCACTACAGGCAGTAGCGAATAACGTGTTTTCAGCAGTTGTCATATTGAGCACTTTTGCTATCGGTCTTTTGTTTTATGCTGTAAGCTACACAGTTTTGCCTAAGTGGCGCATAATAATTTTAGCTTCAGTTACATCAGGCTTACTTATCTATCTAACATATTTAAGTGTTGATTGCGGTTGTGCGGTTGCTAATAAGCTATCACCCATCCTCAATCTCTACTATTTACTCGTTAACATAGACGGGATTCGAGCAATCATCGTCGCTATCAGAAAGCGCAAACCGGGGGTCTGGCTCATTGGATTAGGCATGTTTATTCTAGCACTATTCTTTTTTATTGTCGGGGTAAATTTCTTCGGTTTGTTTGAGGATGAAGAATTAATAAATCAGTGGATGAGTTTAGGTTTATTGGTCTTACCAGTATGTTTTTCGATTTACCTCGCGCTTGACTTCGCCCGTACCAACCGTAACCTAAGTCTTCAACTACAACATGTACAGCAACTATCTGAGCTCAATGCCACCCAGGAAGCAGAAAAGTTGAGATTGATAACCGAGCAAGCGCAACAACTGGAGTATACTGTTGTCGAACGTACAACAGAAGTAATGGCGCAGGCAGAAAAACTGCGTGAAATGGATGCCGTTAAATCGCGTTTCATGATCAACCTGACGCACGAATTTCGTACACCACTCACATTAATACTGGGCCCCATTAAACAAATATTGACGCGTGTAACTGATAAGCAAACTATAGTACAGGCAAACACCATCCAAAGAAATGCCGAACGCTTGCTCCAATTAATTACCCAAATGCTTGATCTCACTAAATTGGAAGCAGGAAAAATGGAACTAAGCAACACCCCTACTGAACTCATCATCTTAATAAGACGTAATTTTTTATCTTTTGAATCGCTCGCTAATGAAAAACAGATTGATCTACGGTTTTTATCAGATTGGGAAATACTCTGGTTGCTAATCGATAAGAACAAAGTTGAGATGATCGTGCTCAACTTATTATCGAACGCTGTGAAATTCACAAACTCAAAGGGCCAGATTATTTTGTCGTTAAGAAAAAACGCAGATCTTAACTGGCTTGAATTGAAAATTAGGGATACCGGTGTCGGCATCCCGAAAGGAAAATTACCTTTTATTTTCGACAGATTTTATCAGGCAGATCCATCCGACAGCCGTTCACATGAAGGAACTGGTATCGGCTTAGCTATCACTAAAGAACTTGTTACGCTTTTAGGTGGAAATATGGCACTAAACAGCATCGAAGGTAAGGGTACTGAGGTTACTGTACACTTGCCTATAAACGAAACAGCAGCAGTTATAGAGCAAGAGAAAGCAAATATTCTGGAGTCCAGTGTTAGTCGTGGCCAACTTGACCACATAGAATTGACGAACATAGACAAGGAATTGCCTCTGATTCTAGTGATAGAAGATAACCCGGAACTACGAGATTTTATCGGCAGTATTTTGCATCCGGTATACCGCGTACTACAGGCGTCTAATGGCGAAGAAGGATTAAATATAGGAATTGCACAAATACCGGATTTGGTGATCACAGACTTGATGATGCCGATTATGGATGGCTATCAGGTTTGTTCAGAATTTAAACAAAATGAAAAGACCAGCCACATCCCAGTGATCATCTTAACTGCCAAAAGTGGGATTGAAAACAGAATAACAGGCTTAGAAATAATGGCTGACGCCTATCTTGATAAACCTTTTGATGAGCGGGAGTTATTCATAACAATTAAGAATCTAATCGCTATACGCAAACAACTGCAGCAACAATACGGCAAAACGGATGCCTGGCTAGGACAGCATGCTGATTTACCAGCCATGGAAAAAGTGTTCCTGGATAGGGTTCTGCTGCTAGTTGAAACGCACCTGGACGATGAACGGTATAGCGTGGAATTACTGGCTGATGATATGAACTTAAGCCGTACGCAATTACATCGTAAATTAAAGGCTGTTATTGCTCAAAGTCCTGGCGACTTGATTCGGATTGTAAGGCTGCAGCATGCGTATGAGCTATTAAGAAACAAAGTAGGTACTGTAGCTGATATCAGCTACATGGTAGGATATGGGAATCCAAAAAACTTCTCGACTAGTTTCTCCAAACATTTCGGGTTCTCCCCAACTGAAGCTTCAAATCATTAAAATAAAACAAATTGCAACGTTTTCAAGACGAATTGCAACTACGTCAAACCTCAGATGCTTTAGGTTAATGTTCCTTTGTGGTATTGTTCAACTAATCATACCACTATGAAAAAAGTCTTTTTTGCCACCATGCTGGCCATCTCAATTATTAACTTCTCTTTTACAGAGGACACCAACCCATTAATCGGTCGCTGGGAATGGTCGACGAAACATGTTGAGGGTCCACTTACAATTTTGGCCGTATTTAAAACCAACGGCATTTATGACGGATTTGCCAACAAAAAGAATTTTGTAACAGGCACATACCAGGTTAAACATGATACGCTATTTATCGCTGATCCAATCTGCAACGCAAAATATAACGCGACTTACAAACTCAAGTTCTTCGGTAAACAAGACTCTGTCCAGTTTAATGTTATTCAGGATACTTGCGCCCAGCGCAGAAAGGGCATTGACGGGTTTGTATATAAGCGATTGCCGGCAGCTAAAAAATAATAGCTCCTCATGAAGAAGCTTTATTATTTTACATTTTTTGCAGCGTTTGTTATCATCATGTCGATGGCTGCATTTAACAGTTCGGAACCGGCAACAAAAGAAAGCTTAGGCGAGATGCTTTTTTCTGATCCGATACTTTCTGGCAACAGGAAAATTAGTTGCAGTTCTTGTCACAAAGCTGAATTTGCTTTTGCTGATACTATTGCGATTAGTCCGGGTGTATCTGGACGTACAGGAACTAGGAACGCGCCTTCGGTTATGAACAGTGCATTACAAGCAAGTTTTTTTTGGGACGGAAGAGCATCAACGCTTGAAGAACAGGCGCTCCTGCCCGTTGCTAATCCGGTAGAGATGAACCTCCCCATAGCATTGGCGATCAAAAGATTAAACCGGGATAAAAAATATCGGAAAGCATTTTATCGCGTGTTTAACCAGTATCCGAACGCAACAAACCTTGCTTTAGCATTAGCTGCTTTTGAGCGTACATTAGAAACCAATAACTCGCCGTTTGATGATTGGAGGTTAACCGATAATGAAAACGCTGTTAGTACGTCTGTTAAGCGAGGTTTTTTATTATTTAATGGCAAAGCCCGCTGTTTTCAATGTCATTTTGGACCTGACTTCAATAACAGCGAATTTAGAAACATCGGTCTTTTCGACGGAAAACTTTTGACAGATAGCGGAAGGGCGGTTCTCACGAAAAAGAAAACAGACTTGGGGAAATTTAAGATCGGCCCGCTTCGAAACATAGCTCTAACAGCGCCTTATATGCATAATGGACGATTTAAAACTTTGCGTGAGGTGATTGACTATTATAATGATCCTGATAAGGTAGTCCCTCATTCCATTGGTAGAGACCCGTTGCTTTCAACCCCAATTAACCTTTCCGAACAGGAAAAAGAAGACATTGAAGAATTTCTTAAATCATTGACCGACAAGCGATTTATAAAGGATCTTAGTAGTTAGAAATTAACAATCCGTCTGCAACAAACCGTTAAAAAAAACGCTACTGAAGGTCAGTAGCGTTTTTTTTAATATTCCTGAGGCAAATAACCGTCTGTAAGATCCTCCTTAATAGCCCTTGCTTTGCCTATTAACTCAGGAACCTGCTCTTTAATTTCGTCCAGCCTGGTTCTTCCCAGTGCGTCTGTTTCAGTGAAGAATTTATAAGCACCGTATACCGCAGCACTAATAACAATTGTTTTAAATAATCCCATTTTTCTAAGTATGTTGATGATACCGGTATAACAGACTCAATTGGATAATGTTTACAGTTTAAACGCTATATATTATTTTTTCGATATAAGGCTAAGCATAGCTATCAACAGAGAACTTCAGTTTCTTTATTCCTATCTTTAATCATGACACTACCAGAAAAGGAACCGGAGGCTAAAGGTCAGGTCAGCATAAAAAGCAATCACATCCCTGTCAATACAATGCCATCTGGGACCAGAGAAGGAATAATGATAGCAAGGACTGTTTGCGATGGACTACCTAATGCTATTGAGGTAGAACGACCGCATCGGGATAATGGACATTTGTTTATTCTACAAGAGGAAGGAACTACCCACATTGAAATAGATTTTGAGGAGCATCACATCGCTCCCTCTTCAATTATTTACATCAACCCCGATCAGATACACCGGTTAATTTCTTTCGAAAACGCCACAAACACCAACTGGATTATCACCAGTGAAAACTTAAATCAGGAAAACCTGAATTTGTTGGAAAGCATCACCCCTGTAAACGCGCTATCGTTAACGCCAGAAACGCAGGCACTAATTGCAGAAACAAGTTCGTTATGTATACGCTTTTCTGCACGGAAACATGAAAAGTTATACAACGCCATTCTCAAGGAAAGCTGCAACACCCTGGTTTCATTGGTCATATCTCAATATTTGGCAAAAAATACAACCACAGATAACGCTACACGATTTGAGGTGATTACAAAATCATTCAAAATCTTATTGCAACGTGATTTCGCTACTGTAAAGAGTCCTTCTAAATATGCGGAGCGGTTGAACATCTCTACACCTTACCTGAATGAATGTGTAAGGGCCACAACAGGGAAATCCGTTTCCTTGCACATTCAACACCGCACTATTCTGGAAGCCAAGAGACTGCTTTTTCATTCCAATAGATCTGTAAAGCAAATTGCTGGTGAGCTTGGTTACTCTGATTACTCCTATTTTACACGTCTGTTTACCAAGATTACCGCCATGACACCGCTCGCCTTCCGAAATAAAATCTTCGATTAGTCCTATACTCGCTCTGTATAGACATTGTTTACCCTGACAATATCGAGTTCCTTTGTATCAATAAAAACGATATAAAATGGAATCAACAATAAATCTACTTCATCATAAGGAGATAGCTATCGTAGGTGCTGGACCGGGCGGCTTAACGCTAGCAAGGCTTTTACAGCTTAAGGGAGCGAAGGTAAAAGTATATGAACGGGATCATAGTCAGGAAGCACGTGTACAGGGAGCAATCGTAGATCTGCATTTTGATTCAGGTTTAAAAGTCCTAAAAGCTGCTAACCTGATGGATGCTTTCAAAGCAAGTTATATTCCTGGAGCAGATAATTACCGCATGTTGGATCAAGCCGGGAATATGCTACTGGATGAACACATCCAAAAGACCACGGTGGGATTTGATAGCGAGCAATTCAGGCCAGAGATCGATAGAGGGGTACTCAGAGACTTATTAATCGATGCCTTGTTACCGGGTACCGTTGTTTGGGATAGTCAATTTGTAGAAATGGCGGAGCATAATAACCGCTGGTCGATCAAATTCAAGAATGGCTCAATTGCTACCGCAGATCTCGTAATTGGAGCAGAAGGTTACCGATCAAAAATCAGATCTTACGTAACCGATATCGAGGCAGTGTATTCTGGTGCTACTATCATTCAAGGCGATATCGACAATCCAGAGCAGGATTGTGCTGAAATGTACGCATTGGTTAATAACGCCAATCTTATTGGAATGGGTATCGGGAAAACTATTGCTGTACAGCCCAGAGCAAACCGCGGTCTGACGTTTTATGCCGCCTCACTTTATCCGGAAAACTGGGTTAGTACCAGTGGGATTGATTTTGGAAATGCAGATGATGTGTATAATTACCTGATCAAGTATTATAGAGGCTGGAACCCATTGTTTTTTACGCTCTTTAAAGCGTGCAAGCAATTTATTCCGAGACCGTTGGACTATTTTCCGCTGGATCAGAAATGGGAAACAAAACGAAACCTCACCTTAATTGGTGACGCCGCTCACCTAATGCCACCATCTGGAGAAGGCGTAAATACAGCAATGTTGGATGCTTTAGACCTAAGTATATGTTTGACGAATGGTGAATATGCAGATCTGCCTACCGCTATGTCGGCCTTCGAACAGCAGATGTTAGCCAGAGCAACTACCCTTGGAGCAGAGGCGCTCGATGGAATCCAGGATTTCGCCGCTCCTACTCAGGAATCTATCCGGAAGCTCTTAAAACTGTTAAGTCAGGACTACGATTAACTTAATAAGTTAGGGTATGTGACCCATGCATAAACCTAAAATATCTCTGAAAGAATTGACCTACTTATATTTTTATCAGATCAATAAAAAATGCAATTTGGAAGTGTTTAAAAACATCAGATGGCAATACGAAAAGCGAACACCGGGGACCTCGATCCAATAGTTACCCTCCTCAACCAACTGGGGTATCCTGGGACTGAAAAATTCATGCAAGAAAAGCTAAACCGCTTAATGACACATCCAGACGAAGTGCTCATAGTTTACGAAGAAAACAACAAAGTTTTGGCGGTAATGTCGATTCATTTTATATGTCAGCTAGCGCTTGAAGGCGATTTTGCAAGGATAAGTTATTTTGCAGTTGACGGTACTGCCAGAAGTAATGGAATTGGTAAATTATTGGAAGAATATTGTGCTGAGCTGGCAAAAAATAGAAAATGCGACAGAATTGAAGTCCATTGTCATGAGAGAAGAACCCAGGCGCATAAATTTTATATCAGGCAGGGCTACGAAGAGGTTCCCAAATATTTCGTAAAATCATTGGTATAAACAGATTAACAGTAAATATACTGGTGAGGCGTGCGAATTGAGAATGAAATTGCCCTTTCCTTATCGAATGAAAATAGACCCGCCAATTCAAGCGAGGCTATAGTTTCCTGAACCGGCCCTGCCCAGGCGTGCAGCCACGGAAAACTAATTGCATAGTTTTAATACTAAATCTTTAGTTTTAATCACTACCTTGTATTTATAAATCGCTTGATTATGAAAACAAGGTTAATTCTTCTATTTCTGATGGGTCCTTTGTGGCTGACCGCACAAAACATCAACTACGTGATTGATGGGCAGATATTAGATACCACAAATGCCAGGTATGCCTATCTGATGACAATATCCTATCAGGTGGCTCTTTCCAGCGACAAGGTTTTTCAGGTCGAGCCGGTAACTGACGGCAAATTCGAATTTAAGGGTAATTTTGATTTAGCAGGGCGCCCCTACCAAGAGGCCTCGATATTTTTTAGTCGGCGCGGCAATATTTCAAAAGAAGAAATTCAATCAAAGTACCGGAATTTTGTATGGCCATCTCGTTATGACAGGGTTGTGAAAACCATTACCCTGGATAGTATGACGCTAGAAGTATCATCTGCGATCAATGCGAGAGATGCAAAAATTGTCGCGGGAGGTAAGCTGGCGGCGTTATATGATGCTTATGCCCTTTCCTCCAAGAATGACTATAAAGATGTGCTGGAACTTATCAAGCATAACCCTGATTCCCAGGCTACTTTTGATACCATAAATAGTTTGTCAGGAAGGTTTTCTTACAAAGATGAGATTCCAACTTTCTGGGGAACTCCATTAACGCTATTCCCCTTGTTATCTGAACGACTGAGGAACAGTCAGGCGGGAAAGATCTTGAAAGCAAAAATCGATAACGACTCAAAACTATAACTATGAAAAATCTACTAATTATCATCGCCTTTGTATGCAGCGCTGTTGCTGGTTCAGCCCAGCAGTTTGTGGCTGGCAAAGTTATATTGAATATTAACGCTAAGGATTTAAGATCCATCCCGCTTCGCATTGTACTCGACCGTGATGATATGGGCGTTAATGAATATTCTGTTGACACCCTAAAGTTTGATAACACGAATACTCAATTTTCTTACCAGACTAAAGAGCCAATGAAATATAAGTTGACTCTGTTTTGGGCTGGTAGAGCCACCACTTCAACAGCCTTTTGGGTATCACCAGGAATTTATACACTTCATGTTTCGGAAAATCGGCAGGCAGAAGTTATAAGATCGTTACCTGATCAAACACTAATTAAAATGGTTGCTCTGGATCAAAAAAAGGTGATTAACTACCAGACGGAAGTAAATACGCTGTCAAAGCTGGAATATGATCATAAATCGATCCAGCAGGCTGAAGCAGAAGTTTCTGCCTTGAGGGATTCTCTGGCAAAAGATCTCGATGAAAATATTTACAGGAAAACCATGATGGAGAACCTCGATAATCCAGTAGGCGCTTATGCTTTTATCCGCTATGCAGAACATCCCGGAAGTAATCAGCGATTCAAAGCACAGCCTTACGAAATGGAAAAATTAATGGAGCTCCTCGATACGGGTATCCAAAACCTCCCTTCTTTAAAGATAATGGCGGCCAAAATTGCGAGAGGAAAACAAATGCTTTCCGGTAAAGTAATGAAGGATATCACACTAGTTAATGCCCTGGATAAGCCCATTAAAATAAGTGATTATAAAGGCAAGTATTTACTTGTCGATTTCTGGGCGAGCTGGTGTACACCTTGCAGGCAGGAACATCCTAATATGATCAGCATGTTCAAGAAATATACAGCTTCAGGTTTTAATATTCTCAGTGTTAGTCGCGACGTACGCAGCGACAAAGCTGCCTGGCTTTCTGCAATAGATAAGGATGGCACTGGCATTTGGGCCCAGGTAAGTGACTTCAATGATTTGGCAAAACAAACGTATGATATTCGCGCACTTCCTTCAAATTATCTGATTGATCCGGCGGGTAAAATTATTGCGCGTGATCTACGAGGAGAAGATTTAAATCTACAACTTGCCAAAATTTTCAAAAAATAAGACAGAAGTTAAGAGGCAGTCCTTAACACAAATCTGACCAGACTTAAAATTAATAATTTTAAAATTCTCAATTATATTTACCTCCTTTGTACGGAATGAAATTGTTTACAATTATTTTAGGCATCTATTTTATCCTGGTTGCAATTGTGCCATGCCAGGATAATGACGGCGTACTACCGACCGATAGCCTGGAAACATCTGTAAATATCGACCATTCACGTAGTGACGAAACGGGTCAGGACGTGTGTCCGCCATTCTGCAACTGCTCTTGTTGCTCAACGCCAAGAACAATACCTGCACAACAAGTACTAATTGTATTTTCAAAAATCCTGGTCAGACGTTTCGCGCAACCAACAATCCCCTCAACCCAAAAACAGATCCTCGCGATTTGGCAACCTCCGCAGTTGGTGTAATTATTTTTAAATATTATTTACAGTTCGCAGTATTGCACTGCAACTATTTCTTTATTCTTATTACACCGATTTCATGTTAGATGCCATCATAAGGTTCAGCATACGAAATAAACTGGTAATTGGCTTTTTTACACTGGCACTTGTAGCCTGGGGTATATGGAGTACATTACAAATACCAGTCGACGCGTTGCCAGACATCACAAATAACCAGGTGCAGGTAATTACCAAAGCCCCAACTTTAGCAGCACAGGAGGTAGAACAATATATCACCTACCCCGTAGAACGCTCATTATCAAACCTGCCAGATATCACCGAGATGCGATCCATGTCCCGCTTCGGTCTAAGTGTGATCACGATCGTATTTAAAGAATCCGCAAACGTCTACTTTGCACGGCAGCTCATTTCTGAGAAACTCACAGAGGCCCAGGAACAAATTCCTAAAGATACCGGCAGACCAGAGCTAGCACCAGTCACCACTGGCTTGGGTGAAATTTATCAGTACATCCTACACCCCAAAAAAGGTAGTGAAAAAAAATACACCGCAATGGATCTTCGCACCATGCAGGACTGGATTGTGACCCGCCAGCTTTATGGCATAACAGGTGTTGCTGAAGTAACCGCCTTTGGAGGAATATCCAAACAATATGAAGTAGCGATTGATCCGGATAAACTTAAGGCACTGGATGTCAACATACCTGAAGTGTTCACCGCTCTTGAAAAAAACAATCAAAATACCGGTGGTGCATATATCGATAAGAAGCCTAACGCCTATTTCATTCGTGGTATAGGATTGATGTCAGGTATTCCCGATATCGAAAACACAATCATCAAAAGACAGGCAAATGGTGTACCCATACTTGTTAAAAACGTAGCAAAAATACAACTCGGTTCGCCACCAAGATACGGCGCAATGACTTACAATGGTGAGAAAGAAGTTGTAGGTGGCATTGTACTTATGACAAAAGGTGCAAATAGCGCAGCAGTGGTTGCGCTTGTCAAAGATCGGATGAAACTCGTCCAAAAATCATTACCCAAAGATGTTATTATCGAGCCATTTCTGGACAGGACAAACTTGATCAACCGCGCCATCAGCACGGTTGAGCGTAACCTGATTGAAGGTGCCCTCATTGTCATATTTGTTCTGGTCTTGTTCCTCGGAAACTGGCGTGCGGGACTGATTGTGGCATCAGCTATCCCCCTGGCATTACTATTTGCACTGTCGCTCATGAATCTATTTGGCGTATCGGCCAACCTGATGTCGCTTGGAGCCATAGATTTCGGGTTAATTGTAGATGGGGCAGTCATTATTGTCGAAGCTACCATGCACCATTTGCTATTGCGAAAACGTACAGGCAGGTTTACTCAGCAGGAAATGGATAATGAGGTCTTTGAATCCGCTTCCAGGATACGAAATAGTGCCGCTTTTGGTGAAATTATTATTCTGGTAGTGTATATCCCGATCCTTACCTTAACAGGTATTGAAGGAAAGATGTTTCGCCCGATGGCGCAAACTGTAGGTTTTGCCATTCTGGGGGCTCTGCTCCTATCCTTAACCTACATCCCCATGATGTCTGCGCTATTTTTATCTAAAAATGCAGAACCAAAGGTTACTTTTTCAGAAAAGATGATTAACTTTTTATATCAGAAATATGAGCCTGTATTAAAGGCTGCCATCCGATTTAAATACTTCGTTGTAGGTCTGGCTGTAGCATTGCTGGTAATCAGTGGGATTATATTTTCCAGGATGGGCGGCGAATTTATTCCGCAACTCGAAGAAGGTGATTATGCCATTGAATTTGTGCTACCGCAGGGCACTTCCCTATCACAAACTATCGAAACGGTGATGCAGGCAGAGCGCATGTTACTTAAATATCCGGAGGTTAAAATGGCGGTCGGAAAAACCGGCAGTGCAGATGTAGCAACAGATCCTATGCCACCTGAAGCTTCAGATCTGATCGTAGTATTAAAAGATAAATCAGAATGGCCAAACGGGAAAGGCTTTTATGAACTTGCTGAAGACATGAGGAATACGTTATCAAATATTCCAGGTGTTATTGCAGAACCGAGCCAGCCAATACAGATGCGTTTCAATGAGCTGATGACTGGCGTAAAGCAGGATGTAGCCATTAAGATTTTTGGAGAAAATCTTGACACTTTAAATATCATGGCCGAAAAAGTTGCGCGGGCGGTGAGGTCCGTAAATGGAGTAGTCCAACCTCAGATTGAACGCGTAAGTGGATTGCCGCAGATAACGATCAAATATGATCGCGCGAGAATGTCGAACTACGGACTGAACATTGAAGACGTAAATCAGGTAGTAAGCACGGCCTTTGCGGGCAACACTACAGGATCGATCTATGAAAACGAACGGCGCTTCGATCTGGTTGTCAGACTTGACTCTGCACACCGTAATGCTATTGAAAATGTAAGCGACTTATTTATCCCCAGCCCAGACGGCAACCAGATTCCATTATCCCAGGTCGCAACAGTCGACTACGAAACCGGCCCTGCTCAGATCAGCAGGGAAAATGCACGACGCCGGATCGTAGTTAGCTTTAATGTATCAGGTCGGGATGTAGAAAGCGTTGTCGAAGAAGTCCAAAAGAAGCTGGACTCAAAAGTGCCACTTCCTACGGGATATTACTATACTTACGGCGGTACGTTCGAAAATTTGCGACAGGCATCTTCCAGATTAATGGTGGCAGTACCCGGGGCTTTACTACTTATTTTCGCATTGCTGTATTTCACCTTCCGATCTCTTAGACAGGCAACGCTAATCTTCACAGCCATACCAATGTCTGCAATTGGCGGTGTGTTTGCATTATTACTACGCGGAATGCCCTTCAGCATATCCGCTGGTGTTGGCTTCATCGCCCTGTTTGGCGTTGCTGTTCTCAATGGCATAGTGCTGATTGGCACTTTCAATCAGTTGGAAAAAGATGGTGTGACAAACGTCCTTGACAGAATATTCCAGGGTACCAAGGACAGACTGCGGCCAGTACTGATGACAGGGGCAGTAGCTTCACTAGGCTTTTTACCAATGGCCATGTCTTCGAGTGCCGGAGCGGAAGTTCAAAAGCCACTTGCTACAGTAGTAATTGGCGGATTACTTACAGCTACAATCCTCACATTGATAGTTTTGCCTTTACTGTATTTGATCTTTACTAAACATAGTCGTCAATCAAGCGCAAAAGGAAAGAAAACATTATTAACGCTGGCCCTAATCGGAATCTCGGGAACCACCTTCGCGCAGTCAACAACGGAACCACAGCACATTTCATTGCAGACCGCATATCAAATAGCGGTAAACAACAACCTCGATCTTAAGTTATCAAACATTAAGATAAGCGAGCAACGGATAATCGAAAAAACAGCATTCAACCTACCTAAAACTGGAGTTTTTGCTGAAAACGAGGATATCAGCCCGGTTGACAAAAAAGGTATTTTAAAGATTGGAATATCGCAGAGCATCGATTGGCCAGGTTTATACAAGGCACGAAAAAATCTATATGCAGAACAAACAAGGTATGCCGAATACCAGCGGTTGGTGTTGACAGCGGAAATCAAGAGGGACGTTGCTGCGGTCTATTATGATTTATGGTATAGTCAGAGCAAACAACGCTTGTGGAAACGTCTGGATAGTATCTATGCAAACTTGGCAAAAGCAGCAATATTAAGGGTGAAGACAGGAGAAAATGCCGGACTAGATAGCATTGCAGCACGGGCAAAATCTCGGGAAACAACGGTTCAATTGCGAATTCTGGGCCGGGATATCGCCAGTAAGCAGCAGGCATTAAAACGCTTGCTAAATACTGAGCAAATGTTTCTGGCAGATGCAGGTGATTTGATGAAGTTAACACTTGATGCTGCAACTGCAGATAGTGTCAATCATCCGGCCCTCCGGTTACAGGAACAACAGGTCAATATTGCAGGCTTTCAAACCAAACTTGCCGGTCAGACAAAAATGCCATCGCTGGAAGGTCGGTTTTTCTCGCAACGGCTGTACGGTATTAGCATGCCGTATTCAGGTTTTTCGATTAGTTTGGGCATTCCACTATTTGGCAGGAGCTATTATAAAAACACCCTTAAGGCTAGCCAATTGGAACAGAATTATCAGCGAACAGTATTATCTAACCAACAATTAGCCTTTGGCTCGGCGTATAAACAGGAGTTTGAACAACTTCAAAAAAGCAATGAATTGCTGGAATACTATACTGGTACGGGACTAAAGCAAGCTGACGCTATTATCAAGGCAGCCGACCTCTCCTATCGTGCGGGAGAAATTGGCTTTGCAGAGCTCTCTCAATTTTTAGCACAGGCTATTGATATCCAAAGAAACTACATTGACGTGCTGAATGAGTATAACCAATCAGCCGTCAAATTAAACTACTATACCAGTAAATAACCCACCGTCATGAACAAACATTTCAAATCATATATACACATCCTGATTCTATTAGCAACAGTGACTGCCTGTTCGGAAAAAAAAGAGCCGGAAGCAGAAAAAAGCGAACCGGAAACAGCAGCACTAACAAATACAGTAAGCCTTACCGCGGCTCAAATTAAAACAGCAGGAATACAGTTCGGATCCGTTGAAATGAAGAATTTGGCAACGGCAATCAAGGCAAATGGTCTCCTATCGGTACCCAACCAAAACAAAGCTCTGGTAACCTCAGTGACCAGCGGAATCGTTAAGACCCTAAGCATACAGCCCGGTAATTATGTAAACAAAGGACAGGTAATCGCGACAATTCTGAATCCGGATATCGCTCAAATGCAACAGCAACTACAAGCAAATCAAGCCCAATTGAGGCTCGCAGAACAGGAATACCAACGACAACGTGAACTCGTTGCAGGTAATGCCGCTCCATTAAAAAACCTCCAACGTGCAGAAGCTGAAATGGCTACCCTAAAATCTGCAAATAAATCACTGCGGATGCAGCTCTCGACTATGGGCATAACACCTGGAGGAGCCACAATCGTAACCAGCATCCCTGTGCTGGCGCCAATAAGCGGGACAATTAGCGAGGTTATTGCACAGATCGGATCCAATGTTAACGCTGCAACGCCTATAGCCCAAATCGTAAATAACTCACAGCTTCACCTGGATCTTTTTGTATTTGAAAAGGATTTGTCAAAAGTCAAACCAGGACAATTGATTCACTTTACTTTAACAAACAGCGTGGGCAAAGAATATGATGCTAAGATCTATTCCATTGGAACAGCTTTTGCCAGTCAGTCGAAAACTATCCCCGTTCACGCAATAGTTATGGGTGATAAAACAGGGCTGATTGAAGGCATGAACATCACCGCTATTATCAGCATTGGTAATTCTCTTCTGCCTGCTCTACCGTCTGAAGCCATAGTAACTACCGGTGGGCAGGATTATATTTTCCAGGTCAAAAATCAGAATGAGAAGGAAACGTCATTTGAGCGAATTGCAGTCGCTAAAGGGATCTCAGATATCGGCTTTACCGAGATAACTCCTGTTAAAGAGCTTAAAAAGGGCGTTAAAATTGTTGTTAAAAAAACTTTTTTCGTACTCGCAAAGATGGTTAACACAGGAGAAGCTTCGGACTAAACCCTAATAACATGATCAGCACAAAAACAAATAGGCTAAGACTTATCCGGGGCAAAAAGTTCCAATATTTTCTTTAATCCATCAGGAGAATGCATCCATGAAGTGTTATCTAAGGTAATTTCAGCGATCTGGGCTGATCTTTCCAACATTTGGTTTTCGAAATATTGAATCGCAGAAAGTGTCTCAGTAAATATACCTCCTGTCAGCACCTCGCTAAGTTCTAACGCGTCTAACATCGCCATGTTGACACCTTCACCAGCATATGGTGGCATCAAATGTGCTGCATCCCCCAACATAGTGAGGTCTGACCTGCCAGTCCATATCTGGTTGAGGGGCATACAATATAATGGTCTAACCGTAAAGATCGTAGCGGGATGAACAAAAAGTTCATACCACACCGGATCCCAATGGTCATATTCTTTTTTAAACCACTGTAGCATCTGCAGGTGATCTGTTACGTCGATTCCGAGATCTTTTGTTTCTTCAATACTAAAACCGGTATAAAAAGAGATGCTTCCGTCCCCTTTAGAACTCAAAATAATAGTTTTAGAATCGCCAAAAGCAAAAATCTTACCTCCGTTTAGCAACTTGGCGAGAACTGGCGCATTGTCGTCAGCATGATAAATATTACCCTCGACAACTGTAATCCCCGAGTAGAACGGCTTTTGATCAGTAATCAATGGCCGAATTTTAGAATTTGCACCATCGGCGGCGATCACAAAATCCGCCTCCGCAGAACTCCCATTCTTGAAGTTCAGCACCCATTTATCCTCATGTTTGTATAGCCCCTCAAAATTACTGTCCCAGACTACCGTACCGGGTTCTAAAGAATCCAGTAAGAGCTCCCGAAGTGGTCCGCGGTCAATCTCCGGTCTAAACCATGGGTCGTCAAAATCCGTTAAATAATGCTGAGCATGCTGATCGAAATAAACAATGCCATGTTCGTCTGTAACACGAATCCGATCAGCACCTGGCCGGTATACCTCTTTAAACAAGTCTAACAAGTTGGCTTGCCGCAAAGCTTTTAATCCTGATTCATAATGCAAATCTAAAGTCGCACCCTGTACACGTACCTGCCGGTTCAGGTCCCGTTCATAAACACTTACGTCGAGACCTTTCATTTGTAAAAGCCTCGCCAGTGTAAGTCCACCGGGTCCGCCTCCCACAATCGCTATTTTCTTTCCTTGTAACAACATAATACGAAATATTGAATGATGATGCAATATTACTTATCTGTAGAGGCAGAAAATTGTATAAATCGGTCGTTTTTATTTTTACTCAATTCTTTAGGCGTAACACCTGATAATTTTTTGATTAGTTTTATGAAATGCGGCTGATCAAAAAATTCACCCCGAGGGAAAAGTTTCCCTTCTCTGAGCTGAGCAAAGGACGCGCGGAACTTTAATATATTGCTATATTTTTTAAGTGATATACCAGTCCAATCATTGAAATAGCGGTTAATCTGTCGGGCAGACCAGCAAGACCTTTCGGCCAATAAACCAACAGTCATCGCGCCATCCGTTTCATAGATCATTTCGAATAATTTTTTCTTTCTGGAATCTATGTTTTTTGATTGTGCTGTAGTCAGCATTGACCTTGATATCCGGTCTACAAAGCTGTCAAAATCCTTTAAATCATCTGAAGTAATGCCCATAAAGTCATTCGGAAGTAGTTTAGGATGGCTATTCATCGTCTGCTTGATATCCAGTATATACTCGAGTGCGGGGATTTTCATACTTACAGCGAACATTATGGTTCGCGCAGGCAGCGTAGCCGCAGAGGCCGCCTGGTCAAGGGTCATTAACATTACATGCAGCGGATTTTGTTCCGACCATTCAAAAATGATGTCAACTCGTCCATCAGGTAGAACAATTATTTCCTTATTCTGATTATCTTCACTCTTCAACATCCAAAAGCTGTCAACAAAATCCGTAAGCGATGGATCTGGTTTTATAACTTTATATTCCATCCTAAGATTTTTTAATTGTCGTTAAAGCATTAAAATCACTTACCGGGATAATCCAATATTTTCGAACAGCTATCGATCCCAGGACTGTATATTACAACACAATGTAGAAAACAATAACGAATAACCCGATAATTAATTCTCCGTTTAGATGAATAATTTGAAATTGGAACAATAATTGACTTTCATTAAAATCAAACTAGCAAAGGACATTGGTATACCCACCCTAAGCCGCCAAATTAACCACACACCAGTCTTCAGGAGTGTGTTATTTACGAAAATCGGCGGGTGAATGGGATATAATCACAAAATCGATCCAGCACTTTTGTAAGTCGATCACGATAAAACTGCGAAACATAGACCAAATAATATGAGCGAGAAAAGCACAACCAGATTGAATTCTACAATTCAAGTTACTTTGATGACATGTTTTAGCATCCTGCTATTGGGGTCGTGTGTAAGTCTGAAGACACCAAAACGTTCGGATTTAGTAGCATTAAAAGCACCGTCACTTATCGGAAGATATCCGGTTAAAGTAGATCGTACTATACGTGTTAATTCAACAAAAGATACAGTGATTTCAACGCCAATTTGGTATTTTTTGAAGAACTCTGAAGGTGCAGATACAGCCGAATTGGCCAAGGCAACGCATGTGGAGCTTACTTTAGCTGATAAAACTCATGTTACTTCAAAACTGTATCAGGACAAAACTCTTTTAAAGAGCGAAGTAATCAAAGGAAAACTAAAAAATGGATATTTCAGAAAGAAACATGATTTATCAATTACAGGTGTACCCCCCTTTTACTGGTCGATGAACTCAAATAAAATACAATTCGGCTTAGGTAAAAATGGACAACTCTATATCGATCAAGCCGACGAAACCAATGGAAGTATCCTTATCATTATGGCTGGAACACCAGGCTTTACCTCTAGCTATACCGTATTGCCTTACGTAAATAAATAAAGCATTATAATTTACTGGTTCCGGGCAAGAAATACCGAAATAATTAGCCCCCTTAGCTCGGGGGGGTAATCATCTATTTATCAATTGGCTTTTGCTGTTCATAAACCTGATGCGCTACGGTGCTATCCGGCGTTAGGTTCCCCATCCCTACCTGAACTTTATTTTTGAAGCCAGAAATAACCTTATCTTTTCCGGCCATTAATGCTTCATAACCATCTTTCGCTACGTCGGCCGGGTCTGACAATGCATCCTTATCCTGCACTGCTTTGCTATCTTGCATATCTGCTTTGTTAAAGAAGTCTGTATTCGTGGCACCCGGCATTAGCGCAGTAACAGTAATTTCCGTATCACGTAACTCTTCTCTGATAGCCTCAGTAAAAGAGAGTACAAAAGCTTTGGTACCGTGATATACGGCCTGCCAAGGGCCAGGGGTTTTACTGGCAATAGAAGCTGTATTCAGGATTTTACCAGAATTTCTTGCGGTCATATCTTGTAAAAACAGTTTCGTAAGTACCACAAGTGATGAGATGTTCAGATTGATGATATCTAGTTCCCTGTCAATATCCGTATCTTCAAATTCACCGTAAACACCTTGTCCGGCATTATTGACTAACACATCAATTCTGATATCTTGTGCATGCAGGTCTGCGTAAAGTGCAAAAGCCTGCTCCGGATCAAATAAGTCTTTAGCAAAAGAAATAACCCTAATTCCACTTTGTTCCAGTTCGGCTGCTTTAGCATCTAGCTGACCTTGGTCACGGGCCACAATAACCAGATTGTAACCATCCTTCGCAAAAAGTTTAGCGAGTTCGAACCCTATACCACTCGTTGCACCCGTAATGAGTACATATTGATTTGAATTTTTCATAAACGATGTAATTTATTTAAAGACTATTAATTAAGGTTTTAAGACCACTTTTACACAATCATCTTCTTTCTCATCAAAGATCTTATATGCATGGGCAACTTCGCTCAATGGCATTGTATGCGTGATAATATCATCAAGCACTACCTTCTCATCCTTCACGAGCTGGATCAGTGTATCAATGTGATTCAATACCGGTGCCTGCCCTTGTTTAATGGTCAGACCTTTATCGAATATTCTGTATAGCGGGAAATTGTCGTATGGACTGCCGTAAACACCAAGAATAGAAACTGTTCCACTTCTTCTAACCGCTTCAAAACACATATCAAGCACTTTCATGCTCCCCTTTTCAAAATTTATTGTCGCCTTCACTTTGTCTAGAAACGTACGTTCGGGCTCAAATCCAACAGCGTCAATACAAACATCTGCTCCTCTTCCGGCGGTCATTTCGCGAATCGCTGCCACAACATCCACGTCATTCGGATTCAACGTATCTACGTTATTTACTGCCCGGGCTTTTTCCAACCGGTAGTTCAAGGGATCAATGGCAATCACTCTACTCGCCCCATGGAGCCAGGCCGCTTTTTGCGCCATCAATCCCACCGGCCCAGAGCCAAAAATGGCAACAACTTCTCCGCCTTTAAGTTGCGCCCAGTCTACGCCCGACCACCCTGTAGGAAAAATATCTGTCAGAAAGAGTGCTTGTTCATCTGTGATCGTATCAGGTATGATTCTCGGACTAACATCAGCATACGGTACGCGTACGTATTCTGCTTGCCCACCAGAATATCCACCATATAAATCTGTATAGCCAAACAACGCTGCACCTTTCTGGTCCATCATATCTCCGTTTGGCCCATAGTGCTTGTAATTGGAATTCTCGCAACTTGGTGAGGCGCCATGGTTACAAAAAAAGCAATGCCCGCAAGCTATAGGAAAGGGTACAATGACACGGTCGCCTTTCTTAAGATTCTTTACTTCTGCGCCGACTTCTTCTACGATACCCATAAACTCATGCCCCATCACCATATCGGTAGATTGCGGAACTGCTCCACTTAGGATATGTAGATCTGACCCACAAATCGCTGTGGAAGTCACTTTTAAGATAATATCAGTGGCCAATTCAATTTTCGGATCAGCTACTGTTGTGAAGCTGATGTCTCCTGGTTTGTGAAATACTGCTGCTTTCATAGATAAGATTTTTATTTTCTAGGTATTGGGACTAACACCTTCAAATAAAAATAGTTTAATCATTCTTGATCAGCGTGACATTTATCCTGTCGGTCTGCCCCGCTTTTTACCTGGTGAAAAAATTATTCAAATAATAGTTGCGCGGTAAGGATCATAATTTAACTTTGTACTACGAAGTACTTTTAGAAATGACAATAACCACTAAATTAGACACCCTACATGCTGCTGTAACATGCAATAAATGGATGCGTTATTTTACAACTTTTACACGCCTCGCACTTGTTGCTGGTTTTCTTCCTGCGGGATATGTAAAGATCATCGGCGAACGCTTCACTGATCTGCACAATAATCAACCTATGGGGCACTACCTCGAAGCACTGCACCATACCGGCTACTATTACACGTTTATCGGCTATGCGCAGATTTTTGCTGCACTGCTGCTGCTGATTCCTAGAACCGTTGTATTAGGCACACTGATTTATCTGCCCATCATACTAAATATCTGTCTTTTATCACTCGCTGTGCGATTTGAGGGATCGCTGCTAACAGCGCCTTTAATGGTAATTGCCTGCATTTACCTACTGTGCTGGCATTATGACCGGACAAAATATCTCTTACCATTCAATACGCCTCCGTCAACTGTGCTTGCGCCCGACAGCAAATTCCCGAAGTGGTTCTTCGCTATGGTACTTATCGTATTTCTGGCTGTTGGTTTTACTGTAACACATGTTTTTAACCTGATGCCCCGTAATACCTTAACCGACTGTGAAACGCAATGTGACGACAGTACCAACCCTGCTGCCTGTAAAGCATTTTGCGAGGAGATCCACAATAAAGGAATGGATCTCGATCAGTCTTTGAACAAATATGAGCATTCATTAAAAAAATAAAAGATGCTATGAAAACGCCGACCACCAATTTTTACAACAATTTCTCCTTGCTCTATCCGCTGGTAGATCTGTTTCTCAAACCACAAAAAAAACGATTGTTCGACGAAGTAAATAACTTGCCTGAAGGTAAACTCTTAGAGATTGGAGTTGGTAACGGGGCTCACCTGCCGCAATACAAAAAGCACAGCGTTGTTGCGATTGACACTTCCGGTGCTATGCTGAGTCTAGCTAAAAAAAATAATTTGATTAATGCGGAACTTTTAGAAATGAGTGGAGAGTCACTGGAGTTTAATGATCAGGTTTTTGATTACATCGTGCTGTCTCATGTGCTTGCGGTTGTTGATAATGGGGAACATTTATTAGAAGAAGTACACCGTGTATTAAAACCCAAGGGCAAGGTATTCATCCTGAACCATTTTACACCCAACAATTGGCTTAGCCTGATAGACCGGGGTTTTGAGCCAATTGCACGACTTTTTAGGTTTAAATCTGTTTTTTATATTAGGAATTTCGCCGCGATAAAACGATTTACCCTGCACAAAGAAATCAACCTGGCACTAGGTTCTTATTTTAAACTCCTGATCTATCGGAAAAATGATTAAGAAATATCTGGTAATTTCCGTCGCCCTGCTCATCAGTCTCTTTATTTATGTGTTTTATAGGACTGAGAAAACATTAGTAAATGAGTTTATGATATACCTCATATCAAGCCCGATGTATACTAGCATCAAGGCGGATATCATTCATTTGATTCCCTTAAGTCCGATACTGATTTATTCTCTGCCAGAAGGGCTCTGGATATTTTGCATTACCCTCACTTCTAAATGTTATTACATAGACGTCTATGGCCGACGGTATGATTGCGTATACATCCCATTGGTCTTTTGTATATCGCTCGAAATAATGCAACTTGTGCACATTACCAACGGTCGGTTTGATTGGATGGACATCGGTATATCGATGATATTTTGGCTAATCGCACGTTATACATTCAATCGTAATATAGAAAAAAGTCATTTATTGACCCGGATAGATTTGAACACTTTAGCTTGTTTGACAAGTTATTGCATCGTCTATCTGGCGCATGTAATCAAGTAACATAATTCCAGAAACCCATGAACCCTTTTAAGAAACACCTGAACAGCTATAAGTATTCTGTAAATGGCATTTGGTTGGCATTTCGGTACGAAGCTAATATGCGCTTTCATCTTGCCGCCGCCCTCATCGTCATACTGCTGAATTTTCAGCTTCACGTATCTAAAATAGATTGGATAACTACACTCATTCTCATTGGATTAGCATGGATGGCTGAAATTTTTAATACAGCTATAGAAAAATTAGCAGACCGTGTAACCAAAGAACAAGATCCACTGATTGGAAAAGTTAAAGATCTTTCATCAGGAGGAGTCCTGATCATCTGTATATTCGCTGTGGTTTGCGCGGTAATTATTTATTTACCTTATCTGGTTGGATAACATCACCGCACAATCATCTCTTTTCTTTTCAAATCAAACGTAACTTGTTTTCCGATCCAGTTTAGTGATACAATGCCGTCATAGATCAGTCCATCGATAAAAGATGCCTGTACATTCGTGCATTGGATGGCAGAAGTAGCTTTCGCCTGGATGGACTTCACATTAGCCTGGTAAATGACAGACTTTAGTGCCGGATTGAATTCGCTCGGGATCACGATCTTCTTTGCATTTACCGTATCAATAGCTAAAGCTGAAATAAATTGTGAGTTTAAGCGATAAACGTTATTGCCGGCCCCGCTATCAATAGAAAATTGTAAGGTCAATTTATCATTCACAATAAAATACGCAAAGATAGTCAGCGCTTTATCCCGGGCATCCTCCAACTGTAAGCCAACCTGATGTCCCGACTTGCGGATACCAGCCATGCTTTTTTCCGTTTCGAATATAATTTTTTTGTTGACGTAATCGATTGTAAGTGGCTGTTCTTTAAAACTTAGTAGAGAAATCAACCCATCGATAGGACCAAGATTTACATCAAAGATTGTCACCACTGGATTATGTTCAGCGAAACTTCCTATCAATAATGACTGCACATCATAGAGATCGGCATTGAGCTTTTCCCCAGTCGCGCGAAAGCCAGTATAGCTGCCGTCTTGCTTATGAACCTTTCCTATTTTATCCGAAAACGCTTTGGTAATCAGTGTTAAGCCAGCACCTGTATCGAAAATAAAGCTCCCCTCCACCCCGTTAACTTTAGCCTTCAGCAGGATATGTCCTTGCGGAGTCAGTTCAAACGGTATAGATGACTGTGCAAAGTTTACATTGCTTATCAGCAACAAAACTATCAAAAGCATAAAAGATTTTGACCAGCAATACACGGAAGAGCGTACAGTATAATATTTTTTCATTGCGGCAAAATAATTATAATTTAACAGAAGATCGTAGAAAGTTTTCTTTTAGCGCTGCGCCCTGGTTGCCTTGTCGAAAGAAAACACCAGGTTTTGCTGATCGATTTTGTTTAAGGGAAGCTCATGTGAATCCTTTCCAAGGCCTGCAGTAAAATAGACAGTAGCTTTTACTGTTTTCCCTCTTTCCAGTCCTTCTTCAAATAAAGCAATTCCAAACAGGGTGCCGTCTACTTTAGAGGAGGCAATGATGCTTACAGTACCCAAATCATAATTACCGCCATTTTTTAAAGTAACAACTCCATTGTTATAGGTATAACTAAGTCCTTTCACGGTAGCGAGATAGGTTTTGTTTTTGCTGGTTACAGACTGGTAGGTTTGCGCATATCCTGAAATTCCGGCGATTAAAAAGAGGAATGCTAGCGATATTTTTTTAATGTACATGATTCGATATAAAATTTAGGTTGATTATTCAGGAAATTAGGTAGCTAATCATCTAGATATCGCCAGGCGTTCTGGCGCTAAGCTCACTTTGTATACCCTTCACCAGCATTTTTACTAAGTTTTGTAAAGGTAAGACTAGATATTATGGTGATGATAGCAAGACTTATAAAAGTATAATGAAAGGCACCAGAAAGACCAATGTTAAACACATCAGAGCTATAAAAGGACAGGATCAGGCTGGATACTGAAATACCGAAACTTACGGAGAGTTGTTGCGTAATTACAAGCATAGTATTTCCCCCACTGGCAGTATCCTCGTCCAGATCAGCTAATGTGATCGTATTCATGGCCGACATCTGGATGGATGTGAAGGCACCGTAAAAAACCATCAAAATAATATAATAAATAATCGGGGTGTCCCGCTCAACAAATCCGAGAACTACAAGAACTAACCCTAGCAAGACGGTGTTGCTGATCAATACAGTCCTGTAACCTAATGTTTTGATGATGCGGATTACGAAAGGTTTTACCCCAACATTTGCCAGCGCTGAAGGCAATAATAACAATCCGGAAATTGATGCAGAATAGCCAAATCCAGTTTGCAACATCAATGGTAAAAGTAAAGGCAAACCACCAATTCCTAACCTGGTGATGAGACTGCCGGACAGACCAACTTTTAGCGTGTTGATGTTGAGCAATCGTAGATCTATGATCGGTTTCGTTGTTTTTTTGTAATGGATATAATAGAATACCGCAAACAAGCCGGCAAAGAACAGGCAGGCAAAGATGATGGTACGGTGTGTAAATCCAGTGCTGATCGTTTCCAGCAAGGTCGTAATTAAAATAAGTGCCATGCTAAAATAAATAAGTCCACGGAAATCAAACCGCCCTACAGCGTGTTTAAAGTTAGGCATGATCTTGTAAGCAAGCGAAATTCCAATCAGCCCGATCGGAACATTAACCAAAAATATCCAATGCCAGGAAAAGTTGTCAGATAAAAATCCGCCGAGGCTCGGACCAACCACCATTCCTAATAGCCCAAAAACGGTTATAAAATTCATGGTCTTCAAGAGTTCGCTCTTGGGGTATTGATATAAAATAGCCAGCCTTGCTATAGGCACCATCATCGACGCTCCGATCGCCTGCACTACCCGTGCAAGGTTAAACGTTACCAGGTTATAAGACAAAGCACAGAAAAATGACCCTGTAACAAACAGACTTACTGCAATCATAAACATTGTCCTAGTGCCGAATTTATCAGAAAGCCAGCCCGAAAGCGGGATGAATAATGCCAGTGTTAATGTGTAGGTGATAATAACTGAGTGCATCTGGGTAGCCTGATAATTCATATCCCTGGCTATGCTTGGAAGAGATGTGTTCAAGATTGTGCCGTCAAGAGATTGTATAAACATTGCCGTGGCCGTTACCCAAGGCAAGAGTTTTACTGCTGTGTTTTCCTTTTTTCTTTCTATTTCTTCAGTCACAGTAAGCGCAAGTTATTTGGTGGAATGAACATCCGGTATTTCTTAAAAATACGTTAAAATCACTTATCAAAAACGTGACCACTTCACAAAAGTTTAAAAGTTTTATTTCGGCATTGTTTGGTCGAAATTCCCCAAAATAGGGCTACTCATCGGGGAACATGCCCCCCAAGCTCATCCTTCGCACAAAATGGTATGTCTAAACACCCGACCAATGTCAGGCTGACAAAAAAACGCATCACACTCATTTTGAATAAGGTATCAAACCCTTAGTGTTAAAAACACACACTACAGTTGTATTGGCGTTTAGGGGAACATCTTTTGACTCAAGGAGAAAAAACAACCCTACACACAATATGAATTTAAAATTACGTACATTATTATTCGGTTCAATCGCTTTGTTTGCTGCCTGCAAAAAAGACAATTCGGTTGAAATTGCTGCCACCAACAAAGCACTAACGGAACTTGCCGTTCCTGCCTCCTTTAACTGGCAAACTTCACGTGACGTAAGCCTGAGCATCGGCATAGACAACATCAGCTTTGACGACAAGCTACACGTTATTGCTGTTTATTTAACAGATCCCGCAAACGGCGGAACGCCGATCTCAAAAGGTGCGGCGTCCATCATCAAACCTTTCAACACAAAAATTTCGGTACCTACAACAATAAATGAAGTTTATGTTGTTAAAACAAGCCCAGACGGTGTGTCTGTCACAACAAAACTTGCATTGACTTCCGAACGTGTTTCTATAGGACTAAGCAGTACCAACTCAGCACAAACAGTTAGTTTGGCGGCACCAACACCAACTATTACAGATCCAGCATGTGAGGTTTCTACTTCCGGTAGCGTGATTATAGTGCCTAAAGATAAAGTAATGTGCTATACTACTTCCTCAAATTCAATTGTTGCGATCAGTGCCTCAACCGGGGGAACACTTAAAATCAATTCAAATGGAAAAAAGGTAACTGTGGTAAGTTACACGCACACCGCAACAAAAATCATCGTCGCAAAAGGCTCTGTAGTAGAATTTTCTACACCAGTTTCGCTGGGTGCGACTGAATCGATCATCAACAGTGGAGACCTTACTTTCAATTCATCTTTATACTTGACCTCAAATAGTCTTTTACAGAATGCGGGAACATTCGAAAGTAATTCAATTTTCTCTGTAGCTGCTGGTGCAGCTGTATTCAATACCGGCGATTTTGATGCCAACTACGTTGCTAGCTATGCTACAATAAATGGTACTTTCACCAATAGAAGTGACGCCAAATTTGTTGGCTTAAATATTACATCAACAGGCGTTTTCGAAAATGAATGTAAGCTAAGTGCTACAGCCTTTACTTTGAATGGCACATTAAACAACTACAGCTCATTCAGGAATAGTAACAACAGTTCGATTGCATCCATTGGCGAGCTAAACCAATTTAGCGGGGCAGTTTTTCAAACAGGAACTTTACTTTCTATGTACGGTGTAATTGAAGGTCACGGTACACCGTCACTGGTTAAAGTTTTATCAGGAGTTACCACAGTTTTGCCTACAACAAAAGTAACAGGCGCTATTCAGCTGTGTGGAACTAACATCAGAACATCTTACCTATCAAATGGTGCTGAGCTGGGCTGTGATCTATACATCCCTGTTACTGACTGTAATCCTGTCCTCAACGGCACTGCTCCTATCATTCAGCTGGACACAGATGGCGACGGAATTATTGACTTGCAAGACGCTTATCCTAACGACGCTTCCAAAGCATTCAAAAACTACTCTGTAAACTATCTGCTTGGTGGATCAACCATCGCATTTGAAGATAGCTGGCCATCTAAAGGTGACTACGACCTTAACGATGTTGTACTGAACAGTAAATACATGATTGCAACCAATGCCAATAATGTTGTTGTTCAAGTTACTGCAGATTACGTTCTAAAAGCTACCGGTGCCGATTATAACAATGGTGCTGGTGTGCAATTCAATCTCCCTGCTGCCAGCGCTAAAGTAGTTTCGGCAACTGCTGGTGCATTTCTTGAAGCTGGACAAGACAGTGTTGTCGTGGTCCTTTTTGCAGATAGCAAGAAGGAACAACCAACAGGAAACACTGTACCTGGTGCAATCTTATCTCCGGTAAAAAACTATTCTATTGTATTTGATATTACTAATGGACCTGTGTTGTCGGCATTCGGTATCGGGACTTATAATCCATTCATCTGGAACAATACAAGTGGAATGGGCCGTGGATATGAAACGCATTTATACGGAAAACTGCCTACTAAACTAGCTGATAAGAAGCTATTCGGCACCAAGGATGATAAATCAGTAGTAGGAAAATATTACAGTACTGCTGGTAACCTTCCCTGGGCTGTTGAATTGCCGATTGCGAATTTCGGTTACATGAACGAAGGTGTTGATGTCACCAAAGGTTATACAAAGTTTGCCGATTGGGCAAATTCAGGTGGAACAGCCTTCCCCGACTGGTATTCAAATCCGCTATATATTGTGCTGACGTCTATTTTTCTAAAATAGTCTGCCGCAATAAATTTACAATCCCCGGAAGGTAAGACTCCCGGGGATTTTTGTTTTAAACGGATTCCTCACGGATCTGCTCTACTTCCTCAGCATTGATCGCCAGGTGCTTACCTAATTTTCGGTAACTATTTCCAGTAATCACATAATCGTCTTCTACCCTGATGCCGCCGAAATCATTATAGGCGACTACTTTATCATAATTGATAAATTCAGTAAACTTTTTCTCTGCCTGCCATATCTTGGTCAGCTCTGGGATAAAATAAAGTCCTGGTTCGATAGTAAATACATAACCGGTCTCAAGTGCCTTCCCAAGTCGCAAAGATTTAAGCCCAAATTCCGTTGTATTTTTCTTCAGTTCATCGGTATAACCGACGTATTGCTCTCCCAGATCTTCCATGTCATGAACGTCCAAACCCATCATGTGGCCGGTACCACATTGAAAGAATAATGCGTGTGCGCCTCTTGCTACAGCTTCATTCATGTCCCCTTTCATAAATCCAAGACTTTTTAAACCTTCTGCCAAAGCCAGGCAAGAAGTGTAATGAACGTCAATATAACGTACACCGGGTTTAAGTGCTCCCACTGCTGTATTGTACGCATTGAGTACCACGTCGTAAATTTCCCGCTGCTTCGTAGTGAATTTCTTTGAAACTGGAAAAGTTCTGGTCAGATCTCCGGCATAACCCATGGCAGTTTCAGCACCTGAATCGTTCAACACCAGGTCGCCAGCCATTAAAATATTGCCGTGGTAATGGTTATGTAAAAACTGTCCATTTTTAGTCAGGATTACCGGATAAGCAAGATTCCCACCTGCAGCAACAGCGACCTGCTGCACAGCCGCGGCAATTTGACCTTCGGTCATGCCTTGTTTCACCATTTTCATAGCCAATAAGTGCATGTCAGCAGATATTTCGGATGCCCTATCCAGTTCCAAAAGTTCGGTTTCCGATTTAACAGAACGTTGTTTAACAACAGCTTTAATAAAAGGAACGGAAACTCCAACTGAAACAGCTTGGATATTGACTGATAAAAGTTCGGCTAATTTTATTTTGTTATCAGCGCGGTAAGGCGGCAAATAATGAATTGGCCGATTATTTTTAAGTGCTTTAAAAATGTAATCGTAGAGATCCGCAGAAGACCTGACGTCCTCAATCCCAGAAAGGAAAGCTTTTTCGGCAAGCGTTTGCTGCCTGCCCATCCAAACAATTTCGTCAATGGTCATTTCATCACCAAAAAGGACGGTTTTATTTTCATCAATATCAATGAGGGCAACGAGCTTAGCTTCGTTTATGCCAAAATAATAAAGAAAAGTACTGTCCTGCCTGAAGTGGTACGCATTATCGAAATAATTCATCGGGCTATCATTATTTCCCATGAGGAGTAATAAACCTGAAGAAATCTCAGTTGATAATTGTTTTCGACGAGACTGGTATTCTTGTGCTTTAAACATATTCAGTATTTTTTTGGTTAAAAGAGTATTTATCTTTTTCTCGGTCTGGCGAGAAACCTTTTTAAAATCATTTTTCGTTAGCAATGCTGTTCCTGATCCTGCTTAACGATTCTGGAGTAATCCCAAGGTATGACGCGATATAGATAAGTGGTATTCGTTGTGCTATATGAGGCTGTAATGCTATAAGTTCAAGATATCTTTCTTTAGCAGAAACGCTTTCTCTATTGGTGACCCTTTTTTGCAGACTCACATAAGCCCTTTCATAAAGTTTACGGAAGAATTTTTCCAATGCCGGGATTTCTTCAAACAAGAGTTGGAGATCATGATGAGCCAATAGTAAAACTTCTGTATCCTCTATTGCTTCAACAATCATCTCGCCGGGGTTCTGAGTGATAAAACTGGAAAGATCCGTTATCCAGTGTCCTTCAAATGCAAGCTGCATGACATGTTCAACGCCAGACTGATCCAATGTATACGATCGTACAGAACCATTCAAAACAAAATAGACATAGCGACTCACTTCCCCACGTTCAATCAGCACATGCTTTTTTTTGATGTATCGCTTAACCAATAAATCCTCAATACGCGCGTATTCAGATTCGGCGATCAGCGTGTACCGGGAGAAGTTTTCATAAAGCTTCGCGTATCTCATTTCACAAAACTAACAAATTTATATATTCTGCAATCTCACTAAGCAGAGAGCATACCAGACTTTATAAATGCTGAAAATTCTGCCTTATAAGCGTCGCCAACCTGCAGGTGCATATCGTTGTCCTTTAACCTCACAACATTCCCCTCAATCTTTTTTATTGCATTTTTCGCAATGATATGGAATTTAGAAATCCTGATGAAGTCATCTTTACCCAAAGCATTTTCCACATGATTAACCCCCATGTGTGTAACATACTTATCCATCGATGTATAGATATTTACATAGTTCTTGGCCGCTTCTATATAGATGATGTCGGCAGGGTCTATCGTATAATAGGAACTTTTATTTTCGCCCTTTATAAATTGAAACTGTTTTTTTTCCTGCAAGCTAGCCGGTTGGCCGGGTAATTCAGGAGTATTCTTCAAGAGAAAATCGGTCGTAAATGCGAACTTCGCGAAAGTTATCGGCTTCAGGAGATATTGATTTACATGCAGGTCGAAGGCTTTCAGTGCATGGCTGGCATGTGATGTAGTAAATATCAGAAACCTCGTTTTGTCTCTTAAATGCCCAGCCAGTTCCAGCCCGGAAATTTCTGGCATCTCAATATCGAGAAATATAAAATCAATCTCATCAGACTTTGAAATACCGGAAAGTGCAGCTACCGAACTCTTGAATGTCATGTAAACATATAACTCGGGCAAATTTCCAATGTATTTAACCAAAGCATCTATTGCGTATTGATCGTCGTCTATAATTACACATTTTTGTGCCATATACCAGGGTTTAGCCTTATTGCAAAGTAATACATTAGTTGAAAAAAAGCAAATTAACCGGCGCGTTCCTCCTATAACCTGTCCGGTCCGTAGGTAACCTGTTTCATACTCCATTAAACCTGGGTTTGTACATCAAAAAATGGCTTTGGTACAAAATATTTTATTAAACCAAATCAGGCAGCTAAACTTATGAACAAATTCATCGCAATGTTCAAATTCCTAGAAACCAGTCAGCCAAATGTAATCGCTGTTACAAAGATACTACTTAAGGCCCTACGAGTTGATGTAAGTCCTGCCACTATAGCTATAAGCTTACAGGACCACCCCGAATATCCGAGTCTATTAGCGATTAGCGACTGTTTAACAGAATGGTCTTTGCCAAATCAATCCTACAACATTACGAAAGACGATTACGATCCCGCAGACCTTGAATACCCCTTTATTGCACACAGCAGGGTTGATGGAGGCTACTTCATGGTTGTACATAATATCGCCGACAAACAGGTGACCTATAGCGATGAGCAAAGCCAAAAAGCCATTTTTTCAGAAACTGAATTCCTGAAAAAATGGAGTGGTATAGCGCTACATGCTACCCCGAACCAAAAAAGCGGCGAAGAAAATTATCAACGAAAAATCACAAGTTCATTTATAAATAAGTTGATGGCGCCGGCTTTATTTACCGTATTCCTGGCCACGATAATCCTGAGCTTTGATTACCCAACTTTGAAGCTAGGTTACATTTCACTTTTGACATTTAAACTCCTCGGATTAGGCGTTAGCATACTATTATTGATCCACAGTATTGATACCAACAACCCGTTGGTCCAGAACCTGTGCAGTCTAGGCAATAAAAATAACTGCAACGCTATCCTGAAGTCCGATGCAGCAAAACTATTGTCCTGGCTGAGCTGGAGTGAGATCGGATTTTTCTATTTTGCAGGATCAGCACTCGTCTTACTTGCCCTGCCCGGATCCCTGCCAATACTTGCCTGGTTAAATGTATGTGCAATGCCATACACAGTATATTCTATAGGATACCAATACACCAACAAAAACTGGTGCGTGCTCTGCTGCACAATTCAAGCTATCCTCGGAATGGAACTCTTAACAAACCTCACAATCAATCCTGGCATATACAGTCTGAATTCTGCCGTACCTGATATAAAGACAGCGTTAACACTAACAACCTGTTTTAGCATCCCTATCCTGACCTGGTTTTTTATAAAACCCTTTTTATTGAGGATGGCTCAGTACATTCCGCTGAAACAGCAGTTAAAAAAATTCAAATACAACAGCGATCTATTTAACCAGGTCCTAACCAGCCAACCTTGTTATGCAGTACCAGATGAGCTAATGCCCATTGTCCTTGGTAATCCCGACGCAACAACAATTATTACGATGGTCAGTAATCCTTTTTGCGGCCCCTGTGCAAAAGCACATCAGACGATTGATGAATGGTTGAAGGTGAGAACAGACATCAAACTAAAAATAATTTTCACTACCGCCGATCATGATGATGATCTACAAACAAAAGTAGCAAGACACGTCTCGGCGCTAAGCTTTTTGAATGATGCGTCCTTGTTAGAAAAAGCGCTGAATGACTGGTATAAACAAGGCAGTAAGAAGTTTGAACAATGGGCAGCAGCTTATCCCATAGACTACAGTGAAGAGATGAGCCTGATTACCAAAAAGCAAAAAGCATGGTGCAACCTCACAGAAATAATATACACACCTACGATCTTGGTTAATGGCTACAAGTTACCAGAACCGTATCGTTTAGAAGACATTAAATACCTTTTGACCTGATAGAATTCAGCAACGTTTTTGAAAAACGGTGTATAAATCCGGATAAGTAATTGTTATGCCGAATAGCCAACAGACCCAAAGTTTAAAACGCACAGCCCTTGAAAAAATTCCAATTCTATAAACAGCTGGATCAAATGGATTGCGGCCCTACCTGCCTGCGTATGGTGGCCAAATATTACGGAAAAAACTTCAGTTTGCAGCGACTGAGGGAGATATCAGGCATCAATAAGGAAGGTGTATCGCTTCTGGGAATCAGCGAAGCGGCTGAAAAAATCGGTTTCAGAACCATAGGAAGCCGATTGATGCTAACGCAATTAACAGAGACTGAATTACCTGTGATTTTACATTGGAATCAGAACCATTTTGTAGTATTATATCGTATAAAAAATGGCAGCTATCACGTTGCTGATCCGGAAAAAGGATTAATCCAGTTTTCAGAAGGAGAGTTTTTACAGCACTGGTTGAGCATACATAACAATGGACATAGTCAGGGAATAGTATTAACGCTATCTCCTACGCCCGACCTGTTTAAACAAGAAGGTGACAAAAACAATGGACTGAGCTGGAGTTACTTATTCAATTACCTATATCGTTATAAGCAATTGGTTCTTCAACTGTTTTTCGGCCTGGGTGTAGGCAGTCTGCTGCAGTTAATTGTCCCTTTCCTTACTCAATCCATAGTCGACGTAGGCATCAACACCAGAAATCTTAACTTTATATATATAGTTCTGATCGCACAAACCATGCTATTTGTTGGTAGAATGAGCGTAGATTTTATCCGTTCATGGATCTTACTACATATCAGTACACGGGTAAACATCTCCATTCTTACCGACTTCCTGATTAAGCTGATGAAGCTGCCCATGAGCTTTTTCGACACTAAAATGACCGGAGATATTATGCAGCGCATGAACGATCAACGCAGGATTGAAAGTTTCCTGACAGGCTCTACCTTGAATGTAATTTTCTCGATGTTTAACCTGGTGGTATTTACAATCGTCCTGGCTTATTACCAGATTAGTATTTTCGTTATTTTTCTAGTCAGCAGCGTACTGTATACCGTCTGGGTGGTTGCTTTCCTAAAAAAAAGAAGAAATTTAGACTTTAAACGTTTTGACATCTCATCCAAAAATCAGAGTAGTATCGTACAACTCATAGGCGGTATGCAGGAGATTAAGTTAAATAACTGTGAACAACAAAAACGTTGGGAATGGGAAAGAATACAAGCCAGGCTTTTCAAGTTTAACATCAAAAGCCTTTCACTTGGACAGATTCAGCAAGCAGGCACATTTTTCATCAATGAAGTTAAAAATATCATCATTACCTTTCTAGTGGCGAAATCTGTTATCGACGGACAGCTCACCTTGGGCGAGATGATGGCTATACAGTACATTATTGGACAGGTAAATAGCCCAATTGAACAACTATTAGGCTTTATACAGCAATCGCAGGATGCTAAGATAAGTCTCGAAAGACTGAATGAGGTCCACGAGATGCAGGACGAAGAGCCAGCGAACAAGCCATTTTTAAAACAGTTGCCTACAGACAGAAGTATCACACTTCAAAAATTGAGCTTCACTTATCCGGGTGCCGGAAATGAACCTGTGCTAAAGGAGATAAATCTTCATATTCCGCATGGAAAAACCACAGCCATAGTTGGCATGAGCGGGAGTGGTAAAACGACAATCCTAAAATTGCTACTGCGATTCTACGCACCACAGAAGGGAGAAATCAGAGTTGGTAATGGTCACATCGACCAGATCAGCTACCGTTACTGGCGCGGACAGTGCGGGATTGTCATGCAGGATGGTTTTATTTTCTCCGATAGTATCGCTAAAAATATTGCTGTCGCAGACGACTATCCGAACATGCTGAAGCTCCAGCATGCGATCAACGTTGCCAATATCGGTGATCTGATAGATTCTTTGCCACTTGGACTAAACACCAAAGTTGGCGCCGAAGGCAACGGAATTAGTCAGGGACAGAAGCAGCGTATCCTGATTGCACGTGCTGTTTACAAAAATCCCGAATATATCTTCTTTGACGAAGCCACCAATGCACTCGATGCCAATAACGAACGCACGATCATGCAAAATCTGGAAGAGTTTTTCGAGGGTAAAACGGTTGTCATCGTTGCACACAGGCTAAGTACGGTGAAAAATGCGGATCACATTGTTGTCCTGGACAGGGGCAAGATCGTAGAACAAGGCACCCATTCTGAACTGACCACAAACAAAGGCGATTACTATCAACTAGTTAAGAATCAGCTAGAACTGAACTAACGGCCCAAAATATGTCTTTACAGCTCCCTACTCCACCAAAAAATCTGACCCCGCCGGTAGCGTGGACGGTCAGCGAAGAAGTCAACGAAATTGTAACCGTGGTTCCCTCCTGGATCTTAAGGTGGGGCATCACACTAATTTTAGCAGTACTGTCAACCATACTCTTGCTTTCAGCATTTATCCGATACCCGGATGTGGTAAAGACTTCAATGAAAGTTAATTCCCTGAACGCTCCTAAAGCAGTTATCAGTCATCAAAGTGGCAAATTAATACGACTGCTTGTAAAAGACAACGAACAGGTAATAACCGGCCAGCCACTAGCCTATATTGAGAGTACTGCCAACCACAATGACGTTATACAATTAGCACGAAACCTGAAAGAGCTCGAGCAATTGCTTAATACTTCCAGATCTTTGAAGCATATTAAACTACCGGAAAGCAAGCTAAATCTGGGAGAACTGCAGGGAAGTTACCAGACCTTTTATCAAGAATATCTCCAATTTACAAATACCCGCAACGGAGGTATTTCGTTAATTCAAAGGGTATTTCTGCAGAAAGACCTGGCCGAGATCAGGAAACTCCAAGCACAAATTCTGGAGCAGCGCATCGTACAGGAAAAAGAATATGCCAATGCGCAAGAAGAATATGACGCTTATCAAAAGCTTAAAGGTAAAAACGTAATTTCCAATAGTGAGTTCAAGCTGCAGGAAAACAAATTCCTGAGCAGCAAATATCCACTGCAACAAACCAACACTGCCCTGCTGAACAATAACACAACCTATCTTGCAAAACAGAAGGAACTTGCCAGTCTTGACAATTCCATAAAAGAACAACAAGCTAAGTTTCGCCAGGCATTAAATAGCGTCATCAATGATACTGATGCGTGGTTGATGAAATATGTAGTTACAGCACCGTTTTCGGGTAAGCTAGGTTATGCAGGTATTGTACAGGAGAATCAGAATGTAACAACAAACCAGGAACTATTCGTTATCAATCCAGGCAACACAGATTTTTTCGGAGAGGTACAAATCCCACAGTATAATATGGGAAAGGTCAGCTTGGGTCAGCGTACCTTAGTCAAGCTCAGAAGTTATCCTTTCGAAGAATATGGAATTATTAATGGTAAGATTAGTTATATCACTGATGCGGCCCTGAAAGACAGCGTTTTTATCGCAAAGATAGATTTTGGAAAATTCGAACAGAAAGATGCTGACCATCCGATAATTTTAAAGCCAGGTATGGTGGCTGACGCTGAAATCATTACCAGAGAAAGTTCACTCCTCCAAAGATTCCTCAGGAATATTACTAAGATCTTGAACACAAGTTCGAATTAATCCTTTATTACCGGATATGCTACATACCTCAAATCACCCCCTTTCGTACTTGTTGACAAGACGTTGGTACAATATATTTTATTTACCGTATCGTACATTTTAAATTAATGTTGATATCAAAAATTGTTTTTGCAAAAAAGGGGCAGTCGGTTGCAACGAAACTGCCCCAAAAATGAATACCGACATTTCTCGGTATCGCTTAAGTAAACCAGGCGTGACTGGATTACAAAATGTTAACAATCAATTTAGAACCAAAAGCATGAAAAAGTTAAATTTACTCAGCAAAGCTGAAATGAAAAAAGTGATGGGCGGCTTGGCAGCCGGACCGGGAACACCTGGTGGCGACAATGGTAATCCTTGCCCTGGTAGCTGTACACAATACTGTAGCAAAACCGAAGGCTATATGCCAAGCTACGGCGTATGTAGCAGTAGTACCGGAGGCGATACCTGTCATAACTATTGCTGTTCAGGTGATCCATCAGGATACTATTGGTGCTAATACCACAAAAAGGACTGTACTACCAGGATTTGATCCGAGGTGGTACAGTCCCTTGTTTTAATTTATATATTATCGATATGACAATTACTTACCTGAGAGCCAATATTTTACTGCTTTTCCTGATTCCTATCTGTTATTCATCCTTCGGCCAGGTTGGCAAGCAGACCACAATAGTGGTTAATTTTAAAACTAACGCTGACCGGCGTTTCACTGCTTTCGGCCAACTAAATCCCCTACATCTTGAACCTGCCATTGTTGCTCCTCCCGAACACAAGATTGATACATCAAACAAACTAAGAACAGTCATCCGATTAGCTATAGCTGAACCAAAATACCTTGCGCTTGGATTCAATATTTTTTATGTCAAACCAGGTGACAGCGTAAATGTAAACTATGAGACTTTATTTCATACCAAAATGGAGTTTAAGGACTCCATTAGGGTTAACTATGGGAATACATTTTTCCTATTCAGAAATGGTGAAAACGGTCCATTACACAAAAGTTTCATGAATAATGTATATCAGACGCTTAGCGGCTTTAAATCGGCGAGTCAAATTACCAGCTACTTATCGCCTGCCAATATCCACACTTTAGGTGCAGCGTACACCAGACTTACTTACAGCGCGAATCCGAATTTGGCTGCCGACACTGAAACAAAAAAAAATGTAGAGAATATCACTTTTCAGGCCTTTGAAAGGCAGCTGTTGTACAAAATCAAATCGGTTTATAAGAATACCAAAACTGAACCGCTCAGGAGCGCTATCCTGCAAGGTGTAACGGGTATCTTATCTACCTCCTGCACAACAAAAGAAAACGTTGCTGATGCCGTCACTCTTGGCAAATATTCGGCGCTGTATGTTTTTTTTAAGGAAATGAACCTAGACGAAAAAGCGATTCAATCAAAATTTAGTGCTTGTAATGACACCGTTAGACAATATATATTGATTAATCTTTTACAAGACGGCATGTTGCCAGAAAGTTTAACAAACAAAAAAGAAAATCTGTTAGCCAAGCTGAGCTATCCGCCGTTTATGGCGTACGCGCAACAAGTCTACAAAATTCCTAATCGTGGCGTAGAAAAATTGGGATTCCTTAACAATACCCTTAGAAACGTGACGCTGTTTGATGCAAGTGATCAACAGATTTCGTTCGGAGAACTCTTCCAGAACACCAAGCAACCATACCTTATATTTGACTTCTGTGGCTCCTGGTGCAAACCATGCTTGGTTGAGATGTCGCAATACAAGCAAACTAAAAATCTGGATAACTCCAAACAGATCAGGCCTGTCTGGCTGTTTTTTGAAAACGACAAGACAAAATGGATGGATGTGGTGAAACAATACGACTTAAATCCCGACAATTGTTTCGTAATTCTTGGAGCTAATAGTCAGGCAATTACTAAGGAATTTGCGCTACTTTTTGACTGGCAGGGCGAATTTCCGCACCACTTCGTATTCGCAAAGGAAGGCAGGATTGTACAGAAAAATGCGGGGAGCTTATCTTCTTTTTCGGAACAGCAACTCGGTCCCACCATAAAAAAAAGCAGTCCACAGTTGCCAGGTCCACCGGCACTCCCGGGAATAAAATAGCTTTTAGCCACAGGTCATCTTTTTCCTATTCTTATCCATTTTAATCAGTGCAAGTACCTCAATAGCTAAGCCCATGCCCATAAAAAATCCGTTTAAAGCATCGGGCATTGGGTAATAGCGATTCACTACCGGAACAACGCTGGTTAGTAGCAACCCGGAAACTAACAACATTAGGACAGCTTTGGAAACATTGGTCTTTTTCATATCATTATTTTAATTGGTTTAATATACTTTCCACCCTTTCTCTGGTGGCATTTAATTTTCCCTGATCCCTTTTGAATGATCTTGGCCTGACGATGAACCACATTACCCCCAGATAGACGCTCATGATCAAATAGACAATAATGCTCCACATCGGATAATGGTATACAAGTTCATACACATACAAAATCCAACCAGATGCCGATAGAGATATAACAATGACCATCGTTCTCTTATAATAGCGAATTTGATTTTCACGTGTTTTTGCTAGAAATTCCAAAAACTTAAGATTATCATAGTCATCCATATGGTAAAAACGCTTTAGCGACCTGATATTATTGAAAGCCAGGAAAAGCGCAGCAATCACAACCAAAATACCGCCCGCATAAGTCGTTGCCATTTTGAAATGAGCGATTATCAATGCCGCCACAACTAAGCATGAAGATAAAAGACAAGTTACAATAACCAGCCATTTATTTCTCAGCTTCTCTCTCCTAAATTTCCGGATTAATTTCAGCATCTCTTCCGATGTTGGCAACTTATCCGTTGTCACAGTACGCCAGAGCGACTTCATATCATCTAAATTGTTCATATGCTTTTAATTTTATAGCTAGTTTGTCTTTTATACGATGAACTTTAACCCTTACGTTGCCACTTGTCAATCCCACAACACTAGCAATTTCGGCTTGTGGCAAGCCTTCCAATTCCAGGGAGATTATAATCCGCTCTGTTTCTTCCAATTCAGCTATACAACGATAAAGTATTGTCACTTTTTCCTCAATCGACTCTTCAACAGGAACAGCCAGGTTAAAAGGCAGATCAGCAACAGGCATCCTTTTGGCCTTTGCTACTGCCCGCAAACACTGGTTGGTCGCGATCCTGAATATCCACGTAGCAATATGCGACTCATTACGGAAACCAGACAGACCATTCCAGACGGCAACAAATGTATCTTGTACTAAATCCCTAGCCTGCTCTGCGTCATTTGTATATCCTAGACAAACCCGAAAAGTTTGCTGGGAATAACGTCTATAGATTTCCTCAAATGTCATCATCTTAACTAAAGGGACACAGTGTAATTAAATTTTGAGAGGTTAGATACCACCCCCCCTGAAATGTTACGACTGTTATGAAATTACTCTGGTTCTTAAAAAAAAATACCGGTCAAAACCCCCAATTTTTTAGGTAGTGCCAAAATCATTTTCCATACCATTTCCTTCTTGTTTTTTTCGGTGTTAGTCGAACAAGGTGCGGAGCAGGTTGCCATCAGGTAGCCACCACGTCACCTTCACGTTTACGATCCATTTTCGACCCTATTTCCTATTTTTTTCGGGACTATGCTCATGATTAATATTAAGTATTTATCGTATACCTCTTTCATGCCCCAAAAGTATAACATACTGTATATCAAAAAAAGTCATGTCCGTAAATGGTATGAAGATGACCGAAAGTCGTATTGATATGTCCGGTTGACAAACAAAAAATCCCAGTTAATAAAAGAACTGCGGATTTTTAAACCATAATTAGTTTGCTTAGCGGAGTCTGACCGGGATGTTTACTAATCTTTCTTTTTAGGATGAAACAATCCAATGTTTAAAGAGAAGGACATGCCGGTTGATCTTAATTTCGAATCGTACTGACCTATCCCTGTAAGCGGAACCTTAACAAAAGGTTGCACACCGAGACTTAAGTTTCTAGTAATTCTGCGGTCAAAACTTACAGAAAAATTAGCAACGCCAAGTAAGTGTTGATTCTGATTCTTAATTTCAATTTGAGAAACATGTTGCGAAGACCCTGTTCCAACCAGGAAGTCGTACTTTTCATTTAACATAAAATAACTTGAAAGCCCCGTGTTTACAGTAATAGAGAAAGTTTTTTTCTGCAATACTTTATAGTTGACATTCAATGGAATATCCAGCACGCTGCAATCGGCATTGATCTGCCATGCCTTATTTAAATAGCCAGTCGCGAGTGTCCCAAGTCCTACAGAGTTATAATATTTCTTGGCATATACAACTCCGGATGTCAAACTTAGCCTATTTGTCAGCGGATAAGTAATTGAAAAACCAATATTGGAGCTCAGCTTTGATGAAACATTCATTTTAGCGCTCGACACATCAGGAGCAGCTAGAATACTCATTATTAATCCACGATTCTTAGTGTGCTTCGGTGTAACTTTTTGAACTGAAACGCTATCTTCTGAATTCCGTTCCAAAACATCTGTATTATTTAATGTGATCGCATAGCTTCTGGCATCAAAAGTCACACTGTCAGTAGCCATTCTTCCCTTTATATCTACTGCCAGTAGCTCGGGAAATGATGATAACATCCGGTCATCAGGATTGATAATAGCAGAAAGGATAGTGCTATCGCCTAAAATATGTCTTTGACTAGCGGCGGGCAGATTTGCCTCTCTTACATTAAGAGTGATTACTGGTACAGGCCTATTCGTTACCATATTACCAGAACCATTTTCACCTGGCAGTTTTCTATTTTCGGAAGTCTCAGGCTTTTTTGCCAGCTGATTATTATTATTATTATGCTTAACTGGAGCGTAATCACTAAATACCCCAGATAACAGTAGAATAAGAGTAGCGGCAACTCCCCCAATAAGATACCACCACAAAGGTATGACGCGGTTTTTCTTCCGATCCATCAGTCGCTCCATCTTGTTCCAGTCTAATTCGTTGAAAGGAATTTCAGGATCGCTGAGGCCGCGTTTAAATAAATGATCTATGTCGTGCTCGTTTTCCATCCCTTATTTATGTATTGGTATTATAGCAGGCGTATTAAAATTAAAAGCCATGAGTTTTTCCTGTAATTTCTGTCTTGCTTTGAAAAGATTGGATTTGGAAGTTCCTATAGAAATATTCAGCATATCAGCAATTTCATCATGCGAATACCCGTCTATAGCATACAAGTTAAAAACAGTTCTGTAAGCCGGACTAAGTCCATGAACAAGGCTCAAAAGATCTTTATAGGCCAGTTGAGTATAGATGGCCTCGTGATCTTTAATATTTTCATGCGTGCTTACATCTTCATGATCGGTAAACTTAAGATTCATGCGGTAGTGATCTATGGCAGTATTTGTAATAATCCTGCCAAGCCAAGACTTAAACGGCTTTTCGCGATCATATTTTTTTATGTTCGTGAAGACTTTCAGAAACCCATTATTTAACACATCAGCTGCATCATATTCAGTTAAAGCATAGCGACGGCATATAGCCATCCCATAACTATAAAATTCTTTATAGAGCAAATACTGGCTGGACCGCTCCTGCCTGATACATCCATCGATAAGTTTCTGCACGCTATGCAAGTACGTTTAAATGTGCAACATCATACAGGGAGTACGTATGGTATCATAGAAAGGTTGCCTGAACAACAAAAAATATATATTAACACTCAAAATACTGACAAACAAGTATTTAAAAATAAACAAAAAAAGTTGAATTTTTAAAAACAACCTTTTCCGGGAGCTCGCCGTAATGGCTGTAATTAACAAAGCTATTTATTTAAACTTAAACACAATGCTAGTATCCCTTAAAAACAAACTATTGCTTACCGCGCTTTGTGGCCTCACAATCGTCGCATCATGTTCTAAAGGTAGCGATCCTTCGCCAGTAAATCCAGTTTATCCACCAACTACTCCCCCTACAGTGTCGACATCAGTTCAGCTAAGCACAAACGCTAAATTTGGTACAATTATGACCGATGGAAATGGCAAGACCCTATATGTATTTTCTATGGATGCAAAGGGTAGTTCGGAATGCACCGGAGGTTGTGAAATTGCCTGGCCGGTTTATTACACCGCTGACCTCACTGTTCCAACCGGTGTTGCGGCTAGCGACCTTGCCACAATTACGCGGGCCGATGGGAAAAAACAAACAACTTACAAAGGCTGGCCCCTGTACACTTATGCTAACGACGTAGCCAAAGGCGACGTAAATGGAGATGGATCTGGTGGCATCTGGTTTGTCGCAAAGCCCGATTACTCAATCATGCTTGCCAATGCGCAGCTTGTCGGATCAAATGGCACCAGCTATCTGGATGGTGGTGTGGAAGGAACCGGTCTGACACAGTACTTGACTGATGGTGCCGGCAAAACATTATATGCTTATACTCCAGATACGTTCAACACAAATACGTACACGAAAGCTGACCTGTCAAACAATCCCACCTGGCCGATCTACGAGTCTGATATTTTAAATGTACCCTCAGCCCTAAAAAAGGATATGATGTTTCAGATCACCGCCGCTGGAAAAAAACAACTCACTTATAAAGGACATCCGCTTTATTACTATGGGCCCGATGCCAAACGGGGAGATAACAAAGGTGTGAGCGTACCTAAACCAGGAGTATGGCCAATTCTCACTATTAACACCGCACCTCTAAAGTAATTTCTTATGTCTAAATCATTCAGGATTATCGCGATCATCGCTATAGTGTACAGCTTACTGCTTGCCTGCAGCAAAAAGCAAGCAGAAGAGTTTCAACCTGCTGTGCCGGGACTTCCCGGCGCAGCAGCCATTACGTACAATAATTTTGTCGAACCGATTTTCCAAACTAAATGCGCTAGCTGCCACGCAACAGGCCGTTCTGCTGCAGCCATATTTACCCTTAACGGCTATTCCTCTGTAGTGGCAAACGCCGCGAGAATTAAACAGGCGGTACTTGTGAACAAAACTATGCCCATGGGTTCAAGTTTAAGTCAATCAGATTTACAATCCCTGCAGATTTGGTTTGATAAAGGAATGATTCAACAATAACAATTATGAAAAATCTAATAGTTTTCCTGATGCTTGTACTATCTACAAGCACTATCAATGCTCAACAAATAAGAACCAGTAGCAGTGCAACCATAACATTTTTTTCCAGCACAATAGTAGAAGATATTGAAGCAAAAAGCGCCTCTGCAACTTCAGCTTTCGATGTGGTGTCGGGAAACCTGCTATTCAGAGTTAAAAATACTTCGTTTCAATTTCCGAAAAAGCTGATGCAGGAACATTTCAATGAAAATTATATGGAAAGCGATACCTACCCCCTTTCGGATTTCAAGGGAAAAATCAGTCCCTTACCTGACTTCACAAAAGATGGCACCTACACGGCAACGGCAACAGGAAATCTAAACATCCATGGAGTAACCAAAACTTACACCGCGCCAGTCACATTTACGATAACAGGTGGCAACATAACAGCAAAAACTGTATTTAGAGTCCGCATTTCCGACCATGGCATTAAAGTTCCTGCGCTGGTGTTCAAAAACATAGCAGAGTTCGTAGAGGTACGCGTTGTAACAACCTATCTATCAAAAAACAACTAAGCAACATTAAGGTAAAACAATATGAAACAACATACATATTTTCTATATTCTCTGCTAATTCTACCAGCTATACTATTTACTACAGTTCAGGCGTCTGCACAGGATGATCTGGAAAAAGCGATACCGATAATTAAAACTACTCATGAAAAAGTTAGTGCGACCTTTAAGTCCACTAAATTGATCAATGGGCACACAAACGAAACAATTTACAAAAACGAAATGGACTTTAAAGTGGATCACCGGTTTGGAGATATTGCGGGCAGTAACGGTGGTTTGAGGCAATTCTTTGGGCTTGATCAGTCTACCGATGTGAGGATTGGTTTTGATTACGGGCTGAGCGACCGGGTCACTGTAGGCCTGGCCAGAGCAAAAGGGGCTACAGCGGTGCAGCAACTTTACGAGCTCAGTATTAAGTACCGTTTACTGGAACAAACAACAGATGACCATATTCCATTTGCAATTACATTTTTTGGGAGTAATACCATCGCTGCCATACACGCAAGTGACGATCCTACATCTGCCACCGCATACAGGAACCTCGGGGATAGAACGAACTATGTAAGTCAATTGATCATCGCACGAAAAATGAGCCCGGGATTTTCCTTTTCTTTAACACCAAGCTATCTCCACCGCAATTTTACTACCTATAGAGATCAGAATGAGCTGTTTGCTCTTGGTGCCGGAGCGCGGGCAAAGCTCAGTAAACGCGTAGCGCTTGTAATAGATTATTTCCTGCCTTTTCGGAATACAGCCGACAAGGCTTACCTGGAAAAAGTTAACAACGTAAAGTTCTATAATCCGCTTGGAGTTGGACTTGAAATGGAAACAGGCGGACATATTTTCCATCTTAACTTCACCAATGCAGCAGCGATAGAAGAGATGCAATTTATTCCTTCTACAACCAGCTCCTGGCTAAAGGGACAATATCGCTGGGGCTTCAGTATATCGAGAAGATTTTCTTTCAATCACACAAAAAAACAAGTCGAAACCGGAACTTAAATTCTTCTTCAGTTCGCTGACGAGCGATTACATTAAAATTTAATCCTTTAGTGAGCCATAGCATTATAGGTAGTCCGGTGCCCTATTTAACGTCACGAAATCTGCGGGGTGGCATCTTAGTAACCTGATATAAAAACACTAAGCCGCGTGCAACGTTTAGCACGAACAATGGTCCGTTTAGCTCTTCAAGAATCGCAAGCGCAAGATCTATCCCTGCAGTAATTCTGGCACTGGAATAGACATTTCGAATTTAATATACTAAAAGCATAAAACAATATTAATGAAACACAGGTCAAGAAGTAGATTTGAGTTTTGCTGAATTAATCAGGTAAATAGGATATCTTGAAAAATTGAGGTTGCCCTTATTTTTTTTCTTCCTTTATACGCGTTGCTTTTGCATCGAACATGCCCATAACATTCCCTTTGGCATTATCCTGATCAACCGGAGTCAATTCAAACGTCAAATCATAACCACTTGCACTAAAACCGCCTAAGATGGTTTTATCTTTTTCTGATATATTAGTAATTTTAGATATCTCTTTGGCTGTGGAGTCCAACACGCTGCCCTGAATTTTGCCATCTATTTTTTCGAATTTAAAGGTCACCTTTGCATCACCTTGTGGCGTACCAAGGATCAAAACATTCCATTTGCCGAGAAAGTAATCAACGTTAGACTGGGCACTAACAGACAGGAACAGCGCCATACAAACAACGAAGGCGAACATTAATTTTGTGAATTTCATAAATAGATATTTTTTTTGATTAAAATGATTGGAATAAATTTAAAAAAATATATTTGACATATTGACGCAGTGAAATATAAAATGTAATAATAAAAAAAGAAGCAAAATAAAATTTAAGTTAAACGCCTTGCTATCTTTATCACGTGAAGCCTAGCGAACGCAGAAAAAATCAAGCTATACCTGTTAACAAATTCGGCGATGAATCGAATGCAGGTATCACCATAGAACGGATCAGTTTTGAAGATTTGCCGGAACTTGGCGAATGGGAGCAGCCGGAGCGTCATGACCGTCATTCGTTCTTCCTGCTGGAAAAAGGAATTGTCGTTATGGAAATTGATTTCGAATACCACAAAATACCGGCTCCAGCGGTTATTTATATGCATCCGGATCAGGTACACCGCATTATCGGATTTGAAAATGTTATTGTCACTGCCCTGGCTGTCACAAATGAAGTACTGACATCAGAATATTTGCAATTGCTGGGCGAAATAAGTCCGACAGCACCCACACAGTTAAAACCTGAAACGCATCAGTTACTCGAGCAGTCATTTTCCCTGTGTGCAAAAATTGCAGAAAGGAATAAAGATCAGCTTCACACTTCGATTTTAAAAGCTCAAGGCAATGCTGTGGTTGGGCTTGTTATCGCGATGTTTTATGCACAATTAAAACCCACCAACAAATCTACGCGAGCAGAAGCTGTTACAAAAAACTTCAGGCAATTCCTGGAACGTCATTTTACAGAATTGAAACGTCCGGCCGACTATGCGGATCTATTACATATCTCCATCCCCTATTTAAACGAGTGTGTCAAGGCAGCTACCGGACAGGCGGTATCTCAGCACATACAACAGCGCGTTATTTTGGAAGCCAGGCGTTTGCTCTACCATTCTGGACAATCACTCAAAGAGATTTCGCTTAGTTTAGGCTATGAAGATTACACTTATTTTTCCAGACTTTTTACGAAGGTCGTTGGCATCTCTCCTTTGGCCTTCAGACAAAAAAACTGCGATTAGTCCAAGTATTACTTAGGTTAAACCTATTTCGCCGTGAATCTCCGCTGTTTCTTTGTGTTAATAAAAGAGATCTAAATGAGAACAGCAAATTCCAAAGAAATACTAATATCAGGCGCAAGCTTTGCCGGATTATCTACGGCCTACTGGATGGTCAAATTTGGCTATAACGTTACCATCGTGGAGATGGCTAAGGAAATAAAAAAGGGTGGCACTCCGGTCAATATTATGGGCCGTACCATCGATATCGTTAAGCGTATGGGCTTATTTGATGAGATCTATGCCAACCGACTTCAAATGGAATCGATCTCTTTCAAAGGTACCAACGATGAAACCCTCAGACTTGAGTACCATCAAAAAGCTCAGGAAGAACACGTTGACGCCGAGTATGAAATTGAGCGAGATGTATTATTGCAACTTATGTACAATGCGGTAAAAGATCAGGTAAAGTTCATTTTCGGTGATGGCATCACGGGATTGATAGAAACGACTGACCAAGTGGAGGTTAGCTTTAAAAATAGGACAGTGCAGAGATTCGACCTGATATTTGGCTGTGATGGTATCCATTCAGCGGTTAGAAAACATTGGTTCGGTGAGGAAAAAGAGTTTTCTTATTTCCTGCAAACTTACTTTTCGATCAGTATTGTTGATGAACTACTGATCCCTGAAAATACTACACAGCTTTACAGCGAACCGGGCAGAACAGTTATGCTGAATGCGTACAACAATAAGACAGATATCTGCCTTGCTTTTTTCTCGGAACCGGAAATCCCATACGACTACCGCAACGAAGGTCAGATGCGTGAAATTATTCAGGATGCTTTTAAAAACACTGGCTGGCGCACGCAGGAACTATTGGTAAAAATTGAAAATTCCAGCAGCTTTTATTTTGACAAGCTTTGCCAGATGAAAATGGCATCCTGGACAAAAGGTCGGGTAGCCTTAGTTGGTGATGCTGGCTATTGCGCCTCCCCTGCAGCCGGTCGCGGGGGTTCACTGGCAATAGATGGAGCAGCAGCACTAGCTGATGCAATTGAAAAACATCGCGATGACATCGAAGCAGCCTTTCGGGAATATAACGATCAGTTCAGGCCGTTTATAGATCAGGTACAGGCCGAGGTGGTCGATTTCGGAATGGATGTTTTGATTCCAAAAACTGAAGAGGCTATTCAAAAGCGGAATCGGGAAGGATTTGGATTCTAGAGAAAAGAAAATTCCAGTCGCGCAAACTTATAGTAGTTTCTCGGGTTAATACGATAGCGAACACAAAAATTTCGTAGCTATGAGACACGTTAAACCAACATCAATACTCCAAAAAACCGCAAGGATTGCACTGGGAATTTTCATGGTAGTAGCCGGTACCGCACATCTTACCTTTCAGCGAAAAGGTTTCCGTGCGCAGGTGCCTGACTGGGTTCCGGTACCGAAGGACTTTACGGTAGTAAGCTCGGGGTATGTAGAAATTGCACTGGGGCTTGCACTCTTGTTTTGGAAAAGGGAACGCATACCAATGGGCATGTTTCTTGGTATATTTTACATGCTGGTATTCCCCGGAAATATTGCACAATATAAAAATCACAGGAGTGCGCTGGGTTTAGATACCGACGATAAAAGACGCACTAGACTTTTCTTCCAGCCCGTGCTGATTCTTGGGGCGCTATGGTCTACAGGAGCACTAGCCGAAATCCAAAGAAAACTCAAGTCACGTCAGAATTTACTCAGTTCTAACCAGTAATACCATGTAAACTTTACTTTTCACCGCTGAGAAGCTGGAAGTTTACATGGTGTGCTTAGACATTTAATTTTTAAGCGATTCAGCTATTCCGCCTAGCTTCTCGATCCTTTTATTCCAAGACATGGAAATTAAGAGTAACTGGATTCCGAACATCGTCGTGATACCAGCGATTCCGACTATTCTTTTGGTCTGCATTTCCAACCCATAACTAAAAAACAAAATGACACCCAGCATCAGCACAGCCCTTGAACAGATAGCTGTCCATCTAAATCGTCTAAGTTTTTTCAAGTAGTTGTGGAACGAAGTACTTAGATCCGAGCCAGCTATCAGGTTTCGGGCTGCACAATAACCTGCGAAATTATAGGCTACAGCTTGAACTAATCCAGCCACAAAAATAAGGTTAATGGCTCCTGGCCGTTTAGCACCGTCAAAAGCGTTATGATAACCAAATAAGATGATGATCCACAAGATCATCTCAAGCAATAATTGGCGTTTAATCTTTCTTAGCATAGGATGGCTATTCTCTAAAGTCATCTTTTCAATTTCTGTTATCGAGATAGGTGTAGTATTATCTACCTTCCAAAGTGCTTTCATTTCCTGTAGTTCCATCACTATATTTTTAAAATTTTTCTAATTCTGTCTTTAATGCGGCTAATTTTGACGGCAATATTGTTTTCACTAGTACCGGTAATCTCTGCAATCTCGCGATAGCTTAAGTCGTCAAGCAGCAGTGCCATAATTGCGCGGTCGGGTTCGCTGAGTTTCTTAACTGCAGCGATAAGTGCTTGCGTGCGAGCTTCGAGGTCTCTGTCTTCAGGCTCATTGGCCATTTCTGGCAATTGATCAGTGTAATCAATCAGCTTTTTTGTTTTGTCTTTTCTAAAGGAGGTCAAGGCGGTATTGATGGCTACCCGATAGATGAATGTGCTTGGCTTGGACTGTCCCCTAAAACTGTCTATGGATTGCCAAAGTTGGAAAACGATTTCCTGAAAAAGGTCGCGGCGGTCCTCCTTAGTATCCCGATAAAGCCGGCAAATTTTGTCAATGATACGTTGGTTATCCGATATTAGTTGCAGGAACGGTTTTTCTTCCATAATTATCTTGCTGCGTCATTATACTATTTATAAGTTATAGGTAGCACTTATTTGAAAAACCTTACACCACAAAAAAATTCAGTTATTTTAGCATCGAAAAAAAATGCCTGCAACATTATAGGCTACAGGCACCAGATCAAAAACATTTGTAAACTGAATTGACATCTTTATCAAATACTATTCGAACATCTCGACTTTTCCAGAATTCATATCATATACCCCTCCTACAATCATGATTTCACCTTTCGACTGCATTTCTTTCAATATCGGGCTTTTGCTGAGAATTTCCTGAATAGCTAGTTTCACATTTTGATCGCACACAGCTTCAACAAAAGCCGGATTAGAAGAAAGTGCATCGCCATGGAAGGAGGCTTTTGCCGATATCACTGCAGGGTTTATTTTTTGAAGTAATGTAGTTATATTCCCTAGCCTTACACCATCAATTGCAGACTTTACAGCACCGCAGTATTCATGGCCGAGCACAAGGACAAGTTTTGCCCCAGATACCTTACAGGCATATTCCATACTCCCCAGAATATCATCATTGATAATATTTCCAGCTACCCTGGCTACAAACAGATTTCCTATCCCACTATGAAACACGTCTTCTACCGGTACTCTTGAATCCAGACAGGAAAGGATTACTGCTTTAGGATATTGTCCAAGCGATGCTTTCCTTACTCTTTCTGTTGTATTACGGATTGTTAAATTATCCTTCGTAAAATCTACATTACCTTGTTTTAAACGATTGAGCACGTCTATCGGCTTAAGGGTCGCCTGTTGATCCTTTGTTAGCACATCGGAAGTCAAAATATCTTCTGTAGCAATTGCGACGGTATCGTCATTGGCAATTGAGTCTGTTTTAATATCAGAATTTCCTTGTTTACAAGCGCTTAATAAAATTGCTAAAACAATAAAGCAGTTTAGAAAAGTTGTTTTCATGAGACGATTTACTTATTTAAAGATAAAATATTTCTATTACCCTTCCAAGGCCTTTGGCATGTGGATTTAAATCATTTATTCATGCCGTTGAAAAAACGTTAACCTTAAGGATCGCTGGGCTATTCTGTTTACTTTTATCAATTAATTTTGTAGCGTAAGAAAAAAGAATAAATGAATTTAGACGATATTATTTCCGCTATTTATGACCTTCCTGAAGAATCAAGGATTTTACTTCAAGCCTGTATAGTTGAAGTGAATTTTCCGAAGGGTCATGTATTAATAGAAGCCGGAAAGATTGAGAGCAGTGTTTTTTTCATAAAGAAGGGCATTGTTCGTGCATTTTCAGAAGTTGAATCAAATAGTGTGACATTTTGGTTTGGCACAGAAGGCGACACGATTTTATCAATTGAAAATTACGTTGCTAATCGTAGGTCTTACGAAAGTATTGAGTTACTTGACGACTCTCAATTATATCAAATCAGGACAGACAAGTTGCAGGAGCTCTATCATGTAGATATCCACCTCGCAAACTGGGGAAGAAAGCTAGTTGAGTATGAACTAATAAAAACCGAAAAAAGGCTAATTACTATGCAAGTTAAATCTGCAGCCGACCGCTACACGGAGCTAATGGAGAAATCGCCTGATTTATTACGGCGTGCAAAATTGATTCACCTCGCCTCCTACCTGGGTATAACTCAGGTCAGTCTTAGCAGAATCAGAGCGAATATCGGAAAATGACATCGTCTAATGAGACACCACTTTTAAGCCTATAATAGAACCGATTAAGATCACTATAAAGAATAATCGCCAAAATGTTGTTGGATCTTTAAATACAAAAATCCCTATTAACACTGTTCCAACGGCTCCGATTCCTGTCCATACGGCATAGGCTGTGCCCATCGGCAAACTTTCCGTTGCTTTCATCAGCAACAACATACTCACCACAAGCGAAACTAAAAATCCGACATACCACCAGTACATTTCGCTACCGGTGGTCTCTTTTGCTTTCCCCAAACAAGATGTGAACCCAACTTCAAACAGGCCAGCAACTATTAATATTATCCAATTCATATCGTATGTTATTTGCTAAAGGTGACCTAAATATTCGGTTTAAAAATTTACAAATGTTAAAAAACATTAGTTTTCATCAGCAAAAAACTGACATTTCTCTAATTTCACTTCTAACTTAAAAACATTTAAAATGATACCTTTACACCGCAATGGAAAAACTGACTCCGCACTTTCAAAGGGATTTAGACATCGTTCAGCGCATACCTATCGTTGAGGAGATGCTGGAAATGATTTGTCGCACTACAGGGATGGGATTTGCTGCCGTTGCGCAAATAACTTCAGAACGCTTGATTACCTGTGCGATGCACGACAAGCTAAATTTTGGTCTTATACCCGGCGGAGAACTTAAAGTAGAGTCTACCATCAGATTGAAGACTCCCAACATCAATTACAGGAAGAAAAACAGCTTTCAGAATTGCGCGAACAATTCATTGCAATATTAGGCCATGACCTGCGCAACCCAGTAGCCGCCATTCAGAATGTTGCTCAGCTCATGCTGAGGATGCCTGAAGATAACCGGGTTCAGCGTTTAGGAAGAATCCTCCAGAACTCATCCCTTCGTATGCGCGAAATGATCGAAAACATCCTTGACTTCGCACGAGGCCGTTTGGGAGAAGGCATTTCATTAACGCTGACTGAACAACCCACGATTGAATATTTGGAAATCGTTATTGCCGAAATTGAACTCGCATGGCCTCAGTCTACAATAATTAAAGAATTTAATCTTCATCAGCACATCAAAGTTGACGCACGCCGTATCTCGCAACTATTTTCTAATTTATTGAGCAACGCGCTACATCATGGAGACAGCTCTAAGCCTGTAACCGTGAGTGCCGGAATAATAGACGATAGTTTTCAACTTTCAGTGACAAATTACGGGGAGCCTATTCCCAGTGAGTTTTTAGCTGATTTGTTCAAACCTTTCTCAAAGGGAAAAAATCAACATGGCAAGCATGGTTTAGGGTTGGGTTTATTTATCGCTTCTGAAATTGCACACGCACACAACGGTAGTCTAAACGTATCATCTGCAGCTGGCACCATCACTTTTCGTCTTGAAATCCCAGTAATTCTTAGTTAACCCTGGTTCTGTGAGTGCAATTCATTTTCAAGGCTTAACAAATAAGTCTAATACGCAAGCGACAATATTTTTTACCAAATGGTAAATGAATTGAAAACGATAAAGTCGAAATTTGACTAGATCGACAGAAATGAAGCTCGAAACTAATTATGCAATTCGATAAGTGTGCCGCAGGTTGTCCATATGCTACACAACACACCAAATAACAAGCAGTATAAAAAGATATCCATCTCCTTTCTCAATCTAATCCAGAATACAACAATACACATCAAAGGACAAGTCGCCATGAAAATAAAGACAATGGTGGCCACCGTTTCAAAAATATCCTGGTTAAAATCCATTAGCAACACACGGATCCCGGTATGTAAAAGCCAGACAAAGATCGGTGAGATGAAGCACAATAACCACTTCCATACTCTTTTAAGATTAAGTTGTTGAGGAAAATTCCTCCGGTAATTTTTAACCAACAATAAGATAATGCCTACCATAATCAAAACCAGGATCCCAATCTGTATATATTTATTCCTGATCGTGTCTGCACGGGTGTTAATCTTCCTAGCAGAAATGAGCTTGTGCTGAGCAAACTGCTTAGTGCTGGTTCGTTCCCCATTAACAAATGTTTGTACTATAACATTAGTACTATTGCTATCGTTGATGATCCAGGTAGCATCTTCCTGTCCCATTTTATAAAATCCCTCGATAATACGTTTCCCGCCTTTTGTTCTGCTAAATCTGCCGTCCAGTCGTCCGCCGTTAAACCTTAATGAGTCTGTACCTTGTGGTGTACTGATACTCAATGCGGTTATCTTCCCCCTGGGAATCAGACTTACACCGTCTGCGATTCGCTCCAGAACATCTTGATCAAGTTCTTTAATCGAGCGGTTTTTATTATAATCATCATCCCTGATTGGTTTGAGGATATACACCTGATTTACCTTAACTACAAGCAACGATCCTACTTTGTAGAAATCAAATTCGTCGTATAAATTTGCATTTGGGATCACGGAAGACTGCAACAGCACATATTGTGGCTGATCAAAAGATTGGACATACCGTTGTTGACTGGTTGCACAGAATGAAAAAATAGTAACAACCCCGATAAACAAGCTTGCTAAGCGAGCCAATACAGAATTACCAGGTAATACCTGGGGGCGGTTATTTATGTGGAACCAGGCGAGCAATAACACTGGCAAGGCAATCATGTCGGTAGGATCAATAGTTCGCTGAATGTTAAACATATTCAGCACTTCAATCAATCCGGAAGCATATTCGCTCTTCCAGAAGACAAACATTACCCCGGTTAAGATAAAGACCGATAACTTTTGTTTAGGAAAAACAACCGACCAGAAAATCGGAAAAACAAACAACCCACAGATATCTGAAAGTTTTCCGGTAAGCGTGTTATGAAACGCTGCTTTCAGGAAAAAGTCGTTGACAATTAACAGCACAAGGCAAACAATAAAAAGCGGCGACAACAGATTTTTTAGACGATCATACATGGTTACTATATGCTTTTGCGAGTCAAAACGTCACAAGCTAATTTACCCATTGCCTCTGACGAAAACAACATAGCAATAATAGCGCCTATACATTTTTTGAGATAAATGGTTATAGTTTTCCCATATTTAGTCAAGACTGACGCCCCTGATATTAACTTTTGCAAAGATCCGTTCCTACTTATTTCTTGACATCCATAACAATTACGCTGAAACTGTATTTTGGTATTTTAATTTCGGTTTTGTTATTTTTTAATACAACCGATAGCTCTCTTGGAACAATTGCATTGGGGTTTTGCAAACTATTTATCGAGGAGATCACATCGCTCTGTAACAAATATACTTTTGCCATCTTTTCAATATGCTTTTTGGTATCTACTACCAGGCTATAATCCCGGTCTGCGCCAGAGGCGTTTACGATCTTCACGATCAATTGATTCTTGCCACTATCAACTACCGCGTTAGCATACAGGCTATCCTGGCCGATCAAGGTTTTTCCGTCTTTTAAAATAGCCACAACATCGGTTCCTTTGAAATTGGAATACATTTTCTGCACCCAGTAATTCGGTGTTGCCACAGAATTTAAATTATCAAACCAAATTAAATCAGGTCGCCATTGCCAGGCTTCAACATGTGCAAGCAAAGGCGCATAGGACGACATTTGTACAAGATCAGCGTTGCGCTCTAAACCGGTCATAAAAGCGGCTTCTGTTAAGGCGCTAAACCATGTGTTTCTTGATTCTGGAGTTTTACCTTCGCGATCATGTGCCGCAAACTCGCCGGCGAATATTTTCGGGCCTTTCCTATCGTAATTATCATAACGGCCGGCATTTTTCAAAAACCAACCTGGCGACATATAATAGTGTTCGTCTATATAATCGACTTCAGTGAGCTTGAAATTTTTCCAGGCAAAATCAAAAAGTTCACCCCCAGCTGAAGGCCCTGCAGCACCAATTAATTTAATATCTGGGTACTTAATTTTTAAAACAGCCTCGAACAGTTTATATTTTTCGATATACTGAGCGCCCCACTGCTCGTTCCCTATACCAATTCTATCTAAATTGAAGGGTTTCGGATGTCCCATTTTGGCACGTAGGGTTCCCCATTTTGTAGTCGTATCCCCATTGGCAAATTCTATCAAATCTACGGCATCCTGAATGTACGGATCAAGTTCTGTATTGGCCACAACCTCGGCCGTATTAAACTGACAGGCCATTCCGCAATTTAAAATCGGTAGGGCTTTAGCTCCAATATCTTCGGCAAGCTGAAAGTATTCGTAAAAGCCCAGTCCAAAAGTCTGAAAATAATCAGGTGTAGCGCGATAATCAAATTCGGTATTCCACCTGTTTATCATCACTTTTCTGTCAGATGGATCGCCAACGGTCTCTTTCCACTGGTAACGGTTGGCCAAATCTCTTCCTTCAACAATGCATCCGCCTGGAAAACGGACGAAACCGGGTTTTAAATCGGCAAGTTTTTGAACAAGATCTTTCCTTAATCCATTTGGCCTCCCCTTCCAGGTATCTAGCGGAAACAACGAAATCATATCCAAACCAACCGTGCCGCTCCCCTGAAATAATAAACGCAATTTTCCTTTCTCGACTGTTTTTCCAGATTTAAGTTCTACAGAATAGGTATTCCAATCGTTTTTAAAATTCGCTAATTGTTGCTCAGCAATAACTTTATTTGCTGTATCTAAAAGCTGTACGGTTATTTTTGGCTGTGCAGCAGAAAGTAATTTTCCGCTAAGCGACAGTTTATATGTTTCGTTTTCTTTCAGGCCGATTCCTCTGAAACCTTCATTAGTTAAATAAAAAGGTCCGGGGCCAAGTTCTATAGTTACATAACGGGAATTTTTTGGATTGACTGCCCCTTGGTTTATCACCAGTAAGCTTCCTTTTCCCTGGCTCTTCCAACCCATTAACGGATTCGTAAACTCGAATGATCGATTTTTAATCAATTCTGCATAAAGACCACCATCCGCAGCAAAATTGATGTCCTCAAAAAAAATCCCCCACATTGAAGGTGATATTTTAGCTATGCTTTTATCTGCTGAAACTATCAATGGTCCATTCTTTTGAGCGAAGGAATAAAGCGACAGAGATAGCAGTAAGATCGTTAGTTGTATCCGCATGTTATTGTTTTTGCAATTTATCTAATATCGGCGTTTTAATCATTTTCATAAGATTTTGTTGAGGCTGTAATAACTCTAAAACTGAAACTTCATTTTTACCAATCTTTAACCATTCTTTGGGCACATACACTGTTTGTTGGGGACCGATTGACCAATATTTCCCTAAATTGTGCCCATTAATCCAGACCACACCTTTACCCCAATCTGTCATATCCAAATAGGTATCTCCAACTTTTGAAATATTAAAAATACCTTTTTTAATTACCGGGCCCTCTCCTACTTCTGCTGAGGTAGAACGTTTCACTGTGTAGGCAGAAATATCATTGAATGGCAAACTGAACATTTCCCATTTTTTCACTTCTTCGCCCGCAAATAACACGTGCTCTGTTATACCTTTTTTATTCTCGAGCAGGTATTTGCCAAAGTTGATTCTACCCATGTTCTCTACAAAAATATCAAGTTGAATCTCACCTGCTGGCAATTGTAATTCGAGGCTATCTAAAAGGGTTCTCCGATCCAGGATGCCAACTCTTTTTTGATTTACAAAGACTATTGCATAATCTCTCAACTGTTTAACCTGAAGTAAGCCTTTTCTTCCACCAGCTATTTTTGTCCGGTACAACATGTACCCATAGTCCTGTTTTAAATCTTCGAAAGTTAAGGGCTCCTCATTTTTTACCCCTTTAGGTAAAGTGCTGAACAAACTGAAGTTGCTGCTAACCTTAAAAGGCCCGATCGCTATTGCTGCTTTTGATGCGGGTACAGGCGGCAAGCTTTTTCCTTTAGGAAGATGTTTCTCGATAACGGCCCTGAACTGTCCAAACTTATCGGTGGCATTACCAGCCTCATCGAGTGGAGCGTCATAGTCGTAGCTACTAATCTGAGGCTCGTATGGTGAAATATCTTTATAGTTTGCGCCATTCATAAAACCCCTTGTTGTGCCACCGTGGAACATGTACATATTTATGGAAATACCCGCGGACAAAACAGAATCTAATTTTCCGGTGTACTTTTCTGCGGGGACCGTATGGTGCGGAGCTCCCCACCAATCGAACCATGCAGGGTACCATTCGGCAATGAAATAAGGACCTTTACCATCGTGATACTTATCTATCATTTGCTTAACTTTTTCAGGATTATCCTGACCATTAATTGCTGGCAATAAACCCGACAAGTAACCACCCTTAATATCCGCTTCAGGGTCGCAAGTGTATAAAATTCCGTCAAATCCCGCAGCGATGAACATTTTTCGATTGATATCAAGGTATTCTTTGTCAGCAGCATAAGAGCCATACTCATTTTCTACCTGAACCATAAGCACATTGCCCCCATGATTAATTTGTAACGGCGCCAATTGCCTGCCTACCTCGTCGATGTATTTTCTGTATTCTTCCAGATACTGTGGATCCTTACTGCGTACTACCAAACCTTTTTCTGTCTGCAACCAGTACGGATAACCACCAAATTCCCATTCGGCACATACATAAGGGCTAGGACGTAAGATTACCCAAAGGCCCTCCTCTTTTGCAATTTTCACAAATTCAGCAATATCATTATTGCCCGAAAAATCAAACTTGCCCTTTTGGGGCTCGTGCAGGTTCCAGAAAACATACGTTCCAATAGTGTTTAACCCCATGGCCTTGGCCATCTTCATTCGGTCCCGCCAGGCTTCTCTTGGAACTCTGGGATAGTGGATTTCTCCAGAGATGATCTGAAATGGTTTTCCATCAAGCAGAAAGTCATTTTTGCTAAGTTCGAAAGTATGCTTTACTTTCTGACTGAAACTATTAAACGAACAGCACAGACAGATAATTAGTAATAGATTTTTTTTCATCTTTTTGACAGGTGATTGAACAAGCTCAGATTCCATTTGTCCGACCATTCGATTTTTAATTTATCATTTTCAAACTGGATTGGAAGCCATAAATACCTTCCATCGATTGCATTTTTAGGCTCCCATTTATCTGCCATAAAAATAAATGCATTCTTTTTGCCAGGAGCGGCAAGTACGTAGGTACTTTGCCCACCAAATGTTTTATCCGAGCCGGGCCCTACACAAGGATTGCCCATAAATTCCCATGGACCGAAAATGGACTTAGCCTTAAACCACCTCGCCGGATTTGGCGCCCAACCTGTACAACCAGAACCTATCATATAGTAAATTCCATCTTTCTTGAACAAAGCCGGCGCTTCAGTCTGTTGTCCGATATAGATTCTGATAAATTTCCCAGTATGCCCCAAATAATCGGACGTTAATTCTGCAAGGTGTAATGTGAAGTTTTCTTCGGATGAGAATATGTGATATGCCTTACCGTCGTCATCAACAAATACCGTCATGTCTCTTGCCATTTGCCCGCCCAGAAAATCACGACAGAAAAATCCATCACTCTTATTTTCAGGTTTATTACAGTTTACTTTTTCACTTTCAGGAGTTGCTGCTGCATAAAAAGGGAGTTTGCCTGCATTCGGACGGTAACTTTTTATAAATGTATAAGGTCCTGTTGCCTTATCGGCAGTTGCTACACCTGCACGGGCAGCTTGGTAACCCTTGCCCAAAAGCTCTAAATGAAACCACATTACAAATTTCTTCGTTTTTTTATTGTAGACCACTTTCGGGCGTTCCAGGATACACCCCTTTGCGATATCGCTTTTCAGATCATCCGAAACTGAAAGTGCAATTCCCTCATCTTTCCAGTTGTACAAATCCTTTGATGAATAGCAATGTACGCCTACTTGGGCCGTATTGCCTATTTCTCCTTCAATTTTATGTTCACCAAACCAATAATAAGTACCTTTACTTTCAACTATTCCTCCCCCATGTGCATTGATGTGCATACCGTTATTATCTTTCCAGATTTTACCGGGGGTAAAATCCCGAGAAGATTCCTGGGCAGAAATAGGCTCGCTGTTTAAGCAGCTCAAAAAAAATAGACTAACTAAAAGGGCTAAACGATTGTGCATACAATAGGGTTATAATTTTGAGAAGATATAAATATGTAATATAGTAATTGTAGTTAAATAATGATCGGGCCATCCGAAGACGACCCGAAAAACTAACCAAAAGATTATTAATAACCTGGATTCTGCGTTAACACAGCGTCCTTATTCAACTGGATCTCACTTAAGGGGATAGGTAAAAGCAAAGCTTTTGACGTTAAACCAGTAATTGGCTTAGACGCATCATTTGAGTTTAGTCGAAGTGCACGTTCTACTAACGTTCCCGTTCTCATCAACGTCATTCTTCTATTCTCCTCACCAATCAACTCCCTGGCTCTTTCATCAAGAATAAAATCCTTGGTCATTTCCGCGGCCGTAACCTGATCGGCATTAGCCCGTGTTCTGAGCACGTTTATCGTTGCCGCGGCGTCAGCGGTTTTTCCCTGTGCAACCTGAGCCTCTGCGAGTAGTAAATAAGTTTCACCCAAACGCATCAAAATAAAATCCTTAATCATCGCATATCCAAAAGTATCATTCGGATCAAATGCTCCCCATTTTGTTGTACTTGGACAAATATTGAGTAAGGTGTCTGGTCCGGTAAACGGAACCTGTTTGCCATATCGTGCTGCATAAGTAGGATTTGGATCGTTATAATAATACCTCCGGCGGATATTATATTGAGAATTTCTAATGTCGTTTCCCTTATATAGCCCGTAAAGTACCCAGTTGCTTAAACGCAATCTGGCAATAGAGCGTCCACCGAGCGAATCGGCTAGTGCCATACCTGCAATGTTGTAATACGCAGCACCCCAAACGCGTCTTTGTTGCGGATTATCGGTTATACCGCCAACAACAACCGTTGGATTTTCTTGCTCCAACACCCAGATTGCCTCGGTATTTCCTTGCGCCCTTCTCTGATTGCCATACTGGAACATATCAGAATAATAGTCGCCGCGCTGACTGATTTTTACGCCATAACGATTTTTGATCAGACTAAACTTGCCACTGCTAATGATTGCCTGTGCCTGTTGTTCGGCAAGATCAGGCTTGCCAATCCTAAGATAAACTTCGGTAAGCAATTGCATGGCCATGAACTTGTTAGCTCTGCCGTACATTTTACCTTTAGTGTTAGTTTTCACCGCCTCAATATCTGGGAGATTCGCCGCAGCAAAGACTAGATCTGCAACGATAAAATTATTTACGTCTGCTATTGGTGCTCTTACAAAGTCTGTTTTTGGACCCGTCAAAGCGTGTGAAATCACTGGCACCCCACCAAATAGGGTAGCTAAATTATTGTATGCATAAGCCCTAAAGAACTTAGCCTCGGCACTTACCATTTTCTTGCCATTAGCACTTAAACTTGTTGTAGCTGGGTTTTCAATTCCATCAATAATAGTATTGGTCAAGTTAACCATGATGTAATTTCTGTTCCATGTGCGTGCTGCAGCATTGTCTGTTGACGTTAATGTTGCATAGGAATAGTATGGAATTTCTATACCCTGCTGGTTGTTGGTTGCATTAGCGACATCAGTTCCAACCTGCCAAACGCTTGGCCAGCCCTGTTGATCGGCCCAAGAAAATATGGTGCTGGTATGGTTGTAGAGTCCAATTAAAGATGCTTCGAATCCAAGTGAATCCGTAAGCGTCAATGGTGTATATGTGGAAAAAGGTTTTTCCTCTAAGAATGCTTTCCGGCATGATGAAAATGCGAAGAGCAATACTGATAAGGATGCGAATATGGTTATATATTTTTTCATGATGATTATAAATTAACGTAAGGAAACATTTAAACCCAATACAAAAGTTCTTGTCAGCGGATAATTGTTTGTCCAATCGCCCGAACCTCTTGTTGAATAATTATTTTCCGGATCCCATCCAACCCAATTGGTAAAAGTATGCAGGTTACGACCGCTGGCATAAACAGTTAATCCACCAAGGTGAAGTCTCTCCAATACTGATTGAGCAAAAACATAGCTTAAAGTAACATCCTTAATCCTGGTGTAACTTGCATCTGATGCATAAGCATATCCTAGTGTGTTATTGTAGGATAAAGCGGGCCTGGTTTGGCTCCTATTTTCGGGGGTCCAGTAGCCAATTTCAGCAGGTGTATTTCTTCGTCCTGTTTCATCCCCATAGCTTAAGTCAGGATTGTTTTTTGTCATACCTTGAGCAGTTTGAATAAATATACTCAGGTTGATGTTTTTGTAGTGAAAAGTATTGGTTAAGCCGCCTGTCCATTTTGGTGTAGTCTGTCCTAAAATCATCCGGTCACCATCTCCTGTAATTTTGCCGTCGCCATTTAAATCAGCAAATTTCAAACTACCAGGCTTCGCTGTGGGATCTTGCTTGGAAACATCCTCTCCATTTTGCCAAACCCCAGTCATCTTGTAATCATAGACAACACTGATCGGTTTGCCCAAGAACCATCTATTTCCCAGATCGTCCTTACCATCGCCGTATAAGTCGGTAATTTTATTTCTGTTGGTTGCAAAAACAACCATCGTTTCCCAACGAAAATCCTTGCCAGCAAAGTTTTGCGTATTTAAAGTAACTTCCAAACCTTTGTTCGAAGTCTTGCCGATATTGTCCAGTACGTTGCTGTAGCCTGTGATAATCGGAAGACTTCTGTTCAGTAACAAACCGCTTGTTTTATTTTGATAGGCCTCTACGCTTCCGCTGATTCTATTGTTGAGAACCCCAAAATCAAGCCCTATGTTGGCCGTTTTTGTTGTTTCCCACTGCAGATTCGAGTTACCCAGGTTGCCCGCGAGTACACCAATTGTACTGATACCGTTAAAAGGTGAGCGTGAAGTCCCATCAGTAGTAATTGTTCTATACACACCAACTGCCTCATTACCTGTTTTACCGTATGATAATCTCAATTTAAGATTATTGACCAGTTTCGAATTTTTCATGAAACTTTCATTGCTGATATTCCAACCCACAGCCGCCGATGGGAAAACACCATATTTTGTTGTACTCGCACCGAAAACAGATGAACCGTCCCTTCGAGCCGTTAAAGTTAGTAGGTAACGGCTGTCGTAAGCATAAAACAGACGGCCCATTTGAGAGTTGATACCATAACGGTCGCGGTAAGAACCACTAGTCTGAGTAGCCCCTGCACCAATGTTGTCCAAACCTAGCTCATCATTGATAAAACCAATAGCGCCTGCGGTAGTTTCATTGTATTTCCGCTCCTGAGCACTGTATAATGCAGTGAAATCGATGTGGTGTTTCTCAATATCCTTAGCGTAAGTCAAAATATTCTCTACGGTATAACTGTTTGTTGAGGCGTTAAAACTCCTTGCCGTACCATTCAGATCGTTGGCTAGTCGCCCGTAATAACTTCCTTCCCGTTTTGGGAAGTAGGTGTAACCTGCATTCAACCGAAATTTCAGACCGGTTAAAACACCGGGAAATTTAACCTCAGCGTATCCGTTCCCATTGATGTTCGTTGTCCTGCTTATTTGAGTAGTGGTCAATCCCAACAATGGGTTGGTGTAAAGTTGCTCAGGATTCATTGGATAAATGGTGTAGGTGCCGTTCGCATTATATTCCTGGCCGTAAGGGCTCATTGCAGTTGCTAACAGGAGGTTCGCTCTCCCACCATCATAATTGTTACTTGTCAAAAACAGTGACGTACCTACAGTTAAAAAACTAGTTACATTTACATCCAGATTTGAGCGTAGACCAATACGTTTAAACTCGTAACCTTTAATTACACCTTTTTGGTTAAGATAATCACCTGAAATAAAATACTTAACATCTTCTGATCCGCCTGAAATACCAACATTATGATCCTGAATTACACCCTGTTGAGTTGCTTCAGCTAACCAGTCTGTTGTTTTACCTGCATTGTATGCGGGGAGTTCATTGATATTAGGAACAGGGCGCTGTTGCACCTGACCAGTTTGTTTCAGGAAATCAGCGTATTTCTGAACATATTCTGCACCACTGCTCGGCTGTAAAATGTGCGCAAGGTTATCAATACCTGCATAACCACTATAGCGAATTACAGGCTTACCTGTTGTCCCTCTTTTTGTAGTAATCAAGATCACTCCATTTGAACCGTTTGTGCCGTAAATTGCCGTAGCACTAGCATCCTTTAAGATCTCAACAGACGCAATGTCATTTGGATTGATGTCATTTAAAGATCCACCCGTTTTGCTCAGCGGCACACCGTCAACAACTACATACGGACCACTTCCAGCAGTGATGGAATTTTGTCCCCTGATTAAGGCATTGGGCTGGCTACCCGGAACTGAAGATGTTGTCGCTACATTTACACCAGCAACGGCACCTTCAATAGACTGTAGGATGTTGGTCACCGGCAATTGCGATAACCTTGACTTTGGTACAGAAACTACTGAACCTGTAACATCAGATCGTTTTTGCGTACCGTAACCAATAACAACAACCTCGTTAAGTACTTTGTCAGCATCCTCGGCAAGCGTTAGGTTCACTTGTGCTGACTCACCGACTAAGATTGATTTGCGAGCGTACCCTATAAAAGTATACACTAGCGTTTCTCCCTTTGACGCCGCAATTTTATAGCGTCCATTTCCGTCAGACATTGCGGCTTTGGCTGTTGTTTCATTCTTAATGGTAACACCCGGAATCGGGGTACCTTTCGAATCTAATATAACACCTGTTATATCTTTGGTTGCTGTTTGAGCATAAAGGATGATTGGACTTATCGTCGCAATAAGCGCTACTGCAATCAATACCAGCATGCACCTGAGTGGTAAAGGTAATTTTTTTAGCATAATGATTTAAATTTGGTTAGAACAAATAACTATAATTTATACACGCCCGATGAGGGGCAATACAGTAATTAATAGGGGATAAATTGTTACTTATTCTACCAAAAACATCCTTATGAGTGTTTCTGGGTCAAAACAAAATTTTTTAAACGTAAAATTAACATTTATTTTTTTTGCACGTGAAGTTCCAGATTTTCGGAGACGGAACTTCAATCTGTGATTACCTCAAATCTGCGCTGTGGTCGTTAGGAAAGTCCTCGCCGCCCCAAATTTTTTGCGAACTCCATTTTGCCGCAGGATCTGACCAGAAAGGGTCGCTGGAAGGTAAACCCAGGGGCAGGAAGATATTGGTACAGATATACGGGCTTCCCTGATTATTATAGAAATCGCCCAAATCTGGCTGGGCACCGTATAATCCAATTGTTAACCATCCGTTTTTGTAGGTAGTTGGACTTTCCAGGGTTTTCCTGATTACAGCGGTTAGGGCGCAGCGTACCTGTGCCGGACTCAACTGTTTGGGCAATACCTGCCTGAATGCCATATCAGCCAGGTGATGAAAAGCCCCGCCGCGATAAACAATCGACCGCCCTGTAGCTGGATAAGTACCATCGGCATTGATTAATCGTTCCTGGATAATTGCATAGCGTTCATTGCGCTTTCTAATTTTCTCGAACATGTTGCTGTAGTCTTTGCCTTTAGTGCCAATGATATTCGAAATGGTTGCCAGGTAGGGATGAATAACGTAGCTGTTGTAATAATCAAACGCATAAGTACTCCCGTCTTTGTACATTCCATCACCAACGTACCACTGCTCCATTTGCTGCAAGGCATAATCGACACGCATTGGATCCCAGGTGTAACCGAATTTAGCCAAAAAGGCCTCGTTCATTGCCGAAAAAAGTAACCAATTGGAAAAAACTGGCTTAAATCGTCTTGTAGTAACGATAGACTTCATCATTAGTTCCTGATTTTTTTTATCCAAATGTTCCCAGAGCCATGGCGCCCGAATAAAGGCCAATGCAATATAAGATGCATCAACAAGCTGCTGCCCGCCTATATCATAATTCATAAAATCTTTCGCATTTGAATCCAGAGCGTTTTTCAAACCCTGAATTACCCAAGTCCGATATTGCGTTCTCAATGCAACTTCGGCAACATCACCACCTTCGAGTTGTAGCCATGGTGCTATGCCACTCAGCACTCTGCCAAGAACCTCTACATACTGAACTTTAATCCGATGTTCTTTATTATCAATATGGATAGAGGTTACCTGAGGCATATTGATCCGCAAACTATCTTTCGCAAGATTGTACAAAACCGGTTTAACCATTTTATCCAACTGATGCAACCAGAACTGCCTGTCGGTCAAAACCTTTGTTTGCTTCGCTTTCAACTTTTGCCCAAATGTAAAGGTTGATACTAATGTCAACATGCAAAAGGCTAATGAAAGCTTTTTAAAGAGAATTTTCATTTGATATTTTTTTTTAAATGTGTTAATTTTATTATTTAACAGGTTTAATTCCCATAACCGTTGGTGTAACTTTTTTAATACTTCCATCTCGGTTGAATTCCAGTCTATCTATACAGACTTCACGGTGATAGCCTGCCGCATTACCCATGGTTATGCCTTTAGGTCGAGTAAAACGGTGGTAAACTATTTTATGGGAATATACTATTTCCGGATCCGCATAGTATCCCTTTAGAACCGGATTATGGCTTACCTTAATATCAACCTTATATTTCGCCACCAACCGTTCCATTTCGGCCTGATTGATTGGCAAAACTGTGCCGTGCCTTGGATGAAAATCCATAGAGATATCCTGATCAACTACCTTAAAATTTTCTAAATCGTTACTTGTGGTAAACTGATATTTCCCTTTCATATAAACATCGTACATCAAGATATAGCTATCGCTACCGTTAAGTTTAAATACGCCCGCGCCCTCTACAGCCTCGCTTGTTTGCTGCAGATATCTATCTTCCAAAACATAATCCTCCGTCAATTTATCTGAAACAGCTTTTTTTATACCATTGCCATTGCCCTCTGTTTTAAAGAAGAGATTATATTTCCCATTGTGGAAGACTATATCGCCATCGATGCATGAGCCATTTGTGGGGCTGAAGAATAGTTGCATAGGTTCAGTTTCCAGGTCAGTAAAATCTGAATTGGCGTAAGCAAAGTATATTTTATCGGGTTCATTCCCATGTTTCATGGACCAGTACACCATGTATTTTTTCTTTACAGTATCGTATGTGGTTTGGGGTGCCCATACACGCAACAAGCTCTCGTTGCCTGCAAATCGCTTTTGGATATCGACAACGGAAGACGTCCAGTTAATCAGGTCGGTAGATTTCAACAATACCATGGCCCTGTTAGAGTCCCATCCTTTGGCTGACACCATGTCGGTAGCAACCATATAGAATGTTTTACCATCAGCACCGCGTAAGATATGTGGATCGCGAACGCCTCCCGTTGAACTGATCTTTTTGGAAGAAATAATTGGTTCATCATTGTTCAGTGCGCTGAAATGATAACCGTCTTTGCTTATTGCATAATGTATTGCTTCTTCCGTCTTATCGTTTCCTGTGAAATATACAAAGAGATAGCCGATATTCTTATTTGTTACTGGCGCTTTTTTTTGCGCAGATAACCTGGCTGGAGAAAGGCTGAGGCAAAGTAGCAGGCAACAGATCGATTTAAACAGTTTTTTTATTTTTGAGTCATCCATTATCTCTTAATTTTCGGTTTCCACTGCAGCACTTTCACCGCTGAGGGCTTCATATCCGTTATACCCTCACCATCTATCTGGATTACGTTTTGCAGGTAAAGATTTAAAATCTTTTTATCCTTCCAGAGCTCAGTATCATAACTGGGTTCCCAATCGCCCACACTTCCTGACGTTAAGTCTTGAATCTGCCATTGATTCGTTTGGATATCTTGATTTATAGCCAGAGAGACCTTGCTCCCACGTTCGGCATCTCTAAACAAAACTCCAGCAGCATAGCTTTTATGATTACGCCAGATCAGGATTTGAGGTCGCGAGACCGGGATTTTCTTTGTTCCACCGCCTCCTAAGCTAAATGTGGTTTTTCTAGAAGACAAACTGTTAAACCTCCAGCCTTGCCCAACATTAAAAACAATATGAAACTGCGGAACATCATCGTCGTGCCCTCTCCAATAACTGGCGATAAAAACATTTCCGGATTCGTCAGCATACATGGAGGTTTGGTTAATCAAATCACTTTTCTGCGGAATTTTTAGGGCGTACTCTGCATTTGACTCGACGATGGGCATTTGACATCTTTCTCCCGTTGATTTCTGCCAAGTCAGCCCACCGTCCAAAGATTTCGCATAACACAAATCATGGTTACTGGATACATCAGGACTTTCACGCCAGACCCATGAGAGGTGGATCACACCTGATCTATCCAGTGCAACTTGCCAATAAGCATTTCGTTTTCCCTCGCCATTAATCATTCCATCCTGAATACGCTGCCAGGTTTTGCTTTTGACCGAATAGCGATTGATCATCAGATTCCCATTTCCAGAACCACCATCCCGGTAAAAGAAAAGTAAATCTCCGCCGGGCAGCTTATAGAATTCAGGGTAGCTGACTTTATTTTCCTTGTCCGAAAGCATTCCCGATTTTTCGCCGAGCTGTAGTGAACCTGGGGCAGTTGTTTTTGCATAATTCAAATCGTTGTTGTGCTGCCCCCATGCTACATGTAGAAAACCAGAACCATCTACGATAATGCTGATTGACTTATGAGCATCAGTTGCATCGCCTTTGTACTGCGTCCTTTGGATTTGCCAGCTTCTGGCTCCTGATAAGCGCTTTGCGATTACAACAAACTGGTCAGAATCATAGTAAGCTGCATATTGGTGATTTCTGAATGTTACAAGCGAATTTTTTCGGAAGATCACGGCATTAACAGAATTACTCGCCCAACCATTATTTGCAATTGTGCTCACTTCTATGTTCTGCGCTTTTGCGGAAATGGCGCAGACAATGGAAAACCATAAAGATAATACCAACTTAGCTACAAAGCTAGCTTCATAATTTTGACTGCTCAATTTTCGATATTTGGTTAAACGAAGTACCGAAATTGCAAATGCTTGCTTAGGGGGGGAATTCATAAATAAGAGGGGACGATTTAATATTTGAATACAATTACTGTAAATCATATCTAAGCTAACCTTAATTCGGTGAGTTGAGGTTATAGTACTTGTGGAATGTTCTGCGATGTTTTTTCACAAACTCAGAAGGCGTTAATTTAAAGAGTTTTTGAAAGTGTTCCCTAAAATATTTTACATCATTCATGCCAACCCTGAAGGAGGCTTCATTGATGTTCAGATTGGTATTGATAAGCAGTTCGGCCGCCTTCCTCAATCTTATAAAACGAACAAAGCCGTTGATGGACTGACCCGAAGTAGCCTTAATCTTTTTGTATAAATTGGAGTGACTCATGCCCAGATCAGAGGCCAACGTTTTTACATTAAAACTGTCTTCTGTCAGATTGCCTTCTATAATGTCTATACATTTCTGCAAAAAGCCCCTATCCTCCTCGGAAACCTTGTGCGCATCTGATTTTAGGGTAATTTCATTATAAAAATAAGATTGCAGGTTTATTCTGTTTTTGATGACTCCATTTATTTTAGCAGTAAAAAGCTCTTTATCAAAAGGTTTACTGATAAAATCGTACGCACCGACTTCTATTCCCTGCAGCCGTATTTCGGTATTCGGATCTGCGGTAAGCAGAATAACAGGAATATGGCTCAGGGCCAAATCTTCTTTAATCGCTCTACAAAGTTCGATACCGTTCAGGCCATCCATATTCACATCGGAGATTACGACATCAGGCAAAAACTCCTTACAGGCATTCAATCCAGCAATACCATTGGTTGCCTTATAAATTTTAAAATTATCCTTAAAAATCTGATTAATGTAGTCGATAATTTCCGAGTTGTCATCAATCACAAGGATAGAATGCAGATCAGAAATCAACAGCTCCAGGTTTCCAATCGTATCCTTTTCTGAAAATTCCACATCATTCCGGTCATGAGCAATCAACTCATTTGCATATGTCAGCTCACTATCTACCAGCCTACCCTCTTCATAATCAAGAGCTTCGCCAACAGGCATTTCAATAAAAAAACTTGTGCCGACACCATGGTCTGATAAAAAATAGATTTTGCCTTTGTGCTGTTCCACAAAGACCTTCGCTAGATAAAGTCCAATTCCAAAGCCCATTTTTAATGAGGTTTTATTCATAACCTTATAAAACTTCTCGAACAGCTTTTCACCAACCCCATCAGGAATGCCCGGGCCGCTATCACTCACTTCAACCTTTATTCCATTGGCTGTGGTCGCAACTTTAAATTTCACGGCGCCCCCATTTGGCGTGAATTTTAAGGCATTAGATAAAAGATTAAAGAACACGATTTCCAACTTATCTCTATCTGCATAAATGTGTAGGTCCTCATCGTTGCCGTCGAAAATGTAATCTATATTGTTGTTCTTCGCGAGATAGCCGAAGCACAGAAATATCTCTTTGGAAAACTTGAAAATATTTATTTTCACAATATTTAAGGTATCATTTTCGCTTTCTGTCTTCCTGAACAGAAGCAGTTGATCTACCAAACTGAGCAATCGTCTCGAATTGCGGTAAACCACGGTCAGATCATTTTTCTCCTGCCCGGATTCCTTGCTGTTCAGAATATCCTTGATTGGATTAACAATGAGCGTTAGCGGTGTTCTGAGCTCGTGGGATATGTTCGTAAAAAAATTAAGCTTCTTTTCATTTGAATCTTTTTCCCGCTCCATTTTCAAGTTGGTGATCTCAACTTCGTGCTTCAAGTTTCTCTGCCTGTTTCTATAGGTCTGAAATACATAATAAGCTATTGACAAAAGTACCAGATAGCTAATATACGCCCACCAGCTCCGGTACCATGGGGGTAAAATCTGAATCAAAATTATCTTTTCATTAGTACTCCAAACACCTTCAGTATCTGTACTTTTTATGTGCAGCTTATATTTGCCCTCATTTAATCTGGAGTAATAAGCCGTAGTCAGTTTATTCACTTCATTCCACCCCCTATCCCATCCTTCCAGATAATAGGCGTAAGAAATCTGCTCCTGGAAAGAGAACTCTATAGCCGCATAATCTACAGAAATCGCAGAGTTATAGGGGACAGAAATTTCGTGAAGATCAACAATCGACATGTTTTTATAATTCGAATCCAAGTCAAGTGAGATATTGTTGATCTTGAAATCCGTAAGTACAATTTTGGGAATCCGTTTATTTTCTTTGATATTTCCGGGGTAAAACAAATTAAAGCCGTTGATTCCACCAAATAAAAATGCACCATCCTTAAGTTTTAGAGCGGCATTGTAATTAAACTGATTGCTCTGCAGGCCGTCAGATGTAAAGTAGTTTTTGAATGTTCTTTCTTTGATATCAAATTTAGATAAGCCATTGTAGGTGCTGCACCACAGATTATCTTTGGAATCGACAAGGATATTTAAAACTGAACTGCTTGGCAAACCGTCATGTTCTGTATATTTTATGATTTTTTTTGTTGTTGGATCAAACTGAAGAAGTCCTCCTCCTTCGATCCCCATCCATAAATGTCTTTTAGAATCTTCGTTAATAGTTCTTATCGCCAGATCTACTTTTGTAAATTCATGCCTCTTGTTAATGGGGTCTATTTTAATCAGTTCGGTATAATTGCCTGCCCAGAGGTTACCTTTACCATCCTGAAACAAGGCATGGATATCTTTGAGCCTATTATCAAATAGTTCAAATTTATCCATGCTCTGATTGTATCTATAAAGGGCCCCTCCTTTAGTTGTCCCGGCCCATAGGTTCTCATCCCTATCCTGAAAAAGCTTCCAGATGTTAACTTCCTCTATCCTCTTAATGTCATTGTAACAGCTATAGTGAATAAATTTCTTTTCTCGTTTGTCAAATCGGTCTATTCCGCCGCTAAAACTCGCGATCCAGACATTGTTATCTGAATCGTTCAAAATGCTGGTTATAAAATTGCTCTTGAGTGAACCCGGGTCATTTGTTTTTATATAATTGGTAAAAGTGTTGAGCTTCCTGTTCCAGTGACTCAGCCCACCTCCATCGGTCCCGATCCATACATTCTGGTTTTCATCCTCACTAAAAGAAAGCACAAAATTATTAATAAGTGAGTTCGATTTTAGTGCATCATGTTTAATAGTCTGGAATTGTGCACTTTGCTGATCGATCACGTTTATCCCACCTCTCAAGGTAGCAATCCATTTTCTAGATTCTTTGTCTTCGTAAACCTGCGCTACCGAATTGCTGCTTAGCAACCCTTTTTCCCTCCCTGCCAACAAACGAGTTATCTTTTTGCCTTGGGTATCGTAAATATAAATTCCAGAGCCATCAGTAGAAATCCACAGTTTCTTCTGCCTATCCAGCATCAAATTCATAATGTTATCGTTATTTTGATAACCATCAAGTTTATCTATGATATTATTTTGAATATCATATCTGTAGAGGCCGGCTTCTGTACCAATCCATAATATATTCTGTTCTCCACAAATTATTTTCGTTGCATTTCTTATTTCGGAATTAATAAGTTTTATTTTACCATTGATGGGATTGTAACTGCAAAGGCCAAAATCTTTGACATACATCCATAATTTACCATCATTAGACAAACAAAGTGCTTTAAGAGCATAATCTTTATTTTCATTCAGTAATATTCTGCCGGCAATGACAGCGTCCTTCTTTAGCACAAAGAGGCCATTTTCTTCCGTAGATATAAATATTGAACCAGCTTTACTAATTGCTATAGAATTGACCGATGCCGTTAGGGTATCTTGCTTACCGTTATTATAAAAAAGTAATTTATGAAATTTAGAATCAGCATAACTATAGTATGAAATACCCTTCTGGGTGCCGATCCAAATTCTGTTGAGATCATCGCCATTAAGTACAGTAATGTGGTTATTTATTAAAGAATTACCAACACCCTGGCTATTCCTAAATATCTTAAAATTGTAACCATCATATCTGTTGAGGCCGTCGTAAGTGCCCATCCACATAAACCCAAACCTATCAAGATAAAGCGAGTTAACGATGTTATTCGACAGTCCGTTTTCTACGCCAATATATTTGATTGAAGGTAGGGATTGTGAACGGCACAAACCTACACTTAGGAATAAACACGTTGCAAAACCAATGGAAATCTTGTAGACTGAAGGCATAAAACGAAGAAGGAAGATATTCGGTATCCACGAATGTACATTTTTTTTAGTTTCCACCCGTACCATTAAAAATCAAGATGATTTCATAAGAACTCGATGTTAAACGAAGTTGCTGTGGTTTTCACAGTAAGCTTTCCTACCCGTTACCGATCGATCCATCTGCCCAATTAGATTACTGCACATGCAGGACGATTGGAAATTGAGGAAAAACGAAACATTACAGTGCGCAAAATGTTCCAAAGAGACATCAACCAGAAAACATGGATACTGCAATTGCGAAAATCCTCATTAGACAGATTAAGCACCTTACTCTGAACTCTTCCGGCACATCTAATATTGATGTTGGCGAACGCGCCATTTCTGTAATTGGAGGTAGATTTTGGATTTAATGCGGACGAATATAGATGCTCAACCAATTGACAAGAGTCCAATAATATTAGCGGCAGAAGCAAGTGATTATGACGAGCTCATCAACCTCTGGGAAGAATCTGTCGTAGCCACACATGGATTCCTCAGTCAAAGTGAGATTCAGGACTATAAGCTATTGATCTATGACTACTATTTTGATGCACAGAATCTTTACTACATTAGGGATGAATACCAAATACATGGCTTCATAGGTCTCAATGGTAATTTCATTCAAATGCTATTCATTAGACCGATGTTTATAGGTCAGGGAATCGGTAAAGCACTTATCCATTTTGCTATCGATAAACATGGCGCTAACAATGTCGATGTAAATGAACAAAATATTCCCGCCGTAAATTTCTACCAACATCTTGGTTTTGAAGTCACCGAAAGGTTTGATAAAGATGCTGCCGGTAAGCCACATCCGATCCTATCGATGAAATTACGCCATGTCATCAATTAACTTTGATTACATGACGGTTTAAATTTTAGTGGACTATCTGTTCCTGCATCAGGATTCGCTAAAAGTACCTGACCTTAATCTCAGTCTTGCTCGGATCGGATGTCAAGTTAACCTTAAAATCGTCAAAGGAAGGCTTTTTGAACTTCATCATAAAGTTTGAAAACCCAAATCCTTCCTTTGGCATTCTTATAAAATTTTTATCCATTTTGCCATTGCTATTTTCATCATCCAGTAGAATAATTCCATAAATCCCCGGCTCGATCTTAAAAGTTAAGATCAGGTTTCCGCCGACAATAGCTTTTTTCTGAAAAACTAGGTTTTTGACAGGCTGAGATTTTTCAAATCCCTCGCTGTCTTTAAAAATGGTTAATTTGATGTTTCCCCGTTCGGATCTAATTCCGATAACCTTTATCTGTGTTTCGATGGTTTGCCCGTAAGACAGAGAAATGTTTAGAAGCAAGCTTAAGCCCAAAGCTTCAATTTTTTTCATATAGTAAAATCCAATTAGTGATTGATTAGGGCTAAAGTATTGGGTTTGTGAAATCGATCATTGCAAAAGATGACGGGCTGGGTAAACTACCTGCTGAAAGTGCCTAAATAAGGGTTGGGCCGAGTCCCGATGTGTTTCATCGCCTTAATACCCGATCCTGTCAGAAAACACTATCTCATGCCACTTAAGATTACGTGTTTTGTAGAAATCGAAAGGACAAATAGTATGCAACTTCTACATCAAACAAACATCTTCATCCACATCATTGCAGGTTCATTAGCATTATGCCTGGGTCTTATGACCGCGATCTTTTACAAAAAGAAAAGATGGCATGTAAAATTCGGCTGGTGGTTTGTGTGGATGATGAGCCTGGTGGTAGTAACTGGGCTCACTGGAATATTTGTGTTTAACCGGAACAGTTTCCTGCTTGTAATCACCTTATTAAGTGGCTACAACTGTTTTAGTGGAATCCGTGCCGTACGTTTGAAAGGGAACAAACCCAGGTTAATCGATTTGATGATGCCTTTGGCAATAATAGCCGTTGGAGGTCGGTATTTGTATAGTCTGCAGTCATCAGGTCTATATTGGTCGCCGGTAGTTGTTTACTCCACACTGGGTGCATTACTGTTGGTTACGGCATACGATTTATCAAAAAACTGGCAGAGCAACATCGCTCGTAAAAAGGCGGTTTATTATGAACATGCCTATAAAATGATCAGTGCTTTAAGTGGACTTGCATCGGCCTTTGCTGGCACTGTATTTCCTCAATACCATCCTTACAGCCAGTTCCTGCCATCAGTTCTAGGTTTGTGCTGGATTCTTGCTATCTTCATCAGACTCAATAATGACTCAAAACTTCAACGAAAACAAGTCGTCTCCAGCTATGCCCCCATTGGTTAAAACGTTACTGATCTGCCTTTTAATCGGGATCTCGTTTGGTGGCTACTTATATTTTTCTTACGACCCACATTGGCAGCGTATCGTCACTTCATTGATTTCGACAATGGTAATTGGTTCGCTGATGATGACCTGCGTCTACCAGAGGCGCTACTTTTTATGGATTACCGCTTACCAAAGTCTGAAGATACTGATTATGATTATTTTACTCTGCATTGCTGCATTGCTCGGTACGGGGTTTAGCCTTTGGTCGCAAACACTTTTAACACCATCTGGTCGTTTCGTATTATTTAGCGGAAGTAATATTTATGTGCTTAATATTTTGATCGTATTGGTAACTGGTCTCCCTATCTATGTGAGTGAAGAAGCGAAAGAGAATTTGAATAACAGGTTGATTAACCAGCAATATCGTTTGTTACAATTAGAAAAGCAGCAGGCAGAAGCCGAACTGGAATTGTTAAGGGCAAAGGTTAATCCTCATTTTTTGTACAATGTACACAACACGATTGCAGGTCTGATCAGAACTGACGCTTCTAAAGCGGAGGAGATGATTTTGTTGCTTTCTAAATTTTTCAGGTTTACCATAAATAAAACGAGTACTGGTTTACACAGTATTGAAGATGAGCTGGATATTGTACATACGTACCTGCAACTGCAACAGATACGGTACGGAAACCGGTTAAAGTATCAGATCAATGTTGAACCAGAAATCGTTTACCAGCAGATACCTTCATTTATTTTACAGCCACTGGTCGAAAATGCGGTAAAGCATGGTATTGAGCAATCGGCATCACAGGGCCTGATTACTGTTCAAATTACTATTGACGATCAAAGAATGGTACTGATGGTTGGTGACTCCGGTTCAGACTTCCCTGAAGTACCTGGCACAGGGCATGGACTATCTATTATCATGAACAAATTGAAATTGCTTTACGGAAACGATTATTCATTAGAACTCATTAACAAACCTCAAAAAAATGTGCGCATTATTATCCCACACAAAAATTAGTACCGTCTTAGTGGATGATGAGCCGGTGGCCGTTGAACGTTTACGAAATGAGCTGCAGGTATTTCCACAAATCAATGTCATAGGCATTGCTTCAGACGGTATTTCGGCTGTTAAGCTCATCAACGCAGAACGTCCAGATGTGGTATTTTTGGATATACAAATGCCGGAAATTAACGGATTCGGTGTAATGAGTCGCTTGATCTATCAGCCGCTTATTGTTTTTGTGACCGCTTTTGATGAATATGCGGTGACCGCTTTTGAAAAGAATTCATTAGATTATTTGCTCAAACCTGTCGCTTCCGACCGGCTTGCTATAACTATGCAGCGTGTATTAAACCGAAAAAATGAGCAGGCAGAAGTTTTTGCGAAAATAAAAGAGATCGAGCAGGAAAAGGAGGCCAAAGCATACATCACCACTATTCCGGTAAAAACAGGCCCTAAAATACAACTGATATCTGTAAGTGATATTTATTTTTTTGAAGCCAAAGACAAATATGTTTTCCTGCATACTTACGATGACGAAAAGCTACTTGATAATTCGTTAACATATCTTGAGAGTCGTTTGCCGCCAGAATTTATCAGGGTACACCGAAGCTTCATTCTCAATAAGCACAAAGTCAAGGAAATCCAGAAATATTTTAAAGGTGGCTTCGTTTTCACTTTAAGCGATACTAGCAACAGCCGAATAAAAAGCGCTTCTTCTTTTAATGAAGATATCAAGAATAAACTACTATTGATATAAACCTATATTTAGCGAATTTCAGTTTCTACATTGATCTTTTCTTCCGCCAATTCAATGTCTGCGGCATCTGCAACCGGCTCGTTGTTCAATTTCTTTAATCCGGGGCTATACTGAAAGTTAATACACATGGGAAAATGATCAGAACCACAGCTGTTCATCCGTTTGATACCAGAGAGCGTAAAATCGGCGGAGCAAAAGATGTGGTCGAGCGGAAAGCGCAGAAAAAAGTATTTGGCGTTAAAGCTATTGAAAAAACCGCGACCTCTCCTCGGGTCGAGCAAGCCAGAAACCTTACCGAAAAGTTCCGTAGTGTAGCTCCATGCTACATCATTCAGATCGCCCATAACTATTACTGGAAGTTCACATTCCTTGGCCATTTTTGCCACCATCAGGATTTCTTTGTCCCGCTCTGTCGACCTTGGATTTTCCTGGGGAACAGGAGGCTCAGGATGCAAGCAATACAATCTTAACCACTGACCAGAATTTAGCTTAACTTCAACTTGTATCGAAGGTATATCATCTTCCACAAGAAAATTGATGCTACCATTCCGAAGTTCAAGTCGGGAATAAAAAATCATCCCATAAGTATTTTCCAACGGCATTTTAAGCTGATGGGGATAACCCTCGCCAATTTTGTCCATCTGCTGCTGCCACCAAAGATTGGTTTCAACCATGAGTACTATATCAGGATTACATTGCTCAATCAGCTTTAGATATTTTTCGCTCTCTCTGTTATCCTGATAAACGTTTGCAACCAGCAAGGATATGTTGTTCTCTCCTTCTGGTTTTGTTGAAGAAACAATCTGCTTAACGCCAAAAATGGTAAACGGCAGCACAAGATATACCAGGTACACAAGATTAACCACCAATAGCACAAAGCCGATCAATTGATGGCTCTCTACAGGCCAAAACCAAAGACTTATTACTATCAGTAAGAAATTGAGCACCAATTTTTGTAGCCTTGGATATTCAAACACCCTAAAAATCCAATAGTCGTGTCGAATGAACGGTATTAAAGTAGCAATGACGACGAAAATAGAAAGACAGAAAAGTGTTTGTTGCATATGTGTAGGGAGATTATGGCCAAAGGTATGCAAATACGGGGATATCGGCTCTAAGCAAGTATAAAGCTTTAAAAACTGTATTGCCATAGCAATCTCTTCTTGCTAAAAAATCATTAGTTATCACGCCGCAATCGTATCGCCAGCATATATTTCATTATCATTGCTAACTTAGCACCACATCACATCTAAATATGACAACTATACAAAATCATCATAAGCGCCCAAAAAATTTATTGAGTTCGCTGACATTACTGGCAGTTTCTGTAATCTTCACGATAAACATAGCCTCTGCGCAAACTATTTCGGCCAATAAAGATTCCTTGATGAACAGTCCAATCAGTTTAGACACCCTACATTATAAATCTTTGCTGAAACGGCTAGCTAATGGGGATGCTACCGGTAAGTGGCCCGTGGTAAGCGCTGCATATCCCCTGCCTGGCGCGATATTACCCTTTAAGCGTGTAGTGGCGTACTACGGTAATATGTACTCCAAAAACATGGGGATACTGGGTCAATATCCGCCATCGGTGATGCTGGCTAAGCTCAAGGAGGAAGTTAGAAACTGGGAAACCGCCGATCCGAACACCCCGGTAGTACCTGCTCTACATTATATTTGCGTAACCGCTCAGGCCGATCCTGGTCGGAACGGACTGCATAACCTACGCATGCCTTTCAAACAGATCGACAGTGTATTAAGTATGGCCAAAAGCATCAATGCACTTGTGTTTCTGGATATCCAGGTCGGGTTCAGCACTGTGGAAAAGGAACTTCCATTACTGGAGAAATATTTGAGTATGCCGAATGTGCATTTCGGGATTGATCCGGAATTTTCCATGAAAGAAGGCAGTGTCCCTGGAAAACGTATTGGTACATTTGACGCTCAAGATATCAACTACGTTACCGGGTATTTGGCGGGCCTGGTGAAAAAATACAACTTACCCCCGAAGATTTTTGTGATACATCGGTTCACCAAACGTATGGTGACCAATTACCAAGCGATCAAACTACGCAGTGAAATCCAGATTGTGATGGATATGGATGGCTGGGGTAGTCCTGAATCCAAAAAGAACACGTATCGAAATTTCATGACGCAGGAACCGGTACAGTTTACCGGTTTTAAACTGTTTTATAAAAACGATATCAGGAACGCCCCAAATCGTATGTTAACGCCGAAAGAGATTCTAGCGTTGAAACCCAGTCCGATTTATATCCAGTATCAGTAACCTTATAAAAGTTCGTCATCTTCTTCATCAATGTCCTGACCATTTAACGCATCCAGATCATTTTCATCCAGATTAGTATCCGGATCATCATCTGGATTAAGTTCAAGATCTTCGTTACTATTTCCGGTATCGGTTGCTGAGTTATATCCATTGTTAGCTTCTTCGTCGATTGGCCTCTCTGGCGTATTTGAATCTTGTTCCGCTGATAAAATCAATGCATTATCAGCATCCAGCTTATTTTCTTCTTTAGGTTCCATAGCATATTGGTTTGTTATAAAACAAGGCCAAGGTGATTTAGTTTTTACGAAGAAACTGTATACTTTTTAATGAATTGGTCATAATTTATTATTATTCAGATAAGCCTTAAGATTTTCTCTGTAATTATTTCCAACTGGAACTTCCGAACTGTTGATGATTACATATTTCCCGTTGTACTGACTTATTTTAGTTAAAGGAACAATATATGATTTATGTATCCTCATAAATTTATGAGGCCTTAATACATCTTCAATCGATTTCAAGGATTTAAGTGCCAGGCAATAATTATTGCCGATAATAATTTTAACATAGTCTTTCAACCCTTCAATATAATCTATGTCTTTTACCAGGATCTTAATAAATTCATCCCCTTCTTTAACGAAGAATGAAGGTTCAGCTATTACTTTACCAGGTATGTTTTTCAGACTTTCAAAACGTGCAATTGCTTTACAAAAACGTTCAAATGGGATTGGTTTCAACAGGTAGTCGATAACTTCCAAATCAAAACTCTCAACGGCATATTGACTAAATGAAGTGGTCATGATAAATCTGGAGCTTGTCATACATAATTTAACAAGCTCTATTCCAGAGATGTCTGGCATCGCAATATCTGTGAAAACAAGATCTACATGATGGCCTTCCTTTAGAAATTTAAATGCTTCAACCGAATCTGTAAAAGTTTCAACCACTTCGAAATTTGGAAATCGACTTAAATGATGGGTTATGACATCTACAGCCAAAGACTCATCGTCAACTACTATTACTTTATACAAGTTCATTAACTATAATTTTAAGATGTACAGTATAGGTATCTTGTGTCTGGCAAATCCTAAAACTTGAACTATTTGGATACAGTAGTTCCAGACGTTTCTTCAAATTTTCCAGTCCTTTTCCTTCGCGGTTACTTTCCTGGAAATGTTGTTTTTCAAAGAGACTGTTTTCAACAGTACAAAACAACTCTTTGTCTTTAGTACGCACATTAATCCTAACAAAAGCATCTTTAATATTGGTATAAAATCCATGTTTAAAAGCATTTTCTACTAATGTTACCAAAAGAAATGGTTCAATCCACTTGTTATACTCAATAGATGCATCAACAATCAATTGTATTCGGGCATCTTGACCAAATCGTATTTTTTCAATGGCGATATATTTCTCAATAAAGTCTATTTCCTTTTTCAACGGCACCTTATCACGGTGAGTATCATCCGTAAGGTAGCGCATCATACCTGATAACTTCAAAATGTAATCCGGTGTCTCGGGATCGTTTTTCAAAGACAAGCTATATAGAGAATTAAATGCATTGAATAAGAAGTGCGGATGCAATTGATTTCGTAACAATTGCTCTTTTGCCCGGCCGAGTTCCTTCTGCAGCTTTTGATATCTTCCAAAAGACTCAAAGTGATTGATTACATAAACAACCAAATAAAATAGAAGTAACTGGCCTAAAAAGCTTGTAAAATATGCAAATGTTTGTTCTACTGTGACTTCAGCATGAATCCTATAATCTTTAAGACAGGCTAATGCTAGTAGTATGGCGGTAAAGAACATTGAATAAGCAATCTTTTTCCAGCTAACATTGGATTGAAATGCAAAATAGTAAAGCAAATAAGCTATCAGAACCTGTAAAAAGTTTTCTACAGCAGCACTCGTCAAAAAAAACAGCCACTCGTCTGTAAGAGAGTTGTAGGCGCGCATTAAAAGTGCGAGCGTTATCACAGAAATAAAAATCAAATGAAGAATTCGCTTCAGTACCCGAGTCGCGTGATGTGATAGTTGAAACATTGGTCAATTCATTGAAGTGTAAATATAAAGAAATGTGATGGGGTTAAGTCGGTCAGGAAGCATAGTTAATCTATCCAGACATATCGTTTGTCTATCCTATTTTTTTACGGCGTCGAATTACTATACGTTTGACTATACCCGATTAACAACAAAAAATGAAAACCTATTTCATACTTATCATTTTAGGCTTTTGTTCAGTACTTAGTTTTGGACAAAAATTAGCACTAAAAAAAACATCTCCCTTCACAGCTGTTAGATGGGATAACGAAGAGCCTATGGTAGAATTTGACAATGAATGGTATTGTCTGGAAAAAATAGACGTCTTTAAAAAAGAAGAGTTGCTGGCTTTCTGCAAAAAACAATACGGCTCGAAATGGCAGAAACGATTCTCCGAAGACCTAGTAGAGGTTCTACAAGGATTGGGCTATCAGCCTTGTTTAAAAGTAAACTTACAACTAATTAAAAATGATGTATCAAAAACCTATATAGGAACATTTACCGCTGAAAACAGGAATAACTCGGTACTTTACAACAAATCCATAGTTGAAACGAAAACGAGTCTTAGACCACCCGAAAATATATCCAAGGCTGATGCCGTTAACGATTTACTTCAATTTAAGGATATCTTGAAATCCATTTCTTCATATAGCCAGCTTTCAAATTATAATTATGAGTTGGCCATAAAAAATTTAGTAGATTCCATTAGTCGTCAAGAAACAAAGGTTAACATCGACAACTTAACCCATTTAATAGCCGAAATTCTCTCAGAAATTGGCGATAGGCATTCGTCCGTGAAAAATGAGGCATTTAATCAAAAAAAACACAAGACATATAACTTAACACTGCCGTTCGGTGTGGCATCATTAAACGGGAGGCTTGTAGGGTTAACTAAAGATGAGAAAAGCAGAAATTATAAGCATTATTTTGGGTCATATCCATACATCAAAAGCATAGACGGAATAGCTTTGGAAACATTGATTGGAGCGTATAACTACAGAGATAAACAAGCGCCAAACCAAGCAAAACTTACCAGAGGAGCGCATGCTATTGAAAGATATGGCGCATTACTATTTGAGAATAATTTGAGTTGTCCGGATACCATTCAGGTTGTTTTCAGCTCTGGATCCATTGAGAAGACTCAAACCATTGGTTTAAGCAGAGCTGATTTTGGTTATGTATCAAAGCTAAGTCAAGACAATGCTTTGGAGCGACAACTGGTATTCGCGGGCGACTTTAGTGGATTAAGCAAAATAATCAATCATCGTATTGGGTATCTTAAGATTCCTGAGATGTATAGCTATGACGATGTGAAGGGACTTGAAAATTTTATAAAAAACACGCTCACAAAGTTCTCCGATACGAAAGCGTTAATCATTGATATCAGGAATAACCCTGGAGGCAGCAGAGAGATTCTCCAAACGTTTGCAGGTTATGTTGTTCAATCGAAAGTATCTCCCTGGATTGCAAATGTTACCTACTTACGGAGAGATAATAGCATGATCCAAGACGAAAATTCCATGACTGACCGGTATCTGTACCCATACAATTCTGAGCAGCTATCAAACAAGGACAGAAAAGCAATTGACCTATTTAATAATAGCTTTAAACTTCAACATACAATAGATACTTCAAAGTTCCAGGGACCTTTTTATATGGTCTTAAATAACAGTAAAGAAATCTACAGACACCCTGTCTACATTTTAGTGAACGAAGAAAGCTTTAGCGCGGCGTCAGTTTTCGCAAGTGCATTCAAAGGCCTGCCAAATGTGAAAATAGTAGGAGAAACTACAGATGGCTCAAGTGGTAATGCAAGAACCCTATATTTGAAAAATTCAAATATTAAGGTCAGTATATCTACGATGCTCTCATTTCAAAGAAATGGTAGGACACTTGATGGTAATGGAACCGAACCAGATATCGTTATTCATGCAGACAAGAAACAGGTGCTTAATGGTATAGACAGTCAACTAAATACATTGATTAAAATAATCAACTAGTGGTTGTCATCTAGTTAGCCAATTGGCCGGAAAATACAATTTTCGGGGATCAATTAAAGGTTTCTTTGTTGCATAAAATATATGGACATGAAAAGAACAGCGTTATTGATCGCCCTACAAATCTTATTTTATTGTACACTGCAACTACATGCACAAGAAAAAACAGTCAACCTTTTTGATTCGGCGGGCACTTATTATCAAAAGCGAGATTTTAAGAAGGCAGCATATTTTTATGACACTTATTATTTAATTCAAAAAAATACGCAGAGCAATTACGATACCTACCGCGCTGCGGTTTCCTCATCCCATATCGGAAACATAGAAAACGCCAAATATTACCTCACGCGATCCGGCCAAATTGGATATGATTATTCAGGATTCTATGAGTATCCAAGTTATGATAAATTCGTGAACGATCCCATACATATTCCCCTTAAGAATCTACCTGAATGGAAATCATTTATCACGACACTAAAATATAAGGCTGATTCGGCAACGATTGCCGTCCGTAAGATCATAGCTGAACTTGAGGATACAACAGGTCGAATAAACCGCCCGGTAATTTATAATAACAGCTATTGGCAACAAACAGCTAAAACTCTATCTGCTGCAGAATTATCTAAAAAAATAAAAACGTTTAACACGTTCTCTAAGCCTCTGAAAACGGGGTTTTGGACACTATACAAAATTAAAGTTAGTGATACGTTAACAGTGCCATTTATGGTCTATATCCCTAAAGGGTACAATCCTGGACAAAGTACACCACTATATATCTACCTGCATGGCGCCATCATCAACCGGAAAGACTTTGCCAACCCTGCCTGGATTGAGAGAGGTCAGGAAATCAAGATCGTAGAGAAAGCGCAGACAAACAATGCGTTTATCATCTATCCATTTGGCAGAAAAGACTTTGGATGGCTTTACCACCAAAAAGCATTTGAAACGATTGTAAGTGAGCTCGGCATGGTAAAATCCATGTATAACATTGATGATAACAAGGTATATGTTATGGGTCATTCCAATGGCGGTAGTGGTGCGTATTGGTTTGCGGTGAACCATCCAACCCCCTTTGCAGCTTTCGTAGGGCTCAATTATCTCCCAAAAGTTTACGCCGGCAATACGAGTTTGCGAAACATGGAAAACGCCACTCCTTTTTATGGAATCAGCGGAAGCAAAGACAACAACTTCCCTTTGCTGCTCATTAACGGAATGTACACGTATGCTAAAACAAATGGTGCGAACTGGACAAATTACACCAGGCAAGGTGAGCACACGCTGGCCGTTTTCCAGCGCGACTCCATTAATTTTATTTTCGACACGCTAAGCAAAACCAAACGAGATCCTTTACCAAAAAAACTACAATGGGAAACAGATAACATCAAAAATGGCCGCAATGGATGGTTGGAAATTCTGGAACTAGACACCCTCAAACCACGGGCAGACTGGCAGCAACCCTTAAACCCGACCGTGACTCAAAATGGTAAAACAGGCACCATCGATTTCAATAAAAACCGGTCGGGTGCTGTAAAAGTTCAGGCAGATGGGAATAACATAAGTGTTGAAACATCGAGGGTAAAGCGGATTAAGTTGTACATATCGGCAGACCTGTTTGATCTTAAAAGGCAAATCATGATTACCATTAATAAGAAGCAACATTTAAACTTCATGCTGACTGAAGACAAGCGTACAATCCTGACTGAGTTTCTTCGAACTAAAGACCGGGCTTTTATCGTGTCTAATACCATCGAATTTACGATCGAATAAGCAATAGCAAAGGACAATTAATTAAACGAGTGCCTGAATTCCATGGGCGACAAAGTTGTCTTCGTCTTAAATAATTTACTGAATGACTGCAGGTGCTCAAAGCCTAGCTCATAGGCTATTTCACTTACTGACAGGCTTGTAGTGGACAACTTTTCCTTAGCCAGTTCAATCAGTTTATGATGCAAATGCTGCTGGGTGTTTTGACCGGTAAGCGATTTAAGCAAACTACTCAGATAACCCGGAGATATGTTCAGGTTCCCTGCAATATAAGTTACACTAGGCAAGCCCTTTTCAGCAAGTTTACCAGTAGCAAAATAGTCATTCAGCAAATCCTCAAGCTTGGTCAATACCTCATGACTTGTAATTTTTCTGGTAATAAACTGTCGCTGATAAAACCGCTCCGAATAGGTAAGCAACAACTCTAGTTGAGCAATAATCACGCTCTGACTAAAACGATCGATATTGGCATGATATTCCTGCTCTATATTTTCCGTTAGCGTCGTCAACATTGTTTCTTCTTTGTCAGAAAGGTAAAGTGCCTCATTAACCGAGTAGTTAAAAAACTCGTATTGCTTAATCGTTTTCGCCAGCGGCGTATTCCATAAAAAATCCGGGTGTATAAGGATCATCCAGCCTTCAGGAGCATGAGCAACCAGATCTTTCTGGACTTCCACACCAAACAACTGCCCTGGAGCCATAAAGAATAATACGCCCTCATCAAAATCACTTGCCTGCTGCCCATATTTAAACTTACCATTCTTCACCCTTTTCATGGCGATTGAATAAAAATCGTAGATGATGCTGTAAGACCCATCGGCAAGTGGTTGTTTAAGGCTGTCCATATGCACTACGCTTACTAATGGATGAGCCGGCTTAGGCATCCCGGCTGCGCGATGATACTGGGTGATAGTCTTAAAATGAAAAAGCTGGTTTTTGTTCATTGCTCCACTAATTTCGTGATTTTTTTATGATTTACCAGTTGACATTTTAATTTGTGTAAACACCACCTTTAATATCTTCCAACAACGTATCATGCGTTGGCTGCCATTTTAGGTTATTTTGAGTCCAGGCACTTGATGTTGGGCAATCGATTCCGGCCATTTGTGCAAACCATCCAAAGTGTGCTGCCGCAGCATCCGGGCTGATTGATTTTACTGGTAGATTTAGTGCCTTACCTAAGGCTTCGGCAATGGACTTAACAGTGATGGATTCCTCTGCAGCAGCATGGTATCGTGCACCCGGCGTTGCATGCTCCAGCGCCAGCCTAAACAGTCTTGCGGCATCCAGCCGATGTACAGCATTCCATCGGTTATTTCCGTCAGCGATATATGCCGACAGCCCTTTTTCCTGAGCGACATTAACCAAAATGGGTACAAAACCATGTCTATCCTCACTTCCATGTACCGACGGTGACAAACGAACCACTGCAGCGCGTACACCCATTGCTACTAAAGCATCAGCTGCCTGTTCCGAAGCTCTTGGCCATGCAGGATTAAAAGGAGAATTAATCTCTTCGGTAGCCAGTTTCCCGGGACTAACCAGTGCCGAGCCAGAAGTAACGATAAAAGGGCGGTTAGAGCCCATCAGTACTTCACCAATTGTCGCTATAGCAATTTCATCAACCTTACAAACTTCGGCAAAACGAGTAAAGTCATGGATGAACCCAGCATGGATAACTCCATCTGATACCGCAGCACCAGTCCGCAGGCTTTCCAAATCTTCCAGATCTCCACGATGTACTTCTGCACCTGCAGCGATTAGTTTTTCTGCCGACGTTTCCGACCTTGCAAGTCCTAATACCTTATGGCCTGCACTAATTAACTCCTGCACAATAGCAGTTCCTACGAAGCCTGTAGCTCCGGTTACAAATACGCGCATATCAATTTCTTTTGTTTATATAAAGATGCCGTAGTTCAGGCGCACACATTTATCCAAATCGGCTTTTCATTTAGCCAAAACCCGGATCATAAAAGCTACTGGTTTCTCCGTTGTTCTTCTTCAGACCCTACGCTTCTTTTTCTAACATCAATTTTTGAGTTTCCAAAACGGTAAGAAAAGTTCAGGCGTATATTTCTGCTGTCGTATTTGCTTTTTAAATTATAAACAATGTTTCCATAATTCGCTTCGCTTCTGGTAGTCCCAGTATAGAAAATATCATTAATGCTTAAATTGAGATTTCCTTTTCCTTGCAATATCTTTTTCCCAAAGCTTAAACTGGTCGTACTAAATGGCAGGTTTACATTATTTCCATAAGTTACCCTAGATTGTCCATAAAAATAAACTTCAGCCCATAGTGTAGGAGAAATCTCGATGTTATTTCCCAACGATAAATACCCAGTAGTTTGGTTAATATTTTCGGTAGCAGCATTATATAAAAAAGTGTAGTCGCTATTAGAAACACCCAAACCATAATTAAGCTGCAGAACTTTGAAGAGCTTATTGCTGTAAGAAGCATTGAGACCCAGGTTACGATAAGAACTCAGGTTTGTCTTCAAACTATTGGTAATCTGCGTTTGGGCATCTCTGGTTTTCAGATCTGTAATCACATTTTTAGAATGGCTATAAGAAGTGGCGATCGTAAATTTACTCTTCAAAGTGAAAGCCAGCCTTAGATTGTTTGCGTAAGATGGTCTAAGGTCAGGATTACCGCTCCTCGTGGTAAATGCACTTGTAACCATTACAAATGGATTTAATTCATTATACAAAGGTCTTCCAATTCTTTTTGAATAACTCAATGAGAATGAACTATTTTTTAATTTCAACCCAATAGTAGCATTTGGAAAAAGATTAAGGTATTGTCTCTCTACTGCGCTATTTAACGTAACGGAATTGCCATTTGTAAAAGTCTCCTCTCCCCTCAATCCGAACAACATGGAAAACTTTCCCATCGCTAACCGCTGATTTGCATAGGCAGCCAGGATAGTTTCCTCATACATAAAATCATTACTGCCCACGTCTTCTGATTGTCTCGTATTACTGCTAAATAAGGAGCTGAAACTGTTTTCAATCTTCACATTACTTAATTTGAAACCTGTCTCGAAAAGACCTTTACTTAACTTTTTGGTATAATCGCCTTTAAAACTGTAGATTCCAGATTTTGTGAGCCCATCTTGAAAATATGCTTGATGTTGATCAATAGGCGATGTATTTACTGTTAATATGTTATTCGTATTGTAATTTTGGTAATCAGAAATGCCGGCATCCGCATCAAAGGTAATCTCTTGCTGCTTCTTAACATCAATTACATGCTTGTAGTTCAGGTTTAGGTTTAGACCTCTTCCAGTTGTCGTATTGATGTTGTCACTCAATGTATTTGCTGCAGGTTTGAGCTGATTTCCTTCGTAAGTTGCTGTTTCAGAAATATAATTGGGATTTCGGGTATTGTAATATCCTGTTATCAAAACACCTAATGCATCGCTTTTATTTAAAGAGTGGTCAAAGCCCAAGCGAATATTATTGGATTTGTAACCGCTCCTGTAAGTAGAGGAATCTTGCAATCTTTGATTAAGATCCTTTTGGTAGGTATTCGTTTGTATCTCCTGGTATTGTTTGCCCAGGCCAATACTATAAGCACCATAAAAATTGGTATTACCAGTTTTGTAGTTGAGACCAACAGCATCACTGTTTGTCGGAAATTTCCAGCCGTGACCACCATTTATACTCAAGTTGGCGTCATAACCAGGTTTCTCTCGTTTTATAGTTTTGATATTGATCAAACCACCTGAGCCAGCAGCATCATATTTAGCAGAAGGATTGTAGATGATTTCGAACTGGCTTATACCGGCAGAAGTAGTTCCCTCTAATAACGACATTAAATTGGCTCCCGATAATCGGGTCGGTCTGCCATCAATCATCACTGAAACACTTTTGCCTTCCAACATCAGCTCCTCATTGTTCTTAATCATGAGCCCCGGCACTTTCTTTAAAATTTCTACTGCATTTATTCCGGCTTTTGTATTGCCGTCAACATTAACGATCATCTTATCTAACTGCTGTTCCATGAAAGGTTTGGTTGCGCTAATGGAAACTTCTTCTAACTTCACACTGCTGCTTTTTAAGGCAATGATAACACTATCTCCCTCAAACTGATCTAGCCGAAAGGGAATATACCCAATATAACTGACGCTCAGGTAAAATTTTTGGCCAGGGCTCAAAAAGGAAAAAAGACCTTCTTCGTTAGTATTTAATGTAAACAGAGCATGGTTTGTTACCGAAAATACGGTGACGTTGGCATTCGCTATTGGCGCATGATTTTCATTGAGCACTTTGCCCTTGATGGTTCTACTTTGCTGGGCAAATGCAGATAGACATAGTAGATTGATAATGATAAATAGATTGATTTTCTTCATTTAACTTTTTTTATAAAGTTGTAGACAGTCTATTTATTGAAAGAACGAAATCTTTAAAAGATGAAATACAAACTGCAAGATAATGGATATCATCTGCATAATTTTAGTTGGCAAACCGTTACAGGAATAATCATGGAAATACTTGCATTAGCGATTACGATTAATGTAGATTTGAATAATGCGTCTAAAAATCCCAACTCTTATTGCCGTGTTTGTTGCATTTTATTTTCTCAGCCATAGCGCAGGCTGGCTAAACCGTCCAGATAAAAACCTGGATGCGACGATATTTCTAAATCATATAGTCAATGAATTTAGCGGTGCTTCTTTTTTTATATTTCTCTTTGATACGCTCATAACCTATTTAGTGTTCTATTTATTATATCCCAATAAAGGGATTCTGATAACGGTTAGCCTCTACCTGCTAATCGGTATACCAGTCATGATTGGGCTAAGATTTGTTATAGAAGAAATAATTTTATTTCAGATTACGGGCCATCATAACTACAACATGAAACACCTTACACTGAAGTATTATGTTTTTGACAACATCTATTTTACCATGTATTATAATTTTGTCGCCCTTTCCTTTTTCGGCGTGCAATATGAAAGATTTAAGAAGCTAAAAGAAAAGGAGCTAAAATTTCAGGCCCGCAATGCTGAGCTTTCCTTCCTCAAATCCCAGATTAACCCGCATTTTTTGTTCAACAATCTAAATAACATTTACACACTAGTTTATCAGCAATCTACTAATGCACTTCCTGCAATCAGTAAACTTTCTGATCTACTCAGGTACATGCTATATCAAAAAGAGGATTTTGTACCGCTTACCAGGGAAATTGAATACCTGAACAATTTTATAGACCTACAATTGTTGCGGTATGACTATATCCCCGAAATTAGCGTAAATATCCAAACAGACATCGATGCGTCAACGAAAATCATTCCATTATCACTCATTCCTTTTGTAGAGAATGCTTTTAAGCATGGGGATCTGAAAGACGCACAAAATCCATTGACCATTAAGTTGGAAGTTAAACAAGATCTGCTAGTCTTTAAGGTGGATAATCAAAAGAATGGAAACAGAAAAGATGCAACGGGAGGAATTGGTTTAGAGAACATCAAGAAAAGACTAGAGCTCTTAAATCCTGCAAAATATGACCTGATTATTAATGAAACTACAAACCACTTCTATATTGAACTTAAAATGGTAATTAATGGCTGAAAATCTTAACTGTATGGTGATAGACGATGAACCTTTAGCCTTATCATTATTGTCTGATTATATTTCGAAAATGCCGAACTTAACTTTGGTACGGGCAGTCTCCAATCCGCTGGCAGCAATTAGCTATTTAAAAATTGAGGAAATTGACCTGATTTTTTTAGATATGCAAATGCCGGAATTAAATGGCATTGACTTTTTAAACTTGCTGCAAAAAAAATGTATGGTCATTGTAACTACCGCCTACAGCGAGTATGCATTGGATGGATATAAATATCAGGTGATTGATTACTTGTTGAAGCCGATCACGATGGCCCGCTTCATCGTCGCCATCGAAAAGGCAGTAGAAAGATCTAAAATGAACAAGGCTTTGGCTGATGCCACGCTGTCGTCAGGTACGATAAACCATATTTTCATTAAAACTGAAAATAGAATTATCAGAATTGATCTGTCCGATATTTACTATTTTGAAGGAGCCAGGGATTACGTGGTGATCCACACCGAGACCGAGACGATCTTGACACTACAAAGCATGAAAAGCATCCAACAGTCATTACCTGCAGATCAGTTTATCAGAGTACATAAATCATACATCATAGCATTCGACAAAATTAGGTTTATTGAAAGAGGCAGGATAAGTATCAAGGAAAAATTGATACCTGTATCCGAGACTTACAAGGATAATTTTTTTAAAAGAATCGGGCGTGATGGCATTTAATTAGGGTTTACCAGCTATTATTTTTTCAAAAGCTGTTTGATCCCGGCAACTGTTGCGAACATCACTAGTGGCACCAGCACTGCAGGTAGCAATACGAACGGGAAATAGCCAAGTGCTATATTGGGTTGCCCGAAACCAAATTGTGTGAATCTGGCCGGTAAAGAAAGGATAGCTGTAGATACAACATTAAGGAGCAGTGCGAGACAGATTAAGTTCCATCCAATCATGACTGGGTTATTTAAAGTCTTTTTAATAAAACCAAAGTAATAGATGACTGGAGCGGAAATGCCCGACAGTATATCTAAATTTCTGCCATGGAAGGTCATGGCTTCGGGAACTGCTCCGCGGACGAAAAGCCAGAATAATACAAGCTCTACGGGAATCCTGATCATATGAAAAATGGTAAGCGTGGGTAGGTCAAGGCTATCCAAAAATGCTCTACCATTTTTGGTGATGAACAGAGATACCAGCAAAAGTATGGGAGGAATTACCAAAAGTGGAAAGCGTGCAGTAGTGGTAAGCGTATTGTTATAAAATCCGGCAATAGCAAGCGTAGATTGGACGGCGATCCAGCCCAATAAACCAAATAGAAACGGTTTGGAATATTGGGTCGCTTTAAAGAATAACCAGATACCAAGGATGGCTGTTGCGCCAAAGGTCAGGTAAATGTAGATCGGTAAATGTTCCATTGTTTTGTTGTTTTAGTTACAATACAAAGGACGCTACGATTTTACCAAACCCGCTTACCATTTGACAGAAAAAGAATTGTCAAATGGCAAGAAATAAAAACACTATTTTTTGACGAACTCTTTTCTTATACGACTAAGAGATGTATCTGTTATACCCAGATAGGAAGCAATATGCTTTAGCTGGGCATATTGAAAAATCTCATTACTGTTAGCAACCATGTTGGCGTAACGCTCTTCCGCGCTTTTATTGATCATCGATAAAGTACGCTGTTTATAAGCTACAAATTCCTTTACCAACATAGCCCTCGCAAACTCCCTGAACTCGGGCACAGAATGAAAAAGGAGATTCAGTTTGTCAAAGTTAGTAACGTATATCTTGCAGGCGGTAATGGCCTGTAAATATTCTGTGGAAGGTTGATGAAGAAAAAAAGATGATGCTTCGAAAGCTACTCTTCCTGGCGGGTAAAAAAAAGTGGTAATTTCATTGCCATTGGGATCATGAGTAAAAGCCCTCACAAAGCCCTCTGCCAGGTAATAGTAATCACTAACTTTCCCTTGCTTTAAAAGGTATTCATTTTTTGAAAATTCGATTTCCTCAAAATGGTTTGCAATTGCGTCAAGGCCAGTTTGCGTTACTGTTATGTTGGGAATATTATTTTTGATGAAATTGATCAGCTGTTCTTTTTCCATAGGTGCAAGATAGGTTAATTGGAACTTCTATACGCCATAGGGGTCATTCCGGTTTTAAGTTTGAATAACCTTGTAAAATGCTGCTGATACTTAAAGCCAAGTTCAACAGCAATTGCATTAATTGACTTAGCCGAATCAAAAATTTTAGCCTTTGCCTCATCTATCACCTTGGATTGAATATAATCCAGGGCCGTATTACCGGTTTCTTTTTTGATGAGATCGCCAAAATAATTTGGAGATAAATGCAGTTGATCGGCACAATAAGCTACACTCGGCAAACCTGAGCCCTTGGCTTTACCTGACGCAAAGTAATCATGCAGCAACGCCTCAAAACGGGTAAGAATATCATTATTCTCGTTGGTACGTGTGATAAACTGCCGGTCGTAAAACCGCCTGCAATAATTTAAAAACAATTCTACATTAGATACAATCAGCGTTTTACTATGCTTATCTATGTTCTGTTCGATCTCAGCCGCTATCTTATCCAGACAATCTACAATGGTTTTACGTTCCTTCTTAGACAAGTGAAGTGCCTCGTGAACTTCATAAGAGAAAAATGAATAATCCTTAATGATTTTTCCTAAATGTGTACTCTTGATCAGGTCAGGATGAAATACCAGCGCGTAACCAGAAGGCTTCATAGACTGACCGTTGCTATTGATACCATAAACCTGCCCAGGCGAAACAAACACCAATGTGCCATCCTCATAATCATAAGGCTGGCAACCATAAGTCATGTTTCCGCATTTGATGTTTTTAAGGAAGACAGCGTAGATACCCATATAATGCCTAAAGTACTGAATGACGGGCACTTCATTAAAGTTAACGACACTTACCAGCGGATGCTGAGTATCTACACCTACATACGCATTGTACTGTCCAACAGCATCGATTCTGTTTACCTGCTCCATAGTCACCAATTATCATACAAATTTACAGAACCATTTTGCTTTTATTTCCTCTGATTGAGAGATCAGTAAAACTGGTAAATAAATCAGTAACCTGTATAATGGGAATGCAGGGGATATGCCCGAAATTTGTATGATCAATTAGCAGCTATTATGAAACTTAAATCGTCAATTTCAGTAGTAGTAACAGTATTATTTCTAACTGCTTGCAAAAGCGATAAACAAATAGAACAAATGACAACAGCAAATGATGAATCTCTTTTTCCTAAAGGCGACAAGTTAACAAATGGCTACTTTACAGGCGAAGCCTTTTTAAAGCCCTTACTGCCCAGGGATGCAAATAATGATTTTGCCATAGGCAGTGTGACTTTCGGAGCAGGTGCAAGAACAAACTGGCATACACACCCTAAAGGACAGGTATTGATTGTGACCGAAGGAAAGGGCTGGTACCAGGAAAAAGGTATGTCTGCCCAGGCGATCACTAAAGGCGATGTGATCAATATACCTAAAAATATCGAACACTGGCATGGCGCATCTGCAGCTAACAAAATGAGCCATATCGCCATAACAAATTATAAAGGCGACGAAAATGCAGTATGGCTAACACCCGTTACTGACGAAGAATATGCAGTAGCTAACAAACAGTAAAGCAATGATTATGAGTAAGAAAAAATGCCTACCGTGGCTCCTCTTATCTGTTTACTTATTAGGGACACAACAAATGAAAGCACAAACTAAATTTACAGATGCAGGCGCACTGAACCCTCGTGAGCAAATGATGGTCACCATATCTGCGCTTACCGCAGGTGGAAACCTGGAAGCATTAAAAACTGAACTTCCTGTAGCACTTGATTCAGGACTAAGTATTAACGAAATCAAAGAACTCCTTGTTCAGCTGTACGCTTACTGCGGTTTCCCTAGAAGTCTGAATGCCATTAACACATTTCGTACCGTTATGGAAGATAGAAAGGCAAAAGATATTTCGGATCAGATAGGACGACCAATATTACCGGCCGACACCAAAGGCGATCACTACGAACGCGGGAGAAAAGTCCTGGAAACACTATCTAAAACACCGCAATCAAAACCAGCCCCTGGTTTTGGAGAGTTTGCGCCTCGTATAGATGCCTTTTTAAAAGCACATCTGTTTGCAGATGTTTTTGAAAGTGATGTATTGTCTTATAAGCAAAGGGAATTGATCACCATTTCTGCGTTAGCCGCAATGCCGGGTGTAGAAGGACAGCTACAATCGCATCTTCAAATGGGAATGAATACTGGCATAACCGAAGCTCAGATTTCAGCTGTATCTGAGATCATTGCAAAGCGGATTAGTAAAACACAGGCTAATGTATTGAACAAATTGACAGGCAAGCCTAGTCTTCCCGTAACAGATAAAGATATGATGGTTCGCATTTCAGAGATCGAAATCTTTCCTGAATACCTGAATGAATACAAGGGGATCCTTAAAGAAGAATCAGCAGCATCTATTCGGTTAGAGCCAGGGGTGATATCCCTCTTTGCGATGTATCAGAAAGAAAATCCTGCTCAAGTAAGGATCGTTGAGATATATGCCAACAAGGAGGCTTACCAATCGCACATTAAGGCTGCACATTTCCAGCATTATAAAACTGCGACTTTGAAAATGGTGAAATCCTTAAAACTGGTTGATATGGCTGATGTCGATACGGGCACCATGCAAAACATCTTTAAAAAGATCAATTAGTTATCCGGATTGATGGATCCGCAGTTTGGGGTAGTCAATAAGAGGCTACAGAGTCCAAGCTATCAGGGATCTATCACCCAGGCAAGCGCATGCTGTTCAAGACGTATTTTTTGACTCAAGGCATTAGGCACCGTGCCTGTTCTACTTTTAAAATCTTTTATTAAATGTGACTGATCGTAAAACATCGCGCTGTAGGTCAGTTCGGTCAAACTTTTGCATTCCTGCGCCAACAACAGCCCGAGAACATTCCTGAACCGTACCGTCTGAATAAATTCTTTTGGACTTTGTCCCAAGACTGCTTTAAAAGAGCGATAAAGTGTGGATTCATTTATTTTTAGGGAGCGAGCCAGATTAAAAACTGTAACATCGCCTTTCCTTTTATAAATATAGTCCAGCGCAGGTAATACAGCTGCCCCTCTATCGGTCGATATCAGCCTTTCAATTAAAAAACCTTCTAAAAGGGCAGATCTCGCCTTCGAGTCATTGTTTTCAAAAATAAATTCAAGTATGGAGGTCTGATTTCCGAAAATAGATTCAAAAACTTCTGACTGGTCAAGCAACTCAGCATATCCCACATTGCTAAATGCCCTCAATCCAGCCGGGTGAAACAAGATGCATATTTGATCTAAGGAAGCATTGATATCAACTTTAAAAGGTTGTTGATGAAAACCTAACAAACGGCTCGAATATGCATTTCGGCCGGAACCGACAATGCAAATATTTTCGTTTTTATTACTTTTATACTCCACCTTATTTTCCCTGTATATCGCCAAACAGAGATTGGTGTTTGGAAAGGTCTGATAAGAAAAGTGTGCTTTGGAATCATGCTCAAAAAAAATAAAATATTGAATATAAGCCTTCAACACTGAATTCTGTACAGGAACAATACTTGTCTTCATATATGGATTTTACCTGTTATCAAATTTAATTAATTCTTTAGATTCATCAGATAGACGCAACCTACACCGATATGTTGCATGATAATTACGAAAGCCTGTATCTAATGCCTACATCTTTAGCATATAACATCGTGCACGATTATTACAATTTTTAATTATCTGTATTGTTTTTCTTTGCTGACATACTTTACAGAAATGAAGCTCAAAATAATTTTTTCATTAACCTTACTGTCCATCACTTGTACAGCTTTTGCCCAAAATGTTTGCGAATGTACAGCAGCCCTGGACGGATTAATTGTAAAAATAGAAAGTGAATATCCAGGATTTGAAGAGAAAACTAAGGATAAAATCCTGTATAATAACTTTAAACAGCAACTCAGGCAACAAACAAATGATACAGAGAAGAATAAATGTTTCGAATTATTAAAAAAATACACCTCCTTTTTTAGAGATGGCCATATATGGATATATCCTGCAACTTCCATCAATACAAAAGGTGCAGGTAGTACAGATCTGTTCAATATCGATATCGAAAAATTTACCATGGGCCTTAAAATTGCTCAGGATCCACTTGAAGGAGTTTGGAAGAACGAGTTCGAATGGACAGGAGGAGCCGTATATGAAATCGGAATTACCAAAGGTAAAGATGGTACACAGATTGGTTTTGTAATTAGTTCCAGCTCTGCCTTCTGGAAGCCCACAGAGACAAAATTCAGATTATATCCCAACGGTAAGTATGAATTCTACGCTTTCGATAAGACGTTGAAGACAGGTCATTATGAGCTATTCAATAACAGTATCATACATTTTAAGGAAGCAAGGGCGACCTTTATAAAACAATCCTCGCAACCAAATCTAACTCAGTACCAGGTAAAAAGAAAGGTGGGTGAATTTTACGGTTTTGAGGTAAAAAAACTCAGTAGCCAAACCACACTGATTGTGCTCCCGTCTTTTGATTATCCTTTCGTCGACGTCATTAAGGATATGGTAGCAAGCAATCGCGCGCTATTAGAAGGTAGTAAAAATTTGATTATCGACATTAGGGGCAATTCGGGAGGAACGGACAACGCCTATGACCTGCTGCTTCCCTATATCGGCACCAACCCAATCAGGAATATGGGTGTTGAATATCTTGCAACACAGACCTTAGTAAATGGTCTTGAAACTTATGTCAAAACAGTGCGTAATGATAAAAATAAGCAAGGAGAAATAGATACAGTTCGACAATGGATTGGACTTTACGAGAAAAACATGGGCAAATTCGTAAACCTTAAGGAGAGCTCGTTTTCTATACAGCAGGTCATCCCTAATAGCAGAAGTCCCATTGCTGTGGTTATTTTGACTGATAAAAGAGTAGGAAGTTCCGCGGAGAATTTCGTTATGAAGGCCAAACAAAGTAAAAAAGTAAAAATATTAGGCACTGTCACTTCAGGAGGACTAGACTATGCCGCGGCCCGTATGTTCAATTTTGGCTGTCCCGAGTACCTGCTACAATTGCCTACTTACCGTTCTTTAAGGTTGCCAGATTATCCGATCGACAATATCGGCATGCAACCAGACATCTTCTTGGATAAGAGCGTAAGTGACTGGATTAAGTTTGCTTTAGACTATCTAGAATATTAAGATTGATGGATTATTTTTCATCTATTGGCATATTATTCATTGGGAACCAATAAGACTACCCGCATGGGTGCTCTTAAACAAAATATGTGTTCACAACATGAATTGTTCAACAAGATCTCAATATGCCCCATGTGGGTCACCAACTGTTATCTGTTTAACGTCTCCATAAAAGGTTATTGTGATGGAAAGAAATAAAAACAATTGCCCTGTTTTAAGAAGTGACTGAGATAATATCCTTACTTTACAACATGAAAAAATCAACGGTCACACCACTGCTTATAATTGCTGCGATATCTTTACTGATAGCGATATGTGTGCCGTTTATTCCTGATGAGGATCGGTTGCACCGTTCCGGAGTGAATGTATCTTGGATAATACCGTTATTACTAGTTATTGCTGCATTGATTGCATGGGGAACAGACCATCTCGTTAAGAAATATACAATAGGACCAAAAAAAGTATGGATGATTGAAGGGCTGATGACCGGTTTTATAATACTGTACGCGTTTTTAATGAGATAGATTAATTTTAACGATCGGCTATGATTAGTCTTTTTGTCAAATTTTTTGCTGAATCTTTTTCTTTGATAAATCTTTGGAAAGTTTCTGCTGGCGTATAATCGGCAAACACATTACGGCCCTTCTACTGATAATCTTGTTCGATTCAGATATTTTTCCGGCACCCTGAGATTCTATTTTAAACGAAAATGAAAAGGCAATCAATTTCAGTACCTATCTGATTCTTATGAAGACAATCTGGCGCATGAAAACACACGTTAACGATTCGATAATTTTAACCTGTTCTATTGCGTACATGGGACTGTTCATTAATGAACATCGATATTTTTTTGGACCTAAATAAGTGCCTTCTTTAATACGTGCAGCCTTACTTTATATTGGCACAAAGAATGGTTTTAACTCATTTATGGTGCCGATTACGAAATCCGATCTTTCCGGGAAATGTGTGCGAGAGACAATCATATTAGGAGAGAACTCATCAAAAGCACTTTAGAGGTATACCCAATTAAGGGATTTGGTGCCGTCGAGATTGGCGTACATACTTTTTATCACACGAACAAAGGGCAAATACAGGAAAAAGTTAGCGGAACCTACAAATTCGTTCAGCTTTGGCAGTTTAAAGACGGAGTCTGGAAATTAGCTCGGGTAATTAGTTATGGACACAACGAAATGCATAATGATTAAAAAACACAATCTCCCTGCAGCTCTTGACCAATTCTTAGCCACCCAGGTGGCATAATTCAACTTTTTTGCCCGGCACTGGATAGCGCAGTGATTTTAGCAATAACTTCATCTAGTTCAATAGCAGAATTTCTCAGGTAAAGAAACAATTCATTGAGCTCGTTAGATAATTCGCCTTTATCTGAACTAATAAGATCGACGATACCAAGAATTTTTGCTGCTGGTGCCCTTACCTCATGCGACTGTATCCATGAAATATCCCGAAGCTTTTTGTTTTGTTGTTCAAGTTTTAAATTCAGATTAATCAGAACCTGTTCTGATTGTTTTTTGTCAGTGATATCCTTCCCTACACAAAAAATCAACCCATTTTCTGTTGCTGATGTAACATTCCAGGCCAACCAGATCTGAGATCCTTCCTTTTTAATCAATCTATTTTCAAAATAATGGACTGCCATCCCCTTTTTTACGTCTTTAAACGCATCAAGCGTATGGCTTAGGTCATCTGGATGAATGAAGGCGGTAAAAGAACGACTTAATAGTTCAGCTTCTGAAAAACCAAGTAACTTAATCATAGCAGGATTTACCTTTTTATAAAAACCGTCTGTCCCAGCAATAGCGATAATGTCCGGTGCGTAGTTAAAAATCTGCTCGAGTTCTGATTCAAGCTTCTTTCTGATAATTTCTCCCGTTAAATGCGTGCTGATATTTTCAATAAACTGTATAAATTGTTTGTCAGGTTTCTTATTGTTATCCATGCCAATCATCATAACGCCTAAAACATTTCCTGCGTTATCAATTAGCGGGACGCCATAAACAGACTTAAGGCCTACAAGCGCAGCGGCATCTTTTCGTACAAAGCCTTCATGCTTGTCCAGATGGGTCAAATGCTTCGAAGTACCCTTTTTCCATATATTCCGTATAAACCCCTCCCTATCCGTCTGGATACTGAACCCTCTATTATTATAATAGAAGCTCTCGGCAATATCCGTCAAAGCAAAATGTGCAGAAAGGCTAAGGAACTTAGGATCTGTGCCACATAACCAAATCTCTGCGACTAAAAAATTACCATATGCAACGAGTTCTTTTAACACTATAGAAAGCACAGCATCTAAATCTTTCGCCTTACTAAAGAGCGTACTAACTTTATTATTAAAAAGCGCCCTTTCGTTAATCGTGGCTAATTCCTGTTCTTTTGTTTTAAATTCTGTGATATCGTAAATAAGTGTATAAAACCCCATGATATGTCCCTCATCCACATCAGGCACATATTCGGTTAATATGATCCTATCATCTTTTCCTTCCCGCTCAACAGTCCGCTCAAACTTCTGTGCAACGCCTTTCAAGGCCATCATCATGAAGTGCTGATACTTGGAGATTTCGGTTTTTGAATATAACTTATCAATACTGGTGTTATACATTTCATTTTCTGTTTTACCAAAAAATGAGAGGTACGCTTTATTGGCAAACAGGCATCTTAGATCAGCAGTCCAATAAGCAATTATAGCGGGTAAATTGTCGGTAATTATCCGATAAAAATGTTCCGTTCCGGGCTGCTCGTCGCTCAGATGGTTGTTGTTCACATCTTCCTTCATAATACATACAATCCCTTGAACTTCGGCATCCTCAATTAAATTGGTGAGCTGGCATTCGTACCATATTCCATCTGCAAAAAGCACTCTATTCTGGCACGCTTCAATATTTTTGACAATCATTCTATTCAACAATAGTCCAAATTCTTTTTTGTGGTCGTAGGACACTACCGCTTGAAGTTTGTCTCCACTAATTCGCTCAGCAGCCCTAGGGTTTTTATATAATATCGTGAGCTTATGATCTATCACTATAGCCAAGTCACTTGTCTTATTTAAAAATTGGTAAAACCCGCTGGGGGACTTTGTCTTTTCAGGCTCTGGAAGGACTTTTGACATTTGTGGAGCTAATTAATGATTTTCGATACTATTTGAATTTAAAACTATTCATTTAAACTGAATTCCCGAAATCACGACCTGCGTTAAAAATGGTATTAAATAACATAAAATAGTACACTATAGCATGAACATTTTTTACGATTTCATATCATATTGTAAATCCATAATTATACCAGACCACTAAATTGTTCCCTTAATTAAACCTTATAGGAATGGAACCAATTACCTGCGATTGTGTGAGCAGAAATTACAATCTTTGAGTATGCTAAATAAAATCATCATCGAGCCCTGTGATAAAGAAAACATGCAGAAAATCGTAGAGGGCATCAATGCCTATAATTTAAGTAGAGTTCCAGCTTTATCTGATACCTGGACGCCTCTGGAATTTATTGTCAAAAATGAAAATGGAGATGAAATAGCAGGCATATTAGCTGGACTTGGGTATTGGAATGGACTGGATATTAGAATTCTATGGGTAGAAGCCTCATATCGGCAAAAAGGAATTGGCACATCGCTTCTAAAGCATGTAGAAGGCATTGCAAGAGAAAAAGGAGCAACTGTTGCAATGCTTGATACTTTTGATTTCCAGGCAGAGGACTTTTATTTAAAGAACGAATATGAAGTCGTAGGAGAAATCAAGAATTTTCCTAAAGGGCATAAACGGATATATTTTTCAAAGAGACTGAGCAAATAATGACATCGGCTCTCTTTCGCAATTTGGATTCAGTTGCGAACTACGTTTCATTTATTTACCATTAAAGACATTATCTCTTCCATAAAAAAGGTCTGAATAAGCTAAAACAGATAAATAACCTACTATTTTTTCGTGAAACGCATCACTGCGATATCTCCCTGAATAAAAGTTAGCGTACTATCACTGACGTTGTAATTCGTTACCTTTTTAAGCATGTCTAAGAAATTTTTTTCACCTCCCCCCTCGCAGTACCGCATTGTCATGGGGCCAGGTTCAGCAATAGTTAAGTTGTTACCACTGATCGTTATCTTGCTTCTAAATCCGTTGCAACTCGTATTTCCTTGTATTTCGTTTGCAACGGTATCAAAGGTTATTTCTGGCTTGGCGTTGGGATATAGTCCGTTGAAAGCAATCCGGACACCAGAAATATAGTTCAATTCCCATTTACCGTTTAGACTGGAAGTTGATATACTCCCATTGTTTTCTACTTTTGGTTTATTGAATACCTTGCATGAGCAAATAGTGCTGGCAATAATCAAGGTCATGAGAATAACCATGTTGTTCCTTTTCATAGTAATGTGGTTTCTTATTTGTGAGATTGATATTTCGCATTATCATTTTATATACCACAATTTATTTTGATTTTAGTTTGGTTTCCCGCGATAAAAAACCCGATAATTGAACAAATAGTCTATTGTAGGAAGCATCGAACATACCGTTAGCTGATAGATACTAAACTTCAAGTTCACTGCCGCAACAGAGGTTGCTATGGCTAAAGCAGGTCTCCAATCCAGTTTTAAGTTTTTCCCGTATCTATTGCCTTACCAAATAAATGATTCCTTAAGGCTAATGGATATTAAAGAGCAAGCTCCCACCCCGGAACAAAAAGCTACAATAAAAAAGCTACACAACGAAGATATTAAGAAGTTCCAGATCAGTGGATATCTTATTGGCGCTATTATTTGTGTAGGGTTAACTTTTCTAATCCGCATAAAGGTTTTCACATTTATTGGCTCCTATTACAAAACAATTGACAGCATTCTGTTTGCAGCCGCCTGTAGTTTTGTCGCTTTTATAATTTCAAGATTTGTTCAGACGCAGATTGCCAGAACAAAACTCGATAAAGGTTTAATTTATAATTTGGTCCAGTTTACCCGATTAGTTACCATTATCGTAGTTGTTTTCATCTTCATCTCCTTTTTAAATGCAAATTGGTATACGGCAGCGGTGTCCCTCGGACTGATATCTCTTCTTTTAGGATTTGCTTTACAAACGCCAATTGCATCTTTAATCGGCTGGTTCTACATCGTGATGAGAGGGCCTTTCAAAGTAGGCGACCGGATTCAGGTAGGTAGTTTCAATGGTGATGTTGTGGAGATTAATTTTCTGGATACCACACTTTGGGAGTTTGCTGGCAATCTTATGACCAGCGATCTACCCAGTGGAAGACTTATTCGATTCCCAAATAGTCTTATATTTCAAAATCAGGTATATAACTATTCATGGCAAAAATTTCCTTTAGTATGGAATGAGATCTCTTTTTATATAACCTTCAAGAGTGACCTAAGCTGGGTTGAAGAGACGATGCGAAGAGTATGCCTAAACCAGCTCGATCCTTCAGTAAAAGATCACGTGCAAGACATGCGCGATCAGATCGCTGAAACAGCTGTAGAAGACATTGACATTGAAGAATTTCCATTTGTAAATTTTAGAATTCACGCAAATAATTGGGTAGAGGTAGTTTTAATTTATATTGTCAACCCGAAGAAGTCTTCACAAACCCGTAGTGACATTGTGAAAGCAGTTATTGCCGAATTAATTAAAGAACCTGGCAAAGTTTCATTTGCCGCAGAAGGAAGCTAAACGATGGGTCTGATATTTCGGCTCGTTCTAGGCATTTTTTGCTTGTTTTATCTGTTGGAATGTCCGGCTCAATAGATCATAAACTACTCTTTCTCTATCATAGTTGTTATTTGGCTTCCAAAATTCTTCTGTTTTAATTGTATCGTTTTTAATTTGAGTTTTTGAACTTAACAATATTCCTTTTTTTTCATCTTCAGTCCAGTCAAACGGCTTTATATTCAATAAATGTTTTTCCAACATTTCTGAGATCTGGTGAAAATTTCTGCAGTCATCCTCGATCGTAATTTTCTTTTTCTTTCCAAACCTAGATGCAAATATTTTATTTAGAATCAATGGATTTTCTGTCATAGTTTGAACTGCTGGTTGTGTTAGATAAAAAATGAATTGTTGATGGTCGTCAGACTGGTAGTTGGTATACAATACCGTTTCAATAAATTTCCATTCGATAAATTGAGTGGTATCAAAAATCGGTTGTTTATACGATATTCCCATGTTGTCAAAACTGATGCTGTCTTGTATTTCGGCCTGTTTTCTGGCAGTTTTTTCCGAAATCTTAAATCCAAATGTAAAACCGTAAAATAGCGTGCCTGGGACTAAAATAAATAGTCCTGAAACTATATAAGCCCCAATAATTTTCACGTGTTCAATAACCATAAATACGGTTAGCCCTAAACCCACACAGAAAAAAATAGCGAGAAACAACTTTATAACCAGAACCGGATTAAATTTCATATGTCAACTTGGTCAGTTTGCGTTCGCAAGATAATACACTATTGCTTTCAACTATCAACTACCGTGCTAATACAGCAGAAACGCAGTCAACAAAAATTATTTATCACTCGCATATCCAGATTTCGAATTTAAAATACACCGATTTTATAGTTCATTTCCCCGAATGTTTCAAATAGTTATCTTTACAGAAATTGATATGAAGCAATGTTAACTGAGGTGACTGAAAGTACCGAACAATTTTTATCAGGCGGTGGTGAAATGGGCAAGCTGATCCGCAGCATGGACTGGTCAAAAACTGCCTTGGGGAAAATAGAAGACTGGCCGCAAAGTTTGCGCACCTCGGTGAGCTTGTGCCTCTCCTCTACCTTTCCTATCTTAATAGCGTGGGGTCCCGAAACTTTCCAAATCTACAATGATAGTTACCGGCCAATTTGTGGTGAGATGCATCCGCGTTCTATGGGTATGAATTTTCGTGTTTGCTGGGAATCGGCATTGGATGTGGTTGGCGATAAATTTACTCGCGGACAACAGGGCGAGGGTACCTACATTACCGATCAGCGGATGTTTCTGGAACGTTATGGCTATTTGGAAGAGGCATGGATGACATTTTCCTTTGCTCCTATCCGTGATGAATCCGGTGGTGTTGGCGGGATTTTTCACCCGATTACCGAAACTACAGAGAAGATGTTGGCTGGTAGGCGTACGCAGGTATTAAAGGATCTCGGTGCTGTTATGAGTAAAGCTAAATCAGTTACCGAAATTGCTGAGGTCAGCAACGTGCAGTATGAAAGCTATCAGCTTGACATGCCTTTTATGCTATTCTACCAGTTGAATGGTTTGGAAGCTAAACTGGTAAGTTCAGCCGGAGTGACCGATGCCGCTTCTTTGGCACCCCCAATTATCTCCATTACAGATGGCAAATGGAACCTGCAACAGGTGATCGATTCAGGTGAATTGCTAAAAGTTGAAAACCTGCAGTCAAGATTTGGTGATTTTCGGAGCGGCCCATATGAAACCGCGCCAAATACAGCCATGATTCTGCCGGTAAGAATCTCCGGCCAACAAGATCTTTTTGGTTTTATAATCGCAGGAGTTAGTGCCTGCCGGGCTTTAGACGAGGCCTATCTTAACTTTTACGACCAACTTGCAGGTACTTTTAACACTGCAATTTCCAATGTATATGCCTACGAGCAGGAACAGAAGCGTGCAGAGGCATTGGCAGAAATTGACCGCTCCAAAACTGCATTTTTCAGCAATGTGAGCCATGAGTTCAGGACACCTTTAACGCTGATGCTTGGCCCTTTGGAAGATCTGCTGCAGGCAGAATCTGACGAACATAAAAAAGCGCAGATTGAAGCTACGCACCGCAACGCCATGCGTTTGCTGAAACTGGTCAATAACCTTTTGGATTATAGTCGTGTTGAAGCAGGCCGTATCCAGGCTGCATACCAGATACTTGACCTTGCAGAACTAACTACCGACCTGGCCAGTAGTTTCCGCTCTATCATAGAGAAAGCAGGCATGATGTTAGTGGTCCACTGCGAAAATTTAACAGGAGATTTTTATACCGATCGCCAGATGTGGGAAAAGATTGTCCTGAACCTTTTATCCAATGCATTTAAATATACTTTGGAAGGTACCATTTCGGTGGATCTAAAGCAGGAAGGCAACTTTGTTTTACTTCGTGTTACAGATACGGGTGTTGGTATTCCGGAAAAAGAAATACCGCATATGTTCCAGCGATTCCACCGCGTAGAAAACTCAGCAGGTCGTACCCACGAAGGTACAGGTATCGGGCTGTCATTAGTACATGAACTTGTACAGCTGCATGGTGGCGATATCAGTGTGATCAGTACCGAGGCCGAGGGAAGTACATTTACTGTAAAAATCCCCTCCGGAAAAGCACATCTCCCAGCCGCTCAAGTAGTAGAATCCAGCCGGGAAACGCAAATCAGCACAGTTACTGCACCATTTATTCGTGAAGCTTTTAGCCTTTTACAAGATGAGGCAAAAGGAGATGCTGATGAGGTTACTCAAACATCCAGCGATATTATGAGCACTGCTGATCTTACTGTGAATCTGGAAACAAGTATCCTTATTGTTGATGATAATGGTGATATGCGGGCTTACCTAAACCGATTACTTAAACCCTACTTTACAGTACATACTGCGTCCAACGGCAGCGACGCGCTAAAGCAGCTTAAGAAAAACCGACCTTCTTTAGTGTTGAGCGATGTAATGATGCCTGTTATGAATGGGAAAGAGCTTTTAAGACTTATCCGAAATGACAAAGAGCTATACAATTTACCCGTTATCTTCTTATCGGCACGTGCCGGAGAGGAAGCAAGAATTGACGGACTTGAAGCAGGTGCCGACGATTATCTGGTAAAGCCTTTTTCTGCCGCAGAATTACTTACAAAAGTACGTGCCCAGATCAACATCAGTAAAGCGCGTGGTCATGCAGAAGAACAACTGCGAAATTTGCTTACCGAAGCACCGGTCGCCATGTCAATTTATCGAGGACCTAAGCACGTGGTCGAACTTGCGAACGACAGGATGCTGAACTATTGGGGAAGATCAAAGCAGGATGTTTTGAAACGACCGATATTGGAAGTTATTCCCGAATTGGAAGGAAAAGGCTTCAAAGAGATATTAGATCATATTTACCAAACTGGTGAGCGGTTCGTATCAGGCGAGGTGCCATTAACGCTGCACCGTTTTGGGAAAGACGAATCGATATACGTTAATATCACCATCGAAGCGCTTAAGGATGAAAATCAAATGATCAATGGTATGATCACTGTGGCAGCCGATGTAACGGAGCAGGTAACTGCGCGTCTTGAACTGCAAAAGGTGAGTGACACGCTAAGTTTAGCGATGGATTCGTCGGGTATGGGGATTTACCGGATCAACGTAGCGACAGACCTACTGGAAGTATCTCCGCGGGGCAGAATCATCCACGCCATTCCGCATGATGAGGTACTTACTTATGAAAATACTTTGGCTGTGGTAGTACCTGAGCACAGGGAACGTTTCAACCAGGCAATCGCAAAGGCAATCCATGAAAACATTAGTTTTAGCGAAGATTACCAGATACAGCCTTTTGATGGAAGCAAGAGAAAATGGCTAAATTCTACAGGCAGAGCCGAACTTGACGAAAAAGGTAATGTCATTTCTGTTGTTGGTACCTTATTCGATATCACGGAATCTAAAGAAGATGAAATCCGTAAAAATGATTTTATCGGCATGGTTAGCCATGAGCTGAAAACACCTTTAACATCGCTTAGCGGGTTTACTCAGCTCGGGTTAAGGACTGCACGTAAAAAGGATGATCAATATAACCTGTCGTTGTTTGAACGCACTTCAGGCCAGATACAAAAAATGAACAGTCTGATCAATGGCTTTTTAAACATTTCCCGTTTGGAATCCGGTAAGATTCAACTTAATCTGAGTACGTTCAGGCTCGATAAATTGATCATGGAAATAGTTGAGGAAATCCGTCCTACGGCAGCCAATCAGGAATTCGACGTTATCTGTGAAGAAATCACGGTCACTGCTGACCATGACAAAATTGGAACCGTGTTAACGAACCTGCTGAGTAATGCGGTTAAATATGCGAAAGACAAAAAAGTGACCATTAGAGCCCTTATTTCCGAGGATGATGTTTCAGTAAGTGTAAAGGATGACGGAAACGGGATCCCAGAATCGGAATTACCTAAGTTATTCGATCGTTACTACCGTGTCGAAGCTAATGCTGCACAAAGCATATCTGGATTTGGGATCGGATTATATTTAAGCTCAGAGATCATCGCGAGACATGGCGGGAAAATGTGGGCGGAAAGTACGGTTGGGCATGATGCGACATTTTATTTCACGCTTCCACTAAACTGCTAATTCTCCAACTCCGCATGCATCGATAGCAATTAATAACAAGCATTTATGTAATTTCGACTTGACATATACCATGGCCATTTAGAGAAAATCGCATTTTAGCAATGACATAAATCCATAATTTTAATCATGACTTTTGAATTTACAGTGCAGCCAAATTTCAATTTTGTAAAAAGCTTTGCTGAGCACTTTAATATTCCTGTTTACAATAATGAACTGAAAATCCCGATACACATGGGTGAAGGTCATATTAAGGTAGTGGATATAGACCCGGGCTTTAAATTTGTATTACACCATTACACACTGAAGGAGGATTTCCACTTAAAACGTCTTGCGCCAGCTGAAGAAAGTGACTTGATATCGATAGTTTTCAATAGTAATGAGATTCCGGCAGCCTCAGCTGGCGACCGGGAAATAGCAGTTGACTTTTTAAAGAAAAATGGCTCTTCCATTCAAATTGCTTCGACCGCCATATCCACAGAAACAATCTTTCCTGCCAACGTCGAAATCTATTTTGGTGTAATCGGCATCAAGAGGCAGATGCTTTCAGAATTGCTGCGGGTAAAAGAAGCAAGCGGACCGCTTGACACCATTCTGCATGGCAATACTATCTTTTTCTATCACGAAAAGATGCATCCCGAAGTCGCCAGGGTTTTAAAACTTATTTCAGAAATCAATGAGCAAAATAAGTTAAACGATCTGTTTTATAGCATAAAGGCTCACGAAATGATCTACCTTTTATTTGAAAAGCTGTTGGATAGAGATATTCAGAAACAAAGTCCAATCAACAAAACAGACATTGATAAATTATATCTTATAAGGACAACAATATTGAAAGATATAGGTCAACCTCCGCATTTGAGCACACTTGCTACCCAGGCGGGAATGAGCGAAACAAAAATGAAGCTACTATTCAAGCAGATATTTGGCGATACGCTATATAACTATTACCAAAATGAAAGGATGCAGGAAGCTGGTTTTCTACTAAAGCATGCCGGCTATTCCGTTTCTGAGGCAGGCTACCGTCTCGGGTTTTCAAACCTAAGCCATTTCTCAAGACTTTTTGAAAAACACTTTGGCATAACTCCTAAAAAATACACCCTTGCCGGATAATTCCGGTTAAAGTAACCGGAATTCTTCGGCTATTCGCTCATCAATAAATTAAATCACTTCTGCCGGATTGGACTATTTTTCGGACGTACGGTGCTATTTTAATTTTCGATTCCTGAAGATCTTTGACATATCAATTCAAACAAAAAAAGATATGAAAAAGCTACTTATGCCCTACAATAGTAAGGCGCTGAATTTAAAAAATCATTTAGTAATGGCACCGATGACACGCAGTCGTGCAATAGGAAATATCCCTAATGCACTTATGGCTGAATACTACAGTCAGCGCCGAGGTGCGGGATTAATCATTACCGAAGGTACTGCTCCTGCTCCCGAAGGACTTGGCTACGCCCGGATCCCCGGTATATTTTCTAACGAACAGATTGAAGGTTGGAAATTAGTTACCGAGGCCGTACATCGAAATAACACCAAAATATTTCTTCAATTGATGCATACTGGCCGTATTGCTCATCAGGCAAATCTTCCTGAAGGTGTTCATGTGATCGGGGCATCTGCTATTCCTGCAGCCGGACAAATGCACACAGATAATGTCGGAATGCAGGATCATCCTGTACCTAAGGCATTGACAACTCAGGGGATACAAGAGGTAATTAAGCAATATGTTATCGCTGCGCAAAATGCAATTACCGCTGGGTTTGATGGTGTAGAGCTCCATGCCGCCAACGGTTATCTGATTGAGCAATTTTTGAACCCAAATGTCAACGATCGTACAGATATATATGGTGGTAATGTAGAAAACCGGGCCAGGTTTGGCATAGAGGTTGCCGAACAGGTAGCCGATGCTATTGGTAAAGATAAAGTTGGAGTAAGAATATCCCCTAATTCAACACTTGGTGATTTGCAGGCTTACGATGCCGATACCACCGAGGAAACGTACATCCACTTAAGCAGGGAGTTTAACCGTATTGGGCTCGCATATATCCATGTCAGCCTTAGTCCGCAGCTGCCCGCACAAACACTATCTGCCATCCGTACAGAATTTGAAAATACGCTTATCTATTGCAATGCTTTTAATGCGGAAAAAGCCGAAGCTGAATTGGATAAAAGAGACGCTGACCTCATCGCCTTTGGACGTAACTTTCTCGCTAATCCCGATTTAGTGCAACGCATTCAGCATGGATCAGCGCTGAATGCGGTTGATTTCACCACATTGTATACCCCTGACTACAAAGGTTATACTGACTACCCTACTTTATTCAATTAATATTAAACCTAACAATAATATCATGAAAACTATTAGCTATTCGCAGTTCGGCGATGCCGATGTACTGCAAATGACCGAAGTGGTCACACCTTCCGTTACCGACAAGACTGTTTTGATTAAAGTTAAAGCAGTATCCATCAACCCCCTGGATTGGAAAATAAGAAACGGCGAGATGAAATTAATGAGCGGCAGCAAATTCCCAAAAAAAATTGGTATCGATTTCTCAGGGGTTGTAGAGGATACAGGTAACTCAATCAAGAGCTATAAGAAAGGTGATCAAGTATTTGGCCTGCTCAATGTTTTTAAAGGCGGGGCTTTGGCCGAATACATTGTTGCAGAAGAAAAAGACATTGCACCTAAACCAAAGAAAATCTCTTTCGAGCAAGCTGCTGCCGCACCGGTAGTAGGATCTGCGACCATTCAGATATTTCAGACATTGGTAAGTGTTCAAAGGGGCTCAGAGATATTGATTAATGGTGGATCTGGAGGGATTGGAATGTTTGCAATACAGATCGCGAAAATGAAAGGTGCTATCGTTACAGCTGTAGTGAGCACTAGCGGGTTAAAAGTAGCAAAAGATTGGGGAAGCGACTTTGTTATTGATTACAGAAAAGACGATGTTTTAAAAGCAGGCAAGCTTTACGATATCATTATTGATTTATCCAATAAAATGCCTTACACTAAGGCAACAACTATCCTGAAATCTTCAGCCACATATGTCCATACAGCCCCAGGGCCAAAAGAGATCATCAGCTCCTTTTTGACTAACATTTTTTCAAATAAAAAATATAAGGTACTGATGCTTAAGCCCTCTCTAAGCTATCTGATCACACTTACAAAGTATATAGACCTTGGCCTCTCCATCTTGGTGAGCAAAGGCTATCCTTTTAATGATTTTAAAAAGGCTTACACAGAAGTCCCAAAAGAGCAAACTATTGGGAAAGCAGTGATAGTAGTTGGTGAAGAGACTATTGAAAGTGTGTCCGCTATCGAACCATAATTGTTCAATAGCGGACACGATTGATTCATCTTGCAGCTTTCAATGACATTTAAATACAACTTCTCTTTATTGGTATACTTTTAGCGTTTTTCCACAGATTCTTACAGTATAATTTCATGTTCAGATACCAGTTTAAAATTGCATTTAGAAACATATTGCGGCATAAGCTATCGTCGTCAATAAACATTGCTGGAATGGGCGTTGGCTTAGCTGCTACGATATTGCTCTTTTTGTATATCAGTTATGAAAAAAATCATGACAGGCAGTTTATGAATTCCAACAACGTCTACCAAGTGATGGTTAATACGACAGGAAAGGATAAAACTATTGTTAATACAGTTAAAGAAACGCCAAATATTCTTTCCGCCGTACTTCATCAGGAATTGCCCGAGATTCAAAGTATCGCTCGCATTACAAAAGTGATCCCCAGATTAGTTAAAACAGAAAACAATAGTTATAAGATAAATGGAAGAGCCGCAGATTCAGAGATTTTTGAAGTCATAAAATATGAGTTCCTTAGTGGAAGTGCCCGGACAGCATTACGGCCGGGTAATATCGTATTAACCGAAAATGTAGCAAAGAAATTGTTTGGAACTACTGATGTCGTTAATCAGGTAGTGAAGTATGAAAACCAGATAAATTTGAAGGTCTCTGGTGTGATTAAAGATTTACCAGCTAACATCACTTACGATTTCGACTGTCTGATCTCTTGGAAGGATTATGAAGCACTAAATGATTGGGTGATATCCCCAAGCTGGGAAAACAAATTTTTCTACACTTTGCTTACGCTTAAAGATCAAGCAAATATAGATGCTATCAACAGTAAAATTAGCAACTTTATAGGTAATCACACGGGCAGCACTCAATCAAACTACTCAATTTTTATATATCCCCTCACAGCGCTTTACTTGCATGGAGACTTTTTGAATGGCAAACCAGCTGGAGGTAGAATAAACCAGCTTGAAATCTTCATTGCACTCGCCTTCGGTATATTATGCATAGCATGTATTAATTTCATCAACTTATCAACCGCCAGGTCACAAAAACGAGCAAAGGAAATCGGAGTCAAAAAAACATTAGGTGCAACTCAAATGGTTTTAAAGATTCAATTTTTGATGGAGTTTCTGATATTGACATTTATAAGCGTTTTTTTAGGTCTATTAATTGTAGAATTGAGTTTACCCTGGTTCAATGCTATGGTACATACGAACCTAACTATTAATTATCTAAGCCTTTCGAACTGGGTTTTATTTTTTAGTCTTATCGGAATAACGACCTTACTCGCTGGGGGTTACCCGGCCTTTGTCCTAGCATCGATGGATACAATCAAAAGTTTAAGGGGGCGGGCTCCCCAGGGATTCTTCTCACTATCTATCCGGAAGACTCTGGTTGTTATACAGTTCGGCTTTTCACTTACAGTGATTGTAGGGACAATTATTATTTATCAGCAGCTAGATTTTCTGAAGAATAGACCTTTGGGTTATGATGTTTCTTACTTGGTGCAGATGCCTCATGAGGGAAATCTCTACCTTAAATTTGACCTGTTGAAAGAACGGCTTTTAACATCCAGAGCGATAAAATCTATATGCCAATCCTCGGGAAGTATTGCACTTGAAAATAATAAACCTGTCAGGCCGGAATGGAACGGTATGAGTGAAACCGACAAAAGCATCGCTTTTGATCAGATTTATACCACATATTGTTTTGTACAAACCAATGGGATAAAGATGATATCTGGTGGTGATTTTTCGAAACACAAATCTTCGGATCAAAACGGCCTCCTACTAAATGAAACAGCAGTGAAGACAATGAACCTGCAAAATCCAATTGGTAAACTGGTCAGCGTAGATGGCGAATCGAAACAGGTAATTGGGATATTTAAAGACATAGTATGGGGCGACCCAACTCTATTTAGCAAACCCATGATTGTTGCATTTAATGCGGAAAATAGTGACTTTATCACGATGAGGTTAAACAACGCAAATGACCTAAATGCCAACATTGCAAAGATCACTTCGATAACTAAAGAGATAAATCCAGATTTCCCTGTAGACATTACTTTTGTAGATAAGATTGTAGAAAGAAAATATCACGATGAACAAACGCTGGCGTCGATCTCGAATGTATTTGGGGGGTTTTCTATATTTCTTTCTTGCCTCGGATTATTTGCCCTTTCTGGTTTCAGCTCAGAACTTCGAACAAAAGAAATTGGGATTCGCAAAGTCTTGGGAGCGAGCATAGCTAATATGATCACATTACTTTCAATAGATTTCTTAAAAACGGTATTGATTGCAATCATGATTGCAGTAATCCCTTCATACTTCATCATGAACCACTGGTTAGACAATTTCGATTATCATATCGAAATTCAGCCAACAATATTTATTCTTTCCGGTATTGGAATATTGCTAATCGCATTTTTAACTGTAGCGTGGCATGCTTTTATAGCTGCTAATAAGAATCCTGTCGAGACTCTTAAATACGAATGACGAGTGCATGAAAGTGATTGGAACAAATTCTTGCTATAGAAAAAAATTAGTAATTTAACGAAAAAGCAAGAATGGATATTCGGAAAGAAATCATAGGTTATCTAGAAAGCCTGCCACAGCAAAAGCGCAAAGAGATAGAAACTTTGGATAATTATATCAGGGAATTATTACCAGACTGTGAACTTTGGTTTTTGGATGGAAAAGATAGTGACGGTAAAACTGTGAGCAATCCAAGCATTGGCTATGGGACGCAAACCTTAAGATACCAGAAAGGTAAATCCAAAAAATTTTATCAAATTGGTATAAGCGCGAACGCACGTGGAATTTCTATATACATAATGGGGTTAAAAGATAGAACCTATCTGTCCAAAAAATATTCACAAGATTTGCCGAAAGCAAGTATAACGGGTTATTGCATAAAATTTAAGACGTTGATGGATATAGACATTGTTGCTTTAAAACGGGCATTGGTAGATGGAATTAACTGCTTTTAAACACACACTATAATTTCTATTAAATAAATCATTGATGGCAAATAAAACACATGCCATCAGTGTCAATACCTTTTCCAAATCCTTAGATCAAGGTAGCGGACTTATCTATGTTGTTTGATAATGTTTGAAAATCGGAGTACAACAATTACCAATTGGACTACTTTTTATAGACCGGCAATCAAGAATTTTACACTTGAAATTAAAGCCAGTTTCACAAATAATCAAAAGAACAATTATGCAAAAGAGAAAATTAGGAAATAGCGGATTAGAGGTTTCCGCATTAGGTTTTGGCTGTATGGGTTTAAACTTTCTGGACGGCAAAGGTCTTGATAAAAAAGATGCAATAAAACTATTACATGACGCTGTTGAAATGGGTATTACTTTTTTTGACACTGCAGAAGCCTACGGACCTTTCACCAATGAAGAACTTGTTGGTGAAGGACTACAGCCTTATAGAAAAGACGTTGTTATAGCGACAAAATTTGGTTGTAAAAATGCCAGACCAACAACAGGTCTAGACAGCCGACCGGAAACGATAAGAGCAGTAACCGAAGCATCTTTAAAAAGATTAAAAACAGATTATATTGATCTGCTTTACCAACACAGAGTTGACCCTAATGTTCCAATAGAAGACGTTGCGGGAACAGTAAAGGACTTGATACAAGAGGGCAAAGTAAAATATTTTGGTTTATCGGAGGCAAGTGTTAAGACCATTCGAAAAGCACATTCAACACAACCTGTGTCAGCATTACAAAGCGAATACTCATTATTTTGGCGTGAACCGGAAAACGAGATCATACCAGCTTTGGAAGAGCTTGGAATTGGTTTTGTTCCGTTCAGTCCTTTGGGCAAAGGCTTTCTTACAGGTGTCATAAACAAAAAACTAGACGATATCGACCGTAGAAATATTATTCCCCGTTTCAGCGAAGAAAATATAAAAGCCAATCTGGTTTTAGTGGATGCACTTGCTAAAATTGCTCAACAAAAAAATGTTACGACCGGACAATTGGCATTGGCCTGGCTTTTAGCTCAAAAGCCATGGATAGTACCGATCCCCGGGACAACAAAATTGCACCGTTTAGCCGAAAACATTGGCAGTACAAATATCATATTAACTACTGATGAACTAACAAAAATCGACGAGACAGTAAATGGAATTACACTTGTGGGTGACCGGTATCCTGAAGTCCTGGAAAAACAAATAGACAGATCGTAAACAAAACACTTCTGAGTATTAATAAATTTTGTGTGCAAGACAATTACTGAACTTGCACACAATACTTCTCACAACAGGCAAAGAATATATCCTTCACAACAAAGTGTTTACATTTGTAAAAAAAATGCAGCGACAATCTGACATAAATCACATTAAAAGTATCTCGCAACTCGTTCGTGTCTTGGGATTTCCTGCACCATTGCACCCTTTGATTACATTGGTTAATTACAATAATGTTTCGATTGAACTATTTCCGAAAGGGCAAAAAGTAAGTCTTGATTTTTACAAGATATCTTTTAAGCCTACATTCACAGGACAAATAAAATACGGACAAGGCTATTACGATTTTGAAGAAGGAGGATTGGCATTTTTGAAGCCAAAACAAATTGTTTTCCCACCTGAAGACATAGAAAGTTATGAAGGGATTGCTTTGTATTTCCATCCGGACTTTATAAGAAATTATCCGTTGGGAAGCACAATAAATCAATTTGGCTTTTTCTCTTATGATGTTTCTGAAGCCCTATTTTTATCGGCAAAAGAAAAAGAAATTATAGCCAACTTATTTACCACAATAGCGAATGAGTTAGAGAACAATATTGACAATTTCAGTCAGGATGTTTTGGTGTCGCAGATAGAATTGTTATTGAATTATAGCAATCGTTTTTACAATAGGCAATTTATTACCAGAAAAGCAATTAATCATGACATCATAACTTCTTTGGACAAACTCTTAAATAACTATTTTGGAGGAGAAAATAGTCTGAAAAATGGGTTACCAACCGTAAAATATATCAGCACAGAATTAAAGTTATCGCAACGCTATTTGAGTGATATGCTGAGTTCACTGACGGGGCTAAACACACAACAATATATCCAGAATGTGATCATAGAAAAAGCCAAAGAACAGTTATCAACGACAAATCTAACTGTTTCGGAAATTGCTTATCAATTGGGCTTTGAACATTCACAATCGTTCAGTAAACTTTTCAAGACTAAGACCAATATTTCGCCTTCGGAATTCAGACATTCATTTAATTAAATATAGTATCTAGAAAGAAATCGCATCTTCCCAAATCGGCCATACCTCCTGCTCGCTCGTTGGTAATAATTTATCTAAAGTGCCACAGCCTCTGCCTTCATCTCTTCTAAAAATGGCCGCAAAATCCGTATTGTTCATAATTTTTTTTCAAAAAGATCTGTCTTCACTATCCACTAAAATTGAAAAGAAGCAAATCAACACCTTCATTGCTTCTTTAGTAAACTAAAATTGTCCAATTTTACCTCTTTAGGTGATGCCAACGTTTCACCGTTTGTTTATTTTCCAAATTTATAAATCAATTCCCGGGATGTTAAAGAAAGAAAATATCATCACCCTGAGTATGAAAAGAGCATGGCGCAACTACAAACGGCATGTTCATGAGGGCTCCATGTCGGGGGCACAAAGCACTCAAAAGGATATTCATTATTGGCGAAACCAGCTTTTCATTATCGTCATTATTTATGCACTTCCTATGACTGCCCTTACTGTATTGCCAATAATCGTGATCAAATGCTTTCGTGGACAGTTCCTGAGTGCATGGATAGATGCCGTTTGCTCTGTATCTACCGCAATAATCCTGCTCAATAGGCACCTGAGCATGAGGTCTAGAAAACTCTTCATGGGGATGATCATTATCATTTTTTCCACGTTGACGACGATAATTATGGGTTCTTTTGAGATCGGCGGGTTTTATCTGGCTGCGCTCAGTATCTTTATCGCCCTATCTTTTTCCAGGAAATCGGCTTACCTCTCACTAGTAGCCAACCTCATCTGGTGCATCTGCTTTTACTGTGTAATTAGATTTAAGTGGATTAACACGCAGTTGCTGATCCGGTATACTACAAGCACCTGGATCATTACTGCTATGAATTTCATCCTGATCAATTCCACACTGGTGATACTGGTACTTTACCTAATCGAAAGATTAAAGTACATGGTCAGCCAGGCAGAAGACCGTGCAACTGCCCTTCAATTACAGCATGAAAAGCTAAAAGATATCGCGTACATGCAGTCCCATCTGGTAAGAGCACCTCTGGCAAAGATCATCAGTTTGGCCAATTTAATACAGTTGGAAAAACAAAAGGAATCAGATCAACAACTCTATCACCATCTGGCTACTTCCACAAAAGAATTAGACAAGGTAATAAGCGAAATTGTGCATCAAACCAAAAACGTTACTGATCCAGGCGATCAAGGTTAATCAGTTCCAGCGGTTAAAGTAAACCTCCAGGTTGTAAATTCAAAAAGATTAAATCAATATTAAAGAAAATATTCTATCTTAACAAAAATTACCATGGCTGGCGAATCAGTTCCAGTTGTTTACGCACTCAAAACTTGAAAACCATGAATAGAATATTGTCTTCATCAGGAGTATTCATAAATATAGACATTAAGCACCTTAAGATTGGCGATGAACTTGTCAACCTGGGAAAAGTCCTTGAAATCGAAATTCTACCGAACAAATTCTCAGTGGTAATCTACCGCCTAAATCAGAAGCAAGTCTTCTTTTTCAATTCCGACGACATCCTAATCATTTATGCGGCCTAATCGATTTGATGGAAAAAAGGGGATTATTTGATAGCAGCCATGTGAAGGACTGCAGTAATTTTCATGAATGCGTCATTACCAAATGTCTCAGTCCGGATGAGTACAAGGCTGTCTTTGTTTGAGACTTTTATTCCGTATTCACCTGTTTTATGAAATGCTTTTGGATTTTCAAAGGTTAGGACGCTGTCTTTTATCTTATAGTTATATTTTGTTGTTGCTCCGTAGCTAATGATGGAAAGCTGATCTGCGCTATCAAAGTATAAGTAATCTATAATGCTGAAGTCCTTAACCTTAGTACTGGTACTAGTTCTGGCTTTGTCCGCCGTTGTGACAGATTCTTTAACCATACGCCACTTTTTATTCTGGATCACTTCGTCATGGAAATTAATACAACTCATAAAAAAGACCATCGAAAGTATCGGTATGATTCTGCTCATCATCTAAAATTTTTTACTCATCTTATTACAAATATGCAAACTTCAAACTAAAAAAAATGATATAGCAATTGCAAAGAAAAGGTTCCCGTATACACAGCGGTGAAAAAGTTAGAAGAACCTATTCTAATTTAAAAAAGACTTTGTCATAATGTCAGGGTTTGAAAATATACGTGTCAACAAAAAAATACCGCCATGTTCTGTTTAATAACTTTTATTGAGGTATTATAAATCTATTATGCTTACTTGTGCAAGCTTTCTGATGTTAAAGCGTTATACTAGCAAAGTAAACTGGAATTGGTTTACCCGTAAATCATCACAATGGATTACAAGATCAGGTTAACAGACGGCAGTATCCAAATCATAAAAATCATTGCCACCACATTTAAGAGAATGAAAGTATGGAAGCTTTCTTTCAATAGCGGACAGGAAATCATGCTTTACAAAGTTGGCAGCCAATGGCTCCAACGCACTGAAGATTATCTCGAACAATATTATGTCATTTCCATCGGCGCTTATATTGACCGCATGGAAGCAACTTAAAAAATTTTAAACCTATCTAATCATACGCTTATGACACTGACCAACGCATTTCAAGAACTAATCTCAGCTAACTCAGACTGGCACAAACTAACCACTATGTCCAAAGAAGACGGAATATTATTTTCTGACGCTTTTACCAAATCTGGAACCAATGCAGCCGAGGTGAAGAAAGTGCTGAATGCAGCCGGATATATCATCACCGAAACATGGTCAAAAAACACAAAAACAATAATCCAGCAAACCACAATAGCTAAACCTAAAACAGGAATAGTAATAGATGATTCGTATGGGAAATAAACTAAAGTTAATGAGCAGAAATGAAAAGTTTCTTTTCAATGAATTGTATAAACAGCGGTAATTATTCAGTTGAGAGCAACAAGGCGAATCTCGATAAACTTTGGATTCCTAAAACCTAAATGCGGTTCCCATGAAATAACTGCGAACAGCATCTTTTTGTATTCCATAATTCATTCCTGCGTCGATCATAAAATCTTTTGAAACCTTATATTGCGCAGAAGCATTCAGAAAGTTTGTCCAGTGATGGGCGTTGAAATCGTATCGGTAATAAGTCTCCGCAATTCCATCTAGATTTTTCAAAACTTCGTGACTAATAGTTAGCGACTGCAAAAGATCAGTATGCATGGTATTCGTTTCCTGATCATTTTCCAGGTCTGCCTCTAGCTGTGTGCCAAGTTTCCACTCCCCAGGAAGTTTGTAGCTCATCGGAATAATGATACCGCCTTCATATTTACTATCATCAGTATATTTAGCTGTAGGCAAACGGAGATATGGCAATATGGCGAGGGCAAAACTTCCTTTATTATCGCCCAGCAAGTTTTGTTTGATCCGGATCGTAATATCTCCTCTACCCTTGCTCCTCATAATTCCATCTTCAGCTTTTTCCTTTTGCCAAATAAACGTTTCTAAATTTACCTGAAGCGCAGTCTTTTCGAATAGTCCAATCTTTAAGTTTCCGTTATTCACAAAAATCCGCCGATCTTCAATAGAAGCACTTTTGTCGTGCTCTACCCTAAATAGATCTGTTTCATATTGGATATGGCCGGCATCAACGGTATATGGAGATTCTGTAACGTCTGGTCGGTCAGTCTCCATCTCCCTCATCTTATTCTTTGGTACAGGATGAAGAATAGAATATGTTTTATTGTCAATACTTTGAGCATTCGCAGCGTAAACACTGGTAGTCAATAAAAGCGCAATCTGAAAGCATTTTAGCTTAAAATTCATTGTTTAATGTTCCTTTGATCAACACTCAACAAAATTATTCCTCACATGTTTACGATAACTGAGATTAACGTCATCCAAAAATACGCAGCAGGATCAACCAGCTTACAAATCCTATAGGCATTAAAGCGCCCGCACTGATCAGTAAAATCCTACCCAACTCCCTTTTGCCAATCACTAAAAAAACAACCCCGGCAATCCCATTCAAAACCACCTGGATACACATGCAAACAGCCATGCCGACCGCAATATTGAAGCCCCTATCCTTGTTTGCAGAGTTTAATACAATTAGTGCTACATAGGCAATAAAGAGCAAAAAATTAACACCAAATATCTTTAACATCTCACCCCCTTTATCCGACATAACAAATTTAGTAATACGATGTTTTAAAGCGGGTGTCGCATGCGCAAGCGAAGAATATAGATCAACCGTTTACTTGTTGAGCACCTTTTCCATCTCAATCAGACGAATATCAGCAACTTTCGGATCACCGAACCGGCCCTCGATCTCATCAAACGCAATAGATGATCCAGTTGATACAAAGCCCTGACGTTTGTACCAGTCAATCAGTTCAATGCGGGTACTAATCACAGAAATGATTATGCTGCCACAGCTATTTTCAAGCGCAAACCGATCTGCCGCGCTCAGCAGAGACTTGCCTATACCAAGCCCCTGGGAATCTGGCGATACCGCAAACATACCAAGGTAAAGGCCATTTGGTTTGACTTCCAGACATACCGTACCGAGGATTTTACCGTCTACATCAGATGTTTTCAGGATCGTCACGCCTGATTTCCCCAACAGCATAACCACCGCTTGTTCGTCAATCCTGATACCATCCAGGATCTCAGCCTCAGTAGTCCAACCTGTTTTCGATTCTTCGCCACGATATGCAGAATTTACCAGTCTGTTTAATTCGGTTACGTCTTCAAAGTTAGCTCGGGCAATTTTCATCTGATTCATGGAAGTTCAAAAATAAAAAATGAGTTTGTATCAAAGAAATGGCTGTGATTTAGCATGCATTTACAGACTATTTGTTGTATTTCTTAAATTTTTTCGCCATTTTCAATAACCTACTTGTAAAGAACTTCTTCATAACCATTGGAATGAACGTTCTTTATCTTTTTGATACCGGGTTTGTTACCACAGAAAATTATCTACCTTGATGAAAAACAACCTGCCTTTTTCTCAATCATGATTGTTCTCTAATAAGTAATTAGGTACGGCTTCTCCATTCAATAAGCAACTTCATGAAGCGTTTTAAATATCTGTATAAATCGAATCTCCTTCCTCGATAAATTGGGCTCCTTTTAAATTAGCACCTTCATAACGACGTCGAAATTCTTCAGTTACAATAATATAAGACTTTTGTTCTTGCATCCTGACAATCAAGTGGTCCTTTAAACTCCCACTGATTAAAAACAATTTCTTGATCTTCATTACATTCGCCTTGCCATATTTTTTGATATCATATACAGATCGCTCTTGATCCATTATTGGTAAAACATTCAGAATATTCATGAGGTAAAAATCCTCAATTCTCTTCCCATTCGCATCTTCAATAATAACATCCAGAAACTGCAGGTCGGCTTCTACGTCATCAAAAACTTTTTTAAAGGTCCCGCTCACCAACGGCATATTAAATGTTGGCAAGACATCATATTCATTTATATAACTATCAATCTTATCAACCTCAAATAAGAGAGGCTCTGTGAGATTGACAATTTGCCCTGATTTTAAAGCTAGAACATCAATGGAACTTTTTTCCTCATTAAATACAAATGAGACATCTCTTTTATAAAAATCTAAAAATTTGAAATACATAATTCTATTAATTTAATGACATCTTTTCTTCCCTTTTCGCAGGTCGTTTTTTGCATCTTTTCTTAGATCATCTACAGCATTTCTAAAATCTGTTTTTGACCATCCTTCACTAACTCCAGTCTCGTAAATATCGTCAAGTTGTTCTGTTATATCAGCGTTATATAAGGCATGTTGCTTATTCCATCCATTATGTACACTTCTAGTTGGATGAACCGATCTATCTTTTGGCAAATAAATCAAATTGCTAGGCTTATCCACGTCAAATCCCGCCGCCTTTAGCGCTGGATGGTTTGCTTTCGATCGCGGTATAACATGGTGTAATTGATAATTGTCAATTTTCGGCATGTTACCATAATTCCAGCCTGACTTGGGCATTCCACTCAGCCCCAAAGGATCGATTGCAAAATTGCAGTCTTCGACGTAACTATACAGCGCAAATCCTCCGTTCAACCCTATCGGATCCTGACTAATATAAACACCTTCCTCCGGACTATAATACCTAAACCTGTTGTAATACAACCCTGTTTCCTGATCCTCATATTGTCCCTGATACCTGAATGGACACTCTGCCAAAGAACTTCCGGTACTCAATCTGGCTCTACCGTAACTATCCAGCTCCACATGCCAGGTACTCAAACCCTCCTCATCATACAATGCATTCGGTGTACCCAAATGATCCGTGACCACACTATACCGCTTCTCCCGTTTAATCTTCGCAACAGGAATAAAGTTATCCTCCTCAAAAATCCAGGTCGTAAGCTGGTTATCCTCGTGTTCCTTCTCCGTATCAAACGTCTTGTACTCATGTAAAGGTACATTTCCGTCCCAAACAAAATGCGTAGTCGTCTGCCTAAATTTCTTCCAGACCCTTCTGCCCAGTGCATCATAGCCAAAGCTCACTTCCTGATCATCCGGACGGATCACCTTCGCCAGCATCCCCGCTACATTCCATTCGTACAGCCAAACATCACCGTTCCGCTCTTCCTTGCGCGTTAAATTCCCAAGCTTATCATAAGCAAACGTAGCGTTTTTACTTTTCAGCAATCTGCCACCCTTGCCATAGGCCCGGTCTTTCTGCTGCTCGGTTTCAAACAGGTTACCCACCGCATCCGGCATTTTGAACTCTACCGTACCATCACCATAAATAACCTCTGCCAGGTTACCGTAAACATCATGCCTAAACGATTTCTGCCCGGTGCTGCTATCGCGCACTGACTTCAGCCTGTCTCCATCCCAACTGTACTGCCGGTCATGACGCTTGCTGCCACCCTGTATACTTTGCAGCGTTAAACGCCCAACCCTGTCATAATTATTCAGCTGCTCAACCTTACCCGGCATACTCCGCTGGATCTCCTGACCCCAGTCATTATACCGCAGCTCCGCATGCCAGCCGTTGGCCGAGATCTGCTCCATCCAATTCATCTGCGCATTGTACCCCAGATTCAGGTCGGCACCCATACTGCTTTTCAAATGTACCCGCTGACCGATGGCATTATACCTGCTGTTCAAGCTATGCGCATTGCTGCTTTCCTGGATGATATTGCCCAGCAAATCGCGCTTCATGCGAACAGCAGCTTCCTTATTGTTGGCTGCAATCAGCTGACCGATTTGATCATAGGCATATTGCTCTGAACTGCCATCTGCCTCATAATACACCGTACTTAATTGCCCCGATGGTGTATATTCATATCCCTGCTCGTTGCCGTCTGGCAAGGTGAGCCGCACAACCTGCCCGGCAGCATTGCGCAAATAAGTTCTCGACAAACCATCGAAACCTGTTTCGGTAAGCACTTTCCCTTCGGTATCCAGCTCAAAAAGATAAGACTCGCCATGCTCATTGATTACCTGGGTAAGTTCGCCTTCTTTATTGTACACAAAACTGATCTGCGTACCGCCTTGCGTGCGGCGTATTACGTCACCGAAAAAGTTGTACGCTAAAAATGCTTCGGAATGCTGATCCTTCACTGTAATCGCATTCCCCATACTGTCGTACGTCAGCTGATAAACACTGCCGTCAGCATTTTTCACTTCGGTCACATCGCCCAGCAAATTGTATTTCCGGTATTGAGAATTTCCTCTAACATCCACAATCTCGATATTTCTGCCCAGCGCATCACAGTAAAAAGAGATCCGGTTCCTGTTAGGCAACTCCACCACATTTAGGTTATAGTCACGATCATATTGCAAATGCGTAGTCTGATCCATCACGTTAGTGATACTTTGCATCAGTCCATCAGGGCCATAGCTATAGGTAATCACGCCGCCCATCGGGTTAACGCTCTTGATCAAATTAGCTGCCTCATCATATTCATAGGTCCACAAACCGCCATTAGGCAAAGTGGTTGATACAGGTTTGTTCAGCTCATTATAGGAAATGGCAACTTTGCCCTGACCCGGCAAGCTTACCTCTGTCAGATTGCCTTTGTCGTCATAAGCGTATGTTGTTGCCATACCCAGTTCATTACTGTCCGCAATCAGGTTAAAACGATCATCATAGGTAAACAACTGCTCGCCACCCTGGCTATTCACGATCCTGGTTACTACGCCATCATGGTGGAAATACGACTTGCTGTTCCCCAAACTGTTGGTCGCAATGGTCAATCCATCCAGGTACTCAAAAGTATAGCTATATAAGCCCTCTGGTCCTAATGCAGCAACGCATCTACCTGCCTCGTCATAGGTAAATGTAAACACGGTACCATCATTAAACTGCCTGGCGGTAATATAACGGTCTTTCCAGGCAAAACGGTTGCGGAAACCTTCCGCATTGTACATATTATTTAAGTTACCATCTTCGGTATAGGTATAGCTAACCGCTTTAAAGGTATTTTCTGACAAGGTAGGATGTGGTAGCAGCAGCGCGGTAATCTGCCCTGCTTCGTTGTTCTCTACCGTGATGATGCGATCTGCACTGTCTCTGATCTGCACCAGCATCCCTTGTTCGTTATAGGTAAACCTGATGGCAAAACCATTGCGGTTTACAATGCTGCGCAGCATGCCATGCCCTTCAGCATCAGCCAGCGGGGCATTGAAGTAATAATATAAGCCGTCTTTATGACTCACAAAATATTCTCCGTCATCAGCACGGTGGAGTTCATATTTCTCTATTGGATTATAAAAGCTTGTCCCAGGTTTCAATGCAGGGAAAACAACCGCCCTGCCTGCGGTATCATTCATCACCACCAGCTGATCTTCATCATCAATCAGCAGACTAATGTCATAACTGTGGTAAATATTTTTGCCCATAGGGCCGTCGTACCTGCTGTCGCTATAATAATTCGCTTCCCAAACTAGTGGAATCGGGCCGGGCAAGGTAAACCCTTCCAGATAACTGGCCATGTGCCCGCTGGCGGCATCAACCGGCTCTCCAAGGTATTTACACACATAAGGCTGCACGGCATTCCTGAATTTACTAAATTTCGGAAACCTGGCCTCAATTTTCTTCATCATCTTGGTGAGCAGCTTGCCCAACTGTTTCATGGCGAATTTCAACCCATGTTTGAGCCCTAGCATCATCAGTGCATTCACCAAATCGGCAAACCCAAGCTCCTGCTCCACCTTCTTGCCGCCTACAATAACAGGCTTCCCAAAAGGCAAAACCACCATCACGGCCGTAAGCCAGTTCAGGTAAAAACCTTCTGTAGGATTATTCATCAGGATTTTACCGATATCCTGGCAGGAATATGCCCTGCATAAAAACGTGCTCTGAAGATTACCCTGAGTTTTTACGGTTTCACTACCGTGAGATAATTGTCCCTCATGGGGATGGAAGAACTTGGGCAATAAAAATAACGGATGCGGAATCACAAAATGCAGGAGATTCAGCTTCTTAACGGCCTTCCCTAATCCTTTAAGCTTACCAACCAGCGGCGGAACTGAAGGCATGCCCCAAAGCGCTCCCTGCGCAGCACCCCTATAGCAGTCGTTGATCATAACCGTTCCCCCCATAGGGGTGTCCCTCGGAAAGGTCATACCCTTTTCTTCCGCAGAATATACCGGCATAATCGGAATGGTAAAATGGATATAATCCATCGGATCAAAGATCAATGCACAGAAAGGGGTAATCGGACAAGGCGTAATAGGCCATGGTACTTTCAGCACATGAAAATCCAGACCCAAAACAATATCAAAATGCTTTGCTGCAGGCTGAGGGTCTACAGATGTGACCGGAACTATGGGGCTATTGACTATCTTCAATGACATGGTTATCCGCTTTAAAAAATTAGAGCTTGCTCTTGACCTTGCTGGTCTCAGGATTTTTTGGATCGTAATAAACCGTAACCGTATCTTTCACTTTCGGATCACCGGCAAGCTCCAGATCAAATCGCGTAATCTTTTCGCCCGAGGCAGTGATTATCGTAATGTTGTAGCGTGGGGGCTTGGCTCCGTACCTGCTCACACGCGCCGGCAGTTTGAAATCTACAACCGCTTTTGCAGCTACATAACCGGCAGTGTTGTCCTCATCGGCATCCTTTTCAAAATAGCTGCAACCGGTATAGATTACAGAGATGGTAATAAAAATGGCTCCCAGCCAGGTAATGACGTTGTTGCCCATATTAAATTGATTTTTGCATCTGTTGATATTGTTCTTCAAGCCTGGCGCTCCAGCCATTTCCCCACAAACTGTCCATTATAGGAGCATAAACAGTAAACATAATTTCGTTGGCAGCTTTGAGCATATCCCTGGCATAAAACATGGCCATGGCATTTTCTTTAAGTGCCTCCTCGCCTTCAGCACTCAGTAAATCCCAGCCTGACTTAAAATTGTCCCAGGCCTCGTCCTTCTTGCCGCTTTGGCGCAGGGAGTTGCCCAGCATCTGATGGATTCCGACAAGCATCAAAGGTTGTGTACCGGTTCTATCCAATGAGAGACAAGTTTTGTAAACCATTGCAGCTTCTTCAAATTTGCTGCTCATGAAATATAGATTGCCCTTAGCGATATAATACTGATAAATCTGCGTATCGGCTTTTTGCTGCGTGGCGCCTAATGTAATATTGATGGCCTGGTCTATGGCTCGGTGTGCTTCTTTTTCTTTATTGATGGAAGCATAAAAACTATACTCAAAAAACCTAACCAGCGCAGCCTGCGTAGTCCAGCCGTACTGATTGGCCAGCTTCAAACAGAAATCCCGGTAATGGCAAAGTACTTCTTCATCGCCATAGGCAACCGATTCATTCATCTTGATCAGGCCCTGCTGAAAGCTCACCAGATCTCTTTCTTCTGCAGACTGCTTTTTCGCCTTGGTTTCTTCTAAAATCTGATCCATTGCGCCTGCGATGTCCAGATCAGGGTATAGGTATTTAAATTCTGCGCCCTTGTTTTGCTCCAGCTTTTTGTAAAACATAGAATCGCGGGATTCATACAACATCACTCTGATGTGGTTAGGAATGCCGACTTCAATTAAGTCGCCTATCCAGCCAGAAAAAGCCCTGAAGTCGCCAGCAGCAGGAATCAATGCAATAACCAGCTTTTCTGTTTGCCCATTGATATCCAATGCCACAGCAAGGCTTGTTAAATTTTCTATAAACCACTGGCTTTCTGTTGTTGTATCAGCACGCTCAGTAGGTGTCCAGTTGATCATTCCGCTATTTGCAACGAGATCTGGCTCCCCATTCCAGGCCTTGAAATACGCATCCAGGTCGGTTAAGATATTTTCAGCATAAGAGCGCTTTTCTGGATCATAAACCTGCGCCAGGTACAGCACAGTATCCGCTAAAGTCTTTTCCAGCGAAGTCTGATACATCATGAAGCCGTTGATGGTCTTAAACTCTACAGAAGAAGCACCCACCCAGGCAAACGTAGTTACCTGTGGATGCTCCACTAATGCTGCTGTCCACATTTCCGAAAGCATCATCACCCGTTGCATAATCGCGTTATTTTCCATGCGCCAGCTTACTTAGTTGATATGAACAATTTTTCCGCTAACAAATGTATCGGCAGTACCCTGAACGGTAACTGTACCAGCTGATGACATGGCCTCCAATGTTGTAGCGCCATCCAGACTCAGTTTTGCCTTAGCCCCAATACTAATGTCCTGCGGATCAACAGAGAATCCAGATCCGGAGAACGCATCCCCATCTCCAGCACCCGACGCCATAGAAACCAGTTCAGAGCCCAGGGCGGTGATATTTTTTGCTTTGAGCATGATATTACCATCTTTGTCCATCGTGATGGCACTTGCCGCGCCTTCGCCGCAAGTCAGGGTAATGCTGATCTTGGAATTCATAGAGATATTACCTTCCCCATCTAGGATGATCACATTTTCGTCTTTATCCCTGATGGTCATGCCCCCGGCATCATCCAGCTGCACGGTATGCCCGCTTTTGGAAGTCAGGCTTTTGCTATTGTTGCTGGCGCTGCCTCCACTTCCATTTTTACCATGAAACACGGACCCCATCACCAGCGGACGGGCGATATTGCCTTCTTCAAAAGCAACCAATACCTGATCGCCGATCTCCGGGATAAATACAAATCCGCGGTTCTTGCTTACTTTATCAGAACTTCCGGCATCGGGTGTCACCACGCGCAGCCATTCGGTCACGTCATTGCAGCCGCATTCCCATTTAAATTTCACTTTAATACGTCCCTGTCCTTTCGGATCTGCATTGTCTATCACATCAGCAAGCTGCATATCTGGCCGGGGTTGGTAACGCGGCTTAACAGGTACCCTTTCGCTATCGGCAGTAATGGCCTGGAAAGTATGTTTATAATGTCCTACACCATCAATGTGGTGCGAGACTTCGGTAACAAGAAAGCGCCCGAAATCTTCCACATTAAAATCATTTGCCTCACGTACACTCATGCTTATATCGGCAATACAGCCCAAACTTAGCTCTGGATTGTCACCTACGCCAGTAATCTGTACCAGATCGGCCATGATAGCTTCCTGCTCGTATTTTACAAAAGAATCGATCTCCGATTTATTATCTGCCCGGGTTGTTAATGGCTGATTGTAAGATTTGCTAAATACCGTATTAGAGGCATCTATGGCGTGCATCCGGTCTGAAGATCCGGAGCTGCTGCCCTGTGCATCGGCGCTAAGCAATTCATCTTCTTTAGGGTTATAGGCAAATTTCTTATATTTTAAAGGGGCTATCTTCATCCCGTATTTCACATTGCTGAGGTCGCGACCATACATCAGCTTAACTTCCTTCAACTCATCGGGCTTTCCGAAAACAAGCTGAGTACCGTTGTAGAAGAACCATTCATGGTACTGCGCCGAAAGCCGGTTGATAAACTCAAAATCACTTTCCCGATACTGGATCAGGTAATCTATGGGTGTTTTACGGTTTGGATTGACCTCCATACTCAGGTCGTTGGCAGGAACTTCTTTGGTAGCCTGATTAACTATCTCCTTCAAGTCCTTCGCCAGGTACGAACCCAGGTCTGGCCCGCGGTCTATGAGGATAGTAGGACTGAATCCGCTGATGATGATATCGCCCATAAAGCCATGCTCCTGACTGATCTCCACATTGGTAACAATGCCTGAAAAGCGATTTTCAGAACCAGGAACCTTTCCAAATTCTATATTCAGGTTTTTGCCGATAAAATCTTTGGACATGTTTAAGGAAAGTGCACCCGGCAGCTCAATCTGATCCTGGTTGAAACGAAGCTCAAAAGAATGGTGCTCGTTAAAGCGCTGCTTTAAGCTGAAGCTGGAGAACGTGGTAACAGGAGTACCTTCTATATCGATGTTGACGTTTAATTTATATTCCATTATTTACTTTTTGGAAAGAATGAGAAGCTGAATGAAAAACGGATATCAATTGATGCTGGTTATTTGGCTGATGTCAGCCTCGCCGGAGCCTTGGGGCGATATACCTTGCTGTCAGAGCGCTGACATTGACATCTGCAGACGTGGCTGCTGACCGCGCACACCGGACTACACTGTGTACGCTGCCCGTAAAATCTGTTCCTGCTTTGAAAGCCATAACATTTGATTTAAGGTTTGTTAAAGAATTAACTAATTATACCCCGACAAAAAATCTGCCATTAAATACTAGTTATCAGTAGCATATAAGAATTAGGAATCAAAATTGAGCCCTGAGCGACGTTCAGGGCGAAAAAATAGGCTGAAAAATAAATGCCGGTAGTTTTGGTCGTTTTTCGAACGCGCCATATTCGCTACATAGCATACCGATGTAGCTACAGTTTTCAGCAGGGAGATAGTGTACAGCTAATTTTATTTGTACCCATTCCCTGAGGGTTTAAACTTTCAGCTTGGGAGATTTATTTTTCTACTCCGACTTAGCACTGCCACAGAAATTTCGCCGTCCTTCCCACTTTGCAGTCGAACAAATATGCAACGCCACTGCCAAAATTCATCGCTGTCTTATGGTCGGGCCCTTCTTCTAATTGGGCAACAAACCTCATACTAATTTTACAGCAGTCACATTCGGGAGTTTCTTCACCTTGTATCCAGGTTGGCTCCCCGTATAGTTGTCCTAATACTTCTCTTCTATTTCCTTCCCAGTCCGCTCTTGCCCTATCGTAATCTACAGTATTTGTTTCCACGATGTTGACACCATATTCCGTTTTTCGGAGGGCTAACTCCATATTGTCAGGTTTAAAAAACTCAAGATTTTCATCGTTGACAATAATGACCTTGTTACCGCCACCATCAGCATCCCATTCATCACACAATCCTGGGTCATTAGCACACATAAAAACCAACTCTAAACCGATGTCAGTCTTTATTTTTCCCAGATACTGCATTTCAGCATCACATGTGCGGCATCTTGGCCATTCAAGCGTTTTGCCGATTTCTTTTACGGGAAGTCCGCCAAAACTCATTTCGTTAAGCACGTTATTTTTCGAACTGTCGTTTATCAATAGATTTATCATAGAACATATATTTCTGTTGCTACTAGTGAGCTAAATTCCTGCCACGATATACACGTAATATTTTTTTTCAGGCCCATATAGTTAAATTCCAGATCATTGAAATGAAATTTTGTATTTCCACTTGGATGTTCCTGCCTGCCCCTTCTGGAACAAAATTTAGCTGTCTTCTGGAACGTTTAGCTGGTCAATATTATCACAAACAAAACAGAGCTGGATTTTATGAAAAAGAATTGTGTTCTTATTGATCTACCAGCGCACTATTTTTAAATACCTTAGCCCATTTTTCAACAAACAACACGCCAAGTGCAGGTTGCTTAACGGCCACAAAATTCGAGTACAAAGCCTTTTTGCCCTGAATGATATAATAGAGCTGCGATTCGGGAATTTTACTGTTATTAAAGCCTGGTGACTCGACCCGGAACAATATCCAGGTAGAACCTGATTTAATTCCCTTCTCGATCATGGTGAGTTTAGCTTTCGGCGCGTTCTTGACTGTTTGATTATAGGTCATTTCCATAACCTTTTCTACAGACGTGCTCCTGGACCCCATAATAGAAATCATAGTGCCCAGGATCGTCCAATTATTTATGGATTCATTTTCTGGTATCAGCTCAACCATTCGGGTATTTCCACTTTTTTGATTAGAACCTATCTTCCACTTGATGTCACCCGGCCAGGCTATTTTTAAGTTTTCCTGTGCCTGGCTAGTGTTAGTTAAACAGGTTAGGGTTAAACAGATGATAATGAGTTGCCTTTTCATAATACTCGTGTTTTATGTAACAACAATAATGAACCTATTTAGTGTTAACTTTAGCACAAGGTATTTTGCAGTTTAAATTTGAATCTGCGAACACACCGATTTTTTTTAATATTTCATAGTATAAATTTGAGTTGACTAAGATTTATCTACAATTTCGTGTTTTTCATTTTTAAACAACTTGTTTCTTCTTACTGAAAGTTTTGGAACACTTCTATCATTGTTTACAATTGTCGATACTTAAATGTAGTTGAACTCCTATTTAATTATCTTTTATTTTATCGTTGCAAAAAAGTCAACAATCAAATTGGTCATTAGTTCTGGTTGTTCCTGGGCTAACCAATGTCCTGCACCTTCAATGATGTGAAAACTTTCCATTTTCGTGCAGGCTTGGTTTTGCATTTGCTCCAATGCGCCAACCGGTCGAAATCTCGCCCAATCGGCGATCCCCGCGATAAAACAAGAAGGCACATCTATTGTATGACCCGAAAAAAGTTCGAGGTCAGACTTGTTCAATCCGTTAGTATTGCAACGATACCAATTCAATCCGCCCTGGAAACCAGTGCGCTTAAACTCCTGGGTATACACATCAATTTCAATATCGGGGAGCCATTTACAGGCGGATATTTCTTGTTTAGAAGGCATATAGGGCGCAACTTGTTCCGGCATCGTTTTATCAAGATCTAAGACGTAATAAATTGGCTGCTTAGCGAGTTCTTCCGCCGTATCTGAAGCAAGTGGAGAAAGTCCTTTATTTTGATTCCAATCGGCACTCTTTACATGAAAATAAGCGCGCTGAAAATCATGCAGTCCCTGCTTGCAGTTCAGCATATCATCATTGGCATTCCGTGTTGAAAAATAGGTAGTGCTGTCTTTAAGCGGATTTGGTAATATTGCGAGGGGATCTTTTACAGAACCTGTAGGTTGCAGGGCTGGTACGGATTGCGCCACAACATCAAAAGGTAAAGCTGGTACGCCGCCGAATGGACAACTTAAAATAACAAGTGACCTAAAAAAGTCTGGTCTGACGAGCGCGCAATAAGCTGCTACTGTGGCACCCACATCATGTCCTACTATAGCGTAAACAGAATCATGTCCCATAGCCATTGCCAAACCTATGGCATCGCGTGAAAGCTCATGTGTCCTGAAAGAAGCAAAATTTCCATCATAATTCCCATCCCACCCTGTTGTGCGGCCATAGCCACGCATATCCGGTGCGATTACATGGTAACCAGCAGCAGCCAATGGTAACATTACTTTTCGCCAACTATAGGCAAGCTCTGGAAAGCCATGCAGCAGAAGCACAGCAGGGCGTTTTATGGTCTCAAAACCGGCTTCTAATACATGTACTGTTAAACCATTTACTGCTGGTACATACCGTTCTCGTATGCCTGCCGGTAATTTTAGGTCCATTAATTGATCTTTTGTTTCCATAGGATTTGTTGTTTTTTCTGCAAATAACTCTAAAGGGTGAATCAAAATCACTCCCAAAGTAGCAAGCGTTGTATTTTTTATGAAATTTCTGCGTTCCATAAAACAAAATTCATCATTATTAAAGGCTTGTAATTAGCTTGATTATGCTTTTTGTTGACTTAATTATGCCTGGACCGATGAGCGAGAGGAGTTTCGTTTGTAGAATTTTTAAAAAAACGATTGAAAGAAGCGGGGTCAGAAAAATTTAAACGATAAGCAATCTCGGAAACGGAATTTTCAGTATAAAGCAACAATGATTTAGCTTCTTGTAATATCATTTCTTTTATTGCTTCCGACGCGGTTTTTCCTGTATTTTCTTTTACTATTCTGTTTAAATGATTAGGACTGACGGATAACATTTGCGCATAGTCGTTGACTTGCTTTTTATCAAGATAATATTGAGTTACTAATTTCTTGAAACGGTTAATCAATTTAGAACAGTCAGAAAGGAAACAATTAGCGTTAGCCATATTTTGTCGTTCATAACTTCTTCTGGCTTCCAACAATATTAAATACACGTACATTTTGATAGCTTTATTGCGTCCCGACTTTTTATACTGCAGTTCTGTATTTATTTTCGTCACCAGCAAGAGTATATTTTCCAATTCATCATTTTCAATTTGAAATACAGGCCTACCGGAAATATCGTAGAATGGGAACTCATCTGCGATTTTGATTGAGGGAATAATATCATTTAAAAATTCAGGAGTAAAGAACATATAGTATCCAAATGCATCATCAGAAAGATTGCTCGTTGAAAAAATCTGGCTAGGGAATGTAAATGTCAAGGTGCCGGGTCTGTGGCCATATTCGTCTAAGCCCACCTGCATATTCAACGAACCGGTAACTGTGATGCCGATCCTGTAAAAAATAGATTTTAGGGGTCCTTTCGACGGAACCATTCCATCACTAGAATAAATTTCAAATCCTTCAATAATTTTAGAATCATCAGGTATATTATTTCCAAAATCCGAGCCCGGATTATTCTGCCTGTGGATATGCCTGAAGTTCTCCAGTTTATACTTAGGAATATCTGTAAAACCATTCTTCATTACTAGTCATTAAGTGATTATTTATGACATTTGACACTGAAAATAGAACATGTAAATATAAGGTTAAATTCCTGACGATAAACAATAACAAAAAGGGCGTGCATTCGCATTACCCAACATCAACACGTCGATTGTAGTACTTCTGTTTGCCGTATGTAAAAGTTCGATGCTAGTAACATCATCGTAACGCAAACCAACTCCTCCCTGCAACATCAAGTCCGCATTTCCTAAACTGTACTTTTTATTTATCACAGATTCGAAACCCAGAATGTTACGATCTCCTTTCTGTCTTATCTGATCACCATTTATCGGATCATTCAAAAAATAATGCGAAGTTGGAATAGAGCTCAGTGAATGATTGTTTAACTTAACACCACCTTCCAGTTGCAACGTTTTGATAGAAAAAATCTAAATCTTTTTGATCAATATATTTTTTATCATGCAACAGGTTAAGTATCTCTTCAGCTATTTCATGGTCTTCCGCACATCCGGTATTTTCAGCCAGTAGCAAAAGAACCTGCCGGACAACTTCCTTATCAGTATATTGATTGATGATCAATTGCTGCAGTTTTTGTTTTATTACTTTATTGTCCAAATAATCACCGGTCTCATTGTCAAATGACATTTCGTAATACCGACCGAGTTCCTGTTTTATGCTTTCTATGTTTTTTAATGCTTTCATATCATTCATAGGGTTAATGCTGTTTTTAGAGCTTATACTTAGTCAACAAGTACTCGAAAGTATATTCGGCTGCTAGTCAGGTATAAAGCTTGTCTTAAGCTTTGCGCTATTAAACCTGACCCAATATGAAGATAATAATAAATTCTGTTGAAAATAACAACAGCACGTGGGTAGTCCATCAAAAGAGATCAGGCAAACTACAGTAATACAACCTCTTAATCATTCTCAGTGTTTAAATCAAACACTAATTCCAGCTTACATTGATATGATTTTCTTTAGCAAAGGCTTTACCAATGGATAACAATGCTTCGTATTGCTGTACAAAATTAGCACTGTACTTCTGCTCAATGGATCTGATGACATCCTGTTTTTGTGCCTCAGGTGCTTTAGCATCACACAGTTTTGCATAGGCTGTGTATTCGTTTTTATATACAGGTATCACAAGTTCATAAAGTGCGATCGACTGTTGTTTAATGGCTTTTCTGTCGTCACCGTTCGCAGTCAGCGCTTTAATGTCCTTCAATGTCTTTTCCATATATAAAACATTATTATTCACATAGGTTAGGGCTTCATCACCCTTTTTCTTGCTTGAGGGGATATCTGGAAACTCCGTTGTTTGATCGTTGATGTGTTTCGCCAATAGTGGTGTTCCAAAATCAACAATCGTATTGGTATTTAGCACAGCTACATCAAAAAATTTATCAGCAGGTTCTGAACAGGATTGTACAAATACACATAGCATTATGAGGAGCGAGATGGCAATTTTACCGGGAAAAGATTTAATAGTATTTGTCATGTTATTAAGTAATTGATGCCCACTAGATCAATAACTAAGCCGTAAACGCAAACATATCTCTGTTTTTTCAGTTACTTATTCAGGAACTGCGTAAGCCATCCAATACAAATTTAACCTCAATCTTGAATGAGTGGGATTTTCAACCCTACAAAAAAAAAGGAATGAAATCTCCAATAGTAATAACTCATGGCTGGAAAGAAAAAAGCAATAATATTTAGTAGTATATTCCTCCTATTTCTACTTGTTGGCAGGTTGTACACTGGAATATATAAAGATGACGAATTCGATGACAGCTATTTTTTTATCAAAAATGCACCGGCATGGAAGTGGCATTTTTATTCGCCTCGCGGGATGAGCGATTTAAAATTAATTGACATGACCGTAGCGCAGCAAAATGAACAAATCATGTACGACCGCTATATTCCGAATAAACTGTTCTACATTCCGATGTGATAAAATTTACACTTCATTGATGGAATAGAGTTTCCGCCCGGCAGAATTATTTACAGAAATCACGAATATGATCAGAGTTGTAATTTTCAAATGAAATTTCACCGAAATCTTTAGCTGTGCACACTTTATGAGTAGTTTTTGAATCGTTCCAATTGATATTTTCACCATACTTGGAAAGAAAAATATGATCTTGGTTTGCATCATATTTAAAAGTTATGTACTTGTCAGAAGTATAATTATCTGGAACCTCATTAGTTAGTTCAATCGTAAAAAAAGACTTTTTTATAACAAGGTTTTTAAATGCATCTGCAAAACTGTTTGGATAGATGTTTTCATTGCTGAACACTTTGTAACCATCACTTTTCTGATTAATAAGTACAACTATAGGAGCAATTTTGGTTTCGGGGTCATTCGGAATAACATCTTTGTTATTACCAAAAACAACGATCAGATCCTTGAAAGAGTCATTATTCAAATCACATTCCTGTTTATCAACTAAAAAATAACCTTTACTTAGAATAGACGCTATGATTTTTTTCGAATCAATATTTGAGACTTTCTTAGATTCGCTGAAGTTCAGATAATTATCGTTTAATATTCCATCAATCAAAAATTTCCCATCCTTAGTTTCCTTTAGCAGGATATTTATAGTTGTTCGTTTTTCTTCTTTTTGTCCAAATTGAAGAAAACTTACACGATATTCATTCTTACGATGTAGGGGTTCAATTTGTAAAGTTTTTTTTATGGTTTTTCCATCATAATCCTGTCCATTTATAAAAGGGTCGTAATCTAACTGGAGATTTTCACTATCCGAAGTCAGGCTGTCAATTCTTTTTAAAACCCTTTCTGACAAATATTTTTTCTTCAGACCTTCATTATTTTCATCACCGCCGTAAACTGAAAAATAGAATTCTTTTAAGGTTGTGATAGCTTTTTCTGAATTATTTTTTATTTGCAAGCTATCATTGGTCTGCGGATTATTACTTTTCTCTGTGCCTTGGTTACATCCTGTCATAAAAGAAATAAGAACTATGAATGCTATTTTTTTCATGTATTTTATTTTATTTTCAGAAATCAACAAGTCTTAAAAACCCGGATCAAAATTGGTTTAAGCGTTTTCATTTTTTGTTTTGAATTTAAGCAAAACAACATTGGATAACCATACAGCAAGATATACAAACACTACATCAATTAACAACATAACTGCCGAAAATTCATTTGGCGGATAAAAGCTTCGTTTACCGCCGTAAATTTTATAAAACCGGACTGGAAAACCAAAGTTGTCATTGCCGTCAAACGGTGTCTCGATACTTGCAGTGACCACGGTTAATATAACGAATAGCAGCACCGTAAAGCTGAGCATTAATAGTGTCCTTTTCATATGATGTTTTCGATATTTTCAGCTATTAATTGACTCACAAAATGGCAACATCGAGCTTTTCGCTTTTAAAACAACAATCTCGTTAATTTATCTACTAAATCTGTAGTATGCCAGAAATTTTATTTGTTAGTCAGACCTTTAGTAGCCGCCTCTAATCCTTCGGCTCCATCAACACTATTTGGATAAAGCCTCAAAAGCAGGCGAAATATTGGTGCCGCTTCAACTGGCCGCTTATCCAATAACAACACGGAATAGGCCCAGTTAACCAGGTCACGCTGCTGAAGCTTATATCCAGGCTGCCTTGCTAGCAGATAAGTATAAGCTGCATCCAGGTCCTTGTATTTTTTGGATTTCCACAGGCTATTTAATGGTATCAGCGCGTCTGAAAGGTTACCACCGTTGGCCGCTTTAAGTTCTGGATAAAAAAGACCTGCTATTTCTGATGCTAAATTTTCCGGACCATTGGACTTCATATTAGTTAGTACAATCACAGTCAGACCGTGGTCCGGATATACATAAAACCAAGACCTCGATCCGCCTATTCCTGCTACGGCGCGCGGAGCTACGTTTCTCTTAGCCACCCATCCCAACGCCCAGCCTCCATAGCTGCCATCGTTCAGTTTTCCGGCTGCCCACATCTGTTGTAAGCTATTTGGCGATCTTAATAGTTTTCCGGATTGCAGGGCCATAATCCACTGCGCCAGCTCGGTTGCCGTACAATTGATTCCCGCCGTCGACCTAAGCTCGGGGAATTCTTCCCAGGTGCGCTCCAAGGTTTTACCCTTTATAAAATTCTTCTCTGTAACCCTGGATACCGCGTATGTTGGCGCTTTGTTGGGGACGATATCCCTCGAATCACCAAAGTTGGCTAATGTCATTCCCGCAGGGCCAAACTGTCGTTCTTTAACAAATTCTTCAAAGCGCTTACCGCTTATTTTTTCGATCATCTGGCCTAAAAGCACATAGTTTGTTTGGTTATAAGAGGTCTTTTCTCCTTCTGCGAACTCCATTGGCAAATCACGTGTCTTTTTAAACGCTTGTACATAAGGAAGGCCTTGAATATAGCCGCCGCTCCTTACATTCACGAAATCAGGGATACCCGAGGTATGGTTAAGCAGGCTTTTAACCTTGATATTCTGCCATAATAAAGGAAGACTATCCAGGTAACGACCAACTGGCTGCATCACATCTATTTTTCCTTCTTCAACTAGTTGCATAATGGCAACACCAGTAAACGCCTTAGTTGCAGAGTTGATAGAAAATAAAGTTTCATTGGTTACCGGTATTTGATGCTCAACGTTAGCTACTCCAAAAGCTTCGGAGAACCATAGCTTATTATCTTTGACAATAGCGACCTGTAATCCAGGTATATTTCGAACAAGCATTTGCTCACTCACTAATTTCCGAACGGAGTCTGGTTTTACCTGAGCAGAGGAAAAGTATGGAATACAAAGTGTTAGCAGGTATAGGACAACGCTAAGTCTAATTCTTCTCATGAATAACTTTTAGTAAATAGATACTTCCAATTTGAATATGTTACAGGTCAACACGTCATAGTCAAAACATGGCCAATGGAACGATATTTTTTTCGGATTCTGTAACATCTACTCTATAAATATGTTTATAGTACGAAATGACGAAAAAAATGTGGCTCTTATTACTAACTCTTTTCATAGTCATTATCGTATTAGATAAACTTACTACGATTAATGTCTCACCTGGCTTATTTATTCATTACAATCAATATAAGAAATATCCAGAACTACAAAACGGTCTAAGTTCGGATAAACATCTACTATACAGGGCTACCCAAACCAGCAATGCTGAAATCTTATATTTTCCGAAAAAAAACTTCTTTTTAATCAACAACTTTAAACAACTAGGTTATTATAACCCTATAAAAATTGATGCAAAAGGCAATAAAATTTTTGAGCTAAATGTAGACGAATATAGCCAGTTCAAATTTTTAGAAACGATTAACTGTTTTGCCATTGGCGCAGATGCAATTTATGATATATCTGCAGATCACCCTACACCATTGCCTTATGATAAAGTATTAAATAAAGACGACTCGATGCAAAGCAATCAATGGGATGAAATATTTGAGGAAAATTATCAGCTTGCAGATATTGTACTTTATGGATGGCATACTGATCAGAATTCTGCCCAATGTGTCTATTTCCAAATAGCTGGAAAATGGACAAAACTGTATACGGCTACATACTCCCCAATATATGCTGAAGGTTCAGAAATTAAATGTAAAATTAATGACAAAATTGTACCGCATAAATGGCATGAGGTACATTTCTTAAAAGATGTTTACAAATCGATTTATTCGAATTCCCTTCGCTTTAAGGATAGCTACATCAGCATTTATAACTCCGATTTCACTTTCTTCCCAGATCAATCCTTAAAATATAAAGACAGTGGCAAAATCAAGACCGAGGCGTTCGCCAAGGAAATTTTTACTACTGAAGGGTATTTTAATCCAGGTATACCATCTAATTTTTATGGTACTGCCTATTATAAACTAAATTTACATGACGACATTTTGCATTTCAAAACCGTGGCATATCAGCGTAATGGTTTTGGCCAAAGTCCACAAACTGATTTACATCTTTTTCAGTTACCAGAAATATTTGCACAAAAAAGTGCTGTCTGCTTTCTTGCATATGATTATAGTACCAATTACCATGAAAATGGAAAAAAAGGCATCTACGTAATAAAGAGCAAATGATGATGCTCAAATCCCATTGTAAAATAATGGAGCGAATCATATTTTATAATTGAAAACATATGAATTAGTATTTTTATCACAATCAATGCACTTGGCAACGAGGCCATAGCACTGGTTTAAGTTCAACCTAGCCATCTTTAAACCCGACACTTCATCCTTATGGAGAAGAGATATGTGACGAATATTCGCAAATGTGGTCTTTTAGATTTGAAAATAATAAAATGAAGTTGCTTAAACACCGAATAAAAAAGCATTAAAACTATTCTGTTGAATGGCTCCAAATAACCGCAATGGTTAAAATCAGTTTTCCTTTTTCCGAAATTCTTCAAATGAACTTTTAATGTAGTTTGCCCTGTCGTATGCCGACCACCTTTTAAGCTGATCCAGCTTAGGCGTATACTTCAGCTTGAATGCGTCCAGCTGATTGCTGTCTATAGCTACGGTATTGCGAATAATCAGGTCGTTAAAATATCTGGAAATTTCTTCTGCTTCAGCAGCATCTTTCGCTAATTGGTTCAACCGTCTTACACGTCTGCCGTCCTTTCCGAGAAGTTCATAAAAGAACGTCACCGGACTGCCGCCGAAAGGCGACAGCAACCTGAGTGGCGGCTTTCCGCCATAGAAGATGCCTTTTTCCTTACTGTAAGTAGCACTGATTTCCCGCAACTGCGCAGAAGCACGCTGACCGGTAATGGATACTTCATTCAAGAGATTGGTAGGTTTAAGATGTATGGTCAGCTCTGCATAGTTTTGTACGCGTATTTTCAGCTCCTGATAACCGATCCGCTCAATCATTAGGGTGTCCCCTATTTTACAAATTAACTCGAACAAGCCGAGTTTATCTGAAGATACCCGCTGCCCGCTTCTTTTGTTACCAATTGTCACCTGCTCTATCCTGGCTTTAGTACCATCTTGTACCACTACACCCCGGATAGTATTAGCATTTTGGGCAAAACACCAAATAACGGAGGTAAATATCAGTAGCAGTGTTAGTTTGAGCGAGCGCGGTAAGTCCATTCGCAAAGTTAACAATGACCTCATCTTAAAACGATCATTTCACTACTTTTAACAGAAAAATCAGAAATCAAAAAAACATTCTAAACTTGTCACACCTGTTGTTGTCCCGGTTTGAGTTTGATTCGGATCAACGTAGTCGTCAAAAAATCCGGTTTTAGTTTGCATCAATTTCATGGCGAATAAATCTAGTCTACTTTTTCCAAATCTTAGAATAAATTTTCCGCCAATAACTGAGCGGCGTACATTGGCATCTCTGATGTCCAACAAAGTTCCCATGCCATAATTAAGCGTTTGCTAACCCAAACGAAAATTAAATCGCATACCATTTTTTGCCTTAAAACCATACTCAGCAAAAAGCTCCGTTGTCGCAAGTTTATTTAGATCCTGCACGGGTCGGGCACCGCTATTCCTAAAGTTGATAAAGCTACTTTCTAGCTCCCCAAATATCCTGAAATGACTGTTAAACTGACAGTCGGCACGGAGGATGTATCGGTTTAAAATATAGCCGTTATTATCCTGCGGGCCAATGCCCCCACAACTGTTTATTTGCCTACGCTAAAGTCCTTGCGTATATTTAAAAGTTGAATGTTACTTCAGAACGACTACAATGAACAGACACCAGTATAAAGACTTAAGAATTGAAGTGCTAGATGAACCAACCTTTAAGGTTGGTTCCGCCGGTAATAACTTTAATTACTTAAAAACCTATTTTGGTAATGGCGCGGAGGAATATCCGACATCAAATCATGGAGTTAAAATATTTCAAGACGACGTTCAAATAAACAATTGTATTCTCATTTCCTCCGGAGGTGCAACTGGGATTTATTCAAATTCAACACTTGTCGATAATGATCACTTATTAATCTGCTGTTGCGACACCATATTTTGTTTGACACTTCCAGGCCTTGAACTGAAATGGAAGACACAATGTGACCCAGCAACCTGTTTCAAAATTTACAAACAGCAAGATGACTATATTATTCACGGAGAGTTAAAAATCACAAAACTAAACAAAGATGGTCACATCAAATGGGAATTTAGTGGTGCAGACATTTTTGTTTCAATAGACAATGAAGAGGAATTTAAACTTGAAAATGACGGAATATTGATAACGGATTTCGCGAAGGTAAAGTACAAAATTGACTTCAACGGAAAATTGATCTGGGACACTTTTAAACGATAAAGAGTGCATTGGCTATTGGGCAGAGAATAAAGAAACGGTGGAATTCAGGATAAGTAGGGATATTGATAGTAAACAAACATGGTAGCGGGCATCCTCAATTAATTGTAATATTAATTCTATTATAAAGGAGTTAGGCTTTACCATTAACCATGAATTCATAATAGCTTTTTTGCTCAATAATAATTCTTAGATTAAAATAACATTTACCACCGTCTCTCACTTCTATGATTTTGGATTTCCATTCATCATTGCCCTCATTGCTACAAAAGCAGTTTACCCAAACCTCCTTTTGTTTTTTTGCGTTTATGTGGGCTACATACTGGCGCTTATAATTTTTTAGGTCGATAAAAAGGTCTTCTCGTTTTATCGTCGTTTTTGGATCTTCCAATCTAATTTTCTTCAGATACTGTTCCCTTTCGACGTTGTAGTTGCTAACTGCAATTTTTATTTGTTGATCAATTATTGATAAGTCATTTTTGGTCAACTGAATGTTCTTTTTTATCGCTGAATCGTCTATTATTGCTATAAACTGTGTTCTGTTAGTCGTATCTGTTTGGATTAGCCTAGGTGGTATTTCTATGGCTGTTTTATGACTCTCAGAATTACAGGCCAGGAGGCATGAAATTAAGCTTATTAATATGATCTGTGTGATTTTTTTTGACATATATGCTAAGTATTAGAATTTGCAAGCTTATTGATGTTTAAGTACCAAACGACTACGCATTTTAAGGTTTCAGTACATTTGCTGTCGAAATCCTGGATGTTGTGCCTATACGATGCATTATTTGCCTTGATTTGCATAAGCTCAAATGAACGTTGAAGATAATAAACTAAATCTTTTAAAAATAGTAACAGACTTCCTGGAACCGCTTTATCAAAAAACGGTGGAATAGTAAGAAGGCTGGCATGCGTATTACAAAATAAGGAGGGAATAATAATAATTCTAAGTTCTAGTAAATGGCATTGGATTTAACCCGAGATACAGCTGGAATAGCATTTAATTAAACTGCTCGGATTGTTTTTACTACTTTCTGATCCAAAATTGCCCTACTTCAATATGATTGTAAAAATAAACCCAGTTGGTCAGCTCAGAAATTATCGTAATATCATCAGAACTTGGATAACAGAAATCATCCCAATATTTTATAAAAATATCCTTCGTTGTGTAGAGACAAGTTGAGCGGCTCCATGATATAAAAATATTCTCATCATAATTTCTTGTGAGTTCTCGAAAGTAATTCGAAAATTTATCAATGGACTCTTTAGTTTCTGAACTCGCGCGAACCCAGCTATTAGGTTGAAACCCATTAGATAGATTAATTTCGGACTCAAAGAAATTTACAATTTTATAAAGACTCTTTGATTCTATTATGCTTAAAGGTTTAAGCTGTATTTTATCTTCAGTTAAAATACCAGGATTATGGAGATTATCCCATCTCCATCCGAGTTCGAAATCATCAAGTGCTATTATTTCATTTGAATTCAATTCAATTTTCATGTTTTTATTAGTTCACCGATACATACAACTCAAAAGTATACATTTGTCTTAAACTTCCCTGCGGTTCGTCGACAAAGACATAAAGGTTGAATTTATCAATTAAACGGTGAAATAATGATGATGACTTACACATATACCTTCGCTTTTATATAATCTTACTGACATTGAATTGTACTTAGTAAAGACATTTATTTATTTAAGCCCATTGATGTGTCTAAGGGGCTTTAACACATAACTTTTTTGTTTTACTATGTGTAGCAATTCTTTTTCCGATTTGTTCTGCTTCAAACTTGCCGTCCTTGGGGATTGAGTTGTAATGAAAACGTGTCAACTTCAACACCAGACAAATGCTTTTTAATATATTTCGCAAAATCGATAGTATATCGGAGACATAATGAATTAAACAAAAAAGTATCGCTTGCCAAAATTCGAAAGTTAGCAATTGAAACGAGACGATAGATCAATGCCTGTAGTAAATTATTGCGTATTTTTGAAACGCATTATACGCTACGGGCTCTATCGTAAATCGGTTTAATCATCAACTTGGGCTCACCGGAACTCATAAATATACACCACGATGAAGATATTAGCTTTTTTCTACCTAATTCTATTCTCTATAACAACTTATGCCCAGTCAACATGGCTGGAGAAAGAGAAATTCATTAATCAGTTGAACCGGAACTTTAAAACTAACCTCCTTCCAGATTCGGATGCTTTGTACACCCTTAATATCCAGATTGTGTTAGATAAAAATTCCAGAGCCCTGATAACATCCAACAATGCTGAATTATTCGATAAAATTGGTGTGCTTCCATTTCTTCAGCAATATAATTACAAACCGCTAATAGGAGAAGTTCGGCCGCTTAAAGTTATGGTTCCCATTGGGATCATTGTCGGGAGCTCAAAATATGGGCCTAAAACCATCGATCTCCATATTGCGGATAAACTGTCTAACCTATTTTATCATGAAAAACCGGAAGACGATAACATCAGGATTGTTTATTTGAGCTCAGTGATATTATTCGTCGATAAAAAGGTATATCACTAATTATACCCAACTCCTTCGGTGTAATAAAATATGAAAACATATAGAACTTACAATGTCTTAAACAAACTAACCGGCCCATAAGATACACCCGCAGAATTGAAGGCTAATTTTCTCAGTCAATATACCAATGTAGTTTCCCTTCAATTTCAGAACAAAGTCCGATTCCAGCCTTTCCGCTATCATCGCAAGAAATATGATAATCTATAATTAAATTATTGTTTCAAACAATTGAAAACTACTAGCAGAGCAAACTAGGCGTTCAGTTTTAAACCCTTCCAGTTACAAAAATCTTTTACCAGGTAATGCGCTGCAACTGTGCATCACCATCTCCAATACTTATGAGCAAAATACGGTGATGTTGTCTTACTGTTAAATATAATAAACCATAATCTTTAAGAACAGTATCGCCGGGTTGATATAAATCATAATATTTATATAGATAGGCACCTGTATCGGTGTATTTCACAAGAAGATTTTGATTTGAGTAGCTGCCAATTAAGGTAACGGTTTTGCCAGTCTTAATTTTATTTATTACCACGAAATTGATTACCGTGTCGTGATATTTGTATATATTGATAAATTTCCTGTTATCATAGTCATTAAAGCAACCACTGCATATTAATATCAGAAAACCACAGAAATTCGTAATTCTATAAAAGTTGCGGAACATGTTATTTACTTTATATACAAAATAGAATCAATAGTCTTAGGGGTATTGCATCCAAAGGTAAAAATGTAGGATTTATTCGGTTTCCTAACCAAAAGAAAATAAGCCGCGGAATCCTTTACTATAGTGTCTCCTACTTCAAGATAATCATACGCATTTTGCATATAGCCATTTTGGGATTCATAATTACTTTCTTCGTTGTTTTCAGGATTTACTCCCCATAACGACACCAACCTTCCGCTAAGTTTCTTTTTCTTCAATATTAAATTATAATGTTGATGATAATCGTATTCTACATCAGATAAGCACCCATATTCGTCACTCACACATCCAAGTAACAGTACTATAATCAACAAACCTATCATTTTACCCATTTTAACTTCTTTTATCATAATTTAATACCTGGTCCTGATGGAAGCCTACAAATAGCATTAATAATATTAGAAACCCGTTTATTTTAAGATCACTTAATTTTAAATTGATCTTTATTTTTAATTAGTGCATTTGAGATATTACTAAATTTAGTGAATTTATGATTCCATTATACATCCCCAAGAAAGGCCTAACGTAATGATAAATTCGTAACACAACTTAGCAGACAAACGCATATTAGGACGATTCTTTTTTGCTTGATTGATGTCATTGCATTTAATTTATATGCCTTAATACAATCTATCACTGAAGCTACCAGTCGCGCCTTGAGCTAGCTAAATCTGTGAATACTTTGTGGGCTGCAGAAATATTTTAGTGATCTTGGACACCAGCTTTGAGTCTGCATATTCTGGAATTGAGCTGATTTTCTTCCACTCTGCATCAGCTCCAAAAGTTTTCCAATGCTGGTCATGTGCGGCCATATCGTCAAAAGTAACCATGTAAATCAAGTTCGGACGGGCCTCCCCTATGATTGTTTCTGCAAAGAAAACTGGCTTAAAATCGAGGCGTCTAAAAATGTCGATTTCTCCGGCATCATTAAACATTTCCCTTTTCTTCGCTCCCGCCGCCTCACTGGCGTGCTCATACCTGCGCAGCTCGAAAATACGGTTCCCCTTAGCCGGTAATTCAATTCCGGGCATCCCTGTAAAAGCTTTCAGTAAAGAACTTTCTATACGTTGATATGCAGGCTTAGATGCTGGTGCCGACAAATAATCGGCCCCTGCCGCTCCATAAGCCTTATCCTGATTAAGCTTTGTATTGATCGTTTCAAACTGTTGCAACGATTGATAAGGGATGAGCGCAACCAACGTAGATTGTCCAGAAGGCTGAAGTTCAGTAAACACACCAACGTTTTTTATGCCTTGTCTATTTAAAGCAGGAATCGCCGCTTTCTCAAAATAATCTTCCACCAGGCGCTGCTGGTCAGCATTTGTGAGGGAATACCTTCTCAATTCATAATACATCTGCATTTTATTTTTGGATTTAGGTTCGGCAAATACTGTGCTTGGCAGTAGCGCCGCAGCAGCACCGCTTAGTATTGCTGTCTTCAAGAAGGCGCGTCTTTTCATATAGAGAGCAAGCTAATAAACGTTAGCCACTTTCACAACCGAAGGTTAACAATGCGTACAGGAAACTATAGCAAAGCTCTTAACTATAAATTTCAGGACAGCCAGTGAATTATGATACGCATTATGAACTATTGCATAAAAATAAGGCATATCAGAAAGTTCAAAGTCAAACGCTATCACAAAAGCCATAATAAGGAAGTTTAGCAGGCAGGTTGTTTTCATTGTCTTTAATTAGCTTTTAGTCTTGGATTTGTTAAATTTGACAAGTCAAACATAGCGCAGTAGCGAATCCCGGTATTGCAAGAAAACGAACAGCACTGATGAACCAAACGGATATCAACGAAGCGTTATTTTCGGTGGAAGCACCTTTAGACGAAGTAATAAACAGCTTCTACCACACCTCCGTCGCTAAAGATGGGCAACCAATCACCAGACATGTGTGCCCAAATCTTGAAATGATGTTGATCTTTAATTTCGGGGTACCCGTACGGATTTCATTTCACAATAGTGCCCTGGATACGCAGGTAATCAGCCGGACCGCCGTAATTGGCCCACTCAGGCAGATGCTAAACTACGAGCTGCCGCCCGGTGCGGATGCGCTGATCGTTAATTTTAAGTTCAACGGTTTTCAGCGTCTTTTTGATATGCCATTAACGGGGCTCACTGAAGGAAACCAGAAAGATGCCGAGCTGGTAACAGATGACATCCGTTTTTATGGCCTTTGGACAGCCTTAGCAGCACTGCCTGCAACAGCACAAAAGGTAAGCTTCCTAAAGGAATCAGCTACAGATTTACTAAGAGAAAATGATCGCGTGCTGCAAACCGTCATCGGCGATCTGGCAAAGTTTTTTAACCCCCTTGTTGATCCTGTAAAGGCCATAGCGGCAGATACTCATCTTTCGGAGCGCAGTATTCAGCTGAAGTTTCAAAAGCATACCGGCTATTCCGTTAAAGAGCTGCTCCGCTTTTTGCGTTTTAAAGAAGTTATTGCTTACATCCTTTCCCGTAGCAATCAGAAAATAGACATGTTTGAATTAATCGCCAGGTATGATTATCATGATCAGAGCCACCTGATTAAGGACTTTCAATATTTCTTGGGCCTGGCACCTCAGCAGTTCATTAAAAACTTAAATAACGGAAGTTTCTGTGTAGTTAACGATAGCTACCCTTCTCAACCGTAAGCGAAACAGCTATGAAGCTGCCATTTCGTTTTCTTACAATACCACCGGGATTGGTCCCTATACATTTGTACTGTTCATTTAAACTAAACAGCAACAAAGATGGAATCAGTTATAGAAAACACTACACAAGCAAATCAAACCAGTTTTAATACCACAGAAGTAATCATGCCTGGAATCGTCGAGGCAGAAGGATTAGTAGTTGAAACGCGTACATTAAATAGCCCTGCCGCCGGACAGGTATGTGTCAAAATGGAAGCCAGCGGCATATCTTTCGCCGAGCAGTCTATGCGACGCGGCAAGTACTACGAGCAGCCAAAGTTCCCTTTCGTTCCAGGATACGACTTAGTCGGCACCGTAATCGCAATCGGGCCCGGTGTTGATATGTCCCTGCTTGGCAAACGTGTTGCCGCCTTAACAAAAACTGGTGGCTGGGCAAGCCATGTGTTACTTTCTGCCAGCGAATTGTTACCTGTTCCTGAAACGATGGATCCGGCAGAAGCTGAAACGTTGATCGTAAGTGGCATAACCGCCTGGCAGATGCTGCATGTAAGAGCGCGTATTCAGTCGGGACAAACTATCCTTGTTCACGGTGCTAATGGTGGCGTAGGAACAATCCTCACACAATTGGCTATCAATGCTGGAGTTCGCGTAATTGGAACTGCCTCAGCCCGACATCATCAAGCATTGCGTGCACAGGGTGTGGAGCCGATAGATTACAATGACAGCAATTTATCAGAGACAGTGCTTAAACTTGCCCCGGGTGGCGTGGATGCCGTTTTTGACCATTTAGGTGGAACGAGCTTTGCCAGATCATTCCGTATGCTTGCCAAAGGCGGCGTACTTATTTGTTATGCCATTGCTTCAGGCTTAAATAGTAACGGCAACATCTTGCTCCCATTTATCAAAGCATTGGTGCAGATAGCCTGGTGGAACATCATGCCCAATGGCCGAAGCGCTCATTTTTACAATATCTGGGAAGGTAAAGGGAGTGAGAAGTTTCAACTACAGTTGAAGGAAAGTTTTACTGAACTAACCAGTTTAATTGAACGCGGAGTACTTAAGCCGCAAATTGCTGCCCGTTTTCCGTTGACTGACATTGTAGCTGCCATGAAACTGGCTGAATCAAGGACCGCTTATGGAAAGGTTGTGCTTGTACCTTAGGTATTGAATTCCAAATCAGGTGTACTGTTGCTCAAGCCCTGGATGGCAAATAGCTGCCATTTTCCTGAAAGTCGAGTGGCTTCATGGTAGCCTTGTACCTTTCGTTGGCATCTGCAATCCATGATGGACAACTGCAGTTTCGGAAAAACAATTTGCGTAAGCAACACTTATGTTGTTCCTTGTTTACATCCTATCATAATAGAGAGAAGAAATAAAGCGGTGATTGCTACTTTCATATTATTATCTTTCCAATAGTTCCATAATCTGATCAGAACTTTGAGATTTAATTCGTAAAACTACTTTACCAATGATGAAATGGTTTCGGTATTAAAATCCTCAAACTTTATCTTCCCAAAATCTTTAATCGAAAACAGTTGGGTCTTGGTAACTATCTTGTTTTTCCCGGGAAAGGAGGTTTCAATCCCATATTTGCTGAGCAATAGCTGTTTGCTGCCTTTTTCAAACTTAAACGTGATATAAGTTTTCCTTTTATTGCTGCCATTTCCTTCAGTCTGTTCTAATGTAAAATATTCGTTTTTGGTAACCAAATTATTTTCTAAAACCGAATTATCAGGAATGTAAGAATAAAGGATGTTGCTGTTCGACAATTTGATATAATCGTTGTTTTGACTCAATAATAAGATCACTGGAGTATCTAGAGATTCCAGCTCTTTATCAATATTCTTGGGTTTATATACTAGAATCACATCCTTCTTTTGATCATTATTCAAATCACAGCTTTCCTCTTTTTCCAGGATGTAGTCTAACTGCATCGATTTTTTGGTTCTTTCTGTTAATTTTTTTAGCTTCAAATCCGTGCTTTGACCCGAACAAATGGTGCTAAAAAACAAAAAAGTAATTCCGTAAAGACTTGAGATATTTAAAAATTTCATTTTCACTTGATATTAAATAACTTGTTTGAGTCAATACTATAAGAAGCGTTGCTTATTAAGTCTCCGCTTCAATGCTAAACTGCCTGCAAAATAATTGACCATGATCATTCCTATAACAAATATTTTGCCCAGTTAAATGTGGAAAGTCAATTTCAGAATAAATATTCACGCCTTTTTATGACATTTTCATTTTCAAAACCATCTCGAAGGATAGTTGTTGCAATCAAATAAAAACAAACTATGAAGTCCATCTGTCTAATCCTATTACTAGTTATCTGTTCATTTACGATTAATGCACAAAGTGCTGACACTGCGCGCTACTTAAAAACCCCTACCGGATACCTGATTGTACTGCGTCAGGGTGACGATGTTTTTAAGGAAATAGAAAAATTTGCCGTCGCAGAAAAGATTCCTTCGGCCAATTTTACCGGAATGGGTTTTGTGAACGCATGCTTCGGCTTTTTCGACTTTAAAACAAAACAATATAAGCCTAAAGATTTTAAAGAAGTAGAAATGGCCAGCATGACGGGCTCAATAGCCTGGCAAAAAGAGCTTCCCTCATTACATGTCCATGGCGTGGTTACAGACGCCAATTTTAAAGCATGGGGTGGTCATCTGCTTTCAGCCACAGTTAGCACCGGCTCACTCGAAATCACTGTGATTGTTCATGAAAAAAAACTCGAACGAAAAATGGAAGAACCCTTAGGTGCTAATGTCCTGCAGTTGCAATAACAAATAGTCTATAATCAGTATCACCAATTCAATTAACAAATCTTTACCACCCAAGCAACATTAAATCAATCCCCTCGGCTTTTCGAATAAAATTTCGATAGCAATATGCATTGCCCAAGCTTTAAACTCAGGTCCATTAGTGTCGGGTACTGCGATGTTTCCCTGGCCCCATTTAGGTAATCACGCCCTCCATTTTCAATAACTCCCGTTTTCTTATCTTTCGGATTGTAACCTCATATGGTGGTTGATTTAAAATATTCAGATCCGTCCTTGTTTTCAGCATTTTCATGGTCTACAGACACATATCGCTCCAGAAAAAGCGCCACCAAAATGCATAAACCGATAACCAAATAGAACTGAACATTGAACCAAAAACATTCCATTCTAAACCTATAGACGCAATAATAGGAAAAACAGCATACGAAACTATTTCGCGAAAAGCCGCTGTCAAGCGATTTCAGGAAAATAATATTGCAAGTCAAGTGATTTTAGGAAATTAAAAAACCTTTGACAAGTAAAAACAGTAAAATAAGAAAATAACACGGTAAATACGCCAAGTAAAACCAGTATAAGACTATAGGACACAGTATGAGAACGCTTATAAAACGTTATCGACAAATCATAGGCAAACGGGGCCCAAACGGGGGGTTGACGCGCCCTTGACGCGGCCTTAACCCGGCTAAGGGCGCGTTAAGGGCTTGTTGACGCCGTGTCGACTAAGCTTATTAGGATTGTCATCCAACAGTAAGGTTATAGCAATCTCCTTGCTATCTTCGAATTCAGTACTTAACTTTCTCATAATCAGAATCTAAACGTATCATCATGGGAATTGCAAAACAAGGTATTTATGGCCCTATGCGGGGTAAAGTTGGCCAGGTAATTTGGTATGAATTGAATGGTCAGGGAGTTGCCAGAGGTGTTGGATATAGGACGGCCCCGCGCACACCAGGAGAAATCCAATCTTCTAAGACACATAATGTGTTAACATCCCTTTTTAAAGTGACCCAACCTTTTATTAAAAAAGGTTTTAGCGGCTTAGCTGAGGGAACTGTCCGCAACTATCATAACCTGGCTATGTCGCACAACCGGTTACATGCCATTCAGATGAGTGACCAACAAAAACCAGAATTGCTGTTCGATAAGCTTTTGCTTTCAAATGGACCATTGCTCATTCCCCAAGAACCGAATCTCGAACAGGTAGAATTTGGCCTTAAATTTTCCTGGGATTATGCCGAAGAAGATCATCCTTTCCGGTATGATCGAGTAATGATGTTAGCTTATTTTCCTAATTCAAACCAGGCTGTTTTTGAAACAAGTGGAGCTAAAAGAAATCAGCTTTCAGAGGTACTTCTAATCAATTCCAGCCTACGCACGGAGACGATGCATGTATATATTGCTTTTGGATCAAGTGAAAATTCCTCAACATCCGATACTATCTATCTCGGACAAATAAATTAGAAAAAACGCTGTAAATTAAATCGATATCGAAATGTCCTGTATTGAAATTGCACAAGCTGTGGGCGCAAATGAAAAGATGATGAAATATATCTGCCTCAATGCGGAAAATGAACAGAACATTTACTAAGGCTGTCACTTGCCGATCTTATACCAGATGAATTCAAACCGTCAACATTGCGGCAAAAAAGACTTTCGGATTGTTCTTATAAACGGTGGTGCGGAAAATAAGGTAGTTAATAATCCTTGCTAAGATTGAATATGAAAAACATATATAAACAATTGGGCGTAATACTAATTTGCTTATTTTCTCTTACATCCTCATTTGCTCAGACAAAAATAACAGACAAAGCTCTTTCAAAATTGAAACCCGGAGAATATGCATTCAGCAGCAAAATGGAGGCTTTTGAAGGCGCATGGGCATTTAAAAATGATTCAATTTCGTTCGAGCTTTCATTAAATGTAAAAAGAAAAATTCCCCTTGGTAAAAATAACAGTACTATTTACTATGATCGCCTGGACGGGCAATACACTTATGAAAAGAATGGCATAGTCATCAATTCGTCAACCGAATTTCCTTTAATAGGTGCCTTAGCTGGAATAAATGGACCCTTACCAATGACATTGACATTTCATGACATCGAGCGCAAAAAAGAAGGCGAGGTTACGTTAGTAATAACGAAGAACAATGATCTGGAGTGGACCTTAGTGGAGCGAAAAGTTGAATGGAAAGAAAATTATCCTGGCTTTTCAGTGCCTACTAAAATGACTCTTAGTAAAGTCAGATAGCAGTTTGCAAAAGAATATGACGTAATCAAAGTGGATATTCTGGAGCATGCTGACCCCCTTATTTTCAGGGTGCTGTTCATACCGGAGCATATTGACCCATCTAATTTGAGCGGGACACCTATTAGTCCGGAGCATACTGACCCCCCGTGATGAATGGATTTTGGCTTAATTAGGCGAATATTCTTTCACTTAATCCGAGTGCTGATGGCTGGAAAAGCAAAAGCAATGTGTCAGATAAAACAATTATTACGCCTGCGCAGGCAAGGAACCTTGTAACCCTCCCAGAAAACGAACCGGTCTGTTAACTCGTTTTCAAATCTAAGTGGCTATTTTTAAAAACATAATTCTAAACAGAAACAAAAAAATAACAAGCCTCTTGGCCAAGGAAGCTTGTTATAACCCATCCCTATTTTGCGATGTTTACAAGTTTACTTGATTAACCTTCTGCCCGAAGTTAACCCTCCAATAAACTTGTCCGTATGTCAAAGAACATCTGCAACGCCATCCCGACTGATTGCTAGGTTAGTCAATTACACGAATCGATAAACCTTTCCAAAATGGTTATTTTATAAGAGGTCAACACTTCACATGCTCCCCTTTTTCAGCAATTAGGGTAGCCCAGGTTGATCGTTTCTGTTTACTTTTAATTGCTAGATAAAGATCGGGATATAGAAAAACCTATGTCAGTGTAAGGGGGTGTTACACCCCCCTCTAAAAAACGAAGAAATCGGCCTTCCTGATAGTCTAAAGGCGGAAAAAGTTTTTTTGAAAAAAAGTGAAATCGGCCTTGAATGGCATTTAAAGGCGGTTGAATAAAATAATTGTTTGAAAAATTTGACACCCCCCTCAAAAGCGCAATAAACGGGGTTTTATAGTGAATTTATACTAAAAATTGCCTCGCAGTGCATCATAAACCATTGCTGTCGTTATTTTCATCTTGAATTTCTTAGACACCGAACAGTAATTGATTTTCAATCCAATTATTACAGCTGGGCTTAGTACAAGGAAATATCGTTAAATGGTGTCTAGAACAGAAAAAGTATATCTCTTTATTTGTTACTAAAAATTTTCAGTAATTTCGTTACTTGTTTTAGCTGAAATCAGATCCGAAAGGCTATATAATCCTAATTCCACGCTTTACGAAACACTCCACATTTCAAAGCAAATTCAATGGCAGTGATTTGTATAGAATGAGTTGTAAATACACTGCACTTGGTTCGGACTTTCTTCGGATATCCTTCGTACCTTGTTCGACAAAAGTCGAAGAAGACTGGGAGCAGCTACTCATAATCTTGTCGTACCATCTTGATGTGTTTGCACTGAATTTGACCTCGCAGAAACACACCTGTTCATCCTTTCCTTTTGAAAAAAAATTAGATTTCAGACATATAATCCTTGAGCATGTTTGGCTTAATACTGCACAGTTTTTTTTTAAAATATAAATGAGGACATTGCACTCATTTTATTTAGTAAATGTTCAATCGATATTTGTAATTTAAAGATCGTAGAATCCAGAAAGATCCTGTTTTGATTGGTGGTTGTAGTAATTCATCTATTCCTGTACCGAGATTTTAACCTGCAGGATGAAATACATTTTCTCTGAACGTACGGTTAAATCGGTAAATTTGTCAACCCAAATTGATTTTGTATTTATTTTGGGTCATTGATAGATGGCCAACCAATTACATATCGGACATTTATTGTATCTCCTACAACGAGTTTTGGATCATTAGAATCACCAGTATATAACTTCACATCTGCATTAAATTGATAGGAATAAGTGTATTCATGAGAAACAGGGCTATTTCCGAGATAATTCTTATCTCTTATGATTACCGCTTTAGAAGTCTTTGAACTTTTAGTTAGCAGGTATTCTTTAAATGCTCTGAAAATATATGTGTAACTCCACAATCCGCAAAAAATCAACAAAAAAAGTATAGCGGAATATATTTTTATTTTTTTCATTGTTTACGATTTACGCCTTCTTTAAACTTACGTAAACTTTTAATAATCAAATAGTTATTTTATTTACTTTATCAAAAGTTGTTGTTATTTATAACCCTACTTTCCGATACAATATCTAACATATAACTGAATACCAGAACATTACCAACAGTAATCCGTACAGAAGGTGTACTTATAACGCAATGATCCTAGACATCCATTTTATATAAGGCACAAGTATACCCAATTTATAAACTTTATTGTAAGCTTTGATTTCGGATGATTCATTTAAAATATATTCGAACTTATAATCATCGTTCAACTCCTTATCAGTTGGATAAATTATTAAACAATCTATCATGTCTTTTGAGGTTTTAGTTTTTTTTAAAGCTTCATAAACATTATTTAACCTAGCATAACCAGCAACTTGCCTAATGTCTTCATGAATATGACTTGAGCGGTAATGTATTTTATATTTAGCATCCACAACCATCTCACTTCTTTCCTTAGTGATTAAAAAATCTAGTGCATTACCGTAGGTAGAGAACTGGAATTTAATGTCGCTTTCATTAAATGCACTTAACAGATGATGATAAACATATAATTCAAATAATTTGGGCATATCTATCCAAAAAGGTGGAGTTTTAATCTTCTTCAGAAGAAGCATAGCTTTGGCTATGATTGATGTTCTCACCGCGATGTTATTATGAAATGAAAGTCCTTTAAAAACATAGGACTATCCTAATTTTTGAAGGTTTGCTTGGATAAATTCTAATATTTCATCAAAATCTGGTTGCCCAAGATAATAAAGGCTTGAAGTTGCTTGATAGCGGTTCATAAATTCTGCCCTAATTGTTTGATCTGAAAATAAGAATGCCTCCTTCTCGGATAACGGCACATCGTTGTCAGCAGCTGGAAACCAGTCACGTTTATGTGCGAGATATTCTTGCGTAGTAATGAAATGCTGTATATCATCTCTCTGCAAGAGCCTATAAACATCATAATATTGCCTCATAAAGTTGACTTTTGGGCCACCCTTGGTATTACCCTGTTCAACACGAAACTTGGTGACAATTGTCTGGAGTTTTTCCACAAGGGTATAACCTGGATTGTAACAGGCAATACTCAACGCTCGGTTATCCGAAATATTTAGCCCAGCTTCTATTGATTTGTTATACATCCACGAGCTGATATCAACCTTCACATTAGGAGTAACCTTGGCAAAGCCTACTTCAAGCAATATACCATCCTTGAGCCCTGGGACTGATCCAAATAAACCATTGTAAGTAAGCCTGATTCCGCCGTTCCTCCCATCTTTATCATCAAATTCAGTATCGCGTTCGACCTCAATGCCGTCTATTTGAATGTTCTCCGCAAGCCAATCAAAGAACTGCATCCTGTTGGCAACGATGTTATAGCTGCTGGACTTGGGATTTTCATTTACTATAACTCCGGTCTGATCAACAAATGCCTTTGGGGGAGTAATATGCAAATCAATGTCTTCAGAAAAACGATCAATAATATTAAAGCCCTTCGAAAGCGAAGTCCCCCCTTTTAGCTCAAAATCCAGCCCTAGATTTTTCATACCATAGAGCGCATGCATGATCCAGTAATCTTTTTCTATCAAGGCTTCAAGTATACCTTTCTCTGCGGCTAATGTACTGATTAGACTTCTAAAGTCTTTTTTTTGATGTAGAAATGTAGAACTCATCTATTTTAGGGAAATAACGCACTAAACTGCAGCCAACAGTTTCCTTGTCTTTGGTGTTCCATATTTCTCAATGGCATACGATAAGGAACTTTGATCTAAGTACATCGCTTTTTTTAAAGTCTTCTCCAATATTTTTGTCTGGTCTTCTGCTAGGGCATCCAAATTATTGATAAGGTCAACTACCAGAAATTCCTTTGTAGGCTTTTTTGGAAAGGCGGATTTTTTCCTAAAACTGAACAGTTTATTGCCAAGTTTGATATCTCCGCTGCGGAGATGATTATAAACAATCTGCTGATTATACAATTGTGTAGTCCCTAACCCCAATCCGTTGAAGGAATTGAAGGAAGTAATCAGAAAATTATCATTCTCTAAAAATTTCTTTATCAATAATTGGTCGGCAGGCGGTTCAAAGCCAAAAGCATTCTTTTTTGGAAAATGATAAAGACCCGGGCCAACTTTTTTAAGAATGCCGTTATTGGTAAGCTCACATAGGTGCCTGTCTATAGAGCTTGACCACTTTTGCAACTCGTCTCGTTTGTAGATGTTACCTTTTCTTAAGTGGCTCTTTAATTCATCTAATTTTGACATAAATTTCCTTTCAAAACAAAGATAACAATTAAACTAATATTTTGCATGTTTTTTGACCAAATTTCATTCAAAATATTCATTGTTAGAAATAGAACTACACCAAGCTGATCCGCTAAAAAGGCTATTTCCCGATACAAAACTTACTAAAAATATTCTCCAGCAAGTCATCAGTTGTAACCTGCCCAGTAATCTCGCCCAAATAATAAAGTGCCTGTTTAATATCCGTCGCCAAGAAATCAGATGTAACCGGGTTAACCATTCCATTCGACACCTGCGCCAAAGCATGCTGTGTCTTCTGCAAGGCCTCCACGTGCCGGATATTAGTCACCATCGTATGGCTGTCTGACAACTGATCCCCAACTGCAGTTTCGTACAGCATCTGTTTCAGATCATCAATCTGCCTGTTCTCCTTTGCAGAGATCGCGATAAAGTTAATATCCTTCGGTAAATCCAACTCAGCTAACCGATCATTATACGTCAAATCCATTTTATTGGCTACCGCCAAAAATGCTACCCCCGGTTTATACAACTTCGCTATATCTTCTTTAATCTCCGAAGCCGACATATTGATCACATCAAACAGATAAACCAATACTGCCGACTGGCTGATTTTCTCCATCGTTTTCTCTACCCCGATAATCTCAATCGCATCTTTTGCTTCGCGAATCCCGGCAGTATCAATCAGCCTGAAGTTAATGCCATTGATGTTCAATACCTCTTCAATCGTATCGCGCGTAGTTCCAGCAATTTCACTTACAATAGCCCGCTCCTCGTTTAACAACGCGTTGAGCAAGGTTGATTTACCTGCATTAGGCCTACCGGCAATAACCGTATTGATCCCCTGCTTAATCACGTTCCCTAATTCGAAAGAGCGGATCAGCTTATTGATCACTAATGTAATCTGATCAATTAAAGCCTGCAACTGATCACGGTTCGCAAACTCCACATCCTCTTCCGCAAAATCAAGCTCCAGCTCAATCATGGAAGCAAAGTGAATCAGCTTTTCCCGCAACTGGTTCAGCTCAGTACTAAAGCCGCCACGCAACTGGTTCATCGCTACACTATGCGCAGCCTGAGAATCTGAGGAGATCAGATCTGCAACGGCTTCTGCTTGAGAAAGGTCTAGGCCCCCATTTAAAAAAGCCCTTAAGGTAAATTCGCCAGGCTTAGCTGCCGAAGCACCCTTCCTGATCAGTAAAGAAATAATCTGCTGGATGATATAGTTTGAACCGTGACAAGAAATCTCGACCACGTTTTCTTTAGTATACGACTTAGGCGCGATGAACAAACTCACCAATACCTCATCAATAATCACATTCCCGTCTTTAATCATCCCGAAATGGATGGTGTGCGACTCCTGCTGCAGCAAATCTTTGCCACTAAATACAGAATTGGTAATGCTAATCGCCTCTTTACCTGATAAGCGGATAACGCCAATGGCACCGATTCCGGGAGGAGTTGATAAAGCTATGATGGTTTCGTCTGTGATCATAACGCAAAAATACCCAAACATTTCGAACCTTCTTATGTTACACCTCAAAATAATAAGATATGACAGAACTGCCACTTACCGTAAAACGATCCATTGAGCTATTAGGACTTGTGCTTGTTGCAGCGGTACTGTATTTAGGTGCAGGAATTATTATGCCTGTACTTACGGCATTCTTCATTAGTTTGATGCTCCTACCAATGTTCCGCTTCTTTTGTAAGCGTAAAATACCGGAAAGCATCTCTATCGTAATCTGTATCTTATTGGTGGCCATTTTTGTTGGTCTAGTGATCTGGTTCCTCTCCTCTCAAATTGGGATGTTGGTGAGTGACTTTCCACAGATTAAAAAGAATGTTGGCGAACACCTGAAGTCGCTCAGTGCCTGGGTAAGCAGCATAAGCCACTACTCTACCAGTGAGCAGGTGGCTTTTATCAATAAGAAAAGTAACGACCTGATGAATACCGCGGGTTCCCTGGCTGGTGGTGCAGCATTAACCCTTGGTGGAATCTTTGCCTTTGTTGGTCTTTTGCCCATCTATATCTACCTGATGTTGTTTTATAAAGACATCTTACTCCGTTTTATCTTTATGTGGTTTAAACCAACAGATCACCCTAAAGTGAAAGATGCGATCTATGAAACTGAGTCTATTATAAAAAGTTACCTGATGGGTTTACTGATCCAAATTACCTACATGACTGTTTTATTGGGTGGTATCCTGCTTTTATTAGGCATTAAACATGCTTTATTGATTGGGGTAATTTTCGCTATCCTAAATCTGATTCCTTATGTAGGTGCCTTAATTGGTAACATCATCGGGGTGCTATTAACTTTAACTTCTTCTACTGACCTTACTCCTGTAATTACGGTATTGGCTGTTATCGCTGGTGTACAATTCTTAGATAACAATATCCTGATGCCTCGGATCGTAGGCTCTAAAGTGAAGATCAATGCGCTGTTTGCCATTCTGGGCGTCGTCGTCGGTGGAAGTTTGGCCGGAGTCTCGGGTATGTTCCTATCCATGCCGATCATTGCCGTATTAAAGATTATTTTCGATCGAACAGAGATGTTTAAACAATGGGGTGTATTGTTAGGTGACGAAAGGCCAACAAAGTCTCCAATGAGCTTCTCTGTGTTCCGCAGAAAGAAAAACGTACCTGTTAAGTCTGGTGTGGAAAAAGGTTAAAATGCGTTAGCTGTAAAAAGTTAAAATGCGCTGGCTATAAAAAGATTATTATATATCTTTAAAACCATATCTTTAACCGCTATACATGGAACCCAAGATACCGGTATCGGCAGATGCCAAACGTAAGCTATTCATCACCAAATCAGTTCTTTTTGCTGTACTTCTATTTTGTATAATCTATGGAGGATGGCATGCAAATAGAATTTGGAAGGATTTTTACGACTCAGATCTGGAAGTAACGGATACCTATCGCGATATTTTCCCGGCTGCGTCTGCGGCAAAGCTGAAATCGGCCTATACATTTTTTAATGGAACTTCTGTTCCGATCGCTACGTTTACCGATAAGCAGAAAAGCTTTAAGCTATTTGTGTATAAGCTGGATATCAATAGCGATCAGAAGATTGACAGTATTGTCAAACGGATCACCAAAGAGCCTGAAGACGAAGACGACAGAGGGGACATTAGTTCTACTACAACAAAAGGATTTAAGATATCTAATCAAAAACAACCGCCTGCCGGACTTAAAAACCTACGTGTTTATCTATCCGGTGAGGACCTGAAAGAACTGATCAAAAACGACACCCTGCTGAGTTACGGCCTGGAGCTGAAAAAATTAAAGGTTTACGATGACAAGTCGAAACTACTGGCGACAGTAGAACGCGAAAACCTGAGCAATGTACCTTATTATGCAGAAGTGTTGTTTTACAAACGCAAGGACGGCGTCTATGTGTTTTACAAGCTGATGCGCACACCTGGCGCGGAGCCAGAGAACGATGAACTGCTGTACAAGCTTTTTACGGCACCTTAGTTTAGGATATTCCAAATAAAAAGCCCTGCTGAACAAACAGCAGGGCTTTCAAATTCTTTTTAGTCTTCCAGATCAAGATCATCATCGTCGTCATCGAATAAGATGTCCTGGTCAATGCCATCTTCATCGGGATTCAGATCTCCTTCTTCATCGTCTTCTTCGTTCTTCTCTGGATCTAAACCCTGACTCTTGTTGTGAAACTGTCCCGGGTCGTCGTTGTACTGGTCTTCCTGTCCTGCAAATGAAATTTCCATGGTTCTAGATTTAAAGGTTAACGGATAGTTTATACCCAAAAAACGTATGCCAGCGCAGATTGTTATGCTTTTTTTGAAAAATTACAAAACTAGCAGGCTTAAAGCAAAAAAGGCCGGATCATTGATCCGGCCCGTATCTTTTACATTCTTTCTGGGACGGTGATACCCAACAAACGCATTCCTGATTTCAGGATGTTTGCAGTAACAGAACTCAGATCGAGCCGCAACTGCTTAAGCGCAGCGTCCTCCTCTTTTACAATCGGCGGCACTTCATGGTAAAACTTGTTGAAGAGCTTAGCTACCTCATACAGGTAGTTGGCCATGGTGGCCGGACTAAATGATTTTGCTGCTGAAGCAATCTCCGCAGGGTATTTACCCAACAAGATAATCATATCCAGTTCTGTAGCGCTTAACGTAATATCTGCCGGCACAGGAGCAGACTGGTACGCTGCTTTGTTTAAAAGTGACTTGATCCTTGCGTGTGTGTATTGTATAAACGGCCCTGTATTACCTTGGAAGTCGATAGACTCCGAAGGATCAAACAGCAATCGTTTTTTAGGATCTACTTTAAGTAAGAAATATTTTAAGGCACCCAGACCAATATTGTAATACAAGGCTTCTTTTTCCGCTTCGCTGAAGTCGGCAATCTTGCCTAAAGCCTCTGTTTTCTGACGCGCTGTTTCAATCATTTCACTCACCAGGTCGTCCGCATCAACAACGGTCCCCTCGCGCGATTTCATTTTTCCGCTAGGCAGATCCACCATGCCGTACGATAAGTGGTATAAGCCTTTTGCCCACCCTTTACCCAGTTTATCAAGGATCAGGAACAATACCTTAAAGTGATAATCCTGCTCGTTTCCAACCACATAAATAGACTCGTCCATTTTGAAGTCATCATATTTCATTTGCGCCGTACCCAAATCCTGGGTGATATATACTGAGGTTCCGTCGGCACGTAAAACCAGTTTCTGGTCTAAGCCATCAGCAGTTAAGTCGATCCACACCGAGCCATCTTCCTTTTTAAAGAAAACACCTTTGGCCAGTCCTTCGTCAACGGTATCTTTACCCAACAAGTAGGTATTGCTTTCGTAATAGAACTTATCGAAGTCTACACCCAGGTTTTTGTAACTCACCTCGAAACCGGCGTATACCCAGCCGTTCATTTTTCTCCAAAGTTCAACAACATGTTCGTCATGTGCCTCCCAGGCCAATAACATCGCCTGTGCTTCTTTGATTAATGGTGCATTCTTTTTGGCTTCTTCTTCGGTTTGCCCCTCCAGTTTCAGCGCATCGATTTGTTTTTTATATTCTTTATCGAAGATGACATAGTATTTTCCCACCAGGTGGTCGCCTTTCAAGCCAGAGCTTTCAGGTGTTTCGCCATTGCCCCATTTCTCCCAAGCCAGCATGGATTTACAGATGTGGATTCCCCTATCGTTTACCAGGTTTACTTTAAACACTTCAGATCCACCAGCTTTTAACAGCTCTGCCACAGAATATCCTAACAGGTTGTTGCGTACGTGGCCCAGGTGCAGCGGTTTATTGGTGTTTGGTGAAGAGTATTCTACCATTACTTTTTTACCGTTAGAAGGGAGAATGCCGAAGTCAGGGCTCAGTAGCTCATTGTTAAGCTGATCGATCCAGTAGCTTTCGGCGATGCTCAGGTTTAAAAACCCTTTAACCACGTTAAATGCGGTAACCTCTTCGATATTGGCTACCAGGTATTCGCCAAGGTCTGTTGCGGTAGCTTCAGGTGATTTTTTGGAGAAGCGTACTACAGGAAACACAACGATGGTTAGCTGTCCTTCAAATTCTGCACGGGTATCCTGAATGGCTAACTGTGTTTCGGGAATCTCCTGCTGGTATAACTCTTTTACGGCCTGTACTGCTGCCGCGGTGATATGTTGTTCTATCTTCATTCTATTCGTTTCTAAAGGCATTGGTAGCCTTGATTAAAATTTCAAAGGCATGTTCTGCCATTTGATTTTCGCGATCCAGCGTTGGGTTTACTTCTACAATCTCCAGACAGCAAACTTTTTCCTGGGTCATCAGTCGCGATACCAGGTTCCCTGCTTCGCGCTCGGTCAATCCCTGCGTTACCGGTGTACCTGTTCCCCGGGAAGCTGTAGGATCCAGGGAGTCTACATCAAAGGAAACATAGATCAGGTCGCAATGCTCCAGGTACAGCATGGCATCAATCACGATGCGCTCTACTCCTCTTTTACGCAGATCGGCTGTAGTAAAGTTTTTAACCTTGTGTTTCTTGATCAGGTACTCTTCGGGCTTCTCCATATCCCGCGCAGAGATCAATACCAGGTCGCTATAACCGATCTTCGGCGCAATATTACCTACATTTTTTAACTGAAACCAATAATTGATGGTTTCCTGGTCCAGCTTATTTACTTTTCTATCGGTGTTATCTTCATCCAGCACCATGGCTAAAGGCATTCCATGCATATTGCCCGAAGGCGTGGTATAGGGCGAATGGAGGTCGGCATGGGCATCAATCCAGATCACGCCAAGCTTACTTTTTGGATAAGCTTTTTTAATTCCTGTGATGGTTCCTGCAGCGGTGCTATGGTCGCCCGCCAATACAATCGGAAACTCGTCTTTAACCAGTGTCTCAGTTACTTGCTCCGCTACCCGCTCTACCATGGTCAGGATTCCCGAGATGCGTTTAGCAAAGGGGCTGCCCGAACTTTCCAGGAGCAGGTGGTTTTCGTTTGGTACTTCTACCGACTTGTGTTTTTTGAAAAAGCGGCTTCCGAAATCCAGGGCTGCGATTTTAATCGCGTCTACCCCTAAGCTGGCCCCTCTGGTACCGGCACCGATCTCAGATTTTACCTCAATAAGTTTTAGCGCTTTAGTCATAAAAAAAATACGAGTCTATTTTATAAAGTGTTTATCTTTGGCTCCAAAATTAACGGATTTATTTAGCCAAGGCTTTAAATATTGTTCAAAAATATAAAAAATGCAGAGTTACTCCGAATTTCTTGATCTTAGCGTTGGTTTTCCGCAGGAAGGCTACAGCGTTATTGACGACGAATTATACTTCCAGGATCTAAATCTAATGGAAATGATTGAAACCTATGGTACGCCATTGCGTTTTACTTATCTGCCGATGATCAGTAAAAAGATCCAACAGGCCAAGATCCTCTTCCAGACCGCGATTATCAAGAACAACTATCGTGGCAATTACAAGTATTGCTATTGCACTAAAAGCTCGCATTTTCGCCATATCGTAGAAGAAGCGCTGAAAAATGATATTCACCTGGAAACTTCTTCGGCATTTGATATGCCTATGATTGAAGCCCTGGAGAAGAAAGGTGCTTTAACTAAAGATATTACGGTGATCTGTAATGGTTTTAAAACGTATCAATACAAGCAATATATCATTGATATGTTGCACGACGGTTACAAAAACATCATTCCTGTACTTGACAACAAAGAGGAGTTTAACCTTTTTGATGACGAGGTGGAAATGGATACCCCTTGTAACTTAGGGATCCGGATCGCTGCTGAGGAGCAACCAGATTCACAATTCTATACGTCTCGCTTAGGTGTACGTATGGAAGATGTAATTGATTTTTACAACAACAAGATCTCTGCTAACCCTAACTTCAGGGTAAAATTGCTACATTTCTTCATCAACTCGGGTATCACGGATTCTCCGTATTACTGGAACGAGCTGGAGAAATATGTTACCTTATACTGCAAATTCAAAAAGATCAACCCTGAGTTGGATACCCTCGATATTGGTGGCGGTATGCCTTTCAAAGATTCGTTGGTATTTGATTTCGACTATGAGTACATGGTAAATGAGATCGTAAAAAGGATTAAGGAAATCTGCGCTGAGCATGATGTAATGGAGCCGGATATCATTACAGAATTTGGTAAATATACCGTTGCTGAAGCTTCAGGTATCCTGTATAAAGTACTGGGCCGCAAGCAACAAAACGACAGAGAAAAATGGCTGATGCTGGATGGTTCTTTCATCACCAACCTTCCTGATGTTTGGGCCTTGAACCAGAAATACATCTTACTGCCAATCAACAACTGGGATGCTGAATACGAGCGTGTAAACCTGGGTGGTATTACTTGCGACGGGCAGGATTACTACAACCAGGAAGCGCACATGAACAGTGTGTTTATGCCGAAAACACGTAAAGTACAGTACCTGGGTTTCTTCAATACCGGAGCTTACCAGGAAGTGCTGAGTGGTTACGGTGGTATCCACCATTGTTTATTACCGAGTCCTAAGCACGTGATTATCCGCAGAAACCGTGATGAGACCTTTAACTTTGAGGTGTTTGGCGAAGAGCAAAACAGTAAACAAGTACTTAAAATTTTAGGTTATACCTAGAATTTTTAGAATCCTATTTTAAGCTGTACTTCTGGTACGGCTTTTTTTATGGCTATTTTTTTAGGGACAAAAAAAGAGGGCATGCCTTGCAGCACGCCCTCAACCTTAAACACTCAACCTTAAACTTAAATTATGAAACCTTAATTTCTTTGTTCGCAGTTTGGCTTTCGTCTTTTTTACCGATAGTGATATTCAGGATTCCGTTTACGTATTCTGCAGCAATTTTCTCTGCATCAACGCTTTCTGGTAATACAAATGATCTGGCAAATGAGTTGAAGTCAAATTCTTTGCGGTTGTAATCTTTTTCTACTGCGCCTTCTTCTGCTTTCTTTTCAGCCCATACAGAAAGGGTGTCTTTTTTCAGGTTAATCTGAAAATCATCTTTGGTTAAGCCTGGTGCAGCCAATTCAATTTTGTAATCTTCTGCAGTCTCTAAGATGTTAACTGAAGGAATTTTATTTACCGTTAAGTTCTTATTGATCGCTTCGCTAAACAATGAGTCAAATACATTGTTAAAATAAGGTGCACTGTTTCTGGTTCTGTTGTTAAATTTTACTAAAGTCATTGTATGTATTTTTTAAGTTTCTAATTTTTTTATCGTTATTACTCTATATTCAACTCCTATACCAAACCAAATATTTATGTTTTTTAAGACATTCTGGCGCAAGAAAGTAAAATCAACAGACAAAAAGTCAGACACAACGTTCGATTTAGACAGTTTTAAGTATAAAACCACCATCGATACCCGCTTCGCGGATTTCGATATGATGGGGCACGTAAATAACGCTACTTACTTTACCTACATGGAAATTGGGCGCACTAAGTATTGGAACCACGCGATCAACTGGGCATGGGAAACTACGGGTGTAGTGATAGGTACGGCTTCAATTGAGTATATTGTCCCTATATTTTTAAAGGATACAGTACATATGTATGTACGCACGTCGCGAATTGGCCGCAAGAGCTTTGACCTGGATTACCACATCGTAAAGATGGTTAATGGAAAGGAAGTTACCTGCAGTAAAGGCAAGACCACCTGTGTGGCCTTTGATTATGAGACGAAATCATCTACACTGATTCCTGAAACGGAAAAAGAGAAGATGATTCGGTTTGAGCAGCTGCAGCCGCTGAGTTAAAAGATTTTTCCCGGGTTCAGGATTGTATTGGGGTCAAATATGCTTTTGATCCCACGCATCAGGTTGAGGTGGATCTCGCTATACTTAATCGGCATAAATTCTTTTTGCACCAAGCCTATGCCGTGCTCTCCTGAAATTGTTCCGCCCAAATCGGTGGTTAGCTCAAAGATTTCAACGATCCCGTCTTTCAGTCTGTCCTTCCAGTCTGCATCGCTCATATGTCCTTTGATGATGTTGACGTGGAGGTTTCCATCACCGGCATGGCCATAGCATACACTTTCGAAGCCATAGCGACTGCCTATTTCCTTAATGCCATTGATCAGCTTAGGAAGCGCCGCTCTGGGCACTACGGTATCTTCTTCTTTATAAACTGAATTGGATTTTACAGATTCAGCCATGGTACGGCGCATGCGCCAGAGTTCTTCTTTTTGTTGTGCGGTATCAGCAAAGAGCACATCGGTACAGTTAAACTGTTCTAACACGCCGTTTACCACTTCACAATCTTTAAAAATGGTGTCCATATCATTTCCGTCAAACTCAATTAAGAGATAAGCATTGACGCCATCCTTTACTTCAAATTTGATGTTATCAAACTGCACTACCCACTCTACTCCCCTGCGCTCCATAAACTCAAGTGCTGAAGGAATAATCCCTGCTCTGAAGATTGCGGATACGGCAGCACAGGCGGCTTCATTCTCGGCAAAAGAGCCCAGCATGAGCACACTATGTTGTGCTTTGGGCAATAACTTGGTTACGATTTTGGTAACCACCCCCAAAGTACCCTCGGAGCCAATCATCAGCTGGGTAAGATTATAGCCAGATGCATATTTCAGGGTGTTTGCTCCGGTCCAGATCACATCGCCGTTAGGCAATACCACTTCCAGATTGAGAATATACTCCCTGATGGTGCCATATTTAACTACTCGTGGTCCGCCTGATCCATGCGCCACATTGCCACCGATAAAGCAGGATCCTTTGCTGGATGGGTCTACTGGATAGAGCAAACCTTTTTCTGCTACGGCATTGATAAACTCTTCGGTGATGACTCCCGGCTCTACTGTAGCCTGGAGGTTCTCGGTATCGATATCCAAAATTGCCTTGAACTTCTCCATAGACAGCAATACGCCACCATAGATTGGTAAAGCTGCGCCGCTTAGCCCGGTGCCGCCGCCACGTGGTGTTACGGGAACGTGGTGTGTATTACAAACCCGCAACAGCGCAGATACACCGTCGGTATTGAGCGGCTTAACCACTACTTCAGGCTGAAACTTCAGATCTTCTGTTTCGTCGTGCGCATAGTTGATCAGCGATTCCTCGTCGGTAAAAACCTGTGCTGCGCCAACGGCCTGTGTAATTTCGGCAAGAATTTCGGCGGTAATTTTGGTATAGGTCATGGTTTGGTATAGTTCAGTTCAACAAAGGAATGGTGGATCTCTCCGGGCATAGGCGGAAACATTTTCTTGATACCCACTGTAGCGGTAATCAGGAAATCGTAGGTAGTCAGTACGCGATCCAGGATATTCTTGACTACGGTTTCCAGCAGCTGTTGGGTATTTTCCATTTCCCCGAGCAGGATGGTGTTCAGCACCTCGTAGTTTACGGTGTGCTGCAAATTTTCAGTATCGCCAATATGCTGAAAGGTGACGCTGATGCTCACCAGGAATCTTCTTCCAAGCACCTGTTCTTCAGGATAGTACCCGTGATAAGCGAAAACAGAAACATCTTTAAGGGCAACGGTTTGTATCAGCATAAGTTCTGCATATCCTGCAAAATTAATTTTTTTATCGTTTTTATCTCTCCTAACCGTAAATTATTACCTTTGAAAAGATGGCATACGGCCTGGGCAAACCAAATATAGCGTAAACAATGAGCAATTCAGGAAAGAAAGACCTTTATGAGGCACCCGATTATTTTTTGTTAGATGAGCTGCTTACCGAGGAGCATTTACTAATCCGTTCTTCGGCGCGCGACTGGGTGAAGCGTGAGGTGAGCCCAATTATTGAAGACTATGCCCAGCGGGCGGAATTTCCGAAGCACCTGATTAAAGGGCTTGGCGAGATCGGTGCCTTTGGCCCCACTATCCCGGTGGAATATGGAGGCGCCGGACTGGATTATATTGCTTACGGTATCCTGATGCAGGAAATTGAGCGCGGTGATTCTGGCATCCGGTCTACGGCCTCGGTACAGGGATCTTTGGTGATGTACCCTATTTATACCTATGGAACGGAAGAACAGCGTAAAAAATATCTGCCTAAGCTTGCTACGGGCGAGCTGATGGGCTGCTTCGGACTTACGGAACCCGATCATGGATCAAACCCGAGCGGCATGGTTACGAATATCAAGGATGCCGGAGATCACTACATCCTAAACGGTGCGAAGATGTGGATCTCTAATGCGCCCTTTGCCGATATCGCTGTGGTATGGGCAAAAGACGAAAGTGGCAAGATCCGCGGCATGGTGGTTGAACGTGGCATGGAAGGCTTTACCACACCCGAAACACATGGCAAGTGGAGCTTAAGGGCTTCTGCTACCGGAGAACTTGTGTTTGACAACGTTAAGGTTCCTAAAGAAAATATTTTCCCTGACATCGTTGGGCTGAAAGGGCCATTGGGCTGCCTAAACCAGGCGCGCTATGGCATCGCCTGGGGTGCACTGGGGGCCGCAATGGACTGTTACGATACTGCGTTACGCTATTCGAAAGAACGCATCCAGTTTGGTAAACCGATTGGAGGTTTCCAGCTCCAACAAAAGAAGCTGGCAGAGATGGTTACCGAAATAACCAAAGCGCAACTGCTGGTTTGGCGTTTAGGGGTGCTGAAAAGCGAGAACCGCGCAACAGCAGAACAGATTTCTATGGGCAAACGGAATAGTGTAGAAATTGCACTGGATGTAGCACGCAATGCCCGTCAGATGTTAGGCGGCATGGGCATTACCGGAGAATATTCTATTATGCGCCATATGATGAACCTGGAATCTGTGGTAACCTACGAAGGTACGCACGACATCCATTTGTTGATTACGGGTATGGATGTTACCGGATTGAATGCCTTTAAATAGTTGCTGTCACTCATTTTACTTAAATCGATAATTGCCTTGCGCTCCGCTCTCCATGCAGATACTTAAAAAATTTAACCGATCACTCCTCCTGCTTTGTGTAGTACTATTTTTGATAAACGCTTCTGCGCTTGCGCAGGGCAAAAACTTTTCGATCTCCACTACCCTGCCCTCCTGGATTGTACCCGTAGACCCTTCTGCTCCGCAGCCAAAGGGCAGCGACATCAGTGATGGATGGTATATCTCATATCTGGAGCGACAGCAACATGCAGAGCTCAAACAGACCTATGTGCATGTGATTCGGCATCTGGTTTCGAGTTCCGGAGTGCAAAATGGCTCTGAAGTTACTGTTACTTATGATCCTTCTTTTCAGAAACTCGTGTTCCATCAGCTTCGCGTTTGGCGGGATGGTAAGGCGACCGACCGCCTGAAAGAAGCTGATTTTAAAGTTATTCAGAATGAAAAGGACTTATCTAAATTTATTTACAGCGGCACTTTTGATGCTTATGCCATATTAAATGATACCAGAAAGGGCGACCGCATTGAATATGCATACAGCCTTGTTGGTAGGAATCCCATTTTCGGCGACAAGTTTGCCGACGATTTCTATTTTGAATCGGGAAGCAGCTACGGAAAACGATACACCAACTTAATTGCCCGTGCCGACAGAAAATTGGACTTCAAAAGTTTTAACCATAGCAGTGATCCGAAGATTACTTCACGTGGCGATTTAAAAATATACTCATGGGAAAGTACGCTCACCAACACTTACAAAACCACTGAACATGAGCCTTCCTGGTACAATCCTTTCAAACATACCCAGGTTTCTGAGTACCACAATTGGGCAGAGGTTGTAAACTGGGGTTTATCGGTAAACGCATACCCAGGATTAAAAACACCCTTATTAAATCAAAAAGCCAATGAATTGCTGAAGCAGGCAAATAACGACACCAAAGCATACATGGTACTGGCAATCCGTTTTGTGCAGGATGAAATCCGCTATATGGGAATTGAGATGGGCGAAAATTCCCAAAAACCCAATTCACCAGAAAAGGTACTGAAGCAACGATATGGCGACTGCAAGGATAAGGCATTGCTACTTTGTTATTTCCTAAAAAAGGTAAACGTACCGGCTTATATGGCTTACGTGGATACCTATGCAGGGAATATGACTCGCGACTTCCTACCAAGCCCATTCTTATTTAACCACGTTGTGGTGATGATAGAATACGAAGGTGAGAAAACATGGATTGACGCTACGATATCTAATCAGCGTGGCGGTTTCGATAACATTTATTTCCCGAACTATGGTCAGGCATTAGTACTGAAACCTGGCAACGCAAGACCTGAAGACGTGATTAGCATCGCTACTGGCAAACTAGTGTCTAATCAATTTTTCGAATTAGCGGATACCTCGGTTCTTCACAAAACTAAATTAAAGATTCAAAGTACCTATACCGACAACTATGCTGATAACATCAGAGACCTGATTACCAGTGACGGCATCGAGTCTGTCGAAAAGGATTTCCTGGATTACATCAAGAACTATTACCCAGATGCTATTGCGAACGGTAGCATCAAGATTAAGGATGACGAAGCAAAGAATCAGATTTATATTGTGGAGCAGTACTTCGTACCCAGCATATGGACTAAGCTTAAGAAGGATAATGGATTGAGGTATGTTGATTTTCAAGGAGATATGGTGAGCACCCAATTGCGCAAGGTGGCTGCAAAATCGCGCATTGAACCTTTTAAGTTAAAATATCCCGTCAATGTGGAGCAGCATATTTTCGTGAAAATGCCTTTTACACTAACTGGGACAACTGAGGAGGAAAAAATTGAAAACGACCAGTATTATTTTGAGTATAGCAACGTGTATCATGGTCGGGAATTGGAATTACATTATTCTTACCGAACCTTTAAAGAAACTATTGACGGAAAGGATCTTGTACAGTACGCCAGCGACCAGGAAAAAATTGAAGGGTTATTAGGATTCAAGATAAGCTGGAACGGCCAGGTAATCAGTGCTGGCAATACGGATACCGACGAACTCTTTGCAAATTTCCAGCCTGCCAAGCTCCCAATCTCCATATTTTTATTTGTGCTGGTCGGCTCTTCCATTTTTCTTTATAAAAAATACTTTACGCAACTAGACTTTGACCTCGACGAGCTGATAGAAGCGAAATCTATTGGAGGCTGGTTGATCGTTTTAGGGCTACAGATTACGCTGTTACCAATATCTATCTTAAGTAAGGCATTCCGTATGGGTGCTTTCCAAAAATTGGATGTAAACATACCTACAGGTCTTGGGATTTTGGCAAACACCGCACAGGTGATTTTTGCGATAGGCTTTGCCCTTGCATTCAGCCTTTCGTTTCTGTTAGTTTTTATGTACTATAATAGACGCAAGGAATTTCCTCAATACTATAAAGTTTTTGCCCTCGGGACGATTAGCCTTTCGATTCTTGAAATTCTGGTGCAGGGCCCGCTGACCTATGCTATCAGGCAAGATTACGATGGAAGGGCCATCTGGTCAAGTATTTTCATGATCATCATCATGGGATTATGGGGTATTTATTTTAAGAATTCTTATCGGGTTCGACAAACTTTTGTATTTACATACCCGGAATTTGCCTGGCGCCAGCGACTTGTTCAGCGTGCAAATCACCTGATCACGAAAAAATTTAGTAAAATTGAAGATGTTTCTGAACCGCTACCCTCGCCAAGCAAGCCTGACCAGCCCGAAGAAACTGATGAAAGGGAATAACATATGAAGAATTTTAAGAAATACATTTACCTGCCCGCACCTCCTGAAGAAGTGTACCTGGGCTTAACGAAAGCACAAAGCATCCAACTGTGGACTGGCGCTGAGGTTGAGTTTACCGAAGAACCCGGCACAGAATTCTCATTCTGGGATGGCGATATCGTAGGAAAAAATATTGAGTTTGACTTTGGCAAAAGAATTGTACAACAATGGTACTTCGGAGAAGATAACGAGCCATCCATCGTAACCATTAAACTGCACGAAGACAAGAAAGGCACCTCACTGGAATTTGTACAAACAAACATCCCCGACGAGGACTTCGACGACTTCACTGCCGGCATAACGGAATATTACCTTGGTGGTTTACAGGACTTCTTTGAAGAGGAACTTTAACCTAACCAAACCAAAATGAACAAGAGCATCGGACTAATCTTAATCGTACTGGGCGCCATCCTCCTGATATGGACAGGCTTCACCTACACTAAAAAAGAAAAAATTGTTGACGCAGGCCCCATCCAGGTGTCTGCCGACAGAGAAAAAACAGTAAACTGGCCTCCCTACGCTGGCGGCATTGTTTTACTTGCCGGTGTTGTGATCCTCGTAACCTCAAAGAAGAAATAACTGCATTTACTAAAACACAAAAGCGGCCGTCCTTAAAAAGAACGGCCGTTTTGTTTTTATTTACTTTTCGAATCTCAAAATTGGCAATCAGTTAATTTTGAGCTATTGCCCGAAGTTGTGCGTTCAGCGTATTTTTTTTATAATCAGATTCCGTCTCTCTAAAAGCTTCGTCATATACCGTTTCAAAAACAGAAAATCTGCCAATTTCCCCAATGCCCCGCACGGAGACACATAAGAAAAAACATCGATCATTTTTGTCGCTACCTCAATCTGCTCAAACTGATGAATATGAGTAAATGACTTGAACGCGCCGCTCACCATCTCATCCGTAAATGAATGTGGCCTATCAAAAGACGTAATCTTTGAAGTAAGCTCCTGATAAAATCCAAAATGCCTTGCCCGCCAGGTCACAGACTCCCCCAACTCTATCAACCCCGACATTCTTCCCGCAATTACTTTTTCATCAGTATGCTCAGTAGATACCTGATGTAAGTCGATATCCCTGGACAGATCAAATACCACCTACGGCTTTGCCAAAATAATAGTAGTAAGATGTATTGTTGGCATATAATTTAAATCACTCGATTAGTAAAACCCTGCCTATCCTATAAACTCCTTAACACAGATTGTTAAAAATCACTCTATACACATTCAACCATGATAGGTATAACGCAATAAAAAATCCTTCTGAAACATCTGCCTGTCGTAGTTAATGACCACAAAAAATCTTTGGTTTATTTTTCTGACATGCGAATCTTCCCTTCAAGATTCGGCGAAGAAAAATGAATCATAGATTTTTAATCAGAAAACACCACCCGCACGTTCTCACGAAGATTATAATGCGACGCCATGACTTCGCCATACGCCCCAGTGCTCCGCAAAGCAATCAAATCCCCCCTCGTCGTCTCCGGCAGCTCCACCTCTTTGCCAAAACAATCTGTGCTCTCGCAAATCGGGCCTACCACATCGTATTTTACAACGTCTGAAGCTTTTTTAGATATATTCTCTATCTTATGGTATGCTTGGTACAATGCCGGACGCATCAGCTCCGTCATCCCTGCATCCAAAATTATAAAATTCTTTTTCTTCCCATTCTTAACATAAAGCACTTTAGAAATCAGCGAAGCTGACTGCCCTACCAGTGCCCTACCCAATTCAAAATGCACTTCCTGCCCAGCCCTAACCGTCAGAAAGTCCGCAAAAATCTGGAAGTAGCTTTTAAAGTCGGGCACCTGTTGATCAGGGTTATGGTAGTCAATACCTAAACCACCACCTACGTTAAGCACCTTAACCGTAAATCCGCGATCCTCAAACCAAGCTGCAAACTCATTTACACGCACGCAGAGGTTTTTATAAACTTCCATATTTGTTATTTGGGAGCCTATATGAAAGTGGATCCCTATAAACTCCAGGTTTGGAGATTTCTTCAACATATCAGCACATGCTGGCAAATCCCAAGAATTGATACCGAATTTGTTCTCATCGAGACCGGTGGTAATGTTATGGTGCGTATGCGCGTCCACATTCGGATTGATCCGGATAGCCACTTTAGCCGTTTTATTTTTCTTTTCTGCGAGCTCATTGATTACTTCAAGCTCCTGGATAGACTCCACGTTAAAGCAGAAGATATCATTATCCAGTGCCGTATTGATCTCCTTGTCTGACTTGCCTACACCGGCAAAAACCACCTTATTGGCAGCAAAGCCAAGCGTAACGGCCTGGTTTACCTCACCACCACTAACGCAATCGGCACCAAAACCGGCACTTTGCATACGTTGAACAACTGTGGGGTTAAAGTTTGCCTTCATGGCATAGTGCACATGAAATTTATGCGCATCCGCTTCCGTTGCACAAGAAGCAATTGTTTTATCTAGTAGAGAAAGGTCATAATAATAGAACGGGGTTTCTAAATCTGCAAACTGCGTACTATCTTTATCGGAAAATATCATATTGAAATATCTTATCGTTTTTTGTCTGGTTGGTCTGGTATTAATTATCGGGGGTAACTATTTTGATCTGCAGCGGAACAGAATTACTAAGCGCGAATACGATAGGAGAACAAGGCTCACTATCATACTCGCGTTTATTGCTGTGGCGGTGCTTGCGTACCTCAGAAAAAAATATTAACCCTTATTCAAACAACCTGTTGTGTAAACTCCTGAGTGCTTCCGTTTTATCCGGAGTGCTTATCAGCAGCGAAATATTATAGTTGCTTCCTCCGTAGGAGATCATGCGGATCGGGATATGTTTTAGTGAGTCCAGAACGCGGGCCGCATAACCATGCTTCTCAGCACCAAAGTCGCCGACCACGCAGACAATAGACTGCTCAGTATCCAGTTCTACGGTGCCGAAGGCATGAAGCTCTTCCACAATCTTATCCAGGTTATCCGTAACATCAATCGTTAAAGAAACAGCAACTTCAGAAGTTGTGATCATGTCGATTGGTGTTTTATAGCGCTCAAAGATCTCAAATACGCGGCGCAGAAAACCGTAGGCCAGCAGCATGCGGCTGGACTGGATCTTGATTGCCGTGATGCCGTCTTTAGCGGCGATCGATTTAATCTTACCACGCTCGCTGTCTGCCGCGATTAACGTACCTGCAGCCTTAGGCTCCATGGTGTTTAACAAACGTACTGGGATTTTATATTTCTGTGCAGGAAATACCGATTGCGGGTGAAGAATCTTCGCACCAAAATAAGCAAGCTCTGCAGCCTCATCAAAAGAAAGGCGGGCAATTGGTTTTGTACCCTTAACGATACGTGGGTCGTTGTTGTGCATCCCGTCGATATCCGTCCAGATCTGTACCTCTTCGGCCATGATTGCTGCACCAAGCAGTGAAGCCGTGTAATCGCTGCCACCACGACGGAGGTTATCTACCTCGCCGAAGCTATTGCGGCAGATGAAACCCTGGGTGATGAACAAAGTCTGATCAGGGTGCTGATCAAGCAATGGCTGCAGGTGTGCTGTGGTGAAAGGGATATCAGGTTCATTATCCTCATCAGTCTTCATAAAATCTAAAGCAGGCAGCAGCACCGAAGGTACGCCGATAGATTTCAGATAGATATGATATAAAGTTGTCGATAGCAGCTCCCCTTGGGCAAGCACTACTTTCTCTTCTATTGCCGTGAAGATATCGTTGGCAAGGGAAGCAAGAAAACCAAAATGGTAATCTACAACCTCTTGTCCCTGGTTTCTGAAATCACCTTCAGGAAGCAGCTCAACAATAAAATCGTTATATTTTGCTTTAAGGGCGTTAACAAGCGCTAACGCCGAAACCTTGTCTTCCTTTAAAAGTTTGGATGCGATTTCTACTAAACTATTTGTTGTACCAGACACTGCTGAGAGCACTACAATTTGTTTTTCTGCCGGATTGATAATATCCAGCAACTTAGTCATACGCTCAGGGCTTCCTACGGAAGTTCCTCCAAACTTTAATATCTTCATTCTTTAGGTTTTGTTTTTCTTGTTAATGATGAACTATGTGATTTATTTATATTTTTGTTTCCAGGAGTTTAATGAACTCCTTTTTATAGGGAACAGGGCGTGAAATTAAGAAATCGTCTTGAATATGAAGCATTCCACCCGAAATAAAATAGCGAAAAGAGACATGATTGTAGCTTTTTGAAACAGGTGGACTTCAATTTTGTTTATCAATCAATTTAACAAACTTAAATACAATGCAATTAGAACAAGCTACTCAAAACACCATCAACACGTGGTTAAGCGGTAATTATGATGCCGATACCAAAGCGGAAATCCAGAAATTAGTAGATCAGGAAGCAACCACAGAACTTACCGATGCTTTTTACAGAGACCTGGAGTTTGGAACAGGTGGATTGAGGGGCATCATGGGTGCCGGTTCTAACCGCATTAACAAGTATACAATTGGTACAGCTACACAGGGTTTGAGCAATTACCTGCTTAAAAAATACCCTGGAAAGGAAATCAGCGTAGCTATTGCGCACGACAGTCGCAACAACTCCGATTATTTTGCAAAGATTACCGCTGATGTGTTTTCGGCAAATGGTATCCGGGTATATTTCTTCAGAGAACTACGCCCTACACCAGAGTTGTCATTCGCCATTCGCAGCCTCGGCTGTAAAAGCGGTGTCATGCTTACCGCATCACACAATCCAAAAGAATATAATGGTTATAAGGCCTACGGACCCGATGGCGGACAGTTTACGTCGCCTGATGATACCGATGTGATGAATGAAGTGGCGGCGATCAGCAGCATTGATGCTGTGAAGTTTGACCGTGATGAGGCGAAGGTTTCTTTGATCTCTGACGATCTTGATCAGGATTATCTGGATAAAATTACCGCATTGTCTGTTTCTCCAGAAGCGATCAAACGCCAGTCAGATCTTAAAATCGTTTACTCTCCGATCCACGGTACAGGAATTACCTTAGTGCCACGTGCACTGAAGCAATTTGGTTTTGACAGCTTAACACTTGTTGAAGAGCAGAGCACACCCGATGGAAACTTCCCTACTGTAGTATATCCAAACCCTGAAGAAAAAGAAGCGTTGACATTGGCTTTGAAAAAAGCACAGGAGATAGATGCTGACCTTGTATTGGCAACAGATCCAGATGCTGACCGTGTGGGTATTGCTGTAAAAAACAACGATGGTGAGTTTGTATTGCTGAATGGTAACCAAACAGGAAGCCTGTTGATCCACTACCTGCTCAATGCATGGGAGGAGAAAGGTAAACTTGACGGCAACCAATACATCGTTAAAACAATCGTTACTTCTAACCTGATTGAAGAAATTGCTAAATCTAAAAATGTTACCTGCTACAACACGCTGACAGGTTTTAAATGGATTGGTAAGCTGATCACTGAGTTACAGGGACAGAAAACATTTATCGGCGGTGGTGAAGAAAGTTATGGCTATTCTGTGGGCGAGCTGGTACGTGATAAAGATGCAATCATCAGCTGTGCATTTATTGCGGAGATGACCGCTTATTATAAAGACAAAGGTACCAGCCTGTACAATGCCTTGCTGGAAATGTATGTGGAATATGGCGACTACAAAGAAGAATTGGTATCGTTAACTAAAAAAGGTAAGTCGGGCGCCGAAGAGATCAAGGCGATGATGGAGACCTTCAGAAATAACCCACCTAAAACATTGGGCGGATCGCCGGTTAAGACATTGAAGGATTACGAATTGGGAACTGAAACTGACCTGAGCAGTGGTAAAGTATCTAAATTGGAACTGCCGAAGTCTGATGTATTACAATTTGTAACAGAAGATGGTAGTATTGTTTCGGCAAGACCATCAGGTACAGAACCTAAGATTAAATTCTATTGCAGTGTAAATGCACCGCTAAAAGATAAGTCCGAGTACAAAACTGTTGATGCGCAATTGGGCGAAAAGATCAAAGCTTTGATGAGCGATTTACAGGCTTAACCTGCTGTAAACTATTTTAAGAGGCTTTCCATACGGGAAGCCTCTTTTTTTGCCCCGTGTTTTCTGCAACTCATCCCGGAGTTTATGCAGCTCATCGGCTTTCCACTGGCATCCAATCTCCTGCGCTGCATATTTGATCATCAGTTCAAAACAGCTCATGAAAACGATACTACTCTCCTTCCTCTTAATACTTACCCTCGGTGGTGCACAGGCACAGACCCGCATCAGCGGCTTTATTAAAACACCTAAAGGTAAAGCGGTAGCCAATGCCAGCATCAGCATTAAAAACAGTTATGATGGTGCCTCATCCGACAGCACTGGTCACTTTGACTTCACAACCTTCGAAAAAGGAAAACAGGTATTGGTATTCTCGGCATTGAATTTCGACAAAGACTCTGTGCAGCTTGTGGTAGAAGGAAAACTGATGAACCTAAACCTGCTGATGAAGGATGCCATCAACGAACTGGAAACGGTAACCATTAGTGCAGGAACTTATACTACCGGAGATGCAAAAAAAGGCGCAGTTCTGGGATCTATAGATATCGCCACCCTTGCCGGCTCGCGCGCTGATGTGATTGCTGCCATGCAGACCTTACCGGGCGCGCAGGCTGCAGGATCTGAGAGCGGGCTATTTGTACGTGGTGGCACCGCAGCAGAAACGAAGACCTATTTTGATGGTATGCTGGTAAAAAGCCCTTTCAATGCGACTGTGCCCGACCAGGCATCACGCGGACGCCTCTCACCTTTTCTATTTAAGGGCACTTCATTTTCTTCGGGTGGTTATTCCGCACAATACGGACAGGCACTGAGCTCGGCACTGGTATTAGAAAGTACGGACCTGCCCGATAAAACAACCACAGGAATTACATTATTGAGCGTTGGCGGTGGCGTAGACCAAAATATCAGGTATAAAAACAGTGCATTGATCCTTGGTGGCTACTACTATAACCTCGCTCCTGCCTACAGCGTATTTAAACAACAGCAGAACAACTTTATCAAAGCACCTGAACAAGGTGGTGGAAGTATCCAGTATAAAGCTAAAACATCAAACTCAGGCATGTTCAAGTTCTATGCCGCTTACGGTGTTGCACAACTGAGTTTAAACAGTCCGAACATCAATGTTCCATCCTCACCGAGTTACTTCAGCAATGCTAACAACAATATCTATGTAAATAGTACCTACAAAGCATACCTGAATGCTTCATGGAAGCTGGAAGCGGGGATCTCTTATAACAGGGATCAGGACCAAGGGCTCATGGTGCAGAACAACTACAAGCGAACAGATAAACTGCTGGAAGGCAGGGCAACACTGACCCACTATTATGGCAGGTTGTCTAACGTCAAATTTGGCGCAGAAACCTTCAATACCGGCAGAGCCGAAAGTCTGAATAATTTAGGCAGATCGTATACCGACCAGCTGAGTGCAGCTTTCGCTGAAAGCGATATTTTTCTGAGCAGCAAGGTGGTTACACGGATAGGTTTGCGCACAGAGTATTCCAGTTATTTAAACAGATATAATGTTGCTCCACGCCTTTCTTTAGGCTATAAAACTGGTAAAGACTCACAGCTTTCTTTTGCTTACGGCCGCTTTTACCAGAATCCTGAAGACAGTTACCTGATCTTAAAAGCACTTGATTATGAACAGGCTGACCACTATATCCTGAAGTATGAACTGAACCTGGCCGACCGCCTCTTCAGGATTGAAGGCTACTATAAGGACTATGCCAACCTGACCAAGGTTAAAGGGAACCAGCTTGATAATTCCGGATCAGGCTATGCCCGCGGATTTGAGCTGTTCCTGAAAGATAAGAAGACCATTCCCAATGGTGATTTCTGGATCTCCTACTCTTTCCTGGATAGCAAGCGTGATTTTGCGAATTACCCAATGCTTGCCACACCGGCTTTCGCGGCAAAACACACTGCATCGCTTGTTGCAAAGCAGTTTATCCCTGCTATCAGTTCGCAGATTGGCGCCACGTATGTCTTTGCTTCGGGCCGTACCTATGTAAATCCGAACAACCCCGTTTACCTGGGCGACAAAACAAAAAGTACTAATAACCTGAGCTTAAGCCTGAGCTACCTGACGCATGTATTTAAGCAGTTCAGCGTATTGTACGTAAATGCCAGCAACGTTGCAGGCTTCAAAAACATCTATGGCTACCAGTATAGCACCGACGGACAAAATCGTCGCGCTATCCAGCCATCATCCCGCAGGGATATCATTATCGGACTGATCATGACCATTGGTGATGACAATTTTGTACGCTAAAAAACAAAATATTATAAAAACCTTAACTCCTAAAAACATGAAAAATCTAACAAAAACATTGACCCTGGCCTTAATCGCATTCAGCTTAAACAGCTTTGCACAGACTGCAACAGAGAAATTCCAGATGGGCATGAAAAAGGGCCTGGAAATGCTTGGCAGTGCCAAAGGTACCGATGGCTTTAACAGCACAGCAAATTACTTCGAGCGCGTAGCGCAGGCTGAAGCGAAACAATGGACACCCTTTTATTATGCCGCCTATAGCAATCTGATTGCTGGATTGACTACTACCGACAAAACTATCAAAGACCAGTACCTGGACAAAGCACTGGCCGAAGTTGATCAGGCAGATGCCCTATCGCCAGACAACAGTGAGATCTATGCTTTAAAGGGGTATGTGCAGTATATTAAATTAAGTGTTGACCCACAGTCAAGGCTTGCGATGATGAGTGCTTCGTCGGCTTCGCTTGCAAAAGCCAAGGCCTTGAATCCTGAAAACCCACGCCCGTACTTCATCTCCGGACAAAATACGTTCTACACACCCGAAGCATTTGGCGGTGGCAAGGCAAAAGCAAAAACTCTTTTGGAAACCGCAGCAGCAAAATTTGCTATATTTAAACCGGCTTCAGCTATAGAACCAAACTGGGGTGCAGATCAGGCAAAAGATTTATTAGCGCAAATTAAGTAAGCAGATGAAGGACAATTGCGGTACGGACACCGAAAGCAAAAGAATCAGGATATTTAACAATCGAGGGTTTTTAATGCGCAACCTGACTTACGCGCTCGTAGGTATTGGCATCGGATGTATTTTAAGTATCCTGATCTCTGCCTTCAACGCTCAGTTTATTGGTTTCCGTGCTGCAACTTACCAACTATTGTTTAGTGTGATCATTTCGTTATCTATTAGCAACAGCGTGTACATTTCGCAAAAGCTCTTAAAGTTTAACAAAGACCAGATCTGGATTTTCATCGTGGTGTATTATGCAAGCAGCCTGTTGGCGATGTTTATCGCGATAGAAACAATCTACCTGGTACAATGGGCATTGCTGGGAAATCCATATCACTTTTTTCATCCGTACGACTATCTTGTGAGCTCTATTCTTGTGATCATTGTCTGTACCATCTTGTACATCTATCACTCGCAAAAAGCAAGGCTCAATGCAAGAATTGCCGAAAAGGACATGGATGTACTGAAGCTGAGACAAATGAAAACACAGGCAGAACTTGCCACCCTGCAGTCAAAGATTAACCCCCACTTTTTGTACAACGCGCTTAATGCAATAGCCAGCCTGATCCATGAAAACCCTGATCAGGCGGAGGAAATGACGCTAAAACTCAGTAAACTCTTCAGATATAGCATTAACAATAATCAGGAAGACCTGGTAACCGTTGCTGAGGATATGGAGATTGTAAGCACATATCTGGATATTGAGCAGGTTAGGTTCGGCGACCGCATTAACTTTGTGCTTGAAGTAGATCCTGCCGTAGCACAGGAAAAACTCCCCCGCTTTCTGATCCAGCCACTGGTAGAAAATGCGCTAAAACATGGTTTGAAAGACGTGATAGTGAATGCAGAGCTCCGTATCAGAATTGGAAAAAACACCGGTTATCTCGTGATCGGCATCATCGACAATGGTGTAGACTTTCCTGCGGAGTTGAATATCGGCTATGGATTACAGAGCACGTATGATAAGCTGAACCTTTTATATGGATCTGGATATGAACTGCAGCTCCTGAACAAACCACTTAAACAAATAGAAATACAAATACCCTTGCAACATGGCTAAACAATGGAAGGCAGTAATCGTGGAAGATGAGCCTTTGGCGCGACAGCGTTTAAAGCGACTGCTTACAGTGCATGAAAGTATAGTTGTTATCGGCGAAGCATCGAACGGCTTAGAAGGATTATTATTGATTCAGGAACTGGATCCTGACCTCGTATTCCTGGATATAGAAATGCCCGTTTTAAATGGCTTCGATATGCTGAGCAGATTAAAAAAAACTCCAAAGGTGATCTTTACAACCGCCTATGATCAGTATGCCGTTAAAGCATTTGATGAAGAGTCTGTAGATTACCTGCTCAAGCCCGTAGAAAAAGAACGACTGGCGAAAGCTGTAGGCAAGCTGCAGCTATTTGAAAGCATCCCTGATTATAGTATCCCACTAGATATGCTGATGAAGCAGTTAAATGTTAAGAAAGCAATAAAGACCTTGACAGTTAAGATCGGTGACAGGATTCTGCTGATAAAATTGCAGGAACTTGCATTCATTGAAGCCGAAGAAAAGTATGTCTTTCTAAGCACCATTGACGGCAAACGCCATTTGACAGATTTTACCTTATCAGGATTAGAGGAGAAGCTACCGGAACATTTTGTCCGGATCAGCAGGAGCTGTATCATCAATTCAGAATTGATCCGTGAGATCAGGAAAGGCTTTAACGGCGCATTTTTCTTTATCATGAACGACAGTGCAGGAAACAAGTTAAACTCTAGTCGAAGTTACGGTGCCGACCTCCGCGAACGGTTTGATTTGTAAGTCCATATTAACCTGGCAAGGGTTGCCTGATGACTTTAAAAGCGCTATTCTAAAACAAAAAGATCCGTTATGTAAAGTAACGGATCTTTTTGTTTTTATTTTTTAACCTGATCTTCAATTGCCTTAAGCAATTTGTCATAAGGAGCAATGAATTTCTCTACACCCTCATCTTCAAGTTTCTGCGTGATCTCATCAATATCGATCCCTGCCTCTTTAACCCTGTCTAAAATTTTTGTGGCACCTTCCAGATCATCCGAAAGTCTGTTGGCAGGCTCGCCGTCTGTACGGTATGCTTCGAGCGTCTCCATAGGGATGGTATCTACCGTATTAGGACCAATCAGCGCATCTACATATTTCGTAGACTTAAATGCGGGGTTTTTACTACTCGTACTTGCCCATAACAAACGTTGAGGTTTGGCACCATGTGCTTCTAAGGCTTTCCAGCGTTCGGTACCAAAAACATCGAGGTAGATCTCATACGCTTTTTTTGCCGACGCAATGGCCACTTCACCCTTCAAGTCGCCCAATCCTTTTTCGTCCAGGATAGGATCAATCATCACATCAATGCGGCTTAAGAAAAAGCTGGCTACGGAAGCGATTTCATCTATTTCAAAACCATCGTTGAGGCGATCTTCCAGTCCACTGATATAGGCTTCGGCAACCTCGCGGTATCTATCTAAGCCAAACAATAAGGTAACATTGATATTTAAACCTTCGCTGATCGCCTGGCGGATTGCAGGTAGTCCTGCGGCAGTACCCGGGATCTTGATCATTACATTATCCCGATCTACCTTTTTCCAAAGGTCAAGGGCCTGATCTATGGTTCCCTGAGTATCTAAAGCTAACCGTGGGGAAACTTCCAGGCTCACATATCCATCGGCACCTTTTACTTCTTCATCATTATATATTGGTTTGAACAAATCAGCTGCTTTCTGGATATCACTGATTGCCAATTGATAAAACACATCTTCATAATCGGCGGCATTACCTGATTCGGTTTGCTCGGCACTGATTCTTGCGATATCAGCATCATAATCAGCGCTACTGCTGATTGCTTTTTCAAAAATAGCCGGGTTGGAGGTTACTCCCCTTACGCCATCCTCATCAATCAATTTCTGCAACTTGCCGGAGCTAATGATGTCGCGGTCTATAAAGTCGAGCCAGATGCTCTGATCAAAATTGTGTATTTCTTTTACTTTGCTGGTTTCCATAAAAAACAATATTTGATTAAGAAACACCCTTATATGGAAAGGGTTTACATTTTTAGCAACGTATTACATTCGGACTACAATTATGAACAAATAGCATACAATTGGGTATTAATACGCGATCTGACATCACTATAAACAAAATTTGAGCGCTAGGGTTATCTTTGCAGTGTTTTCAACTACCTATGATTTGGTGCCCGGAGTTATTCGATTGACTCCGGGCTTTTTTATTGCCAAAAAAAAGAGACCATGTTGGTCTCCTTTTAATTTCATGATTTGAATTGATCTACTTTTTATCAAGATTCCGGGTTGGACTGATACCGTTCGGATCATCCCCATTATTGGTGTTTAGTTTATCAAAAGCCTGACTGATTGCATCAGCTTTGCGGTAATGCCCTTCTAAAGTAGGTAATGTTTTAGTGGCAAATGCCTTCAGTTCGGGATCCCCAAATAATTTGGCTTTACGGAACAGATCAAGTGTTTTAACGTGGTCATCTACCATCATTTTAATATAATGCCTGTCAAATCCGTCTTCCTTTAAAGCTTTCATCTGATCCATATGCGCTTTTTCGGCAACGGGATAACTTGCTGGCAAGGCCAGTCCTTTTTGTGTGGCGATGCTTTTTAACTCATCATTAGCCTTGGTATGATCTGCAAGCATCAGCTGAGCGAATTCTTTGATCTTAGGATTTTTTGTCTTTTGCAAAGCCAGGTTTGCAGCATCTACTTCCATCATGCCGCCAACGGCTGCCTTCTGTACAAAGTCTGTTTCTTCGGGCGTTAATTTAGTAGCTTTATCTTTTGCTACATCACTTACGGTATCTAAAGTTGAATCGGCTGCAACCGTAGTTGTAGTCTTTGCATCATTGGTTTCTGAGTTGTGGCACGATTGCAAACTCAATCCTGAACTTAAGGCTATCAGCGCAAGGGCTGTCATTTTGATGTTATTCATAGGTATATATATTAGCTGTTTTCTTCGTCCTGAATGGCCTTGTGATGTTTAGACCTTTTCTCGTTTTTCTCTTTTTGTCTGTCTACCGCAGAATCTATGGAGTGTGACCGGTGGATATCATCTTCACTCTCTGAGAGGTCTGACAGTTTCTGATAGTATTTATGCAATACATCCAATTCTGATTCAGTAAGGTCTTCAATGTCAACCATACGGTTACTTGCCCAACGGCTTGCTGCGATGAGCTCATTTAGTTTAAGCTGTATCGCTTTCGAATCTTTATTCTGCGATTTCTGAATAAGAAAAACCATTAAGAAGGTTACGATCGTCGTTCCGGTATTAATCACCAATTGCCAGGTATCTGAATATTTAAATATAGGTCCGGTAACTCCCCAGATTACAATGATCGCGAAGGCGATGCCAAATGCAGAGGAACTGCCTGTCCAGCATGTAATTTTTGTTGCAGCTGTTTCAAAGAAACTGTTCTTTTTAGACTTCATGACTGATTGTTGATTTTAAGCACAACACCTGGGAATATTAAAAGTTTTTGGATAATGAACCGGTTAAAACATCAGCATGTCATTTACCCGATTCAAACTAAATTCATCTTAATTAAAAATTTCTTAAACATTTATTTTTTCGAAGAGTTGTAGCCATCAGAAAAACAAAACATTGAACCTATGGCAACTACAGCAAAAACAACAACTAAAGCCAGCGCAGCAAAAACCAGCGCTTCAAAAGCAACTACCACAAGTACAAAAAAGACAACAGGCACTGGAAAAGCATCAGGCATGACCGGGAAAATGAAGGATTCTGAATTCCATGAGTTCTTTGTAGATGAACTTAAAGATATTTATTGGGCCGAAAAACACCTGGTTAAGGCATTGCCTAAAATGAAAAAAGCAGCAACAAGTCCGGAGCTTGCAGCATGTTTTGATAAGCATACTGCAGAAACACAAACACATATTGAAACATTAGAGCAGGTATTTGCGTTATTAGAGGAAAAACCTGCTGCGAAGAAATGTGATGCAATGGCAGGACTGCTGGAAGAAGCAGAAGGCATCATTGAAGATACTGAAGAAGGTACAATGATCAGGGATGCAGGATTGATCCTGGCAGCTCAGAAAGTAGAACATTATGAGATCGCTACTTATGGCACATTGAAAACCTTTGCGGCTTGTATGGGCCATACTGAAGTAGAACAATTGCTACAGCAAACGCTGGACAATGAAAAGGCTACAGACGTAGCGTTGACTGAAGTTGCAGAAGCTTCTATCAATGACGCTGCTGCTGCAGAATAAGTAAAGCAAATTTTTGTGTAGGCCCGGCGCGTAAAGCACCGGGCTTTTTTTATGTCATATCAAATTCTATGCACATCTTTTAGGCATAAAAATTGTAAATTTGAGTACAGAATAAAAGATTATGGCATTTATCGATTACTATAAAGTTTTAGGCATTAGTAAGACCGCAACAGCAGATGAGATTAAAAAGGCCTACCGCAAGCTGGCCAGAAAATACCATCCTGATCTACACCCAGACGACAAAGAAGCAAATAAGCGTTTCCAGGAAATTAACGAGGCTAATGAAGCGCTCAGTGATCCCGAAAAACGTAAGAAATATGATGAATACGGTGAAAACTGGAAACATGCCGACCAGTATGCCGAGCAGAAACGTAACCAGGGTAGCGGCTACGGCGGCGGGAATCCTTTCGGTGGTAGTGGTGGTGGAAACCCATTTGGTGGTGGCGGCGGTGGTAGAGGCTATACCGATAGCGACTTTGGTGGCGGCGACTTCTCTGACTTCTTCTCTTCTATGTTTGGTGGCGGAGGACGTTCATCCGGTCGGAGTGCCCCTAAATATAAAGGACAGGACTATACCGCGGAGTTTCAGATCAGCCTGACCGAGGCCTATACTACCCATAAAAAGACGATTACTGTAAATGGGAAAAACCTTAGGATTACCATCCCTGCAGGTATCGCTGATAAGCAGGTCATTAAATTAAAAGGGCAAGGTGCCGCAGGAGCCAATGGTGGCCCGGCTGGCGACCTGTTCATTACCATTAATATTACCGAAGATCCTGCTATGAAACGATTGAACGATGATCTGTACCTGACGCAGGAAATAGACCTTTATACTGCTGTACTGGGTGGGGATGTAACCATTGAAACGCTAAGTGGCAAAGTGAAACTTAAAGTGCCGGCAGAAACACAGAACGGCACTAAAGTCAGATTAAAAGGAAAAGGTTTCCCGGTATATAAGAAAGAAGGGGAATTTGGAAATATGTTTGTGACCTATCAGGTGAAAATCCCAACAGGACTAACCAGCAAACAAAAGGAATTATTTGAAGAACTGTCAAAATCATAATTAAAACCGAGCATTATGACTACAGCATTAATTACGATCCGCGAATATTGCGGGCACTACCAGATAGAGCCAGATTTTCTTGTGGCCCTGGAGCAGGGTGGATTACTCGCCTTTACCCGCGTGGGCGAAGAGCAGTATATTGCCGAAGAACAGTTGCCCGAACTGGAAACCTATATCCATTTCCATTACGACCTGGACATTAATGTGGAAGGCATTGACGCCATCCGTCATTTACTGCTTCGGGTAAAGGAAATGGATCAGGAGATTCATCAGTTACGCAACCGCCTCTCTATTCACGAATAGACTTCAGGGTTGATAATATTTGGCAATTCTTTGCCGGCTAGTCCGGCAAGGATATTTTTTGCCGCCAACTGCGCCATAGCATCACGCGTTTGTACGGTAGCAGAGCCGATATGCGGCAGCACACATACATTGGGCAGGTCAAGAAGCTCATTGTTGGCATCCATAGGCTCCGGATTGGTTACATCGAGCCCGGCACCCCAGATCAAACCATCTTTTAAAGCGTTTATAAGATCTGGTTCGTTATGAATCCCTCCCCTGGCGGTATTTACAAAAATTGCAGTGTCCTTCATCTGCTGAAATGCAGCCCTGTCAAATTTACCTTTTGTTTCAGGTGTTAGTGCGGTATGCACGCTAAGCACATCACTCTGAGCCAATAGCTCTTCAAAAGACACATAATGTGCGTTCAGCTTCTGCTCAGCCTCCCAATTTCTATTTCTGTTATGATAGATTACCTTCATGCCGTAGGCACCCATGCATTTCCTGGCCATCTCGATCCCGATGTTGCCCAGTCCAAACACACCCAGCGTAGCACCGTTAAGCTCTATGCCGAGATCCGCCGTAGGCTCAAAAAAGCCCCATTCGCCTTTAGCGATTTTTTTATGCTGATAAAATGCTTTTCGCGATGTGGCCAGCATTAGCAAAAATGCCGTGTCGGCAGTAGCACCGCTAAGCACCCCCGGGGTATTACTTACCGGAATGCCGGCTTTTGTAGCAGCATCCAGATCCACATTATCAAAGCCTACAGACATCAAAGCGATTGCCTTTAGGTTTGTACAAGCTTCCAGCATCTCGGCATTTATGGTTGTACTTGCGCTAAGCAAGGCATCGTGCTCCTTGCACTGCTCAATAAGCTCTTCGGCTGTAAGGCTACGTTTCTCTTTCCATTCTGTAAGTGTCATCCCCGCATCGAGCAGCAATCTGCGTCCTGCTTCAGGGATAACCCGTGTGATAAATACCTTCATAATCATTACATAATTACGCAAAGGTAAGCTAGATTAGTGTTTTTCGGCGTTATTTTGTACTTTCAGATTTTATCTATCGCTTACATGCTTAAGTTAATACGGCAACCATCCTATCTAATTACGCTGATCCTGTTTAGTTTAACAGGCATACTGCATGCTCAAACCGCGACTGTGAGCACAAAAAAAACACCTATAGAGAAAGAGGTACTGCTCATCAAAAGCAATGGTACCGACACCTCCATCAATACTTTCATCACGAAAGTAGAATATTATTCCAATTCCTTTAACTCTATGACCTCCCTGCTGGCAAAGGGATTTGATACGGTTGAGATCAGCAGACAGCTGCCGCGTATTGATTCGTTACTCAAATTTATCAAAGGTGGGAACAGCGTAAACGACAGATCCAATACCCTCCGCTCTTTGTATGTGATCCGCGATATCCTAACCCATCAGGAAGACCAATTGAGCGAATGGCAGGCAACCCTGGCGGGCTACAACACGCGTTTGGTGCAGATCCAGAGTAACCTGATCCAGATTAAGGAAGACCGGGCATTGAGTTATGTGCCAGCAGATAGCTTGCTCAAAGATGAGTATAGAGAACAAATGGATGGATTGAACCGGAAATGGAAACGTATGGACGCCTCCAACCGTAAGGTAATGCGTCAAATTGGTTTGCTTCAAAGTCTGGTGGTACAGAACTACATTAACGTAACCAATTATAAAGAACGGGTAAATACGGCATTAAGAAATTTCGGCAAACGTGCATTTTCTGAGGAATACCCCTACTTATGGCAGTCGGGCCGCAGTGACTACGCGAAGAGCTTTGGTGCCGCTTACGACAAGACCATCAGTACCAACGAGCAGCTGCTCGACTATTTTGTATCTGCAAACTGGCCGGTTCATATCTGGTGTCTGCTGATCTTTGCCGGATTTTATGGCTGGACTTTATACACGACGCGTAAGATCAGGAATGAAAATGAAGATCGCGATACGGTGCTTAACCAGGCACACTATATCCCACGTAATACCCTCCTTTCTGCTTTAGTGGTTGCCTTTTTATTGGGTACTTTTCTGTACGACCATCCGCCAGTAGTTTTCGTGGAGCTCATGATGTTGGTTGTGCTCATCTCCACAGGATTACTCATTAGAAAAGTATGGCCAGCACACATCTTCAAATTCTGGATGATGATTGTACTGCTTTCCATTGTTAGCGGGATCAGTAACTTGTTTTTACTGGCTTCTTATACGGACCGGATCGTTATTTTCATTCTGGGCATTGTTGGGTCCGCAACGGGATATTTGCTATTAAAAACTGTCCGCGCCAAAGAAGCCGGCTACCCACCAAAAACAGTTTTATTGTTGCAGATCTTTATCGGATTGCAGTCGCTCTCCGTATTGGCAAATCTTTTTGGCCGATTCAGTCTGGCAAAGATTCTATTGGTTACTTCCCTATTTGGTTTATGGCAGGCGCTGAGCCTCGTGGTTTTTGTACGCGTGATTATGGAAGCTGTCTTTCTACAGCTTGAAGCAAGCAAAGAAAACGACGGTGTGCCTACTTATTTTGATTTTCAGGGACTGCAACAACGGTTCAAGACTGCATTAAATGTAGTTGCCATTGTATTGTGGCTAATTCTGCTTGCAGGAAACCTGAATATCCTGGATAGTGTGTATGATTTTCTCAGTGGGATATTGACGCAGCCTCGTAAGATTGGCGAAACAGCTTTCACCTTTGGGAGTGTGATTATTTTCCTGATTATTATCTATGTTGCTTCGCTAATCAGCAAGGCAATTACGTATTTCTTTGAATTTGCCGACTTCCATTCTTCTTCGCAGACCAGAAAAAACAAGCTGAGCTCTTCGATATTATTGGTTAAACTGGGCATCTTTTCCGTGGGTTTTCTATTAGCTATCGCTGCCTCGGGCATTCCTATCGAGCGTATCACCATTATTTTAGGTGCTTTATCTGTAGGTATCGGTTTTGGTTTACAGACTATCGTGAACAACCTGGTTTCGGGAATTATTCTGGCTATTGAAAAACCTGTGCAGATAGGCGATTTGATTGAAATCGGCACCAGATCGGGAACAGTAAAATCAATGGGCATCAGGGCGAGTAAGATTGCCACGTCCGACGGCTCTGAGGTTATTGTGCCTAACGGGGATTTGTTATCGCAACACCTGGTAAACTGGACACTCAGCGACAAACACCGTCGTGTAGAGCTCATTATTGGCGTCACGTACGGAAGTGACTTAAACCGTGTGCTGGCTCTGCTTCGTGGGATTGTGGATACACGCGATGACATTATGCATGATCCGGCAGCCATGGTGCTGATCCATAATTTTGGACCGAGTTCTGTGGACTTCAGGATCTTGTTCTGGGTTCCCGAGATCGGTAACTGGCTAACTTTGAAAAGTCAGGTGCTAAGTGATATTTACGAGGTATTTTACCGCGAAGGGATTGAAATGCCTTTTCCGCAAACCGATGTACACCTGCATTACCCTGAAAATCAGGACAAGCTACCTGAAGAAAGGAAAGACACGGAAGCTACTAAACCTAAAACATCTGAACCTACAATTGACAAACTATAGTATTACACATGATCCAATTAGAAAACGAGCAGCTTACAGCAACTTTTTCTGCGCATGGCGCAGAATTGCAATCACTAACCAGCAAAACAAACGGAATCAACTATATCTGGGATGCCAAGCCTGAATTCTGGGCCAAACATAGCCCCATCCTCTTCCCCATTATCGGTGCGTTAAAGAACAATGCTTATACATATGGGGGAAACACCTATGAATTACCAAGGCATGGTTTTGCTAGGGACCAGGAATTTGAAGTTGAGCAAATTAGTAGCACAGAGCTTCTCTTTACGCTGAGAGCTGATGAAAATACTAAAAAAGTTTACCCGTTTGACTTCGTCTTAGGTTTACGGTATACCCTTTCGGTTGACGGACTGCGTTCCGCCTACGAGGTGAGCAACCCCGGTGACACTGATCTCCTGTTTTCTGTTGGTGGACACCCTGCCTTTGCAACGCCAATTTCGGCAGATGCTGGTTATACTGATTACCAGCTGATCTTTAACGCCGATGAAGAACTGACCTTTTTTGAAATTGCCGATAACCTGATCTCTGATAAAACGGATACGTTACCATTGAAAAATAAGACACTGAGCTTGACTCATGAGCTTTTCTACAATGACGCATTGGTATTCAAAACACTAAATAGCGACAAGATCACGTTAAAGAATACAGTAACCCAACACGGACTGGACTTTCATTTTGAGGGATTCCCTTATTTCGGGATCTGGGCAGCTAAAGACGCGAACTTTGTTTGTCTGGAGCCTTGGTGCGGAATTGCCGATGGCGTAGCACATAATCAGCGTTTGGAAGATAAAGAAGGTATCATTACCCTGGCAGCCCAGCAACAATGGTCCAGATCTTGGGAAGTAAAGTTATTTTAACATACATGAAATTTTCAATTATTGTGGTTATTGCTCTGCTCTGCGGCAATTTCGCCAATGCGCAGATTACTAAACCAAAAGAGATTTACTTTCTGGCCGACACCTTAAGCACGCCGAAAGAAAGCAGGATTGTTGGCATTGGAACCGAGTCAGACTTACATTATTATCAATTTTATTGCAAATGTTTACCACCGTATGTATTCGACTTGGCATTTGTATGTCCGGAAAAGAAACTGCGGGAGAAAACTTACATCAACAAGCCGGAACTTAAATATACCAGCTACCCGGAGCTTTTGCAATTGGTACTGAAGGCAGGCGCCTTATTTGAAAAACAGTATACCCTCTATATTGTAGAAGCATTACCCAATAAACAGTTTACGAAAAACAGGGTGAGTCTGGCAAATGGCCAGGGGGGATAAAAAAAATACCCGACTAATGCTAGCCGGGTATTTTTTTAAGGTTTAAAAGCCTAGTGATGATCTTTCTCATCAGTACATAAGCCCACAATTTTATGGAAGGCATCGTGAACACTTATCAACGATTTATTTAATTTCTCGTCTTTAGCTCTTTTGATCACCAATTGGTTAAGATCGTTGGTTTTCGTTACCAATTCTTTAACTGCCGCTTTAACTTCAGGCTTATTATATTGTGCAGGAACAACGGATTTGCTGAGTGCTACTGCTTTATCTGCAAGCTCGCCGCTTCTTTGCTTAATAGGATCAAAATTTCCTTTTTCCGAAGGATGGAACGTTGCTGAAATCACATCATGGAAGGTACCTAACGCAGGCCAGTTCTCAAATTTTGTTTGTGACTGTGCAGAAGTTGCAAGCATCGCAACGAACAGAACGAGTAAGAAAGAGATTTTTTTCATATTTATATTTTTAGCTATTTGTGTGCGACTAATTTAAAACTTTTTTATGAATTCTGACCCCTTAGGTTAGTCCACTTTAAATAGGTAGCTCCCCAGGAGAAACCAGCACCGAAAGCAGTAAGGATCATGTTATCACCGGCTTTAAAATCGTCTTTGTAATCCCATAAACACAAAGGAATTGTTGCAGCGGTGGTATTACCATAACGGTCAATATTGATCTTCACCTGATCCATGGTAAGACCTAGTTTGTCTCCAACAGCATTGATAATCCTGAGATTTGCCTGATGTGGAACCAGTGCATTGATATCCGCGGCTTTAAGGTCATTTCTTTTAAAGATCTCGGCGCAGGTATCGCTCATGCCTTCTACAGCAGCTTTGAATACTACGCGACCATTCTGGCTGATATAGTTAAGTTTATTGTTTACAGTGTCTATAGACGAGGGTGTTTGTGAACCGCCGGCCAATACAATCAGGTGTTCCCTGCCGGTACCATCTGTTCTGAATACGTTATCTATGATACCAACATCTTCTGTAGTCTGCTCCAACAGTACTGCTCCTGCCCCGTCTCCGAATAGAATACAGGTATTGCGATCGGTATAATTTACAATGCTACTGTTTTTGTCTGCGCCTACTACGATCACGTTTTTATACCGTCCGCTTTCTACGAGACTGCTCCCTAAAGTTAGTGCATATAAGAACCCGCTACACGCTGCATTGGAATCAACACCCCAAGCATTGGTAAGGCCTGCCTTTTCGCAAACTACGCTGGCAGTGGAAACCATAATATAATCCGGAGTAGCTGTGGCGACGATGATACACTCAACCTCCAGGGGGTCCATCTGTGCATTCTCCAATAGATTTTTAACGGCCATTGTAACCAAATCTGAAGTCGCAAAGTTATCGTCATTAACAATACGACGTTCTTTAATCCCAGTTCTGGAGACTATCCATTCACTGTTGGTATCCACCATTTCCTCTAATGCTTTGTTGGTTAAAACGGTATCTGGTAAGTACCCGCCCAAAGCAGTAATAGCGGCATTATATCTTATTCTCATTCAAAATTTCAATTGTGGCGCAAAACTACAAATATTACAGCTACGTTACATTTTATTTTTAATCTAATGTACCTTTGTCGGGTAATTTTAACATTTTATAAACAATACAAATTAAACTGTCCGAGTATGGTCACCTTACGTTATTCTATAATTTCCTGTATTGCCGGTCTATTATTACTCTCTTCCTGCAAGGAAAGTCCGAAATTACCAATCTTTGGAGAAAGGGAAGCAAAAACGGTTACACGTGCTGACGGCACTAAGGGCGTAGATACTGTTTATCAAACTATCCCTGCTTTCAGCTTCTTGAATCAGGATAGCACGCCGATTACAAATGCTACTTTTAAAGATAAAATCTATATCGCAGATTTCTTTTTTACTACCTGCCCAAGCATCTGCCCAATTATGCACCGGAATATGAAGGCGATCTACGACGATTATAAGGATAACCCGGATCTGATGTTTCTTTCTCATACTATCGATTACAAATATGATAAACCAAGTGTATTGAAGAAATATGCTGAGAAACTTGGTGTTGATGGCAAGAAATGGGAGTTTGCCTACGGACCTAAGGCTGAAGTTTACAAGTTAGCAGAAACGGGATATCTAAGCACCGTTATTGAGGATAAAACTGCTGCTGGGGGTTATGTTCATCAGGGGTATCTGATTCTTGTAGATAAAGACAGAAGGATTCGTGGTGCGTACGACGGCACAAATGATGAGCAGGTTGCTCAATTGAAAAAGGACATCCCGGTATTGCTGGCCGAATATAAAAAATAGGCATGCGTAACCTGATCCTGTGCTCTGTTATCTGTGCTGTATTTGTACTGATGATTGCTTCCTGCCAAACTGCCGATAACCTTGAGCGTGATATGTATTACACCAATGGCCGTGATATCTACATCAAACATTGCCAAAATTGTCACGGTGCCAAAGGTGAAGGACTGGCCGCGCTCACTCCCCCATTAACCGATACCGTATTTTTGAAAGCCAATAAGCAGAAATTGGCCTGTATAATTAAGAATGGGCTGAAGGGGGAGATCGTTGTTCATGGGAAGTCTTTTAACGACCAGATGCCCCCCAACGGTACCATGGCAGATATAGATATTGCTCAGGTTATTGTTTACATTACCAATGCCAACGGAAATAACCAGGGCATGTATACGCCTGCACAGGTTGCTGCAGATCTTGCCGCCTGCAGGTAAATAGAATTAAATCCCGCATCATACCCAAAACTGTAAGGTATTGCTATCTTTGCAGGAAAATGCAAGCTGTTCTACCGCCGCGATCTATCGGGGAGGAAAGTCCGGGCAACGCAGAGCATCCCGCTTCCTAACGGGAAGAGGTTTGGGATTGAACACCCGAATTATGGAAAGTGCCGCAGAAAATATACCGCCGATGGCGCAAGCACAGGTAAGGTTGAAATCGTGAGGTAAGAGCTCACGACTGTGCCGGGTAACCGGTGTGGTGGTAAACCCCGGGAGTTGAAAGACCAAATAGGCTAACGCATGTAGGGCTGCTCGTCCGATGTTAGTGGGTAGGTCGTTAGAGATAAATGGCGACATTTATAGTAGATTAATGGTAGAAACCGATTTATCGGATACAGAACCCGGCTTATAGGCTTGCATTTTTTTATTTTATACTGGGATATGGATAAAAGTAATATATTCGTGTCCTATAATCTGAACAATAGACTTTATATACCGAATGGCAAAATTATTAATCATAGATGACGAGCGTGCAATAAGGAGTACTTTACGCGAAATTCTGGAGTACGAGAATTATGAGGTTGATGACATTGATAACGGCGTCGAAGGTTTAGCCCTGATTAAAAAGAAAAAGTTTGATCTCGTTTTATGCGATATCAAAATGAATAAGATGGATGGTATGGAAGTGCTTGAACAAGCGCTTGCCTACAGCCCGGATCTTCCTTTTATCATGATCTCTGGTCATGGTACGGTAGAGACTGCCATCGAGGCAAGTAAGAAAGGTGCATTTGATTTTATCTCTAAACCACCTGATCTGAACCGCCTTTTAATTACTGTTAGAAATGCGTTAGACAGAGGTAGCCTGGTAACAGAAACCAAGGTATTAAAACGCCGGGTAAGTAAAACACGCGATATCCTTGGAAATTCTGACAGCATCGCTAAAATCAAAGAAACTATTGAACGTGTTGCTCCTACTGAAGCCCGTGTGTTGATTACAGGTGCCAACGGTAGTGGAAAGGAACTTGTAGCCCGTTGGTTACATGAAAAATCTAACCGCGCCGACAGTCCCCTTATCGAAGTTAACTGTGCTGCTATTCCTTCTGAGTTAATTGAAAGTGAATTGTTTGGTCACGAGAAAGGTTCATTTACCTCAGCCGTAAAACAGCGTATCGGGAAGTTTGAACTGGCAAATGGTGGTACATTATTCCTGGATGAGATTGGCGATATGAGTCTTTCTGCACAGGCTAAAGTATTGCGTGCGCTGCAGGAACATAAAATCAGTCGCGTAGGTGGAGAAAAAGAACTTGAAGTAAACGTTCGGGTACTTGCTGCGACCAACAAAGATTTAATGAAAGAAATTGAAGCCGGTAATTTCCGTATGGACTTATACCACCGCCTCAACGTAATTAATATCCATGTGCCACACTTAACGGAGCGTACAGAAGATATCCCTGAAATTGCACAAAGCTTTCTTGAAGATATCTGCAAGGATTATGGTATGCCTGTAAAAAGTATCAGTCCGGGTGGAATGAATGCCTTGAAAGCCCTGCCATGGACGGGTAACGTAAGGGAACTTCACAACATGATCGAGCGATTGATTATCCTGAGTGATAAAACCATTACAGAACAGGATGTGGTTGCTTTTGCCAATCCAACCGGCGGAACAAACATCGGTGCTGCTATCGGTAACGGAACACCTGTGTCAAACAGTAATGCCAGCTTCCCTAACTTTGAGCAGTTTAGTAATTTCCAGGACTATAAAGACCACGCTGAAAGAGAATTTATTAAGTTCAAGCTGGAGAAAAACAACTGGAATGTATCGAAAACTGCTGACGACATTGATATTCAACGCAGTCACCTGTACAGTAAAATAGAGAAATTTGGTTTAAAGAGAGTAAGCGAATAGCTTCTTACTCTATAAAGTCGGCCTGCCGACTCAACAGCGCCCTGTATTTATTGAAGATTGCAGTTTTGGACACAAATCCTATAAAACTGCCATTTGCGGTAAGTACAGGGAGTAACCATACATTTTCGCGCTCCATCTTATTAAGTACATCAACCAAAGGTTCATCGAGCGTAACTACCGCTGCCGCCTGTTGTACAAGATCTTTCACTTTTAGTGCATTACTGTCATTAGCTTTTTCATCTGCGACAGCATCGTCCGCCTTCCCGGCAACGGTTACTGTATTGCGCAGTACATCTTCTACATATAATAGCCCCTTAAACCCCAGCATTTCGTCAGCTACCACAAACACATTTCGTTTAGACTGAAGAATTTCTGGCATCCTTGTACTAAGTAAATCACTTTCCTTAAAGACCAGGTAATCTTTCTCTATCAGTTGCTTTAAGGTCATCATGTTCAATACCGTAGTATCTTTATCTTCATGCGACAACAACGCACCACTCTCGGCCAGAGGATTGGTGTAAATGGAATATTTATAGGTACCCCTATTGATAAAATAAGAAATAGCGGATGTGATCATCAATGGCACCATAAGTACATAGCCACCGGTAATCTCAGCAATAAGAAAAATACCAGTAAGCGGTGCATGCATAATGGCGCTGAGTGCTGCCGCCATACCTGCGACTATAAAATTCGGGATACTTACTTCGGCAATGCCGAGCGTATTGATGCTGAATGCCAGGATGAATCCGATAAGTCCGCCCATGATGAGGCTGGGTGCAAAAGTACCTCCATTTCCACCCGCGCCAAGGGTAACCAATGTGGCCGCAGATTTTGCAAAAATAGTGATGGTAGTAAAGAGGATGATGACACCAGGCATGGTATTATAGCTTGCGAATAAACTATTGCTGACTACAGAGCTATAATTACCGGAAAGTAATTGTTTAATGGTGATATAGCCTTCTCCATAAAGCGCAGGAAACACAAATACCAGTGCGCCCAACATAAGTCCGCCAATCACAACTTTTTTATAGGGATGTTTGATGCTATAAAAATAGCCCTTAATTGCTTTGTTAGCCTTGGTAAAGTAAATAGAGAACAAGCCAATCAGGATGGCCAGGACAACATACCATATCAGGGCGTTCATTTTCCAGCCTTCAGTAACCAGAAAGAAGAGCTGCTCGGTATAAAACAAACGCGCGACTACAGCAGCTGTTGCTGCAGATAATAATAAAGGAATAAATGCAGGAATGGTAAACTCGGGAAGCAGGATCTCAATGGCAAATACGATCCCAGCAATGGGGCTGTTAAATGCACCGGCTATTCCGGCGGCAGCACCACAGGCAAGTAACATCGTTGTTTCCCGATACGACAAGCCCAGAAACCTGCCCAGAGAAGATCCTATTGCAGATCCACTGGTTACAATAGGTGCTTCTAGTCCGCTCGACCCACCAAAGCCGACTGTTAAAGCGGCGGTGATGATTTGAGAATAAATATTGTGTGGCTCAACTTTACTTGATTTTTTGGAAATCGTATATAACAGAGGTGTTAACCCTGTTTCAAACTTGCCCTTTCTGATGAACCTCCGGATGTACAGCACGGTTAGTAAAATCCCGATCATCGGGAAGAAAAGGTACAGGTAATATTTATACTCCCAATTAAAGCCCGTCTGCAGAAACTCCTCGATATGGTGGGTGATAGACTTGAGCAGGGATGCTGCAAGCCCGGCAAGCACGCCAACTACGATCGCGGCAAGGACAAGAAAATTTCTGTTTGAAATCTTAGTTCGGCGATATTGATTGATGGTATCTACATAGCTCACTAATTTCAAGTACATGGCTTAAGGGTTTAACTGTCAAATTTATCTAGTAATTTGATGAGCGTTGCGAAATCTTTAGGGTATGGCGCGTCAATCACGATATCCTGTTCATCAAGTCCTTTAAAAACAAGATGTTTGGCATGTAGCGCAAATCTTTTCATGATAGGCTGTTCCTCATCATCTTTGGCGATCCTGTATCCTTTTTTGATTGCTGACAGGTAAACGGGTTTACCTTTATACATATGATCACCAACAATTGCAGCACGCTGTGTTGCCAGGTGAATCCTGATCTGGTGCATCCGGCCGGTAATTGGCTTACACTCCACCAGGGTATAATGTCTGTACTGTACGATGGAATTGAAATAGGTTTCGGCACGCTTGCCTTCTTTCCTGTCTATCGTTACACTTTTATTGCCATCATTCAGAATTGGCAAATCGATAAACAGGTCGTTAAATACAAACTGACCGTCTACAACGGCATGGTATGTTTTTTTAACCCGGCGTTTTTCAAACTGTATAGCTACAGAGCGGTAGGCCTCCGGGTGTTTGGCAATGATGATGGCTCCCGACGTTTCTTTGTCGAGGCGGTGACATACCTGCGCGTCAGCACTGTATTGTTTTGCCAGGCGCAGGATGTTTACTTCACCTGAACCTCCGCGCTCATCAAGTGACGCTACGAAGGGTGGTTTGTTGACAACGATAAAATCGTCGTTTTCGAACAATATAAGATCTTTAAAAGAAGGATATTTCAATACGATGAATTCTAAAGTACAAAAGTACTAAGAAAGTTCGAATTTATACCCCACTCCTTTTACTGTTGACACATAAGTTTCGCCCAACTTCTCTCTGAGCTTACGGATATGCACATCAATAGTACGGTTGGTAACGACCACAGAATCCTCCCAGATATTTTTGAGGATCGACTCGCGGGTATATACTTTACCTGGTTTAGAGGCCAGGAGGTATAATAATTCAAATTCTTTTTTGGCAAGGACAACCTTTTCTCCGGATTGAAAAACAAGGTAGGCTTCTCTGTCAATAACCAGGTCACCAATCTCGATTTTATTCTCAGAAACTTCTTCAGCACTGGCATTCCTTCGAAGGATTGCATTGATTCGGCTTACCAGAGCTCTCGGTTTAATTGGTTTGGCGATATAATCATCCGCACCAACATTAAAACCTGCAATTTCAGAATACTCCTCGCTTCTGGCGGTCAGGAATACCATGAATGTATTTTTAAATTCGGGGATGGCACGCATCAGCCTGCAGGCTTCAATACCATCCATCTTCGGCATCATAATATCTAGGACAATCAGGTCTGGGTGCACCTTTTTAGCGAGGGCTATACCTTCCTGACCATTGCTGGCTGTGAATACCTGGTAACCTTCTTTCTTTAGATTGTACTCTACCAATTCTAAAATATCAGGCTCATCATCAACAATCAGAATCTTTTGGTTTACGGTGCTCATATTCTTTAAATATTTGTTACGAAAATAGGTAAACTATTATACGATACGGTTAACGTCACGTTAACAAATTGTTAAGGACGTCGACCTTTTTAACATGAATTTAGGCTTAGCGTAAGGTTTTGTTTAAGAAGTTCTCTAAATCCTCCCCACGTAGATTCTTAGCAATGATCTTTCCATTAGGATCCAGCAGGAAAGAACTTGGAATGCCCTCTACCTGATAGAGTCTTACCGTTGGGCCTTCAAAATCCTTGAGTTCACTTGCATGTGTCCAATCCAGGTGATCTGCATCTACCGCCTGTTTCCAGGCTACGGGATCTTTATCCAGAGAAATACTGAATACGGTGAAGTTTTTATCTTTAAAGGTATGGTATGCCTTAACTACATTTGGATTTTCATGTCTGCAGGGCAGGCACCATGATGCCCAAAAATCTAAAAGCACATACTTTCCTTTGAAATCTGCCAGGCTTACAGGTTTACCAGCAATACTATTCATGGTGAATGCCGGGGCAACCTGCCCTACCTGAACACTTTTCAATTTGGCCATTCTTACCAGAAAGTCTGTTACTGCAGCATTTTCATTGAAGTTGCTTTTGATTTTATCAGCATATTCCAGAAACTCTTTTTCGTAATCTGAAGGGTTCAGTGAATTGATGGCATAGAAACTGGCCAACGACTTTGGATTCTCCAGCGCGAAGTTAAGTACAAAGTTCAATAGCGAGTCAGTACGTTTGGTAAGCTCCGGACGCATCTGGTTGGCAATCATCTCGCGATTTTGCGGTTCCTTCTCTACCAGTTCCTCAAACTGCTTCTGCAGCTCCGCCATTTTAGCGGTATACTTATTTTTGGTTGTGTTTAGCTCCTGTAATTTATCTGCTTCTTCGGCTCCCGACAAAGTATAGTCCATACTCTGATCAGCAAGATCAGCACTGATCTTAATCTGGTCGCCATTTTTAGCGATGATCACGTACTCATTATGTCCGGCAGAAATTTTAAAGAAATCGACACCCTTGGTGCTGCTTGAAAACTGAAACTCTCCTTTTTCAGATAGCACAGTGGAGTCTAAGGCAACAGGCTTATTTCCCGCCTGCCCATAGAGGTACACCTTACTTTGTGGTTGAGAATTTTTAAATGTACCAGTAATGGTAAATTTTGTTTTGTCTTTACAAGCTGCAAGGCTTAAGCAGATGCAGAATAAATAGGCTAATCTTTTCATAGTTTATTTTAATTTTTCGAGGATGGCCGCATTCACTTTTTGCGGATCGGCCTTTCCTTTGGCTAACTTCATTACTTCACCCACAAACAGGCCCAAAACTCCCTTTTTACCGTTTTTATAAGCGACAACCTGCGGCTGTAGCTTTGCTAGTACCTGATCTACGAAGGCCGACAGCTCGTCAGCATTCTCTACAATCAACAGGTTTTGTGCTGCTGCAAAATCTGTTACGCTGGTTTGTAGTGTACCGTCAATTGCCGGCAGCACCTGCTGCAGGGCAACCTGTTGGGTTATTTTTTTTTCGTCTACAAGATTAATCAACTCCGCCAGTTGTCCTGGATTTACTCCAAAATCGGCAATCTGGATGTTTTGCTCATTTAATAAGGAACGGATCGGCCCTGTAAGCCAATTAACCAGGCTCCGCGGTTGGCGTAGCGTAGGCAAGGCCAGATTAAAGTAACTGAGCAGATCTGTATCATCAGCAATGATAGCTGCATCAGAACCATTGATCTGATATTTGGCAACAAGTGCTGCTGCGATCACTTTTGGCAAGGCAGGCATACTTTCTTTAATCTGCTGCAGCCATTCGTCAGAGATCACAACTGGCGCAAGATCTGGATCCGGAAAATACCGGTAATCATTAGCTTCCTCCTTACTCCGCATAGGCGAAGTAGTACCTTGCTCAGCATCAAAGTTGAGCGTGCTCTGAATAATTTTGCCTCCCGCAGTTAACACGTCGGCCTGTCGGCTGACTTCGAAAGTAATAGCCCGGCGTACGTTACGGATGGAGTTCAGGTTTTTAACCTCGCAGCGGGTACCATAAGTAGTATCGCCCTGCGGGCGAATGGAGATATTTGCATCACAACGCAGGCTTCCCTCTTCCATATTGCCATCGCTAACATTCAGGTGGCGAACAAGTTTCCTGATCTCGGTAAGCAATACAGATGCTTCTTCAGCAGATCGAATATCGGGTTCAGTAACAATTTCTATCAGTGGAACACCAGCACGGTTTAGGTCAACATACGAGAAGTCAGGATCCTGATCATGTAAACTTTTTCCAGCGTCCTCTTCCAGATGGATCCGGTTGATACCGATCCTTTTTTCGGCACCATCGGAAAGTGTAAGGTCTATATATCCCTTACCACAGATAGGCATGGCGTCCTGCGTGATCTGGTATCCTTTGGGAAGATCGGCGTAGAAATAATTTTTACGGTCAAAAAAGTTCGTTTGATTAATGCGGCAGTTTAATGCCAGTCCGATACGGACGGCCTTAGCGATAACTTCCCGGTTTAATTTGGGAAGTGCCCCTGGCAGGCCCAGGGTTACTGCAGAAATATGTTCATTGGGTTGTGCGCCAAAGGCAGCACTATCAGGAGCAAAGATTTTTGTTGCTGTATTTAACTGCACATGAATCTCAAGTCCGGATACCAACTCAAATTGCGTCTGATCTTTATTCATTTTGTCAAGCAAATATAACCATTAAAGTGATATAGGTTCTAAATACGGTACAATATTGAGTCTGGCACAGACTTTGAATTACTTGTTTACACAAATATGAAACATTATGAAAAAGTTATTGTTAGTTGCAGCCATTGGCTTCACAGCGTTGCTTTCAAGTCAGGCGAAAGCTCAGGTTAGTTTAAATGTTAATATCGGTACACCGCAGCCACAGTGGTATGCTACTGATTACTATTACGCCCCTCAACCGCAATACAGGGTTGTCAACTATGCGCCGCAGCGCGTAGTGCGTAGAACGGTTGTTTATCGCGAGGCACCGAGACGCGTATACAGAACGCGAACTTATATCAGCAGACCGCGTCACTATAATAGAGTTGAACGTGTTCGTGTGATCAACAGAGGTCCGGCTCACGGTCATGGACACGGTAGAGGCAGACACTAGATATGAAAAATGGCATCCAACTGGATGCCATTTTTATTTTAACTGATCAGCGATTCGGCTTTTTGAAGGACTAAACTGAGTCCTTCTTTATTTTTACCGCCAGCGGTAGCATAGAAAGGCTGGCCACCTCCTCCACCCTGGATATCTTTAGCAAGCTCTCTAACAATATTGGATGCATTCAGACCACGATCGGCAACGAGATTTTCGGACAGCATCACGGTAATACCCGGCTTATCATCAATCAGTGTGGTGAAAACCAGAAACAGGTCGTCAACCAGATCTTTAACGGCGAAGGCGAGGTTTTTAACAGCCTCAGCATTCGGCAGCGCCACATGTGTCGCGATCAGGTTGATACCGTTGATCGTTTTGAGATGGTGAACAATTTCATGTTTCAGATTAGCTGCCTGTTCTACAACAGCTTTATCAGCATCCTTTTTTAAACGCGCATTTTCGTCAAGCAGACCTGCAACAGCAGCAGCAAGGTCTTTATTCCCCTTAAGCAATGCACGCAAAGCATTGAGTTCTTTATTTTGATCCAGAATAAATGCTTCGGCTTTGTCGGCAGTAATTGCCTCAATCCGGCGAACACCCGCTGCAACGGCACTTTCTGAAATGATCTTAAAATAACCAATCTGTCCTGTTGCCTTAACATGTGTTCCGCCACACAACTCTTTAGAATAATGGTCATCAAAAGTGATCACACGTACCAGATCTCCATATTTCTCACCAAACAACGCCGTAACTCCACTAGAGATTGCTTCTTCGTAAGGTACATATCTTTGTTCTTTGAGGGGAATGTTTGCCCGGATCTTTTCGTTGACCAGGTGTTCAATGCTCGCCAGGTCTTCATCACTTATTTTTGCAAAGTGCGAGAAGTCGAAACGCAGGTAGTCTGGATTAACCAAAGATCCTTTTTGGTTGACATGCGTTCCCAATACTTTTTTGAGTGCCGCATGGAGCAAATGTGTTGCTGTATGGTTGTCTTGCGACAGGATTCTATTTTTCTCATCAATCACCGCCCAGAACTGTCCGTCTAAATCTTCGGGAAGTGTATCCGCGTAATGAACAATTACACCATTCTCTTTCTTGGTGTCTGTGATCTCCACAAAAAACAGGCGCGAATGGTCTTCAAGTCGTCCGGTATCACCTACCTGACCCCCACTCTCTGCGTAGAAAGGTGTTTTACTTAACACGATCTGATATTGCTCTTTTCCTTTGGCACTTACCTTACGGTATTTAACTATTTCCGTTTCCGCTTCGGTATCATCATAACCAACAAATTCTACTTCCAGATCTGGCTTAACCAAAATCCAGTCGCCAGTATCAATAGCTGTAGCCGCACGGGAACGTTCCTTTTGCTTCAACAAGGCTTTATTATATTCATCCATGTCGACCGCCCAGCGTTTCTCGCGGGCCATCAACTCCGTCAAATCGATTGGAAACCCGTAGGTATCGTTCAATTCAAAAGCAAATTCGCCTGAAATTACCATCTGATCTTTAAGGATGCTATATACCCATGCATCGGTAAAAGATTTCTCAGGTTCTATTGCATTTTCCGACATCAGGAAATCTGCCTGCTTCTTTGTATAGGCTTCAAAGCGCTGAATTCCTGTGGCAAGGGTACGTAAAAAGGATATCTCTTCTTCTAATACGACTTTCTGTACAAAATCCTGCTGTGCTGCAAGTTCGTCAAAAACTCCTTTAAACTGCTCAGCGAGTACAGGAACAAGTTGATTCAAAAATGGCTCTTTAAAATCCAGGAAGGTATAGGCATAACGTACAGCACGGCGTAAAATTCTGCGGATCACATAACCTGCTTTGTTGTTTGATGGCAACTGTCCGTCTGCAATAACAAAGGAAATTGCACGGATGTGATCGGCCATAACGCGCATTGCGATATCTGTTTCCTCGTTATCGCCATAGGTTTTTCCCGAGCGTGCAGCGATAAACTGAATCAGCGGTTGAAAAACATCGGTATCGTAGTTTGATGACTTCTGCTGCAGTACGCGAACCAGACGTTCAAAGCCCATTCCTGTATCAACATGCTGGGCAGGTAGCGGCTGCAATGATCCGTCTTTCAACCTGTTAAACTGCATAAATACATTATTCCAAATCTCGATAACCTGTGGGTGATCAGCATTGACCAGGTCTTTGCCACTGCTTGCTGCACGTTCTTCCGGTGTACGGCAATCCACATGGATTTCTGAACATGGACCGCAGGGACCAGTATCGCCCATCTCCCAGAAATTGTCTTTTTTATTGCCCAGAATGATTCGGTCTTCATCAACATACTGTTTCCAGATCTCGTAAGCCTCGGTATCCCTTGGCAATCCTTCTTTATCGTCTCCTTCGAAAACTGATACGTAGAGCTGTTCTTTAGGAATTTTATAAACCTCGGTAAGTAGCTCCCAACTCCAGGCGATGGCTTCCTTTTTAAAATAGTCGCCAAAGCTCCAGTTACCAAGCATCTCGAACATCGTATGGTGATAGGTATCTATTCCTACTTCTTCAAGATCATTGTGTTTACCTGAAACACGCAGGCAACGTTGAGTATCGGTAACACGCTTATATTTTATGGGTGCCTCCCCCAGGAAAAGGTCTTTAAACTGATTCATTCCGGCATTGGTAAACATCAAAGTCGGATCGTTCTTTACCACTATAGGTGCGGATGGAACAATATGATGCGCTTTGGATTTAAAAAATTCTAAATATGCCTTTCTGATTTCTTTTGCTGTCATCTGTTTTTCTATATCCAACAAAATTAAAATTTTATTACGGTATTCTACTAAAATCCCTTTACATTTGACTACTTTAAATAAATCCTATAATCCACTAATAATCAACACCAAACTATGCCTTATAAAGATCGAGAAATTAATAAAATGTATTACACCATGGGCGAGGTGACTGAAATGTTTGGTGTAAATGCTTCTCAGATCCGTTTTTATGAGAAGGAATTTGAAGTACTGAAACCTAAGAAAAACAAAAAGGGTAACCGCCTGTTTACCCCCGAAGATATTGAAAATTTAAAGATCATTTTTCACCTGGTAGACGATAAAGGTTTTACACTTAAGGGAGCAAAGGAACACTTAAAAACAAATACCGGGGAGATCAAGGAGAATCAGAAGATCATTGCATCGCTTGAAAAGCTAAAAGACTTCTTACTAAAGTTAAACGACGAGATATAACTTTCTAAAAAATATTTTTTTGTTTGTGTAATTTTACAGTAGTTTGAAGGAAACAACTGTACAATGCACAGTCAATCCTTTTGGCACTACAGCCTGCGTTATCTTTTGCTCCTCCTCCTGAGTGCCTGGACACTGAAGTCATGCAGTCAGGAGGCAATTTACAAATCGATTTTGCAGGAATTGGATCTGGAAATTCCTGAAGACACTGATCTTTCGGAACTTGAGGAAACATTAAACTGGATCACCAAACACCCTCTGGACCTAAACAATACGAGTCCCGAAGCATTACGAAAGCTTTTCTTTTTATCCCCGCTGCAGATTGCTGCCTTTTTCGATTATGTCAGGAAAAATGGGAAACTGATCAATTTGCTGGAGCTACAGGCCGTTCCTAATTTCGATGTGAAAACGATCAGCTACCTCCTGCCTTTCGTTACACTGAATACTGTTGCTACCACGCCATCGGGAATATTGCGGCAAATTGGTAAATCCGCTGAGCAGGAACTGCTGTTAAGGTATGGACGTGTGCTGGAACATCAAAAGGGTTATGGCGATTTGCCTGGCAGTCATTATCTGGGCGACCCCGGCAAGGGGCTCATGAAATATAAGTTCCGCGTAAAGGACCTGCTTTCGGCCAGCTTTGTAGCAGAAAAAGATGCTGGGGAGCCATTTTTCAGACAATCTACGAACATAGACTTCCTTTCCTGGCATGTAGCGTACAACGGAAAACAGCTGTTAAGGCAGGTTATAGTGGGAGATTATAGCTTCCAGTTTGGACAAGGGCTAAGCTTATGGTCTGGATTTGGCTATGGAAAAGGTGCTGACGTGACCACGCTTTCCAAAAATGACGCAGGCTTACGTCCATACACCTCCACAAATGAAAGTTCATTTTTAAGGGGGCTCGCCATTGCGCTTAAACCTGCAAAATCCTGGGTATGGACGGTCTTCGTTTCTAAACTGAATCAGGATGCGACTCTGAGGGAGCAGCCTGACGGTACCCTGGCGCAGGTAACAATCAGCGAAAGCGGATTGCATCGCACAGCAACGGAGATTAAAAACCACGATGCACTTGGGCAGACGCTCGTTGGAAACACCTTACAGTATAGATCTAGTGCCTTGGAATTTGGCATACTCGCTTATCAAACAACATATAGTCATCCGTTTATTAAAGGGACGGCTTTGTATAACCAATTTAATTTTACAGGCAACATGCTCCGGAATACCAGTGTCAGTTACAACTACACCTACCGCAATATCTATTTATATGGAGAAACCGCCAAAAGCTTTCCCGGAGGCCAGTCTACCATAAATGGCGTGTTGGTAAGCGTTGCCAAGCAGCTATCGTTCGCAGTGCTAAACCGGATGTATGGAAAACAATATCATACCTTTATAGGTCATAGCCTGGGAGAGAACACAGATGCAAAGAACGAAAATGCCTGGTATTTCGGTCTTAACTTTCAGCCAAATACGCACTGGCTGCTCTCTGCGGCGACAGATCGTTTTAATTTCCAGTCGGCAAAATACAGGATTGATTCTGCCTCCGCTGGTTTCGAAAACCTGATCCAGCTGATTCACACGCCAAACAAAACTTTTAAAGTAGTAGCGAGATTCAAGGTCGAGTCGAAAGCCCAAAACAGCGACGACAGGCATACATTACCACAGGTGATAAAGTTAACATCCAGAATGTCGGTAAACTGGGCCTTGAACAGATCGGTAGGATTGGAAAGCAGGATCGAAATGGTGCGCTACAGGAAGGGCCCTATGGCAGAAACGGGGTTTCTATTTTATCAGGACCTGGCTTGTAAAATGCGCCGCGCATTAAAATTCACCTCAAGAATAGCCTGGTTCAAAACAGATTCTTATAACAGCAGGCTGTATGCCTATGAAGATGATATCCTTTATAGTAGTGGCTTTGGTTTGTACCAGGGTAAAGGCATCCGAACATACCTCAACATAACCTACGACCCAGTAAAGCGTTTATCCTTATACTTACGGTATGCATGTTTTATGTATAGAGATGTAGCTACTGTGGGCTCTGGTTTGGATATTATTGAAGGGAATAAGAAATCGGAAGTTAAACTGCAGGGGAGATTGCAGTTTTAACAATGGCCAGGTTATTTTTCGTAAGGATGGCTATCCCGATGCTGTTGGGCATCTATTGCGCCTATAGGCTAGACGGGCTTTTTACCTATACCGTTGCGGCATACACCTTTGGGCTATTACTGAGTCTTTTTGTGATAGGCTGTCTTTGGTATTCCCGCTTGTCCATGCACCGGTTTGGTGCGGAACGAACCCTACTTGTCTATAGTCTCTATTTTTATGGTGGTGTCTGGATCTGCCTATTTCAAAAGTCTACCTATACGCCGGTTCAGAGTAAGGATACTATGCAATCGGGTGTTTATGTCAGACTGATCGATGAACCCCAATATAAGGCCAGATTTATTCGCTGCAAAGCATTGCTGATCAATAGCGGCGCTCAGGTCTTCCCAGCGAAAACTGAGAAAATCATGTTAACGGTTTTTAGAAAACCCGGAGCGCAGCTCAGATTAAGTTACGGAGATGAACTCGCGATCCGGGCGCGTTTAAAAAAAATCAACCCGCCAAAAAACACAGGTCAGTTCGATGTACAATATTGGATGGCCACGCAACATATCTACCGCCAGGCCAGTATTGGTGAAAAGAACTTTGTGCGGGTGGCTACCCATAAGGGTAACCCGATAATCGACTATGCCCTGCGCCTGCGCAAGAAACAGGTAGACAAACTCACTACGCTGATTAAGGATAAAGAAGCCGCAGCGGTAGCTGTTACGCTCATTCTCGGATACAGGTCTGACCTTAGCGCTACTACAATCAGCTCTTATGCGAGAACAGGAACAATACATGCACTCTCGGTCTCGGGCATGCACGTAGGCCTCATTTACTTATTGCTGGATAAGATGCTGATCGTGATGAATTACCGGAAGTGGGCAAAGAGATTAAAGCTGGTAGTCATCGTGCTATTGATATGGGCCTATGCCCTACTCACAGGGTTCTCCCCAGCAGTACTCCGATCAGCGATCATGATCACTGTGATGATAACAGCCACAGCATCCCGGAGGATTACTTCTGGCTTAAACATCCTGGCTTTCTCCGCCTGCGTCTTGTTGGTTACAGATACATTTTTGATGTTTGATGTGGGCTTCCAGCTATCCTATCTTTCTGTTTTTGGGTTGCTAACCATACAACCGGTGATTAGAAAATGGTTTACATTTAAAAACTACCTCATGCGCACGATCTGGGACGCCATTGCACTTTCCTTAGCTGCGCAGTTGTTTACCTTTCCATTGGCACTGTACTATTTCCATCAATTCCCCGTCTATTTCCTGTTCAGCAATCTGTTGATCGCTATTCCTGTAACGTTAATGATGTACCTTGGAATACTCGTTATTGCCCTTCGACTAGAATTTCTTGCCCCCTTACTGGAAGGGCTAATTGTTTTAACCAATAGAATGCTGCTCTGGATGTCGACATTACCACTGGCCAGCATTGGTAATGTGTCGATGACGGTTTTCGAACTTTGCAGTCTATATATAGCAATCATACTGCTTACCGTTGCTTTTTTTAATTACAAAACGAAACTACTGCTGACTGGGTTAGCTTTTCTACTTATACTGTCGTCCAGTCGGCTTATCCGGACACTGGAAACACGTAAAAAACCATACGTACTTAGAAATGTCAAGGCCATCAAAGATTTTTAGGTTGCCAATTATTTAATTAAAGAAAATAAAGGATATTTGATTCGTTAAAAAAGCAATAAAACTTCCAAATATATCCTATGACAACACCTTTGGTTTTATATTCTGTTTCGAGTCGGGTGGCCACGATAACAATAAACCGTCCAGACAAAAGAAATGCACTCAACCCTGAACTAATAGCGAGTCTGACAACAGCATTTTTAGACGCTTCCGAAGATGACGCTGTAAAAGTTATTATTCTGAAGGCTAACGGCGCTGTGTTCAGCGCCGGGGCCGACCTCGCCTATCTTCAACAGCTGCAGCAAAATACACATGAGGAAAATCTAAAAGACTCAGAAAACCTAAAAAAACTTTATACCACTATCTATTACCTGCCGAAAGTAGTGATCGCTCAGGTAGAGGGACATGCAATTGCCGGAGGCTGCGGTCTGGCCACAGTTTGCGACATCAGCTTTGCCGTTCCAGAAGCAAATTTCGGATATACTGAAGTTAAGCTGGGTTTTGTTCCAGCTATAGTATCCTGCTTTTTGTTACGTAAAACCAGTGAGACTATTGCAAAGCGGATTTTACTAACCGGCGAATTATTCCCTGCGCAGCAAGCACTTGACTTCGGTCTGATTACATTTTTGGCAGAACAATCAGAAATAGAACGGCGGGTACAAGATTTTGCTTTAACTTTATGCAACGAAACATCAGCCAACTCATTGATGGTTACCAAGCAACTGATTGGACAAACGACCAATCCATTGCTAGAGAAAAACCTGGAGTTTGCAGTTCAAATCAATGCCAGAGTACGCGAAAGCAGTGATTTTAAAAAAGGCATCGCCTCTTTCGTAGAAAAAGAAAAAATTAAATGGTAAACATACATAATCATGCTTAAATCAATCAAAACCAGCGTTATAGCGCTCATCTTAGTCACCACAGCAATTTACGCTAAGGGTCAGAAGGTAGTTAGTTCAGGAACGATCACCTATGGCATTACTTACGGATTCACTGCAGAGCAGAAAGCTCAAATCGATGAATCCATGCTTCCTAAAGAAAGTAAAGTGGATTTTGCAGGAAACCTGTCCAGACTAAAATTACAGTTAGGCCCGGCGATGGTTACAGTAATAGACGATGCCGTAGCACACGCCGGACTTCTCCTGATCGACATTCCTATCGCTCAAAAACAATATGCTGCAAAAAGGACTACCGAGTTTTTAGCTAAAGAAAAAGGAGATACCAAATACAGCAACTTCAAAGCTACTGGTGTAAAAAAAATGATTGCAGGATATAATGCCGAGCAGTACACTTACACGGATCAGAATGGTGCTGCTTATGAACTTTGGACAAGCAAAGACGTACAGTTGTCGCCAGGTGCACGCATGTCGGGATTTGAAGAGGTTCCAGGAACGTTACTGCAGTTCACGGCGGTACAGAATGGTGCGCCAAGCACATTAACAGTAAAAAGTATCAAAGAGGCAAAAGTAGGTCCCTTCTCTATCGTTATTCCTTCAGGATACGAAGAAAAAACGATGGACGAAATTAATGCCATGCGTGGCGGACAATAATCAGGACAATAGTATATGAATAGATTTAGTACAAAAACTGTTTTAATGCAGTTTATTCTGCTGCTCTCTGCAGCTGTTACCTTTGGACAAGGTAAAACCGGACCAGACTGGACTACGGATGGCAATGGCTATTACGATGTGCAGGATGGTTCCATTGTGTTGGTTACCCTCCCAAAAATGGAACGTAAAGTAGTGCTTTCTGGCGCTATATTGAAACAGGCTGGCGTAAGCGGCGGGATAGGCAGAAGCTTCAGCTTTTCTGCTGATGGCACAAAGGCGCTCATCTTTACCAATTCAAAACGTGTGTGGCGTTATAACACTCGTGGCGATTATTATGTTGTTGACCTGAAAACCAATAGTGTGCAGCAGGTTGGTAAGGACAAACCTGCATCTTCCTTGATGTTTGCTAAATTCTCCCCGGATGGAAATAAAGTTGCGTATGTAAGCAAGCACAACATCTATGTGGAAGACCTTGCCGCAAAAACAAGCAAAGCGTTGACAACAGATGGAACGGAAACACTGATCAATGGTACGTTCGACTGGGCCTACGAGGAAGAATTCAACTGCCGTGATGGATTTAGCTGGAGTCCCGATGGTGCTTCCATTGCTTATTGGCAACTTGATGCGTCGAAAATCAAAAAGTTCTTGATGATTAACAACACGGATTCAATTTATCCTTTTACAGTACCTCTGGAGTATCCTGTTGTTGGTGAAGATCCATCAGCATGCAAGGTTGGCGTGGTAAACGTGAATACAGCGGCGACGGTATGGTTAAAGATTCCTGGCGATCAGAAGCAAAATTATATCCCGAGGATGGAATGGATTCCGGCAAGTAATGAGGTTATTTTACAACAGCTGAACAGGGAACAGAACATCTCAAAATTATTTGTAGCCAATGCGCAGACTGGTACGGCAAACAATATCTATACTGATAGCGATAAAGCCTGGATAGAGGAAGGTGCAGGATGGACCTGGCTAAATGGAAATAAAGAATTTATCTGGGCAAGTGAGAAGGATGGCTGGCACCATTATTATCGTGTTAGTCGCGATGGAAAAAAACAAACCTTAATTACAAAGGGTGATTATGATGCCATTGAAACTACGCTGATAGATGAAAAAGCAAATAAAATTTACTTTATGGCCTCGCCAACAAATGCAACCCAACGGTATTTGTATCAGACAAGTCTGGATGGAAAAGGTAAGCTGGATCGCGTAACGCCATCAATACTTCCCGGCACACACACATATAGCATATCTCCAAACGGCATTTATGCCCGCCATACATATACGAGTGTTACCATTCCGAGGATCACCGAATGGATGAACCTGAGCACTGGAAACCCTTTGACAATGGATGGCAGCTTAAGCAATCAGCTTGCTAAAGTTAAACCGGTAAAAAATCCTACGGAATTTTTTAAGGTGAAAACCGAAGATGGCATTGAGCTGGACGGATGGATGAAAAAACCTGAAAATTTTGATCCTACTAAAAAATACCCCGTGCTGTTCTATGTTTATGGAGAACCGGGAAGCGCCACAGTTAGGGATACTTATGGTGTAGAACGGAATGGCAACTATAACGGTGATCTTGCGCAAGATGGTTACATCTATATTTCTGTAGAAAATCGCGGCACCCCGGTTCCTAAGGGTCGGGAATGGCGTAAAAGTATCTATAAAAACATCGGTATCTTAAATATCCGTGATCAGGCGATGGCTGCTAAGAAAATATTGGAATGGAGCTTTGTCGACAAAGACAGGGTTGCTGTATATGGTTGGAGTGGCGGTGGTTCTTCTACGCTGAATCTGATGTTCCAATATCCCGATATCTATAAAACAGGGATTGCTGTAGCAGCTGTCGGCAATCAGCTTACCTACGATAACATTTATCAGGAACGCTACATGGGCTCTCCGCTAAAAAGCACTGAAGCTTATGTAAAAGGCTCTCCGGTTAGCCATGTTAAAGGATTAAAAGGAGATCTGTTGTATATCCATGGTACTGGTGATGACAACGTTCACTACCAGAATGCAGAAATGCTAATCAACGAACTTATTAAGAATGGTAAGGTTTTTCAATTGATGTCATACCCTAACCGGACACATGGTATTAGCGAAGGCGAAGGTACCTCCAAACACTTGAGCTTAATCTTCACCAAGTTCCTTAGGGAACATTGCCCTCCGGGAGGCAAATAAAAAAAAATGACCTTGCAATGCAAGGTCATTTTTTTTAGGTCAGCGCCTGATAAATCTCTGCAAAAAGGAGTCCACTGCCCCCACCAAAATGATCCACGATCTTCAGATCCGGGAAGTTCGCTGAAGCAAAATCCCGTAAACCTGTTTCTTCATCTTCTGCAAGTCCGGCACCCAATAACAGCAAGCTATATGTTCCCGACTGCAAGAAATCAATAGTTTCTGCATAACTAGCAGCACCGGTGGCATTCCATTGCTCATTGGCATTGATCAGCCTCAAAATAACGGCAAGGATCTCTGGATTACAGCCTACAACGAGGATTTCTACTTTTTCCATAATTAAATTGACATTGGAACTTCCATGAGTAATATTTGTGTGCCCGGGGCAGTTTTGATGTTGAATGACTCCGTATCCCAAACACCTACAGCATCTCTTTCCTGTAAATCCTGACCTGCAGCGGTAGCTGTGCCTTTTAGAACGAAAACATATACGCCGTTCCCCTTTCCTTTAAGCTGGTAGCTGAATTCCTTTTCCTGATCAAATTTACCCAGGTTAAACCAGGCATCCTGATGAATCCATACACCTGCATCATTTTCATCAGGAGAGAGGATCTGAACAAGTTCATTGGTATGCGCATCAAGGTCAAATGCCTGCTGATCATATCTGGGCGTTACGTTCCGTTTGTTCGGAAACAACCAGATTTGTAAAAGTTTAACTCTTTGGTCCGGATTGGCATTAAACTCTTTATGGTAGATTCCTGTACCTGCACTCATTACCTGGATTTCTCCTGCCTGAACGACAGCCTCATTGCCCATGCTGTCTTCGTGTTTTAAAGCACCCTCAAAAGGAATGGTGATGATCTCCATGTTATCATGTGGATGTTCGCCAAATCCTCTGCCTCCAGCGATATCATCGTCATTCAATACCCTGAGTGCACCAAAGTTCATCCTTTCGGGATTATAATATTTTGCAAAACTGAACGTATGAAAGGTTTCCAGCCAGCCGTGACTTGCTGCGCCACGTGTACCAGCGCTATGAAAAACTGTTTGTGCCATCTTTTTATAATTTATATAGCAAAGGTAGCTGACGGCAAAATGCTGCGCATTATCATAAGATAAGAAATGCTTAGGCTACTGGATCGTGGAACCAAAACATTAACCTGCAACGCTTGTTTGCATACTATGGGATTGATAAAATTTACGAACAAGGGTATATACTGTAAACAGGGAGATTTTTACATCGATCCCTGGAGGCCTGTAGATCTTGCTGTGACCACACATGGCCATGCCGACCATGTTAAATGGGGCAATAAGGCGTACCTCTGTCATGATCTGACTAAGTCTATCTTGCAACAGCGACTTGGAGCAGATCTCAAAATTGAAACACTCCCCTATAATAAAGAAATAACTATCAACGGCGTCAAGATTAGCCTTTTCCCTGCTGGCCATGTAATCGGTTCGGCACAGATCAGACTCGAATACAAGGGTGAGATTTGTGTGGTTTCTGGCGACTATAAGGTGGAATATGATGGCATCAGCACAGCCTTTGAGCCTGTAAAATGCCATAGTTTCGTTTCTGAAAGCACTTTTGGACTTCCGATCTACAAATGGCAGCCACAGCAGCAAATTTTTGACCAGATTGGCGACTGGGTAACAAACAATCAGGATAAAGGCAAAACAAGCGTGCTGGTGGCCTATAGCCTGGGTAAAGCACAGCGCCTGATAAAAAACCTGACTGGCCACTCCCCGATCTATGTGCACAACTCTATAGAAAACCTTAACGAAGGATTCCGCAGGTCAGGCGTAGATCTTCCCGAGACTATTCGCATCAATGCTGATATTAAAAAGGAAACGCTGCAGCAAGGGATTGTTATCGTTCCACCAGCATTGGCAGAAGGAAGGTGGATCAAAAATCTGCAGAGCGCAGCTACGGGTGTATGCTCGGGATGGATGCAGGTACGCGCAAGTAGAAGATGGCGAAGTGCTGATGCAGGGTTTGCACTGAGTGATCATGCGGACTGGCCGGGGCTGCTTTCGGCTATCCATGCTACCGGTGCTGAAAAGGTATTTGTAACCCATGGATTTACTGCGACCTTTTCGAAATATCTGAATGAGATAGGCATTGCTTCTGAAGAGGTAAAAACGCAATACGGCAACGAAGAGGAAGAGGAGCAGGAAATATTGGTTAAAGAAGCATAACGTGAAGAGGTTTACAGAATTAATACAGCAGCTCGAAATGAGCAATAAGACTAACGATAAGATTGCTGCCCTGGTAGACTATTTTACAAATGCCGCAGCAGAAGATATGCCTTATGTGATAGCGATGTTTACTGGTAAGCGGCCAAAGCGCCCGGTAAGTACTGCCCTGATTAAAGAATGGGCAATTGAGCTGAGCGGTGTGCCCGCATGGCTTTTTGGCGAGAGTTACCATAGTGTAGGCGACCTCAGTGAGACTATTGCTTTGGTCCTGCCTCCGCCAATCCGCGTAACCGACCGAAAACTACACGAATGGATCAAAGACCTTGCAGCGCTGAATGGGAAAGATGATGCAGCAAAAAAGGAATTTATTTTATGGGCATGGGATAGCCTGGATACCCAGCAGCGTTTTATCTTTAATAAACTGATTTCAGGAAACTTCAGAATTGGTGTTTCTCATAAGATGCTGGTTAATGCCCTCGCTAAACAAAGTGGCACAGAAAGCAACAAAATCATGCACAGCATCATGGGTAAATGGAAGCCCGAGGAAATTACCTTTGATGAGCTTATTGCCGGTGCGCATGTAAATACCGATAACTCCTGGCCCTACCCCTTCTGCCTGGCCTACGCCCTTGAAGTAGAACCGGTATCCCTGGGTGCCGAAGAGAGCTGGCAGGCTGAATGGAAATGGGATGGCATTCGTGGGCAGATTGTGAAGCGCAATGGTGAGTTGTTTATCTGGTCGCGCGGAGAAGAGCTTGTAACGGATCAGTTCCCGGAACTTCACTTTCTGAAAGACGAGCTTGCCGATGGAACCGTGCTGGATGGCGAAATCCTTTCTGTAAAAGACGGGCAGGTGCAGGCATTCAGCATCCTCCAACAACGCTTAAACAGAAAAACAATTAATAAAAGTCAACTCCAGGATGCCCCGATCGGGTTTTACACGTACGACTTGCTGGAGCATGCCACTGAAGATATCCGTAATAAGCCATTGGCAGAGCGCAGGACCTTGCTGGAAGACCTGATGGAAAAATTAGTCACTAAAGATATTGCCATTCTATCTCCAGTGGTTAGTTTTGCGAATTGGGATGAACTGGCAGAAATCCGTCAGGGTGCACGCGACAATAATAGTGAAGGCCTGATGCTGAAGAAACTCGATTCTTTATACCACAGTGGCAGAAAACGTGGTGACTGGTGGAAATGGAAAATTAATCCTTATACGGTAGATACCGTAATGATCTACGCGCAGAAAGGCAGTGGAAGAAGGGCGAATTTCTTCACCGATTATACCTTTGCTGTACGCGATGGGGAGAAACTGATTACAGTTGCCAAAGCATATTCAGGATTAACAGATCTTGAAATTAAGGAAGTAGACCGTTTTGTAAAGAAAAATGCCGTGGAGAAATTCGGCCCTGTAAGAACAGTAAAACCAGAGCTGGTTTTTGAAATTGCTTTTGAAGGTATTGCTGAAAGTAAACGCCACAAAGCGGGACTTGCGCTACGCTTTCCCCGGATTGCCAGGTGGAGAAAGGATAAAAAAGCTGATGAAATCAATACCCTGGACGACCTGCGTCAGTTATTGCAATCTACATTAGCCTAATCACAGATATGGGAATAGAAAAAAGTAAAGGCTTCAAGGCAGTCTTGAAATGGCTAAAAACAAGCAAAAAGAAACCGTTTTCCTTTCAAAGCGATGCCTGGCAATATTATGCCGAAGGATACTGCGGCCTGGTAAATGCGCCCACTGGATTCGGTAAGACCTATTCTATGTTCCTGGCCGTATTGATTGAGGAGCTTAACAGGCAGGCTGATCTCCCTGCGAAGGATAGGAAAAAGATTGATAAGGCTGACGCAGGGTTAAAGCTAATCTGGATTACACCGCTACGCTCCCTGGCAAAGGATCTGGCGCGCGCTATGCGTGAGGTATGTGCGGAACTGGAAATTGACTGGACTATAGGCGTAAGAAATGGAGATACTTCTGCTGCTGATAAGCTGAAACAAAAAAAGCTGATGCCAGAAGTGCTGATCATCACGCCCGAAAGCATGCACCTCTTACTGGCACAAAAAGGAACTTCGAACAACTTTAAAAATTTACGCTGTATAGTTGCCGACGAATGGCACGAGCTGATCGGCAGCAAACGTGGTGTTATGGCCGAATTGGCGATTTCCAGAATCAGGGGACTGGTTAAAATACAGAGTCCTGAACGGCTATTACGTATCTGGGGAATATCTGCCACGATAGGAAATATAGATGAAGCACTGGACGTGCTGGTACCCTATCCAGAATTACTGAAAGTCATCGTAAAGGCTGATCTGGAGAAGAAAATTGTCATACAGTCTATTCTCCCTGATCATATAGACATGTTACCATGGGCAGGCCATCTGGGTCATAAGCTTGCACATAAGCTGCTGCCGATCATCTACAAAAGTAAAACCACACTAATTTTTACCAATACACGTGGGCAGGCAGAACTGTGGTATCAGAATTTACTGAAGCTTGATGAGAACCTTGCCGGGCAAATCGCTATTCACCATGGGTCGATAGACTACGAGTTGAGGAACTGGATTGAAGACGCAATCCACACCGGCGTGCTCAAAGCAGTAATCAGTACTTCTTCACTCGACCTTGGTGTAGATTTTAAACCTGTAGATACAGTTGTTCAGATCGGCTCGCCAAAGGGCGTTGCGCGTTTCTTGCAGCGTGCCGGACGTAGCGGTCACTCTCCATACGAAACATCTGTGATCTACTTCCTCCCTACCCATGCGCTGGAATTGGTAGAAGCCGCTGCCATTAAAGAAGCCGCTAGAACACAGGATATTGAAGCGCGACAGCCTGTAGTAATGGCTTTCGACACATTGATCCAATATCTGGTTACGCTTGCCGTGGGCGATGGCTTTGACGATCAGCAGATCTTTAACGAGGTTCGCGAAACCTTTGCTTACAGGGAGCTCCTTCCTTCAGAATGGGCCTGGATGATGCAGTTCATCACCACTGGGGGTGAAAGTTTAACAGCCTACACTGAGTTCAGTAAAGTGGAAAAAGTAGATGGCCTGTGGAAGGTAATCAGCAGACAGATTGCCCTCCGCCACCGTTTACACATTGGAACCATCGTAAGCGATGCCATGCTGAAGGTGAAATTTATTACCGGTGGCTATGTCGGCATGCTCGAAGAATCTTTTATTACCATAATCAAGCCCGGCAACAGCTTTACCCTGGCCGGACGGGTATTGGAATTTATTATGATCAAAGACATGACCGTGCTGGTGAGGAAAAGTAAACTTAAAACTGCCGTAACGCCAAGCTGGATGGGGGGCCGCATGTCACTTACTGCAAATCTGGGAGCCCTGCTCCGCAAAAAATATAATGAAGCATTGGATAAAACCCATGCAGATGAAGAACTGGATATCATCTTCCCACTTTTTGAGCGACAAGCCCGGGTGTCTCATGTGCCCAAGGATGATGAGTTTCTTATTGAGCTGATCAATACCAAAGATGGTTATCACTTTTTTGCCTATCCCTTTGAAGGAAGACTGGTGCACGAAGTCCTTGGCGCACTGATCGCCTACCGTCTTGGAAAAGTGAAGCCAATTAGTTTTTCAATTGCCATGAACGACTATGGTTTTGAATTATTAAGTGAGCAGCCAATTCCGCTGGATGAAGACAACATTAAACAGCTCTTCAGTCCGGATCACCTCGGTGAGGATATTGTAGCCAGTATCAATGCTACAGAGATGGCTCGCCGCAAATTCAGGGATATTGCCTGTATCTCTGGATTGGTATTTCAGGGATTTCCTGGGAAATATGTAGCCAATAAGCACCTGCAATCCTCTGCAGCATTATTTTTCAACGTTTTTAGTGATTATGATAAACATAACTTATTATTGCGTCAGGCCTACGATGAAGCATTTTATCAGCAGATCGAAGAGCCCCGTCTGGCCGCAGCATTGCATAGAATCCAGGCGAGTAAAGTGATAATTGTAAAAACAGAGAGCTATACACCGCTTTGTTTTCCAATTAAAGTAGATAGTTTAAGGGAAAACATGAGTACCGAAGAACTGGGACAAAGGATAGAACGAATGACTGCCGAGGCAGACAAAAAATCAGAAAGACAAAAATGACCATTCATTGCCGTGGGGAAGAATTAATACTAAGTAAGGAAAAAGCAATCTATTGGCCCTCAAAAAAAATGTTGATCATCAGTGATCTTCATATTGGTAAATCCGCACATTTCAGGAAATCCGGGATTCAGGTTCCTGCCACTATTGGCGCTGGTGATCTCGCAAGACTTGGCGCTCAAATAGAGCTATATCAGCCTGAAATCCTGCTTATTACTGGCGACATGTTTCACCACACCATCAATAGTGATGTAGCGCTGTTTGCTGACTGGCGACATCAGTTTTCAAATGTTAAGATAGTGCTGATCAAAGGGAACCATGATAGCCTTAAAGCAGAAGACTACGCAGACCTTGACATCCTTGTACAGGAAAAGGAATTGCTTATGGCGCCTTTCCGCTTTATACATGATAAACCGAAGGTGGCGGATGCATATTTTAACATTACAGGACATATCCATCCAGGAATAACCATTTACGGTAAAGCCAGACAAAGACTCAGATTTCCTTGTTTCTATTTTAGCGATACCTGCGCAGTACTGCCGGCATTTAGTGCATTTACCGGATTAAGCAAGATCAATCCTGATGAAGGTGCAGCATTTTATGCAATCACGCCATTAAATGTTGTTAAGGTATAGTTACAGCTGCATTTGAGATAACAGCAGCGATACAACAGTTTTATCTGTTTTGAATGTTACATCGTCCGCACTTAGCTTATTTAAAGCCACCCACCTGAAGGATTGCATCCCGCCATGGTCGAAATCAAATACACGCGTTGTGAACTCCAGCTCCAGTGGCTTAAGTGGTTTGACGAAATAGTAAATACTGATCACCTGACTTTCATTGAAGACAGACTTCTCGTAAAAGTCGGTGGTATAGAAGTGATTACCCACTTCAATATCTACGCTGCACTCTTCCATAAACTCTCTGATGAGGGCATCCCGCAACCCTTCTCCAAGCTCTAAACCGCCTCCAGGAAATTTACTGAACTCCTTTCCTTCCTCTTTTTCATCACTAATCAAAAGCTCATGCTTTTCGTTGATCAGCAGGCCATATACTCTTACGTTGAAATAACTCATTGGTCAAAGTGTTTTAGGTTTTTGGTAGCGTTTTCGGTATTCCAGGGAATATGTCCCGTAAATTGATGCTGTCTGACACCACAATTCTCCATGCTACAATAGTGGCAACAACCGGGCAGACATGGGTCTGCATGAATGAACAACTCCGTATCATGGGCTACATGGGTGTTTACAATCTTGTCAATCAACGAGATTTCATGATGCACCTGGTTTAGGTCAAAATAATAGGGAAAGGTGAAATGACAGTCAATATGCAGATCAGCACCATATTGTTGCGCACGCAGATTATGGACGTCGATCCAGGGATCCTTTCTATTGTCTTGCATCACTTTTACGATTTTATCCACCAATTCCATATTACTTTCGTCCATCAATCCACCTACAGATCGCCTTGTAAGCTTATAACCACTGTAAATAATGTAAAATCCTAAAAGAATGGAAATCGCACTGTCGAGCCACACCAAACCACTGACATAAATCAGGATGATTCCGATAACCAGACCCGCACTGGTTACAGCATCTGTTAGCAAATGTTTGCCGTCTGCTTCCAGTGTTATAGAGCGATGTTTTTTTCCAGTGTTGATTAGGTAATAACCAATCAACAAATTGATCAGCCCGGTAGCGCTGATAATGATCGCTCCTTCAAAAAGCTGTCCGATAATATTGGGAAAGATCAGGTTGTATGCAGACTTAAATACGATGATGATCCCGGCAATAGCGATCAGGCAGCCCTCCAGAAAGGCAGAGAAAAATTCTACTTTCCCATGTCCGTAGGGATGGTTTTCATCCTTAGGCAAGGTAGCAAGATAAATACTATAAAACGCAAAGCTGCTGGCAAGTACATTGACAATGCTCTCCGCTGCATCTGTTAAAATGGCGTTAGAATGGGTAAGAAAGTAAGCGCCAAATTTGGCAAGCATCAAAACGACACTTACACACAGGGCTACGAGAATGGCTTTTTTTTTAGGTTGCAAGGGCAAGCAATTAGCAGTCAAAAGTACTGTTTCATGAATGAATTTACGTTAAAAAGTATTTTTTTTAGCCGCCTATTGCCCGAGGTTTTTATATTTGCTTCCTTATCAACAAAAATCATGACATTTTTATCCAAGAGAATCAATAACTTATCAGAATCACAAACCATTAAAATGGCCAAGCTGGGAAGAGAGTTATCGGCAAAGGGGATTGACGTAATCAATCTAAGCTTTGGCGAACCAGACTTTTTCACTCCAGATTCGGTTAAAGAGGCAGCAAAGCAGGCTATCGACGACAATTATTCCTACTATACGCCAGTATCAGGATATCCTGAACTGCGTAAAGCAATTGCTGCGAAGCTGAAGCGCGAGAATGATTTGGATTACAGTTTTGACCAGATTGTGGTATCCACAGGAGCTAAACAATCTCTTGCAAATGCAATCATGTGTTTGGTTGATCCGGGAGACGAAGTAATCGTTCCTACGCCATACTGGGTTTCTTATTCTGAAATGATCAAACTTGCTGAAGGTACATGTGTATTTATTAACGCAACAGTAGAACAGAATTTCAAGATCACTGCAGAACAACTGGAAGCAGCAATTACGCCGAAAACCAAATTGTTTATGTTTTCTTCGCCTTGTAATCCTACAGGGTCGGTATATACTAAGGAAGAGCTTGCTTCGCTTGCTGCAGTTTTTGAAAAATATCCAAACATCTACATTATCGCTGACGAGATTTATGAACACATCAATTTCGTAGGTGCACATGCTTCCATCGCCTCATTCGATGCGATTAAAGATCGTGTAGTGCTAATCAACGGCTTCTCTAAATCTTATGCTATGACCGGATGGAGAGTAGGTTACATGGCGGCTAATAAAGAAATCGCTAATGCCTGCGACAAAATGCAGGGACAAATTACCTCAGGTACTTCTTCGATCGCACAACGTGCTGCCCTTGCAGCTTATGAGGGTGGCTTAGAAACTGTTGAAGCGATGAGGGATGAATTTAAAAAACGCAGAGATATTGTTTATGACCTGCTAAAGGCAATTCCAGACATTAAAGTAAATCTTCCGGATGGTGCCTTTTATTTCTTCCCTGAAGTTAAAGCCTACTTTAACAGAAGTTTCAATGGAACGCCGATCAAGAATGCTGAAGAACTATGCCTATACATCCTTAACGAAGCACATGTTTCTGTAGTTACCGGCGAAGCGTTTGGTAACGAAGATTGTATCCGCATTTCTTACGCTGCTGCTGAAGAGAAATTGAGAGATGCTGTGTCAAGAATTCAAACGGCATTGAGTAACTTAAAATAAATTGTTAAACATAAAAAAACCATCCGGAGATGTTCGGATGGTTTTTTTATGTTTAAATAAGTTTGTGTTATGACCTGATCGCTTCAACAGGGTCCATTCTGGATGCTGAAAATGCCGGCCAGAATCCGGAAATTGCCCCGATGATCACTGAGATACTGATACCTAAAATAATGTTATTGGCATCGAGTACAATCTTAACGTCCATGACATAAGTAAAGACGAGGGTAATACCATATACCAGGAGCAGCCCCAGGATCCCTCCCAAAACACATAAGGCAATAGCTTCGAACATAAATTGCAGCAAAATAAAATAGTTTTTCGCGCCCAGAGATTTTTGTATCCCAATAATATTTGTGCGCTCCTTAACAGATACAAACATGATGTTGGCAATACCAAAACCACCTACAAGGATCGAAAACCCACCGATCACCCATCCGGCGATATTCACCATCTTAAACATCAGATCCAACTGATTAGAGATCATCGTCGTTTTATTCATAGAGAAATCGTCCTCTTGTCCAGGCCTGATGCGATGAATAGAACGCATCGCACCGCGCAACTCACTCTCCACTTCTGCCAGATCAATGTTCTCTTTACCCCTAACAGTAATTTGTGGCCCATAGCGTTCGTTCTGCACATCAAATAAACCTTTAGCAAAATTCAATGGAATGACCATATTATTGTCTTGAGACATGCCCAGCATGCTCTCCCCTTCTTTCTTGAAAACTCCGATCACTGTCAGTCGTCTGCCCATCACCTTCACCTGTTTGCCTACAGCCGGCTCGCCACTAAACAATCCATTTGCCACTTCCCAGCCAAGAATGACCACTGGTGTAGACGATTTGCTTTCATTCTCCGTAAAATATCTTCCTTCTTCAAATTCTAGTGTCCATGTTTTATTGAAATCGTGAGAAACAGCTTTCAGACCAACACCATCTACCGAGTTACTTCTGTATTTGATTGTCCTGTTACTGGCGTCAGCTTCATAGGAAATCCCGTCAACATGATCCAAACGGTCTTTCAGCAACTGATAATCGCGTAAAGTTGGCTCCGGACGGTTTACATATTTCCACCAAGGGAAATCGTTAAATACCCATGGCCATTTCTGTACAAATAGCGTATTAGATCCCAGCTTATCTACACTTTCCTGTAATTTATTACGGAGTGTATCGACGGCAGAAAATACCGAGATGATGGTGAAAATCCCTATGGTGATACCAAGCAGGGATAGCATGGTCCTGAGTTTGTTCTGGCGCAAGGCATCAGTGGCAAATCTGAAACTTTCGGCGATGAGTCTTAATATGATCATAATTGAAGTTTAGACCAAAAATAGGCGAAAAGGTTACAGCAATTTACAGCTAATCGTAAAATAATTTACTGCGATGCAGAAGCCCTTCAATCTCTGTTAAAAGCCATTTTTTAAAACACTGAGTGGCAGATAAAACAAATATCTTTAAATGCGTATTATATTTTGTAAATTTGCGCCCTTAATTATTATCAAAAAATATGAAGTTATCTCAATTTAAGTTTAATTTACCAGAGTCATTGGTTGCCAATACCCCTTCAGAACAAAGAGACGAAGCCCGTTTAATGGTTTTACATAAGGATAGCGGTAAAATTGAACACAAAATATTTAAGGATGTCTTGGGTTATTTTGATGATAAGGATGTAATGATCCTGAACAACACTAAGGTTTTTCCTGCCCGTTTATATGGAAACAAAGAAAAAACTGGTGCTACCATTGAAGTATTTTTGCTACGTGAGCTGAACAAAGAACTCAGACTTTGGGATGTGTTGGTAGATCCGGCCCGTAAAATACGTGTAGGAAATAAACTATATTTTGGTGATGACGATCTGCTTGTAGCAGAGGTTGTAGATAACACAACATCCCGTGGAAGAACTATTCGTTTCCTTTTTGACGGAACCGATGAAGAATTCAGAAAGAATATTGAAATTCTTGGTGAAACACCACTTCCTAAATACATCAAGCGTAAGGCAACTGCCCAGGATAAAGAACGTTACCAGACTATTTTTGCTAAGCATGAAGGAGCTGTAGCAGCGCCTACCGCAGGTTTGCACTTTAGTCGCGAGCTAATGAAACGTCTGGAATTAAAAGGTGTTAACTTCGCTGAAGTTACCCTGCATGTAGGTTTAGGTACTTTCCGTTCTGTTGAAGTGGAAGATCTTACCAAACACAAAATGGATTCAGAACAGTTCATCATCAATCAAAAAGATGCAGATATTGTAAATAAAGCGTTAGAAGATAAAAGAAAAATCTGTGCCGTTGGTACAACTTCTATGCGTGCTATCGAATCAGCTGTTTCTTCAGGTAAAACATTGAAAGCGGCAAATGATTGGACGAGCAAGTTTATCTTCCCTCCATATGATTTCAGCATCGCAAATTCAATGATCACCAATTTCCACACGCCAGAGTCTACATTATTGATGATGGTTAGTGCTTTTGGTGGTTATGACTATGTAAGACATGCCTATGAAGTAGCACTTAAAGAAAAATATCGTTTCTACAGTTATGGAGATGCCATGCTAATTATCTAATTTTAGCAACGGATATATCAAAATAGGAGATTTTGACCCCAGGGTTAGGTCTCCTATTTTTTTTGAATTGAAATCGATGAAAAATTACGCAATTATCGTTGCTGGCGGAAAAGGAAGCAGAATGAACAGTGCCATTCCTAAACAATTTATGGTTTTAGAAGGGAAGCCTGTGATGATGCATACCATCGAAACATTCTATAAATCGGCTGCACAACCCGAAATAATTGTCGTTTTAAATATACACCTCCACCATACCTGGGATGAGCTCTGTACCAAATATGGATTTGAAATTCCACACACACTGGTTAAAGGGGGAGCAGAAAGATTTCATTCTGTTAAAAACGGACTGAAGCTAATTAAAGGTAAAGCATGCGTTGCAATCCATGATGCCGTGCGGCCACTAGTGAGCAAAAGTCTCATAGAGCAGTCTTTTGAAGCCGCGGCAGAGAAAGGTAATGCAGTAACCGGTGTGACACCAACGGATTCGGTAAGACAATTGGATGGTAAGGGCAAAACAAGGTCTTTACAGCGCGCTGAACTGATGCTGATTCAAACACCACAAACCTTTAACATTGAATTATTAAGAAAAGCTTATCAGGAACCGTTCAGAAATGAATTTACAGATGATGCTTCTGTAGTTGAATTTGCCGGTTATGATATCCATATCATCCCGGGTGAACGGGAGAACATCAAGATTACGCAGGGCGCGGATTTGGAACTTGCGGCATTGTATTTAAAAAAAAAGGCTTCTGAATAAATCAGAAGCCTTTTTTATATTAGGCGGCCCTATTGATGAGCTTCAGGATAATTGCGATAACTGCAATAACCAACAAGATGTGGATCAGACCACCAACGTCACCAAAACCGTGAAAAACGAATCCGATAATCCATAGTATTACCAATACCACAGCAACTAAATAAAGTAGATTTCCCATAATTGTAAATGTTTAGTTTAAATGTTTTTTATTTTAGGAAAGTAAAGACACTCTCCTGACATTTCATAAACAATCATCGTTCCAAAAAAAAGCCCTGCTGTGCAGGGCCTCTAATATTTTGGATTAATATTCGTCTTCGTTAAAGAAGAAATCATCTTTAGTCGGGTAATCCGGCCAGATTTCTTCGATAGTTTCGTAAGGTTCACCGTCATCTTCTAATGCCTGCAGGTTTTCGATAACCTCTACAGGAGCACCAGATCTAATGCCGTAATCAATCAATTCGTCTTTTGTTGCAGGCCATGGAGCGTCTTCCAAATGCGATGCGAGTTCTAATGTCCAATACATATCTTTTACTAATTAGTTATTCAAATTTTATTCCCGCAAAAGTATATTAAAAAAGTTGATGAAAACAAACTTTTTTTTCCACCATTTTACAAGCGCGGAATCCAGATGTTTTCTGCTGTTCCAGCATCAAGATTTAGTTTCCTTGCCAAAACAAATAAATAATCGCTTAAACGGTTCAGGTAGATCGTCATATTTTCGTCAACAAAACTTTCTGAAGCCAAATGGACTGTTAAGCGTTCTGCTCTTCTGCATACACAACGGGCAAGGTGACAGTAAGAAACCACCGTATTTCCCCCTGGAAGCACAAAGTGTTTGAGTGCAGGCAATACCTCATTCATAGCATCCATCTCCTCCTCAAGGAGCGTGATGTCTGTAGCAACGAGGTCTGGAATTTTCATCTTCGATTTTTCGGGATCCGCGGCAAGCGAGGCACCTACAGTAAACAACCGGTCCTGAATCTCTTTAAGAACTTGTTGGTGATGGCTGTCTATGTCCTGACACATGATCAGTCCGATGTAAGAATTAAGCTCGTCTACGGTTCCATAGGCTTCAATACGCAAATGATATTTGGGAACACGTGTGCCGCCGATCAGTGAAGTTTGTCCCTGATCGCCAGTTTTGGTATATATTTTCATTTATCCAATCTTTTCAAAATCGTCCCCGCTTTCCGCAAGCTTAGTCAAACGTGGGGAAACGGTCTTGATATCGGTATTCTTGTAGTCATTTTCGATCAGTCCGTCACGCATACGTACAATTCGGTGTGCGTGTTGTGCGATATCCTCCTCGTGCGTAACCAGGATGATCGTATTCCCTTTACTGTGGATCTCTTCCAGCAAGCCCATAATCTCAATGGAAGTCTTCGTATCAAGGTTTCCGGTAGGCTCATCGGCAAGAATAATGGATGGATTATTGATCAATGCCCGGGCAACGGCTACGCGCTGGCGCTGTCCACCGGAAAGCTCGTTAGGCTTATGTGTTACACGATTTCCAAGTCCGACATTCTCGAGTGCTGCTGTAGCTCTTTTATCACGCTCGGCTTTATTGGCGCCTGCATAAATTAATGGTAAGGCCACATTATCCAGAGAGGTAGAGCGTGGCAGCAAGTTGAAAGTCTGGAATACAAAACCAATTTCTTTATTCCTCACCTCAGCAAGGTCGTTATCGGACATCTGACTCACATTGGTGCCATTCAGGATATAATCTCCTTTACTTGGCGTATCCAGGCAACCTAAAATATTCATAAGCGTAGACTTACCCGATCCGGAAGGTCCCATTAAAGCAACAAATTCACCTTTGTATATATCAAGCGATACGGATTTTAGTGCATGTATGGTTTCTGAACCAATTACATATTTACGGCCGATCTCTTTAATGTTGATTAATGCTTTTTCCATGGGAACTCTGCTCTATTTTTTGTTTTAGACATAGTATATGGGGCGAATGTTACACCCCGTTCTATTTTTCTATGATCTTTGGCACCATGAAGAAACTTTCGGTGTGTAACGCTGCATTTTGAAGTGCCACAGACACCTTAAGATCCTGTCTAACTTCATCTGCACGCCAAACATTTACCTCTGCATTCATGTACACCAGCGGCTCAACGGCTGAAGTATCAAGCTCATTCAGTTTTTCCATGAACGTCAGGATCTTACTCATCTCATCAATCAGTCCATCTACCTCTGTCTCCTTGATCTCTATTCTGGCCAGATCTGCAACCTTATGAATTGTTTCGGCGTTTATTCTCATTTGGTAATCATTTTACTTGCTATCAGACGGAATACTTCATCTTTGAGTGCATCTGCACCCTCAGCATCCATATCCGCTGTAAAGATAGGCTTATGTACGTATATATCACAAACTCCCGGCCTGCTTCCATATTTCCCGCCGTCGTCCCACATATATTTCCAGGCATCGGTGATCGATACCGGCACTATCGGAACGTTTTTGTCAATTGCCAGTCTGAAAGGACCGTTTTTGAAAGGTAACAATGTTGGCGGATAATTTCCGGAGTCAATACGACCCTCAGGAAAAATAATGAGACTCATACCAGCCTCCAGGTTATCTCCCGCACGCTTGAAGGCGCGAAAAGCAGACATCTTGCTTTCCCTGTTTACAGGGATATCAATGGTCTGGAAAAAAATCTTGAGTACCGGATTCTTGAGTAATTCCTCCTTGCCCATGAAATGGAACCTTCCCTTTCCAAGAAGACACATAATCATGATATCCAGATTTGAACAATGGTTGGCACAATAGATATACGTTTGATCCTTATTAAGCGGTGTCTCGAAAGTATACCTGAAAAGTACCGGTGTAAAAATACACACCAACCTGCTGTTCAGCTGTCTGCATTTATTTAATATTCCATACGTTGAAGCCGATCGGGCGAAAAAATAATAGAACGGGTAAAATAAAAAGAAGAAAAAAAGTATGACAAACAGCGCATATATCCTGTGGAGGTGTCTTAAGAGTTTGATCATTTGATCAAAAATATAAAAAATACGCACACAAACGTAGAGCGGCATAAATAATCGGCCATTAATACCTGTCCAACAGCACGATGCTTAAAAAGTAAATTATAATCGGATCAAATACGTGTTTTTTCTTAATTTCGGCCTCATGAAAGAAACAGTAGTTAGCGGTATTCGCCCAACTGGGAAATTACACCTCGGCAATTATTTTGGTGCGGTAACCAATTTTGTAAAAATGCAACATGAATACAATTGTTATTTTTTCATTGCAGATCTGCACTCTTTAACTACACACCCTACACCGCAGGATCTTCACGGCCACGTTAAAAATGTGCTGGTAGAATACCTGGCATGCGGTCTTGATCCTGAAGCAACAACTATATATATACAGTCAGACGTTCCTGAAGTAACAGAATTATATCTGTATCTAAACATGAATGCCTATATGGGTGAACTGGAAAGAAGTACTTCTTTTAAAGATAAAGTTAGATCACAACCCGATAATGTGAATGCTGGACTATTAACTTATCCTTCATTGATGGCAGCGGATATCCTCATTCACAAGGCAACAAAAGTTCCTGTAGGAAAAGATCAGGAACAACATCTTGAAATGACCCGTACCTTCGGTAACCGTTTCAATAGGTTATATAATAATGAGTATTTCCCGGAACCTTTTGCGTTTAACTATGCGGCAAACCTGGTAAAGGTACCCGGACTGGATGGTAAAGGCAAAATGGGTAAGTCTGAAGGCGATGCAAATTGCATTTACCTGGCCGACAGCCCGGAAATTATCCGCAAGAAAGTAGCGAAAGCGGTTACGGATGGCGGACCAACACAAGACAATCAGGAGAAGCCGGAATCTGTTCAGAATTTATTTGAACTGATGAAGATCGTATCTACGCCAGACACCGTAACGCACTTTGACGATCTGTATAATAAACAGGCTATACGCTATGGCGATTTCAAAAAACAGCTTGCGGAAGATATGATTATTTTCAACAGCCCGATTCGCGAACGTATTGAAGAGATTTCTAAAGATAGTGTCTACCTTCGCCAGGTTGCAAGACATGGTGCAATGAAAGCGCGTGATAGTGCCCATAAAACAATCAAAGAGGTGCGTGAAATTATAGGTTTTAAACCCTTTTAATTAGATACATTTCATTTAACCCAAATTTATTACCTTACAGCTCAATTACATATATTATATGCATATCGCAATAGTTGGAAACATCGGCGCAGGAAAAACTACTCTCACAGGTTTACTCGCCAAAAATTATGGTTGGGAAGCGCTTTATGAAGCTGTAGATAACAACCCTTATCTGGAAGATTTTTACAGCGATATGAAACGCTGGAGCTTCAACCTGCAAATATATTTCCTCAATAGCCGTTTCCAACAGATCGTAGATATTCAAAACTTTAATAGAAACGTAATTCAGGATAGAACCATCTATGAAGATGCACATATCTTTGCAGAAAACCTGCATGAAATGGGTCTTATGACGACCCGTGATTATCAGAATTATCTTGCTATATTTGAAAATATCACGTCATTTATTAAACCACCTGATCTTTTGGTCTATCTGCGTGCCTCTGTCCCAACATTAGTAAACAATATCCAGCGGAGAGGAAGAGAATATGAAGCCAGTATCCGTATCGATTATTTATCTAAACTGAACGAGAAATATGAGGCATGGATTAAGAATTATAATTTAGGCAAACTACTTATTTTGGACAAAGACAGATTGGACTTTACAAGTAACCCTGACGACCTGGGTGCGGTTATTCAATCTATCGAAGCAGAAATTCACGGTTTATTTTAATGAAAGTCCTAGGTGTAATCCCCGCCCGTTACGCTTCTACCAGATTTCCTGGCAAGCCCTTGATTCAGATCGATGGCAAAAGCATGATAGAAAGGGTTTATCTGCAAGCAAAGAAATCAAACCGTCTGGACGATGTGGTAGTGGCTACAGACGACCAGCGTATCGCCGACGAAGTGATTCGGTTTGGCGGACAGGTACAGTTTACAGCTACAGATCACCAAAGTGGAACTGACCGCTGCGCGGAAGTCGCCAACCTCTATCCGGAATACGATATTATTATTAATATTCAGGGCGACGAACCTTACATCGCTCCTGAACAAATTGACCTGCTGGTTTCGTGTTTTGACCTACCAGATACGCAACTGGCAACGCTGATAAAGGAAATTCATACGCAGGAAGAGCTTTTTAATACCAATATCCCTAAGGTTATAATCAATGCTTCGGGAGAAGCACGTTACTTCAGCAGGCAAACTATTCCTTTCATCAGAGGTAAAGCTGAGGATCAATGGCTTTCAACTCACCAATTCTACAAACATATAGGTATTTATGGGTACCACGCACTTACACTTCAGGCGGTAACAAAGCTCAAGCCTTCAACGCTGGAGCTTGCAGAAAGCCTGGAACAATTGCGCTGGCTCGAAAATGGTTTTAGTATCCAGACAAGAATAACTACCATCGAAACCATCGCCATAGATAATCCCGAAGATTTGCAAAAAATCAGCTCGCTAAAAGATTAATTTGCTATCTTAGAAATACCTGCGCTATGCCTATGAAAAGATTTTCTATATATATTGCACTGCCAATACTATTTATTATAGCCTGCAATTCGAATAAAAAGGAGACCGTTGCACCCCCTGTTTCAGACAGCCGTACCATTACAAAGGCTTTTAGTGATCTTAACAAATTGGATACCTTTAAGGTATCGCTGAACGGAAAGGATGCTAACGACATGGTGCTTAATCTACGGATCATTGCCTTTACCGGTAAAGAAATCTATGCTCTTGATATCAAAGGCACAGAACTGATCAACAATTATAAAGAATCTGTTTCATTTAAGAATGATGATCAGAAAGTGCAGTTTCTGAAAGAAGAGCTTAATTTGTTTTTCGATGACGAAAATTTCCTGGAGCCTGCTGTAACTGCAGACGAACAGCCAGATCAACATGTGCCCGATAAAGCATTTTACGCTGAGCTAAAGCAAACGGGATTAAATGGATTTAATTACCGCCTTGGTAAAGAAACTAAAGTTTACATCGCCTGGTCGGCAAAAGACCAAATCGTAAAGCGTTATTATCAGTGCTGCCAGCCTTAAAATAAACTTATTGTCCTGAATATCGTTATCTTTAGCTAACCAAGTATAATGATATGAAAGCTAATTTTAAAATAAGCACGGGATTACTTTACGTAATGATTCTATGTTCCTCGTATTCCCTACCCTCCTGTTCGAAATCTACAGAGCCCGGATCTGAGCCAACACAGCCAGTCGCACCCGTTGTTCCCCTTGATAAAGCCTGGTCATTTGAAAGTACCGCCGCCTGGTCGGATGAATTTGATTATACCGGCTTACCGCTTAGTACAAAATGGGGCTATGATATTGGTGGAAGTGGCTGGGGTAACAATGAGAAGCAGTTTTATACAGACAACAACAATGCCCGTGTTGCCAATGGTATGCTGACTATCACAGCAAAAAAAGAAGATTATGTAGGCATGAAATATAGTTCCGCAAGGATGGTAACCAAAAATAAGCTGGATGCTTTATATGGAAGGTTTGAAATCAGAGCTAAACTACCCTCGGGAAAGGGCACATGGCCCGCTATCTGGATGCTACCCACAGATTACAGTTATGGCGACTGGCCTAAGTCTGGTGAAATTGATATTATGGAGCATGTAGGCTATGATCAGAATAATGTTCACTTCAGCACACATACTGAAGCCTATTATTTCAAGATCAACACCCAGAAAACAAGTACAAAAATAATCCCTACTGCCAGCACGGAATTTCACACCTACCGGGTAGACTGGACACCTTATGCAATCAGAGGGTACTACGACGATGTCAACGTGTTTGAATTTATTAACGAACAGACTGGTTATAAGGCATGGCCATTTGACAAAAGATTTCATCTACTATTGAACGTTGCTGTTGGCGGAGATTGGGGTGGCGCCCAAGGGATAGATGACACTATTTTCCCACAAAGTATGGTGGTAGATTATGTGAGATATTTTAAAATGATCGATAAATAAACAACCAATTATTACATGTAATTACTTAGTGTGTAAGTAAAACATTACAAAGGATTTATATTGGTTAACCAATCCATGTTTAATGGCAGTAAAATCAATAGGCAATAACCAAATAATATTTGGCTATCTCAAATTAAAATAATTGGAAATCAGCGACTTAAAAAATATTTTAACATTTTTTTAACAGTTAAAATTAAAATGTCAAATAAATTATATTAGATTTACCTTAGTGTTCAGAGAGAGACATTATAAGCTCCACCGAACATCCGAACTGCATATTCTAACCAAATATAATTTCAAAAAGTGCCTGATGTGAATCAGGCATTTTTTTTCCTTTTTTTCCAAATTGAGCCAGTCGCTTTGGTTTTATTTGCTAACTTTGTATCCCGTACAAAAACAATTAAAAGTCGTCTGCAAGGATGCTTTTAAATCACAAACTCACAAACATGACTAAGTATATTTTTGTTACGGGCGGTGTTACTTCCTCTTTGGGTAAGGGCATCATCTCCGCTTCATTGGCCAAACTTTTACAAGCAAGAGGTTACCGTGTAACCATCCAGAAATTCGATCCCTATATCAATATTGATCCCGGAACTTTAAATCCTTACGAACACGGCGAATGCTTTGTAACTGAAGATGGTGCAGAAACAGATCTTGACTTAGGCCATTACGAACGTTTTCTCAACACCCCCACTTCCCAGGCAAATAACATCACCACCGGAAGAATTTATCAAAATGTAATCAATAAAGAACGTCTTGGCGAATATCTTGGAAAAACTGTACAGGTTGTTCCACATATCACTGATGAGATTAAACGTAACATGCGGATCTTAGGTGAAAGCGGACAATTTGATATCGTAATCACAGAACTTGGTGGTACGGTTGGAGATATTGAATCGCTACCCTTTATAGAGGCTGTAAGACAATTTAAATGGGAGGTTGGCCCAAACAATGCATTAGTAATCCACCTTACGCTGATCCCTTACCTCGCGGCTGCAGGGGAATTAAAAACAAAACCTACACAACACTCAGTCAAAGCTTTGCTGGAATACGGTATACAGCCGGATATTCTTGTTTGTCGGACCGAACGCCCTATTAATGCAGATATACGTAAAAAAATAGCGCTATTCTGCAACGTAAACGTAAATGCCGTAATTGAATCAATTGACGCGTCTACGATCTACGACGTTCCGTTATTAATGATGAAGGAACAGTTGGATAAAACGGTATTGACCAAACTTAAACTTGCCCATAAAGCAGAACCAGATATGGAAAGCTGGAAAGACTTTCTTGGCAGACTAAAGAATCCAACAGCTGAAGTTAAAATAGGTCTGATCGGTAAATATGTAGAGCTTCCCGATGCGTACAAATCAATTATAGAATCTTTCGTACATGCAGGTGCTAAAAATGAGTGTAAAGTAAAGGTAGAATACATCCACTCTGAGGGCCTTTACCCTGACAACGCTCAGGAAAAACTAGGACACCTTCACGGCGTACTTGTTGCTCCAGGATTTGGAAGCAGGGGTATCGAAGGGAAAATTGACGCCATTAAATATGTAAGGGAAAATGAAGTTCCTTTCTTTGGAATTTGTTTAGGTATGCAATGTGCCGTAATTGAATTTGGCCGTAATGTGATCGGTCTTGATCAGGCAAACACAACTGAGATTGACGAAAACACACCATATCCTGTGATTAACATGATGGAGGAGCAAAAAAGCATCACGTCTAAAGGTGGTACCATGCGTTTAGGTGCTTATCCATGTGATGTTAAAAAAGGTACCAAAGCATTTGCCGCTTATGGTAAGCCCCACATCACCGAGCGTCATAGACACCGCTATGAATTTAATAGTGCCTACCTAAAAGACTATGAAAACGCGGGGATGATTGCTTCGGGGATTAATCCGGATAGCAAACTGGTAGAAATTATTGAGTTAAAAAACCATCCATTTTTCGTTGGTGGACAATTTCACCCGGAATTAAAATCAACAGTTGCTAATCCTCACCCACTTTTTGTTAAATTTGTCGCCGCTGCGATGGAGTATGCAAAGAGAAAAAACAAATAATACGCGTTTAAATAACAATAATGGATAGAAATACGTTTACAGGATTATTCCTGATCATGATCGTTTTAGCAGGATCTTTCTACTTTTTTAAGCCTAGCGAAGCTGAACTGAAAAAAGAAAGCGAAAGAATTGCCGCGGATTCCCTTAAAAAGACCGGCACTAAAACATCAGCAGCTGCACCAGCAGCAACACCAACTACAGTAGTACTAGACTCTGCTGCTTTAAAAGGTCCCTTCGGCGCCAATATCAGTGGAACAGAAAAAACTACTGTTCTGGAAAATGATAAATTAAAGTTAACCCTGACTAATAAAGGTGGTAAGATCTTATCTGTTGAAGTAAAAAATGAGAAGACTTTCCAGGGAGCACCACTTATCTTATTTGATGGAAACCAAAATAAATTTGGATTGAAGTTAAACCTGAATGGCAAAGCGATCAATACCAACGACCTGTACTTTACCGCACAGCCATCAGGTACTGGAATCAGCATGCGTGCAAACTATGCCGCAGATAAATTTATTGAATTTTTCTACGACCTGAAGCCGAACAGCAACGATCTGACCTTCAATATTAATTTGAATGGTCTTAATCAAATTGTTCAAGGAAATGCAATTACCCTTAACTGGGAGACGATCCTGCTTCAACAAGAAAAATCATTGAAAAATGAGCAACGCTATTCAGCACCTTATTATAAATATGTTGGCGAAACGCCAGATCATTTAAATGTTGCAAAAGATGTTAAGGAAGACCTGACTAAAGGAAAGATCGAATGGATCGCCTTTAAACAACACTTCTTCTCTGGTGTGCTTTTGCCCAAGGACGGTTTCGACAAAGGAGATCTGGAAGTTAAAGTAAGTACAACTCCCGGACAGGTTAAATGGTATGGTGCAAATCTTCAGCTCCCTTTTAACCAACTGGCAAGTCAAAGCTATGCCATGACCTTCTATTTTGGAAACAATAAATTCTCCGAACTTCAGAAGCAAGGACATGAAATCGAGAAAATTGTAGAAATGGGCTATTGGCCACTTAAATACATTAACCGCTTTGTAGTGCTTCCTGTGTTTAATTTCCTGGAAGGATTTGGATGGGGTTACGGCTTAATTATCCTGGTACTTACTGTGTTATTGAAATTAGCGTTGTCTCCATTGACTTACAAATCGTATATCTCTATGGCTAAGATGAGAATTCTTAAGCCTGAAATGGATGAAATTAAAGCTAAAGTTGGCGAAGACAACCCTACCCTGTTGCAACAGGAATATCTTAAGCTTTATAAAAAGGTTGGTGTAAACCCACTCGGTGGCTGTTTGCCGATGGTGTTACAATTACCTATCGTTATGGCCTTTTTCTTCTTCTTTCCTAATCTTTTTGAATTAAGAGGACAAAGCTTCCTTTGGATGCATGATTTATCTACTTACGATGAATTTATTAAATTCGGATTCACTTTACCGTTCATTGGAGATCACTTGAGCTTGATGTGTATCCTCATGACCATCTCTACCCTGATCTTTACTTATTTCAACAATCAGGTATCGGGAGCAACGGGTCAGATGAAATACATTGGCTATGTTATGCCATTCATCTTCCTGGGTGTTCTGAATGATTACCCTTCAGGTCTGAATTACTATTATTTCCTGGCAAACATGCTTACATTCAGTCAGCAATTCCTGATCAAAAGAATGGTAAATGATGAAAAGATTCATGCTATCCTCAAAGAAAACAAAGAGAAACCAAAAGACGAGAAAAAGAAGTCAAAGTTTCAAGCGAGGTTAGACGATTACATGCGTCAGCAACAGCAGACTAAAACGCAAGAAAAGAAAAATAAATAATATAAAAAGCACTCTCAGGAGTGCTTTTTTTTTGATCTGCTCTTTCCATTCCGCATCTTCGCAAAACACAAATATATGCTATGAACATACTGAAACTCATGTTGCCACTGGCACTGGGCATAACCGCATTACATGCCAGTGCGCAAGACACAAATTCCGCTCCTTTTCCTAAATTTATGTTTTCTCCTGCAGCAGAATTTTTAAGGTCGACACACAGTAATTTTTTTAATGGGCCTTCCATCAAGGTCAACTATCAGGGTGCATCCAGGTTCAGGCCAGGAATTGGTATAGAGTATTCAACAACAGACATTCACCATGATAACGGTTATGTACTCTATAAAGTCAAGATTTTACCTGTATATGCGAATCTCAAATACGAGTTTAATCCACAAAGCAAACTGTCTGCCTATACAGAAGCATCTGCAGGTATTTCCTTTGTAAAATATCAGGAAGCAGCAGACGAGACCCCGCAACTGACCCATCAGGTAAAGGAAAGTGGTCTTTACCTGTACGGCGGGTTTGGTCTGAGGTATCGTGCCGCGAAAAGACTCTGGCCATTTATTGGAGCGGGATTTAAAGGATTTCATAATTCCGCCAACGATCTGGATGTAAATCCCCATGGCATTTCTTTTCAAGCCGGCATAAGCTTCTAATTTTTGTAATATTTGACGTACAAACACCAATTTGTCTGAAAAATTTACAATTTTTAAGGAATCAATATCAATAATACCTAACTACCCAAATAACCATGCAAAAAACCTTCACGATTCTTTTTTTGTGCCTGGCTACAACAGCTTTTGCACAGAAAAAGCCCCTGGATCATTCTGTTTACGATACATGGGAAAACATTGCAAGCAAACAACTTTCTAATAACGGCCTGTGGGCAGCTTACAGCATTGCACAGCAGGAAGGCGACAGCAAGTTAACATTGAATAGCTTTCCTGGAAATACCAAAATTACGGTAGCCCGGGCCGGTATGCTTAAATTTACCGCCGACTCAAAGTACGCTGCTTTCCTGATCAAGCCAATATACGCAGAGACACGTCTGGCCAAAATCAAAAAGAAAAAAGCCGACGAAATGACCAAGGATTCACTCGGTTTTGTAAACCTGACAACTTCTGCCGTCACCAAAGTACCCCGTGTCAAATCGTTCAAAATCCCTGAAGAAGGCGCTGCACTTTTGGCTTATCAGCTCGATAAACCCGCAGACACAGCAAAGAAAGCAAGACCCGCAACTACTCCCGCTGAGAAAAAGGGTGATGATGAAGATTTCTTCGCAGATGACGAACCTGCAGGATCTGCTGCTAAACAAGAAGGAACAGACCTGATTTTAAAGAACCTGCTTACCGGAACGGAGCGTACATTTAAATATGTAAATGATTATGCTTTTAGCAAAAATGGAAAACAACTGGTAATCTCCTGCACAGGATCCAAAAAGGATAAAACTGCACCTGTTGGTGTGTTTCTATTAAATACTGAGAAAGGGACGTTGAAAACATTGGTTAAAACTAAGGGAAATTACAAAAGCTTCATCTTTGACGATGAAAGTGAACACCTCGCGTTCCTTGGTGAGACTAGTCCGGAGAAACAGGAAATTAAAGATTACGATATCTACTTCAATTCACTTACACTTGATACCGCACAGGTATTGGTAGAAAATGATATTGATGGTATGCCAGCAAAATTCGCAGTAAGCGGAGACGGACGACTGAATTTTAGTAAAGATGGAAACAGACTGTTTTTTGGAATCGCACCGATTAAAAAAGCAAAAGATACGACGCTGGTCGACTTTGAACATGCTAAACTAGACATCTGGGGCTATAAAGATGATTACCTGCAGCCAATGCAACTAAAAAATGCAGACCGCGAATCTAAAAAAAGCTACATGACTACAATTGACATCTATAGCAGCGATCCGAAAATTGTTCCCCTAACAGATGTTAAACTTCCTGATGCCTCGTTGGTGAATGAAGGTGACGCTAAGTTTGTGCTGGCGTCAACAGACTATGGAAATAGAATCCAATCGCAATGGACAGGATCTTCTGTGCGTGACTATTATTTGGTTGATGTAAAAACAGGTGTAAGGAAAAAAATCCTGGAAGGATTTAGCGGAAATGCGATGGCATCACCGCTTGGAAACTACGTATTATATTTCGATAAGAAAACATCGAACTGGTATACCTATAACACTATAACAGGAAAGGTAACTCACCTAAATGCAGGTCTTTCTGTTAAATTTGCTGACGAAGATAACGATGTGCCTGACGATCCTTCTTCTTATGGCATTGCGGGCTGGACTGAAGAAGATAAATCCGTACTGATCTACGACAAATATGATATCTGGTCCTTCTCACCAGATGGCAAATCACAACCTAAAAACATTACTAATAACTTCGGACGCCAGAATTCAATTACTTTCCGCTATCAGAAACTAGATCCTGAAGCGCGATTTATCAGCAAAAAAGAAAATGCCTGGTTAGATGCTTTCAAAAATATCACCAAAGAAAACGGTTTCTACCGCAAGAAAATGGGTGATGATAAAAGTCCGGAGCTAGTCGTAATGGCGCCTTTTAAATATTCTGACCTTGTTAAAGCCAAAGATGCTGACAGGTTGCTATACGACAAAGCCAGCTATGTAAACTCACCAAACGTCTATACTTCCCTTGATTTAAAAACAGAAACCAAATTAACTAACACCAATCCTCAACAAGCAAACTACAACTGGGGAACGGCAGAACTTGTTAAATGGACTACACCGAGAGGATTTAAATCAGAAGGGATTTTATACAAACCAGAGAACTTTGATCCAGCAAAAAAATACCCAATGCTGGTTTATTTCTACGAAAAACTTTCAGATGGTTTATACAGCTACCAGGCACCTGCTCCTACACCTTCAAGGTTGGCAATTTCATTCTTTGTAAGTAACGGTTATTTGGTATTTGCACCAGACATTAGCTATGAAACAGGCTATCCTGGTAAATCAGCCATGGAATACATTAATTCTGGTGTGGAGTCCTTAAAGAAAAACAGCTGGGTTGACGGGACCAAAATTGGTATCCAGGGACAAAGCTGGGGTGGTTATCAGGTAGCATATCTCATCACGCAAACAAATATGTATGCTGCAGCATGGGCGGGTGCACCGGTAGCAAATATGACTTCTGCTTATGGCGGTATTCGTTGGGAAAGTGGTATGAACAGACAATTCCAGTACGAGAAAACACAGAGCCGCATTGGCGCAACCCTTTGGGAAAAACCAGAACTTTATATTGAGAATTCTCCACTGTTCTTTCTTCCAAAAGTAAATACCCCTGTAGCCATTATGTCTAACGACGCTGATGGTGCCGTACCTTTTTATCAAGGTATCGAGATGTTTACCGGTTTGAAAAGATTAGGAAAACCTGCGTGGTTGTTGAATTATAACAACGAAGCACATAATCTTGTACAGCGCCAAAACAGAAAGGATATCTCTATCCGTGAGCAGCAGTTCTTCGACTACTATTTAAAAGGTGCAAAAGCACCGGCCTGGATGGTATCAGGAATTCCAGCCACAGAAAAAGGTAAAAATTGGGCTTTTGAATTAACTGACGAAAAGCCGTAATAGACATCAATATTTTACAAATCGCCATTGTGAACCCCGGTTTATAATGGCGATTTTTTTTTAGCTTAGTTTTATGGATACCGCAGAAATAATAGCGCGCTACGATTCTTTCGCCGACAAACAAATTAGAGATAGATTTATAAAACCGCGGAATATCGCGGATCGGCTAAGTAAGCTCCCTGCAGAATTTGAATCCGGGATCCTTGGACTAAGCGAAGAAGGATTGCCCATACCTATCGTAAAGATTGGTAAAGGACCAGTTAAGATCATGTTATGGAGTCAGATGCATGGCGATGAACCTACCGGTACGATGGCCTTGATGGATCTGATCAATTTTTTAGCGGGAAATTCTAGGTTAAAGGACGTATTACGCTCTGAGTGTACCATTTATTTGGTTCCGATGGTGAATCCCGACGGTGCCGTCAGATTTACGCGTAGAAATGCACAGCAAATTGATATCAACAGGGATTATATTCAAACGTCAAGTAAAGAAGCCACACTACTCAAAAATATTCGCCGGGAAATCAAACCCGATTTCGGGTTCAATCTGCACGATCAGGATACACTCTGGAGCGTTGGGCAAACTGGGAATCCAGCAAGCTTATCATTCCTTGCCCCTGCTTTTGATGCCGCATGTAGTAATAACCCGAATCGCGAACAGGCCATGCTGGTAATCGCTGACATCTTTGAAACCTTGCATCCTCTACTTCCTAACCAAATTGGGTTGTTTGATGAAAGTTATGAGCCCAGAGCTTTTGGTGATAACTTTCAGGCTGAGGGTACTGCCACAATACTAATTGAAGCGGGTGGCTTAGTAAACGATCCTGAAAAACAAAATCTCAGAAAGTACTTTTTCCTGTCCATTCTCCGCGGACTTGAATCTATTGCCACCCGGAGCTTTAAAAATCAGCAAATTTCGAACTACAGAAAAATACCACCGAATAGTAAAACCATTTTTCATATCGTCATCCGCCAATTGTTGCTTGGCGGAATTATTACCAGTATTGCGCTTAACTATTTAGAATTCACTGCTCTCGACGGCCTGTCGACGATAAAAAAATACTATATCGCAGATATAGGAGACCTGAGTAGTTGTGCTGCATATGCCACCTATTCCGCAGAGAAATATATCGTCTCGGGATTTATTATCTTTGGAGAACCGGCAAACTTCGATATTTTTCAGGATGAAGACTTTATTTTATCCTTTAGGGGCGGAATATTACAATCAAAACAATAATTTAGATTTTTAATTCATAGGATGGCATTAAGTAGAATCTGGTCAGGCTTTATCCTGATTGCAATTATCGTTGCGAGCATAAAATGTTTCTTTTTCGGGCAGTCTGATATATTCAACTGGATGATCATTGGGAAATCGGGTGATCCGGGTAATCCCTTAAAAGTAGACGGAGTGATCGAAACCTGCTGGACAGCTGTAAATATCTGCTTGAAATTAATTGGTATCATGGCGCTGTTTATGGGATTTATGAATATTGCAGAGCGCGCAGGCGGCATAAGACTCCTATCCAGAATAATCGGGCCTTTTTTCGCTAAGCTCTTTCCTGAAGTTCCAAAGGGCCATCCTGCGACCGGACATATGGTAATGAATTTTTCGGCAAATCTCCTTGGTTTGGACAACGCGGCAACACCATTTGGGATCAAAGCCATGGAAAGCCTCCAGGAACTGAATCCCAATAAAGAGACGGCCTCGAATGCCCAGATTATGTTTCTATGTTTGCATGCCGCAGGTTTAACACTGATTCCAGTGAGCATTATTGCCGTACGCGCCTCTTTAAATTCTGCCAATCCAACGGATATTTTTATCCCCTGCATGATCGCCACATTCGTTGCCACTATGGCGGCAATGCTGATCGTTGCGTTTAAACAGCGTATTAATGTCCTTCAGCCGGTTATATTAGCTTGGGTTTTAAGCATATCTGCTATCATTGCCGCAATGGTGTTATACCTGACTACCTTAAGTACTGCAGGCCTACAATCTTTCTCAGGCATTCTCAGCAATGGCCTGCTATTGCTGATCTTTTTCCTCATCGTTGCCGGTGGTGTCTATAAAAAAATTGATGTTTTTGATGCCTTTATTGAAGGTGCAAAAGGGGGGTTTGAGACTGCGATACGGATAATTCCCTATCTGGTGGGCATGTTGATTGCAATTAGTCTACTAAGAACCAGCGGAACCTTTGATCTGATCATCGGAGGATTGAAGACCGTATGCACCTATATCAATTTGGATTCTAGATTTATTGATGGTATACCAACTGCATTGATAAAACCACTTAGCGGTGGCGGCGCAAGAGGTATGATGATCGATACCATGACGACTCACGGAGCAGATTCTTTTGCTGGTCGGTTAGCCAGTATTTTGCAAGGGTCATCTGACACTACTTTCTATGTGATTGCAGTCTACTTTGGCGCAATAAACGTAAAGAACACCAGATATGCTATCGGCGCAATGTTGTTGGCCGACCTGGTTGGAATTATCACTGCCATCAGCTTGACGTATCTGTTTTTTGGATAACAAAGCTTCCTGAAAATACAAAGCACAATTATTCCATCTGAGACAGATCAAAAAGTATATGTCGGAAAAAATGACCTTATTAAGCCAGCTTGTGAATAGACAGATGATTAATAATTCTGTCCAATACACCCGGTTCAACATTCGTATATTTTGAAGATTTCCAGGTGGAAGAGTTATCTATCCACACACAGAAAGAATGGTAGCCGTCTAAAACTACTGCATAGGTTTCATGAAAATCATCCTGGATGCGCATACAAAAACCTCTCACAGGTTTACCATTCACATCAAATTGCAAGTTGAGATAATTACTTAACATATTTATACCTGGTTAGTTATTCCACAACAAATATACTAGCGGAATGTTTAACAAATCTTAAATACAGGATATGATATTGTTAAGTTGCTTAAACAAACTTTCTCAAACCATAAACAAATTATTTATCCAATGTTCAGCATATTAGAATAGCCTTTTGCAATAAGTCTGTTCTTTGCGGGTAGGAACACTTCACATTGTAAATTGATAATGCTTCTCCCCTTTTTTACGATAGTGGTTTTAGCAATAATCAGATCTCCTTCCTTTGCTGGTGCAAAATAATCAATAACATTATTAACTGTAGTGAAACGGTGCTCCATTCCTAATGTGTAAACCGTTGCTCCAATTAGATCATCAATGATGCCGGCTGTTACGCCGCCATGCAACGTCCCAAGCGGATTGGTCATTTCCTTTCTGATCACATAGCTAAATTCTAGTGTTCCTGGCTCGGCATTTACCACAGTTGGCTGCAACCAGTTCATATAATGGGATGGTGATTGGTTGAATATTTTCCCCTGAAAAGACTGAATTAATCCTAATCTTTGTGTTGCTTTTTCTGACATGTGTATCTGATTTTAAATTGTAAATTTACATTTTAAAATTAAACCCATGGCAGCTCAGCAAATCAGCGCAGTAACAGAATTAGATCGCTCAACTTATAAAACAAAGATCTTTTCAGGTGGACATATGATCTATGCTGACGAGCCGGAAAGTATGGGTGGAACAGACGAAGGGATGAATCCGTATGCCTTGATATTGGCAAGTCTGGGCTCCTGTACTGCGATTACCATTCGTATGTATGCAGACAGGAAAAATATTCAATTAGAAGCTATTCGGGTAGATTTGGTATTTAACGGGGTGTCTGCGGAATATACGCAACCAAGTATTACCAGAAACCTGACTCTAATTGGAGACCTCACGTCGGATGAACGTGTAAAACTGTTAAACATTGCAGATAAATGCCCTATTCATAAGCTATTAGAGCATCCGGTAACTATTATCACAACTGAAGGAAATATAAAAGAACTTATTTAAGTACACTTTTTCCGAAAAAATAGACAGTAAAACTACGCAGCGAATTGCCCGTTTACCAGGCTGATCAATCTTGAAATATCAAAAGGTTTTGATAAAAATCCATTTGGCGACTCCGGAAGTGCTAATAAACCCTGAAGATTATGACTTGCCGAGATCATAATTACGGGTATTGACTTGAAATCAATATCGGATTTAATCGCCTTGCAGATGTCCCTGCCATCGATTCCTCCTAACATCACATCCAGAAGAATTAAATCTGGACGATCGCTAATTATAGAATCTATCGTGTTTCGGCCGTCAAGTAAAGTGGTAACATCATACCCTTCATCCTCCAAGATGATTTTGATCACTTCTAGAATGTCATTGTCATCATCAACCACTAATATTTTTTTTGTATTGGAATCCCTCATTCACTGTTTCTAAGCCAATTACATGCCATTTTATATAATTTGAAATATTAATAGTATTTACTAATTATATTAGTAAATTTATATCTTATTAATTCAGTCTGCTTATTATGATGTATGCTATTGTAGATATTGAAACTACGGGAGGCTATGCTTCTGGAAATGGGATTACCGAAATCTCTATTCAGATCCATGATGGCTTAACAGTAGTAGAAACTTGGGACAGCCTGATCAATCCTGAACAATATATACCTTCTCATATTGAATCACTTACAGGAATTAGTAATGAGCTGGTTGCTGACGCCCCTGTTTTTAACAGTGTATCAGCAGATATTTATGCATTGTTGCACAACAAAGTCTTTGTTGCACATAACGTAAACTTTGATTATTCGTTTATTCGGCACCATCTTGCGCTTTCTGGCTTCACGCTAAACACTAAAAAATTATGTACTGTGAGGCTTAGCCGAAAGTTATTTCCGGGGTATGCCTCCTACAGTTTGGGCAAGCTTTGTGGAAGTCTGCAAATCCCTCTGGAAAATAGACACCGTGCGGGTGGAGATGCAGCTGCTACTGCAATTCTGTTTACAAAACTATTGGAGGCAGATACGGCTGGCATCATCGGACAGTCTTTAGCCAAGGCTTCACGTGAACAAGCGCTTCCACCCAACTTATCTAAGTCGTACATTGATCGTCTGCCATCAAATCCTGGGATTTACTATTTCAAGGACCAAAAAGGTAAAGTTATTTATGTAGGTAAAGCAAAAAATCTAAGAAAAAGAGTATGCTCACATTTCACCGGAAATAATGTAAGTCGGCAAAGACAGGAATTTCTTAAAAACATCCATACTGTGGACTATGAAATTTGCGGTACAGAACTGATGGCATTGATCCATGAAGCGACAGAAATTAAACGATTGTGGCCTGAGAATAACCGTGCGTTAAAAAAGTTTGAACAAAAATATGCCTTATTCCTCTTTGAGGATCAAAAAGGATATTTACGCCTGGGCATCGATAAGTTTAAGAAACAAGGAAATACATTATACACATTTAATAATATTGCAGAAGGGCATAATTTATTACGCATCCTGATTCGTGAAAATCAATTGTGTGAAAAATTGTGTTTTATCCAGCATGGCCGATCAGCCTGTACCCATCATGCCACACAACAATGCAACGGAGCTTGTATAGGCAACGAGCACTCCGACCTCTATAATGCGCGTGTGGAGCAAGCTATCGGTCAATTGAAAGATATGCTCCCATCATTCGCAATTATTGATCAGGGCAGAACTGATGATGAACAAAGCTGCCTGTGGGTTGAAGCTGGCAAATTCTATGGAATGGGATATATATCTGGCTATACCGATCTACAGCACATGGAAGACATAAAATCAACGTTGCAACCCTACCCTTCGAGCGACTATATCCTGAATATTATACTGTCTTACACCGATAAATATCCTGAGAAGAAACGTGATATAAATTTTCAAGCTATTACTCAGTAATTTAGCAGAAATTGCAAAATAGATTTGCGCAATTACAGCATAAATTATATCTTTGCGACTCTCCAAAAGGGAAATGCATCCATAGCTCAGCTGGATAGAGCAACGGTTTTCTAAACCGTAGGTCATAGGTTCGAATCCTATTGGGTGTACAGAGTATTTATATTCTAATTAAAGGCGACATTGCTCCAGATGTCGTCTTTTTTTTTGCCTCAAAATTTTCCTTTTTCTTTTCGAACTCAAATTCTTCACTTCGAATTTTCTGTTTTTTCGTTCAAAATCAGCACCTATTTCTAAATCATTCATAAGGTACCCGTTGTTGGCACTATTAAAAATAGATTTTTACCAGTAGTTTAACGGAAAATATTAATGTTATAATAGTAGACAGTATGCTACAATCAAAAAATATTAACCCAATTAAAAATTTTCAAATCAAATAAATAAAGTTTTTTGTAGCATAAGATACAAATCCATCATAGGAGACGTTTAATGAAATTGATAGACCCTTATCCTAGGCCGGAAATAGAGCTCAACCAAACACTGCTCAGATATCAAAATTCACGTTCATTACAGCGTAATAATACGGATAAATCTTGGAGACTTTTATCAACAGTCTGTTGTACTATTCTCCCTAAGTAAAATAAAGACGATAACGCTTATGAGCAAGCAAATATATTTTGGATTAGCATACAAGCCGTTTTGGGATGGGTAAAGAACTCTTTGTACTTACAAATCCTAAGAAACCTAGAAATGTTATAAAACAAGAAAACCCTGTAGTTTTCACTACAGGGTCTCTTTAAGATTTGGCACCGACCTACTCTCCCACGTGTTACCGCAGTACCATCGGCTCTGGTGGGCTTAACTTCTCTG
>NZ_SNWM01000005.1 GCF_004362245.1 Pedobacter duraquae
GCAGCCAAGAATACATAGTCTGGTTTCTCTGTACCAAAGAATTCAGATACGGCCTGTTGGTTGCGTAAGTCAAGTTCAGCAGAAGTCCTTGTAATGATATTGGTATAACCCTCTTTAACAAGTTTGCGGTAAATTGCAGAGCCAACCATGCCGCGGTGGCCGGCTACATAGATTTTAGAATTCTTTTCCAATGTGCTTGATTTTAACTGGTAATTACGAAATACACCCAAAGATATTTAAAAGACTGATTTAATTGTATTTTTGCAGAAAAAAACTTGAACATTGGGTAAAGATAAAATAAGGAAATTCTCGGAAATCAACGACTTCGGGAATGTTTATCAGTTGGAAGAAGGCGAAGCTTTAAAAGGGAAATGGGGACTTCAACATTTTAAAAATACAAATCCGATTGTGCTGGAGCTGGCATGTGGAAAAGGAGAGTATTCTGTTAATATGGCTAAGCTATTTCCTGAGAAAAACTTTATCGGTATTGATTTGAAAGGCAATCGTTTGTGGCGAGGTGCACGGACAGGTGTTGATGAAGGGATTGCCAATCTTGCGTTTCTAAGAATTCAGATTGAAGATATCGTTGGTTTTTTTGGCCCCGGAGAAGTTGATGAAATATGGATTACATTTCCCGACCCTCAGCCACAGGACAGCCGCGAGAAGAAGCGTCTTACCTTTCCCGGGTTCTTAAATAAATACAGGCAAATTCTTAAGCCAGGTGGAATGATTAACTTGAAGACAGATAACGACGGCTTGTATCAGTATACTGTACAAACGGTGATGGATTTAGGTCTGCCTTGCTTCAAAAGCACGAATCAGCTTTACAAATCAGAATTTGCAAATGAAGTGCTCTGCATTAAAACGCATTATGAGCGGATCTATCTAAAAAACGACAAAAACATTAACTACATTCAGTTTTCGTTGGAGTAATCAATTCAGGCTATGACCGCAACATTTTACGAACAGGTTTATGATATCGTACGTATGATACCAAAAGGACGGGTAAGCTCATATGGAGCTATTGCAAAAAGCCTTGGCGCAGGTGGGTCCGCGCGTATGGTTGGTTATGCTATGAATAATGCAGGTATAGCTATGCCGCGAGTTCCTGCGCACCGGGTAGTAAATAGCAAGGGTTTGCTTACGGGGAAGTACCATTTTTCTCCACCAGAACTTATGGTGCAATTACTGGAAAACGAAGGGTTGGTGATTCTAGATGATCAGATCAAGGATTTTAAAACTGTTTTCTGGGATCCAATGATCGAATTAAATAAATAATATGGGAAAGTTAGTAGAAGAATTTAATGACTATCGTTCAAAAATGAACGACAGAATTATGGAAACGGCCAATACAAATATCAAAAGATTTTTTGCGTTGGATACAACAACCTATGCCGAAGGGGCTCTGGATGTAAAGACTAAAGAAATGTTAGGCCTTGTTGCTTCCATGGTATTGCGTTGTGATGACTGCATCAAGTATCACCTTGAGAAATGTTATGATGAAGGTGTGAACAACGCAGAGATCAATGAAGTCTTTATGATAGCGAACCTAGTAGGGGGTTCCATTGTAATTCCACACTACAGACGTGCTGTAGAATATTGGGACGAACTTAGCCTGTAACTTATTTATGCATAGCATTGTAGGCTTTGACAAAAGCTGCAATGCTTTTTGCGTCAAACTCTGTAGTTCCTTTAATGCGTTCTGCCAGGTCTTCGTCGTTATTTAACTTGATCAAGAGCAGTGACTTAACAGCGGGGGCATCGCTATTCAGAGGGATTTCTGTAATTGGTCCCGTTCCGGGGCGTTCAATAAAATAAACAGCTTTCATCCTGGATCGCGGTCCACCAGAATTGCGGCCTCCCCCAAATGAGATTCCGCCTCCCAGACCGACGCCACCAAATCCACCACTACCCATGCCCAGGCCGACCGAAGGTGTTAATCTGGGACGGTTACTTTGTCTAACTTCTACCTCTTGGCCTTCTCCAATGGCATAAAGGTTAACAGTTCCGAGTTCTATAACCTTAAAAAATCGAGATTCCATTTTTTTCTTAATCAGGATTCTTTTACTAAGGTACGTTTCGCCGTTCCATATAAATTCCTGAACGTCAGAAGCCTTGTATAATACTGGCGTCAGGTCATCTTTCAGAATAGTTACTGTTGCATAATCTGTATTTTTAATTGTTCCTCTGATGTAGTTGCTGCTGTCGATCACAACAGCATCCTGTGCCAGAGCACAGCAGGTAAACAGACTAAAAAATAGGATTATTGCAAGTGATTTCATCGCTTTCATAGTTTAACAAATAACGTAAATTATTGAATATTTGATACAAAACTGCGAACATTAATTAACTTTGACTATGAAAAAATTGTTCCTGCTAGATGGAATGGCGCTTATTTACAGAGCGCATTTTGCTTTAAGTAAAAGTCCGAGATTTACCTCTACGGGTTTGAATACCTCTGCAGTCATGGGCTTTGCTAATACGCTTTTAGAAGTGTTGAGAAAAGAAAACCCCAGTCACATCGCTGTAGTCTTTGATACTGATGCCCCAACAGAGCGTCATACGGATTTTGTGGCGTACAAAGCACATAGACAGGCAATGCCTGAAGATCTTTCCATCGCCCTTCCTTACGTATGTAAACTTATTGAAGGATTTAATATTCCGGTCATCACAAAGGACGGATTTGAGGCTGATGATATCATCGGCACACTGGCTAAAGAAGGTGAGAAAAGAGGCTTCCAGGTGTATTGTATGACGCCGGATAAGGATTTTGCTCAACTGGTATCCGAAAATATCTTTATTTATAAGCCAGCGCGCATGGGTAATGACATGGAAATTCTGGGCGTAAAGGAAGTGCTGACCAAGTGGGAGATAGAAAATGTGGAACAGGTGATCGATATTCTGGGCCTCTGGGGAGATGCGGTTGACAATATTCCAGGAATACCGGGGATTGGTGAAAAAACCGCCAAACTCTTGATTAAACAATATGGATCAGTTGAAAATATCATCGCTCATTCCCACGAGCTTAAAGGAAAACAGCGTGAAAATGTAGAGGCTTTCGCTGAGCAGGGTATGATTTCAAAGAAACTTGCCACAATCATATTGAACGTGCCAGTAGATTTTGATGAGACTGCTTTAGAGCTCACAGCGCCAAATAAAGAATTATTGGAGCCCCTATTTGCGGAGCTGGAATTCAGAACACTCGGCAAACGCGTGTTCGGCGAAGGATTCAATACTGGTGAGTCACGGAATAATATTTCCATGCAAACCGATCTGTTTGGAAACCCTGTAGCCCAGCAGCCAGAACGGGAAAGCAAGATCTTTGTGGCACCTCCGTCATTATTTGAGCAGCCCGCAGCAAAAACCATTGAAGATATTACGCACGACTATCGCTTAATTGATACAGCGGAATTGCGGGCAGACCTCCTTTCTCGTTTATTGGAACAGGAAAGCATTTCTTTTGATACTGAAACAACAGGAACAGATGCTAATCTTGCCGACCTCGTTGGGCTGTCTTTTTGTATTAACGTGAATGAAGGATTCTATATTCCCTTGCCTGCCGACCGGGAGATCACACAACAGATTCTTGATGAGTTTAGGGTAGTCTTGGAGAATGAGAACATAGCCAAAGTGGGCCAAAATATTAAATACGATATCCTGGTCCTAAAGTGGTACGATGTACACATGAAGGGCAAACTTTTTGATACCATGCTCGCACATTATCTAATTGATCCCGATACCAGACACGGGATGGATCTATTGGCGCAAAATTACCTTAACTATAGCCCGATTTCTATCACAACACTGATTGGCGCGAAGGGAAAGAATCAGGGTACAATGCGGGATGTTCCGGTAGAAAAGGTTGTGGATTATGCCGCAGAGGATGCTGATGTTACTTTGCAATTGGCAAATATATTCGGTCCTATGTTAAAAGATTTGAACGCTGAAAAGTTAGCCGACGAAATTGAGAACCCACTAATTTATGTATTAGCGGATATAGAAAAGGAGGGCGTCCGTATAGATATTGAGACCTTAAAAGCCTATTCACTGGAGCTGGAGAAGGATATATCCCGTTTTGAACAAAACGTATTTGATAAATGTGGTGTACAGTTTAATCTGGCTTCCCCAAAACAGCTTGGCGAGGTATTGTTTGATAAGTTACAGCTTGATCCTAAGGCCAAGAAAACGAAAACCGGTCAGTACCAAACGGGGGAAGACGTTCTATTGGCTTTAGCACATAAAAGCGATGTTGTTCAGGATATCCTGGATTTCAGACAACTTCAGAAATTGAAATCTACTTATGTAGATGCATTACCGCTATTGGTTAACCCGAAATCGGGTAGGGTACATACCAGCTACAATCAGGCTGTGGCAGCAACCGGGCGGCTAAGCTCAAATAACCCCAACCTGCAAAATATCCCTATCCGTACAGAGCGCGGAAGAGAAGTACGGAAAGCATTTATAGCTAGAGATGAGCACCATGTGTTACTGTCTGCAGATTATTCTCAGATTGAACTGCGGATAATTGCAGAGATTAGCAAGGAGGAAAATATGCTGGACGCTTTTAACAAGGGTATAGATATTCATACCGCAACTGCTGCAAAAGTGTATGGTGTTACGATTGAAGAAGTCGATTCAACGCAGCGTAGGAATGCAAAGGCTGTTAATTTCGGGATAATTTATGGTCAGTCTGCCTTTGGTTTGTCGCAAAACTTAGGTATTCCACGTAAAGAAGCCGCAGAAATGATTGAGCAGTATTTTGCACAATATCCCGGGATTAAAAGATATATGTCGGACACAATGAATTTTGCCCGAGAAAATGGTTTCGTAGAAACAATAATGGGAAGACGAAGGTATTTGCGGGATATTAACTCAGCAAACCAGACGGTACGTGGATTTGCCGAACGAAATGCGATCAACGCACCTATTCAAGGGTCGGCGGCAGATCTGATTAAAATAGCAATGATCAACATCCATCGGGATATGAAAGAACAGAACCTTCAGTCAAAAATGACTATGCAGGTGCATGATGAGCTTGTCTTTGATGTCTTAAAAACAGAGGTAGAGGCAATGAAAAGCATTATTACGCATCGCATGAAATCAGCTATTCAAACCAATGTCCCTATAGAGATAGAAATTGGTGAAGGTGCTAATTGGTTAGCAGCACACTAAAAATAAAAGGGCCGTAGTAAGTGCAATACTGCGGCCCTTTTGCGATTAAATCGTTATTGTTTCTCCAATGCCAGGAAGCAAAAGTGTTTTGTTTTCTCTTTCAAATTTAGCAAGGGCTTCTTTTCTGTCAATTTCAATCTGCGGGAAAGTGTCGTAATGTACACCAATTACTTTGTCACAATTAATGTATTTTGTTGCCAATAGTGCATCATCAACATCCATTGTATAGTTTCCGCCAATCGGTAAGATTGCGTAGTCTAAACGGTAAAGGTCCGCAAGCAACTTCATATCGTAATTTAATGAAGTATCCCCGGCGAAGTAGATCGTTTTTCCTGCAGTCTCTAATACAAAACCCGCAGGGTTACCACCATAACTCCCATCTGGAAGTGAACTTGAGTGGGTTGCCCAAACCATACGAACTGTTCCGAAATCAAATTTCTGACGTCCGAAATTCATTGGATGAAGATTTGTAACCCCTTGTTTTTCCGCCCATCCTGCAACCTCAACCATTGCGATTACCAGTGCTCCTGTTTGCTTTGCAATAGCTACAAGATCAGCAACATGATCACCATGACCATGACTAACAAGAATATAGTCAGCTTCAATGGCAGTAATATCTATATGTTTTGCCAATGGATTTGGCGTGATGAAAGGATCAAAAAGAAACTTTTTCCCATCTGCTTCAAGTAGAAAGCAAGATTGGCCATAATAAGTATATTTCATATGTTAAATTTTGTGTTAAGCACCAAACATTCCGCCTAGTCCGCCCAGCATATCTTGTGTTGCTGCCTGCATTTCGTGCGCGTTTATTTTTTCTGCCTGATCTAAAGCCTTATTTACAGCGGTAAGTAGTAACTCTTCAATTTCTTCTTTATCAGCCTGCTTGTAAAAATCAGCATCAATCTCTATTGCTGTAATTGCCTTATTAGCTGTTGCAGTAACGCGGATAGCACCACCCTCAACCTCTCCGAATACAGATACTGTATCCATTCTTTTTTTAATCTCTTCGGCCTTTTGTTGTGCCGCTATTAGTTTGTCAAACATAATTGTGTTTTTTATGATGAAACGAAATTACAGAATTACTTTCTGTATCTTTTTATAGTGCTATTATCTCGGTTTTGCACGCTCGTATTGCACCGGCCATTTTAGATCTGTCTCCAGTTCTGCTGCTGCATGTAATGGGAAGTAGGGATCGCGAAGAAATTCACGTGCCAGAAAGATCAAATCTGCCTGCCCTGCTTTCAAGATTTCCTCAGACTGTACGGCATCTGTGATCAGTCCAACAGCACCAGTAAACATATCGGTCTCCTTTTTTATGGACGCTGCAAAACTCACCTGATAACCCGGTGATAGCGGTATTTGCTGCTCCAGGGAGAGACCGCCAGATGAGGTGTCGATCAGGTCTACGCCGTTGTCTTTTAGTATTGCCGACAGCTTTATAGATTCTTCTTCTGACCAACCTCCCGGAACCCAGTCGGTCGCAGAAATACGCACAAACAACGGATTTTCTGAAGGCCACACTTCTTGTACTGATGCGATAACCTCGAGCAAGAAACGAATCCTGTTTTCAAAACTGCCACCATATTCATCGGTTCGTTTATTGCTTAGTGGTGAAAGGAATTGGTGGATCAGGTAACCGTGTGCTGCATGTAACTCTATGATTTTGAAGCCTGCTTCGATCGAACGTTTTGCTGCGGATCGGAAATCTAACTTCACCTGATCAATTCCTGTTAAACTCAAAGCTTGAGGAATTGTATCTTCAGCGTTGAATGGCACTGCGCTCGGCGCCACAGTCTGCCAGCCCCCGGCGCCAGGTTTTAATTGTTCAGTAACTCTGGTCCACGGAGCTTGAAAACTGGCCTTTCTGCCCGCGTGCGCGAGCTGAATTCCAGCCACAGATCCGTGATCGTGTATAAAGTCTGTAATGCGTTTGAGCATATGTACATGGTCGTCATTCCAAATGCCAAGATCACCCGGAGAGATCCGTCCTTCAGGCGAGACACTCGCTGCCTCTGAGATGATTAGCCCTGCACCACCAATGGCACGACTGCCGAGATGGACAAGGTGCCAATCAGATGCAAATCCATCAACTGATGAATATTGGCACATTGGGGAAACAGCGATTCTATTTTTAAAACGTATATTTTTAATTGTAAGTGGAGAAAAAAGTAAAGACATGTCTTAGTGTTTTACGCAAAGTAACAACACTTAAATGGATTTGTTTATTGTCCAATGTAATACGAGCTTCATTTTATTGTTACTTTTTTGAGGTAAAAATTCAATATTTACAGGCAAATAATTGGCTCGATTCGCGTGTAAAGAAAACTGTCTTAAATGTAAAAAAATTAAAAACGTATTGCACAACTCGAATTTTATTTAAACCTTTGCGCCTCAACTAATTTAAAACAGTATTGTATACAGAAAATGAACAAACAAAACACATATAAACTTTCTATTCCTGAGGCTGCTTTTTTTGCTTCTAAAGGTTTGTTTATCGCGCGTTTGTGTCCCGTTTTTTTTGTAGTTACAAGCCGGCAAAATTACACACCACGTATTTGAGTTAATCCTAAACTCAATGTAAAGAGGAATTAATTCACCTCTTAAAATCCAATTAATCAGATTACTTATTTTTTTTCGTTATCATATTAATGAATATAAACGATTTTATAGTGCAGGTTGCACTTCCTGAACATCGTGTCTTTGCAGAAGAAATCTGCGAAGAAATGGCCGAGTCTGCTAAAGCCCGCGGTACGGGAATAGCGAAGCGCTCGCCAGAGTATGTTGCAGGTAAAATGATCGACGGTAAAGCAGTTATCGCTTTCCACCATGATGGTAGCTGGGCAGGCTTCTGCTATATTGAGACCTGGAGCCATGGACAGTTTGTTGCGAACTCCGGACTTATCGTAAGCCCAAAATTTAGAAAAGCCGGGTTAGCTCATGCCATCAAGGAAAAAATCTTCGAACTGTCCAGGATGAAGTATCCCAAAGCAAAAATCTTTGGATTGACTACCGGATTGGCTGTGATGAAAATCAACTCTGATTTGGGTTATGAACCTGTTACTTATTCTGAGCTTACCCAGGATGAAGACTTTTGGAAAGGCTGTCAAAGTTGCGTGAACTTCGAGATTTTAAAGATGAAGGAACGCAAAAACTGTATGTGCACGGCTATGTTATACGACCCTGCTACTCAGAAACACGATGTAGCCAAAAAGTTTGCTGAGGAACTGCAAAAAAAGCCGAAGCTTTATGAGCGCTTTATGCAGATCAAGCAAAAAATGATCATCAAAAAGAAACCCCTGATATTATTTTCCCTTTTATTTAAATAGCCCTTACCATAGATCCCTGCGCTGGGATCTGTTAAACACCAGATTATATGAAGAAGAAAGTCGTTTTAGCTTTTAGCGGAGGTTTAGATACCTCATTTTGCTGCATCTATCTCTCACAAGACCGTGATTTGGAAGTGCATTCCGTAATTGTCAATACCGGAGGATTCTCTGAAGAAGAATTGGCGGAAATTGAAAAGCGTGCTTACGCACTTGGTGTAGCTTCACATGCGGTAGTAGATGAGACAAAAAATTATTATGAAGGATGTATCAAATACCTTGTCTATGGGAATGTGTTGAAAAATGCAACATATCCACTTTCTGTGAGCGCAGAGCGTGTTAGTCAGGCTACAGCGATAGCGAATTATGTAAAGAAAATTGGTGCTGATTATGTTGCCCATGGAAGTACCGGCGCAGGTAACGACCAGGTTAGGTTTGATATGATTTTTAACATCATCATTCCCGAGGTAGAAATTATCACGCCAATCAGAGATCTTAAATTATCCCGCGAAGCGGAGATTAAATATTTAAATGAGCATGGTGTTGAGTACAGTGCAGAGAAAGCAAGATACTCAATTAATAAAGGTTTGTGGGGAACTTCTGTAGGCGGAAAAGAAACTCTAACATCAAATGAAGCACTCCCGGAAGAAGCATGGCCAACACAGGTTTCTGAATCTGAACCACGCCGTATAGAGCTAACTTTTACCAAAGGGGAGCTTACGGGTATCGACGGAGAAAATCTTGCTCCGGTACAGGCCATCCAGAAATTGCAGGCGATCGCACAGCCTTATGGAATAGGCAGAGATATCCATGTAGGTGATACGATCATTGGAATTAAAGGTCGCGTTGGTTTTGAGGCTGCAGCACCGATCATCATCATCAAAGCACATCATACACTTGAGAAACATACGTTAACCAAATGGCAATTGTCATGGAAAGAGCAACTTGCATCTTTCTATGGTAACTGGTTGCACGAGGGTCAATTCCATGATCCGATTATGCGTAATATCGAAGCTTTCTTACAGGATACGCAGCACATGGTTAGTGGAAAAGTATTTGTTCAACTTTTGCCTTACCGTTTCCAGATCATCGGAATCGAATCTGAACATGATCTGATGAGCAATAAATTTGGTAGCTACGGAGAGATGAACAATACCTGGAATGGAGATGACGTAAAAGGCTTCTCTAAAATATTTGGGAATCAGGTTATGATCTGGCATAAAGTGAATGGTGAAAATGATTAAGGCTGGTATTGTCGGTGGGGCAGGATATACAGGGGGAGAAATGCTCCGTCTCCTGATTAATCATCCAGAAGTTGAAATTTCCTTTGTGCACAGTAACAGTAACGAGGGCAATCTGATCTCTGATATTCATACAGATCTTTTTGGTGATACTAACCTGCGTTTCACAGGTACGCTGTCACAAGATATTGATGTGTTGTTCCTCTGTGTGGGACATGGCGATGCCAAGAAATTTCTGGATGCTAATCCTTTCGAAAGCCGCATCAAAATCATAGACTTGAGCCAGGACTTTCGTCTTAAGTCTGCGGCAAATGATAAATGGGTGTATGGACTTCCTGAGTTGAACTGTGAAAAATTGAAAACTGCAAGCTATGTAGCTAATCCTGGTTGTTTTGCAACATGTATCCAATTGGGATTACTTCCGCTGGCAGCAAAGGGATTGATCACTTCAGAAGTTCACATCAATGCAACAACAGGATCAACCGGAGCCGGACAAGGCTTAAGCACCACTTCACACTTCAGCTGGCGTAACAATAACATGAGCGTGTATAAAGCCTTCGAACATCAGCACCTCAATGAGATTGGCGAAAGTTTGCTGCAGCTGGATGCTACGCTGAAAGTACCAATCAGTTTTATCCCGCAACGCGGCGATTTTACCAGGGGTATTCTTGCAGCAATGTATCTGGAAACAGAGCTGAGTGAGGAAGAGGCTTACTCATTGTATGAAACCTATTATGCTGATGCAGCATTTACGCATGTAAGCAAAAAAAATATAGATCTTAAACAGGTTGTAAATACCAATAAGTGCCTGGTGCATCTAGAGAAACACGGTAATAAACTGTTCATAGTAGGTATAATTGATAATTTGTTAAAGGGTGCCAGCGGACAGGCAGTTCAGAATATGAACCTGATGTTTGGACTTGGAGAACGGCAGGGGCTGCGGCTAAAGGCAGCAGCTTTTTAAACACGTTCTCACTCATCAATTTATTCACTGTATTAAACTAAAAAAAATGAACTTATTTGAGGTATATCCACTAAATGATATTGAAATTGTTAAAGCTTTAGGTAGCACGGTATGGGATGCAAAAGGACAGGAATATCTGGACCTTTATGGCGGCCATGCTGTAATTTCTATCGGCCATACACACCCACATTATGTAAAACGCTTAACAGATCAGCTGAACAAAGTAGGTTTTTACTCTAACTCTGTTAAGATTGCACTGCAGGTAGAACTTGCAGAAAAATTAGGGAAAGTTTCTGGCAAAGAAGACTATCAGTTATTTCTTTGCAATTCTGGTGCAGAAGCAAACGAAAATGCACTTAAACTTGCTTCATTTTATAACAATAGAAAAAAAGTAATTGCTTTTAAAGGAGCATTTCACGGCAGGACATCCCTCGCTGTGTCGGCAACTGATAACCCTAAAATTATCGCTCCGGTTAACCAAACTGATAATGTGATATTCTTACCTCATAACGATGTCGAAGCGCTTGAAAAAGCTTTTGCTGATTTCGGTGAGGAAATTTCGTCAGTTATTATTGAAGGTATTCAGGGCGTTGGTGGAATCAGGGAAGCCAGCGTAGATTTTCTTAAGGCCATTCGCAAACTTTGTGATCAATATAATGCTGTTTATATCGCAGATAGTGTGCAATGTGGTTATGGACGTACAGGGATTTTTTATTCGCATGATTATGCCGGTGTAGAAGCCGATGTGTATACCATGGCAAAAGGAATGGGTAATGGTTTTCCTGTTGCAGGAATAGCTATTGCGCCTAAATTTAAGCCATGGCATTATATGCTGGGAACCACCTTTGGTGGTAATCACCTGGCCTGTGCTGCAGCATTAGCTGTATTGGAAATTATGGAGCAAGACGATTTAATGGGCAATGCAACGGCTGTTGGTAGCTATCTGATTGAACAACTTAAAGGTTTCGATGCTGTCAAAGAAGTGCGCGGTCGCGGACTGATGATCGGTATAGACTTGCCGGAGGAGTTAAGTCACGTTAAGAAAAACCTGTTGTTTACACAGCATATTTTTACTGGTGAGGCTAAGCCTAATGTAATTAGACTGCTCCCTGCATTAAACCTTTCTCAGGCTCATGCAGATCATTTCCTGGAAAAATTCACCCTGGCTTTAAAAGAAAACTAGCTTTTCGATTACTTATAAGATTAGATACATGAAACAGTTCACAAGTGTTAATGATGTAGACAACATCGATCAACTTGTTCAGGATGCCCTGGCACTTAAAGCGAATCCTTACGGTTCGAACGATCTTGGAAAAAATAAGACCCTTGGTCTTGTTTTTTTAAACCCAAGCTTAAGAACGCGATTGAGTACACAGAAAGCCGCAATTAACCTGGGCATGACCGTTATGGTGATGAACATGGATAAAGAAGGGTGGGCCCTGGAAACCCAGGACGGTGTGGTAATGAATGGTACCACCGTAGAGCATATCAAAGAAGCTGCTGCTGTAATGGGGCAGTATTGTGACATCCTCGGACTACGTTCTTTTCCTAAGCTGGTTAATAGGGACGAAGATTACAATGAGGACTTTTTCAATAAGTTTGTTAAATATTGTGGCGTTCCTGTTGTAAGCTTGGAAAGTGCTACCCGCCATCCACTTCAAAGTCTGGCCGATTTGGTAACGATCAAAGAAACCTGGAAGGGTACTGGAAAACCTAAAGTGGTACTGGCTTGGGCGCCGCATGTAAAAGCGTTGCCTCAGGCAGTACCTAACTCATTTTCGGAATGGATGTGTAAGGCTCAGGATGAACAATGGCTGGACTTCACTATTGTACAGCCTGAAGGCTATGAGCTTAGCGAAGACTTCACGCCAGGAGCACAAATAAAGTATAACCTTGAAGAAGCACTTGAAGGTGCAGATTATATTTATGTTAAAAACTGGTCCAGCTTTAAAGAGTACGGCAAAGTACTTACCTATCCGGACGGATGGATGATGAATAATGAAAAGCTGAAGTTGACTAACGATGCCAAGGTAATGCATTGCCTTCCCGTACGTAGGGACCTGGAATTATCGTCAGAAATTCTGGACGGTCCCAATTCATTGGTAATCCATGAAGCGGGAAATCGCCTATGGGCAGCACAGGCAGTTTTGAAAGACCTCTTACAAAACCTATCTTAGGGTTTTTAAACCAGCATGGAGAAAGAGACCCTCACTATTGTTAAAATTGGTGGAAACGTAATTGACGATTCTGAAAAGCTACACTACTTTTTAGAAGATTTCAGCAAGCTTAAGGGTGCAAAAATACTGGTTCATGGCGGCGGAAAGATTGCAACGGAAATGGGTATATCACTTGGTATAGAGCCTAAGATGGTAGACGGGCGGCGGATTACCGACATACAGACGCTGCGTATTGTGACGATGGCCTATGCCGGTCTGATCAATAAGAATGTAGTGGCACAACTACAGGCGAAAAATTGCAATGCAATTGGATTAAGTGGAGCAGACGGGAATACCATCCGCGCAGTAAAACGGCCTGTAAAAACAATAGATTACGGTTTCGTGGGTGATCTTAGTGAAACTTCTATTGCTGTAGATACCATCAACGGCTTGCTGAATATAGGTCTTGTTCCTGTGTTTTGTGCAATTACCCACGATGGCGATACGCAACTACTCAATACCAATGCAGATACTATTGCCTCAGCTATTGCGGTGGCCATGTCTGCCGCGTATACAACTACGTTGGTCTATTGCTTCGAGAAAAAAGGAGTACTTCGCGATGTTGAAGATGATAACTCTGTTGTTTCAGAGATTCGCATGGGTCAGTTTGAACAACTTAAAGAAGAGGGTGTAGTGTCTGGAGGAATGATTCCAAAGCTGCATAATGCCTTCGAAGCTATCCGCTCCGGCGTTTCGGCGGTATATATAGGGCAGGCGGAAGAATTGCTCCGCGAAGGGCAACAATCAGGAACACGTCTAATTAAATAAACATGGAACGCTTTAAAGGGAAGATTGCTATACTCGGCAGTGGAAATATCGGAACCTCACTTGCAAAAGGACTTGCTAAAGCTGGTTATGCAATGCCAGATCAGATCAGTCTGACCAGACGCAAACTCAGCGGATTACAGGCTTTTGCTGATCAGGGATTTGTTACCAGCAGTGATAATGCTGCGGTCGTTACTGCCGCAGATATTGTGGTACTGGCGGTATTGCCCCAGCAACTGAATCAGTTACTGGATGAAATCAAAAACTCCGTTGACATACAAAAACACCTTTTTATATCCGTGGCCTCCGGAGTGAGCTGTGCAGATATACGCAATCAACTTGGTGCAGATGTACAGGTTGTTCGTGCAATGCCAAATACCGCAATTGCTATCGGACAATCAATGACCTGTGTAGCTTCAGGCCTGGCTGAACAAGAGAACGTCGCAGAAGTGGTACGTATGTTTGAAACAGTTGGTGCCGTAGTGAAAATAAACGAAGACCTGATGACCTCTGCAACGGCACTGTGTGCTTGTGGAATAGCATTCTTTTTGCGCGCTATCAGAGCTGCCTCTCAAGGTGGTGTAGAGATTGGATTCCATGCTGATGATGCCTTAAAAATGGCTGTACAAACAGCAAAAGGTGCGGCCGACCTGCTTTTACAAATGGGCTCTCATCCCGAGCAAGAAATTGATAAGGTGACATCTCCAAAAGGGTGTACCATTGCCGGACTCAACGAAATGGAACATAATGGATTTAGTTCCTCCCTCATCAAAGGGATCAAACTTTCTGCTACAAAAGCAGGAGAGTTATATACAAAAGGATAAAATTTATGATAGAAAAGCTGCAGAACGATAGTTTAGCATTGTTAAAAAAATTAATCTCTATTTCCTCCTTCAGTAAGGAAGAGGATAAGACCGCGGATGTCATAGAGCAATTTTTGCAGGAAAGACAAATAAAAACACACCGTAAACTCAATAATATCTGGGCTTACAACTTACACTTTGATCCAAAAAAACCAACTGTACTCTTAAACTCTCATCACGATACCGTAAAACCAAATTCCGGATATACCCGCGATCCTTATGATGCGGCGGTGGAAGAAGGAAAGCTATATGGATTGGGGAGCAACGACGCAGGGGGCTGTCTGGTATCACTTATTGCTACTTTTCTTTATTTTTATGCCCAGCAAGATCTGAGCTACAATATTTGCCTGGCAACCACAGCCGAGGAAGAGATTTCTGGAAACGACGGATTGGAATGTGTGCTTCCCGATCTTGGAGAACTTGATTTTGCTATTGTTGGTGAACCAACACAAATGAACCTCGCTATTGCTGAAAGAGGCCTCCTGGTGCTTGATTGCACGGTGCATGGTAAAGCAGGGCATGCTGCGAGAGAAGAAGGCGATAACGCCATTTATAAGGCTTTAACAGATATCGAATGGTTTAGAAACTACAGGTTTTCTAAAGTATCCGAGGTGTTCGGGCCCTTGAAGATGTCGGTCACCATTATCAATGCAGGCTCGCAACATAATGTAGTTCCGGCAACCTGTACATTTACAGTAGACGTGCGCGTTACAGATGCCTATACCAATGAAGAAGTTTTAAAAATAATCAGAACAAATGTAGGTTGTGATGTTAAGCCACGCTCTATCCGGCTTAAACCATCTTCCATCGATAAGGGACATCCAATTGTACAGTCGGGACTTGCGCTTGGAAGAACAACCTATGGCTCACCTACAACATCCGATCAGGCATTACTCAGCATCTCTTCAGTAAAGCTCGGTCCAGGTGATTCTGGACGATCGCACATGGCAGATGAATATATTTTCACCGAAGAAATAAATGAAGGTATACTACTGTATATCGAAATGCTTAAACCTGTAATCAACGGGAAGTAAATAAAAATGCCCCCATAAAGTATCTCACTTTTGGGGGCATTTCAACACTCGGGTCTTGTTATTAATAGTCTCCTGGATCAAATGCCCTGCTTTCCAGATGTTTTTCCATATCTAACCTATTGACGCCTTTTGCCCACCAATCTGGCGCAGGTTTGTCTTTTAATTGATAGTCAAAATATTCCATCATCCGTACCGCATAATCTTTTCTGTTTGGAAGCTTCGCTATGCCATGATTTTCGCCACGATACGTAATCATCACCACAGGTTTATTTAGTCTCCTCAAACCATTATAGTATTCAATACCTTGGGTGTAATCGACCGCACCATCTTTGTCATTGTGTAACAACAGCAGAGGAGTCTGTACATTCTTGATGTGATAAATCGGGGAGTTTCTTGTAAAAGCATCCCAGTTATCCCAGTAACCTGGAGTTAGTCTGCCTTGGCTCGCTTCGAAAATTGCCTGATTGGTGCCACCGCTATTCCAATAAATCAGACTATACATACTTACCATGTCGGTTAATGGTGCACCCGCTGCGGCGGCTTTGAAGATATTTGTTTGTGTAATCAGGAATGAAGTCTGGTATCCACCCCAGGAGTGGCCATGAATTGCTACCTTTTTCTCATCAACGATTCCTGTTGCTATTGCCGCTTTTACAGCTGGGACAACACAAGCTACTGCCGACATGCCTGGATCATTTAACTTATACTTGATATCAGGCATTAATACAGCATAACCATTACTGGTGTATAATGCTTTGTTAAAACCACCACCAGGAAATGCAGGGGTTGTGTATGCATTTAAATTGTCTGTTAAACGCTCATAGATGTATGTGATCGTCGGATAACTTTTGCCGGGGACATAGTTCGCCGGCAAGTACAGCGCTGCCTGCAGAGAATCACCATTTGCGCTTAAATATTTAATCAGCTTAACACCGGAAGACCAGGCATATTTGCCTTGATCAGGCGCGTTTTTAGTGAGTTGCTGCGGGGCAGAAAGATTGGCTGCACTGCTTACATAGTACTCTGGTGCGGTCTGATTATCCTCACGCGTATAAACAAATGTACCAGCATCCTTCGCTTTTGTAAAACCGCCATAAGCATGGTCATCCATAAATAAAATACGGATATCGTTTTTTCCCTTTTCAAGGATACCTAATCCTGCTTTTTTAGTTTCCGCATTAAATACGCCGAAATATTGATCTTTAGTCAGGTCTGTGCCCTTTTCATCTTCATAGATTCTAAAGCGATTCTGTACCATCTGCCTGGATTTTTTCCAGTTACCAGAAAGTGGTGTCACGTTTTTTCCATCTGCGCTGATCTTCCATAAATCATAATTGTCTTTAATCAGCACAAATTTGGAATCAGCAGACCAGCCCAGACTAGGGGTAGCTGGTTTCATTACATTATGGTCGTCAAGCTCATCAATGAAAGATGATTTGATTTTTCCTGTCAGGTTATATTGTGATCCCGTTTCCAAATCCATACTGTAGTAAGCGCCGTCATCGTAAAAACTAGCCCATTTACCATTCGGTGCCAGACTTAGTCCGCCGCGACCTGTTGAGTACATTTTGTCAAAGATTTTTTTCTTTACTCCTGTAGCCAGATTGATCAGGTAAACATCGGTATAACTCTGGCCATCCAGGTTAGACATGAGCTCATAGTTTGAATTGTCATATCCTATAGCGTAGATGCCTTTGGGCGCAATACTCACATTTCTCATGTTGGAGTCAGCCAACTGTACAAAACGCTGATCAGCGACTCTGTAGGCACTCAGGAAGCTGTAGTTCTTGTCACGCATCTCTTGTGTTTGCTGTGCCGACTGCAGTCTTTTGTCTTTCCAGTTCCAGATAATCATGTCTGGTTTTTCAATATCAGCTTTAGCTATAGCCTTTGGATCCGCTTTAGCTTTGCTTGCTGTATCAGCTGCAGCTGATTTGGATTTTAATGTGCTGTCTTTTTTCAGATCAGCTGTTTTTGCATCCTTTTTGTCTAACGTATTGATGCCGAAAAACAAGGTAGCCTGATCGTCAGACCAGTAGGGGTTAGTATTGGCGTTGATGCCCATTCCTTTAGGAAATCCTGTTTTATCCAGGCCAGAAAATAGCACTTTATTGCTGTTTTCACCTGCAATTTTGTTTATCCCAATCACAGTATAAACATCATCCTTGTAGGCATCATTTTTATTTGACTTTATTAAGGCGAAAGCATCACCGTTCTCGTTCCAGTTCAGGTTCTTGTAAACCGATTTATCATTGTCTAATGCAGTGATAAGACCTGTTTTCATATCCCTCAGGAATACCCCATTTCCATTTTGTCCATTAGCATCAACGGTATAAGCCAACTGGCTGCCCGATTTGTTGAATGTGTATTCTGAAACACTCCCAAGATTAAAGCTTTTCTTGGTGTTGAGGTTATATATCAGGAGGTCGGTTCCTTTTGCTGCGTCTTTATCTTTAGGTGCATTCTCTGCTGCCGCGAATTGTATTGCCAGCCATTCAGGAGCATCAGCAGAAAAGCTAAAACTCTTTACCCGTTCAAAAGTAGTCTTTACATTGGCTGGTAGCGAAACAAGCATCAGCTTGTCATAGGTGGGCTTCATTGTCTTTTTGGCAGCCTTCACCTCTGCATCCTTGGCCGAAACCTTGAAAGCGACAAATTTAGAATCTTTTGAAAAGGCAATAGGATTCGTGGTTGCCCCAATAGGGAAGACTAACTTCGTTATATCAGTGGTTTTTCTGATGATTACTTGCAAATCGCCTTCTGTAGGACCTGTAGTCCATGCCATCCATTGCCCTCCGGGCGATAATACATTGCTTCCTGGCCTGATAAAGTTCCATTTGGAAACTTCCTTCCAGCTTAAAGCTGGTTTTTGCTGAGCTTCTACCCGAATGGCCATCGGAACCAGCAAAAACAGAAGTAAAATCCTGATTTTGTTCATGTTGTTTAAGTTATTTGGCTAAAATATTATTTTAGATTTAGAATTTCTATATCTCAATACATTTACTGCACTAATGTTGCATTTTCCGATCTGATAACAATACGCCGCTCTTATTATTTATTGCTATTTTTGCGGCAGATTAAATTTAGAAGGAAAGCAAGACAACCACATGAAGATCTGGCAAAAGAATACTGACGTTAACAAAGGAATCGAAACTTTTACCGTAGGGAGAGACCGTGAATTGGATATGCATATGGCGGCATTTGATGTGCTCGGCTCACTGGCACATACTGAAATGCTTGAAAGCATCGGGTTGCTTACCGCAGATGAGCTTGCACAGGTAAAGCAAGGCCTTAAACAGATTTATCAGGAAATTGCAGCTGGTGATTTTATCATCGCCGATGAAGTGGAAGATGTACATTCACAGGTAGAGTGGTTGCTGACCCAAAGAATCGGAGAAGCAGGTAAAAAGATCCACAGTGGCCGCTCCAGAAATGACCAGGTGCTGGTAGACTTGAAATTGTTTTTCAGACACAGCATCGAGGGCATGGTGAAAAATACTGAGCACCTCTTTGATCAGTTGATTGAATTGAGCGAAACGCATAAAAATAAATTAATGCCGGGTTATACGCATCTTCAGATTGCCATGCCGTCATCATTTGGTTTATGGTTTGGCGCCTATGCCGAAAGCCTTGCTGATGATATGGAAATGATGCTTGCCGCCTGGAAAATCTGCAATAAAAATCCTTTAGGTTCTGCAGCAGGTTATGGTTCTTCATTTCCATTAAATAGAACTATGACGACTGAACTGCTCGGTTTCGATAACCTGAACTTTAATGTGGTTTATGCACAGATGGGAAGAGGTAAAACAGAGCGTATTTTAGCGCAAGCAATGTCTTCTATTGCCGCTACTCTGGCAAAAATGGCGATGGATGTTTGTTTATTTATCAACCAGAACTTTGGCTTTATCAGTTTCCCTGATGAATTAACCACAGGTTCCAGCATCATGCCACATAAAAAAAATCCTGATGTATTTGAACTGATCAGATCACGGTGCAATAAAATTCAGGCTTTGCCCAATGAAATAGCAATGATGACTACCAACTTGCCATCCGGCTACCACAGGGACCTTCAATTGCTCAAAGAAAGCCTGTTCCCAGCAATAGACTCATTAAATGAGTGTCTGGAGATGACCGCTTTCATGTTAGAAAATATCAGCATCAAGGATAATATCCTCGAAGATAAAAAATATAGTTACCTATTCAGCGTAGAAGTAGTAAACGATCTGGCACTGAGTGGTGTTCCATTCCGTGAGGCATATAAGATTGTCGGAACACAGATTGAAGACGGCACTTTCGCACCTGGTGCGACGGTGAAACATACCCATGAGGGAAGCATCGGTAACTTATGCAATCCTCAGATTGGCATGATGATGAAAAGCATTGTTGACCAGTTTAACTTTGAAAAAGTACACACAGCCATCCAGCAGTTGTTGGCGTAATATAAACCTTAAATCTATAGACAATGAATGTATCAGTATTGGCAAATGCACTTATCGGATCAGAAATCATTAAAATCGGTAACGAGGTTAATGAGATGAAACGTAAAGGAGCAAAGATTGCAAATCTGACGATTGGTGATTTCGATCCGTCGATTTTCCCTATTCCTGAAGCCTTGAAGCAAGAGATTATTGCTGCTTATAATGATCATCAAACCAATTACCCACCCGCAGATGGAATTCTTCCATTACGCGAAACAGTTGCTGGTGTATTGAAAGATAGATATGACCTTGATTATGCCACGTCAGACATTTTAATTGCAGGAGGTTCCAGACCGTTAATCTATGCAACTTACCTTGCCTTGGTTGATCCAGGAGATAAAGTCATTTACCCTGCACCATCATGGAATAATAACCATTATTGCACATTATCATCTGCGCAGGGCATTGCTGTCGAAACAACGGTAGAAAACAATTTTATGCCTACGGCAGCACAGTTGAAGCCGCATTTTAAAGGGGCAACGTTATTGGCATTATGCTCGCCTTTAAATCCGACAGGAACAATGTTCACGAAAGAACAACTGGAAGAGATTTGCGATGCGGTGATTGAAGAAAACAATTCAAGGTCAGCGGATGAAAAGCCACTATATATCATGTACGATCAGATCTATTCGCTGCTGACTTTCGGAAAGGAACACTTTAACCCGGTGAGTTTGCGTCCTGAATTAAAAGATGTCACGATCTATATCGATGGGATTTCTAAGTGCCTTGCTTCAACAGGAGTAAGGGTAGGTTGGGGCTTCGGACCTGAACTTATTGTGAGTAAAATGAAGGCCTTATTAGGACATATTGGAGCCTGGGCGCCAAAAGCGGAGCAGGTAGCTGTGGCCAAATACTTTAAAGACAGTACGCAGGTAGACCAGTTTCTGGGCGAGTTTAAACACCAGGTTCAGGAAAGCCTCGATGCTTTATATGATGGATTTCAATCCTTAAAAAGTAAAGGGTTTAATGTTGATGCGGTAGTTCCTATGGGTGCAATTTACCTCACCCTGGAGATCGACTACATTGGTAAAACGACACCAGATGGCACGGCTTTGAAAAATAGTGCAGATGTTAACTTTTACCTAATTCAGGAAGCACAAGTTGCTCTGGTTCCTTTTTCAGCATTTGGTAATGAAGATAGTATGCCTTGGTTTAGAGCCTCTGTTGGGGGGTGCTCTTTATCAGATATACAAGACATGATTCCAAGGATTGAAAAGGCACTTAGCCAGTTAAAATAGAAGAAATAAAAAAGGCGTCCTGTTTGGAACGCCTTTTTATTATGACTTAAATTCTGATGTTTTGTGAAATTCGATATCCGGATAATCTCTTTTAGTCATGTTGATCATAAAATCATTATCAGCTAAAAATACAGGATTCCCATCTTTATCCATGCCAATGTGTTGTTGCTTTCTTTTCAGGAACTCTTCCAGCTTTTTCTTATCTGTTGATGTCACCCAGTTTGAACGACTATAGCTCAACATACGGAAATGCGCTTTTGCTCCATACTCATGCTCTAGTCGGAAAGCGATAACTTCAAACTGCAGATCACCTACTGCGCCAATAATCTTACGGTTCCCTGGTTGCTGTACAAAGAGCTGAGCCACGCCTTCTTCAGTAAGTTGTTGGATCCCTTTCTCGAGTTGTTTTGTGCGAAGTGGGTCCATATTCTCTACTTCCTTGAATATTTCAGGAGAGAAGCTTGGAATACCTTTAAATTGAAGTTTTTCACCCTCGGTCAATGTGTCGCCGATTTTAAAGTTACCACTGTCATATAAGCCAACAACATCTCCTGGCCAGGCCTCCTCAACAATGCTTTTTTCGTTGGCCATAAAATCCATAGGATTGGAGAATTTCAGTTTCTTATCCTGACGGGTGTGGTAGTAGAATTTGTTACGTTCAAACTTGCCGGAACAAATTCTTAAAAAGGCAATTCTATCGCGGTGCTTGGGATCAAGATTGGCGTGGATCTTAAAGACAAATCCTGTAAAATTCTTTTCATCAACGGCAACCATACGCTCTTCGGCCTCACGACTTTTGGGGCTTGGTGCAATTTCTATAAAGGTATCTAGCAATTCTTTAATCCCGAAGTTGTTGATGGCGCTCCCAAAAAATACCGGTGCGAGCAAGCCGTCCTTGTAAAGACTATCGTCAAGTGTACCATAAACCCCCTCAACCAGTTCCAGGTCAGATTTAAGTCCATCCAGCTCCTTTGGTTTCAGGAAGGCATTTAGCTGTGCATCATTCAGGTCACTTACTTCAATTACTGACTCACTGATCTTGGTTTTATCTGGCTCAAACAGATTAAGGTGATTGTTGTAAATACTATAAACCCCTTTAAAAGTATGGCCTTGGCCAATTGGCCAGGAAAGGGGGCAAAGGCTAATGCTTAACTTGTTTTCTATTTCATCAAGTAGATCAAAAGCGTCCTTACCTTCGCGATCCATTTTATTCACAAAAATAATTACCGGTGTATTCCGCATCCGGCAAACCGCCATCAGCTTTTCAGTCTGCTCTTCCACACCTTTAACACAGTCTACGACCAGAATTACGCTATCTACTGCCGACAACGTCCTGTAAGTATCTTCAGCAAAATCCTTGTGACCCGGTGTATCCAGGATATTGATGCGCTTACCCTGATATTCAAAACCCATTACAGAGGTAGCTACAGAGATCCCCCTTTGCTTCTCGATCTCCATAAAATCTGAAGTGCTGCTTTGGTTAGCCTTATTACGCTTAACGGCACCGGCGGTGTTTATGGCACCGCCAAATAGCAGGAACTTTTCTGTAAGCGTAGTCTTTCCGGCATCGGGGTGACTGATAATGGCAAATGTTTTTCTTTTTTCTATTTCTGGGTGGATCATAAAGGATTACGCCTATTTGCGAATGAGGGTGCAAAGATAAATATAAAATATAAAAGAAAAACCGGCTCTAATGCCGGTTTTTCAATACTTATTTGTTTATCCTCGTCCAGGACGACTACTTTCTCTCGCCCCGCCTCCGTTATTTTCGGCTGTTCTTGCCGGTGGTGACACGCGTTCCTGACGTTGAGGACGCTCCATCTGGCGTTGTTGCTGTTGTTGAGCTTGTTGCTGACGTTGTTGGTTCTGTTGCTCCTGACGTTGCTGCATCTGCTGTTGGCGTTGCTGCTGTTGTTGTTGTGCTTGTTGCTGACGCTCCTGATTCTGTTGCGCCTGGCGCTGCTGCATTTGCTCCTGAGATCTTTGTCCCTGCTCACGTTGCTGGCGCTCTTGGTTTTGTTGCGCCTGACGTTGCTGCATCTGCTGAGAACGCTCCTGGCGTTGTTGTTGCATCTGCTGCATTTGCTCCTGAGACCTTTGTCCCTGCTCACGTTGCTGGCGCTCTTGGTTTTGTTGTCCCTGACGCTGTTGCATTTGTTCCTGGCGTTGCTGATTCTGAGCCTGCATTCTCTGCTGGTCTTCAGGAGAACGTTGTCCGCGATTCATATCCGGCCTTTGTTGTACCTCTCCTACACGTTGTTGATCCTGAGGTCGCTCACCACGTTCATTGCGGTTCTGGTCTCCCCCAAAGTTCCGATTTCTCGCATTTGGATTCTGATCTGCGTTGCGTTGATCCATGCCATTCCGGTTCTGATCATTTCTATTTTGATCATTCCTATTCTGACCAGCGTTTCTGTTGTCCCCATTTCTATCCGGCCTATCTCCCGGTCTGCCGATATCGCCACGTTGTACATTTCTAGGTGCAGCATTACGGTTATCAACGTTCCTGTTCGGTCTCGGATTATACATGTGGATCGAGTTATTAGAAACATAACTTCTTCCAGGTCTGTTAGAGCGGTCGATGTTATAAATGCGGACATCTCTATTCGTTACCCTTCTGATCTCATCTCTGCGAGGACCGCTATAATAGCTGCGGTTTCCACGAACATATACGTTATTGATAATTGTAGTCTGGCCTAAATAACCGTAGTTCCTGTTAGAATAGTACCTTGGGAATCGGTTAATGTAAATACTAGCCTGCGGTGTAAATACCCACCAGAAATCGGGGATATTAAACCCAATGCTCACATTTACACCTAAGCCAGGACCCAACGGTGCCCAGCCATAATAGCCGCCGCCACTTCTCCAGTTTACCCATGCTGGTCCCCAGGTTGTATCAGGAATCCACATCCATTGATTGTATCTGTCTGTCACCCATCTTCCGTAATGGAAAGGTGCCCAACCCCAGTCGTAGTCAGAAACCCAAGTATTTCCGTATTCAGTCATTGCCCAATGTCCGTTAGAATAATAGGGTCTGAAATCCTGTTGGTCTACATCAGGTCGCCATACATAGCCGTATTGCTGATCCTGAATCCAGGTTCCATAAGGAGAAAGCTCATCGTAGAATGTCTGCATAGACACGTTCTCGTCCTGCGCCATAACTTTCTGCGTGGTTCCGGTGAGAAGGAGCATGAGCCCCAACACAATCACCGGCAGTTTGATCATGTTTTTCATTTTGTGTTTAATTTGTGTGTGTGTGTTGATTTGTTAACTAACCTAAAACCTTTATATCAATAGGAGTTCCAATTCCCTAAATAGTTTAATCACCTAAGAATAATTACAATACTACGATGATCTATCGCCGAATTATATCTTTTAATTTTATGAGATTACAGCTTTAATATTTGGTTTTCCTACAATACAAGTTAAGAAAAATCCAGTTAAAAACCAAATAAACCGGCTATTAATGACGCTATTCTGGTAATAATCCGTCCGTTTTTCGCCTTTCAGTTATTTATTGTTTTCCTTTGCAGATTCAACATTCAACTATGCAAAAAGGCGTCCTATTTTTAATACCGGTTCCATTAACAGAAGAGGCAACTCAGAAATCCTATACGCCATTTGGCATTGAGGTTATCAATTCGATCAAAACTTATATCGTAGAAAATGAAAAAACTGCACGTAAGTTTTTGAAAGAGGCCGGATTAAAAACACCGCAAAGTGAGTTGCTTATCCATGATTATGGAAAACACAAGCGTGGTAACTCGGTTGCAATTTTCCTTAAGGAACTGTTAAATGGACAGGATGTAGGTTTGATGAGTGAGGCAGGATGCCCTGGCGTAGCAGATCCAGGTGCAGACATCGTTGCCGAAGCGCACCGCCGCGGAATTAAAGTCGTTCCTCTTGCTGGTCCAAGTTCTATTCTCCTGGCATTGATGGCTTCGGGCTTTAACGGTCAAAGTTTCACGTTTCATGGCTATCTGCCTATTGATAAAGTGGAACGCGGAAAGAAAATTAAAGATCTGGAACAGCTTGCTGAAAAGAACAAGCAGACGCAGATTTTCATGGAAACCCCTTTCCGTAATAACCACCTGCTGGATGATGTGCTTAAAAATGCAGCACCACAAACTTTACTTTGCATCGCCAGTAATATCACTGCACCCGAAGAATATATAAAAACACAGTCCGTTGCTTTCTGGCGCAAGGAGCGCGCTGCTATAGATTTACATAAAAAACCGACGATATTTCTATTGTACCGCCAGTTTTAGCGGTACATATTTTTACTTTCGATAAAATCCAATACCCGGTCCGGCACAAAATATTGCACATTTTTCCCTGCGGTGATAGCCTTACGGATAAATGTTGATGATATTTCCATTTCTGGTGTGTCAGTAAAAACAATAGCCGGATGTCCTGTCCATTCACTGGTGTCTGAACCTGAACGCGGATAAACGAAAATCTTATAGTCTGACAGCAACACCTCGTAGTTCTTCCATTTTTTTAGCGAGACCAGATTATCGGCGCCCATAATCAGAACAAACTCCCTGCCTGGATAACGTTCCTTCAAATAAGCTAACGTATCTATAGTGTAAGAGGGTTGGGGCAACCCAAATTCGATATCGCTTACTTTAAGGTGTTCTGAATTTTCGGTAGCTAACTTAGCCATTTCCAGGCGGTCGTATTTATTGGTTAGCTTGCGCTTATCTTTCAACGGATTGTGCGGCGATACCACCATCCAGACTTCATCCAGGTCAGTAAAATTCGCCATATAATTGGCAATCATTAGATGACCTGCATGAATCGGATTGAAGGAACCAAAAAATAGCCCGGTTTTCATATTTTAACTGTTGATAAAAGCAGATACCAGTTCCTCCGCCTCTTTACACGCCGTGGCGAGGTCATAATTTTTAAGGATCACATCAAATTTATCAGCGTATTCTAACTCTTTTTCGGCCTTTATAAAGCGTTCTTGTAGTTTTTCCAGAGAATCTGTTCCCCTGCCGCTTAAACGCTCTTTTAACGCCTCTAATGACGGCGGCTGTACAAAAATGGCCAATGCATCCTCTTCGTATTTACGTTTAAGACGAAGACCGCCTTCCACATCAATGTCAAATATCACATGCTTGCCCTCATTCCAGATTCTTTCGATTTCTGAACGTAAGGTGCCATAAAAAGTCCCGTTATAGACCTCTTCGAATTCAACAAATTCCTGACGGGCAACACGGTGAAGGAAATCTTCCTTGGTAATGAAATAATAGTCATCTTCATGCTGTTCAGAACCCCTTAATTCACGGGTCGTAGCAGAAATGGAAAAGCGGAGCGTAGGAAATTTTTGTAAAAGGTGTTTTACGATTGTAGTCTTTCCCGCACCTGAGGGAGCTGAAAATATGATGAGTTTACCCTGTGTCATTGATATAAGTTAAAACGTATTACAATACGTTCAATAGTTGTTCTTTAATTTTCTCCAATTCTTCTTTCATGCCCACAACAAGTTGTTGAATTTGTGCATCATTGGCTTTAGCCCCCATAGTATTGATCTCACGACCGATTTCCTGAGAGATAAAGCCAAGTTTTTTGCCATTCGCATCTTTACCATTTAAGCTCTGAATGAAATAGTCACAATGACTCTTCAATCTAATTTTTTCCTCTGTGATATCAAGTTTATCGATATAATAGATCAGTTCCTGCTCCAGACGGTTTTGGTCAACACTTACTTTTCCTGCATTTTCTTCCAGAAATGCACTCAGACGCGCTTTGATCTGTGGGATTCTAAGTGGTTCTATTTCTTCAACCTGTGCAAAGAAACTCAGGATATTTTTAATTCTCAGTTCCAGATCAGCCTTAAGGACATCACCCTCCATGGTTCTGAATTGATTAAAGTTTTTTAACGCCGTATAAAATGTCTGTTCAACGATGGCCCATTCACCCTCGTTAACTTCCTCTTCAGGGTAAGAAACGACCTCAGGAAAGCTAAGTACAGCTTGTAAAAGATTACTGGAATCTGCGCCCAGGCTTACATTAATCGCTTCCAGCTCTTTGTAATATTTTGTAAGCAGCGCCGCATTGATAGTTGCTCCTTTTGCACTTTCCTCATTACGCTCGATGTTAATCGATACACTTACCTTACCACGCTCGATATCCTTGCTACATACATTGCGCAACACTAATTCTTTTTCAGAATAAGCTTTAGGTAATTTCAAATTGAGCTCCAGGAACTTACTGTTCAAAGACTTGATCTCAACAGCAAACTTAGTATTCTCATGATCGGTAGAGGCCAGGCCATAGCCTGTCATAGATTTTATCATGTGCAAAGATATGATTTATTGTTAAATGGTTAAATGCTATGATTTTTAACTTTTTTTAACGCTCAAGTTGTTAAGCAATGACTAAATTTGCAACAACTATGAACCGCAATCACCTTTTGCTAATTGCTTTTTTCACGCTATTATTGCCATTTTATGCTGTTGCGCAGGAAACGATGGTTAAAGGGGCCGTAATGGAAAGTGGTACGAGGAACCGTATCGCGCTTGCTGAAATTACCAATAAACGCAATGGTTTTGTAGTCGGAAGCAATGATCTTGGTCTTTTTGAAATTAAGGCAGCAATAGGGGATACGCTTGTTTTTGTGAAGCGTGACTTCTCCGACAGACAGATTGTCGTCGTACAAACAAATTCAATTGTAGTTCAGCTCACCCGAACAACTTTAGATCAAGTTGATATTATCGGTCAGAATAAACGTCAGGAAATGAACGCCGTAAAAAAAGATTTTAGGGACAAAGGATCATTCTATGCGGGCAAGCCTCCAGTTTTATCTTATATTTTTACGCCACTAACAGCGCTCTATGAGCTCTTTGGTAAAACACCCAAAAACGCCAGGAGATTTAATAAGTATTATGGCACTGAACTCCAGCAGGGTGAAATAGATGGATTTTTCAATGAGACCAAAATCCAGAAGGAAACAGATTTGCGCGGAGCTGATCTGGAGGATTATATGCTGAATTACAGACCCGAATATCAGCAGGTGCAAAAGTGGACGGACTATGATGCGATCAAGTACATCAGGGAAACTTCAAAAAAATTCACAGATACCTTAAGGAAGAAACCTCAATAAAGTTATCTTGTTTAAATTGACAATGCTTCGCAGGCTTTTTCTGCAGCCAGCTTCTCCGCATTTTTCTTGTTATAATCCCGTCCGATACCATAGCTCTCACCTTCAACAACAGCTTTGATGGTGAATAATTTTGTGCTTTCACCAGCCTCGTTCTCTACCATGTCAAAAGTGATATCCTTGCCATGGCGTTGACACCATTCAATTAATTTACTCTTGAAATTGGTCTCTGTAAGCTCCAGTGTATGGATGTCTATATAGGGCTTTACGATCCTTTTTAACAGGAAATCTTTCGTGTAATTGTACCCTTTATCGAGATAAATTGCGCCGATTAACGCTTCAAAAGCATCACCCAACATAGAGTGATGCTTAGTTTGCATGTTGACCATCTTCTGATCAAATACAATCAACTGATCAAAACCCATCTTGCGCGCCAGTTGGTTCAGATTCGCACGATTTACTATTTTAGAGCGCATTTCCGTTAAAAAACCTTCCTCTTTGTAAGGATAGCTTTTAAAAAGCAACTCGGCTATCACGGAGCCCAATATCGCATCACCTAAAAACTCCAGGCGTTCATTACTGCTTCTGCTACCGTTTTTTAAAACTTTAGCTACAGAACGGTGCCGGAAAGCCATTTTATACAAAACGGTATTTCCAGGCACAAAACCTAAAATGTTTTTAAGCTTATTGATAAACTCCTTGTCAGCCGAGAAATAAAGCTTATAAAAGTCAAACAAAGGCATTGATCTTTAAAGAAATCACCATTATAGCGGGTTATTTTAGTCTACGTATTTTTTGAAAATAACAGATGCATTGTGGCCACCAAAACCAAATGTGTTACTCAAGGCAGCACGAACCTCGCGTTTTTCAGCTTTGTTGAACGTGAAGTTCAGTTTCGCATCAAATGCCGGATCATCAGTAAAATGGTTGATCGTAGGCGGAACAATGTCGTTTTTTACCGCTAAAATAGCTGCAATAGCTTCAACAGCACCAGCAGCACCCAATAGGTGACCAGTCATTGATTTGGTAGAACTGATGTTTAACTGGTAAGCATCTTCACCAAAAAGATCCACAATTGCACTCGTCTCAGAAATATCTCCCAGTGGGGTAGACGTTCCATGAACATTGATGTAATCAATGTCAGACGTTTTTAATTTAGCATCTCTTAATGCGTTGGTCATCACCATTCTTGCACCCAATCCCTGAGGATGTGGAGCAGTAATGTGGTTGGCATCGGCACTCATTCCACCACCAACAATTTCAGCATAGATTTTAGCACCACGTTTCTTGGCATGTTCTAATTCTTCCAGAATGATAGTCCCGGCACCTTCACCAGCAACAAAACCATCGCGGTCTTTATCGAAAGGTCTGGACGCTGTTTGTGGATCATCATTGCGGGTAGACAGGGCATGCATCGCATTAAATCCACCGATACCGGCTTCATTAATAATAGCTTCAGAGCCACCTGTAATAAATACATCAGCCATATCCAGACGGATATAGTTAAATGCATCGATCATAGCGTTGGTTGATGAAGCGCAAGCAGAAACTGTAGCGAAGTTTGGTCCGCGAAGACCATATTTGATAGAGATATGTCCGGAAACAATATCAATAATCATCTTCGGAATGAAGAAAGGATTAATGCGCGGAGTACCATCTCCGGCAAAAAAGTTCCGCATTTCATCTAAAAACGTTTTGATCCCACCAATTCCAGAACCCCAGATTACCCCGATACGGTTCGTATCCAGGGTTGAAAAGTCGAACTGGCCATCACGGACAGCTTCTTCAGTAGAGGCAATGGCATATTGGACAAATGGATCAAGTTTGCGGGCTTCCTTCTTATCCATGAAGTCTTCAGGATTGAAGTTTTTCAGCTCGCAGGCAAATTTTGTCTTGAACTTTTCAGTATCAAAACTTGTAATAGGCGCAGCGCCGCTCACACCATTTAGCAAGCCATCCCAGAATTCCGGGATAGTATTACCAATTGGAGTGAGCGCACCTAAACCTGTAACTACTACTCTTTTTAATTCCATTTATACGGATTATACGGAGACCGTATGTTTTACTTTACGTTTTTCTCTAGATAAGCAACAGCTTGACCTACTGTACCAATAGTTTCAGCCTGGTCATCAGGAATTGCTACATTGAATTCTTTCTCGAATTCCATGATAAGCTCTACAGTATCCAAAGAATCCGCACCAAGGTCGTTAGTGAAAGAAGCTTCTGGTGTAACTTCGCTTTCATCTACTCCTAATTTTTCAACGATAATAGCCTTAACTCTTGAAGCAATATCAGACATAATGTTATAATTTAATGGTTAAATAATTCAGTGCAAAGAAAAATAAATTCTGACACATTTCAAATGTTTATTTTCGTGCCAATTTTAATGTTTTTATTTTGATCTGTAAAGTAAAATTAGTTTTATAATTTTGAATCCTAAAGCAAAATCGTCCCTTTTGAATAAAACCTATTTAAAACTATCCTTAGATCTGGATTTTGTGTTGATCGCTATTACAGCCTCTCTCAAGGATTATGTCCTCTGCCACAAAATCAATACAAACCTCAGCTTTAATTTTGAGAAAATAGCAGATCATGAAGTTTATTTCAAAATTAACGAACCCGCACTGGCCTTCTCCAAATATTATTTTTACGTTGATCAAGGAGAAAACGAATACTATATTGTAAACAATAGAAACAGCGAAGGGTTTTTAATTCCTGAAATGAACCGCGTGGATTATTTTCTGATCATCCATAATTATCTTGATCCCGAAGATCTAAATTATATTATTCGGGGATTGAATAAACTGCCTGATATTCAGGTTGCTGCACAGGTGGATCCACTCAGACTCAAGTCAAAGGAAAATTTGGTAATGTAAATTTTATATTGGAGGTGTATTAAATACACTATATTTGAATCTTGCAATCAAATATAAATTAAGAAATAACCAGACGGATAGTGGTTTATCGCATATAAGCCCTGCTCTTTATCCGCCATTTTTAAATAAAATAACTCAAATGAAACCTTTTCATTCAAGAACAAAAATTGTAGCCACATTAGGGCCTGCATCTGCAAAACCAGACGTTTTATTTAGCATGTTTAATGCAGGTTTGGACGTTTGTCGTTTAAACTTTTCACATGGCTCACAGGCAGATCACCAGGAAGTGCTGGATACCATCAGAATGCTGAACAAAAAACACGATTATAATGTAGGTATCCTGGCTGATTTACAGGGTCCTAAAATTCGTATCGGTATGGTTAAAGATGGTGGTATTCACTTAGTAAATGGTGCACAAACTACTATAACTACTAAAGAATGCATCGGTAACGAAGAACGTATCTACATTACATACGATACTTTCCCAAAAGATGTTAAAGCAGGCGAAATTATCCTTTTGGATGATGGTAAACTGCAAATGCGTGTGATTTCGACCAACCTGGAAGATGAGGTTGTTTGTGAAGTTGTTCACGGCGGTATTCTGACTTCAAGAAAAGGAGTTAACTTACCAAATACTAAAGTTTCTATCCCTTCATTAACTATCGAAGACCGTAAAAACCTTGAGTTTGTACTTGAAAACGACGTAGAATGGATCGGTCTATCTTTTGTACGTAACGCAGCAGATATTGTTGAACTGAAAGATATCATCAAACAAAGAGGCAAATCAGCTCGTGTTATCGCGAAAATTGAAAAACCTGAGGCTATCGCCAATATCGACGAAATCATTGCTGTTTCAGACGGTATTATGGTTGCCCGTGGTGATCTTGGAGTAGAAATGCCAATGGAAGAAGTTCCTTTGTTGCAAAAAATGATCGTTAATAAATGTCGCGCAGCCTCGAAACCGGTAATCGTAGCTACCCAGATGTTGGAAAGTATGATCACCACACCTAGGCCAACACGTGCTGAGGTAAATGACGTAGCAAACTCTGTGCTTGACGGTGCTGATGCAGTAATGCTAAGCGGCGAGACTTCTGTAGGAGAGTTTCCACTGATCGTTATCGAGACGATGCAGAAAATCATCCAAAATATCGAGCAGAACAACTACCCGTTCCACCCAGATAAATTCCTTAAGCCGAATGATCCTAGCTTCCTGAGTGATGCAATCTGTGATTCTGCTTGTTTCCTGGCTAAACAAACCAGCGCTGTTGGTATCGTTTCTATGACAACCAGCGGATATACTGCTTTCGAAATCTCTAGTCACAGACCTAAAGCGTTGACTTACATCTTCACCAGCAACAGAGCGCTACTAAATAGCTTAAGTTTGGTATGGGGCGTTCAGGGCTTCTATTATGATAAATTCGAAAGTACTGATGATACCATCACTGATGTAAACGAATTGCTTAAATCAATGAAATTTGTTAAAAAAGGTGATATAGTAATTAACACAGCTGCAATTCCTATGGAACAAAAAGGCAAAACAAACATGCTTAAAGTTACTGTAATTGAGTAAACCATAATTTGGGATTGCAAAAAACTTTTCTACTTTTGCAATCCCAAAAAGGAGAGGTGTCCGAGTGGCTGAAGGAGCACGCTTGGAAAGCGTGTGTACTCAAAAGGTACCGAGGGTTCGAATCCCTCTCTCTCCGCTGGTACTGGAATTAAGATTTATAGAAAGCCTGCTAATTCATATTGGCAGGCTTTTTTTTATGCACTAATACGAGATTATCTGTGTAACTTAATTCAAAAATCGACATATGGCAGCAAATGATGAATGGCGTAAACTCTATGCTGAAGCCTTTCGGAATAAGTTTTCTTTGGATTACGTAGCAAAATTCGAAAAGCTGCAACAGGAACATCTGGGAAAGGATACCTATAACGAGATGAAGTTTCATTGTAAGCATGTTGTATTGTTGATTTATCGAAACAATCAACAAGCCGAAGATGCATTTAGAATCAATTTAGAGATGCTGCGTGACACGCCAAACGATCATTATGGATATTGGAATGTTATAGGCATAGCCACCCGAGATAGTGCAGAGCTAAACAGAACGACCGAGATACGTCAGTTTGCAATGCGGTATTTAAAAAACAAGAATGACAACATTGCCAAACTTGAAGTCTTTCAATGGTATATTGACCACTTTGCTAATGATGAAAAATACAGCGAGGAAGTTCTGGTTGATTTAGAGCCAGCGCTGGCTGCTGTTGTGCTCAATATGGATATTCAGATTGACAATACCTCATCATTCGCTACACGTGTACATTACCTATTGAAGGAAAATAGAAAAGCGATAAAAAGACTTGGTAATTTTCATAAAAAAAGAGAAAATGCTTCGGAAAAGCAACAACTACAAAACATTGAGAGGTATATGAAAAGGGAATCTATTGGATGGTATCGCAGGAATCTTTTCACGGGCTGTCAGCGGCCAATTTGATTTTACTGGCCTTTAGTTATAATCTCGTTAACAAATCAATACTTAGGGTTTAAACGATTCTATTTGCCTGTTCAACGAAATGAAGGTCTGGCCTTTAAGAACAAATCGTAGTTTTAATCAAGCAAGAAATTGAAAGCACTTTATCTCGCGCCTAATCAGCAATAACTGCACAATTATGATCATTAAAGGAATTATATCTAAGACCAGTCCTTATTCTGTTAAAGAAACTGTAGACAGACTTGTGGTAATGCTCACTTTGCACGACATAAAAATTTACGCTAGAATTGACCAGCAGGAAGAGTTGCAGAGCTCTCAAATTGCAGCACTGCCGATGGAATATCTTTTGTTCGGCAGCCCCAAACATAGCGGGCCACTCATGGTTGAAAATCCACTTATAGCCATAGACCTGCCAATGAAAATTATAGTCTGGCAATCGGATGATAACGAAGTGTTCGTCACCTACAACGATGCGGCTTACCTCAGCGAGCGGTTTGGACTACATGAAGATTTAACAAGCTACTTAAGCATACACCACCTGTTGCTTGAACAAATGACAGCATCCAGTCCTAATTGATTCAATATCCGCGTTAATTTACGTCATGATAATTTACTGCGGATCTCCTGTACAATGGCAAAATCACCTGCGTCAATAAACCCCGCAGCTCCCTATCTGGGAAGTCTGCGGGGTGGCAACCGCTACGTTACAGTTCTTTATCCTCGTACATCTTAGCGTCGCGGGTGTTCTTTTGTACAGCAATAGCAGAAAACATACTTAGGCAGAATGCCATGGCATAAAATCCTTTTTCACTTAAGGTGAGGTCAGCATTCCACAGACCAACCGTTAGCAGTACCATTGCTGCTATTGTGGCAAACCAACTCAGACCATAATACAGATCGGTAACGGCAAGTTTCTCTGCCCTGTCTCTCACACTTTTTTGTACAGAGATCACCGCGAATAAGCCGAATAATAAAATGGTGAAATAATAGCCCTTTTCGTTCAGCTCCATGGTTGCATTCCACAAACCAATACAATAGCCCACGGCTCCTGTTAATAAGGCAAACCAGGATGCGCCGATAAATGCGGCAGTTGGTTTAAAAGGATTTTTAACGTTTTCTTCGTGTTTTACGTTAGATGAATTTTCTTCAGTTCTTTGATTTAGCGGTTCCATATTATTTTGTTTTTGATTAATATGAAAGCTAAGGTCGGATGTAAAATCTATCCGCTAAAGACAGAATTCGAAAATAACTGACGATATAATTCTGTATTTATTGTACTTTCATATCCATATGGATTCAATTCTGGAATTACTCAATTTACTTAATAAGTCCGATAAAAAGCTTTTCAAGCAGTATCTGGGGCATAAAAACAAAAGGAATGATGTCAAGAATTTGCAGTTACTGGATTTGATAGAAACTGACGATACCAATGGGTTAAATAGCCTCTACGATCCGGAAAAAAATAATGATGCCTATTATGCTTTACGTAAAAGGTTGCAGGATAATTTGCTGTTGTTCTTATCGCAGAAAACCTTTGAGAGCAGTCTTTCTGACACCTATGATGCGCTGAGGCTGGTAGTAGTAGGTCGGTTTTTATTGGAAAATCATGTAATCAAGACCGCTTTTAAATGTTTGGATAAGGCTGAACGCCTGGCTCAACATTTGGATCAATTTAATTTATTGAACGAGCTTCTGTTGTTGAAAATACAGTATGCACATCTGCCGGAAGCGGAAGACTTTGACAACCTGACTATGCGCTTTCTGAAAAACCAGTCTGACATGCAGCGTGAAGCCAAGCTCAATATGGCCTATGCCTTTTTAAGAAAAGAGCTCCAGGAGATACACCTCAAAGGGAAGATTGTTAATCTGACAAGCTTAATCCTGATCACAATCCGGAAATACAAAATTTCTGAACAGGACCTGATGACCTACAAATCCATCTATCAAATTCTTTTCATTGCCAATGAATATGCCGCGATACAACAGAATTACGGATTGATAGAGCGGTATGTAAACCGAACCAATCAATTTATGAAAGATCAGGTCGTTAAGCAGGCTTATCTTTTTCACCACATTTCTATCTTATATTTTTTGGCAAACTTCCATTTGCGCCGAAGGGATTTTAGCAGGAGTAATGACTATCTGAAGGAAATGATGGCTTTAATGGAGACGGATAGTCGTTACCACGCATTGTTTTGTTTACGTCACCAGTTACTCGCCGGACTCAACTTGTTTTTTACTGGCTTTGCCAGCGAAGCAATTACCTTGTTACAGGAAGCGCTCTCCAAGGCAAAAAACACCGCTAAGCCTGAAGATATCGAAGATTTACGAATATGCCTGACCATGTTTCTAGCGCTGTGTGATGATAGAAGGAGTTTGAAACAGCTGATCCTGCTCACGCGTACTGATGCCTGGTATGAGAAAAAACTGGGTATGTTGTGGACGATCAGGAAGAATCTGATGGAGATTTTGATTCATGCACAGTTCTCTAACATCGATCTTGCCATGTCGCGACTGGATAGCTTTCGTAGGCGATATAAAAAATATCTTTTGAAAACCTCGGAAGAACGGGTCTTAGCATACCTCGGCCTGGCAGAAAAATATCTTTTACACCCAGAAGTAGCTTTTGAAGCGCCTTACCGGACGAACGTATTAAAACAGTTAGACACCGTAGCGAACAGCGATATTTTTACTTTGGGTTTTATCGCCTGGTTAATCGCACGCTGGGAAAAGAAAACAGCCTATGATATCGTTTTAACACTTGTTCAAGACAACGTTGTTGTGTAGCGACAGGTAGCCTGTTCCCAATCTAACACTTTAGAAAATGTGCTTGAGCGAAGGGGAATTTGCAGTTCAAATGCGCTAAATCGCCGTTTTATTTTTATTATTATAGTACTTTAGGAAACGTCTCAAATTTATGAAGCCAGATTCACAAAATGTTACCGACTATACCAATAACAACACCATCTTCATGGTATGGAACTTTAAGGACAACCTACAGGTAGATGATGTCTTTAAACGACTGTGTAGTCTAATCATCAACCTCAATAACTCGGCTAACGTGCGCTTTCCCGTCTCACGCGCAAGCTGCGTAATGGGCATCGGATATGATGCCTGGCTACGACTTCAACTTCCGCAACCCTTGCCAAAGGAGCTGGTTAATTTCGCGCCAATAATAGGCGAGAAACATACTGCAGTTGCCTCTAAAGGAGACTTACATTTTCACATTCGTTCAGATGCTCCGAGTTGGTGTTACGATATCGCATCAGCGATTACAGACCTGCTATCATCGGTTGCAGATAGTGTAGATGAAGTTCATGGGTTCAGATACTGGGACAGCCGTTCTATTTTAGGATTTGTTGACGGAACGGAAAATCCGCATGGGCAGGATCGGGAATTATTCAGTCTCATTGGTGCAGAAGATCCTGAATATGCTGGCGGCAGCTACTTGTTTGTTCAGAAGTATCTGCACAACTTAACGGCCTGGAAAAATCTATCTACTGAACAGCAAGAAAAAGTAATCGGAAGATACAAGGCTAACGATATCGAAATGGCTGATGATGTGAAACCCGCCAATTCCCATATTGCGCTAGCCAACGTAGGTGATGATTTTAAAATAGTGAGAGACAACATGCCTTTTGGCAATATGTCGACCAACGAAATGGGGACCTATTTTATAGCTTATGCGAGTACATTTACTACTGTAAATAAAATGCTCAGCAATATGTTTATCGGATCTCCTATTGGGAATTATGACCGGATACTAGACTTCAGTACTGCAACAACGGGAGCTTTGTTTTTCGTGCCTACATTCGATATGATAGATGCTTTTTCATCGGATGATTAATTCTTTAATCCCAAATGAAGACGTACCTTATCTTTGAACGACTCGCCCACAGGCAGGTATTCCTTATTTACGATAATCCGACCCTTCTCGATAAAATCAATCTGATCAATGTTGACAATATAAGATTTGTGTATGCGCAGGAAGCTGGACGGCAACATCCCTTCCATATTCTTCATGCGCTCTAATGATAATATTTTCCCTGTAGGGGTATGTATGGTAATATAATCGCCTAATCCTTCAATGTATTGGATAGATGCAAGTAACACCTTTTGAACGCGGTACTCTGTTTTTATAAAAATGTAAGCTGGCGATGGATTCCGATCTGGAGCCAACGATACCCGGGAAGCACTTATCCGCAGTCTAACTTTATTGATGGAGACTAGAAACCGCTCAAAAGTAACGGGTTTAAGTAAGTAGTCGGCCACATCATGCTCATAACCTTCAATTGCATATTCAGTATATGCAGTAGTTATAATGACATGAATTGGTGCATGCTTAATGATTTTTACCAATTCCATTCCTGTGAGCTCTGGCATCTGTATATCCAGAAATAGGAGATCAACCTGATGCTGTCCGATATATTCCAGAGCCTCCATTGCTGAGGTACTTTTAAAACTGAGCTCAAGACCAGGGGTTTTAACAATGTAATCGCCCAAAAGCTTCACTGCCGGAAATTCATCATCAACAACAACACACTTCAACATATTCATAGGAGATTGTTTTTATAGCTGCCGATAAATGCCCAGCGTTAAATTTACAGTAAATTTATCTTGATGCTGCGAGATCGTTAAATTGTGATTATCGGGGTACAGCAATGCCAGTCGCTTGCGCACGTTATCAATCCCAATGCCGCCAGTTAAATCTTTTCTTTTAACACGCACCTCATTGGTGCAATTCAAAAGGATTTGATTGCTTGCAGTAGTGCTAATGGTAATTGTTAGCCATTCGCGCTCCGAAGAGATGTTCCCGTGTTTGAAAGCATTTTCTACAAAAGGAATTAATAACAATGGGGGCAACTGAGCTGGTAATCCATCGTTTGTATAGTTAAACTTAATTTTGCTCGGTGCCTCAAAACGCAATTGCTCCAATGCGATATATTGTTCAATGTAATGAACTTCTTTTTCGAGCGTACTCATGTCTTTGTCATCATAAATCATGTAACGCAGCAAATCTGATAATCCCGATATTGCCGGCAATGATTGTGCGGAATTGTGATAAACCATGGAGTAAATGTTATTGAGATTGTTAAAAAGAAAATGTGGATTGATTTGTGAGCGTAGGAAAGAGAGGGATGCCAGTCGGTTTTCGAGCGCAAGGTCACGTTCCTGCAATTCTTTAAATTGTGCATACTGCACAAAATAGAATACCATCGCGAAGATGCAATAGAAAGCATTATATAACACCTCTGTTCTAAAAAACCTGGAGATCCGCAAATGATCTGCTGATAACCACTGCGTACCCCAATAACTCATGGTGAAGCACGTGATAAAGGCCACAACAAGAATACATATTAGGGAAATATACCTGCGTCGGGGATAAAAACAATACAGCGCATAATAGGTGCTTAACGTAAACAGGAAGGACATTAAAATATCTGTCAGCAAGCTCATCAATCGCTGATCATAGCTGCGTTCATCAATATAGCTAAACTTTCCGTAATAAAGATCTGGTAGGTGCCCGCCAAGGTGTACCATAGCATAGAACACCAGGAAAACAATCGCCAATATTCCTGTCTTTACCTTCATTCCTCAAACCTAGCTTAATTTGTAAAAAATACACCCCGAATATTATCGTGTTTATCGAGATGTTTTCCTTGTTTAACGATTGTGCTCTTCGAAGCAGATCGTCAAAAGTAGTTTAGCTTCAGTTAATTAGCTAAAGATATGAGAAAATACTTTTTTATCCTTCTCGTCCTGGGGTTTACATCCGCCAATGCACAAGAAAGGGAACAAAAAACAGACACAGTAAAAAAAGACTCGCTCATCAGTTTACACTTCCTGGACGAAGTGAAGGTCAGCACCAGGAAAAAAATAATTGAGCGGAAGGTTGACCGGACAATCATTAATATTGCGCAACTCGCAAATGTGGCTGGAATTGATGTGCTGGACTTACTTGGCAAATTACCAGGACTACGTGTTACGGACGATGGCAATATTAATCTGATGGGGAAGGGTGTAACCGTGTATGTGGACGGTAAGCTAACCTATTTGTCGGGCAACGACCTGGCCGCCTATCTGAAATCAATGCCTGTCGATTTGCTCGATAAGATCGAGCTGATGCCCAATCCTTCGGCGAAGTATGATGCGGCGGGCAGCGGAGGCGTTGTCAACATCATCACTAAGAAAAACAAACAGGAAGGGTACAATATCGGTGCGGCAGCAAATCTTGGTAAAGGCTTTTACCGCAAGGCCAATGGCTCCGTAAATATGAATTATCGGCAGGGAAAGTTTAACTTTTTTGGGAACGCTGGGGTGGGGGCTCCAAAAGACTTTGAAAATTCATCATCAACAAGGCGATTCTTGACTTCGCAGGGGTTCCCCATATCAACACTCAGTCAGGAAAATGAGATTACTTACACCAGATACAATAGCAATTTGAAATTGGGAGCAGACTACTACCTCAACACAAAAACAACAATGGGTATAATTATGAATGCTGCCAATAATACTGTTGAAGAAAGAGGTCACAACACAAATCTGCGCTTCAGTCGATTTATTTATCCAGATTCATCAGTAATTTCTATTAATAACGTGAACAATAGATTTCGAAACAAACTCCTTAACCTAAACATAACCCATCAGTTTGACTCCTTGGGATCAGAGCTTAGCGTCGACATGGATTATGGTAAATATCGCACTCAGATTGACCAGGTATTTAGCAACAGCACATTTTCTGACATTGGACTACCCACTAATAATACCAGGATCTCTGGAATGCTACCCCGTGATATCACCATCTATTCTGCGAAAGCAGATTTTTCATACCCATCAAAAAAAGGAATTGCTTTCAATTCCGGCATTAAAATAAGCAAGGTCGCTACGGATAACAAAGCGGAATATTTCAAGGGCAAGATAGGCGGGGAGCAGCCAGATTCTGAACGATCTAATCACTTCCGATATCATGAAATCATCAGCGCAGCTTATATGGAAGGCTACCAGGAACTGGGAGAATTTGCCTTTAAAGTAGGGTTAAGAATTGAGGATACGCAAGCTAATGGACATCAGCTAGGGAACAGTATAATGCCAGATTCTACGTTCAACAGAAAATACGCGAATCTTTTCCCCTCCCTGTTTATTTCCTTTAAGCCCGATAAGGAAAATAAACACCAGTTTTTCTTAAACTTTGGACGCCGGATCGGCCGACCAGGATATGATAAATTAAATCCATTTTTAACTTTAGTGCAGCGCTACAACCATGTGTCCGGAAATCCCTTCCTGCAACCTGATTTTACCAATAACTTTGAACTCAGCCATGTGTTTAAAGAACAATTAAATACAGTAGCATACTATTCAGATTTGTCAAACATTAGTGGTCAGGTTATCAGGACTTATGGAGATGTATATGTCCAGCGACCAGAGAATACAGGAAGCCTGCAAATCACAGGACTCATGATCACCTATAATAAGGACATCTTCAAATGGTGGAACGCTGATCTTTCAGTTAATCCTGAACGGATTCACATGAATGTGCTGTTGGATAGTAAACGCGTAGACACGACATACTATGCACATTCACTTAATTGGTTTAACAGGCTTACAATTGGTAAAAATTGTACTGCAGAATTGGTCTTAAATTGGGGTGGCAGAACCTTTTCGGGACAAAATACCACCAAAGGTATCGCAGCGTTACGTGCCGGCATTAGGAAACAATTTTTTAAAGGTAAAGCCACGATCGGTGTAAGTGCCAGCGACCTCTTTTATTCGGCCATAACTCAGGGACAGGTAATCAATGTTGCCGGATCTGACGGCATCTATAGAAATCGTAAAGATAGTCGCACTGTGATGCTTTCATTAAGCTATAAAATGAGTAGAAATGCTAAAGATACCAAGCGGCCAAGAGACCGGAATGGAGCCCGGGATGAACAAAACCGGGTCCAGACAAGTCCGTATTGACGCTTAATTGTGTGGTTATTGCCGCACCCGGTTTTGCTCGCTTTCAGCACTCCCTTTGGTCGCTTTCCGTTGCGTTTTAACACTATTCCCGAAATTATAGGTAAAGCCTAAGCTCACTGTGCGATATGCCCAATCATTACGCCATGTTGCTGTAGTATTTGGGATGTTCAGCACATTGCCTTGTGGGAAGTTAGTGCGCAATAAATCCCTTCCGCCAAGTCTAATTGTGCCATTTCCCGCCATGATCTTCTTTTGTAATCCAGCATCCAGTTGCCCCGTTGCCTTATGGGTATACTGCCCGTCAACCTTTGCAGAAATAAAAAATCCACTTAACTCTGCGCTCCATCCGGCGCCTAGCTGAAATTGGTTTTGAGCGGTAGTGTATACATACCATTGGCCCGTATTCAGATATCCCCCATATAACGGGCCCCTGGTAATGTTGTTGATTAACTCAGCATAAATATGCATGTTCCACCAGGAAAACGGATCCAGTGTGGCATTAGCATCAATTCCGTAATAAGGGTTTTTGCCAATATTCACTGTGCGGCTGATAAAGATATCTCCACTTCTTTCTACAGTTTCCACCTGATAATCGTGGATCAGGTTATACTGCAGGCCAAAAGAGAACCTGTTTTTATAATGCCATGAAAGTTCGTAGTTGTCAGAAAACTGAGGCCGCAGAAATGGATTGCCGGCCCAGTAGCCAAACTTATCTATAAACGTTAAAAAGGGATTGAGATTTTGGTAATAAGGGCGATCAATGCGCCTTCCATACGAGCCTATCAGTAAATGATTGCCGGTGGTATCTATTTTATAGGATAGATATGCCGTTGGAAAGGCGCTGAGGTAGCTCCTCGTAAATGATGAATCGGGTTTTAGCACATTGCCCAGCTGATGCCCACTGATATTGGTGTTTTCCAACCTTAAACCTGCTTTCAGCTCAACTCTGCCAAAACCCTGATTAAAACTGGCATATCCGGCATTGATGTTTTCCCGGTATTTGAACCTATTGGTTTGGTTGTAGTCGATCAGCGGCACTCCGCCAACAACATTATAATAATTGGCAGCATTATCCGTGTTGACGTAGCTGCTTTTTAAACCCAATTCCAGCTTGGCTTTATTGCCCAGCGGCTGCACAAAATCTGTTTTGGCAGCAAAGATGTTGATTTCTGCCGGCAGGTGGGCGGTAAGCTGTTCTGCGCTTGTGAGAGATCCTGTGGCATTAAGAATCCTGTTGTCAAAAGTCTGATCCTTGGACGTGCTATAGGTTAAATAATCAAGGTCAAAACTCAGCACTTTTCCCGGCTCGTCGAACGCATGACTGTAATTTAGATTTAATCCTCCATTGTTAAACTTGCTTTTCGTGTAATTGGTTGCTTCAACGATGGAGTTAACCTGTCCCAACTGGTTCTTTAAAGTACTTGTACTGCTGTTTGGATTGTTGCCTGTTGATAGGGAGCCGCTCAGTAAAAATCCTACAGTAGTTTTTTCAGAAAGCCTGTAGTCAAGTCCAAATTTCAATGTTGGGTTTTTCGTTAGCGGCCTGGAATAGCCAACCTGTTCATATTGGGTAAGTGGGATGCCTGCTTCGTCAAGATACTGTCTGCTGTTGTTCGTTTTTCTATAACCATTCTGTAGATTATAACCTGCAGAAGCAAACATATTCATGGCCCCCTTAGCATAGTTTAAGTTCAGGTTTTCATTCGTCCTCCAATAGGCTGCCTTGCCTGCACCAATGGTGATGTTCCCGTTAAAGCCTTCTGCCTTTGATTTTCTAGTCTTAATGTTAATGACGCCACCGTTACCCGCGGCCTCATATTTCGCTGGTGGGTTGCTCATCAGTTCAATCTGGTCTAAAGACGATGCCTGCATCGAGCGGAGGTAATTAGCCAGGTTATCGCCCGAAAGATAACTGGGCTTACCATCAATCAGTACCAAAATGCCATTCTTGCCTCTAAAGCTAATTGTACCATTGTCGTCAACCTGCACACCCGGCGATTTGGAAAGCACTTCTAAAGCATTCGCTCCAGTATTTGAGATCACCCCATTCACATTCACAATGGTACGGTCTATCCGTTGTTCAATAAATGGTCTTTTGGCCACAATACTGACTTGCTGCAGTTGTGTTGTCTTTGTGCTTAAAATAATATCCGGTATACTCACAACCGGACTTTCTGCCAGGGTTACTGCAACTTCAATCTCATCCATTCCCATAGACGAGATAACAAGCACATAGTCTCCTTTCTCAGCAACACTCAATTTAAAATAGCCCGATGTATCTGCCTGCAGGGTTTGTGCCGCTTTATTACTGCCTTTTTTAAAAATATTGATGTTAGCTGCCGATAGAGGCTGATGTTGTATGTTCAACACGCGACCGTTAACCTTAAAGCCAACCTGATTGGTCTGCTGCTCAAGGAGGATATTGCCGTGAATCTGGCGGAACGTGAAAAATGTATTATTGAGCAATTCCTGTAACGTTTCCGCAATTGTTCTTGTACCCTCTTGCAAATGGAGGTTGGATATTGCTTTAACCTCCGATTTACGGTAGTAAAAACGCAACGACGTCTGTTGTTCTATTTTTTTAAGTCCAGTCTGTAAGGTTTCGCCCTTCAAGCCAATAGTTACCTTATCCTGCTGCATATTCTGACCACGCGAAGCGGTGGCCAGCATCACCTGGATAGTAGTTAAAGTCAGAAAAGTTAAAATTACGCTTACACGCATAAGTTGCCGGATAAATTTATTCTTGTTCGTTAGTTTGTCTTTGGCGAGCACACATAGCGTCGCCAGTCTCCGCATTTTCGCAGAAATATTCATACTTTTAAATGTTTTAAGTGATTACCGTTATTTGAAACCCCGGGTTTCCGGGATGCCTGTAAGCCGATAGCCGTCGGTTTACGGGTTTTTTCGCTCATCCTCCTGGAGGCATCACGAAGCGCAAAAATTAGCTGTAGTTCATTTTGTTTTCTATTTATCGCAGCCAGCTCCTTCAATAAGAATGCTTCCGTCTGCTTTTCTCGTATATGTCGCATTGTTGAACGCACAGATTACGTCCAGAATCTTATCCAGATCTTGTCCGTTTAATGAGGTTCCGCTAAATCGGCAATTCCTCAGTTTGTCATTGCTGAACACAATCTTTACATGAAACTGATCCTGAAGTTGTGCTACAGCATCACCAAAATTGATATCTTCAAATTGTAAGTCGTCATGCTGCCATGCAGTTATCCGTTGCGCGTCAACGTGCTCTTTTACAGCGCTGTTTTTGTCGCCATTAAAGCTGATCTGCTGGTTGGGAGTCAACACGCCCAGCAGCTGACTTCCATGAGCTACGCTTACTTTACCTCTTGTAACGGTTACTTTTACAATATGCGTAAGTTTGTCTTCCTTGATGTTAAAGGCCGTTCCCAATACGCGTGTTGTGATCGTTCCGGTATGGATGATAAAAGGCTTTGATGCATCATGTGCGATATCAAAGTATGCTTCTCCCGATAAGTACACTTCCCTCGTTCCGGTTTGAAATACCTTTGGATACTTAAGTTCTGAACCCGCGTTTACCCAAACTTTACTGCCATCTGCCAAGGTAATTTGAGTCTTTTGGTCAGCCCTTGTAACCAGCGAGATCAAAGGCGTGCTATTGTGGTCTGAGTGTACGGGCGACTGTAAGTACAGCGTGATGGCAATAAAGACAACCGCAGCTACTGCTGCGATGCTGCGCCACACAATCTTGTTTCTTCCCGGCAGTTTTACCACATTGAGCTGCTCTTTATGTATACTGGCATGTATTTCTGTAAAGACTGTGGCCAACCACTGGTCTTTAGCAGGTCTGTCCCAGACAGGCCAGCTGGCATCTGGATTATTAACGGCGTCCAGCCAATGTTCGATGCTTTTATTTTCTTGGGGTGTGGTGTTGCCGTCCTCATAACGTTTCAATACGGCAGCTATTTGTTCAGCAGTCATTTGTTATCGGTTTTACAATAGCCGTATCAGCAGCGGTTCGGTACTATAAGAAAACAAAAAATATTTTTTTAGGATATCCAATAGGCGAGTGCTACCACAGAGACAGTAGCTAATGATCCTCTGATGTGTTTTAAAGCGGTGCTAAGTTGGTTTTTTACAGTCTGCTCTGAGAGTTCAAGCCTGGCGGCAATCTCGGCAATACTCAGGTTTTCTCCCCTGCTTAACAAATAGATTTCTTTGATCCTTGGTGATAAGGACAGCAATGAATTATCGATGTTTTGCTGCAGTTCTTTCGCGGCAATCTGTCTTTCAACATCCGGCTCGGCTCCATTATCCCATGCCTTAACCATCACAGCATACTCTTCACGCGTAATGTTCTTCCTGATCTTATTGATAATTCGGTAACGCGCCAGGGTAAATAAATACGCCTCTAAATTGCGGTCTATCTGCACATTTTCCCGCTGCTCCCAAAATTTCACAAAGAGATCATGTACAATATCCTTCGCATCATCCATGTGGAACAACTTAGAAGAGGCAAAGCCTGCCAGCTTATCGGCATACCTGTTGTAAATCTCTGCAAAAGCTTCTTCATCTCCTCCTTTTAAAAGATCAACCAATTTAAGGTCATGTAAAATAGTATATTTCGCCATTGCTCATTAAAGGAGGAGTCCACAACAAAGCTAAACATTTAAGATAAGGATGTGCGTAGCTAAACGACCCAAGTTCGATCCAAATATTTCAGTTAGGAGAAACATTGTAAGATATTCCTGCGTTAACAATTTAGCAAAAAGCCTGTTGGAGTGAATTTAAATTCCATCTTTAGTTTGAAATTTTTATTTTTAATCTGAGATGTTCGGTAAAGCTCAGAATTGAACTGAATTTTTCTAAGCTGTAATTCGACAATTGACTAAGAAAATATGATTAGAAGACAGTCTGATTGTCAAAAGATGGATAGACGGCGAGATCGTGATCGTTAGGTCATTTGTAAATTAAACAACATGAAAAAATTACTGCTCATCACAACACTCCTGGCCACCAGCCTCTATGCTACAGCTCAAAAAGGACTTCGCCAGTTACAGATTTCCGCGCAGATAGCAAGACCTACATCTGACTTGCTCACATTAACCAATATTGGTTACGGAGCGGCGGTAAAAGGAATATATGGATTTGGCGAAGGTCCGCAGCAAGCTACATTGGAGGCTGGGTATAATCGATTTCCTATCAAACATCTTCCAGATGGAGTCAAGGTATATTACGCAGCAACACCTGTATATGCAGGCTACAGATACCTGATTAACCAATTTTCGTTGGAAGGTCAGGCGGGTATATCTATCAATACCGCGTATGGTAGTAACAGTACGATGTCGCTTAGTAAAACGAGTAGTGATTTTGGTTGGGCACTCGGTGTTGGTTATACGATTAAAGGATTGGAAGTAGCCCTACGCTATCAGGTATCTGATACAAGAGGCGTAGCAGAAGATCTTACTTTTTTAGGTCTTAGGGTAGCCTACAATTTAAAACTGTAATTGAATAAAATGGCGATTGCCACATAAATACGAAACTCCATTGTTAACTTAAAATAAATGCCATGAAAAAACTATCACTATCATTAATCGCCATTATAATGGCACTTAATCTTTTTGCACAAACCAAACCAGATGTCTTAGTCAAAACCAACGGGGAGGAAATGAAGGGGAAAATCGTAAAGGTGACCGATACCGATGTCTCGTTTATTTACTCCGGGGAAACAGCAGAATATGTGATCAAGAAATCTGATATCGCCAAACTTGTCCATGGGAGTGGACGGATAGAGACCTTTTCTGATGTTGCCGCACAGTCGGTGACAAGGAAAAGTGACGGTGTAGCTATGACTGCAAGCCCAGTAGATCATCACAATAAAATCGCAATTCTTCCCTTTACTTATCTAATGGACAATCAACCGGGTGCCGATCAGATTGGTATCAAAGCGCAGCAGGATACTTATACATTGCTTTCGCAACACACAGCAGGATATACCCTGCTTGATCCACGTACCACAAATGCCCTTTTAGCTAAAGCTGGCGTAACGAAAGATAAGATGATGGGATATACAATGAAAGAGATTTGTGATCTGCTGAGTGTTGAATATATAATTGAAGGTACAGTAACTCAGAATAAAGGATATCAAACCAATTCTTCAGTAACTTCAGGTAGCACGAAAGTAAAACGCAATGATAACAATAGTGTAACAGGTGTTAAAGGGTCTGAATCCAATTATGGAAATTCAGTTCAACGATATGATGTCAGCGTAAATTTAAATGTATACATGGATAACAATGCGAGTATTTTTAGTCAAACACACAAAGCATTTTTAAGCAACACTGATGGCTCATATAGTGGTCCCTTAGAATATTTGCTTAAAAGGAGTCCAATATATCGTAAATAGAGACAATCAATTTTGATTTCAATGCAATGAAAACAATAGCCCTTTTTTCAATTCTCTTTTTAGTCGTGATTTTAGGATGCCGGTCAAAAACTGACCAGGAAGAAGTTGCCGGACATACAGACAGTTTAAGTTCTGTTGTCGAAAAATCTTCTGGCATAAATGACGAAGATGTAGTTTCAAAGGTAAAAACGTATATGAAAACTTCTTTGAAGGATGATTTGGAAAAAGGGTTCGTTGATAGCCTCAGCAGGCACTGTATTGCGCAACAAATAGACCTGAATCATGATGGGAACTCAGAGGTTTTTGTAGGCCTCAGCGGACCTTACTTTTGTGGCAGCGGAGGATGTACATTGCTCTTGCTATCAGACAAAGGAGAATTGATAACGCGTTTTACAGTAAGCGAAACTCCTGTACGTATTCTGAAATCTAGCACTGACGGCTGGAATGATTTATTGATTCAAAGTCAAGCCGAACACCATGTGTTAAAATATGATGGAAAGACTTATCCGTCTAATCCAAGCATTCAACCTGAAAAAGGATTAGTATTTGAAGACATCTTAGGCAGCGTACTGGATCAACAGGGGGCAATTGGCATTGCCTTCTAACAGCTTATAATTTATATCCCAGAGAAAACCGGGCGAAGGGATAAATTTCCGCTACATTATCAAAACCTTTGAAAAAGCCGTTCAAAGTGTACTGGCCTACACCTGCGGCAAGAGAAAAGCGTTGACTTAAAAAGGCTCTGAAGTCGGCAGAAAGCGTGTTTAAGATATAAGATGATGGATTACCATTAATGGTCTGAAACCTACTTCCACGGTAATTAAGCTCAGTTTCAAAAAGATTATTGACAGTCATACTTGCTGCAGCGAGTACATTGATTCCTGCGCAATAGTCGTAATTTCTTCCTTCACCATAAAACAGATATTTATCTTGGACAGCACCCAATGCAATGATTCCGCTTCCAATTTCGGTGTTAAACCGCACTTTAGCTTCAGGATTCCAGTCCGATATTAACTTAAATGTGAAACTTTGTCCTCCATACTCAAAGGCATTGTTTTTAATAAAGTCATAGTTCATGGTAACGGAATACAAGTGCTTTGCATTCCCATTATTCTGCATGGACCAGGTCTTCAGTGCGCCAGCAACCTGCAGATTATTGATGTAGGTAGAGTCGCCGCTTCCCAATTCGATCAGGGCCGAAAAATGATCAAACGGCGCACTGGTTTCTTCATATTTATCCCCGTAAAGCAAACGCAAACGGAGGTATATTTCTTGTTTCCCCCGTAATTCTTCCTGATAAGTCTTCACGTTGAAATGCCGTGATCCTACATTCACAAAAGCCTGCAATTTGTGCGTGGTGTCTACTACGGCCCGAAACTTTCCCCACTTCCCGTCCAAAATCCGGTTAACGCCGTTTAGCGGGTTAATTAGAAGCCCCGCCACTTCTTGCAACTGTCTTTTTACGCCTGTCGCACGGTTGTTGACTAGCTTATTTGAAATTCTATAAGTCATTTCACCCAAAGTAATTCCACCAAGACTGGTATTGATAAAATCATTGGGCGCAAACTTGTTTGTTTCTGCCGCAACTTCCCAAATAAAACTGCCGGTAAAAGCAGCTGGAACTGATTGCCAGAATGAAAATCCGTTGGTCCTGAAAGAATTATAATATAAGTTGCCATGGTAAGGGTGTCCAAACTGATTGGTTTTAAAGCTATTGTCGTCCCACTCCCAGTTTCTCGGATTAAGGTTATTTCCAATACTCTTGATGTCAAGTTTTGCGAACTCTGCACCCCTCAAAAACTTATTATAACTCCAGGGTATCAACTGCACAACAAAAAGCTCCGTTGCTGCCCGGCCAAATTTTTTCTTCTGAACGTGCAGGGTATCTCCGGCTACCTGTGCGCGGGAGCTCACTGAAAAAACTAATAAAAGAAAAGCAAAGAGGTAGTACCGCTGCATTAGTTGAATATTTTTTTATAGTTTTTACTGATAAATCTTGGCGCCTTTAACCTGAAACCTACAAAAAGCTCAAAAAAGAGGTCTGTATTTTGGTTTTCCGCTGATGTCAGTCCCTGCGAATATTTAGCAGATACTGCATTGATTGAACTACCTGCAAAAAACGTATGACTATTATAGCCTAAGCCCAGTTTGCCATCCCACTGGTAAATGGGACCACGCTGGGTAAAACTAAAGGAGTTTTGCTTACCACGGTTATTAACTTTAGTATGGATATAACCAAAAGAGGGCGTAAACGCACCTACCAGGTAAAGCGTCTTCTTTAACACGAAGGTATATTGATAACCAGCCCCGAGTAAAGCCTGGACGTTATTAGATTTTTCATTTGATGTAGCGGTAGCTGTACGGTCGTCTATGATATAGTATCTCAACGATATCTTGGGTAAAAATCCTCCAGCACTTTTGAGTTGCCGCTCCGTCTGACTCGAAGTAGCTAATAGAGATAATTTTTTGTTTGTATTATAGCCCAAGGCTAGATCATAACTAGTGAAGTACAAATCTGGTACCTGAAGATACGCATCTCCATCACGCCAATCTGGTCTGAAGTCGACGGTGTTTTCTACATAATAACCTTGAGTTTTAGAAAGACCTGCCGACGCAAACCATTGTCCGATATTGGTGCTGGCACCCAGACCAAATAATTTGGTTTTACCTTTTTCATTATCATCTTTATTCGCTCCGGCAAATCGGGGTAAGTAGTCAACATAAAAAGAAATGAAATGGTAATTGAAATAAGTCCTGAGAATTTCTGAAGTGTTTGGTTGCAGAACAATATTGAAATTACCGGTCTTGGCAACTAACGCTTCCGCTGTGGTGGTAATAGAAGGTTTTACAATAAAAAAATCATCAAATCTTTCTATGTAGCTACTGTCGACTGATTTTTTTACCTGTAATGTATCTTGTCCGCTTGCTTTAAAAGCGCAAAGAAATACAGCTAATATTGCAGTCGGTGTTGATAGGTTCAAGTGCAGTCTCGCCAAATATTGCATCTACTTAACTCATTTTCGCGTAATGGAATGTCAGAGCTAAATTTTGTTTCAGCTCAGATTTTATTGACTAATATAATAAAACTTTATAAGACGACCGGGCGGTTCGCAACGAAAGCTCATATTGCTAATTATGATTTTGCTTGTCAAATCAAAAAAACGAATACCCATCAAATAATTCAGTAGGTTAGCTATTGATCAATTGAACGTTAAAATTTTAACCAGACCAACAATGGAATGCCAAGTTTGTTACTCAAGTAATTATTTAATGTAAGATAGAAAAATTAAAGCCTAGTAAAAACATGAACGGAACAACCAGCCAACTTTTATCGCTAATTTCTTATGGCAATCAATTTTTAAAAACGGGAGTTATCCCTGAAGATTATTACCCAAGTAACCTGAGCTTCAAGTTCTGTAACCAGGTTAATTTTCTGGATCTCAAAGCGGAATCAGATGGGCATAAAGAAGAAGAAGTAGCCGGGGATCCCGTTGCGTGGTTTAATTATCTAAAACAACAAGGCTGCGTGAGTTTGGCAGCCTATTACCACCCTTCAAAGTCCAATGAGACCGATACCCCAGATCATAAACTCGCCGGCATGATAGGCGGCGGCGGAACCTGGCTTTTGGAAGCGATTTATCCGGCGTATTCTGGTTTCTGGGCAAGTCGCTGGGAGGCCAATCAGTCTAACGACCCGGATCAAAACATTTGGAAGGTTAGCTATGGACGTACCGTTTCCGAAACGCAGACCATCAATTTCTGCCCGGACCAAGTAGAAACGGCAAGGGCTTTTCAGGAAATCCTGACAGATGTCAGCGCTTTCGCATCCGCGCATGAGCTCACAAATTGGGCAGATGTCTTCCAAAAAGCACTTGGAATCCTAAATGGGGAAACCGGGCGAGATCAGTGGTACGGCAATCAGATCTGCGAAACAGGATATGACCAGGCTGCCTTGCGGTTAATATATGCAGCAATGGCATCACATGTGTTTGCTGGCATGGGGTCATGGAACGATCTCGGTTTTGAAAATGATGAAGATAATGAGGAGTACAACGAGCTTTCTTATTACTTATACGACTGGATTAACAGAGCACTTTTAAGTGGGATAAATTCAAATGCGGATTAATATGTATGGTTACTACCGCGGGTTTTTCAGTCTTTAACGCTCATAAAGCCCCTTCCGTCGATTAGTAAATGGGTGTGCTACAGAAACGCATTTTCTTTGTATCAACAAACCCATTAAACTTAAAACGGAATGAAAAATTTAATCAAACTCAGCAAACTCGCAGTATTCGTAATCGCTACTGTAATTACAGGTTCAGTAACCGCACAAACTGTAAAACCATTGGATCCTGCCAAAGATCCCCAAATAGAAAGTCAGGTAAAAGCTTTCCTTAAAGTACTTAACTCAGGTACCGGCAAACCCATCGAACAACTGTCGCCAAAAGATGCCCGCGCAGTATTGACAAATGCTCAGGAATCTGTAAAGTTTGATTACTCGGATATCGAAGTGAGCGAAAAAACAATCACAGAAAATGGCATTCCCGTAAAATTACATATCGTTAAGCCGGCAAATTCGAAAGGGATATTGCCTGTGTTCATGTTCTTCCACGGCGGCGGTTGGGTGTTAGGTGATTTCCCTACGCATAAACGCCTTGTCCGTGACATCGTTGTTGCATCTGGTGCTGCAGCAGTATTTGTAGATTATACTCCTTCTCCCGAAGCACATTACCCTGTTGCTATCAATCAGGCATATGCAGCAACGGAGTGGGTAGCAAAGAATGGTGCCGAGATCGGTGTAGATGGCAAACGTTTAGCTGTAGTTGGAAATAGCGTTGGTGGAAACATGGCTGCGGTAGTTGCCTTGATGGCTAAAAACAAAAAAGGACCTGAGTTAAAATTGCAGGTGCTGTTATGGCCGGTAACCGATGCCAACTTTCAAACCGGATCTTATAAACAATTTGCTACAGGCAGGTTCCTGACTAAGAACATGATGGTGTGGTTCTGGAATAGTTACTTGCCTGATGTATCAAAAAGAAAAGATATTTATGCAACACCGCTAAATGCCACCTTAGCACAGTTGAAAGGATTGCCTGCAGCAGTAATCGCAACAGCAGAAAATGATGTTTTGCGTGACGAAGGTGAAGCTTACGGTCGTAAGCTGGATCAAGCCGGAGTACGTGTAAGTGCAATGCGCTATAATGGTATGATCCATGATTGGGGTATGCTTAATCCGCTGGCAAATGTTCCCGGAGCACAGTCTGTAGGGCTACAAGCCGGTGCAGAATTAAAAAAAGCATTGAAATAAGAATATACGCACACACAAATTGAAATCAGGGGTTCCGAATGGAGCCCCTTTTTTTATTGCCTGCCGAGGAAACACATTAATTAATAATACTTTATATTAGGTGCCGAATCTTAAACCTCCCGAAATTATGACTAGCTTCAAAAGCATTATCGTTGCCTCCTTATTTTGCATATTGCCTTTCGCAACAGTAAGGGCGCAAGCAGTAATTTTATTGAAACTGGACGATCTGGCCTCTAAAAATAGCATGAGCTCTGCAGCACCAGTGCTCGATGTCCTTGTTGCCCGCAAAGTAAAGGCATCAATTGGTGTAATTGCCTCGAGACTCGATAGCACCGCTGGAACAGCCTATAAAAAATACATCCGTGCTACAGATGAAAAGGGTGGTAAATTATTTGAGATATGGAACCACGGATATGACCATTCCAGTACTAATGGGCCAGATAAAAATCCTGAATTCAAGGGCACTGGTTATGCTTTTCAAAAGGAACATTTCGATAAAGCCGATCAGCGCGTAAAGCAGCTTTTAGGCATTGAAATGCATACCTTTGGAGCGCCGTTTAATGCAAGCGACTCTACTTTCAACAAGGTGATCGGCGAGCATTCTAAATACAAGGCCGTTTTCTTTAGCAGCATTAAGCCCGTAGGAGTAAAGAGGCTGATGAACCTGGATAACCGTGTTAACATGGAAAGCGCAACAGGGATGGTGAATTTCGAATATTTCCTCACACAATACGAAAATTTTAAAGGGCAATATTATGATTATATGGTCTTGCAAGGGCACCCCAATCAATGGGATGCCGCTAAACTGGCAGAGTTCAATAAAATAATAGATTTCCTGATTGCCCAACATCATCAGTTTGGACTACCTTATGCATATAGCCAACAGAAAAAATAATCTCTATTCTGATTTCGCCAGAACCGCCTTAAGCTTATCGGCCAGATACATTTTCTTATAAAAGTCTACAGCATCTTTATATTTCTCTGGCGGATACCTTTTGCTATTCAGGCGTTGTACGCGGGTATACACAAGCTTGTCGCCCTTCAGTACTGCAGTAGCGGTATAAGTGCCAAATTCAGAATCTATTTTTACTGATTCGGGCACAAATTCAACCTTGTAGCCCTTGGGAATGGAATAAGTTACCTCGTCGGTATCCTGAAATCCGAAAGCGACAGCAAAGGATGTTTTACGATCTTCTACCTTTCGTGGTACACTTTCGTTTCTATTGAGTAAGTTCAAGGTAAGGAACAGCTTATCGCCCCCCTGATTCAGCATTTGACTGCCCTTAGCTTCAATCTGCTCTTCGAGCTTTGGCTGATCTTTATCTGACTGTGTATATTTTGCGGACACCACTTCCATATTGGGAATGCTCAAGCTATTTAACAGTGCCTTACGCTGTGCCGTAGGATCTCTAAGCATCATGTATAGATGATCTTCGTACTGACAAGCGCCATAGCTTGTTTTGATCAAGATATCGGCATTGCCCTCAGCCGTCAACGCAACCGTTGTATTTCTTTGCTGATAGTTGTCTGCCGGACTGTAAAAGGGTGTGTTTACCAATTTTCCTCCCGCTTCCGTTACCAACATAACCGTTTTGTTTGATGTGCTGTTGCCCAGAAAGCCAGCAGGCAGGTATTGACTTGTGCATTCAAGCCAGGTAGTATCCTTTGCCGCAGGAACACATAAGATCATATGATTGGCTTGTCCAAAACTGGAGTAATCTGGGTTTAAAGAAGGCATATCAGCACCAATCATTACCAAATGTGACTGGATGCCCACTGTCTCCAGCAGCGCCTTCATATAGTTTGAAAGGGCCTTACAATCGCCATAATTTACAGCAGCTACTTTTTCCGCTGCAATAGGTTTAAAACCACCAATTCCTAATTGTACGCTAACATACCTGGCGTTAGTCTGCATAAACTTATAGAGAATGGCAATCTTTTCTTTATCAGTTTTCGCAGATGCTGTCAATGATCTTACAGTGGCCTTTGTTTGCTCGGGTAAGTTCTGTCCACCTTTACTAAGGTCAAAAATCCAACTGCCCAGATTTTTCCAGCTATCTACATTCCCGCTTACATTGTCATATTGAAAAGCATTGGGTGATGCCTGCACCCAGGGCGTTATTTCTTTCATTCCGACAGACATGGGCTCCGAAGCAATACTTGCCACTTGCTGCACGGACCATTTGTAATTGCGTACATGGTTTGATAAAGTAGAGTCTGTTTTAAGATCTTTGCTTTTCAAAAACTTAATTGTGCTACTTTCAGGAACCTGGATAGTATAGCTTGATTGTTCTACAGCGGTATCATAGGCAGTCACAGGATTCCAGGAAGGGAAACTTAAAAAACCATTAAAGTCTTTATCATAGCTATATTCAATAGTAAATGGATAGACCCCATTCAGAAAACTGAGCTCTTTTATCCTGTTATCGTCGAACATTGTCCCCTCAGAAGTGAGGCTTCTGTCTATGAAATCACCACTTTTATAAGTCTTAATTTTAACCCCCTTGGCATCATACATAGTGGCTTTTAGATTGTATACCGAAGAAAGCCTGTCGTAATATTCAGACATAGATGCCAGCGACTCGGCATTCTTAGTCAGGATCGTTATGGCGGTTTTATAGCTCATGGTTGCCGAGCCGACATTTTTCACCGTAATTGCGCATTCTTCGCTTCTTACAACTGCAGTCGATCCAACCAGCATAGCCGGAGAAATTTTAGCCACATCATATGGGTTTTGTGCCCGCACGCATAGTGTGGCCGTCATGAAGACCGCGGATAGATAGATTGCTAGCTTCATGATTTTTTGAATACGATTTGTTCCGCCTGTTTGCGAACGATATTTTTAAAGAACTCTTTAAGTAGAAAATACTCCTCGGGCGAAAACACCGATTTAGCAATGCTGATCCTACTTTTAATAGCTATTTTGTTGCCATCTACTGCATAGGTCACCTGGAATAGTCCATCCTTGTTAGGTAGCGCAAAAGCCTCGTTCTTCGGTAATTTATCTAACGTATACTTTTCCGGGAATTCAATTACCGACCGGATATTTTCTTCGAAAGGGTGTGCAAAGTCAACTGGAAACTTTCGCTCTTCCAGTGGAAAGGGGTTGTCTTTTGTGCGGTCAAAAAATAAAGGGGTGAAGTACATTAGATTGCCAGCGTCTTCCACGGCGTCCTCAATAGTAACATCCATCGTCTCAAATAAAGTCTCGTGCGATTGTTTCAGGTTGTCGATCTTATAGGAGCTAATCTCCAGCCCGGGTCTTTTTGCTTTATAGTTTTTTAGAAACTCTGCTTCGGTTGCCGTTGATTTATAAAGTGCTCTGCGGTCTATCGCATCATAATTCATCGCAGATAAGTAGATATTTCCTTTAAAGGTCTTGTCTTCGCCCAATACGAGGTTGTACGTGACGCTGTTATTTCCGGCGATATCATTATCAAGAGAGATCCATGCTGCAGTCTTTTCCTCTGTATTTATCTTTAACCCTTCATGGTTTAGGTTACGGCGACTGATCATATCAGGCATGTTGTCTTCATCGGTTGCGTCAAGTAGAAAATTCCTTCCACCTGCGGTAACCTGAACCACAACACTATTGAATTTGGAAAGCATAGGATATCCGGGGTGAAAGCCGTTTCCACGAGTGCTTAACAGTACAGGAGAACATGTTATTCCTGCAGCACGCAACATGCCGAGAAGACTGAGATTAATGTCGCCAGTGCTGCCAGATTTCTTTTCCAATACGGCCTTTTGACTGGATTGGGTGCCATAGTATCCGTTTTTTTCGTTCCACTTAATATTGGCTTTTACATAGTCGAATAGCAGGTTCATCTTGGCAACAGAATCTTTTTCGTCCTTTACAATACTTGTTATAAACGCTTTATCGAAATTATTTCTTTTAACAAAGCGGCCAAAAGTTTCATCGTCCATCAGCTCAGTGATTAACTTAGGCCAGGTAGAGCTGAAATCTTTGTAAACAGAGCCAGGAAAGTTGGTTGCCGTAAGCTCGAAAGTTAACTTACTCACATAATCATCCAATGTCGTAATGAAATTTTCCTGTTTGATAGCAGGCACATCCGTCAGGTAATAAGTTGTTTGGGTGGCATTAGCGGAATTCACAAACTTAACATCTCTGGGCCTTGTTTGGTTGATATCTAAGTACCCGTTTTTGGCGAGTTTATAGATGTAGTATTCGGGTACTGTAAAGGTGAATTCAGCATATTTTGCTGGATATGCGCTTTGAAAATACCAATCATCAAGCATAAAAGTAAAGTCTGAATTGGTAGTGTACGTGTATTCGATAATAGATCCTTCTTTGACATTTGGCAAAGTAAATTTTTTGATTACATGGTTTTTGTCAGCACGACTGGTAAATTTAGCATCACCGGCCATTTTGCTCACTTCAATCTTCCCATTCACCAGGTTGTAAGTTGATGCGCGCATGCCTGTTAAGGTTTCTGCACCTCCACCAGAGGAACTATTGTATAACTGAATCTCGAAGTCAGCCAGGCTGTAAGCATTTTTGTTTACCACTTTATACCTTACGTGTCTGGTAACCGTGTAGGTGAGCCCGTTGGTTCTTGGGCTTATATCAAAACTGCCCGATCCGATGTCGAAAAGTTTAATTGCGTTTGCTGCTGAATCCGGGCCCTTAACCTGTGTGTCGAATTCACTAAGGTCTACCGAACCAAATTTAAATTTTTTGTCTGTGGGAGCCTGCTGGGCAGATGAACAAAAAGCAAGGCATACGATAAGAAGCAGAGTTACCTGAAAAGACTTAATCATGGAGCGTTAAAGTTAATTTAGATTGCAATAATAAATTAATTCCCAACAATTAGGAAATCTTTTATAGCTGGAAATGCCTTTAATGCGCATTAAACTCAATGTTTTTTATAATCGGATCACTTCTGAAAGCGAGTCTAGCCTTTTGTTTGATTGTAAGTGTTTGGTTTGTAGCTTATTGCTCTGTAAATCATTATCTTTAGTTACTCTTATAACACTTAAACACAAATCTCATGGCAAAATCTAAAATTATCGTGCTTATTCATGGAAATTTCGTGAATAATCTTACCTGGACGGCTTGGAAAAGCTATTACGAAAACAAAGGCTATCTGGTGTATACACCGGCAAATCCTGGCCATGGCGGAGATCCTGCCGAATTACGGGCAAAAGTTCATCCGGATCTGGTTAAAACAGGTTTCACAGATATTGTAAATAATATTGTTGAATTGATCAAAACGCTCCCGGAGAAACCCTTGGTTATCGGTCACTCTATGGCGGGTATGGCTGCGTTGAAGCTAACAGAACTTGGGGAAGCAGCAGCTGCGGTGAGTATAGATGGTGCGCCACCAAAAAATGTATTTCCACCTTTTCAAACGCTTAAAACAGTAATAGGGGCGTTTGGCTTCTTCTCATTCAAGCCATATTTTATGGGCAGTCGTAAGTGGTACGATTATGCTTTTTTTAACACCACACCCGACACCGAAAAAGCTGCGGCATTCGATAAATTTGCAATCCCAGAAAGTTTTAAGGTTAACAGGCAGCTCGTGCTTAATCCATTTGCAAATATCGATTTTAAAAAGCCGCACGTGCCTATTCTATTTATTGGCGGTGGCAGTGATCATATTTTTCCACCTACGCTAACGAAGAAAATTGCGGGAAGCTATAAAGACCCGAACAGCCGGGTTGATCTGAAGATCTTTGAGGGCAAAAGCCATTTCATCTGTGGTGAGCCAGGTTGGGAAAATGTTGCAGATTACATCCTGGATTGGTATGAGTCGCTTTAAGTGGACTATATTCGAAAATGTCTGGTGGTAACAAAAAATTTCATTTTGCTCCTGTAATAAAACAATACTTCCTCGTACTAAATCAATACAATGAGCCAGGAAGAAGAATTTAATGCCTTGATCAAGGCAAATCATGCAAGTATTTACCGGATCTGCCGGGCATACCTGTATGATGTGTCGCATGCCAATGATCTGTATCAGGAAATCCTGTTCCAGATCTGGAAGAGCATACAAAACTTTAAGGGAAATTCGAGAGTAAGTACCTGGGTTTACCGCGTGGCGGTCAACACTGCAATAAGTTATAATCTCAAAAATAAAAAGCATACTCACGAAGCTTTGCCCGATCTGGCAAATCAACCTTACGATGATACGCTGACTGCCAAGATCGAGCAAGATGCGCAATTGGATCGTTTAAGGTTTTGTATCAGCAAGCTGGAAGCACAGAACAGGTTGATCATCTCTTTGGTGCTAGAGGAAAGAAGCTACAAGGATATTGCAGAAATAACAGGAACAAATATTAACCATGTGGGCGTAAAGATCAACAGGATCAAGGGACTGTTGCTTAAGCTCATGCAAACCGAACAAAGATGAAATTTGAAGACCTGCAAAAAAGTTGGCAAGAGCAGCCTGTAACGGCTTTTACCGATGCTCCCGCACTGGAACAACAAAAAACGACCTGGCAACAGCACCAGCGTAAGCTGTTGATCTCAAATGCCTGTATGAGTATGGGTTTTTTAGCGGCGATGCTGGGGATTGGCTGGGTGTATGTCACTTACCATAGTGAATTCGGTTGGCCTTTTAAGGTAAGCATAGCCAGTACCTACCTGTTAATGATCATATTTTTAATAATCAACTGGCGCAGTTACGCCTTTAGAAAGGAAGACAGGGAGCTGTCGAGTGATGCTTACATCCAGTATCAGATTACAAAACTGAATTGGCAGAAGAAAATATTACTCCAATATACCTGGGTATATACTGTTCTGCTCTGGTTGGCTATGGTGATGTATATCTGGGAGATTACCGCCAGAGGCAGCGTTGCATTTCGATTTACTGCATTGGGCATTACAACAGCTTATATAGGCGGGATCACATTCTGGAATATGTTAAAAAAACAGAAGAAAACGCTGCTTAAAATCAATGGTCTTATTGAGGGGCTGCAGCAAATCAGCAGCGGCTTTCAGGAAGAGCAGGGGGCGTTATAGTCCCCCGTTCTTTAATACTGCAGCAGTAACCATCAGCTGGCCAACATGCCGCATCGTATGCTCGGCAGCATGTACCAACAAACCAATTACGGTTGAAGGGAGACCTGCACGGCCTACACCTCTGTATTCTGTTAATGTTTCGGGATCGGTATTTTTTAATTGTGCCATAGCAAGATCTACCTGAGCAGAGAATCTTTCCAATAAATTGCGGGTATTGAAGTCAACGATAAATACCACATCCTCATCTGCAAGTTGCTTAAACTGTGTTTCGCTGAGGCCAAAGCCATGGGCGTAAGTAAACACCCGGTCAAGCACCCCGCTGAGGTGTTGCAGGTGAAAAGATACCGAAGCCAGTCCTGCGGGCCTGACCCATAATAGTTCATCCGAAAAATCCGTAAGATACAGTTCAAGCTCTTCTCTGGCCTGTAGTAGTGCATGGCCAACGGGCTGTAATAAAGGAGTGATATCTGGAAGGGGGCCTCTTTGCCAAACTTCTAAGGTGTGCGACATAAAAAACGTTAGGTTAAACCCTTTATGGGCATCACGCTAATTTACATATTTCCCTTCTTGTTTATCAGGAAAAGCAGCAGAATCTTAGATCCAGTTTTCCTGCAGGCATTTTACCGTGAGGTCGACCACAGAGTCTGAATTTGTTTTTCTAAGCATGTTTTTCCGGTGCACATCAACGGTGAGCTTGCTGATAAATAGCAGTTCGGCAATTTCATTGCTTGTTTTTCCTTCCATCAGGAGCTTCATGATTTCCTTCTCCTTTTTGGTAAATACACTTTTTCCGCTAATGGGAATCGTTTCTCCGGTAAGCAAATCCTTATAGCTTGGCTCGCCCTGCAGACCGATGAAAGATAACGTGGAACCATTTGTCTTTTTGAGGTGAGAGATGTCTGTATGTACTCCTAACACACGAATTACGGCACCTGTATCATCACTCTGAATGGTGACCACCTGTTGAAGGATTCGGACGTAGTGACCACTTTTATGTTTGATACGGTAGTCGTAACTCACCTTATACTTCAAGACTTTTTCTGGAGGCAGCGTATTGAAAAACTCTGTTACCTTATGCTCAAATTTAAGGAAATAGGGAAGATCTTCAGGATGAATTAGTGTCAATAAGGTCTCTATGGTAAAAGATTCACCGTCGTCGAGTCCGAGGATCTTGCTGAGGTTATCGCTAACGAGTTCCATAGATGCTGTTGCACAATTGAAAATGTAGTAATAGAAATCGCCGACATGAAAAATATTGATAAGCTGTTTGTGAATCTCAAGTTCGAAAGAGAATGTAACATCACTTGTGTTTCGGGCAATCTTGTGCCAGATTTTTTTCGCTTCATCAAATTTAAGTATTGGCATAATTTAGAGTAAAAATACGTGCGCATCAACCTTACAAAAATGTAGAAATTCTTCCCTTCCTGTATACCTAAATCTAGGTATTTTAATTCTTCCCGTACGTTATTTTTTTCTAAAAAAAATTCGTACATTGGATTACGTTTTTGAAACAAAACAGGCTCATTAATTGGCTTTTAATCTCAGTTTCAAATCTATCCCTATCCACCCATATTGATCTTGAAATTTCCTTTGTTGTAGTAGTGCAATGCTGGGAAAATCAGACGTACCTGCTACCGACTTTCTCCGGGACTGCTTCGTACCTCCTTCGACAAAAGTCGAAGAAAACACGAACGAGTCAGGGCAGTTTTATACAAAGGCATGTAGTAGTGTCTATGCTAAATTGTAGGGTCAATGTAGTACTATTAAGATTGAAATATCAGGGTGTTAAACTAAAAGAGGACCTGAATTCAGGTCCTCTTTTAGTACTAATAATCTTTTGAATTCGGTCTAAATGTCAAAAAGAAAATAAGGGTATTATTTCCTCAATTAATTAGTCACGTATTTATGCACTGTTTTGATTTTTTAAGCATGTTCCACTGCTATGAAACAGTCGAGTATAAATTCCAGCTCTCAACGAATAGATGAAATCTATAGTTCCCTGATCCAAATATTTCTAAAGCTGATAGGTTCACTCTTGTCACCATGTGCCTGCAGTTTAATTGGGCTCGCACCATGTTTTACCCGATACGCAGGCTTACCAATATATTGTGTAGGCCCTAATAAGACTGTATTATTCTGTACCGTTACGCCATTAAATAATACGGTAACACGGGCTGGTGATGCTACCGAGCCATCAGCATTAAAGATTGGTGCCGTCCAGGATACATCGTAGGTTTGCCACTCACCAGGGGCAAGCGCCGGATTAGCCAAAGGGATAAACTGTTTGTAAATACTTCCGGCCATGCCGTTAACATACGTCTTATTGTTATAAGAATCCAGGATCTGTAACTCATAACCGGCATCTCCAGGGCCGATTGCAGCTAAAAATAGTCCGCTGTTACCGCGTCCCTGTCCCGTTCCGCTGATGTTTTTAGGAATGCGGAACTCCAGGTGTAACTGATAGTTGCCAAAAGATTTTTTGGTCTGTATATTCCCAGTGCCTTTTTTAACGGTGAAAATGCCTTTTTCTATCGGCCAGGATGCTGCAGCGCCCAGTTGGTCGGTCATAGTCCATTCATCGAGGTTCTTCCCATCAAATAAAATCAAGGCATCTGAAGGTGCCTTTGCAAAGTTAAGTTTGCCGGTGACTACCGACTTAGGAATAGGCTCCCATACCTCGGTGTCTTCAGGTTTTCCGTTGTTTTGAGCTGATGCCATATAGCAGCTTGTGGTAAGTAATGCCGTTAAAATAAAAGTAATTGGTTTCATTATCATAGCTTGATTTGGTTGTCACATGTTCGTGTTATTAAACGCAGGTTAAGCGTTCTCATTACTCAAGTATAGGTTAAAATCTAAACATTTCAGGAACGCTCTCGTTTATCTGGAATGATTCTATTTTCAAGCAATAATGTTACTGGGAATAAGAAGAAGTATTTTTAGCTTTAAGTATTAATAGGGAAAAATGAAAAGAAACATATTATTTGGGCTTGCTATTTTATTTGCAGGCTGCGCAGCGAGCAATATTGCATTAACAAGTACTGAGAACACAAGCTATAAATACGGAAAAAGTAAGTTTGCGGGTTATTCAAAAGCGATGTTTGATCAAGGGCGTACGATCAACGCAAAAAATTGCGACCGTTGTCATAAGTTAAAAGATCCTGCAAACTTTACCGAAGAGCAAGCTAACAGGATCATTCCCAACATGGCTAAAAAAGCTAAACTATCAGATGCTGATAAAGATATCCTGCTGAAATTTTATATCGCGTCGGGCAAACACGCCTAGCGGTAATAAGCATATATGGAAGGTCCCTGCAATCTTAAATGATTGCAGGGACCTTTTTTATGGGTATTGATTTTTTAGGTCATAGCCTGAACCATTAACAACAGAAAAAACCGTGTAGCTTGCGCTGCACGGTTTTCTTTTTCCAGGTAGATGGAAATAAATATTAGAATTTGTAACCTAAGCCTACAGAGAATACCTGATTTCTGTATTCCGGAGTATAGCTAGATCCATTTTCATTGTTTTTCTGGAAGTCTAACGCATAGCGGCCATGGATATCAACATTGCTGTTTACATCATATCTGAAACCAATTACACCACCTACCAAACTTTTCTTGAAACGGTCTGAGTCATCTTCAACAAATTTTTGTTGGGTGGATCCAAATCCATTTTCATACTTGTTAGTCGTAGACATCAGGAAGGATACCTGTGGACCAACAACAACATTAAATGCACTTCCTAATTTGATAGATGCCAAAATTGGTACATCAATAAAATTGGTAGTTTGCGTAAACTCACCAAATCCGCTGGTTAGTTTATAACCTTTTTGTGAGTACAATACCTCGGGGGTAAAAGCGATACCTTCGATCAGGTTGATGTCTAACGTCACACCGACATTAAAACCAGGGTTTACTTTTGTGCTGAAGTTATTGTTTCCATCTTCTTTAATGATATTAGGTAAGTTCAACCCACCTTTAATTCCAAATCTTATTGGGCTTTGTGCATTTGCAGCTCCTGCAAGAAAAAGTCCGGCAACTAAAATAAATATCTTTTTCATAGTCTTTGTTTTTGCAGGGGGCATTGAAAGAAATGTGCCAAGATGGCTCCTCTTGAGGTTGTGGAAAATGTTAAATATCGCTTAATCGCTAATGATGAGGGTTCTAGCTATGTTTTTGCGCTTGTGCCAATTGCTTTTAACTTTTAAATTTCAGATTAGAAAAGTGTATCGTATTTGATACAATCTTTGTTTGTTGTCATTATTGGACGTGCTTTTGCTTGATGTAAACTGTTAGCTTTTACTAACTTTGGTATTATAACAATCAACGACTAATGAATTTTAAAAAGATCTTTTCACTTGCTCTTCTGCTTGCCCTCTTCACTATTACAGTTAATGCACAACAAAAATCATATATAGAAACACTGAACGAGCCCAATGCATGGGTAGATTCTGTATTCCACAAATTGAACAGACGGCAGAAAATTGCTCAGATGTTTTTTGTGCGTGCGCTGACTAACGCAGGAAAGGCTTACGAAGATTCGATAGGTAACGTGATCAAGAAGGAAAGAATCGGTGGATTGGTTTTCTTCCAGGGCGGTCCGGGCCGACAAGTTAATCTGACTAACAATTACCAGTCGCTCGCCAAAGTCCCGTTATTAATCAGCCTGGATGGCGAGTGGGGTTTGGGTATGCGCCTTGATAGTACCATTTCCTATCCTTATCAGATGGCTTTGGGTGCGATTCAAAATAAAGACCTGATTTACAGAATGGGTATTGCTGTAGCTGCCGATTTCAAAAGAGTGGGCATGCACATGAACCTGGCACCTGATGTCGATGTAAATAACAATGCGAAGAATCCCGTAATCAATTACCGTTCTTTTGGCGAAAATAAATACAATGTGGCTGTTAAGGGAGCTGCATACATGAAGGGCATGCAGGATGGCGGATTGTTGGTAACGCTTAAGCATTTTCCCGGACATGGCGATACAGATGTAGATTCACACGCCGATTTGCCTCAGCTTAACTTTACCAGAGCAAGGTTAGATAGTTTGGAGATGTATCCTTTTAAAGAATTGATTAATCAGGGAGCTTCGGGTGTGATGATTGCCCACATGAACATCCCTGCACTGGATACGACCTTACACTTACCTTCTACCTTGTCAAAACCAATCGTTACAGGCATCCTGAAACAGGACCTTGGGTTTAAAGGGATTATCATCTCTGATGCGATGGAGATGAAAGGGGTGGTGAAATATTTCAAAAATGGCGAAGCCGACGTTCGTGCTATTGAAGCGGGAAATGATATCCTGGAGCTCTCTGAAAATAGCGACCGCAGTATTAAATTGGTGCGTAAAGCTGTGCGCTCTGGAAGAATCCCTATGGAACGTATTGATGAAAGTGTACGGAAAATCCTGATGGCGAAATACTACGCGGGACTGAATGTTAAGCCTGAGCTGAGTACTGCAAACCTTGCTGAAGATTTAAAAAAGCCAGAACATGTTGCGTTAGTTCAAGAACTTGCCGATGCTTCGATGACCATGTTGAGGGGTAAACAGTTTATGAAAACCTTCGCGCTAGAAAAGCGGACGGTAATTATCAGTATCGGCACAACAGGTGTGACTACCTTTCAGCGCGAGCTGGGAAAACACTATGGCAACTCAGTGATGTTTACGCTGGATAAAAATGCAACGGCAAACAACATCGCTGCGGTAATGCGTGAGCTGGCTATGTTTGACCAGATCATCATCGGAATCCACGATTCCAGAATCCGCCCGGGAAATGGCATGGTATTAAGCCAGGATCTGAAGATGTTCCTGAAAAGTATGACCAGTCAGAATGCAGTATTTGCGCTTTTTGCGAATCCATATAACCTCTCTGCGCTAAGCGGATTGGAGCTTAGTAAAGGCTTGGTTGTTGCTTATCAAAAGGAAGATTTTATGCAAAAAGCCGCGGCAGATGTCATTAGCAACATTAAAGTTCCCAATGGTAAACTGCCGGTAAGCGTAAATGCATTTTTTAAGTACGGCGACGGCGAGTAGCTTATTTTGCTGAGGCGTGTACTGCGGCGTAGTTCCAGTTTTTAAGGAATCCCAGTACTGCCTTCACATTATGCCCACGGCCTTCTTTGGCTGTTTCTTCTTTATCGCGCTCCAGATAGCCTGAGTCCTGGATGTGTAAAACCTTGCCATTACCATCAAGGACAACGAAGTTAGGGTATCCAAATCTGCCGGGATTGCCCAATTTATTTAGTACTTCAGTATTCTTTACTTCCGGGCTCCAGTTTACCAAAACCCATTCGTAGTTGTCGGCAATGTATTTACTTAACTCAGGTGTTTTGTTCACGAGGTCGTGAAAGTAAATACACCAAATACACCAGTTGCCACCTACCTGTACCAGTACGTTTTTATTGGCTTTTTTTGCCTTTGTCACCGCAGCATCTATATCTGCTTGTGCGTTAGCTTGAGGGTTATAAATATGAACCGCTTTTTTCGTGCTGTCTGGTTTTGCCTGAGCCATTGCGCCAGCGCTCAGTATGATAAAGGAGAGGAGGAAAAGGATACGTTTCATTGGTTATAAATTAATATGATGCAAATTTATGAAAAAATCTACTGATAAGGTAGTTATTTCCATTTGCGCCCAATTTTCATGAGTTTTGCATAGATAGCGGTTAAAGATATTCCTGAATCAGGAAGGAGTACGAATCAGCCACAATGATTTGGTTGCTCACGATTTAATAATCGAGACCTTCAAATTCTTAGATTTATTAGTATAATAGCATTTGAACTTGATATTGCAACATGAAGACGACCGTCATAACTATCGGGAACAGCCAGGGAGTCATACTTCCAGCGATGCTTTTAACGCAAATGAAGCTATTTAATGGACATGGTAATATTGCATGATTACGTTGGCCTTTGAATTAGGATTTTTTATTAAAACAAATGAATCAAAACGATGTAAAGCGAATATCAAGGCTCACAGCAATTGTTACCCAACTTCAGACTAAACGTTTACTCTCTGCTACACAGCTTGCCGATCGTTTTAATGTAAGCATCAGGACTATTTACAGAGACGTAAAAGCATTGGAACAAGCGGGGATTCCGATTCTAACAGAGGAAGGTAAAGGTTACACAATGATGGAAGGGTTTAGGATGGCGCCTGTATCCCTTACAGACAATGAGGCCAGGGCATTAATCACTGCAGAGCAACTGTTATTAAACAATGCGGACAGTTCATTAAGCAAGGATTACGAATCTGCAATTACTAAGATAAAAGCAATACTACAACAGGAAACGAAAGACAAAGTGGAATTGCTGGCTAACAGAATTGCCATCAGCCCGGCAATTGTCCGTCATCCTGAAAGTAGCTCACTTACTTCAATTCAAAATGCGCTTACCACTTTTCAGGTATTGGAAATCACATACCAATCAAAACAGGATGGGGAAATAACCAAGCGGCAGGTTGAACCCTTTGCACTATACTTCAGCTTGAATGAAAGTTGGCTCCTGATTGCTTTCTGCAGGTTAAGAAATGATTTTCGAATGTTTAGTCTGGATAGAATCTTAAAAATTAACCAACCTAACATCAGTTTCCAGCCACATCAACTTACGCTTGCAGCATATCTGGCCGAAAAGCAAAAAAATTTTAGTACCCCTGACATACCCTTGTCGTAATCCTGTTTCACCTTTGTGCTGTTAAAAAAACAGAACACAAAAATTAGGAATATGAATCTCATTTCGATTAGAATTATTACAGCAGACGTTCAAAGGCTAGTAAGTTTTTATGAGCGATTAACTGGATTAAAAGCAGTACAATACACAGACGATTTTGCTGAGCTGCAAACCCATTCAGCTACCCTGGCAATAGGAAGTACCAGAACCTTACAGTTTTTTGGAGGTGATGAAGTAGCAAGAGCTGCACAGAACAGAACTGCAATTGTTGAATTTCTGGTTCAGGATGTGGATGCTGAGTATAGAAGGTTGACTGATTTTCTTCACACTTATCTGGTGCAAAAGCCAACATTAATGCCCTGGGGTAACAAATCCTTATTGCTTCGCGATCCAGATGGAAACCTGATTAATTTCTTTACACCTATTAGCCCTGAAGCGATGAAAAAATTTAAAAGCTAAATGGTGATATTGACTCGTGTTTAGCTATAAGTTGACGCGAATAAAGCGTTAAAATACCTTCCAATATTTCACAAAAAATGAATTACTTTTAGTGAAACTTTTACGTAATGAACAACAGTTCTACTTCTAATAATGGTGTAGCTTCAAGTGAAAATGAATGCAGAGAAGTGGTAATGACTATATCCAAATGGGAGTTTTCTCCCAGTGATTTAGGAAGCCTAGCTTATATATCGGAACATTTGGATATTCTACAAAAAGCTGTAGAATCTTGTTTTTGATATGATGCCCAGGAGTTACTTGATTACACATATATAATAGCGCTGAAACTATCAGGAAGATCTTTTTTTCTTGCACTGGCAATAAAGGGCTAGAAAACCATGTGCCTTTTGGATTATTTAAATTGTTTGGCTTTTTGACCATTGTCCTGCTCCATAGCCTTGAATGATGGGCAATAATATTCCTTAAATATGTGATCGCTTCCAACCAGCTAGACAATTCACTATGAATATTAAAGCCCATTTCTTGGGCTATTTGTGATTTTTCGGGAAGTTGAGCATTTAAGCCCTTATACAATTTTGACAAGCAACCCATGGAAGCCACCTCTAAAATTTTCCACGCATCTGCAGGTACATTAGGATAACGAGCTCTATGATCCTTGATAAATATTTCCTGACTCCGATTAAATTCCTTCGTTAGTTCCGCAACAGTGTGTAAATGTGGTGTTTTGACTGTGCCATTGATTTCGATCGTTCCGTTTTGGAATATTGAAGAATCTAAGTACCAAAGGCCTCCAAACTTTAAAGACAAGATATAGATCATTTTCGTCCTCAATGCAATCTCAATGCGTTCGATACCATCGAAAAGGATGAGTCTCAATTGGCGGTCGAAGTTGTACCGATCTATAATGTCTTCGAAATAAGTATCGGGTTTGAAGGTGTGGCTATTTAGATTATCCTGCATGTCCCACCAATAGCCCTTTATCCTATAATAGCTGATATTAGAAAGGAGGTGATTGGCGGCAGCTTCGTTTTTGAAAATCATTCCACGGCTTTTTAAAAGGAGGATCTGATCTGGAATGCTGTAAGCTGGCTTGTTACTTGGCACAAAAAAAATGACCCGAATGCAGTTCTAACGGTATGCAAACGGGTTCTGTTGTTACAAATATCGTAACGTTGATGTACACTACCAAATAATTTTAAATTCAAAGCAACGTTCACTGATCGATCATAAGCATTAACATCAATTCACCTGTATTGTTAATAAAGTCACGATAATAACCACAGGTGCCTACCAGTTTAGAACTTTGGGCGTCCATAATTCCCCAGTGGATACAATTCCCATGGAGATAATCTTGATCTATCTTTTTCTGCATTTCATTGCTTCACTGGGATCAGTTGCTGGTATACCATTATAATAAGACATCTCCATTATTTCATCGGCATCAGTGCTTGTTACCTGGCGTAAGACAACCTCATTAGCCGTGAGCGTCGGGAAGTTCTGGTATGGAGGATAGTTTGTTATCGTAGCTAGCGTGAAGGAAATGAATGGCTGCAAGTTAAATATTTGAATAAGTAAAAAAAAACTGGCTTGTAAAGATCTCCGACAATGATCTGGTACCGGGGTTCGAAATCTCAATATCAAGCAATCGCAAGAATTAAATTGGGATCTTAAAACCCGTTAATTCTTAAAATTTCCTAGCTTTACCTAATGCCTCAACAACCGCTTAAATTACTCAGAGCATCTGCCGGATCGGGCAAAACATTCAGCTTAACCCTGCAGTATCTTACGATATTGTTTAGTGGACCTCATAAATATAAAGAAATATTAGCGGTTACTTTTACAAATAAAGCAACTGCTGAGATGAAGGCGCGGATTTTAAGTGCGCTACAGGCGATTGCCAAAGGCGAAGCCTCGGCTTTTCAGCCCTTACTGCTCAATGCTTATCCTGAACTGAATGCAGATTTACTCGAGGCCAAGGCCCGCGTAATCTACAGCAATATTCTCCATGATTACGGACGGTTCTCGGTCAGTACCATTGACGGGTTTGTGCAAAAGGTCATCCGCAGTTTTGCTTTCGAACTTAACCTCGATAGTGGCTATAAGCTGGAGATGAACCAGGATAAAGTAAAAGAGGAATTGGTGCGTTCCATGAACCAGCAGATGGAATCTGATCCTGAACTTTTGGAATGGGTAACGGCACTTGCGATAGAGCGCATTAGTGATGGCAAGGACTGGAATTATCAGCGCGCGTTAAAGGATCTGGCAAATGAAATCTTCAAAGAACGCTACTATCCCTTTCAGGAAGCAATGCTGCAGATGGGCGATGAACGCGGCAATGAATTTAATACCCTAAAACAAACGGTACAGCAGGGTATCAGGGAGTTTGAAGACAATATGGTAAATCAGGCCAAAGACCTGCAGTACCTATTTGAACTTGCCGATGTAGCCCCTGAAGACCTGGCTGGTAAATCGCGAAACCCGCTTCTAAAATTACCTAAAATTATACTGAAAGACTTTGGCGGAATCCCGGCATTGGTCAACATGGTAGATGACTTTGCTGCCTGGCCTCATGGCTCGTTAAAAGATACCTCTGCCGTAAATCAGCTGTACAGTGATGTTAATCCGGGCTTGAAAAAGCTGGTGCTGGATTACCTTGCTGGTGCCGAACAATATGCAACCTTTGTTGCCATACATAAAAATGCTTCATACCTGCGCCTGATGCAGGAGATGGCGTTGCAGCTTAAAAATTACAGGGCGGAACACAAGGTCCTGCTGATCAGTGACGCCCAGCAGTTGCTTACTGGAATCACAGGTGCCGATGCTGAAAACCCTTCTTTTATCTGGGAAAAAACAGGTAGTCGCTACCGCCACTTTCTTTTTGATGAATTTCAGGATACCAGTTCCATGCAATGGGCTAACTTCTTGCCCTTGATCAGAAATGCACTGGCAGAATTTGAAGGCAAGCATGCGGAGCACTTAATTGTAGGTGATGTAAAACAGTCTATTTACAGATGGCGGAGTGGCGACTGGCGTATTCTGCACAGCAATGTAAAACGGGATGTGATGCTGCAGCATGTGGCGGAAGAAAACCTGGAATACAACAGGAGGAGCTCGGCAAATATTATTCGTTTTAATAATTTCCTGTATGGACATCTGCCGGCTATTTTACAGTCACAACTCAACGGTATCCTGGCAGAGACCGAGCGTGAAGATCTGTTGACTTACTGGCATGAAGACTACCATCAGATTATAGATAAAGCCTATGAAGGCAATTTCCAGCAAAGCACCTCCGATACGCCGAAAGGCGGAAAGGTAGAACTGCAGTTTCTGGCGAAAGACGATGAGCAGGATGGCGATGAGCTGAGTCCGGCGGCAGCCGTACTTACCGTTAACAAGATGATCTCGCTGCTGGCCGATTCCGGTTTGGCGATGAAAGATATCTGTGTATTGGTACGCGTAAACCGCGAAGCGGAAGTGATGATTGCAGCCTTGTTAAACAGACAGGCAGAATTGTCTGTGGCCGCCGGTAAAACCTTTCAGGTCATATCAGGCGATGCCCTTAAGATTGCTTCCAACCTGGCCGTGCAGCTACTCATCAATGTTTTCAGAACATTATTAATCCGCCCTGAGGAACAGCCTATTTTCCGTGCTACCTGCGCAAGGTTATATAACCAGATTGTATATCCTGAAGGTGTTGACGGGCATGTTGCGCTACAGGCGGAAGACTGGATGAAGATTGCTACCAAGCCGATTCAAGCACTGGGTGCCTATTTCCCTGAAGAGTTTTGCAGGGATTTCGACCTTTTCAAACAGCTACCGATGACGGGTTTGATGGATCGTATGGTGCGCATATTTGGACTTGGGGAGCCCGCGCAGGCACATCATATTCCTTTTATTCTCGCCCTGCGAGATCAAGTGGCTTTATTTGCTGCAGGTGGAGACCATGGTCTGGAGATTTTCCTGAACTGGTGGGACGAGGAAGGTTCAAAAAAAGCACTGCCTGCAGCAGATGATCAGGATGCGGTGCAGATCATGACGATCCATAAATCTAAAGGACTTGAATTTAAAGCAGTGCTGATTCCCTTTCTCAACTGGAAGCTGGATGTTTCGAGTGGGTTTTTAAAGAAATTACTGTGGGTAGATGCCGGTCCTTCGGGCTTCGGTACATTCAGTACGCTGCCTGTCGATTATAGCAAAAAGCTAACAACAACGAGTTTTGCACGCGAGTATTTTGAAGAGATGCTCCTCAACTATATGGACACGCTGAATACTTTGTATGTAGCCACAACACGGGCTAAGTCATACCTCTATATCGTGTGTCCGAAAACAAATATGCAGGAGAAGAAGACTGATACCGGGAAGAATGAACTGCAACAATTATTGCTGAATTTATTTAAGGAGGAGCTTGATCCTGAGCTGGTACTTGAAGATAACCTGATGTCTTTTGGTACACTTGATCAGGTTGTTGCCAAACCACAAGCACATGATCATAACGGGCTATTGATTTCCAGGTATCTGGTAAATGATGATTTTGCTACTAAGTTCAACTACCAGCAACACAATGAGGAAAACTGGTTTAATGCACGCCAGCGCAAGGGAGTCGCCTTACACAGCATCCTGGAAAAGCTATCTGACCGCTCTGATCTGGACAGGCTGATCCAATTGAGTATGCAGGAGGGCATGATCAGACGCGGCGAAAGTGACGAGGTACGGCAGGCGGTAACTGATGTGCTTGATCAGCCAGAAATTTCCAGTTGGTTTAAACAGGCGGAGAAAGTTATCAGCGAAAGGGATATGATCCTGGAAGATGGTACTGTGAAACGGCCCGACAAGCTTTTTGTGCTGAAAGACCATGCGGTACTGCTGGACTTTAAGTTCGGCGCTGAACAAAATAAGTACCTCGATGATATTGCGCAATACCGGAATAACCTCCTCAAGATGGATGAGTTTACAGCTGTGCATGCTTATATCTGGTATGCAGAAAGTAAAAAACTATTAAAGGTGTCGTAATGGAAAGTGTGAACGCAGATAAGTTCTTATATCGGGTAGCCCAGGATCTACTGGCTCGCTTTGGTCATGATTTACAGGAGGTAGCGGTTGTGTTTAACAACAAGCGTCCGCAGATCTATTTGAAAAAGTACCTGGCAGAAGCCAGTGCACAGCCAATATGGAGCCCCAAGTTGTTTACCATTCAGGAGTTTTTATCTCTGGGCACGGAGCAGATTGCTGCGGCACAGCTCAAACAGTTCTTTGTCCTCTTTGGCTGCTACAACAAGTTGTTGAAGCAAGAGGGGCAGGCTCCGGTTTCGCCCGATGAGTTTTATCCTCTAGCGGAGATCATCCTTGCTGATTTTAGTCAGGTAGATTATTACCTGGCCGGTGCGGCAGAAATCTTTGGATTGATTGAAAATATCACGGAACTCCAGATTCAGTTTCCAAATTTTGATGAGGAGCAACTCCAGTTTATGCGCACGTTCTGGGGTTCTTTTTCTTCCCAAAAGCAGAATATGATGCAGGAGCGCTTTCTGGCACTTTGGCAAAGAATGCCCGCTTTATATGTGCAGTTTCATCAACAGCTGGCTAAGGAAAATCTGGTAACCAATGCGCGCATGTACAGAAACCTGGCTACGCATCAGGATGCCGATCCTGGATTTATCAAGCAGTTTAAACATACGGTATTTGTGGGCTTTAATGCCCTTTCCAAAGCCGAAGAAAAGTTATTTAAGTATTGGCAGGATCAGGAGCTTTGCTCTTTCTATTTCGATGCCGATGCGCATTATTTTAGTGATGGTTTGCAGGAAGCGGGGCATTTTATCCGCCGCAACGTACACGCCGTTGGCCTGATCAACCAGTTTGAAAAGGCACCAGCTAAACTCAACGATCCGCAGAAGGAAATTATCATCATCCAGGCCTTGGGCGATATCGCTCAGGGTAAGCTTCTCTCGGTTTTACTGAATGGGGAGCAGGATAGCAATCCTGGCGCTAAGGCCATTATCCTGGCAGATGAAAAATTACTGTTGCCGGCCTTACAAACAATTACCGATCACTCGGTAAACGTAACGATGGGATACCCTTTTGAGCAGTCAGCATTATTTGGGCTTTGCGATCTCTGGCTTACCATTCAGGAAGCACTGGTTGCTGAACCTGAGGTAAACTACAAACAGGTAATTTCCTTTCTTTTCAACCCCTTGCTGAATCTGGACGCTGACTTGCGGAACAGGCTGCACAACCAGATCATTGATGAGAAAAAAGTAAGTTTCCATCCACAGGAACTGAATGTTCTTGGTAAAATAGCCTCGATCACTTTCAACCCTTTTCAGGACGCCTTTATGGCAATCCGTCATTTGGCCAGTGTGCTGCTTTTTGCTGCCGGAGATGATCAGCAGTTGCGCAGAATTGACACGTTGTTAGCAACACAGGCGGTTAAGGCTTTAAATGTGCTTAACGATAGTTTTGAAGAGATTAAATCGTCTGGAGGGGCAGATCTGCAACCGCGGTTTGTGCTGCGGTTGATTCGGAGAGCCCTGCAGGGCTTAACGGTACCTTTTGAAGGGGAACCACTTGCAGGATTGCAGGTGATGGGCTTACTGGAAAGCAGAAATCTGGATTTCGATGAGCTAATTATTTTAGGCGCCAACGAAGGGATCCTGCCGAAAATCAGCAATGCAGCTTCTTTCATTCCCGATAACATCAGGCGGGCCTTCGGACTGCCGATACTAGAACATCAGAATGCAATTTCTGCTTATCTTTTCTACCGTTTGTTGCATGTTCCTAAAAAGGTCACACTGGTTTATAATGGGATTACGGACGAGAAAAGTACGGGTGAGGAAAGTAGGTTTATTAAGCAATTGGAGTTTGAAACGCAATGCCGTTTTGTACACCAGGTACAACAAAACCAATCGATAGAAAGTCCGACGCCCCTGGCGATTACCGTAGAAAAGAAAGGCGAGGTACTCCTCGGACTACATAAATATTTTAAACGCAACAGCACCCCAAAGTACGATAAGAAGATATCCGCTACAGGCTTTACAGATTACAACAGCTGCTCGCTGCGGTTTTTCTATAAATACATTGCTGGCTTAAAGGAACCCAGAGATTTGCCAGACCGTATTGAGGCCAACCTGATTGGTAGCGCATTGCATACGGTGATGGAAAGCTTTTATAAGCCAGTGGTAGGCAAGGAGGTTACGGCTGCATTCATCACTGAAAGGGCAAAAAATCTGGAGGCACTGTGCGAAGATGCGCTGGCGCAGGAACTGAAGCTCAATGCACCAAAGAAGGGTACACAGCCACCTGCTATGCAGCAGATTGTACTGCAGGTGCTAGAGCAATATGCCATGCGGATTCTTGACAATGATGCCGGCATTGCGCCGTTTCAGATTATGGAGCTGGAAAATAAGCAGGACTATGTTTGGAAGTACCCGGTGGGAGATGGCAGCCAGCCCAGAGAGATCTGGCTGTACGGGATTATTGACCGGGTGGATATTCTGGACGGAAAGACACGGATCGTGGATTACAAAACAGGAAAGGATCAGTTGAAGTATAAGGACTTTCCGGCACTGTTTGATGATGAGGGAAAGGACCAGAACAAGGCATTGTTACAAACGCTATTTTATACCTACGTGTATGAGCAGGTGCAGCAAAAACAGTATGTAGAGCCGCATTTGTATACGGTGCGCGACTTCAAAGAGGGTACGCTTTTTAAGGAGAAACAACGCGGTGGTTTGGCATTGAAAGATCAGAACCTGGAGACCTTTAAAGGGCTTTTTTCAGAGAAGTTGAAGGAGAAGCTGGATGAGCTCTTTGATGAGTCGGTGCCATTTACGCAGACCAAGAACCTCGAAAACTGCGCGTACTGCCCCTACAAGGAGATTTGTCAGCGGTAACCTATTTTCCCTCCGGCGATAAATACCCGCTGCCTGGTGCCATGAACACACGATGAATTGTGTGAAAATGGTTACAGAATGTATTTAAAACACTACTTTATAATTAAATTACAATACTTATATTTGCCGCAGTTAATACTTGAATATACAATGAGAGAGATTCAATTTAGAGAAGCCTTGCGTGAAGCTTTAAGCGAAGAAATGCGTAAAAACGAGAACATCTTTTTGATGGGCGAAGAAGTTGCGCAATACAATGGTGCTTATAAAGTTAGTCAGGGTATGCTCGATGAGTTTGGTGACAAGCGAATTATAGATACCCCGATTGCTGAATTAGGTTTCACCGGGATTGGTATTGGTGCTGCGATGAACGGCCTGATTCCAATTATAGAATTTATGACTTTCAATTTCTCTTTAGTAGCGATTGATCAAATTATTAATGCAGCTGCAAAAATGTTATCCATGAGCGGTGGTCAGTTTTCTGTACCGATCGTTTTCCGTGGTCCAACAGGTAATGCCGGACAATTGGGTGCACAACACTCTCAGAACTTTGAGAACTGGTACGCAAACTGCCCGGGATTGAAAGTAGTTGTTCCTGCAACACCATATGATGCAAAAGGATTATTGAAACAAGCTATCCTTGATCCGGATCCAGTTATCTTTATGGAATCTGAGGTGATGTATGGTGATAAAGGTGATGTTCCTGCAGAGGAGTACTACCTGGAGATCGGTAAAGCTAACGTGGTAAAACAAGGAACGGACGTTACTATTGTAACTTTCGGTAAAATGTTGACCCGTGTTGTTAACCCTGCGGTTGAAGAATTGACTAAAGAAGGAATCAATGTTGAGGTAATCGATTTACGTACTGTACGTCCTATTGATTATGCAACGATCATTGAGTCTGTTAAGAAAACAAACAGGTTAGTAATTGTTGAAGAGGCTTGGCCATTGGCTTCTATCTCTTCAGAGATTGCTTTCAATGTACAGAAAAATGCTTTCGATCATCTGGATGCTCCGGTATTGCGTATCACTTGCGCTGATGTACCGCTTCCATATGCCCCTACGCTGATTGCTGCAAGTCTGCCTAACGCAGAACGCGTAATCAAAGCGGTGAAAGAAGTGATGTACGTAACAAAATAAGGCATTCAAAAACACTGAAAATATAATCCCGTAGGCTTAACCCCCACGGGATTTTTTTATTACAAATATTTGGAAATGAGTACGCATTCAAAAATTATCGCTCAGGAATTAAAGGTTACTGAGCAGCAAATTGCCGCCACTATTGCTTTGCTGGACGAAGGGGCAACGGTACCTTTTATCTCCCGGTACAGGAAAGAAGTAACGGGCAGCTTAGACGAAGTGCAGGTTGCTGCAATCCGTGACCGTGCCCAGCAATTGAGAGAATTGGATAAGCGGAGGGAAGCGATCTTAAAGGCGCTTGCTGCCCTGGATAAGCTAACGCCCGAGTTAGAAGCGCAGATCAATGCTGCTGCAACCATCAACCTGATTGAAGATTTATACCTTCCTTATAAGCCTAAGCGTAAAACGCGGGCTTCTGAGGCGCGAAAAAAAGGTTTAGAGCCCTTAGCGCTCAAAGTTCTTGAGCAAGGTGCTGGATCGCCGGAGATTGATGCTAAACAATATTTGAATGAAGAGTTGGGTGTGCTGACAACAGCAGATGCACTTGCTGGCGCTCGTGATATTATTGCTGAGTTGATCAATGAAGATGTTACTGCGCGCACTACCATGCGTAATTACTACAAGCAGCAGGCAACATTTAAGTCTGTACTTGTTAAGGGTAAAGAAGAAGCAGGAGTAAAATACAAAGATTATTTCGACTGGTCCGAGCCCTTCAAATCAGCACCCTCGCATCGGGTACTTGCGATGCGCAGAGGTGAGCAGGAAGGTTTCCTGAAACTGGATACGTCTCCGCCTGAAGAGGGTGCCATTCAGCTTCTGGAATCCCAGTTTATTACAAGCAAGGGAGCATCTGCCGAGCAGGTTAAGCTAGCCATTGGCGATAGTTATAAACGACTGCTTGGCCCGGCAATGGAAACAGAGATCCGTGCTTTTTACAAAGAGAAAGCAGATGAGGAGGCCATTCGTGTTTTTGCAGAAAATGCACGTCAGCTACTCCTTGCTGCACCAATGGGACAGAAAAGCGTACTGGCAATAGATCCGGGCTTCAGAACTGGCTGTAAGGTAGTTTGCCTGGATCACCAGGGTAAACTACTGGAATACGCGGCGATCTTCCCGCATACCGGTCAGGGTAATGTACGGAAGGCTGCTGAAAAAATTAATGAACTGGTTAAGACACACAAGGTAGAAGCTATTGCTATCGGTAACGGAACTGCAGGCAGAGAAACGGAAGCATTTATCCGCGGATTAAAACTTCCTGATGTCCTTATTGTAATGGTGAATGAGAACGGCGCTTCGGTATATAGTGCATCGGAGGTAGCCAGGGAAGAATTTCCTACGCAGGATATTACGGTAAGAGGTGCAGTTTCTATCGGCCGCAGGCTGATGGACCCTTTGGCCGAATTGGTAAAGATCGACCCTAAGTCGATTGGCGTTGGTCAGTATCAGCATGATGTTGATCAGAATAAATTACAGGCATCGTTGGATGATACAGTAATGAGCTGTGTCAATGCGGTAGGCGTAGAATTGAATACGGCTTCGAAACAGGTACTGGCCTATGTATCTGGTTTAGGGCCACAGTTGGCACAGAATATTGTTAGTTACAGAAATGAACATGGTGCCTTTAAGAACAGAGATAGTTTAAAGAAAGTGCCGCGATTGGGTGATAAAGCATTTGAGCAGGCAGCGGGATTTTTACGAATCAGGAACTCTGAGCATGCGCTGGATGCCAGTGGTGTGCACCCGGAAAGATACAACCTGGTGAATAAGATGGCGCGCGATTTAAACTGTAGCGTTGCACAGCTGATGAAGAGTCCGGACTTGCAGAAACAGATTAACCTGCAGCAATATGTGAGTGATGAAACGGGTTTGCCAACGTTAACAGACATCCTGAAAGAGCTGGCTAAACCGGGACGTGATCCACGTGCCCAGTTCGAGGCATTCAGTTTTACAGAGGGGGTAAATGAGATTTCAGATCTGAAGATCGGCATGAAATTGCCCGGTATTGTAACTAATATCACCAATTTTGGTGCCTTTGTGGATATTGGCGTACACCAGGACGGCCTTGTCCATACCAGTCAGCTGACCAATAAGTTTGTGGCTAACCCAAATGATGTAGTTAAAGTACATCAGCAGGTAGAGGTAACTGTTACGGAGGTCGATGTGGCCCGCAAGCGGATATCATTGTCGATGAAAACTGAACAAGCGTCCAAAGCTCCGAGATCGGCAAGAGTTGCTCAGCCAAAACCTGCAGCTGCGGGACAATCAAGACATGTGAAAGGCCAGCAGCCGCAAGCGGCATTTAAAAATAAGGATAAGATGCAGTCAAAACCGAAAGCCCAGCCGGCAAAGCAGGCCGATGGGGATCTTCAGCTAAAGCTCGAAGCTTTAAAAAATATGTTTAAATAGCAGGGCCTAATTCAATCTGCCTTCTGATACTTTCCTCCAGCGAGATGAGTGTTTCTGTACGTTGAATTCCGGCCACGGCCTGAATCTCTTCGTTCAACACATGTCGCAGGTGGGAAGTATCTCTGCAAATAATCTTTGCAAACATGCTATATGCACCCGTGGTGTAATGCAACTCTACTACCTCTTTGATCTTACTCAACTGCTCAACAGCATCTTTGTATTGGATGCCTTTTTCCAGGTAAATACCCAGAAAGGCGCAGATGTCGTATCCCGCTTTTTGAGGATCAATGATCAGATGAGAACCACGAATAATTCCCATCTCGTTTAGTTTTTTCATTCTAACGTGGATTGTTCCGCCAGAAACGATGAGATCTTTAGCGATTTCAGTGTACGGCTTGGTTGCATCCTGCATAAGTTGCTTGAGAATCTCGATATCGAGGTTGTCAATTTCTAAATTTTGGCTTTCTTTTTTGAGCATCGATTTATCTTTTGTTAACTGTTTAGCTAATTTATTATAATTTTACTAAAAATAAAAATAAATGGTTAGAATATTTGCAACGTTAGGGAGGTCTTGTTACATTTGTATCAAGCAAGTAAGAAAAAAACGTTCTTTGATATTTGCTTAATCATTGTAGGGTGGTGGAACTGGCAGACGCACCTCCTTGTCTCGGTGGTGGAGAATTGGAAAACCCGTAAGGGCTAACTACTCCTTGAAGGTTCGACTCCTTCCCCTACAGCAAAGAACATTGTTCTTTTACATCCTGTTGGGTGGTGAAACTGGCAGACACACCTCCTTGTCTCGGTGGTGGGGATTATGGGATAAACACAGTTTATGGGTTGACCACAAATTAATTTTGAACTGCAGCTAACTTCCCCTTGAAGGTTCGACTCCTTCCCCAACAGCAGTTTTTTTATGAATAATAAGTTAGTTAAATTGAGCGACCCCGGATAGGGTCGCTCTTTTTATTTACTTAACTTTCAATCCATATTTTTCGCTGAATTTTCTGTCCAGTTGTTTGTGCAGGTTATCCAGGTTGATATCTCTTCCCTGAATAAATGCCTTTTCCACATTATTGGTTTTCATATCAAGTGCATCGCCTACTGAAATAAATAGGGTAGCATCTTTTCCGGCTTCCAAACTGCCTGTAGTTTTATCGACGCCTAAAACTTTTGCGGTATTCAGTGTGATGGTAGACAAAGCTTTTTCTTTGTCAAGCCCCCAAGCAGAAACAGTACCAGCCATGAAAGGCAGGTTACGTTGTTGCCAGTATCCTTCGATACTTACGACAACATTTACGCCAGCATTGGCCAATATTGCGCCATTTTTGTAAGGCATATTCACATCATCATCCAGTGATGACGGCAAAGAATGCGGTTGTTTAATAACTACTGAAATGTTGTTTTCTTTTAGGAAATCAGTAACCAGATAGGCTTCTTCGCCACCAACAATTACAGGAGTGATTCCATATTTCTTGGCAAAGTTTACTGCGGCAACGATGTCTTTCTGGCTATTGGCGGTAATGAATACCTTTTCAGAGCCATCAAAGATGTGCTTCATCGCTGCAAGCCTGGTGTTGACTACATCCGGTTTTGCTTCTGAATAAGCCTTAGCTTCTGCAAAGAAAGCATCAAGGTCTGCGATAGCAGCATTACGGCGTTCTTGCAGGGCTTCAGGATTGAAAGCTCCCATTCCACCGCGGCCACCACCAAATCCACCTCTGAAACGAGGTAATACGGGCCAGTTGATGTGCTGTGCGTCGTCAGTACGGATTACTGCATCTTCCCAGTTCCAGGCGTCTAATTGTACTACAGATGAGCTGCCTGAAATAGTACCACCTTCAGGGGTAATCTGTGCCATCAGGATACCATTGCTACGTAATGTTGCAGGTACTTTTGAATCTGTATTGTAAGCGATGAGTGATCTGATGTGCGGGTTCATGTTTCCAATTTCCTGGAAATCGAGGGTTGCTTTTACAGATTCAAACTCGGCAAGACCAAGGTTGGTTACCGGAGCGATAAAGCCTGGGTAAACATGCTTGCCTGCTGCCTTGATCTCCATAGCACCACCTTGAGGTACAGCCCCTGCGGCCGTTACGCTAACGATTTTCCCATTGCTGAACACGATCGTTCCGTTTTCTATTACTGTACCGTTACCTACGTGGATGGTAGCTCCAGTAATAGCGATAGTTTGCGTTTGCTTCTTGGCTGGTGAAATGGTAGCCTGAGCAAAAGTTACTGCGCTGAGCGTGCTTAGCGCAAGTGTTAATAAATACTTATTCATGGGAGTGACTCCTTTCTAATTCGGTAAGTTCTGCGGAATAGTCTTCCAATGTTTCGCAAGCATATAGGCGTGGTGCTTCAAATACAGGTCTCTGTGTTCTTGCTCCTCTGCTTTTGCTATCCAGCATTTTCTGGATCAACCTTGCGCGTTCGCCTTGTTGTGCTTTTCTAACGATCACGTCCTGATCAAGATCCCAGTAGGGGATACCATCTACAAATGTTTTCTCTGCCTTAGCATAGATAGACAATGGGTTTGCTGACCAGATTACAACATCTGCATCTTTACCTGCTTTGATGCTACCAACACGGTTATCAATGTGCAGCATTTTTGCTGGGTTTAACGTTACCAGTTTCAATGCTTCCTCTTCAGGAACGCCACCATATAAGACTGATTTACCAGCTTCCTGGTTTAATCTTCTGGCCATCTCCGCATCATCAGAGTTAAAGGCGGTAGTGATGCCTACGTTGTGCATGATTGCACCATTGTAAGGAATAGCTTCCTGAACCTCCATTTTGTAAGCCCACCAATCTGCAAATGTAGATCCGGCGATCCCATGAGCTTTCATTTTGTCTGCTACTTTATAGCCTTCCAGAATGTGTGTAAAGGTGTTGATCTTAAAGCCCATGCTGTCTGCAGCATGGATTAGCATGTTGATTTCAGATTGAACGTAAGAGTGACAAGTGATGAAACGTTTGTTGTTTAGGATTTCTACGATAGCATCAAGTTCCAGGTCTCTTCTTACGTTGTTACCTTTAACAGCCATGCCGGCCTGGTATTCTTTAGCGCGGGTAAACTCATCGATATAACTTTGCTCAACACCCATACGTGTTACTGGGAAACGTGCACCAGAACCGAAGTTACTTTGCTTAACATTTTCTCCGAGTGCAAACTTGATGAAACCATCGTTGCCACCAAATTTAAGTTCTTCAGCAGATTTACCCCAGCGCAATTTAATCAACTGGCTTTGTCCGCCAATCGGATTTGCCGACCCATGTAATAAGTGCGAGGTAGTTACTCCACCTGCCAGCTGGCGGTAAATGTTTACATCTTCTCCGTTAACAACATCAGCGATACGTACTTCGGCAGATGAAGACTGTGCGCCTTCGTTTACACCACCAGCGATAGCGATGTGTGAGTGCTCATCAACGATACCTGCAGTAATGTGTTTGCCTGTAGCATCTATTACTTTGGCGTTTCCTGCGGATAAACCTTTACCTACAGCTTTAATTTTTCCGCCTTCCAGCAGTACGTCTGCATTTTGCAGGATACCTTCTTTTTCATTGGTCCAAACGGTAGCATTTTTAAGTAATACAGATTCCTGAACGGGAGCTGCAGCAGTACCAAATGCTGTGAAAGGATAGATTAAAGTGCCCAGTGTAGCAAGTGCTGGTTTAGGCTCTTCTCTTCTAGGCATTTCTTTACCTGCCTCCTTAAATGAAGCGGTCCAGTGACCTTCCGTACCATCAGACAAAGCAGACTCACCTTTGAAGGTAAGCGGACTTGCTGAAGTTACATATCCACTTAAACGAACATCTCCTTTAGGGTTTTTTCTAAGGTTAAAGTTGATGCTCAACCAATCTCCACTGCGTGTAAATGTTGCTGTTACCTTTGTGCTGTCTGGTCCTGATCTTTCAATCGCTGCAGCACTTCCGCCACCGGTACCAGTAATCTTTAAGGTTAATGCGCCGATACCATCTACATTTAAGGCATAAACACCTCTCAGGTCGGTCGTGTTGATTTTATTAACTACAAAACGTTTACCCTGTACCCAGTTTTCGAATACGATATTTCCGTTTTTGAACAGGTTGTCAGAAGTAATAAGGAAGTTGGCCAGTTTGCCTTTTTCCAGGGTGCCTACTTTGTCAGATATACCGACTAAACGGGCAGGAACTTCAGTTACAGATAACAAAGCTTGTTTTTCTGTAAGACCATTGTCGATTGCAGTGCGGATATTGGTCCAGAAATCTCTGATATTATCCAATCCCGTGGTGGTGATTGCAAAGTTGATTCCAGCTTTTTCAAGTGCTGCAGGGTTTGTTGGTGCAAGTTCCCAGCCTTTCATTTGTGTTAATGACACACTTCTTGCTTCAGCAGGATCTTCTACGTCGAAAGCCTTAACAAAGGAAATCGGGATGATCAGGCTGGCACCTGTAGCCTTAACCTCAGGAATACGCTGATATTCGTCACCAGTAGTTTTGAAGATGTATTTTTTAGAGAATTCCTTGCCGATTTTGTCGGCACGCAGGATATTCTGCCATCCATCTACTTCGAAGATCTGCGACAAATTTTGTTGTTTGTTGAACTCTTCCAAAGAGATGTTGTACTCTTCTTTTTGTTTGCCATACCATTGTGCATCGTAATAGGTTTGACGCAGTAGAGCGATGGATCCCATCAATGATGTAGGGTAGTCGTTTGAAGAAGTCCCTTTACTGAAAGAATAGTTGGCTGCTGTTTGTGCGCTCAGCATGTTGTTGTTTTCAGGCTCGTCGCTCAGCGTAACTGCTGCGGAAGTTCCGCGGGCAATACCATCTCTGTTTACAACGTTAACACTACCAAAACCTGCTTTACGCATGTCGTCAGCTTTCTTGCTGTCGTTAGCGATCATACCTTTAACTTCCGTTTCAGGGCGGATGGCTTCATTCCAGTTATAAGCCCCTTTTTTTGTTGATACGAAGATCGACTGGCGACCGCCGCCACCTCCACCAAAGCCACCACCAGCACCACCGCGTGTCGCCTCAGGCAATCCGTAGGTAGTAAAAGGGTCTATTAGCGAAGGGTAAATGAATTTTCCTTTCAGGTCTATTACGACATAGCCTTTAGGTACTGCGGTGCCGGCACCTACAGATTGAATAGTTTGACCTTTAATTAGCAATGTTCCATTGCTAATGGTCTGGTTGGCACTTACCACAATGGTTGCATTTACAAAAGCAAACTGTCCGGGCCGGTTGTCATACGAACCATTTACAGGATATGTTTGTTGTGCAAATAAACATGTAGCAGAAAATGCCAACGCAAGCGTCAGTAGAATTTTCTTCATAAAATTTAGTTTAGTGCTTAAATCTATTATAAAATTCCGGATCTTTGCGTTTATATCATGTTTTTTACTGAAAATGATGGCTTTATCGCAATTTAAACTCGATTAACTGTTTAAAATGAGTATAAACTGTGTTATGTGCTGCGACTTTGTAAATTATAAGTATGTGATTAAGTATGTTTAAATAAAAATTCTATGAATCTAGGAGAAATCGTTAAAAGTGCGCATTCCGGATGGCGCTATGTAGTATTGATCATGTTATTGGGCGCTATATTTAATGCGCTCTCTGGTTACTTCGGTAAAAAACCGTATACCGAAGGCAGCAGGAAGCTGAATGTTTTCACGCTGATCAGTGCACACATTCAGCTGGTATTAGGTTTGGCTGCGTATTTTATAAATGGGTGGTATAACGTTTCATCTGCTGTTGCTATGGGCCGTTACTGGAAAATGGAGCATATCAGTATGATGATTTTCGCTATTATCCTGATCACTGTAGGAAATGCCCGCTCTAAAAAGGTGGATAGCGCGCTGATGAAACACCGTACTATTGCCTTGTATTTTACCCTGGCATTGATTATCATCATTGTGGCTATCTTCACCATGGTTAAGGCTGATCCTAGTCGTACGTACATGGGGCTTTCATAAATTTTTAAGAATTAATTTTGCATCATCAGATTTATTTATATTTTTGTTGCTCATGATCAACAATATACATACATGGCAATGGCGCGGGTTTTCTGAAAAGAGTTCCGTCGAAGCTTTGTGTACCTTATAGTTTATCAACCTAAACCAAAACCACATTATAACCCGACGTACAACACGTCGGGTTTTTTTGTTTTTACAGCAGATTATTTAACAGTTACCATGAAGAAATATAAGATTAAGACATCCTTTAAAAAGCGGCTTGCAGATACCGCAACGCCGGTAAGCATTTATTTGCGACTGCGGGATGTTTTTCCGAATACAATTTTACTGGAAAGCTCCGACTACCATAGTCGCGAGAACGCCGTAAGTTACGTCTGCGCTGATCCTGTTGCAGGGATTTTGTTAAAAGATGGTGTGCTAAGCACTTACTTTCCTGACGGCAGCACCGCTGAAAAAAATGAATTTACGCTTACCGAAGAAATTGCCCTGTTTAAGTCGGCATTTGAAACGGATACATTACCCGATAAAAGATATATCTCCAACGGCTTGTTCGGTTACTTCACCTGGAATGCAGTGCAGCATTTTGAAGACATCAAGTTTACCGCTGTAACCCCTGAGGATGAAAAGATCCCAGTAATGCAATACCATATTTACAGGTATATCATCGCAGTAGATCACTTCAGGAATGAAGTCACTTTATTCAAAAATAACTTCGACGGGACTGCTGATGAGGATCTGGCACGCATAGAATACATCATCCAGAACAAAAACTTTCCGGAATATAGCTTCGACACGCAGGGGGAAGAGCAATCTAACCTTACGGATACTGGATTTAAGGATATTGTTGAGCAGATGAAGAAGCATATCCTGCGCGGAGATGTTTTTCAGATAGTTCCTTCAAGGGCGTACAATCAGGGCTTTACCGGGGATGAGTTTAACGTATACCGATGCTTGCGCTCTATCAACCCATCACCTTACCTGTTTTATTTTGATTACGGAAACTTTAAGCTTTTCGGCTCATCGCCGGAGGCACAGATTACCATACAAAATAAGGTGGTCAATATTTACCCGATTGCGGGTACATTCAAGCGCACAGGGAATGATGAGGAGGATGCGGAGCTTGCGCGGAAGCTGGAAATGGACCCTAAGGAAAGTGCTGAGCATGTGATGTTGGTAGACCTTGCGCGTAACGACCTGAGCAGGCACTGCCGGCAGGTAGAAGTGAAGTCGTTTAAGGAGGTACAGTACTACTCGCACCTGATCCATCTGGTATCTAAGGTAAGTGGCAACCTGCAACCCGGAGCTTCAGCGATACATGTTGTTGCGGATACCTACCCCGCAGGAACGTTAAGCGGGGCGCCAAAATATAAGGCAATGCAGCTGATTGACCAATATGAAGGCCTTGGCCGTAACTTTTATGCCGGTGCAATTGGCTATATGGGATTTAACGATGAGTTTAACCATGCCATCATGATCAGAACCTTTATGAGTAAGAACAACCAGCTGCACTACCGGGCGGGAGCCGGCATTGTTGCCGACTCGGTGGCAGAGAACGAACTCAATGAAGTAAATAACAAAATTGCGGCCCTGCGTAAAGCCATTGTGATGGCTAAAGATATTTAAGCTTATAGAAATGCAAAAGAAAGTATTGGTTATAGATAACTACGATTCATTTACTTACAACCTTGTCCACCTGATCAATGAGGTGGGGCGCGAGGCTGAAGTATGGAGGAATGATAAATTTGAACTTGAAGATGTTGATCAGTTTGATCAGATACTGCTGTCGCCAGGCCCTGGAATTCCAGAAGAGGCGGGCTTGCTGCTGGAGGTGATTAAAAAATATGCGGCAACAAAAAGTATCTTTGGTGTATGTCTTGGGCAGCAGGCCATTGCCGAAGCTTTTGGTGGTACGCTGCTAAACCTTGGGCGCCCAATGCACGGCATCGCTACGCCGATCAATGTATTGGATAGTGACGAGCTATTATTTAAGGATTGCCCTGCTACCTTTGATGTTGGTCGCTATCATTCCTGGGTAGTAAATGAAGCTGGCTTGCCTGAGGTGTTGCAGGTTACTGCTACTGATGCAGATCAGCAGATTATGGCATTGAGGCATAAGACACTTGATGTGCGTGGGGTGCAGTTTCACCCGGAAAGTGTGCTTACGGCACATGGTAAACAAATGATGAAAAACTGGTTGGAGGCTTAAGATGAATATACTGGATCAAATTGTTCTAAAGAAAAAAACAGAAATTGCCTTTGCCAAATCTCAGGTAACGGTAAAGGCATTGGAGTCGGCAGCAGCATTTGACAGAACTCCCTATGTATTTAGAGATTTTTTATTGGATCCTGCACGTACTGGGATCATTGCTGAATTTAAACGGCGCTCCCCGTCAAAGGGATTAATTAATGGTGAGTCGACTGTAGAAGATGTTACCGGCGGTTATGCAGCAGCAGGAGCTTCGGCCTTGTCGGTGCTTACTGATACTGATTTTTTTGGCGGACACGAAGAAGACCTGTTGCGGGCACGGGCACATAACCAAATTCCTATTCTGCGGAAGGACTTTATGATCGACAGGTATCAGTTGCTGGAGGCCAAGGCGGCCGGGGCAGATATTGTGTTGTTGATTGCGGCAATCCTTAAGCCAGCTGAAATTGCAGATATGGCGGGTTTTGCAAAGAGCCTTGGCCTGAATGTATTGCTTGAAGTCCACAACAGGGAGGAGCTGCAGCGCAGCATTCATCCCGATCTTGATGCAATAGGGGTCAATAATAGAAATCTGGCAGATTTTACGGTAGATATTCAAACCTCCTTTGATCTGGTAGAAGAGATTCCTGCCGACTTTCTAAAGATCTCTGAGAGCGCCATCAGCAATCCTTTAACCATTAAGGAATTGAGGGCGGCAGGATTTCAGGGATTTCTGATCGGCGAGAACTTTATGAAGACTACAGATCCTGCTGCTGCCATGCGGCAGTTTGTCAGTGAACTGATCTCGGTATAACTTTTGTATCTTTGTACTATTAATGGGAAAACAAAAATATTATGATACTGCACTTAAGCCTGAACGCGCTGTTCTGGTTGGTGTAATTCGTCAGGGAGAAAAACCGGAGGAAACTAAGGAATATCTGGACGAGCTTGCTTTTCTTGTAGATACTGCCGGCGGTGTTGTTGCCAATGTTTTTACGCAAAAGATGGAAAAGCCAGACCGATCTACATTTGTGGGTACAGGTAAACTGGAGGAAATCAGGGCCTATGTACAGGCCGAGGAGATAGATATGGTCGTTTTTGACGACGAGCTGTCTCCATCACAGTTAAGAAATATTGAAAGAGAATTGCAGGTAAAGGTGCTGGATCGCAGTAACCTGATCCTGGATATATTTGCTGGTCGTGCGCAAACAGCCCAGGCTAAAACGCAGGTTGAGCTGGCGCAGCTGCAGTATCTGCTGCCGCGCCTAACACGCCTATGGACCCACCTTGAACGCCAGAAGGGTGGTATAGGTATGCGTGGTCCGGGTGAGACACAGATTGAGAGTGATAGAAGGATGATTCTGGAGAAAATCTCCTTGCTTAAATCGCGTTTGCAACTGATCGATAAACAGAATGAAACGCAGCGTAAAAACCGCGCACAACTGATCAGAGTTGCGCTAGTTGGCTATACCAACGTAGGTAAGTCTACCATCATGAACATGCTGTCGAAATCAGAGGTTTTTGCGGAGAACAAGCTTTTCGCAACGCTGGATACTACAGTGCGTAAGGTGGTGATTGAAAATCTCCCTTTTCTACTGTCAGATACAGTAGGTTTTATCCGTAAGCTGCCACATCATCTGGTAGAATGCTTTAAATCAACCTTAGATGAAGTACGTGAAGCAGATATCCTGATCCATGTAGTCGACGTATCGCATAGCAGCTTTGAGGATCAGATCAACGTAGTTAATGAGACATTGAAAGAACTCGGTGCCCGCGATAAGGAGATGATCATGGTATTCAATAAAATTGATGCCTATGTAACTCCGGAGATCGATGAGTTTAATGAGGAAGAGCCCCGTGGGTTGACACTAGACGAGTTTAAGCGGAGCTGGATGGGCCTGCACAATACGCCATCCCTGTTTATCTCGGCAACGAAAAAAGAGAATTTAGAAGAGTTTAAACAATTGTTATATGATAAGGTAAAAGCCCAGCATACGGTGCGTTACCCTTACGATCAGTTGTTGTATTAATTAGCATTAGATATATGGAAAGTAAACGTCAACAGAAATTTGCAGGACTTCTTCAGGAAGAATTAGCAGCTGTTTTCCAGAAGGAAGGGGCAGCTTATCTGCCGAATACCCTGGTAACAATCACCAAAGTGCGCGTATCTCCTGATTTAGCTGTTGCTAAGGTATATTTGAGCTTTTTAAATACCAGTAACACTACGCTATCGGTAAATACGGTAAATGCACATGCCGGAGAAATCAGGTATAAGCTTGGATCAAGAATCCGCCATCAGGCCAGGGTAGTCCCTACATTGACATTCTTTTTGGATGATACAAATGAGTATGTGGAGCACATGGATAAGATCTTTGATAAAATCTCGCGTGAGCGTAAAGACGATGAGCTCTCTGAAGATGTAGGCAGCCCGGATCATGATGACGAGGCAAAAGCAGTTTGAGAAATACCTAGCTGATCCAACGCATAGGATCTACCCTGTAGTTGATTTTGATTCGACTACAGATCGGTTATGTCCGTTGGACTTTACCAGCAATAATATCGAGTTGAATATGCAAATCCTGAGCAGTACGGAAACGTTTGGCGACTGGGTTTCGGCAAAGTTAGCAGATAGTGGTTGTCGATACGGTATCGGCGGCTACGATGAACACCGCACGATTTATTCGAGGAGTACGCATTTCGACACCGATCTTGAGCCCCGCCGCTTACATTTAGGAGTAGATATCTGGGGACCTGCGGGCAACCCGGTCTATAACTTTATGGATGCCGAAGTGCACAGCTTTAAGAATAATGACCATTTTGGCGATTACGGAGGAACGATTATCCTGAAATACCAAATGGATGAGCTGGTGGTTTATGGGCTGTACGGACATTTAAGTTTGGCTTCTTTAGACGGTTTATCCGTAGGCAAGGCAATTGCGGGAGGAACAGCTTTTGCTGTTTTTGGTGCACCTGCAGAGAATGGTAACTGGCCACCTCATTTGCATTTCCAGCTGATTTTTGATTTACAGGGCAGGACTGGAGATTATCCCGGTGTTTGTCAGTTTTCGCAGAAGGCAACCTGGTTATACAACGGTGCAGATCCCAACCTGGTATTACAGCATACATTTAATTCAACAGATGTAAATAGGGATTAATATGAAGTTGACATTCCGCTTATTTGCTTTACTGGATCTGATCTGCTTTCTATTTATGTCTGCGCAGATCTGGACTATACTCACGCTCTTTTCAGACCTCAAAACAGATACCTTTTCGATTGTGAAGGTAAGCCTCACCTTTCTGATATATTTGTCTCTGTTGGCCTCTGCAGCCGGTCAGTTTCAATTTAAGAAATATGGGATGATTGTTTATTATATCCAATTTCCTTTCAGGCTGTTCTTGCTGGTTTTTTCTATTGGATTTATCACGTTACTGCCCGAATGGCTGAACACCGGGCCTGAGTTTTTCAGCTGGTTGTTTCGGATATGTGTCGTTGCAGAGTTTTTCAGGCTGTATTATACCATTTTGTCTTATAAGCTTTTTATCCGGCCGAAACGATCATCTGGATCGCCTCAGGAACCAGTTTAGCCTCGATACTGTTTACTTTGCCCTGATATTCTCCATCTACCTGGAAATGGGCCTTATGCTTGCTTTTGATTTGTAGCTTATTCGTTTTAAAGATTTCGATAGTTTCCGGGTTGAAGGGCAGGTTGGTAAATTTGATCTTCAGGATTTCCATGATCGAATATTTCTTGATCAGGATTACTTCAAAGACGTCATCATCCAGTTTCCCGTCTGGGTTAATTTGTACGCCCGTTCCATACATTGTGGCATTGGCGATAACAACCATGGCAGCCTCTGAAGTAACTGTTTCATCGCCAGTGTGGATTTCCACTTCCATCTTATGATGCTTCCATAGTGCCTGCCATGCTGCTTTGGCATAGCCGAGCATGCCCCGCTGTGGTAGGTCATCAAATTTCTTAATGATATAGGCATTGAAACCGATATCGGCAAGGTGTATACACAATTCGTCGTTTACGATTACCGCATGAATTTTCTTTGGATTACCGGTAATGATGATATCGAGTGCTTCGTCGGGATCGTCTGGAATACCAAGCTCCCTGGCCATGCCATTGGCAGAGCCTGCGGGAATTAATCCGATCGGCGTATCGCTTTGTAGCATTGCCTCTGCAACGAGTTTCAAGGTCCCGTCACCACCAACAGCAACAACGCGGTCTGCACCGGCGTTTTTAATGGCTTTGGTTAGGTCGGCCTTGCTGCATTGTTTAGGAAGGTTGTAATAATAAACCTCATGTTCTTTGTCTTCAAAGTAGTTGGTTATGTAGTCTTTAAAGTTGAAGTCTTTGGCACCCGAACCCGGATTAATGATGAAAAGCAATTTCAAGGTTTTTGGGGTTTCCATGCAGGATTATGTATATGATCTGAAACAACTCTTAGTCTAGTCTGTTTCAATTATATGAAGAATTCTGTTAGCGTAAAAGTTTACCATGGTTACGGGCATACGCACAACATGGTTGTTTACGGGCATGTGTTCAAGCATAAGGCTTCAGCTGAGCAGGCTTACAGTAACAATTTGTTTGTAAACATACTCTATCTGCTCAGGCTTTTTATCCTAAAGCCCTATCCATTTGTTGCTGTGCGGTTACATTTCTATGGTCAATTGATTGAGCAGTGCACTGCGTACGACGGCTTTTTTAAGTTTGAATGGGAGGCCACTGAGAATGTGCCAGCAGGATGGCATGAGGTGCGCGTGGAGGCTTTGGACGAGCAAGGGCTGGTACTATCAGAATGCAATGGAAAGGTCTACGTGCCACATATTACCCAATATGGGATTATATCTGATGTTGACGATACCATCATGGTATCACACTCTGCAACAATTGGGCGGAGACTGCGCGAACTATTTATTAAGAACCCGAGAACACGTAAGACTTTTGCTGATGTACAATTGCATTATAAGCTCTTGGCTTTATCGCATACCACATCAGATCAGCCCAACCCATTCTTCTACGTGTCAAGCTCAGAGTGGAACCTGTACGATTATCTGAAAGAAACATTTCGGTTTAATGGATTACCGGAAGGTGCATTTTTGTTAAACCAGATCAAGCTTTGGACGAATTTGATCAAGACAGGTAAAACGGGTCACGAGGGTAAGTTGATTCGAGTAATGCGCATTATCGATGTGTTCCCCAATCAGCAGTTTGTGTTTTTTGGTGATAACTCCCAACAGGATCCTGTAATTTATACTAAGATAGCGGCCAAGTATCCTGGCCGCGTAGCGGCGATCTATATCCGAAATGTGGTAGCAGCCAATAAAAATCACACACTTGCCCTGCTGGCAGATGCTGCAGAAAAGGGCATTGCTACCTGTCTTTTTACCGACAGCGCGGAGGCTATTGCACATTCCAAAAAGATCGGACTGATCCCCATGTCTGTTAAATAAAATCTAAGGTATTAAAACGCTTATTTAGGATATCTGCGTTGTTTACATCGAGCCATTTATCCAGAATGGTACCGTATACCTGCCTAAAATCCACCTGATATTTCAAATCACCATTGTCCAGGTTCGCCAAATCGGGAGCATTGTTAAAGATTCCCGCTTTTTTTAGTCGCCCGCCATAAATAAACATGTTATTGGCGGTGCCGTGGTCTGTGCCGTTACTGGCATTCTGCTCAACCCTGCGGCCAAACTCCGAGAAGGTAATCACCAGGGTGTCGTCAAGCTTATTATTTTGTTTCAGGTCTTTTAAAAAGGCGCTGATTCCTTCCGAATATTGCTTCAAAAGATTTCCCTGTTGTTGATTTTGATTTACATGTGTGTCAAAACCACTCATAGACACATAATAAACTCTGGTTTTTAAACCCGATGAAATGAATTTAGAGACCGTTTTAAGCTGATTAGCAAATCCTGTTGCAGGATAAGTAAATTTCTGCTCGTAAATTTTAGAAGTATTCTGGATATAGCTTGCCGAAGAAGAAGTCTCTATCATGGTTTTGTACAGGTAGCCCAGATTATCTTCATCGAGGTGTTCCTTTTGACTGTTGATCATTTCTTTAAAGAAGGCTTCATTGGTGTTTTTGAACAAAGTAGCGGGATCTTTAAGTGCGATACCTTTTTTTGTACCGCCTTTCATAGCTAGGGAGAGACTATCGTCTACCTCTATAGCGGTATATGGGAATTTACAGGTCTGGCAATTTGAATCCAGGTAGCGGCCAATCCAGCCTGTAGATAGAAACTGATTGGAATCGCTTGCCGACTGCCAGATGTCCATTGACCTGAAGTGAGATCTATCTGGATTCGGGTAGCCTACATCGTTGATGACCGACATCCATCCCTGATCATAGATCTCGCGTAGGGCTGCCATATTTGGGTTCAAGCCTTGCATGTCGTTCAGCTTGATCACATCTTCCGGTTTGATTGCAATAGATTTGCGTTTTTGATAGTATAAGTCGCTGCCAAAAGGCACCACGGTATTTAATCCATCGTTACCCCCGGATAGTTGAATCACCACAAGGTTTTTGTAGAGGCTAAGTTCATCCAGTGCCATAGCTTCCAATGGTTTTAGAAATGCTGGAACGATGGTAGCTCCTGCTGCGGTAAATATGCTGTTTCTTAAAAAATCTCTCCTTTTCATAACGTGCTTGTTAGGGATTAGCAAAGTTGATATTCTGGCATGCTCGTAATTTCTATTGCGGCATGCTTAAGGCTCTGGCTGTTGCTTACCATCGGGGCAAACTTGGCATTAAGCTGCGGTTGGAGCAGATATGCTGCAAGTTCTGTTGGTGTAAGTGTTTTTGGGAATTCGGTCAGGAACTTATCCCAATCTGCCTGTGCATTAACATAAGAGCGTGCGGGAACAGGAGCTTTGGGTTTCTTATTCAAAGCAATCAGCGCTTCATCTTCAGGGTCTGCCTTCCCTGAGAAATCGATCACACCACCATTAAGTACCAAGGAGGGGATCTTCATGCGCAGCATTAAAGACGAGCTATCTATCCAGCTTCTGCCACCAGGCCAGCCGGCAACATTTGGTGGATTGAACAAATACTGTCCGAGGCTGCTCTGCAATTGGATCAGAACCTGTGGGCGATTGTAGGTAACATAAAATTCTCGACTTAGACCTACAATGAATTCTACTGGAGATTTAATTTTATTGCCGATATTTTCAGGTGCGTAAAACCAATCCGAAGAAAACATCTTCTGCATTACTGTGCCAATATGATATTGCTTTTGATACATGTAAGTTGCCAGTTCAGCAATATGTGTGTCGTTGGGCACATCATTAACAAAAAAGGCATATAGCTTACGAGAAAGGAAAGTTGCGGTTTTTGGATTTGCAAGGATCATATCAATGATCGCTTCCCCGTCAAAGTTGCCGGTTTTACCAAAAAATGTTTTGTCAGCGCTATCATGAATAGCGGGTTTGAATTCAAAGGCACCTTCTTTAGTATATGTCCAGCCCGTGAATGCACGTGCAGACTCTTTGATATCCTGTTCGGTATAGTTGCCACGACCAATGGTAAAAAGTTCCATAAGCTCCCTGGCGAAGTTCTCGTTAGGGTGGTTTTTACGGTTCTGCTGGTTGTTGAGGTATTGCAGCATGGCCGGCGATTTGGATACCTCCACTAACAGTGTTTTGAAGTCGCCTAAAGCATTTGTACGCTGTATATTATTGAGTTGTTGGGCATAATAAGGATCGTTAGACCGGCAGGCGAAATGCCCATGCCAAAAGAGGGTCATTTTCTCCAGAAAAGGGTCTTCAGTAGTCATCATGCGCTGAAGCCAGGCGATATTAAGGTCGCGACTCCGTTCATTCTGCAGCCTGGTGATGTTTTTACGCTGTTCCTTTTCTTCAGGAGTAAGATCTTTCTTGGCGCCCAGGGCTGCCTGCATCATCATTTGCGATCTGGAATCTTCAGTACTTACTGTATCAAGATCCTGAGGCTTGCGCTCTTTTGGAAAGAAGTTTTCCAGTGCTCTGGAGCTGTTCTTTTTGCTGAGTTTCTCCAGTTCAGTATAAGAAATCCCAAACCCAGCCCTGCTATATAGATGCTTAATCTTAAGGAAATTATCTTTTTTGTCCATGATGATCTCTTTAAGTCCTATTGGACTGTATAATAACGAAATGGTTTATTCTTTGTTATAGTTTGTATTATTGCATTATGGTTTTTGAATTATCAGAAAATGAAATCAGCTTCCCTAATCCTGCTTTGGCGGAGCCAGATGGGCTTTTAGCCATTGGCGGCGACCTAAGTGCAGCGAGACTGCGTCTGGCGTATGCCGATGGTATATTTCCCTGGTTTAATGAGGATGACCCCATCCAATGGTTTTCTCCACACGAACGATGCGTAGTCTTCCCAGGTAAGGTTACGATCAGCAAAAGTATGGCCAAAGTTCTGAAAGACAATATTTTTAAGCTAACGAGTAATACGGTTTTTGAAGAAGTAATCAGGAACTGCGCTACTGCCGATCGCAAGGGACAGGATGGAACCTGGATAACGACAGCGATGCAGGAAGCCTATATCGAGCTGCATAAACAAGGCATTGCACATAGTGTAGAAGTTTGGCAGGATGGGAAGCTTGTTGGCGGACTTTATGGGTTGATTATCGGCACTGTTTTTTGTGGCGAAAGCATGTTCAGTCTGGTTAGCAATGCCTCAAAAGCTGCATTTATCACCTTATGCAGTCAGAAGGGATTTACATTGATCGACTGTCAGCTGCCAAACCCCCATCTGATGAGCCTGGGTGCTGAAATGATTCCGCGTGAGCAATACCTGTCGATACTTCAGCCTGCAGACTAATTCAGGATTTCCTGAATATCTTCCTTACTAAGCGATTTAAAGAAACTTTCTTCGGTTGTGATCAGTGAGCTTGCCAGCCGTTTCTTTCTGTTTTGCAGGGCGAGAATTTTCTCTTCTACGGTGTCTTTGGCTATGAATTTATAAATAAAGACTTTTTTTACCTGTCCGATTCTATGACTTCTGTCAATTGCCTGTTGCTCTACGGCTGGGTTCCACCAAGGATCAAGGATAAAGACGTAGTCGGCCTGAGTGAGATTGAGCCCTACACCACCGGCTTTAATAGAAATCAGGAAGACCTTTAAAGCATCATTTTGCTGGAAATCGGCCACAATTTCACCGCGGTTTTTGGTGGCGCCATCCAAATAGGCATAGGGTGTACCATCTGCTTCAAACTGATTTCTGAATATATTTAGATGTTTAACAAACTGTGAAAAGATCAATACTTTATGGCCGCCTTTGAGCACATTGTCCAACGTATGGATTACGTTTTCAAATTTACCGGAGTCCGATTGATATTCGTCATCAATCATTGCCGGGTGATTGGCAAGCTGTCTGAGGGCCGTTAATCCCTGGAGCAGCTGCACATGTTTTTTCTTGTACGTGCCGTCATCCATGCTACTCAGCAGGTCATTTCTATAAGCAGATTTAGTTTTTTCATAGTAAGCAGCCTGGTCTTCGCTCATATCGCAATACAGAATCTGCTCTGTTTTTGGAGGGAGTTCTTCTGCTACCTGCTCCTTTGTACGACGTAAAACAAAGGGTTTGATAATGGCCTGCAGCTTACGTGCTTTTTCTTCATCTTTACGCTTTTCAATTGCCTGCACATATTCTTCGTTAAAGAATGCCTGTGTGCCGAGCAAGCCAGGATTAAGGAAGGTCAGTTGTGTCCATAGATCGCCAACAGAATTTTCTACTGGCGTACCGCTCAGAATTAGCCGGTGCCGGGATTTGAGTGAACGTACGGATTTAAAGGATTTTGAAGAAGGGTTCTTGATGTTCTGGCTTTCGTCAAGGATAATATAATTGAAAAAAAAGTTCTTCAATAGATCTGCATCAATACGTGTGATGCCATACGTTGTGATGATGATATCATAGTTGATGAAGTGGCTTACATCCTTATTTCTTGTGCCACCGGTATGTGCATGTATTTTAAGTTGTGGGGTAAACTTCTTAGCCTCACTAAGCCAGTTGTAAATCAGTGAGGTGGGCATGATAATTAACGATGTGCTTTTAGTTCCTGCCTGCTGATCTTCTTCTTTAAGTTTTTGGAGCATGGCCAAGGTCTGTATGGTTTTACCCAAACCCATATCATCCGCCAGACATCCGCCAAAATTGTATTCTCTTAAAAAGCCAAACCAATTATACCCTGCTTTCTGATAACTTCTAAGTTGGCCTTTAAAATGTACAGGCATCTCAGCTTCGGCGATATCCTCAAAATCGGATAGCTTCTGTAGCTTACGGTTCAGCGTTACATGGGCGATGCCATCTTCGGCGAGCTCGTTGATCAGGCCGATATGGTGTTTCTTTAGCTTTAAAGTTGAAGATCCATCAGAAAAGTTAAATAGGCTGCCGTATTGGGAAAACCATTTTTCGGGGATGATGGCAATAGAACCATCAGGCAATGCAAATTCTCTTTTTTTATGGAGTATATGTTGTTTTAAGGATAGAAAAGGAATTGGGAAAGTGCCAAAGTAGACAACGGCATTGATATCAAACCAATCATTGTCTTCACTGATTTCGAAGTTGATGTGGTTGGTCGCAAATAGGAATTTTTTAGTGCCTGCAGCCTGTTCAATAGCGAAGCCTTTTTCCTTAAGCTCGGTAATATGCTCATTTACCCAATTGATGATGCCGTAAGAAATATCTGCCTCATCATGATTTGCCAGTTCGAGGTTAAAGAACAGCGGACTCACTTTTTTTAGTCCGAGTTTGGTGAGTTCGCTAAATTTGGCTTTTTCCCAGTCTGTATTGCGTTTTATTCTATTGAAGACATAGTCATCGCCAGTCTTTGTGATCCGCACCGTAACCTTCTGTCCATTCCCCATGGCAAAAGCATATGCTCCATAATTAAAGTACAGTTGCAGTTGCGATATGCCGCCCTCTATGTAAATTACTTTGAGAACAGGCTCAGGGCTATACTGTTCTGTCTTGATCTCGAAGCCTTCAGCGTAGACGTGGTATTTCTCGATCAGCGGAGCTACGAATTTCTCGAAGTAAGCGCCTTCGGTGGATTTCGGTATGGTGATAAGCCTTTTATTAAGAAAGGGCTGGAGCTTTTTGCCTTCGATCTCCTGTTCAAAGAAATATAGGGTATCGTCGAGCAGCAGCCATGCTGGTTGATTGCTGATCAGTTGCGCCTCCTTAAACATAAAATCAATTCGTATTCCCTGATATTTGATGGTAGGGAAATAGCGTGTTTCCACTTCGTTTCTTCTGAAATGGAAGAGAATGGTTGCAGGCTCCGTAGCAATTTCGATTTTACGCTCTGCAGGCCATCCGTCTTTGTCCATCAGGTACAGAGATGCCCTCACGTGGGGATTTGCCAATACCTCGGCGAGCTTTTTCTCAACTTTGGGTCTTACGCTGTCGTAAAATTTATCGTCGAAGATCTTGCCAAAGAATTCGAATGCCCTGACTGGCTTTTTGTAATATTTTTTGATAATGGCATCCTGCTCAGTCTCATCCAGGATTTTAATCATCTTAAGATCTGTTTCGCTGAGGTGTTTTGCGAACTCCACAGCGGTATGGCTGAAGAGGCGCTGGTAGGTGAGCGAGAAATCGCCCTGGGGATTCATTTGTACAATGTGTGGTTCAATCAAATAACCGAGGTACTCATGTTTACATAAGGCATATACAATTTTGCAGGGTTTAGAGTTATCGACACGGAGCATGAGCTAGAAATAAAAACAAGAGGCTTATAAAATCTTTAAACATACACCAATTTGAGGTGCCATCAAAAATAACTCGCATTTATGACCTTTTTTTTATGTGGATTGGTCGAAAGATACAGCACGTTGGTCGAGAATAACCTTTGTATGGTCTAAATCAGGAAAGCCGACTGCAACTTTTTACGTGTGTTGTCGTCTTATCTACAAACAATAACAAAATACAAATAACTGATTATCAAATCTTAAAAATCAAAAATATGAAAACCTCTATTAAAACTCTGATCGCGCTACTTATGGGATGCAGCATCCTTGTTAATGTAGAATCTGCTCAGGCAGCAACTGTAAAAACATACATGACTTCGCTCTCTGCAGTCAAAAATATCAACAAGATTATCGTAAGCGGCAACGTGAAACTAACGTTAGTGCAAGACGCTAAAGAAAGTGTAAAGGTTTACGACAATTACTATGGTAAAAATGCATTGGTACAGATGCAGGATGGTGTGCTCAGGATCAGTTCTTTTGAGAAAGAAACTTTAGCTGTTGTTGTGCATGTCAACAACCTGAGTGCAGTTGAAGCATTTAACAGCTCTAGCATTAAGACTGCAGGAAAATTCCAATTGGTAAACCTGGATGTAACATTGCACGATCACGCTTCGGCGGATGTGACAGCAAATACTGTGAGTCTTTATACTTCGGTAACTGACCAGGCGAGCTTAAAATTATGCGGAACAGCAGATAACCATACAGTATTGTTGGGCGACCTGGCTAAGCTGGCCATGACAGGATTCAGCGCACAAGATACTGCGCTGACCAGCGTTCCATCTAAAGTTGCCATTGTATTACCCGCATCGAATAAATTTGAAGTTGCTGATTTTGTGATGATCAAACGGTAGTCATCTCAATCAAAAAAAATGCCGGTACGTTAAATCGTACCGGCATTTTTTGTTATAGATCGAATTTGATTCCCTGCGCCAGGGGAAGTGTATCGGAGTAATTGATGGTATTTGTTTGTCGGCGCATATAGCCCTTCCAGGCATCAGAACCGCTCTCACGACCGCCGCCTGTTTCTTTCTCACCACCAAAGGCGCCACCAATCTCGGCACCTGAGGTGCCGATGTTGACATTGGCAATGCCGCAATCAGAGCCATTAGCGGAAAGGAAAAGCTCCGCTTCGCGAAGGTTCAGTGTCATGATAGCTGAAGAGAGTCCCTGAGGAACGCCATTTTGCAATGCTATAGCTTCATCGATGGTTTTGTATTTAATGAGGTACAATATCGGAGCAAAGGTTTCTTCCTGTACAATCTCGTAATGGTTTTCTACTTCCGCGATACATGGTTTAACATAACATCCGGATTCATAAGTGTCACCGCTAAGCACACCCCCTTCAACAATGAAGTTTGCGCCTTCAGCTTTGCCCTTTTCAATTGCATTTAAATAATCTTGAACGGCTCCTTTATCGATAAGTGGGCCAACATGGTTGTTTTGATCCAATGGATCGCCAATCCTGAGTTGGCCGTAAGCTTTAACAAGTTTCTCCTTAAATGCATCGTATACCGCTTCATGAATAATGAGTCGGCGGGTAGAGGTACAGCGTTGACCAGCGGTTCCTACGGCACCAAACACGGCTCCAATGATAGACATGTCAAGGTCGGCGTCCTTAGAAACAATGATCGCGTTGTTACCACCCAATTCCAGTATGCTACGTCCAAAGCGAGTGGCAACAGCTGCAGATACAATGCGCCCAATCCGCGTAGATCCTGTAAAGGAGACCAGTGCAATACGTTTATCGTTGTTCATCTGATCGCCAACAGCATTACCAATGAGAAGCGAGCTGATTCCTTCGGGCAGGTCGTTAGCCTTCAGTACTTCTGCGAGGATATGCTGACAGGCTATAGCGCATAGGGGAGTCTTAGAAGATGGTTTCCATACACATACATTACCTGCTACCAGCGCAAGCGCGGCATTCCAACTCCATACTGCTACAGGGAAATTGAATGCGGAGATAATGCCCACAATGCCCAATGGATGCCATTGTTCATACATCCGATGTTGAGGACGCTCGGAGTGCATTGTTAACCCATACAGCTGTCTGGATTGACCAACAGCGAAGTCGCAGATGTCAATCATTTCCTGCACTTCACCAAATCCCTCCTGTAAGCTCTTGCCCATCTCATAAGAAACGAGTGTTCCAAGGTCATTTTTCTTCGCACGCAAGGCGTCGCCGAGTTGCCGAACAATATCGCCTCTTTTAGGTGCAGGAACTTTTTTCCAGACCAACGCTGCCGCAGAAGCGGTCTTTAGTACGCTTTCATATTGCTCAGTATCGGCAGCATGGATGTCGGCTATCTTAGCGCCGTCTACCGGAGAGAAGCTTGTTAATGCAGGGTGATCTGCTATAGGCCCCCATTGGCTTCCGGTACTCCATGACGGATTAATATCCTGGATGCCCAGGTTTTTTAAAACAGATTGTATGGTGTTGTTCATGATGCTCATGTGTTTATACAAATCAACAAAAAATAATCTGTATGTGCAGAAATCGATACTTCGCTTTCTTGACCTGAATTTTACGCTTTATTAAACTAAGTTGCGTTTCTTTGTATTATAATTCTGGACAGCACCTATTATGATCTTAATTTACCGCTGTTATAATCAGATAATTATCCGCCACAATGTGTGAATGTGGAAAATTATTTACTTTGATTATCTATAAATAACGTAAACTTATAATGTGTTATTAAGATAGTGGATCTGTTCTTTAATTATTTTTACATGGAAGAAGAATTTTTTTTTGATTTTAGTGACGACGCCCAGCGATCTGTTGAGCGTTACGAGGAGATGTTGAGGAATCAGGATCAGTACTTTTTTGACGCAGGGGCTTTTGAGAACATTATCGATTATTATATTGAGAAGAGTGACCCGGTAAAGGCACTTCAAGTAATAGAATACGCCTTAAACCAGCATCCATACGCAGCTGTATTTTTAATTAAGCAAGCACAATTATTTTTCATTACCGATCAGTTGGATAAAGCATTTGTAGCCCTGGAGAAAGCAGAGATGCTGGAAGCTTCGGAGTCTGAGATCTATGTACTTCGCGGAAATATTTATAACAGTCTTGAGCGCTATCACGAGGCCCTGGATAATTTCCAGAAGGCTCTGGAGACTGCAGAAACTACAGATGAAATTTTACTGCATATTGCTTATGTATATCAGAACATGCTTGATTACGAGAGTGCAATCGTATATATCAAGCGAAGCCTTGAACTGAATATGGAAAATAAGGACGGTTTATATGAACTGGCTTTTTGTTACGATATTCTGGACAAGCAGGAAGAAAGCATTAAGTTTTATCAGGAATACATCGACAACGATCCGTATTCATATGCGGCATGGTATAACCTGGCTAATTCCTACCATAAACTGGATCTTTTTGAAAAGGCTATCGATGCCTACGACTATGCGATTCTGATTAAGGATAACTTTGCATCTGCCTATTATAATAAAGGAAATGCGTTGGTGCAGCTTGATCGTTTTGCTGAGGCTATAGAAGTTTATAAAGAGACTTTTGAATATGAACCGCCTAATGCTGATACGTATTGCGCAATCGGAGAGTGTTATGAGAAGCTTGAGCAGATGGATGAAGCACGATCTTACTACAAAAAATCTGTAAAGATGGATGTAAAGATGGCTGATGCCTGGTTCGGAATAGGAGTTACCTTAAACTTTGAAGAACGTTTCTTTGAGTCTTTACATTTTTACAGAAAAGCGATTGATCTGGATGGAGAGAATCCTGATTTCTGGTTCGCTATGGCAGATGCCTATTACAAGCTGGGTCAGATAGAGGAATCGGTTGCTGCGTATGAAAAGGTGTTGGAATACAATCCTGTAGATGTGGAGGCATGGCTTGATTATTCCACCGTTTTGTACGAGCAGGGAAGATTACTGGAAGCATCGGAAACAATCTCCGAGGCGATCAAGAACAATCCGGATGCAGCAGAGCTGTACTACAGAATGGTTGCCTATCTTTTTGCACTGGGTCAGCACAATGAGGCGCTAATCTATCTGGAAACAGCCTTGGTGACAGATCCAGAGAAGCACTACATTTTATTTGAGTATCTTCCGCAATTGAGTGATAATAGATTGATCCTTGATGTCATCCATAAGTTTATAAAATAGTTTAAGCACTGTTTTAATATAAACTTCATCGAAACAGTCTGATTTTTTTTTCACCTTTGCAGCATATATGAATTACCCATTAAATAATATTCCTGAACGTCCGGAAAAACCACGTCAGAAAGGCATTACCATGGTTATGGATAAAGGCTTGAGCTTACGACAAGTGGAAGACTTTATTGATGTCGCCGGTGTACATACTGATATCGTTAAATTAGGTTGGGCTACATCTTTTGTAACCCCGAAGCTAAAAGAAAAACTAGCAATATACCGTGATGCGGGCATTCCTGTCTATTTTGGCGGGACACTTTTTGAAGCATTTATTGTGCGGAACCAGTTTGATGACTACCGTAGGGTGCTTGATCAGTTCGGTATGGAATATGCCGAAGTTTCTGACGGCTCTATCGAGATTGAGCATGAAGATAAATGTGAGTTTATCCGTAAACTAGCCGGGCAGGTTACTGTAATTTCTGAGGTGGGTTCTAAAGATGCGACGAAGATTTTTGCCCCATACAAGTGGATCAAACTCATGAATGCTGAAATTGAAGCAGGATCATGGAAAGTAATCGCTGAAGCCAGAGAAGGTGGAAACGTAGGTATCTATAGAGGTTCTGGCGAGGTTAGGGAGGGGTTGGTTGATGAAATCCTGACTCAGATTCCGCAGGAAACGATCATTTGGGAAGCTCCTCAGAAAGAACAACAGGTTTGGTTTATCAAGCTGATCGGAACCAATGTTAACCTCGGCAATATTGCTCCCGCAGAGGTCATTCCTTTGGAAACTATCCGTTTAGGTTTAAGAGGGGATACTTTTGATTACTTCCTGAACCTAACGAAATAGTCATGCTGATGGCACGTACATTTGGCCTGATCGGTTATCCGCTCACACATTCGTTTTCGAAGAAATATTTTACAGAAAAGTTCGAGCATGAAGGTGTTGAAGGCGTGTCGTATGAGTTGTTTTCGCTTGAGAACATTGGTATGCTCGAGCAAATATTGCATGAGCATCATAATCTCAAAGGGTTGAATGTTACCATTCCATATAAAATTGGTGTATTAAAATACGTTACGGATCTGGATCCGGCGGCGGCCGCCATTGGTGCAGTAAACTGCTTAAAAATAAACCGGGAAACTAAGACCATCAAAGGGTTTAATACCGATGCTTACGGTTTTGAAGCTTCCTTGAAACCTTTCTTGAAATCCCACCATACCAAAGCATTAATTTTTGGAGACGGCGGAGCTGCACAAGCGGTGAAATATGTTTTGGGTCAACTGGATATTCCATTTTTGTCTGTGGTACGGAAAAAACAGGAAGGTTCCATAGGCTACGATGATTTAACCGGGGAATTGCTCGCTGAGTATACCATCCTGATTAACACCACTCCATTGGGAACTTTTCCCGATATTGATGCCTGTCCTGAAATACCTTATGCGTATCTTACGCCTGAACATCTGGCATATGATCTGATTTACAATCCTGAGGAAACCGTTTTTCTGAGGCGAGCACGGCTACAGGGTGCCCAGACGAAGAACGGATTAGAGATGCTGACGCTTCAGGCTGAGAAGTCCTGGGAAATTTGGAATTCCTGATATGAAAATAAAATTGCTCATTTACGTAGGCTTAGTTTCTTGTCTGCTGACTTCCTGTACGGGAGAGGTGGCAACACCTAAACCGAGGGGATATTTTAATATCGAATTTCCAGAAAAGAAGTATCAGGCTTATACAGGAGGCTGTCCTTTTACATTCGACTATCCAGTATATGCGCAGATGCAGCCAGACAGGGACCGTGGCGCACAACCATGCTGGAACAACCTTAACTTTGGTCAGTTTAACGGTCGGTTGCACTTGACTTATCACCCCGTCCATTCCGGCGCAGAATTTACTAAACTTGTTGAGTACGCACGTGAGCTGGCTTTTAAACATACTGTTAAGGCAAATGCGATAGATCAAAAACTGATCAATTATCCAGACAAAAAGGTTTATGGCGTGTATTATGCTATAGAAGGTAATACGGCCTCTTCTGTACAGTTTTTCTTAACCGACAGTGTACACAATTATTTTAGGGGAGCGCTGTATTTTAATGAGCGGCCACAGGCGGATTCTATCGCGCCTGTAGTTAAATTTATAAAGAAGGACATCGATGTCATGATCAGTTCCTTTAAGTGGAAAAATTAATTTTTATCTAATGATCAATATTAAGCAGTTTGCCTTTAATCCTTACCGTGAAAATACATACGTTCTTTTTGACGAAAGCGGGTCTTGTGTGATTATTGATCCGGGGATGTATGACGGCAACGAACAAAATGAATTTGTGAGTTTTATTAAAAGTGCTGGTTTAACGCCGGTATTGTTGCTAAATACGCACTGTCATATAGACCATGTTTTAGGAAATAAGTTTGTATTTGATAACTGGGGATTAAAGCCACAGTTCAATCGTGGCGAATTGCCAATCCTGCAGGCTATCCCTGGCTATGCTCCGCAGATGGGAATGAACTATGAGTTGTCGCCAGAGCCTGAAGTTTTTCTGGGCGAAAGCGGGCAGGTATCCTTTGGTAACAGTATCCTTGATCTGATTTTTGCACCCGGACATTCTCCGGCGCACCTGTGTTTTTATGCTGAGGCCGATGGTTTCCTGATTGGTGGCGATGTGCTTTTTTATAACAGTATAGGCAGAACAGACCTACCTGGTGGAAATCATCAGCAATTACTGAACAGTATTCGTGAAAACTTGTTTATACTTCCAGACGATACCAAAGTGTTCCCTGGTCATGGGCCATCGACTACGATCGGTTTCGAAAAACAGCACAATCCATTTTTGACATAAGCTATTGAATACCCCCTTTTATATCGCCAAAAGGTACCTTTTCGCCAAGAAGTCGACCAACGCTATCAATATCATTTCCACGATATCTATGGTTGGGGTATTGGTGGGCAGTGCCGCGCTGATCATCATTCTGACAGTATTTAATGGCTTCGGGGAGATGGTGCTGAAGATGTTCAATACCATTACCCCACAAATCGTAATTGCGCCAGTTAAAGGAAAGACCTTCGATCCTGGGTTGCCCTATTTTCAGCAATTGAAAAAGGACAAGCGTATTTATTCCTATACAGAGGTATTGATGGAAAACGCACTGCTTGTGTACAATAACAGGCAAAGTGTGAGTATGGTGAAAGGAGTGAGTGATAATTATCTTAGAAATAAAAGCCTGGATACAATCACAGTGCTAGGGAAATTTATCCTCCATAATAAGAATGGCAGTCAGGCTGTCATAGGTTCTGCCATCCAGAGTTACTTATATGTCAACGTGAACGATCCTTTTGTTCCTTTGCAGATCTTTTCACCAAAGAAAGACCTGGGAAAGGGCTCCATTATTCCAGGGCAGGACCTGACCATGAAAACTATTCCTGTGGCTGGAGTTTTTGAGGTTCAGCAGGATTTTGACAACCTTACCATTGTTCCCTTGGATTTTGCCAGGAAGCTTTTAGACGAACCCAAGGAAGTTTCTTCTATTGAGATCAACCTGAATAAGGGGCTTGACGCCGATGATTTTAAAGCGGTTTTAGAAGAAAAGCTTGGTGATCAGTTTTATGTAAAGAACAGAATCGAGCAAAACCAGATCCTTTATAACATCCTCGGAACAGAGAAATGGGCTGTATATATAATCCTGACATTTATTGTCATTATTGCTATCTTTAACATCATAGGGTCCTTAACAATGCTTGTGTTGGATAAGCTAAAGGATATTGCAATTTTACGGAGCCTGGGCGCGGGAAAAACGTTTATAAAGCGCATATTCTTGTTGGAAGGCATGATGATTACCATGGCTGGCTGTGTGCTCGGTCTGGCTGTAGGCTTTTTATTCTGCCTAGGGCAGCAAAAATATGGATGGGTCAAAATGACACAGGACATCAGGCTGCCAAATGCCTATCCTATAGCGTTTAAATGGACAGATTTCCTGTTGGTGTTTATTACCGTATGTATATTTTCTTTTGTGGCATCAGCTTTGTCAGCAAGGTTGAGTGTGAAAAAGATTAATCACATAAATCAAGATCTATAATTATGAGAATCCTTAAAAATATAGCCTTCTTATTTGTTATCGCCATTGCTATTGCAGCCTGTGACCGTAAGTCTGGCACTGCAGAACATGACACTACGCGCGTGATTAAAGGACTATACAGTTTTGGACCCGAGGTGCATTCTTTTACAGACTGTGAGGAAGGCCGTGAATACTGGGTTGCCGATAGTGCCAAGACATTAGAACTTGCTTATAGTAACCTCCATTTTGAGAAACCCTATGAACCGGTATATATCGAGGTTGAGTGCCACTTTATCAAATCTGACAGCTTAAAGATTTCTGCAGACTATGATTCCACAATGGTGGTAACCAAATTACTTAAGCTGACAAAAGAGATTCCTGACGGTCCCTGCAATCAATAATTATTTACATAAAGATTTCCAGTCAGCTTTGGGATGATCCCTTTAGCTTGTGCCATTTCAAAAAGTATATCGATCGCTTTTCTGCCTTCGGTTCCCAGATCAACAGAATATTTGTTGACATACAATTCAATGTGTTTGTACATTACCGCTTCATCCATAGCCTGAGCATGCTCTTTGATGAAATCGATTCCTGATTTCGGATTAGCAAAAGCGTATGCCACCGATTTCTTCAATACCCTGTTTACCTTTTGCTGAACTTCCTGACTTAACTTTCTATTGATTACAATTCCGCCCAGGGGAATTGCGCATCCAGTTAAACTTTCCCAGAAGTTACCGAGGTCAACAATTTTATGCAATCCTTTATCAGCGTAAGTAAACCTGTTTTCGTGAATAATCAAGCCGACATCTACCGTGCCGTCTATCAGCGCATCTTCGATCTCTGAAAACACCATTTCTACCTTATTCTGTAATTCAGGATATGCAATGCCAAGGAGGAAGTTTGCGGTGGTCAATTTGCCTGGGATAGCTACTTTAAGGGAGGTATTATTTAGCGTACCTGGTTGAAGGAACTTTTCATCTTTACAAATCAGCAAGGGACCAACACCAAAGCCCAGTGCGCTCCCTGCATCGAGTAATGCATAGTTTTCGGCTACATGGGCGAAAGCGTGGAAACTTAGTTTGGAAATATCCAGCTGCGCCTTAAGCGCTTTCTGATTCAATGTTTCCACGTCATCGAAGAAGACTTCGAAGTCTAGTCCTTCAGTATCGATCTTATGGTGGATCAGGGCATCAAAAATAAAGGTGTCATTTGGGCAGGGAGAAAATCCAAGGCTTAATTTCATGTGTCAAAAGTAGCAGATTTGTAGAGGTGAAAGGTTAGTCGTTTGTCAAAAAATCGATCGCCCAACTATTCAGGTTGGCGATTGCGAGGCCTATTTTCCAACTCTCGCGGTTGCGGGCTTCCACATAATTGGAAATACTGCGGATCTGTACAACGGGAATGTTGAGCTGTTCGCCGGCATAAAAAACTGCGGCACCTTCCATACTTTCTGTAAGGGGATGGAAACGTTGTTCAATCTGACGGATACTATCCATGTTTCCATGAACGGTGTTGACCGTTATACCACTGCCAGTTAATAAATGGCCGGGAAGGGTAATTGGAGGTGTTGCGGATTGATAGGTGCTTTTTCCGAATCCTAAATCGGCAATAGGCAGAAAGCTGTCCCGGTCTTCAGCACCAAGTTCGGAGAAGGTTTCCGTAGTTACATGAACCAACTGCCCCAGTGGTACACTGTAGTCAAAGCAGCCTGCAATACCGAGGTTTAAGATTAGATCATAACTGTTGTTCAGCGTTCTACCCAGGGAAAATGCTGTTGCAGTCATACCAACGCCAGTTATAACGATATCGAAAACAGGAGTTTGAATGAAGTTTTCTTCAGGAAGTTCGAAATGCGCGAACAGCCTGTGCAGCTCGGCATGTGTGGCAGCAACAACAAGTGTTTTCATGATGCTAAGATAAAATAGATTTTGCAGCATACCTTTCCTTTTGCCTTTAAACTTTCTACTTTGACCTTTCTGCGTATATTTGTAGTCAATTCTTAAAAAATGATTTATATAACCCGTAAAGAATCTTTCAATGCTGCTCATAAATTATCCCGTCCAGATTGGTCTCAGGATAAGAATAATGAAGTATATGGAAAGTGTGCCAACCCAAACTGGCATGGGCATAACTATCAGTTATACGTAACCGTTAAGGGAGAAGTAAACCCTGAAACCGGCTTTCTGATAGACTTAAAATGGTTGAAAGAAATTATTAACGTCAATGTAGTAGATAAGATCGATCATAGGAATCTTAACCTTGATGTTGATTTTATGGAAGGCATCCTGGCATCAACAGAAAATCTGGCTATTGCCATCTGGAATATACTTTTCCCACTTATTGAACAGGAGGGTGCGATCCTTCATGCGATCAAAATCTTCGAAACCGAAAATAACTCTGTAGAGTATTTCGGATAATTAAAACACAATGGACAAACACACACAGGATTTTACAGAAGAAGAAAACGAAGGATATATCAAGATCGACCGTTATAACCAGGAAAAGATCGGGGCTATTGCTGCACATTATAAAGATATTTTAGTACAGATTGGTGAAGATCCCGAGCGCGAGGGATTACTCAAGACGCCAGAGCGTGTTGCTAAGGCGCTGCAGTATCTTACACATGGTTACGATACCAAGCCTGATGAAATCTTGCGTTCTGCAATGTTTAAGGAGGATTACAGTCAGATGGTAGTTGTTAAGGATATTGAGGTATACTCGATGTGTGAACACCACATGTTACCATTTTTTGGAAAGGCCCATATTGCCTATATCCCGAACGGACACATCGTTGGCCTCAGCAAAATTCCACGCGTGGTTGATGCTTTTGCCAGACGTTTACAGGTTCAGGAGCGTTTAACAAATGAGATCCGTGATTGCATACAGGAGACTTTAAATCCTGCCGGCGTTGCTGTTGTTATTGAATGCAGACACCTTTGCATGTCTATGCGCGGGGTTCAGAAACAAAACTCAGTAACTACTACCTCTGCGTTTACCGGACAGTTTGCAAAAGATACAACCAGGGCAGAATTTTTAAGACTAATTACGGCCAGTTTACACTAACATTATTTTAATACATGAAAGCATATATATTTCCAGGTCAGGGGGCCCAGTTTTCGGGCATGGGTCAAGGCCTGTACACACAAAAGGCGGGAGCAGAACTTTTTGAACAAGCTAATGAGATCATTGGATTCAGAATCAGCGATATCATGTTCTCGGGCTCTGAGGAAGAGCTTAAGCAAACCAACGTTACCCAGCCAGCTATTTTTTTACACTCGGTAATTTTAGCAAAATCTCTTGGTGCAGATTTTAAACCGGATATGGTTGCAGGGCATTCTTTAGGGGAATTTTCGGCACTCGTAGCGGCGTCAGCGTTGAGCTTTGAAGATGGATTGAGGTTAGTGATTACTCGTGCGAATGCGATGCAGAAAGCCTGCGAGTTGCAGCCATCAACCATGGCCGCAATATTAGGTCTTGCAGACGATGTGGTGGAAAAAATTTGTGCAGAGATAGAGGAGGTTGTTGTAGCGGCGAACTACAATTGCCCAGGTCAGCTTGTTATTTCGGGCAGCATACCGGGTATTGATGAAGCGTGCAGCAGATTAACTGCCGCAGGTGCCAAGCGTGCATTGAAACTGAATGTGGGTGGTGCTTTTCACTCACCACTTATGGAGCCTGCTAAAGTTGAGTTGCAGGCTGCCATTGAGGCAACAACCATCCTTTCGCCAGTTTGTCCGATCTATCAGAATGTTGATCCAAGACCAAATACTGATCCTGCTCAGATTAAGCAAAACCTGATTACCCAGCTCACAGGTGCGGTAAGGTGGACGCAAACAGTAGAACAGATGCTTGCTGATGGTGCCACAGAGTTTATTGAAGTGGGCCCGGGAAATGTACTTCAGGGGTTGGTAAAAAAAGTTAACAGAGCTGTTCAAACGGCTTCTGCGGGATAAATTCCGAAAGATGCTTTAAGGAATAGTTTACATATATGGTTAGATCAGTATGAGTATTGGTGGTAAAATAAGATTTCTGTTACTGATCCTTGCGGTCTGCTGTATAGCTACGGCAATTTCCTTAAAGCATGCCATTACCAAGAAAGATCTCCTGGCACATGAGGCTTCAATGTTGCAGGAGAACCTATCGGCCAAAGAGCGACTGGCAAGGAATTTCCTCGCCAATGATGCCGAGTTTGACAAGGCTAAACATTTTCATGCTAGCGACAGTCAGGCGCTCGCATTCATCGACGCTTATAGAGATAATGGTATTTATCTTCTGGTTTATGAAGATCAGGAACTTCGGTTCTGGAGTGGATTCCGGACTTTCCCTTCGCGGCTGTCGGCCCTACGTGAAGGAAGTTCTTTTCTGCAATTCGCAAACGGCTGGTATGAAGTAATCAGGAAAACGAGGGACAACTACTCCGTGGTCTTTCTAATAGCCGTAAAAAACCAATATAATATTGAGAATAAGTACCTGAAAAATGAGATCAACGTTTCGTTATCTCCTGCCAGGGCGCTTACATTGGCTAATTTCTCAGATACAGACGTAGTTGTTATCAAAGACCTTACGGGAAAGCTGCTGTTTGAGGTGAAGCTTTCGCCCAATTACGTAACGAGCATTTACGCAAAGGTTGAGGTCTGGCTGTGGATAGTAGGTCTTTTTAGCTTTTGCCTTTTTTTTAACGGCTTTTGTTCCTGGTTGGTGCAGCGCGGGAAACTGGCGTGGGGAACGGGATTAATAACGCTTTTCTTTGTTGCTGTGCGCTTGTCTGACCTTCATTTCGGCTGGTTTAACCATCAGTTTAATCTGGATGTTTTTGACCCGAAGGTATACGCGGAGAGTTTTCTGCTGCCTTCTCTTGGCGACTTCCTGCTGAACGTAATGGCGAGTACCTGGGTGGTACTTTTTATTTATACCCATAAAGATAAATACAGACTTCCGCGGTGGTTAACGCGCAGTAAAATCAGTGGCATTATTTTTCATCTTTTCTGCCTGGCCTGCTTTGCGAGCCTGGGCTTTTTGTTTGATGATATTTTCTTCGGGTTGATTAATAACTCTAAGATCAACTTTGATATTACCAATATTGTGAATCTGGGCTGGATTAGCTGGATCAGTATCATCATACTGTGCCTGGTCTGGTTTAACACGTATTTGTTTGCTGTGATATTGCTGAGCCTCACACTGCAGCTTAAGGTTACCAACCGGGAGCGGTTAGCGATATTTCTGTTCACCTTTGGATGTTATGTTGGTTATCGCCTTAGTATTGAGTTTACAGTATTCTTTATTGCCTATTCACTATTTATCTTTATTGTAAGCTGGAACATTTATCTGCAGGAACATAAATTTCATGTATATATCTACGTGTTGATATTCTTTTGCCTTGCTTTCATCTCGTCTATCAAATATCTAAAGTACAATGATATTAAAGAGCGCAATTACCGATATACTATAGCTCAGGAATTGCAATCTGCAGACGATCCTAAGGTTGTAAGCGCAATTGAAGGGGTTGAGAATGGAATCATCAACGATACTTCAATACCCAACTACTTCAAATCCGGAATAGGCGTAAAACATGTCTTGCTGGAAAACTACATTGGTAAAAACTATCTGGATGGCTATTTATCCAAGTTTGAGTTTAACCTGTATGCCTATCCGTTCGGCATTGCCGATAGTACAGATGAGAAGGGGAAGCTTGCTTATTATAAGACTTTGGTGCGTTCTGGTTCTGTTAAGGTCTCCAATTATTTTTACAGGCTGAACGATACTTTTGGTTATCAGAATTATTTTGGAATTATCCCTGTATTTAAAAACAGAGCACTTACCGGTACGTTGATCATTGAATTGAAATCGCAACAATACAATTATAACAGTCAGTTTCCAGATGTGCTGATGGATGGCAAAATTAAAAGTGATGAGGATTACAGTAGCTACTCTTTCGCTTTTTACAACAGCGGAAAACTAATCAAGCAGTTCGGTAAATTTACTTACAAGCTCTCAAATATTGATTTTAAGGGAGATATAGAGACGCCGGTTTATTTTAGCGATGATAATTTTAACCATTTGGTATACATGCCGAGTAGCTCTAAGCTGATTGTAATCAGTAAGGAAAAAGTAGGCTATGTAATGCGGTTAGCAACATTGTCTTTCTTCTTCCTGGTATTCATCCTTTTTGCAGTGATTTTATATATGCTGATTTGGACGGTCAAGAATATTGACGAGACTTGGGGTGGCTGGTTCAATATCAATAGATCACTGATTATTAACGCTAACAAAATTCTTTATAAAACAAGGATCCAGTTCTCCATTGTCCTGTCTGTGGTTGCCACATTATTAATTGTGGGCTGGACTACCTATTTCTACATCAGTGAGGAATACAAACAGCAACAGAATGAATTTATGCGGGATAAAGTACGTAAAGTACAGCTGTCTTATGAGAAACAGATCTTTAACACCGGAGTTCCTGCAGTGACAGAGCAGAGTATCGTGACATTCAATCAGTTTGCGGATGTAAATGCGGCTTACCTGAATCTGTTTGATGTTAAAGGGAACCTGCTCTTTACATCCTTGCCGAAGTTATACGAATATGGGATTATTGGTAATAAAATGGGATCAAGGGCATATATCTATCTGCATCAATTGCAGCGATCGGAATATGTGAATCCCGCGGAGCGTATAGGGGATTTTACCTATTCGGCGGCTTATGCACCGATAAGAAATTCCCGTAATGAAACTGTGGCCTATATTGGTTTGCCCTATTATGGTAATGAGACCGATTATCAGGCTAAGATCAACCTCTTCGTTAATACGTTGATCAACATCTATGCGCTTGTGTTTGTAGGTATAGGTATCCTGGCAGTATTTTTAGCCAACCAGATTACCAGTCCACTTACGTTTATTCAGGAAAGCATCAGGAAGACTAAGCTTGGACAGAAAAATCAGCCAATACAGTGGTCGCGCCACGATGAGATCGGCTCCCTGATTAAGGAATACAATAAAATGATTGCCGCACTGGAAGAAAGCGCACTGAAGCTCGCACGTTCTGAACGGGAGCATGCCTGGCGGGAGATGGCCAAGCAGGTAGCTCATGAAATCAAAAACCCGCTAACGCCGTTAAAACTTGGTGTACAGCTGCTGGAGAAATCCTGGAAGGAGCAGGATCCTAATTTCGATAAGAAATTTGATAAGTTTAACAAGTCCTTTATCGAACAAATAGATAGTCTGGCAAATATAGCCTCTGCATTCTCCAATTTCGCAAAGATGCCCGATGCCAAGTTTGAAAAGATTAAACTGCTGCCTATTATTGAGCAAAGCCGCAATGTGTATATCAATTCGGGCGAGATTACAATCGACGGTTTGGTAGATCGGGATATCGAAGTGCTTGGTGATAAGGATCAACTCCTACGGACCTTTAATAACCTGTTCAAGAATGCTACAGAGGCAGTGGATGAAGGGGTACTAAGCGTAATAGCCATCAGAATTCTGAATGATGCTGAGCACGTTCATGTAGAGATTACTGACAATGGGCGTGGAATAGATGAGAGCTTGCATGATAATATCTTTGTACCGAACTTTACTACTAAGTCGTCAGGAACAGGATTAGGTCTGGCCTTTGTTAAGCAAGCCATAGAGAACGCCGGAGGCAGCGTTTCTTTCAAATCTGTACAGGATGTAGGAACAACGTTCTATCTTAGCTTCCCGTTGGTGTAAGGCTACTTTAACGTAATTCCTGTTTTGCCCATAGTATACCCATCTGCATAGAGAATAACGGTATAAGTTCCTTTTACAAACTCCTTTGGGTTTACCCACTGCATAGTGTAGGCAGTGTTATCATCATTGAAGGAAATAGTGATCATATCGCTATATTGCATTTCCTGACCGTCTGCTTCAAACATATCGCTTTCGTTAGCTAAAAGGTTTCCTGCGGGGTCAAAAACGCGCATATAGATTTTATGATAATCTTTAGCAGCGAGCGGATTCGGGACGATAGAGAAGTTAACGACCAGTTTCTTAGTTGATCCGGCACTATTCACTTCCACATTCTTGCCGCTATTTTTAACTTTGAAGGCTTGAAGACTAATGTTTGAAGCCTTCAACGCAGCACTGGTTTTAACCTTTGCGTTGAGCTCATTATTGCTCTGCGCTAGTTTGTCTGCCCTGTCCTTGCTAGCTTTTACAGATTGGATCAGGCTATCACGTTCTATTTTGAGGTTGCTATTCTCTTTGTCGAGTCTGGCGACTTCGTCATTATGGTTTTTAACAAATTCTTTAAGCTCCTTAATCTCGTTCTGAGCGGCTTCAAGATCGCCACGGGTAAGCTTTTCTTTTTGCAGGTCGGCTTTAAGTTCCGCTATCTTAACTCTGGCAAGTTCTTGTTCTTTGATCAACTTGCTGCTGAGGGTTACATTAAGTGCATTGACTTTATCAAGTTCAACTTCTATTTTTTCAACCTCTAGTTCCAGGCGGTCTTTTTCCGTATTGGCCGTAACGAAGCGTTCGTTTTCGTGCTTGTCCTTAAGATAGAGATACGCATTGCTTCCCAGCAGGGCGACAATTGCAATCGTTAAAAAGAATATTTTATTGCGATCGCCTTTATTGATAGATTTCTTTTGTTCCAACATCTCTGTTTACAAATGTGATAGGGTATTTGGTTTTTATGGCGTTAAAAAAAGACTAACATACTTAATTTTTTTAGAAAAATCGATATAGCGGATGCATTTTGTATCAGAGTTTAAAAAAATTCGTTTAGTAAACATATAGGCGCGTACTTTTGTGCCTTTAATTAATCACACAAGAAACAGGAATTATTGAAGAAGTATAAGAAGCTGATCTATGCCATGTTGCTTGCATGTAGTATCGGTACGCAGGTTAAAGCACAGGAAGTAGAAAAATTTGCTCCCAAGCGGGAGTTCAGGGGAGTCTGGGTAGCAACGGTTACGAATATAGACTGGCCATCAAGACCCGGATTAACAGCTGATCAGCAGAAACAAGAGCTGATTGGAATATTGGAGCGTCATAAACAAATGGGTATCAATGCGATTATGCTGCAGGTTAGGCCTACCGCAGATGCATTATATGCTAAATCCAGGGAGCCATGGAGCAGGTATCTGATGGGTAAGCAAGGGATCGCACCAAGTCCTGGTTATGACCCCTTGGAGTTTGCCATTAAGGAAGCTCATTTCAGGGGTATGGAGCTCCATGCCTGGTTTAATCCTTATCGGGCAACAATGGGTGCCGGCGAGGTAGTGAGTCCGGAGCACATGACACAGAAGAGACCTGATTTGTTTTTCGTTTATGGGGGGCAGAAGCAGTTTGATCCAGGTTTGCCTGAGGTTCGTGAGTATATTGTTCAGGTAATCCTGGATGTTGTTAAAGGGTATGATGTGGATGGGATTCACTTCGATGACTATTTCTATCCGTATCCTATTTCAGGGCAAAGGATTAATGACAGTCTGACTTTTCAGAAATACCCGAATGGGATTACTGATTTGAAAGACTGGCGCCGGAATAATGTGGATATGCTGATCAAGATGCTGGACGACAGCATCCACCATTATAAAAATTATGTGAAGTTTGGTATCAGTCCGTTCGGGATCTGGAAGAACGCTGCGGAGGATACTTTAGGCTCTAAAACCAGTGGTTTGTCTAACTATTCAGAGCTTTATGCTGACTCCAGAAAGTGGATTAAAGAGGGTTGGGTAGATTATATCAATCCACAGATCTACTTTACCTTTACCAGGCGGGTTGCTCCTTTTGGGACGCTTGTAGACTGGTGGAGCGATAATGCCTTTGGCCGTCATCTTTATATCGGTCAGGCAGCCTACCTGGTAAACAGTAAATCTGAGGCAGCATGGCGTATAGCGGCACAGCTTCCTGACCAGGTTCGTTATATCAGGAATAACAATCGGGTGCAGGGCAGCATATTCTTTAGCTCAAAATCTCTTTCTACTGTTGCACGGGCAGCTGCAGATTCTTTGCGCTTAAACTTATACAAGTATCCTGCATTACCGCCGCAGATGCCTTGGCTGGACGAGATTGTGCCCAATGCACCACAGGATTTTGCTGCAGATGCGATGGCCGACGGTGTTCACTTAAAATGGGTAAAGCCACTGAAAGCTAAAGACGGAGAAACGGCATCAGGCTATGTGATTTACCGCTTTGAAGAGGGCGAGAAAATCTCTGTGTTGAATCCGAAAAATATCTTAAGGATCAGCTTTGAGGATTTTACTTCATTTATAGATACGAAGATTGAAAAAGGAAAAAGGTACAATTATCTGGTTACGGCGCTTGACAGGTTAAAGAACGAAAGTGAACCAAGTGGCCCGGTAGGCGTACAGACCAAATAGCAGAAAGGCACCGTTAATGGTGCCTTTCTTATTTTTATACTTTGATGAAGATCTTCTTTTTGTACATGATGCTCAGAATAACGAACCAGAAGAGGACCTGTGCTACCGCCCATATTAAAGAAGCATTGACGGGAGAAAAATATGGTGTAATCCAGCTGGTATACATCCAAGACTGTAATCCTTTGCTGCTACCATCGGGCATCGTTACAGAGAACATGTTGAGTGTTCTCGGGAGCAGGCCTGACAAGAAAAAAACAGTGATGGCATTCATTCCATAGACCACAAATGGGGTAGTGAATTTTTTCTGCTGATGTACGTCGATGAGCCAATAACAGAGTGCAAGCACCAGTGTTGCCAATCCTCCTGTATACAACACAAAGGAACTTGTCCATAACGATTTGTTGATCGGGAATTCAAGATCCCAAATCAGGCCGGCACCCGTGGCTAACAGCCCGACGGTAAATAGCCAGGCAATCCTGGTAGATTCCTCAATCTCTTTACGGCGCAGGTAGCTGCCTATAAGGACACCAAAAAGCCCGGATGCTATTGCTGGGACTGTGCTGAGGATTCCTTCAGGATCCCAGGTTTTAGCCGACTTCCATAAGTGCGCTTCAGTAAGCAGGGTTCTGTCAAGCCACGCACCAAGGTTTGTTTCTTTTTCGAGGTTGGCATAGCCCAGATGTGGCACAGGAACAAAAGTCATCAATGCCCAATAGACTAACAGTAGTCCCAATGCAATCCTAAAGATGTTTTTCTCAGAGTTTTTAAGAAATACAATAGCCGAAACAAGGAAGACTACGGCGATGCGCTGTAATACGCCCGGTATCCGGACTACTTTCAGTGCTTCGATGGGTGTGGTAAAGATTTTAGGATAAACGGACAGGAAAAGACCCAAGCCAAACAATATGGCTGCGCGTTTTACTGCCCGTAAAATTGTTTTGTTATGTGTTGCGGGATCTGCTTTTTTCCCTGACATGGCATAAGCAATAGAGACCCCTACAATAAACAGGAAGAATGGAAATATGAGGTCGGTAGGCGTGCAGCCGTTCCAGCCCGAATGCTCCAGCGGCATGTAAATATTACCCCAGTCGCCCGGGTTATTGACCAAAATCATGGCCGCTACTGTTGCTCCCCTGAATACATCAAGAGAAAGCAGCCGCTGGGTGTTTTTTTCCATTCGTTTATACTGGTTTAAAATTTCCAGCGCACAAAAGCTTCCATAGCTTCATATTCTGCCAGGCCGAGCTCATCATAAGCTTTAGCCGTTTCCCTGTTTCTGTCTTCTGCTCTTTTCCAGAACTCTCTCGAGTCATCACCAGGGAATACCGCACGGTCTTTTTGCGACTGGTGTTTAAAGATAGCATATTTTTTCTTTTCAAGTTCCTGAGGACTAAGGGGAACAGCCATCTCAATTTCGTGGGTTTCGAATTCAAGCCATGCGCCTCTGTACATCCATAGCCAGCAATCCTGGGCCCAAGCTTCGGTTTCCCTGAGTACGGCCATAGCCTGAAGGATGATGTTAAAGCAAACAATATGTGTACCGTGCGGATCCTCAAAATCTCCGGCGGCAAATATCTGTTCAGGTTTAATGCGTTGCAAGAGATCTATCGTAATTTGAACATCGGCGTTGGTTACCGGGTTTTTCTGGTTTTTACCGGTTTCGTAAAAAGGAAGCGCCATAAAATGGATATGGTCATCCTCCAGTCCGGCATATCTTGCGCCGGCCGTTGCTTCACCTTTGCGGATCAGGCCTTTCACGGTCTGAATTTCGGGTGTATCAACTTGATTTGGTCTTTTCTGCTCAATAAAGCTACGCATGTTATTGTACAACATATGAAGTTCCGTTTGTGGCATCCCCATTTTCTCGGCGAAGTCGATACTGAACTCGACAAAGCGGAGCGCATCATCGTCCCAAACGGCAGTATTGCCCGATGTTTGGTATGCTACATGGACATCATGCTGCTGATCAACCAGGCGAATGAAAGTTCCACCCATGGAGATCACATCATCATCAGGATGTGGAGAAAAGATGATTACGCGTTTATGCGCAGGTTCAGCTCTTTCCGGGCGCTGAGAATCATCTGCATTTGGTTTCCCTCCCGGCCAGCCGGTGATGGTATGTTGCAGTTTATTGAAAATATGGATATTGATATTGTAAACAGGACCTTTTTCAACGGCGAGTTGTGCCATACCATGGTTGTTAAAGTCGTCTTCTGTCAGTTTCAGGATTGGCTTTTTTAACGTGTTGGCTAGCCAGATGACCGCTTTACGGGTAAGTACTTCGTCCCATATACAATCTTTAACCAGCCAAGGGGTATCAAAGCGTGTTAATAAAGATGCAGCATCTTTATCCAGAATAAATTCTACGTTATCAGACAACTGCAGATAAGTGGCAGGAACTTCACTGGAGATTTCGCCCTCTACGGCTTTCTTTATAATAGATGCTTTTTTTCTATTCCATGCCATCAGGACGATCTCTTTAGCTTTGAAGATCGTGCCAATACCCATTGTGATTGCTTTTGTGGGTACAAAAGATTTACCACCAAAATCGCGTGCAGCATCCCTGCGTGTAAGGTCATCAAGCGTAACCAATCGCGTACCGGAGTTTGGCGCTGATCCCGGCTCATTAAAGCCGATGTGACCCGTACGGCCGATGCCGAGAATCTGGATATCCAGGCCACCAAGATCACCAATCTTTTTCTCATATGCGAGGCAGAAAGCAGGGATTTCTTCCAGCTTCAATGTTCCATCAGGAATATGTACGTTGTTCTTGTCGATATCAATATGATCGAAAAGATTGTCATTCATAAAGGAGACATAGCTCTGTGCTGCATCCGGGCCCATTGGATAATACTCGTCCAAGTTGAATGTGATCACGTTTTTAAAGCTCAAGCCTTCTTCTTTGTGTAGTCTAACCAGTTCTGCGTATACTGCAACAGGAGTAGCGCCGGTTGCGAGACCAAGGACTGCGTGCTCAGCTGCATCTTGTTTCTTTCTGATGATGGCTGCAATGCGGCCGGCAACATGAAGGGAAGCTGCTTTAGGATTTTCAAATACAGAAACCGGTAGTTTTTCAAACCTGGTTTCTTCCAGGAGATTTAATCGTGCCATTTGGATTGTGCTTTTGTAAGTACGGAGCAGTAAAGTTACCTAACCGTACGGATTGTCAAAGATTTTATTAAAGAATCTGAAGGTTCTTAATTCTGTAGTCATCGAGTTTTGCATCCGTTGCCGGCAACTCAGTAATCAGGTAGTCAATATTTTGAAGTGGTGCAACTTTCAGTCGCAGTGTAATATTCATCTTTTCAGAGATACAAAGGATTGCGGAACGGCGTGAGGAATTCAGCATTGTTTTCTTGAGGTGGTTGATTTCCCAGTCTGTATCGGTAAGGCCTTCCTTCGGATGGATAGCACTTGTGCCGAGAAGACAAAGATCAGCGTTGATTTCTGCGAGTTGATTGATCGCGTTTGCTCCATAGGCCACCTGTGAGTTCTTTGAGAATAAGCCACCGATAAGGATTACTTCTGCTCTCGGGTATTTGGCAAGCTCGATAGCAACAAAAGGGCTGATGGTAAAAAAGGTTGCGTGGATGTTTTCAGGAAACTGTTTAACGAGCTCAATGATGGTGGTACCACCGCCAATAAGGATAACCATGCCTTCCTTGATGAGGGAGATTGCTTTTTTTGCAATGTTAATTTTAGCGTCACGGGCATAAACCTGACTGTCGTCAAACGTACTTTGATACGATTTCGAGAGTGCACCACCATGAACTTTATTCAATTGTTTATTATCACAAAGTTCCTGAAGGTCTCGGCGGATTGTATCTTCAGAAACTGTCAGTAATTGGACCAGATCTGAGGTCAAAACGCGGTTATGCAGGTTAATTTGCCGCATAATGTAATCGTGTCTCTCCTTTTTGAGCATAAATTAAGTTTTAGCTAAAGTTATAAATTAATGTTAGAATATTATGCGGTATTCTGCGGGTTTCTGCAATATAAGTCTGCACGAACATATTAAAATAGTTTAATATTTCTTTTTAATAGTGGAAAACATTTATGATATTTACTTGACAATGCTTAAAATGCGTGAAAGTGCGTGTTTCAAGAGTTGCAAACAACCAAAATCAACTAATTCACCTAATTCAACCATTCATGAAAAAAAAATTACTCATGTTATTATGGGGCATTATCCTGTTGGCAACACAAGCGTTTGCTCAGCAAGGTAATGTTACAGGGAAGGTCACTTCTACTGACGGACAGCCTATGCCAGGGGTGTCTGTGCGTGTAAAGGGCACCCAGGTTGTCAGTCAGACAACCACCGCAGGTACCTTCAGCATCGTTGCTAAGCCGGGCGATGTTTTAACGTTTACTTTTATTGGAATGCTGGCGCAGGATAAGACCGTAGGGTCTGGTGCTGTGAATGTAGTTCTTGCCGAAGATCAGAATGCATTATCTGAGGTCGTTGTAACGGCAATGGGTATTACCCGTGATAAGAAAGCGATGGGATACTCGGCACAAACATTAAAAGGATCTGATATTGCTACTACACAACGTGACAACTTCTTAAATGCGTTGCAGGGAAGGGTAGCTGGTGCTATCATTACGCCGACTTCGGGTACACCAGGTGCATCATCTTCGATGGTGATTCGTGGCGGTGTTTCCCTGGATGGAGATAATCAGCCCTTATTCGTTATCGATGGTTTGCCAATCTCAAACAGAACGTTCAGCGATTATAGTTTGGTAGGTCAGGGTGGTTTTAACAGAACCAACGACTTTGGTAACCGTGCAATGGATATCAATCCAGAAGAAATTGAGTCATTGACAATCTTAAAAGGTCCTGAGGCTGCGGCTTTATATGGTACGCAAGGTGCATCAGGTGCTGTAGTTATTACCACTAAAAGAGCAAAAGCAGGAACAACACGTGTAACCTATAACAACGCATTCCGTATTGAGAATGTATATAAGTTCCCGGAGATTCAGACCGTATATGGTGGTGGTGCCGGTGGTATTTTCGATGAGGAAGTTCGTACGAGAACCTATTTCGGCGCTAAATATCCAGCTAACCGGACACTGATTGATAATATTGGTAACTTTTACAAAACGGGATTTACACAGAGACACAATGCTTCTGTTGAGGGAGGATCTGAAAAATTATCTGTAAGATCGGGAATTAGCTATACCGATCAAACCGGAATGATTCCTACAACAGGTTATAAAAAGTTAGACTTCAAAGTGTCAGTAACTTCGAAGATTAGTGATAAGGTTAGCATGAATGCTTCGATCAACTACATCAATAATCGTACTGATAAAGCCTATAAAGGTGTGGGAAGCGCTATGTTGAGCTCACTTTCTTGGCCTTTAGTTGATGACATGCGTAATTATCTGGATGCAAATGGTAATCGCAGAACGATTACAGGAAGTTTATCTGGAGAATTAGATAATCCATACTGGTCTCTAAATAAAAACCCTAACTGGGATAAAGTGAATAGGGTATTATCAAATGTAGGAGTAGACTATAAGCCTGCTGATTGGTTTGCACTTTCCGCACGAGTTGGTGCTGACGTTTTCGCACAACAGGGTTTGTCAGCCTATCATCCACAGTCATACGACGCAACTAAAACAGGATCAACATTTGTTGGTGGTGGTATCAATACCTTCAATGCCAATTCAAGATTGTTTAACAGTGCAGTTGTTGCAACGTTTAGAAAAGACTTTGGTAAATTCAAACCTATTATCCGCATTGGTGGAGATTTAACGGATGATTCTTATCAAACAAACGCACAGTTTGGAACACGTTTTTATCAGGAAAATTATTACAGCATTAACAATACTGACCCAACTACACAACGTGTGACTTTCAATGACGAGTTAAAGCGTAAAGTAGGTGGTTTTGTAAATGCTGAGTTAGGGTATGCTGACTTTCTGTACCTGACTTTAACCGGTCGCCAGGATTATTCATCTACTCTTCCTGTTAACAACTACAGCTTCTTCTATCCGGCAACCTCATTAAGCTTTGTATTCTCAGAACTTGCACCATTTAAAAAAATGAGCTGGTTATCCATGGGTAAATTACGTGCTTCATGGGGACAGTCTGGTAAAGATGCGAGAAATGCTTACGTTACTAAAACCAAACTTGTTGCTCAGGGAACAACGGGTGGGGGTTATGCAACGGATGTAACCGCCGGGAATCCTGATCTTGTAGCTGAGTTTACCACATCTAAAGAAGCAGGTTTTGAAATGGGTTTCCTAAAGAATCGCCTATCAATAGACTTTACATATTACGAGAATGTTTCGGATAAACAAATTACTGCACCACGTTTAAGTTACGGTACTGGAGCTATTCTTGGTTATATTAACAGTGGTAAAATCAGAAACCGTGGGTTTGAGTTATTAGTTAAAGGTACACCAATCCAAAATGAGAACTTCAGTTGGGATATATCTGCAAACGTAGCCCGTACTCGTGGTAACATTCTGAGTTTGCCAGCAGGACAAGACGTATTTTATCTTTCGGATACCTGGCTTACTGATGATGTGAGAGCACAATACACTGTTGGATCTTCTATCTCAGCATTTGCGGGACAGAATTATCTCTATAACAATGCCGGTCAGTTATTAATTAACCCAGCAAATGGGATGCCGATTAGGGATGCTGTTTTCACACCAATCGGAGATCGTGCACCGGACTTTACTGTGGGTGTAACAAATAGTTTTACGTATAAAAACTTCAATCTTTCGTTCTTGCTTGATATTAGAAAAGGTGGAGATATCTATAATGCAACGGAGCAATATTTGTACGCAAGGGGTTTGTCTAAATTGACGCTCGACAGGGAGGTTCCACGTATCATTCAAGGCGTATTCAGAGATGGCTTGGAAAATACTGCAAACCCTACAAAAAATAACGTAGTAGTAATTCCTTACATTACAACAAGCTATTATTCGACGTTCTCCAACACTGCAGATTTCTTGCAGAAGGATGTAAATTGGATCAGGCTGAAAGATGTGACATTGAGTTACAATTTACCAAAGCAGCTTTTTGTAGGAAGCAAAACGTTTAAAAGTGTCAATGTATTCGTAACTGGTACAGACTTGCTGATGCTTACAAACTATAATGGTGTAGATCCTCAGGTGAGTGGTTTAAGTGCTGCTGCTGGTGGTCTTGGTGGATCCGGTATCGACTTCGGAAACATCGGCTTACCAAGAGCATATAATTTTGGAGTTAGAGTAGGATTTTAATTAAGATCAAGATGAGAAAGATATATATATTATTTTTTGCCTTCGCACTGATGAGTGCAGCGGGCTGTAAAAAGTATTTGGATATTAACACGGATCCGGCTACGCCACAGGATCCGGATAGCAAGTCACTGACACCTCCTTTGTTTGCACAAATGGAGCGTGGGATTCAGTATGATTCCAGATATGTTGGTGGAGTAATTCAGTACTTTGGCGGAGCAGTTAACGTAGGTGAGACCCATGGCTGGATCTCAGGTAGTGATGCAGCAGGTGAAATCTGGAGGACTAACTATTATGGACTCGGTGGAAACCTTAATTTAATTATTGATAAGTCAACCAGTCAGCAGGAGTGGAACTATGTTGGTATGGCGCAAGCTATGAAAGCATGGAGCTGGCAGACTACAACTGACTACCATGGAGATATTATTCTGAAACAGGCATTTGAGCCTGGACGTTACGTTTTCGATTACGATCCACAACAAGATGTTTATGCAGAAGTTGTAAGATTGGCTAATGAGTCTATTAAGAACTTCACGAGAACTGACGGAAATGGGACTGTTGGCAAGATGTCTTCTGCAGATTTAGTTTATCAAGGCGTTAATGCGAAGTGGGTTAAATTCAATTATGGCGTTTTGGCAAGGAATGCAAATAATCTGATCAATAAGGCAAATTATGATCCGGCTAAAGTGATTGACTATGTGAATAAATCACTTGAAGGCAATGCTGATAATTTTATTGTACCTAATGGAGGTACTACAGCTACAAATGGTAACTTCTATGGGCCATTAAGAAACAACTTATCCCTTTATCGTCAAACTAGAATGATTGTTGGTTTGCTTGATGGAACAACGTTTACAGGAACTTTAAATCCTACGCTAGATCCAAGAATCCAGACGATGATTACCCCGTTAGCAGATGGAACTTATAAAGGGACCTTCCCAGGATCATCAATTGCCTCGGATGGAACACCTTACTTATCCATTCCGAATCCATGGGGTGCACTTAATTCGGTTGTTCCGGCAGCTGGTCAGGGTAAATATCTGTTTAAGGATGCGGCAGGATTTCCAATTATGACCTATGCTGAAATGCAGTTTATCAAAGCTGAGGCAGCATTTAGAATGGGTAATAATGCAATGGCTCTAGAGGCATACAAGAATGGTATAAGGGCAAGTATTGAATTTGTAAGTGCTTTAGGTACGGCAATTCCAAGTGCACAAATTAGCGCTTACTTAACTAGTGCCGCTGTTAAACAAACTGCAGATGTACTGACATTGAAAGACATCATGTTACAAAAGTATCTGGCCTTGTATGGCTATGGATTTGTTGAAACATGGTCTGACCTGCGTAAATACCATTACATTTCGGGAGATTCGAAAGGCAATAATCCATATGCTGGCGTGTTTGTTTTCCCTACAACTTTCTATGTTGATAATGGCGGAAAACCTGCACAAAGATACCGTCCGCGTTACAACTCAGAGTACCTTTGGAATACCGCTGCATTGAGAAAAATTGGTGGTTTAGATAACGATTACCATACTAAATTGATGTGGTTTACAGAAACTAACTAGAAGATATGAAAAGAATTATATATTTAATTGTGGTTAGTATTGGACTATTAACCTCATGTAAAAAACAAGAACTTGTTGAAACCACAGTTTATGAAAAGATTCAACCTGCAGATCCGAAATATTCGTTTTTTAAAGTAGTGAATTTGTCGGCTGGTAGCCCTGCGGTAAACTATTTTCTTGATGGAACCAAGTCCTCGGGATTATATTCGACTACAGGAGTAGAGGGTGGAGTTGTTTTTAATGGTCTTTTTCCAAGCACAGGTTACGCAGTAACAACTCCAGGTAATCATACGCTTTCGGCTAAGCTTACTACTGCTGCAGTACCAGTAGCAGACCGTGGACTGGAAGTTTTTACTTCGCCGTACAATATGGCACCGGGAAAATACTACACGATAGTTACAGGTGGTGTTTATAACACGACTTCGAAAAAGATTGAGTCGTCCCTAGTATTCGAGGATACAAAAATTGCACTTGATACGTCAAAGATATTTATCCGTTTTGCCAATTTGTATACAGGTAGCCCAAATGTTGATCTGATCCAAACATTTGGAGGGGTATCAACCAAGATTGCGACAAATGTTGCATTTGGTAAGACTTCGGACTTTGCAAGTATGCCCAACCCAGGTAAGGCAAATGTTTATTCAATTACAAACTCTGCAACAGGAGCAGTTGTTGCCAGTTTCACTACTGCAATTACTTTAGTAAAAGGTACAGCAGTTACCCTGTATCTAAGGGGTGTGGCTGGTAATGCTACTTATCCTCCGGCTTTTACTTTTTGGACGACATTTTATTAAGAAAAAATATTTTAATTTTAAGCCAGGTCAAATCGACCTGGCTTTTTTTATTATCTAAAATAACTGCGCCATGCGTAAGCTCATGTTTTCTTTTCTGCTGTTGACCGCTGTAGTTGCAAAAGCTGCTACAATCACAGTTACATCCAAAGAAGACTCTGGACCTGGTACCTTAAGGAGCGCTATTGAACAGGCAAATGCAAATAGTACAAGTGCTGATATTATTCAATTTAGTTTGCCAGGCAGTACTGCAGCAGATGTTACTATAAGCTTGCTTAGTGATCTGCCAGCTTTAACTTCTAATATTGTTATTGATGGTACGACACAACCCTTTTCGGCTTTGCTGAATACGAATATCAGGGTAGTGCTGACACGCGGGACGACAGACTATATAAATGGGATCATAGTTGCTGACGTGAGCAATATAGAAATTTACGGTATGCTTTTCAGAGGATTCCGGGCAGACCCACAAGGGCCTATTTCGGAAAAAAAGGGTGGCATCTATTTATTTCATTCATCAAATATAAAAATCGGCGCACCTAGTAAACCCAACTGTTTTACTGGTAGCTATGCTGGTATTTTAGCGCCTTACGCTACAACGACTCAGTTTCTCGATAATCTTATTATCGCATCAAATATTTTTGGTATGACGGAAGATGGGCGGGCTGCAGCACCCAATGAATCAGGGATAGATATTAGTTTTATGCGCAATGGATTGATTGGAGGAAATACAATTGCCGAAGGCAATCGCTTTGGAGCAAACACCAGTAATGGTATTGCACTTGGTGCTGCGGAAGAAACAATCAACGTCTTAAACAATGTTATCGGGCTGGACGGGCAATCTGGTGTTATATCATCAAATGCAGCCAATGGAATTTACGTAAATGGTATCGGTAGCAAGCCGAAGATTGTGGGAAACTTGATTGTGGGGCAGGCAACAGGAATCTTAGTGAGTAATGTCGGGGCTGGCTTTCAAATTAGTAACAACAGAATTGGAACTGGTGCTGCGGGAACAGAAAATTTCGGCAATAATAGAGGAGTTTATATCGCTACCTCTCAGGCCGGCGTAATTGGCGGTGCCAACGCTTCGGATGCAAACATCATCGCCTATAACAAAACGGGGATTTTTATCGAAGTCTCTTACCCCATATCCATATTAAGAAATAGCATATACTGCAACACAGAAAATGCGATTTCCTTTAAAGATTTGCCAACAGGCAAGTCGGTAACACAGTCGAGAATCTCGACGATTACTTCGGCCGGGGCTTCCGGAACATATCTTCCCAATAGCAAAATTGAACTATTTTATGATGATACCTGCCCGGATTGTCAAGGTAAAACCTGGATTGCAACAATTCCAACTGGAGCCGATGGAAGGTGGAATTATACAGGTACTTTGACAGCAGGGATCACCAGCCTGGGTACAAACGCCGACGGTGCAACTGCATCATTTTCGAGGCCAAAATTGTCAGATCAGAATAAATTGATCACCGGTACGACATGTGGAGGTGCAGGGGGAAGTATCAGTAATGTAACGATTACAGACGCGACTACTTTTACCTGGTACAATGCTGCCGGCGCTATTGTTGGTAGAAACAGTAGCCTGGCTAACGTTCCGGCTGGGGTCTACTATCTGATTGCGGGACAACCGGGCGCATGTATGTTGCAAAGCCCGGATTATACCATTCCTAATGTCGATCTCGTATATAAAGCAAAGGCAAATGTTACCGCCGCTAATTGCGAAAAGAACAATGGGAGCATATTGGTGACCGGGTACGATAATGCTGTGCCGACACAACTTACCTGGCGTAATGAAAGTGGCGCTGTTGTGGGTAATCAAGCGTTACTATCTGGGATTTCTAAAGGGGTGTATACACTCACTGCTTCTAACGGCGCCAGATGTAGCAATGTCGCAGGTGTTTTTACTGTCGGAGAAGTTAAGCCCCCCATCTTGGATTTAAAAGACTTGGCACAGACGGTAAGTTGTGATGGTAAAATTATAACCGTTAAGGGAATCGTCTTATCAGGTACTACAGCACCATATAAATACGCCTGGTTTAATTCGGCGCATCAGCAAGTGTATAATAACCTTAATCTGACCGGTGTAATTCCCGGTAATTATGAGCTCGTTGTTACCGACGTAAATGGATGTGTACTCAGCAGTGGAATCCTTGATTTTACCGATACCAGTAACCGCAGTCTTAAAGTACCGAATGCGTTCTCTCCAAATGGGGACACCAGTAATGACACCTGGAAAATTGAGGGGGCGGCAAATTATCCTACAGCAGAGTTTTCGGTATTCAATCGCAATGGCGAGCGTGTATTTTATTCAAAGGGCTATGCAACAGATTTTGATGGGCAGTTTAACGGTAAGCCACTGCCGATTGGCGTTTATTATTATATCATCGACCTTAAAACTGATTGCCCGAAGTTAAATGGTAGCTTAACATTGATCAGATAATCATGTTACATACGCAGATGCCTAACATTGTGCGGATTTTTTTCTTATTTTTGTATCAAAGAACAGACTATGGCAAGCTTTACACTTACACCGGAAACCGCTCAGAAAGTAAAAATTAAGTTTCTGAGAAAATACAGGGATCTTGTCCAGAATGATATCGCGTTTACCCCTGGTGATGAGGAACGTCTGGTAGAAGAGCTGATTGTCTTGACAAAAAGAGACCGTAAATACATAGAGTTTACCATTAACAAAGCACTTGCGGATCCGCAGGGCAACAGACTATAATGAGAGCCTGGAAACCTGCAGTCGCACTGGCCTTGCTTGCAAGTGCCTCCCTAGGCTGGTCTTTTAAGGAAGACCTGTTTCAGGTTTCCAAAAATCTAGATATTTTTGCTTCCCTCTATAAGGAAGTAAGCATCAACTACGTAGACGAAACCAACCCGTCTGACTTGATGAAAACAGGGATAGACGCCATGCTCGACAACTTGGATCCCTATACAGAATACATTCCCGAATCTGAGATTGAAGATTACAAACTCAAGTATGTAAGTACGCAGTTTGGTGGTATTGGTGCCAGTACCGTATTTGTTGATGGCAAGTTATACGTAAATGAAATAACTGAAGGTTATCCTGCAAACAAACAAGATATCCGTGCCGGTGATCAGTTTGTGAAGATTAATGGCGTTGACGTAAAAGGAAAAGACCGGACGCAGATTAGTCAGCTGCTGCGGGGGCCAAGAAATTCTGCTTTAGATCTTGTTATCATTCGTGACGGGAGCGTACTGAACAAGCATTTAGTTAGGGAAGAGATTAAACTGCCTAATGTTGTTTATTCGGCAATGACCGGGCAGGTGGGCTATATCAGGTTGGATAAATTCCTTGAAAACTCCGCTCAGGAGGTGAAGGATGCCACACAGGAATTGCTCAAACAAAACCCTAAAGGACTCATATTAGATCTCCGTTATAACGGTGGTGGGATTTTGCAGGAAGCGGTAAAAATTGTGAATCTATTCGTGCCTAAAGATGTACTTGTTGTTACTCAACGTGGACGTAATCCAGAAAAAACCATTGCCTACAGGACAGCATTTCAGCCTATGGCGGAAAGCGTGCCGTTGGTAGTGCTTGTTGGCGGTTCTTCTGCATCAGCATCAGAAATTGTTGCTGGAGCGTTGCAGGATCTCGATAGGGCCGTTGTTGTTGGTCAACGTTCATATGGTAAGGGATTGGTCCAACAAACCTTTACATTGCCCTACAATAGCCTGGTAAAGGTTACTGTGGCGAAATATTTTACCCCCTCTGGCAGATGCATTCAGGAGATCGATTATTCGCATAAAAATGCCAACGGAGCACGTGATAAATTTGCAGATTCATTAATCAAGAAATTCAATACAAAAAGCGGCAGGGCTGTTTACGATGGAAAAGGGATATATCCCGATGTTGTGGTGTCGGCTGAGAAGTTGCACCCGATAACAATTGCTTTGTTGAATAAAAACATGTTCTTCGATTATGCAAATAGCTATAGAAAGAATCATGCTGAAATTGGTGCAGCGACCGAATTTAAAATAACCGATGGGGATTACACTCAATTTGTGAATTCATTGGCAACAAAAGACTTTGATTACACATCTACGTCTGAACGCTTACTTGGAGATTTGAAAGCCGAGACAGAGAAAGAGCATAAATCAGCACTACTTAAGTCTGATCTTGACGACCTTAAAGCTAAAATGGGCAGTGCAAAGAAAACGGAATTGCTGACCTATAAACCAGAGATCAAGAAAATGCTGGAAACCCAGATTGTAAGCAGGTATTTCTATGAGAAGGGTAGGATACAGCAGGCGTTTCAGTATGATCAGGAGCTCGGAGCTGCAAAATCTATCTTAACGGATTCACCTAAAATGCTCGCTATTTTGAAAGGGGAAGGGGCATTTAAAACTATCGGCGAGCCCGGCAAAACAATTGCAGGGCTCGATAAATAGTTTTTATTCTCCGTGTAGTTTGACCACCAAGCCATCCATTTCTGGGCTCAGCCTTAACTGACAAGCAAGTCTGGAATTAGGTAGCAAGTCTGGAAGCGTATCCAGCATGGCATACTCATCGTCAGACATCTCATTTAATTTTTCTTCACCTTCAAGCACATCTACACAGCAGGTGGCACATAATGCCATCCCGCCGCAAGTAGCCAGGATATCATACTCGCAGGCTTTAAGAAACTCCATTAAACTCAACCCCATATCTACAGGGGCCTCAAGTGCAGTCAATGTGCCGTCAGGATTCTGAACGCTAACCGTAATGTTATTGTCTTCCATGCTTAAAATTCTGCTACGCCGTTAACGGTAGTATATTTCATTGTGTATTTGATTCCCGGGTTCATGTATTGGTAAGCGCTATGACTCATCAAGGCAGCCTCATGGAAACCACAAAGGATCAGTTTTAATTTGTTCGTGTAAGTATTGATATCACCAATAGCATAAATGCCTGGGATGTTAGTTGAGTAATCATCGGTATTTACTTCGATGGCACTTTTATTAATATTTAAGTTCCACTGTTCGATTGGACCCAACTTAGGGCTCAAGCCGAATAAAGGAATCAGGTGATCTGCAGAGATATTGGTAACCTCAAGGCTGCGGTTGTGGATCACTTCAACATTTTCCAGTTTGCCAGAACCAGATACCGAGTTCAGGTTGCTGTTCAGGATCAGGTTGATTTTTCCGCTTTCAGCAAGTTCCATTACTTTATTTACTGAGTCTGGTGCACCTCTGAAACTTTCGCTTCTGTGTACTAAGGTAAGTTCTTCAACAACATCAGCTAAAAAGATAGCCCAGTCTAAAGCTGAATCACCACCACCAGCGATAACCATTTTCTGTCCACGGTATTTCTCCGGGTCAAGGATCATATAGTTGACGCCTTTACCATTCTCGAATTGTTCTAATCCTGCAACAGCAGGTTTACGAGGCTCAAAGCAACCCAGTCCGCCAGCAATAACAACTACCTTAGCTTCAATGATGGTACCCATATTTGTAGTTAGCACAAAATCCTGCTCACCACGTTTCTCTAAACCCTCAATACGCTCACCCAAAGTATAACCTGGGTGGAAAGGTTTAGCTTGTTCTACTAAATTATCAATTAGTTCCTGAGCAAGTACCGTAGGATATCCAGGGATATCATAAATCGGCTTTTTAGGATATATTTCAGAAAGCTGACCACCCACCTGAGGAAGGTAATCGATCAAATGACAACGCATTTTAAGTAATCCTGCTTCGAAAATTGCAAATAGACCAACAGGTCCTGCGCCAATGATGGCTATATCTGTAGAAATCATGAATCTAAATTTTGTGGCGAATTTACGAAATTAGTTTGTAATGGTTCTGAATTACGTGGAATTGCTTCAATTCTAGCTATATTTGTGCGTTTTGATGACAAAAAAAATATATTTCGCCTCCGATTTCCATTTAGGGTCGCCCAATCACGCAGCAAGCAGAGTTCGTGAAGACCGCATTTTACGCTGGTTAAATTTTATTGAACCCAGCTGTTCAGAGCTTTTTTTAATGGGTGATATCTTCGATTTCTGGTTTGAATATAAGACAGTTGTACCTAAGGGTTTCATCAGGCTGCAGGGAAAACTGGCGATGATGTCTGACTCGGGAATCAAGATCTATTTCTTCAAGGGTAACCACGATATGTGGGTTAACGATTACTTTACCAAAGAAATGGGGATCCAGATTGTGAGTGACGAACTGGAAATAGAGCGCAACGGTAAAACCTTTTATCTCCATCACGGGGATGGTTTAGGTCCTGAAGATCACACCTATAAGTTTTTACGTAAGATCTTTAGAAACCCGATGTGTCAATGGTTATTTTCTTTGGTGCCTCCACGTATCGGCTTAGGTATTGCTACAGGCTGGTCTGGCCATAGCAGGGCAGCTAACAGCACGGAGGAAGTATTTATGGGTGAAGATAAAGAGTGGTTGGCAATTTATTCCAGGGAACAGCTGTTAAAGAGGCATTATGACTATTTTATTTATGGTCATAGACACCTCCCGCTCGACCTGAGGCTTGGTCCAGATACCAGGTATGTGAACCTTGGTGAATGGATTACTTTCAGCTCCTATGCCGTGTTTGATGGCAATGACTTAAGGCTGAATTATTTTGAAAAGGAATATTAGCCGAAAAACCTTATTTTTGCAATCCAAATAAATTCTATCCCCGATTTGGTACGCGTTCGTCTGCTCCGGGGATATTGATTATTTAATTTCTGAAAATTATGTTAGAAAAATTAGAAGCCATAAAACTGCGTTGGGAAGATGTAGAAGAGCAGTTGAGTAATCCTGACACCATGCAGGATATGAAACGCTTTGCCCAGCTCAATAAAGAATATAAAGACCTGACCAAGATTGTGGATGAGTACAAAATCTACAAGAATGTGATGAGTAATATCGAAGCGAATCGCGAGATCCTGAATACAGAAAAAGATCCCGAAATGCGCGACATGGCAAAAGAAGAATTGGATCTATTGGTTAAGCAACAAGAAGAACTCGAAGAGAAAGTACGGTTGATGCTGATTCCTGTGGATCCTGAAGATGCTAAAAATGCAGTGTTCGAAATTCGCGGCGGTACCGGTGGTGATGAAGCTGCATTATTTGCTGGCGACTTATACCGCATGTATAGTCGTTACTTTGAGCAGAAACGCTGGAAAGTAGAAGTTGTAGATGTTACCGAAGGAACTGCCGGAGGCTATAAAGAGGTAATTCTGAAAGTTTCTGGAGAGGATGTTTACGGACAATTGAAATATGAATCAGGCGTACACCGCGTACAGCGCGTGCCTGATACAGAAACTCAGGGTCGTGTACATACGTCGGCAGCTTCTGTAGCTGTGTTGCCTGAAGCGGAGGAAATCGACTTCTATCTGAATCCTGCGGATATTGATTTGCAGACTTCACGTTCAGGTGGTGCTGGTGGTCAGAATGTGAACAAGGTAGAGACGAAGGTTCAGTTGACGCACAGACCTTCGGGATTAGTAGTAGTTTGTCAGCAGGAGCGCTCACAACTCGGTAACCGGGAGATTGCGATGGAGATGTTGAGAAGCAAGCTTTATGATATCGAGCTGCAAAAGAAAAATGGTGATATTGCCGCCCGTAGAAAGACTATGGTTTCTACTGGTGACCGCTCGGCAAAGATCAGAACGTACAATTATCCACAGGGTAGGGTTACAGATCACCGTATCGGATTGACATTATATAACCTGAATGGTGTAATGGATGGAGGTGTTCAGGAGCTGATCGATGCACTGCAGTTTGCAGAGAATGCAGAGAAGATGAAAGAAGGTTCTGTAGCTTAACGAGTTACAATTATTTTAAAATAAATGTTGCAAATAAAATAATTCATCCTATATTTGCATTCCCGAAAGGGGAACAACGGACCGGTAGTTCAGCTGGTTAGAATGCCGCCCTGTCACGGCGGAGGTCGCGGGTTCGAGTCCCGTCCGGTCCGCTAATCAGAGCCTCAACTTGAAAAAGTTGAGGCTCTTTTAGTTTTAAGGATTTTTGCGCAGATCTCGGCGGGGCGGAATTTCAAAAATTCTTTCTTTAAATCACAGACACCAGATTGCCCAGTTAGCGAATTGATAGCGACTTGATAGGACATATCAGGCATATTGATTTTACGCAAGTCCACAGTGAGTCCACACTAAGTCCACGGTGAGTCCACTGATTTGCAAAAAAACTGTGGACTCTGCGTGGAGACAATTTGTAATTAATGTGGAATACCATAAGGCTCTTATGGAGGCTTTCTAAATCCCTGCTGCAAAATTATTTTGAGAGTAAATGGGCATTTTGTGCCAGGCTGACAAACTCAGCCCTATAGCCTTCTTCATCTTTTCCTTTGGCCATTTTTGCCCGGGCGATCAAACCCTGGTAGCTAGCGTGCTGCTTAAAATCTGAGTTTCTTAATAGCAAGCCGAGCTCGGCTACAGCACTCGCAAATCTGAAATCATTACTGGTTCTGCTCAACGCGATCGGTGCATCTAATACAGATACCTTTTCCATCTCACTTTTTTCCGCTGTTGGGGTTTTATATCTGAACTTAATCGTAACTAACTCAGATGAGTTGATGCCGGTAGCTATTTCTTTTGGTTTTTGGTATTTAAGTGGATCTACACTATAGCTAAAATCATCATTTGTGCCTGTTGGAATAATCTCATAAAAAGCGGTAACTGTATGTCCAACGCCCATATCTCCACCAAGCTTTTTATCATTATTGAAATCTTCTTTTTCCAATAGGCGATTTTCGTAACCTAGCAGGCGGTAGGCCTGAACTTTAGCCGGATTAAATTCAACCTGTAGCTTCACATCTTTGGCAACAGTGAACAGGGTACTCCCAAATTCTGTTATGATTGCTTTCCTCGCTTCGCTGATATTATCGATATAAGCATAGTTTCCATGGCCTTTGTCGGCAATAGTCTCCATTTTGCTATCCTTAAGATTGCCCATTCCATATCCCAGCACAGAGATGCTGATTCCACTCTGCCTTTCTTTAGCGATTACCTGTTCAATATCGCCATCGCTGGATTCCCCTACGTTGAAATCTCCATCGGTGGCCAAGATGATTCTATTATTTCCACCTTTAACAAAATGCTCCCTTGCTGTGTTATAGGCAAGTTTTATCCCTGCCCCACCTGCTGTTGAGCCCCCTGCCTCCAGTGTCTCTATAGCTTCTTTGATTTTTATCTTCTGACTACCTGGCGTACTTGGTAGTTTAAGCCCTGCATTACCGGCATAGGTTACAATGGCAACATGGTCTACATCGCGCAATTGATCAACAAGTAGTTTCATGGACGATTTAACTAAAGGTAGTTTGTTGTAATTAGACATAGATCCGGATACGTCGATGAGAAATACAAAGTTCGCTGGAGGAAGTTTGTCGGTCTTGATTGATTTTGCTTTGAGGCCAATTCTCAACAATCTATGTCGTGGATTCCATGGTGCGGTAGAAAGTTCGGTGTGTATAGCTACCGGATCTGCATTTGCCGGACCTGCAAGATCATAATGGAAATAGTTAATCATTTCTTCAATTCGTACAGCATCCACCGGCGGCATACTCCCGTTGTTGATAAACCTGCGGACATTACTGTAAGATGCTGCGTCGACATCAATGGCAAAGGTCGAGAGTGGAACAGCCCTTGGATCGTTAAAGCGATTTTCTGATATTCCTTTGTACGACTCTGTATTAGGGTTGGGATTCCCACCGATCCAAATGCTAGTTGCCCTGAGCGAGCGTGTTAATGGTGCAGAGTTCCGTGTGTACTCCACAGCTACAGCTTCTCGCAAGGCAACAGACGAAGGCTGGAGCGCTACATTTATTTTATCTGATTTGCCTATTTTAATTTCTTTACGGTCAAAGCCAACGTAGCTAAACACCAAGGTGTTTTGTCCTTCAGCAATAGTGATTGCATAATGCCCATTGATATCACTTTGAGTTTTAATATTCGTTCCTTTAACTATAACGCTAACGCCTGGCAACGGGGAACGATCGTCATAACTATAAATAAGTCCTTCAATCTTGCGGCTGCTACTATTTCTAAAACCTGCCAGGCTTAGAAAGAGCATAATGAGATAAATGTTCCTTTTCATATGATTGGATTTTCAGGGCTGATGCAGTGCCAGGAAAAATTCCATAAATAATTTAGAAGAATATTTATTTAGGTAACTGTTTCTCGGTTTTCGATCAGGAAAGTGTTATCGCTTCCAGCAAATCAATGTATGTTTTAATTCCTTCGGAAATCTCTTCCAGATAGATGTATTCATTCGCCATATGTGATCTCGCAGATTCTCCAGGACCCATTTTAATTGAAGGCATATCTAGCCAGCCCTGGTCTGAACTTGTAGGAGAGAGATAAGTCTTACATCCTAGGGTAAGGCCAGCTTGAACCAATGGGTGCAAAATATCAATTGCGGATGGGGTCATGACATTAGGGCGCACTGTGGTGTCGCAGAATGTATGATTGGCAATGGTATTGAGGATTTCTTTCTGCGTATAACTGTGATCAAAACGGATATCTACAGTAAAGCTACATTCACCTGGAACGATGTTATGCTGTATTCCTGCTTTAATCTGTGTAACGGTCATCTTTACGGGAGCAGGTTGTCCCTCTTCTATCGGAAATGGATAGGACGAAAACCAATTGATGTCTTTGATCGCTTTATAAATAGCGTTGTCTCCTTCTGTTCTGGCGGCGTGTCCGGCACGGCCTGTTGAAACACAGTCGAGTACCATAGATCCCTTTTCTGCAATAGCAATCTGCATATTTGTCGGTTCTCCAACGATAGCACAGGAAATAGGCATCAGGTCGTTGAGGATACATTTAATTCCACGCTCACCCGATGTTTCTTCTTCGGCTGTTGAAGCCAGGCAAAGGTTATAAGACAGATCCTGCCGGTCAAAAAAATGGAGAAAGGTGCCGATTAAAGATACTAGTGGGCCACCGGCGTCATTGCTACCCAAGCCATATAGTTTACCACCCTCTGTAAAAGGAAGGAAAGGGTCGCGTGTGTATTGTGGATTTGGCTTTACCGTGTCATGGTGCGAATTCAAAAGAATAATTGGTTTCTCTGGATCAAAGTACTTGTTGTATGCCCAGACGTTATTGTATTTTTTTATGGTGTGAACGTTATGTTTGATCAGAAATTGATCGATAACGTCTGCTGTTTTTTGTTCTTCTCCACTAAATGACGGGATGCTAATTAATTGCTCTAAAAGGGCTATCGATAATTTATAGATTACATTCATTTTTGTCTAAACTTGTTGCGGTATAGTATCCAAAAGAAATGCCTATATGCCAGAAGAATAAAAAAATGGCTTTAAATGCCAGAAATAGGCCCCTGCCTTTTATTACAGGTATAACTACACTTTTCAAAATGGCACACTTAATTCCATTTTGATTGGGTATTCTCGTGTGATCGTTTTAAAGGATTGAACTGATTCTGGAATTAATTATAATTAATTGCTGTAAAACGATAATTAATTGTAAGTTTGCAATAACAAAATAGAATATATGCAAACAGTTCGTCTAATTTCAAGGCTACTTTTCATCATCACGAGAGCTGCGGCCGTTGGTTACTTACTATCTTTTTTATTATCCGCAGCAGCCCTCAGCACGGGATGGTCATTAAACATTATTGAAAATGGGAGTAGGTTTCAGGTTTGCTATCCATTTACGGCAGAGCCTTACCTGCTTGGCGAAAACAACCGTGGCTATATCCTGGGATTCTTAATGTTGCTGGGTTTATACGCGCTGTTTTTCTATTTAGTAGGAAATGTGTTTCGTGTATTTACCCATGAGAAACTATTCACTAAGGAAGGTATCAGACATTTAAAAATCTTTTATTTAGGAAATTTGGTGTTGCCCGTACTGGCAGTGATTATTATCGCTCCATTTTACCCTGTTTACAATGAAATGAAAATTCTTGTTGTGCTGCATGCGCTACTTGGCGTGTTCAGCTACTTTATATCCGCTATTTTTACACAGGGTGTTAAACTTCAGCATGAACAAGACTTAATTATATAAGATGCCTATAATTATTAACGTAGACGTGATGCTCGCGAAGCGAAAAATGCAAAGTAAAGAGCTGGCAGCAATAGTAGGCATTACAACGGCGAACCTATCGATTTTGAAAACCGGAAAAGCAAAAGGAATTCGTTTTGACACGCTGGAAGCGATATGTGTTGCCCTGAATTGCCAACCGGGTGATGTACTCGAATATGTAGCCGAAAAATAAGCTAAACCACAAAAGCAAATTGCTATCCCCTTAAATAAGTGGGACAGGATTTGTTTTGCCTAAAATTTAAGAACTCATGAACACTTTAACTATAAACAAAGTCAGCAAATCCTATCAAAAAGGTGTGATGGTGTTGAACAACATATCGCTGGATCTCAAGAATGGAATGTTTGGTCTGCTAGGGCCAAATGGAGCGGGGAAATCTTCGCTGATGCGTACCCTGGCGGGTTTACAGCGACCGGATGAAGGAACAATACTATTTAATGGGAACGATATTGTACTGGATCCACAAATTATCAAAAGGCAGTTGGGCTTTTTGCCGCAGGACTTTGGTGTTTATCCAAAGGTTTCAGCTTACGATCTTTTAACACATATTGCTGTGCTCAAAGGATTAACGAATAGCAAATCCAGAAAGGAGCAGGTTATGGCACTTTTGGAACAAACGAATCTGTATCAGGTAAGAAACAAAGAGGTGCATACTTTCTCTGGAGGAATGCGTCAACGTTTTGGTGTAGCCCAGGCTCTGCTTGGAAACCCCCAGCTAGTGATAGTTGATGAACCAACTGCGGGACTTGACCCTGAAGAACGTAATCGATTCAACAACCTACTCAGTGAAATCGGCGAAGATAAGATTGTAATTCTATCAACACACCTCGTTGAGGATGTAAAGAATCTTTGCACAGATATGGCTATTATGTGTCAAGGAGGCGTCATTGCTCAGGGCAAACCAGAAGATTTTATTTGTCAGCTGCGTGGCAAGCTTTGGACACGTATCATCAATAAAGCTGATGCAGAACAGTACGCTGAAAGATTCCAGTTGATATCGTCGCAATTGATAAGCGGTAAACGGCTGATTCATGTTGTCTCGGATACAAATCCTGGGGAGGGTTTTGAACTTACCGAGCCTACATTAGAAGATGTATATTTTAACATACTGCAAACCCAAAATTCATGAATGCTTTATTGAAATTTGAACTGAGTAACTATTTTAAAAAACCAGCAATTTATTTGCTGCTGTCAGGTTTAATCATTCTGGGATTTTTAATCGGATTCAGGCAGTTGTCTCTAAGTACCGGGCCAGAAATTCATAAGAACAGCCCGTATGCGGTTGCACATATGATTGGATTTCTAAGTTTGCTGGGCATATTTATTTCCACACTGCTTGCGGCTTTAACGCTTTTTAAAGAAAAGGACACTGGATTCAATCTACTACTGTATGCTACTCCGTTAACTAAGACAAGCTATCTCTGGAGTCGCTTCAACTCCGTTTTCATCATTAGTTCCATCGCGCTGTTTGTAACAGTTTTGGGTTTTGCATTGGGTCAACTGGCAGATCCGGATCGCAGTGTTTATGGACAGTTCAGTTTCTATCTGTACATCCAACCTGTATTGTTGTTGATTCTGCCTAATGCACTGTTGTGTACAGCCATAGTGTGCAGTGTGGCCTGGCTAACGCAAAATAAGTTAATTGTCTATTTGTCGGGCTTATTCTTGTATATAATTTACATGATACTATTGCTGTATTCTGGTTCGCCACTAATGGCAGGTGGATTACCACAGTCACCAGACATCATTGCCCTTGCTGCCAGGATCGATCCATTTGGGCTTTCCGCATTCTATCAGCAAACCAATCCCTGGACACTCCAGCAAAAAAATAATCAGGCGATCTCTTTTTCTGGTAGTCTGTTTCAGAACAGGATGATGTACCTGGCTTTGGCTTTTGTTCTACTCGTTTTTGTTTGGAAGACTTTTCGATTATCTGTGAATAGCAAGCAAAAAAAGGTCGCAGCATCAATAGATGTTGGCCAAGAAACAAAAGGTCGGATCTACAAACCTGCCAAGGTTTTCGTGAGCGGTTTTAAGTATCAGTTTCAGAGTTTGACAAGCCTGATCAGGCTTGATCTGAATTTCATAGTGCGTGGTATTCCATTTCTGTTGACTGCAGTCCTTCTGATCTTTTTTATGGGCATGGAGTTTTATGGTACTATAGATCAGGGCATTCGTTTGCCTGAACAATATGCCAGCACTGCTTTGATGGTAAATCGCATCATTTATAACCTACCAGGGATGTTGATTTTGGCAGTCTTGTTCTATTCAAATGAATTATATTGGCGTAGTTCGTCAAACAGGGTTAACCTTATAGAAGACAGTACGCCAGTGGGAGCTATTGTGCCATTTGCAGCAAAATGGATATCACTATCGTGCCTGATTCTGGTGCTATTGACGTTAGTGATAGGCGCAGGGATATTTTTTCAGTTTGTTTATCAGTATCTGGAAATTAAGTGGACGGTTTACCTGATGTTGTACTTACTGATTGGGGCGCCAATTATGCTCGCTGCGGCGATGATCTTAGTTATTCAGAAACTTGTTAACCATAGATGGTTTGGGCTGGTTGCTGCCTGTATAGTAATTTTCTTATTAGCTACATCAATTGGAAAATCCATTGGTCTCACGCATCCGCTACTCAGATTTATCGGAGCATATACTGGGAAATATAGTGAAATGAATGGTTGGGATGCTTACCTGCCTGCATTTTTCTGGAGATTATGTTTTGGTTGCAGCTTTACGCTCTTGCTGGTTATTCTTCTTTTGAAGTTTAAGTTAATGAAACACCCATCGGTTCGTATTTTATTGATATTATTAACAAGTTTTACGTTGCTGTCTGGAAGTTATATTCAACAACATTTAAGAAGGCAAAATGTGACGGATCTGCTAGATAAGCAACAGGAATATGAAGTACTGTTCCGCAAATTTGCAGACCTTCCACAACCTACGGTTACAGCGATCAAAACAAAGGTAGAGCTATATCCGGATAGAAATGCTTACCATGTAGTTGGCATATACACATTATCGAATGCTACTCAAAAACCGATAGACAGCATTCTGTTGACATTTGATGAGGCTATTACTATGGAACAGGCTCGTTACATCTCTCCAAAAGAGCAGATTGCTATTCATCATAAAGCTGGGTTTATACATTTAAAGAAACCACTTCGGCCGGGTGATCAGGCATCGTTCCAGTTTTCTTTCGCTTACAACTGGGATGGTTTTAATGGTCATGAGGCTTTCAATGCTATAGTAAATAATGGGAGTTTTGTACGGCTAAGCAATTACTTTCCGCGATTTGGTTACCAGTCAGGTCTGGAAATAGATAACCTCCAGGAAAGAAGAAAAAGACATCTTGGCAGCCCGACACCTTTAAAAATGCTGGAAGCACCTAGAGCTTACGCTGACGATTTTATTCGTTTAGATATGACTATTGGGGTAAACCATGGGCAAACGGCAGTGGGCGTTGGAGCGTTGATTGGTCAATGGAAAAAAGGTGGGCGCAACTACTACCGTTATCAGACACCTGAACCAATACCTTTCAGGTTCGGGTTGGCGGCAGCCAACTATCATATAACCTGTCGGGCATATAAAGGTAAATCTATCGAGGTTTATTATGATCCTGAACATTTTGAAAACGTATTCCACCTGATTGAAAATGCTGTCAGAACGTTAGATTACTGCCAAAAAAATTTTTCGCCTTATCCGTTTAAGACAATCCGTTTTGTAGAAGTTTCTTCATTTACTGAAGGGTTTGCAGGGACTGCATACCCCGCAACAATCTTTATGACTGAAAATATGATTTTCCATACCAACCTGAAAGGTGATAAAGGCCAGGATGTAATCAACGAACTTGCGGGGCATGAGCTGTCACATCAATGGTGGGGCGCTGGCCAGCTAGTTCCTGATGATCGTGAAGGCTCAAAATTACTAACAGAGACATTGGCCATGTACACAGAGCTCATGTTGGTAAAGCATAGTATTGGAGACAAACGGGTATTGGAAAATGTCGCTATGCATCGTGGAATTTATCTTAATGAAAGAGGCTTTTCAAAAGAAACTCCCCTTTATAAAGTAAGACCTGAGGACATTCATCTGCATTATTCTAAAGGACTTGTTGTAATGTATCAGCTCACAAAGCTGGTTGGAGAAAAAAATGTAAATCAGGCCTTGCGGGAAGTACTCCGGAAGCATGCTTATCCAAACTCCCGACCAATATCGACCGACTTGATTGAGGAATTATATATGGTAAGTAAGCCAGCGATGCATAAGCAGATTGATCATTTGTTTAAGCAAACAGGACTATAACCATGCTTTTTAATACATGGCTAACGAGCACGTTATGTTTTGAGGTAAATTTCCTGTTCAATTAGATTCCAGATTGTCATATAATACATATGGCGTCTCGAAAAAATAGTATACTGTGTGGATGGGCTGGGGCTTTGGTCCGTCCACATGTATTGAAATAATCCAGGCTTCACGATCCTGGATTGTTTTCCTTTCTACAGTATACAACAGATTTCGCTTGTGGTAATCAAGCTCTTGCCTGATCTCAGGTTGCTTAGTGTTGACGAGGTAGTATTTAACGGCATCATGAATCACACCTTTTGCATAGTCGCTGGTTTGATCGTCATAATAGTAATAATTGATTCTGGGCATCCCGGCCTTTAATGCCTGACTAAGCTTTCCGGGCTTTATCAGCTCATAGTTAGTCGCAAAAATAGCTTTTACCGGATATTCAGGATCTCCCGCGGGACGATAAGTCCCGGCTTTCCAGTACACGCGAATGCTATCGCCCCGTTGTAATTTGAAGTTCTTCGAGCTTTCGTTAATATAGGTTGCAGTATCGCTTCCATGAGCTACAATGAGCAGTTCGTTATCACCATTCGCATCGAGGTCTACATAAACCCCAGGATCTGTATGGACGGGCCCACTATAGTTGTATGGCTGGTCGGCATCCTTTGATGGAATAGTTGCTGTTTTTGCCGTGTCTACAGTTTTAATTGTGGTATCCACTAACTGCGTTTTTGGCGATTTTTTCGGTTCACCAGTGCAACCAGCAATACATCCCGTTACTATAATGAAAACCACTTGCTTAATTGTTTTGTACATGGAGCATCGTTTAAAATTGGTTCTTGTTATACCAGGAGCAATTTAGGTGCCCAAATATTTTTATAAACCTGCAACAATCGGTGGGTAATAGAGTCTGATAAGTATGTAATTCACCATTTATGCTCAAACTTAAACTAACCTCGATCCTTCTTTTTCTTTCTGTGCTCAGCTTTGGTCAATTTAAAGCTGATGTGAGTGTTGATCCGCGTGTGGAGTTACTCAGCATCACATTCAGGCTTGCAGGCAACAAAGAATATAATGACAACTACGCTAAAAGTTATGTTTCTGATATACATAGCTGGTTTGATCCATTTAAGGCTGATCCGCTAATTGAATTTGCGACAAAAATAAGACAGGAAAGAGGTGTAAGCTATGATGCCGTAATGTCTATGGCAGTGAATCTTAAATTTAATGGTGCGCAGTTTTCTTTATTGAAAGCGTCTGAAAATACGCTGGAGAAGCGTTGGACTAGTGCTGATGCAAATGAATTTGTAACCCTGCTGAATGCCTTTTATGTAAAGACAAATGCCAAAGCATTTTTATTGGCTCATCAGGATATGTATGCAGATGCTGTTGGAAGGATGCAAGAGGCGTTCAGAGACTTTGACCAGAGTTGGTATGCGAAATATTATGGTACAAAACCTACAGAAGCATATAAAATTGTCATCGGCATGGGCAATGGAGGTGGAAATTATGGTCCAAGTGTTAGCCCGCAAAATGAGCAGAAAATTGTATATGCAATTATGGGTTGCTGGAGATTTGACGACAACGGAAAACCCCTGTTTGAGACCGGGCGATATTTGCCAACACTAATTCATGAGTTTAACCATTCCTTTGTGAATCGTCTACTTACTGTAGGAAATCATGAGCAAAAACTGGAAGATAGCGCCAGAAAGATATACGCGGCAGAAGCGGACAACATGAAAGATCAGGCCTATGCGGAGTGGAGGACAATGGTTAATGAATCTATTGTTCGCGCTTCAGTGGTCAGGTATATGATAGCACATCAGGCCGCAAAAGCTGATATCGACAGAGAGGTGCAGGAGCAGGTAAACAGAGGTTTTTTATGGACCCCTGGATTAGTAGATTTATTGGGGGTTTATGAGCAGAATAGAAAAAAATACCCTGACTTCGTTTCTTTTTATCCGCAGATTATCTCACTCTTCAACAAAACAGCAACAAATATTGATGGGATGAAAAGCGAATATGTTGCTAAACAACCCAAAGTTAAAAGCTTAGCTCCTTTTCAGAATGGAGCGCAAAATGTTGATCCATCTATTAAAGAATTGGTCATTACATTCGATAAACCTCTACTTGGTAAAGGACATTCTTTTAATGCTGGATCGCTTGGTGGGAATGCTGTTCCGATTAAAAAATTGATCGGTTACGAACAGGAAAACCAAACTTACAAGCTGGGCATTGAGTTGAAGCCGAACACCGAATATGAGTTTATTGTAACAGGTCTGTCGTTTAAATCTGTAGAAGGCATTCCTTTACAGGATTACACAATCAAGTTTAGAACAGCAGCTCAATAAGATTTACATCCCCAGAACAATGCCGAATAGCTGCATACTGGCTTCCAGTTCAGCTTTTCCGAAATCAATAATTTTAGGGGTTTTGTGGATAGCCATTTCTGCAGGGGTAACAGTTCTCTTTTTGACGCTGGTAAATTGGTATAATACCTTCAGTTTAGATTCTTTTTCATACTGAATCAGAATCTTCATGATACCAGCTTTTTCTTCAACATATAGCGGGTGGACGAAATTTACTGCAACAGGCATCTGTTTAGATGCCCAGACCTCGAGTTTGTAGATCTTTCCACTCGTGCCAGGCACAGCATTGATGCTTTCGGCTTTCTTAGGCTCGTCTTTACGGGTGTACACACTTTTGGTGCACAGGTAGCCGTCGATCAGTTCTGTCTCTTTACTGGTGGTGATGTTATAGGCTGTACTGCTGACATCAGTTGAGGCCATCTTCTTTAGATTGTCTCCAGTATAGCTGATTGTAGCTTCTTTAGCGCTATTTTGTGACTTCAAATACATCAATCCTTCCTTCTTCCTGTCGTTTACATAATTTTCGCCATGATAAGTTAGCGCATCAAATTTAGCGGTCGCCTGGTCATCTTTTACATAGATGACAGAACGCAGCGGCAGCATAACTACAGCCAGATTAAGCATGCCATTTTTCTGTCCTTCGGCTTCCATCTCCGCACGTTCTGCAGGTGACAACTGCTGGGCGATTTTTTTCATCTGCTCCTGGATCTTCCCTTTTGATGGATCCACTTTTTGGAACATTTCGCCCAATTTGCTACCTGGGGTCGTAATACTTACTTGGATTTCTCCTTCTTTAAAGTCACTTTTTTCAGCGGTAACGCTACTGCCTGAATCCACAGCGGTATCGGATGCTTTATCTTTTGTTTGCTTTGGCTGGCATGAAAATAATAGGGAAGCGATGCTAAAGGCAAAGAGGATTGAGAACGTGTTTTTCATAAGCGGTTTTAGGAATATAACAAACAGAGATTTAAATGGTTGGCACTATTCTCAAATTCTCTTAATCAAAGGTGTTCGATGCTGTACAAAGACTGTTCGATTATGAACACGATATTATTTGTTTGTTTTTTAAATCCCTGAAAATCAATTCTGTAAAGCTGTTTTGGTACATTGGCATGTGCTTGGTATCCATGCTGGCATAACGATTTGATTACAATGGATAAGAAAATAGAAAAAAAGAGATTTAGCAAAAAAACGATTATCATCGGTATTGGAGCTTTGTTACTGATTGCCTTAGTTGGTTATGGCTATTCACTCTCTTTAAATAAGGTATATAGTGTAGACGCAGAAAAAGTGACCGTTAGCAAAGTTCAATACGGAGATTTTGAAGATGTAGTTCTTTTAAATGCAAGTGTTGTCCCGCTAACCTCTGTTATTGTGAGTTCGCCTGAAGGGGGAACAGTAGGGGAGATCTTTACAGAAAATGGCGCATCAGTAACTAAAGGAACACCTTTATTGCGTATCTCCAACCCAAATGCCTTATCTAACTATACCAGCAGTGAAACCAGTATCACAGAACAGATCAATCAATTGAGAAAAGTTAGACTGGATCTTGAACAGAACCAACGTGTAATGACACAGGATATGATGGTTATCGATAACAGCTATAGGACAGCGGCAAGAAAATTTAGAATAGACAGTGCGTTATATGCTAAACAGGTAATTACCAAAGAAGAGTTTAATGCATCCACACAGGATTATCAGTATTTTACAGGCAGAAAGGCTATTCTAAAGCAAGCCATCAAGCAAGAAAATCAAAGTCGGGAGATGCAGTTGAAACAGATTGACCAATCCGTGAGCAGGATGAATGAGAGTCTCGAGACCATCCGTCAAAACATCGAAAATATGACAATTAAAGCACCGGTGGCGGGCCGCCTATCATCTTATGATCCTGTAATTGGTAAATCTTACAATCCAAATGAAATGTTAGGTAAAATTGATGTGATGCAAGGTTATAAACTCCAGGCGGGTGTAGACGAATACTATGTAAACCGGGTTAAAGAAGGGCAAAAGGCTAATTGCGAGTTTAACGGTAAATCCTATTCGTTAATTGTGAGAAAGGTGATACCAGAGGTTACCTCCGGTCAGTTTCAGATTGAACTGGTATTTGAAGGTGTAACGCCCGCTGATTTAAGAAGAGGCTTATCTTTACAGGTTAAGCTTACCCTGTCTGATAACAGTAAATCCCTGTTACTCTCTCAAGGGCAGTTTTTCCAAAGTACAGGTGGCTCATGGGTATTCCTGTTAAAAGACGGAAAAGCAACGAAAAGAAATGTTAAAATTGGACGTAAGAACTACCTGTATTATGAGGTGCTTGAAGGACTTCAGAAAGGTGATGAGGTAATCACTTCATCTTACGATCAGTATAATCAATATGATATTATTCAAGTAAATAAATAAGCATGATTTCCTGATCGTTATGCTGATCAGTCCGTCAAACTATAAAAATTAAAATCTGAATTGCGATGATAAGAATTGAAAATCTGGAAAAAGTTTACAAAACCGAAGACATAGAAACTACGGCTTTGAATGGAATTAATCTGCATGTAAAGGCTGGTGAGTTTGTCTCTATTATGGGCCCCTCTGGTTGTGGTAAATCGACCTTGTTAAATGTTATGGGCCTCTTGGATAAGCCCGAGAGTGGAAGCTACCAGTTTTTGGATACTGAGTTGCTGAAGTTGAATGATAAAGAACGGTCCAACTTCAGGAAAAAACATATGGGCTTTGTATTTCAGAATTTTAACCTTATTGATGAGCTTACTGTATTCGAAAACATTGAGCTGCCGCTGATCTACAATAAGGTGCCTTCGGCAGAACGGAAGGTACTGGTTGATGAGATGATTGACCGAATGAATATCCATAACCGTAGCGGGCACTTTCCTCAACAGTTATCAGGAGGCCAGCAGCAGCGTGTGGCGGTGGCCCGCGCTTTGGTAACGAAGCCAAAATTGGTGCTTGCCGATGAGCCTACAGGTAACCTGGACAGTTCGCACGGGAATGAAGTGATGGAGCTGCTTTGCGAGTTAAATGAGCAGGGAACCACTATTGTAATGGTTACGCACTCCTCGCATGATGCCAGTTTCTCTAACCGCATCATCAACCTGAAAGACGGTTGTGTGATCTCGGAAAAAATAAATAAAAGCAGGACCGAAGAGCTTATATAAGATGTTTAAACTCAACTTTAGGATTGCCCTACGCAATCTATGGAAGAATAAAGGATTCACGCTGATCAATGTGGGCGGCCTGGCTATAGGATTAGCGAGCTGCATGCTCCTTTTGTTATACGTGGCTTACGAGTGGGGTTACGATAAACAATACAGTAATTATAAAACCACCTACATGGTTTATAATAACCAGGCCGCGAACGGAAAGATATTTAGTTTCGCAGCTACGCCTGGATTGATGGCGGAAACAGCAAAAGACGAGATTCCAGGAATTAAAGAAGCAGTCCGTTTCGATTATCCTAGCGATAGACTGCTGACTTATAAAAGGAACAGTTTTAAAAAGTCGAGTAGCTTTTCAGATCCGGCGATCTTTAAGATCTTTGATTTTAAAGTCCTGAAGGGAAACCAGTCTACATTTTTGAAAAACCCTAATGCTGTGGTTTTAACTGAAACGCTGGCAAAAGCGCTGTTTGGAAATGAAGATCCAATTAATAAAGTAGTCAAATTTGATAATCAGGAGGAACTGATTGTAGAAGGTGTGATTGAGGATCTTCCAAAAAATAGCAGCATCCGTTTCGATTTCCTGATGCCCTGGAGCTTATATGGAAAGATAAATCCTTGGTCTCTTCAAGCCGGATGGAACAGCAATTTCTGCATGACACTGATTCAGTTGCAGGACAATAGCTTCTTTGAGCAAGCCAATTCAAAGCTTCATGGGATAATTAAAGCAAATAACAAAGACAGTAATGGTGAGCCCTTTTTACATCCGTTGGCCAAATATCATTTATACAATACATTTGAAGGTGGTAAATCTGTTGGTGGGCGTATAGAACAATTACAAATTTTATTCTTGCTGGCATTCTGTATTTTATTAATTGCCTGCGTAAACTTCATGAACTTATCTACAGCAAGGTCTGAGAAACGTGGGAAAGAAGTGGGGGTACGAAAGGCTATTGGTTCTTCAAGAGCTGATCTTATCGGTCAGTTTATGATGGAGTCTATATTGTTGTCGCTGCTCAGTATGCTCCTGGCTTTTGCCCTGATTGAGGTTTGCCTGCCATATTTCAATAATCTATTAGGCGTGGAGTTGGCGATCAACTATACACAATGGCAATTCTGGACTATGCTTGTAGGCCTGGCAGTTTTAACAGGTCTTTTAGCTGGAAGCTATCCCGCATTTTATCTTTCTTCTTTTGATCCTATCAAAGTATTGAAAGGGTTCTCCGTAGCAGGGGGTTCCTCGTTATCGGTGCGTAAGTTTCTGGTGGTATTTCAGTTTGTATTTGCAACCTGTCTCATCATTTGCACCGCAGTGATTTACCAGCAGCTAAATTATATTAAAAATAAATCAGTTGGTTACTCTACTAAAAACCTGATTGAGATACCAATTCAAGGTGTGCTGAATCAGCCAGAGAAATACGCGCTGCTAAAAGACAAGTTGTTGAAATCTGGTGTGGTAGCTGATGTAACTAATTTTTCGGCTGCAATTACACAGGGTGGAAATAATGGTTATGGTATAGAGTGGCCGGGAAAAGACATCAAATCAAACGTACTGGTCAATTTTAGAAGCACCGGTTATGATTTTATCAAAACCACAGGAATGAAGTTAAGTGCAGGGCGTGACTTTTCTATGCAGCATGCAGACTCCGCGAACGTAATGATAAATCAGGCCTTAGCTAAAATAATGGGTATGAAGCATCCTGTAGGATCGGTGATCAAGTGGGGCGGAACGCCGGTAACGATTATAGGCGTAATCGAAGACTATGTAGAGGAATCACCCTACAAATACTCTAGTCCGATGATTGTAACCCATACCGACGGAAGCAATGCTGTAGCTTTAGTTAGGGTGGCTGCTACCGCTAATCTTAGCACTGCTGTGGATGTTATTGATCAGATCGTAAAGGAGATCAATCCTGATTATCCTGTAGACAGGCATTTTGTGGATGACTCTTTTGCAGATAAATTGAAAAATGAACGTTTGCTGGGTACGCTTTCCAACTGGTTTGGTGGTTTCGCTGTATTCATTTCCTGCTTGGGATTACTCGGCTTGGCGCTATATATGGCCGAACAACGAAAAAAAGAAATCAGCATCCGCAAAGTTCTCGGAGCGAGTTCTGCAAATATCCTCGTGTTACTAAACAAGGATTTTGTGAAACTGGTGCTCATCGCTAATCTTATTGCTTTCCCATTAGGTTACATCATCATCAATAAATGGCTTTCCAGCTACGACTTTAGGGTTGGGATTTCCATAATACCGTTTGCTATTGCCTTTCTGTTGTCGCTTTTTATCGCCGTGCTCACTGTAAGTGTTCAATCAGCAAAAGTGGCGAAGGCAAATCCCATAGATGCTTTAAAATACGAATAGTTATGTTCAAACTGAATCTGAAAATCGCATTGAGGAATTTGTGGAGACACAAAACCTCCTCCTTCATCAATATTACCGGTTTGGCCATTGGTTTATCGGCTTGCCTTATGTTGATGTTCTACGTATCGTACGAGTGGAACTTCGATAAACAGGCTAAAGATTCAGATCGTGTTTATCAGATGATGACCAATATTACTGACAATGCTGGTGCGATCACGTTCACATTTAACGGTACAACAACTGCGTTAGGATCGGTACTTAAACAGGCGATCCCAGAAATTGAGATTGCGAGTCGACTGAGTTATGGAAGGATCAATCTAATTGCTAATGGGCAGAATTCCTTTAAGAAGACAGCTTGTTTCGCTGAGCCTACACTATTTTCAATGTACGACTATCACTTTATTTCAGGTAGTCCGGCAACAGCAATGGCAAATCCGAGATCAGTGGTACTCACGGAAACGATGGCCAAAACCCTCTTCGGGACTGCAGATGTAACAGGAAAATCTGTCCGCTATGATGATAAAGAAGATCTGACTGTTGCTGCAGTTATTAAAGATCTGCCAGAGAATAGCTCCAATAGGTTTGATTTTCTGATGCCCTGGTCACTATATACTATCCTTGATCCTGGAGCCAGAGAGGTAGGTTGGAGTGATTTCAGCTATCTGACGCTTGTGAAATTACGTAAGGGGGCTTCTGCTGAAGCCGTAAACTCAAAACTAGGCCCACTATTAAAACGATATAACAATGGTGACCAACAGCATTTCATGTATCCGCTCAGCAGACTTCATTTATATGGAACATTTGAGCAGGGAAAAAGTGTTGGCGGGGCAATTGAACAGATCAGACTTTTTGTAATCCTGGCTGTTGGAATATTGCTGATAGCATGTATTAATTTTATGAACATGGCTACCGCCAAATCGGAACGCAGGGCTAAGGAAGTAGGCGTTAAAAAAACGATCGGAGCGAATCGGTTGTCTTTGATTATGCAGTTTCTGACAGAGTCCGTTGTGCTCGCTGCCATTAGCGTAGTGATCGCCATAGCACTCATTGAGCTTTGCTTCCCTATGTTCAATAACTTGCTTTCCATTAAAATGGATATCGGTTATTTTGGCTTTGAAATTTGGGCTGTAATTATCGGGCTCGTTATGCTTACCGGACTTATTGCAGGAAGTTACCCCGCATTTTATCTTTCTTCTTTTGATCCGATAAGTGGTATGAAGAAAAAAACAAGAAGCAGAGGATTCTTTTCTGTGTCATTACGACAAGTGTTGGTAACCGGGCAGTTTTGCTTTACGGTAATGCTCTTCATTTCTACAATTGTGATATACAAACAAATCCAGTTTATTAAAAACAGGCCTATAGGAGCGGATATCAATGCACTCGTGGAACTTCCGCAAGATGGTTCACTTAAAGATAAATATGAAGTCTTTAAGACCATGTTGCTTCGTTCGGGAGCTGTAACGTCAGTAACACACTCGTCGGTAACACTTTCCCATCACGGCTCTAATTTTATGGGGATTACCTGGCCGGGAATGACCAAGCCTGCCAATGACGTGATGTTTAACCAGGTACTTGCCGGGTACGATTATATAAAGACAACAGGAATTAAAATGCGTAATGGGCGCGATTTTTCCGAAAAGCTTGCATCGGATAGTGCATCCTTACTGGTAAGTGCCTCAGCCGTGAAAGTAATGGGTCTTAAAAATCCGGTGGGCACTTCAGTAAAAGTATTCGATAACCAATTTACCATTATCGGTGTGTTTGACGATTATATCTGGGATGCTCCAAATAAATCAAATAACCCAATGGTGATCAGACTTGATGATGGTGTGCCGGGAACAATTGTGATGAAACTAAATGCTGACAGGAGCTTTCAAGCAAGTATAGAAACCATAAATTCAATTACAAAACAAATTAATCCTGCCTATCCCGTAGAGCTTAAGTTTGTAAGTAGTGTGTATGCGGATATGCAGCATGGTGAAAAAATACTGGGTATTCTGTCCAACCTGTTTGGTGGTCTTGCCATCTTCATTTCTTGTCTGGGGCTTTTCGGCCTGGTAACCTACAGTGCAGAGCAGCGGACCAAAGAGTTTGGCATACGGAAGGTCCTGGGTGCTTCTGTTTTTGGAATCATGCGGATGCTCTCCATATCTTTCATAAAGATGATCCTCGTTTCTATTTGTATTGCTGTTCCAACTGCATGGATGCTGATGAACAAATGGCTCGGGAAATATGAGTTTCATACCAGTATTTCCTGGTGGGTAATCGGAATCGCCATTGCTGGAACGCTGTTGACAGCTATCCTTACGGTTGGCGTTCAGGCTTACAAAACTGCGACTTCCAATCCGGTTGATTCGCTTAAATACGAATAACAAATTAATCTAACAGCTATGTTCAGACTGAATTTAAAAATTGCCTTGCGTAACCTTTGGAAAAATAAAGGTTATACTTTTATCAATATCATAGGCCTTTCTATCGGGATGGCCAGCTGCATCATGATCTTCATCTTTGTGCGACATCAGCTGAGCTATGATCAACATTATGCTAAGAAAGACAGGATCTTTAGGGTGACGTCGTATTTCAAATATGCGGATGGAGAGGAATATCAGAATGGTGTCCCAAGACCTTTGGGGCCAGCCATGAAGAATGATTTGGGCATGCTTGAAGAAGTGGCCATGCTGCAGGGTGGCGGCGGGATTGTTAAAGTAATGGATGATGCCGGGAAACTTAGATTGAAAAGTTCTGAGCAGACGTTTTATGTAGAGCCTGAATTTTTTAAAATATTTGACTATAAATGGTTGGAAGGAAACCCACAACAATCCTTATCGGCACCCAATACAGTTGCACTTTCTGAGGAAATGGCGGAAAAGTTTTTTGGTGATTGGCATAAGGCTGTTGGTAAAACCATAAATTATCAGAACAAGACGGATCTGAAGGTAACGGGCGTTTTTGCGGATGTTCCCGAAAACAGCAGTAATCCCATTAAAATTGCAATAGCTTATGCAGGTTACGTAAATAAGAACCTGAAAAAATGGGGCTCAGTATCTTCCAGCTCAGAATGCTATGTGCTTTTAAAGGGCGGTGCTGATGTCGCAGATCTTGAAGGACCAAAAAATGCTTTTATTAAAAAGTATTATGTCGATCAGACGGGTGCCCGTACGGATCACTTTTTTCAACCATTGACTGATATCCATACCAACGATATTTACGGGAACTTTGCCAGAAAAACAACAAGCAAAAGCTCACTTGCTGGTCTGGTCGTGATCGGTATATTTTTGATGATAACTGCCTGTATCAACTTTATCAATCTGGCAACAGCTCAGGCAGTAAGCAGATCAAAAGAAGTTGGTGTACGTAAAGTAATGGGAAGTATGCGGAAGCAGTTGATTTTCCAATTCCTGACAGAGACTTTTACGCTAACAGCAATTGCATTAGTCATTGCTTGTGCATTAACCGAAGCTGCTTTGCCAGGCATGGAGTCTTTGTTTAAAGAAAACATCTCTTTCAGCATGCTGGAACACCCAGTGATTATTGTTTTCATGTTAAGTATGGTGCTTATAGTGGGTTTTCTGGCCGGATTTTATCCAGCAATGATTATGTCTGGATTCAGCCCCGCACTAGCCATAAAGAATAAAATCAGTATCGGTAATAGCGGTGGGGGATATCTACGTAAGGTACTGGTAGTTGTGCAGTTCGCTATCACTATTATTTTGATAACCGGGACATTAGTAATCCTTAAACAAATGAAATTCCTCCGCGAGAAGCCCCTCGGTTTTAATTCTTCAGCCGTTGCTTTGGTGCGGGTACCTATGGATAGCCTCAGCGTACTTAAGTACGAGGGACTTAAAATACGCATTAGTAAAATCCCTGGAGTTATTTCCGCTACTTTCTGTAGTGCGGCACCCTCTTCGGGAGATAACAACACTAATAATTTTTCATTCGGAAAGGCAGAAGATGCAGACTTCAATGCAAATACTAAAACAGGTGATGAAGATTATTTCAAAACTTTCGGACTCCAGTTTGTTGCTGGAAAGCCCTTGTCGAAGAGTGATACCATCAAAGAATATGTAGTTAATGAAACGCTGCTGAAAAAGTTAAATGTAACCAACCCGGAGGATGCTATTGGTAAATTGATGTCGGTTGGGGGTGGTTTTCGCGGACCCGTAGTAGGTGTAGTGAAAGACTTTAATAACATGAGTTTGAAAGAAGCAATATCTCCAATAATAATTGTGTCTCAAAAAACAAGGTATGAAAACATTGCGGTGAAAATGGATAGCAGACAAATAGCCGAGGTGTCAAAGCATATTGAGGCAGTATGGAATGCTACATACGTCGATTATGTATATTCATCGAGTTTTGTTGATGATGATATAAACGCTTATTATGAAAGCGAACGTGTAATGGGAACCTTGTTCAAGGTATTTGCTACAGTAATCATCTTTATCGCCTTTATCGGCTTATTTGGTCTCATCTCTTTCGTGGCAGCACAGCGCACCAGAGAGATGGCGATAAGAAAGGTGCTTGGTGCAACAACGATGGAACTTGTGGGAATGCTGAACAGTTCTTTCCTGCTTATGGTATTTTTCGCAAATATTGTTGCCTGGCCGGTTGCTTACATCTTTATCAGCAAATGGCTGTCGGGATATACCTATAGGATATCGCTTAGCATATGGCCTTTCATTGTCGCTATGGTACTGTCCATGACAATCACTATGATAACTGTTACACTTCGTTCGTATAGAGCGGCAAGAACAAATCCGATAGATGCTTTGAAATATGAGTAACCCGGAAAGAAAGCTGATATTTAAATTAAATCACAAATTGAAATGATCAAATTAGAAAACATAGAGAAATATTACGCAAACAAAGGCTTAAAGAATTATATTCTGAGGCACGTTACCACTACCATCAATGCCGGAGAGTTTGTCTCGATTATGGGGCCGTCGGGTGCGGGAAAATCTACCCTGCTCAATATCATAGGTATGTTGGAAGAACCTACTTATGGCTTGTATGAGTTTATGGGTGAAAATATTACGCAGCTTAATGAACGCAAAAGAATAGAACTATACAGAAATCACATCGGATTTGTGTTTCAGGCCTACCATCTTATTGATGAAATGACGGTGGCTGAAAACATTGAAGCGCCATTACTCTACAAAAAGGTAGGCAGCGCAGAGCGTAAGAGTAGGGTTGCAGATATGCTGGATCGGTTCAACATCGTTGGAAAGAAGGATTTGTTTCCCAATCAACTATCCGGTGGACAGCAGCAACTGGTAGGTATAGCGCGGGCCGTGGTTGCGCAGCCGGCAATTATATTGGCCGATGAGCCCACAGGCAATTTACAATCAGCCCAGGCGCTCCAGATCATGGAGCTGTTTCAGACCTTGAACAAAACAGAGAATATGACTATTATTCAGGTGACACACTCAGAGGCAAATGCCGCTTATGGTTCAAGAATATTGAATTTACAGGATGGCTTAATAATTAAATAAAAATAAATAACCACTTATTTCTCAGCTTTTAACACATTTGAATAGAATCACTTAATGTTACTTAAATCTATTTAAATTAAAGCTATGGGACCTATTTGTTCAAAACTTAAACTTTTGCGGCTGCAGCATCAGTTTACTCAGGTACAGATTGCAGAAAAATTAAATTGTTCCATTCCCGCTTACAGTAAAATGGAAACAGGCTCAACCGACGTAAACACAGCAAGACTTTATCAGATCGCCGCAGTTTATAACATTGATGTTTATGAGATTTTCCTTGCTGGAGAGGACTTTAAACATGATTACATGGAAAGAATAACGGCCCTGCAGGCAGAACTTAATGTCAAAAAGGATGAAATTTTTTCTATGCAACAAAAGCTGATCAGGTTGTATGAATCTGAGCGGGGTGGACCCGCAATGTAATCCATTATTAAAAAAGGCCCGTTCGGGCCTTTTTTATTTTAGTTAAACAATTCCTGCAAATCTCTGTCTGCAGTAGGAATCTTTTTCAGGAAATCATCAAAACCGGTGCCTTCGTGATCACTGTACATGCCGTAGGCATCCAGAATATAGCCGATTTGTCCGTCCTTATCCTCGATGACATAAATTACGGAATTATCGCCCGGATCAGACATACCCTCAAATCGGTAGGTCTTGATGATTGTCAAATCTTCTGGTTTATATATTTTATTTAGACCAACTCCCTGCATCTTGCCATGGTCGGTCATTTTAATTTCGTTATCTAGACCTTTCTGCCTCATCTTTTCCAGAATTTGGCTGACGGTATTCATTTCTGCTGGATCTGTCATAATAATCATGTTTAGTATGGTCTTAAAACAATGACACCGACAAATGGTTTTTGCTTTTTAGTGCAAAAAAAAGCTACCCGACTAAAGGTAGCTTTTTTTAAAATCAGGAGAATTATAGGGCAAAGGCTGCTTTAACCTGATCTACGAAGTCCAGCTTTTCCCAGGTAAACAATTCTACCGTAACAGTCTTCTCTTCACCATTCGGTGTTCTGAAAGTCTTGGTCACTGTTTCTGGCTTACGACCCATATGTCCATAGGCAGCTGTTTCGCTATAGATAGGATTTCTTAACTTCAATCTCTGCTCAATAAAATATGGGCGCAGGTCAAAAATGCCTTCAACAATTTTTGCAATTTCACCATCAGTTTTGTCAACTTTGCTGGTGCCATAAGTATTGATATATACACCCATTGGTTTTGCAACACCGATCGCATAACTCACCTGAACCAGGATTTCATCTGCAATTCCAGCGGCAACAAGATTTTTAGCGATGTGACGCGTAGCATAGGCGGCACTTCTATCTACTTTACTTGGATCTTTACCCGAGAATGCACCACCACCGTGTGCACCCTTACCACCGTAAGTGTCAACGATAATTTTACGGCCGGTTAAACCTGTATCCCCATGTGGACCTCCGATAACGAATTTACCTGTTGGGTTGATATGGTAAGCAATGCTGTCATTAAATAAATGAGCATATTGCGGATATTTAGCGATAATTCTTGGAATTAAAATGGCAACAAGGTCAGTTTTGATTTTGGCAAGCATAGTCGCTTCTTCATCAAAGTCATCATGTTGAGTGGAGATTACAATAGCATCGATACGTACAGGCTTATTGTTATCATCATACTCTAGTGTTACCTGTGATTTAGCATCTGGACGTAAATAAAGAATTTCCTTGTTTTCTCTTCTTAATTCAGCAAGTTCCTGTAATAATTTATGGGAAAGGTCAAGTGCCAATGGCATATAATCCTCGGTTTCGTTGGTTGCATAACCAAACATCATACCCTGGTCTCCCGCTCCCTGATCCTCTTTGTTAACTCTGTCAACACCTTGATTAATGTCTTGAGATTGTTCGTGGATCGCAGAAAGTATACCGCATGAATTCGCCTCAAACATATACTCACTTTTAGTATAGCCGATCTTTTTGATTACATCTCTTGCAATCTGTTGTACATCCAGATAGGTCTTTGATTTAACCTCACCAGCCAAAATCACCTGACCTGTAGTAACCAGGGTTTCGCAGGCAACTTTTGAGTCTGCATCAAAAGCAAGAAAATTATCAATAAGGGCGTCTGAAATTTGATCTGCTATTTTATCAGGGTGACCTTCTGAAACAGATTCTGATGTAAATAAATATGACATTCTAAATAATTAAAATTATGGTATACAATTAAACTAGATAAAATGAATTGATCTGGCTTGAAAAACAAGCTGTAAAAGGAAGTGTATCCATAATTAGCACTTTTTTTTACGTGGTTGCAATCCCGCTATTTTTATCTAGCATCGCAAATCAGTCCACTCTACGTTTGCAAAATTACACTATATATTCAAATTAGTCAAAAAATATCAATTATTTTGCAGAATCATTAACACCACAGCCTTGACAAAATCAAACATATTATTTATTATTAATCCGATCTCGGGGGGGAAAGACAAGCTTAAAATCCCTGGATTGATTGATACACATCTTGACAAGGCGAAGTTTAATGCAAATTATAGCTTTACCGAATATGTAGGCCACGCTGCCGAAATTGCAGAAGAGGCTGCAAATAAGAATTTTGATGTGATCGTTGCTGTGGGAGGCGATGGAACAATCAACGAGATCGGTACAAAAGTAATGCAACAGGATAAAATTCTGGGAATTATTCCATTTGGTTCTGGAAATGGTCTGGCGAGGTATCTGGGCATTCCGATGCAGGCTGTCAAAGCTATTAAGGTAATCAATGCCATGCATTTAACCCGTATTGATACTGCAACTTTTAACGAAAAGAACTACTTTAATATGGCTGGAATGGGGTTTGATGCCCACATCAGCTCCATATTTGCCGGGAATAAAAAAAGAGGTTTGTCTGGCTACGTTAAACTTGGACTGCAGGAAATGTTAAACTATAAACCAGAAACTTATCGGATCGAGGTAGACGGACAGGTATATTCGAGAAAAGCTTTTGTGGTTAGCATTGCTAATTCCTCTCAGTATGGAAACAATGCGCACATCTCGCCTGAGGCTTCCGTTACCGATGGATTACTTGATGTATGCGTTATTAAATCTTTCCCCCTTTATAAAATGCCAGCCTTGGCGCTAGATATGTTTCGTGGAAATACCCACCGGTCTAACCTGGTAGAGATCTTCCAGGGTAAGAAAATTAAAATCAGCAGGCCCCAGGATGCAGCGATCCATATCGATGGTGAACCCTTTTTTATGGGACGGGAAATCGATATCGCTGTTGTTCCTCTATCTTTAAATATCATTACACCAGCATATGAAGCCTAAAAAGAAAGTACTGAACGATTTTGGTGGAATCATGTATTCCACAGATCCTGGATTCTCTTATCCGGACGCGGATGAGCCTGCAGCAGAAAAGTTACCAAATCAACAACAGGATCTTCGGGTAATGCTCGATAAGAAGAATAGGGGCGGAAAAGCGGTCACCTTGATCACAGGATTTTTGGGAAGTGATGAAGACCTGACTGAACTTGGTAAAATGTTGAAGAGCAAATGTGGTGTTGGTGGGGCAGCAAAAGACGGCGAAATATTGATTCAGGGAGATTTTAGAGATAAGGTGCTGCTGCTGTTACAGAAGGAGGGCTATAAAGCTAAAAAATCAGGCGGCTAAAGTCGATTTTATCGTAGTTAATATTTTGATTTACAGTGATTTGTTTGTTAGTGTAGGGGCGACAATAAGTAAATTTATTATGTAAAAAAGGCGATTTTTTAGCTTTTATCTCTATAGCTTTGCCGCACCAAATATAAATTTTATGAGCAAAGTTTGTCTATCAGGACCAGATCTTAGCTATCTGAATCTGCAGGCCGATGGCATGAAGTATCAGTTAAATCCCGCCGAACTGATTGAAGAGGCACTCCGGAATCAGGAGGGTACTTTAGCAGATTCAGGAGCCCTGGCCATTGACACCGGAAAATTTACCGGAAGATCACCCAAAGACCGTTTTATTGTTGCCGACGAGGTAACGGATGATGCAGTTTGGTGGGGCGATATCAATATTAAAATTAGCCCCGATAAATTTGATCAGCTGTTGAGTAAGATGACCGCCTACTTAAACGGCAAGAAATTCTATGTCAGGGATGCTTATGCTTGTGCAGATTCCAATTACAAGATCGGAATTCGGGTGATTACAGAAACGGCCTATCAGAGTCTGTTTGCTAACAATCTTTTTCTGCGCTACGGTGATGAACTGCCCACTGATTTACCAGAGTGGACAATTATCGCGGCCCCAGGCTTTTTAGCAAATCCCAAAGTTGACGGCACGAGACAGGATAACTTCTCTATTCTTAACTTCTCCAGAAAAATGATTCTTATCGGTGGGACAGGTTACACCGGAGAAATAAAAAAAGGTATTTTTTCTGTATTGAACTTTGTTTTGCCGGTAGAGAAGCAAACCCTTTCCATGCATTGTTCCGCTAATGTGGGTGTTGACGGGGATACTGCGATATTCTTTGGCCTTTCAGGTACTGGTAAAACAACCCTTTCAGCCGACCCTGAACGTGCGCTGATTGGTGATGACGAGCATGGCTGGAGTCCGGAAGGTGTTTTTAATTTCGAAGGTGGTTGTTATGCAAAGTGTGTCGATCTGACTGTTGAAAAGGAACCTCAGATCTTTAACGCGATTAAATTTGGTGCACTGCTTGAGAATATAAATTATATTCCCGGAACACGGGAGGTTGACTTCAGCAATATTGAAAAGACTGAAAATACACGCGTTGCTTACCCAATCGACTATATCTCAAACGCCCTGGTGCCTTCTGTAGCCGGTGTACCAAGAAATATATTTTTCCTTACAGCAGATGCTTTCGGTGTATTGCCACCAATATCAAAGCTAAATACTGCCCAGGCGATGTTCCACTTCATTTCGGGATATACGGCAAAAGTTGCGGGTACTGAAGCGGGAGTTACTGAGCCGCAGGTTACTTTCTCCGCTTGTTTCGGAAAAGCTTTTTTACCATTGCATCCTATGCAATATGCTGAACTGCTTGGCCGGAACATGAAGGAACATCAAGTTAACGTATGGTTAGTCAATACCGGCTGGAGTGGGGGTGGTTATGGCGTCGGACAGCGTATTGCGCTGAAATATACCCGTGCAATGATCGCTGCTGCTTTGGAAGGCCATCTGGCGGCAGTTGACTACCAGACTCATTCTGTTTTTGGTCTGAAAATGCCTGTTTCATGTCCGAATGTGCCTAATGAAATGCTTAATCCGGGTAGTACTTGGCCAGACTTGAAGGCTTATGAACGAAAAGCAAACGAATTGGCTCAGGCATTTGCAGCTAATTTTGCGCAGTTCGATGCCTATGCGAATGACGAAATTAGATCTGCTATGCCCAAAATTGCCGAAATAGTGCGTTAAAGCATTTTTTTTAGCTAAAAATTTGCATTTAATTTTTTTTTTAGTTTTAATTGTGAAAGATTGTCTCCCAAACGAGGCAATCTTTTTTAATATACGCCAATACAAAAAGGGAAGTAATACGCAACGTAACGAATTCACTAACTAATGATAATTTAATATGTAATTAAATTCAAAGTTATAAATTTGTTACTGCAACAATTGCTTACATTAGCCGTTGAAGTGTATTACAGATATTATTTAAATTTTAAAAACAAGTACTAAAAACTAAAAAACTAAAAAAAAGATGGCAAACGCACCAAAACCAACAACCGTTAAAAAAGAGAGCTCTTCATCAGCTTCAAATGTATTCGCAACATTAGTAATTCCAATTTGTATTATTATCGGTATTATCTTGTACAAATTTGTACTTGGACAACCAACAAACTTCATTGACAACAATCCTGAAATGGGACCTAAAGCTGGTAACTATGCAGGTATGGCTTACAAAGGTGGAGTTATCGTACCAGTTCTGATGGGTATGCTTTTAATGGTAATCGTATTCTCAGTAGAGCGTTTTATCGTTATTGGTAGAGCAACAGGAACAGGAAGCTTAGACGCTTTTGTTAAAAAAGTACAATCTCTTTTAAATGCAAACAACATCGAAGCTGCTATGGCTGAGTGTGACAAACAACAAGGTTCTGTTGCTAACGTAATCAAATCAGGATTGAAAAAATATCGTGAAATGGAAGTTGAAGCAAACATGGACACTGACCAAAAATGTTTAGCTATCCAAAAAGATATCGAAGAAGCAACTACTTTAGAGATGCCAATGTTAGAGCAAAACTTAACAGTTATCGCTACATTAGTATCAGTAGGTACATTAACAGGTCTATTAGGTACAGTAACAGGTATGATCAAGGCCTTTGGTGGTTTGGCTACATCTGGAGCTCCAGATCAGGCAGCACTTGCAAGTGGTATCTCTGAGGCCCTAATCAATACAGCTACAGGTATCTCTACTTCAACTGTTGCGATTATCATGTACAACATCCTTACTTCGAAAATTGATAAATTAACTTATGCAATTGATGAAGCAGGTTTCAGCATCATCCAAACTTATGCTTCTACGCATAAATAAGAAATAATGAATTTTTTTTTACCGGCTTTATGGAAAACCGGAAGAATTAACATCATTAGTAAAAACATAAGTAATTTTTAAAATTATGCCAAGAGCAAAGGTCCAAAGAAAGAGTACTTCGATTGATATGACCGCCATGTGCGACGTATCCTTCCTGTTGCTTACTTTCTTTATATTAACAGCAACAGCACGTCAGCCTGACCCCTTGAATATCACAACACCTACATCCACCTACAAAATTCCGGTGCCTGATGTAGATATTGCGAAACTATCAATCGGTAAAGGCCAGGTGTACTATGAAGTAGCTGGAAAAGATATCAAAATGGCTACATTGGATAAAATGGCTGAGCAATACAAAATTTCTTTTACTCCACAAGAGAGAGAACGTTTTGGAGTTATCCAGTCATTCGGTGTACCAATACAAAGTTTGAAACAATACATCTCATTGAGCGATCAAGCTGCCAGAGATAAATCTGGATTGTCTACAGGGATCCCAACGGATTCTGCAAACAACCAATTGGCTGCCTGGATTCTTAACTCACGTCAGGCTGTAGCTGATCTACATCAGCAAGCAATGCGCGTAAGTATCAAAGGGGATGGAGAAGAAGATTATCCGGTTGTTAAGAAAATCGTTGATATCCTTCAGAAACAAAAAATTAACAAATTCAGTTTAATTACATCGACAGAAGGCGGTGCTCAATAAAATAATACTATGGCAGAATTAGATACCTCCGGCGGGGGCAAAAAAGGCGGTGGTAAAGTTAGAACCAAGAAAGCCAACACGAAAGTAGATTTAACCGCGATGGTGGATCTTGCTTTCCTGCTGATCACTTTCTTTATGCTAACGACCTCCCTTTCAAAGCCGATCGCGATGGATATTGCGAAGCCCGACAAAGACGAGAAAAATGAAACCAGACTTGAACTGCGTGCATCTCAAACGATGACTATCCTGTTAGCAAAAAACAACAAGGTAGCCTGGTACATGGGAGAAGCAGGTAAGAGCCAGCCAACTGTTGAAGGATTCGGTGATATCAGAAAGTCGATCCTGGCCAATAAAAAAGCAGTTGCTGATTTATACGGAAATGATCCTAAGAAAACATTGGTTGTTGTAATCAAGCCTACATCAGGTTCAAAATACAAAAACTTTGTGGACATCATGGATGAGCTGAATATTGCTAAGATCACTGCAGCTCCAGCTATTGACGATGTAAATATCACTGACGCAGAAACAGCATTTTTAAAAGGTCAAGGCCTTTTGTAATATCATTTAAACTATTAAATTAAGTACAATGTCTAAAATAGATTTGTTCAGAAAGGAATGGCTTGATGTTGTCTTTGATAAGAAAAACAAAGCTTATGGAGCTTACCAGCTTCGTCAGCAAAATTCATCAACTACAACAAGAGCGTTGCTTTTCGCATCAGCAGTATTTATACTGTTGTTCTTAACGCCGCAGATCATTAGTTTGATCAAAGGTGCGATGCCCGAAGAGGAAGTCGTAAAACAAGTGGAAGTTGCCATTCAGCAACCACCTCCGGTAGATCCAAAAACTCCGCCGCCGCCACCAGTTGAGCCACCACCGCCGAAACAGGATCAGGTTAAATTCCCTCCTCCGATCGTAAAACCAGATAACCTGGTACGTGACGTAGAGCCACCTCAGATCGAAGATTTGAAAAAAGCAGATCCGGGACAAAAAACAATTGCTGGTGACCCAGATGCGGACATCGTAATTGCAGCTCCGGTAGGTGAAGGACCTAAAACAGCAGCAGTAGTTGAAGATACCAAAGTATATAACTTTGAAGCTATCGAAACTCCACCGGCATTCCCGGGAGGTATGGCTAAATTTTACGCTTACGTAGGTAAGTCAGTAAAATATCCTCCAATGGCTGCTGAAAATAACGTTCAGGGTAAAGTAATCCTTTCATTCGTTGTTGAAAAGAATGGTGAGATCACTGATATCCACGTTGACCGTAAATTGGGAAGTGGAACGGATGAAGAAGCTGTAAGGGTATTAAAGGCAAGTCCGCGTTGGACACCAGGTATCCAGAACGGTAAACCAGTACGCGTTAAATATAACATTCCAATCAGTTTCTCTTTGGGTAACTAACAAGAAAAAAAGAATGTTTGACATCAATACATTTAAACAGAAATCGCCACAACAGCGATTTCTGTTCATTTTCGGGCTAATCATATTGCTGTGTTATTTCTTCCTTGGGGTGTATATGATCTTCTGGAAAGACATTCCATTTGAAATTGCCCCGACCTATAGAATCCTATTTGGCATCCTGCTCATCGTTTACGCACTGATCAGATTTTACAGACTTGTTAATCAAAAGGACAATTAAAATGAAGAAGTATAGTTTCTTATTGGTATTGCTGGTTTTGTTTGCTGCATGTAAACGGAAGAATACGGCGACTACGGAAGTTGAGGAAAGCCGCACAACCGGCAGTGTCAAAATCCTGGTTGACGAATCATTTGATGATATTGTGAGTGATCAGATCGAGGTGTTCCAGTCAGATTATCCTGCTACTAAATTTGATATTGTAACCGGTAATGAAAACAAGATCCTACCCACTTTTTTAAATGACAGCGTTCGCGTGATTATCATGTCGCGTGTGTTAACAAAAAAGGAGGAACAAAATTATGTAAGGCGTAGTATTCCAATCTATACCCAACGATTTGCTATTGATGGAATCGCCTTGGTTACCGGTGCTGATGAGCCTGATAGCACAATTACCGCGGATGAGGTGATTGCGATCCTGAAGGGTACTTCAACCAGTGGTAAAAGCCTGGTATTTGACAATCCTTATTCGGCGACGGTCGGATATTTTAAGGCACTTGCTCAAATTTCTGAGCTGCCAAAGAAAGGTGTATATACTTTACAGACCAATTCGGACGTTATTAAGTTTGTAGCCACCAATAAGAATTATATTGGTGTAGTTGGCGTAAACTGGACATTGGAGGGGAATAAGAATACAGCTGCATATCTGCCTAAAATTAAACTTTTGGGCGTTAAGAATGTCAAAGGTAAGAAAGGGGACGATGCTTTTTATAAGCCTACCCAGCAAAACCTAATCAGTGGCATTTATCCATTTTTGAGAAATGTTTATATTATTAATTGCGAAGGTAAAGAGGGTTTAGGTACGGGTTTTGCAAACTGGTTAGCCAGTCCGAGAGGGCAGTTGATTGTACTTAAATCAGGACTTGGGCCTCATAAGCTCTTGCCGAGAGAATTTAACTTGAAGAATACAAACTAAATTTTATATTTGAACCATGAAGATGACAAAGAAAGCAATAACCTTAAGTTTAGGTTTAGTAGTAATGGGTTCTGCCTCTTTTGCTCAAAGCTTAAATGATGCAAAAAAGGCGTTAGATGCCGAACAGTACCAGAAAGCGACGTCCATGCTTAAAACACTAGTAAGTAAGGAAGCAAACAAAGGCGATAATTATTTCGCTTTGGGTGAAGCCTATTTACGCACTGAATATGTAGATTCTGCAAGAGCAGTATTTACTAAAGGAGTTACAGCGGATCCAAAAAATCCATTGAATTACATAGGTTTAGGAGAGGCTGATTTAGCTTCAAACAACCCAACATCGGCAAAAACGAATTTTGCGAAAGGTGTAGAGGTTTCTTCTAAAAAAGATTACCTGCCTCAGTTATACATTGGTAAAGCATATATCTCGGTAGCAAAACCAGATTTCGCTTCGGCATTGCCTTACCTGCAAAAAGCAGAAGAACTGGATGCAAACGATAAAGATGCTGAGACTTTTGTAGCGTTAGGAGATTACTATGCCTTGCAACGTAAAAACTCAGAAGCATTGCAGAACTATATGCGTGCATTGAACATCAATCCAAATATCTTAAGAGCGAAAGTTCAGATTGGAAGGATGTACAAAGAATCACGTGCATTTCCTGAAGCCGAAAGCCAGTTGAAAGAAGTGATTGCGCAGGATGCTAACTACGGTCCTGCATACAGAGAGTTATCTGAGTTATACAACCAATGGTCATTCGGAGATCCTGAAGGTGCTGCAAAATCAGCTTTAGCGATTGACAACTATAAAAAATATCTGGACCTGACTGATAAATCTTTTGATTCAAGAATCAGATATGCACAGATCTTGTTCTATGCAAAGGATTACAAAGACCTGGAAACTGAAACAAGTGCATTGGCAACAATGAATCCAAACAGTCCGAAAGCACTGGTAGTATCTCGTTTAAGAGGTTACTCAGCTTATGAGAACAAAAACTACCCTGGAGCTTTACAATACATGAACGACTTCTTTGCGAAAGTTAAAGATACTTCAAGGATTGTGGCAGACGATTACCTGTACTTAGGTCAGGCTCAGTTGCAACAAAAACAAGATAGTTTAGCTTTTAAAAACATTTATAAAGCAGTTCAAATGGACTCTACTAAAGTTTCTGCTTTAGGTGATGTAGCTAAATCATACTATGATGCTAAAAACTATCCTAAAGCGGTTTCAACTTATGAAACTGTGATTAAGATGAACCCTAGCGGAGTTGGATCGTTGTATAACTACTATTATTATGGCGTTGCAGCTTATCTAACTTATGCAAAAGCATATGGTGATAAAACTAATCCGTCAAAAGACATTTTGGTTAAAGCTGATTCAGCATTTGCGACGCTTGTTAAGCTATCTCCGACTACAATTGATGGATTGTTATGGAGAGCAAGGGTTAATGCTTTAAAAGATAGCGAAACTGATCCTACTGGAATCGATGTTCCTTTCTTCCAACAATACATTGACGCTGCAACTGCTTTACCAGCAGATAAACAAACTGCGGCTGTTAAAAAGAACCTGGTTGAAGCACACAACTCAATTGCTAGATTTGCAGCTGTGAAAGGTGATAAGGACAAAGCAAAAGCAGAGTGGGATTTAGCACTGGCTATTGATCCTGCAAATGCAATTGCAACAGATGGAATCAAAAACTTAACTGCCCCAGCTAAACCAGCTGCAAAGGCTCCCGTTAAGAAAAAATAATAAATTAATCAATAAAAGAAAAAGGCAGGGTTGTTATCCTGCCTTTTTCTTTTATTTTTGCATCAAATTGAAGTTATGGAAACGCAAAGTGTACCTGTAGATTTTTTACCGATTATATTCCAGGTTATTGTAGCCCTGGGTTTTGTTGTAGTTACCTTAATTGCTACACACTATTTAGGTCCTGCCCGTAAAACAGCTGATAAGCTATCGACCTTCGAGGCCGGAGTTAAGATGATTGGAAATGCACGTCAGCCCTTCTCCATTAAATACTTCCTGGTAGCGATCCTTTTTGTGCTATTTGACGTTGAGGTAATCTTCATGTATCCATGGGCAGTTAATTTCAGAGAGCTGGGATGGCCTGGTATTATTGAGATGTTTATCTTCATGGGCACACTGCTTCTAGGCTTTATCTACATTCTTAAAAAGAAAGCTTTAGACTGGGATTAGAGTAATTTAGATTGTTTCTAAATCCCTTCAGCCTAATTTATTTGCTTCTAAAATATTGTAAATTTGTGGTTCATTCCTTACCGGAATGAACTTTTTTTTGTTTGATCATGAGCGATATCAATATAGTTGACGCGCCTCCGGGCATTGAAGGATCGGGCTTTTTTGCCACTTCATTCGATAAAGTGATCGGGCTCGCCCGTTCGCATTCATTATGGCCATTGCCTTTCGCTACTTCCTGCTGTGGTATCGAGTTTATGGCAACGATGGGCTCTCATTATGACCTGGGTCGTTTTGGTTCAGAACGTTTGAGTTTCTCTCCACGCCAGGCCGACGTACTGATGGTGATGGGAACTATTGCAAAGAAAATGGGGCCTGTACTTAAACAAGTTTATCTTCAGATGGCTGAGCCGCGCTGGGTAATGGCTGTTGGCGCTTGTGCGTCAAGCGGTGGTATCTTTGATACCTATTCTGTATTGCAGGGGATCGATGAGATTATCCCTGTCGATGTGTATGTTCCAGGTTGCCCGCCACGTCCTGAAGCTATTCTTGATGGGTTTACAAAAATCCAGGAATTAGTAAGAAACGAAAGTGGACGCAGAAGACATTCACCGGAATACAAGGAATTATTGGCTTCTTACGGAATATTATAATGGCTGAAGATACAAACCACAACCTGATTGAAGTATTAAGCACGCGCTTCGGAGATAAAGTTACCGCTGTGTCAGAACCTTATGGCCTGCTAACATTCGAAACGTCAAAAGATGTGATCGTCGAAGTGCTCAGGTTTTTAAAAGAGGATAACAGATTTAATTACCTGACAGATATTACGGCAGTACATTATCCTGAAAAGCATCAGGCAATTGCTGTTGTATATCATTTGCATAACATGGTGGCTAAAGTGCGTGTCCGTGTAAAAGTTTTTATAAGCGAGCATACGCCAACCATACCTACCGCCACTGTGCTTTGGAATGGTGCCAACTGGATGGAAAGAGAAACATATGACCTCTTTGGGGTTAAATTTGAAGGCCATCCGGATTTAAGAAGAATATTAAACATGGATGAACTTGGGGTTCACCCAATGCTTAAACAATATCCTTTAGAAGATCCAAATAGAGTAGATAAAAAAGACGAATACTTCGGTAGATAGCACATGAATCATAATCAACCAGTATATACAGACAATGATCCTCAGGAGGAGTTGGTTACCCTAAACTTAGGTCCAACACACCCCGCAACCCATGGTGTATTTCAAAATGTGATCCAGCTTGATGGGGAACGTATCGTGAGTGGTGTCTCTACCATCGGGTACATCCACAGGGCCTTCGAAAAGATTGCTGAACACAGACCTTTTTACCAGATCACTCCGTTGACAGACCGATTGAACTATTGTTCTTCGCCAATCAATAACATGGGCTGGCACATGACGGTAGAGAAACTGCTTAATATCCAGTTGCCTAAGCGCGTAGATTACCTCCGTGTAATCATAATGGAGCTGGCAAGGATCTCCGATCATATCATTTGTAACACAATTATAGCACAGGATACTGGTGCTACTACAACGTTTCTATATCTGTTCCAGTTCAGAGAACATATCTATGAAATTTACGAAGAGGTTTGTGGTGCACGTTTAACAACTAACATCGGTAGGATTGGGGGTTTCGAAAGAGACTTCAATGAGATTGCCTTTGCTAAAATCAATAAATTCCTTAAAGAATTCCCGGTAGCACTTAGGGAATTTGAAAGCCTGCTAAACCGCAATAGGATCTTTATCGACCGTACTGCTGGCGTGGCAAGGGTAAGTGCTGAGACTGCGTTAGATTACAGCTGGAGCGGGCCGCTATTGCGCGCTACAGGTGTGGATTATGATGTGCGTGTAAGTGACCCATATTCTTCTTACCAGGATTTTGATTTCGAAGTTCCTGTAGGTACAAGCGGCGATATCTACGATAGGTATTTGGTACGTAATGAGGAAATGTGGCAGAGTGTACGCATCATCGAGCAGGCAATGGAGAAATTGAAACATGAACCACCGCATATTTTCCATGCTGATGTTCCTGAATTTTATCTCCCTGCAAAAGAAGAAGTATATAATAATATGGAAGCCCTGATCTACCACTTTAAGATCGTTATGGGCGAAATAGATGCTCCTAAAGCAGAGGTTTATCATTCTGTAGAGGGTGGAAATGGAGAACTTGGATTTTACCTGATCAACGATGGTGGAAGAACACCTTACCGTCTGCATTTCAGAAGACCAAGTTTTATCAATTATCAGATGTTTGCTCCGATGAGTAAAGGCATGCTTTTATCAGATGCCATTATCAATATGAGTAGTATGAATATTATAGCAGGAGAATTAGATGCTTAAAGTCGAACAACAACAACCTGTAGAATTCTCGCCGGCCTTAATCCAAAAGTTCGATGAGATCACCGGCAGGTATCCGGAAGGAAAACAGAAATCTGCGTTGCTTCCTATTTTACATGAAGTACAGGCCGAATTTGGCTGGTTAAGCGTACCTGCAATGGATAAAGTTGCCCTGTACCTGGATATCCAGGATATCGAAGTCTATGAGGTCGCTTCTTTCTATAGCATGTACTTCCTGAAACCTCAGGGGAAATATGTATTGGAAGTTTGTCGTACCGGACCTTGTTGCCTTGTTGGTGCAGAAAAGTTGATGACGCACATCGAAAGCAGCCTGGGCGTAAAGGAAAATGAAGTTACTCCAGACGGTCTATTCAGCTGGAGAGGGGTAGAATGTCTGGCGGCATGTGGTTTCGGTCCTGTGTTACAGATCGGCCCGGAGTACACATTCTACGAAAACCTGAATGCAGAAAAAGTAGACGAATTGATAGCAGACTTACGCAAGAAATAATGGGACGTAAACTTTTACTCGAACATATCAACGTACCTGGAATCAACACTTTTGACGTTTATCGCCAGAAAGGTGGTTACCGCGCTGTTGAAAAAGCCTTAAAAATGACTCCCGACGAAGTTGTGGAGGAGGTAAAAAAATCTGGATTACGTGGTCGTGGTGGTGCTGGATTCCCTACGGGGATGAAATGGAGCTTCCTGGCAAAACCGGAAGGTGTTGCGCGCTACCTAGTTTGTAACGCTGATGAATCTGAGCCTGGTACTTTCAAAGACAGGTTCCTGATGACGCATATCCCACATGCGCTGATCGAAGGTATGATTGTTTCCAGCTTTGCGCTGGGCGCAAAAACTTCGTACATCTATGTACGCGGAGAAATGATGCCACAGATTCGCATCCTGGAGCGTGCTATCGCAGAAGCAAAAAATGCCGGGTTTCTCGGTAAGAATATATTGGGTAGCGGGTACGACCTTGAGTTGTATGTACAGCCAGGCGGAGGTGCCTATATCTGTGGAGAAGAAACAGCATTGCTGGAGTCTCTGGAAGGTAAACGTGGAAACCCAAGAATTAAACCACCATTCCCGGCGATCGCTGGATTATATGGTTGTCCAACAGTAGTAAACAATGTAGAATCTATAGCTGCCACTGTACCTATCATCAACGATGGGGGAGATGAGTATGCGAAAATCGGAATCGGCAGAAGTACTGGGACCAAACTGATTTCTGCTTCAGGAAATCTTGTAAAACCCGGAGTGTATGAAATTGAATTGGGACTTTCTGTAGAGGAATTCCTGTACTCTGATGAGTATTGTGGTGGAATTGCTAACGGAAAACGACTGAAGGCTACAGTAGCTGGTGGATCTTCTGTTCCTGTATTACCTGCAAATCTTTCATTGAAACTGGCCAATGGTGAGCCGAGATTGATGAGCTACGAATCGCTCTCTGAAGGTGGATTCGCTACTGGCACCATGATGGGCTCGGGTGGTTTTATCGCCTTCGATGAAGATCAATGTATCGTTAGGAACACCTGGAACTTCTCAAGATTCTATCACCACGAAAGTTGCGGACAGTGTTCTCCGTGCCGCGAAGGTACTGGATGGATGGAAAAGGTACTGCACAGACTAGAATATGGACATGGTAAAATGAGTGATATTGACCTGCTGGTTGATGTTTCTAAAAAAATAGAGGGTAACACCATTTGTCCTTTAGGAGATGCTGCTGCATGGCCTGTTGCCAGTGCAATCAGACATTTCAGGGATGAGTTTGAATGGCATGTAAAAGAGCCGGTTAAAGCACTGGAAACAAATTATGGCCTGGCAAATTATGCCGAGCCAATTAAAAAAGTAGAAGTTACTTCATAAATAAAACGGGAAAGGATATCATCAACAATGAGTGATAAAGTTAAGGTAACCATAGACGGGATTAGCATCGAAGTAGCACCCGGAACATCCATACTAAATGCTGCAAGGCAAATTGGGGGCGATATTGTCCCTCCTGCCATGTGTTATTATTCCAAGCTCGAAGGCAGTGGCGGTAAATGCCGTACCTGTATCGTAAAGGTTAGCAAAGGGTCTGAAAAGGATCCCAGACCTATGCCTAAACTGGTAGCATCCTGCCGTACAACAGTTATGGACGGGATGGAAGTGCAAAACATTACTTCTCCTGAAGTAATTGAAGCGCGTAGCGGTGTTGTCGAAATATTATTAATCAATCACCCACTAGATTGCCCGGTATGTGATCAAGCCGGTGAATGTGATTTGCAGAACCTGGGTTATGAACACGGATTGCAGAAAACAAGATATGAGTTTGAGCGTCGGACCTTTGAAAGGATCGACATCGGGGATAAGATTCAGCTGCACATGAACCGTTGTATTTTGTGTTACCGTTGTGTATTTACTGCAGATCAGATCACGAATAAACGCGTCCACGGTATCTTAAATCGTGGTGACCATTCGGAGATCTCTACTTACATTCAAACGGCTGTCGACAATGATTTCTCCGGAAACGTAATCGATGTGTGTCCGGTTGGTGCATTGACAGATAAAACTTTCAGGTTCAGAAACAGGGTTTGGTTTACTAAGCCTGTAGATGCACACAGAGATTGCCCTACCTGTTCTGGTAAAGTAACATTATGGTATAAAGGTGCGGATGTATTGCGTGTAACAGCCCGTAAGGATATATATGGTGAGGTAGAGGAGTTTATCTGCAATACCTGCCGTTTTGATAAGAAAAAAACAGAAGACTGGGTAATTGAGCACCCAACGCATATCAGTGATGCTTCAGTAATCTCTTCTAACCACTACGAAACAATGAAGCCGCTTCCAGTAATTCAGAACAATCCGAAATTACAGGCAGCGAATAAAGTAGAACTTGAAAAAACCAGTAAATTCTAATGGATATAACTTTTGTTTTAGAAAAATTTATACTCGTAGCAATCATCTTTGGCATAAGCCTGGTGATTGCGATGTACTCTACCTACGCCGAGCGTAAGGTTGCTGCGTTTTTGCAGGATAGGTTAGGTCCTGACAGAGCTGGCCCCGCAGGGATGTTCCAGCCTTTGGCAGATGGACTAAAGATGTTTATGAAGGAAGAGATTATTCCTACGAACTCAAATAAGTGGTTGTTTATGGTAGGCCCCGGACTGGCAATGCTTACGGCATGTATTGGCACCGCGGTTATTCCATGGGGTAGCCCAATTGTATTCGATGGCAGGATTATTCCTTTACAGGTAACTGATATCAACGTTGGTATCCTGTATATTTTTGGTGTTGTATCGCTGGGTGTATATGGCGTAATGATTGGTGGTTGGGCTTCCAATAACAAATATTCGTTATTGAGTGCAATCCGTGCAGCGTCACAGAATATCAGTTATGAGATTGCAATGGGATTATCTATTATCGCGCTGTTGCTTGTTACTGGTACCATGAGTTTAAAAGAAGTAGTTGAACAGCAACACGGCTGGCATTGGAATGTGTTATACCAGCCACTGGGTTTCATTATTTTTATTGTTTGCTCTTTTGCGGAAACCAACAGAGCACCTTTCGATTTGCCGGAATGCGAAACCGAGCTGATCGGTGGCTATCATACGGAATATTCGTCTATGAAATTAGGTTTTTACCTTTTTGCAGAGTATATCAACATGTTTGTGTCTTCTGCAGTAATGGCTGCACTGTATTTCGGTGGCTATAACTATCCGGGGATGGACTGGGTCCTTGTACACGCAGGAACTGTGATTGCGCCGTTAATCGGAGCAGGTGTTTTCTTTGCCAAGATATTTGCATTCATCTTTTTCTTTATGTGGGTTCGCTGGACGATTCCACGTTTTAGATACGATCAGCTGATGCACTTGGGCTGGAAAATGCTGACGCCACTAGCCATAGCTAATATTATTATCACAGGGATTGTGATAGCCTTAATTGAGAAGTTTTAACCATCCGCCATTGCGGAAATAACAGGAGGTTTAATGGAACCATTAACCAGTAAAAAGAAAGTATTAGAACAAAAGCCTTTAACGTTTGCAGAGCGCATGTATCTGCCGGCTATTACCAAAGGTTTGTCCATTACCATCAGTCACTTTTTCAAAAAAGAAGCAACGATAAGATATCCTGAAGTAGAAAGAGAGTTTTCTACCAACTTCAGGGGAATGCACTCTTTAAAGCGTGACGAAAATGGAAAAGAGAGATGCACGGCATGTGGCCTGTGTGCGCTTTCTTGTCCGGCAGAAGCAATCACCATGATCGCGGCAGAACGTAAGCCTGAAGAGAAAGACCTGTACCGCGAGGAGAAGTATGCGTCAGTATACGAGATCAATATGTTGCGTTGCATTTTCTGTGGATTGTGTGAAGAAGCCTGCCCTAAAGAAGCCATCTACCTGGACGGCCCTATTGTGCCTTCAGATTATCTGAGAAAAGATTTTATCTATGGTAAAGACAAACTGGTAGAAGCGCCTCTGGTGCAGAAATAATATTTTAATACATTTGCCGCTTTAACGGCTTTAAAACAAAAAAATCAATGGGTACATCAGTATTCTATATCGTAGCTGCACTCAGCGTATTCTTCTCACTCATGGTGATCTTTTCGAAGAATCCGGTGCACAGCGTACTTTATTTAATTGTTACTTTCTTCACGTTTACCGTGCATTATATCCTGTTAAACGCACAGTTTCTGGCTGTAGTTAACTTCATTGTATACATGGGCGCCATTATGGTATTATTTCTGTTCGTCCTGATGCTCCTGAACCTGAATAAGGATAATGAACCACTGAAATCTCCTTTGGTAAAAATACTCGGCATTATCGCCGGCTGCTGCCTGATTGTTACCCTGATCGGGTCGCTTAAAGCAACGGCGTTATCAAATCCATTGTTATTGCAAAATCCAAATCTCGGATTGATCAAAAATCTGGGTAAAGAATTATTTGGGCCGTTTATGTTGCCTTTTGAATTGTCATCTATCCTGTTGCTTACTGCAATGGTGGGGGCAGTATTGTTAACTAAAAAAGAAAAAGTATAGTGGAAAGCATGACACAAACCCTGCAGGGTGTTCCACTCAACCATTACATCTGGCTGAGTACAATCATTTTTACAATCGGTGTAATCGGTGTGCTGACCCGCAGAAATGCCATCGTAATTTTTATGTCGGTAGAGCTGATGCTCAATGCAGTCAACCTTTTGCTTACAGCTTTCTCTGTGCATAGTAATGATCCTTCGGGACAGGTTTTCGTATTCTTTATCATGGCACTAGCCGCTGCAGAGGTTGCAGTGGGTTTAAGTATCATCGTTATGGTATACCGAAATACCCAATCTACAGATATCAACGTATTGAATCGCCTTAAGTGGTAATATTTAGCATAGAATAATAATGATCATAGATTTAGTTTGGCTGGTTCCTTTAATTCCCCTTTTAGGTTTTATCATTAATGGCCTGGGGAGGAATACATTTTCTAAAAGCCTGATAGGTTTTATCGGCAGTGGGGTAATATTGATTTCCTTCCTCATCAGTGTCGCTATATTTTTTGCGCTGAACGGCAACCCTGTTCAATCACATGAGGTATTTTTGTTCGACTGGATCAGCGCTGGTCAGCTGCACATCCCACTATCTTTTCTGGTAGATCCATTGAGCAGTATCATGCTGCTGATCATTACTGGTGTAGGGTTTTTAATCCATATCTATTCTGCGGGATACATGCACGATGATGACGGCTTTGGTAAGTTTTTCAGCTACCTGAACTTATTTATTTTCTTCATGTTGCTGCTGGTATTAGGATCAAACTACATCGTTATGTTTATCGGCTGGGAAGGTGTCGGACTTTGTTCTTACCTGCTTATCGGTTTCTGGTTCACTAATGCCAGCTATGCTGCTGCAGCAAAGAAAGCATTCGTGATGAACCGTATCGGCGATCTGGGTTTCCTGATTGCTGTATTTCTGATCTTCACTACTTTCGGTAGCGTTGAGTTTGCTAAAGTATTTCCACAGGCTGCTACATTTATGCCTGGGCACCCAACAATTTTATTGATCACACTTTGCCTGTTCATAGGTGCTTGCGGTAAATCGGCACAGTTGCCTTTGTTCACCTGGCTGCCTGATGCGATGGCCGGACCAACGCCTGTATCAGCTTTGATCCACGCGGCAACCATGGTTACAGCTGGTATCTATATGATCGCACGTTCTAACGTGTTGTTCGACCTTGCTCCAGTTATTCAGCATTTGATTGCTATAGTAGGACTTGCTACGGCATTTTTAGGTGCGTTGATAGCCCTTACACAAACAGATATCAAAAAAGTACTTGCTTATTCGACAGTTTCACAACTCGGTTATATGTTCCTTGGCTTAGGCGTTGGCGCTTACGACGGTGCTTTTTTCCACGTCATTACCCACGCATTCTTTAAAGCTTTATTGTTCCTTGGCGCAGGATCTGTGATCCATGCCATGCACCATGAACAGGATATGCGACATATGGGTGGATTGAGAAAGAAACTTCCTGTGACTTTTATCACGATGCTGATCGGCACGCTTGCTATCGCGGGTCTGCCACCGTTTTCAGGTTTCTTCTCAAAAGATGAAATCCTGGCGCATGTATATGAGCATGATAAAGTGATGTGGGCGATAGGTGCCTTCACCTCGTTCCTGACCGCATTCTATATGTTCAGAATGCTGTTCCTTACTTTCTTTGGAAATTACCGCGGTACACACCATGCTGCAGAGAAAATCCATGAATCACCAAAATCTATGACGATTCCTTTGATCGTTCTTGCAGTTCTTTCTGCTATTGGCGGAATGATTGGGATTCCGGAAGTTTTGGGTGGGCATCACTGGTTGTCGCATTGGCTGTCGCCCGTGATTATGCACCATCCCGAAGCAGGAGATCACGGTACAGAACTTATGCTGATGGGTATTACCGTTGCCGGTGTTGTCGTATCTATTTTTATCGCTTACGCGAGATACATTAAACAGAATCATGTTCCTGTGGCCGACGAAGCAAAACGTCCGGCACTGGCCACCATTTCCTATCATAAATTTTATATAGATGAGATTTATGATACCGTCATTCGTAAACCGCTTGATGGTCTTTCAACCTTTTTCTACAAAATCGTAGATACTAAAATTATTGATGGTATCGTGAATGGATTAGGATGGACTACCAATGAGGCCAGTAAGGGCTTACGACTTGTGCAATCCGGCAATGTCGGATTCTACATCTTCATGATGGTAGTCGGCATTATTTCTATGTTATTGTATACTTATTTATCCATCTAAAAGAGCGTTCAGGAAAACTAATGGGACAACTTTTAATAATTCTTCTTTTCTTACCACTGGTTAGTGCCGTTATAACTGCATTTTCTGGTAGGTCTGCTAAGTACGTTGCTTTAATATCTGGTATCGCCTCTCTGGCTGTAGCGTTATTTGCAGTTGTTAATTTTACCGCCGACAGCAGTACGCAATTCGTTATTAATTATCCGTGGATAGCCACTTTTGGGATTAATTTCCATGCCGGTATTGATGGAATCAGCATGATCACCGTGTTGCTTACCAATTTACTGATTCCGATAATAATTTTGGCCAGCTTCAAACATCAGTATAAACAGGAGTCTGCATTCTTTGCGCTGATCCTGGCTATGCAAACAGGACTATTACTTGTCTTTACGGCAATGGATGCTTTCCTTTTCTATATCGGTTGGGAAGCCGCATTGATACCTGTATACTTTATCTGTGCAATTTGGGGAGGCAAAGACAGAATTAAGGTAAACATCAAGTTCTTTGTATATACCGTTGCGGGTTCATTGTTTATGTTATTGGGTATTATCTATCTGTATCTGCAAAATCCTGCACATAACTTTGATATCCAGGCATTATATAACCTAAGCCTGGATTCACAACAACAGGGATGGATCTTCTGGTCATTCTTTATTGCCTTTGCTATCAAAATGCCGATATTCCCTTTCCATACCTGGCAGCCGGATACCTATACTGAAGCTCCTGCAGCCGGAACAATGTTGCTTTCGGGGATCATGCTGAAAATGGGTATCTACGGGGTAATCCGTTGGTTATTGCCAATCGTTCCAGCCGGCGTGCAGCATTGGGGTGAAACAGCTATTATCCTTTCTATCATTGGTATCGTTTATGCTTCGTTAATAGCCTTTAAACAGCGCAATGCTAAAAGACTTGTTGCTTACTCGTCAATCGCCCACGTTGGGCTGATTTCAGCGGGCATATTTGCGTTAAACACACAAGGTATGCAAGGTGCAATGGTGCAGATGCTGAGTCACGGTATTAACGTTGTCGGGTTATTCTTTGTACTGGACATCATTAGCAGTCGTTTAAAAACAAATACTATTGAAGAGCTTGGTGGTATTGCAAAGGTAGCGCCACAACTGGCTATCGTATTCCTGATCATTTTATTGGGAACGGTAGCTTTGCCAGGCACCAACGGATTTATCGGTGAGTTCCTATTATTGATGGGGGTTTATCAATACGGGATCTGGGCGGCAGTAATTGCCGGTCTTACCATCATCTTCGGTGCAGTTTATATGCTGAGGATGTATCAGGGAATCATGCTGGGTAAAACTAACGACCTGACGATTGGTTTTACAGATATTCAGGGAACGGAAAAAATTACCTTGTATATCATTTGTGCACTTGTTATTATTTTGGGTGTATATCCAAAACCTATCCTGCATATATCAGAAGCCGCCGTGCAACATTTATTAGAACAGGTAAATCAAAAACTAATTTCGGTAAACTAGACAGATGAATATCATTATAACAATTACGGTTACAGCTTTAGTGGTGCTTTATGCAGGCTTGTTTAAAGCAAAAAAAGCTTTATTACCCTTAACCCTGCTTGGTTTAATTACCTCATTGGTTTTTGTAGGTACCTCATGGGATCAGAACACAGTTTCTTATAACATGATGCAGATGGACAACTATGCTTTGGCATTTTCTGGGCTTATCATCATCGGAACGATTTTCATTTTTCTCCTGACGCAGAACTATTTTGCTGAACATAGTGAGAATATAGCGGAGTATTTTACGTTGATTCTTTTCGCCCTGGCGGGGATGATCATTATGGTATCCTACCAGAACATGGCTATGCTGTTTATTGGTATCGAAATCATGTCTGTAAGTTTGTATATCCTTGCCGGCATCCGTAAAAGCAACTTCGCGTCTAACGAAGCGTCGCTAAAATACTTCCTGATGGGTGCATTCTCTACCGGCTTCCTTCTTTTTGGAATCACACTGGTTTATGGCGCAACAGGATCCTTTGATTTAACACATATTAACGAATATCTGGTTGGTAACTATAAGATCGTTTCTCCATTGTTCTACCCAGGTTTGATCTTGATCATGATCGGTATGTGTTTCAAGATTGGTGCAGCACCATTTCACTTCTGGACACCTGATGTATACGAAGGCGCGCCAAGCCTGATTACAGCATTCATGTCGACCGTAGTTAAAACTGCTGGTTTTGCAGCTTTTCTTAGGTTATTTGCCGGTACTTTCGCACCGCTACACGATTTCTGGCTTCCGCCATTGATGGTGATTGTATGTCTGACTTTATTGATCGGTAACGTCACTGCCTTGTTTCAAAAAAACTTTAAAAGAATGCTGGCTTATTCCAGTATCTCCCATGCAGGTTACCTGCTCTTCTCATTGATCACTTTATCGTCAAGATCGGCAAGTAACGTACTCGTATATGCCGCCGCTTATACCTTCGCCAGCATTATCGCCTTTGCGGCGCTGATTGTGGTTAAACAAAAAACCGGTAAAGATGATTTCGAAAGCTTTAACGGATTGGGTAAGAAGAATCCCTTCCTGGCCTTCGTATTGACAGTAGCCATGCTTTCTTTATCAGGTATTCCGCTTACAGCAGGCTTCATTGGAAAATACGTGATGTTTCTGAATGTAATGGGACAATACCAGATTTATCTGGTAGCGTTTGCCATTTTAAACGCACTTGTTGGCTTCTTCTATTACTTCAGGGTGATTGCCGCTATGTACTTTAAAGAAGGTTCTGAGCTTTCATTAACACTGCCGCTTCAGTACAAAATTGTATTGGTTTTTTCCTTGGTAATTACTGTTTTTCTGGGTGTTTTCCCGTCCGTAATTTTAAATCTGATATAAGGGGTTCTCTAGATAATTATTTGTAGTTTTACGAATAATCGAACTATGCACGATTTTTGGAACTCCATACAACACTATATAGCACCTGAAAAATTACTGAGAGAAGGTGGTTTTTATGTGGTGTTGTTTGTGATCTTTGCGGAGACGGGCTTGTTCTTTGGATTCTTCCTTCCGGGAGATTATCTGCTTTTCCTTGCCGGCATGTTTGTTGCAACTGGTAAATTGGATGTAAACCTCTTTGTATTGATTCTGGGTTTGGTAATTGCTGCAATTCTTGGTAATTTTACGGGGTATTGGTTTGGCAGAAAAACTGGCCCTGTTTTGTATCAACGCAAGGATACTTTCTTCTTCAAAAAGAAATATCTCAAGGCTGCAGAAGAATATTACAACAAGCAGGGTGCATTTGCGCTGATTATGGGTAGATTTGTACCGATAGTCAGGACTTTCGCTCCAATTTTTGCCGGAGTTGTTAAACTCGACTTTAAAAAATTTGCATTATATAATATTTTTGGAGCAATTCTATGGATTGCTTCTTTAACATTGCTCGGATTTTTTTTAGGCAGGAAATTTGAGAAAGAAATTAATCATTACCTACTTTATATAATATTAGGCTTTATCACTATAACTACGATTCCTGTACTCTATGCATTTCTGAGGAAAAGAACCACTAATTATGGGGATGATACAAAACAAACACTGAAAAATAAAAATGATTAAAGACGAACACCATCCGTGGCACAACGTTTCTCCAGGTAAAAACTTACCTGAGTCTGTAAATGCAATTATTGAAATCCCTAAGGGATCTAAAGCGAAGTACGAAATTGACAAAGATTCTAACCTGATTAAGTTAGACCGCGTACTCTTTTCTTCTGTAATGTACCCTGCTAACTACGGCTTTATCCCGCAAACTTATTGCGATGATAATGACCCTCTGGATATCCTGGTTTTATGTTCTGTTGACGTATATCCATTGTCACTTGTTGAAGCCAAAGTTATCGGCGTAATGCATATGGTGGATAACGGTGAGCAGGATGACAAAATCATCGCTGTAGCGAAAAACGATATGTCAGTAAACTATATCAACGACATCGAAGAATTACCTCCGCATACCATGAAAGAAATTGTACGTTTTTTCCAGGACTATAAAGCCCTTGAAGATAAAAACGTAACAATCGAGCACTTGCTTGGAAAACGTTATGCATACAAAGTTATTCAGGAAAGTATAGACCTTTACAACAGTACCTTTAGAGATCAATCTTAAATGGCCTTTCAGATATTCTTAACCTTTTTCTTGGTCGTCCTTAACGGCTTTTTCGTTGCAGCAGAGTTTGCAATTGTTAAAGTCAGAGCGTCGCAAATAGAAATTAAAGCTAAATCCGGTAATCGTGTAGCTAACATTGCCAAACACATTACCCTCCACCTCGATGGATACCTTGCTGCAACACAGCTAGGTATCACTCTTGCATCACTAGGACTAGGCTGGGTTGGAGAATCTGTAATGGAGCACCTGCTGCATAATCTCCTCACTTCCTTTGGATCAAGTCCTGAATTCGTAGATTCCTTCTCAAAAACGGCTTCTCCAATTATCGCCTTTTCATTCATTACCATTATGCATATTGTTTTTGGTGAGCTTGCTCCCAAATCAATTGCCATACAACGGCCGGTGGCGACGACATTATTCATCGCACTGCCCCTGCAGATTTTCTATGTGGTATTCCGCCCGTTTATCTGGTTGCTCAATGGTTTTGCAAATATCATCCTGAAGTTGTTTGGTATCTCTAATGTTGGTGGACATGAAGCTGTACATAGTACTGAAGAGCTTTATTACCTGCTGGACCAGGGAAAGGAAAGTGGTGCACTGGATACCAATGAGCATGAGCTGATCAGAAATGTTTTTGACTTCAATGAACGCGTGGTGAAAAACATCATGGTTCCGAGAACTAAGATCTCAGGCATCGAACTGGCTACCCCTAAGGAAGAAGTCATAGAGATGATTATTGCTGAAGGTTATTCAAGGATGCCGGTATATGATGATATTATCGATAAGATTATCGGTATAATCCACGCTAAAGACGTTTTGCCCTTATTGGCTAGTCATAAGGAGTGGACGCTGAATGATATCATCAGAAAGCCTTATTTCGTTCCGGAAACGAAGAAAATTAATGACTTGCTTAGCGAATTACAACAAAAACGAATTCAGATTGCGATTGTGATCGATGAATTTGGTGGTACAGCGGGTATGGTTACCCTGGAGGATATCGTGGAAGAGATTGTTGGTGAAATTCAGGACGAATACGATGAAGAAAAACCAACGGTAGAGAAAATATCTGATACCGAATTCGTAATCAACGCTTATGCAACGGTTTATGATGTTAATGAGCACCTGCCGCACGACTTGCCAGAGGATGAAGATTTTGATACCGTAGGCGGATTAGTGTCACATGCCTTTGGTAAAATACCAGAGGTTGGCGATAGTGAAGAGTGCTATGGTTACCTGTTCACTATTCTTAAGAAAACTGAACAGAATATAGAAACTATCAAGCTGGAACTGGTAATCCCGAAAGAGGACGCCGTAGACCTGCATTAAACTGATTGCCGATGCATGTTTTTTATACTCCTGATATCGAAGATGGTGCCGGTGCTTATGCACTAAACGAAGAAGAAAGTCGTCATTGCAGTAAAGTCCTTAGGTTGGGTATAGGCGATCAAGTATCATTGGTAGATGGCCGGGGCGGCCTGTATCAGGCAGAAATTGCATCAGAAACAAAACGGCAGGTAACGCTTAAGGTGATCAGCACAACGCTGGCTTATCAGAAGCGGAATCATCACCTGCACATCGCAGTTGCACCCACAAAAAATATTGAACGCCTGGAATGGTTCCTGGAAAAAGCTACAGAGATTGGTATAGATGAGATTACACCGATTATTTGCGCGCATTCGGAACGTAAAGTGATTAAGGAGGATCGATTGGTCAAAGTAATCACCGCCGCTGTTAAGCAGTCGCTTCAGGCTTACCATCCGCAATTAAATCCTGCTATCTCTTTTGCCGACTTCATCAGGAAGGAAAGCGGTGCACAAAAGATGATCGCGCATTGTATTGATGATACGAGTCGTACATACATCAGTGATATTGCACAACCACATGCTGCTTATCTTATTCTTATTGGTCCTGAAGGAGATTTCAGTCCTGCAGAAATCGATAGCGCTTTACAAAGTGGATTTAAACCATTAACTTTAGGAAATACAAGGTTAAGAACAGAAACGGCTGCCCTTGCCGCCTGTTTCGAGCTGAACTACTTAAACCGATGAAAATAAGAACAGGCGCAGTCTTTATATTAATCCTGTTCCTGCACTGTAGTTTTACGACGCCAACCTACAGGATGGCTAAATTAAAATATGGGGGAGGTGGCGATTGGTATGCTAACCGGACAGCCTTGCCTAACCTGATCGAATTCTGCAATAAAAATCTTAATACCAATTTCGCTGAAGAAGAAGCTACTGTAGAAGTAGGTAGTACCGAGCTTTTCAATTATCCGTTCGTTTACATGACCGGACATGGTAATGTGGTCTTCAGCGATTACGAAGCAGTTAATCTGAGGAAATATCTGAATGGGGGAGGTTTCCTCCATATAGACGACAACTATGGGTTGGATAAGTTCGTAAGAAAGGAAATGAAAAAGGTTTTCCCTGAACTTAGCTTTGTGGAACTACCAGTTAGCCACGCGCTCTACCACCAAAAATATCAGTTTCCCGGAGGTCTTCCAAAAATACATGAACATGATGGTCATCGTGCCCAGGGCTTTGGCCTTTTCTGGAAAGGTCGCCTGGTTTGTTTCTACACTTATGAAAGTGATTTAGGAAACGGTTGGGAAGACTATGGCACTTATCCTGCGGATAAGCAGGAAAGTCGTTTAAATGCGCTACAAATGGGCGCGAATTTGATTCAGTACGCATTAACTCAGTAAACATGTATACAGTAAAAGTTAACGAACAGTTCGAATATAAAATAGAAGATCAACAAGGGGTTATCTCAGTTAATGGTGATCCCGTAATTTTGGATATCGCAGCTGTTGCAGATGGGAAATTTCATGTTCTGCATGAAAACAAATCTTATAATGTAGAGCTTGTGGATGCTGATCCCTTAACTAAGCAACAAACAATTAAAGTAAATGGCACGCTGTATCATCTGGATATTGCTGATCAGTATGACAGTTTGTTGAAGCAACTTGGTATGGATGCCGCATTAGCAGCAAAAGTTCATGAGGTCAAAGCGCCGATGCCTGGGCTGGTGCTTAAAATCGTCGCGGCAGAAGGTGATGAAGTAAAGAAAGGTGACAACCTTATTATTCTTGAAGCTATGAAGATGGAGAATATGATTAAATCTCCTGCGGATGGAAAGATCAAGCATATCCCGGTAGCGCAGGGAGATAAAATAGAAAAAAACACCGTTCTTATACAGTTTCACTAGAAACAAAAAAGGAGCGATAAACGCTCCTTCTCAAATACCTATGTTTGTGTTAACTCTTTTTAGGGTTAAATGGTCTTGCTTTTTCAGCTTTAAACTGTGCCTTTCCTACAGAGCTAATCTCAGATGCGCCGAGCATAGTCATAGCACAACGGAAGCCGATATCGGCTGTAGCTTCGTCTTGGTTGAGGAAGCGTCTCGTTGCTGGATTCAACCAAAGTGCCTGGTCGTCCCAAGAACCACCCTTGTAAACTCTTGATTTATCGTTAACAAGTGTAGTCTCCCCATAAAGCTCACTTTGCTTGTCACGGTATCCACGCTGATCAGCATAGCTGTTTGACGCGGGTGTTGCCGGTGCTGGAGCCGCCGCTGCAGCTTGTTTTTCTGCCCAGGTCTGTTTTTTGCCAGATGTAGCGGCTACAAGAATTGGATTATTGTATTTGTCTTTAGCGATTTTTCCAGATGTTGGGTCAAGTGATTGTTTGTTTTGGTATAAGTTACCGCGATACGGGTTAAAAGCATCTGCTGCTTCAAACGTACCTTCGCGATATACATCAGATACCCATTCATTTACGTTTCCTGCCATGTTGTACAAACCGAAATCATTTGGCTGGTAAGAACGTACAGGTACTGTTAATCCACCCTTATCGTTTAATGTACCACCAACACCCATGTAATCACCCTTAGTACGTTTAAAGTTAGCTAAAATTAAGCCTCTGGTTGACTTCTTTGCTGAACTTAGACCTAATCCATTCCAAGGATATATTTTGTTGGTATTGACGTTCTCGTATTCAGTATTGCCAATCAGGCCAAGCGCGGCATATTCCCATTCAGCCTCAGTAGGCAAGCGGTAAGGTTGTTTCAATACTCCGTCCTCAAGTCTTACTGTACGTGTAGGAGTTGCTGCTCTTCCTTTTGCGCCTGCTGCTGGTGCAGCTGACGGACTCAAATCCCTTGGCGCATTTTTTCCCTTATCGTCATATTGACCATTCAGGTAAAGGTCAGTTGTAAATGGACCTGTTGGTTTTGCTGTAGGAGTTGCTCCAGCTTTACCTTTTTTAGCGGTACCGTTCAATTCAGCATAGCTAGTCATTTTACCCTGTGAACGCAATAAATTTTCATTCACCCTGTCCGTTCTGTAAACACAATATCTTTGCGCCTGTTCCCAGCTTACACCTACTACTGGATAATCCTGATATGCCGGGTGCCTCAGGTAGTTGTCTACGTAAGGTTCATTGTACGAAAGTGGCCTGCGCCATACCAGTGTGTCTGGAAGCTCATTGTAATAATATTCGTAGTCGGTAGGATAGGTGCTTTTGATCCAATCCAGATACTCAAGCCACTGAACATTGGATACTTCAGTTTCGTCCATGTAAAATGACGATACCGTTGTTTCCCGTTTGTGGTTGTAGTTGCCAAGTTCCTGGCCAGAAACTTCCTGGGCACTTCCACTCATCACGAAAACACCACCTTCAATTTCTACAAGACCCGGTCCCGGAGCACCTCTTCTATAATTATTGGCAACCTGAAAGCCACCAAATTCTTTTTTGTTATACTCCAGTCCGGTTTTTTCGGAGATGGAGGATTTCTTTGACTTACAGGAGATTATAGTAGCTATAACCATCAAAAGGCCAAATGGATATATGTATGCTTTTCTCATAGGATGCTTATCGGTATTACTCTAATAAGTAAAATTACGGAAAAAAAGGTTTATGCTCCAAAATATTGCCTATAAAAGTTTTAGCAGGGTTTAGCTTACAATTTCTTTGAAAAGTATCAGGACTATGCTAACTTGCAATAAAATCCTTTGATTTTTTTTATAGCGGATGAATTTGAAGTACTTTTTAAAGATTGCAGCGGGCGTTTTTTTATGCAACTTTTCATGGGCTGCGCACGCTCAGACTGTGCAGCCTGGTACTCAAACGAATGGCAGTGCCGCCAATAATGTGGTTACGGCTGTCCCTTTTTTGCTGATCACACCCGATGCACGTTCTGGTGGGATGGCTGAGACCGGTGTTGCCGTGCAACCCGATGTGAATTCCATGAGCATTAATCCGTCTAAACTCGCTTTTCTGGAAGCCCCATATGGATTTTCTGCATCCTACAGCCCCTGGTTAAAAAATCTCGTTCCTGATATAAACTTAGGTTATGTGAGTGGTTTCTATAAACTGGATAAAAGTAGCGTTATAGGTGGCTCCCTACGTTATTTCTCGCTGGGGAGGATCCAGTTTACCGATGCCAATCAACAGGATCTCGGAACGTACACACCTAGTGAGCTTGCTATAGATGCGACCTATGCCCGCAGGTTTGGCGATGAGTTTTCATTAGGTACTGCCGTAAGATACATCTACTCTAACCTCACGGCGGGGCAGTTTTCTGCAGGGCAGCAAACCAAAGCAGGTAAAGCACTCGCTGTGGATGTTTCCGCATATTACCGTAAGCCAACCTTTTTTCTGGGCTATGATGCGATAGTAGCCGCAGGGCTAAACATTTCTAATATTGGAACGAAAATGAGCTATGTGGATGCCGGAGATAAATACTTCCTGCCTACAAATATGAAACTCGGAGTGGCCTCAACTTTTATCATTGATGACTATAACGAATTTACACTGGCCTTAGACTTCAATAAATTGCTTGTGCCAACACAGCCGGTGTACGATACAAATGGAAATATTATGTCCGGTAAAGATCCGAACCGTTCTGTACCTGCAGGTATCTTTGGTTCTTTTAGCGACGCCCCGGGAGGGTTTAGCGAAGAATTGAAAGAGGTGACGGCTGGACTCGGATTAGAATACTGGTACCACAAACAGTTCGCTTTCCGTACCGGATATTTTTACGAGAGTCCGAAAAAAGGCGATAGGCGTTATCTGACGCTCGGTGCCGGATTAAAGTATAATCAATTTAATCTTGATGTAGCTTATTTACTCGCTAATGCACAGAAAAGTCCGTTAGCAAATACCTTAAGATTCAGTCTGCTGTTTAATTTCGGCAAATAAAAATATACGCATGAAAATCAAAGTAGGTTTCGGGTTTGATGTACATCAACTCAAAGATAACCATCCATTTATAGTTGGCGGCGTAGACCTCCAGCATCACAAAGGAGCCTTTGGGCATTCGGATGCTGATGTGCTCCTGCATGCCATTTGCGACGCGCTGTTAGGTGCAGCAAATCTCAGGGATATCGGTTTCCACTTCAAGAATACCGACCCGCGCTGGAAGGGTATTAGCAGCATTGTTATCCTTAAGGAAACGGTAAAACTGATCGCCGAAAAAGGCTGGTCTATTGGGAATATTGACGCCATGCTCTGCCTGGAAGCGCCAAAGATTAACCCTCATATTCCTGCCATGCAGCAGAATATTGCAGCCGCCATTGGTATGGATATTGAAGACATCAGTATCAAGGCAACTACCAACGAAACAATGGGTTTTATTGGCAGGGAAGAAGGCGTGGTAGCCTACGCAGTATGCCTGATCGAACGCCCCAGATAAAACAATTCCTTCTATTACTGGTTAGTAAAAGAAAAAGAAATTATGAAACACGTAATCAAAATGGGTTGTGCATTTTCTTTTGCAGCCCTCTTATTTAGTGCCTGTACCATGGGCGATAAGGGAAGTGAAAAGGTTCCCGATTCATTAAGCATTGATACCACCCAGCAATCGTCAATGTCCTCTGGAACGACAACGACAGGGATGGATTCTGCGGGTGCAGACAGTACCACTAAAGATTCTACAACAATGCAAAAAAAATAGTCATTTAACTCCCAGGTTGCCTAAACAAGCCTGGGAGTTAAACGACTATTTAAATAATCTCGAAACCCGAGGGTTCGGTTTATATTAAGCTTGTTTCACAAACTGTAACTCGCCAGCAACACGTACTTCATCGCTTAACATCACACCGCCTGTTTCAAGCGCTGCATTGTAAGTCAATCCGAAGTCGCCTCTTTTAAATTTGCCGCTCATCGTAAAACCTGCTTTTGTGTTTCCCCATGGATCTACAGCTGTTCCACCAAACTCAACATCCATCGTTACCGGTTTAGTAACGTCTTTGATGGTCAGGTTTCCGGTTAGTTTATAATCATCACCGTCTTTTATCAATGATGTAGATTCGAAGGTGATAGCCGGGAATTTTTCAGCATCGAAAAAGTCACCTGTTTTAAGGTGTCCATCTCTATCAGCATTTGATGTATCGATAGATGCTACCTCAGCCTTGAATGATGCTTTGGCGTCAGAGAAATCTTCTGTTTCAGTTTCCAGTTCAGCAGTAAAGCTTTTGAAGCTTCCTGTTACTGTAGTGATCATTAAGTGTTTTACTTTGAATTGTAGTTCGCTGTGTGTTGGATCTAATACCCATTTAGTAGTTGCCATATCTTTTATTTTTTTAGATTCGTTTGAATACAACAAATTTACGGCGGGATAGTTGGTCACACATTGATGTATGATAAGAAAAATTTCTAGCGGAAATGCTTGTTGGCAAGATCTTTACGTACGCGACTTAGAGATTCCGGCGTGATGCCAAGATAAGAAGCAATCATCCATTGCGGGACGCGCAGGGTGAGGTTTGGATATAGGCGTATAAAATCGAGATAGCGCTCTTCAGCGGTTGCGCTGAGCAGCATGTTAATCCGTTTCTGCATAAAGCGAATCGCATTATTCAGCATGGTATTATTAAGTTCGTTGAAGCCCGCTACATGTGTAGCGCCCACAGTGAAATAGTCTTTTGGAATGATAACAGCTTTAGTGGGTTCAATGGCGTCCACATAGAAGTCTGATGCCTGATTAAACATGCTGTTCCGTTCGGAAAGCCACCAGCCTTCAGGAGCAAATTGAATCACATGAGCTTTGCCTTTACTGTCAATAGAGTAACTCCGCATCAATCCATCCAAAACAAAATAAGTTTTTGATGATGTGTCGCCTGCAGATAATACCAATTCATTTTTCTCAAACGTTTTTACCTTAAGGTCTTTTGATATCAATTCAACCTGTTCGTCAGTAAGGGCTATTTTAGTTTTCAGGTAATTGGTAAACTGTTCAGGCATATGGGAGTCAGAAAGCTATTTTTGTTTGGGCTCTATAGCCGAGAAATCAACGCCACATTTGCAGTTCGACCCACATCCTCCTTGTTTTGGTGAGATAGAGCGATAGATCATGCGGCCAACGTACCATAAGGCGGCTACAAAAAGTGCAAACAAGATGATCGTTTGAATATCCATATACAAAGCTAATTATTCTTATGCAGATCAGGGTCTACAAATTGTCAATTTAGGGTTCCATTAAACCTACCGTCCCACCTACCCAGTCAAAGTCTTTGTTATAGCGTACGCCAATCATTTTCCCGCGACTAAGTCTTGCCAAGTTGATGCACAACCTGGGCTCCTGTCCGTCTGGCCAAAGGTACAACAACCGGATTTCGGCTTTAACACCGCCGCTTGGCGAAATTACAGCAGGTTCATACTGCACCTTTTTTTGGAGGATCCAATTTTCCGGGTCTTCAATTTTATCAATATCTGCCCGGCTCACATCGATGATCACACCCATTCCTGCGAAAGAAAACAACGGTTTCAATACATAGTCATGCAGGTTCTCCGGTAAGGTGTCGAGCGTATTCAAGAACCAGGTTTCAGGAACAAATTTACTTTTCAGAAACGGCATAGTATACTTGCTGATTCGGTAAAACCAATTGGGATGTGTTACCCATTCCACATCTAGTTCAGCCCGGGGGTCAAAACAATCCATAAAAATTTCTGGTTCTTCGGCTACTTCGTCAAAAATAAGCCGGTTGTAAATCCTTTTAAGGCGAACATTGACACCATTCTCCCTGTAAAAAAGTTGATCACCTTCCTTGAAAATATCTGTCAGGCTTAATATTTTGATCCCTAGCAGGTCTGCAGTAATGAAAAAGTCGATCGCTGTTTTCTGATGAATAGCGTCTAGGTCCATTAATGCCACTTCATGTGGCTGGTGTTTGCCAACAATGACCTCCCTGAGTAACTCGATATACGTATCGCGATCGAGGCCATTAAATAGTGGCGTAAGTGTTTGATCAAGCTCAAAACCTTTGATGTATTGTTCGGCCAGGTGTAATTGAAAACCATATAACGAAGGGAATCCCTGCAGCTCTATCAGCATTGGTACAAGCTGGCCTGCATCGTCTTTACAGATCCCAAAATCAAAGGCCAGGAAGTGGGGGTGGTCATTTTCGTTGGGCACTTCCCAGACAAGAGGTATCGCATCACGCGTTAAGGCTTTAAAAGCAGAATCTTTAATAAATTCAATAATCTCGTTGCCGGCTGTAACCAGCATTTCCTTTAAGTCCGCAGGAATAAAAATTGGCGTTTCCGCTACGCGGAAGGCAAGATCTGGGTACCCCTGACCTAATCCCGATAAAAATTGCTGATATTTTTCTTCAGAAAAATCTTTGTTAAACTGCTCCCTGTATTTTTTGATCATGATTTCTGATGGTCTGAATGGCTTCGTTTAAAAAGTTTGGCAAGATGATACTTTGTGTTAGCGTAATCCTGGCAGGATCATCCAGACTGTGCAGCATATCTTCGTACTTTTCTATCCCATGGTTATCAATAATGGCTGTTTTTTTCTCCTCCTGGAGTAGGTACATCTTCATGCCCACAGGATCTGCCTCGGGATGAAACTGCGTGCCGATGATTTCTTTAGAGAAACGGATCGCCATCATACAACGCTCAAGGTCTACATGTGGACGTTCTTTTTCCAGTGCGAGGATCGCCGCTCCCCTGGCCTTAAAAACGTCTTCATCAGGTTCTATAACCTGCCAATCTCTGCTATCTACAGAATAAAAAGGGTTTGTTAAACCGTAAAAAACTGATTCCTCTGCGCCAGCTTCTGTCAGCGTGATCGGAAAAATTCCAAAGGCGTTAGATTTTCTATTGGTTACCTTTCCTAATCCATATTTTAGGCAGGCGAGCTGGAACGAATGACAGATCAGAAAAGCGAATTTCTTCTCCGTTTCGTGCGTATCATTAAATGACTGTATTTGGTCCAGTAACGTGAAAAAATCATGCTCCCAGACGCTTCCATTGCCGTCGTATGGGCTGCCAGGCCCTCCTGATGAAATATAGATATGGTAATTCAAATCAGGTAAAGCTCCATGTTGTCTCAAATCAAATATGTCGAACTGCAGGTCAATATCCTGTTCGTCACGATACTTTTTTAAGATCTCCTGTATGCCGCGCATCCCCTGATTGGGCGCACCATTGTTCATGTCAATGACGGCCACCTTCACCTGATTTGAACCCATCCGATTTTATTTAGCTCCGATTAATGTTTGCGATGTAATGTAGTCTACAACGGATTCAAAGTTACCTGTTTGTCCATAAACCGCCAACTGCCTGTCGGCACCGGTACCCTGTTCGAGGATCTTGTGTACATATTCGATATCCTTCCTGCAGCCCAGTTCATCTACCACATCGTCTACAAAATCAAGTAATTCAAGTACAAGATTGCGGCAGTTTACTTCCATTTCCTTACCAAAATCAATCAGGTTGCCGTCTATACCATAACGCGCTGCGCGCCATTTGTTTTCATTGATCAATGCACGGGAGTAGCTGATAAACTTCATGTTTTTCAAACGGAGCTTATACAGCTTCGCACACAGGGCCTGAAAAAGTGCTGTAAAGGCCATTGTTTCATCAATGAGCATCGGACAATCACAGATCCTGAATTCTATAGTTTGGAAGAAGGGATGTACCCTGATGTCCCACCAGATCTTCTTTGCATTGTCAATACAATTCGTTTTAATCAGCAGCTTAACATAATTGTCGTAGTCTTCAATACTGTTGAAAATATCGGGAATCCCCGTTCTCGGGAATTTATCAAACACCTTTGTGCGGAAAGATTTATAGCCTGTGTTCCTCGATTCCCAGAAGGGGGAATTGGTAGATAGCGCAAATACATGGGGTAAAAAGTAGCGTACCTGATTGGCGATATGAATTGCCAGCTCGCGGGACTGAAAGCCAACATGAACATGCAGGCCAAAGATGAGGTTTGATCTCGCTGCTTCCTGAAGCTCATTGACAATTTCGCTATAGCGTGGGTGTTCCGTAATCAGTTGCTTTTCCCAATGTGAGAACGGATGGGTTCCGGCAGCACCGATGCGTAAACCCTGTTCGCCGGCAAGCTGTGATACCGTATACCTCAGCTGTGAGATCTCTGCACGTGCCTGCTCGGTGTTTCTGCAAATACCTGTGCCCACCTCAACTACTGCTTGATGCATCTCGGCTTTGACCTGATCTTTATGGATCTTTTGCGCAGCCTCCACGATCTTCTGATCGTGGGAAGTAAGCTCCCTTGTGATGGGATCCACCACCATGTATTCTTCCTCGATACCGAGTGTGAATTCGTTTTTCATACTATCCCCCCTAATCTATTATTTCTTTTTTGCCGGGCTGGCCTTTTTAGCCTTCGGAGCCGCCGCTGCCGGTTTTTTTGCTACGGGTGTCTTATTAGCGGCTGCTTTCTTAACAGCCGTTGCTGGTTTCTCGTCTGGTGTGGGTTGGATGGTGATTAATGCATTGTCCACTAGCGGAGCTCCCGAAGCCGCACTTTTCAGATACGTTCCCCAGGTAAGGTTATCCAGGCCATCTACCTGCTCACGTGCACGCTCAATAGCATAACGTGCAGATGTATCTACCACCCAATCAAAATTATCCTGACCAACGCTGGTTACTTCAGCATCAGGAGCCGGATTGCAGAAGTCAATCGCATACGGAATGCCATCTCGCACCGCAAATTCTACGGTATTAAAATCGTATCCCAGGTATTGATTAAGTGTAATTACGTAATCATGGATTGTGCTGAGTAGTTCATCACTAGACGGGCCATTTTCTACCACGTAACGCAGATGAAAAGGGTTCCTTGGTTCATACTGCATAATACGTACATATTTCCCGCCGATGCAATAACACCTGAAGTATTCATCAAATTCGATCTCCTCCTGTAGCATCATCACAGTCTGCTTAGTCTGACTATGTTTGTCGAAGAAATCCTCCCGATCATGCAATTTGTAGACCTCTTTCCAGCCACCGCCGTCAAACGGTTTCATGTAGGCAGGAAATCCAGTGTATTCAAATATCGCTTCCCAATCCATTGGATAGGCCAGGTTGCTGAATGAGGCATCTGAAGTATCGTCGGGGTGCTCTCTGGATGGGATCAGCGCTGTTTTAGGAACAGGAATACCCAACTTTACAGCCAGCGCGTTATTGAAGAACTTTTCATCCGCACTCCACCAGAAAGGGTTGTTAATCACAGCAGTGCCGGTAATCGCTGCATTTTTTAATGCCGCACGGTAAAAAGGAACATCCTGAGATATCCTGTCAACGATCACTGCATACCCCAGGGGTTCGGCCTGAAAAATTTTGTCGATGGAAACATATTCTGCCTGGAATTCATCGCCGGCAAGCTCATTTACCCGTTTTACGAAAGCCTCAGGAAATGATCTTTCTTTCCCAAATAAAATACCTATCTTCTTCATACTGTTCGATATAATTGTTTCTTTTTTAAAGTTGTCCTAAATAGTCTGGAAACATTTGCCGCCAGATCGGCCAGTCATGTTCTGCATTGGGTCTGATATCCAGCCAATGGTTGATTCCCTTGTTGTTCAGGATTGCAGAGAGCTGTTCGTTATAAGGTTTGCAGATATCTCTTTCCGCTGTTCCCAGAACAATACGCATATTCCAAAGATCTCCATTTGTTGCCGAGGGCAGGTAGTCTACAGGATTGTTATAATATACATCGTCATTATAAAATCCATCCAGCTGACCTTTGATGTCAAACGCGCCACTCATACTGAACATGTGGCTTACCAACCATGGGTAGCGGAAGGCGAAATTTGCGGCATGATATCCTCCAAAACTGCAGCCCGCGGTAATCACTTTACTAAAGCCGGTTTCATTTCTAGCCCTTGATACCACTTCTTCAAGTATCATCTTGTCGTACCACATGTGGTTTTTTACCCGGTCTGCAGGGTGGATATCTTTATTGTACCAGCTTTGCGCATCTATACCATCGGGGCAGTAGATTTTCACCTTACCACTATCAATGAAATGCTGCACAGCGTCAATAAGCTTAAAATCTTTGTTTTCGTAGTATTTACCTTTACTCGTTGGAAAGAGCAAAATCGGATATCCGCTATGCCCAAAAGTCAACATATCGATATCCTGATTAAGGTTGGGACTATACCACTTAATATATTCTTCCTGCATGGGCGTTAGTTTTGGTTTATAAGTTAGGAAAGAACCGGTTGATTAACAAAAAAATGCATTGATTGTTAACGAATTCTGATGATAAAGTAAAAAATCGATCTGATGGCTGGCAGTTTTACAGAGATTACTAACTTTGCAGCTCGATTTGTGAGAAAGATATTGTAGCTTATGTACACCCTTATGCCATTCCCTGAAGTCATTGTTCAGACCCATGTTCTGACATCAAGCTTTTTAAAGCGTGATGTGGAATTTAAGGTTTACATGCCCGAGCAGCTGCTGGGCAATGAGATTCTGAACCTCTTATTACTGAATGACGGGCAAGAATCCGATAACCTCGGACTTAAGGATACCTTGCAGGATATGTACGCCCAGGGAAAAATTGATCCGGTTGTTGCCGTGGCAATTACTGCGGGTATCGATCGGATTCAGGAGTACGGTGTTGCCGGCAATCCTGATTTTCTAAACCGTGGGTCCAAAGCGTCTGCCTATAGCTCATTTATCACGCAGGAACTGCTGCCTTTTCTGAAAAGTACAATTGGTTACCCGATTACGGGCAAGCGGGGCATAGCAGGTTTTTCGCTTGGGGGATTAAGTGCATTTGATATCGCCTGGAATAACGGAGATCAGTTTGATGTTACAGGCGTGTTTTCCGGCTCTTTCTGGTGGCGTAAAAAAGACCTTAAGGATGGTTATAGTGATCATGACCGCATTATGCATCAGGTTATCCGTGATAGTGTTATAAAACCAGCTGTCAGATTTTGGCTGATGACAGGTACGGATGATGAGCAGGCCGACCGGAACCGCAACTTTATCATTGACTCTATTGATGATACTGTGGATATCATTAAAGAACTTATGGCAAAGGGTTACCAACGCCCTGAAGACATTGGATACTATGAAATGGTAGGTGGAACACACCACATCAGCACTTGGGCAAAGGCATTCCCTGCATTCCTGTGCTGGGCATTCGCCAGAAAAATTTACAGTTAAACAGCATTTCAATTATTATATCCCTTACTAATAGGCTGATATATCGATTTAAAAGCTTATCTTTGCGCCAAAATACAGGCGCATTTTATGCAAAAAATTAGAAACATAGCTATTATAGCACACGTTGACCACGGTAAAACTACATTGGTTGACAAGATTTTACACACTTGTTCTATTTTTCGTGACAACGAGCAGACAGGTGATTTGATACTTGATAATAACGACCTGGAGCGTGAGCGTGGAATTACCATCGTTTCAAAAAACGTTTCTGTTAGGTATAAAGATTATAAAATTAACATCATCGATACTCCTGGTCACGCCGATTTCGGTGGTGAGGTTGAGCGCGTATTGAAAATGGCTGATGGTGTTTTGTTGTTATGTGATGCTTTTGAAGGTGCAATGCCTCAAACACGTTTCGTAACTCAGAAAGCTTTGGCTTTAGGTTTGAAACCTATCGTTGTTGTAAACAAGGTAGATAAAGAAAACTGTCGCCCGGAAGAAGTGTATGAGCAAATCTTTGAATTGTTCTTCAACTTAGAGGCAACAGAAGATCAGCTTGATTTCCCGGTAATCTACGGTTCTTCTAAACAAGGCTGGATGAGTACTGACTGGACCAAGCCAACTACTGATATCTTCCCATTGTTGGATGCTGTTATTGATAACATCCAGGCTCCGCCAATGTTGGAAGGTACTTTGCAAATGCAAATTACTTCTCTTGATTACTCTTCTTTCGTTGGTCGTATTGCCGTTGGACGTGTTCACCGCGGTGTGATTAAAGAAAACCAGCCAGTTACGTTGATTAAACGTGATGGTAAAATGGTTAAATCGAGAGTAAAAGAACTATATACTTTTGAAGGTTTAGGTAAGATTCGTACTACTGAAGTTAAATCTGGTGATATTTGCGCTGTTGTAGGTATCGATGGTTTCGATATCGGTGATACCATTGCTGATTTTGATGCACCGGAACAATTGCCGGTAATCAAAATTGATGAGCCTACAATGAACATGTTGTTCACCATCAATAACTCTCCTTTCTTCGGTAAAGAAGGTAAATTTGTTACCTCACAACGTATTAAAGAGCGGTTATACAAAGAGATGGAGAAAAATCTTGCCCTTAAAGTGGTTGAGACCGAATCTCCTGATTCTTACCTGGTATATGGAAGGGGTATTCTCCATTTATCAGTATTAATTGAGACTATGCGTCGCGAAGGTTATGAGATCCAGGTTGGACAGCCACAGGTTATCATCAAAGAAATTGATGGTAAGAAATGTGAGCCGGTTGAGACTTTGATCGTTGACGTACCTGGAGAAGTTGCTGGTAAAGTAATTGAGCTTGTTACGCAACGTAAAGGTGAATTGCTGATCATGGAGCCAAAAGGTGATCTACAACATTTAGAGTTTGAAATCCCTGCACGTGGTATCATTGGTCTGAGAAATAACGTGCTTACTGCTACAGGTGGTGAAGCAATTATGGCTCACCGTTTCAAAGCTTACGAGCCTTGGAAAGGTACTATCCCTGGAAGATTGAACGGTGTACTTGTTTCTATGGAAAAAGGTAACACTACCGCTTATTCTATCGATAAACTACAAGATCGCGGACGTTTCTTCGTTGATCCGGGAGTTGATGTATATGAAGGTCAGATTATGGGTGAGCATATCCGTGATAACGACTTAGTCGTAAACATCGTTAAAGGTAAAGCATTAACCAACATGCGCGCTTCTGGAACGGATGATAATACACGTATTGCACCTGCCATTAAATTCTCTTTAGAGGAAGCAATGGAATATATCCAGGCTGATGAGTATATCGAAATTACTCCGGTAAGCATGCGTTTGCGTAAAATCTACCTGACGGAAAATGAGCGTAAAATCAATGCTAAAAAATTCCAATAGGTAATAAATAACTGACTGAGAACCGGTTTATCCGGAGCTCAAAATTAAGGGCTGTGTCATTCATGATGCAGCCCTTTTTTGTTACAGATTATGAATATGAATAACCTTTTCTGACAGATTAATAACAGGTTATTAAATCGGAGAATACAGGGGTTTATCCCTGCTATGTCCCTGTTATCCCCCTGTTATCTGCCTGTTTTGCCCCTGTATAGAGCGATTTAGCGCAAACATTTTTTATTCATTATCTTTGCACTGTTAACAAGTATATTATGGAATCTATACAGGGTAAGAATGCACTGATTACGGGTGCAGGTAAAGGAATAGGAAGAGCAGTTGCTATTGCGCTTGCGCAAGAAGGCGTGAACCTCGGTTTAATTGCCAGAACACAGTCGGACCTCGAGACATTGGCAGCAGAGGTAAAACAATATCATATCAAAACCGCGATTGCTGTAGTTGATATCTCAGACATGGAAGCAGTTAATTCGGCAGTCGCAGCTATTAGCGCCGAACTTGGACCTATTGATATTCTGATTAACAATGCCGGTATTGCATCTTTTGGGAAGTTTATGGAGCTGGAGCCCGCAAGATGGGAAGAAATAGTTCGGGTAAATGTTTTTGGAGCATATTATACGACCAGGGCAGTTTTGCCAGCGATGATAGAAAAACAAGCCGGAGACATCATCAATATCTCTTCAACTGCAGGTAAAAATGGTGCTGCGGTGACCAGTGCATACAGCGCATCTAAATTTGCATTGATTGGACTTTCAGAATCACTGATGCAGGAGGTGCGTAAACATAATATCAGAGTGAGTACATTGACACCGAGTACGGTTGCCAGTGATCTTTCTAAAGAGCTGAACTTGACGGACGGGAATCCTGAAAAGGTGATGCAACCTGAGGATCTTGCAGAACTTATTATCGCACAGCTGAAGTTAAACCGCAGAGTATTTTTGAAAGAAGCAGGCCTTTGGTCTACAAATCCATAAAAAAATAAGGGCTCAATTTTGAGCCCTTATTTTTTACGCATGCTGGCCTTCGTGGATGCCTTCGGCGTACTCTTCAACAATCTTGTCGTTGAACGCAGGCAGATCATCAGGACTGCGACTGGTTACCAATCCCTGGTCTACTACAACCTCTTCGTCAAACCATTCCGCACCTGCATTGATCAGATCAATTTTAATTGGCTTGGTAGAAGTAAGCTTACGGCCGTTTACTACTTCTGCAGTGATCAGGATCTGTGGTGCATGACATATTGCAGCTACCGGTTTACCAGCTGCAAAAAAGTCTTTTACAAACTGAATAGCCTTTTCGCTTTGTCGTACCTTATCTGGATTGAGCACACCACCGGGTAACAATAATCCATGGTAGTCTTCAGCCTTGACTTCATCTATCAGCTTATCAACAGGAACCTCTATTGTCCATTCATGGTCGCCCTTCATCGCTTGTATAGTCCCTGATTTAGAGGATATGATGTGCACTGTTGCACCTTCTTCTTTTAGCCTTTGCACAGGACTTGTCAACTCTGTTTCTTCAAAACCATTTTCTGCCACAACGGCTATGTTCTTATTGCTTAATCTTCCCATTTTGTTAAAATTAATTGATTAAATGTTTCTGGGTTCTCCAGAACTGTATGATAAGTACAGCTTACATTAGATTTTGTTTGTCAATTTTTTAAATGGGGCACTTGCTGATATAGTATTTTTTGGCAAAACTTAATCGTTTGTCCGTCGGTGCCGAATGAAGTAGGTGGCGAGATTAAGTGCAATTACGGCATGGTTGAGCAGGTTGGGCAGAAAGCCATAATGGTGGTTGAATATCTTAAACCGCTCTTTAAGACTATCCATGTGCTTTTGTTTTGAGACACCACCTACCAAATATTTTGCAACATATTGATGAGTGTTCACGATATGTTTTGCTTTTTTTGCTGCGTTGATGATCCAGTCGATATCTGCACTATACCGGTAGTTAAGGTTGTAGGGGCTGGTAATGCTACGCTTAATATAAATGGCCTGGTGACTGATGCTCATGCCATACTGGAAGCTTTTCCAGCTGAATTTTTGCGGGGCCTGATGCCTTCGCTGACCCAGGCTTACCCATGCTTCGGAATACATTTCCGTTTCGCCATAATAAATATCAGCACCTTCGGCTGTGGCAAATACTTTGGTCACAGTATCATTTGCGTAAATCTCATCCCCGGAGTTCATAAACAATACGTAATCGCCTGTTGCCAGTGCAAGCCCCTTGTTCATGGCATCATAAATTCCTTTGTCGGACTCAGAAAGTAAAACGCTAAACCGATTTTCATAACGTTTTAACAGGTCGACCGTGCCGTCTGATGATCCGCCATCGATCAGGATATACTCCACGTTCGTATACGTTTGATTAAGCACTGATAATACGGTGCGTTCAATGTCTTTAACATTATTGTAAACGATCGTGATAACGCTTAATCTTGCTGACATATCCTAATTAACGGGGTTGTAAATCTAATAAAGTCTTATATAACTTGATGTGTTGCTCTGCTATTACCTGTTCGGAAAATTGAGTTAATATTGTTCTTCTGGCTTCTTTTTGAATATCAGGTGCATTTTCATCATGGTATAACCACTCAATGCCTGTTGCCAGGTCTTCCGCATCTTCATATTCTGCCAGATAACCGTTTTCCAGATGTTTCACCATGTCTGGAATTCCGCCGGTTTTAAAGGCCACCACCGGTGTTGCGCAAGAGAGGCTCTCCATCACTGTATTGGGCAGATTGTCTTCCAGAGACGGCGTTATAAACACGTCGGCAGCTGAATAACACTTTGCGAGATGATCATCATTGCTTATTGTTCCCAAAAATGTCGTTTTGAAAGGAAACTCAGGCATGTCGGCGTTGTCTTTGTTGCCAAAGATGATAAGTTCGATTTTATCTTTATCGATACCCGGGCGACTTGCCAGGTCATTTAGTGCTGCGATGAGATATGGCGTGCCTTTGTGTTTGTCATTTTTAGAAGGCATAAATCCACTCATCAAAACAAACTGACCGGGAGCGATCTTAAGTATTTTCTTGGCTTCCGACTTTACATACGGCTTGAATACGTTGGTTTCGATTGTATTTGGTATTACCGTTACCTCACGGAATCCCATTAGGCTACTAAACTTCACTGATTTTGACATCCAGTTGCTGGGCGCTACAATATGGCAGTTCAGTTCGTTATATGCTTCTTTTTTGCGTTTCCAGGTTTTGCGGGAAATGTCGTCTTTCGAACTGTTTTTTAACAGTGGGCAAAAGCCGCATTCTTTATGAAAATTCTCGCAGGCATAACGCACATGGCAGCCGCCGGTAAAAGCATTGCTGTCATGAAATGTCCAAACAATGGGTTTCTCCAGCTCATCAAGTTCAGCAAGGAATTTAGGACTGAGAAATCCGTGATTTATCCAATGGAGATGGATGACGTCTGCTTCTTTTACTGCCGGGTGTTTGATAACAGACTGGCCAAACCATTGCAACGAAAAGGGCGTTTTTACAGCTTTAACAAACGCTTTTGCCAGATAACGCTCGGCCATGATATTGAATACAGCTTTTGCTTTCTGGAAGGGTGATTTACTGAATGTACCCGTAGCCGTACTTTCGGAAAACTGAAAGTATACCATCACTTTTGATTCTGCGCCGGCAGCATTCAGTGCATGGTTTAGACGTAGGCAGGCTCTGCCGGCCCCGCCATTACCTTCATATGTATTTAAGTGAACTACTTTCAATGTATCAAAATTACAGATTATTGTTAGCCTTATTAAATTCTTATGTATTTTCGTTCCCTCAGGAGGATGCAATTTAAGCGAATGCCCTGAAATAACAGTGTTTTTAAAAATATGGGTAATCTATTAACGGACAGGCAATTTTGGGTAAATTATTGGGAACGGAAGACTGGCTTGTCTGTCAATATCCCTCCAAACTACCTTTTTCATGATCAGCTTTCGCGGATTATAAAAAACAGAAATGTCAAAACAGCCATAGAATTGGGTGGATTTCCTGGATATTACGCCGTGTTTTTAAAGAAGTATCTGAAAATTGACGTTACGTTACTTGATTATTTTGTGCATCAGCCTATCACTGATGAATTGCTGCAAACGAATGGCCTGCAGAGCAAGGATATTAAGATCATAGAAACTGATCTTTTTAGCTATCAGCCAGAACAGAAATACGACCTGGTACTTTCCTGCGGACTAATTGAGCATTTTAATGATACCGCCGACATCATCAACAGGCATATCTCTTTCCTTAAGCCCGGGGGCACGTTATTTATCACGTTGCCCAATTTTAAAGCAGTTAATGGCTGGTTCCAGGAAAACTTTGACAGGGAGAATTATGATAAGCATAATATTGATTGCATGGACCCCGGATTGCTGGCAGATATTTGCCGTAAAGCTGGTCTTGAGGTGAAGCAATCGACCTACTTTGGAAATTTCAGCGTCTGGCTGGAAGACGAAAGTAAAAAGCCTGCTGCTTTACGGCTATTTAAAAAAATTGTTTGGGTAGCTGGAAAGATGTTTACAAAGATAGTCCCTTTCAATTCGAAGCAACTATCTCCATATATTATTGTTGAGGCTGTAAAATCCTGATATGGGGCTGCGCTGGGGATACTCGCCGAAACTGGAACAGTTTATTCCGCTGGGAGAGTTTCCGGCCGACCGTTATCTTATTATCGCGCGTCAGGCCATTGAAAACCTGGGTTGGAAGCTAAGCCATATCTCAGCGTCCGGAATTATTGCCTACACTGGATTATCATTGCAGTCGTATAGCGAAGAGATTTCTATTCGGATTCAGTTCAACTTTGCAGTGTTCAAAAGCGAATGCGTGGGTATTCAACTGTTATTTACTGATTATGGCAAGAACGAGCGCAATGCAGCACAATTTTTCCATGAATTTGAATATGTAGAATATCATCTTAACGAGGTGTGGGAGCAGCAACTTGAAGCATTCAGGTTACTTAAAGAACATGCAGATGATACTTATTTCGAACGTTCCCCGTTGGCTGTCAAAAATAAGATCAGAAACATTTTTTATTTGTTTTACCCGCGTAAAGGATACATCATAACGCCCCTTCTTATCGATTTTTGCATCTTGACTTTCTTTGTCAGTATGGCTGTGTTATCTTATTTTTTTCTTAAAAATCAGCGCCTCAGTATTCCACATGGACGAGGTTATATTACAGGCGACTACGCGCTCGGAAAGATAGGCGTAAGCTCGAGGCCATTTCTTGCAAAAGGGCAATGGTGGCGTTTGTTCAGCTACCAATTTCTTCATCTTTCAATTTCTCATCTGTTTTTTAATATGTATGCGCTTGTGTATATCGGACTGATGGTAGAGCCCAGGTTAGGTACGCTGAAAATAATTACTATATTCCTGCTCAGCGGCGTGTGTGGTGGGATATTAAGTGCGGCATTTCATCCGGTACAAGCTGTTGCAGGTGCTTCAGGATCCATTATGGGCATGTTCGGAGCTTTTATAGCCCTATTGCTCCTGAAGCCATATGAGCAAAATGCCAATCGGGCATTGTTAATCAGTACAAGCATCGTTGTCGCATACATGCTCTTGCTGAATGGTGCGGGAACAAAAAAGGTAGATCAGGCTGCGCATTTTGGCGGGGCAATTGCGGGTTTTGTGCTGGCTTATGCCGGCTGCAGGTCTGTGTGGTTCGGTCGCAAGATAAGTTTCATAGCAAGGTATGGTATAGCACTGAGCCTGCTGGCTGTAATACTGACCAGCTCTTTTGTACTAATGCCCAAAGACCAATCTAAGGAATTCGAAAAACTACAGCGTATGTACTTTAACAATTCTGCTGTGTTCAATAAGGTGTACCAGATGCCCTCATCAACACCGAAAGTGAGACGGTTGACAATTGTTTCTGCCGGGGTAGACAGCTGGTCGGCAAACAAGAAAATAGCTTTGAAAATGGATTCACTTAATCTTGATAAGCGTTCGGAGATGATTGTGGACTATGATAAGCGTATTGCCGAACAGGGCTATGTGTTGGCCAAACTCATGTATGCACATACAGTATCCGGAGATGATAGCAGACTGCCTGAAATCAGAAAACGTGCAACGGCTTTGAATTCGCTGGTTACAGAACTACATGTTAAAATGGCTGAAGCTAAGTAACTAGTTCATTTTCTCCTTTACAAAGCGTAGGATACGTTGCCACAACGTTCCTTTTCTATTGGTAAGGAAATGCTTTATTTGCTCGTACGCATGTCTGTTTTCCTTGATTTCAGAAGGGAATTCCTTAATTGGCTTCGGATTGATAATCACGTTATAAATATCGTTGATTCCAGAATGTACGCCGCTGCCATCATGGCCAATATTGTTGATCAGCGACTGCGATGGATTTAACGTAAGACCACCCTTTAAAAATATGGAGGCATACCAACGGATTGCCCAGGAGTTATTTTTGCCCTTTTTGAAATCCTGCATCTGTTTCCAGAAATTCATGTGGTGTTCGATGCTGAACTCATTTCTTTTCTGAGCATCAAACTGCTGGATTAGGATGTCAATATCAGGTTCGAAATGAGCCCATGCGCTTTCCCAGGTAGCCCAACCCCAGCTGGTTGCTGCACGATAAAAGAAACTGTCGGGCAAGGTTGAATCCTGAAGCGGATACATGTAGGCGCCGATATGCATCACCTTTTCTTCCTGCTCATATCTTGTTAAAGCCTCATTGAAATAGGTCAGTGTGTGTGGTGAACAAATCAAGTCGTCTTCAAACACAATAACGCGATGGTAGTCTTTAACCAGTTTTGTTACGCCTGCGATTACTGAGTTTGCCAGCCCCAGATTCTGTTTACTGTTGATGATTTCTACAGACTTAAACCCCTCGATGTCTTTTAATAATTCGCGTACTTCAGCAACGTTTTCTTCATCTGCCGGTGTTTTAGGGCCATCGGAAAAGACGAACAGGCGACTTTCAGCGGCGAGCTCATTCTGCTGCAAAAATTTTAGCGTCCGCTCTGTATGTTGCGGTCTGTTATATACAAAAAGGGCGATAGGGGCGAAACGTTGCATTGTTAAAATATTTGCAGATCCTGACTGGACCTTTTAGTCAGAACGGTATAAGCATTAGCAAATTGTTCCTTTCTTTTGTTTCCCAGGATCTGACTTAATGTTTGTTTAACCCGGTATTCCATTTCAATCTTAAACTGGCGAAGCAATGTCTTTTTGCGCTTCATATTTTTGAATTGATTGAATCTTATGGCTTCGGTTCCTGTTAAGGATGTTTTATCTGCTATAATCTCCATCCCCTCACTTTGCAAAAGGAATCTGAGCGACGTTGGCGTGTACATATTAATATGTCCGTAATCCAGGAAATGCTTCATACGCTTGTCAACACCAAAGCGATAGTCGAGGGGGACTTCAATCACAATGTTTTTCGCGACCCTTTTAAGCTCTCGAAGTAAAATTCTTTCATGTTCAACGTGTTCCAGTACATGCGCAAGGATAACAAGGTCGAAACTCTGATCCGGATAAGGAATTTTATATCCGTCAAAACTGTTCACTTCTTTAAGTTTATTCAGGTTTCTGGATTCGATAACTTTAACCCCGGATTCTGAAATTTCCAATGCATACAGTTCTTTTCCGAAATTCCATTCTTCTAGAAAATGTAGAATACTGCCATCTCCCGCACCTACTTCCAGGATTTTATCCGGACTTATATCCTTGCAAACATCAACTATATTCTGTGCTTTGGCTTTTGCACCCAGCATTCTCCAGGCAACATCATTTTGCTCATAGAACTGGTCGTAAGCAGATTTTACATTTGTACTGAGCATGTTGATCTATTATATTCCGAGACAATTGTCTGGTTTGTAAAACACTGATGTTGATTTTAAATAGAAGAGACCCGGGGAAATACCACTGAAAGATAACTCTTTGAAGCCTTGTTTGCTCAGGAACACACGGGCGTCGTTATAGAATTCGCGTTCGGAATCATCCAGTACCACAACGCCTTTATCCGTTAACGCGTCCACACTGTGGATACAGCAATTGATCCGGTCTCTGCCATCTACGATAATAATATCATATTTAGCACCAGTCAATACTGCTTTCCTTGCATATTCACCATCTTTCTCAAGTTTTGTAAACAGCATTTCTGCATTTGCCGGCTTGGTATCTACGATTTTATTGTACCAATCCTGATCGTGTTCTACGGATACTACTTTTTCCACTCTTTTTGCGTAAAAGATAGTAGAACTTCCCGATCCATATTCGAAGATGCTAAGTTCTTTTGTCAACCTTCCCTTGATGAAATCAATAAAAGAATACGTTACCCAGGGGAGGGCTTCGCCATTTGCGTCTACCGCCTGTTTGTTATCAAATGCTTTAAACCATCCAATATTGGCAAGGTACCCTTTATGTCCGTATGATAGCAGTGCGTTCAGCCGGTCAGGCTTAGCAATCAGTGTAATTAATGCTTTAAGTTTACTCAACGTTTTAAGATTTTTTGGAAAATGCTGACCAAAAATAATGATTTTAACATCATTATACCTTGTTGCCGCGTTTTGGGGATAAATAAAAGATAAAATGCGCTAACAAAGCAGGCGATTAGGGTAGCTATAGACGCGCCCACTCCACCATATTGAGGAATAAGCCAGAGATTGAGGAGGATATTGACGAGGGCACCTAAAGCCGTTCGCTGGAAGGATATACTGGTAAAACCTTCGGCGAGCAAAAATTGTGAACTTGCACTGCCGAGAAAAACAAAGATGCCTGACCAGATATGGATAGATAACATTGCACCTGCTCCATTGTATTTATTCTGATAGATAAGGTGGATAATATCAGCGCCGAAAAAGCTGATGAAAATTGCTACAGGAAGACTGATGAGCACAAGCAGGTCGTATAAGTTGCCAAGCCGCTTGAAATACCTGGGAAGGTCTGTTTTGCGCGCATGGATAATGGCAGGAAATACAGAAGTCACAATGGCAACGGGAATAAAATACCAGGCTTCACTTAGCTTTGCTGCCGCAGAATAAATACCCACTTCTTCACTTCCAACGGGTTTGAGCATCACCTGGTCTATTTTCATGTAAATAGAAACCATCACTGCAGAGAGAATCAGTGGGAATGACTTCTGAAGCAATCCTTTTGCCCGCGTTTTGCTGAAAGTCCAGGTGAAGAGCTGGAGTCCTCTCTTTTTATACATTAAAGTTAGGCCAACAGCTAATAAAATGCTGTCTAACGTTAAGGCGAATGCAAAATAAATTACAGGCAAGGCCAGCACAACCAGGATTACTTTTACGCCTGCCGAGATGATGATGCAGATGTTTTGCACCTGTACGACATATTTTGAGGCTACCTGCGACTGGAAGTAGGAGTCGATTACGTTAAAACTTTTGAAGAAGGAGGCGAAGGCAAGGATGAGCACCACCCAGGTTAGTGGATTGCCTGGTTTATCAGAATAATGATGAAAAAACAGATAGATCAGTACGGTAAGCGGAATGAGCAGTGCATTTACGCTAAGGCGTAGCAATAAGGATGTGCCCAAAATTTCGTCTCTCTTTTCGGGCTCACTGATCAATTCCCTGATGATAAAGCTATCAAGTCCAAGTGCACCAACTGCAGCAACAATAGTGGTAAAAGCATCAGCGAAGCTCAGGTCGCCAAAAGAATAGGGACCCAGGTAACGTGCAGTTAAAAAGCCTACCACCATGCTCAGAATTTTGCCGAACATGAGCCAGCCAGTATTTTTTACATACTTACCAAAAGCTTCCTCGTCAAAACCTTTAATGCCTGGAATTTTCATGAATTAAATTTGTCCTTTTAGTTTCTGATCACGCGCAACACTGTAAAACAATATTGCGAGATACCGCAAAGATGTAAAATTAAAAGGTCTTCTCAATCCGCTTTATCTGTTTGAGGTGATGGTTTAGGTGAATCTCTATGAATCTAAGCCATTGTGGGGCGTTGAGGTATCCCAGTCGCGGATGCCGGGTTTTTAAACTTTGGTCTGCATGAGCAATATTGGGCATATGCCTGTCCAGCTCTGTCAGAAACTGATCAATAAAATTATTGGCCTCGATCTTAGAGATAGACTGAACCCGCGGCTCCATTTTTTTAGGTACTTTATACCTTGCAGCGGGAGGGAAGGCGCCGTACAATAGAATGAGTTTCACCAGGAAGTGTGTCGGCCTTTTCTCCCCTTTACCATTATAGCTGTTTTCGAGTGCCATCAGAGAGAGGAGGCTGGCGTCCCAGATATGCGAGTATACCTGACTATAAGACCAGCCACCGATTGAAGGTGTTTGTTGAAACACTGCATCAGGTATCGTGCTTAATTTAGCGCGATATGCTTCAGCAATATGTTTCAGGGATCGGTTAAGGCGTTCTGGACTCATTCGACAGTGTTAAGTGTGTTTGATATACGTGTAAACGGGAATCATAGTTCTTTGTTTAAAATTGCTCCATGAGTTCCTGTAAATGAAAAATCTGGCGAGGTACATCGGCGGGTTTTTCCAGGCGTAGCGGATTAAAAAATATGGCTTCCATTCCGAAATTCTGTGCGCCATAGATATCTGCCTCCAGGCTGTCACCAATCATGATGCTTTCTGCAATGTTTGCTTTTGCTTTATCCAGGGCATGCTTGAAAATTTTCTGGTCAGGTTTATTTACGCCTACATCTTCAGAAATAATTACGTTCTCGAAATAAGGATTCAGTGCACACAGTTCCATCTTGGTGAGTGTCGTTTCTTTAAAACCATTGGAAATGATGTGTAACGTATATTTCTTGCTCAGGTAGTCGAGTACCTCGAGAGCGCCTTCAAAAAGATTCCGTTTAGTTGGGCTGATCGCCACATAGTCTTCTTCAAACTGATGCGGTACGTGGTCAGGGTGCAGGCCGAGTTGCAGGAATGTTTTGTGGAACCTTTCTGCGCGCAGTGTCTCTTTGGTGATTTTCCCCAAATGGTAGGCTGCCCATAAAGCATGGTTATTTGCTGTGTAGGTTTCTATAAAGGCTGGCGCCGATGTTAAACCCAGTTCTTGGAGTTTATAGGCGGTGTATAGCTCTGTTAGTGTTTCTGCTGCATTTTTATCGAAATCCCAGATCGTATGGTCCAGGTCAAAAAAGATATGTTTAGTCATGTTATATTTTTACTCCGTAGGCAAGATCTCCGGCGTCCCCTAATCCGGGTACGATGTACGATTTGCTGGTCATTTCTTCGTCGATAGCGCCAACCCAGATTTTGGCTTTAGGCAAATTTGCCTGTACATGTTTAATGCCTTCGGTACTAGCGATGACGGCTACGATATGAAGTTCTTTAATTTTATATTTTGCGAGTAGCTCTTTGCAGCACAGCACCATGCTCAGGCCTGTGGCGAGCATTGGATCACTGATAATTACAGTTTTACCCGTAAGGTCGGGAGTCGAGATATATTCAATCTCGATCACGAAATCTCCACTTTTGTGTGTTTTGCGGTATGCTGTGATGAATGTGGATTCGGCTTTGTCGAATACACTTAACATGCCTGCATGCAAGGGCAGGCCGGCTCTGAGTATTGTTGCCAGCACAGGCTGGTTGCTAAGTTGCTTTGTATTTGCAATACCAAGCGGGGTTTGGGTTTCGTTATCGGAATACGGTAGTTCCTTACTGATCTCGTACGCAAAAAAGGCGCCTACCCGTTCCAGGTTGGTGCGGAATCTCAGTGCATCTTTCTGAATATTGATATCACGGAGTTCCGAGATAAAAACATTGGCAATTGAATTGGTCTTACTGAGGTTGAAAATCATATGTCGGAGTTAAAAAATTAGCTAACATGTCGTGGTAAAGTTTTCTCACCGTCTTACCTTTCTCGCCAGGGGCGAAATGGTTCTGATGCCAGACCATATAATAGTGACCTTCCAGGAGTTTAACGGTATCCAGGATATCCTTCCATTTATGTAATACCTCTTTGGCGTGGATATTTTTTTCAGGCAGACTGAGGTCGTTGATCACAACGGGATGAACGAGGAGATGCGTGGTTTTTTCCAGTTGCAGGTCATACCAAAAGAAGGGGGTGCATGTTCCTGCTCTAAATCCAGGTGTCTTGGTGTAGCCCATTCTGTAGTCTTTGGTGACTTCATACTTAAGTAATTTCAGATAGCTGGCCGGCAGACTTATCTGCCCGTAACATTCTTCTGCTCCGCTGCTTGTTGTTTTGTAGAAAAAGCGACTTTTCTCAGCATACGGTTTTTCCATTTTATCTATCGCTGCCTGGATTTCCGCAAGTTGGGCTTCCTCCGTGAGGCTGGTTCTAAAAAGACCGGTTACCTTTTTTATTATGGCCGCTGCACCATTTCTAAATCCCGATCCTGTAGTACCGCAGTCAGGGTACATACATACCAACGATTGAAAATGGAAGGTCTTTTTAAAAAAGAGGATATTGGGATAACGTTTGATGATAATGTTTTTTATGATCAGCGCCCAAGCATCTACCACAGGGATTTCTAACAATTTAAGCTTATTCTGAAGACTTAACCTTACCGGGAAGCAGCCATCCGGATCTGGCGTATGTGGTAAATACTCTTCATACCGGGTAACAAAATAAAACGCTGCGGCGAATACGTCGAAAGGTAAGGTACTGTCTGCAACGGCAAAGGGAACGATCGTATCACCGAAGGCCGTCGTTTTAATTGTAGGTCTGGCAATCTTGTGCTCGAGTAGTAAATCTGCATTCTTAAAGAATATCTCATTACCCACAGGGCGGTTGGCATAGCTTATTTTCGGGATGTCTGATGCCTGGAATTCAGCCAGTACGGAGGTGAATCCGATCTGGGTTTGCAGGACTTCTGTGAAGATAAAGTTGAAGATGTACTTTATCCTTGGTGTAAGTATGGGCACATAAACCAATAACTTCATCCTATAAAATTAGGATATAATCAGCATATTTCAATACATCAATATTGCTTATCTTTGAATTTCAGGGAAACTATTCCGGAGATAGATTGTAAAAGAAGCTATGAAATTCCAAATTGTATCCGACTACAAACCGACAGGTGATCAGCCAAACGCGATCAGCCAATTGGTTGAGGGTGTAAATAATAACGAGAACTATCAAACCCTTCTGGGAGTAACAGGTTCGGGGAAAACATTTACCGTGGCAAATGTGATTGAGCAGACGCAAAAGCCGACTTTGATTTTGAGTCATAATAAAACACTTGCGGCACAGTTGTATGGCGAATTCAAGAATTTCTTTCCTGATAACGCAGTAAACTATTTCGTTTCCTATTACGACTATTATCAGCCTGAGGCATATATGCCGAGCAGCAATACATATATAGAAAAGGATTTAAGCATCAATGAAGAAATCGAAAAGCTGCGGTTGAGAACTACATCGGCGCTCATGTCGGGACGAAGGGACGTTATTGTTGTTTCCTCCATTTCCTGTATCTATGGTATGGGTAATCCCGAAGATTTTTCAAAATCGGTATTCCGCTTTGCAGTAGGTACCCGTATTTCCAGGAACTCTTTTTTACATAGTCTGGTAGAGATTTTATATGCACGGACGATTAACGATTTTAAGCGTGGAACATTCCGGGTTAAGGGAGACACTGTTGATGTATTTCCTGCATACCTGGATAATGCATACCGAATTTCATTTTTCGGCGATGATGTTGAAGAGCTGAGTGTTATTGACCCTGTGACGGGAAAGACAATTGAGAAGTTAGAAGATATGGCGATTTACCCGGCCAATCTTTTTGTTACACCAAAGGAGCGGTTTAATTCTTCTATCTGGGGTATCCAGGAAGAACTTGAAATACGGAAAAATCAATTAATCGGCGATAGGCAATTGCTGGAAGCTAAGCGGCTTGAAGAGCGGGTTAACTTTGATATAGAGATGATGAAGGAACTGGGCTACTGCTCAGGAATTGAGAATTATTCGAGGTTTTTTGACGGCAGACAACCGGGGATGCGTCCTTTCTGTTTGCTTGATTACTTTCCCGATGATTACCTGATGGTGATTGATGAGAGCCATGTTACGGTACCTCAGATCCGGGCTATGTATGGTGGAGACAGGTCAAGAAAGATGTCGCTGGTAGAGTATGGGTTCCGCCTGCCTTCAGCACTTGATAACAGGCCGTTGAATTTTGATGAATTTGAAAGGCTTGCACCGCAAACGATCTATGTAAGTGCTACTCCCGCAGACTACGAATTGGAAAAGTCGGATGGTATTGTAGTGGAGCAGGTAATCCGGCCAACGGGTTTGCTGGACCCACTTATTGAGGTGCGTCCTGCTATTAATCAGGTTGATGATTTGCTGGACGAGATTGACAAAACCATTAAGATGGGGGACCGCGTTCTTGTTACTACGCTGACAAAAAGGATGGCTGAAGAGCTGACCAAGTATATGGACCGGTTGAATATCAAGGTTCGTTATATCCACTCTGAGGTTAAGACGCTGGAACGGGTAGAGATCCTGAGAGATTTACGACTTGGCGTATTTGACGTTTTGATTGGAATCAACTTATTGAGAGAAGGGCTGGATTTGCCGGAAGTATCATTAGTAGCCATTTTGGACGCTGATAAAGAGGGTTTTTTGCGGTCTGAGCGTTCATTGATTCAAACAATCGGGCGTGCGGCGAGGAATGATCGCGGGCGAGTGATCATGTATGGTGACAGCATTACGGATTCTATGGAGAAAACGATAGATGAAACCAACCGGAGACGCGAGCGGCAAATTGCCTACAACACGGAACATGGTATTGTTCCGAAAACAGTTGGAAAGAGTCGGGAGGCCATTCTGGAGCAAACCTCGGTACTGGATTTCTCTGCAAATGCGGCTCATGCCAAAGCTTATGTAGAGTTTAATGAAGTCAGCGCAGCGGCAGATCCAATTGTGCAGTATATGACACAGGCAGAGATGCAGAAATCTATTGATAAGACACGTAAGGACATGGCCAAGGCCGCGAAGGATATGGACTTCCTGATGGCTGCGCGACTGCGCGATGAAATGTTTGCGATGGAAAAAATATTTGAAGAAAGATTTGCTAAATAATGGACGGAAAGAACAGAAAAGACATTTACCCGGGTTTGGAGGTAGACATTATATTGAAAAAGGACCAACGCAGCGGCGCATTGACAAGAGGTGTTGTTGCTAACCTGCTGACTTCGGCAGCATACCATTCGAGAGGGATTAAAGTTAGACTGGAAGACGGTCAGGTAGGACGTGTTGCTGTAATCCCATTGCAATAATCTTTCGTACATTGTAATAATCAGATTCAGAATCCGTCTATATTTGTAAACTGAACTAAAAAAAATATGGGTTTTATTAAATTTCTATTTTTCACAATATTGATCCTTTGGATCATCCGTGTAATTATCAAGCTGGTATTTCCACTAGTTTTAAGAAGTCTTTTCGGTAAAATGCAGCAACAGGCTGCAGGTGCTGCGCCACAGCAAGATAACAGAAGGAAACCTGAAGGTTCTATCAGTATTGATTATATGCCTCCTAAGCAAAAAAAAGGCAATGCTGATAAGCTCGGCGATTTCGTTGATTATGAAGAAGTAAAATAATATATTTTTAAATTCTTCTTTATTAGGCGCTTATTTCCTTCCTTTTTATATTTTTGGGGTTGTTAAAATTAAACAACCCTTAATGAATACTTGGTTTACTAGAAATGGTCTTCATCTGGCCATCATTGGATTTTTCGTAGTTATCTGTTTCGCATACTTCAGTCCTGTTTTGCAGGGCAAAGGGCCGGCGCAAAGTGATGTTTTGCAAGCTAAGGCGATGCAGAAGGAAATCATGGATTATAAGGCAAAGGATGGCAAAGGACCCCTTTGGACGAATCAGATGTTTGGCGGTATGCCGGCGTATCAGATTTGGGTGCAATATCCAATGAACGGTGCTTCTTATGTGATTTCTTTGATTACCACGGTTTTGCCTGATCCGGTGGATGTAGTGCTGCTTTACCTTTTAGGTGCTTACCTATTATTCTGCGTACTTAAGATCAATCCATATCTTGCTGCGGCGGGTGCTATAGCCTTTGCTTTCACCTCTTATAATTTTATTATTATCGCAGCCGGACATAGCAATAAGGCACTTGCCATTGCATTTATTGCCCCTATTTTTGCCAGTGTGATTATGACCCTCAGAGGGAAATATTGGATTGGTGGCAGTTTGACGGCCCTATTTCTGGCGCTGGAGATCCGTGCAAATCATATCCAGATGACCTATTACCTGTTTATCGCATTGCTGATTTATATTGGTATCGAGTTATATCATGCATTTAAAGAAAAAAAGATTGCTCCTTTTGGTAAAGCATTAAGCTTCCTGGCCATAGGAACAGTGCTAGCTGTAATGGTTAATGCGGGTACGCTCTGGACAACCTACGAATATGGTAAAGAATCCAACAGAGGTAAATCGAATCTGACTACCGATAAAACTGAAGAGAAGAATGGCCTTTCCAAGGAATATGCTTATGGCTGGAGCCAGGGTGTTGGAGAGAGTTTTACTTTTCTCATTCCAAACCTGTATGGTGGCGCAACAAGCATTGATGCATTGGTAAAACCAACAAGTCATGTTTACAAGACGCTCGAAGGTGTTGTAGGTGGAGACCCTACTCAGGCGATCCAGCAGTTGGCAGGACAATTTGGTGTTCAGCAATATTGGGGTGAAAAACCGGGTACTTCGGGGCCTTTCTATTTTGGAGCCATTATCTGCTTCCTGTTTGTCTTTGGTTTGCTCGTAGTGCGCAACCGCTTAAAATGGTGGATCCTTGGAACTACCATCCTCTTTATGCTACTTTCTTTTGGAAAGAACTTCCCACTGGTATCAGATTTGTTCTTCAGTTATTTCCCATTATACAATAAATTCAGAGCGGTAGAATCTATCGTTGCCCTTGTCGGTTTACTAGTTCCAATACTTGCTTTCCTGGCAATCAAAGAACTTCAGGATGGCAGATACGATCAAAAGGAAATGGTTAAAAAGCTGGCAATAGCTGCAGGTATCACTGGTGGTTTCTCTTTGCTGGTTGCGATTATGCCAACAGTATTTTTTAGTTTTACGAATTCCACACACCCACAAATGGTTCAGGCGCTTACACAAGCATTGAACAATAACGTTGGCGTGGCACAAAGCCTGGCTAATGCTTTGATCTCAGATCGTGTTGATCTGGCCCGTGCAGATGCACTGCGCTCCTTCCTGTTCATTGCTATTGCATTTGCTTTAGTGTGGGCTTATCTGACTAAGAAGATGGGTATGCAACTTGCATTTATTCTTCTTGGTTTAGCCGTTTTAATTGATATGTGGCAGGTAGATCGTCGTTATTTAAATAACTCGAACTTTGCAAATAAGAAGGATTTAGCAAACCATTTCCAGCCACGTGATGTGGATACATTTATTATGGCCGATAAAGATCCTGATTTCAGGGTGTTCGACTTATCAGTATCTACGTTTTCTGACGCCAGTGCTTCACAGTTTCATAAAACTGTAGGCGGTTATCATGCTGCTAAATTAAAGCGTTTCCAGGAACTTATTGATGCACAGTTTTCAAAAAGCATCAATCAGGATGTTCTGGATATGCTCAATACTAAATATATTATTACCCAGGATCAGCAAACAGGAGCTTACAAAATGCAGCGTAACCCAACCGCGGCAGGTAATGCATGGATTGTACAGAGTGTACAATTTGCTAAAGACGCTGATGAAGAGATGAAGGCGATCAGTAGCTTTGATCCTAAGAAGGAAGCAATCGTGGATGAGCAGTACAAAGGCTTGATGGATCTTAAGAAAGTTGGCCCGGGTGGACCAACAGCAATGATTAAGTTGGATAGTTATCATCCTGATCATCTGGAATATTCTTACAGTACGCCAAATGATGTTGTTGCTGTATTCTCAGAGATTTATTATAATAAAGGCTGGAAGATGTATGTGGATAATGTAGAAAAGCCTTATTTCAGGGCCGACTATGTATTGCGTGCAGCACAGTTGCCGGCCGGAAACCATAAGGTTGACTTTAAGTTTGAGCCAACTTCTTACTATGCGGGAGAGAAAATCTCACTTGCCGGATCGATCCTGCTCGTTGCAGCACTCGGATTCTCGTTTTGGGATGACAAAAAGAAAAAGCAAAAATAAAAACTATAGTGCTTAGCGATATCGCCGGATACATTTTAAGTGTATCCGGTTTTTTTATGCATAAACATCACGGTTTCTTAATGGCTTGTTAACCTGTGTATTGCAAATTTGCAATGTAAACTGTCCCTTATGCAGGAAATCATAGTTGTTGTAGCCGTACTCGCCCTTTTGGCTTTCTTTTTTAGCCCGTACGATTTAAAGATGGATGATGATGACGTCTAAACGAGAAATAGATATTGCCGTAATTTCAGATGTCCATCTGGGCACTTACGGTTGTCGATCCAAAGAGCTGCTCAAATACTTGAAGAGTATTAAACCAAAGAAATTGATCTTAAATGGGGATATCATAGATATCTGGCAGTTTAGCAAACGTTATTGGCCCGAAAGCCATATGAAAGTGGTACGTAAGCTCATGAAATTTGTGATGGAAGGCGTTCCTGTATATTATCTGACGGGAAATCACGACGAACTACTGCGAAAATTTGCTGATATGGAAATGGGCGCTTTCCATTTGCAAAATAAGCTTGTTTTGGAAATTGACGGCAAGAAGGCCTGGTTTTTCCACGGCGATATTTTTGACGTGACCATGCAGCATTCCAAATGGTTGGCAAAACTGGGCGCTGTAGGTTATGATACGCTGATTTTGATTAACAGTTTTGTGAACTGGATGCTGAACCTGGTAGGTAAGGAAAAAATGAGCTTCTCACAGAAAGTAAAGGCAAGCTTCAAGGATGCAGTAAAGTTTATCAATAGCTTCGAAACAACGGCCGCAGAGCTTGCTGCTGAGAAAGGCTATGAATATGTTGTCTGCGGACATATCCATCATCCGGAAATGCGGAGTATTCCCACCGAGCATGGAGCTGTAACTTACCTGAACAGTGGAGATTGGATTGAGAATTTGACAGCACTTGAATATGTAAATGGAGCCTGGACGATCTACAAATATGAAGATCGTAATTTTGAGTCTGATGTAGAAGAAGATGGAATTCTTTCCGATAGTGAAGACTTAGGAAGTAAGCTTGACGTTAATGCGCTGTTGCAAAAGATTAAGTTAGAAATTGTCTAAGCACTAAAATTTACAGATATTCGGTGCGGATGAAAATATTGTATGCTATTCAGGGAACAGGTAACGGGCACATTAGTCGCGCCCGCGAGATTGTCCCCCTGCTCCAGCAACACGGTGAAGTTGATCTGTTGGTAAGCGGTACGCAGGCCGATGTTCAGCTGACCCAGGAGGTCAAGTACAAATTGCACGGCTTCAGTTTTATTTTTGGAAAAAAGGGTGGCGTAGATCATTACGCAACCTGGAAGTCCATGAATTTACCGCGTTTTATGAAAGACACGCGAAATATTCCTTTAGAGGACTATAATCTTATCTTAAATGACTTTGAACCTGTAACGGCCTGGGCATGTAAAATGCGCGGCATAGAGAGTGTAGGCTTAAGTCACCAGGCTTCCTTTCAATCGAAAAAAGTTCCTAAGCCAAAGAGTATCGATTGGGCGCAACTTGTGATGCGGTATTATGCACCAGCAACACATTATGTAGGATTTCATTTTGATAAATACGACGATTTTATTTATACGCCTGTAATCCGCTCTGAGATCAGGGGGTTGATTCCTTCGGATCATGGACACTATACGGTTTATTTACCGGCCATAGACGATCAATGGCTGACACCCGTACTGAAACAGATTTCAGAGGTTAGATGGGAAGTGTTTTCTAAACATTGCAGAATTCCATATGCTGATGGAAATGTTTCTGTGAGACCCGTTAACAACGAAGGCTTTAACCAGAGTATGGCAAGTTGTACCGGTTTATTAACCGGGGGTGGCTTTGAGGGGCCTGCTGAAGCACTTTTTCTGGGTAAAAAGCTATTGGTTGTACCGATGAAATTTCAATATGAACAGCAATGTAATGCATACGCGCTTAAGCAGTTTGGATTGCCAGTAATTTGGGGTAGTAATAAAAATTGGTTGCCCGTGATCAAGAAGTGGGTTGCAGAAACGCAGGAACACCAATTTAGTTTCCCCGACGAAACAGCGGCTGTAATTGATAAAGTTGTGCAACAGTTTGCAAGATAAATTTCTTTACTTTGCCTTTCGTAAAAAGGTATGATCAATCAGTTTAGAACTTCAAATCCAATCAACGCAGTATACCTGTTTGCCTACACCTTTTTTATGCGGATCGCTATTTTTGCGGAGTTGCCTTCAAAATTGAACTTTGAGTTCCTGGAACCCTATACCAGATTTTTCATTCAGATTCCTATTGGAAACGATCTATCGCCAACGACAAATATCGTTTTAGCGGCGCTTATCGTTTATTTGCAGGCGATACTTTTTAATCTCGTTATCAACAATCATAACTTGCTGAGTAAACCGGGTTATTTACCTGCCTTGTTTTATATCACGGGATCCAGCTTATTTATGCCGTTCTTAATTCTAAGTCCCGCACTCGTATGTAATTTTCTGCTGATCTGGGTAATGGACAAGCTGATGAAGATTGGTAAATCTCAGAATGCAATTATGTTGATGTTTGATGTGGGGATGATTATTGCTGCGGGCACATTGATCTATTTCCCATTCATTGTGATGCTGGTGATGATCTGGCTGTCTTTGTTGCTGTATCGCTCTTTTAGCTGGAGGGAATGGGTGTCGGGTCTTGTAGGGTTTGTTACCATCTTTTTGTTTTTAGGCGTTTTTTATTATTGGAACGACAGTTTAGGGAGTTTTTACAGGATCTGGTTGCCGCTGGCAAACAAGTTTCCTTCGGCCTTTAAAATTCATTATAATGATTATCTGGTACTTGTTCCTGTTGCTTTGATTATGGTATTGGCAATGATACAATTGCGGGAGAATTTCTTCAGGAGTTTCATCAGCACACGGAAAGCATTTCAGATGTTATTTTTTATGTTTCTCTGTGCCGTAGTCAGTTTTTATACCAAGCCTAATTTCAGGCTTTATCATTTCCTGTTGTGCGTACCACCCGGTGCAGTATTACTTGCTTACTATTTTTCGAATGCCACAAAACGGTGGTTTTATGAAAGTCTCTTTCTAATATTGGTAGTTGCGACCCAGTACTTTTTATTCGTTTAACCTTTTTTAACAAATGGGAGGCTTGAAACTTGCTAAAGATTAATAGCTTTGTGGCATGAAGCTCGGAGTCAATCTGGTGATCGATGTCGGTAATTCGAACAGTAAAATAGCTATTTTTCAAGGTAGGGAGCTGGTTTTTTACGAGATTGTTGAACGTACGGATGCCGTTTTTCTTAAAGAGTTGATTGGTCGCTTTGGTGTAGATTGTTCGATTTTGTCGACCGTAAGAGAAGAAGATAAAACGATTTTAGAGATTTTAAAATCTGAGACCTGTTACGTAGCGTTTTCAACAGAGAAAAATACCGGAATACTCAACAATTACCTGAGTAAGGCTACTTTGGGGCTTGATAGATGGGCCAACGTAATTGCTGCCCATCGGTTATATCCTCAAGAAGACTGCCTGATTATTGACGCAGGCACCTGTATAACCTATGATTTACTGCAGCGTGATTCTAGCTATGACGGTGGAAGTATCAGTCCGGGAATACGGATGCGGTTCAAAGCACTGAATCACTATACTGGGAAACTTCCCTTGGTGGATTGGGATGAGCAAAGAGAAATTCCTGAAGGAAGAGATACTACAAGTGCCATACTTTCCGGAGTTTTACAGGGTATTATGAATGAAATTGAGGGCTTTATAGCCAGTCAAAATAAAATAAATCAGGGATTGAAGGTTTTAATAACAGGTGGTGATGCGCCGTTTTTGTGGAAGCAATTAAAAAACAGCATCTTTGCGCCTCAAATTATTAACGATCCCTACTTGGTACTAAAAGGATTAAATGAAGTCATTGCTTTTGAATATGTTTAAAAAGATCAATTATATAGCTGCAGTTCTGGTTTTGCTGGGTGGCAATGCTGCATTAGCACAGGTTACAACGCAATCGCCTTATTCGAGGTATGGTGTTGGAAATCTTAAAAGTCTGAATTTGCCTCAGTTTAAAGCGATGGGTGGAATTTCCAGTGGGGTCTGGAAACCGGACGGCTATAGTTATATCAATATGCAAAACCCGGCATCATATGCTGGAATACAGTATACCTCCATAGATATTGGCGCAAGTGGTTCAATCAGCAATCTGAGGAGAAATGGAGCAAGTGAAAGTAGTTTTAATGCTACATTGAGTCACGTTGCGCTAGCTTTTCCAGTTACACCACGTTCAGCTTTAAGTTTCGGTGTGTTGCCATATTCGGAGTTGGGTTATCAATTTTCAAACTCTGCGACACTTTCAAGCCCTGGGAACAGCGCTTCTCAGGCGGTAAATTATATTTATGGCGGAGAAGGTGGATTGACTAAGGCCTATTTTGGATATGGTCGTCAGTTTGGAGATCATTTTAGGTTGGGTGCAAACGTGGATTATATATTTGGGAATATGTTACAAACTCGTTCTACAGAGTTTGTTGACCAGACGAATGTACTAAACTCGAGATTTCAGACAAAAAATAGTGTGGGTGGAATAGGATTTTCTTATGGCGCACAGTATCACATAGACCTTGACGCAAAAACATCATTGAATTTTGGTTACTCAGGATCATCATCATCGAACATCAATTCAAGAAGGACATTTGTTGTAACACAATATTTGAAAGATGCTACTACTGGGAATGAAAACGGCGCTTTAGACACGCTTCAAATTACACAGGATGCTAAAAGTAGTTTGAAGTTGCCATTGGTACATAATTTCGGGTTCACAGTTGAGAAGTTTGGAAGGTGGATGATCGGTGCTGATTATCGCATGGGTAAATGGGCGAACTTTATGATTGATGGACAGAACCAAGGTCTGCAAAATACATATGGTATGTCTGTTGGTGGACAAATCACGCCTGACGCAGGATCAATCAGCAGTTATTTCAACCGTGTTGACTACCGTTTGGGCTTCACTTATGATAAGACTTATGTGCGTATCAATGATCAGGACATCAAACAGATGGCTGTTACTTTTGGATTTGGATTCCCGCTTGCAAGTACACCCAGCAGACTGGCTTTTTATAAAATTAATTTTACAACTGAGCTAGGTAAGCGTGGTACAATGACCAACAACCTGCTTCAGGAGAATTATATCAACTTGCATTTAGGCTTCACCATGAATGATAAGTGGTTCAGAAGGTTTAGATTTGATTAATGAAATACAGAAGGTTTCTACTTTTTTCACTTGCTATTGTTCAAATGCAGCTCTTGCTGAGCTCCTGTGGCGATGATGATCTGAAAAAAGTAGCTACTATTTCTGATAAAAAGGTAGCGATTACATCAAATCGGTCTTACGGTGTAGATGTTATCTACAGTGACTCAGCAAAGGTAAAAGCCAGGGGATTTGCCCCAATCCTCGATAAGGTTACGCCGACAGACGGGGCGCATTACCAGGAGATGCCTAAGGGTGTTAAAATAACCTTTTATGATAAACTAATGCATAAAGATGGTACAATTACCTCCGATTATGCGATTATGAAGGAAACTGAACAGATTACGATTTTCAAAAAAAACGTGGTTGTGGTGAATGTAAACCTTACTTTCAATACAGAGGAATTGATTTGGGATGAAAATAAGCACTCTTTCTTTTCTCCTAAAGGAGTCATCACAAAACCTGATGGTACGGTGATCAATGCAGTCAATTTTAGGGCACCTGAAGACTTCAGTACGGTTGACTTTGAGAACGCATTTGGCGAAACTTATATTAAGGGCGATTTAACACAATAAGCTTTCATTTCAGTTGGCTTATGCGCTAATTTTGAATTACTTATTCAAAAGAAATTTATTGTTTTCTTTTTTTGACAAAAGTTGTATCTTGCGCCCTCTTAAAAAAAATTATAAATAAAAGGTATATGGGATTAATGACATTTTTGCGTAACCGTGCGGGCTATATCCTGATTGGAGCCATAGGTTTTGCAATTGTTGCATTTTTATTGGGTGATGCAATCAAGGTAGGGAAACCTTTCTGGGCAGATTCTCAGCGTGTGGTTGGATCCGTAGATGGTGAAGATATTAGCATTGAAGATTTTGGAAAAAAAGTAGAACAAAGCGAAGCGCAGTTCAAACAACAATATGGCGGTTCTGCAAATCCACAGATGCAGGCTATGGCTGTTGACAATGTATGGCAGGGTGAAGTTGCTTCTATCTTGTTGAATAAGGAATACAGTCGCCTTGGATTAAGTATTTCTGGCGATGAGTTATTTGACTTGTATCAGGGAAAAAAACCAAGTCCACTGATTGTTCAGTATTTTGGTAATCCACAAACTGGTGAAGTAGACCGCAACGCGGTTATCGGATCTTTGAAACAGGCTGAAAAAACACCAGAACTGAAAGCACAATGGGCTTTGTTGGAAAATGAAGTTGAGAAACAAGCTTTACAACAAAAATATGCGAACCTGATCAAGAGTTCGGTATACGTTACTTCTCTGGAAGCTAACGACGAATATGTAAATAGAAACAAACTTGCGAACTTTGACTATGTAAGCCTTGATTATGCTTCTATAGCAGACGCTTCAGTAAAACTTTCTGAGTCTGATTATTCAGATTATTATAACGCAAATAAAAAACGCTTTGATAATCCTGCTGAAACACGCAGCTTTGATTACGTTTCATTTAACGTAGCACCAACAGCGGCAGATTCTGCTGTAGTAAAAGCACAGATTGAAAAATTAGCTGGAGAATTCAGGGTAGCGAAAAGTGACTCTTTGTTTGCGGCAATCAATTCGGACGTTAAAGTTCCTTATACGTATTTGACTAAAGGTAAACTTGACCCGGCTGTTGATTCAGCAATTTTTGCTTTACCTGCTGGAAGTTTTTACGGACCAAAATTCTCAGGAAGTTCTTACAAATTAGCTAAGGTAGTTGATTCCCGTTTTTCTCCTGATTCGGTTAAAGCAAGTCATATTTTATTAGATCCGGCAAAACTTGGTGGCGTTGATAAGGCTGTTAAAATGGCTGATTCATTAAAAGGATTGATTCAAAAGGGTGGTAACTTTGCTGCTTTAGCTGCGCAATACAGCGTTGATGGGTCGAAAGATAAAGGTGGTGAGCTTGGTACATTTGCTCGCGGACAAATGGTGCCTGCATTTGAGGATGCAGCATTCAACGGTCAGGCAGGTGATCTTAAAGTTGTTACGTCTCAGTTCGGAGTACACCTGATCAAAATCGAAAAGCAGATTGGTTCATCAAAAGTTGTTAAACTGGCTTACATTGAGAAAAACCTTGCAGCAAGCAGCAAGACTAAAGATGCGGCTTATAAGAAAGCAACGAGCTTCCTAAACGAAGTGAAAGGGAACGATTTTACTAAACTAGCACAGAAAAACGGCTACACAGTTGCTGTTGCAGATAAAATCACAGCAAGTCAGGGATATGCTCCTGGACTTGATAACCCACGTCCTTTGATTAAAGATGCTTATGCAGCTGACAAAGGAGATGTATTAGGCCAGGTATATCAGATGGACAACGCGTATGTTGTTGCGCGTTTAACAGACATCAGGCCAAAAGGATTACTTCCACTGGAATCTGTTAAAAAGGAAATTGAACCAATGGTTCGCAACGCTGTTAAAGCGAAAATGTTAACTGAGAAATTGGATGCTGCTGTGAAAGGTGCTTCAAATATCAACCAGGTAGCACAGAAAGTTGGTAAACAGGTTACTCCTATCCAAAACATTGTATTCGCTAATCCAATTGTTCCGGGAGCTGCACAGGAAAACAAATTGGTAGGAACAGTTTTCGGGTCTCCGGTTGGTAAATTGTCTGCGCCAGTAGATGGTGAGCGTGGTGTTTATGTGTTTACTGTTACAGGCTTCAGTGCTCCTGCGCCTTTGGCAAATACGTTTAAACAAAAAGAAGGAATGGCAGCGGGCATTGCACAGCGTGCATTAGGTCAGGCATTCCAGACCTTACAGGATAAAAGCAAGATAAAAGACAATAGGGTGAAATTCTATTAATCTATTTTTGTGTAAATTTGTAACCGGAAGCATTCCTGCTTCCGGTTTTTTTATTTTACAGCAATGGAAATTCAGGAAAATTTTGTCAATAAAGTAGCCGCCAGCGGCTTGATTACGCTCAATCTGGAAGAGTACCTTCATAAAGGAGAACGTGTTGTATACGATATTAAAGACAACCTCTTTCATGGGTTAATGCTTAGGGAAAAGGATTTCAGGGAATTTATTAAGACGCACGATTGGACAGCGTATCAGGATAAGAATGTTTCGGTGATTTGCTCAGCTGACGCTATTGTGCCTACCTGGGCTTATATGCTGTTGGCAACGAAGCTGAGTCCATATGCAAATGAAGTGGTTTTTGGTGATTTGGCGGCGCTGGAGGCCGTTTTGTTCACAAAGTCACTGGCTAAGATAGACCTTAATTCATTCGCTAATGAACGTGTTGTGGTTAAGGGCTGTGGTGATGTTGATGTTCCTGTTTCTGCTTATGTAGAGATTACTAATTTGCTGAGCCCGGTTGTTAAAAGCATTATGTACGGAGAGCCTTGCTCGACCGTCCCGGTCTATAAACGAAAGGATTAGGAATTTGGACAGCTTTTTGCTTACTTAGGTTATGAGATATGTAGTAATAGTTCTTCTTGGATTTCTGATAACCGGACGTGGCTTTGCACAAGAGCTGCCCTTAAAAAAAGAGCCTGTTTTTCAGGCAGGGGAAGTGTTGAAATACAAATTGCGGTATGGTTTTATTACTGCTGCGGAGGGTACGTTGAAAGTACTGAACTCTGATCTTAAATTTGATAATAAGCCTACGTATAAATTGGTTGTTGATGCGCAGACCTCAGGTACTTTTGATATTTTTTATAAGGTTAGGGATCATTACGATTCTTATATCGACAAGACTGATCTGACACCATATTTCTATCAGGAAAATGTACGAGAAGGGGGATACAAACGGGAAGATAAGGCGCGGTTTACTCAGGATGGGAAGAAGGTAGTTTCCAACCGTGGCACGTTTACTACACCAACTACACAAACGTTTGACTTGGTCTCTGCTTACTATTTTTCCAGAAGTCTCGACATTTCTAAGTTAAAGATTGGCGATAAGTTTAAGTTGAACTATTTTCTTGGAGACGGGATCAAACAACTCGAAATCGAGTTCACAGGTCGCGAGACAGTAAAAAGTAAAATAGGGAATGTGAAATGTCTGCGTTTTAGCCCATCTATTGAGCCAGGACGGATCTTTAAAAAGGATAGCAGACTTTATCTGTGGATTACTGATGATGGCAACAGAGTGCCTGTAAAGGCACAGGTAGAAATCCTTGTTGGCGCAGTAACGATGGAAATTAAATCGGCAGAAGGACTTAAATATCCAATTGCTTTAGAAAAATAATATGATTGAAGTTCAAAATACATTGGTGCATGAAGATGTGATCAGTGAAAACTTTGTGTGTAACCTGAATAAGTGTAAGGGTATTTGTTGTGTAGAAGGAGATTCTGGTGCACCATTGGATCATGCTGAAAAAGCTATCCTGGCGGATATTTATCCAAAGATAAAACACCTGCTGGCACCAAAGGGTATTGCAGCTATTGAGGCTTATGGTACTTCTGTAGTGGATGAGGATGGAGACCTTACAACCACGTGTGTGGACGGGAATAAAGAATGCGCTTACGTAACCTTCGAAAATGGAATCACGAAGTGTGCTATTGAAAAAGGCTATGAGCAGGGAATAGTTGATTGGCAAAAACCTATTTCATGTCACTTATATCCAATCAGAATCACCCAATACCCTGAATTTGACGTGCTGAATTATGACCGTTGGAGTATTTGTAAAGATGCCTGCACTTTTGGACGAGAACTAAAGGTTCCTGTTTATCAGTTTTTGAAAGGGCCCCTTATTAGAAAATATGGTGCAGAATGGTACTCGGAGCTCGAAAAAAGTGTATCTTCAAGCCGCGATGATGCTTCATCATCAATTTAAAAACTTAGACCCTAAATACATTGAAAGGAATAATTTTAGCAGGCGGTAGCGGTACAAGATTGCACCCCTTAACTTTGGTGATGAGCAAGCAGATGATGCCTGTTTATGATAAACCAATGATCTATTATCCGTTGTCAACTTTAATGTTGGCGGGTATTCATGAGATTTTGATTATTTCGACTCCTCACGATTTGCCAAACTTCGAAAAATTGCTTGGTGATGGATCTGCACTTGGCTGTAAGTTTTCTTATGCTGTTCAGGCGGAGCCTAACGGACTTGCACAGGCTTTTGTAATTGGTGCGGACTTTATTGGAACTGATAAGGTTGCTTTGGTTCTTGGAGATAATATTTTTTATGGTGATGGCATGGCTAAGTTGCTTCAGGCAAGTTCCGATCCCATAGGGGGCGTGGTATTTGCCTATAGGGTGTCTGATCCTGAGCGTTACGGTGTAGTCGAATTCGATGCTGATAAGAATGCAGTTTCTATAGAAGAGAAACCAATGGAGCCTAAATCTGATTATGCAGTTCCAGGATTATATTTCTACGATAACAGTGTTGTTGAGATTGCTAAAAATATCAAGCCGTCGCCGAGAGGTGAATATGAAATTACTGACGTGAATAAAGTTTACCTGGAACAAGGTAAATTGAAAGTTGGCGTGTTAAGTCGTGGAACAGCATGGCTTGATACAGGGACGTTTGCATCATTAATGCAGGCTGGACAGTTCGTTCAGGTGATTGAGGAGCGTCAGGGCCTTAAAATTGGCTGTATTGAGGAAGTAGCTTATCGCATGGGATACATTGATAAAGATCAACTGATTAAAATAGCAACGCCACTTGTTAAAAGTGGGTATGGTGCTTATTTGCTGAAGATTGTTAAATAGATAGTTTTCATTTATAAACAAAAAATGCCAGGCAATTTGCCTGGCATTTTTTGTTTGCTGCTGTTGTTATTTATCCAATGATCTTTGCATTGGGTTGGTGCCTACCGACTGGCCTCTTGCCGCAGTAGCTCCCTTTTGTTTAAATATTTGGAACTTTGATGCTTTTTCTTTGATGCCCCAGGTATTGTTACTCTCGTCGATATCGGCAGTTTCGCGCATTGGGTCAATTTGGATCGAAGCTACTTCTTTGTCTTCAACATAGAACTTAGAAGTTTTTAATTCATTCAATCTCCAGATCTGCGCAGGAATCTTATCTACTTTCTTAGTTCCATCTTTATAAGTGAATTCAACGATGATTGGCATAATCAATCCGCCTTTGTTACTGAACGAAAGCTCATAGAAATATTTGCCAGCATACTTAGCCTGCTCTTCAGTGCTTAAAAGTTCAATTTGTCTGCCAAACTCTTGTTTACCTAAATTGGTACTGTCGGCTTTGGCTAAACCGCGGTCATACTTCCAGTAGAAATCTCTCGCATTTTGGTCTTTATCTGTGTAGAAGACGATACGCTTGTCTTCACGGTTCAATTTCTTGGAAATGTCTTCGAAGGCATTGACAGCAGGTTTGTCCATTCTTGCATTTACCATTCTTGTAGCCGGAATTTTGCCATCAAAATCAGGTCTGGCAAACTTCACAGAATCCAGAGCGATATCACAGGCATCAGTTCCATAGAACCAGCCTCTCCAGAACCAATCAAGGTCTTCGCCGCTTGCATCTTCCATTGTCCTGAACAGATCTGCAGGTGTTGGGTGCTTAAATGCCCAGCGTCTGGCATATTCTTTAAAGGCATAGTCGAACAGCTCTCTGCCCATGATCGTTTCTCTAAGGATATTAAGCGCAGTTGCAGGTTTAGAATAGGCATTTGGCCCAAAACGAACGATGTTCTCAGAGTTCGTCATTACTGGCTCCAATTGATCTTTAGGGAGCTTCATATAGTCTATGATTGTGTATGCCGGACCTTTCTTACTTGGGAATTTATTGTCCCATAGCTCTTCAGTCAGGTATTCTACGAAAGAGTTTAGACCTTCATCCATCCAGGTCCATTGACGTTCGTCACTGTTCACGATCATTGGGAAGAAGTTGTGTCCAACCTCATGGATAATCACACCCAACATGCCATTTTTAGAAGTTTCGCTATAGGTTCCATCTTTCTCTGTTCTGCCATAGTTGAAGCAGATCATTGGATATTCCATTCCATTTGCCGCTTCAACACTTTGTGCAACGGGGTACGGATATGGGAAAGTGAAGTCAGAATACGTTTTTACAGTATGTGCTACTGCTCTGGTGGAAAATTTACTGTACAGTCCGTACGCTTCTTTACCGTAGAAGCTCATACACATCACATTTTTACCAGAAATGGGTTGCGCCATGGCGTCCCACACAAATTTACGTGAAGAAGTCCATGCAAAATCACGTACGTTATTTGCCTGGAAAACCCATGTTTTAGTCTGTGTAGATTTTTTTGTCTCTGCAACTTTAGCTTCTGCAAGCGTTACAATTTCTACCGGAGCCGTTGCAACTTTTGCTTTCTGCCATCTGGCAAGTTGTGCAGGCGATAATACGGCGCTGTAGTTAATACATTCTCCGGTTCCACCAACAACATGGTCAGCAGGAGCGGTGATTTGTACTTTGAAATTTCCGAAAGTCAAAGCGAATTCACCACGGCCAGTAAACTGATGGTTTTGCCATCCCTGAAAATCACTGTATACACACAGTCTTGGATACCATTGTGCCATGGTGAAGAGGTGATTCCCGTCTTCCGGGAAGAATTCGTAACCACCACGACCGCCTTGAGCGATACGGTCACCAATTTTGTAGTTCCAATTTACCTTAAACACGAATTGCTGTCCTGATTTTAAAGGAACCGGCATTTCCACACGCATCATGGTTTTGTTGATGGTGTATTTTAGGTTTTTGCCCAGTGCGTCAGTAAGGCCGATAACATTCACACCATAGCCATTGTCAGCACCATTATCCGCAGATTTATCTAATGTTTGTACGGTTGAGCTGGCTGGCATTTTACTTGCCGACTGGTAATTGGCATTTTTAGTGTTGCTATGCTCATTTTCATCGAGCTGAAGCCAGATATAAGTTAATACATCAGGAGAGTTATTAAAATAGGTAATGGTTTCATTACCCGTGAGGGTCAATTTCTTTTCGTCCAGGCTACACTTGATATCATAGTCGGCCCGCTGTTGCCAATATTTTACGCCGGGTGCACCACTGGCTGTGCGCTGTTCGTTGGAGGTGGGAAGGATTGTTCCCAATTGTTCAAATTTGTTGCCATGGTTACTTTCAGGGTTGTTCATGATATTCTGAGCAAAGGTTCCCTGAATAGAAACTGCAGCAACGAGTAGAGAAGTGTAGAATCTTTTCATTTCTAATTGTTAGGAGAAGTTTAAATTTAAGTGTTTTTTTGTAAACAGAAAAAATAATCCACGCATGATGGCGATATTCAAAAAAACGATACTAATTTGTTACCTGATTTGCGGAATTTTAATCCCGGAAGGAGTAAAAGCAGAAAAAAAACATCCGTTTCACCTGAGTTCCACAGAAGTGGAGTATAATGCAAAATCTTTAACACTTGAAGTTAGCTGCAGGATCTTTACCGACGACTTCGAGACGGTGCTAGCCAAGAATTTTAGGCAAAAAGTAGATCTTTCTGCCGCTACTCAACATAAAGCAATGGAAGAACTCGTAAAAAAATATGTGTTGACTAACCTGGCATTTCAAGGAAATGGGAAAGCGTTAGCCTTAACCTATGTTGGTTTTGAGCGGGACAACGAGGCCATAGTAGTGTATGTGGAAACAGAACCAGTAAAAAGTCTGAAAAAATTAGAAACGACAAATACTATTCTTTATGACTTGTTTGATGATCAAACCAATATCGTTCATTTTACGGTTGGTGGTAATCGAAAGAGTGCTAAACTAGACTATCCGAACAGAAGGTTAAACACAGATTTTTAATGACTATGAATCCGTATTTGAGTCAGTTATCCAAAATTGGATCTGCATCTTCAAGAAAAATTGTGGGGCTGATGTCTGGCACTTCATTGGACGGGCTTGACATTGCCTTATGTGAGTTTAGTGGTTATGGATTGGAAACTCAGGTTAAGCTTCTTAATTTCAGGACGATAAGTTATAGTTCGGAACTGAAATCGGCACTCAAGCTGATCAGTTCTAAACCCAGAGTTGATTTGGAACAAGTTACAGTATTGAATGCTTATCTGGGTAATATCTATGGGGAGATGGTGTTAGCATGCCTCGGGGATTGGAATGTTGAGGTGACAGATGTTGATTTAATAGCCAGTCACGGACAAACCATCTACCATGCGCCGAAACATCAACATGGTCTGGAGTTTTATCCAAATGCTACCTTTCAAATCGGTGATGGGGATCATGTTGCTGTGAAAACTGGGATAATAACCCTCAGTGATTTTCGGCAGAAACATGTGGCTGCGGGTGGTGAGGGAGCACCTTTATCGATTTATGGTGACTACCTGTTATTCTCGAGCGATACTGAACACCGGGTATTGCTAAATATCGGGGGAATTTCAAACTTTACCTATTTGCCTGCGACTGGTTCTGGGCTGGCGGTAATGTCTACAGATGTGGGACCAGGGAACACGTTAATGGATCAATTTGTACAGCGGGAGTACCCAGGTCTAGGCTATGATGATGGGGGGAGCATAGCTGCTGCCGGTGAGATAAACGAGTCATTGTTGAATCTATTACTTGATGATGCCTTTTTTAAGCGGTCTTTTCCAAAAACGACAGGCCCCGAAGTTTTCAGCTTGAGTTATCTGGATAATGTTTTAGGTAAAGCTGGATTAATTGAATTGACGAATGCAGATGTGCTGGCTACATTATCTGCTTTTACCGTCGCAGGGATTGAACTCGGTCTATCTGCTTGTATTCCGGATAACACGGATTTTAGTTTATATATCAGCGGTGGTGGCATGCACAACACTTTTCTTCGGCAACAGCTTGAAGCAAAGCTTGGACTCAGTATAAAAAGTACGGCTCTGCTGGACATTGATCCGGATGCCAAGGAAGCAGTATTATTTGCTGTATTGGCGAACGAATGTATCAGCGGAGCCGCACTTCAATATCCAACAACTTCAGGTTTGTTGCCTGTAGCTATGGGTAAAATCAGTTTGCCTAGATAGCCTGGGTTTCTGCCCGCAGCCATTCAGCCTCTTCGGCGGTTAACAAAGGACTTAGTTTTTCGTATACGATGCCGTTGTATAGATTCAACCAGTCGATCTGGCTCTGTTCCAACAGGTGCTTCTGAACGATCTTTGTACTGATTGGAGCTATAGTAAGCGTTTCAAACGCATAAAAATCATTGAACTCGTTGCTTACCGATTGAATGGTATTGACGAGATTCTCTATTCTAATTCCATGTTTCCCTGGTCTGTAAACGCCGGGCTCCACGGAAGTAATCATTCCCAGTTCTATAGCTACTGGATTGTTTGTTGGGTTAAAAACCTGAGGACCTTCATGAACGTTAAGCAGATACCCTACACCGTGACCAGTTCCATGGCCATAATTGATGGCGTGATCCCATAGTGGTTTACGGGTGATGGCATCAATCTGGTACCCGCATGTTCCTTTAGGAAAGCGTGCTTTACATCCATCGATCATGCCCTTAAGAACAAGCGTGTAATCCGTATTTTCTTCTTCCGTAGTAGGTCCCATAGGAATTGTACGGGTGATGTCTGTGGTGCCATAAAAATACTGACCGCCAGAATCTACAAGAAATAAGCCTTTTGGCTCAACTTCTACATCGCTTTCTGCTGAGGCGCCATAATGTGGTAACGCACCATGGGCGGCATAGGCGCTGATCGTATTAAAGCTGTCTCCGATATAACCTTCCTGCGCTTTTCTGAATTCCTGCAGTTTCGCTGCTGCCGAAAGTTCAGTAATTCTTGTTTGACCGATGTTTTCAGAAAGCCATTTTAAGAAGCGTGTTATAGCAACTCCATCTTTAACCATTGCAGAACGGGTATTAGCCAGCTCGGTAGTATTTTTAACGGCTTTTAAGTTTGTTGATGGATTGGTGTCTTTTATGATCCTTACAGATTTGGGCAGGAGCTTGGAAAAAGCAAAGCAATTCCTTTTAGGATCAATAAAAATGGAAGAATCTTCAGGAATTTCGGTTAGGGCCTGCTCGATGCTGGTATACGGTGCAAGTGTTACATCGCAGTTTTGTAATGTAGTTTTTGCGGCCTCATCCAGTTTGTTCAGGTCTATAAATAAAGTTGCTTCAGTTTGGCTAATTAAGGCAAAGCTAAGCACAACGGGGTTGTAATTGACATCTTTACCTCTGATGTTAAAAATCCATGCCATGTCATCTAAAGAAGATACAAGATGCCACTGAGCAGACGACGCCTTTAGCGCAGTACGGATTGAGGATAATTTATCTTTTATTGATTCGCCGGTGTGTTCGTCTTCGAGTAGAAACGCAGCCTCAATAGGTAAAGCTGGTCTGTCTGCCCAGATCGGACTGAGGTAGTCTTTGTTGGCCAGGCTGATGCCTTTTAAGTTTAATTTCTCTGTCAGCATTTCGCCCAATAAAATAGAGAGCAATTGTTCATCTGCGCCAACGATGGCGCCAGGCCGTAGCTGCTCTCCCAACCATTGGATGTATTCGGGGGCATGCTGTACCTTTTGTTTAACGAGTTCAAAACCGCTTCCTTCAAGCTCTTCAGCTGCCTGTTCGAAATATCTGAAATCTGTCCAGAGTCCGGCAAAGTCATGTGTGATTACCAATGTACCGGCAGATCCCCTAAAGCCAGAGGCAAAAGGGATGCATTTGTAATATTTAGGAAGGTATTCACTGATATGCGGATCTGCAGATGGAATGATATAAGCATCCACCTGGTCTGCTTTTATCTGTCTGCGGATCTCGCTAAGTTTTTCTTTATAAGTCATGTTGTGCTGTTTAACCTAATATTCAATCAAACAAAGCTAGCATTTTCTGTTATAAAGCTTTTTAATTGGCCGTGTCTTTTTTGGTTTCTACAGCATCCTGAACACTTTGTGACAATGCGGAAAGGAAGTTATAGCCGGTAGCTTTCTCGATGTCACGAACGGTCACGCGGTATTTTTTCCAGTCTTTATCAATGGTGTTTATGTTCGGTGTGTTAACCGCTATCACCCGGGTATTTGCATCAACTCGTTGGAGATCTCCGTTCCCAACAGGTAAAATCACTGCGATTTTCCAGACATTTGATGGAACGGTAACTTTTCCACCATTGATGGTTGTCGCTGATCCATTAGAGCCAACTCCACCAGCTCCGTAACTTCCCATGATAATGAATACTTCATTGCCGAGGATAACCTGAGCTCTGAGGTAAGACTCTAACGACTCCCAGGTCTGTTGATTATTTTGCGGCGCTTGCGGAATCATGTTAGTCATCAAGAACGTTGCACTGTTAGCGTTAGTAGAGCTTGTCCTGTCGCCAGAAGGACAGTTATGTCCCCTGTCAAAACCAGTACCGGAGTAGCTGGTGTTTTGGACAATGTAATAACTTGCAGGGAGCCCACTAAAACCGGCAAAGTTATCTAGTCTTTTCACTGCATTGGAAGCGGTGCTTGCATCTAAATGCCAGCTCACCCAATTTGGCGTGCCACGTGAATTACTATAAGACTCAGTATAATATTTTTGATCAATGTAAAAGTTATCCGCTGTGGCAGAGGTTGCGTTAGACGGATTTCCAAAAATCATATTGCTATTATCTCCACTCATCGGTTGCGCATCTGCTCCTGCGACTACAGTACGTGGTTTTTCCGGAGTTGTAGTTTTCACAGTATCTGCGGGCGCAGTATCTGGAGTTCCAACCACAATTCCCGGATCGCCGCTTCCTTTGAAGATGATATCATCCAGGTTAATCCGTGCGGCATCTGTTGATCCTGCACTGGTGATGCGGAAACGTAGTTTACCAGGGATGCTTACTTTAAAAGAATCTGTTACCAGCTTAGTGCTGGTTTCGGTAATTTGTGCGCCGAGTGCAGTATAATTTGTTCCGCCGTCAGCAGATACATACAGTTGCCAGGTTGATGCGGGATCTGTTCCGTATTTTCCATGGGAAATATATACCATGGTTAAGCCCTCAATATCAAAATTCATGGAGATTTTTCCACTGCGCATGCGTACGCTCTTATTGCCATTTTTTAAATCTGCAGCGAGGTTTCCGATCAAGGCGTTGTCCATGCTCCACGTGCCGGTCGGCATAGTTGCATCGCCAAGGGCATAAGCTCCTTTTACAGCGTTTTCAAAATCCTCAGTAATTTTATAAGATTTAGGAGTAGACAATACCGGATCTTGTGCAGTTTCCGTTGTCGATTTTGCGCAGCCCGCCAGCCCTATTGCCAATCCGGCATATAGAATGAAATTTTTAATAGACATCAATGCTTTCTTTTAATCAAAAATTAGGAGGGCGAATTCAGATTATAAATCTAAGCAATTGTAGATTCTTTCCTGCAAAATTAGGTAAAAAATCGAAAGCCAATGTGTAGTTTGTGTTAATTTTCCGCTTTTCAGACCTCAAGAATTTATTTAAGTTGGTAATCGATAACAATCCCGCTCGCAAGCAATTGGTTTCCTTTAGCGCTCGATTTCTTTGAAGCGGGAATGGATACGATCAGTACAGACGATTTTGCATTGATGGTAACCGAAGTTTTACCCTTAACTCCTTTTGCTATGAACTTGTGATTTATGGAGTCGTACAGGTCGGATTTTTCAGCACAAATTAAGGTTATAGATTTTGTCGATGTATATGGGTTGTAGTATAGGTGGGTCGGGTAGGCGTTGTTTCTGTAAAAGTCTGTCGCCAGAACGTCCAACTCCAATATTCCCTTTACGTTTGTTTCTTTCACAATACTTCCAAAAATTCCTGCATGGCCACTGCCATAAACGCTAAATTGGGAAACATTTGGATTTTGGCCAGGAACCCATTTAGGTCCGTCACCCTGTGCTACCGGAGAAGGCAACTTAGTATATAGCGTATCGAAAGTAGAGGTTTTAGCAATTCCTTCATAGGCAATCACTCCTTTTGTAACCTCGGCAAATTCTGGTAGTGTCTGGTGTTCTTTAGGCATATATTGCGGATAGAAATATCTCGATGCGCTAACCGCATTTAGCATCCATTTACCAATCGCATTGGCATATGCCGGCTGATATCTCACTAAAGGGACCAGGGGCCATGCAGCATCAAAAGTGTTCATTAAAAAACCATAACCGCCATGATCTACTGTACTTCCTACTGTTCCGGATATATCAATGCCATTCCAATTTCCGATAAGAAAGCCCCAGCCTTCGCGACAAACGGCCGTGCCTGCAAAAGTCCAATCCAGCATTTTGGCCAGGTCAAAATTTGTGTGTTGCTCAACGTTCATCCTTGCTGCGAGGTAAGCTCCAAAGGGCATTAATAGTTCATAGGTAGGATTGATTTTTTGACTTTCCAATGCTTTCATCGCGCTAATTGCACCTTTCAGATAACGCGGATCGCCGAATTTTTTGTAGGCGGCGTAAAGCACATAAGCATGACCGGCAGCGGCATCAGGTTGAGCGCAAATGGTATTGGTCATCGGTTTCATTTTGCCGTAGTCAAAATAGGAATAATTGTAATTCCCATTCAGAATGGAATCGGCCTTAAAGAATTTTTCTGCTATGCTTCTGGCAATTTTATCAAAATCTTTTTGTGCAGGGTATTTGGTGTAGATGGCGTAAAACAACAAATTCGGGTATACATCATACCACCAGTCGCGCCCATACCCGCCACCCAATAAGGCAACTTCGGGCGCCGTATTGTTCATCATAATATCCCATCCGGTATCGATATTATAATAGTTTTTAAGCATGGCTACATAGTTCATACCGTTCTGATTGCTCTTATCGATACCAACAAGAGAGGCACCTAATACAGCGCCCATGTTGGTAAGCGCTTCATGAAACATACCCTTATTATGTGCGGCTCCCTGTCTGACATCACCGATTGCGGTATACATACCTAATACCGGCTGTTTAAAATTTTTGCCTGTACTATCCATCCAGACTAAAGGCCAGTATTTGCCTTTTGCGTTGAAGTCATATACTGTTTTGTCAAATTTTAAGGCCATCTTTCTCCAGTCTATAATCTGTAGGGCCTGTGGTATATCAGCCATTTGATTTACCCTGGGAATATCGACTTGTTTAACCTGTGTAAAGGCAGTGGTGGTAAAAAGAAAAAGGAGGCAGGTGAGCGGAAGAAATTTCATTTTCATATCATTCTATTAAATAGCTGCTTCAGCAACTTTAGCATCAATTTGGTTTTCTGTTGGTGTGTGATTTGCAAATTCGCCGTTCATGATTTTGCCTTTTCTGATGATACCTTTTGCTACCCAATAAGAACTGAGTTGTAATACCGCTACAATAATAATGGCATAACGGAGTGCAATTTCGTTAGAGAAAGTGTAGGCAAGTATCAGGAAAGTTCCTGCGCCCGACAAACGCCCTATGTATAGTCCTGCTTCGTGGTTCAGGATATAGGCAAATTCACTTCTCTTTTCTTTTTTTGTCAGGATATCGATCACACTAAATTGTATCGGGAAATAAGCCAAATCCAGCAGCGGTTTAGCAAGCAATAAAAACAGCATAAACAAGATCACTCCAGTTCCATTAAATAAGACTCCATTGATCAGGGCTGCTATAGTAAATAAAACTAATCCTGCACCGAATACATAAATCCGGTGTTCAGGTGTTGTTTTTCGCCCAATGATATACATGAGGATAGCTGCAAATATAGCGCCTACTGATTGGGCGGTACCGAGCGCACCTTCTTTGCCCAGTAATAGCATAATCAGCATTGCTGGCGCAGTTACCAGAAAGCCCTGTACTAATCCTTTTAATACCGCAAGAAACATCAATCTGTACCAGTATGGATCAAACTTAAAATAGATAAATTTTTTGCTGGTCGGGTTGTTGAACTTGCCTTTGAAGCACATGATCGAAGCAAGTATGGTAATAACAAATACAATTCCTGTAACAATCTTATACGCCAGTTTTGCGTCGCCTGTGTTGGCAGAGAATTCAATGAACCAACCGATCATTACCGGAATGACTACCGCAATTATGGTATAGAAAAACGTTTCAAGTCCGTAGTAATAATTCCTGTTCTTATCATTTGTAATCGCCAAAGCCAGGAAATCGCGGTTGGCCCAATAGAACCCGAAAGACATGCCCATTACGATCCCTGCGATTCCGACACCTGTAATATCCAAGGTTTTCAGCGACATCATGATCATCATAGACACTCCGCTTAGTACCATTCCGAGCGAATACAGCACTTTGATCGGGAATTTATTTAAGAGCCATCCGTTAATCAGGAATGTTATGGGAATACCAGTATAGATTGTTAACTGGTAAACCACTACCTTTGTCGGGTCGTTGGAACTCCGCATAACATAGGCAGCAACAAAAATATCGATTACCGGTAACACAATGCTATAAATCAGGTTGGTCAACGTAAGTATTTTGAAATTATGCGTCTGATCCTTAAAATGCGTGATTTCAGATTTTAATTTATTCAGCATGATGATAGGTTAATGAGGACAGAATCTCCTCAATTGAAAACTTAGCGCCGCAAACAAATTCATCTGCAGCTCCATAATATATTGTGAGTTCATCACCATTCACCACGTGTCCGTTTGTAAAAACGACGTGTCCAAAAAAGCCACTTACTTCATATTCAGCGGTAGGTGCCATAATCGGCTCTTCGCTGCGCGCAATAACTTTTGAGGGATCGTTGAGGTCCATCAGAAAAGCGCCTAGGCAATAGCGGTGTTCGGCGTTTGCGCCATGATAGATCTCCAACCAGCCTTTTTCAGTTTTGATGGGTGCTGCGCCTGCACCAACACGTTTACTATCCCAGTGATCTTTGCGGGTTTTGATGATGCATTTATGCCTGCCCCAATGGATGCCATCAGGCGATTCGGCAAGCCAAATGAAATTGCCCCCCAGATCGACACTACTCGGGCGGTGTAAGGCATAATATTTTCCATTAATTCGTTCTTCAAAGATTGCGCAATCTTTATTGTGTGGGGGGATAATCATGCCCTCTGATTTGAAGGTCTTCCAATCTTTTGTTGTCTTCAGACCCACCCCAACACCATTTTCAGATACTGAGGTAAATGTAAGATAATACGTGTCGTCTATCAACGCCACCCGGCAATCCTCAATACCGAAAGATTCCAGATTACCTTCGCCTTGCAAGAGGTTATATCCCGCGGGTTCAATGAAGTTGACGCCATCTTCACTGCACAGTAATCTCAAATGAGAAAGCGTGGTTAGGTAATCGAGCCCTTTAAAATTGATTACTCGAGGATCAGTGGCGATCAGTTCAGGGTGACTCGTTTCAATGGTCATAATCTCTATCCCAGTTGGGGTTAGGATAGGGAACGATATAATTTCTTCAAGTTGCGATGGGCGTTCTGCCACGCGTACCAATAACCATGTTTTTCCTTGAAAGGTGAATACACCGGGGTTAAGCAGGCAGGTTATTTCCAGTCCTTCTAAACTTGGTTTAAGGTCTGCGGGACTTAACAATGGGTTTTGGGAAAATCTTTGAGCAAGGTCTTTCATCAGCATATAGGATTAAGTTGTGCAAGACGGTACAAGCGGCAGGCCTTGTCGGCATGCGCTTATACGATCTGTTTCTTTAAGAATTGAAGTCAGGAATTAATAACCTGGATTTTGTGTGATTGTTCCTCCGGATTTGTCGATATCTCCCTGAGGAATAGGATACAGGTAGTTTTTATCCTGGAAGTTTTTGCCTTGAGCAGTCAATACTGTTTTTGCCGTTTTCCATCTTTTCAGGTCCAGGAAGCGTTGACTTTCTAAGCCAAGCTCTACACGTCTTTCCTGCATCAGCCAATTTTTAACAACGGTCTTGTCTGAAGAAGCAGGGCGATCCGGTAAGGTTCCGGCTGGAGCAGTAGTGCCTGTAATGGTTACTGTATTTCTTGCTCTTGCACGAATCTGGTTAAGGATAGTGACTGCTCCCTGAGTATCACCAGTCTCATTTAACGCTTCAGCCTTCCAAAGGAGCACATCGGCATAACGGATATAAATCTTGTTGCTACCGGCATCGTCATTTCCTTTGTTGGCACCTGTTTTATCACCCAGCAATTTGTAGATGTTTTGTTTGCTTACATCAACGGTATATCCTAAACGCGGATCGTTAGTTTCGAAAGCAGCGATAAAATTCGCTGTAGGTGCAAAAAATCCCCAGCCTAATGGAGCACAATAGCCATTGCCATTTTTAGGGGTTTTTCCAGACTGGTGATCATAGGCAAAGATCACTTCATTATCGGCGAATTCCTTGGTCTGATCAAAGCTATCGAAGTAATTTGTGTTCAGGCTGTAGAAGTTTAATGTTTGCAATTCATTTACAAGACTTACTACCTCGGCATATTTCTCATTGTATAAGGCAGATTTGGCCTGTAAAGCAATTACTGCACCTTTAGACACGCGCCATTTATCCGTAGCGTCAGAAAATTTCGAGGACGGTAATAAAGCTTTCGCTTTAGTAAGATCGGCATTAATCTGATCCCATATCTGCGCTTTAGGAATTCTTTTAGCCACATCATAGGCATCATTAAAGTTGGCAAGCGGTTTTAGGACTAAGGGAACATCACCAAAATTTGTGACCAGGTCAAAATAGTAATAGGCTCTCAGGAAATAAGCTTCTCCAAGCGATCGGTTTCTAATCGCAGCGCTTAAGCCAACTTTGGTTACAATGGCGTCGTCAGTCAGGTAGCTTAATGCAAGGTTAGTTCTTGATACACCTTCGTAATCATAACTCCAGATACCATTGAATGCTTGATTTGTAGAGATGAACCTGAAGTTGTCAACTTCATCCATCCATGCCTGATCACCATCCTGAGCCCATTTTTTCATGGCATCATCAGATGCAATATCCTGAACGATAAAATCATTTCTGAACACTGTACCGTTTGCCCAGTCCCATTGACCTAATAAATTGAGGGTATTCGAGAGCATTTGGTAAGAAGATGTTACAGATGACGTGAGTGTGTTTGCCGTTGGGTCTGTATTTACCTGATCAGGAGTTAACAGGCCGATCGGATCTTTATACAATTCTTTTTTACAGCTTACAGTGAGGATTAACAGCACTGCAAATAATGATGTATATATGGTTTTCATAGTGATTTAGAATTTAACGTTAATACCAAACAAATAAGCTTTTGATTGCGGATAAGTACCATAATCAACAGCATCGATAGATTCAGGATCCAGACCTGTGTACTTAGTGTGGGTATATAAATTTTGTCCGGAGGCATAAATCCGGATATCCTGTACCCCAAGTTTCAGTTTTTTCACTGCTGCCCCAAAAGAGTAACCTATCTCAAGATTTTTTAAGCGGTAGTATGAAGCGTCTTCAACATAGATACTAGATACACGGCTACTACCATTGTCTGTAAAGCTTACCCTTGGAATGGTATTCGATGTACCCTCACCGTGCCAGCTATCTAATACTGCGGTGGTGTGGTTAAACGGTCTGGTATCGTAGTCGATAATCTGTTTCAGGTTGTTGTACTTATCTATCCCATGAACACCTTGGATCAATGCAGAGATGTCGAATCCTTTGTAAGAACCAGAAAGGGTTAAACCATAAGTTAGTTTTGGGATGTTACTTCCAATATAAGTTCTGTCATTGTCGTCGATCACACCATCTCCGTTCAGGTCTGCAAACTTAATGTCGCCGGGTTGTTCAGATGGGTTTGGTGTTCCTTTGAGGTAATTAGTGATTTCGGCTCTGTTCTGATAGATGCCTACCATTTGATAGCCATAGAACTCGTTAAGTGCATGTCCCACCGCTGTTCTGCTTACCGGACCAATGATAGTTGGCAGGTTAGGATGAAGTTTAGTCACTTCATTTGTTAATGTTGCCAGGTTACCATTGATGGTATATTTAAAAGCATTGTTGTTGTTGGTATAGTTGATGCCCAGCTCAAAACCCTTGTTTCTTACTTCGCCTGCATTAACAATTGTAGGTTTTACATCGCCAACGAATTTAGGTAATGACACCGGAAGTAGAATACCAGTTGTTTTTTTATCGAAATAATCGGCGGTGATGTAGAGGCTATTTTTGATCAGACCCAGATCCAAACCTATGTTTGCCTGTGTTGTCGTTTCCCATTTAAGGTCTGGATTTCCGTACCTGTCAGTTACATATTTGTCGCCGTCTTTCCGAATCAGGGTCAGATAGCTGTAATCACCGATTTCTTGATTTCCTAACTGACCGTAACTTCCTCTTAACTTCAGATCAGAAATCCAGGTTACATCTTTCATGAAACCTTCCTGAGAGATTTTCCATCCTGCAGATACTGAAGGGAAATAGCCCCATCTGTTATTTTCGGCAAAGCGTGATGAGGCATCAGCTCTTAAATTACCGGTTAAAAAGTATTTGTTTGCATAGGTATAAGTTGCTGATGCAAATAAAGAGAACAGGCTGGATTCGGCACCAGAACCGCCGTTAAATAAGTCGTTTGCGGTACTACCGAAGTCTATATATTGAAACGATCCTGACGTATAGTCATACCGTCTTCTGGACGCGGAGATTGCATCTGATTTGTTGCTGATATATTCTGTTCCGACTAATGCACTGATTGCATGCTGACCAAAAGTTTTATCATAGTTCAGCGTATTGTTCCAGGTAAAATTTGTCTGTTGACCGCGTTCTTCGTTCAAACCATTTGGTCGGTTGATTCTTCCCTGACCAGCATCAAGAGGATTTGCGCTACCGTCATCATCGCCGAAATTTTCTAAAAAGGCTTTATTATGTCTGTATAATAAATCCACACCCAGGTTGGTTCTGATTTTTAAAGATTTGTCTGCCAGTAGTGCATATTCGCCATAAGCATTTCCAAAAGTGCGGAAGTTGTTGCGTGTATCATTGCTGAAATAGGCTAAAGCTATAGGATTCTGAGATCTTTCGAAATTGGCATCCCAGCCACCTGCTGATAAATTGTTGTTTTTGTAGAAAGGAAGATCTGTAAAAGGATTTCTTGCAGAATAAGTAGGGTCAGTAGTGTTTTTATATACACCTAAAACTGGTGGTCTTAAGAAAGCGTGGCGGATAATCCCTGGAGCATCACCTTTAGACGATAAGGCATCCTGCATTTCATTAGAGATTTGCAGGTTTGTACCCACTTTAAAGCGATCTGTGACATTAGCATTTACATTAGCTCTGAAGTTAACCCTGCGATATTGGTCATTGTTGTAAACTACAATACCGTCCTGTTTGTAAAATCCACCAGAAAGCAGGTAAGTCACTTTTTCTGATCCGCCACTGGCAGTAAGCTGTGCACTTTGTGAGCGACCAGTATCAAACAGTTCATTCAGCCAGTCTGTGTTGGAGAGGTCTGTCCGGGCTTTTTCGGCGGTATAAGGATTTGTGCCAGTATAGCCAGCATTGTTCCATGCTTCTTCAGATTTCATTAAGTACTGCGACGCATTGAGCATGTGTGGCAAATTGGTAACCTTTTGAATCCCGTTGAAATAGTTGAGATCTAAAGTCGATTTTCCGGCAACGCCCTGATTGGTTGTGATTACAACAACACCGGCCGATGCCCGCGATCCGTAGATTGCTGCTGCGGATGCATCTTTAAGCACTGTTAAAGACTTGATGTCATTTGTATTCAGGAAAGAGATATCTCTCGATGGGACACCGTCTACAATAAATAGAGGACTATTATTCCCTATGGTTCCCTCTCCACGAATACGGATATTGATGGGATCGCCAGGCGCACCAGTACTTTGCGTAACCTGTACACCTGCTACCTGACCTTGCAGGAGCTGTGCAACATCTGGTACGCGGCGTTTTTCTGCTTCCGCCATATTTACCGTCCCTATAGATCCGGTAACGGTTGATTTTTTCTGGCTAGTATAACCAAGCACAACTACTTCATTTAGATCTGAAGAACTCGGTTTCAGGTTGATGTTCATCGTCGCACTACCGGTAAATGGCATCGTAACAGATTGGTAACCGATGTAGGTAAAGATGAGTGACTGACTGCCACCTTCCTGTAAGGTGATGGTATATACACCATCTTTATTTGTTGCTGCTCTGTTTTGAGTGTTTGCCTGTTGGACGGTAACGCCTGGTACCGGCAAGTTGGTTTCATCTACAACCTTACCCGTAATCCTGACTTGTGCCATTGCGGTAAAACCTGTAAATAACATCAATAATGCAAAACCGAGCGATAAGTATTGGCTTCTTTTCATATGAATTAATATTTGGTTAAGGCAAATGTATATGGATACACTTTTGAAGTAGTATACTATAGTTTCAAACTAGTTCACTATAGTTACAAAATAGGCGTATAGGCCTCAAATTGACGTTGACGGTACTCATTGGGTGCACATTGGTAGATCTTTTTGAATTCTCTGAAAAAGTAAGATCTATTATTGAACCCAGTGCGGTAAAAGATTTCTGAAACTGTAAACTGTGATGCAAGGAGCATATCGGCAGCATGTTTTAACCGGATTCGTTTGATGAACTCAGCTGGTGTCATCCCTGCTAGAGATTTTAATTTCCGGTAGAGTTGCATCTTGCTAATTGCCAAAGCATCTTCCAACATGGCGGCATTAAGCTCAGGTTCGTTCAAGTTGTTCTCAATCACTTTGAGTAGTGATTCCAGGAATTTTTTATCTGTATCCTCAATATCAGCATCCATAAACTGGGTACTGATATGCTGGTCTTTGATCAGGTGCTCCATTTTTAGTTTATAATCGAGCAGTTTCCTGATGCGTACATGCAAATAATTGATATGAAAAGGTTTAGGGATGTAAGCATCGGCACCTACTTCGTAACCTTCGGCTTTATTTTCTACTGAGCCTCTTGCCGAAAGGATGATGAATGGGACTTGCGCGGTGGCAGGTGTGTTTTTGACTTCGGCACATAATTGCAAGCCGTCCATATCAGGCATCATCACATCGCTGATAATCAAATCGGGAATCGTTTTCTTTAAGAAGGCTAACGCCTCGGTACCGTTTCCTGCCTCGTAAATAATATATTGCTCTTTTAACACATTACGGATCAGGTATCGTAGCTCAGGTTCATCTTCAACTAATAAAATACTGTGTTCTGCCCGCTGATGAAGTTCGTCGATCAGGCTATTCTTGTTCTCATGTTCCGCTGAGGGCTGTTCAAATTGTTTTACCAGTGATTCGTAAACATATGAAGGCGCTGAGGTGATCACTTCATCTTCTTTACCGGCTACAGCGATGGCCTCCAGGTGAATAAGCAACGTAAAATGAATCCAGTTTTGTTCTATAGTGACGTTGATCCTGGCACCGATCAGGTTCACGAGCTCTTTGGTAAATGCCAGGCCAATACCTGTGCTGAATTTCTTTTGCTTCTGTTCATTGGTTACAAAAAACCTATCGAATAAATGATCCAGATCTTGCGGGTCCAGCGTACATCCCGAGTTTGAAACCTGTATTTTGAGCAGGTGGTCTTTTTCTGTATATATGGCCTCGAACGTTACTTCGTCGGTTATGTCTGAATGTTTAAATGCATTTGATAAGAGGTTGTACAAGATTTTTTCAAACTTGTCCTTATCTATAAATCCCGCAATTCCATCCTGAACCCGGATGTTATATGGGCGTACTGATTTTTCACTCTGTGGCCTAAACAGTTCTGCCAATCCGTTGAGCATTTTGGTAAGGTCGACATAGTCATCGTTTCTTTTCAGGTAACCCGCTTCTGCTTTTCTGAATTCCAGAAGTTGCTGAACCAGATAGGTCAATCTTACAGTGTGTTGATGAACGATGGAAAGGAAGTAGTTATTTTCTTTATTTCTGAACAATTCATTCTTCCTGGATTGTAGGAAATGCTCTACCGATCCCATAATCATTGTAAGAGGTGTCTGGATTTCGTGGGCAATATTTGTGAAAAAGTTAATTCGTTGCTGGTGCTCATTCTCGTCCTTTTCGCGCATCAGGTGTTCCATCGCCAATCGATAGCGCATCTGAAGTTTGTTTTTACGATAAGCATGGAATGCATAGGCCGATGCCAGAATGATCAGAAGATATAAGGCAATTGCCGGGTAAGTTAACCAGAGGTATTGCTCAACTTTAAGATTGAAAACTTCGATGCCCTCTGTCCAGATACCTTCACCATTGGACCATCTTACCATCATTCGGTATTTTCCTGGCGGAATATTGTTATACATTACATTTCCCATGGCGCCAGAGTAGTTCCAGTTTTTGTCGAGTCCCTCCAGCTTGTAGGAGAATTCATTTTTTTCAGGATTGAGATAGCTCATGGATTTGAGGCTGATCTGAAAGAAATTACTTTTTCGTTCTAAAGTGTATGCGGGGATATCGCCAGGGGAAGTGCTTAAGATCTGCAGCCTGTTTGGATTTAGTGTTTGACCACCCATCTGTAACATGGATACCAGCAGATTTGGCTGCTGTGTATTGCCTTTGATGGTTTGGGGCATGAAGTAATTAAAACCATAGATACCTCCGAAAAAAATATGGCCTGTGGCAGATCTCCATACGGCCCCATCACTAAATTCATTGCTTTGAAGTCCATCGCTTTCTCTGAAACTGGCAATGGCAAGATTTTCTGCATTTAGCCTGGCGAGGCCTTTGTTTGTGCTTACCCAGATATCGCCATCGGCAGCTTCTTCAATAGCATGGATGGTGTTATTAGGGAGTCCGTCGGCCATAATGAACTTCCTGAAAATCGGCTGCGTTTTTTTAGACTCTTCAGGTGTTAGTCTGTTTAGGCCATAGCTTGTGCCTATCCAAAGATTGTTTTTATGATCACGATACAGGGAAAGAACGTCGTTATTGGAAAGGCTTTGTTGGTAGGCAGAGGCTTTGAATGTTTTGAACTGGCCTGATTTTTTATCGAGAACACTCAATCCCCCATAGCGGCAGGCAATCCATAGCCGGTTGTCCTGACCATTTGCAAGGGCATAGATGATATCGTTAGCAGGGCCTGTAGCATCGGCAGATAAATACTGTTTGAAATTTTTGACGCTGAATTCGCCGTTTTCTGTCCGGCTAAGCGATAAGTGGATTAAGCCGCTGCCACTTGTCCCAAGCCAAAGCGAGCTATCCGGATCTTGCAGGATGGCGTACACCGAACTGAAGACGGGAAGTTTTGTAGTGCCTTTGATGCTTGACCACGGGATAATCTTCTTTTTTTGCAGGTCGTAAATATTAATTCCCTGACCATCTGTCCCGATATACATTACGTTGTCTAATCCTTTTTTTAGAGAAAAGACGGAGTTATTGGGAAGGCCATTACCGGTGTTGATATTTTCTTTACGCTGATCTACAGGGTTAGCTGCCCAGAAGTTATTGATCTTTAAGATGCCTTTTCCTTTAGTGCCGATCCATAGTTCGCCATTCGTTTCACTAAATGCACGGACAGGATTACTCAGCGCATATCCGTTAGCGGTATTGATGAGTCCAAAATGATTTAAACGCGGATATATTTTAATCAGTCCATTTCCGTCTGTTCCAACCCATAAGACCTGCCCTTTATTTACTGCCAACGTTGTTACGCGAGTTGCGGCCAGCTGTCTAACCTCGGTTGTCATAAATGCTGAGGGCCTAAAATTAGGGTCGAACGTGCTGATCCCCTGATTCTCCCAGGCAATAACATAGTTGTTGTGATACCAGGCGATAGCCTTGACTCCATCTGTTTGTCCGATTAATGGTTTAATCTGATCATTGGAATTTAGTTCATCAAGTCCGTTATTCCGTGCAAGCAGTACTTTACCATTGATCAGGAAAAAACTTTTATAGAGCCGATGTCCAGGAAATTGTTTGACTAACGTTATTGCTGAGCTATCTATTTTTGCAAGAATAAGATCGCCGTTATCAAGCATCAGCCAAAGTCTGTTTTGTTGATCACCTTCCACCTTTATGACTTTCCGGCCATTTAGGGGCAAGTTCATCGGGAGGAACTTATCCTGTTTTTCATCGAAATGGCTGAGTCCGCCAGATTTGCTGTAGCAGAAAACCTGGCCGTTTCCGGTAACGGCTACTTCATATTCCTTTTCAGCAATTCTATTCTTCTTGTTCTGGTTATAGAAATAACGATAGAATGTGCCGGTAGACTTTTTAAATCTGGTAATCCCTCCAATAGTGCTGATCCATACATTATAGTCCAAGTCTTCCTTGATATCCTGGATTACATTGTTTCCTATACTTCCTGACTGCGTGTCGTTATTGTAGTTGAATATCCTAAAGTCGGTGCCGTCATACATATTTAGGCCATCCCAAGTGCCGACCCAAACCAATTGATCTTTATCCTGCAAGACAATGTTCACGGCACTGTTGGACAAGCCATTTCTATTGTCCATCTGCTGATAATAGAAAGTTTCAGCCTGTGCAGATTGCATTTTTTGCCCGAAAACACCAACTGACATCGTTAGACAGAACAAGATGGAATACAAAAAAAGTTTCATTCTTAGATATGGATTTACAAGGTAGGGAAACCAAAGATAAGCTCCTATTTCTTAACCACATTGTGACCTTGAATATCAGCTTTGGACAGCGCAATAACAATCGGGTTCCATAAAAGTTCTCGAAGAAATTTCGGTAAACAAATTGTAAAGCACAGGCGTTGACTACTGAAATTAATGGGGAACAATGGAGCAAAAGCAAATTAACCTAAGAGATGGCGACTGTGTAAGTCTGTGGCAATCAGAAGTGGTGTCGTCATACAGCGATTCTGCACTGGACATAGCTAAAATATTTGATGTGGTCATTGTTGGTGCGGGGATCACAGGACTGACCACGGCGATCCTGCTACAGCAACAGGGGAAAAAATGTATTCTTTTAGACGGGAATGGTGTTGGTTTCGGAACAACCGGAGGTACAACGGCACATCTGAATACTTTTTTCGATACCACTTATCCTGAAGTGGAAAAAGATTTTGGAGATGGAGAGGCGCGTCTTTTTGCAGAAGCAGGAAAAGAAGGAATCGATACCATTCAGGAACTGACGCGTACTTATGGCATCGCATGTGATCTGGAATACCGCGAAGGCATTCTTTATTCTGAAACTGAAAAGGAAACAAAGCAATTGCTGGAGATCCTTGAAGCATCAAGAAGGGCAGGTGTCGATGCTGTTGAAACGCGTGACAATGGCATTCCCGTGGAGATGCAGTTTGCCGTGTCATTTAAAGATCAGGCACAATTTCATCCTTTAAAATACTGTAAAGGCCTGCTGCAGGAATTTATAGATTTGGGAGGAGTGATTCTAGATCAGGCTTTTGTTTCGGAAGTGAGTTCGCAAGATGATTTGCAGATCGCTCATGTGGGCGAACAACGCATTGCCGGTAAAAGTTTGGTATATGCTACACACGTGCCCCCTGGTGTTACCATCTTCAATTTTGAATGCGCGGCATACCGTAGCTATGTACTTGGAATAAAACTTAAAAATGGGGATTATCCCGAAGCATTGGTTTATGATATGCAGGAGCCTTACCATTATTTCAGGACGCATGAAATTGAGGGGCAACCCTATTTGATTTTAGGTGGTGAAGATCATAAGACAGGACATGAAAATCCAGAGCAAGCTTTTAAAGCATTAGAGGACTACACACGAAAATATTATTATGTGGAAAGTGTTGACTACAAGTGGTCTTCACAATATTATGTGCCTTCAGACGGACTGCCCTTTATCGGTTTGATACCTGGTGAATCAAATACCTACGTCGCCACAGGTTACAATGGGAACGGAATGATGCTTGGAACTATAGCCGGTAAGCTCATTAGTGATCTTATCTTAGGAAAGGAAAATAAGTATCAAAAGCTTTTTAGTCCTTCACGCATCAAGCCGGTTGCTGGATTTTCAGAATTCATTAAAGAGAATGCTGATGTTGCTTACCATTTTGTGGCAGACAGATTTGCTGCTGAAGACATTGATTCTTTTAAGGATTTAGCCGCAGGGACAGGAGCAGTTGTGGATTATAAAGGTGATCAGCTTGCTGTTTATAAAGATGATCAAGGAAAGATTACTGCTTTAAACCCCACTTGTACACATGCAGGGTGTACTGTAAAATTTAATGCTGAAGAGAAAAGTTGGGACTGTCCGTGTCACGGGGGGAGGTTTGATCTGCAAGGACAAGTAATCAGCGGCCCGCCGAGAAAAAATCTGGTCGGCAAAAATGTTATTAATTAAATTTTTAAACTTAATTGTGTTTTTATGGAGAATAATAGATCGAATAATCCGGCAACTAAATATCCAGTGCCACCTTTTCCGGTTCAAAAACAGAATGTTCCTGGCACAGAGGCTGAGCTAAAGCCACTGGCCGATCACGGAGAGTTTTCTTACAAGGGCACAGGAAAATTAGCCGGGAAGAAAGCCATCATCACTGGTGCAGACTCTGGGATAGGTAAAGCCGTTGCTATAGCTTTTGCACGGGAGGGTGCTGATGTTTTGATAAGCTATTTGGATGATCCTGAAGATCAGGATGCACAGGACACTGCTGCGCATGTTTTAGAAGCAGGAAGGGAAGTGATTGTAATAAAAGGAGATATTAGAAGCGAGGAACATTGTAAATATATCGTTGACCAGGCTGTATCCAAATTTGGTCAGATTGACATCCTCGTGAATAATGCGGCGTTCCAAATGGGCAGGAAGACCTTACAGGAAATTCCATCTGATGAATGGCAGAAAACTTTTGATACCAATATCACAGCGATGTTTTATTTGTGTAAAGCAGCGGAGCCGCACATGAAGCCCGGCAGTAATATAATTAATACCGCATCGGTGAACGCTTACCATCCTACACCAGTATTATACACTATGCTGCAACTAAAGCAGCAATACAAAACTTTACGGCAAACTTAAGTCAGATTTTGTTAGAGGGCGGGAATGGCATCCGTGTAAATGCAGTTGCGCCCGGACCAATCTGGACACCATTGATTCCATCAACTATGCCGGAACCAGAGAATTTTGGAAAGGATACGCCTATGGGTAGACCGGACCAGCCCGTTGAGGTTGCTTATGCTTATGTATTTTTGGCGGCTGATGAAGCGAGTTATATTTCAGGGGCAACAATACCTGTGACAGGGGGTAGGATAACGATTTAAATGGAGTATGACAAGGATAGGTAATGGGTAGGTAAAGGATCAGATAAGAAAGGCATCGAAATAGGGTACAAGTAGGGTATGCATAGGGTATGAATAGGGTCCGCAAAGGGTAATTTGTCCTTGGAAAATCCTTACCGGTGCCTTTGCATTTCAAATACTTTTAAGAGCCGTATCAGGCACATCTGGTACTGAATATGAGTGTGTGTAAATGTACTGGCTTGCAGATGAATTTAGGTCTAAGTTTTTATTCCTACTTTTACGCCTATGTCTTTATTATCGTCAGGTCGGATTGCTGTTATTGGGTTGGGATATGTCGGATTGCCACTAGCAATTGAATTCGCCAAGAAATTTGATGTGCTGGGTTTTGATATTAATGCGGCTAGGATTACTGACCTGCAGCAGGGTGTCGACAAGACTAAAGAGGCGGATCTTGAAACTTTGACAACGGTGTTGAAATCAAAAGGTCTTGCGCTATCTTCAGATGAGTCTGACCTACTGGGTTGCTCGGTCTATATCGTTACCGTTCCTACTCCAATCGACCAATATAAGCAACCAGATCTTAAGCCATTATTGGCTGCAACTGAGCAGATCGGAAAATACCTCGTTCCAGGCGATGTGGTTATTTATGAATCAACCGTATACCCTGGTTGCACAGAGGAAGATTGTGTGCCTGTTTTAGAAAAACATTCTGGTTTAAAGTTTAACAAGGATTTCTTTTGTGGCTATTCTCCTGAAAGGATTAATCCCGGGGACAAGATTAATACATTAACTAAAATTAAGAAAGTTACATCTGGTTCTACACCAGAAATTGCTGAACAGGTTGATGCATTGTATCGGTCGATTATTACTGCGGGAACCCATAAGGCACCAAGTATAAAAGTTGCCGAGGCATCAAAGGCAATTGAAAATGCGCAGCGCGACGTGAACATATCTTTTGTAAACGAGTTGGCTTTGATTTTTGATAAGCTGGATATTGATACTACTGATGTATTAGAGGCTGCGGCTACAAAATGGAATTTTTTAAAATACAAACCTGGATTGGTAGGTGGACATTGTATTGGGGTTGACCCTTATTATCTCGCTTACAAAGCAAATGCGCTTGGTTATAACCCACAAGTTATTCTTTCAGGAAGGCAGGTTAACGAGAATATGGGGATATTTGTTGCCGGAAAAATTGTAAAGTTATTAATTGCCCGCGGAACGGTAATGAAAGGCTCCAAAGCACTAATCCTTGGTTTTGCATTTAAAGAAAATTGTCCGGATATTAGGAATACACGGGTAATTGATATTTATACGGAATTGAAGCAGTTTGGGATGGAAGTGGATGTGTATGATCCATGGGCAAATGCCGATGAAGTAGAGAAAGAATATCACTTCAGATTATTGGATTCACTGACAGGGCACAGCTATGATGCTGTGATCATTGCTGTGTCTCATCATCAGTTTCTTGCGATAGACTATCAGAAATACCGGCTGCAAAATGCATTGATTTTTGATACAAAATCTTTCATTCATCGGGATTTAGTTCATGTAAGGCTTTAGTTACCACTAATACCTATAAAAGGGTAATTAACGTGACAGATTATTTACACATCAAATAATTGCCTATATTCGCTCCCTAATCTAGTTAATTGGTAAATTGATGAAAGTCGCGTTGATAACGGGTGTAACAGGTCAGGATGGAGCATACCTTGCAGAATTTTTGCTGAAAAAAGGCTACATGGTTCATGGCCTGAAAAGAAGATCGTCGTTGTTTAATACAGATCGGATTGATCATTTATACCAAGACCAACATGAGAACAATGTGAATTTTAAGCTTCATTTTGGTGATTTAACGGATTCCACTAATCTGATCAGAATTATTCAGGAAACGCAGCCTGATGAGATTTATAACCTTGCGGCGATGAGCCATGTTAAGGTCAGTTTCGACACACCAGAATATACGGCTAATGCAGATGGTATTGGGACATTAAGACTGTTGGAGGCTATCAGAATTTTAGGATTAACAAAAAAAACGAGAATTTATCAGGCTTCAACTTCGGAGTTATATGGACTTGTTCAAGCGGTGCCGCAAAGTGAAACCACACCCTTCTACCCGAGATCACCTTATGCTGTAGCTAAGATTTATGGCTACTGGATCACGGTTAACTACCGGGAGGCTTATGGAATGTATGCATGTAATGGAATACTATTCAATCATGAAAGCCCGTTAAGGGGAGAAACTTTTGTTACGCGGAAAATCACTCGTGCCGCAGCAAAAATTGCTTTGGGACTTCAAAAATGTTTGTACCTGGGGAATTTATCTGCACAACGAGACTGGGGGCATGCCAAAGATTATATAGAGGCTATGTGGTTAATTCTTCAGCAAGAAAAGGCAGAAGATTATGTGATTGCCACAGGTGTTACTACAACTGTCAGGGATTTTGTTAAAATGAGTTTCTCAGAACTGGGGATTGAGGTTGAGTTCAGCGGTAAAGATGAACACGAGCGTGGAGTCATCATCGATGTAGATCAACAATTAGCATCTAGTTTGGGTTTGAATATTGATAAGTTACATATGGGCATGGAAGTGGTTCGTGTTGATCCAAAATATTTCAGGCCAACTGAAGTTGATCTTTTATTGGGAGACCCTACGAAGTCTAAAACGCAGCTTGGTTGGGAACCAAAGTATGATCTACAGTTATTGGTAAAGGACATGATTCAATCGGATTTGCAGCTGATGAAAAAAGATGAATACTTGAAAAAGGGAGGTTTTAAAACTTTAAATTACTTTGAATAATAGTGTACTATCAAATAACATATAGACTAGAAGTGTTGTTAAATCTTTTTATAATTAATCATAGAAATCTTGTTTAGTCAGATTAACATAGTTCCACGATGGATCATTTTTACGCTTGATCTAATGATTTGTTTCGTTTCGTTGACGATAGCATATTTAATTAAATATAATTTTGATTTTAGTGGCATGAACTACACGGAGTTCAGTCGCAATGTTTTGATTATGGCATTGATTAATTCTGTCGTATTCGTGAATGTTAAAACATACTCTGGTATTATAAGATACACAAGTGCCCAAGATACGTTCCGAATTCTTTTTTCTGTGCTGATCAGTAATGGATTGTTTTTTTTTGTTGATATTGTTCTTGTTGCTTTTAACGAACCTATATATATTTCAGGCAGTGTTTTAATAATTAATGGACTGGCTAGTTTTCTGTTGCTTATTACTTATCGCGTATTGATAAAATACTTCTTTCTATATATTAAAAATCTGAAATTAGATAAAAAACGAGTGATGATCTATGGTGCAGGAGAAGCTGGGGTAGCGACAAAGCGTACATTTGATCATGACAATAAGGTAAACAAGAATATAATAGCATTTGTAGATGATGATGAGCGGAAGATAGGGAAAACCATAGATGGTGTTAAAATTTTAGACGCAAAAAATCTTGTCCACTTGATAATAGAGCATGAACTTGATGAGATTATTTTTGCTTCATATACTATTCCATTAGAGCGAAAAAATCAAATCGTAGATGTGTGTTTGGAGAATGATATAAAGGTTCTTAATATACCTCCACCAGATGTTTGGAGCGAAGGTAAGTTACAACCTGCACAAATTCAAAAACTTAATATCGAAGATTTATTGGAACGTAAATCTATTCAAATAGATATTGATGGCATTGGGAAACAACTGAAAAACAAGCGTATTTTAATCACTGGTGCAGCAGGATCGATTGGTAGCGAAATTGTACGGCAGTTAATTCAATTTGAAATTGGATTAATTATTTTAAATGATCAGTCCGAAACGGGACTTCACGATTTATATCTGGAGCTCGAAGAGAAAACAAAAAATCAAAATTTCCATTCTTTTATAGGTGATGTTAGAGATGAAAAGCGTATGGAATATCTATTCGCAACCTATAAGCCTCATTACGTTTATCATGCGGCTGCATATAAACATGTTCCTTTGATGGAAGATAATCCTTCAGAAGCTATAAAAACGAATGTCTTAGGAACTAAGACGATAGCCGACAAGTCGGTAAAGTATGGTGTTCAGAAATTCGTTATGATTTCTACAGATAAAGCTGTAAATCCGACTAATGTAATGGGAGCTTCAAAGCGAATAGCAGAGATTTATGTTCAGTCTTTAAACAATTCATTAACTAAACATAATTTCATTTTCAGTAACGGCCTTAGTTACATTAATGATTTAAACATAAAACCACTTACTAAATTCATAACGACTCGTTTCGGTAATGTACTAGGCTCGAATGGATCAGTAATCCCCCGGTTTAAAGCACAAATAGAAAAAGGCGGACCAGTGACTGTTACACATCCCGAAATAACACGATATTTTATGACGATACCTGAAGCTTGTCGACTCGTGCTAGAGGCCGGATGTATGGGTAAGGGGGGAGAAATCTTTTTATTTGATATGGGCAAGTCTGTCAGAATAATAGAATTAGCTAAGAAGATGATAAGGCTAGCTGGCCTAATTCCAAATCAAGATATCAAGATAGAATATTCTGGTTTGAGACCGGGAGAAAAGTTATTTGAAGAATTGCTTAATGATTCTGAGAACACTATGCCCACTCACCATGAGAAAATAATGATTGGGAAGGTCAGGGAATATGATTTTACAGATGTTGAGTCGCAGATATATTCTTTGATTGATTACGCGAAAAATAGCGATGATATGCAAGTGGTTAAGCGGATGAAGGAATTAGTGCGTGAGTATAAAAGTAACAACTCAATTTTTGAAGAGTTGGATCGTAAATTTTAAGATGCCTATAATGAGTAGAAAACTACTAGCTATCATTTTTCTTTTCGGAATTTTAGGCTGTAAAAAAAATGTTAGAAGTGAGGTCGAGGTATATACCAATGATTTCGAAAGCAATAAACTGGAAGATATTTATAATGGGCAAATCGAGGCTTTTGACGGCGGACATGTGCTTGGAAGATATAATAATCAGGAATTCCAACTTTTGCTTAAAGATCTACCGAAACATTCAATGGTTGAAGTGTCGTTCGACTTGAACATACATGACTCGTGGGACGGGAATACTACGGTGGAAAACAATATTGGTGGACCGGATATATGGAAATTGAATATCGATAAAAATAATTATATAACTACGACCTTTTCAAATGGTTATTGCGATGTAGGCGTATTCTGCGCCCCTCAATCTTATCCAAGCAATTATTTAAATAGCAATAATAACCCCAAGGCCGGGGCGTCTAGAACAGACCTTCCAGGAGTTTGTCACGATGCGGGTGTTATTGGTGGAACTACACAATATAAGATCACAAAGACAATAAAGCACTCAGAAAGTACATTGTTGATTCAGTGTATGGATGAACTAATTCAGAAAAATACAGAAGACAAGAAGTGTGATGAGAGCTGGTCTGTAGATAATGTCAGTGTTAAAGTGATAGATTTATGAGGATTTTGAGGACTATAGTTTGCTATCTTGGATTACTGTCTTTTGGATATAAGGTTAAGGCGCAATCGTTGCCGGTTGGATCCGTCGGGGTAGAAGATTATTACCGTCGCGCGCAGCTACTTGGAGTCCTAGACTCAAATATTTCTTTTACTGTTAGGCCATTGTTTAAGGCTGGATTAAAGGTTAAAGATATTCAATATCCAGATCTAAAGGAAGTCCGGTATAATCTTCTTAATACGGAGTCGGCTTTCAGATCGAACGATGGTAAAATCAATGGCTTGATATTACCATTGAGTATGCAAACACAATTTAACTCCCACCACCCATATGGATGGAATGATGGGGCCATGATTCCGGCAAAGGGATTTCAAACAGTTATAAGTGGAGGATTATTCGCTGAATATGGTCCATTAAGTATTCAGTTCAAGCCAGAACTTGCCATAGCAGGGAATTCTGCCTTTGACACCTTTGATAAAGATCATTATGATATTATTGTAGCGCGATATTATGATTTTTATAACAACATTGATCTTCCTGCTCGTTTCGGCAACCAGGAATATAGCCATGCTTATTGGGGTCAAAGTAGCATACGATTAAATTATAGTTCTTTATCTGTAGGCCTATCAACTGAAAATCTCTGGTGGGGACCAGGTATGCGTAATTCACTCCTGATGAGCAACACGGCACCTGGATTTAAACATCTCACTTTAAATACAGTAAAGCCTATTAAAACTCCTATCGGATCTTTTGAGGGACAACTTATTGCTGGGCGTCTTGAGGGTTCTGGCTTTGGACCACTTGAGCCAAACCGACAATATTTCTACAGTGATCTATATTTACCAAAACCAGACGACTGGCGATATTTAAGTGGTATTGTTTTTACTTACCAGCCAAAATGGGTTTCAGGATTATTTCTTGGATTTACGCAAACTCGCCAGATGTACAGTAAGGACTTAAACGGATTTTCTGATTATTTGCCATTTTTTTTACCTGTAAAAGCTGTTAATGCTGATCAGCCGATTAATAAGCCAGATGAGAGAAATTCTATATTTATGCGGTGGTTATGGCCGGCTGAGCATGCTGAAGTATATTTCGAATTTGGACGTAATAATTTTTCTGGGGATTTTAGAAACAATTTATTAGAACCCAATACATCCAGGGCGTATATTTTTGGATTGAGGAAAATGCTGCCGTTCAACAGACGGACTGACGAAAATATACTAATTGGCGTCGAGGTTACACAGCTTGCAGAAACTTTAGTTGATAAGGTTTTATCGGCTTCCGGGTGGTACACAAGTCCAGGTGTGCGACATGGGTACACGAATAGAGGAGAAGTTTTGGGAGCGGGGATTGGACCTGGAGGTAATTTGCAATCTTTGGATGTAAGTTGGGTTAGAGGTATTAAAAGACTTGGTTTACAAATCGAGAGGTATGTGCATAATGATGATTTTTATTATTATGCTTATCAGGATACTAAAGACTTCAGAAGACATTGGACTGATTTGAGTATAGGGGCTAGTGGAGAATGGAATTATAAGAATTTAATTTTCAATGCTAAACTACAATATATTAAATCCCTAAATTATCAATGGTATTTACTACAGCAACCAGGAGAACCATATATGGTAAACGGTAAGGATGCTAATAATTTGCAAATACAAGCTGGTGCAACTTATCGGTTTTAATCTTGCTGAAACTGTTTCTTTCTAAACATCATTAAAAACAGCGCTGTAAAAAATCCTGCAAGAACTACTCCTGTAAATATACCTGTAGAATATTTAAGTTTGTTTTTCTTTAACGGTGTATCCGGGCTGTCAATTACCTGAAAGGTTGGAGTTTCCTGCATCAACATTGTTCTGCTAACCTCTAGATTTTTAATGATTTCAGAATAAATAGTTTGTAATACGCGTTTATCTCTTTCCTGCAGCTCTGCACTAACTCCAGCTGTAGTATAAGCAGGGTTAAGATCGAGCATTACGCTATTTGCTGCAGATGCAGAATATGTCTTTTTATTAAGGATCCGGCCAATGCTGTCTGCTCTTGTCTGCAAGCGGTCGACATTGGTTCTAAGTTTCTTTGTTTTTGTTGCAATATAAAAATCACTAGCTTCATCAATCAGTCGGTTGCAGAATAGCGCTGCCAGTTTCTCGTCTTTCATCGTGGCATTTAAAGCAAAAAAACTTAGTTTTTTGTCTGGTTTGTTTACAGAAACATCTTTCTCACCAATACGGGTAATCATATCCTGCAATAAACTATCCTGTAACCTTGTGTAATTTTTTGTATTACCAGGAAAGTTGATAGGACCTTTCGCTTCTTCCAATTTTTCCCACTTGCTTTTTAGCTTATTAGATTCAGCATAGCGATCAGCAAGTGTATAATTAGGATCCTTATCAAAGGGGCTAAGCAAGGTTTGCTTTAGCATTTTAGAGCTTACCAATAGTTGAAGTACGTTATCACCAGCCAGCACGCCGCTACTGCCTCCGCTCGCTAAACCGCCAATATCAAATCCCATTTGACTAGCTAAGCCCGATAGTAACGATCCGCCGCCTTTACTATCTTCTACAATGAAAGTTAGTTTCGCAGTGTAAGTGACTGGCCATTTCCATGCAGTGAGCGCGCCAAATAAGCCTCCTAGCAAGCAGAATAATATAATTTTAAGTCTATGCTTCCATAGATAGTTAAAGTCTTTTAAGCGCGTTAAAACAGATTGTTTGAAAGAAAAGTCTTCTTCCGGCTCTGTGTTATTATAATTAGGTTTTTCTAAAACTGACATTTTATTTAACTAGGATTGCTATAAGTGTCACCAATGCACCGATAGCGGAGGTTATTGCAGATATTTCACCCACACCTAGCTTCAGCTTAAATGTTTTTTCTGGAACAACAATTTTACTTCCCGGGGTTACAGTTGGATAATTCCTGAAAAAGAGAAAATGTTTTACAGGCTGATTTGTACCATTGGCATATTGAACATAAGCACCTTTCAATCTCGCGTTTTCCTTAGTGCCACCTGCAGCGTTAGTATAGTATTTGAAGCTACGACTAACGTAATTTAGTAATTGAGGGTTATTTACCGCACCCACAACCTCTACAAAAGGGGTTTCCCTTGGGATATAAACACTATCCCCGGCCATAAATATCATGCTGCTTTTTACCTGTCTTTTATCCTGACCAGTGAGGTCGATATCTACCCGGGTACCATTTCTGTAAATCTTTGCATTGGCAAGAGAGCCCACTGGGGTTATCCCTCCAGCACGTATAATAAACTCATTTCCCGTCTCATCTCTACGTTGAACCGGGTAATCACCAGGGAATAATACTTCCCCACGGATTCTTACAGAGCCCAATGTCCTATAATTGACAAGTCTTGGGACATATAAATAGTCAAGAGGCTCTAAAGGAAGGTCACCTGCTGAGGAACTCAACGCAGAATCCAGATTCACTGTGATGATTGTTAATAATTGATTAGACACAACATCAGATGTGTTTTTAACTAGTCTTGAGATTTCCAATCGATGGCTAGCTGCGTCATTGGTAAAACCACCAGCCATGGCAACAGCGTCTCCAACAGTCATGCCTTTTCGGTAGGTAAAGTTACCCGGCATTCTAACAAATCCGCCCATCGTAATCGAAGACTCATCCTTAAGATCCTGAACAGAAAATATCATTACTGAATCTTCACGAAGAAGTGGGATATCATTAGAGCCAGATAAGAGTTTGCTTAGATCAAAAGGGATCATCAACTTATCCAAGTTGGGGGATATTCTTTTAATGTATCCTTGATTAAGAGATGCATCGTCACGGAGACCATCTGCTTTAGCGATCAGTGACTTAAGTGTTGTGTTTGGAGTAAGTTCAAAAGTTCCGGGCCTGTATACTGCTCCTTCAATTACAACTCGATTTGCAAACCGGCTCAACACAGCCCCAAAATAAACAGAGTCTGCATTGCGCAATACAAAACGATCGAATAGATCTGCAGGGATATCTTTCACACTTCTTTCTTTATTTGTTATCTGAGTAACTTTAGCAATATCTCGATAGGCTAAGTCACTGAATCCACCTGTATACGTGATTAAGTCAGACAGAGTTTCTGCATTTTTCAACTCATACAATCCCGGCCTTTTAACCTGCCCATCAATTGCAACACGTTTAGTATAAACAGGGATGCGGATCACATCCTGATCTTGAAGACTAACATTTCCTTCCAATACACCGCGTTGGAGAAATGTGTAGAAATCCACAGTTTTAATCACCCGGTTACCTCTAATCACCTCAATGTTTCTAAGAGATCCACCAGGAGCGGGACCTCCGCTTAAGTATAAAGCATTAAAAAGGGTTGATAAGGATGACAATGTATATGTTCCTGGTTGCATCGCTTCCCCTATAACGGTTACTCTAATACTACGTACTGAGCCCAGATTTACAGTTAATTTTGTTTGTCCGCTGGCTAATGCAGGATATACCTTTTGCATCTTTTGTTTGATCAGGTTAGTAGCCTGTTCTATCGTGTAACCGTTTAGGTAAACCAATCCGGCATTGGGGATTTTTAAATTTCCATCAGGACTTATCTTTGCAGTTACGCTGGTTTCATTTAATCCATTTAATAGAACGACAACCTCGTCATCAGGACCTAATACATATCCTTTTGGAGTAGCGAGCCTGAGGTTCGGTTCAAATTTCAGGTTCGGATTACTGAAGAAATCAGAGCCGTATATTTTTGATGGTTTAATTACCGGTTTAGGGCTAACTACTGGGGTGGTATCACGGCCAACCTTCAACTCTGGTTTTTTTATTGATACCGTAGCATCGGATTTGCCTTTGCCTCCGGCCTGAACCTCACTTAAACGTTTTTTGAACTTATCTGCTTCGGTAGGATCTAGGCCCCTATCAATGAGCATTTTCATAGCAGCATCTTCAGACAAACCGGAGGCCTCAAACTTTGCCCATATAGCCAAAATCTGTTGGTCGGAAAGCTGATCCACTTTTACTTTGCTGATATTGTCTGTAGATATGGTTTGTGCCGAACCTCTGAAATTAATCAGGGTTAATCCAGTAAACAATATAAAAAGTATGATTTTAAAACGCATGCAGATAGGTGTTAGCTTTTGGTAGTGGTTGCAAATATAAAGTAATAATATTTCAGGATATAAATTCTTTTTACAGCCCAAATCTCACGTTCAGCTGAACTTGCTGAATTTTTTGGTTCCCCTGACTTAATATATTATTCTCCGTATTCCAGAGTACATTTCCTTCTACATATAAATTGTTAAACCATTCGTAGGATGCTTTAAACTGTACCTGGGTATCAGCTCGAAGTACAGTTGACAGGAATTGGGGCTGTGGAAGCGCAAAATACTGATCCAACAAAGATCCCGGATCACCTTTTCTTGTATGTTGTACAAATAAGCTTGTTTTTAAACGGGCCACTGGGGTATATTTTATATAGCCCATAAGTCGGTCGGCATTTGCCCCCATCCAATCACCCAACACATATTTTTGACTTGTGTAGTTCTGTGAAGGAACTAAATTCTGATATGAAAATGGATTGATCCTCGTATATTCGGCTCCAAGGGTGAGGTAAGGCACAAATACATCTGTTATAGATCCGCCGAAGTTAAATCCGATCTGGTTTCTGCTTTTGGATCTATTAAACGCATCTCCTAATCTGATCTCATCAATAAACAGCGTAGCATACAGATGCGTGTTTTTTAAATGGTCTCTTGAATTTGCCTGAAGGAAAAATTGACCGTTGGATCCAGTTGTGATTTTATACCGACTTGCATATTGATCGTACACTTTAAAAAACATTATCGGAATAAGGTAACCGGCTTCGAGATTGCCGCTGTAAATCATTGATTCTCCTACACTTAAAGAAAGTCCTTTTGTAGGGAAGAATGTAAGGCTGTGGGAAGCCATAAATTTAGGAATATAAGATTCTCTATAATTGCCGAAGATGTCGTTGCCTTTGTTATAAGTTCTTGTAGAATCTATGATTGCAGATTGAAGGAAGGCATGCGTATAGTTGAAACTCAACCATTTTAAAGGATGGTAATCCAGTCTGATAAATGGATAGGCGGGAGCTTTGTCGGATAATACCACTCTACCATTTTCTCCATAGCCATAGGTAAGCTGATCTTGTCCTACACTGATCAAGCCGTTATTCCAGCTATAACTGATATATCCTCTGAAATTACTATAATTTAAAGATTTTGCATTCAGGCTTTCCGTTTTGATAACTCCAGTTTCAGGCGTGAAGATTCTGAGACTATCAATCCCCTTCCCGCGTTCGGTATTATCCTGAAAAGAAAATTGAAAAGCGAAGTGATTGCCCGCATGACCCCAGAACTCCAATCCGTTGGCCAATTTGGAACGGTTGCCAGGTGTAGATGCCGTTCCTGTGAAGGATAATGAGGGATCTCCGTTTAATAGAAAACCATCTTTGCGAACTGATAGAAAACGCCATCTCCCGACCTGATCTTTTTTAAAAAAGGTGGTTGTGTCTTTTAAGCCTTCATTAAATTCCGCAAACTCTTTTTGATAAAATGCCAGTTCTTTTTGTTCTGTTGCGCTAAGTTTAGACAGGTCCTCCTGAAGTACTCCAAGCTGAGTTGCAATCTGCTTCCTGGTAATGGGCTGGATGAGATCCCGAAAGGCAATGTTTCCTTTTTGTGCCTGGCGCGAGAGAAAATCATAAACCTGGTGTTTTGGATTTTCGAATACCGCCTGTCCTTGTGATATAAAGGGAAACATCAAAAGTATTGAACAGAGCGTAATCAGAATATAGGAGCGTAGTTGTTGCATCATACGGTTGTTTTTTGAGATACTGTTCTTAAAATGGCATCATGAAATGCCTTGAGGGAATAATGGTTCCGGATTCTTCCGGCTGCTTGCAGACCCATTGTTTTTCTTTTGCCCTCAGCGATAATAATGCCAGTAATTTTTTTTGCTGCTTCGACAGCATTGTTATAGGGAATCAGGATGCCCGTTTCTCCATCCAGGATCATCTCCGTTGCACCACCATGATTAGTCGCCACAACAGGTTTTCCACTGGCCATAGCCTCAAGAATCACTGTTGGAAAAGGGTCAGGCAGGATAGAAGGCAATATGAAAATATCTAACGAATTCAGGATGTTGGCAATATCGGTTCTATAACCGAGATTAGTGACCCGTCCCTGAAGGGCTGGGTTTAATAAGTTATTAGTCAGCTGTTCATAAAGGTGTTCGTTACCCGGATAAGCATCGCCAACCATGATAAATTGTAAGTTTGAATGATCTTTAAGCAGCACCGAGGCCATCTCTAGAAAGTAGTCCTGTCCTTTCCAGTTATTTACCCGGCCAATCATTCCTATCAAGAGCTGGTCTTCCGGGATTTTTAACTCCGTCCTGAGTTTGCCCATCGTGTTTTCGAAGGAGGTGGTTTCAATTCCATTGTAAACACGTTCCAATTTTGCAGGATCTACATATTTAGCCCAATGATTTTTTACGGCTTCAGATACTACGATAATCTGATCAGTATATTTCTTAAACAGATATGCAATCAGTTTAACAAAAGGCATTGGCTTTAAGGTAATCTCATGCACGTGCCAGATGTGCCGGATTCTTTTTCGCTTTGCGAAAAAGGCACCAATGAGGACGCCAATGGTATTTGAATAAACCAGGTCTATTTGTCTGCCTTCGATAAGGTTGCTCAAAGATTTCCATGCAGCAGTTGAAACTACCATTCTGTTGAGAATTCCCTTAGGATTCATATATTTATGGCGGAGTATTCCTAGCCTGATGATGTGAATTTCTACGCCAAGCTTTTCCAGCTCGGGAACTAAGGGGCCGTCTTCCGACAAAACCAAAATGGGTGTGTGTTTCCCCTCTTTAAGAATCTGTACGACAATTAATAAAATGCGACTTCCGCCATACAGATCAGACGTGTTATTGAGGATTAGGATATTCATATGGAAGGACGTATTTTAATTACGCGGGCAGGAACTCCGGCGACCACACTATAGGGAGGGACACTTTTTGTAACAACGCTTCCAGCAGCAATAACTGAGCCTTTACCTATGGTTACTCCAGCCAAAATGACCGTATTTGCCGCGATCCAGCAATCATCTTCAATAATCACAAATTCACGTTTTACCCCCTGTTTCATTATAGGAAGATCGGGGCGGTCGTATAAGTGGTTCTCTGCATAGATACTTACCCTTGGCGACATAATCACATTATTTCCAATTTCGATGTAACCTGAACAGCCTATGTATGCATATGGGCCTATACTTGAATTGTTTCCTATTTTCAAACCTACACCGATTTCTGAACCATATGCATTAACCGGTCTTATAATCGCATATTTTCCGATCGTTACCCTGTCGCCTGCAACAATACCCTGGTGCGCCATACAGTTTACCTCCGCGTAATCCTCGATGATAAAATCTTTACCAACAGATAAATGTCGAGCATAACGAACAGAAACTCCTTTGCCTACCAGCACCATGCCTTGTGAACGTTTGAAGAATAGCCTATGCCAGGTTCCCCTCCATAAAAAGAAAGATAATCTAAATAAAGTTGTTAGAATATCCTGTGTTTTCCAGTCGCCTGGAAAACGTTCTTTAATGAAATTTAAACGTCCCGAAATTAAACTCATAAGCGATTGCTGAGTCACAAAACTATTACTTTTTTTCTAATTTGCTTTTTTTGAAAATCTTTACTAATTCCAGAGCAGTGATTTTCCATGCAAACTCAGAAAGACGCCGGTTACCTTTTTCAATAAGTTCTATCCTTTTTTGTGGGTTGTTGAGGAGGAGTGTGATTTTTTTATAGATATCCTGCACATTAAAGGGGTCAAAGCTAATTACTGCATCTCCACCTACTTCTGGCAAGCAACTGTTATTGGCGATCAGTACGGGAAGCTGATGGTCAAAAGCTTCTAATATCGGGATCCCGAAGCCCTCATTGATGCTGGGAAATATATAGAATAACGCTTTTGAATAATAAGTGCCAAGTAGCCCGTCCGGAACATATCCAGGGAAGATTACCTGTTCTTCCAGCTTATGTAAAGCGATGAAATTTTGAATAGCGACTTTGTCATCCATGTCCGTTTTAGGACTAAACTGTCCGATTAGAACCAGTTTAAGCCCAGGGTCGTCAATCAATACTAAAATGAATGCCTCCAGAAGTCTGACAATATTCTTTCGAATCTCCATCGTGCCCACATGTAACAGGTATCTTTGTTGGAGTACCGGAATACTGGAAGTATCTACTGGGTCGATGTCTTTGATTAATGTTTTAGGCCCTTCAGGAATGGCTACTATTTTTTCTTTGGGGATGCCAGATAGTTTGGCGATAGTTTCTTTCGTGTAATCAGTTGGCGTAACAATCCGATACGCCCTTTTCGCGGATGATATTCCAAAATATTTAAAAAGAAATAACCATGCTTTATTGTAATGTTCAGGATACTCAAAAAAGAAAGCATCATGGAGTACCGGCACAGTTTCATATCCTAAATGAATGTATGGGACAAAAAAATCGCTACAGAAAACGATGTTGCAGCCATGTAACCAGGCTTTAATCGGCAAAATGAGTTGTTTCCAGAGGATGAAACGAATATGTTCTATCAGTTTTAGGAATTTATTTTTACCTGTATATACCGGAAAATTGGTGTCGAAAAAATAAAAGCGTAGCTCAGCGTCCTCCAATAGTTTGAATTCTCTTACCAATTCTTCAAGGTAAGTTCTTGCACCCGTTTTTGCGATTCGGAGATCCCTTATATCAATCCCTATTTTTAACATTGAACTCCCATAAATCAGATCAAAGATACAAACTGAATTTAAGGAGGCAAAGTTTAAGAAGCTTGGTTTAAAAAGCTATATTTGCGCACACATCAAAAAAAATACATGCAGCTTGCAATCGTAGGTATCAGGGGTCTCCCAAACACATATGGCGGTTTCGAAACCCTTGCTGAAAATTTGGTGCATCACCTTTCCAAAGATTTAGATATTACTGTATATTGCTCCTCAAAGGATATGGAAAGCCGGATGGACACTTTTGATGGCGCGCGATTGAAGTACATCCCTGTGACTTCACATGGTGCGTTTGGAATTATTTACGATAGTATCGCGCTTGTCAGGGCTGTACTGAAAAACGATAAAGTTTTGTTTCTGGGCTTCGGCGGAGGATTTGTGGTTCCATTTTTGTGGAGGTACAGGTCAAAACTGATCCTAAACATTGGCGGACTTGACTGGCAGCGTAGCAAATGGTCTGGGTTTGCCCAAAAAATAATTAGAAAAGCGGAAGCATTGTTAATGAAAAACTGTGGAACTCTTATTTCAGACAATGTTGGCATTCAGCAATACATACAAGAAGAGTACGGGAGAAGTAGTACACTGATTGCATATGGTGGTGATCAGGCTATTGCACAAGAGATTCTTCCCGAACACTTAACGATTTATCCTTTCTTATCAAGTCCCTATGCATTTGCGGTGTGCAGGATTCAGCATGATAATAATATCAATATGATTTTGGATGCTTTTGTAGAAAATCCGCTCATTCCGCTTGTACTGGTGGGGAATTTTGTTGATTCAGAATATGGGATTAAAACTAAGAGTGACTATTCTGCAGAACAAAATTTAATATTACTGGATGCAATTTACGACAGAAAACTCCTGGATGTATTGAGGAGTAACTGTACACTTTACATTCACGGACATTCTGCAGGGGGTACCAATCCATCACTTGCCGAAGCCATGTATCTGGGGCTTCCGGTTTTTGCCTTTGCATCTGGGTACAACGAACATACTACCAACTATCAGGCGCTTTATTTCCGAAACCTGACTGAATTAAAGGAATTAATACGTGCCTATTCATCTGTTGATCTGGAGGAGATGGGGAACTCATTGCGGGAAGTCGCTGTAAAAGCTTATCGCTGGAGTACAATAGCAGATCAATACAAACAACTGATTTTAGATTGAAAATAAAACTACACTACACTATATGATAAATGTTGCTTTAATTGGTGCAGGTAAAATGGGATTATCGCATTTGGCTATTTTGGGAGCTCACCCTGAAGTCAAAGTTGTTGGCGTTTGTGATACTGCGAAGTTAATCACGGAAGCGCTGACAAAATATTCCGGATTTAACTGTTACACTGATTATTTGGAAATGATCGAAGAAGTTAAGCCAGACGCAGTCTTCGTTGCTGTTCCAACCAAACTACACGCTCCAATAGTAGAAAAACTGATTGCTAAGGGCATTCACATATTTGCCGAAAAACCTTTTGGCCTAAATCCTGAAGAAGGGATTCCACTGGTTAAAATGGCGAAAGAACACAATATTGTGAATATGGTAGGATATCATACCAAATTCGTGGGGACATTTCAGGAGGTTAAGAAAATCGTAGACCTGAATTTAATTGGTGATATATACCATTTTCAAGCAGAAGCGTATGGCCCTGTTGTAATCAAAAATAAACAGAATAACTGGCGTGCTGATCCATCGGAAGGCGGTGGTTGTTTAATGGATTACACTTGCCACGTTATAGATTTGCTTAATTATCTGATCGCGCCTGTAACGGAAGTATACTCTAGTATCATTAAACCTATATTCTCTTCGCATGTTGATGATGCAGTATATGCTTTGATGAAATTGGATAATGATGTTACCGGAGTTTTGTCTGTTAATTGGAGTGATGAAACTTACCGTAAAATGTCGACGTCTATTACGATTATAGGGACAAAGGGTAAGATCATATCTGATGCAAGTGAACTTAAAGTTTACTTTAAGAATGAATTTGATTGCCCTCCAGGATATAGTAAGGGATGGAACGTTAAAAACGTAACCGAACTAACTGAAGATGTTGACTTCTACTTGAGAGGTGAAGAATATTCGGCTCAGATCGACTATTTTATTCAGGCAATTATGGGTAAAACGGAAAATAATATCAACACATTTGAAACCGCTTGTCAGACTGATCAAATTATCCAGATGATTAAGCAAAAAGCAGTAGCACTTTAATATGGAAAGAATTTTATTTGGAGATAATCAATTTTTTGCGGTAAATCACATATCTGACGAAAAATCTAGATCACAAGCGATTCGTTTCAAAAGTGATGAGGCAATTGTAAAAACCCTGGATAATGCGATGGAAAGTGGCGTAAATACATTTATGTGTACCACGCATGACCGTATTGGGAATATTTGTGGCGTAATCCGCAATAATCCAGAGAAATATAAAGATTTCAAAATTTATCCATGTATGCCTTATGCACACAAATATGCTAACGCAGTAACAGAGCTTGGTATTATGGGAACATTAAAGGCATTTGTTCCTGGTAATTTTCTGGGGTCTATGTTCAAAGGTGGAGTAGCATTTTTATCTAAAGATTATATCTCTATGATGGAGTTGCTGATTGATGCAGAAATGAAGATGTTTAAGGGGATTAATACTCCTGTTATTTTTCTTCAGAACGTAGTAACTGACCTTTTGCTGGGATTGAATATGACCGATATTCTTGTCGGATTCTATAACCATGTGAAGAAAAAATACAATGCAGAGGCTGGTTTTATCACGATGAATATGCCGAAGTTGTTACAGATACTTGAGGATGCTGGGATACAAAATCCTATTATTTGCTCCTCTATAAACAAGTCAGGCTTCAGGATGTCAGGAGGAAGAGCATTATACGAGAAAGTTCTGGCTGAAAAGAAGTTCCGTCCTATTGCAATGCAAGTTTTTGGTGGAGGTGCGATACAGGCCAAAGAAGCATTGGAATATGTTTGTAGTCTCCCTCAGATCGAATCTATACTTTTTGGTGCTTCTTCCAAAGCTAATATTGAAGATACTGTTTCAACTATTCATGCCTTTGATTCAAAGCCTGCGATTGCTGAAGCTGAGCATTAACATCAATAATAGATTTAGAAGTTTGTTTTTCTGAGATCATTTGTACAAGTAATCCCGATAGAAACCAACTCAGATAGCTGATGTAGCTATATGATTCGAATTCTGCAGTTAATAATGGAATAATAAATCCTACTTTCATCAGAAGGAGTGTAAGACAAACTTTACGCTCCTTTCCTTTTAATTTTGGATACCATTTCAGACTCATCCGAATTAGTGAGATTAAAATACTTGCATACAAAAATGCGGTTAAAATCCCTGCCTGTACACCCAAAATTATGAATTGGTTTTCTCCTCCTGTAGTGCTGTTATTGGACATGCCAACCCGTCCGGATTCGCCAAGACCAAGTCCGAACGGATTTTTGATTATTGCATCTATACCCTCGAGCCAGGCAACAATATGCCCTATACTGGATGGATTCGTGAATGTTATTGTTTCATATATGAATTCGTAGAGATCGGGATGGACTACAAAAAGGAAGAATATAAAATAAATTATCCCTGCTATAATACTAAAATGTATAAAGTTTAGGAGACGTCTGTTTTTCGTAACCCAAGCGTAGATATAAATCATGATGAGATAGCTTGCCAGCGATGCCCTGGATACCGCAAGCAAAATGGTAAACTGGGTTGTTATAATCGCGATTATCCCCAAAGTATTTACTTTCAGCTTGTTTTCTGATGTTGTATAAAGACCAGCTATGACAGCCAACGCGACTAGGGTAGCTGCTCCAAATTCAAGTGGGTTAGCGAAAAAACTAGCGAAGCGTTTAATTCCTGTAGAAGTTTCAAAGGTCCAAGACAAGCCGTAATTGCCTTCAGGATCCTGGTTGTAGTAATAGAAATTATAATCTGCATAACCTGTTAATGTTTGCAGTTGCTGATCAGTCATTAACTCGAAAAATAGCACGCCTGCGGCTAGAATGATTACAATAAGGATGTAATTGAAAGCTTTGTTAATGGAAATCTCCCTAGGATTAAAAACCCGTCCGGCTAAATATATAAATGTAAAAAACGAGCTACTTTTAAAAGCAATAGCCTTGTCAAAAAATGAATTTGTTCCGATTGGTAAAAAAACATACAGCAGCGTTACAAAAAAGTAAGAAAGAACAAGATAGTCAACAGTTAGAACCTTCATTCTTTTCTTGAGATCCCAAACGCATGTTCCAATCGTAATTAATACAAGCACCTCTTTAAAGGGCAGCATAAAAGGAACAAGACTTTTAAATCCGGTATTGAATGCCGTTGACAGACTAGTGATATAAATGGGTAAACCAAAAATCAGGAAAATCATGATCCCCTCTTTATTACGGTTGAATAGTTGCTTAAGTGCGTAAACAAATACTGTGAAATAAATTAGCGGGAAAATAATCATTTGTTAAAGATATATAAACTTTCGGCATGGCCTGATATACCATCTTTGATACCGAGCAAGAAAACCTTAAACTTACTGATCCGCCACCTCAACAAAAAGTAGATAAGAACTGCAGAAAAATAAAAAAAAGTATATGGATAAGCTGTCAGCTTTTGCCAGGGATTTAGAAATTTTTTTATGATCCATATCCTATTTCGTGCGTTGTGATAATGCACATGGTGATTCATACTACCTTCCTTTGACTTTTCGCCTAATTGAAAGGCTCCACCAGCGATATGGTAAATCACACTGGTGGGTAAATATGTCAATTTGTAACCAAGACGCTTAATCCTGAAGGATAGATCTGTGTCTTCATAATACATGAAATAACTTTCGTCAAGAAGCCCGGAAACAAGCAGGAGTTTTGTCCTAACCATAAAAGCACAACCTGTAACGCTGTCGACTTCTTTGATTTGATCGCTTCCGGCATCAACATGTTTGTTATAGCCGTAAGTTGTGGCCTTTCCCAACCATGAATTGAAATATGAGCCTCCATTCCAAAGCAGGCTCCTGTCATGTTCGAAATATATCTTAGGCTGGATTACCCCTACCTCCGGATGTTCTTCCATATAATCAACCAGGAGATTCAAGAAATCAGGTTCAACGGTCGTATCATTATTTAATAAGATTGAGTAATTGAAATCGTGTGAGATCGCATATCTTAATGCGAGATTATTTCCGCCAGCAAATCCGCTATTTACATCACTCTGGAGATAGATACATTCTGGAAACTCTTCTTTTAATCTTTGCCCTGATTGGTCTGCAGAGGCATTATCGACTAAAATAATCTCGAAATCCTCAAATACCATTTTACGTAAAGAACGTATGCAGCCGGCAGAGACATCGTAGCTATTCCAATTTACCAATATAATTGCTACCGCTTTACCCATATGTAGATTTCATGATTATCTTATGCTTCTTTACTAAAATATGATACAGTGATAGTGCGGTAAGCTCAATGGCTAATGTATAAACTCCATACCATTGGAAAGAATTGCTTTTTACCAGAAAAAAAGAAGCTCCTATAGATATGAGTAATAAAATCGTGGCAATTTTAAATATCGTGGTTCGATCATTTCTTAGTAGCAGGTCAATAGCATTAAATGAATTCCAAGCAGCGACTATTGGTACAAACGCCATACTTCTAAGCAATGACACTGCAGTTGAATTTACTTCTCCAGATACGATATTGATTGCCAACGGTGCGAGAAAAAACAATGATAAAGATCCACAAAGAAATACTCCGGTGATCGCGTAGCGAATTTTTTTCATAAAATCATACCAAAGCTGGGTTTTTTCATGGTAAAGCTGTGCTGCTTTTGGATAGATTGCGTTTGAAATTGCAATAATCAATATACGAATAGATCCAATGATTTTGTCAGCGACGGAATAAGCACCCAATTCTGAAGGAGTGCCCCATCTCCCGATTGCAAAAACCATTAAAGACTGTTGAAGCTGAACCGAAACATCGTTCATTGCGAGGCTGAAATTCTGTCTTATTAATAACAATTGAGCAGCGGGTCTGGGCAAATAGAATTTGATTTTATTTTCCGACAAACCATAAATCAAGAGGCATAGGTAGGAAATTAAACTTGTCGAACCCATGATGAAATTTACCCACACGGCGTCTTTCTGGCCATGGATAAATAGTATTACAAGAACGATCATCAGTGCTTTGGACAACATGTTCGTGATATTGTAAAAACGCAATTTCTGTATTCCAAGGAAAAAAAACAGAGGATTAAATACCTCTGATAATACAATGGGGATAGCAAACAGTATAAAACGGTAATACTTAACGTTAAGTAAATCTATTGCTAATATCAAAATGATAAAAAAAATAAACATAATTAACCTTACTGCAATGGTAGTATAAAAAACCTTGCTGACAGATTTAAGGTCATGGGAATTTATGGCTATATCTCTGACGGCGGATTGATTAGTGCCGTAGTTAATTAAAATTGCAAATACCCATGCGAAATTGTAGGCAACGTTGTAATAGCCATATGCACTAAGTCCAATCAAATGAGTAATAATTGGGAATATTAAAAATCCGAGTACAATATTTGATAATTGAATACTACCCATATTCAGAAAGTTTGAGAGTATGGGAGTTCCTTTTATATTTTGGAGTGATTGATTTATGATTCGCTTCAATATCTTAATTGTTACAACTTGACGTAATCTGTTGGTAAATTGATGGCTAAATATCGGACATTTATTAGCAAATTGATGAATGTGGGCAGAGTGAAATTAATAAATGTGTTTTCAATTTATTGGTTCTGATTTGGAAATTAACATCGCGGGTGTGTTAGTTCAGTGACAATAACTTGTTTAATTGGTATATCTCTTAATTCTTATATTTAGCGAACTTTTAATTGTTTAATAATCAAATGACAAAAAAATACATCCGTAATATCCGGTTGAGTTTCGGTATATCAATACTCATTCTCCTGATCAGCTCTATCGCTTCGTATTTCAGCATAACCAAGTTATTGGAGAGTGAAAAGTGGGTTTCACATACTTTTCAGGTTATAGATAAATTAGATTTTATTGTCTCCAGAATGAAAGATGCCGAAACGGGTCAAAGGGGGTTTTTATTAACAGGCGATAAGGTGTTTTTGGAACCTTATACAGGATCACAGAATGAAGTTGCAGCGGCATTAGAAGCCGTATCGGGATTAACAATCGATAATTCGGTTCAACAACAGGATATTCCCGTTTTGGAGCAGATGATTGACCAGAAGTATACCTTGATTAAAAAGACAATTGTCGATAAAGAGCGTGGCATACCTGTTACTGAGCCGATCTTACTTCAGGGTAAAGAGATTATGGATGGGATAAGAGTTCAGGTTATAAAAATGGAAGTGGCAGAAAATCAGTTGTTACTTAGAAGACAAAAAGAACTGAAAAAATTTATCACATATACTCCAATTTTCGTTGCTATAGGAGCAATACTGTCATTGCTCATTACAGGATTCTTTTATAACCGCATTCAAAGAAATCTGGACGAAAACAGCAAGTTAGAACAAGATCTGAATGTAAAGAATCAAACTACGCAAAAGGAGATAGAAGAAATAACAAAGATGGCGAAGAAAATATCAGAAGGTAATTACAGTGCCAGAATCGATAATTCTGATTCGTAATAACACAACGATCGATATCTTTGCCCACTTATTATAAAGAACTGTGAAATCGGAAATTCAAAGAATACAAGAGGAGATTGCTCCATTACGTGAAGCAATTATCAACCATTCAGTATACAACAACATCAATACGCTTTCGGATCTACGGATATTTATGGGATACCATGTATATGCGGTCTGGGACTTTATGTCACTTTTGAAAGCGCTTCAAATTAATTTAACATGCGTTAGCTTACCGTGGTTTCCTATTGGCTCAGGAAAAATCCGTTCATTAATCAATGAAATCGTAGCCGGGGAAGAATCTGATTTGGATAATACTGGAAATCAAATGAGCCACTTCGAATTATATCTGGATGCAATGGCGCAATGTGGAGCTGATACCAAAGGGATAAACGTATTTATAAACAGCCTAAGAAATGGATCTGATTTTGATGAGGCCTTTCGGGCGGCAGGTACGCCACTTGCCGCACAGGATTTTGTAAACTTTACATTTGATGTGATCAATACTGGTAAGACCCATTCTCAGGCAAGTGTATTCACATTTGGCAGGGAGGACTTAATTCCAAATATGTTCACTACTATGGTAAATGATTTGAATAAGGCATTTCCCGACGAACTGTCTATTTATAAATATTATCTGGATCGACATATAGAAGTTGATGGAGACCATCATAGTCAGTTAGCCCTTGACATGACGGCAGAGCTTTGTGGTGATCAAGAAATCTTTTGGGATGAAGCACTGGAGTATACAAAAAAAGCACTGAAACAGAGAGCTGCTTTATGGAATGGTGCCCTTGAGGATATCCTCATTAATAAGCAGTCGTTAATTTAGGCCAGTTTCTATTTTTTCAACTCAAATTTTTCAACCAGAATATTTATTTGATCGTTAAGGTGAACGGTATCTCCAAATACCTTTACAGGATCTCCTACATTTAGCTGCGTATAAGCCTTTTCCAGTCGCATAATACTCATGGTTATAATGTAAGTTTTGCCGTCTTTACCGGTGAGGGTGGCCATATAACCATCTTTTCCGGGCACAGTAGCTTTTACAATTCCTTCAGCAGTAAAAGGTTGTTTTAAGTCGACGCCGGGTTTAGTAGCTGTATCAATATGTTTTGTGTTGCTGTCGGTTATCTGAGAAGATTGTGTTTTGTCTGACTGCTGGCATGCTGGCAAAATTCCTGTACCTATTAGCAGGAGGGCCACCAAACTATATATAGTTTTTTTAAACGCTTTCATATGTATTTCTCAGCAAGATTCCTGCCGTTAATTGCTAATTGATAGACAACTATTTTTTTATGCCCATTCGTTTTGTTTTTGTTACATACTGATGCCTCGCTAAATCAGTTAAAACATGTATTTTCTCGAAAAATTTGATATCATTGTCCGGGATTAATTGTCAGGTTATTGTGTTGAAGTATTTTTGTGTAGGAATAATTATCTTATTTTGTTTGAATCCTGCTATGGGGCAGTATGTTTTTAAAGAAGGCACCTTGCCTGCGCAAGTCTCTTTAACTCCCTATGCGAAGATAGCCGACATTGGCCTCAATCCAATTTCTTTTACTGAGGTACAACGAAAATCTGCTCAGATAAATTTCATGCCGATCAAAGACAGGGTCGGTAATCTAGGCTTTACCAATCATATCTATTGGGTTAGATTTCAAATTCAAAATCATACACTTGATCACATCAGCTATTATTTAGAAACGGCAGAACCAGTTACAGACATCGTCAATTTATATGGTATAAGTAATGGAGGAGCTGTTGATCTGCAAAGAAGCGGCGATAAACTTGATTTTTCTGCCCGGGCACTCCCTTTCAATGCCACCCTGTTTAGGATAAAACTGGCACCAGCAGAATCAAAAACATTTTTTATGGAAGTAAGGAATGATGGTGAAAAGAATACGCTCCCTATTGAGCTGATGAGTCCCGAAATGTTATTGAAGAAAATGTATCAGGAGCAGCTGATTATGGGACTTTTTTACGGTGTGCTGCTGATTATTGTCGTGACTTACTTCTTCTTTTATTTCGCACTTAAAGAGTATTCGTTCTTGTATTATGCACTTTATGTATTTAGCCTTATTATTTGTCACGCTGCACTCGATGGTTTTTTACATCAGTATGTAACAAAAGATAACTCATGGCTTAATCTTCATGCAGTTATCTTATCTGCAATAGCAGGATCTTATTTTTTTGGTAAATACAGCGAACTCATATTAAATATCAAGGTGGATTTGCCAATTGTATACCGGATTTTACAAGGGATGTATTTGCTCCTGGGAACGATAACAGTTGGTGTAATTTTTATTCCATCATTCCTTAGTTATACTTATCCCATTGTCAATATAATTACCTTATTTGGCATGGTGATTATCGGTTTATCAGTAGTTGTCAGGATAATTAAACAACAAAAAACTGATCTGTTTTTCAGCGGCGGGCTCCTGATACTTTTTGTATGTTTCTTTTTGGTAATTCTCAGGAATTTCGGAATAAATTTTCCGACATTTTTAATGGACAACATCTCCAAAATAGGAATAGGACTGCAAATTATATCTCTATCACTTTCCATGGCCAATAGGATTTGGGTAATGAAGGTAAAGGAAAAGGAGTTGCATGCAATTGCTTTACAAAGAGCTGAAGAAATGAACGATGTAAAGTCCTTTTTTATGTCTAATATGAGCCATGAGTTAAGGACTCCGTTAAATGCTATTGTAGGTTTAACAAACATTATTGACCAGGAAACAAAGGAGCCTGCTACCAGTGCTAATCTGCAATTGATTAGGAGTGCTTCTGATTCCTTGATATCTTCTCTAGATGATATTTTTGATTTTGCTAAGATAGAAAAAGGCGAATTGCAGCTGGATCAACTGCCATTTCTACTCGCCCCTTTAATGGAAAAGGTATCCCGAAGATTTACGATCCTCGCGCTGGAAAAAAATCTGGATTTCAAAACAGATTTCAGGTTCAATACAGATATACAGGTAATTGGGGATCCGCTTCGGCTGGAGCAAATATTAAATAATATCCTAAGCAATGCAATTAAGTTTACTGTTCATGGCGGCGTGTTGTTTAGCGTATCCAGTAAAATCGACGAACAGCATAAGTTGACACTGGATATTGTAATTACTGACACGGGAATCGGAATCGTACCTGAAAAATTAGATGCAGTTTTTGAGGCATTTTCACAGGTTGAGGCTACCAATACTCGCAGGTTTGGCGGATTCGGAATCGGGCTAAGTATTGTTAAAACTTTAATTGACCGGAAAAAGGGAAAAATAACAATTCAGAGTAAATTGGGTGTCGGAACCACCTGCTCCATTTCTTTGGTCTTCCCGGTAACAGCATATCCTGCGGCAGTTCAAAACCGTTTTCCTCAAAACAGATACGATCTGCTCGGTTCAAAAATCCTCGTTGTAGAGGATAATAAGATGAACCAAATGGTTCTCAAGATGATGTTTAGTAAATGGGGGGGTACCACCGCTTCTTTTGCGGATCATGGAGCTGATGCACTTGAACAACTTTTATTGGAGGAAATTGATCTGGTATTAATGGATCTTCAGATGCCCGTAATGGATGGCTATGAAGCAACCGCCGCAATACGTGGTGGTAAAGCCGGCGATAGGAATATAATGGTGCCAATTATTGCTTTAACAGCCGATCTAATGGATTCTACAAAAAACACGGTTTTTGAGTTAGGGGTGAACGACTTTATGACAAAGCCTGTGGATCAAAAGACATTGTACGAAAAAATTACGTCACTACTTTCCTGAGAATTTAACACACCTTTACCAAAAATTGATTTATCTTGTTTGACCCAAAAACATAGACTATGTCAAAGAAATACTGTTGGATATTGCTGGTTACCGTTCTCGCAATATCAAATTCAACTCATGCTCAGCAGAACTTGATTCAGAACATCCAATCTAGGAAGATTCTTAGCTTGAATGGCAAATGGAATTACATTGTAGATCCATACGAAAACGGTTACTATGACTATCGGCATGAGCCTTTCGATCAATCGGCATCCAAAACCGGTGGCTTTTATGATGATAGGCAGCAGAAGGAAAAATCTGAACTGATTGAATATGATTTTGATCATTCGCCAACAATTAATGTTCCTGGTGATTGGAATTCACAAGCAGAGAAATTGGAATTTTATGAGGGTACAGTTTGGTTAAGAAGACAGTTTAATGCTAGTCCAGTCGATGGCAATCGCTATTACATATATTTTGGTGCAGCAAATTATGAAGCTCATGTATACCTTAACGGCAAGAAACTTGGGGTACATAAAGGAGGGTTTACTCCCTTACAATATGAGGTTACAGGTAAGTTGAAGGTTGGCGTCAATTCCGTTGTAGTTAAAGTGGATAATACCCGAAGGCAAGATGAAATCCCGACAATAAATACAGATTGGTGGAATTATGGTGGGTTGACAAGAGACGTGTTTTTAGCAGAGCTGCCAAAGCAATTTATAGCAGATTATCAGGTGCAATTAGCAAAAGGTAATACGCAACGCATCGAGGGTTTTGTGCAGTTGTCCGATAGTGTAGCTGGAAGAAAGGTAAATATTTCAATACCAGAACTTAAGTGGAATCTGGAGGTAACCACAGATCAGTTTGGCAGGGCACCAATTGGTTCTAAAATTTCAAAATTGTCTTTATGGTCTCCAGAAAGCCCTAAGTTGTATACTGTTACTGTGAGCTCCAATGAAGAAAAAATCCAGGATAAGATAGGGTTTCGGACTATTGAGACGAGTGGAAATAACATTCTGTTAAACGGTAAATCTGTATTCTTAAGAGGAATTTCTCTCCATGATGAAAATCCTTTGCTTGCAGGAAGATTGCGTTCTGAAGGTGATATGCGGATGATGTTGCAATGGGCAAAAGATATGAACTGCAACTACGTGCGACTGGCACATTACCCTCATAATGAGGAGATGGTTAGTTTAGCAGACGAAATGGGGTTATTGGTTTGGGCCGAAGTACCCGTCTACTGGACAATCAGCTGGACTAATCCAGGTACTTATAAAAACGCTGAGCAGCAACTTACGGACCTCATTGTAAGAGATAAAAACAGAGCAAGTGTTATCGTATGGTCTATTGGAAATGAAACGCCACTTAGTGAGCCTCGTCATGTTTTTATGGGGAAACTTGCAGAACACGCCCGACTACTCGATCAAACAAGACTCATTGCTGCGGCATTGGAGGTACATAGAGAAGGGAAGACAATTATCCTCAATGATCCACTTGGGGAAAAAATTGACCTGGTTAGTTTCAACGAATATGCTGGCTGGTACTGGGGCGGAACACCTAAAGAAATCACAGCCTATCAGTTCAATATCAAATATAATAAACCTGTTGTGATCACTGAGTTTGGCGGGGATGCGCTGGGTGGTTTCCATGCCGATGAAGATACCCGTTGGAGCGAAGAGTACCAGGAGGCACTCTATAAAAATCAAATTATACTGCTATCGAAAATTGATGCATTAAGAGGCATGACTCCATGGATCCTCACCGATTTTAGGTCACCCCGTAGACAACACCCGATATACCAGAATTTCTGGAATAGAAAGGGTTTAATCAGTGAAACCGGTAAAAAGAAGAAAGCTTATTACGTGCTGCAGGATTACTACAAGCAGATGGAAGCAAAATATAAACAAGTAAAATAGACATCTGCGTAATCGACGTTATTTCAATCGTAAAAAAAACCAAATATAAAAAATGAGAAAACACCATTATGCCCTGATACTTTTTTTGTTGATTACTCAGGGAGTAGTTGCACAGCGTAAATCCATTGACCAGCGCGTGGATTCTGTGCTCAAGCTGATGACGCTTGATGAAAAAATTGGGCAGCTTAACCAATATACCGGGGATCGTGATGCTACAGGTCCGATCACGAATAATCCGAACAAACTAATAGAAATCAGAGACGGTAAATTGGGCTCTATGCTAAATGTTCGCGGTGCAAAAGAGACGCGCGAGGTACAGGAAGTTGCAATGCAATCGCGTTTGAGGATACCGCTTATTTTTGGTCTAGATGTTATCCACGGTTACAGAGTGACCTTTCCTATTCCGTTAGCAGAGGCTGCGAGTTGGGATTTGCCTGCCATGGAACTTGCAGCGCGCGTTGCGGCACGTGAGACTGCTGCTTCCGGCATCCATTGGACATTTGCACCTATGGTGGATATAGCGCGTGATCCAAGATGGGGCCGGGTAATGGAAGGGGCCGGGGAAGACACCTACCTGGGTAGCCAAATCGCTATTGCAAGAGTTAAAGGTTTTCAGGGTAAAGGTCTTGGGGATTTGGATGCAATTATGGCCTGTGCAAAACATTTTGCGGCATATGGTGCTGCAATTGCCGGTCGCGACTATAACGCTGTAGACATGAGTGAGCACACTTTGTGGGAATTTTATCTACCTCCTTTTAAGGCTGCTGTTGATGCAGGCGCGGCGACTTTTATGAATGCCTTTAATACATTAAATGGTATCCCAGCAACCGCAAACTCCTACCTTCAACGTGATATCCTGAAAGGGAAGTGGGGATTTAAAGGTTTCGTTGTGAGCGACTGGGGCTCAATAGGGGAGATGGTTCCGCATGGTTTTGCAAAAGATAAAAGTCAGGCAGCAGAGCAGGCAATCAAAGGAGGAAGCGATATGGATATGGAAAGTCGCAGCTACTTACCGAACCTTGCGAAGCTGGTTGCGGAAAAGAAAGTACCTGTAGCCCTGATTGACGATGCGGTTAAACGTGTGCTTCGTAAGAAGTTTGAATTAGGACTTTTTGAGGATCCATATCGATTTAGTAATGTGGAACGCCAGGAGAAAGAGCTTAATTCAGCAGAAAATAAAAAGGCTGCATTGAGCATGGCTGAAAAAAGCATGGTTTTACTTAAGAATGAAGGGCAGATTTTGCCACTTTCAAAAAATCTTAAGAAAATTGCGGTAATAGGTCCGCTTGCAAAATCGGAAGAAGACATGCATGGATTCTGGTCCGTACTCTGGCCAAATGATAAGTTGATTTCGCTATATCAAGGATTGCAGGATAAAGTAGGTAAAGGCACTGAGCTTGTTTATGCAAAGGGCTGCGGTATTAGTGATACCTCCAAAACGGGTTTTGCAGAAGCTATTGCTGCGGCAAAATCTGCAGATGTTGTAATTATCGCAGCGGGTGAGGCATTTGATATGACTGGTGAAGCAAAGAGTAAAACCAATATACATTTGCCTGGCGTACAAGAAGATTTAATTAAGGAGATACAGGCTACAGGTAAGCCTGTGGTTGTTCTTATGATGGCTGGTCGTCCTTTGATCTTTAATTGGACTGCCGATCATGTTCCATCCATATTGTATACCTGGTGGCTGGGTAGTGAAGCTGGTCATGCTATGGCTAATGTTTTATTTGGAGATTATAATCCTGCAGGTAAGTTGCCTATGACTTTCCCCAGGGACGAGGGACAAATTCCAGTATATTATAATTATTACAGTACAGGGCGTCCAAGTATGAACGATAGGGATACCAGATATAGGTCAGCATATTTGGATATGCCCAATAGTCCTAAGTTTGCGTTCGGACATGGATTAAGTTATACCACCTTTGCATATTCTAACTTAAAACTAAGTTCCAAGCAAATTAATGCTACTGGTCAAATTAAGGTTGACTTGACCCTAAAAAACACAGGGAAATATGATGGCGAAGAAGTGGTGCAGCTATACCTTCAGGATAAAGTAGCCTCTGTAGTTCGTCCTGTTAAAGAGCTTAAGGATTTTCAAAAGGTAATGCTAAAAGCTGGAGAAACAAAAACTATCTCCTTTACAATAAACAAAGAGAAATTGGCTTTCTTTAACCAACAACTGAAGTGGGGGACTGAGCCTGGTGATTTTAAATTAATGATTGGTACAGCGTCTGACCAGATTAAACTGGAAGATACCTTTGTTTTAAATTAATTTTTTAAGCCTGGTTATAGTGACCGGGCTTTTTTATGCCTTAATGTGATCGAAAGCTGTTCCTTATGAGTGTCAATCACAGTTGGTAATTGCTTGTTGACAGAAATGCGCCTACACTCAATGAAGTTTATTTCCTTATACCGATAAGGAATGAGTCGTGAATTGTATGTATTGTTGAAATCCCTCCTTTGCATAGTCGTTTACGTGGTAGTTGAAGTTTGGACTTGGAAAGGTGATCTGGAAACTCAATTCAGGCTCTATAGATGAGGCAACTAGAAATCAATATCTGGAGTTAAACAAAATTTAATTTGTTAAATAAATCTCGAATAAAAATCTGAAGTTTGCCTAATCTGTTAAAAGTAAAGATATGAGCGATAAAAAAGGATTTACAACTACCATACTTCATTCCGACCGTTTACTAAAACCTGAATTCGGTGCACTTCATCAACCTGTTCATACGGCTGTTACCTGGGGATACGATGATGTTCAAGGTTTGGTTAACGTATTTCAGAATAAAGCGAAGGGGTATGCTTATTCTCGCCAGGGAAATCCTACTGTAACCGCGTTAGAGCATAAAGTTACACAGATGGAGGAAGGCATGGCTACAGTCGCATTTTCGACAGGTATGGCAGCTATTACAGCTACCATTCTTGCTTTACTTAAAAATAATGATCATATAATTGCGAGTTCTTACCTTTTTGGTAATTCAAGGAGCATTATGCAGACTTTCATGGATATCGGTATTGACATCACTTTTGTTGATGCCACGGATGTCGTGAATATTATTAACGCGAGGCAAGAAAACACAAAGATGGTTTTCGTAGAAACGATTGCAAATCCCGCAACACAGGTAGCTGATCTCCCGGCTATCGGAGATTTTTGTGCAGAAGGAGGATTGATATTTGTAATAGATAATACAATGACTTCGCCCTACTTATTTAAGCCAGTTACTGTGAAAGCGAGTCTTGTTATTAATTCATTAACGAAATACATTGGTGGACATGGTAATGCGCTGGGTGGAAGTGTTACTGATACCGGGTTATTCAATTGGAAATCCTTTGGGAATATTGCCCCAATTATCAGGGAACAGATTAGGCCAGAGATGCAAGGACTAACGCAGATTCGTAAACGGGGATTGCGTGACGGTGGTGGAACCCTCTCTCCTGAAGCAGCACATAGTATTTCAGTAGGTGCTGAGACCATCGCACTGAGATTAGACCGTGCTTGTAGTAATGCAATGATGCTGGCTAAGTACTTAGATGCGCACGATAAGGTTAGTCACGTATACTATCCGGGATTGGAAGCACACCCTCAACATGGTCTTTCCACTGGGATTTTTTATCGATATGGTGGCTTAATGAGCTTTGCTCTTAAGGATGGAATTGATTGTTTTTCCTTCCTAAATGAATTGAAGCTGGTTATCAAGTCTAGCAACTTGGGAGATACAAGAACGCTAGCAATACCGGTGGCACACACTATTTTCTTTGAGCTTGGTGCTGAAAGAAGAGCGGAGATGGGGATTCCAGATTCAATGATTCGCCTTTCCGTTGGGATTGAAGATCCAGAAGATTTGTTGGCCGATTTTGAAGAGGCACTTAAAAACGTTTAATAAAAGCAAATCCGGTAACTCCGTTTTGATAAGTCGGGATAACAATACTTGACTTAGTTTCATTGTCTACCCTGAACAGTGTATTTCTTATTAATGGATATAGAAGGTATGCTGCCTTTGTAGAAAGTATACCAACACCTGCGCCTGTGATAATGTCGCTGAACCAATGGTCGCGATTATAAACCCGCAGCACTGCGGTCGCTGTGGCGAAGGAGTAGCCAATTACACCAAACCATGGTGATTTCTCTGCATACTCCTGAGCCATAAATTCGGCAGCGGCGAAAGCATTAGCAGTATGGCCTGAAGGAAAAGAATAATTGTCAGAACGATCTGGTCGTTCTCTGCTTATCACTCTTTTTGTAGCAAAGGTAGTTCCCTGAGCGATAACATTGGATAATAAATACAACGCGGATCTATCAATAAAGGTGTTTTTTCCTTGTATTCCAGCGAGATTTAAGCCGTAAACAATCATGGCAGGAGCATATTGAAAATAATTTTCAATGTGATTCCTGAAGGTCGGATGTTTTCTAATTAAATCATCATAAACATTATAGTCTACCTGTCTTATTCCTTTTACTTCAAGTGAAAGTATTCCGTAACTGATAAACACTGCGGGAGGTATGAAGGATAAAAATCGACTTTCGAGATGCCTTACTGTATCTGGAAGTGCCAATATTTTGGCAGAATCAATTTTAGCTGTTGTATCTGGATTTTGGGCTTTTGCCAAAAATCCAGATACACATAATAATATGGCGATGATGTTTTTCAAATGGATGAATTGTGTTCTACGATCTTTTATTTCTTGCCCTTTTTGGTAGTGTGGGTGCAAAAACAATTATACTGATTTAATTTGAATGGCATTACTCTATTTCGAGAAACATATTAGAAAATTCTAATGATAATTTAACTTTTTTTAGTTTCTTATCAAGAATTTAATGTTTAAATTGCTTGATAAATAGGAGGTTGTCTCTCGTGGTGTGATAACGGGAGACTCGAGATTGATAAGTTTCTTTTTTTAGGTTTGAAGGATAGGGATTATGAATCTCTCAAATTCTTAAAGGTTTACTTCATCCCTATGGAAACTTTTTGCAATTCAAGCATAACGCTCAAAAAAATTATCATGGGATGAAATAAACCAGGTAATAGTTAATAGTAATTAAGGCGCAGAATTTGGATGAAGGCTGCGCCTTATTTTAGTATAGAAAAACTGTGCCACAATTCTTCCTGTTGATATATTAATCCGCTGCCGAATGTTTATCTTGGTCATTTAAATTCCTATGAAGTCATCTAAAGGTTTGAAGCCGTTATTTTTTATTTTCTTTTTTGTTGCTATTAGTTTCTGTGCTCTAGCGCAACAAACTACAGTTCACATTGGTGGAGATGTGTCAAAGCCATTTGATCTTGATGAAAAACTTTTCTCGGAAATGAAGCAAAACCACGTTAAAGTTGTTGGCAGAGATAGTGTAAGTCGTAATTACACGGGGGTTTCTCTGTATGATATAGTTGTTAAGGCAGGGGGAATAGTAGGTGGTCAGCTTAAGGGTAAAGAGCTTGCAAAATACATACTTGTGACCGCTGCAGATGGCTACAGGATTGTCCTGGCGATTGCTGAAATTGACCCTGGTTTTTCTAACCAGAAGATATTACTTGTGAATAAGGAGAATGGATCTTCATTAGCACCCAATTATGGGCCTTATAGGCTAATTGTTGCAGGAGATAACAGACCTGCGAGAAGTGCAATGCGCGTAGTTTCAATCGACATATTTTCTGCAGATAAGCGATGAGAAGTTTTTCAGCCTAATTCATATTGAAACGGCGGTCGTTTATGAAGTTGAGGTCCGTTAGGGTTTTTAGAAATGAAATTAAAGCTTCCTGATCGGCCGTCTTTAATTTTAATCCGTTTCTTCCGCTATCTAGAAGTGGATCTAGGTTTTTATGAGCTTTTATGCCTGAACTATAATGTGTAATCACCTGTTGTAACGTGCGAAATCGACCGTCATGCATATACGGTGCGGTAATTTCGATGTTTCTCAAACTTGGTGTTCTGAACTTTCCGATATCGGCTAAATTGTGTGTTAAGCTATCACGACCAACATCACTATAGGCTATGTCCAGTCCGTTGTTATGGTAACCTTTATCGGTAAACAGTGGTTCAGTGTGGCAGCTGGCACATTTGTCCCGAAAAATCAAGTAACCTACTCTCTCTGTATTCGAAAATTCCAGTTCCTTTTTTTTGACGCGATCGTATTTTGAGTCTGCGGAAATTAGCATTGATGTGAATTGTGCTAATGCATTTAGCACGTATTTTTGATTAATCTTCTTAGTGCCATAGACCTGTTCAAATATTCTTGGATATGCCTCATCTTGTTGTAAAACATAAAGCACGCGTTCCATTGAGTTATCCATTTCAGAGGGGCTAGTTAGTGCATTAATGGGGACAGTCTCCAAGATTTTTTGCCTACCATCCCACATGAATTCTTTTTGCCACATCAGGTTAAAAAGTGCAGGAGTATTTCTTGTGCCTTTGCGTTGTTCGATCCCGCGGCTTACTTGAGTATTGAGATTGGCGAAAGCCGCCGATTGCTGGTGACAGTTGGCGCAAGAGATTGTACCGTCGCGAGATAGCCTGGAGTCATAAAAAAGCCTTTTCCCTAAAAGAAATCCATTATTTGAGACCGGATTAAATTTTGGCTGAACTTCGGGATGGGGAAAGTTCGTTGGGACAGTAAATATATTTATATCGCTAATACTGCCTATACATAGCATAGCGCACAAACAAAATAAAATAACTGAATTTCTGTGTTTCAATGATTTGATATTCGATAGCTGATAGAGCGCAATATGTATTGTGAGTGCTCAGTATAAAGATAGTAGATTTTTGTGTTGTAGATAAAGGTTGAGCTAATTTTATGCTTATCAGTTATTAGTATTCTTAAAAGCTATATTTTTTTAAAAGCAGACGAAAAAGCGGTATAATTGTTTGTATTATTTTTATTACATGAAAGATAAGGTTCGGGCATTAATTGCTAAAACAGGAGTGCCTGGTAGGTTTTACAAATCCCATAAATTTGTTTTTAGTCTTTGGATGTTGGTGACGCTGATATTTGTTGTTCAAAGTCTAGTAACGCATCGATATAATAACTACCTGATATTCGAAAATACTTTTCGAAATCTGCTACTTCAGCAGTCGTTATATGCTGAATATCCAACTTACCATGGCGATGTTAATCACTACGGACCGGTATTCAGTATTCTGATTGCCCCTTTTGCCCTTCTAAATAATTCACTAGGGTTATTGCTGTGGAATATATTCAATTGCGTTGTCCTTTTCAAAGCGATTGGTTCACTTCCTTTGAAGAGCAATGATAAGTTGTTAATCGGGTATATCGCAATTCCATGCTTGGTTGCCAGTATGCTCAATCAACAATTTAATGCTGCAGCGGCGGCTTTCATTATTTTAAGTTACACTATGTTAAATAAAGACAAAGGCATTTGGTCTGCATTATTTATTGCATTGGGTACGTTTGTAAAATTATATGGTGTAGTTGGACTTGCCTTCTTTTTCTTCGTCAAAGACAAACCGAGATTCATCGGTGCATTAATATTGTGGTCTCTTTTGCTATTTAGTTTGCCTATTTGCTTCTCGTCACTATCATTTGTCCTCCATTCCTATGCGGATTGGGAGGCCTCCCTCACAGAGAAAAATATTAGTAATATCTTAGGTGCTGCAAGTGATATATCGATCATGGGATTTTTCAGGAATTTATTGAGCGGGCTAACAATATCGAATGCGTTTTTTCTCGGAATAGGATGCCTCCTTTTCCTCGTGCCCTATGTTAATATAAAAGCGTATAAGATTAGGGATTTTCAATTGATTATCCTTGCTTCTGCTTTACTTTTTCCTGTCCTTTTTAGCACCGGATCTGAAGACTGTACTTATATAATCGCCATTCCAGCTGTTGGTATTTGGTACATCCTTGAGCAAAATAGAAAACTAAAACGATACATCTTACCGTTGACAATGATATTCGCTTGCGATTTTCCGCTGCTCTTTTTTCCTAAGTTTTCAAATGACTATCCCATTGTGTTGGCGATGATCAGTGTTCCCTTTTTTATTGTTTGGATTAGGCTGTTGTACCTCGCTGTTTTATTGAAGCCAGCTCAGACCGTAACGAGAACGGAATTTAATAAAGGTTAGAGCCATTTGTTCTTCATGCACTTATGACAACGATATCGCTTTACTGGGTGTAAAAATGTAAATATTTTTATCCAGATATTACGTTTGATACGTTCCATGTCGCTTCTAAGTCCTTTTCCACAAGGACAGGAAGAGTTGGGATTTATAGTTAATTCGTTAGTCATGATTGGAGGTTTAAGTTGCGAGAAACCCTATCCAATCAGTTTATAATGGTTAACGTAAATATACTAATCTTGAAGTAAAACTAAAAGTTAAAATTAACTATCGGTATTTTATGTGTCGTTATGGGTGATAAAAACGGTGAGATTGTTATTTTAAACGAGAATTTAGGTGCTAGAACCAGATGCTTAATCTGGAATTGATCACTTATTTCTTCTCCCTTAACTCTTCGTATAAATCTATCAGTTTCTTGCTAAGTTTAAGAATCTCTTCTTCTTTAGCTCTTAATTGCTCTTTTAGTTGTCCAAGTTCGACAGAGTGGTTTTCGGCAGCAGGATTCTGACCATCCTTTAAAATCTCTGTGATTGGAACTTGAAATAGTTCTGCGATTTGGTACAACCTTGTAATATTGATATCGGTAAATCCAGTTTCAATTTTTGAATACGCAGGAATTGAAATTTTTAGACGCTTCGAAATTTCCTGTTGGTTCACATTTAACTTATGCCTAAGCTGTCTGATATTATAACCAATGTTTTTCATGCCCAATATTTAAGTTAATTAAGTTTATTAATCTAAGATAAAATTAAAATTCTCATTAATCAATATTTTGTTGCAAATTCTTTTTACAGCGTATTAACTCGGTATTTTGCAGCGTATTAACCGCGAATACGGCTATCTGCTGAAAATAATATTAACTTGCATATGCAATTACCTTGATATGAAATCTTTTTTAGTTACAGTTCATGGATTAATAATCTTGTTGACTATTTTATCTTGTAAACAAGATAAAATACAAAAGGCAATTCACGGAAGTAACCAAAAGGAAGTTGACCGGCTCATAAAGAAAGCAAAAGGCTATCAGAATAGCAATAATGATTCTTTGATTGTATATGCGCAGCAATTGCAAGTTATTGGCAACAAAAGTCTGAATCGTTCGGCAGTAGTGTATGGAGCTATGTTTGCTGCGCAAGTGTATTGGCATGCCGGTAATCATAAAGAGGCGATGATCACAGCAATGAAGGGCTTGGAAAAAGCAGAGCGATATCACGTTACTGAGCCCATACCTATGCTCTATGGATTAATTGCTAATCTTCATAAAGAAAATTCGAATTACAAATTGGCCTTTAACGCCCAGGAAAAGGGATTCCTTGAGGCGGAGCGTTTTAAAGACACTGCGGCCATGATCAAATTGATCAGTAACAAGGCTATGTTTATACATAGCTTCCACCTGCATGACCATACACCTCAATCACAGGATTCATCGATTTCTGTACATCTGAAAGGTTTACTATTAGCAGAATCGAAGGCTGAATATATGTTGCTCAGAATCCCATTTTACAATAATATTGCTCAATACTATAAAGATCAGAAGCAATATCATAAAGCAATTGAATATGCAAATAGAGCAGTAAGCATTGCTACTGATAGAAAACAATATCGATCTTTGACTTATAGTTATGCGTGGCTGGGACAATCTTGGTATGCTTTACATGATCAGGCTAAAGGATTCCGATATTTAAATCAGGGTCTGCAAATTTCTCAACGTCTCAAGCAGCCTTATAGGGAGATGGAGTTACTATCAGATTTATACCAAATGTACTATCAGAGTAAAGATTATAAAAGGGCGTTAGATCTTCATATCAGGGGACAGGAAATTCATGACTCTCTTCAGGTTCAGATGAACGAGAAGCAAATCAGCGAACTGCAAATTAGATATGAGAGTGCTCAGAAAGACAAACAATTGCTATTACTCGACAGTGAACATAAAAAGCAGAATCAAAAACTTTTAGCGGTGCTTGCCGGTGCGTTAATTTTACTTATGCTTCTGCTGTTGCTTATCAATCGTTATAGAATAATCCGTGTCAATAATAGGATGATGCAGAAGAGTAATGCAGATAAAACTATTGCTTTAGAACACATTGCTGTTATCCAGGCACATGATTTAAGGAAGCCATTGTCTTCAATTTTAGGACTCATTCATGTTATTAAAGAAATGGGTGATGAGGTTGATCCCGATTGCCTTAATAATCTTGAAATTGCCGGCCGGGAACTTGATCTTGCTATTCATACGGTCATCTCTACTGTTGAAAAGGCTGAGGCGCGTTTTTAGTGCGTGATTCATCAATCAAAATACCAATGCTCTTCACCATAGGTTTTAGATTGTCGTAATTTGTTTTCCAAGCCGATGGAATCACCTTTTCATCATAAAAAATTTTTCCCATGAGCCGCCCATCTTTAAAGACACAATAGAGATTAGAATCCAAAGCAGGACTGTAAATGGTAAGCGTGACTTTGTTGTATGTGGTAAATGAGTAAGTCATGGGTGTAATATCGTGTGTAAATTTAGCTGTAATCGATATACAGCGCAACAATTTTATAATTACTTTGTAGTAGTATTACATCTTTAAAGATATAAGCACTATGAAAAAAATTATTTGGATGTTTATGGCCTGTATTACCCTAGCTAGTTGCTCGACGCGTAAGGCGAATGTTGACAACACAATTCAACTTTCAGGAACTGTGGAGCAATTAGGCATGTCAACTTTTCAATATGGCACACATTTGATTAAATCTTCCGGGACAACATATTCACTTAAAAGTAACAAAGTAAATTTAGATAGCTTTTCTGGTAAGTCGGTCACTTTGATCGGTATTAAAGTACAAGGATATCCTGTGGAAAATGGACCTGAACTCGTGGACGTCATGTCAATACAAATTAACTAAATGACTCGATTTCTTGTTGGTAATACCTACTTGCAAAGGGAAAAAACTAGAAATTAGCGACCAGTACAATGCCCATTGTTCCTCCAAGCCCATCTCTAACCGGGGTGTATGAATAAATAACACCTTGTACCGTATGTGTGTAAGGCAGCCCGGTATGAAAAACATAGTTCAGTTCTCGCACACCCATGTATTCATATTTTTTCCATAACTCAAGCATGTGTGTATTTACAGTGTTAACTTTGTGGTGTTCGCCTTGAAAATAGCACATTGCTACTGGAGCTGTGGTAATTACTGCTTTTAGTGTACGAATGCTTTCAGCCCTGAAAAGTCTGTCGTTTTCTCGGTCGGTGACGTCGGTCGCCGTGATGAGTAAAGCTATCGCCTTGTCGTTTTGCCCAAGGATCGGCTTATAACAAAAATCTACAAATATAGTCTCAGATTTTCCATTACGCATGAGTACTGCTTTGCCAGCCTTTTGTTTATGAACAACTTTGGTAGTTAATACTTGTTGTATCAATTCTGGATAATGTTGGCCGATTAATTCTGGCATGACATCAAGTAGTCCATATCCGACAGCCGACTTATCCCGTCCCCAGATTTCCAGAATTTCGTCATTCGCCTGTTCGATTCGAAGATTTTCTGCATCAAGTATGCCGCAGGCCATTGGCACATCAATAAAAAGATTGTTGTAGAGTGATAGTTTTTCGTTGTGCATGTGAGCGTATAAATTAACGATATATCGCAAATATATTTTACATACGTACAACTTATAGTTTTGGTTTGCCGGGATTGAAAATAAACCGCTGATTTATAGTGTTGTATTAACTATTTTTTTCGTCTAAATCGCTTGAGTTGACCCAAGTGTTCAGTAGGGACTGTGTCACCAAGTAATTTTCCCCAAGGCTGGAGGCCGTCAATCCTATCGAAAATGATTTTCAGAACTGAGATAAAGGGAATAGATAGGAACATGCCTGAAATTCCCCAAAGTGATGCTCCCATCAATACAATAACAATAGATATAAGCGCATTAATCTCCACTTTTGAAGAGACTATTCTCGGAACGAGAATGTTGTTGTCGATAAATTGTATAATGGCGTAGGCTCCCACAACAAGCAGCTGTGTGCTGAAGCCATCCATACTGATTGTTGCCATAAGTACAGGCAATGCAATAGCTATAATTCCTCCTATATATGGTAACAAGTTGAGGATGGCTCCAATTACTCCAATCAGGATCGCGTTTGGAACCCCTAGTAATAGCAGTGCGGCAGAATTCATGATCGCTACAATTGTGGTCTCGATAAGCAATCCGACAATATAACTTTGTATAGCAGACTTTGTTTGTGTTAATATTTCAGCTACTTTTTGTTTGTGTTCATCAGAAAAAACGTCATAGAAAAAATTAAGAATCAGAGGCTTGTAAAACAAAATCAGAAATGTGTAAACGGGTATTAGAAATACAACACTTAAAATTCCCAATAATCCATTTAACGTTTGCCCAATCACAGCTCTGCTGTTATTAGCTGCTTCCTTCACCATTTGGTTCTGTTTAATTGTGCTCATTCCAAACCGCTCTTCTACCCAGTTTTGAATGTCATGTTGCAACTCTGTTAGTTTCGCGTGAATTGTTTCAACATCGTCAAAGAAATGAGCCACTTGCGTCGATAAAAAATATAAAAGAATAATCAGCAATAATATGGCTAGAAACATGGCTAACGCGATGCTAACTGCTTTAGGTAATTTCCGTTCAAAGCGATTGCACACTGGATTTAACAAAATAGCGATAAAGGTTGCGAAGGCCAGTGGAACTAACACATCTCGTAATATGAACAGGATAAATACAGTAATGACCAAGCCCAGCATTATAATAGGAGCCTTGATATAGAAGGGGACGGTGATATTCATTGGATCTGAATCAGCATCCAAAGTAGCTAAAAAGATTTGCTTCTGCGCATTACTTATTTTCCGTTGATATAATCACGAAGATAACTGCACTCTCTGACTGCTGTTTCGTAAAAAGAGGTATTGCTGTATGTTTTTAATTCTTTAAAATACGCAGATGTACGCAGCGAAGCATCAAATTCTTGTTCTAATTTCTGGTACTGTTTATAATCCATGTTACTGGAATATTCCGGACGGATATGCTGTTTTTGATCGCACTTTGCAAGCATATATGTACAACGTGCTTTCATTTCTGAATCTGTACTCTCCTCCCTGGCTTTGAGGAAATAGCTTTGTGCAAGTGTTGCCCGAATATAGTCGCCGTCGTAATAATAAAAAGGAGCTCTGCCAAGGTCTGTAGAGGACCAAGTGTAAGAAATGTTTCTCCAGGAATTCCCGTCAACCGAAGTACTATACAAGCCAAGACCCAACTTGAACAATGCATTTGCATCCTTAGGATTTGCCTTCAGCTTTCGCTGCGTAACATCCATCTCCCGGGCAAACTGAAGTTTGTTTAGTGCCTTAGTTGAGTAATCCCTTGGATAATCACTGAGCTGCATAAGAAAAGGATCTCCCTGAAGTTGCGTAGTTCCGGAATAGGCCGATTCCTGTCGGATGCTCAACAATTTAGGATTCTGTATTTTTGAGAAAGCAGTTACTGCCAGATTATACTGATGCTCACGTAAATACATCGTACCCAATAATTCATAAAGCAAATCACTCGGGATTCTTTTGATGTCTCTGGCAAGAAATGAAAGATAAGGAGCTGTCACACCTTTTGTCCGCCAATCAACAAGTTGTTTCATAGGTGCTGAATGCATAAAGTTGAACCAGAAATCGGGCATCACGTAGCCAGGGTAAAGTGCAGATGCATCATTCTTTATTTCCTGAAATCCCTGTTGGGTGGTTTTCATCAGTGCGATTGCGGCCATTGCAGTATCCCGCTGCCGCAAATAAGCAGGAGCAAGTACGTACACATAAAAATCACGTTCAGTTTTTTCAAAGTTACTTCCTTTAGTCGCTTTTGCATTTAACCATTGCAATGCAGGTAGCAAAGCATCCTCATCAACTTTTTTAATGCTTTTAAGGCGCTGTGCAGATAATAGTAATTTAACGATCTGCTTCTGGTCATTTAGTTTTGATGTAAGCTGTTTATTGTCAAGTTTACTTAACTCTTGCAGGCCCTCTTCTGGTTTATTCTGCATAAAATATAGATAGGCGTTTGCAAGGTTTCCTATGTTTGGCTCAGGATATTTGTTATCACTAACCAGCTTATTGCAAAAAGTTCTGAGTTTTTCAATATGACCGTTGTATAAGGTCTGCACACTATCTGGCTGTGTTACAAAAAAACTTCCTTCAGATTCTGCGACAGGAATTTTTGCGTCTTTTTTTCCAGATGAAAAAGCAAACCAAATAATCCCCGCCAGACCTAAAACTGATAGTGCTAAAGCAGATCCAAATATTGGCTTTGAACGAACAGATCTTTTATAATAAAATAAAAATATACCTATTGCTATGCCAAGTAGCGCCAATCCGACGTATAAAGGCCATTTTGGGTTTTTGACAATTGTTCTCTGGGCAGGAGTATTAATGCTAGCGGTGCGATAACTATAATCAGAGGCATTATTTAGTAGCGGACTTAAATAATTTTGTTCAAGCTTGTTTATTTCTCTTACCAAAAGCACACCTACCATTGGTGACTGAGGTTGGTATTGATAAACCTTTTCCAAATCCCATATGCTCATATCGGCTTTTCCAAAGCCATTGATGGCATAAATAAATGATTTTTCAGAATCATTTTTAGCCAGTTTAATCTGTGGTTCCAAGTCATTATTCATGTAATGATAGTTTCGATAAGCTTGAACTCTACGTTCAGGATAACCTGCAAAAACTTTTGAGAAAAGGTAGGCTGCCAATATGGTGTCACCCATTTTTCTGGCCTCGCCGGCTTTGAAGGAAAGTGCCCAGCCTTTTACATGACTCGTTGATTTGTGCGAAACAATGTTTTTCTGATAAACGGCAGAGGCTTCTTCGTACTTGAAGCCGAAATGGTAAAGGCGCTGAGCCTGGTAGTAATATCTTAGTTTCACAAAGTCATCAGCAACGCCATCTGCCAGTCGCAATGCTTTTTCAGCGGCAATGCTTAAGGCGGTACTGTCAGGTAAGGTGGGGTTCCATAAATCGTACGCCCGATTGGCAATAGGTTCAACTTCACGGGCGAATCTAAAGTATCCCAATGCAGGTTCACTGCCTGGTGTAGATAATGCTTTTAAAAAGGTATTCCCACTGAGGCTATCCGGCAGGATACCATTTCCTGCTATATAATTGTCCACTGCTGCATTTGCTGTGGGGTCTAGCTGATACATGATCTTTTTAACATCTGCAGGCTTAACGTCGTCACCAAGGTGTGTAGCCCACTCTTTCGCATTGATATCGACTTCACTAGCAGGCTCCTCGTCGTCATATAAGAAAGAGTAGTCTGTAAAGTAGAAAGCTTTGTAATCTTTCCCACCCTGAATATCGGAATGGAAAAATGAGGTATAATAATCGTAGGGGTCAATCTCACCTCCACAAGCCCAAATAACAAGGTTGCCCGTAGAGACAAGGGCGATTAAACTAGCGGAAAATAGCAGTAGTTTTTTCCAAATCTTCATAACTGAATTTTTTGAGTAGCTGTTCGTCTAAATGAAAGTAGATCATGTTGATCTTATTGGTATTGAGGTACTGTGCTATATAAACAGCGGCAGCCTGCAGTTGTTTGATCGGAACAGATTCCCAGCGTAATTCATCATTAATTGTCAGTCCGTACTCTGGTAGGTCCTTTTTTGCAAGAAAGCGATTTGGCTTGATCTCCTTAAATAATGCGGTATCGTGAAGGACAACTTCGGTGATTTTTTTAGGAATTCCGATGTAGGCCTGCTTTCTGAATGCCACAGCCCAGCTAAACAGTGGTAAGCCCACATCTACCGGCAGGGGGTAATTTCCTATGTTTTTACCAATATACTTCTCCAGTTCTGCTTGTTCGAGAATAGAATTTTGATCGCCATACTGACGGAGATTACCCATGTTATAGCACATGAGCATCACACGATCTACCGGAGGAATGCCGCTTGCTATCAGATTTTTAAGTTGATGTAGTCGTAAGGTAGCAGAGAGATTAGTTTGTTGTTTAGATAACTTGTGTTTTAATTCAGTAAGTAAGAAGAAGTAATTTTCCCGTGTGCTTTTTGTCCAGTCGCAGTCTATCTGAAGTTCAGCAATCTTATTTTTTCCAGCTTGGCTTACCTTACCTTTAACAAAGAAAAGAATCTTGGTAGCAAGATCACTTAGTTGCTGGTGCGATCTATTCTTGAGTACATTATTTACAATAAATACCACTGGCACGAGTTCACGACGAGCTGGGATCTTATCCTTAAAAATGACTGGTGAGATCGGTACTGGGGCAGATCCGTTTTCAGATATGTCAATATCCATAATTCGGACATACATTCTGGTGCTGTGCAGCGTATCTAGCCAAGTATCTTCGATTGAACTAGCTTCGTAACTTGTTTTCCAATAATAGAATGACGCATCAACCTCCCGCTTTTTGTGGCAAGAACTGAAGAGAGCGAAAAATAATAACAACACACCTAATCGAAACATACTCAAATATGAATTAATTTGTCGGTACTTTTATTCCAATGATAGTTACATTTATCGCGATATTAACAAGCCTAAATCTTATTGTATGAGTAGCCAGCTGATTACACATATGGAAAAATTCGTGAATTTGTCTCCAGAAGATCGGTTCGCACTCGTTAATTACTTCAAATCTATTGCCTATAAAAAGAAAGAATTGTTACTCAGTTCTGAAGATGTGTGCCGTTCAACTTACTTTGTGATTAAGGGGTGCTTACGGATGTATTTTATTACTGAAAAGGGGGTAGAACAAACGATGCAATTTGCATTGGAAAATTGGTGGATAAGCGACTATATGGCGTTTACAAATCAACAAAGGACCGAATTCTATATACAGGCTGTTGAGGCAACAGAAGTATTGGTTATTGACTACCATTCGCTCGAATTGCTGTATCAACAGGTGCCTGTTACCGAACGGTATTTTAGATTAGTTTATCAAAAAATGGCCGCTGCCGCCCAACAGAGAGCAAAGTATTTCCAAGACTTTTCAAAGGAAGAAATCTATAACCATTTCAATAAGCGTTTTCCGGAGTTTATTCAACGTGTTCCACAATACCTTATCGCCTCTTATCTTGGCTTTACTCCAGAATATCTAAGTGAAATCAGAAAAAAAAATCTTTCTTAAACCAGTTTAAGTTTCCTGGATGTCAGTCCAACTAATTTTGGCTATCAAATTAAACATCATGAAACAAAGAGTAAACATTGAACAAACATTTCCCAAAGGGTATAAAGCGATGTTCGGACTGGAGCTTGCATTACAAGGCGGAAATCTTTCAAAAAGCCATAAAAATCTTATCAAAATCCGGGCTTCTCAAATAAATGGATGTGCATACTGCATTGATATGCATACCAAGGAAGCACTTAAGGCAGGCGAATCCCAACAGCGACTGTTTCTGGTTTCGGCTTGGAGCGAGACAACACTTTTTAATGAAGAAGAAAAAGCAATATTTTCACTGGTGGAAGCTGTAACACTGATTCATCGGGCTGGTGTGTCAGATGAAATATATGAAGAAGTTAGTCGATTTTTTGATGCAGATTATATTGCAGAACTTATCATGGCCATTATCACAATAAATGGATGGAACCGGCTTGCTATAGCAACGCATCTGCAAGTTATAGCCGATTAATAACCGGAAATGTCCATTTTGAAGATTTCACTCAAAATGGGCATGTTCCTTTTACTACGTTATTGTGATTTCGCCCAGTCATCCATCTTGGCTTCAAAGACACTCAGCGGCATAGCTCCGTCTTTCAAAACCTGGTTGTGGAATTCGGCCAAATTAAATTTCTTACCCAAAAGCTGTTCATATTTTTTGCGGAGCTCACGAATTTTAAGTGCACCGGTTTTATATCCTAATGCTTGTGCCGGGATCCCCATGTAACGTTCGATTTCTGCGGTAGCCCCCTGTTCGCTGATCGCTTCATTGTCCATCATATAACTAATTGCCTGATCCCGGGTCATCGCTTTGGTGTGTATAGCCACGTCGACTACCAATCGGATTGCACGGTGCATCTCATCACCCAAAGCTCCCATGTGTTGATAAGGGTCAGTATACAAACCTAGTTCTTTCCCTAAAGACTCGCAGTACAGCGCCCAGCCTTCTACATAAGCGTTTTCGAAAATCAAAAACCGGCGAAATTTTGGTAATGTAGTATTTTCCTGTGTTAAGGAAATCTGATAATGATGACCCGGAATAGCCTCGTGCAGAAAAAGAGATTCCATGCCCGACGTGATATTAAATGTTTTTGCATCCAAAATGGGAACATAAAAAATACCCGGTCGTTTACCGTCTGCAGATCCTGGATTATATTCGGCACTAGCCGAAGCAGCTCTGAATGCTTCAGTCTGTTTGATCATGAATGGTGTTTTTGGTACGTGATTAAACATCTTTTCCAGGTTTGGCTTTATTCGCTGATGAATATTTTCAAAAGCAGCAAGTACTTCCGCCGGGTTTTTATAGGGTGTGAATTTTTTGTCGGTTTTCATGTATTCGAAAAATGCTTTTCTGTCACCCTTAAAGCCGACAACATTTTTGATGCTGTCCATTTTTTTACTGATCCGTACCACTTCACTCAAGCCTGTTTGATAGATTTCTTCAGGTGTAAGCGTAGTGGAAGTTTGTTGTTTAACAAGGTAGGCATATTTAGCCTTCCCGTCTGTTACTGAAGATAAACCCGATGTGTTGCGCGCATGAGCAAGGTATGTGTTTTGTAAATAGTTAGCCAGTTTCTGATAAGCAGGTACTGCGGCATGCATAATGGTAGCGCGATAGGCATCCGTCAACATCTTTTTGTCTACTGTAGAAAAGTTTGCAGGAATATTCTTAATCGGATCGTAGAAAATGCTCTTACTCGGGTCCGTCACCACAAAACTTTGCATTTGCGGAATCATTTTAACAACCAATGCCCTCGGAAGGACTACTCCGGTTTTAATTCCCCTGTCAAAGTTAGCAATTGCAGTGTCGGTCCAGGACGTAAAAGCTGTAAGACGCTTTAGCCAGTCCTCATAGTTTCTAACGGTGTTGAAGGGTTGAGCGTTGCTCCCAGATCCATACTGCCCAATAGTCAAGGGAAGGGCGAACATCTGGTTAAATGGCATGTATTCAAGGTGGTATTTAAACCCATCCAAATTTGTCTGGAGCTCGTATGCGAAAATATCATAGGAGAGTTTATCGTTTGCATTTAACATCGCACGATTAAAGGTCTTGACACTATCAAGATAAGATTGGAAAAAATCCTTGGCAATTTTAAGATCTGCAGCACCTGTATTTGGCAGCAGGTCGTTATAACGTTCATCGCCGATTGAAGTCGCCGTTAATGGATCAATCCTAAGGTATCCTTCATAATAGTTATCAAAAAGCCTTGCTAGTTCTTTATTGGTGCTGATCGGGCTATTTTGATCACTGGTGCCATTTTGTTTACAAGCTGCAATCGCAAGTGTGATACACAATGCAAATACTATTTTTTTCATCTTGATGGGATTTATTATTTAAAGCTAATTGTTTTAGGCGTTAAAGCTGTAAAATTTTCAATGACCGAATTTATAATTCCTTAATGATTCCTTATTGTGGAAGGTAAGGCATTCTGTATACATTAGTCCGATATTGAAAATCTTACTATGAGACGTAGAGACTTCGTTAAAGGCACCGCCATCGCGGCCCTGGGTGCTGTATTAGTTGATCCCTTGGATACCTTTGCCGAAACTGGTGAAACACAATTATCGAGTGACGATGTGTCAATGAGCTCTGCCTTACCTGATGATTACAGCCTACATTTTATGGCGGTGGGGGACTGGGGGCGCAATGGGGAATATGACCAGACTAAAGTAGCCCAACAGATGGGGCTTTGGGCTGCGCAGAGACCTAATAATTTCATCATCTCGACCGGAGATAATATTTATCCCAAAGGAGTAGTCAGTGAGATGGATCCGCAATGGCATTATTGCTTTGAAAGTATCTACACCGCACATTCATTACAATGTGATTGGTTTCCTGTTTTAGGTAACCATGATCATTTGTCTGACCCAGATGCGCAACTCCGCTATTCAAAAATTAGCAGACGGTGGAATATGCCAGCAAAGTATTACACCAAAGAAGTGGATTTGAAAAACGGAAATGGAAAGGTACTCTTCGTAATGATTGATACCGATCCTATGCTTTTTGATGAGAAAAAGGATTACACTACTAAGCAACTAACCTGGATAAATGATACGCTTAAAAATGCTTCGTCAGACATAAAGTGGAAGATTGTTGTTGGCCACCATCCTTATTACACCGTTGGCCCCAGAATCAAAAATTATGACACCTTAAAGATAAGGGAGATCATGACGAAGGTATTTCAGGAGCATAAAGTAGATGTCTATCTTTCCGGTCACGACCACTCCCTGCAGCACATTAAACCGGAAGGTGTTACACATCAATTTATCAGTGGTGCGGGGTCGGAACTTACACCCGTAACATCAGGTGTAGCCAACACACGTTTTCAGGCTTCAGAGCATGGTTTCATGTATTTCTCTATCGATAAAAACAGACTTAATGTAAAAGCTGTAAATATGGATGGTAAGATGTTGTATGAGACCGAATTAACTAAGTAGTTCTTTCTGATGTGTTGTTCGGCTTTTAAATGGCTAGTGTTAAGGCAACGTGTATATTAATTTTAACATTGTTTAGCGTTACTTAACAATTACTATATAATTGAATCGATTTCCTAATGTTAAAGTAAACAAAAGTTGTTGATTAATACCCAATCACTTAACAATCACAGCCTAGTTTTACCGGAAATTAGAAAACGATGAGAAAAACTTTACTACAATTTTCACGATGGCTGTTTACTATAGCTATACTATTTGTATGTGGCAATTTATTTGCCCAAAATAATACCATAAGGGGTATTGTTCTTGACGAGGCAAATCAGCCAATAGCAGGAGTATCTGTATTGGTTAAAGGCACCAAACAAGGTGCTGCCACTGGTGCAAACGGGCGTTTCACAATTTCTGGTTCAAAAGGACAAATTTTAGTATTTAGCTCTATTGGATTTAACAATCAGGAACTCACATTGGGTGACGCAGCGGACGTGTCAGTTAAATTGACATCCAACTCAAATGAATTAACAGAAGTTGTTGTCACTGCTTATGGTATCAAGAAAGAAGTAAAAAAATTAGGCTATTCGGTACAAGAAGTGAAAGGCTCTGACCTGATTAAAGCGCGTGAGCCAAATCCAATTAACGGCCTTGCGGGAAAAGTGGCGGGTTTGACTATTGGTGCCAATGCGGAAATGCTCGGAAGACCAGAAATTGTACTTCGTGGAAGTAAGGATTTACTCTTTGTAGTAGACGGATCACCAATCAATTCTGACACTTGGAACATCAGTCCTGACGATATCGAGACCTATAGTGTGTTAAAAGGTCCTAATGCTGCGGCATTATATGGTTCAAGAGGTATCAATGGTGCCATTGTAATCACGACAAAAAAAGGCACCAATGATGCTAAAGGTTTTCAGGTTGATTTTAACAGTAGTACGCTGTTTGAAGGTGGATTTGTTGCTTCACCAAAAGCTCAAAATGAATACGGACGTGGAAATGCTTACCATTACGAATATCAGGCTAAGGATAATGCCAACGTATATGTACCTGCAGCTGATGTACTCTATGATAACACAAACCGTTTAGGAGAATATGGGCCACGTTTTGAAGGTCAGTTACTGCGTCAATATGATAGTCCCTATAATCCCGTTACTGGCGTTAGAACCCCAACTCCCTGGACAGCGAGAGGTGTAGATAACTTTGATAATTTTGTTCAAACTGGTTTAATATCAACTAACAACGTTGCAGTTGCAGCAGCAGGTTCAAATTATAATATGCGGATGTCTTATACGCATAGTTATCAAAAAGGAATTTTTCCGAATACAAAATTGAACTCTGATAATTTTAACCTAAGCACTTCGTATAATATCTCGTCAAAACTAACTGTTGACGGGAATATCAATTTTAACAAACAATACTCTCCAAATATTCCGGATGTAAGTTACGGACCTAACAGTTATATCTATATGTTTAAGGTATACGGATCGGCAGATTATGATGTTCGTGACCTGGAAGATATTTATAAAGGTCCACAAGGTGTTCAGGATTTAACCCAATATGCTCAGGAATACGGACGCTTGAACAACCCATGGTTTATGGCGAAAAAATGGCTACGTGGCCATGATAAAACAGATGTTTACGCTTACTTAAGATTAAACTATAAAATTACAGATGATCTGAACTTTAGTGTACGTTCTCAGATTTCTACCTGGAACCAGAAAAGAACAGAACAGGTTCCGGCGTCTGCAAACTTAAATGCTTATACACCATGGTATTATTTTGGATGGTATGGAGATTATCGTGAAGATACACGACAACTGTTTGAGAGCAATACTGATGCGCAGTTAAACTACAACAAGACCTTTGGTAAGTTCGCTTTAACGGCTTTAGTTGGTGGTAACAACAGAACTTTTACGTATGATTCGTTTTATGGAACTACGAAGGCGCTACAGTTGCCAAATGTGTATGTGTTATCCAACTCCCAACAACCGGCATTGTCTTATACCTGGGGCAGTAAGATGCAAGTATATAGTGGCTTCTACTCGGTGGATATGTCTTACGACAAGTATTTAAATGTTAATACGACTGGCCGTTATGATGATGCATCAACTTTAGGAACTGGGTATTTCTATCCTTCTGTCTCGTTATCAACACCAGTTTCCGATTATGTTAAGCTTCCAAAATTCATCAGTTTCTTAAAATTAAGGGGTTCGGTGGCGGAAGTTAAAGCAGCACTGACTAAGGCGAGCATTGGTTCTGCTTATCAACAGGTTACAGGGTCAAGTACTTATAACTTGTTAAACTATGGTACAGAATTGATGAGTTCATATGATGGACCAACGTACCTGAACGAAAATAAAGCGGTTACCAATACATATTATAATGGAACGCCTTCTATTCAATATTCAAATATACTAGCCAACCCCAATTTGAAGCCACTAAATCGTAGATCTTACGAAGCAGGCGCCGATATCAAATTTTTGAATAACAGGTTAGGACTTGATCTTACCTATTTCTCAACCCATAATGGGAAAACCATTTTCCAGATCGGTACTGCACCGTCGACAGGTAATGATGCAAGCCTACAAAACGCGGTATCCACAAAGAGATCTGGTTTTGAACTTGCTTTAACTGGATCACCTTTCAAAAAAGCTGATGGCTTTTCTTGGGATATCAGTGCTAATATTGCAACATTCAGAGAAACGATTGCAGAAATTGGATATGGCGATTTAACCGAAATTACTTTGGGTAACCACAACTATAAAATTGGTGATCGTGTTGATGAGATCTATGGAACTAAATATTTAAGGGATCAAAATAACAATATCGTTTATGATGCGAGTGGAGCAATATTAAAGGCAGCAGGTTCATTAAGTCAGACTACAGGATCATTAGGCTTTTTAAATCCAGATTTTACTTTTGGCATCAACAACAGATTTTCTTATAAGAATTTAAGCTTTAGTTTCCAGTTTGATGGCCGTATTGGTGGTGTGATTTACGATTATAACTATTATGCAGCAAGACAAGGTGGAAGTGATTTGTCAACAGTAGAGGGGGCAATTGGAGCTGCACGTTTAGCCGAATGGAATTCTACTGCTAAAGGTACTAAAGCGCCAACGCCGTCTTTCCTTGGGAATGAATTTGGTCCAGGCGTGAAAATAGTTTCAGGAACACCTAGATATGTTAATGGTCAAATTGCCAATCTAAATGAGCTTACTTTCGCACCTAATACAACGCCAATTACAGTTCAGGCTTACTTAAATGGTAACGTTAAAGCAATTGACGAATCATTTATGATTAGCAGGTCTTATGCTAAGCTTCGCGAGGTAACAATTGGTTATTCGTTACCGGCACGAATGCTCAAAGGATCATACATCAAAAATGTAACGTTTTCACTGGTTGGTAGGAACCTGTTATACTTTGCAGCACGTAAAGATTTTGATATTGATCAATATGCTTCAGGTTATGATTTTGCTTCGGGTACCACAGGTGGCGCACCTGCTAATGGTGCTTTGCAAAGCAGTACCACCAGAAGATATGGTTTCAACTTAAATGTTACTTTCTAAGTAATTCTAAAAATACAGACATGAAAAATATAAAGTTTAACTTCATCATAACAAGTCTCGTCCTGATATTTTCAGTGAGCAGCTGTCAAAAAGGAGATCTGATCAATGATCCCAACGCAGTGAATTCAAATGCTTTAGTTCCGGTTTCTCTAATCCTGAATCACCTGACCGCAACATTTATCAGAACAGAAGAATTTCCTTTCGGAACAGTAAACAAGACAAACCAATTTCAGGTTTCAAACTACGATAAATATTGGGGTACCAACGAATATAACTACTCATACTCTACCCATAGTTACGACATTTTGAAATATGCCGTTCAATTAGAAGTTCAGGCGGCAACTCAGGTTGGTCCCAATTCAAAATATGCTGCGGTAGCTAAGTTTTTTAGAGCTTATTCTGCAATCTGGTTGGCACAAAGAGTGGGAGATATTCCTATGACGCAGGCTGGTGATCCTTCATTTATTACGCCTGCCTTTGATACACAGCATGACGTTTATAAAAACTCGCTCAAGTTACTCGAAGATGCCAACGCGATATTTAATACTGCTATAGCTCCAGCTACACAGAATACTGTTTTCAATACAGGAGATATCTTTGGTTTTACCAATTTGCAATGGCAAAAGTTGATCAATACTTACCGTTTAAGGGTGTTATTGAGTTTGAGCAAGAGGGCTGATGATAACGCAGATTTAAATGTAAAAACCCAGTTTGCTACAATCGTGAATAATCCGGCAACCAATCCGATCATGACCAGCAATTCTGATAATATGGTTTATAAGTTTACTGCCATTACTTTATATCCAATTTTCGCAACAGGAAATAGCTCATACAACAATTTCATGAACGTTGGTAAAACAGTATTAGACATTACCACTGCAAGTAAAGATCCACGTACCTTTTTAATGGCTACGCCGATAACAGGAACAACTGCAACAAACGCTGGCGACTTCAGCAGATATGTGGGTGCAGATCCAGGTACAGCACTTGCAACATTACAAAATACTGCTGCTACAGGTATTTACTCTTTCTTTAATGCTAAGCGCTATTTGGGATCAAATACAGGAAGTACTGCTGAGCCTTTTATCTTTATCGGATATCCTGAGTTGTGTTTCAATATTGCCGAAGGAATTAACAGGGGATGGGCACCGGCATTAGCGGCTACGGATGCCAAATCGTATTACGATAAAGGTATTGCAGCTTCATTCGCTAACTTCGGTCTTAATGTTGCCACTAACTCTTCAGTAAATATATCTGATGTGGGTGGTGCAACAGTGGGCACTACAACTACAGATAATGCCACTTTCTTAGCCAATGTTGCATACAATACAGCCACACCTGCAACAGCATTAACTCAGATACTGAGTCAGAAATATGTTGCATTCTTTATGAACTCTGGCTATGAAGCTTTTTTCAACTACCGTAGAACGGGCCTGCCTAACTTTAGTAAAGGTGGTGTAGGTATCGGAACTGCTGGTGGAGCTTTACCGCGCCGTTGGTTATATCCATTAGCCGAAATTAATAACAACTCGGCAAACTATAAAGCTGCCATAAGTTCGCAGTTTGGTGGATCTGAAGATATCTTTAAAGATACCTGGTTAACAAAATAGGATTACACTTAAATAAAAAACCTCTGGATTATTCCGGAGGTTTTTTATTTAAGGATGTTTAGAACCTGTAGGCAACAGTACCCATAAACGTTCTAGGCGGAATAGGATTCACACTATAGTTTTCATGAACATAATAGTTCAACTCGTCAGTGATATTTGAAACTTTGGCTAAAAACGATAATTTTTTGTAAGTATAGCCCGCCGTTAGATCAATTGTGGTAAACCCAGATACCTTAACCGGTAGCCCACGTGCGGCGTAGGGCGGTTTAAGCGTTTGGAAACCGCTGAATCTTTTGCCAGTAACAAATGCCGACGCACCTAGTTTCAAGCCTTTGACGATGCCTTCACTAAAAGTATAAAAGAGAGTTCCATTGGCTGTTGCTTTTGTACTTCCAATAACACGCTCACCTTCCGTAATTCCCGAAGCAAGGGTTTTAGTGTATCTGTAATAATTGTAACTGTATCCGGCTAGGAAATTTAACCCTTTTGCAATTTTTCCGGTTACATCTATCTCCAGCCCATCACTGGTTGTGGCTCCACTAAATTCTTTAACCGTGGCGTCAGCATTTGGCTGGCCAAATTGGTCTAATAGTGCAGTTTGTGCTAGGTTACTGTTTTTGATTTTATAAGCCGTTACGTTAAACGACATTTTACCATCCCAAAAATCATTTTTAATCCCCATTTCGTACTGATCAATGATTGATGGATCAAGTGCTGCCTTGTAGATATCTGTACCAGTATTAGAGGTAAAGTTACTGGCGTAGCTCGCATACAATGAAGTACTCTTCAAAGGTTGATAGATCAGTCCAAATTTTGGAGAAAATGCATGTTCTACCTTCGATCCTGGAAGACTGTTACTAGCCAAGGTTGTTGTGTTGTTGTCTTGGTCATAGGTCACAGCCCTCGGCATTTTTTGGAAGGTATACCTGACGCCAGCTAATACTTTAAATTTCTCTGTTAAACTAATCAAGTCCTGAACAAATGCCCCCATTCTGTAAACCGGAGTATAGGTGTTGCCAGAAATACGTGTATTAGGAATATCTTGGCGTGTATTGTAAGTGCTTGGATCAAGAATGTTGAAATTCCCATAGTTGGCACCAGTAGGCGTATCATACTTAAACGCATAGGAGGTTGTATTTGATTGATCTGCGTCTCCACCAATCAGAATCTGATGTCTAATACGGCCGGTATTGGCTATTCCAGTAAGAGTTAGTTGTTGATTGTATGTGTACTCTTGGGATTTTGATCTCGTGAGTGATCGAGGAGATATACCGGTGGCTGTTCCAACAGGTCTTTCGGCTCCGAAGTAATCGCGGTTGTAAGATTGATAAGCAACTACTGCATTTAACTTCCAGCTATCACTAAAACGATGCGTAACATTTGCTTGAGCTGTTGCAGTATTCGTATTGTTATAAGCCCACACGGTATTCAAAAATGCGCTGCGTGGAATATTCGGGATGGCGCCACCAACGGTTCCTAACCCAAAATCTGGTGTATAATCACTTTTTAAATAGTCGCCCTGAACAAGTAATTCTGTTTTTGTGCCAAGTTTAAAAAGTAATGACGGATTAATATATAAACGATCTGATTTTACGATATCACGGAAACTGTTTGCATTTTCTTTTGTTGCAATTACGCGAAAGGCAATAGTTTTTGAAATCGGGCCATAAATGTCTGCAGTTGGTTTGTAAAAATCATAGCTGCCAACGCGCATGCTTACCTCGCCACCATAGTTAAACTTCGGTTTCTTAGTTACCATATTAACAACAGCACCTCCAGTTACACCACCATACAACAAGGCAGCACTTCCCTTTAAAACTTCCACAGATTCCAAAGTGCTCGCCTCAGGAACACCGCCTGAGGAAGAACGAACACCATTTTTTAATACGTTATTTGCACCAAGGCTATATCCACGTGCAAAAAAAGATTCGTTGACGGAGCCTCTGTTCTCGCCTAAAGCAACACCATTCACATTCTTTAGTACATCGGCGAGTCTGTTAACCTGCTGATCTCTGATCACCGTACTATCCAATATCTGAACACTTTGTGGTAGATCTCGTGCAAGTATTCCGCTCTTTCCAACAGTTACTGTTTTTTGATTTGCAGACTTACGGGAGATGATCTGTATTTCTGTTAATCTGTTCGCACTTTCTGCCAAGTTAAAATCAGTATGAGTGGTTTGGCCAGCAATAACGTCAACAGTTTTCTCCTGGGTTTGCAGGCCAGTAAAACTGATCTTTAAAATGTAGTTGCCTGGTTTAAGGCCTTTGATTGTAAATTCTCCATTTTCTGAGGTAATAGTTCCCTTTTTTGTGTCTTTTATAACTACAGTTACAAAAGATGCAGGGGCACCGTCGCTTGTTTTCACGGTTCCTGATAGACTACCATTTTGATTTTGTGCGTATGCCTGTATGTTAAGCATTGTTGCAAAAATCAAAATACATGACGTTAAGTGCTTGTATAAGTTTCGCATATTGTTATTTAGATTAATTCTATTTTGCGGCAAAAGTATACATGTAGCACTAAAGTTCCAAATTCTAATACCTTTTTAATTTCTTTTAATTTGTCGACAAATTTTTGCGGTATCTCAGACATGCAAATGTTGCAGGCATAGTATATACACTAACAAAGAGGTAACCTAAAAAATTACCATAGATCAATTGAAGTGTTTAACACAAACTGTACTTTTGTCTTAACTTAAAAATCAAGAAAATGAAATTAAAAATTAATGCATTCGTTGCAATGGTAGCTATACTAGCTCTATCGGCTTTCAAACCGGTTGTTTATAACGTCGATGTAACGAAATCTTCTATTACCTGGGTTGGTAAAAAAGTAGCTGGTTCTCACAACGGAACTATTGCGATCAAATCAGGAACATTGAATGTGGACGGAAAAAACGTAACAGGTGGATCATTTGTAATTGATATGACTGCGATCAAAGATGCTGATGGTAGTGACAAATTGGAAGGTCACTTAAAAGCAGACGATTTCTTTGGTTCTGCAAAATATCCAACTTCAACTTTCGTGATCACTAAAGTTACCGGAACATCGGCAAACTTAACTGTTACAGGTAATTTGACGATCAAAGGGATCACTAAACCTTTGAGCTTCCCGGCAACTACAACTGTTAATGCTGATGGTACTGTTTCTGCTCTGGCAGGAAAAATCACTGTTGATCGCACTAAATATGATATCAGATATGGTTCTAAATCATTCTTCGATAGCATTGGAGATAAAGCAATCGATGACAACTTCGAAATCGGCGTGAAATTAGTAGCAAAGAAATAATTCCTTTACAGGATTGAAAAGCCTGCTCAATTGAGCAGGCTTTTTGCGTTTATAAACTCACGTATTCTATTTCAGTAATTTCGATGCCCTCCGGAGATTATCGGTCGACTGAAGTATTTTGTCTTTTAATTTAGGATTGTAATTCGGATGCTGCGCCAGAAATCCAGCTACTACTTGGTATGCTTCAGGACTTTGATAGCTGCCGAAAATCGAGGCCAGCCAAGATTGAGGGAAAAAGATATCGCCCGTAGCTTGTATCTCTTCTAATATGTCGAGGCTTTCACTAAGGAATTTTATGGATGTAGACTGTCTTAAGGGGTGATGCAAATAGCCGAGTCCTGTAGTAACCCAAGATTCTTTTTGTCTATTCTTTCTTTCCTTTAAGCTGTAAAAGAATCGCTCCCGTTCACCCGGATCTGCAGACAGTGCAGGTATTAAAAATGTAAGTCGATCCTTACGGTCCTGGTTATTCATACGGCCAATCTGTTGTGTTAATATGTTCGTGGCAGTATCAGTCTTTAAGGCAATCGATAAGGCCAAAGAAATATAGTCCTCCTCGGTTAGTTTTATGCCTTTCGGTGGCGACTGCAATTGCCAGATGTTATAAATATTCTTAGCGGCATTTGCACTCAGGTAAACGCTTTGATAAGCGCTAAATAATATCTTTTTATTGTTAGCCGCAGACTGTGCCTCCATTGCATTCCAGAGAATAGTTTCTAAACCGACACTTTGTTTTGCTCTGTCTTCAGGCAAGAGATATGTCCAATAGAGATTATTTATATATCCTGTTATCACCTTTAAATTCATCTCGTTTGTTTCCAGAATCAGACATTTTTTAAATAGCTCAAGTAAATCTTCAGGCTTATTCGTATTTCCAGAAAGCGTATTTTCATAAGCATTTATGTATATAGAAGCTCTTTCCAGGGCGCTGTTACGGGCAAATGCATCCTTAAACAAAAGAGGATCTTCAGGAAAAAGTCCATATCCCGTTCCGTCAGCATTAAATAAAATGTACTGTGGCTTATCTAAGCCCAACATAGAATCTATTTCCAGTGTTTGGTTCGTCATATTAACAACAATCGTACGCGTGCTGCCCGGATAAAACAATTTGAGCGTGAATGACTGTGGCCAGGTACGCTGACTTCCACTTTCTGCGACTTGCGTAATACTGAAATGGCTAATCTTATTATCTCTAATGTCCATCTTATAACTAAACACCGGACGCCCTGGTTGATTTACCCACACCTTATTCCAGGCATACAGATCCCTGCTTGTTTTTCTACTCAATATGCCGATAAGATCGTCCCAGGTTGCATTTCGAAAAGCGAAGGTGGTCAAATATTCCCTTATTCCTTGTTGAAATTTATCAGCACCCATCATAGATTCCAGCTGCCTCATCATAATGGGCGCTTTGTGGTAAATAATGTTGCCATACAGTGATCCTGCATCCTGAAGATTATCAAGTTGCTGACGAATTGGATTGGCACCTAATGTTCTGTCGACACCGTATGCCGCAGGATAGTGGTCCTGAAGAAACTTAAGATCAAATGTACTTTTGCCCATCAGCTTTTCTGTAACCTTATCAGCCATAAAATTGGCAAACACCTCTTTCATCCAAACATCGTTAAACCACTTCATCGTTACTAAATCGCCAAACCACATGTGTGCCGTCTCGTGAGAAATTAGATTGGAGCGGGAAATAAATTGGTCTTTGGTCGATCCTTCGTCTAAAAATAAACTGGATGCTTTATAATCAACTGTTCCCGGGTGTTCCATGCCGCCAAATTGAAAATCTGGAATTGCATTAAATCCCACTGATTGAAATGGGTAAGGAATGCCCGTCCATTTTTCCAAAAAGGTCAATGCATCCAAATGTGCCGTAAAGATGCTATCAACGCTATACTGTATTTTTTTGAAATCTGTCTCACGATGCAGGAAAGTCATTGGCTTATTTGAGCGTACCTGGCTTACTTTTTTGAATTTCCCTGCGGTAAATGAGAAAAGATAAGTTGGTAACTTATCTGAATTAGAAAATCTATAGGTACTGGTCATTCCGTTGTTTATAGAATCCTGCAGTTTTCCATTAGCCAATGCACTCCAGCCACTGGGTACAGTAAGGTCGAGCTTGAATCTGGCTTTGAGGTCAGGTTGATCAAAACAAGGAAACATGGTTCTTGCGTGATCTGGTACAAAAAGTGCGTATAGATAATCGTCGTTTCTGTTGAGCGAAGTGCTACCTGCAATAAATTTGATGTCGATTTTATTCCGTCCTTTAATTAGTTGCTTGCCTTCAATTACCAGGTGTTCGTGTTTCCAATTTTTACCAACCTCAGCGCCATTGATAAACAAGCTTTTTATGTCTTCAGCGTTCGATTTAAAATCCAATTGCAAAATCTCAGGAACACTCTTCAGGTCAAATTCAATCTGCTCGACGCCAATAATATCCTGACTTTTAGCAGCTGGTATTACTAAGTTTATGTTGTATTGTATATTGCTTAATAGCGCCGCGCGCGATTTTGCAAGGGAAAGAGAGACGCCGTTTTCTATAACAGCACTTTTTGAGCCAGGTTGAGCAAATGTCGACGTAGAAAAGCACAATAGGATAATTAATTTGTTTAATGATTTCATTGCAGAATATTTAATATTGTTCCATAACCCATATACACCATAATCACCACTACGCCAGCACCCGCCAGCGTTAGCCACAGGGGTTGCTTATAAGTTGAAACGATTTTGTACCGGTATGCGGCCAATAACATAACCCCAAGTGCGATTGGTAAGATAAGACCGTTAATTGCACCTACGGCAAGTAATATTTTTACTGGCTTTCCAATCAACAAAAAGATCGCACAGGAAACGAGTATAAAGATGATCGTAATCAGTCGATTGTATTTAAGTATTTTAGGATGGAAACTTTTAATAAAAGATATAGAAGTATAGGCAGAGCCTACAACAGAAGATATTCCTGCTGCCCAGATTACGAGTCCGAAAATCTTGTAACCAAGCTGTCCGCTGGCGAGCTGGAATACAGACGCGGCAGGGTTACCTGGGTCGAGCTTTGCACCAGTGCTGACCACACCTAACGCAGCTATAAACAGCAAGATCCGCATTATTGATGCAAGTCCTATAGCGCTTAGTGCCCCCTTGTTTACTGAGCGCAAATTGTCGATACCTGTTTGTCTGGCATCGAGCAGTCGATGTGCACCGGAGAACGTAATGTAACCTCCTACAGTTCCGCCCACAATAATCAGAACGGCACTAAAGCTGAATTGTGTTGGGTTAATCGAGCGAGCCGCAGCTTCTGCCAGAGGTGGGTCGCTGATGTAAGCAATAAATAGTGCGAGTCCTATCTTTAACAAGCCCATAGTTTTTGCAAACAGATCCATTGCCTTTCCAGCCTCCTTGTATACAAAGATGCCGATAGCAATCACAGCACTAATCATAGCTCCCTGCCCGGTACTGATGCCAAAAAGCACGTTCATCCCTAAACCCGCACCGGCAATGTTTCCAATATTAAACGCCAATCCTCCTAGAAACACCAGAAATGACAGGAAATAGCCTAGTCCCGGAAAAACCTGGTTTGCAATATCCTGGGCGGGTTTATCAGCAACAGCTATAATCCGCCAGATGTTGAGTTGGGCTATAGCATCAAGAACAACAGATAATAGGATCACAAAGCCAAAGCTCGCGCCCAGTTGTTCTGTAAACACAGCTGTTTGAGTTAGAAAGCCAGGCCCGATAGCCGATGAAGCCATCAAAAAGGCTGCGCCGATCAGGATACTCCAATTTGTTTTCTTTTTCATCTACGGAATGTTTCAATTGTAATTCCATTATTCTTCAATCCTAAGCTGATTGATTTAGCGAACGCTACAGCATGTGCTCCATCGCCATGAAGGCAAACCGTTTCGGCCTTCATGGTAACAATATTTTGCTGGACTGAGATAACTTGCTGATGTTTCGCCATCATCAAGACTTGATCCAGTGCCGACTGCGCATCTTCCAACAGCGCATTTTTTTGACTGCGAGGCGTAAGGGTGCCGTCATCCTGATAGCTGCGATCGGCAAATACTTCAGATGCCGAATAAAGCCCGGCGGCGTTCGCAGCCTTTATCATTTCGCTGCCAGAGAGTGCATATAGTATTAACTGAGGGTCAAAATCCTTCACTGCCTGCACAATGGCTTCTGCCAAAGCATAATCTTTTGCTGCCATATTGTAAAGTGCGCCATGTGGCTTAACATGATTTAACTTTCCCTTTGCCGCCTTTACGAACCCATGTAGTGCGCCAATTTGGTAAAGCGTAATTTGGTATGCTTCGGCAGGAGAGATTTTCAGCTCACGCCGGCCAAAACCTTGTAAGTCGGGGAGCCCCGGATGGGCGCCTACAGCAATTCCTTTTTGTATTGCCATGGATACAGTGTTTTGCATTACTGCGGGATCTCCGGCATGAAAACCACAAGCGATATTTGCCGAAGTAATATAATCCATTAGTATGGCATCTTCCGGACTTTGGTAGTTGCCAAATCCTTCGCCAAGATCGCAGTTTAAGTCAATTGTTTGCATAATCAAATTTCTACTTTAAGTTCCACCGCCCGTGTTAGTCTGGCTAGATCTCGTTCACGCCGAATGGCCAAGTCTTCCGCTTCCTGTCTGCTTATTTCAATAAATCGAAAGGTGTCTCCAGGTCTTAGTTGCGCGCATAATGGAAGGTCAACCAATGCAACCTGAGCGATACGGGGATAGCCACCCGTTGTCTGGCAATCTGCCATTAATAATATCATACCTCCATCTCCGCTAACCTGGACAGTCCCAGGACAGATTGCCGTGCTCAAAAGTTCTTGTTGTCTAACACGTTTCATCTTGGCACCACCTAATTGATAACCCATCCTATTGCTTTTTGCCCCTACTGAAAACTCTGCGCTGAGCAGATCTAATATTGATTGCGCATCAAACCAGCCAAATTCTCTTCCAGGAACTATCCGAATTTCATAAAGATGACCAGGAAGCATTTTTCTTTTTGCGATGCTCCACTTCGGATAATTGATCCGGTCACCGCATAAGAATTTTAAAAACGCTAAAGACACATCGCTGAGTTGTTTAGCATTGTTTAATAGGTCACCTTTCTTCAACACACGACCCAGGTAGCCACCAAAGCCCGCTGGAAGGTAAGTGCTTTTGCTTCCCATCACCAATGGAACATCCCAGCCTCCAGCAATTGCCAGATAGATCCGCGCACCATAGACAGCGTGGTTTATCAAAATAATGTTCCCTGCGGGGATAAATAGCGGGCGCTCCATTGGCAACGTTTCTTCGTTCACAGTTAATATTGATCCCGATCCTGCGTAAGCAATAAGGAGATCTGTTTTGGATTCAATAGCTGCATCGCCATAAGTAAATTCAATTGTAGCACAATCGTCCTGATTTCCGAGAGCTTTATTAGCTACTCTTGCGGATAACGAATCCATCGCCCCCGACTGGGGTATAGCTTCAGACAAATAACTCATACGGCCAAGATCCTGGATGGTGCTAAGTACCCCGGTTTTTAGAACCTTAATTTTCATCGTTGTGGGCTTTTAGGTACTCGAATTCTTTCATTGTGACAGGCTTAAAAACAACTTCATATCCCGACTGTAATAAGGACGGTTGCTGGCGTTCAGCGTCAAACATTCGTAATGGGGTTCTGCCAATTATCTGCCAGCCTCCTGGAGTGTCCAATGAATATATTCCTGTTTGCGCACCTGCAATCCCAACTGAGCCCGCCTTTACAATTGCACGCGGTTGTGTTTTTCTAGGCATGTTTAGTTCTGGATTCATGCCCCCTAAATATGCAAATCCAGGTACAAACCCAATCATGTGAACATAGTATGTGGCTGAGCTGTGGAATTCGATAATTTCTGCTGATGTTAGTTTTTTAGCAGTAGCAACAAGATCAAGATCCGGACCCATGGTTCCCCCGTAGCATACAGGCACTACTATCTTTGTCGGCATAACTTCATCGAGGTTAGTTTCAATTGCCAAATTTTTTAGATAGTGTGTAATTTTATCAAAATTGGATAGCCCTGGTAAACCTGCACCGAAAAGAGTCACTGGATCATAAAACACAGTTAATGATGTATATGCAGCCACAGTAGTAATCATTCCAGGGAAAGGATATCTGGAAATCGTTTCATTAAACCTTCGGATTTTGCCTGCCAAAATCAAATTAATTTCTTCCCCAAATACCACCGTTACCGCTCCTTCATTTAATGCGTATATATCGATGAATAAATTAGTCATGGGTTAGAAAGAGGTTTGGTACTTGATTTTAAAAATACAGTATGTCCATGATAATTAGTGCTGTTTTCATAATTGTTTTTTTATTTACTCGGTGATGGCGCTGTGTTTTTTAAACTTATCCTGCAGCGGATTGTTAAGCTTTAAATAGATAACTATGGAAAAATATTTGTTTGAAGGAGAAATACAAGGGCAGTATAAGTCTTTAGAGATCTATCCAAAACCTGAACTTCCAAATCAATATCTGGTACACTGGGACGGATTTCAGGTAGGTACTATAAAAAAAGAGAAAAATATCTGGCATAGTGATGATGCTTCGTTGGCCGATTTTGTTGGCGAGATTGGAGCCTTCATCGATAAGCATGAAGCGGCAATAAAAGCCGAAAAGTAAATTAAGCCCTCCCGGGTCACTATGCTGTGTAAAGCTTAAGACCTTAAATTGGTGTCAAATGATATTTGTTTAGTAGCCTTTCAAAGCAAGTACATGCCAAAATCTTGTATGATCTAACTAAAATAGTACATTTGCATAATTGATTATGTAATTAGCTATGGGAATGGATTTATTTGAAAAGACAGGTAAAATGGCATTAGGAAGTCGTCTTAGATTGCTAACCGCCAAGGTAACTGAAGATGCTGGAAATATTTATGAGCTGTATAGCGTAGAATTTTCCCCTAAATGGTTTCCGGTATTTTTTGTGTTGGCTGAAGATGGTGAAAATACGATCACAGAACTAGCCCTTGCTATAGGACATTCCCAACCGTCCGTTACAAAAATTATTCAGGAAATGACTGCGGCAGGCTTAGTTGCTGAAAATAGAAACTCATCAGACAAACGGCGGACTCTAGTGGCTTTAACCGAAAAAGGGATGTCGATTTCTGCCCGTATAAAAATCCAATGTGCCGATGTGGAGGCTGCGATTGATGGAATTATTTCAGAGGCAAAAATTAATCTGTGGGAGGCTATTCAGGAGTGGGAACAGCTTCTCAATCAAAAGTCGTTATTCAAAAGAGTGGCGGAACAAAAGAAACTACGCGAAAGTAGAGATGTTGAAATTGTGCCTTATCAAGATAAATATCAAACAGCTTTTCGCAGCCTCAATGAAGAGTGGATTTCTGCTTACTTTAAAATGGAGGCAGCAGATTACAAAGCGCTGGATCATCCAACAGAATATATTCTTAACAAAGGAGGTCAAATATTTGTAGCGCTATATAATAATGAACCCGTTGGTGTATGTGCCCTGATAAAAATGAACGATCCTGATTATGATTTCGAACTTGCCAAAATGGCTGTATCACCTAAAGTTCAGGGAAAGAACATTGGTTGGCTATTAGCCCAAAAGATCATCACAGCAGCAAAACATGCAGGTGCAGGCAATATATACCTTGAAAGTAATACCGCGTTAAAACCAGCAATTAATCTTTATCATAAACTTGGTTTTAAAAAGGTCTTTGGACGTACTACACCTTACGAACGCTGCAACATCCAAATGGAACTGAATTTGAAAGACATCGCATAATTTATGAAATTAACACTCCTAGTTTTTTTAATATTATTATCCTTGGGCACAGTCGCTCAAGATGAACAAAATCGGCGAAAAACACCCTTTGTTCTGGGATCTATCGAAACAGTACACTCAAAAATTTTAGGGGAAGACAGAGTTCTTAACATATACCTTCCTGAGGATTATAATGAGAAATTAAAGTACCCGGTTATCTATCTCCTGGATGGATCGGCGGATGAGGATTTCATTCATGTTGTTGGGATTGTTCAATTCAATACGTTTTCCTGGATCAATAGAATCCCAAAATCCATTGTAGTTGGTATCGCGAATAAACAACGCAAATATGATTTTACACCCCCTAGCAATCGTGTAGGTGATCAAAAGCTTATTCCTAAAAATGGAGGCTCCGCGCAGTTCATTGCATTCATAGAAAAAGAGTTGCAGCCTTATGTAGAAAAGCACTATAGTACGGGCCATACGAGAACAATCATCGGTCAGTCTCTGGGCGGGCTTTTGGCAACTGAAATTCTTTTTACCAAACCAGAACTATTCGACAAGTACGTCATTATCAGTCCAAGTCTTTGGTGGCAAGATGGTGCTTTACTAAAAAGTCAACCCCAGATTCTGAAGAACAGCTTTAAGCAGCATTTGGCTATCTATATTGGGGTGGGAAAGGAGGGCTCTATAGATGGCTCTACAACCCATATAATGGAGCATGACGCAAAATTATTATATCAGAAAATCAAACTAGGTCATTCCGGAACCGTAAAAGTAAATTTCAATTACTTACCCGAGGAGAACCATGCAACAGTGACTCACCAGGCAATTTTTAATGCATTCAGGACTCTATATCCAAAGAAGTAACCATTTAACATAATCTAAATCATAATCCATCAAGTTGACGGTAAATCAAAGCGTGAAAAATAGTCCCGATACACCACGGAACCGGTAACTTTTTTTCTCATCTATCGCAGCTCAATAATCAAGTCTGCCAAACTCACTATACACAAGTTGTTTCAACTCGTTATTCCTCAGGGTTCTGGAAAAGATTGTGAATAATTCGCACTTTGGCACCATCTGTGCAATTCGCAGTATACAAAATTACCAATGCTGATAATCAAGTCTCAATTTTCAATCGGTAATAAAAGAATACTATGAAGAATCCAATAAAATTTATAAATCAGAATTTTTTAATTAGAAAGGAAACAGAATTGATGCAGGGGCTAATCTTCAACAGAGTATGTCTTATTATTTTAGTAGCTATTCCATTTTCATTAATCATAAATTTATTTACCAAAATTCCATATGTTTCGGGGGGCTTGCTCTCTGGTTTCGTGGTAACTGCTTTTCTATATTATAATTCAAGGGTATTGGGCAATCTTCAAAGTAGCGTGTTCATCTTTGCGGTCGGGCTACATGTTTTACTTATCCTCAACTACTACTTCAACTCGGGGGTTGAAGGGCCCAGTCTGATGTTGTTCCTGGTTTCACTAATTTTCATTATTGCGGTGATGCCTAACAGGCACTATGCGTTTTGGGTTCCTCTAAATTTGCTTATTGCCGGCACGTTGATCGGCATAGACTATGCTTATCCAAATCTCGTAGATAACAGCTATCATAGCAGGAGGGGCTTATTTACCGATACCGGCTTTACCTATGGAGTAGCCGCAGCATGTATATCTATTGTGCTCAGCTTTATCCTGCGTAGCTATCAAAAAGAGCGAAACAAAGCTTTGCTTGCTGTAAATGAGCTTGCGGAAGCAAATGAGACAAAAACGAAACTACTCTCTATTTTGTCACACGATCTTAAAGCTCCACTCAATTCAATAGAGAATTTCCTCGAAGTGTTGGCTTCCTACGAACTCAATGAAGAAGAAAAAGCCGACATCCAGACGAAGTTGCTTACGGAAACTAAAAACACGCAAAATATGTTGGGAAACATGCTATTTTGGACCAAGGCACAAATGGAAGGTCGTATTGAGCCTAAGTTGATTGCTATTAATTTGTTGGAAACTTTAAAAGTATCTATCGCTTTACAACAGGTTGCAGCTGCAGAGAAAAATATCAAATTGAAAACGGATATCGATTCTTCACTAAGCATTTATGCTGATGTGGAGATGATTAAACTGGTGATCAGAAATCTGCTTAACAACGCTGTAAAATTTACTAATGCTGACGGGCTGATTATTTTGTCGGGGAAAGCGCAGGGAGCAGTAGCACTTATCACAGTAAAAGATAATGGGATAGGAATTTCAAAAGAAAAGCAGCAAACATTATTTTCTTTAAATTCCGGGCCTACCTATGGAACCAAAAATGAAAAAGGGGTTGGCCTTGGACTAAAGTTGTGTAAGGAATTTACAGAACTTCAGGGTGGCAAAATATCTTTTAGCAGCTCTCCATCGGGGACAATATTTACGGTAGCAATTCCATTGGGCAAAAGGCCCGTAAAGCCCGTTGTTTTAACAGATTCTGAAGCGGAAATTCAAGTGTGTGTGTAAGCGTTTTCCAGTACATTGTTTTTAAGTCTTTATTCCTTAAAGTGCTAGATTTAAAGGCGATATTTAATGCATTTTCCGTACCTTTTTTGCAACTTGAGCGGTATTAAATTTGGGAATACATATACCAGGATCTTAACTCATAAAACAAGCTGATGAACGTACTTATTGTTGAAGACGAGTTAATCGTTAGGGACGGTATCAAAATGATATTGGAAGAAAGCGAATCTATTCATGTGGCCGGCGTAGCAAAACATGGCGTTGAAGCGCTAGAAATTCTTGCCTGCGACAGCAGTATAGATATTGTACTTACCGATACTAAAATGCCGGTAATGGATGGTCGCGATCTCTGTAAAAACATCGTTCTGCAAAAGATTCCAGTTAAAGTTATTATCTTGTCTATGCTTAATGCTGAGCAGGAAGTTGTGGATGCTTTTGCTGCTGGAGCAAAGGGATACATGTTAAAGTCGGTTAATCCAGGCGAGCTGATTTATAGTCTGCAGCATGTACAAAACGGAGGAACTTATCTTTGTTCTGAATTGGCCATGAAATATTTCCACAGACTTTATTTTGGTATGCACGGCGATAGCCGCGTAATAGAACTATCTGCACGCGAAACAGAGATATTGTCGTTTCTTGCAAAAGGACTTACAAGTACAGAAATTTCCGATAAAATGTTTTTGAGCAGAAGGACTGTAGAAGGTTACCGTCAGGAGCTCATGGATAAAACAGGATCAAAAAATACCGCTGAGTTGATTCATTATGCAGCACGTAACAAGTTGATCATATAATGATATCACGTAGGTGAGGATTTGATTTACCTGTATCCTTTCTTATATTTGGCGCGTGGGCAAAGTTGTTATCTTCTTCATGTTGCCAATTTTTATCTTTAACACGTCTATTCGTGAAGTGCTGAAGACACCCCAATTGTTTTTTCATTTTACCCAACACCAGAAGCTCAATGCCAACATTGGCTTTCTGGATTTTTTGGATATGCATTATTTGGGACACGACCTCAATGATAATGATGAAGAAGAAGACATGAAATTGCCTTTCAAGAAGGTCGACAGTGCACATGTGCACATCTCTATAGGTGTTCCGACCGAAAAACTGGTGCTAATTAAAGCCTCGGTATTCCATATTCTTAATGCAGTACGTTTTTATGCCAATGTCACGCATAGTGACCCTACTGGTGGCAGTCTCTTTCGCCCCCCAATTGTAACCACGTAAAGCTGATTTTTCAATTAAGTTCAACTCATAATCTGTGGGTTGACTATTTACGTTTTTGCTTAAAAATTTGATTATGTTAAATAAGATTATTGGCTTTTCCATTAGGAATAAGCTGATCATTGCTTTATTTGTGCTCTCACTAATTGGTTGGGGAGCTTTTGAAGTAACTAAACTACCTATTGATGCCTTACCAGATATTACAGACAATCAGGTGCAGGTCATCACTGTATCTCCATCACTTGGTGCACCCGATATCGAACGACTCATTACTTTTCCAATTGAACAGGCCTGTAGTAGCATTTCAGGGCTCAAACAAATCAGAAGCTTTTCCCGATTCGGCCTGTCTCTGGTAACCATTGTGTTTAATGAAGAAACGGATGTGTATTGGGCCAGACAACAAATTGCTGAACGCCTCCAGCAGGTGCAGCAGGAAATCCCGGATGGCATCGGATCTCCGCAAATGGCTCCGGTGTCTACAGGACTCGGTGAAATTTACCAATATGTGGTTCGCCCAAAAAAGGGTTACGAAGGTAAATTTAATGCCACTGACCTGCGTACTATTCAGGATTGGATTGTTCGTCGTCAACTGTTAGGAACACCTGGAGTCGCGGAAGTTTCCAGCTTCGGCGGCAAACTCAAACAATATGAAGTCGCCGTTAGGCAGGATCAGCTCAAAGCCTACGGCATCACCATTGGTGATATCTTCACCGCACTTGAGAAAAACAACGAAAATACTGGTGGTGCCTATATTGAAAAGGGTCCCACAGTATTGTATATCAGGAGCGAGGGGCTCACTACAAGCCTGGCCGATATTGAGAAGATCGTTGTGAAAACATTGAGCAACGGGATGCCAGTACTCATGAGCCAGGTTGCTAAAGTACAGTTTGGTTCTGCCATACGTTATGGTGCCATGACCTACAATGCCCAGGGTGAGGTGGCAGGTGCTGTAGTCATGATGCTGAAAGGAGAAAACTCTTCGGTAGTCGTAAAACGGGTGAAAGATAAGGTAGCACAGATTCAGAAAATGGTTCCTGAAGGAGTGGTTATTGAGCCTTTTCTTGACCGCACCAAGATGGTAGATAATGCCATAAGTACAGTTGAAACAAACCTGATGGAGGGTGCCCTGATTGTAATCTTTGTGCTTGTGTTCTTCCTCGGAAATTTGCGTGCCGGGCTCATTGTCTCGTCTGTAATTCCCTTGTCGATGCTTTTTGCAATCATTCTGATGAACAAATTTGGTGTAGGAGGTAATTTGATGTCATTGGGAGCCATAGATTTTGGTTTAATTGTAGACGGCTCCGTAATTGTAGTAGAGGCCATCCTTCATCGTTTCTCACATAGCAATCACTTTAAAAATATAGGCCTTATTGATCAGGAACAAATGGATACTGAGGTCGAGAAATCTACTGGCTCGATGATTAAATCGGCCGTTTTCAGCCAGATCATTATCCTGATTGTCTATCTGCCTATTCTTTCGCTCGAAGGAGTAGAAGGAAAAATGTTTAAACCTATGGCCTGGACCATTGCTTTTGCAATTCTAGGTGCATTTATTCTTTCTATTACTTATGTGCCGATGATGTCCGCACTATGCTTAAATAAAACGATCAGTCATAAGAAAAATTTGACCGACAAGCTGATGGCCTGGATCGAACGACGCTATCAACCATTGCTTAGCAGGGTGCTCAATTTTCCGAAGACTATTCTTGCTGTCACACTCGTAATGTTTGCTATTGCTGTTTTTATCATGAGTGGCCTCGGAGGAGAATTTATACCGCAGTTGGAGGAAGGAGACTTTGCCGTCGAAACCAGATTGCTCACAGGAAGCAACCTGAACAACACGATAGAAACTACACAAAAAGCATCTAAGGTTTTGCTGGAGAAATTTCCAGAGGTTCAAAAGATTGTAACCAAGATTGGAAGCGCGGAGGTACCCACAGATCCCATGCCTTTTGAAGCGGGCGACATGATGGTTATCCTGAAGCCTAAGAAGGACTGGGTATCGGCACACTCATTTCCAGAGCTCAGCGCAAAAATGACTGAAGCGTTAGAAGTTGTTCCGGGAATTACAGTCGGTTTCCAATTTCCTGTCCAGATGCGTTTCAACGAGCTCATGACGGGCGCCCGACAGGACGTAGTATGTAAGATTTTTGGCGAAGATTTGGACTCACTTGCACACTATGCGCAACAACTGGGTGCTATCATCGGCACCGTTAAAGGCGCAACCAATATCTACGAAGAACAAGTAACAGGCATGCCTCAGGTGGTGATCAGGTACAACCGGGATGGAATGGCTAAATACGGCTTAAATGTAGACGATGTAAATCGCGTAGTTAACACTGCTTTTGCTGGTCAGGTTGCAGGCCAGGTTTATGAGGGAGAGAAGCGTTTTGATATGGTTGTACGCCTGGATCAGTCAGCAAGAAGGAATATCCGGGATGTTGAAGACCTTATGGTTTTAACAAAGTCTGGAAACCAAATACCGTTAAATATGGTTGCCAGCGTAAATGAGGTGGAAGGTGTCAACCAAATCCAACGGGAAGATACTAAGCGACGTATTATTGTCGGATTTAATGTTAAAGATCGTGATGTACAGTCGATCGTCGAAGAACTGCAACAAAAGACTGCCAGGGATCTTAAGTTAACCAGAGGATATACGATTTTTTATGGGGGCTCCTTTGAAAACATGACGGCTGCTAAAGCACGACTAGCTATTGTAGTGCCTATTGCATTACTGTTAATTTTCTTGTTGTTATATTTTGCTTTCAGTTCAGTTAAGCAAGGGCTATTAATTTATACAGCCATACCATTGTCGGCAATAGGAGGTATTCTTGCGCTTTGGATAAGGGATCTGCCTTTTAGCATTTCTGCAGGAGTGGGCTTCATTGCACTGTTCGGCGTCGCGGTACTTAACGGCATCCTGTTGGTGACGGAATTTAACAGACTTCAAAAACTAGGGTGGACAGATGTGAAACGTATTGTTATCCACGCTACCAAATCTAAGTTGCGTGCTGTATTGATGACAGCTCTTGTGCCATCGCTTGGTTTCATTCCAATGGCAATCAGCACTGGTGCAGGGGGCGCGGTACAAAAGCCATTGGCAACGGTTGTGATCGGCGGGTTACTCGTTTCCACCTTACTTACTTTATTCGTTTTACCGATGTTGTATGTTTTATTTGAACGTGGATTTGGATATTTCCGACCTAAAAAAGGAATCTCTTCGTTAAACTTAGGGACGTTAGTTCCTGTCTTAATCATATCCTTCCTCCATGCATCAAATCCTGTAAAGGCGCAGCAGCGTGTTAGTTTACAGGCTGCATTGGATACTGCTTTAAAAAACAACGTGTCGCTGAAAATTGCGAAAACAGAGACCAGCTACTACCAACAATTAGCTAAATCCAGTTTTGACCTTCCTAAAACGGCACTGACGTTTGATTATGGTAAGCTTAACAGTCTTGAGAATGATAATAAGTTTTCCATCGTGCAGAGTGTAGAATTCCCGTCTGTATACTCCAGACAAAAACAACTTGCTAATACCCACGCACGGATGAGCGAAATTCGTCTGAATGGTTCGCTATTTAACCTAAAGACAACACTTAAGTCAAATTATTACAACCTGCTGTTACTGCAACAAAAGCGAGAACTACTGCTTTGGGCCGATAGTCTCTATGGAGCCTTTCTGGATAGGTCTACTCAACGATTTAAATCAGGTGATGTTGATATCCTTGAATTGAGGACTGCCCAAAACCAAAAGCAGCAGGTAGAGAATCAGCTGGAATTGCTTAAAACCGATTACATGCAATTGCTGAATAGGTTTAACTACTTGTTGAATGGTGCCTTGGTAATGGAACCTGAAGCGCAAGATGTTATTTATGCCAGTTCTACACCTGTCCTGCACGAGATTGGGAATAATCCGAGTTACCAAATGAGTGAAACTCAGATAACGCTGGCTATGCAGCAACAGGCATTGGAAAAAAGCAAATTACTCCCATCTCTACTAATCGGCTATAACAACAGCAGCATTGTTGGTACCCAAACAAATAGCATGGGACTACCGCAATATTTTGATCAGCATAAACGCTTCTCATCTGTCAGTGTAGGTTTGGGGATTCCCTTATTTTACGGCGCGCAGCATGCCAGGATCAAAGCTTCCGCTATCGGCGTAGAGCAAAAGAGGCAAGAGCTGGAACTCAGCCGTAAAACCCTTACGCAAGAATTGGCAAATGCTGTTCAGCGCTATCAACAGCTAACTAAACTGATCAGTTCCTACCGTCAGGTGAGCCTTAGCAACGCCGACGATATCATCAGAACAGCAACATTAAAGCTCAATGCCGGCGAAATAGCCTACCTGGATTGGGTTATCCTCATTAATCAATCCATCCAGTTGAGGGCAGAATATTATGATAAAGTTATGCAGTTTAATGAAGCAGCATTTGAAATCGAGCGAATTACAGCCATAGATAAATAACAAAAATGAAGAAAGTATATATAAGCGGGCTGTTTTGCCTTGCGCTATTGATTGCCTGTGGCAGTCCAGATAAAACAGAAGAAAATGTCGCCAATGAAAAACCAGTGGCAACAGAGACCAATGACGTTCAACTTACAGCTGCACAGGTAAAGAATGCAGGAATTGAAATTGGAGCACTGGAAGCTAAGAACATACATAAGACTATTCATGTAAATGGCGTTGTAGATGTTCCACCAGAAAATACTTATTCGGTGAGTGTACCCTTAGGTGGATACGTTCGGCAAATGACCTTAATTCCGGGGATGTATGTTAAAAAAGGATCAGTATTGGCTGTGGTTGAAGATCAGCAATATATTCAGTTGCAGCAGGACTATCTGACCGCAAAAAATAGGCTTAAGTTTACTGCCGACGATTATACCAGACAAAAGGGGCTTAACCAAACCAAAGCTACCAGCGATAAAATCTTTCAGCAGGTAGAAAGTGATTTCAATAATCAGAAAGTATCAGTTAATGGGCTGGCAGAAAAGCTGCGTTTAATAGGCATTAATCCGGCGTCACTTAATGAACATAACATTACCAGAAACATCAGGGTATATGCGCCTATTAGTGGATATATTACTGAGGTCAATACCAATACTGGCAAATATGCTAATCCTACAGATGTACTTTTTGAAGTAATTAATCCCGGCGGCTATCATGTAAACCTCACTGTTTTCGAAGGAGATGCGGCGAATCTCAGAGTGGGGCAGGAGATTACCTGCAGTACTTCGTCAAATCCTAATAAAAGATACATTGCCAAAGTACATCTCATTAAGCCAAGCATTGCTGATGACAGGACTACCAGTGTACACTGTGATCTTGAAGGTGGAGACGATCTGCTGCCTGGGACATTCCTGAATGCAACAATATCTCTTGCTGCAAGCTCTGCAGATGCTGCGCCGGATGAAGCGATTGTAAAATGGGAGAACAAAAATTATGTATTCGCTGCGTTAGGGAATAACAACTATAAGATGATTCCTGTAGAAACGGGTACCAGCCTGGATGGCTTTACCGAAATAAAAACTAGTGAAAAATTGGGTAATATCGTGGTCAAGAATGCCTATGCAGTTTTGATGAAGATGAAAAATGCCGGAGAATAGAGTCGTTGTTTTAATTGTCCTTGCTGCTCAGTAGCAAGGACAATAATTAAATTCTATAACGCTTTTTTAGCAGTCCAGCTGCCTGCGACTTCATATTTCACATTGTTGATTGTGCCGGCTTCCTTAAACGTACCCGTTGCAACATCACCACTAACCGTACCTGTAGCAGTAATTACGCCAGTACCGGAGTTTGTCGTTACCGTAATTTTATTACTCACAACACTGCCTTTAAAATTGACAATCTTATTGTCTGTAGTCTTGAGCATTCCCGTCAATGAGGTGTCTCCTTTAAGTACAAAGTTGAAATTGCTGGAAGTTGTTCCGGTGGTAAATGTACCTTCATAGGATTTGGTTAAACTGGACGACTGCTCTTTTAAAATAGCAACAGCAACAGTATGTCCTGGAACGGTTATCGAAATTACCGGATTAGTACCTGCAGCACTTACAGAAAATACAACTTTCCAGTCTCCCGATGTGAAAGTCGCATTGGTTACTGCCTGGCCGCTCGCCCAGCTTCCCAAATCTGTAGTTGTTAATGTTCTTGAAACACCGTCAAACACCATGTAGGCTACTTTAGTATCACCAACCAATACCACTTTTAAAGATCCGGTAGAACCAATTAAAGTGCCTTTGTATACTCCGCCGCTTTTAGCATCGTTGGCGCTGCTGGCAACAACTGTAGCTGCATCAACTTTTTCTGTTTTTATCTCATCTTCTGTATCGTCCTCTTTGGTACACGAATAAACGAAGATAGATGCCAATATCCCTAATGGCATGATTACTTTAAATAATGATGTTTTCATAATTCCCCGATAATTTTTTCTGTAAAAATAGTCGGGCTTTAAACGCTGTGCAATACCCATAAATAGGTATTGTTTAGGACTTTAAGTATTTAATCGTTTGGAGTAAGCCACTTCCTTAATATACCTATAACTAGGTATTTTTTTTCTCCATCACCTATGCTATTTTTAAGCCTTCCGGGTATTCAGTGCGTTAACAAAATGTCAGTTAAAAAATTTGAAGAGGCAAAAAAAATATGGCATGGAATAGCAAAGCATGTTGATCATAACCATGAAGCATTAGAACTTGAGTTTTATAAGCAACTCCTAAACATATTTCATATTGGGCCACATTATTACTTTATCTTCAATTGTGCTACTGCCAAGATCGAATACACCAGTGATGCTGTGAAAGATATTCTCGGTTATCAAAACACAGAGTTCACAATTGATCTTTTACTAAACTTGATACATCCAGACGATCTGCCATATTTCATGGCTTTCGAAAACAGGGTTACCCAATTTTTCAACGCCCTACCACCAGATAAAATTTTAAACTACAAAGTGAGTTACGACTACCGTATGCGCCGTAAAGATGGGAGTTACGTTAGACTGCTTCAACAAGCTACCACCATCCAGAGCGATGAAAGGGGGGCGGTAATCAGGGTTCTGGACGTCCACACAGACATTAGTCATTTAAACAAGCCACAAGGATCCACGCTGTCATTTATCGGGCTTGCAGGCGAACCGAGCTACCATCACGTATGCTCCAGTTTTTTTGCTTTACAAATACAAAAAGATATTTTAACCAGACGTGAAAAGCAAGTGCTAAAGCACATCATTCAGGGTAAGACAAGTCAGGAAATAGCTGCGGAATTGTTTATTAGTATACTGACGGTGAATGAACACCGAAAAAAATTATTGAAGAAAACAGACTCTGCATCTACAGTAGAATTAACAATTAAAGCAGTGCAGCAAAACTGGGTTGATTAGATTTTTTTTAACTCCGCAACCATCTTCTTTGCCGAGTCCAGCGTAGGATCCAGTTTTAAAGCAATGACATAGTTTTCCAATGCCTTACTTTTATCTCCCTGCACATAATATGCTTCACCTAAGCTGTCATACATATTTCCCGAATTTGGAAACAACCTGGTATTTAATGTGAATACTGAAATCGCATCAGCCACTTTCTTTTTGTTCAAAAAATAATAGCCTACTTCATTCAGTGTACCCTCTTCTGCGAAGGCATATTTATCTGAAAAGTCAGATTTTGTCTGGTTGTATAGGGCTATCGTCTGTTGTCCAGTTAAATTTTCAAATTGTGCCTGAAAATCATTGATGAAGGACCGCTTTAAATTAGCGTACGGTTTACCCGCTAAAATAGAAAAAACCGATCTGTTTATTGTGCCCAAATTATTTTGTTTATTATTGGTCATCAAAATAACCGTTATTCCCTTAGCTGCATCGCTGGTTAATAGTGCCTGGTAATTTTTTGCAGTGCCATCATGACTGTGCTTTACCAATTTATTTCCTTCCATGGTGCCATGCCCAAGGCCAGTTTGGTTATCACCAGAAAATGCGATGCAAAGTTCCCTTGTTGCTGCCGGAGAGATCAGTCGGAAGCTATTGAGGACTTCAGACCACTTGTAAAACTCCAATAGATTCAACGCAGGCCAACCAGCAATTTCATAAGTCATGTTATCCTGTTTTTTTTGGTCATTGTAGGATTTGGCCACCAATTCTACAGTTTCCCCAGGATTAAATACAGCATGAGTAATGCCGCAGGGAATAAACATCTTTTCCTGTACAAAAGATTCATAGCTCATCCCACTAATACGTTCGATAATTCTACGCTGCAAGAAAACGTCATTATTGTTATACGCATACTTCGTTCCTGGTTCAAAATCAAGTGTCGTTACCACTTTTAAATTATTCAAATTATCTGCATCACCCTTGGTATTGCGCCAAACACTCTGGGGCACCCCACTCGTGTATTGCAGCAGATTCCTGATTTTTATTCTTTCCGCCCAGCCGGGCAGTTCTGGTAAATACTTAGCTACGTGATCATCGAGACTCAGCTTCCCTTGTTCTTTCAATATCATGATAGCTACAGCATTAAACTCTTTGGCAATAGAGCCAATATGAAGACGATAATCCGCAGTAAGTCTCGTTTGCTCGGTCGCATCCGTCCAACCGATTGTTTTTTGATAAATTATTTTACCTTTTTCAGCTACCAGTAAATTGCCTTTAAAAACACCAAGGTCATATGCCTTTGCCAACAGCGTATCCAACTGTTTTAGATTTCGACGATTTTGCGCGTAACCCAAAGTTGCAGTTGACAAGCAGATAAAGAATAATGAAATAGTAAAAGGTCTGGTCATGATTGTGATGTTGTTCACCATAAGACGTTGCATATACAGATAAGTTGCAGATTGATCTATAAAAAAATAACCTCATTTAAAACAAAGTTACACGGATCTAATTCCTCTCAGTTGTCGTATATGGACTAGACATGCTTTTTAATTCCCTAAGTTTCGCCCTATTTCTGCCTGTTGTTTTTATACTCTATTGGTTTGCTACAAAGGGAAATTTAAGGTGGCAAAACATACTCCTACTGGCTTCCAGTTATTTCTTCTATGGTTGCTGGGACTGGCGTTTCATGCTTCTGCTGATATTTTCAACGCTGTTGGATTATTTTACGGGTATCAAGATTTACGAATCAAATACCCGCCGAAGACGCTTGTTCTGGTTATGGCTCAGCATCGGTATCAATCTCGGTTTTCTGGGAGTTTTTAAATATTATAACTTCTTTGCAGCCTCATTTGTCGAAGGACTGAATTTACTTGGGTTTCAGGCGAATATTAGTACCCTGAAGATTCTGCTGCCTGTGGGGATATCTTTTTATACTTTTCATGGACTTTCTTACGTGATCGACCTCTATAAAAAACGGATTACGCCAGAACGTAATTTTATTGATTACTCGCTATTTGTAAGTTTTTTTCCTCTGCTAGTTGCCGGACCAATTGAGCGGGCTACACACTTGCTGCCGCAGATCAAAAAGAAAAGGGTTTTTGACTATGCCGATGCTGTCGATGGCCTCAAACAAATCCTTTGGGGTCTGTTCAAGAAAATGGTTATCGCCGATAACCTGGCACAATATGCCAATACGATTTTTAACCAGTCAGAAGGTTATGCAGGTAGTACTTTACTTTTGGGAGCTTTGTTTTTTACAATACAGATTTATTGTGATTTTTCAGGATATTCAGATATCGCTTTAGGTACTGCCAGGCTTTTCGGAATGGATCTGCTGCGAAACTTCGCCTTTCCTTATTTCTCCAGAGATATTGCTGAGTTCTGGCGACGCTGGCATATTTCGCTTTCTTCCTGGTTTAAAGATTATCTCTATATTCCCCTTGGGGGGAGTAAAGGTGGCATGTGGATGAAAATCAGAAACACCTTTATCATTTTTTTAGTCAGTGGTTTTTGGCATGGTGCCAACTGGACGTTCATCGTTTGGGGGTTTCTAAATGCACTTTATATTATGCCCTCTATCATTTTGAATACCAACAGGAATAATCTCGACATCGTAGCCAAGGGTAAATATTTCCCAACAATCCGAGAGTTTTTTGCCATGCTCATCACCTTCAGCTTAACCACATTTGCCTGGATTTTTTTTCGTGCAGATAACCTGAATCGTGCTTTCAGTTACATATCTACGTTATTTTCGCCGTCGTTATTTACCAGTCCTAACCAAGTGTATTTTTCAGAAGAAATTCTAGTTTTAACCGGTTTGTTCTTCATCGTCGAGTGGTTTGGCAGGGAGCAACAATATGCTATTGCAGCGATGTGTAGTACCTGGAAACGACCATTCCGATGGGCCGTCTATATATTGATCATCATGACGATCTGTTTATACGGTGGACACGATCAAACTTTTATTTACTTTCAGTTTTAATTGCCTGCTATGAAACGATTTTTGCTGAATCTATTGTTGTTTGTTGCCATCGTGTTAAGTTTGGCAGTCATCGGCGTATTACTACCCGCCACACCGCGGTCATCACGGTCACTGCTCTTCGAAAAGATCAGGAAAGATTCGCTACTTGTGCATGTGCCGGCACCTAGGATTATTTTTGTTGGGGGCTCTAACCTCGGACTTGGTTTAAATAGCGAACTTATCAAGGATTCATTGAAACTCAATCCCATCAATACCGCTATTCAGGCCAATATCGGATTAATATATATGTTGGATCATACAGTGCCCTATATCAAACCGGGCGATATTATCGTGGTAGCCCCTGAGTACCATCAATTTTATGATGCATATGCATACGGGCGTGAAGAGTTATTGCGTACTGTGCTCGATGTTTCTCCAGAAGATGCAGGAAAATTAAGGCATCAGCAGTGGGTAAGCATCTATCCTTTTATACCCAAGTATATCTTTTCAAAATTTAAACCAGATGAATACTTTTTTTTTAAAGACGATGTCATCTATAGCGTATCTTCCTATAACAGGTTCGGCGATGCAGTTGCACATTGGAACATGGAAAGGCAACATTTTGATCCCGATGGTCCGTTCGGTAAAGTATTCAATCCTGCTGTTGTGCAAAGCCTTGTTACATTCCGAGATCTCGTACAACAAAAAGGGGGGAGGTTGTTAATCACTTTTCCCGGTTACGAAGTCACTTCGTTCGACAAGAACAGTGTACAGGTCGATTCAATCGAAGCTAGCCTAAAAGCAAACCATTTCACCTTGCTTGGAACTCCGGCCCGCTATAAAATGCCTGATTCATTGTTTTTCAATACCAACTATCATTTAACAAAGCAAGGGACCGACTATCGTACAAAGTTGTTGATCCAGGACCTCAGAAAAGTGCTGCCATGAGCTACCACTGTGAAATTGTTTTTTGATGGTCATGTCTGTGTTGGCGCTGATACGGTACCTACCAGATGCATAATAGTTTTGATTTTTCCATCCAGTTCAACTGCGCTCTTGTTCAGCATCTCGATTTCTTTAGGTCCAATCTCAAAGTTGTCCAACTGAAAGCAATGAATCAAACCTAAAATCGAAGCCACAGGCTTGCGTAGTTCATGCGATTGGATATAGGCGATATTTTTTAATGAACCTTTCATGCGATTGATCAGCTCACTGGTATGGTCGATATCCTGGATAGAGCCATAAATGCGAACGATGCTGCCCTCGCTCCGCACCGATTGCCCCATTAACCGAATCCGCTTTTGATGCCCGGCAGCAGTGGTGATGTGTAGATGAAGATCGAAAAGCATAACTTCATTTTTTGCCCGCTTTATCGTTTCCAGGATTCGCTGGAGATGGGGACGCTCCCGAAACAATTTCCGAACGGTACTGATCAGCGGTGGATCGGAAATGTTGATTTCACAGATTTCCTTTGCGGCATCGCTGATAAATATTTGTTTGAGCGTTAAGTCCCATTCCCATAGCCCTGATAGTAAAAAATCTTTCGCGTGTGGAATCATAATCCAATATACGGTTAAGCTGTCTTTCTGGAAAGGCTGCAAAAGTTCATTTAAAAGCTGTGTAAGTCCTAAGTTTAAACCGATATCGATTTCGGAACTTAAATCTGCCAACGGGTTAGGCAGCATCAATGTTTTTTTTTGCCAGGGGATAAGAACTTTTTTCTTCCAGATATTTTCTGTAGCAGAGTGAAAAGTTATTCGGGTTTGAAAAATTAAATAAATTGGCGAGTTGCTTCTTGCTAAATCTGTTTTCGGCAAGATATGTTTCACCAAGTTGCATTTGCAGGTGCCTGTAATAATTTTTAACACTTTTATGGTGTCGTTCTTTAAAATCTCTTTTTAACTTAGACTCAGAGATAAAACATCTTTTAGCCAGTGTGGAGATGCCGGGGAATTTATTAAATAGGTTTTCTTTTAATACACTTTCTACATCATCTATTGGTGTCCTGCGACTGATTAGGTTGGGTTGCTCAACATCGGTGCTGGCGGCCTTCAGGTCAGCCTCATACACATAAAATCCCTGTACAATGCCATCTTTGATGTCGGGGAAGTAAGCGGCTTGCATTAATCGAACCACCCCGGTATACATGACCAGACTACGTTCAAACATCTGGACTTTCCCTGCCAATGCACCAGTTATATATGGTAGGCTCACTGTGAAGCCAGCTCCCAGAAGTTCCCTCAATGTTACCTTGCCAATAAGTTCATCAGGAGTTCGGCCAAACCAGGTGATGTAAGCATTATTTGCAAACCGGCATACCAGATCGGTATCCCAATAGGCAATTAAAGTATTTGTGTTCTTTGTAATGTAATGACTATGCGGCATAAGAATTATAGTAAAACAAAGGTAGTCCGTTAACGAATTTCCGATGTGAACAGAAATGCCATCTTCGTTAAGAGAAGTGACAAATAATCCTTACTGAGTCTTTTAATGAACTAGATAGGGCCTATAGCGCAAACCGCAAGAAAAACTAGCGGCATAGCACTATAGGTTATTCTATCATCCCGTTCCGTTTTTTTACGCGTCGAATTTTGGCAAGCGGGACATTCAAATGTAACTAAATGATGTGTTGCCAGACAAGGGCATTGCCTAACAAATAATTGGAATTATGATCAGATTTTTAGTAAGCTTAACCAGTAAGTTTCAAATTACTGTACTGACATTGTAGGATAAACGGCATTATAGGTTTTTAAGAGCTTGCCCTTACTTGAATACTCCGAAATTTTATCACCCGAATTTGAAGGGGTCAATAATTCATAACTCCCGTCTCTATTGATCGTCTTCTTCCTGCCATCTGCATAATTAATTTCTTTATTAATCAGCATTCCTTTTTCGTCAAATTTCTCTTCCATTGCGGTAATGCCTTTTCCGAGGTTTTTACCGTAACTACGACTCTGAATTCGATCAGTTTTCCCATAATAAAATGTCCGGGTACCCTTAATCTCGTCCTGGATATCCCAGCCAGATAGATTCATACGCTTTGAATAAAATGTCTTGCCGTTCCTGGATCTTGACTCACTCTTGAAGTCGCCATTGTCTTCAAACTCCTTTTCGTAGAAAACATCCCCATCAAAATAGTTGCTTTCCACAAGCATACCGTTAATCTTCTTGTCTACCCTAACTAACGTATCATTTTTATATAATCCTCTTATTTCAAATGTTTTATCTGGTAAATCAAAGTTCATCTCCCCATCAATCTTTCCAGTATTGTTAACCTGAAAAGATACCTTCATTCCTTGCGCATTCCGTCCTTCCTGGTCCATCAAAACCACGTAACTGCCGGCTGATAAAGGCTTCCCATCTTTATACCTCACATTTTGTGGCTCATGCTTTTCCATGCGCTTGCCAATGCTAAATCCCTGGAGTTCGCTCTGTTTGATATTTGTCTGCCCATGAGTTAATATGGTAAGCAGCATCAGAGAGGCGATAATTAATGGGTATTTCATAAGGTTGATCGTTTCTATGTTAATAGTCCTCATCTTCCAACATTCATGCCACGCCAGAAACGAATCTGCGTCAATAATTGTAATTTATACTCGGCAACAAATTATTTTCCAATAAAAGTTATCTTTTAGTTGTAAATCAGTAACTTGTGATTGTTTTTTAGATAAACTAACGGTTACGGCTTCCCGTACGATGCTACCATAGGGATAGGGTAAATTGGCATCTGCCAACATCGTAGTCTTTTATCTAACTATGACAACCAAATATAGTCTGTTAATCAAATGAAACGAAAGGTAACTTTAATGCTCTCGCTGTTGATCATTGTTCAGGTATCCTGCAAAAAAGACGTGTCTGATCTAGATATTTTAGCGGAAACTATTACCATTGATGGTACGCTATATACCACAGTAGCAATCGGAACAAAAACATGGACAGCCTCCAACTACAATGGGGTAGGAGGTGTAAACTATAAGGACGGTGTCAATGATCCCTTTCTTGGAAAACTGTATTCCTGGCCAGAAATCAAGGCAATAGCCAATTTGCCTAAAGGCTGGCGTATTCCTACCGAAGCAGATGTGAAATCGTTAATGACTCTTGTTGGAACGAAGGTGGATCTTACACAAACATACACCGACGCTACTTCCTGCGCAAAGCTGATATCAACAACCGGCTGGACAAATGTGCTCTACACAGGCTTAAATACAACAAAACTAAATTTACATCCAACAGGATACTTATCAATTTCCGCTTTGGGAACAAAAACCTTCTCAGATAAAGGTATTCGCGCATCCTTCTGGACGTCAACAACTGTTCAATCCGGTGGCAAATATCTTCCTTTGCTATTCGAGATTTCTACCAGTAGTGTGGATGCCAGAAATCAGCCTGCGGGTCTACGTGGCGGTATTTATAGCACTACGGCTAATGGAGACGGGGTCACAACAATGTTAGCTGAGAAAAGATCACTGCGTTTTGTTAAAGATAATTAGGCTTTCCATTTTTACACTGGCAAACTAAAGTGAAATACAGATCCTTTACCAGGCTCACTTTCTGCCCAAATTTTACCATTATGATGTTGCACAATCTCTGCACTGAGGTATAGCCCAATGCCAAAACCAGAAATAAGATGCATAGCCTCACTTTCCACCCGGTAGAAGCGATCGAATAAGCGTGGCAAATCCTTCGCCGGCACCCCCATGCCATGGTCTTTAACACTAATCTGCGCAACATCGTCCTTGATATCACAAAGAATCTCTATATCTGCACCAGACGGTGAATATTTGATAGCGTTACTGATGAGATTTGATATTACTGATCCAATTTTGTCTTTGTCGGCAAAAACTTTAACCGGTGCACAAGGTTCAAAGATGATCTTATGGTGTGTAGAAAGAATTTGTGCATCCTCGATGTACTCTTTTACCAGTTGATCCAGGTTGAAATGCTGTTTATTCAGCTGGATCTTGCCAGACTCCAATCTGGAGATATTTAAGAATCCATTGATCAGGGTAGTCATTTTTTTAACTTGATCCGTAACTTTGCCCAGTGCACTTACACCAAAGGTATCTTCATTTTTAACAGCTTTTGCTTGCAGTACTTGAGCGTAAGCATTTAAAGAGGTGAGTGGTGTTTTAAGCTCATGGCTCACCATTCCTATGAAGTCATTCTTACGCTGCTCATCCTTTTTCTGCTCAGTAATATCCATTACTACGCCAGAGAAAATAGTGTATTTACCCAACTCGTCCTTGCTGATCCTACCTACCGAGCGTAACCAGATTACTTCGCCATTGTCAAAGCGGTTTTGGGTAAAAGAGACATCATATAAGCCACCATCTTTAATGGCTTGCTCAATATCCTTAACCACCAACTCACGATGTTCTTCGGTAATTTGCCCAATTGCCTGGTCGTATGTCATCGGCGTCTGGCCTTCATAACCATAAAGTCTGGCCAGCACGGCATTGTAATGCAAGTCTTTTGTTATCGGGTCTATGTGCCATGATCCAAGTCCGGCAGCCTCTATGGCTAGTTCCAGTTTAGCTTCAGCGCTTTCCTTTTCCCTGATCAGTTGCTGCAGGTGATCGCGTGATTCGTTCAGCTCTTCATTTGTGGCTGCAAGTTCTTCGTTTGTCGTAGCAAGTTCTTCATTAGCAGCAGCTAGTTCTTCATTGATGGCTGATTGCTCCTCCATCAGTTCCTGCTCTCTTAAGCGTGCAATCGCGCGTTCTGTTACATCTATACTTAGCGAAAGGATGCTATGCGTATTTCCTTCCGCATCTTTAATCGGTGTATAGGAATAGTCCCGATAAAATTTTTGTTTTACGCCATCAATCACCAACTCTGCTTCAGCCTCAAATCTGCTATACGCAATTCCGGTGCGGTATACTTCCGCTAATATCTCTGGGAAAGCCTGTGTTTTAATTTCAGGGAGAATCTCCAAAAGCGGCAACCCTATGATGCTTTCATCTCTGTTCCAAAGCTCCAAAAGGGCATTGTTGATGGTTTTCATCTTCATCTCCGGGCCTTCCATTACGCAGATGCCGGCGGGCACTTCATTTACAATAGTATCCAAAAGCTGATGCTGGGCAATAAGGTCTGTCTGGACTTTAAATAGCTCAGCAGCGCGTCGCATTACGCGCTGTTCCAGTTCCTTATTTAGTGTTACTAAGCTTTCCTGGCTCTCTTTTAAGCTTTCTACAGTTTTGCTTAGTTCTTCATTCGTTGCAAAAAGCTCTTCGTTGGTCGCAGCAAGCTCTTCATGTAAAGTCTGTTCACGGTGATGTGCATCATGTAGTTCCTTCTGACTGAGGATATGGCGGGTGATATTTCTGGTTGTTACGATCAGATAGGCTGGTTGCTCGGCCTCTTCGGCTACGGGCATTAGTTCGACTTGCCACCAGGCTACGGGATCTGCTTCATCATTTAAAGATGAGATTTCAAATTCTTCAATATTAATCTGCTCATTGGTTTGCAGGGAGTTCGTTAGTGCTTCTTCTAGTTTAATCCGCTCAGGTGTAACTTCGCCAGGGTTGCAAAATAGGTTGATAAGCGATTGATTCAGAATGTTTTCTTTTAATGCACCTGTTGTTTCAAGATAAGAATTATTTACTTCCATTATTGTGTATTCTGGAAAGTTGGTTCTTACAACAAGGCGTGGTACAGGCATCCTAAAATAAGCCTGAAAGAAAGAGTTTTTAAGTTTATCCATTCGAGATTGCTGAGCAATTGCGAATGTAAGCAAGCTACTTTATAGATACTAACCTAAGTGGTAATAATTTAGCAGTATTGTTGTGAATTTGTTCTTATTAACTTCAGTCCAACGAAGCGTTTAATATAATCCGGGCCGAACTATTTAAATCAAGCCGCTCCTTCAGTCACTAATAATGACAATGTAAGGGGTATATTGCCAAAGTTTACACACTCAGAATTTCTGACCATATAGGATAATAAACGGCCTTTCTATATGTTCCCCCTTTGAATTTAATATGTGCTCCGTTCTGTGCAGCACTTGTATGTCGCCAAAGCCACAAGTCTCAAAAAATGTCCTCACCTCTGACACCGAATAAAACCTGAAATCGAAAACCGTCCATGGAAGTGCTGCACCAAACTCTTTTTCTACAAAAGCTACAACAAACCTGCCCTTTGCTTTTAACGCGCGATGCACTGCCGCAAACTGGTTGATGGGTTTCTCCCAGAAATAAATCGTATTGAGCGCATAGCAGCAATCCAGAGACGCAGATGGGACATTTCCACACCCGTCAAAGTCGATCTCTAAAATTTTTGTTTCCGCAGGCAACCACATCGCTGCTATCACATCCAGTACTATCCGATTGGCTGTTGTCAAAGTTGTTTCCCTGCTACGGTTGTCCAAAACTTTTTTTTCCCTCAATTTCATCTGCTGTTCCATACATTAAGCATTGGTAAGCCTGCAAATAGACGAATGACCTTGCTCAAAATCTTTACACAAACCGGAGTTTGCTTTATACAAAATGGATTTTTGTTAAAACTTTTTAATCAGTTTCTTTATTTTTTTACCATAATTGTAATTATGGGCATTAATGTGGGTAAGCAGTATGGGAGTTGGAAAAATGTTGGTGGCAGGTTTATTCCCATCACTAACGAAGGCCAATTGCTCAAAGAAACCAGACAGACATACACATTTTCTTTCAGCGAGGCCGAGTTGGTGCAGATCACCGCTCCGGATTTTTATATCGTTTATGGCGATATCTTATTTAAACAACACCAGCTCTATTTTAAGCCTACGGCGGATAAACCTGATATGCTTAAATTGCGTTTCACGCTCTCCGGAAGCGGAGCTATATATAACCAGGTAAACAAGCAACAATATTTGTTCAATGCCAACCAGCAGAACATTATTTATATGCCTGAGTTGGATGGGACGGCCCAATATGATACCGACCACAATTACTGCTTCTTTGAAGTCCACTTTGCCAAAGAAAGATTTTTGCAACTTGCCGAACACGCTTCTCAGGCCTTAAAAATCTTAGCCGATCATATGGATGCCGGCCGCTATGCGCAAATAGCTGTGCAAAGTTTGCCTATATCACTGGACATGCACGAATGTATCCGTGAGATCCTGAATTGCGACTATCCTGAAGGACTAAAGCTTATGTTTTTACAGTCAAAATGTATAGAACTACTCGTGCTTCAGGCAAATGCCTTTGAACGGGCAGCCTCCAAGAAAAACCTGTACTCTGATTACGATCAGGACTGCTTATACCACGCACGCGATTACCTGATTCAAAATATTCAACAACCACCGTCAGTTACTGAACTTGCCAGGGTATGTGGAATCAATGAGTTTAAGCTGAAGCAGGGATTTAGGAAGCTGTTCGACAATAGTGTGATTGGTTACTTGAGCGATTACAAACTAAAACATGCTAAAACATTGTTGTTAGACGGTGTTGCGATAAAATCTGTGGCATTCGACCTTGGTTATTCTTCCGTCCAGCACTTCAGCACTGCATTCCGTAAAAAGTTTGGTCAACCTCCAGGATCTTTAAAAAATTAAAGTTTGCTTGCCCCAACTCCCTCAAATGTAATTTGGACAGGTTTTATATACCCATTCTCGTCAAACTCCATTTTCTCTATGCAGGTTACCCTGTGATTGCCATTCGTTTCTCCCAAAGGCCTGCGGTGGTATAAGATGTAATATTCTTTGGTCTTTGGATTTTGAATAACGGAGTTGTGCCCCGCTCCGGTAGCGATAGCTGTATCTTGCTTAAGAATCCTGTCGATGCGCTTAAATGGTCCAATGGGGGAGTCTGCAATTGCATAGGCAACAAAATAATTAGGGCCTGTCCAACCACCCTCAGACCACATAAAGTAATATTTGCCATTGCGCATAAACATAAACGGTCCCTCAACATAGTTTTCAGGTGTAATTTCTTTATAGGTAGAGCCATCAGGAAATGGCACTACGCTTTTAAAATCATCGCTAAGCTTCACAACATTACAGTGTTTCCAGCCACCGTAATACAAGTAATACTGTCCGTCTTTATCGTTGAAAATATATTGGTCTATAGGCTGAGCGCCATTATGGAACTTATCGATCAGCGGCTTGCCAATATGGTCTATAAACGGACCTTCAGGCTTATTTGATACCGCTACGCCGATTCCACCAAGCTCATCGTTGTTTTGTATATCATTGGCGCCAAAGAATAGATAATATTTATTGTCCTTTTTTGTAATCGATGGAGCCCACATTGCCTTGTCGGCCCACTTAACATCTTTGTTCTGTAGAATGTTAGGGTGCTTTGTCCAGTTAATCAGGTCTTTGGAGCTAAAGGCATCCATAAAAACCTGTTCTTTATACTTTGCTGAGTAGGTAGGATATACCCAGTACTCTCTTCCAAATATTGCCCCCTCTGGATCGGCATACCAACCTGGAAATATAGGATTACCAGACGTTTTTTGAGCTGCTTTCTGTTGTGCAAAAATAGCAGAGGTAAAGAAAACTAAACAAAGTAACAGATTAGATGTGCGCATTTGGTTTTTTTTGATCAAGCATTAAAGCTACATTTTTTTGTAAATGCGGCAAAACCATTTTAGACGATTCATAGTAAACTTGAAGGCGTAGTTGAACCTGTAATTTGCAAATAAAATTACTGAGCACGATAATTGTAAGCTAGCCTCTGAAAATCAAAACGCTATACTATGAACCACGCTACAAAGAAAACCAATAACAGGCTGACTAGTCTATTGTACACCGGTGTTCTGGCTACTTGCTTAACCGCATGCAGTTCTTCTGGTAAAAAGGGAGATACACCTGCTGATACTACAGTCACAACAACTTCGGCTACAACTTCAACCAGCACCGCAGCCCCATCCATCTCATCAGAAACTCCTGGAACTACAGAAGTATTTAAAGATTTTGACTGGAATACCGTCCCGGTGTCGACAGCTGAAATTGGTGCATTTCCTTACCTTACAGCTCCATCAGGCTTTTACATCGGAGAGAAGGATAGCTATTCAGAATCTAAAACGGGATATTCTACAGTCTCGGATTTCAACAAATTGTTCATATTTACAGGATCGTCTTTTTATAATGCTGAAGGAAAAGTTGGTAAGTTGAAGTTCCGGATGAAAGGCGACAATGTGGAATGGAACCAATATAAATTTGATAGTAGTGTCGAAAAATATCTGACAAGCATTGGTGCTAAGCTGATTGGTAAGATGAAACTCGACGATGCCAAGAAGAAATTTCTTAACAAAGATGATGACATGGCGATCCATAACCACATGGTTGGTGATCCTTATAACGTTCCAGTACGTTTTTACGCCTTAAATCATGCAAAAGGTAAAGTCATGTTTCAGGTATTCTCTAATACTGCGGAGGGCGATGTTGGTGTTGTAGAGCTAGCAGGATTTGAACAGACAATCAAGGCGCCTACGGCTGCACAAATGAAGAAAGATATCGATGCAACCGGAAAAGCAATCCTGAATATTAATTTCGATACTGATAAATCAACATTACAGCCTGAAGGCCAAAAGGCCGTTGATGAGATCTTAGCCTTATTGAAAAATGATGGCTCATTAAAACTAGCCATCGAAGGGCATACAGATAATGCAGGCGCAGCTGCGCACAATAAAATGTTGTCAGCAGCACGTGCAAATACCATCCTGAAATCTTTAACCAGTCGCGGGATAGCAACCAACAGATTAACCGCTACTGGCTTCGGAGCAGAACGGCCCTTAGTTGCTAACGATAGCGAAGCCAACATGGCACGTAATAGAAGAGTAGAATTGGTTAAGAAATAATGTCGCCTACCTTTTCCGAAGAAACTCCAGGTGTCTTGCCTTAAGTTCTTCGGAAAAGGTTGCATTAACAAATTTGTCGTCAATCTGGCCATTGCTGCCAAAATACCCCTTCCGTATTTCCTGCCTCCCAAATTCGGCTAGTTTCCCCATAGCCACTTTACCAACCTGTGGCATCCTGTCTCTGGGAATCACAAATGTAGGAAGTCCGGCAAAGTAGATCGTCCATTTAGACATATTCTGTGCGGCATACAGCACGTAGACATAATCCAGCGCTGCCGATGTATCGTTATCCTGTATCAGTAACAACAGATACGCCCTGTCTTTTCTTGTGTTAAAAAATATTTCATCATCAACCTTCCATGTGCACTCTTTGAGAAATCGTACCTCCTCAATATTATCCCCAATCCATTTGTTGATGTTCTGGTCAGCGATTTTTTGTAATGCGCTATACCTGACGTCTGCGCTGCGTTGGTTGATTGGTACCATTGGTAATTGTGGCTTCTCATTGGCATTCGAACAGGCACCGAGCAGTACCGATGTAAAAAGGACTGAAACCAGCATTATCCTGTATGTCGTCATGGCCAAAAGAGATCAACATTCAAGCCAGTATCTGTCTTAAACTTTGACGTACTGTTCTGTCGCAATTGTCAATATTCCCCCCGTAATTATTAACGTATCTTAAACCGTCAGTTAAGTTGTATTAAATTGAAACTTTTAGATAGTCAGCTAGTTGTATTTTAAACTGCCCGATTTTATGAAGAAGATATTAGTTGTTGAAGATAATGAAGTAATTCTTCAAATGATCACGTTGTTGCTAGAACTAGAAGGCTATACCGTGGTGCCTTTGGCCGAAGGCTGTGCTTTAAAGACAGTGATCGAAAACGTTTACCCAGACGTAATTTTGATGGATGTTTTGCTGGGTGACATGGATGGTCGTCTTTTATGTTCTGCCATAAAGAAGGATCCTATCACTGCTACGATCCCTGTGATCCTCATGTCTGCTGGAGACGAGTGTCAGCTTGCTCAAATGGAGCAGCAATGTTTACCTAACGATTTCCTTGCTAAACCATTCGATATAAGTTGCCTCGTTCAAAAAGTTAAGCGCCAACTTATTAAAATTCAGTGATGTAATTATTCGTTACCCCTCATCCATTCAATTCCGGGAACAAGGTTTTTGTAACTTCTTTCCAGGCTCTTTTTGAAACATCCTTGTCAAGGCATTCTTCCAGAAGTGTTTTGAACTGTTCCTGTTCGCTTGCTCCATCAATAATCAGCGATTTACTGTACATGAAATACTGTAATGCCCGTTTTCGTGTTTCTTTGTTTTCATAGGGATCAAACAGGATTTGCCGGCATAACTCCACATTTTTATTGGTAATGGGATGTTTCTTATATTCCTTGTATTTTTTTCCGTAAAGCTGGTTGTTGATAAAAGACTGCCTCTTATTATATGACTGGTTGTTCTTTAGCGCTGAAGCGAAAAGCGCTGAGATTTGGTTTATGATAGCCTGTTCCAAACCAAAATCCTGATAGCCTATAATCCCCATCTGGTTATAGCGGTTGCAGGTTTCTAAATAGGCCATCTTTGCAAATAATGTGCTTTCTCTAACCTGATAAGTTGTAGCTCCCCTGTATACATCATAGGTAGGTTGGTAACACAAAATAATAAGATTTTTACCCTGCTCGCTGGCGTATTCGAATTCCTCTTCCCAGGTTATATCAGCATATGTACTCTTGATCACAAAAATGATAAGATCAGATGCATCGATAGTCAATTGAGAACTGAACTTATGGGCCTTAGGCCCGCCAAACTGGTCGAAGAAAAATATACCGTTGATAAAGGTAACGGGCTTTTGCAGATTTAGCGATCTGCAAGCGTTAAAATAATCTTCAAGGTAACATTGTGTATCGGCAGCACCGCAAAACATGACAGATGGTGAAAGCATAAATTATGGGTATACTATCAAAACTATGTTTTGTGCATGCATACCACAATACCTAAATGTTGGTATTTGTGTTACTGGCTTGATTTTAGATATCTCTTGATAATAACATTGACTTCGATGTTGATCTATTGGTAAATTGATTCATACCGTTATGGGAAATTTTAAAAAGCCAATTCTCAAAATCCTGAAATGGGTTGGAATTGTCGTGGTATCTATCTTGTTTTTAATGTTTATCATCCCCTTGCTGTTTCCGGGAACTATCTCAGAGCAGGTAAAGATATTTGCAAACAAGCGCCTGGCAGGTAAGCTCGACTTTAAAAAGACACACCTAACGTTCTTCCGCCATTTTCCTTCACTAACGGTATCAGTGGATGAATTAATCCTGCGTGGATCCAAGCCTTTTCAACAAGATACCTTATTGGCCGCAAAGGAAGTGGCTGCAGGGATCAATCTTAAGAGTCTGATTTTTGATAATGAGATTCGGATCAATGAAATTTATGTTACTGATGCCTTTGCAAATGTGCTCGTAAATAGTAAAGGACAGGCTAATTACAATGTGTACGTTGCCAGTCCGGCTACAACTCCAAAAGATACATCGGGAAAGGGTACTTCTATTAAGTTGGATCTGATCAAATTCAGAAACTGGCACGTTAGATACAATGACCGCCCGGCAGCAGTATCTCTGGATGCTAAAGGTCTAGACTACACGGGTAAAGGTGGTTTAAGCGAGGATATCTTTGACCTGAAAACTGACCTGGATATCGATCTACTTGATTTTAGTCTGAACAGGATTTATTACGCCCAGCAGAAATCTCTGCATGCAGATCTCATCACCAGAATAAATACCAATGCGCTTACCTTTGTGCTCAAAAAAAATGAACTTAGGATAAATGATCTCCCCCTGAAATTTACAGGCTTCGTAAGCATTCTTAAGGATGGTTACGACCTGGATATTAAAGCGGCTTCAGAAAACACAACCATCCGGGACATGATTTCCGTACTTCCGCCCCAATATCTTGACTGGGCCAAAGACACTAAACTGGAGGGTAAAAGTGATTTGTTCTTCGCCCTAAAAGGTCAGTTCAGTGAACCCAGAAAGATAAAGCCAGATTTTAAAGCCCGTTTATTTGTTCAGGATGGTACCGTATCCAGCGCAAAGGCACCGGTGCCCATGAACAACCTGAATGTTGATCTGAATATAGATTTACCTGCACTGGATCCTGAACAGTTGGGTCTGGATCTCAAAAAACTAAACTTCGACCTGGGTGGGAAAAATACGTTTCGTGCTGCGGTAAAAACTAAAGGACTCAGCGAGATGACTGTAAATGCCAATCTCAAAGGTGCTGTTAACTTACAGACGCTGGATCAGGCCCTTGGCCTAAAGGATCTTGAGGTTAGGGGACTGATGGATGCAGACATTAAGGCCAATGGTGTCTTTAACATGGATAAAAAGTTATTCCCCAAAGCTAATGGATATCTTAAACTCCGAAACGGCTGGTTAAAAACAAGTAGCTATCCTAACCCGATCACGAATATTAACCTGACAGCTAATATCAAAAACACCGACGGTACCTTCCGAAGTCTCGGGGTAGACATCAATCCCTTCAAGTTTGATTTTGAGGGAAATCCGGTATTCATCAATGTCAGCCTCCAGGACTTTGAAGACCTGCTTTATAAAGTACGTGCACAGGGGGTGCTTAACATCGGAAAAATCTATCAGGTATTCGCCAAAAAAGGATTGGACGTTAGCGGCCTGGTAAAGGCAGATCTTTCATTGAACGGCCGATTAAGCTATGCCACAACAGGCCAGTACAGCAAGCTTGATAATAAAGGCACGCTAAACCTGAAAAATATTAAAGCAACTACCTCATACCTTCCTAAGTCGTTTTACCTTAAAGAAGGGAACTTCGAGTTTGAGAACGAGAAAATGTGGTTCCGCAAATTTAACGCTACCTACGGTAAGTCAGACTTTGCATTAAATGGATACCTGCTCAATACAATCAATTATTTTGTCGAACGCAAAGGTACCCTTCACGGAAATTTCGCTTCGAATTCAAACTATATTCTGGTAGATGAGTTTATGGCGCTTAAAAGCGGAGATAATAAAGATCAATCCCTGGCTATTGAATATGCTAAAGCTGAAAATCCTAAAAGTAGTGGGGTGATTATTGTTCCTAAAAACCTGGATGTATCCCTGACAGTAAATGCCAAGAAAGTTGGATTCAAAGGACTTGAAATTAATCAGCTCAATGGGCAGGCAGCGGTCACAGGCGGACAGATATTTTTAAAGAATACGGCCTTTAACCTTATCGGGAGCAGGATGAATATCGATGCACGGTACAAAGATGAAACGCCCTTAACATCAAACTTCGATATTGCATTTAAGGTGCAGGATTTTAACGTCCAACGTGCGTATAAGGAAATTGATATGGTGCGCGAGTTGGCAACATCTGCAAAGGATGTGACGGGGATTGTTTCTTTAGATTATAAACTTAAGGGCGATTTCAACGAAAATATGATGCCCATCTATCCTTCATTGGAAGGAGGCGGTGTGGTTAACTTACGGGATGTAGCAGTTAAAAACCTGAAAATGCTGTCGGTAATCGGTGATAATGTTGGCGCCGATGCGTTTAATAATCCTGATATGAAAGGTGTCAATATTTCCACGCAGATCAAAAATAACCTGATCCATATCGATGAGTTTAAATTTAAAGTGTCAGTACTCAGGCCTTCTATCAGCGGTACAACGAGTCTTAATGGACTCTTGGATATCCTGGTTAAAGTAGGGCTTCCGCCAGCGGGATGGATCAGTATCCCTGTTGCAGTAATCGGAACGGCAGAAAATCCAAAGATTAAGTTTTTTAGCCGCACTGGACAGGGGATCTTAACCGCAATTTATAACAGGAAAATCAACAAGGTGATCCGCGGAGAAAAACGTGATGTTAAAAAGTCTGGTAGCGAGCAAAGGCAACTTAAACGGGCGCAGGAGAAGAAAGCTGAAGCTGCGGAAAAACAAGTTAAAAGGAATGTTCAGGGTTAAAAAGGTGTGGAATTGGGATCGTGCGGAGGAAATAATGATGCTGTTTTCTTCCTCAAATCTTTGAAGAAAAGATTTGCATGTCATCAAACAACATCATTATTTCTAGAACACGTCTCCGAAGGTGTGGAGCTGAAGATGCAGGGTCCATATTTATAGGTCATCAACAACCTAATTGTTTCTAGGCTGTCTCATCAAAATCCCCCAGTTTGCGGGATTGTGGGATGCTTTAAGGAGCTCTACTTTTGGGTATTATTAATCCCTGATGAAAAGAATTCTCCTCCTTATTTGTTTCAGCATCCTGGTATGCGCCTGTAAAAAAAATCCAAATCATGACAGCCTTATTGAACCTGCAAATACTAAAGGATCACTCTCAGGGATATTACTCCCGCTTGGGGCATCCGCTAACATTTACGCCACGGATGTACAAGGAAAAATTTACACAGCATCGGTCAATACAGTCGTCGGATCTTTTCAATTTGATCAGCTACCTGCCGGCGATTATCAATTATCCGTCCCTCCAAGCACGATTTATTACCCGCTAACAAACAGATCAGTCAGGGTATTAGCCGGCCAAACAATTGGTACAGGCCCAATCATGCTTGATCAGGTTCCTGGTGCGATGGGAAGTGTTAGCGGAACACTGCTGCCCGTCGGTTCTGGTACAAGTGTAACTGCCACTAACAAAAAAACAGGCCAAGCATTTGTTGTGATACCTGAGAAAGCCTATGGCGGTTTTAATCTTGGGTTACCAAGCGGCGATTATACCCTCAGTTTTACTGTGGCTGCACCGCTTGAATCTCCTGATGAAGTTTCCATAACGATTTCAGGCAAACCAGTAAGTTTGGGAACCATGAACTGCAAGCCAGGTAACTCAGGAAGTATCACAGGATCGTTTAATCCTGTTGCCAGCGCAGCAACTATTCAGGCCATTCATAATCTATCAGGTACGGTAACTTCCGGCTTTATAGATCGGTATAAAAATACATTATTCTTTCCAGTACTTTTACCCGGTACTTATACCATAAAAACCACTGCTTACACACCATACCTTTCGCCTGCTGATATTACAGCGGTGGTTACTAAAGGCAATACCACGGATGTTGGTATGATCACCTTGCCTTACAATACAGATGTTCGGATATTAAGTTATAAAATGAACGGTCTTGCCACGGTGCGTTATAATCCACCTGCAACTTTTATAGATGGAGTACTTAAATTTTCAGTAAGTACATCAAATCCACCCGCTACTCCCGAAAGCCGCAATTCTTCTTCAACAGCTATGGTGTTTTCCCTCGACGGAATTACTGGTCCTGGCAAATATAACTTTACCGGTACAAATGTATCCAACATGAGTTATACGGCAACTACCTCTAATGGGTACTCAAAAACGGTCACAAACTGGGGTGTTTATGGGCCCGGTGCTTCCGCCCAGGTGGAGATCACCGCAATAGATGCTGCAAAACGTACAATTAAAGGAAAATATGCTGCTGTTCTTGTGGCCGATAAAATAGGAACCGCTAACAAATCAATCACCGAAGGTGAATTCTACTTGAACTATTGATAACATCGTTTGAAGATCCTAAATTCGATAATGATGTCATTTGATCAATTAGTAAGTTATTTCCTGCCCGCAGTAATGCGACAGAATAAAACCCACCCCCAGCATGATGAGTTCAGAGTGATCGTCAGTTCGGCGCTATTTGCCATCCCGCTGATGTTTCTTTTTCCTGTATTCCTATTGCTGCTGCACAAGCCGGTAGTTGGTTACTTCATCAACGATATCCTGCTGATCATCATGCTAATCTCCATTAAAGTATATGGGCATTACCGGATTCCAATGACCATCACGGCACTGGCCACCTATTTCATCATTTATGGATGGATCAGCGATTCGGGTTTAATCTATTCGTCTAACGTCGCGATCCTACATATCTACCTCCTTGCAGCCGTATGGGCCGACAGGAAATATGGCTGACTGGCAATATTCGGTAACCTCGCTGTGTTTGGATACATCTACTACCAGACGCTTCATGCCGGGTTGCCAGATATTGTCGACATGACACTCGGCGGACCATTATATGCCTTGGGAATGAACTGCCTCATTACTGTGTTCCTTGGTGGTTTTATGGCCTATCAACAACATGACCAGGAGTGCGACCGTGCCAATATTAGGGCCTTGCAAGACCAGAAAATCAATATCCTGGATGAGGCTGTAAAACAACGTACCGAACAGCTGAATAGCATGCGCGAGTCCATCGCTACAGACTTCCATGATGAAACAGGCAATATGCTGTCGACCATTACCCGGCAGGCGGCACTTCTCAAAATGAAACTTAGTCAGGATCACCAGGTGCAACCTATCGTTGATCAGATCATCATCAACAGCAATGCACTATATGCCAGTAGTAAAGATTTTTTATGGCACCTCAACCATGATAGTGATAATCCGGAGGAAGTCTTTGATTACCTCACTGCTTATGGGCAGTTGTATTACAATCAATTCGATATTGCCTTTTCGTCAAATACCCTCTCAAACATTCTCACAAACGCGGATTTAGATGCGCAACAGTGCAGGCTCCTGCAGCTGGATCCTCGGGCAGCGTTACACATCATTTATATTTTTAAAGAGGCAATGACCAATGTTGTTAATCATGCCGGTGCTACAGAAGTTCAGCTCAGCATGAGTTGTACTGCTGAAGCAATTACTTATATCCTGACTGATAATGGTAGTTGGAAAAATGCCGATGCAGGGACGGAACATTATGGACTCGGTAATATGCAGCGTCGTTGCTTAAACAATCAGTTTGAATTCGACCTGGTCAATGCCTCCCATGGCACGCAGATTATGATCACTGTTCCTGTTAGCACCCCTGAAAATCTCGTACATGGATAAGCGAATTACCATTGTCGAAGATAACAGCAAGATCCGAGAAGGATTTGCTGCAGTTATTGAAAATACTGATGGCTATAGGGTATGCGGTCAATATGGTAATTGTGAAGCAGCTTTGAAGAATCTACACGTAGACCTGCCAGATCTGGTGCTGATGGATATCGACCTTCCGGGGATTGACGGTATTGAAGGGACCCTTCGCATCAAAAAGCTGTATAAAGACTGTATTGTTTTGATCATTACGGTGCTGGAAGACAGTGATAAAGTATTTCGTTCACTTTGTGCAGGTGCAGGGGGTTATATTGTTAAAAATTCTGACACCCACGATATAATTAAAAGCATTGCTGAAGCCCTTACCGGAGGTGCCCCCATGAGTCTGCATATCGCTAAAATGGTTGTACAGTCGTTTGCCCGCGCGCAGGATTCCCCACTTTCAGGACGTGAGCAGGAGGTGCTGCGGGGTATTGCTGAGGGGAAAAGTTATTCCAAGATTGCACTGGATCTGTTTATCAGCAAAGAGACTGTGCGTAGCCATATCAAAAATATCTATCAGAAACTGGCAGTTAATAGTAAGGCCGAAGCGCTGAAGGTTGCCGGGCATAACAAGTGGTTTAGGGGTTGACCGAGCGTGAGGGTGAAATGATGATATTGTTTTCTTCCTCAAATCTTTGAAGAAAGATTTACATGTCATCAAACAACATCATCATTTCCAGAACAGCTCCGAAGAGCGTAGTGCCAGGGTGAAATGATGTATTGTTTTCTTCCTCAAATCTTTGAAGAAAGATTTACATGTCATCAAACAACATCATCATTTCCAGAACACCTCCGAAGAGCGTAGTGCCAGAAGGCATGAAGCCTAAATTCTTATGGCGCTGCTACAAGAAGCACTGCATCGGCAACAACTTTCGTCCCATTTGCGAGGATTTCTATATAGGGATTTCCCGCTCCTGTAAAGGTATATTGGCCCAAGGAAACCCATTCTCCGGAGGTTTGTCCAACCACTTTAACATCTGAATCTTTTAATGTTATGGTTTGTTTTACTTTGCCGTCGAATACGTTAATGGTTGTTTGAGCGCTGTGATCCTCGAGTTTTGGGTAATAGATATATACGGTGTATTTTCCACTTACTGTCTTTCCGGGGCTGTAACGTACAGACTTCACCTGATCTCCACTTGGCAAGGCCTCCAGGTAGTCAGGGCCATAACCTCCTTTTTTCTGAACTGACCATTCGCCGGTAACTGCAACCTGAGCAGTGTTGTTGTCAATCAGAATATCGGGCTTGGTGCCGTCAGCTAAAGGGTTATTCTTGAGTTGCTGTTGTAAACCTTTCACATCGATGTTCTGAACGGCTACTTTCCTGTCTATTGCTTGTGCAGCAGCGATGGCCGCAGACTGGCCCAGCACCATAAACACAGGTTCCATACGAATGGAGCCATAGGCAATATGGGTTGCCGAAAGACAAACCGGAACAATCAAATTTGAAGCTTCACTTTGCTTGGGCACAATAGCTCTGTAAGAGATAGGATAGGGGCCAAAACCACCTTCTTCAACATTGCCTTCGTTTTTTACTACGCCGTTAACTATAAGTCGGTCGCAGTTGTGCGAATCCATTGTATATGCTGCCATGCCCACACCGTCAGTTACTACTTCTTGTCCCTGACAGTGGTGCTGGGTCATCACCAGTTCGCCTTTCATTCTGCGTGCTTCGCGGATATACAGCTGGTGAGACCAGTTTCCGTTATCGGTATATTCATCTTTAGGATATCCCCACGCACTGATTTCTTTTCTGATGTGCTGCGGAACACGCTCATCATGCCCAACAAAATAGAGCAGCCCTTTCGTGTAATCGGTATGGCTCTTCCATATCGCGGCACGTTTCGCATAGTCTGCATCGGGATAGTCCCAATTCATACCGATCATATCTGTTGAGAACCCGTTCCTGTTATTGATATCTGTCTTTTGGTTCGGCATCCCACTCCAGATAAATACATCCTGCAAGGATTTCCAGGTTCTTTTTTCCATTTGCCTGATCAGTAGCTCGTACCGTTCCGGCTGGTAGTTCTCAGGCTTCGTAATGGGAATCATGTTCGCGGGATTATTGGTCAGGCAGATCCTGAAATTATAAGCCTGCACTTTAGCATCACCACTTCCCTTTGCCGCCAAACTCCCCGGGGTTATTCCCCAGAGTAGCCCACTGGCCGCTTCTCCCTTAATTGTGTACGGATCTATGCCCTCTGGTAACTGGTGACCGTTCATGAGCTGTACGCCGTTAAAGGTTTCGTTGTAATCACTGTTGGCCTCTCTGCCAACGGCATACGAAACACCTGCCCTAGCCATCAAATCCCCCTCGTAAGAACAATCTATAAATACTTTGGCGCTTACTTTTCCTCCGGCTTTACTAACAGGGTTTTCCAGTATGATGCCAGTTATCACTGTTCCCTGTTTTTGTACCGAAACAAGCCTGTTCTGGTACATTACGGGAACCTTTCCTTTTTTGATATATTCCTTAAAAAGATTCTCGGCCACATGAGGTTCAAAGATCCACTGTTCAAATCTGCCGTAATGCTGTCCAATTCGTCTGTAGAAATCAAGCGCAAGTCCGCTGATGGCATATTTGTTGCCAATATCAGTCAAACCCAGTCCGCCAGAACTCATCCCGCCCAGGTTTTTACCAGGCTCAACCAGAAGTACCGATTTGCCCAACTTAGCGGCGGTATACGCCGCAATAACGCCCGACGATGTTCCGCCGTAAATGCAGATGTCGTAATTCTTATATAGCGAACTTTGGGCCCTTAAGCCTGCAGTAGGCAACATGATAACGCATAGCATGTACAGCAGTAATTTCTTCATCATTAGTATTTAGGGTTTTGAATCAGTTTGGGGTTAGTTACGATTTCTATATTTGGAATCGGCCAAAGGTAATCTCTGGCGGGATCAAAAGTACGTACTTCGATCACCCTCAGGTCGGCCCGATTGGCTACATTATCATAATTGGCAAGTCCATTTTCATCAATCTGGGGCGCTCCGGCAAGCAATCCTTTCTGTACTCTTCCGTAAAAATTGCCAACCATAGCTTTATCAGCAATCTTCCACCTGCGCAAGTCAGTTAAGCGTAAACCCTCCATAGCAAGCTCATATAAACGTTCTTTTCTAACCAGACTTCTAAATTCTGCGGTGGTCTTTCCTAGTGTTATTATTGGCATATTAACACTGGGACGCGACCGGATCAGGTTGATGGCGTCATATGCCGACTGGTCCAGTTGTCCAAGCTCATTTTTAGCCTCCGCATAAATTAACAGGATTTCTGCATACCTGATCTGGATCACGTTCATGTCAGAGTTTGTACGATCTGCTTTATCCTCCAGATCAACATATTTCTTCCAGCAGTAACCGGTAAAGGTCGCAAAAGCATTGAGGGCATCCTGGTTGTCAACACGTGTAGCCGGCGTAGTATTGTAATTCCAGCATTTCACGCTGTCGCGATGTGTTTCAAACTGGTAATTGTAAAAGATAGATCCGGGCACAGCAATGGTGAAGGTAAGTCGGGGATCTCTGTTTTTGTAGGGCGACTTGGGGTCAAATAACGGTGATTTATCGATATTAAGTCCGTCTGTACAGGTATAGGCATCTACGAGCGACTGTGATGGTACTTTATTGGTAAAACCAAGGCCATTTCTGGATAGCAGATTGTTGGGTGTCGAATGCATCTTTGTTTTCATACAGGGTAGCCTGCAAATTATTTGCGCTTGAAGCAGGTGCATAACTTAATGCGTTCACTTTAGTCTAGACTATCACGCTGTTGATCTTAATAGTTTGGTTATTTGCCAGTGCAAGAGTTTTCCGTCACTTGTTTTAAGTATACCTGCTCTCCGGAACTTGGTTTAACAGCGACATTTTTTTGCTGGGGCGAGTGCAATGAGTTTGTTAACAGAGGCAAAAATGTCAAGAAAAGCCGAATTAATGGAATTCCAAAAAGGAGCATAACTCAACTGTCCAATAAGGATTGTAGCGCATCAAAAATGATGTAGTACATGCGTGTTCAATGTTCTCCAATAGTGGCTCTACTTCCATCCATAATCATTTTCATCTAACGTAGATAACAATGATACCCGCTTCCAGTTTGTTATTTTTAACCCAAGTGCATATACTATTCGTTCAACTCTGGGAAGTCGGCGATTCCCTTTTCGGCGATATGGTTATCATCCTCGCTGAGTATGCCCGCAACTTTTTCGAATAATAGTGCCTCAAAGTAGTCCTGATTATATTCCATATGTAATAAGTAAATGCATTTAAGGTGTAATTAGGTGAATGGTTATTTAAAAGTGATTAATTTTTCCTGTAACAGTTTGACTGCTAATTTCAAATGGGTCTTTATGGAGTTAACTGATACCCCCATTTCCACTGCAGCTTCTTTATATTTTTTATCTTCGAGGTGTACCAGCTTAAATGCTGTTTGCCGTTTTACGGATAATCCGTTTAGTGCGAGATTAATGGCTTGTTCGTTACACAGATCAATGATGAGTTCGGAGTCACCTGCCTTGGTAACTGCTTCTGTATACGCATCAAGCCTCCGCTGTTCCACTTTTCTTGCCCGCAGGCACATCAAGGACTGGTTGTTTACAGCCCTGAAAAGATAAGATTTTAGCGATGTTTTGATGGAAATGTACTGCGACTTTTGCCACATGGCGACAAATAAATCCTGGACTAGATCTTCGGCCTCCATTTCGTTATCAATTATCAGATAAGCTTTGAGGACGAGGGGTTTGTAATATTTTTTAAATACCGCTTCGTAGGCAGTTTGTTTACCGGCAATAAGGTTATTCAATAATATTCGGTCAGAAGCCTCCATTAAAATGAATTAAAGCAGGTGATAAATATATAAGTTTAAAACAGAAAAACAACTAATAGTTGTATTCCTGTTTCGTGGAGGGAGAATTTTCAATTAGCTTCCTGTAAAAGCAATTTGCAATATCAACTGATAGCTTTTTCTACTATAGAGAATACCAGGATGCAGCCGGTGATGAGTTTTCAATTAATTTGATTATGATAAATCTGAAGCTCGGGGTTAAAGTATTACAGGAAAAATTATCACTGTCAGATGAGCGTTCACCCAATATCATAGTAAGTGCATCTAAAAGCTGGTAACCTACTTACACTTAAAATCTTAAATTATGAAAAAAATTATCATGACCTTTTTTTTATTGGCTTTTTACCCTTTTAAAAATGAGGCGGGCAGTATTTCAGGCAATGTTTCAACTACAATTTATTGTGATGCTTATGAGTCTGATTATCAAAACGGTACTATTGAGAATGAACTATTTGGAGGTGAATTAATAGACTACTATATGTGGGTTCAATACGAATCCTGGCCAAGAAATGGGCATGCCTCAGTTCGTTTTGGCAATGAGACGATTGCAGCAACCATAACTAACCCTTCTCAATATTACAGAAACAAGAAACAGTTCACGAAAAATATTGGGATAGACGTGAGCTACGGTGTATATGTAATCGATACTGGTGCGGCTGGTCTTGAAATATCTTGGTAAAAAAATAATATTACATCCTTCTTAAGGACGTTAAATATTTAATTTATAATATTTCAAATACTAAGGGTATGATTAGAAAATTATTAATTATTATAACTCTTTTTACACTTTATGGTGTTTTGTATTTGAAAATCAACTTGAAATCTGACGACATTGTCATTGAAGTTGGTGACTATAAAATAACAAAATATGAGTTAGATGTTCGATTCAAGCGATACTATGATGAATACTATAGTAAAAACAATTGTCCTCCTTTAAACATAGAGTACAAAAAATGGTTTGCGCGTCTAATTAATAATTCGTATATCTTAGCTGACGCACATAAAAATAACCTCTATGAAGATTCAACGACTAAGCAGGCCATAACGTATCTAGAAAGGCGAATGGTTAATCAAAGTTTTGGACTCTATTATGAAAAAAAGATAGCCTCAAAGATACCAATTGATGAGAAAGAAATTGAGAATCTTTATTTGGAGAGAAAGTATAAATACAACATCGACCTTCTAGTATTGCCTGATCGCAGATCTTTAAAGGCGTTGGATTTTGATTATATTAAAGAAAATGGATTTGATTCAAATTTAATCAAACGAAGTGTTCCCAATTCAATGGTAATGAATAATGCAATTCTGTGTTTTCCTAATAGTTTTTTTTCAGAAGTGGAGCGTGATGTAAGGAATTTAAAGATTGGAACTATTAGCTCTCCTCATTCGACAAAAAAAGGGGTTTTTATAATAAAATTGTTAAATATTGATTCTGCTAAAGATTTATCGTTAAAAGAATCACGACAGTTTTTAAAGTATATTTTAAGAAAAGAAGAAATAACGAAAGCAATCACTATCGATGAAAACAGAATTTTAAATGTTGCTAATATAGTTTTCCATGAAGGTGGCTTATCTGTCGTCCTAAAAAAAATCAAAAGCAAATCATTACCGCTCCCCCAGGTAAGACTCGCTGAATATTTTGAGAATGGTCATCGAAAATACTTCTTTTCAAATCAGTTGTTTACTTATCAAAAGTACCTACCACTTAAACCAAATATCCACACGATAGGAGATCTAAAGAAACAAATTAGTAATTTAATAGTTGAGGATAATAAATATAAAGAGGCAATACGAAACGGTTATTTAGACCGACGTTTTTTGACTAGTAAGAAAATATTTTCAGATAACCTTATCTTTAAGACATATTTAGAAAACCTTATAAAGGACAAGACTAGAAAACAGATAGAACATAGGAATCCAAATATTGACACTAGTGCTATTTTGACACGTACGATAGCAAATTTAAAACTTAAATACAAACTAAAGCTGACTTTACAGCCAGATATTTATTACCAAGATCAGAATAAAAGTTCCATAGCGCCAGAGGAACAAGGTCATCGTGAAATCTTTAACTCAAATTAATCATTAGAACCCTTGTTAATATAGGTAAATATGCGACATAGGTCTATCTTTAAAATATTTCATTATAGAGAACAAACTTGATAACAAGTATTTTTTAGCTATCTCTCCGAACTAAAAAATCCATTGGTTGTGCGTTTAAGTGCGGTTTTAACGTCCTGTCGAAGTGGCCTTAATTTGCCAACACGTTCGCGCTCAGATTTTTTTCTTAAATATTAGGGTAATAATCAAACTTTGTAAAATTGATCAATCAATGCACCTATTTTTTGTGCAAGTTCGGGTTTAAGGCGGGTTGTTGAAATCCACTTAGATTGACCGTTTACGATTGTTCTGGAAAGGTTTCCTATGTCAATATCAGCCATCGAAACTCTGTATCGCCCCTTTCCAAGCTCCCTAACATGTACGGCATGACCATTCAGAATAATTTGAAAAGAGCCCATAGTGCAGCTATTTTCATAAATTTAGTATAATTACTTCATTTTATCGTAAAAATACTATAATGTGAATCCAGTTGATTTATTAATTTTTGTTTTAATACCGTTATATTGATTTAATACGTGCATCTGTATATCTTAAATGTCAGAAATTTCGTAAGTGAATTGTTTACCAATGCTTTTATATGCCACATAGAGAATTACAAAGACTTCAGGAAGTACACAGATACCTGAAATTGAAGATTAGCAAAGAGAGTGAGCTACAGGAGATCGCTGAATTTGCTGCTCAAATTTGTGGTACCCCTATTGCGTTAATTACGCTGATAGATCATGACACGCAGTACGTTAAATTCAGAGTTGGTACCGATCTCGCTGAAACAACCAGAACAGATGCTTTTTGCAGTCACGTAATTACACAGGATGAAGTGCTCATCGTACCGAACACTGGCCTCGATTCAAGATTTAGTAACAATCCTTTACGCAAAGGAAAAACAGATATTCAATTTTATGCAGGGGCGCCTTTGAAAACTCAGGATGGTATGAACCTGGGTAGCCTTTGTGTCATCGATCATCAAGCGCGACAACTAACCGATGTTCAGGTTAATATGTTGACGATCCTCGCCAAGCAGGTAATCCACATTCTGGAATTCGATCTCAGTTTACAGATACTGAAAGATCAATACCTGGAAACGAAAAAAAACGAAATCACGCTTAGATCCGTTTTCGAAAGTTCGGGATCCTGTCATATGCTGCTCGATCTGGATCTAAACATGCTCTTTTTCAATAAAACTGTTTATGATGTTATGCTTGATACTTATAAAAAGGAATTGGTTGTCGGTAACAGCATCATGGAAATTATTGACACAGATTTTAGGGATGAGTTTTTATCAAATATCAATAGGGCCTTGGCGGGGGAGTCTATCACCAGAGAGTCTAGCTTAAGGCACGAGGGTAAAGTGTATTTTTGGCGATTCAATTACTTTCCCGCTTATAATTCAGCGCATGAAATTATTGGCGTTTCCTATAATGCCACTGATGTAACTGATATCAAAACCGCTGAGGCACAAACTATAGAACACGAGCAAATGCTCAAAGCTATCGCCTTTATGCAGGCACATGAAATCCGCAAACCTGTATCTTCAATTTTAGGCTTGATGAACTTAATTAAGCTTGATCCAGAACTGGCAGCTAAAGAAGAAATAATGATGATGGACCTGGCCGTTGCTGAGCTCGATGCGTCAATTAAAAAAATCGTATCTTCAGCAAGTGCGAGCTGAGTGCTGTCATTAAAATGAAATTGCAGACCTTTATCTTATTTATTTCTAAATTGCTCGGGTGTCTGCCCGGTTTGCTTCTTAAAAGAAGTAACGAAATAGGAAAGACTTTCGTAGCCTAACTCATTAGCGACTTCATTAACGGATAAATTTGTATACTGCAATAAACGCTGCGCCTCAACGATAATGCGCTTTCGGATCAATGCACCTGCTGTTTGTCCGGTTTCCGATCTGCAAATCTTATTCAGATAATTCGGACTCAGATTTAATAGATCAGCATAATGAGAAGGCATTTTATTCATTGTAAAGTGTCTGTCTATCAAAGTCTCAAATTGGTGGATCTTTTCTTGCTTGATGTTTTTACTTTTCAGAAATCCGGATGGATGATATAGCCTGTCCAGTTCAAATAAGATAATATTCAGATAAGAACGAAGAACAGTTTCAGCTTCCGAACGCCCCAGCGTAAACTCTCCATAACATAAGCTGATCAGCTCGTGCCAGTGTATGGATTGATCGGTTAGGTCAATATGCGGCACTGCTTCCCTTTTTAAAAGAGAGAACTGGTTTAGGATATTTGCATTATATCTGAGTAAAAAAAACTGTTCTGTAAAGCAGATGATATATCCTTTAGCCTCGCTATTTATAGCTATGCAGGAAATACAGTCCGGTTTAATAATAATCGCCGTTGCATTGTAATTTAAGGGAATACGTTGCTTGTCGACCAGAACTTCCCCGAAAGCGGTTTCTATCAGCATGATCATATAGAAGTTCTGCCTGTGCGGATGTCCCAGAGTTGGGAGCTTATCCGCAAAACCACCTAATCCTCCCATCCAGAACTGCTTGCCCTCGTCACCAAAGATGCCAATGCTATAAACTGGTAATGCTGATGCTTGCATAAATGTCAGCGTTAAAACGGTACAGACATATGGACCATTACACGATTTCCTGCATAGGCCCTGCCGCCAGCCAAATTTTGCGAGCGTACATTCTGATAATTGGCACCAAAAGAAAACCCTTTCATAGAAACCTCAACACCTGCAACGGCTGATAATGAATGTCCGCCGGAAACAGCCACCTCGTACTTCCCGGCTTCTACATCTTTTACTGCAGTTTCATAGAGCACGCCGATATTTGGTGCTACGGTAACTTTGTTCGCAATCCTCAATTTGTAATAGGCCAATACATTTGATGTGAATTTATTTCCATAACGGTAGTCGTACTTGTTTTCGGTGTTGATCTTGTAATTCACGTTGGCATTAACTCCCATATCATTATACCGGATGTCATAGGCCGCATTCAGCGTAAAATCGATACTGGCTGTGCCCAACTGGAAATTATTGGGAGATTCACTAATAGCTAAGCGTTCGGAAGGCTCATACTTGCCGGTAGGTACTTTAACGCCTGCACCAACCCAGAGCGACTGCACCAGCAAACGTTCTCCAACCACGCCCTTGTGGTCAAACAGATTATAGTAGCCCATCACCGCTATGTCGCCCAAGCCTGTCTTTGTTCCATCTCCAGCCTGGCTCTCCCGCTTGTTAAAATTGTAAGGCAAAAATGCCAATACCCTAAACTTAGATCCAAAGTTCCAGCCTCCCCACAATTCTGCACTCTGGTAAGTCTCGTCGGCAGTAATAGGTGTCCGTTCCCCCATCGGGCCCAAATGGGTAAGCAAAGTTTTGTACTGATAACGTAGTCCTATAAAACGCTGATTGTACTCTGGTAAAATACCCAGGTAATAACTTCCAACACCACATCCACAGATGTCACATGCCCTGGAAGCAGTTATGCTAACCACCAGCAAAGCCAGTGTAATGATTATTTTTCTCTTCATCGTTATTGTTCTGATAACATTTTATTGTTGATAAATTCCACATCGTTCAAAGTATTGAGGAATGCAGTGATTTTCACCTTCTGATCACTATTCAGCGCGATCCCCAGTTTCCCATTCTGACTAAGCAAAGGATCTAGATTCGGTGTTGCCTGAACTTCAGAATTGTAGTGTTCCAGTACACCTGCAAGCGTTAAAAACCGGCCATCGTGCATGTACGGTGCGGTATACTGCAGGTTCCTGAGCGAAGGAACCTTGAATTTATATTTATCGGTCTCAATCAGCGTAGCGGCATAAAAACCTTTGTCATTGATCACACTGATTCCTAAACCGTTGTTGCGGAAAGATCCGTCGGTAAATAAGGGCTCGGAATGGCAGGATGCACACTTTTCTTTAAAGAGGGTATACCCTGCCTGTTCATCTCCGGTAAAGCTTGCGCCAGCTTCCTTGCGCATCACTTTGTCGTATTTCGAATTACTGCTTACACACATCAGCATAAACTGCGATAAGGCCTTCATAAACCTGGCTGTGGTCACCTCTTCAGTTCCAAATGCTCCCTTAAACATGGCCGTATATTTAGGCAAAGCCCTGATCTTGCGCAACACGTTTTCCAGATTCTCGTCCATCTCTTCATGTGTGGTAATGGGTGTGATCGGTTGTAAATCCAGGTCATAAACCCCACCACCCCACATAAATGCTTTATTCCAGGCCAGATTCATGATTGGAGGCGAATTGCGTGTTCCTAACCGATCATCGATACCATGACTCACATCGTGTCCATGCTGCGTAAATGCGGATGATTGGATATGACAGGAACCACACGTAATTGTGTTATTGCGAGAAAGCCTTGGTTCGTAAAATAAGGCTCTGCCCAACTCAAATCCTGCCTTGGTAACCGGGTTATTGGCCAGTTTATATACTGGTTCTGGAAAATTGGCAGGTTTCTGAAATCCTAGAAATTGCTCAATCTCTTCTTTAATTGGGTTGTCTTTCTTGCAGGCCAATATAAAGAGACCAAGAAAAAACAATACGATCCAGTGTTTTTTATGCATGGTATTTAATTTTCAGTATGGTCATGCTTAAACATTTCAAGAAAATTAGTCGCAATCTTAGCTGTAAAATCATCAAACATCACATTTGGGTGTTCAGCAATTCTGAAGCTATTCTTGCCATTAAAAACCTTCATCACATCTACAAAAAGATGGATGTTGCTTTGCCGGTCTTTTCTCACTTTGGCTATCCCTGCAGCGCTTAAATCCACGGTTATAACTTTAATGTTGTTAAGTGTTGGCGCACTATAACCCCCAAAAAAGCCGACGTGGTATTTCATCTGTTTCTTCCCTGTAGGGTCACCATTGGCATCGTCCGATACGACATTCGAATTTCCTTCAAACTTAAAGAAGATATAGCCGCTGTTCCAGCCCCAGTACATACCTCCATCATCATGACCTCCGCCCGCTGCGGGATCCAACACGCCCGTACGTTTGTCGATCGGCATGGTGCTGCGCAAACTGTCAACACCTAATGTGAAGGTTAGCTTGGTGTAATCACCTTCGGGAACTTTTACCTTGGCAAAACGGGTAGCCTTGTCATCTCCCTTGATCAGGAAATAACTGCTGTCCTGTTTTACAGTATATGCTTTGCCGTCAGCAGTACTTACTTTGATGTTGCTGATAAAATACTGAAGCCTCGAAATAGTAAAGGCTTCGCCAGCCGCATTTTTATAGGGGCTTCCGGTATTGTTAAAAGTCAGGGTCCGATCACCAACAATATTGTCAAATTCAACAGAAAGCGGTGCAAGGTTGGCTTCCTCAAATTCGGGAGCGGGGTCGTCTGTTTTTGAACAGGCAGCCAATAGCATGAACAGGCTGAAAAGCAAAGTCAACCTTAAATTATTTTCAACTATTTTCATTGTGATATTTTTTATGATGTAACTAGTTAGGGTTATTGAATTTTTTATTGTTGATAAACTCGTCGTCAGTCAGTGTATTAAGGAAAGCAATTATAGCTCCCCTCTCGGTGGCGGAGAGGGGTATACCCACGGTTCCCTGATTCTGATAAAGCAGCCGATCAGTAGTTGGGGAAGCTTTAATCCCGGAGTTATAGTGATCCAGCACTTCATCGATGGTCTTAAATCTTCCGTCGTGCATATATGGCGCTGTCAGCAATACGTTTCTTAGCGATGGCGTCTTAAATTTACCCAGGTCAGCAGGATCGAAACTTACCCTGAAACGACCTTGAAAAATGCCATCAAGATCATCGCTAAAAGTTGAGTCAATCCCGTTGTTGTGGTAACCATCATCTGTAAACAGCTCTCCGCTGTGGCAGGATTTACATTTGCTGTTCACCAGCTCCATGCCCAGCAACTCTGCGGCGTTCAAGCTGCCGCCAGATTCGGCTCTTTTGTACTTATCATACCTGGACGTACCAGAAATCATAGTTCGCTGAAATTGAGCCAACGCTTTAACTACGTTTGCAGCAGTGATATCAGCACCAAAGGCTTTTTTAAAAAGCGCTACATACATGGGAATTTGTTTTAATTCGGTCTCCATGACCAAGAGATCCTGATGCATCTCATCAGCACTTGTTAAGGGACCAAATGCCTGTGACTCTAAATTTTTAGAACCGCCATCCCAAAATAGACCTGTTTTTTCCCAGGCTAGGTTAAACAACGCAGGTGCATGCCTTTCCAGCTTTTTTCCCGACGCGCCAAGTGTACTTAGGGCAACACCATCTGTAAAAGCAAGCTCCTGCCGATGACAGGAGGCACAGGAAATTCTGTTATTGCCAGAAAGCCTAACCTCATAAAAAAGCATCCTACCCAGTGCAATACCTTCAGCAGTTAACGGATTGTCCAGATCCTGCTGAGCAGCGGGGAAGTTGCCCGGAACCTCCAACTGTACAGTGTGGGGTCCCAGGTCAGTTTCTTCCGCGGAGTTGTCCTTTTTACAAGAAGCGACTCCGGCCAGTAAAAGCATAAAGACAGTGATACGAAAATTCGAACACCAAGCTGTCATCTAATTATTTTACGGATTTTACTGAAAATACCTTTGTTGCATAGTTAGTTGCCACAGTTGTCATTGCCGCTGCTTGCGAACCTCCTACAGTATTTGTGGAATATACATCTAAACCATCAATCGCTTTGGAGATATCAGCATTCAAGACAATGTTTGTTGCTTTTGTAGAACTGATACGGACAGCTGCCGGAAAATCCAAGGTAACAGTCTTGTAATTTGCATTTAAACCTGTTTCTACCTTCAGTGTTTTTGACGTCGTTCCATTGGTAATTGTTCCGCCCAATGAGGTGTAGATATAGCTTGTTAGCCACATCCATGATACATTGGTCATGCCATTTAATTGAGATAGCTCACCAGTTTGAAGGCTAAGGTTGTCATTGTACTTTTGTTCAACGCCAATTGAAAATCGAATCGATTTGTAATCACCAGCCGGGATTTCTTTCAAGACCACATCTTCTCTTTTTGTAGCCGGGTAAACGGTTGTAGAAAGGTCATTGTTTACTCCTGTAAGATTAATGGCATTGGTTTCCTCAATCAGGTAATAAGATGAAGGAACTTTAAATTCTTCATTTTTGGAATTCACCAGCACGACATTACTTACCCAATAACGCAGTTTATTAAAGGTTAATGTGTTCGAGCCTACAGTGAAGCCTTTATTTAATGCAAAATCCTGACTTCCAAACATGGCATCAAAAGAAACCGTCGCTTTTCCTTCTGACTCAGCCAGAATGTTGTCGTCGTCTTTTGAACAGGAAGTAAATAATAATGCACTTAAACTTATGATGGTTAATAATTTTTTCATTTCAGAAATATGATATAGCGGTGCTAAGCCTATCCCTACAGGATCAGCAATAGCAATTGCCTGAATGTGCATTTTGAGCACAAAACAGTACATGATAAAAAAATAAATGGGTTAGCATTTTGCGGCCAAAAATCGCAGCAGGGCATATCCCTTCAGCTCAACAATATAGGTGAGGAATGAATATTAAGAAAGTGTTGGCTGTGAGGCTGGTGGTGGGTGCAAAACTTCAGCACTACGTTTAGGAAGAGCCGAATGGTTTTCCATTACATATTGCTTTTTCAGTGCCAAGGAATAAGTAAGCTGAACAGGACTTTCTTTTGAGATAAAGTGATCCTGAAAGCCTTTCTTTTGGCCATCCTGAGCTTCTTTCTTCTCCTTTTCTTCAACCTGTTTAATCTTATTCGCAAGATAGCACTTCCCATTACAATGCATTTCGGGTTTATCCCTGTTGATACATAAAGTGCTGGCAATATATTTCTGATTGAGTGTAAAAGCGCTGAATACAAACATCCTGCTGAAGTTAGTCAACATCAGACAGCACAATAATAGGATAGCGATACTGCTTTTAAACATAATCTCCGCAAAGCTAGGTTTAAAACGCAAACTCTACAATGAATTTTCAATTCCTGATTGAATCTCAAAACATTTGGATTGATTATTTGAAATATACCGGCGCGAACAGGTCCCTCTGTCGAAATTTGGTAGCAGACATGTTATTTGATGCGCTTCAACACAATTGTTCCCAGTACTCCCGCCACAATAGAAGCCAGTAAAATGCCATACTTCGCCTGGTCTACAAATAACGGGTTTTTAAAGGCAAGTCCACTGATAAATAAAGACATCGTAAAACCAATGCCGGCAAGTAAAGCCACCCCGATGATGTGTTTCCAGTTAGCCTGATCAGGAAGATTGCCCAGCCCCAATTTAACCATAACCCAGGTAAATAACAGGATTCCGGTAAACTTACCAATAATAAGTCCGGCGGTAACACCAATCGATACCGGATTAATGATGGCAGTAAGTATGTCTGCCCCAATAACAATCCCCGAATTTGCCAATGCAAATAAAGGCATAATCAAGAAAGCTACCCAGGGGTGTAAGGTGTGTTCAATTTTCTGCAGCGGGGTTTCTGCAGCTAAACTTAAATTCTTAACATGTTGTATCGTGTGATGCTGCTCGGGCGTCGTCAGCGTGCTGTTGCTTGGAATTTCTTTATCAAAGTCGTACGACAGTTTTCTAAGGTTTTCTGAATATGCCTTTTCATTGATCCTGGTCACAGCAGGAATGGTAAACGCAACCAGCACCCCGGCAATTGTTGCATGCACACCCGACAGCAGAAATCCAATCCATACACCAATACCTAAAATCAGGTAAAACAGACTGCTGCGTATGCCAAGGATGTTACCTAAAATCAGGCCAACCAGGAAGATCCCTGCAATACCTAACGCCACAAAATTAACTTCAGCGGTATAAAAAAATGCAATCACCATAACTGCACCTAGGTCGTCGGCAACGGCTAAAGCCGACAAAAATACTTTTACAGATGATGGTACATGCTTTCCTGCCATAGAGAGCAGCGCTAGTGCAAAGGCGATATCTGTTGCCATCGGGATGCCCCATCCATGACTTGCCTCCTCACCGTAGTTGATTACATAATAAATTAATGCAGGCACAACCATTCCTCCCAAAGCTGCGGTCATAGGAAGTGCAGCCTTCTTCAAAGTCGACAGTTCACCATCCATAAATTCCCGTTTCAACTCCAGGCCAATCACAAAAAAGAAAATCGCCATCAGTCCGTCGTTGATCCAGATGTGTAGCGGCTTACTTAAATTATAAGTGTCGAAACCTACTGAGAAGTTGATTTCCCATAAGTGGTGATAGCTATTATGAAATGCAGAATTGGCCCATACAATTGCAATTATTACACTAATCAGTAAAACAATTCCACTCGTATATTCCAGATGGATGAACCTATTTACTGGAGCGATTATTTTTTCGATGGGTGTCTTTTTCATGTATAGAAACTTAACGTCAGCTGGCATTCCTGCAAATCTATAGATTAGCGTATGTAAAATAGCAATGATCTTTACAGAAAGTGAACTGGATTTTTGTATGATGTATTTTTGAGGACACTTATTAAAACAATGTCTCTTGAGATATGATGATTATGGAGGTTATTTCTGTCTCCGTCAATGAGGTAACTTATCTTTTAAAACACCATATAGATAGGTTCCCAGTAGTGCACCTGCAATCACTAAAGCCATTGCAGGATAACCATTTCCGAGGTTAACAAACATCGGACCTGGACAAGAGCCTGTCAAAGCCCAGCCAAGACCAAAAATGATCCCGCCAAAAAGATATTTCCTAAATCCAGGGTGTTTGTCTTGGAAAACTATTGGCTGCCCCGTACTGTCTTTTAAATGGAATCTTTTAATTAAAGAAACAGCAGTTACTCCTAATAATATAGCTGTACCGATGATGCCATACATATGGAACGATTGGAACCTGAACATTTCCTGAATCCTGTACCAGGATACTGCCTCGGATTTTGTCATGATAATGCCGAACAGTATCCCGGCAAGTATATATTTAAGTTGTTTCATTCGTTAAAAAATCAAGGGCATAATCAAAAATGTCATCATCAGGCCTCCTAAAAAGAAGCCTATAACCGCGATGAGCGAGGGCAGTTGGAGGTTGGATAGACCAGATATCGCGTGCCCTGAAGTGCAGCCACCAGCGTAACGCGATCCAAAACCTACCAGAAATCCCCCAATCAGTAACATGACCAGATTACCCGGGTTAGTCAGTGCTTTAAGCGAAAACAACTGATCCGGATTCAACTGACCGTTAAATCCGATTCCCAGTTCTTTCAAATCAGCGACGGTTTGATTGGAAAGTTCCATCGGTGCCGGGGTGCTTAAATACCGGGTTGCAATGAATCCACCTATGATGGAACCTAGCAGAAACATCAGGTTCCATACCTGTCCTTTCCAATTAAAATTGAAGAAGCTATGCTTTTTGCCAGCGCCCGCCATGCTACATATCGTGCGCAGGTTAGCAGAAAAGCCAAACGATTTACCGAAGAAAATCAGCATCAGCATTATCAGCACGATCATGGCGCCAGAGAAATACCAGGGCCAAGGCTGTTTGATCAACTCAATCATAAATTATAATTAATGTGAAGATAAATTATTTAATAGTAGTCGGACAAATATAGCTGGTCATGCTTATCTTGCCTTCTCGATGATAAAATAAAGAATGGGATTGAAGATGGGCTGTGAATATGTTAAGTAAAATTCTTGCTAAAAATGTGGTTACCGTGATAACAATGTTTTGTTTCAACGCTGCATACGCACAACTTCCCACAGCCATAGCTAAAACATCCATAGGTTTTTTAATGGGGATCCCTGTCGGGAAATCAACCAATCGATATATCAACGGATACGGAATTTCGGTTAAGTCAGAACGTAATGTTGCCAAATCGCTGAACGTCATCGGATCCGTAGGTTATATGACGTTCCGTTACCGCGACGATATCAAAAAGCGACTGGAAAATCTTGGCGAAGATGTTCATGTAGATGGTGTGGTGCCAATCACAATCGGCGGCCGCTATTATTTTGGTGGCATATATTACGCGGCTCTGGAGGCTGGTACAGCAGTAACTATTGGCGATCAGATAACTTCTTCTTTTTCTTATGCCCCAGGAATTGGTGTGTATCTTCCTTTTTCATCACGCTATGGCGCTGATATCGGCTTAAAATATGAACGCTGGCGACGCAGCAGTGGTGAAGTTTCTTTTGTGGGCATCCGTTTTGCGTTTGCCCTCAGTACGCCATAAAAGCATAGTCATTTGATTTATTTCTGGACCACAAGAATGAGCGAATCTGCCTTGATTCTGTTTTTAAGCCATAAACGTAACCGATTTTGATCAGCAAGGCCAATCACGGCGGAGGTATTGATCAATGCCATAGTAACCGTATCCGTCCTGTTCGAATCCAGATTTCTAAGCTCCACGTTGTTGATTGTGAATGCCTGCAAACCAGGATACAGTGATTTCAGTTCTTTATCCAACTTAGGAATCGGCCGGTTCAGTGCATTGTAATGCTGACTTTTTTGCTTAGTAGTATCGCCTTGATACATCGCCTCCATAATACTGGCTTTGATTTGCGAAATGTCCAGTTCGTTCTTGGCATTCAGACCTTGCCTGATGATCAACTCTGTGTTGTTTAATTTATAAGCCGGCAATTTCTTTTTAAGCGAGTCAATCTGAAGCTTATCCAACTCTGCTCCTAATAGGAGCAAGTCAATTTTATTGCCTTTTGTGCTATAGTTATAAAGCTTGGAAATCACCTGGGTGTCCTTATAGTTAACTTCCTGTTCTACAAAGGCTCGGGCGTTGTTTTCAAAAATACTTTTGTTAACAATTCTATAGGCTAAAAACACACTGGGTGCTGCGGTAATCAGTACAATAATGAGAATATAACGGCGCACCTTTTTTTGATAGGCTTTGTCCTCAAACTCCTTTTTGTGAAAATTCAGGTACCTAACGATCAGGTAAGTGGCCACACAAATGAATACGCTGTTGATAAAATACAGGTACATCGCGCCAGCAAAAAAGTATAGATTTCCGGAAGCAATACCATAACCTGCTGTGCAGAGTGGCGGCATCAATGCCGTGGCGATGGCCACGCCGGGAATTACATTGCTTTTTTCCTTTCTGGTTGCAGCAATAATTCCTGCAAGTCCACCCAGCGCAGCGATAAAGACATCCCAAATAGAGGGAGAGGTGCGCGATAAAAGCTCAGACGATGCATCATGTAAAGGTGTTACATAGAAATATAATGTTGAAGTGAGTACGCTGATAACCGTTGCTATTGCCAGATTTCGCACTCCTTTTTTTACCAGCTCATAATCATTAATCCCAATACCCAGGCCTATTCCCATAATCGGCCCCATCAACGGAGAAACCAGCATAGCCCCAATTATTACTGCTGTAGAATTCAGGTTTAGACCGATCGATGCGATAAAAATAGCAAAGATAAGGGTCCATAAGTTGGCTCCCCTAAACTCTACATTTCTTCTGATTGACTCAATAGTGTCTGATTCTTCGGCGTTGTCTTCATGGAGACTAAATCGATAGGAAAAAAACCTTTTTACAGCGGTGTAGATTTCGTTCATAAACTGATACTACAATTTTTTGGCCAGATTTTTCCAATCTGCAAACGCGCTAACGACGATCAACAGACATGATTTGTCTAATCGTACGCATTGATAAGGAGCATGCAGGATGTTGTTTTGGCGTTGCCTCCTGTATGTATGACTATGTCAGATTGAAAATTTGATTTTCATTTTGGACCGAATTAAAATGTCGTCAGTTGTTGATAACATGCCCGGTGACCTAAACAACCGCGTTTTTACAGTCATGCTGTGCGCTGGCGAATCTTTTGAGATGACCTTTGAAAGTTAACTATGGAAAGTAGCGAATGGTCGCCAATTGAAAACGAACTTCTGTCAAAATATATGATTGCCTACGCAGACATTTGGGCGGACGTACTTTTAAATAAAAATCTTAATAGACACCTGCGGAGTATACAAGAAGATCTTGTCCACCTCAACGAGCTTATAGATGGAAAGGAACAACTTCAACAAAATGCCCTTCCCATTTATCGCATAACCAATCAGCTTTTCAGGATGCAGGATGTAGTCAGAAAAAAAGTAGACGCTACTCTGAAGGGCATTCAATCATAGTTTGTTGTGCAGGTCTTCTCACCTGGTTGAGGTAGTGAATCTATTGTCAAATTGTAAGTATTTTAAACTAAGTTGGTCTACTCTTGTTATTTGATGTATAAAAAAACGAGAACTCTAATACATTTGAAATGGAAAATAATGAGAACACAGTAGGCGTTTTGAACGACCTGATCCAAATTAACAATGACCGTGCTGATGGATTTGAAAAAGCATCAGCAGATTTAAAAGATGAGAATATAGATTTAAAGGCAACTTTTGATAAATTGGCTTCTGACAGTAGAACCAATGTAACGGAGCTCGCTGGTTTAGTAGGTAGAAATGGTGAAGATCCAGATACTGGTAACACGATTCTCGGTACTTTGCATAGAGCTTGGATTGATATCAAGGCTAGCTTCGGTGGCGACGACAGACATAGCATTCTTGCTGAATGTGAAAGGGGTGAGGATGCGATTAAAAAAGCTTATAGAGATGCACTTCAGGAGAATGATCTTGGAGATCAGGTAAGAACTGTCCTGCTTAAACAACAAGAAGGTATCAACGCAAGTCACGATGCCATAAAGATTTTGAGAGATGCTCATGCAGCATTGTAAATGTTAAATGATGAGCCGCTGATTGATGTGTCAGCGGCTTTTTTGTTGTTTATTCTCCTGATATAGCTAAATACCTGAAATCGTATTTTATCTATCAGCGCTTAGCTGCGTTTGTGATGTATTTAGTAGAAATCAATAAAAGCAAGGTTCTATTTTTCTTAGCTTCTTCAAAGTTTTGCTTCAATAACTCGCCAATATTTTTATCTGAGAATTTTACAGCCGCCATTTGAAGTAACTGAAAGGATGCAGCCTCTACGTTTTCAATATTTTGTAAGTAAAATAATATGGAAAGATCACGTAAAAATTCGTCGCCATCTTGCGCTTCAATAGCCTCAAAAGCTTCTTCAACAAGCCCTTTCAGACCATTTGCATCTTTAACTGGCAAAGGAGCATCAAGAAGGCTAAAGATGAACGCTATCCTGCTGATCTGCTTTTCTACATTAACTACGGTTTCATCAATTCCATGGCTAAGGTCGGGATCGTTTACCTGATTATTAATTTGCGGTAGTTTTGCTACTAGGTGACATTTTGCAACATATACTTTTGCGAGATGCTCAATAAAAAAAGGTTCGAGTCGCTCAGCATGCAGCCGATTTGTCCCTGAGTTTTCGCCAGATAGATTTGTTGTCATGATTTAATATATGATTGAACTTTTGAAACTAACTCTACCAATCCAAAGGGCTTAAAAATAAAATCATCTGCACCGCATGCTGATGCCATAATATCAAGATCTCGTTCTGCCGAAAGGAGTATGACCGGAATTTGATGGGAGTCTGCATCAGATTTCAATTGCCTGCAAATTTCATCGCCGTTTGCAACAGATCCAATTATTCTAACGTCGAGTAGAGTTAAATCTGGGTGTATTACAGAAATCTGATCGATTGAAGAAACTGATTTAAAGCCGATTACTTCATAACCCTCATTCACAAAAACGATATTTAAAATCTCAAAGATATCTGGATCATCTTCGATGTACAGTATTTTTTTAGACATTTTTTCAAAATTTGTGTTCTGAATTATCGTTCTGAAGACTGAATTTTATCTTAAAATACTTCGACTTAACATCTCGTGCAGCACAATGTTTTAAAATTATTCATTTCAGGAATAATTGCGAAATATTTTGATAAAAATGTACAACAATTGCTTTTTTCAATCAGATCAAACCAAAGCGTTTATACTTTGTTGAGCTATTATGATGTCAAAACCTCAAAAATGGCAAGTTGGTGTAGTCTTGGGAATCGGGGCAGCAGCTCTAGCACTTAATTTAGCGTCCTGCGTATCAATTCCTAAAGGAGCAACTGCAGTTAGGCCTTTTAATAAAGATAAATACCTTGGTAAATGGTATGAGATTGCGCGGTTCGACTTCAAGTTCGAGAAAAACTTAGATCAGGTTACAGCAAACTACTCGATGAATAACGATGGTTCTATCCGCGTGCAAAACCGGGGCTATAATTTTGTTAAAAAAGAATGGAAGGAAAGTATCGGCAAAGCCAAGTTTGTTAAAGACCCAGAAACTGCGCGCTTAAAGGTTTCCTTTTTCGGCCCATTCTACGCCGGTTACAACATCATCGCCATTGATCCAGATTACAAATATGCACTAATTGCAGGTAATAACCTCAAATATTTATGGTTGTTGTCACGCGAGAAGACCATGCCAAATGATATTAAATCTGCTTATCTGCAACAAGCTGAAAGCTTGGGTTATGATGTGAACAAATTGGTTTGGACCAAACAAAATTAATCTGCTCATACTGATTGACTGGGGTAGTGGGTTGAAAATATTGGTATCGCTTTCTTCCTCAAATCTCTGAGGAAAAGATTTGCATGTCATCAAACCACACCAATATTTTCAGAACTTGCTTCGAAATTGGTAACTGAATCGTTCATTTTAATTATCTTCGTTTCAGTCGCCATCCTGTAAACGCTCATGCAGAAAATAATCATCCTGTACCTAACCCTGTGTCTGCCGGCAGCGCTGTTTGCACAAGATGAAAATTATGCTTCCGACCGTCCTGGACTTACCGATGCGCCAGACCTGATTGGTAAAAAGACCTGGCAAATTGCATCCGGTGCAGATATTTCCCGCTATAACCATTATGGTGTTTACCAGCTCTCTACCAATACCCTGAAGTATGGGCTCAGTAAACGTTTTGAAGCCAGACTTGATCTGGGTTTACAATATGATCCTGAAGCGCATCATTACAGCGTATCGGGCCCATCAGTAGGCATGAAAACGTTGATCACCGGGCAGCACAAGATCATTCCCAAAACAGCATTTATCCTGGAATATTATCCTCCTGGATTTGCTTCCGGTACTACTGCATCCGGACTTGGTATGGAATTCTGTTTCAGTCATACGCTCAAAAACGGAAATAGCTTTTATTATAATTTGGGCTCCAACTGGCTGGATCTCTCCCAAAAGGCAACGTTAAATGCATTGGCAGGCTACTCCTTAAACTTAAATTCGTTATGGAATGTCTTCGCAGAAATATATGTATATAAAGCACCGTCCATTCGCTTAAATTATGTCTCTGACCTTGGTGTTACCTTCCAGGTAACCAAGCTACTGCAGTTCGACTTTGCTGCCGGACTGGATATTGTTCATCCAGCCGGAAATTCTTATTTTGATGGTGGAATTACCCTCAATTTTTAACTCTTACCCAGCTGGAATTCATGCGCGAATAATGACCAAAGTATTTTTCTTAAATGCAGAATTATTATTTACCTTTCAAGCTTAAATATTAATTCAACCGCCTGGTTTGAATCATATGGCTTAACGTTTAACCTGTATCTTCAATCATGTCTATAAAAACGCACATATTGCTACAAAAAAAGAAAAAAAACATCCTCGAATTGTGGATGAAGAACCAGTTAGCTGATGAGGGTCTTCGGGAAGACTTGATTAGCAACGACGAATTAAGAGGCCAGTCGGAAGAGCTGATCAATGTATTGGTTGGTAATCTTTCAGGCGATAATTTTACCGACTTTGATTCTGATGAATGGAGTCCGGTGATTGAGATCTTAGGCGGCATAGCAATCACACGTGCACGCCAGGGCTTTAGTCCACGCGAAACAGGTAATTTTGTTTTTTCTCTTAAAGAGGCAATTCTTGAGGTGCTTCAGGAGGAAATCAAGGGCGATCCGCAAACCTTATTCACGGAAAGTCTGAAGATCAACCGCTTGATGGATAACCTAAGCATCATCACTTTCGAAACCTTTATCAAAGGTCGTGAGGAAGTGATTTTGCGTCAGACCGATGAGATCACGGAAATCTCTACTCCAGTAATCCGTGTTTGGGACGGCATCCTTGCACTGCCAATTATCGGCACACTGGATAGTGCACGCACCCAGGTCGTGATGGAAAATCTACTGCAAGAAATTGTTGAAACAGGATCAAGCATTGCAATTCTGGATATTTCGGGTGTACCTGCAGTAGATTCTCTGGTAGCTCAGCATTTGATTAAAACAGTTAGTGCAACCAGGTTGATGGGTGCTGAATGTATCATCAGCGGAATCCGTCCGGAAATTGCACAAACAGTAGTTCACCTGGGTATCGATCTGTCAAACATCATCACCAAGGCTACACTGGCAAGTGCATTAGCCTACTCGTTCAAAATCATGAAACTAGAGGTAAAAAGAGCAGGTGCCGTCAATAAATTTTAAGCTCAATATTAATGGATAAAATACCTATTTTAAGATTAGGAGCCTACCTGCTGGTCAGCATTCAGGTAGATCTTTACGATCGCCTGGCGCTCACATTAGAGGCCGACCTGGTGCAGATGGTCAATAAAACCGGTGCTAAAGGGGTGTTGATTGATATCTCTGCGGTTTCTATTGTGGACTCATTTATGGGCCGCATCATAGGCAACATCGCCAGTATGTCAAAAATTCTGGATGCTGAGACTGTTGTAGTCGGCATGCAACCCGCCGTAGCCATCACATTGATCGAGCTCGGCCTGCCTTTAAAAGGCGTACACACTGCACTCGATATGGAGAAGGGTATGAATCTGCTAAAAACAATGATAGGAGATTCTTCAGGGGAGGAAGATCAAGAAACTGATCCTGATTACGATGACACTATCGCTTAGCAAGGATACGATCCAGGTTACAAAAGAGCAGGATGTGGTGTTCCTGAAAAATCGCGTAAAGGAAACTGCCGTCAAAATCAAGATGGGGCTGGTTAACCAAACCCGTCTGCTTACTGCGGCCAGCGAGCTGGTCCGTAACATGATGCGCTATGCCAATGGCGGTGCCTGCATCATTGAAGTGGTTTCCAGTGGAAGAGCCAACGGGGTCCGCCTCACCTTTTCAGACAGTGGTCCGGGTATTCCGGATCTGGATGCGGCCATGCGCGATGGATTTTCTACCGGCAAAAGTTTGGGACTGGGCCTTCCTGGAACAAAGCGCCTGATGAACGAATTTAATATTAAAAGTAAAGTAGGAGAGGGTACAGTGATCACGATAATAAAATGGAATTAATGGTTGACGCAACGCACATTAGTTTTCCTGCCGACGACCGTAGTTATTTTTCTTTGATCAAAAAGGAGATACACCGGCGTGCGGTAGACCTGGGGATGAATGCAGCAAGAATTGCTGAACTTGACCTCATTGTTGCAGAAATGACCTCCAATCTTTTTAAATACAGCGATGGGGGCGAATTGTTACTGGGTACATTCTCCAACGGGGGATTACCCTATATCGAGCTTATCAGCATTGATAGCGGTCCTGGTATGGCCAACCCTGCCCGGATGATGCAGGATGGTGTATCCACCAGCAACACTCTGGGCCATGGCCTCGGCAGTATGAAAAGACTGTCGGATGATTTTGCCGTATATTCGTTGCTTGGTTGGGGCACCATTGTGCTGAGCAGGGTTTATAGCGAGCCATCAAAGGCAAAAGAAAGGGGGCAACTCCTCATCCGTCCCATTGTGGTGTACAAGCCTGGCGAGAAAACCAGTGGCGATGGCTGCATCTACAAACTAACCACTCAATATACCAAAATTATGCTGGCCGATGGCCTTGGGCATGGCCCGGAGGCTAACCTCGCTGTAAATGAAGCTGCGGCAGCCTTTAAGGTGTTTCCAGATACCAGCCCTACAGAGACACTCCGGTTTATCCATGCAGCCATCAAGAAAACCAGAGGCGCCGTCATCACGATAGTTAACTTTGACCATGCCTCAAAAAACTGGACCATTGCCGGAATTGGCAATATTGCCAGCCGCTTTTCCGGGCCAGTCAACTTTAAAAACAACATGTCCTATAATGGCATCGTGGGGCACAACATCCCGGGATCCATGAACGACCAAACGTATTCTGGTGAAGAATTTAATCAGGTAATGCTCTGCTCTGATGGTATCAAAACCAGAATTGAGATGTCAAAGTATCCGATGATGTATAAATACGATGCCACAATTTTAGCGGCAGCAATCTACAAGGATCACGCACGCCGTACTGATGATATGTCTGTTCTAATCGCCAAAATTAAATGATTACCGTCGTATCCATAACACTCGAAAATGAAATGGACCTGGTGCTAGCGCACAAGCGTACCATGAAAGTTGCCGAAAAACTGGGGCTAACGATGTCCACGCAAACGACATTCGCAACGGCAGTTTCCGAGATCGCCAGGGTTGTTATCGATTATTCTGATTCGGGTGTACTGACCATCGGTCTTGAACAACAAAAAACAAGGTATAGCCTGGTTGCCTGCGTCAATTTTGATCCTGATATTCAGTTCACCAATTCCGATGCGGGTTTCTATTACGCGCAGAAACTTGTTCCTGAATTTACCTTCACTAAAGGAACCGAGCAGAGCGAGATTACGATGAAGATCGGTATTCCGCGATCACTGAAACTGGATAAGCTTAAAATTACTTTATTGCAGCGCTATTTTGAAGACCTAGAGCCTTTAAATGCGTACGACGAGATCAAGCAGCGCAATATTTCGCTCCATAAAATTACTGATCAGCAGGAAGAGGAACTCAGGCGTTCTAAGATTATTGATGAACAAAAAACGGAATTCATCTCTATTGCCAGTCATGAGATCAAAACGCCGATGACGGTATTAAAGGCCTATACCCAAGTGGCGAAATCGACCTCCGAACCGATCTCTGATAAGCTCAGGGATCTGCTAGGTAAAATAGACCTGCAATCTACTAAGTTAATGACCTTAGTGTTGCAGCTCATGGACATCTCTAAGATTGAGCATGGCAGTCTGGAGTACGACAGGAAGCGTACTTCTTTGAACGATTTCCTTACTGCGCAGGTGCAGGTTATGCAGAGCATTCTGCCGCATAATGAGCTGAGCACAAATTTATGTGCCGATGTAGACGTAATGATCGATGAATTGCGGATGGAGCAGGTTTGTTCCAACCTGATCGGTAACGCCGCAAAATATTCGGGTAAAAATACCAACATCAGGATCTTTACTGCAGTTCTTGATCATGCTTATATGACGGTAGGCATCACTGATCAGGGCATGGGTATATCTGAGGATAATCTGAACGCTATCTTTAATAAGTTTTATCGTACTGAAGATGTGCTTAAAACACATTCAGGACTCGGCATGGGTTTGTATGTTACTTCGAAGATTATTAAAGATCATGGTGGTAGGATTTGGGCTGAAAGTAGTGTTGGTGAAGGGTCTACTTTCTTTTTTACGCTGCCAAGGGTTTAAGTCAGGGATGTGCAGGTGAAATAATTGATGTTGTTTTCTTCCTCAAATCTTTGAAGGAAAGATTTGTATGTCATCAAACAACATCAATTATTTCCAGAACACGTCTCTGAAGGGGGGATCCGAAGAATGCAGAGTTTATGATATACGCTATGCCAAACAACATCAATTATTTCCAGAACACGTCTCTGAAGGGGGGATCCGAAGAATGCAGAGTTTATGATATACGCTATGCCAAACAACATCAATTATTTCCAGAACACGTCTCTGAAGGGGGGATCCGAAGAATGCAGAGTTTATGATATACGCTATGCCAAACAACATCAATTATTTCCAGAACACGTCTCTGAAGGGGGGGATCCGAAGAATGCAGAGTTTATGATATACGCTATGCCAAACAACATCAATTATTTCCAGAACACGTCTCTGAAGGGGGATCCGAAGAATGCAGAGTTTATTATTCGCACGGCCAAACAAAATCAATTATTTCCAGAATACGTCTCTGACGGTGTGCTACTCTTCTTGAAACCAGCAGGCAGGGAGAAGTAAAATTTTGATCCATGTCCTGGCTCACTTTTAACCTGAATGGTGCTGTCGTGATACCGCAATATCTCTGCTGTTAAATACAAGCCGATGCCAAATCCAGATACGTTTTTTGTTTGCTGATTGACTACGCGGTAAAATCTTTTAAATAAGTCTTCCTGATCCTTTGTACTGATCCCAATCCCACTATCGGATACCGAGATCTCCAGATTTTCGTCAATGCTTTTACAGCCTATAATAATCACGCTACCTTTCGGAGAATATTTAACAGCGTTGTTGATCAGGTTTCCGAGTACCTGAGCAATTTTATTTCTATCGGCATACACAAAAGCATTTTCGCATTCGTTCATGATTATTTCATGGGTTTGAAAATTTAGTCGGGCATCTTCGATGATTTCAATCAGCAGTTCATGAACATTAAATTCGTTCTTTGTTAAGGTCAGTTTTCCATCAGAAATGCGCGCGTCATTAAGCAAATTCTCGATCAAGGTCGACATGATGTTGGCTTGGCGCTCTACCCGCGTAAGTGCATTGATCTTGAAATTATCATCTTCTTTTTGTGCCCTCTCCAAAAGCAATTGGATATATGATTTGACCGTCGTTAGTGGAGTTTTAAACTCATGACTTGCAATAGTGATGACATCCAGCGCTTTAACATCTGTAGCATTTGGATGTGTCTGTTCTAGTGTTTGTAGCTCCATCTGGAGTGTTACCAGTGCTGTAACATCGTTTGCCCAACAAAATATGCCTGTGATTTTTCCACCATCACCATAAAATGGTTGGTATGAGGTGTCAAAGTAATAAGTCTTGACTAGCCCCTCTTTCTCTAGTTTTAATGGTTCCTTTTGGGCATGTGACGGTATTCCAGTGGTGTATGTATTTATTGCCGCTTCAATTGCCGCCTGGTTGTTATTGGAAAATACTTGCGCAAGTGGTAGTCCGATTATAGTGTCATCTTTACCCCAAGCCTTAAATGTGGCCTCATTAGCAAACGTAATGACTAAATTGTGTCCTGAGCAGAAATATCCAGGGAATGGAGCTGCTTGGATCATGGTGCTTACCACCTCCAATGGGCTGATCGGGTAATCCTGTAGCATGTTTTTTTATTTGATCACAAGGTACTGCATTGTGTATAAACAGACCCGCCAATTTATTAGTCATAACTGCCAAATTCTAGTTAGGAAATAATTTTTTTATTTAAAATAAATCTTAATAATTGTTATTGGCGGTTTGTATGCCGTAATTTGCAAGGGCGAAGATATCGCCAGCAATTAAATGGAGAAACTAAGGCCGGTACAAATGTTTGATCTTGAGTATTTTTTTGAACTGTCACCAGACCTGTTGTGCATAGCAGGTTTTGATGGATTTTTCAAGAAGATAAATCCAGCTGTGTCCCAAACATTGGGCTTTTCTACTGAAGAGCTGTTTTCCAGGCCGATCAACACTTTCGTTCATCCCGAAGATCAGGAAATGACCCGGCAAAAGCGGCAAAATATAAAGAATAATGTCCCATTATTAAATTTCGAAAATAGATACCTAAGCAAAGCCGGAGAAATAGTCTGGCTCTCGTGGACATCAATGCCGATTAAAAGAGACAAAGTGGTTTTTGCTATCGCCAAAGATATTACCTACAAAAAGAGACTGGAAGAATTGTGGCGTGTTTCAGCTATTCTTGGTAGTTCGTCCTTGCCAAAAGGTCAAACACCGGAGGAAATCGATCCCTCAACACCGAACCAATATTGGTTGAAAGCATTTGAACAAGCAGTCCGTAAAAATGTGGGTCTGACCGATTTGACGCTAAATGTATTGAGTAGTGAGCTGGCGGTAAGCGAAAGGGTCTTATTCAGACGCGTGCAAGCTTTGTCTGGCCTCACGCCCAATAGACTGGTTCGAGCTATCCGTTTACAAATGGCTTGGGATGCTATTAATACTGGTAAATACCGAACGGTGTCAGAAATATCTGCTATCGCAGGCTTCAAGACACCTGCCTATTTTAGCAAGACATTTCAGGAAATCTACGGAGTGAACGCTTTAGACTTACTTAAAAGTTAACCAAGCGTTCTCGTTTTGTGGTCTGAAGCAACTCCCTATTTTAAGTTTAAAACGTCTAATGGGTCTATGTTAGTAGGGTTAAATGCCCTTTTTAACGAAATGTTATGTTTGTAGCGGTTCAAAAAAACGCTGTAGCAGACATTTATGACATCTAGTTGTAACTGAACATTGCGTAAAAAGAAAATTCTAAAATGCATTTTGTTCGACCAAATAAAATCTTCTTTCAGATTATAAAACCGCAGTTAATCAGTGTTATCGGGGATGATTCCGCTCGATTATTGTTAAAAACCTAAGTTGTTAAATAAAATATACCCCTGATAACATTAGGGTATTTAACTGAAATATAAGATAATGTTAATGTACGTGTATTCCTGAGAGTGCTAAAGCGCCTGTTAATTTCTTATTTTTGTGTCATTGTTACACATTGAATAATCTCAAAAAAATGTCCCTCGATCTCAACACCCAAGCGGACGAAGCCCGCCAACTAAGTTATACCAAAAGAAAATGCAGAAAATGCAAATCATCGCTGGATAGAATTCCCAGGCATTGGTTTATGCGACATTTTTTGGGCTGGGTATCATTTAAGAGATATATCTGCTACGGATGCAAACGAACCTATTGGTGGATTGAATAATCCAGAGGTGGATCTAGTTATAAACTTCCTTGGTTTTAGCGATATCCCTTAAGCTGATGTTATACATGGTATAGCCGATCTCTGTTGGCCCCACCTGGATTTCTATTTCCAGTTGTCCTTTTATATACTGCGTGTAAAGATTCTTGCCGTAAGTTTCAGAACCTTTTAACTTAAATCCAAGCGTTTTAATTTCCTCGATTAGTTTGTTTGATTCTTCAAGCTTAAGCGTGGTAATCGTACAGCCGTAGATTTCATTTTTGAAGGTCATGACAGCGAAACTGAGATAGTTTATATCTTCTCCGTTTTTAATGTACATGCGGTTTTTATTATGCTGAGTCGAATCTAAATCAATCGTACTGGCATAAGTGAACCCCTTAGCAACTAATTGACTTTCAGTTTTGGTTATTGGGTGTGTCAGTCCAAAATACAAATCTTTATATGTTAGTCTTTGAGCGAAGCAGAGTGTGCTGCAAGAGATAAATAAGAGCGTAAATAATGTTTTCATTAGATGTAATAACATCAATGTTGGTCTTAGGTTTTAAGAATTTATGATCATGGATTGTGGACGAAACAAGATTTACCCTAATTCTGTGACAAATATTCAAGTAATTTGCCCTAATTCTGTGACAGTAAATGAAACATTTACCCTATTTCTGTGACAACCTATTTGTAGGATTAAAGATTTCTGAATGTTTACAGCGCAACAGCCTGGGTGAATAATTGGTGTTAATCTTTTTCCTCGGATCTTTAAGGTAAACATTACAGGTGATCGAGCAACACCGATTATTTTAGACAGGACCTGGAAGGAGCTGCCCTGTACTGCGGTGCTGTAGTGAAATAATTGGTATCGTTTTCTTCCTAAAATCTTTGAAGGAAAGATTTGCATGTCATCAAACAACACCAATTATTTCAAGAACACGACTCCGAAATTGGGGTGTCCGGAAGAGCAGGTAGGGGGCAGGACTTGAAGTGAAATAACTGATATCGTTTTCTTCCTCAAATCTTGAAGGGAAGATTTGTATGTCATCAAACAACACCAATTATTTCCAGAACACGTCGCTGAGGGGGGGATCCGAAGATTGTAGCGTTTGTTATATGCGCCAGGCCAACAACACCAATTATTTGTGTTACTGACAGTAAGGTACATCAAATGTACCGCTTACACTACTGCCAGAGGTTTGGTCAGCAAAACTGATTTTTCCGGAAACACGGTCGTTACTGATAGATTGGATTTGTACCATACAGTCGGCGCTTACAAAACCCACAGTGGCATCAGTGGTAGAGTCGTCAAAGCCTAACCAGATGTCGCTACTGGCCTGTGTATAGGTGCCAACTTTTTTGGGCACTCTGAAATAAACGCTATACGTTCTTGTTTCGGCACTTGCACAATTGAAGCTGCTGTTGGCCGAGAGGTTAACCACTACGCGTTCTGTATTGGTAACAACAGATACGTCGGTTCTGGCTCTACCGGCAGCCATCGTAAAAGCTTTGCCATATACTTTTCCGTTAACAACGGCGGTTTCTTGTGGTTGTACTTCATCTTTGCTCTTTTTACAGGCACCTAACGCAGCACATAAACACATAATCAAGGCAAAACTGGTAAAATTTCTCATAGGGATGTTTTTGGTGTTCAACAAGAAATGGTGCTTTTGGTTTTAAAATTTAATTTGGATACAACAATTTTTGTTTGATACTGTTGTTGTCGAAAAAATCATTATGAACACAACGCTACCTTTACGCTCTTGCTTTCAATTCTTGCTAATCGGGTTTTTTATGCTCACCATAAGCTGTAAAAAAAGTGATGGTGCAGCAGATCAGCCAAACACACCTGCCGTGCTGAAAACAAAAATCCTGGGCAAATGGAAATTGATTGGCGGTAGCTACACAACGTATGATGTCAATGGTAAAGTAGTCAATACCACTGATCTTGGCGGGCGAAATCCCATCCCTCTATATGAGTTTCGGGATGATGATAAGCTGTATGTGACGGATTCCGGAGAGCAAAAAGTTTTTTTTTATACGGTGTCTATCACTGCAGAAGGAAAAATGCGGATCTTAATTGATAGTGCGGAGTATTACGACATTGGATCTATCAACAGCACAGACATGATTTGGTTACAAGATCTTAAGGCTAAAGAAGATGAACCGGGAACTATAAAAACTGCACATACGGAGGTTCGCTTTCAAAAGATGTAGTACAATACAAAGTAAGATATACCCAATTATAGCGTTATTTTAAAGGTGGTGCCTGTCCCTACAGTACTTACTACATTTATTTCGCCGCCAAGGGACTCTACCTGGGTTTTTACCATGAACAGCCCTAGGCCAGTTCCCTTTTTTGTCTTATCAAACCGGGTGTACATACCGAAAATCGTTTTTTTATTCGCAACCAGATCTATTCCCATGCCATTGTCTTGAACGGTTATAATCGTATGTCCGCCCTCATTGATCACTGAAATATGGATTACTGGTACTCTTCCCACCATTCTGTATTTGACCGCGTTTGAAAGCAGATTGAAAAAGATGCTGTGCAGATAAGTTTTTATAGTTAGCATCTCGGCTGCTTCAGGTTCAATAGTTACCTCCAGTTTAGCGGAAGTATCACTGATATCCTTGGCTAAGGTGTAGCATATCGCGTCGATAAGGTCTTTGATGTTAACAACTTCCTTTTTACTATTAATGGCTGATTTGGATGATAATATGGTGTTTAAGTCTCGTAATTGCGAGTCCATACGCTCCGCGGATTCAAGCAAAAATTGAGTCATTTGTTTGGCTTCATCTTCCGCTACGCCATTGTTGAGTATTGTTGAAAGGCCCATGATATTGGCAATGGGCGACCTCAGGTTATGAGAGACTATATAATTAAACTGCATCAGCTCATTGTATCTGTGGTTAAGTTCTTCATTTAGCCGATCCCGTTCGAGATCTCCCAGCATACGTGCATTAATATCACGTACAGAGCCATAGAGTTCAGTAATGTTTCCAAATTTATCTTTTACCGGCACGACATAATCTTCCAGCCATATATATTCATCCCTAATGGCATGCTTTACGCGATAGATGCGGGTGGTTGGCTTACCTTTCGAAAACATCCGGCGATTATCTCTAAATAATGCCTTCAAATCGTCAGGGTGGACAAGGTCTATCCAGCCTGTCCGACTTTTTTTCATTGCCTCAACAGTACTTCCCTGGATTTTTTCTATCTGCCAACTCAGGTATGTGAAATGGTTTTCGAAGGTATCATTGGGGTTTAAGGCTACAATGTAAAAAAACTGATCGGAACTTGTCACCATTCGGGAAATGAACTCATTCTTCGTTTCCAGCTCTATCTTATCTTCCTGCTGTTTGGTCACATCTCTCGCAGATCCGTATAAATGCGATATCCTTCCATTCGCATCAGCTTTGGCAACAATCCTGTCTGCTATCCAACGATAACCTTCCTTTTGAGGATGCTTAAATCGGTAAAGGAGTTCAACATTCTTTTCGGTAACTAACTTTTTGTAGCCGTCTTCATACACAAGGTTATCATCAGGGTGAATTCCTTTAATCCATAAGTCGGGATTGGTCTGTACTTGGATGTTACTATACCCGAAAATTTCCAGACATTGCTCGCTTATAAATTCAAATTTCCCCACGGAAATTTGATCTTGATGAATATGCCATGCATACACCACTTCATCTATACTACCGACTATATTCTGCAAAAAAATGTTTTGCGTCTTGGTTTGTTCTCGAAAGTGTCCCAATTCTTCACCCAACATATTTAAACTTTTAGTTACGATATTGAGGTTGCTATCAATATCAATAACCTCAGCTCGCGTATTAAAATTACCTTGACTAAACTCGGTTAATAAGCTAAGTATTTTGTCCAGTTGAAGTTTCTCGATATCTTTTTTGTTCGTCAAAATGTAGTTGGTGTTTAGGTGTTTGAGCGATAGATTGAAAGATTCAAATTGCTTAAAATACACGATCTACAAGTCAAATTCCGAGCCAACAAATTCGAGTAGGGATTAAGAGGAGGGGGCAGGACTGTGAGGGTGAAATTATTGATATTGTTTTCTTCCTCAAATCTTGAAGGGAAGATTTGCATGTCATCAAACAACATCAATAATTTCCAGAACACGTCGCTGAAGGGGGGGGATCCGAAGAATGCAGAGTTTGTTATATGCACTAGGCCAAACAATACCAATTATTTCAGTGCACGTCTCCGAATGCTAAAGTCCGAAACTTTATAGGCTTTTCAGCACTGCTAAGATTTCTGCAGGTTCTGCACGCTTGCGGTAATCGGGATCCACAAAGGCGTACCTGATCATACCGTCAGTATCGATAACGTAAGTTGCTGGGATCGGGAGTTCATTTGTAGCTACGCCGTTGTAGTCTTCAAGCTTATGAAAGTTGTTGTAGATGTCTACCAACTCTTCGTTAAGTGTAAAAGCGATATTGAACTGACGTGCTACTGTGTTGTTGTAGTCTGTAAGGACTTCGAAAGTCAGCTCATTTTTTTCTGTTGTACTTAAGGATTTATCGGGAAGTTCGGGCGACAATGCAACCAGCCTAGCTCCGGCAGCTTTGAACTGCGAAAGATAGCTTTGCAGGTAGCGCAATTGTATGTTACAATAGGGGCACCAACCACCCCGGTACCAACTAAGTATCACAGGCCCGCTTCTGAGGAGGGTGGAAAGTTTGACCGGTCTATTCACTGCGTTGTTTAATTCGAAATCAGGCGCCTTGTCGCCAACAGTTAAGGCTGATCGGTTTGTTGCGCTAACTTCGGCAATGCCATGTTCAAATTTGCTTTGCAGCCCTTCCGGTGCTGCTGCGTTCCATGAATTCTGGAACATTTCTAATTCGTTGGCCAACGAATTAGAAATGTTGTTAAATTGATCTTCCATACCGGTTAGTTTAAAGCTGGAGCTAAAGGCCAGTCTACCGGGATATCTGTTAGCGCGTGCAGGTAGTTGGTGATTATTTTATCGCCAATTACCATCGTTACATCGATCAGGCTGGCTTCGGTATATCCTGCGGCATAGAAGTTTTCGACTACTTCGGCAGGTACATGGCCGCGATTTTCTGTAGTAGCTTTCACGAGTTTAGCTAAAGCGTCTAATTTTGTGTCGAAGCCAATGTTTGCCCTGCGGATATTAAGAATCTGCTCATCGGAAAAACCGTTCATCTTCGCAAACTGGGTGTGAGCGCTTAAACAGTATGCACATGCGTTGATCTGACTTACTACTAAGTTGATCACCTCACGTTCTTTGGCACGGAGCGTTGTTTTTCTGTTTTGTAAGGCAAGGTAATCACTTAAGGCGGTTTCGGAATGTGCGAATATTGCATACAGGTTAGGTACAAAACCTACCATGCCTTGCAGGTTATCAAAAATGGCCTGGTTAGCCGGAGTTACTTCTTCTTTGGTTGGAATTGGGAAATTTTTCATGCGCTCTATTTTTAAATTGTATGTCTGTTGTGTTTGACAATACAAAGGTGCAGCGAATGACAGCGCTGGTGAATAGAGAGAATTCCCGACTACATGTAAGATCTGCCCAAAAGCCAAAAATTATCCTTCAGTTGTTGTGGTCGACTTAGCGTTCCTGAAATCGGAAGGGGCGTAGCCAGTTTGTTTTTTAAAGAAGTTGCTGAAGTACGATGCGTCATCATAGCCGAGGTCGTATGCAATTTCTTTGGCCGATTTGTCGGTATACATCAGCAGGCGCTTACCTTCCAGAATGATCCTATCCTGTATTACTGTAAGCGGCGATTTGTGGTTGTACAAGGCAAAGTAATTGGCCAGTGTTTTAGGAGACTTGTTGAGCTGATCGGCATAGAACTGTACGGTATGTTGCTTGCGATAATTGTTTTCGACCATCAGGTTGAACTTACGCAACACATCCATCTTATCCTCGGTTAGTGATTGATCCTGCAGATATTGTTTTTTCGCTAAGCGTGTGATGATAATAATCAAACGTTTGAGCATCATTTGGAGCATGTCGCGCTGAATCGCGTCGCGGTCTTCAAACTCATCTATGAATACTTGTTGCAGGAGGTTTAGTTTCTTTTGTTGTTGTTCATCCAGAGTGATAAACATTGTTTCGGCAGAGCCGTAAAATAGAAAGCCTACGCAGCTTACCTCTTTATCGTGGTCTACAATGCAATAAAAATTTCGGTTATACTGCCAGGCAATAACTTGTTCGGGCTTCTGGAAAGTAAAAGTTTGATTTACCATCAAAGGGAGAATCGTTTGCGCAGGGAACTGGTGCGTAATTCCATCAATTGTTACCTCTTGCTGCGGTCCGTCGTTTAAGGCGATTGTCAGGAACTTGTCTTTGCGGTCGCGCTGGTAGAAAAGGCGATCGAAGTTTGGTTCATGGATTGTTAGGTGGAGTTCGCCTGCGGAAATTGGATCGATGTACTGGAGTTTCATGAATTTGATTAAAACGCCTTTTAAGTAATGATGTTCGGTGTAATAGCCTAATTAGGCCACATCGAGAACGCTAAGTTAGGTAATGATACTGTGCGGGTGAAATAATTGATATTGTTTTCTTCCTCAAATCTTAAGGGGGAGTGAGGGGACAGGACAGTGTAGGTGAAATAATTGATATTGTTCTCTTCCTCAAATCTTGAAGGGAAGATTTGCATGTCATCAAACAACATCAATTATTTCCAGAACACGTCGCTGAAAAGGGGGATCCGAAGGTTGCAGGGTTTGTTATATGCAATTGCAAATAACACCAATTATTTTCTTCCTCAAATCTTAAAGGGGAGTGAGGGGACAGGACAGTGTAGGTGAAATAATTGATATTGTTTTCTTCCTCAAATCTTGAAGGTAAGATTTGCATGTCATCAAACAACATCAATTATTTCCAGACCACGTCTCTGAAGGGGGGATCCGAAGGTTGCAGGGTTTGTTATATGCATTTGCAAACAACGTCAATTATTTCCAGACCACATCTCTGAAGGGGAAGCCGAAGGGTGCAGAGTTCGTTATTTAGGTGTTTTCAAAATGCATCAATTATGGTAGCCTGCAATTAAATGTAGATCGAGTTAACGGCTGCGGCTAATGCTTTTTCTGTGCTTTCTAGGAGTAGGTTGTTCACTTGATAAAATTCATTGGCTTCACTGAATTCTGTGAAAATCCCCATTTCATAAATATTTTCATCGCTATAAATATTAATGATTAATGCTGAATGAATTATTTGTAGGGCTATTTTGCTGTATTCCTGGGTGGAAGGGATGATGCTGGGATTATCTGGTGTATCCAGATTGCCGATCAGGAAATTATAGGCGATGTTGAAGGTCTCTCCATACTTTTGTAATACCGGGACATTGGAGGTATAGAAGGCGTTTTCAACAATTGCAGATTTGAAATCTTCATGAGCTTCGTTCAGGTTGTAATTGATTCGCGGTTTTACTACTCTACTATGGATGCGCTGCATTTCTGGTTGTTTACCGTATTTCATCTCATAGATATCAGTGAAAAAGGGATATATTGCTTCAATAAACCAAACATTGTAATCTTGTGGATCATCGGTGTCAAAACTAAGTGACAGGCGCTCACAACCATCCTTTTTTAAGAGTTCAAACCAGGATTGGGGATCCTTTGCGATGACCCATTTGGGCGCGAAATCAATTTCTCCAACTCCTAAGCCAATAAATCTTAGATTTTTGAGTCCCCGGAAAACCAGGTTATCCGGGAAATACCGCTTTGGTAACTTACCTGATCTAAAAAATTCGTTTCCATATGTGATCAGGGATATCAGGAGGGCAAGTTCTTTATTGACAGGAAATGATAAGGCTACCACATCCTGTTCATCACCCTTCTTAGGCCAAAAGAAACAAAGTGAGATAAATGGAATCATAAAAAAGGCGGCGGGGGGGGAAATCAGGTCTAATAAGCTCTTGGGTACCCGGTAGCTAAAGCTACTGATGTGTGGGTTGCTTGGCAGGTAGATTAGTTTCGCTTTGAATGGTGCTTCTGCATTTTCGGATACATCAGGAACGGTTCCCCATACAACCTTATCATCTGAATATTTCGTGTGATCAGGTGTGTGGAAAGTGTAATAGTAGGTTGTAGGAATTGAGGAATCGTTAGTATTTAACTTCTGCAATTCCATTTCGGTTACGGTTGCCGTTGTGCTGCGTCCATATTTCAATAACCGATATTGATTGATAGGGTTAACGTCCAGAGCCGCCAGGAATATCACTGTTGGGATTAAAGAAAATATCCCCATTTGGGATATTCTGAGGGCGTTGTCTTTAAGTGTTGCCATGGTGTAATGGTTTCGTATGTAGCAATTTACGAAAATATTTTATAATATATAACTAATAAGTTAAGGGGACAGGACTGTGAGGGTGAAATAATTGATATTGTTTTCTTCCTCAAATCTTGAAGGGAAGATTTGGATGTCATCAAACAACATCAATTATTTCCAGAACACGTCGCTGAAGGGGGGATCCGGGAATGGCAAAGTCCAATATTTGCAAAACAACATCAATTATTTCCAGAACACGTCGCTGAAGGGGGGATCCGGGAATCGCAGAGTCCAATATTTGCAAAACAACATCAATAATTTCCAGAACACATCGCTGAAGGGGGATCCGAAGAGGAAAAGTCATTGATGGTTAGTGAACATGAGATATGATGAGGGGCTCTATCCTAGGGTAGAGCGACTGCAGCCTTCATAAATGCAGGAGTTTGAATATGTTTTTGCGCCAAAAATCATTAAGCCGCTTTAACGTCGACTTAATGATTTATCAGGCAGGAATTTTAAATCTGGCAGTAAAAGCTTTTATACTGAATGCTGGCTGCAAGGACTTTGATTATAAAATCTACCCTATTTATTTAATACCGGCTGCTTTGACGATCACTTTTGCTACTTCTGCTGGTTTGGACAGCATCACGACGTGACTGGCGGGGATATGGTAAGTAGTAGCATGAATCTTTTTGGCCATTTCAGCTTCAACCTGCGGTGATATAATCTGATCATTATCGGCTATGATAAAGAAGCTGGGTTTATTTTTCCACGCTGGTATGGTAATTTTTGCTGTTAACGTACTCACATGGAAACGGCCCTGCACTGCAGCTAAGTTTTTAGCTTCCTGTACAGGCAAGTCCTGCGCAAAGTACTTAACGATGGCTTCTTCCTTCAATTGAATATATCCGTCAGTTATTACCGGGTCGGTAAATCCGGGCACATTAGGTACCTTTCTTTCTACATAGGCTTCCCTGCTGATACTGTCAATGCTTTGCCCCTCGCTCGGTGCATAGGCTGCTACATAGACCAGGGCCTTCACTTTGTCATTGTTCCCGGCTTGGGTAATGACTGCTCCTCCCCAGGAATGACCTACTAGTATAACTTTTCCCTTTACTTCTGAAATGGCCCGCTCTACGGTCGCGACATCATCGTTTAAAGAAGTAAGGGGATTTTGCACGGCAATCACCTGATAACCCTGGTTTTTAAGGATCGGGATAACCTTACTCCAGGACGATCCATCGGCAAAAGCACCGTGAACAAGAATAACCGTCGGTTTTTCCCCTTCTTTGGATGCCGGATTTTGTTGAGCGAATCCCGTGAAGGTAATCAGCACCAATAGGAAAAATGCTGATAAGGTGCTGATCTTTAATTTTGAATTTGTGGTTTTCATAATTTTTGATTTTAAGTTAAGTAATCAGCTTTGTACGGTTCCAGACTGAAAGGCAGGTTTCTATGAAGATCTTTATTTAAAATTCCCTGTCGGTCGGTCCGGTGTTTATCCTTACGATAGCATACAAAGCATTGACGAAAGTATTTGATTTCTCTCAGCTTAGGAGCCATTTAACCATCATGCTGATAATAACAGCCATTATAATTATGATGTTAACTAAGTCCTGTTTTTCAGTTACTTAGCGTCTTGATTCTTTTCCGGTCTCCGGATTTGCACCTGAACTATTAAAAAGCCGCCAGGGAATTGTTAATGCCTGTTAACATTGTGGTTTTCCCTTTTAACACTGGAAAATTTAGTGTTGACTATTTTTAGATTTTTAAAATTTATTTATGGAACGAAAATTTTTATTGGTCGCTTTGACGGCCCTGCTTGCTTGTAAGCAGCCGCAACCTGATGTCCAGGCATTGGGTAACTTGCCTGTAGACAGTATCAAAACTGGTGGAAACCGGCTTATAACGATCGACGGTAAATATAAGGTTTGGACAAAAAAGGTCGGAACGGGAAAGATTAAAGTATTGCTTTTACATGGAGGTCCGGGATTTTCACACGATTATATGGAATGCTTTGAAGATTATTTACCGAAGGAGGGCATGGAGATCTACTATTACGACCAGTTAGGATGCGGTAATTCAGATGCGCCTGCCGATACGTCTTTATGGAATATCCATCGTTATGTCGAAGAAGTAGAACAGGTACGCAAGGGGCTTGGATTGAATGATTTCTATATTGTAGGACATTCATGGGGCAGCATGCTAGCTATGGAATATCTCGATAAATACCAGTCGCACGTCAAAGGTGTTGTACTTTCAAATATGACAGCCAGTATCGGGGATTACGTAGCCTATTCGGAAATCCTGAAGAGCAAATTTTTTACGGCTCGTGACCGGGTTTTATATGATTCCCTGGACCGGCAAAAAGCGTATGCGACACCACAATACATGGAATTGTTAATGGGTAAGCTTTATACACAGGTGATTTGCCGCCTGCCTATAAACAAATGGCCGGAGCCTTTAACGCGCGCATTTAAAAAAGCGAATCAGAAGATCTACATGCAAATGCAGGGAGTGGACGAATTTCACGTTACCGGCAACTTTAAAAACTGGGATTTCTGGTCCAGGCTTCCTCTTGTAAAGGTTCCGGCATTGGTATTGGGTGGTATTCATGATGAAATGAATCCTGAAAGCATGAGAAAAGAGGGGCGTCTGCTGCCAAATAGCCATACCTATCTTTGCCCTGAAGGAAGTCATATGGCTATGTATGATGACCAGCTGCGCTATTTCAGTACCCTAACCAGGTTTTTAAAAGAAGTTGATGAAGGTACTTTCAAGGCTGACATCAAAAAAGCTGACTAAATCCTAAGCGGCCGCGCAAGCGTGGATGCCGGGTCTTTGGAAAAAAACTTATCCTATCATCATTTAAACATTTATTCATGTTCGTTATATCACAAAAAATTATATTTAACACCATTGTCCTGTTGTTCTCAATTACCGGGCTTGCTCAGGCCAAGTCGCTGGTCATAGCCGCAGACAGTGTGCCTGTATTAAACCGGCCAGCGCCGGAGTTCCATTTGAAAAATCTTGACGGTAAAATCGTTTCCTTATCGGATTTTAAAGGTAAAATTGTTGTGCTTGACTTCTGGGCAACCTGGTGTGTGCCATGCCAGGAAAGCTTTCCGGCAATGGAAAAAGCTCAGAAATATTTTGCCGACAATAACAATGTAGTATTCTTATATATTGATACGCGTGAAACCTCTGCCGACTTTTTGAAAATTGTAAAGGCACAAATGAAAAAGCGACAGTACCCATTCCATGTCCTTATCGATGAGACAGGTCCAGCAGGGTTGCAGAATAAACAATACCTGATCTATGGCATGCCGGGAATACCTACGAAATATATTATTGACAAAAAAGGGATTATCCGATATGAGCTGATTGGTTTCAATCCAAAACAGTCGGCAGACGAAAATGCGGCAGAATTGATCAATTTGGTAGAACGCACTAAAACAATGGGTGACTAATGATACTATGCCTTTTTTATCGACTATTAACCATCATTAGCTACATATCAATAACTTATCTTTAAGATCATTATCATTATTGCGTACGCGTGAAAAAGAGACTGCAATTTATTTTCTTGATTGCTTCGGTTACGGCCGGTGGAATCATATTATGCCAACTATACTGGGTTTACTTTAACTATAACATCAGCAGGAAAAATTTTTTACAGTCGGCAAATTACGCGCTCAGGAAAAGTGTTGACGAATACCAGCTGGCCCAGAATAAGTTGCCCACTTCACTTAAGCACAAAAATCCTACCCTAACTTTTTTCATGCGGACGTTACCGGATAATGATTCCCTGGCATTAGATACGCCGGATTCTAAACGGCGTTTTAGCGCAGAGTTTGCTACAGTCGCCGTAGACAGGCAGCACCTTCCTGAAGTTATGGCTTTGGTGGGTAGGTTGTTGTCTCAGCAAAAGCACATCCCACTCAATTTGGATACCTTAACGACGATTTTTAACAGGCAGTTAAGAAATAATCGTATAAACAAACGTTTCCGGCTGTATGCAGACAGGAATCAAAGCATAATTTCAGAAGAACAAGTAGCTGCTGTAGTGAATTTTTATAAAGATCCGGTTATCATCCATGCCGAAATGATTGATGGACAGCATTACCTGTTGACCAGTAATTTTTTACCGGCGCTGGTATCTTCCTTGATGGTGCTATTATCCGCAGGGAGCCTTTATTACATGAGCAAAATTATTAAACGGCAGATGATGCTGGATACGATGAAATCTGATTTTATTAATAACATTACGCATGAACTGCGTACACCAGTCACCATTTTAAAGTCGTCGAATGAAGCACTGGCAAGTTTCGGTGCGGCAGATAATCCGGAAACGCTCAACAGGTACCTAAAGATCAATGCCGCTGTATTGGAGACGCTGGATACAGATATTGAACGAATGCTGGAATTCGGCCGGTCTGAAGCGCACAAGCTTAAGCCGGTATATGAAAAAGTGTTGCTATTTGAAGCTATTCAAAAAGTAACAGAACGCTTCGCAATGATCGAAAATTTAAATATCCGCATAGAGCTGGACACTTCGCTGGAAATTATGACCGATCGCTGTATGCTCGGTACGATACTGGTCAACCTTATTGACAATGCGATCAAATATTCTCCCGGCGGAGCGCAGCTCGTGATTTTAGCGGAAAAGCTGCCAAAGGGCTGGAATTTATCCGTCCGTGATCATGGACAGGGGATACCTGCTGCAGCATTGCCTCACATTTTTGATAAGTTTTACCGGGTGTCTACAGGAGATATCCATGAAGTTAAGGGCTATGGTATCGGGCTTGCTCATGTGGGGCAGTTAGTTGCGGCAATGGATGGAAACATTCGTGTATACAGTAAATTAGATCGGGGCACGACATTTAAACTCACTTTTAATAGATATGAAAAAAATAGATGTGCTGCTGGTTGAAGATGAGCCGGTATTAGCAGGGATTGTAAAAGAATCTCTTGAAAAGCGCGACTTTATTGTTCACGTTGCCAGCAATGGAGTTGAGGGCTGGACAATGTTTAAGACCGTAAGACCTGATGTTTGTGTGATTGATATCATGATGCCACGTAAGGACGGTTTTACCCTGGTAACAGAGATCAGGGTGATTGACGACCAGCTTCCGATCATCATTTTAAGTGCACGAACACAAACTCAGGACGTACTAAAAGGTCTGGAGATTGGGGCGGATGATTATATGAAAAAACCCTTTAGCATGGAGGAACTGATTTTACGGTTAAAAGGATTGGTACGGAGGAAAACACTAGGTTCAGCACCTGCTGCGAGTCCGGAGCTGCTGATCGGCAATTATCGGTTCCGTCACCAGTACCAGGAACTCCTGCTGGGTTCGAAAGCTGTTTTTTTATCGCAGCGCGAAGCAGACCTGCTACTCTTGCTTTTTCAGCATAAAAATGAATTACTCGAGCGGCGGTTAGCGCTCATCAAGCTTTGGGGAGACGATAATACCTTTAATGCCCGAAGCATGGATGTTTATATTACCAGGCTTCGTAAACATTTTAAAGACGAAACTACAGTCGAAATCGTAAATATTCGCGGGTATGGGTACTCACTAAAAATGTAATAGCACTTATCATAAATGTGATATGCAACCAGGCCTTTCGTCATCGAAATTTGTTGAATGCAACATGAACGTAAAAAACAAGTCCCCCAAAGCCCTGATGTAATTCCCGGCATAGCCTGTATGCTACTGATGTTTCAGGCTTATCTGGTTGCACCGTTATCGGCTACCCTTGCTCAAGATTTCCGTTCTTCTATGGTTAATCTTGCAATACCTGCTTTTGCAATCCCTTTCGCCATATCGGCGGCTGGAATGGTGTTATTAAAGCCTGATGCCGACCTGCGCAAACACTTTCTATATTCATTGGCAGCATTGTGCATAGGTACCTGTGTCCTTAGTTTTACTACATCCGCAGTTGTATTTCTGATGATCAGAGCGCTGACAGGACTTGGCACGGGAGCCATGCTGCCGTCGGCATTACTCCTGGCCATACGTCCACATGAAAGAAAACGATCGCTTAACGCTATGGTGCTGATTATTTTTGCATTGGCAACGGGTATGACTTTCGGGCCGAGTATAGGCGGATGGTTGAATGGCCTGATCGGCTGGCGAAACCTTTTCCTAAGTATTGGGATGCTGGCTGCAACGCTTTCTTTAAGTTATTTTCTCAAAGACAGATGGGGCCGGCAGGCAGGCCTGGTGCTATTAGAAATTAAGCCGATCTCAAGACCGGCTTCAGATTGGAAAAGAAGATACACTTACGGTTTCGTATATTTAACAGGGGTGTTTCATTCCGGTGTCTTTGTCTGGATCACTTACTATTTTACTGCCCAATATGGTTTAGATGAATTTCATATCGCTACCGATCTGTTTATTTTCGGCCTTCCTGGGTTCATAGTTGCGATATTGATGTTCCGTTACCAACTAGATAAAAAAGTAATTACTATTCTTTATGCTGCGCTCGGACTAACAATTGCCGGTCTTCTGGTATTAATGGGAAATCTGCCATTGTGGTTAGCAGAATGCTTATTGGGCATTATGTCGTTAGGGTTTGGATGTAGTCAACCCTTATTTATCGGCATCCTTCAAATACCCCGGGCAGGCTTATCGCCAATAGGGCCGTTGGCTAAAGGTTCCGGACTTCTTTTTGCAGGTTATGGCAGCGGTCCATTGATCCTGTTCGCATTGCTCAGCTTTAATTTAACTGCAGCAATGGCTTTTTTGGCAATATTGGTGGCAATACTGGCTTACATCTCCCGCCGGGTGTGGAGTGTAAGCTCTTAGAAATGTCAATCCTGCGGCAATAACTGTCCGGGGCATTTAGGCCAGTTTCGGGCAATGATCTCCTCCAGATACTTTATTTCCTCCGGATATGCTGAATGCTTGCGTTTTCCGAAGTATAGCGTATTCTCAATAGGAGGATTCCCTTCCCAGGCTACTTTCACGGCATTGCCTGCGATTTCGTTGCAACATAGGAAGTCGGGCACAACCGCAAAACCTTTGCCATTAGACAAACAACGCAGAATAGAACCGAGAGAAGGTAAAACATATTTAGGCCTGAAGCTTGGCAACGTATCAAAACTGGCAGTCCAGAAACGGTTTAGATGTTCCATATCGGATGCTGTAGTATAAAAATTCTGAGCGGAAAGCCATGTTTTCAGAGCCGCGCGGTCATCTTTCAGGAGCAGCGCATCAAACGCTGTAGTCTCCGTCTGGTTACCACAGATCAGGACGATCCGCTCTTGCGTGAAAGGTTTGTAGTCCAGGTTATGCTGTGTACCTTTCTGGGGTGTCAGGATCAGGTCTAAAGTGCCATTGGTAAGTTCCTGAAGCATTTGAGGATAAGCGCCAAATCTGGTAACCAGATTAAAGGGTAGTTCGGCTATATGAGCTTCAAGCATATACTGAAAGATCCCGGTAGACATGCCTACGCTAACTGTTGGTTTTTCTGCTTTGGATTTCCGGTGAAGATTGTGTTCTGCCTCTTCCAGCTTGTTCATGTGGTCAATGATAATGTTATATAGCATAGTCCCCCGTTCGGTTGCTATCATTTTCCTGGTATCACGGTCGAAAAGCCTGTGACCGGCATAAGACTCCAGCGAACTTAAATGCAGACTAACACCGGGTTGGGAAATAAATAATGCCTGCGCTGCTGCAGAAAGGGTTCCTGCTTCATAAATTACTTTAAAGGTTCTGAACCATTCTAAATTGATCATCGTTGTAGCTTTTAAGTGTTATAAATAGTATTTGGTTGGTTGTATATGCATGGTTCGAACTCGATTTACACCCGCTCTTTCAGCCAAAGCAGGATATCCCTGATGATGATGCCATTATACTTATCATTCAACAGGTCATGATAATGCCCTTCATATAAATTAAGCTGTTTGTCAACTGAACCCGCATGGTCCAAAAAATACTGGCTTCCGGCAGGCTTTGTTGCCTTATCCGCCGTGCCATGTAAAAGCAGGATGGGAAGCTTAATTGCCGGCATTTCTCTTTTCAAGTACGCAGCGGCAAATAAAAGTTGCTGCATAGTTTTGGCTGGTTGCTTTTCGTTTGCCAACAGCGGATCGCTGTTCATTTTAAATACAATCGATTTATCACGTGAAAAATCTTCATTATTCAGTTTAACCAAGCGCGTATGCGGTATAATACCCGCTAGGAACTTAATTGTCGCAAGCGCAAAAGCGGGCGCAGGAATTTGAAAGGCAAAGCTTTCAGAGATAAGTCCCCGCAGATTAGACTGGTTTTGCACGGCATAAGCTGATGCGAAAACGCCGCCCGCGCTGTGGCCAAATAAAAATATCGGGACAGTCGGACATGCTGATCTGGCGATATCCATAAGTAAATCAATGTCTGCAATCACATCATGATAATCCGCGATATAGTATCGTTCTCCCTCCGAACGTCCGCGGCCGGCAAGGTCCATCACATAACATTCAAATCCATTATCCAGAAGCTGGGCTGCGAAATCCTGATAATATCCACCGTGGGAATTTAATCCATGAATAATAACGATAATACCTTTTGGCTTAGCCTCAGGCATCCAATTCCGGTAAAAGATCTGCTGCCGTTTATGATTGATGAATGTGGCTGTTTTTGGTTGATTTTTCGTTCCCATAACTATAGCATAGTCAAACATGTGCCACAAGCTCAAAAATCCACACCCTTATTTTTAATTTATACAAAGCACTGATAATCAATGTATATCAAATAACTAAGAAATACTTATAGAGAAATTTTATGGATTACCTCCGATTTTTTCGGAGGTAATGCGGTGTATCCTCTGAGAAAATTGGAGTCACATGATGCCCGGGAAAGGCCTGTAGATTGCCATGATGAGCTGCGGAATACTGGATGTCGCTTAGTTTCCAGTCGACCCGGAATAGTCTTCTCTTCTAATACCTAATTTAGCTATCCTGGATTCCAGGGTCGTGGGCTTAAGGTTGAGCAAGTTCGCAGCTCCGCTATTCCCGCGAATCTTTCCTTCTGTTTTTTTGAGAATAGAAATGATATAGGCTTTTTCCGTTTGCCGCTGTTGATGTTTAATATCATCAAGTGTTCCTGTTCCGGTATTGCTGGACGTTTCTGTGGTAACACCGATAAGGTGCTGCTTTAATTGTAATTCAGCATCCCCGCTGTGGAGGATAACTGAACGTTCAAGTACGTTCTCCAGTTCACGAATATTGCCTGGCCATTGGTAAGCGAGCATGGCGTCGATCATCGAAGCGGAAATACCACTGAACTTTTTATGGAAATCACTGCAAAACCGGTGTGCAAAAAAGCTGGCCAGTTCCAGGATATCACTTTTCCTGTCCCGTAATGGGGGCAGGGTAATAGGAAATACATTTAGCCGATAATAGAGATCAAGCCTGAAATTACCATCGGACACTTCTTTTTCTAAATTGCGATTGGTAGCGGCAACGATCCGGACGTCCACTTTTTTTGAGCTATTGCTGCCAACGTAATTGATTTTTCTTTCCTGTAATACCCTCAATAATTTAACCTGCATAGCTAATGGTAACTCACCTATTTCATCTAGAAAGATGGTCCCACCTTCTGCTTGTTCAAAGCGGCCCTTTCTTTTTTCGGTAGCTCCGGTAAATGCGCCCTTTTCATGGCCAAATAATTCTGATTCTATCAGCGTGGGTGGTATAGCACCACAGTTTACTTCGATGAATGGCCCTTTTTTTCTCGATGACAGGTTATGAATGGCCTGAGCAACTTTTTCTTTTCCGGTTCCACTTTCACCAAGTATCAGCACAGACGTATTGTAAGGTGCTACCTGAGTGGCAAAATCTAATGCAGCTAGTAACAAGGGGTGTTTTCCGATGATCCCTTTAAATTCGTTTTGGTTCTCTTTGCCATCATCATTAGTTATCGCATCATTTGATGACGATCCCGGTTCGGGCAACATCATCTTGTCGGTAACCTTGATCAGGCAACTCTTGAAAAGCTTCAAAACAGCTACATGTTTTTGCGTGTAAACACAGCGTTCCTTGCTATGAAAACAATAATTTACGCTTAACCCGCTGGTAGTAACCAACGAGAACATCAGAGACGAGTTGATATTAAAGCATCTGATCCAGGTTTTCTGGAGCGGGCTGAAAGGCGTCAGGTCGTCAGCTATCCCTTCCAAATCCGCGCTGCCCACCGCAGGAAAACTTGCTGTGAGTATTTCGGAAAGTTTGTTGCTGCTCAGACCTGCAATGGTCATGATTTCGTTTTCACCAATGTACTGGTATTCGTCATACCCAATACGTAAATATCCGGAATCGGTGAACTGCCCGGCATTTTCAGGACGACTGCCGGAAACTATGAGGTCAAATGGTATAAATACCCTTATCGCCTGTGCCAACCTTAACAGCTTATGTCTGGCATCAGATTTTTCATTACTGATGTCTGCTAAGTGTTTTTGCAAAAGCAACTCCTGCTGTAATCTGGAGTCCGCAGCAGTCTTTTGCCGGTATAGGGCGATATCAAGTGCGATTAACAGATCTTTCTCCCTGAATGGCTTAACAAGAAACCCATAAGGATCCGTTGCTTTTGCTTCTTCAAGTACAGTCTGGTTGGAATTTGCAGATAGGTAAATAAAAGCGACATTTTTGTCGTTGAGTTTTTTGGCAAGGTCAATACCAGACCGTTTTCCGTTCAAATGAATATCCAGCAACACAAAATCCGGCTGTTCCTGCTGCAGTTGTTTTTCAGCTTCTTCCGCTGAGGAAGCAATACCGGTAACAGTATAGTTTGCCTGCTCTAGAGTTAAGCGTAACGCGTTAGCTACTACAAATTCATCTTCAACGATCAGTATCCTTTTATCCATATTCTCCTATCCTAAATTATGCCTGCGTTATTGCGATACCGCAAAACGGACCGTGATGTGTACGCCATTATTATTTTCAATCTGGAAACTACCTTTTAATTGTTTGGCAAGTCCCTGGATCAGGTCCAGACCAAAAGAATTATGTTCTTTAGCACCGAGCCCCGCAGGTAAACCTCTTCCATTATCCGAGATCTTCAGCAACAAATGCGCAGGCCCATCCGGACCAAGCCATAACTGGACGATCCCCTGCTGACCTTTCAAAAAGGCATACTTGATCGCATTGACGATGCTTTCGGTGAAGATCAGGCCCACTGGAATCACCTGCGAAACATCAAGCACTACCGGAGCTATAGACTGTTCAAAAACAATGTGATTATCTGCATCGAAACTCTCATGCAGGTATTTCACCAGGTCATCAATATATTCGGGCATAGAAATAGTGCCTGTATCATTATCCTGATAGAGCTTTTGATGGATCAGGGACATGGCCTGCATGCGCCGCAAACTATCTTTTATCGCCTGTATAGCAGCATCGTCTTCCAAATAGACAGATTGCGAATATAGCAAACTGGTAACCATCTGCAGGTTGTTCTTTACCCTGTGCTGCACTTCTTTGATCAGCCATTCCTTTTCTTTCATCAGTCGCTCCTGATCATTGAGCTGAGTTTCAATTATTGCGTTTTTTTGGTCGAGTTCCCGCTGATGGATTTTGAAGGACAGGTTGTTGCTGCGCCTGGTCTGGAAAAGCAGCAATAAAAGAACGAAAATGATCACCAATAATGCGCCCCCGGTCAGTATGGTCATTTTTTTTACTAGCGATCCGTGCCTGATATTCTGGTCTGACTGGTCATTTGCTGCAATAAAGCGTACGTTACTTGTATTGGCTTCATATTTTGCGGTCATTACGCCTGAATTTTTAACTTTTCTGTAGTTCATTTCAGATTTTCCATACACCGTTGTCATACAAGCAAGGGTAATAAATACTGCGCGGAAAATCTGCACGGCGAGATTATGAGCTATACTATCAAGTTTAAATTGAACAGCAGATTTCATAAATTTTAGCCGGATAAACCAGGTTATCCTATCGATAAACGAATATACCGAATATTCAATTATATTAAAGGAGAATCTGTGCTGCCTTTTGATTAATCTAAGGCTAAGGAGGTATTTGGTAGGTAAGGGCATAGGAATGATTTGGCTAAAGCTACACATCAAGGCCTGGTCCATGTTTATTTCGCCAATAATCCCGCTAATAACTGTTATCACTAAAATTATAAGCTATACAACTCATTGAAGGCCAATTGTATTTTGTAGCTGGCTCAGGCAGTCATTTGCCATTAGAAAACTGATAGGACTTACTATTTAAATGGCAGATCTATTTTTAGACATCACCATAAATTTGATCAACTTAAGTATAAGCAAAGTTTAAGCATTGAAAAATTGAGCTGATTAAACAAGCTATCCTAAAAAATAAATAAGCAAATTATGAAAACAACAGAAATCAACGATGTATTTTATGTTCGGTACAAAAAGGTCGCGATTGGCAGTATAGAAATATTTTACCGGGAAGCCGGCGACCCGAAAAAACCAAGCATTCTGTTACTTCACGGGTTTCCGTCTTCGTCCCATATGTTCCGCAACCTGATCGAACAGCTCTCCTCAGATTATTTTTTGATCGCGCCCGACTATCCTGGTTTTGGTTATAGCAGCTGTCCCGATCCTGCCGGATTTGACTATTCTTTTGACCACTTAGCAGACATCATGGAGCAATTTATTGATACCCTTAAGTTACACGATATCACTTTTTATATGCAGGATTACGGAGGCCCGGTCGGATTCAGGATCATTACAAAAAGACCCGAATTGGTTAGCAGTATCATTATTCAAAATGCCAATGTGTTTTTAGAGGGATTAGGACCCCATGTACAAAAGATAGCTGCCCTGACAGATGCGCAAGACTTTGCAGGTCTGGATGCAGCAATAGAACATATGATGACACTCGATGGTATTAAAGAACAATACGTTTCAGGTACGCTACATCCGGATCGTATCAGTCCTGACAGTTACTACATGGACCACTTGTTCTTTGAGGAGCCAGGTAAAAAAGCGATTCAAAAAATACTTTTTGCAAATTATGGCAGCAATTTTCCAAAATATCCACAATGGCAGAGCTATCTGCGCGAGCACCAACCACCTATGCTGATTACATGGGGTAAAAATGACAATATTTTTCCCGGTTCCGGTGCATTGGCCTACAAAAAGGAATTGCCTGATGCCGAAGTGCATTTGTTCGATGGCGGGCATTTTCTGCTCGAAGAATATGGGATTCAGGTAGCGCAGCTTATCCGTTCTTTTTTGAACCGTCAGGACATGCTATACAGCAAATAGCTTTGTTTGCGCATTTGTAAATCCTCCATTCCCCGGCTGGCTACCAGCAATCAATACAGCTTATTCCAGTTTAGCGTATAAAACAGAAAGACCACAGGCAACAGTCGGTGGTCTTTCTGTTTCAGGCCGGAAGGGGATGGTTCGGATGCTAAATACTTATATATCAATTTAATAATGATAGCTATAATTAGCGTGATATACAAAATTTTACACTGGCACCTACTTTTGATTGAGGCCGGTAAACAGCAATAATCCGGTAAAAATATATCTAAATAGTAATCATTAATAGTCAAAAACATGAAAAATCAGACAACTTACCATTTTATCGACATCAACGGTGTCAACATTTTCTATCGTGAAGCAGGGCCTAAAGATGCCCCTACTCTTGTTTTGTTGCACGGCTATCCGGCATCGTCTTTTATGTTCAGGAACCTGATCAATCAATTATCGGATAAATACCATTTGATCGCAGCCGACTACCCTGGCTACGGACGAAGTGAGCAGCCGCCTATAGCAGAATTCGACTATACATTTGACAATTATGCGGTAATAATCGAAGAACTTTTAAATAAATTGAACATCAATAAATACAGCCTCTACCTGATGGATTATGGCGCGCCGGTAGGATGGAGGATCGCCTCAAAGAATCCTGAAAAAATTGATACGCTTATTGTTCAGAACGGTTGCGCCTATGAAGAAGGTCTGGAAACTTTTTGGGATCCGTTCAAAGTTTACTGGGCAGACCACAGCAACAAAGAGGCGGAACATACTTTAAGCACTTTCCATCAACCGGATGGCTTAAAATGGCAGTATACACATGGTGTTCCGGATACATCGGTGGTTAGCCCCGACAACTGGGAAATGGATCTTCGCCATTTAGAAAGGCCGGAGAACAATCAGATACAACTGGATATGTTCTATGATTACGGCACCAATCCGCCTAAATATCCAGAATGGCAGCAGTATTTTAGAGACTACAATCCGGAAATGCTGATCGTATACGGAAAGAACGATTACATTTTCCCGGTAAGCGGCGCTGAAGCTTACAAGAAAGACGTTAAAAACCTGGAATTTCACTTGTTTGACGCCGGCCACTTTGCACTGGAAAGCCATGGCAATGAGATCTCGGAGAAAATAAAAGATTTTCTGGATCGTAAAGTTAAACCATAAAGCCCTGCTAACCCTATAATAATGGCTCTCCCGCTATATAGCGGGAGAGTTTCTACGCCCACCATGAGACCAGTTATCAAGATCATTTCAAAAAAAATATTCCGGGTAAAATTACATGGCTCAGATATGCTTTTGATGCTATTAACAGGCGCGGCCAGCGGTTTTTTTTTCTATTGGCACCAGTCCGTTGATCTTGACAACGGCCCGATGGGTTACATGTTCTTATGTGCCGTTCTTTTTTTCTGGTCTCTTCGCAAGGCCGAAACATCAGGTTATCTGCATCAACATACTATAAACAAATTTGAAACACAAAAAACAATAAAAACAATGAAAAAGCTGATTATAACATCGATCCTTGCAGCAACAACACTATGTGTTTTTGCTCAAAAACCTAGTCCGGCATTGCTAAATCCCACAAACCACACGCTAATCATGGTCGATTATCAAAGTCAGATGGCTTTTGCGACCGGCAATATTACCATCGAGTCATTGCGCAGCAATGCAGCTCTGGTAGCGGGGGCCTCAAAAATATTTAACATACCTACAGTCGTAACAACGGTAGCGGCAAAATCCTTCAGCGGACCGGTGTTTCCGGAAATAACTGAATTTTTCCCCCAGGCTACATCGGGCTTTCTGGACAGGACCACCATGAATAGCTGGGAAGATGCCAACGTATATAAAGCCGTTACCGGCAAAGGTAAAAAAACCATCGTTTTAGGTGGGCTTTGGACCAGCGTATGTATCGTTGGCCCGGCATTATCTGCGATCAACGAAGGCTATAATGTCTATTTTATTACCGATGCTTGTGGTGATGTATCTAAAGAGGCGCATGAACAGGCAGTCACCAGAATGGTGCAGGCAGGTGCACATCCAATTACCGCTATGCAATATTTACTGGAATTACAGCGCGATTGGGCAAGGTCTGAAACCTATAAATCCACTACCGACCTGGTTAAAAAATACGGTGGCGCATATGGTATAGGTATCCAGTACGGACAGGAAATGATCAAGCATTAACCTGATCAGATAAAAGGTGGAGATTTCCACCGTTTTGTTTTAAAGCATATAGACATGAAACTTTTGTTAACAATAATCCTATTTCTGAGCTATACGAACCCACTCTTTGCTCAGCAAAAGGCAGGGATGATCATTATCAACGCGAAAATCATTACCCTGGATGATCTGCAGCCTGTGGCAGAGGCGATAGCAGTTGCTGGCAACAGAATAATTGCAGTCGGCAACAAACAACAGGTACTTCGCTTCAAAGGCACTGGGACACAAATTATTGACGCCAGGGGTAAAACAATTATTCCAGGAATTTACGACTCGCATTTGCATGTAATTCGTGGAGGCAGATTTTACACTACAGAACTACGATGGGACGGCGTAAAAACGCTGAAGCGCGCGATGGCGATGCTCAAAGAACAGGCTTCCCGCACGCCTGACGGTCAGTGGGTGCGGGTTGTAGGAGGTTGGACACCATACCAGTTCGAAGAAAAACGCCTGCCCACATTAGCTGAGATAAATGAAGCAACAGGCAACACGCCAACCTTTATACTTTATCTGTATGGGCAGGCTTATTTAAATATAGCAGGCATTGAAAAACTGGGAATCACCGGCGATACGCCGAACCCTATTGGCGGCCTTATCCAAAAAGATCCGTTTGGCCAGCCAACCGGCCTTTTGATCGCAGAGCCCAGTGCGTTTATATTATACTCCACGCTATCAAAATTACCCGAATTAAGCCAGGCTGAAAAAATAAATTCTACTAAATTATTTATGTCCGAACTGAACTCACTGGGCGTTACCAGCGTAATGGACGCAGGCGGAGGTTTTCAGAATTTCCCCGATGATTATGGGATTACCGATTTGTTAGCTAAAAAAGCTGAACTTACTGTCAGGCTGCCCTACTATCTTTTCGCTCAAAAGCCAGGCACAGAACTGGACGATTATATCAGGTGGATGAACATGGTCGAGATTACCGGGCACGGTAAGGAAAACCTTTCCGAAAATGAAGAGACCGAATATTATGTGCAGGGTGGCGGTGAAAACCTTGTAGCTTCCGCCGGCGATTTTGAGAACTTTGACAAGTCGAGACCCGAGCTCCCGGCGATGATGGAGCCACAGTTAAAAGCTGTGATATCCGAGCTTGTAAAACATCGCTGGCCGTTCAGGTTACATGCAACCTATAATGAAAGTATCAGTCGTTTCCTGAACGTGATCGAACAAGTAAACTCAGAAACACCGCTGAACGGACTCACCTGGTTTTTTGACCACGCGGAAACTGTCAGCGATGAAAATCTTGACCGGATCAAAGCACTTGGCGGCGGCATTGCAGTCCAGGATCGTATGGCCTTTCAGGCTGAAACTTTTATCTCCAGGTATGGAAAAAATGCCGCCATGAATACTCCTCCAGTACGCAGCATGTTAAACAAGGGTATCAGGGTAGGCGGAGGCACTGACGGCACAAGGGTCTCCAGCTACAATCCCTGGATCGGGATCTACCAGTTCGTGACGGGAAGATCAGTAGGTGGACTTGAATTTACGGCGAAAGCAAACCGGCTGGACAGAATCGCTGCACTCAAATTATACACCCAAGGCAGTGCATCCCTGATCCATCAGGAACAAGATAGGGGGACGCTGAAAAAGGGTTACCTGGCCGACCTGGTGATTCTTTCAGCCGATTACTTGAAGGTTGCCGATGCGGACATTAAGAATATCCGTGCAGAGCTGACCATTTTAAATGGGAAAGCTGTATATGGTTCAGGTGAATTTAAGCAAAATGCTCCAATGGTACTAAAGGCGCTGCCAAGCTGGAGTCCTGTAAATTTCTATGGCGGCTATCAACACGATTAGCGAGAACGTGATCGTGCAAAGAAGTAATAATGTGCATAAAAATGCGGGCCTCATTGATTGTTCCAATAAGTATAAGTATTTTAGATAATCGAAACACCTGATTGTAAGATCATGATGACGGGACGTGAATTCATGAAAATTGAATTTCCTTAGTGATTCAGATCTGGGTGTGAAAAAAACGATAGTTATCAGAAAACTGATACTATTTATCAGACAGCTAATAATCTATTGTCAATAGCGGGCAATACATTAGTATTGAATTGCTGTGATGCAAAAGCACAACTTATTAGCGCGCCTGGAAAGGCCGTATTAAAATAATTGTCATGAAAATCTATTACTTACTATTCCTGATTATTTTGATCTCAAAACCGGTTAAAGCACAAAGGAATGACCCAAATGATGGGCCTGAATCTGTGTTATGGCAGAAATTACGGGACACTAAGGACGGAGCGGAAAAGATAAAGATACAGCTGGCCTTAGGACGTACAATTTTGTACAGATCAGGAGGTAAGGTAGAAACGATCGATTCAGCAATGAATTTTGGTGTTTTGGCAGAGCAAGAAAGCCGTAAGATTAATTTTAGGGTAGGTGTGATCAATGCAGTGGTATTAAGATCAATATGTTTCAGTCAAAAAAGAAGACCCGATATTGGGTTTAAGCTTGCCCAACAGGCGCTGGTTTTCTCCGAAAAGGTGAAGAATTTTAACGGGATTGCAGAGTCCTACATAGCAATTGCCGAAAGCTTTCCTGTCCACATTCCAGATAGCTTGCGCCTTAAAACCCATTATTATGATAAAGCTACTGCAATCTTCAGGCATGAAAAAAACATGCACAGGCTTGCAGCAGCACTGGAGATCAATGCCGAAATGTATTACCTCGCCGGTAAAAAAACAGAAGCTATTAAACTCCTGTTCGAAGCATTGAATGTGAATAAGGTGCTCGGCAACAGAGCCGTACAGGGCATTTATTGGATGATTGCCCGGACTTCCAATCGATTTGGGGATTACCCGGATGCCGTGAAATACAATCTCTTAGCGATAAAGACCGCAAATGCTGTGGGGGATTCTACCCTTAAACTTTGCAGTATCTATCACAGTATGGCAACTACCTATATCAGCATGTCGGATTATCCTAAGGCACTTTCGTATTCGTTAAAGGCCTTAGAAATTGCCAGGCGCTACAATGATCGTGATTATATCATGACCGTATATTTTGCCCTGACACTTGAATATACCCGGTTGAATAAAATTTCTAAAGCCCTGCCACTACTTGCGGAAATGGAAAAATTATCCACCGTCAATTATGATAAACTTGGCGTAGCGTTATGTTATTTGAGTAGCCTAACCTATGCCAAGCAGTATAAGAAAGCGGCAATTTATGTCCAAAAATTGAAAAGGGAATTGGAAAACTTTCCAGCCGACAATTATTTAGAACGCCTGAGCAGTTACAATAATCTGGCTAACTACTATTTGGATACCCGGCAGTTTTCTATGGCCTATTATTATACAGACCTGCAGGCTGCGATCCCCGCCAAACACCGTGTGCCACTTTATAATAAAGCTATTGAATATGACTATTATCGCCTTGATTCTATAAAAGGTGATTTTAAATCCGCTTTTACTCATTACCGGAATTATCAAAGGATAATTGATTCTGGACTAAATGTAGCTAAGACCTATCAGATTTCCCTACTGCAAATAGAAAGTGATACTGAAAAGAAAAATGACCAGATAGAGGCACTTAGCAAACAAGCACTGGCGAAAGATAATATTTTGAAACGTAATCGGCTGATACAGAAAGTGATTATTGCCGGCAGTATCATGCTCGCAGTCATCACCGCACTCATCTACAGCCGGTACCGGTTAAAACAGCGGAGTAACGCCAAATTGTTGCAGCAAAAGCGTGAAATTGACGGGCAGAACGTGGAACTTCAACAGCTGGTAACCGACAAGAACCAACTTATCGGCGAAAAAGATGAATTGCTGATGCAGCAGGATGTACTTTTAAAGGACAAAGATCATCTTTTAAAGGATAAGGATCTGCTGATCAAGGAAGTTAATCACAGGGTGAAAAATAACCTGCAGATCGTAATGAGCCTTTTAGCATCACAGTCGGGGTATTTACAAAACAAACAAGCCCAGGATGCCATATTAGAAGGGCAAAATCGTGTTCAATCTATCGCATTGATACATGACCAGTTATTCCGTACCGACAGTGTTTCGAAAGTGGACTTAGCAGCTTACATTGCTGAACTGGTACATCGACTGGACTACTCGATCAACAAGGGTGATCAGAAGGTCCAGCTTTGTTTTGATATTGACATGATCATGCTTGACGTTTCTCAGGCGATCCCGGTGGGGATCATTCTGAATGAAGTTGTAACCAATGCATTGAAATATGCGTTTCCCGGAGAAAGATCCGGAGAGATACAGATCCACGTAAAAGAAATTGCGCAACAGGTTGAGATCCGTATCAGTGATAATGGGGTGGGACTGCCGGAAAACTTCACTTTTGAGAAGGCAAATTCATTAGGAATGACACTGATCAGGGGTCTTGCCAACCAGCTCAGTGGTAGTTTTGATATCAATGATCACCAGGGGGTTACAGTCTCAATCCGGTTTCCCATGGTCATATCAGACGTAATACTGGAAACGGAGGGTTTCCAAGCCCCGGAATTATAAATGGTTTTTTTACACTATTAACATTCACACACATCAATTCTAACTTAAATAACAAACATTATACTATGAAAAAGATCGCTATATATGGCTTTGGCCGGATAGGAAGGCAATTATTAAGGATCGCGCTGGACAGGGATTTATTTGTTCCGCAAGCCATCGCTGATGTGAAAGCAGTAAAGACACTCGGTGCATTATTTTCTGTGGATACCAATTATGGTCGCTGGCCAGGAACTGTGGATACCTCAGCAACAGGCTTCTTGTTAAACGGGAATGAGATTGCCTATGTAGATTCTTCCAATGGGATACCCGACTGGAACAAACTTGGAGTCGACCTCGTTGTAGATTGCTCAGGTAGAGCAACAAAAAGGGCAGGTGCACAGGCTCATCTCGACCAAGGCGCGAAATATGTGCTCGTCAGCGCGCCCAGTAAGTCCCTGGAAGACTGTGATGCGGTTTTGTTGAAAGGAATAAATCTCGAACAGTTTGACCCTGCAAGTCATCATATTATCAGCATGGGAAGCTGCACAACTAATGCGCTTGCAGTTCCCATCAGGGTGATTAAAGAAGCATTTGGCATTGAGTATGGCCTCTTTTCTACAGTGCACTCTTATACCAATTCGCAGTCACTTACAGACCAGCCTATGGCCGATATCCGGGATTCATGGGCTGCTGCGGAGAACATTATCCCTTCATCATCAGGTGCGGCAAAGGCCCTGCAATTTATTTGGAGTGACCTCAGGGTTACAGGTAAGGCTTACCGCGTGCCGACAAGAACGGGAAGTATCGCGGAATTGAACTTAATCACTACAAAGTCCTGTACTGTAGCCGATGTAAACGAGGCTTTCCGTAAAGCGGCAACAGGGCCAGAACTGAAGGGCGTTTTAGATGTATTGGAAGATCAGTGGACTTCTGCTCGGATCGTAGCCGACCCGCACTCGTCTATCATTGACCTCAACCTTACGGCGAAACAAGGGGACCTGTTGTCTGTTGCAACCTGGTACGATAACGAATGGGGTTTTAGTAACCGCCTGGCGGAAGTTGCTCAATATCTGGCGGCCAGAATATAACTTATGTGTTGTGCAGGATCGTGAGGGTGAAATAATTGATGTTGTTTTTCTTCCTCAAATCTTGAAGAGAAGATTTGCATGTCATCAAAACAACATCAATTATTTCCAGAACACGTCGCTGAAAAGGGGGGATCCGAAGAATGCAGAGTTTGTTACCTGAGTTGGGGATAATCACATCAATAATTTCCAGAACACGTAGCTGATTATAAGGTTCTGTGAATTCATGTGTCATTCAATTTACACAGGACGGGCAAGTAGCGTTAAAGTTCGAATGGGTTTATTAGCCTTAATCCTTCTATCTTATGGAAATCTTTTGTATTGCGGCTAATAAACGTTAGATCATTTATATGAGCGGTGGCTGCAATAATAGCATCGGGTAACCTTATAGCATATTCCTTACGAAAATCTACCGTTTTGTCTTTTACGATTCGATCCAATTCAAATATGACGGAATCACCTATGAAACTTTTTAATGTTAAAAGATCTTTTGTGGTAGCGGCTTTCCAGCATAACAACTCTATTTCCGTAATAGCTGAAATAGCCGGAACAGATTCTTTAAGAACACCATCCATAAAATCTTAAGCTTCTCTAGAAAAAAGTTGCTGTAAGTAGTATATAGCTGTATTTGTATCCCAAAGATAACTTATTTCCATTCGTTACGCAGGTCGTCTATTTGTTTTTCGATTTCGTGTAAAGGTTGGGCAGTCATCGCTCCTTTATATTTTGCAATCAATTTTTCAGAGTCCGCATTAACTACGCTGTTGTCTTTTCTAACACGAATGATTTTGAGCATTTCCAAATCTTTCAATAGATTTAATGCATTTTCATTCAAAACATCGATTGTAAGTGTTGTCATAAAACAAAAATAATAAATTATAATGGTAATAGCTAAGCCTTTGGGTAATCCACGAAACGACAATTACCTGCATTTATTGAGGGGGCAGGACTGTGAGGGTGAAATTAATTGATCTTATTTTCTTCCTCAAATCTTGAAGGGAAGATTTGCATGTCATCAAACAACATCAATAATTTCCAGAACACGTCGCTGAAAAGGGGGTATCCGAAGATTGCAAAGGTTGTTATATTGACTAGGCCAAACAACATCAATAATTTCCATAACGCATTAAGATGTTATTTTTCAACAAAAGCAGATTGTGACTTTTTACCAAGACTCTGGCTAGCTTTATGGAAGTCTTGAATTTTAGTCTCGCCACTGGCTAATTCGAAGAGTTCCTTTTGCAAATTCAATTTGGAGATAATTTTGATTAATGTTAGCTTATTCTGTTTTGAACCAGTAAAATTTAATTTCAAATATTGCGCTATAAAATCTGAAAACGAAGTTAAAAGCGCTTCTTTCTTGGATATATAAGATGAACTCTTAACACTGCCATTTAAAGCAATTGATTGAAAGATGATCTGGCTAATTTCTTCAAATTCTTCATGATTGATATGGTTTGATTTTTTCACCGCCTCTAAAACTGTCATGTTAGACCTCCTCCATTATTATAAGGTATTTTAAATTATTAAAATACTGACGCTTAGCCAAACATATTTTGTAAACTAGTCTAATAAATCCATGAAGTAATGGGAAACGATACTTCTAATTTTAGATAGTAAAGTTTTTATCTAAATTAATGTGAAATCGGTACTAGCTTAACTCATCTATTGTTGGATTGTTGACGGTTAAGGTTGAGGCGGGCAGGACAGTGTGGGTGAAATAATTGATGTTGTTTTCTTCCTCAAATCTTGAAGGGAAGATTTGCATGTCATCAAACAACATCAATTATTTCCAGAACACGTCGCTGAAAAGGGGGTATCCGAAGATTGCAAAGTTTGTTATATTGACTAGGCCAAACAACGTCAATTATTTCCAGAACACGTCGCTGAAAAGGGGGGATGCGAAGATTGCAGATTTGTTAGATGTAGTAGGCGAAAAAGCATCAATAATTTCCAGAACACTTCGCTGAAAAGGGGGGGGCAATGTTTTAGGCGTTATTGGACAAATTGATCTCCATATCTGCTTCGTTTAAAGATTTCGCCGCTTGGCAATCTATATAGGTCTTTCCAGGAATCTGATCCGTTGTTTTGAACATAGGCTTCTACGATTCTAAAGCCTAGCCAGTAGAAAAGGGTCTTGGGGACATCAGGAAACAACTTAAACTTATTGTTGCGTAATAGCGGGTTTTCCCCTGTTTCATCAAAGTACTTATTTACTTTTTGAAATATTTCTTTTTCGTGGGTAAGGTACCAATTCCAATCTGCTGCTGACATGTTTTCAACCGCCTGGTGTTTGGAAATCGCTCCATTAAAAAACACCCATGTGAAATAACAGGCAAAACCCTCGTCAATCGTTTGTGCCAATGCTGTGTCGTGCTTAGGATCTTTCATTCTATTTGGCTCGTAGGCTAAATGATTAAGTTCGTGTGGTATGCCCTTATTTATCGTATAGTCAAGATCATTATTTATATAGTTCAATTCTAAAGCAAATTGGGTTGCATCGCAGCCACCAAAACCGATCCCCTGAATCGGCGTAAACAATATACTGATTACGGCTTTAGGCTTATAGCCAGCCATTTTGTTGAACTTCCTCAGATTTACAGTTAAAATAGAATCCAAATTCATGGCTAACAGCTTTCTGATCTTGTCGTTAAAGAGGGTTTTGTTGTCCAGATATAGTGTTCTATTCCAGGCCATCATACCGGCAGTAGTATTGAACCTGGAAGCGTTTTCTGATCCGAAGATCGTTCCATAACAGTTATCCCACAATTTCTTGTGCGGGAGATAAACCCCATTTAAAATCATCAGGCTATCATATTTGCCGCTGTCGCGATGTGCTAAAACCTGGCTTTTAAACAAATTATGTACAACGATGTTCTCAACTTTAATACTGTCAGCTGTCCTTTTCAGGCTGTCCATCAACGATAATGACTGAGTGCGAACTGGCTCTTTTGGCAAAGAACAGGAAACTGTGCATGTAATAACTAGCAGTAAGACCGGTAACCAACTTTTACTGTTCATAGCGTCGAATTTAAAACACCAGACCATTTGTTATGCCAGTAATAAAAATGAGGAATAGGCATAAATACAGGCCTAAATGGTTGCTTATTAGTATTAACAATGTTCATTATTGTACATTCCTGTGCGAAACCGGACAGGAGCGTACCGCATCAAACTTTCCTGTCATTTATAGGCCCAGCGTTTTAGGCTTAGGTCGAAGGGAGCATGGATTTGCGGAGTTACCCTGAAATTTTGCGACTGTTGGAGAGTTACCTCAATTTAAGCAAAATTATATCAATTGGGGTGGTTCACCTGGGATCATCTGCGGCTTCAATGAATTGGCAGCCCCAAAAAGATGGGCAGGTGTTTCGCGTATTTACTTTTTGATCGGTGCGTCTAATAACTTCGCCGTATCCACAACAGGCAGGATTAGTCCATTGAGTACGGTGCCTCCAGTTCTCGTTAATATTATTCCTCTAGCAGTCGAATATGCTATACCCATCAAACTAATACCAAGTTGACGGGCCGCATTGACCACAGTTTTACTTCCCTCTTCAACCACTATCAATTCCATAATATTCTCAATCTGGAAATCAAAATCTATTGAGAAGTTTGCCTTGATCATTGGCGGCTGTCCATCTTCTCCTGGCTTCTCCATATCTATCATCAGTGAGAGGCGGCACAAGTAATCTTCGTTGAAAAGCGTCGCGGAACCTATATTAAGCGTAAGCTCATCCCATCCCGCAGAATCCGAGATGGATGAATTGACCTGCGCATTGGCAATGTTCACACCAAGCAGGTGTATTTTCTCGGGAATGACGACGCCTTTAGGCTGCGTTAGTTCTTTCATTTCCAGGTTGATGTTGATCGGTTTCTATTGAAGAGCCCCATGCACTTGCCGTTTCAAAGCGGTAGCTCTTATCATTTCTGACCACGACCGTCTTGCCATCGCAATTCACCTTCACATTTGTTTCACAAGCATAGAGATTGCTATTTGCCATAAACTGTGAGTGAACTTGCGTTCCAATCTTTCGCACATGTAGTTCCACGTTTGCAGTATATCGGTGTTGATAGGATTTTGGAGTAACTAAAAGCTCCCTTCCCAGCACTGCCTCCAGTTTACTGATGCTCTTGAACGTGAAATTATGCAGGCCGGTTAGCCACTTGCTTATCTCAGATTCTGATTTTCCCAATTCCTGAGATAATCTTTTCTGGCTCCAACCCAACTCGTCCATCACATGGTGAAGCTGTTCGATCAGTGCAAGGTTCTTAGAAACGAAGATCCGGTTCTCCGGATTTGCTCTTTCCCTTGCTTTAAGAAAAATTTGACTTTGCATAATCTAGTTAATTATAATCTCTTTGGATTCCAGCGAAACCAAACGTTTGCCACGAACTTCAAAGAAAGTGTCTTTTGCTTCTAAAATTTTTTTGGCAAAGGTTTGGGCCTCTTTAAACTGCATTGGCACATCCCCTGCCGGCCCTTCATGGGCAATCCCCCCGCCTAATAAAACTAGCACATCCTGTGCCAATTCAACATAGTATAAACGCAAATTATTTCCAAAGACTTCAATCTCACAGTCACCGACTATTCCTTTTGGAGGTAGTGCAAACACTCTTGCCTCTGCTCTTGCCCTTAAAATTAGCTTTGTCCCTCTCTCTGCCAATTCCTCAATCAGCGCATGGATATCTTGCGCATCATCATAGAACTCGCCTGCCTCATCAAAATAGAACCGTTCGTAAAACTTATGGGTCTCTGAGGCCTCCTGCCCTTCAAACCTTACGGTATAGAAGTTGCAGACCTGCTGATCGTCTACGGAAAAATCTTCGATGACAAAAGTATTCACTTTTAAGTTAAGTACAAATTAAACATAAATATTTTACATTCCAACTATTCCTTTGAAACAATTGAAATCCAACATAGACATTTGTACTGAAAGACTACTTCAGGAATTCCGGCACTTTTTGCACTAGTTGAGGAAATTTGATAAAGAAGTATTTTAACTGAGAGGAGCGCTACTATGGTATATGGGAATGCAGACGCCACGAAACCAAGAAACATTAGCGTTCGCTATTTGTTGTATACCAGCCAAACTATAAACCATGAGATCAAAGACAATTTTAATCGCACTCCTCTCTTCAGTAAGTTTATTAGCCGCGTGCAGCGGTAACTCAAATAACGACAGGCCGAAAGGTTCAGCAAATGATACGGCAACGATGGCTTCTGCAGGGTCTTCTAATGCGGATACAGCAGTCAACGTTACCTCTTCAGAAGAGGATAACATCTATTATAAAGCAGTTGTATTTGGGATGTTGCAGGTGGAGACCGCGAAGTTGGCAATTACGCAAAGTAGCGATCCTAAAGTGAAAGTGCTTGCGGGAACAGTTGTTAAGGATTACCGCAAGCCAATCGCAGAAATCAAGAAGATTGCTGAAGACAAAGGTGTAAGGATGCCTGTGATTCTTCCTTTCAGCGATCAGGATCGCGTAACTGCCCTGGAAAAATTGAAAGGTAAAGACTTCGATAAACAATACCTCAGGATGCTGTTGAGCGAACATGAAAAAGCGGTTAAGTTCCTTACGGAAGCTTCCAATGATTCGGATGCTGCTACCAGTGCTTTCGCACTAAATACGTTGCCTGTAACAGAAGGGCATCTCAAAAAGGCTGCGACGATTAAGTTATGATTCGTCTCTCGCATCGTTTGTTGCTAAATGATTTAAAATAACGAATTGTTAATAATCCCTCGCAAGCAATATGGATGTGTCTTTAAATGATTATTGCTTAATTTTTTGGTGCTTGGGCAGGATATGAAATGAAATAATTGATATTGTTTTCTTCCTCAAATCTTGAAGAGAAGATTTGCATGTCATCAAACAACATCAATTATTTCCAGAACACGTTTTCGATAGTTGCGTAGGTGTTTGCTATTAGGATTTATATAATTGTGCTAATTATTCACAACTGAAAGTTTTGAAATGTAGAAATATGGTTTTATATTGTGCAATAAGCGTCTCATAGTCATTCCTTTATGGCTTTAGGTCGTGAGTATGATTTGCCGGTATTACTATAGGTCTTGGTGGTTATCAAGTTGTATTCAGAATGGAATATTACTATAGAACATTTTATTATAACTCCAATTGAGATTTAGGGTAGTTAAAGGTTATTAGCAGATTTTTTCTAAGTGGGTTTAGATGAGGGTAGGCGCTTAATCAACGTCTACTCTTTTTTAATTTCGTTCAAGTCCTATTATTAAGTTAATAAGCCCTATTTATGCAAGTTTTGTAAAGCATAAAGGAAGATAAAAATACCCGAATTGGGGATCCTAAGATTGTAGCGTTCGTTATTTCGGTGTTGTCAAACAGCATCAATTAGTCCAGCGCACGTTTTTGAAGGGTAGTTGTCCGGGATTGCAGGGTGATTTTTTCGAGGATGCATAGTGTGTAGGAAAAATGTTTTCTTTGTCCAATTTTCAATTTTGAGCAGCTATGTCTTGGCAATTTAATCAAAACAAGCAAGGCTAAAAGCAGGTCGGCCGGGTCTGCAGATAACCTTACTTGCTTGATGGCATATGGTTGACGCGCTCCAGTCAGGCATTTTTTTCAAGATGTCAAAGAACAATTTGCAAGGCCATCACGGGGGTTTGCAGGTAGGGTACGCTAGCGGGCTTTTACAATCAGATAGCCTGCCAGGGTGATCATGAGGGCAATTATAATCACGCCGATCACTAAATAGGGGAACGCCTCCGGCGAACTCACTTTAGCTTTTTTGGTACTGCTCTTATCGGCAGTTGCTTTAGCTGATACTTTTTTGTCAGCCACCGATACAGTATGTTTTTTTAAAGTTTCTTTTCCTGCTTGCGCAGAGCCAGTTTTAGTAGAAGTTGTGAGCTGGATCCGCTCGGCTGTACCAGTAAAGCCACTGTCGGCCGAAAATTTAAAAGGTCCACGAGGCCATATCGTCAGCGAAGTTTGAACCAACGCGCTATCATTTTTAACGGCTACTATTTGTCTCGACAGTTGTTCGCTATTTAATTCATGCGCAGTTAGATTCGTGCTTTCTGCTGAATGTATTTTCTCAGCAGTATTGTCGGTTGTCGTCTTTTTAAACAGTTGGCAAGCAGACAGCAGGATGAGGACGCTGCCAACTATCAGTAGCAATTTAGTGTGGACTAACATCTTCCACCTCCTTTCCATGGTCTACACGGGTAGAAATTATACCGGCAGCAGCTGGATGCAGCGTCTTTACTGCGCTCAAGGCTAAAGGTGCTCTCCGCCATTCCGCAAACTTGCTGATGGTTTTGATGTGTCTGAGTTTGCGGTATACCCCGTCGCCCGCTCTACTTCCAGCTACATTGGTATTGCCTTCAATAGATGCTAGCCAGTCGTGGTGTATGCCGGTTGCCAAACCGCAGTGGGCAATCCTACCCAGTTCCTGAAAATAGATCCCGAACACTAATCCGGGAATAACTTTTTTAACGCAGTAGCGGGCGGGGAACAGGTCTGGCGACCAGGCTGTTTTGGGCTGGTTGTAACCCGACTGTTTAAACACCCAGGATACGAAGGCTGCGCACCAGGGGTTACCTTTCTTCAGGCCAACATAGCCGAGATAGGCTTCTACAGCCTGGCCATCATTGTGCCCGGTGGCTTCGCGCACACCCAGCTGCTGGCTTGCGATAACAAGGAGTTGATCTGCCTGCTGCGTTAACAGATGGCGATGAGGGACATGGCTCCTGCCAATAAAAGCAAGGCAAATGATCCCCAGAAAAAGCTTAGCTGTTGCCATAACTCAAGGGTTTTAAAATGTGTAACCATATAGTCTGGGCTAGGCAAACCGAGCCCTTTCCAAAACCATTTTAACAGTAGCCAGCTCAATGCCGTGATGCCAAGATGGGCGATGCTGCCCAGCAGGATCAACATCCAGATGGACGGATCTATACTGGCTGATGTTTGGTCAACAGCGCGCAGCAACATGGGTATCAGTTGCCAGAGCAGGATCAGGGTTAAGCCCATCAGGGCAATTTTGGCAAGATCCGGTTTAAAGGGACCTTCGCTTTTCAATTGAGATAAAGTGTTCATGATTATTTATTTTAACAAAGCCCCAGACTTGGCCAAGCAGCGCGTCACCATTGCTGTCCGCCTATACATCAGGCTAAGCCTGGGGTTATTGTGGTTTACATTTTGTTAATTAAATTGCAGTAAGTGTTCCAAGGTACAGGGTGTCTGAGGCCAGGTTTTTGATTGTGGTAGAGACAAGGGAAATGTAACACATCACCGGGTTGCCCATCATACCGGCAGGCATTTGCAGGGTAAAGGTTTTTGCAGAGCGCGGTGCAGCATTCTGCAGTTTCACCCATTTGTTTAGCGCGGGGCAGTACACCACCAGGGTTACCAGGTCGGTTGGGCGTTCCTTGTCGTCGTTAAACACATCTGCCCAGTTGTACTTAATCTTCGATCCCGTAACGGTGGTGATCTGCGCTTCCCTGGCATTTTCGAGGCTGCCCTGACTGAACTGCAATTTCTCGTAATCGAAGCTGAAGTTTGGCGAGATGCCAGTAATCCCTGCGGCGAGGTTGGCCTTTAGTGCTACATTGCGCTGGGTCTCCACCTTACTTGCTGCTTTAAAGCCTACATCGATCACGCTGGCTAGCGGTGTGATCACATCCGTTACGATTTTAAATTTGGCCCGGACATCCAGCTGTGCTTGTGTTGGCGCCTTGCTACTTGGTTTAGGATAACCTCTCATGGTATCCAATCCGCGCCACGAAGCGCCTACTACTGATCCTACTTTGTTTCTGAATCCACCCAGGATTCCTAATCTGATAATTCCCATTTTTTTAAGTTTTAAAAATTTATAATTCTGTTCATTCGCAATTGCATTACAAAGAGACAGTATTCCCAAAACCTGTGGCAGTGTAAGGGGGTGTAACACCCCCCGCGGAAAACGGGGAAAATCGGCCCTGGAAGTAGTAAAAACTCAGAAAAAGTTTTTTTAATAAAAAATGGAATCGGCCTTTAAAGGTGTTTTATGGCTGCTGAAGCGAAATATTGTACAGAGAATGATTACACCCCCTTTGAATGGCTTAAAAAGGCGTTTTTTTAGGGGCGATGGCGGTTAAAGGTAAGTTAAGGGGCTATGATCTTTTCAGTCCGGAATTCCCTGTCGTTTTTATAAGATCAGTTTCTGGCGCTAAGAGAAATTATTATTTTGGAATTGTACTGCTTGATTCGGATTTAGGCAAGCAACGTCTTAACGTAAATGCCTTTTTGAGAAAATCGATTCTTACGGAAAATGAAAAGGTATTTCATGTTCAAATGGTAAGCCTTATTTTTTGGCCAGTTCGGCACGTATTTTTTTAATGTATTCGAGTTCCACTTCGGCAAGCTCCGCAATCTGGTCGTCTGTAAATCCCAATTTAACAATCAGGTTCATAACGACAGCGTGACTTTTTTTGTCTGCTCCCTTAATTTCTCCTTTTCGATACAAGAAATCGTTTTCTTCCTTGAAAAATGTACTTACTGATTGCATAGCTTGTTCAAATTGTTGTTCAATATTCTTGCGTAGTTGTAGCATGATACGCAACTGTTTAAAATACCGGCTCTTCGCAAAATCATCATCTCCGGCAGACTGTATGCCATCTACAATTGACTTAACTACCTGGAAGCTATCTTCCTTGTCAAAGTTAGCCAATATTCCTAACATCTTAACTGATGCATTGTTAGATCTTAAAAATAATTTGTAGCTGGCCTCTGAAACCATGATCAGTGTAAAATGAAATTTTAAATATTCAGTGTCCAATACTGTATCCATCAATGGTTTTGCATCCTTTAAAAATATCACATATTGTTTTATTGGTAAGCGGTATTTACGCATCAGCATGATGTTATATTCCGCCATGCGATATACCATTTCCTGTTCATCCTGGACCTGAAATTCGACCTGCAGCACGTATGTTTTACCTGAAGTATCTGTTACTTTTTTCAAGGCGTCCGGTTTTCGTTCCTTCGTATGCTGTACATCATCCGGCAGTTCCTCGCTTAGCAGGATATCCAGACCAAGCACATCCCTAATGATTACAGGGAGGGTAACCTCCAGGTTCTCTTTAATAATTTTATCATATTGGTTAGCTTGTCTATTATTTTGATCTTGGTTTTGCACCGGTAAAATTAGCTATTTACAGAGTTTCACAACAAATTAATTTACAAATAGATACGGTTATTTCAGGGATTGAAAGGCACTTGAAAGCAAGTCGAAATCTTTGAAAAAAAGACATTACTAAATGCATATTCCGATATTTAGTTTAAGCAATAGAAATGTGAAGTACTAGATTGTCGCTGTCAAATCGCTTACGGTAAAAGCAGAAAGAACGGCGGTTGAGAATTTCCAAAACGATAACCTATTCGAATTCTATTCATAAAAAGCAATAGGAATTTACCGATTACATTGCTGTAAGACATCTAACACAGCCTTCGGCACTACAAAACAACGCCTATTTAGCGCAATCACCTTCCAATATCTTTCCTATTTTCCCCCTAAATCTGCAAAAATGCCTCATTATCAGTGTTTAAAATGTTCTAAATTCGCACATTTTCCCTAAAAATCGCTATTCGTATGAATTTTTAGGGTAGCGTAGTCGATTGCCGGTCTATATCCCGCTTTTCAACGCTGTTAAGGCCGTTTTATCCCCCTTTTAGCCTGGTTAATTATTTTGCTATTCGTGGGAATTTCAAAGTCTACCCCTGTTTATTCGTGATTTGAGTTTGTTCAGGGTGCTGTATTCCAGCTTCTTATAAGGATAACGACTTGCAAATACAACTAAAAGCTCTATAAATTTATGGTAATCAACTCTAAATTTTCACTTAAAAACTCAAATTATGAAACAGACCTTAACAAAAAAGACATGGAGCCCACCAATTTGGAAAGCACAATCATTTTTAGTGATCGGATCAATAGTATCCAGCCATATGATCTTATGCAGCTTCACCGATATGACAACATGGGAGGTAATGCATCATAAAAATTACCCCAAGCCTATGTTCCTCAATTCAGTGATGGTGCTTATCGTAGCAGAGTATTTGTATCACGTCATTTTGCATGCCCGCAAAAAGTACTCCTTTTCATTTGAGCAGAATAAATATTTGCGGTATAGAATACTGGTATCGGTCATCATACCACAATTATTAGCTTTCATTCTGGCGGCACTGTTTTTTCTCCTCGCTAAGCAAAATATTTTCACTGAAACCGTATGGTTTACCAATTACTTCATGGTTGATCTCGCTTTTATTCTGTTAGGTAATGGGCTGATAGAACTCTTCATCTGGAGGCAGTTCAAAGCCTATGAAAAGGCAGAAGATGCACTTGAAGATACGGAGATTCCAGCCGTTCCATCCCCGGTGTCGACTATCGCAGCGCAACAGGAACAGCCGGTAAAGAAATACAATAAACAAAAGAACATCAAAGTAGATCCTAAGCTCGCCATCATTTACAGAGAGGAGGATGCATTGATTTCGCTGACCACGCAAGATACCCTCGGCAACTGGCCAATCGGGTTAAGCATCAACGCCAGTTTTACCATGTTACCCGCTACATATTTCAAGATTAACCAGTCCTGCATCATTAATATCGATGGGATTGCAGATGCCTGGTATGTGCGTGAAACGCAGCGACTGCATGTACAGCCAGTCTTTGGCCTGCCAGAGCGCAAGGTTTCCTATGCAAAAAACAGAAACTTCAAAGACTGGCTGGCCACATTTGGCCGGGAGATGAGAATCATCAGCAAAGACCAGGCTTAAACCTGCTATCAAGGCGGGAGGTGACCAACATTTCCCGCGCAAACGCATTGCAAAGTACACTTTGCACTACCCGAAACTGTAGTAGCACAAATTAACAACGGGATTGATCAACCTTTAATTACAGTTTCATCACACCTCAATTAAAAATTAAAGACATGAAAAAGAAAGACAAAAAATCAAAAAAGAAAAACCTAAATATTATTAGGATACATACCGCACTTGGTCGCAGACTGGTGCGGACCTCGTTCGTACCTTGTTCGACAAAAGTCGGAATGAGTTCGGATGAATTGCGTGAAATGTTGGATGTGGAAATTCATAAAAAATTAAGGAATATTACCAAATATATTTCGAAGCTTGTGAAGCTCCTGGGCCTTGTTATACCTGCTAGAACCTAAAGCCATGGCCAAGTTATTAAACGGAATATTAGGCGGCATCAGCGGTAAGATCGGATCAATTGTTGGCGCAACATGGAGAAGTGTGGAATATATACGGTCGCTACCTAAGGAGACCGACAAGCCCAGAACGGAGCAGCAGCTTGCACAACAGGCCAAGTTTAAGTTCCTACATGAGTTCTTATCACCCTTTGCACGGTTTTTCACGGTTGGATTTCGGAATATCGCTACCCACCGTACAGAGATGAACGTTGCTTTTTCAATCAATTATCAATCGGCTCTGATGGGCAGTCACCCGAATTTTGAAATCAGCTATCCACATTTTGTGATGAGCAAGGGGAATCTCCCCAATCTATGTGAACCAAAGGTCGTTTTGCTGAGTGGTGCAGAGTTGGAGCTGAGCTGGCTTAACCTGCGGCAGCCTTTGGCTACGCCCGACGACCAGGTTACGCTGTTGCTCTATGATGCTGAGCTGAAGAAAGCTGAAGGATTTATTGGCGGGATCAGCAGATTGGCGGGAAGCTGCAGGTTTGCCATCCATCCCAACTCGGTGGGCAGAAGCCTGGAAGTGTACGTGAGTGTGAGTTCAATCAACCGCGAGTTGGTATCCGACAGCTTATATCTAGGGAGGCTGAACACATGAAGACCGGGCAGATTGGGGCTTTGACCATGCTTATTATGGGTAAGCCCAGTGAGGAGGAACTGGAGGATGCAGTAGAGGCATTGCTGACAGAGGTGCGGGAAGCGATGCTGGGGACTGCAGATCAAGCTGTTTTAGCGCGTTATATCCGCTATCTGCAACTGAGCTGTACAGACCTGATGGATGCACCGCAGGCGGGCAACGCGGTACAGCAGTGGCTCAGCATGTTGTTGGGCAGTTTGCGCAGGTACTATCCGGAGTTTTATAACCATAGCGCATTGATGCCTGGTTACATGGTGGAACAGCGCAAAAAGGCGTTAATCAGGACAGGCCAGCTGCGCCATACCAAGTTAAAGGCGCGGATGCGCAATCAGGAGTTGCATCGGATCATCGAAAATTACTTTGCCGAGGTGCTATCCCTCGAGCGGTATACTTATCTGGAGCTCGACAGGCAAGCTGTTTTGCAGGATCAGATCCTTGCCTTTTGTGCGCAGGGGCATTTTAGTCAGTTTGATGAGCAATTGCTGGATTATCTGGTGGTGCTGGATTACCGGGACTCCCGGTTTCTGGACCATTACATGGATAAAATTACTGCCGAGCTTGACACGGAGGTTGATCTCGAATTCCAGCAGCGCATCTTACAGGCCTATCAAAAGCGGTTATTAAAAATGCAATTGCATGGGAGTGTTTCGGGCATGGCCGCGCAGGGTAGCTATGCGGTATTGCTTAGTTATGTGAACAGCTTACATGCCGGAATTGCAGCCAGGCAGGTATATCAAGGAACGACGGCTCAGCATAGTGATTCGGCAGCACTGTTACGCGGAAAGGATTACCGGGTTAAAACGGTGTTTTCTGTAGATGTGCTGTCTTACCTGGCCCGGTTATTTGTTGACTGTGGCTTGATTAAAGCTGTGGTGAAGAATGATTTGTATAGCTTTTTGGCAACGCGGGTGGAGACAGCAAAAATTGGAAACAAGGTATTGTCGACAGGCAGTATCTGCAGAAAATATCAGTCGGTGATGCAGGTTACCGCAGTACAGACACGGGCGATGCTGATGAAAATGGTGCATCAGATCGATCTGGAGTTCAGGTTGTAGGGTCTTTGAAAAAAGGTGATCAATCTATATACAGGTTTAACGATTCGGGTAATTGATAAACCGGGCACTAGCCGGGATGGCGTTGCAAAAGTTCATTGACGTGTTGTGCATGCTACGTGATTAACTTCGAGCCGGAGGTTAGTAAAACAGCATACACGAGTTAACATTTTGGTTTTAAATGGTATGCTCCCGGGGCCAGGGGGCATACCTTTATAAGAGTATTGAGACAGGACAGTGGGGGTGAAATAATTGATATTGTTTTCTTCCTCAAATCTTGAAGGGAAGAGGTTAGAAGCGCATGAGGTGAAATAATTGATATTGTTTTCTTCCTCAAATCTTGAAGGGAAGATTTGCATGTCATCAAACACCATCAATTATTTCCAGAACACGTCTCTGAAAAGGGGGGATCCGGGAATGGCAGAGTCCATTATTAGCATCAATTATTTCTAGAACACGTCGCTGAAGGCAGGGGCATCTATAAATATATGATGCTTATTTCTTCTAGGGTATAATTTGAAATATCTAACCAAGATGTGTTGGGCATTGTAGAGATTAGGGACGTAAATGGCACCCTGATCATATGAGGAGAAACAATGATATTTTGTGGAAAGGAATTTTGGAAGAGGTATTTGACGATTTTCTGCGTTTTTTGAGTCCGAAGTGTGAATTAGTTCTGGATCTTGACCAAGGAATTGAATTCCTGGATAAGGAGTTAGAGCAAGTTTTTCCGCCAGAAAATGACGTCTACTCCCCAAAAGTAGTAGATAAGCTAATTAAGGTATTTACCAGAAGTGGGAAAGAAGAGTGGATTTTAGTTCATGTTGAGGTACAGGGGCAATATCATCATGATTTTCCTCAACGTATGTTCAGCTATTACTATAGAATTTTGGATAAGTATCAAAAGCCTGTAACCGCGTATGCCATTTTTACAGAAGGTACGCGCAAGGCACGTCCAGCTGTTTTTGAGATTGCTTTTTTGGGGACAAGTGTGCGATATAAATTTAATACCTACAAAATATCGAGCCAGTCGGAGGAGGAACTTCGATCAAGCGATAACTTATTCGCACTGGTGATTCTGATTGCAAAATCGGCTTTGCAAGGCAAGGGAGACATGAACGAAACGGAGCGAGATAGACTTATGTTGGGCATTAAAATTGATTTGGCAAAACAATTGTTGGTCAAGCAGATAGGTAAGGATAAGGTGAGAGCCCTGATGAATTTTTTGAGGTATTATGTGCGCTTTGAAAATCGGGATTATAATGCTAAATTTGATGAAGAGGTAGAAATTTTAACGGAAAGGAGCACTACTATGGGTATTGAAGAACTTTTGCTAGATATGGCAAAGAAGGAAGGTAAAGCTGAAGAGAAACTCAGGTTTGTTAAAAATATGATGAATAAGTTGGATTTCTCTGATCAGCAGATAGCCGAAATTGCTGATGTCACTGAAGATTTTGTTAAAGATGTACGCAGCAGAATACTTGACTTATAGTTTAATGTAAGCATGTGTAAGTGGGGACTGTGCGGGTAAAATAATTAGAAGCGCATGAGGTGAAATAATTGATATTGTTTTCTTCCTCAAATCTTGAAGGGAAGATTTGCATGTCATCAAACAACATCGATTATTTCCAGAACACGTCTCTGAAAAGGGGGGTCCGAAGAATGCTGAGTTTGTATATGGAGTAGGCCAAACAATACCAATTATTTTCAGAAGCTGTCTCCGATAGGTGGAGTAGGCGTTTGCCATTTGGGTCATTAATTTAACGAACTACTAGTATGGAACTTACTAACAAAAAATTAATATGGCTCTAATTGAGATTTAGGGTAGTTGAAGGTTTTCAGTAGATTTTTTCTGCTGGAGTTTAGGATGATAAATTGATGAGGGTAGGCGATTAGGGATCGTCTACCCTTTTTTAAGTTCGGGCAGGGCAGTGTGGGTGAAATAATTAGAAGCGCATGAGGTGAAATAATTGATATTGTTTTTCTTCCTCAAATCTTGAAGGGAAGATTTGCATGTCATCAAAACAATATCAATTATTTCCAGAACACGTCGCTGAAGGGGGGATCCGGGAATGGCAAAGTCCAATATTTGCAAAACAATATCAATTATTTCCAGAACACGTCACTGAAGGGAGGATCCGAAGATTGCAGGGTTCACTATAACGAAACAATACCAATTGTCTCAGACAGGCGGCGTGTACCATGAGGGTAATGTGATGGTTTTCTTCGATTAGACCAATTGTCGTTTTAGATCGTTTCGATCAGCGGACTTTAGTTGCTGAATACACATTGATAAAACTGACAAATGTGTTATTAAAACTGCCAAATGAGGCTTTAAATACGGTTTAAGGTAGGTCAGAGATTTGCTGAAGCGATAATATGCCTATTATTGCGGGATATAATCCTCCCAATAAATCTCGTTAGCTGGCTTTTTTGATATGAATGAATTATCTGATCTTGAAATGTTTTATGCCTGTTCGCCTGACCTCCTGTGTATTGCGGGGTTTGACGGATATTTTAAGCGAGTTAATCCCGCAGTGTCAAAAGTGCTTGGCTACAGCGAACAGGAATTGCTTTCGCGGCCTATCGATTCCTTTGTTCATCCAGAGGATAAAGCAATGACGGGTAAGAGTCGCAGGAACGTAATCTCAGGCACAGCGCTAATAAATTTTGACAACAGGTATATGACAAAATCAGGGGAGATAGTTTGGCTAACCTGGTCGTCTGTCAGGATTGAAGCAAAACAACTTATATTCGGGGTTGCCAAAGATATCACTTTAAGGAAAAAGCTGGAAGAGTATAGGCGAATTTCGCACATCCTTAATGAACAGGAGCAATGTGATCCTGAAAGTGAATACAAAAGAGAGATTCAGGACGCCGGCAACATTTCTAAAATAGATCAAACTTGGCTTGTTAAACTGGAAAGCGTGGTGCGAAAAAATATTGGGCAATTTGACATTACAATTTCACTATTGAGTAATGAGATGGCTATAAGTGAAAGGCAGTTGTTTAGAAGGCTTAAGAATATTGTGGCTTTGACACCTAATCAATACATGCGTATTATCAGGCTGCAAGTAGCGATGGAGGGGTTGAAGAATGGCACGTTCCATACTGTGAAGGAAGTCTCATTAGATTGTGGCTTCAAAACACCTGCATATTTTCATAAACTATTTAAAGGTATTTATGGAGCAGAGGTTTTCGAATTTATTAAGAAGAGCAAGGCGGCTTGAGTGTAAGGGGTATCGAGACTTGAGGGTGAAATAATTGATATTGTTTTCTTCCTCGAATCTTGAAGGGAAGATTTGCATGTCATCAAACAACATCAATTATTTCCAGAACACGTCTCTGAAAAGGGGGGGATCCGAGGAATGCAGGTTGCTTAATTGCGTGTTACCAACTGCATCAATTATTTCCAGAACACGTCGCTGAAGGGAGGTGTTTTGCAGGACTGTGAGGGTGAAATAATTGATATTGTTTTCTTCCTCAAATCTTGAAGTTAAGATTTGCATGTCATCAAACAACATCAATTATTTCCAGAGCACGTCGCTGAATGGGGGGATCCGGGAATGGCAGAGTCCAATATTTGCAAAACAACATCAATTATTTCCAGAACACGTCGCTGAAGGGGTAGATCCAGGAATGGCAGAGTCCATTATTTGGATGTGATCAAACAATATCAATAATTTCCGGAATATGGTTCTGAAGGGTAAATCTCCGGGATTGTGCGTGTGCGAATAATTCACAACTGAAAGTTGTATAATTTGATTTCTTATTGCTATATTGAGTCGTTAAGCATCTATAAATCATCACTTTCCCTTATAGCCTGCGTATTGCGCTCTCTGATGCTTGATTGACTATTTCTGATTCGAATTTTAACTGGATTATTTATTCATCTTAAATCATCATCATCATGTTTAATAAAGAGACCGGGGCTTTCAGATACATGCAACTCATAGCGTCGCTATTGGCTGTTGCAGTATTTCTAATTCTTTATTTTGAGCGCAAAAATCCGCTATATAGGCTGGAAAAAGATGGAGTAGAGACTACTGGCTTAATTACTTCTATTGAATCACATTCGGATAGTGATATAGAACACCGTCCAAATACCTATGAATTTAAGTCGGCAGATGGGGTATTGCATCATGGAATAACACAATCAAAGGATATGTTGCTGGCTTCGCCAGAATATTTTGTGCCTGTTAATCCTGCCGCCAAAAGTACTGTAGTTTATTTAAAAGATAACCCCAGTGTTAATCGGCTTAAAGGTAATGTGGCCGGCGAGGCTGAGCGTAATGATACGACTATTTTTCTAAGCTGCTTAGGGGGCTGTTACCTGCTTTTTTCAGTTTTCTTTGCATGGCTTGATTATAAAGATCGACATCAGAAGCCGGTATGGAATCTTAGGGACGAGTTAGAACAGCTTCACGAAGATAAACAGTCCACAAGCATATATAAGAACAATTTAATTGAAAATTAATATTTAGAACCATGAAAATTAAAATCAACAACACAACTTTACTCCGCTACGTAGTTTTTTGGGCCGGAACATTTCTGGTAATTCTGATATTCGGTCTGATTGCCCATCGGCACGAATATCTACTTGCCAAGGATGGAATTGAAGCCAGTGGAGTAGTTACCTCGGTAGGTCCCGACGGGGATTATAAACGACCATTTAGTGGTATTATGAGTTATGAATTTAGATCGGCGGATGGGGTATTACATAAAGCTTCAAGAAGCGGAGATATGTTGGTTGACCTTAGCGATGGAGATCCTAATGCTCCCAAGCCACCTTATCAAACAACTGTCATTTATTTGAAGGACAATCCAGACGTGAGTACCATTAAACGGGATAGAACTATATACTCATCTTTTGAGAGTTATCTATTAGGTACACTGGTGATATCGCTGGTGTTTCTGGGTTTTTATGCTTATCGGCAGAGGAAAAGATGGGAACAAACAGGGATCTTTGCTACGGGTTAATGATTTCTGATGTAGTGCCTTATGGATTTATTTTCAAATATCTAACCACTATTTGTTGGGGATTGCAGAGATTAGAAGTGCAGAGTGATTAAGGTTATTCTGTATGTAATTTTGATGCTTTTGGGATGGTTCTGCAAGTTTTGTAGATTTAGTTTTTCCTGAGGGAATTTATAAGAAATTACACTTGAGTCTTGGTCTAGAAAACTAGTAATTTACAGAGGCAAGACGATAGTGAAGATGCCCATTCCTGCAAAATGGCGTGGGCTCTTTTTGTCGTCTCACGGTATACTAGTACCTCTAGGCCGATGAATTGAGCTCCACGCCATCTTGCGTTTAGCCCGTTTAGGCTCATTTATGTATGCCAATAATAAATGGGAAAGATATGGAAACAACAGCATTGTATTTACACAGAAGGCCGTCGGGTAATGAGGTTGAGTTGGAGGTTTATGCGCAAGGCGTGATGAAGTCTTTTTTTGAGGATTATCATTTGGATATGATCCATGATATGTTGTGGACGATGTTGAAATCTACATTTACTATCGAGGATTCTACGCTGGGTTTGGAAGATAGCAGGGATATGATTTACTTCTATGAAAGGGTGCATGAGCTGATGCTTGCGGGGAGTTTGTTGTATAAAGATGAAGAGGGGTGAGGGGTAATGAGTGCGGGTGAAATAATTGATATTGTTTTCTTCCTCAAATCTTGAAGGGAAGATTTGCATGTCATCAAACAACATCAATTATTTCAAGAACACGTCACTGAGGAGGGGTATCCAGTTATAGCAGGGTTGTAAGTTTTAAGGACTTGAGGTGAAATAAATGATGTTATTTTCTTCCTCAAATCTTGAAGGGAAGATTTGCATGTCATCAAACAACATCAATTATTTCAAGACACGTCGCTGAAGGGGGGTGTCCGGGGAATTTGACCAGCAAGCGTTAAATCTCTAAGGTTATTGATAGGGATGTAAAAAACGAACACTACTAAGAAACGAGTTTTTATCTATGGGTTAAACAAATCTGAAGTTCTCAATAGTTCACTAAGTTTTTTTGTGCCTAGCTTTTTATTGATGTTTTTTCTATGTGTTTCTACAGTGAAAACTGAGATGAACAGACGATCAGATATCTGCTTATTAGCATGCCCGTCAGCAATAAGGAATAGAATCTCCTTTTCTCTTTTAGTTAGTGTGCTAAATCTTTGAAACGAGACTGGAGTTATTGGTGAAATGTCAAACTGCTTATTGATATTGCTAATAAGGTTTTGCTGCCTGGCAATTTCCACCCCTATATATACAAAACACCCTGGACATCCTTTTAAGATTTTTCCACTGAGATAATATCGTGTCCATTCTGCGTTTTTGTTTCTTCGGGCTTTTTGATAAAATCCCCGCACTTCTGCATCATCATTCCTTTTTGCTAATGCGGTGAAATCTTTTGCGATCCAATCCATTTCGTCTTTGCAAAAGCTATCTGATTTAAAGTAAGCAGAGCCGAGTTCATTAATTTCCTTTCTGCTTTGATTTAGAAATTGGCAGCCGGTATTATTCATATAGATGTTTTCCATGTTTGCCATATCGTTAATTAACAATAGTCCTGGTAAATAATCTCCCAAAGTTTCAATCAGATGGACGTTGTTCGTTTGCTGATTGTCGAGCTGATAAAGTTGCGATGCGAGCAAGATGTTTTCTTCTGTTGTACTATATTTTTTTAACATAGTATGAGCGTCGAGGTTAATATTGAGTAGTTGAGCATGAGTGAGTTGCGGTTAATATTTAATAAAAATACCAAGAAGTTGGTATTTTTTAAAGGATATAGTACAATAAATTTGTTGACGCTATAAAAGGGTATTACTAGCAATAAAAACGCTACATAAAATGAAAACAGATTTATTGGTGGTACTGATGCGTGGACTATGTATGCTAGCCCTGTTAGGATCGAACAGCTTAAAAGCTCAAGTGGATACTATTTATCAAGACTCTTTTAAAGATTGCAAAGGAGTAAAGCCAATTATCGTTGAATTGAAAGATAAGAAATTCGTTACGCTAAAAATTGACGGGGCTATATTGAGTTATGGAAAGTTTGCCGATAAAGATATAAAAAGTGAATTGGAAGCAGCTTTGAAGAAGAGTTTTAACCTTTCGTGCTCGGACGCTGCCATTTCATCAAATTATCAAGAATTGTTATTGAAACTACCGCATAATATCCTTTCTCGAATAAAGAAGAAAATTGAAGAGCCAACGGAGGGTATAAGTGCAAAAGTCTGGAATCTTGATAGTGCAAACTCTTTAATTGAAATTCAAAATATTGATGACAGTTATACCTATACGGTGATGAGCAAGTCGGTTATAGAATTAAACAGCAATCTGCCTATTCTAACTTATAAAGATGGTAATTATGTCTTTAATGCTGCTAGTATCAATAAGTCTGCTCTAGTCCGGGATAGCATAGTAACTATCCTGAATATTATAAATTCCAATAAAAAGATTAAACAACCTTCAGTGTATTTGAATATTGATTCACCTTCATATCAAATACTATTGATTAAAGAACAACTAAAAGTTCCAATAAGCCCCAAGTTTGTTAATAAAATCAAAGGCGTACAGGTGCAGGATACCATTGCCGAGTTAAAAGGTTTTTCTCCTAAATTGGGCGGCAAGATCTATAAGGTCAATTTCTTGCCGCTCCCAGTCACGGTTGCAGAAAAGGCTGTGAGTGGTAATACTATTAACAGGGAGGAAGTCATAGCCCTTATTGAAAATAGAATTAAAAGTATTGCTGATGAAGATGGCGATGCCGCATCTATTGAACTCAAGGGCGAGTTAGTTGAGTTACATAGTGAGCAATCAGAATGTGATTGTAATCTTCCCATGCAACTGTTAAAGCTTAATGGAAAATATTTAAAAATAGAGTACGTAAAGTTCGATACATACAACAACGCACTCTATCTAAATATTGTAGGTACAATTGACGGTGTTCAGATTAACCCAATAATTAATACAGGATGGGGCCTTAAATTAGCATCGTTAATGAATAATGGTGGATCGATGCCAGTGAAACTGAATGGTAAAACCTATTATTTGCAATTTTGCGAACTGTTCAAAATCTCTCCTGTTGTTGAGCCCATCTCTTATGAATTTCAAGATGAATCTTACATAATAAAGCCTGGCGGTGGGGCGGTGTTAAAGAGACGACAGCTGATCGACTTAATATCAGCCTCAGCGTTTATTGATCCATTTGGGTTAAATGATGCAAGTGCTAAAGCTCCAATTACAGCCGAATTATATGCATCATTTTACCTCAATCGTGGGCGACGGAGCTGGCTTAGAACCGTTAACGTAATGGCAACAGTAACTTCGGATTATCTGAGAAGTAAAGATAACTTTGTTGAAACCCAATTTGTTAATTACAATCAATTTACCTACAGGGAGATCGATTTTTTAAAACATATTAATTTTTCATTTCGACCGCTCTTAAACATCGTCACGATAAATGCAGCAAATTTGAACTTGCTGGTAGAATTTAATACTGGAGGGCAAGTGTCTGGAGCGAATTTCCGTCAGGTTTACCTAACTAAGGCAAAGACAGATTCGACCGTTTATAATAACTTATCTGCCTATACTGGCGTTTTTCAGACACGATTTAAAGTAGCTGATCATAAGAGTCGGTTCGGGTTTGATCTTCAGGTTAATTACTTAACGGGGTATAGGTTGTTTGATGATCGATTTAAGGGTTTGCGTGGAGACCACCCATTAGCCGTTCTTACTTCAGAAGATTTCAAGTCTGGATTAGGGAATATCCTGGACATTGATTTCAATATCTTCATTCAACCAAAGAAAGCCATCTCAAAAATAAATAGAGGGGGTATTTATATCAAAACAAAAGTGAGCAAGGCCTTGGGGTACAAAAGCGGCTTCTTTGCATTTATGCTTGGCTATTCTACAGATATTCAAAATTTCTTTAAGTAGGCGGCGATTAGCAGTCAGGCTTAGCGATTTTAAAAATACACCTATTTAAAGGTGTTGGTTTTTAGCGAATTAATGCATAATTTGTGATTAAATGCCCTCTTATGAAATATGCTGATCTTATTCAATCTTCTGATGTTACAATTGAAAACCTAGGGAAACTTTTATTGTTCGGCATAGCAGCCGGAGCAGAGGGAAAGAGCCGGCATTTAATGGTCAAGTTGGAAGTTGAGGAGTGTGCTTCGAATAAGCTCAACTTAGAAATTCCGGCTAGTTACCAAAGGAAAGATTTATCTAAGATGGTTTTTTACGTGGATCTTGAAGGTCTGGATGTATCACCAACCACGATCATGGAGATCTCATCAAATTGGACTTTAAATTCTACGTTGATTATCATTAACCTAGCCTTAAATTCTACATCGAGAGCACCATCCTTACAACCGAATGTGATGCTATACGGTTACCAGCTAGATGAAGCGCGTGGGAGAAATTACCTTTCATTAAATGCAGAAGGAAGACTTCCTTATTATTTGATACTAGATGGGCCTGAAGGGCTTACTATATTTGAACATGAGGCGCGATTTAAATTGCAGACGGAACTAAAAACTGACCCTGTAGATGGTCAGCGGACAGTAAGTGGATTTAAGATTTCAAACTCACATTTTAGACTTGGATCCAAGATCCATATCCGTGACTATTATTATGCGAAGCGATTCTTTCAGCATAATGCGTATTCATCGCCTTTCGCATTCTTGTTGGCCAAAACCATTATCAAGGACCATATTTCTAATCCTATTAAAAGAAAGGCTATACTTGGCGATCGAAAGTCACAGAATAAAAGTGGAGGTTTAACACTGATCGGTTACGGACTTTATTCAGAGATGCTCATCAGTATTGTAGAAAAACTACTTAGTGATTATTTTGCTACAAAACTCATCAACCATGATATAATTAATGACGAAGAGATTTTTGAGCCGATGAAAATGCGTGAAAAATTAAATGCTAATGTAATTATCATTGTACCAATATCAAGTACGTTTTCTACTTCTGTAAAGATTGACGAGTCAATTAAAAAAGTGAATCCGCTGGTATCGATTATCGAACCACATTTGAATGTGTTAAATGTTTTTGATGCTAGTGAAAGAGATGGTGCCGGACTTACTTTGAATGAAGCAAAATTTGGCTGGAGCACGTTCATTCCGGCCGAACGCACGGTAATGATTAATGCCCTTTCCGGTGGGCTAAAAAAACAACTTTTTTATTTACAGTTACCGAGTAAATGGTATGATATTCAGGATTGCGCAGAATGTTTTTCTAAAGATCCTAAAGAAGAATTGCCATTATTTATTACAGACAAAACATCTGTAACACCTATGCTTATTTTTAGCAACCCCAGAGGAAGGACTATTCCGTTGCAACCGCCATTTACGGTAACACCGAAAATGCTTAAGTATGGACATTATTTGAGCGACCATAATCATTACCAATTCTATCTGGAAAAGCAGATGTTTTTTTTGAAAAATAAGGCCGGTATTAAAACTTGGCTATATGAGGTAAAGAAAAAAGGTAAAACAGGATTATTTGCGCGTTCTACAAACATCTCAAATATTATCATTGCTCCGGGGAATTATTCAAATGCAGGTTTTGTACATATGGTTAACGAAGTGCTTTTTGATAGCTCTGCCGACGTGATACATTACGAGCCAACGCAGGATCATATTCAAAACTTTCAAAGTTTTTATAGTGAAGTTATTAATCCGTCAGAAAAAAAACGAAAGAGCAGGGTTTTCTTTGTAGATGATACCCTACTGGCCGGCTCTAACTTTATCAAAACCAATTATTTGGTTAAGCATAGCAGGGATAAAGAACAAGGTTTTGACGGATGTATTATTATGCTGGATCGTTCCAGTAGCTTTAGTCAGCAGAACGTGGTGCGTAAGTTGACGAGAAAGGGAGAAGGTTTTTTTGCTTTTGCAAGTCTACATCTGGCATCAATTAATGATGTTGATAATACGTGTCCATTATGTAAAGAACAATTGAGGTATGAAACTCTCGCTGAGAATTCCTTTCTGGATACAGTTAAACTTCATTTTCTCAAGCAGGCAAGCAGGCTAGATATCAGAGAATCTAAGATCGGATTATTACCTAATCCTCCTGAGCGGTTTATATTAAAAGTTCTGGCGAACCATTATATTTATGACTGGTTTTCTTATGAGCGCAACGCAGGTGGAAAGAGAATAGAAGATTTTGAAACCTTTGAAGAGTGGAAGGTTGATCTCATAAATACCTACAACATTAAACACACAAATCTGGGCCCGTTTAAAAAATATGTTCCTGCATTTTTTGAAGCCGAAGCCTTGGACGATGCACTGCTGAAAACACTCACACAATCGCCCTTGACCCATTATAAGCCTGTCAAACAAAAAGTATTTAAATGGGTGATAGATATGCTTGATTCACATCGCTTGCAGGTACTGGATGCTACGCAGAAAAACAGACTTCAATATAAGGACTTCAGAAGACTTAAATTTTTGATTCGAAGGGCGGCAATGTTAAATGCAAACTATTTGATATCAGAAACTTTCTTTAAAATGCTTGCTGTTTTGCTATCAAAAAATGGAATTCCGAAATTGATTTCAGATAAAAGTACGGAGCAGGAACAACTTAAGCGAGACAGGCAGATGACTGAAGCATCTGAATGTGATTTTAACAAACAAACGCTGAAAAATTTCACCGTCTTTTTTATTGCTCAGGTGAAAGAGTTACTACTTTTAAATGAGGCTAAAAGTATACAGTTGGAACTCACTTTACTTTCCTTTCAAAAAAAGGGTAGTGAAGGGTTTAAACAATTGGTTAGGATGCTTTCGGAAGAAAATGGAATACTTTTTCAACAATTTATTCCGCTTATTTCAGGGCAGATAACTTGGAACAACGCTAAACGAGAAAAAGATGCAATAGCAAGTATTAAAGAGGCTCTGGATAAGGAGTCAGTCAAAACAAACTATAGGTATAATACACTGCTCGATTTTGTAAATATTGGTTTGTCAACAAAAATAATGGAATTGTCGGCAGATGTAGATTTTATGCGGTATGTGTTTCTACATAATTTACTAGGGAGCGGTGATACTTTTTCCGAGGAACGGAGTAGAAAAACGGAACTACTTATGGCGAGTCTCCATTCGTTAGCGCTCAGTGACAGGTCGGTTTCAGGTTTGTTTTTTTTAGTAAAATATAAATCTGGTGATGGGAATCAAATATATTTTGCTCATAATCATGGCAGCCACGGTGCAATCAATGAATTCAATGAAACATCTGAGAATAAATATTTGATGGAATTCCTAAAGGGAATCCCCGATCGAACCAAAGTTTCGAATATCACAGTGGAAGAACTTGCGCGTACAAATATTAGAGGTAAAAGCGCATGGAAGAGCTTATATGCATTAGATGAAGCCCCAAAGTTTGATTCTGAAAGTGGATTAGCTTGCATCCCGGCTTCCTATAACAGACTGTTTTTATTACGAATTAATAAAAGATCGCTAAAAGAAGATGAAGGTCAGGGAATTATAGGTTTTTATTTTAATCAGGAAGATGACAATACAATCCGGGTTCAAGTGCTGCGGTATTTATTATTGCTGAGACCATTGCTGAGCTTATTCATACAGAAGCATCATGAAAATTATGAGTTTAATGATTGGATGATTGCACAAGCGCACAAACGAAATTCTATGTTAACAGGTCACGGCCGTGAAATGCTGATCAGGATTTCCCAAAATCCTGAGTATGCTGTAAAGTATAAAAAGATATTGTCTACAATTGCTATGGCTCAACTTTATATTTTGGATATGAAGGAGATGAATATGTTCTCTTCTTATAAACATACTAAGGAAGACTTTATTCGATTTTTTGACATCAAGGACGACACGATTGAAAAAGAATATATAACAGATCACCTATCTAAATTGACCGAAGAAATCTTTGAAATGAATGAAATTGAAAACAGTGAGCTTGTAATTTACAGGCCGGGGTCATTAATTTTTAAGCCTTTTAAATTTTCAAGGCAAATATTAGATAGTATATTATTTGAATTGTTAGTCAATGCAAAAAAGAACAGGTACATTTTTCTAGATGATTATCCGCCAGGTTTTATACAGGACGATAGTTTAGAAAAAATCAATAAGATTTCTGTTAGTGTATCAGAAAGTAAGGATGGTTTAATAAGGTTTCGAATAACCAATACATGTGCAAAATGCCCGTCGCGAACGCTAAATGGCATTAATAACAGTGGTGGTGTTCAGAACGGCAAATTAAAGAAGGATATTGCAGGTATTGAACTTATTTCGACTATGCTTAGGAGTTTTGAGTTGGGCCGTATTGTCTTTAAGCAAGACCACGTTGAAGATTTGTTAAGTAAGGATTTACACCTATATAACTTTCACGCAATATTAGAACTAAATCCTAATTGATATGGAGAATATAAGAGTAGTTGTTGTTGAAAATCAATTCACACAATTTGAAGAAATTCATCAAGCGCTTTCTGATTTTAATATTTTTCCGGAAAATGACATAGAGGCTTATAAAAAATTCACTAATAATGTTCGAATCCTACTTAATCCCGGATATGGAAGTTTTTACACAAAGGATTTGTTGCGATATATATGTTATCAGGACTTTAAAAAATATATCATTGACAATCGTATTCAAATTATATTGTTAGATCATATACTTGTTAATTCGACCTTTGCTGAAAATGGAATTAACCTAGTTATACATTTACGTGATGATTCTGATAAAAGAGTACATCTTCCAGTCGTATTTTTTAGTGCTTCCAATCGCGCGTCAAAGGAAATTGAAGATGTCATGGGCGATTATCTTGGCCTGAGATGGCATTCAAAAGTATATACAGAGAAGGACAAGTCTCCAGAAGATGTTTTTAAGAGTTTAGCAATTACAATTAGGGAAAATGCACAAGAAACAATGGGTGCAGCTGTTAAAAGAATTTTTGAGGATTTGACAGAGGCGATTAATAAAAAAAATTTTTTCCCAAACCAAACCTTATGGTTTAACCTTAAGCACAAAATATATACTAACATGATTAATCAAGGAACTACAGAAACTCAATTTGAGGCTTTAAAAGGGTGGGACAGCGGTAGCAAAGAGGATATTAATGAATTTTTAACACTGGCCGAGGCATATGGATTCAAAAAAGAACCAAGTATGATTGAGCGTGTTTTTAGAAGAGGATCATGAAGACAAACTACCTATTAAAATATAGCTTGGCCTGGCTTTACTTAAAGATTTTTGACAGTGTTATTAGTAATCTGTTCATTGGACTTTTAGGAGGAGTTATAATTAATATGTTAACTGGGGATGAGGTGATCAAATACTGGGTAGTAATTTTCCTAATTAGTGTTGCCTTGGCACTTAACGTATATATTTATAATAAGAATGAAAAAATAAGGCCTTTTTATAAGGATACTTTGGGTGATATCGCTGTTGTAAAACATATTTTTAAAACAAAATTTCAAAAAGGGGTGCTTCTGACTTATACGTTAGTGGTAACAATTTATATCGCAAGTATTTTTGTAGGTGGCTTTTTATATGTTGACGCTAAACTTAAAGAAAAGTCGCTTGTTGTTGGCTCAGATTTAGTAAGGATCAATGCTGTACTTCATCATAGAATAGATAGCCTGCAAAAAAAACTAAATGTCATAGAATCACTTAAACCTTTGCAAAATTCCGGGATTTCTCCTGTAGCCCGGGATAAGCAAGGGGAACCTGTGAAGCGTTGATTTTTGGTGTATTATAACCTATGTAGTTGCGTTGTATTTTTTATTAAAATAATAGCTTTTCCATACCTGTTCGAAAGTCTTTTGGGGTTTTTCCGGTTATGTTGCTTACTTTTTCCAGGAAGTTCTCTGAGGTGATATCCTTGTTGTAATACAGTTTATAGAAATACTCCAATCCGTAGTTGTTGATCAGGTATTTACAACAAGCTGCGGCAAAGGTATAGGTAAGGCTGCTACTGTACTTTTGGCCGATGTTTCTGGCGTAGAGTTTTTCGAAATTGCAGTCGCCAGAGTTGTAGCATTCTTTTAACTCTTTGATGCCTTGTTCGTAGGTTTTTGCGCCTTCATCCATGCCACCATAAAGGGATGCCATGCCTTCTTGCAGAAAGAAACAATTTGCGCCAGTTCCTAATAGCGCATGTACAAATTCATGTTTATAATCGGGGTTATCACTGATGGCTACAATGAAACGCTCGGGTATGTTGGTGTAACCGCCAAGGCCGCCGTTCCAGATTACTATGTTTGATAAGTTGTTGAGCTCTTCTTCAGTTGCGCACAGAAAATAGTCTATAGGTTTTGTGATGGCAGGTCGCTTGAGCTGTTTATTTAGCTTTTCCAATTCTACTGCTGCAGCTTTCATTTTAGCAGGAGGGATATGGTAAAATGGAGATGAATAGAAATTGATGTTTTTTGTTTTGTATTCAGTAAACCTGGTTTGGTCGTACGGCTTGCAGTTGTCGAGGTAATATTTTCCATTGATGTTTACGACATAGTATTTGTAGACGTTGGTGAATTTCTCATGCATAATTTCCGGCTTACTGGCTGCGGATATTTTAAAGTAAGATAGGGTATCGTTTACTTTTTGGAGTTCTACAAGTTCGAGATCGAATTTAGTGGAGATTTTTTTAGGCGACCAGGTTCCCCAGATCCAGTCCATGCTGTAATCCCAAACTACTTTGTTTTTGTATTTCGGATGCCACATTGTTTTGCTGATGGAATCTTTTTGGAAGTACGTATTGATAAACTTAATTAGTTGGGCGTTATTGGTTTTACTGGTGTCTATTTTGGAAGAAATAGTGATTTGTGCGGAGGAATTCAATGCTAATAGCAGAATAATTGCACTAAATAAGTGTTTTTTTAACAACATGCGTGTAAAAATACGTGATTGAGTTAATATCTTTGAGTGTTGTTTCTTAATTAACTTTTAAACCTCTTAAAATTGGAAAAGAATTCTAAAATCTATGTAGCCGGCCACCGCGGCATGGTTGGCTCTGCAATTTACCGCAAACTTGTTAAAGAGGGTTATACCAACATTATTACAAGGACTTCTGCTGAACTTGACTTACGCAACCAACAGGCCGTATCTGAATTCTTTGCTACAGAGAAACCAGACTATGTATTCTTGGCTGC
>NZ_SNWM01000006.1 GCF_004362245.1 Pedobacter duraquae
CAGAGAAGTTAAGCCCACCAGAGCCGATGGTACTGCGGTAACACGTGGGAGAGTAGGTCGGTGCCAAATCTTAAAGAGACCCTGTAGTGAAAACTACAGGGTTTTCTTGTTTTATAACATTTCTAGGTTTCTTAGGATTTGTAAGTACAAAGAGTTCTTTACCCATCCCAAAACGGCTTGTATGCTAATCCAAAATGTCTCTGTCAATTTATGTTTGTTCATTTTTGTTCATTCTCTTACAAGCCTTGTTTAATAGGCAGATAATCTGTTATTTTATTGTAGTGGTCATTAAAAGAATCGTAACTTTGAACTTTTTATAAATGACACTTTTATGAGTAAAACTAATAGGAAACAAGACGCTTTAGATTATCATTCTCAGGGGAGACCTGGTAAAATTCAGGTTGTACCAACAAAACCGACAGCTTCTCAGAGAGATTTAACACTTGCCTATTCACCAGGCGTGGCCGAGCCATGTCTGCGTATTGCCGATAATACAGAAGATGTATATAAATACACTGCCAAAGGTAATCTTGTAGCTGTAATCAGTAACGGTACTGCAGTTCTTGGTCTTGGCGACATTGGTCCTGAAGCCAGTAAGCCTGTAATGGAAGGTAAAGGATTACTATTTAAGATATTCGCTGATATCGATGTGTTCGATCTGGAATTGGATACCAAGAACATTGACGACTTTGTTAAGATTGTGAAATCTCTGGAGCCTACTTTTGGTGGTGTCAACCTGGAAGATATCAAAGCACCTGAGTGTTTTGAAATTGAAAGGCGTTTGAAAGAAGAGATGAACATCCCGGTTATGCATGATGACCAGCATGGTACAGCAATCATCTCTGCAGCGGCATTATTGAATGCCTGCGAACTGCAAAAGAAAAAAATGGACAAGATCAAGATCGTAGTGAACGGGGCAGGTGCTGCAGCAATTTCATGCACACGTCTGTACGTTTCTCTTGGCGCCAAAAAAGAAAATATCGTGATGTGTGACAGGACTGGTGTAATCCAGGACAGCAGACCAAACCTTGATGCTATTAAAGCTGAGTTTGCCACATCAAGAAAAATAAATACACTGGAAGAGGCGATGAAAGATTCTGATGTTTTCATTGGTCTTTCTTCTGCAGATACAGTTACGGTGGAGATGTTGAAGTCTATGGCAAAAAATCCTATTGTTTTTGCTATGGCTAACCCAAATCCGGAGATTGCTTATGAGCTTGCAATCAGCTCACGTAAGGATTTGATTATGGCGACTGGTCGTTCTGATTATCCTAATCAGGTTAATAATGTATTGGGTTTCCCATACATCTTTAGGGGAGCACTTGATGTACGGGCTACAGCAATCAATGAGCCGATGAAAATTGCAGCAGTAAGGGCTATCGCTGAATTGGCGAAGAAAACCGTTCCTGAAGCGGTAAATTTGGCTTACAATGAAAAGAATATCAAGTTTGGTAAGGAATATATCATTCCTAAGCCAATGGATCTTCGTTTGTTAACGAACGTATCGGCGGCAGTGGCCAAAGCAGCTATAGAATCTGGCGTAGCAAGAAAAGTGATTCAGGATTGGGATGCCTATGCTGAAGAGCTTAAAGGTAGATTGGGTGGTGAGGATGCAATCATGCGTGCTATTACCAATAAAGCCAAATCTGATCCTAAACGTGTGGTTTTTGCTGAGGCAGATAATTATAAGATCTTGAAGGCTGCTCAGATTGTCAAGGATGAAAATATCGCTATTCCAATTTTGTTAGGGAACAAAGCAGCTATTCAACAAATCATCGAGGAAAGCGCACTTGACCTGGAAGGGGTAACGATCATTGATCCCTTCCTGGAACCTGAGCGTATGCAGAAATATGCTGAATCTTTATATCAGAAAAGACAACGTAAGGGCGTAACGCTTTTTGAAGCTACCAAGCTTTTACGTGACAGGAATTACTTTGGTGCATCGATGGTTGAATTTGGTGAGGCTGATGCGATGATTTCTGGTCTTACCAAAAACTATGCGACTACTATTAAGCCAGCCTTACAGATTATCGGTACAGAAGCGGATGTAAACCGTGTTGCCGGAATGTACATGATGATGACAAAGAAAGGGCCGGTATTTTTCGGAGATACTACAGTAAATGTAGATCCTACGATGAATGAATTGGTAGATCTGACTTTACTTTTGGATCGTTCGGTACGCAAATTCAACATCACGCCACGTATTGCAATGTTGTCTTATTCGAATTTTGGTTCTAACGAAGGCATTATTCCTGATAAAGTTAAAGGAGCTGTCAAGATTTTGCATGAACAACATCCGGATGTACTGGTAGATGGAGAGATGCAAGGAAACTTTGCCATCAACAATGCCTTGTTAAAAGATAATTTTCCGTTTAGCAGATTGGCTGACGCACCGGCAAATACCCTGGTATTCCCGAACTTGGAATCAGGAAATATTGCCTATAAATTATTACAGGAACTTGGCGAGGCCGAGGCAGTAGGTCCTATTTTATTAGGTCTTAAAAAACCCGTACATATTGTACAATTAGGTAGCTCGGTTAGAGAGATTGTAAATATGGTGACTATCGCTGTGCTTGATGTGCAGGTAAAGCAGCAGGAAGCCACTGCTAAAAAAGGCGGATTGTTAAAAAGAGTAGCAAAGAAATAAGATGTTTGATTATATTGATGGTAAATTAACTTTTAAATGTCCGGCTTATATTGTGGTAGAAGCCGGAGGCGTAGGTTATCACGTCAATATATCATTAAACACTTACAGTCTTTTAGCAAATACAGAAAGGTGTAAAGTTTATGTGTGGTTACATGTAAAGGAAGATGCACATACACTGTATGGCTTTGCTGACGAGGGGGAGCGAAGATTATTTCTTCACTTGATCTCTGTTTCAGGAATAGGTCCGAATACAGGTAGAATGATGCTTTCTTCGATTACACCTAATGAAATACAAAGTGCCATCGTAAATGCAGACTTGACATTGATCCAGAGGATTAAGGGTATTGGTGCCAAGTCTGCGCAACGATTGGTTTTAGAATTACAGGATAAATTAAAGAAGGAAGGTACAGGCTCACTCATTTCTGCGCCTTTAAATAATACAGTACGTGAAGAATCCCTTTCTGCGCTGATGATGCTTGGCTTTGCCAAGGCACCTGCAGAGAAAGCGATAGATCAGGCAGTAAAAGTCGGTGGCCCGGAGTTGACTGTTGAACAAATGATAAAAATGGCCCTTAAGAGTTTATAATATTTTTTGCCTTTGAGAAAGACTTCTACCTTAATCATTATTCTCGTTGGTTTATTTTTTTGGCAGGGCGCTTTTTCGCAGGTAAGGCCACCCGTTAGAACAGGAACCGACACGGTCAGAAATACCTTTGGTGTTCAGGAGAAATCGCGCTTGAACCTGGGCAATGGCAACAACAGTTTTGCCCCTGTTCCTAATTCTGTAAAACGGGAGGTGGAGTATGATGCCGCCAACAAACAATACATTATCAGGGAAAGAATTGGAGGACGTTATCTGACAGCTCCGCAATATCTGAGCATCGCGGAGTATCAGCGACTGATTAACAGTGAGATTAAACGAGAGAACTGGCGCTCTTTTTCGAATTCCGAAGTAGAGGATTATAGGAAGACAGGCATTATCCCACCGATCCAGATTAATAGCAGATCTTTTGAGCGGCTCTTTGGCGGTACAACCATTGATATCCAGCCAAGGGGCGAGGCTGAACTTACTTTTTTAGGTAGGGTAAATAAGAACGAGAATCCGTTATTTAATGAGCGTCAGCGTGTTCAGAGTAATTTTGATTTTAATCAGCGTATCCAGATGGATGTTATTGGTAACATCGGAACTAAGCTTAAAATCAATATGAACTACAATACTGAAGCTCAGTTTGATTTTGAGAACCAGATTAAACTAGACTATACAGGTGGGGAGGATGACATCATCAAGAAAATTGAGGCAGGTAATGTAACGTTTCCCTTAAATACAACGTTAATTAATGGTACCCAAGCCCTGTTCGGTTTAAAAACACAGCTCCAGTTTGGAAAGCTAAGTGTGATGTCTGTTTTTAGTCAGCAGAAATCTCAATCCAAACAAATATCCATTAACAATGGGGCACAGCAAAATGAATTTCGCCTGAGTGCAGATAGCTATGAAGCAAACAAGCACTACTTCCTGGCACAGTATTTTAGGAACAATTACAATAAGAACTTAATTAATCCGCCGACTTTAAACTCTGGAATTAACATTACTAAAATAGAAGTCTGGATTACCAACAAAACTGGAAATACCACTGATTCTCGTGATGTTTTGGGTTTGATTGATCTGGGTGAGAACGCACCTTATAACACGGCTCAGGTATTGGGCGGGGCTGGTTTTTCAGCACTCCCGGCGGGTTTTACTTCTACACAGTTCCCTCGGCAGTCCAATGATCTCTTATCGAAACTGCCGGCTGATGCGCGACAGACCAATTCAAACGGGATCATCTCTTTTTTCCAGGCCAATGGGGCTACAGACAACTTCGCGAAGTTGACCTATGCACGGAAATTATCTGATAGGGAGTATAATTACCATCCACAGTTAGGATATATCTCTTTAAATAATGCACTGAATTCTGATGAGGTTCTTGCTGTAGCCTATCGTTATACCTATAACGGTGTGGAGTATCAGGTAGGTGAGTTTTCTACAGATGTTTCATTTGATCAGGCGTCGCCAAAAGTACTTTTCGCAAAGTTGCTTAAGAACGAGACGACAAAAACGAATCTGCCAACCTGGGACCTGATGATGAAAAACATCTATTCCATAGGCGGATACCAGATTTCTCCACAGAACTTTAAACTTGACATTTTCAGGATTGATGATAATTCCGGTATAGAACGTCCTTTGATTTCTGAAGGGCAGAATACACAGAATAAGTTATGGATCAATCTGACGGGATTAGATAGGCTGAATCAACAGAATGAGCGTAAGCCGGACGGGATTTTTGACTTTGAAGCTGAGGACAAACCTTTCACAATAGCTCCGGATCCTGGGAACACTATTGGAAGTATTGGCGGTACTGCGACGACTGGAAATTCATCAAATGCCGGATTGTCGGCGTTCTCTACCAATACACATAGTGGATACATCACGATTGACCCGCTGAATGGCAGAGTAATTTTTCCTGTGATAGAGCCATTTGGTAAAGATCTGGCTTCGCAGTTTACGCCAACAGAACAGACGCTGATAGATAAATACACATTTACAGCTTTGTATGACTCTACCCAGGTTGTGGCAAGACAGTTGTTTACCAAGCAGAACAGGTATGTTATTAAGGGTTCTTATCAATCTGAGATCTCTTCCGAGTTTAGTTTAAACTCCATCAATGTTCCTGTTGGGTCGGTTAAGGTTTTTGCAGGTACGATACCCTTGCAGGAAGGATCTGATTTCACGGTAGACTATCAGGGTGGAAGGGTGAAAATCCTGAATACCGGAATTCTTACATCTGGACAAGCTATTAAAATCAGCACAGAAAACAATGAGTTGTTCGGTTTACAGCAACGTTCTTTATTTGGAACACGGTTTGACTACCGGGTAAACAACAAGCTGAATCTAGGTGGGACTTTCATGAACCTATCAGAAAAACCACTTACGGCAAAAGTGAATATTGGCGAGGAACCGATCAATAACACCATGTGGGGTATGGACCTGAACTATAGTTCGGCATCCAGGTTCCTGACACGTATGGTGGATAAGCTGCCACTTATATCTACAAAGGTACCTTCAAGCATTGCTTTCTCCGGAGAGTTTGCGCAGTTGATCCCTGGTCACCCTAAAGCATTAAATGCTGATGGTAGTACTGGTGGTACGAGTTACCTGGATGACTTTGAGGCATCACGATCGGTGATCGACTTGAAGAGTGCTATCGCATGGCAATTGTCGGGAACACCACAAATGTTTTCTGAATCACAGCTGACCGATAACCTTGCCTATGGTTATAACCGCGCGAGGATTGCTTTTTATAATATCGATCCTACATTTTACAACAGAGGTGCGTCAGCAATTCCTGATTATTTAAAGAACGACAGGAACGCTTTGTCTAACCACTACGTGCGTGAAATTATAGAGCAGGAAGTTTTTCCTTTCAAAGAAACCGCAACCGGGCAGTCGATCACATTGCCTACGCTAGATGTCGCCTTTTACCCAAATATCCGCGGACCATACAACTATGTAACATCGGGATTCGGTGCTGATGGAAAATTGAATAACCCACGTTCGCGCTGGGGAGGACTATTCCGGAAAATTGAGACCAATGATTTTCAGGCACTGAATATAGAATATCTTGAACTGTGGGTGATGGATCCTAATATTTATAAACCGGGAAATTCAAATGCAGGAGACTTATATTTCAATTTAGGAAATATCTCTGAAGACATTTTAAAAGACGGGCGTAAATCGTTGGAAAACGGATTACCAACAGATGGCGACCGGAGTAAATTTGATGAGACAAGCTGGGGCAGAGTACCAAAGTTGCAGCCAGTAGTGCAGGCATTTGATAATAATCCGGATGCCAGACGTTTACAAGATGTTGGTCTGGATGGTCTGTCTGATGCTGATGAGCGTGCAAAGTTCGCCTCAGTCTTGAATCTGATCAAGGCACAATTAAATCCCGACGCCGCATTGGCCTTGGAAAATGACCCCTCTTCAGATAATTATTCTTATTTCCGTGGCCCGGCGCTGGACCAGGCTCGTGCAGGAATCCTACAACGTTATCAAAGTTATAACGGTACTGAGGGTAACTCTAAAACCGCCCAGCAGTCTCTTGCAGATCTCGGTCTGGAGAACTCTGCTTCGACTTCATTGCCTGACGGTGAGGATATCAACAGGGATAACAACATGACCCAGTCTGACGAATATTTTCAGTACCGCATTTCTATGCGTGCGGGAGATCTGGAAGTAGGTAAAAAATATGTAACTGATAAAGTTGTCTCGCCAGTGAAATTGGCAAATGGACAGACACAGAATGTTACCTGGTACCAGATTCGAATTCCTCTGGCAGAATATGATCAAAAATATGGGAACATTCAGGATTTTAAATCTATCCGTTTCATCAGGATGTTTATGACCAATTTTGCCGATACAGCAATTTTGAGATTTGCGAAGATTCAACTTGTCCGTGGCGAATGGCGTCAATATAACGCAACCAATGACCCTGCGCAGATTATTGTTGACCCATCACTGGCGCTCGCCGGAGCGGATAACTCAACACTTGAAGTGGCTACAGTAAACATTGAAGAGAATGGTAAAAGAACACCTATTCCTTATGTAATTCCTCCAGGTATTGTGCGTGAACGTGACTATAGCAACTACAGAGGAGACACCCGCCAGAACGAACAGTCACTATCATTAATCGTTAAGAATTTAAGAGATGGTTATGGCAGGGCGGCATTTAAAACAGGGACAAATGACTTCAGGTCGTACAAGCGCTTGGAAATGTATATTCACCTTGAGGCCTTACAAAATAGCGTGCTTAACGATAATGACCTGAGTGGGTTTTTACGAATTGGAACAGACAATCAGGATAACTATTACGAGTATACTCAGCCTCTTATTGTGACGCAGCCAAATACAAGTGATCCTTATGCCATCTGGCCTGATCGAAATAAGATGGATATTGATCTGGAGCTCTTCCAGAAAGCGAAGATCGCACGTAACAATGCGAAACTGGTTAACGGACAATCCTGGCCCGTAAATATTCCTTTTGAATATACGGATGGGCAGAATACGATTACCGTAAAAGGACAACCGGATATGAGTAAAGTGCGACTCTATATGCTTGGTATTAAAAACCCAAGACGTACTACTTCCCGGTCTGACGACGGGCTGGATAAGAGTGCGCAGATCTGGTTTAATGAGTTGCGCTTAACAGAATTTGATGAGCGTGGTGGCTGGGCAGCAACAGCACGGATGAGCGCTAAGTTGGCAGACTTCGCTGATGTGAATGTTTCAGGAAGCAAGTCGACCATAGGCTTTGGCTCTCTGGAAAAAAGAGTAAGTGAGCGCAACCGTGCCGACAATGTTTTCTTTGATGTGTCATCAAACATAGAACTTGGTAAATTATTACCAAAGAAAAGTGGGATTAAGGTACCGATGTTTGTGAGTTACTCTACACAGGTAAGCACACCTCAGTACAACCCAATGACGCCTGATATTGAACTTAAGAACGCTTTGGAAGGAGCAACAAAAGCTGAGAAAAAGGCGATCCTGAATTACTCTCAGGACTACACAACAAGAAACAGTATTAACTTTACAAACGTCCATAAAGAGCGCGATCCTGAGAAAAAGGCTAAACTATGGGATATAGAAAATTTGAATGCCAGTTATGCATACACGAAATTCTATCACAGGGATTTCATTAACGAAAACAACATCCAGCAAACGTATAGAGGATCGTTGGAATATAGGTATGCGGCACAGGCGAGAAGCTATCAGCCATTTGATAAGATTGTAAAAAACAATATGCTGGCCTTAATCAGGGATATTAATTTTACCCTGATGCCGAGCGCCATTAATTTCAGGATAGATGTAGACCGTTATTATTCTGAGAACAGCTTGCGCAACAATGATCCGGGTAATTCTATTCCTGTAAATACGACTTTCAACAAGAACTTCCTGATCACACGTGTCTATGGTATTTCCTGGAATCTCACCCGTTCGCTGACACTGGATTTTGACGCCACAAACTATTCTATTATTGATGAACCTGAGGGTAGAATCAACGGATTGAAGACTGACACAGTTTGGCAAAATCTTAAGCGACTAGGGCGGACAACAGATTATAACCATAACTTAAATGTGACTTATAATCTGCCCTTAAATAAGATTCCGGGTTTGGACTGGGTTACCGTGGCTACGCGTTATGGAACCAATTTTAACTGGCAAACGGAGCCTTTATCGACCTTGCGTGATCCCAATATCAATCTCGGGAATACAATCCAGAACTCCAGGAATATTCAGATCAACCCGACGTTGAATCTAACGAGTTTATACAGCAAGGTAGGCTTTATCCGACGAATGAATAGTAAGACGAAAGACCGGGGAGCGAGTGGATTTTTTGTAGATCTATTGACAAGTATCAAAAGTGTGAACGGTGCTTTTACGCAAACCAAGGGAACATTCTTGCCAGGATATCTACCTAAGACGAATTACTTCGGTATTGAGAATGCTACGGGGGCACCGGGACTTGGGTTCGTTTTTGGAAGTCAGCGTGACATTCGCCAGATGGCGCTGAATAATGGCTGGATTACACTAGACACTTTGCAGTCGCAATTGTACATTAATACGCTGCGTGAGGATCTTAGTATGACAAGTATAGTTGAGCCGATCCGCGATCTGAGGATCACTTTATCTGCCAATAGAAACAGGACATTAAACTATTCGACAAACTTCAGGTACGATAGATCTTCGGAGAGCTTTGAAAATTTCAGCCCGTACACTACCGGTGATTATAACATTTCTTTTATCGCTCTGCGTACCGCATTCTCTGATAAGACTGGAAGTACATTGTCTAGTGTTTACAACAAATTCATGTCTAACAGGGCTGCCATATCTCAGCGTTTAGGAGCTTCAAATCCAAATTCCAGAGGTGGAGCAGATGGATTTGCGGATGGATACAATAAGAATGCCCAAGATGTTATTGTTGGTGCTTTCCTGGCGGCTTATAGCGGTAAGGATGCATCGTCAGTCAATTTGAGAACCTTTCCTAAAATCCCTTTGCCAAACTGGAGGATCAATTATAGTGGATTATCCAAACTGGCATTTATTCAGGAGAACTTTAAATCTATCGATTTGCGCCATGGTTACCGCTCTACATATAGCGTAAACGGATTCAATACTTTGCAGCAATATCAGGAAACTGGCGGCTCCGTATCGAGCAGGGATAACAACAACAACTTCCTGCCTTATTACCAATATTCACAGGTTACCATTTCCGAGCAGTTTGCCCCATTGATCGGAATAGATACACGTTTCAAAAACAACCTGACTGCGAATTTCGAATTTAATAAAAACAGGTTGTTGGGTCTAAGTTTGTCTAACTCGCAGCTGGCACAGCTTTCAGAAAACAATATGGTTTTTGGATTGGGATATCGAACCAATAAATTCAGGTTCCCATTCGGGCTGTTTAAGCAGGTAAGAATGGATAATAACATGGATTTTAAACTTGATGTAGCTGTTAGAGATAACAAAACTGTGATCTACCGGGCAGATGTAACAGAAGCAGAAGTATCATCAGGAGCAAAAAATATTTCATTGAGGCCAACGGTAGATTACATCTTGAACCAAAGGTTTAATATTAAGCTGTTTTATGATTCGAGTATCACTAAACCTTATACCTCGCAGAGCTTTAACACTTCATTTGCCAATTTTGGATTTAGTTTAAGGGTTACACTGAATTAACGTTGGTATAAAGGGCTAGAATATTTATCTTTGGTGCAATCAAAACAAATCACAATGAACTTTCCATCAGAAGTAAAATACACAAAAGACCACGAGTGGGTTAGAGTTGAAGGTAACGAAGCATATGTAGGTATTACCGATTTCGCACAACGCGAGCTTGGGGATATCGTATATATTGACATCAACACGGTTGGTGAAGAGGTGAAAAAAGATGATGTGTTTGGAACAGTTGAGGCTGTTAAAACTGTTTCTGATCTTTTTATGCCGGTTACAGGAACTATCCTTGAGGTCAACACTGCACTGAATGACAGTCCGGAGTTAGTAAATTCTGATCCTTTTGGCGAAGGCTGGATGGTTAAGGTTACTTTAGCTGATGTTGCTACTGTTGAAGAACTATTGGACGCAGATGCTTATAAAGCTTTGGTAGGTGCCTAATTCATGAAGTTTATAAAGGAATTGAGATACCAGGGCTGGGCTATCGCCTGGACCGTATTTATTTTAATACTTTGTTGCATAAAAATGCCAGCGTCTGAAGGACCTGGCTTTTTTTTCGAAGGTTTTGATAAAATGACCCATTTGGGTTTTTTCTATGTGCTTAGCGTTCTGCTGTTTTACGGCAGGATTAATTCCAGTCGGAGCTACAGTTTCCGAAATTTAACAATACTAAAGATCATTGTTTTTACTGCGGGTGTTGGTGGGGCTATTGAATTTCTGCAATATGCATTTTTCCCATATAGATCTGCAGAATGGTGGGACTTTGCCTGCGACATGATTGGTGTGGGGATGGGCATATTCAGCTATATTTTACTGCATAAAACAGCTTACAATGAAAAAAAATATTAAACTTTATTTCTTTTTGCTTCTGCTTACTGCGCTAAGTTCTTGTGGAGTCTTTAAACCAGGATGCCACTGTCCTAAAGTAAGTTACCAGGGATATACTCATTCTGAGGACGTTAATTCCTAATTATATTTTTATTTTTTTATGGCCAGTTTAAGTGCATGTAACGATAAAGTTAGTTGTATTTAAATTGTTACCCATTATTTGACACCCCTTAACAAACTATTAGGCATTCCCGTAGTCTATTAGGGGTAAGTACACAACATTTAAATTAAATATGAAGACTCTTATTAAATCGATACCCTTGTTTTTACTGCTTTTGGCAGGGTATTTTGCGAATGCTCAAACGAAGAATGGCTCTGTTACAGGCAGGGTAATCAATGCAAAAGATAAATCCATTCTGGATTATGCTTCAGTATCAGTCAAAAACTTGAGAGATTCGAGTATGGCAGGATCCAGCAATACCAATCAGAGTGGTGTATTTACGATATCAGGATTGGCTCCTGGAACTTATCGTTTATATGTTGCATACCTGGGTTTAAAAACCATCAATAAAGATTTTACTGTAACTGCGGCTGCTCCAAAAGTAAACATGGGTGATGTAGCACTTGCTGATGGCGGGGTTGACCTCCAGACAGTGGAGATTAAAGGTGAAGCGCCTCCGGTAACAGTAAAGAAAGATACGCTTGAGTTTAACGCAAGCTCTTTTAAAGTAAGAGAGAATGCAGTAGTAGAAGATGTATTGAAAAAGCTTCCAGGTGTTGAAGTTGCTAAGGATGGATCTATCAAAGCGCAAGGTGAGACGATCACTAAAATCCGGGTGGATGGTAAAGAATTCTTCGGAAGTGATCCTTTATTGGCTACAAAAAATTTACCTGCTGATATGATTGACAAAATTCAAGTTATCGATCAGTTATCAGATCAGTCACAATTTACTGGCGTTGACGATGGAAACAGAGAAAAAATCATCAATATCACGACTAGAAAAGATAAAAAGAATGGTTACTTCGGTAATACCAGTGCGGGATACGGTACGGACGATAAATATGATGTAAACCTGAACGTCAACAAATTTAACGGTGAGCAGCAGATCTCTTTGATCGGGCAGTTTAACAATGTAAATAAACAAAGCTTTGGCGGTGGTGTAGGCGGCGGCGGTGGCGGCGGTCGCGGTGGAATCTCTTTTGGTGGTAACACACCGCAACAAGGTATAACAACTACTAATGCTGCTGGATTAAACTATTCTAATGTATACAAAAGCGGTACCCAATTTAATGCAAGTTACTTCTTTAACAAAACGTCGTTATTTAACGATCAGAATAGTTTAAGACAAAATTTATTGGGCGGCGGACAAAGCACAACGTTTGCTGATGCTTTTAATAGTACTACAGACAAGGTTAACCACAGAATTAACTTCTTGTTGGATACTAAAATCGATTCATTAACTTCAATCAGGATCCAACCTAACTTTAGCTATACAACAACAGATCTTGATAAGGACGATGCGTTTACCAATTCGCTTCCAAATTCAGTGACTGTGGGTACTCAGCAATTGAATACAAAGTCGACATCTCCCGTATTGTCTGATAATTTATTGATCAGAAGAAAATTCCTAAGAAGAGGCAGAAGTTTGTCTTTAAACATCAATACGAACTTGAACAACAGTACTTCTGATAACTACAATAATATTGTCAACAATATCACTGTTGCTAATGCAGGGGTTTCGCAGGAAACTACAAACCAGTTCAACGATCAGAGTTCAAAATCTTTTGGAAACACTTCAAGATTGGTGTATACTGAGCCCTTATCGAAGACTTTAAGTTTGGAATTAAACTATGAGAACAGATATAACCATGATAATTCGGAAAGATTTACCTATAACTTCAATCCGGTTACGTCGAGATATGACCTCATTGATAACACCTACACAAATACTTATGAGAATACTACGCTGACTAATGCTGTAGGTTTCAGTTTCAATAAAACAGCAAAAAAATACGTGTTAAATCTTGGTCTTGCTGTACAGAATACGGATCGTGAAAACGACAACCTTACCACTGGAAATGTTTTCAATCAAAATTTCACCAACCTTACACCAACTGCTCAGTTCAGATACACATTTAGTAACAGCAAGCGCTTAAGGATTAATTACCGTGGTACAACACAACAACCATCTATTTCTCAGATTCAGCCGGTTCCTGATAACTCAAGCACACAAACTATCGCTTTGGGAAATCCTGACCTTAGACCTTCATTTTCAAACAACCTGAGTATATTTTATAATAACTTCGATTTTGCACATTTCCGTTCATTATTCTTGTTTGCTAACTTAACACAGACTTCTAACGCGTTTGGAAATAGCCAGGCAACAATCCTCGATCAAACAAGTGATAACTATGGTAAAATAGCTGTAACACCTGTTAACGTAGGTGGTGTGTATTCTGGTAATGCTTTTGCAAGTTTAGGTTTGCCAATTATCAAAGAAAATAAGTTGAATATCAACATTACCCTGGGAAGTAATTACGCCAGAGGTGTCAACTTTACTACAAACACGAGCAATGTTAGCGTTAAGAACATTACAAACGATTTCAGCTTTACAAACGGTTATAAATTTGTTGCTGGTCTAGATAAGTTTGACCTTACAGCGGGTATAAACGGATCGTTAAACAGAGCGACTTATTCTGCTAACCCAGGTCAAAATACTACGTATTACGTTTTGAATCCGACTGCAGATGTTGGTTACCTTTTCCCTGGAAACATTCGTTTAGCTGCAGATGTTAACTACTATCAGAATACTGGTCGTGCGGAAGGATTCAATACAAAATATACGCTATTGAATTCTTATATCAGCAGACAGTTCTTTAAAAACAAAGGCACATTCAAGTTTTCTGTTAATGACTTGTTGAACCAGAATCAAGGTACAACAACAACAAGTGCGAACAACACGATTACCAACTTAAACTACAACGTACTGAAAAGGTACTTCCTGTTCTCGTTTACTTACTCATTGGGTAACATGATGAGCGGCAGAGGTAACCAACAAGGTATGGGCATGCCAGGTGGCATGGGCGGTGGACGTCCAAGAAACTAAATCTCATTCATTATACTACAAAAAGCCACATCGTGTGGCTTTTTGTGTTTTACAAGCGGGATGTAAATTTATCCATTGCTTCCGTTTAATCGGATCGTTATTTGGATTTATTATAGATTAAGGCTAAATTGCCGACTAATTCATGATATGAAACTGTCACAGCTTAATCCGGGAGAACAAGGTACCATAGTCGCATTTACAGATTTGGACATGTCCGTTAAATTAATGGAGATGGGATGTCTTCCCGGGGAGATTGTAGAGGTTGAGCGCCTGGCTCCACTTGGAGATCCAATGGCCATCCGCGTTGCGGGATATCAGCTTTGTTTGCGCAAGAACGAGGCATCGATGATTATAATTGAGTAATAATTTGGCTTCCACTATTAAAATTGCCCTTGTTGGTAATCCAAATACGGGAAAATCAACCTTATTCAACCTATTAACCGGGTTGAATCAAAAGATAGGAAACTTTCCAGGGATTACAGTAGATAAAAAAATCGGATACAGTAAACTCGGAGGTGATAAGCTTGCCGAGATTATTGACCTTCCAGGAACCTATAGTCTTTACCCGAAGAGCAGGGATGAGCGCGTTGTTTTTCAGGTTCTGGCGGATAAGACCAATGCAAGTTATCCTGATCTGATGGTTGTTGTGGTTGATGCCACAAACATGCGCAGAAACCTGCTTTTATACACACAGGTTGCTGATCTGGGTATCCCGATAGTGCTGGCCTTAAACATGACCGATATGGCCATGAAAGAGGGGATCAATGTAAACGTTGATAAGCTTGCCGAACGATTAGGTGTTCAGGTTGTGGCGATTTCTGCACGTAGTAATAAGGGGATTGATGCGCTCAAGCGGGCTTTACTGAATACATCTATCGCAACGCAGGTGCCTGGGGCAGATATGCTTGCATTGGCGCCAGAAGCAATTGCCAAATCTAAAGCCTTGCTGGGCACAGATGAGGATTATTATGCGCTTCAGATTTTGCACCAGCATGCGCATCTGGATTTATATTCTACAGAACAACATCAGGCATTTGCCGACATCAAGGCAGAACACGGTTTTGAATCTTCCAAACTGCAAGCCGCTGAAACGATTAGCAGATATCGTTATTTGGGCAGTATACTCAGCGGAGTTATTGTTGATACGGGTGCATTAAGGAAATTTGCCTTTAGCGATAAACTGGATCGCATATTAACAAACAAGTTCTCCGGGTTTCTTATTTTCTTCCTGATTCTCTTTTTCGTTTTCAATTCCATCTTCAGCTGGTCGGCATACCCGATGGAGCTCATTGAAAATGGTTTTGTTTGGTTAACCGAGCAAGGGCACGCCCATCTGCCGGATGGCGTACTTACCAATCTTTTTCTGGATGGAGTAGTGGCCGGTCTGGGAGGCATTGTTATTTTTATTCCACAGATTGCTATTTTATTTGCTTTTATATCGATCCTCGAGGACACGGGGTATATGGCGCGGGTTACCTTCATGATGGATAAGATCATGCGCAAATTTGGTCTTAGTGGTAAGTCAGTTGTACCAATGATTGGCAGTCTGGCTTGCGCTGTTCCTTCTATTATGAGTGCCCGGAATATCGAAAGCTGGAAGGATAGGATCATTACAATTATGGTTGTGCCTTTGGTAAGTTGTTCTGCACGATTGCCTGTTTATACTTTGCTGATATCATTAATCATTCCTGAAAAAATGATTTTTGGATTTATCAACCTGCAGGGATTAACGTTGATGGGTATGTATGTAATCAGTATCCTTGCCGCCATCATTGTTGCTTTCGTAATGAAACTGATCATTAAGGCAAAAGAAAAATCCTATTTCATCATGGAGCTTCCAGTGTACCGGATGCCGCGTTGGAGTAACGTACTCTTTACCATGTATGAGAAATCTAAAACCTTTGTGCTTGAAGCGGGAAAGGTAATTATCGCTATTTCCATTATTCTATGGGTATTGGCGAGTTACGGTCCGCCAAAGCGTTTTAACGAAATTGACAAGAAATATGCGCTTATAGAGGCCAAAAAAGATAGCACAGCAATTAGTACACTGGAGCGTGATAAAGCGGCTGAGCGTCTTGAAAATTCGTACGCAGGCGTTATTGGTCATGCAATAGAACCTGTGATCAGACCACTTGGCTTTGACTGGAAAATTGGTATTGCGCTGGTGACTTCATTTGCTGCGCGGGAGGCCTTTGTAGGAACGATGGCCACGATTTATAGTGTAGATAATGGCGATGAGCAGGTTGGCACTATTCGAAATAAAATGGCTGCAGCTAAAAATGCTGATACCGGACTTCCGGTTTTCACTTTTGCAACTGGGTTATCACTGATGTTATTTTATGCTTTCGCCATGCAATGTATGAGTACTGTAGCGGTTGTATTCAGGGAAACAAAATCCTGGAAATGGCCGGTTATTCAGCTGCTCTACATGACTGGGATGGCTTACGTGGCCAGCCTCATTGCATTTCAGCTTTTAAAGTAATTTAGGTAACTTAGTAGGGTGAAAAAGGATGATATATTAGCACAATATATGCCTGCTCCTGCAGCGCCGATTATTGCAAAGTGGATTGATTATTTTCAATGTGAGTTTAAGATTTCTAAGAGTCGGGCTACGAAGTTGGGCGACTACAGGCATCCTTTCAAGGATGCGGGGCATAAAATCTCTGTAAACAATAACCTGAACAGCTATGCTTTTCTGGTTACAACTGTTCATGAGTTTGCCCATTTATTAACTTGGAACGACCACAAAAATAAGGTAAAGCCGCATGGACAGGAATGGAAGTCCAACTTTAAAAGGATGATGAGCCCATTTCTTGAGCAGCAAATCTTTCCGGAAGATATCCAGCAGGCGATACAGACTTATCTCAAGAATCCATCGGCATCCAGTTGCACCGACCTTGGTCTTTCCAGGAGCTTAAAAAAGTATGATGCTAATCATCAATATCAGCGCCTGGAAGAGCTTCCATTACATGCCCGTTTTGTGATCAAAGATGGGCGTTCTTTTAAAAAAGGGGAGCGGTTAAGAAAACGCTATCGTTGTACTTGTCTGAACAACGGGAATATTTATCTATTCAATCCGCTGGCTGAAGTTGAGGTCGTACCTGAAGGGACATATATGGCTTCCTGATTACTAATTTTCCATTTCAACTTTAGCCGCTCATCCTTGAACTCTGCAGGAAACCTAAGTAAACTATCTATTAGTGCATCCTTTTCCTGTAGGTGCAGACTCGCGTTATAGCCATTTGGGATTTTGCTTTTCAGCATCAGAAAAGTAGCATCAGGATAGGTTGTAATATGATCAAACACCATATCGAACTTGTTTTTTTGTTGTAATGCGTCATTTAGGGTTTGAATTTCCTGTGGATAATTTTCATCGAAGGTGCCGTTTTCTGACGGGGAGATGGCGGTGTAAGGGAGTTTTCTCAGCGCGTCGTTATTAGCTGCTGTTCTACCATCCCTTTTAAAGATGATATTATTTCTCAGATAGGTTTTGGTATCATTCAATACCTGACCGTTGTCTGTGTCCTGGACATGATTTATGGTTACCAGAATCAAGCTGTCTTTTTTGAAATAGTATTTCTTAATAAATTTGCTGAGACCGCCGGTATTTAATCGGGTGATATAAATATGACTTCCATCAGCATTGCTGTACTTCTCAGCATATAATGTTTCTTCACCAAGTGTATAGATCAGGCTGAATGTTTTTTGGGATGCAGGTGTGTTTAATAGTGTATCTATTCCATTTGCAAAAGCGCGTATAGACACCTCGTTCATACCCGTTGCCGAATTCTGGTTGATGAGATCTGACTGGGGATGCGCAGGTTTCGTACTACAACTGTACAGAATAGTGGCTAGCGCTATTAAAAAAAATGCATAAAAACGGTTCATCGGCTCTTTAAGTTATGGATCTGCAAGTCAGTCCATTATCGTGCCAAGGCCTAGTACGAAAGTAGTTTTTCTACGGTCTCCGCCAACCTGCTTTTAGCCAGAAAGCTATCTTCCAATGTTTTGTGCATCGGTATTGCAGTATCAAGACTTGCGCAGCGCATTACCGGAGCATCAAGATGTTCAAAACAATGTTCAGAAATCCAAGCGGCTATTTCAGCACCGAAGCCACTTCCAAGCGTGTCCTCATGTAAGATAATCACCTTTCCACTCGTTTTTACTGCAGCTGCCACAGCAGCTTGATCCCAGGGCTGCAAGCTACATAGGTTCAGTAGGGTTGCTGATAAACCGGGATGTTGGTCCAGATAGGCCAGCGACCAGTGTACGCCTAGTCCATAGGTAATAATAGTAAACTGGCTGCCTGTGCGTAGTAAATTGGCTTTGCCAATTTCGCAGGTATAATTGCCATCCGGTACAGGGCCAGTTAAACTCCGGTACAGAAATTTGTGTTCAAAATATAATACTGGATTGGGATCGTTAATTGCGGCTATTAATAATCCCTTAGCGTCATAAGGGAAGGCGGGATAGACTATTTTTAATCCTGGAGTTTTGGTAAACCAGGCCTCATTACTTTGAGAATGAAACGGGCCAGCGCCCGTTCCGGCGCCTGTTGGCATCCTTACTACCACGTCGGCTTTTTCCCCCCAACGGTAGTGTGTTTTCGCGAGGTTATTTACAATCTGGTTAAATCCACAGGTAACAAAATCAGCGAACTGCATCTCGACAACGGCTTTAAACCCATTGATGGAAAGACCCAGAGCTGTCCCTACAATTGCAGATTCACATATTGGTGTGTTTCGTACCCTTCCTTTGCCAAAACGGGTACTAAACCCTTCGGTTATTTTAAAAGCACCACCATAATCTGCCACATCCTGACCCATAATTACGAGGTTCTCATGCTGCTGCATCGAGAGATCCAAGGCATCGGTAATGGCATCAAGATAGCGTTTTTCTGTTTGTGTAGTACCTGGTAAGACTGGTTCTTCCTGATACGGATAATACATATCTGCCAACTCACGTTCTGGAGATGCTTCGGGCTCCGGTTCGTTAAAAGCGGCCTCTACATCGGCATCTATTGCCCGCTTAAATTCGAGCTTTATCGCAGCTATTTGTGTGCTATCTAAAAGCCCTTCAGCGATCAGGTAGTCCGTATAATTGCTTAACGGATCTTTTGCTGCCCATTCGGTAATAAGATCCTGAGGCACGTATTTCAAGCCCGAGGCTTCCTCGTGACCGCGCATTCTGAATGTTTTACATTCCAGGAGCACAGGCCCTGGATTGGTTCTCATTTCTTTTGCCAATTCGGTTATGGTGTCATAAACTTCCAGAATGTTATTGCCATCAATCTGTACACCTTTGATTCCGTAACCAATAGCTTTATCAACCAGATTTGCACATTTATATTGTTCTGATGTCGGTGTAGATAACCCATAGCCATTATTTTCTATAAGGAAGATCACAGGCAGGTTCCATACGGCAGCAACATTTACAGCTTCGTGGAAATCACCTTCACTGGTAGCACCTTCACCGGTAAAAACGAGCGTTGCCGATGACTTGTTGCGGAGTATGTTTGCCAGGGCAATGCCATCTGCAAGGGCAAGTTGTGGTCCTAAGTGCGAGATCATCCCGATAATGCGGTAGTCTTGCGTACCGAAATGAAAGGAACGATCACGGCCTTTAGTGAAGCCAGAAACCTTACCTTGCCATTGTGCCATCAGCCTTTTAAGTGGGATATGCCTGGACGTAAAAACACCGAGATTTCTGTGCATTGGAAGTATATATTCTGTGCTGTCCATCGCGAGCGTGCTACCCACAGCTATTGCTTCCTGACCTATACCCGAAAACCACTTACCAATGCGTCCCTGTCTGAGCAGGATGAGCATTTTTTCTTCTACCATCCTGGGGAAAAGCAGGTGTCTGTAAAGTTTCAGTAGGGTGGTATCAGATTTATCTTTCCTGTCAAATTGCATATTTTGCTGCTTAGCTTTGCTTATCGTCTTTACGGGTTTCTGACCAGAGTTTTGAAAAAGATTTAGGAGAGATCACGGGCATATCGCGGTACTTCCCCCAGATTTTTCTAAAGAGTGTTTTCAGAAAGAAATTCTTTAGCTTACCGCCAATCAAATCCATTCGGCTACGTTTTAACATACCCGTTTTCCAGAGTTTCCAGCCCAGGTTTTCTGTTTTGCTATTTTCCTGTTCTACAACGGCATCGCGTCGGTTGAGTAAAAGCATTTTGTGAATGTCAATCTTCACCGGGCATACTTCTGAACATTTACCGCAGAGACTTGAGGCATAGCTAAGGTGCTTAAATTCCTTCATGCCTTTCAGGTGCGGCGTTATGATGGATCCAATTGGTCCACTATAGGTTGTGTTGTAAGTATGGCCACCGATATTTTTATAGACGGGGCAGGCGTTAAGACATGCACCACAACGAATACAGTAGAGTCCCTGGCGTTGCTCTTTTTGTGCCAGTAAGTTTGTCCGTCCGTTATCCAGGAGTATCACATACATCTCCTCGGGGCCATCGGTTTCTTCAGGTTGTCTGGGGCCGCTAAGGATGGTATTATAGACAGTCAGATTTTGTCCTGTCCCATGACTGGCAAGTAAAGGCCAGTATAAATCCAGATCCGACATTGAGGGAATAACCTTTTCAATACCGACGATGGCAATATGTATTTTTGGAAATGTTGTACAAAGACGAGCATTTCCCTCGTTTTCTGTTAATGCAATGCTACCGGTATCTGCAATCAGAAAATTCCCCCCGGAAATGCCAATATCTGCCTGAAGATATTTCTCGCGCAGCAGTTCTCTGGCCTTTTGGGTTAACTGCTCTGGCGTTGCGTCAATTGGGGTGTTAAAGCGATCGTGAAAAAGTTTGGCAATTTCTTCCTTGCTAAGGTGCATTGCAGGAGTGACAATATGATAGGGAGGCTGGCCCAGCAACTGAACAATATATTCGCCAAGATCACTTTCCAAAGAACTGATATCGTGTTCTGCGAGAAAATCGTTGAGGTGAATTTCTTCAGTGGTCATGGATTTTGACTTGATTACCGTTTTTCCACCATTTCTGTTGATGATATTCAGGATCTCTTGTTGTGCTTCTTGCGCATCATTTGCCCAGATTACTTTACCACCTCTTTTTTGGAAGTTGGCTTCAAATTCAGGTAGGAACTTATCCAGATTTTCCATTACGCGCCACTTAATAGCATGTGCTTTTTTCTTGGAATGGGCTAAGTTTTCGAATTTTTGAATACCACGTTCTACCGCTGCGTTATACTTCCCAATGTTATAATTTATCGTCCTTCTATGATTTAAATCAAACACTTTGTCTTCAGCCTTTTCCAAAAAATCTTCCGCGGTATTCATCATATTCAAAAGTACATATTAATATTTGATAACACAGGTAGCATAAAAATCTTGCCACTATACTAAATCATCGGGTATTTTATGTTCAAACAAAAAAACCTGCCAAAGGGCAGGTTTTTAATTTATAATGCGGTTTGTATTATTTGTCTGTTTTATCTACTACAGGCCTATTGGCCCTGTTTGCTAGTTCCCATGCAGTAAAGAATGTGAATTGAGCACGTTTGGCCAATAATGGGAAGTTGATCTTACTGATCTCATCGCTAGGCTTATGGTAATCCTGGTGCAATCCATCAAAATAGAAGATAATTGGAATGCCATGTTTTGCGAAGTTATAATGATCAGAACGTTTATAAATCTGCTCTGGATCTGCAGGATCATCATATTTGTAATCCAGAATCATTTTTGTGTAAGTGGCGTTGGTTGCTTCGCTGATCTTACGGAGCTCAGAGCTTAATTTATCAGAACCTACTACATAGATGTAGTTTGCCGAATCAGGTTTTCCCTGATACTCGAAACCTGTACGTCCAATCATATCGGTATTTAAATCAGCAATCGTATTTTCCAATGGGAAAACAGGATGCTCAGAATACCAGTCAGAACCAAGCAAGCCTTTCTCTTCACCAACAACAGTCATAAACAAGATACTTCTTTTCGGTCCTTTACCAGCTTTTTTAGCCTGAGTGAATGCTTCGGCTATTAACAACACACCCGTTGTTCCAGATCCATCATCATCGGCACCATTATTTACTTTGTCAGGGCCCGAAGTTGTCAATCCGATATGGTCATAGTGACCAGTAACTACAAGAATTTCTTTTTTCAATTTAGGATCAGACCCTTCAAGGAAGCCTAATACGTTTTCTGCACGTACTTTAACTTCCTGTTTCATCGCACTTGCAGAAACATCAATTTTAATGACACGTGACGCTGGCTTAGCTGTTGTCGTAATTTCTTGTTGTAGTCCGGCAACAGTAAGGCCTGAAGCCTTAAGAATATCATTTGCAGTAGCTGTGCTGATGTTGACCAGGCTCAAGACTTTCTTCTGCATATTAGCCAGATTTTCTGCGTTTAAAAGTGTTAACCTACCCCCGTTGCCTGCACTTCTTGCACGTGCTTCGGCAGTCATATTATCCAGTGTTGGGTCTATGGCTAAAACTGCAAGGGCACCGTTATCCAGTAAATATTTAAGTTTTTCCTGACGGGCGATCATCATCTTACGCATTGTTGCACGATCCATCGGACCTGGAGCAGCTTTTTGCGTCGGATCGCCTGCGGCGAAGATCATCACAACCTTACCGCTGATATTCTGACCTGCAAAATCATCGTACCCATCCTTTTTAAGGCCATAACCGGCAAAGAGAATATCACTGGCATTGAAAGCAAATCCTTTATTACCAACATTGGCAGCGGGGATATTAAAATCTACAGTAGCTTCTTTGGCTGCACCATTAACAGTTAAAACTGTTTGCGACAAGTTGTAGGTCGCCATATCGATAGGTTGGAAGTATTCACCATTTACAGGTGGTTTCAGGCCTAATTTTTTAAACTCGCCTTTGATGTAGTCGGCTGCCATCCAGGCACCCTTTTTACCTGTTTCTCTACCTTCGTATTCATCAGATGCGAGGATGGAAAGATGTTTGTAAGCTGTTTCTTTAGTGATAAATCCGCTGAATTTCACAGCACTTTTATCCTGAGCATTTGCCCCAAGCCCCATTAATAGTACAAGGCTGGTGTACAAAAATTGTTTTTTCATGATTTAGTGATTAGTCGTACACCAAATCTATAAAGATTACCTGATACCGTCCGTAAAGTTTTCGTTAGATATTAGGTTTCGACGTTCCGTATAGCTCTTTGTTCTTTTTACGCTCGATGTTGGCAGAAATAAAAATACTCAACTCATATAGAATAAAGAGTGGAAAGGCTACAACCATCATCGTGATTACATCTGGTGTAGGTGTGACTACTGCTGCAATAACTAAAATAATTACTGCGGCGTACCGGCGACTTGCGCGCATAAACTTCGGCGTCATGATACCGAATTTTGAAAGGATGTAAATTACTACTGGTAATTCAAAAATAATACCTGTACCAATGGTCAGCGTAGCTACAGAAGAAAGATAAGAATCTATGGTAAATGTATTTTCTATATCCGGGCTTACGGAGAAGCTGGTTAAGAAATTAATAGATAATGGACAAATAATGTAATAACCAAAAAGGATCCCGATAATAAATAGCGAAGAAGCGAAAAAAACAAATCCGCTTGCATTTTGTCTTTCCTTCTCATGTAACGCTGGTTTGATAAAAAGCCAGAGTTCAAATAGGAGATAGGGAATACCAAAAATGATCCCTGTCATCACACAAGAATTGATCTGGAGGGTAAACTGTCCTGCCATTTCAGTATTGATGATCTTACCGCCAATTTTGGTGATACAGAAATCAGAACCGAGGGACGGGAAATGTGCCGCAAGTTTACACATCATTCTGTAGGTCCAGAAATCGGGTTTCTTTGGGCCCATGATGACAGTGTTGAAAATAAATTCATAGAACCAGAACGCGAGGCCGGTAAATATGACTACAACGAGCAAAGCTCTGAGCAGGTGCTTCCGTAATACGTCAATGTGGTCAAAAAAAGACATCTCTGCCTCTAAACTTTTACCTTTATTCTTAATAGAATCGATCAGATCCTGCGTTTTATTCTCACTCATGTATGCGACTTGATAAACAAAAATACCATTCTATAAAGACAAATAGAATGGTACTTACGTTTTAATTATGAAAAAGAGTTTTCGTTATTCTGAAAATTCAAAAGTTTCCATGAACTTGGTGGTAAAATTACCCGCACGGAAGTTCGGGTCTTTCATCAATTTCAGGTGGAAGGGAATCGTTGTTTTAATACCTTCGATCACGAATTCGCTCAATGCACGTTCCATGGTACTGATGGCTTCTTCACGTGTTTGTGCCACGCAAATCAATTTAGCAATCATAGAATCGTAGTTCGAAGGAATCTGATAACCAGCGTATACATGTGTGTCTACACGTACCCCATGTCCGCCGGGAGAATGGAAGTTAGTAATCTTTCCGGGGCATGGTCTGAAGTTATTGAAAGGATCTTCAGCATTGATACGACATTCAATAGCGTGCATATCTGGCAAATAATTTTTACCAGAAATAGGTACACCTGCAGCTACTTTAATCTGTTCTTTGATCAGGTCGTAGTTAATTACTTCTTCAGTTACCGGATGCTCTACCTGAATACGGGTATTCATTTCCATGAAATAGAAATTACGGTGTTTGTCAACCAGAAATTCAATGGTTCCTGCACCTTCATATTCTACTGCAACTGCACCTTTAATAGCAGCTTCACCCATACGTTCGCGCAATTCTGGAGTCATGAAAGGAGACGGTGCTTCTTCCACTAACTTCTGGTGACGGCGTTGAATAGAGCAGTCGCGCTCAGAAAGGTGGCACGCTTTACCATACTGGTCACCAATAATCTGGATCTCAATATGACGAGGGTCTTCAATATATTTTTCCAGGTACATACCGTCGTTACCGAAGGCTGCTCCCGATTCTTGTCTTGCACTATCCCAGGCAGCTTCAAATTCTTCAGCTTTCCATATCACGCGCATACCACGTCCACCACCACCGGCAGTTGCTTTGATAATTACAGGATAACCCATTTCGTTTGCTAATTCTATACCTTGTTTAAAGCTTTCCAATAGTCCCTCAGAACCTGGAATCGTAGGTACACCTGCTTTTTTCATTGTTTCTTTGGCTGATGCTTTATCACCCATAGAATTGATCTGCTCTGGAGTCGCACCAATAAACTTGATACCGTAATCACGACAAACCGAAGAAAATTTAGCATTTTCAGATAAGAAACCATATCCAGGGTGAATGGCGTCAGCATTTGTTAACTCAGCAGCGGAAATGATATTAGGAATGCTCAGATAAGAATCTTTACTGGGTGGGGGGCCAATACAGACCGCTTCGTCAGCAAAACGGACATGCAGACTTTCTCTGTCGGCAGTAGAATACACGGCCACAGTCTTAATGCCCATTTCTTTACAGGTGCGTATGATACGCAAGGCAATTTCGCCCCTGTTAGCAATTAATATTTTTTTAAACATACAGTTGATAAGATAAAACCTGCAGAAGCCTGCTGCCTGAGGACAATCATCCTGAGTCTGGCGGGCTTCAAAGCAATTAATGATTTATATGCAAAAAGATCTGCTAAACGCAAATCTTACATGGGCTCTACTAAATATAAAGGCTGATCGTATTCTACTGGAGATGAATTATCTACCAAAACTTTCACGATGCGACCAGAAACTTCAGATTCAATTTCATTGAACAATTTCATGGCTTCGATGATGCAGATTACTTTTCCTGTTGTGATTTCATCACCAACATTTACAAACGAAGGTTTGTCAGGGCTCGATGAACGGTAGAAAGTACCGATCATTGGAGATTTAATTGTAATATATTTCGACAAATCTTCTGTTGCAGGGGCAGCGGCTTCAGTAGCAGCAACTGGCTGAGGAGCCGGGGCCGCTGGTAATACTTGTGCTGCAGGCTGTGCAGGTACCGTTGTGGTAATCACAGTCGGCGTTTGGTTTGTTTTGATTGTGATTTTGAAGTCTTTTTGCTCAATAGCTACTTCATTTACGCCAGAACGAGAAACAAATTTAATAAGTTCCTGAATTTGTTTGATATCCATTTTTTAGATTTTATTTTAAAAAAATAGTGTGCGTTAACACAAACTAAGTTAAGATTATTTATGTATAAAAATTAATATGCCCATTTTACATAGACTGAGCCCCAGGTAAATCCGCCCCCAAAAGCAGCTAAAATTAAGGTGTCTCCTTTTTTAAGCTGACTTTCCCATTCCCATAAACAAAGGGGAATCGTTCCGTTAGTGGTATTGCCGTAGCGCTCTATATTGATCATTACTTTTTCGGCACCTACACCCATGCGGGATGCAGTAGCATCAATTATTCTTTTATTGGCCTGGTGCGGCACCAACCAGGTAACATCATCAGCAGTAAGCTGGTTGCGGTCCATAATCTCGGCTGCCACATTAGCCATATTGGTTACTGCAAATTTAAATACTGCCTGACCTTCCTGATGTACAAAATGTTCGTGGTTGTCGATAGTGTCATGGCTTGCTGGTCTGGCAGAGCCACCTGCTTTCTGATGCAAGAACTGACGACCGGCACCATCACTGTGCAAAATTGAGTCAATTATTCCGTTACCTTCTTCATTAGGTTCCAGTAATACTGCGCCACATCCATCACCAAAGATGATACAGGTAGTGCGGTCTTCATAGTTAATGATAGACGACATTTTATCGCCACCCACCACCAGAACTTTTTTGTGTTTACCAGATTCAATAAATTGGGAAGCTGTTGACAGCCCATAAATAAATCCTGAGCAAGCAGCCTGCAGGTCGTAGCCCCAGGCATTCTTTGCGCCAATTTTATCCGCTAATATATTTGCTGAAGCAGGGAAGGGCATATCAGGGGTAGTGGTGCAGAAGATGATCAATTCGATTTCTTCAGCAGTGATGCCTCTTTTTTTGAGCAAGCCATTTACAGCATGCACTGCCATATCTGAAGTGCCCAGGCCTTCGCCTTTTAATATTCTGCGCTCTTTAATACCCGTTCGTGAAACAATCCATTCGTCTGTGGTATCCACCATAGCTTCCAGATCTTTATTGGTCAGTACATCATCAGGAACATAACCATGAACCGCAGTAATTGCAGCGTGAATTTTATTCATCTTGTTGTCTTTTATTTAAATGCGGCTTGTATTTTCTCTACAAGTCCGGTAGCAATCATATTTCGCGACTGAAGTATCATGTTTTTAACTGCGGTAGGGCTGGAAATACCATGTCCAATGATAACAGGTGCGTTAACACCTAACACCGGACTGCCACCATAGTTTTCATAATTTAACCGGTGGAAGAACTCGTCCTGAAAGCCTTTTTTAATCGTGACGACATAAAAGGATTCAGCAAGCTTAAGTAACACATTCCCTGTAAAACCATCGCAAACGATAACGTCGGCTTTATCATTGAACAGATCCCTGCCTTCAACGTTACCCACGAAATTAAATAAGTTGGTATCTTTCATTAAAGGGAAGGTAGCCAAACTCAGCATATTTCCTTTTTCATCCTCTTCACCGATATTCATCAATGCCACTTTAGGATTGTTGATCTGCATTACGTTTTCTGCGTATAGACTGCCGAGCACGCCAAATTGCAATAAAGTATCTGGTTTGCAATCTGCGTTAGCACCTACGTCAAGCATGAGGCCTGCGCCACCGCTCAATTTAGGTACGTGCGTACATAGACAAGGGCGGATGATCCCTGGAATAGTTTTCACACTGAAAACAGCACCAACGAGCATGGCGCCAGAGTTACCTGCGCTTGCAAAAGAGTCTAGTTTACCTTCTTTAAGTAAGGAAAAACCTACAGAAATGCTGGAATTAGGCTTCTGAACGATAGCCTTTGTGGGATGTTCGCCCATACCAATAACTTCTTCGGTATGAACATATTCAAAGTGGTCGGGATTGAACCCGTTTTCAGAGAGTAAAGGCTTAATCTGCTCTGTGTCACCGATCAGCACAATGTGCTCTCCGGGAGATAATAACTCATGAGCTGCTATTGCTCCCAAAACATTTGCTTTGGGAGCATAGTCTCCGCCCATTATATCGAGACCTATTTTCATAGTAAAAAATCAGTTTGTGTACGTCGCACTATTGCCGGATTCAAAGGTCTAAGTTAAACTTAAACACGCTGAAAACACAAACTATTTTTCAAGAAAATTAACCTATAGAGGTGTTTTCAATAACCAATTTACCATTGTAGTACAGGTTACCATCAACGTTGTATGCATGGTGAGGTACATGAATCGCACCAGTAGTCTGACATGTAGCTAAAGAAGGCGCTACTGCTTTATAGTGGGTTCTTCTTTTGTCTCTTCTACTTTTAGAGATCTTACGTTTTGGATGTGCCATTGCTTTTTATTTAATTATTATTTTAATTTTTTTAGTGCTTCCCATCGTGGGTCGTCACTGGTTTGTTCTGGTTCTTCTTCCTGATGTCCGACAGCTAAACTTTCCAGTCGCTGAATCATCTCTGCATCACATTTTACGTTTACTCCGTTTTCCTCACAAATTTTAATGTAAGGCACAGAAACCGTAATCAGTTCGTAGATCATTGAGGAAACATCAAGCTCACTCTCTTTTCTGTTCAGCATGATAATTTCGAGATCATCGCTCTCTAAATCATCTTCTGCAAACTTTACGATCTGACGCTCCGAAATATCAATAGGGGCATCAAAAAGTGCTAAACACTTGTCGCAGTCCAACTCAATTGTTCCAAAAATATGGAATTGCAAGAGTAACATTGTTTCCTGTTTGTCTAGCTCAACTTCAACTTTTAAATTCCCTTTTTTTACAAGAGAATACTCAAAGGCATCAAAAAAGCTGTTATCAATTTCAAAATCAAACTGATGTTTGCCAATTTTTAAGCCTGTAAACGGGATTGAAAATTGTTTTAATGGTCTCAATTGTAACAAAATTTTAGCCCGCAAATGTATGAATTATTTTAACATAAATAAAACATTTGCAGGAAATTTATTGATCTAATTTGCGTCGTCCTTTACGTCGGCAGCAGTTTCTATCACTTTCCCACCACTTCTAAGCTGTCCCTTCAATAGTTCATTCTGCTCTTTGCGACTTTTAAAGATGTGTACGGCAGCAAAAAGTGCTTCTCTGAATGAGGTCGGGTCGGCAAGATTTTTTCCAGCAATATCGTAACCTGTACCATGATCTGGAGAGGTACGTACTACTTTAAGTCCCGCTGTAAAGTTTACGCCAGTACTAAAGGCCAATGTTTTAAATGGAATAAGGCCCTGGTCATGATACATCGCCAGCACTGCATCAAATTGCTTATAGGTTCCATTGCCGAAAAACCCGTCGGCTGGATATGGGCCAAAGCAAATGACGCCTTTATCAAAGGCATTTTGAATTGCAGGCATGATCACATCCTTTTCTTCAGAACCAAGAAGACCATTATCGCCAGCATGTGGATTAAGACCGAGTACAGCGATTTTAGGCTTTTCAATCCAGAAATCCTTTTTTAGGCTCTCGTTCATGAGGATCAGCTTTTTAGTGATCTTCTCGGCGGTGATACTGGCAGATATCTGGTTTACCGGGATATGGCCTGTCACTACACCGATGCGTAGATCTTCACTCACCAGAAACATCAGCACGTCATTGCTCCCACTTTTTTCCTGCAGGTATTCTGTATGCCCTGGAAACTGGAAAGTTTCCGATTGTATATTATGTTTATTAATCGGCGCAGTAATGAGTGCATCGATATCACCTTTTACAAGATCTTCAGTAGCTTTTTCGAGTGAGAGTAAAGCATATTTTCCGCCTATTTCATTAGATACACCCAGTTCAATCTTCACATCTTCTTCCCAGCAGTTGATCAGGTTAGCCCGTTTAGGATTTGCATTTTCAGGGTGTCCAATTACGTTGAAGCTGAAATCGCCCAGGCCCAGGGCCTTGCGGTGATAGGATGTCACTTTTGTATGTCCATATACTATAGGTGTACAATATTCAAGGATTGCAGGCTCAATCAGGGTCTTCAAAATAACCTCCAGCCCGATTCCGTTTACATCGCCTATACTAATACCAATTTTAACTTTATCGCTCATGTCCACATCAGAATTTGGTGCAAATTACAGAATTTGACTTAATGTTAAGCCGATACTGATAAAACTTTAGTTATTTTGCAGCTTTAGAAGCAGAGATATATGAGTTTGGTAAAGGCAAAAAAGCACTTAGGGCAGCATTTTTTAACTGATAAAAATATTGCAGCAAGGATCGTTGACGGCCTGATTCATACAGACCAATATAGCCAGGTGCTGGAAGTAGGACCGGGAATGGGCATCTTGTCAGATATCCTTTTGGAAAGAAAACATCTGGACACCTATCTGATTGATATCGACCGTGATTCGTATAAATTTCTACAGGAAAAATATCCGCAACTGGGAGAAAAGCTTATCCTTGGTGATTTTCTTGCACTTGATCTGGCTAATATCTTTCCTGGTAAATTCGCTATTATAGGTAACTTCCCTTATAACATTTCTTCGCAGATTTTATTTAAGGTACTTGAACACCGTGACTATGTTGTGGAGATGGTAGGAATGTTTCAGAAAGAGGTGGCAGAACGCTGTGCTTCAAAATCAGGAACCAAAGAATACGGTATATTGAGTGTACTGATCCAGGCCTATTACGATATCAGCTACCTCTTCACGGTGAAGCCTGGAACATTCAATCCGCCACCTAAGGTCAATTCGGGGGTAATCAGGTTGAGCCGTAATAAAACCGAGAAATTGCCTTGCGATGAGAAGCTGTTTTGGCGCGTCGTAAAGGGAGGATTTAACCAGCGCCGCAAAACATTGCGTAACGCGTTGTCTGGTACAATTCCCAAAGACAGAATGGATAACCATCCGTTCTTTGATAAACGTGCTGAACAGTTAACTGTAGTAGATTTTATTGCATTAACCCAGCATTTAACCACATTGAACGAAGCTGCAATATGAGCCGTAAAATATTAATAGTTGACGATTTACATCCAGCCTTTAAACTGAAGGCTATTGAACTTGGCTACGAAGTTGACGACAGGCCGCTGATTACAAGAGCGGAAACTATTGCCGTTATCGGTACTTACGACGGTATCGCCGTACGGACCAAATTTCAAATAGACCGGGAGTTTTTTGATGCTGCTACGAACCTGAAGTTTGTAGCGCGCGCTGGTGCCGGACTAGATAATATTGATGTAGCCCACGCGGAGGAAAGAGGCGTTATATTGATCAATGCTCCAGAAGGGAATTGTGATGCTGTAGGTGAGCATGCTATTGGCATGTTGCTGAGCCTGGCCAATCATTTTAGAAAAGCCGATCAGCAGGTGCGCTCTGGTATCTGGGATCGTGAAGATAACCGTGGCTGGGAACTAAAAGGTAAAACGGTGGGCATCATCGGTTACGGATTTATGGGACAGAGCTTCGCAAAGAAACTTTCTGGCTTTGGTGTTCAGGTAATCGCATACGACAAATATAAAACCGGCTTCTCAGACCAATATGTAAGAGAAGTGAGTATGGAAGAAATCGTTAAGTTTAGTGATGTGCTTAGTCTGCATATTCCATTAACTTCAGAAACACGACAGTTGGTAACGGAAGAATATTTGCTACATTTCAAAAAACCAATATTTTTTATCAGCACCGCGAGGGGTGAAATTACCAGCACCAGGGCCGTGCTTGATGCCATCATCAATGGTAAGATCGTTGGCGCGGGACTTGACGTACTGGAAGTAGAAAAATTTCCAAAGCTTGCAGAGCAGGAGTGGTATACGGACCTTGTCAACTCAGGAAAGGTTATCCTTACTCCGCATGTTGCTGGCTGGACTTTTGATTCTTACCGCAAAATCTCAGAAGTACTTGCAGAAAAACTAAGCGCTATCGCCTAGTTTTTCCAGTTATTATTGGCGGGTTTGGCATCCATAAAGATACCGCCCTCCAACACAATGTTAGTTACTTTCCCTGTTGCGCTGATCTGAACGGACGTCTGTTTTTGATTTGGCTTCCATATTGCTGCTGTTTGGTGCAAAGTCTGCTTTGTGCCGTCGGCATAGGTAACCAGCACATCAAAAGGAGCTGCAAAGCCACCAATGTTTTTAATATCGACAGTATATTTTGACCCTTTAATGCTTACCTTTTCTACGGCCAGGTCAATATAATTGTTGCTAAAAAACCAATTGTTCCAGTACCAGTTTAAGTCCATACCAGTAGCGTCGTTAATGGAATTGAAGAAATCCCATGGGATAGGGTGTTTACCGTTCCATCGATCCATATAGATATGTAGTGCTTTCAGGAAAAGTTCATCACCCAGCATATCTTTTAAAGCGAGGTAGGAAAGCGAAGGTTTTACATATGCATTATTGCCATACCCAACGCCTGAAACTTGTGTAGATAAGCTGATGACTGGTTGATCCTGTTCCGTAGAGGCATCGGAGATCCATCGTTTTACCCGGAAGTTTTTGTATAATGAGTCGGCTTTAGCTTTACCGACCTGTTGCTGTCCTATAAAATATTCGAGCGTAGTAGCCCAGCCTTCATCCATGTATGCATATCGTGTTTCGTTTATGCCCATATAAAAAGGAAAATAGGTGTGCGCGATCTCATGATTCATTACAAACTGCGAAAACGGCAAATCCGGCGTTGGGGTATCGTTCACCATCATCGGATATTCCATATCGGCAAAGCCCTGAACTGCGGTCATCTTCGAGAAGGGGTAAGGAACGCCAGGCAGGTTATTCGAAAACCAGTAAAGCGCCTGTTTGGTCCATTCCACTGCATGAGGAAAATCCTTCGCGTCTGCGCCATACGCGGCTTGTACACTTGTTTTACGTCCGGTCTTTTTATCAACCAGCACACTGCTTGCATCCCAGGCGTAATGATTACTGAGCGCAAAGGTTACATCAACAATATGTGCGGCGGTAAATCTCCAGGTATTCCATTCTTTCTGTTGGGTAACAATGCCCTTTTTCATCTCATCAAAACTTACTACATGGCTGATTTCGTCGGCAGCATAAGATTTCTTTAAGCGCTCGGCGAAAGTTGGCATTAGCACCTCATCAGGATTAAGCAGGTCGCCGGTAGACCATACCACATAATTTTTTGGGGCCTTAACAGCGAGGGTATAGTCGTTGAAATCGTTATAAAATTCGTTTCTTCCATTGTGCGGCAGCACATCCCAGCCATTGTAGTCGTCATAAACCGAAATCCGTGGATAGGCGTAAGCCACAAAAAAAGTAGTGCTGTCTATCTGGCCTTCGCGTCCACTCTTTTTGGAAAGTGGGTAAGACCAGTCGATTGCGAAAGTTGCCGACTGCCCGGGAAGTAAAGGTGTCGTAAGTTTTACTTCTCCCGTGGTGCCCCACTTCCTACTGTCAACTTCCAGTTTGGCTCCATTTACAACGAATTTGTTAACCTGAAGACCACTGGTTAAAAAATCTGGAGACTCCATGCCTGCTCTTGGTGCTTCGGGCTTATGCACGTTATTAACGAAACGGATAATCACAGATTTGAGCGTATCAGGACTGTGGTTTGTGTACATGATGGTTTCGGATCCGCTAACCAGTTTATTTTGAGGGTTAACACTGATTGTCATGTCGTATTTACCATGGTTTTGCCAGTATTTCTTACCGGGTTTTCCATCTTCAGAACGAGTTCCCAGTTGATAGGCTTTCTGGATATTTCTTGGCATATATAGCTCCTGGGCCGCTGCCGGGCCAGCAACAAAGAGGAAAATGGAGGCGAGTCTAAAAAATTGCTTGAACATAAATTTGTAGCTTGGAATTTAAAACTACACATTTATTTCAAGAAAGCTCTACCTGTAGATAGTTAAAGCGGCTTTAGCGAAATCGGGACTTATTCGTAATAAAAATATTTGCTTTTGTTGGTACAGCCTGCTATCTTCGTTTCGATTGAAGCAAGACTATGTAGGCGGAAGCCGATGTAGTCTTGTTTGTTTTTTAGAGGTTGACATAAAATAAAAGCTATGACAGAAGTTACTTATTATACCCAGGAGGGACTAGATAAACTGAAGCAGGAATTACAACAAATGAAGACTTCCGGCAGGCAGATGATATCCAAGCAAATTGCTGAAGCCAGGGATAAGGGCGATCTTTCTGAGAATGCAGAATATGATGCAGCGAAAGAAGCTCAAGGCTTACATGAGGCTAAAATTGCCAAGCTGGAGACTACCTTATCTACGGCAAGATTAATTGATGAATCTAAGCTGGACCTGACAAAGGTGTTGGCTTTATCAATAGTGAAAATAAAAAATACAAGCAACGGCGCAAGCATGACCTACCAGTTGGTTGCCGAGTCTGAGGCCGACTTGAAAACAGGTAAGATCTCTGTAAAATCACCTATAGCACAAGGTTTACTAGGTAAATCTGTAGGAGACAGCATTGAAATTCAGGTTCCTGCTGGGAAAGTAAAATTTGAGATATTGGAAATCAGCAGATAAGCATATGGCAAGCATATTCTCAAAAATTGTAGCCGGTGAAATTCCTGCACACATCGTGGCCGAAACCACAGAGTTTCTTGCATTTCTAGACGTAAGTCCATTAACGACCGGACATGTGCTGGTGATACCGAAAAAGGAAATCGACTATATCTTTGATATGGATGAGGAAAGTTATTTCGGATTAACATTATTTGCAAAAATTGTAGCAACAGGACTTAAAAAGGCCGTGCCTTGCATTAAGGTTGGTGTTGCCGTGATCGGTTTGGAAGTACCTCATGTACATATCCACCTGATTCCGATGAATACTGTTTCGGATATGAATTTTAGTAAGCCGAAGCTGAGTCCTACTCAGGAAGAATTGGCAGAAACTGCAGCTCAGATTAAAGCACAGTTATAATTAGCTTATTTAAAGGGCAGCAGATTTATCTGCTGCTTTTTTATTGCTGCAACTTTGGGTTATTTTTATGCCTGTCGGCATCCCTGATACTTTTCTTATCCAGGTTTTTCTCCAATGCGGCAGTAAGATCTATACCTGTCTGATTTGCCAGGCAGATCAGCACAAACAACACATCGGCCATTTCCTCGCCAAGATCTACCTGCTCATCACTCTTTTTAAAAGACTGCTCGCCGTATTTTCTAGACATGATGCGTGCCACTTCCCCAACCTCTTCCATTAAAATGGCTGTATTGGTAAGCTCGTTGAAATAGCGTACCCCTGTGGTGGTTATCCATTTATCGACAAGCTCCTGTGCGTCCTTAATTGTCATTATTCTTTGTTTTTGGTGTCTATACTAATGGTAACGGGTCCATCGTTCAGCAAACGGATTTTCATGTCTGCACCGAAAATGCCGGTAGCGATCTCTTTTTCCAATATAGCAGAGAGTTTAGCAATCATGGCCTCATATAACGGAATTGCTTTTTCAGGTCTGGCTGCTCTGGTAAAACCTGGCCGGTTTCCTTTTTTTGTTGCTGCAAACAAGGTGAATTGGCTGATCAGCAGGATATCGCCGTCGATATCTGCCAATCCTTTGTTCATGAGCCCGGCTTCATCACTGAAAATGCGGATTCCAGCAATCTTTTGTGCCAACCAATCCAGGTCTTCCTGCTCGTCGGCATCTTCGATGCCAAGAAGTACAAGTAACCCCTGCTCAATGGCACCTGTAACGATACCATCTACTGTGCAGCTGGCTTCTGTTACTCTTTGTAATATTGCTCTCATTTATAGTATATCTGCTTAAGCCCGGGTTTCATTTCCGTGGTAAATACTCAGGTAGCTTTCGTACCTGCTTAACTCGATCTCTCCATCATTAACTGCTACCAGTACTGCACAACCGGGTTCGTTAATGTGCCGGCAATTGTGGAATTTACAGGCATGCATCAGATCCCGGATCTCCCGGAAATAATGGCCGAGTTCTTCGGGGCGGATATCATAGATGCCTAACTCCCTGATGCCCGGCGTATCTATCAGGTAGCCACCAAAGGGCAGCGTATGCATCTCGGCAAATGTTGTGGTGTGTTGTCCTTTATCACTCCATTCTGATACAATACCAGTTTTTATGGTTCTGCCAGGCAATAACGCATTGATCAATGATGATTTGCCGACGCCAGAGTGGCCAGAAAATAATGTGGTTTTATCTTTCAGCAGATCCTGTACCTGCTCCAGATTGGTTCCTTCAATAGCTGATACTTCGTAGCAGGGATAACCTATGTTTTCATAGATGGCTTTGTATTCTGCGAGAATCTCCAGTCCTTCTTCATGGAAAAGATCCAGCTTATTGAAAATCAGTGTCGCCGGAATACTGTAGGCTTCAGCAGTCGCCAGAAAGCGGTCAATAAATCCGAGCGACGTTCTTGGTGATGCCAGTGTAACCACCAGAAAGGCCTGATCCATGTTGGCGGCAATGATCTGCGCCTGTTTAGACAGGTTGATAGATTTACGGATGATGTAGTTCTTCCTGTCGTGAAGTTTAAAGATAACCCCATTGTTAGAGTTTGGCTCCAACTCGAATTCCACCTGGTCGCCCACGGCAATGGGGTTAGTAGTCTGAATGCCCGTTATTCTAAATTTACCCTTGATTCTGCAATCATAGTCCTGGCCATCCGATGCGTGCACCTGATACCAGCTCCCCGTTGATTTAATCACTAATCCCTGCATATAGGGGATAAAGGTAAGGGAATTAAATTTTTATATTCATTTGCTATTTCAAAAAATATAGCTTTACTTTATGGCAGAGCACAGATAGTGTAAAAAATACAATGTTAAACCAAACTACAATTACATCGATTATTATTACCACCACCGGGAAATTTCGGAGGCAGGTGAGCTAATGGGTAATTGACAAGATAAACAAACCATAAAAAAGCGCCTTCCTCCACACAGAGGAAGGCGCTTTTTTTTTAACCTTAAAACTATGCAGATTTTAAAATTTGGAGGAACATCAGTAGGAACCGCAGAAAGCATCAAAGCGCTGATTGAAATCCTCCAGTCTACACCAGAAGCAGAAAAGTCCGTTGTGGTACTATCTGCAATGAGCGGGGTAACCAACCTGCTTCTGGAGATGGCAGAAAAAGCTTATGCCGGATTGGGATACGCCGATGATTTGAAAGCAATGGAAGAGCGGCACTTTGGCATTATCAAAACATTGTTGCCCGCTGCGGCACAAAATCCGGTATTTACCAGACTCAGGATTTATTTTAACGAGTTGGAAGATGTGCTTCAGTCGGTATCGAATCTTAAAGAGCTGAGCTTACAAACAAAAGATCTGGTACTGAGTTATGGCGAGCGTTGCTCTACCTTTATGATTAGCCACATTGCCCGGCAGTATTTCCCCGACGTGCTTTGCGTTGAGGGCTCGGAGCTGATTAAGACTGATAGTAACTTTGGACAAGCCAAGGTTAATATACCACTCACTGAAATGTTGATCCGTGATTTTAGAGCTGCCAATTCAGAGAAATTTCTTTTCGTAACTGGGTTTATTGCCAGCAACGAATTGGGTAGAATTACCACTTTAGGCAGGGGCGGGAGTGATTACACCGCGGCTATCTGGGCAGCAGCACTTGATGCTACGGCTATACAAATCTGGACCGATGTAGATGGTATGTTAACCGCTGATCCTAGAATTGTTGAGAAGGCATTTTCATTACCCGAACTCAGTTATACCGAGGCGATGGAGCTTTCTTATTTTGGTGCCAAGGTAATCTATCCGCCTACAATGATCCCTGCTTTTCTGAAGAAGATACCTATTGTTATCCGCAATACTTTTAATACCGCATTTCAAGGGACTTATATCAGACATGATGTTGGTGCCTCAGAGTTGCCTATTAAAGGAATTTCTTCCATCAATGAAATCAGTATCCTGAACCTTTCAGGAAGCGGTATGGTAGGGAAGGCCGGATTTAGTGGGCGCCTGTTTTCCATGCTTTCCAGGGAGCAGATCAATGTAGTGCTCATCACCCAATCATCTTCAGAGCACAGTATCACCTTTGCTGTAAAACCGGCAGATGCAATCCAGGCGCTCAACCTGATCAGCAAGGAGTTTGAGTTGGAGCTGCAAACTAAAAAGCTCGAGTATCCGGAAGTAGAGAATGGGTTGTCGGTACTGGCGATTGTTGGCGAAAACATGAAACGTACTCCTGGAATGTCGGCAAGGCTGTTTAATGCTTTAGGTAGAAATGGGGTTAATGTACGCGCTATTGCCCAAGGTTCATCAGAATACAACATCTCTGTTATCATCTCTAAAGCAGACCTTTCCAAAGCTGTTAATGCTGTTCATGATGCCTTTTACTCTCAACTTAAAAAGACGTTGCACGTATTTTGTCTGGGAACAGGGAACATTGGTAAAACCCTTTTTAGTCAGTTACAATATCAGATGCCATTTTTGGCAACTACTAATGACCTGGAGGTTAAAGTGATGGGAATTAGTAACTCCCGTCAAATGTATTTTTCAGAGAGCGGCCTGGATCTTTCGCAATGGGAAGAAAAACTTGCAAATGAGTCCCTCCCAGCCGACCTGGACTTATTTGTCCAGCAAATGAAGGCTATGAATTTGCCGAACTGTGTATTTGTAGATAATACGGCAAGTCCAAACCCGGTAGAATATTACGAGGACATACTAAAAGCCAGTATTTCTGTAGTAACCTGCAACAAAATTGGAAACTCAGGGCCGTATAGTCGCTATGCAGCATTTAAAAAAGCGGCTAGAACTTTTGGTGTCGACTTCTACTACGAAACCAATGTAGGTGCCGGATTGCCGATTATCAGAACCTTGAAAGACCTGATGTTGAGCGGCGATAAAGTTGCACGCATAGAAGCCATATTATCAGGAACGATCTCTTATATCTTTAACAATTTTAAGGGCGACCGCCTGTTCCATGAGATCGTTAAGGAAGCACAGGATAAAGGATATACAGAACCGGATCCGCGTGACGACTTAAATGGAAAAGATTTTATGCGTAAGATGCTGATCCTTGCCCGCGATGCTGGGTATGCATTGGAAGAAGCCGATGTTGACATCGAAAGTATGTTACCTGCGGCATGTCTGGCGGCAGAAACTGTGCCTGATTTTTATGCCGAGCTTGAAAAGAATAAGGCCTACTTCGAAGAGCTTAAACAGCGGGCAGAAAGTTCGGGGAAAGTTCTGCGGTATATTGGTAAACTTGAGTCTGGAAAGGTGGTGATAACACTGCAAATGGTTGACGACAGTCATCCGTTCTTCATGCTTTCGGGTAGTGATAATATCATTTCCTTTACCACAGACAGGTATAAGGATCGTCCGTTGGTGATCAAAGGCCCTGGTGCGGGCGCCGAAGTAACCGCTGCGGGCGTTTTTGCGGATCTAATTAACGTAGGGAAGAAATAATGAAATCAGTTCAAGTTTTTGCCCCGGCAACGGTGGCCAACGTAGTATGCGGATATGATATCCTTGGTTTTGCAGTAGATGCGCCGGGTGATGAGGTAACTATGCGGTTAACAAGCACACCTGGAATCCGTATTTCTAAAATTACCGGAGATGATGGACGGCTGCCGCTCGATCCTGCAAAAAATACAGTGAGCGCCAGTGTCCAGCATTACCTGAATGCTTTAGGCCAGCCAAGTCTTGGTATCGATATCGAGCTACATAAAAAAATGCCTATAGGCAGTGGATTGGGTTCCAGTTCTGCGAGTACGGTTGCAGGTCTTTTTGCGATTAATACTTTGCTGGATAATCCGCTAACGACGATGGATCTGGTCCCCTTTGCCATGAAGGGCGAGGAGTTGGCCTGTGGCCATGGGCATGCAGACAATGTAGCTCCGGCATTATTGGGTGGTTTCGTTCTAATCAGAAGTTACGAACCCCTTGACATCATTAAGCTTCCTTTTCCAGAAGACATGTGTGTGGCCATTGTGTACCCGGAAGTAGACGTGCCTACGCGTGATGCAAGGCAAATTATCCGTTCCAAAGTGCAGCTTAAAGACGCAGTAACCCAATGGGGTAATGTGGCGGGACTTGTTAGCGGATTGTTTATGAAAGACTATGCACTTATTGGTCGCAGTATGGTCGACGTGCTTGTTGAACCTGCGCGATCTATTCTCATACCAGACTTCTACCAGCTGCGCGAACTGGCATTAGCGCAAGGTGGCATAGGATTTGGGATTTCCGGTTCAGGGCCATCTGTCTTTGCGCTTACCAAAGATCCGGAAACGGCAAAAAGGATCACAAATACATTGCAACAACACCTTCAAAAAATTGGAATCAGAAGCTTGTCTTTCGTTTCCTCAGTTAATCAACAGGGGCCGGTCGTTATCGGTTAACGCTCAATATAGCAAACATGGAATTATACAGCACAAACAACCCCAGTCTAAAGGTAGATTTTCCTACGGCTGTTTTCAATAGTATGCCTCAGGATAAGGGGCTTTATATGCCTCAGGAGATCCCGGTTCTTGACCCGGAATTTATAGCTCAAATCGGCGACCGAACCTTTTCGGAAATCGCCCTGAAAGTAGCTTCAGCATTGATCGGTGATGCTATTCCTACGCCTGATCTGAAAGCTATAATAGCGGAAACATTAAGTTTTGATGCTCCGGTAAAAGAGCTGGATGCAGAAACTTATGTTCTTGAACTTTTTCATGGCCCGTCCTTGGCCTTTAAAGATTTTGGCGCGCGCTTTATGAGTCGTGTTATGGGTTACTTCCTGCGCGAAAATGAAAAAATGCTTGATGTGCTCGTAGCTACATCAGGTGATACCGGCGGGGCAGTGGCACTAGGCTTTTTAGGTGTTCCCAATACGCGCGTAACGATTTTATATCCCGAGGGAAAAGTGAGCGAGATCCAGGAATTGCAGTTATGTACCAATGGAAATAACATTCAGGCGATCTCGGTAAATGGCACATTTGACGATTGCCAGGCATTGGTTAAACAGGCCTTTGCCGATCAGGATCTGGCAGATAAGTTGAGATTAACTTCAGCCAATTCTATCAATATAGCAAGGCTGATCCCACAAACATTCTATTACTTCAACGCCTATGCGCAACTTGCCCGGGAAGGTAAAACAAAAGTGGTTTTTGCTGTACCGAGTGGCAACTTCGGTAATATTGCTGCCGGATTAATTGCCTATAAAATGGGATTGCCGGTGCAACAGTTTATCGCTGCCACCAATGCCAATGATACTGTGCCGCGTTTTCTGGAAAACGGCATTTACGAAACCCGTGCCTCTGTACAAACCTATTCTAATGCGATGGATGTTGGCGCGCCAAGCAACTGGGTACGCATTATGGATTTATTTAAAGGAGATGTCGCAGCATTGAAAAAAGTGGTAAGTTCCTCATCTTATACAGATGTGGAAACGCAGGAAGCGATAAAGGAAATTTACGATACCTATAGTTATGTGGCCTGCCCACATACAGCGATAGCATATCGCGCTTTGAAAAATTATCTAGCTGAACAACCAGACCATGAACTGACAGGTGTGTTCCTGTCTACAGCACACCCTTGCAAATTTCCGGATGTATTCCCCAATGATGTTGCTGCGGCGATAGCAATACCTGAGCAGGTTAATGAACTGCGGGCAAGAACAAGTGCCGCACAGAAGATGGATCCTGTTTTTGCAGACTTCAAAACGTATTTGCAGGAATTGAATTAATTGAAGAGTCTCAGCTGACCGCTGATTTCCTTGACTGCGCCCTGCTGGTTGTCTCCAAAATTGGAAAGTGAGATACCCAGCAGGCGTATTTTTTTTGTCGTGTCTGTAGCTTCCAGCAGCGCTTTCGCTGTTTGCTGTATGGTTACAAGATCATCAATACCAATCGCGAATGATTGGTTTCGGGTAATCTGCTTAAAATCGTGATATTTTATTTTTAAGGTCAGCGTTCGTCCTTTCAATTGGTAGCGCTGCAGCCTTGTTACCACCTTTTCAGCAATCTTATCCAGCTCCTCATGCATCTCGTCCAACTCAGAGAGGTCTGAGCCAAAAGTATCCTCAGCACCCATAGATTTTGTTTCCCGATGCGGTTGCACGGCACGGTTGTCTATGCCCCGTACAATATGATAGTAAAACCGGCCTGTTTTACCGAAGTGGCGCGTTAACTCGTGTTCAGTAAGCTTTTTTAAATCTGCGCCAGTATGCAGACCCATACCTTTCATCTTTTGCGCAGTCACTTTCCCCACACCAAAGAACTTTTCTACGGGCAATTTTTCCATAAAATTCTCGATAGAGGAGGGGCCGATAAAAGTAAGTCCATCGGGCTTATTCATGTCTGATGCAATTTTGGCAACAAATTTATTAATAGAAACACCTGCCGAAGCGGTGAGGCGTAGTTCGTCTTTAATCGCCTGCTTAATCTGTTTGGCAATCTCCATTGCCGATCCGATCCCTAACTTATCTTCAGTAACATCCAGAAAAGCTTCATCAAGTGAAAGCGGTTCTATCAGATCGGTATATCTGGCAAAGATGGCGCGAATACCCTGCGACACCTCCTTGTAGGCCGCAAAGCGAGGAAATACAAAGATAGCTTCCGGACAAAGTTTTACCGCCTGTTTAGAAGGCATAGCCGAGCGGATTCCAAATTTGCGGGCTTCGTAGCTTGCTGTGGCCACCACGCCACCGCGCCCTTCAGGGCCGCCGCCTACCACCAGTGGCTTGCCACGGTATTCAGGATGGTCGCGCTGTTCTACAGAAGCATAGAAAGCATCCATATCGATATGGATAATTTTCCGATGAGGAGGTCTTTCAATGTCTTCTGCCGACATGTTGTTAAAAAATAGCCTGGGCGATTTTCTTGGTGGGCCCAGATTTTCCCATAGTATAAAAATGCAGCACTGGCGCACCCAGCGCTTTCAATTGTTTACATTGCTCAATCATCCATTCAATACCCACCTCACGCACGTCAGCTTCCGAAGAGCAGGCAGTAATTGCTTCGCTCAGTTCCATCGGGATATCCAGATGAAAGGTTTTAGGCAAGCTGATCAGCTGCTTGCTGCTGGTAATTGGTTTTAATCCAGGAATAACCGGAACGTTGATGCCATTTTCCCTGCATTTCTCTACAAAAGTCTTATAGGCATTGACATCAAAAAACATCTGTGTCACGATAAACTCTGCACCAAGATCAACTTTATGTTTTAGGTATTTGAAATCCGTCTGCAGGTTTGGCGCCTCGAAATGTTTTTCAGGGTATCCGGCAATACCGATACAGAAATCTGTTTTCTCAGAGTTGTCAATGTGTTCATGCAGGTATTTGCCATTATTCATATCTACAACATGCTGCAGCAACTCCGAAGCGTAAGCATGGCCATCTGGAGTAGGTATAAAAGATGCATCACTTCTGCGGGCATCACCACGCAAAACCAGGACATTGTCTATCCCCAGAAACTGCAAGTCTATTAAAGCATTTTCTGTTTCATCCTTGGTAAAACCTCCACAAATCAGGTGTGGCACAGCATCTACCTTGTACTTATTCATAATAGCTGCGCAGGTAGCTACTGTACTTGGGCGCTTACGGTAAGATACCTTTTCCAGCAAACCACTGGCATGTTGTTTATAAATATAGTCCTCTCTTAAATATGTCACATCGATAAATGGCGGATTAAATTCCATCAGGGGGTCTATGGCATCAAAGATGCCCTGAATACCCTGGCCTTTCATCGGCGGAAGCAGCTCAAAAGAAAAGAGCGTTTTGCCCTGTGCATTTTTAATGTGGTCGGTAATCTTCATGTAGTGTAAATAGTGGCGTTAGGTTTAGGTTGATTTAGTAGGCTAAGTTAGGACTCAGCCAGCGTTCTGTATCTTCTATTGACATATTTTTTCGCTGTGCATAATCTTCGACCTGGTCTTTGGTTATTTTATTCAGTCCGAAATACCTTGATTGTGGGTGGGCGAAATAAAACCCACTTACAGCAGCCGTAGGATACATGGCGAAGCTCTCTGTTAGCTTAAGGCCAATTTTATTTTCGGCATCAAGCAGGTTAAATAACGTTTCTTTTTCTGTATGATCCGGGCAGGCAGGGTACCCCGGCGCAGGTCTGATACCGGCATACTGCTCTTTAATGAGCTCCTGATTTGTCAGTTCCTCATCTTTAGCATAGCCCCAATACTCTTTCCTTACCAACTCGTGCATGCGTTCGGCAAAGGCCTCAGCAAGTCTGTCGGCCAAAGCCTTTGCCATGATGCTGTTATAGTCATCATAGTTTCTTTCAAACTCTTCAACCATTTCATCCACACCGATACCGGTAGTTAAAGCAAAGCCACCAAAGTAATCCTTTTTGCCGCTTTCTTGTGGAGCAACAAAGTCGGACAGCGCATAATATGGGTCGCCATCAATTTTTTCAGCCTGCTGGCGGAGTGTGTGGATAGTTACTTGTTTTCCTTCTGCCTCAAGTACAATATCATCACCTACCGCATTTGCCGGCCAGAAGCCGATCACTGCTTTTGCTGTCAGCAGCTTTTCATCTACAATCTTTTTCAGTAAAGCCTGGGCATCATCAAATAATTTCTTTGCCTCATCACCCACATTCTTATCGGCAAATATCTTTGGATAAGATCCTTTAAGCTCCCAGGTGTGGAAAAAAGGTGTCCAGTCAATATAAGGCACAAGCACATCTAATGGATAATCTTCAAATATACGGGTGCCTGTAAACACCGGTTCGGGCGCTATCAGATCAAGGTCAATCTGGAACTTATCTGCCCTGGCTTCTTCAATGCTTTTAAAGCGTTTGTCAGAACGTTTGTTGAGATGCGCTTCGCGCGCTTTATCATATTCAGCACGGATGCCTGCTATATAAGCTCCGCGAGCATCATCATTCATCAGGGTGCTGCATACCGTAACGCTTCTGGAAGCATCAAGAACATGGATGGCAGGTCCGGAATAGTTAGGGGCAACTTTTACCGCCGCATGGATCCTGGAAGTAGTAGCACCGCCAATGATCAACGGAATTGTAAAGCCCTCGCGCTCCATCTCCTTTGCAAAATGCACCATTTCATCGAGAGACGGCGTAATCAGACCACTCAGTCCAATAATATCTGCATTAATTTCTTTTGCTTTTTTTATGATTTCCTGTGCGGGAACCATCACCCCCATATCTACGATCTCGAAGTTATTACAGGCCAATACCACACCAACAATGTTTTTGCCAATATCATGCACATCGCCTTTCACGGTTGCCATCAGGATTTTCCCTGCTGATGAGCTTGCTTTTCCATCCGGATTATCCAGTTTTTCCTGTTCGATAAACGGAAGGAGGTAGGCCACAGCCTTTTTCATTACCCGCGCAGACTTTACCACCTGCGGCAGGAACATTTTTCCAGCACCGAAGAGATCACCAACGATGTTCATGCCATCCATCAGTGGGCCTTCAATTACATGGATTGGTTTAGGGTATTTCTGACGAGCCTCTTCCACGTCGTCATCCAGATACTCAATAATTCCTTTTACCAGGGAGTGCGACAAACGTTCCTCAACAGGGCCTTTGCGCCATTCCTCATCGCGAACAATCTCTTTGCCTTTGCTTTTGATCGTTTCAGCAAATTCTACCAGACGCTCTGTAGCATCATCGCGGCGGTTTAGCAACACGTCTTCTACCATGATCAGCAGTTCTGGAGGGATCTCCTGATACACTTCAAGCATTCCGGCATTTACAATACCCATATCAAGACCAGCTTGAATAGCATGGTAGAGAAATGCGGAGTGCATGGCTTCCCTAACCGTATTATTTCCACGGAAAGAGAAGGAAATATTGGAAACACCACCACTCACTTTTGCGTACGGCAGGTTTTCCTTAATCCAGCGGGTCGCGTTGATAAAATCTACTGCATAGTTGTTGTGTTCTTCCAGGCCAGTGGCTACAGTCAGGATGTTCGGGTCAAAGATGATGTCTTCGGGAGAGAAGCCCACCTCGTTAACCAATATATCGTAAGATCTTTTGCAGATCTCTTTTCTACGTTCAAAATTATCCGCTTGTCCTTTTTCATCAAAGGCCATTACCACAACGGCAGCGCCATATAGCATTACTCTGGCAGCACTTTCCCTAAATTTTTCTTCTCCCTCTTTCAAGGAAATAGAGTTTACGATCCCTTTACCCTGAATACACTTTAATCCAGCCTCAATAACCGTCCATTTCGAGGAGTCGATCATAATAGGCAGTTTCGAGATATCAGGTTCAGAAGCAATCAGATTGAGAAATTTGGTCATTGCCGCTTCCGAGTCGAGCATCCCCTCATCCATATTCACATCTATCACCTGGGCGCCACCTTCAACCTGCTGACGGGCAACGGTAAGTGCGCCTTCATAATCACCACTTAGAATGAGTTTAGAGAATTTAGGTGATCCGGTGATATTTGTACGTTCGCCGATATTTACGAAGATGCTTTCGGGGGTTATTGTTACAGGCTCCAGTCCGCTTAACCTTAGGTAAGGCGCAACTTGAACTACAGTTCTTGGCCTGATATTTTTTGCCTTAGCGGCGATAGCGGCAATATGTTCTGGCGTGGTACCACAACAACCGCCAACAATATTTACAAAGCTATGCTCAATAAAATCTTGAACCAGCGTTGCTGTTTCCTGGGGCATCTCGTCGTATGCACCAAATTCGTTAGGTAGTCCGGCATTGGGATAAGCAGAAATATAGCAGCTTGCTTTAGCAGAAAGCTCTTCAATATGCGGACGCATTTCTTTGGCTCCCAAAGCACAGTTAAATCCAATGCTCAACGGCTTTGCGTGCAGTACTGAATTGAGAAAAGCTTCGGCAGTTTGTCCAGACAGCGTTCTGCCCGAGGCGTCGGTAATGGTGCCCGAAATCATGATCTCCAGCGTACGGCCTACAACTTTTTCATATTTTTTTATGGCAACAATAGCGGCCTTGGCGTTTAAGGTATCAAAAATTGTTTCGATCAATAAGACGTCAGATCCCCCGTCAACCAGTCCGCGGACCTGCTCAGTATAGGCGGCCTCAAGTTCATCGAAGTAAATGGCGCGGTAGCCTGGGTCATTTACATCTGGCGACATGGACAGTGTCCGGTTGGTAGGGCCAACGGCACCAGCTACAAAACACTTGCGATCGGGATTAGCAGCCATAAACTCTGTTACAGCTTCTTTGGCCACACGGGCACCTTGAAAACTCAGTTCATACGACAGATCTTCCATCTGGTAATCTGCCATTGAAATCCGCTGAGTGCTGAAGGTATTGGTCTCGATGATATCAGCACCTGCCTGAAGGTATTCCAGGTGAATAGCTTTGATAATATCAGGTCGGGTGATGTTCAGTAAATCGTTGTTGCCCTTAACGTCGCAAGGATGATCCTTAAACCGCGCGCCCCTAAAGTCTTCTTCAGACAGGGTGTAGCGCTGGATCATGGTTCCCATGGCACCGTCTATAATTAATATGCGTTTGTTTAGTTCTTCTCTGATGTTCATTAGTAATTGCTCTCCCCGAAAGAAAAATGCTGAATCTTTTTTCAGGCAAATCTTTCAGTAAAAGCTTATTCGAAAGTTCGAGGTAGTAGTGTCGAATCACTTATCTTTCAGGACAAATCCCGTAGAATGTAGCACCTTGTAAGCACAGGTTGCCAAGACTTCGCAGGGTCTAATCCCTCCATCTTTCTCTATAAGCACTGCAAAAATGCAACAAAGAAAAATCAATTCCAAAGAAACAGACGTTTAGGCCAATAATATTGCAATTTATTGGTGTTTTGAAGAGCTGTTCGGAATTTAATATGGCTGTATACGAAAAACGGGCATCTGTTAAATCAGATGCCCGTTATCAAAGGATTTTTCAATTACTAACTCGTAGCACTATCTATAGCGCGCTGATCTATCAGGGCGTCAACATTGTTCTTATCACCAAATTTATCGGTCTTCTCAGCAAAGTATTCCAGGATGCCAACGATGGTATCCAGGTTGTCTGCTAAACGCTGATGCATATCCGGCATATCTTTCTCTAATCTTTTATCACCAAGTTCAATATTATCGACTTCAATTTTACCAATTTTTTGAACTAGTGCCTGTTGAGAATGTTGTAAATCTTCCAATTCTCTAACAATCTTCTGCATTAATTCGAATTTCTTTAACGTATCCATATGTTTAGTTTTTACTATTAGAATTTATATGCTAACATGTAAGTACTACCAAATACTCTGCCACAATGTTTCAGATAGTTGTTTTTAAATGCAGTAATATACTTAAGGTTCTGTAGCTTTTCGGGTACAAAATTCGACGATGCGGATTTGCTTGAGCTGGTTTTGTATTGAGTTAATCTGGTTATTCCGTGTGCTTTAGGTTGTATTTTTGATTCAGTAGTTTGCTTGTTGCCATTGCTTCTTTTACCACATCTGCCGGATACCCGAGTGCCTGAAGGATGGCAATTCCGTTTTTATTTTTCAGAATGCCCGGTTTGATCAGATAATCGAACACTAAACGTTCTCTTAATGGCTCCGCAGGTTCTTCCAAATGTTCTTCTAAACGCTCTCCTAATTCTTCTTCAACTATTTTTTCTTCAAAGGAATACGTTGCATATTCATTGCCAAGGAGCTCAGCAAGCTCCAGATCATGGGTAGAAACAAAAGTGAAGTTCCGCGAAGCGGTCAAATAGGATAGTATCGCTTTGGCTGCGGCTACGCGTTCAATAGTATTTGTTCCTCTGAAAATCTCGTCAATAATGATCAGGCTGGGCATGCGCGATTCACTTTTCCTGAGAATGTTGAGCACAGATATCGCTTCAGATTGGAAATAGCTTTTATGTTCTTCCAGGTCGTCACTTAGCCGGATGCTAGTCAATATCTGGACAAAGGGGGCAGAATAGCTTTTCGTACAAGAGGTGAAAAGTGTCTGTGCTAAAATAGCATTAATAGCGACGGCTCTAATAAAGGTCGTTTTTCCCGACATATTTGATCCGGTGATCAATGTGCCCTGGTCAGCGGTCACAGTTAAGGAGTTGGCAACACATCCAGGAATTAAGGGATGGTAAAGGTCTGCCATTTTCATTTCACCGGAACTTGTAAATTCAGGCTTGCTGTAAAAAAGAAGGCTGGTTCTTAATGATACTACAGAGATAGCCATATCTATACCACCTACGTATACATATAGGTTTTCAATATCCTGTCTGCGCTCATTAAGCCGGTCTACCGATAATAAGAACATAGCCGGCTCAATCAGGAAAAAGATTTTCAACAGTTCAGTAAAGGCAAATGCAAGATCGTTGGGATCTGCCGCTGCGCGTTCCTGGAAGGAGATCATGCTTAGTGACTTGTTGAGCTTTGCCAGGCTATTGAGGCTACCATTGATATCAGCAGTGCTACCTGGAACAAGCGTATACAGTTTTTTCGAGATATTGATCAAGGCATGTAGTTGCGGAAGGGAGTGTACATATCCCGAGATCTTGCGCTTGTTGCCGTAGTGCAGATACAGGTTAAATAGTGTAAAGGCCAGCGTCAGGAAAAAGAAATACTGATTATGAAGTACAACAGTGAGGATTACTGCGGCGAGATTAAGCAGTGCAGCAAGTTTGATATAGACACGTAAAAATCCGTTATATAAGGCACGGTACTGCGTGGTAAAAAGTTCCTGTAGATAGTACGCATTTTTGCCCGATAACGCTAAAAGTTCCAGTTCAACAAGTCTGCGCAGCTTATCATCTGCTTCAAACCTTGAGCTTAACTCGTCTAACTCCAGCAAATCTTTAGTTGAGCCCTCCGGCATTCTGAGTTTTTGATACAGGTACTGCTGGCCGGGTTTGGAGTTGGTGCGGTCTATATATTCAAACAAATCTTCTAAATCCAGGTCTTCTACTATGGCATCGGTAAGTATATTATTTCCGGTATTGCAATAGTTGAAGTAGGATGCTATCAGCTTAAAGTTCCGTTCTGACTCCAACGGTTTGCCCCATTTATCAATGACTGACTGGAGTTTTTTTGTTCTGTTTTGACTACGACTGTACGCCGTCCAGGCAATAGCAGCACAAAGTATCAGGAGCAGAACTAGGAGGTAGACCATAATAATTGATTTGAAATTGAGGCAAAAAAAAGGCCATGCATATTGCATGGCCTCTGTATAAATTAAGGAAGCTTATCTTCTGTTTCCGAAAATTCTTAATAAGTAAATAAAGATGTTCAGGAAGTCGAGATACAAGGAAAGCGCCCCCATGATGGCCAATTTCTTAGTGTCAGCTGCAGCGATTGCAGAACCATTTTCTTCAATACCTTCACCAATACGTTTTAGCTTTTGAACGTCATATGCGGTCAGTGCCGTAAAGATTGCGATACCGATAAATGCCATAAACAAGCTGAAAGATTCACTTTGAATAAACATGTTTACCAAACTAGCTATAATCAGACCTACAACACCGATCATCAGGATCGGGCCAAATTTGCTTAGGTCAACATCTGTGGTGTATCCTAAGATTGCCATGATACCGAAAATTCCAGCGGCCGCGGCAAAGCAGCTCACTACAGAAGCAGCGGTGTAGGTAAGCAGAATGAAACTCAAACTTACGCCAGTTAACAGTGAATATAAAAGAAAGACACCTACCAATGCGTTGAAAGATAGTCTGCTTAGACCAGCACTCATCAAGAGCACAAGACCTAGCGGCGCAAACATGGCTACGTATCCCAGTATACTCATGCCGCGTGCATTACCTTCTGCATCAAATCTGATGAGGTACGACATAAACTCCGGAGTTGATGCCATAAAGTATGCTGCTAATGTCGAAAGCCCTAAAGCAATAAACATCCACAAGAAAACACTGGCAAAGAATTTCTTAGCTACTGTGCCTGTTTCTGGTTGCACAAAAACAGATTTTTGTGCCCAATCAAAATTATTGTTGTTATCCATTTGTGTTAAAATTTATATAAAGATAAATATAAGCTAGCTGATACAAAAGCTATGCCCCAAGTCTTTTTGTCAGAATTTCTTCAACTTTATTAAAGATTTGAAGGGGTTTAAGTGTTCTCCATGCCATTTCGTCAAGCAGGCCGCCAAAGTTAATATAGTAATCCAGGTTGTTGCTCCTAAATTCCTCAATCACATGTTCCGTAAAGTTGATACCTGAAATCCAGCCATCTTCCACATCCTGAAACCATTCTTCGTAATAAGAATCTTCCGAAGAGTGGAAGTTCAGTACATTTTCTCCAATCAGAATAAACTTATTGATCCCTTCATCGATCATCAGTTCCAGGATCTCCCGCTTCAACAACATGATATCATTATTGATGGCATCGTTCCATTCGCCAATCAGCTCAATAATGGTGTAGTTGAGCTCGTAATCTGTGTACAACACCTTAAGATAAAGGGTATTTGATCCAAAATCATCCCACTGTGGGTGGATCAGGAAGTTGTATAACTGTTTATCGAAATAAAACTCAGAATATTCCGTATTGAAAAAAGGGGAACGCTCATCTTCAGCGGCGATATAATCATCGCGCCATTGATAATACGGTTCTATTTCGTGCATGGTCTGTTTATTTGTGGTTTGCTTCTACAGCTTTTCTAACACTTCCATAGCGGATCAAAAGGTCGGCAGCATGATCATGGTCGATGTTAAGCTCGTCCATTACCATTTGCGTACCTCGATCTACCAACTTATGGTTTGTTAACTGCATATCGACCATTTTATTGCCTTTTACGCGGCCTAATCTGATCATTACGGTGGTGCTCAGCATGTTTAATACCAATTTCTGGGCAGTACCAGATTTCATACGTGTGGATCCAGTTAAAAATTCTGGTCCAACAACTACTTCAACCGGGAAATCGCTTGCTTCAGCTACCGGGCCTCCTGTGTTACAAACAATACATCCAGTCAGGACGCCATGCTCACGTGCAGTATTTAAGCCACCAACAACATAAGGTGTGGTGCCTGATGCTGCTAGCCCTACCAGGCAATCCTGGCTATTGATATGATATTCCTGTAGGTCTACCCAAGCTTGATGCGTATCATCTTCAGCATTTTCTACTGCCTTACGGATGGCCTGATCGCCTCCGGCAATGATGCCCACAACATAGTCAAAAGGCACACCGAAAGTTGGTGGGCACTCCGAGGCATCCACAACACCCAGTCTGCCGCTGGTACCGGCACCGATATAAAATAACCGACCACCGGCCGCCATACGTTTTGCCACAGCATCAGCCAAGCGCTCTATCTGCGGCAGTGCCTGCTCAACAGCAAGAGGTACTAATTTGTCTTCGTTATTTATGCCTTTCAGGATTTCCAGCACAGACATCTGATCAATGTTGTGGTATCTGGATTCTTGTTCGGTGACTCGTATCATACAGGATTTTTTGCTAAAATTCGGCAATTTCTTTTTAATCTAGAAATCATATCGTTCAATCAGACTAACATAATTTGAGATTCTTAAGTTTTAAAAATTGGGAATAGAAAAAATCTAATGTAAAAACACAAAAACAATAGCAAATGAATCTGGTTAGATTGTTAATTAACAGGGTAAATTTATAACTTTGTACTACAACTACCCCATGAATAAAAATACCCGTCAAAACCTCCTGATTGCACTCACTTATTCCGTTACATTAATAGGTGGTATGTATCTTGGCTACAGGTTTTTGAAGGATCAGGGGTTCACTGTGCAGCGAAATGTCACTTTTGCGGAGAATAACGACGAAAAAGTAGACGAAATTATCCATATCATCAACAAAAACTATGTAGATGAGGTTAATGCTGATACCCTAAATCATTTGCCGATAGACAGTATTTTACATCAGCTGGATCCACATAGTATGTATCTGCCGCCAGCAAAAGCCTACGAGCAGTCAGAAATGCTGGAAGGTAACTTCGAGGGAATAGGCATCGAATATTATCTGTTGAATGACACTCTGTTGGTAACGAATGTTTTCAAAGATGGTCCTGCGTATGCTGCGGGGTTGAAGCTGGGCGATAAAATACTGAAGGTTGACAGCAACTTTGTGTCCGGACACCAGCTGCCGCGTGAGCAGATGATCGGTAAGATCAAAGGACGCAGAGGCACACCCGTTCAACTGAGTGTATTGCATAATAACGCCACTGTTCCGGTAATGATGACCATTAAGCGTGATAAAGTACGCGTTAGCACTATTGATGCAGCCTATATGCTCAATCCAGAAACAGCCTATATCAGGATCAGTAAATTCGGAGCAAATACCGACCTGGATTTTGTGGATGCCATTCGCGTTTTAAAAGCTAAGGGAATGAGCAAACTGGTATTAGACCTGCGAGACAACGGCGGGGGATACCTTACTGCTGCTACAGGACTAGCCAATCAACTGCTGCCCGAAAATAAATTGATCGTATATACCGAAGGAAAACATGAGCCACGTACAGATTACATCGCTACAGGCGGTGGAGAGTTTGAGCAAGGCAAGCTGGCCATCCTGATTAACGAAAATACCGCTTCAGCGAGTGAAATCCTTGCGGGTGCCGTGCAAGACCTGGATAGGGGAATCATCATTGGGCGTAGGTCATTTGGTAAAGGCCTGGTGCAGGAGCAGTTTCCTTTTGGAGATGGATCAGCCCTAAATCTCACTATTGCACGGTACTATACCCCATTGGGGCGGAGCATCCAGAAATCCTACAAAAAAGGATATGCAGCGTATCAGAGTGAAATTGACGAAAGGTATTCAGATGGGGAGCTAACCGACAGGAACAGGTTAAAAGACAGCATTAAGAGCCTTAAGAGCGTTAATAAAACCAATGCCTATGTAACTGCATCAGGTAAAAAAGTATTTGGTGGTGGTGGTATTACGCCTGATTTATATGTGAAGATGGATACCGTAGGTATCAATAGGTTTTACAATACCTTAATTACCAAGAAGGTGCTGTTTGATTACGTGTATGATGTGCTGGCTAACCGTTACACCGCAACTTCGCTGGAGCACGACATCAACCATTTCAATATCAGTGATACAGATTATAAAGACCTGATCAGGTATATCCAGAATAAGCATGTCGAAGTAGATCCCAAACAGCTTGCGCAGTCTAAGCCAGTTATCCTGAACGACCTCAAGGTACTTTTATACAAGTACTATCTGGGCGATACAGGTTACTATAAAGCATTGAATGTAAACGACAAAATGGTTAAGCAAGCCCTGCTGAGCCTGCAATAACCATTTTGCTAAATAATCTATTTATGTGTTTAACTATTTCTGTCTGAAATAGATCTGGATCGGAACACCATTAAAGTCGAAGTTCTCGCGCAATTTATTCTCAATAAAACGTTTATACGGCTCCTTGATGTATTGCGGCAAGTTACAGAAGAAGGCAAACATCGGTGATGTAGCATTGATCTGCGTAACATATTTAATCTTAATGTATTTACCTTTTGATGATGGTGGCGGATATTTTTCGATAATCGGCAGCATCACATCATTCAATTTAGAAGTAGGCACCTTTTTGCTTCTGTTCTGGAACACCTGTAAAGCAGTTTCCACAGCCTGGAAAATCCTTTGTTTGTTTACTACCGAAGTAAATAAGATAGGAATATCAGTAAAAGGCTGTAGGCGTTTGCGGATCTCCTCTTCAAAAACCTTGGTAGTCTGGTTGTTCTTTTCAATCAGATCCCATTTGTTAACCAGGATGACGATACCTTTTTTGTTTTTCTCTGCCAGGTGGAAGATGTTCACATCCTGAGATTCCATTCCTTCCTCGGCATCAATCATCAGAATCACTACGTCAGCTTCTTCCAAAGCTTTGATGGTACGCATTACTGAGTAAAACTCGATGTTTTCCTTAACCTTGGTTTTCTTTCTTAAACCAGCGGTGTCTATGAACATAAATTCATGACCAAACTGGTTGTAGTGGATATGGATAGAATCGCGGGTGGTACCTGCAATTGGGGTAACGATATTTCTGTCTTTACCAATCAGTGCATTGATCAGCGAAGATTTACCTACGTTAGGCCTACCAACAATGGTAAGCTTAGGTAAAGCATTTTCTTCCAGGGGAACATCTTCAAAATGCGTGATTACATCATCCAGCAGTTCGCCGGTTCCAGAACCAGTCATAGAAGAGATGGTGTAGATCTCACCCAGTCCGAAGCCATAAAATACTGAAGCTTCATTTTCCAGGGCCGTATTATCAACCTTGTTTACTACAGTGAACACCGGTTTTTTACTTCTGCGGAGCAGCTGAGCGATGTCATCATCCAGATCGGTGATGCCTGTAGTCACATCCACCATAAAGATCAGCACAGTGGCTTCTTCAATGGCAATTACCACCTGCTCACGAATGGCAGCTTCAAAAACATCTTCAGAGTTTGCTACATAACCACCGGTATCAATTACGGTAAATTGTTTGTCAGTCCACTCAGAAACACCATAATGGCGGTCGCGGGTTACGCCGCTAAAATCATCAACAATGGCTTTGCGACTTTCTGTTAAGCGGTTAAAAAGTGTTGATTTGCCTACGTTTGGTCTTCCGACAATTGCAATAATGTTACTCATATATAGTGTGAATTGTATTAATTATTAAGGGGTTGCAAAGGTACGCTTAATTTTCGTACCCGAAACTTTTTAAGTAATTCTTTTTGCTTCTCCAATCGGGGATTACTTTTACAAAGGTTTCGAGGAAAACTTTCTGGTCCAGGAACTTCTCAATATCCTTACGGGCTTCGGTACCAACTTTCTTCAGCATGGCACCACCTTTACCGATGAGGATATTTTTTTGCGAATCGCGTTCAACAACAATTTCGGCACTGATTCTGGTCAGGTTTTCCTCTTCCTTGTACGCTTTAATCAGCACTTCTGTGCTGTAAGGAATTTCCTTCTGGTAGTTGTTAAAGATTTTCTCGCGGATAATTTCAGAAACAAAGAAACGCTGTGTGCGGTCAGTAAGGTCTTCCTTATCATAATAAGGAGCATGTTCGGGCAGGTAGTCTAACACCATCTCCATAATACCATCCAGGTTATATTTGTGCAGGGCAGAGATGGCGAAGATCTGTTTAGGTTTAAGGAGTTCCTGCCAGTAGGCCATTTTCTCTTCCACCTGTTCCTGGGTAGCATTGTCGATCTTGTTGATCAGGACAATCATGGGAATGGTGGTGTTGAGGATCTTGTCTAACACATCATTCTCATCATGCTCTTCATTGATATCGGTAACAAACAAAAGCAGGTCGGCATCAGAGAGTGCGCCACTAACCGAGCTCATCATAGAATCCTGTAAACCATAGCGAGGTTTGATGATACCTGGGGTATCAGAAAATACGATCTGGTAGTCTTCTTCATTAACGATCCCTAAAATACGGTGACGGGTAGTTTGCGCTTTGGGGGTGATGATGCTGAGCTTTTCGCCGATAAGGGCGTTCATAAGGGTCGATTTACCAACATTTGGCTTACCGATGATACTTACAAAACCTGCTTTATGTGCCATGGAATTTTTTTTAAAATAAATTTGCATTGCAAAGAAACGAAATATATCTTTGCAGACCAATTTAAAAACAACACAACAACGTTCTTTAACTGTTTTAGATTGGAAATAGAGTGCGGGGTGGAGCAGTTGGTAGCTCGTCGGGCTCATAACCCGAAGGTCATCAGTTCGAGTCTGGTCCCCGCTACCAAAAGGAAAGTATAAGCATGCAAATGTGAGTCACTTTTAATGGCCCGTTCGTCTAGGGGTGAGGACGCCAGATTTTCATTCTGGAAACAGGGGTTCGATTCCCCTACGGGCTACGGAGCCCTTTAAAGATCAGCTAGAGTGCTGATCTGGAAAAATATAGTGCGGGGTGGAGCAGTTGGTAGCTCGTCGGGCTCATAACCCGAAGGTCATCAGTTCGAGTCTGGTCCCCGCTACCTAAGAGGCATCATTGCAAAATGAGTCGCTTTTTATGGCCCGTTCGTCTACCGGTTAGGACGCCAGATTTTCATTCTGGAAATAGGGGTTCGATTCCCCTACGGGCTACATACAAAAACCCGCAATACGAAAGTAGAGCGGGTTTTTTGTTTTTAGAATAATGTTGTCTGAGGGTCTAATGGACCCTGTCCTAAAAAGGGATACTTACCAATAACTTCATATTTAAAATTAGCATCTGTAAATGGCCTTCTTAATAATAAAATACAATTTGCAGTTGTACTGGATTGGTATTCTACATTTTCCCAATTTGGCCAAGCCTTTAAGAACTCCAACTCTGAGATTCCTTTTGCAATAGTTAGATGAGCATCTTTCGTGTTGTAACGAGGTGGGTAATCCTTCACAGACTTTAGTATTGGTTTGCAAAATTTCCTAATATATCCTGCCATTTCTGAAAATTGTTTTTCATCTTTCAGTTTCACATAAAGTGTATAAGTAGGTATAGAAAAATAGTCAAAACCGCAAAGGTTTATTTGAAAGGGTGAAATATTTACGATAATTCTTTCAAAACATTTAATTAGTCTTTTTTCATTTGACGTGGGTTGTATAAAGTTAAAAACTGTAAAATGAGGAGTAGAAGAGTTCCAGCCATAGTCATTCTTGCATCTGACTTTCATATCAATTACATCAGAACTAACAGGCTTATCTGGCTCTATTATTGCCAAATACTCATTATGCATGTGATTTTCCATACCTAAATTTATCAATTTTTTTATTTCTATTGAAACACGTATGTTTGAATATTAATTCACACGTATATGAGAACTAAGCTTACACTAACAATGGATGACAGTGTAATTGATTCTGCTAAAAAATATGCACGTCAAAAGGGAAAGAGCCTTTCAGATATTGTAGAGAACTATTTAAAATCAATTGCTACACCTGAAGATACCACCGAAAAGCTATCTCCAAAAGTAGTAAAAATGATGGGGGTGATTAAATTGCCTCAGGATTACGATTACAAAAAAGAATTGGGAAATGCTTTAGCTATAAAATATAAATCATAGAGATGAAGCATATCTTTATGGACACTAATGTTGTCATTGATTTTTTAGCCAACAGACAACCTTTTTCTTTAGATGCAGCCAGACTTTTTAATATGGCTGTAGAAGGAAGAATTAAAATCTATATTTCGGCTGTTTCATACAATAATATCTATTATGTTCTACGTCAGTCGCTAACTAACAATGCTACTATAAAATTATTAGAAAGTCTAGCAGACATAACGGAGATAACTGATGTAAACGATCAAGTAATTCGGCAATCCTTAAAAACAGATTTTAAAGATTACGAAGATGCAATACAGTATAATTCTGCATTGACCATACCAAATGTTGATTTTATCGTGACTAGCAATACTAAGGACTTTAAGAAAAGTAGATTGCCAGTTTTAACATCAATCGAAGCAATAGCTTTACTCAGCAGTGAAATGTGAATGGAATCTTCTCAGTTCATTATCATTACCTAACGGTGCAGGTATTAGATCGCCCTCAATGCTACTTAAAAGCAATAAATCGTCTTGAACGATGTTCGACAAATCTAACGCTTGGGCTACATACAAAAAACCGCTTTACGAAAGTAGAGCGGTTTTTTTGTTTATCTCGATCTATTATAGTATAACTAATATCAGTTAATCTGACCCAAGTATACAGAGTCTGATGCATCTAAATTATCAATTGAAAGGAATGCGATATAAATGTGCATAGTGCGTGCGTAAGCTGCTTTTGATTAAAAGCATGTCGGAAAGCTGGTTTCTTTTTGATCCACTCATTCAAAAACTGCATGCTTTGTTTCGGGAAAATAAGCCAGCAACATCGCACGATCATTCCTACGGTCGTGATCTTTTTCAGAAAACTCCCAAGAAAATTTAGCCCGTGCTCTATAGTTTCAAGAATGGGATTTTGTGGAAGGGGCAATAGTCCGTTTGAAAGTAAAAGCTTATCATACATTAGCTGAGGTGTCCTATACTGGTTTACGCGACCTACTTAGTGTCTTATTTTTTGGTTTTACTGTTTTTACTTATCATTGTATCTTATACTGATAAAAATGAAAATTGGCCTAGCTGAATCTCAAAAGGGGTAGTATGGACATAGTATTATGGCTGCAATTTTATATGCTAAAACCTGTTAACTTTATAAAATAGTTCAAATATTATAGGACAACAGAAAATAGAGATCGATGGACACGATGTGTTTTTAGACAACGCCGTCCAGGTGTTATAATAGAAGACTGCACCATCAAATGGTACAGCCTTTCTCTTATCGTGATAAATTTTAAGCTTCCAAAATTTCAATCACCTTTTTCGCGGTGCTCCTGGCTGACGCTGGATTTTGGCCTGTCACCAGGTTTCCATCTGCAATGCTATTGTCTTGCCACGCAGCTGCAGCATTAAATATCCCGCCTTGTTCAGTAAGTGCACTTTCTAATAAAAATGGAACGTCGTCTTTTGCGTAGTTGTTCTCTTCATTATTTGTAAATGACGTGATGTTTTTGCCTTCTACCAAAAACGTTCCATCGCTAAGCTTAACGTTCAACAACGATACCGGCCCATGGCACACTGCGCTAACAACAGCGTTCCTTTCATAGGTTTCTGCAATTACCTTCTTTAAGACTGCATGCTCTGGCATGTCAACCATGGGAGCCAGTCCCCCAGGAACAAAAATTGCATCATAAACACTTGCGTCCACATCCTCCAATTTGCGGTTATTTTGCATTTTTTCCCATCCGCCATCCTGCAGGAATCTCGCATTCGAAGGTTCGTCTTTTGCTTCCATATTATCCAGAGCAGGCACTTCTCCGGTAATACTTGCAAAATCTATTTGATAACCTGCATCATCAAATTCAACGTAAGGGTGGGCTACTTCATCAAGGAATACACCTGTTTTTCTGTTTTTTGGTCCAATTGCTTTGCTGTTGGAAACAATAAATAAAATTCTTTTTGACATGATATTTTGATTAAAAAAGTTTGTTTACAAAAGTTAATTCGCGGATTTCAAGCTGGGGTATGATTTTTTCCACTACCGTTTGTTGGTAATGCTCAGAATTTTTATGAGCTGCTACCGCATCACTATCCACATAGCGTTCGTGTAAAATAAGTTCGTTGGCGTTATCTGCCGATTGATAGATGTGGTAGAAGATATTCCCTGCTTCATTTCTTGTTTTAGTTACCAGTTCATCTAGTAGTGCCAAAATTCCAGCAGTTTCTGTTTCCTTGATCTTCCATTTTACAATGAGTTCTTTTTCCATGTTGTTGTTATTAGCGGTAAATTCATGATGTCAATTTCGAATCGTATCTCTGTATTGACAGTTCAAAGGTGGGCGTAATTAAAAAGAAAGATTGGTGATGTAGATCACAATCAGGATGGAGCAGAGATAATGTGATCTACATCAATAAATGAGGGTCGCTCTAATGCTCAAGGAGTTTTTGCTTTAAGTTTTTTAACTGGAATTGAGCTCGCTTCCTGTATTGTTTTTAAATATATTTGTAATACTATAATGTTAGTAATGAGTACTTATCTTATATTACTACTACCATGATGTTACTTATATCTTCGGCAAAAGCTCAGGTGAAAATCGCGAACAATATTTGCGAAAGAAGGTTGTCACACTCAGTCATGGTACATCGGTATGGCGATGTTTATTTCAGATGGACTTATATCAGTCGAGGGAGGACATCACGAACTGCAATTTACAATGGCAGTCACAGCCATACTATAATGGTGCCATAGCAAATGTGCAATCCTTTAAACTAAAAAAATCTGTTAACTCTAAAGCTCATGAAAAGATCCACTCAGAATATTTTACGGTCACATGATCTAGTAACAACTCAGGTTGAGCGGTCAATCTACGATAGACAAATGGATGTCGTAAGACATCTGACTTACGCGTTGAATGAATTATTTTGGAATGTCGGTACGCTAATTAGCGCAAATAAGCTTGACGAAGATTCGAGTCCAGGGAATCAAAATAGCATTGACTATTTATCGAAAAAATTAGTTAATCAATGCGGGAAGTACTTCTCTGAAGAGAATCTAAGGTTAATGCAGCTTTTTTCGTTAAGGAATTATGACCTTGTTCGCGATACATGGCTATATTTTAGTTGGAAGTACGTTCCTATTCTTCTCCAAACTGATAGTGATGATGCCTGGCGATATTACGTTTTGAGAATACATGAGAAAAGCCTGAATCCGGAAGAACTGCAAACTGAAATAAAAAATACACAGTTTGAGAGGTCTGACGGCGATTATTTACACCCCAGAAATAGCTATGCAGAAAAAATGGTCTATAACTTAAAAAATAGTGATGTTTATAACGCTAAGGATTACTTTGATGGGGCTAACGAAATCGCTTTAAAAGCACTCTTTTATTTTAAAGAAAACCAACCTGATAGCCAGTTCGAATCAGATTCCTCAATCAATTTATTGATTTCTGCTATTTATAAGGCAATCCAGAGGTTTCAAAACGACACAAATGATATATTCAACGTGAGGTTTAATTTTGCGGTTTGGCATATTGGGGACGGAATTAAAAAACTGAGCATTTTTTTAGAAAAAAGCGAAAGTCAAATTATTCAAGATTTGAGTGTTGTACTGGTTAGAAAATATGGCCATTTTTTCAGTCAGGAACATCTTACGGTCTTTGCTAAATTTGGTCGGGCATTCACATTCGACGATGATTTAGCAGAATTTACCAGAGCCATTACCTGGGCTCATATCAAGGAACTGCTTACTGTAGAAAATTACGAACTGCGGATGAATTATATGCGGATTATTTACAAAGACAAGTTGAGTGTCCTTCAACTTTTGGGATTGATTGAGCAGCACGATCAAAGCAGATTCGCATTAAAAGTTGAGGATATTTATAGCCATGGTGATTCCGAACCAACCTTCAATGAAAATATTTTTGAAAACCAGTCATTTTTAGGTTTTATCAGCTCTTTGCGTAGTAACACACAATAGGGACATCTTCATAATATTTCACACCACCCTGACCAATATTTAAAAATTCCTTTTGTAAGTCATTTTAAAACATATAACCCTCCGTATCATTTTTGATTTATACAAACTAAGTATTTCTGACATTGTTAGTAATCCTTGAAAGGTAAACCCAAGGCTGTGTTTTCTTATTTCCATTCAAGAGTATGAAAGAGAATCCAATTAACGTCAGTATAAAAGGTTTCGCCATTTCCGATATTTCCAATTTTCGATATGGTCAACAACTTCATGACCAGCGTTTTTTTGAATTGAAATTCAGGCGACCGCTGATCGGCGATCCATTTTCTTTGGGCACGGGTGATCCAGAAAGCTATGCGCATCAACCTGTAACATTGCAATTCCCAGGTGCTTTTGGCAAAATGAGATCTGTAAGTGGTACCATCCTGAAACTAGAATTTATTAGCACTGCCGCACAAGCTGCCGAAGTTGTAGTAAGTGGCACTATGTATCAGCCGGGAGGTTATATTTCTAAGTTTAGCTTGGCCCTCATGGCGCTATTAATCTGCCCGATTATTTTTGCAGGATTTCTTTTTTTTTATGTTTCCCACTTCAACCACTCGCTCTCTAAAACAGAGGGTACCGTTAGCTACTTTAATGAAAGTGGCACCAAAGGAACACATAACTATACGTTTAAAATCTCGCCCTATCAGACCTTCTTTAACAGATCATACCACACGCCAGTATTTAGCACCGCCAGGCAAAATATCGATGCCTTATTTAATGCCGCCGACGGAACATTTGATGAAAACCTTACCGGCCAGAAAGTGACATTCTATATCGTTAATACAGATCAAAACAGGTTAAATAATCGGGATGGAAAAATTGATTTCCTATACATGAAATCAGCAGTAACGCCGCATGTCAAGTTTGATTATTACTATGATCTGTTAATCTATATAACTGATAAAACTTGGTTTTACTTTGTATGGATTACTGAACTCATCATGGAAATATTTTTCTTTTCTTGTGCGCTCTACTGCTACAAAATGTACGCACTAGACCAGCAACAGAAGAATAGAATTTTATGGTTTACCTCCCTGTTTATTGCGGCCTTGCTAAATATTGGCGTGCTGGCAATGATGTTATAATACCAGTTAGCTCCATAAATACATATTGTTGATTAACCCGCTCGCTTATTTGCATAGATTGCAGCGTTATCCCACTGAAAACTATTTTAGTATCATTTTTGATTTACTCAAACTAAGTGTTTTTCACATTGTTAGTGATTATTGAAAGGCAACCCACAATCGCCTTTTTCTCATTTCAACTCATTAACATGAAACAAAAGAGAACAGCACTCAGCCCGGAAGAACAAAAGCTTTTTGGTGATTTAATGCCTGAAGAACTGGAAGAAGTACTGGATTCAGGACTCCACAGACGCCACTTCCTAAAATTGATGAGTCTGGCTACCGCCGGACTGCTGGCCAGTCACCTCATTGGTGCAGAACAGCTCTTTGCCCGTGCGGCGGATATCGATGATATCCAGGATCTAATTCCCGGAGCCATAGAAAACGGGGTTAACCTGAGCTTTAACGTGAACTCAAAAGCTACCAAAGTGCTGGTTGATTCTAGAATGACTTTGCTGGATACACTGCGGGAACGCATCGGCCTTACTGGTTCTAAAAAGGGCTGTGATCATGGACAATGTGGTGCTTGTACAGTAATTGTTGACGGCAATAGGGTGCTTTCCTGCTTAACGCTTGCTGCAACTTGTGAGGGCAAATCGGTTATTACTATTGAAGGGCTGGCTAAAGGGAATGAACTTAACCCCATGCAGGCAGCATTCTTGAAGCACGATGGTTTCCAGTGCGGGTACTGCACCCCCGGACAAATCTGTTCTGCAGTGGCATTGATGAAAGAAGCCAAGGAAGGGCAGGCAAGTTTTGTAACGAAAGACATTCGCGCACAGCAGCAAGGAATCTTGTTGACTGATGAGGAGATTTCTGAAAGGATGTCTGGGAATATTTGTCGCTGTGGTGCCTACCCAAATATTGTAGCAGCCATTAAAGAAGCGCAAACTGGAAAAAGTGTAGAACAAAACTGGCTATTTGTCGGCTAAATTAAACCTGTTGATATGAACCCTTTCAAATTTTCCATGGCGCAAAATCAATCGCAGGCCGTAAATATGCTGGTCAGCAATAACAGTGCTGCGCTCCTTGGTGGCGGTACCAATCTGCTCGACTTAATGAAAGAGCATGTGGCTGCGCCTACTGAACTGATAGATATAACCCGGCTAGAGCTGAAGACGATTGAGAAAAATGCTTTAGGCATCAGTCTTGGCGCGCTGGCAAAAAATACCGACACGGCAAATCATCCCATCATACGAAGTGATTACCCGCTGCTGAGCAAAGCCATCCTTGCCGGTGCATCAGCGCAGATCCGCAATATGGCAACCAACGGTGGAAACCTGTTGCAAAGAACTCGCTGCAGTTATTTTTATGATATCGCCATGCCTTGCAATAAACGCGAGCCCGGTAGCGGCTGTGCCGCCATGGAGGGTTTTAACAGGATGCATGCAATTTTCGGTTGGTCTGATCAATGCGTGGCTGTTTACCCATCGGATATGGCAGTAGCGCTTTCTGCTTTACGCGCATCGGTGCGTGTGCTGCAACAGGATGGTAGTTCGCGCAACATTGCTTTTGATGATTTTCATATTTTACCGGGGCAGCATCCGGAAAAAGATAATAGTTTAAAACATGGTGAACTGATCACGTCAATCGAAATCCCGGAAAATAAGCTTGCCGCCCATTCTGCCTATGTGAAAGTGAGAGACCGGAATTCTTATGCATTTGCATTGGTTTCGGTTGCTGCGGGTTTAGCATTGGAAGGAGCGCGCATCGGTGATGCGCATATTTCTATGGGTGGGGTTGCGCATAAGCCATGGCGGGCGTTGAAAGCCGAAGCGTTTTTAAAAGGGAAGACAGCAAGCACGGCCAATTTCAGAGCGGCGGCTAAAGCTGAAATGGCTGCAGCAAAACCGCTTTCGCATAACAAGTTTAAAGTGGAAATGGGGATTAACAGCATCACAAATGCGCTTGAAATGGCGCTAAAGGGGTAATCAGGTTATGGAAAAGGAAGAAAAAAACAAATCGATTGGCAAAGGCATTGACCGTATTGATGGCATTCTTAAAATAACGGGTAAGGCTACCTATGCTACCGACTATCCTGCAAAAAATATGGCCTTTGCGGTTCTTTTTAAGAGCACAATTGCCGCTGGAAGAATTACCAGCATAGATGCTGAGGCGGCAAAAAAATCGCCTGGGGTCCTCACTGTAATCACGCACGAAAATGCGCCGAAGTTGAATGTTAAGGGTGGCCTTAGAGGTGGTGCACTACTGCAAGGCCCGGAAATTTTGTTCTATGGACAGCACATCGGGCTGGTTGTGGCCGAAACGTTTGAGCAGGCCACTGCGGCTTCGCATCTGATCAAAGTAACTTATCAGCAGGAAGCGCATCAAAAAACTGATTTTGAACATGAGGCCAAAACGCCTGTGATGCCAAAGGGAAAGGAACTTCAGGATTTTGTTAAAGGCGGGGGTAAGGCTGCAGTAAAAACCGCGGAGGTAACTCTAGAAGCCCAGTATGAAACGCCTATAGAACACCATCACCCCATGGAACCGCATTCAACTGTCGCGATATGGGAGGGTGATCATGTAACGCTTTACAATGGTTCGCAAATTATTAACGGTGCACAAACGGCTGCTGCTGCCACACTTAACTTAAAGCCTGAGCAGGTTAGAATTGTATCGCCCTATATTGGTGGCGGCTTTGGTTCTAAAGGCGGGCAATGGGCAAATCTTGTACTATGTGCTGTTGCGGCAAAAGTTGTAAAACGACCGGTTAAGCTTGCGCTGAGCAGGCAGCAGATGTTCAATTCGGTAGGTTTGCGCCAGCGGAACATTCAAAAGATAACCTTAGGTGCCACTAAAGATGGCAAATTGAATACGCTTGCGCATGAGACAATCTCACATACGGCTATTAATGATGAATATATCGAACCTTGCGGGGATTGTTCAAAAATTATGTATGATGCACCAAATGCATTGATTTCTTACCGCTCGGTGCCGATGCATGTGATCCTGCCAACCTATACCAGAGGCCCGGGTAAGTCGACCGGGAGTTTTGCCTTGGAATCTGCGATGGATGAGCTTGCGCATAAACTGCGTATGGATCCGATTGATTTACGGATCAAAAATGAACCTAAGGAGGATCCATCTAACGGAAAGCCATGGAGTTCGAGAACAACAGTGCAATGTTTAAAGGAAGGCGCAAAGGCTTTTGGTTGGGAAAAACGGAAAATGGAACCCGGAGTCAATAAAATCGGCGATGATTTGGTGGGGTATGGCGTAGCCTGCGGAACGTATCCGGCTCGTCAACGCGACAGCTCAGCTGCAGTCAAGCTGAGCCTAAAAAATGGGCAGGTTTTTGCAACGGTTGAGATAGCAGCATCGGATTTGGGTACGGGAACAAATACTATCCTGGCTCAAACAGCAGCAGACGGATTGGGTATTCCGGTTTCACAGATTACAATGAACATCGGCGATTCTTCTTTACCGCCTGCTGCGGGCTCTGTTGGCTCTGTTGGTGCATCGAGTTTTGCGAATGCGGTTAACGATGCCTGCACAAAAATTACGGATGAGTTGCTGGCTAAATCTGGTAAACAATTTTTTGTTCGGCCTACGGCTCGTGAATTGATGATTTCGGAAAACATTGCCGCTTTCCAGATCCGTTCGGATTCTAAAGCGCCGGTTGATGCAGATCAATATTCTTGCCACAGCTTTAACGCTAATTTTGCAGAGGTAAGGATTAACAGCGTTACTGGGATGATCAAAGTAACACGTTTTCTTGCTGTTACCGGTGCAGGTAAAATCCTAAACCCTAAAACAGCGCGGTCGCAGATTATCGGAGGCAATGTTTGGGGCATCGGTATGGCGCTTAGTGAAGAATCTATCATCGATCCGCGATATGGCAATTTTGCAACAAGATCTTTTGCAGATTACCACGTGCCTTCGAACCTTGACGTAGGAAAGCTGGATGCCATGTTTATCAATGAAATAGATCTTGTTCCCAATAAAATGGGTGTTAAAGGCATTGGCGAGGTAGGCATCGTTGGAGTGGCAGCAGCTATCGCAAATGCCGTGTTTAACGCTACTGGGAAAAGGATTAGAAATCTGCCGATCACACCTGATAAAATTTTGGTTTAATATGTTTTAATGGATACTTATGATGCGCACGATGTTAACGCTATTATTTATTGGATTGACAATACAGGTTTCGGCACAAACTGGCAAACTGTATCGCGGTACAATTAACAAGTCTATTCAAATTACACTTTATCTGGAAGGGTTAGACAACGGCACCAACGCAGATCCCATTGTGGGCAGTTATAAATATGATACGCAATCTTCCTATCTGTTGGTTAACGGTTACATCAACAATAAGGGTAATGTTGTTTTGGTGGAACAGGGATCAGCAAATTTCACAGGGGTGTTTTTAGGTGCGTTTCAGGATAATAAAATTGTTGGAAATTGGTTTTCTGACGACTACAAAAAGAGTTACCCATTTGAACTTGTAGAAGCTGTTGTTAGCAAGGCGCAAGCTGCAAAGTTTAAAGCGGCAATTGCAGCCAAAGCACGTCAGTTCAGCGCATACTGATGATTCTGTGAACCTGATCGTTGCCAAAGTTTTCTAATTTCACGTAAAAGCTGTAAATCAACATTTGACTTACAGCTTTTTACTTTCTATTTTAAAATTTTATTTTCACAATAGCAGATTTTAGCCATGGCGAAGTGAAACGTACCGTTACTTCGGCTGCTTGTCCTTTTGTTTGGATATACACAATCATTTTACCGCGGAAAACCCGTTGTTTATTGTCGGTATAATTGCCCATGTCGGCATTGTTACCAGCTTCCATACCTAGCAAACGCGCGTTTCCAGCAATTTCACAGGTAACCTCTTCATCAGCATCTGCTACTGCAATTCCATGCTCATCTACAATTTGCAGCTCGAGTTGTGCAACGCCGTCTTTTGCGTTAAGCTGGATTTGTGCTCCCTGTAAAACTTTGATGGCCTGAGGCCGTTTGCTCGATTGAATTTGATGGCGAACAGTTTCCTTGCCTTTTCCATCCAGGCCAACTACTTCAAGTTTACCATCGGCATAAGGGATATCCCAATACATGATACCAGTCTTGTTGTCGTAATCTTTGGTTATTCCTACAACGGATCCATTTAATTCTAACCGCGCTTTAGCGGCATTGGTGTAGCAAACCACGCGTATAATTTGTCCGGTTTGATAGTTCCATGAAGGCCATGCATCCATCGATGGTGCTTCGTTTTTAGACTGTCCTTGTTCAGATTCGAGTGCCGACCATACATCGGTAGCAACACTACCGCCTTTAAGGGGATAGGTGCCCAGGTAAGCCATGGGCTGCTCAGACCAGAGCGACTGGCGGAAATAACCACGGGGTTTAATGAAACCGCCGAAATCAAGTAATCCGGAGTAAAATCCGCGTGAAGGCCAGCGTCCGGATTCACCCAGATAATCAATGCCGGTCCACAGAAACTGGCCAAAAATATGTTCATTATCCAGTACCGCTTTCCAGGCACTGAAATCATGACGGTTTTCGCTACCAAAAATAACGCGTTTTGGGTAGCGTTTATGGTCCTGAAGGTATCGGCTTTCCGTATAATTGTATCCAGCAATGTCAAGGGTTCCAGGATAGGCTGTTTCATTTGACATAGCAACGCCAGCCAAACCAGCGGTAACCGGCCGACTAGTATCATACCTTCTAACTACAGTAGCAAGTTTTTTTGCAATAACGCCCAACTGAATAGCATCTGGAGCATCCTTTTTATAACCTCCAAAAATGGGTTGCGTAAAACCGCCCTCTCCATTGCCTGCCAATACAGGGTGGGAGTATGGATCGTTTGGATAGTCTACTTCATTTCCAATGCTCCAGGCAAAAATGGAAAGATGGTTACGGTCCCGTTTTATCATGTCGGCCAGATCTCTTTCTCCCCATTCTTTAAAGAAATCAGAAGAACCCTGAAAACCTGGTGTGCCTACATTCCATCCCTGAAGCCATTTGCGTTTTGGAAATTCCCATTCATCGAAAGCTTCATCCATTACTAGAATACCCAGTTCGTCGCAAAGATCGTATAGCGATGATGCTTGTGGATTGTGGCTGGTTCTGATGGCATTTACGCCTAGCGACTTCAACGTCAATAAACGGCGGCGCCATACTTCTGGATATACTTCAGCGCCCAGTACTCCTGCATCGTGGTGTAGGCATACACCTTTTACTTTCATTTGTTTATCATTTAGCGCAAAGCCTTTGTCGGGATCGAAAGTGAATTTACGGAAACCTGTGATGATGCTTGTGCTATCGATTATTTTGTTGTTCTGCAACACTGTGGTACGTAGCCGGTATCGATTAGGTACATCGATGCTCCAAAGTTCCGGACTGTTAAGCGTTAAGCTATTGTTGATCTGCTGACTGCTATTAGGCAACAGTGTTAGTTTGTCGGATTTTTTTACCAATACGTTGCCACCTTTATCCAATAGCTCATTCATTACAGTTAAGGATGTGATTGCTGCGGATTCGTTTGTTAAGGCTGCCTGTATATTCAGTATCCCTTTATTACCAGTAAGGGTTGGGTATGCATATAGTCCCCATTGCTGGAGATGGACCGGATTTGACCTGACAATATAAACGTCCCTATAAATTCCAGAACCGGTATACCAGCGTGAATCAGCATCCTGGCTATGATCTATGCGAACGGTAAGTTGGTTTTCTTCGTCGAATTTTACAAAAGGGGTAATGTCGTAGCTGAAAGCTATATAGCCGTTAGGACGTTTGCCAAGCAATTTTCCGTTAAGAAAAACCTCACTGCGGTTATAAACCCCTTCAAAATAAAGGTATAGTTTCTTGCCCTGGTCTTTTTTTGTAATGTTTATTTTTTTTTGATACCATCCGATACCAGCAGGAAGGTATCCTGTGGCACTGGCGTAAGTTGGACTATAAGTCTGTTTAATTGTCCAATCGTGGGGGAGTTGTACTGTTTGCCAGGATCTGTCGCGTTGATCTGGTTCTTTTTTAGGGTCAATATCTCCGAGGTGAAAACGCCAGTCGGCATTGATTTTTTCGGCTGTACCAAATCCAGGTTGGGCCGAAACGCTGATTGCTGCAATTAAACTTATTGCAATCGCCAGCATAGGGGATTTAAAAGATTTTATCATTGTTAGTGTGTTGGCTTTACAGGAATAATATTACCGGCTTCATCAAAAAACATGGGATCTATACAAACTTCACGATTAAATCCGGCTGCATCACCCATGTGGATCCCGTTAGGGTAGTTAAATCTATGGTAAACGATGTACCATTCGTCTTTTCCAGGAATTTGCAATACTGAATTGTGTCCTGTTCCGAAGATTCCGGATTTCGGGTCTTTTTGGATCACCAGATTATTTTCAGCCGTGGTGATGGGCCCTAGCGGTGATTTTGACGTTCCGTAACGTACGCGGTAGTTTTCACTACGCGTATCATCTTCCGACCACATGAAATAGTAAATTCCTTTTCTATAGAACACATAACATCCTTCTCTGAAAGTTTGATCGGTATTGATCACTTTTGTCGTGTTGGGTTTGATGGAAATCATATCCTCATTAAGTTCTGCTACTGCAAGGTATCCGTTGCCCCAATAGAGGTAATTCTTTCCAGTGGCTGGATCGATAAATACTGCGGGATCTATTTCTTGTCCGCCTTTTACGCCGTCAGGTTTAAAGTTAACCAGGGGCTTTCCAGAATCTTTAAAAGGTCCGGTTGGCAGATCAGCTGAAGCAACGCCGATTTTCTGCGCAGCAGTAAAGTAGTAGAAATATTTATACGCTTTTCCAATTCTCTTTTCGGCAATAGTTGGCGCCCATGCATTGCGGGTTCCCCAGGGAACGTCTTTTTTTAAGTCGAGAATTACACCTTCATCTTTCCAGTTGGTGAGGTCGGTGGAAGAAAAGGTTTTAAAGTAATAACCTCCCCAACCATCAAAACCATCGCTGGTAGGATAGATGTAGTATTTTTTGGTCTTATTAGAGTAGAGGACATCGGGATCGGCATAAAAACCATCGAGTACAGGATTTTTAGCCAGCTTCAATTCCATGCCCTGCGGGAGGCCCCATTTGGCCGTTAAATTTTTCAGTTCATTGCGGGAAATGGGAATTATGGTCCCGTGGCGGGGATGAAAGTCCATTTTTACCTCGTTATCAATGATCTTAAACTTATCGAGGTCATAACTTTCGCAAAATTGATATTTACCTTTACCGTACACATCGTACATCAGGATATACTTGTCAGTGTTATTTAGTTTGAATACACCCGACCCTTCAACGGCATCTCTGGTTTGCTGTTTGTATCCGGGTTGTTCCACCCACTTTCCAGAAGTAAGAGAATCGGTAATGGCCAGTTTAATTCCATTTCCATTGCCTTCAGTTTTGTAGAAGAGGTAAAATAAGCCGTTTTTGTTAATAATGTCGCCGTCGATGCAGGATTTTCCATTCTTCGGGTTGAATAGCACTTGAGGGGCAGCTTCAAAGTCGGTAAAATCACTGTTGGCATAGGCATAGTAAATAATATCCGGACCACTGCCACGTTGCATGGAAAAGTAAACCATGTACTTGCCCTTTGCCGGATCGTATATTGTTTGCGGAGCCCACACCCGTTTAAGGTCGTCATTCCCTTTATAGTTTTTCTGAATATTGATTACGGTATGTTTCCAGTTAAGGAGGTCATCCGATTTCATCAACACCATTGCCCGGTTGGAATTCCATCCTTTGGAGGAGGTCATATCAGTAGCCACCATATAAAATGAGCGGCCATCTTGTGAACGTAAGATATGGGGATCTCGAACGCCGCCTGTAGAACTGATTTTTTTTGAGTCAATTACAGGCTGATTATTATTCAGGGCGCGGTAATTATAACCATCAGTACTAATGGCGAAGCAAATGGCTTCATCTTCGATGGCATTCCCTTTGAAATAGGTAAACAGGTAGCCTGCAAAATCTTTATCAGCAGGGCCAGACTTGTAAGTCTGGCCCGATGTTTTTTTAACTAAAACTAACTGTAAAGAAGCCAGGATAATAAAGCATAGGTTTCGATAGTTTTTAATCATTTGTCTGGGTCGTTAAAAGCGGTGATCTTCTTATAAAATTGGGTACGTATCTGCATGACCCGTATTTGAGTTAACTATTTCAATGCGATTTTTTGTACTGGTGAATATACATACTCGCTGGCAACAGTGGCTTTCACCCCAATTCTTGCATAAATAAAATCAAGGTTTTTAAGGTTATCGGGGATGTCGGCCGACAGGCTCGTTTGCGCGCCGAATACCAGTGAAGATACATTTCCATCTACGCGCACATCGCGCAGTACCTGGTCGGTTAACACAGATTTGCCCAGATAAAGGCGAACTAATTCTAAATTTGCTGTTTGCACCACTTTGTTCACTACAAAACTTGCATTAATGTTACTGCCAGATTTTGTAAAGGTTTCATTGGTGATCGTGAAGTACGGTGTTACCGGTACATCAATAGTTGTATTTTCTGTTAGATTTACCCTGATGGTATCAGTGGACTGCTGGAGCCATGGTGCGTCAGGGCGTCGTGTAAGTTTATATTGGCCTGCAAATAATTTTGACGAGAAGCTGCCGTCCTGATTCATATATACATAAATAGGAGATTTGAGGGGATACCCGTCCTGCCATAGTTCCAGCTGTGGCCCGTTATTACGTACGCCTAAAGCTTTACCCTGATAAACAACCTTACCTGATAAGGTTAGTTCTGGTGCGTCAAAATTATCGTATTTGCTGCAACTGGCCAGAAATAAACTGGCTGCTGCTATGATCGTTAGAAATTTAGTTTTCATCATTGAAGGGATTAATGGAATGGATTACGAACAATTTTTGGATTATTGTCCAATACATCTTGAGCAATGGAAGAATAATAGTTTGCCATGCGGAACATCCTGGCACGACGGAAACGGGTTGGACGTATCCGGGCGTAAATGTATTTTCCGTTGTCGGGGTGGCCAGGTCTTACTACACGGTACGAATACAAGCCCATTACTACGGCATTCGGATCGGTTTCTGTACCATCCCAAACCAGATGGGCTATCCGCCATCTTTTCAAATCAAAGTAACGGTGATCTTCGAAGGCAAGTTCTACCCGGCGCTCATTGCGGATTACGTTGTTAGTTAATGCACTTAAGCTGTTGGCTGGAAATCCTGCGCGCGCACGAACGGTGTTAACATACCCTAATGCTTCTGGGCGACCTAATTCAAAAGCGGCTTCTGCCGCATTTAAGTAAATTTCTCCAAGGCGGAACCATGGCCACCAGTTTACAGCAGATGTTCCACGCGTACTTGCAGCCGGCGCATCGCTTACCATTTTACGGAGATAGAAACCAGTGTTACTCACATCTACAGCATCGTCTTTAGGGCCATCAAAGCCTGTCCAAACCTGGCCATCAGTGTAGTTGCCACCCAGTACTGTTGATGTGGTTAACTGATAAGAGCCGTTAGTATATACCGCTACACCTGCCTGCATCCTGACAGGATTGTTTTTAAACGTTGTACCCGGATAAATGACTGTGCCAAATAAGCGGCCATCTTTATTGGCAAAAATATCGGCAGGGTTGGTATAAGTGATGTAGTTTCCATTTGCATCTTTATCTTTTAATGTACCTCTGCTTCCGTCTAAATAGTCGAAACTTTCTACCAGACTCAGTGAAGGTGAAATTGCAGATGAGGCTTCATTATCTTCTGTCATACTTTTGATAATGTTATCATAGGTGAACCGGTGCACTTTGGTCCCCAGTGCAAAATCTTTTGCAAAGATTACTTCACTGACCGGTTTTTTATTCAACATATCGTAGAAATTGGCCCCTTTATCGGGATTGGTGTTGTATAAAGCATATGGACCCGCTATTACTTCTTTTGAAGCTGTAAGCGATTTATTGTAATAATCGGTGGCCATTGATGCCGGAATACCTACTTCACCACCGCTGGTGCTGATTGGAGCGGCCATTAAACTGTTGTATTTGGCAATAGAAGCGGCATACAACATCGCCCTGCTTTCCAATGACAATGCAGTATATCGGTTTGCACGAGTTGCGATGCCATTATTAGCCGCTAAGTCGGCTTTAATTTCTTCCAGTTCTTTATAAATGAAATCATAAACTTCGGATTCTTTCGCACGTGGCACCTGTAATGGAGTAGGGTCGCCACTGAAGTCGTAAATCAGCTGCTTGGTTACTAAAGGTACACCACCCATGCGTTTTACCATTTCGAAGTAGACGAATGCACGGATAAAACGCATTTCAGCTACAAAAAGGCTTTTCTGGGCTGGTGTTAGTTTGCCCCCTAATGCATTTATATTTTCAAGAGAAAGATTAAGGTCGCGGATCAATCCATAATCCCAGTAGCGTCCATAGTCGTTTCCATATTGGAAATCGTTTCTGCCATTCTGATCCCGCGTACCAGACCACATGGCATCGTCAATTTCTGTCATCCCACCTGTATTGAATACACCATGAAGTGACGGTAAACGATTATAGTAATTGGCCAGAAGAGAAACAATCAAATTTGGGTCATTCCACAATTGTTCATCTGTAATGGTTGTTTTTGAGTCACGGTAAAACCAGTCATCGTGTTTGCAGCTGTTCATGGTTAAACCAATAAGCATTGCAAATGCTAAATAAAATTTTTTCATCGTAATCTTTGTTTAAAATGTGATGTTAAATCCTGCCATAAATACTCTTTGCTGCGGATATACTACAGCAGCTGCCGCTTCGATTTCCGGATCAATCTGGAAATTTTTTACATTGTCGAATGAAATTAAATTCGAACCATTTACAAAGAAGCGGACTTTCTGTGCTTTGATCTTTTCTGCAATGGTTTTAGGTAGGCTATAAGCCAGCTCCATATTCCTAACCCGCAAGTACCTTACGTTTTTTAACCAAAAACTATTGTTTCTGCCGTTTGGACCTGAGTTGCCATTTCGTATCGCAGGATAGTAGCCTGGAATCCATTCACTTGTTGGATCATAAGGATCTGCACGGTGCCATCTGTCTTCTAGCAGGTAAGCAGGTGAATTTCCTCCGCCGTGGAAGGCGTTTCTTAATTCATAATCTTGATTCCATGATTGCATGGCACCACCAGCTAAATCGATGTTTAAGTCGATACCCTTATAACTTAAACCGATACGTCCACCGAACGACATCATTGGTGCCCAGCCTGTAGGATAACCAATCGGACGCTGATCAAGATCATTGATCACACCATCACCGTTTACATCTTTGTAGATAAAATCACCTGGTAGTTGTGTTCTGTTGTTCTGACCATCGTTGTTTATCCCATAGCTCCGGATTTCCTGTTCAGACTGAAAGCGGCCTACCACCTCATAGCCCCACCAGATTCCTCCCCAACGGTTTTCACTTGAATTTGTATACTCATTGTATGAATTGCTGAAACGCGGTTTGTAAGAATCAAGCACTTTATACCTTGAAAAAGTAAAGTTTCCACTCACCGTATAGTTTAATTCGCCTACTTTACTGGCATAAGTAATGATACCTTCTGCGCCATAGTAGCCATTACTATTTAAGTTCTCATTCGGTAATGTATATCCGATTTCAGATGGTAACAAGACATCATATTTTGTACCTGGATAACCTGTACGGATAATTTTAAATGCATCGGCAGTAAACGTCAGCTTATTACTAAACATACCTACATCGATACCTACATTATAGTTGGTGTTTTTCACCCAGGAAAGATTACGTACCGGAAGGCCTTTAGGCTGAATTCCAGGATAATAAGTTCCGTTTAATACTGCATTCCCTGAATTCCAGTTGTAACCTGCTAAGTAGCCATGCATGCCTACACCTTCTTCAAGTCCGGTTTGGCCAACTGAAACGCGAAGTTTCATGTCATTTACGACGCTTTTAAATGACTTAAAGAAAGGCTCATCAGAGATGCGCCATCCTAAGCTTCCTCCTGGGAATAGTCCCCATTCTTTTCCTGAATAGTACAGGTAGGATCCATCGTAACGGCCGAGGATTTCTAGAAGGTATTTCCCTTTATAATTATAATTCAAACGACCAATAAAACCGGCTCTTGCTTCATATAACCATTCATCACCAATACCGCTAAGTTCAGAAATGGTGTTTACAAGAGGAATATAGTTATTGGTAGGGTTAGAGCCGATGGTAGTAAGTGTCCTGTCCCAGTCAGAGCGTTCGTAACCTGCCATTACGGAGAAATTATGGTCGCCGATTTGCTTGGTATAATCCAATTGAAACTGTCCGGATCTTGCAACTGCTACACGGTCGGTTTTATAGCGCCATCTCGAATTGGTTCCATTGCTGCGTAAATAGTTGCCGTTGTCATATCTGAAAACGTCGTAGCTGTACTGAAATCCATCAAACTTGTTGTTGGTGTAATTGTATGACACTATACTTTTCGCTGATAAACCGAATTTGGTTTTGTAGGTTGCAGTCAAATTCACATTCCCACTCATAAAGCTATTATCTTTATAACCTGCAATATCGCGGCTAAAAACGGCTGGATTATATGCAAATTCGTTTGTTTGATTAGGATATAGCGGATTATCATTGGCATAAGGGCCTACTGTTGGTCTGTTTTTGAAGATTGCCAGGATAGAAGAGAAATAACCATCGCCGCCAGGTAAGCCCACATCCTGTGTCTTTTCTTTTCTGGCTGAGATTTGCGTACCTATGGTAAGCCCCTCCAGGACGGTTGCTTCCAGGTTTGCCTGTAAATTAGTACGATTATAGTTGAAATCTTTCATCATGGCATCCTGTTTCAGATTACCAACAGATAGAAAATAATTTGATTTTTTGCCACCACCGGTAATGTTGGCATTGAAATATCGCTGTGGAATATTTTTGCGGATGATCATGTCAGGATAATCATAACCCTGGTATCCTGCTTCGGTACCAGCCTGCCATTTTGCGAGTTCCGCACGTGTATATACTGCGCTCGGATCACGGCCTTCATTTTGGGCGGCTTCTACCAAACCTCTCGTATATTGTGCTGCTGTAGCCATTTTAGGCAAACGGGTAAGATTTTGCCAACCCAGATAGCCATTGACATTTATTTTTACAGTTTCATCTTTTGAACCTTTTTTCGTGGTAATTAGCACTACCCCTTTAGAGGCCCTGAAACCATAAACGGCAGCAGCAGCATCTTTGAGGATAGATATGCTTTCAATATCTTCCAAGTTTAAGGAGTTGAAGATATCTGCACCCGAAGCATTTTGAGTACCTACCCAGTCTGTTCCGGTCTGACCTCCATAAGCTACGCCATCGATTACAAATAATGGATTACCCATGTTACGGACTTCAATACTGGCTCCGCGTCCCGGGCGTGCATCTTTGGCACGTACGGAAATACCCTGTACCTTGCCAGCAAGGGCTCCTGCGGTGGAAGTAGATGAGGTACGTACCACGTCTTCTGATTTCAGGCTACTAACAGCTCCGGTAATGTTCCGTTTTGATTGCTGTCCATAACCTACAACCACTACTTCTTCCAGCCCCTGGTCATCGCTTTCCATTTTGACGGTAAATTGGGTTTTGTCACCAATGGTGACGGTTTGGTTTTTGTAGCCAATGTAGGTTATCAGGAAGGTACCCTTACTTGCCGTAAGGGTAAAGCGTCCTTGACCATCGGTTGTTGTAATTTCTTTCGGGACTGCTCCAGGAACAACAATAGTAGCGCCACCTATGGGCTCATTGCGTTCGCTCAATACTTGTCCGGAAATTTTGCGTTGCGCGTAGGTGTATGAAGGGATTCCCCATACCATTAAGCAGAAAAAGAAAATTTTCAGGATTCTCATGTTATATTTGGTTTTGGTTATAAGCGTATTGTGTATGCATTATAAATCCAATTAATGTTAGATGCATTCCGTGCGAAGCGGAATTTGATCAACAGATGCGCTTTCCAAAGGAAGACGCGAACGGTTCATTGGTGAAGGATTTATAATTGGTTATTGGAATCAAACATAGCTGATTGACCGATCTGCAGACATATACAAATCCGTCAATTAACGATTAATATTTCGTCAAAAATTGTGTATTTCAGGTTTGAGACTTTCTTTTTTGGTATTCTGAGGGCAGCTGACCAAATTCTTCCTTGAAGCATTGCCGGAAATAAATGGAGCTGTTGACACCTACCATTAAGGCTACTTCGGTTACATTATATTGACCTGAGCGTAGTAGCTGAGCGGCTTTTTGGATTCGGATTTTGCGCACCAGCTGATTAATGTTTTTGCCAGTGAGCCCTTTCAGTTTTCGGTAGAGCGTAGACTGGCTCATGTTCATTTTTTCAGCGAGGCTTGCGGCATCAAGAATCTCATCCTGGATGCATTCTTCTACAAGGTTTACAAACTCCTGTACAAACGCACTTTCACGCCAAAGGTTCTGATCTGATTCCGTACTTTTAGGTGTTACACCTTTTTCTTCAATGGCAAGTCGACCAAGTAGTTCAGTATATACCAATTTCCGTTTAAGGAGCAGATTTTCAATACGTTTGTTGAGTAGTTTCGGACTTATTGGTTTAGTAAGGTAGGAATCTACGCCGAGGCTGTACCCACGTTCTTTATCGGATTCAGCGTCTCTTGCTGTTAAAAATATCGTTGGAATATGACTTGTTTCCCGCTGTTGGTTAATTTTTTCAAGCATAGTAAAACCATCCATGTCTGGCATCATCACATCACTTAAAATGATATCGGGAATGTAGTCTTTCGCCATTTCAAACCCCTTCTTTCCATTTTCGGCAGTAATTACATCGTAGTTTACAACAAGGATGCTGGTTAAATATTCTCGCAGGTCTGTCTCGTCTTCAACCAAGAGTAGTACAGGGCGGGAATCAGCATTACTTTTTGGGGTTAACGCGTCTGATCCGGTTCCAATTTCTGATGAGGCTGGTACAACGGCATTGGTGAGTATGCGCACGCAAAACTCACTTCCTTTTCCGGGTTCACTTTTTACAGATATTTTGCCATGGTGTATAATAGCCAGTTCTCTAACCAGAGCGAGGCCTACGCCGGTACCATGGCTAACGGATCTTGGCACCTGGTAATAGCGGTCAAATATTTTATCCAAGTGTTCTGGCGCAATTCCACAACCCGTATCTTTTACACAAATCAGGGCACTTGTACTCAGCGGGTCCTGTTCATAGTGCAGGCAGACTTCGATTTTGCCAGACGTGGTATATTTGCATGCATTAGACAAGAGGTTATCCAGAATTAGTTGTACAATTTCTGCGTCGAAAATGGTTTTAATATCTTCCTGATCAATTTTGCAGGTAATTTGCAAGTCGCTATTGGTATTTGCTTCACTATATTTTTGAACAATATGCTGTACCAGATCGCCTAAAAAGTCTTCACCCAAAACCAAGGGTTTGTATTGGGACTCTACCTTACGGAATTCGAGCAGTTGATTCACCAGTGAGAAAAGCCTATTGGCATTTTTTTGTACTATCAATACCCCTTCCTTATGATTAGCTGCCAATTTGTTTTCATGAAGGAGATCTTCAAGTGGACCAAGAATGAGGGTTAGCGGCGTGCGGAGTTCGTGGGTGATGTTGGTATAAAAATTCATTCTCTCCATATGTAATTTACCATCATGTTCTATCTGCAATTTTTTTACCCGAAGCTCGGCCTCTGCATAAACTTTTCTGATGTGAAATACAACAAGCATGATGATGATTGATATAATTACCAACACATACAGCACAATAGCAAGGCTGCTCAGGTAGAAAGGGGGGGAGATTTTGATCAGGAGTTTCGTATAGTCCTTCGACCAGGCTTCATTTTTTTGTCGTGTGCGAATGCGCAGTTCATAACTGCCATGGGGGATATTTCTGAAATCGAGATTTTTCTCATTACCTAAAAACACCCATTTTTCATCCCTTCCGTGAAGCTGATAGCTAAATTCTACAAGATCATGGAGGGCGTAATCCATTACGGCCAGCTCTACACGAAAGCTGTTTTCGTCATGTTTAAGATTGATTTCTTCGGCTAGGCCAGGATATTTTTCTGATTGTGCATGTGTTTCGCCGGTATTAAATACCATGAATCGGCTGATCTTAATTGGAGAATTAGGAAGGGTGAGGGGGACATCCTTAGGGTTAAAATAGCAGACGCCAGCCGGCATTCCGAAGAAAATCTTCCCGGCAGGATCTTTACCTACACTATTGATGGTAAAACCACCGAGAGGTAAACCGAATGCCTGATCGTAATATAAAAACCGTTTTTGTTCAGGTAAATAACGGAGAATTCCTGATCGGGTTGAGCACCAGATGTTTCCGTCATTATCTTCTGCAATAGCATTGATAGTTAGCCAGGCGTCACCTCCTGGGGGTATTATGTTTTCAATTTTACTAAGTGCGGTGTTTGCATGATGCAGACCTATTCCTTCGTTTGTGGCAATCCATATATTGTTATTCCGATCGGCAAAGAGCTGGTTGATCGTATTGCTATTGATTCCTCCACCTTTTGATATTCTTTGAATCAGCTTCCCACTGTTGTCAAATATATATATGCCCTGGCCGTAGGTGCCGATCCACATGTTTCCCTTGTTATCTTCGACAAGTGTACGGGGCGCATAATCTCCAAGCATTGGCGCATTGGTTACGATTTTTTTGAAAGATCCGGTGCGGGGGTTGTGAATGAAAAGCCCTTCTTCGGCTGCAAAACATATATTTCCTTCTTTGTCTTCTGCTATAGCCCTAACGGAAGACATCTTTTCCATAGGACTGATTTTCTTCCATACCTTGGTTTTAGTATTATAGAACGATACACCATCATTTTGTAAACCAAACCATTTATTGTTATCGCTATCCTGAAGTCCGGAAAGCAAAAAATCGTCTGCAATTCCGCTATTGTGCATATTTTTCCTGACTAATTTCCCATCAGGAGTGATTTGCAGGATGCCATCACCAACAGTACCTAACCACATGCTGTTATTGCGATCATTCAGTATACTCGTTACCGTTGCGGGTTTTCCTTCTGCCAGCATTAAATTCTCTGTAGATAAAATGGAGAAGAACGGTTTTACGTGACCGATAAATGCGATGCCGCCGCTATATATCCCCATCCAAATATTGCCAAACTGATCGCGATCGATGCTCTGTATCGATGAAGTATTTCCCCTTTTGAGATAGAAACGTGTGATGTCAGAGATTTGCGGCATCGCTGCACCATAACTATAGTTTGTTTTAATAATAAATAATTGAGATGACTCTGCACCTATCCAAATCGCTCCGTTGATCTCTTTGATGGTGTAAACAAAAGGTTCCAGCCCATTTCTGCTTTTGCCGGCCAGGCTGATCTTTTGGATTTGTTTGCTTGTGGAGTTGTAAATTGCTAATCCTTTTCTAGTGCCTATCCAGATGTTGTTGAATTTATCGCAGAAAAGGGATTTGACTTCGTTATCTGGAAGCATATCCCCGCTGATTACTGTAACCGAACGGGTTTTGGGATCTAGAATAGAAATACCTTTATTAACATGGCCGATAAACAGCCTGCCTGCTTTATCTTCTGCTAAAGACCAGATGCTGTTTTCGGGTAAACCGTAAACATTTTTCCGGTTAAAAGGGGTGAAGGTTTTCTTTAACGGGTCGAATAGTTGTACGCCCTGATGATAAGTTGCGAGCCATAAGTTTCCATTGGCCGATTTGATGATATCGGTGATGTCGTTAGTGGCGAGGGACTGTGGATCTTTATCACTGTGCAGGTAATAAGAAAACTTGTTGGTTTTTGTATCGTAAACATTTAATCCATTTGCTCTGGTACCGATGTAAAGCTGGTTTTCATCGTAAAAGAGTGTGTTGATTTCATTGCTGTTTACAGAAGAGCCATCTGCCTTTTCTGATTTGTAAAAATGTTTAAATGAGTTACTAGCGAAACGGTTGAGGCCCATTTCAGTAGCAATCCATACGAAGCCATCGTGGTCGTGCACCACGTCAATTACTTGTTGGCTCGACAAGCCTTCCTGCAGGGAAAGATACTTCGCAAGGTTAGGCTGTGCGAACAGAGAGAAGGAGCATATACAGCAAGCAATAATCAGCCTCAACCTCATCTTCGTAGCTTCAAGAAATACTGACCGATATTCTGCATCTACTTTCCTATCATTACTGCTCCACCGTTAGGCAGCAGTTTCAGTTTGACCTGTTTGGCTTTATTTACCTTAATTTGTTTCAATTGAGGTGAACGGTCAGCAGCGTCGTCGTAAACTGTGAGGTTGGTGCTACTTAAAAATGGAAGTGTTAGCGTGAGATTTTTTTCGGCACCCTCTGCATTAATTGCCGCTATGTACCATTTTTCACCATGGCGGCGGGCAATGACGCAGTATTTTCCAGGATATCCGTCGATAAAAATGGTGTTATCCCATGTGGTTGGTACATTTTTCATGAAATCGATTAAATGGCTGGGCAGATCGTTAAGGTTATTTGGAGTGATTCCGAAATTTTGTATCGGGCTTTGAAAAAGAACTGCGGTGGCAATCTGAAAAGTTTCGGTTGTTTTTCTGGTGGTGCCACCATCGTTTTTCTTATTGTGTCGTTTGTTTAGCAGTACTGGCCCGAATTCCATTGCCCCTACAGCGTTGCGGATGAAGGGGTGTAGGCTTGCATTGAAGGCTTCCATGTCATTAGCGCGTTGAGCGAAGATGAGGTTTTCTGATGCCAGAACCGCTTCACTGCCCGCATAATTAGGGTACATGCGCTCCCAGCCGCGTGGAAGCGTGCAGCCGTGGAAAATTACTGTTAATCCAAAAACATTGGCGTCGGATAAAATGTCTTCGTATAATTTCATGGTTTCCTGTTTATCGCCCCCGAAGAAATCCACCTTAATACCTTTTACGCCCATGCGCTGCATCCAGGCCATTTCCTTCTTTCTTGCAGCCGCTGTGTTCATCCGGCTTTTAGGATCCTGGGGCGCATCATTCCACAATCCGTTAGAGTTATACCAAAGGCAGATTCCAACACCTTTAGTTGTTGCATACCGGATCAATTCTTCTATTTTGGTATAGCCAATATTTTTCTCCCAGCCACCGTCTATTAATGCGAACTCGTAACCCATGGAAGCAGCCAGATCGATAAATGTCTTCTGATCATCATATTGAATACTGGCGTCCTGCCATAACAGCCAGCTCCAGGTGGAGCGGCCGAAAGTGTAGTGTTTTGATGCCTCATACTGCGGTTCAACGACATCGAAAGGGATCGTTGTTTCAGTGATGGGCTTCAGTGTTGTGCCTACAGTAATGGTGCGCCATGGCGTATTGCCGGGAAGTGGAATGGTTGGGTTTGCACTGCCCATACCATTATTTTCTCCAACCTCAGGGAACGCTATCTTGTAATTCCCGTCTTTTGAACCTTCGCTCAGTTTTGATGCGCAGTATAATGAGTTAACTCCTGTTTCGGAAAGTAGTACCCATCCTTTATCGCCAAGGTGGAAAAGTGCTGGAAAGGTATAGCCTATACCATATTTTGAAGGAATGCCCATTGCCTGATCAGGATTGTATTCTTCCTCATAACTGGGTTTGGTTTTCATCCATCCGATCATTGGCGTAGCCTGCGGGGTTAAAAAAGTAGTGGTTTGCTTAGGGAATTTATAGCCACTCAATTCCTCTTCAATTTGAAAATTCGCGGATTCCCCCGTTTGAGGTATTTGATACCGGAAAGCAATATCGTTATTGCTTACGCGGAACACCACTTCAATTTTGTTCTTTTTTGTATTCTCAAATTTGCAGGTCAGTTCGTTTGCCTGGTATCTTACCGTGCTGATCTTGATTTTGGGCTCTGTGTAACTTTGATCAATCTGGCGTAGCTTTGTATCGGTGAGCTTAAGACCGGATGATAAATCCATTTGTTTTCCTCTAAGGCCTAGCAGCGACCGTTCCAGCATTTCGTTGCCACCGAGAGTCACATTATAAAAAAGCTTTCCTTGTTCGACATTGATTTTTACTACGAGGTTCCGATCGGGACTTGTCACAGTTAGCTCCTGTGCAAAGGAAGTCGTGCAAAAGCTGGTAAATACCAGGACGGATAGGATAGTTTTTAGGTGTTTCATACTTGGTTTGTCGTTGGGATGATTTCAAAAGTTATTCATCAGGTTGACGCAGTTGGAAATGACCTGCTTATCAAATGATTTCTATACTTTTATGTGAATATTTGGTTACGGTGTTCAATCAGTTTTGAATCACAAATATTAGCATTTTTTTTAAATGTTATTATGACGTTTAAAAAAAAGGTTGGCAGTTGTGGCTATTTGGGTTTCGCGTGGGAGCGTCTCCAAGTCAATTACCTCAGTGGCTCTCGGTAAATTGATAGATGAAGGAAAAATTAATATCACTGAGAACTTTCAACAACAGTTGCCGGAATTTAGAGAAAAGAAGTCTCCTATTAATTTAACAGCTGGTGGGCCATTTGATTGGAATTCGACACTATAGGGGGTACGATTCTAGTGATTTTATACATAAAGAGCATTATGACGATGTAACATCAAGCTTGACTACACCAACTGATCTGGCGCTGATGGCATCGGCGTTGCTATCTGGCTGTTTTACTGTGGTAAATTAATCATATGCTTGTCCCAAAGCGTCTGTGCAAAATCCAAAAATACCTTTGGACCGTTAGATAAAGCATCATCAATCTTATATTCTCCACCCATATACATTTTGTTTCCGTTGTCGTCAATTCCATGCATCACTTTACTTTCTCCTCTTACTGCAAATTTTTGTTGCCCTTCATACATTATAATTTTCATGTCGGAAGGGCTCAAATCTGATTGGCATACCGTTCTATACATGAGCCATATTTCTGCAGTTCCATTATGGTTGAGGTCTGTGATAGTAAAGGCTTTGTCGATAAATGAGGCGTCAACATCAAAGGGGCAATCACTGATGTAGTCATAAACCTTCCATGTTTGTTTATAACTACCATCAGATTTTATAAAATGATAAGCAAACAGTTCGGCATCTTCGCCGTCGCTTTCGTGTTTAAATTTCTTACTCTGGTAAATGCCAGTTTCTGTTGTTAGGACAATGTTTTCGCCCAATTGATCTGTCCATTGAACAGCAGTTTTGATCTTCCCTTCATATTTAATTTCTGGAGGAATCTGATCAATACTTATATTAACTGGTGTACTGATTTTCCCATCTTTAGTTGAAGCTGTGTTATTTGCCAACATGTTTTTAGACTCATTATTTTGTTTCTTTGAATCGCTGGTACACGACTGGAAGATAGAAATTAACGCTAGACAAATGATTGTAGTCTTTATAATGTTTCTTTTCATCTCGAGTTTTAATATAAGTTAGTTCAGCATATTGCAACAATTAAGGTAGCGTAAACTGAACATTATGAGGAAGCTATTGTTTGTATATTTTAAATAGAATAACAAAAAACTATGGCTCTTCGATTTTTGATCTTTCCGCTTTTTTTACTAATGTCGAACGTTTACGGTCAAAATGACTATGAGGTTATGGAGAGTTCCTCATTAAAGATTAATGGATCCGGCTTTAACTTAAAAAAAGAATTAATCTTGAAGAGCTTTGGTAAACCAACACGGATTTTTGAACCTAAATATGAATGCGGGTTTCTTTCTGAAGATGAGCAAGGAAACAAGTATTTTTCGCTTGACTATGGGAATCTGAAATTTACCGGCAATAAAAAAGAAGGATACCAATTAGAGGAAATCCATTTTGGACCTGCACTACGCTGTAAAATTACATTTGGTAAAAAGCTGATCTCTCATACAACAACCAGGAAAGAATTTGAGTCTATAACGGGAGTTAAAATAAGCGGTTCCGGAAAAACCATTTATAATAAAGGGGCTGACGATGCCTACATATTTACTTTTGTTAATGACCGACTTGCTAAAATAGAATATTGGTCGCCTTGTTAAGGTAAATCAAATTCATCATGTTCGGAGCATTCCTTCTGCGAAATTAACCTACGAAATGTCTGGCGGTTCCAGTAGAGCTGGTAAATTAAATATGTTATTCGCAAGTCATCAACAAGATAAGTTAGCTTTGGCATTAAGCATTAAATGGGAAAATCGTTGTAGACCATTCGAGCTAGCTTCTGACTTTACTTCAGAAATTCTGCTATTTTAGCATTGAAAACAAATGGGCACACATTGAGATTTATTGCACGCAATCAGACGGTACTATTGTATGGCGCTTCGCTAGCTGTTCTATTATTGATCATGAAATGGCTGGAGTGGCATGTGCTTGTCATTGAACATTCTTTTGAAGTATATGCGGGAGCTATCGCGCTATTATTTACTGCGCTGGGCATTTGGCTGGCTAATAAACTGACCCGGGCCAAGAGCACTACCATCATTGTAGAAAAGCAGGTGCTTGTTAAAACTAAAGATTTTGTACTGAATGAGGCGGAGGTTGTTCGCCTCGGACTAACCAAACGTGAGATGGAAGTATTGCAAGCTATGGCCGATGGCTTAAGTAATCAGGAAATTGCCGAACGCTTATTTTTGTCGTTAAATACGATTAAGACCCACTCGTCAAAAGTGTTTGAAAAGCTTGAAGTGCAGCGTCGTACCCATGCTGTTGACAAGGCCAGGAAGTTGAATATCATTCCATAAAATTTTCACCCTTTTTGGTAAAAGAGACTATTTTTGTTAAAATCATACTAAAGTATGAGGCTGAAGATGAGGTGAAAGGCCATTTTTGTTGTCTAAACTTTAATTAAAATCGACATGAAAAAAAATGTATTTGTTTACGGGCTTATCTCGGGTATCTGTGTAACTACCCTTATGGCCTGCTCCATTGCCTATTGCTATAGCAAGGGCTCATTTGACGGCAGCATGCTGGTTGGCTACATCGCCATGATCCTCTCTTTTTCAGTCATATTTGTAGGTGTAAAAAACTACAGAGATCAGGTTGGTGGTGGTATAATCAGTTTTGGTAAAGCATTGCGGATGTCGTTGTTGATGGCACTAATTTCGTCAACACTGTATGTAGTAGGATGGATGATTGTATATTACACTATCTTTCCTGATTTTATTGAAAAACTTGCTGCCTATCAATTAAGTCCCGCAAAAACAAGCCAGATGAGTGCAGCGCAGGTAACAGCTATTCGCGACCAGATGGATATGTTTAGAGATTGGTATAGCACACCACTGGGCGTGGCAGGTGCAACCTATATGGAGATACTGCCGGTAGGTATCCTGGTAGCGCTGGTAACTGCTTTGGTATTAAAGCGTAAGGACAGAAGAATTCTTTAGTTCTTTTAGCTGTATAATTCCTGCTCATCAGTGTAGTACGTTTTTCTGGCGCCTTTTTTCTCCACCTGAATTTCTGCTCCTGTTGGGCTTTTCTCCAGCTTAGGACTATGAATCTTGAGAAAATCCTTGATCTCTCCATGTAATTCGTGCGGGAGCTCTTTAGCAATGTCTTTTGCCTCTTGCTTTAACAGCTCCTTGATGATTTTTAAAAGCTTTTTTACTTGCATTTCTGGAATCGCTTTAGCTATTGAAAAAGGAGAGATTCTGGCTGCCCATAAGATCTCATCGGCGTAAGTATTACCAATGCCGCGGATATGTTTTTGATCCATCAGCAGTACTTTGATTTGTACTTTCTTTTTTGCCAGTAGTTCTGCAAAATAGGTGCCGGTTAGGCCCAATGCATCAGGTGCCTCCGCTATTTCTGGGTTAAGCGTTGGCGTTGCTTGTTTCTGGAAATCGGTTAAAGCAAAGCCATCGCCACCTTTGAAATGGAAGCTGACGATCTTAAACTTAACTTCTTCGCCGTCCAACGGTCTGATTTCTCCGTGGAGCATCAGATGAAGGCCCACTACAGCTTTGTTTTTGAAATGAAGCTGCAGCGTTTTCCCGTCTCTGGTTACCTGCTCCAGGCCATGACCTTCCACGGCCTGTTTAAGCTCATCAACAGTTACGTTCAGTTTTTTTGCGACAGTCACGTCCACTGTTTCTACAATTTTATTTTTAAAGCGTTTTTGCAGGTTTGCTGCAAAGACTTCCAGATCTGGTAATTCGGGCATAATATCTTTATCTAAATTGTATTGGTTTTAGTCCTTCTGCTGCCAGGGCAGCTATGTCAGTGATCCTTTTGTGTCTGGTCTCGGGTCGTTTGGCAAGTGCTACCCATTGCAGTAACATTTTTTTTGACGACTTACTTAGGCTCATGAAAAAGTCTTCCGCACCTGCTTTTGTTTTTAATTCTTCAGCTAAATCATCCGGGACAGTTAGTTCTTCGACTGTGTCTAACAACGCCCATGATCCGTTTTCTTTTGCTGCAACAATGGCACGCAGCCCAGCTTCGGCCATTAACCCCTCTGCCGTTAATCTAGCCACTTTACCTTTATTGATTTTTGACCAGGTGCCGTTGGGTTTTCTTTTGCTGAAAAACTGATGGGAGGAACCGTCACCTAAAGAGATCTTTTTACTGTCTATCCAGCCAAAACACAGGGCTACATCTACAGCATCGCTCCAGCTTAATGTGGGCTTTCCGGAATGTTTTTTATGGAAAACCACCCACACTGCGTTTTTAGCTTGGTGATGCTTTTGTAACCACGCACGCCATGCTGCCTGATCTTCAGGATAGAAAACGTCGATTTCGCTTGCTGTCATAACCCAAATGTAAAAAGTTGTACTGACAGCCCTATGTCAGTTTGAAAAAGAATTTTCTCGGGTACACGTAAGCATTGCCTTTTTAGCTGTAATTAGATATATTTGGTTTATACCAAAAGCCAGAACCACATGGACCAAATTAAGAAAGAAGACATCAAACAGGAAGTGTTTGATTTGTATGATGATTATGCACATAGCAGGATGGATCGCCTGGCTTTTGTGAAAAAACTGTCACTATATGCTGTTGGCGGACTAACCGTGCCTGCATTGATGAGTTTCCTGATGCCCGATTATCAGGGTAACACGCAGATCAAAGCGGATGATCCCCGTCTGAAGTCTGAATACATCACTTATCCATCTCCTAATGGTGGCGGACCTATCAAAGCATTGTTATCTAAACCGGTAGGCGCTAAAAAGAAATTAGGCGGAATTATCGTGGTACACGAAAACCGCGGACTCAATCCATATATAGAAGATGTGGCCAGGAGAGCTGCTTTAGCTGGCTTCGTAACGTTGGCTCCTGATGGTCTAACTCCACTGGGTGGCTATCCGGGTAATGATGATGAGGGCCGTACCATGCAGGCTAAACGTGATAAAGCTGAATTGGAGCAGAATTTTATTGATGCATTCACTTATTTGAAAGGTCATAAAGATTGCAATGGTAAGGTAGGTGTAGTAGGCTTCTGCTTTGGTGGTGGGATCTCCAACATGATGGCTGTGCGTTTGCCAGAATTGGCGGCAGCTGTGCCTTACTATGGTGGGCAACCAGCACTTGAGGATGTGCCAAAAATCAAAGCACCGTTGATGTTACATTATGCATCACTGGATACAAGAATCACCGCAGGTTGGCCGGCATATGAAGCGGCATTGAAGGCCAACGGTAAAAAATATCAGGGCTTTGTTTATGAAGGTGTAAATCACGGGTTCCATAACGATACTACACCGAGATATGATAAAGCTGCAGCAGAATTGTCCTGGAAACGTACAATTGATTTTTTCAATGAAACGCTGAAATAATGAGTTAATAAAAGGGTTTTATTTGAGACGACAACTCGTAGCATCAAATGAAACCCTTCAGTTATTGCATTGTAAAACGAAGCGTATTTTTCGTTATTTAATCAACTTATAATTTTCATCATATAAACCAACAAGTACACTATTCCCAGCATCATCTATCTTTAACGCACCATATTTTGCACGTTCATATTTCTTGCCACTGCCTTCCTCAAAAAAATATGATTCTGCACCCAGCTGTACATTGCTGGCATACGCATAGCCCGAAGAATAATATTTGACGGCGAATTCGCCAGATTTTAAAGGTGTTAAACTATCCTGGAATCTGACAAAAGTCGCTACATGTTGCGCATTTTCAGTAACGATGCAATAGCCTCTTTTGGATACCTTTTTTTGATAGGGTAGCTGACTGATGCTGTAGCGAAGACTCATATAGTCGCCTTGAATTAATGACCTTGGATCAACAGGCGCTAGTTCCAGCAACACAAGTCTGCCCTTGCTCAGGGTGTTTTCCTTAGCTACGATAGACCAGTTGATATACCCAATCAGCAGGAGCAGATTTGCGAGTATCAGGATTTTTTTAGTTCTGCTCATAACGCTTCAATGTGTTTTTAAAGATGAACCATGCGGTAAGAAACAAAACTCCGGTAGCTACCATAATGGCAGACTTGATTAGCAGGGAGAAATGCAGATTGTAATAATACTGCCCTACAAAATAAATCAACGCAATAAAGCCAATAATGAGACCGAAACGGTGGTTGGTATGGAAACTAAGCAATAAAATAAGCAGTCCGCCACAAATAGCCGGAGCAAATGCCGAAAGCAACATCAGCAGTAAGGTCATGGCATAAATCAAAACTTTACTTTGCTGACTTTCGATCTGCAGTGTCCTGATGATATGATTTAAGATAAACGCTGCCACTACCATAATCAGAATTGAAGAAAGCCACTCAAAGCCAACATAGCCAGGCTTATTAAAGCTTTCGATCCCCAGAAAACCCAGCAGTGCAATAAAAGAAATAAGAAAACCGATACGCCAGATACGAAATTTATAGAGACTAGTATAGGTGTAAGCAGCTGCAAGCAACGGAGCTAACAAATGGACAAGTGAAAACTGCTTATTAATAGTAATCAGCGCAAAAAGACATCCGTTGAATAATAATACGGCAATCAGATTCAGCATATATCCACGCGAAAACATTGGAATGATGATGGCAAAACCCAACAGAAACAGGGTAGTTATATTATCGCTTTTAGTTGTGTTTCCCAATCCGGCGCCAATCATGGTTATTGCGGCTAGCGTGGCTCCGATGCAGGCGCCATCCAATACCCGCGATGTGCTCGTCCGGTCTACAACTAAAGTTCCTGCCAGAATAAATAGGCCTAGAAAGCCCATCACCTTTGGTGAATCAAAGACTGTCATAAACAGAAAACCGATGAAAAACATGCTGGCTAATATGCCTCCGGATATAGATAGCAATTTGATGCCCAGACTTTCTTTATGCACTGATTCCATTCCAACTCTTATTTAGTTTGATTAATTGACTAATTGCAAAGGTGATGCTCAGGATAATAAATAGACTAACCAACAGGAGCGTGCCCTCTGACACGCCATCTGTGATGCGGATAATAGCCGAGGCAACTACAATAATGGCGCTCAGATAGAGCAGGCATAGTAAATAGAGTGATTTGCTTTTGAATGCATATAAAGTTCCGGCGATGTATGTGATCAGGCTTAATACGAGTGCTACGTAAAAGGCCGGTTTATAGTGGTCAAAAATTCCTGTAGATAATGCTGTGGTCAAAAATGTGGTAGCGGCTAATGCAGTAAGCTTAACAATCCAGTTTGGTACATCGGCAAGGTTCCTGATCTGCATATATTTGAACAACAGCCCTGCTGCAGTGTTAACAACAAAAAGAATTACGGTAGTAGCCGTAAATGACAACTCTGCACCTACCTGCTGGATATAAAGCACGATGGTTACATTAACAAGCGTAAGGAAAATTAACCAGAGGGGTGCAAAGTTTGAAATCATTGTCCACAAAGCAATAAATACAGTCCAGGCAAGGAAAAAGTCGTACGCATTGGCACCGGTTTGGTAGATCTGCCCGAATGTTGCAAATAAAACACCCACCAGTAGTGACGCGCCCATCAGGATCAGTCTGCGTACTAGTTCTACGGGCTTAAAGATCAGAATCCCTACAACTGGCAGGATGATTAGCGCCTGCATAATGCCAAGTTTAGCAAAAGGGTGCAGGTCTGCCCAATTGTAGGCAAAAAAGAAGATGATACCTATTACGCTAAAGGTTACGCCGATGCCTAAAAGTGCCCAGTCGATAGCTTTTGCCCAGAGGGCCTTTTCAGCGTATTCATTTTTTATTTCTGGTATGTCCATTTTGATAGCGTATGGACTAAATGTAAGCAAAAAAAAGGCCGGATAAATTATCCGGCCCCTCTCAGTGTGTGTTATTATTTCCAGCCACCCCCAAGATTGAGGTAAACCGTTGTTACTGCATTCAGCTGTTGTTTCTTGGTTTCTATCAATTCGAGTTTTGAAGCGAGGGCATCTCTTTGGGTTAACAATACTTCCAAATAATCAGCTCTCGCAGAACGGAAGAGGTCGTTGGAGATGTCGATCGACTTGGTCAATGCGGCTACTTCTTTCGATTTCAGTTCATACCTCTTGCTCAGGTTATTGATGTTAGACAATTGGTTGGACACGTCCATGTAGGCCGACAAGATCGTTTTCTCATAGTTGAACATAGCCTGGATTTGTCTTGAATTGGCGCTAAAAAACTCTGCTTTGATCGCATTTCTGTTAATCAGCGGGCCAGCAAGGTCTCCGGCCAGCGAGTACAAAATCGACTCTGGAAGTTTAAAGAAATACGATGGCTTAAAGGCTTGTAGTCCAAAAGCTGCGGAGATACCAAAAGAAGGGTAAAACTCTGCTCTGGCAACTTTAACGTCCAGCTTGGATGCTGCAAGCTCAAGCTCTGCCTTCCTGATGTCGGGCCTGTTGGCCAACAACTGCGAAGGGATTCCAGCATTAACTACAGATGGCACAACAGCCAGGAAGTCTCCTTTATCACGTGGAATTTCCTGAGGGAAACGACCTAGCAAAGCGTTGATCTTGTTCTCTGCTTCAGTAATCTTTTGGCGGATCTCAAACTCCAATCCCTGAGAGTTTAGTACTTCGGCCTGGAACTTCTGTACTGCCAGCTCCGTTGCACGTGCTGCCTGCTTTTGAACTTTCAGAATCTCCAAAGCATTCTTTTGCAGGGCGATGTTCTGGTTCACAATCTCCAACTGGTTGTCAAGCGCCCGCAACTCGTAATAAGAGTTGGCCACTTCAGTGATCAGACTGGTGAGCACAAAGTTTTTGCCTTCTACAGTAGACAGGTATCTGGTAACGGCTGCTTTCTTGGCATTACGAAGTTTTTTCCAGATGTCTACCTCCCAGTTTGCATATACTGCTGCAGTGTAGTCCATCAAAGGATCGGGCGTTTCTCTACCATCAGTGATGTCTGTTGTCGCATCACCGGCACCCTGACTGGTATATCGACCAACCTTTTCTACGCCAACACCCAAGCGGGCACCAACTGTTGGCAACAGCTGGCCTTTTCTTAAGCGTACATCATTTCTGGCGATCTCTATTTCCTGCAACGTCATGTTCAACTCCTGGTTGTTCTTCAACGCTGTATCGATCAGATTTGCCAGGTCTTTATCGGTAAAGAAAGTACGCCAGTTTACGATGGCCAGGTTGGTAGTATCGGTACTATTGGTATAGGCTCCGGGTACCGCCCGGTTTTCTGCACGCTGGGTAATTTCCGGAATCTTGCAGCTGGCAATACCCACGCAAACGCCCAACAGGGCTATGCCTTTATATATATTAGCTTTATTCATTGTGATCAATTGCTTCGGTTAAGGGATTTTCTTCTTCATCTTTAACGAGAATGCTTTTCTCGGAAATTTTGGCGAATATGTAGTATAAACCAGGAATTACCAGTACCCCGAACACGGTACCGAAAAGCATACCTCCGGCGGCAGCCGTACCAATGGTTCTGTTACCGATGGCACCAGGACCGGATGCAAATACCAATGGCAATAGTCCGGCGATAAATGCAAACGACGTCATCAGGATTGGACGGAACCTTACGGCAGCACCTTCCATGGCCGCCTGTAATACGGTGGCGCCATCCCGGTGTTTCTGCACGGCGAACTCTACAATCAGCACGGCATTTTTACCGAGGAGTCCGATGAGCATCACCAGTGATACCTGTGCATAGATGTTGTTTTCCAGTCCTGCAATCTTCAGCACAAAGAAAGCTCCGAAGATACCTGCTGGTAGGGACAGGATTACTGCCAGTGGCAGGATAAAACTTTCGTACTGAGCGGCAAGGATCAGGTATACAAATCCAAGACAGATCAGGAAGATGTAAATGGCCTCATTACCACGGGCAACCTCATCAGCAGAGATACCTGCCCAGTCGATGCCAAATCCCCTTGGTAAGGTCTTTTCTGCTACTTCCTTGATTGCATTGATAGCTGCGCCGCTGCTGTATCCCGGTGCAGCCGCTCCACTGATCTCTGACGCATTGTACATGTTGTGTCTGGTAATCTCTGACAGTCCATAAACTTTTTCCATTCTCATGAAAGCAGAGTAGGGTACCATTTCTTCACGGTCGTTCTTCACGTACAGTTTCAGGATATCCTCGGGCAGGGCACGGTACTGAGGTAAGGCCTGTACCATTACTTTGTATTGCCTGTCAAACTTAATAAAGTTAGTCTCGTAGTTACTACCTACAAGTGTAGACAAGGTGTTCATGGCATTATCAATGGTCACTCCTTTTTGCTGTGCGATATCATTGTCTACGCGCAACATATATTGTGGGAAACTGGCACTATAGAAGGTGAATACCGAGGATAGTTCCGGACGCTTGCTCAGGTCTTTCACAAAGTCCTTACTAACGGTCTCCATCTTCTTGAAGTCGCCGCTACCAGCTTTATCCAGTAAACGTAGCTCAAAACCTCCCGCTGCACCATATCCTGGTACCGCTGGTGGCTGAAAGTACTCAATAGTAGCACCGGTAATCTCCTTGGATTTTTCTTCTAACTCATTCATTACTTGTTGTACAGAATGCTTACGCTCGTCCCATCCCTTAAGGTTAATCAGACAGGTTCCCGAGTTGGATCCTGTTCCTTCGGTCAGGATCTCGTAACCTGCCAGTGATGATACTGATTTTACATCTTCGATACCTTCCGCAATTTTTTGCAGTTTTTCGGCGATCTGGTTGGTACGTTCCAAAGAAGAACCAGGAGGTGTCTGGATGATGGCGTAGAACATCCCCTGATCTTCGTTTGGAATAAAGCCTGTTGGTAAGGTCTGGTTAACTAAGTAGATACCTCCGCAAAAAGCAAGCAGGATGCCCCAGGTCACTGCCCTGCGGTTAATGATGCTGCCTAATATCTTTTGGTATCTACCCGAAAGTTTGTTAAATCCGTTATTGAACCCATCAAGGAACTTATCTAGTCCTTTTTTCTTTTTAGGTTTTCCATGGTTGTTTTTCAGGATCATGGCACAGAGTGCTGGTGTTAGCGTTAGTGCTACTACTCCTGAAAGGATGATGGCCGTGGCCATGGTGATGGAAAACTGCCTATAAAAAATCCCTACCGGACCAGACATAAAAGATACTGGTACAAATACCGCAGCCATTAAGAAGGTAATGGCGATGATGGCTCCGCTGATCTCGTGCATGGCGGCCATAGTGGCTTTCATTGGAGAAAGGTGTTCTTCCTCCATCTTGGCATGCACGGCCTCAATTACCACGATGGCATCATCGACGACGACACCTATGGCGAGGACAAGTGCAAATAAGGTGATCAGGTTGAGCGTAATCCCGAAGAACTGCATAAATACAAATGTTCCAATCAGGGATACAGGCACCGCTACGGCTGGAATCAACGTAGAACGCCAGTCGCCAAGGAATAGGAATACCACCAATCCTACCAGGAAGAAGGCTTCGACCAATGTGTGGATTACTTTTTCTATAGAGGCATCAAGGAACTTAGAAACGTCGTAACTGATCTCATAGTCCATTCCTTTAGGGAAGGTCTTTTTGATCTCTTCCATTTTAGCCTTGATGTCTTTGATTACCTGGCTGGCGTTACTGCCATACGACTGTTTTACGGTGATAGCTGCTGAAGAACGGCCGTTCAGGTTGGAATAGATATCGTACATGGAACTGCCGAACTCAATATTGGCCACATCCTTTAACCGGAGGATCTCTCCGCTGGTGCTGGATTTAAGGATGATGTTTTCGTAACCTTCCTTAGTGGTAAAACGGCCCGGGTATTTGAGCACATACTCGAAAGTCTGTGAACGTTTACCCGAGCTTTCTCCTGTTTTACCTGGTGAGGCTTCGAGACTCTGCTCATTCAATGCTTTGAGCACTTCATCAGCAGAAATCTTATACGCCAGCATCCGGTCTGGCTTTAACCAGATCCGCATGGCATATTCCCGGTTACCCAGGATATCGGCTACACCCACACCATCAACGCGTTTTAATTCTGACAGTACATTGATGTCTGCAAAGTTGAACAGGAACTTCTGATCAGTCTTTGGATCTTTACTGTACAAGTTAATGTACATCAGCATGTTTGATTCCTCACGGGTGATCTTAACACCTTCACGCACTACCAATGGCGGAAGCTTGTTAACCACCGAGGCCACCCTGTTTTGGATGTTTACTGATGCCTGGTTTGGATCTGTACCCAGGTTAAATACTACCTGGATAGATGCTTCACCATCGTTACCGGCATCAGAAGCCATATATTTCATTCCCGGAACACCGTTAATGGCACGTTCCAATGGGATGATTACTGATTTGATCATGAGCTCGCCGTTAGCTCCGGGGTATTCGGCGGTGATATTCACCTTTGGAGGTGAAATTGAGGGGAACTGTGTCACCGGCAGGTGGGTAATCGCGATGACCCCCAGAAACACAATGATCAGTGATATTACGATAGACAGGACGGGCCTGTGTATGAATCTGTTAAACATGGATTTTTTTTTAGGAATGAATCACTATTCGGCTTTCAACTGCAGGCTGGAAATCACTGATTTCGGCGACTGGAATTCTACCTCGATCTTATCATTGTCTTTCACTTTCTGAACGCCCTCGAGCAGGATTTTATCGCCTTCGGCGAGTCCGCCGCTTACCACATACAGATCGGGCATTTCTGTCAGGATCGTGATGTTGCGCGAGTGTACGATACCTCTGCTGTCTACCACAAATACATAGGTTTTATCCTGTATCTCGTAGGTGGCTTTTTGTGGGATTATTAAGGCGTTTCTTAAAGGTACAGTCATCTGGATTTTTCCAGTCTCTCCGTTTCTCAATAGTTTATCCGGGTTAGGAAATTTAGCACGGAAGGCAATGTTACCTGTTTCGCTGTTAAACTCACTTTCAATGATCTCCACATCGCCTTTATATTTCAACAGATCGCCATTTGCAAGCATCAGACTAACCTTATTACTGCCACGGTTTTTAACGTTAGTTTCGTAGTCGAGATATTCAGGTTCTGTTACATTGAAATAGGCAAACATCTGAGTGTTGTCTGAAAGGCTGGTCAGCAGGTCGCCCTCATCAACAAGGCTACCCAGCTTTAACGGGATCCGGTCAATCGTACCATCAAACGGTGCTCTTACTTCTGTTGCCGAAAGGTGGAACTTAGCCACTGCCATTTCTGCCTTTGCCTGGTCCATTTTAGCATGTGCCATGGCTAGTTCGTTTTTAGAAACGACATTTTTGTCGGTCAGCGTTTTGGTGTTCTGTAATTCTATTTCAGAAGCTTTAACCTCAGCAAGTGCTTTCTGGTATTCTGCTTCATACATTTTCGGCATAATCTTGAACAGGAGCTGTCCTGCTTTTACAAATTGGCCTTCATCTACGTAGATGTTCTGCAAAAATCCTTTTGATAGCGCCCTGACTTCGATGTTCCTTACAGATTTGATTTGCGAAACGTACTCCTTGGTATAGGAGGTATCGAGTTTTAAAGGGCTTGTTACAGCATACTTGCTCTCTTTTTCCTTTTCTACTTTTTTAGGTGTACAGGCAGTGTGGAAAAGTATAACACACAGGCCCATGAGCATTACTAGTCTCTTCATGGTATTGATTATTATTTAATGATTGGTGGTTGGAATTTGGAATCCCCGGAATAGGGGAGGAAACCAGTTACGAGATTAACCAGCATCACCATGCGGAAGAATAGTTTATTCAGAAAGAGAACGTAAATCTAATTTCGTTCTTTGTTGGCATGCATGATTAATCTTCAGAAACTGAAGGTTTTGATCATAGCCTCAATACACCCTGAAGGATGTACTTATAAGAAGAAGTGAAGGATAGATGCCTGCAAAATGGCAGGCGATTTTTTAGGTAATTGTAGAAATTGACAAAGGCAGAGATCAACACCAATGTCAGGAAATAATTTGCCGAAAGCATGAGCTTTCCAGTAAAGCTGAAATCTTCAGTATCATCTTCTGTTTCGATACTGGTTAGATCATCTGGATAATCGCTTAGGTTTGTGTTTTTGTAAAAAGGAGAGTCTTGAATCAGGCTGCTGTATTTATTGTGGTCTGTTTTTACAATATGTTCTGCAGGAGAATACGAACTTATGCTCGAATGCGATTCTGCATGCGCATAATTGCCACCCTTTAACACAAGAAAACACAGGGAAAAGAAAAATACTACAGCAACTTTCATACTCTGGGTCAAAATTAACATGCTGAATTATAATTGTATGGAAGAATTGAATTTTGTTCGTCAGTTTTTTGTCAATTTCGGCCTCTGGGATTAAAACGGGATTAAAAGGAAATTAATTAGGAGGTTTTTGTTGAGATATGTGACGAAATGCAAGTAATAGTTTGGCAAAATGCGGAGCCGTTATAACAAGCATCTGTGGTGCTTTATTCCAACTGTTTAGCGAATTTCCAAATGATCCCAATAAAGTACTCAATTGTGCTGTTAATTTTCTGATCCGATTTGACGATTCACACGTTATATAACTAAAGAAAATATTATGTCTATTCTAAAAGATAAAGTTGCACTGGTAACTGGTGCTGGTTCTGGCATCGGCAGAGAGGTGGCTATTAAATATGCTGCTGAAGGTGCACAGGTAATTGTAAGTGATATCGCCGAAAAGGGCGGGAACAGCGTTGTTGAAGAAATTCTGGCAGCTGGCGGAAAAGCGGTTTTTATTAAAGCGGATACAAGCAAGGCCGAAACAAATGAAGCTTTGGTAAATGAAATTATTGAGCGCTTTGGTGCTTTACATATTGCCTGTAATAATGCGGGTATCGGTGGCCCCTCAGCACCCGCTGGAGAATATCCTGTAGAGGCATGGGATAAAGTAATTGCAGTGAACCTGTCTGGTGTTTTTTATGGAATGCGTTACCAGATTCCAGCGATTTTGAAATCTGGAGGAGGAAATATTGTGAACATGGCTTCCATTCTTGGTAAAGTTGGCTTTGCCGGTTCTTCAGCTTATGTAGCCGCTAAACATGGCGTCATCGGCTTGACGGAAGCTGCGGCGGTCGAATATGGCACTAAAGGTATTCGTATCAATGCTGTTGGACCTGGTTTTATCAAAACACCACTTGTTGAGAGCTCTATGGATGAGGAATCACGTAAGGCACTGGTTGCTTTGCATCCGATGGGCCGGTTGGGCGAATCAGCCGAGGTTGCCGAACTGGTGTTGTGGTTAAGCTCAGAAAAAGCATCTTTTGTAACTGGTGCATACTACAATGTGGATGGCGGTTACTTAGCACGTTAATAACCAAATATAAATGGGCCCGGCTGTAACACAGTCGGGCTTTTTTGTTCTAAAAGATGTCTTATAATTAACGTGTTAAAGATGCTTAGAACATTTAAGATTCTGCTGCTCCTTTGTGTCGGCTACAGCGCTTCTGCGCAAATTGCAGTGACGGGTAAAATAACTACTGATAAACAAACTCCTGTAGAACTGGCGGTAGTTAGTATACTACAGCGTTCGGTAGTTGTGAGCAATACGATTAGTGATCATAACGGTATTTACCAATTTAAGGATATTAAGCCGGGTATCTATCAGTTGTTATTTAAGCACGTATCTTTTCGGGATACTGTAATAGCTATAGCGTTGCGGCGGGATACGGTATTGAATGTTAGCCTTAGCAACACCCTGGCGTTAAATGAGGTTACGGTTCGCGCAAAAAGACCCATTTTTCAAAAGGAAATCGACCGTCTCCGATTTAATGTTGCTGAAACAGATCTGGTTTTTGGTAATAACATTTGGGATGTAGTAGAGAAGACACCGTTGGTTACTACTTCTTCTGACGGTGGTATTCAGATCAGCGGCACCTCTGGTGCTGTTGTGTATATGAACGGTAAGAAAAAGATCTTAAGCGGGGGAGCGTTAAAAAACTACCTGAGCAGCTTACCCTCGGATAATTTGGAAGCAATTGAAGTAATTACTACACCGTCCAGTAAATATGATGCCGAAGGTGGGGCGGGAATCATTAACATCATCACCAAGAAAAATAAGGAAGAAGGCTTTATTGGGAATTCTGTGCTAAGCATGAGGCAGACTGCTGTAAATTCTGAGGCTGGGAGTGTTTACCTCAATCAACGAAAGGGCAAATGGAATATATTTTCTGATGCCTTTATGGGTAACAGAAGTCGTAATCCAGAATTTAGGAAGGATATCTATTATCCGGTTTCAGCGAATCAGGATTTGCTGCATAGAAACATCATTTCGAAGAATGCTTTCCAGATTCTGTATCCGGGTGCAAATCTTGGGATAGACCACGAAATTGACAGGAATCAAGTTGTAGGGTTATTATTCGATTATTCGGGAAGTTGGCAGAAGGAAACACGCGATGCCTTGAGCACAGATGACCTTCGTATAGGTAAAGCGCTTTCTCTCACAAATAACAGGGATAGATTAAATTCCCAGACCTACGCCCTCAACCTGAATTACCAGGGAAAGCTGGATAGTGCTGGCAAAAAACTAAGTGTAGATTTTGATGCCCTGGAATACCGTTCTGCCAATAATTCTGTGAGTAAAACAGAAGGCCTGGATCTGATCAATCAGCAACCCATACAAACTAACGATTGGTTTAGAAGCGCCTCCCCTCAAAATATCAGCAACCAATCATTGAAGTTTGATTTTGAATGGCCGCTGAATAAAAACACGTCTGTTGATTTTGGTGCCAAAGCTTCAATGTCGAGAATCAATAACGACCTGCTGTTTGAAAACACGGTAAATGGAGCTGCATGGACAAAAGATAATAACCGGAGTAATCTGTTTAAATACAATGAAAATATCAATTCCCTTTATGGGATTCTACATCATAAATTAAGTGCGCACTGGGCGTACCAGCTTGGTCTGCGACTCGAAAATACAAATGCGCAGGGATGGTTGGATGGAGAAATGGCCGTAGATAAAAATTACGTAAATCTGTTTCCAACGGCTTTTTTAAAATATACCAGCAGCAAGGATCAGTCATATGTATTGGCAGTTTCGAGCAGAATTACCCGTCCGGGGTTTTGGGATGTCAATCCTTTCAGAACTTACACCAGTGATCAGACGTATTACGAGGGTAATCCCTTTTTGTCTCCATCTAAATACTATCGACAAGAGCTGAGCCATACCATTTCGGGCAAAACTGGTAGCTATACCATTCAGCTTGCTGCAAGTCAGTCACTCGATGAAATTTTTGCTTTGCCCTATAATCCCGCAGCAAACATCATTGCCAATAAAAAAGTGAATTACGGAAATAAATATGGCTTTACAGGTAGTGTCGCTTACTATAAACAGTTGCTTCCTTGGTGGAGGTTATCGGGCACAGCACTTACGGGCTATGTAGCTACTAAAGGTGCTTACGCGGGTAACGTGTTGATTGATAATAGTACCTTTTTGTTAAGTATTTCTGCAAATCAAACCTTTAGCGTGTCAAAAAAGGATGGTCTTTCCTGCACGTTAATTACAAGTAATACGTTCCCGAATACTATTGTAAATACACATATTGGTAACAGGCTGGAAACGGAAGTTAGGTTGAGGAAATCTGTTGGTGCTTTTAATGTTACCTTATCTGTACAGGATTGGTTTAAGAGTAATAAGGACCGTTACAGGGTATCCGTAGATGATCTCAGAATTTTTGACGAAAACTATTACGATACTAGAAGCGTAGCAATCGCGCTAAGTTTTAATTTTGGTAAATCTACTGTGAAAGACAAAAGAGATAGGGAAACCGGCGCAAAAGATGTGAAGCAGCGTATGATCTAATTGACAGGATAATTGTCCATACAGTAAATTATGATTTGATCATGCTGGTTTAGTATCTTGGTCACCTTCCGGCGGTAAGCCAGAATCTCCGAATTAAGCAAAGTTCAACCATGAGCTGTCTGCCGCATAATTTGAAACTACCTGAACGGTATTATCAAACTTTAGTGCACAGCTCAGTGAAGCAATCTCCTGACGAATCATCACAATACAGCTTTCGGCTAATGCCTTATTAAAGCCTTTTTCCTGTAACGCCAATACGTAGCCGGTACAGATCACTCTCGCGATAATTCTACCGAGCTCTACCTGTTTACGTTGCGGCAGGTTATCATTGAGATTAAACGATAAATCAGATTTGAAATAATCAACCCCATCACTGGTTGGTTCAAAACCTTTTAAGAAATCAAATAAGTTGCTTTGCTTCTGTTTTTTCATCAGTCGGGTAACCATTTCAGAAATCTGAGCGTAAAGCATTTCGTTGGACCCTTCAAAAATTTGGAATGGTCTGCTATCCATGATCCCGCGGCCGCCGATGTTACTGATCCGATATCCTTTAGCTCCTGATAATTGCACCAATGCATGCGCACTTTCCTGCATCAGGTCTGTTACCACAGCTTTCATGGTGTTGGCTTCCATGCCTTCGGTAGCGAGATTATGCTCGATACCGCTAATTTTACTGCTACGCAGACACATTCCTGAACAAATCGTATATGCTGCCTGAATTCTGGAAAGCTGAAACTGTACATTGTCAAGCGCCAGCAGATTACTGCTGCCTACAACTCTGTTCTGGCAGTGCAACATAGCTTCGTCTAGCATACGCTTTATAAAGCCCATTCCCATACCCGGGAATTGCATTCTGCTGCGGTGCAAAATATCAAGCATCATCTTGATGCCTGTGCTTTCGGGGATTAGGCGGTATTCTTCGGGTACTTTAATATCCAGTTCGTTACGGCCATAAGGAATCATATATAGTCCTGCATTGTCGTATAACTCTGTAACGTTAATATGCTGTCCAGGAGCGGTTACATCGCATAAAAAGAAATCAATGTCGCGACCAAGATTGCCATCGCTATTTTTTGCTCTCGAAGCTATTAACCAATAATCGGCCATGCCCGTTAAGCCCTGCCAGTGTTTTACACCCTTTATGTGATACCCTCCATCAATAACTTCGTTAGTGGTTTTCATGTTCAGGGCGTCACTGCCATAATCTGGCTCTGTGATCATTAGCCCGCCCATATTTTGTTGAAACAGGAACCTGTCGAACACACCTTTTTTGATAGATTCATCTCCGTATTTGGCAATGGGCTCCAGAAATAAAGCAATGTTGATCCCAAATGTTAGCGAAAGCGGAAGCGATTCATAGGACGCTGCGGCAAGAATTCCAAGGCATTCCTTAACCTGACTTCCCCGTCCATCGTAAGCTTCAGGTATAGCAACTGATAAAGGTTGCATATCCATAATGCCTTTCAGTAAATCTTTTGGCAAACCTCTTTCCAGACTTAATTTATCGATATCATATTTTTCTCTGAACAGATGTTTTAAGGTTCGTTCAAAGTTTTGTAGATGTTCTGAAAAGATGGTTTTTTCTAAGGTCATAGTTGCAAGGTAATCAAAAGGTTTTGGCCAGGCTTAACATAATAGCAAAAAGCACTCCGTAAAAATACAGTTATTTAGAATGGTTCTATTGTTAAATGTAAAATTAGTTTGAAACAGCTATTAAGGCCATGACGGCGGTAAATATTTTTTATGATAAATATCATATCTCTAAATTTTATTGATTCACCCCACCACTTTGACCAGATACCACATTCTTTTGAAAGTAGCGTTTTGCTTTAGTTTCTTTGAGGTATGAAGAGCAACATTAAGTCCGTTATCCGAAAAGTAATAAGTGGGTGGTTGATTCACTTGGGTATTTTCTGGTTGATTATAGTTGTATTCAGAATGTCTTCACACTTCATTTTGGTACGGCAGGGTTTTTATCAGATTTACAGAAACGGAAGACCATTAACACTATTAGAATATTTTGTAGATATTCAGGATGATTTATGGAAGGTTGCGCTTTTTCTCGTGCTAACGGAGGTCTGTTATTTGATTTTTTTTCCTAGAGTCCGCTTACCATTGTATGCGCTTTGCTGCATAATTGTTGGGATAATTACCTTTATACCAGTAGAATTGGTGAGGACTTTTAGCCCGCTCGAGAATCGCTTTATTTACGCAGTTACTCCGGTCATTTCTATGGCTGCATACGGTTTTGTATACGGTATTCTGAGAGATTACTTTGTGAATGCCGGCCGCAGAAAAGCTTTGCGATTGCAGCAGGCAGAGCATGAACTCCATGCACTTAAAGCTCAGCTTAACCCACATTTTTTATTCAATAGCCTCAACTACCTATATGGAACTGCACTTCGGGAACATGCATCGGATACTGCTGAAGGGATTGACCGCCTTTCGGAGATGATGCGCTACACTATTTCGGGAATGCATGATAATATGGTGCCGCTTGCCAAGGAACTTAATTTTGTAAAACACTATATCGCATTACAACAGGTACGGATGGCTGATGCAAGCCATATACAACTTGTTCTAGACACTTCGGTGGAAACGGCATCGCTCCAGATTCCGCCTCTAATTATGCTTCCTTTTCTTGAAAATGCTTTTATCTATGGAATAAGTATTGATCAGCCTGAATTAATTCATATCAATATCAATTTGGAAGGCGAGGTATTAAAGTTTAAAGTGAGCAATAGCATCGTAAAAAATAACCCTGATGGCCGGGGAAACAAGACCGGTATTAAAAACACGCTGAAAAGACTGCAGCTGATTTATCCGGATGGATATGATTACAGTTTTAGTCATATCGGCAACAACTATTGCATGTCTTTACAAATAAATTTAAAACCTCTTTAAGTATGAAAAATCTTATTCTAGTGCTGGTATTTTTAATGCCACTGCACAACTATGCCCAAAAAGTTGCCGCTACGACATTTACTATTCAGGTGGACGGAAGAAAAATGTTGGATAAACCAACGCTGTACCTGTTTTACCAACAAGATGGCAAGAAATATATAGACTCAGCGAATCAGAAAAACGGAATCTACCTGTTCAAAGGAGAGGTTGACCACCTTATTAATGTAGCCATGGCTGCAGACCATACGAGGACGGGCCTGCAAAATCTGCTCAAAAAGAAAACATATGAGGTGGACGTTCTGAAGTTCTATATCTATCCAGGATTGATCGGGTGCAAAACAGATAGCCTCTTGAGCAGTGTTACCTTCACAAATTCAGTAGTTAACCGTGATTTGCAGCGATTGGATATACTATCAAGGCCAAACGCGATCAAAACTACGGAGCTGGAAAAGAAGCTGGTTGTGGCAAAAGATAAAACAGAAAAAGATATTTTACAACGGAGCATAGATAGTCTGTTGGTGGCCAGGAGAGCGATGTGGAAATCCTTCTACCAGAAAAATCCCAGTAGCGAGGCGGCACTGATAGCCTTAAAATGGTATGCCGGTCCAGAAGCTAGTATTGCAGATTATGGGCCAATTTTTATGCGACTTTCCAAACAGGTACGTAACACTCCAGAGGGAAAATCATTTTATAAGCAGCTACTTGATAAGGGCACGTTAGTGGCAGGCTCCCGCGCACCAGATTTTGAACAGGCAGATACTCAAGGCAAAATGGTCAGGCTATCGTCCTTTAATGGGAAATATGTTTTGCTTGATTTCTGGGCCTCCTGGTGCGGGCCCTGCAGAAAAGAAAATCCTGCATTGGTAAAGGTATATCAGGAATTTAAAGACAAAAAATTCACTATCTTGGGTGTATCTCTTGATGAACATGATGGCCGCGCGGCTTGGTTAGAAGCGATTAAAAAAGATGGGTTGATCTGGCCTCAAGTATCAGACCTCAAACATTGGGACAATGCGGTTGCAAAGCTGTACAGCATCAGCAGTATCCCCCAAAGTTTTTTAATTGGACCTGATGGTGTTATTATAGCCAGAGATCTTAATGCTGAACAGCTAAAATTAAAATTGATTGAAGTAATGAGTATAAAGGAATGAGAGTTATAGCGATAGATGATGAGCCTGTAGCGCTGGATATTCTACGTACACATGCTGAAAAAGTTCCGTTTGTAAAATTTGAACACAGTTTTTTAAGTGCTACTGAAGCGCTGATCTATGCAAACAAAGAGACACCCGATCTAATTTTGCTGGATATTGATATGCCCGACCTGTCCGGATTGGAGTTTGCTGAAATGATGAGACAAAAAACGCAAATTATATTTACCACAGCCCATGCGGAACATGCACTCAAAGGATTCGAACTCGCTGCGACAGACTATTTATTAAAGCCGATTAATTTCGGCAGGTTTCTGAAGGCATGTGAGCTGGCCAGAAGTAGAATGCACGATGTTAAGGAGTCAAATGGATTGACTCCAGACTTTATCTTTGTGAAAGATGGTTACGATTGGGTAAGGATTAATCTTGCAGAACTGCTTTATGTAAAAGCAGAAGATAATTATGTTAGCCTGGTTACTATTAAGAAAAGTGTACTTACACGGATGACATTAACCGAAATGCAAGAAAAACTTCCCGCAGATGAATTTATCAAAGTGCACAAATCCTATATTGTTGCCGTAAACCGGATCGAAAAGATTGAGCAGCATCAAATAACGGTATATGACAGCTTTATTCCGCTTTCTAAATCTTATCGCGACCTGATCTACACACGTATACAACATAGATAGATTAATATTTGGCAGATCAAGAAACTGTGTGTAATTGTTTTGTATGAAATGACCTTTACGCGCCCGTTTTAGTTTTATACATTTATATTCGCGATATAAATAGGCTAAAAGGGGATACATGGGCTTGATTAAAACTGTTAAAGAAAAGCTTCACAATATTCATGTCCTGTCTTTAATGACCAACGGCTCCGTGGCCGTAATTGGCATGGTCACGTATGCGCTACTATGTCATACGTTATCATTGGCCGAGCGCGGTGTGTGGCTGATGTTTCAATCTACATTTCTGTTAACTGATAGTCTTAGGGCAGGTTTTTTATCCACGGGGTTTATTAAATTCTATGCAGGTACCAGTGTCAGCCAGGCCCGCGGCATAGCAGGTTCTGCCTGGGTTATTGCCATCGTGATAACCTTGTTGTTCTGCCTGCTGAGTATTCCTGGATTTTTCTTTTCTTATTTGATAAAGGATCCTGGACTGGTCTTTTTTGTCAAATGGTTTGGTGTACTCTCACTGGTTAGCTTACCTTATTTTATGGCTTCCTGCATTGTACAGGCCGAAGGGCGCTTTGATAGATTTCTGAAACTGAGGCTTGTTAACCTAATCAGTTTTATGGCCGGGGTGATCCTGTTAATAGCTTTTCATGAGCGTTCGGTATTGAGCGTAGTGTATGCCTTTTTTGCGGCCTTTGTGATTAGTAGTATTTTTGCATTAAGTTCTGGATGGTCCAAAATAGGAACCCTTGGAAAGCAAAACCGACCAGATATCTTAAGGCTTTATCATTTCGGGAAATATACTGTAGGTACGGCAATCAGCTCCAATTTCTTTCTAACTATAGATAACTTTATCGTTAACTTTATGCTCGGCCCGGCGGCGCTTGCGGTTTTCGATATCGGTGTCAAACTACTGGAAATCATAGAGATTCCGATGCGGAGCTTTGCTGCTTCAACTATGCCTATCTTATCTGCGGCATTCAATAGAGGTCAGAAAGATGATTTAATGCTAACGATGAAAAAGCTGGTGGGTATGTTAACGATTGTGATGATTCCCATTGTGATTTTAGTAATCATTTTTGCTGAGATCCCAATTGGGTTATTGGGCGGTGGAAAGTACCTGGATACGGAAGCAGTTAACTTATTTAGGTTATTTATTCTGTTTGCGTTGCTTACACCTGCGGATCGTTTCTTTGCGTTAACACTTGATGCTGTACATCGCCCTGGTGTTAATTTTTATAAGGTTTTGGGCATGCTTGCGCTGACCCTCATTTTTGATTACATCGGTATCTCGTTATTTGGGAATATCTACGGAATAGCATATGCTTACCTTGTCCCCTTGATATTTGGAATTGTGGTCAGCTATTTTGCGCTTCAACAATATGCGAAATTTGGCTTTTGGAGTATTTACGGCTTCGGCTTTCAGGAAACGAAAGGTGTGATAGCGGCTGCCCTTGCAAAATTCAGGAAAGCGTAAAAGAACGAATTTGGGCCGGTGGGTACTTGCCATCGTACGCCAGGGCTAAAACGTGTTTCGCATCTACATCAAGATTTATTAGTCCGTCTCTGGAGCTTATATCTACCCCGGGCAGATTTTCGCTAATGCCCAATCCTTCCTTTTTTAGAACCGCCTCTTTTCTCGTCCATGCATAGTAAAATGCACGGCGTGGATTTTCATCGTTGCCAATAACCTGCTGTTCGTTTGATTTGAAACAGGTAGCCAAAATATCCTCGTATCTAAATTCCTGATTAACAAACTCCAGGTCAATTCCCACCGGTGCAGTTGAGCAGGCCAATACAATGTATTCGCCTGCATGCGATAAATTAAAATGAGGCCCCCCAGCTAATTCAGGCTTCCCTGCTGTATTTTTTGAGAATTGTAGATCCTCGGGCTTCAAACCAACATAACTTGCTAAAATGAGCCTCACGATCACCCTGGTAACAATATATCTGTCACTATCTGATGGCTTCCTGAATTTGTTGCTTTTTTCAAGTTCAGGAGGGGTTAACAAGTAAAGATATTTCGCCCTGCACAGACTTGCTTCTTTAGCTATATTTACCAGCCAGATGCGTGTTTTGCCGTAAGTTGAATCAGCTTTTAACATGTGTATCAGTAGCGTTTAATACCTGGTCAAGGATATCAACAAACCTTTTCTCGAAAGGAGGCTGAATAAACGTCTTATGGTCGCCAGGCAAATTATGTATCTTCAGTCCGGCCGGGGCAAACGGTCGCCAACCCAGATAACGGGGGTCATCCAGGAAATAGAGTCGTTTTTTCACCTTAAATAAATGAATTACGTCATCGTAAGGACTCAGTTTATATCTGCCGTACACGTCTTCATACTTTGCATAGATGCGCTCCTGGAAGGACTGCTCTGAGGAGATCATTTTTTCTTCATGGCCAAATAGTTTTTTAAACCTGTTTTTTACCATGTTTAGTTGATATAAGATAGTGTCTTTCGGATACTTAATAAACGATTTTAAAATAAACCAAAGCTTGGGGATTTGTCGCCAAATCTTTTTGAGCAGTTTTACGCCAGGGCTGTCAAATAGTTCTACGTTATCTACATACGTATCTATCATGCCCAGCATGGTTACCGTTTTGCCCATTGCTTTTAATTGTTTGGCCATCTCAATAGCGATCATCCCCCCTAAAGAATAGCCCAATAATGCATAGGGGCCATCAGGGTTTTCGGCGAGCATATCTGAAATATAGATTGATGCGATATGTTCTATAGATTGAATGGCTTGCTCAGAGCCGTCCAGTCCGACAGCTTGAATACCATACAGCGGACGTTCAGGGTCAAGATAGTTGACCATAGAATGGAACATGAACACGTTCAGGCCTGATCCATGGATAATATATACTGGTGTTTTGGCTCCACTTGGTTTGATGGGCACGAGCGAACTCCATTTAATCTCTACGTCCTTGGTTTCGATAAACGACGCCAGTTTCTCAATAGTAGAATTCTGGAATAACGTTGCGATAGGTAACCTAACACCTGTTTCGTTCTCGATCCTGACCATCACAGAAACGGCAATCAAAGAGTGACCACCAAGCTCAAAAAAATTGTCGTGGATGCTAACCTTATCCAGCGCCAGCAGATCTTTCCAGATAGCGGCGATGAGTTTCTGTGCTTTAGTATGTGCTTCAACAAAGACATCTTCCTTTTCGGGTTGACTTGTTTCGGCCAATAATTCCAGTTTTTTCTTGTCTATTTTTCCATTGGGCGTTAAGGGGAGTTCCTGCAAGCCTATAAACTGATGTGGAATCATATACTCCGGAAGCACTGCCTTGAGTTGTTTTTTCCAGATGGATACGTTCTCTTCGAATGTATTTTGCTGGGCGTCGTCTATTACAACATAAGCGATAAGCCTGATGTCATCGTTAGCAGCTTGTATGCCGTCAACAAAAACTGCTTTAAGATCGGGCATTTCTACCAGTTGATGGGCGATTTCTTCGGGTTCTATTCTAAATCCGCGGATCTTAATTTGGTGGTCTGACCTGCCTAGGCATTGGATTTCGGCCTCAGGAAGAAGTCGGCCAAGATCACCGGTTTTATACAAGTTACCCGCACCAAAAGGATTAGGTAAGAAACGTTCAGCAGTTAACTCGGGTTTATTGATATACCCGTCAGCCAGATTATCACCAGCAATATAGATTTCTCCAATGCTGCCCTGGGGTAGTTGCTGCAAATTTTCATCGAGGATATATACCTGTGTATTATTTACCGGTTGCCCAATAGTAATTACGGTATCTGTTTCTGATATCTGTTTACCGATGGTGTAAATGGTGGTCTCTGTTGGTCCGTAAATATTCCACAGTGCATTGCTGCGTTTGAGCAGCGCTTTAGCGAGGTCTATACTTAAGGCTTCACCACCGCAGATCAGGCGTATAGGTAACTTTCGTTGCCAACCAGAATTGATGAGCATGTTCCAGGTTGCCGGAGTTGCCTGCATCAGGCTGATCCGCTCATCTTCCATCAGCTGTAAGAGCAGTCGGCCATCTTTAGCTGTTTCTGTATCGGCAAGGATAATTTCTGCACCTGCAAGTAACGGCAGGAATAGTTCAACATAGGAGATATCAAATGAAATACTGGTGATTGCGAGCAACCTGTCGGCCGGTCCAATTCCAGGGTTTTCCAGCATCCAGTAAAAAAGATTGACGACACTCTGGTGCTTAACTTCAACACCCTTTGGCTGCCCTGTGGAACCCGAAGTGTGTAAAATATAAATTAAAGCATCTGGATTATTGACGGCCCTTACCATAGCGTCCGGATATTGTTCGAGCTCGGCAATCAAATCTTCCAGGAAGAGCGATTCTGCATCCGTTTCGTAAACCTGTTGGTTTGTTCTGGAGCTAATCAATAGCTGTGCGGAAACATCAGCTAATATATAAGTGATTCTCGCTACAGGATAATTGGGATCCAACGGTAAAAACACGGCGCCGACTTTCATAATTCCCAGTAGTGCAACCAGCATATGTTCCGTTCTGGGTATGGCAAGGCCAATCTTATCACCCACCTGAATGCCCTTTGCCTGCAGTGCCTGTGCAAATTGGTTTGATCGTCTATCAAGTTCCCGGTAACTCAGCTGCTGTTGCCCAAAGCTGATGGCTGTTTTCTCGGGATATTGCCCTGCTGTTGATCTGATTAACTCATGCAGGGGCATTGTTTTCGGGTATGATTTAGTCGTGTTATTCAGAGCTGCCGACAATGTTTTTAATGCGGTGTTGTCAAACAGAGACAACTCATTAAGCGTTGTTTCGGCATTATTAGTAAGTTGTTCTAAAATCAGCTTAAACTGGGCATGAAACTGCTGTATAGTTTCTGGCAGAAACAGTGCTGTATTATAAGACCATTCCACGGTAAGTCCCGACTGATAATCGCTGATATTTACAAAAAGCTCGAAAGTTTCGTAATGTCTCGGATTGCTGTATAGTCTGTAAGTCAATTCCTCAAAATGAACATCATTATCCAATCCGAGGTCTACATTAAAAACAACAGGTACAAGAGTTACCCTGGAAGGATCCCGCGGAATGTTTAATGTCTTTAACAGTGTGCCGAACGTGATTTGCTGATGCTCAAAGGCTTCGAGGATCTCGGATTTTCTTTGCTTCAGATAGGCAGAGAATGGAATCCTGCCATCGGGACTGCTTTTAAGCGGAAGTAGATTTACGCAATGCCCAACAAGACCTGCGTTGTCGGTTACGGCCTGTCCCGCAGCGGGGAGGCCAATAATAATATCCCTTTGTGCGGAGATTTTATAGAGCAATACTTCAAATGCTGTGAGCAGGGTGGTAACGAAGCTCGCAGATTGCTGTCTTGCCATTTTTTGAACAGCTTCTTTTAGGGATTGTTCAAGTGGATAATCGTCGCGGCGACTCTTATAGCTGCGCTGCGCCGGTCGGGGGAAATCTGTTTTTAAATCAAACTGTGGACGCGTATTTTTAAACTGGTTATGCCAATAAGACTGAACTTCTGCATGTGCCTTTGTAGTGGCAAATGCCAGCTCTTCTTTGGCATATTGCAGCATTTGAGGAGCAGGCCCCAGAACTGCTGCTTTGCCTGATACTTTAGCCGAATAGAGTTTCCCAAGGTCTTGTAACATTACACCTACAGACCAGCCGTCGGCAATGATATGGTGTGCTGTAATACAGAACTGATAGTAGCCTTCGGTCAGTTTAATCAGCTGGAAATGTTGTAGCGGACCATTGAGTAAGTCGAATGGCCGTTCTACATTTTCTACTGCGAGTGCCGATAGTGCTTCCACCTTATTAAGGTCAGATTTACCACTCAGGTCAATCATGTTGATAAGGATAGGTTTGAACTGAGATACGAACACATAGTTTCCATCGGCACTCAACGTAGAGCGAAGAGCCTCATGGCGTTTAACCAGGTCGTTCACAGCAGCAATCAGGTGATCTGTATTCAGCGTGCCTTGAAAATCCAATGCAAATGACTCGTTATAAGCACGGTTAGCATCATCTCCACCGATTAACGATGACAGGTAGATTTCCTTCTGTGCTTCGTTGGTAAAACCAACTTGTTCGATCTCCGCATCAGCAAAAGGATTATAGTTTACCGGTATGTAGTTGAATTGCTCAGGCATTCTTGATATTTTCAGTTTTAACAAGCTGCATGAATTTTCCTGCATGCTCAGGGTCTTCAATAAACCAGGCTGGATTGCCGGAGGCATCTTTGCCAAGGCGTGCTCCAGGTTGAGGAGAAAACTCAAATCCAGTTACTGGAGTCTGACTATCTGGATGAACCTGTGTATAAAAGGGAACCATCTCTACCTCACGTAATGCGGTAATACTTTCAAGGAAAGCATTGACGATGCTGTCAATATCTCCCCGGGTATGGGCCTCTGTGACAAAACAAGGGAAACCGTCCCAAATATGTATACCCTTTTCGCGCATTAGCGTAAACAACAATTCGCTATATGGATATTCTTCGTGGAACTTCAGTTTCCATAGCGAGGCGAAGTTGACAGGATAGATAGGTAGACTGAGCGTCCGGCAAATGGTGTTAAGTTCGTTGGCAAGGTAAGTCGTTAAGCTATTCAGTCCTTCCTGCAAGGCAGGCCCCTTGGTTTTCATATATTTTAAGGTAGCTACACCAGCTGCCAGTGCTAAAGGATGACGCACAAATGTTCCGGCAAAATAGGTTACTCCTGCTTCGGGAACGGAGTCATCGCCATAGCTCCAAAAACCTCCGTCCAGGGCATCCATAAACTCACGTTTCCCGGCGATAGCCCCTATCGGCATGCCACCACCAATTACTTTTCCATAGGTGCCTAGATCAGCCTTGATCCCGAAAATGGCTTGGGCACCCCCTTGATGGGCACGGAATCCGGTGATAACTTCATCAAATATCAACACAGTCTCCGAGGCAAGTGTAATCTCCCGGATTTCTTTCAGGAATGCAATTGGCGTGAATTCCGGGCGTCTGCTCTGTACAGGTTCTACCAATACCGCAGCAAGTTCATGCGCGCGGGAACGAATGATTTGCAGACTTTCTTCGGTCCCATAATCGAGAATAAGCATATTGCCTACAGCCTCTGAAGTGATGCCGGGAGCCGCAGGGAAGCTTTTTAGCTTTTTGCTGCCACGGATGATAACTTCGTCATTGATGCCATGGTAAGATCCCGAGAAAGCAACAATCAGACTACGACCAGTTACCGTTCTTGAGATACGCATGGCGCCGAGTACAGCCTCGGAGCCGGTATTGCAAAGCGCTGCACGGTCAAAATTAGTAAGTTCACAGATGAGCCTGCTCATTTCCCCGGCAAGCTCATGTTGTGGTCCGATTTCATAACCTTTCTCTACTTGCTCCAATACGGCCTCCTTCAGAAAGTCTGGTTGGAAACCAAGCATGCTTGAACCAAATCCGTTCAGCGCATCGATATATTCATTTCCATCCAGGTCCCATAAACGGCAACCTTTGCTTTTTTTCATCACCAGCGAATAAACCAGCTCTTTGGTGGCGGGTTTGAATCCTGATACCACCCGCGGATCGGCCATATGCGCCCGGTTTTCCTGGGTATAAGCCTTACTTTTTGCTGTTTTAGCGTTATAGCGTTTGGTTAGCCCAGACAAAAATTCCTGCTGCCCTGCTTGTAATACCGCACTTTGTTTTTCTATCCTTGCTGCGGCGCCAAAAGGTGATTTTAACACCTTAATCTCCGCCTCTGTAAGTTCAGGGGCTACAAGAGGTGAAGCAGATGGAGCCGGTAGCGGGGTTCCATTTTGTAGTGATGCAACTTGCCGGGTTAAGTCGCCAAGTTGCCTGATGATCTCATCTAGCGGAGAACCTTGAGGACGTTGAGCATTCATCATGCCAGGTGCTTCTGGAATATCCACACTGTTAATTGTTTGGTCAAGATTTTTGTCCTGGAAAACATCTGCAGGTAGATTTGTATCCAGAAACGCGGCAAGTAAGGCTACGCTCGTATATTCATCGTTAAGCTGCTTAAAAGATACAGGGAGCTTAAATTCTCTTTTTATAGTAATGGCAATCTGTGTTAACAACAGGGAGTCAAGGCCAAGCGCTATAAAGCTGGTTTGCAGCTCATGATCATCGATATTGATGCCCGAAGCATTTTCAAGGATATCCTTGATCTTATCTGTTAACAGGTCTTTTCGCGGCCTTAATGTTGCTGTCATTTTTGTGGGTATAGGGTTAAAGTGTGCGAAAGCATGATCAGCCTGGATGGTAAATGATGGCGTGCTAAGGGGCGCTTCCAACCAATGCCTTTTTTTATCGTAAGCATAAGTTGGGAGATTGATTCTATGTTTTTGGCTCGTCGTATATACTGACTCCCAGTTTGGATTTGCGCCCCAGGACCAAAGTTTACCCAGCGCTTTCAATAAGCTGATATAGTCTTCGACAGGCAATATAGAAGGCGTCAAGCCTGGTATGATCCGCGCCGGACTGCTGTTTTTAGCATGCATCTGGAAAGCCAGGGTTGCCAACCCTTTACCAGGACCCACTTCGAGCATCAGATAAGTTTGCTGCTGTTTGGCAAACTCAATAGCGGCCTGAAAGTTTACGGTAGCACGCATGTGCATTGTCCAATATTCTGGATCCAGTGCCTCAGCGTCAGTTAGCCACTGCCCGGTTACGGTAGAAATAATTGGCTTTTTTGGAACGTTGAGCTGTATAGTCTTTATAATTTCACGGAAGGGATCTATGGCGTTATCCATCATCAGGGAATGAAAAGCATGACTGGTGTGTAAGGGTTTGTATAATATTCCATGCTGATCCAGTACCGAAGTGTATGCTGCTATATCGTCAATGCTGCCAGCCAGTACGCAGAGTTCCGGTGCGTTGATTGCCGCTATGCTAATGGTATCTGGCAGTTCCCGAAGTTCTGCTGCGGCCGCCCTAACGGAGATCATCGTGCCTTTTGGGAGTTCGCTGATGAGTCTTCCTCTTGCTGCAATTAGTTTAAGCACATCTTCCAAAGAAAAAATGCCTGCCAGATGTGCTGCCACAAACTCCCCAATGCTATGTCCAATCAATACTTCAGGCATAATTCCCCAGCTCATCCACAGCTTAGCCAAAGCATATTCTGTGATGAAAATTGCAGGTTGGGTATAATAGGTGTTATTGATCTGATCAGGGTCTTCAGCATCATATAATACTGATCGGATATCCTGTGCTAAAAATCGCTGTAAAATCGCCGCTCCTTCGTCTATGGCCGCTCTGAATACTGGTTCGTTTGCATATAATCCTTTGCCCATATCAGCATGCTGAGCACCCTGTCCGGGAAATAAGAAGGCAATATCTGCAGAATTGCCTACAGTATCCTGAATCGTTGTTGCCGCACCAAGCTGCTTAAGCAGGTCGTGATGATCCGTTGCAACCAACCATTGCCTGTGTTTGAATGCATTGCGTGTTGTTTGTAACGTATAAGCCAGGTTGGCCAGATTTGTGTCAGGGTTTTTAATCAGAAAATCCTTAAGCTTTTCAGCATACAGATTTAAACTGGTAACGGATTTTGCAGACCAGCAAACCAGTGCCGCTGCAGGTTGTGCTGCAGGAAAAACCCGTGGGTTTTCATAACTTTCCAGGATGAGGTGAACATTCGTGCCGCCAACACCGAAGGAACTTACGCCGGCAAATCTTGGCGAATCACTATCCCAGTCGCTCAGCCTGTCATTTACATAAAATGGGCTGTTTTCAAAATCTATGTGCGGGTTTGGATTATGGTAATGTAATGAGGCTGGCAGTTGCTTGTGATAAAGCGATAATGCGGTTTTAATGATCCCCGCTACACCTGCGGCATGGGTGAGGTGTCCAATATTACTTTTTAATGAACCGATGGCACAATACTGGCGGCCAACATGCTGGCCATAAGCAAGCTGAAGTCCCTCTATCTCTATGGGGTCGCCAAGCGGTGTCGCTGTTCCATGAGCTTCCACATAAGAGATTTGCCCGGGCTCTACCTCAGCATCTTGCAGGGCCATAGTGATAGCTCCGGCCTGTCCTAATGCGTCTGGTGCGGTGAAACTGCTTTTTTGACCGCCGTCGTTGTTAACGCCAATTCCTTTGATCAGCGCGTAGATCGTATCTCCATCTGCGATGGCATCGTCAAGATTTTTTAATAATACAACAGCTACACCATCGCTGAACAACGTTCCACTGGCTGCAGCGTCAAACGGGCGGCAATGCCCATCACTGCTAAACATGGCTCCTTCCTGATGAATTTGCCCGCTGTTTACAGGTACGGTAATGCTGGCACCACCGGCGATAGCCAGGTTGCACTGACCGCTCCTTAAACTTTCTACGGCTTGAGCTATTGCAAGAGCAGATGTGGAACAAGCCGAGTTTACACTTACTGCCGGCCCTTTTAAATTTAATTGGTAGGCAGTGCGGCTGGATAAATAGTCTTTTTCATTAAAGGTGTCGACCATAATTTTTCCCGCCTGCTGTACGGCATCCTGATGTGGCCATACATTATTCAGGAAATAACCATTGCTGCCGCTACCTGCATGTATGCCTATCGTACCATTGTAATTTGAGGGAAGGTGACCGGTTGCTTCCAGTACATCGCGACTGATTTCTAAGAAAATCCGCTGCTGAGGATCCATCAGCTCCGCCTGTTTAGGATTGATTTGCCAAAAGTCAGCGTCAAAAAGGGTTACATCCGAAAGAATTCCACGTGCAGGTATATAGCCTGGGTCATTTTTTATCCCTTCAGGGATAGATGGGTCAAGCTCATCCTTGCTAAAAAAATGAATGGTATCCCGACCTTCACGGAGTAGATCCCAGAATTCTGCAATAGTTTCTGCTTCGGGAAAACGCCCACTCATCCCGACGATGGCGATGTCGCCATTATGACTTGATCTTCGATGGCTTACCTTAGGCTTTGGTGCCGCATCACGGGCATCGCCCGATAAAAAAGCAACGATACCAAATATTGTTGGATATTGGTATAGTTTTGTGATTGGGACCAGGATATCCTGCTGTTTAAAAGCGAGGATCGTTTTCTGGGCAAGTAATGAATTTCCGCCCAGCTCAAAAAAGTTGTCGCCAACACCCACCGGTTTTACCTGCAGCAGGTCTTCCCAGATGCTGGCCATCGTTTGTTCCAGCCTGCTGCCGGGTATAATAAATGGATTTTCCAGTTCAGACCTTCCTAATTCTGGTCTTGGTAAAGCTTTTTTGTCAACCTTCCCGCTAGATGTTTTAGGAAATTCCTTAAGCCATACAAAGTTGGCAGGAACCATATATTCTGGAATCATACTGCTGAGCTCCGACCGGAGTTTTGCAGTATTTTCTTCGGTATTTGCAGAACGTAGGTAGGCTACCAGTTTTTTATTACCCGGAAGGTCTTCCCGTGTGGTTACCACAGCATCCTGCACTGCGGGTAGCTGATTGATGATAACTTCAATTTCCGCTAACTCTATTCTGTAGCCTCGTATTTTTACCTGATCGTCATTTCTGCCTAAAAAAGTAACTTCACCATCAACGCTGATCTTTGCCTGATCGCCTGTTCTATAGATCCTGGTCTGACCAAGTGTAGGATGGTGCCATAGAGGAAACTTTTGGGCTGTTAATTCCGACTGGTGTAAATACCCCTCTGCCAAACAATTTCCTGCAATGCAAAGCTCGCCAATCTGACCGGAGGGTAGCAGATTCAGGTTTTCGTCCAGAATGTAAATGGCAGTATTTGTTATCGCTGAACCAATTGAAGGGAGCGCCGGCCATTCAGCAGCGGCACCATCAAGCTTAAGTTCTGTAACAACATGGCACTCTGTTGGACCGTATTGATTATATAGCATACACTGCGGCAAGTGCTCAAAGAATTGACGTACCTGAGCCGTAATCTTTAGCTGCTCACCAGCAGTCATAATTTCCTGTAAACTTTCAGGATAAATTTGATGTGTTACTGCAGTTTCTGCTAGGAGCTGAAGGGCCACAAAGGGCACGAAAATCCGGTTGATATTTTCTTCTTCAATAAAATGAAGCAACGCTAAAGGATCTAATCTGAGATCGTCGTCAATAAGTATGATTTCTCCTCCAGTACTTAATGTAGCAAAGATTTCCTGAAAAGAGACGTCAAAGCTCAGTGGGGCAAATTGAAGGGTCTTGGTTTGATGTGTAGCGCTGGAATGTTCCTGTTGCCAGGTGATCAGGTTTACCAATGCACGCTGTCCCATGCATACGCCCTTAGGCTTTCCGGTAGAGCCTGAAGTGTACAACACATAAGCTAAACGTGAGTTACCTGGTAAAAATGGAGTGTCGCTAGCTGAGTCGGTTAAAGTTTTTATCCCCAAGGCTATGAAAAGCTGATTTTCTTCCTTTGGACATAGTATGGTTTTGATCCCGGAATCGCCGATGATTTCTTTTAGTCTCGACTGTGGATAAAGGGGATCCAAAGGCAGATACGCCTTTCCAGATTTTAAAATTGCCAGCAATGCAACAAGCATGTCGAGTCCACGGGTGGTGCTAATGCCTATGAGATCTGAATGGTCGGAAGCAATGATTTGTGCCGACAACAGCGTTACCCGATTCTCGAGTTGCCCATACGTTAATTGTGTGTGTTTAAAGGAAACGGCAGTTAATTCCGGAGTTTGTTTTGCCTGTTTACTAAACATGCTATATATATTATTACCGGTCTCATTGGGTTTGCTACTCATCATATAATCACGTATTCGTTTCCAAAATAACACATTCTATTTGTTCAGGTGGCCATTAAGCGCTAAAAAAAAGATATGACATTGTTAAACACAATTAATTTGCCAATCATTTCAGCGGCTTTCCAAGAAGTTAAACGGTATTTTTCCATGCTTTGAATTCTATAGATAATCCTTTGGATTTAATAAAACCACTACGGTAGTAAAGTCTACCTTTGTCGTAATATGAATACAGAATTAATACAGCCTGGTTCCATCAAAGCAAAGCACCAGGGCATCGCTACGGTACTTGCTTTCTCTCTCATTCCTTTGTCAGGTTTCGCTACCGACATCTATATTCCTTCTTTACCTACTATGGCAGGTGATCTGCAGGTGAGCAGTATCCAGGTACAGCTAACATTGAGTCTTTTTTTAATCAGTTATGGCGTTTCTCAACTTTTCATTGGCAGTGTACTCGATAGTTTCGGCAGATATAAAATCAGCTTGATTTCACTTCTGATTTTTGCGATCGCCAGCATCATTATTACGCAAACGAATAATATGTACGTGATTTATGCCATGCGTATTATTCACGGACTTACCGTAGGGGCAGTAGTTGTAGCTAAACGTGCCTATTTTGTAGATCTTTTTAGTGGCGACGAGCTTAAACATTACCTCAGTCTTTTCTCCATTATCTGGTCAACTGGCCCTATTATAGCACCTTTTATTGGCGGTTATCTGCAGTCGGCTTTCGGCTGGGAATCCAATTTTTACTTTTTAGCAGGCTTTGCTGTGCTCTTCGGGATCCTTGAGCTGCTATTTAGTGGAGAAACACTAAAACACGCTATAGATTTCCATATCCAAAAAATTATTGGCATTTATGGTACAATGATCCGTACTACAAGTTTTACCTTGGGCATTGTTATGCTTGGACTGGCTTACTGCATGGTGATGGTTTATAACATGACGGGACCTTTTATCATCGAACATCACCTGAACTTATCGCCGGTAATTGCTGGTTATAGTTCACTTGTTTTGGGTTTTGCCTGGATGGTGGGTGGCTTTATTGGAAAAGCGACTATTAATAAACCCTTCTTTAAAAGAATGGTCTATAATATCCTTTTTCAATTGGTTTTCGTGCTTGTGATGATCATCAGCGTTCAGTTTATCAATACCTTATACTCGTTGATCTTTTTTGCTTTCATTATCCACATTGGCGCAGGATTTACGTTTAACAATTACTTTACTTTTTGTTTGAGTAAATTTCCTAAAAATGCGGGAATTGCAGGTGGGCTAACAGGTGGATTTACTTATGTGATCGTTTCATTTCTTAGTTATGGTGTTGTAAACTTATTTCCACCCAAAGACGAGACCAATCTAAGCTATAGCTATTTTGTAATGATCGTGTTATCGGTTATTGTAATGTTTTTTATTTTCCGACTTAACAAGTCTGGGAAAGAAGAAGCAACAATTTAGATTTTGTTTGCAGAATCAAGTTTGTTGATATAGGCAATCAGCTCCCGTGTAAATTTGTCAAGATTGTTTGCAGGCTGCTTCATCATGAGCATGATTTCTTTGATGTCCTGGGCAGATTGTTCTCTGTTGTCGAGTAGATTGGTTAGTCCCAGGATGTGTACGATTGGCTGACGAATTTTATGCGAGGCGATAAAGATCATTTCCTGCATGCCGGCGATATAATTTTGCTGACTATCCCGGGCGGCTTTCAACTGGGTATTGGCCATAATCAGTTCAGCGGCACGTTTCTCTTTTTCCTCATTCTGGAAAGCAAGTTCTTTATTTGCGATAATCAGTTCAGCTGCCCTGTTTTCTTTCTCCTGATTTTGAAAAATAAGTTCGGTATTCGCAATAAGTAATTCAGCTGCCCTATTCTCTTTTTCTTGATTCTGGTAAATAAGCTCTGTATTCGCGATAATAAGTTCGGCAGCACGTTTCTCTTTCTCCTGATTCTGAAAAAGAAGTTCCTTATTTGCGAGAATCAATTCTGCAGCTCTTTTGCCTTTTTCTTTATGCTGATAGGCGAGTTCTTTATTCGCAACCTTTAACTCTGCAGCCCGCTCTTTCTTTTCCGACGTCTGAAAAACAAGTTCTCTATCGGCTATGACGAGCTCGGCGGCACGGTCTTCTTTTTCCTCATTCTGGTAAATCAGTTCTTTATTCGCTATTAGTAGCTCGGCAGCACGCTTGGCCTTCTCGCCCTTCTCGAAACGGAGTACCTGATTGGCAATTACCAATTCGGCTGCACGGTCTTCTTTTTCTGATTGTTGAAAATCAAGCTCTAAATTGGCAATAACCAATTCAGCTTCGCGTTGCTCTTTCTCCTGAGTATGAAGTGCAATCTCTCTGTTGGCTTGTGCCAGATCTCTGGAATTCTTCTTCATGACTTATTTATGAGCGTTATCGTTATCTTAATGGAGTAGATATACGTAATAACTAACGGAATATACGTGTTTTTGTTCTAACTAATATGTCATAAAGTTGATGGCCGGTTAAATTCGTTATGTATAAAGATACCAATATGTCGGATGTAGAATCAACTTGTTAGCAATGTTGTGCTAAATTTAACACTTTGTTCACCTGGAATCTCTACTTTTAAAAATGGGTATGATGAAAATTAGACGAATAATAGCGGTCGCTCTGCTAACGGCAATAAGTGTATCTGCGATGGCGCAGCAATATACTGTGGGTACTTTTAACCTTCGAAATGATAATGCCGGTGATGTGGGGAATCGTTGGCAGCAACGCGGGCCTGTAGCTGCAAACCTATTGCGATTTCATGGCTATGATGTCTTTGGAACACAGGAAGGCCTTCCGAATCAGATCGCAGACCTTGCTAGGTTTTTACCTGAATATGGCTATTATGGCTTAGGTAGGGACGACGGTAAAGATGGTGGGGAACACTCGACTATTTTTTACCGTAAAGATAAGTTTAAGTTACGTGCTAAGGGGGATTTCTGGCTTTCTGAAACTCCGGATATTCCAGGGAAAGGTTGGGATGCGACCTGTTGCAATAGAATTTGTAGCTGGGTTTATCTGCAGGAAATTAAGACAGGTAAAAAGTTCTACTATTTTAATGCCCACTTTGATCATCAGGGACAGATTGCGAGGGTAGAAAGCGGAAAGCTGATTGTCAGAAAAATTAAAGAGATTGCTAAAGGAGCGCCTACCGTTTTTACTGGGGATTTGAATGGCGGGCAAAAGAGCGATTGGTATTTGACGCTGGCTAATTCAGGATTCTTAACTGATACATACACGCAGGTTAAAAATCCATATGTAAACAATTCCTCATTCAACGATTGGGGTAAGCAGGTAGATGGGTATGAGATTATTGACCACGTATTTGTGACAAATGGTTTTAAAGCTCAACGATGGGGCGTGTTGACAGATACTTATCATGGTAAATTTGTTTCAGATCACTTCCCAATTTTGGTGGATGTTATTATGAAATAACTGACCAATCAGCGGGCAAGGTGTTGTTGTTGTGTCTTGTTTTTCAAACATCCTGGTCTTTTACTGCGTTATTGGTTTAATTTGCAGAAAGTATGAAAGAAATTAAGGATATCATATCAGCGTATGATGCTGCAGTAATTCAGGGTAAACGATCTGCATTGGCCACTGTAGTCCATGTTGAAGGCTCATCTTATCGTAGACCCGGTGCGCGTATGCTCGTTACTGAAGACGGAATGCTTACTGGCGCTATAAGCGGCGGATGTTTGGAAGGTGATGCACTCCGTAAGGCATTGATGGCAATTAATGAGCAGCGCAATAAACTGGTGACCTATGATACAACGGATGACGATGATGCCAAATTTGGTGTACAACTTGGCTGTAATGGGATTGTCCATATTTTATTTGAGCCTATTGATACTTTAAAGAAAGACAACGCGCTCCAGTTGCTGAAGAAAGCGACTGTTGATAGACAACCCGCTGTTCTGGTCACTTTGTTTTCAATGGATGCACGCGATGTGCAACCTGGAACATGCTACTTTCTTTCTGATTCTGGTGTTGCAGAATCGGGATTGAAATTGTTGGATGCTGCAATAGCAGCATCCATAGTCGCAGAAAGTGCATCTGCCTTAGCCAGTCAGACTTCAACTATCCAACAATACCATGTTAATGAAATAAATCTAACTGCATTTGTGGAAGTGCTGCAGCCATCCATAGCATTAGTTATATGTGGCGCGGGTAATGATGCCATTCCTCTGGTTGCTATAGCAAACGTGCTTGGGTGGGAGGTAACGATACTGGATGGGAGGCCCACACATGCGAATGTACAACGTTTCCCGAATGTTCATGCTGTGCTAGTGGCACGTTCAGAACGCGTTCTGGATCACATTCAGCTGGATGATAGAACGGCCTGGGTGCTCATGACGCATAACTATAACTACGATCTGGATGTGCTCCAACAACTTGCCGGTACTTCCTGCAGTTATATTGGTATTCTCGGTCCCAAGAAGAAGCTGCACAGGATGTTTGATGACCTGGCCGCTAAAAATATAGTAATTTCCGATCAGGTAAAGGCAAGAATATATAGCCCGGTAGGTCTGGATATCGGAGCTGAAACAGCAGAAGAGATTGCCTTGTCTATTGCTGCGGAAATCAAAGCAGTAATCTATGGTAAAACGGCATTGGCACTGAGAGACAAGCAGTCGGCAATACATGCTTCAGCAGCAACAGGTATATGAGCAATGCCGTAATTATTTTAGCTGCAGGGAACTCTTCCCGCTTGGGAAGACCCAAGCAATTGCTTATTTATAATGGCATTAGTCTGCTGCGGCACACTGTTACAGCCGCAGTCCAATTGAACACTGATCTTGTGGTGGTAGTAACCGGTGCAGAGCACGGGTTATTGCTGCCAGAGCTAAAGAGCGATCCGGTTTACCTTTGCCATAATACAAATTGGGAACAGGGTATGGGCACTTCTATTGCCACTGGCCTGAACTGTGCGTTGCTTCAGCTTCCTGACTTGCAAAGTTGCATTCTCGCGGTGTGTGATCAGCCATTTTTGTCGGCCCAAACTTTTAAGGAACTGATTTCTCTGCAACAACAAACAGGAAAAGGAATAGTTGCTTCTGCCTACGCAGATACGCTAGGAACTCCTGTGCTTTTTGAGCGTCGATTTTTTTCAGATTTGCAACTTCTTGATGGTAGTGGAGGGGCGAAGATGCTTTTTAAAATATATGCGGCAGAGCTCGTCACTGTGCCTTTTGCTAAGGGTGAAATAGACGTTGATACACAGCGGTCGTACGAAGCTTTGCTGGCTTCTGCACAGGAAAAACCCTGAAATCCTAAATATCCAGGCATAATTGGCTAACTTTAACTTTGAAAACTACCTAAGCCCATGATCATAGATAATTTTAACCGGGTGCATGACTATCTGCGGATTTCGCTGACTGACAATTGCAATTTGCGGTGTTTTTATTGTATGCCCGATGAGGACTATGATTTTACGCCTGCTTCACGCTTGATGCAGGTTGATGAAATCTTGCATCTCGCCAGGGTGTTTGTGGCTGAAGGGGTAAAAAAAATCCGGTTAACCGGGGGCGAACCATTGGTACGTAAAGATGCTGCCAGAATTATTACGTCGCTGGCAGCTTTGCCGGTCGAATTGACCTTAACGACAAATGCCACCCGGCTACACGATTTTATTACTGTGCTTGAGGAAGCGAAGATTAAGTCTATCAACATCAGTTTAGATACTTTACAGCGGGACAAATTTATGTTGGTTACCCGACGTGACTTATTTGAACAAGTGATGGCCAATATTGAGTTGCTACTCGATAAGGATATCCTGGTGAAGATCAATGTAGTGGCGATGAAAGATTTTAATGATCAGGAGATTAATGATTTTGTTGAATGGACCAAAGATACGCCTGTTGACATTCGTTTTATAGAGTTTATGCCTTTTAGTGGGAATCGCTGGACGAGTAATCAGGTGATTTCGCAAGAGCAGATCCTGCAAACTATTGGCCAGAGATTCGATTATAGCCCGTTGCCGGGTGATGTCCATGATACAGCACAAAGTTTCTCTGTACCTGGGCATGCAGGACGGTTTTCCATCATCAGTACCATGACAAAGCCCTTTTGTGCGGGTTGTAACAGAATGCGCCTCACAGCAGATGGAAAGTTGAAAAACTGTCTGTTTTCGGCGGGGGAGACCGATTTACTACAGCCGCTGCGCAGGGGCGAAGATGTATTGCCGTTGATACATCAAAATATTAAGGGCAAGGCAAAAGAACTCGGGGGGCAATTTACAAACGCACTCGAGCAGATTGAAGCACTTACGATTCAAAATAGAAGTATGATTACCATTGGCGGTTAACGATATGATTTCAGTAGAAGAAGCGAAAAACAGTATTCAGCAAAACAGTAAAAAGCTGGCTCCGAAAAAGGTGCTGCTCTGTGATGCGGCAGATTTTATACTGGCGGAAGATGTATTTGCAATTACCGATATTCCGGGCTATAACCAGTCGTCAATGGATGGTTATGCCATTGCTTTTTCAAGCGATCAGAATCCGTTAACCTTAAGCGGTACAACAGAAATACTTGTTGAAATGGCTGCTGGTACAACAACGCAGCATATCCTGGAACCTAAGCATGCCATGCGAATTTTTACCGGAGCACCATTGCCTCTGGGAGCAGATACTGTAGTTATGCAGGAAAAGATCGAGGTGAAGGAAAATAAGCTGGTTATCAAGGATGAACAGCTTAGTCTGGGGGCAAATGTACGGTTAAAAGGGGCTGAAGTGAGGTCGGGAGCATTGGCAATGCCTGAAGGTACCTTTTTGTCGGCCGCCGCGATAGGATTTTTGGCAGGCATCGGCATAGCCGAAGTGTGGATATATCCCGCCCCCAGTGTAACCGTAATTCTTACTGGAAATGAGCTGCAGACACCAGGGACACCGCTTGAGTTTGGACAGGTTTATGAGGCGAACGGTGTCATGCTGACCGTGGCGCTACAGAAAGCCGGTATCAAAGAGATCAACGTAGTTAAAGTTGCTGATGACCTGGTAGAATTGTCGGGCGTACTGCAAACAGCTTTAGAAACCAGCGATGTGGTGTTGCTAACTGGTGGTGTAAGTGTTGGCGACTATGATTTTGTTGTCGAAGCAACACAAGCCTGTCAGGTGGTTCAGCAATTTCATAAAATCAAACAGAAACCTGGAAAGCCTATTTTCTTTGGTGTTAAGGCCAATCAGCTAATATTTGGCCTTCCAGGAAATCCATCGTCAGTACTCACTTGTTTTTATGAATATGTATATCCAGCATTAAAAGTCTTATTACATGGAGCATCTGCAATTAAAGTTGTAGAGCGAAATATTAGTCATGCTTATCAAAAACCCGCAGGACTTACACATTTTTTGAAAGCTAGAATGGATGGTGATATGGTTATTCCCCTGCACGCACAGGAATCTTTTAGACTTCATTCCTATGCGCAGGCAGATTGTCTGATTTGTCTGCCAGAGGATTGTACTTTGGTAGCTGCCGGAGCATTAGTAGAAGTACATATATTACCAATTTAAATTATCTCAACATGGTTAAGGTTAAACTTATCGCTTTTGGTCAATTGGCAGAGATTCTGGGAGATGATGAACTCAATCTGAATGCCGCAGATACTAATGGCTTAAAGGATGCGCTCAACCAGCGCTTTCCTGAATTAAAAAACAAGAAGTATGTGTTAGCCGTTAACAAGCAAGTGGTGTCAATCAATATACTTTTGACTGAAGGTGCAACGGTAGCATTACTTCCACCATTTTCGGGAGGATAACTATGGATAAGGAAAGGTACAGCAGGCATCTCAACCTCAAAAATTTTGGCGAAAGCCGGCAGCAAAAGTTGCTGGATGCGAAGGTGCTTGTTATCGGTGCCGGCGGTTTGGGGTGCCCGGTTTTACAGTATCTAACTGCAGCTGGTGTTGGTGAAATAGGTATTGCAGACGGTGATACCGTTAGTCTTTCCAATTTACAGCGACAGGTCCTTTATACGGTTGATGATATTAGCTTGCCTAAAGCCGTGCAGGCTGCAATCAGGCTGCAGCGCCTTAATCCAGATATTGTTATTCATACACACGTATTGCATGTGGATGCTGCGAATGCACTGGAACTGATTCGTTATTATGATATTGTTGTTGACGGAACGGACAATTTTGCATCCAGATACTTAATTAATGATGCTTGTGTATTGCTTGAAAAACCTTTGGTTTATGGTGCTGTTTATCAATATGAAGGTCAGGTTGCTGTTTTCAATGTTGCAGATATCCTTGGAATAAAAACCAATTACAGGGATCTGTTCGCTACACCGCCATCTGCGGTCGACGCACCTGATTGCAATGATACCGGCGTGATTGGTGTTCTGCCAGGAATCATTGGTGTGCTTCAGGCCACAGAAGTGATCAAATTGATCACTGGTATAGGAAAGGCATTGATCAACCAGTTGCTCACATGGTCTGTAGTGTCAGCTACAGCTTATACCGTGCAGCTTCAGGAAAATCCTGAGGCTAAAGCTTTTATTCCTGCCGATCAGGCAGCTTTTCGTGCAACGGATTACGACTGGCTATGTAGCACGCAAATAACAGGAGTAGAACAGATCGGGCCAATCTCATTTGTACAACTCACTACCGAGGCCGACGTACTTTTTATTGATGTCAGGGAAAGCGGGGAGCAGCCGGAAGCGCACTTTCCGCATCTTCAAATTCCACTATCTCGATTTAAGGAAAACCTGTTATCGATTCATAAAAATAAAGTTGTACTTTTTTGTCAAAGTGGAAAAAGAAGCCTTCAGGCAGCACAGATCATTCGTGATAGCTTTGGCGAATCAAAAAAAGTATATAGTTTAACGGGTGGCATACTCACCCTAATCGAATAGTTATACATGAAAAATATATTTATACAAGGCCCAGTGCAGTCTGGCTTTATTGCAGATAGCATTCAGAAGCACAGTGCTAAAAAAGATATCGGAGCACACAGTATTTTCTTAGGGCAGGTAAGGGCCGATGTTATCGGTGATAAAACCGTGGCTGCTATTGATTACACGACCTATACTGAGATGGCGCTCGAAAAAATGCACGAGATCAGGGAGGATATCTTCTCCAGGTACAGTCTCAACTGCATGCATGTTTACCACAGCCTCGGTGAAGTAAAAGCAGGTGAGATCTGCCTTTTTGTATTTACGTCTTCAAAACATCGGAAAATCGCCATTGAGGCCTGCGAGGAGTTGGTAGAACGTGTCAAGGCGGAGCTGCCGGTGTGGGGGAAAGAAATTTTTGAAGACGCATCACATACTTGGAAAGTCAATGGTTAATATCACACATAAATCCTTTACACTCAGAAAAGCTATTGCCACAGCTTTAGTGCAGACCTCTATGCAACAAACTATTAATGCTATTGAGCAACGTAAAGTACCAAAGGGCGATATCTTTGAATTTGCCCGTGCTGCGGCACTGCTGGCAATAAAAAAAACCAGCGATGTGATTCCTGATTGTCATCCGCTCCCTATAGAATATGCTGCCATTACTTATGAAATAAATGACCTCTCTGTTTTGATCTCTGTGGAAGTGCATACGATTTACAAAACAGGTGTTGAAGTGGAGGCGATGCATGGTGCTTCTGTTGCTGCACTGGTGATGTATGATATGCTGAAGCCGATCGATAAAAATGTTGTCATTTCCAGTATAGGACTTAAGTCAAAGACTGGAGGGAAGAGCGATCACAAACGCTCGGATAGGAAACTGAAATCGGCGGTGGTCGTCTGTTCAGATCGTGTATCAAATGGTGAAAAACAGGATGCATCGGGTAAGGCCATTATCGCGGAACTGGAAAAACATGGGCTTGAATGCGATCAGTATAGTATAATCCCTGACGACTATGATAAAATTCAGCAGGTTGCGAAGGAGTTGCAGGAAAGTGGTTTTGACCTTGTTTTATTTACCGGAGGTACCGGTCTTTCTAGTCGCGATGTAACGCCGGATGCAATTGCTCCATTGTTGGACCGGGAGATACCTGGAATTATGGAGACTGCGAGGAGTTATGGTCAGTTACGCACAAAGTTCGCTATGCTATCCCGGGGAGTGGCAGGATTTATGGATAATATGTTAATAGTGACCCTTCCTGGTTCAACCAATGGTGTGAGAGAAACAATGGATGCATTATTTCCGGCGGTGTTGCATGTATTTGAAGTCAAATCCGGCGACCCACATTAAACAAAATGCTTTGGTGACTGTTAGATGCTTAAATTACCTTGCATATGATGGACCAACAGCTGATATCCACCTCCTTCACAATCAATAGAAAAGAGTACAAAGTTAGCGTAGCTCCATGGTCGTCACTTCTGGATGTCATGAGGGAGACTCTTGATCTTACCGGGACAAAAAAAGGCTGCGATCACGGGCAGTGTGGCGCCTGTACGGTTTTGATCAATGGAAAACGTGTGTTAAGTTGTCTCACCCTCGCGGTGATGAAAGAGGGTGCAGAGATCACAACAATTGAGGGCATCGCTGAAGATGGGAAATTACATCCATTGCAGCAGGCATTTATTGATCATGATGCATTTCAATGTGGTTATTGCACTCCCGGCCAAATCTGTAGCGCCATAGGTATGCTGCAGGAAGGGAAGGCGCAATCCCGTGCTGAGGTAAAGGAGCTAATGAGCGGCAATCTATGCCGCTGTGGTGCCAACACAAATATCATTGATGCCATTATGGAAATCAAGGAAGGAGCAGCCCATGCATAATTTTAGGTATAAGGCTGCAACATCTGTTTCCGATGCAGTTGTAGAGGTTAATCAGTCAGCTGAAGGACAGTTTGTTGCCGGCGGAACGAATGTGCTCGATTTAATGAAATATTTTGTGGCGAAGCCCGAAGTGCTGGTAGATGTAAATCCATTGAATAGTCTTCCTGTTGTTTCTGAGTATAAGGAAGGTGTACGATTGAGTGCTTTTGCTACCAACGCTGACACAGCATATCACCCTATAATCGAGAAACGATACCCTTTACTGTCCAAGGCAATTCTTGCCGGAGCTTCCGCACAGATCAGAAACATGGCTACAAACGGAGGCAACCTACTGCAGAGAACACGCTGTTATTATTTTTATGACGTCAACACGCCATGTAATAAAAGGGAGCCTGGCACCGGGTGTTCAGCTATTCGTGGTTACAATAGAATGATGGCCATTATGGGCACTTCTGAACATTGTATTGCTGTTTTTCCTTCCGATATGTGTGTCGCGTTGGCAGCCCTAGGCGCTGTAGTGAATACAGACGGCATGCAGGGAAAACGGGAGATTCCTTTTGCCGACTTTCACCGCCTGCCAGGAGATCATCCAGAAAAGGATAATAATTTGTTGGCAGGAGAATTGATTACAGGAATAGATCTCCCTGCGGAGGGCTTTGCTGAGCATTATGCTTATTTGAAATTGCGCGACAGGAATTCATACGCTTTTGCGCTAGTGTCTGTCGCTGTGGTGTTTAGATTAGATGGTGATCTCATAAGCGAAGCACGGATAGCATTAGGAGGTATAGCCCATAAACCATGGCGCGTGCTTGATGCTGAGCTTTATTTACAGGGCAAGTCGGCAACGGTGGATCATTTCGCCGCTGCCGCAGAAATCATTCTGCAAGGAGCGAAAACTTTTGAATTTAACAGCTTTAAGCCCGAACTGGCCAGAAGAGCGATCATCAGATGCTGCAAGATGGCGCTGAGCCCAGATACACAATTACCCGGCGCACAGCCGTCCGCTTAATCCAGAAAGATATGTCTACACAACCCGCAATCGGCCAGTCTATAAGCAGGCTGGAAGGATTTGAAAAAGTTACAGGTTCTGCAAAATATGCAGGAGAATACAATGTGCCAGATCTACTATACGGATATGTGGTGAACAGCACGATCACTAAAGGAGAGATTCTGAATTTTAATGCTGATGCGGCACTGGCATTACCAGGTGTAATCAAGGTTTTTTATTACGGAAACAGACCCTCACTAGCTTGGTTTAATATGCAATATGCAGATATGGATGCTCCACCGGGCACACCGTTCAGACCACTGCAGGATGCGGAAATAAAATACAATGGACAGCCCATAGCATTGGTAGTGGCCGAGTCGTTTGAGCTTGCAAAATACGCTGCTACACTCGTTAAAGTAGACTATAAGGAAGAAACCTTCACCACGGATCTCATTGCAAATCAGGCATCCGCCCGATCACCAAAGGTGGGCTTAGCCACTGCACTGAAGCCACCACCTCCAAAACCAGTTGGAGATTTTGAGGCTGCTTATGATACGGCCTTTGCAAAGGCGTCAGGCAAGTTTATTCATGGCACGGAACATCATAATCCACTAGAGTTGTTTGCTACAACAACAATTTACGAAGGCAAGGGAAAGGTAACGATATATGACAAGACACAGGGCACTGTAAACTGTCAGCTCTATGTCGGCAATGTTTTTGGCTTGCACTTTAAAGATGTACGTGTGATCTCTCCCTATGTTGGGGGTGCGTTTGGCTCTGGTCTTCGGCCTCAGTACCAGCTATTTTTGTCGGTTATGGCTGCTTTGGAGTTAAAGCGAGCGGTAAGGGTTACTTTAGACAGGACCCAAATGTTCAGTTTCGGTCATAGGCCGCCAACAACTCAGTTTACCAGATTTGCTGCTGCAGCTGATGGATCACTGCGGGCTATTAACCATACTGCCATAGCTGAAACATCCAGGTTTGAAGATTATACTGAAGTTGTGGTCAACTGGGCACATATGCTCTATCCTGCGAAAAATACGTTAATGGAATACAAGCTTGTGCCGCTGGATGTGTTCAGTCCTTTGGATATGCGTGCTCCAGGTGGCAGCACCGGACTGCATGCAGTAGAAAGTACAATGGATGCATTGAGCTATCAGCTTGGTATTGATCCATTGGAATTCAGGCTTATTAATTATGCGGAGAAGGACGAAAGTACCGGTCGTCCCTATTCCAGTAAAGAGTTGCGTAAATGTTATGAAGAGGGCGCAGCCCGTTTTGGCTGGTCTGAACGATTACCGCAGCCGCGCAGCATGAAAAGAGGCAATAAGCTTGTAGGCTACGGGATGGCAACAGGTATTTGGGAAGCTATGCAGCTGCCTGCCAGGGCTAAAGCATTGATTAATGCGGAGGGTAAGTTGGAGGTAAGTAGTGCCGTTACAGATATCGGTACCGGAACGTTAACGGTGATGACACAGATTGCTGCTGATACGTTAGGTCTTGCGATGGATGACGTCACATTCAGCTATGGCGATAGCAAAATGGCCTTTGCACCTATTCAGGGTGGTTCATTTACTGTTGCTACAGTAGGATCCGCAATTAAGGCTGCCGGCTTAGCTTTGGCAAAAAAACTTTTCCGGAAGGCTAAACAAATGCAGAACTCTCCCCTGGGTAAGGCAAAATTTGAAGATGTAGAGTTTAGGGATGGTTTAATAGCCTTAAAGGCCCAGCCTAAGGCTGTGATAGCCCTAAAAGATATTGTGTCAGCAAATAAAGGGCGCGCCATACAATCTACAAACTTCAATTTGCCCAAAGTAATGAAGTTGAAAAACTATTCAAGAGCAGCCCATAGTGCAGCTTTTGTGGAGGTGGAGGTAGATGAGGAACTGGGCGTAATCAATGTCACCAGGGCTGTTACTGCTGTTGCAGCAGGTAAGATCATCAATCCGAAAACTGCTAGAAGCCAAATCCTGGGGGGTATGGTCTGGAGCATCAGCAAAGCACTCCGTGAAGAAACAATTACCGATCATAATTTCGGTAAATACATGAACCAGAACCTTGGTGAATACCACATTCCTGTTCATGCAGATATTCATGAATTGGATGTGATTTTTGTCGAAGAAAAGGATGATATTGTTAATGAGTTGGGAAGTAAAGGGATAGGGGAGATAGGCCTGGCGGCTATGCCGGCGGCAATCGCAAACGCTATATTCCATGCTACGGGAAAACGTATAAACCGTTTCCCTATACATCTGGATGACCTTATGTAAGTTAAATTAAGGTTTGTAACTTATACCGTTTTTGATGACCAAGCCGATATTTCTAATTTTAGTGATATCGGTTTCTGGATTATCGGCGACTATAATCATATCTGCCATCAGCCCTTCTTTAATTCGGCCGACCTCATTTCCGATGCCAAAGGTGTCTGCATTAACTGAGGTAGCTGCACGCAATACCTCGAGAGGTTTCATGCCATATTCGACCATTAACTCCATTTCCAACGCGTTGTTTCCATGGTTAAAAACACCCACGTCGCCGCCCATACAAATGGTAACACCAGACTGCAGGGCGAGTTGAAATGCTTTTTTCTTTTTTATTACCCTTGCTGGATCCTGATCCATACCTTTCTTCCACCCATTATAACTGGCAATGGATTCGCCTGCGGCTAGCGTGGGGCATAGCGCAATATGGTTGGCTTTCATCAGTTTGAAAACTTCCAGATCCCCGCCGTCCCCATGTTCAATAGTATTTACACCTGCGGCGATGGAGCGCAGCATACCTTCTTTAGTCCCGGCATGCACTACCACCTGACGGCCACTACTCTTCACCACCTCAACAACAGCTTTCAGTTCGGCCGTAGTAAATGTTGGCATAGCCTCGCCCCCACGGCCAGATCCGTAATCAGCATATACTTTAATCAGATCGGCGCCTTTACTCATCTGGATCCTTGCCTCTTTAACCAATTCATCCTGATTACCTACTTCTGCAGCACCACCCGGTAAGTCGAGCTCAGCGGTCTCCGGTTTCGGTCCATAAGTACCCGTGGCAACAATAGCCCTGGTAGCAACAAGCATCCTGGGGCCTGTAACTATGCCTTTCTCGATTGCCTTTTTTAATCCTGCATCATCATATGCCGCACCTTCGGTACCCAGATCACGAACGGTGGTAAATCCTGCGAGCAAAGTTTTACGGGCATGACTTACAGCACGTGCAGTTCTTTCAGCGCGACTTTCTTTCAGTACCTGATCGTTCCAGCTTACTTCATTGTAGGCGTGCAGGAAAAGGTGTGAGTGTCCTTCAATTAACCCCGGTAACAAAGTTGTATTCGGCACTTCTATTCTTTTTGTTGGGCCTACCAATTGGTTAAATGTCCCTGAGCCTGCATAAATAATTTTATTACCCCTGTAGGCTACTTCCCAGCCTGGATGCATGGCGACGCCGTCAAATACCCTTGCAGGTTTAATGATAAAAGTGGTGTCCTGAGCAGTGCCCTTTAAATTGAAAAGGCAGAGGAGGAAAAGTATAGTGCCGCGGATTTTCATGGTTGGATATTATCAGGCTAAAATACAAATCGCTTTGTCTTCTTGTACAGCTTTATGTTTGCTAAATAACTGTGTTTTTGATTACCTTAGTTTTCAGTGGCTTACATAAAGATGTGGCAAATGCTGTTGTCAAGCATGACAGTACATGACAGAACTCTATAAAGCCCTTACTACTTTTAGACTAATCAAATAAAAACCTATTCATGCAAATTATCTTTGGAGTTATCTTCCATTTTATTGGCGGTTTTGCCTCAGGCAGTTTTTACATTCCTTACAAGAAAGTCAAAGGATGGTCCTGGGAGAGTTACTGGATTGTAGGTGGTATCTTTTCCTGGCTCATTGTTCCGCCGCTTGCAGCATACCTGACTATTCCGAATTTTGCAGAAATCATTCGTCATACCCAAGGAGGCATTTTAGGTCTTACTTACTTTTTTGGTGTGCTATGGGGAATTGGCGGACTGACTTATGGCCTGGGGGTACGTTATCTGGGTGTTTCGCTTGGCAGTTCTGTAATTTTGGGTCTGTGTTCGGTTTTCGGCGCCATCATTCCCTCAATATATTATAATTTCTTTCCAAAAGCAGGAAAAGATACCCTGACCGACATGCTAAACAGCAGTTGGGGGCAGCTTGTGCTTATCGGGTTGCTCGTTTGCGTAATAGGAATTATCGTTTGTGGCAGAGCGGGTGCATTGAAAAGCAAGGATCTTGCAGATGCTAAAACAAATCAAGCTGAAAATTCAGAGTTTAAGATTGGCTTGGGACTGTTTGTTGCCATCATATCTGGTATTTTGAGTGCATGCTTTGCTTTCGGCATTGATGCAGGTAAAGACATGGCTAATGAGGCCAATGAAATCTGGAAAAGTACACACCCGGGGGCAGGAGAATTCCTCTATCAGAATAATGTAACCTATATCATCATCCTGTGGGGAGGCCTGACCACAAATTTTATCTGGTGTATGATTTTAAATGCCAGAAATAAAAGCTTCGGCGATTATACCAATAAAAAGACACCATTATTATCTAATTATATTTTTTCAGCACTCGCTGGCATCACCTGGTTCCTTCAATTCTTTTTTTACGGGATGGGGGAGAGTAAGCTTGGCAACGGTGCAAGTTCCTGGATCCTTCACATGGCCTTTATTATTCTGATTGCCAATATGTGGGGCTTAGTGCTCAAAGAATGGAAAGGGGTAAGTAAAAAAACATTTGCAACAATATTAACTGGAATTGCGCTCATTGTACTTTCCATTCTTATTGTTGGGTACGGTAATTCCATTAAATAATTAAATCTATTTTATGCCTGTTGAAACAAACGCTTTTAAACATGTAAGCTATCTCTGGGATCAGGAGGAAGCAGATCGTCTGGCTGGCGACGAAGTCGCGCTACTGATTTATCGATCCAATTTGCTCGGCGCAGATTTGCGTCTAACCAATTATGGTGGGGGAAATACCTCCTGCAAAGTTACAGATACTGATCCGCTTACTGGAAAGGCTGTAGAGATCATGTGGGTTAAGGGATCTGGCGGAGACCTCGGTACGCTCAAAAAATCTGGTCTTGCAGCATTATACGTAGATCGGCTCCGTAGCTTGCAGCAGATCTATCGGGGCATTGCGTATGAAGATGAAATGGTTGAACTTTTTAACCATTGTATTTTTGATTTACAATCAAAGGCACCATCTATTGATACGCCCTTACATGGTTTTCTTCCATTCAAACATATTGACCATCTACATCCCGATGCAGCAATCGCAATTGCTGCCGCAAAAGATGGAAAGCGAATTACAGCAGAATTATTTGGCGGAACTATTGGTTGGGTAGACTGGCAGAAGCCGGGATTCGATTTAGGCTTACAGCTGCGTAGCTGCCTGGATGAGAATCCGGGGATCCGCGGTATTATGCTCGGCTCACATGGTCTTTTTACCTGGGGTGATACAGCTTACGAAAGTTATATCAATACCCTCGAAGTTGTAGAGCAATGTGCGGCTTATCTTGAAGAAAACTATAGTAAGAAGGGACCTGTATTTGCAGGGCAGAAAATTCAGAGTCCAGGATCAGAAATCAGATTGAAGCAGGTGGCAGAGATTGCACCAATACTGCGCGGTTTTTGTTCCAGTGAAAAGCATATGGTCGGGCATTTTACTGATGATGCCCGCGTGTTGGAATTTATCAATTCAAATGATTTAAAAAGGCTTGCTCCATTGGGTACCAGCTGCCCGGATCATTTTCTGAGAACGAAAATCAGTCCGCTGGTACTGGATTTAACAGCCGAAGAAGACCTCAGTGATTCTGCGGCACTAAAAGCAAGGTTGGAGCCTGCATTTGAAGCGTACAGAACGATGTACAAACAGTACTATGAAGACTGCAAGCATGACAACAGTCCGCCAGTACGTGATCCAAATCCAGTTATCATTCTATATCCTGGAATAGGTCTGTTCTCTTTTTCTAAAGATAAACAAACAGCCAGGGTAGCTGCAGAATTTTATATCAATGCCATCAATGTAATGAAGGGTGCCGAAGCAATCTCATCTTACACGGCGCTCCCAAGACAAGAAGCCTTCAATATCGAATACTGGTTGTTGGAAGAAGCAAAATTACAGCGGATGCCCAAACCAAAGGCGCTCTCTGGAAAAATTGCACTTGTTACTGGTAGTGCCGGAGGTATAGGTAAAGCAATAGCGCGTAAATTTATTGAAGAGGGCGCTGTGGTAGTTATCAATGATAATGACGAGAGTAGGCTTCAAATCGCAGATGCCAAATTTAAAGCGGATTATGGCGCTGACAGTTATGTAACCACACCACTTGATGTTACCAATGCCGACGAGATTGATCGTGCATTTCAAAAGGCTTGTGTTTCTTTCGGAGGTGTAGATATTGTTGTAAATTGTGCTGGTATTTCCATTTCCAAATCTATTCAGGACCACACAGAAAAAGATTGGGATCTATTATATACCATTTTAGTGAAAGGACAATTTTTAATTACTCAGGCGGCAGTAGCTATTATGCGTAAACAAAACATAGGTGGCGATATACTCAATATTGTGAGTAAAAATGGACTTGTTTCAGGCCCAAATAACTCGGGATATGGATCTGCCAAAGCCGCACAACTGCACTTAAGCAGGCTTAACGCTGCAGAGCTCGGTCCGGATAAGATCAGAGTAAACACCGTTAATCCTGATGCCGTCATTTCTGATAGTAAAATATGGGAAGGCTCATGGGCTGAAGGACGTGCTAAAGCATATGGAATTACGGTGGCAGAACTACCAGCCTTTTATGCGAGCAGAACCCTATTAAATGAAATTATATTACCAGTAGATATTGCCAATGCCTGTTTTGTATTCATCGGCGGAATGCTCAACAAATCAACAGGCAATGTGCTCAATGTAGACGGCGGTATTGCACCAGCATTTTTGCGCTAAGTATCATCCCTAATCACCTAAACGACAACAACCATGCAACTCGAAAAATATCAGATCCAATCGCACAACGAACCTCAGCTAAGCGCACATTACCGTAAACTTGCTTATCTGGAAGAAGAACTTGGTGACACCGAGCAGCTTATTGAAAAATTAACCGCCTTCCAGATCGCTATTCCAAGCTGGGCACTGGGCACGGGAGGAACACGCTTTGGCCGATTTTCAGCTGGTGGTGAACCCCGTAACCTCGAAGAAAAAATCAATGATATAGGTCTTTTACATGCGCTAAACAGATCCAGTGGTGCCATTTCGCTGCATATTCCCTGGGATATCCCACAGGATACACTAGCGGTAAAAGAACTTGCTGCATCACATGGATTGCGTTTTGATGCCATGAACTCGAATACCTTTCAGGATCAGCAAAATCAGGAATTCAGTTACAAATTCGGATCGCTACAGCATGAGGATCCCAAAGTTAGAAAACAGGCCGTTGAACACAATATTGAAGTAATCCGGCAGGGAATTGAACTTGGATCCAAATCGTTGACCGTATGGCTTGCCGATGGCTCTTGTTTTCCTGGACAGCTGAACTTCAGAAAAGCTTTTCAGCATACATTGGATAGCCTGAAAGAAATCTATGCCGCCTTGCCCGACGACTGGAAGATCTTTATAGAATATAAGGCCTTTGAACCAAATTTTTATTCAACTACTGTTGGCGACTGGGGTCAATCTCTGCTCTTCGCCAATAAGTTGGGTCCTAAGGCATATACATTGGTAGATCTCGGACACCATTTGCCAAATGCCAATATCGAGCAGATTGTATCGCTCCTGCTAATGGAAGAGAAACTTGGTGGATTTCATTTCAATGACTCTAAATATGGAGATGATGACCTCACTGCAGGTAGTATTAAGCCTTATCAATTGTTCCTGATTTTTAATGAACTTGTTGAAGGAATGGATACCCGTGGAATGGATCATGCTGAAGATTTGGGTTGGATGATAGATGCTTCACACAACGTGAAAGATCCTCTGGAAGATTTATTGCAATCTGTGGAAGCGATTATGCTGGCGTATGCCCAGGCATTGATCGTAGACAGAGCGGCACTACAAACAGCGCAAATTGAGAATGATGTAGTACGCTGTCAGGAGATATTGCAAAATGCTTTCCGTACTGACTTACGTCCGCTGGTAGCCGAAGCCAGACTTCGTTCTGGAGGTGCACTGGCGCCTGTCGAATTGTTCAGATCTCTGCAAATCAGATCTCAACTCATTCAAGAACGCGGATTATTTACTATGGCTACAGGCCTGTAGGATACAGACATGAAGCCTGTACCAGTTATAGCCATATTCGATGTTGGTAAGACCAACAAGAAACTCTTTCTTTTCGACGAACACTATAGAATTGTGTTTGAGCGGACGGCGCGTTTCCTGGAAACAACAGATGAAGATGGAGAGCCCTGTGAAAACCTGGAAAGTCTCCGGCTTTCGATATTTGACTCCCTCCGGGAAGTTTTTAGGATGCCGGAGTTCGAGATCAGAGCGATTAATTTTTCGACCTATGGAGCCAGTCTGGTTTATGTAGATAATCAGGGTACCCCAATAGCACCATTGTATAGTTATTTGAAACCATACCCCGAGTATCTGAAGCAGCAGTTTTATGCTACTTATGGAGGTGAAAGCAAAGTTGCCGAACAAACAGCATCTCCTATTTTGGGGAGCCTCAATTCCGGTATGCAACTCTATAGGCTTAAATACGAACAGCCTGATGTGTTTAAAAAACTAAAATATGCCCTGCATCTACCTCAGTACCTTAGCTCGCTCATCTCGGGCATTGCCAGCTCGGAAATTACGAGCATCGGTTGCCATACCGGCCTATGGGATTTCGGGCGCTCAGCTTATCATAAGTGGGTTAAAGAAGAAGGCCTACTAGATAAAATGGCACCCTTGGTGCCATCAACAGAAGTGCATTCGGCTTGTTTTCCTGGAAATAACTATGCGGTCGGGGCAGGACTGCACGACAGCTCCGCAGCACTTATACCTTATCTGGCAAATTTTACAGAGCCTTTTGTGCTCCTGTCTACCGGCACATGGTGTATTAGTATGAATCCTTTTAACGATAGTGTGCTGACCGAGGAAGAGCTTAATCAGGATTGTCTTTGCTACCTCCAATATGGAGGCAAACCTGTAAAGGCATCCAGAGTATTTTCTGGTTATGAACACGAACAACAGGAGAAGCGAATCATCGCACATTTTAAAGAAGAAAAATCAAGATATAAAGATCTGGAACTTGATGAGGAAGTGATTGCAAAACTGCGTAAAAGTAAGCCGGCAAAACCGGAATTCTCATCGCGGAACCTGGCAGATTTTGATACCGGGGCCGAAGCCTATCACCAGCTCATGCTTGACCTTGTTGAAAAACAGCTGCAATCCACCAACCTTGTACTTGCCGGAACACCCGTTAAAAGAATCTTTGTTGACGGGGGATTTAGCAAGAACGCAATATTTATGCATTTGCTAGCCTCGGCGTATCCGGAGATTGAAGTCTTTGCTGCTTCTATGGCTCAGGCAACAGCAGTGGGCACAGCGTTGGCCATCCATCACGCATGGAACACTAAACCATTGCCAACCGACCTGATTGAACTTAAGTATTACTCCAACGCACGTTTTGTATGAAGGTAGGGCTTTTTATACCCTGTTATATAGATCAGTTCTATCCCGACGCTGCCATTGCGACCCTGCAATTGCTCCAAAAACTCGGTGTAGATGTTACTTATCCGCTTAATCAAACCTGTTGCGGCCAGCCAATGGCAAACTCAGGCTTTGAACACCTTACTGCTGGATGCGAAGCGCTTTTTATCCAGAACTTTGCCGATTTCGATTATATCGTTTCTCCATCCGGAAGCTGCACCTTACATCTTAAAGAGCATTTGCATTCTGATCATGCGCCCAAAACGGCGTTGGACATACGTACGAAACTCTACGAACTCACAGAGTTTTTAACGGATGTACTTGAGGTGAAAACTCTCCTTGCCCGTTTTCCACACCGCGTCGGGATGCATCAGGCCTGCCACGGTCAACGTGGATTGAAACTTTCCCAGATGTCAGAACTTGTTGCCGAGCCCTTTTCCAAACCTCAATATCTGCTCGATATGGTTGATGGAATTGAGATGGTCGAGCTGACCAGGCCAGATGAGTGTTGCGGATTTGGCGGCACCTTCTGTGTGGCAGAAGAGGCTGTATCCGTTAAAATGGGGAAAGACAGAATCGCAGACCATGTAAGCCATGGCGCAGAGTTTATAACCTCAACAGACATATCTTGTCTTATGCATCTTGAGGGATTGCTTAAACGAAATGGCAGTAAGGTCAAAGTGAAATACATCGCAGAGATCCTCAACGCCTCTTAAAGACCACGATAAACTTATGGAAAAATCTAAAGGCACCCATGCCGAACTCGCTGAGCAATTCAACAAGGATCAGTCACGGGTCGACTGGCATGATGAAACGTTGTTCTGGATCAGGAATAAGCGGGACAAAGCCGCTGGAAAGATACCGGAATGGGAGGCCTTAAGAGAACAGGCCTCAGCAATCAAGAATAATGTTTTATCCAATCTTCACACCTACCTGGAGGATTTCGAGAAACGGGCCCTGAAAAACGGGATTCAGGTACATTGGGCTGTAGATGCTGCGGCACACAACCAGATCGTACTTGACATCTTGAAGCAGCACGAAATTACCGAAATGATCAAAAGTAAATCTATGCTTACCGAAGAATGTCAGCTTAATGAGTTTTTAGCTGTGAATGGCGTTGACGTCATAGATACCGATCTCGGTGAGCGTATCGTACAATTAGCAAAGGAACCACCGAGTCACATCGTTTTACCCTGTATCCATAAAAAAAAGGAAGAGATAGGTGAACTTTTTTATAAGCACCTCGGGACCGCCAAGGGAGAGTCTGATCCGCAGGTGCTCACCGCTGCGGCACGAGTACACCTCCGACAAGCCTTTATTACCCGGCGTGCAGCGCTTACCGGAGTTAACTTCGCAGTGGCCGAAACAGGAGAATTTGTAGTATGTACGAATGAGGGCAATGCCGATATGGGCGCACACCTGTCGGAAGTCCATATTGCGGCCATGGGAATCGAAAAAATAATTCCTGAACGCAAGCATTTGGGTGTGTTTTTAAGACTACTTACCAGAAGCGCCACCGGACAACCTATTACTACTTATTCCAGCCATTTTAAAAAGCCCAGGCCTGGTCAGCAGATGCACATTATCCTTGTTGATAATGGTAGGTCTACGCAATTGGGAAGGCCCGATTTTAGGAATTCTCTGAAGTGCATCCGTTGCGGAGCCTGTATGAATACTTGCCCTGTATATAGGCGTAGCGGCGGCCATAGTTACCATAACGCCATCTCAGGCCCTATCGGTGCCATACTGGCTCCGAATCTAAATATGGAGAAGCACACAGATTTACCATTTGCCTCTACCTTATGTGGTTCCTGTACATATGTTTGCCCGGTAAAAATAGATATCCATACACAGTTGTATAAATGGAGGCAGGTAATCGTTAAAAAGGGTTTTGCAGATCCTGCTAAAGCTGCAGCAATGAAGGGAATGGAGTTCACTCTGTCTAGCCCTGCACGTTATAGGGCAGCGGGTAAAACAGGTAAATGGATTTTAAAGCATGTTCCTGTTATGGTAAATAATCGGCTTAACGCCTGGTATAAACACAGGGAAATGCCGGCAGTTCCGATAACTAGTTTCAGAGATTGGTATATCAAAAATCATAAACATGACTAACAGAAATCTGATACTTACGGCAGTGGCGAAAAATCAGCCGGAATACCAGGAGATTCCTGATATTCCGGCTGAAAATAATATTGAAACAGAAACTTTACAATCTTTTAAACAGGTACTTTCAGATATCGGCGGTACTGCGCTTGAGGCAAAAGATATCGCAGAACTGAAAGTGTTAATTCAGACATTTTTTCCAGAATCATCTCGTAAAGTTAGCACAATGCAGATCCTGTCAGATATTGTAGATACCGATCTTTCTTCTGATTTCCCCCATGACTTTGAAGATGTTGATGTAGCAATTTTGGAAGGACATTTTGGCGTTGCTGAAAATGGAGCAGTCTGGATTACAGAGGATAAGATGGGGCAGCGCATTTTACCGTTTATCTGCCAACATTTGGTGTTAATTATACACAAAGATGAGGTCTGTGCAACCATGCAGCAGGCGTATGCGAAAGTCGGAACGGCTGATTATGGCTTTGGGACTTTTATAGCCGGCCCATCCAAAACTGCCGATATTGAACAATCTCTTGTACTGGGTGCACATGGGCCAAAAAGCCTTCTTGTGCTTATACTTAGTTAGGTTTTTTTCTAAAAACAAGAAATAAATCTGCGTATCAGAAATCGTACAGGATGCAACAGGTTGCACCTTATGAAATATTCAAAGATCTTAGCTTTATCGATGGGGTAAACCTAATCGCTAAAACAACTAACCAAATTTTAAACCAAATTAAAACGAACTACGATGGGTAGGAAATTTTTACATTATTTATCTGGGGCCAGACACCTGCAGCTATTTCTGATGCTGTTGTTGCTTAGCCCGTTTGCTTTTGCTCAGCAAAGCATGAAAATTACCGGAAAGGTAACTTCCTCGGAAGACCGGACTGGATTACCGGGTGTGTCCGTAAAAGTAAAAGGGACACAAGTTGGTACTGTAACGGACGGTGCCGGTGCTTACACACTGACTGCCGCAAAAGGAAATGTGTTAACATTCAGTTATGTGGGATACGACTTGTACGAAGCAACCGTTGGAGAAAGCAGTACGGTAAATGTTAGCCTTAAATCTAAAAGCGCAGATCTTCAGGAAGTCGTAGTTGTAAGTTACGGTTCTAGCAGACAAAGAGATATTACTGGCGCAGTAACGAAGGTTAATGCCGAAGATCTTCAGAATCTTCCTGCAGCAGAAATTGGTCAGAAACTAACCGGTCGTGTACCTGGATTGCAGGTAAACCAGGCATCTGGACGTCCCGGCCAAGGTATGACTTTCAGAGTTCGTGGTGCAGCGTCACTCGGATCAGGTAATCAACCCCTGATTGTGGTAGACGGACAGCCGATTACTGGTGACGTCAATCTGATCAATCCTGATGATATCGAGAGTTTCAGTGTGCTGAAAGATGCTGCTTCGACAGCATTATATGGCTCACGTGCTGCAAATGGTGTTATTCTAATCACAACTAAACAGGCAAAATCGGGCCGCTCTACGATAAACTTCAACACCTATTACGGTACACAGACTGTGCTACAGCGTGGTAGACCTGATATCATGAATGCAAATGAATTCGCAACATTCATGAAAGGTTACTATGAAGACAGAATCAAGTATGAAAACTGGAAAAATCCGGTAACAGGTTTGGCAGAAGTACCTGCAGATTATCAAAATCCAGCTCAGTATGGAGAAGGTACAGACTGGTATAACGAATTGCTGCGTACTGCTCCAATTCAAAACTATAACTTAAATATTTCTTCGGGTACAGATAAAGTATTGTCGAGCAACTCACTTACTTATTTCAAGCAGGACGGTGTACTTAGAAATACAGGAATGCAACGTTTTTCTTTCCGTTCAAACAATCAGTACACACCGAGCAGCAAGGTGAAATTCGGTTTTAACATAGCACCAACGTATCAGATCGACAACAACACACGTGGTAACCTTGATGGTAACAGACAAATTCTGGTAGGCGGTGAGATCAGTTCTCCGTTAATTCCGGCAAGAAATGCTGATGGCAGTTACCCTACCCGTACAGGTTCGTATGGTATGTTTGCTTTGCCAAACTTTTTGCAGCAGTTGGACCTGATGAAAAACAAACAGAACAGTTTGCGCATTCTTGCCAATGCATTTGGAGAAATTGAATTGCTTAAAGATTTACGTTTCCGCACAACAATTAATACGGATCTTGGTGCTATAGATCAGAACTCTTTTAACTCATCTAACTACGGTACAGCTGGCGCTCCCGGACCGTCAATCCCTTCTGCTGTAAGTAACAGTAATAACTATACTTCGTGGTTGAGTGAAAATATTTTGACTTATAAATTGACAAAAGGAGACCATAATTTTGATTTCCTTGCAGGATATAGTGCGCAGAAATACAACCGGAATTTCCGTACAATTAACGGATCTGTATTCCCGAATGACAACATTCCATGGATTGCTGGTGCTGCAACAACTACAGGTACAACCAATAACACTGCCTGGGATATCGCTTCTATGTTTGGCCGGATTAACTACGATTACAAAGGTAAATATCTGATCTCGGCGAATATACGCCGTGATGGTTCGTCCAGGTTCGGTAAAAACTCTAAATATGGAACTTTCCCTTCGATATCTGCAGGCTGGATTATCAGTGAGGAGTCTTTCTTTCCGAAATCAGATAATTTTTCATTCCTGAAGATCAGAGGAGGTTACGGAAAAACGGGTAATAATAACATTGGTGATTATACACAGACATCTTTGGTGGGCCAAACTAACTATGTGTTCTCAAGCGCCTTGGCTCAGGGGCTTTCAATCACCTCGCTGGGTAATCCTGATCTGACCTGGGAAACATCAAAACAAACTGACATCGGTTTGGAGATGAATTTCTTCAAAAACAGGATTAATGTAACCTATGATTACTACAATAAGCTAACCAATGGTATGCTTTACCTGATTAGTATTCCTTATGCCTCTGGTTACTCAAGTATCAGATATAACGTTGGAGAATTCAAAATGTGGGGACATGAGTTGAGCATCAACTCCACCAACTTAACGGGTGAAGTAAAATGGAACACAGGATTTAATATTTCCTTCAATGACAACAAGGTGCTGAGTTTGCAGGATAATACGCCAATTGGTGGTACTGCAACGTATAACGACTATAACCGTACCGCAGTTGGCCGCAGAATCGGAGAGTTGTTCGGTTATGTTTTTGATGGCGTTTATAAAAATCAGCAGGAGTTCGATTCCCAGCCTAAACATGCAACATCAGCAGTAGGAACTGCAAGGATGAAAGATATCAATGGTGACGGAAAGATCGATCAAAATGATAAAACGTTTTTAGGCAATCCTAATCCTAAATTCCTTTTCGGTTTGAACAACGACATCCGCTACAAAAACTTTGATTTCTCAATTTCAGTTTCGGGACAAGTAGGCAATAAGATCATGAATACCAACCTGCAGAACTTCCAGAATTTGGATGGAATCTTCAACATCGAAAAATCGATGATGAACCGCTGGAGATCACCTGAAAATCCTGGAAACGGACAAGTGCCAAGAACATTGTCAAATACAACAGAATTGTACCGTTTTGGTAATTCAAACTGGGTGTTCTCTGGAGATTATCTGACAATCAGGAATATTTCTGCTGGTTACACCTTTACAAGCGTGCCGAAATATTTCAAGTCAGCACGTATCTATCTGGCAGTAAATCAGGCGTATGTGTTTACTAAATATCCAGGACAGAATCCTGAGGTAAATGACAGCAGAGATAACCAAACCACTGCAGGTCAGGACAACGGGTCTTACCCGGTTCCAAGAACAATAAGTATTGGTGCAAACATTAATTTTTAACTTGTGGAAGCTCAGGAAAAGCGGTATCGCTTTGACGAACTTCATAACTAATGACAATCAAAATATAACAATATGAAAAACTCAAAATATATGTTGATTCTTTTAACAGGAGCATTGAGCTTTGGTTCCTGTAAAAAGGACTTCCTGGAGTTATTTCCGGAAGGACAAATGAATGAAGGAAACTTCTATAAAAGTACAGTTGATTTTCAACAAGCTGTAGTGGGTGCCTATACTCCACTAAGGGATGTTGCCAACATTGCATTTTATATGGATGAGATGCGTTCTGACAATGCACACTACGACTACAATTCTAAAGATCGTGGAGGCTTGGGTTATGAGCAACTGGCAGATTTTCTGGATAACTCACAAAATGGCGTAACAGCAACGCGTTACCAGGGTGATTATAACGGGATTTCACGCACCAACGTGATCCTGGATCGCCTGGAAAAAATCACTTTTACAATGGCTGATGCTGATCGCAAACAGATTGTTGGTGAGACAAAAGCACTGCGTGCACATTACTATTTTGACTTGGTTAGGCACTATGGCGGTGTTCCACTTCACTTGCATGAAGTGACAGAGAAGTCGCAGGCCACATTGCCACGTTCTACAGCTGAACAGGTGTACGCTCAGATTATTGCTGATTTCACCGACGCGCTTGCCAATGTTGCTGCACCTAAACTACCGCAGGAAACAGGTCGTGTTACAAAAGGTATGGTTGCTACTGAGCTTGCTCATGTCTACATGACACTTAAGCAATTTGATAAAGCAATTCCATTACTTCAAAGTGTAACTACAATGGGTTACAGCCTATGGGCGAATTATGAAGATGCTTTCAAGAATGAGAACAAAAATAACAAAGAGTCAATTTTTGAAGTACAGTATAAGGATGGTACCGATGGTCAGTCTAGTACATTTATCTACAGATTCATCCCTAATGGAAATACACTGAATATCACTGGTATTTCTTACAACGACACTAACGGCGGATGGAACTATCCAACGGATGATTTGTTGGCAGCTTATGAGCCTAATGACAAACGTCTGGATGCAACTATCGGTGTAATTGAAGGAACCTATAATGCGAATACTGATTTCGTTGCAAGTAAAATTGTAAGTATCGTAAATTATAAGGCCCCAACAGGTGTCATCGCCAAATACTTTATCCGCAAATATTTCCACCCTCCTTACCTGCTCGCAAACAATACCAAAGAAAACTGGCCGATCTACAGATATTCGAACGTTCTGCTGATGCTTGCCGAGTGTTTAAATGAAACTGGTCAGTCTGCAGCTGCCCTGCCTTACCTTAATCAGGTAAGAACACGTGCTGGCTTAGCCGCAACTACTACTATAGATCCTGCACTTTTGCGTCCTATAATCGCACATGAGCGTAGAATCGAACTGGCTTTCGAAAATCACAGATGGTTGGATCTGGTACGTACCGATCAGGCGATTCCAGTACTTACAGCTTACGGTATTAAAACTAAAGCACAGTTCGGATATATCCTTCCTGCAGCATATAATGTTACTGCTGCTCGTTTTATCTATCCAATTCCATTCAGGGAATTACAATTGAATACAGCGTTGGTACAGAGTCCGGGATACTAAATTTAAAGAAGATGAATTATCAAATTACTGAAGAGCAAATCAAATCCTATCAGGAGAATGGATTCATAGTTATCGAGGACTTTCTGAATGCTGCAGAGCTGGACCATTGGAGAGCCACTGTAATGAATGCTGTAAAGAACCGTGCCGGGCAGAAAATGCCCGGCAAGGATCTCAAAACAGGAGAGTCTGATGGGATCAATGACGATACGGAATACTTTGGAAAAGTATTTGATCAGTTGCTAAACTTATGGCAAACAGATGCCGGTGTAAAAGAGCTGATGGTTGATCCACGTATTGGAGAGATGGCAGCAAAGCTGGCCGGTGTAGATGGGATCAGAATCTGGCATGACCAGGCACTGTTTAAACGCCCATGGGCTAATCCAACTTCATGGCATCTTGATACGCCATTCTGGTCTTTTTCGGACAGGAATGCGCTTTCCATTTGGATTGCACTGGACGACGCTACATTAGAAAATGGTTGTCTGTTCTTTGTTCCTGGTTCTTACAAGGAAACAGAGTTTGAGAATAAGGGCATTGGTAAAAATATGGACAGCATCTTTGAGGTGTATCCGCAGTTTATCAAAGTGCCGTCGGTGGCGGCACCAATGAAAGCAGGAAGTTGTTCGTTTCATAACGGGCTAACTATTCATGGGGCTAATGCAAACATGAGCAGCGGTCACCGCCGCGCCATGACTTGTGCATATATGCCCGATGGCAATGTGTTTAACGGTCAGGCTAATATCCTGCCTCAGGAATACATTGACACGCTGAAGGTTGGCGACCTGCTTGATAGCGATGAGCAAAACCCGCTAATATATCACCGTTCAAAAAATAACGCGTAGTGATCGTAGACTTCTTTTGCCCGAGATGGGGATCAGAACATATTCCCTGGGATACCTTCCTGCCTATGGTGGTGCAGGCGGGTTACCGGGGGATTGAATGGTTTCCCTATGGGGAGGAGTGTAATATAGATGAGGTTACGGCTTTACTACAAAAGCATGGCCTGCAGTTTACTATCGTCATGACTGTACTTGGAGAACAGGCAGATTTTGCAGGCTATCTTCAGGAACTGAAACTACGACTGGTTGACTTAAGTCAAATTGGGAAGAATTTAGGTGGTCCCTTATGTATAAGCGCTCAAACCGGGAGAGAATACTTTAGTCCTGATCAGATTGATGCTATTCTGACCTGCTGTCTCGGGGTTAGCCGAGACACAGGCATTCCCATTTATCAGGAAACACATCGGAACAAATGGTCTTATGCTTTACATGTTATGCCGGAAGTCTTAAAAAGACATCCTGAGACTATGCTTACGCTTGATATTTCACATTGGTTTTGCGTGTCCGAAAGCTTGCTCGAAGACCAGCAGGAAGCCATGAAAGTCGCTATTGGCCGAGCAAGACATTTGCACGCGCGGATAGGGCATACACAAGGGTCGCAGGTAGCCGATCCATCCCTTCCACAATATACAGATACTGTTAACGCACACCTTAGGGTTTGGGATCAATGGACCGCAGAGCGAAAACTCGCCGGTATAGAAAGACTAACCATCACTCCCGAATTTGGGCCAACTCCTTATCTTGTACCTACACACACAACTAAAACCGCCTGGGAACAGCAATGGGATCTAAATCTCTGGATGAAAGATCTGCTAAACAGGCGTTACAATTTATTTAAGCATTCATGAGAAGAAGAGATTTTTTGATACAGGGATCGGTAGCCGCATCAGGTATGGTATTGGTAAATTCACTGCCAGCTATTGCCCGTGAGATACTGGCCGATGGCACGGTGTCGCAGCGCATGCCCCTGTATGAAATATTCAAAAACCCAGCAAGCCAGTACCGTCCTTTTGTACGCTGGTGGTGGAACGGGAATAAAATAGAAAAAACAGAACTCGCCAGAGAGCTCAGGATATTAAAAGCTGCCGGAATTGGTGGTGTAGAAATTAACCCGATCTCCTTTCCGCTTCGTACGGATGATATGGGAAAACCCAGTATCGAATGGCTGAGCGACGAATGGATAGAACTGTTACGATTTACGCTGGATGAAGCAAAATCTTTAGATATGACCTGCGACCTGCTGGTAGGTACTGGTTTTCCTATGGGGGGAGAATTTCTTGAAGGTGGAGAGCGGTCGCAGATTGCAGTCATCGCAGTAAAGCGCTTTCAAGGGCCTCTTGAAACAGAGATATCCCTTTTTGATCTTTACAAGGAAGCCGATCCATCTATTACAAATCCATACAGCGGCAGAACAATGGAACTGCTGGAGGTGAAACTGGTGCCAGATCCATTAAACAGAATGGATGAGGTGGTTGACCTGTCAAAAAAGATTAAGAATGGAATTGTGAAACTCTCCATTCCAGCAGGAAATTATGCGGTATATGGCCTGGTAAAAGTCGAAGGTTTTATGCAGGTAATTCAGGGAAATCCAGGTGGAATGGGTCCTGTTCTCAACCATTTTGATAGTAAAGCTGTTAAGAAATATCTGGATAAAATGAGTGAGACCATCCAGAAAAAGATAGGCCCTCTGGCTCCCAAAGTACGCTCTTTCTTTGTTGATAGTCTGGAAACAGAAGGTACCAACTGGACTAGCGATATGATGAGCGAGTTCAAAAAAAGACGCGGATATGATCTGTATCCTTACCTTCCTTTTATCCTGTTTAAAATTGGCGGTATGGGCAATACACTGAATGCGAACTATCCTGTTCAGATGGGGGAGGACATGAAAAAGATGACCGACCGTATGCGGTATGATTTCGAACTTACAAAAGCAGAACTTTTTCAGGAACGCTTCGTCCATAATTTTGCGGAATGGTGCAAAGACAACAAGATTAAATCAAGGGCACAGGCCTACGGCCGTGGTTACTTTCCCCTGGAAGGAAGTTTTGAGATAGATATACCAGAGTGCGAAACCTGGTTGAAATATGGCATTGGAGAGGATATCAGCGAAGAAAAATTCAGTATGTATCCATGGCACCTCGGTAGGGGTAATACCATGATCAATAAACTGGTTTCTTCGGCCGCACACTTGAAAGATAAAAAGTTAATCAGCTCTGAAGAACTAACCAATACCGATATGGTATTTAACGAAGCACTGGAAATTTTGAAAATCGCAGGTGATCAGAGTACGATTTCCGGGGTAACGCATCCGATATTCCATGGTTTTAATTATTCACCTCCCGATGCAGCCTTCCCTGGCTGGATTACTTATGGTGGCTATTTTAATGAGAAAAATACCATCTGGCCATATTTTAAACATTACACCGATTACCGTGCCCGGCTCTCAGCAGTGTTGCAACAGGCAACGATGTTTGCTGATATTGCATTGTTGGCTCCTTTCGCTGATCAATGGGGTACCTATGGTGCCCAAAATGAACCGTTTCCAACGGTTGTGTCCCCGCCGTATCAGATGCTGGTCTGGGAATCTATTCATCAAAATGGTAATGCATGCGACTATGTTTCAGAATCGGTGATCAATACCTCAACAATCAAAAACGGATGGATCACTTATGGAAAAAGGAACTATCACACACTATTCCTGATTGAAGTACGTGGTGTAGATCCGGCAACGGCTAAAAAAATCTACGAGTTTGTTGCTGCCGGTGGGCGTGTGTTTTGCCTGGAGGCCATCCCCAATCAAAGTACAGGTTGGAATAACTATGCACAGCGGGATCTTGAGGTGCAAAACTGGGTAAAGAAAATGCAGGCCTTCCCCGATAGATTTGTTTTCTTAAGCAAACCGGCTACGGATTTTATGGGCTGGTATAAATCCATCCAGGAAAAGTATAACCTGACGCCTTATGTTAAAATTAAATCACCTAAAACGTTTGTGACTCAGGTACGCTACCAGACTAACGATGCGGAGCTGCTGTTACTCAATAATTCCAGCAATAAACGTAGCGCACAAATGGATCTGACTTTTAGCAAGGCAGTAACTGGTCGTAAACAGACATGGCTGTGGGATGCCGTAACAGGTGAAAGATTTAAGCTGAACATGCCTGATGGTAAATTTAGTATCAGCCTTGGGCCCGCAGATTCCAAACTGATTGTATTTAATAGCGACAGTGCTGGAACAGTATGGAAAAATCCTCCGCTTGCGGGTGCCAAAGGAAGAACAATCAATACCAAATGGGCTGTGGAATTCAGACACAGCGACGGGTCAGTTAAAAAAGATGAATTCTCTAAACTTTCAGACTTGAAGGAACTCCCTGATTATTCACATTTTTCAGGAACAGCGATCTACCGTAACACATTTACGCTGAGTGACAAAAATAGTCTTCCTTATCTGAATCTTGGTGACGTTTACGGGATCTGCGACGTAAAGATTAACGGTAAAGATGCCGGTACCCAATGGTATGGGCGAAGAATTTATCCTACTGCAGGTTTACTGCGTAATGGCGTCAACGACATTGAGATCAAGGTGGTTACCGTCATGGTAAACTATATGAAGACATTAAAAGATAATGTTGTTGCGCAATACTGGACGAACCTGAAAAGGAAAGACCAGCCACTACAATCTATGGGGCTGGTGGGGCCTGTCACTTTATACTAAACCTAAAATTTATAACCATGTTAAAAAAATATATTCTGATTGCATTTATAATGCTCGCTTCCAGTCCGCTCTGGGCTAAAGATTATAAGGCCTCGTTGTTTGGAATTCACTCTGATGGAACCACGCTGAACACGAAATCTATCCAGTTCGCGATAGACTATATCAGTGCTAAAGGCGGTGGGCGCCTTGTTTTCTACGTTGGTCGCTATCTGACCGGATCACTTAACCTGAAGTCTAATGTGGAAATCCGTCTTGAAGAAGGTGCTGTCTTATTAGGTTCTTTAAACCCATTCGATTATGATAAAAAGACATGGACAGCACTGTTGTTTGCAACAGATGTAGAAAATGTTGGTGTAACCGGAAAAGGTATTATCGACGGACAAGGCAAACTTGTTGCACGCAACGTTGTAGATAATATCGAAAAAGGATTACTTGTAGATTCATATAAATATGGAAGACCTTCTGAGACTAACAGGCCCATGTTATTCTATTTCCGTAACTGTAAAAATGTAAATATTAAGGGGGTTACCTTCCGTAACTCCGCAAGCTGGAACCAGACTTACGACCAGTGTAAAAACTTGGTTGTCGACAGCGTTACGGTAGATAATGTAGAATACTGGAATGAGGATGGTGTGGATATAGTGGATTGCGAGGATGTTAAAGTGATGAACTCTTATATAGATGCTGCTGATGACGGTATATGTCTGAAATCCCATGATGCTACAAAGGCCTGCAGAAACATCCTGATCAGCAACAATACCATTCGTTCAAGCGCAAATGCGATTAAATTTGGTACAGCTTCCAGAGGTGGATTTATTAACGTGAAAATCATTAACAATAAAGTTTTTGACACCTATCGCTCGGCACTTGCCCTGGAGGCAGTTGATGGTGGTTTTCTAGAAAATGTTGAAGTTGACGGCCTGACATCTACAAACACCGGAAACCTGATCTTCTTACGTACCGGAGAGCGGGTTGTAGGTAAAAAAAGCAGATTACAGAATATTAAAATTAACAACGTTAGCGGCGATATCCCGGCAACTAAGCCAGATGCAGGGTATGGCTATGAAGGGCCAATAGAAGATCAGCCACGAAATATTTCTCCGGGTATCATCATCATTGGCGTGCCAGACGCAATGATTACAGATGTGACATTGAATAACGTTAGTTTTCACCATGCTGGTGGAGGTAAGGCGGCATTTGCCAATGTACCATTAAGTCAACTGGACAAAATCCCTGAAATACCAGCGCAATATCCAGACTTCTCGATGTTTAAGGAATTGCCATCATGGGGTGTATTTGCAAGGCATGCCATAGGGTTGAAAATAACTAATCTCACAATGATCTGCGATCGAAAAGATTTTAGAGTTCCCATTGTACTCGATGATGTTCGGGAATCTAGTTTCAGTGGATTGAAAATTACACAAGCCGGAAAGCAGAAAGATATCCATCAGAATAATACCAAAAATATCACTGTAAAATAGTGATTCTAAACAGGCCATTTTGCGCGGTGTGTTATTTGGTGCAAAAATAGCCTGTTGAAACGTCGTTAGTTGGCGAATAGACAGGGGTTACGCAAGGATAACGCACGCATAACCCAGACATAGCGCAGGCAATGTCTGGGTGACATCTGTGCAATACCTGTTTGATAACAGGTTAAGCCATGGCAATTTTTGATAGCTCATTACAGTTCATTTTTTAACCAATAACTATGAAATACAAAATATTCGGGCTGTTTATAGGCCTGTGTGTATGTGCCTTTAATGTTGTTGCCAAAGATTATCAGGCCGGATTCTTCAAAATCAAATCAGACGGACAAACGCTCAATACAAAATCCATCCAGTTTGCGATAGATCACATCAACGCAAATGGAGGTGGTCGTTTATTATTCCCGGCGGGCCGCTATCTAACGGGATCAATATTTCTGAAGTCAAATGTGACATTACACCTGGAAGAGGGAGCAGTGTTGCTAGGTTCTCTGAATCCTTTTGATTATGAGAAAAAGATTTTTACGGCACTCGTTTTTGCTTATGATCAGCATAATGTAGGTATTACCGGAAAAGGCACAATCGATGGACAAGGGAAATACCTGGCCAGGAATATTGTTACAGCGATAGAAAAAGGACTGATCGAGGATCTCTATACAGATGGGCGTGCTACTGCCGATAACAGGGCTATGCTGGTCAACTTCAGAAACTGCAAAGATGTGCTGGTGCGTGGAATTACGTTGAAGCACTCTGCCAGTTGGACACAGACCTACGATCAATGTTTTAATCTGGTGATCGATAGCATTAAAGTTGATAATACTGTATATTGGAATGAGGATGGTGTTGACATTGTAGATTGCGAAAATGTACAGATGACGAATTCTTATATCGATGCTGCAGATGATGGCATTTGCTTGAAGTCTCATGATCCTGAAAAGGCATGTAGAAACATTCTTATCAGTAACAATGTGATCAGATCCAGTGCAAATGGGATTAAATTCGGTACTGTTTCCAGAGGTGGATTTGTAAATATAAAGATATTAAACAACAAAGTATACGACACTTATCGTTCGGCAATAGCGCTGGAGGCTGTGGATGGAGGATATATTGAGGACGTGGAGATCAATGGACTTCAATCGATACATACAGGAAATATCATTTTCTTAAGAACTGGAGAACGTTGGGGAAAGAGCAGCCGAATGAAAAATATTAGGATCAGTCATGTAACAGGTGATATACCATCCACAAAGCCTGATGCAGGCTATGAATATGAAGGGCCCATTGAGGATCTGCCACGAAACATCTCGCCAGGCATTATCATCGCCGGACTCCCCAATGCCATAATTGGTGATGTAATTCTTGACCATATTAATTTTACACACGCTGGAGGCGGAAATGCCCTATATGCAAATGTACCCTTAGACAAACTGAGCAGGATTCCTGAGCTGCCTGCTAAATATCCTGATTTTTCTATGTTTAAGGAGTTGCCTTCCTGGGGTGTGTTTATTAAGCATGCCCGTGGAGTGAAAGTCTCCAATTTAACCATGACCTGCGAACGGCCAGACTTCCGGATCCCGATTGTATTAGATGATGTGGATCAGGCAAGCTTTCAGTCCATGAAACTTACTCAGGAGGCAAAGAAAAAAGACATTTTTCAGAATAATAGTAAAGGAATTCTGATAAAATAGCCTGTTAGAACTTTATTTTTACAGAATCAATCAAGCTTAAATAGAATGAAGAAAATATTATTTGGCATCTGCGGACTTTTATGTGCATATGTTGCCCAAGCTCAGAAGCAACCTTATCAATATGTAAAACCGATTATTGGAACGGAAAAGATGGGACATACCTATCCTGGTGCTACTGTGCCTTTTGGTGCGGTACAACTAAGTCCAGAAACGGATACCCTGTCTTATGAGCAAAACGGGAAATACAATGGAGATGTGTATAAGTATTGCGCGGGTTATCAGTATTCAGATAAAACTATTGTTGGTTTTAGCCATACACACTTTAGTGGGACAGGACATTCAGATTTAGGTGATTTCCTCATTATGCCTACTACGGGAAAGCTACAGCTTAATCCAGGTACAGCCAATGAGCCGCAAAGTGGGTACCGATCGGCATTCTCCCATGATACTGAAGTTTCAGAAGCCAATTATTATAAAGTTAAACTAACCGACCATCAGATCACTGCAGAGATGACTACCAGCGCACGTGTGGGATTTCATCAGTATACCTTTCCGAAATCAGACCAGTCGCACATCATTCTTGATCTGATCAGTGGAATCTACAATTATGGCGATAAAAATGTCTGGACCTACCTGCGTGTGGTAAACGATACTTTGGTGACGGGATACCGCCAAACAAGTGGATGGGCGCGTACGCGTACCGTGTATTTCGCAATGACATTTTCAAAGCCTATCGCTAGCTACGGACAAAAAAACTACGACCCTAAGCAGGTGTATCGTGGTTTCTGGGGTAAGTTTGATCAGACTAAAGATTTTCCTGAGATGGCAGGAAGGAAGATCAGGGCTTATTTCGATTTTAAAACTACAGAAGGAGAAAAGATTAAAATCAAGTTTGCATTATCTCCAGTCAGTCAGGAGAATGCTTTGGAGAATATGCGCGCGGAAATTCCGGGATGGGACTTCGAAAAAGTTAAACGTGACGGACAGCAGGCATGGAATAAAGAGTTGAATAAAATAGCTGTAAATACTTTGAATGAAGATGATAAAGTGAATTTCTATACGGCTATGTACCATACCTTCATTAACCCCACGTTATACACTGACGTGAACGGTGCTTACAGAGGCTTAGATCAAAACAATCACCAGGCAAAAGGATTTGATAATTACAGTACTTTTTCTCTCTGGGATACTTATCGCGCTTTACACCCCCTTTTTAACATCATACAGCAGAAAAGAAACGGGGATATGGTTTCTTCTATGATGGCACACTACGATCAGAGTTCATTAAAAATGTTGCCGGTTTGGTCTAACTCTGCCAACGATAACTGGTGTATGAGCGGATACCATAGCGTTTCTGTTATTGCTGATGCAATCATCAAGGGAAATTACACAGGTGATGCAAGTGCTGCGCTCGATGCCTGCGTAACGACTGCAAAACACAGAAGTTACGAAGGCATAGGTGAATATATGGATAAAGGGTATGTAGCTTCAGAGTCTAACGGTAATTCTGTTTCCAATACATTGGAATATGCTTACGACGACTGGTGCATTGCGCAACTGGCAAAAAAATTGAACAATACAGCAGTCTATAATGAGTTTATTAAAAGATCTGAAAACTGGAAAAACGTTTATGATGCTAAGTCAGGCTTTATGCGCCCGAGATTGAAAAGCGGGACTTTTAGAGAGAAATTTGATGTGTTAAGTACAAATGGACAAGGATTCATCGAAGGTAACACTTGGAATTACAGTCTGTATGTACCACATAATCCTGAGGCAATGATCGCGCTGAGAGGTGGTAAAAAACATTTTGCTACGCATCTGGATTCTTTATTTACTATGCACTTGCCTGATGAGTTTTTTGCAGAAACAGAAGATATTACGAGAGAAGGCATCATCGGTAATTATGTACATGGCAATGAGCCGGCACATCATGCAGCTTATTTGTATAACTATACTACTACACCATGGAAAACGCAGGATCGTGTACGCATGATCCTTAAAAAAATGTACAAACCGAGTTCAGACGGTCTAGGCGGAAATGATGATTGCGGACAAATGAGTGCATGGTTTATCTTCAGTTCGCTTGGATTTTATCCAATGGCACCGGGTTCGTTGAACTATGAACTAGGTAGCCCTGCTGTGATCAATGCAACACTGAATCTGGAGAATGGGAAGACTTTTAAAGTAACTACTAAGAATCAAAGTGATAAAAATGTATATGTAAGTCAGGTTATCTTAAACGGAGCTATTCTTAAGCGTAGGTCTATTACGCATGAGGAAATAATGAAAGGTGGAGAAATCCAGTTTATCATGTCTGCGAAGCCAAACACGAAAGCTTTATAATAAATGAAGAAGCTTTTTAAATTATGTCTGCTGATTTTGATTACAGGATCGGCCGCGGCACAGGAAAGAAATACACTGCAGGATACAACCTTTACACTGGCAAATTATAGCAAGGTGGAGCGTAAAGTTCCTATGCGTGATGGGGCAACGCTTTTTACAACCATTTATACGCCAAAGGATCAGTCGAAGAAATATCCTTTTCTGATCTGCCGGACGCCTTATAGTGTGGCGCCTTACGGCGAAAAGATGAAGGTTCCCGCGGGTCCAAACAGGATGTTTGATCAGGAAGGTTTTATTTTTGTTTATCAGGATATCAGAGGTAAATATATGTCGGAAGGTGATTTTGTTGCTAACCGACCATATATCAGGAATAAAAAAGGAAAACAGACTGATGAGAGTTCCGATACTTATGACACAATAGATTGGTTACTTAAGAACGTCTCTGGAAATAATGGTAAGGCGGGCGTATGGGGGATTTCATCGCCAGGTTTTTATGCTACCTCATCATTGATTGATGCCCATCCGGCATTGAAAGCGGTATCGCCGCAGGCACCGGTAACAGATTGGTTTATGGGGGATGACAGGCACCACAATGGTGCATTCTTTCTGATGGGTAGTTTCTCATTTCTATCCTCTTTTGGACAGCAGCGTGACTCGATCAGCACTAAGGGAGCTCCTGGCTTCTCAAAATATGGTACAGCTGATTCCTATCGCTTTTATATGGATGCAGGTCCTTTAAAAAATTTCAATGAGAAATTTCTGCATGGCAAAAGCGTACTCTGGAATCAAATGATGGAACACGAATCATATGATGACTATTGGAAGGCGCAAACACCAATTCCACATCTGAAAAATATTAAGCCGGCAGTGCTTACGGTAGGAGGTTGGTTTGACCAGGAAGACCCATATGGGCCACTTAAGGTATTTGAGGGCTTGGAAAGAGCTAAACCAAAAAATGAAAATATTCTTGTAATGGGTCCCTGGTATCATGGATCGTGGTCGCGCAAGGATGGCGACCTGCTTGCTGGATTAAATTTCGGTAGTAAGACCGGCGAATTCTATCGGACTACAATAGAACTTCCATTTTTCAGGAGTAAGCTTAAAGGTGCTGAAGATCCGAAGTTATCGAAAGCAATCATTTTTCAGACTGGTTCCAACGAATGGAAACGTTACTCCAAGTGGCCGCCTGAAGAAGCAATAGCTAAAGATCTGTACCTTCAACCAGGGAATAAACTAGCTTTTGAAGCACCGAAAATGAATGCTCCAGGTTTTTCCGAATACCTGAGCGACCCCGCTAAGCCCGTGCCTTTTTCGGCTGATATTAAAATTTTAAGAGGTTTCGAATACATGGTCGAGAATCAGCGTTTTGCTTTTATGCGTCCTGATGTTTTAAGTTTCGAAACAGAGATTCTGGAGCAGGATGTCACGATTGGCGGACACCTTACCGCAGATTTATTTGTAAAAACTACTGGAACAGATGCTGACTTCATCGTGAAACTGATCGATGTTGCGCCGAACAACGGATACCAGCTCATGGTTCGGGGTGAGGTTATGCGTGCCAAGTTCAGGAATGATTTTTCAAAACCTGAAGCCATGATACCAGGAAAACTTACGGAAATAAAGTTTGATATGCAGGACGCCTCGCATGCTTTCTTAAAGGGGCACAAGATTATGGTTCAGATTCAGAGCTCCTGGTTCCCTTTAGTGGATCGAAATCCACAAACTTTTACAAATATCTATACTGCTGATGAATCAGCATTTCAGAAGGCTACCCAGCGTATCTACTTTACGCCAGATGCGCCTTCACATATTAAATTACAAGTTATACCAATACCTTAAATACCGTGATGTCAACCAAATCCTTCCTCGCTAAAATTCTTTTATGCACCCTCGTTTGGGGAGGCAATTTATTCATTTCCCAGGCGCAGGACATTGCTTACGCTAAGGAGGTTGTAAAAACACTCGCCTCGCCTGCATTTAAGGGTAGAGGGTATGTTGGTGGCGGCGATCAGATTGCTTCTGCTTACATCGCTCGGGCCTTTAAAAAATCAGGTCTCGCTCCCTTAAATGCCGGCTCTTATTTTCAGGATTTTAAACTGGCTGTAAACACTTTTCCAGGAAAGGTAGATGTGAAGCTGAACGGGAAAACATTAATAACTGCTAAGGATTATCTAATCGGAGCTACAAGTCCTGCGATTCATGGAACCTTTAAAGTGATTCCAGTTAAAAGGTCAGATATTAATACTGAAGAAAAGCTCATGGCAGTTATACAGGCTGCCACTGATGCCTTTATTTTGCTAGATGATAGGATTGAGGGCCCGGAAAGTACTGCAGAGCTGGGTAGCATCAATGCAAGTATACGGGCACTTAAAAACAGCGAAAAACTAAATTTTAAGGGTCTGATAGTTTATACCAAGGATAAACTAACCTGGACAACACTAACCTACCAGACTATTAGGCCGGTGGTGACGATCAATAAAGCAGATTTAGATCCAGCATTGGTCAACACACTGACCATCGATGTGGACGCCAGGTTTGTCCCAGAGTACACCACACGCAATGTAGCCGGGATGATCAGGGGTAGCTCAGGATCAGATTCAACGATAGTGATTTCGGCACATTTTGACCACCTTGGTATGTTGGGTAATAAAGTATATTTTCCAGGAGCTAATGACAATGCAAGTGGGGTAGCTATGTTGCTTAGCTTTGTGAAATATTACGCTAAGAACAAGCCTAAATACAATACTGTCTTTCTGGCGTTCTCTGGAGAGGAGATAGGTATTCTGGGCTCCAAAGCTTTTGTGGAAAATCCGTTAATTAACCTGAAGAAAATAAAATTCCTGGTTAATTTTGATCTGGCAGGAACAGGTGAGGAGGGAATTAAAGTGGTTAACGGAACAGTATACAAAAAGGAATTTGACCGACTTGTAGATTTGAATTCGGCTTTTAAGCTAGTGCCTAAAGTAGAGATCAGGGGAGAGGCCTGTAAGAGTGATCATTGCAGGTTTTATGAAAAAGGCGTACCTTCTTTTTTTATTTATACCCAAGGAGGCATTGCCGCATACCACGATATATATGACAGGGCGGAGACGTTGCCGCTAACTGAGTTTGAGCATTATTTTGAGCTTATGGTGAAATTCTTTGGGACCATTTAATTTTGTAGTATGTCTATTAAGCCGGCTAGATTTTTTGATCATATTTTTGTAGATGGTTACTCTGCAACACCAAAATATCTGCAGCTGACCAACTCAATTATTAGTGCTATAGAGGCAGGGAAAATTAAAAAGGATCAGATGTTGCCCTCGATTAACGAGCTTAGCTATGAGCTGGAGATCTCGAGAGACACGGCAGAAAAGGGGTACAAACATTTGAAAAAAATCGGAGTGTTAGGCTCAGTACCTGGTAAAGGCTATTATATCATCAATACGGATTTTAAACAGAGTCTGAAGATTTTTCTGTTGTTCAATAAGCTCAGTGCCCATAAAAAGATTGTGTACGATTCTTTCATTAAGGCTATTGGTGATCATGTAGCCGTTGATTTTTATATTTACAACAATGATTTTGCGCTGTTCAAAAAACTCATTACAGACCATAAGAATGACTATTCTCATTATGTGATCATCCCGCATTTTTTGGAAGGAGGGGAGAATGTTTGTGATGTGATTAATATGATGCCTAAAGACCGGTTAATTTTACTGGACAAGAAAATACAGGGACTTACTGGTGATTATGCTGCTGCATACGAAAACTTTGAGAAGGACATCTACCAGGCTTTGGAACAGGCTAAAGAGCAGTTGAGTAAATATCATACACTCAAGATCATCTTTCCTAAACGCAGCTATTTTCCAATCGAGATTTTAAAAGGGTTTTCTAACTTTTGTCAGCAATATGCATTTAATTCTAAGGTCGTTTTTGATATTAAAGACGAGCCAATAGCGGCAGGTGAGGTATATATCAACTTGATGGAAGATGATCTGGTGATTCTGATTGAACGTATCATCAGCATGAAACTACAAGTTGGTAAGGAAATAGGCGTTATTTCCTACAATGAAACGCCTTTAAAGAAGATTATTTTAAATGGTATTACAACCATCTCTACTGATTTCAACCAGATGGGACAACTCGCTGCGCAGATGGTATTGGAGAACGCTAAAAACCACGTGGAAGTTCCTTTTTACTTAACATTGCGTCCTTCTTTATAACGCTGATTGTATTACCTATATCCTTGCGCCTGAAGGTTAAATAGCTCAGCGTATCTTCCTCCCTTTGCAAGCAATTCTGTATGGCTACCGATTTCGGCCATTTCACCTTTTTCCAATACCAAAATTCGGTCTGCCATGCGCACAGTAGAGAAGCGGTGAGATATTAGTACGGCTGAACGGCCTTTGGTCAATTCTGTGAAGCGTTGAAAAACTTCATATTCTGCACGTGCATCTAATGCCGATGTAGGTTCATCCAGGATTAATAGTTCTGCATCACGCATGTAGGCACGTGCGATCGCAATTTTTTGCCATTCACCTCCCGATAGTTCTATCCCGTCTGCAAAACGTTTCCCTAACATCTGATTGTAACCATCTGGGAGCCTTTTTACCAATTCATCGGCAAGACTTTGTTTGGCAGCATTTTCAATAAGCTCTGCGTTTTCCTGTTCATTGATATTGCCAGTTGCAATATTCTGCGAAAAAGTCATCTGGTATCTCAGAAAATCCTGAAAAATAATGCCGATGTGTTGTCTGAGTTCAGTAAGGTCATATTCTTTTAAATCATATCCCTCGAGTAGAATTCTCCCTTCAGTAGGATCATACAATCGCGCAAGTAGTTTAACAAGGGTAGTTTTGCCAGCACCATTTTCGCCTACTAAAGCCAGTTTTTCTCCGGGATGTAGAGAAAAGTTAAGGTGTCGGTTCGCCCATCGCTCAGAATGGATGTATTTAAATCCCACATTCTCAAACGTAAACCCTGTTAGAATCTGCTTCGGGAAGGGGCGCGGATTTGTAGGGGGAAGAAGTCGCGGGCGAATCTCAAAGAACTCGAAGAAATCGCTTAAGTAGACGGCACCCTGTGCTACAGTACTAAAACGGCTTAATATGTTTTCAAGTATTGACCGCAATTGCCTGAATGATCCGGCAAGGAAGGTGAGCTGACCTATTGATATTTTCCCATTAATCGTTTGTGCAATAATAAATATATAAGCGCCATAATAGCCTGCACTGCCTAATATGGCAAATACAGTTCCCCAAATAGACCGTTGAATAGAAATTTTGCGGTTATCAGCGTAAAAGGTATTGGATAATACCTGAAAACGATCGGTGATAAATTTGGAAAGGCCGAACATTTTTAATTCTTTAGCAGTATCATCGCTGGCCCCCAGGTAACGCAGATAGTCAAGCTCCCTACGTTGTGGCGTCTGACTTCTTGAAAGGGCGTAATTCTGATCATTGAAATACGACTCTCCCATAAAAGCAGGTAAAATTGCGATCAACAATAAAAGTATGAGCCAGGGATTAAAAGCCATAAGTCCCACCGCCAAAAAGAGCATTGTGATTATGTCCTGTACCTGCGCCATGATTTGCGAAAGTAGTATTGTACGGCCCATAGTCTGCTGCCTGGCGCGTTCAAGTTTATCATAAAAGACAGCATCTTCAAACTGATCCAAATCCAATGTAGCAGCATGTTTCATGATCTTTACAGAAGTATGATTGGCAAACAAATCACCCAGTAAACTGTCACGCAGCATAATCGCGCGGGTTAGGCCATCTGCCAGAATAGCCAGGCCAAACTCAATTGCTACCAGCATCCATAGCTCATGTTCCTCCATCAGGTTTCCAACGGGCTTAGCAACATGTGTGAAGTGTACCACATGATCGATAATCAGCTTACCTACATATAAAATAAGAAGTGGAAGTGCAGAGCGTATAATCCGTAAGATGATGTTTACAAGCGTCATCTTTGGATTGGTTTCCCAGACCAGTTTGAAAAAGGATGGTAAATTGCGCAATGCGGCAAGACGTTCTCGAAGCGTTAGTGGTGTGGTATTTTGAATGGGAGGTCTTCTGCTCATATATGATGTAAAGGTAAGGATAGAGACAGCACCAATAAATTAAAAATCAATGCAATCTAGTGATTCCGGATTGCTCTTAGATCAATGCTATAATAGAATATATAAAAACCAGTACAGGAAACTAATGCTTGCAGGCAATTAAACAAGAATAGCTGTCGGGAAAGGATCAACATAGCGAGCGCAACAAACATGAAAAAAAGTAATCCGACATGGCTTGATTTTTTTTCTGTGTTTTTATATTGGCTTACCTGGATGCAAAATAGTGTTGGCAAGGCAAGCGCAATGCCAGCCAGGGAACTCGTGAAATCGGCATTTACCGTATGGATATAAAGGAGCAAATCCGGTAGGAATAATAGGAATAGAACCAGTAAACTTCTACCCATGGCATTAAAACGATTTATCGGTAAGCTTCTGTTGAAATTCATGTCCGTTGCTTCCTGCTTTACCAAAGTCGCGATCAGTACGCTGTGCGTGATTATTGCAGCAAGCAGGCCCAGCTGAGGAACACGGATGTCGGGGCCGACATCGGCAAACATCCAAAGCATGGCTTTGAATACTATAAATGAAAGTGTTTTGCAAATCAGAAACATAAGTGTCTGCTGTCTCCAAATGTACACAATCGGCCAAAGCCATTGGGGCTTAACGAATGTGGGGATTTTAACAAACCGAACCTTTAGGCGGATGGATAGGTTCTGGGTAACTTTTCTAAAAGTTAGAACTGTAGGTGTGATTACTAATAAAAGCGCAAACACTAGCGCCATGGCCGCATTGAAATAATAATGATAAATAAAGGCGGTCGTGCTAACGATTGTTATATAAGTGAGGATGGGAAGAAGTAAAGTGGCGTAAAGGCCAGACCATGATAAGTATTGACTGCGTTTTGTAGCTGCGGCTGAGACATTAATGAAGCTATAGACATCCAGTTTCAGTTCTTTGTTCACAAACAATATACATTTTATGGCGTATAGTGACCATAACACAAAACATGCGGCTAAGATGATGGTGGAACCGGATATGCTTCGGAGCAGGGAAAGGTGGTAGCTCAGCAACTGACCTGCTTCTACACTTCCGAAAAGAATATATAGTGCAAAGCAGAATAAGCCGAGATGCTGCCGGTAGAATTCGCGGGATAGCGTTTTTAACAACAGGCTCAGCATTTGTGGATATCTCCGTTTTGAATCATGAAAACCCCGTCGAGGCTTAACATATCCGGGTCAATATCCTGATGTGAAGAGATCAGGAACATACAGCCTTTTACGCGGTATTCTTTAATCAACGAAAATAATTCCGTTGCTGATTCTTTATCAATGGTGATCAGTGGCTCGTCAAGTAAGAAGAGTTCTATTTCTCCTATAAATGCACAAATCAGGGATAGTTTTTTCAACATCCCACTTGAGTAACCGCCTATGGCCTGATTCATAAAAGGTGACATGCCAAATCTTTCAATCAGTTTTTCGACATCATCAAGCTTAGCACGCCTTACCTGCTGATGGTAACGAACTAAATCGTTGCCGGTTATATATCCGGGATATTGTGGCTCTGCTTCAGCGTAACTAATCGTAGATCTATAGCTGACGGGCTGCTTCTTAAGGTTCACATTTCTGAAGCTTACCTGTCCGTCAAATGGTGTTTGACCGGCGATGATTCTGAATAATGTCGTTTTGCCAGTTCCATTTGCTCCCTTAAGCCAGTATACGCCATCTGTTAACTGAAACTTTTGAAAAGAAATAACAGTATGGCTGCCGTATTTTTTACAGATACTTTCGAGACTCAGGGCCATTGATAAAAGTTTTAATTTTAGAGCCGATAATTTGGAGTAAGTTACATTAAAAGGTTGTTAAAATTGAAATGTTATAGCTGAAATGGCCTTTTTTTTGTTAGGTTTACAACAATCCATCCGTTGCTGCTGCAATGATTTTCTTTCTTTAACAGCCTAATCCCTTCATGGAATTATATTATTCTTTCTCAGTACTTATTGTTATTGCTTCGTTTTTTGCTTATCTGAATCTGCGTTACCTAAAACTACCTTCTACGATCGGAATCATGATTATTGCGATGATCAGCTCTGTTCTTTTAGTTATTACCGGTAGTTTATATCCTAAGACTTTCTCACACTTTTCTACATTATTAAATGATGTCGACTTTACAGAGGTACTTATGGGAGCGATGCTTAATTTTCTGCTATTCGCCGGAGCTATTCATATTAATCTGAAAGATTTGCGCGAACAACGCTGGCCAATCATAGTCTTTTCAACGATTAGCGTAATCATATCAACCTTTGCGGTAGGGGGAATGTTATTTTATGTCGCACCAATATTGCATGTACAAATTCCATTTCTATTCTGTCTTTTGTTTGGTGCACTGATATCACCTACCGATCCCATTGCTGTTTTGGGTGTATTGAAAGAAGCTAAAGTGCGTAAATCGCTGGAAACGAAAGTTGCCGGGGAATCGCTGTTTAATGATGGTGTAGCAGTTGTCGTATTCGCTGTGATCCTACAGCTAACTCAGGGGAGTGACATCGAGATCTCATTCTTTCATATATCCTGGTTGTTGGTTAAAGAGGCTGTTGGTGGTTTTTTATTAGGCGCATTGTTGGGTCTTGGCGCCTCTAATGCCATGCGTAAGATTGACGATTACAAAGTTTCAGTGCTGATTACGCTTTCTGTAGTCATGGGAGGTTATCTGATTGCGCATAGTATGCACATATCCGGCCCACTCACCATGGTTGCTGCTGGTATTGTAATTGGCAATTATGGAAAGAGAACAGCGATGTCTTCCACGACTAAAGACTACCTTAATAAGTTTTGGGAGTTGATTGACGAAATTCTGAATGCAATCTTATTTCTTTTCATAGGATTCGAATTATTGATCATACACAACGTTACCAGCTACTGGGTGATGGGAGTTGCCTGTATTGTAATCGTTCTGTTGGCCCGGTTTATTTCTATTTATATTCCTGTACTCCTGATCCCATTCAAAAATAAATTTAGTAGCGGCACCGTTAAAATTTTGGTGTGGGGTGGTCTGCGTGGGGGCGTGTCCATTGCACTAGCTTTATCAATGGATGAAGGGTCCTATAAGCCAATCTTAATTGCAGTAACCTATTTTGTGGTGGTGTTCTCCATTATCGTGCAAGGTCTCTCTGTGGGTAAAGTTGCAGCACGGGTTTTGTCAAAAGAAGAAATTTAACGATTTAAAAGGCTTTTTTAGTTAAACGCAGTGCTATAGCCCGATCTTTCAGTATTCCCTCATGCTTTGGACTGATATGTAGTCCCTCATCGTACTGCAATACCGCCTGGTAATAATCCTGGAACTTGAAGTATACTGATCCAAAACCCCAATAAACATCAGAATTTTCCGGGTTGAGCAGCCATGCCTGGTTGAACCTGTACATGCTCGTCTGCAGGTTGCCTTCGTTGAGGTATTTAAATCCAAATTTAACATAGTTGTCTGCTGCTTTTTCTGCTGTGCCAGAGGCCAAAATGGCGCTCTTTACAAATTCCTGATCAGCCTTTATCTGGTCCGGGCTTTTCTTCGCAAGACCATATTTCGGAAGCAAACGTATATTTGTTTTCGCTGCTTCCTTCCAGGTTTCGTAAGGTGATTTCGTATTGCATGTACTAAACATAAAAATAAGAAGCAGTGACAGGCTATAGTTGAGGAGATTTTTCATTTCAAATCAAAAATCCAAACTTAGTTTATTTTATAATTTGATCCTATAGGCAATACGCAAGGCAAATTGTTTAATGAAGCTGAACGCGGTATAGTCTTCAAATTTTATACCGGTTTCAATTCCATTGTCGAAGTCGTAACCCATTGAGACAGTGTATAAGAAAGAATTTCCTGATTTAATTGTAGTTTGACGAATTCCCTGAGCATCAACGGAAAGCGCATATCTGGGGGCATTATTCACCCCAATTGCCAATCCGGCATCGCCAGCAAAAAAGAGCCGCTTTCCGGTATATGTCCTGATTCCCGCCTTTAATGGTATAATGTTAAAATGTCTGTCTGTTTGCTCATTGCCTCCAAACCAGATTGAATATCCTGTGGACACCGTTCCGGAAATGGCACTGTTGAGTTCGCGCTGCATAAAAAGCTCTGCACCGGTAAATAATCCGACCGGGTTATCCCAGCCTATACCAGCATGTATACCGACGCCCAGAAACCAGCTATCAGCTTCTGCAGTTTTTTTTGCAGCGGCCTTAAAAACAGAGTTGTAAGCTATTCCTGCTTCCCATCCCAACCAGCGTTCAACCGGGTTCCTCAGCCTGTGTGTTCCCGGTTCTATCCTGAACCTTTTTTGGTATCCCGGTATACTTCCTGTATAGCTGTATTTGTTGTAAGTTGGTCCAGTTACCAGGCTTAGGCGACCAGAAACAGGAATGTTAAGCAGTAGCTTGGCCTGGGCCCAGCGATCGTCCCATCCACCGGTATAAGCAAATTGATAATTTCCTTCAGCGGAGATAAAAGTATTTTTTCCAAGCATAAAATCATGCCCAATTCCCAGTCCGAAGCCATAAAGTTTGTTTTCAGTGGAGAGGTTTGAGCTTATCAAGATCATACTATAAAACTGATGCGTACCTGTCTTCAACGAAATATTGGTGTTTGTAAGGTTATTTGTTGACAAGCCGATCCTGTAAAAGCCGTTGCGTATGATATTGATTAGTCCAATACTTATTCCTTCAGAACTGTCTACCGTATTAACAATGCCGATCTGAATCCCGTGCAGGCTTTTGGCGGTGTTGCTTAGGGAAGCAACTTGCATTCCGCGTGCGTCAGATGCAGCTGTATTAATAAATCCGGCGAACTGTACGCCCCGGAGCGTGCCAAGTGCTTCATTGTGAATCCCTGCTACCTGCAGACCTATTACTTTTCCACCAGTTAAATTAAAAAATCCCGCGGCTTGTACATATTTTGCATCGAGTTTATTGATGTTAAAGAGGCCGCCAAGCTCAAAGCCGTTTACTCCTGCAGTGTATCCGCCAATAACATTCAGAGAAAACTTATTTATGACCTGAGAACTGAACATCCCATGCGAGCTCAAACCGGGAACTAATGAAAATTGGATCGGGCGATGAGCAAAGAAGTCAGGAATGTTCATACTCTGTATCCTTTGTCGTGCAGAAATTAGTAATTTTCCAAGTGCCGTTCTTTCTACGTCCTTATTGTTGCCATCAATATTTGTATAGACCTCTGCGTTATATCTTTTGCTGATATTTACATTTTGCAACATGTTTAACGAAGTGTCTCTGTACGCTAGCTTGCTCGCTGTTAATGTAATAAAGCCCGGGTTACCCAATTTAAGTTTAAGTCTGAAGTATCCATGTTCATCAGTCAGCGTAGAGACTAGCTGGTGTTTTTCGTAAACGCTTACATTCACCAAGCGTTCTTTTGTAAACTCATCTATTACCAGGCCACTTACTGAATAAGTTGACCTGTCTGTCACGGCATCGGTGTTGATCATTGACATTCGACCCATTGCAGGCGTGATGATCAGGTAGTTTCGTCGTTCTTCAATTTCAAGTCTATCTGAAAAGAGTTGCTTTAGTAAATTACTCACGGTTATGTGATGTGCAGAAATACTTACCAAACTGTCTCTTGCAATGAGTTTGCCATTGTAAGAGAAATAAAAATCTGCGGCTTTCTCTATTTTTGTCAGCACTTCAGATAGCCGTTCGTTTTTACTTTCGATAGTTATTTTTTTATTGAGTATATCCTGAGCCTGGATGGGGGATGCAAAGACGAGGCTAAATAAAAGCACGATTGTGGCCGAGAAACGCAGTTGAAGACATTTACTTATCATCTATTTCAGGATAATCTGATCCGATTTTTTTTCAACGGTTATCTTAAAAGTTCTGCTGATGACATCAAGTATTTCGTCGAGCGATTGCGCGCTGAACGTTGTATTTAAAGGTAGATTCTTTAGTTCTTTTCTTCCAATACTGATATGTGTGTTGTAGGCTTCGTTAAGAACTTCGACCATTCTCCAAAGCGGTGTATTATCAGCAATAAATTTTTTGCTACGGTACCACTTATACAGCTGATCTGGATTGTTTGTTTTTGTAGGCATGCCTGACTCTATATTGATAAGGCCTTTTTCACCAGGGCGCAAAGACATCATCTTTCCGTTAGTAATGACTTGCACGATTCCGGTCTCCACAATTACTTCGAGTAAATTGTTTGAGCTTTTAACGTTGAATGATGTTCCCACAACGCGAATTTTTACATTTCCGCTTTGGATAATAAAAGGCTTTATTTTGTCAGGGACGATTTTGAAAAATGCTTCTCCGGAAGATAATGTTACCAGTCGTTGCGCATCACTGAAATGTTTAGGATATATAATTAGACTTTTTTTGTTAAGCGTGACCACTGAGCCATCGGATAACGTATCGGTTCTGACTTGATCGACGCTACTTATCTGTTGTTCCTGGTTAAGGATTTTGGTATATATCCATGTTCCAGATACTAAAACAATGATCGCTGCAGCAATGCTGAACCAAGAAGATCTGTTTTTAAATTTTGTTGTTGGCGTTGCGTTTGACTGCGTCAATCGGGACTTTAAACGAAGTAGTGATTCTTTTGCATCTCTTTTTCCATTGAATGCAAGTTCAGCACTTTGTTCCCAGATGAGTTGGAATTCCGTAAAACGACGTTCGTTGGCTGACTGTTCAGCACGCCATTTTTCTACCTGTTTGCGCTGTTGTGCACTTGCTTCGTTAAGTAGATAACTGATCAATAAATCGTCATTTATATTCATGTATTCAGCATCTCTGTTCATCTTCGGGTATTGATAAGTATAAATAACAGTAAGGGTAAATAATCTGCAAGATCATTTCTTAATCTTTTTAGCGCCTTGCTTATTTGATTCTCAATGGTTTTTACAGAGAGACCAAGTTGCAAGGCAATTTCTGCGTATTTCAGCTCTTCAAATCTGCTTAGCTGAAAAATAGTACGACACTGTTCTGGCAAAGCATTTATTGACTTGCTTAGTTGTTGTTCTAGTTCTTTATATTGTAGGTTTTTAGATGCACTTTCTGCATACTGTTTTTTCCCGACACTGTGTTCCTGATAGCCTTTTTTTACCTTCTCGTGTTTCAGGTAATTTAGGCATTCATTATGGACCGACCGATATAAATATGCCTTCACCGAAACGTGTATTTGAAAGGATTGTTTCTTCTCTAATATTTTCACAAATACTTGCTGAACCAGTTCATCTGCCATATCATCTTCATATAGAATGGCATAAGCGTATCGGTGTAACGCGGCATAATGTTCCAGATAAACCTCTTCAAAGTTCTGTGCGTTAATTGTTAATGCTGTTGGGATACTGGCGTTGTGCAAAATATATTGTTTCGATCTCGTTTTAATTACTGTTTATGACAACGCAAGTAGGGATTACCCCTATCCTCAGTAGATTTTTATCTAAGATAGTAATTTTTGATGTCCGTGAGATGAACGCTATCCAGTTGTATACCTATGTTGAATAGGTTTTAATCAGGCTATTTTCTTATCATTGTGCACAAAAATTATTATGGAACATTTACTGTCCCGTTTTGGGCAAACATATAAAGAACGGATAGCACGCGCAGTGTCAGATATTAATGCAGGTAAAGGGGTTTTAGTAGTAGACAATGAAAATCGCGAAAATGAAGGAGATCTTATATTCTCGGCTGAGAAGATGACAGTAAAGGATATGGCACTTACAATCCGTGAGTGCAGTGGTATCGTTTGTTTATGTATTACAGCTGAACAAGCAGCGCAATTAAATCTCCCGTATATGGTGGCTGACAACAACAGTAAGTTTCAAACACCATTTACCGTTACCATCGAAGCAAAAGAAGGTGTGACAACAGGGGTTTCTGCCGCTGATCGCATTCAAACTATAAAGACTGCTATTGCTAATGGTGCTGTGCCTGGTGATCTCGCCCGTCCAGGACATGTATTCCCGTTAATTGCAAATGCTGATGGCGTATTAGGTAGAGAAGGTCATACTGAAGGTAGTGTAGATTTGATGAAGATCGCCGGATTAAAGCCCGCTGCGGTATTATGTGAGTTGACGAATGAAGACGGAACGATGGCAAAATTACCTGAACTAATCAGCTTTGCTGAAAAACATGAAATTATAGTCATTAGCATCGAAGATATTATTTGTTATCGCAAAAATATCTAATGAAATCAAGCTTTAAACTGATCCACTAGTTATTGCAAAGGTGTTAAACTTTAGGAAGATTATTGAACAAATTGTCTACAATCTCAGTGCTTGAAAAATATATCCCATGCAAACCGAAGTATGGTAGCGGAGACAACACAAAGGAAAAAGATTCTGATGAATTTGTTTCCTTTTAGCAGGGCGAGTTTAATTCCCAGAAATGATCCGAATAAATTAAACACGGCCATTGGTATTGCGAATTCATATAGAATATGGCCGGACTGTGCGAAATAAATGATGGCGGCGACGTTAGTCCCAACATTAAGATATTTCGCATTTGCACTGGAGTTTAAAAAGTCTTTTCCTAATAGGGATATGAAGGCAAGCATAAAGAATGTGCCTGTACCGGGACCGATTAAACCATCGTAGAACCCAATTGCAAAACCGAAACTCAATCCGATCATGAGTTGTGTCAGAAAAGAAAGTTCTTTTGCCTGATGCTGACCGAAATTCTTTTTGGAATACGTATAAATAGCAATCACAATTAGAAGAATGAGTATGATCGGCTTAATTACATCGCTCCGAATTAATGTAATGCAATAAGCTCCTGCCAGTGCCCCCGTAAAAGCGGTTATAATAATTGGACAAAGTAGTTTCCAGTTAATGATAACATTTCTGGAATATTTATATGCTGCGAAGGCCGTTCCGGTTACGGAAGGAATTTTTGTAGTTCCAAATAATGTCGCGATAGGATATTGAGGAAGTATGATCAACATTGCCGGAGTTTGTAGCAGGCCTCCGCCACCAACTATAGCGTCAATAAAACCTGCGAAAAAGGAAACTGCACAGAGGATGATAATTTCTTGGATCATAATATACTAAAGTATTTAAAATATTTTAGTGTGTCTAAGACGTCGATTAACTATTTTATTAGTTATATTGTGTTTAATCTAATTTGTTAAAAAATGTCCTCCATTAAGGTATTCAGAAACTCCACAACACTGCTACTTTTTGTCCACTTTGTTAACATGAGTTTTAATGCGCAGGCACGACAGGAAAAACTTTATGATATTGCCAGCGGATTAATAGCAAAAAACGCATATTTAAGCGCACTGGACAGCGCGATTGCATATCGAAATGCTTATTATAAAAAACTTACGGTGAAGGGTATACGAACAAAACCTATTAGCATCGATATGGACGTAGTGCTTTTCAGTTCATTTTTAGGTGAAGAATATCTTGTTCCTGGCCGTGATTTAAAGACTGCGTTAACAGTTGGGAACTATCGTTTTAAACCAGCTGCTGATTATATTTTGAATCAGGCTACGACACGGCAAGTGGTCATCATTAACGAGGCACATCAAGTTCCTAAGCACAGACTGCTGACGATGAATTTGCTGGAAGCGTTGTATAAAATAGGATTTCGTTATTTATGTGTTGAAGCACTTGATGATGATTCAACGTTGTTGAACTTTGGATACCCGACAATAAATTCTGGGTTTTACACTGCAGAACCTGGCATGGGAAATTTGATTAAAAAAGCCATCAAATTGGGCTATAAAGTGGTCCCTTATGAAAGTGATGATGATACAGATGACAATCCTAAATATCCTACATATGCGCAAAATATCCGGGAGGTGAATCAGGCAAATAATATTAACAAAATATTAATCAAAGATCCTGGAGCAAAGATTTTAGTCCATGCCGGTCATGGACATATTTGGGAGCGTGGGACAAACTTGATCTATATGGCTGAATATTTTAAAAATTTAGCGCACATCGATCCACTTACAATTAATCAGTCTGTCAATAATTTACGGGAATTTTCAATACTGCTGGATCACTCGGCCGATCGTGTTGAGAATGATCTCCCTTACGTAGTATTAGATACTCAGTTTAATCCTGTAGTATCTACTGAGGATAAGATTGGGGATTACGATCTGCTAGTGGCCTGGCCAACTCCAAAGCGAGTCTTCAATCGGTTCGATTACCAGCTCGCGAAGAATGGTACATCAATAGTTAAAATCAAGCTCGCAAACTCGGATGCACATAATCTCTTGCAGATTATGTCGACCAAACCGGGAGATGATATTCCAGTTGATCAATTTTTGGTTAAAAAAGGTGTTGGTGAGTATGCAACGGCATTGGAGCCTGGTGAATATAATATTCAGCTGGTTGACAGTATGGGAAAAGTAATTTGGAAAAGATCAATTAAATCCATTAGCCAGCGCAATAATGATGACTAATGCTGCAATTAGGCTTGCAGCGGTATAAATAGCGCCCCCTAGGAGGATGTAGTGTCCGGTCGTCCTCCTGGTTCTTGTCTTTTTATACATCCCCGCACGGTAGGCTTGTACGTACCCAGAATCCTTAAGTAGAGTAAAATCGCTTGTGGTTGAGCTATCAGGCTTTAAATAATCGGAGCTGAAGTTTCCTCTGTCTTTTCTAAAAATAGCGAATGCCTTGCGACTGATCTTATGTCTTTTTACGTCAATTCGGGCAATATTAAGAATAGAATCTTGCCTGGTTTTCTGAGCAAAAAGGATTTTTGAGCAGCATAGCAGTATCAGTATGTAAATTAATTTGTTCATTTCCTTAACTAATGTAAATAATCCATTTCTATTTAACAATTTAAAATTCAGTCTGTTAATTTGTTTTTTTTTGTAGTTGAACTTATTTTTCAGTTAAATAACTTAAAATATAGTTGTGTAACTGATTTATAAGTTGTAAGTTTGGTTATGGAGGAATTAACAAAAGCAGAGGAACGTGTTATGCAGGTGCTCTGGACATTGAAAAAATGTTTTGTGAAGGACATTATTGAAGCGCTACCTGACGATCCCAAACCACCGTACAATACAATTTCATCTGTAGTGAGGTTGCTGGAGAAAAAAGGGTATATCGATTACAAAGCCTATGGTAAAACCTATGAGTACTTTCCAATTGTTTCCAAAGGGGCATATCGCAAGGCAAGTTTTAAAAAGATTCTGTCAGGTTATTTCGACAATTCACCTGAGAGTCTGTTTTCTTTTATGGTTAAAGAAAAACAACTAAGCCCGGAGGACATAAACAAGATCAAAGATATTATCAACAAAAATCAATAAATATGAATTTGCTTGGCTATCTGACAGAAGTTTCGTTGTGTTCTGCAATTTTCTATGCCCTCTACTTTTGGGTATTGAGCAGATTTACATTTTTCGCATTAAATAGGATTTATTTATTGTTTAGCCTAGTAGTCAGCCTAATTATACCTGCAATAGATATTCAGGTAATGGAGGCACAACCTACCATAACAATGGTACATAAAGCACTGCGATTTGAAGAAACGAATCCTGTTATTGACTTAAGTCCGGTAAATACTAGTGTTCCTATCAATACCGAGATTTTTATAGCTGATTTTAATTGGACTAAGTTGTTTACACTGTTTTATTACTGCATTACAGGTGTGCTGATCTTCAGATTGTTAATAACTGTGTTAACTTTTGCAAAAACAATACGTGGTTTCGATATAGAGCTTACTGGATCAGTTAAACTGTTGATTAATCACCCTAAATTGCAGAATGGATCTTTTCTGAACTACATTTTTATCATCGACTATGGTCTTAACAAAGACGAAGTTAATCAGGTTTTCAGCCATGAGCTTATCCATGTCAAAAGATATCATTCAGCAGATAGGATCTTCGTCAGACTTTTGCAGGTTATGTTATGGTTTAACCCTGTAATTTATTGGTTCGCTAAATCAATTGAACAGAACCACGAATTTGAAGTGGATCAAGAGATTGCGATGTTAAAGGATAAACATATCTACGCCAATCTTCTGCTTCAATTATCAATCTCTGAAAGCAATTTCTACCATAGCTTTAGCAAAGAGCCGCTAAAGAAACGTATTGCTATGTTGTTCAACCAACCAACCCCAAATATGAAAAAACTAATGTATGTGCTGACGGTACCTGTGGTATTGATCAGTTGCCTTGCCTTTGCGAGGTTTGAAAAAGTAAACGTAGACAATGCAGAAGTCGATAAGAATGGACTATATGCTTTGCCTTTGGACTCGCAGCAGTATAAACAAAAAGTTGTTATGACACGAAAACAACGCACTTTGCGTGAGGAGTCACTTCGGGCCAAACGGGATTTGATAACGAATCCAGAGTTTCAGAAGAAGATGGATTTTTTGAAAAAAATTCAAAATGGAATGATCACCGCTAAAATCCAGGGTTTCTACACCAATAAAAGGACTGGGAAAAAAGAAGGATATCTGGCGAACTACCAAAATGAAGTCATCGTTGTGAGCAGTGGTAAGCGTGACGATGCGCATTTTGACAGCTTGTTTTCACCAGGTGAGCAGATAACTTTTACAATTGCATTAGCAGGGCTAGAAAATAATACGCTAATCAAGCTTGTACCTGAATATATCATTGATGGTACAAGCAAAATGTTGGTGATGGCTAAAATCCCAGAAAAAGCTTATCCATTTCTTTATGAGGTCAATAAGGTTCGCTTCGCTGATGGGAAAATTGCGCGTCTTGATAAATTCTCCAATGGTAAATTACGAAGCGCAGATGTGGAAACAGGAGAGGGCACGGTGCTCAGTGTGAATTTTAAACCAGGTGATAATCCTGGTCTAAGTACATTGAATATTAATGATGAGGTTCGCTTCAGATTTGTACATGAACAAAAAGTTGCGGAGAAAAATTATGTAATAAGCGACTGGGTGTCTATTAGCAAGGATATAAAAAATTATGGAATCAAGAACCCTGATTTCTTTTATAAATTTTACGAAAAGATATAGCTTCGTCTATCCATTGGCATTAGTTTTTTAATCTCAGAGCACTGCTGATTTTTCAGCAGTGCTTTTTTATTTAGAGATTTATCAATGTTAATTTGAGAGGTCATCATTTTTAATTCCACGTCTTGTCTTTTTTAACGGTTCCTTCAATTTACCGAACCTATAATTCAAACTCAGGTTGTAATTTCTGAAGTTTTCCCTCGTGTTATTGATCTGTAAAAAATTAATATCCGCCGTTGTTATAATGTTCTCTCTATAACGATGAAAAGGGTTCAGGAAGATCGCCGAAAAAGACAGTTTATTTTTAATAAGATCTTTATTAATCGAAAATGATGAACGTAGGTATCCATTACTCGTACCTTGTAGTGTTGTGATATTTTTGCTAAGTACGGTAGCAGACGCATTGAGCCGCCAATTGCGGGGCAGAATATATCCGGTTGACAGTGTGGTATTATACGTAAAGATCTTGATTTTAGTTAGCCTTTCGTTATTCGAAGCATCCAGCCACAGATATCCTCCGTTCCCGTTTACAATTATATTCCAACTCTTAGTAAAAGGGTAACTAAAGTTGAAATTTGCACTTATGCCTGCTGTCTTTCCAATATTCTGGTAGGTTACTCTGGTGATCTGAGACTGCGGATTGAACTCCGCCATTTGGATGAAAATATTATTGACAAAAGAATAATCCAATGATAAATTCATCGATAGTTTTTTAGTACTACTATAACCTAGCTGCAGCGCGTTGATTAATGATGGTTTTAAATCTGGATTTCCGCTTGTCTCAAAATTTGGATTAGAACGATTTACAAAGGGATTGAGTTTATTGATGCCGGGTCTTTTAATCCGTTGGGAAAAACCGAAATTGATGCTGTGCTGCAGATTGATTTTCCTGAAAAAGGAAACGGTAGGAATTAAGTTAAAATACTGCTGATTTGCCTGAGTAGCGGTGGATATGAAGTTGGCATCGACAATTGTTTTTTCAAGTCGTATTCCGGCTTTAACAGACCACTTTCTTAGCGTAAATGCATAGGTATTATATGCTCCAAAAATATATTGATTGTTGTTAAACAGGTTAGCCTCGCCCGGTGTATTCATAGAATTACCTTCATTATTTCTAAGTATTCCTTTTATTCCGGCTTCGATGCTGACCTTGTCAATTTGTTGAACGAAATCGATCTGGGCCGTTTGTTCTTTGTATTGGTCTTTGTTATCCTGCCTGTAATCAGGTTCATCAGTATGAAAACGATCGTAAAAAAGAACATTACTGCTGAAGATATTGTCGAACGTGTAATAACGATAAGAAAAAGTAAGTAGCTTGGTTTTATGGTGCCTAAAGCCAAGTTGGTAGTTTACTCCTGCATCCCAGCCGTCACCCTTCACCGTGTTGTCATTGTTGAGCTGGTATCTTTGTAAAAGACTTCTTTCTTCCTGCAATTGTGATAGTTGCGAAACATGCCCATCTGTGTTGCTGCCGTTAATATTTAGCTGTGCTGATAATAAGTTTAGACTATCTACCTCATAACTGATTTCTGATCCGGCGTAAGCACTGCGACCGTTGGATTTATTAAAGCCTTGTTGAGTTAGCAGATTCGCGATATTTCCTGTGGAAGTCCGGCTCAACACACTGCTTACTTCTGGCACGCGAGAAGTGTTGATTCCCGCATAGGTGGCTATAGCTAATCGACCATTTTTGAAGTTATATGATCCTCCCGGACCGAATCCCTGGACAGGAAATTGTGCAGCTAAGGTTAGCGATCCATTATAGCCATTTTGCATAGCACTGGTAGTGATAATATTTATGATGCCTGCAAGACCTTCTGCATCATATTTTGAGGAGGGATTAGTAATTACTTCAATCTTTTGTATTGATGAGGCCGGCATGTTCCTAAGTACCTCTGTAGGGTTTCTCTCCAGCATACTTGATGGGCGTCCATTAATGAAAATCCTGTAATCTGACTTCCCCTTCATAAGAATGGTATTGGATGCGTCAAGTGATAAAAATGGTATTTTAGGAATCATACTGAGTACACTGTTTCCTTTGCTTTCGGGATCAAGCTGCAGATCATAAACGATCCTGTCTGCTTGCTGCTTAATAATGGGTCGGGTTCCAGTAATTTTAATGTCTTTAAGTTGCTGTATCTTGGATGAAAGAGTATCCTTAATAGCCGGTTGTTTTGGTGTTTGTGCGTTGAGGGTAAAACATATCAGTAGAAGTACCACCGTTATTAGGCTTGCGATTTGGCTTTTGTAAGAGGTCATTGCTTTCATGTATCTAATTGATATATCAAATTTCAAGTAAGCCAGAGGCGAAAGCTAGTACTGATGACGTACAGTTCTATACGACTGATGGATGTAGGGGAAGTAGTGATAAACTATCTGGTCAGGAAATAAAAGCAATCCAAGCGGTTTTTTCTCCTGTTCGTCAACTATATTAGCAAATACACACAAGAGATAGATTTTTGTTGAGAAATCTGATATGAAGTCCTCAAAGAAAAGCCACGTTCTGCTCGTTATTATTGCTGCTATTCCTTTATACTGGGGCTGTCTCTATTATATTGAATTAGCTGCTCACCAGGAAATTGAAGAGTTGGCTTTTGCCGCAACAATCGGAGCGATCGGCTTTGTGTATGTTGGGCGTTATTTTGCCATTTTACGGGCAACTCAGCAGAAAAGCTCTAGAAATTTACTCAGCTCACTGGCATTGTCCATCATTAGCTGTTTAATCTGGTTATTTATACATGCAGATTTTCCTTTGGAAAAGACTCCTGCATTAAATCTTTTGCTTTTCTGGGTGCCGGCAATAGCGCTTAGCATCGCATCGGGAATGCTCTTAAAGTTAATCAGAATAAATATCTCTGCGCTCGAAGATGCTCGTGTGGATGTAGCGAACCGCGAGGGAGAATTGAAGTTGCTACAATCGCAACTAAGTCCCCACTTCCTGTTTAATACATTAAACAACCTATATGGTATATCCATGACCAGACATGAACAAGTACCTGGCCTTTTATTAAAGCTCTCTGAATTACTGAGGTATGCTGTTTATGATGCCAAGGCTGACTTCGTACTTTTGACAGAAGAAATCGACTACATCAACAACTATATCGAGTTTGAAAAAATCAGACTTGGAGATAGACTAAAAATAACCCTGGATCTGGAAACTAAAGCTGCAGAGCAAATTTGTATCGCTCCAATGTTGCTGATCGTATTTATAGAAAATGCCTTTAAACATGCCAGGAATTCTACAGACGAATATGTAACCATTGAGATCAGTCTTAAAATATGGGCAAGATCTATACTTTTCTCAATACGGAATTCCTTTCAGGAGCATGAGGATCCGAGTTTGAACAGGAAAAATAGTGGACTGGGATTAGAAAATGTACATCGCCGACTACATTTATTGTATTCTGGTACACATGATCTTCAGGTGGAAACTGAAAATGGGTTTTATCAGGTAGCGTTGAGGTTAAAAGTAAAATAAATGAAGCGTTATAATTGTTTGATCGTCGACGACGAGCCGATTGCCAGGGAGATTATAGAGAAATTCTGTGGGTATCTGCCATCGCTAAAAGTACTTGCCAGTTGCGGGCAGGCCTTCGAAGCTATGGAGATATTAAGCAGCGCAAAAGTGGACATCCTCTTTTTAGACATTAACATGCCGGTTCTCGATGGAATATCATTTTTGAAAACATTGAAAAAAGCGCCGCAAGTGATTTTTACTACTGCTTATAAGGAGTACGCCACTGATGCCTTTGATTTGGCGGCCTGCGACTATCTTTTGAAGCCTTTCTCTTTAGAAAGATTTATTATGGCTGTTGGACGGGCCGAGGAAAGGTTAAAGCAGTTGGAGAAACCTTTGAGTATCATTCAGGAGACAAGCCAAATTGATCATATTTTTATTAAGGCCGAGGGTAAAATTTATAAACTGGCTTTTGAGAAGATCTTATATACAGAAGCACAGGGCAATCATACTAAAATTGTAACCACTGATCAGGATCTCCTCCCGACAATTACTTTTTCAACCCTGCAGGAGCTACTGCCAAGCATGCTATTTTTACGTGTGCACCGTTCTTTTTTGGTTAATATGTCGAAAATTACTCATGTAGAAGGAAATAGGATCTTTATTGAGGAGATGCAAATTCCTGTAGGAAGTCTTTACCGCGATCGATTTATGAAAGCACTTGGGTTATAATTGGTATCGGATTTCTGGATAAAAGCGATATTGCAAATTCGTCAAATTTGGAACATTTCTGTAACAGTCATTATACGTGTTGTGCTTTAGCATAACTTTCTCTTAACTTTCGGTTTAATTCGGGACTGGACATTTGTCGCAATATTCGCTTATGAGAGCGGTTGTTTGTAAAACAGAAACAACCCGCTCCATCATAAGAGAAATGTATACACTTTATTAGTTTATAATTTATGTTTAAAAAAATTATCTTTCCCGTAGTGTTCATTTCCTGCAGTTTAATGATGATTTCCTGGGGTGTTGTAGGACATCGGGCAATAGGGAAAATAGCAGAAAGTCATCTTAGTCCGAAGGCGAAAACAGCGGTAAATCTTTTGCTGGGTTCAGAATCGTTGGCGATGGTCAGCACGTACCCAGATGAAATAAGAAGTTACGAGCAATATGCCTACACCGCACCATGGCATTATGTAAATCTACCACATGGCCTGACCTATGAGCAGTTTAGTGCACAACTTATTGGTTTGGAAAAACCTAATATCTATAAAGCCTTATTGAAATGCGTAGATGACCTTAGGAACCCAGCAAAAACAAAAGACGAAAAAGTTTTTGCCATGAAGTTTTTGGTTCATTTAGTTGGTGATCTTCACCAGCCTATGCATACAGGAAGATCAGAAGATTCTGGGGGTAATGGCATCAAGGTAAAACTTATGCGAAAAGACAGCAATCTGCACGGACTTTGGGATAGTGGTCTTATTGATTATGCTGGAATGACATACACTGAACTCGCCGCTAACTGCGATCAGGCAAGTAATCAGCATATTAAACAGTGGCAGAAAGATGACATTGTTAAATGGGTCTATGAATCGTATGAAATCAGCCAAAATCTTTATGCTGAAGCAGCTAAGAATCCTGAATTCGACTACAATTATTATCCAAATCATGCAGATATTGTAAAAGAAAGAATTAACCAGGCTGGTGTGCGCCTTGCCGGTCTGTTGAATGATATCTGTAAATAATTATAACTCATCCCATGAATCTTAAATTTTCATCGACCATAAACATATCCCGGTATTTTAAATATCATGTCATTGCATTACTAATAGGTATTCCTGCTTTTTGTAGTGCTCAACAGACCGATACTATACAACACATAATTTCAGGCAATAGAAATTCTGCGGAACAGCAGAACAAGCCATATGTTATTTTGATCTCCGCTGATGGATTCAGGTACGACTATGCGGAAAAATACCACGCATCACATTTACTTAATTTAAGTAATGGTGGCGTTCGGGCAAAATCAATGATTCCAAGTTTCCCCTCTGTAACCTTTCCAAACCACTATACCCTTGTTACTGGAATGTATCCGTCGCATCATGGTTTGGTCAATAATAGCTTTTATGATGAAAAGCGCAATGATAAATATTCCATGAGCGCCAAAGATAAAGTGCGAGATGGGAGCTGGTATGGCGGTACACCACTGTGGGTGCTTGCTGAGCAGCAACATATGATTGCAGCAAGTATGTTTTGGGTGGGATCTGAGGCGGCGGTGCAGGGTGTGCGGCCCACTTATTACTATGACTATACAGAGCAGATTAAGCCCGATGCACGCATACAGGCAGTTAAAAATTGGTTAAGCCTGCCGGCTGACAGAAGACCTCACCTGATTACCTTTTATCTTTCAGAACCTGATCATGCAGGGCACAGTTTTGGTCCCGATGCACCGCAAACAGAGAAGGCGGTGAAAGAGGTAGACAGCATTGTTTTCCAGCTTACGGAAGCAGTTAAATCAACGGGATTGGATGTGAATTTTGTTTTTGTGGCTGACCATGGTATGACTGCTGTAGACCGTGAGCACCCCCTTCCGACGCCGGCGGCCATTGATCCTGAGAAGTTTATCATCGCGTCATCGGGCACAATGATGGATGTACATGCAAAAAACAAAGCTGATATTCTTCCGTTGTATGAAGAACTAAAAAAGTCTGAGAAAGACTATCGAGTCTATTTAAAAACAAACATGCCGGCGAAATATCATTATGGTGCGTCAGATGATAAAATGAATCACATTGGAGATATTCTTTTAATTCCGGACTGGCCAAAGGTCTTTTCAAATAGAAAACCAGGTATCGGTCATCACGGTTTTGATCCTTCGGTAGTAAAAGACATGTATGCTACTTTTTTTGCGTGGGGGCCGGCTTTCAAAAAAAACAAGAAAATTGGCTCTTTTGAAAATGTAAATGTTTACCCGTTGATTACAGAGATTTTAGACCTGCCCTACACAGAAAAGATTGATGGTAATAAAAAGGTGTTGCATGGAATTTTAAAATAATTGCGCTCAGAACAATCAGGCTACTGATGTGTTGTACTGGCAAAATATAAATATACTCGCCATGACATATAAAGAACTTCTTCAATCGCTGGCCGACCAGGCTTCTCAAAACTATTCTGCATATCTGCAATCTAAAATTGATGCTGTGATCAGCCCAGACGATACTTTACTTGCCGATAAGACAGAACAATACCGTGATGGTTATGACTGGAATGAAAAAAAATTCGGAGCTATCCTTGCCATGGTTAAAAATGACGGATCCCTGGATGATTCTGCTCCGGAAAATGTAGTCAACGATACGCAGAAATAAATAGCGTTTAACATTACCTAAATCTTTTGTTAGCTTTGTTAGTAATATGCTGTCAAAGAAAACGAAGTATGCCATAAAAGCGCTTGTTGCTTTGGGTAAAAATGTACAGAATCCGCCAATGCAGATTGTTCGCCTGGCAGAGCAGGAAATGATTCCCAGAAAGTTTCTGGAGCAGATTTTACTGGATCTGAGGAATGCAGGTTATTTATACAGTAAAAAGGGAGCTGGTGGGGGATATAGTCTGAACAAAGATGCGAAAGATATTTACTTAGTGGATATTCTGAGAATCACTGACGGCCCGATCGCAATGGTACCTTGTGCGAGCCTTAAATTCTATCGGAAATGTGATGAATGCCACGACGAAGTTACCTGCGGAATCCGGAAGACATTTATCGAGGTACGAGATGCTACACTGAAAGTTCTTACCCAAACCTCAATAGCCGACGTAATTGCCAAAGAAAGCAATGGAATCTTAATGGATTAGTCGGATTAAATAAATACCGCTAATAGACTACTATTTCCATAGACTTTATTATATTTGTGTCAGAGCCCGGTGGGTTTTGTATAAATATCAAGGTTATGCGATTAGTGAGTACAGAGAATAAAGTTAAAGAGCCAAGAATTACACTAGTAGGAGCTGGTCCCGGAGATCCTGATCTGATCAGCCTAAAAGGTATTAAAGCATTGCAGACCGCAGAAGTAGTCCTTTACGATGCTTTAGTGAATCAAGCTTTGTTAAATCATGCGCCTCAACACGCCATTAAGATATTTGTTGGTAAACAGTCAGGAGATGAATCATTCTCTCAGGATGCGGTAAATAAATTAATGGTAGATTATGCATTGAATTTCGGGCACGTCGTTCGGTTAAAAAGTGGCGATCCATTTGTATTCGCACGTGGATTCGAAGAAATCGACTTCGCTGAATCTTATAATATTGAAACTAATATTATACCGGGTATCTCGAGTGCAACGGGAGTGCCAGCGTTACAGAAAATCCCGATGATCTTTGGTAAACTGAGTGAGAGCTTTTGGGTACTTACAGGAACTAATGCCGATGGATTATTATCCCCTGACTTAGTAGCTGCGGCAAGATCCAGCGCTACCATTGTTGTTTTAATGGGTATAGAACGGGTTAAAGAAATTGCTGCCATCTTTCAAAAAGAAGGTAAACATAGACTGCCGGTTGCTGTAATAGAAAATGGTTCTTCAGAAACAGAACATATCGTTATCGGCATTGTTGACACGATTGCGGAATTAATTGAAGAACGTCAAATAAAATCACCGGCTTTGTTGGTCTTTGGTGATGTGGTTTCTCTTCATCCTGAATTCGCGAGGATAAGGGATTTTTACCACGTCCTGGAATACCCTCAGGATTAATGCGCTAACAAATTGTAATTTTCTGAATATATTTTGCAAAAACCCGGCAATTTGCCGGGTTTTTGCTTGCCCTATGTACGGAGTGCTACGATGATACTATTGTGGTACTGCATCCGTTTACATTTAATATGACTAGCAGACTTCCTTGTAGAAAAAATCTATACATTCTCTTATTTTTTTTTCTGCCCCTTTTTACATTTGGACAACGTGCGAACTGGCAAAATCTTGACCTGAAAGCAGATTCGACATTCGGTATAAGTACCGAAAAAACGTATAGTATATTACTTAAAGGTAAAAAGGCCACAAAAGTGATTGTAGGTGTGCTAGACGGTGGAGTAGATGTTAATCATGAAGATCTTAAAAGTGTAATCTGGCTAAATGGTAAAGAAAAAGCTGAAAATGGCCTGGACGACGATAAAAATGGATATGCTGATGATATGCATGGATGGAATTTTCTCGGTTCGGCTAAAGGATCTGTACATTATGAAGCTTTAGAACTTACGCGCTTGTTAAAAAGAGACCGCAAAAAATTTAAAGACGTTGCTAAGTCTTCTTCTCAGGATCCAGAAGGTTATTCAAATTATAAGGCCATGCAGGCAGATTTCGATAAGCAACTCGAAGAGGCTAAGAGTTCGTTGATGGATGCTGAAATCTTCAAGAATGTTCTGGATAAGATGGTCAAAAAGATTGGTAAAGAAAAACCTGTCGCATCCGATTTTCAAAACTATTCAGCGCAAACAGAGCTTGACCGCATAATTATTTCCATTATTGTTCCAGAATTACAATCCGGGACTTTTTCAGATTTTTATAAGAGCCAGGTAACAGATGCGGTAGATGAATTTACACAAAAAGTTAAGTATAACCTCAATCCTGATTACGATCCACGCCCTTCATTGGTTGGAGATAATTATGCAGACAGTAGAGAACGAATTTATGGCAATGCCGATGTTAAAGGCCCGGATGCGAGTCACGGCACACATGTAGCTGGTATTATCGCGGCCGACCGTAAGAATACAATAGGTATAAAGGGGGTGGCTGATGAAGTCGAGATCATGGTGGTGAGAGCGGTTCCCAATGGGGATGAGCGTGATAAAGATGTAGCGAATTCGATCCGGTATGCGGTCGATAATGGCGCGAGAGTATTAAATATGAGTTTTGGAAAAGCATATTCATGGGATAAAGCCATAGTAGATGACGCAGTAAAATACGCTATGTCAAAGGACGTCCTCATCATCCAGGCTGCCGGAAATGACAATCAAAATCTGGATGTTGAACCAAACTTTCCCAATAGGCGATATATAGGTGGTGGAAGCGCTGGCGCTTATATCATGGTTGGTGCATCTGGCTGGACAGATAACGAAAACCTGAAGGCAGACTTTTCCAATTACGGACCCACCACGGTAGACGTATTTGCTCCCGGAGAGAAAATTTATTCTTCAGTGCCAGATTCAAAGTATGCATCTTACGACGGGACAAGTATGGCCGCTCCGGTAGTAGCTGGGCTTGCTGCATTGATCAGGTCATATTATCCGAAGCTAACTGCGGTTCAGGTAAAAGACGTGATTATGAAATCTGTTGTTAAAGTAAACCATAATGTTAATATCAAATCTGGAGAGATTCTTAAGTCTGTACCTTTTAAAGATATTTGTGTTTCTGGTGGAATAGTTAACGCGTTCAATGCCTTATCGTTGGCGGCTCGCTATAACTAAATCAGTTACTGTAAAGGGATATTAGAGGGTGAGTGTGGTCGCAGTGTGATAATATTGTTATGTTTATTCTATCTTAAATTTTGTATTATTACGGCTTAGGGAGCTAATACACACAATCCATAGACCATCATTTAGAATGACTTCATCCGGCGATCTCTTTCAATTGTCCCCCATGCCCATGTGGATTTTTGATACTCAGACCTATAAGTTCATGGATGTGAATGAGGCTGCTGTCCGTATTTACGGATATACACGCGAGCAATTTCTATCAAAAACCATTATGGATATTAGTGCGGATTCAGACCATGATCTTAAAGCTAAAATCGAAAGTCATACCCGTTCTAATTTGTATTATAAAGAGGTGCATACCTATATCAAAAATGATGGACATCAGATCATTGCCGAAATAGAAAGTAATATGATCCACTTTGAAGGTCGTGAGTGTAGATTAGTGTTGGCTCTTGATATTACCCAAAGATTGCAAAATGAGCTCCGGGTACGGGAAAGTGCAGAAAGGTTCGACATTGTATCCAAAGCAACAAGCGATACCATTTGGGACTGGTCGCTAGCACACGACACGATAACATGGAACAAGGGTATTAAAGGTATTTTTGGCTATAAGAACATACAACAAAATACCACATCGAGCACTTGGTGGAAAGAAAAAATTCATCCGCTTGATCGTGATCGGGTGGTAGATAGAATTCAGCACCATATTGATAATAAAATCGAACGTTGGAAAGAAGAATACCGGTTTATTTGCGCTGACGGCACTTATAAACATGTTTTTGATCGGGGTTTTCTTCTATTTAGTGACAAAGGACAGTCGGTTAGGATGATTGGTGCAATGGAGGATATTTCAAAGCGGAAATTGGAAGAACATTGGTCGAAGTTGCTGGAATCAGTTGTGATCAATGCGACTGATGGCGTTGTGATTACCGATGCTAATACCGGTCCTGGCGGACCTAAGATCATGTATGTGAACGAAGCATATAATCGCATGTCTGGGTATACCAAGGAACAACTCATTGGAAAATCTCCACGAATCTTCCGGGGAAGAAATTCGGTTATGGACTCATTCAGGAAAATTCATCAGGCAGTGGCCAGTCACCAAAGCTGTACGCTGGAGCTTGTTAATTACACTCGATCGGGAACTGAATATTGGGTCAGTTTAAATATCACACCTGTAGCAGACAGTACAGGTACCGTTACCCATTGGATAGGAATCCAAAGGGACATTACTGAGAGCAGGAAGTATATTCAGGCTATTGAGGAACAGAATAAAAAGCTAAAAGAAATTGCCTGGATTCAATCACATTTGGTGCGTGCACCATTGGCAAGGGTCATGGCGTTGCTAGATCTCCTGAAACATTATGAGCCTGGTGATGATACCGATATCCTCATTGAACATCTAATGAGTTCAGCAAAAGATCTCGATAGTATTATCATTGATATCGCCGACAGAACACCATCCCAAGAGATTAATTAGCTATTGGGAAAAGGTGCTTAGGAATATTGCGGTCTTCCATAAAACATAATTTCTCATACTTAAAGTCGTTAACCTTGCCGGAGTCATTTAATCTAACATAGATCGATATGATTAGGTTGTAAGCAAATATCACGTTTAAGTTTAGCTGGTTTCTGTTATATAACTGAATAAGTTCTTGCGCATGTCTTATTGCGTTATCAAATTCTTCGCGATTTGCGCTCTGCTGAGCAACAAGCATGATTACCAAAGATTCAGAATATTTAGTAAAAGAGTAGCCATCTTTTGCAGAAGAGACCTTGAGCAAAATCTGTTCAATCTGGTTTACTTTAGCACAAGGATGCGATCGCGCTCCTCCTAAGCCAAAAACCGCGAGCAGATATAGTGAAAATGGTGTTTTTTCTCGGAAAATTTTAGGATGTAAATGTTTGATAGATCTGATAATTTGCATTGCATCCTGCTGAGTTCCGTAAAAGATATTTAACATTAGCATCAAAAGATAAGAGATCGCCTTTGGTGTGGTCAATATTTGATTCGCGTCTTTGCCAAAGAAACCGGGGTCATTCATAAACTGTCGGGTTAGTCCCCATACAGGATCTAAAGTTGTACTATTATGTGCAACTTTAGCATGAATCATTTTTGCAACAGCTATTGGACTTACCAGAAAAGTATTGGGTGTCGAATCATAATGTTCTAAAATTTCTATCCGCGACTGTATTTTTTTGTGATCTAAACTAAATAAATCGACCAGGCAGAGCATAGATTGATAGATATAGCAATGTTCTCGGGTGTCAGATACTTCCGCTAAAACGGTTATCGCCTGGACGTAGCATGAATCAATAAAATCGAAATTAGTTAGCTCCTTGATGATTGCATCATGGAGGTTGAAATTTCTAAGTAAATCAATCGTATCAGGACTGTGTTTGAATCTATATTTTAAGTTTTCAGCAATAAAAAGAATCAGATAATTCTTTTCATAGTTGCTCAGTACCAGTTTGAATATATGAATTAGCGCATTGAATTCCGCTATTTTGACCATGAACCTAATTGTCCACTGCAGCAAAATAAAGCGTACTTGATGGCTGTCATATTCTTTATGTATGTAGTCAAAGAATGTAGCATCTACATTCAAATTAAATTTTTCTAGTATTTCTACAAATAAAAAGTACTCAAATACATGTGGATGGATAAATCTCACAAATTCTTTAGGATGCGCATTTTCATATCTTTTTTCTTCCATCAATATGCCATCGGAAAGCAACTCCATATAAGCATTCTTGAATGCAGACAGTTCGTTGATTACCAAATCCTTTGAGACAGAGTTGCCTGACTTGCCGTAGTCGGTCAGCTTAATGATTTTTTTCAGGAAAAGGATCTTTTCAGTATAGTAGTTTGAACGATAGATTTTTTCCTGTATAAATTTTGAGATCAGTTCGTAAGAAGAGATATTAGTGTAGTAGTTAAAATCCGGGTCTTCTTCTTTCAGTTGATAATATAGTTGAATGTGAAAGGGGAATTTAAGTTGCGCCTTCAGTCTCGGACTTAACTCAATTTTATTGCCGGTGTTCATCTTAGAAAAAATCTGATCCAATTCTTTTTCAGTTAATGGAGGGACATTGGAAACGTCGTTTAAGTTAAAATAATTTCCTTGGAACCAAGCTGATCGCAGAAAGGGAGAATGACGCATACGATCATAGAAACGCATCCAGGTTGTTGAACGCATACTTAGAATCATCTTGATGTTCACAGAATCTTCCAATAAACAAACGAAGTTAATCAGGCTATCAAATAGTTGATTTTTGAGATCTCTTTTAAGCACCAGTTCTGCAAATCCATCGATGATGATAATGAGTTTTCCATTAATGAGATTTCTTTTGAAATAGGGGATGAGGCTCTCAGCATCTGATAGAGAAAGAAGTGCCTTGATTTGATCTTCCAGATTGAATGAATTGTTAATCTTGTTGAAGACTGTCTGAGCATTTACAAATAACACAACTGAGTCTTTATAGGGACTTTCATCTTTAAGAAAACTATTGTCAACCAAATGGCTCAACATGGTTGTTCTACCGTAACCTGGTTGAGAGATAAAACTCATGAAGATATGGTCACTGTTGTAGAAATCCTCAAAATCATGCTCAGCAAACTTTCTGTTTATGGTGAGATCATATGGTAAGCCAGACCGGTTTCGGATACCTTTTAATGTGAATTCGGTTAATCTACGCGCCTGTTGCGCTACGTCGATCCAGGATCTCTGCCCTACAGTTATAGCTGCGATAGAAGGATTAATCGCATCAAGTAGTTCGTCTTTGTCTACATATTCTGATAAGGTAGTTAGCGTAAACTTTGAAAATTTATGTTTAACTACTGCGAAACCGAACAGCCGTTTAATGGTTGTTTCGCTAACATTCTTATTTAGGGTCTTACTGATCTCTATCGAAATACGCTTGCAATCTGCAGGTGTTATAGATCTTATCCCAGTTTTAAGTAAGATCAAACTTTTAAGTTCATTTAAAATTGATGCATCATCCATGATGTTTTTTGCTTGAGCGTTAATTTGTCGATCGTTAGTACTAATATATACGATAATATTTAGAAAATGAACAGACACGTTGGCGACATGACGTGAATAAAAACGAACAAATTATCTTAAAATACTGTAATTCAGTTTTTTATTAATCTATGATGGATATAGAAATGGTGTAAATGTGCTAAAAATGAACAAAATGAACATTTGAATGTCATTTTTCGCTAGACGTAAATGAACAACTTGAATGGTTGATTCGGCAATACTGATACTTAAAATTGCCGTAAGTATTATCGTTAAACTAAAATGCTAATCTATGTGCCCAACATCTACTATTCCTGAAAAAATTAAAAGGATCGTTTTCTTGTCCTTATGCATTCTAATAACGCTGATTCAGTTCAAATCGTATGGACAGGCTCCTTCAAAAAGAGTGTACGCAAATACGGTCCAGAAAAGTGCTGACGATCCGTTACTATTAATTCTGAACGCAGGCAATGTAGCGAATGAAGGAAATGCCGTAAATAGTGATCCTGCAAGTTTTGCTACACTTAACTCTACGGTAGTTCAGCTAGCAATCATCCGAATTGGCGGTGTGGCAGCAATCAGACTTAGATTTACAGGCGCGGAAAAGCCAGTTGCAAATACGCCAGTTTCGATCAAATTGGGACTAGGTGGAAATGTTTTATCTGTTTTGGGCGGTGCAACTGTTCAGGCAGTAAATGGAGCGGCAACTGATGTTGATGATAATCTTGGTAATACAGTCGGCCCTGTATATACGGTGTCACAATTGGCAACTGTGCTGGGAGGTACAAATCAGGTTGAGTTTTCTATCACGCCTACTCAGGCTTATGATGGTGTTCTGATTAGGCTCGCGCCACCTCAAAATCTCCTGTCTGCAGGTGTGCTAAGTTCGTTGCAAGTCTACCACGCTTATTTTAATGCACCAGCAAATGTTATGTGTAATACTGCTCAGGATGTGCTTTTTGGGAATACAGGGGTTATTGCAGGAAGTTTAAATCCGGTAGATAATCCATATAATGCGATCGATGGAAATGAAAATACAAGCGCATTTCTCAGAGGAAATGTAAGTGCCTTGAATAAAACATACCTCACTGCACTATTTCCTTCTCTTTCGCGTGCAGGAGATTCAGTGCGTCTTGTTGTACAGCCCCAAGGTGCTGGTCTCCTTGACTTAAATCTACTAGCCAGTAATTTTGTGGTTCGTACGTATAATAACAATACCGACAATGGTGCACTTACCTTGGACCCAGCTTTACTTCGTTTAACACTCCTCGGTGGAACCACAAATAAATATGTAGTCAGCTATCCTGTTACGGCCTTGTTTAATAGGGTAGAGGTCGCTATAGGCGATGGACTGGTCAGTGCGTTAACCGGACTGAATGTGTTTGAAATAGGGCGCAGGGCACCCTCGCCAACCCTTTCGGCGGTTGGGCTAACAAATAATACATTAACCATATGCGAAGGCGCGTCAGCAAATATAACAGTCTCAAATCCGGAAGCCGGAGCCACATACCGCTATTTTGATGCGGCTTCAGCTGGCAATGAAATTACTGCAGGCGTAACAGATAATGGAACTAAATTTTCTCCTCCAGGCTTAACAGCTGGTGTATACACCTATTATGTGGCCATGTACAGATCAGGATGTACTGATGCCGTATCTGCCAGAACAAAAATTACAATAACCGTTACACCAGGCGCTACTGCTGCTGCGATATTAGCTAATGACGTGCCAATCTGTTTAACTACACCAGCAACATCTGCTGTATTGACAGCCACGCTAGCCACGCCAGGTAGCATCGTTAACCCAGTATTTACTTATTATTTTGATGTCGCTAAGACACAGCCAGTTACCAATGGTACTGTCGCAGGCGTTACTTATCTGCTCACAGCAAACGGTCTAACAGTAACCGGGCTTACCGCTAATAAAACCTTCTATGTAAGTGTGCAGGGAACAGGAACTTGTGAAAACATGGCAGGATCATTGAAAACACAAACAGTTATAGTAAATGCAAGTCCGCAGCCAGTAATCGATATGTCTGGTACGCAGAATATTGCAGTAGGAGGATCGTTCACTTTGACGGCAACATCTGCAGGAGCAACATCTTTCCAATGGTATAAGGACAACGTGCTTACCGCTGAGGTTGGGCCTACATTGACAAGAACGAATGTTACTGCGGCTGACGCCGGTGTTTATACCGTCGTTGCCATTGGAGCTGGTGGCTGTGCTTCTATTCGTAGTGCATCAACAACCATTGTCGTTGCCGGTCTGGGTTCAACGAAAAGAATTACAAATGGACTGAATGCACAGGGAAGGATTGCTGCTGGGTCAGAGCTGACATACACGATAGAGCTTACGAATAATGGGTCTGCAACTGTTAATGGAGTCACCATTTCAGATGTGATCCCAACTGGAACTACTTACGTGTCAGCGAGTGCATCAAACGGTGGTACGCTAACTGGAAATACGCTAAACTGGACTGTTGCAGTGCCACAAGGTATAACGGCAATAACCTTTAGAGTTCTGGCAGCAGCTGACTTATCTGGAATTCCAACAATAACGAATACTGCAGATGTCACTATTCCAGGCGCCCCGCCTGTACTGCAACAGCCGTCAACCGGACCAGTACAGACAGAGCAGACAAGTACTTTTACGAGTTCTAAATCAGTCGCCGGACTCGTTGGAGGCCAGATCACTGCAGGCTCTCAACTCAGTTATACAATTTCTATTGTGAATACAGGTACCGTCGGACTAACAGGCGTCACAGTAAGTGATGTTATCCCGGCAGGAACAACTTATGTTCCGGGTAGCGCAAGTAACGGTGGTATATTAACAGGAAATACCCTCAACTGGAATGTGAACGTTCCTTTCGGTCAAACGCTGCCATTAACATTTAACGTTACTGCTGCGAGCAACTTAACTGGAATTCCTACTATCACAAATACCGCAACGGTTACTAATCCGGGAGATCCGACAAATCCGCAAACACCCGCTACACCACCGATTCCAACTACACAAACCAGACAGTTTACCAGCACAAAAGCTGTTAGCGGTCAAACTCCGGCAAATAGAATCATTGCCGGCTCGACTTTAACTTATAGTATTACAGTCAATAATACAGGAAATGTTGATCTGACTGGAGTTACAGTAGCGGATGCTATTCCAGCAGGAACCTCTTATATTGCTGGCACTGCAGACAATGGGGGTACATTGAATGGTGCGACGCTGAATTACGTTATTGATGTGCCATTTGGACAAAGTAAAACAGTTTCATTTCAGGTTAAGGTTAATGACGACCTAACAGGAATTTCAAGTATTGGAAATACTGCTACGGTTACTGATCCTTCAAATCCAGGGACGCCACAAACACCTGCATCTCCAACATATCCTACAGATCAAACTAATACCTTTACAAGTACTAAAACAGTTTCCGGGCTAAATGCCGGAGGAAAAATTGCTGCGGGATCTGAGCTGACCTTTACAATCAATGTTACAAATACCGGCAATACCAATTTAACAGGCGTTACCATAACCGATCCAATTCCTGTTAATACTACTTACGTTGCTGCAAGCGCAGATAATGGAGGCATCTTGACAGGAACAACACTCAACTGGACTTTAGATGTGCCATTTGGCCAAACTAAAACAGTAACGTTCAAAGTTAGAGTTGCGGATGACCTTACCGGAATAGCGTCAATAGGGAATATTGCTACAGTTACAAACCCTGCAGACCCCGCAAATCCACAAACACCAACCGTTCCCCCAGTGGCTACAGATCCAGTTCGTTCATTCACTAGCTCAAAAACTGTTGCGGGCTTAAACGCAGCAAGTAAGATCGCCGCTGGTTCAACATTGACGTATACCATTAATGTTCAGAATACAGGTTCTACAACGCTGACTGGGATAACGATCAGCGATCCAATCCCGGCTAACACAATTTATGTTGCGGGTAGTGCAGATAACAGCGGTACGCTGACAGGCACCACATTAAATTGGACAATTGATGTTCCCTTTGGGCAAACTAAATCCGTTACCTTCCAGGTAAAAGTTGCTGACGACCTAACTGGAGTAGCTTCAATTGGAAATACGGCAACTGTTACCGATCCCACAAATCCAACAACACCACAAACACCAACGGTTCCACCCGTAGCTACCGATCCGGTTCGATCATTTACCAGCACTAAAACTGTTGCAGGCTTAAATGCAGCAAGTAAAATCGCAGCAGGATCGACACTTACCTATACTATCAACGTTCAGAATACAGGTTCTACAACGCTGACAGGAATTACGATTAGTGATCCGATCCCGGCTAATACAACCTATGTTGCTGGAAGTGCAGATAACGGTGGTACCTTAACTGGTACTACTTTAAATTGGACAATTGATGTCCCTTTTGGACAAACTAAGGCCATTACCTTCCAGGTAAAAGTTGCTGACGACCTAACTGGACTAGCTTCAATTGGAAATACGGCAACTGTTACCGATCCAACAAATCCAACAACACCACAAACACCAACAGTTCCACCCGTAGCTACCGATCCGGTTCGATCATTTACCAGCACTAAAACTGTTGCCGGCTTAAATGCAGCAAGTAAAATCGCAGCAGGATCAACACTTACCTATACTATCAACGTTCAGAATACAGGTTCTACAACGCTGACAGGAATTACGATTAGTGATCCGATCCCGGCTAATACAACCTATGTTGCTGGAAGTGCAGATAACGGTGGTACCTTAACTGGTACTACTTTAAATTGGACAATTGATGTGCCTTTTGGACAAACCAAGCCTGTTACCTTCCAGGTAAAAGTTGCTGACGACCTTACTGGAATTCCTTCTATAGGTAACACGGCAACAGTAACTGATCCTACAAACCCAGGAACACCACAAACCCCCACCGTTCCGCCAGTACCTACAGATCCGGTTCGTTCATTTACCAGCACGAAGTCCGTTACAGGATTGAACGCAGCAAATAAAATTGCAGCAGGATCGACACTTACATACACAATTAACGTTCAGAATACAGGTTCTTCAACGCTGACAGGAATTACAATCAGTGATCCAATCCCAGCTAATACAACCTATATTGCTGGAAGTGCAGATAATGGAGGTACCTTAACTGGTACTACTTTAAATTGGACAATTGATGTTCCTTTTGGACAAACCAAACCTGTGACCTTCCAGGTAAAAGTTGCTGACGACTTAACTGGAGTGGGTTCAATAGGTAACACGGCAACAGTGACTGATCCAACAAACCCAACAACGCCACAAACACCAACTGTTCCACCAGTACCCACAGATCCGGTTCGTTCATTTACCAGCACGAAATCCGTTACAGGATTGAATGCCGCAAATAAAATTGCAGCTGGATCGACGCTTACTTACACTATTAGTGTTCAAAATACAGGTTCATCAACACTAACAGGTGTTACAATCACTGATCCGATTCCTGCCAATACAACATATGTTGCTGGAAGCGCAGATAATGGAGGTGTTTTAACAGGGACTACGTTAAACTGGACAATTGATGTGCCTTTTGGACAAACCAAGCCTGTTACCTTCCAGGTAAAAGTTGCTGATGATCTAACTGGAGTGGCTTCAATAGGTAACACGGCAACGGTTACTGATCCAACAAATCCAACAATACCGCAAACCCCAACCGTTCCGCCAGTACCTACAGATCCTACCAAATCGTTCGCCAGTACGAAAGCCGTTACAGGATTGAATGCTGCAAACAGAATTGCCGCAGGATCAACGCTTACTTATACTATTAATGTTCAAAATACAGGTTCATCAACACTAACAGGTATTACAATCAGTGATCCAGTCCCTGCCAACACAACTTATGTTGCCGGTAGCGCAGATAATGGAGGTGTTTTAACAGGTAACACGTTAAATTGGACCATCGATGTGCCTTTCGGACAAACCAAGCCTGTTACCTTCCAGGTAAAAGTTGCTGATGATCTAACTGGAGTATCTTCGATTGGAAATACGGCAACCGTTACCGATCCTACAAACCCAACAACGCCACAAACACCAACTGTTCCGCCAGTACCAACAGACCCAAGCCGTTCGTTTAACAGTACAAAAACTGTGGCCGGACTAAATGCTGCTGGTAAAATTGCTGCTGGCTCAACGCTTACTTATACCATTAACGTCCAAAATACAGGATCTACTTTACTGACCGGAATGACTATTAGTGATCCAATTCCAGTAAACACAACCTACATAGCAGGGAGCGCGGATAACGGCGGTACGTTAACAGGGAATACATTGAACTGGACAATTGATGTGCCTTTTGGACAAAGTAAAGCAGTTACATTCCAGGTGAAAGTTACCGACGACCTGACCGGTGTTCCATCTATCGGAAATACAGCAACGGTAATAGATCCTACTAACCCAGGAACACCACAAACGCCAACAGTGCCACCAACAACAACCGATCAGACTGCTGATTTCGCAGTCACCAGCATGGTTGTTAGCACAGGTACAGATGGTAAAGCCCATCCTGGAAATCAGTTAACCTACACAATCACAGTTAAAAATACAGGTAACGTAGCCCTGAATAATACAAACATTAGTGACCCGGTTCCTAACAGCACAACTTTTACTGCTGCGCAAAATGGAGGAGTTCTGAATGGAACAACCAATACAGTCGGGTTCGTTATTCCGACATTGGCACCAGGAGCAACAACTACTGTCAGCTTTACAGTTACTGTAAATGCAGATCTTACTAATACAACTGTTATCGCCAATACCGCTACAGTAACCAATGCAGCAATCCAAAAGACAACACAGGCTGATATACCTGCAGTTTGTACAAGTATGTCTGTTGCAAGTGTTACAGTGAACGGTGGAAACGGTGGTAACCTATGCGTTGCTCAGGCTGGTAATGTCGAAATTAGAGCTACCAGCACAGGTGTTACCAACCCAATGTATTACCTGTATAATAGCAGTACACTCGTTGCAACCAATACAACTGGCATATTTAGCGTTGCCGCAATTGCGGGCACTTCCTACACATATAGCATCGGCATTAGTGGTGCTGGAGTCTGTGAGTCAAGTGCTGCACAACGTGTATCTGTAACCTTTACTACAAGCACTATTCCACCAGTGCCTACTGTCGCACTGACCTCGGTTGATGTTTGTCTAAACTCACCTGCAGTATTGACCGTGACAAATCCGCAAGCAAATGCAACGTATAATTGGTATACTGCAGCCGTAGGTGGCACACTTGCCGGCTCAGGAATAACCTTCACAACTCCCGCCCTCAGTACTTCTACATCTTACTTTGTAGAAGGAGTCTCTGCCGGGGGATGCACCGCTGGTACAAGGACAGAAGTACGTGTTAATGTCCTCGGCAGACCGGTAGCTCCTGCTTCGATAACAGTGAATTCAGGTGTTGCCTGTAGTGGAACTGCAGCAGTACTTGCGATAAACAATCCTGATCCAGCCCTTACTTACCGTTGGTTCAGCGCAGCAACTGGCGGAACAGCACTCTCAACAGGTGTTACATTTACAACCCCATCGCTTGCAGTTACCACAATGTACTATGCTGAAGCAGTGTCAGCAGCCGGCTGCAGTAGCCCGACAAGAACTGCTGTAACGGTAACTGTACTTCCGGTACTTTCAGCTCCAGTGGTTACAGTACAAGCAACAACGCCTACTTCAGTAACATTCAGCTGGAATGCAGTGACAGGTGCAACAAGATATGAAGTTTCGCTTGATGGAGGTATCAATTGGCAAGCCCCAAGTTCGGGTTCGGCAGGTACCACTCAGGTGGTGATCGTAGCGAAACCAGCCATTTTGGTTAGTATCAGGGTACGCGCGGTTGGGCAGCAGGCCTGTCAAACCAGCGCTGTATCTACCCTGGATGGTACATCTGCTAATCCAATGGGCAATGGGGTGTACATCCCGAATACTTTTACACCAAATGGTGATGGCAGGAATGATTTCTTCCTGATTTATGGTAATACCATCGCAAGTATGACACTACGGGTGTACAATCAATGGGGTCAGTTTATCTTCGAATCCCGCAGACCTGAACTTGGATGGGATGGAACCTATAAAGGGCAGTTACAGCCTAATGGAGTATACGTCTACTACGTGGATGTGGTATTTCAGGATGGAACGAAAACGCTTAAAAAAGGATCAATAACCCTGTTACGATAATTCAACATTAACCTGAAATATACATTATGAAGAAGCTAACGAAAATTTTATCCCTGGGAATGTTGTTTACGCTTACAGCGCTCCAGACAAAAGCACAAATTGATCCGCACTTTTCACAATATTATGCCAATCCATTGTGGTTAAACCCGGCGCTCACCGGGGTAACTGATGGTGATTACAGAGTAACACTCAATGCAAAAGAACAGTGGAGCTCAATATCCAATTCATTTCTTACCGCCGGCGCCTCATTTGATATGGCGCCGGTAAAAAACTTTGCCTTTGGTGCGCTTGTAATCAATCAAAATGCCGGTGATATCAGCTATAATCAACTGAATGCACTGGTGTCAGGGTCCTATAGAATCCGGTTTGGTAACCGCGGATTAAATATGATCAATTTCGGATTGCAGGCAGGTATTCTCAATAAAAGTTTTGATGCCTCAAAGATCACCCTCGGAAGTCAATATAATCCAACTATGGGTTTTGACGACTCGATGGGTATGAATGAGTCTTTTAGTTCGTCTAACACACTGGTGCCAGATGTAAATGCTGGGGTAATGTTTTTTGATGGAAACCCAGATCAGTCAGTAAATACTTTTCTGGGGGTTAGTGCAGGACACCTCACTCGTCCGGTAGATAAATTTGTAGGAGCGAGTACAAAGATGCCCATCAGGTATACTGCTCATGGAGGGGCAAGGATCAAGGTTACAGAGATGCTTGACATTACTCCAAACGGTATATACATCAAACAGGGAAACGCGCGGGAGATTGCCGCAGGAGCCTATGCGCAGCTGATGCTTAACGCGGAGACGGATCTGCTTTTTGGCTCAAACTATAGAGTAGACGATTCTGCTATAGCCTTCTTCGGCTTACACCTGAAGAGTATTGTTGTAGGCGTGAGCTACGACTTTAACACTTCAGCACTTAACAGAGCCACAGGAAGTAAAGGTGGCTTGGAACTCTCACTCTCATTTACCAGTCGCAAGGGCATCACAGGTCCAAGCTTCTTTTGTCCTAGACTCTAATTTAACCACATATGAAACGTTATATACTCATTTGTTTGTGCCTGCTTACCGGCAACGCATTACAAGCACAGTTTGTGGCTAAAAGTAAACGTGCCGCAGATGTTTATTTTCAGCATAAAGATTATTATGCTGCGGCAGAATATTATAAAAAGTCTCTTCAGCTCAGTTCAGATTCTGGCGGCTTCGTACCACCCTATGGTTTCGATAAAAAGATTAAGGAAGAGAGTCCGAAAAGAGCCGATTATGAATATGCGGTGTATCAACTGGCACATTCATTACGACTATATAAAAACTTCAAAGACGCCGAGGGGTGGTATGCAATAGCGCAAGAGTTTGCCGAACCCCAATATGCGCAAGCCGGCTATTGGTACGGAGAAACGCTGATGACGAATCAGCGTTTTGCAGAAGCGATTATCGCTTTTCGCAATTTCCTCGCCAAAGACAAAACGAACGACGAGTACGCTGCTAAGTCAAGGATGAATATCGCTTCCTGCAATTTCGCATTGTATGAAATGTCTTATCCGAGACTCTATCAGCTAACACGGTTAACGAACGCTGTAAACGGCAAAGGATCAAACTATACACCTTACCTGATAGGTGGAAAATTCTATTTTACATCTTCAAGGCCAGTCAGTGTTGCTGGAAAAGATGAAGTGCTTGTCAATAAAAAAGATGAAAAAGTAATAAAAAAAGAATCTCCATATCTTAATTCTGTATATGAGGTGACAGGTGATCTGCTCAGTAGCCAGGTGAATTTGAAGCGTGTAGAATTTGACCCTAAAGACAAAGAGTCTGCTGCACCAGCAATTCATCCAAATGGAAAACTGATGTATGTAACGCGATGGAGTAAGGGAACAAGAAATATCTACGAAGTAACCGCCACAGGTGATGATAAAGATAAGGACAAGGAAAAAGTATGGTCGACCACGCAAGGGTTGGTAGCCAATATTAATGTGAATGGCTACAATTCTATGCAGCCTTTCATTTCTAAAGACGGAAAATATTTGATGTTTTCATCTGACAGGCCGGGTGGACAGGGAAAATACGATATCTGGTATTGCCAGATTCGAAAAGATGGAACGCTTGGGTTGGCAGTAAATATGGGCCCGAAGATCAACAGTAAAGAAGACGAGGAAGCGCCATATTATAACTCTACAACCAAAAGACTCATGTACAGCAGTGCAGGAAAAGTAGGTCTAGGGGGGCTGGATTTTTACGAGTCCATGGGTGACTTCAGCACCTGGACCGATCCTACCAATATGGGCTATCCTTTTAATTCATCAAAAGACGATGTCTATTTTACACCAACAGACGACCTTGATAATACGGGGTATATCAGCTCCGACAGGCAGTCTGTGTGCTGTTTGGAAATCTTTCATATCAAAAGAGATTATCTGAACGTGCAGGGTAAATTGCTGGACTGTAAAACTAACAAGCCTCTGGTAGGGGCAACAGTTACATTGACGGATTCAACTGGCCAGCACAAGGCTATCACCGATGCTCAAGGTATATATAAGCTCAACATAACAACCAATAGAAAAGTAAAATTGCTTGCCGAGATGCCAGAGTATTTTGCTAAGGTGGTGAATTTCGGATATGAAACCCTGTCAAAATCTGATACACTGTTTAGCTCTGACCTTTGTTTAGTCCCTTTTAAGGTCGATAAGCCAATAGTATTGAAAGATATCTATTATGAGTTTAACAGTGCAGAGCTAAATGATGCCTCCAAAACAACGCTTGATCAGCTCTTTACCATTATGTCTGATAATGAGAGCATAGAGATAGAACTCAGCGCTCATACAGATAATATTGGTACGGCAGAGTATAATCTGGAACTTTCTGAAAAAAGGGCCAAATCTTGTGTCGATTATCTCATAGCCAAAGGTATTCCAGCCAGCCACATGGTTAGCAAGGGCTACGGTTTTACAAAACCTATTGCACCAAATCAGCTGCCTGATGGTAAAGACAATCCTGAAGGGCGGCAGATGAACAGACGCACTGAATTTAAAGTAACAAAAAAATAATATTAACGGTTCATAGGTTGATCTGCTTCAAACTTAACGAACTTAAAATCTGAACTGTCCTTCCTCATATACCAAACCTTGTAGCTTTGATTTGGTGGTATGGTAAAATGGAAGGATAGTTCATTTATAGTTTTATCCTTCGGGAGAAACCCAGGCAATAGCGTATCCGCGATGCTTGTTATCTGATCTTTGTTGTACATATCCGCTAAAAAAAACAAGTATACCTGTTTTTTTTTGATCAACTGGCACCAAACTTGTTGAGCTTCTTTTTTTATGATGAAGCGTATACTAGTCGTTGAAGACGACCCTGATATTTTAGAAGTGATACAGCTTGCGCTGGAATTGAATAATTATAAAGTCTTTCCGCTAATGACCGGAAGGCCCGTTTTTAGAATTATCGACGATTTTAAACCCGATCTTATTATCATGGATATCAGACTTGATGGTATGGATGGCAGGGCAATCGTTAAAGAAATACGGTCGAGACCAGAAACGGCAGATATTCCTGTACTCATGGCTTCAGCAGAATTTTCGGAGGATTACATCATGCGGGAACACTTGCTGGGAAACGACTATCTCGCAAAACCTTTTGAAATTGCTGTACTTTTAAAAAAAATCAAGAATCTTTTAGAGGCGTCTCCGGTTTAAAGAAATTATTTTTTGCCATGATGCTGAGCTAAAAAAAATTCGCGCGACTACTCTTTTTAATCATCATGCTTTCTATTGATGAAAATATAGTGTCTACTTTATCAAATCTTCAAAATTTCTTTGTCCATATTCTCCTGTCTGAGCTACAATTGAAGCAAACAGATGGCTATGATTTTAGGATATCGAATAATCCACCAAAAAATATGTTGGCTCCTTTTCCTGTCATGCATTTTGCCCGTCCGGGCAAATGCATGGCAGGAAGGATATAATTTCAGAAAGAAGATAACTATACCTAAGACGAAAGTTATCGCAACAAATGATCTAACAGATTTTGTTTTTCTACTCGAGTTGCAGGATACCACACTCAGGTTTATTTCTGGACAATGTCAGAGCAATCGAGTTTCAGGTTACAGCAGGCCAGACATATGTTTCTCGACAGCCAATGGTACAGAGCTACGCCTCAGCGCTCAGGTTGAGCAATACAACCCGAACACAGGTCGGCTATTATGCTGGGTCAGTTTACCCATGCTTTCTGCTTTGGGAACACAAAGTCCGGCGACATCATTGTATATTTATTATGGATCGAGCATGGTGGCTGATCCATATAGCATTTCGGCTGTTACGACCTGGCATGGTGCTGTAGCAATATGGCATATGGATCCCGAAGGTGATTCCGGCTCTGTCCGGAATGGGGCAGATCAGGATCCCTCAGCTAAAGCGATTGGATTTCATCTGACAACTGCAAACTATGTGGAGGGAAAAATTGGCAAAGCGGTACATCTGCAAGGTAGCCCGTCACGGATGACGGGACTAAAAGACACAAGCACACGGTTTGCCATTTCAGGTTGGATAAAAATTGATCAACGTGGCAAGGAACAGGTGATTGTTAGTAATCGTAGCGAGAATGGAGGCTATGAGTTGTGTGTAGGCAGTGGCGGTGATATTCAGATACGCATCTACAATTACGGATTTCGTTATGAATTGATCAGCACAACCATACTTACCGAAGCAACATGGTATTTTGTTGGGGTCTCTCTGCAGGACAAGGTTTTAGCACTTTCGGTTAATGGGATAGAGGAGGGCTCTACACGTCATGTCGATCTGAAAATAGCCGGTGGGGGAATTATAAGCATTGGTAGTTCGGTTAACTCAGACCGGTATTTCACCGGAATGCTTGATGAACTTCGAATTCGACATGACGCTAAGAATATGGGTCATTTATCGGTAGAATACGCCAACCAGAATAACACGCTTGCATTTTACAGCTTAGGGAACGAAGAGACATCTGCAATGGCGTATTCCAAAGGCCCGATCTTTACCGGGACAGTGGACGATAATTGGCTAAATCCGGCTAACTGGAGCATCTTGGAGGTACCCAGTGCAGCTGGAACAATTAATATTGCCAAGAACAAAATAGCAAGACTGTCAGGAGTTGCACGATCAACCCAGCAATTGCTGCTGGAGGAAAACGCTGTATTACATGTTCAATCTGATTTGACGGCACATTGTCTGGTAACATTAAAGGCAGGTGCTCGTATTATCATCGATGGTGATCGCGTCCTTCAGCTTGATGGAAATATACAAAATGCAGGGATAATAGCTACCGAGGATGGTAGGCTTCTATTTGCCGGAGATCGGGCTCAGCAAATCAGTGGGGCTGGTTATGTCAGAGTGGCCAATTTCAGTGTCCAGAAAAATACTGCAAATTTGGTAATTCAGCTTTTGCAATCCATCTATGTGATTCATTCACTAACGCTTGACTGGGGGATAGTGGAGACACATGATAACCTAACGTTAGGACTGAGTAATGATGGTATTACGGCACAATATTTTCAGACTGCCGGTCAAGTTCAGGCTGCCCTTATCGGAAGCGTTGCAATAGAAAAGTATATCAAAGGCGGATTTATATATCCCGGCACCGGTAGAGGGTGGCGGCTTTTAAGCTCACCAGTTTATCAGATCCGCAGCGCTAGCTTACCACAATTTGATCTCCATGAACTTCAGAATGCCATGTTTATTACTGGGAAAGAAGGAGCAAACAATGGTTTCGATAACTCTCCATTAGATGGTAACACAATATATACGCACGTAGAAAATTTATACGGAGCATTAACGGATAGATATCAGCCCATTCAAAATATGGATCAAAAAATACCTTTAGGTGATGGGGTATTTGTATTTTCAAGAGGATCAAGACTGATCCCAGATGCTTTTACGCGAGAAATAGTTTCTCCTCCATTTATTAATCCAGATGGGTATGTGGTTACTTATAGGGGGAATGTCTGGACAACCGATCTCATTAAAACCCTATATAATTCCCATAAAGGTGAACTGGGGGATGGATTCAATTTGCTAGGAAATCCTTATCCGTTTTCTATAAAATGGGGCGCGTTAATAACTTCGGGGCTTAGCCCATTTATCTGGCTGTATGATCCTATAAATCAAAGTTATGATGTTACCGACGATCCTAATGCCACAATAAATCCAGGAACTGGTTTCTTTGTTAAAGTCAACCCGGAAGTTAATTCAGGTAGCTTAGTATTTAAAGGATATCAAAGCACTGCAATAGCTTCCAGATTATCAGTGCAGCCCGCCATGCAGGCATTGTCTGTGACAATTATTAAGGACGATTTTATGCAACGCTATAAAATAGTGCTTACTCCAGATGGTACCGATGGAGGAAAAAGAGCAAGTGCTGAAAAAATAGGAACAGGGATAGTAAGTATTGCAGGTATTAGCCCGGAGCGTAAGAAATTGTCTATAGATAGACGCGGTAGTTTGGCGCAGCCTATTGATATTCTTTTGTCCGTTCAAGGACAGTTATCAGGTAAATACTTTTTGCGGTTTGATGGTCTTGAGACTTTTCAACCCGCAACACGGATAACGTTAGAAGACCGCTTTCTTAAACAGAGAATACCGTTCTCGGGAACTGTTCAATCGTATCCTTTCGATATCGATAAATCCAAGTCGGAAACCGAGGGTGACAATCGTTTTCTGCTACATATTGATGGATCCGCTGCAGCGCATCAGGATGACAAGAATATCACGGTATATCCAAATCCTTTTACTGATGTATTCTTTGTGAAAACAAAAGCCGCCTTACCTGAAAATATGAATATTCGAATCAGGGATATGCTGGGCAATTTGGTACTGACCAGAAAATGGAAGAACACTGAAAAAAATGGAGTCGTAACGATCTCGGGAATGAGTCTGAATAAAGGCATCTATTTTCTGGAACTGATCGACAGTGCGACAGATATCATTTTCAAATTTGCCAAAGTAATTAAACAATAGAGACATGATCCATAAAATGTTAATGATAGTTGGGTTGTGTATATCAATCAGCGTAACAGCGCAGTCGGATGATCCGGGGATACCCCCTGGGGGCGACCCTGATATTAATGAAGTACCGCTTGATCATTCAGTGTGGTTTCTGTTAATTGCAGGATCTTTTTATGGATTGTATAAAGTCAATCGAATTGAGGATAATAAAGCCTAATCAAATTATATTAATCTGAGATACCTTCCCTTTCCAGTATATAATTATAAATGCCCTCAATAGGTTTCTGAAGAATCTTGCCAACCTTAATTCCGTTCTTTTTGCAAACAGCTTTAAGGACATCCTGATAGTAATATGCGATAGAACCTACAAAATGACATTCTAGTCTGTTGTAGTCCGGATAATCTTTAATATTGCTATCAACAAATTCCTGAAAACCTTCTTCAAGAAGCTGTTTTATGTAAGGATGCTCCTGTCTTTTGGACATAAATCTACTCATCCCTGCAAGGTATACGTTCGGAAAAGCTTGCTGATAAACGTTAGTGATAACTTTCTCTTTGTCAGCTTCAAACTCCGTACGGAACATTTCGCCCAGATCGGAAGGCAACATGTTGTATAAGTAAGCGGTAACCAATTTACGTCCAAAATGTGTTCCTGAACCCTCGTCACCAAGAACGTATCCCAGTCCGTGTTTGCTCTCGTGCACCGTCGTCCCATCGTAGTAAGAAATATTTGACCCAGTACCCAGGATACAGGTAAGTCCAGCCTCGGCACCACATGTTGCATAGGCCGAGCCCATGAGATCGTGGTCTACGCTAATAAACGCCTTAGTAAAAAACAGAGAAAGCCCATTGGAAACAACTTCATGTTTGTCTGGCGACGAGCAGCCTGCACCAAAAAAATAGATTTCCTTAACTTCTTCCGCATACACAGCAACCTCCTTTTTCTTAGAGAAAATCTTAAAAATATCCTGTGCATTTAGAAAATAGGGGTTAATACCCGGTGTGCTAAAACTAATCGTTTCTTTTCCGTTAAATCCCATCCAGTCTGTCTTGGAAGAACCACTGTCAGCTACTAATATCATGGGATAAAAATAAGAATCTTATCGAACATTTAAGGTGCCGCTAATTTCTTTTAGGCTGATCTCGGTAAGCTTTGCCTGATATTGAGCATCAAGGAAACGCGTTACCGCATCAATGGAATTCCGCTGTGCCTCGCGTAATTCTAAAGGAGCAATGCTTCCAAGTCGATACTTTGTTAATGTAATATCTAAATTTTGCTTTGCTATTTCCACATTGCCGGTTTCCACCTTCAACAGGTCAAGATTGGTCTGGTAATTCTGGTAGGTGGAGATCAGTTGCGCACTGATAGTTTGCTTTGTTTTATCCAGATTAAGTTCTGAAGAGCTGATAAGTACTTTTGCATTCCGCTCATTTTGCCTTTGCAAGAATCCGTTAAAAATATTTAAACTGGCCGTTACCCCATAAGTCAATCCATTCGCGCGAAGTGCCGTGTTAAAACCCGTTGGACTCGTGCTCCTGTTAAAATCGTACCCACTATTAATCGCTACAACCGGATAGCGTTGTCCCTTAACCTGCTTCAAATTCAGTTCTGCAATTTTTTTATTGATGAAGGCATTTTGGAGATCTGGATTTAATGCATTTGCCTGTGTTTGCAAGTTGGCATACACGAGATTGTTTTCAATGTCAATCTCTTCCTTCACCTTGAACTCAATATTAAGATCTCGGGCCATCAGCTGATTCAGCGTCACCATCGTCGTCTTTAGTAAGTTCTTTTCAGTAAGGTAAGATGATGTATCCGTATTGTAATCTACTTTAGCAGTAAGAACATCTAATTTGGAGCCACGTCCCAATTGAAGTTTATTATCAGCAATAGATACACGCAATCTCGAGATGTCCAATGCACTGTCTTTCGCTGCAACAAGCTGTTGTTGCCTAACCAGTGCGTAGTAGTTGTTCACCACATCGGCAATGGTTCCTAAGATCACGCCTTTAGTGTTTACCTCGCCCTGCTTTTGCAGTTCTTTAAGTCTGTCGTAGTTAGCAAACATCTGGAAACCGTCAAAAATTGTCCAATCTAAAGCTACACCATAGCTCTGATTGGTGTTTTTTACACCGCTCAATTTCCTTTGTGTGCCTGTAGAAGTTGTCTGTGTCGAATTCTGACTGCTTCCACCTTTACTGAACGTTGCGCCTAATGTGGGCAGTAGTCCGGCATTTCGAGCATTAACATTATTTTGGGCGATCAAAAGATCATTATTAATGAGTTTGATGTCGTAGTTGTTTTTTAAGGCGGTTTCAATTGCCTCCTGAAGCGTCATACTCGGTAAGGCATTTGTATTCTTATCCAGGATGTTTTGTGCTGTGGCTTGCCCAACAAAGCAAACTAAAGCCATACCTAAAAAGCAGCACAGTAACCGTATATGTATATTAAGCTTTTTCATTTTTTTCACTTTCTAATGCTGCTTTTAGAGAACGGTCAAGTTCCGTGTTTTCTTTGTGTTCCTTAGACCAATACGAATAAATAGATGGGATTACAAACAAGGTAAGTACCAGGGAGAAGGTCGTTCCTCCAACAATTACAATACCCATACCCATTCTGCTTTTTGCGGCTGCACCCAAGGCCATTGCAATAGGCAATGCACCGATAGCAATGGCAAGACTCGTCATCAAAATTGGCCGAAGTCTGGAAACAGAAGCCTCGCGAATTGCATCGTGTACGCTTTTTCCTTGTTCCTTCAGCTGGTTGGCAAATTCTACAATAAGAATTCCATTTTTGGTTACCAGTCCGATTAGCATGATTGTGCCAATCTGACTAAAAATATTCCAGCTTTGGCCAAAGAGCCAAAGTGATAGAAATGCCCCGGCAACGGCCATAGGTACCGTTAAAATGATAATCACAGGATCCTTGAAACTTTCAAACTGCGCTGAAAGAATCAGATAAACGAGTAAGATCGCCAGTCCAAAAGCAAAAAGTGTATTTGAAGAACTTTCCTTGAAATCTCTGGACTCACCACCAAGATCGGTAGAGAAAGACTCGTCCAGTACTTTGGCCGATATACGGTCCATTGCATCAATACCCTCACCAATACTTCTTCCTGGTGCAAGACCGGCTGATACTGTTGCTGAAGTAAATCGATTGTTGCGGTATAATTGTGGGGGACTGCTTTCTTCTTTGGCAATAACCAGATTGTCTAGTTGGATCAGTTGATTTTTATTATTACGTACATAAACAGAGCTCAAATCCAACGGATCTTTCCGGTTGCCGAGTTCAAACTGTCCAATTACCTGGTATTGTTTTCCGTTCATAAAGAAGTAGGAAAAACGTTGTCCGCTTAACCCTAACTGCAGAGCTAGTCCTATATCTTGAATAGACACACCCAGATTTCTGGCCTTATCGCGATCTATAGTAAGATTGATCTCAGGCTTGTTGAATTTCAGGTTCACATCTGATGTCGTAAAAATTGGATCCTTAGAAACCTCATCCATAAACAAGGGCACCTTTTCTCTAAGTTTCTCAAAGTTCTGTGCCTGGATGATGTAGTTTATTGGTAACCCCCCACGGCGACCAACGGAGATTGTTGGCTGTTGGGTAACAACAACCTTACCTTCCGAATATTTCCTTGTGATGCTGGTCAATTTTTGGGCAATGTCAGCCTGTGAACGCTCTCTATCGCCTGGATCTGTTAATCCCATCCGCACAAATCCTCCATTTGTAGATCCTGAGCCGCCGAAACCGGGAGAAGTAATGGTAATGTTTACTTTTTTCTCTGGGACGGAATCATTGATCGTCTGTTGGATTTTCATCATGAACTGATCCGTATATGTAAATGATGCGCCTTCAGGTGTAGTAACGTTCATATTGATCGCACTTCTGTCATCGTATGGTGCAGTTTCTTTTGGTAAGATCTTCCAAAAGATTACAATCAGGCCCACACAGAAAAGTATAATAGGTATGGCAAGCCATTTTTTATTCAGGAATTTATCTAGATTTTCAGCATACGTGTCATTAAGCTTCACAAAATAAGGCTCTGTCATCTCGTAAAACTTCGACTTCTTATGGCCCGTTTTTTTCATCAAATAGGCATTAAGCATGGGCGTAAGCGTGAGCGATACGAATGCAGAAATTAATACTGCTGCACCGATCACAATTCCGAATTCCCTGAACAAACGTCCAACAAACCCCTGTAGGAAAATTACGGGTAAAAACACGGCGGCAAGCGTGATAGAAATGGAAATTACTGCAAAGAAAATTTCGTTAGACCCTTTAATTGCAGCTTCGAAAGGTGAAAGTCCTTCTTCCACCTTTTTAAAGATGTTTTCTGTAACTACAATTCCATCATCGACCACAAGCCCGGTAGCGAGTACAATTGCCAGTAATGAAAGCACATTGATGGAGAATCCAAAAATATACATGATGAAAAATGTAAAAACCAACGATACCGGAATGTCAATTAGCGGTCTGATTGCGATTGCCCAATCTCTAAAGAACAGGTAGATGATAATAATTACCAGGATCAGGGATAGGATGATGGTCTCAGCCACCTCTGTTACCGAGGCCTTAATAAATTTAGTCGTATCCAGAGAAATATTTAGTTTGATATCCTTCGGGATATCTTTCTGGAGCTGAGCAAACCGTTTGTCAAATTCTTTTGAGATATCCAGATAATTAGCGCCTGGTTGAGGCACAAGGCCAACAGCTACCATGGGTCTACCAGATTCCCTTAAAATGGTCTCCTCATTTTCAGAACCTAAGATGGCGTAGCCTATATCCTTCAACCGCACTACATTCGCCGAATCATTTTTAATAATCAGATCATTAAACTGAGTTGCATTGGTTAGTTTACCAAGTGTTTTTACAATTAATTCTGTATTTGCCCCGGTAATCTTTCCAGAAGGGAGCTCCACATTTTCTGAATTTAGTGCAGTAAGGATATCCTGTGATGTTAGGCCATAAGCAGCAAGTTTGTTTGGATCTATGCGGATACGCATGGCGTATTTCCGCTGTCCCTGAATCTGGACGCTACTTACACCCGATATCGTCTGCAGTCTTTCAGCAATTACGTTTTCTGCGTAATCACTCAGCTCCATTACATTTCTTTTATCACTCTGAATGGTCATAGTGATTACTGCGTCAGAATTGGCATCAGCTTTACTAACTACAGGGTTTCCATCAATATCCTTTGGTAAACTTCTGGCGGCCTGCGAAACTTTATCACGGACGTCATTTGCTGCATCGTCAATGTTTTTATCAAGATTAAACTCGATTGTAATATTACTGCTTCCCTGGTTACTACTAGAAGATATATTCCTGATCCCGTCAATTCCATTAATAGATTTCTCCAGTGGCTCGGTAATCTGCGACTCAATGATATCAGAGTTGGCACCAGGATATGATGTACGTACGTTGACAACAGTCGGGTCGATATTTGGAAACTCCCTGACGCCAAGGAAATTGTAGCCGATAACCCCAAATAGCAGGATCATCAGGTTCATTACAATGGCTAGAACAGGTCGCTTTATACTCGTGGTTGAGATACTCATGCTTGATTCAGATTAGTTTTTGACCAGCGAAACTTTTACCGGTGCATCGGGTTTTAGCGACATTGCTCCTGTAGTTAACACAGTATCACCAACCTTTAGTCCGGAGGTGATCACAATATTTTCTGCAGTACGTGTGCCAGATTCAACAGGCACCTGTTTTGCTTTTCCATTGCTGCTGATAAAAACAGTTTTACCTTTTAATACCGGAATAATGGCTTCATTGGGTATAAGGATAGCATCCTTCATCGTGCTCAAGGCCAGTTTGATTTTTGCAAAAGAACCAGGAAGTAATTCATTGTTCGGGTTTTCCGCCAGCGCCTTGATCTGCAGTGTTCGTGTCTGAACATTTATACCTGGCTCAAGTGCGAAGATCCGTCCGCTGAATTTTTTGGATGATCCGTCTGTACTGAATGTAATTTCAGACTGAGTCTTGATCTGTCCCATATATTTCTCGGGTACTGAGAAGCTTATTTTAATAGGGTTTATACTTAGCAGGTTGGCAATTACTTTATTCGGGGTTAAGTACTCTCCAACAGAAATAGAGCGTAAGCCAACTTTGCCATCAAATGGCGCATAGATCGATGTTTTTGCAAGTTGCGCACGGATGAGCTGCGTTTGCGATTTTAACGATTGCAAGTCGGCTAACGAAGTATCGTATTCCTCCTGGCTGATTGCTCCTTTTGCAAGGAGTTGCTTAGCCCGGTTCTCATTAGTGCCCGACAAGCGTTGTTTGGTTAAGGCTTCTTGTAATTGAGCCTGGATATCTCTGTCGTTGATTTTAACTAGCAGTGTTCCCTTCCGCACATTGGTTCCTTCTTTAAAAAAAATTCCTGTAACTAATCCTGAAACCTCACTCTGCAGGCTAACAGATTCATTTGCATCTATGGAGCCTGTAATTTCCAGATCGTTATCAAAAGCTGAGGATTTAACCACAACACCATTAACAACCATAGCCTGTGGGCCGCCTTTGCCATCTTTTCCGGCTGATTTTCCACCCCCAGCGCCTCCGCCGGAACCTTCAATTTTTTTGTTGGCAGAGATGCGGTAGTAAACCAGGTAGGCCAAACCCAATGCTATTAATGTGTAGATTAAATATCTCAGTTTCATTTTGGTTAAATAACGGTTAACGTACAAAAATATTCAAATATGTTATCACACTCGTGTTGTATTAAGTATGTTACAGCCTTATTCTTCAATTCATGAAGTTAAAAATAGAATAATTTTAAATTTGCGGCAAAGCAACACGATATGTTTGGGAAAAAAGCAGCAATAGGATTAGTAGTATTACTAGCATTGGGTATGACAGCAAAATCAGAAGTAAAGATAGGTTTCGAAGTGAGTTTCACTGAGCCTCAGGCACACTATGCCGAAGTAGAGATGAATATCGCGGGGATCAGTAAGGATTTTATTGATGTTAAAATGCCTGTTTGGGCACCGGGATCCTACCTGATAAGAGAATTCTCTAAAGGTGTCGAAGGATTTAAAGCTACTAGTGCTGGTAAGGCACTTCGAGTGGAAAAGGTCCGTAAAAATATATGGCGCATTTACAGTGCTAAAGCTGCGCAGGTGAAAGTTAACTATAGGGTATATGCCTTCGAAATTTCTGTTCGGACGGCTTTCATCGATGCAAGTCATGCTTTTCTGTCATCTACAGGCATTTTCATGTATCCAGACGGATATCTGAAGTCGCCAAGCACCGTCAAGGTAATTCCGTATAGTGGATGGACAAAAGTTTCTACAGGCCTTGAGCCGGTTTCAGGATCAGCATTCACCTACAGGGCTTCAGATTTTGATATTCTTTTTGATAGCCCTATAGAAGTAGGGACGCAGGATGTGTTTGATTTTATGGCTTCTGGCGTAAAGCATGAAGTGGCTATGTATGGCGGCGGTAATTACGATAAAGAAAAGCTAAAAGTGGATATGGCAAAGGTTATCGAGCAGGAAACTGCAATGTATGGCGAAAATCCAAATAAACATTATACGTTCATCGTACATAATTATGCTACCGGGGGTGGTGGTTTGGAGCACCTCAACTCTACTGTGCTTGGCGCCTCACGCAATCAATATACGACGGAAAGGGGCTACAATGGTTTCCTTGAACTTGTTGCACATGAATATCATCATTTGTGGAACGTAAAGCGCCTTAGACCGGTAGCCTTGGGGCCGTTCGATTACGATAACGAGAACTATACCGCTAACCTCTGGATAGCCGAAGGATTTACTGCGTACTATGAAAATAAATTCATGTTGAGAGCTGGCTTCATCAACTCGGATAATTTTGTAACCCGCATGGGTGATGCTGTCGCCGGTGTAGAAAATACAATCGGTGCAAAAGTACAGTCTGCTTCGGCAGCGAGCTACGATGCCTGGATCAAACAATACAGGCCAAATGAAAACTCTGGGAATACCTCAGTTTCGTATTATACCAAGGGTGAGGTAATTGGTTTGCTCATGGATCTTGAGATTGCTCATGCCACAAAAGGGACGAAAAGCTTGGATGATGTCATGAAAGCGATGTACCTGCAATGTAAAACTCTAAAAAGGGGCTATACCGATGCCGAGTTTAAAGCAATGGTAGAAAAGATTAGTGGGATCAGCTTCGCTACTTTTTATGAGAAATATGTGAATGGTGTTCAGCCTGCGGATTATACAACTTATCTTGGTTATGCTGGTGTACAGGTTAACAATGCAAACGCTGGTAAAAGCATTCCATATCTTGGAGTTGCATCCAAAAAAACCGAGGGCAAGATCATGATTACGTCGGTAGCCCGCAACAGTGCAGCCTGGGTTGATGGGATCAATGTAAATGACGAGATTATCAGTATCAACGACGTGCCGGTAGAAGCTGCAATCGAGAGAATGCCTGTAATTACAGGAAGTAAAGTCGGCGATGTGCTCAAGGTAACTTTGAAACGTGATGGCACAACAAGGGATTTTAAAGTTACATTGAAAGCTAGTCCAAACATTAAGTTGGTTTCACAAATCGATCCTAACGCCACTGACGCTCAAAAAGCAGTGCTGAAAAGGTGGATGGGAATCTAATATCCAGTATAAAAATAAAGCCTGGTTTCGTGAGAAGCCAGGCTTTTGTTGTATAAAACTTTTTTTTAAAATGTAAATCTCAAGGAAAGACCTAGTCCGGCACTGTCAAAGTATGTTTCTGGAGTAAGGCCGATTGCCGGTTTCCAGTCAAGTGACAAGTTGATGGGCGCATCAGCGAATTTGTAGTCAAGACCTAGAACACCATCAACAGATAGGTAAGCATCTGTTGAGTTATCATATTTCCATTTTCTTGTTCCTACGGATGCCCCAGCACCATAGTACCATAGTAAGCCTGGTGCACCTTCAATCTTATTATTCACTTCGTATAATCCGGAAATCCTGAAATAAGAAAAACCATTGTTAGATCTGAAGTTGGCAATGAGGTCCAGCATCTTGTTGCCGCCAAGCGTAGTTTTAAAGGTTACGCCATTAGCGGTTCCAAATCTTCCTCCAATTGCGTTACGGTAGTCTTGTGCAGTAGCGGTGTTACGGATCGCAAAACTCGCGATCACTGTTAAGCAGATAATTGTAAATAATTTCTTCATCATGTATGTTTTTAGTAAAACTTTCCGAAAACAATTATTATGCCGTCATGCAAATTCCGTTAAATTTTATATTCGTTTTCTTTGTTTATCTACAATAAACAACCGATTGTCAAATTTGTAAGCGGGAAAACAGACCGAAATCAAATTTGGTTTTATTAGAGAATTTTATTTGTTAGATTTGGGAAACAGCACACAACCAAATATTAAATAGCTTATTTTATGGGTACAGTAATAACCAGAGTATTCGACATCCTTGCGTATAATTTAGAGAAGTTTCCGAAAGAAGAATTTGTTAGTGGTAAGATCAACGGAGAATGGAAAAAGTACAGTACCGCAAGTTTTTGTAAGACGGTTGATGATTTAAGTAAGGGTCTGATAAGCATCGGTGTAAAAAAAGAATCCAGAATTGCGGTGATGTCACATAATAGGCCGGAATGGAATATTTCCGATTTCGCCATTATGCAGATAGGCGCTTATCAAATTCCTTTATATCCTACGCTTGCTGAACATGACATTAAGTTTATTCTTGAAAACGCAGAGGTGAGCGTAATCTTTGTTGCCGATGAGGAGATCTACAAAAAGGTTAATTCTGTTGCGAATGAAATAGAAAGTGAAATAAAAATATATAGTTTTAATCAGGTCTCTGGCGTCAGCCATTGGGGGGAACTCATTGCTGAAGGACAAGAACAGACAACAATAGCACTTGACACATATCGCGACGCAATAAAGCCTGATGATATTCTCACGTTAATTTATACGTCTGGTACTACGGGTACGCCGAAAGGTGTAATGCTGACGCATGATAATTTGGTAAAGAACTTCGAAAATTCGGCAGTGATCTTTCCTGCGGGTGTAAAGAAAGTGTTAAGCTTCCTTCCACTTTCGCACATCTTTGAACGCATGATCGTTTATCTTTATCTCTACACAGATGCAGCGGTTTATTACGCAGAGAGTATGGATACCATTGTGGCTGATATACAGTTTGTAAAACCTAATGGATTTTCTACTGTTCCCCGCCTATTGGAGAAGGTCTACGAAAAGATTATGGAGAAGGGCAAGGAACTAACAGGTATTAAAAAAGGACTTTTCTTCTGGGCAGTTGGTGTGGGAGAAAAATTCGAAATAGAATCAGGATGGTTTTATAAACTTAAACTGGGTATTGCGCGTAAACTGATCTTTTCAAAATGGCAACAGGCACTGGGTGGTGAGATCATTGTTATCGTTTCGGGAGGAGCTGCTTTAAATCCAAGGTTGGCACGTATTTTTTGGGCAGCAGACATGCCGGTATTCGAAGGTTACGGACTTACAGAAACCAGTCCTGTAATTACTGTTAATCACTTTGATAACACAATGTTCGGAACGGTAGGCCCTGTGATCAAAGGGGTGGAAGTGAAAATTGCGGAGGATGGAGAAGTGCTGGCCCGTGGCCATAATATTATGAAGGGGTATTACAACCGACCGGATCTGACTGCCGAAACAGTTGATGCCGAGGGTTGGTTCCACACTGGTGATATTGGCGAACTTATTGATGGTAAGTTCCTTAAAATTACAGACCGTAAAAAAGAAATATTTAAGACCGCTGGTGGTAAGTATGTGGCACCGCAGATGATTGAAAATAAATTCAAAGAGACTGTATTGGTAGAGCAGGTAATGGTATTGGGTGAGAACCGGAAATTCCCCTCAGCGCTTATTGTTCCCAATTTTAATGCATTGAAAGGGTGGGCTGCAAAAAAGGGAATCACCTACACTACTAATGAGGAGATGGTTAAAAATGAGCAGGTTATTGCGAAGTTTAATGAAATCGTAGAATATACCGGCAAAGATTTTGGTAAATGGGAGCAAGTAAAAAGGATCTGTTTATTGCCAAAGGAATGGAGCATCGCTGGAGGCGAGCTAACGCCTAAACTCAGTCTGAAAAGAAAAATCATTCTGGAGAAAAATAAAGACATCATAGAAAAAATGTATAAGGATGCTGAGAACTTCAAAGCGTAGAAATGCCGCATATTATTCGGGATTATTTTCGGTAGCCCTCTTGTTTGCTGCATGTGCCGGTGGACAGCTCGGTATTCGGAACAGTATGGAATATCGGAATGGGATGGTTGTTTCTGCAAAACAGCAGGCTTCGCAGGTCGGTATTGACATTCTGAAAAAGGGTGGAAATGCTGTGGATGCTGCAGTGGCTGTGCAGTTTGCTTTGGCCGTTGTGTATCCCAATGCGGGTAACATCGGTGGTGGAGGATTTATGGTTTTTCGTAGCGCGGCAGGTGAATCGAATACGCTCGATTTTCGGGAGAAAGCTCCATCTGCTGCCTCCCGGGATATGTATCTGGATAGTACGGGGAACCCAATTTCTGCAAAGAGTCTGAATGGTAGCCTGGCGTCAGGGGTGCCTGGGACGGTTGCTGGAATGGCTGCCGCGCATAAAAAATATGGTAAGCTGAAATGGGCCGACCTTGTTGAGCCTGCAATTGCGCTAGCCAACCAAGGCTTTTCGCTGAGTGAAAAGCAGGCTGCTGAATTAAACGGTCAGCATAATAACTTTACGAAATTAAATCCTCTTGGTACAGCCTTGCTGAAGTCAGGCAAATGGCTTCCAGGAGATAAGCTTATCCAGCATGAGCTGGCGAATACATTAACTCATATCAGGGATTATGGTAGAGCCGGCTTTTACGAAGGAGCGGTAGCAGATTCGATCGTTTCAGAGATGCAGCGCGATGGCGGCCTCATCACAAAGGCAGATTTAAAAAGCTATGAGGCTGTTTGGCGGAAACCGGTAACAGCTAAGTATAAGGACTATAAGGTGATCACTATGCCGCCCCCTTCAAGCGGAGGCATTGCGCTGGTGCAACTTTTAAAAAGTGTGGAGAGTTATCCTTTGCACCGCTGGGGCATTAATTCTGATTCTACGGTTCAACTGATTGTCGAGGCAGAGCGAAGGGCTTATGCTGATCGGGCAAAGTTTCTCGGAGATCCTGATTTTATTCATGTTCCTGCCGCTCAACTTATGGATAATTTATACATAAAAGAGCGTATGAATAGTTTTGACTGGGAAAAGGCAACGCCAAGCGCAATGATTGATGCGGGTGAAATTGCCCCGGCAGAACATGAAGAAACAACACACTATTCTATTGTAGATAGAGATGGTAACGCGGTTTCTATAACTACGACATTGAATGGTAGTTATGGTGCAGGTGTAGTCGTTAAAGGAGCCGGTTTTCTGCTGAATAATGAAATGGACGACTTCTCTGTAAAGCCAGGTTCACCAAATATGTACGGCCTGGTAGGTGGTGAAGCAAACGCAATCGCCCCCGGTAAGCGGATGTTAAGCTCAATGACTCCAACTATCCTTGAAAAAGAAGGGCAACTATTCATGGTTGTGGGGACTCCAGGAGGGTCTACAATCATTACGTCGGTATTTCAGACCATACTCAATGTGGTCGAATTTGATAAAAGCATGCAGGCTGCTGTGAACGCAAAGAAATTCCACCATCAGTGGTTGCCTGACAATATTCAAATGGAAACTGATGCACTAGATAGCCTAACGCAGGTCAGGCTAAAAGCGAAGGGCTATATCATCATGGAACGCGGCTCAATCGGTCGGGTAGATGCAATCCTGAAAACCAAATGGGGTTACTACCAGGGTGGTGCCGATCCACGTGGCGATGATACTGCGATTGGCTGGTAATTGTACTTTATTCTAAACAGATTTTTCCGGAATTTTTACTTTGTTTAATTTATTAGTCGGTTTAGAGGATGTTTATCAGAGCTTCCGACCTGATTCTGATATGGTATAGGTATTGTATATGTATCAGGAATCATACAAAGTAAAAACACTAAAATCTGATATTATGAAAAGAATAGTATTAAAATGTCTGCCGGTAGCGGTTGCAGCTTTATTCTCTGGAATAGCAGCACAGGCGCAGGAAACTGCAACAAGTCCATCGATGCAGTTCAGCACTTGGTCTATCGGTGTAAATGCAGGTGTACTAACACCTATTGCCCCTTTTGGTGGCAGAAATGACTTTTCTAACTGGAAGTCAGATTTAGGTTATGGCTTATATATCAAAAAGCAGTTCACCAACTATTTCTCTCTGCGCTTAGACGGAGTAAGGGGTAAGGTTAAAGGTGATAACTCTGAAGCTTTTGACAGCGGATTTACGCCAACTGGTGTAAGTGCATTTAAAACAGATTTGTCTTATTCGGGTAGTTTAAATGCTGTGGTGAATATGTTCAATATCGATATGTTTCAAAAAGAGAATGCACTACAATTGTATGTGTCTGCTGGTGCTGGTTTGGCTGGTTATAAACCATCCACTACTACAGGTAGTGCGACTACCGAATTTGCAGGTGGTAAAACCATATCTGAACTTATCATTCCCGTAGGTTTAGGTGCAAAGTTTAAAATTGCAGAAAAAGTGAATTTCGATCTGGGCTGGACAGTAAATTTCGTTGATGGAGACAATTTCGATGGAACATACAGAAATAGCAACAACGATAAATATTCTTATGCTTATGCGGGGCTTGAATTTGCGTTGGGTAAAGGAAGGCAACTTGCATGGCACAATCCGGTAGCTGCAACTTATGATGAGGCGCTTGCTGCTAAAAATGCGGCCAATGCATTGAAAAGCGATCTTGATGCACAGAAGGCAGAAAATGCAAGGTTAAGAAGCGACATGAATGACTTACTGAAAGATAGCGATGGTGATGGTGTGGCAGATAAATTGGATAAATGTCCGGATACACCATCAGGAACAGTTGTTGATGGTGCAGGATGTCCATTAAAAACACCAGCTCCAGTAGTTCAGGAAAAAATCATTATAACTGAAGCAGACAGAAAAGTAGTTGCTGACGCGATTAAAAATCTGGAGTTTGATTTTAACAAATCAACAATCCGTGCCAAGTCTTATCCTACGTTGAACCGTGTTGCTGAATTGCTGGTTGCTAAAAACTTCAGCTTGAAATTAGCAGGTCATACAGATAGCAAAGGAAGTGATTCATATAATCTTGGTTTATCTAAAGACAGAGCTGAGTCAATTAAAGCTTACCTGGTATCTCAAGGTGCTAACGCGTCTAGAATTGAAGCTACAGGTTATGGAGAAACGCAGCCAATTGCCACAAACGCAACTGAGGCTGGGCGTCAGAAAAATAGAAGGGTAGAGTTTACGCTTTACTAGATTTCTTGATCTTATTTTTCAAAGGCCGTATCAATGATACGGCCTTTTTTGGTTTTGGCAGGTACAATTTGTGGCTACTGGAATTTTGCGGTTTTTGGCCTTTAAAAAATTAAAATTTCGACTTGTATTACAAACTTTAATTCTTTAGCTTTGTTATGCAAGCATAGCATTTGATGAAACAACAGGAAACAGTAGATTATTTTTTAAAGGTCGTTTGGCAGAATGTTTCAAATGCCTATAATCAGATAGCCTCTGGTTTTGGTATTACCCAAGCCATTGGTTATATGTTGATTAATATCGAGAAGGAGGGCACAGCAGTATCGAAGCTTGCAGGTTTGCTCGGTGTTAAGGCAACCAGCCTGTCGCGCATGCTGAACAATATGGAGCAACTAGGCTTGATCTACAGGGAAACGGCGGTTGGTGATAAACGCTCTGTGAAAGTTTACCTTACAGATTTCGGTCGTGAAAAAAGGCACCTCGCCAGGGAAGTGGTGATCAACTTCAATGATTATCTGAATAAAGAACTGACGACGCAGGAAAAAAACAATCTGATTGCCACATTACAAAAATTGAATAAACTCACATTAGCATATACAAGCACTATAGAAAATGATGAACAAAAAAATAAATAAGGTTGCTGTATTGGGCTCAGGTATTATGGGGTCTCGTATTGCATGTCACTTTGCCAATATTGGCGTAGAGGTCTTATTACTTGACATTGCCGCTAAAGAGGGGCCAAAAAATGGAATTGTCAATACAGCATTACAGACTGCCATTAAAACGAACCCCTCGCCGGTATACTCAAAAAAAGTAATTTCTAAAATTACTACTGGTAATTTTGAAGAGGATATGGCTAAAATTGCGGGCTACGACTGGATTATAGAAGTGGTTGTTGAAAATCTGGATATCAAGAAAGTTGTATTTGACCAGGTAGAGCAATTCCGTAAACCAGGAACACTGGTTACGTCTAACACCTCAGGTATTCCTATCCATTTAATGGCTGAAGGACGATCGGAAGATTTCAAAGCAAATTTCTGTGGCACACACTTTTTTAATCCGCCAAGATACTTGCGCTTGTTGGAGATTATCCCAACTGCACATACCAGACCGGAGTTGGTTGACTTCCTCATGCATTATGGTGATAAGTTCCTGGGTAAAACGACGGTGTTATGTAAAGATACTCCCGCATTTATAGCAAATAGAGTTGGCGTTTATTCTATTATGGCGTTGTTGCATCTTGTAGAGAAGATGGAGCTTACAGTAGAGGAGGTAGATAAATTTACCGGTCCGGCTTTAGGAAGACCAAAATCCGCTACCTTCAGGACTACAGACGTGGTAGGACTTGATACCATGATCAAAGTCTCGAAAGGCCTATACGACAATTGCCCGGAAGATAAAGCCCACGATTTATTTAAATTACCTGGCTACGTAGAAAAAATGGAGGCCAATAAATGGCTTGGGGATAAAACCAGTCAGGGCTTTTATAAGAAAACTAAAAACGCCGAGGGTAAAACAGAGATCCTGGCCCTGGATCTGAAGACGCTGGAATACAGGCCACAGCAAAAGGTGAAATCTGCTACCCTTGAACTTACAAAATCTATTGAAAAGGTAAAAGACAGAATGAAAGTCTTTGCTACAGGTAAAGATAAAGCGGCAGAGCTTTTCAGGGCATCATCGTTTGGTCTTTTTGAATATGTTTCGGATCGTATTCCTGAAATATCCGATGAGCTATACCGTATTGATGATGCGATGCGTGCTGGTTTTGGCTGGGAGTTAGGTCCTTTCGAAGTTTGGGACGCTGTGGGAATCAAGGAATCATTGGAGGGTATGAAACAGTATGGACATGAGGCTGCCGCCTGGGTACAGGAAATGCTTGATGCCGGACATAGTTCTTTCTATAAAGTTGAAGATGGGATTCGTAAATATTATGATATTCCTTCAAAAAGTTACAGGGCTGTTCCAGGTGCAGAAGAATTTATTATTCTTGATAATATTAGGGGTAACAAGACAATATGGAAGAATTCTGGCGCTTCGATCATCGATCTTGGCGACGGTATTTTAAATGTAGAGTTCCACTCTAAAATGAATACAATCGGAGGCGATACCCTTCAGGCAATTAATAAAGCAATAGATCTTGCAGAAAAAGAATATAGGGGTTTGGTTATCGGTAACGATGGAGCCAATTTTTCTGCCGGCGCCAATGTGGGGATGATCTTTATGATGGCGGTTGAGCAGGAGTGGGATGAGCTAAATATGGCGATCCGGCTATTCCAAAATACCTCAATGCGCATCAGGTACTCTGCTATACCAGTCGTGGTAGCGCCGCATAACCTTACTTTAGGTGGCGGCTGCGAATTCAGCTTACACGCAGATCACGTCCAATTAAATGCAGAAACTTACATGGGCTTGGTTGAATTTGGTGTTGGCGTAATCCCTGGTGGTGGCGGAACAAAGGAATTTGCTTTGCGTGCTTCGGATGAATATAAAGAAGATCAGATTGTGCAAAATGCATTAAAAGATCGCTTCCTTACTATTGGTATGGCTAAAGTGTCTACCTCGGCGGTGGAAGCCTTTGAGCTTGGATACCTGCAGAAAGATAAGTACGCGATAAGCATGAACAGAAGTAGGCTTATTGCTGATGCAAAGGCAAAGGCAATTGAACTGGCAGAAGCTGGATATACACAACCAGTGCGACGCAAGGATATCCGTGTTCTTGGCAAACAAGGGCTAGGCATTGTGTATGCAGGAGCGAATACCATGTATTCAGGTCACTATATTTCTGAACATGATAAGAAAATATCTGAGAAATTAGGTTGGGTGATGTGTGGTGGCGATTTATCTTCTCCAACGGAGGTTACGGAGCAATATCTGCTTGATCTCGAAAGAGAAGCATTCCTGTCGCTATGCGGAGAACGCAAAACCCTGGAGCGCATCCAGAGCATTGTAACCAAAGGCAAACCTTTAAGAAACTAATTACGAATAACTAACCAGTAGAAAAAAATGGAAGCTTATATAATAGCAGGATATCGTACCGCAGTAGGGAAAGCACCTCGTGGTGTATTTCGTTTTACAAGAGCCGATGATCTGGCTGCAGAGGTAATCAGGGAGTTAGTAGCATCGGTACCTAATCTGGATAAAGAACAGGTTGAGGATGTTATTGTTGGAAATGCTACACCTGAAGCTGAGCAGGGGTTGAATATTGGGCGTATGATTTCACTGATGGGGCTGGATACTGATAAAGTTCCCGGTGTAACAGTAAACAGATATTGTGCATCCGGCCTGGAGACAATAGCCATGGCAGTGGCAAAAATTAAAAGTGGCATGGCTGATTGTATCATCGCCGGCGGTGTCGAGGTCATGTCAGGAATGCCCTTTGGCGGTTGGAAGGTGGTTCCAAATCCAGAGGTTGCACAAAAAAATCCGGATTGGTATTGGGGTATGGGCCTCACAGCAGAAGCTGTAGCCAATGAATATAAGGTGAGTCGGGAAGACCAGGATGAGTTTGCTTTCCAGTCCAATATGAAGGCTGTGGAAGCCATTAAAAATGGGCACCTGAAATCTGGTGTTCTTCCCATCACGGTGAATGAAAATTACCTGGACGACAATATGAAACGTAAAACCCGGAGTTACGTTGTCGATACCGACGAAGGTCCCCGTGCTGATACGTCGATTGATAAGCTTGCGAAGCTTAAGCCAGTATTTGCGGCCGATGGCAGCGTTACCGCCGGTAACTCTTCTCAAACTTCTGATGGGGCAGCCTTTGTGCTGATTGTATCAGAGAAAAAAATGAAGGAACTGGGGGTAGAACCTATTGCCAGGTTGGTAAGTTATGGTGTGGCAGGTGTTCCGCCCCGGATTATGGGTATTGGCCCGATTGAGGCTATTCCTAAAGCATTAAAAATGGCGGGAATGACTCTGGATCAGCTTGACCTCATAGAATTAAATGAAGCATTTGCGTCGCAGTCGCTGGCTATCATTCGAACATTAGGGCTGGATACCAGTAAATTAAATGTGAATGGCGGCGCTATTGCACTCGGACATCCGCTTGGTTGTACAGGAGCGAAGCTATCGGTACAGCTATTTAATGAATTGAAAAGAAGAGATCAGAAATACGGTATGGTAACTATGTGCGTTGGAAGCGGACAGGGTGCTGCCGGAATTTTCGAAATGTTATAACCTATAAACCTACAGGGCGCTGTCCTGAAACAAAAAAAGTATGGAAACTACTGATAAAAAAACAATTAAGGGTGGCGAATTCCTGATCACGGAAACGCAGTTCCAGGATGTATTCATTCCTGAAGAGTTTGACGAAGAACAAACCATGATTGCCCAAACCTGTCGCGATTTCCTTGCTGCGGAGGTTTTTCCTAATCTGGATAGAATAGACAGTCAGGAGGAGGGCTTAATGGAGTCGTTGTTAACCAAAGCTGGTGAACTTGGTATTCTGGGTGTTTCCATTCCGGAAGAATATGGCGGTTTTGGTAAGAACTTCAATACCTCTATGCTTGTAGCCGATGTAATCGGTGCAGGACATTCATTCGCTGTAGCACTTTCAGCGCATACAGGAATCGGAACATTGCCAATCCTATATTATGGAAACGAAGAGCAGAAATCTAAATATGTGCCTAAATTGGGTACTGGTGAGTGGAAAGCCTCTTATTGCTTAACAGAGCCTAACTCTGGCTCTGATGCGAACTCTGGCCGTACTAAAGCTAAACTTACCGAAGACGGAAAACATTATGTCATCAACGGACAGAAGATGTGGATTACCAATGGCGGTTTTGCAGATATCTTCATTGTTTTTGCGAAGATAGATAATGACAAGAACCTTACTGCATTTATTGTTGAGCGTGACTTTGGTGGTATCACCATGAATCCCGAAGAACATAAAATGGGAATCAAAGGGTCTTCAACACGTCAGGTGTTTTTTAACGATTGCCATGTGCCAATTGAAAATATGCTTTCCGATAGAGAGAATGGGTTTAAGATCGCTGTAAACATATTGAATATCGGAAGGATTAAGTTGGCTGCTGCAGCGGTGGGTGCATCTAAAACTGTAATAGATACTGCGATCAACTATTCTAACGAGCGTATCCAGTTTGAACGTCCGATATCTAAATACGGAGCAATCAGATTTAAGATTGCAGAGATGGCTACGAAAGTATATGCTGTCGAGTCTGCAAACTATCGTGCCGGGCAAAATATTGATGATGCTTATGATGCTCTAGTTGCTGGTGGGATGGATGCCAGTAAGGCAAAACTAAAATCTACAGAGCAGTTTGCGGTGGAATGCGCAATTCTTAAGGTTTGGGGTTCTGAAGTCCTGGACTATGTAGTGGATGAGGGTGTTCAGATCTATGGCGGCATGGGCTTTTCTGCTGATGCGCCGATGGACAGAGCTTATAGAGATGCCCGGATTAACAGGATTTTTGAAGGAACGAATGAGATCAACAGACTGTTAACGGTAGACATGATGCTAAAACGCGCCATGAAAGGTGAACTTGATCTGATGACACCGGCAACTGCTGTTGCAGGGGAGCTGATGTCGATCCCTGATTTCGCTGAGCCGGATGAGACGCTGTTTGCTGCAGAGAAAAAAGTGATACAGAATCTTAAAAAGGCTACGTTAATGGTAGCCGGGGCTGCTGTTCAGAAATTGATGCTTAGTTTGTCAAAAGAGCAGGAGATCCTGATGAATATCGCAGATATGGCCAGTTATGTGTATATCGCCGAGTCAGCAATGCTACGCACTGAGAAGCTGGTAAGCCTGAAAGGTGAGCAGGCATGTGCCGGACAGATTAACATGATGAAAATCTATTTTGTGGAGGCTGTTGATGGTGTAGCTAAAGCAGGTAAAGAGGCGCTCTGGGCATTTGCCGATGGTGACGAGCAACGGATGATGCTGGTTGGGTTGAGAAGATTTACCAAAATGGATCCTTTCAATGTTAAAGATGCCCGTCAGAAAGTGGCGCAGGAATTAATCGCTGCAAACAAATATTGCTATTAACAATTATTAACTAAATATTGTCTTGATGGCGACCGTCCCGTATCTGATATGGGGCGGTTTCTTTTTTTAAGGACCGGATACAACTTGTTAAAATTCGTTAAATATTGCGCTATCCCTAATAAAACAGTATTTTTGTGCAATATGTTAAAAAATGCATTTTTAGCAATGTGTATGGTGCTTATGTTAGCGCTTGTTTCTTGTGAGAAACCAGTGGCTTACGATAAAACTGTGCAGCTGAAATTGGATGTTGACTCCATAGAAAGGTTTGTTAAAGCTAACGGCATTGCTGTCACGAATGATGGTACAGGCTTATTTAGCCAAATTTTGACAAAGGTTGACGGGACGGGTACACTGGAGGGCACGGATATGCTCACAGTAACATATACAGGTAGATTATTAAATGGCGTAGTTGTGGAAAGATTGGCAACACCAGATAGTTTACTTTATTCAAGCGTGACTGAGGGTTGGCGAAATGGATTGAAAAAAATTCCGATGGGTGGTCGCATCAGGCTGATCATTCCTTCAACGATGGCATATACCAATAAGACGGTGGGACTTATACCTGCAAATTCAAATTTGGATTATACGATTGACCTGATTAAAATTACAAAATTAAAAACCGTTAAAAATTAAATAAATATAAAATGCTAAAAAGGTTATCATCATATACTTTTGCTTTACTGAGTGTCTTTATCTTAATCAGTTCTTGTAAAAAGGAATATGAGTCTATTGAAAATATTGATGATGCAAAGATTCAACAGTATATTTCGACCAACAAGATTACTGCTACAAAAAATGACAAAGGAATCTATACACAGATTGTGAGTCAGGGTATAGGGGATCTTTATCAAAATACAGATTCTGTTTTGTATCGTATAACAATTAAATCAATTACTGCAGGTACCTTGTACTATGCAGACTCCCAAAATGGTAATGCATCCTCGTTGGTAGCCTATACAGGTTCTATCGTTATTCCATTGCAGTCCTTGTCAATTTCCGTACCTGCTTTGCGTGAAGCTATTCTTGCACTTAGACCTGGTGGAGTAGCAAAACTTTTAATTCCGTCAAACCTTGCGTATGGAAAGAATGGTTATGATGTAGCTAATGTGATCAGTATACCGTCAAATGAGCCTCTTGAAGTTACGATTACAACGCTTTCAGATAAGTCACAGTCAGCTCTGGATGACAAACTTATTCAGGCATATATCGCAAAAAATAAATTGACGATGACCAAAGATCCTTCCGGCGTATATTATAGTATTGCGACACGCGGTGTAGGATCAGTTGTTATCAACAAAGGAACAACGATTAGTGCTAATTATACTGCAAGATTACTTGACGGCACTGTGGCTACATCTGTAACCGACGGTACTTATTCGGGCGTTACACTGGTGACATCTGGTCAACCGGCTGGTTGGATGAAAATAATTCCAATGGTAACAGCCGGTGGGAAGGTTAGAATGATTATTCCTTCTACTTTAGCTTATGGAAACTCTTATTCGAGTGCGATTACTGGTAATGCCGTTCTTGACTACGATGTTGAAATCTTAACTGCTATAAATCAGTAATTTGCCAAATTTTGTGATTTATTTTCACAGTGGTAAAATTCTTGGGAATGATTTCTATTTTTAATAAAATTAAATCATTCCCAAATGAAAAAAGTTATTTACACGCTCGCGTTGCTCTCGATAGCATTCGCATCATGCAGGAAAGAACAGGCCAGTTCGCCTGTACAAGTACAGCCAAAATTAGAAAACGGTTACTATCCGTTAGGAACTGTAATTCCATTATCACCCACGCCAGTGCAATTGGAACGTGGAAATCATGATTTGTCGTATATTCCGGAATATACTTGGGCGCCTGGTGGTCACCAACAATTTGCAAAAGGAACATTTGGTTCCGGTGATGAAGTAGCGAGGTCTGTAAATGGGTATTATTCATTATTTATACAGGCTGATGGCAATTTAGTCTTATACAAAAGGTCTACTCCAAATGGTTCGTTGATACCGACAGCACTCTGGGCAACTGATACAAGTCATAGTTATCCTTCAGCAAAGTTTTCAGATACAAATGGTATCATATCTTTGCTTGCGCCAAGCACTAGCGGGCCTGTCAATTATTGGGTGTCCAATGTCTCTAGTGGATCGACAGATGCTATCTGGGTGCTACAAGATGACGGTAACTTCGTAGGCTATACTCATTATTATTTAGGGGCGGGTGCAATAGTAATCACTGGTGCTCCGTTTGCAGCCACTTTTACTGACGGTGGCAGACGAAGTGATGTATTTGGTCGCGTAGGTAGAGTATAACTCCTGTTGTGCTAGGATAATTAACTTAGCGCTTCTTTAAATACACGTAATATTCTTTCTCTGGCAAAGGTATGCTCAACTATTGGTTGGGCATATTTTTTTGTATCGAACTCCGGGATCCACTTTTTAATGTATTTAAACTGAGGGTCGAACTTTTTAGTCTGCAACTCTGGATTAAATACCCTGAAGTACGGTGCTGCGTCGTTGCCGCAGCCACATGCCCATTGCCAGCCGCCAACATTGCTGGCCATCTCGTAGTCAAGCAGTTTTTCGGCGAAATAAGTTTCTCCCCATCGCCAGTCTATCAATAAGTGCTTTGTTAAAAAGCTACCAACAATCATCCGGACCCTGTTGTGCATAAATCCAGTGGCGTTTAATTGTCTCATGCCAGCATCAACAATGGGGTAACCTGTTTCGCCTTTACACCAGGCTGCAAATTCATCTTCGTTATTCCGCCATTTGATATTATCGTACGCAGGCTTAAAACTATCCTTTTGTACTTGCGGGAAATGCCAGAGAATCATCATATAGAAGTCGCGCCACGCCAATTCGGATAACCATTTGTTGGCTTTCTCTTCAAGAGCTGTTCTCGCGGCCTCGCGAATGCTGGCTGTACCGAAGCGAAGGTGAAGGCCGATATGCGTTGTAGCGTCGTCTGCCGGATAATCTCTGCGTTGTTCATAACCTGCAAGTTTGGCCTCAAAATTAATTGGAGGGAAGGCCTGACTAGATTGCTCAAAACCTAACGATTTAAGCGTAGGGTTATGGAAAGGTTCAGTTTTCAGGAACTGACCAAAATATTTATGGGTAGGGTAGGAGCTGACGAAGAAGTCGTTCATTTTTTTTTCCCACTGTCTGAAGTAAGGAGTGAATACTGTATAGGGCTTGCCGTCTGCCTTAACTATTTCGCTTTTTTCAAAGATAACCTGATCTTTGGAGGTCTTAAAAGTTATTCCTTCCGAACGGAGATACTCGGCTAGCGCCCCGTCCCGTTCTTGAGCATAAGGCTCATAGTCATGGTTGGCAAAAACGTGTTTCACAGTGTAACGTTCAAGTAATTTACCCCATGCTTCCTCAGGGGTACCATGCAAAATCAATAAGTCAGAACCTGTTTTTTGCAGCTCTTGTCTGATTGTAAGCAAGGTGTTGTAAATAAAGGTTACCCTGGCATCATCTTTCTGACTGAGGTTGTCGAGAATTTTTGTGTCAAATATAAATATTGCTAACACTGGAACGCCTGATCTAAGCGCATGGTACAGTGCTGCATTGTCATGTAATCTCAAATCTCTGCGCAGCCAGCAGATCGTAACTTCTTTTCTCATCAATTGTAAATATCGGATAATGCTGCTTCTAGTTGGTTAAATTTGAAAGAAAAGCCTGTGTTAAGGATTTTTTGAGCAGAGGTATTTGTGCTGCTTAATGCCACTACGCTCATTTCTCCGAGCAGAAGTTCCAGGATTTTTGATGGAACAGAGAATGGCCATATCGGACGGTGCAAGACTGTCCCCAGAGCTTTAGTAAGCGTGGCGTTCGTTACGGGGTACGGTGCACAGGCATTAAACGTCCCCATGATGGTGATGTCTTTCAGGGCATACATGTACATGGAAACCATATCGTCCAGGTGTATCCAAGGTACCCACTGTGTTCCTGTGCCCAGAGGGGCGCCTGCAAAAAACTTAATTGGTTGCGCCATTGCTGGCAATGCGCCCTGTTTTTTACTGAGAACAACTCCAGTTCTGAGCTTTACAATCCGTAGCCCCAGCGTCTTTCCACGGTCTACCGATTTTTCCCAAGCTACACAACATTCAGGTAAAAATCCAAATCCGGCAGGCGTCTCTTCTGTTAAAATCTCGTCTCCGCAATCCCCGTAATAGCCTACGGCAGACGCCGAGATGAATGAACTGACGTCGTGTTTGATTTTGCCAAGAGTCTGGTATAGCAAAGCCGTTGATTCAACCCTGCTGTTAATAATCTCTTTTTTGCGTTTCTCCGTCCATTTGCCATCAGCTATATTCTCTCCCGCCAGATGGATAATCGTTGTTACTCCTTGAAATGCACTTTCGTCAATAGCTGCCTTTTGCACATCCCAGAGAAATACATTCACCCCCGAAATCTTTTGCTGATGTCTGCTAAGAATTGATACCTGATGTCCTTCTTGCAGTAATTTTTTGATCAGTGCGGTACCGACCATGCCCGTAGCCCCTGTGAGTAAAACATGATTTCTCATCTTACTATAACTTTTAACGTTCTCAATGGTTTTAGAAAGACCTGATTAAATGTTTTTATGCCGATTTGTTTTGGCTATGTAAATATTACTATAGGTATGCCTGCTATGCATAAATTTCGTATATTTTTGCGAATCTAGAAAGACTATCATACAATATGGTGAAATCAAGGAAAATACTGGTTTGGTTCAGAAACGATTTACGGCTGCACGACAACGAGATGCTCGTTGAGGCAATAGCGAAATCTGATAGTATCCTTCCTGTTTATTTTTTTGACCCCAGGCATTTTGAAGGCAATTCAGAGCACCAGAATAAATCTGGTTTGATCCGGACACAATTTTTAATTCAGAGCCTGTATGCTTTAAGGAAGTCTTTTGAAGCTTTAAATGGAAATATTCTGATTCTTCAGGGACGCCCGGAAGATCATATTCCAGCGCTTGTTCAGCAATATGACATCGCCGAAGTCTATCACCATCGTGAAGTTGCGCCCGCCGATACCGAGGTTTCTGCAAATGTAGAAGATCGGCTGTGGAAGCTTAAGATCAACCTCAAGCATTTTATTGGGCACACACTATATAATAAAGAAGACCTTCCTTTTCCAATCAAGGATATCCCTGATGTCTTTACTCTTTTTAAGAAAAAGACAGAAAGAGATGCTATTATCAAGGCTTGCTTCCCTGCTCCCCAGGAGATAATTTTCGCTGAATCTGAAAATTGGGGAGATATTCCAACATTAAACGTTCTATATCCGGATACTGTTATTGCAGATCTTCCTTCAGACCTTCACGGAGGGGAACAGGAGGGGCTGCAACACTTGGATGCAATTTTGGCAGCCGGATCATCTATTTATCTAAAAGGTAACAAGGGGCCTGATAAAACGATGTATGTTTCCAGACTTTCACCATGGTTGTCTGTGGGATGCCTCTCGCCCAGACAGGTGTATTGGTGTGTGAAATCTGCAGAAGAACGTAATGGCAGCAACCCGAACTTTAATCAGATCTTTTTGGGCTTATTATGGCGCGACTACTATCGGTTTATGTTTAAAAAACATGGTATCGGTTTTATCAAAACGGCACTTGATCAGCTCAATGAATTGTCAGAGGTTTCCGATGAGGAAATTCTACTTGATCAATGGAAATCGGGAATGACTGGTCATACGTTGGTCGACGCTCTGATGCTGGAACTCAATAGTTCTGGATTTATCTCTTACCAGGGGCGCACGCTCGTTGCTACATTCTTGATCCACGTGTTAAAACTGGACTGGACAAAGGGAGCAATCTATTTCGAAGAAAAGCTTGTTGATTATGCACCGGCAAGTAATTGGGGAAATTGGGGAAGGATTGCGGAATCAGCTAATGAACCAAAACCGAAGAATGCATTTGATATAGAAAAGACACTGAAATTTCTTGCCTCTTTCGATCTTGTAAATTAGTATTTGTAAAAAAAAAAGATAAACAGAACTTCTTTTGTAAACAAAGTTGTTTAACATTTGTTGTGTAAATCGTGAGGAAATATTCAATAAGTGACATCGAAGGCCTGATCGGTATCAAAGCGCACACTATCCGCGCATGGGAAGTCCGCTACAACATTGTTCCTCCCAGAAGAACTCCAACTAACATTCGCTATTACGATGAAGATGATCTGAAGTCTCTTCTGAATATTGTTGCCCTGAACGAAAATGGGTATAAGATCAGCAAGATTGCTCAAATGAGTAAAAAGAACATAGCTGATCTCGTTACACAACTTAAAACAGACTGGAATAACAATACAGTACAGGTGCTCAACCTTTCTGATGCAACGTTGAAGTATGATGAGATCGCTTTTTCTGAAATCCTTGCCGGTTGTATTAAGGAGATGGGTTTAACGAAAACCATGGATATCGTATTGTTTCCTTTTATGAAGCGCATCGGAATGCTTTGGCAAACGGGGACAATTGATCCCTCTCATGAACATTTTGCTTCCAATCTGATCCGTGACCGGATTATCGTCGAGATTGATAAATTAAAAAAACCGATACTTAAAGACCCAAAACGCTTTCTATTGTTTCTTCCTGAGGCGGAAATGCATGAAACAGGTCTGCTGTTTGCCAGATATCTACTTAAACGCTGTGGTCATGATACCCTTTATCTCGGACAGGAAATCCCATATACCGATGTCAAAAAGGTAGTCGAATCATATAAGCCTGATTATGCTTTTATCGTGCTTACTTCTTTAAATCTTGGGAAAGATATCAATAAAATACTCGGAAAAGTAATGGACAACCTAAATGTTCCGTTATTAGTTGCAGGAAGTTTAATCTCAGAATTCGATATTCTGGTTGATGATCATTTAAAGCCACTTAAGAATGTGTGCGATATCGTCGATTTCCTTGAAGAAATATAAAGAAATTTGCCTGTTTTGTGAGGTAAAATCCTAATTTTGCAACACTTATACCAATTACAACATAATGGATAATTTATCTTATCTCAGTGGCGAAAACGCCGAATATATCGATTCACAATATCAAGCGTATAGACAAGATCCTGATTCAGTAGAATTTGGATGGCGTAAATTTTTTGAAGGCTTTGATTTCGGAAGAGAAACTCCTCAAGCATCGGTGAGTGCAGCAGCACCGGAGCATTTTTTGAAAGAAGTAAATGTATTGAACCTCATTAACGGATACCGTACCAGAGGGCATTTATTTACAAAGACAAATCCTGTTCGTGAGCGTAGAAAACATACGCCAACGCTGGAACTGGTAAACTTTGGCTTGAGTGATGCCGATCTGAATACCGTTTTTAATTCAGGTGTTGAACTAGGTATCGGTGCAGCAAAGCTTTCTGATATCATTGCTTTCCTTGAAAAAACATATTGTGGTTCTGTTGGTGCCGAATACAAGTTTGTGCGCACACCAGAAGTGCTCAGCTGGATCGAACATAAAATGGAGTCGGTACGCAATACACCGAGCTTCTCTATTGATGAGAAAAGGAGAATCCTTAAAAAACTGAATGAAGCAGTAAGTTTCGAGAATTTTCTGGGTACTAAATTTTTAGGCCAAAAGCGTTTTTCTCTAGAGGGCGCTGAAGCATTAATTCCAGCGTTGGATTCAGTTATTGAAAAAGGTGCTGAGCTGGGTATTGAAGAGTTCGTAATTGGAATGGCTCACCGCGGCCGTCTTAATGTGCTCGCCAATATCATGCAAAAAACCTACATGGATATTTTTGCGGAGTTTGAAGGTAAAGGATACAGCGCAGAATCTCCTTTTGGAGGCGATGTAAAATATCACCTGGGTTACTCTACCGATGTAACAACAAACAATGGTAATAATGTGCATTTGAGTCTCTGCCCTAATCCTTCTCACCTGGAAACAGTGAATGGGGTGGTTGAGGGGATGACGAGATCTAAGATCGATTTTAAATATGATGGCGACAATGCCAGAATTGCGCCGATCTTAATTCATGGTGATGCATCTATTGCCGGACAAGGTATCGTGTATGAGGTTATTCAGATGGCTGGCCTTGATGGTTACAAGACAGGTGGAACAATTCACCTGGTGATTAATAACCAGATCGGTTTTACAACAAATTATAAAGACGGACGTACCAGTACATATTGTACAGATATTGCCAAAGTAACCTTATCTCCTGTATTCCATGTGAATGGTGATGACGTAGAAGCATTGGTATATGCGATTAATCTGGCTATGGAATATCGTCAGCGCTATAAAAATGATGTCTTCATTGATATTTTATGTTACAGACGTTTTGGTCATAATGAAGCGGATGAGCCTAAGTTCACACAGCCGTTATTATACAAGGCTATTGAGAAACACGCAAATCCGAGAGATATCTATATCCAGCAATTGATTGGTGAAGGTAAGATGGAAGCGAGCCTGGCAAAGGAAATGGAAAAAGACTTCCGTAATATCCTTCAGGAACGTCTTAATGACGCCAAAGAAATTACTTCTACATATAAAGATGTTAAATTTGGTGGGGCATGGGCCGAAATGCGTATCGCTACTGAAAAGGATTTTGAAGTATCTCCGGATACTACAGTTCCTGAGGCCGAATTGCTTGATATTGCAAAGAAAATAAGCACACTGCCAGCAGAAAAGAAATTCTTCAAAAAAATTGAAAAGCTTTTTGACGAGCGCAGTAAAATGGCGACTACATCTCACATCTTTGATTGGGCGATGGGCGAGCAGTTGGCTTACGGTACTTTACTTGATGAAGGCAAGCGTGTAAGACTAAGTGGGCAGGATGTTAAACGTGGTACGTTCTCTCATCGTCATGCTGTGCTTACACTTGAAGATTCAGAAGAGGAGTATACACCGTTAAATAATGTTTCTGAAAAACAGGCTGCATTTGATATTTTTAACTCACATTTATCTGAATACGGCGTTCTTGGTTTCGAATATGGTTATGCCATGGCCAATCCGAATGCCCTGACGATCTGGGAAGCTCAATTTGGAGATTTCTTTAACGGAGCGCAGATCGTAGTTGATCAATATATTGCCAGTGCAGAAACAAAATGGCAGAGAGAAAACGGTTTGGTTATGTTGCTGCCTCACGGGTACGAAGGCCAAGGTCCTGAACACTCTTCAGCACGTATCGAACGTTTCATGGAGCTTTGTGCAGACAACAATATGCAGGTTGTAAACTGTACTACACCGGCAAATTTCTTCCATGCGATCAGACGTCAGTTTGCACGCGACTTCAGAAAGCCTTTGGTAGTATTCTCTCCAAAAAGCTTATTACGTCACCCTAAATGTGTTTCTCCGCTTGCTGATTTCACATCTGCTAATTTTAAGGAAGTAATTACTGATGCGAATGTTAAACCGGCTGATGTTACACGGGTATTATTCTGCTCTGGAAAAATCTATTACGAATTGCTTGAGAAACAACAAACAGATCAGATTAAAAATGTAGCAATTGTTCGTGTAGAACAATTATACCCTACACCACTTGCTCAGATGGAAGCTGTATATGCATCCTTCAAAAATGCAAATGAAGCAGTGTGGGTACAGGAAGAACCAGAAAATATGGGCGCATGGCCTTACTTGTTGCGTAAAACAAGAAAGACTACCTTTAATGACATCGAAGTGATCTCAAGAAAAGAGAGCAGTAGTACGGCGTCTGGCTATGCTAAGCAGCACGCCGATCAGCAGGCGTACATCATCGCTAAATCTTTCGAGGTTCCGGTAACTGAATCTGTTAAAAAGATTGCAAAGAAGTCAGCTAATAAAGTGTATAACGAAGATTAAAAAAATATAATACATCAGTTATGAGTATAGAAATAAAAGTTCCGCCAGTAGGTGAGTCAATTACTGAAGTTGTTTTATCCCGTTGGGTGAAAAATGATGGTGATGTTGTAGAAATGGACGAGATTATTGCTGAATTGGAATCTGATAAAGCAACATTTGAGTTAACTGCAGAGCAGGCCGGAACTTTAAGAACAGTAGCTAGCGAAGGTGACACCCTGGCTATAGGCGCTGTTGTTTGCAAAATTGAAGATGGTGGCGCTGCGGCACCAAAAGCTACTGAAGCGGCTCCTGCAGAAAAAGCTGCCGTTGCTGAAGATAAAACTTCGGCGGCCCCTGTTGCTGAAAAATCTGGTGATAGCTACGCTACAGGAACTCCTTCGCCAAGTGCAGGAAAGATCCTTGCCGAAAAAGGAGTGGATGCTGCGGCAGTAAAAGGTACAGGTGTTGACGGACGTATTACTAAAGAAGATGCCTTGAAAGCGGAGAGAGCACAAGCAAAAGCTCCTGAAAAGGCGGCTCAAGCTCCAGCTGCCCCAGTTGTTGCTGGTGCTAGAAACGAAAGAAGACAGAAAATGACGCCTTTGCGTAAAACTGTCGCTAAGCGTCTTGTGGCGGTGAAAAATGAGACGGCAATGCTGACTACCTTTAACGAGGTAAATATGAAACCGATCATGGACCTGCGTGGAAAATATAAAGATCAGTTCAAAGAAAAATATGGCGTAGGTCTGGGCTTCATGAGTTTCTTCACAAAAGCAGTTTGTGAGGCTATGAAAGATTTCCCTGCTGTAAACGCGCGTATTGATGGTGAAGAATTGGTTTACAATGATTTTGTAGATGTTTCTATCGCTGTATCTGCACCTAAAGGTCTTGTTGTTCCGATTATCAGAAATGCAGAGAGCATGAGTCTTGCACAGATTGAAAAAACTGTTATCGAACTTGCTACAAAAGCACGTGATAGCAAATTGACGATTGAAGAAATGACTGGTGGAACGTTCACGATCACTAATGGTGGGGTATTCGGATCTATGATGTCTACTCCGATCATCAATGCTCCTCAGTCAGCAATCCTTGGTATGCACAATATCATTGAGCGCCCAATTGCTGAAAAAGGTGAAGTGGTGATCCGCCCAATGATGTATCTGGCTTTATCTTACGACCACAGAATCATTGACGGACGTGAGTCTGTAGGTTTCCTGGTTCGTGTTAAACAACTATTGGAAGATCCTGCACGTTTGCTGCTAGGTATCTAACATAAATAAATCACAGAAAGCGGCTTTCCTGAATAAGGAAAGCCGCTTTTTTATTGACTTTTTTAATTTTTTGGTCATATAAAAACGAGCAGGTGATTTTCTGGCATTTTTTAATCTACTTTTATGACTTGAAAAAATGCCATTTGCTATTCTTTTTACTCGTATTTGGTAAAAGACTAAGCGCCCAGGAAAACCTGACTGCCGCCCCTTCAACCGTAACAACCGGTAAAAGTATCTTCTCTCCAAAGAATTCTAGAAATTTTTCACGTAAAGGAGACTTCTTTGCTTCATGGGGCTATAACAGATCCTGGTTCGGAACCAGTGATATCAATTTCCGCGGACCGGGATATGATTTCACGTTACGTGATGTGGTGGCGCATGACAGGCAATCTAAATTTGGTTCAGACTATTTCAATCCTGCAAAGATTTCTATTCCACAATATGACCTCCGCATAGGCTATTACTTTAAGGATAATTATAGTATCTCCTTAGGCTGGGACCACATGAAATATGTGATGGATATTCCGCAACGCGTGCGTATCGACGGCTATATCGATCCATTAATTTCCAGTCCCGGACATCCCAGCGGAAATATGGCTGGTACTTATAATGGGCAGGAGATAGACGTGAAGGAGGCAATGCTAACTTATGAGCATACCGATGGCTTTAACTATGCGAGTCTTGAGATCCAACGCGATGACGATATTTGGGTGTCTGCATCACAACGCAGATCTTTTACACTTGAGACAGGTCTGGGTGGAGGTGTGTTTGTTCCAAGAAGTGATGTGCATCTTTTTGGCCTGGGCAGAAACAACCACTGGAATCTTGCTGGCTATGGATTTTCTGCAAAGGCCGGACTGAAGTATTACTTTACCCGGGGTCTATACCTTCAGAATAGTACAAAAATAGGTTATTCCAATTTAACAAATGTGCATACTACCGGACGCGATGATATTGACCGCGCAAGCCAGAAGATTAACTATCTAGAAAACTATACCATCTTGGGTTACCAGTTTTAATCGACCTTTTTGATCTGTATATAAAAATCAGGATCCTGTGCAAAATCTGCTGCATCAATACTGATCTTCATCTTTTTCCAGCTTTCAGTGGGATAGATAATTGTGAATTGATCTTTTGCCGTACTCACCTTCACGGGCATGTCAAAGCCTTTAACATCTGTAACCCATCGGTAGCTTAACTCCTGACCAACAATCTTGTATTCCAGGGTTGGAATTGCTGCATGCCGCAGGTACTGATCAAAAACCTTGCTTAGTTTTAAGCCACTTTGTTTGGAAAGAAATGTTTCTACTTCTGCCGTAGTTACAGTCTTATGGTAGAATTTCTGATTCAGACCTCGTAATATTGACCTGAATTTTGAATCATCATTGATGAGCTGTCTGATCAGGTGGATCATGTTTGCTCCTTTATAATACATATCACCAGAACCTTCTTTATTTACGTTATAAGGGCCGATAATTGGCACATCATTACGGATGTTTTTTCGTATCCCTCTAACATATTCAGCGCCGGCCTGCTTGTTGTCTATGCATTCGGTAAACAGGGCTTCTGAGTAATTGGTGAAGCTTTCATGGATCCACATGTCGGCGATATCTTTCGAGGTAATGCTGTTTCCGAACCACTCATGGCCACTTTCGTGAACAGTAATAAAGTCGAACTTCATACCGAGGCCGGTTTTTGAGAGATCTCTTCCGAGGTATCCTTTTTGAAACCCATTGCCATAAGCAACAGCACTCTGGTGCTCCATCCCTAAATGTGGAGCTTGTACCAGCTTGTAGCCATCTTCATAGAAAGGGTAGTGGCCAAACCAATTTTCAAAACAGGAAAGCATAGGCTTCACATCGGCATCCCAGTGTGGTCTTGCTACTGCAGAGTCTTGTTTCAATGACCAATAATCAATACTTAGATTTCCTTTCTCACCAGCAAATTGATCAGTCCAATGAGCATAGTCTCCTATGTAAAAAGTAACATCATAATTATTGATGGGGTTGCTCACAAACCAGTTAAATTGTGTTGTTCCGTTATTTTTCTGAACAATGCTACGCAGTCTGCCATTCGATATTTCCTTTAAATTCTGAGGTACGGTAATGCTTATCAAAATACTGTCCACCTCATCACTTTGATGATCTTTGTTCGGCCACCAACAGCTGGCGCCTAAACCCTGACAAGCTACAGATACCCATGGCTTGCCTGCTTTATCCTTGCTGAAAATAAAGCCGCCGTCCCAGGGCGGTCTTTTTCCTACGATCGGCTGACCGGAGTAATATACTGTGAAAGCATCTTTTGATCCCTTTTTAACCACTTTAGGGAAACTTACAAAGACAGCATTAAATTCCCGTTTAAAGGGTAGTTCCTTTCCTTGATAAATAACCTTGTCAACATTAAGGTTTGCGAAAAGATCAAACTGCAGCCTGCTGAAATCCTGCGTAGCAGTAAAAACAAACTCATTACTCCCCTGGATAGATTTCTCATCAATGTTAACTGCTACGTCCAGGTGGTAGTAATTAATATCATAGCAGCTTCTCAAAGGTGTTAGCATGCCGCGCAGACTATCTGCACGTGTGTAGCTTTCTTTGTGCTGGAGAAGTTGTGCCTTGCCTGTAAATTGGATGAATAAGATCAGCAATAAACTAAGGCCAGTATATTTAAACATCTTGTTATGGTTTTAAAATGGTAACGGTGAGGGCAGAGGCGTGTGTCGCGTCGTGATAAATTCGATGTGTTGCTTTTTTGAAATCAGCGTCGCTGGCTTGGTAGATGTCCATAAATTGCTGTGGGTTGCGGTCTACCAATGGAAACCATGAATTCTGTACCTGGATCATAATTTTGTGTCCTTTTTTAAAGGTATGTGCAACGTCTGGAAGGGTGTAGTTAACCGCGGTGACCTTTCCGGGGATGAATGCTTCTGGTTTTTCGAAGCTGTTTCTGAACTTCCCGCGCATTACCTCGCCTCTGACAAGCATTTCATAACCACCCATCAACAGCCCTTTAGGATTGGGTTGTGGATCAGCTGCATCTTCAGGATACACATCAATAAGTTTTACTACGTAATCAGCATCCGTTCCGGTGGTACTGACCTGTAGCTTTGCCATTAAAGGCCCAGTGAATGTCATGTCTTCAGTTAGTGTTTGTGTCTGATAAACTTTAACGTCTGGTCGGCGGGCAGCAAAACGTTGATCATCGATCATGTATTCGCGACTGCGTCTTGCCCGTACACCATCCTGATGCGGAACAGGATTGGCCGGATCACTAACATATTCATCCCAACTATCACTTGTAGACGGAGCTGAGAAAGTGAGCAGGCCGTTTGGTTGGAAATATAGCGTTTTTTGTTCTATGTCTTGCGGAGGCCATGTATTGAACTTTTTCCATTCATTGCTGCCGGTAACGAAGATAGTTGCCTCTGCAAGATTTGACACGGCACCATCTTTCAGGTACTGCAGAAAGAATGGAAGCTCTACATTCTTCTGATACCAGTCGCTGGTAGGTTGTCCAAATTGGATATCGCCAAAAAAAGCACCAGTACTTCTTACCCATCCGCCATGGAACCAGGGGCCCATAACCAGATTGTTGTGTGTTGCCGGGCTTTGTTTTTCGATAGCTTGATAAGTATTTAGGGCGCCAAATGCATCTTCAGCATCAAAGAATCCACCAACAACAAGCACCGCCGGTGTGATACCCTTTAAGTGTGGCCTGATGTTGCGGACTTTCCAGAACTCATCATAATTACCATGATCCATCATGTCGTTCCAAAATTTCATGCTGTCTGCAAAATATTTCAGCTTTACATTTTTCAAAGCACCGATGCTTAAAAAGAATCTGTAATCATCTTTAATCGGGAAGTTAAATGGCTTAGGGCCTTTATCGGGCGTAATAGGTTTAGGTCTTGGCACACCAAAGCTGCTGTAGAAGTTAAATCCGTCGGCCAGGAAAAATGCACCGTTATGGTGGAAATCGTCACCTTGAAACCAATCTGTTACAGGAGCCTGAGGCGATACTGCCTTTAGTCCGGGATGGGCACCAGGAAGGGCCGCGGTAGAATAAAATCCCGGGTACGAAATTCCATATAATCCGGCTTTACCATTATTCCCTGGAATATTTTTAATCAGCCAGTCGATCGTATCATAGGTGTCCGAGCTTTCGTCAATATCCTGCTTTCCTTTTTTTTGATCAATATGTGGACGCACGTCTACAAACTCGCCTTCGCTCATCCATTTTCCACGCACATCCTGATATACAAAGATGAACCCTTCACGAATAAAGCCTGGCGAAGGGCCCAGTGTAGTTTTGTATTTATCCGCGCCGTAAGGAGCAACGGTATACGGTGTCCGATTGATCATAAACGGGTATTTTTTCGTCTGATCTTTGGGGGTGTAAATCGCTGTGAATAAAGTTTTTCCATCACGCATGGGAATACTACGTTCAATTTTTGTGTAGTTGTCTCTCACGTAGGCAGAGTCTGTTTGTTGCGCAAACAAGGCTGTCGCCGATAGCAGCAGCACACAAATGCATATAAGTTTAATGCGGGTCATGGGTTTTGATTTAGCATGATAAACCTACAAATAATAGGTGTAAATTTATAACGGGCTGCGGATATGATAGAATTAATATCTTTAGGAGCTGGAATGATTATATCTTTGCAGGCTAGTATTGATCATGATATATGGGTTTTAAAAAGCTCCCCTTCAGCTTTCTTTCTTTAATTAAATTTGGACTAACCGGACTGTCGGGACTCCTGATCGATTTTTCTTTGACATGGTTACTCAAAGAGGAATTACGTGTTAATAAATTTATTGCCAATGCTGTTGGGTTTACGTTTGCCGTGCTCAGTAACTATTTCATCAATCGATTCTGGACATTCGGTAGTGTAGATAAACAGCAAGTGAGCAAACAGCTTAGCGCATTTGTTCTGGTGTCCCTTTTTGGCCTGGCACTCAACTCTGGATTTATATATCTGTTTACCACGGTATGGATGCTTGATTTTTACATTAGTAAAATAATCGCCGTTGTACTGGTTTTTTTCTGGAACTTCAGCGCTAACTATTTTCTGGTATTCAAAGCAGGCAAACAAAAACAATAACATATGGAGCATACGATGAAGGCAAATGAAAAATGGTTGTATCTCTGTATTGGGCTGGCTGTGTTTCTCAATTTTACCGGACTGTTTGTCACCGTGATGGGTCCGGATGGGGCGCTTTATGCCTCCATTGCTAAGACTATGGTTTGGCGCAATAATTTTATAGATATTTTCGTTGATGGACGTGACTGGCTGGATAAACCGCATTTCCCGTTTTGGGTAGCTGCTTTGTCATTTAAACTTTTTGGTATAACTACCTGGGCATACAAGCTCCCAGCTGTTTTGTTTGTGTTGATGGGTGCTGTGTATACCTATAAATTCGCGCTCGAGCTATATACCCGGCAAATTGCACTTTGGGCTGTTCTTATTTTGCTTACAGCACAACATATCCTGATTTCTAATACCGATGTTAGGGCAGAGCCTTACCTCACCGGACTAATCATCGGCAGCGTCTATTATTTTTATAAGGCACAACAGAAAGCATGGTTGATACCGCTCGTAACAGGCGCCTTATTTGCGGCCTGCGCAGTCATGACTAAAGGTGTTTTTGCCGTCATTCCGATAGGTGCCGCCATCATTGGTCAGTTGTTGATCCATAAGGATTGGAGGGCAATGTTCCATCTCAAATGGTTGTTAGCAGTTGTGCTGGTTGGCTTATTTATCCTTCCTGAACTTTGGTGTTTGTACCAGCAGTTTGATCTCCATCCCGAAAAGGTAGTGTTTGGCCAGACGCATGTATCGGGACTAAAATTCTTTTTCTGGGATAGTCAGTTTGGGCGTTTTTTCAACAATGGGCCGATCAAGAAATCTAATGGTGACTTATCTTTCTTTATACATACAACATTATGGGCTTTTCTCCCCTGGTCGCTATTATTATATATTGGTTTAGTTCAGTTTTTCCGGTCAAAAGTTAAAAGCACACAACAGAAGGAATGGTATTGCATGTGTGGAGCAGGACTTACGTTTCTGGTATTTTCTATTTCTAAATTTCAGCTACCCCATTACATTACCATTATCTTCCCATTCTTTGCTATCCTTACGGCTCAGTATATTGTGAACGAAGGTTACCGTTTCAAATGGGTTAGGGGTATTCAGATTTTTGTAATGTGCGCTATGGTACTGATCTTAGGTTTGCTTCAGTACTTTTTCCGTCCTGAACAAATTGGCATCTTCGCAATGATCTGTTTTCTGGGAGCGATATTACTATTCATTGCCTTGAGTTTAAAAGGAGAAGCGCAAAGTCGGGTTTTCTTTCAAACTTTTGCCGTAGCCCTGCTTGTTAATTTATATTTCAATCTTGCCTATTATCCGCAACTGCTCAGGTATCAGTCCGACAGCATGGCTGCGTTCTGGATTAACAAGCACAATCCATCACACTTACCATTAGTGCAGGTAAAGAATGGGTCTTCGTATGCGCTGGATCTATATGCCGATCAAAAGGTATATCCTTACCATCTTGGCGAAAAGACAATACTACCCAAAAGGCCCTACCTTCTTTTTGCCGAGCGCGCTGCGCTCGATGAGTTGCGGGCCAAAGGACTGAAAGCTGAAATAGTCCAGTCATTCGAACATTTTCATATCACTTTGGTCAAACAAAAGTTTCTGAACCACAGCACCCGCGCTAAGGAATTGGGGTACGCTGATGTTGTGCTCGTAAAATAACAGTATCCTGCAATAAAGCAGGATTGCATGCGGAATTTCTTTGGAGGTTTATTAACTTTGTGTTACAAAAAAAACTCATTATGCAATACGATGTTGTCGTTATAGGTTCTGGTCCCGGTGGTTATGTAGGCGCAATCAGATGTGCGCAGTTAGGCTTGAAAACAGCTGTTATAGAAAAGTATAAAACTTTTGGTGGTACGTGTCTGAATGTAGGCTGTATCCCTTCCAAAGCGTTACTTGATTCTTCTGAGCATTTTCATAATGCAGCACATACGTTTACAACGCATGGTATCGACTTGAAAGATCTGCAGGTAAATATGCCTCAGATGATCGCAAGGAAAAATGATGTGGTAGCTCAAAATACCGCAGGTATCACGTACTTGTTCAAAAAGAATAAAATTGACAACTTTGAAGGTGTTGGGTCTTTTGTAGATAAAAACACGATCAAGATTACCAAAGCTGATGGTACCACAGAAACAATCACAGCAAAAAACGTAATCATTGCATCAGGTTCTAAACCAACTGCTTTGCCATTTTTACCTATCGATAAAAAACGTATCATTACTTCAACTGAGGCATTAAATATTGCAGAAGTTCCTAAAAATATGATCGTTATAGGCGGTGGTGTTATTGGTCTTGAACTTGGATCTGTGTATGCAAGACTCGGTACCAAGGTTTCTGTTATTGAATTCCTTCCGTCATTGATCGCTACGATGGATGCTGGTTTAGGTAAAGAATTACAACGTGTGCTGAAAAAATCACTCGGTATGGATTTCTTTATGAACCATAAAGTTACCGGAGCAACAGTTAAAGGTGATGTTGTTACCGTTACGGCAGAGAATGCAAAAGGCGAGCAAGTGAGTTTTGAAGCCGACTACTGTATTGTTGCTGTAGGTCGTACTGCCTATACCGAAGGACTGGGTCTTGAAAATATTGGTATTAAGACAGAAGACAGAGGTAATAAAATCCCGGTAAACGAACATCTGGAAACGAGTGTTCCTGGAGTGTATGCAATTGGTGATGTGATTAAAGGTGCTATGCTTGCACATAAAGCAGAAGATGAGGGTATTTACGTTGCAGAGCGTATTGTGGGTCAAAAGCCGCATATCAACTATAATCTTATTCCAGGTGTAGTTTATACCTGGCCGGAGGTTGCTTCTGTAGGATTTACCGAAGAGCAGCTTAAAGCAAACGGAGTAACTTACAAAACAGGTTCATTTCCTTTCAAAGCTAGTGGAAGGGCTAAAGCAAGTATGGATACCGATGGTTTTGTTAAGGTATTGGCTGATGCCGCTACAGACGAAGTTCTTGGAGTGCATATGATTGGTCCAAGAGCGGCGGATATGATTGCTGAAGCTGTTGTTGCCATGGAATTCCGTGCTTCTGCAGAAGATATCGCACGCATCTGCCATGCGCATCCTACATACACTGAAGCCTTAAAAGAAGCTGCAATGGCTGCTACGGAGAACCGCGCGATACATATCTAGGCGCAGGTTCATCATAAAATATATTTAATATTCTAGATAAAGCCTGCGGACAACCGCAGGCTTTATCATTTAAAGACGATTACACCATATGGATATAGAAAATCCTCAGCCCGGTAAACTTCTTTCATCACGCAACCGCACCCGCCTGGCGGTTTCGTTATTTTATTTCGGTCAGGGCATTTGTTTCGCCTCATGGGCAAGCAGGATACCTGATCTAAAACATACCCTTAATTTATCCGATGCTCAATTGGGTTCTGTGCTGCTGGCACTGCCCCTGGGTCAGTTATTTACGATGCCGATCTCTGGTAAGCTGGTAACAGCTTTCGGCAGTCGGACAGTACTGATTGCTACAGCTCCTTTATACGGCCTTGCGCTTACAAATATCGGTTTGTCTACTTCGATATGGCATCTTGCATTTTTCTTGTTCCTGTTTGGAGTTGCTGGGAATATGTGTAATATTTCCCTTAATACGCAAGGCGTAGCAGCCGAGCAGATGTATGGTAAGCCAATTATGACGTCGTTCCATGGCGCTTGGAGCTTGGGCGGCTTTAGTGGTGCTTTATTTGGGTTATTGGCCGTAAATCTGCACCAGCCCCCATATATCCATTTCTGGATAATTACTGTTGCTGTGTGGGTGCATATCCTTATTAATTATAGGTTTCTGGTGCCAGGACAGAAGCCTGTGGCCTCTCCAGAACGTGGCAAATTATTCCGAATGCCTGAGGGCATTCTAATTCAGCTCGGTGTAATTGGTTTCTGCAGTATGGCTACCGAGGGGGCAATGTTTGACTGGAGCGGAGTGTATTTTAAGGAAATCGTAAAAGCTCCAGTTGCCTACGTTGTGCTTGGGTACGCTTCTTTTATGATCATGATGGCTACGGGACGTTTCCTGGGCGATAAAGCGATTGCCAGATTTGGACGTAAACGCTGGCTTCAGATTAGTGGTGTCTTAATTTCTGGGGGAATGTTTCTTTCAGTGTTTTTGCCTTACCTCGTTCCTGCAACAATTGGATTCATGCTTGTCGGAGTTGGGGTTTCTGGAATTGTGCCTATGGTATATACTATTGCGGGAAACAATAAGACGGTTGCACCGGGCATGGCACTGGCCATGGTATCTGGTGTAAGTTATTTTGGATTTTTGTTAGGCCCTCCGCTGATCGGTTATATTTCAGCATTGGCGAGTTTAAGGTATTCGTATGCAATAATAGGTTGCTTTGGTATCTTCATAACCTTTATTGTTGCCAAGATAAGTGCGATCAGATAAACTTGTCTGATACAAACAAGTTAAACAAAAAAGGAGCCTGGTAGGCTCCTTTTTTGTTTAAACTTACAAATCTAAGATTTCGATGTACTATGAGCTGCATCTATATCGTATTCCAATACATCTTTATGATCGTAATGTTCAACCATCAGTTCGTCGATAGTTTTACCTGGTTTATTAAAGCCAAGTTTATCCAACATAATATCGAATATTAAATATACCACCGGTACCACAATCAAGGTTAGGAACAATGAGCTTGTTAACCCACCAACAATAACCCAGGCTAATCCGTTTTTCCATTCTGCACCTGCGCCACTTGCTAAGGCAATAGGAAGCATACCGAAGATCATTGCAATGGTTGTCATCAGGATCGGACGTAAACGTGCATGGTTGGCTAAAACTAAGGCCTCAATTGTTGATTTACCTTCTGCTTTCATGTGATTCGTAAAGTCGACCAGAATGATCGCGTTTTTCGCTACCAGACCCATTAGCATAATCAAACCTAAGATTGTGAAAATACCGATCGAATTGTTTGTTAATGCTAAGGCAAGGAAGGCTCCGATAAATGCCAACGGCAGTGAGAACATAACCACCAGAGGATAAACAAAACTATCATAAAGCGCAACCATGATGAAATATACCAGGATGATTGAGGCAAGTAATGCGATGCCCAGGGTACCAAATCCTTCACTTTGATTTTCCTGATCACCTGCCCAGGTGTAACTTACACCAACTGGGGTTTTAAGCTTGCCGTTCTTCTGTAACTCCGCTAGTTTTTCCTGAAATTCAGCAACCACCGTTCCTGTTGGACGCCCTATAGATTGCGCTTTAACAGATACAGAAGTGGATTTGTCAAGACGTTCTAACTGACTTGGTCCGGAACTTTCGGTTATGGATGCAAATTGAGAAAGCTTGATTGACTCACCTGTAGCGTTTACAAAATTTAGGTTTCTTACGTCATCAATGTTTTTACGGTTAAAATCCTGGTATTGGATATTAATGTCGTACTCGTATTCTCCTTTTCGATATTTTCCGTCGGTATTACCGCTAAAAGCCGTCTGCATTGTAGTACCTACAGTTTGCAACGTTAGTCCCAACGCAGACATTTTATCACGATCTACCTGTACGTTAATCTCAGGAGTTCCTTTTTCTACAGATAATTTAATTTCAGTTGCACCTTCTATACTGCCAAGTACTTTTTGCGCACCTTCGGCATATTTTAAAGCACTGTCAAGGTCGGAACCCATTACAACCAATTGAATAGGTGCATTTTCAGCGATACCTAGAATACTAATTGGAACAGTTTTTACTTTAGCTCCGACAAGTTGTTTAGCCAGTGCGCGACTGATTTTTGTAGCATAAATATCTGAAGAGACTCCTTCACGCTTATCGCGTTCCACCAATTTGACATTGATTTCTGATTTATATGCTGTAGCTTGTGTTCCACCAAAATCGCCACTCGCCTGACCAACAGTTGTGATCAATTGTGTGATTTCCTTTTGTTTATGCAAAAACTCTTCCGCCCTTTGGGTAAACCCATTTGTTTGTTGTAAAGAGGCATCTTTTGGCAACTCAATTTGAATTAAGAATTCACCTTTATCTGATTTCGGGAAGAACTCAGATCCAATAAATCCACCTACAGCCAGATACATGGCAGCAAAAAATAGAATAATAACTGTAAATATTGTTCTTCTTTTATGATTCAGCGACCAGGTAAGGATTGCTGTAATCCAAAGTGTGAACTTTTTGAGTTGTTTTTCGAACCATAAAATAAAACGGCCAAATACGTTTTTGCCTTCTATATGCTCGAGTTTACCGAATCTCGAGAATAACAATGGAACAATAGTAAACGAAGCCACCAAAGATATTAGTGTTGCGATAATAACAACCACACAAAACTGGCGTAAGATATTAGACACCAGCCCAGAGCTGATCGCAATAGGGAAGAATACAACTACAATAACAAGTGTGATCGATACAACCGTGAAACCAATTTCTCTAGTTGCATCAGATGCCGCTCGCACTTTGTTTTTACCCATCTCCATGTGACGCTGGATATTCTCGAGCACCACGATGGCATCATCGACAAGAATCCCGACAACCAGTGATAGACCGAGTAGCGACATGAGGTTTAAGGTAAATCCGAAAAGGCTGATACCGATAAAGGTCGCAATTAATGAAGCCGGTATAGATACCATTACGATTAGCGCATTACGCAAACTGTGTAGGAAAAATAGCATCACAAAAGCAACAAGTACTACCGCAAGAATTAAGTCGTGGATTACAGCATCTGCAGATTCAAGTGTAAAAATTGAGCTGTCGTTTACAATTTTGATATCGAGTTTATTTCCTGCATACTCAGTTTTTAGCTTCGCAATAGCAGCATGAACACCCTTACTAACTTCTACTGCGTTTGCATCACTTTGTTTTATGATTTGAATCGCGATTGCACCTTTTCTGTCGATTCTGGCAAGTTTTTCAGTTTCTTTTTGTGCATCCTGTACATCGCCTACATCTGACAAACGAATTTGTGCACCATCTTTACCAGTTGTTAAAACTAGATTTCTCAACTCGTCTATATTCCTATATTTTCCTGATAAACGAATTAATACATCAGAATTTTCCGTTTTGACACTTCCTGTAGGGAAATCCAAATTCGAACTTAGGATCATTTGCTGTACCTGAGGCACAGAAAGATTATATCCTTGAAGTTTGTTTGCATCTAAGGCAACTTGGATTTCGCGTTCCGATCCACCAATTAAATTTACCTGAGCAATACCTGAAACTCTAGAAATTACAGGCGCAATCCGCTTGTCAATTAAATCATAAAACGTAATATCGTCCATGTTAGCCGACGCCGACATTGTGATTACTGGTAAATCATCCAAAGAGAATTTACTTAAGGAAGGTGTTTTAACATCTTCCGGTAAATCAGCCAGAATCGCATTCACTTTACGCTGTGCATCATTTAAGGAGATATCGATATTCGCGTTATTCGTTAGCGTAATCGTTACTGTCGATAAACTTTCAAATGATACTGAATTAATTTTCTTGATATTTTCCATCGAAGATACCGCATCTTCAATTTTTTTAGTTACCGTATTTTCTACTTCATTAGGAGACGCTCCAGGGTAGATGGTTGAAATAGAAACAACGTTGTTTGAGAATTTTGGAAGTAATTCGTAGCCCAACGAAAAGTAACTAAGTAGCCCCAGCAAGGTAAGTGCAGTGAAAACTACAATTACAAGCGATGGCCTTTTTATAGATATATCTGTTATCTTCATTTTATTTTATTATTTCGTAAGGTGTTATTTCACTACACTAACAGCCATGCCGTTTGCCAAATTGATTTGACCGCTTGTTATTACGGTTTCACCTTCTTTTAGTCCATCAAGGATTTCTACATTCTCGCCCAAAATACGACCTGAAACTACAGTTCGGGTTTTTGCAGTATTGTTTGTTTTATCCAGAATGTAAACTTGATTGCTGCTTACGCTACCTACAAATGAAGTGCGTGGAATAAGGATACTTGGTGCCTGTTGAGGGAAATTGAATACGGCAGTTCCGTACATCCCTGCTTTTAAGCTGCCTTTATTGTTGTTTGCTACCTCAATTTCTATAGGAAAGTTTAGGGTCTCGTCGGCTTTAGAAGCAATGAAAGTTATTTTTCCGGAGAATTTGTCACTTGGAAATACAGACGATTTGATGTTGATCTTATCTCCAACTTTAAGGTTGGCCACTTGTGATTCATTCACATTGACTCTCAACTTTAAGCTGGAAACATCAACTAATTCGAATAGTTTAGTGCCCTGGGTATTCACAAATGCACCGACCTCAATATATTTTTTGTTTACTATTCCGTTGATTGGAGATTTAATGTTTGCATCACTTAGCCTTCTCTGCGATGCCTGTAAGCGCAGTTTTGCGTTTCTGGTAGTTAATTTTGCTTGATCTAACTGTTGTTGTGTTACTCCACCAGTGCTGAAAGAACTTTGATACCTAGCTTCATCCTTCAATGCATTCTGATAGGTTGCTTCGGCAGTTTCTCTGTCGGTATTTATAATCTCGGCATCAACACGAGCTAATACCTGACCCTTGGTTACACGATCACCTTCTTCAACATAGATAGCTTTAACGCGGCCTGCATTTTCCGACAAGAAGTCGATCTCTTTTTTAGGAATGAAGTTACCGTTAGCGCTGAAATCTAAGTCGACAACTTTTTTCTCTACATCTGCTACACGAACGGAAATAGCACCACTTCCTTCAGCAATGAATGCAGTTTTCTCGGCATTTTTCTTTTTGTTGTTTGTAAGCACGAGATAAATCCCGCCAAGGGCAACAACTAAAACTACGATTATGATAATTACTCTTTTCATGTCTATTTTAATAGTGATTTTATATTTCCGTTTGATTTGATTAATTGTATTTCGGCGATGCGGTAATTAAGCAGTGCCTGGGTATAGCTGTTTTGCGCATCAGTTAATGCATTTTCGGTATCCAGAAGATCTGTCAATGCTGCCAATCCATTGTTGTAGTTGTTTTGTGTGCTCTTGTAAATTTCCTGAGCAAGCGTAACATTTTGACGTTGAGAATTGATGGTGTTGATGCTGTTCCTGATTTGGATCTTTGCATTTTCGTAAGCCAGATTCAACGAGTTTGATGTTTGTCTTCTGTCTTCATCAGCCTTCAGGATATCAACATTAGCCTGTCTTACTTTAGATCGGGTGATGAATCCGTTAAAAATAGGAACTTTTAACGTGATACCGATTGCCGAAGCATCATACCAGAATGCTGTGCTGTTTTTGCTTTTGAAAAGATCAAATTTATCGCTCTGCCCGGTATAAGAATAGTTTCCTGTCAGGGATAGATTTGGGTAGTATTCAGAAAGGTAGGCTTTTCTTTGCAATACCAATAGTTCTCTTTGAATATCCAATAACTGCATTTCAGTTCTGCCTTTCATGTTGAGACTGTCAGGGAAAATTTCCGATGACTGCACCTCGGTCAATTCTGTTGCGGGAAGAACGATCTCTGTTGCTACCGGCATGCCCATATAGAATTTCAATTGATTTTCCAGTTGATTAACGCCATTTATCGTTTGCTCGCGTTGCGTTTCCAGATTGGTTAGGTTTACTTTGATCCTGTCTACATCAATCTTCTTGGCTAATCCATTTTGATATTGATTGGAAATGATCTTTTGAATGATTTTGACATTTTTGATATTGGTATCAATCACATTGAGCTGCTGCCTGTTTACGAGTACCTGATAATAAGCGTTAGCTACTTGTTCTATTACCTGTTCTTCAGTCAGATTTGCCGAAAGGTTGTAATAGCTTTCGCTGGTTTTCGCAGCTTTCAGGCCTGTAAATACAGTCTGGTTAAACAGTTGCTGGCTCAACTGAACACCTGCGGAGGCATTCCAGTTACGTCCGAGCTGGAAACTCATGTCGCCAACTACCAACTGCCCGATGATCGGGTTATAAGTAAGTGAACCATTACCAGTTATTTGTGGTAGCGCCTGGCCTCTGATTTCTTCCGTTTTGTAACGGCCGCCATCAATATCAAGCTTAGCCTTACGCACATTCACGCTGTTTTGTACAGCGTAGGTTACGGCTTCTTTCAAAGTTAGCCTTTGCTGTGCCCAGGTTAGGTTTGATAGCAGTAACCCCAGAAGTATGAGCGAGGTTAGTCTTATCGATTTAGTGATTTGATTCATTCTTATTTGTTTTGGAGTATTATTTTTTTAAACCGTTAATGAAAATGCCGGATAAAGCGATCTGCTTATCCAACATGTCTTTCAAGTCCTTTTTGTTAGGGAAAAGTTCTTTATTGCCATGCATAATACATAGAGAGGTGATGCCTGACTGACTAGCCAAATACAGTTCAGTTACTTTAGGCACGTCAATAGCTTTAATTTCACCCTTGTCTATGGCATTTTGAAAAATCTGACCGTGAAATTCCAGGCTTTTTCCTTTCATAGCTACGATATGCTCGCGGAGTTCAGGAGAATTTAACGAAGAATCTGGGCTCCCGCCACTTAAATGCAGCATGTAATACCGCTGGAAGTAATGATGGCCAGTATTGATGAAATTAACCAATGTCTCTTCAAGTGCTGCGTCACGGTGATATACTTTGCTTAACGCTTCGAAATAGTCTTTGAAAATTTTATCTACAACACCAAGAATCAAGCTGCTCTTGTCGGGGAAATAATAATATAAGGACGGTTTTGAAACCGAGAGATCATCTGCGATCTCATTCATCGTTGTTTTATTAATGCCGAAATGAATGAAACGCTTTATAGCCCCCTCAATAATCAGCTCCCTCTTTTTATCTGTCTCTACCATTCTACTGTTTTACTTTCTGACTTTTTTATTTGTAAGGTCAAAAATACGACACAGAAAATTGGATCAGCAAATTTAACGAGCTAAATGATTAATATTACAATTTTATGACTGATTAATTTGGTTTTAATCCCGATAAAAAGATTTCTGCAAACTTTTTCTCTTTGAAGAAGATTTGCTTGAACTGATCTTTGGTAGGGAAAATCTTGCGTTCTTTATTTAAGATATTAAAATGAATGCCCGTCAATGCTTCAACGAAAATTTCCGCAGTGACTTGAATATCATCAATTTTAAGTTCTGACGATGAAACGCCGCGTTCGAATACGCCTACAATGATTTTCATTTCAAAATCTTTGGCCCTATTGAATTTCTCCAGTAAGTCTGCTGGTAATTCTGCCGGACCTGCCATTTTAGTGAATTCTATCAGATTGTAATATTTTTGGATATATCCCTGACGTTTCTGTAATAAAGTCAGGATTCCCTCGGTGCAAGTCGCAGTTTTCTCAACAGATTTTAACAGGTCTTTGCTAATGGTGTGCATCACATTTTCGATCACACTTACATACAAACTCAGTTTGTCAGGAAAATAATAATATAAAAGTGCTTTGGAGAATGAAATATCTTTCGCTATTTCAGTCATAGTAGTTTTTGCAAGTCCGTAATGCGCAAATCTTTTTAACGCAGCACTGATGATCAATAGTTTTTTCTTGTCGTGGTTTTCCATACTAATTATCCCCGAGTGTTCCCGCTTCCCTTCTTGTCTGGGTACAATCGACACGTAAATTATGAAAAAAATTAAACAAACTTTAAGATATTTATTGCCCTGCATAACATTTATCTTTGCTTAAAGTTTTAACGGAGTTACTATGAATCCTTTGATAAAAGAAAACCAATCACTTAAAAGTAGCAACACATTCGCTATTGATGTCAATGCCAGGTATTTTGCTGAGATCAATTCAATAGCTGATCTGCACGAATTGCTAAATAGCACTCAAATTCGTACTGAAGCATTGCTTATTGTTGGTGGTGGGAGTAATATTTTATTTACAAAGGATTTTGATGGGCTTGTAGTTAAAATGAATATCCATGGTATCGAGGTAAAAGAGAGCAGAGATGACGTGTTTGTTAACGCCGGAGCGGGTGTGAAGTGGCATGATCTGGTTTTGTTTTGTGTGAAGCACGATTTTGCAGGCATAGAAAACCTGAGTCTGATTCCTGGTACTGTTGGCGCGTCACCGATCCAGAACATCGGTGCCTATGGTGTTGAGCTGAAAGACGTTTTCTATTCTTGCGAAGCAATTGATATTGCTACAGGTGATATTCGTACTTTTTTTTATGAAGATTGCCGATTTGGTTATAGGGAGAGTGTTTTTAAAAATGAATATAAAGGCAAGTATGTCATAACAAGTGTGTGTTATCGCCTAAGTAAAGTTCCTAATCTCAATATCCAGTATGGAGCAATAGCTGCCGAACTAAAAGCACGTGGAATTCTCGAGCCTACAATAACTGATATCTCTACTGTTGTTTCAGCAATCAGGGTATCGAAATTGCCTGATCCATCCACCATTGGTAATGCGGGAAGTTTTTTTAAAAATCCAGTAATCGATGAGGCTAGTTTTGTCCCTGTGCTTGATGCTTTTCCAGATGTTGTACATTATCCTGCCGGGCAAGGGCTGGTTAAGCTGGCTGCAGGATGGCTGATTGAGGCGTGTGGTTTTAAGGGAATGGTATCCGGACATACCGGTACCTGGAAAAACCAGGCGCTGGTATTAGTCAATCATGGTGGGGCTACTGGTGCTGAAGTGTATAATTTCTCAGAAACAATTATTGAAACAGTACAGGCCAAATTTGGTATTCGCCTGGAACGGGAAGTAAATATTTTGTGACAATGGTCTCAAGTTGTTCATTATCAGTTTGATTTTGTTCGTTTTAGTCACGTCCCTTTTCTTTGGTACATATCTTGTATAAGGATTAACAGACAGATTTAAACATTTAAGGAGAGCCACTTTATTCCTTTCTTGTTAGTCTTAACCCTTAAAATTAAAACATTATGACCAAAAATGAATTTAATCTCCAGTTAAACAACCATTCGGGCTCCCTTCAGTCATTCGCTTTAAATTTTACTAAAGATATTGAAGATGCCAATGATTTGGTTCAAGATACGATGTTGAAAGCTGTAACTTATTATAGCAAATTTAAAGAAGGTACTAATTTAAAAGGGTGGTTGTTTACCATCATGAAGAACACTTTCATCAACAATTATAGACGTCTGGTTAAAACAAATTCATTGATCACGCAGTCAGACGAAATCTCTTCATCTAACTTAAGATATAGTGCTACAAAAAATGCCAGTGATAGTAAATTCATTATCGGCGATATCAACAAAGCATTGTCTACACTTCAGCCTGAATATTATGTGCCTTTCATGAAATATTTTGAAGGGTATAAATATCATGAAATTGCTGAAATGTTAGAGATACCTATTGGAACAGTAAAAACAAGGATTCATGTAGCACGTCAAATCCTTAAGAAATATTTAAAAACATATTCTAAAGATATTCTTGGTGCGGATATCGTTTAGAAATATACACATCTATCTGTTAAGAGCGTTTGCCTATAAGCAAGCGCTTTTTTTGTGCGAAAATGAAAGCTGATTAGTAAGGTCAAAAAGCTATTTTTGATCTTTATTCAATATACAATCACCATTATCCGCTTAAATGCTTAACTATACCAAACAGCAGCTCGCGCTTCGAAACGGGCAGGACAAACCAGAAATTTGGGTTGCCTATCTTGGCATAATCTACGATGTTACCGAAAGCAGGTTGTGGAGGAACGGTAAGCATTATGAGCATTGGGCAGGGCAGGACCTTACTGAAGAAATTGGTGATGCGCCACATACTGCCTCCGTATTTGAGAAATTTGTGGTAGTGGGAGCTCTAGTATAAGACAGCAGCTCATTGCTGAGCTGCTGTAAGTTTTTAGTTTTCGATTGTAAAAGAACTCAGGCTGACAAATTCCTTAATTCTTTCAGCAATTTCTGCTTCTGATAAATTCAAAATTCTTTCTGTACCAAATTTCTCCACGCAGAATGATGCCAGGGCTGAACCGTAAACAATTGCATTTTTCATATTGTTGAAGTTAATCGTTCCTACCTTTGCGAGGTATCCGATAAATCCACCGGCAAAAGTATCACCAGCACCAGTCGGATCAAAAACCTCTGCCAATGGCAATGCTGGCGTAGAGAATACTTTATCTTCATGAAATAGCAATGCACCATGCTCACCTTTTTTAATAATCAAGTATTTTGGACCCATCTCCAGTATTTTCTTAGCAGCCTTCACTAAAGAATACTCGCCAGATAATTGACGTGCCTCAGCATCGTTAATTGTTAAGACGTCAATTAGCTTAATGGTCTCCAATAAATCATCCATCGCTACATCCATCCAAAAGTTCATTGTATCCAGAACAATCAGCTTTGGTTTGTTTTTAAGCCTTTTGATAACGGTTTGCTGAATTTGAGGAGTAAGGTTACCCAACATTAGATATTCGCAATCCTGATAGCTTTCAGGGATCACAGGATCAAAGTCTGCAAGAACATTCAACTCGGTAACCAATGTATCGCGACTGTTCATGTCATTGTGATACTTACCAGACCAGAAAAATGATTTCTCTCCGGCTTTGATTTGTAATCCTTCGGTATCTATGCCGTGTGTGTCTAACAGGTCGATGTCCTTTTTTTGGAAGTCATCACCCACAACTCCGACAATTTTAACCTTATCGTAGAAGTAAGAAGCGGCTAAACTTGCATATGTTGCGGCTCCGCCGACTATTTTATCCGTTTTTCCGAAGGGAGTTTCAATAGCATCAAAAGCTACAGTTCCTATGATTATCAGGCTCATATAAATTAGTTAAAATTTTTTTTTATTTTTTTCACTGCAAATATTGCATAAATAAATTAAAACCCCTAATATTGCATTCCCAAAACGAACGAAGGATATCAACTTTAAAGACTTCCAGAAGCCGTTTTCGGATAACCAGTACTCCTTCTTAGCTCAGCTGGTTAGAGCATCTGACTGTTAATCAGAGGGTCGCTGGTTCGAGCCCAGCAGAGGGAGCAAAAATACAAGCCTTACCATGTCCGGTAAGGCTTTTTTGTTTTCTGGACTTTTTTTATCGCCTGGCCGAGGCGACTGATATTTTTAATCAAGCTAACCCTGACACATACTTTGATCCGCTGGCGTAGAATTTTTTACTAAGTCAGGGGTTGCTTTTCACCCGCATATTACTAAAATATTTCCTTACCGGGATATCGTAAAATACCATCACTAAATAAGCTATTCCGGTTAACAAAATCAGGCCAGTGATGACTATGGAAGCCAGTTGCATTAAACCCGGCTTATGACTGTTGTAATAGTTGCCAAACATCCATAACACTACATAATGTGTCATATACAGGGGATAGGAGATCTTTCCTGAAAATAGACAAAGCTTTTTCAAGTCAGGGGCTAAAATAGCGCCCGCGCCTAAAGCAATCAGCAATGGAAAGTAAAATAAAACTATGAAAGGTTCTGATAACCAGTTCCATTTCGAAAAGGGCATCACAAAAGCGAGGATCAATAGCACGCTAATACCTATAAACCCCAGTTTGTTTTTGATGATCCAGTTGGAACGGTAAATCAGCAGACCCGCTAAGAACGAATACGAAATCCGTGTACAACCGTCCCAGAAAGTTGGACCACTCCAGCCACCCAACAAATTACCGGATCGGTAACTTACATAGCAGATAGCAATAGCCGAAATTACCAGCAACAACAAGAGGTAGCTGCGGCGTATATTATAAAGTACAAACGCATAGGCGATATTGGCAATATACTCCCAAAATAATGACCAGGATGGCGCATTAAAGCTGAACAGGTTGAATCCGCGGTCGGCAATCACCGGCAATGGAATGAGTAAGACAGAACAGATAAATGTGAGTATAATTTTTCCAGTACTGTACAGTTCTGGATGACCACCAAATGGATCAAATAGAAAGGCCAGCAGGCCTAGCAATGAGCCGGCAATGACCAGCGGGTGTAGCCTGATGATTCTTGACTTGAAAAACTCGAGAATCCCGATTTTTGCCAACCTATCATCGTACGCATAACCAATCACAAATCCCGAAAGGCAGAAGAAAAAATCTACGGCCAGGAAACCATGACCGATAAAATTTTTACTGGCGTCAGTATAAATCCATTCCATAAAATGAAAAGTTACAACAGCCAGTGCAGCAACTCCCCGTAATCCATCAAGGATCTCGAAATGTTGCTTAGTTTTTAGATTCGTCGTGGTGCTTTCGTTTCTATCCATTCCATTTATATACCACCGTGATCAGCAGAATAAGCATCATCACTGAAAAGTTTGTAGGTGTTCAGCATCACAATTTTAGATAAAATAAATGATTTAATTTATGCGTAAAAAAAAACGGGCCCTCAAAAAAGGAACCCGCTCATTCAAAACAATAGCTTAAAGATTTTAGAATACACCGATATAGTGATTTCCAGCTTTGTTAACCAACTTGGCACCTTTGGTAAGCGTACCTGTTCTGCTGTTCATAATGTAGATGTTACCATCTTTACCAACAGGAGTTACTGCTACAAATACTTCGTCTCCGTTTACCACAAAGCCCTGATATTGGTTAAAGCTCAAATCGGCATCGTCAGGGATAGCTACTTTAGTTGCAGTGCGCGCATTAAGGTCCAGGCGGGCAATATAACCACCTTTGTCGGCTACACTATAAACGGCATAACCGATTCCGTTTCCTGCATATCTCCAGGCCTCAACATATGTTCCTGTTACACCCAGTGCTGCATCTAAACTGAATACATAAGAATTGTCATATTCATTGCTCTGGTTTATTTTAAGAATATGAGAACCTGCAGTTCCATTCTGTGTTGCCTGGTAAATGTTCCCGTCTTCACCTAAAAATGCGTTGAAGCTGCGGTAACCATTCGTGTTACCCTGACTAACTGTAGAATTGATCAGCTTTGGATTTTTCAACGAAGGATAATCAACAATTACAGATTTTGCACCGATTTTAACAGCACCTGTATTGTCAGTAAGGCCAGTTGCCGGGTTATATTTACTTTTTGAAGCGCCGATGATCAGTTTATCTCCTGCTTTATTCAATACTGGTGCATCTAAACGGCCGATATAAAAACCTTGTGCTTCTTCGGCAGTAGACAATGGAATCTCATACTGCTCATAGGTTTTGATGCCTGCAGCCTGTAAGTTTAACGATAAGACAGTCGATGTGCCCCGGGCATATCTGTAGGTTGTTCCATTTGCTTCAGTGGTGATCTTCACATTTGAAACATTTACAGCAATACCTGTTTGGTCATTGTCAAATAACTTTACCCATCTCGGAGATGCAGTAGCATAACTTGAAATATTTACTTTATCAGCCAATTCAGTGTAGCTGGCACCACCGTTCACTTTATATTTAGAAAATTCTCCTCCATTAGGACCAGTGTATGCAATATTGAATAAGGTGCTACCATCGATAGAAGATTGTAAACGAGCAGTACGTTGTGATCTTACCGGAAAACCATTGTCATATACACTGATTGATTTGTCAGGGTTTTTGGCATCAGTTACGCTTACCGAATAAACCATTGTGCCGCCATTACCATCACCAGGCGTAGTGCCCATCAACGCTCCGGAAACAGTAATCCAGCGATTTGCATCACCAAGATTTTCCTCCGGAGTAGTTGTTTCACTGTCTTTAGAACAGCCAGTAACGGTTACCGCTGTTGCAAACGCTCCAAACATCAGGAGTTTTAAGAATTGCTTTTTCATGTTATGTTTCGATTTGATTTTAGAAATTATTTATGTTGTAGGTGAATTTTAAATAAAATGCTCTTCCGGGTTTCTGGGCTGCGAAGTTATCGTAGGCTTCTTTGTCAAAAATGTTCTTGGCATCAAAGCTCAGGACCATCTTCTGGTTCGGGAATCTGTAGCTCGCTCCCAGGTCCTGGATAAATTGGGTAGGGGTAACATTAAACTCATCTCGTTTAAGCTGCCAGATTGTTTCAAACGGATGTACATAGCCAAAGTTGTAAAATACATTCAGCACCGATTTCTTCTGCAGCGCATTGTTGAAACGGTATTGAACATTGCCATTAGCAGTAAAGAAGGGTTCATTAGGAATTTGCTTGCCATCAAACAGAGACGCTTTGTCCTGAAGCAAAGCATTGAACTTCGACATATTCAGCACAACATTCAGCTTACGATAAATATAATTCAGCTCAGCCTCGAAGCCTATGGACCTCACGCCCGAAAGATTTACATTGTTGGTAGTCTCCATATTGGTTACACTTCTGTCGCTGGATAGTGCAACAATCTTATCCTGCGTGTTCCGTATAAAACCAGAACCCGAAATAGAGATGCTATGTGCATCAAACTGATATGCTCCGGCACGGAATCCGAGATTTAGATTATCGCTGATTTCAGGCTTGATGGAGGGGTTGGCCATAACGTTGTCAGACTGGTTACCAAATATCTCCTGCTCTCCGGGCATCCTTACGGCTTTCTCTGCCGAACCGATCAAAACGAAATTAGGTTTCAAAGAATATGACACCGCCAGCCCGTAGCCTGTAGTATTTCTGTTATCGCTGGTAACACGTTCTACCCGAGTGGGCTGGCCATTTACAACCTGCTGAACGGGATCCATCCTGTCAATTTTCTGCTGATAATATTTGGCAAATAAATTAGTCCTCAGCCGATGATCAAAAGCCTCCATTTCATAAGATAAAGCAGAAACGTTTTTTGTCAGATCGCTGGTAGATAAGTAATTTCGCTCCAATACAGTTCTCAGCTCATCAGAATCCTGACGATCAACAACATAAAACATATGGTTGAAAACCACTTTGTGGTTAGCTGCGATGTTATAACTCAGGCTGGCTCTTAGCGTAGCAATTTGCCTGCTGATGGTATTCATGGTGGGTGCTCCCTGCTGCGCTCCGGTTAATGTGCGCAATGGAATACCTCGGATTCCAATTACTTTTTCTCCATTCCAGTTATATCTATAGCTTACCGTATCCTGGATATATTGCTCTCTGTCGCTATAAACACCATTAAAAGTAAAGTTTAACCCCTCCAGTAGCAGGTTATTTTTCCTATAATCCACACCAAATACCTGGGCTTTTGATTTTGAAAACCTACCCATATAAGGACGACTCATGTACTGACCGTGCTGTACTTCATCATAAGTGTCTGAAATGTTGTAGTTCAACATCAGGTTATCTGCCCACTTAACGTCTGTATAACCCAATTCGAACCGGCTGCCATACGACTTATAGGCATCATTAAATCTTTTTCCGCGGGTCTCAACCATTTGCCCGTTAGGCAATTCATTTCTTACAAATTTCCCACGAACTTCGTAGTCGTTATCAGAGTAACTGTAAAAACCGGATCCCCGTAGCGTTAAACCGGTTTTCGGATCCCGGTATGTTCCACTTAAGTCCGTCTGTTGGGTGTTAAATGAGCCATAAGATGCCGAAGCAATCAAGTTGTTGCGCATCCCGCCTTTTTTGAGGATAACATTGATCCCCCCACCAAGGAAGTCTCCTGCCAGGTGTGCCGGTAATACACCTTTATAAACCTCTATTCGCTCTATAAGCGCCGGTGGAATATTATTCAGGTTAAAAGATGATCCGTATGTGGAAATCTCTATACCGTCTATAAAAACACCAATTGCCCGTCCCGACATGCCATTTAAGTTATAGGTAGCACTGGATCCCAGTCCCCCGCTTTGGCGTACCCTAACGCCAACTGTCCTGTTTAACAGTTCATTGGTCTGCAAATTTCTTAATGATGCTTCTTTGGTATCTATTACATTAACCGAAAAGCCCGAAGTTTCTATCTTTCTTTTTTCTGTCTTACCTTGAACAGTAACCTGGTCCAGTTCCCTATGACTTCTATCTTTAACACTGATGTTGATGCGTTCTGAAGATCCTGCGATCTTGATTTTCATGCTCTTAAATTCTGTCACGATTGAACTTATATTCAGCGTGTACGAGCCATATACCATCGATCTGATCTCATAATTTCCGTTATCATCGGTCATTGTCTTTCTGTTTAGCTCCTTCAATTCTACCGTAGCACCAGAAACTGGTTTCTGGTTGTGATCTGTCACCTTTCCAGATAGGTTGCCCAACTGGGCAGATGCTATTTTAGTTAAACAGAAAAATATAAAGAGGAGTAAACAGTGTTTCATTGATTAACAGTTTTTTAAATAATACTTTAGAATAAGTCTTAATAAGACTAACTTCGCTGCAAAGATAGAAGCTGAATATGACGCAATCGGGAGTAGAAATAACGCTAAAGGGAGAATCTGATCTGATGCCAGACAATGTATTCTCATTCCATAAAGCCACGGCAGTGAGCTACGCGGTCGATACTGAAGATAGAAGCAGAATAGAAATCCGTATGTCTTATCCGGGTGATCAAGAAGAAGAAACCTTTCAGATGATATTTGTTTTAAAAGGAGATATCAGTTTCACAAAACGAGGGGATGGGATGGTTTCCAGAAATATCGGCGCCCAGCAGCATAACCTATGTCGTTTGGAGTCAAAATCTACCAGGATGTTCATGAGTACCCCGGACGACGAAATCCTATGCATCAACCTAAGTGCAACTTTCTTAAAACGTTATATGCTAAATGATCATCCGGCATACCGTACGTTAATGATGCCTGGCGATGCAGAAATGCCGATAGCGCTTTTGCCAACCAATATGCATATCACACCCGAAATCAACGCAATCTTACAACGTCTTTCTCATGCTGCCGAAAGTGCATTCTGCGATCAATTGCTACTTGAATCAAAGGTGATAGAGCTATTGGCTTTGCAAATCTCCCAATTTGAGAAAATTCCTGATCATGCCAGTACCACAGCGCATCTGAAAAAAGAAGAAGTAGAAAGAATGGAATTAGTGAGAGGCATCTTGATCCGTCAAACCGGTGAGCTATTGTCATTGAGAGCCTTAGCCCACCTGGTGGGAACTAACGAATTTAACCTCAAACGTAATTTCAAGGCTGCTTTCGGTAAAACCGTATACGGATATCTAAATCAGTATAAAATGGAGCAAGCTAAGTCCATGCTGATTACGGAGGAAATGACGATCAGCGAGATTGCCGGCAGAGTAGGATATAAACATGCCACACATTTTACCAATGCATTCAAAAAATACTTCGGATATCTGCCAAATAAAATAAAAGCCGGAAAACTGGCGCTCCTCATTTTTGTTGAAGATTTTTCCTTTATTTCTGAGTACTTCGGACTGTTGTCCTAGCTAACTCATTCTTCAAATACATCAATCATTCCCATTTTATATAGGAGTAAATTAAAATTAATATTCAGGATATACTGTATTTGTAAATTGCGCGATATTCTTCTTAAAAATGGAAAGACGTTCCGTTATAAAAAACCTTGGAGGCTTGTTATTACTTCCTGCTGTTGGCTTTGGTGCTAATTCAAACGCTGCTACCCCAGTGCTGCGTCTTGCACATATAACCGACGTACACCTGAAAAATGACCTTGGTGCACCCGCTAAATTTTCAAAATGTCTGCATCATGTTCAGCAGCAGTCACCACGTGTCGATATGATCTTAAATGGTGGTGATGTGGTTTTCGATATGAATAAAGAAAGCCTGCAGACGATAAATGACCAGTGGAAATTACTTGATGATACCATGAAAAGCGAATGTAGCTTACCTGTTCACTATTGCTTGGGTAATCACGATATCTGGTGGAATGAAGACAGTAAAGCTGATGTTTTTTACGGCAAAAAATACGCTATTGATAAACTTCATTTAACAAAGCCATATTACAGCTTTATCAAAAGTGGATGGAAATTTATTATGCTAGATAGCACCCACCTTGATATTGATAATACCTGGTATATCGGTAAGCTCGGCGACGAACAGTTTCATTGGCTGGAAAATGAACTTCAAACAACAGATTCAAAAATGCCAGTCCTGGTCATGTCGCATATCCCTATACTGACTGCCTTGTTGATGATTGAAGATGATATCGTAAACAAATGGACAATGCTGGGCGGCGATATGCATACTGATACCTCAAAAATAATAAGCCTTTTTTATCGGCACCCTAATGTTAAGCTCTGTTTAAGCGGTCACCTGCACATGCGTGATCAGGTTGTTTATAACAATGTTACCTATCTATGTAACGGTGCGGTTTCTGGATCCTGGTGGAATGGGAATAGGAGGGAGACAGCTCCCGGTTATGGGCTGATTGATCTGTATGCCGACGGCAGTTTTAAGGAACGTTATGTGAACTACCTTTAAAGATATAAAGGAAGCATCTTTTTCCAGAAATATGGCCGGTGAGCGTTGCTCTCCCAGATATGAAATTCGTTGGCAACGCCTTTTTCCCACATCAGCCTGGTAAGGTGTTGATTGCCGGATAAAAATGGGTCTGTTTCTCCTACAGCGAGGATAATGGTCATTTGCCGCACTGCATCCAAAAGATTTCCTTCGCTGAGATTTGCAAGGTATTGTATAGGCATATTGAGGTAAACCTGCTCATCATGAAAGCCATTTAAAAGATCTTTAAAATCCCCGGGATTGTCGGTCAAATCGTATCTCCCGCTGATGCCTACAGATTTCTTAAATAACCATGGATATTTTAATGCAAGGTTGATGGCATGATATGCGCCCATGCTACAGCCCGCAGTTTCAATAAAATCGCCATCATTTTTTTGCCTTATCAAGGGCAATACTTCCCCAATAAGGTACTGCTCGTATTGAAGGTGCCTATCCATCCGAACCGAAGGGAAAACGTCCTCATTGTAAAAACTCTCCCGGTCGATGCTATCCACACAAAATAGCTGGAGCTCACCGTTGTCTATTCTTGACTTCAGCGCTTCGATAATTCCCCAAATCTCGTAATCAAAAAACCTCGCCATACGTGTCGGGAAAAAGAGAACCGCACGGCCACTATGCCCAAAAACGAGCAATTCCATGTCGCGCTGCAGACTAGTACTAAACCACTTGTGGTATTCTCTGTTCATTATGCTGAGATCTGGAAGAAAGATAGCCGCAATGTGTTACTTAGGTATTAACTAATGGTAATGATTTAACGAGTTCCTGCTCAATAATTTCCGTCCACAAGCGATACGCTTTGTCGGTCATGTGCAATCCGTCAGCCTGATAATTATCAACGATTGGCCTACCTGACTGATCCAGCATTCTGCTAAAAACATCTATAAAAATCCAGTTGCTGTTTGATTTTTCAATCTCGGCTGCTATGAGGTTATTGGTGTATTTAAACTGTTCAGCCAGATGCCACCGGGCAACACTGGGTTTCAATGATATAAAATAGCATGGGAGGTTGCCAAATCTGGATTTGGCCTGCACCATTAACTGCTGGAAAAATATAAATACTTCTTCAGGATGCCTGCCATCCCCAAGATCATTATCGCCGGCATAAAAAACCAATGCCTGTGGATTGTAGTCCACCATGATGCGTTCAAAAAACCATACGCAGGCAGCAAGAGTGGAACCTCCAAAACCAAGGTTGGTTACTTTCCTGTCTGCAAAATCATTTTTTAAAGTGCCCCATACACGGATAGACGAACTACCATAAAAAACAATTCCTGGATCAGTTTTATCGTTTATGTGTGCTTTTTCAAGTCCTGAGACTTCATCTTCGTACCAATTCATATCGCGCCAAAGGTATATACTTTTACACGGCAAGCGCCTTAAGTCTGGAATTTCTTTTAGGCATCCAATAAAGCCTGGATGTCAAATTTTGACATCTTCATAAACGCCGCCACTACCCGTGGTGCTTTTTCCGGGTCACCCATCAGCTGCTGCAATATCTTCGGGACAATTTGCCAGGATACACCAAACCGATCATCGAGCCAGCCACATTGCGAATATTTGCCCCCCTCGCCAAGCTGATCCCAATAATAATCGATCTCCTCCTGCGTGTCGCACTCCACCACAAAAGAAGTAGCGGGCGAAAACTTAAACATCGGACCGCCATTCAGGGCCATGAACGACTTGCCATTTAATTCAAAATGAACCACCATTGGGTTTTCAGAATTAATCCTGGAATTCTTGAAAATTGAACAATAATAATCTGCTGCAATTTTTGCCTGGCCATCAAACCATAAACAAGGGTAAATTGGATCTGCCATATTGATATTTGCTTTTGATATAAATATCGGTAAATCTGATGAGAAATAAACCCCAATAACCCATTCAAAAAGATTAGCTTATTAAATGTAAAATGTATAACTATTTGTGTAATTTAGAGTGAAGAAAATTAACTTCTAAATGATGACCTCTCTATTAAGAAAAATTGTAATGAGCGTTACTGCTTGTTTTACTTTCGTGAATGCCTTCACACAAGAGCCCGCTGTTATGGTAAATTATAAAGTCAACACCAACAAGAGCGTAACTTTTGATTATGTCAAAACCGATCCCGGAAATTATACCGTTGCCTTCAAATTAACTAACCTAAGCAATGCCTACGCTTCTGATAATACCAATCTGAATGCCGGTTTTTACAGCGGCAGACTGCTTAACCTGGAACCAACAAACAAAGATCAGGGCATTGGCTTTTCCTATAGCTATTCCTACATCCGGGGAAAACTCAAACCGAAATTCAATCCTGATTTTGTATACACGCTTCCCTGCAAAAATGGCACCAAGGTAAAGGTGTTGGAAGTGAGTTTCTTGAATGCAATGTATTTCGGTAATACAACACCGGAAGATTGGAAAGTGTATCGTTTTTGTACGGCTAAGGAAGATACCGTGACTGCAATGCGTAAGGGTATCGTGGTGGAGATCAAAGATACTCAGGAAACAAATTTAGGTGAAGGCGTTGAATATAGCAGCCGTATCAATGAGCTGACGATCGAACATGCGGACGGAACCATTGCGACTTATAAGCACTTTAAGAGAGGAAGCTTTACTGTTAAAGTAGGCGAAACAGTGTACCCGGGAACTCCTTTAGGTATCAATGTGAAATATAATGCAAACAGCATGTATGGCGCCACGGTGATGATCATGTACCTTAAATCAGCCGATTTCGAAGCTGCCAAGAATCAGAACGTCCAGAATTCGAAAAGCATGTACGGTTTTGTTACCCCGCATTTCTATACCGCTGAGGGAGCGGATCTTATTCTTATTCCACAAAAGGATTACACTGCTGCAAGCACACCCGAACTTGTTAAAAAGGAAATGTCTAAAAAAGAGCAGAAGCTTGCTGCGCTATAAGTTTTGAAAGCACGATACTGAACCTTGTATGTTTAACAGGGCTCAGTATCATAGTCTTTATGTTTTACGGATTTACCGTTAGTTCTACTCTTCTGTTCAGGGCTCTGCCTGCTTCTGTATCATTTGATGTAATTGGCTTGGTTGCACCAAAGCCGGTTACTGTAAATCGGGAGCCATCAATACCGGCATTCACCAGGTAAGATTTTACAGCATTTGCGCGGTCAACTGACAAAGACATGTTGTGTTCAACAGTACCTTCAGCAGATGAATGTCCATTCAGGCTAAATTTCACTGATGGATCCTTTTTGATCTCTCTTGCTGCTTTATCAAGAATCTGGAAAGATGAAGTTTTTAAAACGTCTGAGTTAAACTCAAACTGTACATTGGAGAAATTATAATCCGGTTTTTGTACAGGTGCTGGTTTTTCTTCTTCCTGTACCGGTGGTTTTTCAGGTGCTTTCTCTACGGCGGTAACTTTCTGTTCTACAACAGGATCTGGTGCTGGTTTAGCGGCAAGTTTTTTTGTTTTGCAGGAGTACAAAGTTAAAGATAGTAAGCCTGCAAGGGCTGGAGCTAGGAAAAATCTGTTCAGTCTCATATCTGATTTGGTTTGTATTAATAATAATATCTTGTAAGTAGATATTATTGCAATAATACATTATAACGTTAAGAATCTCTTTAAAGTGCCCTGTATTTCTTTTAATTCATCTTAATAACCTCCGTTTATTCAAGATTGATCAGTTGAGCAACATGTTGGCTGTCACTTCGCAATTTTCCGTCTGTATTAGTAAAATGCATATAGCATTCTAATTGTGCATCGGGCCGAAAATTGATTTTAACACTGTAACCCAGTTCTGCTCTGCCTGCGCTGTTTACACTCTTGTAGACGATTTCATTTTTGCTATCGTAGATCAGAAAGCTGGCCAGGTCAGTATCCTGGCTATATAATGATTCTGGCCTGCTCAGCCAACTGAACATGATTCCCGACTTATCCGCTTCAAGCACGGCGGTAGGACAGCATGGCTTCAACAGGTCGCCTTTACTATACAGGATCCTACTGTAATTTAATTCCAGCCCGTCTCCAGTTTCCATAAAGGCATGGGGATAATTATAATGGTAAGCTGCCTTAACAGGATGTATTTTCTTCGCTTTTTTCTTAAAACCCGGAATGACGAAAGTATCAATGCTTTGCAGGAACTTGTTTAGCAATGCAAACTTCGATTGCGCAGACTGTTGCTCGGGTGTGCGCAATGCGTTGTTGAGTTTAGGTCGGCCAGATAGTACAAATTTTCCTTTAGCCCGTTTGCCTACAAGGTTTCCTAACCTTTTGTAAAAGCCATCGAGTGGCCCGTATGGTAAAATTGCCATGTGTTTATCTTTTAACGGCTAAATTGGCCGGTGTAAATACTATCAGAAACATTTTTGCGGTCGGCAGAAATAAATGCCATATACGTTTCTATGCTTCCGCTTTCAAAATCGGGACTGATGGCTAATTCACAATTACCGGTTCTGCGTTCATTCCCGTACAAAGTGTATGTTGCTATATTTATTTCAGGATAATAGGCCAATAGCATGACCTGATCCCTGCTTTCCGCAAATGTCATATCGGATCTGTTTGTCCAACTAAACAGGAGTTGGTCATCTTCATAAGTTACTGATGTCGACTGCGCGGTACGCAAATTTCCAGTAGAAAATTGAAGCTGTGAAAAGTCAAGGTACTGCTCAGGGTAGGTACCACGGATTGCACTATTTTTATGAACAGACGTAGCCAGTACGTAAGGATGCCTATTTGCAGCGATAGCCACCGAGTTATAGCCAATTTTCACTAATTCCTTGATCGGATTGAGCAGTTCCGCAACTAATGCAATCTGCTGCCGACAAGATAATTGCTTCTGCGTTGGAGGATTTAGGTTTTCACCAATTCTCCGGCCTACGTTCTTGCCGTTAAGCATGTAGAACACCATGTTTCCACTTTTTCCAATAAAGTTTCCACCAATCCCATTGTTTAAAATTCCCATGATACAATTCTTAAGAGGTTTAAATGCCGATATGATTAAATATACTGATTATTAGGTTGTTAAGCAAATTTATTTCTATTGGGGATGGCTGAATATAAACTGAGTTTGAGCTGTTTTTAAGCGTAAATTAAATTGACAGGGCTATATAGTGCGTTCGATCAACCACCATAGTGCAACCGTTTTGATCCCAAGATTGCGTCGGTGCTGCTTCGGTGTTGGGTCGGGGTTGGTTCGGTGTTGCGTCGGTCTATAACCGTGTCAACACCGTCGTAATACCGAAGCAACTCCTTGTTAATCCCGACGCAATCACGGACTTACTACGTTAGCAGAACGGACGCACATTGGGCACACTGTATGCTGTTGTCATTGCGTTGGTAAACTGTATTTATGACGATTATATGATAATTTAAAACCCGTTGGGATAATATTTTGAGCGGTTGGGATCAAAAAATAGCTGAAAGCAAGCACATGTCACATCTTCGTAGCATAAGTTAAAACGTTATGAAAAAGTCCAGCTATACATCCATTATTCTTGCCTTAATTATATTTTCTTTGTCTCCGTTTTCTCTATCCGCACAAGGGAGCAAACCGGGGGCGGATAGTGTTGCCCGACTCATTGATACTGTACTTCAGTTTGGTCAAAAAGCATCCTTGTACAGAGCTAATGTAGATTGGAAAAGGGTTGGCGACAGTGTCAGAAAGGCTGCGGCAAATGCGGGATCAATTAAAGAGGCAATGCCTGCCATGAAGCTTTTCTATACCTTACTTAAGGATCACCATGGTTTTGCGCTGTACGAACGTAAATATTATGGATGGAACCCACCACGGCCGAAGCTTGACACGGTAGTTTACCGTGCACTCATCAAACAACTGAAGCAAACAAATAAAACTTTTGCCAGAGTTTTTAACAACGATTATGGGTATTTGTCGATTCCCGACAATAACCCAACCGAGCGGGGCGACAATGAGAAAATCGCCGCTGAAATTCAACAGGCTTTGACTGGGATCCATCCGGAAAAATTAAAAGGTCTGATTATTGACCTCCGACTTAATCCTGGAGGTAGTATGTTCCCGATGCTTGGTGGTATCATGAATGTTTTTGCAGAAGGCAAGTTAGGGACATTTGTTGACCCGGTAAGCAAAAAGGGCGAGGAATGGGGTAAACGCGGTAATACGTTATATGATGGTGCAGAAACCGGTTACACATTAACTAAAACATTGCCCGATCTGCATAATCTGAGTATCGTAGTGCTTATCGGTCCTAGAACAGCTAGTTCTGGAGAAGCGACTGCCATTTCATTAAAAGGACGTAAAAACACCTATTTTATTGGAGAAAACACTAATGGATACACAACAGGAAATAGTTCCATTCAATTTAGCTACAACACCGGGATCTTTCTGGCTACTTCAGTAGAGGCAGATCGCAATGGAAACATATACCTTGATCATGTTAACCCAGATCTACAAATTGCCGGAGGAGATAACTTCAGTTCACTTAGCAGCGATAAAAAAGTTGTTGCAGCGTTAAAATGGCTGAAAGCGAACAACCGCTCCTGGTTATCTAAAGTCAAAAGCATTGTTGATGGGCTGGTATTTAATGCTGCCGACCGGTAAACTTAAAGCGTATTCAGGATCTCGTCTACGTACTTTCTGTCATTGGCTAATCGGGGTACTTTATGCTGACCGCCTAATTTACCTTTGCCCTTAAGCCAGTTGTAAAACGTATCACATGGCGCGTTGTGCACCTTGGGCCTTTTTAACGCCATATCCTTGAAACGCTTTGCATCATAGTCAGAGTTCACGTCCCTTAAAGTCTGATCCAGTACATCTACAAACTTCTCAAAGTTGTCTGGTTGCTGGTCAAATTCAACAATCCACTCATGGCCGCCAACATCCTGACCTTTAAAATAGATCGGGCATGCGGTGTAATCTTTAAACACGGCACCGGTACTGCGACAAGCATTACTAATGGCTTGCTCTGCATTGTCTATGATAACTTCTTCGCCAAAGGCATTGATAAAGTGTTTAGTGCGTCCGGTAATCTTAATCCGAAAAGGGTAAAGCGAAGTGAATTGCACCGTATCTCCGATCATATAACGCCATAAGCCGCCATTGGTAGAGATGATGATCGCATAATTTTTGCCAAGTTCTACCTGATCTAAAGATAGCGTATCTGGATTTTCATCTTCAATACGATCCAGCGGCAGGAATTCATAATAGATCCCATAATCTAGCATCAAAAGCATCTCTTCTGAATTAACCTGATCCTGTATACCAAAGAAGCCCTCTGAGGCATTATATGTTTCCAGATAATACATGTCGTCAGAAGGTATCAGTTCTTTGAACTGCTGTCTGTAAGGCTTGAAGTTAACAGCACCATGGAAATAAAGCTCCAGGTTTGGCCACACCTCCAGTAGGTTGCTTTTGCCTGTCATTTCCAGTACCTTTTTTGCCAGGATAATGGTCCAGGTAGGAACTCCAGATATGTTTGTTACATTTTCTTTAATTGTAGCCTCCGCCATGCGGTCCATTTTCTCTTCATAGTTGTCCATTAAAGCAATGGAAATGGCTGGCGTACGGTAGTATTCTGCCCACATCGGCAGGTTTTTGATCAGGACGGCTGACAAATCCCCATAAAATGATGCCTCACTCAATTGGTTAATCTGATGGCTGCCACCCAGTACAAGTGCTTTGCCGGTCAGGATCTGGTTATTGGGACGGTTGGTGCAAAATATGGAGAGTAAATCTTTTCCGCCTTTAAAATGGCATTCCTGCAAAGATTCTTCTGATACAGGGATAAATTTACTGCGGTCGTTTGTTGTTCCTGACGACTTAGCAAACCATTTGATCTCTGATGGCCAGAGGATATTTTGTTCGCCTTTGAGCATGCGCTCTATGTAGGGCTTTAAGGTGTCGTAATTCTGTATAGGAACACGTTGTTTAAACTGTTCGGGAGTTTCTATTGACTTATAATCAAACTTCTTTCCCCATTCCGTATGCTCCGCACTGGAAATCAACGTATGAAACCATTCTTCCTGTACATCCAGGGGATATTTCATGAAAAGCTCAATCTGATGAACACGCTTTTTCATGTACCAGGTAAAAATCGAATTTACAAATGCCATATTTGGTTAGCTAGTCAGATTATAAAGTTTTTTTACGCAAGACAAAATTAGAACCAAGATAAACTTTTTTTACCATTTCGTTAGCAGCAAGAACTTCTGGTGTTCCAGATTCCAGGATTTTCCCCTCAAATAGTAAATAAGCCCTGTCTGTGATAGACAAAGTTTCTTGTACGTTATGGTCGGTAATCAAAATACCGATATTTTTCTCCTTTAAGCGGGCAACAATAGTTTGAATTTCTTCTACTGCAATTGGATCGACACCAGCGAAAGGTTCGTCCAACAGGATGAAATTTGGATTCGCTGCTAGCGCACGCGCGATCTCCGTTCTGCGACGTTCACCACCAGATAACAGGTCTCCACGGTTTTTGCGTACCTTATGTAAGCTGAATTCATTAATCAGTTCTTCAAGTCGGGCAAAACGTTGCTCACGATCGGGAATGTGCATTTCAAGAATAGCAAGGATATTGTCTTCAACAGATAATTTTCTAAATACTGAAGCCTCCTGAGCAAGGTATCCGATTCCTTTTTGCGCCCTGCGGTACATAGGATCGGTAGTAATATCTTCATCGTCCAGAAAAATCGTTCCCTGATTCGGTTTGATCAGACCAACAATCATGTAAAAGGAGGTAGTTTTACCTGCGCCGTTAGGACCGAGCAGACCTACGATCTCGCCCTGACTAACGCTAAAGGACACGTCGTTTACTACTGTTCTTTGCTTGTACTTCTTGATTAGGTTCTCAGCTCTTAATATCATTTAACTTTCCCGATCTGTTTTGATCGCTTTTATATTTAATTGTAAACGCTTTTGATCTTTCCAAACGTTTTCTTCTATCGTATAACAAATAGAAAACGGTTTGTTTGGCATTATAATATTTTCATATGCGCCAAGGCCAAAACCAATGCTCTCAAAAATAGCTGAATTTTGTTGCTTTACATTTAATTTTAAATGTTTGTCGCCAACAATATAGGGCCTTCCCGTAAAATATACATCATGCGTAACAAATACCGGTGCTGTATTTCCCGGGCCAAAAGGAGCCATCTGCGCAATGATTCGTTGAAATTTACCATCAATCTGGTTCAATGAAATCTCGGTATCTATTTGTATTTCGGGACAGAGCAGGTCATCAGTAATAGTGGATGCTACCGCCTGTTCGAAGCGCTCAGAAAAAAGATCATAGTTTTCTGGCGACATAGTTAATCCTGCGGCAAATTTATGTCCACCAAATTGAACCAAAAGATCCGCACAGGTTAATAAAGCTTCATAAAGATCGTACCCCGCCACAGAACGTGCAGATCCTGTAAGGAGTCCGTTGGAATGGGTAAGCACAATAGTCGGGCGGTAATATGTTTCGGTAAGCCGCGATGCAACGATCCCAATTACGCCCTTGTTCCAGTTTTCATTATAAACTACCGTTGTTTTTCTGTTGATCATGGATTCGCTGTTCTGGATGAGCGATAGTGCTTCGGCGGTAATATTCTGATCTGATGTTTTACGGTCGGTATTCTGCAGGTTGATAAAGATGCTCTGTGTTTCTGCCATCTCCTTTTCATCACACAATAACATCTTTACGGCTTGCTTGGCATGATCCATCCGCCCTGCAGCATTGATTCTTGGCGCAAGGCTAAAAATAACGTCAGTTAGCGTAAATATTTTTGCTCTTCCGGTACTGTCCATTAAACTTTTAAGCCCCATGCAAGGATTGTTATTTAATTTGATCAGTCCGTGGTAGGCAAGGATCCTGTTTTCATCTACCACAGGAACCACGTCGGCGGCAATACTTACCATAACCAGATCCAGGTACTGTTCGTATTGATCGGCATCCAGTCCATGGGCCATACAATAGGCCTGCGCCAGCTTAAATCCAATACCACAGCCTGCAAGTTCCTTAAATGGGTACAGGCAATCGGCACGCTTAGGGTCAAGTACGGCTGCTGCATCAGGGAGCGTATCTCCCGGCAAATGGTGATCACAGATGATAAAATCTACACCAAGGCTGGTTGCGTAAGCAACCTGTGCGATCGACTTTATGCCACAATCAAGGGCAATGATCAGTGTAAATTGATTGGCTGCGGCATATTCAATACCGGTATTTGAAATTCCATAACCTTCTTTATGTCGGTCTGGGATGTAATATTCTATTCGGTCGGTAAACTTGCTGAAAAAACTATAGGCCAACGCCACCGCCGTGGTTCCGTCAACATCATAATCCCCATAGATCATGATTTTTTCGTCGTTGTCAAGCGCTAGCCCAATTCTGGTAATAGCCTTATCCATATCCTTCATCAGAAAGGGATCATGAATATCGGCCAGGTTTGGTCTGAAAAAGAATTTGGCCTCATCGAAGGTATGGATGCCCCTTTGTACCAGTATTTGCGCCAGGCTTTCGTCAATCTGAAGCTGTTGTGCTAATAAAGTTGTACTTGTTTGGTCCGAATTCCCATGCTGCACCCATCTTTTTTCCATTTGGCTAACGTTGTGTATTGTCAGGTTTATTACGTTGTCGTGTTTAAGCTCATCATGGTTTCGCGTGTATATTTTCTATCTTTGCCATGTGACCTGTAAAGGTATCACTAAATAAATTTATTAGTCATATTTGTTTTTTAACACTTTCTGCATTGCAAGTTTTCACACTCAACGAAGGTACTTATTCTGTTAACGCGACAAAGAAATTTGTGCCCTTTAACCCCGAGACAGACCAGTTTAAAGACCGGCCTGGTTCTTTGTTTGTTAACGTACAGCCTTTTCTTGTTCAGCTAAAGGATAGCCTGGTTTTAATTGATACTGGCCTTGGTTATAGTGATGCTGAAGGGAATCTGATCCTCCATAACAATATACGTAAGGCGGGTTTCGATCCTGACGATATTGATTATGTATTGATGTCTCATTTGCATTTCGATCATTCCGGAGGCATGGTTCATCATGTTGGTGATTCCATGGAGCTGAGTTTTCCGCATGCAACCTATGTGATTCAGCGTGGGGAATGGGAGGGGGCTTTTACCAATACCTCATCTTCTTACCATACGGATATTTTCGACTTCCTGCAGCGTAATGCGCAGCTTCTTTTTGTGGAAGATTCCGGTGATTTCACCCCTGAGATCAGCTATGAGTTGACAGGTGCACATACGCCTTTCCATCAGACTTTCCTCCTTACCGAAGGTAGCGAAAAGGTGTTTTTTGGGGGGGATGTTTTGCCTGAGCCCGAGGAACTCGTGAAAAAATTTATTGCGAAGTATGATTTCGACGGACGTAAGGCAATGGAGCTGCGTGAAGAATATGGCATTAAAGCAGCTGCAGAAAACTGGACTTGTTTATTTTATCACGGCAAAAGCAAGTCGACAGGTAAGGTTGAGCGTATTGATGGAGCGTTTAAAGTAATTTAGTTAATTGCTGATGCCATCAAACAGTTCAATGAGGCGATTGATCGAAAGTGGCTTAGAAATAAATCCTTTGACAGTCTTGTAGGTCTTGGCTTTTTCAATATCATTCTCGTACACAGAACTGGACAACATATACATGTCTATTTTTTGCCCGGCATTCATTTTTTCGTAGGCTTCGAGGAATTCCCAGCCGTTTAAAACCGGCATATTGATGTCTATTAAAATCAAATCAGGAAAGTCCTGTTGTTGGCTCTGCAGTTCTGTTAAGTAGTCCACGGCAAGCTGACCATTGGTTTTTGCTACCATATTTACTTGGTATCCAGTCTTTTCGACAATTTTCTTTATGATGAAAATATTGATATCGTCATCATCAATTACTAGGAGGTCAATTTTGGGAATCATCGTTTTTTTTAAAGACAGGAAAAAAATCTTGTACAATTATAGCTTAAAGATATAAAATATTAGCTTAAAGAGATAATTTAGATTTTCAACTTAGCTATAACAACAAAAATAAGGCCATCCGGATATCCAGATGGCCTTATTTAATTGGGTGTATATTTTAGTCTATACTGTCTCTTCAGCGTAGCTTTCGATTGGCGGGCAAGCGCAAACCAATGAGCGGTCACCAAAAGAATCGTTAACACGACCTACTGAAGGCCAGAATTTATAGGCAGCAACATAAGGAAGTGGGAAAGCCGCAGTTTTTCTGCTATAGCTATGGTTCCATTCGTCGCCAGTAACAACCGATGCTGTATGCGGTGCATTTTTCAATGGATTGTCGAGCTTGTCAGACTCACCGCTTTGTACTGCAGAAATTTCATGTCTGATTGCGATCAAGGCATCACAGAATCTATCCAGTTCATGTTTCGGCTCGCTTTCTGTTGGCTCAACCATGAGCGTACCTGCTACCGGGAAAGAAACTGTCGGCGCGTGAAATCCATAATCCATCAAACGCTTAGCGATATCAACTACCTCGATACCGAAGTTTTTGAACTCCCTGCAATCCAGGATCATTTCATGTGCGCAACGTCCTTGAACACCTGAGTACAATACCGGGAAGTGTTCTTCCAGTCTTGCTTTCATATAGTTCGCGTTCAGGATTGCATATTTTGTAGCAGCAGTTAATCCTTCACCGCCCATCATTGCAATATAGGCATGTGAGATGATCAGGATGGATGCCGATCCCCATGGTGCTGAAGATACAGCAGGGATAGATTTTGTATTGTTGATATCTACAACAGCATGGCCTGGCAGGTAATTTACCAGATGCTTAGCCACACCAATAGGACCCATACCAGGGCCACCACCACCATGAGGGATGCAGAATGTTTTGTGCAGGTTGAGGTGACATACGTCGGCACCAATATTTGCAGGGCTGGTTAAACCAACCTGAGCGTTCATATTTGCACCATCCATATAAACCTGTCCGCCATTCTGGTGGATCACGTCGCAAATTTCAATGATACTTTCTTCAAACACACCGTGTGTTGAAGGATAAGTAACCATCAGGCAAGATAAGACATCTTTATGTTGTTCTGCTTTCGCTTTTAAATCATCAACATCAATATTTCCGTTCTCAAGTGATTTGACAACAACGATTTTCATTCCTGCCATTGCAGCCGAAGCCGGGTTTGTACCGTGCGCTGAAGAAGGGATCAGGGCCACATTACGGTGGTGATCACCACGATCCTGATGATAAGCTCTGATCACCATTAAGCCTGCATACTCACCCTGAGCACCAGCATTTGGCTGTAAGCTCATTGCAGCAAAACCAGTGATCTCGCTCAACCACTTGTCAAGTTCGTTAAATACAGTATAGTAACCAGCAACCTGATCAGCAGGTGCAAATGGATGCACTTTACCGAATTCGGCCCAGGTTACAGGGATCATTTCAGTAGTGGCATTGAGCTTCATCGTACATGAACCTAAAGCAATCATGGAATGACATAAAGAAAGATCTTTGCTTTCTAAAGATTTGATATAACGCAGCATTTCATGCTCAGAATGGTGTGCATTGAATACCGGGTGTTGCAGGTAAGGAGAAGTTCTTTGTAAAGCTTCAGGAATGGTAGTTTCGATGTTGTCTTCAACCACCTCAACGCTGTCGGCAGCGATGCCTTTAACTTTTGAGAATATTTTGGTTAATAATTTAACATCTTCCAGAGCTGTAGTCTCATCCAAAGAAATCGTAACAACAGATCCTGAGTAGTTCAGATTGATTTCGTTATCGATACATTCTCTGTGGATAGAATCCTTAAGCGAACCTAAGTCAACCTGAATGGTGTCAAAATAAGCTGAATTCAATTGTTTGAATCCCGCTTTTTCAATTGATTCAGCAAGTGAAACAGCTAAACCATGTGTGCGTTCAGCGATCAACTTTAAGCCTTTAGGACCATGGTAAACCGCATAAAAGCCAGCCATGATAGCCAATAAAGCTTGTGCTGTACAAATGTTTGATGTTGCTTTATCTCTGCGGATGTGCTGCTCTCTGGTTTGCAGTGCCATACGTAGCGCATAGTTGTTGTTGCTGTCAATAGTTACACCAATGATACGTCCGGGAATAGAACGTTTGTATTCATCTTTTGTAGCGAAGTAAGCCGCGTGTGGGCCACCGAAGCCCATTGGCACACCAAAACGTTGCGTTGTACCGACAACGATGTCTGCCCCCCATTCACCCGGAGGGGTTAGTAAGGTTAAACTTAACAGATCGGCAATAACAGTAACTTTTACGTTTTGTGTATGTGCTTTTTGTGCAAAGCCAGTATAGTCAAATACCTGACCATTTCCGGCAGGGTATTGAATGATGGCGCCAAAAAATTCAGACGTCAGGTCAACTTCTTCGTGGTTTCCGATCACCAGCTCAATGCCAAAAGGATTGGCGCGGGTTTTCAGGATGTCTATAGTTTGTGGAAATATCAGTTCTGATACGAAGTATTTTTTTGCCTGCTGATCTTTGCGCAGACTATATTGCATAAACATGGCTTCAGCTGCCGCTGTGCCTTCGTCAAGCAGGGAAGCATTGGCAATCTCCATACCGGTAAGGTCGATAACCATGGTTTGGAAGTTTAACAATGCCTGCAACCGACCTTGCGCAATCTCCGCCTGGTAGGGCGTATATTGCGTGTACCATCCTGGATTTTCCATTACGTTACGCAAGATTACACCTGGAGTAATGGTATCATAATACCCCTGTCCGATGTAAGATTTGAAAACCTTATTCAGCGAAGCTGTTTGCTTCAGGCTGGCCAGATAATCTTTCTCAGATTTTGCTGCAGGAAGGTTTAAGGGTTGTTTCAGCCTGATTTTCTCAGGGACCGTTTGTCCGATCAGCTCATCTACAGAATTTAGCCCAAGTGTGTGTAACATCGCCTCAGTATCATCACCATTAGGTGCGATATGACGGTCTTTGAAATCTTCTTTGTAATTAATGTTTAAGCTCATGGATATGGCAATAATAAGTCGCCGCAAAGGTAAATATTTTCCAGCCCATAAGCAACGTAATTATTGATGTACCAGTTGATGCAGATAGCGTTGAATTGTATTTTCCAGACCAAGGTAAAGTGCATCGCTGATCAGGGCATGACCGATGCTTACTTCGAGTAAACCGGGGATGCTTTCAGAAAAATAGCGCAGGTTGTGCAGGTCAAGGTCGTGGCCTGCATTAAGTCCTAAGCCAAGTTCGTGTGCGCGTTTTGCGGCAACAGCGTAAGGCAGCACGGCTTTTTCTTTATTGTCGTAAAAATTATGTGCATAAGCTTCGGTATAAAGCTCTACGCGATCGGTGCCTGTAGTTGCTGCGGCGTTAATCATTGCTGTTACCGGATCCACAAAAATAGATACGCGGATTCCTGCATTTTGAAAAAGACTCACCATTTCTTTAAGGTAATCCTGATGCTTAACGGTATCCCAACCGTGGTTGGAAGTGATTTGTCCCTCTGTGTCGGGTACCAGCGTTACCTGTGCAGGACTGTTTGCCAGTACTAAATCGACAAACTTTTGTTCGCGACAATTACCTTCTATATTAAATTCTGTCTTGATTTTTGCTTTAAGGTCAAATACATCCTGATAGCGGATATGTCTTTCGTCTGGGCGCGGATGTACCGTGATCCCCTGTGCACCAAAACGCTCGCAGTCTAATGCTACTTGAACTAAATCAGGATTATTACCACCTCTGCTGTTGCGGAGGGTAGCAATTTTATTGATATTTACAGATAGGTTTGCCATACACAAAGATAATTTTTTAACAGGATGATTAACTACAAATTGATATTCGGGAGAGTTTTTTACGTTTTGCTGTTGCTGACTGCCTTTTTACCTGCATCATATGCCCAACAATCGGTGAAGCAATACAGTAGTTACTTTTCAGTAGTCCAGTATCAGGGTAAAAAGCTATTTACGCTGAGAAATTTTATGCGTGGCGGCAAGCCGCAGTTTTTGGTAGTTGATCCGGTTACGTTGCTTACATCGGTAATTCCTGCTGGTAATTTGCATGCGCGGGCCCTAACCTGGGCAGAGGCGCTTAACGAATTTAAACAGGACCCTTATCCAAAGGCTTCAGAAGCGGCAAGGCAGCAGTCTATAGCCCTGCAGGATGCCGGAATCACACATGGTTTTCCAAAAGAACGGGGTGTGACCTTAACGATAGATCTCTGCCCATCGCATAAACCTTTAGACAGGATTATTTTTACAGCGCTGATCTCAGCATTTAAACAGATTGAGAAGCCTGTTCCTGTAGCGCTTTCTGTTACCGGCAGATGGATGCTTACGCATGAAGAAGATTTGGAATGGCTAAAAGGGCTGGTGAAAAGTGGAGATCTGGAAATCACCTGGACCAATCATACCTACAATCATCATTTTAGTCCCACTGCGCCCTTAAAAACCAACTTTTTGCTGGAGCCTGGTACAGATCTCAATTTTGAGATTTTGGGTACTGAGGTAGCGATGTTGCAGCATGGGCTTACGCCATCTGTGTTTTTCAGGTTCCCAGGTCTGGTTTCAGACCAGCAGGTTGTGGATGAAGTGTTGAGTTACGGTTTAATCCCTGTGGGGAGCGATGCCTGGCTGGCAAAGGGGCAGCAGCCTAATTCTGGGAGCATTGTACTGATTCATGGAAACGGTAACGAGCCGGTAGGGGTTAAGGACTTTATCAGTCTGTTGAAAAGCAAACAATCCTTTATTACCGGTAAACAATGGCTGATGTATGATTTGAGCGAGAGTGTGGAAGACGAATTTGGTCAATAAAAAAGGGGAATATTTTCATATCCCCCTTTTTGGTATTTTAATTAAAGACTAGTAGCGGTAAGCCTCACCTTTGAAAGGACCTTCAACGGTAACACCGATATAATCTGCCTGCTCCTGATCAAGTACATCCAATTCAACACCAATTTTAGCAAGGTGTAAACGGGCAACTTTTTCGTCAAGGAATTTAGGTAGGGTATAAACTTTGTTTTCGTACTGATCTGGGTTAGTCCAAAGTTCTAACTGCGCTAACGTCTGGTTAGTAAATGAAGCAGACATTACAAAGCTAGGGTGTCCTGTAGCACAACCCAAGTTTACTAAACGACCCTCAGCTAATAAAATAACATCTTTACCATCGATAGTATATTTATCTACCTGAGGTTTGATTTCTATTTTAGTATCACCGTAGTTATCATTTAACCAGGCAACATCGATCTCATTGTCGAAGTGACCAATATTACAAACGATAACTTTATCTTTCATCACTCTGAAATGCTCAGGACGAACGATGTTACAGTTACCTGTAGTAGTTACAACGATATCAGCTTCTTTAACGGCGTTAGCAAATTTCTTCACTTCATAACCTTCCATAGCTGCCTGTAAAGCACAGATAGGGTCAATTTCTGAAATGATTACACGAACACCTTGTGAGCTTAACGATTCTGCAGAACCTTTACCCACATCACCGTAACCTGCAACAACAGCAACTTTACCTGCCATCATCACGTCAGTAGCACGACGAATCGCATCAACTAATGACTCACGACATCCGTATTTGTTATCGAATTTAGATTTAGTTACTGAGTCATTTACGTTGATTGCAGGTAAGTGCAATGTTCCGTTTTTCATGCGCTCATATAGGCGGTGAACACCTGTAGTAGTTTCTTCTGATAAACCTTTAATGTCTGCGATTAATTCAGGGAATCTGTCGAATACCATGTTGGTTAAATCACCTCCATCATCAAGGATCATGTTCAATGGTTTTTGCTCAGGACCGAAATGTAAAGTCTGCTCTATGCACCAATCGAAATCTGCCTCATTCAATCCTTTCCAGGCGTAAACCTGAATACCTGCAGCAGCAATAGCAGCAGCAGCGTGATCCTGAGTAGAAAAGATGTTGCATGATGACCAGGTTACTTCAGCACCAAGGGCAACTAAAGTTTCGATCAAAACTGCAGTTTGGATGGTCATGTGCAGACAGCCTGCAATGCGCGCACCTTTTAAGGGTTGTGAAGGACCGAATTCTTCACGTAATGACATTAGGCCAGGCATCTCAGCCTCAGCTAAACCAATCTCTTTACGGCCCCATTCTGCCAGTGAAATGTCCTTAACTTTGTAAGGAAGGAATGTTGTCTCTACTGATGACATATTTTTTTGTTTTGTGAACTGCAAATTTAAGATATTTAGTAATCAGTTGTGTTGATTTTGCGTAACAAAAAACCTTGGTGGTACAGTAACATCATGTGTGTCAAGTTTTCTGATAATTTTCTGAGAATGTCTTTCCTGATTAACGACTAAGCTCACGACCAAGCTGGGCGACCAAACTAACGACCAAGTTAACAGTAAGAACTTGATGGAACATTTGAAAAAAACTCTAACTACACTGGACAGGCTATCATCTTTTGCTTATTCTTGATTATAAAAAGCAATCTTGAACTATTAATGTGATTTTTTGATTTGCCTTTGCAAAGTAATTTGAAGGTCAAAACTAAAGCCCTGTTGTTCCGCTATTTTGATGCTATGCGGCAGTACAGTACCTTTGTTAAAAATAAGCTTTAAAATAATTTAAAAATATATACTATGTATCCTGAATATTTAGTGGAACCTATGCGTGCTGAGCTCACCAATGTAGGTTTTGAAGAAATGAAAACGGCAGATGATGTGGCTAATGCGATCACTTCAGAAGGTACCGTATTTGTTGTAGTTAATTCGGTATGTGGTTGCGCAGCAGCCAATGCACGTCCTGCAGCAAGAATGGCGGCCGCAAATGAGAAACATCCTGATAAAATGATCACTGTATTTGCAGGTATGGAAAAAGAAGCGGTAGATAAAGCAAGAGGCTTTATGGTTCCTTTCCCTCCATCATCTCCTTCTATGGCATTGTTCAAAGATGGTAAATTGGTTCATATGATTGAGCGTCACCAGATTGAAGGTCGCCCGGCACAAATGATTGCTGAAAACCTGATTGGTGCTTTCGAGCAATATTGCTAAGCAATACCAATAAAGATTAAGAGATCCGGCCCTGGTGCCGGATTTTTTGTTTTAACGGAGTTCGCTATTAGAAATCTTTATTCAATAGTTTCTCCAGTTCCCCGAAGGATACATTCATCCTTACACGCCCTTGTTTGGCGTAGGCAATCTCACCTGTTTCTTCCGAAACAATAACGGCTACAGCATCGGTGTTTTCAGAAACACCAATACCCGCGCGGTGGCGCAGACCAAACTGCGGTGGCAACTTATCGTTATCCGTTAACGGCAGAATACAACTGGCACTTTTAATTTTATTTTCGGCTATGACTACAGCACCATCATGCAGGGGGCTGTTTTTTTGAAAAATGCTTTCCAATAATCGCTTGGAGATTTTAGAATCAATCACCTCACAGCTGTTTGCAAAAAGCTGGTCATCATAAAATTTTACAAAAACAATCAAGGCTCCGGTTCTGGATTTCTTCATGCTTTTGCAGGCATCAATCACCGGTTTAATCCGGGCCAGGTTATCGCGTTCTATATTTTTACTACCGAAAAGGTAGCCCCACCATGCTTTGTTCTTCTGCAGAAAGGTGTTTTTTCCAATCAATAGCAGGAAGCGCCGGATCTCGGGTTGGAAAATCACAATCAGGGCAATGATACCCACGCTCATGAATTTATTGATGATCGCAGAAAGTAGTTCCATGTGGAGGGCATCCACAGCAAACTGGATAACAAGGATGATAAACATGCCCAGCAAAAGGTTGACTGCCAAGGTGTTTTTGATCAGGTTATACACATAATAGATCAAGATCGCGACAAACAGAATGTCGAGAATAGCGATTGGCGTTACCTTCAGGAAATCAAAATCAAAACCTTTCATCAGGACTAAGTTAGGGAAAATATATTAGCTGCGTTGCGTAAGTTCCACGAGTTTGATACACTCCATAGCTTCTTTAACATCATGAACCCTCAGGATAGAGGCCCCTTTTAGCAGGGCAATGGTATTGAGCACTGAAGTTCCGTTGAGTGCATCTGCTGCAGTGGTGCCAAGTTCTTGATAAATCATGGATTTGCGCGAAACACCGGCCAGCATGCTGAGTCCGAAGATCTTCAGGTCTTCCATATGGTTTAACAATTCATAGCTATGGTGCCTTTTCTTCGCAAAGCCGAAGCCAGGGTCAAGAATGATATCCTTTACACCAAGAGCGCGCAGCTGGGCTACTTTTTTAGAAAAATAATCAACAACCTCAAGTAATAGATTGTCGTAGGCAATGTCAAGATGCATATTTTGCGGATTGCCCTTCATGTGCATCAGGATATATGGAACATCCAGGTCCGCAACGGTCTGGAACATGGCTTCATCCAATGTTCCGCCGGAGATATCGTTGATGATATGGGCGCCAGCCTCAATGCTGTTTTTTGCTACAACTGCTCTAAAGGTATCGATCGATAAGATTGCTTCAGGAAAATGTTGGTGGATAGCTTCAACCGCAGGAATGATCCTGCTGAGTTCTTCCTCCAGACTTACATCTGCAGCGCCGGGCCTTGATGAGTAGGCTCCGATGTCAATAAATCTGGCACCCGCCTCAAGAAATTTCTCTGCCTGGCTCAACACCGCATCTTTACCGCTCATGCGGCTGGAATCGTAGAATGAATCTGGCGTTACATTGAGAATGCCCATTACTGCCGGACGCTCCAGATCTATCAGTTTACCCTTCAGGTTTAGTGTGGTCTTTCGGTTTAAAAATGTATCTTTAGCCATCATTTAATGCAAAAATACAGTATTAAAATAGCTTTAAACTAAATATTTTAATTGTTTTGGCCAATAACACCACACAGGAATTCGATTCAGTTATAGCGGTTTGCAAATCGCTTTTTTTAAAAAAAACCAATGATTATGGTACGGCCTGGCGCATCTTGCGACTGACCTCTATCACCGATCAGCTTTTCATCAAAGCACAAAGAATCCGCACGCTGGAAGAGAAAAAAGTCTCCATGGTGGACGAAGGAATTGTTCCGGAATACATTGCGATCGTGAACTATTGCATCATCGCACTAATGCAGCATAAATTGACTGCCGAAGACCCTACGGAGCTTCCGGTTGCACAGGTAGAATCGCTATTCGATCAGGAGGTTCAGCAAACAAAGGAACTCATGTTTGCCAAGAATCATGATTACGGCGAAGCGTGGCGGGATATGCGCATCAGTTCGCTTACCGACCTGATCCTGATGAAAATCCTGAGGGTGAAACAGATTGAAGATAATGCCGGACAAACGCTGGCATCTGAAGGTGTAGCTGCTAATTATCAGGATATGCTGAACTATGCGGTTTTTGCACTGATCAAACTTGACGTGAAATAGAGTAGTCTAACGTAAACAGTCTTATTATTATATCTAATGATGAATATATGAAACGTACCGCGCTAACTTTTTCCAGAATATTTGTAGGTGTACTCTTCATTTTATCAGGTTTGATCAAGGCGAATGATCCCCTTGGTTTTGGCTATAAGTTGCAGGAATATTTTGAAGTGTTTCATATTCCGGTATTGGGTGATTATGCAACGGCCATTGCGATGCTTTTATGCGCTATGGAGATTGTTCTTGGGGCCTTACTTTTATTTGGCTTCTGGAGTAAAAAGGTTACCGTAGCACTGTTGGGGACGATCATATTCTTTACCTTTCTCACATTTGTATCTGCCGCCTTTAAGGTGGTTACTTCGTGTGGATGTTTTGGTGATGCCATCCCTTTAACACCATGGCAATCGTTTTCTAAAGATCTGGTCTTGTTGCTGATGATCGTGTATTTATTCCTGCACAGGGATCTGATTAGGCCACTTTATACAAGTCCTGGTGTGCAGACAGGTGTTTTTTCTGCTGTGCTTGCCTTTTCTTTGTTGTTTTCGCAATACACATACCATGCCTTACCAATTGTAGACTTTCTACCGTATAAAGTCGGGGCAAATATCCCTGAACTGATGAAGATCCCGGCGGGAGCGAAGCCTGATGAGTTTGAGATCATGTATCAGTTGGTTAACAAAAAAACTGGAGAGAAGAAAACGCTAAGTGATAAAGCATATCTGAAAACAGGGATTTGGAAAGATGCAAACTGGGAAATCAAAGGAACGCCAGAAAAGCGCCTGGTGAAGAAAGGTTATGACGTAAAGATAAAAGACCTGAACATTACCGATGCTTCAGGTACGGCTTATACAACGGAGCTTATTGAAAACCCTTACTACAGCATCGTAATTGTAGCATACGACCTCGGACATACTAACGAAGATGCTATTGCCAAGCTAAATGCGGTAGCACTAAATGCTGCGGAACAGTTTAACATCAGAACGGTATTGTTAACATCCAACTCAGCACAGGATGCCGAAGCATTCAGTAAAAAAATGAAGCTTTTTGCAGAGGTATTTTATGCTGATGCAGTGCCGCTGAAAAGCATGGTTCGCGCAAATCCAGGTGTTTTACTGCTTAAAAATGGTGTGGTAGTCAATAAATGGCATTATTCGCTGATGCCTACGGTTGATGAACTCAGTGCTAAATATTTCAGTAAATAACATGTTTATCTATATCCTCAAAAAGCTTTTGTATGGCTTTGCAGTACTTGCAGGGGTAGTTAGCGTTGTTTTTATCTTATTTAATGTGTTACCTGGAGACCCCGCAAGGATGACTATGGGACAACGGGCCGATGTACAGTCGCTGGAAGCCGTACGTAAAGAATTTGGACTGGACAGATCGAAACCTGCACAATTTTTTCTGTATCTAAATGATTTGTCTCCCATCGGAATACACGGCGCATCAGCAGATCAACAGGAAAAATACCACTATCAGAAACTATTTGGCTTTGGCGATGATGTTGTTGCCCTAAAGTATCCATACCTCAGAAGGTCTTACCAAACCAAAAGGGATGTCACCACGATCTTGTCGGAAACTGTACCCAATACTTTTATTTTGGCCTTAACCGCGATGATCTTCGCAACAATAATTGGCGTATTCTTAGGTGTTGTATCTGCAGTGCATAAGGACAGCTGGGTAGATAAAGCAGCGAATGGGTTTGCGATCCTGGGGATTTCGGCACCTTCTTTTTTCGCCGGCATTATCATTGCATGGATTTTTGGTTTTGTATTGAGCGATTATACCGGACTGAATATGTCTGGCAGCCTGTACAGTTACGATCCCTTTAAAGGGGAAATCATGACCTGGAAAAACCTGTGGCTTCCCATGGTCACGCTGGGTTTAAGGCCACTCGCCATTATTGTGCAGCTTACAAGAAGTGCGATGCTGGATGTTTTATCACAGGATTACATCCGCACAGCGAGGGCTAAAGGATTAGGCAGAAATGCGATCATCTACAAGCATGCTTTAAAAAACGCCATGAACCCGGTTATCACTGCGATTTCTGGGTGGTTTGCCTCTTTGCTAGCCGGTTCCTTTTTTGTGGAATATATTTTTGGATACAATGGACTGGGAAGGGTCACTGTGTTTGCACTGGAAATGTCGGACTTCCCCGTTGTGATGGGCTCCATTCTTTTTATAGCCTTTGTGTTTGTGGTAATTAATATTTTAGTAGACGTTTTATATGCCTTTGTTGATCCAAGGGTTAAATTGGCTTAATTGATGAAGATATTTCTGATAGGATTTATGGGCTGTGGCAAGACCACAATGGGCAAAAAACTTGCAACTAAGTTGGGCTATCTGTTTTTTGACCTGGATCATCAGATTGAGGCGGAGCTCGGCAAAACTATTGCTGCTTACTTTACCGAGCATGGCGAAGCGGCCTTTCGACAATTGGAGAATACCAAAATTAAGGCCTTCGATTATCCCGAAAATGCCGTGATTGCTACAGGTGGGGGCACACCATGTTATTTTGATAATATTGATTGGATGAATGCCAACGGACTTACCGTATATATCAATATGAATGCCCAGGCATTAGCAAAACGGCTGGAGAAGGGTAAGGCAAAACGTCCACTGCTTCATGGTCTGGATACTCCGGGCCTGATCAGCTTTATCGAACATAAACTGGAGGATCGGAATCCTTTTTATACCCAGGCGAAGTTAATTGTACCGGGCATCAGCCTGAATGCTGATACACTCAGAGAACAGATTCTGGCTATAGATCCGCTACTTTAAAGCAGCGAGATATGCCTCTGTTTGTTTTTCGAGTGCTAATGTAGCTACCTTAATTGCCGACCCGATGCGCGTGCTGGACTTCTGAACTGGTATGGCAGATGTTGTTGCAAGTGACGCTGTATAATATTTGCTCCAGGTATTCAGGATATGCTTTTCTTTTTCCAGGTCGCCACCTTCAGCTACTATTTTTTTGCTCAGTTCAAACTCAGTTTTCATTCTTAACGCAGCAGCAGCTTTCACATCGCCAAGGATGTTCATCGCGGTTTGTTCATCAGCGTTTATTAAAGTTAGTCCGGCAGTGAGTGCACTGATCCCCACATTTTTCATTGTTGTGGCAGATACTTTATCCAGGCGGTCATTATCGGTATGGTAAAAAGCATCAGTAAAATGCCACATGAGTAGTCCCGGGATATTATTTCTCAAAAATGGTGTATGATCACTACCGCCTTCAAATGGATTGTAGTTGACGGTCCAGTTGGCAAATTTGCCCTGTGTATTACAAATTCGCATGATGAAGTCATTATAGTAATGTGGGAAGAGATCTTTCTCAGCAACTTCTCCGGCACCCCATTCCGAATGTTTGTCTGTTCCCCGTGTCCAGATCGCCGAAGGATCCGGCATTTTCTCTATTAAAAATGAACCACCCGTAATTGCCGTGTTTTCGCCAACCATATCCAGGCTCATTCCCCAGAGAATACCCTTAGCGCGTTCTTTATCCTCGGTGATGTACCTTCCGGTAGAAACAATCTCATTACCCCATAGAAAGGTCATGGTGCGCTGTGGTTTTAACTTCCCCGATTTAACCAGGTTTGCTGTTACCCTTGCCATTTCTGACAGTGTACCAACACCTGTAGCATTATCATTGGCTCCGGGTTCCTGCACATGTGCGCTGTAAACTAAACGTTCATCTGGGTTAACTGTTCCCCTAACATTTGCAACTATAGTCAATTCTTCAGAGTCAAACAATTTTGTGCTTATGGCCACATGGAGCTTTAGCGGTCCTTTGGCTATAGCTTTCTTTAAGCGCTCTTTAGCGGCATAAGACATGTTAACTGCCCAGCCACCATTTGAGTTATTACTGATACCGGAAAACTGAATAGAGGTCTGGTACTTCTCGGGTTGTGTATATTTCGGCATACTGTAGCCCATTACGCCGATTGCACCAGCACTCATCGCCATGTTAAATAATCTGCCAGAACTCATCTCGGCAAAAACGATTTTTCCTTTAACATCGATACCTTCCAATGTCTTTGGCAATGGTACAGTAAGCATAACAACATCCGCCGTAACGCCTCCCTCAGGAGTTGAGGCCGAATTGATGGCGAGCATGTTTCTGTTGGTCTTAAACTCCAGCAGGGGCTGTTGCTCACCGGCAATCGTGATGCTGGCATCCAGGGGATCCCAGGCTTTATTCTTTAATGGCCTTTTTTCCAGTCTGTAGGTAAGGGGTCCTTCAGCTTCGTTTGCCTTTTGCAGCACATAACCAGCCTTTTTCAGGATCTCCTCAATCTTGTAAATGCTCTCATTGAAACCTGTATTTCCGGGTACTCTCCATCTTTGCTCTACAAAAGCGGTTGTGGCCAATGCATTCTTCTCGTTAAAGCCTGCACGTGTCAGGTTAAACCAAGCAGCAGAATTATCTTGTGCAAATAGATGCGTTCCGGTTAGTAGGAGTGCCGCTAAGAGTAGTTTTTTCATGATTGTAATTTGTGCGTTTAAGATAGCAATAATTGTTGCTAGACCGATATCCAGTTTTCGGCAGAGCCTGCCTGCAAAAATGCAGAGAACTCTTCCCGAGGTTCGAGGTTGAGATAGGGATAGGTAACTTTGGATAAATATAAACCCTGTGGATGTGCAGGGGTAATGAGTTCGGGTGTTTCCAGGTTGATCAGGTAATGTTCAAACTGATCCACACTTTGTACACCGCGACCAACTTTGAGCAGCTGACCCATAATAATCCGGATCATTTTGCTGAGAAATCGATTTGCGGAAATCTGAAAGCGCAGCCTATCACCCTGCTGATCTGTGAATAAATCTGCAGACATCACATTGCAGATGGTATGTTCGTATTTATCCGGACTGGTACAAAAACAACGGTAATCCTTGTATTTTGGCAATAGTTTTACCGCCCTTTTCATTGCAGCAAAGTCCAGGTTGTCTAACAGATAAAAAGAACTCAGCCCATTTAAAAAAGGACTTTTGTAAGTATGTAAGAAATAATCATAGGAGCGTTTTACAGCATCAAAGCGGGCATGTTGCTGTCCGTCCATTGGTATGATGTCGAAGATCGCGATACTAGCAGGCAGCAGCTTATTTAGTCGAAAGAGCAAGTCGAAATCCCATTCGCGTTCCACATCCATATGGAAGAAAAACTGACTTGCATGTACATGCGCATCCGTTCTCCCACATCCATTGATAAATACGGTGGTTTTTAAGACCTTACTCAATGCTTTTTCCAGCACGCCCTGTACATTTGCTACACCAGGCTGCTTTTGCCAGCCGCCATAGTGCAGTCCATTGTAACCTATATGAACAAAATACCTCACTACCTGCGTGGCGATCTTCTGTTCAACTCGTCAATCGGCATACTGATCAACCTGCCTATAGGCTCCTTGCCGCGATAGGTGATTACCCTAAGCATACTCGCATCTTTTGGCGGTGTCAGTTTCTCTGTATATTTTGGATAAAAACGATCCGGAGTAGAGTTATCAAAGCTGTAATAGATGTCGAGGCCGTCAATCTCGGTACTGAGATCAATGACTAAAGATTTATCCGCTGCGCGCGAAACCTTAAAGATCGGGTCGTACATCGCCGGAGAATATTTTGTTTCTGCCAGGTCAAGACGCTTGAAATGTTCCTCTGTTCTGCTCACAAAACTTGGCCAGTTTTTCTTTTCTTTAGGCGACCATACCGACTCTGCGATAGCGAATCCACGTGGCCAAACCATATATTCTACCTGACGGATGTTGTAGATCTGCTCTGTCCACAGGTTGGCTTGTGCACCGATGATATATTTCGGATCTACACCTTCCGGGATGGGGTTAAACTGGTAACTCTTATTCAATCTTAAGGATTCATAGACTTTGGGTTCAGTAATCTGGTCGCCCTGCATGTAGTCGAGATAAGCAAACTGTGTAGGGCTCATAACTACTTCGTGGCCTTTTTTTGCAGCTGCGGTGCCATATTGCATGCCTCTCCAGCTCATTACTGCAGTAGTGTTTGGCATGTCGCCATCCAGGATCTCATCCCAACCCATAAATTTCTTGCCTTTAGACTCAACAATTTTCTGCACACGCTTTTCAAAGTACCCTTGCACCTGCTGCATGGTTTTCAATCCTTCGCGCTGCATCAATGCTTTAACAGCATCGTTTGCCTGCCAGTAGTTGATTGGCGCTTCATCTCCACCCATATGGATATAGCCAAAAGGGAAAAGTGCTGCCACCTGAGTGATTACTGAGTCAAGGAAAACGTATACTTTTTCGTTGGCCGGGCAAAGGGTGTTGTCGATGAGTGCTCTTGGAGGAGCCCCCTTAGACCAGTCCATGATTTGCTCTCCTGAACGCACTTTATAATTTTCTGCACCTGGTGTGCATGAAAGCTCAGGATAAGACGCCACTGCTGCTAAACTATGTCCGGGTACATCAATTTCAGGCAGAATATCAACAAAACGGTCTTTTGCATATTGAATAATCTCCTTAATATCGTCCTGGGTGTAGAACCCTCCGTAATTACGGGGTTCATCTGCAGTAGGAGGTATGAAAGCACCGAAAGTACCTACTTTTTTTACGTTCCATGCACCCACTTGCGTAAGTTTTGGTAAGCCCTTAATTTCAAGCCTCCAGCCCTCATCATCAGCCAGGTGCAAGTGAAGTAGGTTGTATTTATAGCGGACCATATTGTCCACAAATTGTTTTACTTCTTCTTTGGTAAAGAAATGGCGGGCAACATCAAACATTAAACCTCTCCAACCCAGGCGCGGATAATCTGTAATATCCACACACGGAAGCGTCCATTTTACATTTTTAGCTAACTCTTTGGTCTCAATTTCTTTAGGGAACAGCTGTAGCAACGTCTGCACGCCATAAAATAAGCCGGCTGCTTTGTTGGCTCTGATTGTAATCAATTTAGGCGTAACAGTTAGCTGATAACCCTCTTTACCTAAAGTTGCGTTTTCCCGTTCGTTAGTGATCAGCCTGATTGTGGCTGCATTGTTTGACGTAGTGTATATAGAAACAAAACTTCCTGTAGGGATAGATAGATGCATCTGCAGGTAGTCTACAACCAGCTTGGTTTCCGGAGTTTTATCTGCGAGGATGATTACATTCTCTGGAAGGGTAAACGTTCCGGTATTTTTTATCAGGGAAACAGGTTCTGGTATAATGGCAATCTCCGGTACCGGCATCACCACACCTCCTTCGGTAGGGTTAGACGTAGCAATGATGGAACTTTCCTGGGCCAATGCCGATGTTGACAAGCCTAAAATGCACAGTAACTGAAATAAATGTTTCATTAAGTATCGTTTAACAGGATCTAAAAAGTTGCAATTTATTAAAAATATCAGGAATGTTATTTAAGTGCATCCAGCACGGCGAACAGTTTTCTGGAGATACCTGTTCCTGAGTAGTTATTGATGTCGATTACCATAATATATTTCTGGCCGTTTGAAGCGGTGTAATATCCGGCATAGGCTGAAACATCATTGATTGTTCCACTTTTCAGGGTCATACCATTATTTTCCGGAAAAGAGTTTGTATAATCCTTGAACCAGTTTTCCTTTTGAGCCTGGAAAAGTACTGTAGCCATGGCCATCGGTGTAACACGGGTTGCTGGAGACAAGCCACTTCCATCAATGATGTTGAGAGCATTTTTATCGAGGCCTTTTCCCGCCCAGTAATTCAGTTCTACCTGTACACCATTTTTTGTGGTAGCTTCCTTGCCGGCTTTCCAGGCAAGTGTCCGGATCAGATGCTCTCCATAAAGATTGATGCTTTTTTTATTGAACCAATAAATGATCTGGCTGAGGGTAGGGGAGCTTAGCGTAATTAATTGACGTGTGGCGGCAGGCACAGTCTTTTGTTCTGCAGCGAGTCTTCTGGCTGTGGTAGCAGCTGTAGTAGTTGCCACACCAATACGTGTTAAAGTATCCTGCAGCCGGTAGGCTGCATCAAATGCCGGGTCGGGAAGTGCCAATGAAATTCCTGACTTAGAAATCCCCAACGCCCAGCTCCCCCTCAGGTAAGCGATATCAGATAAAGGCGGCAAATAGGCATAAGCTCTATCTCCGGTACCCTCAGCACCTGCTTTAAGTTCATTTACGATTTTAAGGTATGGCATTGCCGGAACAGCTTTCAGTACAGTAACCGGATTCCGGGAGTTGTTGGTTGCCTTGAGGTGCAGGTCAAACTGGTTCTCCCGCCAGGTAAGTCCTGAGGGGCCTGCACCATAATAGTTGCCGATATCCTGCCATATCCATCCTTCGGGTGTTGACTGAGTGCTCCAGATGCTGTCATCGCCAATAATCCTGCCTTCAATTTTTTTGATGCCGGCAGCTTTGATAGCCTTTACCCATTCATTTAATACATATCCTTCTTTAGTTTGTTCATATCGCCAGGATCCTAATGTAGGATCGCCGCCGCCGATAATAATGAGATCGCCGTTTAAAGTTCCTTCAGGGCTCAAAGTGCCACTATATGCTAAGGTAGTCTGGTACCTGAAGTCTTTACCCAGGATACTGAACGCAGTTGCGGAAGTTATCGTTTTGAGGGTCGAGGCAGTAGAGACGCCGAGATTTTCATTACGGCCAAAAATAACTTTGCCTGTGGCAGCATCCAGCACTACCAGGGCAGTGGTGGCATATTTTGCTTGTTCATCGCCGATCAGGTTATTATATGCGCGCTCCAGCTTTTGAGCCGGACTTTGTGCAAAAGCGAAACTGTGACAGAAGAGTAAAAGTGCTGGTATGTATTTTTTGAACATGTTATTCATAAAAAAAGTGATGCTGGAAAAGTAAGTATAACGATTCCGGCATCACTTGATATATAAGTTTATGGATTTAGATCAGTTCTTTTTTGACTAAAAATTCAGCGATCTGCACTGCATTTGTTGCGGCACCCTTACGCAGGTTGTCGGCAACAATCCACATATTCAATGAGTTGGGCATAGATTCGTCACGTCTTAAACGACCAACAAACACTTCATCTTTCTCATGTGCATCTTTAGGCATTGGATATTTCAGATTGGCAATATCATCCACAACGATGATGCCTTCTGTTTTTTCCAGGATGCTCCTCACTTCATCTAAGTCATATTCATTCTCGAACTCAAGGTTAACAGATTCAGAGTGGCCACCCATTACTGGAATACGTACTGTGGTTGCGGTAATCCTGATGCTGTCGTCGCCCATAATTTTACGGGTTTCCTTGATCATTTTCATTTCTTCTTTCGTGTAGCCATTGTCGGTGAACACGTCGATCTGAGGAATCACGTTCAGGTCAATCGCATAAGGATACGCCATTGGTCCATCAGTAATGCCTTTACGCTCGTTCATCATTTGCTCCACGGCTTTTACGCCCGTTCCTGTTACCGACTGATAGGTAGATACCACGATTCTTTTGATGCGGTATTTATCATGCAGGGGTTTTAATGCAACTACCATCTGGATGGTAGAGCAATTTGGATTAGCGATAATCTTATCGTCTATAGAAAGCTCGTAAGCATTTACCTCAGGAACGATCAGTTTTTTTGAAGGATCCATACGCCATGCCGATGAGTTATCGATCACGGTAGTACCAGCTTCTGCAAAACGTGGTGCATGCTCCAGTGAGGTATTTCCACCAGCAGAGAACAGTGCGATATCAGGTCTCATTGCAATTGCTGTATCCATATTTACGACAGCGAATTCCTTACCCTTAAAGCTGATCTTCTTACCTACACTCTTTTCAGAGGCTACGGGAATTAACTCAGTTAACGGAAAATTACGCTCCTCTAATACTTTCAACATAACAGTGCCCACCAAACCGGTAGCACCTACAACTGCGACTTTCATTTATTCAATAAAATTTTAAGACCCACTGAATTGTGGGTCTATTTCAACAAATATGGGAAAAATTGTACAGAATCCTTAAAGCAATTGCGCTTTAATGTAGTCTGCACTCTGTTTGATACTTACATATGGGTCGAGGGAGAAATTTTCCTGTTCCATGATGGCATATTTCAGTCCGGCCACTTTAGCAGATTTGAAGATCGTTTTGAAGTCTATCGTTCCTGTACCTACTTCTGTGTTGATCTTGTTATTGGCTTTATCCATGTCTTTAACATGCCACATTGGGAAACGGCCTGGGTGGGCAGCAAAAAGTTTCGCAGGATCATTACCCGAACGTACTGCCCAGTACAAGTCAAGTTCAAAAGCAACCATTTTTGGGTCTGTTTCTTTCAATAAGATCTCATATCCGGTTGTATCTCCCCAAGGTTTAAATTCAAAATCATGGTTATGGTAAGCTAGTTTTAAGCCTGAGGCTTTACATAACTCAGCAGCCTGATTTAATTTAGCAGCAATCTTTTTATAGTCGTCAGCACTTTGTCTCCATGGTTCTGCCAGGTAAGGTACAGTCAGGTACTCACTGCCAATCGCACTGGCGGCTTCGATAAAACCCTTCAACTCATCCGTTTTTCCTGAGGTCATCAGTTCATCAACACTATAATGTCCGCTTGGTGCTTTCAGACCATTCTCGATCAACAGGTTTTTGAAAGCCATAGGGTCTAATCCCCAGTACTTATTTTTTGCCGAATAGCCAAAAGTCTCTACTTCTTTGTATCCTGCGGCACCAACTTTAGCGATTACGCCACGTACATCTGCAGGTAGCTGGGCTCTTAGCGAGTATAATTGCAAGCCAACTACTTTAGGTGCTTTGGCATATGTAAAAGATGGTAATAGCAATGCTGCGGCAGCAGCCATACCTGTTTGTTTAATAAATGTTCTTCTCGAGTTCATCATCATATTGGGATTAAATATCACAAATTTGCACGGCCGTTTTCAGCGACTGTAATTTGTCTTTTTGTAATGGGATAAATTCCTGGGCAATATAGCCCTTAAAGCCTGTAGCCAGGATTGCTTTGACAATCGCAGGGTAATAAAGCTCCTGGGTGTCGTCTATTTCATGTCTGCCTGGTACGCCGGCAGTATGGTAATGGGCAAGATATTGGTGATAGGTCTGGATATTATTGATTACATCACCCTCATCAATCTGCATGTGGTAAATATCGTACAACAACTTGAAATTTTCAGAACCCAACCTTTTGCAAAGCTCAGCACCCCAGGAGGTGCGGTCGCATTGATAGTCTTTATGGTTAATTTTGCTGTTCAACAACTCCATAACCAATACAACTCCATGCTTTTCTGCCAGCGGCATTATTTTTTTTAAGCCGTCCACACAGTTTTTCCAGCCTGTTTCATCGTCTTTTCCGCGTTTATTTCCACTGAAGCAGATCAGGTTTTTATACCCTGCCTGAGCTACCAGGGGAATCATTGCCGTGTAATTCTTAATCAATGTATCATGGAATGCAGGATCGTTCCAACCATCAACAAGGTTAATCTCTGCACCATTGCACATCGCAGAGTCCAGTCCGTATTTTTTTAGTGTGGGCCATTCTTTAGGGCCAACCAGGTCGATTGCTTTAATTCCTATTTTTTTCGCTTCGGCACATAAGGTATCGAGGTCAATATCACTAAAGCACCAACGACATACAGAGTGGTTAACATGACCTTTTAATGCAGGAGCAGCCATAGCGTCGCTCGCCACAGCGTCGAAACTTTCCAGCGTAAGCGGTAGTGCCATAGCCATCGTTGCTACAGCCATGTTTTTAATTGCGGCTCTGCGTCCTTTTTTTTCTTCCATTTTTGCCTTTATTTGCTAACGTTCTCAGTTCGGTTTATGCGTATTAAACGCCTTCTACTTTAACTTTCTCCTTGTCATTGAACAATACTGCAAACAACAGGAATACTACAGCAGCAATGCCTGCAGGAATAACCCAGATCATTTTCCAGTCAAAGCCATCTGCCATTTTATAGGTATCAGTAATAGACCCCGCAACTTCGAAGCCAATTAACATTCCTATCCCATAAGTGGCAAGGGTTATTAATCCCTGTGCCGCACTTTTGTACTGAACGCCAGCCTTAGAGTTCGTATAGATTTGTCCAGACACGAAGAAGAAGTCATAACATACCCCGTGTAAAGCAATACCGATAATTAACATGAAACTGAGATCGCTGGCGTTACCATAAGCAAACAGTGCGTAGCGCAATGCCCAGGCCAACATACCCACTAAAATGGTTTTTTTGAAACCAAAGCGGCTAAAGAATACCGGAAGCAACAGTAAAAACAGTACTTCTGACATCTGTCCGATCGTCATTTTTCCAGTTGGATTATCAACACCGATATTTGATAGGAAAGGGTTTGCATTCTGGTAATAAAAGGCCAATGGGATACAGATCAGGATTGATGATACAAAGAAGATCGCAAAGTTTTTGTCTTTCAATAATTTCAAAGCGTCCAGGCCTAGGATCTCAGAAACCTTAACTTTCTCTTTTGATACTTTTGGTGCCGTGGCAGGCAGGGCAAAGCTGAATATACCCAGGATTAACGATCCTACACCCGCCATCATAAATGTATTTTTCATGAATCCTGATTTAATGCCATCAGCCGAATCCCAATGAAAAACGAAGCTGATCAATAGTCCGGCTACGATCCAGCCTATAGTACCCCAGACGCGGATCGTTGAAAATTCTTTCTCGGGATCTTTCATCTGATTAAAAGATACTGAGTTAACCAATGCCAAAGTAGGCATGAAGAGGATCATATACGATAACACATATGGGTAAAACGCAGAGATATCTGTAGCGTTGTACATCTGGTACATCAGCACTGCACCAACAAGGTGCAGGATACCTAATATTTTTTCCGCATTAAAGAACCTGTCGGCAATCATACCGATGATAAAAGGAGCGATGATTGCCCCCCAGGATTGAGTAGAGAACACAGCAGCACTCTGTGATCCTGATGCATTCAGGTTATTGCCTAAAAAAGTACCAAGGGTTACAAACCAGGAGCCCCAGATAAAGAATTCCAGGAACATCATGCTTGATAATTTAATACGGTTACTTAAGTTCATATGTGGTTGGTTTTGTTTAGTTAAATTATAATTCTTTGATGGATATGTTTCTGAACCAGACCTCATCCCCATGATCTTGTAGGGCAATTCGTCCTTTTTTAAAGGTGCCGAATCCCGGCCAGGTGGCGAACTTACTACCGGCAATTAAAGCCTTCCAGTTGTCGTCCCACATTGTGGTAGACACGATCTTCACACCATTCAGCGTAAATTCGAGCTTCCCGTTTTTGCTGGTGATGACCACCTTGTTCCATTCGCCAACAGCTTTAACTGGCTCAGAGCTACTTTTGATCAGGTCGTACAGATCTCCGGCGCGATGCTTATTGATTTTACCGTCAGGATGTCCGTCGTTATCAAGCACCTGCATCTCAGGTCCTGTGCTGTAGGTCTGCTTAAATTCAGGAGTTTCCTGAACAAAAAAAAGAATACCGCTGTTGGCATTAGGAGCGACCTTCCATTCCAGCTTAAGCTCGAAATTGCCATACTCCTTATCCGTTACCAGGTCTCCTCCGTCATTGTTCTTCAACTTTGGATCCAGGTGAATCACACCTTTTTCCTCGCGCCAGCCACTTCCTGCAGTTTTCTGGCCATAGCTATGCCATCCTTTAATTACGTTTGCCTGTTGCGCCTGCACTTTGGCGGAGCTGAATGACAACACCGCTGCCAAAGCAGGTAAAATGTATGCTTTCATAAAATTTCTTTTTAAGCGCCAAGTTCCCACCCTTTGCGGTAAGTTCTCTTTACGTATTGATTTACTGCGTCAAAATTGGTAATTCTCATGTTGTCATTGTCCCATAGCAACTTGATGTTCCTGCCAGGATAAATGATTTTTCCCTGGTCATTCTTTGCCTGCACATCTACACCCCTGATGGCCAGGTTGGCCATGAGTAATGCTTCTGTAAGCGGGCCTGCAATTTCAAACGGAGAGCTTACTTCCTGTTTTCCATAACCAGCTATACTGGCTTCTACCCATTGGGCGTAGTGACCATTTGCACCATCTTTAACCCGAGCAAAGCGTTCAGGAACTTTGATAGATGCATTTTTGCTCAGTGGCAACAATCTTGGATTTGCACTGTATGTGCTGCTCATCATTTTCCCTTTTGTGCCTATAAAAAGCGTTCCGTTACCGCCATCACCAAATGTTTCGTTGGCTTGCAGTTCCTCAGGACGCTCGGGCTGAATACCGCCATCCATCCAGTGCACTACAACGTCACCCTTGGTTTTATTTGTTTTAGGAAACTTCAGGGTAACATGACTCGAAGGAGGGCAGCTATCCGGGAAATATCCGCGTTTAAACTCGTCTACATATACCGACCCTACACTTGCCTGCACTTCGCTGGCATATTTTAGGTTAAGTACGCTGAACGGGGCTTCCAACAAGTGGCATCCCATATCGCCAAGCGCGCCAGTGCCGTAATCCCACCAGCCGCGCCAGTTAAATGGCACCAGTTTTTCCACGTATTCTTTGTAAGGTGCAGTGCCTAACCACAGATCCCAATCCAAATCCCGGGGTACATCGGCCTTGTTAGCCGACCATGGAATACCTTGCGGCCATACCGGACGATCTGTCCAAGCATAAACGGTATGCACATCACCAATCAGGCCGGCATCGTACCATTCTTTCATTTGTCGCGGTCCATCATTGGATGCACCCTGGTTACCCATTTGGGTAACTACCTTGTATTTTTTTGCTGCTGCGGTGAGCGCCCTGGCCTCATAAATATCATGAGTCAATGGCTTTTGGACATAAACGTGTTTACCAAGCTGCATTGCTGCCAGTGTTTGAATGGCATGATTGTGATCTGGTGTTGATACGGATACCGCATCAAAGTTTTTAGCCTCTTTATCAAACATTTCACGCCAGTCGGTATAGAACTTCGCTTTAGGGAAGTTCTTCACGGTATTGGCTGCCCTGCGTTTATCTACATCACAGAGGAAGGCGATATCTGCTTTCCCGCTTTTGGCGAAGCTGGCAATGTCTGACTCGCCTTTTCCACCTACGCCAATGCTGGCGATCAGCAGCCTGTCACTAGGCGCTAAAAATCCTTTTCCACCCAGCACATGGCGGGGAACAATCATAAATGCTGCAGTAGCAATAGCACTGGATTTTAAAAATGCACGCCTGCTGCTTGCATTTTGGTCGGTTTTGTCCTTATTCATCACAGTATATTTGGTTTTTGGTTGGTTCTAGTTTTTTAGGGTAAGGATGTATTTTACCATTTCGGTAGCATCTTCCTTACTCAGGCTTGCATGAGGTGTCATTGGTACTTCACCCCAAACACCAGATCCGCCTTTTAAAATCTTGTCTGTAAGCAGTGCTACATTAGCCTCATTATCCGGATATTTAGCCGCGATCTCCACATATGCAGGGCCAACAACTTTCTGTGTCCTATTGTGGCAACCCGAGCAATCGGATGTGTTGATCAGCTTTTCGCCCGGTAACATTGGCGTAGTTGTGCTTGTAGAAGTTGATGTTGTTGCAGTAACAGAGGTGTCTGCAGTAGAAGTTGAAGAGTCAGAACCTCCACAAGATGCTAAAGCCAGGGTAAAGCAACTTAAAATTAATAATGTACGTTTCATCGAAGTGTGTTTCATAGTGTTAATATCAGGATAATCCAAGAATCTGTTTGTTAAATTCAGGGTTGCCTCCCGAAGCGGCAAAATCGTCAAAAGCCCTTGAAGTTACAGGAATAATATGTTTTTTTATCAACTCGGCACCTTCACGGGCACCTGTATTTGAATCTTTAATTGGACATTCCCATTCCATTACAGCCCAGCCGGCATAGTCATACTGAGCCAGTTTGCTGAAGATGGTTTTGAAATCTACCTGCCCATCACCTGGTGAGCGGTAGCGGCCAGCACGATTTGCCCAGCTTTGGTAGCCACCAAATGTTCCCTGCCTGCCCGTTGGATTAAATTCAGAATCCTTAACATGGAAGGCTTTGATGCGTTCGTGGTAGAAATCAATATATTGGATATAGTCAAGTTGTTGCAGTACAAAATGCGACGGATCATACAGCAAACATGCTCTAGGGTGGTTATTTACCTTTTCCAGGAACATTTCGTAAGTGATACCATCAAAAAGGTCTTCGCCGGGATGGATTTCGTAGCAAACATCGACACCACATTCATCAAAAACATTGAGGATAGGCGTCCACCTTTTGGCGAGTTCTGTGAAGGCATCGTCTACTAAACCTTCGGGTCTTTGTGGCCATGGGTGGAACATATGCCATAGCAGGGAGCCGCTAAAAGTTGCATGTGCATTTAAACCTAAATTCTGCGATGCTTTGGCAGCATATTTAAGCTGTTGCACAGCCCATATAGTCCGTGCTTTAGGATCATTTTTGTATTGCTCAGGTGCGAAGGCATCAAAAGCAAGGTCGTAAGCTGGATTTACAGCCACCAGCTGTCCCTGCAAATGTGTAGACAGCTCAGTGATCTCCAGCCCAAAGCTGTTGATTTTTCCTTTAAGCTCATCGGCATAAGTTTTACTCTCTGCAGCGAGTTGCAGGTTAATAAAACGGTCATCGAGGGTAGGCATCTGAATGCCAACAAAACCTAAGTCAACGGCCCATTGGCAAATTCCTTCGAGGGAATTGAATGGTGCCTGGTCTCCAATAAACTGGGCTAAAAATACACCGGGTCCTTTAATTGTTGTCATGCTTTATAATTTGAAGTCGTACCATTTTTCAGTAGATTTTCCTGAAGCTACAACATTTTCAATAAATGCCATCCCCCTAACGCCATCTGTAGCGTTCGGGAAGTCGAGCATTTCTGGCGTTGGCGTAGTTCCATTCAAGCCTGCTGCCAGGGTACTGGCAAAATTTCTATAGATATTGGCGAAAGCTTCCAGGTATCCTTCAGGGTGGCCTGAAGGCGTTCTAGTGTTGTGTTTTGCAAAAGAAGACAGGTAATCGTGGCCTGTCCTGTACACCTGCATCGGTGCATCAAGCCATTTTACGCGTAATGTGTTGGGCTCTTCCTGGTGCCATTCCAACCCGCCTTTCTCACCATATACTTTGATAGTCAGTGCGTTTTCTTCTCCGGCAGCAATTTGTGACGCCATGAGTATACCGTTAGCGCCATTGTCAAACTTAAGAAGCACATTTCCATCATCGTCTAGGGCACGACCATCAACAACGATATTAAGGTCTGCACAAAGTTTAGTAATCTTCAGGCCCGAGATGTATTCAGCAAGCTGGGCAGCATGCGTTCCGATATCGCCCATACAACCACTAATTCCGCTTTTTGCCGGGTCTGTTCTCCAGGCGGCCTGTTGATTTCCGTCTTTTTCTGAAGGGAGGCTTAGCCAGCCCTGCGGATATTCGACACAAACCTTTCTGATTTTTCCGAATTTGCCTTCTTTAACCATCTGCCGTGCCTGCTTAACCATAGGGTAGCCGGAGTAGGTGTGTGTAAGGCATAAAATCAAGCCTGTCTCCTGCACTTTGGCTTCCAGCTTTTTGGCTTCTTCCAATGTTAAAGTCATGGGTTTATCTATGAGCACATGAAAACCATGGTCAAGGGCCATCATGGCAGGCTCAAAATGCGCAAAATTGGGGGTTACGATGCTCACAAAATGCATGCGTACATCATCCGGAAGCGCACTTTCAGCTTCAAACATTTCTTTATAACTTCCATAGCTTCTTGCCTCAGGAAGGAACAGGCTCTCGCCCGAAGTCTTTGCTGTTTCGGGATTGGAGCTCAACGCTCCGCAGCAGAATTCTATCTGCCCGTCGATATTTGCAGCAATGCGGTGCACGGCGCCGATGAAGGCGTTTTTGCCTCCACCAACCATGCCCATTCTTATTTTTTGTTGCGCCATTAAATATTACCTTTTTTTAATTCTGAGACAGCAAAATCTGCTGCTCTCGCCGTTAAGGCCATAAAAGTCAGTGAAGGATTTTGACAAGCGATAGATGGCATACAAGAACCATCAGTCACAAATACATTTTTCACCTCATGCATCTGATTCCATTTGTTCAACACAGAGGTTTTAGGATCAAGACCCATACGTGCTGTACCTTGCTCATGGATAGCCATACCTGGTGTAGAGCCATTATCATAAGTCTGGATATTTTTCATGCCAGCAGCTTCCAACATCTCTGCAGCATCATCCATCATGGCTTTACGCATCTTTGCTTCGTTTTCTTTAAACTCACAATCGATGGCAAGGACATGCATGCCCCATTTATCTTTTTTGGTTTTGTCGATATAAACTCGGTTTTCGTGGTATGGTAAAGATTCACCAAAACCACCCAAGCCCATTTTCCAAACACCCGGTGTTGTCATCTGATCTTTGAAGTCGCCACCAAAAGCCAGCTCCGCAACGTCCTTGTGCCAGCCTGAGCGACTTGCACCACCCTGGTAACCAAATCCACGCAGGTAGTCACGTTTGTCGTTACCCATATTCTGATATCTCGGTACGTAGATTCCATTGGCTCTGCGTCCATAAGTATATTTATCATCGAAACCTTCAGCTTCGCCGGATGCTCCGCAACGGAAATGGTGATCCATAAGGTTATGGCCAAGTTCGCCGCTGGCGTTACCCAATCCATTTGGATGTTCAGCCGAAGTAGAATTCAGTAAGAGGAAGGTACTGCCTAGTGTCGATCCGTTTACAAAAACGATCTTAGCATGAAACTCTATGTTTTCTTTGGTTTCCGAATCGATCACCATTACACCTGTTGCTTTCTGTGTTTCTTTATCGTAGATGATATGGTCTACCAGAGAGTAAGGGCGTAACGTTAAATTGCCTGTTGCTACCGCTGCAGGCAGGGTTGACGACTGTGTACTAAAATAGGCACCGAAAGGGCATCCGCGACTACATAAGTTACGGTACTGGCATTTTCCGCGACCAAGGTGTTCAACCGTTAGGTTTGCTGTACGGCCAATGGTCATGATCCGTTCTTTTTTCCAGTGATCTTCAATGCGTTTTTTTACTGACTTCTCTACGCAGTTCATTTCCATTGGAGGAAGAAACTGTCCATCGGGCAACGCAGGCCAGTTTTCTACTGTTCCGCTGATCCCTGCAAAGCGCTCTACATAGTCATACCATTTTTCGAGATCTTTATAACGTATAGGCCAATCGGTACCATGACCGTCTTTTTTGTTGTCTTCAAAGTTAAGGTCACTGAAGCGATAACTTTGACGGCCCCACATCAGTGATTTTCCACCTACGTGGAAACCTCGGTACCAGTCAAAACGTTTAACCTCAGTATACGGGCATTCCAGGTCATTTACCCAGAAGCTTTCATTAGCTTCCTGATATGGATAATCCCTGATCTGCACAGGGTGGGTTTTTTTCTGTTCTTCAGTAAGTTTGCCGCGATGTTTAAGCTCCCATGGTTTTAACATTGCCGTGGTATAGTCTTTAACATGCTCAATATTTCTGCCGCGTTCAAGCAACAGTACTTTTAGACCTTTTTCTGTTAATTCTTTTGCTGCCCATCCGCCGGAAATACCGGATCCAACTACGATGGCATCATATGTATTTTGCGCTGTTGCTTTTGTGTTTAAATTGCTCATCTTGATATTAGTTAGTTGCCCAAACTTTTTGACCTGGTTTAAGGTCTACGCAGCCATCATAGCGGCCTGGTATATGCAAATACGTGTAGGCCTGTGTAGCTCCGATCTCTGATGTAAAATAGCCAAGCAGGGTAAGGTCTCTGGCGATGGCAAAGAAGTAAGGTCTCGATTTATTAACCTTAGAAGCCAGGGGATTTCCGGCGTTGTTTTCTTTTTCGCCTTTCTTCTGAACTTCCTGTTCTTTTGCTGTTTCAGCTTTCGCATCAGATTCCTTGTCTGCTTTTTGGGCAGCAATGGTCTCTTCCCTAACTTTGCCAAGGAGTTCCTCGCGTTGTGCAGCAGTGATTTCAAGAAATGATTTACTGTAATCTTTTTTTGCACGATCCTGCAGGTCTTCGAGACCTTTGACAAATACCTTCTGCGCGTCTTCAGGATAACATTCTTTCATAATCATAGAAATAAATGGTCCCACACCGGCTGCTTTTGCTCCAGGTGTTTTGGTCGCAGGAATTATTGTGTCTGCAATTTCAGCAAGCATCTTTTCCTGATCTGCTGAAAATAAATCGGCGCTTGCCGGAGAACTGGAGTGACATCCTTCCAGAAAAACTCCTATCGTTGTTGCTGATAAGGCTCCTCCAAGTAAGAAAGCTACACTCTTAACGGCGTCTCTTCTATCCATAGTATTTATATTTAGTTAGGTTGGATTTACATCCTTTCCGGTATCTAAACTATATAAAAAAGATTACAAAGTGTTATAAATACACATTAACATCTCCATTATAATAATTTTGTTACAAATTCCCGTTTTATGGTCACTTAGGCCCGGAATGGCATATTTCTGATAACTTATTGCTTTAATAACGTGTGCTTAACATAGTCAATGCTCTGCGTAATGCTTTGATAAGGATCAATTTTAATCACGTCCTGCTCTATGAATAAGTACTCCATTCCCGACAATTTTGCATTGGCAAAGATTGACTTGAAGTCGATACTACCTGTTCCTACCTCAGTATATACCTTCTTATCCGCTTTGTCCATATCCTTGACGTGCCACATCTTAAAACGGCCGGGATTTTCTTTAAACATCTGAACAGGGTTTAGTCCGGCGTTTACCGCCCAGAACAGATCGAGTTCAAAACTTACCATGGCAGGATCAGTTTCTTTAAGCAGCACCTGATAACCGGTAGCGCCATTGCCCTGATCATTAAATTCGAAATTGTGGTTGTGGTAGGCAAGTTTTAATCCATGTGCTTTACAGAGTTCTGCGGCCCTGTTAAATCTAACCGCCATCTTTTTATAGTCATCCAGCGTACCAGCCTGTCTGATGTTTGTAGGTAGGGCAGGGATAATAAAATATTTCTGCCCTACAATGGCAGCGGTTTCAATCTGGGCCTTGAGCACCTCTTCAGTGCCGTCGCTAAGAAAAACCGTTGTATTGTAATGTCCTGCAGGAGAGCTCAGGTGGTTTGCATCAAGCAGGGATTTGAATGCTTTCGCATCCAAACCCCAGAATTCCTTCGCTGCATTTGTGCCAGCGTAGCCGTAAAACGTTTCCACCTGCTGGTAGCCAATCCTGGCCACCTGCGCAATGGTTCCCTGTACATCTTTAAGCAACTGTTCACGCAGGGTGAACAGTTGAATACCGATTTGTTGCTTTTTTGCTGCCGCGGCAGGTGCTGCCAGGGCAGAAGAAATAACTGAAGGGCTAAACATTGCGGCAGTTAATGCCATGCCTGCCTGTTGTAAAAAATGTCTTCTATTTTGCATATCAATCTTTTTTAATATTAAAATGAATAAGCTAGTGATGCCCAGAATGTACGTTGCAGTAAAGTTCTGCCAATCATCAGCGTGCCGGTAGGAATTGCTGAGAAATCACGGAATTGATCACCCCTTACATCTCCCTCAGTCAGCACTCTCGCATTGGTCAGGTTATCGACCCAGAATCTGGCTGCAATTTGTTTTGTGAAGTTGTAGCCTGCTCCACCACGCATCACCACATATACCGGCAGTTTGTAGCTGTCGCTAGGCGAGGTAAACCTGCTGCCTACGTAGTTGGCAGACAAGAAAATATTCGCTTTTTTGTAGTCGTAGCTTGCCGACAGCTCGGTATTGAACACAGGCACACGCTCAGTCCGGTTTCCGGTAAAGCTGTACACTTTGTCACCGAGCTGTGCAAGCACCGCGGAGTTGGTGCGCGTTGATGCGGTATAGTCAGTATATTTTGAATCCTGAATTGTTCCTGTAAGTCTTAAACTTAACGGGTTTAATATTTTGTAAGAGATCTCGTATTCGGCACTCCACGTTCTGGTAGAACCAAAGGCAATCAATGCCTGCAGGCCGGATGATGTTGTTGGCACGTTGATGGCAAGAGATGCATTTTTAATTGCTGAGTAACTTCCTGACGCAAAGATTGCGAGTCTGTTTTTAGCATATTTGTAACCGAGTTCGGCCAGATAAACAGGGCGTTTCTTAATGTTGTCAGGATTGTAGGCGGTAGCGTTATAGTCGCCTATATTCGGCGCATTATATGCCCGCGTAATCCTTGCAAACATACTCGATGTACTAGCAATCTTGTAGTTGGTACCGATAGATGCCGCCCAGTTGGTAGCTGTAATATTATAATCTGTATAGCCGGCTATTGTCGGACTGGATGCGGCAGTATAGTTTGGTGAGCCATCTGCATTGAATGCATAGAACGGACGACGACCTTCTACATGTTGATTATCGATCCTCGCACCGATATCAAGACGGAAACTTTCGCTGATTTTGATCTCATCTGTACCGTATGCTGATAATGTTCTCGTATCACCAATAACAGTAGTTTTTGTCTGTGGTGTTCTGCCAGGCGCACCCGCAGCAAGGACTAATATCTGTGGATTTTCTTTGTATTCTGTTTGTGTGCGGAATGCATATCTAAGATCGTCGCGGTTGTATTGGTGGATTCCCAAACCAAGAGCAAGGCTATGATTTTTCACTTGTTTTTTGAAGTCCAGGTAGTCAACAATCTGCTGGTCTTTATTCAGCTGTGCATTTGAAGCTGCAGTAATAATCTGATTGCTTGCACTTGCGGGAGCCACGCTGCCATCCAGATAATAATAGGTTGTTGCTGTACTGCGTGCGGCGATGCCATTTGGTGTAGAATAATTACTTGCGGTATGTGTGTTCTGATATCTGAAATTATTTACAATCTGCCAGCCACCATCGGTGAGGTAGTTAAACTGAAAACCTCCTGAGCCCAATTTGGTGTGAATCCCGTCAGCAAGGTCAAAGCTATGTGCGGTGCCTGCCGGATCTGTGTAGTTCCACTGCGTGTTTATCGGGGATATCGACTGACTTACCATGTCGTAAGAACCGTATTTTGTTGGTTTTCCGGTACCATCATACGGGTAGTAGCTGGTTAACAGAAACTGTACGCGGTCATTCAGATACTTGCCAAATACGCGGACAAATCCTTTTCCATTGTCAAAGTTAAAGGTCATATTTCCTTTAATTTGTCCACCGCGGTTGGCAGGGGAGTATCCCGGGTCAACAACACCTTTATCTGTGCGGTAAAAGCCGCCAATATTGAACTTAACATGGTCACTGATCTTTCCACCGGTATTTGCATCAGCACGATAGAGTCCCTGCGACAAGCCCGTTGTGAATTTAAACTGACCATAAGCTTTATCGGCACCCGAATAACTGATATTGTTGATTACCGCTCCAGGTGTATTGGCTTGCAGGATTGACGCATTACCACCCCTGATGGCTTCAATATTCTGAATTGTTAAATCTGTTTTATAGTATTGATCTATTGAAGGGTTTGTGTTGAAACCTGTAGGAAGCAAAGGTAATCCGTCTTCCTGAATACCCAGAAAGATATAACCGCCCTGTTGAGGAAATCCACGGACCCAAACATTTCCGGGGCCATCACCACCGGTACTTTCTACGGTTAAGCCTGGGATTGCTTTCAACAGATCGGTACTGTTAAGTGGTGCCCTTGCAGTGATATCTTTATTGCTGATTGAAGTAATGGCTACACTGGATTCCAGTTTTTTCTTTGGATTTCCGCCACCAGTAACAACTACGCCTTCCAGTTGCAGCGCATCTTCAGAGAGGGTTATGTTAATGATCTTGTTGCTGCCATTGTTTTCTGCAGGGATTTCTTTAGAGATGTAACCGATAAAGCTGAAGTTTACGGTATAACTCCCCGTGTTGTTTACCTTTAGTGAATAACTTCCATTCTCGTCGGTAGTAATTCCTTTTGTAGTGCCTTTTATAACTACGGTTACTCCCGGAAGCGGATTGCCCTTGCTGTCTGTTACTTTCCCGGATACAATTTCTTCGGCTGCGGTAATAAACGGATTGGGTACGATGCGGTCCTTATCATCATTCTGCGTAGAATACAAGAGGATCCTATCCTTGATAATTTTGTATTCTACATCGTAAGGTTTCAAATAGGTTTTTAAAACATCACCCAATTTCTGGCGCACAGCATTTACGGAGACTTTTCTTCCAGAGCTGATAGACTTGGCGCTATAAACGAATTTAACATCGGCGAGCTCTTCCAATCTGGCGATAACAGTTTTAATTTCCTGCTGGTCTGCTTTCAGCGAAATCTTTTTATCAAGTACGCCCTGAGCGCTTACAATCTCTGCAGATGCAGCACAAGTGAAGAGGGTAATTATTAATATTTGGTATACAGAATATTTCATTGCAAGAATAGCTAAAGAAATAAGTTGGTTTTTTTTCATAACTTTAATCATTGTTCATTAAATAAATTGGATTTACTGGACATAGGAATACCTGGCTGCATGCCTTGCATGCGGCTTAATGAGCTGGCAATGCCCCACATTGCCGGCTTCATTTTTTTAAAATGGTATATGGAATATTAGCTGAGAATCAGGGAGAGTGGCTGGTAATTGTTTTCGTCATGTTGATTTATTTTTGGTTATGTATTATGCGATTAGTGGCATTTGACGCCTTTGACCAGAATGCTGGTGCCTTCGATCTGATAAGATCCTGACACAGACTGGCAAATCAGGCTAAGCTGCTCGAAGAGTCCTTTTTTACTGATGTCACCGGTAAACGTACAGGCGTATATACTTTCATCTGCCACGCGGATATCAATACTATATTCTGAAGAGAGTATTTTAAAGATATCCTTTAGACTGGTTTCTGAGAATTGATGGTTGGAGGCCGCTACTTTACGCTCGTCAGTTAACTGACCGTTATGTAACTCTGCACGGAAGGCCCGCACCGCGCAGGTGAGCGGTTGATCGACCAGACTTTTAGTAAGCTGGTGGTCTTCATTATCAAACACTGCTTTTTGATTTGGCGTAATCAGCACTGCTTTAGCAGGCTTCGTGGCCAGGGCTGCGAATAGACTCTTTTTAGCATTCTCTGCCACCATAACTTTTCCCGTATTGACATCCACCTGTGCGGCTTTGCCATTGGCAGATTCTTTTACAAAGAAACTGGTGCCTAGTACTTTTACTACGAGGTTGTTATTGTATACATAGAAAGGTTTTTTTGGATTCTTAGTTACAGAGAAAAACGCATTTCCTTTAAGGTATACCGGTCTGTCTGCTCCATTAAATAACTTTGGGTAAGTGATTGACGCCCCTGGTTGCAGGGTTACCACAGAATGATCTCCAAGTTCTACAGTCTGGTTGTTAGCAGAAGTGTTTTTATTGGTAACCATTGCCAGCTCTTGATGCTCGCTTAAGAAGGCATCTTCTGTCCTGTTGCCGTTAAATAAATAAAGGGCTGCAGATATCGTGATTAAACTAACTGCAGCTGCTATAGCCAAACGCACATAGAGCTTGCGGTATACTGGTGTCCTGGAATATGTGGGGGTAAAAATGGCGGCCTCCATGCGTTTAGAGATTTCTGAGAGCTCCTCATCAGACAAATCTCCGGCACTATGGGCATCAAGACTGGCATACCAGTTTGCTACACGAATTTTTTCGGTTTCAGAACAATTACCTTGCTGATAACGATCTAATAAATCTATAAAAGATTTTTTGTCCATACCTTATATTTGGTTAATACAGGTAAGTAACTTAAGTAGGACGGAACCCTAATGATTTGTTTGCTTCTTTTTGAGAAATACTATAACTTGCTGATTTACAGAAAGAAAAATATGATCAAAAATATATAGTTGTTACTGATATACTCTTTCATCCACTTCAGGGATCTGGTAATGTGATACTCCACAGTTTTTTCGGAGATGTTCATACTCGCAGATATATTCTTGGTTGACAGATGTTCATAGCGACTTAGCCTAAATATTTTTTGTGTTTTATCCGGCAAAGAACTTAATCCTCTTTCAATAACTGAAGACAGATCTTGTAGCTCGGCTTTGTCAGAGCTCTGTTCTGTTTCACTAAACTGGGACTTTGAGAAATCGAGGTATTTATTTTCTATTACCTGGGAGCGCACATAGTTAATGATACTGAATTTGAGTGCACCACATAAATAACTCCAGCCGTCGCGTACATGTAATGTTTCGCGTTTATCCCAAATGGAAATAAATATATTCTGTACTAAATCCTCTGCAACAACACGATCTCTGGTTTTTCTATAAGCTGTTTGCAGCAGTTCTTTACAATAAAGCCTGTAAATTTCTTCATAAGCATGAAGATCGCCTGTTCTAAGGCGAAGAAATAATTCGTCAAATTGCTCGTTATCAGGCATTAGCAAAGAATGTGTTCATACTTGGAAAGTAAATATATAAATTATTTCAATGTTGGATGATTAGAATCATTTTGAATTACCTGATGGCATTGATCAACTCCCCGGAAACACTTTTTTATTGTCAATCCACAAAACATTTTTTAACAGGTTTGTTTCCTTTTTTTACCTTTGGCAAAATTTATATTTGAATGAGCGACACGATATTAGTATTGGGATCTAACGGGCAGATCGGAACAGAGCTGGTTACCGCCCTGCGCAAAAGTTATGGTGAAAACCATGTTGTAGCTTGTGACATCCGCAGGCCTGATTATGATATTAAAAATGCTGGTCCTTTTGAATTTGTCAACGTGCTTGAAAAGGAAACGCTGAATGCCATCTTTCAGAAATATAAACCTACGCAGGTATATCTTCTTGCTGCTTTGTTGTCTGCTACAGGCGAACAAAATCCAAAGCTGGCCTGGGATCTGAATATGAACGGCTTGTTGAATATCCTTGACCTTGCTATCGTTTATAAAACTGCGAAAGTATATTGGCCTAGTTCTATTGCTGTATTTGGTCCAAATTCTCCCAAAGACTATACACCACAGTTTTGTGTGATGGATCCCAATACAGTGTATGGGATCAGTAAACTTGCCGGCGAGCGCTGGTGCGAGTACTATCATCAAAAGTATGGCCTGGATGTGAGGAGTATCCGTTATCCCGGATTAATTAGCTGGAAGGCTGCGCCAGGGGGCGGAACAACCGATTATGCGATTCATATTTTCCATGAAGCGTTAAAAAAAGGCAGTTATGCATCATTTCTTAATGCAGAAACCGAGCTTCCGATGATGTATATGGATGACGCCATTCGTGGAACTATAGAGCTGATGGACGCTCCGGCGAAGGATATTCAAATACGTTCGAGTTACAACTTTGCGGGTGTGAGTTTCACACCAGAAGTTCTCGCTGCGGAGATTAGGAAACACATTCCGGATTTTAAATTAACTTACACAGAAAATGATCCAAGGCAGGATATAGCCAACAGCTGGCCGAGGTCTATTGATGATTCCTTCGCAACGCGGGACTGGGCATGGAAACCAGAGTTTGATCTGGCAAAGATGACTACAGATATGTTGAATAATTTACAGAAAAAATAAAGAAGACGCTTAAAGAAACAGATCATGGGAAGAGCATTCGAATTTAGAAAAGAAAGAAAATTTAAACGTTGGGCCAAAATGGCCGTGCAGTTTACACGTATAGGAAAAGAGATTGTAATGGCAGTTAAGGACAATGGCCCTTCGCCAGAAACTAACTCCCGTTTACGTACTGCGATACAAAATGCCAAGGCAGTGAACATGCCAAAACATACTGTCGATGCAGCCATCAAACGTGCTTCTAACAAAGACGAAAATGGTTACGAAGAGTTTGTTTATGAGGGTTATGCCATGCATGGCGTTGCCATCCTCATTGAAACAGCAACAGACAACACAAACAGAACGGTGGCTAACGTGCGTAGCTACTTCAATAAAACTGGCGGTACGTTAGGTAAAACAGGCTCACTGGATTTTATCTTCAACAGGAAATCTATTTTCAGGTTCCTTCCCGGAGAGCGTGACCTGGAAGAGCTTGAATTCGAATTAATTGATGCAGGACTGGAAGAGCTATATCTTGAGGCTGATGAAGATGGAACAGATATCGCGGTAGTACAAACAGCATTTGAAGATTTCGGTAAGATGCAGAAAACCCTGGAGGATCTTGGCGTAGAAATGAAAAGTGCCAAATTGGAGCGGATCTCTCTTTCTACAACCCCAATCTCGGAAGAACAGGCTGTTGACGTATTTAAATTAATTGACAAGCTGGAAGAGGATGATGATGTACAGGCTGTATATCACAACATGGCTGAATAATAAATATTGCTTAAAAACAAAAGGAAGACCATTGCGGATCTTCCTTTTTTTATACGTTATTTTTCCAGATACTTCTGGGCGTAGTCTATCCAATCTATGTTTTTATCGAGTATGATATCCGGCTGAATGCCTTTGTTATCTATCCCTTTTCCCATCTTTATTCTGCGACTCTTTGCGGTTGCGTAATTGATGTCCAGGTAGCCGCAAGGCATGTGAATGCCGTGTAACGAGGCATAGTCAAGAATACCCGCCGAATGTTGACCCATTTTAGTTACTTTTCTACTGTTGCTTACAGGGTCCATCAAAAACTGCTCAGTAGTACTCCCACAGTTTTCGTCCATGAGAACGGCAACTCTTTTTGGATAGGTAAGCACAGTATCCATTTTTTCTTCAATAATTTCTGCGAATGGCGACCAGTAGCCATTTAAATGAACTGTCATGCTATCGGCATAACGTTTAAAGTTTTTACGGCTCTCTTCCGGGAAATCCATGTCTTTAGTCAAAAGGTTAAACTTTTCTACGTTATCAGGACTGCACCAATAGTCAACACCAATAATTCGGTAGGGATCGGTATAGAGATACTTTTTTAACGACCGGTAGGAAATATCGGCACCTCCGCCATTTCCACGGACATCGATAATCAGGTTGTCTGTTTTACCAAGCAATCCTGCATTGGCCTTCACTACGCTGTCTATCGCCCGGAGATACCTGCTGTCGAAGTTTTTAATAGTCAGTACATTGGTTTTATCATTTAGCCGTGTAAAGGAAACGACCTGGTTATTAGGTGCGGTGTTTACTGGTTTCCAGGCAGAAACAGCTTTTCCGGTTTTAAGGTCTGTTTTATACCAAAATCCATAGGTACCTGTTTCAATGACGTTCTGTTCGGGCGTTTTAAAACTTACGGCTACTGTATCCGAAGTGTGGTTTCTGAGGTAATACACTGCTTTGGTATTCGGACGTTCCGGGATTTTAAATTTTACTTGTCCAGGCATCCAGTACAGGCTGTCAGCGTTAATGATGAAGGCATTGTACATACCTTTTTCGTAAATCAGGCCAACACTGTAAGACTGATCGGCAATGGTCCAGATGCCTTCCAACGGTTTCCGTTTTTTGGTCGCCTGGAGATATTTGATAAAACCTGCCTTGCTATAGTTAATTTTTGGCCAGCTTTTAAACTGGTTGCGGATGGTGTCAGGATGGATCGCCGGTGGCTGCATATATTGTGAAGTATACATATGGCCATCTTTAAAAAACGCAATGTATTTCTGGATCAGGTTTACACAGCTTGCCGAGGCAAAATCTTTTTCATCAACACTGCGCTTGAGCAAAGAATCTTTGAGCATCTCATAAGCCGCTTTGTTGGATGAAGTTACTTTATCGGTAAAGCCAGAGTAATTTGCTTCGATTTTATTGATCACAAATTTCACGTTGTCCTGGCAGTGGCAGTCCTGAGCTAAGGCAAATTGCGAAGAGCAGCTCAGGATGAGTAATGCTAGGCCTGATACTGTTTTTTTGAGATGGGTAAGTTTCATTGTCTTTGGAATTGAATGCTGTAAAAATATACTTCATTAACCCAAAATCAATGCCCCGCCAGTCTAAAGATTTACTTTGCTAGTAGTCAGATTGTTATTTTTGAATTTTAAATTGAATATGTCCGTTTTCGGACAGCAAGATGTTCGATATGATGCAGTATTCAACTATTTCTTATGGCTAAACAGCCATGGTATGAGTTGAGGCTCGGCGAATGCTGAATCCCAACTGTTATGGTTAGCATTGGGGTAAAAGGAGAACTTAACCTCCTTGCCAATGATTTTTAACTGGTCTGCAATGGCTTTGGAGAACTCCGGCTTAACAACATCATCTTTACCTCCATGAAAGATCCAGAGGGGAACTTTTTTATATTTCTGTACATTTTCCAGATTATCTCCACCGCAAATAGCAAAGGCTGCGGCGAAGGTTTTGGGTTTTCTTCTGAGCAATTCGTAGGTACCCATGCCACCCATAGACAGACCGCCTACATATACCTGTTTATGATCTACATAAGGCTTATCAAGAAAATCGTCAACCATACCCAATAACGCGTGCATCGCCGTTGTAGGTTCCCCACCTTTAACGAAATTAAAAGAACGTTTTCCCGTACTGTCTGTTTTGATATCTACATTGGCCCAATAGCTATTGGCTGCACATTGCGGAAATACAACAATCGCTGGGAACTGTTGCCTGTAATCGTTTCTCAGGAACATCTTGGCACCATTCGATAGTTGTTTTTCATTATCGTTACCGCTCTCGCCCCTGCCATGCAGAAAAAATACAATTGGGTATTTTTGTGCCGGATTAAAGTTTTCGGGAAAAAGTATGCGATAAGCTATAGTATCCTTGCCTTTGATAAAACTACCACGGTCATATTTTTTGAGATCTTGAGCTTTGGTGATAACGGATGTCAGGATTAAAAGTAGAGATAGAGTGATTGTGATTTTTCTCATAACGCAATTTCGATGCTTATACAAGCAAATGTGGGTTTTCTTTATAAGTCTTCCAAAGAAATTCTCCGAAAAGTGTATTTGCCCAGGCGAACCAGGATCTGGTAAAGTTTTTAGGGTCGTCTTTATGAAATGATTCATGCATGAACCCTTTTCCGGCATGGGTTTGTACCAACATATTGATACATGATTTAATCTCTTTCTGGGAGGATGAGGTTAAGCCCCTCATGATAATTGCCATCGGCCAGATCATATCAGGACCAATATGTGGACCACCTACGCCTTCCGCATACTTGCCCTTAAAGAAATAGGGGTTGCCTGCAGAAAGGATAAACTTACGCGTGTTCTGATAGATTTCACTATTTATATTCAGTACACCCAGATAGGGTAGGGATAATAAGCTTGGTACGTTACTGTCGTCCATCATATATCGGCCGCCGAAGCCGTCTACTTCATAGGCGTAAATTTTGCCGTGCTGTGGGTGATCAATGATCGCATGCTGCTGCAAAGCTGCTTCAACTTCCGCTGCAAGTGTATTGAGCTCAATGGCAAGTGTATTATTTTTCCGTACCGCCGATACGATTTCGGCTGCCTGGCGCAAGCTTCTCACCACAAAAAAGTTAGCAGGTATCAGAAATGGAAAGACTGTTGCATCGTCGCTCGGTCGGAATGAAGAGCAGATCAGGCCAATGGGGTTCACTGGGAATCCGTATCCGTTCATCGATAAAGTATCATGCGGGTAGAGACTTTCGCGCTGAAAGTGATAAGGTCCTTTGTCTTTCTTACGCTGTTGTTCCCTAAAAACGGTTAGGGTGCGTTTGATTCCTGCTTCCCATTCTGCATTAAATGGGCTATCATCTTTTGTTTTTTTCCAATATTGGTACGCCAGGCGGATAGGATAACAGAGCGAATCGATTTCCCATTTGCGCTCGTGAACACCTGGCTTCATATCGGTGCGGTCGCTCTTCCATTCACTTACTTTCTGCTCGTCTTTATAAAACGCATTGGCATAAGCATCTTTGATGATGCAGCGGCTCTGGCGACCAATAATGCCCTTAATTAATTTTTTAAGGGGCTCATCTTCGTTAACGAATTGCAGATACGGCCACACTTGTGCCGAGCTATCGCGCAGCCACATGGCATCGATATCTCCGGTGATTACATAAGTATCCGGCACACCCTCGTTTTCTGTGTAGAAAACGGTCGTGTCCAACGTATTTGGGAAACAGTTTTCGAAAAGCCATACCAGTTCCTTGTTTTTTACATTGGTGCTGAACTCGGCAATGGCGCGATCTACAGCCTTACTGGTAAAATGCCGCTTTGCTGGTGCTACGCGGACAACAGGAAAACTGTCTGCTACCAGTCCATAGGAGAACTTGCTCGCTAATACGCCAGCGCCAAGGATTCCCGTTTGCTTCAGAAAGGTCTTTCTTTTCATATTATAATAATGTGAAATCCGCGGTTTGAACATCACGGGAGTTGGTACCGATAAATACTTTGAATGCACCAGGTTCTGCAACGTACTTCAAATTTGCGTTGTAAAACTTAAGGTCTGACTCCTGTATACGGAAGCTCACTTCTCTGCTTTCTCCTGGTTTAAGGCTGATTTTTTGAAACCCCTTGAGTTCCTTAACCGGGCGTGTGCTGCTGCCTACCATATCACGGGTGTATAGCTGTACTACTTCTTTACCGGCTACCGTTCCTGTATTGGTAACGGTGACAGAAGCGGTGATGGCTTCGCCTGGCTTAAAGGTTTTTTTATCGAGTTTTATAGCGCCATAGCTAAAGTTGCTATAGCTCAGCCCGAAGCCAAAAGGATATAGGGGATCGTTGCTCACATCAAGATAGTTAGATCTGAACTTACTGAACCATTTACCATCCTCAAGTGGTCTTCCTGTGTTTTTGTGACTGTAGTATAGCGGCACCTGCCCAACATTTTGTGGAAAGGTTGTGGTCAGTTTTCCTGAAGGATTTACATCACCGAACAGCACATCGCCAATCGCGTGGGCAGCTTCGGTACCACCAAACCACACATTAAGGATCGCAGGAATATTTTCCTGCTCCCATTTTAAGGTAAGCGGTCTTCCTGTAAATAAGACAAGTACCACAGGTTTTCCAGTCTTCAACAGCGCAGCAAGCAGCCGTTGCTGAACATCGGGGAGCTGCAGGTCGGTACGACTTGAGCTTTCGCCACTCATCTCGGAGCTTTCGCCTAATGCTGCGACTACAACATCTGCTTTTTTTGCTGCAGTAATAGCTTCCTTGATCATGTCTTCTTCAGATCTGTTGTCTCTTGGCAGATCACGGCCAAACATGGTGGCTCTTTGTTGATATGCGGCATCTGCCAGCAGGTTGGATCCTACGGTATAAGAGATGTCTACCTTATTATTGGCAACTTCTTTCAAACCATCCAACAGTGAAAGTGTATTCTTCAGATCTGCATTAACACTCCAGGTACCAGGCATGTTACTTCCTGTGTTACCAAGTGGGCCGATCAGGGCTACTTTTCCAGTTTTTTTAAGTGGTAAGGTATTGTTATCGTTTTTTAACAGGACAAAGGATTCTGCGGCCGCCAGTCTGGCTGTTTTCAGGTTGGCCGGGGTTAGTATTTCTGCTTTAGCACGTTCTTCGCTGCAGTACTTAAATGGATCGTCAAAAAGTCCCAACTTGTATTTAGCCTCCAGAATCAGTCTGCATGAGTTATCAATCTGCTGCAATGACACTTTTCCTTCAGTATACGATTTTTTTAAGGTCGTCAAAAAGCCTTCACTCACCATATCCATATCTGTTCCTGCTTTTAAAGACAGCGCAGAAACTTCGGGTAAGGTGCCGAGCCCATGTTCAATAAGTTCGCTCACGCCGGTATAGTCGGACACCACAAAACCATTAAAGCCCCACTGCTTGCGCAATACGTCGCTGAGTAACCACTTATTTGCAGTTGCAGGAACACCGTTAATATCATTAAACGATACCATTACACTTCCGGCACCAGCATCAACAGCAGCTTTGTAGGGTGGCAGGTATTCGTTATACATTCTATCCAGACTCATGTCTGTCGTATTATAATCTCTTCCGGATTCTGCCGCGCCATACAGCGCAAAATGTTTTACACAGGCCATCAGCGTGTTGTTGCTCAACAGATCTGTCCCCTGATAGCCTTTAACCATAGCACGGGCAATCTGTGAACCCAGGTAGGTATCCTCACCATTACCTTCAGAAATGCGGCCCCATCTGGGATCCCTGGAGATATCCACCATAGGTGAGAAAGTCCAGTTTATGCCGTCGGCACTTGCTTCAGTAGCAGCTATGCGGGCCGTCCTTTCAATCAGATTGAGATCCCAGGTACATGCCAGTCCCAGGGGAATCGGAAACGTAGTTTTATAGCCGTGGATAACATCCTGACCAAAGATCAGGGGGATTTTAAGGCGACTCTGAACTGCGATTTCCTGCGCTTTACGCACTCTGGCAGGGGTGGTTAAACTGAAAATTCCACCAACCTGACCTTTTTTGATCTTGCCTTCCACGTCCATGCTCACCGAAGAGCCTGTGGTAGCCTCTCCACCCGTTACCAGGTTGAGTTGCCCAATCTTTTCATCAATCGTCATTTTTGACATTAATGTCTTGATAAAAGCATTCATTTTTGGATTAGCGGCAGGAACTGCACTTCTTGTTTGTGCCTGGGTAATAAGTGTAGCAAGTAATAGGATACTAAGTAGGGAACTGATTTTTCGCATGTCTTAAGGTAATGTGTTTGTAAAATGGGGAGCTGCTAGTTATTTTTTTAATGTTGGGCTGCTGAAACCTAATTTTGTCAATCCTTTTTTAACATCAGGACTACGCATAAAGAGTTTCCAAAGCAGACCGCTTCGGTAATTCTCGATCATTACGATAATTGGGCCCTGATCAATTGCTAGGTGCGACTTCGCATACCAGTTATGTTCTTCGCTAAACGCATCAACAAAACCGTACTCGCTCCAGATATTAGATCCCAGATCCTGATAAAAATGTCTTAAAGCCTGCATTGAATATTCAGGCGTGTATGGAAAGGCTGAAAGTGCTGCTGTAGGCGTAATAACACCAAGGTCTTCTGTAGGCGAGTGGGCAGCATAGCCGTTCCAGCTGTCGCTGGCCGTTAACCCCCAATTGTTAACCCCATATCCTTTAAAATGTTTCGGATTTTCCAGGCAATAGGCTCTGTTAATCAGGGTGTGGTTTTTGTTCTGCTCCCAATAATCCGCATATTGATCTTTCAGTCCACGGGGATCTAAACCTAAAAAGGAATATTGTGAGAAGAACAGTGGGCCGCCATATTCGAAGCCAAGGGGCAGGGTAATTCCACTATATTTCTTGCCGTTAACAAAGGTCTTGCTATTTGTCCAGCCTTCGCTATACACTTCTTTTTTGATGCCGTGAGGGGCAGAAGATGCAGCCATTACGTAAGTGATCAGGCATTCGTTCCACCCTCTGATAGGCATGTTCATATCCCAGTTGTACTCAGGACTCCAGTGCCAGTATAATACGTTTTGATTTCTGGTAAACCAATCCCATTCCATTTCGTTCCAGAGCTTCCTGATTTTAGCACGAAGTTCTTTCTCTGTTGGATCTGCCGAATTATAGTATTGCTCGGCAGTTAGCAATCCCTGAAACAGATAAGATGTTTCCACGATATCCGCCCCATTGTCTTTTTTGCTGAAAGGGACTACCTTTCCGGTCTCGCCATTTAACCAGTGTGGATAGGCTCCGTGAAACCGATCTGCTTTGGCAAGGAAGTTCACAGTTTTGAGTGTATGTGCTGCCGCTTGTTTGCGGGTGATGAATTTCCGTTCGGAGGCTACGATAGTAGCCATCACGCCAAAGCCGGTGCCGCCAATAGTTACGACCTCGTTACCATAGTTGAAAGAAGTGTTGCTTCGCTCGCGGGCCATGCCACTTACAGGATGTGCAAAGTCCCAGAAATATCTGAAAGTTTGTTTTTCCACCAGCTCTAACAGTTGGTTGTCTGACAGCTTTGTCTTGATCTTCATATCCGGCGCAATGAGCACCACGTTGGACTTCTGACTGAATACGCAAGAAGTGCAAAAAAGGAATAGCAGGAATGTGCAGGTAATTTTCGTTGTATATTTCATTGTCATCACAAATAATTAAAGGTTGGGGCTGCTAAAGCCAAGGCTTCGCATACCTGTTTTCACTTCCGGAGCACTCATAAAGAGCTTCCAGAGCAGTTGTGTTCTGTAGTTTTCGATCATCACGATGATCGGTCCCTGGTCAATGGCAAGTGTTGAGCTGGCAAACCAGTTCTGGCTTAGCGAGAATGCGTCGTAGAAGCCATAATCGCCCCAGGTCTTGTCGCCAATCTTATAGTAAAAGAATTTAAGCGCTTTCATGGATTCCGTTGGTGTATACGGGAATGAAGAAAGCGCTGCGGTAGGCGCAATAACGCCTACATCATTTGATGGCGAACTTGCAGTATATCCGTTAGGAATATCGCTTGCCGTTAATCCCCAGCAGTTTTCGCCATAACCATAATATTTAAGTGGGTTGGCTACGCAATAGTTGTAGTTGATCTGGGTGTGTGCTTTTGCCTGAGTTTCGTAATTGGCATAGGCATCTGTTAAGCCATTGGGGTTAATCCCAAGGAAAGAATAATGTTCAAAAAATAGGGGGCCGCCATTTGCAGGTCCTAACGGTAGCTGCACCCCATAAAAGGTACTTCCACTTTTCATGCCTCCATTAGAAGCCCACCCAGCGTCATAAACAGATTTAGGGATGGCATGTGTGTTAGATGCTGCAGCAAGAACATAGGTAACCAGGCCTTCATTCCAGCCTTTAAGCGCAACATTTTTATCAAAATTAAAGTTAGGACTCCAATGCCAGTAAAGTGTATTGGAATTGTTCTTTCTGTACCAGTCCCATTCTACGCCGTTGTAAATTGCGGTAATATCATTTCTTAGCGTGTTTTCTGCAGCAGATGTTCCATTGAAGTATTGTCTTGCCGTGATCAGGCCTTCCATCAGGAAAGCAGTCTCTACAAGATCCCCACCATCATCATTGCTGCTGAAAGGAATTACAGCTCCCGTATTGCCATCAATCCAGTGCGGATAGGCGCCATGAAAACGTACAGCTTTGTTTTTCAGGAAATCGACTATTTTCTGCATGCGGGCGATTCCATCTGCGCGACTGATGAAATTGCGTTCCACGCCAACAACAAGGGCCATCACACCAAATCCGGAACCTCCTGAAGTAACGGTGTTACCCGAGGTATTCCGTTCTCTGGCGAGGCCACTTACCGGATGCCCAAAATCATAGAAATATTTGAAGGTTTGTTTTTGAACCAGTGTAAGCAACTCATCATCGGAAATCCTTGGGAACTTGTCTATGTCATTATAACCGGTAGTCAGATTGATGTTTACAGGATTTACAAGCTTACCACCTGTAGCAGTAACTAATCCTGCCGATACAGTTAGTGTATAAGTTGTGAAAGGAGCAAGGTCTGCCTGCGGGATAATGATGATTGTTTTGTCTCCGTTCTGCAGTGTAGTGGTAAGCGGTATATTTGCCGCTGAAGGCCCCGTTAATTTAATGGAAGAAAGACTGCCGGAATTAACGGCTTCTGTCAGATTGACTTTAACTACCGGTTTGCCACTTAACCCAGTATAGCTCAAAGAACCGTTATAGAGCTCATTAACCGTAAAGGAGAGTGAGGTGTCTACTGCGGCGGGTTTAGCATCACCTCCTTTTTTACAAGACAGGAATACAGTTACTAAGCACAGGAAAATCAGGATTCGCTTAAAAAAGGTAGGGATCATATAGCGGAAGGCTTAACGAATTAAAAACACACAGCTGCCCTTTCGGAACAACTGTGTGATAGATAACCAATCTATAACTCTAAAAACTATTTCTTGGCAAGACCCAGGTTATACAGGGCTTTGATGTGTGCGTCAGGAAGTGCAGTATTATACACTCTGATCTCGTCTATTTTGCCAGTCATAGGCGCAAAAGAAACATCTGTGCTCACGGTTTTTCCGGGGATTACATTGTAGTTTCCACCGATGATGATCTCGCTGGGTTCAAAGGCGAAGAATGAATTTGCTCCCCTGTTTTGGTAAGCAGTGGTGCCGATCTTCACGCCATCGCCCCAGATCTGCAAAACTCCGGATGGTGCATCGAAAGTGATGACAAAGTTTGTCCATTTATCAGCCCCGATTTTGGGAGATAAAAATGGTGATGGAGCTACCGCAGTGTTCAGGTTATCCTGAGTTCCGCCACTGGAAGTGGTAAACGTAGGATGTACAGTAATTGCATCAAGCACTGTTGCTGCACGCGCATTGGTTTCCAGGACAAAGTTAATGCTGCCATTAAAATTACCCGGACGGGCCAGCTGGAACAGCATGGTCTTTTTTGATCCATTGTTCAGGATCTGCACCCAGGTACTGATGGTAAAACTTTTTAAAGCTGCCGTTTTAAAGGCATTCAGCGTGTTTGCATAATACACATAGCCGCCATTTAAATTTAACGCTTGTCCTTTTACTCCCGCATCAGCATAACTGTCGTTAGCCGACGATGTAGCAGCAGTACCAGAGATCTTCTCAGTTTTGTTGCCGTCAAATGTCCAGTACGCTACCAGGTTGCCTGGGTATACTTCGTCAGAACTGGTAAATCCATCTACCTTGCCTGCATAAGCCTCGGGCGAGACATCTGGCAAATTATTCGGGTTGCCATCTTTTTTGCAGGAAGACCATGATAGCGCTGCCAAGGTTAAGCCCAGCAGGTAAGTATGTTTATATGATAATTTCATTTGATATCATTTATAGATTAATAACCAGGGTTTTGTTTAAGCACATTTTTGCTCAGGTCAATCTGTGTTTGCGGAATAGGCAGTAATGCATCCCTGCTGTTCAGGTAATTAGCTTTGCCAGCAGCATGCAACGCATCGTCGGCAATTCCCCACCTTACCAGGTCAAAGAAACGATCGTGCTCCATGGCCAGTTCTATCCTTCTTTCCTGTTGGATAGCAAGGCGTAAACCTGTTTTATCGGTAGTTGTTACTTTAGGGAGGATGGCAGCATTACCGGCTCTCGCCCTTGCTCTAACCATTTCCAGCTTGTCTATCGCTTCTTGTGTAGCGCCAGTTTCGTTGGCAGCTTCAGCATACATCAATACCACATCTGCATAACGAAGGATACGAACATTCATCCACCATCCACCACGATCATTTACAGCAGATCTGAAAGAAGGGTTTGTATATACTTTGTTGTTATATCTTTCATTGGGTACTTCAGAAGGATATAAAGGCATGATTTCATTGTAGAGGGTTCTTGATTGTGCACCTGCTTTACTGGCGTAAAGAATTGTTCTTGCTTTACGGGGATCATTTGCTTCGTAGGCAGCTTCCAGGAAGGGACTTGGTGTATTCCATCCCCAACCCATGTTGAAGTCGTTAACGCCACGTACACCCTGGATACTCGCATATTGGATACCGTCTTCAGTTTTGCGTGATGAACTTGCTGTTGCCTGAACTTCAAAAATAGATTCTTTGCTATTTTCTCCATCTTCGCTGAAGATCTTTGCATAAGGTGTAGACAGGTCATATTGACCTGAGTTGATTACTGCACTGGCAACACCCATGGCAGCACCCCATTTTTTTTGCGTCAGATATACCTTAGCCAGCATACCATTTGCAGCACCCGCTGTTAAGCGTCCTGGAAACTTAGCAGGAGGAACCATAGGAAGCCCTGCTGCAGCTACAGTAAGATCTTTTTCAATGAAAGGATAAATTACATCCGGAGAACTTTGAGCTACATTACTCTGTGCTGCAGGATCAGCGAACACCTTATCAATTAATGGTACGTTACCAAATAAGCGGACCAACATAAAATAAGCATAGCCCCTTACAAAGCGTACCTCTGCTTCTGCCTGAGCTTTCACAGCAGGGTCAGCTACAATATTGGTATTGTTCGCGATGGCATCTAATGCCGTGTTACATTTGGTAATCATGCCGTAATAACCAGTCCAAAGTGCATTTCCGCGTCCATTGTTTGGAAGGACAGGGAAGTTGTCCATGGTGATCACATCAGATCCTCCATCAGATGCTGTACTGCCTTTATCAGCGTCATCACTTCTGATGCTTGTAGCTACAATGAACCCATCAGCGTGAACATTGTACGACCGCAGGTCTCCATAGATCGCGTTGATATATACGTCGTAAGGACCTGAACCACTTGGATATGGATAATTGTCGGCCGTATAGCCTCCCTGAATATCTGTATCCAGGAATTTCTTGCATCCTGGTGTTACAGCGACTAAAGCAAGTGTTAAACACGTAATGCCTACAGTCAATTGTTTTTTATTAAATAATTTCATGTTATACTGAATTAAATAAGCCGATTAAAAAGTAACATTCAGACCAACCGAATACACTGCAGGCACCGGATAAACACCATTGTCTGCACCACCGCCAAGGATGTTGCCGATCTGCGCCTCAGGTGTATAGCCTGTAGCTTTGGTCCATGTTTTAAGGTTTTGTCCACTCACGTAGATGCGTAATTTTTGGATCCCTGTTTTACCAAACAGGCTTGGACCAAATGTGTAACCCAGCTGTGCTGTACGGATGCGGAAATAATCTCCTGGCTCCAGATAATAGGTGCTGAACAGGTAGTTGTTACCACGTGAGTTATCCAGGATAGGCTCAACATTTGAAGTGCCACCACCAGTCCACGCATTAAGCCTGTTGCTTTCGTAATTTAAAACCGCGAAAGTAGAGGTGCGGCGTTGGGTATAAATTTTATTACCCGATACACCCTGACCTTCCAACTGCATATCAAAACCTTTATAACCCATAGTTACATTTAGTCCGTAGCTATATGGAGGGAATGGAGTTCCCAGATAAGTACGGTCTGCAGGAGAGATTACACCGTCACCATTCACATCTTCATAAGCGATATCGCCTGGAAGAGAGTTTGACATCCTGGGCATTTTGCCAAGGTCGGCTGTCGACTGGTAAATACCGGTCTGCTTGTATCCATAGAAATAGCCAATAGAATTTCCGGTTTCAGTTTTATTGACACCACCGTTTCCAAGGATCTGGAAGTTGATGTTATCGCCAATCGAGTTAACTACGTTTTTGTTATAACTGAAATTAGGTGAAATGCTGTAAGTGAAATCACTTCCAATCTTATCGTTCCATCCAAGACTCACCTCAATACCTTTGTTGGTGATTTTACCGAGGTTTGTGAAGTACGATCTTGAATCATTAGGAATTGGCAATGAGGTCAAGATATCTGTGGTAGTTCTGTTGTAAAAGTTTAACTGTGCTGTTACTCTGTTATCAAGTGCGCGCATATCTAAACCAAGGTCGGTACCGTTAACAACTTCCCAGTGCAGATTTGGATCAGGAATGTAAGCAGCCTGAATAGAGCTGTATACGTTATTTCCGAATACAGCAGTTCCTGCATTTGAAATTCCCGGGCGATACAGGTTATCGGCAAGACCATTGGCATTACCCAATTTACCCCATGCGGCTCTTAGTTTCAAGAAGTCGATACCTTTGATTGATTTAAAGAAATCTTCATCACTTACAACCCATCCCAGACCAACACTTCCGAATGTACCCCAACGGTTCTGAGGAGCAAATTTTGAGCTTCCATCTCTTCTGATGGTAGCATTCAACAGATATTTGTCCTTGTATGAATAGTTTACGCGTGCAAAGGCACCAACACTGGAGCTTTCGCTTCCTGCGCCTCCAAAATTACCAGGGTTAGAAGCATTGGCTACGTTGATATACCAGAAATCCGGGCTGTTTGGAATGTTTACCGTACTGTCGCTGCGCGATCCACTCTGGGTGGTGCTTGCACTGTAGATAGAGGTGAAACCAACTATGGCGCTGATCTTATGTCCGCCTTCTAATGTTTTATCATAAGATAGCGTATGATCCTGTTGGAAAGAGCGGTACTCTGCTTGTTCCTGTCTTACACTTGTTCTGGCAGTCTGATCAAAGGTTGTTGTATTTGCTGCACCGTTTTCTCCGATGTTCACAAATCTGAATGGCAGTGGTGTGTACGACCTGTTGTTATTGAATCCCAAATCTATATATCCAGTAGATCTGAAGGTAAAATCTTTCAGGAATTTTACTTCAGCAAAGATACTTCCTACTGCACGGTAACCCCCGTTAACAGATACATTGCTTCTGTTGTTGAGTGCCGCAACCGGGTTGCCCACCTGTGCACGCTGGAATGAAGGCATGCTGTAGTAAGTGTTGTCATTAACCTGGATAGGTACAATAGGCGATGCCCATATCGCACTATTTAAGCTAACAGGTGAGGGTTGTGATGTAAACCTGAATCCTGTGATATTTCCACCAACTTTGATATTGTTATTGAGGCTAATCTCTTCAGTCAGTCTGACAATGTATTTTTTATAGTTATCATACTTAACAACACCATCCTGATTGTTGTAACCAATGCTCAATAGTGTACTGCTTTTTTCGCCAGTATTTGAAATACTCAATGTATTGGTATTGATGTTGGCGTTGCGTAGGATCTGATCCTGCCAGTCAGTATTCCCTGTGTAATTAGTAAAGTCAAATGGAGCAGCACTCAGGTTTGACAGCTGAGCAGAATACAGTTTCTTAAAGCCTGTTGCATCTGTTACATCGATCTTGTTTGTTACATGCTGTATACCAAACATAGTTTGGAAGTTTATAGATGTTTTTCCTCTGGCGGCCCGTTTTGTGGTAACGGCTATAACACCGTTCGCACCACGCAGACCGTAGATCGCTATAGATGAAGGATCGCGTAGTAAGTCGATCGACTCAATATCCCCAGGGTTCAAAAAATCAATATTATCAGATAAAATACCGTCAACTACATATAGCGGATTTGCGCTATTTGTACTGTTGATACCCCTGATCCGTACTGTCGGACTTGCACCTGGTGTTCCTGAATTGACTACCGTTAAGCCGGCTACTTTACCCTGAAGAGATGAGACCGGATTTGTTGCAGGCATGCGGGCAATGTCATCGCCTTTTACGCTACTGATTGCACCTGTTACATCTCTTCTTTTTTGCGTTCCGTAACCAACTACAACAACTTGCTGAAGGTCTTGGGAGGCTGACGACATACTTACATTAATTGTTGTCTGGTTGCTAACCGGAATTTCTCTTCTTGTGTATCCGACGTAACTGAATACTAAGATGCTGTTAGCTGGTACGCTGATGGAGTATTTTCCATTGGCATCGGTCTGTGTTCCTGTTGTTGCTCCTTTAATCAATACGCTTACTGACGGCATAGCAGATTTGTCTGCGGCATCAGTTACTGTACCCTGCACGGTGATGTTCTGTGCAAAAGTGCTATTGAAAAAAAGTAAACATAGAAAAGTGAGGACAGAAAACTTTGTAAGGCTTCTTTTCATACTTGTTTAATTTGGTTTTTAATTGTGGTATAAATCTCAGACACTATTATCGCCTTTACAAAAAATGTACCTCAACATTATTACATCAATGTTGCTGTGTGTACTATTTACAAGATTGCTTTTTGGAGATTTTTTTAACCAAAAACGAGCTTCTTAATTGATTGAAGGCATGTTTACAGGAGAATCAAAAAGTAGTATTTTTTTGATTTGTGTGTGGCAAATTCAGGGCTATGAGAGGTAATGATGTAGTGCTAAAGGCCCAAAAGGAACTCTACAAGATTCATGTCATGGGGCACATTTAGCTTTTTTCGGAGTCTATAACGCCTAATTTCAACACCTCTAAGAGAAATGTTTAGTAACGATGCCATTTCCTTACTGCTCATATTCATGTGCAGATAAGCACATAATTTGAGGTCGTTTGGAACAAGATCCGGATGCTGTGCCTTAAGTTTTTTGAAGAAACTTTCATGTGCCTCATTGAAGCTGCTCTCGAAAAGATTCCAGTCGCGCTCATCATTCATACCTTCGGTAATCACACCCTGGATTTTTCTGAGTTGATCTTCTGATAAACGCTTACCATTCTCGTCCTTAAGTTTTGTGATCTCCTGACTGAGCTTTTGGAGTAGCTCATTTTTGTAGACCAGGCTCATGGCTGAGTTGGACAGTTCGCGGTTCTTGCCTGCCAGCTCTGCCTGGAGCTTTTCTGTTTGTAACCGGATGATTTGTTTTTCTGTAGCTTCAGCCTCCCTTTTGAGAAAAGCTTCTTTTTCTACCTGCAGTTTCGCAGTAATCTTTTGCTGATCTTTTAGCAATTTTTTCTGATACAGTTTATTAAGCATCACAGCGAGTACAATAATCAGGATCACATAGCATGCCAGTGCCCAATTGTTAGCGTAGAAAGGGGGCAATACCTGAAATTCGAGCACAGTAGTTTTAGTGTTCAGTCCGCCATTTACAGATGCACGAACCAGGAATTTATATTTTCCGGCACTCAGGTTGGTAAAATCTTTTTGTGATGCGTTACTCCAGTCTGACCAGTTTTTGGAATATCCTTCCAGGTAATATTGGTATTTTATTGTCGCTTGCCTGTAATAGGGCAGGGCATATGAAACGCGAATGTTGTTCCTGCTAAATGGAATCTCGATACCTTCATCATATCCGTTTTCGGCGATGAGCTTATAGGTGTCTGTTAAATCGTAGATGTTTCTGATCAATACTGAAGGGAGCTGTGCTTTAATATCTGCTTTTGCGCCCGCCGAAGCATTGTACACTACAAAACCGTCGTCTACACTGATTAATGAAATCTGGTCGTTAATGCGACTGATGTTTTCATAATACTGTACCATCCTTCCATCTAGTACGCTAAACAGGTTAGATTCGATCTTACTCTTCCATGGAACAGAAAAGTCAGCAAGGCCCATCTTGCCATGGTTGATAAACCAATACTTTTTATTTCCCGCGGGAATTATTTTATTGGAAGTAGCAAAGGCGCCAAGCTCCTTATTAAGGGTGTTGTATTTGCTAAATCGATTGCTGATTTCATCATAGCTGTAGAAGCCCTCGTCGGAACTGAAGACGAGCTTGTTTTCGAAAGTGAAAACATTGATGTTGTAAGCGCCTGGGAGTCCGTTTTTCTCATCCAGATAAGTGGAGGAAATAACTTTTTTGAAATCAGCGCTTAGCGTAAGCCTGTATAAGCCTTTGTAAGCATGGCTCACCCAGATATCCCCTCTGGAGTCTTGCTCTACATACCGGGAAGGCTCTCCAAAATTTTCAATCTTGGTGTAGAACTTCCATACACCTGAAGCATCCTTTTTGAAAAGCGAGAGGCCGTTATAGGTTCCCTGAATTAAATAATTGGGATTGCTGTTTAACTTTTTAATTGTCCAGCCGCCATTCACTGATGATATCTTTTCCAGCTGATCACCCGTCACCCTGAAAGTTCCTTCATTATGGCCACAAAGCAACTGTCCGTCAATTTCACTTAAGTCCCATACCTGTCCCTGAGAATTGGGAATCAACCGGAAGTAAAAGGAACTCCCATTTTGGGGCATCCATTTGCTGTAGAACAACCCCTGATTGGTGCCGAGGTAGATATTGTCTTTAAATATGAGGCTGGAATATACGGTGCCGAACTGGCCCACCTTATCAAAATAAAAATATAGGGGCGAATTGAGTTCAATGCGGTCAATACCATTATCAAGGCCTGCCCACAGATTTTGATCCTGATCAGCAAAAAGGCTCAGTACTGTATTGTTCTGAAGTCCGCTGGCCTTATTAATTCGCTGCACTACATTGCCATTTTCATCAATAATGATGAGTCCATTCAGAATTGTACCATAGGCATAGTATTTCCCCAGTACTTTGGCGCCGTTGTTAAGCTGGAAGGTTTTCAGGAATTCATCTGCAGGGGTGTTAAAAGGGCGGTATCCTGCACCATCGTAGCGCATTAATCCATTCTTACTGGTGCCGATGAGTAACTCTCCATTTTTATAGGGCAGGATGGATAATACGCCCGCAGGGAGGAGCGATCCATCATTTTTTAGTGGTTCCAGGTGGGTTCCCTTAAGCTCATACAGTCCCTTGCCAAGCACTTCGATCAGGAATCTGTTGCCTACCTGATGGAGAAATAGAAAGGCACCAGGTCTTTCTGCTATGGTGATCTTTTTATCCTGATAAATATAAATGGTGGAGAAAGACTGAAAAATGGTTTTCTTACCGTCCGTGTAGATCTTCCAGATCTCGTTATTTAATGTAAGCGGCTTAGGGATCAGCGACGTAAGTGAGGTATACACCATACGCCGGTTTTTAGTGCTCCAATAGCCGAATTCGCCAAATCCACCGGTATAAATGATGCCTGAAGGATCCGCAGCTACCGAGCGGACAATCTGCCTGTTGGGCATTTCATACTGCTGCCAGTATTTGCCATCATAACTCAGCAGTCCACGGGCATTTCCAAAATACATCACACCCTTTTTATCGCGGGCAACAGACCAGTTTTGATTGCCTGAAAGGTATGCCGATTTCGCGTAATTCTGGATATAGGGAACACCAATGCTCTTCAGTTCATCGGCCCTGGAATATCCGCTGGAAAGCAAAAATACTAATAACAGAATAGCGTATTTCAAAGATGCTTTCATGGATAGTCCAGGGTATCGATTTTTAATTATTTGGTTAACGTAAATTTAGCTGTGCTTACATCTCTGGAGTTTGACCCAACATAGACATTGAAATCGCCGGGCTCAGCAACAAATTGTAACGCGGCATTATAGAACTTCAGGTCGTTAACACCAATATTGAACGTAACGGTTTTAGTCTCGCCTTTTTTAAGGAAGATCTTCTTAAATCCTTTCAATTCCTTTACCGGGCGGGTAATAGATCCGTAGATATCCTGGATGTACAACTGTACAACTTCTTCGCCATCATATTGTCCGGTATTCGTAACCGTAACTGTTGCCTGCAACTTCCCGTTCGGATTGATGCTTTTAGTACTCAGCGTTACCGGGGTAAACTGAAAGCTGGTATAGCTCAAGCCAAAGCCAAATGGATAAAGCGGGTCGTTAGGACTATCTATATAACGTGACTTATAGCGGTCGGCAATATTTCCCTCGTAAGGGCGACCAGTACTTTTATGGTTGTAGTAAATTGGAATCTGACCAACATTACGTGGAAACGTTGTTGTAAGTTTACCTGCAGGATTGTAGTTGCCTACAAGCACCTCGGCGATGGCGTTTCCTGCCTCTGTACCTGCAAACCAGGTTTCCAGGATGCCTGTTACATTGTCATTTTCCCATTCCAATGTAAGCGGTCTGCTATTCATTAATACCAGAACCACAGGTTTTCCTGTTGCAGTTAAGGCTTTAAGTAATGTTTTCTGATTAGGCAATAGATCCAGGTTGGTACGACTCGTAGCTTCGCCACCCATAAATGCACTTTCGCCAAGTACTACCACGGCGACATCAGCTTTTTTTGCCGCAGCTACAGCGTCATCAATTAATTTTTGTGGTGATTTTGCATCCGTTTCTATCGTTGCGCCATATCCTATAATTAGTTTTAAGAGCGCCGGATCGTCAATCAGGTTTGCACCTTTTGTATAGGTGATGTCCATCTGAGGCGCGATGCGTCTCAAACCTTCGTAAACGGTAACGGCATCCTTGCCATCGCCGGCAGCACTCCAGGTTCCGATCATTTCTTTCTTGTTATCTGCCAGTGGGCCGATCAGCGCAATCTTAGCATTTCTTTTCAAAGGCAATACCTGGTTGTCATTTTTTAACAATACCAGGGATGACTGAGCCACAACTTTAGCGTCAAGTCTGTTGTTTGGTGACAGGATTTCTTTGGCGGCTCTTTCTTCGCTGATGTATTTATAAGGGTCAGCAAATAAGCCCATCTTATATTTAACTTCCAGTATTCTGCGACAAGCCAGGTCTATCGTAGACTGGCTAATCTTCTTTTCTTTTAATGATGATTTTAAGGTGCCTAAAAAACCTTCGCCAACCATATCCATGTCTGTTCCTGCATCCAGGGCGCGTGCGCTCACAGTTTGCAGATTGCCAAAACCATGGCTTACCATCTCATTGATTCCGGTGTAATCGCTCACCACGAAACCCTTGAAACCCCATTGCTTGCGCAGCAAGTCGGTCAATAGCCACTTATTTGCTGTAGCAGGCGTACCATTGATATCGTTAAATGAGGCCATAGCAGATTGTGCACCTGCATCTACCGCAGCCTTGTAAGGAGCGAGGTAATCGTTATACATCTTGATCAGACTCATATCTGTACTGTTATAATCCCTGCCAGCTTCGGCAGCGCCATACAACGCAAAGTGCTTGATACATGCCAGGATCGCATCTTTATTGCCCAGGCTATTGGTCTGGTAGCCCATCACCATAGCTTTGGCTACCAAAGATCCCAGATATGGGTCTTCACCAGCGCCTTCGGATATTCTGCCCCAGCGAGGATCTCTGGCAATATCCACCATCGGCGAGAAAGTCCAGTTTAATCCGTCAGCACTGGCTTCCCTTGCTGCAACGCGTGCGCTTTTTTCAATCAGACTCATATCCCAGGTTGCACTTAAACCAAGGGGGATAGGGAAAATTGTCTTGTGACCGTGGATTACATCGTAACCAAAAAGTAAAGGGATTTTTAGCCTGGACTTCTGCACAGCAAGGTCTTGCAATTTGCGTACAGCGGCAGGTGTATACGTGTTGAAAACGCCACCAACAAGGCCCTTCTCGATTTTTTGATCTACACCCTGACTTAATATCGGTCCGGTAACATCAAAGCCTACTGAGGGGAGGTTAAGCTGACCGATTTTTTCATCAATCGTCATCTTCGCCATCAGATTCTTCACAAAAGCGTTCATCTTCTGGTCGGCCGCAGAAACCGTTACCGGTCTCATTAGCGTTCTTTTTTGTTGGGCATGCGCTGGCAGGGCACAGCACAAAGCCAGAGAAATGGATAGTGTATACAGGTTTCTCATGGTGGTTATGGTTTAAGAAGTAGAGGTTTCAATGCTGTTTCCCAGATGGCATAACCAGCAGGCTTAAGGTGGAGCATATCTGATTCAAAGAGCTCAGGACGTGTGGCCCCCTTGCTGTCCAGCATTTTTGCATTTACATCCAGATACGTCGTGTGGTCAACGCTCTTCAGATATTTTTTGATGAGCTTATTTGCTGATAATACGACGTCCGTAAATTCTACACGCGATGGAGATTGTTTGATCGACATGAAGACAATCGGTACATTCGGCATGCCTGTTCTAATGTTGGTTACGAGTTTCTGCAACCTTGAAAGTGTTTCTTCGGCACTGATCTTATCTACTGCGATATCGTTTTCTCCGCTATAGATAACAACCTGTCTTGGCTGATACGTAAATACAAGCTCATTAACATAGTCTGCCGCCTGCGCCAGGGTTGAACCGCCGAAGCCCCGGTTGATTACATTGTACGACTTAAATGTGGTTTCAGCATCCGTCCATTTGCGGATAGATGAACTGCCAAGGAATACAATGCCGTGTGTTGCCGGCATCGAAAGGCTGTCTTTATGCTTGAAATTTTGAATTTCATTCCAGAAGGGACGCGTAGCCTGAGCAGAGCTCAGGTTATGGACACCCAATAAAATAGTTACGCTTAAGGCAATCTTTAGAAAAATACTTCGTCTCATACTGTTTTTTGGTTTGCAGTACGAAGATAGTATTTCGCAAGTATAATTAAACCTTTACAGTGTTTTTAACCGGTTGGGGAACCTTAACGTAATAACCAGTTCCATCGTACGGACGGCGACGAGGGTTGGTAACACAGTTTGTAGAACAGCAGCCCTGCAACTCCTCACCACATGCATCACATTGTGTGATATGCTCATTGCATTCCGGATTTGCACAGTTGATCATCTTCGGTGTAACTGTACCACAGTTAAAGCATTTAGAGACAACCGTAGGGTTTACTGAGTTAACATCGACAGCAATCCTGTTGTCAAATACGTAGCATTTGCCTTCAAAATCTTCACCGTTGGCTTCCTTGCCATATTTAATAATACCTCCGTGCAACTGGTACACGTCGTTAAAGCCATGGTGAAGCAACAGCGCCGACGCTTTTTCGCATTTAATTCCACCGGTGCAATAGGTTAGTACTTTTTTGTCCTTATACTGTGCCAGCTCATTGATCTTATCCGGAAAATCACGGAAGTTCTCTATATCGAGTGTAATTGCATTCTTAAATTTACCCAGATTGTGCTCGTAATTGGAACGCACATCCAGGATGATCACATCTTCATCATTGATCATATCCCTGAATTCGGCCGGCTCCAGGTGTTTGCCGGTTTGCTTGTTGGGATCTATCACAGTCTTATCACGCATACCTGAGTGCACAATTTCGGCCTTATAACGGCAGTGCATCTTGATAAATGAAGGCTCGGCAACATCATCGATCTTAAATTCTGTCTTTGCAAAACGGGCATCGGCGTGGATAGCCTCCATATAGGCTGTGCAGGATTCTTTGCTGCCCGAGACTGTTCCGTTCAAACCTTCATCGGCAACGATGATACGTCCAACGAGGTTTAAAGATTTACAAAAAGCCAGATGATCTGTCGCGAATTGTTCGGCATTTGCTATAGGTGAATAGCAATAGTAAAGTAAAGTCTGAAATTGTGTCATAAATATTGATACCGCTGCAAACGGCGTTTAACGCTGCAAAAATAAGAATAATTTTGATACATGAAGTTTTTCTTATGGAAAGCATATGAAATTTACATCCATAGGATATAAATTTTTCTCATGAGTAAAAACTACCTCTGTTTATTAGCCCTCCTTGTGCTTCTATTTTCTTTTAATTTTCCAGTTGTATTAGCTCAGGATAAAATGGTACGCATTGAGGGGCATGTTATAGATGAGCATTCCCGGCCACTTGATCAAATCCTGGTTGAGCTGCTGAACCCTGGAGACTCAACGGTACTTAAAATAGCGCTTACCAATGCGGAGGGTATGTATTTTTTTGAAAAAATTAAAGTTGGTAGTTATCAGATCTCTATATCCGGACTTGGCTATAAACGATTTGTCGGCACCGCATTCGATGCAAATTCAACATCCGCTACGCAAAACAGATCAGATATCAGGCTTGAGGCGATCAGCAAACAGCTTAATGAAGTTAGCATTGTTTCAACGAAACCTTTAATTGAACGGCGCATGGATAAGATAGTAGTCAATGTTGAGAATGCCTCCAGGTTTACTGGTAATTCAGTAATGGATGTCCTGGAGAAATCGCCGGGTATCACCGTAAACGATGATGGCATTACCATGTCCGGGAAATCAGGTGTGCAGATTCTGATTGATGGGCGGCAAACTTATCTGAGTCAGGATGCGCTGACTGCCCTTTTGCAGGGAATGCAAAGCTCTGAAGTGGAAGTAATAGAATTAATCAACAAGCCTTCTGCTAAATATGATGCTGCAGGTACAGCGGGAATCATCAATATCCGTACAAAAAGAGATAAGCGGTCTGGAGCTAATGGAAATGTGAACATTGGCGCAGGTTATGGTGAAACAAGCAAGTACAATGGCGGGGCAAGCCTGAATTACCGGGGCGGTAAGCTGAATGCATTTGCCGATTATAATTATAGCGACTATGGTGTGGAGGGGTTTTTAAATCTAAACAGGGTAGTGCGCTATGCTGGCGCTACAACAACTTACCTTCAGCATACAGGTTATCATGATCGAAAAACAAATCATGCGTATAAAGCTGGGCTCGATTATCGCCTCAATGCCAGGCATGCTATTGGTTTTTTGTATAACGGATATTTGAATGGATCGGCTTCGCCGGATAATCCCTCAAATACGGCCATTCAGACTATAGATGGCTTAAATACAATCGTTGGTACAACCCGTGTGGCTAACCAGAACCTGCAACGTTTTCATAACAACAGTTTTAATTTAAATTATATCGGTAAACTGGATACGCTAGGGCAGGAACTTATAATAGATCTGGTTTATGGAACCTATTATGGCAAAGAAAATGATCAGCGCAAAGTAGATACGGTGTACAATCTAAAATCCGGATTGTATTTTGTGCGGAACAGCACTTTGTCTGATATCAATATTAAAACTGTGAAGGTGAATTATACCTACCCGCTCAGTAAAACAACAACACTGCAAATGGGGCTTAAATCTAGTTGGGTGGTAACTGATAATAATCTGCAGTATCTCAAAAGTCTTGGTGATGAACTACATTTTCAGTCCGTAGGGCTCTTCAGCAATAGGTTCGTCTACGATGAAAATATAAACGCAGCGTTTCTGGATTATGCCGGACAATATGGGGGGCTGGGCATTCAGTTTGGCTTGCGGGCAGAGCAGACAAATGCCAGCGCCAGGCTGATTAATGTGTCTGACAGGAATTATAAATACATTGATTTATTTCCGAGTCTGGCGCTTTCTTATAAGCTGAACGATCGGAATGATCTTAGTCTGTCCTATAGCAGACGCATCGATCGGCCCGACTATGATAGCCTTAACCCGGCATTACGCGAATTTGATAACAAGACATTCTGGAAAGGTAACGAGTTCCTGACGCCCCAATACAGTAACGGAGTGGAATTCTCCCATTCCTTTAAAGGAGTATTGATTACTTCGGTAGAATATACTGTTACAAAGGATGCGATGATTGGCGTTACCGAGCAGGATGATGCGACGGGAAGAACCTATGTCATTAAAAGAAACCTAAATACCGTAAAGAATTATTCGACTAACCTGTATGCTGGATTCACGTTGCTGAAATGGTGGCAAATAAACAACAACCTCAATGTTTATCATAGTGATTTTAATTATACCTACAATAACAATGATTATCATGGCGGTCAGACTTCTGTTAACCTGAATTTGAGTAATTCATTTAATCTCCCGGGAGGCATAGTTACTGAACTGGCCTTTGTGTATCAATCTGGATTAACATATGGGCTAGATAAAATTAATTACTTTTCGTTCATTGATGCAGGCTTAAAAAAAGCCTTTTTAAACAAGAAGCTGATGATTCGGGCAAGTTTAAATGATATCTTTAACAAAAGGATTATCAATGGCGTTACCCGGTATCAGGGCATAGACCTAAGCTTTAATCAAAAAAGAGAAAGTCGTATTGCAAGACTCAGTATGAGCTATGCATTTGGTAATTCAACAGTAAAACAGGCCTCCCGTCGGGCAAATGCTGCTGAACAGGAGGCTGGTAGGTTAAAACAGTAAATTAACTGCCGACTTAAAATCCGTACGATATCCTGAATCCCTGCTGTACTTTTTTATTTCCGTCGTACGCAAAACCGTAGGTAGCCCTGAAAATCAGGCGTTGCAAACCAAAATAGAACTCTTTGTAATTTCTTTTGTCAGGCTGCGTGAGGTAGTTAAACCCAGCTACTTCCTCCAGCTTAAGCTTGCGGATCAACGGGATCTTGTTGGTGATTAAACCGGCAAAGTTATGCTCGATATGTGCTTCGAAATACTGATGGTCGGTACTGTACTGGTAGAAATCAAGGAATTGGAATTTTCTGAGATCCGGCAGCGAGGTTAACGAGTTGTTACCTCTGAAATGCTTGCTATCCGGGTAATATACCACCGCATTGTTCAGGAATTTTCCTGCACTAACCATAAAAGAGGTATAGCCCCATAAACCTAAGCTGATTCGTTCCTGAGAGATTTCCAGGTTCACCAGATCATAATCGGCATCGCTGTTAAGCGCCCCCTTTATTCCCTTGCGATAGCTCAACTGCAGTTTAGGATACCTGGACTCCTGATAAAACTTGCCATCGGGGCGGGTAATATATTTTTGAGCAATAGAGTAGGTAAGCACTGCACTCAGCGTTAAAGCTTTATAGTCTGGGAACAAACGGGTATCTGCAGTTGGTGTAAATGGGTTGTTTGACGTAAACTCCCTGTCTTTACGATCAACAAATTTGTAGTCTGTAGTATTTGCCAGATCGAAATTCTTGGCATAATCGATAGCTGCTGACGCTTGTAATCCCGTTGCCAGCTCCCTGCCACTGCTGATGTTCACAAAATTCTTTTTGTAGAACTTGGAGAAGTTTCTTTCAAATAATAAGGAGTTTAATGAGTTGGAAAATAAACTCATTGTTCCATACCTGTTTAAGTCGTAAATACCTGAGCCAAACGAGAAATTGACGCTAGCCTTTTTTATCGGATCGTAATAGTAGCTCGAACTCAAGTTTGCCGTAAACGTCTGGTTCGAAAAGCCATAACGCACTTCAGGCCTGATACTGTACCGTTTGCTGTCTTCCAGCTCCTTAGTATAGGTAACACCATATTTTATTCCGAATCCTTCCACGGTGTTATAGAACAGTGACCGTAGTACAGGATCAAGTCGCAGATATTTTTTGTCATATCTGTCATTGATGCTATAGCCACTTAACAATAGTTTGCTTACCGTGAAGTTGTTGTTTACCTTTTCTAATGAATCCAGGTATTTCCTCGACTCTTTCCTTTTAGCGATACTGTCTTTGCGTACATAATCGAAACGTTCTTCCTGTGTTAAGGGAATAGGGCGGTTATTGACCCAATAGGCGGAATCTTTTTTGTTAACAGCTTTGGCAACTTTAAGAATTTCTCCGGTAAAGAAACCTTTAGGGAAATTAGGGTTCAGGTCATAATTGTTATATACACCCAGATAATATCCCTCAAATTTAAACCCGAATACATTTCCGTTGAACTTAAAATTGATGTTGGATGGCATGTAGGTCTTATCAACCCGCATAAATTGTTGGGCGATATTTAGCGTGTCGATCAGGTTGATACCCGTACTTTTTGTCAGGTAAAGATCAGTGCCTAAAATTCTCCAGCTGTCGTCAGTAATATAGATAATACCCCTAAACACCGGATCGTGCTCCCTGCGGGGGATCACCTCAATTTTATTGATACTTTCGCCATTATATGCTGAAACGCCCAATAACTTGTATTTGTAATAGAACAGGGCGTTGTCTGCGATAGGAGAGACAAAACCTCTGGAGCTCAATACATTTTCGAGCATGAGGTTGTTGTAAAAGTTAACGTTTAGATCTGACGCCTTATTGAAACTAAAGGCGTTATTACGACCTGCAACTTTTGAAGAGATCATCTCTTCGTGGATTTTATTAGGGCGCTGATAGCTGTAGCGAGACTGCGACTCCGATAAGTATAAGATCCCTTTTCTATTGGTATCCAGGTCCAGTGTTTTCTGGATATCACGGCCAAAGAATTTTTTAGGTGCGCCAACCAGCTTTTGTACACCTTTAATATAGACATCTGCACCAAACTCTCTAACTTCTGTTAAGTGTTTTTTTCTATTCTTAATTGCATTTCGGATAATTTCAAAAGCAGGGTCTTCAGCATTTGGCCGGATCGTTACGCCAGTAAGCGTATACGACTCGGGCGTCATAACCACATTCAAAGCCTCGTTGCCACCTACATTAACAGTCTTTTCAGTGGGCTTATAGCCGATCGCGCGAAAGGTAAGTGTCACTGTACCCGGATCAACTTTCAACGTAAATACGCCATCGATATTGGCTGAAGTTCCGGTAGAGGTGCCTTTAATGTAAATCGTAGCAAATGATACCGGCTCACCCGAGGTATCTTTTACTGTGCCTGAGAGTTTGGCTTGTTGTGCAGAAAGTGAAAAGCACACTGTAGTCATCAGGAAGAGCGCAAGATAGAGTTGTTTCATATTAATGTAAAAATGCTAAGATCGGATTCTTTTCGGTGTTAACAGGGAAATCTATGTTAAAGTTTGTTAATAAGCAAATATATTGTTTACCGCGAAAGCGTATTATTCCCTAACTTTGGCCAACCAATAAAGACACTATGTATAAAACATTACAACCTGTGCTTCAGCAGGAACTGGAACAAATAGAAAAAGACGGCTTATTTAAACGTGAACGTGTAATTACCAGCCCTCAGGGAGCAGATATTAAGGTAAGCACTGGTCAGGATGTGATTAACTTCTGCGCAAATAACTACCTGGGTCTGTCTTCTGATCAAAGGGTGATCGACGCAGCAAAAAAAGCACTTGATCAATACGGTTATGGCATGTCGTCCGTAAGATTTATCTGTGGAACACAGGATGTGCATATCGAACTGGAAGAGAAATTATCTAAGTTCCTGGGTACCGAAGATACTATTTTGTACGCTGCAGCTTTCGATGCCAACGGTGGTGTTTTTGAACCTCTGTTTAATGATCAGGATGCAATAATTTCTGATGAATTAAATCACGCATCCATTATCGACGGGGTGCGTTTAACAAAGTCGAAACGTTTCAGATATAAACACAATGATATGGCTGATCTTGAGGCACAGCTTCAGGCGGCATCCGCATGCAGACATCGCATTATCGTTACCGATGGCGCTTTCTCTATGGACGGAACGATAGCGCAATTGGATAAGATCTGTGACCTTGCGGATAAATACGAAGCACTTGTGATGATTGATGAGTCGCACTGCTCAGGATTTATGGGTAAGAACGGACGTGGCACACATGAGCACTGTGGTGTGACGGACCGCATTGACATCATCACCGGTACTTTAGGTAAGGCCCTTGGTGGTGCTTCGGGTGGTTTTACATCGGGAAAAAAAGAAATTATCGCTATGCTGCGCCAGCGCTCAAGACCATATCTGTTCTCCAATACATTAGCCCCGGCAATTGCAGGCGCTTCTGTAGCTGTTCTGGATATGTTAAGCGAAACAACAGCCTTAAGAGACAAACTGGAAAACAATACCATGTATTTCAGGGAAAAGATGACTGCAGCAGGTTTTGATATCAAAGCCGGAGTGCATCCAATTGTGCCTGTGATGCTTTATGATGCTAAGCTTGCACAGGAGTTTGCAGCAAAAATGCTGGAAGAAGGCATCTATGTAATCGGTTTCTATTATCCCGTAGTACCGCAGGGAAAAGCAAGAATCCGCGTTCAGCTTTCTGCGGCTCATGAGCAGCATCACCTGGATCAGGCAATTGCCGCTTTTACCAAAGTAGGAAAAGCACTTGGTGTAATCTAGATTTCATTTTTAGCCTCTGCAGGTTCATTTATTGCCGTAAGGCAGACCTGAAGTCTATTTTTGAACCCGCAGAGGTATAAAATTATTGCCGAAATTGCTGTATATTTGCGCTATGTTACAAGATAAGATAACACAATATACAGCCGAAATTAATGCTTTCCATACAGCAAATGCTGATGAGCTGGAACAATTCAGAATTAAATTCTTAGGTACCAAAGGTATCATCAAAGATATATTTGACGAGTTTAAAGCCGTTTCACCTGAAGAGAAAAGATCTCTTGGTAAGGTTTTAAATGAGTTTAAACAATTGGCAGAAGCAAAATACCAGGATCTTAAAGAAGCTGAAACAGAAGTTTCGGCAGGTAAGGATGCTGGCATGGATCTTACCCTGCCGGGCGAAGCTTTCGAAGTTGGCGCACGCCATCCTTTAGCCCTTGTGAGACGCGAAATTGTCGACATCTTCAGTAAACTTGGTTTCGTTGTTGCCGAAGGGCCGGAAATTGAGGACGACTGGCATAACTTCTCTGCACTGAATTTCCCGGAAGAACACCCGGCACGTGATATGCAGGATACCTTTTTTATCAAAAAAGGTGGCGAAAAAGGAGACATCGCCCTGCGTACACACACTTCATCCGTTCAGGTGCGCATGATGGAAGCCGGTCAGCCGCCTTTCCGGGCGATTATGCCGGGTCGCGTATACCGCAACGAAGCAATATCTGCACGTGCACACTGTTTCTTCCATCAGGTGGAAGGTCTGTATGTAGATGAAAACGTTTCCTTTGCCGACCTGAAACAAACGTTGTTCTATTTTGTACAGGAGCTGTATGGCGAAGGTACTAAAGTGCGCTTCCGTCCTTCATATTTCCCTTTTACTGAGCCTTCGGCAGAAATGGATATCTCTTGTACCATCTGTAAAGGTGCCGGTTGCCCGCTTTGTAAATACAGTGGTTGGGTAGAAATCCTTGGCTGCGGTATGGTAGACCCTAACGTCTTGGAAAACTGCGGCATCGATAGCAAAAAATACAGCGGATTTGCATTCGGAATGGGTATAGAACGGATTACCAACCTTAAATTTGAAATTAAAGATCTGCGTCTTTTCTCTGAGAACGATTCCAGATTCCTTAAACAATATAAAAGCTCCCTGATTTAATGATGAAGAGACTCGCCGGCTTTTGTATGTTGATGATGATTCTTAACGGATGCGGTAAGGGTGATAATTATATTCCGGAAGTGCCCGTAAATTATACGGTAACGATCCAGGAGTTTAACATCAAGGCAAAAAACGGTGTGCTGCTTGTGGCGGATCAGGGTGTTGCAGGCCTGCTAATTGTGAATACGGCCGCAGGATACAGGGCTTACGACAGGTGTAGTTCTGTAAATCCACAGCAACTCTGCAAAATTACTGCCGATGATGGTGGTATAACGGCTACTGACCCCTGCACAGGTGCTAAATTTCTGCTTTTAGATGGAAGTCCGCAAAAAGCCCCTGCGGTACGGAGTCTGAAAGCCTATCGTATAAGTTTACAAGGGCAGCAACTCCTACAGGTCACGAATTAATGGAACCAGAAAAAATCAAAGAAAGCATCATCCGGGCAGCGAAAGACTTGTTCAGGAAATATGGTTATCATAAGACCAGTGTGAACGAGATTGCTAAAAAAGCACGTATTGCCAAAGCAACAATTTATAAATACTTTGAGAGCAAAGAACAGGTGCTTGATGCGATCCTGATGGATTATCTGGATCTTAACCTCCGCGAGATCCTTAAAAATAAAGCGCAGTTTGCCAATGAGGAAGAACACCTTAAAGCTTTGGTGATGAAAACATGCCGCCTAACCTATACCGTGTGCAACGAGTTTATTGGTTGGGACTTTGTACGTGAGAATGCCAACTCCCAGGAGTTTCTTAAGCACCTCTCTGATCAGCTCGAATCACTTTTACTTGCTGCCTATCTGGAGCTGGACCACTTTAGAAACAACCCCTCAAGAAAAGAAGGTCTTGCTTTCCTATTAAAGGCCAGCAAGAGCATCGTGTTCTCTTTCGCCTTTACTTCAGTTAGCGATTCGGACGTGCGAAAAAACTTCGTGAGCTTCCAGAAAGAACTGCTTCCCTTCCTGGTTAAAGCAGCGCTTTAACAGCCCGACTTACCATTCCCTAATTCTTCAGACGACAAAATACTTTACATAAATTTAATCTATACCGATTTGGTTTTTGGTATACAAACGGTTATATTTGGTGGAATAGTCATCATTTGTGCCATGAGTAAAGAAGTCTTAGAGTTTTCTGTATTGGTTGATGAGAAGTTTGATATGAGCTTTAATCTTGCTCAGGGTGTCCTTGGTTTTCTGCTTAAGTTTTTTGTTAAGTAAAGTCTGACCATACCTCTTCTTCTCCAGAGCGGCAATTTTTTGCCCTCAGGAATTGCTTGTGCTTGATTTCCCGGAACACACCGCTTAAATTATAGCTGCCGCGTTTAAAAAAATCGCTAAATTTGCAGCATAATGAGTAGAAATAGAAAAGCCGGAACGGTAACCATCCTTCCTAACTTAAGTATTATTGATATTGCCGAGGAAGGCAAAGGTGTTGCCAAGTCTGACGAACTTGTTGTTTTTGTAGAAAAGGCAGTTCCGGGCGATGTGGTGGATGTCCGCATTGTAAAGAAGAAAAAGAATTTTGCAGAGGCTGTAATTGAAACCCTGCACACAGGCTCAGACCTGAGAACAGACCCCTTTTGTCAGCACTTCGGTACTTGCGGTGGCTGCAAATGGCAGCACATGCAGTATGATGCACAGCTTACCTTTAAGCAGAAGAGTGTAGAAGCTGCTTTACAGCGATTGGCAAAAATAGATACTTCAGCCATGGAACCTATTCTTGGCTCCGCTGAAAACAAATACTACAGAAATAAACTAGAATATACCTTTTCCAATAAGCGTTGGTTAAACCAGCAGGATATGGGCGACAGTGAAAATCTGGAGATGAATGCCCTTGGTTTTCACGTTCCCCTGCGCTTTGATAAGATTCTGGATATCCAGCATTGTTATCTTCAGGCAGAGCCTTCAAATACCTTAAGGAATCAGGTCCGCAATTACGCGCTTAGAAAAGGACTTACTTTCTATGATTTAAGAAATCATGAAGGAAACCTCAGAAACCTGATCATCCGTACTTCATCAACCGGTGAGGTTATGGTTGTTGTCGTTTTTGCCTATATAGAACAGGAACAGGTAGATGAGATGATGGCCTATTTGCAGACAGAATTCCCTGAGGTTACCTCTTTGCAATACATTATCAACCAAAAGAAAAATGATACCATCTTTGATCAGGAAATAATAACCTGGTCTGGCAGAGACTATATCTTCGAAGAGATGAATGGGTTGAAGTTTAAGATCGGTGCAAAATCATTTTACCAGACCAACTCCCTGCAGGCGCACGAGTTGTATAAAATTACCAAGGAGTTTGCTGGTTTAACTGGAGACGAACTGGTATACGACTTATACACCGGGGCCGGAACAATTGCCAACTTTGTTGCGGGCAGTGTAAAGCAGGTAGTAGGAATTGAGTATGTGCCTACAGCAATCGAGGATGCTAAGTTTAATGCCGAACTGAATGGTATCGAAAATACTTTGTTCTATGCAGGCGATATGAAAGATATCCTTACCGGTACGTTCATAGCCGAGCATGGTAAGCCTGATGTTGTGATTACCGATCCGCCACGTGCGGGTATGCATGCTGATGTTGTAGCGCGACTGTTGGAAATGGAAGCAGAGAAAATAGTTTATGTAAGCTGCAATGCCGCTACACAAGCCAGAGATCTTGCTTTATTAAAAGAGAAATATGATGTAGTACGCATTAAACCGGTGGATATGTTCCCGCATACCCAGCACGTGGAAAATGTGGTATTACTGAAATTACATGTTGATTAGTCTGAAATGGATATAGAAGAATTATTGCCTCAGGAACCTGAGGGAGAAAAAAAAGAAGCAAAACAAAGTCCGCTGGTAAGTCTGGAGAAGGATCTCGAACTGTATGCAGATTCTATCCGCGAAGTGGGTATCGAGATTATGGTGGAAGGCATCTCTGCCAACCCGATTTTTATCGCACATCAGCATGTGGTGAGCATTGGTGAGCTGATCCTGAATAGGGAAGAGCTGAATACCAACTGGACTATCCAGGCCTCAACACTGGAAGAATTTGTTGAAAAAGGCATTATCAATCCGGAGAAAAAGGCGCTGTTTCTTAAAAGCTATAAAAAGCCCGAAGATTTTATGTGCGTGTTTGTGATTGTTCCTGAAGGGGCAAATTTCATTTACTACCCGTACAAGCCAAGAAAATAAAGACATAAAAAATCCCTGTCATGACATCCATCGCTGACAGGGATACAACTAAAAACTAAAGTAACCTAATTCTACTTTATTCTCGTTACATCTCCACTTTTGGAAGATGAAGTCTTTTTATAAGATGCATTGCCTTTATAGTGCACATCACTACCACCGCTTGCGCTTGCTTCAAGTGCTTTGTTTACATGGACATTAGCATCCGATCCACCACTTGCAGATACCTTGGCATAGTCTACAGGAAAGTTCAATGCATTTACATCTGATCCACCACTAGTGCTTAATGTCATGTTTGATGCACTGCCGGTAAGGCTGATGTCTGATCCGCCACTGGAATGGATCGCGATATCATTACATACCAGGCTCAGCTTAATATCAGATCCGCCGGAAGCGTGAATCTCCATCTGGGTTGATTTAATCGTGTTTTGTGAATACACATCCGATCCGCCACTCGCATTTAATTCTTTTAATTCCTTTAAGGTAACATAGGCTTTCACAGTCTTTTTGCTGAAGAGGTTTGTCCATCTGAAGCCTTCTTTATATCTGATCCTGATGCTGCTTCCATCTTTTTCAACAGCGATGTTATCGATCAGATCCTCATCGCCAACAAGCTTTACGCTTTCAGTGCCCGTTTGGCTGATATAAAGATCAATGCCACTCGATATCGAGATACCTGAAAAATTGTTTACTGCTATATTTTTTGTTGTCTGCGCATGGGCACTAACAGCAAATGTTAATCCTGCAACAAGGCAAAGGAAAGTTCTGTGTAGGGATGCTGATTTCATTTTGTTTGGGTTTAAGTTTGATAGTAAGACGCAGACACCATCCCAAACGTTGCACTAAATCGAAAATATTTATCAGATATTTGATTATGAACCGTAAAATCGTTCTTTTTGCAGTAAACAAAAGCATAATGGCAGAATCCCAATTACTTATTCTCGATCACACGCAGATCCAGCAAAAGATCAACCGAATTGCCTACCAGATCCTGGAAGATAACCTTAACGAAAAGGAAATTATTCTGGCTGGAATCTGGGACAGGGGATACAAATTGGCCCTGCGCCTGCAGAAAGTGCTTACAGAGATTTCGACGCTTAAAGTAACCATGCTCCGTGTAGACCTTGAGAAACAGAACAGTAAACTGGTTGCCAGTACTGATCTGGACGAAAGTAAGTGGAAAAATAAAGTGATCATCCTGGTCGACGATGTGCTGAACAGCGGCAAGACGCTGGCCTATGGATTAGGTGTGTTTCTGAATACGCCACATAAAAAGATCAGGACGGTAGTGCTGGTAGACCGTAGCCATAAAATCTTTCCCATAGCGACAGACTTTGTTGGCCTGCAAATGGCAACGGTACTGAAAGAACATGTAGATGTGGTGATGGATGTTGAAGGGGAGGCCGACTCGGTTTATTTGAGTTAAACTTTGTTTTGCAACTGATTTTTTGCATTTTAGAGGGATGCACCTGTCCCGCAAAAGTCCTATTATCCAGCAGTTCTTTTCCTGGTATACCGGATACCTTATCCGAAGGGATTTTAGTGGCTATACCTACGATGAGATCAGCGTAGCTGAGGATGAAGCTATCCTGCTTCTTGCCAATCACTTTAGCTGGTGGGACGGCTTATTGCTTTTTCAACTCAACAGGCTGGTGCTCAAGAAAAACTTCCATATCCTCGTAGGACAAACGGATTTTGAGAAACGCTGGTTCCTGAAATATCTCGGTGCCTTTTCTCCATCATCTACAGGAAAAGATACCGTAGCAACCTTGCGCTATGCCGGGCAGTTGCTGGACAACCCGGAAAATCTTGTACTACTTTTCCCTCAGGGCAAACTATACTCTGCACATGTTACAGCAGTAAATTTCGAAAAAGGGGTGATGCAGGTCGTCAACGCCTCGCAGAAAAACTTTAAGATTATCTTTGCTGCTACCTTCGCAGATTACTTTGCCAGTCGGAAGCCCCGGATAAAAACAGCCCTGCAGTGCTGGGAGGCTGAAGAATATGTAAGCCTGCAACTGCTCAAAAGCGAGTACAACAAACATTACACGAAAACACTTAAAGAGCAAACCAAAATTATCGTATGATCATATTTACCTACGTCGTACTCTTTTTCCTGGTTATCCGCTTCTCCGTTACTCTGTTTAATTTTCTGTCCAACCCCAAGCTTCCACATTTCAGGCAACGGCTGGATGGACTCGTATCGGTAGTTATCCAGGTCAAAAATGAAGAAAGTAACCTGCTCAATCTTTTAGAGGCTTTAAGGCAACAGGATTATCGCAACCTGGAAATTATTATCAGTCATGCCGGGCTCGACTTAACAGATCCCGCGCTGTCGGATCCACAACTCCGTTTTGTAGCACAGCCGGAGGCAAATACGGATGTAAGTCTGCTGGCACCCTATGCCAATGGTGATTATATGCTACTGCTAGATTCCAATACTACCATTCAGAAAGGATTTATCTACAGCCTCATTTACCGGGCAGAGGTGTTTAACCAACCGGTAATAGCCATTATCCCCAACCAAAATCCCAAAGGGATACTCCAGAAACTCCTACTGCCCTTACAGGATTTCGTATTGCTTAATCTGATCCCCCTGCGGGTGATCAAAATGTTGAAGGGCGTAACCTTGGTGGGCCTGCGCAAAGACTGCCTTTTCTTTAAAGCAGCGGCATTTGAAAATTATAGTACTTTGGCATTCCCGGTAGAGGTATTGTTGGCAAATAAAATGGCTTGGAGCACCAATGGTCAAGACCGGGAACGTATTTTAAACAACGCTACGTCAGTTTTTAAACGCAATATGGCAGGCAACCTCCTTTCAGCAATTTTATATGTGTTCCTTGTGGTGGCCGGGCCAATCATCATCGGTTTTGGCGTAGATCCATATCTGCTGATCCTGCCTGCCGGACTCATTTTTCTTACCCGGGTAATGGTATCTTTTTTGACGGCACAGCATCCAGTCAGAAACCTGTTGTTGCATCCATTGCAAATGGTGATGCTTGGCGTATTGCTTATGCGCGCCATCAGTAAACAATTATTGACAAGAGGTCAACATAAGCGTTAAAAAAATGAATGCTTTTTATGTAAATTTGCAGACATATACCTAATCAACACTATGGAATACAATCTATCTGTTACCATCGATAAGTCATCGGGCTTTTGTTTCGGCGTAGTATACGCGATTGACATGGCCGAAGATATCCTGGATCAGGATGAGTACCTGTATTGCTTAGGAGATATTGTGCATAACGATGAGGAAGTAAAACGCTTAACATCCAGAGGCCTTCGTATCATTGACCATGATCAACTTAAAGAACTTCGTCGTGAAAAAGTATTGATCCGTGCACATGGAGAAGCGCCATCAACCTATCAGCTTGCGCTGGAGAACGAACTGATCCTGATCGATGCTTCCTGCCCTGTAGTTTTAAAACTGCAAAACCGTATCAAAAACTCGTATGATGAGAAAGAGCAGATCCTGATCTTTGGTAAGCATGGGCACGCTGAAGTAATTGGCCTGCAAGGGCAGACTGATGGAAATGCACTGGTATTCCAGGATCTTGCAGAGCTGGATGGTGTGGAGCTGCCTGCTAAATTTACACTCTACAGTCAGACTACAAAAAGCACTGATAAATTCTACGGTATCAAAGAAGAGTTTATTAAAAGAGGGTACGACGTTAAGGCAAATGATACCATTTGTCGTCAGGTATCCAACAGGTACGAAGACCTGGAGAAATTTGTTGCTGACTACGACAAGATCATTTTTGTATCGGGTAAGAAATCTTCTAACGGAAAGGTCTTGTACGATGTCTGCAAAAAATACAATGACGATTCTTATTTTATCTCTAATGTGGAAGAGCTGGATTTAAGCTGGTTCAATACCAACGATAAAGTCGGCATTTGCGGAGCTACCTCTACACCAATGTGGTTGATGGAGCAGGTTAAGCAAAAACTAGAGCAATTTTAACTTATTTTTAAAAAACATAAGGCATCTCCCAAAAGGGATTTGCCATAACTATATTATGGGTAAAAAGGGTGTATTGTTAGTGAATTTGGGAACTCCGGATAGCCCGGAAGTGCCTGATGTACGAAAATATCTGGACGAATTTTTAATGGATGAGCGGGTTATCGATATCCCCGCATTCAACAGGACGCTACTGGTGAAAGGGATAATTGTACCCTTCAGAAGTCCGAAGACCGCAAAATTATACAAAGAAATCTGGGACGAGAACGGTTCTCCGTTATTGTACTACAGTAAAATCCAGGCCGCTATGGTGCAGGAACAACTTGGTGACGAGTACCATGTGGAACTGGCCATGCGCTACCAAAGCCCATCCATCCAGTCGGCATTAGATAATATGAAAGCCAGATTGGTGGAAAGTATTCAGGTAATCCCTTTGTTTCCACAATACGCTTCTGCAAGTACCGGTTCGGTAATACAGAAAGTAATGGAGATTGTGGGTAAATGGCAAACAGTACCGCCAATCAGTTTTGTCAATTCTTTTCATGATAATAAATTGCTGATAGAGACTTTTGCAGATAATGCCCGTAAATATGATCCATCATCTTACGACCAGATCTTGTTTAGTTTCCATGGATTGCCAGAACGGCAGTTAAAGAAATGTGACCACTCGGGGCACCACTGTCTTAAAAGTGCAGACTGCTGTTCAACATTAACGGATGTGAACAAATTCTGTTACTCCGCCCAGTGCCACCATACAGCAAAGCTGATCGCAGCAGAATTGAATATCCCTGATGCTCAATATTCTGTGTGTTTCCAATCCAGATTAGGGAAAGAGCCATGGGTGCAGCCGTATACCAGCGAAGTGCTTAAAGACCTTGCTGCGCAAGGGAAGAAAAGACTCCTGGTATTCTGTCCGGCATTTGTGGCCGATTGCCTCGAAACTTTGTACGAGGTTACTGTTGAGTATGGCGAAGAATTTAAGAAACTTGGGGGCGAAGAAGTCCAACTGGTGTCCAGCCTTAACGACCATCCAAAATGGATTGAAGCCATCGTAGGGATGGTTAAAAACTAAGATAAATACCGCCTGATGGCCGAATAAATCAGGTCTGTGGCGCCTTTGCTTTCAGTAACATAGGTGCCGGCAGATTGACCTGATTTAGGGTCTTCGGTTAACCTATCAAAAGCTGTTTTAAGCTCAGTAGCTGTACTGATGCTTAAAGCAGCTTTTCTGTTTAACAGGTCTTTTGCTTCCTGGAACTTTTGATAGTTAGGCCCAAAGATAACAGGAATCCCGAAAGCCGCGGCCTCCAGCGTGTTATGAATGCCTACACCAAAGCCGCCACCGATATAGGCAATATCGGCATACTGATATAATGCTGAAAGCATGCCAACACTATCAATGATCAGCACCTGAGCGTTCTGCTGACTTTCGGTAAAGCTGCTAAAACGAGCAGCGCCAGGGAAAAGCGCAGATACTTCTGCAATGCGCTTCTCATCGGTCTCATGTGGAACAATGATAAATTTCCAGTCCTGATGTGCCTCAGGAAGTGTAGCCAACAGCCGCTCATCGGCAAGCCAGCTACTTCCGGCAACACATATCCGGTGGTTTTTGCTAAAGGCCGCGATCACAGGAATTGATTTAGGTGCTGCGGCATTTGCTACAACGCGGTCAAACCTTGTATCGCCGGCAATGCTTACCTGATTGATTCCGATGGCTGCAAGTAGCTTTTTGCTTTCTTCATTCTGCACAAAGAAATGTGTTACCCGCTTCAGAATATTTCTGTAGAACTGCCCATACCCTTTAAAGTAAACCTGATCAGGCCTGAAAATGCCAGATATAATAAATAACGGCACCTTTGCCTGATCCAGCGCCTTAAAGTAGTGGTGCCAGTACTCGTATTTGGTGAAAACGGCAAGCTCAGGGTTAAAAGCATCAATTAGCTTCCCTGCGTTGCTGTGTGTATCTAAGGGTAAATAGAAAACTGCTTCGGCAAGGGCATAATCTTTTCTGATCTCGTATCCCGAAGGAGAGAAAAAAGTAAGTACAATCTTTTTGTCAGGATATTCGGCCTTAATTTTTTCCAGCACCGAGCGTCCCTGTTCAAATTCGCCAAGTGAAGCAAAATGAAACCAGATATGCTTCTCGTTCTTATTTATCCTGTTGCCGATTTGCTCAAAGATGTTTTTCCTCCCATTTAGAAAAAAGCGTGCTTTAGGATTGAAAAGTGAAAATATCCTGATTATCAGCCCGTAAAAGAAAATACCAAAATTATAAAGCCAAAGCATTTTGTATGTTTATTTATTATCTTAGCCGAAGATACTTTATAAAATCTGAAAGGGGAGAAAATCAAGCCGAATCAGGGTTTTAAAAGGGATAGAAGGAGCTACAAATCCTAATGGACAGTGTAATTTTTAACGGGCAGCGGCTTGTTGTGTACACTTCCTGAAGGTATAACATAATTTTAAAGACGTAAACTGGTAAATTAATTAGAATGGAACGTAAAAGAGTATTAATTACCGGTGCCGCCGGATTTTTGGGATCGCATTTGTGCGACAGATTTATCGCCGAAGGGTACCACGTAATTGCCATGGACAACCTGATTACAGGTGACCTGAAAAATATTGAGCATCTGTTTAAGTTGGAGCAATTTGAGTTTGCCCACCACGATGTTTCTAAATTTGTTTACGTACCGGGCAAACTGGATTATATCCTGCATTTTGCATCTCCTGCAAGCCCTATTGATTACCTGAAAATTCCTATCCAGACTTTAAAGGTAGGTTCTTTGGGAACACACAACCTGCTTGGCCTGGCTAAGAACAAAGGCGCAAGGATGATCATTGCCTCTACTTCTGAGGTATATGGAGACCCGAATGTTAACCCGCAACCAGAAGAATACTGGGGTAATGTTAACCCGGTAGGGCCAAGAGGTGTATATGATGAGGCTAAACGTTTCCAGGAAGCGATGACTATGGCTTACCATACTTTCCACGGTCTGGAAACCAGAATCGTGAGGATCTTTAATACCTACGGACCAAGAATGCGCCTGAATGACGGACGTGTATTGCCTGCATTTATCGGACAAGCCCTACGTGGTGAAGACCTTACTGTATTCGGTGATGGATCACAAACACGCTCTTTCTGCTATGTAGACGATCTTGTTGAAGGCATCTACCGTTTATTGCTAAGCGATTACGCACAGCCGATGAATATTGGGAATCCTGATGAAATCACCATCAAACAATTTGGTGAAGAAATTATCAAACTAACAGGAACTTCTCAGAAACTGGTATTAAGAGACCTGCCTGTAGATGATCCTAAACAGAGAAGACCAGATATCACTAAAGCCAGAGAAATACTGGGCTGGGAACCTAAAGTTAGTCGCGCAGAAGGATTGAAAATTACCTACGAATATTTTAAATCTCTTCCTGAAGAAGCACTTATCAACAACGATCACAAGGATTTCACGACCTATAACAAATAGATGGCTAAAATATTAGTAACCGGTGGAACAGGTTTTATTGGTTCCCACACTGTAGTAGAATTGCACAATGCAGGCCACGAAGTGATTCTTGTCGATAACTTTGCCAACTCAAGTCCTAAGATCCTGGATCAGCTGGAAGTGATCACAGGAAAAAAGTTTGAATTCGAAGAGCTTGATCTCTGTGAAGAAGCAAAAGTAAAAGCTTTTGTAGCTGCACATCCGGAGATTACCGGCGTCATCCATTTTGCTGCCTATAAAGCTGTAGGGGAGTCGGTTCAGCATCCTTTGAAATATTACAAAAACAACTTCTTCTCGCTAATCAACCTGCTTAATGCATTTGATAGTAAGATTGATTTTGTATTTTCTTCTTCTTGTACTGTATACGGACAACCGGATACGCTGCCTGTAACTGAAAGCGCTGCTGTTAAAAAAGCAGAATCTCCTTACGGCAATACCAAACAGATTGCAGAAGAGATCCTGACAGAAACCTGTGCGGTAAGTCCGGAGTTATTTGTTACCTCATTGCGGTATTTCAACCCTGTTGGAGCACATGAATCTGCTTTAATCGGCGAGTTGCCAATTGGCGTGCCGCAAAACCTGGTGCCTTTCATCACACAATCGGCCATAGGTAAACGTGGTGCAATTACTGTTCATGGTGCCGACTACAATACGCCTGATGGTAGTGCTATCCGCGATTATATCCATGTGGTAGATCTTGCCAAAGCACATGTTGCGGCAATTAAGAGATTGGAAAGCAAGGCTGCGGCATCCAATTACGAAGTATTTAACCTGGGTACAGGAAAAGGGTCTTCGGTATTGGAAGTGATTCAGGCTTTTGAAAGCTCGACTGGCGAAAAGTTAAATTACGCAATCGGCCCACGCAGGGAAGGTGATGTTGAGCAGGTATATGGCGATGTAACGAAATCAGCTGAAGGACTAGGCTGGACAGCAGCATTAGACCTCAGCGAGATGATGCGCTCTGCCTGGAACTGGGAGAAATATTTAAAAGAAAATCCATTTTAATGCTGTTAAGTGCACATCGGGAGCTTAAAGCTGCAATTGTTGCCATTCCGCCAAAGGAAAAAGACAAGTTGCTGCTCCGCCTGATCGCAAAAGACAAGGTGCTCACAGAGCACCTGCATTTTAAACTTCTGGAAGATGAATCCGACCTTGAAGAACGTCAGATCAATCTTCAGGAAGAGATAGAACATGGTATCGCTGAGTTGCTTGCCAACCGTAAATACAATTCAAAAGATACTACCGCAGTGATGCGGAAACTTAATGGTCGGATTAACCACCATGCAAAGGTGACAAAAGACCTGAAAAGTGAGGTAGAGCTGCGTATTAACCTGCTTAACCTCCTGCCCGTAGTGTATAAAGAGTCGGTTTTTTCGGTGCTGAGTAAGTTCAACGATAAACTGGTCGTTTATTTTGTAAAGACCACCCAGTCCGTTTGGAAGAAATATCAGAAGCTGCACGAAGACCTGCAGTTTGATCTTAAAGACCAGCTGAATCCACTGCTCAAAAAGGTACATCAGGGGAAACTTGCCAAAGCCGCCGAAGAGCTGGACATTCCAGAAGAAATATAATGGACTTGACCGGCAATAGATAAAAGAAGACTGTACATAGAAAATAGATAATGAAGAAGATTTTAATTACCGGAGGAGCCGGTTTTATTGGCTCTCATGTTGTGAGAAGGTTTGTAAATAACTATCCGGATTATACAATCGTAAACCTGGATAAGCTGACTTACGCAGGTAATTTGGCTAATTTAAAGGATATTGAAGATAAGCCTAACTATAGCTTTGTAAAAGCTGATATTACAGATGCTGAAAGCATGAATGACTTGTTTGCCTCAGAGAAATTTGATGCAGTAATTCACCTTGCAGCAGAATCTCATGTAGACCGTTCTATTACAGATCCTACGGCTTTCGTCATGACCAACGTAATCGGTACTGTAAACCTGTTGAATGCTGCCCGCGAGCATTGGAAAGGTGCTTATGATGCCCACCGCTTTTACCATGTTTCTACAGATGAGGTGTATGGCGCATTAGGAGAAACAGGCATGTTTACGGAAACTACAGCTTATGATCCACATAGCCCTTATTCGGCATCTAAAGCAAGTTCAGACCATTTTGTACGTGCTTATCATGATACTTATGGTATCGATGTAGTGATCTCTAACTGCTCAAACAACTATGGTTCACACCATTTTCCAGAGAAACTGATTCCTTTGGCAATCAACAACATCAAAAATAACAATCCTGTTCCTGTGTATGGTAAAGGAGAGAATGTGCGCGACTGGCTTTGGGTTGAAGACCATGCAAGAGCAATTGATGTGATCTTCCATGAGGCTAAAACGGGAGAAACCTATAATATAGGTGGACATAACGAATGGAAAAATATCGACCTGATTCATTTGCTGTGTAACATCATGGACAAGAAAATCGGTCGTGAGGCTGGCGAATCAGCAAAACTGATCACCTTCGTTACTGATCGTGCAGGTCATGATTTACGTTATGCTATTGATTCTACTAAACTTCAGCAGAAATTAAACTGGGTGCCTAGCCTTCAGTTTGAAGAAGGACTGGAGAAAACAGTAGAATGGTATCTTGAAAATGAAGAATGGTTAACGAATGTTACCTCTGGTAACTATCAGGCCTATTATGATACCCAATACCAGGGCAGGTAGTTTTGTTCGGTTGGTTTGGAAATAAAAATAAGGAAGTTGATATCAACTTCGCCAATATAGGGGTAGATATGCACTCGCATATCTTACCCGGTATTGATGACGGGGCGCAGAACATTGATCAGTCGCTCATACTGGCCAGCCATTTTAGTAATCTCGGATTTACCAAGCTGGTTGCTACCCCTCATATCATGGCCGATTATTATCGGAACACCCCCGAAACGATCGGTCGCGCCCTCGATACTTTACAAGAAGCCTTATTAAAAAATAACAGTGCACTGAACGTTCAGGCTGCCGCCGAATATTATGTTGATGAAGCCTTTGAGAAAAAGCTCAATCAAAAAGAGCTGCTCACATTCGGCAATAACTTTGTCTTGTTTGAACTCTCGTTTATCAACCCGCCACAAAATCTGATAGATATGCTGTACCGGATTCAAGATGCAGGCTACGTGCCCGTGTTGGCACATCCGGAGCGATATCCTTATTACGGTTCTATTGAAAATTACCTGCAGATCCGTGATTCGGGCTGCAACCTGCAGATCAACACCATTGCACTTACCGGATATTATGGACCCGAAGCCAGAAAGATGGCCGAGGAACTTGTAGATTACAATGCCGTGGATTTTATAGGTAGCGATATGCACCATCCAAAGCATGCGGCCGCTTTAAAAAAGAGCCTGGAGCTGCCCAGAGTTCAAAAACTGATCTCCGAAGGGCTGCTCAATAAAAGTCTGCTGTAATTATTCGTAACGTAATGCCTCTACAGGATCAAGCTTGGAAGCTTTCTTAGCAGGATAATACCCAGAGGCAATCCCTACAAGTACACAAAGTCCAAATCCACCAATGATAAACTTCCATGGGATGATGAAAGATCCGCCCATCAATAGCGATATCGCATTACCCAGTCCGATTCCGAAGAGAATACCCATTGCGCCACCCATTAAACAGATCACGACTGCCTCAATCAGGAATTGTTTCCTGATGATAGAAGGCGTAGCGCCGATCGCTTTCCGGATCCCGATTTCGCGGGTACGTTCAGTAACAGATACCAGCATAATATTCATTAGACCAATAGAGGCACCGATAAGGGTTATCATACCGATAGCCACCCCACCAATGGCGATGAAAGCGAGGTTTTCAAATAAAGTCTGCGCTACCGCATCACTCTTTACAATTTCGAAGTTATTAGGTTGTGTAATCTTGAGCTTGCGGATGTTTCTCATCTCGGCAGTTGATTCACCAATGATGTTCTCCACCAAGTCATTGCTTGGCACCATCACCGTGATCGTATAAGAAGGATTCGCATTTGGGTTGATCAGTTTCGCTTTTAACAGGGGTACGTATACACTGCGGTCGGCATTAGATCCCATACTTGACCCTTTGGCAACCAAAACACCGATAATCTTGAAACGGTTGTTTCCTACACTAATGACCTTATCCAATGGCGATTCATTTTTAAAGAGCTTGGTCTTAATCTCATCTCCGATGATGCAGGCATTGGTTCCTGTTTCAGTTTCCTGCTTACTAAAGTTACGCCCTAACGACAGTTCCATTCCCTGAGCTGCTAAAGCATTTTCATCAATTCCCTGCACACCAATATTAGGTGTTGTTTTTTCTGTATTATATTTTACTGTAGAGCCGCCATTACTTGCCCAAACACTCACGGCCACTGTTGCAGGGGTTTGCAATTGGTTTTTAAACGCCAATGCGTCCTCATAGCGGATAGATTTAAAAGGCTTCGGCCTGCTGCCATTGCCACCAATCCGGATCCCGATACCACGGTTTCTGATGGTAAACGAATTTGCACCCATGCTTGAAAATGCCTCAGTCATACTCTTCTTAACGGCGTCAAGCGTTGTCAGGATGCCCACCAATGCTGATAAACCGATAGCGATGATCAATGCGGTAAGCATGGTACGCAGGCGGTTACTTTTTATAGATTGCAGCGCAAGGCGGACATTTTCTGTATAAGTCATGAGATATTAATAAAGGGCTAATGGGGCCTAAAAAAAAAGTCCCGTTGTTAAGACAACAGGACCTCTTTAAATGTTACAGATTAAAACTATTTATACAGAAAAACTAGTTCCACAACCACATGAGCTCGCAGCATTTGGATTGCTGAAGGTAAAGCCTCTGGAATTTAATCCATCCTGCCAGTCAACCTGCATCCCCATCAGGTACATCTGATGCGCTTTGTTCATGAAAACTTTAATGCCGTCAATCAGGAACGTCTGATCTCCGTCTTTGGGCTGATCGAAGCCAAGCACGTAGCTCATGCCTGCGCAACCGCCACCTTCAACACCAACACGCAGTCCGAAATCGTCAGAGATTTCCTGCTGATCTTTTAATTTTGTTAACTCCTTTACGGCATTCTCGGTAAAGTTAACGGGTGCAAATGTTGTATCAACTGTAGTACTCATGATGTATGATTTGTTAAGCCCAGATATGTTAATAATGGCATAAATGCCAGCATCATATCCAAATTTGTTTTTTAATTTAACGAATGTCTGCCTATATAGTATATATATAAAGCACATTTCTTACAACAAAGATACGTACAAATGGATTCATCCGTATATTATTCATCGGCCGATAGGTCAGAATAGCGTAAAGAATTATTGAAGACAGGATCCTGAGAATTAGGGAGACTAAGTTTATCTTTGACACATAAACCAACGTATGAACATACAATATTTTATCATTCAAACCGCCATTATAGCGATCGGTGGCCTAATCATCGTTCTCGGTGCACATTATCTGATCAAATCTTTGCTTAGCGAATACCTGCCTGCATCAAAATCTCCAAAAGATACTGGTGACCGGCAGCAGCTTCTGGCCCTACGTTTACAGGCGCATGAAAGATTGGTTGTTTTTATCGACCGTATCAATCCGGCAAACTTATTCCTTCGCCTGCATCAGCCGGGAGCTACAGCAGGCGATTTGCAGGCGGTGATCCTTCATGAAATCCGTACGGAGTTCCAACATAATGTAACGCAGCAGTTATATATCAGTACCGACAACTGGAAGGTGATCAAGAAAATAAAAGAGGATACTATAGCAATGGTAAACAATGCAGTGAGTACCTTGCCTCAGGATGCTACCGGTGCAGAGCTCAGCAGGAAGATCTTGAATCACCTGGCAGGGATGGAACATAATCCCTATGAGCTGACACTGGAAGTCCTGAAAAAGGATATCCACCAAATGTTTTAAGTATGAGCGAGAAGAAAATTGTCAACAGTTCGGGCATTGAGATCAAGCCTGTATACACCATGTCGAACCCGCAAAAAGAAATGCCGGGTAGTTTTCCTTTCACCCGCGGAATTCAGAAAGATATGTATCGCGGCAAGTTATGGACCATGCGCCAGTATGCGGGATTTTCTACTGCCGCCGAATCCAATAAACGCTATCATTACCTGCTAAATCAGGGAACAATGGGTCTTTCTGTGGCGTTTGACCTGCCCACCCAGATTGGGTACGACTCAGATCATGAGATGTCGGAAGGGGAAGTAGGCAAAGTAGGCGTGGCCATAGACTCACTCAAAGACATGGAGGTGCTGTTTGATGGGATAGAACTGGAGAAAATTACAACCTCTATGACCATCAACGCCACGGCATCGATATTACTGGCAATGTATATTGCCCTGGCAAAAAAGCAGGGCGCAGACCTCAAACAGATCTCGGGTACTATACAGAATGATATATTAAAAGAATATGCCGCGCGTGGTACCTATATATACCCACCCAAGCCGTCCATGCGCATCATTACCGATATCTTTGAGTATTGCAGTAAAGAAGTGCCCAAATGGAATACCATCTCCATTTCGGGATACCATATCCGCGAAGCAGGGTCAACAGCTGTGCAGGAGCTGGCTTTTACGCTGGCAAATGGTAAGGCTTATTTAAGGGCAGCACTGGAAAAAGGACTTGATATTAATGTTTTTGCCAAGCGACTGTCCTTTTTCTTCAACTGCCACAACAATTTCTTTGAAGAGATTGCCAAGTTCAGAGCGGCGAGAAGGATGTGGGCACATATTACGAAGGAGCTTGGTGCCACAGATGAGAAGGCACAGATGCTCAGGTTCCATACCCAGACAGGAGGATCTACGCTGACTGCACAGCAGCCGCTCAATAATGTAATCCGGGTAACCAACCAGGCTATGGCTGCGGTATTGGGTGGAACACAATCACTCCATACCAATGGCTATGATGAGGCTTTATCGTTACCCACAGAAGCCGCCGCAAAGATTGCTTTGCGCACCCAGCAGGTGATCGCTTTTGAGAGTGGTGTTACCGATACCGTAGATCCCTTGGCTGGTTCATTTTTTGTAGAAAATCTGACCGATGAGATGGAGCGTGCAGCTCAGGATTACATTGATAAAATTGACGTAATGGGCGGTTCTGTCGAAGCGATAGAATCCGGATATATCCAAAACGAAATTGCTGCGGCAGCATATCAATATCAGGTCGAAATTGAGGAGGCTTCGCGCATTCTTGTTGGTGTAAATAAATTCACACAGGAAGCCGAAACGGTGATGGAAGCTTTCCAGATTGACGAATCCATCCGTAAGATACAGTCAGACCAGATTAGTGTCTTGAAAACAGAACGGAATAACGCCGCTGTGGAAAAAGCATTGAAAGAATTAAAGGCCGCTGCGAGCTCAGAAACGAACATTATGCCCTTTATTTTGACCGCTGTGGAGGATTATGCCACTCTTGGCGAGATTGCTGATGTACTGCGTAGTGTATTCGGAGAATATTAAATAGGATGTTAATAAATAGTTATCAACACAAAAAATTCAGGTTAAGTAGGGTATAAAGCTGCCCGCTAAGTACTTACGAATTAATTGAAATTTATGTTTAAAATGTTGATAATTTTTTGAATATTCGATCTCTCGAATGAGCCAGTTTTGAAGGCTCCTATCGTCACTGTAAACCAACAAATTAAAGATTACCAATGGAAAAAACTTGTACCGAAGTATGGAAAAACTGTCTCCAAATTATAAAGGATAACATCCCGACCCAAAGTTTCAAAACTTGGTTCGAACCGATCTCTGCCCTTAAATTGGAAGGTAAAGTTTTAACCATTCAGGTTCCTAGTTTATTCTTCTATGAATGGCTCGAAGAACACTATGTGGGCCTGCTACGTAAGACTGTGAAAAAGCAACTTGGGGATGAAGGAAGATTAGAATATAATATCGTTGTAGACAAGTCGTCGAACAGCGGAAACCCGTATACTACCAATATGCCATCAAATGGCAATGGGGCAGAAGCAAAGATTCAATCTATGCCGATCCCTGTATCTATTAACAAAGACATTAAAAACCCGTTCATCATTCCGGGACTTAAAAAACTGAATGTTGATCCGCAATTAAACTCTAACTATACCTTCGAAAATTATATTGAGGGAGATTGCAACAGGCTGGCACGCTCTGCAGGTTTTGCTGTTGCCGCTAAACCGGGAGGGACCTCTTTTAACCCACTGATGATTTATGGTGGCGTTGGACTAGGAAAAACCCACCTTGCACAGGCTATCGGGAATGAGATCAAAAGAAACATGCCGGATAAACTGGTGATCTATGTTTCTTGTGAGAAGTTCTGCCAGCAGTTTGTGGATTCCCTGAAAAACAATACGATCAATGATTTCGTGAATTTCTACCAGGCAATGGATGTCATCATCATGGATGATGTGCATAACTTCGCCGGAAAAGAGAAAACTCAGGATATCTTTTTCCATATCTTTAATCACTTACACCAATCGGGAAAACAGGTAATCCTGTCTTCTGATAAAGCACCTAAAGACCTTGCTGGTCTTGAAGAACGTTTGTTGAGTCGTTTCAAATGGGGCCTTTCTGCAGATCTTCAGATCCCTGATCTGGAAACCAGAATTGCTATTCTGCGCAAAAAGATGTATGCTGATGGTATTGAACTGCCTGCAGAGGTTGTTGAATACGTTGCGCATAACATTGACAACAACGTACGTGAGCTTGAAGGCGCAATGGTTTCCCTGCTTGCACAATCTACATTGAACAAGAAGGATATTGATTTAGCCTTGGCTAAAAGCATGCTGAAAAACTTCATCAAAAATACCAGCAAAGAGATCTCTATGGAGTTTATCCAGAAATTGGTTTGCGAGTATTTCGAAGTGCCAGTAGACATGGTGAAATCACAAACCCGCAAAAGGGAAATTGTACAGGCAAGACAGATCTCTATGTATCTTTCAAAAAGCCACACCAAGTCTTCACTGAAAACAATCGGTGCTTTCTTTGGCGGTAGGGATCACTCAACGGTAATCTATGCTTGCCAGACCGTAGAAGATCTGATCGATACCGATAAGAAATTCAAAGGATACGTACACGATATCCAGAAGAAGTTAAAAATGAGCTAAGTTAGCTTTTACATAAAAAATCCCCTGTCGATTAACATCAGCAGGGGATTTTCTTTTATGCTTGAATTTTATTTCAGGGCCTCTAATTTCAGCAGGCCATAAAATAAGGCCGTGGTATGTAGGGACTGTGCAATCTCATTGTTCAGTAGAAAGGCTTTCACCTCTTCAATGCTGTACTCTTCAACATTCAGGATCTCATGTTCGTCTAGCGACTGCTCATTTGTTTTTACGCCACCTGTTAAAAAGTAGATGAAGGTTCTGTTGTTCGCCGTGGCGGGGTTTGGATAGATTACTGCCAGTTGTTCTAATGTGTCGAACACGTATCCTGTTTCTTCCAGCAACTCCCTGCGCACTGCAGTTTCAGGTGATTCATCACCATCTATTACGCCTCCCGGAACTTCCAGGGAGATGATGTCGGCAGCATGACGGTACTGACGTACCAGAATCACCTTGTTTTCCTTGGTAACAGCAACGGCGTTTACCCAATCCGGGTATTCGAGTACATAATAATCGTCCTTTACGGTACCGTTCTGCAATTTACAGGTGTCTACACGCAGTGTAGCCCATTTTTCCTGTACGAGATATCTTGATCCAAGCTTCTCCCATTTTTCAATTTCCATGTATCTATCTAATTTTGAGTATTCTGCTTAATTACCAGCTTCCGCTGCTGCCACCTCCGCCGAAGCTTCCGCCGCCAAAACCACCGAAGCCACCGCCTCCGCCGCCACTACTGCCGCCTCCGCCAAATCCGCCACCACCAGAACCACGACCGCCTCCGCTAAACAGCATGCTCCAGAACAGGGCATTCGCAACACCGCGACCGCCCATCACCTGACTGCCGCCACCACCGCCTCTGCGCAGCAGAATGATCACGATAATAATGATGATAATTACAATCGGGATGCCTGCGCCGCTTTTGACATTGTTTTGTTTCCTCGGTCCGTCGCCCTTGTATTCGCCTTTAACCAGTTGCATCATGGAATTGGTACCTGCTTCCAGGCCGCTGTAATAGTCGCCAGCTTTAAAGAAAGGCTTGATGTCATTTTCGATGATTCTATTGGTCTGTATATCCGGCAACGCGCCTTCCAATCCATAGCCAGTCTGAATAGATATCTTACGGTCGCCAAGCGCCACAACGATCATGATCCCGTTGTTTTTCTTGCCACTGCCAACACCCCATTTGCGGCCCAATTCGAGCGCATATTCGTTGATGTCGTAGTCGCCAACAGTTTTAACAACTGCCACCGCAATCTGTGTGGATGTCGAATCATCAAAGGCAACCAACTTACTTTCCAACTGCGCTATTTGTGCAGCAGTCAGTGTGCCGGTATAATCATTAACCAATTTATCCGGCTTCGCCGGAAAGTCCTGTGCCTGTGCAAAACCGAAAGTTAAGGTCAGCAAAAAAGCTACTAGTATATTTTTCATTGCTTATCCTTGTTTTCCTGATCTAAAAATACAATATCATTGGGCAGCTCATTGATGTCGCCTCCCTCAAAAGGGAAGAACATCGCCAGTTTCTCTCCGGCAAGGTGAATGCCGGCAATGAGACCAAGGGCAAAATTGCCACTTGCAAAATGTGCTTTCATGGCTATCTGTGCCGTCTCCCAGAAATCACGGGGCACAGCGCGGTCAATACCTCTATCGCCGATGATCGCAAACTTATGGTCCACATGCGCCAGGTAAATCAATACCCCATTGCGCTGTTTCGTCTTGTCCATGTTTAATTTGAAGAAATAGCTTGTCGCTTTTTCATAGGCATCACCAGGGCAAAGCTTATCAATAGCGATCCTGATTTCTCCTGAAGTAAGTTTTTCGGCCTCAGCAATGGCTGCGGTAATCTGCTCCTGTTCCTGTTCTGTGAAAAGTGCCATAGTAGTTTTTTATAATAAAGATAAGGGTAACAACAGTGTTAGCCATTGTTACCCTTACCCTATGAATTATGGACAATTAGAATTGAACTTTAGGCGCATTTTGTGCTCCTGCATCAGCTTTAAAGCCTGCTTTAACGCTGAATCCAAACATTCCTGCAGTAATGTTGTTCGGGAACGACCTTACTTTAGTGTTGAAAGTTTGTACAGATTCGTTAAAGTCTTTACGTGCCACAGCGATTCTGTTTTCAGTACCTTCCAATTGAACGGAAAGATCACGGAACTGGTCTGTAGCTCTCAGCTGCGGATAGTTTTCTGTCAATACCATTAAGCGACCTAAAGCCTGACTGATCTCACCTTGTGCCGATTGGAATTTCTCAATGTTTTCTGCAGTCAGTTTGTTTGGATCAACGGTGATCTGACTTGCTTTAGAACGTGCCTCGATTACTTGCGTTAATGTAGTCTGCTCAAATTTAGCAGCTCCTTTTACTGTACTTACCAGATTCGGGATCAGATCTGATCGACGTTGGTATTGTGTCTCAACCTGATTCCATTTTGTCTTAACTTCCTCGTCAAGTTTCACTAAGTTATTGTAGCCAGAACAGCTTCCGAAAGCAATCAGGACAACGATAATACCGACAACGATTAATACTATTTTTTTCATGTTTTAATTTTTTAGTTTTTAGCACCGGCTTCCGCCAGTTCTCTTCATTTGGTTTATATGGGTAATTTACACATTAGAACTCAAAATCTATACCTTTGTTACAATTCGGCCTAAAAAGGTCGAAAAATATTCATGGCGAGGTCTTGTCTTTGCCGGGATCTGATAATCTGTCAGCCCCCAATTTGTATTTCACCTGTAATGGCTACTTTAAACTACTGAAAAGCAAAACAGAAGTTCATCTATATGCATATGCCGATCAATTCAGGATTTTTATCATTTCATCAATTCAGCATCAAAACCTGGCCGTTTAAGCAAAATGAAATTGAAATCAAATTGGTGCTTGAGGTTGTCCAAAACTGGGAAGTGTGGTTAGAGCTGTTTTTTGCCATCATTTTAGTATGCTCAGCATCAGTCTGCACCGCGTCATAACGTGTTTTGATTACCTGTGTGAAAGTAGTTTGTTCAAATGGAGCAGCCCCCTTTACAGTATCTGCCGAATTAGAGATCAGATCTGAGCGACGTTGGTGTTGTACCGTTGATTGATTCCATTCTGGCTTAACTTCCCTATCAGGCTTTATGAAGCTGTTATAACCAGAGCGGCTTCTGAACGCAATCAGGACAACGATCATACCGACAAAGATTAATGCTATTTTTTTCATGTTTTGCTTTTTAGAACCAGCTTCCGGCAGTACGCTGCATTTGCTTGATATGGGTAATTTACACATTAGAACTCAAATTTATAGCTATGTTACAATTCGGGTCAAAAGGACAGAAATTAAATACAGCGGTCAGTCTGACTTGGTAGCGAAAGATGTGTTTGCCTATGCTCATATCCTGATCAATTCAGTATTTTGTATCTTTGCATCAATTCAGGATAAAAACCTGACCGCTTATGCAAAAAGAAATTGAAATAAAAATGGCGCCCGAGGGTTTTCAAAATCGGGAAGTGCTAATAAAGACGCTTGCCACGGGTCTCAGAATTCCACAAAATAGGATCTTTGACTATCGGATCATGAAAAGATCTATAGATGCCCGATCAAGATATGTCGTTTATCGCATGCAGGTAAAGGTGTTTATCGATGAACATCCGCTGCCATCAGAAGATCCTGCTCCTTATCCAAATGTGGGTGATGCGAAGCCTGTACTTGTGGTTGGTGCCGGGCCTGCGGGGTTATTTGCCGCTTTGCAATGCATCGAAAATGGGTACAAGCCTATTGTATTAGAACGTGGAAAGGATGTAAAACAACGTCGCCGGGATCTTGCTGCGATCAATAAAGAAGGCCTGGTGAATACCGAATCCAACTATTGTTATGGAGAAGGCGGTGCTGGAACCTATTCCGACGGTAAATTATATACGCGCTCCAACAAACGTGGAGACATCAATAAGGTACTTGCAACTTTTGTGCAGCATGGTGCAGATGAGGATATCATGATTGATGCACGTCCACATATTGGTACCAATAAATTACCACATATTATCACGGCTATACGCGAAACGATCCTTGAAGCAGGAGGGGAAGTACGCTTTGAACAAAAAGTTACCGACTTGCTTATTGCAGATGGAAAGATTAACGGTGTGGTATTAAGTTCTGGTGATGAGTTGTTAGCTGATGCTGTGATCCTGGCTACCGGCCACTCTGCCCGTGATATTTACGAACTGCTGCAGCACAAAGGAATTTTACTTGAAGCAAAACCCTTTGCACTCGGTGTACGGATTGAGCACCCACAGGAGATTATTGACCATGCGCAGTACCATTGTGATACCAGAAGTGAATTTCTGCCTCCTGCTTATTACAGTTTAGTAGAGCAAGTGGCCGAACGCGGCGTGTTCTCTTTCTGCATGTGCCCGGGCGGCATTATCGCCCCTTGTGCTACGCACGAAAACGAAGTGGTAGTTAATGGCTGGTCGCCCTCCAAACGTAACAACCCCTACGCAAACTCAGGGACGGTAGTTCAGATTACCCTGGATGATGTTCCTGGTGATGATCCTTTGCGGATGATGCGTTTCCAGATGGAGATTGAAAAGAAGGCATTCGACGTTGGTGGAGGTGATCTTGTTGCTCCCGCGCAGCGGATGATAGACTTTGTGGAAGACAGGCTTTCGGCCGATCTGCCTAAAAATTCTTACCTGCCCGGAACAAAAAGTGCCATGCTGAAAACTATTCTTCCTGATTTTGTAGCTTCCAGCTTAAGGCGTGCCTTACCGGTATTTGGTCAGAAAATGAAAGGGTATTATACCAACGAAGCCATCTTAGTAGGAGTGGAGAGCAGAAGTTCATCCCCGGTAAGGATTCCAAGAGATAAAGAAACATTTCAGCATCCTGAAGTAAAAGGCTTATTCCCTTGTGCCGAAGGTGCAGGTTATGCAGGAGGGATTGTTTCTGCAGCAATTGACGGCATCAATTGTGCCAATGCGATTGCAAGCTTAGGAACATATTAAAAAACCATCTGGCAGAACAAGCTGTTGTATATATATATTATAACAGGATCTTAAAAATTTAATCACCCAGGCGGTTTTTTTATTTGGATTCCGGGAAAGCTATCAAAAACTTAAAGCCATGAAAAATACATTAATCATAGGTGCAACACCAAATCCAAGCCGTTATGCCTATCGCGCGGCGCAGATGCTGAAGCAAAAAGGACATGACATCGTTAATGTGGGTATCAAAACTGGCGCTGTTGCCGGGGTTGATATCGAACAACCTGGAAAAATCCATGATGACATCCATACGATTACCTTATATATAGGTCCGGATCGGCAACCTGATTATTACGAATATATCCTGAAGACAAATCCGAAGCGTGTTATTTTTAACCCAGGGACCGAAAACCCGGAGCTGGAAGGTTTATTGAGAACTAACGCTATTGAGCCCGTAGAGGCTTGTACATTGGTGCTGCTGTCTATCGGACAATATTAAAACGCACGATTACCAGGCTAGATTAATGCCCCGCGATATCACGCGGGCATTTTTTGTATTAGCGGAGGATATTGGCTTGTGGATTGGTTGAAATGATTTTTATGGTAAAAGAAGGTGTGTAAAGATAATTCAGAAAATACTTCCTTAATTATTGATGGGAAATGATGTTAAAATACTTAGGAAAAGCATGCAAGCTGCTTGCTACCTAATTGCATATGGGTCCATGATGAGTCCATAGTGAGTCCATACTGATACTATAGTTTTTTAGGAAAACATGGACTCAGTACGTACTTAATATATTTTGATAATGGATTCAGATGTACTTTGATATGAAGCTTTTATTGCGTATATTGATCTCATTATTAAATAAATAGCTCATGTAATAAATCATATTATGGCACGGTTTAATGGAAAAGACATCATAGGGAATGTAGGGCGCGTAACCTACAGACGAGGTAAAAAAGACGGCATTATTTCATCAAGAGTTAAGGACGTCCGGCAGACCGATGCAACCAAGAAAAGCGCAAAGTTTTTTGGTGGGGTATCTTCGTTTGCGAAAGTAGTAAGGTCTAATATGAATGCTGTTGGTCAGCAGGACACCACTTTGATGACAAGGCTTAACAAAGAAATGCTTGCGGTCTTATTACAGTGTTACGATAAAGAAACACAAACCTTTAATTTTACCAATAGCTATTTTAGCGAGTTCAACATATATTCTCCATTAAAGTCTTATTTGTGGCCTTTGCCGGCTGTGTCACTTGCTGAAAATCGACTGACTGTCAACATTCCGGAATTCAGCATCGCTGAAAACATCAAGTTTCCCGCCAGTGCCACACATTGCCAGGTCCACATCCAGCCGGTTCAATACGATCTGAATGGTGGACATGTTAAGCGCATGGCTAAAACTAAAATGATGATTAAGCGCAGCGACGAACTTTTTGCAGCTCAGGATTTGGTTTGGGATGTTGTTCCTGGAACTTTGTGCGTAGTGGCAGTCGGCCTGCATTATTTTAAAGCGGAAGAAGATATACACATCATGTTAAATACACCTGAGTTTTCTCCCTCGGCGTTCTTGTTTGCTGAATTTAACAATGGACGCTTCTCTCAAAAATTGACTGAGGTAACAAAAACGGAAGTTGCCGGCAGGGAAAGTATACAGAAACAGGTCATGTGGGCAGATTGCCATCGCGGGTTTCCGATAAAAAAGAAGGCTTAATATTTAAAAAAGCAGCTGTAAGTATTTTGGGTTCGCACTGTTTTATCGGACGAGTATAATCTTGCCCGTGTGCGTATTTTTTTCAAGTAACCGGTGTGCTTCTGCCGCCTCAGAAAATGAGAATGTCTGAAACACAACGGGCTTGAACTGTCCGGATTTAATTAAAGGCCAAACGTGTTTTTTTACTTCAGCTGTTAGTTGTTTCTTGAAATCATACGCCCTGCTTCTTAACGTACTTCCGGTTATGGTCAGGCGTTTCGTCATTACTTTCGAAATATCAAGGTTGGTTTTACTGCCATCCACAGCATTGATGTGAACTAACCGCCCTTCAGGATTTAAGATGTTTACGTTTTTTCGGAGGTAATCACCACCTATCATATCCAGGATAACATCAACGCCTTCCTCCTGTAGTTCCTTTTCAAAATCCTGTGTTTTATAATTGATATAGGCATCTGCACCGAGTTCAAGACATTTCTGTCCTTTCTCTTCGGTGCCTACCGTGACTGTTACCCGTGAGCCAAGTGCATGGGCAAGCTGAATTCCGGTGATACCGATGCCACTGTTGCCACCATGGATCAATAGGCTTTCCCCCGGTTGAAGAGCGGTTCGCTGAAAAACGTTTGACCAAACCGTATATATGGTTTCCGGTAAACTTGCAGCTTCTTCATAAGTTAGATTGGAAGGAATTGGCAAACACTGTCCTTGGCGTACGCTCACGTATTCTGCATAACCGCCGCCTGCCAGGAGCGCGCAAACTTTATCGCCCACTATAAAATCGACAACATCGGGTCCACATTGTACGATAACACCCGCCACTTCAAGACCGAGGATGTCTGCCGGAGCGCCTTCAGGTGCCGGATAATTGCCTTCGCGCTGGAAAACGTCAGAACGATTCAGGCCAGCAGCTTTTACTTCTATTAAAACCTGGTCTCCGTGTATTTCCGGTTTCGGGTAATCCTGCAGTTTTAATACTTCAGGGCCACCATGTCTTGTTATTACTATTGCTTTCATTTATTTAGGGTTCTAGGTGTGTGTTAGAATTTTCAATCTTTTTCCAGGTCAGCTTATGTGTTACTAGCCTTGAGTTCGTGGTAAAGGGTTCGTGACTTTCCAGATGCAGGAATCCATCTTTAAACACTACGATACGCTTTTGTGTTTGACCTGTCCAATTTGGGAACAGCGAAATGTACATGGTGTGGCTCAAGAGTTGTTTTTGGCGTTTTTACCCATGGGGTAGGTGATTTCTCCACCATTTACAGGTACTTCAATTAATTCAACCAGGCTCCAGGTGCCTACCAGCTTTTCAAATAATGTTGCCTCCATAATATTTAAAATAAGGAACTGAGCGTGTTGTTGGCACGCTCAGTCCAGATGACTGATTAGAATGGTTGGTTGTATTTGCCGGTTAAAGCTTTGTTTTCTATGCTTTTTGCAAAGTTTGGTGTTTCTTCACGATTATGTGTATCAGAGGCTGCTTGTCTTGAAGCTGCTGCATCAGCAATGTTAACGCTGTGTTCTTTTAAGTATTCGAACATTTTTGGTGTAGCGGTGGCGTGGATCTCATTGGTGTAAAGACAGGTGGCATCGTCTATTTTGGTTACTTTAAGTTCCCATAACACCTGAACTTTGGTTCGGCCGTTTTTGGTGATTGAATCCGAGACAGACAACATTCGGCAATAGTCTGCACGGTGTACCGTAGCTACATAATGTTGTACCATTAAAGCATCACCGATTGTTTCTACATTGATTGACATTGGTTCGCCGTCGTAGGTACTGGTTATGCCTGCGCCGATATGTTGGGTTGAGCAACGTTGGTACTCGGCGTCTGGTAGATTCAATAACCAGTCTGCGATATTTACTTTTTCAATTGGGGCATTGATAACTGCGGTTACAGATGAGTGAGACAATGCATTTTCAGGTGTTTGTGTGATTTCCATAAAATTTTAAATTAGTTGTTTACTGACGCAAATCTATAGGGGATGATTTGAGGCGGTAGGTGGTTTTCCTTTAACAGGCGGAAATTATCGTTGAAAAGGCGGGAACACTCGTTAACTTATTGTGTGATGCGATCTGTGTGCTATCCTGATAGTAGGATGCTTGATTATTTTGCTTTTTGGACTGATCGGTTTATATGTAGTATATATATATGTATAGCTGTTAAAGCATAACTTTTCAGATTCGTTATTTGCTAAGCGATGTACAGTAAGTCCTACCGGATTGCAATTTTTATTGCGGCTTGGCGCAATCATTTAATCAGTTTGGGGGTGCTAACAAAATTAATTGCTCTTTTTTAGGTTGCTTTAGGAGCCGAACACAAGGATTTTAGGCATTTTTTATATTGATCAGGTTTAGCGCAAAAAGCTAAATGATTGTATGCTGAAGATGGTTTTGCCATGCAAAACGGTTTTAGCTGTGCTATTGTTTAAAAAACTTAGAATTTCTTTTGTTTGAGAGACAGGGCATTAGGGTTGTGTGTTAGTTAAAGGTTAACAATAAGTTTGGTAGGAGGGAATATTTTCCTACTTTTGCA
>NZ_SNWM01000007.1 GCF_004362245.1 Pedobacter duraquae
ATCTGGGGATCAGGATCACCGATGCGTGAGTTCCTTTTTGCTGATGATCTTGCTGATGCCTGCTATTTCCTGATGGACAGCTACAATGAGCCTACACTGATTAACATTGGTACTGGTGTAGATTTAACGATCAAAGACCTGGCTTTGTTGATCAAGAAGACTGTAGGTTACGAAGGTAACCTGGTATTTGACAGCACAAAACCTGATGGAACACCAAGAAAGCTGATGGATGTAACCAAACTGCATGACCTGGGCTGGAAACATCAGATTAACCTTGAGCAAGGCATCAAACTTGCTTACGAAGACTTCATCGAAAAGCATACATAATATTTCCCTTATAGCTAAAGTTGATTACATTTGTTTGTAAAATCAACTTTAGCTATGACGCTTGTTCAACTAGAATATGTTGTTGCCGTAGACACTTACAGAAGTTTTGTAGGTGCTGCAGAGAAATGTTTTGTTACTCAACCCACCTTGAGTATGCAAATTCAGAAACTTGAAGAAATGCTGAACGTCAAACTTTTTGACCGTAGCAAACAACCTGTAGTACCCACTGAAATCGGATCTCAGATCATAGAACAGGCACGAATTATCTTGCAGGAAAGTCAAAAAATCAAAGAAATAATTGACAGTCAGCAGCAAGAAATTGTAGGTGAGATTCGCATCGGCATTATTCCCACGGTTGCGCCCTATCTCCTCCCGCAGGTTATCGCAGCTATGATGGATAAATACCCTGACTTGAATTTAAAGATTTGGGAATATACTACTGAGGATATAATTCATCATCTAAAAACAGGCATCCTGGATTGCGGCATTCTAGCTACGCCCTTGGGTGATCCTGCGATGTCTGAGATCCCACTGTACTACGAAAATTTTGTAACGTACATCAGCAAAAATAGCCGTCTGTTTAAAAAGAAAGCGATCGACGCTGATGATCTGGAAGATGAAAATATTTGGTTATTAAATGAGGGACACTGCATGCGTTCCCAGGTTCTTAATATTTGTCGGTCTACAAAGGATAACAGGATTCAGGGTCTCACTTACAATACGGGTAGCGTGGAGACACTAATCAGAATGGTTGACCGCAATGACGGCGCTACCTTATTGCCGGAATTGGCTTTAGCGGAACTCAGTGTCAAACAACTCACTAAAGTTCGTTCGTTTAAATCACCTGAGCCAGTGAGAGAGATCAGTCTTGTAACTCATAAGAACTTTATAAAGAAACGCATGCTTAACGCTTTGAAAGAACAAATTCTTGCTGTGATCCCTAAGGCAATGAAGCAACGTAAAAAGAAAGACGTAATCGGAATTTAACATATGGAAGAAATCAGTTGGAGCGAGTTTGAACGCGTAGAATTAAGGGCAGGAACGATAATAGAGGTCTTTGATTTCCCTGAAGCCAGGAAACCCGCCTATAAGATCAAAGTCGACTTCGGAGAGTTTGGTATAAGAACAAGCTCAGCGCAAATCACAGTCCACTACAGCAAAGCGGAGTTACTGGGCCGTCAGGTTGTCGGTGTAATCAACTTCCCTAAAAAACAAATCGGAAAGTTCATGTCTGAATTTTTGGTTACGGGCTTCGCCGACGAGCAAGGTGCAATTGTACTTACAATGATTGAACGCAAAGTTCCCAACGGGAGTAAACTGGTTTAACATAACTGTATCTTTGCATTATGAGTTTTTATGATTTTTCTGAAACACCAGACCTGGAAGTTGCCGATGTGCACTTTATGAAGCTGGCGCTGCAGGAAGCTGAGCATGCTTTTGCAGCACAAGAAATCCCAATTGGAGCAATTGTGGTTTGCAAGGGCCGAATTGTTGGCCGGGGGTACAATCTGACTGAGCAGTTAAACGATGTAACTGCGCACGCAGAGATGCAGGCTTTTACTGCGGCTAGTCAAACATTGGGAGGAAAGTACCTCAAAGATTGTACGCTGTATGTCACGATTGAACCCTGTGTAATGTGTGCCGGCGCCAGCTACTGGACACAAATTGGACGTATTGTTTATGGGGCTTCGGAGCCTAAAAGAGGTTTTACCAGCAAGGGCGACACGTTATTACATCCAAAAACTATCGTGAAAGGCGGTGTTCTTGACGAGGAAGCGGCCAAATTGATGCGCCGTTTCTTTGCCGATAAGCGTGATTAAAGCCCAAAAAATGTGAACAATCTTTCCCTTTGAATGTTATATTTGTCTACAAATTATTTAAACCTTAAATCATAATAGTATGGCTTTTGAATTACCTGCGTTACATTACGCAACAGATGCACTGGAACCGCATATCGATAAAATGACCATGGAAATTCACCATGATAAGCATCACCAGGCTTACGTAACTAATTTAAATAAAGCACTGGAAGGAAAACCAGAAGCTTCTCAAAGCATAGAAGAAATCATCAAACACATTGAAAAATTCCCTGCTGCAGTACGCAACAATGGCGGTGGACACTATAACCACTCTTTATTCTGGGAAGTTATCGGCCCAAACAAAGGTGGTGAGCCTACTGGCGCATTAGCTGAGGCTATTAAAGCTGCTTTTGGCTCTTTTGCCGATTTCAAAACTAAATTTGCTGAAGCTGGGGCTACACGTTTTGGTTCTGGATGGGCTTGGTTAATTGTTACAGCTGACAAGAAACTTGCTGTGAGCTCTACACCAAATCAAGATAATCCTTTAATGAGTGTTGCTGAAGTAAAGGGCACACCAGTGTTGGGTATGGACGTATGGGAACATGCTTATTACTTAAAATATCAAAACAGACGTCCTGACTATATCGCTGCATTCTGGAATGTAGTGAACTGGGATGCTGTTGCAGAACGTTTCAAAAAAGCTACAGCTTAATTAAGCTTTAGAATACTTTACAAACACCATTGTCCTTTGAGGGTTTCATATTAAATATGGCCACGAAAAGACAATGGTGTTTTGCTTTTAGTAACTTTGCCAAATGGTTGAGATCATACTTAAAAAAGGCAAAGAAAAAGCAGTTCATCAGAAACACCCCTGGGTATTTTCCGGTGCGATAGATAAAGTTAAAGGCGATCCTGCAAATGGAGATGTTATCAGGCTTCTTGCTGCTGATAAAACTTTCCTGGCATATGGATATTATAATGCACAATCCAGAGTAGCTGTTCGTTTGTTGGAATGGGATGAACAACGAATTATTAACAGGGACTGGTATGCAGAAAAACTGCATAAAGCTATCTCTTCAAGAGGCCACGTCCTTAGGGATTCTGAAACCGATACCTGCCGCCTCGTGTTTAGCGAAGCCGATTATCTACCTGGCCTGATTGTAGACCGATATGCTGATTTCCTCTCTTTACAAATTTTAAGTTCAGGCATAGAAAATGTCAAGGATGATATCATTGACATACTCCGTTCAGCCTTAAATCCAAAAGGAATTTTCGATAAAAGTGATGCTACTGCTCGGGATCACGAAAATCTGGAAGCTAAACAAGGTTTACTATGGGGAGAACTCCCTCCAGAGTTTATCGCTGTAAAAGAAAATGGCATTAATTATCACATTAACATTGTTAACGGACAGAAGTCTGGATTTTATTGCGATCAACGCGACAACCGTCAAATTCTTGCTGAATATACAAAAGACAAAAAAGTATTAGATTGCTTCTGTTATAGCGGCGGTTTTTCATTGAACAGCCTAAGACACGGTGCAAGTCATGTAACAAGCGTAGACAGCTCCGCATTAGCGCTGGAGACACTTCAGCATAACATTCAACTCAATGGATTTGACATACAACAAAATACCAGCGTTCAGGCGGATGTAAACAAACAACTGCGTAAATTTAAAGACGAAGGTCATCTTTTTGATGTCGTTGTTCTTGACCCACCAAAATATGCCCCTTCTCGTTCAGCACTGGATCGTGCTGCGAGGGCCTACAAGGATCTAAATAGACTAGGTATGGCGTTACTGCCTCCGGGTGGCCTTTTAGCTACATTTTCTTGTTCCGGTGCAGTAGACATAGAAACATTCAAGCAAATCATCGCGTGGGCCGCACTTGATGCCGGAAGGGAAGTACAGATCGTAAAACAGTTTACTCAACCGGAAGATCACCCCGTTAGAATTTCCTTCCCTGAAGGAGAGTACTTAAAAGGCCTGCTATTACGTGTGTTATAGCTCTTCTTTTTCGTAAGCTCCGGTGATGGCGTAATAGCCGAATATCACCAGGCCTGCACTTATCGGAATAAATATGAACAGGATAATTCCCCATTGCAGCGCAGTGTTGGTTTGTGCAATGCCTGGTTCTGCTAATCTGGTCTTTTCAATAGCCTGTATAAACAGGAAAACGACAGCTGCTGGACCAAGAAGGATCCAGCACAATCCCAGTGCTTTTTTTAACTTGTTCATTTCAATTACGTGTTTGATTCTGTGATTTCGCCATGGTCTGGCTTCTGATTAGATAAGTAGATGGCGCCGATGACAAAACTCAATGCCGCAATCCCGATCGGATACCAGAGCCCCGTAAGCGGCGTTGACCCAGGGAAACTTGCAATAAGCGTTGCAACAAAAGGCACCAGTCCGCCAAAGACTCCGTTTCCTACATGATAGGGTAACGACATAGACGTGTACCTGATTTTTGTTGGAAATAACTCTACTAAAAATGCTGCAATTGGCCCATACACCATGGTAACCAACAAGATTTGAAAAAAGACCAAGCCAACAAACTTCCAGAATGTTGTTGTAGAAAGCTTCTTGTCTTTCATAAGTTCAGTGGAATCAAGCACCTTTCCGTTAGCAGTTTTAGTCAAAGATTTTATGCTCGTAAAAGAAGCACCATTAACCAAAACAACTGTACTTTTTTGTGTAATAAGACTGTCTCCCGCCTGCACTTCCTTAGCAATCACGGGTACGGAGACTGATTTGACATCTTGTTGGGTGATCTGACTAAAATCAGTATCATCAAGAAATATCTGATAAATAGGTCTGTAAAAGATAATGCCTAAAAGCATTCCCGAAAGCATGATCCATTTTCGACCAACCTTGTCACTCCAGGATCCAAAAATCACAAAGAATGGTGTGGCGAATACTATTCCCCAAAGCAAGATATATCTGGAATCATTAAAATCAAGTTTACACGTGTTTTCCAGGAACGATTGCGCATAAAATTGCCCCGTGTACCAGATTACCCCCTGTCCCATCGTTGCTCCAAACAGCGCAAGCAATACCATTTTAAAATTAGCTTTCTTGCTAAAGCTTTCTTTGAGTGGATTCTTTGAAACCTTCCCTTCGGCTTTTAGCTTTGTGAACATCGGTGATTCATGCATCTTCATACGAATATAGATAGACACCCCCACTAACAGAATCGATAGCAAAAAAGGAATTCGCCAACCCCAGGCAGCAAAATCAGAAGCACCAATTAAATTCTTTGTTAGCACGATAACACCGAGCGACAGGAAAAGGCCTCCCGTTGCTGTAGTCTGGATCCAACTGGTGAAATAACCCCTACGGTTCACTGGGGCATGTTCTGCGACATATGTAGCAGCACCTCCATATTCTCCTCCTAAAGCCAATCCCTGAACCAGCCTTAACAGCAATACCAACAAGGGAGCAGCATAGCCGATACTAGAGTAAGAAGGGATAAGTCCGATCAGGAATGTAGACCCTCCCATCAGCACAAGTGTAAGTAGAAAAGTATATTTCCGTCCAATAAGGTCGCCTAAACGTCCGAACACCAGCGCGCCGAATGGCCTGACGATAAAGCCGGCAGCAAAAATCGCCAGTGTATTGATCAGCGCAGATGCACCCGCATCTGCAGGAAATAGTTGTGCGCCAATGATAGTAGCAAGACTACCAAAAATATAAAAATCATACCATTCAATCAGTGTGCCAAGAGAGGAGGCACCGATCACTTTGAAAATATTGTTCTTTCCAGATTCCGGGTTCATAAGAGGTTAAATATTTGGCTTTTATAAAGCTACAATATAACCTCAATGATTCACATTTTTTAAAATATTGTAATTTTTATTCCTCTTCCCTAAAGAAAACTTTGTAATAGTTCATCGCTTTACCATCGTCGTATCCCTTTTCAATAAGTTCCTTATCACCATGGATATAGATATGGAAGTTCTTATCAAGCTTAAGTACGCTTTTAAACACCCGTGCCTGCTTTTTCACCGCCGCACTGGAGATATCGAATGTGTCAGCTATCGTAGCGTCAAACTCTTCTTCGTAGCTCTTTTTATAATTTTTAAATGATGCAATCCCTTCTTCGTTAGCGATTACCTCATTAGCAAACTCATCAATATCAAAGCTTTCCTTTTCTTTGAAATACTTCATTGACTTATTAAGTAAGTCAATTTTGTCTGCTTTAGAGATATCAAAATCCTCATCCAACTTCTCAGTCACAAAGTTCTTATACACACCCAGAATATTGTTTGTCTGATTAAAGTTATCATTCCTAACCTTAAGCTTCAGGAAATCATCCTTCCAGTACACTGCCTCTGCACTTCTATTTGTTTGATCAATGACCGCCACCTTATATCCTTCCGCTGCATCAGTGTTAAAGATCAGACATCCTTTATCCAACTTACTGATATTAATTGCTTCTTCCTCATAGCTCATGTTGAATCCAGCCTGTTCAGGATATACTTTGAGGTATGTTTCTTTAGTCTCTGACTTAAAAATACCAATGGCGTCATGGAGATCGCCCTCGATCTGAACATTCTCAAAATAGGCAACATACAGTTCACCCGCCTTAATTTTAGGATGATTTGAAAGATCATAGAGGTATTTAGCCAGTTGCTGACTATTCTCATGAAAGTGTTCACCATTCTCAAAAACATCATGCACAAAATGATAAACCTCATTGAGATTCAAATCCTCATTAGGATGCATAAACCGATAGATCTCGGTCGTTTTCTGATATGGACTCAGAAAATAACTGATTAGGATATTTTTTAAGGACTCGTCCTGGATATTTAAAGACTGTTCTGAAAGGACATAAAATTCATCCTGCGCTTTATTACCCACCCTGTGGATGGAAAGTTCAGCCAAGGTGGCTTCAAAAAAAGAAATCATGGACAAAAGTACTAAACCTTATTCTTTTCCGGGGACTCTCTTAACTTTATCGGCTTTTTTCCCTTGTTTTTCATTTTTAAGTTGAGCAACTCTACAAGGACAGAGAAAGCCATAGCAAAATAGATATAGCCTTTAGGAATATGTTGATCCAATCCCTCTGCAAGCAGCGAAACGCCAATAAGTAATAAAAATGATAGGGCAAGCATTTTAACCGTTGGGTGTTTGTTAACAAATCCACTAATGGCCCCGGCAGAGATCATCATAATAATCACCGCAATAACAACTGCTGCGATCATAATCTCAACATGATCCGCCATACCCACAGCGGTAATTACAGAATCCAGGGAGAAAACAATATCCAACAGTAAGATCTGTATCAGGACACCACTAAATGTATAAACTTTAACATTACCGGCTTCTTCTTCTTCCCCTTCCAGCTTCAAATGGATTTCATGCGTACTTTTGTAAATCAGGAACAAGCCACCCACAATCAGGATCAAATCTCTTCCCGAGATGGCTAGCTTTTCAAGCCACTCTTTATTATCCAGTTTAATTAATTCGCCTAGATTAAACAGAGTGGCTGTTAATGTCATAACCCAACTTAACGAAAGCAGCAGCAAAATCCTGGTAATCATAGCTAACCCTAAGCCCCACTGGCGCCCACTTTTCTGTTTTTCTTCTGGCAGTTTAGAAGACAAGATCGAAATGAAAATAATATTATCAATCCCCAAGACGATCTCTAATAAGGTTAGCGTAATTAATGAGATCCAGGTTTCGGGTTGTGATAAGATTTCCATAGTGATATACTCGCTAATATAAAAAAGCTTGCTGAATTACTCAACAAGCTTTAACATATATTGTTCTGAAAGGTTATTTAAAGGTAACAGATCCATACTCCGCTTTAATCCTAACCACATTTGTCCCACCACTACCAATCTTGCCAACATAATTTTTTTCCCTGGAACTCCTGTCTTCATCATCACCTGTCAGCTTCGCCGAAACTCCCGCGCCAAATCTAAAACTGGCATAAGAAGTTTGAACATCTACATTTGCATTATACCGCTCTGCGAAGTTGAACGACATCGATACGTATTCACAATCCGCGGTAAGTCTTTTAACACCCTCCCCAACTGTCCCAATAATTAGGTTGTTGTACTGCATATTGAAGCTTGCATCTCCATTTAGTTGACCAATATTGACTCCTGTATATTGCGCATCGACTTTAATACTGCCCACACTGGTAATATCAAGACTTCCATATTGCTGATTAACAATTGCACCGTTTCTCTTAACCGAACCAATCTTCACTTTGATGTACTGAGCATCCAAATTAAGGCTTCCAACACTACCAATGGTCAATCCCTGGCCGTATTGCTGTTCAATAACTGCTTCCCCTGTTATACTTGTGATATCTACTTTTGTATACTGTGCATTCAAATTCAGTGTTCCTATCGTTCCCAATACTACACCTGCTCCGTATTGGTGTTTAATCGTTGCCTTAGTCGCCTCGGCAACATTCATCTTTCCATACTGCACAGAAAGATAATTGTTACTGCTGCTCAACTTTCCGACAATCAGATTTCCGTATTGAACTTTAGCTGAAAGCGCAGCATCGAAATCTCCCATTGTTACATTCCCGTACTGTTGAGACACCGTTAATGCATTTGTTGCCGGCATGTAAATAACATAGTCAACTTTAACCTCCTGTCTCGACTTCCGCCCATTTCTTATAAAGTTACCCCAACGCGAATTTTCTTCATCTATCCGCGTTTTGAATGTAACTAAGTCACCTGCTTTACCAGCTTCAATCACCACCTGATCAAGCAACTTTTTAGCATCACTACTGCTAAATGCCCTGATTGACACCTCAGCCTTTACCTCTCTTTTATCCCAGGTTTTTATGGTGATCGACCCAAACTGATTACTTACGCTTATTTTGTCTGATTGATCAATAGCGAATGCTCTGCTAAATGTTTTCGATACGTCGCCTTCTTCAGGCTGAGTAACCGAAGCAGTTATCTGTCCATCTGCGCTTGCCATGGCATTCGCAGGCGCATTTGTATTCAGGGCATATTGAGGCGCATTCGTATTAAGCTGTTGCGCTCCGGCACATAAGCCGCAGCCTAGCAGAAGTATGATGATTAACTGCTTCATATTTGATTATCTTTTTTAAATTGTTGAACTTGATTAATAATAGTAAGCTGCTGCGAGATCAGTTGCAGTTGTAATTCTAAATTTTTTACCATTGCCTTTACCACAAGTTTCTGGTTAGGGCTATTCGGTAACTCCCGTTTCAAAGATTTATAGTCACCATCCAGCTTTTCAAGATCTGTAGAAAACTTCTGATAGAGTTCAGGGTTGTCCTTTGCAAACACCTCAAGGCTATCTCTTTTCTCTTCTATCAGACTGGCGAAACGCATCTCTTTCTTTGCATAAGCCGGGTTAACCTCTGCGATAATACCATTCGTTGACCTGGCTTTAGTCGTGTAGAAAAACATAATACTACAGATCAGCAGCAACGAAGCCGCAATACCAATCCATACCTGCAACTTAACGGGTTGTGTTATTTTTTTTTTATTTAACTCGGCATCGATTTTTGCCCATAATGCCGCTCCCGGCTCCGCTGTATCAAAAGCTTTCTTGTTAGTTTTGATGTACTCTTCAATTTTGTTACTCATCCTGTGCTCCTTTCTTTTCCAGTAAACGGTGTAATTTTTGTTTGGCCCGCATGTATTGGGATCTTGAAGTATTCTCCGAAATTTTTAAGATATGGGCGATCTCTTCATGGTCATATCCTTCAAATAAATATAACGTAAGCACAATCCTGTACCCGTCGGCCAGCTTCGCTATTGCTGCTTTTACGGCCTCAATCTTCAGTTCCAGATCTTCTTCATCTCCCTTTTGCTCGTCAGCAACATCAACATCATCAATAGAAACAAATTCCGCCTTCCTTTTGCGCAGATAGTTTATCGATTTATTTATTACGATCTGCTTTAACCACAATCCGAAGGTCGTGTCTCCCCTGAAATCTTTAACCCTGCCAAAGGCATCCAAAAAAGCCTCCTGTAAAACATCTTCGGCCTCTGCCTCATGGTTTACAATTCGGAGTGCAATATTGAACATTGCTTTTGAGTACAATTTGTAAATCTCAAATTGTGCACTACGGCTGCCCTTTCTGCATTCGTTGACCAGGTCAATGTTTTTGTCTATGTATACAGCTTCCAATGTTTTTGTAATTCGATATAAAGGACAGGCAAAATTCCCAAACGTTGCATCAATATGAAAAAAAAATATGATATCACGCTGTAAATTAGATTAGGGCAGAAATATGTGGCTCAAAATGAATATTTTTGCGCCCTAATACTTTTTACCATGCTAAGAACAACTACATGCGGAGCACTTACCATTGCCAACTTAGGCGAAAGTGTAATCCTGTGCGGATGGGTACAAAAATCAAGAGACCTTGGAGGAATGACCTTTATTGATATACGTGACCGATATGGAATCACCCAGCTCGTATTTAATATGGACGACAACAAGGAATTATGTGAATCGGCGAGAAGCCTCGGTCGCGAATTCGTGATCAAAGCATCTGGACTTGTTGTAGAACGTTCAAATAAGAATTTGAAAATGCCAACCGGAGAGGTCGAGATAAAGATCACCGCGCTTGAAATATTAAATGCAGCCAAGCTGCCTCCTTTTTTAATTGATGACGAAACAGATGGCGGAGATGATTTAAGGATGAAATACCGTTATCTGGATCTCCGCAGAAACCCGATCAGGAATAATATGATTCTGCGTCACAGGATGGCTCAAAGTGTACGTCGTTATCTTGATGGTCTCGACTTCATCGAAGTAGAAACACCGGTGCTGATCAAATCTACTCCAGAGGGCGCACGAGATTTTGTTGTTCCAAGTAGAATGAATGCTGGGGAATTTTATGCGCTTCCACAATCTCCTCAAACCTTTAAGCAATTATTAATGGTTTCTGGTTTTGACCGTTATTTTCAGATCGTGAAGTGTTTCAGAGATGAAGATTTACGTGCCGACAGACAGCCAGAATTCACGCAGATTGACTGCGAAATGTCTTTTATTGAGCAGGAAGATATCTTAAACACATTTGAAGGGTTGATTCGTCTGTTATTTAAAGACTTAAAGGGCATAGACCTTCCAGAAGTACCAAGAATGCAATACGCTGATGCTATGCGACTATACGGATCAGATAAGCCTGATACCCGTTTCGACATGGCTTTTGTAGACTTAACAAATCTTGTAAAAGGACATCAGTTCCCGGTGTTTGAGCAGGCAGAGCTCGTCATTGGCATTAACGCAAAGGGATCTGCACATTATACCAGGAAACAGATTGATGAGCTTACAGAGTTTATTAAACGCCCGCAAATCGGTGCAACTGGCCTTATCTATTACAGACATAATGAAGATGGTACTATTAAATCATCTGTGGACAAGTTTTATGATGAAACTCAATTAAAGGTATGGGCTGAGTTGATGCAGTCTGAGCCTGGTGACTTGGTGCTCATTATGGCTGGCGGAACCGATAAAGTCCGTAAACAACTCAGTGAGTTAAGGCTGGAGATGGGAACGCGTTTAGGCTTAAGAGACAAGAATAAATTTAGCGCCTTATGGGTACTTGATTTTCCGTTATTGGAATGGGATGAAGAGAGCGAGCGCTACCACGCCATGCACCATCCCTTTACATCCCCTAAACCTGAAGATATTGCGCTATTGGATACCAATCCGGGCGATGTACGGGCTAATGCCTATGATATGGTAGTGAATGGTACAGAAATTGGCGGCGGCTCTATTCGTATCCATGACCGTACATTACAAGCGCTGATGTTCAAACACCTTGGCTTCAGTGCTGAAGAAGCTCAAAAGCAATTTGGATTTCTGATGGATGCCTTTGAATTTGGAGCACCTCCACATGGTGGAATTGCATTTGGTTTTGACCGCTTATGTTCTATATTTGCTGGTCTGGATAGCATCCGTGATGTAATTGCCTTTCCGAAAAATAATTCAGGCAGAGATGTGATGATCGATAGTCCATCTACAATAGATGAAAAGCAACTCAAGGAGTTGCAGATTAAAACAGATCTGAGATAACACAAAAAAGGAGCAAATTTAATTTGCTCCTTTTTTTATTTAATACGTTTCGCTGTCTGGTGGAATACCATAATCTACATAACCAACCGGTTTTACTTTTTTCTTTTTATCGCCGCCGAACCACGATTTCACAGAATTGAATATTGCTGACAAATGCTCTGCATCAAGCGTTTTTCCAACTTTGCTTGTAGCCAGCCCGACAAGTGTCTTGGTAATAAAACCAGATCCCCTGAATAGTGTACTGTTCATCAACACTGGAAGCACCAGAGACATCACTTTACTGCTGATGTTCAGTTTATCGTCCACTTTTAAAAGAGAAGAAGGAGTAGCATATTTTTTGATCAGTGCTCCTAACGTAAATTGCTTCACATAAAGCTTTGAATCTTCGACGATCAATTTACCCTGGCTGTTATATACGGCCTTTAGTTCAGCGATCCTGCCTTGCAGCTCCTCCAGATTCTGAATGTTATATCTTTTCCTCATCACCTTCCTCCTTATCAGCTAATTTGTTGAAATATTTTCTAATGGCGAAGTTGATAATAGCCTTCTCAATAAATCTATCTTTTGTCAGGTAAACAATAATTGCCAGAGCAATGTAGATCAGCGATACGCAACCGAAGCCTTTCGTGTAACTATGGAACAAGTCAGAAAGAAACAAAGCAAGTGTAAACGTGCCAAATAAGAACGCAAGTACAAAGCAGATGATTACAGCAGCGTTAGTAACCAGATCGGCGAAGATCTTGGATACTTTCTCTACCAGATACAATCGGGTATATTCGACCCGGGTATCGAGATAAGACTTAGCTTCTGAAATAATATCTTCCAGATGTTTTTCTTTATTTTCCTGCATCATAGTAAAATTAAATAAACACTGGTTAAGCGTGTTCAGTATCGTCAACAAATTCGTCTTCTGCATCCCTTAAACGGGTCTTAACAGAACTTACAACTTTATCTTTAAGATTAGTTAAGTTATCAATTTCGTCTGCAGCTCTTTCTTTGATTGAATCACCCAGATCTTTTAAAGACTGACTTAATCTGTCGCGGGTTTCACTACCTTTTTCAGGCGCAAACAGCAATCCTAACGCAGCTCCTGCCGCCAATCCAGCCAAAAGGCCTACTAATACTTTTGAATTATCATTCATAACACTTAGATTTTTTGCAATTGTTTATTCATTATCATAACTCTCCCTCTTCTGGAATTGTTTTAATTCTTTCCAATCTGTCTGATGCCATAGCGCTTGTTTCATATATCCGGACCAATAAAATAAAATATGAGAGCAATAATGGACCAAATACCAGCCCCAAGATTCCAAAGAGAGGAATCCCTATAACTACGCCGATTACCGTAATAATAGGGTGAATATCGCCAACCTTTTTGGCTATCATAAATCTTAGGACATTGTCGATGTTTAAAATAACTACAAAACCAAAGATGATCATCGCCCAGCCAGCAAAATTATGTCCGTTGGCGATCTGCAGCAATGCTGCCGGAACAAAAATAATAGGCGGACCTAAAACCGGAATAAAGCAGATGAAGGTGGTGATTACGCCCCAGAAAAATGGATCATTATATCCTAGCACAAAAAAAGATAAACTGACCATAGAACCCTGCACTACGCATATTAGGCCTTGACCAACTACGTTGGCGAAAGTAGTGTTCTTCATTTCTTCGGCAAAGCGCAACGCATTCTGCTCCCTGAATGGAGCGTATTTTAACATCGCCGATTCAAACGTTTCGTGTTCAATCAACATGAAATACAGCATGAAATACATGAGGATTAAACCAAAAACTATATCAAACGCACCCGAAATTATAGAAGGAAATAACTCCGTTGCCCAAGTACCTGCTTTTCGCAAACCGTCTTCGAGGAGACTCTGAATATTGCTCCCTACAGGAATCAAATGCTTGAGCTTAAAAAACATATTCTTGTAGTAAATCTGATCATTCTGCAACTCCGTAATCTTACTGATTACCATGCTGCTTAACCCATAAAACGGGAGGATGATGAGAACAATCGAAGTTAGCAGAAGAAGAATTACGGCAAGCCGTTTGTTCCACCGCCTGTCTATTACCAGATATAGAAATGCTGGCCGAAGTATCGTATACAAAACCAGTGTACTCAGAATTGCACTAAAGATTCCAAGCAACGACCAGGCAATCAAGCATCCCAGGGCAACAATAATGACCAGTATTATATTATTACGCTGCTTATACGAAAGAAGAGACATGAAAAAATATTAGGTGTCCAGATTTATTGCTTTCATCTTATTGTATAATGTCTTTCTATCTATATTCAAAATCTTTGCTGCCTTCGTTTTATTGAAGTTTACCTCTCTCAACACATTCAATATCGCCTCATATTCGGCCTCAAGCGCAGCATTCTTCAAATCCCGGGGTTTTTCTACAGTTCTTTGCATAGAACTTTCCATAACGGCGCTCTTTGCGTAAGTAGAAATTTCCAGTGGAAGCGCCTTGAGCTGAATTTCCTGTGTTTCGGTGAGCAACGTTGCCCGCCTAACCACGTTCTTTAGCTCCCGTACATTCCCCGGCCAGTTATAAGTAAGAAAACAATCTTCAACTTCTGATGAAAAACTCAGAACGTTTTTATTGACCTCTTTGTTTGCCAGTTCAAGAAATGTCTGAGCAAATATCATAATATCTTTTCCGCGTTGGCTCAAAGGCGGTAAGCTGATAGAAAATTCGTTAAATCGATGATATAAATCCTCTCTGAATTTTCCCTTTTGAATTGCATTTCCCAGGTTTTCATTAGTAGCTACAATAATCCGGACATCAAGCTCAATCTCTTTTGTACTGCCGATTCGTTTAATTTTTCGCTCTTGCACAGTCCTTAAAAGTGCCGCCTGAATATCATATGAAAGATTACCTACCTCATCAAGAAATAAAGTGCCGCCGTTAGCCATTTCAAAATGACCAATTTTGGTATATAAGGCCCCTGTGAAAGATCCTTTCTCATGTCCAAAAAATTCACTTCCCGCGAGTTCCTTTGTAAGAGAACCACAGTCCATCGCAATAAAAGGATTGTCCTTGCGCGGACTGTTTTCATGAATAGCCTTGGCGACCGATTCTTTACCTGTTCCGCTTTCGCCAGTTAAAATAACACTGTAGGTGGTTGGAGCTACCAGCTGAATCTGTTTAAGGAGCTCTTTAGACGCACTACTTTGTCCCGCCACAAAATTCGCATCCTGCAAATACGTTGCTTTCGCAGCTTTCCCTTTTTGCAATTCCTGCGCGGAACGCTCATTGGTATCCGCATTTAGCGCCTGCTGCGTATCGATTGCTTTATTAATAGTGTTCAATATTTCATCAGGATACAAAGGCTTTGTAATATAATCGTAAGCGCCAAGCTTGATCAGTTCCACCGCCAACTTGATATCTGAATAACCAGTAATGATAATTACACCAGTAGCAGGATGACTTTCTTTAATCTTAATTAACAGCTCCCGTCCGTCTGTATCTTCCAGTCGGTAATCGCAAAGCACCAAGTCATAGCTACTCTTACCCAGGTACTCTAATGCCGACAGGCCATTAATAGCAGTATCAACGGTGAATCCGTTTCTGGTCAAAAACTTAGAAAGCAACAATCCTATATTGACTTCATCGTCAATGATTAATATTTTTCTCATACGCAAAGGGGATGCATTATTTTTAATGAGATAAATATATAAAAAAAACGTCAGTGGGCAATATTTTCTACAGTTTTAATGAACTTCGAAATTTATTACTGTCACTATTTTCCAGTAAATACTGCTTTTCTCTTTTGCAAAAATGCGGCAACACCTTCTTTGAAGTCAGCGGTATCAAAACACTTACCAAATTCGTTGATCTCAAGTTCCAGTCCACTAGCCTGATCATGATGTACGGCATTTGTTGCTTTGATTGCGCTAGCTATTGCCAAAGGCGCACGTTGTTTTATTTTCGTTAAAATTTCTTCAGCTTTCGTGAGCAGATCACCAGCAGGAACAGCGTGATTCGCCAGTCCAATCTCAACTGCACGCTCGGCAGTGATCATATCTGCCGTAGCAATCATTTCGAAGGCCCTACCTTTACCAACTAACTGAGTAAGCCTTTGCGTACCCCCATAACCTGGAATTAGTCCCAATGTTACTTCAGGCAAACCTAATTTTGCAAAGCTTGAAACAACCCGTATATGACAGGCCATAGCAAGTTCAAGTCCGCCACCCAACGCGAAACCATTAACAGCGGCGAGAAACGGCTTTGATGAATTTTCTATCGCGTTAAACACCTTTTCTTGCCCCTCTCGTGCTAGCGCCTCGCCTTCCGAAGATCCAAAAGAAGAAAATTCAGAGATATCTGCTCCGGCAACGAAGGCTTTCTCTCCGGCTCCTGTTAATAAGACCGCGAGGATTTCCGGCGTATTGTTTGCAATAGCTATTGCATCAGCTAACTCAGCTAATGTTGCTTTGTTCAGTGCATTAAGTTTTTCTGGCCTGTTGATAGTCAGGTATAAAATGTTTTCTTTTATTACCGACAAAATGTTCTGATAATCCATACTTAAAAGTTTCTATTTTCTATAACCCAGTCCTGTATGTAAGTGATGATGCTTTGCATACTTGTTCCAGGAGCAAATAATTCGCCAACGCCAATTTCTTTCAATTTTAACATATCTACTTCGGGAATGATACCTCCACCGGTAAGCAATACGTCTGTCACGTGCTTTTCCTTCATAATTGTTATTATTTTAGGAAAAACTGTCATATGGGCACCTGATAAGATGGAGATTCCAATTGCATCTACATCCTCCTGCAATGCAGTGTTGACTACCATTTCAGGAGTTTGCCGGAGTCCTGTATAAATCACCTCCATCCCGGCATCCCTCAGCGAGGTTGCAATCACTTTGGCTCCGCGGTCGTGACCGTCTAGCCCAACTTTGGCGACTAAAACCCTGATGGGTCTGTTCAACGTTTTACTCATAAATTATAAGAATAGTCAATGGTAAATGTAACTAAATTAGCGGTTTTTCATTAACTTTGAGGTAAATTAACAGTTTTTATGAGTGAGGAAAGATCATTGAACTTCATTGAGGAGATCATTGAAAACGATTTAAAAAGCGGAAAATACAAAACCTTAATTACGCGTTTCCCCCCGGAGCCTAATGGTTATTTACACATTGGACATGCCAAAGCGATATGCCTGAATTTCGGACTAACAAAAAAGTATGGCGGATACACCAATCTGCGCTTTGATGATACGAATCCGGTAACGGAGAAAACAGAATATGTAGACAGTCAGCAAGCCGACATCAAGTGGCTTGGCTTCCAATGGGAGAACGAATTATACACATCCGATTATTTCGACACCCTGTACAACTACGCGGTAAAACTAGTTGAAAATGGTCTGGCTTATGTTGATGAAAGTTCGGCAGATGAAATTGCACGTCTTAAAGGCACGCCAACAGAGCCCGGAACGGATAGCCCTCACAGAAGTCGAAGCATAGCAGAAAACCTGGATATTTTTACGCGCATGAAAAATGGCGAATTTGCTGACGGCGCGTATACGCTACGTGCAAAAATCGATATGAGCAGCCCTAATATGCTTATGCGCGATCCGATCGTTTACCGGATTAAACACGCAGATCACCACCGCACAGGAAGCACCTGGTGTATTTATCCAATGTATGACTTTGCCCACGGACAAAGCGACAGTATTGAAGAAATAACACACTCCATTTGTACGCTTGAATACGTATCGCACAGAGAACTGTACGATTGGTTTATCGCACAACTAAATATTTTCCCGTCACACCAATACGAGTTTGCACGGCTCAATCTTACGTATACCGTAATGAGTAAACGCAAGCTTTTGCAACTGGTTAATGAAGGTCTTGTTAGCGGATGGAATGATCCACGCATGCCTACCATCAGTGGATTAAGAAGAAGAGGATACACGCCTGAAAGCATTCGCGAATTCTGCGAAAGAATTGGCATTGCTAAAAGGGAAAATCTGATCGAACTAAGCCTGCTTGAGTTTTGCGTAAGGGAAGACCTGAATAAGACTTCAACCCGTGTAATGGCCGTTTTAGACCCGATCAAAATGGTGATTACCAATTATCCTGAAGGACGATCGGAAGTATTAATCGGAGAAAATAATCCAGAAGCAGAAGATAAAGGTGGCAGTCGTGAAATCCCTTTCAGTAAAGAGCTTTGGATTGAACGCGAGGACTTCATGGAAGTTCCAGCAAAAAAATGGTTCAGACTCGCTCCTGGGGCAACAGTCCGCTTGAAACACGCCTACATCGTTAAATGTGAGGACTTTATTAAAGATGAAAGCGGCATAGTTACAGAGATCCATTGCACGTATTATCCAGAATCAAAAAGCGGCGAAGACACAAGCGGCATTAATGTTAAAGGCACCATCCACTGGGTAAGCAAAGCCCATGCTAAAGTTGCGGAAGTCCGTTTGTACGACAGGTTATTTACCTCAGAATCTCCCGATAGCGAGGAAGGTGATTTTAAAGATTACCTAAATCCAAACAGCATGGAGGTAATAAAGGAAGCATACATCGAGCCATACCTTGCAGATGCGACCCTCGATACCCGCTATCAATTTATAAGAAAGGGTTATTTTACCCTCGATACAGACTCAACTCCGGAGCACCTCGTATTTAACAGGACCGTTTCGCTGAAAGACGCCTGGTCAAAAGGCAATAAATAGATATAAAAAACCGGCTGATTAATGAGCCGGTTTTTTTATGCTATAGATATTTTGGATACAAATTATACAGGATCAGCTTGTCAGCTGCAGTGATTGTCGGCGTAATATCTGTCTGCACAAAATGCCTTTTAAAAGCTGTAACTGCCGCAGCCAGATTACTGGTATCATAACCAATTAACCTCAACGCAATCACGGGATCGAAAGTTGCAGGCGGCATTTTTAAGATTTGGTCATACCACAATCCGAATCCTTTTTCTGCCAGCACTTTCCACGGAAACCTGTTCGGATCAGGCTTTCTCTTAGGGGCTATATCAGCATGACCAATAAAGTTAGCCGTTGGAATATTATATTTCTTTTTAAGCGTCCCCAATAGCCCTAGCAGGCTTCTAATCTGAGCATCCGAATAAGGCTCATCGCCGTTATTATCTAATTCGATTCCAATGGAAGAAGAATTAAGGTCAGTATCATTACCCCATTTTGCTACGCCGGCGTGCTGTGCCCTTAAATAATCATTAACCATTTGGACAACCTTTCCGTTGCGGCTCACCACATAATGGGCGCTAACGGCAGTACGCGTTAATGTGAAAGTCTTAATCGTCTCATCCAGCGACCCTTGAGCAGTATGGTGTATAATTACAAAATTTGGTTTTCGAATACCAAAATTAACCGAACCTGTGAAGGATTGCAAATCGGTGCTTACAGAATCGATGTGCTGATTAACAGGAGGTATTGACTTTATCGTTTCTGCAAAGCCTTTGGCTTGATTTTTATAGACTTTATTTGTTGCAGCATATTTGCTTCCGGCACAGCCGAAAAGAAATAGCATAGGGACAATTAAACTCTTCGGATTGAATGGTTTTAATGAATAGAACATAGTGATTGATAATTATGGTGAAATTACTAATATTTACCCAAAAGCACTCAGCAAGACAAACTTTATGAGTCCGCTGCATTTTTTACTAATTTTGCCACAAATCAGAAATATATACCAATGACCGCTATTCGCAAATCTTCTCTCTTCCTTACTGGATGTATAATTGTTGCAGGCCTTGCCTCTTGCACCAATACCAACACTGATGGTGTGGTTACCACGGCCAAAACTGTGATCCTCCCAGACAGCATGCAACAATATGTAAACAGCAGGTTGAGGATTTACGAAACTGTACGTCTTACCACAAATCTGAACAACCTGACTAACAGCGAACGCAAAATTTTGCCGCTATTGGTTCAGGCCGCGCAGATTATGGATGAACTATATTGGAAACAAACTTACCCGCAAAGAGATAGCCTGCTCAATACTGTTAAAGACGAGCGGACAAAAAGTTTCATCAAAATAAATTATGGACCCTGGGACAGATTAAACGACAACAAAGCTTTTATTAGTGGAGTTGGTGCTAAACCTGATGGTGCTACATTTTATCCTGCGGGGATGACTAAAGCAGACCTGGAAAAATCGACATTAAAAGATAAATTTGGACAGTATTCTGTAGTAAAAAAAGACTCTACAGGTGCTCTTTATACAGTTCCCTACCATGTGCTTTTTGCTGTAGAATTACAAAAAGCATCAAATTTATTAAAGCAAGCAGCTTTACTTGCTGAAGACAGTGGATTGAAAAAATACCTTAACCTACGCGCAGATGCACTTGTAACAGACGATTTTACAGCCAGCGACTATGCGTGGCTTGACATGAAGAATAACGGACTGGACATTATTATCGGTCCGATTGAGAACTATGAGGATAAAGTTTTTAATGCCCGGGCAGCATATGAATCATATGTTCTGGTAAAAGATAAAGATTGGAGCAAAAGATTAGCAAAGTACGTTAAAATGCTACCAGATCTACAAAAAGGGCTCCCAGTTCCAGCAAAATACAAAAATGAAACACCAGGCTCAGACTCAGAGCTCAACGCATATGACGTGGTTTACTACGCAGGAGATTGCAATGCGGGCGCTAAGACGATTGCAGTAAACCTGCCGAACGACGAAGTCATCCAACAGAAAAAAGGGACTCGTCGCTCGCAACTAAAAAATGCCATGAAAGCTAAATTTGAGAAAATTCTGGTGCCTATTGCAAAAGAGTTAATAGATCAACAGCAAATTAGCTATGTGAAATTTGATGCCTTTTTCGCAAACGTGATGTTTCATGAAGTGGCACACGGATTAGGTATTAAAAAGACAGTGACAGGAAAAGGTTTTGTTAAGGACGCCCTTAAAGAGCAATATTCATGGCTGGAAGAAGGAAAAGCAGACATCCTGGGCCTCTATATGGTGACCGGCCTGCTTAAAAAAGGTGAATTAAACGGCGACATTAAGGAATACTACACAACGTTCATGGCTGGATTGTTGCGCTCTGTGCGTTTCGGTGCTGCTGATGCCCATGGTCAGGCGAACATGCAATGTTTTAACTATTTCGCCGATAAGCAAGCTTTCGTGAGAACGTCCAATGGAACTTACAAAGTGGATTTTGCGAAATTTGCGGACGCTATGAACGGCCTGAGCAACATGATCATTACGCTTCAAGGAAATGGCGATAGAATGGCTGTAGAAAAAGCAAGAAAAGAAAATGCAGTAATTTCTCCTGAATTAAAATCAGATCTTGAAAGGTTAAGCAAAAAAGGAATTCCTGTAGATATCGTGTTCGAACAAGGTGTAGACGTTCTTGGCGGATTATAGATACTTTTTGATAATCTCTTCCAATTCTGCTATATCAAACGGTTTAGATAAGTAACCGTCAGCTCCGGCCTGATCGGCTAGGGATTTAACGTCGTTGTTTGCCGAGAAATAAATTACAGGTATTTTATTCAATGTTTCGTGGGCCTTCAGTTCTCGTGTTGCATCAATTCCACCTACATCAGGAAGCCAGTTATCCATGAAAATGATATCCGGCATGTAAGCTGATACCTGGTCAACAATATCATTCGACGTAGAGGATGTTTTTATCTCATATCCGGCATCTTCTAAGATGATCGTACATAATTCCAGGATGTCTACATTGTCGTCAAATACGAATACTTTTTTTGCTTGATTCATGGTAATGGTTTTTATTCTGATAATAAATTTATAAATGGTGCCATATCTTCTATTTTGAGCGCGTAGTCAATATCTACATGTAGCGCTGCCTGGGCAGGCATATATGCAACCTGGGCAGTTAGTGGATCCTGAATCAATGTAATTCCTCCATAATCCTTTACCGTCTTTAACCCATTTACCCCATCGGCATTTGACCCAGATAACAGCAAACAAGCAAGCTTATCCCCATATACTTCCGCAGCGGTTTGGAAAGTAACATCTATCGCTGGTCTCGAATAGTTTACTTTTTCGGAATAGTCTAGTGAAAAAGTCTGATCCTGTTCAATCAACAAATGATAATCCGAAGGGGCAACATAAATTGTTCCAGCTACCAAAGGCTCTTTTTCGTCTACTTCTTTCACAACAAGTTTAGTTTTTCCAGATAACAAGTCCGGTAATAAAGAATCAGCTCCGTGCTTGCGGTGGACCACAATGATTACAGGAAAAGACAATGAATTACTAAGATTGGGAAGCACCTTCAACAGTACATCGAGACTTCCTGCAGAGCCTCCAATAACCAACGCCTTACATTTTTCCATTAACTAACTTTCCTCCAGATTTTTTCCAGTGGCAGACGCTTGTATTTCTTTGCGACAGAAGTAAAGTCGAGCGTCTCCTTGGTTCCCAAAGCAAGATAGCCGAGATCCTCCAAACTTTCATCAAATAAATTCAAAACTTTCTGCTGCAGATCCCTGTCAAAATAGATTAATACATTCCTGCACAGAATCAATTGAAATTCATTAAAGGAGTGGTCAGAGACAAGGTTGTGAGTCGAAAAAATAATTTTATGCTTCAGCTCTTCATCAAATTTCGCCAGCGAATATTTTGCAGTATAATAACTGGAAAAGTCTTTAGTCCCACCAGACAAAATGTAGTTTTCAGAATATTGTTTCATCTGACTCAAGCTGAACATTCCCTGCGCTGCCTTCTCAAGAACAGTTGGATTTAAATCCGTTGCATAAATAAGCGATTTATGCAGGAGGTTCAGCTCCTTGAGAATAATAGACATCGAAAATGCCTCTTCTCCTGTAGAGCAGCCTGCCAGCCAAATTCTGATAAAGGGATAAGTACCAAGTTTAGGTAATACCTCATTGCGCAAGGTTTTAAAAAAACCAGGATCCCTGAACATCTCCGTTACGTTTACCGTAATTTGTTCTACAAAGCGCTTGAAATAAACTTGATCGTTGATAATCTTAAACCTGAACTCCGCAAAGCTGACCGCTTTATCCAGCATATATAATCTAAGTACCCTTCTTTTGATAGATGCCTTAGAATATCCCGTAAAATCATACCCATAATGCTCCAATAAATCTGAAAGCAAAATTTCCACCTGTTCCTCACTAATTACCGGTAAATCCAAAAGCATTAACTTGTTTAAATATATTTTGTCAGTAAGCCAGTTAGCGTATCAACGTTGATGGGTTTGGAAACGTAACCAACTGCACCTGCTTCTAAACAACGTTCTCTATCACCAACCATTGCCTGGGCTGTTACAGCGATAACTGGAATGCCACTTAGCGTCTCATCTTCCCTCATTTTGGCCATCGCCTGATAACCATCCATACCCGGCATCATCATATCCATCAGCACAACAGCAATATCTGCATTCTGTTTTAGCAAATGCAAACCATCCTCTCCGCTGGTAGCAGACAGGCACTCGTATTTCCGGGCTTTTAGCACGGCAGATAATGCAAAGATGTTTCTATTGTCATCATCTATAATCAAAATTCTACCTTTAGTCATAACTCTACAGTAATTTATGATGCATTAAACTTTATCGTATAACCAAACTCTCAATAACGAGATCAGCTGATCAACGTCCACTGGTTTTGAAATGTAATCTGATGCGCCTGCGGCAATACATTTTTCCCGGTCTCCCATCATCGCCTTTGCTGTTACAGCAAGAATTGGCAAATTGCGGTATGCCGGGTTCTTCCTTATTTCTTTTGTGCTTTCATATCCGTCCATCTCAGGCATCATCATGTCCATTAACACAACATCTACCGCCGGGTTATCTTTAAGCACCTGTAGCGCCTCCTTTCCGTCTGTAGCTGCTAATACTTTCATCTTATGTTGCTCCAACGCTTTGGTAAGCGAGAAAATGTTCCTGACGTCATCGTCGGCGATCAGTACCGTTTTGTTATTAAGCACCTCGTACAATCCGCCCAGTCGCTCTGACACTGGCTTTTTGTTTTTTTCTTCGGTTTGATTTTCTTCCACAAGATGCAGAAATAAACCCGCCTCATCCAAAATGCGCTGGTAAGAATGTGCCGTTTTCACAACAATGGAATCAGCATATTGCTTGATTTTGTTTTCCTCTCCTTTAGATAGATTTTTTCCCGTAAAAATAATGATCGGGAGGTTCTCAAGACCTTTAGTTTTCTTAATTGTTTCTAAAGTCTCGTAAGCATTTTTATCTGGAATACCCATGTCAAGTATAACACAGTCTACTTCTTTCTTATTCAGAGCCCCTATGCTTTGGCTAACGTTGTTCGCTACCTCAGTCTGAATATTATAATTACTAAGGAAATAGCTCAATGCTTCTGCATGCTGCCGATTTTCCTCTACGATAAGTACCTTTTTTGGATGCCTGCTCAAAGCATCTTCCAGTTTCTGAAAGATTTGACGCATATGTTCCAGTGCTACGGGTTTATTGATGAAATCAACTGCCCCTTTTAACAAGCTTTCCTTCTTAACCTCCAGCGATGACATAATATGAACCGGAATCGGGCGGGTAGCCGGGTTAGATTTTAATTCTTCCATAACCTGCCAGCCATCTTTAATTGGCAACTGTATATCAAGTAGTATGGCTAACGGCTTATAGTGGTTGGCCAGTTCTATTCCAACGTCACCCCTTACTGCATTGATACCTTTGTAGCCGCGTTTACGCGTAAAATCCAAAAGCGTTTTTGCAAAAGCGGTATCATCTTCTATGATAAGAATGATTTTATCCCCAGGCTTAATGTCCGCTCTATCGTCATGTATCTCCTGAGGAATACGGTCAACCGTAAAACGTTCAGGGAGTTTGCTAAGCGGTGCCGAAGGCTGGACTTCACTGAGTTTAATCAGTTCCACTTGCTGTTGATTTTCAGCCTCCATCGTGGCCGCCCGATCCAATGGCAGAATCAAGGTGAATTCACTACCTACATTTTCCTTACTGGTAAGTTCAATCTCTCCGCCGAGAAGCTTAGCAAGCTCACGACTGATTGACAAGCCAAGCCCTGTGCCACCAAATCGACGCCTCGTTGACCCGTCCGCCTGCTGAAAGGCCTCAAACACAAGATCTTGTTTATTAGAAGCGATACCAATGCCGGTATCCGTAACCTTAAACAAGATCATTTTTGCTGTTTCGTCCGGATGGATAGTCAGACTCACCTGGCCCTCAGTTGTAAATTTAATTGCATTAGATAACAGATTCTTAAGAATCTGTTCCAGTCGCATTTTATCCGTATTCAAGGTGTCCAGCTCTGGTACAACTTCAATAAACAATTTCAACTTTTTATTGTTCGCAATTGGATTGAAAAGCGACCGCATGTCTGTCGATACTTCCGTCAAACTAACATCAGTGAAGTCCAGTGTCATTTTGCCTGCCTCGATCTTCGATAGATCAAGAATTTCGTCGATCAGTCCCAGCAATCCTTGTCCCGAACTTTGAATCACTTCCGCATACTCTATGTATTCAGGGTCAAGTTCTTTATTTTCAGACATCAACTTAGACAAAAGTAAAATTGAGTTAAGCGGTGTTCGTAGTTCGTGCGACATATTAGCCAGGAATTCAGACTTGTATTTTGTACTCTGTTCCAACTGCTCTGCCTTCTGTTGAATATCAAGATTCCGCTCCTGAATCAACTGATTTTTCTCTTCAAGTAAACTGGTGCGCTCTTCAAGCTCCTGGTTACTCTGTAAAAGCTCTTCCTGTTGTACCCGCAACTCTTCTTCTGATGTCTGGATTTTTTGGCTCTGCGCTTCGAGTTCTGCGTTTAAACCTTCCAATTCACTGTGCTGTGCCTGAAGTTCTTCTGCCTGTGCCTGTGTTTCCTCAAGGAATTCTTGTAGCTTTTTCCTATTCTGCGATACGTGGATAGCAACTCCAATATTATTAGCGATGCTGTTTAAAAACTCTAGTTGTAATGGTGTATAGGCACTGATGGATCCAAATTCCATCACGCCAACGACGGCGAGATTTCTAAAAATAGGTACTGCAACAACATTTTTAGGCGTCGTATGTCCACTGGCATAGCTGATAGTTAGTTTGCCCTCAGGAATATCATTGAGTAACATCTGTTTACCTGATTCAGCTGCCTGACCTGTAATGCCTACACCTAATTTAATGATTTCTCTTTTTTGTGTGTCTTCCAAAGCATAGCTCCCTGCAAGACGTAAATCCTTATCTTCCAGCAAATAAAAGGCTGCAACCTGACTTTTAGTATGTTCTACGATATTTTCTAAAATATCTCCTGCCAATTCAGAAACTGATTTCTCGCCAACCATCTTATCATTCAGGTTAGCAATTCCCGCTTGTAACCACTCTTTATCACCGAGCAGCGAAAATGAGTACTGCAGAGATTCCGCCATGGCATTCAGGTACCCCGCCAAACTTCCAAGGCCATCGGCTGTACCCTCCTCCAAACGGATACTATAGTTACCAGCGGAGATTTGACTTGCCAATCCCTGAATCACTTCTATGCGATGATCTACCTCCTCATTTTTATCTTGTAAAGCTTGTTGTAACTTCATCCGAGCATTAAAATCCGTGGAGACTTTTCTATAAAAGAAGAACGTGATGAGTAGTGAACAGACCGCCGCCAAAATAATTAGGGTCGGTGTGTAAGATGCCAGCTTGTTCAGGTCGGCTGTGCGCAGTTCAAGCAACCTGGTTTCCTCTGTCTGCATGTTCTTTGATATAAGCCTTGCCGAATCCATGTAATCCTTACCCGACAACAGCTCGGCCACACTCACATTTCCGCCACGCTCTTTAACACGGATCGTGCTTTCGATGATGGTTAGCCTTCTCTCAATGATATCCTGCAGTTTCTTTGCATTACGCTGCTGTAAAGGATTGTCAACCGTCTGCTCTGATACATCGTTTAGTAATCCGAGGGCCTTTTCTTTTGCCCCATTATAAGGCTCAAGGAATATCTTATCGCCACTTAGCAAATAGCCTCTTTGACCGGTTTCAGCATCTTTAAGCGTTGACAAAATACCATCAGTTTTTGTAATCACATCATTACTATGTGCGACAAGATCTGCACTTTTAATCAGATTCCTAATACTGATGTAAGAAGCTAGAGAACTGACAAAAAGTATTAATAACGAAAGCCCTAAACCAATACGAAGGTTCTTTTTTAGAGATTTTTGCATAGTATAATAATATAATATTAATCTGGATCTGTAGGTGAAATCAAGGGAATATGGAAATAAAACTCCGACCCTTCTCCAATCGCGCTCTTTACACCAACCTCACCTCCATGTCTGCGGATGATCTCAGCCGATATATACAGGCCGATGCCAAGACCCTGGAAATGGATTGCCGTTTCCTCTACCCGGTAAAATTTGTCAAAAACACTTTTCTGCTGCTCAGTATCTATACCGATGCCATAATCTTTTACCCCAACATATACGCCGGCGTTTTCAAAACGAACAACAATCTTAATTTCTGAAGTTCCCGGAGAATATTTCATTGCATTTGTGAGAAAATTTATGATAACCTGCTCAATACGCATTTCATCACCAAATATCTCTTGTGGGGCGTGCCCTTCTTTAAGAATATGAAATTCAGGATTACTCTGATGCATAATCTCGATGATACTATCGAGTAAATCATCCATAACAAAGTTCTTCTTATTGAATTTAAGTTTTCCGCTTTCTATTTTAGAGATATCGAGCAGGTCAGCAATTAAGTCATTCAATTTTTCCAACTGAACTTCTGCTTTTTGTAAGTGCTTCTTAACCGTTTCAAGATCACCTTTATCAATGCTTCTACCTAATAATTGAACATATCCTTTTACACTTGTTAAAGGGGTTTTTAGTTCGTGACTGGCAATACTGATAAACTCATCTTTTTTGTGTTCTGCTTTCTTTCTGAACTCAATTTCGTCCATTAAAGCTTTTTGAATTTCAATTAACTTTCTGCTTTGCTCGTAGATTCTATAGAAGGTTTTGACTTTGAGCAATAGAATCCCCATGTCTACAGGCTTGGTAATATAATCAAGTCCACCGGAAGAATACCCCTTGGTAATAAACTTCAATTCTGTGTTTGCCGCGGACAGGAAAATAATAGCGGTTTCCTTTGCTTTACTATAGCCAGAAATAGCTTCCGCTACTTCAAACCCATCCATACCCGGCATCTGTACATCAAGAATAATCAGCACATATTCATTTTTCAATACTTTCTTTAATGCTTCTTCTCCGGAGGAAGCGGTATCTACTTCAAAATCATGCTTCTCAAGAACCTTTTTTAATGAGATTAGGTTCTCGGGGGTATCATCTACGATTAGGATCATTATCTATATTAAATAGGCTGCATTACAAAAGCCAAATTTGTTTAATTTATATCTAAGTTATAGAACTTTAAAGAATATTATCGTTCATAGGTCAATTTGTCCGTTAAAACTATTGCCGACTTAAAGCTCTTTTGAGTTGAAAGTGTCTCCCTGATTGATATCACCAGTTTCATATCCCTTTTTGAACCAATACATTCGTTGCGCAGAAGTACCGTGGGTAAAAGAATCGGGCACAACTTGTCCCTGCGCTTGTTTTTGCAATTTATCGTCTCCAATAGCATTTGCAGCCGTTAAAGCTTCGTCAATATCTCCAGGATCAAGCCTGAAATTCTGTAGTTTTTGGGCATCATGTGCCCATAAACCGGCAAAGAAATCAGCTTGTAACTCTAATTTTACAGAAAGTTTGTTGTATTCCACTTCGCTCAGCTGACTACGGTAGCGATCCATTTTCTCAGTAATACCCAGAAGATTCTGAACATGATGTCCAACCTCATGCGCAATTACATAAGCTTGGGCAAAATCTCCGGCAGCACCAAAACGATTTTTAAGTTCATCGTAAAAACTCAGGTCGATGTATACGTGTTGATCTCCAGGGCAATAAAATGGTCCCACAGCAGAACTCGCGTTACCACAGGCGGAATTCACGCCATCATCAAAAAGTGTCAGTGTTGGCGATTCATAATTTTTTCCCATTTCCTGGAATTTAGCTATCCACACTGAATCTGTGGATTCAAGGATATTTGACACCCACCTTCCTTTAGCATCAGTTGGTACACCCCGCTTACCAGATGTAGGCGCCTGTTCACCAACAGGGAGCTGACTAACTAAGCCGGTAAAGTCTTTGCCAAAAAGAAGACCAAGTACCACGAGAATTATTCCAACGCCGCCACCTACCATGGTGCCGCCGCCCATACCTCTTCTATCGTCTACATTGCCGCTGCCTTTACCGAACCATTGCATATTTTATCTAATTAAATTGTTGTATCGCCGCGCGGATCCTTAAGGCTGTTTCGGTTTTACCCAATAATACAGCTATATCAAATACCCCTGGCCCAAATTTCCCTCCCACAAGCATAATACGGAATGGAAGCATCAGTTCTCCAGATTTAAGTTGCTGCTCAGTCGCCAAAGCCTTAAAAGAGGTTTCCAGGTCTACGGCAGATTCATCTGTTAATAGTGGAATAAATGCTTCAAAAAACGCTGCCTTCTCTTCAGTCCATTTCGGTTTTACAGCAGGCAGATCATACTCAGTAGGAGAAACAAAGAAATAGCTACTTTGTGTTACAAAATCTGACAATAAATTGCAGCGATCCTTAACCAGGTTAACTACAGCACTTAAGCGATCCGTATTTGTGATGGGAATGCCCGACATTTCGAAACTTTTTTTCACGTATGGCAGTAATTTTCCCGCATCTGCATTTTTGATCCATTCGTGGTTGTACCACTTTGCTTTTTCAAAATCAAATTTCGCTCCTGCCTTACTAATCCGATCCAGGGAAAATTTACTTATAAGTTCTTCAAGCGTAAATATCTCCTGGTCGGTGCCGTCATTCCAACCTAACATGGCCAGTAAATTCACAAAAGCTTCTGGCATGAAACCCAGCTCCTTAAATCCTTTGGTAACATCACCTGTCTTAGGATCCGTCCAGTTCTGCGCATAAACCGGAAATCCGAGCCTATCGCCATCCCTTTTGCTAAGCTTGCCATTCCCATCTGGTTTAAGGATTAAGGGTAAATGCACCCATGCAGGCATGTCATCACCCCAGCCTAGGTAACGCCATAATAATACATGGATTGGTGCAGACGGGAGCCATTCTTCGCCTCTGAAGACATGCGAAATCTCCATCTCCCTGTCATCAGCAACAACTGCCAAATGGTACGTCGGCATTCCATCTGCCTTTAATAAAACTTTATCGTCAACCAGATTAGTATCAAAACTTACATGTCCACGAATCAGATCGACAAAAGAAACCTGCTCATCTGACGGCATTTTTATTCGCACAACATAGGGTGCATCCGACTCAAGCAAGCTATTTACTTCTTGTTCAGTAAGGGTAAGTGAATTACGCATACCCATGCGGCTGCGCTGCCCGTATAAAAAATTCGGTTCTTCTTTTCTTTTGGCATCCAGTTCTTCAGGGGTATCGAATGCGTAATACGCATAACCATCTGCCAATAGCTGATCTGCATATTGTTTATAGTTTGCCTTGCGCTCACTTTGCCTGTAAGGGGCAAACGGACCTCCAGCCTGTGGACTTTCGTCAGGTACAATTCCACACCATTCCAGACAGGATACGATATATTCCTCTGCTCCGGCAACAAAACGATTCTGATCCGTGTCCTCAACACGCAAAATAAACGTACCATTGTTCTGCTTCGCAAACAAATAGTTGAACAGGGCAGTTCTTACACCACCTAAATGAAGGCCTCCTGTGGGACTTGGGGCAAATCTTACTCTTACTCTTACTTTCTTTTCCATATTCGTGACGCAAAGATATATAATTTGTAATTTGCCATCACATACTATGAATCCGTACGAAAAAAAACGCCGCTGGAAAATATTTTTGCTCGTCTTTGCCATAATTATAGGTACAGCATCCGTCTTTTATACCGATTTTTTTGTCAAGAAAATGGAGTTAGAGGAAAAGGCGCAGTTCCTGCTTTGGGTAAAAAGTATGGAGCGCTCTTCCGAAATATTCAATGATTCTCCAGATGCGATTGTACTAAACAGTGTTACTGAAAATAATACTACGCCGATCATCCTCACAGACACTTTGGGAAAAGAGATTAAAGCGTTTTTACGCCTCGATAGCACCAAAACAAATTATCCCGAAGCCTCAGCAAACCTCACATACGATCCTGCTTATTTCCAACGTGAGCTGAGACGCATGAAAAGACAGCATGCACCGCTAAAAATGACCTATTTTGGCGAAAAAATGTTGGTATACTATAAGGATTCTTTTATTCTAACCCAATTGCGTTATTTTCCATATATTCAGCTTAGCGTGATTGCGCTGTTTCTAATCACCGCCTACGTTGCCTTTAGTTCCGCCCGTAAGGCAGAGCAGGATCAGGTGTGGGTAGGTCTGGCTAAAGAAACAGCACACCAACTCGGCACACCAATCTCTTCACTTATGGCTTGGGTAGAGCTCATCAAGTCACGATTCGATGCAGAAAATGACCCACTAGTTGCAGAAATGGAAAATGATATCAAAAGACTCGAGGTAATTACCGACAGGTTCTCAAAGATCGGCTCTAAACCGGTTTTAGAAGATCACGTGGTGTATGTAGTAGTCAGCAATTTCATCGATTACTTCAAACTGCGCACATCAGATAAAGTTAAATTCATCATTACAGGTGATGATCAGGTCCGTGCAATGTTAAACGTACCTTTATTTGATTGGGTTACAGAAAACCTCCTTAAAAATGCAGCGAACGCCATTGCAAACGAAGGTACGATTACCGTCGACATTATTGAGCACCTTGCAAAAGAAGAGGTCTATATCGACGTGACGGATACTGGCAAAGGTATTCCCCGGTCTAAATTTGACGCGGTGTTCCAGCCCGGGTATACAACCCGAAAACGGGGCTGGGGTCTAGGGCTGTCGTTAACAAAAAGAATCGTACAGAATTACCATAGTGGGCAAATTTTTGTCAAAGACTCTGAACTTGGCAAAGGAACAACCTTCCGAATTATTTTAAAAAGCAGTTTAACCTATGAACCGACCATTACCTAATGAATACCCGCAATGGGCTGAGCGATATATCAGCCTAGTAGAAGACGATGTATTAGAGATATTAGAGAGACAGGCGTTTGAATTTCCCGAATATATTAATAGTCTGGTAGAAAAAGCCGACTATGCCTATGCGCCCGGCAAATGGACACTGAAGCAATTGTTTGGACACATGATCGATACTGAGCGGGTATTCGCATTCCGCATAACAGCCTTCGCAAGAGGAGAGAAAAATGCTATCCCCGGTTTTGACGAAGATGAGTATGTCGCAAATGCGCACTTTGCTGACCGCAGTCTGTTTAGCTTGTCTGAAGAATTCGGACTGCTCCGCAAGTCGAACCTCTATTTGTTTAAATCGCTCAATGAGGCTGAATTAGGCAACGTCGGCAATGCCTCCGGCAGAGACATCAGTGTAAAAGCTATCCTATTCGTCACTGCCGGCCACGTAATTCACCACACACAGATTATTAAAGAACGGTATTTGTAATGTGGCATCTAACCCGTACCCCAGAAGAACTCAATTCGTGGCCGAGCAAACATATTGGTACTTTGCTTGGGATACAGTTCACAGAAATAACGAATGATTCTATCTCTGCAACCATGCCAGTGGATGAACGTACACATCAACCATTCGGCATCCTTCATGGTGGTGCTTCTGTAGTCCTCGCAGAAACTTTGGGAAGTATCGCTTCCTACCTAAGTATCGACCCTGAAAAATATATCGCCGTAGGACTGGAAGTTAATGCCAACCACCTGCGTGCTGTGAAAAACGGCAAAGTAACTGGCATCTGCAAACCGATCCATATAGGTGCCAAAACGCATGTCTGGGAAATAAGACTCTACACAGATCAAAACAAGTTAAGCTGTATCAGCCGTCTTACTGTAGCGATTCTACCTAAACCGCAAGAAAAATAAAATATTTCCATATCAAGGTGTAACCTCTTAAAATTTGATGTCGTCATAGTACATAGAACACAAGTTCAACAGAACATAAATTTTAACATTTAACACTAAATATCATGGAAGAGCTAATCCCAATTACATTATTTATCAGCGGTTTTGCCCTGGTCTTCGGCATAAGATATTTCTCAAATAAAGAAAAAATGGCGATGATTGAAAGAGGAATAGACCCAGGCATTAGAAGAGCCGGACAATCTGCCCCTAAACCATTTTTGAGTTTAAAGTTTGGCCTTTTATTGGTTGGCCTAGGTTTAGGAATCATAGTTGCATTATTTACTGTACTGGGTACAGGTATGGGCGACGACGAGGCTGTAGCGGTATATTTTGGCTCTATCAGCCTTTTTGGTGGATTTGGATTGATTGGATCGTATGCAGTAGAAAAAAACTGGCTGGACAAAAATCCGGATAAACTGTAAACACGCCTGACTGGTCCGGTCATCCGGACCAGATTTTATCATCTCAATCTACACAACTAAATTAAAGCGTTACATTGTATCATGAAGCAAGAGCTCAGTGACTTAGCACTAATTACAATGATCCTGGAGGGTAATACCGCTGCTTATGCGCAGCTGGTAAAGCGGCATCAGCGGTTTGTATTTACGCTAGCCATGCGCTTCGCTAAAAGTAGAGAAGATGCTGAAGAAATTTCGCAGGATTGCTTCGTGAAAGCTTACAGGGCATTAGGTACTTTTAAGCAAGATGCCAAGTTTACCACCTGGCTATACGCAATCACCTATACAACAGCAATGACCTTCCTCAGGAAAAAAAGGCTTGATATCGCTTCGATAGACGATGAGGGGGCTGCTATACAGCTGGAGAATCATATATCCGACTATAATGCCAACACAATCGAAAAGACGTCAGGTCATGCTTATCTAAACCAGGCTATCGGAATGCTGTTACCCGATGATGCAGCTATTATTACATTGTTTTATAAGGGAGAACAAAGTCTGGAAGAAATAGGCCAGGCGCTAAACATGGAAAGCAATACCATCAAGGTAAAATTACACCGTGCACGCGCAAGGCTAAAAGAGAAATTACAATATTTATTAAAAGATGAAGTTAAGGAATTGATATGAAAAGCATAGACGAACAAATCTGGGATTACATCGACAATACATGCAGTCAGGAAGAAAAGCTTATTGTAGCCGCCAAAATCGCTTCAGACGAGACTTATAGCACAGTCTATGCTGAATTGCTGCAGATTCATCAGCTATTGGATGCCGAACAGCTTGATGAACCCTCCATGTCCTTTACGAGAAATGTAATGGATCTTGTTCAATTGGAAATCGCACCGATTTCTTTAAAAACAAAAGTTGACAAACGCATCATCTACGCGATAACTGCTGTTTTTGTATTACTACTCATCTACATTGTTTGTTATGCAGCTGCACATGGAACTTATACCGTAGCCGATTTTAAACTGCCAAAAATGCAAATCAGTTTCGATATCTCACAATATATTACGCCATTGTTTATGAAGATATTTTTATTCGTAGACGTCGTACTTGGACTGATCTACCTGGATGGTTTTATTCGCAGAAAAAGTCTACGCTAAAAAAAAGGAGTCTTGCGCTTGCAAGACTCCTTTTTTACATGTTTTGTATCTCTTATTTAAACTGAATCGGTAATGCCACCGCTGTTTTATCCCAACCGATGTTTAGTGTTGCTCCATCAGCAGCTGGTGTAAACACCATTGACAGATTTTCTACAACGCCATCAAGTGCCTTAACAGGTACATCTACGCGAACGATATCCTTAGCTTCATCATAAGTATATGCACCCCAATGGTCAGTATCCTTACTAATAATGATAGTCCATTTATCTTTATTAGGAATTGCAAACAGCCCATAACTTCCGGCAGCTATCTGCATCCCACCAACCGTAACTGGTTTAAAGAATTTAATTTCAGTGCTTTCATTTGCCCCCAAACGGTAAACCTTACCAAAACCTTCAAGAGCACCGAAGATTTCACGATCCTTTTTTGCAGGCCGTGAATAGGTAACCTTGGCAATAGCCAAAACCGGACCGCCCTTAACAGCTTTCTGAGTTGCATTTACCGGAAAGTAAGCCAAATCTGCTGGACTTGGATCTAATGGTGGGAATTTTACATCCTGTGCATTTACCGCAATAGCAAAGCATGCAAGCGCAATAATTATACTTAATTTTTTCATCCTTGGTCTATTTTTTCGTCCGGAATTTTAGTATGAACGACCTTTGACAATACTATTCAGGAATACTGCGCCGAAAATCAGACCCAAAATACCACCGAATAACGACCATAAAAAGCTACCTGATATACTCGCAGCTATCAAGATACCCGAGAAAAGACCTAGAACGCCGTAAACCCAGTTAAAATTCTGTTTGTTTTCTTCTTTAATCATGTCAATAAAATCTTATGCTTCAAAGGTATTGAAATATTTTAAAATCGCTTCATTTCCAGCATAAACTCCGACGATCTTCTAAAAAAATAAGATCAGCTGCTTAAATATCCATACAATTAGTGTAGTATGTCTTCCCCTGTCAGATTTCTGTCATCATAAAGCATGTCATTAAAATTTTCTTATAACTAATCAATCGATTGATTAATTTTGTGCCATCAAAAAAGAAATGGAAAAACCAGATAAAAGAACAAGCATTCTAACAGCAGCCGAAAAGTTATTTTCGGAGCTGGGCTATGAGGGCACGTCTACGCGTCAGATAGCAAAGGAAGCAGGTGCTAATATGGCTATGATCAATTATTATTTTGGATCAAAGGATGGTGTATTCCTCGAAATTATGTCCAATAGGATCGAAGGTTTTAGTGCACAATTGGCCATCATCAATCAGGAAAAAATCTCTGTACTAGAAAAACTAATGCAGGTAATTGAACAATATGCCCGCCGGATACTGGACAATATAGCCTTTCATCGGATGATGCATCGCGAGCTTTCCCTCTCTCAACGCCCAGAGATTTACTGTCGCTTAAAAGATTCTATGACAGGAAACCTAAATGTGATTGAACAGATTGTAAACGAAGGGATATCAAGTGGCATGTTTAGAAAGGTAGATGTGCGCATGGTAATCGCAACAATTATGGGTACCATCACTAATGTGGCAATTTCGCCGTCCAAGATTACGGCCGGATCTAAACTCGATATCAACATACCTGCTGATAAAGACATCCTTACTGAAAGGCTGATCACCTATTTAAAAGATCTTATAACAACGTATTTAACACCCCAAAAATGATACACAAACCAATTAAATTAAGCTTTCTCGCTCTTCTCCTGCCGGGAATGCTGTATGCTCAAAATGTTAAAAAACTAAGTCTGCAGGAAGCTGTGCAACTTGGCATAGCAAACAGCAAAAATTTGAAGCTTTCTCAAAATAAAATCGATGAGGCCGTAGCCAGGCTTAATGTTGTTAAAGACAATGTCCTGCCTAGCGCCAGTGCTTCGTTCATTTATAACCATGCCGAGATTCCAACAAACACATTAAGTATCGGCGGCGGCGATCCAATCCATTTACCCAAACGTGCTGACGCATTTGTTGGAACCGCAGCAGTAGAAGAAGTTATATATGGTGGCGGAAGATTAAAACTCGCTACAGAATCTACCCGCCTGCTTACAGAAGTTGCCAAGTTAGATGCAGACAAAGATCAGGAAGAAATCAGCTATGTAGTAATTAACACCTATTATTCCCTATATAAAATAGCGCAGAGTAAAAAGGTTATTGCGCAGAATCTGGATGCTATTGCAAGTCAGCTAAAACAAGCCCAACGTTTCTTCGAGCAAGGTATTGTGACCAAAAATGATGTACTAAGATTTCAACTGCAGCAAGCAAACGTAACACTTACACAACTCGAAGCAGAAAACAACCGCAAGATCATCAACTACAATCTGGATATTCTTTTGGGTCTTCCGGAAAATACAGACGTAGAAATTACTGAGCCAGATAATGGTATAAAAACAGTTCACCCTTTAAATAGCTATGTAGACATGGGCCTAAGTACAAGGCAAGAGCTTAGACAACTGGATCTAAGAAACCAGGTTGCGGAGGTGAATGTAAAATCCATTAAGGCGAATACACTCCCTACAGTTGGTGTTGGTGCTAATTTATATTACATCAATCCAAGTGGCGGTTTCATACCTCCGGCAAATCAATTTATTGTTCCGGTAACCCTTGGCGCAACGGTTTCATGGAACATCGGAACCTTGTGGAACAATAAAAATAAAGTCTCTGAGGCCCGCGTGCAGCAAAAAAGCGTAGTTCTCGAAAAAGATGTTCAGTCTGATAACGTAAAAACAGAAATCAACAGAAACTACCAAAACTACCAGTTAGCGGTCAACAAAATCCAAATTCTGGAAACTTCAATAGCGCAAGCATCGGAAAATGACAGATTACTCGAATCCAAGTACAAAAACAACGTGGCTTCAGCAATAGACAGGATCGACGCAGAAACCTTGCTTTACCAGTCTAAGATTAATCTGGAAATCGCTAAAGCAGATGCAGGCCTTGCCTACTATACATTATTAAAATCAACAGGAAAAATTTCTCAATAAATAACACAAACAGCAATGACTACTGAAATTGAAACAAAAAAGAAAAGCAAAGTCGTACCCATCATATTAGCGGTACTGGTTATTGCGGGCGCCATCTTCGGTGTTAAAGAATATTTATATTATAGTAAACATGTGGATACAGATGATGCCCAGATTGATGGCGACATCAGCCCTGTAGTTGCACGTGTTGGTGGTTACGTGAATCAAATCATGTTTGAAGAGAACACGCGTGTTACTGAAGGCCAGGTATTGGTGAAATTGGACGACAGCGATTTCAAGGTAAAGCTTGAACAAGCCGAGGCCGGACAAAAAGGCGCAAGTGCAGGTGTTGGCGTATCACAGTCTCAAATTGCAGCAACAGCAGCAAATACGAGCACTGCCAAAGCCAATATCGAAGCTGCAAGGGTTAAACTATCCCTCGCACAAAAGGATTATGACCGCTATGCTAATCTAGTAAAGGACGGTTCGATTACACAACAGCAATTTGATCAGGCTAAGGCTGAAAAAGAAGCTGCGCAAGCCGCATACACCGCTACAAAAGATCAATACGAAGCAGCAGTTAAACAAGTGGGAACTACGCAGTCTCAACTTGCTGTAAGCAGTAATGGAGTGTCACAGCGCCAGTCAGATGTAGATTTTGCCAAATTACAATTGTCATATACAGATATCAAATCACCAGCAACGGGTATCGTTTCTAAAAAGAATGTGCAAAAAGGACAATTGGTGCAAGCCGGGCAGTCTCTTTTCTCAATTGTAAATGAAGGCAGTCTTTACGTGACTGCAAACTTCAAAGAAACACAGTTGGAAGATATCCGTGCCGGACTGAAAGTGGAGGTAGAAGTAGATGCTTATCCTAATGAAAAAATTGAAGGCGAAGTATATAATTTCTCTCCAACAACTGGTGCCAAAGGTTCATTACTTCCCCCAGATAACGCTACTGGTAACTTTGTAAAAGTAGTTCAACGTATCCCTGTAAAAATCAAAATTACAAAAGCTTCAAAAGCTATGCTCGACAAAATCCGTCCGGGTATGAGCGTTAAAGTTTCTGTTTCTATAAAAGACTAATCAAAATGGCCGAGCAAGGTTTAAAAAAGTGGATCATTACATTTACGGTAATCACAGCATCCTTATTGGAGCTTATAGATACCACTATCGTAAACGTAGCGCTACCACAGATCCAGGGTAACCTGGGCGCAACCCTTGAGGATGTTGCCTGGTTATCTACCGGTTACGCCGTAGCAAATGTTATCGTACTACCCATGTCGGGCTGGTTAGGTAGCCGCTTCGGGCGTAAAAATTATTTTCTTACTTCCATCATAGTGTTTACCATTGCTTCTTTTTTATGTGGTAACGCAACAAGTCTTGAAGAGCTTGTACTCTTCCGGGTTTTGCAGGGTATCGCAGGAGGTGGTCTGATCTCCACTGCACAGGCTATATTGATCGAAACTTGGCCAAGAGAAGATGTTGGTATCGCTACTGCCCTGTTTGGTCTTGGAGCCGTAGTAGGCCCAACTGTAGGGCCAACCATTGGTGGATATATCCTTGATATCAGTTCATGGCCATGGATTTTCTACGTAAATATTCCCGTCGGGATCCTTGCAGCCTATCTCACGATAACTTTTGTCCGAACGACGCCGAAAGATGGGCAGGGTAAGCCCGTAGATTGGTGGGGAATCGGCCTCCTGGCTGTTGCAATTGGTAGTTTGCAGACAGTTTTGGAAAAAGGAGAAAGTGAAGACTGGTTTTCGACAGCCTATATCACTGTACTTTCAGTATCATCTATCCTGGGAATCTTCCTCTTTATATGGAGAGAGATGAGCACAGATCATCCAATTGTGAACTTTAAAATCATGAGACATCGCAGTTTTGCAGTCGGAATGTTTACCTCTTTCGTACTCGGCTTCGGGCTTTATGGATCAGTGTTTGTTTTTCCGATCTTCTGTCAAAACCTGCTTGGATTTTCGGCACTGCAAACTGGAGAACTCCTTTTCCCGGGTGGATTATGTACTATCGTAATGATGCCTTTTATTGGGATCATGCTTAAGAAAGGCATACCTGCACAATTTATGGCAACTATTGGGATGTTCCTGTTCTTTGTATTCTGTAGTATGCTGAGCAAGTCGACGCTTGCTTCGGGTACCAGCGACTTCTTTTTGCCTTTGGTGATCAGAGGTGTCGGTATGGCACTCCTGTTTGTTCCATTAACCACTTTAGCGATCCAAGACCTTAAAGGTCCTGAAATTGGTCAGGGTTCTGGTTTGAATAACATGATGAGACAACTGGGAGGCTCATTTGGTATTGCCGCTTTAACAACGCTGATACATGTTCGCCAGGGCTTTCACAGAAGCAATTTACTCACCAACGTGAATGAGTACAATCCGGCCTTTACAGAGCGCTTCAATGCATTTATCCATAATTTTATGGGTAAAGGTTATACTTATCTGGATGCCAAATTAATGGCTACGAAAGCCATCGAAGGAACCGTACTCAAACAAACATTGCTGTTAACGTACAATGATGCTTATTGGGTAGCTGGACTGATCATGTTATGTTCAATCCCATTATTATACCTTCAGAAATTCAAAAAGAATGTTGACATTCCTGCTGATGTACATTAAACTCGGTTTTAATAAATAAAAATGGTCTGGACATAGATAATGTTCAGACCATTTTTTTTCATGTCTGAACCATCTTTAGAAACGAAAGTCATCGATTATTTAACTGGGAATATTGCATCACAGCTTTCACTATAGCGTACAAGATAGCGCAAATCAAAAAAGGTTGCCCCTCCATAAAGGCAACCTTTTCTTTCCAAAAAAAATCAACAATTAATTAAAATCAGTAATGAACCTGTCTTAACAGATGTTTAAATATTCTTTAAACTTACGAAAGCAAGATAACGATTTTCCCGTGAAGGCCAAAATTTTTTGGATGCATATATCCCTATTCTAAATGATTTTTCCTAGCTTGAGGCCGGAAAATAACCATTTATTATGACCCAGAAACCGCGAGCCACCGGACAAAAAGAGTTGACCTTCAATAATGAAGTCGTCTCCCGATTCGAACTCTACAACAGTTTATTTCTTACGCTGCCCTTTTATAAGATCAAAGACACAGGCACGCTGCTCCCCCTTTTTATCAAGCATTGCGAAGATGGAGTAAAGGAGCGCGGAAAGCCCCTCGATATCATCAATTCATTTTTCGAAAAATATACGCAGGATAATGACCCCAAGGAAATCATAGATCTCCTTTTTCGTTTTATCCAATATATTGAGCGTCAGGTTGTGTTGTTTGATGCTGTAGAAGATGCATCTTTCAATAAATTGAATAGTCCTGATGATCAAAGTTCACTCCACTCCTATTTGTCAAAAGGTATAGACAACAAGATCCTTAAAAATAAAATAGAGAAGCTGATAGACGAGTTTTCTCTCCGTCTGGTTCTTACAGCCCATCCAACACAATTCTATCCCGGAAGCGTACTTTCAATCATTACCGACTTAACCTCTGCGCTGAAAATAAATGACGTTTCGACCATCAACCAGTTGCTTCAGCAATTGGGGAAAACACCATTTTTTAATAAGAAGTCCCCAACTCCTGTTGATGAGGCCTTAAGTCTTGCCTGGTATCTCGAAAACGTATTCTATTTCGCCGCAGCAAATATCCAGGCAGACGTAGACCATAGTCTCGACGAATTTAACATAGCTTCCCGAAAGATTATCGAGCTGGGCTTCTGGCCGGGTGGAGATCGCGATGGAAATCCAAATGTCCATGCCGATGCCACCATACAGGTAGCAAAAATGCTGAGACAGATCCTTTTCCGTTGCTATTACCGGGATTTTAGAAACCTGAAAAGAAGGATAACCTTCAGGGGTGTTGAAGATACCATAGCCGAGGTGCACGACATCTTATATAATAATGCATTCGACACCAGCATCGTTCCAGAAAACATCAGCGTTTTTCTGCTCGAAAAACTCAATGATATCAAGAACACCCTGATTGAAAATCATGACGGCCTGTTTTCAGGTGTTGTGGACGACCTGATCAGGAAAGTCAACCTTTTTGGTAGTCACTTTGCTTCATTGGACATCAGGCAGGATAGTCGCGTTCTTCGTGATGTCCATGCTTATTGCAGAAGAAGCAAACCCATCGTATCTATATTCCCCGAAAATTACGACGACCTGGAAGAAACTGAGAAAATCAGCTTGCTTTCGTTCAAAAGCGCAAAAGTCACCTATACAGAAGAGGCTGACGGACTTATTGATGATACCTTACAGACCATTGCCGAAATTAAACAGATTCAGGAAAGCAATGGCGAACTGGCCTGCCATCGATTTATTATTTCTAACTGTCAGCAAGCACTTGACATTCTTCAACTTATAGAGCTTTTCCTATGGAATGGCTGGGACGAGGAAAAATTGACCATCGACTTCGTGCCTTTGTTTGAAACAGTCCATGATCTGGCTGGTGCCGGGGAAATCATGGAAACACTGTATACTCATCCCTTTTATATAAAGCACCTGGAAAGCCGGGGCTTTAAACAAGATATCATGTTAGGGTTCTCAGATAGCACTAAAGATGGTGGTTATCTGATGGCAAATTGGTCAATTTTTAACGCTAAGGTGGCGTTAACTACGGTGGCTGAAAAACATAACATCAAGCTTGCGTTTTTCGACGGTCGCGGTGGCCCCCCATCACGTGGCGGAGGGAAAACACACCGCTTCTATGCTTCTATGGGTAAGGAAATTGCTAATACCAACATTCAACTCACTATTCAGGGACAGACCATCAGTTCGCAATATGGGTCTATAGACAGCGCTGGCTTTAATATGGAGCAGTTGATCAATGCCGGGATATCTGCAGGGATCAGAGAAAAGCATAATATCCTGCTTGATCCCCTGCATAAAGATGTTCTAGATAATATGGCCGCCGACAGCTACGACGCTTTTGTCGCACTCAGAAAACATCCGCTGTTTTTAAGCTACCTCGAGAAATTTTCACCACTTACTTTGTTGTCTAAAATTACCATCAGCAGCAGACCGGTTAAAAGGAGCTCAGGCGAACAACTTAAGCTCGAAGACCTCAGGGCAATCAGCTTTGTAACGGCCTGGAGCCAGCTCAAACAAAACATCCCGGGCTTTTATGGTATCGGAACTGCCTTAAAAAATCAGGAAGACCAGGGAAACTGGTCCAATATTCATAAAACCTATCAGGAATCAGGATATTTCAAAACTATCATCGAAAACTGTATGATGTCGATGAGCAAGACAGATTTTGCAATCACGGCGCACTTCGCTGCCGACGAAACCTACGGAGATTTCTGGACTATGCTACACAACGAATTTGAGCTCTCTAAGACTATGCTATTGAAATTGGCGGGGCATGATTCCCTGATGGAAAATTACCCCGTAGAGAAGCGATCTATCGCCGTGAGGGAAAAAATAGTACTTCCATTGGTGTTGATCCAACATTATGCGCTAGGGCAATTGCAGCATCAGCTAGATGATGATCAGCAGAATGCCTATGAAAAGCTGGCAATCCGGACTGTATATGGTATCGTAAATGCAGGGCGAAATCTCGCTTAAAGGCAAAAAAACGGGCTTACCGAATCTATCAGTAAGCCCGTTTTTTAAACAGGATTAGTACAGAACTTTGCCCGCTGAAGTAACTATTGAAGCTATTCTTACGGCGTCAAATACACGCTCTTCTGTGGCACCAAGCCCAAGAATAGATTTTTCATGTGCATTAACGCACATTTCACATCCATTAACGGCAGAAACAGCCAGACTCATTAATTCAAAAAATTCTTTTCCAGTTACAGGATTACTCATTAATTGCATCCTTACACGTGCTGGAATCTGTGTATATTTTTCTTTTCCGGTAAAATGACGGAAACGGTAAAACACATTATTTAATGCCAATAAAGAAGCACAACCAACGGATTCCCCAATTTCCGCTTCAGTAGCATCCTTTGAAAGGGCAAGCTTTTCGAAAAACTCAGTTAGTACCTTATTATTGTTATTTACAGCGATGCTCAAAGCGAGTAATGCACACTCTTTCTCCGTCATATGATTCGAAGTAAATGTACTGCTAAAATTAAGTTTAAGGTCGCGTACGTATCTTGAATTACCTTTTTCCAATAAATAAAGGCTTTCATTTCTATAGTCGGCATCCAGACCTACAATCGCTAATAATTCTTGTATTCCTTCTGTGATTTCACTCATGATTTTAAAAATTTAGGATAAAAAAAATCCCTGCAAAAATGCATTTCACAGGGACAATGGGTTTACAGAATAGATTAAACTGTTAAAGTCTCCTGACCTTTTTCCCAGTTGCAAGGGCAAAGTTCGTCAGTTTGCAAAGCATCAAGTACACGCAAAACTTCTTTTACGTTTCTACCAACGCTTAGATCATTTGCACTTACCCAACGTACAATACCTTGTGGATCTACGATGATTGTTGCACGGTAAGCAATTTTTTCAGTTGGCTCTAAAATATCCAAAGCTTCAGCTAAAGATTTAGAAGTATCAGCAAGCATAGGAAATTTCAACCCACGAAGATCATCGTGGTTATGTCTCCATGCAAGGTGAACGTTTTCTGAATCTGTAGATGCACCAATCAATTTAGTATCACGGTCGCGGAACTCGCTGTAATTTGCATTAAATTCAGCAATCTCAGTTGGGCACACAAAAGTGAAATCTTTTGGCCACCAGAACATACAGGTCCACTCGTTATTATCATTGATCATAGAATCAGAGTTGATTGTTTCAAACTCTTTGCCTTTCTCAATACTTACTACAGCTGTTTTCGAAAATGAAGGGAATTGTTGACCTAAGTTTATCATGTTTTTTATTTTTTTCTGCCGCAAAGGTACGCCTATACCGCCTCAATTACAACCCTGCGCATGAAAATGATGATATCAATTGTTTATGGGCATATAGACTGAATCTATACCACCCATAAACAAATTAGATTATAACTATTGTTTATTCTTCAACGTTGTTTCGAATAATTTGAATATTCGCTTGTATTCATCGGTCCAGCTACTCGGTTCAGTAAACCCATGGTCTTCTACAGGATACACAGCAAGTTCCCAGTTATTTTTACCAAGCTCAATCAGTCGTTGCGATAACCTCACAATATCCTGAAAATGTACATTTACATCTACCATACCGTGTGCCATCAGTAAATTTCCCTTTAAACCACTAGCAAAATTGATAGGCGAACTGCGTTGGTATGCAATCTCATCATTGAAAGGCTCGTTAAGTATATTCGCTGTGTACCCATGGTTGTAATGCGCCCAGTCAGTAACAGACCTCAACCCTGCTCCACTAGCAAAAACTTCTGGTTCTTTAAACAGGCCCATCAGTGTAATGAAACCGCCATAAGACCCCCCGTATAAACCAACGTGTTTTGGATTAACACCGTATTTCTCAACGAGTAATTTAACGCCATCTACCTGGTCTGTGAGGTCTTTACCACCCATAAACCTATAAATACCTGTGCGGTGATCTCTACCATAGCCAGAACTTCCGGTGTAATCTATATCAATTACCGTATAGCCATTGTCGGCCAAAAAGTTGTTAAACATATATTCTCTGGAATATTGGCTCCACCAATAGTGCACATTCTGGAGGTAGCCTGCTCCATGCACAAACACCACAGCCGGGTGGTTAGCATCAGGCGTTTTAGCAGGATATATTCGCGCGTAAACATCTGCTCCATATCGATTTTTGAAAGAAACCATTTCCGGCTGACGCCATGCATACGATTTAAATTCTGCAGAAGTTGAATTTGTGATTTGAACCGCCTTCGCGCCTGGCTGATTTGGCTGCACATACAGTTCCCATGGCTTATCCATATAGGAATAATTGATCGCCAGCCATTTCTCATCAGGGGAAAGCGTGATCTCATTTCCGCCTTTCGTGGACGTGATCTGTACCGGCTCACCACCATCTACACTAAGCTTGTAGAAGTGGGTAATGCCAGGATGTTCTTTATTGGCCGTGAAATAAAAGGTTTTTTTATCTTTCGAAAGTTGAAGCGTTTGAACTTCCCATTTTCCAGATGTGAGTTGCTTTTTTTGTCCGCTTGCCATATTGGCAATATATAGATGGGAATAACCACTGGCTTCACTCTGATAATATAGTCTGTTGTTATCTATCCAACCTACATTTCTGGAGCCAATGCCTGGTCCGCCAATCCAGGCCTCATCCCGTTGACGGTCTATGATCGTTAAGTTACCAGTTGCTGCATCCATTTTCAGGATCCAAAGGTCCTTGTTATCCAACGATTCTCCTACCACCACAGCTGTTGTGCCGTTTGCATTCCAAATTGCGTCAGAAAGCCTTATTTTGCGGTCTTCATTCTTCTTGGTTCGTTCAGCCAACTGTTTTGGGTAGTCTTTCAAATAGTCTGGCAGATCCTTAATACCGGGGATCTGCGCAACATGTACTTTATACGAACTGTCCTTTTTATTATCATATACAAAGTTTTCATAAGAAGCCATAGCCTCACCTACTTTGGTCCGACCAGGAATATCCTCGGTATAACCTGATGCCGTTACATAATTGGGAACTACCGTACGTGTCGCTAACGCCGCTGGGGTTACCAGCTGATAAGTGATGTAACGCCCATCCGGACTCACACCAAGACCCGTTAACACTTTATCGTCTAAATAAATTGCCTTCATTGATTCTGCAGTGCCGCTCCTTGCAAACCGGCCGAAACGACCACCGCCACCTGTTTGGCGGACGGGGTTTTTGATGATATCGAACAACTGGCTTTGCTCTGTTTTAAGCCAGCTGTCTTGTTCAGAAACAGGCTTACGCTCTACCACTACCGGACGCTTACCTCTAACAAAGTTACTTAACTGCACTAATTCATTGGTTTTCAGGTCAAGGCTAAATATATTGTCGCCCTTCTGAAAATACACATCCCCGTTAAACAAGAAACCAGGATTGCTTTCCCTTTCTACAGTACGCATCAGCCTTTGTACCTTCTTTGTCTTAACATTGAGCAGATATACGTCGCCGTCCTTCTCCGCCACACCCATAGTTTTATCTGCAGTAAAACGATAGATAGAGCCGATAGCTTTTTTTAACAGAGAGTCAGCAGACTTCTCATATTTCATTGTACCAACTTGCAACGCATACAGGGGCTGTTCCTTTTTATTTTCGGGATTCCAGTTAAAAAACACCGTCTTACTATCGTCCGACCACCTGTAAGCCGAAGGCGCAACGCCAATCCATTTCTGGTCGCGCATGATTTTCTCCACCGTTAGCGGAGCCAGCTGCTGCGCTTGTACTGCCGAAGCAGTTAATAAAAATAAACCTAATATTCTTTTCATTTAATTTGTTTTTGAGGCTTCGCCTCCTTTTTTACTCGATACTTGCACAGTGTATTTTGCACCACCCTGGACCACCCAGCGTACGGTAACAAAGCCATTCCCCGGGATGTTCGCGACCTTAATATGTGCAGCGTCGTTAGCTTGTTCTCTAGTGATGTTCAGATCCCTGTTTTCTACAATCATACCGGCGATTACTTTTCCTCCCGACAAGCTGATCACATCTGGGATCTCAATGTTGTTCTTTAAATCCTGACTAGAGTGCGTTGGAATCATGCGGTCGTTAGATACAATCGCAGTTACCTGATTTAAGCCCGAACCCAGATCTTTAACCTCAATTTCTCCGACGGCAAGATTTGGCGTATTGTATGCATGGTAAACGCTGAATGACATATTGCGGTGTGCATCACTTTCCAGCAGGAAGCCGGGATGCAAACGGGTGTAGGTTTTCTTGAAACCGCCAATCTCAATATCACCGTACTGAGGGTGTTTAAATGGATGCCAATCGACAAATGCATCCTTCATCAATAAATCACGGTCAAACTTGTAGGTTTGGGATTGTCCATCCTCGTTTGGCTTATTGTACATGGAATAATCTGTCCAAAGCTCATTGGAGAATGTGTAGATTCCACGCCCCCCATAGAACCAATCAAGTTCTCCCCCAAATACAGAATAAAGATCTTTGTATACTACCAGATAACGATAACCAGGAAGCATTTCTTCTCCCTTTTTTCCTAACGCATCGTATACCCGAACATCTTGTGCATTGTAGGTATCAATATCTTCCATCGCACCTGGCCCCCTCAGGATCTGACCACCATTGTTGTGGTAAGATTGTGCCGCAGCAATGTTTGGATGCTTCATCACGAAATCAGAAACTGCTCTGTTCTCAGGAATTGAAAAAGGATATTTGTAAGCGCCGCCTTGAATATAGTTTGGTTGCCAGTTCCATCCCCAGTCTCTGTTAGGATCATATGCCCCTTCACCGTCTTCATTAACAAATCCATCACCATCGTTATCAATACCTTCAGATCCAAGCAATTCATATTCGCCCTTTTCTTCAGGACCAACCAAAATCATGCGTCTTGGATCTGTAGGATCTGCTTTAAATTTACCTGTTGCACTTTTTCTACGCATCATTACGATATGTCCATCTCCATCTAAGTCATCAAATCCATCTTCATTCACCTTTCCATCGCGGTCATTATCAATAGGAATTAATCCTGTTCTTGGTGAATGAGCAGTGTTTGGTGAATGAATGAAGCTATCCCTAGCATCAGGATTAATGGTCGGCGCAATGTAAAAGGTCTTCTCCGATAGCAGAGACTGGATACTTTTGTTACCCTGCGCAAACATTTCCGTTAGATACCACGCGGTGTACATCGCAAACTCGCTACCTTGGATCTCATTGGAGTGGATGTTACCATCGATATACATAGCCGGTTTTTTATCAGCCTTCCCAACTTTTGAATTGGTTATTGTCATTACCCAAAGATCCTTACCCAGGTACGACTTGCCCATAGACTCAAGCTTAACAAGATCCGGGTGTGCCTGGGCAATTTTTTTAACCATATCTGTCAAACCTGCATAATCGTAATAGCGGTTCCAGCTTATTGGTACTTTGGGGTTAAATGGACTGCCTACGGCAGCAATAACGTTTTCTGGTTTTTGTGCGTTAACCAGTTGCCCACACAACACGAGGGCTGTAAATAGAATATATTTAATCTTCATGTCTGTTTGCTTAGAGGGTGAGGTCAACTGTCTTATTTCCTGAAGAAGGGCTGCCTGCATAAACTGCAACTTTGCCGCTTCCTTTAATTAACCAGGTCAGCTCGGTGAAATCCCTTCCCGGGATCGCATCGAGTGTCTGATACTGCCTGCCGCTAACTACTGACTGGCCGCTGGCAAGCGTCATTCTTACAGAAATCTTTTTCAGAAAATAGCTCTTTTCTCCAACCTTAGTCAGGGTAGGCAGGATACCAGCGTTCATCACTTTCATCGTTATACGCGTCAAGCCTTCTCCTAACTTGTCCGTTTTTACACCAACCAGATCGATGGATGGCGCCATAGCTGATAATGCCAGAATGAAGTTGGTATGCTTGCTCACAATTGGATCCACCAACTTATAAGGTGGATTAATCAGTACATAGGGATCAAGTCCTCCTACTTCAACAGTTTGGCCTGGGAAATCCGGATGATTTACAGCCTTCCACTCGGTAAAGGTGTTGGTTATTCCCTGTGTTGCTGCCCAACGCAAATAAGCAGGGACGGCATCCTCAACGCTAAATGCTTTTTCTTTCTTGGTTGTGTCTGGGCGAGCCTTAGGAACCCACCATCCCGGTGTACTAAAACTTAAGCGACCATAGTGAAAATATCCCCATTGCGAGAAGTCTCCACTTTCCGGAGTAACTTTTGGAGCATCTTTGGTACCTGTAATTTTATTGTATTTCTCAGAAACCAGCGCATTCGCCTTAACATCCTGATCATACCATCCGGTAATGATTCTTTTGCTTATACCCATTGGATTAAAAACAACTGGCGTAGATAAGTTATTAGCCGGACCAAAACTGACAAGTGCGTAAACATTGGACGCGTCAAAAAGAAAGTCAAAAAGCGCTCTGTTTTCTTTTTCAGATACCGCATACTCCCCGGCCCCGGCAACGAAATTTTTAAAGTTATAACTGGAATTTCTGTTAAAGCTGATCCCGCCGTCGCCATCTTCATTAAATGCCCCGTCTTTGTCGTTGTCGATTCCTTCACGAAGGAGTTTGTATTTTCCCGTTTCTCCTTTTGCTGCATCGGCAAGCACCAGGGATCGGTTGTCATCAGGATTCAACTTATATGTGCCTGTAGGATCAAGTACGCGCATCGAGGTGATTTTTCCGTTTCCATCAAGATCGTCATACCCATCTTCATTAACTTTTCCATCCCTGTCATCGTCTGTGGGTGTACCGTTCCCGCTGCGCTCATACTTAATTTTACCAAAATATTGCTCCGTGGCATCAGGGCTCATGTTTGGAAAGACATAGTAAGTCTGCGCAGTCAGAATCTTTTTCAAACTGTCGGCAGGTAGCGCCATCAACTTCTCAGCAAAACCGAGAGCCATTTCAACACCTAACAGATGCTTGCCATCCACACCACCAACAACAGCGATAGCTGGCTTCATCTGGGTGTCCCCGGTGCCCAGCGTAAGCATCCAGACATCTTTGCCTGTCACAGTTTTAGTAAGTACTTTTGCTTTTAGGTATTGTGGAAATTTCTTTGCCAGGGCATCCACCCGCCCGGTTAATTGTGCATTTGTGCTATAGTCTGTTTGCGACTGGGCAAAGCCGGTACCGGCCAGACAAAGCATAAAGAGATTTAGGAGGTAAAGTTTCTTCATGTTAATTTAGGTTATGCCTGCAATTTATAAAAAAAACAAAGGCATAATCTAAAGTAAAACAAGGTTTTACAAATGTTACAGTGTGTCTGTGCATCAGTATATCAGCGTGTTATCCTACCAGACTTATCTGTTCCAACATCAGCCGGTTTCAGATAGGCATTCACCAGGATACTAAAAGCTGTTCTCGATATCGGTTTTGTGTAATCTAGTGGGCCTTCAAGTTTAAAATCAATGTCCCATCTTTTTTCCAGGACCATACGGACGGCATCTTCAGATTTGTTACCCACATAACACACCAATGCAATAGTTTTAGCCAGAGTCATGGTACCGGCCCCATTATCGTCAAACCAGATTTGGGCTTTATAAAAAAGATCCTTTAGGGGTTGTTTCACCTCTTCTATCTGGACTGGCTGGCGGGGCTTAAAAAATAGATTTCCATCCTGAACCACTGGCTTTAGTACACCCATTAGTGTTAAGTTTTGGACTGCCCGCCAGGTGCTATCACTCGGACTGACATCTGTCAATGGCACCAATGCCATTTTGAAACCTAGCAACTCACCCTGAATCCTTTTAACATTCGACAGACTGGTTTTAGTTTTAAAAAATGCAGCATATGCCGCAATAGCTCCAGCGGCCTGAGCGGCTTGTATTTCTGTAAAGGGGACATATACCGCATTTTCCTTTTCAGGACTGAGAAAATCTCGCAGCGTAAAAAATGTCGCTGTTGTTTTTTTGCCGGAATAGTAAATTCCAGAGCCCAAACTTGTCCGATATTCCATTGCGGTATAATCAATTGGCAAAGGCTGATTTAGAGATGGAGTACTGCTAACAGCGACTTTCGCCCTGAGATCTCTTCCATCTGCCAATCTAACTTTCCAGCCACTTCCGGAAGATAATAGCATAAAGGGTTCCTGGACCTGAATCAGGCTGAGGTTTTTTGTAGAGTCGAGCCACTTTTCAATAATATAATCTGTCTGTGCTGTAGTCGCAGTGCCTTTCGTTTTTTTTAACAGTTCAGCAGCGATTCCCGAAGGGAGATTGACATCGAGCTGGCCGACAGGAAAATTCCCTGGGCTATATAAAAATATGGTTTTTACTGCCGAGGAGGCAGACTGTAATGCTGCAGCCCAGTTTTCCCTTCCGGTAACCAGTACATCGGTTTTTATTTTCTGTGCTTTCAGGCCTAAAAAGCCAAAGATACAGATCAGCAAAAGCAGACTCTTTTTTATCATTTGTGTACCCCTAAAACACAAATTTAGCCAATTTTTACCGATGTCATGGTAAGTGAGCCTCCAATTGCTTTGTCATTAAAAATAGAAACTTGCTCATGATCTTGTTTCAGCCCCAACGTGTACATCAGGGGAAGGTAATGCTCTGGTGTGGGTATAGCGAGCATAGCCTCTTTACCAAGATTTTGGTAACGCATCAATGGTTGATAATCACCATCAAGAATTAAGCGCTTAAATGTATCATTCATCTGTAAAGCCCAGTCATAACCACCTCCATTTATCATTTCCCAACTGATCATACGTAAGTTATGCACCATATTTCCACTGCCCAAGATAAGCACGCCCTGCTTACGCAACTGGTATAATTCCCTAGCCAGTTCGTAATGCGCCCTGCCGTCTTTGGTATAATCAATGCTGAGTTGCAGCACGGGGATGTTGGCATCAGGATACATGTGCCTTACAACCGTCCATGCACCATGATCAAGGCCCCAGTCGTGATGATCGGGTGTAATAATCGTATCCTGAACAATTCTTACTGTTTCGGCAGCAAGGGCCGGACTCCCCGGAGCTGGATAAACAACATCAAATAACTCCTGCGGAAAGCCCCCGAAATCATGTATAGTTTCAGGAAAATCCATAGCCGTAATAAAAGTCCCTTTTGTAAACCAATGGGCAGACACAACAAGAACTGCAGAAGGAAGGGGAATATCTCGTGCTATGGCCGCCCATTGCCGACTAAATTCATTATCTTCAATACCATTCATTGGGGAACCATGCCCGATAAAAAGTGCTGGCATAACTGTCCCTGTTACAGGATTTAACGGTATTTGCTGAAATTGTGATCTTAAAGACATCGTAACTTAATTTAATCATCAAATTTAGCGATAACCTCCCTTTCAAAAGCTTGACATAAGGTAAGAAATAAGCTATTTCAACACATTAAAAAAGTTAAACTCCACCCTGGCCAAATACATATTCTTCAAATACCTATCGCACATATTTCCAGCGATTTGAAAGCGGTAACCGAGGTCTACCCGCGTACGGCTGTTAATGACTGTTTGTATAGCTGGTGCAAAGTCCAAATACGCCTTCCCATCGGATGGATCCGTTTTTCCAAGTACTTCAAAATAAACATTAAAGTTAGGCTGGCTGTAGTTTTTATAAACGACAGGCAGAACAAGGTAACCAGACGACAAACTATATCCGATCATATCATCCGCGCTATTCATCTGTCCATTATACCGATTTTGGCCGAAGGCTCTTGTATAACTTATATTGGCAGAAAGGGCCAGTTTATGCAGCAGCTGCGTGAAGATTAATCCGCCCTGTGTTCCACTATTATCTCCTTCCAAATTTATATCAGAAGAAGGAAATGTCCGTCTACTCTGACTGATACGTAGAAATGCGGCGGCTCGACTGTGTTTACGCGTACCATCGACCGAATAAAACCTGTACTTCCCATATAAACTAGCGCCTTCAACTCTGTAACGCCCATCCATATCAGAAAAGAAACCTTGTGCGTGAAACATCAGCTTTCTATTAACTCCAATCATTACTTCTGGAATTGTTCTACTGCTCCATTGGCTTCCCGTTGTTCCTTCATGCGTAAGTCGGACACCTATGGATCGCGCAGGCATATTGCTTGCAGGCTCTGTAAATACATACAACTCCTGCGCATAGATGCTTTTGGTCATCATAACCAGAAGCAACATGCACATATATTTTCTCATCATTAAATACTGAGGTGATATACGCGTGTCTTGCGCCCATTTATCACTGCTGTCCCGCTGGCATACGAATCCACTTTCAGCGTGTTCACGTTCTTTTTAAATGTACTTCCAGGCACAAAATTCTTATCAATTACGGTAGCCTTAATTGGGCCTGATAAAATTTTTCTGTCGGAATTCGTTAACTGATATACATTTCCATCTACTGTCGCGCGACCATCCCGATCCACCGCAACCGCATTGAAATTAAATGTAGCGCTAAGTTTTCCTATAGAAAAACCGGCATCTTCAACTTTTTTCCTGATCAGGTCGATATTTACATTTTTATCTTTCTTGAAATTAATTGTAAATAAATTCTGATTCAGGTCTGTGCTGATGCTGTTGATAAAGTCAAGACTTTTTAATGCCGTTTCTGTTGCTTTGGAACACATGGAACAGGTAAGACCGGTTACCTGAATTTCGGCGTTCGAAATTTGTTGGGCCTTGCCCGGAAAGCCCATAAACAGGCCGAATGCTGTTAAAAGAAAAATATATGTTTTCATAAAAACTGGAATAAAATTAAAATTCAATCAAAAAATATTGCCTTAAGCAATAGCATGAGTGTATTATTCCTAATTCCTGAAAACGCAATGAAGTACGTACGCGGATACTTTTCCCGACGGCGGTGGAACATGCAGTGCAACATAGTCAAACAATCTTGGCATCAAGAGATTCAACAACCTGCTCACCATCGGAGAAAATAAAAGTGAAAGACTAAGGCTCTTTGGAACAACCGTTTTGACACTAGATTGGTGACTATCCGTTACTTTAACGTCTACCGCAGTATTCTTACAGCATTTGTTTTCAGTTGTCTTCTTTTCTGCTGATTTACACATCTTACATCCAGCAGTTTGTGTAAATCCAATTGCATCCAGCTTATTGCCGCAAAAATGCAGACTTAGCGCAATGCCCATTACACTAAAAAGGTAAAGGACACATAAACTCAGTGCTATTTTTTTTCGGCTATGCATTACGCCGCAAAATTATATATTATTCTGCAATAAAACAGCAGTAAAGAACATTAGTCCGCAAACGTTTTTTTGCCGACAAGGGAATTAATTTATCTTAGCAAAAACTTAATACAATGAAAAGACTCCTGTCTCTCCTTTTGGTTTGTTGTTCACTTTATAGTTTCGCTGCAAAGCCTAAACATAAGTTTGTACGGGTCAAGACAGATTTTGGCGAACTCACCATCATGCTCTACAATGAAACACCGCTCCATCGCGATAACTTTCTGAAACTTGCTAAAGCTCACTTTTATGACGGAACACTATTTCACCGGGTAATTGAAAAATTCATGATTCAGGGTGGAGACCCCCAATCTAAAAACGCGATGAAAGGGGCCGCATTGGGCGATGGCGATGTGGGTTATACCATTCCAGCAGAATTTCGGGATAGCATTTTCCACCAAAAGGGTGCCTTAGCGGCAGCCCGGGATAACAACCCTGAAAAGGCAAGCAGTGGATGTCAGTTCTATATTGTTCAAGGAAAGTTATACTCAGATTCAACACTCAGCGTTGTAGAAAAAAACAGGTTGAAGTTCCGGCTCCCGGAATGGGAACGCGAAATCTATAAAACAATTGGCGGTGCCCCGCATCTCGACAAGAATTATACTGTTTATGGTATGGTAGTCAAGGGCATTCCAACGATAGATCAGATCGCTTCAGTTAAAAAAGATACGTCCGACAGACCTTTAGACGATGTAAAAATGACCGTTACGATTCTAAAACGCCGGGCATCAAAAAAACTAGAGAAAGAACTCGAAATCACAGATGGCTCCTTCCATCTCAAGAGCTTATAAATTATGAAAATTATCTCCTACAATGTAAATGGCATCCGTTCTGCCTCTACAAAAAACTTCTTCTGCTGGCTACAATCCACTGATGCAGATATGGTCTGCATGCAGGAAGTCAAAGCACTTCCGGTACAAATCCCTGAAATTATTGCGCTAATTGAACAACTGGGTTATCATCACTACTGGTTTCCAGCAGAGAAAAAGGGATACAGCGGAGTCGCGATTTTGACTAAAATTAAACCCAATCATGTCGAATACGGTTGTGGTGAAGAATGGATCGATATGGAAGGCCGTATTTTACGGGCCGATTTTGACACCTTTTCTTTAATGAGTGTATATCTTCCATCGGGCTCCAGTGGCGATGAGCGTCAGGTAAAAAAATACGCATTCATGAAATTTTTCGACGGCTATATCGATGACCTTAGAAAAGAACATCCAAATCTCATTATCTCCGGCGATTACAACATTTGCCACACGTCAATGGACATCCATAATCCGAAATCAAACGCCAATTCGTCGGGATTTTTACCTGAAGAGCGGGAATGGATGGAGTTATTTCTGAATCGTGGATTTATTGACACATTCCGCCATTTCAATAAAGACCCGCACAACTATACCTGGTGGAGTTTCAGGGCCAACTCAAGAGCAAAGAACCTGGGCTGGCGTATCGACTATCATCTGGCAACAGTCCCTATGCTAGAGCGACTTAAGCGCGTCATTATCCTACCTGATGCTATCCATTCTGATCACTGCCCGGTATTGCTCGAGCTTAATCCCGCCTGATGAAACCTCTGCTGATCCGCGACATTGGAATATTGGCTGGCATACATCCTGAAGGGACAGCTGTGTTACAGGGTAGTATGATGGCCAATTTGCCTGTCCTTAATGATGCCTGGCTGCTATGTGCAAATGGGTTTATTCTGGATTTCGGCAATATGAACAACATCCCCACTCAACTGCCACCTGATACAAACATTTTTTCTGTCAATGGTGGAGCCATTTTCCCTTCCTGGTGCGACTCACATTCACACATTGTTTTTGCCGCTTCGCGTGAGGAGGAGTTTGTGATGAAAATTAAGGGAAAAAGCTATGAAGAGATCGCAGCAAATGGGGGCGGAATCCTTAATTCTGCAGAAAAAATGCAAACGGCAGATGAATCAGAGCTTTATGATGCCGCGTTTGCCAGGTTAAATGACATGATCGGACAAGGTACCGGCGCCCTGGAAATCAAAAGCGGCTACGGACTCACTTTGGAGAGCGAACTTAAAATGCTGCGCGTCATCAAAAGACTCAAAGAAAACTCACCAATCCCGATCAAAGCGACCTTATTGGCGGCACACACCTATCCCCTGGCATACAAGGAAAGCCATCAGGCCTACATCAGCATGATTGTTGAAGAGCTCCTGCCAGCAGTCTATCAAGAAGGTCTGGCAGATTATTTTGACGTTTTCTGTGAAAAAGGATTTTTCTCAGTCGAAGAAACAGATCAACTGCTCGCCGCCGCAGCGCACTACGGACTAAAGCCAAAAATTCACGCCAATCAGTTATCGGTTTCCGGTGGCGTAGAAATTGCCCTCAAACACAAAGCGATATCGGTGGATCATTTAGAAGCCACAGATGCGCTTGTTATAGGCAGCATGACCAACCATTATACAATTGCGACCTTACTGCCTTCATGCTCTTTATTTCTACGTATACCCTATGCCAACGCCCGTGGATTAATCGACGCAAATATTCCAGTTGCCATTGCGTCAGATTATAATCCAGGGTCTACGCCTTCGGGAAACATGAACCTGGTAGTTTCGCTCGCCTGTATCAACCTGCGGATGCTCCCTGAAGAATCAATCAACGCCGCCACAATAAATGGCGCTGCGGCAATGGAGCTAGGTCATGAATTAGGCAGTATAACTAAGGGAAAAAGAGCTAATTTTTTTATTACACGCACTTTAAGCAGTATCGCATTTTTACCCTATAGCTTTGGCCAATCTCAAATTGAACATATCGTTCTTAATGGTGAATTCTACTAATGGAAGGTTTTAAACGTTATCAAAAAGAAGACATCGCCGCTTTCGTGAACGTTCGTGATGGGGAAATCCGACTCGGACAGCAGATCGCCTATCTTAACGCAGGGCAGGAACTGGAATCATCACCTGCTAAATTTGTGTTGCTTGGGATCCCGGAAGATATTGGCATTTCTGCAAATTACGGCATAAGAGGTAGCTCAACAGCCTGGAACGCGACTTTAAATGCATTATTAAATACACAAAGCAATAGCTTTTTTTCAGGAGAAGACCTCCTTCTACTCGGCCATTTTGAATTCTATCTGCCAACAGATTCCTCCAGAGTACTGCAAATGGAAAAAGTTGCCTGGATTGATGAACAAATCTATCCACTGATCAGACGGATTGTTACCGCTGGAAAAATACCCGTCGTCATAGGTGGTGGTCATAACAATGCCTATCCCATCATCAAAGGAACGTCAATTGCTTTAGACCAAAAAATCAATGTAGTTAATATCGACGCTCATGCAGACTTAAGAACATTGGACGGCAGACATAGTGGGAATGGCTTAAGTTATGCGCTTAGCGCCGGTTATTTAGCTAAATACGGGGTATTTGGACTACAGCAGAATTACCTGAATAGCTTTATGCTCAACACCATCATGCAGAACAGCAACATAAGCGTGAAATATTTCGAAGATCTTTTGCTCACACCAGATATTGGTGCTTCTTTTAAAGTATTTGTCGAGGACATGGAACATCCTCTAGGGTTAGAGATAGACATGGACACAATTATGGGCGTGTTATCAAGTGCAGCCACGCCAAGTGGAATCCACTTAAACACACTCAGAGCCATTTTGCTTTCCCTGGATAAAAAATGCAATTATCTTCATATCTGCGAAGCTGCTGCGACGCTGATAGACGGCCGACAAGACTTACAGACAGGTAAAACAATCAGCTACCTGATCACAGATTTCATTAAATCACAGCGGTCTAAGTATTAAAATAATAGATTTTATCAGGAGTAATACAAAGATCCAGTCTGACATCAAGGGCGTCAACATCCGAAATTTCGTCGACAGCCTCAAAAAAAGAAAGCCCCACCTTTAGCGCATCCGAGCCCTCAAGAAATCGATCGTAAAATCCTTTCCCATACCCTACCCGATATCCACACTTATCAAAAGCAAGTAACGGAACAACTACAAGATCAATCAACCCCTTGTAAACTTCTTCAGAACGCGGCTCCAGAATATTGAAGGTACTCTTCTCCAGATAGTCCATACCTCGCCATTCATGATGCGTCATCAAAGCCGTCCTAAAATCGGCTTTCGGAACCAGTATTTTGATATGTGGATGATGATTTTTGAGCCAATTTATACATTGGAACGTGTCAGGCTCAGCCTTCTCAGCAATAGGAAGGAAAATATGCAATACGCTGATTGCACTAAAATCAAGTTTAGAAAAGCGCTGTAACAATTGCTCGTTTAATCGTTTAATCGCACTAGGATCGATCAATCGCCGCTCTGTCATCGCCTGTTTTCTAAGTTCAGATTTGTTCATCAGAAACAAAGTTAAAAAAAGATGGCTTCGGGAACCACTCCGAAGCCACAATCAACCTAAACCTAAAACTAAACTATGAAAATTCTTATTTTACTCTTTCTATATAATCTCCTGTGCGCGTGTCAACCTTAACTTTATCGCCGTGGTTAACAAACAAAGGAACTTTAATCTCTACTCCTGTTTCAACAGTCGCATATTTTAATGCGTTCGTTGAAGTATCGCCTTTTACAGCTGGCTCTGTATAAGTTATCTCAAGCTCCACGTGTGCAGGTGTCTGCGCCATGATAGGCTCTTCACTTTCAAAAGCAACAATAACATTCATACCTTCTTTTAAGAATTTAACGCTATCCCCAAATAAAGCTTTAGGAATGTTAAATTGTTCAAAAGACGTATTATCCATAACAACAAGGAAATCTCCGTCTTCATATAGGTATTGATAATCGTTCGTTTCTACACGACAGATCGTTACTTCTTCATCAGTACGAAACCTGTATTCTACCAGCTTGTTGGACTTGATGTTTCTCATCCTTGCCTGATAAAATGCTCTTAGGTTTCCTGGAGTACGGTGAAGAAACTCCTCAACCTGTACCAATTCTCCGTTAAAACGAAGGATATTACCACTTTTTACTTCAGATGCTTTTGCCATTTTACTTGAAATTGTGTCTAAACTTTCGACCCGATTTCGTGCCGCAAAGGTAAAGACTATTTTTGAATTCTACAATAGTAAATATAATTTATTTTTTATAATCCGTTATGGACACGAACTGGTCGCAAAAACCATACTCTACCTCTTGGTTAGAACCCACAATTACGAGCCTGTTTGTCGTGAAATCTGAGATCAGTTGCTGGTACCAATCTATCCCCTGTACATCGAGATTTGATGTTGGCTCGTCAAGCACCAGCATCGGTGTATCCGAGCAACAGGCTAATGCCAGTTTGGTTCTTTGCTTCATGCCCGATGAGAAATATTTCAACGCCTTATCCTGAGCTTTTGTTAGCCCGAGCAACTCCAAGATCCCACTTTCCGGAACCGAAGGGTGTATGTTTTTAAATCTGAAGTGAAAATCTATCGTTTCCTGAAGCGTAAATTCTTCGATAAGATCAAGATACGGTGCGGCAAAACTAACGTATTTATAAATCTCGTCAACGGGAATTTCATGCGCCTCTGTGTAAGTAACCCCACCCTCGGAAGTTGAAAGATTGCCCAGGACCAAACTCAATAGGGTTGATTTACCAGAACCATTTGGTCCAAGCACAGCATACCTGCCACCGGATGCAAACGTATAGTTTACGTGCCTGAAGATCCATTCCTGGTTAAACCTGCGCCCTGCATTTTTAAGCTCGATCAGCATACTACACGAGTTTAGCTACCAGAGCCGTAACCTTTCATTACACCACGATTTGAATTTCTAATGAAATCAACAATTTCATCACGGATTTCCGTTGGTGCAAATTCAGCCTCAATCATGTCTAGTGCTTTGGTTACATTATTATGTTTTACAAAAAGAACTCTGTAAATCTCCTGAATTTCATTGATTTTTTCCGAAGGAAATCCCCTTCTTCTTAAACCTACCGAGTTAATTCCGGCATACGATAGAGGCTCTCTAGCCGCCTTTACATACGGAGGAACGTCTTTTCTCACCAATGAACCTCCGGTGATGAAAGCGTGAGACCCAACCTTAACAAATTGATGGATTGCTACCAAGCCCGCCAGAACAACATAATTTCCAATGGTAATATGTCCCGCCAGAGTTGTGCTGTTTGAAAAGATACAATAATCACCAACTTCGCAATCGTGCGCAATATGAGAATAAGCCTGAATCAGGCAATTGCTGCCGATAACGGTTTTCCACTTGTCTTTCGTGCCTCTGTTAATGGTAACGCATTCGCGGATCGTCGTGTTATCACCGATCTCAGCCGTAGTTACCTCGCCGGCAAACTTCAGGTCCTGCGGTATTCCCGAGATCACTGAGCCTGGAAATACCCTGCAGTTCTTACCAATTCGGGCACCGTCCATAATCACGACGTTGGAACCGATCCAGGTGCCTTCACCAATTTCAACATCTTTGTGTATCACCGCGAACGGCTCAATCACAACATTATCAGCAATCTTAGCTTGTGGATGTATATACGCTAGGGGTTGTATCATGATACGCGGTCGCTTTCTTTAACTTTTGTAATTTGTGCCATCATCTCTGCCTCAACAACAACCTTCTCACCAACCATGCCAACACCCTTCATTTGGGCGATGCCACGTCTGATAGGCTCCATCAAATCACATCTGAAAACTATGGTATCACCAGGTAGAACTTGAGCTCTGAACCTGACATTGTCGATTTTTAAAAAGTAGGTAAGGTAATTTCTGGGATCGGGAACAGTACTCAAAACCAATATACCTCCTGTTTGTGCCATCGCCTCAATCTGGATAACACCAGGCATAACCGGCGCTCCTGGAAAATGTCCTTTGAAAAATTCTTCGTTCATGGTGACATTTTTCACACCAACAACATGCGTTTTAGAAAGTTCCAGGATCTTGTCGATGAACAGGAATGGCTGTCTGTGTGGCAGAATATCCATGATTTGCATCACATCGTAGAGCGGTTTCACAGCAGGATCGTACACATGCTGGATTTTCTTATTCTTCTCTTTCTTAATGGCTGCCTTTATCTTTTTAGCAAAAGCCACATTAGCAGCGTGACCCGGACGGGCAGCCATAATATGCCCTTTCAGGTGTACGCCTACCAAAGCAAGGTCGCCGATCATATCCAATAATTTATGACGGGCAGGCTCATTTTGATACCGCAGCTCCATATTGTTTAAAATTCCCTGAGGGGCAACATCTATAGCTGATCTTTTAAAGATTTTAGCCAGATGATCCAACTCTTCACGGGTAACTTCCTTATCTACAATAACAATGGCATTATTCAAATCTCCACCTTTAATCAGGTTGTTCTGTAGCTGATATTCAAGCTCGTGCAGAAAACAAAACGTACGACATGATGCTATCTCTTTTTTAAATTCAGCAATACTCGATATCCCGGCATGCTGACTGCCTAGTACCGGAGAATTATAATCAATCATACAGGTGAACCTGTAATCATCAAGCGGCATCGCAACGATTTCAACCTTTCTATCTGGCTCGGTATAGGTGATATTGTGTGGGATTTGGAAATATTCGCGGTCCACGCTTTGTAGTACAAATCCAACAGATTCCAGCGCCTCAAGAAACAGAATTGCACTGCCATCCATTATTGGTGTCTCAGGACCATCGAGCTTAATCAGCACATTATCAAGGTCCATTCCTACCAACGAAGCCATCACGTGTTCTACTGTACTTACGCTTGCGCCGTTCTGCGAAATTGTTGTACCTCGTGCCGTGTCAGTCACGTTGTCGCAATCTGCGTCAATAATCGGCTGATCAGGCAGGTCAGTACGCTGAAACTTAAAGCCATGGTTTTCTGGTGCCGGACAAAACGTTAGTGTAACGTTTGCCCCCGTATGTAAACCAACTCCCTGTACAGAAATCTCGCCTTTTATCGTTTTTTGTTTAACGTTCATTGTTATTAGGTAATGTAATACTTTGTTCTATAATTGCATTAAGCTTTACAATCGTTGCCTCCAGGGCCGCAATACGCTTCTCTACGTTTGGCAATTGTTTAAAGATCACAGAAGCGCGCATCCAGTCGCGCAAAGGCTGTGCCGGACTTCCATGCCATTGTTTGTTTTCTTCTGCGATGCTGAAGTTAATTCCCGCCTGTGCACCGATCTGTGTGCCCTTCGCCAGTGATAAATGTCCCGCTATACCAACTTGTCCGCCAATAACAGAATTTCCACCCAGTTTAGAGCTTCCGGAAATACCCGACTGCGCTGCTACAACACTGTGTTCGCCAACGTCAACATTATGGGCAATCTGAATCAGGTTGTCAAGTTTTACGCCCTTACGGATATAAGTAGATCCCATTGTAGCACGGTCTATCGCCGTATTGGAGCCGATTTCGACGTCATCTTCGATAACAACATTTCCAATCTGTGGAATTTTCGAATATGTGCCGTCGGGTTGCGGTGCAAAGCCAAATCCATCGCTGCCAATAACGGTATTGGAATGGATAATAACGCGGTTCCCAACAACAGATCTATTGTAAATCTTGACTCCGGGGTGCAATGCAGAATCGGTACCAATTTCTACACCGTAGCCCACGTATACCTGTGCTGAAATCCTTGTGTTATCACCAATAACAGCATGCTCAGAAATATAGGAGAAGGCTCCAATGTATACATTTTTGCCAATTTTAGCTGATGGATGAACAAAACTAGGCTCCTCAATGCCGGTCTGCTCTGTTGCCTGATTTAGAACTTCATTGTACTTCTCCAGCAATACAGAAAAAGCGCTATAAGGGTCTTTTACTTTTATTAAAGTAGCTTTAAAAGGTTGGCTAGGCACAAAGTCAGCACCAACAATTACAACCGATGCTTCTGTGGTATACAAGTAGTTTTCGTACTTCGGGTTTGACAAAAAACATAAAGCACCAGCCTTACCATTCTCTATTTTAGAAAGCTCGCCTACCTGGATGTTTTCGTCACCCTCAATAGTACCACTTAAGATTTCGCTGATCTGCTTCGCAGTGAATTGCATTTTACAAAGTTATATGTTAAATCGATATGAACAAATTCGCCTTTTTAGGATCTGTTCCTTTCTCTGGCCTTCAAACGTTTCAAACGCTAAAAACGCTATTAAAAACCAAATTAAATGTTAAATAATGCTAAATGATGCGTGGATAGCATAAAATATGCTTCTTAACAGTTCTATCCAAAGATTCTAAGTTAGATAAATCCGATGCTTTTGCAATATCTATGATGGTATTGTTCTTTAATAAAATGTTAATATTGCTATTACCCGCATTATAAGCTCTGTTCATAATAGCAGCTGTAAACACAAAGTATGAGGCATCAGCTCCCGAGATATTGTAAGTCGCAGCTGTATTTTCCTTAAGAAGTAGCATTCGCGCTTCATCAGGAGCTTCATTTGTAATTTCAATTTTATAGAGATTTCTTCTTGTAAGCATCGTACACAACTGGGATAAAATCTTATCGTCATGTTGCGTCCATACTTTTACCGCGGTAAAAATATCCTGATCATCCAACCTTGAAAATTGTTCTAAATGTACCGGGTCAGCAAAAAAAGCTTTTTCAGATACTGTATTTTTTAGAAAATGAGCCAACGCGGGGCTTGCAAACAATTCAGCTCCCTGCAGACTAAGATTTTTCGCTCGTTCCAGAATTTTGACCAGCAATTGTTCGCCTGCAATTACCGTTTTATGCAGGTACACCTGCCAGTACATCAGTCGACGGGCAATCAGGAAATTCTCTATAGAGTAAATCCCCTTTTCCTCAATAACCAGCTCGTCTTCATAAACATTGAACATCTTAATAATCCGATCAAAACTGATTACGCCTTCGCTCACGCCGGTAAAGAAACTATCCCGGTTGAGGTAGTCCATTCGGTCCAGATCCAACTGACTTGATATCAACTGATTCAAAAACTTTCGGTCATACTTCCCCGTAAACACACTTATTGCCAGGCTCAATTTACCTTCGAATTCCTTGTTTAGATTTTCCATGATCAGCATGGAGATATCCTCGTGGTGGATCCCGTTAACCAAACTATGCTCCAGCGCGTGGGAAAATGGGCCATGACCAATATCATGCAATAGAATTGCAATAATTGCCGCTTCTTCTTCAGCTTTCGAAACCTCGTGTCCCTTACTTCTAAGCACCTCTATAGCCAATCCCATCAGGTGCATAGCACCCAATGCGTGATGAAAACGTGTATGTAAAGCACCCGGATAAACCAGATGGGTCATTCCAAGTTGTTTAATATATCTGAGTCGTTGGAAATAAGGATGCGAAATCAGATCAAAAACCAGTTCAGAGGGTATATTTATAAATCCATAAACAGGATCATTTATAATTTTCTTTTTATTCAATCTCAGCGATATAAATTATACGGTACAAAAATTGCTATTTTTATTCATACTTTAGAAAGAGATCTCTTTTTTTAAGGATTTAATGTAAATAAAAAATCAGAAATGCAGGAAACGAAAATTTTATGGGCTGATGATGAAATCAACTTATTAAAACCTCATATATTACTATTAAACGAAAAAGGTTACCATGTTACCACCTTTACAAACGGTAACGATGCGCTGGAAGCCTTCGGCAAAGAACATTTTGACCTGGTGTTTCTTGATGAAAACATGCCCGGAATGAGTGGTTTAGAAACCCTTTCTGCAATAAAAAACATTAAAAGTGACATTCCCGTCGTGCTGATTACCAAAAGCGAGGAAGAAAACCTGATGGAAGATGCGATCGGCTCTAAGATCGACGACTATCTAATCAAACCTGTGAACCCTAAGCAGGTATTGTTAACTATCAAAAAGATTATCGACAATAAGCGACTTGTTAGCGAAAAAACATCCATGGCCTATCAACAGGATTTTAGACGCCTGGGTATGACACTCAACGATAAGCTCAGTTATGAAGAGTGGGTTGATGTTTATAAGAAGCTTGTGTTCTGGGAACTTGAGCTGGAAAAACTCGATGACCCTCAAATGCACGAGATCTTGACGATGCAAAAGTCAGAAGCCAATATGCAGTTCTCGAAATTTATCGAAGACAATTACCTGGGTTGGGTAAACGGGAAAGAAAAAGCACCCCTTTTATCTAACGAGCTACTAAAAAAGAAAGCTTTCCCCCACATTAACTCCACCACTCCGGTTTTTTTCATCCTGATTGACAACCTACGCTATGATCAATGGAAAATTATAAATCCACTGATCTCTGAGTATTTCCGCCTCGACGAGGAGGACACTTACTCGAGTATCCTGCCTACAGCAACGCAGTACGCCAGAAATGCCATTTTTTCTGGGCTGATGCCTTTGGAAATGGAAAAACGATTCCCATCGCTATGGCAAAATGACGATGATGAGGGCGGTAAAAATATGCACGAAGCTGCATTTCTGGAAGATCAGATCAAACGAAGCTTGCGAAAAGACTGCAAATTCAGCTACCATAAAATCTTGACATATGATGATGGAAAGGCCCTTACAGAACAAGTCAACAACCTAATGCAAAATGAGTTTAATGCTATTGTTTACAACTTTGTAGATATGTTGTCACATGCACGTACCGATATGCAGATGATTCGTGAACTTGCAAATGACGATGCAGCCTACCGCTCACTCACCCTATCCTGGTTTGAACACTCACCTTTGCTTGACCTGATTAAAAAAATATCTCAGAAAAATGTCAAGCTCATTATCACAACGGATCACGGAACGATTCGTGTTAAACATCCGAGTAAAGTTATTGGAGACAGAAACACAAACACCAATCTGCGCTACAAACAAGGGCGGAATTTGAATTACAATGCCAAAGAAGTATTTCTGATCAAAAATCCACACGAAGCACAACTCCCTAAGATCAACATCAGTTCCAATTATATCTTCGCGAAAGAAGATCGCTATTTCGTCTATCAAAATAACTATAACCAATTTGTGAACTACTATAATGAAACGTTCCAACATGGTGGTATTTCACTGGAAGAAATGATTATTCCTGTAGCGACCTATAGTCCCAGATAAGCAATTATGACACTAGAAGTTCAACATCCTGATGATCTGAAACAAGCAGCGGTTGAGCTGCTTGTTTTTGCAGGCAATGAAAAGCTCTTTATTTTTGAAGGTGATATGGGAGCTGGAAAAACAACCTTCATCAAAGAAATATGCTTTGCGTTAGGTGTTACAGACCTGGTGTCGAGCCCCACGTTTTCTATTGTTAATGAATATCTTTCCCCAAATGGAAGTCTTTATCACTTTGATTTTTATCGGATTAAGAACTTACAGGAGGCCTATGACATCGGTTATGAAGACTATTTTTATTCAGGTGATATCTGTCTGATCGAATGGCCTGAGAAAGTCGCCGAGCTACTGCCCCCAACATACATCAAGGTGCAAATCTCGATTACCAGCGAGACCGGAAGGCGCATCAACTTCACTAAAATTTAGGAAATTGTAGCTCCCGCCTTAATTTGTTTTACTAATTTTATAGAAATAATTGAAGAAAACAGCAATGGCCACAGGTTTTAGAGAGGATATGGCGTCGATCGCCCAGAAGGGGCTGATTCAGCCTAAGGAAACCATGTCTGAAGTTAAAAGCAGAAATAACAGCCTTCATATTGGTATCCCAAAGGAAATCTCGTTCCAGGAAAATAGAATCGCACTTACACCTTTATCTGTTGCTTTACTGGTCAACAACGGCCACAAAGTCGTTATCGAGACGGGTGCCGGCGTAGGAGCCAACTTCTCTGATCAGGATTATAGCGAACAAGGCGCAATTATTTCTTTTAATAAAAGAGAAGTTTTTGACGCAGATGTCCTTGTTAAAATCGCTCCACCAACCTTCGATGAAATCGAAATGATGCACAAAGGTCAGACACTGATCTCGGCTTTACAAATGGGATCCCTAAAAGAAAGCTACCTGAAGGCCCTGCTGGCAAAAAAAATCAATGCCCTTAGCTTTGAAAGTTTGCGCGACGAGGGTAACATCCTCAGCGTAGTGCGCGCAATGAGCGAGATTGTCGGTGCTACATCAATATTCATCGCAGCAGAGTACCTAAGTAACGTAACTGGTGGAAAAGGTCTGATGCTTGGTGGATTCACCGGTGTTCCTCCTACAGAGATTGTGATCCTTGGGGCGGGTACTGTTGGCGAGTATGCTGCACGCACAGCGCTCTCATTAGGTGCTGAAGTGAAGGTTTTTGACAGTTCGATCTACAGATTGCGCAGACTGCAGAATAACCTCGGAAGCAGAGTATTCACCTCTGTGATGCAACCCATCGTGCTTGGTAAAGCAATTACAACATGTGACGTCGTAATCGGTGCCATCCGCGCATCACATGGAAGAAGCCCCTGCATTGTAATGGAGGAAACCGTGAGCCGCATGAAACCAAACTCCGTAGTAATCGACGTCAGCATAGACCAGGGTGGATGCTTCGAGACCTCCGAAGTAACAAACCATAAGGATCCCGTTTTCAGGAAATATGACGTTATCCACTACTGTGTACCTAACATTGCTTCACGAGTTCCACGAACAGCTTCCTACGCGCTAACGAATATCTTTACGCCTATTTTGGTAGACATAGGAGATATGGGTGGTCTGATGAATGTGATATGGGACAAACCGGGCATCCGCGAGGCTGTCTACATCTATCAGGGACATCTCACTAGTAAAGATCTGGCCAATATGTTCAATCTGCCTTGCAAAGACATTAATTTACTCATTGTTTCCAATCAATAATTGCATGAATAAGCTTCTGCTGCTTCCCTTTTGCTTTTTCTGCTTGAGCTCATGCGCCCAAAAAGACAAGCAAAACGAATATGGCTTAAAGGTTATTGATACTAAAGTTGAGTATATAAAATCATACGCCGCAAATCCTGATAAGCAGCTCGTAGAAATCCGAAAAGTTATACCCGATATTGTGCTCGACATCCGCTATGCTACAACCCGAAATTTCATGAAACAGGTAATGTACAGCGAGGGCAAGGCTTTTGCACGCAAGCCGGTGGTAGCGCAGCTAAAAAAAATACAGGAAGAACTCCGTAAAAAAGGATATGGACTTAAGATCTTTGATGCCTACAGGCCATATGCTGTGACCGTCGCTTTTTATCAAAAAGCCAGCGACAAAAACTTTGTGGCCAACCCCGCAAAAGGTTCGAAACATAACCGTGGCTGCGCGGTAGACTTAACCCTCATTGATCTTAAAACAGGTAGAGATATCCCAATGCCGACACCTTATGACAGTTTCGCGCCCGCAGCGGCACCTCATTACGCCAACCTTCCCGTCAAACTGATAAAAAACAGAGACTTCCTGATCAATACCATGCAGGCACATGGTTTTAAAGTAATCTATAACGAATGGTGGCACTTTGATTTTAGAGGATGGCAGGGATATGAATTGATGGATATCCCGTTTACTATGCTCTAATTGCTTTAGCTAACACCTGAATCAAAGTATCCAGCTGAAATTGCGTGTGCCAGCTACTCAGAACAATCCGGTTAATACGGGGTCCATTGCTATCCGGATATGGAAAAGCAGAAATAAGTATTCTTTGCTGTAGCAACCGGTCAGCCAGACCGCTATCCCGGTGTAAAAACACAGGAAATTCCGGGATATATTCAAAATTATCCTGTACCAACCCTTGATTCATCATGTGGTATTGTAAGTCACAAAGCTGATCATGCTCCTCCCGATAGATTGCTGAGCCCTGCATAAAGGCGTACAGACCTGCAGCAGTTGGCGGCGATGCTCCTGGAAATTGAGGCGTTTGTTTCAAAGCAGAGATATGTGCCGAAGATCCCAATATCAGCCCAGCATCTACGCCCGGCCCCTTGGCCATAGACGCCACATAAATCACATCAACTCCAGAAATTACCCGTTGTGCTCCAATACCGTTGTTCAAGATGCCAATGCCATGCGAGTCATCGATCAGCAAGGTCACCCGTTTTCCTGGCTTTAAACGGCTTAAAAACCCGAAATCATAAACCTCCGGGAAAAGGTTGTTTATCGAATTGCTAATTAATACCCAATCCTGCACATCACTTTGGTTTATCTCTGTGCTAATCCTTTCTCCCCATGCTGTAAAACTTCCCTCAATTCCCGGATTCCCGTCCAGCCATAATGCAGGATGGGTAGCGGGAGCATAAGCAATTTGCCCAAGCGTGGCTGCATACTGAGCAGCCATTTGCGCAGCAAGATAGCCACTGGAAGTGATCAGTGCCGCCTCAGCCTTAAAATAGCCAGCAGCATAATCTTCCGCCTCATTATAAATATTCAACTGTACGTTATTATTTCTACTGGTCCCATTATTCAGCCCAAACAGGCTTAAACCACGAACATAATGCTGGAGGAAAGCTACATTTTGCGGGATTCCCAGATATGCTGTCCCTCCAAAATATAAGTACGTCGCATTTCCAACAGTGATTGTTGCTGATAGCGCCCCTGGCAAATGACTCAGTTGCTCAATATTTTTCATGAATATAGGTTATAATACGCACCATTTCTTTACGTACTTCTGCCGTTGGAAGCACAAAATTGTTATTCATGAAAGAAAAAATGAAAATCTTTCCTTTGTTAGTCAGCACATAGCCGCTCTGGTTATGGTTGTTTGACAATGAACCTGTTTTTCCGTAAACAAAAGGCTGGTCAGTTTTCGGATATGCGTTTTTTAACGTCCCCGTCTTACCACCAGCAGGTAGCAACGAAAACAACCGCTTATCATCGTGTATCGTTACGTAGATTGAATCCAAAACTGCAACCATATCCCGCGGGGTAAAAAGATTTCCGCGTGAAAGTCCAGATCCATCTACCCAACGCGGTACATCCGGCAATTCAGAAAGGTATTTCTTTTGGATGTAGCCGATCGCTACCTCCGCAGAAAGCGTTGGTGAAATTCGATCTGCATATACGAGCAATAGTTGCTCTGCTATAAAATTATCACTAGGTAACATCATCGCCCGCAACACCGAATCAGTCTTCATATTATAGATTGTTTTCGCTGTCGCCGGCATGTCCTTCCGGATCACTTCAACCGGCTTATTTAACGTATCAGTTAACAATTGCAAGGTTAAATTGGTGCTCAATCTGAAAGGGATATCCTGACTATACCCCTTTGGTATAACCACTTTAGGATAATGGAATTTGTTTTCATTGAAATCCCGGGTAATGGTAAAATTTCTGCTTTTGCTTCCCGAATCCATCAACACACAATCGCTAAGCAAACGAGGCGTTAGTAATGGTTTTCCTCCCCGTTCAGTAACATGAAGTAGGTTGCCCTGTATAGGCAGTTCATTGATTTCCGCTTGATAATAGGCGTTGTAATCATCCCAACCCCACCCTTTTCCATAGAAATCACCTGTATACCTTCCGGCTGCAAAAAACAATTTCTTGTCGCTCTGCCGTAAAAAATCCAGCGCGCGCACACCTTTAAGCTCAGCCTGCAGAAAGGACGGATCTCCCGTTCCCCAAAAAATTAATGAATCCCCACGTTCTACATAACGTAATGAGGGGATAGAATCTGATAAGAGTTTCAGGCCCGCGTAAAAAGTGAATAGCTTTGTATTTGATGCCGGTGTAAAGTATTTCTCTGCATTTCGTTCAAAAATCATCTGCTTACCGCTGATGTCATAGAGCGCAAAGCCAACCTGATATTGTTTGATAACCTGAGATGTATTGAACGTTCTTTTCATAGCACGGGCAATGCGCCGGTCAGCACTGCAACTTTGAAAGAAAAGCCCTGCGATCATCAGGAAGAGGCCAAGTGAATAATAGTGTCGTATTTTATACATAATCAAACAATACATCGTATATTTTCAGTGAATTTATACAAATATTAATGGTTTCGCCAAAGAATCATTACGGTAAAGGCCCCCTCAAGGCCATTCTGATCATACTTATTACCGTTCATGTACTGAGTGTACCCAGTTATGCGCAAGAATTTAAATTGAAAGGCAATAGAAAAAAGGAACGCATTAGCTTTAGATTAATCAAAAATCTGATCGTTATTCCCGTGTACATCAATAAAAAAGGACCTTATAATTTTATCCTTGATACCGGTGTCGGCGCAATGCTAATCACTGATCCGTCGATCCTCGACTCCCTTCAATTTAGCAAACTCCGAAAGGTAAAGGTTGGCGGAGCAGGAAACGGTGAAGATCTTGATGCCTATATATCCATCATTCTGGAAACTCAGATTGGACATGCTACGCTTACATACACGCCAGCGGCAATTCTGGAAGAAGACTTCTTCAGTCTATCGAACTATTTGGGCACGCCCATCCACGGCTTGGTAGGCTCTTATTTCTTCAATAGTTTTGTTGTTAAACTTAAATATTCAACACGTAGCATAACATTTTATAAGCATGATGTGCCCTTCAGGCGCAAAGGAATAGGACTTCCTATCGAACTGATTTTAAATAAGCCCTATATCGATCTTTCAGTTCAAACACAAGGCATGGAGCCAAGAAAGTCTAAACTGCTCATGGATAGCGGAGCAAGTAACAGCCTCTCCCTGGAGATCTTAGACGGAAAAAAGTATCCCCTCCCAGCGTACAGCATTCCTGCTAATTTAGGTGTCGGGTTTGGAGGCCTCGTAACAGGAAACATAGCACGTGCACCGCTAGTCAGCATCGGCCCTTATGAGATCAAAAACACACTGGTATCTTATCCTGATTATGAAGGTGGTCCATTAAAAGCACTGAGGACAGGCAGAAACGGAATTATTGGCGCCGATATATTAAGCCGTTTCGACATCATCATGGACTACGAAAACCATGTTTTCTTTTTTAAACCTAACCAGAATTTCAAAAAGCCGTTTGAACATGATATGTCAGGACTCGAAATTTATCAATCGGGAGAAGGCCTCAAGGATTATATGATCGGGCGAATCGAAAAAGGATCGCCCGCAGAGCTGGAAGGCGTTCAGATTGGAGATGAAATTCTAGGCGTAAATCTACATCCCGTTGCCGAGCTAGACTTGGAGGCTATCAATGATTTTCTAAAAGCCGGCGACGGCCGGAAATGTATTCTCAAATTATTCAGAGATGGCGAAGTTGTATATAAAATCATAACTTTAAAAAAAAGAATCTAAGCTTATCGTGATTAAAAGATCCCTAATCTTCTTCTTCCTGCTATCTGCCACTTCTCTTGCCGTTTTAGCGCAAGATAAAGACTCAGTAAAACTGGTCAACGCAGACTGGAAAAAAACAGTTATCTCCTCAAATGTATCTTTAAAAGTCGCACATTTTACTGCTCATGACTTGTTCAATGCCAATGAAAACATCAGCTATCTGGAACTAACGCCAAAAAAACACCAGTGGGGATTTGATCTCGGATATGACAGGAAGCTTCTGAAAACCACTGCTGATTTTGCGTTGGAAAAAAACGCGATTGCCGCAGTTAACGGAAGTTTTTTCGACGTTAAAAATGGAGGATCAGTAGATTTTCTAAAATATGGAGATACCATAATTGCGGAGAACAGACTTGAAAAAAACGGCATCCGTGCCAGACACCAACGTTCTGCCATAACAATTCACAACGGCAAATTAAAACTGGAGCAATGGAATGGCAAGTCAACCTGGGAAAAGTCGCTCAACGCTGAACATATATTACTGAGTGGCCCGATGTTGTCATTTAAAGGAAAAACTCAGGGCCTCGACACCACCAGTTTTACTACCTTACGCCATCCCAGAACGGCTGTAGGCATAAAAAAAGATGGCAAGATCATACTGCTTACAGTTGATGGAAGAAATGAGCAATCGGCAGGTATGAGCCTGCACGAACTGAACAAGATTATGCGCTGGCTGGATTGTTTAACGGCAATCAACCTTGATGGAGGCGGCTCAACTACGCTATGGGTAGAAGGCGCAGGCGACAACGGAGTCATCAATTTTCCCTCAGATAACAAATTATGGGATCATGCAGGGCAAAGAAAAGTAGCCAATGTGCTCTTAATCACAAAAAAACCCTGATATCTTTGCATAGTAAAAGCCCGAACACACGATGATGAAAATATATTGCCTGGCCGTTGTATGCGGCATCACCCTTTTTTTCGGCAGTTGCCAGCAGATAGAACGCAAAAAGCTTGATCCAGGAGATACACTCCGCCCACGCCATAATTTCCTTGCCATCAAAGGGATCCGTTATCAGGAAGTAAAAAGACGTTTCAGCAATGGCCTTTCTTTTAGTGAACTGGGATTTCAGCAGGAGCCTAATTGGATAATCCAATTTGTGTCTAACGACACTGTGCTTGCCTATAGCCCTCAGAAAAAAAGAATGCAACCTTTTCACCTGATGTTCGATCACGGCGATGTCTATAACTTCGCCGCCGAATGGTTCCGAATAAAGTCGATCAGCAAAGACAGCATCCAGATGCAGCGTCTGCAGGTCAACAACAAGCAAATTGCCAATGATATCCGCTCCGATGTACGCATTACCTATTACTCCGAGGAGTATATCAGCAAGGTACTTAAAACAACCGCCGCACAACTTCAGCGGCCTACAGCAGCGGATACGGCATTTATCAAAAAATTAACTGCCCGTGCAATCCGTAATCCTACAAATGCCGACAGCGCCTTTGCTGGAAGAATTCCGGTAAACCTTATTCCGCTAAGTAAATCTATTACAGTAGAAAAGCTAAGCTCAGTAGATGTTTTGGCCGGAAGAACCAAGGCTTACGATTATCTTTTTCCCGAATATAAAATCATCATCTATAAAGCATATCAGGATTTTGCCTATTCATTCACTGCAGTAGTGGATCAAAATGGCAAAATTCATCTCAACACGTTCAGGAATGATATACCAGAGTATCTTGAGGCCCGCAAAAAAGTATTACAGGGTATCATTTCCGTTTATCTTCAAAACATGCTTAAAATTGAGCCCGGGAGCACTTTTCAAATGCCCCATCCTTCCGAAATTACAATCAACGTTGTGGGACGGTTAAAGGCGAAGTAACAGCTATTTAGATATATTTCCCAAAAAATGAAGCATTTGCAGATTATAGAAAAATAATGCTTACCTTGCACACTTAATTTTTTAATACATAATACAATGCAAGAAGGAACAGTAAAATTTTTTAATGTAACTAAAGGTTTCGGGTTTATCGTACCAGCTAACGGCGATAGCGAAATTTTTGTACATTCAACAGGCCTTATCGATGAAATCCGTGAAAACGACAAAGTAGAATACGATGTTGAAAGCGGTAAAAAAGGTTTGAATGCGATCAATGTTAAAGTAATCTAGATTATTATATCATACTCGTACAAAAAGCTTTCCGGTTTCCGGAAAGCTTTTTTATTTTAAAGGCTTTTTCAATTCATCCTTTAATAAACCCTTTCCGTTGTTTAGCTTTGTGAAGCAGCCTCTTGCTTAATTAGCCTATGGAAAGCAATTATGACCTGTTAATTTCTAAAATCAATGCCTTTACCCGGAAGTTCTACTTAAACAAGCTACTCCGGGGAAGTATCTATACGTTGGCATTTGTTTTGGGTCTCTACCTCCTATCTTTCCTGCTGGTCTATTTTCTCCACCCCAGTGTGTTTGCAAAAACAGCAATATTCTTTGCCTTTATTTTTTCGGGCCTTTATGTACTTGCGATATGGGTAATTAAACCGTTGATTCCATTGATGAAACTGAGTAAGGGCCTCAGTCTGGAGCAATCCGCAGCGATCATCGGCGAGCATTTTTTTACTGTGCAGGACAAGCTATTAAATACCCTGCAATTAAAGGCCCTGGCAGAAAAGTCGCCACAATCCAGCGCACTCATTCTTGCCGGAATCGACCAGAAGATCGTCGAGATGAAACCCATTCCATTTTCCAGCGCCATACACTTTGCCGATAACCGCAAGTATCTCAAATATCTCTTAATCCCCATAGCTATCATTTTGTTTATGGCGGTGCTTGCTCCTGCTATTCTACGCAATGGGACCTACAGCTTCCTGAAATTTGATCAGGAAATTTTGCCCGAAGCTCCATTTACTTTTGACCTTGCCAGTAAATCGCTGACTATTACACAGGGTGATGACTTAACAATAGCCCTTAAACTGAGCGGCAATGAGCTTCCACAGGATGTTTATGTTAATGATGGACAAAATACTTATAAGCTGGAAAAACAAAACATCAGCAGCTTTAAACACACCTTTCAGAACCTGCAGCAGGATATGGCCGTTCACTTTACGGCAGGCGGATTCAATTCTAAAACATTTCACGTTACTGTATTGGCTCGGCCAGCCATTCTGGCAATGCAGGCTACACTCAGATTTCCCGCATACCTTGGCAGAAATTCAGAGATGGTAAATAATGTGGGTGACCTCACACTGCCTGAAGGAACTGTAGTGACCTGGAAAATAGCTACGGAGCATACTTCAAGCTTGTTATTTAAACTCAATGGCAGCAGCAAAAGAGTAACTGCACCCGGCAATACAACTGCAATTACCGCAAGAATCAGCCAGTCTGGATCATATTTATTGATGCCAGAGCGCTTTGGCGCTGTATCATCTGATTCTGTAAACCATGAGCTCCTGGTGATCAAGGATCAACTGCCAGAAATCAACATAAAGTCAGTGCTGGACTCGACCAGCAACAGGCTTTTTTATTTTACAGGAACCGTTGCCGACGATCATGGTTTTAGTGCGCTGGCATTTCATTATACACTCACTGCAAAAAGCGGCCAAAAAACCGTTGTTAAAAAGCTTATCCCCATCCGCCGAGACCTGAAAGAACAGTCCTTCAGCTATACATGGAACCTTAACGAATTAAATATCACTCCTGGAGATCAACTGGAATACTATTTTGATATCGCGGACAATGATGGTGTAAATGGCGCCAAACACAGCCGCACGGCAATCAACGCCTATCAGTTGCCAAGTGCTCAATTAATGGCAGAAACATTAAGTAAAAATAGTGCTAAACTAAAAGCCCAGATGGATAAAGCGATCAAACAGGCTAAAAATATTGAGAAAGACAGTAAGAAAATCGCAGACAAATTGCTGGATAAGCAACAGGTCTCATTTGATGATAAAAAAGAAATTGAAGCTTTGTTAAGTCAACAAAAAGAACTTAATGAAACCCTTAAAAACATTAAATCGCTCAATGCCGAAAATAATGAGCAAAAAGAGGCTAACCAGGTATTGAATGAAGAATTATTAGAAAAACAGAAACAGCTGGATCACCTGCTTAATGATGTACTTGACGATAAGACAAAGCAACTTTTGGAAAAACTTCAGCGGTTGATGAATCAAAATAACAAGGATCAGACAAAACAAGAAATTTCAAAGATGCAGATGGACAATAAGACGCTGAAGAACGAGATGGATAGAATTTTGGAATTGTACAAGCAATTGGAGTTTGATCAGGAACTAAAAAATAAAATTGATCGACTTAATGAACTTGCCAAAGCACAAAAAGACCTCAGCAAGGAAACTACCCAACAACAGTCGTCAAAAGATCTCCAGCAGCAGCAGGATAAGCTAACGAAAGATTTTGAACAGCTTAAAAATGAACTTGGTAAACTACAAGAGAAGAACCAGCAGTTGGAACGTCCAAATGAATTTAAAGATCCTGAAAAGCAAACAGATGACATTAGCAAAAAGCAGCAGGAAAGCCAGCAGATGCTAAACCAGAACCAAAAAGATAAGGCAGCAAAAAGTCAGCAGCAAGCTGGCGATCAAATGCAACAACTTGCACAAAACCTCAGCGATATGCAGCAGCAGTCTGAAGAAACAGAAAATAACGTCAATGCACAGGAAATACGCAAGCTTCTGGAAAATGTCCTTAGCACCTCATTCGACCAGGAAAAGGTAATGCTTTCCTTAAGGAAGATGAACATTACAGATCCTGCATTTAACGGCCAGGTACAGAAACAAAAAAGCATTAAGGATAATATGAAGACCATCGCTGACAGCCTTTCATCACTCAGCAAACGGGTGCCGCAAATTGAATCAACAGTAACGGGCGAGGTCCAGACTATTGGATTTAATATGGACAAAAGCCTGACTAACCTCGGCGATCGCCTAACTTCCGAAGCTTATAGAAACCAACAATATGTAATGACCGGCATGAACAACCTTGCGCTCATGCTCAGTGAAGTACTCGACCAGCTCCAAAACCAGAAAAATCAGAAAGGCGGAGGTAAAGGGAAAAAACAACAGAGCATGCAACAATTGCAAAAAATGCAGGAACAGCTCAATAACAATATGCAAAAGGCGAAAGATGAAATGCAGAAAAATGGCAACCAGGGAAATGTGCCTAAAGGACAAATGTCTGAGCAATTCGCCAAGATGGCCCAGCAGCAACAAATGATCCGCGAAGCCATGCAGAAGATTAACCAGGAACAAAACAAGGATGGTAAGGGTAAAATGGGGAATTTAAACCAGATGATTAAGGATATGGCCCTTACCGAAAGGGAACTAGTTAATAAAAGAATAGAGCAGGAAACGATAAATAGACAGCGTAACCTCCTTACCAAAATGCTGGATGCTGAACAAGCACAACGTGAACAGGACGAAGATTCAAAAAGAGAAAGCAAAGCCGGAAAACCCTTGCCCCCTGCCTTTATCAAGATGATAGAAGCCTTCAAAAAAACAGAACATACGCAGACCGAACAGATCAGAAAAGTTCCACCGAAACTTAACGATTACTATAAAAATAAGATCTCTACTTATTTTAAATCCCTAAATTCGGGCCGTTAAAAGAATTCCCATGGCAAAACCAAACATCAATTTCTTTACTGAAGATATCACCTTTAACCTCAAACGTAAAACCGATATCAGGAATTGGATTCTGCAAACTATCCTGTCAGAAGGTTTTGAACTTGAAGAGTTAAATTTCATCTTCTGCTCGGACGCGTATTTATTGCATATGAACCAACAATATCTGGATCACGACACCTATACTGATGTAATAACTTTCGATAACTCAGAGGAGCTAAAAACGATTGTAGGAGATATTTTTATTAGTATAGATCGGATCAGGGAAAATGCAACTGAATTTAAGCGCACATCCAGGAACGAACTTTGCCGAGTTATGATTCACGGTACCCTGCACCTGCTTGGTTACCCTGATAAAACAAAAGCTGCAAAAGCTATCATGACCGGTAAGGAAGATCTTTATCTTTCCAGACTACCTGAATAACATCCACAAACAAAAATACCAAGAATACGGTCAAGGTTTAAAATTTTGATCGGCTAAATAACGGCGTTCGTCGAATACTTCCCTATGCTGGTATAATTCAGCACTTTGCTGATGCAACCTTTTGCCCTTACCTGCGTCTTAACTACAAAACAACAAAATAATTAAAAGCGCCCGTAAGGACAAAAATTAAAATCACATGAAAAATTATATCAAAACATTAGTAGCTGGAAGTTTAACTGTAATCGCTTTAACTACAATCAATTCTACCGCAAAAGCAGACGATTTCAATAAACTGGCTAATGTTACTTCAATCTCGGCCCCAAAAAAAATCAATACCATTATCGTGTCAGGCAATGTGGAACTCATATTGATCCAGGATAAAAACGAAAGCGTGAAAGTTTACGATAATTATTATGCAAATAACGCACTCGTTCAACAGGAAGGATCAACATTGAGAATATCGTCCTTTAAATCACAAAAATTAACGGTTGTAGCGCACGTTAACAACCTAACCAGTATCCAAGCTTCCGAACACGCCAAAGTGAGCACACAGGGCAGCTTTTACGTGCCTGCGTTGACAGTATCGCTGAAGGATCAAGCTACCGCAAGCCTTACAACACATACCGCTTCTTTATTCACCGAAGTCTATGATGGCGCTAAATTAGCGATCGCAGGTACTACCGATGATTACAACGCATTGATTAGCAGACACTCCGTAGTTAACATGAACGCTTTTGTAGCACAGAACACAACAATCGATACCAGAAATGGTAATACTATCCTTGCTGCCCATCCAAAAAGCAGCACTTCAAAAACATTGACTTTTGAAGAAGTATCATTAACCGATTTAAGTAAATAGCATTTTATATAGGTTTAGTTTTTAGTTAAAGACGGGGTGGTTCCCGTCTTTTTTTATTTATACAGTAGCCGAAAATTACATTCACTTACAGGTAGCCACACACCATCCAATAAATTATTGCTTACTTTTGTAATTATTTCTCATAAATTATCGTTAATAACACAGATTGAGCACATTAATTGCAGCTGAAGGCCTGGGTCATGCTTATCATGATGAGTGGCTATTTAAAAAACTAACACTGGGTATACAACAGGGACAGCGCGTAGCGCTTGTTGGTATCAACGGTGCGGGGAAGAGTACCCTGCTTAAATTACTGGCAGAAAAATTCAACCCCCTGGAAGGAAAGATCGTAAAAAATAAATCTGTAAAGATTGGATTCCTGGATCAGGAGCCTACTTTTCCAGATAACTATTCGATCAGCGACTTCATCTTCTCACTGGAAAATAAACAACAGCAACTTATTAAAGAATATGAAGAGCTGATTGAAGATCCAAATCCAGATGAAAATAAGTTGAATCGTTTGTACGAAGAACTTAGCGAGCATAATGCCTGGGAATATGAACATGAGATTAAAACAATCCTCAGTCGCATGGGAATTACTCACCTGCAACAGAAAATCTCTACGCTTTCCGGCGGTCAGAAAAAAAGGATCGCTCTGGCTAAGCTTCTGATTGAAGATCCTGAGATGTATATTCTCGATGAGCCAACCAATCATCTTGATATTGATACCATCGAATGGCTGGAGAAATTGCTTACTTCGGGCAATAAGACTATTCTACTGGTTACGCACGACAGATATTTTCTGGACAACGTATGTAACACAATCGTAGAATTGGACAAAGGCAAAACTTTCACGTACAATGGAAATTATGCGTACTTCCTGGAAAAGAAATCAGAACGGGAAGCTTCAGATGAGGCAACATTCCAAAAGAATAAAAACCTTTTGAAGAAAGAATTAGAATGGATGCGCCGTATGCCTGCCGCCAGAACGACCAAATCGCAGTCTAGAATCGATGCATTCTACGATTTGGACGCAAAAACCAAGCAAACATCTGACAAACAAGATATTACATTAAAAGTAAAGATGTCAAGACAGGGAAATAAGATCCTTGAGCTTGATCATGTTGGCCAGAGCTTCGACGACAAGAAAATCATCAATGATTTTAGCTATGTTTTCAAAAAAGCTGATCGTATTGGGCTTGCCGGAAAAAATGGTACTGGCAAATCCACGCTGCTTAATATTTTAACAGGGTACTTAAATCCTGAAAGAGGAAATGTTAGCGTTGGAGAAACTACAGTGTTTGGATATTACAAACAAGGTGGTTTGGCCTTTAATGAAAAAGACCGCGTGATTGATATTGTTAAGTCAGATGCTGAATATATCAAGATGGCCGATGGCCAAACAATTTCCGCTTCCCAGTTACTTACCCTATTTCTCTTCCCGCCAAAAAAACAACATGGCATGGTAGAAAAATTAAGTGGTGGAGAAAAGAAACGTTTGCACCTCATGAAGGTTCTTATGCAGAATCCAAATTTCTTAATTTTGGATGAGCCGACAAATGATCTGGATATCGACACTTTAAATGTGCTCGAAGAATTTTTGGAAAATTTTCCTGGTGTATTGATGCTTGTTTCTCACGATAGATATTTGCTTGATAAAATGAGTGAGCAATTATTTATCATGGAAGGCGAAGGTCAGGTTAGTATCTATAATGGCAATTACTCCGAATATAGAACATCTTTGGAAGTTGCTAAAGAAAAAGCAAAAGAAGCTCCGAAGAACACTCCAACGGCCGCAGCTCTTCAAAAGGACAATTCACAAAAATTAACCTACAAAGAGCAACGGGAATTAGAGGAACTTGAGCAGACTATTTCCACCACTGAAGAAAAAATCAATACATTAACAGGTTCGTTAAATGATTTTGACTCGGCTGATTATATCGGTATTCAAGGTGTCACAAAAGACATCGAAAGTCTGAATAAACTCATGGACAAAACTATGGAACGCTGGTTGGAATTATCAGAAAAAAACAACTAAATATGGCTACATCAGACCTTATCGCTACACTCGGCGTATCCATTTTACTGCTTGCTTTTCTACTTCAGATTCTGAAGGTAATTAGCCCGCAAAGTTTATTATACAGTAGCTTAAACTTGGTTGGATCTGCCTTAGCGGGCTATTCTTCCTGGTTAATTGGCTTTATGCCTTTTGTAATTTTAGAAACCGTATGGGCAATTGTTTCCTTATACGGCGTTGTAATGAGTTTAAAAAACAAACGTTCCACGTGAAACAACCTCGGGAGTTAGCGCTTTACAGAGGCGCAGTTCCACGTGAAACATAATAATATAGATCATGTTTAAAGAGTATGATGTTATCGTTGTAGGTGCCGGACATGCGGGTTGTGAAGCCGCTGCCGCTGCTGCAAATTTAGGTTCCTCAGTCCTATTGATCACCATGAATATGGAGACCATTGCACAGATGAGTTGTAACCCCGCAATGGGCGGAGTTGCCAAGGGGCAGATTGTGAGAGAGATTGATGCAATGGGCGGTTATTCGGGAATAATTGCGGATAAAACTACCCTTCAATTCCGCATGTTAAACCTCTCAAAAGGTCCTGCAATGTGGAGTCCACGCGCACAAAATGATAGAAAAAGATTCGCCGAAGAGTGGCGACTAGCACTGGAACGCACCCCAAATGTTGATTTTTGGCAGGATATGGTAAGTAGTCTTATCATCAAAAACCACAGGGTCGTAGGCGTAAAAACATCAATCGGCGTAGAAATTCTGGGCAAATCCGTCGTGTTAACTAACGGAACTTTCCTAAATGGATTAATTCATATTGGTGAAAAAAAGTTTGGTGGAGGCCGCACAGGTGAGAAAGCTGCAACAGGAATTACTGAACAATTAGTTAGCTTAGGCTTCGAAGCAGGCCGGATGAAAACCGGTACCCCACCCCGAATAGACGGTCGCTCGTTGAACTATTCATTGATGGAAGAGCAATGGGGCGATGAAAATCCAGGTCGTTTTTCATATACAAATGTACAGAGACCTACTGCCCAACGCTGTTGCTGGATCACATATACCAATTCCAAAGTACATGAAACTTTAAAAGAAGGCTTCGAAAAGTCACCCATGTTTACGGGTAGAATAAAAGGGTTAGGACCTAGATATTGTCCATCTATAGAGGATAAAATTAACAGATTTGCCGAGAGAGACAGACATCAAATCTTCGTTGAGCCTGAAGGTTGGGATACCTGTGAAATTTATGTAAACGGGTTTTCAACCTCTTTGCCAGAAGATGTACAATATCGTGCACTCATTCAAATTCCAGGCTTCGAAAATGCCAAAATGTTTAGACCAGGTTATGCTATCGAATATGACTACTTTCCACCTACCCAATTAAATCTCACTTTGGAGACTAAAAAGGTAGCAAATCTCTATTTTGCAGGTCAAATAAACGGAACAACCGGATACGAAGAGGCTGCTAGTCAGGGTTTTATGGCTGGAATTAATGCGCATCAAAAAGTACACGAAAAACAAGAACTGATTCTCAAAAGATCAGAATCTTATATAGGTGTATTAATAGATGACCTTGTAACCAAAGGTACCGATGAGCCTTACAGAATGTTTACCTCAAGAGCAGAGCACCGCCTGCTATTAAGACAAGACAATGCAGATATCCGCCTCTCTCCTATCGGACATCAACTTGGTCTTATCAGTGATGAGCGACTTGACATTGTAAATCAAAAAATAAAAAACTCTGATGATATCTTCGCTTTTAGCAGAAAACAAGGCATTGACATGAGTACCGCAAATACAATGCTCGAAAACCTTGGAACGACCCCATTAAATCAAAATGTAAAAATATTCAGCCTGCTTAGCAGACCACAGGTAAGCATCAACGACGTTGCCAAAGTCAGCCAACCGCTTCAAGATGTTCTTGGACAATTCGATCAGGAAACAATTGAACAAGCTGAAATCAAAATTAAGTACGAAAGCTATTTTGAAAAAGAAATGGACATCGTGAATAAAATGCAAAAAATGGAAGATAAGGATATTAACCCTGATTTTGACTATGCACAACTCGGTTCGCTATCTAAAGAAGCCAGAGAGAAATTATTAAAGATTAAACCACGTACTTTAGGTCAGGCTTCGCGGATTTCCGGTGTATCTCCTTCAGACATCTCGGTTCTAATGGTTCATATGAGTAGATAAATAAATAACAATCTGATTTATAGATATTTACCAGAATAGATACATATATAAATTTTGACCGCAAATAAACCGATATAAAGAACTTTCAACATATTTTAATCATATCCATCCAAAAAGACTCCTAATTAATTAAAAGCGTTTATAATGACCAAAAATCAAAATTCCTTAAAATATATATTTTGGGTCTGCCAACTGGTGGTGGTTTTCTGTTTTTTTGGCTGCGCTAGCCCAAAAAGCGTGGAAGGCGGACCCAGAGATAAAACTCCCCCAAAGGTTTTGAAAATGGAACCGAAAAATCTAAGCACCAATTTTACAGCAAAAAAGGTAACTATAGAATTTGACGAATATTTCAAACTCCAGGATCAGTTTAAAGAATTTAACATCTCCCCTGATGTTGAACGTCAGCCAGAACTGAAAGTAAAACAAAAAACCTTAGAGATAACGTTCCGAGATTCACTTCAAAAGAATACGACGTATACGCTCAATTTTGGAAAAATGATCGCCGACATCAATGAAAGCAATATTGTTAAAAATTTTACTTATGTATTCTCTACCGGCCCCAAGCTAGACTCGCTCTCGCTATCTGGTAAAGTTACAGATGCGATTACCGGACTACCCGTTCTAGATGCTACCGCATTTATACTACCGCTTAACCGTGATACACTTTTAGGAAAAGGAAAACCATCTATTTACGCGACCACAGATAGCAGCGGCAATTTTAAAATGCAAAATCTTAGGGCTGATAATTATCGATTGTATGCAATCAAAGAAACCGGTGGCGGCGATAAAATCTACCAGCAAATCAGTGATGAAATTGGGTTTACCAAAGATACCATCAAGCTAAAAGCGGCCATAACAGACCAAAAAATCCGTTTGTTTAAGGAAGATCCGTCGATATTTAGATTGCTGGAGCGAAAGATAAATTCTGATGGAAGTATCTTGATGACATGGAATCAAAAGCTTAGAAAACCAAGTATAACCCTGACTGAACCAGCTAACCTGGATGCAGGAAAAGTAATTAAATTCAGTAAAACCAACGACTCCGTCCGTGTATGGTTAAATGATCTATCCTTCGATTCAGTTAAAGTAAGCATTCTTGAAGAAGGTAAATTACAACAAATTGTTAAGCTAACACGGGGTAAAAAAGACACTTATCAACGTGCTCTAATACCTGCAGATAACCTGGAAGGAAATCTTCTAAACCCAAATAATCCATTTAGATTAACGTTTCCCATGCCCATAACGGCAGTAGATCCTGGCAAGATCATACTTCTGGAAGATTCTGTTAAAAGAACTAATTTCCAGCTTACAAAGGACAGCACAGACTTCCTCTCTTATATCGTTCGTTTCCCTTGGGCAAAACGAACTATCTATGAAATTGAATTTACTGAAGGTTCGTTTACTGGGCCTTTCGCTTCAAAAAACAAGGCCTTCAAAAAGAAATTTGAGTTAGCCGAAAGCGATAATTACGGTACATTAGACCTAAAAATATCAGTACCAGAACCTAATAAAAGTTATGTTGTTCAGGTTATAAACGATAAAAAAGAAGTGGTAAATCAACTGGTTATTAAAGCCGATACGACGGTTACATTCCGCAATTACCGGGCTGGAAAATACTTCCTGCGAATGATATATGACACCAACAAAAATGGAAAATGGGATACCGGAAATGTACGTTCAGGAATTCAGCCTGAACAAATTTATAACGAACCAAAAGATTTCACAATCCGCGCCAACTGGGTACAAAAACAAACAGTAGCCATTCCAAAAGAACTACCTATTTAAACCAGTCAGCATACATAATATAATTATCCGGTAACTTATCCAGCAGTTCACGCTGTTGATCAGTTATCGGCTTTATTTTTTTTGCAGGTGTTCCCGCATACAAAAAGCCCGACTCGCACCTGGTATTTTCCAATACCACCGAGCCGGCTGCAATAATTACATAAGGCTCTACTACAGCATTATCCATCACAATCGCTCCCATTCCAACCAAAATATGATCCTCCAGTGTACAGCCGTGGACGATAGCATTATGGCCTACTGAGACCCTATTTCCTATTGTTGTAGCTGCCTTCTGATAGGTAGCATGAATCACCGCCCCATCCTGAATATTACTATCATTACCGATCGTGATCGTATTCACATCCCCGCGGATTACGGCATTAAACCATACTGAACAATTATGTCCCATACGAACATCCCCCACAATTGTGGCATTTGGCGCGATGAAACAATTTTCTCCCCACGTTGGGTAGGTGTCTTTTACTGGTAGAATAACTGGCATAAATTCCTCTAAAAAATAGTGTCTGTAAGTATAGCTGCATGCTCCGGATAATCCGTAGTGTAATGTAATCCCCTGCTCTCCTTCCTTGCTTTAGCAGATTTTATAATAATAAAAGCAACCTGTATTACATTGCGCAATTCACATAATTTAACGGATACTTTATTAGCTTTATAGAACTCTTCAGTCTCTTCAAACAGTAAAAATAACCTCCGCATTGCCCTGTCTAACCTGAAATCTGAGCGCACAATACCGACATAATCGCTCATCAATTTCTGCGTTTCCCGCAAATTATGAGTAACCAGAATATCTTCATTTGATTGTGTTACCCCATGTTCGTTCCATTCCGGAATAGCTTCAGGAATAACATTTTTTTCGAATTGTGCTATGGCATCCAGGTAAATCCGATGTGCAAAAACAGGTGCTTCAAGCAAGCTATTTGACGCTAACCGATTAGCACCATGCAGTCCTGTCGACGAGCATTCCCCGCAAGCATAAAGATTGTGAATGGAGCTTCTTCCATTTTCATCTACCAAAATACCCCCACACATATAATGTGCCGCCGGTGTAACCGGGATAAAATCCTTGGTCATATCTATTCCGATAGACAAACACTTAGCATATATGTTAGGAAAATGAGCTAAAATATCAGCTTTCTTGCGGTGCGTAATATCAAGATAAACGAACTCCTCACCCGATTTTTTCATCTCTGCATCGATGGCACGTGCCACGATATCCCGTGAAGCCAGGGATCCCCTGCTGTCGTATTCATACATAAACTCTACGCCATTCTTTCTCCTCAACACTCCACCAAACCCGCGAACAGCTTCAGAAATCAAGAACGCAGGATACTCCCCAGGGTTATACAATGCCGTTGGATGGAACTGAATAAATTCCATATTTCTCACTTTTCCTTTTGCACGGTACACCATCGCCATTCCATCGCCAGTAGCAATCACCGGATTTGTAGTACTGGAATACACATGCCCACACCCTCCGGAAGCCATCACCGTAACCTTCGCCAAGATCTTTTCCACATCGTTAAGCTCTGTATTAAAGGCATATATACCAAAACAGTTAATAACTTTGGTACTCTTGTCAACAAACTCACCAAGGTGATGTTGGGTAATAAGCTCCAAACAGAAGTAATGTGTTAATATCTCTATGTTGTCGTTCTCATGAATCTGTTTCAGCAATACACTCTCAATCTCATATCCTGTCACATCCTTGTAGTGCAAAACGCGATGCTCAGAGTGGCCACCTTCCTTCGCTAAATCATAAACACCCGAAGTATCTTTATCAAACTGAATCCCATAGTCAATGATCTCCTGGATTCGCTGAGGGCCCTCAGTAACAACCATTTCTACAATTTTTGGATCGCACAATCCATCGCCAGCTATCAGCGTATCTTCAATATGTTTATCAAAAGAATCATCTTTATCGACAACAACTGCCACCCCACCCTGTGCGTATTTCGTGTTGGATTCGTCTTCATTTGACTTAGTCACAATTAAAACTTTTCCGTGCTTTGCAGCCTTCAAAGCGAAGCTTAAACCTGCAATACCTGATCCTATGACCAGAAAATCCACTTTTCTCATTAATATTCAGAATTCCGTTAAGTTGTTAACAACGTTGGTAAAAGTGTTAACTACTTGTATAAATAAATAGAACAAATAATCTTGATTGTTTAAAGCTAAGCTAAAATGATAATTGCACACAATCTTTTAAAGTATTTATGCGCAACTTTGCATAGTTTATTAACGTTTTCAACCGTAACTAACAATACACATATTGGTATTGATAAGTTTTGGTCTCATTTAATATCTTGCTATTAATCAGCTGATATTTTAAAATAAAAACAAATATAAATGTTGATAAGTATAGAATAAGTCATTTCAAAGCATTAAAAAAAGATTTTTACCAACGTTATCAACACACTAATAAACAATAGAAGTCTACTTATATTAAATAATTATAATTTATTGAACTGTTAAAAATGGATACCTTAGAGGAGTTAAACAGCAAAGGATTTGTAGAGGAAAAGATTGATCCGACTTTAGATCTGTTTGAAGAAATTGAAAAACTTAAAAAAGAAAAAAATGCCATAGTCCTAGCCCACTATTACCAGGAACCGGACATTCAGGATATTGCCGATTATATCGGCGACAGTCTTGGATTGTCTCAGGAAGCAGCCAAAACTGAAGCAGATGTGATCGTTTTTGCCGGCGTACATTTCATGGCGGAAACAGCGAAAATTCTGTCGCCAGAAAAAACTGTTTTATTGCCAGATTTTAAGGCAGGATGTTCATTAGCAGACAGTTGTCCGCCACATTTGTTCAAGAAATTCAAGGAAAAATATCCTGATCATGTGGTGATTACTTACGTAAACTGTACTGCAGAACTTAAAGCATTAAGTGATATCGTATGTACTTCTACCAATGCGGTACAGATTGTAGAGAGCTTACCAAAAGATACGAAGATCATCTTTGGACCAGATAAAAATCTGGGTGCCTGGGTTGCTAAGAAAACAGGCAGAGATCTGGTATTGTGGAACGGTGCATGTATGGTACATGAGATTTTTTCGAGAGAGAAAATAACTAAATTGAAGTCAAGACATCCGGAAGCGAAGTTTATTGCCCATCCGGAATGTGAAGAAGCAGTACTGGAAATGGCCGATTATATAGGCTCTACAACAGGATTGCTCAAATACAGTATCAACAGTGATGCTAAAGAATTTATTGTAGCTACAGAAAGTGGAATTATCCACCAGATGGAGAAGGCAAACCCAACAAAAACTTTTATTCCGGCACCGCCGAATAATAACTGTGCTTGTAACGATTGCCCGTATATGAAGAGAAACACATTAGAGAAATTATATCTCTGTTTGAAAAATGGCCTGCCAGAGGTTACAGTACCTATGGATATTATTGAAAAAGCCAGAAAACCAATTGAAAGAATGCTGGAAATTTCAGCAAGCCTGGGTCTCTAGTCCCAGGTTGAATACAGTTTAGTTGAACAAAATATGTTTGAAAATAAAGAGCGTACAGATGTCGCAGAACTCGGCGAATTCGGGCTGATTAAACACCTGACTGAAAACTTCAAAGTTCGCCACGAGAGTAGCGTCAAAGGAATTGGCGATGACGCCGCAGTACTTAATTTTGAAGGTAAAGAGGTACTTATTTCTACAGACCTTTTGCTTGAGGGTATCCATTTTGACCTGGCATATGTACCATTGATGCATTTGGGCTATAAGGCAGTACAGGTTAATCTGAGTGATATTTATGCAATGAATGGTGTGGCAACCCAGATAACGGTTTCTATCGGCATATCGAGCAAGTTTCCGCTCGAGGCTGTAGAGGAAATCTATAAAGGAATTGAGCTGGCCTGCAATAAATTCAATATTGATGTGATCGGAGGAGATACTTCATCGAGCAAACAGGGCTTAGTGATTAGTGTAACTAGTATCGGTTACGCAGATAAAAAAGATATTGTTTATCGTAATGGAGCCGGTGAGGGTGATCTGATCTGCGTATCTGGTGATTTGGGTGGTGCTTATGTTGGACTGCAAATTCTAGAAAGAGAGAAACAGATTTATCTGGAAAATCCTAATATTCAGCCAGATCTGGAGGGTAAGGATTATATTATTGAGCGTCAGCTTAAACCGGAAGGTCGCAGGGATATCGTTGATCTACTAGCCCAAATGGATATTTTGCCGACCTCAATGATCGACGTATCAGATGGTTTGGCATCAGAATTATTTCATATATGTACGCAATCCGAAAAAGGTTGTACCATTTATGAAGAAAAATTACCGATAGATCCCATGACCTATGAGACTGCAAGGGAACTAGGTTTAGATCCAACAATTTGTGCATTAAACGGTGGTGAAGATTACGAATTGTTGTTTACTATTAAGCAATCAGATTATAGTAAGCTGAAAAACGATATTGATATTAGCGTAATCGGACACATTACAGACCTGAATTCAGGTTGTAAAATGATATCAAAATCCAGTGTAGTTCATGAGCTAAAGGCTCAGGGATGGAATGCCTTTAAAAAATCATAAGGTATCCTCATGATCCAGGAATTTAGCATCGATATGCTTATTGGTTTTAGCGCCGAGTTTCCTGATCTTTTCGGCAGTATTGGACAAATTACCTGCCCCGGTAGATAATTTGTTCAATGCCTTGTCGTAACTCTCCTGACTCTGTCTGATGTTACGTCCAATCCCTTCCATATCCGTCAGGAAGCCCACAAACTTATCGTACATGCTACCACTTAAACGGGCAATTTCCAATACATTTCTGTTCTGTCTTTCCTGTTTCCATATGCTTGATATGGTGCGTAACGTAGCCAGTAAGGTAGATGGACTAACGAGTACCACTTTCCTATCCCAGGCGTAGTTAAACAATTCTGCGTCTGCCTGCACCGCCAGTCCGAAAGATGATTCTATCGGAATAAAAAGTAATACGAAGTCCGGAGAGCTGATCTGGTAAAGATCGTGGTAGTTCTTGCCCGAAAGATTCTGTATGTGACTTTTGATAGAAACAATATGCTGCTTCAAAAACAATTCCCGGTCTTCTTCAGTATCTGCAGATACCAATCTCTCATAGGCTACAAGTGATACCTTTGCATCCACTACAATGTGTTTTTCATCAGGGAGGTCAATTATCACATCCGGTTGCATCCGGTTGCCTTCAGCGTGCTGTAACGAAGCCTGAACACGATATTCCCTATCCTTAACCAAACCTGAGCGTTCAAGCACACGTTCCAGTATAAGTTCACCCCAGTTGCCCTGTTTCTTGCTATCTCCTTTTAATGCACGCGTTAGATTTCCAGCTTCTTCCTGTATCTGCTTACTCTGCAGCATCAGCTGAGAAATTACCCCACGTAAAGTATTACGTTCATCAGATTCATCTTTATAAACTTTCTCAACTTTCTGCTCAAATGCCTTGATGTTCTCTTTCAGTGGAGTCAAGAGTAAATCCATGCTGCTCCTGTTCACCTCTGTAAATTTAGCGGTTTTTTCATCCAATATCTTAGTGGCAATCTGTTCAAATTCCATCCTTGATTTCTGCTGAAGTTCCATCAGATATTGAGCCTGCTCCTGCTGCTTGGTCAATTGTGCATTGAGATTTTCTTCGGCTCTAACAGCGCGGCTATGCGCCAGCATCAGGTCATCGCGTAAGTTAATTATTTCCTGCTCCAGTCTTAATTTCTCCTCCCGAAACGCTTGCTCAGCCTTGAAAAGTGCAGTGTCCTTCAAATCCAATAAAGCCTGGGAATTTCCTTGTCCTGATTTTTTTATTAAAAATATGATCAGCACACAAAGAATTAAAAGAAGGACGCACGCAACAATTTCCATTACTAATATTTTTATTAAAATTACGATTTTTGCTGATAAATATCAAATTATATTAGTAATTAAATATAACTTTATAAGCGTAAATTAGACTGATATCAGCGATACAATAAGGTTTTAGTGTATTTTATTATAGACGATCTAATCTCCAAATAAAATAGCATGATCAAACCTATACATTTTGGTATTGTTTTAAATAAGTCTATATATCAGTTATTTGTGTCGAATTTTCCGTTGATAAGTAAAAATATAAACGGTCTTATTTAAACAGATCTGCGATAGCCATAGTGTATTTTTGAAAAGAGGGAACGCTTTTTGATTCTGATTAGTCAGATGAAGTAAAGGAAAAGGAAATGGAAACGTACATAGTTGTGATCATTCCCGTGCTGATAATAAGCATGTTTGTTCAATGGAGATTCAGGCATAAGTTTGCAGGCTATACGGAGATGCAGCTGAATTCCGGCTATTCCGGTGCTGAGGTAGCAGAAAAAATGCTGCAGGATAATGGTATTTTCAACGTAAAAGTGATGAGTACCGAAGGCAAGCTTACTGATCATTATAACCCGAAAGATAAGACCGTAAATCTAAGTACTGATGTTTATCATGGTAGAAGTGTTGCCGCGGCAGCTGTAGCAGCACATGAATGTGGGCATGCGATACAGGATACTATGGGCTACGACTGGCTTGAGTTGCGCTCAGATATGGTTCCTGTAGTTACCATAACTTCCAACCTCCTGCAATGGGTGATGATTCTTGGTGTGGCCCTCATTGCATTTACTGGCAACCCCTTTTTATTGGGAATTGGAGTAGTAGGACTTACGCTCGTAACAATCTTCAGTCTGATTACCCTTCCGGTAGAGCTTGATGCGAGTAAAAGAGCCTTAAGATGGCTTAAAAACAATCCCAAAGTAATGCCTTCTGAAAAAGAACATACCCAGGCAAAAGATGCCTTATGGTGGGCGGCTATGACTTACATTGTAGCTACGATAGGTGCGCTGGGAAATCTGGTTTACTATACCAGTATGTTATTTGGCCGTGGGCGTGATTAATTAAGGCGGTAAGGTGCAATCAATTGAAATTCAGGAATGTCAACTTTAAATGCAGTGTCGTCAACTAAACGAACCATAGCATAATTTCCCTTCATACTACCTATTTCTGTAGTGATCTGACATCCTGAAACATACGCATGGGTTTGCCCAGGCTCTATCACGGGCTGAACGCCGATAACACCTTCGCCTTCCACTTCTTTAATGGTACCATTAGAGTCAAAAATAAACCACTGTCTGCGCATCAGCTGGATGGCATAGTCAGACAGGTTTTCAATTTCGATCTTATATGCAAACATAAAAGCTTCGTCAGCAGGATTGGAATAAGCGTCCTGATAAACTGTCTCTACTGATATTTTTACGCCTTGTGTGATTGCTGTAACCATGATATTAACCTTTATGCAATTCGTTTTTCAAAAATCAAGCCATTTCGCGGATTGGTTCAATGTGCTGAAATTTATCTGCCACTTCGTCAAGTAAAGCATGAATTGTCTCTATGTTCTCTTCTTTGACCAGCTGCATTCTGTAAGGTTTAAAGTCTGGTAATCCCTTAAAATAGTTGGCATAATGTCTTCTCATTTCAAAAACACCTACCCTCGGGCCTTTCCATTCAATCGATTTCTCAAAATGCGTTCTGCAAACAGAAACGCGTTCTTCTACAGAAGGACCGGCTAAAATTTCACCTGTGTTGAAGAAATGACGGATCTCTCTGAAAATCCAGGGATAGCCAATAGCTGCCCTGCCAATCATGATACCGTCCACCTCATATTCCAATCTCCAGTCTGCAGCCTTACGGATACTGTCAACATCGCCATTCCCGAAAATAGGAATCTTGATCCTCGGATTTCTCTTAATTTCCCTGATCAAACTCCAGTCGGCAGCACCCTTATACATCTGTGCCCGGGTTCTACCATGGATAGTAAGTCCTTGGATACCAATATCCTGTAATCTTTCTGCTACTTCTTCTACATTTTTTGTGGTATCATCCCAACCGAGCCTGGTTTTAACAGTAACAGGTAAATGGGTGGCCTTCACTACGGCCTCTGTCATTTTTACCATTTTGTCGATATCCTGCAACAATGCGGAACCAGCGCCTCTGCAGGCAACCTGTTTAACGGGACATCCATAATTGATATCCATCAGATCGGGACCTGCCAATGTTGCTATTTCCGTAGCCTCACGCATATGATCAATCTCACTTCCGAAGATCTGGATGCCAATTGGGCGCTCGTATTCAAAAATATCAAGTTTCTGCCTGCTTTTGGCAGCATCACGGATAAGACCTTCCGAAGAAATAAATTCCGTATACATCAGATCAACCCCACTTTGCTTACACACATATCGGAACGGCGGGTCGCTCACATCCTCCATCGGGGCAAGTAATAAGGGAAACTCCCCCAAATCTATATTTCCTATCTTTACAGACATTTTTCTATCTTCAAACCAAAATTTAAGTACAAAGGTACAAATAATACAAATAATGAACCTGATTCAAAGAAGCCGCGCAGAAAATAGTGCTTATGTACAGTTACTTATCCTTGGTGGATATGCCCTTGCTGGCGTTTTCATAGGTACGATCCTCAGCTTTGCAATACTTGCTGTACTGTACGGGCCAAATATATTGATGGATCCTGCAGGACTCATGAGCGGTGATCCAAAATACCTCGATGGATTAAAAATTGTGCAGATCCTGACTACTACGGGCCTTTTTATGGCACCAGCTATTGCGCTAGCCTGGACAGAAGGAAAAAAACTGGATGATTTTTATGGCTTCAAAAAGCCACAGGCCTTACTGCTTTTATCAGTATTTGTAATCATGGCTGTTTCCTCACCGATTACAGAACTGACGGGATTGATTAATCAAAAAATGACATTACCAGGAATTTTGAAGCCCCTGGAAAGCTGGATGCGGGAGAAAGAAGATGAAACGATGCGCATGACAATCGAGCTGCTCACCGTAAGAAAGCCCTGGGACTTTGCAGTCAATATGTTCATGATTGCCATACTTCCAGCCATCGCCGAAGAACTGATGTTCAGGGGTGGTATCCAGCGTTCGCTAACCCGCATGGCAGGCAACCCACATGTAGCAATCTGGTTGTCGGCAATTATTTTCAGCGCCATCCACGTGCAGTTTTTTGGATTCATCCCCAGGATGTTACTGGGTGCCCTTTTTGGATATATTTATTTCTGGACAAGGAGTTTGTGGTACACCATGTTTGCCCATTTCCTGAATAATGGCTATGCTGTATGCCTGGCGCTTTACCTGCAAAAACATAATATGCCGCTTAATTCGGCCGATAATACCAGTAATTTCAATTGGATAGGTTATGGCATCAGCATCCTTTTAACCATCTTTGCCCTATATTATTTTAAAAAACAAACAACATCACATGGAAAACAACTGGACCAAGGTCTTCTCTAGCGAAGATGCTATTACCGCCGAGATCATCAAACAAAGCCTGATAGAAAACGATATCCCTGCAGTAGTATTAAATCAGCAGGATTCTTCCTATAAAGTTTTTGGACTCAACAATGTGATGGTGCAGAATGAGAATGTAGAAAGAGCAAAGGCGCATATCGAAGCAGACAGCAGCAATGAAGACTAGGGCAATCACAGCATTTTTCTTTACCATCGTTATGTTGGCTTCAGTACTGCTGGGCGGAACGGTGTTTACCTTATTTTACCTTGTTTTAAGCCTGCTGAGCCTATCTGAATTTTATAAGCTCGTTAAAAAGGCAGAGGTAAAGCCACATTTGCTACTGGGCTATCTTGCCGGATTGTTCCTGTTCGGAGGCCTCGCAGCCCGCCAGTTTTTTAACCTGGATAGTAAATATCTCCTGTTAATTATCCCCGCTATCTTTGGTGTTTTTATAGCCGAATTATACCGTAAGGAAAAGAACCCCTTCACCAATATCGGTTATACGTTTCTGGGTCTTATCCTCGTGATGATCCCTTTCAGTTTTTATTATGCCCTTGGCTTTATCAAGGATAGCGAAGTATATAATTTCCATTTCCCGCTGGCATTTATGCTGATGCTTTGGGCAAGTGATACCGGTGCTTACCTGTTTGGCAGAAAACTGGGAAAGAACAAACTGTTCGAGCGTCATTCGCCTAAAAAAACCTGGGAAGGTTTTGCCGGTGGTGTCTTTGTAAGCGTCCTTGTAGGCTTGATCGTTTCATTCTTCTTTAAGGAAGTGAATGGTTTTGTATGGGCAGGCATGGCTGTGCTGATTGTATGCTTTGGAACAATCGGCGACCTGGTAGAATCCATGTTGAAGAGAAGTCTCGATGTGAAAGATTCGGGAACGCTGTTGCCAGGCCATGGGGGCTTGTTGGATAGGTTTGACGGTCTGCTGATCGCTGCACCTATAGTTTTTGCCTATTTATACCTCGTTTTGTACTAACTGCTGTAACAAATCGGTAACAGCCATACAATCAAAAGGTTTCTGATCTATATTTACTCTACCTAAATTAATACAGATCAATTATGCCAAAACCTTACTTACTGACCTTTGCCCTGCTGCTCTTCATGAGTACCGAACAGCTGGTGGCACAAACTGTCCCGACACCCAAAGAGCACTTTGGATTCGACATTGGTGATAATTATCAGCTTGCAACCTACACGCAAACTGAAGCCTATTTCAGAAAGCTTGCCACAACTTCTCCAAGAGTTAAATTGGTAGAAATTGGAAAAACTGAAGAAGGACGACCTCAGCTGATGCTGGTGGTATCATCACCAGAAAACCTTAAAAACCTGGAGAAATACAAACAGATTTCTCAAAGATTGGCACATGCTGAAGGCCTAACCCCTGCCCAGGCAAAATCGCTTGCTCAGGAAGGTAAAACAGTGGTGTGGATCGATGGAGGTTTGCATGCCAATGAGGTTGTTGGTGCACATCAGCTGATAGAAACAGCGTATGATCTCGCTACACGCAAAGATGCAGAAACCAACAGAATCCTGGATAATGTGATTGTGTTGATGACGCATGCTAACCCGGATGGACAAGAAATTGTAACCAACTGGTACATGCGTGATAAAGATCCTTTGAAAAGAACTACCAATGGTGTTCCAAGACTTTACAATAAGTATATCGGCCACGATAACAACAGGGATTTCTACATGCTGAACATGAAAGAAAGCCAGAATATCGGTCGTCAGTTATTTGTGGAATGGTTGCCACAGATCATGTACAACCACCACCAAACCGGCCCTGCCGGAACGGTAGTAGCGGGCCCTCCTTACCGTGATCCTTTTAACTATGTGTTTGATCCACTGATCATGACCAGTCTTGATGCCGTAGGTGCAGCAATGCACAGCCGCCTGATTGCTGAAGATAAAGGTGGTTACACCCAACGCGGAGGTTCTGTATATTCTACCTGGTATAATGGCGGTTTGCGTACCACAACGTATTTCCATAATATGATTGGTCTGCTTACAGAAATCATCGGTAACCCTACTCCTATGACTATTCCTTTGGTGCCTTCACGTTTATTACCGAACGGTGATTCGCCAAAACCAATCGTACCACAAAAATGGTTGTTCAAACAATCTATTGACTACTCTGTATCGCTGAACTATGCCGTATTAAACTACGCACAGCGCTATAGTGACGAGCTATTGTACAACATGTACGTAATGGGTAAAAACTCGATCGACAGGGGTAGCAAAGACTACTGGACTATGTCGCCGAAACGTGTTGAAGATATTAATGCAGACTTTGCAAAAGACAGAAAAACAGCAGCAACACCAGCACCAGGCGGATTTGAACGCGGTGGAGGTGCTATGCCGGTTAAATATTATGATACAGTAATGAAAGCTCCTGCATTAAGAGACGCACGTGGGTATATCCTCTCTGCAGATCAACCGGATTTCACTACTGCCGTAAAATTCCTCAATGCGCTGATCAGAACTGGTATTGTAGTTCAAAAAGCTACAACAGGATTTTCAGTAAATGGAAAGACTTACCCTAAGGGATCTTACGTTGTGAAAACAGATCAGGCCTTCAGACCGCATATCCTGGACATGTTTGAGCCACAAGATCACCCGAATGACTTTAAGTATCCTGGTGGCCCTCCAATTGCTCCTTATGATGCTGCAGGCTGGACACTGGCTTACATGATGAATGTTAAGTTTGACCGCGTGCTGGAAGACTTCAACGGACCGTTTGTAAAACAAGCTTACGGAGAATTGCAAAAAGCAGAGCCTGCCGCCCTCAAATCTGCTTCAGGATATACTTTGAGCGCAGCCTCAAATGATTCTTACGAAGTGGTTAACGAATTATTGAAAGCGGGTATCGCTGTTTCAAGAAATACCGCTGATGGATCATTTTATGTAGCAGGATCTGCAAAGTCAACCCTTGATAAAGCAATTAAGGAGCTGGGTGTAAGGGTTACCCCTGCCGCCTCAAAACCGAAAAGTCTGCAGGCAATTAAGCCAGCTAAAATTGCTTTATATGACCAATATGGAGGATCTATGCCTTCAGGATGGATCAGATGGATGATGGAACAATATCAGTTCAACGTAACGGTAATTTATCCTCCTGATATCGATGCTGGTGGGTTAAAAGCTAAATACGATGCCATTATTTTCCCTGATGGTGCTATTCCAGCGCTTCAAACAAATGCCAATGCCGGATTTGGCGGCCGAGGCGGTGCCGGACCTAAACCAGAAGATGTACCTGAAGAATACCGTAAACAACTGGGTCGTTTAACTCCTGCCAAATCAATTCCTGAATTAGAGAAGTTCATGAAAGAAGGTGGTGATATTATTGCTATCGGAAGCAGTACCAACCTGGCTTTCCACCTGAAGCTTCCTTTGCGTAACGCTATTGTCGAGATGGGACCTAATGGTGAAGAAAGAAGGTTACCTGATGAGAAATACTACATTCCAGGAAGTGTATTGCAGGTGAATTACGACACTAAAAACCCGGCTAACTGGGGTATGGAAGATCTGGGTGATTTGTATTTTGACAACAGCCCGGTATTTAAGATCTCTCCTGACGCCGTTGCAGACGGACGCATCAAACCTTTAGCCTGGTTTGGTTCTGCTACACCATTGCGCAGCGGATGGGCATGGGGACAAGCATACCTAAAAGACGGTGTAGCTGCTTTTGAAGCACCGATAGGTAAAGGAAGACTTGTTGCTTTTGGTCCTGAAATTACCTTCAGGGCACAAACGCATGGTACCTTCAAATTGCTGTTTAATCAGTTATATACAACGAAATAAGCTAAACATATAGTTTGTAAACAAAAAGCGGGTCTTAGTACCCGCTTTTGTTTTTTAATGGCTTTAAAAGATACTCCAGTCCGTTCAGCTTGATCTCGTAGAGTGTAGCGATCTGCTGACCCAGTTTTCCTGGAGGGAAACCTTCCTGATGAAACCAAACCAGGTAAGGCTCTGGTAAATCGCATAATAAACGGCCTTTATATTTGCCGAACGGCATTCTCTGGGTTACCAGATCCTGCAACAGTTGTGGGTTCATCATCTTTCCTGGGCTACCATGTTGAGCATTTCTATCGCTTCATTAACTGTATTCAGGTTTTCAAAAGCGATCCTCAGACTGTCTTTTACTTCCTTCAGATTACATATTCTCGGGTGCAGCTGCGCAAAATGCAACACCTGGTTAAACATTGTAGAATCAAAATAAGCCGACTGCTTGTTGGCAATAAAATAGCCCCTCAGCACGCCCTTTTTAAAGTTTAGTTTTTCGAAGCCCAGCTTCCGGGCTACCCATTGCAAGCGCAATACATCCATCATCGTTTTTACCGGCTTCGGCACCGGACCGAAACGGTCTTTCAGTGATGCTTCAAAAGCCATCAGCTGAGGCTCGTTATCGATTTTAGACAACTCTGTATATAAGTTGTAACGCTCCGTGATATTGGTTACATAACCATCAGGAATATACAATTCAAGATCTGTATCCACCTGGGTAAAGCTCACAAAAGGACGTTGCGGGTCATCTTTAAAAAGATCTTTAAACTCATCCCCCTTCAGCTCCTGAATAGCCTCATCAAGGATCTTATGATACATTTCAAAGCCGATCTCTGCAATAAAGCCACTCTGTTCTGCCCCCAGCAGGTTTCCGCTACCGCGGATGTCAAGATCCCGCATGGCGATGTTAAAGCCACTTCCCAGATCAGAAAATTCCTCAATGGCGCTCAGGCGCTTGCGTGCCTCAGAAGTTAGGGTACTTAACGGAGGGCTCAATAAATAACAGAAAGCTTTTTTGTTGGAGCGTCCTACCCTGCCACGCATCTGGTGCAGATCACTCAGTCCGAACATGTGCGCATGGTTAATGATGATGGTGTTGGCATTAGGGATATCCAGGCCGGCCTCAATAATCGTTGTCGCCACCAGCACATCTTTTTCTCCATTGATGAAGTCGAGCATCACATCCTCCAGCTGATCACCATCAAGCTGCCCGTGGGCTATGCCGATTCTCGCTTTCGGCACCAGCGTTTGTATAAGCCCACCCAGCTGCGTCAGGTCGTTTACCCGGTTATGGATAAAGAAAACCTGTCCGCCACGATCAAGCTCAAACTGTACGGCTTCCTGGATCAGCTTATCATTGAACACATGAAGTTCGGTATTTACAGCCTGCCGGTTTGGTGGTGGGGTATTAATGATCGAAAGATCCCGCGCACCCATCAATGAGAAATGCAGGGTTCGTGGAATCGGTGTGGCGGTTAGCGTAAGCGTATCGACATTCACACGCAAGGCCTTTAATTTCTCCTTTGCTGTTACGCCAAACTTCTGTTCCTCATCGATAATCATGATGCCCAGATCTTTGAATTTAACGTCTTTGCTCAGCAAACGGTGGGTACCGATAACAATATCGACCTTACCTTCTGCCAAACGCGCCAGCGTGTCCTTAATTTGTTTATTTGTCTTGAAACGATTGATATAGTCAATCGTACATGGAAAGTCTTTTAAACGGCCCGAAAATGTCTTGAAATGCTGAAGCGCCAGGATAGTTGTTGGTACAAGTATGGCTGCTTGTTTTCCATTGGCTACAGCTTTAAAAGCCGCACGGACAGCAATCTCCGTTTTACCAAAGCCCACATCGCCGCAAACCAGTCTGTCCATCGGATGCGGAGCTTCCATATCCTTCTTTACATCCAGTGTAGCTTTTTCCTGATCCGGGGTATCTTCATAGATAAATGACGCCTCCAGTTCAGTTTCCAGATAGCCGTCCGGATCAAAGGCTGTACCTACCTGCGACTTCCGCATGGCGTACAATTTGATCAGGTCGCGGGCGATATCCTTAACTTTTTTTTTAGTGTTTTTTTTTAGCTTATCCCAGGCCTCGGTGCCCAGCTTATTCATTTTAGGTGCTGTTCCATCCTTGCCACTGTATTTGGCAATACGGTTTAATGAGTTGATGTTTACATACAACAGGTCATTGTCAGCATAAACCAGCCGGATCATCTCCTGGGTCTTGCCGTTAACCTCCACTTTCTCGAGTCCGGCATATTTACCGATCCCATGGTCAATATGCGTCACAAAATCACCAGGCTTCAAATCACGCAGCTCTTTTAAAGTAATAGCCTGACTTCTCTGATAACCTTTCTTGAGTTTGTATTTATAAAACCTGTCAAAGATCTGATGATCCGTATAGCAGGCAAAATGCTGCTGGGGATCTATAAAACCTTCCCTCAGCGAAATATTTACAGGGGTAAACTTAGCCGTTTTATCTATGTCATCCAGAATAGCATAGAGCCTTTCTGTTTGTTTCGGAGAGTTGGAAAAAATGAAATTATGGATACCCTGTTTTTCGTTTTCCTTAATGTTGTGGATCAATAAGTTGAAATCCTTATTAAAGGAAGGTTGTGGTTTAGTCTCGAAAGGAAAAACCAGATCCGTTTGATAGAAAAACTGTTTTCCAAATTCCACGAGCGGAAAATCATGGACAATATCGGCCACCATTTTCTCGTCTGTAAAGCCATATTTCGGATCTATCCAGTCTGGATTTTCATTTTTTTCCTTTGCGGGTAAAGCTTTCCAGAGCTCAGACGCTTTTTTATAGCCTGCTTTAATGATATCCAGGGTAAACTCCACATCCTTAAACCAGAGCTGGGTATCCTTATCGATATAATCGAGGATGCTGATGTTGTTTTCAGTTAAGTATTTTGACTGTACATTCGGAATGATCGTGAGTGTTTTCACATCATCAACCGACAGCTGACTTTCAATCTCAAAGGTGCGGATGCTTTCTACGATATCGCCAAAAAACTCAATGCGGTAAGGGAGGTCGTGAGAAAAAGAGAAGATATCTACAATCCCGCCACGAATCGAAAACTGCCCTGGCTCGTACACAAAATCTGTACGTTCAAAATCATAGTCAATCAGGAACTCATTGATGAAATCAATACCCAATTTTGCATTTAAAGCAATTTCAAGCGTGTTTTTCTCAAGTACACTGCGGTCAATTACCTTTTCGGCAAGCGCTTCGGGATAGGTCACCACGATCTTACCATATTCAGAATGGTGGTTAAGTTCGTTAAGCACCTCTGCCCTGTTCAGCACATTGGCGGTATCGATCTGTGTAAAGTCAAATCCTTTCCGGAATGAAGAAGGGAAAAGTAATACTTCCTTATCGAGGATACTCTCCAGGTCGCCCAGAAAATAGGCTGCTTCTTCCCTGTCGGGCAAAACAAAAAGCTGTGGTTTGTGGAGCAGGAAATACGTTGTTACAGCAACTGTTGCATCAGCAGAGCCTACCAGCCCTTTTAGCTGAAGTTTGCTACCTTTACCCTGGTTGAGGGCTTTAGCCAATGCAACAATGCGCTCATCTGTTTTATATTTATCGATCAGTTCGCGGATGTTCACATACAAAGATAATATTAATGATTTGCTTAAATGTAACATCAGGCGTATTTATACATCTAAAAATAAAAGCAAAATGAAATCCTTTAACCGTTTTCCCCTTGAATTGGTGATCTGGATTTCGGCGTTGTTTTTGCTTGCAACAGCAGCGCCGCATACGGATAAGAGCGCGTTACACCTGAGCTTATGCCCGCTTGCCAATATGGGCTTTAGCTGGTGCCCGGGATGTGGGTTGGGGAGAGCAATTACGCTCCTGTTTCAGGGAGAAATCATGGGTAGTTTCAGGATGCACTGGTTTGGAATACCTGCATTAGGTATTATTGGTTACAGAATTTTTATCCTTTCCAGAATGGAATGGACAAGCTATAAAACAAAGAATTTAAAGGAAAAGGAGCGCTATTATGTTTGATTCACCATTTATGACCCTGCCAGGGATTTCTCCACAAGAGTATTCCTATTTGCAAAGTGCAACAACAGGGCTTACTGAGCAACAATTAAGAGGATTTCTAATGATCTACGGAGGCAAAAGACGTAATCCGGATGATATGGTATTGTACTGTATCCTCGGCTTTTTTGTCCCAGGTTTATCCCGCTTTTTAGTCGGACAAATAGGTATGGGAATCTTATATTTCTTTACAGTAGGTTTATGTTTTATTGGAACGATCATTGACCTCATTAACCATAAAAGCCTGGCCTTTGAATACAACCAGAAAATGGTATTCGAAAGTCTGCAGATGGTAAGAATGGGTTTTGCTAATCCGATAATAAACAACAATCCAAATCTATGAAGTTAAGCCTGATTACCCGTTATCTGGAAAGTCTTGCGCCATTATCCTATCAGGAATCTTATGATAACTCCGGACTGCTTGTTGGTGATCCGGAAAAGGAAGTACACGGCGCGATTGTGGCCCTGGATTGCACAGAGGCAATTGTGGATGAGGCGATAGCCAACAACTGCAATCTTATTATTACCCACCACCCCATTGTTTTTAAAGGCTTAAAAAAGCTGAATGGTAAAACCTATGTGGAACGTGTAATTATCAAGGCTATTCAGCATAATATCGCGCTATATGCGATACATACCAACCTGGATAGTATGGCTGAAGGTGTGAATAAGGTGATCTGCGACAGGTTAGGAATTTTAAATCCTAAGATATTAAGTCCGAAAAGCGGCATCCTGAAAAAACTAGTGACCTTCTGCCCCATCGCGCAAGCCAATGGAGTACGTGAAGCGCTTTTTGAAGCCGGAGGCGGACATATTGGTAATTATAGCGACTGCAGCTTTAATGCGGAAGGCTTTGGTACGTTTAAAGGCGCTGCAGACAGCAATCCTTTTGCCGGAAATCCAGGTGTGTTGCACACAGAGCCGGAGGTTCGGATAGAGTTGATCTTCAAGGCACCCGATGAAAGAAAAATTTTACTCGCCCTGCTCGAAAACCACCCTTACGAAGAGGTGGCATATGACATCTATTCATTGGAAAATAAACTCCAAACTGTAGGTGCAGGTATGATTGGCTGGCTGGATCAGGAACTGGACGGCTACGAATTCTTGCAGCGCGTGCAGCACCGGATGCAGGCCAGCGTAATTCGCCATACTGAAATGCGCCCTGGAAAAATAAAAAAGGTGGCCGTTTGTGGTGGCTCTGGGAGCTTTCTGCTCAAAGATGCTATAGCGGCTGGTGCCGATGCCTTTGTTACTGCTGATTTCAAGTACCACGAGTTTTTTGATGCCGAGCAGAAGCTGATGATCGCGGATATTGGACATTTTGAAAGTGAACAGTTTACTTCTGCTTTTCTGGTGGATACACTGCAAAAGAAATTCCCTGAATTCCTGTTTCAACATACCCGGATCAGTACTAATCCCGTAAGTTACTTCAAAGGATAAAAATTAAGCATTTTTAGGATATTTTACTACAGCCCATGTATTAGTCAGGCGCGACTACTACATGGGCTTTTTTGTAACACAAATTTCTCAAATAAAGATTTTAGGAACGAAAGCCTGTAACGTAGAGTTAGGAATGCAGTAAAGACCTCTGTGAGGCCATACTGAGCCCAAAGTGCTCCCGTAGTGCGTCCAAGATTACCTTGGTATTGCATCGGACTTGCATCGGTGTTGAAAGGGTGTTGAGTCGGTCCGGCACCGAACCAACACCGAACCAACACCGACCGAACACCGACTCAACACCGAAGCAATCTTGGTATCACCTCGAATGCACTATGGGCGCACCTGGTATTCAGGTGCAATTTTCCTCAAGCTGATGTATGGGTTGTCTTTTGGGTCTTTCCAGCAAATTTGAATCGGCTTTGGTGATTTTGGTTTACTCCTGGCTTACACGGCAATATCTGGTATACGGTGCGCAACAGATCTGGCCCTATATTTCTAATTGTGCGTTGTACCCAATATTTTTGGAATGGCTCACCAAGAGCAGACAGTAGAATACCGCTGATCTGGACAGTCACAAACAACAGGTTTATAGTAAATTATATCTGTGATAGGAAAAATTATACTTATCTTTGCAAGCTTTAACTGGCTATTGTAGATCCGGGACAAGATCAGGATATCTGGATTTTGTACTAATTTGACAATCCTTTTAAGGAAATTAAACGATTAAAATACTGATAATCAGTTAAAAATAAACATACCAATAAATTATTTCATTTAATGGAACAAACTGTAGAGCAGAAGCTAAAAGCTTTATACGAATTACAAACCCTTCATACTAAAATCGATAAAATCCGTCAGATCCGTGGTGAATTGCCAATGGAAGTAGCAGATTTAGAAGATGAGGTTGCTGGATTGGAAACACGTATTCAAAAATTTAAAGGCGAATTGGATGATACCGAAGATGCTATTGTGAGTCGTAAAAATATGATCAAGGAAGCTCAGAACCTGATCAAGAAATACGAAACACAATTGAAAGACGTAAAAAACAATCGTGAGTATGATGCTTTAACTAAAGAAGTAGAAATCCAATCATTGGAGATTCAGGTTTGTGAGAAAAAAATCAGAGAGCATGGTTTCGAAATTGCATCAAAAACTGAAGTATACGACAAAGCATTAGCTGATCTGGAATCAAGAAAGAATGATCTTGAGATCAAAAAAGGAGAGCTTCAGACTATCACTGCAGAAACAGAGAAAGAAGAGCAAGCGCTTTTGAAAAAATCTGAGAAAGCAGAAACTGAAATCGAAGAACGTTTACTTACTGCTTATGGCAGATTAAGAACTAACGCGGTTAATGGTCTTGCTGTAGTAACGATCGACAGGGATTCTTGTTCAGGTTGCTTTAACCAGATTCCACCACAAAGACAATTGGATATCCGTCAACGCAAAAAAATTATCGTTTGCGAGCATTGCGGAAGAATCCTTGTTGATGAGGCTTTGACTCAAGAGTTAATTATCGCATAATCCTATAGCAATAGGAGTAAAAGCCGGCAGATCAATCTGCCGGCTTTTTTTGTGTCCGGCAAAAATCAAAAAGGCTTAATTTTTGTTACGTAATCTGTTTATATAGAATGACTGAATGTTAATTAAGAAATATCTGTTCCTGTTGCTTTTTGGTGTTGCCCTGAGTAATCCTTTTACTGCACAGGCAAATTTTGATTTCAATGCCAATTGTTTTAAGGCTTATCAGGCTGTTTTTGAGCTCCGGCTCAATACTGCAAAGCAACTGATTGCGGCTGAGAAACGCGTGCATCCCGATAATTCCATTGTGCCTTTACTGGAGAATTATGTAGATTATTTTTACCTCATCACTTCTGATAATAAACTGGAGTTTGACCGTTTAAAAGATCGGTATGACGACAGACTGGATAGGATAGAGGGCGATAAAGACAAAGGCTCTCCATACTATCTCTATGCTCAGGCAGAGATCAATTTGCAATGGGCCTTACTGCACGGAAAATATGGAGAGTACTTCACGTCGGCGAAGGCGGTAAAACGGGCCAACTCAATGCTGAACTCCAATGCCAAGAAATTTCCGGGCTTTCATTTAAATATGAAAGGTATCGGATTGATAAATGTATTTCTCGGAAATATGCCTGATGGTGTGCTTAAGTCGGCTCTGGCAACTTTCGGGATCAGCGGAAATACCCAGAAGGGCCTGGCGATACTAGATAAACTAGCCGAAAACCTGCCCAAATCCAGCTTTGAACCCTTTTACGAAGAAGTTGTCTTTTACTACGCATTTACGCTAACAGATATTGTACATAGTCCGCAGGCCTATGCTAAAACGATGAAATTTACCCAACGTATTTCAGACAGTAGTTTGCTTAAAAGTTATCTCCAGTCATACGTCTGTTTGAAAAACGGACACAATGAAGAAGCTATTGCCATTCTGGCGTCGAGGCCTTCCAGCGACGTATATGCAGATTTTCCTTATCTGGATTATCTCACCGGACTAGCTAAGCTGAACAAACTTGACCTGACTGCAGCAACCTATTTTAATCGTTTTTTACAAGGATATAAGGGCACCAATTACATTAAATCTGCAAACCTGCACTTGTCGTGGATCTCCATATTAAAAGGTGATATAGGCAGCTATATGGCCTTTGCGGCCAAAGTTAAGAACAATGGGTACGCTTTCATTGAAAAAGACAGACAGGCGATTGCTGACGCCGCTGCAGGTGTGTCGAATACTGACCTGCTCAAAGCAAGGCTCTTGTTTGATGGGGGGTATCTGAACCGGGCGTTAGCGGTATTTGCTGGAAAAAGTGCGGCAGATTATTCGGGGCTCAAAGACCGGACAGAATTCTATTACCGACTGGGGAGGATTTACGACGGACTTGAGCGTGATGAGACCGCGTTAAACTATTATCAGAATGCGATCAATAGTGGTAAGAACACGAAATTTTACTTTGCATCCAATGCAGCCCTGCAGATGGGAAAAATCTATTCGAGGTTAAAGGATAAAGAAAAAGCCAAGACGTATTATGCCATGGCTATTAATATGAAGGATCATGAATTTAAGAACAGCATAGCCAATGAGGCTAAACAAGGACTTAAAAACCTGTCAGATTAGAATTTATACACAAAGGCATTGATGTGCATGCCTGCGCCTACAGATGCAAATACAGCATATTCGCCAGCTTTGATCTGATAGCCTGCTACCTTTCCGTTTTTAACCAGATCCAGTAATGTAGGTACTGTTGCCACAGAACTGTTGCCAAGCCAGGAAATCGTCATTGGTACCAGGTTTTCAGGAACAGCATCCAGGCCATATGATTTAAACAGGCGTTTCATGATGGCATTGTCCATTTTTCCATTGGCCTGATGGATAAATACGGTCTTAATGTCGGTAATATTAATCCCTGCCTTATCTATTGCCTGCTTTACAACCTGTGGAACGTTTGTTACCGCAAACTCATAGAGCTTGCGACCATTCATTTTCATATACGTGTTACCGGTATTTTCATCTGGGTTATGGCTTTTTCCCATAACCAGGAGTGAGCCATAGTTAACAGCATATGTCTGTGTTTTATGGGAGATGATACCTATAGGTTCTTCAGATTCGCGGGCCTCCAAAACTACAGCTCCGGCACCATCAGAAAAGATCATGCTGTCTCTGTCGTGCGGATCAATTATTCTTGACAAGGTTTCGGAGCCAATGACGAGGACGCGTTTGGCATCGCCGCTTTTGATCAGATAGTTGGCCTGGATAACACCTTGCACCCAACCCGGGCAACCGAAGATGATATCGTATGCCACACAGTCCGGATTGTTTATTTCTAATGCCTGTTTTACCTTGACGGCCAATGCCGGGAGGATATCCATGCGGTTTGAACCCGCCTTGATATCGCCAAAATTGTGACAAAAGATAATATGATCAAGAGATTCTTTATCAATTCCAGCATCTTCAATAGCACGTTGTGCTGCAATTTTTCCGATATCGCTATTCAACATGTCGGCACCTACGTAGCGGCGCTCAACGATCTCAGTGATCTCAGAAAATTTCTCGATGATTTCGTGAATGTCTTTATCTATGCGGAGGCCGTTTTCGTAAAAGGCTGCTTCCAGAAAAGAATGTCCGGGAATAACATTCTCCGGAATATAGCTTCCTGTTCCGGTTATTACAGAGTATAGGGGGGTGCTATTGCGCATTTAGTACCGTATACTGTTTTGGTATACAGTATAAAACTAATATAAATTTATCGAAATTACAAATTTCAGGAGAAATCGTCAACCAGAAATACGAATATTTCTTTCGGGCCATGGGCACCAAGAACAAGTGTTTTTTCGATGTCTGCGGTACGGCTGGGGCCGGTAATGGTGCTGATCATCGAGGGCATGTTGGCGCCATATTTATTTTTGATCAGTTGAAAGGCATCCTTCAGATCGAGTACGAGCTGACCGGTTCTGGCAATGACGATATGGTGGTGGGGATAGATGCTGAGACGGCGACCGGATGCTTGTTTATTGGAAACCATTACAGAGCCGTTGCGGGCAATCAAAGCTTCGCAGGAAGTAATACCTACCTCTGCCATATCGAAGTCTTTATCTGTACTGTAAAAAGGGAATTCGTATTCTTTAAGTAGCTGCTGCAATTCTTCTTCCCAGCAATAAATCTTTCTCCATTTATACTTATCGGCGAGCTCCAGGATATTTTCGACGAAGTCTATGCCGTTTTCACAAAAAATAAAGTTGCCGGATACTCCTGTCAGCTGTTCGGCAAAGAGGATTTCCAGCAACTCATCGTTGTGCTTATAAACAGGAATTTCTTCCAGATTAGGATAAGGATTATCGCGTTTTTCAAGCAGCGCCTTCCTTATTTTTTTTAACATTAACTCTTTAGAAGAGACATTTTCCTTCATAGGTAGAATGGATTAGCCAGCTCCGGTAGGGGGAGCTGGCTCCAATAAATTAGGCTTCTTCAGATTTGGCCGGGCTGATTACCGCAGAAGGATCTGTGGTTTCGCCTACGCCAGAATGAATCAAACCTTCGGCAGCGGGAGTCTGGTCTCCGGTTCCGTTTACAAATTCGTCATACGTAGTCCTGTTTTCAAAAGGACGCTTCCCAAGGATTTCTTCAAGGTCAGCCTGGAACAGGATCTCTTTTTCCAAAAGTTTCTGAGCCAGTTTTTCTAAACCTTCGCGTTTGTCTGTCAACAGCTGTTTTGTTCTGTCGTATGCACCAGAGATGATTTTACGCACCTCAAGATCGATCAGTTCAGATGTTTTCTCAGAGTATGGTTTATTGAAGTTATATTCATTTTGCGGATCGTGGAACGATACGTTACCCACAGCATCATTCATACCATAGATCGTTACCATGGCATAGGAAAGCTTGGTAATTCTTTCCAGGTCATTTTGTGCACCTGTAGAGATTTTACCAAATACGATGTCTTCTGCTACACGCCCACCCAATGTCATACACATTCCGTCAGTCAGTTGCTCAACAGTATACAAGAATTGCTCTTTTGGCAAGTACTGTGCATAACCAAGCGCGGCAACGCCACGTGGAACGATAGATACTTTAACCAATGGATCTGCATGTTCCAGGAACCAGCCTGCAATAGCGTGACCTGCTTCGTGGTAAGCAACGATTCGTTTTTCTTCAGGAGAAATGATTTTGTTTTTCTTTTCCAGACCACCAATCACACGGTCAATAGCATCCTGGAAATCCTGCATGTCTACAGTCTCTTTATTTCTTCTGGCAGCAATCAGCGCTGCTTCGTTACATACGTTTGCAATTTCTGCACCGGCAAAACCTGGTGTTTGTGCAGACAGCTTTTTAGCATCTACAATAACATCTGTTTTAATTGGTTTCAAGTGGACTTTAAAGATTTGCTCACGACCAACTAAATCTGGTTTATCGATAGAGATTTGTCTGTCAAAACGTCCGGGGCGCAACAATGCAGTATCCAATACGTCAGGACGGTTGGTAGCTGCCAGGATAATGATACCAGAATCAGTACCGAAACCATCCATTTCGACAAGCAGCTGATTCAGCGTATTTTCACGCTCATCATTTCCACCCATCATGCTGTTTTTACCTCTGGCACGACCGATTGCATCCACCTCATCAATAAAGATGATACATGGTGCTTTGTCTTTCGCCTGTTTGAACAAATCCCTTACCCTGGATGCACCTACACCTACAAACATCTCCACAAAGTCAGATCCTGACAGGGAGAAGAAAGGCACTTGTGCTTCGCCGGCAACTGCCTTAGCCAATAATGTTTTACCTGTACCAGGCGAACCGACAAGGAGGGCTCCTTTAGGGATCTTACCGCCCAGGTTGGTGTATTTTTTAGGGTTTTTCAGGAAATCTACGATTTCCATAACCTCTTGTTTTGCTTCCTCTAATCCGGCAACATCATTAAATGTCACGTTAACTTGACTTTCCTTATCGAATAATGTAGCCTTAGATTTACCAATGTTAAAAATCTGGCCACCACCACCACCGGCGCCGCCACCCATTTTACGCATAATAAAGATCCAGAAACCTGCGAAAAGCAATACCGGGATGATCACGGTAAAGAACCAGGAATTAAAGGTGCTTTGTCTTGTTTCTTTCACTGCAGATACCTGTTGAGCTTCAGGAACATCCTTTTGGGAATTTTTAAGTTGTGTATCAAGAGCGTCCATAGAGCCTGCATTGAAATATACCGTTGGCCCTTCTGCTGATCCAAAGTTATTTTTCGTTCTGTAGGCGTCGTATTTTCCTTCTTTTAACTTGTCTTTTTTGATAAATACATCCGCCCGTACTAGGTCTTCATATTTATAGGCAATAATTTTCTCTACATCACCAGGAAGTAACATCTGTGTTTCGAAGGTGCGGTAAGGAATAGGCTTGCTGGTATCTGTATTGAACAGAAACTGAAGCAGGATAATACCTGCGATAATGGCAGCATATACCCAAAAGATATTGAATTTCGATCCCTTTTGAGGTTTCTTAGGGATATTCGGAATCCTTTTAATCAGCTTGGGCTTAGTATTTAAATTTTCTTTTTCTTTCATCTGACAATAGTTTTTTTCAAGTAGATGAAGTGTTTTGCGACATCTTCATCTTTTAATACAAGTGTATTTGGTTGTTAGGGTTAGGCACTCTGATAACTGGTGGTCTGTGCGTCTCCCCACAGGTCTTCAATCCCATAGAAATCACGTTTCTCAGTTTTAAAGATATGAACTACAATGTCAAAATAATCAAGAATGATCCATTCGGCATTTTCCTGGCCTTCTTTACGCCATGGGGTGGTTTGTGTGCTTTTATAAATTTCGTCTTCCACGCTGTCGGCGATAGCTTTTACCTGCGTTGCAGAATCTGCATTACATACAATAAAATAATCTGAAACGGAGCTGTTCAGGTTTCTTAGATCCAACCGAACGATATCATTTCCTTTTTTTTCCTGGATGCCATGTACGGCTATTTCTGAGAGGTATGTAGAAAGGTTAACGATTTTCTTTTTTACCATTAAATGTTTTAGTTTTGATAAACAACAAATATAAAATCAACAATTGCAAAATAACACTTTTTCAACATTATTTGTTGGTCAAAATCTTATCAAATTATCAGAGGTTGATTCTACCAATAACTTTATGAAGTTGTTGGTGTCAAAATCCGAGCCATTACCAGAAGGGACTGTTATTATGGCAGACCACCAATATGCCGGCAGAGGGCAAAAGGAGATGACCTGGTACACAGAACCCGGGAAAAACCTGACATTTACGCTGTTGTTAAAACCGACATTTTTAAAGATATCCGATCAGTTTTTGCTTAATATGGTGATTAGTCTGGCTGTGAGAAATGCTTTGGTGCGTTGGCTTGGGGAGGATGTCAAAGTAAAGTGGCCTAACGATATCTATTATCGGAATCAGAAACTTGCAGGAATGCTTATAGAAAACATTTTGTCGGGAAACACCTATAAATCAGCCATAATTGGCATAGGATTAAATGTGAACCAGCGGACGTTTACCGATACCATCGCCGCAAAAGCAACTTCCCTGGGTCGAATTTTACAACAGGATGTTGATTTAATCCAACTATTAGCAGAAATTTGTAGTCATATCGAAAGCAATTATTTGAAATTGAAAACAGGAAATTATGCTTCGTTAAAAGTGGATTACTTGGCGCATTTGTATAGATTTGGTCAAATTGCCGAATACCGACAAAGTGACGAAACTTTTGAGGGCGAGATTACGGATATAAGTCCGGAGGGGCTGCTCGGTTTGCGCAGAAACGATACAACTTTTTACTATAACTTTAAAGAGATTGAATTTTTAAACTATTCCCAATAACGGGAGTCCATAAATAACTACTACTAGAATTCATAAAACAAAAAACAAAGAACCGCAATGAAAAGATTAACCTTATTGTTTGCCCTTTTAATTACTACAGCACTTGGCGCTTCGGCACAAATCGAAGATCCTGTATCATGGGCTTTTGGCTCAAAAAAAATCAGCAGCACAGAGGCTGTCGTTTATCTTAAAGCAACAATTGAAGATGGATGGCATGTGTATTCGCAGAATGTAAAACCAGGTGGCCCGATTAAAACCACGATCAAGTTTGCGCCATCTAAAGAATTCAGCAAAGTTGGCGTAACTGCAGAGCCTAAGGCGATCACAAAATATGAAAAGACATTCGCGATGAATGTAAGTTACTTTGAAAACGAAGTTGTGTTTTCACAGAAGGTGAAACTGGTAAAAGGTCAGGCGCTTGTAAAAGGAACGATTGAGTTTATGACATGTAACGATCGGAAATGCCTTCCACCAAGTGAGGTTCCTTTCAGTGTACAGGTTAAATAGGCTGTTAAACACGATATATAGAGGAGAGCGCAAGGGAATTGCGCTCTTTTTTTGTTTTTGACATGCCGCTGCTGACTTCGTTGCAGCAAAAGCTTAACCCTTAAAATAAAAAAATAATAAGTAATTTCACGGCCATAAAAAGTTTTTATGAGGAAAGTCATTTTCGGACTCATTTTAATGTTGTCAGTTTTCACGTTAAATTCGAGTCAGTTGTTTGCCGTAGCCAGGTTGCAGGATACTACTTCTGTGCCTTCGGATGTCGAGTTTACCACCATCGGCTCTGCCGGTGATACTGCAGGGAAAGCTGCTGTGTCTGATACGATCGCAAAAGATACCGTTGCTAAAGAAGTTAAAAAAGAAGCAACCATAGTAACACATAAGTCGGAAGTCCAAAAAACCTTGTGGCAAACATTTATTGCCGGCTTGATTGGTGGTTTCCTGGCCTTTTTTATGCCTTGTATCTTCCCAATGGTTCCATTAACCATTAGCTACTTTACAAAACGTGCGGGCAGTAAACAAAAAGGAATAGGGCAGGCCATGATCTATGGGCTATCCATCATTGTAATCTATGTGGTATTTGGTTTATTGATTACCGTGCTTTTCGGGTCTGCGGGATTAAATGCATTCAGCTCAAGCGGGCTGTTTAATTTCTTCTTCTTCCTGTTGCTGGTAACATTTGCCATTTCTTTCTTTGGCGCGTTTGAGATAACCCTGCCAAGTGCATTCGTCAATAAAATTGATCAGAAGGCTGATACCAGCAAAGGTTTGGGGGGCATATTCTTTATGGCAGCCTCTTTAGCCCTGGTTTCCTTTTCTTGTACAGGTCCGATTATCGGAACCTTACTGGTTGAAGCAAGTTCTAAAGGAACATTGCTTGGTCCTGCTATCGGGATGTTTGGCTTTGCCCTGGCATTGGCACTTCCTTTTACGATCTCGGCAATCTTCCCTGGCTTTTTAAGCTCTATGCCTAAATCTGGCGGATGGTTGAACAGTGTGAAGGTATGTCTGGGTTTCCTGGAACTTGCTTTTGCTTTAAAGTTTTTGTCGGCAGCAGACCTGGTATGGCATTGGGAATGGTTTGACAGGGAGGTGTTCCTGGTATTGTGGATTGTAATTTTCGTAATGATGGGATTATATCTGTTGGGTAAGCTCAAATTTTCTCACGACAGTGACCTTCCATTCATTTCTGTGCCAAGGTTGTTCCTGGCTATGCTTGCCTTTGCCTTTTCTATTTATATGGTTCCCGGACTCTGGGGAGCACCTGTAAGTGTGTTGAGCGGGCTGGCTCCGCCGATGAATACTCAGGATTTTATCCTTACTGCCGGAGGTGGTGGCGCTGCAGCAAGCGGCGATGCCTCGATGCCTGTGAAAGTGAAATATGACGATGTATTTAAGAAACCTGTAGGCTTTACACCATTCTTTGATTTAGAAGAAGGACTTGCATATGCTAAAAAGGTCAATAAGCCCGTAATGCTTGATTTTACAGGTTGGGCTTGTGTAAACTGTCGCAGGATGGAAGATAACGTATGGATCAAACCAGAAGTTGGTAACCTGATCAAAGAATACGTGTTGATTCAACTTTATGTAGATGAGCGTAAGATCAAGATGCCGGCAGCGCAGGTTCATTACTCAAAGATTTTAAAACACAATACTGACGACCTGGGCTGGTGGAATGGAGATTTCCAGGCTACTAATTATGGATCGAACTCACAGCCTTTTTATGTGCTTGCGGGTCATGATCTGAAGCCACTGGTAGAACCTCAGGGAGCAGAATTTGATGCGCAGAAATATGCAGCATACTTACAAAGCGGACTTGACAAATTTAAAGCCGCGCAATAAGATATAGATGAACAAGATTAAAAAAATTGCAGTATTAACATCGGGTGGCGATGCTCCCGGGATGAACGCTGCCATCAGGGCAGTAGTGAGAGCGGGGATCTATTACGACCTGGAAATTACAGGCGTGTTACGTGGTTATGAAGGATTGATCCATGCCGATTTTATCGAGATGGACAGGAAATCTGTGGCCAATATTATCCAGCGTGGAGGAACGATTTTAAAAACTGCGCGGAGTGATGATTTCCGGACGATTGGCGGGCGCGCTAAGGCCCACGAACAACTTGTTGCTGCCGGCATTGATGCCTTAGTCGTAATTGGTGGAGATGGTACCTTTACCGGAGCTAACCTTTTTGCTACAGAGCATAATTTTCCGGTAATCGGATTGCCGGGAACAATAGACAATGACCTGGCGGGAACAGATTTTACCATTGGTTACGATACGGCGATCAACACCGTAATTAATGCCGTAGATAAGATCCGGGATACCGCGGAGTCTCACGACCGTTTATTCATCGTAGAGGTGATGGGCAGGGATTCGGGACTGATTGCTTTGCGGAGTGGTATTGGCGTTGGTGCTGAGGCTATCCTGATCCCTGAAGCAAATATGGGTATTGCCGGACTGGTTACACGTTTGGAGATGGGCAGGAAAGACAAAGCATCCAAAATCATCATTGTTGCCGAAGGCGATGAAATTGGTGGTGGATTTAATGTTTCTGAAGCGCTTAAGGAAAGGTTTCCGCAATATGATATTCGTGTTTCTGTACTCGGGCATATTCAACGTGGTGGCAAGCCGAGCTGTATGGACAGGGTGCTTGCCAGCAGACTGGGCGTAGCGGCAGTTGAGGGTTTGTTGGAAGGCAGATCAGGAGAAATGGTGGGTCAGATCAACAGAAAAGTTGTATTTACACCTTTCGATCATGCTATTAAGCACATCGATGCAGAGGAGATTACACCTGCATGGTTAAAATTGGTAGAGATCCTGTCTTTATAATCAGGAAAAGAGATAAGTAAAAAGGAGACCTGGGCAGCCAGATCTCCTTTTTTGTTGTATGTTATTCTATGATAACTGCGGTGCCTGAAGCAGCAACCATAAGCATGCTACCTCCAGAACCTACTGTTTCATAATCCAAGTCTACACCAATTACGGCATTGGCACCCAATGCTGCTGCATATTGCTGCATCTCATTGATTGCTGTGTTTTTACCTTCCCTTAAAACCTGCTCATAAGAGCCTGAGCGGCCACCTACGATATCCCGGATTCCGGCAAACAGGTCTTTGAAAATATTTGCACCAATAATGGTCTCTCCTGTTACGAGGCCAACATATTTAACGATTTTTTTTCCTTCTACGGTGTTTGTGGTTGTGATCAGCATAGTAGTTGTTTTTATTATTTGGATGGCATTGGATGAAAATTGTTACAGCGTCTTGGTAATCAGCAGGATTTTACTTATTTTTGCAGCCCCGCAAGCATGTAGCTCCGGGAACTATGTTGAATACATAAACAAAAGAAACTATGGCAACTAAAATCAGATTGCAAAGATTCGGTAAAAAAGGGAAACCTTTTTTCCACGTGGTAGTAGCAGATTCACGCTCTCCAAGAGATGGTAAATTCATTGAGCGTTTAGGTTCTTATAACCCAAACACCAATCCTGCAACCATCGAAATTGATTTCGAAAAAACTTTAGACTGGGTTAACAAAGGTGCTGAGCCTACGGATACTTGTCGTGCTATCCTTTCTTACAAAGGTGTTTTATACAAAAAACACTTAGAAGGTGGTGTTAAAAAAGGTGCTTTAACTGCTGAACAAGCTGATGCAAAATTTGCTGAGTGGTTAGACGCTAAAGGTGGTAAAATTGAAGGTAAAAAAGACAACCTGACTAAATCGAAAGATGAAGCTAAAAAAGTTGCTCTTGCTGCTGAAGCTAAGAAAAACAGCGATCGTGCTGCTGCTCTTGCGATCAAAAATGCACCTGTAGAAGAAGCTCCTGCAGAAGAAGAAGTTGCTGAAGTTACTGATGAAGTAGCTACTGAAGCTCCTGCTACTGAAGAAACAACTGAAGAAGGTAACGCTTAATTCAAGCCGGTTCCGGATTCATAGCGAAGAGATCTCTGAGATTTCTTCGCTATTTTTATTTAAAGCGGTTTGCATTGTGCAGGCCATCACGCAATACCCATGACACAAGAAGAGGCATTTTATATTGGATATATCACGAAAACAAAGGGCTTGAAGGGAGAGCTGCAGTTGTTTTTTGAATATGAAGAACCTGAGTTACTGGACCTGGACGTAATCTTTGCTGAGATTAGCGGGAAGATGGTTCCTTTTTTTACGGAATCGTATAAGCTGCAGACCAATAATACCGGTAACTTCTACTTTGACGATATCGACCATATTGATAAGGCGCAGGCACTGGTACGTAAAAAGATTTATCTGCCACTGGATAAAATGCCGGATACTTCTGATGATGACTTTTCTTACATGGATCTGAAAGGGTACATTGCTACCGACCAGACGCATGGGGAATTGGGAGAGATTATAGAAGTGAACGAATACCCACAACAATTTGTTGCGACTGTTCACTATAAATTTACAGACGTTCTCTTTCCTTTAAATGAAGACATCATTGTAGAGATTGATGAGGACGAAGGGACGATCCTGTTGGATCTGCCGGATGGACTACTTGAAATTTACACTTCAGCTTAAGCAGACCCAAAGCTCACATAATCCTTTATCTTTGTTCTATGCGTTTCGATATCATCACTGTAGTTCCCGGTTTGTTAGACGGTCCTTTTGCACACTCTATCCTGCAGCGTGCGCAAAAAAAAGGAATCGCGGAAATTCATGTGCATAATCTGCGCGACTATTCTGTTAATAAGCAGAAGAGTGTAGACGATTACCCTTATGGCGGCGGTAGCGGTATGGTAATGGGAATTGATGCGATTGCGCGTTGTATCGAGGCTTTAAAATCAGAGCGGGGATATGATGAGATTATTTTTATGAGCCCTGATGGAGAAACACTTGATCAGAGCATCGCCAACCAGATGTCGTCTCAACAAAACATCATGTTACTTTGCGGACATTATAAAGGAATTGATCAGCGTATCAGGGATATTTATATCACAAGAGAGATTTCGATTGGTGACTATGTGCTTTCTGGCGGGGAGTTGCCAGCTGCGGTACTTGTGGACGCTGTTGTGCGACTTATTCCGGGTGTCCTGAATGACGAAACCTCGGCGCTTTCTGACAGCTTCCAGGGAGAGTTATTGGATGCACCTGTTTACACCCGGCCTGCAGACTGGAATGGGTATAAGGTTCCGGAAATCCTGTTATCGGGACACGAGGCTAAAATAGCCGAATGGCGGCACGAACAGGCATTACTCAGAACACAAAAGCGGCGGCCGGATCTGCTGGAAGACTAGCTTTTATTTAACAAGGAGATAATTTTCTCTTTGTCCTTAATCTGTGCCTTCAGGGTGGTAACTAACTCTGCACAATTTTCCAAATCTCTTTTTACTGCAGAGTATTCTCCGGTTTTTTCTGCCAGAATATTCCTCGCTTTTTTTGCTTCGTAGAGCGCGGTATTGTCTTCAAAAAAGACTTTTGGCTGCACCTCCAGGATGTTGGCCATGTTTTGCAAGTCTGTGTATTTTATGGAACCTTTCACTAAACTCAACTTTAGACCATCGAAAGTACGGTTCATTTGCTTGGCTAGCCAACTCAAGTTTCTATTTCTTTCTTTTAATAGTCCATCTACGACAGTTTTGATGTACATAATTTAATAAGGTTTTTGTTAACGTTTTTACCAAAAAAATAAGTATGTTTACATGAGTATTTTACGCGAAACCTCCATTATTTTGATAAAAATAAACAAAATTTTTAATCTAACCATAAATAATTGTATGACCGGAGATTTGAAAAAATATAGAATTGATGCCTGTTTAGAGGAGATGACCGTTAAGGAAAACAGGCAGGCGCAGGAGCTTTTTCCGCGTCTGCTGAAGATATCTGTTAACACTTTCAGGAATTACAGAAATATTAAGTTGAGTGATCATCAGGATATTCCGCATGAGAAGGTTCGCTTACTGGAGATCTTGCTTGGACTTGAGCCTAATGCCTTATTGAATTATGAGCCGGTAGGGAAAACATTTAAGCAGATCTTTGAGGAATTGAAGGATATCGAATATCCTAAAATTTTTTTGGAAAGTCCCGCCGGCCGGCAATTCTTCAAGACCTGGATGGAACAGCGAAATTGTGGAAATATCAAGTAATGTGGAAAAAAATAAAATTCCCTTTTTTTTCTGAAATAAAATTCCTAATATTGCAGTCCGATTTTAAACAACAAAAAATCGGTTTAATAGCTTAAAATCATGGATTTAGTAAAATTTGTTGAAGAGCAGGTAATCGCAAAAAATGAGTTTCCTGCATTCAAATCAGGAGATACAGTGAGTGTTCACTATAAAATTCGCGAAGGTAATAAAGAACGTATTCAAATTTACCAAGGCGTAGTATTACAACGTAACAGCGCAGGCGCTAGCGAAACTTTCACAGTTCGTAAGATGTCTAACGGTGTTGGTGTTGAACGTATTTTCCCTATCAACTCTCCAAATATCGATAAGGTAGAAGTGAACAGCCGCGGTAAAGTTCGCAGATCTAAATTATTCTATCTGCGCGAATTGACTGGTAAAGCTGCTCGTATCAAATCTAAAAGGGTTTAATTTATCCTTTATACATATTTAACCTTCCCGATGCTATCGGGGAGGTTTTTTTGTTTGCTCACATTCCAGCGGGATGAGGAGCCTGAAAATCAAGTATATGAAAGAACTGTTAAAAAAATTCGAGGAGAAGAGACCTGAGATCGTATTTGAGTGGAAGGATAAAGAGTCTGAAGCTGAAGGTTGGGTAGTGATCAATTCGTTGCGTGGTGGTGCTGCTGGTGGTGGTACACGCATGCGTAAGGGTTTGGATAAACGCGAGGTTGAGTCGCTGGCCAAAACGATGGAAGTGAAATTTACGGTATCCGGCCCACCGATAGGGGGTGCTAAATCGGGAATCAACTTCGATCCTGCAGATCCCCGTAAAAAGGAAGTGCTGCAGCGCTGGTACAAAGCGGTGATGCCCCTATTGAAAAGTTATTATGGTACAGGTGGCGATCTTAACATCGATGAGATCCACGAAGTAATTCCTATTACTGAGGATTACGGGCTTTGGCATCCTCAGGAAGGCGTGATCAACGGTCACTATCATGCCCGTGAAAACGAACGGATCCATCAGATTGGACAGCTAAGATATGGTGTATCCAAGGTGCTGGAAGATTTAAATTATACGCCCGACTTCAAAAGAAAATATAAGGTTGCTGATATGATCACCGGTTACGGGGTGTCTGAATCAATCGCTCATTTTTATAACATCTGGGGTGGTAGCATCAAAGGTAAGCGCGCGGTAATACAGGGCTGGGGAAATGTTGCTGCTGCTGCGGGTTACTACCTTACTCAGCGTGGCGTACAGGTTATCGGGATCATTGACCGTGTTGGCGGCCTGATCAAGCCTGAGGGCTTCTCTATGGAGGAGATTATCGCTTTGTTTAACAACAGAAATGGAAACACGCTGGTTGCCGATGAGCTAATTCCTTTTGAAGTAGCGAGCGAGGAGATCTGGAAGCTGAATGCAGAGATCTTTGTTCCTGCTGCGGCATCAAGGCTGGTTCAGCAAGCTGAAGTGGATCAATTGATCAACGGCGGACTGGAAGTAATTGCCTGTGGTGCAAACGTGCCTTTTGCGGATAAAGAGATCTTCTTTGGAAGTATTATGGAGCATGCGGATGCGCATGTAGCGGTAATCCCCGACTTCATTTCTAACTGTGGTATGGCACGTGTATTTGCTTATCTGATGCAAAAAAATGTAGAGATGAGTGACGATGCGATTTTCTCTGATGCATCTGATATTATCTACAAAGCTTTAAAAGCAGTGCATGATGTATCTGCTGAACCGGTTAAATTATCAAGTACGGCATTTGAAATTGCCTTGAAACAACTCGTTTAATTACCGGACATAAAAAAAACCTCAGCAAACGCTGAGGTTTTTTTTGTTAGCTAAGTTCTCCGAGGACTGTTATTCCTCCTTTCACTACCTGGTTAAGTTCCAGGTTGACCTTGGTACCCAGTGGCAGGAAAATATCTACTCTGGAACCGAACTTAATAAAGCCAAACTCTTTGCTTTGTTCTACGGCATCACCTTCTTTAATATACCAGACTATTCTTCTGGCCAATGCACCGGCGATTTGACGGAACAGGACTGGTGTGCCATTGCTATGTGTTACTACGGTAGTGGTACGTTCGTTTTCTGTGGATGATTTCGGATTCCAGGCAGCAAGATATTTGCCGGGGTGGTATTTAAAAAAGGCCACAACACCAGAAATAGGATTTCTATTGATGTGTACGTTTACTGGTGACATGAAAATAGACACTTGTAGTCTCTTATCCTTAAAATATTCAGGTTCTTCTGTTTCTTCAATTACTACGACCTTACCATCTGCAGGGCAGATAATAAGTTTATCTCCGGCGGTAAAACTGCGCGATGGATTTCTGAAAAATTGCAGTACAATCAGGAACAGGGAGAGTGAGAAAAGGTAGATGAACCACCTGAGCCAGGCAAGGTCTGCAAATTTGTAATCAATAAATGCATTTAACACAAAAATAAAAAGCACGGTTAGTGCTATCGTTGTGTATCCTTCTTTATGTATGGTCATGATGGAAAATTCTTAATACTGCAAAAATGTAAAAAATTATTAGGATTTAGAGAATGATCTTAATCGATCACCCTGTAAATGTCTTTGAGGTTGCGACCCAGGCCGTTGTAGTCTAAGCCATAGCCTACAACAAACTCATTGGGGATTTCAAAGCCTACATATTCCAGTTCTGGAATTTCTTTTTTAAGCGATTCGGGTTTTAACAGCAGACTGCAAACTTTTACGGAAGCCGGCTTTTGAGCGTGCACCTGAGCAAGGATGTGCTCCAATGTAAAGCCAGTATCCACGATATCTTCTACGATAATAATATCCCGGTTATGCAGATCCTGGGGCAGTCCGAAGGTCTCTTTGATGGCGCCGGTACTTTCTGTGCCTTCATAAGAAGAGACCTTTATAAAGGCTACCTCGCATGAAATGCTCACTTCTTTAAGCAGGTCGGACATAAACATGAAGCTACCATTTAACACGCCAATAAACAGCGGGCAGCGGTCCTCATAGTCTACATTGAGCTGAATGCTGATGAGGCTAATTCTTTTATTGATGTTTTCGTTCTCCAGGAAGATCCCGAATGCTCTGTCTGCTACTTGAATTTTATGCATGTTAACCGGGTTCGCCCCCGTTGGCTTTTTTAGCTTTTTCGAGTTCTTTCTCGCGCTTCTTCTGCTCCCGGCGTTCCTGGCGCAGCTGCTTTCTGGTTTTTACGGTATCTGCAGGCTTTATGGCCTGGTTGTTTGTGGTATCTTTTTTTCCTCCGCCAAAGATCCTGTCAAATAGGCTCTTGGAGGCATCCTGGGTGTTTACGGCAGGCATTACGGGCTCATCACTGTCAAAAGCAGTAGTATCTACACTGATGGTATCAGGAAGCAGATATTGTCTCAGGCCTTCTCTCAAACGTACATTGTAGAAGCCGTAGCCTGTTGTATCAGCCTGTGTTAATCCACGACGGGCCATAATATTCCCCATATAACGGAAATAGGGGTGCAGGTATTCTTTTAAGCTACCATCGCCATTAAATTTGAACAGGGCAATTTTAGGGTTAGGAACGATATTGGCAAGGAAGATTCCTTCGCCTACATTGAGTTCTGCTGGTGTTTTGCCGAAATAATACCTGGATGCTTCACCAATTCCATACACATTCCTGCCCATTTCTATAATGTTGAAATAGACTTCCAGCATGCGTTGTTTAGAGATTAGCCTGTTATTTTCGATCAGCCACACAATAAGAATCTCTTCGGCCTTGCGGGCAAGTGTTTTCTGGCGACTTAAAAAGACATTTTTAACCAGTTGCATGGAAATGGTACTACCACCGCGTACAAACTTTTTCTTCTTAAAGTTTACGGCAATAGATTTTCTGATAGATTCTTCTACGAAACCTTTATGGCTAAAGAAAGAAGGGTCTTCTGATGTTAACAAGGCATTTTTGAAGTTGCTGGAGATGTCACCCAATGGGGTGAAGTTTGGGTTTGTGGGGCCAATCGTAATGTCGCGCATCGGCTTGCCATACTCGTAGGGCGTATACACAAAAGTGCTGTTGATTTTCTGCAAGTCTGTTTTACCCCATTTCAGGATTTTAAACCCAATAGGTTTTAGCGTAGAACTAAATTTTACGCTATCGGGAATGGCGGTATCCATATAAAAATCAAGGTCATATTTCACTTTGCCAGATACTTTCAGGCCTTCAAGTGATTCAAACAAGCCTTGTGGAAAACCATCCAGAATGGCCTGTGCATCCTGTTCTCCGGTGCGCATCTTGACTTCGTAAACTTTATCTTTTGTGAGTGTGTATTTCAGGTACGGGTGTACTTCGGCTTTATTGAGGTAAACTGTAGAGGAGCTATCCAGGGCCAGGTAATTTGATCCGACCAGGATATCTGCATCTACCCGTGCGGTAGGAACGATGATATCGTTTGAGGCTATTCTTTTATGGTTGATCAACAGGTTGCGGACCGACCAGGAGCCCGAGATCTTAAAATCATCACCGCTGTAAGCAGCATCCTTCAGTTGCGTGCGTACAGTGTCGAAACTCAGTACAGCATGGATTTTATTGTTAAGGTAAGGGAGCTGAACCTTCTGTTTGTCGGCAAAGAAGAGCACGTCCATTTGTTTTTTACCGGGCTTTACCTTTCCGTTAACATGCCATGTTGCCTGTTTATCATTTACAAGGATGGTAGACTTGAGGTCTCCATCATCAATTGTCGCTACGGTAGTCAGAAACTTCAGTTGCGCAGTGTCATTGTCGTTCAACTGAAACAAGAGGTTTTTGACCTCCATGTTATCGGGGATTTTATAGAGCACCTCATTGAGCAGGTTCTCTGCGATCTGTGATAGGTCTACCTTGTTTTTGGTAACGGTATCTTTTTTCTTCCTCTTCAGGATAAAATCAAGGTTGGTGATTGAATCGCGGACAACGACATTGAGTTTTCCTTTATCGAGCTTAAGTTCCGAGAGTTTTACGTTACCAAAAATAAGCGGGAGCAGTTTAACGCCAACAGACATTTCGCTGATTGTTGACAGCGTGTCACGCTCTTTAGGGACTACGGAAATGGAGCTCAGACTAACAGTGCTAAGACCTGTAAATCTCGCTTTTCCAATCTTTACCTCAAGGCCATAGTCGTGGTCTGCTTTAGCTATCGCTTTGGCTATCATTTTCTTAAGGAGCGCTTCGCGTTTGCTGTAAGCGATAGATCCCAAAATAACTAGGATGACAAGAAAAATTCCTAAAACCCAGGCACCGATCTTTAAGTGTTTTTTAGGAATGTTAATTTTGGGAAACTGCATGCTGTAAAATAGAAGGTTATCGCTAAAACGTAAAAAGCAAATGTTTATTTCGTGTTAAAATTACGTTTAAAAAGCCTAAAATCAATTAATTGTGGCTATGTTTTGTTAATTTTGTACTAATGATAATTACCAAAGAACAAGTGTTGTCGGCACTTAGAAATGTGGAAGACCCTGATCTTAAAAAGGATCTGGTTACCCTGCACATGATCAAGGACCTGGAGGTTGAAGATAAAAATATACGTTTCACCCTTGAGCTAACTACACCAGCCTGTCCGATGAAGGACATGTTGAAAAATGCTTGTCTGAATGCGATCAAATATTTTGTTAGTCAGGAAGCCCTGGTCGAAATTAATATCACTTCGCGCGTAACCAAACCTATGGATACTACCCAGCTTAATAACATAAAAAACATCATTTTAGTTTCGTCAGGAAAAGGAGGTGTTGGAAAATCTACTGTAGCCAGCAATCTTGCCATTGCCCTGGCAAAAGACGGCGCAAAAACGGGCCTTATTGACGCAGATATTTACGGGCCATCAGTGCCTACGATGTTTGGTCTGGTATCTGCCAAGCCAAGTGCGCGTGAGACTGCTGATGGCAAGACGTTGATCCTGCCAATAGAAAAGTATGGAATCAAGCTATTGTCATTGGGCTTTTTTGCGGATCCTGACCAGCCTGTACCATGGCGTGGACCGATGGCATCCAATGCCGTTAAACAGTTATTTAACGATGCAGATTGGGGCGAACTGGACTACCTGATTGTAGACCTTCCGCCGGGAACAGGAGATATTCATATTACCATTACACAGAGTTTCCCTATTGCCGGAGCGGTGATTGTAACCACACCACAGCAGGTTGCACTGGCTGATACACGTAAAGGGCTTGCGATGTTCCAGATGCCAAGCATCAATATCCCTGTGTTGGGTGTTATTGAAAACATGTCGTATTTCACGCCTGCAGAATTACCGGAAAACAAATATTATATTTTTGGTAAAGATGGGGGTAAAGCATTAGCATCAACCTTTAATGTTCCTTTCCTTGGAGAGATCCCAATTGTACAGAGCATTGGTGAGGGAGGTGATAGTGGTACGCCAATTGCGCTAAATGCAGAAAGTCCATTGTCGGCAGTATTTGCTGAGCTGGCAGGAAAAGTAGCACAACAGATCTCGATACAGAATGTCGGAGCCGTTAATTGTTAAAAAATTACTATTTTTATATTTTTAAATTTACATAATGAATCTAACCGAACAAGTAGAGCAAGCACTGGAAACCATCCGTCCCTATCTGATAGCTGATGGAGGTGATGTTGCTATTGAAGAGATTACGGCAGATAAGGTTGTTAAATTGAAACTTTTAGGCAACTGCGGCTCATGTAAAATGAGCTTCATGACCATGAAAGCTGGGATTGAGCAGGCGATCATGAAGGCTGTGCCTGAGATCACCTCGGTAGTTGCAGTAAATCTGGCAGAGCCTGTATAGCTCAATTTAACACATTTTAACTACCCAATATCCTTATTCAAAGTACTTTTGTAAAATGAAGTATATTTTTTCCCTTCTGTTGGTGTCAATTTCTTTTGGCCTCTTCGCTCAGCAAAAAGTTGTTGGAGAGCGCGAAGAGCGATTAGAGCGTGGAGATAAATTGATTCAATTTTCAGGGATTATTACGGATGTGGATAGCAATAGTGTTATACCATACGTGACGATTACCAACATCACGAACAGTCAACGCTACGCTGCCAATTATAAGGGGTATTTTTCGATCATTGTACATCCGGGAGATATCCTGCAATATACTGCAATTGGCTTTTCTAAAGTGGAGATGACGATCCCAACGATGTTGAACAGCAGTCAGTATACCCAGATGGTACGGATGAAATCAGAGATTACGTATCTTCCAATGGTGCGCGTTCTTCCATGGGCCACCGCAGAGGAGTTTACGAAGGATTTCCTGTCCCTGAAGATTGCTGATGATGATTATGAAATTGCGCGGAAAAATCTGTCTGGCAAAAAGCTGAGCGGAATGCTGCAAACATTATCCCGTGATGCGGGGGAAATCTCCAATATCAACTGGCGTTTGGCGCACGACCGTGCGCTGAATAAAAACATGGTTCAGACCAATCCTCTGCTAAATCCTTTTGCCTGGGGCAAGCTAATGCAGCAAATTTTTAATGGTGATAAGAGCAGGGAAAGCGATAACTAGGCGTTATCTCTTTTTACTTTGCTGTGGAAACTTCATTTTATAATCCGTACGTACATTTCCTTTTGCAATAGAATCAAGCTTTGACTTGAGCATTCTTTTGCGTAACAGGCCCAGGGTGTCAGTAAATAGTTTACCTTCAATATGATCGTATTCGTGTTGAATTACACGAGCAGGCATGCCGGTAACATCGTCGGTGTGCTCAACAAAATTTTCGTCAACATACCGGATTTTGATGTTAGGTTTACGGAAAACATCTTCCCTTACATTTGGGATGCTCAGACAACCTTCATTGAAAGCCCAGGCTTCGCCTGTTTCTTCGAGAATCTCGGCATTGATAAATACTTTTTTGTAGCCTGGATTACCATCCTCATCTTCACCTGTGTCAACGATAAACAAGCGAATCGGGAGGCCGATCTGAGGTGCAGCTAAGCCAACACCGCTGGCAGCATACATGGTGTCAAACATATTGCTGATCAGTTTTTGCAGGTCAGGATAAGTTTGTTCGATTGCTGTACAAACTTTTCTTAAAACTGGGTCGCCGTAAGCTACAATAGGTAATTTCATGGTTTAATGTTATTTGTGCAGCGCTCAATATGCCGCATCCTGCAAAAATACAAATATTAAGGCAAAGGATAAAAAGTTAGGGCACTAAGATTTTTAGGATTCAGTAGTGTTTGTGAAATTTCAGCCATTTCACCGGTCGACACAGCCTGGATTTTTCGGAATACAGTTTCAAGATCATCGATATGATCGTAATCGATCAGGCTTTTGGCCATAGAAATAATCAGGCCAATGCGGTTCTCCTCACCAAGGGCGATTTGACCTATAAACTTATTTTTCGCTTTCTGAAGCTGGACTTCTGTGAGTGGGTGATCATTGAGTTTCTTAAATTCCTTAAAGATCAGCGACATTGCGCGATCTACTTTTTCCTGATCTGTGCCGAAGTAAAGCGTGAAGATTCCTGTATCACTCAGTGGGCTATAACCACTTTCTATGGTGTAGGCGATTCCATATTTCTCGCGCAACTGCAGATTAAGGATGGAGCTCATGCCTGTTCCGCCAAGGAGGTTGTTGAGTAGCAGGAGGCCGGTTTTGTAAGGATGGTATAATGAATACGCCTGGGCACCAAGCATCACGTGTGCCTGACTGATCGGTTTACTGATTACTTCGTTTACAATAGGTACTTCTTCCGGTGCTTGTCGTGTTGGATGATATAGGTTGGATGGGATATCGCTATAATGTTTAGCGCCAGTTTTGATCAGTTTGTTAAATGAATAATTGCCTATAACAGCAATTACCATTTTGTCTGTATGGTAATTGGCAGCCATAAACCTGCGGATATCGGCACTTGTAAACGCACTTACAGAATCTTTTGTGCCCAGGATATTCCTGCCAAGGGAGTGGTTGGCAAAAACCAGGTCCTCGAAATCATCATAGATAGCTTCTTCAGGCTGGTCCAGATAGGAAGATATTTCGTCCAGGATCACTCCTTTTTCCTTGTCAAGTTCTTCTTCGGGGAAAGTAGAGTGGAATACGATGTCGTTGAATAACTCCAGTGTTCTTTCCAGGTATGGATTAAGAAAGGAAGCATGGATACAGGTGTATTCTTTAGTCGTATATGCATTAAGATCTGCGCCCACACTTTCCAGTCTATTCAGGATTTGGTTAGTCGTTCTTTTTTCTGTGCGTTTAAAAACCAGGTGTTCAATAAAGTGCGCCAAGCCCGATTCTTCAGGCTGCTCATCGCGGGAACCGCTATTGATTAAAATGCAGGCGTGAGAGATTGCAGATGCAGAAGGTACGTGAAGTAAGCGTATGCCGTTGGGCAGGGTATGAACATTGTATTCCATTGGATGACAAAGATACAGAGAAATATATCACGCGATTATAATTTTTCAAGCGCTGTCTGGAAGACGAAATCGATCTGTCAAATTGACAATATTTTCCAATTGGAACAGGGCTTGATAGAGGATGTTAATAAACGATAAAACAAAATAATTCAATATATGAGCATAGAAGAAAAGGGAAGTATTTCCATACACACCGAGAACATTTTTCCGATCATTAAAAAATTCCTGTACTCAGACAACGAGATTTTTTTACGCGAGTTGGTTTCCAACGCCGTTGATGCTGTACAGAAAATCAAACGCCTTGCTGCATTAGGTCAATATAATGGGGAGCTGGGAGAGCCTTTGGTAGAGGTAATTTTAGATGCAGAGAAAAAGACGATTAGTATCCTTGATAATGGATTGGGGATGACTGCTGAAGAGATTAAAAAATACATCAATCAGGTTGCTTTTTCTGGTGCAAGTGAGTTTGTAGAGAAATTCAAAGATGCTAAAGATGCGAACGAAATCATCGGTAAATTTGGTTTAGGCTTCTATTCAGCCTTCATGGTGTCGGATCTTGTGGAGATTCAAACGCTCTCTTATCAGGATGGTGCAGAGCCAGCTAAATGGGTTTGTGACGGAAGTACATCTTACGAAATTTCTGAGGGCAACCGTACTACGCGTGGTACAACCATTACCCTGCATGTAAATGCTGAGTCTGAAGAGTTTCTTGTTCAAAGCAAGCTGGAGGAAATCCTTGATAAATATGGTAAGTTCCTTCCTGTGCCAATTAAGTTTGGTACCAAAACAGTTCAGGAGCCGGATGGCGAAGATGAAGAAGGCAAGCCTAAAACAAAGTCTGTTGAGGTTGATAAGATCATCAATACCACAAATCCGATCTGGACAAAATCACCTGCTGATTTGTCAGACGAAGATTACCTTGATTTCTATAAACAATTATATCCGTTCTCAGAAGATCCTTTATTCTGGATCCACCTGAATGTAGATTATCCATTTAACCTGACCGGTGTTTTATACTTCCCTAAGGTTAAAAATGATCTCGACCTCCAACGCAATAAGATTAAGTTGTATTCACGTCAGGTGTTTATTACCGACGAAGTAAAAGATATTGTTCCTGAATTCCTGATGTTGTTGCATGGTGTAATTGACTCTCCGGATATTCCTTTAAACGTATCGAGAAGTTTCCTTCAGGCTGATAGCAATGTTAAAAAAATCAACAGCTATATTACTAAAAAGGTAGCTGACAAACTTCAGGAACTTTTCAATAAAGACCGTAAAGGTTATGAAGAGAAATGGGGCGACATTGGTCTGTTCGTGAAATACGGTATGGTAAGCGAAGAGAAATTCTACGATAAAGCTAAAGACTTCGCATTGCTAACCAATACTAAAAATGAACAATTTACGCTTGGCGAGTACCATGATAAGGTAAAAGACAATCAAACGGATAAAAACGGACAAGTTGTATATATCTATAGTAATGATCCATCTAAACAGGATAGCTTTATCCAGTCGGCAAACAAAAAAGACTATGATGTATTGTTGATGAACTCTCCTATCGACAATCATTTTATCAATACGCTGGAGCAAAAACTAGAGAAGACTTCTTTAAAACGTGTGGATTCGAGCGTAGCAAGCAAGCTAATTGAGAAAGATGAGTTATTGGAGTCCGTACTTTCAGAAGACCAGTCTAAGACAGTAAAAGAAGTTTTCGAAAAAGCGATTACTAAACCAGGTTTCAATGTAGAGATTGTAGGTCTAAACCCAGAAGAGTTGCCGGTAACAGTAACAATGGATGAGTTTATGCGCAGGATGAAAGATATGGCACAGATGGGTGGCGGCATGAGCTTCTACGGAAGTATGCCTGACAACTATAAAGTTGCCATCAACGGAAACCATAAGCTGATTGCGAAAATTCTTGAAACAACAGATGCAGAAGCACAAGGCAAGTTAGCTAAACAGGCTATGGATTTGGCTTTATTGGCTCAAGGGATGTTAACAGGAGCAGAGTTGACAGAATTTGTAAGCAGAAGTGTAGAGTTAATCTAACCAGCTTTAAAATAGACGAAGGGCGTTATCGAATCTCAGGATTTGGTAACGCCCTTTTTTTATTTAGTCTTTTAAACTTTTCACTACAAGGAAGCCGATTACTGCTGAAACAGCGAGAACAGAGATCAGGGTATTGGCGGCTATTTTTTCTGATGGGTAGGGCTGCGCTACATAGCGACCGTGTTTGGGCATTGCCAGTTCCTGGAAATTGTTCGCCAATTTATCCAGTCCGGCATTAAGTGCTTCACCACGCATCACCTGTCCGTGGCCGGTAGCGGCGACAGCTGGGCGTAAATCTCTTAGTTTTTTTACTGAAAATGCTGCGGAGATCCAGTTGGGTGTGAAATATTTAGGCGGTCCGGAAACCGTTCTTTTCAACGTGATATTGTCTAGTGCTGACTCGGCATGGATTGTTACAAAAGCATCGCCGGCAATTAAAACCTTATCAGTAGTTCTGAAGAAAGAAACATGTCCGGGGGTATGTCCTGGCGTATGGATATAGGTCCAGTCAGGCAAATAAGGCACTGACATATTGGAGGGAAGTGGGCGCACCTGTGCACCGAGGTTGATCGGAGTTTTCGGGTAGAGGAAAGAAAGGGCAGACATGAGTCCTCCACCTGCTGTAGGATCGGGATCGGGGTAATTTTCCTTTCCCTGCAGATAAGGAAGCTCAAGGTGGTGAGCAAATACAGGGACATTCCATTGTTTTAGCAGTTGCTGTACAGATCCACGGTGGTCAAAATGGCCATGGGTAAGGAAGATCGCTTCGGGCGGGTTGTTGGCACCGAAAAGCTCTTCTGCCATTTCTATGATTTTACCGGCATTTCCGGGCATGCCCGAGTCAACAAGAATCCATTTCTGCCCTCCGGCAGCTACCATATAGAGATTTACCAGGATGGTCCGCATTCCCCAGATACCTGGAGCAACATTAAAATAATGCCCGTTTTTCATAAATTATTTCTAGTTATAGAACAATAACAATATTTACGGAGACTGGTTTTGTTTTTAGCAGGCCCTTAAGTTGTATGGATTTGGATGGTGTTGTTTTTGCGGGGTATTGACTACATTTGATTTTATTTAATTCTATGGATCTGGCGATGGTAAAGAAAAACGGGTGGAACATCTTTTTTGTGATCATCCTACTGGTGATTGTTTTCGTGCCTTCATCAAAGGCTCTGGTGTTAAGGGGCCTGATGGAAATTGGCCTTTTTAAGCCGGGGATTAGTGCTCCGGCAGAAAACAGCGTTGTTAGTGGTCTTGCCGGTATTCGTTTTAAAAATGCTACAGGTAAGGTTGTCGATTTGGGAAGCCTGAAGGGAAAAGTTGTTTTCTTAAATTTTTGGGCAACATGGTGTCCTCCCTGCCAGGCAGAGATGCCATCGGTTAATAAACTGTATCAAAGATTTAAGAATGATCCGAATGTTGTTTTTATCCTGGTAGATGGCGATAGCAATCTACCTAAGGCACAACAGTACATGAACCGTAAGAAGTTTGACTTACCTGTTTACGAAGTTGACAGCGCCATTCCTGAACAGCTTTTTAAGGGTTCTTTGCCTACCACTGTCGTGTTTGATAAGGAAGGTCGAATCTCTTACAATGAAGAGGGTGCCGCTAACTACAACAGCAAAAAGTTTGTTGAATTTATACAACAGTTAATCCTTATGTAAAAAAATGTTAAATACCCCGAAATAATTGTATCCGCAATTTCTAACAGGTATTTTTGTTTATATAAATACTTCAATTATGAAAAGGAGTTTATTTTTTACGATCGCAATGTTTGGGCTGGCTGTGACTGCAAGTGCTCAACAAGGGAGTTTTGATCCTGATCAGAACCCGAGGGCACGGGAGAGTGCCGGTAAATATAGCAGGATGATCGACTCGCTGACAAGTGATCAGGGAGCAACGGTGCAGAACACATATAAGGCTTACGACTGGTATGAGGCACGTGACACGCGCCGGCAGGAACGCAGGGCACGTAATGCTGCCTTTTACAATTCGGGATATTACCAGAACTATGGTTATGGCAACTCTTTGTTTTACCCCTCATTCGGCGGAGGCTATTATAACGGATTTGGAAATAGTTTCTTTGCCCCTACGTTTCGTATAGGCGGCAGGTCACATCGTTTTTACCACTAGACACACAATTTTATTTTTATACCATGCAATTTAAAAAATCGATAGCCATTGCAGCTTTTGCGGTATCGGCAATTTTAGTTTCTTCCTGCTCAAGACAGGTTACACGCGTAAATCCAGAAGAGACCATAGACATTAGTGGAAACTGGAACAACACCGATTCCCGGATGGTTGCGCAGGAATTGACCAATAACATCCTTAACGCGGCTTGGTTAAGCAACCACACACAGCAACACGGTGGTAAAAAGCCAGTAGTAATTGTAGGTATGATACAGAATAAAAGTCATGAGCACATTGAGGCAGAAACGTTTATCAAGGATATTGAGCAGGCTTTTCTTCAAACACAACGTATAGGTCTTGTGCAAGGCGGGAAAAAACGCGAGGAGCTTAGAGGTGAGAAAGCTGATCAGCAAACTAACGCATCGGTATCTACCATGAAGAAGTTTGGTCTGGAAAGCGGAGCTGACTATATTTTGCAAGGTTCCATCAATTCTATTGTGGATGCACACAAACGTCAGAAAGTTGTTTCTTATCAGGTTAATCTTGAACTTACAAATATTCAGACCAACGAAGTGGTGTGGATCGGTGATAAGAAAATTGCCAAATACGTTAAGAATTAATCGCCCCTATAACACAATATATATGTTGATGCGGCGCTTTCTGCAAGGTTCTATCTTTATAGGACTGGTTTGTTGTTTATATAGCTGCGCCAGCTATAATGATAAGATTACGCCCTATTATAAGGAGATTGCTGCGGGAAGTTATCCTGAAGCACAGGCTGCGCTGAATCAGAATAAGGTACTTCAGAAACCGAGGAACAAGTTGCTTTTCTATATGGAGAAGGGACGGACAAGCCACTTGCTCGGTGACTATACAGCAAGTAACAGCTACTTTAACCTTGCCGATAGCCTTTTGGAGCATGGCCTGGGTGGTGCAATGGATGCCGCAGTAGGCACCTTACTAAATCCCATGAATCAAACGTATAAAGGAGAGGACTTCGAGAAGTTTATGATCCATTATTATAAGGCTTTAAATTATGTATACTTGAACAAGCCTGAAGATGCGATTGTAGAGGCCAGACGCATCACGCTACAAAGTCAGGAGCAGGGCGACAAGTTTGGAAGCTCCAAAAACAGGTATGCTGCGGATGCTTTTTCGCTGATGTTTCAAGGTCTCCTCTACGAAAGTACCGGGGATGTGAATAACGCATTTATCTCTTATCGGAATGCTGCGGAGCTCTATCTTAAGCAGCCAGATACTACTTATTATGGCACAAAAATGCCTTTGACATTAAAGCAGGACGTGATCAGGACGGCTGCTCAAAATGGTTTTGATGAGGAAAAACAACGATTCGAATCTATTTTCAAACTTAAAGCACCAAAGCTGGCCGATGGTGGAGAGCTGGTGTTTTTCTGGGAGAATGGCTTGGCACCAATTAAACAAGAGCGTGATTTTGTGCTTGCCAGAGGTAGTAACGGAGATTTTGCCTTTACTGACGGAAACATTGTAGTGCCATTTTACGAAAGTTATTACGGTGATAACTTCAATGAGAAATCTGTTCAGAGCTTACGTGTGGCCTATCCGGTTTACGTATCCCGGCCATCGTATTATACAGGTGCTACGCTGGGAAATGGCACAGATAGCGTACGACTGCAGCAAGCAGAAAATATCGGTGTGCTTGCCTTTAAAACTTTAGAGCAACGATTTGCCCGGGAAATGGCAAAGACACTGTCGCGTCTGGCTGTTAAAAAGGGAGCAGAATTGTTGGTTAGCCAAAGCGCCAAAGGCACCGGAAAGGGCGGAAAGGACGACGGCCTGCTTAAAGGACTGGGTTACGGCTTACAACTCTATAACCTGCTTTCTGAGCAGGCAGATACCAGAAACTGGCAAACGTTACCAGCAACAATATCTTATGTCCGTATACCGCTTAAAAGTGGGGATAATACAATTCATTTGAGTCTGAATGCACCCGATGGTAACGTAGTTACCCGCGTTTTCCGTGTGACTGGAAATGGGAGGCTTAGTTTTTACAACTATTCGACATTAAAATAAACCTAAAATTCTGATCTTTGGGGATGCAAGAACCATTTGATATTCACATCGGAGAAACGCATTATGCTGTTTTTCCAGAGGGTAACGATACATACACAATTTTTAAAGAAGGGAAAGAATACACGCAGATCCAAAAGGATACAGATATGCAGTGGCTGAAGCTTGATCCGGAGAGTGCATTACCTTTATTTGAGGCAGATGAAGAGATCAACGCGATAGGTAAAGAAATTATGGATTATGTTCCCGAGCCTGAGGAAGATGAAGAAGGCGGTTTTGAGGACGAAGAGGAAGATTAATTATCCAGCCCAGTTTTCGCGATCCAGGCTTCTGTAGTGAATGGCTTCCGCCAGATGTTCCAGTTCAATTTCAGCACTGCCTGCCAGGTCAGCAATGGTACGCGAAACTTTTAATATCCTGTCGTAAGCCCTCGCTGATAAGCCAAGTTTTTCCATTGCCTTTTTGATCAGCAGCCTTCCGGCGTCGTCGATTTCGCAGATACTGCGAACCATATTTGGAGCCATCTGGGCATTGTAATGCAAGCCGGGTTGGTTGCTAAATCTAACCGTCTGCTCATTCCTGGCCTTGATCACCCTGTTTCTTATGGACTCGCTTTTTTCGGCCTTTGTGGCTGATGTGAGTTCATTGAAGTTAACGGGCGTTACTTCCACATGAAGGTCTATCCGATCCAGTAAGGGGCCGGAAATTTTACTCAGGTACTTTTGCACTACGCCGGGGCCACAGATACATTCTTTGTCGGGGTGATTGTAGTAACCACACGGGCAGGGGTTCATAGAGGCGATGAGCATAAAGCTTGCGGGGTATTCGACACTCATCCTGGCACGTGATATAGTTACTTTACGGTCTTCCAGAGGCTGCCGCATCACTTCCAGCACGGCACGTTTAAATTCAGGTAATTCATCCAGAAAAAGAACACCATTGTGCGCCAGGGAAATTTCGCCGGGCTGTGGATTAGCGCCACCACCAACCAGGGCCATATCTGAAATGGTATGATGTGGGCTGCGGTAGGGGCGTTCGGTCATTAAAGCATCTGCTGCACTAAGCTTTCCAGCTACGGAGTGTATCTTGGTAGTTTCGAGTGCTTCCTGCAGATTTAATGGCGGGAGGATACCCGGAAGTCTTTTAGCCAGCATGGTTTTCCCTGCTCCCGGCGGACCGATAAGGATGAGGTTATGACCGCCTGCGGCGGCAATTTCCAGGGCTCGTTTAATGTTTTCCTGACCTTTTACATCACAGAAATCCTGCTCATAACGGTTTACATTCCGATAGAACTCTTCACGGGTATCTATCACTACAGGGTTAAAAGATTTGGACTTGTTGAGGAATGCAATTACATCTATGAGGTTTTCCATGCCATAGACCTCAAGGTCACTTACTACAGCCGCCTCACGACTATTGTCTTTAGGAAGGATAAATCCTCTAAATCCAGCTGTTTTAGCTTGTATGGCAATAGGTAATGCGCCTTTAATGGGTTGAAGTCCGCCGTCCAGAGAAAGTTCCCCCATCATAAAGAAATTCCCCAGTTCTGTGCTCTCCAATTGTCCGGAGGCAGCGAGAATAGCTATTGCAATCGGAAGATCATAGGCGGATCCTTCTTTTTTAACGTCGGCGGGTGCGAGATTAACGACGATCTTTTGCCTCGGCATGCGCAGTCCGGCGGTCTGCACGGCACTTTCTATCCGCCGCAGGCTTTCCTTGACAGAATTATCGGGGAGGCCAACGATATGGTATTTGTTTCCTGCACCGATGCCTACTTCGATCGTAATTGTAAAAGCATCGACACCATAGATGGCACTTCCAAAAGTTTTAACCAGCATATCTATTTAATTCAGATATGCCAATCTATACTAAGCCGGGATATTTGTGGTAATAAAGTTTAAATTACATTTTGCCTTGTGGCATTTTAGGCATTCCACGCATCATTTTAGCTGCGGCAGCAGGGTTAGAGAATTGTTTCATCACCTTACGCATGTCTTCAAACTGTTTGATGAGCTTAGTAACTTCTTCAATTTTATTACCTGAACCTTTCGCGATGCGCAGACGGCGACTTTGCTGAATGCTATCCGGATTTTCGCGTTCGTATTTGGTCATAGACTGGATAATTGCTTCAATATTTTTGAAAGCATCATCTTCAATCTCCACGTTTTTCATCATTTTGCTTACGCCGGGAATCATGCCCATCAGATCCTTCATGTTACCCATTTTCTTGATCTGCTGAATCTGGTTATAGAAGTCGTTAAAGTCAAACTTGTTCTTTCTGATTTTCTTTTGAAGTTCTGCGGCTTCTTTCTCGTCAAACTGCTGCTGTGCACGTTCAACCAGGGAAACCACGTCACCCATACCGAGAATCCGAGAAGCCATCCTGTCTGGATAGAAAACATCCAGGGCCTCCATTTTCTCGCCGGTACCGATAAATTTGATCGGTTTGTTGACAACAGATTTAATAGATAATGCAGCACCACCGCGGGTATCACCATCTAATTTGGTTAATACAACTCCGGTAAAGTCAAGCCTGTCATTAAAAGCCTTAGCCGTATTTACAGCATCCTGACCGGTCATGGCATCCACAACAAAGAGGATCTCATGCGGCTTGGTACTTTGTTTTACGGCAGCAATCTCATCCATCATCTGCTCATCTATAGCGAGGCGGCCGGCAGTATCAATGATGATTACGTTGGCATTTTGTTTTTTACCTTCAGCTATACCTTCTAACGCGATGGCAACAGGATCTTTAGATTCAATGTTTGCATATACCGGAACTCCGATTTGTCCACCAAGGATCTGAAGTTGATCAACTGCCGCCGGACGGTATACGTCGCCGGCAACCAGTAAAGGTTTCTTGCCTTTACTTTTAAGGAAGTTAGCCAGCTTTCCTGAGAAAGTGGTTTTACCGGCACCATTCAGTCCGGCAATTAATATAATTGTTGGGTTATTCTTAAGGTCCAGATCGGTAACCTCACCACCCATGAGGGCAGTCAGTTCATCGTTCATCACTTTAGTCAGCAACTGACCCGGAGAAACGGCAGTAAGTACATTTAAGCCTAAAGCCTTTTCTTTAACATCATCTGTAAAAGATTTTGCTGTTTTATAATTTACGTCGGCATCCAGCAATGCTTTACGGATTTCTTTCATGGTCTCTGCCACGTTGATTTCCGAAATGCTTCCCTGTCCTTTTAAAACTTTAAATGCACGGTCTAACTTATCCTGTAAATTTTCAAACATTGTCTTTAATGCTTAGTGTTCAATTTTTTGTGAATACAAAGTTATTAATTTTTGACGGTAATTGCAGTTAAGGGTGTCCATCTTTATGCAATTGTCTGATAAAATAGAAAATAAACTTTCTGTTGCGTGCAACATATCCGGCAATGATGGTGTCTTAGTATCAAATTTAGACGATGAAATCCGCCCTACTCTCCTTATTATTACTTGGTTCGTGCATAACGGTTTCTGCGCAGACAGTTCCCGTGCCGGCGAAGAAAATAAGTGCCCGAAGAATCACCATAGCGCCGAAAATAGACGGTGTTTTGGACGACGCTGTGTGGGAGGGAGCGCCTGTTGCTACAAATTTCATCCAGAGTAATCCCAATCCGGGCCAGGTTGAGCGGCCAAATAAACGCACTGAGGTCAGGTTTGTTTATGATGACAACGCGATTTATGTGGCAGCGCGGATGTTTAATCCTAAAGATAGCATTTCGCACGAGTTGGTATCCCGGGATCAGATAGGAAGCGCCGATTTTATAGGGGTTGTGTTTGATACTTTTCTTGACAGAATCAACGGCTATGGATTTTATGTGACGGCTGCTGGTGTGCAGTTTGATGCTAAATATTCGCAGGTGGGTGGTGAAGATTCCAACTGGAATGCTGTCTGGCTCAGCAATGTAAAAATTGATGAAACTGGCTGGACTGCTGAGTTTAAAATTCCTTATTCAGCCCTTCGTTTTTCGAGCAGGGATATCCAGAACTGGGGTGTCAATCTGGTCAGGAAAAACTTTATGGAGAATACGCAGACTTTCTGGAATTTTGTAGATCCGAAGGTAAGTGGCTTTATTAACCAGGCTGGTACCTTAGAGGGACTGGAGAAAATAGAGGCTCCGCTGAGGTTATCTTTTTCACCATATGTTTCTGCCTATGTGAACCATTATCCGAATAATATTCCCGGTGTAAAAAATACAACAGCCTCTTTTAACGGGGGGATGGATGTTAAATACGGGATCAACAACAGCTTTACGCTGGATATGACATTGATTCCCGATTTTGGACAGGTACAGTCTGATAACAGGATTCTGAATCTTACGCCGTTTGAGGTGAAGTTTAACGAGAACCGGCAGTTCTTTACCGAGGGAACCGAGCTGTTTAATAAAGGAGATTTATTTTATTCACGAAGGATAGGGGCATCACCATCCTATTTTGAAGATATTTCTGGTCAGATCAGACCGGGCGAAACAGTGATAAAATCACCACAGGAAAGCAAGGTGCTCAACGCAACTAAGGTGTCAGGCCGAACAGCAAAGGGACTGGGCGTGGGTATATTTAATGCGGTTACGAATACCATGCATGCAACAGTAGAAGATGCACAGGGCAACAGACGTGAAATTGAGAGTCAGCCATTAACGAACTACAATGTTTTTGTGCTTGATCAGTCATTGAAAAACAACAGTTCAGTAAGTTTGATCAATACCAATGTATTGCGTCAGGGAAACGCTTACGATGCCAACGTTACGGCAGCACTGTTTAGTTTGAACGACAAGAAAAATGAGTACTATGTAAGCGGTGCGGGTAAAATGAGCTACCTGACCGGTACCGGGGGAAACCCTGGCAGCACGGGCTACAGCTATGAACTGGAAACAGGGAAACAGAGCGGTACTTTTACCTGGAGCTACAGTCAGAAGTTGGCCGACAAAAAATTCGATCCTTCAGATATGGGTTTTTATACCAACAACAACTTCCTTGACCAGGTGGGAACGGTACACTATAACATTTATAAACCTGGAAAGTGGTATAATAAGTTTCTATCCTACGCACAGGTGGGATACTCAAGGATGTATAATCCTGGTGCTTTTCAGAAGTTCTATGCTGAAGTTGGTCCGTATGTACAGTTCAAGAATTTCTGGTCCCTGGAGTTTAATTTAAACTATACAGGTAAGGGTAATGATTTTTACGAAGCACGGAACGGCATGAAGTATCAGAGCCCGGGAGAGTACACATTCAGGGTCTTCGTAAATCCTAACCGCGCCAAAGCATATAACTTTGGGGGAGATTTTATCCTGACTAAGAGACAGCTGTTTGATGGGAACAGTATGAACTTCTATCTGTTTCAGAACCTACGTCTCAGCGACAGGCTTAACCTGGGTCTGGATTTGGATTACACGCCAACAAAGAACTACGTGAACTGGGTAGCCAGTCAGGCCGGCCAGACTTTTTTCTCCAGATATGACAGGAATACTGTAGAAAACTCTTTCGATGCCAAATACAGCTTCACCAACAGAATGGGAATCAATGTGCGTGTGCGTCATTACTGGTCTGATCGCAGAAACAAGGATTTCTATATGCTGAATGGTGATGGCACGCTGAGCAAGTATGGTGGGGCAGCCCTTACCGGGACGGACAGGAACTATAATGTATTTAATATTGACCTGAGTTATATCTGGACGTTCGCTCCGGGGAGTGAGCTTAGTGTAAATTATAAGGACATATCTGAGCGTAACGATACCTATTACACAAAAAAATATACCAATAACTTAGGGGATGTGCTTTCAGGACCACAGAACAACAGCGTTTCGGTAAAGGTGTTATACTACATCGACTATCTGGATCTCAGAAAAAAGAAAAAACGTTAGACTATCGCGGAAAAACAAACATCAGGCCCAGGGCGAGTGTCTGACTGCCCTGGATCTTTGCTGCGGTCTTTTTGTCGTACAAACCAACACCAGTTACAGAAACGTTCATATACCGGTTTACTTTTGCTGTTACAGCAACATCCAGGCGGTGATTGGCCTTGTCGAGCGCGTCATAGGGGATAAACAAAAGATACCTTGTTTTGAGGTTTACATTTTCAAAGATATCTTTTTCAAAAGCTGTTACTACCTGGAAAGCCAGATCGTTTTTGATTTTAGAGCCCAGTTCAACACCATAGTTGTTTTTCTTGATGATGTTAGTATCTAATACAAAAGTTTGACGGGCGGTTCCGGTACCTAGTCGTGTAGAGAAGAATTTGCTTGGTTTGTACTCAAAACCGACAGATTCCGTAAGGTAACCCGGCGACATAAATTTCGAGATTAAATTTTCGTGTTCCTGATTATTCGCATCCCTGGTATAGGTATATCCGTTATCAAATTGCGACTCAAAATTGAGGGAACCGAAGAAATACCAGTTCTTAGATAATTGTATAGCAGCTTTGTTATCCCAGTAAATCCTGTCGACTGTCTTTTTCTCCAGCTGGTTTTTGTTTTTTACTTTTCCGTAGTTCAGGATCACCTCACTTACGTAGCTATAGCTTTCTTTGCTATATTCTGCTTTGTAGTTGATTAATCCGGCCAGCGATAAGGAGTTTACCCCACCACCAGTCCAGTTGTCGCTAAAAGCAGCTTGGTTGAGGTTGATTCCTACCGATGTTTTCGTTTTCCAGTAGTTTACTTTCGCATTGATAATTGTTGGTGTAAGTACTACAGGTTTAAAGGTGATGGTACCCAGTCTTGAAGGCAGGGGGCTGCGCTTAAGTCTGAGGTTAAGATCCTTTGTGTTAATAGGAATAGTATCTATCTCCTGTGCTTTAAGGCCTGTGGAAACAATGGTCAGTAAAACGGATAAGCAAATAAATAAACGACTCATTGTTACAAAGGAAATGAAAAATTGGCATAATTACAGGCAAAGGGTAATTATTTTAAAGCTTATCAATCTTGACATTGGGCAATGCGGGAAGCCTGAATGCCCTTGGATTGCGCTTATAAGCCGCGGCGCTATTGCGCAGATAGATGATAAAAGCATAATCTGAGGCCGACAAAACAAAGTCATAACTGGGTCTATACTGTTGCATAAAATCCTGGAGTTCGTAGTCAGAAAGGCCGAGTACCTGCTTTACATATTCAGGTTTGAAGCGGAAGTCAATAATCTGTTCCCGATAATCTTTTTCCAGGATTTCCTGCAGGTGGCGGGCATTTCTCCCTCTTTTACTAAGGAGGTTATAGATTGCATCTATGCCCAATCCTACACCTCCAGATCCCAGGTTTAGTAAGTCTTTGCTACTACCCCGATCGGTAGCATATTTGTATTCTCTTTTTGTTTTTTCGAAGCGCTCTTTTGGGGTCAGTGATGATCCGACGATCGACACTTCTTTCAGTTGAATAACCAAAGGCCTTAATTTGAAATAGATTGCATTTTGTCCTTTATAGATCAGGGTATCAATTGCATAACCCTGAAGGGCGGCAAACAGCGTATCACCAACACTGGCTTTGGTAGAAAACTCTCCTTTAAGATTATTGTATAGGCCTTCGTCTGTATGGTAATTATAGATATAAACTTTTGCAAGCCTTTGATTTGTTTCGCGGTCAATCACAAAGCCCTGTACCGGTTTTTCCTGTGCACACGCTGCAAAGCCTACAACCGTCATGAAAAAGAACAAATAAAAGAATCTCATTGATGCAAAGCTACAATATAGGCACAATGCGTGCCACATATTAACATTATTTAACTACCTGAATCTTCTGGCCAATTTTGATGCCAGCATCAGTCAAGTTGTTCAGGGCTTTAAGTTCATCCACCGTTAGGTTATACCTTTTGGAGATATTGTACAGCGTATCTCCCTGTTTAACAGTATAGGTTTTTCCATCGGGAGTTGCTGATGGATCAGGCGTCATTACCGGCGCTGTAGTAGTGTTGATTTGTTTTGAAGGAGGCACATCCACGGGAGCGAATTTCTTCTGTTCTTTAGGAATGTTGGCGTTGATTTCAGTAAATACACGATCTTCCCTTTTAAGCTTCTGATTTTCAGATTCAGGCTGGTCGTACTGATATAGCTGATATTTATCGATGATACCGATCAGTCTGTTTGGGTAGTTAACATCTGTGGCGTAGCCAGCCTGCTTTAGTCCGAGTGCCCAATTTTTATAATCGTTCTTGTCCAGCTCGAATAAGAAGCTATACCGTTTCCGCTTTAAGAATTCTGAGTGGTCTTTATAAGATTCGCGAGCATCCTTATATACCCTGAAGCAATCATTCCGCTGGTCATCATCTTTGTAATAACCCTTACCTTTCCATTCGGAGGTACATTTTACGCCGAAGTGGTTATTGGCATATTTTGCCAGGCTGCTGTTTCCGCTACCCGATTCTAGGATCCCCTGTGCCAGGGTGATGCTGGCGGGAATACCGTAGGTATTCATTTCTTCAATTGCTACCGCTTTAAACTGATCGATATAGCTTAGTGTAGTATATGTGCTGTAATTAGGATTGTTTTTTACAGCTGCTTTTTCAATTTGTCTGTTGTTGCGGCTGTATTGTCTGGATTTGCAGGCGCTTAATAACACCACAGCGAGTATGGGCAAGAGTAGTCTGTACTTCATTTAAAGTTATTTAATCGAGAGTGCGACCCTTTTAGGCTTGCTAAGCGAAAAAATCGATATCGAAGCAGGGATCAGGGTTGGAAGCATTTCGATCGGTTCGTCGTCGTATTTATAGAGTTGATATTTTTTTATAAGGTTGATTACTTGCGAAGACCACAGGCGGCTGTGCGCGTAGCCACCTTTTTGAATCCCACGGGCCCAGCCCAGGTAGTCGTATTGGTCGTGCTGGTCAAACAGTTTACTGAAAGAGGTCCTGTTGTGCATAAATTCAATAAAGTGGTCGTAAGAATCTGATACCGTTTCGTATCCTTTATAAGCAGAATGAATTTTTGTGCTGTTGTTGGATCCTTTAACGCCAAAATGATTGTTGAGGTACTTGGCAATTTTGCTTGTCCCGGCTGCGGATTCATGGATGGCAATAGCGAGGATGATGCTTGCGGGGATATGATTTACCCGCATCAGTTCTTTGGCCTTCGCCAGATTGTTATCGATATAACTTTGGGTTGTTGTTTGTGCGTGTGCTGCTACGCTTATAAAGGCTGTGAAAAGCCCGGCAATTAGTAGTTTTCTGATCATATTATTTTTTTCTTATGATAAATAAACCGTCCCTAACGGGGAGAATCAGTTGCTCAACTCTGGTGTCTGCCACCATCTTATCATTAAATGTAGTAATATTTTTTGTATCCTTATCTTGTTGATTGCTAAGTACTTTTCCACTCCATAGCACATTATCAACAATAATAATTCCTCCAGGCCTGATTTTGTCAAAGATCAGGTCGTAGTAAACGCCATTGTTTTTTTTGTCGGCATCAATAAAAACGAGGTCAAAAAGCTCGTCTAACGCAGGTGCAGTCTGTGTGGCGTCACCTATTATGTATTCGATCTGATTATTGAATTCTGAGTCGGCAAAATTTTTCCTGACCATGTCTTCCAGCTCGATGTTGATATCTAATGTGTATAACTTTCCGTCTTTTGCAAGTCCTTCGGCGAGGCAAAGGGTGGCATAACCGGTAAAGGTTCCGATTTCAAGAATTCTTTTTGGCGCCAGCAATTTGCTAAGCATGCTGAGCACCCGACCCTGATAATGTCCGGAGAGCATCCTTGGCATCAGCACTTTAAGCTGAGTTTCCCTGTCGATGCGTTTTAGCAACTCACTTTCAGGTTCGCAATAAGCCAGCAGTAATTGCTGGAGGTCTTCGCTGATGATCGTCATATTGTAATGTAATTAACGCTGCTGCTCCATAAAATATTGTAGGATCAGGGTTGCGGCAATGGTATCTACTCTTTCTTTATTTTGGCGATCCTGCTTTTTAAGTCCGCTTTGCATAATTGTTTGCTGTGCTATTTTAGAAGTAAACCTTTCATCAACCCAAAACTGGGGGATGTCTGGATATACTTTTTTTAGCGACCGCGAGAAGCCTACAACATGTGGTTTGGAGTCTGAAGGGCTGCCATCCATTTGTTTGGGATCTCCAAAAACAAAAGCTTCAACAGGCTCGGCAAGCAAATATCTGCGGATGTACTCCAGGATATCTTTGGGGTGGATTGTATCCAGTCCTGTGGCGATGATCTGCAGGGGGTCTGTTACCGCAATTCCTATTCTTTTTGTACCGTAATCAAAAGCTAAAATTCTGGGCATAGCTAACATTAGTTGGGGCAAAGATAGCAAAATATAAAAAGGCACATTTTTAGGGCTCTCTTAAAAAAATCGCTATTTTGCACCAAATGCAATTTAAAGATATCATCGGGCAGGAAAGTACCAAACGTCATCTGATACAAACGGTTGAAGAGAATCGGGTAAGTCATGCGCAGCTGTTTTTGTCGTGCGACGGCTCCGGGGCTTTGCTGCTGGCCATTGCCTATGCACAATATATTAACTGTCTAAACAGAACACCTACAGATAGTTGTGGAGTGTGTTCTTCCTGTCGGAAGTACGAAAGGTATATACACCCTGATTTGCATTTTTCATACCCTTTCTTCGCTTCCAAAGATGTAAAGACAGCTATTGATGTGCTGGATGAGTGGCGCTCAATGCTGCTGCAGGATCCATATACCGACCTGGACATCTGGCGTTCGAAATTAAATGCCGAGAATAAACAGGCGAATATCAACATCGCTGAATGTCATGACATCATCAAGAAATTAAGCTATAAAGCTTTTGAAGCAGAGACTAAAGTACTCATCATGTGGCTGCCGGAGTTTCTGGATAAAGAGGGAAATGCTTTACTTAAAATTATAGAGGAACCTCCTCAGAATACGCTGTTCTTATTGGTAGCGAGTAATCAGGAACAGATCCTGTCGACACTTTTATCGCGCACGCAAATTGTGAAGATCCCGAAGTTGACGGATCACTGCATCGAAAGTTATCTGGTAGATCAGCATGGTGTTGATGCTGATCAGGCAGCGGCCTACAGCTTCCTGGCAGATGGTAATCTGATTGAGGCAAAGGCTTTACTCGCTCATGCAACAAACGACAATGCCGATAAATTTGCTGAATGGCTGCGGATGGGCTATGGCAACAGGGTCTTAGACATGATTGCCTTTACCGAGCAGCTTGCCGGCTGGGGACGGGAGAACCAGAAAAACTTTTTGAAGTATGGGATTAGCTTTCTACGAGAATGCAGTCTGATCCTGAGCGGTGCGGCAGACCTGGTGAAATTACCGGCAAGAACACTGGATACTGCAAAAAAACTTTCTGCCCATGTATTGGACCTGCCAATGGCAGAGGCCATCATTAATGAGCTGGAGAAAGCACATTATCACATCGAGCGGAACGCAAATCCTAAAATTCTGTTTTTAGATGTATCTTTACAATTAGTTAAGACAATTAAGTTTAAATCGTTCCCGAAAGGGACTCAATATATATAGTTAGTTATGGGATGTGGAAGTTGTTCTACGGGTGGCGGTTGCGCCCCTTCAGGCTGCAAAAGTAATGGCTCTTGCCTTACGGGCGGCTGCCAGAAGTTAGAAGTTTATGATTGGCTATCAAATTTGGATATGCCATCCAATTATATACCTTTTCAAGTTATCGAAGTAAAGTTTAAAGGAGCAAGAAAGGAGTTTTTCCTTAATAATGATAATATCTACCTCGAAATTGGTGAATTGGTTGCTGTAGAAGGTGCCACGGGCGGGTATGATATCGGTCATGTTTCGTTAACGGGGGAGCTGGTGCGGATGCAGATGAAAAGACGCAAAACACCGTTAGATCAGGTAACAAGAAAAATTTACAGAAAGGCAAGTGAAGCCGACGTAGATAAGTGGAAGCTGGCGAAAGACCTGGAGTGGGAAACTATGCACAAGGCACGCACACTGGCGCTGGATCTGCGTTTATCAATGAAAATCAGTGATGTAGACTACCAAGGTGATAAGACTAAAGCAACCTTTTTTTATACTGCTGAAGGCAGGGTGGATTTTAGGGAGCTGATCAAAAAGATGGCAGAGACCTTCCGTGTGCGTATAGAGATGCGTCAGATTGGAATGCGTCAGGAAGCCGGAAGACTGGGGGGGATCGGATCATGTGGTCGCGAGCTTTGCTGCTCTACCTGGTTAACCAATTTCAAGACTGTTTCTACTGCTGCGGCAAGATACCAGAACTTGTCATTAAACACGCTTAAGCTTGCCGGCCAGTGCGGAAAGCTTAAATGCTGCTTAAATTATGAGCTTGATACTTATCTTGATGCCTTAAAGGATATTCCGGATCGTATTGAGAACCTGCAGACGGAGATCGGCGTAGCACGTCACCAGAAAACAGATATCTTCAAAAAATTGATGTGGTTTAGCTACCCGAATATGGAAGATTGGATTCCACTTAAGGTGGATCGCGTGAAGGAGATTATGGCGATGAACAAAAAAGGTCAGAAGCCCAACAATCTGAAGGAAGAAGCTGTTCAGCTTGAAAGTGCTGCTCCGATCGAGAAAACACACGATTATGAGAATGTTGTTGGTCAGGATAGCTTAACCAGGCTCGACGAGAAACCTAGAAATAAGAATAATAACAACAGAAACAACCGCAATCCAAATAACCGTAACAACAATGGAAAACCCGACCGTGGAGACCGTGGAGACCGTGGAGACCGCGACCGTAATGACAGACCTGCTAGAACTGATCGTCCGACAGCTGAGAAGACTGAAAGGCCAGTGAGAACAGATAGGCCGGAGCGTAAAGAAAACAGGCAGGAGCGTCCGCCGAAAGCAGTGCAACAAAGGCATAATGATGCTGTAAGAAAACCGGAAGGTGCGGCTCCTGCAGAGCAGAAAAAGCCAGAAGGAACGGCCGGACAGCCTGCATCCGGCAATAGAAATAATAGAAACAGAAATAACCGTAGAAAAAAGCCTGCTCCAGACAAGCCTAAAAATGAATAAGTTATTTTTTTTAATACTGATATGCATCGTTGGGATTGGCAGTAGTGGTTGTAATACGAACACTGTTGCTGATCTTAATGTGGCTATGCCCCAACGTAACTGGAGTTATGTGAATAAGCTGAAAGTCGGTGTTGATGTTAAAGATGTAACCCAGCGCTACAACATCTACTTCAAGCTTAGGCACACTACAGACTATCGGTATGCTAATATCTTTGTGCTATTTCGTTTGAAAGGCCCGGATGGAAAAACTGTTACCCGTCGCATGGAATACCGGCTTGCTCAGGTTGATGGGCAGTGGCTGGGTTCGGGTTCGGGAAATTTATACACGTATGAGCTTCCCCTGCTTACCAACTTCAGCTTCCCGGTTATTGGAAAGTACGAGCTTGAGGTGGAGCAAAATATGCGCGACAACCCGCTTAAAGAGATCAGTGATGGCGGTTTAACGGTGTCAACAAAGTAGCTAAAGTAAAGGCAATAGCTTTTCCAGCGCCATTCCGCGTGAACCTTTCAACAAGATCAGGCTTTGATCAATAGGATTATCCTTTAAGTAAGCCCCGGCCTCGGCAGGGTTATCAAAGAACAGTCCTTTATCTGGCTCTTCCACTGCTTTGAAGTGTTTTCCAATAAAAATCAGCTTTCCTGAAGCGCGATCTGCTGCGTGATTTACAATCAGCTGGTGCTGCACTGTAGATTCAGGACCCAGTTCAAACATATCTCCAAGAATGGCGACTTTATGATTACCGGAGATGGCGTTCAGGTTATCTATCGCCGCAAGCATACTGCTTGGGTTGGCATTGTAAAAATCACAGATTACTGTGTTCCTTTCGGTTTTACTAAGTTGTGACCTATTGTTTTTTGGGTTATAACCGGCAATTCCCGACTGGATCTCTACGGTGTTAAGACCAAAGAAATAGCCGATACATACTGCAGCAAGCATGTTCTCAAAATTATATGATCCCGTTAATTGCGTTATGGTTTGCGTTTTTTCTTTTCCGGCAGACCAGGATAGCTCCAGAAATGGATCTGATTGAATCAATGTTCCTGACACAGTATTTTCTGTGCCGGTGCCGTAATAGACGATCTTGTTTAAACCTGCGGCTGCTGCCATTTCCAGCAGGTGCTGATTATCTCTGTTGATAAAGGCGAATCCTTCATGTTGTTTGAGGTAGGTATAAAGTTCTGCTTTGCCTTTTTTAACACCTTCAAATCCTCCAAAACCATCCAGATGCGCCATGCCTACATTGGTGATGAGGCCATGTGTAGGTTGGGCTATGCTACAGAGCAATTCAATTTCAAGCTGATGGTTTGCCCCCATCTCCACGACAGCAATTTCAATATCATGTCCAATTGCTAATAAAGTTAATGGTACCCCAATATGGTTATTCAGATTTCCTTTCGTGGCATAAGTTTTATATTTCTCTGAAAGCACGGCATTGATCAGTTCCTTAGTTGTTGTTTTTCCATTACTCCCCGTTAAACCGATAACCGGAATATTGAGCTGTTGCCTGTGGTGTCGGGCAAGATCCTGCAACATTATGAGCACATCAGGAACTAAAAGCATGTTTTCAACACCAGCAAACTTAGGGTCGTCAACAATAGCAAGGAACGCACCGGCAGCTAGGGCCTCTACAGCAAAGGTATTGGCGTCAAAATTATCACCTTTAAGGGCAAAAAATAAACATCCCTCGGAAATTGCCCTTGTATCGGTGCAGATAACAGGATGATTCAGATATTGTGCGTATAGAAATTCAGTATGCCCCATTTTTGTATATACATATATATATGTATACAAAACTACATTATCGTTGGTTAACAAAAAACACTCTTTATAGATTTGATGAGAAAGAATCGGTAATCTTTGTTAATTTGCCTTGACAATTTCCAAACATGAATCGAATTTTACCCGCCCTATTAATTTCTATCCTCGCTATTACCACTTCAACTGCGCAGATCAAAAGTCCTTCTGCATTTTTAGGGTATGAACTGGGTACACATTTTACACCACACCAAAAGGTGGTCGATTATTACAAGTATGTAGCCGGAATGAATACGAATATGAAACTCATTAGCTATGGGAAAACCTATGAGGGGCGGGAGCTTTTGGCGGCTGTAATTTCGGCACCTGAAAACATGGGCAACCTGGAGGAGATCAGAAAAACTAATCTTGCACTGAGCACAGCATCTGCTGGATCAGTAGACCTGGCTAAGCAGCCGGTAATTCTTTGGCTGAGTTATAATGTACACGGCAATGAGGCGAGCTCAACAGAGACGGCCTTGAAAATGTTATATACATTGTCGACAGACAAATCGACGGCCATGCAGGAATGGTTAAAACATGCTGTTGTAATTTTAGATCCTTGCCTTAACCCAGACGGACGTGAACGGTATGTAAATTTCTACAATGCAGTAAGCGCACAAAAACCGAATGTTAATCCACAATCCCGGGAACATTTTGAGCCATGGCCAAGAGGAAGGGTAAACCATTACTATTTTGATTTGAACAGAGACTGGGCATGGCAAACGCAGGTAGAAACTCAGCAGCGTCAGGCACTATATCACGAATGGATGCCCGAGGTACATGTAGACTATCACGAGCAGAGTTATAATGCGCCTTATTATTTTGCTCCGGCAGCAGAACCTGTACATCAGGATATCACGCCATGGCAACGTTCCTTCCAGGTAACGGTAGGCAAAAATAACGCTAAATATTTTGACGAAAAAGGCTGGCAGTATTTTACGAAAGAGCGGTTTGATCTTTTATACCCATCTTATGGAGATACTTATCCATTATATAATGGTGCTGTAGGGATGACTTACGAGCAAGGAGGAATTAATGCCGGACTTGCTGTAGTAACAGCCGATGGGGATACGCTTACCCTTAAAGACCGCATTGATCACCATTTTACTACGGGTATTGCGACACTTGAGGTTGTTTCTGCCAATGCCGGGCAGCTGGTGAGTCATTTCAAAGAATACTTTCAAAAATCAACAGCTACCCCTCCCGGAGCTTACCAAACTTACGTAGTTAAAGGGGAGAACCTGGCACGTATCAAAAAGCTGGCGGCACTGTTAAAGAAGAACCATATCGCTTATAAGTTTGGTGCAGACCAAACCGTGAGCGGAGTAAATTATATGAACCGTAAAAAGGAGAGCTACAAAGTGGAGCGAAATGACCTGGTCATTAACCTGCACCAGCCAGCCGCGGTACTGGCAAATGTATTGATGGAGCCATCTACCACGATTACAGATTCTGCTACTTACGACATTACAGCCTGGGCACTCCCTTATGCCTACGGGTTAAGCGCGCTGGCTTTACCTGTTTCTGTTCAGGGTAAATATGATGCGCCCGAAGAGAAGACTTTGGCTTATACCAAGCTTGCTAATCCCTACGCCTGGGTATTAAACTGGGAATCTGCTGCAGATGCCCGAGGTTTAATTGCGCTGCAGACAGCAGGCATCAAGGTGCGGATCACAGATCAGGGATTTGCTGCGGGCGGTGAAGAATTTAAACCAGGTTCTTTATTGATTTACAGGCTGGAGAACGAGCGTGCCGGGGTAAGTAGAAAAATTGCTTTGATAGAGCAGCAAACTGGCCTGTTGTTTAAAACTATTGGCAGTGGCTTTGTAGATCAGGGTAAGGATCTGGGTTCAGGAGCCTACGGCATCTTGCCGGTTCCGAAAATCGCAGTCCTGTCCGGAACAGAAACTTCATCACAGGCAGTTGGAGAAATCTGGCATTATTTTGAACAGGAGCTTAATTATCCGGTAACGATGATCAGCATGTCGCAAATTCGCAGTCTCGATCTTAGTACAACAACAGTATTAATTATTCCAGACGGAAGTTATGGAAAGGAATTGAGTGAAGGGGTAGCCAACTGGGTGGAAAAAGGAGGCAAGCTGATCCTGATGGAAGAAGCCATTGCTGCATTTGCAGATAAAAAGCCTTACGGAATTAAGAAAAGAGTGATGGCACCAGGAACAGACCTGCCCGTTGTACGCCGGTACGATGATAAAGAGGATTTTTCGGACGCTATTCCGGGAGCAATATATAAGGTTAACCTAGATGCAAGCCATCCATTGTCTTTTGGACTAGGAAAAGTCTACTATACTTTAAAAACGGACGACAAAGTTTACGAACCTCTGGAGAGCGGATTTAATGTGGGTACACTATCTGCAGATGCTTTTGTTTCTGGTTTGGCGGGTAAGAAAGTGCGGGCTAAACTCGAAAAAGGGATGCTTTTTGGAGCTGAAAGCTATGGAAGGGGCAACGTTGTATACCTTGGAGGGGATGTTTTGTTCAGATCTTTCTGGGAAAGCGGTAAACAAATGTTCGTAAACGCGGTATTTTTGTTGAACTAACAAATAATAGGAGTTTCAGTAGCCGTTTATTGCATCATAAAGTGATAAATAAGGACATTTGTTAAAATTTGTTAAAATAATTTGAGTTATTGAATTCCTATTTTGTAACTTGGATTATTATTAACTATTAACTAACCTAATTTATTTTAATTTATGAAAAAACTTATACTAAGTTTGTTCATGGTCGTGCTTGTTGCAGCAGCTGCAATGGCACAAAACCGAACAGTTACTGGTACAGTTACAGGCAAGGATGATGGGCTTCCACTTCCCGGTGTAACAGTTAGAGCTAAAGGAACCAGAATTGGTACCACAACCGGTTCAAACGGTACATTCTCTATCAGCGTACCAGAAAATATCACTTCACTGGATATCTCTTATTTGGGATACCTGCCACAAACAGTGGCAATCACAGGATCATCAGTTTCCGTTTCATTGCTTACTGATACAAAAACCCTTGGCGAGGTAGTTATTACATCAGCTTTAGGTATTTCGCGTACCGAGCGTTCTATCGGTACAGCACAACAGTCTCTAAAAGGATCTGAACTTACTCAGACTAAGCAACCGGATTTAGGTACTGCATTGGCAGGAAAGATTGCGGGTGTTCAGGTTCTTGGTGGATCAGGTGCGCGTTTCGGAACTTCTTCTATCCGTGTTAGGGGTATTAGTAGTATTGATGGTGGTCGTGATGCGTTATACGTAGTTGATGGGGTAGTTGTTCCTTCAACAAGTGTTAACATGGACGATGTAGAAGACCTGACTGTATTGAAAGGCCCTGCTGCTACTTCATTGTATGGACAGCGTGGTGATGCGGGTGTGGTTGTAATCAAAACTAAACGTGCGTTAAGACAAGGTTTAGGTATTGAGGTAAATCATACAACTACTTTTGAAAACGTTGCTACATTACCAAAATATCAAAATGAATATGGTGGTGGTGCTTCACAGGTTTGGAATAAATTCACCTACAATGCTGCAACTGATGCTCCTGCATTAGCAGCAATGAACGGTGCAAGATACTATGACTATTCAGTTGATGAGAGCTGGGGTCCTAAATTCGATGGACAGCCTTATGCTCCTTGGTATGCCTGGAACAAATATGATCCACAGTATGCACAACAACAAGCATGGGTTGCTCAACCTAACAACGTACGTGATTTCTATGAGACTGGTATCCAGAATAACAGTAACGTAGCTGTTTCTCAGGCAACTGATAAGTTCAACGGAAGAGCTTCTTATACCAATATCAATCAAACAGGTGTTTCTCCCAACACTAAAATGGATCAGAACAGGGTAGGTGTAAATGCTACATTCACACCAATTCCTAAATTGATCTTTAATACTCAGGTTAACTTTAACGTGATTAATTATTTCAACAGACCTGCTGAGGGTTACGGTAACCAAACTACAGGATCATTCAGTCAATGGTTCCACCGTGATTTGGAGATCGACAAATTGAAAAACTTCAGAAACCCTGATGGTACTTTTACTACCTGGAATATTGGTGGACCAAGAAGTTTGGGTCCTAAATATTGGGATAATCCATATGTAGAATCATATTTAAATACTGCTGTAAATAACAGCTCAAGAGTCTTTGGATTGATGTCTGCTACCTATAAAATAATTCCAGAGGTTTCTATTGACTTCACAGCTAAAGGTAACTATTCTAACGGCTTCACTGATTCAAGGGTAAACTCAGGAACATTAAATCTGGAGAAATATACAACAGGACAATCTCGTTCAAGAGAGAACAACTTTGTATTGGACGCTTTGTTCAACAAAAAGTTCGGTCAGTTCAGTGTTAATGCGGGTGCTTTTGGTGAGTTGCGTATCAACCGTGCAGAAAACCTGAACAGTTCTACTGCCGGTGGTTTTACGGTGCCTAACTACTACAACATTTCTGCTTCTAAAGACAGACCTGTTGCCACAAACACAAGTTCAGACAAAAAAGTTAGAAGTGCTTACGGATTTATCTCAACAAGCTACAACAACTTGTTATTCTTGGATTTGAACATCCGTAACGATTGGTCGTCATCATTACCAGATGCTAACAACTCTTATCTGTATGGTGGAGGTTCATTAGCCTTTGTTTTCACAGATTTATTGCCTAAAAACAATTTCCTTTCTTTTGGTAAAGCTACAGTATCCGCTGGTCGTACAGGTTCTGACTTAGATCCGTACAACATTTACCAGACTTATTCTTCTAATGGATTCTATGGAACGAATCCTTCATTAACTGTTCCTAACCAGATTCCAAATGCAAACTTGAAACCAGCTTTATCAACAGCATATGAAGCAGGTATCGATTTGAGATTTATTAAAGACAGACTGAGATTCAGTTTCAACTACTACAACAGATCATCTAAAGATCAAATCATTTCTCTAAGCTTGCCATCATCAACAGGTTTCTCTACAGCACTTGTTAACGCTGGTGAGATCAAGAGTCATGGTATCGAGTTTACCTTGGGTGGTACGCCGATCAGAACTAAAGATGTTACCTGGGATATCAATGCAAACTTTGCAAGAAGCAGAAACAAAATCGTTGCACTTTACCCAGGATTAGACAATTTCCCTTATGATTCATTCGGTTACACTGGTACACCACGTATCAATGTTGAGCGTAGAGTTGGTCAGGAGTGGGGTTCTATCGTAACTACCGGTATCAAACGTAACGCTGATGGCGTTGCCTTAATCGATGATGACGGTTTCCCTATCTTGGAAGATAACCATAACTTGGGGTCATTTGTTCCTGATTTAACAGGTGGTTTAACTACATCCGTTACTTACAAACAATTTACGGCAGGTGTATCAGTAGATTTCCAGATTGGTGGTAAATTATTCTCTGTAACAAGAGGTAATACCTTCGGATCAGGTCTTGCTGAAGAAACTGCAGGCCTGAATGATAAAGGAAATCCTAAACGTGATGATCCTGCAAACGGTGGAGGTATCCTGATTCCGGGAGTGCGTGCATCAAACGGCCAGCCTAACACAACTTACATTGGTGCTCAAGACTATTACGAAGGCTATATCCCTTATGCATGGGAAGAGCAAACTTATAAAGCTACTTACGTTAAACTAAGAGAAGTATCTATAGGTTATACTTTGCCAGCTAGTTTTGCATCTAAAATCAAAGCTTCAAGAGCATCATTAACACTTGTTGCACGTAACCCATGGTTGATCTATACTGCAGTTCCGGGAATTGATCCTTCAGAGTCAGCTGGTAGCTGGATCGAAGGTGGACAGTTGCCAGGAACAAGAACTATCGGTCTTAACCTTAAAGTGACATTCTAATCTTACCAACATGAAAAAAAATATTTTAAACCTATTCCTTGTAGCCACAGCAATAACAGTTATTGGTGGTTGCAAACCGGGAGACTTTGGGGACATCAATGTGAGTCCGAACTCTCCATCTTCAGCGGTACCTCAATTGCTTTTAACAAGTGCTGAAAGATACATGGGCAGAACAACGGCTTCAACTTCTGTAGCTACTGCGCCAGGTATTATCAACGACTATGCACCTAAGTTGTATACACAACAGATTTCTGAGACGTTATACACATCAGAATCACGTTACAATACTAAAATTTATAACTACACAGGTATTTATAACAATCCGCTTGAAGATTTAACAACGATCATTAATTTGAATACCGATGCTGCAACTAAGAGCTTACCAAGTGTTCTAGGTAGTGGCTCGAATGCAAATCAAATTGCTACTGCGCGTATCCTAAAAGCATTTTACCTACAAAACGTTACTGATCGTTGGGGAGATATCCCTTACAGCCAGGCTTTACAGGGAGCGGCTTTCTTAACTCCTAAATTCGACAAACAACAAGAGGTTTATACTGCTTTGTTTAAAGAATTGAAAGAAGCTGCTGCGCAATTTGATGGCGGTGCTACAGTAAAAGGAGATTTTCTTTTCTCAGGCTCTGTTGCAAAATGGAAAATCTTCGCTGCAACGATTCGTATGAATATGGCTTTAAGATTATCTAAAGCAGATCCTACAACAGGTAAAGCAGAATTTAATCTGGCATTAGCTGCTGGAGTAATTAACTCTAATGCTGATAACGTTACATACTTAACTTTAGGAGAGTCTGCAAACGAGAATAACATTTACTACAACTACCAGGTTGTTGGTCGTTATGACTATGCTACAAGTAATACTATGGTTAATAAGTTAATTTCTCTTTCAGATCCTAGACTTCCAGTTTATGCTGACAAGACTACTGATGGTACTTACGTAGGTATGCCGTACGGTTTGACTCAAGCATTGGCAGCTAAATATTTACCAGGAAAAGTAGGTAACCCGGGAACTATATCTTTAATTGGAACTGCTTTCAGATCACAAAATTCACCAATCAGAATCTTCACTTATCCTGAGGTGTTGTTCTCTAAAGCTGAGGCTTACAAATTGGGATGGATCACTGGTGCTCCAGACGAAGCTCAGGCTGCAACTACTTACCTTGCTGCAATTGCTGCAAACATGACCTTGAACGGTGTAACTGCTCCGGCTACTTACTACACTCAGGCTGGTGTTGCATACGTACCTGCTACAGGTTTAGAGCAGATCATTACACAAAAATGGATCGCTAACTACATGGGTTACGGTTATGAGGCATGGTCTGATTGGAGAAGAACAGGTTTCCCTGTATTAACTCCATCTGCTTATCCTCAAAACATCGGTGGTAAGATCCCGGTAAGACAAGCATATACTAATGATGAGCCAAGCTTAAATGCTGCTAATTATAAATTAGTAATCGCAAGTCAAGGTCCTGATGAATTAAATACACCAATCTGGTTATTTAAATAAGAATACAATCTTTTGGAAAAAAACGTCCGGTACTTATTTGTGCCGGACGTTTTTTTTGGAATTTTTTTAATTTCTTAACAATGTAAGGTGGTTAATGCCCAAGTCCTTAGTATTTTATTTTTGACTTAATTATTCTTTTATTAATACAAGATTTCTTGCTTGAATGCGTGGCGTTCACAAAAAAGAATTTGTAATTCAGGGATAGAAAGGATCGAAAGCAACAAGAATTAACAATTTAATTATGTAAGTGTTTGAGTTTATTGTGTGAAAATTTTATATTTAGCATTTATTACATACTTAAATTAAAAATTCATGAAAAAACTTCTACAAAGTTTGTTCTTACTTATGTTATTTGCAGTCTCTGCAATTGCGCAAGAAAGAACAGTTACTGGTACTGTTAAATCATCAGAAGATGGTACACCATTACCAGGTGTTACAGTAAAAATTAAAGGTGCGAGAACCGGCGCAATCACCAATGCAAGCGGTGTCTTTTCTATCCAAGTAAGTTCAGGTGCTGTCCTTGTATTCTCTTCAGTAGGATATGAAGGAACAGAGGCCTCGGTTGGCAACAAAACAAATGTAAATGTTACTTTAAGAACTGATGCACAATCATTAGATGAGGTTACCGTCCAGGTACCTTACGGTACTGTTAAAAAGACGTCATTTACAGGATCTGAAAGTACTGTTAATGCAACAACCTTACGTAGACAACAAGTAACTTCTGTAACTAGAGCACTTGAAGGTCTTGTACCGGGTATCGTTGTGACAAATGGTGGCGGTCAGCCGGGAAGTGGTGCATCTATCTTAATTCGTGGTGTGGGTTCTGTTAACGCAAGCTCTGCTCCGCTATATGTCTTAGATGGTGCCGTTTACAACGGATCAATCGCTTCTTTATCAATGGATGATATTGAGAGCGTAACGGTATTGAAAGATGCTGCTGCAGCTGCTTTATATGGTTCACGTGGTGCGAATGGTGTTATCATGCTGAAAAGTAAACAAGGTAGAAAAGGTACTCCACAAGTTAATGCCAACCTGAGAACAGGCTGGAGTACTCGTGGTATTCCTGAATATGATCGTTTGGGCTCTAAAGATTACTACGAAATGATGTGGGAAGCTACAAGAAACCGTTTACAACTTGCTTCTGGTCAAACACGTGCTGTAGCTGGTCAAAATGCTTCAAACGTGTTAACTGGTGCTAACGGATTGGTGTATAACGCTTACAACGTTCCCGGAAACACATTAGTAGATCCTACTACTGGGAAATTAAACCCTAATGCGCAATTGCTTTGGGAAGATAACTGGTCTGACGTTTTATTCCAAACTGGTAAAAGACAGGATTTCAACTTGAACATTAGTGGTGCGAGTGATAAAACGGATTACTATGTCTCTATGGGATATTTGAAAGAAGAAGGTACTGCCAAATTCACAGATTACGAAAGATACAACATCAGATTGAACTTGAATTCACAAGTTAGAAACTGGTTAAAGGCTGGAGTGAGTATGGACGGAGCATTAACTGATCAGGCTAATAACGTAGCTACTGGTACTGCAACAACTAACCCTTTTTACTACAGCCGTATGATGGGTCCTATTTATCCGGTTTATCAAAGAAACCTGACTACAGGAGCGTATATCGTTGATCCTGCCACAGGTCAGAATGCATTAGATTACGGTAAAGCAAATCAAATGGGTTTAAGGCCTTATGCTCCTAACTCTAACTTGTTAGGTACTTTACCATTGGATGACCGTAGTACTAAGCCGTTCAACATCAATGCAAATACTTATTTAGAAGCGACTTTCCTGAAAGACTTCAAATTAAGATCAACATTAGCTAGTACTTACTATGATGCTTATGCCACTACTTTCCAGAACTCATTGTTCGGAGATGCAGATAACGTAGCTGGTCGTTCAACAAAACAAATGAACAGACAGTTTACATATACCTTCAACCAGGTATTAACATGGAACAAGTCATTCGGTGATCATAACCTGACTGTATTGGCTGGTCATGAAAACTATTTCTTCAGACAGAATGTACTTTCTGCTACAAGAACTGGATTCCCTTTCCCTGGTACAAGTGAGTTAGCTCCAGCTGCTACACCTGAAGCATCTACTTCATATCAGTATGACCACAGGATCGAGGCTTATTTTAGCCGTGTAGATTATAACTTTCAAAACAAATATTTCGTTTCTGGAAGTTTCCGTACAGATGGTGGATCAAGATTTGCTGACGGACACAAATGGGGTCAATTCTATTCTGCAAGTGCTGCGTGGAGACTTTCTCAAGAGAATTTCTTGAAAAGTGCTACATGGATTAATGAGTTGAAACTGAAAGCGAGTTACGGTGAGCAAGGTAATGAGGACTTAGGTACTAACTACTATCCAACTTTAAGTTTGTACCAGTTAGGTAACAACAACGTAAATGCTCCAGGTGCTTTGATCAATTCATTAGCAAACCCGGATCTTGTTTGGGAAAAAAGCAAAAATGCCAACATTGGCGTTGATTTTGCTATGTTCAACAACCGTTTATCAGGTACTGTAGAGGTTTATAATAGAGTTTCTGATAACTTGTTATTCCCTGTGCCACTTCCATTGTCAACAGGTATTTCAACGATCACACAAAACATTGGTACCTTATATAACAGAGGTATTGACGTATCTTTAGGTTATTCACCAGTTCGTACATCGAATTTCGAATGGAGAGTTGATCTAAACCTTACACACTTCAAAAATAAAATCACTAAGCTTCCTCAAGAAGAGCTCATTTCTGGAACCAAAAAATTAATGGTTGGTAAATCAATCTACGATTTCTGGATCAAAGAATATGCTGGAGTTGACCCTGCAAACGGAGACGCTTTATACTATCAGGATAAATTGGATGCGGCGGGTAAACCAACAGGTGAACGTATCACCATTAACAATATCAACAACGCTAGTTTCTACTACAAAGGAACATCTCTACCTAACATTACTGGTGGTTTGACCAACACATTCACATACAAAGAATTCGATTTGTCATTCTTATTCACAGGTCAACAAGGTGGAAAGTTCTATGATGGAAACTATGCAGGCTTAATGCACGTAGGTAGTTATGGAACAGCTTGGTCTACAGACATCTTAAATAGATGGACTACACCAGGACAGGTTACGGATGTACCTAGAGTTCAGAACGCATTAGCTACTCAATCAGGTGTTTCTACAAGATTCTTATACAACGCATCTTTTGTAAACTTGAAAAATGCATCTATCGGCTACAGAATGCCTAAAAGATGGGCTACTACTTTAGGTATCCAAGGCGCAAGAATCTTCGGTACTGTTGATAATGCTAAATTGTGGACGTTCGACGGACCAAAAGGTATGGATCCTCAGCGCTCTATCACAGGTGTGTCTGATTACACATACCCTATCTACCGAACGTTTACTTTAGGTTTAAATGTTAATTTATAATATCTGCAAAATGAAAAATAACTTTAAAAAATTCGGCTTTCTTTTGGCTGGCGTGCTTGCAGTAAGCAGCTGTAAAAAAGAATACCTGGAAACACTGCCTACGGCAGATGTTTCTGGCGAAACTGTTTTCGCAACTACCAAAGGTGCACAAGTTGCATTGGAAGGTACTTATAGAATGATGTATACATCTTATACTAACCACGGTAACTTTGGTCAGAAATCTTACGAGATTGTTTCAGACTTAATGGGTACAGACATTGTGCTTCACGCACAAGGTTATGGTTGGTTTAACACCGATTATCAGTACACTGCAAATGCAAGTGCTGCTGATGCAGGTAGGTCTGAGCGTATCTGGTATTACTACTATACCCTAATTAACAACGCAAACAGAATCATTGCCAATATCGACAACGCTACCGGAACTCCGGCAGAAAGAGAAGATATCAAAGGCCAAGCTTTAGCAATCAGAGCACACTCTTATTTCTATCTGGTGAACTTCTTTCAACAAACCTACAAAGGTAATGAGACTAAGCCAGGTGTTCCATTGTACACAACGCCTACCTCTGTTGGTAACCCAAGAGGAACAGTTCAGCAAGACTATACTCAGATCCTTGCGGATTTGAAACAAGCTGAGACTTTGTTAACGGGAAAAGCGCAAACAGTTAAATCTCACATTAGTGTCGCAGTAACTCAGGGTATTATTGCCCGTGTTGCACTTCAAATGGAAGACTACGCTACTGCAAGAGACTATGCTAAAAAAGCACGTGGAACTATCGCTCCTATGTCTGGCGCTACGTATAACGCAGGATTCTCTTCTACAACAAATACTGAGTGGATGTGGGGCTTAACTGTAAACATCGAGCAGGCTACAATCTATGCGTCGTATTTCTCGCACATGGATAACACTGCATCTGGATACGCAGGTTTAGGTTCTTACAAAAAGATTACTAAAGCACTTTATGATCAAATCCCAGCTACTGATGCTCGCAAAACAGCATTCAAAGCGCCAGGTACTACGGGATTGCCAGATTATACAATCTTAAAATTCAGAAAGCCTAGCGCTTCTACCTGGGATGGTGATTATCTGTTGATGCGTGCAGGTGAGATGTATCTGATTGAAGCTGAAGCTTCTGCTAGATTAGGTGATGATGCAAATGCGTTAGCAGTATTAACTACCTTGGTTAAAACTAAAAACCCTTCTTATGCTTTCGCTGGTACAGGAACTGCATTGCTTAACGAGATCTTATTACAAAGAAGAATCGAGTTATATGGTGAAGGTTTCCAATTGAATGACATCAAACGTCTTAAACAAGGTTTAGTAAGACCTACAGGAGCTGGAAATCACGGCGCACCAAACTTTGATGCGGTGACTTATACTTTGCCTGATGCTTCTCCTAAATTCTTAATGAGAATTCCTCAGTCTGAGATTAACACTAACAAATCTTTCACTGCTGCTGATCAGAATCCATAGATCTCAGTATATAGGTTAGGGTACTGAAAAAGTATCCCACACTAAAAATGCCCTGACAGTTCGCTATCAGGGCATTTTTTATGTACAGTATCGGAAAACTCTCTGCGAATTATACGCGGACCTACGATTTAGGACTGAAAAGTGACCCCTTCGGCTGAAACTTGAAGCGCAACGTGCTGCCCGAGAATGACTGCTCTGTTGTCATCAATATGTCCAATCGGGAAATCAAAACAAATCGGGAAACCATATTCTTTTACAAGATTGTGGATGATTTCCTGTGGTGTCTCTCCAAAAGGAATTGTTTCGGTCTCAATCTCATTCAGGGCACCAACAATTAAACCTTTTAACCGGGCCAATTTTCCTGATCTTTTCAGCATGCGCATCATCCTGTCGATTGAAGACTCTTGCTCTCCTACATCTTCCAGAAAAAGAATTTTATCGGTATAATCCATTTCCGAAACTGAGCCGGACAGCATAACGAGCAGTGTTAAATTTCCTCCAATCAATACACCCTCTGTGTTTCCAGGGATGTTTAACGGAGATGGAGGGATCTTGTATATGTTTGGTTTTCCAAATAAGGCGTTGTGCAGCGATAAGAGTGATTCGTTGCTGGCATCACTAAAGGTATAGGGCATTTGGCCATGGATACTCATGGTATTATTCTCGCCCAGTAGATGGGATAGTAACACGGTGATATCGCTAAAGCCGATGATCCATTTTGGAAAGGCATTGAAAACTGTGAAATCCAGTTCATCAATAATACGGATGGTACCGTATCCACCCCTGCCGGCAATAATTGCCTTGATTTCCGGATCATCCAGAAAACGTTGGAGGTCTAAAGCACGCAAGGCGTCACTGCCGGCAAACTGATTTTCTGAGGCGTATACACTTTCGCCTATAATAACTTCCAGACCCCATTCCTGCAACAGCGCTACCGCATCGTCTATTCGTTTAGGTAGTTTTTTTGCCGGACAAACTATTGCAAGTTTGTCCCCTTTTTTTAAATGTGGCGGCTGTTGAATCATTGGTAAAACCCTTATCTTTGGCAAAATAATAAAAATAGTTTTGGATAACAGTAAAATAAAAAGATATACCGTTACAGCGGCTTTGCCATATACCAACGGACCAGTGCATATCGGTCACCTCGCTGGAGTTTACCTTCCTGCGGATACTTACGTGCGTTATCTGCGCGCAAATAACAGGGACGTAAAGTTTATCTGTGGCTCTGATGAAAATGGTGTTCCTATCACTCTAAAAGCCAAAAAAGAGGGAATTACCCCGCAACAGGTTGTTGATAAATACCACAAAATTATCGGGGATTCTTTTCAGGAATTTGGCGTGTCTTTTGATATCTACCATAGAACATCGTCATTAACCCACCACCAGACGGCTTCAGATTTCTTTGAAAATCTTTACAACAAGGGTGTTTTTACGGAGGAAATCACTGAGCAGTACTACGACGAAAAAGCACAGACTTTTCTTGCTGACCGCTACATAACCGGGACCTGTCCAAATTGTGGTTTCGAACACGCTTACGGTGATCAATGTGAAAACTGTGGGACTACACTGAATGCAACCGACCTGATCAATCCTAAATCTACCCTTTCCGGAGAACCTCCTGTGCGTAAGGAAACAAAAAACTGGTTTTTGCCGCTTGATCAGTATGAAGATCGACTAAGAGCCTATATAGAGAGCCACAAGGAATGGAAACCTAATGTATATGGTCAATGTCAAAGCTGGTTAAAAGCAGGCCTTCACCCGCGTGCTATGACCCGTGATTTGGACTGGGGTGTTAAGGTTCCTGTAAAAGGAGCAGATGGCAAGGTTTTATACGTTTGGTTTGATGCACCTATTGGTTATATTTCTGCTACCAAGGAGCTTTTCAACTACGCTAATCTTGATGTCTGGAATCCCAAAGCCGAAGAGTTTTATATCAACCAGAATGGTGTTGAAAAAGGACATTGGGAAGAATATTGGAAAGACGATTCAACCAAGCTTGTTCACTTTATTGGTAAAGACAATATCGTTTTCCACTGTATTATTTTCCCGGCGATGTTAATGGCTCATGGGGATTATATCCTGGCTGATAACGTGCCTGCTAATGAATTCCTGAACCTGGAAGGGCAGAAGATCTCTACCTCAAAGAACTGGGCGGTATGGCTAAATGAGTATCTGATAGATTTTAAAGATAAACAGGATGTGTTGCGTTATGTATTAACTGCAACGGCTCCCGAAACTAAAGACAACGACTTTACCTGGAAAGATTTCCAGGCGAGAAATAACAATGAGCTTGTTGCTGTGCTTGGCAATTTTATCAATAGGGTAACGGTGCTCACACATAAATACTTTGAAGGTAAGGTGCCGATGCTCATGGAGCTCACCGCAGAAGATCAGCAGGTGATAGAAGACCTTGCTGCTTATCCGGCAAAGGTTAGTGCCTCGATAGAGCAGTACCGTTTTAGAGAAGCCCTTACCGAAGTGATGAATGTGGCCCGTTTGGGTAATAAATACTTGGCAGACACTGAGCCCTGGAAAGCAATTAAAACAGAAGAAGACCGGGTAAGAACGATCCTGAATATTAGCTTACAGATTGCCGCAACTATAGAGATCTTAATTGAGCCATTCCTTCCTTTTACAGCGAATAAGTTGATGAAGATGCTCAATTATGGCGGCTATTTATGGGCTGATGCCGGAAAAATGGGCTTGTTGCAACGTGGTCATCAATTGAACCAACCTGAGCTTTTGTTTGAGAAAATTGAAGACGAACAGGTCCAGGCACAGATTGACAAGCTAAATGCGAGCAAAGCGCAAAATACACTGGCTAACGCTGTTGTTGCACCTGCCAAAGAGAACATTTCTTTTGAAGATTTTAGTGCAGTGGACATCAGGGTAGCAACTATTACCGCCGCAGTGAAAGTTGAGAAAACCAAGAAGCTGCTGAAGTTAACCCTGGATACAGGGATTGACGAGCGTACCGTTGTTTCGGGAATTGCAGAGCACTATAAGCCCGAAGATATTATTGGGCAGCGTGTAAGCGTTGTTGTTAACCTCGCGCCACGTGAGATTAAAGGAATTTTATCACAGGGAATGATTTTAATGTCTGAAAATTCAGAAGGAAAACTTACTTTTGTGGCTCCTGTGGAAAATCATAGCGCTGGTAGCGTGATCAAATAGGCAATGGTCCCGTAGTTCAACGGATAGAATAGAAGTTTCCTAAACTTTAGATATGAGTTCGATTCTCGTCGGGACCACGTAAAAATTTTAACAAGTCAAACGGCCTTTCTGATTGCAGAGAGGCTTTTTTGTTTATCACCCAAAAACTCTCCAATGCCCTTCTGATATAACTTCTAGTCCATCTGCCGTAACTTTGATAGCTGTTTGGTCATCTATCGCGTATGACGGTATTGGAAGCGTTGCGGCTAACTTCTCAAGCTCGGCCATGGAATTTTCAGGAAACCATTCGTGATCCATATGCGGGTGGATGGCAAAATCAAGGATGTTCAAGGATTTACCCGTTTCTGCCGGCAAGGCATGATTACCGTAAGTAGTTCCATAGCGGGTCATTACCATGCTACCGGCACTTAAACCCACATAGACAATTTTCGCCAGTATCGGTGGCAGCAGATCTGCCAGGCCCGACTGCTTCATCCAATAGCATAGGTACTGGCAGTCGCCACCTCCAATCAATAAAGCATCGGTTTCCCGAAGCATAGGTAACCAAAGTTCCGGTTTCAGCGTAGGTAAAGCAGTTAGCTCCAATAACCCTAATGACTTCCAGCCTAGGTCACAGAAAGAGTCGCCTAAAGATCCGCAGATTACTTTTCTGGAAAGCTCTGTGCCGCCGGGAATAGCGTATATCGCCGTCGGTACAAAAAGTGCAGTCGACTCAGCAATGGGCTTGCCCAGCAGATCAACCAATGCATTTCGGATGCTCGTGTTGCTAATCCCGGCAGAAGTTAAAAGAAATTTCATGGGATTATTAAGTTGATGGTCATTTGTACCTGCAATGTTAATTTCTGCATACCTCTTATTTTATTAGATGTGTTTTCTTCCTAACAAATATCCGCAAAGATATTACGAGATCGGGGTGTTCATCACGACAAAATATGAGGGGATTTGTGCCAGATAAATGAGTTAACGTAAACTATTTTGATCGTATGTATCCTTGGTTTAGAACTTAAAGAACGTATCCTTCCCACCAACTTTTCCACCAAAGTTCTGGATGTTGTATGTTAATGTTACTAAACCATGTCTGCCCAGGTTATTAATCCGCATATCCCTAACAGAATTATCAATAATATTAACGTACCTCCTGGTATTTGCATTTAATATATCATTTACTGCAAATTTCAACTGTGCCCTATCATTTTTCATAAACAGTAGTGTTAAAGCGGCATTCCAGATCTTAACATCATTGTTATAGCCCGCTACGGTTTGGGTGCTGTGCTGAATCCTATAGGTAGTTTCCCAGACCATTTTTTTGGGTAAGCGTACTATGAATTCTGTTTCACTACTGTGGGTGTAAAAGTTGATATCCCTGTAAAACGAATCATCATAAGCACTTTTGTTGTAGACAACACTATAGGTCTCTCCCAACTCCATCTTATCATTTAGATTAATCCTGCCATTGGCCCTTGGGCCTATCTGATAAGTACGGGCAAAACTTCTTAGTCCATTAACAGAAACGATATTTCTATTAAAGTTTCCGAAAAAGCCTCCGCCAATACTAAACTGTCTTTTAGCGCTTTTAAAGTCCTTGTTCAGACTCCCGTTCATATGCAACCTGATAATTCCATCGGCATTAACTGGTTTATTGGTCTGTATTCCCTGATCAATAGTTCTTTCCATAATTACCGCATCATTTTGCAAAGCCCCATTCGCATTAAGGCTATAATTTAAGCTACGTTTGGTATCATATTTATATAAGTTCAGGTTGATCTGATGAGATCTTGCCGGTAGTAAGTTAGGGTTTCCCAGTTGTACATAAAATGGATTTGTGTTATTGGCTACAGGCTGAATATAAGTTACGTCAGGTTCTCTAAAAGAAGGCGTATAACTGAAACTATAGCCCTTGTAGTTGATATTTAAGGAGGCGGCAAAGAACTGGAAATTTTGATCAAATGATGGATAGCTGCTGAAACCATTTTCTAAACTAATCATGTTGTAAACAAATCCTGGTTGAATGCTCAGGTCTTTATTCAATTTCCATCTCAAATTGATGCGTGCATTCGCTTTATACCCACTCTGTGCAACAGTCTGGGATAATTCAGGCACCGCAACATCATAAGCTTGATTTAGGGGGTCTTTATAGAAAGTGTAAAGTGCATTCTCATTATCAATATAATTTGCGTTAACGGCAAACCTTAAACTTAATTTCTTGCTAATCGGTTCACTGTAGTTTGTGCTTAGATAGATCCCAAAGTTCCTAATGTTATTATCTCTTAACTGATCTAAAAACGCAGTAGATACAGGATCATAAAAATTAGTAGTCGAATTGTTAAAATTATCGCTCAGGTTGTCTCTTTTAGTGATACTTACACTCGTATTGAAAGACCGTCCAGATTTTTTAAAATCTTTCCATAAGCTGGTCAGCAAGGAATACTCTGCGTTGTTGGCTGTATATCTGGAGCTATTTATTCCGCTGTTTACCAGCTCACTGGAGCCATTTCTACTCTCCAGCTGCTCATTGTTTAGGTTACGAAGTAAATTGAGCGTTACCGTTGGTTCGAAGGTGAAATTTGTTAAACTATCTATTTTCCAATCTGCTTTGCCTCCAAAATTATGGCTATAGCTCTTGCTCCGTTTGTTGGTATTGGTGCTTGAAAATAATTTATCGTTTCCTAAATTCTGATCGATATTTACCAGCTGTTCAAGAAGATTATCTCCCTGTCCAAAGAAATATTTTCCGTTAAGCTTGATCCCTCCTTTGGTTAGCGTATTAAAGTTTGCACCTGCACCTGCTGATTTTTGGATCCCTGTAGAAGATCCCCCAAAACTAACATTATTTAGGGAGAAGACATCTCCATCAATACTAACCGAATTAACTCCCGCCCTGCTAAAACCGCCAATCCGCGAAACGTCTCCAATGCTGAAGCCTGGTTTATTGATATTATTTGAATAAGCCAGGACACTAACTTGCGTGGTATCCCTGAAAAAGTTCATGATCCCTCCCGTTTCATAAAGTTCTTTTAAGCCAACACCGGCATATAACTTTCCGAAAGCCCCCTTTTTAATTGCTTTTTTCAATTTCAAATTGATAACCTGTGGGGTATTACCGGCTAACAAATCCAGATCCCTGCGTTTCGCTTCAGGATCATCGCTGATCATTACTTTATCTATAATATTTGAGGGAAGGTTTTTTGTCGCCATTTGTTGATCGCCACCAAAGAACTCTTTACCATCGACTAAAATTTTGCTCACGCTCTTGCCGTTAACCTGTATCGAGCCATCGGCTGCAACAGCCACTCCAGGTAGTTTTTTCAGCAGGTCTTCTACAACCGCAGAAGGCAAAGTTTTAAATGATTCTGCGTTAAATTCGATAGTGTCTTTTCTTACTATGATTGGTGGCCGTTCGGAAAGGATGACAACCTCATTCAGGTTATTTCTTTTTTCGGAAAGGAATAATTTTTCCAGGTTTAAGTTCGGCTCCGCTGTGGTGAGCGTTATTTCCATTCGCAATATATTGTACATCCAGGCATTAATTACCAGGCGGTATTTTATACCTAAATCCAGATTGGGAATCTTAAATATACCCTTATCATCCGATAGTTTATACGTTGTTAAAACGGTGTCAGCTCCTTTAAATACTGAAACGGTGGCGTAATTTAATGTGTTTTTGTGATTGGTGCTATCCACCAATGTTCCAGTAACTGTTCCCTTCTGGGCAAACAATAATTGGGTGGAAAACATTAAAACGAGCGCAAGTAAAATTTTCTTCATCATATTAGAATCTACTTACCAGACGCCAGATTGGCTAAAACGTTGCATAAACGAATCAATTAGTTTTAGCGATATTACCCAATAACAGAATTGTTACGAAGTTTTTCGTAGATGTTGTTGCGTAGAGGGTTGTGTCAAAGATTTAAAATCAACACTGATAGCTGTAGTTGCTGCAAAATAAATTGGATTTCTGCCAAATAAAACTAGTTCAGATAAACAATTTTGAGTGTATGTTTCCCTGAGCCTACTTGTTCTACAAAAGCTGTCCGGTTGATTTGCTGTGCCTTAACAAGTTTGCCATCCAGGAATACCTTAAACGGAGATCCGTTTTTTAGTGGGAGATAAATCTTAGGAGTGGTGTTTCCTGGGATCTCAATGTTGGCAATGAACCAATCCCTGGTTTGTTGATAAGCTGCCAGGATTGTACCCTTAATTGTTGGAACAGTAATCTGTGCTTCCTTCAATGTGCCAATCTGAGGTTTTATTACAAAGCTCGTCCAGCCTGGGGTGATTGGCGCTATGCCCATTAGCTTACGCGAAATAATATTTGCAGGAGCAGCTCCCCATGCATGATTCCAATCCTGATTAGGTTTGTATTTATTATCCCAAGCCTCTAACGTGATGGTGCTTCCTACCCTCAGCATATTGAACCAGCTCCTGTCGGTTTTAGATGTTAACAGTGACAGCCCATAATCGCTATCCTGGGCATCATAGATCCCGTCCAATAAAAACTGACTTCCATATACACTGCAGGCCATACCTCTGGATTTGATAAAAGCCAATACGTTATCTACATCTTTACTATCCACCAGGCCCAGAGCCAGAGCAAAAGCGTTGGCGTGCAAAGATGCATGATCTGTTCCTATTCCATCTACAAAGACTTTCCTATTGCTGTCGAAAAACATTTTGTGGAATGCAACTTTAACATTTGCAGCCTTGTTTCTATACATTTCCGCATCTGTAGCCTTTCCGAGGTCTGTCGCAATCTGCTCCATAATAATCAGGCTTCGATAATGAAAAGCATTGACCACAGCGTTGTATTTGGTGAACACAAAACCATCGGTTTCGGTATTAAGCGGCCAGTCTACGATGTCTTTTAATGCTCCATTTCCACGATGTATCGATGCTTTAACCTCGTCGGTAAGGCGTCCGTTCAATGTGCTGATCAAACCGGTGGAATCAGTAAGGGAAACGAGTGTTTTTGCCTGAAGATCTTTATAATAGTGTGCTATCGACCTGCTGTCTCCTGTGTACAGATAATCATTCCAGGCCATCAACACAGATTGAAGGTTCCATTCTGTTGGCCAGGTAGGATGAGTAATCAGGTACTCATGAGAATTGCGGGCCATCGTAAATTCCTTGTCCACGGCATAATGGCTGAGTTGGTTAATGTATGCGTCCGCTTCATAAGGGATACGTTCCCTGTCGCCATCTACATAGATGCCCAGAAACGATGTTGCCTTGATAGCATATTTACACAGATCCCAGATTGCATTCAGCGTCGGGTCTGAACTGTGGAAAGATGCTGCATGATCATCAAAAGGATAGTGCACAAACAACCGGGTCAGGGTATTTTTATCTAATGGCAATGCATAACCTTCAACTTCGCAATACCGGAACGGGGTAACCTCGCCAATGTAATCAGGCATTTTCATCGCTGCAGGCTTCGTATTGAAAGCGTCTTTTTTGAGGTTGATTTTATACGTGTGCAGACCTTTTTTTAGCGTCAATACATATCTTGCATAACGAATTGTGCCTGGAGGTTTCCTATTGATATTCCCCTCCTGATCGAGGGTTTCACCTAATCTTATTACGACCGTATCACCAGCTGTTTTCGAAAACAGCTCCATTTTTAACTGAGCAAACGCATCTTTTCCAAAATCCGCCTGGTAAAAACTATCAATTGTCTTTATCGAGACTGGCTTCTGCCCCGTGATTTGTAGCGGATAGCTGGGATTCTTATAGTCTGATAATTCAGCTGAGGTCATAAATGAGGCAGCTGATGAATAAGCACTTGCCACACTCTGACCGTTCCAAATTCTAACTTTCCAATAGTACTTTTTACCTGGCGCTAATGCTGCGCCTTTAAACAATACGGCCGAAGAGTTGGAGCTGCTTATTTTTCCTGAATTCCAAATAGTTCCAATGTCTTTATTCAGCTGCATGAGATTATCTGATACCAGCAATTGATAGGCCGTCTGCTTAAGGCTTTGCCCACTCTTATTTTGTTCCCAACTGAAACCCGGATTTTTATTAAAAATAACCGCCTTATCATTGGCTGGTTTTGACTTTGCAGCGATTAGATCACACATCAATCCTTTTGGGGCTAGGACAGTTGTTTTTTGCGCGAAGAGTTGTACGTTTAAAAGAATAGCAATAAAAAAGAGCGTTGCGTTTTTAAACATACCGTTTTAACTAATTTGTGTGTCCTATCATGAAACAAAAACGAATATAATTTAAGTTTTCTTTGTTTCAAACCTACAGTACAGGATGGTTGATCATTAAATGATTGATCTGACTGATCATTAAAAAACCATTAGAATAATATTAAGTCATGTACAAAGTTTAACATTTAATTAACTCATACCGAATGTTGTCTTAACATAGACTTAACATCTTTGTGGCGGTAACAAACTTAATGTCTTGTTAACCTTGCCGATTAGCATGAAAATATCAAAGACCCTTATTGCAATTCATTTATTGTTTTTGCTGGTTACATCAACATCATTTGCACAACAAACAGACACCGTAGCAAAAGCACCAAAGTGGTACGATACTTTTTCAATTAGAGGATACGCCCAACTCAGATATAACAGACTGCTGGAAACAAATCCGGAACTTAAAAATGAGCAGGGAGATAAAAGTTGGGGTGATAATGGCGGACTTTTTCTGCGCCGCATCAGGTTGGTATTCTATGGGCAGATCAGCAAGCGTGTATATTTCTATCTGCAACCCGATTTTGCGACTGCAGGCTCGTCCGGTAACCTCAACTTCGGACAGCTGCGCGACGCTTATTTTGATCTGGGGCTGGATGACAAGAATGAATTCAGGATCCGTCTTGGGCAAAGTAAAATACCCTACGGTTTTGAGAATATGCAGTCCAGTCAAAACCGCCTCCCTATGGATCGTGCTGATGGTACCAACAGCGCTTTTGTTAATGAACGTGACCTGGGTGCCTTTTTTTATTGGGCGCCAAAAAAGATTCGTGCGCGGTTCGATATGTTGGTAAAACAAGGGTTGAAAGGTTCTGGCGATTACGGTGTTTTTGCCTTCGGCCTGTTCAACGGGCAGACGGCAAACAAGCCTGAGGCCAATAACCAACAGCACTGGGTTACCAGGTTTACCTATCCTATAGCCATCGGAAAGCAAATTGTAGAAGCATCTATTCAGGGATATACTGGTGCCTATAACGTAACAGAAAGTCAAACCAGCAAGGGCGTAAAGGTTAAAGCCGATCGCAATTATCTGGATCAGCGGGTTGCTGCGTCATTTATCCTATATCCGCAGCCTTTTGGGATTCAGGCGGAATATAATGTGGGGAAAGGACCAACGTATAATAAAGCAACAGACTCCATTGAGGTTAAAAATCTGAATGGCGGTTACGTTACCTTATCCTATCTCACGAAAATAAAAAAACAAGTACTGATTCCCTTCGCCCGCGCCCATTATTATAATGGCGGCAAAAAACATGAACTTGATGCCCGTGCATACGATGTTAAAGAGCTTGAAATTGGCCTGGAATGGCAGCCTGTTAAGCAGTTCGAATTGGTTTGTCAATATACGATGTCTTCCAGGCGATTCGAAGACCACGAACTGCAGGACAATCTGCAAAAAGGCAACCTGCTCCGGCTACAGGCACAGGTCAATTTTTAAGATAGATTTACCAAGCCTGACTGTTTGACAAACACCGAAGGTTGCATCAGCAAAAAACAGGATAATGTTAATGGCCGAAAAATACAATTCACAAATTTCAATATGGGTTATGTTTGCTTTAACATAACCCATATTGCTATGAGATACTTTTTCACTTTGTTCTTGTGCATCACATTACTTTGTACCGCCCGGGCGCAACAGAAATACCTGCCCGCTTTAAAAAAACGGCTGGATAGCATTTTGCATGAAGACCAGAAATTCAGGGAATATTTTGCAAATGGAATCGACAAAGCCAAAAGAGATTCCCTGATCATCGTTTATCAACTTGATAGCACTAATTTCTTCAACGGCCTCAATAAGTTGATGATTGAGGCCGACACCAGTAACACGCGACTCATCCAGCAAATCATGCTCAAATATGGCTATCCTGGAAAAACACTTGTTGGCAAGGAAAGTAGCAGTGTAGCCTGGTCTGTGCTCCAGCACTCTAATCAGATTGCATCTTACCTTACCCTTGTTCAGGAGGCAGCCAGAAAGGGAGAGGTAGAAAAGAAATATGCTGCCCTGATGGAAGACCGTGTATTGATGTATAGCGGAAAGCCACAGATTTATGGTACTCAGGGGAGTTATCGAAAGCTAAAAAACGGCAAGTCCGAAATGATTATTTTCCCTATTCAGGATCCCGCCGGAGTTAACAAACGGAGAAGGAAAATGGGCTTTGATACTACTGTAGAGGCCAATGCAAAATCACTGGGCATCACCTACCGGGAGATTAAAATGGAGGAGCTTCTGTGATAAATAGATAAAACTGCTGGCAAACAGAACAATAAACAGATACTTTGGTTATACGTGTGGCTTCCCTTACTATTTACAGGTATAATTACTGATCCACGTGAAAAATAAAATCTCATATGCGGCAAGAATTCTGGTACTCCTTGTTACCGTAAGTCTTGGCGCCCAGGCACAAACTGCCAGCACTATTATTCCGAAAACAGTTTCCAGGCGAGATACTGCCAGGCAAACGGACTTGATTGACATCGGTAAATCACTGTTCCACATCCGTCCTAAAGTGATCCGTACCGAGGGCGACAAAAAAATCTATTTCTCATTTCTGCCGATCAGTAGTGCTGTTCCGGGAGGGAACGGAAGGGCGCTTGTTACAAGTACCTCTGCTGGTATCTACCTAGGCCCCAGGAAAACAACAAACCTTTCCAGTGCCTCATTTGCACCATACTGGAACTTTGGAAGCAGGTTTGGCCTTCCTCTGCGCACCAGTATCTGGCTGCCGGAAAACACCTGGACTATCCAAGGAGATGTTCGCTTCCTGCGCTACCCTCAAGATACCTGGGGACTAGGCAGCACGCGTGGCGAAGATGACAAATCATTGGTTAACTATAACTATGTGCGCTTCTACCAAAGTGCGCTAAAGAAGATTGAGCCGTACCTGTTTGCCGGTTTTGGATACAACCTGGACTACCATTCGGGAATCCATAGTGATGAAGAGAATATCGACCTGCCAACATTTACAAAATATGCCTATGGTACCAATGGGAGTTCTGTGTCATCGGGTATAACGTTCAACCTACTTTACGATACCAGGAACAACTCTATCAATCCAATTATGCCTGGTGCTTACGCAAATATCGTGTACCGGGTAAATCCTAAATTTCTGGGAAGTAACGACAACTCGAGCTCGGTATATGCCGATTTCAGAAAATACGTGCGCCTAAACCCCGAAAAGCGAATCCAGCAAAATACCCTGGCGTTCTGGACTTATGTTTGGAGTGCAGTGGGCAATAAAACACCTTATCTGGATTTACCAAGCCTTGGCTGGGATCCTTATAACCGCTCAGGAAGAGGTTTTGAGCAAAACAGATACCGCGGGCGTACCCTGGTTTATCTGGAGGCCGAATACAGGAGAGATATCACGGCTAACGGCCTGTTAGGCTTTGTGGTGTTTACAAATGTAAATACAGTAAGCGGATCAGGATCTCTCTTAACATCCTATCATCCCGCAGCAGGAACGGGGCTGAGGGTTAAGTTTAACAAGGGATCGGGTACAAACATCGCGGTCGACTATGGTATTAGCAAAGGATTCAGTTCCATTACCCTGGGTTTGGGAGAGGCTTTTTAGAGGGGCAGCACAATTTCGAATTCAGACCCACCACCAGCAACGTCCGTTACCTTAAGCTCGCCACCGTGTGCTTTTACAATATCGTAACTCATACTTAAGCCAAGTCCCGTGCCTTCGCCCGTGGGCTTGGTCGTAAAAAATGGTTGCATTATTTTCTCTTTGATGGCAGGGGGAACGCCAGTGCCATTATCTCTAACGATAATTTTAACTCCAGCAGCATCGGTGGTTGTAATTGCTGATACGCTGGGCCTAAAGTCGGATGTTTCGGTTTTTCCTCTTTCCTGCACAGCATAGAAAGCGTTGTTAAAGAGATTGACCAACACCCTGACTATATCTTGAGGCATCAGGTTTAACTGGGGCAACGCGCTATCGAAGTCTGTTAACAGTTCGGCATTGAACGAATGATCCTTTGCCCTGAGTCCGTGATACGCTAGTTTCATGGCTTCGTCAACAAGCTCATTTACGTCAGAGAAACGTTTCTCCCCTGTACTGGTGCGGCTGTGCTGCAGCATACCTTTTACGATAGAATCGGCCCGCTTGCCATGGTGTCCAATTCGCTCTTCATTTTGCTTCAGGTCGGCCATGATGGCCTTGATCTCATCCATGTCGCCCTGTGTCAACTGAAGGTCCATTTCCTCCAGCAGTTCAATATTAACTTCAGAAAAGTTATTGATAAAGTTGAGGGGATTCTGGATCTCATGGGCAATACCCGCTGTGAGTTCTCCCAGTGAGGCCATTTTCTCGGCCTGGATCAGCTGTGCCTGCGTTACCTGCAACTGCTTCAAAGCATGTTCAGCAAGATCCTTCTGATTCTCTGTTTCTTTCTTCTGACTTTCTAATATAGCATATGCTTTTTTTCTGTTGTTGTTATTCCTGAACTGAAGCAGCGTCGCAATACAGATCAAGGTAAATCCACTACACAGGAATATAAATGCAAGTTTATTTCTAAAGGATTTCTTGGCCGCCGCAATTTCTGTTTGTCGCAAATGCTCGTCGGCATTCAGGTTTTCTATTTCCTGAAACCTGCTTACATTATAGATGCTGTCTTTTGCCGAGCTGGTAAGTTTCAGGTATTTGAATGCACTATCAGGCTTTTTAAGCGAGTCGTAAAGCGCGTAAAGTAGCGCTGTACTTTCGTATATGCCTTTATTATATGCAGCTTTGCGGGCATTCATCAATGCGTTATTGGCATAATATATCGCCGAGTCTGATTGCGCTGTTTTCTGAAAATAGCCCGCTATACTGATACCCACAGTACTGAGGTCCCTCAGGATGCTTCCTTCCTTTGCCAATGCAAAGGCTTTTCTGAAATACATCGCCGCAGCCTTTTCGTCGTTCATTTTAAGGTGCGCCTCTCCCAATACGGTATATACATTAGGGACGCCATAGGTGGAAGCCCTTGGAAGCGCTAAAAACTTATTGGCATAGTAGATTGCTGAATCCAGCTTATTTGACTTTTCGTAAACGTAAGCAAGATTACCGTAGCTCGCCTCGATAATAACTTTGTCCTTTAAAGATATTGCCAGACCTTCAGCCTGTTTAAAATATTGCTTTGCCTTTGTATAATTTTGCTGCCCTTTGTAAATGTTACCAATTAGGTTGAGCAGGTCAGGTAACAGCTTTTTATCCTTTAAGGATTCAATGGCTGTAAGCGCCTGAAAACTGAGTTCGAGTGCTTTGGAATAATTGCCTTTGGTATAATAAGCCTTGGCGAGGTCGCTTTTGCTCACTGCAACTAAAGCTTCGTCTTTCTGCTGTTCTGCGATAGCGATTTTCTTTTTTGCATAAGGAACGATGCTATCCCAGTTGGAGCTCGCATATTGTCTCATGATCTGATCGATGAGGCTGATTCTTACAGCGTCATTCTGCGCACGGTTCAAAAGGTTTTTTAAGCTATCAATGTTTTTAACCTGCGCAAAACCTGATACCGCGATACTGGAAAAACAAAAGAATGAGAGCAACTTTTTCATGTGTGTATTGGTAATCAGGGTTTTGTTTGACTATGCTAAACTGTTTTAGGCAGATCAATATACAGCTATTTTTTCAGAGCATTAAAGAAAAAAATAAGCCTGTAATGGCTGTAGATAATAAAAGAAAAACGACTATTTTTACGCCTATCCCTTAAGCGTTCCAATGAAAACCAGGATTCTCTGCCTGATATTTTTCTTTTTTATTTCTATTAAAGCAAACGCTGATGTCTTTGTTGTAACCAGCAAGGCTGATGGTGGGCCGGGAACACTCCGTGAAGCGCTTACGCTGGCTGCGGCCAATGGGGGTACAGCAGCTGATGCTATTAACTTTAATTTACCCGGGAATACCGAAGCCGATCGGACAATTGTGCTATTGAACGAGCTACCCGAGATTAGCGGGAATCTGATTATTGATGGAAGCACGCAGCCGGGAGCAGGTTTAGGAATGAGTACGGCAAAGATTATGTTGCGGCCAGATCCAAGTTCCTATATTCAATCAATTTCCAAGCGGGGTTGCTTCATGATTACCCGGGTAGGCAACATAGAGATTTATGGAATATGTTTCGATCAGTTTACCAACATCAGGGCGGCAGATTCTCCCTTCCCTGTTGCGATGCCTGTTATTAACATTGAGGGTGGAACCGACATTACAATCGGTGGGCCCGGAAGAGGCAATGTATTTGCAAGCAATAATATCGCAATTGGGGCAAGCCCAAGTCTTACCATTTTTCGTGTAACGACTAGACTAAAAATTCAATCAAACTGGTTTGGCGTAAATCCCGATGGCTCTGAGACAAGCCTATCCATGGACGCTTTTGTTTTTTTATTTGCAGACGAAGTGGAGTTTGGCGGTTCAAGCAGCACTTTTGGAAATCGGGTAGCTGGTTCGATAAGTAATGCGTCAATTATCCTTGGAGCAAATGGTAAGGTTAACTTCAATAATTTCGGGATTCTGCCCGATGGGAGGCTGTCTGCCAAGGCTTTGATCTTTAACCTTAATATTACCAGTGGGGAGATCAATGATAATAAGGCGAATTTTTTAGGGTTTATATCGACAGGAAAGAGTCTCAAATTCCTGCGAAACAAAGAATTAGCCATTTCACCATTGGCAGAAGCAGCTATAAATCTCAATAATGCTCAGGACATCCAAATTGGAAGTGATGATCTTGCCGATGTCAATGAATTTCTGGCATCAAATCGGATCAGCACAATCGCAAACCAGGGTAGCGCGCGAGTTCAGGTTAGGAAGAATATCATTCATTGTGCGCCTACAGCGTATAGCATCGTAAATGCAGCTGCTGTTGTTATACAGGTACTGGTCAATAATGACACAGAGTATTCTGGAACAGCTGTAGCTGGTTCAGAAATTTATATCTATAACGACAACAGCGACTGTCCAACCTGCAGCCCTTTGCAGTTTTACACGCAGGTAGTTGCCGATGCCACAGGGAAATGGCGCATTACGGGTGATTTCAGGAGTAACAGGTTTGTAGCTAACGCTACATTGGTGCATACATCGAGTACTTTTACGCAGCCACATATTTTGTTGGCAGCATCAAGACTTTGGTACAAAAAAAACGATCCAGGCTGTGGTGGAGGCAACGGAACACTGGAATTGGCTAATCCAGAGCATATATTAAGGGTTGAATGGTACGATGCCGTTACCAATCAAAAAGTTGGTGAAGGGCTGCAAATAGTTGGCCTGCTTCCAGGGCGCTATTATGCAATAGGATATAACGGTAAATGCTTTGTGCAGTCGCCCGGCGTAGCGGAACTGACCGATGTAACTCCGGTATTCAATGACCGTAATTTGCAGGTAATACAGCCCGGCTGCGGCGCTAATAACGGATCTATTAAGGGTGTTGTATACGACTACAGGGCTGGTCCAAGTACTTTCCGCTGGATTGACGACAACGGCAGAACGGTGTCCGATGCAAATCTGGACCTTATTAATCTCGGTGCCGGAAGCTATACGTTGGTTGTGACTTCAGGAACAAGTTGTGTTCGCAGCTACGGGCCAATAGTATTACAGAACACAAATAGTCAGGGGCCAACATTCGATGAAACTGCTGTTGTCATTAAAAAGGCAACCTGTGGCAACGCTAACGGATCAATAAAGGGAATCAATATTTTTAATGCTGCTACGGTAAAATGGTTAAATGCAAGTAACGTTGTGGTGGGCAGTAGTGCCGAGCTCTCGGATGTGCCTGCGGGAAGATATAAGCTTACCATCAGTAATGGTTCATGTACCACAACAAGCTCAGAATTTGTAATAGAAGCTGCTATTAGCAATCAGAGTTATTTTCCTGTAAAACAATTCAAAGACGCTACCTGCAACCAAAATAATGGCAACATTTCCATCAGTTTTAACCAGCTTACTCCTAAAGCGATGCGCTGGGTAGATGCAAGCACCAATGCTGTAATCGGTACCTCGTCAACACTCAGTAACCTGTCTGCGGGTTTTTATAAACTCTATTTAACTGATGAAAACTCTTGCGAGTCGCTCTACGAAACCTATCAGATTAAAACAATTATTCCACCTGTCCTTGCAGAAACCGGCATGCGTATCGTAAATGATCAGTGCGGATTACGCGTTGGAAGTATTAAGGGCATTAGCGTCTCCGGCGGCATTGTGCCCTACCATTTCGAATGGCGGAATCAAGCCAATCAAGTTGTGGCAACAACTACCGATCTTACGAAGGCTCCGGCGGGAAAATATACCTTTCGGGCAACAGATGATGTGGGTTGTACGGTAACAAGCAATACATTTACCATCAACACCGACGAAACAGGATTGCCCGAGCCTATAGTGCCAGACGTGCAAATCTGCGCACCCGGTATCGCAGCCATCATTCCGCAGCAAGTTGCTACAGGAGCTTTTTTATTGTATGCGGGAGCTACAGATTCACAGCCATTGGCGACAACAAAAGACTTTTTCAAGCTCAATGTTGCTAAAACAGGAGTCTACTATGTCAGTTATTCCACAGGCGTATGCGAGAGCCGCAGAGTGGCAGTCTCTGTTCTGGTGGCCGAAAATTCGCTGACTATTGTCAACACGTTCAGCCCCAATAATGACGGGATAAACGATACCTGGAAAATTAAGGATCTTGAAAAATATCCGGAATTTACACTCCACATATTTAACAGAAATGGACAGGAGGTTTTCAGTACTCGTGATCCGAACTTTGCCTTCGATGGAATGAACAATGGTACAGTACTTCCGGTTGGGGTTTACTATTACATGTTAAGTCTGAGGGTGGGCTGTGCTACAATTACTGGCAGTTTAACATTGTTGAGATAAATAAGATATCTTTAGGTATGTGGATGAATAAATGGAAATTAACGGTCGGATTCTTACTGTTTCCGGTCGCCATGCTGGCACAAACCATTAATGGAGAATATGCCAGAGCACTCCACCGGCAGTACCCATCTCAGCCAACAGACTTTTGTCCTTCCTGTAAGTTATGGGTAAACCCCTATTATAAGTCGATCGCCGATACGGCAAGACATATGCCGCTGTTAACTTTTTATATTTATACGAAGGCTCACCGGTTGGAACAAGAAGCGCTAAAATTACCACGATCCGGAACCTACGCCGCCTGGTATCCATCGGTGGGTCAGCCCAATGAAACGGCATTGTACAGTGCCGCGAATAAGGTTATAAATAGGCCTGATCAACCCGAAGAAATCCAAAAGGGACACTGTCAGGCATGGATACTGTTGGCCTACACCGTTGATGCTGCTATTCTCTCAGATACCTATACTTTTAATAGCGCAATGGAGTACCGTGGGCAAAATCTGGGAACTGAAATTGCTTCTGAAGATCTGTGCAGGAAACTTACCGGCTGGAAAGGAAATCCGGAGTTAACCGACAGTGTAAAAATCTGGTGTGGAACTTTCGGCAGTCAGGCTACCTATACCAAAGGGAAAGTTACAGGAACTGTTCCTGCGTATTATTATAAGATTTTGAAATATAAAGATCACTTGCATGGTAAAGAGATAACTACCTGTTACTGGTTTCCGAACCAACCTGAAGAAACTCAGGATAAGCTGAAGCAAAGAGAAGTTAGTTATAAGCAGTTGAAAGTTAATTTGGGTTTTGATCCCATGGCGGTTTTTACCGAGTGATGCGATTGAGCTAACGGAGTTTTTATTAGCTTTACGGGACTAGAGTTGCTACTTTAAATCCCAACCCAATGTTATCACCCTCAGACAACGCTTACTTGGACACCAAAAAAATCATGCTTGGCAAAGGAGTGATGAAACCTGAGTTCAGGCAGCTTGCTGATTTTATTGATCAAACCTTCTCAGTCAAAACCATTAACATCATTTACGATATTTTTGGTGAGGAAAAACGTCCACGGTTAAACGTCTGCTTTGAGTACGAGAGCGAAAAGTTAAGCTTTAATAAGGGTGGTAAACAATCACTAAACTTCGATGCTAAAAAACAACGGCTTATCGCGCAGCACTTCAATCCTGATGCAGATGTTTTTGTTTTCTACAGTGCATTTGAGCCCATTGCTAAAATGGAAGCGAATGAAAGTGTAACGAAGGTTGATCTTAATCAGCTTAAAAAACAAATAGCCGGCCCGGATCTTTGGGAGATCTCGCGTATTTTCTCTGTAGCTACCTTCTTTTTATACACAACTGCACAAGTAAAAAGCCTGGATAATGAAACGAAAAACAGTTGGACCGACTGGTATTTTGAAAGGTTAAAAAAATACGATGTATTCGGTTATTTTAAGCGAGATACATTTACGATCTATCTGGATAGCAAAGAGAATTTCGATAAGAACTATCAAAGTAATTGGTACTATTATTACAAGTAAAAATAAGCGATAGGACCTTAAATTTTATTGTTCAGTTCCGCTCAATTAACTGTTCAAAAATGAACACGATGCTTCTTGATTGTATTGTATCCTATTGATAATTAGCTTATTTAAATGGAGAAAAGCACTTGGCATGTGCTTGGTAGTTTAGTGTTCGCTATTAATCCAACGTAAACTAATCTCGTTTCTCATGAAGCAAAAGCTACAACTCTTAACGCTACTCATTTCCTTGCAATGCACTGCAGTTTCTTACGCACAAAACGCCACAAAAGATGCAGAAGCAGCAAAATCCCTGCGCGAACGTTTTCAAAGCGGATCTGCTGAAATCTCCAACTACAATACAGCATGTTATTTGGCCCTTGAGGGTGATAAAGCCCTGGCACTAACCTATCTTAAAAAAGCTATTTACAGTGATGGCTTTTCGAATCTTAAAACTATTGAGAACGATACAGATCTGATCAGCCTGCACAGCGATCCGCAATGGGCCAGTCTGGTTAAAGCTGTAGCAGATAAAGGAGACCAAAGTAAAAAAGTAACATTCTTCTATAATCAGCCAGCATTCTGGGAAAGCAAAGCATTAAAAACATCTTATGCAGCAAATATCTCTGCAGACGAAAAGGTTGCCGGACTGTCTAAGTTCTGGTCGGAAGCTAAATACAACTTTGTCAATTTTGACTTGATTCCAAACCTAAATTTCGACTCGCTTTATTTCGCTTATTTGCCGAAAGTAAGAGAAACTAAATCCACATACGATTACTATAGGCTGATGTCCGAATTCTGCGCCCAGTTAAAAGACGGACATACTAATGTTTTCGCACCGGATGCGTTAACCAACGAGGTTTACTCGCGTCCGCTATTACGCAGCAGGCTGATAGAAAATAAAGTTTTGATTGTTGGCGTATTTGATAAGGAGCTCGAAAAACAAGGCATTACGTTAGGCCAGGAAATATTGAGTGTTAATGGTCTCCCTGTTAAAGAATATGCTGCAAAAAATGTCACACCTTACCAGAGCGCTTCTACGCCTCAGGACCAGGACGTGCGTTCGTTTGAATATAGCCTGTTTTCAGGCTCATCTGCCGAACCGATTAAGTTGGAATTGGCGGATGCTGCCGGACGTAAGTCGACCTACACCATTAACCGCATAAAACCTGCCGACCGCCCGGTTATTCCAGGTGCAGGGCCATTTGAGTTCAAAATGCTTAAAGGTAATGTAGCTTATATCGCACTTAACGGTTTCGACAACGATTCTTGTGCAAAAGCTTTTGCTAAAAACTTCCCGGAAATCTCTAAAGCAGATGCCATCATATTTGATGTCAGAAATAACGGAGGCGGCAGTTCCTCTGTTGGGTGGAACATATTGAGCTACCTTATCGATAAGGCTCAGCCAATCAGTGCCTGGTATACCAGAGATTATAAACCAAGTTACAGGGCCTGGCAAAATCCACAACAAAACTTTGGCAGCGGCAATTCTTTGCAGCCAAATGGAAAGTTCCTGTATACTAAGCCTGTGATTGTGTTGACGGGACCAAAAACATATTCTGCAGCAGAAGATTTTGCTGCGGCATTTAAGTCATTGAACAGGGGGCTGGTTCTTGGTAAAGCTTCTGGCGGAAGCTCAGGGCAACCTTTGTCCATTACCCTTCCAGGAGACCTCTCTGCACGTATCTGTACTAAAAGAGACAAGCTGGCTAACGGAACTGACTTTGTAGGCATCGGTGTATTGCCGGATAAGGTTGTTGGACAAACTGTTGCTGATTTCAGGAAAGGGATTGATACTGATCTGGAAGCTGCGCTTAAAGAGTTGAAGAAGTAGCTATTTTATGTGTTGCCAGCAATAACCAGAACCGTTGCCGTTGCGTTTACAGCGACTTCCTTTCTTGGTTGTCGCCTTGCATTGTCCAACGTAGTTTGTTGTCTTTGTACTGCTAATGGCTCTTGCTCGTGCCTGATTGGAATTAGCTGAACATATCCCACAACTGCCACCAGCATTGCAGTATTTGCAGCTGCTGCAGTTGGAGCAGGCTTTGCAAGGGCTGTCGCCATAACAGGTGGCGACAACGACTTTATGTTCAACTTTTGTTGGCGACTTGTGGACAAGCGTTAAACTTAAAATAAGGAGCAGAAGTATTTTCACGGAGAGCGGGTTTTGATTTTTCTCTATTAAAGTTCGGGTTAATTTATATGAAATGCAATACTGATAAACGGGTAAATAAGTTAATCTCACTTGTATGCAGACTTAACCATCTTAATTCTTTCAGAAACTGTTGTATCCCCATCAATTCGAATTACCGGACAGCTCACCGACCCGATCCACGCTTCATGAATTTTAATGTTTCTTCCGCTAAATTCCCGATCGTCATATCTGGATGCCCAGGCCATAAATTCGCGGAACAACAGGTTTCGTTCTGGATTGTCATAGATCTCATTCCCGTATCTTTCCAGTTCTCTGTTAACCAGTCTTTGTAACCGAATCTCGGACGGAACATAGAGAAAACTACAAGGTCAAATTGCGTCTTCCACTCCTCGCCCCAACTCACCAGAGAGCCTCCAACAATAAAACTTTCGTGTGGAAGCAGTTGGTCCTTTAGCATTTGGTTACGTTGTTCCGGATCGCGCTTTATCGTGTAGGGGATATCGGATTCAGCCCAGAAAAAGCTATCAGTGTCAAAATATGGGATATTGAGTTCAAGAGATAAGGCTTTGCCTAAGGTAGTAGAGCCTGCGCATGATGCACCAACGATATGGATTTTCATGATATAAAACTATTACAAAATCTAAAGTAATTTTCAGTAATCGACATAAAAACTTTTATATCGCATCCTGACATATTCCGTTTATACTTGTATCTCATTATGGAAGAATTTATAGCCTTCATAAAAACAATTATCTATATCGATGATTTGGATTTGCAACTGGTACTCTCCCGCTGCAAAACAAGGAAAATCGCGAAAGGAAAAATGATTCTGAAGAAGGGGCAGATTGCCAGTCAGTATTTCTTTATTGTATCTGGCGGAGTACGGTTTTTTTATCATTTTGATGATCAGGAAGCCACAACATGGGTAACGTCACATCCCCGTATGGGAAGAATTCGGCAGAAAAATATGGGAAACAATGTCAGTGCGTATGATAGACCAGATTCTAAACTTTCAAACCTTAACGGCCGAAGAACACTACCTCGAATTTATGCACCAACCTGAAATGATCCAGAAGGTTGCCGTTAAACAATTGGCCGCCATACTGGGCATCACACCTAATGCCTTAAGCCGGATCAGAAAAAATATCCGCTGATATTCGTTATCTACCAATTGGTAGTTTTGACAATTCAAGCTGCGCATACCTTTGAGTCATCAAACAACCAATCATGACTCAACACAAAGATATACCAGTAGATCCGGCGCATTTTACTGATAATCAATTGATCCAACATTTTTCAGGATTCAGCAACCGGTATGCAACAGTTAATGGCATACGCCATCTTAAACTTTCTAGGACATTAAGACTTTAACAACAATAACACAGACATGAAAAAATCAATTATAGTGGCAGGTGCTACCGGAAATCTGGGACACAAAATCTGCAGGGAATTAATAGCTAAAGGAGCCTTCGTAAAAGCAATCGTAAGGAATCAAACTGATCCCGAAAAAACAGCATCCTTAGTCAAACTTGGCGTGGAGGTTATCGAAGTAGACTTTAATAATCTTGAGGCTATCGCAATGGCATGTACAGGTGTGGCCTGCGTTGTTTCCGCCCTGGCGGGCCTCAGTGATGTAATTATCGATATACAAAAAAACATCCTGGACGCTGCGGTAAAAGCAGGGGTTCCAAGGTTTATCCCATCCGATTTCTGCACAAACTACAATGACCTGATCCCAGGTGAAAACCGGAACTTTGATTTAAGAAGGACATTCAAAACCTATCTGGATAGTCAGCGAATTCAAGCTTCCTCTATCTTTAACGGTGCTTTTGCGGATATCCTGACCTACAATACGCCAGTGCTGAACGTTAAAGATCAGAGCATCGCTTACTGGGGAGACAAGGCAGACTGGAAGCTTGATTTCACCACGATGGATGATACGGCAGCTTTTACCGCCGAAGTTGCCCTGGATGATGACGCGCCTAGAGACCTTCAGATTGCAAGTTTCCAGATCAGCCCGAAAATGATCCAGGCTGATGTAAAAGCAGCAACCGGAGCCGAATTTAACCTCAGGCAGTTATCTACACTCGACGACTTCAAACAAAGTATTGTGAAGCAACGGGCTGAAAATCCTGCTGGCGAAAAAGAACTTTACGCGAAATGGCAGCAAGCGCAGTACATGTATTCTATGTTCTCGACACATCATGATCAATTGGCCAATGGAGGTTATGAAAGCTTGACCTGGACGGATGGCTTATCATTTATCAAGTCTTTCGTTACGCGCAGATAAACACTTTACCCGTACTTTTCTTTCCAGGCTTTCTTTTGGTTACTATAGGCGGAATTTGATTCCGCCTGCTTCCATACTTTATAAAAAACGTTTGCCGCTTCAGCCTTTTCAATATCACCTGTGCCTCGCTCAAGCTCTGAATAGTCATTTTCTTTATCGTACTTCTTGCCCCCTTTATAGTTGGCATATCGCCTGGCTCTGGTATAGCCCATCTGAAGATATTTCCTGGCTAAATCTGCACCTACAAATTCTCCCGCATCCAGGTAAGTTAGAAACTGCTGGTAGATTTTCTGACTGCTTTCCCTGGCGATCTCCGGATTTTTAAACCGCCAGTTGGGGCCAATTTCGGATTTATAAGGTTCGCAGATGAGCACACCCTGTTCCCCTTTCCCTACGCGATATTTTTGGGGTTCTTTCCGATAGTCTACCTCAGGTTTCCAGGCATAGCTTTCCTCATCAAAATTCAGGTAAGAAGGGCGTCGCACTTTAGTCATTTGCCAAGATTGAAGGTAAATAGTTACATTGGGCCATAGCTAAATGTTATTTGAAGCAGATACCTTTTATCGGCCAGCCTGCTTATCCGGTCTATGGTAAGGTATTCTCTGGGATCTGAGCCACCATAATCAACCTCTTCGCCCAGTGATAGCATATCGGCAGGGTTTGATTCACCTGATTTGATCCGGGCAGATACCGCATCCAATCCTTTAACAATTTCCAGTGGCGTCTGTAGTCCTTTGTTAACCTGCCGCATCAGCGTTATCGCTGCACTTCGCCAATAGGAGAGATCCGTTGTATCGGCAGCAAAGCGGGTTGTTTCTATTTCGAATTTAAGTGTATAATATTCACAGCCAGACTGCGTAATCTTCACCTTATCGCCTTGAGGCATGCTGAATGTTTCAAGGCCAGTCATGCGATCGGCCTGCAATACAAAATGCGCATCCGGGAAAACACTTTTTTTAACTACGGGTTCTGATGCTCCGCGCGGACATTCTGTTTGATTAGTCGTGTCTGGAACAACCTGGGAAACAACGGGTGCTGAAATAGTATCAGGCTTTGCCTTTTTAGTGTTATTGCTGGCAACAGGATGTTCGGGGGCCGGACCACATCCGGTTACTAACAGCGAAATTAAAAGTGAAAAATGTGCAAGCAGGTTTGCAGATTTAAGGTAGTATCCCGATGATGTTATAGCGCGCATCCTGTAACAACAACAATCCGGGCAGAACGTTTTTTTTCTAAAAATTGAACCCAAACATTTACTAGGCAGTGCTGTTGTACCCACACAATCACTTAGACAAAACTCTACTATGAAAAAAATCACAACTTACCTGGCGTTTAGTGCGCTTCTATTTGCTGCTGCACCTTATGCTTCAGCTCAGATCAAAATCAACTCAAAAGGAATCGGTGCTGTAGGCAAAGGCTTAAAAGCAGTAACGTTCTCAGATGCTGATGCAGCTAAACTGGCTGGCGAAGCAGTGGCCTACATGGATACACATAATACCGTAGCTGGCGAGAAAGATCCCTATACCATCAGACTGAAAAAGATCTTTGCCAAGCATCAGAGTGAAGGCGGGCTCAAACTTAATTTCAAGGTTTATAAAGTTAGTGATATCAATGCCTTTGCATGTGCCGATGGCAGTGTGCGCGTATTTTCGTCATTGATGGATATTATGACTGACGATGAGTTGTTAGGTATTATCGGCCATGAGATTGGTCACGTAGCGAATAAAGATTCACGCGATGCGGTTAAAAGTGCTTATAAAAGAGAGGCCATGATGGATGCAGCGGCTTCGCAGTCTGGCGTTGTAAATTCGTTATCACAAAGTCAGCTGGGCAGCTTTGCCACAGCATTGTTAGACAGCAAATTTAGTCGCAAGCAAGAAAGCGAAGCGGATGATTATGCTTATAATTTCATGAAACAACACAACTATAAAGTAACGGCCCTAGCCAGTGCTTTCAATAAATTCGCCGATATGGATAAAGGCGCCAAAAGAACTAAATCTGAAAAGATGCTGAGCTCTCATCCGGATAGTGCCGAACGTGCAGCTAAAGTGCTTGAAAAAGCTAAAAAAGACGGTTTGGCGAGCTAAACCTTAACATGAACCCCACTAAGAAAATACTAGTTTCAGGGGCCAGCATCGCTGGCCCCACATTGGCCTACTGGCTCCATTATTATGGCTTTGACGTCACCATTGTTGAGCGTTTTCCCGAGTTGCGTCTTGGTGGACAAAATGTAGACGTAAAAGGGCCGGCATTGGAGGTCATCAGAAAGATGAACCTGGAAGATGCAGTGCGAGAGGCCAATACTACCGAAGTAGGCCTTCGCTTCGTAAACCAGAAAAACGAAACCCTTGCTGAGTTTTCAAAAGAAAGTGCGCTGAGCATGACTCAGGAATTGGAGATCCTTCGTGGGGATCTGGTCAACATATTATACGAGCACACTAAAGCAGATGTTCGTTATATTTTTGGAGACTATATCAAAGACCTTAATGAACAGCCGGAACACATGGAAGTGACCTTCAACAGCGGCAAAACTGAAGTGTACAACCTTGTTATCTCGGCAGAAGGTATTGGCTCTAATACGCGCAATCTGGTGTTTAAAGAGCGTGTCAAATTCAAATATCTTGGGGTTTATACGGCATACCTCACCATTCAAAAAGCAGCAACAGATAGTCGCTGGGCCCGATGGTGCAATGCTCCTGAAGGTATTGTATTTATGATGCGGCCAGATAGCTACGGTACAACCCGGGCGTCAATTACATTTTTATCACCTGAAAAGGGGTATGAAAAACTTCGCATTGCAGAACAAAAACAGGTCCTGATTGATAAAATTAAAAATGCGGGATGGGAAGCAGGACGCCTTACAAAGGAGATTTCAAAATCCGAAGATCTTTATTTTGAAAGGGTGAGTCAGGTTAAAGCACCACTCTGGCATAAGGGGCGTTTTGCGATGACTGGTGATGCCGCCTACTGTGCTACACCTATATCAGGCAAAGGAATAGACCTATCGATGTCGGGAGCGTATATCCTTGCTGGAGAGTTATCGATGACGGATGACTATGAAAAGGCTTTTACGAAATATGAAAACCGAATGCGTGGTTATGTGGAGTCCAGTCAAAAGCTTCCGCCGGGGATTCCCGGAATCGTTTATCCCACATCAGGGATTGGCGTAAACATACTTAATGGTTTGTTTAGTCTTGTTGGCAGCAAGCCTGTTCAAAAACTAATCAGTCTGTTTACCAGCAAAAATAAGGCGGCTAAGTCAGAAATCGAACTTCCTGATTATCGGTAACCGGTTTGCTCTGTGTGGTTCAACGATTAAATCCGTTTCATAATCGATGTCTGATTTTGTATATTCGTTAAGCAATTAACTTATAGGCAAAATACTCGATGGACTACGAAGGAATAGCATTTACCGATGCAGTAAAAAAGCTGCAGGCGGTACATGGCAGTCGCGCTGCCTACGCCAGGATAGAAGCTGGCGACCATTCCGAGGGCTTCACGGAAGCTGAGGAAGAATTTATCAGCGACAGGGAGCACTTTTACCTGGCCAGCCTTGGAGCATCCGGGTATCCGTATATCCAACACCGGGGTGGGCCGAAAGGCTTTATCCATGTACTCGATGAATTTACGCTCGGTATTGTTGACTTCAGTGGAAACAAACAATATATCTCTATCGGGAATGTAGCCACCAACCCAAAGGTTTCATTGTTCCTGATAGATTACCCAAGAAAAACGAGACTCAAGTTGTATGCAGAGATGCGTGTTGTAGAACTTGCCGATAACCCGGAATTGTTCAGAAGGCTAGATCCCATATATTATAAGCACAAGGCAGAGCGAATGTTGCTCTTTGATGTTAAGGGCTATAACTGGAACTGCCCGCAACATATTACGCCCCGGTATACGCTGGAGGAAATAGAAAGCGCTTTTTCAGAACGGAATGCCTACGTGCAAGGTCTGGAAAATGAGATCAAGCGGTTGAAAGCAGAATCACGTCAATGATGATATGCTAAAACAACAAGTCGCTAATGGTGTTGATTCTGTATAACCACATAGGATTTATACCGCATGAGCACAATTCATCAGATAGAACAACTTGAACAATTTCTAACTCCAGAGCAGATCACCAAATTGGAAAAAGCTGCAGACCGACATAAGCAGCAATCAAACGTACAGTTCAAAATCCTGAGTGTGCAAGACAAAACTATATCCGTCGAAACTACACAATCAGAGACACCTTCGGGAAAGTATGCCAGCGAAGCAACACTTGTTAAACGCACAGAAGATCTTTTCAGGAAAATCCTGCCCGAATTTAAAATTACGGTAAGCACAGAAACCTTTCATCCTTCACCGGCAAGTGTAGTTACTGCTGCGTGGATAGATAAGAAGATGCAGGAGAAGGAGGTGCGCATCAAACAAATTGCTTTTGAGACGGGTGTTGACCGGGAAAGCATTTCAGACTGGGTAACCGGAAAAAGATCGATGAGCCAGATCGTTAAGGCAATGTTTTACTTTTACCTTTCAAAATAGCCAGTATCAAAAAGCAAGACCTACCTACAAAAATCTGCCCGGTTTGTAACCGACCTTTCGCGTGGAGGAAGAAGTGGGAGAAGAATTGGGAATCGGTGCGCTATTGCAGTAAAAAATGCAGCGGCGAAAGAGCTAAAATGAGCCTAGCTAAGTAAACGGAAATGCTAGCTAATCCATTTAAGGGAAATTTGATAGGCTAAATATTAGTTCGATGTGTTTTTAATGCGTTCCACCTGACTTTTATATCGCTCAATTAGAGCCAATATTTTTTGAGCTTCTGGTACGTCATATTGAGTTAACTCAAATGAAAGCTTTTTACCTGTTTCAACCTTCCCGTCAATAGGGTTATATAAGTAAATAACTTTTGCAACTTTTGACTTTCTTGTACTATCGAGGAATTTTGAAAATGTGTAACCTTTTGATGATAGCTTGTTATTAAAATGAAAATATATTGAATCAGGAAAGCTGGCGTCTTTCTTCTTGAGATGTAGATGCGTCTCAACCAAAGCTCCCTTTACTAACTCTTTATGAATAAGGGTGTCATTATTTAGATCGAAATAGGGAAAGTTAGGATGTGAATAGAGTTCAACAAGTGAATCAATATTAAATTTATGACCAACAAGGGTATCCAAATTTTTATATTTAATTCCAGAGATCAGTTTGTCGGTACTTTTAAAAACATGATATGTAAAGGTTGTATCAGTTTTAACTAAGGTGTCACTAAGTACCTCCCCTTGCTTGTTCATAGTAACATTGGAATATTCATTTTCTGAAGGAATACCAAATATCATGTAATCACCAACATAATATAGTTTTGTCCAAAAAGTCATATGGCCAATTTCTCCGGTAGCACTCTTAACTTCAATATCCAGTTTAAGCTCCTGTTTAATTACAGGACTATCTGTTTTGCTATTGTCAAAGCCGCCATTGATAAACAGCACGATAAACAATAAAAGTATTAATGTGGGGAGGTTTAAAACTGATTTGGCGAGCCTATTCATGATATTGAGCGTTAAGTATGAAATATATTGCTTTAACATTAGATGATACTATTCTTATGCTATTAGCGGGATTCAATAAATATATCCATTAGTTCTAAGAAATAAAGGCATGTTAAAATAAATCACATAGTAGCATGACAGAATGCTAGCTATTAAAACACAGTGTATACTAACAGATTTGCGCCGTCTGGAACCGCCCTTTACAAGGAGAAAATTGGGAATCTGTAAAGTATTGCAGTAAAAAATGCAGCGGAGAAAGAGCTGATTGAGCTAGCTAAATAAACGGAAAAAACTGTTTGTGTTCCCAGGGGCCTCCTAAATAGTACCAAAGATCAAGCCCTGTGGCTTCCACTTCAAAAGGCTTGAAAGTATCCGATAGCTCCGCCAGCAATGCCCTGGCAATTTCCGGACTGGTTTTATTTTGCACGGTCACATGTCCCCGAAACCCTTGTTTATCCTGTGGGCTGAGATGTACGCTAAATGCAGATGCCAAATGCGCCCGTAATGCTGTCAACTCCTGTGCTTCCATACGGAAAGCAACGCCTGCTCCGAGGTTGATTAGCCCGATAGCATTTAATTTAAACGACGAAACTGATAGCGCCGATAACTGTTCAATTATTTCAGGTAAATCAGGAAGTTTATGAAATAAAGTCAGGTGTGCTTTTAGAAAATTCCGTTCAGGTGGAAAATGTTCCAGACGTAGCAGATCAAAAAACGCCTGTGAACGCTGATCCATCCACAGCGTCAAAATCAAAACTTTTTCACTATTTTCCAACTCAGTTAAGTTTTAAATAAACAAAAAGCTGCCAGAAGGCAGCTCTTTGTCACACAAATTAAAGCATTTTAAAGCTTACTTAATCTCGATCTGGCGACTTTGCACTTTAGCCTCCTCGCGTTTAGGGATATTAATGCATAATACCCCGTTTTCGTACTTAGCTTCTATGCCATTTTCATCGGCCGAATCAGGCAAAGTAAACGACCTAACAAACGAATTATAGCTGAACTCACGCTTTTTGAAGTTACGCTCAGTCGCTTCGTTTTGCGAAGTTTGTTCTACCGAGATGTTGAGCAAATCTCTTTCCAGTGAAAGCTTAAAATCTTCTTTTTTCAAACCTGGCGCAGCCAGTTCCACATGATAGTGATCTTTGCTTTCGCTGATGTTAGCAGCCGGAACACGGCTCATCATACGGTCTGAAAAAAATGTGTCGTTGAAGATGGAATCAAACACATCGTTAAGGCCAGGCATCAGGCCAGCTTTCTTGTTGTTGAGGTTGGGATTAAATTTAACCAGTGTCATAGGTCTTTCCTCCTTAAATTGATTTTTTAATGATTAAAACTTACAATTAATTAAACTTGAACTTCACGTTCGGAAAGGTTATATCCAACAAAATGCCAAACCTTAAAATCACGTTTTCCGACCGGAATAGGCACATAAAAGCTGAAAAACTTTCAGTAATCCTGAATTTTTTTCAGTGAAAAAATGTCAAAAGTTCAGTGAACGATGCTGTCAAAGTACTCAGATCATTTTGAGCGATGCGCTGTTTCTGATGAAGGTCGTTTTAATTTCCGGGAACTGTTTTTTCATCCAGTCGGCCATATATTGCGAGCCCCATTCCTCACTGGCAATATGTCCCAGGATAATCATGGAAAGTTGTTGCCCGGATTCACGGGCATCCCTGATGTATTCTGCAGTTTCCCATTCCGATACTTCACCTGTTACCAGTACGTCGGGCTTATTTTTTCCCAGTGCGGTAATCTGCCTGGTGCCGGCAGCTCCGGGCATTAACAATACCTTTTTGCAGGATTGATCTAAATCTCCCACATACCTTACCGAAGGTAGCTGTAGTTTTGTTTTCAATTCGGCGATTAAACTTTTTAAACTTAACGCTGGTGTTAATGTATAGACCGCCTGATCCAGGTCGCCATACTTTTGCCAGCCTAGCTTTTCGACCAAGGGCTTCCGCACACCGTCAGGATGAATGCTGTGGATGTAATCATGATTACGCCAAACGGCGATGTTATTTTTTGCAAGTAGCTCAGCCTTATACTTGTAAACGTTATCCGTTTCCAGCCATTGTATAGCATCCGCATGGTTGTAAAATGTAGGTTCGTGGGCGATGATGAAGTTGGCGCCAAGCTTTATTGCCTGTTTAATTACCGCTATTGTGGGAAACATACAGGTGACAACGCCTGTTACCAGGATTTCGCGATTACCAGATTTAAGCGTATCTACTGTATTGGCTATCGCAGCACCCGGCACTTGTTTGATAAAATCATCCATAATCTCACCTACCGTAACTTGTTTGGCGCTTAACAGTCTATCGGCAAAACTAAACAGGGGAGAAGAAACTAGTAGCGTGCTACCCGCTACTGTGGCGATGTTCTGGATAAACTTTCTGCGCCCTGGCATCGGGAAGTTCTGGTTATCGTTCATAAGGCATTTGGTTGAATACCTAAAGATATTTATTTTATCGAATTACTAGCTCACGATCCGAGATTGCTAAGAGGGAACTACTTGATTCCTTTAAATTTTCACGTTAATTAAACTCAGATAATCTTAATTCGAATGGGCCCCTTGATGTGCTCAACATCTATGGGCAATCCTTTCTGTGTTATCACGACTTTCCCTTGGTTATGCAAATTTACAGCCACGTCAACTACCTCTTGCATATGCTTGCGCCAATCATCGGGAAATAGCATACGGGCAATTTCTGATGGGCAGGTGCTTTTATCAGGGCCGCGCTCTACAGCTTTATGAAGAATAGTTTCTGATATATCATTGTGTTCTTGCATAGATAGAAAACAAATAAATACAGATAATGCTTTGAATATCTGCTTCTCCTACACTTTTCTGATCGCAAATACTTTCAACAAATCAAGACTTAATTTGTAGTTGTTATACTTCAGAGGCTGTCAGCATTTGCACGATGAGGGTAGTTGTAAATTATAAAAAAAGATTATGTTCATCATTTGGAAAGGATACGGATTTCTGGTTCCATTCATAGCAGCTGCGATTATAGGTGTTATCAGTGTACTTTGTTGGCAGCTGTTTCCTAACACTGTTTTTTTAGGGCCATGTTTGGGTAGTTCCGGCGCTGCGGCAGCAGTTTGGATTATTGGGAACAAATTCAATTCACCGGCAAAAAACCGGGTGATGATTGATAAGGCGAGTGGCCAGGAATTTTTGTTTAAGCCAGATCACTCTCTGTTTTTTATCAAGATGCAATACTGGGCATTCTTATTCGGCGCTGTTGCCCTGTTCCTTTTATTGGCAGCTATTTTGGCTCCTAAATAAAAGTTCAGCATCACGTGAAGTGTAGAAATGATAATTGACTAAAACATAAAACCGATGAGATTTACTCCTGAACTACTAAGCCAGCTGGAACAAAATAACGAGCTAAAGAAATCTTACGCTTCCCAAGGTAGCTTTGGACAAAACAGGTTGATCGCGCTACCTGTAATTCTGGGTTTTTTTGCTGCGTTTGGCGCTTACGAATTTTATGACCTTTCAAAGGCTGACCCTGACTATAAAACCTATGTGATTATATGTGCGCTTGTGGTAGTGGCTTGCTTGGTTGCAGTGGTTTTTATGCAAAAGAGCGCTAAAAAAGGCGTCATGGAGAATTTGGATGATGTGAAAGTCTGCATTGCTAAGAAGATAGCCGGCAATGATAGCACTGAAGTTTACTATAGCATTTATACTGTGGGAAGCAAGCGACACGACACTGAATTTATTGAAAGCGTAGCTTACAAAATTTTCAACGCCGACCTGGTGGAGAACAACCCAAAGTTAAGAGCCAAAATAAATGACCTGTTTAAACCAAATTTAGAAGGAATGAATGCCACGCCTGTCCTTCTTCCTGTTGAATTTACTTTTGGTGAAGAAGTGTACAAGAAAGAGTTTAAGTTCGCTTCAATTGACGGCCAGATGAAAGCAAATATTGTGGAGAATGAAGACCGGTTTATTGTATTGTCTTTCAATAACAGGGGCGTAATTCCTTTGCGGAGTTTACAATAGGGTAAAATGATCTTAAGTAGTAGTTCTTATTTTTTAAACTGATTTAGAAATAGGGTGGAACCTAATTCTGGTTACTTATATCTTTTCAAAGTTTCTGATTGATTATTCGAATTATTTACTTTGAAGAATCTACTATGAATGCGCTCCTTCTTCAATTCTTGTCAGGATGTCTTGGACCATACTTATTCCTGTAGGAGTAGAAAATAACGATAACGGACTTTCACCATGCAAAGCCTTATTAGGTTTAGAAAGCCATCTTTGAACCTTTTCTTTATCATTGAATACTTTGTATGAGTGCTGAAGAGCTTTTGCAATTTCAATAACTAACGAAGACGTTATTTTACCAAGTTTCTCATCGTCCTGTTTTCTTTGATAGGTCTTAATAGAGATATTCAAAATATCTTCCACGAAATTCTTTTTAGTCATACCAGTAAAACTTATCACTGATTCTGCTGAGGCTTTACTGAGGCCAGTTTTGGACAGTAATATAAGGTCGTAATAATTTTTGAACAGGAGCTTGCCACCAAGGAAATCGCTGAAGCTCGGGATTTGTTTGTTTTTGTGATCTAGTTCCATGTGCAATGTTATCAAAAATTCGAATATTGTAGCAAATAACAATGAAAGGTCTTTTACACTATTAATCCTTGATCCTCCTAGCGGATTCCTCTATGATCGATTTAAATCTTGCGATGAGCAATGGGAAACCCTCATCAATCCAAAAATCACAATCGATCTTGCCTCTCGACATACCATGACCTGGGTCAAACCGTGGAATGTATATTATTTTACCTCGTCCAAATGGTTCACCAATACTATTTGCTGCCTTGATGTACAAGGCACGTTCAAATTCCTGTTCATCATTAAAAGTCTGGTGCCCACTGAACTCTTTTTTGAGTTCCTGCCAGAGCATAGGATCACCGCGTAGTCCCCATCTTTGTGGTTCTGGTTCGAAAATAGAGTTGATGCTTGCTTCCATATTGCTTTGCTGATAATTTAATACGTTGTTGGTAAAAATACCATAGATTCACAGGGTATACCTCATTTCATTGAATATGCTCGAGGTCAATTTATAATCACTGTTGCATTGTTCTCATAGCGGCTGCGGTAAACGTAAAGCAGTTGCGTTAATTTTATGCGGCTGATCGCATATAGCGTGAGTTTCAGATCTTCACTCCCGTTGTTATAATCAAAGCATAAGAAGCTTGATTGCGCCCCCCTGCCTGTTGAGCGTAGGATAATTCTTTCATTTCTGATATCTTCCCAGGAATGAAAACCTGACTGAACCGTTTGTATACCCTTGTTTCCGATAATCAATACCGGCTTCCGGATGAGCATATCCCGGATATACAGGAACATCGTATAAAAAAGCGCAAGTATTAATCCACCGGATAAAATACGTCCGAACCACCCGATATCGCTTGGCGCATCAAGTAATACGATGGTTGCTAAACCTATTCCCAACAATTGAAAAATAAAGTTGAAAAGCCAATGCCCCCAGGAAATTCCTATAACGGTTTCATTAGGTACAGCAGGATCATCAACAAACTTTCCTGGGTTTTTAAACTTGTCTTTTAAAGTTATCCAGGTTGCGCGGTCTGCCGGCGTTGTAGAAATTAAGCGTCCAACTAATGAATTGTCGTCAAAATACAGCCCGGCAAGTTGAGCGTCCTTTTGTAATTCATGCACGTCGCCGCAGTTTGCGAAGGCCCATAATTTCCAGGTAATCATGTTTTTACTCCAATACCGGAAGGGCAAGTAAACAAAAAGCAGAAAAGCCAGTAAGGTTATGCATGCCACAATCAACAACGCATTACGTGATTGATCGCTATAATTAATGACGATCAGGCTGAGTAACGCGAGCGGCCCTACGCATATAAAAGCGCCAACAAGCAATACTATGCGGGGCAGGCGCAATTGTTTTCGCCCTTGTTCAATTGCTTGCTGTACAGTCAGTGTATATTCCATTGGCGATAAAATTGCTTGCAGTAGCTAACAATACTAATCGGGACCTTGTTTTAAACGGATAAAGTGGGCAAAATATGCTATTCAACCACTCCTTATTTTGAGGCTTAGTGATAGGAATAACGAAATTGGTTACGTCCTTCTGCCACCCTTAATTTGCCTCAAATTCCATGCGGATGGTAATAGAGCCTGTTTTGCTTTTGCTCGAAGTATTAAAAGCTCCACCATAGCTGAAATTCTCATTCGAATCTTTTCCAGTAATCTGGAATACGCCCATGGATGCCTTCTTCAGGTTGCCTAAAGCGCTGCCGGCATTTTCGGCAATAGTCTGGGCTCTTGCTTTAGCGTCGGCGCTGGCTTGAGCCAACAATTCCATTTTTACTGCTTTAAGATTTGAATTATAGAAATCCGGTGGTGTTGAACTGAACTCAACTCCTTCTTCAATTAATTCCGTAGCCTGCCGCGAGATTTGATCTGTCTCATTAACGCGCTTGGATCGAACCGTAACGCTCTGTTGCAAGGTATATCCTGAAAACACCTGACCGGTAACTCGTCCATTTGCATCTGAATTCTGGCTGAAATTTTTGGTGATAGTTACCGCAGAAAACTCCATCTCCGGATCGTTCACACCTTTTGCTTTTAAATACGTTCTGATCTTTTGTTCATCTGCTTTTAAACTGGCATAAGCACCTTTTAAATCAATGGCGTTGCGTTGGTAGCTACCTGTCCAGACCGCTAAGTCACTGCCGAAATCTTTTTCAGCAAGTCCGGTTACTACGATCGTCTCTTGTGCTTTAGAACGGTACTTGTAAGCACTGGCTATAACGGCGCACGCGATTACGAAACAAAGCCCAATAATGATGGCATTAACAGCTGATTTCATAGCATAGAGGATTTAATCAAATATACATTTTATGTATATAATATACTGCCGTTAACACGATATTTATAGTCTTAAGCTCCTATCCAAAACTATCAACCCGCACAATTGTTGATCAGCTATCCGCTAAAATAAAAGGACTACCGAACGAAAACCTCTTGATCATGAACAAATTTGCCCGCTTGCTCTTACCCATATATTGCTGCTGTTTAACCACGATGTGTTTAACTTCCTGTGAGCAGAAACCAAAGAAGGCTGCGGTTGTAGTCAAAAGCAAGCAGGTGCAAAAGTTGAAAGCTGATACGGTAAGTCAGGAATCTAAAGTGATAGATCTTATTCTGGATCTGGAAGAGGTGAGAAATAGAACCCAGGGAGTAGAAAAAGAAAGTCAAGGAAAAAGAACTTTAGCGACCTATGTGGAAAGCCCTCCAACTCGAGAAGATCCAAACTATTGGGTAAAAGTAGCAGAAGATAACGGTTATGCCTATGTGACGTATTATACTTTTACGGTAAACCCTAAGGATTACAGTATCAGCTTTTATGAGCCTATTGAGGGTAACCTGATCACCTTAGCTGAGTGGCGAAGAACAGTTCCGTTAACAGATAGGTAGTTGGATGAACATAAACATGGTCATGAGCATGTGTCCAGTTTTTTCCATAAAATGGACACGTTGTGCTGATGTGTCCATTTAGCACTCGTTGCGGCAAAAATTTTGAGCCAGGCTAAAGAGGGTAAAGAAGTATTTTATATCAATGATGATTTTTTACAAATTCTGAAAGGTTAACTGCAGGGTATAATGCTTAGCGTTGATAACTTATCAAAGTGTTTTATATCTCAGAATATGGAAGAGGCGAGTGAGTGGCGACGTATGGGTCCGTTGAAAGATAGTTAGTTGGGTTATGTCGTGTAGAGCCCATCATTGTGTTATGATACAAATACAATTGGAGTAATTCAGTGCTATAATTTATGTAGTTCGACGGATAATGGTAATGAAGGGCTCTTAAATTTATAAATGCTCACGGTGTATATGTCTTTCGCAAATAGCCAATAACTGCTATCACTATTCTCATGCTGCTCTTTTATTTTAAACCCGGAGCTTTTCAGTTCTTCAAGCAGTTGATGGCAGGCAGTGACAGGTATAATTTCCAAATGCACCATCTGAAAAACACTATCCTTGTCTTTCCACTGAGATTTTGTTAACGATACATCCAGGATTGAATTTTTAAGCCTCATCATGGTAATTCGTTGCCCATAGGTAGTTTCAGACGAATGCTCTTCAAATCCCTTTCCTTTCATGACTTCCAATGTTTTGTCATGGCTCATATCTGCAATGGAAATCATCTCATTAATACTAGGTGACCATGGTTTGGTAGCTCCAGCTTGACATCCATAAAGCAAAATCATTACGTAAAATAATAAATGCAGTCTCACATGTTTACCCGTGGGAAGTTCTTTGAAACAGGGATGGTGTTTTATCGAGCTTCTGAAGTGTCCGATAGGTAGTTCATTAAATGATGACATTGATTGAGGACCTATATTGATGAGTTGCAAATGTCCGAAGCAGAAAAAAAGTTATTTAGAAATAATCAACAGATTAACACTACTAACAAGGTGTGAAGTATTCATATCTGCACAATTTGTCGTTTACAAAATAAAAATAAACACTATCGTCGGATTTGCCGTCAGTAATATGTACAACTTCAATTATTTGATGTGGCCCATTCATTATCGCTAGTACTGATGATGGAGTATTTCTCCTTGTCAATATCTCATGTTTAGATTGACCTGAGATTTTTAAAAATGATTTTAACGAAGTCTCGGAACTTATATTGACACCATTATAAGATATTTTGTATTTTAAAAATGGAGAAAAATTAATGTCCTTTATAACATAATTTGACGTCTTATGCCCGATGAAATTTACTGAATCATATTTTAGGACGTAATAAACAACATCATCATAATCATCCCAGCCGCAATCATAATGCGGGGCAAAAACAACTTTTGGCTTTCCAAGCGTTTTTATGATATTATCTTTTGAACTAAAAAGCGACAGTCCATTTATTTTAATTGCATCTTGGGTGGAGACATTATTACTATACGATGAACTGAAAGTAAATAGTGAGATTATTAGAAGTATAGTGTTCATATGGGTAATCTTATAATGTAAATATAAGGAAATACTTGATCTTATAAGAGTAATAATTATTACACTAACGCGATATCACATAGTTAGGGTTAGAATACCTAACCTTTATTTTTTTTAAAATTTCAAGATTGCTATAAGGCTATTGTAGAAGATTGAAATAGTAGTATTTTTTGTTTTTATTATTAATGGAAGATACATTATAGTTAAATCTCTGGCTAATATCAAAGTTTCATTAACGTGACATTAAATTTTAATGATGTGAATTTATCGCACATTGATTATTTCATATTTTTATTTGCTTGCTATATCTTATCGGCTTGATCTTCAAAATATGAATACATGCATTATAATTGCGAAAATTTCAGATTCCTTGGAATCTTTGAAAAAATATGTTAATTACAATCCAACTTTATATCTGATAAATACCTTTACAGACTCCGAGTCGGCTGTTGAAGAAATTCTTAAAAGTAAGCCTTTTGACATACTACTTTTGGATGTGGAAATGTATCCATTAAGCGGTTTTGATCTTGTAAAGATATTAAGACATAAGATTCGAAAGTTTGTATTTATGAGTGATGATAAAAAGTATAGTTATGATGCCATTAAATTGGGCGCAGCAGATTATTTATGTAATCCATTTGATTATAGTGAATTTAGTACTTCGATATCCAGAGTATTATATGATTACAAAGATGATCAATATGATCAATATCTCCTGATAAAGAGCAAGGAGGACGGACTAAAAATGTATAACATCATATACTCTGATATTGTAGCTGTTGAAAGCAAACTTAATTATGTTATGATACATACGACAAACCGTAGAATTCTCACCTATATGTCATTAACTGAAATTTCAGAGATTTTATCTCGCTATCCACGGTTTGTTAAATTCAATAGAAGCTTCATTATTTCCACCTTTCATATAGACTTTATCACTGGTAACAGTTTAACTATGGTCGGAGGATTACAACTTACTGCTGGCGATTTTTACAAGGTTAATTTCGATTTGTTCGTGCAGAGCAGGCTTATAAAAAGAAGGCAAAAGTAGGCAGGTTTTACTTACAGTATTATTATAAAAGATTAGTCGCATAAATTCACTGGGGTTAAGGTGTTTTTTAACAATTTACTCTATAATACTTAATTATGTTATGCTACTTGAGCCAATTATTTGAAGCATTTCAACATAACCCAATTATAAAAATGTCAGAGCCAATATATAATTACGAAGCTTATAGCTGTTCTGATTCTCTTATAGAAAAATGAGCTTTTTATAACGAAAAAATACCTGTTCATAGCGAAAACTTGTCGTGGCCCTAATATGGCGGTAAATTGTTTTTAATTAATCATCCTCTCTTGGCCAAGAGTTAAATACTTGAACAAAAAATGAAATTTAAAAACAACTTAAAAATTGGCTTAATATTAATCCTTTTAGGTACGATATACAGCTGTAAAAAAGAGCTGTATGACCAAGCAGTAAATTCTGATATCGACAGGGCCGTCCAGACGAAAAACTTTCAAAGCGAATTCCTGAATAGGAACTACGAAAATTTTCTCCGCCAAAAAATGTCCGAAACCGAAGAGATATATTGGAAGGTCGGTTGGGACGCCTCAAAAGAGGCGAAGGTAAATGACTCAACAACCTATTATTATTATCAGTTGACGCCATATGTCCATAATAAAAAAGGCGTTGGAAATGATAAAATTGCCCAGGAAGTGAACTTAAAAAAGTTTTTATTGGTTGGTAAGACTTCCAACTTTACATTTTTTCGCATTGCGACCTATTATTTTGACTCACAAAATAAAAAGCAAGTTGTTGCAATAGGTGATAATTATTCCTTCGAAAAGTTCTCGGGCGATGTAGTATACCAAAACCTGGATTTAAAAAATAGTTCATCCGTGAGTTATTTAAAAGGTGTCAATACGATATTATCGTTGAATAAAGGCAAAACATCAGAATTAAAGCCTAATACCACTAGTTACACTGTAACGGAATGTAAAACAGTTCTCCGTTGTTCTTATGCTACAAGTTGTGGACAGGGAGCTTACGTCACTTCTACTAAAAGTGAATTTGGGTGTGTTGAACCAAACTTTATACCTAATGGATGTGCGACTTTTTCGGGATGGACGCTAACCTTCGTAGATAGTAATTATGAATGTAAAGATGTGACGTACCCGGATCCCGGCTTTCCCGGCACACCTGGCGGTGCTCCCACTAATCCTATACCTTGCCCAGGAGACCCTTTGAGCACTATGAAAATAGCTCCATCAGGCACATCGAATACCCAAGGCGGTAGATGGGGAATGACCCGCATTCATGATGACGGAACAGGTAAAGGTCACTGGGGCTTAGATATATCCGCTCCGGTTGGAACACCATTATATCCAATCGCTGAAGGCACTGTGGTAAGAATTGTTCGAAACGCTCCTACAGGAAAGATTAGTGAATCATTCGGTAACCTTATTGAAATACAAACTACACTTCCTAATGGGGATATATTGAAAACATTATATGGGCACCTGACATCCGTTCCCAATTCAATCAACGTCGGATCAAGTGTGACTTTCGGCACATTAATAGGATTATCTGGTAAGACTGGGAATGCTTGGACTGTTACCAACAAACATGTTCATATTCAAACTAAAATAAACGGCGTTAAGAAAAACCCAGAGCCGTATGTCCGCACAAAATTTACTGCCAACGGAACCCCTGTACCTAACCCTTGCTAAAAACAAACACGATGAAAAAATTAGTTATATACGTAATAATCTTAGGACTGGCAACGACATTTGTCATAGCCAAAGCAGATAGCATCCTTTTTACTTCTTATAAGAGGTCAGAAACTACTGTAAAAAATAATACCCAGATAAGGGCTGTAGAAAATGCTAATAAAAATAAGTTACAAGAAGAAATAGAAGAAGATGGGTATAATTTTGTTTCAGTTGACAGCGTCATTTTCCATGGTGGGGGCGGTGGGGTAATTAAACTGGGGGATCTTGATTCTCAGACTGCACTCATGACATTCGGCACGCCTCTCTCGCAAGAGTCCGTATATTCTGAAGTTGAGGAAGCTGATTTACTTAAATATCATTACATTGGAGCCGATTTGACCTTTTTTAATGGTGAGCTTTATGCGATTGAGGTTTATGAAGATTACTTCGGCTTCGATTTTAAACTTAGAAATGGAACAACGCTAGGAATTATCCCGGGCACAGAAATGTCTTCAATTTATGATTACTTCCCGCATTCCTCGGCCGAAATATTGGATCACCAAGTCCATTTGTTTATAAAATCGAAATCCGGTATAAAGACTGATGCTAAAATCACTTTAGGATTTGTTGATAATGACCAAGATATAACTAGATTATATTTTAGTGCCTATTAGTCAGTTATTTAATTTTGATATAGTTAAAGAAAATTGGCTACACTCGTAGCCAATTTTCTTTGATTATTTTTAGCCCGAGTCAGTTGCTTTACCACGTAATTACCTCATCTTGATTTATTAATGCTTTCAGTTGTTAAAAACTTTGGTTACTCTTCTACCTAGGCAGTTAATTACGTTAACTTTATGCCTAATATTTCCTCCTATGTTTTGTTAATCGCATCCCTATTTCTGTATTAACTTTAAGATAGTAAATTTAGATCTTGTAATTTTTTGCCGAGTTGATCATCTACAGCCAGCTTAAGGAAGTCTTCATGCAAGTTAAGCGCCCTTAGGACATTAAAATAGGCGCCCATAGACACACTAGGATTACCACGCTCAATTTTACGAAGTGTTAACCGATCTATGGCAGCCCGTTCAGCGAGTTGGATTGCAGTGATATTACGCCGTTTCCGGGCTAATTTAATATTCTCTCCAAGTTTATCCCAAATCTTTTGATATTTTGGAAAGATCACTACCTGTTTTGATTTCATAAATGAATATTATTATATCCAAATATGGAGATAAAGGATATAATAATATCCAATGCAAATAAAATGTCTTAGGTATAGTTATATCTTCGACAAAATACGCTGAATTATAGGGTAACACTGTACAATGGCATTAGTCGAATTTTCTACGGGACTGGTCTAATTCGAAAAAATAACTTATCGTGGTATGGTAGATTGCAGTAAATAAATTAAACCTGATGAAAAAAATCGTTCTGCTCCTATCTTTTATCGCTGTCCTAAGTATCTCTTCTTACCAATTAAAAGCACAAGAAAATTCTCCATCATTGACGCTGAGCAAAATGGCTGCTAAACTTTCCGAGCTCAATGCTATAAGTTATCAGTATCGGAGCGAGGTGAATAACATTAAAAACGATTATCACTCAGCAGTCCAGGGCGACGTTTACGTGGAGTTCGATTCAACCAATAAAAGTCTGGTAGCGCGCTTTCAACTCGAAACTGAAAAATACCGTTCAATCTATAACGGTGCTGAAATATTTACGTTAGATAAAAAGCTTAAAACTTACCGGTTTACTGAGCAACCTGATCCCGGTAGCTTTGGCTCACTTTCATTTTTTCATAATGCTATCCAAACGCTCGCCAATCAATTACCGTCAATTGTTAGCAGCAACAAGACGGCTAAAGACCTTGCAGATACGCTCATAAATAAAAAGACTTACAAGGTAATTACGCTGTCTTTATTCCGGAGTTCATTGCAGTATGCCGGCCAGGGAATGAAATTTACTAAAGATGTAACCATCAATTACCGCATCTTGATTAACCCAGAAACGTACCTGCCATATCAGGTGATCGAAACCAATGATATTGATAAAGCGTTATATAACACCATTACTACTTTTACTGAAGTTAATACCAATCCCAGACAGCCCGAAACCAAATCCTGGTATTACTCCAGTTATCAAAATGCGTATACTTTAGAAAAGAAAGCAGATGTGCCTTTGCTTATTCCTGTAGGGTCCATATTAACAGATTGGGCGTTACCTGAATTCGATGGAAAAAGTAATCCTATTTTAAAAAGTGACCAGCTTACAGGGAAGGTCATACTAATGGATTTTTGGATAAAAAATTGCGGACCGTGCATGGAATCTTTTCCATACCTCAAAGAACTTCAGGCAAAATATGGGAAAGATAAATTTCAGTTATTGGCGATAAACGCATATGACAAAAAAGAGGAGGTCGCTTTTTTCTACAACAGGGAGCAGCCCAATTATAAGATGCTTTACACAGGTAAGGCTTTGGCGAAACAAGCAGGTGTTTCGGGGTATCCTACAGTTGTGCTACTTGATAAGTCAGGTAAAGTTATTTACACGGGAGAGTTTGACCATGTCAAAATTGAAGCGATGATCAAAGCGCACATTTAATAAATAAAAGGTTTTTTTATACAGCGGATGAGCGCTAAGTGAAAAAGAGCACATAAAATACAGTTCAAGTTTCAAACTCATTAGCCATTAAAGCGATTTACATTATCATTAGCTGCAGATCCATTTTAAATCGTGATATCTAAACAAAACGGCGGTGATACACCGCTTTGTTCAGATTTTAATTTAAGATTTCTAAATTGATTACTTCTGTTGAATTGCTCTGAGAAAGAAATTCGCTATTCTTTTATCTTCAGTAGGCTTGACAAAAACATCTCTAATTATAGTTCCTTGTTTATTTGCTGGAATAATTTCAATCTTTTGAACCACTCCTCCAAATTCAGATTCGATATTAGGAAAAAGACTCGGATAGCTATAACGCGATTTTGAGATTAGCGTAAATATTATTGTAAAACCTTTAAAGTTGGGTAGCTCTGAAACATAAGAGACTTTTCTGGCAGCTTTACCAGAAATCAATATATTTTCAAGCTTAAATTTTTCATTATCTCGATATTTGAATGCAATATCCAGACCCAATTTCTTTTGAGAGAATTTTTCTGGTTTAGAAAAGGGGCGGGTCAAACTATTGGTCGATTGGAAAGTTTGCTTAGCGAAATTAATCAAATAATATTGGTTGACGTCAGATGAAGTAGATATGCTACCATTCATTTCTATATCACTTGTTCTGATTAAGGGTTCGATGCCGTAATTGCTTTCGATAAATATACTATCTGGAGGAAAATAGTCTTTGATGGTTTTACCTCCAGGAGCAGAGATGCTAGTTTTAATCACTATCAACAGTTGTTTTTGAGGCTTAGCGATAGGAAAAAAGACATTGGCTAATTGAAACAGGAGTAATATGAATGTTGTTATAATCATGTGCTAAAATATGTCAATACGTCTTCCGCCAGGTCTAGCTACTTCTGTAGCATAAGCAAATCTTGAAGAGCGATGCTCTCTATTAAAGCCTACTCCATTTAGTGTGCCTTGCGTACTAACAAAAAAAAATAATCACAAGGGCGACACCTGCCCGCTCAGCGAATTCCTCCTGAGTTAGTCCTGCAAGCTTTCTCTTTTCCTTTACAAACGGCGCCAATCCTTTCATTATATGCATTTACATCTATTTATGTAAAAATGGTAAAATTATATGTAAATAAATATAAAAACATACGATGTGCTCGGAATCAAAACAGTACATATATTTGTACTGTTTTGATACTTTTACTTCTTTAAGTTTTGAAGAACGTAAAAGTCATTTTGGCCGTTTTTTAAATTGACTAGATAATAACCGCCCACAGCACCAATTGCTAAAAGGTAAGGTTTTAGCACCACTAAAGAATTTGGAAAAGATTGACTTAAATCTATCACTTTGATGAAGCTTTGTTTTAGCCCTTCTTCAAAAATATAAATGCCTTTTGTTGTTGCCACATATACCGAAGTATCAGACGCTCCCATCACTAGAGGGATACCGTTGAATCTAAACACTTCGGTCACTTTTACACCGTTTTCAAAAGATATTGTTGAAAGAGTTCCTAAGTGCTCATAAAGATTTTCTGATGAACTTGTAAAGATTAATTTTTCTTTGAAACTAGCTAATCCATATATATTACCGTAGGCAATAGGGATTGCTTTTCCGGTCACATTGGGAACTACTTCTATGCTTTTGTTCAAGAAAGAACTTGCTTGTTCAAATCGCGAAGAAGTTTTCATGATTTTCCCGTTCACAAAAATACTATCTCCATTACTAGGTTTAAGATATAAGCCACCACCCCATTCTCCGTTATTTAACCCCACGAATTCACCGTACTTAGTAGGTAATGTGTAAAGCCCTGGTGAGTAATTCACTTCAGTTATTTGTAAGTCATGATTATTAATGGAGACTTTCATGTGCTTTTTTATTGTTGAAAGAGGGTATTGACCCTCGAAGATCACTTTAGGGCATTGATTGCAAATAGTAAAATCTTTCAACGAATGAATTTGGCTGAATACCTGGCTAGGAAAAAGCGCTAGAAAACAAATGTAAATTGTATATTTTTTAATCTTATTCATATCATTTTCATTACTTGTTATTGCCTGAAGTCAAGATAACTTTCATACTGAAATCTTTTCTCTTTTTACCTTTTGTGTTATCCATAATAATCTATCTTTTTTCGTTGAAAACACCTAATTCTGCTATTTCTGGTGCTTTATCAAATTGACGCATAGTTACCCTGATCTTTTCGCACCATATTCTATCAAACCGGTAAATGTTTACCTTTTTCTCTCCCTCATTGTTTGCTTTGATGTCATTCCACTTACCGCTGGCATAATATTGAAAACTATAATTTGTTGCCGATGAATTACCGGATGTTAAAACGATCATATTGCAGGGGACAGCCCTTTCAAATGTAAGTTCATACCAGGGCGTTTGCACTGTGGGATTAGATGACCAATTGGACCTGAAATTATCGTCATTTGCAAAATCCATAATATTCATATCATCACTCCAGCTGCTGTTGCTTCTAACATGCTTGGCAATGTTCTGAGAAATGATTGGTGCTGCATATTAGCTAATGTTAATACTGCTCAAGTTCCAATGCTCGACTAGCAATTAAGAATTCCAATTTATACGCAATATTAGTATTCCTGTTATTTACAAATATTCGTTACAAAAGCCATTAGGTAATTTATGCTGATCCCTTTCAGAACTCGCCTCGATTTTTCGCGAACGGTACAATGCCGAGCTTTGTCAGCTATTGACAGATAATGCCGCGTCCTTGCGCACACTGGATGGCTACATCGATACCCAGCTGCTCATCAACTATCCCAGCCTAAGACGATTTATGCTGAGCGTTAAGCACAGCCAAAGGGCTATCCGGTGTAGAACGCTGGAAGAACAACCCATTGCGTGCGTGCAAGCATCGCCTACCGGCAGCCTCTGCCGAGGATGAATAAGGGCCACAGGTAGGGCGATGTGAATTTAGCGGACGTAGGATTGGTTTAGCATTTTCCGTTACAGCCAGTATATCTTACCTTCGCCAAAACGGATCACATGTGGTCGGCTGTTCCCGTTGGTGAACGAGATATAGGTTAGCCCTTTGCCGGTCTCTTTAATCTTTTGCACAAACGGCACGATCCTTTCAAAATCAGGAGTAACCATCCAAGGGGTATTGTCTTCGTCAACCTCAAAGCGGTAATATCCATTCGGAGAATCGGTAGCTGCTACCAATTCCTTATTCGTAAAATCCTGCCGCCGCCAGCGTTTTAACTCAGGTTTTAGCATTTCCTCCCGGAAGGCTTGCCAGAGCGGTGCCGCTTCGGCCGAGGGCCAGTCCGCCTGCTGGCTCAGTTCATCGACCTCACCACTCTCGATCCAGCCCCGCATCCCATTCCGGTCGGCAAAATCGGCGCCACTATTAACAATAGCTTCCATAGCGGAGCGCCTAGAAGGCAGGCCTGCACGGATGAGCAGGGCGGCCATCATGTTCGGCACCCCATTCTCGGCACAGGCCGCAGCCCCACCGGTGATATACTCCGGTTCCCAGCCCGCTGCCAGCCGGCGCATCCGGATCGCTTCGATAGCCCAGACCAGCCGGTAGGAGAACAACTGCTCGATCACAGGCATATTGCCCGGACCGATCAGATCAATGGAAAGACCCTTTAGCCATTGTTCCAGCAACCCTTTCCAGTCTGCTGCCAGCGGGTCCGGCTTAAAAGGCTGTATCTTGAACAACGGTTCGCCCAGCCTGACCAGCGCGGCATGCAGCTGATCGGTATCGCCGTTCAGTGCGGCCTGATCAGCCTCGTCCAGTGCGGAGTTCAGCTCATCGGCGATCGAATCCAGAAGCAACCCGGTATCCAGGCCTACCCCCATGCAAAAATGTTCTTTCCTGCGCTGAGACGTTGTATGCGCCCAGATGAGCCGCGCCCGCGCCGACAACAGGGCGAGCTGATCTTGTTTGTATTTCGCGGTTTTGCGCGCAATCTGCCTTTCCCAGAAAGAACCCCGGAGCGCTTCATCGAGCAGGTTGGGAAGGTCGGCCGCCTGACTGTCCAACGCCTCGATCAGACTCAGGATCATTGCGTCCAGCTTATCGATATCATTCTCTAGATTCGCCAGCTCGTCGGCGGGCTGCCCACCGTCCTTACTGAACCAGGCTTCTCTGGAATTGGCCAGGTACTCGAAGGCATCTGCTTTGTTGAGCATTCCGCCTTTAGCCAGACGTTCCATGGCCTGCTGGATCACCTGCATCAATCCGCTGGTCAGTACCCGGTGCCGGGCGGCGGTCACCACCTGGTTCCAGACCCGTTTGCGTTGTGCATGCTGGTCGAAGATGACATGTAGCACGATGCCTTCAACATCTACGAAGGCACGGCCCGCCCGCCCGGCAACATTGGCAAATTCTTCTCCTTTAAGGACTTCCCCTGCCCGGTGCAGGTAAGGTACCAGCAGAACGGCCGCGTTGATATTCAGTCCCTGCGACAGCGTTGGTGAGGCGACCGTAACGGTGATTACATTAGCTGCGATCAGAATTTCCAATTCCCGCAGGAAAGGATCAGGCAGACTGCCGTGATGCAGCGCGACCCCGATTTCCAGGCATTTTACGGCAGGATGGGTAGCTCCCAGCCATTCCTTGCCGACGGCCACGCAGCGGGCGATCCTGTTCGGTTCCTGCAGCAGGCTGGGTAAATAGCCCTTGGCCACCAGGTCCAGCGCAGTCTTTCCAAAATTCTCTACCCAGTTGGCCTGTGTAATGAAAACGAGCGTTTTTTTGCCCTGCTTGGCGAATTCCCAGGCCCCAAAAACAGTAAGGTCTTTCATATCGGCCGGGCGCGCAGCCTGTTGCCCCGGCGGGGTAGCCTGTCCGATGAACCTGCTGATAAAGGGCTGTTCCTTTTTATGATCGTAATTGAGCGTAGCCGACCGGCCTTTCCATTCCAGTGTGCCGAACAATTGTCGCGTCGGCCGCCAGCCGAGTTTGATCGCGGCGCCCGGATCATCATTACGCATCCAATCGGTAAGGTCAGACAGGTTGTTGCCGTCAGGCAAGATAGCCGACAGGCAAACGATGCGCCGCTCACCCGCATCCATCCGTTTGAGCAGGCGCTGCACCAGGATCTCAAAACGGATCTCTCGTTCGGTTTTACCGATCATATGCCCTTCATCCAGCACGATCAGGCCGATGTCATCCAAAATACCCGCATCATTACGCAGCGCAAAATCTAATTTTTCGGGCGTGGCGATCACGATATGACGGCTGTTCAGAGCATCGGAATCCATAGCGGACAAGCCGCCGGCACCGTAAAGCGACGATACGCTGAAACCGAGGGGAGTGAACGTCTTTCGAAAAGAACGTTCCGTCTGGGCCGACAAAGCTCTTAATGGCGTCACGATCAGTACACGTTTCTCGGTCGCCAAGGTGATCAGGGCGGCCATTTCTGCGATACGCGTCTTCCCTGCACTCGTTGGCAAGGCAACGATCAGATCGTCGGCAACATCGCGGCAGCGGGCTGCGGCTTCCAGCTGAGAGGGCCAAAGTTCGACCTCAGCCACTTTACGGGTGTAGAGCTGGCTGATGAATAATTCGCGCAGCGATGCATACCGTTCCTCACCACCTAAAGGGGGCTCGACCGGTAGCTGAACATGCAGCGTGGAACTCCAAAGATCGTCCGTCAGGCTCGTTGTCAATTTTGCGATCCACCAAAGCGTTACTGTTGAGCTGTCGGCGGCCAGTTTTTCCGCCCTGCGGAAAAAGGACTGCGCCTGTTGATAAAGTCCCTCATCGCCGGTCGCCAGTGCCAGGTCGAAGAAAGCCAGACCCCGGCAGATGCTGCCATTGAGGATCTCGCTAACCGCATCCTCCACCTCGAAATCGCCTATTTCCAACATCTCCGAGAGTATGGCATCTGTAACCGTATCATCCAGCACTTCCCGGATAAAGCTGCGCAGCTGATCCAAGTCGCGCAGGATCAGCCAAATCAGTGCGACCTCGCAAGGAGCATTATTCTCGCCTTGGTCCAGGCGCTTGTTTAGGATCGAATAGGCAATGGCCGAATAACCGGCCAAATGATAACTTGCGCCAGCGATCACCCGGAAAAACCCAACATGCGGATCTTCCTCATAAGTATTTCGCACAAGGCTTTCAAAAGCCTTGCCGGCCGCATTGAATGCGTTTTGCGCGAGCTGCCGGTCACCTTTTCGCTCCGTCAGCTGCAAGGCAGCCCGGAGCACGGCAAAACCGTACTCCGCCAGATCGGTCGCGATCGTCCGGCTGAAACCGGTCCCTGCAGGCGGTTCACCGTTCACCCGCATCATCGACCAGGCCGTGGCGCGGTCGGCTAGGCTGCCGCGGAAATCAGTGCGCAGCAGATCGCCCAAATAGGCGCTTAATTCTTCAACTGTTTCCAAGCTCTTCGAGGTCTTTATAGGATCCGGCAATGAAATCCTGGTGATCAGTGATATTGATATTGACTGAGGTCTGCGGTCGGGTGGTTTCAGCGGCGAGCAGGTCGTTCCGCAGGAAATTGAGTGGACTGTTGCCCGTCAGCGTAAAGAATGCATGGGCGATGCTGGCCGGTGGCAGGCCCCTTTTGGCTACCTCCAGTTTAATGGCCGTACCGAGCGCCTTGCGTTCAGGCGTACTTTCCAGCAGCCGGTCCACAATGAACAGCAGCGCGTGCGGCGTACAGCGTCCGCTGTCCCGGTCGAGCGCCGAACGGGCACTTTTTACTGTGGTGTTGGAGAGGACAGCAGCGCTTTTGGATTCGCCTTTCAGCAAGCTTAATCCATTCGCTACATCGTGCCGCATACCGATAAAGTCATCGCCGCGCAAGGCCATTTCCCGGCCGTCCTTATATCGCAGCCGTCGTACAGGTACTTCATAACCCAGAGCATGCTCGATGTATTCGGTCGCCAGGATCTCTCCCAGGTCGCCGGAACGGGATTTTTTGCCCTGCGGCAGCCGTGCTTTTAAAATAGCAGCCGCGGTTTCGTAACCAAGGGTCTGGATATCGTCGGCGATGACTGACAAGTCGTTGTAATGGGAACGCATGATCTCTTGCAGTTCGGCAGCGATTTTCTTACGTTCACCGGCGACTTCGGTGCAGATATGCAGGGTTTTGCCGCCACTGGTTTCCTGCTGGAGATCGATCCAGGTATTGAAAATTGACATGATGATCTAATTTAGGCAATGAAAGGTAGGCAATTTATCCGAAGGGCGCACAATGGCATTAACAGATGATTTCATATAATGGATGATTTTATCAAATATGCAGTTAAATGTATGTATCGTACTGTCGGTTGTTTCTATAATTGAGGCTCGAGCTCATATGCGAAGCTATTGACCTGAACGATTTTTGATCAACTACGCGCTAAAACAAGGAGGTACGGAACGAAAAATCATCTCAATTGGTAACAAATTTCCCGGCCTGATTTTACCTATTTATTTTGTTATTTAACCACGATGTATTTAACTTCCAGTGATCAAAAATCATCGAAGAATTTGGCTAAAATCAGTCCAGCTGTTAACCTGAGTTGTGGGAATGCGTAAACTATTGTATTTTTAAACGAATACTATGAACATCGAAACAATTCAATTTATTTTGTCGATATGGGGGGCGGGACTCTCAAGTCTTCTTGGGGGCCTTACTGTTTTTAAATTTTATAAGGAAAGTAAAGTAAAGCTGCTTGTTTTCTCAACTGTAGATTATCCCTTTGCTCAGGTGCATGTTTCAGCTATAAACGATAATAACAAACCTTTGACTGTCACACAGGTTTATATAGCCTACGGAAGTTCGAAAACAGAATTTATCAAAATATTAGTAAAGGATTTAGAAGGGGAGAAAAGACTTTCAGAAAGTGATAGATATACAGTTAATTTTGATAGAATAGAAATAATGGAGGCATATCGAAATTCAGATATAAGACATAATTCTTATCATAGACTGCTAGTTTGTGTCAGGCTATCAAATGGAAAAATTTTTAAAGACTGGGTTTATATAGATCCTACAATTATTGAAAGCACCTATTATGATAAAGCAGAGCAGTTTATTGCTACAGATATATTTTTAGGTATTGGACAGTCTAGTAGTGATTTTTTTGAAATTGGGTCAAAGTAGTGCTTTGTCATCATAACCGGTAATCAACAATTTAATCATTCTATAGGAAGCAGCCATCTGAAGTCACATTAAAGGATTGGTAATAAAATTGGGTATTGGTTTATGAACGTTTATAGAGTTTGCCAACTCTTTTACCTTCTCCACAACTATTCCCATAGCAAATATAGTAGTGGTAATTGAGATTTCCATTAGGAAGTCCAGCTAAGGACTTTGCCGTAAATAAGTAGCTGCCTTATTTGACATTCGAATACCTAGTTCACTTACATTACTTATAAAAAGGGTTAATAGTGACAAATTTTGCTTCCTTATTTTAAAATAATCATTAGCTTTATCGTAACCAACACGCTCATAATGGCTACGTTAGAAGAGGTGTCTGCGCTTGGAGCAGACAGAAGAAAGCTGATCAAGACAATATCCTATATAACAATCTTCACAGTAGTGATGTTCGGATATTTCTATATCACATTTGGCTTCATAAATTTTATTGGAAAAATCCATCCAAAACTTTATATTCTCTATATACCATCTAGCATTATAGCGATAAGTTCGTTCCGTTGGATTTTTCGATTCACAAATTATTGGAAATTGTTTCGAGTATATTTGGCACTAATTACGATTGTGGTTGGCGGAATGGCTATGATCGACTACTTAGAGGATTGGTATTACAAATTTGATGATCTCGATTACTATTTTGTAATATTTATTGCTACTGGATTTATTTTTAGAGTCTTTATTAGGCCTGAAGAGACTCGGTCTAAAATAGCGAGTTATCTTTTTGGTTCCGCAGTTTTGGGTGTAATAGTAGCACTTACTTTCGCATATCATTTTTTCTTTTTTGAATATATTATTATTCATCCTAAAGCTAACTTAACCTTAAAAAATACAATAGTAACGACAAGTGATATTTACGATTTGGTTGGGAGTTTTCAGTCTAAAACAGGCAGTGAACAGATTGAAATGAGTTTAGATCCTTTTATGCAGATTTTAAACAGACGCGGCATCTTGGTTTTAAATTCAACCGCAGTTCTACCTGTAAATAACACCGACATATTTCGAAGAAAGCATGCTGATGCTCTATTTCGGATAGATCAGGGCCAACAAATAAACAACTTTTTTTTTCCGTCGGGTTATTATAAATATAGTACCTCTTACTTGATTGATGGTTATTATTTAAAAAATATACATGTAAAATTTAACCAAGAATTTGGACACGATTTTGAGTTGAGGTTTCTATTTCAAAAGTATGGGCAAAATGAGTTTTATCAATGCATTTCAACTGACCGAGATAGCGTCGATGCCACATTCACTGCTTCCATAAAGTTGCCAGGCACTCCAGCGTTCGACGTAATAGGTAATTATCACTTTAAGAACAATCCTAAAGAATTAAAGAGAGGTGTTACCGCCTTATCTGTCACTTATAGCAATCGTAAAGATCTAAAACCATCTTTGTTTTCTTTTTTTAAACCTGATATCTTCTAATATTATGGCAACCGATAATCAACAAACAGTTAGAATCCGATGGCTATTTGGGAACAAAAATATCCAAGTGGAAATGTTGTCCGCTATTACAAGTATGATTTCCACATTTGTAGGAGTAGCTGCTTTGTTTATAGGGGTCTGGCAATTTAATCTATCCCTAGAAAAGACAGATATTCAGATCAAATTTTTAGAAAACGAGAAAATAGAACGAAATGCTGAAAATCGACCCATCGTACGGTTTGTTGATTTTACTGTCGATAAAGAGCCCCATAATTGGTCTTTTAAAAGCAACTTGGTTAATGAAGGTAAGAGGCAGGCCGACAGCCTTATAACAACATGTCAAGTACTAGCATATGATGGAAGTGAGAATCTTTCAAATAGCTACATAGTGCCAATGTATGAACGGATGGTCATTAAGCAAAATGGTTTGTTTCCTCAAGAATCATTGAGAGACAGCAAAAAGTTTGATAGAATTGATTTGGATGTATACTTAGTGAGAATAGATATTACGTATCGTGACGTTGTTAGCAAAGATAAATATCCACTAACAAAATACTTCAAAATTGATCTTAAGGAGCAGCCTGTAAAAATAACTGATTACTATGAAGAGCAGAAATACAGCGATAATAGATATCACGACGAATTTCATAGGGTTTTCGATGTTTATTTCCCACACAAATAAACGGTATTTAGATAACTCATTCCTGATCATATTAGTTTTTTTGAGGTCAGTCTTAATATTCTGTTGAGGCCAACTGCCACCATGTACAGTTCGTTTTTCAATATCGAGAACAAATAGCCAGCCTGGCCGCTGTTGCAAATTTCCATATCCCTCGGGTAAGTCATATCATAGCTTATCAGAGCAACTCTTATTCCCATGAGAGACATCGAAGAAATCACCCAGGCACTCCTTAAATTTCGGGACGAACGGGATTGGTAGCAATTCCATAATCCAAAAGAGTTACTTTCTTCTCATTTCAGATATGAGGTTGTTCACCTTAATCTTAGCCGTTGAAAGTAACGATGTGTAAATTCAAATGAAATTAACACTCCCAATCCGCTTTTTCTCCTTTATTAGCGCGAGCTGTTTTGGCCAAATATCAACCCTAATTGATAATTTCAAACCCGCTTACGCGAATAAGGACATACTCGATTATATCACTAATTCGAAAAATCAATATCAGCTCCTTAGGCCTGAGGAAAAAGCAAAAGGACAGCGTATCCTGAATTTGTTTAAAGTTTTAACAGGTAGTGTTCAAGATATTCCAATTATTGACTTCAACAAATACCTTATTATTACAAGAAGCCAAAAGATCTCCCTATATTGGATTAAAGTTTTATCTATCAATATTAACAACCTCGTTAATATTCTAATCCGGGATCTAGGCAAAACAGACAAACATAATAATATCATCAAAAAAAAGCAAAACTAAACATGACAATTAAGGAAGCTATTTTAAAAGTTTTAGATGATTTCGAGGGGGCTTTAACCTATCTTCAAGTTTTGGATAAAATCGATGAAGGTCATTACATAGACTGGAAAAATGCAAAAACTCCATCAGATACCATTGGTGCGCAACTAGGTCATTTTATCAGGCAAAACGATGCGAGAGTTAAAAGAATCAAAGGCTCTAAAGGGTATGAATATTATTCGACTAAACATGATATTAAAACCAACATGTTTCAGATTATGAATGAGATAAAAGTTGCACAAGCAGGTTCATCTCCTAAAAAATTCTCAGAACGTTCTTTGCACAAGCTATTAAGTAGCTTTCTAAATAGTCAGAACTCCGATTCTAAGACGATTTTCCATGAACAGTCCTTAATTGGGAAAGACGATTATCAAAAATGGGTACATCCAGATATGATTGGAATAGAGTTTCTTAGGTTGAAGAATCGGTCAAGTAGCGCATTAATGAAACTAGTCACAAAGGCGGACTTATTCAGTATTACTTCTTATGAAATAAAAAAGGAGATCAAAACAGATTATGATTTAAAAAAATACTTCTTTCAAGCAGTATCAAATTCAAGTTGGGCGAACTATGGTTATTTAGTGGCGTTCGAAATTAATAAAGGCTTGATGGATGAGATGGAGAGATTGAGTCAGTCTTTTGGAATTGGAATTATAGAGTTAAAAGCAAATCCTTATGAAAGTGACGTACTATTTATATCTAGATACCGCAGTTTAGATTTCAAGACAGTTGATAAGTTGTGCGAAATAAACAAAGACTTTGAAAAATTCATGCTTTTAGCCGAATCATATTTAAGTGCTAACGATAAGTACGTTAACGCGGCAAAAAATGAACTTACAGAATTCTGTGACACGTGTTTCGAAACAGATTCAGAAATAGAGAAATATTGTCGAGATAATAACATCCCTTGGAATGATGAAAATTAATAATATTTCATTTAGAATTGTTACCCTCGCCACGTGGAATATTATGGATAATTTTTCTCTAATTTCCAATCGATTCCCATATTTAGCTAAATTGATGTGTTCTCAAAAATGGTTATTACAAATAGAGCCCTATTTCGCAAAGAATGAATAAGCTTCAATATATTTGTAGGCAGTTTTACAAAGCTGAGAAAAAACCTTACGAGCATTACGTGGTGACAAGAATCTGGCACTTATTGGATGACTTAGATGTAAAATTCGTTACTCAACAATATGTTAGGCGAACAAATGGGATTGCCCTTACCGATATGTTTTTCCCACAATTAATGGTTCATGTTGAAATTGACGAAGGGCATCATAAACGCCAACGAATAATTGATGCCACAAGGCAACAGGATATTATTAGTCAGACAGGTCATACCATATTAAGAATTGACGTCACTAGATCCTTGCAGGAAGTAAACGCTACTATTGATGAAGTTGTAGCTAAACTTAGAGAAATTTTATCCGAGCAAACAAATTTCCTTCCATGGGATATTGATCAAGAATTCAACTCTCAGACTTATATAAAGAAGGGATACATATGTATTACAGACCATGTAGCATTTAGAACAATGGTTGAAGCGGCCAATTGCTTTGGAAATTATTATAAACCAAATTCTATTTGGACAGGGGCAGCAAGGCATCCGGCGGAGGTAAATAAATTCCTTTGGTTTCCTAAACTTTATAAAAATGGTGTATGGAATAATACCATATCTAGCGATGAGAGTATCATAACAGAAATTAGTGAAGACAAGGGGAAGGTTAAAATTTCAGTAGACAAAGCTTTGAAGGATTGTCTTATGCTTAGAATTGTTTTTGCTCGCGTCAAAGGATCTCTCGGAGACACTTTATATAGATTTAAGGGCGAATATCAAATTGATATGCTGCGAACCAATTATACAAATGGCGTAGTATTATATCGAGTCAAAACTAGAGTCAAAACATATGCACCTTTGATATCTTAAATGCATATTAAGCCGTTAATCAGAAGATCGTAGATAATTTACTATTTCATTTATGTTAATTTTTGAAATATAACTCTATAAAGTTATATTGATCAACAATATTGTTCGATATAATCTCTGTACAATACGTTTTCTGAATATCAGGTTCCGCGTTTATACATCTTCATTAAACCAAAAATTATCTTAAGTCTCACAACATTAATGAATAACATGGATAAAACTGCTCGCAATGTTGGCGTAATTACTCAGTTAGCAGAAAGAAAGCATAAAGACGGTAATCCCTATAAGATTGCATTTATTGAATGTTCTTCTTTTGATTTCAAAATTGGATTCCACCAGAAAAGCCTCATAAACCGAAGCGATATCAGCAATCTGTCTGATGGGAAATTAATCACCTTTGCGCTATCAGAGATTAAAACTGTTCGAGGCGACAGAATGATTGCGAACGAGTGTTTAATAAGTTGCAATAAAGAAATAGAAGAAAACATTTTAAATTACGACCAGGAAACAATTAATCTTATCTTCCAGAAAACCTCTCTGGAGTTCTCATTGAGGATGAAAGCTAAATTGGCAAATGGGACAATCCCTAATACACCGATATCGTTAAAGTTAAAAGAAGCAGACAAGCAACCATCACTCATCGATATTGAAAAAAAAGGAGAGTATGGGTTTTTACGGCGAATTTTCGATATTAATTCCCCAGAATATAATATTAAACTTATAGCAACCTTATCAGAAGGTATCAAACAAATTGACGAAGATCACATTTATGACCAGGCGAAGCTGCTTCTAAAAATTAATTCCGACATGGGTGACAAGATGTTAAGTGATCTAAATTTAGCTTTCTACAATAAAGCTACTGATCTATTCCAGCTTCTTTTATGGTTGGATGGGTACGTTGATTTTTGTCCAACACCATTTTTAGGCAAATACTTTGAAAACGCCTCTTTGGAAATGAAGGCCAAGATAAAATCTAGATTGGGATTTGATACAATACCTCCTGTTACTTGTCCTACAGATACAGAGCACAGTGATATAGAAGTTTTCTTTTCGGGTATTCGGGCGAAATTATTGGAAGAGATTAGCAAGGCCACTCAAAATATACGCGTAGCAATCGCATGGTTTACTAATCACGAGCTTTTTGATCTGCTTTGTTATAAACTTAAGCAGAATGTAAAGGTTGAGCTTATAATCATTAATGATTATATTAACAATTGGGAATTAGGGCTTCCCTTTCAAAGTTTCATCGATCTTGGAGGAGCACTTTATTTCAGCGATTACCCTGGGCTAATGCACCATAAGTTTTGTCTAATCGATGATAAGGTTCTCGTTAACGGTTCATACAACTGGACTTATTATGCGGAATCATTTAATAAGGAAAATTTAATGATTTTCCGTAAAAACCCTACTTTAATAAATATTTTTAAAAGAGAATTTGAAACATTAAAATCGGACCTTGGTAATCCTATTACAGGGCTAATTCATTTTCAAGAAAATCAAATTACACGCTTTGAGCGAAAAGCTTATACGGAATATGTCTCTACCGATCTCGCATTAAAAGCAAGTCAAATCAAACCGCAGAATGCGGAATTTGCCGCAATCATAGTCTCAAAGGCAGTCATGTTTAATCCGGAAAACTATCTCGCAGTTAGTTTAGGGGATGAACTGGAGGGACTTGTCGGTCTGGAAAAAAATAGTCAGATTGTCTTGAATACTTTAAATCCTGTGATAATTCCAGATGCAGAGAAAATTTCTAATATAGCCACAGCAACTAAAAGAGAGGATTCCCATGAGAGATCTGGAGCTGTGCAAACTATACCTGTCAAAAAGGATTGTAACGTCGATTGCGATTTTCTGACACATCAAATCACTCCGGTATATTTAAATCCAGATGATGTGGAGGTTTTGTCGCGACCATTGTCGGCAAATTTAGTCTTTCCTCAAGTGCAGGATGTTACAACGGTAGATGTTAGACCTTCCGGCTTAGAACAGGAAAATAAAAAGTTTAATCAAAAAGTGTCGACCCTCCCAAAAAGTTATTCAATTAGTCGAGATGATAGCTATATAACTAACCCTAATTTACAATTGCCGATTCAAAGTTTTTCTATTCCGATAAAGAAAACTAAGGCTGAAGAGTTTGAAAATTTACGAGTTGGGATTGCGTTAGATACATCTGGATCAATGGAGGAGCTATATAAAAATGGTACTGTTCAAAGGGTGTTAGAACGCCTTTTATCTTTAGCAATAGCAGTTTCTCATGAAGGAAGCCTAAATATTTGGACATTTGCAGATATATCCAGAAAGCACGAAGAAGTCGATAAAAACAATTACAAAGATTATATTACTAAAAATAAAATTACGGCTGGTGGGCTAACCCACACTTTTAAGGTTGTTGATGCTATATCAGAAAATTATCTAACCGCTGACAATTTTACAAACCCGGTATTCGTTATTATTCTCACTGATGGAGACGTTGGAAATATAGAAATCCAAATGGCAGATACTGAAAGGTATCCTGTTTTTTGGCAATTTGTTGTATTGGGTTCTGATACGGCTAGTTTAAAAAAATTGAATATAAAACTTAAAAACATTTCATTTTTCCAGCTCGATGATATCGAAACAATCAGTGAAAATGTACTTTATGGTAAGCTATTAAATACATTTCCTAACTGGTATAAAAATTATTTTAGGTCATAATAACGGATGCTTGTGCTAGTATTCCATCCCTGAATGGGTAGGTCAAAAAGAATATTAGCTTACGATGCCATATTAAATTTGGTGTTGAAAATTCAGAGTTGTGCTTTTGGGGTTCTAATTGGCCATTTGAAGACAGAGATTTTTGAATTAATATTATTGGTTGATAGGAAATAGACTCAGTTAATGCCTTAATTATAAGATACATCGATTGTGATAAAAGAGTTTAAATCAGTCTTATTAGAGTAGAATTGTCCTTAGTTCGGGGCGTGAAGTTTTTGCCGAATGCTAGGCGGATATTCCGACGATAAAACAGCATTGTTCCTCACTAAAGAACCCCATTTATTCCGGAGCAAAGTACGGCAGCCAGGTCCGCCTGTACCACAGTAAGTAAGAGTGATATAAGTTGAACTTAATGATTTTCTTCTTTCTCAAAGACTTTGCTGGGAGTGCTATTCTGTGCGCAGAAGCTGCCAGTCTGTCCATAACATACGGCATCAGCGAGGGTTGGTTGGTTGATCAACAAAGTTGTACCAGCTGTCCGGTGGAAGCTGCGAATTGATCATCGTTGAGCCGTTTCCATACCTGTCTTCCAGGATATCGAGCAGAGCAATCCGAGCGTCATTGTTCAAAGCCTTAGGTCTAAAGTCATCCAGGATCGGCAGTTTATTAGCTGAGATTCTCCTGATCCATTTTAAGTAAGAGCCATCAAGTCTGGCTTGGGCAAGTGCATCCAGAAGCTTATTCATAATAAAGTACTGGATCCGGTAACCCAGCCAGCATGCACAGCGCCCCAGCGCATAAGCTAAAAAGGATTTACCACATCCTGTTGCACCAGTGATCAGCAAATTGCCACCTTTTTTTATGAACATGCCATCAGAGGTCTTTTGTAGCGGAATCGTCGCCTACTATACAGCGAAATATCCAAAATTTATCAATTAACCAAAGAAAAGATATTGTAACCTCAATTAGCCTTTAATGAAAGCGATATTATTTGTTAGTATTTTAAAAATTAATAGAGTTCGATTATATAGTAAAAGAAAATTTGTATTAGCGAGATTGAATGAATACAGTTTGATATTGTGGAAAAGTGTTTTTCTAGATGTAAGATAACAATAAACGATGTAAAGACTTTGACAATTTTAAGGAATTGAATCGTCAGGTTAAAAAAATTATATTATTGCGTTGCAGTTAACCTAATTTCAACTAGAGCTAGGATTGAATCATATATGACCTGCCTGTTTTCACGAATTCTAAAAGCGGAAAGTATCGCTTCATCGAAAGCTATTCGATCAGGTCTTTCTAATTCATCAGCTATCGAAGACATAATTTCTCTTGTTGCCATAGTACGAAACGCACTTTTGATATTTTGTATATCGATGGCATTTAAAAGATTTACGTCCAAAATATGCATGTACTTTTTTATCCTATCACTGCTAAGATCAAGCGCTCCTAGACCTCGTCCAAATCCCATTCCTTCAATAATAAACATTGCTACAGCACTATTCATTATAGCGTGATAGAGTTCTATATCTATCTCTTTGATAGGTTTTAATGGTACGAGTCTCTGATCTGAGAAAGCTGGTGGATTTACTCTTCCCGTAAATAACCGATCACCATAATTAATGAATAGGACTAAATCTGATATATCTTCGGTATCCATTTCATACCATAATAAATTAGTGCGCGAAAGCTTTTTAATGTTTTCAGCAGTATTAAATTTTCTGATCCAATTTAAAGCCCCCAAATGGCCTAAATCAACTAATTCATTTTCGGTTCGAGAACAACAAAATGCTTCTTTGACAGCGGGTGTACTCAAATGAGTAAAGTCGCTAGGGCCTTTCGCTAGGGGCTTGATGTATTCTGGTTCAATTCCATGTCCTGACTTCGGGTAAAATAATTCATTATTACCCCGCCTCTCTCCACGTTTAATATTAAAAATATTTTTTAATGGAACTAGTGGGATATTTAATACCCAATCACAATTTACAAATTGCGCATTACCCCCTAAGCCCAGTTTCCTAAATTGGGCTATTTGATCAGTTGTTATACTCCTTACAATTAACGAGTCATTTTGTGTTTGGCCAGTTTGGATTTGCGCAGCTAGTAATTCAACAGCTGTCTCGTCGGCTATTGCCTCTATTGGCCTTGTAATAACGATGAATTTTACTGGTCCATTTGGCTGTTCAAAATCAACCTTTTTATCCATAATTAGTAAATTAGTTACAACTTGGCTATTTTTAAACCATCTACCAGCACCGGATGTTATAACGCATTTCAAATCATAAAAACCATTCAATAAGTTAAAGAAATCATCTCCCCAGTCAGTTCCCAGCCATGCATTCGTGATTATAATACCTAATCTTCCATTATCTTTCAATAAAGGATGTAACGAGAAAGGCAAATAAGCGGCAACGTCCGCTCTTCCAGAAAAATCATTCATCCCCATTCTTTCGACTATTGCTTTTAAAGCGTTTCCATATTGCTTTCGTCCTTCCTGTGCGACAAATGGAAGGTTACTTGTTATAACTTCGAATTGGCCAATTGTTTCAGAAAATAAAAGACCGGTTGATGGATTTCTAAAATCTAAAATTGTGTTTTCTTTGAGTGTAAAGGCATCTCGTTGAAAAATTTTAAGCGGTAAATGCATAAGCCCAGGTTTAGCTATAGCAAAAGTTGCAATTTGTACTGCTTGGGGATCCTGGTCTCCGGCGTAAACAGAGGCTGCTACATTCTCTGCGGCAACACCATTTTTTAATTTATATTCCAATGCAGCCCTAATTATTGTACCACTTCCACAGCAAGGATCAAGTACGCGATCCTCGACAACGTTTCGCACGCAAATTTGTACAAGTAATCTTGCTAGCTCGATCGGTGTTGGGTATTGGCCTCGAAGTTTGCGAATAGTCACTGCAACCGTTGCCTCCAATAAACCCGACAGTTGAGCTTGATCAACAGCGCCTAGCCTAAGATCGGATAGCAATCGATTAAATTGTTTTAGTTGCTCCCACACACGAGCAGTTATTTCTGACAATCCAAGACTATTGGAAAAGATAGTCCAGAAGTTACATTCTTCAGATAGGCGCTGAAACAAAGCTAAAGCTTCGATGGGGGTGGTTTCTTCTGTGATTGTCGAAACTCTTTGCGCCCTGCTATCCGTTTCACGCAAGATATGGGCGAATAAAATTTTCCCAATCCAATTTGAAATTACTACTTTGGCTAGAACTTGCTCTTTATCACTGCCACCATACTCTGCGCGATACTTGTTCCACCACATTATTACATCTGCGCGAAAATCACCATTTCGGCGCATCGTATCAATGATGACGTCCTTAATATCCGACGCATTTTCTAGTATTAGGGAAGTAACTCCGCCACTTCGGTATGCTTCAATAAACGGTCGTCCCTCTAACTCTCCACGATCAAAAAGATCGTTTAAAAAGTTTATTATTTCAGTACCTAGTCTTTCCCATCGTGTTCGATTTGCTTTTACAGCGACGCGGGTAGTTATATCTGCGAGATCATCCCAGGTTTTTGAACGACTAAAGCTGTTAGTGCCATTTATACGCGTATACAAATGTGCATGAGATACGTTCCATAATACATAACTGTCTAAACCCAGGGCATTAGCCTTTATTTCAGCGTTTTCACGAAATTCACGGTCGTTTATACTTGTGTCGGGCATTTTTAGCTCCCAACCCTGTAAGATTCGTGCGGTATCCCGATCTCCGAATAACAAAACGTCGGGAAATAAACTTCCACCATCGATTCTAACCGTTTGCTCACCACCAGCGTCCTTAATTGATCTATTATTAGTCGAGGACAATGCCTTAATATGTCCTATTAGATCGATTGCCCAAGATCTTTCATTGTAGGACGCTGAAAATTTTTTCATAATGTTATATTCGGTTGGTCATTTATGACGGCATTAATATCAACCATGCCCTTTTTATTATTTTGTGGTGTGCCAGAGGAAGGCTGTAACTCTGAGAATAACGGTGGAGGCTCTTCTTGATTTTTAAAAGCTTTTTCAACTAAGGCCAGCCTTTGCTTAGCCACACTTATATAATCAATAGTGTCTTCTTTAAACAATTGGACTTCTTCATTTTTTTCAATTCCTAGGAAACGGCGTTGTTCTAACGCAGCTGCAACAAGAAAACTTCCGCTTCCAAAGGCGTTATCTAACACGACATCACCTTCCTTCGTAAACATACGAATTAAGTACCTACCTAACGCCACGGGTTTTTGTGTCGGATGCCAAACGCGGCCTCCAGTCTCACTTTCAGCTGTTTTACAATATAATGTATCTGTTGGGTATCGTTCTCCATCACTTTTAACTTGGACTGGCTTGAAATCGCCATAACTGCCTGTAAATTGAGCTTTCCTTACACCCTTATTATATGGTTCTCCCGGCGACATAACAGGATAATAGTTTGGCTGTTTACCGTAAAAAATACAAATGTCTTCGTGTTGTCTTAATGGTTGTCGGCGCGCATTCAAAAAATTTGTAGGTTTACTTTTAACCCAAACAAACTTGTATTTGAACCATGGCTCATTACTTATTATTAGTTTTGCGGTGAATATTCCTTGGGATGATAATGCTATAACACCTTTAGGCTTGATAATACGACGATATTCTTTCCAAAGATTATCAAGCGGTATTACGCTGTCCCATTTATTTTGCGTAGTGCCATAAGGTAAATCGCATAAAATCATGTCAACAGAAGCATCAGGAATCTGTTTCATAACTTCAAGGCAATCTCCTTGGAATATTTCACCGCCACGGTACTTCTTCATTTTGGGATATTAGTGGGTCATATGTAAAGCGGTATCAATATAAGCTTATACATTTTAAAGTTTATTTACAAAGTAACGTTTTTTAGCCGCTATTTCAATCAGCATTATACTCTAAATTTAAAAGATACTAATTCTGCAGCCAATCCATATTTAGCATCCTTTACCAACAAGAATTATTTTGACAAGCTTATTAAAAGGTGTCTGGACGCAAATGTAATAATTTGCTAATTAAGTTAGTAAATAAATGTGATTTTTTCTCCTACCTTTACAAAAAATGATATAGGGAGTGAAATACATAGAAGAACCAGATATTACATTAGAGATGTTAATTAACGTTGGACTAATTGACGTAGGGACAATATTATATGCTTCCTCGGATAACGCTGTTACAGCAATATTGAATGTAGACGGTTCTATAACTTTAACATTGAATGGGCTAACAAAAAAATATCCTTATCCTAGCGGAGCTGCAAGAGCAATTCGTGGAGTGAGCATTAGTGGGTGGGTATTTTGGCGTGTAAAAGAAAACAATCAATTTATAGAATTGTTAAAAATCAAAAAACGATATTTAGATTTGTGAACACTGGGTACTTCACCGAAAGCACAATCAGTTTTAAATTTGAAGGGAGCTCAGGTATTGATGAACTACTGGAATATCTGCAGCTGCCCAATCTAAACTTAACAGCTTATTAGCTGTTAACCACGTAAATTCATGATGCTCATGAAGCAATATCTCTCCATTCACATATCTGCAAATAAAAGGAATTAGGGTAATGCTAAAATTAGGGTAGTGAGAGATTACCACTTTAAGTTGCTTGCTTACTTTAGTCTCAATCCCAAGTTCTTCCTTTATTTTTCTTAAGATAGTTTCATCGTAGGTTTCACCGTGTTCTACCTTTCCGCCGGCAAACTCCCATTTCATCGGTAAAGACATGGCTTCACTTCTCCGCGTAGCTAAAACTTGCCCGTTGCTATTTTCAATTATTGCGCATGAAACGAAAATCATACTGCTAAAATAGGATAAAAGAAATAGACGCGAGTCATTAGCAATCAATGAATCCTCCGTACTACCCACATTAATGAGGAAAATTCTATTGCTTTGTGATATGCTGATCTACTGATCAGTGTCTGTAGGACCGTGTCAATACTACTCTGCATATTATACTGGCGTTATTTGTGGTCGTATCTTAAACTGCGATTCCCTTCAACGTCTCCGTTAAATAAGCTACAGTTTACTCTCGTAGTATTTGAACACCCTTGCTATTAAGTTGGCTTTCTTTTTCAAGATTTTCTGTATTTGTTTGTCAGCCGCAGAAAGCCCTTCAAGCGGGTTTAATACCTTGAATTGTTGATACCAACCGCTCTGAAAAGGTAAATCAATATACTTAGCTTCGAATTCCTCCGGATTATGCCATTCTTTGGTAACCGAATTGAATATCCATGAATTAGAACGCGATGCCTGAATTACTAAATTCTTGATTGCAACGAATTGTTGCTGTTGATCATTGTCTTTAAGTCCATTTGTCATATCGGCTCTGAATTTTATGTTTTGAATCAGCGGTTGATTACCCAAAGATATTGCTAAATATATTAGCATTCAAAATCCAATTTTATCAGTTCGAAAATTGAATAATAACAAGCCTCTTGGCCAGGGAAGCTTGTTATAACCTATCGCTGTTTTCTGTTGTTTACAAGTTTACTTAATTAACCTCCTGCCCTGAGTTAACCCTCCAATAAACCTGTCCATATGTCAAAGAACATTTGCAACGCCATCCCGGCTGATTGCTAGATTAGTCAATTACACGAATTGATAAACCTTTTAAAATGAGTTGCTTTTACTAGTAATGCCAACACATTAACGCAATTCCATTTCCAGTGACAAGCGCATCCACGCATCATCTTTTCGGTTAATTTTAATTGCTATCCAAAGATCGGGATATTAAAAAAGCCAGAACAGTGTAGGGGGGTGTTACACCCCCCGCTAAAAAACACCAAAATCGGCCTCAATGATAGTTTAAAGGCAGAAAAAGTTTTTTTGAAAAAAAATGAAATCGGGCTTTAAACCCATTTAAAGGGGGGTGGCAGGAATTATTGTGCATACCAAATGACACCCCTCTCAAAACAGTGATAAACGCGGTTTTTATGATTGCGTTTTTTACAAACCCATTCTAATAGTATTTTAAGGAACTTTATGATTTACATGTGTAGTCATGGCATTAAAGACGGCATTTATACATGATTGCTTTTCATAAAAATAGCTACATGCTTTAAGGCTGCTTCAAAAGGATAAGATCATTTTTATATGATGTAGATTTAATAAATATCACTGTCGTTTTTTTTTCTAAAAATTTTCGGTAATTTAGTTGAATCGTTTTAGCTGAATTCGGGTTTGTAAATCAATAATTACCCTGGCTAAATCCTAACCAGTAAGCTATAGATTTTAACGCAAACTAAATTGCGGTTGGCTCTGCAGATTAACTTCTAAATACACTGCACTTGGTGCTTACTTTCTTCGGACCTCCTTCGTACCTTGTTCGACAAAAGTCGAAGAAGATCGGGATTAGTGACCCTAAATGCTGTGTTACGACTTTGATATGTGTGCTAGGAATTTTGTCTTTCAGAGATTCGTATTTTTCCTCAAACAGTATGATGAAAATCTGAGATTCCCAAAAGAAATTTAGTTGGTGTTTTTTGTCTCAAATTTTAGCCAGTATTTAGAAATAAAATGAGAGTATATTACGAATTTCTTTGAGGAATTTATTTTCATATAATATACGTAAGTTTTAAGTTCCTAGAGGACACTTTAAGTGCGAAGGTTAAAAGCTAGTGATGCTTGCTGCCTTGCTGTAGTAGAATTTAAGATAAGTTTTTCATATTCGAGTGTATTATTAAGACTATCTAATTAAATTTTAAAATTATTTTATGAGTGACTTCTATTCGCAAGTCTATGAAATTGTACGGCTGATTCCGCCCGGTAGGGTCACAACGTACGGGGCGATTGCAAAAGCTTTAGGTTCTGGAAAATCATCTAGATTGGTCGGTTATGCAATGAATAATTCACATGTAATAAAGCCTCATGTCCCTGCACACCGGGTGGTTAATAGAAATGGGTTATTGACAGGTAAACATCACTTTACAGGAGGAATTAGCATGAAAGATTTATTAGCAGCAGAAGGTGTTGTTGTAGATGGAGATATAATTATAAACTTCCAAATGGTATTTTGGGATCCAATGATTGAGCTGTAATTTTATACTACTATAGTTAAGAAAGTAATCTGTTCAAGTCGTAAGAGTAATTAAATGCAGAATTCTAGATTCTGTAATGAAGCATTTAAATGTTGGTTAAACTGACTAATAACATATTGTGCTAATGCTGGAGTTTTTGATTCGTCAGGCTCAGATACGAAGAAGTTTACCTGCCTCAATCCATTATCAATCCATAATTCGATTCGTTTTACCCACTCATCTATTCTGTGATAGTTTGATCGACGACCCGTTCCGTCAAACCGAACGAAAAGTTCGGGAGTTGTCAATTCCATGTGCAAAACATCTCGACGACCTGGAGTGTCTGAAATTACTGTGCCAATCTCTAAATCAGATAGTAGCTGAAAATATTGATTCCTTATTAGTGACTTCTTAAACCAATCTTCAGCCCTCATTTCCACGAATAGCTTGATATCTTTTGGAAAACTTTCTACATAAGTTTTTAAAGACATCCATGAATCAACTCCAAATGTACCACTCATTTGGAGATAACATCCGCCTAAGTTGTTTCCGAAGATTCTTGCGAGATCTGTAAAACGACTATTTATTTCATCCACATTGACAAGTCTATTGGTGTGGCTTATTTTATTGCTGATTCTTGGAAAAAATAAGAATTCTTTATCAGGATCGATTTTACAATTAGCTAAGAATGATTCAGTCTCAGTGAAACTATCGTTATTATAAGAAAACCCTAGATAGTCAACGCTATTAAACGTAGCCACGTATTGACTATTCATGTCTTTCTTTTTAGTGCCTTTCCTGAATATTGCCCCTATCCATGCATCTTTACTCATAGATTGACAACCAACAAAAAACTTTGTTGGTTGAACATGTGAACCAGTTAAAATTTGTTGGGTAAAATGCCCATCGTTCGGAAGGTCAAAATTTATATCAGTTAATGCGTACTCTGCTACTCTACCAAAATCCATTAATCTAACTTATTATTTCTATTTCTTTTAAGGATGCTCCTAAACGTAAATTGAATTGGCGAATAGTATATTTTAATAACTTAGGTATATCTTCACCTCCCTTTTGGTGGACGAAAAAAATTACTTTCTGAAGTCCTTTCTCTATCCAATAACTTATTCTTTGTATCCAACTATCAATTCTTTTATAGTCTAACTCTATGAAATCTCCCCCAATCCCTACAAATCTTAAAAATAATTTAGGAGTGGTAAGTTCCATATGTAGTGCGTCTCGTCTGCCACTAGTGTCAGTGATTACGGTTCCAATCGAAAGGTTATTAAGTAATCCAAAATACTTTGCTCTATTCTCCGCATCGCTGAACCATACTTTATGCCTGATTTCAACGAATAAGTCCACGTCCTTTGGAAACGTTCGCAGATAGGACTCTAACCGGTCAAAATGTTTGGGAGCAAAATTATCATTAACCTGAAGAAAACAACCCCCGAGATGGGATTCAAAAATCTTAATTTGTTCAATGAAAATATCTGTTTCAGTTGAACAGTCTATAAATCTTTTCACGTGACTAATATCCCTGGGTATTATCGGGTAAACGTGAAAATCATCTATTGATGATAAATTAAAATTAGATTTGACTTGAGAAAGTTTACTAACGCTCAACATATTGTAAAAAGTCGATGTCAATTCTACCGAATTAAACATTTTCTTATAAAGCGATGGCATAATTTTTTTTCCAACCCCTATTGGATACGCTATCCCTATCCAACTTAAATCAGCCGGATTCGCTCCACCTATATGGAAAATAGGTTCTCTGTTGACAGATGCCTCAATTAATGTTCGTCCGGTAATTGCCCCATCAGCAGGTAAGCTAAAATCAATTTCAGCGATGTGGTCTGCGTTATTGTATCCAAAATCCATATTATTTTAAACCAGTTTACAAAAAATGCTTCTCGATTGCCTCACCAATCTTTTTAGTCAAAGATTCAGGTATTGATGATGTTGTTTCCCATCGGATACCGTAATCCTCATCTGAAACAGAACTAAAAAAACCAACTAAGGCATCTCCATCAAAAACCTCGAAACTTTCATTGCCTAGATTTTCAAATACTATAAAAGTATGCTCTAGATCACCAATTTCCACGAAAATCTCAAATGGATCCATTTTTTAAAGATACAAGTTATACAAGGAAATAGATATCTCACTTGGAATTAATAGATCTTACTTCCGTTCGGTCAAAAACTATATGCGAAGTTTGTATTAATAATATAGATTTGGCATACTTAATTGATTGCGCGATGTTCGGTATTAATTACAAATTAGCACTTTGTATATGATTGGTGATTTTTTTTACGACAAGCGGATCTAGGCTTGCATTTCCTTTCCATCTTAAATTTCCTGCTTCATCATGAACCGGCGAGATCGCTCCTATATATTCTTCACCAACATAAATAACATATTCAACTGGTTGATCGTCTTCTAAAAATTTCACAATGTGATGTGTTGGCTTACCATCGATTTCAACATTAAACGTCTCGTAAGGTTCTTCGAGTTCCAATTCCCCGAAATTATTCTCACTGCCGTCTCTATTGTAGGTACTATCGTAATCGGCGTTTATTGCTATACAATATGAACTTGTGCCAATTTCCTCTCCATATCCATTTACCCATATATCGAATGACTCATCGAATTTATTATTGCTATTTATAAAACGAATTGTCCGGTTCTCAAACTCAGATTTATCAATTCCATTTTTTAATTGCACGTTATACGAATGAGATTGTAGCTTTTCATTATAATCTTCTTCAATGTTTTCAATAGATAAGTTGAACTCAGTTTGAAAAACTTTCATGAAACTTTGCCGATCTGTTACCTGTAAATTCATAGCCTTATATTTTTTATTTTGATTTACCTTCATAATGAATTGAACAAGTCTAACCCATTAGAGTTGTCGAGTTTTTTCTGTTCAGATTTTTTTTTCTTAGTATTTTTAAATCTTCTTACTCCAGGTACTGAACGGATATCCGGTATGTTGAAGAGACTACTTTGCCTTGGCTCGTCTTCGACTGGCTGCGTCAGATCCATATTTTTATTGGGCCGATCTTTCGTTGATACTGCTAATGCTTTTTTGCTGACACGATATCTATTCATTTTATCATCCGGATATGGGATGCATAAAGAGAGTAACTCATCTACAGATTTTCGTTTACTTAACCATAATGGTTCTTCTGATTTATACAATATTACCGGCATCCGATTTTCAGTGTGAATCTCGCCTACTGTACTGTTAGCTTCACAGGTGAGGATGGCGAATGTCCGATATGGCTCCTTAGTATCCGGATCAAACCATTCCGACCAAAGTCCGGCGAAACAAAATATTTTGCGCTCAGTTGTAAACCTCCATGGTCGTTTGTCGGTGTCACTTAAATGTTCCGCTTCATAAAAGCCATCTGCAATAACTAAGCATGTTTTACGTGCTTGCAGCAGTGGGGCATAAGTAGGTTTTTCCATGACGTCCTCTGAGCGAATGTTAAAAGACGAAAACTCTGGAACCTTGCTTTCAGCATTTGCAGGTATGATCCCCCAATTCATCCGCTGAACTATGTCAGGTTCATCGGATGTTACTATAAAACCAAAATCAGTAATAGCTATGTTTGGATCGGGCCTGTACTCTCCAACTAGGGTCAAGCCGTGATCTTTAAGCATCTCCTTTTCTTCAGCGGTAAGTGTATATCGTGCACACATATTTTAAAGTGGTATTATAAACAGCCTAATTATACACTAATTACTTCTAGATTACTTGGCTTTTACCACAATTATATCTTGTATTCTTGTTGTATATTTGCGAGACAAAAACTCCTGTCTCATTGACCACGTTTTATCAAATCCCATGGCTGCATAACGAATAGTATCTTTTCCGTAGTCCAAGTTTAACTTATCAATAACAGCCAGAGCCCTTTGTAGTTTCTTTTCTTTATCTGAATCAACTTGTTGAAATAAAGAACCCTGAACCTGGCTGTAGGGTTTCAAATCTGTTAGCTCAATACCGACCTTCTGATATCTATATCCTTTAACATAAATTCTTTTTAGAGCTTTCAAGGCTTCCGTGATTAGCAATGCAGTATCATTACTTGCAACAGGGAGGCACACTGATGTTTCTGCTGTATACCTATCTGAAATTACAGCAAATTTACTTGTGTGCGCATAAACAAATATCTTGGCACAAACTGACCCCTGAGATCTTAGCTTTACCGCTGCATTAGCAACATATGTCGCCATTGCCTCTTCCAGAGGTGCGAGTTCAGTTTCAAAACCACCAAACGAACGAGCAGTCGAAATCCCTTCTTTATCTGGTCGATTATATTCCATCGGAATGCATCGTTCTCCTTTTAACTCGCGGTAAGTTCTACGGCCTTGAATCGTCATCAATTTGAGTACAAAATCCTCTGGAAGCTGAATAAAGTCGTATGCTGTATATACCCCTTCCTTGATCAACTTGATTGCATAACGGGGGCCAATGCCCCAGACGTCATCAATTTCTGTTGCTTTTAATGCTTCAGTGATTTTTTCCGGTGTATCCATAAAAAAAACACCAGTTTCCTTGAATTTCTTTTTAGCAATTTTGTTGGCGATTTTGGCCAACGTTCGTGTGGATCCGAGACCGATACATACAGGAATACCGGTCCACTTAAGTATTTTAGCTCTTAACGCGATGGCTTCCTGTTCCAAATCAACATATTTCAGACTGGTCAAATCGCAAAAACATTCATCAATTGAATAGATTTCCTGATCGGGAAAAGTCTTCTTTACAATACCAGTAATTCTACGCATCATATCCTGGTACAAAGTGTAGTTCGATGAGCGCATCCATAACAAACCCATTTGCTGTTTTTCACGCATTTCAAAATAAGGTGTACCCATCTTGATTTTGAAATCCTCTTTTGCTTCGTTGCTACGTGAAATTGCGCATCCATCATTATTGGAAAGCACACAGCCTGCCTTGTCTCTCAACTCTGGTTGAAAAACTCGTTCAGCGCTAACGTAAAAGTTGTTCGAATCTATTAATGCGAGCACTGTTCCTCCTTCTTTGATCTAAAACACTTTGTGGTACCACTCCCCAGATTCTGAACATTGTTGTCTCTGTTATTTCGATAGGCTTATAATGTTTATTGTCGGGCATCAAATATTCTTTTTCTCCGTGCTTATAATAGGCACGAAGAATGAATTCACTATCTAATACTCCTACAACAATATCCCCTTGACTTGGAGTCAACGATGTGTCTACTACTAAAAGATCTTCCGGATAAATCCCAGAACCGATCATACAGTCGCCTGCCACCCTTGCAAAATAAGTGGCCTCGACGTGTTTTGACACATAATCATTGAGATCTATACGTGCCTCTTCATAATCTGACGCTGGGCTTTCAAAACCTGCATGAATCTTGTCGGCAAACAAGGGGATCAACGTTGATGAGGGTTGTCTTTGATAAAGCCTAATCTCTTTCATTACAAATAATTTTAGACCAGCAATATTACTAATAATATTAGTAATTGGCGAAAATATTATTTGCTTTTTTATTTCTTCGACGAGCAAGTTCACAAAAGGATAGTTGTGATCCTTAAATTAGGTCTTCTGAAATAGGTAAATTAACCTTTGCATTATCGCCGTATAGGTTATGCGCTGCACTGATTACGCCTAAAATTCGTTCATAAAAAGTCCCAAGATTTATAGCTTCAAGGTCTGTCAACGATGAATGTTCACGATTAAATGTAGCCTTAAGTAATTGCCACAAATTATTTTTACAATCCTCTATTTCAAATTCAGTAAAAAAATCTTCAATGAGTTGTACATCCAGACTGCTGAATATAGCAATCTGGCAGGTCTGGCCATCAACGGATGCCGAAATGTCTTGCCTTTTCATATATTGTTAGATTTAATAATTAATTAAAATCAAATCTCGAAAATGCTTGGTTCATGATGGTAATATAATTGGGAAAATGACAATTATATACTTGCAGATGAGTTCATTGAATTATTTTTTATTTGAGTTTCATTTGGATTATACAACTAATAGTTGTAGATTGAATTATTAAATAAATGTTAATTTTAAACCTAAACAAAATTATGGAAAATCATCCTAGAACTATCACAACATTAGAAAAAGCCCAATTGAAAGGTGGCGCCGAAAACAAAGAGAGAATCGGTTTAGAACACTTACATGTAGTTTTAGGTTTTATCGTGGCCGGCCCTTTTGGCGCTGCATACATAGCTTATAATACTTGGTTCAATGACTAAAATTGCTATTTCCGGCTTAAACTAAAGAGTTTAGGCTGGATCTTTTAGTTAAAAAACTTATGTAGAGTTTCAAAATTAAAAGAATTACTACTAAATTCTTCCCACGAATGCCTCGTCGTTAATCGTAAAAGATAAAGCGAATCTTGAATATCTGGATTTGCCAAATGTTCAGCGCGATCACTTAAACCTCGTTGCCCGTCAACCAAAAACTTTAATTGAAAGTCTCGTAACATGTCGATATCTACCTGCTGATCATATGATAATATGCTGAGGTTTGTAACTCCTAAAATATTTAACGCTGCATGCTTCATTAAAAGCTCATCGTCTGAAATAAGAATGTTATCTACCAATTCCAACAAAAGATTCATTGCAAGACCATTCTCAGTTCGATGCTCTTCAAATATGTCGTATTTTTTTCTGAACGAGCTTCCTGGCTCCTGCCAAATATAAAAGCTGCAAAGAATATCTCCAGATAATATATCCGCGATATGCGTGGGCACCGTGGAAAGCCAATTCCGATATAGAGTCAGTGGATTATCAGACATACGTTCTATTCAATGATCATCCAAGTTACTAAATAATGTCAAACTAATCCTGCTCAAAGCGTGCGTTTAAAAAAATTAAATTTCTCATTCTCGAATCGGTGTATACTAAACGATTTGCATTTTGACAAACATATACGTAAGAGAATTGGTGAAATACCTAACATAAGATGCTGTTAGTGGTTGGTTAAATAGGAGTGGCATATTGTGCAACAATAAAATCGACCATTGGCCTTCAAAGCCCTTTAAAGGCCGATTTCACTTTTTTTCAAAAAAACTTTTTCCAGCTTTAAACTGTCAAGGAGGCCGATTTTGACGTTTTTTAGAGGGGGGTGTAACACCCCCTTACACTGACAGGGATTTTTTTATATGTCGACTTTTACATAGTAGTTCAAAATAATGAGAAACGATTAGGTGTGGATGCACTTGTCTCTGGTTATTGTAACTGCAAATAATAAGGTTTATCGGTTCGTGTAATTGACAAACCCAGCAATCAGCCGGGATGGCGTTGCAAAAGTTCTTTGACATATGGACAAGTCTATTAAGGATTAACTTCTTTCCGGAGGTTAGGGGATAGGCTTGTAAAAAAGATAGGTTTATTGGTTATCTATAATATGCTCCCTAGCCAGGAGCATATTATTTCTTAGATTAGCGCTTAGACACCTGAGCCTATATGGTTAAACAATATAATTTCCTGATCAAGTGCTTTTATTGCATGGTTTTGTGGAATGTTTCGCAAAATAGGGAGCAAAGAGCGATGTACGGCATGACATTTACAATTGTAAACATGTTCCATGCATTATTATTCGTTATTGCCTCCAATTTCAATATTCAAGGTAATGGTTATCTGATTGCTTCGCTTACACTGGTACTGTTGTACACCGTCTATAAGCTCAATGTAAAGTATGTGTTAAAGAAAGTTTCGCTTCAACCAAACTATTTTGAGGCTGCAGAAAAGGAAAGAAAATGGTTGTGTGCGCTTGGTTGTATTTTCCTTTTTGGTTCGTTCATCATGTTAGGATTGTCTGGCAAATATTTCAACAAATTTCACAGCAGGTGATGGCCATGTGCATGCCTTCCAGTTTTATTGGGTGTGGTGTCTTATACTGGCTTTACTTGTAAGGTAGCATTTTTGTTTTTTTCCTGAATAGACTTTACAGCCGTAGGAGAACGGTATGCCGGGAATCATGCATAACCCTATTGTTGGACACCGCATCTATAAGCATGATATATTTTTGAGTTTTTTACCAATAATTTGTGGAACACCCCCTTGTCTGGTAATACCTAATCGATGTATATTTGAAATGTAACAAAGAGTAAACAATAATTATTTACTCTTTGCTTTAACTGTTATTAAAGAGTCTCGCTTGCCAAAATTCGACATTTGCAACTGAAACGAGACGATAGTTTGAAACCCGCAGTATTGCATATAAGGATATGCACTATACGCTATGGGCTCTATCGTATACCGTTTTCAGTAGGTCGTCGAATAACCTGGCAAGATGGTAGATAGGGCCCAGTATAGTGTTCTAAATATCTGGGACTCGTATAAACATACGAGCTAATGAGATTTAAATCTACCATTCTTTTTAAGTTCCTGATTTCTCAGGTGATCTGTGCTCCGGAGTAGCTTGTTACGGCTAGATGTCAAAATCTGTTCTTACCAACATCCCTAATGGATTCTTCCTTCAACTAACCACACAAAAAACTAAACTAACCACATGTTCAAATTTTACACGGGAAATCGGTGTAAGCCGGGAGGCTATGCTCAAAAATTACTACTACTTACGGTCTTTTTAACCCTGACTATGTTCGATCCAATATTGGTAAAAGCCAATATCTTCACTATCGATGTTAAGGGAATTGTATATGATAGTTCAGGAAAAAGACTAGCTGGGGCAACCGTCTCTATAAAAGGATCCAACAAGTCGACCCAGACAAATGAAAAGGGTGAATTCTACCTATATCAGGTTGATGATAAAGCAGCTATCATAGCTAGTTTTATAGGTTTTGAAAGTAAAGAAATGCCAGTATCGACGATGCTTTTAACCTTCAATTTAGCGCCGGTAACCGGTCAATTAAATGAAGTTTCTGTAATTAATACAGGATACCAAAATTTAAAAAACGATAAAGTAACAGGTAGCATAGTTCAAATTGACAATAAACTTTTAAATAGATCTGTTACCACTAATATTCTTGATAAAATTCAAAATCTTGTTCCTGGAGTCTATTTCCAAGATAGGGATCCACAACTTGATAAAATTTCTACACTTCCCCGGGATAGAAAATCAGGGATTGTCATTCGAGGTCTGAGTACACTAAATGCTTCGAAAGAACCACTGATTATACTTGACAACTTTCCATACGAAGGTGAAATCAGGAATATCAATCCTAACGACATTGAAAGCATTTCTATTTTAAAAGATGCCGCGGCGGCATCAATCTGGGGTGCCCGGTCAGGCAATGGCGTTATCGTAATCACAACTAAGAAAGGAAAGTTAAACCAATCACTTAGGGTTGACTTTAATGCTAATGTGACTGTAATAAATAAGCCAGACCTCAAGAAAAACCAAAGTTTCTTAAATGCTAAGGATTACATAGATGTAGAGCAAATATTATTTGATAAGGGTTATTTCGATAATCAATTGAATGATAAAGCCTCGTTCCCGATTGTAAGTCCTGCGGTGGAGCTGATGTCGAAAATTAAGTCCGCTTCAACTGCTCAGGAAAAAACTCAATTGCAAAATCAACTTTACAATCTGCAGTCTTTGGATATAAGGGATGATTATAAGAAATATGTATATCAGAAAGCCGTAAACCAGCAATACTCGCTTGGTCTAAGGGGTGGAACAGATAACGTTACTTATTCTTTCTCTGTTGGACGCGATGACAATAAAGCAAGCCTAGTAAAAAATGGGTATAGCAGGACTACAGTAAACTCATTGAATACTTTCAAGCCCTTAAAAGAACTAGAGTTAACTGCTGGAATAAATTATGTACAAAGTAAAAGCAAATTGAATAACAACTATGCTTACGGATCATTTAACTCTTTAGGTGCTCCTTACAATTTTCTGTTCCCATATGCAAGATTTGCTGATGAATCAGGCAACGCACTGCCAGTTCTGCAAAATTTGAGGTTATCCTATATTGAGTCGACCCAGGCCAAAGGATATCTTGACTGGAATCTTAGGCCATTAGATGAGATCAGGTTTGCAGATCACAGTAGTACCATAAACGACATTTTATTGAAGTTCGGAGCGAAATACCAGATTACATCTCATCTCAATGCGGAAGTTGTTTATCAAAATGAGAAACAAACCATTGATGATCAAAATAACAGAACATTTGACAGCTATTACACCAGGGATTTGATCAATAGATTTACTGCTTACAATCAAACCAGTGGTGCACTAACTTATATCGTTCCGAAAGGATCAATTCTGGATTTGTCCAGTTCTAAATGGAACAACAGCAATTTTAGAGGATCATTAAGTTATGAAAACACATTTGGAAAGCACACTTTCAACGCAATTGTTGGTACTGAGATCAAGGAATTGGAAACTACGCTCTTCAACCGGACTTCCTATGGCTACACCGAACAGTTTGGATTGGCTGTTAATAATCTAGACTTCTCTACTTTCTATCCTACAAGTCCATCGGGTAATAGTAGCATACCGGCGCCGAATGGATCTACCATTGGATACATTAACCGGGGTATTTCTTATTATGCGATTGGAAATTACGATTACAACCAGAGATTCACAATTAGCTTAAGTGCCCGGAAAGATGGGGCCAACTTATTTGGGGCAACAAGCAATGACAAATTCAAACCCTTTTTATCTGCAGGAGCTGGCTGGAATATCAATAACGAATCGTTTTATAAAATTGATTGGTTGCCATCTTTGCGGCTTAGGTCCAGCTATGGTTATCAGGGCAATACCTACCAAAATAGCTCAGCTTATCTTACTGCAATTTATTCCAATGATCCGCAAACTGGAGCAAATTACCTAAGTGTAATTGCAGCCCCAAACCCCAGGTTACAGTGGGAGCGGGTCAAAAATATCAATTTTGGAATTGATTTCTCCTCTAAAAGAAATGTGATCAGTGGAAGTTTTGAAGTATACAACAAACAGGGAGAGCAACTTATTCAACCAACAACTTTGCCCGCTCAGACAGGCTTTATAACCTATCTCGCAAATACCGCCAACACTAAAACTAACGGCGTAGACTTAACCTTACAAACTAAGAACCTGGATAGAGTATTTAAATGGAACACTACACTGCTTATTAGTAAAGTCACGGATAAAGTAGTGAAGTATGATGTTCCACCTAATTCTGTAAGTATCTCTCAGGGGAGCTATATCGTTGGAAGGCCGCTAAACTCTTTATTTGCTTATAAGTGGGCTGGATTGAATCCTTCAAATGGAAATCCAAGGGGCTTTCTGAATGGAAAAGTTAGCGAAGATTATTCTTCAATAATAAATAATTACAATCCCGACAGCTTAGTATTCAAAGGATCTGCCACGCCAACATTATATGGTGCAATACGAAACGATTTCTCATACGGGGGATTCACCCTTTCTGTCAATGTTGTCTACCGGTTAGGATATGTTTTTCGAAGATCATCAACCAGTTTAAACTATACTGGGATCATACAGAACGGGCAACATATGGATTATGCAAATCGATGGCAAAAAACCGGTGATGAATCATTTACTTCCGTGCCGTCTATAGTCTATCCATCAAATTCCAATAGGGATGCTTTTTATCAGTTATCTGAAGCGCTAATAGAATCTGGTAATCATATCAAGTTGCAAGACGTTAATTTAAGCTATCAGTTTCCGGCAATGTTTGCAAAAAAGCTTAAGATCAGAGATGTTAAAATCTTTAGTTATGCTAACAATCTCGGCTTGCTCTGGACCCAGAATAAAGCCGGGATTGATCCTTCCTCCTCAGCCAGCGGAGTAACTTCTTATCCGAATCCATTTTCAATCTCCTTTGGAGTAAACGCAAATTTCTAATCATGAAAAGATCATTTATAAAAATCATTTTGATTCCAGTATATCTATTTTTATCTGCAGCTCTCCTTTTATCCTGCGAAAAAGAAGATAAATGGCTAGATATTAAAGCTGTTAAAAGTGATGTAGTTCCAGAGACGTTAGCAGATTTTCAAGCACTTTTAGACAACACGAGCATCATGAATGATGCGTCGAGTGCAGGATTGGCAGGAGCCGATAACTTTTATTTCACAGATGCCGATTACAATGCCTCTGATGAAGAAAGCAGAAATCTTTACATCTGGTCAAAAAACATCTGGAGTAGCGAAGCTTCTGTTCATTGGAATAATAGTTTTAAGGTAATTGAATATTCCAATATCGTACTGGATGGTATTAAAAAAATAGAGGATTCCGGTACTGAATATAGAAACGTGAAAGGCGAAGCACTTTTCCATCGTGCCTTTGCGACTTATAACCTGGCACAACTATTTTGCAAGACTTATACCTCATCTGCTCTTTCAGACTTAGGGTTGCCGCTGAAAAAAAGTAGTGATGTTAATATAATTGATGACCGGGCGAGCCTACAAGATACCTATCAACAAATAATTGTTGACGCAAAGGATGCCGCAGCCTTACTGCCCGAATCTCAGCCCTATACCCAGCGTCCAGTCAATGCAGCTGCTTATGGACTTCTTGCAAAGACCTATTTAATTATGGGTGATTATACTAATGCTGCACTATATGCAGGAAAGGCTATTACGTTAAGAGGCCAACTTTTAGATTACAATAATACGGCTTTAGTAAACACTTCAACGACCTACAGATTCCCCGCTAATACTAAAAACATGCCTGAAATGCTGTTCTATTGTCAAAGTAACAGTTACCGGCATCTAACGGCAGCAACCTCTAGTAGAGCGCTCATCGTTCCAGAGCTTTACAACTCCTATGACAATAACGATCTTCGAAAAACTCTTTTCTATTCGGCATCTGCTCCGACTGCAAAATACAGAGGCGGTTACACAGGAAAGGGGCAAAATTTTAGCGGCATTGCAACAAACGAAATTTATCTGATTAGAGCGGAATGCTTTGCACGGCTCGACAATACAAATGCTGCGCTTGCAGATTTAAACTTGCTGCTGAGAAACAGGTACAAAACTAATACCTACATCAATAAAGCAACTACAAACGCAGAAGAGGCACTAACAATAATTCTTGCAGAAAGACGAAAAGAATTACCATTTACCAGCAATGTTAGATGGGAGGATTTAAGAAGGCTAAATAAGGAAGCCAAATTTCAAAGAACGCTAACAAGAGTAGTTAATGCAACGACTTTTACATTGCCGCCCAATGATAATCGTTATGTCCTGCCTATCCCGTCATTAGAGATTCAATTAACTTCAATTCAACAAAATGAAAGATAACAATATCAAAAACCGGTGCTATTTCAAAGTACTGATCTGTTACATCGCTTGCACATGTTTATTTATAAATATCACAGCTAATGCGCAGTCTAAACGTAACGTAGATGCAAAAATTTCCTTTAAGATTTATCTGGATAAAGCTACGCAAGAGGATACGCTCACAATGGTAGTTGGTGATAACATGCTAAGTCACTTAGCGGCCGGAGGAAGAACAATAGGCAAGCGATCTTTTAAGCGGACATTAAATAACAACGGATATTTTCTTTTCCAGATACCTGTAAATAGCTCACATGGATATTTTCAACTGATCAAAAACAGAAGGTTAGGTGAAAATTCAAATAGCAATATTATATATGTTAATGAGCTTCAATTATGGGAGGCGGGCGACGACTTGACTGTTCGGATGTTTTTCCAGGAAGACCAGCTTGGAGCAAATTCCAACGCTACCTATTCCGGTATAGGTTCAGTTAAATATAATCTGGCAAATGAGTTTAATCATTTCAATTATCATCCTAACGCACTTGACAAAACAAGGTCACTGGAAAAATTTAACGGCAATATCCTTCAGTACGATGCTTTTGATCAATTGACCCCTGAGACTGTTGAAAAGTTGAAGTTATTGGAGCAGTATAGAAGCAAATTGACACCATTAAGTTATAACGTATTGAAGGCAAATGAAATATACAAATCTGTAAGTGGATATTTTACCTTTATCTTATCTTACATCAGAAGTGAGGGATTCAAGAGCTTAAACAAAGAAACAAAAGAAACCTTCAATAAACGGTTTGTAAACTCTTATGATGCAATGACGAACTATGGAATTGACGGCAGGTATCTTGCAAGTTCCTTAGCGTATATTAATATGCTGCTCGGGAAATTAAGAATTGAATCTGCACTAAACACGGGGAGCGATTCTCCTGAATGGATTTTTAATGCTACAACTAAATTCCCGACTACTGCAGAAATCAAGGAGTTGCTAATCATGCGTCAACTTTTCAAATCAAGAGTGTTTTCTGATGAGTTCTCGTCAAATTTTGACAGTGCAATGTCGATAGTAAAAAAACCAGAGTATCTACAATATCTCCAAGAACTACAGGTTAGAATGCCGGGAAGGCAATTTTCTGAGTTCAAGTTGACAGACGTAAACGGTAACATCCGCTCCAATTATGAATTTAAGGGTAAGATTGTGTTGATAGACTTTTGGTTTACGAACTGTGGACATTGTGAGGCACTTTACAAAGAAGTCTTGTCAGAAGTAGAAGAACACTTTAAAAACAATCCCAGCGTAATCTTTCTATCAGTTTCCATTGATAAACATTTGGCAGTTTGGAAAGAAAGTTTGAGTAAACAAATCTACGCACCTTTAGATGGGATCAACTTTTTTACAAATGGGTCTGGCGAAAATCACCCAATTATCCAAAGCAACAATATACCGGGCTATCCTTGTCTGATACTATTAGATCAACAGCAAAAGATGGTGTCATTTAATTCAGAAAGTCTTCGTGAAAAAGATTCGCTGATTAAGGCCATTGCCAACCTTCATTGATAGGTGTTTCAATAAATAAAAGCCAGGAGATTTAGCAAATCTCCTGGCTTACATCTTATGGGTTATAAGATGTTTGGCGAGACTGAACGATAACCTTAGAATTATCATTTAGGTCTGCTTGGCTGATCGTTCCCGTAGGTGTTGTAAACGAATAGCCAGCTTGTGCCTGAACCGTGCAGGGCAATGCTGTAGGGGAATCACAAGTTCTTAAATCATCGTTGTCGTATGAGTAAGTTGTTACGCCACCGGAGGTAGACTGCCCCGTAATATATGCAATATTGGCTTTTTTTGCATTCGTAAACGCACTTCCGCCCATAGCAACACCTGCTACTAATAGGCCTAAAAATAATCTTTTCATAATATTTAAATTTAGTTTTAGAAATTGCCACATTTCTTTAAACAGGCCATGGCACTTACCTGTATCGCGCGCGCAATAAGTTTATATTAATTGCGGATTCGTAAAGCGAATCCTGCAAGAATAATTAGTATGGTGTTAAACCAAATATGTTCTTTCCAGGAAAGCTTGGAAATTATTCCCCCGCAGCTACACGGTAAGCTTGGCCCGAGTGAGTACATCATAAATAGGATGTATAATAAGAACCCAATCATCAGGATTAAGGAGCCAACCATGCCGACGATTTTTGTTCTCGGGATGATGAGGAGCAATGCTGCAATTAGTTCAATGATTGGTACAGCATAAGACACAAATACAGTGTAGCCAGACAGTAATGGATAATGACCAAGTACTTTTTGAAACGTCCCTATCGTCATAAATTTACTTACCGCCGTGTACACAAAAAGCAATACAAATAAGTAGCTGATCGCATCAAATATTAAAACGCTATTTTTTTCAGATGGGCGGAAGGAGTACCTTCCTTTTATTGTGCTTTCCATAATTTTCATTGCTTGATACCAAGTTACGGCCTTAATAATTTGGCTGTTAGGACATTTGCCTCAAAATAACTGTAGAAAAGTCCGAAAATCACCAATCTGGGTTTTTATTACTTTCCGCAATTAACCTTCTGATATGCCTTTGGCTCATGTGTACAAGATCAGCAATAAAACCTCTTGGGGCAATCCGTTCGATGCCTGGCCATTGTGCATTCATAGCTTTAAGTCTGTCTATACTTTTATTATATGCACTCAATAACTCAGCATTAGAATTTCGCAAGTTATTCTCTGCTATATAATTCAGAACTATTTTTGTATAAGGGAACTTTTCAAACAACTTTTCCACATCAACTCTTGAAAGGGATATGAGTTTACTTTTAATAAGTGTTCGACAAAAAAATTTGGATGGGCGGGCAGCGGGAAACATAAATCCATCTACTGGGAAAGCACCAGTCATAAAAGCATGGGTCACCCTACGTTCACCGTGCATGTTCTCAATGGAACCTTCTGCCATGCCGTCAATTAAATAGTAAATTCTATTTGGTATCTGATCTTGTGCCAATAAAAGATAACCCTTCGGATATTCTTTGATAACCGCCCTTATGGAAAAGAAATCATCGAGGCGTTTTCGTTCAGTTTCCAGCGCTAATTCAGCAGGAAGTTCGTGACCGCCAAATAGGAAGTCATTGATTAAATCTGTTTGCATTTTAAGAGAGAGAGCGGGTTTAAGTAGGTCGCGCTGCGGCAAATAATTGATATATTCTACAAATATTTAGGGCTACTTGTATACACTTTATGCAGAATGCCGGAAATTTTATGTGGACTACAGAAAAACAGGTTTTTTTATGTTAGAATTATCACGTAAATTGCTATTACACAGTTATATCCCTAGGTGCTTGTAAGATGAAACGCTATTCTTGTATTATCGTGGACGACGATCCAGCAACAGTTGACTTGCTTAACGAGTACATCGCCGAGATGGCTCAATTGTATACTTTAGCATCCTATACAAAACCCCTGTTAGCTAAATCCGGGTTTGATAATATGTTAACTCCAGTTGACTTTCTGTTTCTTGATATGCAGATGCCTATAATGAATGGTGACGTGCTTTATGCAGAAATCAAATCATTAGTACACAATTTAATTGTAATTACCTCCTATGGAGATGCTGCCTTGAGTGCCTTCGATGTCCCGGCAAAAGCTTTTTTATACAAGCCAATCAGGCAAGCTAAATTTGTCCTGTTGTTGGAACGCTTTATAGCAGAATTGATGGTAAAAGACCAATACATAATCTTGCCAATTACGCCAAAACGCGAACGGGTTAAGATATATCTTAATAATGTTATCGCCATCGAAAGTCAATCCAACTACATTAACATTTATAAAACTGATGGTATCTTAAAATGCTATTACTCAATATCAGATCTTGAACAGGACTTATTACCTTTCAGTTCTTTTTTTAGGGTAAGCAGAGCTTTTATTATATCTACAGATCACATTCAAGCAATGAGCCTTAATCATGTTAAGCTTGATAACGAAATGACTGTCCAGGTTACCAGATCATACACTGAAAAATACAGGGCATATCTGGAGCATGTTAAGAAATCTTAGCAAGCTAAAATTTAAGTACTTCTTAAATGAGGTTATTTAAACAGCTTTATCCCTATGCTCTAGGGCAAGTTTTACAGGATCTCAATGTAATAGTTAAGTCTATCCACCTTAATATTGTTGACAGACGCGCCAGGAATATTTACCTCAGTAAACTCCTTAGAAGGGGAGATCAATTGGTATTCGCCACCATCGACTTTTACCATAACCGGCATATTAAAACCCATAACGTTCGAAATCCAGCGAGAATATTAGTTTTGCGGTTTACCTAATGATGAGAATTATAGGCGGTTTCCATAAAAAAAAATGCTGGTGTGGCATTGTCAACAACAGATGAGGGAGCATACTTTGTTTATTCTCCTACGATTAAATTATTCTTTATACTTGTAGCCTCATTAAACTTATAATGCTTCATCAACCCATCAAATTTGCTTTAACCAGTGTGTTAGTTTTATGCTTCATGTCCTTTAACTCTTTTGCACAAACTTGCAATTGCAGTCAAGAATTTAATTATGTAAAAGATAAAATTGAAAAAAATTACGCGGGTTTTAAAGATAAAGTGAATTCTAAAACAGAGGCTATATACCGGAAACGCACACAGGTTGCACTTGAACAATCAGCATCAATAAAAACACCAGCGCACTGTATCTATTTAATTAATGACTGGTTAACTTTTTTCAGGGATGGGCACATTCAGATAGGTAGAAATAGGATTTCAAAAGACTTAGAAAAAGTTAAATTACAGGGGCGCATTCAGGCGATAGAAAGTATAGGCCTGTCAAACGATCAGCTAACTAATCTTAAGAACACGAAAGGAATTACGGGCATTTATTGGAATGAGGATTCCTCAGCTCGGATCGCGGTGATCAGAAACAAAACGCTCTTTCGAGATTATGCCGGGGTAGTAATTTCCGCAAAGGCCGGTATGTGGTTGCCCGGACAGGTAGTATTAGAGCTTAAGAGCGGAAAAGATACACTTAAAGGCATCATGTATGATAAATATTATATCCCTACAAGTGTGTCGTTACTAATTAAGGGAAATGCTTTAGGTTCTTTCAAAAGGGAAGGAAGTAAGCAATCGTCAGGAGAAATTTTTAGTGAAGCAACTGTAGCGAGTAAAGTGCTTTCCACAAAAACACTATATATAAAGATTAGCACATTTAATCAGAATAATGCCAGAAACATCGATTCCCTGTTTAAAGCAAATCAATCGAATTTGAGTAAAATGCCTAACTTAATCCTTGACTTAAGGAATAACGGTGGAGGTGCTGATTTTGCTTACAGCCCAATAACGCCATATATTTACACAAAGACAGTCAGAAACATCGGTGCAGATGTTCTAGCTACAGATGACAACATAGCAGGTTGGGCTGCGATAGCTACAACAAATGGTCTTCCGCCTGATCAAAAGGTATTTATCAGTCATGTCATTGAAAAAATGGAACAAGGTAAAGGTAAACTGGTTTCCTTCTCGGATGACAGCAATATCAGTTTAGACAGCGTTGCGACCTACCCTCAAAAAGTAATTATTTTGATTAATAAACACTGTGCAAGCACAACTGAAGAATTTCTCTTACTGGCTAAACAAAGCAGCAAAGTAACTTTAATGGGCGAGCATACTGCAGGGGTGTTAGACTATTCTAACATGAGAGGGGCAGACTTTAGCTGTATGCCTTACATGCTTTATTGGGCTACTTCAAGAAGCAGAAGAATTGATGAAGGCTTAGCAATAGATAACATTGGCATTACGCCTGATAAAGTTTTAAGCCCCGAGCAGAACTGGATTAATGAAGCGAAGTACTACATTGAAAAGTAATTTTTCAATTTAAAGATCACCACTTAAAGGGAAATAACCATAAGATTTTGTTAAAATACTATTGATTAAAACCGATTTAAAGCGCTTGTTTTGATGAGTTTAATTCTAACCAAAAAACACAGGGGTTTGATCCCGATTTAAAGCGCATGAAAAGAAGTTTGATCCTGACTCTTGCATTTGTGTTATTGAGCGTGATCGCGCTTAATGCAGAAACTCCAATTACTAAAGCTACGTTGATTAATAGATCTGTAAAGCAGTTTGAAAAGGCCGAATGGAATGTTTCCATCAAAACCATTTTTACAAACGCCTACCTGCAGGAAGAGGTCGCTCTGGATATGCTGCTGAGTTCGCCTTCTGGTAAAAAGCTGGTATTACCTTGTTATTATGAGGCGGGAGAAAGTGGAAAAACCTCCCAATGGAAGGCACGGTTTCTACCTCAGGAAAAAGGAAAATACAGTTATAAATTTCAGCTATCGAAGGACGGTAAAGTAATTTATGCAACCAAACCAGCGGCTTTTAATGCCGTTGCTTCAAAGTTCAAAGGCATTTTAAATACAAAAAATGACTGGACCTTTCAGTTTGATAATGGGGAAGCCTTTAGAGGAATTGGCGAAAATATCTGCTGGGAATCTAGAGACAACGACGACTCCAAATATTTTAAGGCATTACACGAAAACCCCAAGTACAACTACGAGTACCTGCTTCCAGCCTTGGCTCAGCACGGTGGCAACTATTTCCGCACCTGGATCTGTTCCTGGAATTTACCACTGGATTGGAAATCTGGGTTTAACAACCGCCGCTATACCAACTCTTCGGCCTATTTTAATCCAAGTGCGATCAGCAAAATGGATAGGATGGTCAATCTCTCTGATTCGCTGGGCTTATATATCATGCTCACCATGGGGCCGGGATCATACGATGCTAAAAACGGCCGGTATGCTACCTCCACTGCTGCTTTCTTTACTGATGCGAAAGCAAAAGCGCAGTATAAAAATCGATTGAGATTTATCGTTGCCCGATGGGGCTACAGCTCGGCTATTGGAGCCTGGGAGTTTTTTAACGAGATAGACAACGTGCAGTTCAGAGATAAAAACAACCCAATTCCTGCCGAACATATTGTGCAATGGCACCAGGAAATGGCAGATTATCTGAAGGCAATAGATCCTTACCATCATTTGATCACAACAAGTATTTCTCACCGCGACCTTAAAGGGCTGAATTCTATCGGGGCTATTGATTTCAATCAGAAACACATCTATAAAAATAACCATGCCCTGCCAACTACTATAGTTAGCTATGCCAGTCAATTTAAAAAGCCTTACGTGATTGGAGAATATGGCTATGAATATGATTGGTCAAAAAACTTTGATGAGTTTGCGCCTGAGATGGATAGTGATTTTAAACGCGGGCTCTGGTATGGCCTATTTTCGCCTACGCCAATCTTGCCGCTTTCCTGGTGGTGGGAATATTTTGATAATCGCGGCACCGATAAATACATCGTTCATGTTAGAACTATTCAAGACCTTATGATGAAAGCCGGTAAAGGCAGTTTTGAAACGTTTGCTGTTAAATCTACAAATCCTGATGTGGAAACCTTTAGTGTAAAATGTGGAAACGATATTTTTGTGTATCTCTATAATTCTAAAAAGGAAGCTGCTCAAACAGACATCCTTTTGCCAGTGCAGCTACAAGGCTATGAACTAGTGAAGTATACCTGCGAAACCGGAGCCTTTGATAAGCCTGTAAATCTTAACGGCAGTTTAAAAATCTCTGCGGCCGAATTGAACCCTAATGCTGATGTTGTTTACATTTTGAAGAAGCGATAAATAGCACCATACTGGGCTCTGAATACCGTCTTGCCAGGTTATTCGACGACCTACTGAAACGGATTTACAACAGAACCCATGAGTGTATAGTGTAGATCAAAAATACAAAATAACTTTGCAGTTAGGTTGCTGCAAATACGATGTATACAACTTTCATTAGTGAATTATTTGATAAACCAATGTACAACATTACAACGCGATAGTAATCGCAATTTGGACTGGAATTCTTTAGTTTTGAACCGGACTATTTTAAGGGATGATTACAGGATGAATCGGGATGTGAGAAAACATACTTTCATTAGAGCGATAATTGGCATGCTTCCAATAGGGATACTTGCTGCTTTAATATTTTTAGACGAGAAACAAAGTGGTAATAGTGGAATGGCAATCAATACACCGCTGTTTTTAGCATTCATTACGCTCATGCTATTCGGGATTTTTATGGTAATTGAAATGGTTCGGTTTTTTGTGCTTGGTAGAACAAAGTATGCAGTTGCCAACCTGGGTGTGATCACATGCATTGGAGCCTTCTTTATTCTTGCATCCTATTTAGATCATTTAGTCAATTGATGTTGCTCAGGCGGAATCTGTGACTAATTTTTAGTCTATTCCTAGGTAATTTCTCTGGCCTAACGCTTTTCAGGCGATTATCATGAATCTCACTGGTTTGCGCTTATTTCTTAAAATAATTCCAACCCAAACTAAAGCAGGCATGTTGGTGTTGGTTACAAGAGAGATTTAGAAACACCAACTATGATATTGAACAGCGCTTGCAAAGGACTTTTAACAATACTGCTAACGGCCAGTACATATGTTTCACATGCCCAGACAAACGACCATATTTTACAGGTACCCGAAACGTCTTCTGAAAAACAACTTTTATCCTGGAAGAAATCGTTACCCAAGGATGGCTGGTTTATTTTGAAATTTAAAAAAGATGGCGACCGGCTGTTCAACTACTCCAATAAAAACTATGAGCTGAGCCTGTGGCTTAATTGTACAGGAACAGGGAAGCCCGGCTTTCTTATCGAATACAGCGATAGCTATGGAGATGGCGATTATGGAGGTATAGATTTTATAAGCTCAAATGTTAAAAATGGGAACAGGATCCAGTTTCTACTGGATGCTAAAAGTTATGGTGATCCATTTGCAAAAGGCGGTGATCAATTAGCAGCTTTTAAAGTTGCATTGAAAAAGGCGCATAAACTAACGCTCTCTGTTTATGGCAAAGAATTTAATCCCGAGACGGGTAAAGATGAAGAAAAGCTCAATCGATCCATTGAATTTAAACTTGCACATAGCGAATTACTGGATAGACCAGTTAATTGCGGAAAGTAAGTTGACTTTTCAGATGCCTTTAACTTGGATTCACAAATTCATATTATCATTAAACCACCGTTTAATGATAGAATATGAGATGAGTATTTGATATTTTTAATTTGACCAACTTGTTCAGCGATTAGTTGTCTTCTATTGTCTAAGCATCTTTCAAAATCCTTAAAAAAAAAGTAAGGGTGTGTTCAGAGTTAGACAAGCTTTGAAGTACTCTTCCAATGGTCTTTAACAAGGGAATATAGATACTTAGATCAAATTACTTATGAGAAGTACCAAAAAAGAAGGTTAAAGTCATTATTATACCAATAATAATAAGAAATAAACCTACAATGCGACCTATTTTCTCTAGAATTTGAACCGTATACGCATTTCCATAGGATTTAAATTCTTCTACACCTGCTGAGTTTCTTCTGTTAAATTGCCTTTTATTAATTTGAAACCTTAATAAAAATCCTCCAATAATGAATAATATTCCTAAAATAATCATACCGCAATAATAAAATTAAAACCAAATAAATACAATAAATATCCTATCAAGAGTGATATAAAAGTATCTTAAATTTGTACTGACAAACTGAGTAATGTATAAACTATAAAACAGGTACGCCTTAATTTGTAGCTTTTTAAAATAAATAACAATAGGGATCAACAAAAATTAGTTTACATGTCAGATTTTGAACAGCCAACAGAGTATAAGAATGCGCTACTCCCTGGTTACATTAATAAATTAGATGCACACCATAAATTATACATTTCACTCGGTGTTGCAGTTTTAACCTATCCCACCACTATTGGAAGCTTGTCAACTTCAATGCATGTAATGCTTAGTTGGCTATCCTATTCATTGACCAGCATTGCTCTATCCTGGACAACGATCTTAACCTCTCATCCAGCGGAGGTTAAGTAAGAGGCTCATGCCCAGGATTCCAGCAGAAAACTTGTTTCTTTTTTTGTTGTCGCAGCTGCATTTGCAAGCTTATTCGCTGTGATAATGCTACTAAAGACAACCGGTAACCAATCCAAGCCAAACGAAACGATTGCCATTTTAACGACGCTTTCCTGCGTAGTTAGTTCTTGGTGGTTGGTTCATACCGTATTTACGTTAAGATATGCCCATTATTTCTACTGCGATATTGACCATGATCATAAAGGTAAAAAGGTGAAGCCTGGGGGTTTAAGTTTTCCAAATGAAGAGGAGCCCGACTATTTGGATTTTACGTATTTTTCCTTTGTCATCGGAATGACCTTCCAGGTTTCCGATGTAGAAATCACCTCTCGCAGAATAAGAAGGCTGGCATGGATACATGGTGTATTATCCTTTGCGTTCAATACAGTGATTGTGGCTTTTAGTATCAATATCATTTCCAGCTTAATTCAAAAATAGCTGATTAGGAAAATTTAAATGGCAAAACAAATTAAAAATGGCTTGCAAGGAAAAGGAAGTAAACATAAAGCTGAAACTATAAAAACCAGGAAAAAGAAACTAGATAGGAACCGACCTAAGCCGTTTCTGATGGTTATTTACTGGATTCTTGGTGTATTGATCATACTATTTATGTACTTGAAAATCAAACATATGTTTGCTAGTCATTATTAGATATAAATATTTAATAATGAATGCATTATATTTAATTTGTATACGATTAATTTATTCCTTTACTTTTCCTACATTTGCACCGAATGAAATACCTTGCTTTATTTATCAGCCTGTATTGTACGCTGCTTGCTTTCCTGCCTTGTCAGGATAGAGCGGATATGGCTACTGAAATAACCCATGTCATCATTCAAAAAAGCCACGCCAACAGTGAACGGTGTAATCAGGAAACCTGTCCGCCGTTTTGTAACTGCAGCTGCTGCTCTAGTGCAAGACAAGTATCCTCTAAGGCTGCTTTATTTGTTTTCACAAAAGCCATTGCCTCCGTTTATCCAGTACTCATTACTCCAGGAATTCAGTCCCAGGCCATTTCAATTTGGCAGCCTCCACAACTCGGTTAATACGTCTTATTTAATTTATTGCCAATTGTAAATCACATTGGCCATTTCGCTACGTATTATCTTTTATTTTATGTTTGAAAAAATAATCT
>NZ_SNWM01000008.1 GCF_004362245.1 Pedobacter duraquae
ATCTGGGGATCAGGATCACCGATGCGTGAGTTCCTTTTTGCTGATGATCTTGCTGATGCCTGCTATTTCCTGATGGACAGCTACAATGAGCCTACGCTGATTAACATTGGTACAGGTGTAGATTTAACGATCAAAGACCTGGCTTTGTTGATCAAGAAGACTGTAGGTTATGAAGGTAACCTGGTATTTGATAGCACAAAACCTGATGGAACACCAAGAAAACTGATGGATGTAACCAAACTGCATGACCTGGGCTGGAAACATCAGATTAACCTCGAGCAAGGCATCAAACTTGCTTACGAAGACTTCGTTGAAAAGCACATTTAGTGCTCATATTATTATAATGAAGTGAACAGAATTGCCATTCTGTTGAACAGGAATGCCAAGTCTTTCTGATCATAAATTTAACTTAAACGATTTCTCTACTTTAGCACGATGAAACCTACCCTCTTAATTTTGGCCGCAGGGATGGCCAGCCGCTACGGCAGCATGAAACAAATAGACGGATTTGGCCCGAATGGCGAAACGATTATTGATTACTCTATCTACGATGCTATTCAAGCTGGATTTGGTAAAGTTGTCTTCATTATCAAAGAAGAATTTCTTGATAGCTTTAAATCAATCTTTGAGCCTAAGCTGAAAGGTAAGATTGAGGTAGACTATGTTTTCCAAAATTTCGATTTGAAACAGTTTGGAATCGATACCGAAATTGATCGGGCAAAACCTTGGGGTACTGCACACGCAATGTTAGCAGCAAGACATACAGTTAAAGAGCCATTCTGTGTAATTAATGCGGATGACTTTTATGGATTAGATGCTTATCAGAAAATGGTTAGCTTTCTGACCAACGAAGTAAGTGGTGCTAATTACTGTATGATCGGCTACGAAATTGGTAAAACTTTATCTGAGCACGGATCTGTATCGAGAGGCGTGTGCAAGGTAGATAGCAACGGTAATCTTGAGGAGATCAATGAACGGACTAAGGTGTTCGAAGCTGAGAATGTAATCGTATATGAAGAAGACGATAGGAAATACTCTTTGGATGTTGATACAAGAGTGTCCATGAACTTCTGGGGCTTTACTCCTGATATTTTTGAGATAACACTGGAACTGTTCAAGGAGTTTGCAGAGGCCAACAAGGAAAATCCGAAATCTGAATTCTTTATCCCACTTGTAGCGGAGTATTTGGTTAAATCTAAGAAAGCGGATTTCAAGGTGGTGCCTACAAGTAGCAAATGGTTTGGCGTGACTTATAAAGAAGATAAGCCAATTGTGCAGGCTAGTATTGATCAGTTGATCAAAGACGGAAATTATCCTGATAATCTTTGGATTTAAGGACATTATTACTGATAGCAAGTTTGATGATGTGGAAGTGACCTGTGGTCCAAATCAGTGGTAAATCTTATGCTTTTAGAAGTTTCTAAAATTTAGCTTTAAATTTTAGAAACTTTTTTTCTACCAAATGCCAGGAACAAAATGCAATCAATAAGACTATCCCAGCGCTGAACAAAAAATTGCTCCAGTGGTTCGCTTTTGGAAAGTACTGAACAATGGCTTGTTGTACAAGCCATCCGTAAATATAGATTCCATATGAGAAATCCCCATTCTTAGAAAAATTATTGAAGATTGACTTTATATAGGCGAAAGAAAACAAAATGTAAGGTAATGCCAGCCCAATATATATGTCTTTTATATGTTTGCCGACATTGAAATACAGTAGTGTTAGGAGTATGATTAACAATGCGAATGCGATATAGTTATTCAACACAATTTTGTTCCTGAATTTATAATACCCAGCCCCGCAAAAGAAGTAAAAAGTGAATAAAGCAATGTTTTTCCAAGCAGAGTAACCAATGAAATAATACACAACCAGTAATAACAGAAAAAGTCCGAAAGCGGCATATATTCTCTTGTTTTTTACTTCTCCTATTAGGCCTACTAACCAATAACACGATAATTCGAAAGGCAAACTCCATAGACAGCCATTTATCACATGTAGCGGGTTGCTTTCGAATACACCCTTAATGTGGTAGCTAATTTTTAAACAAAAAATGTTGTATAAATATTCGTAAGTATTTACATTAGTTAAATAAGATTGGAGCGGAATGTTTGTCACTATGGGGCCGATTACAAATACAGTAACAATGATCGCTATTACAAAAGCAGGATAAATTCTAAGTATGCGTGCCATAACATAGCTTTTCAAAGAGCGCGAATAATCATAGCTTTTGGCAATCAAAAGTCCGCTTATAATGAAAAAAACGATTACAGAAAAAGTCCCAAGAAATAAATAGCCCTTTGAAAAGATAGTTAACGGCTCTTGCTTAATTATACCTGTTACCTGATAAGAATGAGAAAAAACCACCAACATTGCAGCAAGAAATCGCATAAAATCCAAATTATTGTTCTTTGAATTTACATGCTCTCCTAACGTTCTTTTCATGTTCATTTTGAATGATTGCTAATTTATGGATGAAATTACTGAAGTATCGATTTCAGCTGTTTTGTTAAAGGTCTTTCAATCGTTTTTTGAATAATAAAGGCCAATGCTATTACAGTGATAATTGCTATCACAAAAATTAGGTCATGAGGGATACCCAATAGAATCATAATCTGTATAATCGGTTCGCCAAACGCTTCATGAATGAGATAAAGTGGGTAGGTGAGTGCTCCTAGCATTAACAATGAGGACTGAAAGCTAATGAATCTAAAGGTGAACCTTGGTAAGGTGATGAGGTAAAATATTCCAAAAAATAAAATTATAATTCCGCTTTGGATAAGAAAGTTGTTAGCACCTATAGGACATAGTATGCATGAACTTATTGTGGTAAATAATGCCGCCGCCCTGTCACCTTTTTTATTTTCATATTTTATCAGGTAAAAAAAACATCCTCCTATAAAAAAACTTGAGAACTGGGTAAAGAGAACGAACCGTAATATGTTTAGGACTTTGAAAATATTTATCTGCGGCAAATAATTAATACCAACATGGCAAATTATCGATATGACAAGCCATGAAACTAAGAAGATTCTGATTCTTCCAATGTTTTTAGTGACTAGTAGCAGAAAAACAAGGATATAGAATTGAAATTCGATCCGTAACGTCCAATATACCCCACTTATGTATTTGTTTGTGAACATAAGTCCGATCATGGAGATGTTTAAAAGCAATCCGAATAGGCCGATATTTAATGTGTGCAATATATAATTACCCATTACCCAGCAGAAAAGGCAAATTGGAACAAAGGATGGATATAATCTAATAATTCTGGATTTAACGAATTGGATAGGCGAAGTCGCTCTGACACTCATTAATATAACAAAACCGCTTATCATGAAAAAAAGTTCTGCCCCTAGATATCCATAATTGAATATCTTATTCAATGTTGACGATTTTAAGAGATAAAACCCATGTGAGTTTTTTACGGATATTGTGAAATGGAAAAGGACAACGGACATTGCCGCAATAAATCTTAACAGATCAATTTCGAAAAGTCTTTGACTTTTGTTTAAGTTCATATTGGAAACGTTAAGTAAATGTATATAATAATTGGCTGACAAGCAATGTTAATGTTTGAAAATTTCTTTCACGGATAAAATTGAGTATGATGATTATAAATCACAGCATAATAATAATCTACCTCAAGCATATTTTGTAGTGTGCTGTTCGAGCTTAACAATAGATAGCGCTCAATTAATAGGACCTTGTTAATAAAGGTCTAGCTACTCTTTAAAATAGATTTATAAATAACCTGAGTTTTTAGAAAATTACAATGCCAAAAATGCATTTTTTAAAGCTGTTTTATATTTGGCAAACTTGCTCCAAAAAGACTGTTTTCTTACTTTAGCGTTCATAATTGACAATTACGTGTTAGATAGCCTTTTAATAGAATGGGGTTGACATTCTTAGGGTTACATATCTATGAAATTAAACGATTAATTCCAAATGGAATTTAACATTATGTTGTTGAACTCTACTAAATTATTTAATGCCGAACTGCCTACTTTTAAAGACTGCTCCAGTATTATAATTCGGGAGTTTTAATTAATAGTTTTAAGCTAGCTTTGGGCTATTGATTTTTTGTATGAGTATTTAGATAGTGTAATTTATACAATTATTGTTTTTGTCGCTTTTAAAATGATTTTAGCCGTTTTTTTTTCATATTTTCGTGATTAATATATAGTTAAATCCACCAATTACTTTTATGTTCTCTATTTTTAAGAAAAAACCCCATATCGATAATATCGAATGGCTTGGTGTAGACTTGCATTCTCATATCCTTCCTGGGTTGGATGATGGATCGCCTGATTTAGATACTTCTTTAGAGCTTATCAGACATCTGCGTGAATTGGGATTTCGTAAGTTTATTTTTACCCCTCACATTTTCACGGAATTATATCCCAATTCCAACGAAACAATATTACCGGCTCTTATGTTGATAAAGGATGCTCTTAAAAATAAAAACATGGATGTTGAGGTTTCGGCGGCAGCAGAATATATGATTGACGAAACCTTTAAAGTTAAAGAGGCTCATCTTACTTTACCAGGTAATCACATTTTAGTGGAAATGTCTTATTTAAATGAAACTCCAAATATTGAGCAAATAATTTTTGATTTACAGATCAAGGGTTATCACGTTATACTTGCACACCCAGAGCGCTACAAGTTTTATCACCACAATATCGAGCGGTTTCATAGGTTCAAAGACATGGGGGTTCTTTTTCAATTGAACTTATTGTCTGTGGTCGGCTACTATGGTAAGGAAGAAAAAAGAATCTCGGAATATTTGCTCCAGAAAAAGTGCTATGACTTTGCTTCGACCGATCTACACCATGATAAGCATTTACTTGCATTATCTGTTGCAATTAAAAAAGGTCATCTGTATGAAAAAATTGGCACTTATCCTTTTAAAAACAAACAGTTATTCTCTTAGCCATTATTAATATCTTGTATATCAGAAATGCAATTAAAAACCTAAATTTGTCTATTATCAATTTTTAGATAATAAAAGCTGACCTAATGAATAAACACTACCTAAAAAAAAACAGCTACTTTCTTATAGCTATAATTTCTGTGTTAATGATATCTTCTTGTGCTAACACAAAGAACGTTCCGTACTTTCAGGACATCAATGCGACTGGTAGCTCGGTGATGGAGAATACTGCGGTTTTTACTGAGCCTAAGATACAAGTTGACGATATCTTATCAATTTCTCTTTTCACAATAGATGAGAAAACCTCAATGATTGTAAACCAATTAGCTAGTCAAGCAATCAGTTCTGCAGAAGGACAGGTTTCTAGTTTGGCTGCTACTCCGCCTACTTCAGGTTTTCTGGTTGACAAGAATGGCGAAATCGATCTTGCAATAGTAGGAAAAATCAAGGTATTAGGGTTAACTTCTTCCCAGGCAAAAAACATTATTCAGGACAAAGCGGCGTTATTTTTTCAAAAGCCAAACGTGCAGGTGAGATTTGCAAATTTTAAAGTCACAATAATGGGGGAAGTTGTCAGGCCTGCCCCTTATACAATTCCAAACGAAAAGGTCTCAGTACTGGATGCGTTAGGATTAGCTGGTGATCTTACAATTTATGGTAGAAGAGAAAATATTTTGCTCATTCGCGATAACGACGGAAAAAAAGAATTTGTAAGATTAAACCTAAACTCAAGTCAGTTATTTAATAGCCCATATTTTTATTTAAAGCAAAACGACGTATTATACGTTGAGCCTAATAAAGGAAAAGCGGCTTCATTGAATGTCGCAAGAACGCAAACTATTGCTATAATCGGTACAGCATTAACAGTATTAATTACCTTGATAGCCAGGCTCTAACCATACTATAAATACAATTTCCATTAGATGAATTTGCAAGAAGACCCGTTTCTACGTGTAGAAGAGAACGAAAAACAAATAGATATAAGACGTACGCTTTCGATGGTGTTTGCTAACTGGTATTGGATCCTCCTTTCGATAGTAGTTTGCTTGTTGCTAGCTAATCTTTATCTAAGATATCAAACTCCTATTTATAAGGTTTCGGCAAGAGTTTTGGTTAATGATGAAAAAAAAGGTGGAGGAATGGGAGGAGGCGCGAATGTTCTCGACTTAAGCGGGCTATTAGGTGGCAAAAGTACGGTTGATAACGAAGCAGAGATATTCAAAACCAGGTTTTTAATGGAGCAGGTTGTACGGGATATGAAGTTGAATATCACGTATTTTAAAGCTGGTACCGTTCGTGAAATTGAACTGTATGCCTCTCCGTTTACTGTTGAAGGAGTGAATTTGGCAGATACTATCAGACCCACACATGTTGGCGTTGAGGTGTTAAAAAATAACAAGCTTTTTGTCAAGGCTAATGATAAGGATACTACGGTTACATACGGTTCTACATTTAATCTTCAAGGCGTTGGAAACTTGCAGATTAAAAGAAATTTTGCAGTTCCTATTCAGTATGACAATTATAGTTTCGAGATAGTTCCGGTTGATACTAAAGTCGCGCAACTTATGAATAATTTAAGCGTTGCGGTAACTAATAAGTTGAACACAATTATTGATTTGAATCTCAATTATGCTATTCCGCAGAAGGGGGAAGACATTTTAAATCGTTTAATTTATAATTATGTTCAAGGCAATTTAAGGGATAAGAATGAAGTTGCAGACAGCACTATTAAGTTTATTAAAAACCGGCTGCTTTTAATTGGTAATGAGTTAGGCGGCGTAGAAGGAGATATTCAGGATTTCAGGCAGAAGAATAACCTTGCCGATATGAGCGAACAAGGGAAGTTATTGGTAGCGACTACTGGCCAGTACGTAACTGATCTGGCAAAGGTGGAAACTCAGATCAGCATATTAAATAGTTTAGAGGGCTACTTAAGTGATGCTACGATTAAAAGAGTACTGCCAAGTTCATTACTGCCGGATGATATGATTTTCAATGGGTTAATTGAAAAATACAATACGTTATTGATGGAACGTGATAGGAGACTGTTAAGTGTTACAGAGAACAATCCTGTTATCATCAATCTTGACGAGCAGATATCTAACATGCGAAAAGATATGCTTTCAAATCTTAACAGCACACGCAATTCATTAAAGATTTCAAGGAATAGAATTTCGGGTCAAATGAACAAAGCTGAAGGGGAAATACAGCAAGTTCCTGCCACAGAACGGAATTATCTGAAATTAGCCCGTCAGCAGCATATAAAGGAGGAGCTTTTTATATTTTTAATGCAGAAAAGTGAAGAAACTGCAATATCTAAGACTTCTAATATTGCCAACTCTAGGACTATCGACCCACCTAAGTCAGAGGTGGAACCGTTCAGCCCTAAAAGGCGGTATATCCAAATTATAGGATTTGTTTTTGGTATATTAATTCCGCTTGGATTAATGTATTTAAAGGAACTTTTGAATACCAAAGTTGCGACTAAAGATGATATTACTGTTAAAACGAACGTCCCGGTTTTAGGAGAAATAAGCCATAATTTGGAGCAGGATAATTTAGTTGTTGCAAATAGCTCCAGATCGGCTATTGCAGAGCAATTTAGAGCCTTACGAACTAATTTGTCCTTTTACTTGAAATCGGCGGATGATAATGTTATCTTGCTTACATCTAGTATGTCGGGCGAAGGCAAGTCGTTCGTTGCGATTAATCTGGGAAATATTTTGGCACTGTCCGGTAAAAAAGTTCTATTGATGGAGCTCGATTTGCGTAAACCAGGATTATCCGCTAAACTTGGAATTCCAAATAATGTAGGATTTACAAATTACGTAATCAATCCTGAATTGAAGTCGGAAGATATTATCAGGAAATTGAGTCTTAACGAAAAGCTATTTATAGTAAGTTCAGGCCCTATTCCTCCTAATCCTGCGGAGACATTGATGAGCGATCGTACAAATGAGCTTATAAAGGAGTTAAAAAAATCATTTGATTATATCATAATAGATGCGCCACCAGTAGGAATCGTAACAGATGCCCAGTTAATGGAAAAATACTCAAGTATTTGTTTATATCTCATTAGACAGAAATATACGTTTAAACAGCAACTCAACATAGTAGACGATTTGTATCGCAACAAAAAAATGAAGCAAATCGGGATTGTTGTAAATGACATTGAGGTTAATAGTACATACGGTTACGGTTATGGATATGGCTACGGATATGGCTATGGATATGGTTCATATGATGTTGCGAAGAAGCCATCATTTCTGCAACGACTCTTTAATAGAAAATAGTGATAATCTAATATGGCCGAACACCCACAAATCTCTCAAAATCTTGTTGTCAGTCCTAACTATGGAAAACTTTCCAAATGGGATAAATTAAAAAGAAAAGTTAAATCGATCATCTTAAAAAAGATTGTCGATACTCCGTTGCAATTTAAGTTATACCCAGCTTATTGGCATTACCGGTTTCAGGGAAAAGGAGATAGGCGCGCACCAGTAAATTTGAACCGATTTTTAACTCAAAAGCCTAATTATGGTGCGGGAATCGGACATCAGTTAGCAAACTGGAATTCTGGTCTTTATTATGCTGGCCTTTTCGGTCTAAAATATGCTCATAGTCCTTTTTCAACAAAAAAATGGGACGAGTTCTTGGGATTTGGTCAGGATGAGATTTTAGCTGACTCACTACTAAATGATCCAAAATTCAAAGTTGTAAGGCTTCCATCTTTTAATTCCACGCGACCTGAAGAAATAGAATTAGTCCGTAACATAATACGCTCTTACACTCAAAACAATATCCTGTTCTTACTTGAACAGGATCAAGGTTATAAAGCGCAATGTGGTACCAGCGACTTACTAAAGGCCAAATTTTTTAATGCGAGATCGAGAGCGGATGATCGTTTAATTTTCTCTGAAGACACATTTAATATCGCTGTACACATTAGACGAAGAATGAAGATCGAAACTCCAGAGGTATGGAGTACACGTGGTTTAGGAAACGAATATTTTGCAACCGTGCTACGTAATACTTTAAAGAACATTCCTTCTGAAAAAACTGTAGCAATATATTTATTTTCCCAAGGTGAAGTTTCAGAGTTTCCCGAATTCGCTGAGTTTGAAAATATAAATTATTGCGTCGACATGGGGCCAGTCGAATCAGTTCTGCACATGATTAATGCTGATCTATTGATAAGTAGTAAAAGTTCATTTTCTTATAAGCCAGCTTTAATTTCTAACGGAATACAAATTGCGCCGAAGACTTTTTGGCACTTTTATCCAGAAACAGATCAATATATCATGGCAGATAATAATGGGAATTTTGAGCAGCAAAAATTGAAAAGTAAATTTATATGAAAAAGGCTCTAGTCATCGGCTCCGGAATATCAGGATTAAGTGTTTCCAGGATGTTGTCTCCTGATTTCGAGGTGGAAATTTTAGAAAAATCTGACAAGATCGGTGGTCTGATCAAATGTGAAAGAATTGATGGTAATCTTTTCCACCGTGTTGGAGGCCATGTATTTAACAGTAGAAATACTGCGGTGTTGGATTGGTTTTGGAAACATTTTGATCAGGAGCATGAATTTCTTAAAGCGGTCAGAAATGCCAAAATTTTAATGAATGATGATCTTATTGGTTATCCCTTAGAAAACTACTTATACCAACTTCCAGAAGAGAAGTCAAAATCAGTAATTTCTGAATTACTTGATATGTTAACCAAAGAAAAAAAGGAAATTCATGAATATGATAACTTTAGGGATTTTTTAATAGGCAACTTTGGCGAGAATCTATACAATTTATATTTCGGTCCATACAACTCCAAAATTTGGAACACTGATATAAGCAAGGTACCGTTAGAATGGCTAGACGGTAAATTACCAATGCCAGAAATCAAAGAGGTTATTTTAAGTAATATCTACAAGAAAGAAGAGTCTACAATGGTACACGCTACTTTCTTTTATCCAAAGCGTGATGGGTCTCAGTTTATTGTAAACAGACTGGCAGAAGGCTTAAACATTCGCACTTCCTATCAAGTTTCTGAAATTAATTGGGTAGATGGGAAATTAGTTATTAATAATAGTTTGGATGCTGATATATTGATTTACTGCGGGGATGTAAGGATGCTATCCTCCATTATAAAAATTGAGGATGTTGCCCTACATGAGGCTCTGAAAAGGGTAGTAAATTTGCCTTCTAACGGAACGTCGAATGTCTTGTGTGAAACGGATGATAACAATCTTTCTTGGTTATATCTCCCAGAAGATAAATTTAAAGCGCATAGAATAATTTATACTGGTAATTTTAGCGATTCTAACAATGAGGGATCTACTAGAAAAACGTGTGTCGTAGAATTTTCTGGAAAACAAGAGGAAGATTTGATGCTTGCTGAATTAAAAGGACTACCCGGAAATCTTAAACCATTAGCTTTCAACTTTGAGCCAAATTCATACATCATTCAGAACAAAGAAACTAGGTCAGACATTACATCTGTAAAGGAGTTATTATCAAAATATAATATCCACCTACTAGGAAGATTTGCAGAGTGGGAGTATTATAATATGGATAAATGCATTGAGGGTGCGATGCAAATACGGGAACAAATTGCAATCGAAAATTAATCATGTCTAATCTCAAGAGTCGCCTTTTATATGTCGATCTATTAAGGGGCATGGCTATCTTATTGGTGGTAGTTGGACATTTTATTCAAGAAAATAGTGTGCAGTCTGCATCATCCCCGCTATTTGGATGGATTTACGGATTTCATATGCCACTTTTTATGTTTATAAGTGGGTACATGGCATTTAAAACTACAAGGGTTGACAATTTTACTGACTTTCTGAGTTTTTTGAAAAATAGATCATTAGGGTTATTAGTTCCATATTTCGCATGGCCTCTCATCGTAGACAACTTTTTCTTCACAAGCCACCGCAAGTCCGATCTTCTTGAAGTTGCAGTTGATCTAACTCATAAATGGAATCATTTATGGTTTCTTTGGTATTTGTTTTTTTTACTGTTAGCATATGTTGCGTTTTATGCGATTTCTAACTTAATAAATAAAAAGCGGCTTTTGCTAATGGATATTATTGTGACCAGTTTTATAATGGCTATTCTGGCTGTAATTAAGTTCTTTAGGTTGCCGTTCCCAGCAGATATAGATTCATTTTTACTATATTTCATATTTTTTTTCACCGGGATATTTATCTCAAAATATCCGCTCCTTAGTGGGTTGATATTAAATAAATTCACGTTCTCTTTGGTGTTATTGATTTTTTTCGTGTTTTCCGGACGATATAATTATGTTGATACCAGTTCGATGAATAAAGTAATAAAAATGGTAGTTTCAATGACTGCCATTGCTTCGCTATATTACCTTGCGAACACGATTGTTCTACATCCCTATGTAGAAAAGTATCTTCGCCTTTGGGGGAGAAATTCTATAGTAATCTATACAACGCATTTTACTATGATTAAGTTTTTAGCGGGGTTTACGATAATGAGTAATCTTTTTTTACTGCCAATGGTGTTGATTAGTTTAATTGGATCCATTATTATCATTACAGCTTGTATGGCTGTCCTATCGCTTGTTGAGCTTAATCCTTTGTTGAATCTGATTTTATATGGTCACAGAGACAAAAAGGCAAAAAAAGCCTAATTGCATTTTAGCATAAGCAAAGTAATAACTTAAAGTAAAAGGATTTATAAGATGACAAAAGTTGACAAGAAAATAGGCAGCAGGAAGGCCGCTACTATCTGGAATTTTTTCTTTTTAAACATCAGATTTGTCGTTTCGATGATTAATGGTGTATTAATTATACCGCTATACCTTCATTATATCGACACAGCAATTTATGGGGCATGGCTGGCCACGGGGAACATATTATCGTGGATTACAATAGTAGATCCAGGCGTTGGAGGTGTGCTGCTTCAGAAAGTTGGCTACGCTATTGGTAAGGAGGATAAAGATGATATAGGGAAAGTAATTACTTCCGGTACGCTGATATCGTTAGCTTTATTTATTGTGTGTATAGCCGTTGGTTATATTACCTCATTCTTTATTGGGGGTATAGCAAATATTAACGTGCAATACCGTTCTGAGGTAATAGACGCATTTAGGATTGGGGTTTGGGGTACAGCATTTTCATTGCTATCGAATACTTTTACCAATTTTGTTTTAGCCTACCAGAAGACGAAGTTACATGGGATGTTTGTTAATAGTATAATGGGATTATCGATAATCGTGACTGTAGTTTTATTGTTTAACGGGTTTGGTATCCGAGCATTGGCTTATAATATGCTCTTTACTGGCTTTTCTACCTTGTTATATTCTGTAATAATGTCTGTGATGTTAATTAAACAGAATGATATACAACTCAGTTTTCAACTTCCATATTTAAAATCTTTTTCGAAAATATTTGCATATACTTTTTCCAGCCGACTTTTCGATACTATTGCCTCTAATATAGATTTAGTTTTGGTATCCCGTTACTTAGGACCCCATTTCGTGACAGCACTAGATTTATCAAGACGTCCGGTAAAAATTGTCACTGGACTTGCTAATAATGTATCGATCTCTATGCTCCCTGCATTGTCACATTTATTCGGAACTGACGACAAGGACAGGATCCGAGCAATTACCATACGAATATGGAGAATCATCCTTTGGTTATCAGGTTTAATCATCGGCGGCTTTGTTTTGTTTAATCACAGTTTCATGATCAACTGGGTAGGGAAAGAATTTTGGATTGGCACATTAAACAATAATCTATTGTGTATTTCTTTCTTCATTTTGAGTATAGGTTATAATTTGTCAAATATTACTTACTCGATGGGGGACATAAAAAATAACAGTTTAATTAACGTGGTTAGGAATTGTTTGTACTTAGTTTTGTTATATCTCTTGACAAAAATCCTAGGACTAACTGGAGTTATACTAGCCTTCACACTACCCATTTTTATCTTGATCGGCTATTACCCCCGTAAACTATTTGCAAAGGCAGAATATACTAAATCAGATATCAGAAGTATACTTTTGGATACAGGAGTTGTAAGCGGCATATTATTATGCTGCGTTTTGATAACTTGTTTCTTTCCCTTTGTTAGTTCATTCGTTTGGCTGGTAGTTGGGGCGGCATTGTTTGTAATAGGATACGTTTCTTTATTAATTATTCTAAGTTCGAATTTCAGAGTGGAGATTAAATACCTGCAAAAGTTTATTCCCTCAAAAAGACTAGCACCTAATGTTTAACATCAATCAATATGGGCAACAATAATCTAGGAATAGAATTTTACAATTTGCGACATACCTCTTTACCGACACTGCCCGGTAACGTAAGATTGCTTTTGAAATTTTATTCACTTCCATTTGTTAACAAATTAGGATGGCTAAAAAAAACAATTTGCAAAAAACTTAATATTCCATTATCAACTCAGATGGGGCAAGGTTTTTACTGTACAAGCGGTAAACTCAATTTAGGAGAGAACGTGTCTTTCGCAGATACGTTCATTTTAGATTACGCAACTGTTACAATAGGAAAAAATGTGTCTTTTTCGTATCGAAATATGATAATTACATCTACACATAATCTTGATGATTTTAGTGAGGTAATTGCCAAACCAGTTGTAATTGGAGATTATGTATGGATCACAACGAACGTTACCATTTTACCTGGTGTTACTATAGGAAGTAATACTGTAATAGGTGCCGGTAGTGTAGTAACCAAAGACATCCCATCCGGAGTTTTCGCTGTAGGAAATCCTTGCAAGGTTGTTAAAGAAATTGAGTTTAGAAAAAATGGGTAATTTGATAAAGGCTTGCGATTATTACCGAGTTGATGACTCAAGGCTGCCAATAAATAGATTAATTTACGTATTTTGTGGCATTAAAGTTAGTCACAGTTTAAATGTTGAGAATTATTTTAAAATTGAGCTATTTTGTTAGCGAGATGTTAAGTTTAAGTATTCTCTGGGTTATCTTTTAAAGTATTATCTAACTTTCACGGACATTAATCATTAAATTTTAAAAAGATAAATTGAAAAAATAACTAATGGACGACCAAACTAAGAATTTCGCTATTCTAGTGAACACCACAGATAGTTTCGAAGATTGCTGGTTACCCTTTTTTACTTTATTCAAAAAATACTGGCCTAATTATCAGGGCAAGATTTATTTGAATACGGAAACTAAGGTGTTTACATTTCCTGGGCTTGACATTGTCAGTATTCAAAATGATAAGATAAATAAAGGATATCGCCCAAGCTGGAGCGAATGCTTGAAGCGGGCACTCGACTTTATTCCAAACGAGGTTGTACTTTATTTGCAAGAAGACTATTTTCTAAAAGAAGAGGTAAATAATGACGTAGTTGAAGAATTTGGTGAAATGATACGGAAAACGCCGATTGATGTTATTCATCTTATTGATGCTTGCAGCAATGGTCCATTCTTAAAGTCTGAGGAATACCCCAACCTATTGGAATTTAGTCAAAAAGCTAGTGATAGAATAAGTTGCCAGGCTGCATTGTGGAAAAAAGACGTGTTAAAATATTATCTTCTGGATGATGAATCTGGCTGGCAGTTTGAGACCTACGGTACAAAACGGGCTCATTTCGTAAAGCATAAAATATTCAAGATAAACAAGGATTTTTTTGGATTCCAAAGAAATCAGGCAGTGCCGTATGTTTTGACTGGTGTTATTTTAGGTAGATGGAAAAGAGATGTGGTATCTTTATTCGATGAACATAATTTAGTAGTGGATTTTTCTAAACGTGGATTTCACGAGCCTAGAGTGCCACTGTCCTTTCCGACTCGTTTGAAAAATAAAATTAAAAGAGCTCCAAAAGGAATCAAAAACAGGATAAAAATCCTTAACATCATTCTGAATAAATAGTAGTTTAAAACATCATTCTAAATGTCAGATGTTTGATTTTGTTGAGGTATTTTAATATACAAGTTAGTATCATTATTTTCAAGATGATGTCTAATCTTGCATCAAGGTAATTTTATGAAAAAAAAGATTGTTTTTATTCTAGGGTCATATCCAGTAATATCACAGCCGTTTCTATATAATCAAATATTGGAGGTAGCGACTAATGAAAGTTATGAGGTCAAAATCATTGTTTTCAATCGGACCGGAGAGCAGATTCACAAGGCTTACGAAGCTTTAAATGATCTTGTTCATGAAATCATATTACCTAGTCGTTTAACTTTAGTAAACCGTGTGAAATCTGGTGTAAATTCATTTTTCGGATTATTATTTCACAATCCGATATCTCTTTTAAAATCCTTTAATTTCGTAAAGTTTGGCAGAAATTCTGTGAACCTAAATTACCTGGTCCTAGCAAATGGGATGAAAGAAGTTCATGCAGACATTTTTCATTGCCATTTTGGGCCAAATGCGCGGATTATTGCGGATTTGAAAGATATAGGTGTTATTAACGGTAAGCTGCTGGCATCATTTCATGGAGCAGATATTACAGTTTATCCGAGGAAATTTGGTGAGAATTATTATGCTAGACTATATCGGTCATTCGATTTATTCACTGGAAATTCAGGGTTCATAATCGATAAGATGCTTGCAAATGGATGTCCGAAAGAACGTACTTTTAAGATTCCCGAGTGTTTGAATGTGTCAAAATTCAAATTTCGAACAATTGCTCCTTCCAGAACGGTATTTAAGATGTTGACTGTCGGCCGTTTTGTTGAAAAGAAAGGATACCAATATTCTTTAAAAGCAGCTCATCTTTTTCTTCAAAATAATATTCCATTTGAATATCATGTTGTTGGAGATGGTCCATTAAGAATGGAGATGGTAGAGTTCGCTAAAACATTGGGACTTGAAAACCATGTGATATTTCATGGCGCTATGAAACAAGAGGATCTCGTTGATCTGTACAATACTGTCCATGTTTTTATGTTGCCGAGTGTAACCGCTGCTGACGGAGATACAGAAGGACAGGGTTTAGTTCTTCAGGAAGCGCAGGCCATAGGCTTGCCGGTATTAGCCACTCTTCACAATGGATTTCCCGATAGTATTTTAGATGGGGAAACAGGTTATCTGGTGCCGGAGAAAGACTCAGACTCTCTGTATGATAAGTTAACTGCATTCAGTACGGATGTAGATCTTTGTAATAGAATGGGCATAAAAGGCCGATCTTTCGTTGAACAGAATTTTGATTCTGCGATCGTAGTAAAAGACCTTATCAAGTTGTACGATAGATTATTATAGAGTAAGCTATGAAAAATATTTTCGATCTTTATAAGGGCGTTATTGGCGCAGACAAGCTGTTTGGTAGATCTGCCGATAATGTTCAAATATCTGGCCAAGCAGCGCCCGATTTAATCCGGAATAAAATTTTGGAAGGTAAGCCGTTGATGATCGCTAGATTTGGAGCAACAGAGTTAAATTGTATACTGAATTATTATTTCATTAACCGAGGCCTTTTGGGTAATTTGAAAAACCTTGCTAGCGGAATACCTTATTTTTTAAAGTTAAAAGAAGGGGTATTAAGAAATATGAATGTTTATTCTGGATTTTTTCCCCCTACGACATCCAATATCGCGCGTTACTGTGAACTGTCGATAGCGGATTTACCGGATATCGATATCTTGGGGTCATGGATGACACATGAAAAATTCTTGTATCCAATGATGAATCCCAATCATCAAAGGGTGAGACTTGGTGATTTGACACCGGTAAAGTATCCTGATCAGCCATGGACAACTGCCTTGGAGGGGAAAAGGGTTTTAATTGTGCAGCCTTTTGAAGAGACTATAAAAATGCAGTATTTAAAACGGGACCTTTTATTTAAAAATAAAGCATTATTGCCAAATTTCGATCTAATCACTTTGAAAGCAGTCCAGTCAGTTGCAGGCAACGGGTATGATACTGGATTTAAAGACTGGTTTGAAGCCTTGGAGCACATGAAGGAACAGATTAATAAAATCGAATTTGACATAGCAATTTTAGGCTGTGGTGCTTATGGCATGCCGCTCGCTGCACATATTAAGCGGCTCGGGAAACAAGCTTTTCACTTAGGAGGAGAAACACAGATTATGTTTGGGATAAAAGGAAAACGATGGGATGGTGATCCATATAATTACGACAAGTTGTTTTACAATGAGCATTGGGTTAGACCTATGGACATTGATACCCCAAAAAATATTAACAAGGTTGAAGATGGTTGTTATTGGTAGATATGCATATAGGTATTGTTAGTCACGTTTCAACAGAACAATTAGCGGATTATTTAGAACTCTCTGGTGGAGAACCTTCTGGTACAGATGGGGCAACGGCACCGAATCTTTTAATCATTGAGTTATTAAAATGTGGTCATTCCATTTCTGTATTTAGTCTAACAAAGGACCTGGAGGAAGGCATGGAATGTGTGGTTCGTGGTGAACAATTGACTATTTACTTTGGAGCTTATCAGAAACGAATAAGACAAAGTGCCTTGAGCTTTTTTAATCAGGAGCGTAAATTTATAAAAAACAAGATATTACAGGTTAAACCAGAGGTTTTGCATGCACATTGGCAATATGAGTATGCCTGGGCAGCATTAGATACTAAAATTCCTACTATTGTCACTTGCAGGGATAGTCCTATCAAAGTTTTCTTATTATATAAAAATCTGTATCGCTTTATTCGCCTTTTAATTGCCTTAATAGTGTTTAGAAAAAGTACAGTTTTAACAGCAACATCTGCTTATCTTGTTACAGAGTTGAAAAAACTCGGCATCAAAAAGAAAATTCACGTAATCCCAAACTTCGAACCGGATTGGCTTTTTGAAAAGGAGATGCATAAGGCAGATTTACAGTCTCCTAAGATTATAATGATCAATAACGGATTTGATGACAGAAAGAATGTAACATCGGGCTTGCTCGCTTTTCAGCTGTTTAGAAACAAATATCCTAATGCCGAACTGCATCTGTTTGGTAATGGCTATGATATAGAAGGTGCAGCATATGCTTGGGCTACATCAAAAAATCTGAATGAAAATGTCTACTACCGCGGTTACATGAGTTTTGTGAATTTGATGGAGGAGTTAAGCTCCTTTACACTGCTAGTTCATCCGTCAAGGGAGGAAACTTTTGGAAATATACTTACAGAGAGCATGGCATTAGGTGTACCTGTTATAGGGGGAATAAATAGTGGTTCTGTTCCTTGGGTCATAGGTTTAGACCAAACTGGGGGCTTATTGGTAGATATTGAAGATCCTAAAAAGATATTTGAAGGTATGGAACGGATTGTTGAAAATGAAAGCAAATACTCAGATTTCAGAGTGAGTGCACGACGTCAAGCTTTTGATAATTTTTCAGCGCATAATGTAGTAAATTTGTATAGTGAGTTGTACTTAAATCCTATCGCGTGAACATTCTTTCCTTTATATTTCGCATAATTCGCAAGATCAAAAGAGATATCAGAAGTATAGTTGATAGCCCGCTAACAAAGATCTATTTTAGGGCCAACAAAGTAAAGTTTAGCAAGGGATTCTTTAGTAAAGGTTTTCCGTATCTGGATATTTGGGAGGGAGGCATTTTTCGTATTGGTGAAAATTTCAAAATGAACAACGGCAAGAACAAAAACCCAATTGGTAGGCAACAAACCTGTGTATTCGTAGTTTCTTCTGGAGCAACGTTAATAATTGGAAACAATGTTGGTGTTAGTTCGGTGGCTATAGTTTGCCATAACAGGATAGTTATTGGCAATAATGTAAAGTTGGGAGGGAATGTAGCAATATATGATACCGACTTCCACAGCCTAGATGCCCGGTTCAGAAGAGATAGTATTCAAGACAAAAAAAACACTGTGACCAAAGAAGTGATTATTCATGATGATGTTTTTATCGGCGCACACAGTACAATTTTGAAGGGCGTTACGATTGGGAAAAATTCCATAATAGGAGCTTGCTCTGTAGTTGCAAAAAGTATTCCTGAAAATGAGATCTGGGCCGGAAATCCTGCCAGATTTATTAAAAATATTGTGAATGACTAAAAGGGAGCTCATAAAGAAATCAGTTCCGTATACAGTAATACTCGTTGCGATTTATTCTGTACTACCTTACTCTGGGGCAGTAACTAATGTGCTATCTATTTTGGGTAATACCGCAATATGGTGGGTTTTATTATTGGGGATTTTGACATGTTACGTACTATCGAAGCAATATTTTTATGATAAAAGCAATAATCAAAATATGCACTTTGTTATGGCATATCTATCTTGGAATCTATTTCAGGTTTTTAGAGGTTTTTTTATCGCCGAGACATATTGGGACTGGAAAGCATTATTAGAAAATGGTATGGCATTGTCACTTCCTATTATAGCATATGCAATTACAAACATATACGTAACACAAGCTATTTTGAGGTGTTATTTTCGAATTGGTTTACCATTATTTTGTTTTTTTATTTTAATAATTAATCGCGGTGCATATGGATTTTATCTCGTTCCGGTAGGATTTTTAATGCTTTTTTTTCCCACCTTAGAATTTAAGTGGAAAATGATTATTGGCGCAATCACCATTTTGGTTATCACAGCGGATCTATCAGCGCGGAGTAATGTAATTAAGTTTCTAATGCCGGTTTTACTATTGTCAATTTATTGGGGAAGGGCTGTTGTTGGCGTGAGACTTCTGGAAATCATTCGAAAAATCCTCTTTGTATTACCAATTTTGTTGTTTGGCTTGGCAATATCTGGTGCGTTCAACATTTTTAAAATGGACGAATATATTAAAGATGATTATGTGGAAGTTAAGCGAGATGAAAGTGGGCAAGTAGTAGAAGATAATCTAAAAGCGGATACAAGGACTATTCTTTATGTGGAAGTATTGAATACAGCTTACAAATACAACACCTGGTTTTTCGGAAGAACTCCGGCCAGGGGAAATGAAACTGAGGTTTTCGCTGCGCTCGCAGAGGCAACCGGGAGGCAGGAGCGGATTGGAAATGAGGTAGCAATATTAAACATTTTTACATGGACGGGAGCAATAGGAGTTGTATTATATCTAGTTGTTTTTTACCAAGCCTCGTATTTGTCGATTAATCGTTCCAAGAATACATATAGCAAAATGTTGGGCATTTTCGTTGCGTTTCGTTGGCTATATGCGTGGATTGAAGATATAAACTATTTCAGTTTAACTACATTTTTCATATGGTTAATGTTGGGCTTATGTCTATCAAAGGCGTTTAGAAATATGAATAATAACCAAGTGAAATTCTGGATAAGAGGAATTTTTGAAAAGAAATATAGGGTGTTCCATTTTAAAAATGAACAGACTGCTAACAGTATTAACATTTATTCTAAGTAGATGGTACCTAAACTAGACAAAATTGCAAGCGTAGCCGTACTGCTCACTTGTCACAATAGAAAAGAAAAGACACTAGAAGCCTTGAATGCATTGTATCAACAAAATGGCTTTAATGACACATTTAGGGTTAGCGTATTTTTAGTAGATGATGGTTCAACCGATGGTACTTCAGAAGAGGTGTCCCGTTTGTTTCCTGATGTTAACATTATCGAAGGAAATGGTGAATTGTTTTGGAATCGTGGAATGCATTTAGCTTGGCAGAAAGCAGGAGATCAGTACGATTTTGATTATTATCTATGGCTAAACGATGATACTATTATGTTATCTCATGCCCTTGAAGAGATGTTGTCTTGTATTAATGCTTTACCTGGGGACAACATAGTAGTAGGGGCCGTGCGCTCAGATGTTACCGGACATTTCACGTATGGTGGCTTCAAATCGGATAATACTCCTGTACTGCCGAACGGGAAATTACAGTATTGTAAAATTGTCAATGGAAATTGTGTACTAGTTAGTAGAGCTATATTTAAATCTGTTGGGAATTTAGACCCTGTTTTTCCTCATGCGATTGGCGATCATGATTATGGTCTGAGAGTTATTAAAAGCGGCGGCAAGGTGTTGACTTCTAAAACTTACATAGGACATTGTGAAAGGAATGATAAACTCCCGAGCTGGTGCTATAGTGACATTAATTTAAAAAAACGGATAGCCGCTCTATATTCTCCTTTGGGGAATGCCCATCCGAAGTATTTTTTTATATATGAGAAGAGGCATTTTGGATTAACGGTAGCGGTTAAACATTTTCTGTCAATTCATTTGCGGATGTTATTACCAAATTTATGGAATTAAATGCTGACTATGTTTTTCAGACAGACTCTGAAATTGTTAATAGACAATACTTAACAAATCAGAATTACCTGATTGAATATGATCGTACTGTAGATCCGGAATATTGTGTTTTATATTTTAGTAGCAACAATATTTACTTCCCTAATACTTCGGAGGCCTTTACTGAAAGTATAATAGATAAAGGGCGTTATGAGTGGTATGGCAATAGGATTAATAAAGGATTTAAGCACATATTCCTTCGTGATATAAAAAAGCAGTGGTATTTGACTGGAATAAATAACGATATTGATGACCCTGAAAAACTAATTGCTTTTTTAAAGGCTGAAACCCAGGGTTATAAAATTATCGCTGTCGGAAGTTCTGCAGGCGGCTTCATTTCAACAATTATCGGACAGTCACTAGGCGCAGAGCAGATTTACTCTTTTAATGGTCAATCTGAGATATTATCTTTGCTTGCAAAGCCTAATGCATCAACTGTTAATCCAATTTTGTTTAGAAATAAGGACAATTCTAAATTGTTGCCTTTTTTTGATGTGTTAAATTTTATCACACATCCTAAATCCATTTTTTATTTTTATTCCACCGCCAGTCAATGGGATATTGAACAACACGCACATCTGACCAATCGAGCCATAAATGTTTATGCATTTAAAACTAGTAATCACGGAATTCCATTTTTGAAAACAAATTTGCCGGTAATATTAAATCTTCCAGAACCGGATTTGTTAAAGTTATCCGGAATGGTATTTCATCCAATCTTATTCTCATTGAAGATCGTAGGATTAGCACAAACTGTTAATGGGGTTAAGATTGCACTGAAGGCGGTTGTTGGTAAAATTTTGTTAAAACTTAAAAGATAATAACCTATACTTTATGTCAGATTTAGCTCCAATTTTATTGTTCACTTATAAGCGTTTAGATACTTTAAAGGCTGCCGTAACTGCTTTAAAGAAAAATGAGTTAGCAGCTCAAAGCGATCTTTTTATCTTTTCTGACGCAGCAAAGTCTGATCATGATCAACCTACTGTTCAAAAAGTGAGGGAATTTCTAAAGCAAATAGACGGCTTCAATAAGGTATCGATTTATGAATCCAGCAATAATAAGGGGCTTGCGCGCTCTATTATAGAGGGTGTCACAAAAGTAATTAATGATTATGGAAGGGCTATAGTTCTTGAAGATGATCTGCTGACTGTACCTAGTTTTTTGCAATTTACTAACCAGGCTTTATCATTTTATAAAGATCAAAGTAATGTTTATTCAATTAGTGGATATAATTATGATTTTAAAGTTCGAGAGAATGGGGTTTACGACAACTATTTTGTAACAAGAGGATGTTCTTGGGGATGGGCTACTTGGGCTGATAGGTGGAATAAAGTAGACTGGAATATTGCTAATTACTCAGATATAGAATCTGCTGCTTTTAAAAAATCGTTTAATAAGTCAGGAACAGATTTGACAAGTATGCTTCTCAAACAAAGGGACGGCTTGATAGATTCATGGGCAATTAGATGGTATTATAATCAATGGAAATTGAATGGATTGACGGTATACCCTGTCAGATCATTAATAGATAATCAAGGCTTTGATGATGATGCTACTCATACTAAAGTATTTAATAGATATAAGACCAATTTAATGGATTCACAGCTAACCAAATTTAATCTTGATCCTGTCGTTGCAATAGATAATTATTACCAAAAGTTGATGCAAGCTAAATTCTCAATCTTTACCAGGATATTTTGGGGTAAAGGAATGACTATACTTATGAAATTGAAAATGGTGAAATAGGGAATTATTGGAATTTTCTTATTATCTTAAATTGGATGCCAACCGAGTTATCCAATAGTTTTCCTCGATCAACCGCAGCGGCTGCACCAATGACATATCCTCTCGATACAGCAGTTTGAGCTTCGGCATACAATGAAATTTGATTTACAGGAATGAAGACATTTGTTGTATTTGGCGTATAATGCCCATTCCCGGACTTGCCATATATACTAGTTCCAAAGGTGCCAAAATTTTTGGAGTATGTTGCTTTTGTTATAACATCCCATTTTCCAATAGAACCACTCAAACCTCCATGGAAAGCCAAAACACGATTGTTTATGAAATAGTCCTGCGCGTTAGATGCTTGACCTTCCCTTGAATCTGCTTTTCTGGTGATTAATGGATTACCCATTCCTACGTTCTTGTAGGACCAACCTTGTTTGAAGTAGTAGTTATTGTAGTAATCTTCATCTCCTGATAAAGTTTTTACAGACCAGGGATAACCTGCTTGATTCTTGGTGTAAAAAAGTTCAAGTGTTGCTTTCTTAAACCTGAAAGTAGCAGTTTGATCTTCGAAATTTCTATTTTCAAAACTCACGCCGTTGAGGCCGTCAGCAATATTTCCTAGTTTAGAAAGTGCTCCAACATCGTAAAAGGACTGGCGATACAGAATGACCCTTACATTTTCGAAACTATATTCTGCACCAATATCTATAGAACCTAATTGATTTCCGATTTTAGACCTGGGTACTGCACCAGTTCCGTAAGTTTTTCCAGTCGCTACATAGAAAAATGTTTCTAATTTAGATAAGGTCAAAAAGGATCCATATGCGGCTTTTTGGTCATCCCAATATACTTGGTGATTAAATCCACCAAACAGATTTAATTTCCAATCTTCTTTACCAAATCTTACATATAAAGATTTTTGATGATAATAGCCTTGAGGAAAAGCGTCTTTCGAGGTTTTTATAGCTGGATTGTCGTAATTAGTTACAACATAGATATTTTTCTGCCCAAGCCAGCCGTGTACGAAGTTTCCTTTAAATGAGAACAGGCCGCTTAAAAAGGGTATCCGATAGTAATCTGGAATTGATACTTCAACTTTGGGGATACCTAACGCATTACCGGACACGGCAAAGTTTCCAGAACTCAGTGTAGTATCACCGTTATAGCCAGTTACATCTCTAGAACGCCCGGCTTTAAGTTGAAAAATTCCTAATTTCCCTTTTAAATAGGCTTCAATTATATTGAAATTTGAGTTTTTGCCAACGTTTGCTCTACCTTCTAATCCAAAAGCCCAATTAAATTCCCCCCTATTTCTCCTCGATCGATCATAGTCTTTGAACGCGCGTCCGATGAAGCTTCCAGATGCCCCGGATATGGGTATTGATCCATACTGGTTGGATCTTAGCCAAAATGGTACAGTGCTATTTGATGTATATCCTGCTTGAGACTCCAACTCGTACTTTATATCGTCAGTTTGGCCCTTCGTTTTTAATGTACCAGCCGTTAATAAAACTAGAGAAATCGCAAAGGTTCTTAGATATGTGGTCGCTGGTAATTTTAACATGTATGAAGTAATTTTGAATGGATATTTCGCAATATAGTCCGAATTACAAGATAAAAAGGAGAGTTAAGTCTATAATTACTAATTTAAACGACTTTGTCTAAAATTTAAATTTCTTTTTTAGTTTTTCTCTTGTTAATAAGAATAGAAAATGGCTATTAGTTTTGAAATACCTTTTGAATAGTCTGTTTGGTTCTTGCATTAACCTAAAAGACCACTCCAAACTATTATCTTGCATCCATTTTGGTGCCCTTTCCTGAAGTCCTACTAACACAGGTAAAGCACCACCTACACCAATCATTACTGCGGATATTTTTCCCTTCATTTGAGACATCCATGTCTCCTGCTTTGGGCATCCAAGAACAACAAAAACCATATTTGCTCCAGAGTCATTAATGTTTTTCGCAATCTCCAGTTTTTCATCGGCGTTTAACTCTCTGAAGGGTGGGGAATACATTCCCGCCACTCTCAATGCCGGGTATTTATCCTTTAAAAAATTGGCGGTGATATCGAGCATTTTTTGAGATCCTCCATAGAAGTATACCGAAGTCCCAGCTTTTGTTGATTCGGCCAGGAGACGAGGTAATAAACTCATTCCATCGATTCTTTGTTGCTGAACACCATATAGCATTTTGAAGCTTTTTGCAATTGGCATCCCGTCGGGAGTTACAATATTCGCATTGTTTACTATTTGTCTAAAATCTCTGGAATAATAGGTCTCTAATAGCATATGTACATTAGCTACGCAAACATATGAAGACTCCTTTATAGCGGCACATTCCATGATATCCTTAACCACCTGCTCATAGGTAGCTTTGGTTACGTTCATTGATATGATTCTTCTCTTTGGTAGCATTTGAACTATGTTATTCGAACTGATTTTTAATGAAATAACCTGCTTCTTTAAGCATTTTTTCTTTTTGAAAATGCTCAACGTCCGATGCCATCATTTCTTTTACTAATCCAGCAAGATCGTATTTAGGTTTCCAATCTAATTTCTCATTGCATTTAGTTGGATCTCCGATCAATAAATCTACTTCGGTAGGGCGGAAGTATTTCTTATCCACGGCTACAACTTCTTTACCAATTTCTACCTGGAAATCTGGATTGCTACAAGAAACAACAGTGGCACGTTCGTCAGCACCTTCACCGTTAAAAGCTAAAGTAATACCGACTTCAAGGAAAGCCATTTTAATGAAATCACGTACTGTTGTAGTAACTCCAGTTGCAATTACAAAATCCTCTGGTTTTTCTTGTTGTAAGATTAACCACATCGCTTCTACATAGTCTTTAGCGTGTCCCCAATCTCTGCGGGCATCAAGATTACCCAGGTACAATTTATCTTGAAGACCCAGCGCTATTTTAGAAGTACCGCGGGTAATTTTTCTAGTTACAAATGTTTCTCCACGTAATGGACTTTCATGGTTAAATAGAATCCCGTTACAAGCAAACATGCCGTAAGCTTCTCTGTAGTTTACTGTAATCCAATACGCGTACATTTTAGCTACAGCATACGGTGAACGTGGATAGAAAGGTGTAGTTTCTGATTGTGGAACAGCTTGAACCAATCCGTACAATTCTGAAGTTGAAGCCTGGTAGATTTTAGTTTTACCAATTAGACCAAGGATACGAACTGCCTCAAGGATTCTTAAAGTTCCGATTCCATCTGCATTTGCAGTATATTCAGGAGTATCGAAGCTTACCTGAACATGGCTCATGGCACCTAAATTGTAAATTTCATCTGGTTGAACCTGTTGGATGATTCTAATCAAGTTGGTAGAATCACTTAAATCGCCATAATGCAATACAAACTTCACATTAGCCTCATGTGGATCCTGATAAAGGTGATCAATACGGTCTGTATTGAATAATGAGCTACGGCGTTTAATGCCGTGAACTTCATAACCTTTTTTTAACAATAGGTCTGCCAAATAGGCGCCATCCTGACCAGTTATTCCTGTGATTAATGCTTTTTTCATAAAATTATTTGAGTGCTTGTAAGTTACTGTAATGTATATCTTAAATAAAACTGTCTCCGAATTCTAAGCTCATTCTTTTAACAACTTCCTTAATTTCCTGTTCGTCTTCTTTTGGATAGATCAAAAGGGCATTTCCTTCATCTACTACAATAAAATTGTCAAGGCCTTTAATTACCGCAAGTTTATTGTTTTGGATATGTATAATACTATTAGTGGTGTTGCTGATGTTAATCTGACTTGCAGACACGACATTATTTCCTTCAGTTCGGTCTGCAGCTTCATATAAAGAAGCCCAGGTTCCCAGATCTGACCATCCAAATTCGGCAGGTATAGTATAAACATTGTCTGCTTGTTCCATGATCGCGTAATCAATGGAAATGTTAGGAGAATTGGGATAATGCTCATCGATAAAGCTTTGTTCAGCCTCAGTATTATATACTGCCTGTCCAACCTCAAAGATACCAAATAATACTGGTGTATATTTTGCCAAAGCTTTTAAGATTGATTCTGCTTTCCAGATGAAAATTCCTGCGTTCCACACATATTTTCCTTCGTTAAGAAATTCTTGTGCAGTACTGAGGTTTGGTTTCTCAGTAAAGCGTTCTACTTTGAAAATGCCGTCGCCAGCATCTGCTCCATATTTGATGTAGCCATAACCCGTGTCTGGTCTGGTAGGTGAAATACCTAAAGTAACCAGTGAATCTGTTTGATCAGTATATGCAAGTGCTTGTTGAACCTTTTGTACAAAGATATCCTCGTAAAGGATAAAATGATCTGAAGGCGCAACGATCAAATTGGCGTCTGGATTTAATGCGGCTAATTTAAAAGAGGCGTAAGCTATACATGGAGCGGTGTTGTTTCTACTTGGCTCACAGATAACCTGCCCAGCTCCTAAACCCTTTAATTGCTCCAGTATAATACCCTGATATTGGCTATTGGTTACAATGTAGATGTTCTCTGCAGGGATAAATTTAGCAAACCTTTCATACGTTAACTGAAGTAACGACTTGCCGATACCTAATATATCTAAAAATTGCTTAGGATAATTGGTGCGACTTTTTGGCCAGAAACGGCTTCCAACGCCTCCGGCCATAATTAATGCGTATGTATTCTTGTATGAATCCATGTTTATTCGAACTGATTTTTAATGAAATAACCTGCTTCTTTCAGCATTTTCTCTTTTTGGAAATGCTCAACGTCCGATGCCATCATTTCTTTTACTAATCCAGCAAGATCGTATTTAGGTTTCCAATCTAATTTCTCATTGCATTTAGTTGGATCTCCGATCAATAAATCTACTTCGGTAGGGCGGAAGTACTTTTTATCAACAGCTACTACTTCTTTACCAATCTCAACCTGGAAATCTGGATTGCTGCAAGAAACAACAGTTGCACGCTCATCTGCACCTTCACCATTAAATGCAAGCGTAATACCGACTTCAAGGAAAGCCATTTTAATGAAATCACGTACGGTAGTAGTTACTCCTGTGGCGATTACAAAGTCTTCTGGTTTTTCTTGTTGTAGAATTAACCACATGGCTTCTACGTAATCCTTGGCATGGCCCCAGTCTCTACGGGCATCAAGGTTACCTAAATATAATTTATCTTGTAAGCCTAAAGCTATTTTAGAAGTACCACGGGTGATTTTTCTAGTTACAAAGGTTTCTCCACGTAATGGACTTTCGTGATTAAACAGGATACCGTTACATGCAAACATGCCATAAGCTTCTCTGTAGTTTACTGTAATCCAATACGCATACATCTTAGCCACTGCATAAGGTGAACGTGGATAAAACGGAGTTGTTTCCGATTGTGGAACAGCTTGTACCAATCCGTATAATTCTGAAGTTGATGCCTGGTAGATTTTCGTTTTGCCAATTAGACCAAGGATACGAACTGCCTCAAGAATTCTTAAAGTTCCGATACCGTCTGCATTAGCAGTATATTCAGGAGTATCAAAACTTACCTGTACATGGCTCATCGCACCCAGGTTGTAAATTTCATCAGGTTGAACTTGTTGTATAATTCTGATTAAATTGGTTGAATCACTTAAATCTCCATAATGCAACACAAATTTAACATTAGCCTCATGTGGATCCTGATAAAGGTGATCAATACGATCTGTATTAAATAATGAACTACGGCGTTTGATACCGTGAACTTCATAGCCTTTTTTTAACAATAGGTCTGCCAAATAGGCGCCATCCTGACCAGTAATCCCTGTGATTAATGCTTTTTTCATATATTTTTTTGTTTAAGTAATATCCTCGGGTAAAAATACCTCAATTAAATGTCAGCTTTAGGGTTGTAACAGTCCGGTTTTATAATACTGGAGTACATTGACCCGCTTATAAAGGTAAATAAGCTCACCTTTGCAGTACAAATATATCATTTCTCGAAGAATATTAACATTACATTAGTGTTAAATATACACCAAGTTCATTTTTATTCTTTTAACTTTGATAATCTTATAGATTCTGACTAATTTGACCCAAAAAAAACGCATTAATGAAGAACATAACTAAAATCTGCTGCATCGGTGCAGGATACGTTGGTGGCCCTACGATGGCTGTAATTGCAAATAAATGTCCACACATACAGGTTACTGTAGTGGATTTGAATGAGGCAAGGATTGCTGCCTGGAATGATGTGGATACTGATAATATTCCTGTATACGAACCGGGTCTTAGCGAAGTTGTTGCTGAAGCCAGAGGTAGGAACTTGTTTTTCTCTACTGCAGTTGACGATGCAATAGCAGAGGCGGATATGATCTTTATTTCGGTAAATACGCCGACCAAAACATATGGTGCCGGTAAAGGGATGGGTGCTGATTTAAAATATATTGAATTATGTGCACGTCAAATTGCACGTGTTTCAATGACTGATAAGATTATTGTAGAAAAATCTACCTTACCTGTTCGTACTGCAGAAGCAGTACGCGACATCTTGCATAATACAGGTAAAGGTGTTAAATTCCAGGTCCTTTCTAATCCAGAGTTTTTGGCGGAGGGTACTGCAGTGGCAGATTTATTCAATCCAGACAGAGTACTGATTGGTGGTGATTCTACAGAAGAAGGTCAAGAAGCTATTCAAGCTTTAGTTGATATCTATAACAATTGGATTCCTAGAGAGCGAATTCTGACTACTAATGTTTGGTCTTCAGAGTTATCTAAACTGGTTGCGAATGCATTTTTAGCACAAAGAATTTCTTCTATCAACTCAATTTCTGAGCTGTGTGAGAAAACTGAAGCTGATGTGAATGAAGTAGCAAGAGCAATTGGTACTGATAGCCGCATCGGATCGAAATTCCTTAAAGCTTCGGTTGGTTTTGGTGGATCATGTTTCCAAAAAGATATCCTCAACCTGGTGTACATTTCAAGAAGCTTTGGCTTACAAGAAGTCGCTGACTACTGGGAACAAGTAATTATTATGAACGATCATCAGAAAAAGCGTTTTGCTTTGAATATGATCAAAAGTTTATACAATACCATATCAGGTAAAAAAATCGCTTTCCTCGGTTGGGCATTTAAAAAAGATACTAATGATACGCGGGAATCAGCGGCAATTTATGTTGCAGATGAATTATTGAATGAACAGGCACGCATTAGAGTTTACGATCCTAAAGTGAATTCAGACCAAATTTTTGGCGATTTGAATTATCTGCAAACCCGTAAACCTGAGGAAAATGCATCGAATGTGAAGGTTTTTGAAGATCCCTATCGCGCTTGTGAAAATGCGCACGCCATCGCCATTTTAACTGAATGGGACGAATTCAAGGATTATGATTGGCAGCGCATTTATGATAGCATGTTAAAGCCGGCAAAAGTTTTTGATGGAAGAAATCTTTTAGATGCCGATAAATTAAGGAAAATCGGATTTAAAGTGCAGTCTATAGGAACAACCTCATAATATGAAAATATTAGTATTAGGTGCATCTGGTCAATTAGGTTCTTGCTTGAAAAAAGCAGGTAGCATTAGAAATTTTGACGGCTTAATTTTTCCAGAAGAAGCGGTAAGCAATATCCTGAATACTGAGGCTCTGGAACTCTTATTTGATTTGGAGAAACCGAACTTTGTGATTAATTGTGCCGCATATACCGCGGTAGATAAAGCAGAGGATGACGTAGATCTTTGCAGAAAAGTGAATAAAGATGGGCCGGGGATAATCGCGGGTTTATGCCAGGAAAATGGAGCTACGCTGATTCATGTATCTACTGATTTCGTTTTTGAAGGTAATACCGTTGATCTAGCCAAAGAAACCGATGTTGCGAATCCAATTAACATCTATGGTTTAACAAAGCTGGAGGGTGAGCAAGTTGTTGCCCAACAGTTAGCTGCACATTTTATCATCAGGACAAGTTGGCTATATTCCGAATTTGGGAATAACTTTGTTAAAACCATGCTGAAGCTTGGTGCTGATAGAGATGAACTAAGTGTTATTGCTGATCAGATTGGTACGCCAACTTATGCAGTTGATTTGGCAAACGCCATTCTTGATATCATTGAGTCTGGTAAGACTGAATACGGCATTTATCATTACAGCAATGAAGGAGTAACTTCCTGGTATGACTTTGCTAAGGGGATATTTGATATCAGTAAAACTGAAGTGAACGTTTTGCCAATACCAACTTCAGCTTATCCAACAAGAGCCGTAAGACCTAAGTTCTCAGTGATGGACAAAACTAAATATAAGACCACGTTTTCTATAACTATCCCGTATTGGCGGGATAGTTTAGAAAAATGTATCAGTCAGCTAGAATAAGCTTACTGATACATTTTTTAAATAATTGCAATAGATATTAAAATAATAACCACTATGAGCATTACTTAAGCATACTACCGAGTATTGATTAATTATCCTAATTAAGATACCATGCAGACCCGTTACTTATACCTTCTCAAATATATTCTACCAATTACCGATATCATCATGCTCAACATGATCTATATCGTTTCTTATTACCTTACAGAATACCTCGGTAAATCTGTCTCCTACGAATTATGGCAACATTACATTGTCGTTTGTAACCTAATCTGGATGTTTAATTCTGCTATTTTTGGCTTATATACTGAGTACGGTGCCCGCAGGCTTGAGCGGATTTACAGAGGGACTTACAAAAGCATTTTACTCCACGCCGTCCTGTTTGCTGTATACTTAATGTTAGCTAAAGATGTGGATTTTTCAAGGACATTTCTTCTGGTGTTTTACGGGCTACTAGTTATTGGTTTTCTTATAAATCGTTTCGTTGGCACGGCATTTCAATTTATCTTAGTCAATAAATTTCATGTAACGAAGAAGGTTGCCTTAATCGGTAATAGCGCGATGGGCAGCAGACTGGCACTTTATCTTACTAAACAGCGGAATATTGACTTTTATGGGTATTTAGATGAGCAAGCCAGTATTTATGATACTGAGTCAGGTAATTTGTCAGACATTACTATAGCTCAATTAGACCTTGCGGCTCAGAATGGTGTAAAGGACCTATATGTTTCAGTCGCTCCTGAACGAATGCCTGAGGTGAAGTCGCTTTTACAGGTGGCTGATGCGAAATTAATCCGACTCAAGTTTATCCCCGATTTAGAGGCTAAACTTGCCGCACCATACACCATTAGTTATATGGGAGGTGAATTCCCAATAATTACGCTTCGTCATGAGCCTCTGGAGAATATGGGGAATCGGTTTAAGAAAAGGGCTTTCGATTTTCTATTTAGCGGGTTTGTAATCGTGTTTATTTTAAGTTGGCTTTATCCATTAATTGCATTGCTAATTAAACTAGAGAATAAAGGACCAGTGTTGTTTAGGCAATTACGTAGCGGTAGAAATGATGAGCCGTTTTGGTGCCTCAAATTTAGAAGTATGAAAGTGAACGCCGACAGTGATAAGAAACAAGCAACCAAGGACGATGATCGGATAACTAAAATAGGTCGTTTCTTACGAAAAACCAGTTTAGACGAAATGCCACAATTTTTTAATGTATTTTATGGTAGCATGAGTGTGGTAGGGCCCAGACCCCATATGTTAAGCCATACAGAGGAGTACAAAGCAATAGTAAATAAGTTTATGGTTAGACATTTTGTAAAACCCGGTATTACTGGTTGGGCACAGGTAAATGGTTTTAGAGGTGAGACAAAACGTACCGCTGCAATGGAAAATAGAGTTGAGCATGACATTTGGTATATGGAAAATTGGAGTTCTATGCTGGACGTAAAAATTATATTTTTGACAGTAATAAATGCATTAAGAGGTGAGGATAATGCCTTTTAATCCAATATTATAATACTGGAGTAAATATTTCGTTACTTGTGGCTATATTAGCAGAACTTTGTCGCCTTGTTATCAATACTTAATAGAAGTAAAGACGACAGAGGGATCGCAAATAAATAACAATGACTCAGAAATACGCTGCCTGGTATAGAATATCAGGTATTTTATTGGATTTATTTCTGCTGAACCTTTCCGGTTTTATTGCTTATATATACATTTACCACTCAATACATTATGTTGGCTCTGCACATTTAAATATGTTGCATATTCTGGTAATCAATTTTGTCTGGTTCAACGTTACTCAATTAACACGTTTGTATCAAAACATGTTTATCAAGGATGCAATTCCTACTGTAAAAGAAGCACTCGGATCGTTATTACTTTTTGCTGGCTTTATTGTTTTTTTACTGTTAGTGCTTGATGAGTTAAATTTATCGCATAAATTGATATACTTAACCATGGCGATTTTTACGCCTATTTTCTTTGCATTCAAAATTGGATTTTTATTATTGAGAAGATCCCACAGGGCAAAAATGGTTAACTACACTCGGGTAGTAATTGTTGGAGCGGGTCCAGTTGGCAAAGAGCTTTACACCTTAATGCATAGTAAATTACACTCTGGATATCGTGTGGTTGGATTTTTTGATGATAAAGCTTCAGGAGAAATTGGCGATGCGTCAATTCTAGGGCGTGTAGATGAAGTTATGGCCTTTGTTAAGCGTTATAAAATTAAAGACATTTATTGCGCCCTGCCAGATCGGGCGATTGATAAAATTAATAAGTTAATGCGTGAAGCTGATCAGGCACTCATTCGGTTTAAGTTAGTGCCTGATGTTAAAGATTATTTTAAAAAGAACGTAAATGTACAGATGATGGGACATCTGCCTGTAATCAGTTCCAGGACTGAGCCATTGGAAATTCCTGGTAATCAGTTGTTAAAACGTGCTTTTGATGTGGTGTTCTCCTTATTCGTTATTATCTGTGTGATGAGTTGGTTGTTACCCATCATTGCAATATTAATCAAATTAGAAAGCAAAGGTCCTGTGTTTTTTATGCAAATACGTTCTGGAAAGGATAATAAGCCTTTTTATTGTTTTAAGTTCAGAAGCATGCGAACTAATAGTGATTCTGACAAATTACAGGCAACCAAAAACGATAGCAGGATTACCAAATTAGGTGCATTTATGCGGAAGACAAGCATAGATGAGCTGCCACAGTTTTTTAATGTATTACGGGGAGAAATGTCCGTGGTGGGCCCAAGGCCTCACATGTTACAGCATACTTCTCAGTATTCGGCAATTATAGATCAGTTTATGGTGCGGCACTTAGTTTTGCCCGGTATTACCGGTTGGGCGCAAGTAAGTGGTCATCGTGGAGAAACCAATGCTGAAGGAAGCATGGAGGCTAGAGTAAAAGCTGATATTTGGTACCTGGAAAATTGGTCACTTTTCTTGGATTTAAAGATTGCTTTTCTGACCGTCTGGCAGGTAATTGCGGGACATGAGAACGCATATTAAAAAAAAATCAATAAAAAATGGGTAAAAGACAGAAAATGATTAACTTAGCCCCGGGATATTAATGCGAATAGCAGCGATTGCTGTATTTATAAAAAAATAAACACTCTATTATTACATTCAACCCTTCGAACATGAAAAAAAGCTACAAATTTTTAGCCTTGAGTTTCCTAATCCTAATCTGTGCGCAGGTTAATGCTCAAGTGAAATCAGACTCCGTAAAAACACAAACTGGAACTAAGATTTATTTGTCTGCAACGGCAGCTACACAAGGATTCGGTTTAGATATTAAAGTTGCGCCAAGAGCTGACTTTGCCATTCGTGGTGGAGCAAGTATTCTGCCTATAGGTGGAACGCATGTTTACAGTGTCCGTTCTGAACCTACAGATGTTGCCTTAGATGGTAAATTAAACAATGCGCATATTATGTTGGATTGGCATCCATGGATCAACGGTTATGAGTGGTCTAAAAAAGTAGTTGTTACTGCTGGTGCTGGTTACTTCTGGGAAAATGGTGGTACAGCTACTGTGAGCTACCGTGGAACTTATAAATATGGCGATATCCTGATCCCTAGTTCTGACCTTGGTGTATTGATCGGTGATGTTAGATGGAACAAAGTGGCTCCTTACCTTGGTTTCGGTTTTGAGCAACCCTTCCCTAAACACAAATTCAACATTGGTTTTGCTGTAGGTACTTACTATATGGGTAAACCAGAAGCAACTTTAACGGGAACAAAATTCCTTGCTGCTAATACAAGCAACTCAGCGCAGTTTCAAGAAAACATGTCTTACTACCGCTTCTTACCGGTTGTTCAAATTAACTTAAATTTCCAATTATAATCCGCTCCGCGTCCTTAAAAAACAACCCTTCATATGAAAAAATTAATCTACAAATTAACCGCCCTGACAGTCCTCATTGGATTTGTGTTTAGTGGCTGCAGGAACCCTGCTTACGACATTAATGTCCTTTTTGATGCTGCTGTAATTCAGTACAAAGCTACCTTGATTTTATCAGATGCTGCCGGTGGTACTTTACCAACTACGGGTATTACCGCTACCATCACTGGAGCTGATGCTGCGAGTATCTATGATTTTTCAGGTACTAAAGCTGTTCCAGTAACGAATGGTATAATTACTTTAGGTGTAACTCCTAAAGATATCCCTACATCAGCTAAAACGTTAAGTTTTAACGTTGTGATTGCTGCTCCAGGTTATGACACCAGGACTATTCCAGTTTCAATCGCTTTAAATCAATTTGGTCAGATCATCGACATTCCGTTGTTGAAAACGGTAGTTCCTACACCTGCTTCTTCAGTTGTGTCTACTACTATCCCAGTTAATGCTGCTGGTGCAACAACTGCTCCCGTAACTTTCGCTACACCTTCAACTGGTAACGTACCACAACAAACGGCAATTACTGTTCCTGCAGGTGTATCTTTCAAAGATGCTGCTGGTACAACATTGATTGGTACAGTTACTGCTCAAGCAGTTAACTTTGATGCTTCAGATCCTGTTGCTCTTGCTTTATTCCCTGGTGGAGATTTAAGTGCCCCAAATGTTAAATTGGCTGATGGTACCACAGGATCAGCATTCTTCTATCCTGCTGGTTTTACTGATATCAATATGTATGTTGGTGGTGTAGCTGTGAGAAACTTCACTACGCCTATTACAATCGGAATGCAATTGGACGAAACTTTCAGACCACAAGCTACTGGTCAGCCGTTAGCTGTTGGAAACCAGATTGGTATCTACTCTTACAGAGATAATGCTTTCCAATTCGAAACTAATGCTACTGTAATTAGAGATGCTGCTGGTAAATTGGCTGTTAGTTTCCAAACAAACCACTTAACAGTATTTATTGCTGGTGATGTGGTTAAAACTGCAAACTGTAAACCTACGTCAGTTACTTTTAGTGCTGCATGGATGCAAACTGCTACTACGCCATTAACAGTTCAAATTTTGGATCCAAGAGATAACAGTATCTTAGATGAGCGTACTGTGTTGGTTAAAGATGGTGGTGTTGATATCTGGTCGGGTTTACCTCCAACTGCTTATAAATACAGGATAATCTGGCCAGCAACTGGTGCGACTTTATCAGAAGGTTCTGTGACCAATGGCTGCGACGGTACTGCTTATACGATTACTGTTGCTGCTCCAGGTACAGCTCCTGTTGTAAGTGTGAGTTTAATGTTGGGTGTAATTTGCCCAGGAAAAGGAATCATTTCAGTTCCTGACTTTGACTTGTTTTACAAGCCAGCTGGTTCTACTGCAGCTTATACTTTGCTAGGAACGGTTAAAAATGGTCAATTGAGATCGATCTTATTACAAGTTGGATCTGCTTATGATTTCAGAGCAAACTGGGGTACTCAAACTAAAACAGTTCTTAACAAAACTATCACATCTGCCGATTTATCGACTACTGTTGGTGACGGTGTGTATTTAGGTGATAAAAAACCAACTGCAAACAAAGCGTTACTAATCGAAGCTTGTAAAAACTAAAACAAGCTAGAATTTTATATAAGCCCTGGCCATTCAGCCAGGGCTTTTTTTGTGCATAATATTCCCATCTATTCATTTTACAACTTTTAGTTGTTAATAGTTGTTAAAATATTTTTTTGATGCATAGTCCCTTGTAATAGAAATGTTATCTTAGTACGACTTTATTAACCTCATGATCAAAACGTTCTACAGATTGTGCCTAACCAGCATGGTCCTTCTTGTGTGTTGTCTGCAAGCCTCGGCGCAGCTGCACGAATTTAGAAACCTGCAGCGGTCGCTCCAAGCGATTACAGATAGCAACAGGTATGTAGACGCCCTAAACCGGATGGCAATGCTTGCGCATTACCGCTACCGGGATACAACCCTTTTTTATGCATTAAAAGCAAAAGCGATCGCCGAAAGGCACAACTACGAGAAAGGGATAGCTGACGCCAGGAATAACGAAGGCATCTATTATCTTTCCTCCAACAACTACCTCTCTGCACGTTACTTTAACGAAGCGCTTTCCATATACCAGGAGCTTGGCGATAAGGAGAATGAGACCCAGTTGCTGATGAACCTCAGTGTGCTCTTGTTTACCAATAAAAATCAGAATGAAGCCCTAAAATATATTCGCCAGGCTTATAACCTCGGCAAAGACTTGCAACATGATTCTATCCAAAGTATTGTAATAACGGATATGTTAGCCATAGATCAGAAAATGGATGCTTCTGACCGGGATGCTTTATTTGCAAAAGGTAAAGCGATAGCCACGAAATACAGAGATACTGCCCTGCTGATTTCTTTCGCCAATAATGAAGGAACGCAGCTTTACAATGCTGGTAAAAAGAAAGAAGGACTGGAGCTTTTGCTCGCTTCAGTAAAGGATGCAGACCAAACGGGATCTGAATATATGAAAGTTGCCGCTTTCATGACTCTGGGAGAAATCATGTTCGACATGGGACGCGATGTTGATGGCATTTCTTATTATGAGCGTGCCTTAAAGATATCTACCGACTATGGTTACCCGGAGCGTTACCTGCAACTGGCCGAACGACTGTATAGCTACTATCGCGCTAAACACATGCCTGCCATGGCCTACGAATATGCGAATTTATTACTTGCTAAACGTGCCGAAATTAATGACGCTGCAAGTAAGGCAGGCTACAATTTTTTAACCTATGCGCTTCGCGAAAAACAGGTGGCCGACCTGGAATCGAAAGACCGATTCTGGAATACCGTCATGATCTTACTGCTGATCCTTTTTGTAGTAGTTATGGTTGTCGTGTTTTTTGCGTATCGTACTTTCCAGATTAAAAGAAGAAACATGCGGATTCAGGCTAAACTACATAAAGCCTCCTTAGCGCGTACGCAGGAACTGGAAGAAGTGGATCGTTTTAATACCATGCTAATCTCAGTAATTGCGCACGACATCAGGCAGCCTTTTAGTACGGTGCTCATGACTGCTGAAGTGTTTAATGAATCTATTGACGTGCTTACGGATGCAGAGAAAGTAAACATCATGGGGCAACTGAAAGAGACGGCACAGAAAAGCATGATGTTTATGGATGGCCTGCTCACCTGGATCAAATCTAAGAACAGTGGTTTTGAATACCAACCCGAGGAACTCCACGTGGCTGAGATGCTAGTGGAAGCCAATGCTTTTTTTGAATTGGAACAATGCCGTAAGTCGTTGAAGCTCGTTACAGAAGTTCCCCTGGATTTGGTGGTATTGGCACACCGCAATATGTTGTTGTTTGTGTTTAGGAACATCCTGAACAATGCGACCAAGTATGCACCGGAGCACTCGGCTATTGAAGTAGCAATTGCATTTACGGATGGGCATGTTTGTATCACCTTTGCCGATCACGGACCGGGGATGACGGCCGAGCAGCGTGCGGGCTTATTTAGGGCAATGGCCGATCAGGATGCTGCATCGGATAAGAAGGGCGCCGGACTGGCCTTGAGTGTGAGCTGGGAGATGATGCAGAAGATGCAGGGCAAGATCAGTGTAGATGCTGCTCCGGGAGGAGGTACGGTGTTCTGTGTGTTACTTCCGTATTTACACAGGCTATAAATTTCAAATCTACATTCGCTTTTTTCAAATATTCTATTATATTTGAATCAGGTCTAACGCCTCGTTATGAAAAAAAGAAATATTCTTTCTGTAGTAGCTCTGTTATTAACTGGTTTTTCTGGCTTTGGCCAAGATAAAGCAGATTGGCCTAACTTTGGACGCTATCGCGCAGCAAATGCGGCCTTACCTGCTCCAACGTCCTCAGAAAAAAGAGTGCTTTTTATGGGCGACTCGATTACTGATGGCTGGATCAGGAGTTCACCTGACTTTTTTAGTACTAATACATATATCGACCGCGGGATAAGCGGACAAACTACGCCGCAAATGTTGGTGCGTTTTAGGGCTGATGTTGTAGCGCTTAAACCTAAGGTCGTTGTATTTTTGTGCGGCATCAATGATATTGCTGGCAATACGGGTCCTTCATCTCTGGAGATGATTCAGGATAACATTGCCTCGATGTGCGAAATCGCCGTAGCTAATAAGATTAAAGTGGTACTCAGTTCTGTTTTGCCAGCAAACGCTTTCCCTTGGAACAAGAACGTGATGCCTGCAGATTCAGTAATCGCACTGAATGTTTGGATTAAAGCTTACGCTGCTCAAAACAAACATATTTACCTGAATTATTACGACGCATTAGTTGATGATAAGAAAGGCATGAAGCCAGAGTATGCCGCCGATGGGATTCATCCCACCAAGGCTGGATACAGCGTCATGGAGCCTCTTGCCCAGCAGGCTATCGCTGCGGCATTACGAAAATAATACCATATGAGATTACGCCGGGAGCGTGTTGAGAACGCCGAGAGCGTTAAGAGCGTTGAGAGCGTGACATGTATTTTTTTGCTATTGCTGGTACTTGGGCTTACAATTAGTGTGAACGCACAAGAGACGCCAAACCAGATTATGCCTTATTCCTATCAGTTTTATCAAAAGCTGAATCCGGAAGTGTACAGTCCGGAAACAAGGTTTCATAGCTCCATCAGGGGCTATTTTAGTGATGACCCACTGCTGCAGGAAAAGTATTATAACTTGATGAATGAGAATGTCGATCTGCGGGTACGCAGGTCGTGGTTGCGCAGGAAGCTGACTGACGAACATCTGCTAAACGCACATGGCGACGACTATGATTTTTATGCGGATCTGTTGCCCGATGGGCAGATAGGCAAGGAGTTTAAAGATGGTACGCAAACCTGGTTGAATAGCAGGGGTGCACAGGCTGGAGGAAGCGTTGGCGACCAGTTCTCTTTTTACATGAACTTTTTTGAGAACCAGAGTGTATTCAGTAATTACATGACCAGATTTATCGATAAAAATCAGGTGGTGCCGAGTGAGCTTCGCGGCAGGCTGGAACCTGATAAACGGATCAAAGACTGGACTTATGTAACGGCATTGCTTTCTTATACGCCTATTGAACACCTCAATATCGCGCTGGGCTACGACAAGAACTTTATTGGAGATGGCTATCGCTCGATGTTGCTTTCTGACAATGCTGCCAACTATACGTTTTTGCGTTTGCGGGCCAATCTGGGCAACGTAACCTATCAAACGATCTTTGCGTATATGCTGGATCCCGGTGCGGAGAAGCTGACGGAGGTGAGGAGCCTGGGCGATCGTGCTAAATGGGCAGCTATACATTATCTGGATTGGAATGCAACGGAGCGGTTTTCTTTTGGCTTTTTCCAGGCGGTAACCTGGGCCGATGCTTATCCTGAGGGGAAGCGCGGCTTCGATTTCAATTACATCCATCCGCTTATCTTTTTACGTCCCCTGGAAGGGGCAAACACCACCTCTCCGGATAAAATGCGGATAGGTTTTAATGCGAAGTATGAGGTGGCGGAAAACACAGCTGTTTACGGGCAGTTTATGTTTGATGAGTTTACGGCAAAAGAGTTCTTTTCTGGAAGTGGCTATTGGGCAAACAAGTCGGCCATACAGCTGGGTGTCCGTGGATCAAACCTCTTGCATATTGATAAACTGAACTACCTGTTGGAGTTTAATACTGCCCGGCCGTATACCTATGCGCATTATAACAGGGTATCCAACTACGCACAAATGAACCAGTCGTTGGCACATCCTTTAGGCGCTAACTTCAGGGAGTTTGTAAGTTTACTGAACTATAGTTTCGGCAGGTTTGATTTCCAGGCCCAGGCGTTATATGCGTTTTATGGTACCGATCCTGAAGGTTTTAATTATGGTGGCGATATTTTTAAGGATTACAATACCCATGTAAACAAGTATGGGAACTTTGTTGGTCAGGGGATAGCCACCAAGCTATACTTCGGCGAAGTCCGTGCCGCCTACGTGATCAATCCAAAATATAACCTGCGTGTGGAGCTGAGCGGGATTTACCGGAACGAAAAGAGTGCGGTAACTAACTTACAGACAAATTTGATTACTATCGGTTTGCGCAGTTCTTTCAGGAACTTATACCGCGATTTTTAATAGCCGCTACCTGATCTGGGCATTTATATAACTGCGGAAATACCCACACTCTGCTAATACTTCTTTGTAGTATGCGGTATGCTTAAACTTGTTTTTTAACAGTTGAAACCACTGGCCGGCAGGAGGAACTTCATCAGGCGATCCTTCCTTTCCAATAAAGCTGTTGTAGTAGGTATTGCGCTCGCATTTACTCAACAGAAAAACAGCACGGGCTTTTTGTTCTGCGGTTTTGGCGTTATTTAGAGCTATGCGATAATATTTAATGGCAAGGCGCTGTCTGATAAATAGTCCCTTGTATTCTTTGGGATAATCATCAGGAACGTAGCTATAGGTTCCGGTAATCTTGGTTTGAAAAAACTGGCGTGCCGTGCCGTAATGACTGAGGTTATAATAGGCACCGCCCAGCATCAACGCATTTTGGTATTGATTTTTGCCACTTCTTAAATTGGCTTTGAGTACACTGATTTTCTGTAAGAAGGTGCTTGCAGTATATTTATTAACTGGTGTTTCAAACTCACAATCGTGGCAATCGCTCAGTCGACTGTAAAAAGGATCAGCCAGCAAAACCTGATCTTTGAGGCCGGGTGCTTTCGCCATAAAGCGCATGGCCGAAGGTATATTTTCTTTATAGATGGCCAGTAGTGCCTGGTGGTAAAACAGATCCGGCGCAGTTAGCGGATAATAGCGCACCATGACTTTCTCAAACGGAGTTTTTACCCTTTTTATTAAGAGTTTTTCTGTGGAGTCTACCCGGATACTATCTACGTAATAGCGATCGACCTCGGTAAAGCAATTCGCTTTTAGTTTGTTGTTTTGTTTTAGATATAAGGTACCGATGGTTTGGGTAACTGCCGACAGGGCGTTGCTAAACCTAAGATTAGGCACAGACTTTTTATTGTCGCGGAGGTCGGCCAGCCAGTTCAGTGGTTCCACTAGTTTTTGTTCGGCAGCATAATCCAGTTTCTTGAGCTCGCGGACATCGAGCAGGGTCTTTAACAGTTTGTACTGTGCCTGCAGGTCAATATCTGCTGCGGGTAGTTCTGCCTTTGCTTTGGCGTACCAGGTTGCGGCAGCGCGATACTCTTTATTGAGGTAATGCAGATAACCTGCAGCAAGGTGCCAGTACAATGGTTTGGCCAGATCGGTACGGGTGGCGATCCGATCGACGAGGCGAATATCTTCAGTCAGACTGGTGTCTATGACATCGTTACTTCTTGCAGCGCTCTCGAGTTCATGGATGTTAATCATTCTGCTGAGCAGCAGATCCAATTTATCAGAGCGTGGATTAAGTTTAACGATCTCCTGCAAGGCGCGTGGTGCATCATATTGAATGCCCAGGAGATGCCATAAGGTAATCTTTTCTTCTGGGTTCTTAGCCAGCTTTAAAGTCTCATTCCAGTCGGCCTCTTCCTGCGGGTGGAAGCTCCATTGACTTGGCAGATACATCTGCCAGGTATAATTGTAGCAGAGGCTATAATGATAGTTGGCCTGCGCGTACCGTTTCTGTGCATATTCGGCGCCGGCCAGGTAGCCGAGGCTGCGGTAATACATCAGGTTACGGGGAAATTCCTGTTGATAGGTGTCAAATGCCTGTGCCGTCTTTTTTCCTGTTTTATCCCAGAAGAACTGATACCGCACGAGTTGGAACCATAGTCGCTGCCGGATAAAGGGATCTTTGGTGGCAGCAAGCGCATTGTTGAGCCGGTCTTCGAGGTTTATGGGTTCCGGTTTAGGCGATTGATGGTCAGTATCATACCAGTCGGGTTTGCTGAGACTATAAACCTCGCAATCTTTGGCAAGGGGCAGATAGTTGAAGAACATTTTGCCCTGCGCATTGAGGTTGGCAACGACTTCTGTTTTTACAGAGTCAATTTGTGTCTTGCTGGCTTTAAAGAGCAGGAATTGTAATTGCTGTGCGCTAAGCTGGCCGCCGAGGTAAGCAGACCATTCCTTTTCCATAGGCCCGGCAAAGCGGTCGATATTGTCAACAACTATGGCAGTGTCTGCATTGAGGTAATAGCTGTTGTAACTATCGTAGAAAAAGGGGCTGTATTTTTGGTCGACAAAAAACTCCGGAGCAAAAGACGAAGGATCATCGTAACCATAATCAGAGCAGGCCCAAACCACGCCGGCACAGGTAGAAAGTAATACACTAAAACCGATGAGTGATTGTATGGATCGCCTGGGGCGTAAATTCCGGCAAGCTGATAGTAGCCAATTCATAGTAGATGATTGTTCTTTTATGGAGTGGAGGTAGCTGATCTGCCAGTTGACCGGCTGCTTTTTGCAGTACCTCCATATTCGTTTCTTCTGGCTTAAAAATATCGTTTTTTTTGATGTAAACACCTTTCATGAAAAAATTAGTACGCGCACGGTAACCGGAGGTGATGTGCTCAAACAAATTGGAATCTGTTAATTCATTCCTGCTGATCTGGGTGTATACCTGGATTACTTTTCCATTGCGACTGTGGATGACCCAGGAAAACAGGGGTAGGGCCACATCCAGGGGTAAGGGGTAGGTGCTTAACCTGCCCAGATATTTGGCTGCATCCTGCTCATTAAAAATGGAGCTTCTGGATTGGCCTGAACTGATTTTGCCCATGTTGTAATACATCAGCACGCCTTTGTTTACTGGTGGGACGCCGGTACGTTCGCGGTATTTAACCTGATGGAGGCGGATGGTAGCTTGCAGACTATGTTTATTATACAGTTGAAAAGCCTTTAAAAAAGCAAAGTATTTGTCTTTGGTGGTATCCGTCCAGTCGCAATCTACCTGAACTGCCCGATAGGTGCAATTTGCCTTGGAAACCATCTGGGATATCAGGGTGCTGCATTTTTTTGCCAGACTGTCTGTTTCTGATGTTTGTAAGCGCTCAAAAACACGGTTGGTTATAAAGATTACCGGAGTCAGGTTTACGGTTTTTAAGTTGGCGGATATGCGGGTAACTGCATTTGGCTGGGCGTGATGTAACTGCTCGTCCCAGGTAACATCGAAAAACCGGAGGTAGAGGTTATTGTCGCCAGCTTTGGCTAACAGCTCTTTCTGTGTGCGATCTGGCTGATATACCGTTTTCCAATAATAAAAAGCTGCTGTTGGAGCTTCCTTATGCGTACAGGAAATACATAACAAAAACAGACAAAGGAACCAGGGTATTCTCATCGCGTCACAATAATAAGTATTTAGGATTTAATGTTGGCGCAAACGTTTTGTTGTAGTGGTTGTTTAACAGGTACAAACTATCGCTATGAAACGTCTCTACCAATTATCCCTGTTGCTGCTTTTGCTGAGTATAAAAAGTGTAGCGCAGCCTGCGGGCACGACTAACTTTTATACGGGTATTAAAGCTTATAATTTATCGGGCTTATGGCGGGCGGATCAGTTATTGTTGCTGAGTTTAAAGAAGTATGAAGCGTTCCCTGAGCCTTTGGGGATACTCGGCAAGAACCATCAGCGGTTTTACATTCATTATACTACTGTTACCAAAGACCAAAGCAACCCTTATGTATACCATGTGCAGGGGAAAACGCGGGTGGGCAATCAGGTGCGTACTTTTACGGGAACTTTAACCGTGAAACAAGCCGGGATATTTAAGGCGGGCAGCGCGTATGCGCCCGACACCTATAAAGGCTATAAGCGTGGGAAAATGATTTGCGCGCTGGCAATTGATGAAGATAAAAAGGCACCTGGAGCCGGTGTGATTCGCGGCGAGCTGACCACCGATTTTTGCATTGATAGCCGGAATCAACTACTTTATGACACCCTGGATTTTGGTATAGACGGTTATGGGAATAATCAATTTACCGGGAATAGGACTGCTTATGGCAATAATGTTGTGCAGCAACTTCAGTTTGGCGATATTACGATCACGGATTCGCCCTTTAGTGACGTAGATGGTATCACTGTTCCGCCGGAATATGAAAAATATGGCTGGCAAAACTATGTGAATGCGATATCCGATGATAACAGGCCGGCGTCTAAAGCTGCTATTGCCGAGGAGAGGCGCCAGTGGTGGAAATAAAGTTAGCATCTAATTAAAAAATGGCCAAAGATATCAAAGCAATACAGTGCCCTAAATGTGGTAGTGTTAACAAACAAGAAATTAAGCCTGAATTCTACAGATGTCAGAATTGCGGTACTGAATATTTCCTGGATAATGATGACAAGCATATTTATCACCACCATGAAAGGATAGCACCTGCGACACACTCTTTTGCGCCCACCAAATCAAAAACGCCCATTTATATTCTGTTGGGCATGGTGTTATTGATCGTGGTCGTTTATTTCGGGGGAATGGTGTTGAGGACGCAAAAAATAAGTTCCTATACTGATCCTGCACCTTATCAAATGCCGCGGTCTTATTACAACAGCTTTGTCTATACAAATACCGCAACCGGCGATCCGGTGTATTTGAGAATGGGCACTGATTATATTGACAAGGGGAACGATAAATCGGAGTTGGAGGTGCATGCGCAGTTTAATAATGTGCTGGATGGTAAACTGCTGTCAGACCACATCATCAAAAGTGGCAATCAGGGGAAAGACAATTGTTCCTTGAGCTTCCGGACTTTTGCGCCAGATCTGATTTTGGCCGTTGGTTGTAGCGACAGGCTATTTAAGATAGACACCAAGACTAATGAGCTGATTAATGTGACAAAAAGCATGTTTGCAGACTTTCCTGAGCTCGGCTCGGGCGTAGCGCGGATAGAGTTTGATTATACGAAGCCGATGATCAACATAATGACCAATGACGGCAAGAACTACAACTATTTTCCGCAAACGGGAAAATTGATCGCTGATGCTACGGAGGCCGATAAATATTGGAAAAGTACGTTTGACCGGCACGACTTCACCTTTGGTTATTTGGGTGATTACTTTGACGAGGGAAAGGAAAGTCAGTTGATTGAAAACAGTTATGTAGCTAAAACAAGATCAACACAGCGACGGAACCTGACACCGGGAAGGAAATATTTCAATCCTCAGATCCTACATCAGGATGGGAGTCATTTGCTGATTGTGGTAACCAGTACTGCTGCCACGAATTCGCCTATCATCGTACAAAGCATTAATGTGCAAACCGGAAAGTTGGAGTGGGCGCTACCCCCGGATAATTATACGCTGAGTTCGGCGAGTAAATGTAAGCAGGGCTTTGCCATTGAGTACCGTAAAGATGACGACGCCGATTATGTGCATGGGGCATTGGTGATATCTGAGGCCGGAAAATTGGTTCGTAACTATCAGCTTTCGCGTTTGGAATAGTTTTGTTGTTTAAGCGAAAAAAAATATTAGATTTACGATGTAATCGCTCTTGATATCGTGGTTTAATATGATATGAAAAAAATACTTTTAATGCTCTCCTTCCTATTGGTTGGACATGCTTGTTTTGCAGATGTGCAAAACAATGTGGCCGAGAACTCTACCAATCTTTTTGTAGTAATTGGCGCAGCGCTTGCTGTTTCAATTTGCTGGGGTAGAACAGGTTCTATTTTAGTTTCTGCTCTTGCTGGTTTATTCGGTTGGTTTTATGTGATCTACTATGCGATTTTTTTGAGGCCGAATGAAGACGAGGAATAGGGAGATTTCAATAAATGAGTAATTATTTAGTTAAGGTAAAGCATATATGGCCCACGTTTGTGTATGTGTGCTGGGGAACGACCTTAATGTTGGTGATGTTGAGGTGGGTGTTTGCCATACATTTTAAGGTATTTGATTTTAGCGATACATTCTGGGAAATCTGGATGCCTTTCTTGGTACCTGTACCTGGGGTTTTGTTAGTACTGCCAATCAAAACAAAGGCAATTGTTTATCGGAACAAGAAGTATAAACGTGGGTTGCCCATGATAAGTTATATAGTTATTGTAGCGATGCTTGTTATTTCTCAAATGTTTACTACAGCCTATTTTGGAGAACTCCGTCAAGTGAAGACTGTGAATGAGATAGATCGACATCCCCTGGTAAAATATTATAAGATTGGTCACTATGCCCTGCCGCAGCGATGGATGGGACGTTTTGTAAGGGTGTCTACAAGTGGTAGGGGACGTATGCGGTTGAATTTTGATGGGTATGCGGTATTCCCGATGTTGAACGACACATCGATTGTTGATTTGCAGAAACCAGCTAAGTACTGGTATGGCTTCCACATCAATCAGCGTTATAGCAATACGGTGTCTGAAGCTCATAAAAAGGAGTATTATACTCATTTTGTACAGTACCTTTTAACGCAGGCGCGCGCATCGGCATATCAAAAGCCAGATCATTTCGAGAATCTCAATGCCGGCGATCATCAATTTTTATATCTAAAATCAGTGAGTGATAAATTCTATACTATTCCCGAAGATGCGGTAGTGCTAAGTCCGGTTTATGAAACTTATGATGAGCGTACGGGCAATTTGCTGTTATGGGTGTTTGGTGCTTTTGGTATTGGGACTATATTGCTTGCCATTCAGCTTACCGAAGGTGAGTTTTATAGCAAAGAATTGTTAAAGTCATGAGTGCGTACTGGGCGAAAATAAAACACACCGGGCCGATGTTTGTGTATGTGTGCTGGGGAACAGTCTTGTTGTTAATGCTGTTGCGTTGGGTGTTTGCGATACATTTTAAAGTTTTTGTGTATAGTGATAAAGTATGGGAGCTGTTGTTTGCGGTATTGATGCCGTTGCCGGGAATCTTGATTTTATTGCGGAGTCGTACGAAGAAGATAGTATATGACAAGCCTCGCGCCCGCCATGCGGTGTTAGGCTTTGCTTTTTTTACTACGCTGCTGATGATTGTTTTTTCGCAGAATTTTATGAGTTCGTATTTCGCGAAGCTGCAGGAAGTAAATCGTGTGGAAGATATAGCCAGGTATCCCCGTGTGCGATTTTATAGGATTAAGCAGTATCAATTAGCCTTAGGGGGCACCGGTACCTATATTGATGTATCTTATAGCTCCAGTTATAAGAAAGGGGAAAAACGCAGGCAAGGGGAGACGAATAAAAAACTTAATTATGCTGCTTATGTAGTGACACCCATGATGGGGGATACTACGCAGTTTAATTACTTTAAGGCACCCAAATATTGGCTGGGACTGGATTTTGCGCAACGGTTTGATTATAATATTCCGGAACAGGAAAAAGAATTACGATTTCGTGAGCTCAATAGTTATGGTGAGCAACAGGCAGCAGAGTTCAAGTATGAACGTCCTGATCACTTTGAGAATTATCCGCAGAGTTACGACGAGAAGTCGTATAAGCATGCGATTGGTTACAAGGTGAACCGCGTTCCTGAAGATTACATGGTGCTGAGACCGGTTTATAGACGATTTGAAGACCGTACCGGTAATACACTGTTTATGGTGTTTGCTGTATTTGGGATCGGAAGTGTTTTGTTTGCTTTGTTGTTGACAGGGGGAGATTTTGTGACGCAGGATCCTGTCTAAAGAAGTTTATTTTTCTATTTATTCTCTATTTACGTTATTGGGGGTTTAGTACTATACTATGGGAAGTAGACCACGAATAACAAATAAGCTAATTGGCGAGATAGTTATTGATAAACTTGAATATGTTCAAAATAAGAGTTCCAATAGAGCGAGAAAAATCTTAAATAGTATAGAGCGTATTGATTTGGAAATCTGGTGCGATCAACATTACTATAATCGAGTCCAACTGGGTGACCAGTATGGAAAAAGAGCGGGTATAGAGGTCGAAAATGTTAAAAGTTTGGTGTTGAGATCAATACAGCATCTTATTTATTATTCCTTTAAGGTAAAGAATTTTTCATTCGTTAATTTTGAAAGATCGGTTAGGGCTATTAGGACTGTTCTTCAAGAAGCTGGGGAAACAGGCGTATTGAACATTGTTACTGAGTTTCATCATTTGGAAAGCAACAAATACCAAGTTACGATTATTACGGCCATGCAAAAAGATGATTTTAAAATTAGTGTTGGTCAGTATGTGTTGGAAACTCATGGAGTTTCATCAACGCTGAAAAAATTTGACGGTCGAAATTTGGTAGCTATGGGTGTTTTTGACTGATTAAATGGTAAGGTATTTTTGTATTTAGAAATATTTTATTTATATTTACTTCAGAATTGGAGATAGAAGGAAAATTTGGTCAGCCCTTAGAAGGTAGAAGTTTCTTTTGATCAGTCTCATTTAAGCCCCTAAGGGGCTTTTTTATTTTAGTCTTACCTTGATGTTCCTTTGTGGATAAGGAACAGTGTGTAGTTTCACACTGCTCCAAAATTCGGTTTATTTATATTTAATGAAGTCGGCTGTAATTGTAGGTACCGTTGCATCTGCACGGGTTGTAGTGGATGTGGTTGTTGTACCTTTGGTCTCTGTAGTAGTTTTCTTTTCGCTACCTAAAAATTGGTCACCCATTCCTGAAATGATGATCGCATCTGCGCCATGTTTTTTAGCTTCCTCAACGATCTTGGTCTGAAGCCTTTCGAAGTTTCTGAAACCATAATTTTCTCCCTGAATCTTGCCGATTACTTCGAATTTTTTAGGAACATCATTCGTGTTAAAAAACAGTTCCACATCTGTTGTTGGGTTGTAGGTTCGGCCAATGTAATTGACCCGGGTGGCACAACTGCTCAGAAATAGCAATGTACCCGCTGCTAGCGTGAGTAATTTTTTCATGTTATTTGGTTTTATTTGTGTGTAAGGAAAGTTATTCATAGCAAATGAAATTTGCAACAGGTAACAGAAATGATTCACACATGAACCAGCTCATGCGAATTTTTAAAACTGGTTTGATTTTGTAGATAGATATTGATACCTTAAAGGTGTTAAACTCCCTTAAAATCAACGATAATGAAGAACTTGTTCCTTTTTTTGCTGATGGTTACGTTCTGCGCTACGCAGGCACAAACGATCAAGGTTACTGTAGTCGGAAATCCTGACTCCACGGTTATGGTTAGTTTTCCAACAGGTGATGTCAATTATTTCTTTTGGAAGAACGGATCGCCGAAGGCATTAGACAAAAACCGTACTGCCGTATATGCAAATACACTCAGCAAACCCAGCAATGTGTTTGTGGTTAGCGGTAAGCGTTTTGAAAATGTATTTGTGGAGCCAGGGGAAAGTATTGAAGTAAAGATTGATTATTCTGCTAAGCAAAAGGTAGTCTCTTTTACCGGTAAAAATGCTGCCGGAAATCTGTTGTTAAATAAGTTAAATCATCCGTTTTACCAATATAAGGCTAATTCTTACTTTAAACAGGATAGTGCTGTTGGGGCGGTTAAATCTGCTGTACTGCGTGACATGCAAAAGGAGCTGACGCCGATGGATTCGCTCTTGAAGCTGAAACAGATAACACCTGCTTTTTATAAGTACGCCTCCACAGAGATTCGGTACTATTATGGAGCAGTGTATGGCGCTGCAGTTTTTGTTCAATATGCTCGTGGCTCGTTTCCGAAGGGCCATAGGGACTATAAAGCGACGATGGATCCTGAGTATGAGAAAGCCTGGCCGGAGGTATTTAAGTTATTCCCGCTCGACGATCCAAATGCTGTTATAGCTTCTGATTTTTATGATTATGTACGGGATTATATTTCCTGGTACAAGGCTGTGTATTTAAAGGAAAAGGCAGGCCTGAAAAGCCCTGTGACTAAGGAGAACAATCATGAGGTTTATTATGCTGAAATTGAACGCAGCTTTTCTGGATCAACGCAAGAATATTTACTGGCACATTATCTTTTTAATGAGGCTATGGAGCGCGACTATAACCAGCAACTGGTGAAACTTTATGATCGCTTTACAACGCGTTTTCCGAATAGCAAGTACACTACTTTTTTAACACCCTTAATTAATGAATCGATCGCTTTTCACGCCAGGTCAAAAACTGAATTGAACGCTGAAGAGCAAGTGCTGGACAGGAACGCTTATGCGTCTTTTGATGCGCTGTTAAAAAATTATAAAGACAGGACGGTGTATGTTGACTTATGGGCAACATGGTGTGCGCCATGTAAGGAGGAATTTGCATTTGGTAAGGAACTGAAGTCGTACCTGAAGTCGAAAAACATAGCTATGTTATACATTTCAATGGATAGGGATGATGCTGATGAACAGTGGAAAAATATGATCAAGTTTTACGGCTTAACCGGTGAACATATTCGTGTAAGCCCATCACTCCAAAAAGATATCATTAATAGGTTTTATGATGGGAAGAGTTATTCTATTCCGAGGTACATGATCATCAAGAACGGAAAGATTTTAAATGATACTGCAATGCAACCTAGCGATAAGGAAAAGTTGTATAAGCAGATTGAATCTTTTGTTGAAGCGAAGTAATGGTGTTATTTGCGGTAACCGCATTTTTAAGTTTGTTTTCTTGGACAGTGTTGTAAGTGATAAAACCAGCCAGGCATGCTATGCAAACCATGATTACGCAAACCGTTTTCTTGAAGTCTTTTTTAACTTTGTTCCAATCTATGATTTTTTCGAACTGCTCTCCGGCGTCTTTTTCTTGAAAGTTTTCTGACATTATTTGGAAATAATTAAAAGATCAGACATAGCGCGGGATCTGATTTTTCCTTGGCGAATCAGCTTGACTTCATTGAGGCTACGTTCAATTTCTCTTAATAGGGATTCCTTTTTTGCGAGATTGGCCTGACTTATCATGTAGATGTAATAGATCTGGTGCAATTTACTCGATATTTATTTTGAAGCCAATACTTTCAGATTTTTTGCATTATTTATTTAAATGGAAAGTTTTGTATTAGGACTAGATTTTCAAGTAGGTATTCGTCGCTACAAATCTGCTATTCGTCGATTCTTTAAATTTTGTTGATCAGGATTAGCAGATATTTGTAGTGCAGGTAAAATAAGTGGTTAGAATAGGTTGTTTTATAATGGCGGTTGCTCCTTTAGGGGTAACCGTTTTTTACTATTTTCGCGTCGATTCGATATTTTAATTCAACGCATGAAATACCTTTACCTGTCTTTTTTTCTTTTTATAGCTTTATCATCTGCTCTCGCTCAAGATTTTAAGGGCGTGGTCCTTAATAGCGATTCTATTCCGGTTTCTGGCGTTTATTTGTCTAACCTGAGATCAGGCAGTCATGCACATACGGATGAGCTAGGCATGTTTGTTTTGAAAAATAACAAGCCCGGGGATTCTATCCGCATCAGTCATGTTGGTTATAAACCGGTAAAATTATCATATAGACAAGAAAGGGTAGTGGTTAAATTAGCTGGATCTGCCTTCCAGTTAAACGAAGTTATCGTATCTGAAGGAATCAATCATCTATCAACTGTGGCTGCGGTAGATCTGCAGACCAGTCCGGTAAGTTCATCTCAGGAACTGCTGCGCAAGGTGCCGGGATTATTTATTGGTCAGCATGCCGGAGGTGGCAAGGCCGAGCAACTCTTTTTAAGAGGTTTTGATTTAGATCATGGAACAGATATCAATATCGCTGTGGATGGAATGCCGGTCAATATGGTTAGTCACGCACACGGGCAGGGCTACGCTGATTTACACTTTCTAATTCCTGAAACCGTTGGTCAGATTGATTTTGACAAAGGTCCTTATCATGCGAATAAAGGAAACCTGGCTACAGCGGGTTACGTAGCTTTTGAAACAAAAGATAGGTTAGACAACAGCAGCATCACCCTGGAAGCCGGAAAGTTTAACACTTATAAAGCGCTGGGTCTATTTAATCTGGTGAATACAACCAAGCAGGCTGCATATCTTGCTGCTGATTATATTAAGACAGACGGATACTTTGAGTCGCCACAGAATTTTAAACGACTAAATCTATTTGGAAAGTATGGGGTTAATTTCGCTAACGGAGATAAGCTGTCGTTTTCTGCATCTACATTTTCCAGTAAATGGAATGCCTCTGGACAGATTCCGCAACGCGCGGTAGACGAAGGTTTGATAACGCGATTTGGCGCTATTGATAGCAATGAAGGTGGTGAAACTGGTCGAACCAATATCAATGTGCAGTACAGTACATACTTTAATGCCGCAACCTGGCTTAAGACGTCTGCATTTTATAGCAGGTATCGCTTTGAGTTATATTCTAACTTTACATTCTTTTTAAACGACCCTGTAAACGGAGATCAGATTAAACAAAAGGAAGATCGGAATATTTTAGGCTTTGAATCTGTTTTGAATAAAAAGTATACCGTTGGTAAGGCCGACTTAACTTTACAGGGTGGTGTGGGCTTACGCTATGATGATGTTAATGGAATTGAACTATCCCATACTACAAATCGTACAACGACAATTGACCGTTTGATGCTGGGTAATATAAACGAGACCAATGGATACGGCTATTTGAATGCCGAATATGAAATGGGCAAACTGATGATCAATCCAGCAGTACGGGTGGATTACCTGAACTTCCGGTATGCAGATTTACTTTCGAATGCTGCTGTGTCTAAGCAGGGCAAAGCAACGCTGAGTCCGAAGTTAAATTTTTTATACAATCAAAATAAAGACCTTCAGTTTTTCCTGAAATTAGGAAAAGGCTTCCACAGCAATGATACGCGAGTTGTAGTTGCGCAGCAGGGTTATAAAATATTGCCGGCAGCGTATGGTGCGGATTTGGGTACAAGCTGGAAGCCTGCAGAGCGACTGATTGTAAATGCGGCGTTGTGGTATTTGTATCTGCAGCAGGAATTTGTCTATGTTGGTGATGAAGGGGTTGTAGAGCCTAGTGGGAGAACTGCGAGAAAGGGGGTTGACCTGGGCTTGCGTTATCAATTGACGAATTGGTTATTCCTGAACGGGGATGCAACGTATACACATGGACGTTCTTTGGATAATCCCTCAGGAGAAAACTATATTCCATTGGCACCTAAATTTACTTTTACCGGCGGACTGAGTATCAAAGACCTTGGACGTTTTTCGGGAGGCATTCGTTCAAGATACTTAGCCAGTCGCCCGGCAAATGAAGACAATTCGATAGTAGCTAAAGGGTATTTTATTACTGATGGCAATGTGAACTATAGCATAGGCAGATTTACTTTTGGTGTAGTTACTGATAACATCTTTAACACAAGATGGAATGAAACGCAATTTGCTACTGAATCCAGGCTGCAGAATGAGGCAGCTAGCGTTGAAGAGATTCATTTTACGCCAGGAACACCTTTCAGCATCAGGGCTTCAGTTTCGGTAAGGTTCTAAGTGAAGTATCAGGTAGCAAAGGCTGTCTAAATTTGGATATCGCGATAATTTTGTCGCAATACTGTCGCGATACTTAGTATCGCGACAAAATAGGGTAATAATTGTCGCAATACTAAGTATCGCGACAAAATTGATATTAGTTCGAATGAATTTAAGCACTGAAAATCTAACTGGTAAAAATTTGATAAATTTTTAGCAAACGTTTGCATAAATTATTCCGGGAGTTGAGGACTTAGTCCAGCGCAAAGTTTGTAAGATTGTTATACCAAATACAATCCCATCGGTAATAGCAGTTATATTGCGCCTATTATGGATGGTTAAACTTGTGGATATGAACCTAAAATCTATTAAAGTCTGTTTAATGTTGCTGATACTTGCCCTGGGTGCAAGTGCTCAGGTGGCAACAACACCCTCAAATATTGTTGTTGCACAAGATGGCAGCGGAACATTCAAAACCATTCAGGAAGCTGTTAACGCTGTACGCGATCACTCGCAGGTAAATGTGCGCATCCAGATTAAAGCTGGGGTATATCATGAGAAACTTGTGATCCCGGCATGGAAAAAAAACATCACACTGGTAGGCGAAGATCGTGAGAAGACAATTATTACTGGTGATGATTATTCTGGCAAGGCCTTTCCAGGGAAAGATTTTACCGGAAATCCGAAGTACAGCACCTACACTTCTTATACCGTATTGGTACAAGGCAATGACTGCACCTTGCAAAACCTGACTATTGAAAATACGGCAGGGAGGGTTGGACAAGCAGTAGCCCTTTGTGTGGAGTCTGACCGGTTTAGAGCGATCCAATGTTCGATATTTGGTAATCAGGATACGTTATATACGGCTAAAGATGGCAGAAACTATTTTGAAGGTTGCCTGATTACGGGCACTACAGATTTTATTTTTGGTGAGGCTACTGTGGTGTTTCGTAACTGCACGATCAAAAGTTTAACAAACTCTTATATTACTGCTGCTTCTACAACACCGCAACAGCAATTTGGCTATGTGTTTTTTGACTGCAAGTTAATTGCGGCAGATGGCGTAGATCAGGTTTATCTGGGCAGGCCTTGGCGTTCTTACGCAAAAACTGTTTTTATCCGCACAGAAATGGACAAACATATTATTCCTGTAGGCTGGCATGCATGGCCGGGCGATCCAATGTTTCCCGCGAAAGAAAAAACTGCTTTTTATGCAGAATGGGAAAGCAGCGGTCCGGGTTCTGATCAGAGCAAACGGGTATCCTGGGCTAAAAAATTAACTAAATCTGACATCAAGAAATACACGCTTAAAAATATATTTGGCGACTGGAATCCTTTATCTTAATCTCGGTATATGAAAATATTTAGAAGCTTTTTAGTACTGTCATTGCTCTTTGTTGGTACGGCGAATGCACAGGAGTTTATCCCGATCTGGCCAGCTGGCAAAATGCCAAATACAAAAGGGATGAAACTGCCCGATAGCATTGCCAATGAGCGGGTGTTTAGAGTAGGGACGCCAGGCATGTACGCTTTTTTCCCTTCGGTTACTGAAAACAAAGGTGCTGCGGTAATCATTTGTCCGGGGGGAGGTTACGAACGACTGGCTTATATCATCAGCGGAACGCAACTTGCCAAATGGTTTAACACCATGGGCGTTACTGCTTTTGTTTTAAATTACAGATTGCCGAATGATAAGGATCTGGTAACACGACAAGACGGGCCTTTACAAGATGCGCAACGCGCCATAAAATATGTGCGGAGCAATGCGGCGAAATGGGGTATTAAACCAGATCAGATAGGAATCCAGGGGTCTTCGGCTGGTGGGCATCTGGCTACGCTGACGGGTACTGTGCTTACGGATCTGGCTAAAATTGGTGATGAGCTCAACGAGGTTTCTCCAAAACCCAACTTTATGATTTTGGTGTCGCCAGTTATCGATATGGGCAAATATGCAAATAAAGGAAGTTTAAATAATTTACTGGGCGAGAAACCGACTGAAGCACAGATCAAGCAGTTTTCTACACAGCTGCAGGTAACGGATAAGACGCCGCCAACATTTATTGCTGATGCTTTTAATGATAAATCGGTAGATCCGCACAACAGTCTAATGTTTTTTGAAGCGTTGCTATCGCACAAAGTGCCGAGCACACTGCATGTGTTTCCTCAGGGTGCACATGCCATCGCGCTTCGTAACAACCCCGGCTCTGCAGATATGTGGACGCAACTGTGCGAACGCTGGATGATTGAAATGAATATAATACCCGCATCAAATAAATAAGCTTTTAATGCTATGAGAAAAAAGATAATCGGTTTTGTATTGCTTGCTGCAACAATTGGAGCGAACGGACAAGCTAAAAAAGCAAACGCTTTTAACTGGAACAATTTGCCTGTTGTTGCTAAGACCTCCTTTAAAAAGGATACGGTAAACATTATACGCTATAAAGCGGTTGGCGATGGTGTTGTTTTAAATACTGCGGCAATTAATCAGGCTTTGCTAGACTGTAGTAAGAAAGGTGGGGGAGTGGTACTTGTGCCTGCCGGCATGTGGATGACAGGGCCGCTGTATCTGCAAAGCAATGTGAACCTGCACCTGAGTAAAGGAGCTACGTTGATGTTTACCGACGATAAGTCGCAATACAAGATTGTTGCCGGCGACTATGAAGGCAGAAGCGCCGCAAGAAACGAATCGCCAATCAATGGAAACGGGTTAACCAATATTGCAATTACCGGAAACGGCGTAATTGATGGTAATGGTGATATTTGGAGAGCAGTAGGCAGAGGACAGGTGACAGAAGAACATTGGAAAAAAAAGATCGCTTCGGGAGGCGTTTTAAGTACCGATGGGAAATCATGGTATCCGAGCGCGCAATATAAAGCCGCACAGGAAGAAGGTAAAAGCATGTTATTGGTGCCCGGTAAAAAGCTGAACGAGTTTGAGGATATGAAGGATTTTCTACGTCCGAATTTATTGGTGCTGAAGAACTGTAAAAGGATTTTGTTAGAGGGCGTAATTTTCCAGAATTCTGGTGCCTGGTGTTTGCATCCGATAGTTTGTGAGGATCTGACCATCCGCAAGGTAATGGTGAAGAACCCTGAATATGCACAGAATGGTGACGGGATGGATATTGAATCTGTAAAGAACTTTTTGATTGAAGACTGCGTATTGGATGTGGGTGATGATGCGATCTGCATCAAATCTGGTAAAGATGAAGAAGGCAGGAAACGTGGTGTACCTACAGAGAACGGCGTGATTAGAGGGAACACGGTGTATGCTGGTCATGGGGGTGTAGTTGTAGGTAGCGAAATGAGCGGTGGCGTGCGCAACTTGTTTATTGAAAATTGTACGTTTTTGGGGACCGATAAAGGATTAAGGTTTAAATCGACAAGAGGTCGTGGTGGCGTGGTAGAAAATATCTATGCGCGTAATATTTTTATGAAGAACATATTGCAGGAAGCGATATTTTTTGACATGTGGTATTTTGTGAAGTTCGCTACAGATAGCAAGCGCGACCAGACGCCTGTAGTTAATGAAGGAACTCCGGTATTTAAGAATATGGTGTTCGACAGGATTTTCTGTAACGGTGCGGTAAAAGGAATATTTATCCGGGGATTGTCGGAAATGCCGATTCAAAATATCACCGTAAGCAACTCTGTTTTGGTGGCAAATACAGGTGTGGAGTTATCTGAAACTGCAGGTATTAACCTGAAGAATTTGAAGCTGGTAACGAAAAGCAATATCCCAGTTATATCGGTTAATAATAGTAAAGACTTTGTTGTAGACGGTCTACAATATGTGAAAGGTGCAGATGTGTTGCTGAGCCTTGATGGTGCAAATGTATCCAAGGTTTCTGTTTCTAATACTGATGGTAAACTTGCTAAAAAAGATCTTGAATTGAAGAATGGTGCAACTGCTGGCGCGGTATTGTTTAAGTAGGTTCGGTGTAGCTGGAGTTCCATTTGCTGCACATTTAATGCTTTTGTATATTTACCGTATAAATCTTCCTGATTATGGGATCTGTACTTGATGACTTGTTGAAAAACATGAAGAATATACACGAGTTGGGCAGGCAACGTGCTTTTGAGTTGGGCAACCCTTTCTATCTGCAGTTTGCTGAAGATGGCGGTTATTGGCGTAAAGAACTGCCCACGGGAGAGATGTTCCTGGTTACCCTGGAGATTATCTATGACGAGGCTGGAAGGCCGATAGAGGTTAAAGATGCCATCATTAAGAAGCTTGATGGGAAGTAACTTATTATTATGACAAAATTTTCACTGGTCGCGCTAGGCTCACTATCACTATTATTAATTTCAGTTCAGCAGAGTTACGCTCAAGCCAGGAGCAGCATCGGCATCCGCTATGGCGTAAATAAACCCTTCGCCGATACGTACAAGTTTGGTGGTGGTCTTGGATTACAGGGCACCATTGCTATTGGTGATAAATGGGCAATTGAGCCTTCAGTAGCTTACGATAAGATTAACAGCAAACGTGAGGTGTGGATCACACCTACTGAAACGTTTTACTTTAGCAATGTGTCATCACTTGATCTTTTGACGGTTAATTTCGCGGCGCGATATTATATCATTCCGAGTTTGTACGCTAAATTAGGCCCTACTTTCTATGCGGCAGGAGGCAACGAAGATTTAGCTGGCCTTGGTATTGGTGGCAACGCGGGTGTTGGTTATCAGCTGATGGTTGATAACCGTAATAAGTTTGAGTTTTCATTCAATACGGATCTGATAAATGTTGAGCGTAGTGTAGGTAACGGGGCTACGCCGATTGCTTCGATCCGCGTTGCTTATGCGTTTAACTTTAAACGTTAGCGCAGCTTAGTACAGCGTAATATTTTTAGCTGATTTTTACTAATCCTTGTGAATATGCCCAGCGGATGGCCTGTTGCGCGTTATTTACGCCCAACTTGCGCATCAGGTTGCGGCGATGTGTTTGCACGGTGAAGGTGCTGATAAACAATTGCCATCCAATTTCTTCGCTGCTAAGTCCTTCAGGTAGTAGTTGTAGGATCTCTATTTCTCTTTTACTCAATGTAGTTGCTGTTTCCATGATTTGTTACTGTTTGATCTGGTATAAAGATCAGCAACAGAGATTATTATGAAGAGGGGGCTTGCACTGAATGTTAAAGGGTGTTTTCACGGTATTAGCATGCTATTTATAAAATCGAGTGCTGGAACACTCAATTTTCGCGAATTTTGCTAGTTTTTTATAGCAATTTCTAGAATTCTGGGTAATTAACAGAAAAGCCGAAGGACATAAATATTACTTTGCTAAGCAGTTTCTCTTGCAAACTCCAGCGGGCTTCTGCTGGTGTGTTTTTTAAATGCGGAGAAGAAAGTGCTTTTGGAAGAGAAGCCGGCTTCGTCGCCAAGCGCCTCAATCGTTAATTGCTGCAGGGGCACTACGCTTTTGAGCTGGTCTTTCACGTAATTTATCCTGAAGGTATTGATGAAATCGGAGAAGCGCTGGTGGTAGTGGCTGTTGAGGAGCGACGACAGTTCGTGAGCGCTGATACCAAGCTCCGCAGCAAGACCTTTTAAGGTGAGCCGCTTTTGTTGAAATACCTTTCCTTCGGTCATGATGCGCTCCAGTAGGGAAATTACATCTGTCTCGGGCTGTAACTTATGTCTTGCTTCATCGCGGATGATTTTCTCGAGCGTAGCTGTTTTAAGATCAAGAAATGAAGCGATAATAGCTACCGGTACATCATCTGTAGCGGTGGTTAGATTTTTTAGGTAATAGGCGTATTTCTCTTTGGCGCTGCCCATTCTGATTACTACGGCACGCTCATGTGCTATAAGGTAATAACTTTCCAGGATTTTGCGAACGATGATATTCATCTCCGGGTATAGTTCGTAAAATAGGAGCAGGTCTTCTGTGCGCAGTGCAACAAAATAGCAGTCGGTAGCGGTAACCATGTTATCCTTTGACGGTACGCCACCATAAATGCCTTGTATAGCGGAAATCACATCTCCTGGAACCGAAATAAAAGTAGTAAGTCTTTCAGGACCACGTAAGCGATAGCCCGTAACAATACCTGAAATAAGAAAATAGACGTATTGGCTTATTTCCCCTTCCTTGATGAGGCTGCTGTTTTTAGGCATGGTTACCGCGAAGGTTTTCTCCTGGAAACTTTTCTTTAGCTCATCACTGATAGGGTGGAGAATGCTAAGGAAACTCATTGCCTGATCCAAGATATGGGGCTCTGGTTTTGTATTCGGAAAGTATCTAGTCGGCATAGGGTATTGTAAAGATTCTTTGTACTAGGGTACAGCGAAGGTAAAATAAAAAACACAATGAAACAAGCAGGGAATCAGCTAGTAATATCGGAATAGGAGAAGGAAATTCGCAATTTTTAATAAGACTATCATACAACTATAAGTTTTAAAGTGTTGATAATCTAGGCGTTTCTATTTGTTAGCCCGGATATACTCAAGGGGGCTCATCCCGGTATGTTTTTTAAAAGCAAAAAAGAAAGCGCTTTTGGAGGAGAAACCAGCTTGATCACCGAGGGCTTCGATGGTTAATTGTAGCAATTCGGTATCGCTACGTAGTTTTTCTTTCACGTAGTTTACCCGGAAGATATTAATGAAATCGGTAAAATTCTTTTTGTGGTGATTATTGAGAAGTGCAGAAAGTTCATGTGGACTTAAGTTAACACGCTGCGCAATTGATTTAAGCCTGATTTGCTTTTCCAGAAATAGACTTTCAGTACTAATGAGTTGCTGTAGTTTAGCGATATGCTCGGCATTGACCAACAAAGCATCACTTTTTGATTGGCGACGGATGGTGACTTTCAGGGTTTCGGTTTTAATATCCAGGAACGATGCGATTAGCGAGAGCGGTATACCATCGTTATCCCCAGTCCTGGTTTGGAGATAATAGGCATATTTTTCTTTGGCAGTGCCCATACGGGTGATAACGGATCGCTGGTGCGCAATACGGTAGTAGATTTCGAGAATCTTACGCATGATGATGTTCATTTCCGGATAGATATCAAAGAAATGAAGCAGATGTTGAGTATGCAGACCGATGAGATAACAGTCAGTCGCGGCTACTGCACTATCTTCCAACACGCTGGTTCCGTACATGCCGTCGATAGCAGAAAGGAAGTCGCCACCTACAGTAATAAACGTAGTAAGCCTGGTTTTGCCCATAATGCGGTAGCCTTCTACGACGCCCGACACTAAGAAAAATTGATAGCCACTAAATTCGCCTTGCTTCAGTAGGTATTGGCCTTTTGGCAGGACAACCTCAAAACTGTGTGTTTTGAAAGCGGTTGCAAGGGGAATAGATACGGGATGGAAGTTGCTTAAAACGGCGAGCGCGTGATCCAGAATATGCTCAGCAGGCTTTGTATAGGGATGATGTCTTGTCGGCATGATAGCAATGATTGGTTAAAGATAAAATATTAGTTTATAAATTTAATCCTGTTTTATAAACGAGGAGTAATTGGAGATCAATTTTAACTATTCTTTAATAATTGGAGACTACTTTTGGGAAAATAACTACCATTTGTTGATTAATGATCTTTATGTGAGTTTGTTATATGTATAATGGCTTTTTTATTCCATTTTCTTCTGTGTTAATCAATCTTTAAATCTTTATTACGTAATCATATGAACAAATTTTACAAGTCAAGGGTCAATTATCCCCTGTTCCTGCTTTTGCTGCTGTGCTTTGGACTGGCAAAGGAAGTAAAGGGACAAGGAGCTGCAGTGGCATTTAGTTCCGTGCCGATAACCACAGCAAAAGTTGGCGTGCCTTATCGGTATCCGTTAGTTGCTGCAGGTGGAAATGGGGTGATCTCATTTACTGGCACGGCGTTGCCATCCTGGCTAAAGGTGGAGACGATGGCGATTTCTGTTTTTGCAAGCAACATCGCTGCCCCATCGGCAATAGCCGAAGATGCTATAGGAAATATATATGTTACCGAGCGATCGGGTACTAATATATATAAGGTAGCTCCCGACGGTAGTAAGGTTATTTTTACTAACAAATCGATAGAAGATGTTTATGGAATGGTTATTAAAGGCAGCAACATATATCTTTCGTATGTAAGCCGGGGAGTGACCAGAATAGATATGGAACACCTTGAACAGGGGGAGGTGACAATTTTTAGTGGTAACGGTAGTGCTGGATTAGCCCTTAAGGGTGATGACCTGTATGTTGCATTATATTCGGATGGGAAGATTATTAAAATCAATCCAGAGATCACAAATCAGAGTTATACATCTGCTATGGATTTTGTTACTGATATTAACGTTCCCTGGGGGCTGAGCTTTGATAAAGCTGGACATTTAATCTACACCGAGCTGGGAACGAGAAGTGTATTGCGGTTTGATGGCACAGTAAAGACTACTTTGCTGGAATCGCTTCCCGAAGATCCATCAAGTGCCATCCTCGGCCAGGATGATCATATCTTCGTTAGTTTTAACGTAGGATCAGGCGTAAAAAGGTATGCCGCTGGTTCAAATGTTGGAACTGTTGTGTTTTTTTCGCAGGAAGCGTCATCAGTTTCAGCGATGTATATGGCTTCTTCGGGTTCGATTGTTTTTAGTGCCGTTGACTTAGCGACGGTTTATAAGTTGAATTTCTCATCAAGTTTAGGAGGTACACCAGCATATGGGGACATAGGCTTGTCGTCAATAGCGCTTACAGCAACCGATGGGGCAACTACAGATGGGCAGAATTTTGGTATTACTGTTGCCGAGCCGGATCCGTTAGTGGTTACCGCTACAAATCCATATAATCATGCAATTGGTGTTACTCAGAAGCAGGATATCTCCCTGAGATTTAGCGAAAGCATAAAGAAAGGAACAGGCAATATTACGATTAGGAAAAAAGCTGATAACAGCATAGCAGAAGTAATCCCTGTTACAGCAGCCAATGTATTAATCACGGGTAAAACAGTTACGATTAATCCTGTTGCCGATCTCGGCTTTGAAGTAAACTATTATATAACCATTGAGCCCGCTACGTTTAAGAGCATTTGGGATACTCCATACGCAGGCATCAGCGACGCCGCTGGACTAACGTTCAGCACGTTGGCATACTTACCAATAGTATTTACTTCCCGGCCAGCAACAACTGCTGTTGTAGGGGTGCCGTATCAATATAACTTAGTTGTAACGGGAGGTTTTGGGGACTTTGAATTTAGGGAGTCGACAATCCCGAAGTGGTTAACATTAAATCCCGGAACGGCGACTGCTTTTGGGGAGCCTGTTGCCAACACCTCAGCCATTGCTGCTGACGCTGAAGGAAACATATACATTGCAGATAGTGATACAAAAATTTATAAGATTAGCGCCGACGGGGATCGAACGGAGGCGGCAAGCAAATTAAGCGGGCCAGTTTCTTACATGGCAATTAAGGAAAACTATATTTATTTATCATATATCTATGGTGGCCTGATGCGGGTGAACCTTGAACATCCTCGCGAGGAATCCGTAATCATATCAAGTGCAACAACTGCTGGGATCGCTTTTAAAGGTAACGATTTGTATGCCGCGCTACCTAACGAATCTAAAATTGTCAGGATTAACCTCGCCGATCCGACTCAGGTTACGGATTATGTCACCAATGTTGTTTATCCGTTGGGTATTGCCTTTAACAAAAGCGGTGAGCTGATCTTTGTTGAGCAAGGTAATAGCAATGTGTCTAAGTTTGATGGAGTTAAAAGGAAAACATTGCTGACCAGACCGAATGTCGGTTTGTCAAACATCTCGGTAGACCAATATGATAACCTCTACTTTAAAGCATCCAATTCGGAGGGCATATATTCGGTGGAAAAATTCAGCCCAGAGACTAACCTTAGTATGCGGATCTATGCTTCGAGGGATGGTTATTTGCTTGGAACCGCAATGAACAAGAGTTCTTTTTTTGTGCTTGAAGGATACACATGGCAGGTTTTTCGCTTCAAACTATTTGATGGACTGACCGGGACACCGAGATACAATGATGCCGGAACCAACGCTGTGAATTTAAATGTTACTGACGGCATAACGAATCAGAATCAGCAATTTGAAATCACCATTGCCAAACCGGCCTTGGTAACATTGACAGGAACGCTCCCTGAGCATAATGCTGCCGATGTTGCTGCCATGCAAGACATCTCGCTTTCTTTTAGTGAAAAAATAGTTAAAGGAACAGGTAATATTGTGATCAGGAAAGTTAGCGATGACACCGTGGTTGAGACCATTCCTGTAAGTGGCGCTAATGTATATACTGCAGATAAAACGCTTTTCGTTAATCCAGATAACAATCTGGCATTTAATACCAGTTATTATGTGATGCTGGACGCCACAGCGGTGACAACGGTCTGGGGCACTCCGTTTGCGGGGATAACCAGTAAAGAAACGTTCGCGTTTAAAACAACACTATACGTTCCTCCTTTGTATACTTCTACGCCAATAACGGTAGCTTCGGTAGATGTACCCTACAAGTATACAATTGACGCCAGGGATGGCAATAATGGAAGGTCAAGTTTTAGTGTGACCACGTTGCCGTCCTGGCTGACGCTTAAAGATGGTGAAGCTGTCGCATTTGGTAGCACAATAGGTAACCCAACAGCGATTGTTACGGACGAACATGGCGACAGTTACGTTTTTGGTGACGGCAAAAACATATATAAGATTACTGCTGATGGAAATACCTCGGTGTTCTTTACCAGGCCTTTTACCAGAGTTATTAATGCGTTGGCAATACATGGAGACTATTTATATCTGTCGGAAGAACAGGGCGAAGGTGTATATAGGATAAGTTTACCACATCCAGAATCCGGTCAGACTCAGGTCTTGAATTATTATAGGGCGTACGGGTTGGCTTTTAGGGATAATGACTTGTATGTTTCATTGGAGGACAGAGGCAAAGTAATCAAGCTTGATCCTGATCTGGCTAATCAAGAGTACGCGGCCTCGATGGATTATTTATCTGGCTTACAAAGTCCTACTGTAATTTCCTTCAACACGAAGGGAGAGCTCTATATTGTTGAAGTAAGTAACAATAGGATTTCCAGGTTTGATGGAAAACGGATGTTTACTGTACTAACAGATAATGAACATTCATTTCAAGATTTAAAACTTGATAAACAAGATAATCTCTATATCAGTATAGCCTATTCAAAACTAATTTTAAAATACAACGAAGCATCAGCCCTGAAAGAATCTATTTTAGCATCCCAGGAGGATGTTTCGGGACTTGGAATCAGTTCGTCGGGTGCTTTGATTTATGGGGTGCCGAGCTTAAACCAAGTCTTCAAGGTTCCGGTTGGACGCTTGTTGACTGGAATTCCGAGGCTGAAAGATATCGGCGATCATAAGGTTGTAATTAACCTAAGTGATGGATTAACGAACATTCCACAGGAGTTTGATATCGCAGTTTCAAATCCTAATCTGCCGACATTGACTAGCCTAACGCCGGTTAACCTGGCTAAACATGCAGGGTTAACGGAAGATATTGTACTTAGCTTCGATCAGCCGGTTGTGGCGGGAGCTGGCAATATTGTGATCAGCGATGCAAATGGTTTAGTGGAAACCATACCTGTTGGCAGTACTGGTGTTACAATTGCGGGCAATATCGTTACCATCAATCCGCAGGCAAATTTTGTAGTTGATGGACACTATGGGGTTGTTGTGGAGCCAGGTGCGTTTAAGGATGTTTCTGGAAGGTTATTCCCGGGTATCTTAACCGGCGCTTACCAGTTTAGTGCCGGGATTAATTTACCTCCGGTTTTTAGTTCTGTTGCTGCTACTTCAATTCCTGTTGGACAGCCTTATAGCTACGCGGTAGCTGCTACTGACGAAAATGGCGATGAATTACGTTATTCAGCTCCAACGCTGCCCACATGGCTAAAATGGAAGGCTGAAACGCCTGTAACCAGAAATACAAATCTTGATAACCCAGAATGGTTGACTTCAGACGGTACTGGGCATATTTATGCAGCTAACTACCAGGGTGTGATTTACAATATAACTGTTCCAGGGGTAACTGAGGTTTTAACAACTGTTAATGGTGGTGTCAGTGCTATGGTATCAAAAGGTCAATATTTATATGTTATTAATTATGGTAATATTTTAAGAATTGATGTTAACAATCCCTCAGGTGTTGCAGACGTCATCTTTACTGCTGATAATATGGGTGGAATGGTATTCAAGGGCGATTATCTGTATGTGGCACTATCAAGCGCCAATAGGGTAATCAGAATTAATCCATCGGTATTAAACCAGACTTATAGTGCTGCAATGGACTATATGGCGGGCGCATCACCGGGTTTGTTAGCCTTTAATAAAAGTGGCGATCTCTATGTGGTAGATAAAGAAAATGGAAATATCTGGAAATTTGACGGACGGGTTTTGACAAAATTGCCAGGGTTAACAGGCTTTCAATCTCAAATTGCCATTGACGCAGAGGATAACGTCTATTTTTATGGGAACGCCGGAATAATAAAATATGCTGCGGAGTCATCGACTCCCGAAAGTGTTTATGAAAACAACAACTACTATAAAGGATTAGTGGCGACTTCGTCAGGCTCACTCCTTGCATCAGAATATTATTCAAATCAAATTGTCGAAATTAAGCCCAATGGCATACTCTATGGAACTCCCGATCAGGGCGACGTTGGGATTCATGCAATAGCTATTGATGTAACTGATGGTTCGGCAGTTGTAAAACAGGAATTTACTATCGAAGTGCTGGATGAAACTCCGCCGGAAATAAAGTTGCTGAATCCAAAGAATGGAAGTGTTACCGCATCTGTGCAACAAAATATTGTGCTGACCTTTACAGAGAAAGTTGTTGCTGGTAGTGGGAAGATCATAATTAAGGATGATGCTGATCATCTGGTGGAAACCATCACAGTACCAAGTCTGCAGGTCCGGTTTTCAGGCAATACAGTTACCATTGATCCAGCGGCTAATTTTGCTCCGCAAAAGAAATATTTTGTATCAGTAGAGACTACTGTGCTTAAAGACGCTTATAACAATGTTTTGGCTGCTGGCCTGCTTTCGCAGGGAGATTACCAATTCACAACGGCGGTAAATTCTGCTCCATTATTTGTTTCCAATCCGGTAATCACCGCAACAGAAAATGTTCCTTACAGCTATATCCTTGCGGCAAGTGATGTTAACGATGACCTGTTAACTTTTGCAGCATCAAAATTACCTTCGTGGCTAACCATGAAAACAGGGAAAGCCGGGTTTACTGATTTTGGAAGTCCAATAGCTGCTCCCAGAGGAATGGCACAAGATGCTGCGGGAAACATTTATGTGGGCCAACGTTATGGAAATAAAATTTATAAAATTAATCCTGATGGTAAAACAACCGAGTTTGCAACTCGTGGGGATGGGGAGATGGCTGCACTGGCAATTTACGGACGGTATCTTTATATCTCTTATACTTCTGGTGGTACTCCGGCTGCCAGAACGGTTTATCGGGGTGGCATTACCCGGATCAATCTTGAAAATCCAATTGAAGAGCAGAATGTGTTTTCAGGTTTCGGTTCTTTTGGTATGGCTTTCCATGACGGCGATTTATATTTTGCGGTGCCGGATCAGAATAAAGTTTTCAAGATTAATCCGGAAAAATTAGATCAGTATTATGATCAGCCCATACCAGTTATTAGTACAACCATGCCAGTTGGCGTTGCATTTAATAAAGTAGGTGATTTATTTGTTTCAGGTATCGATGGTAGCATATCCCGGTTTACAGAACAAAGCCTGATTTCCAGGATCACCGGTCTGGAAGGATCACTTTCGCTGTTGATGATAGATCCGTCAGATAATGTATATGTAGGGACTCAGGATGGAGGGAAAATTTATAAAGTCCTGTCTGGTTCTGAAGTAGCTACTGTGGTTTCTACCGGCGGCCTTAATGCTACAGTTTGGGGTATGGCTACAACAGCATCTGGAACATTGTTGGTTGCCGATCAGGAGACAAATGCGGTTTATAAAATTGAATCCGGAGCTGTTCTATCAGGTACGGCTCCGCATGATGACCAAAAAGTGTTTCCTGTTTCTATTGATGTAAGTGATGGCCTGGCTACAGCAAACCAGTCGTTCAACATTACTGTAGCAGATCCCAATCCACCAATACTTACTACTTTGAGCCCGTTGAACAACGCGGTTGGGGTAACGCTGAAACAGGAACTGGTACTTACATTTAACGAGACTGTGGCTGCGGGTACTGGCGTAGTTCTGGTTAAATCATCCGCAGGGAACATTGAGTTGTCTGTTGATATTGCCTCAGCAGTTATAGCAGGAAATACTGTTACTATCAAGACAACATCAGGACTTCCGGCCAATGCAAATCTTTATATTAATGTAGCATCGGGAGTGATCAAAGATTTGTCGGGAAATAATTATGCAGGCATTTCAAATCAAACAGATTTTACATTTAAAACAACCAAAGCAGAATCGGCAATTACGCTTGCTGCAACCGCTACCGCAACTTATGGCGATGCGGATATTGCGCCGGTAATGACGAGTACAAATGTATCTGGCCCGGTTGTACTTGAAAGTAGCGATCCTCTGGTTGCTACTATTGAAGCTGGAAAAGTACATATTCTAAAAGCTGGTGTTGTTACTATCACTGCCAGGCAGGCTGAGGATGAGCTGTTCTTTGCTGCTGCACCTAAGCAGCAAATATTGACTATTGGCAGGTTACCGCTAATAGTTACTCCTTTGGCTACGACCAAGATTTACGGATCTTCCGATCCGGTATTGGCCTATACATTATCTGCAGCTTTAAAAGGTTCTGACAGGTTGACCGGAGCTTTGGCGAGAACTGCAGGTATTGCGGTAAACACTTACGACATTACACTTGGTGATCTGGGGAATGTGAATTATGTATTAACATTGGCGGCGGCCAAAATGGCAATCACTCCTAAACCTATTACGGTTGCTGCGACCAGTGGATTAACAAAAGCCTATGGTGATGCGGATCCTGTATTTAGTTACGCATTGGCAGCTGGCAGCACACTGGAAAGCGGGGATGTATTTAGCGGCACAATTGGTCGTAGTGCAGGTGAGGAGTCAGGAACATACGGTTATACCATTGGTAACCTCAGTGCTGGTGCCAATTATTCCATTACGCTTGCTGCAGGTACCTTTACCATTTCGCCGAAGGCGGTAATAGTAGTTACTGCAATAGCGAAATCAAAAGTTTATGGTGCTGCTGACCCTGTGTTTACCTATACATCCGAACCATCCCTAGCCAGTATTACAGGTAGTTTATCACGCGAAGCGGGAGAGAACGCCGGGAGCTACACAATTGGGCAGGGCACACTCAGTGTTGGCGGTAATTATGTGTTAGTGTTTAAGTCGGCAGCTAAAATGACGATCACTCCTAAACCTATTACTGTTGCTGCGACCAGTGGATTAACAAAAGCCTATGGTGCTGCGGATCCTGTATTTAGTTACGCATTGGCAGCTGGCAGCACACTGGAAAGCGGGGATGTGTTTAGCGGCACAATTGGTCGTAGTGCAGGTGAGGAGCCAGGATCATACGGTTACACCATTGATAACCTCAGTGCTGGCGCCAATTATTCCATTACGCTTGCTGCAGGCAACTTTACCATCACGCCGAAGGCGGTAATAGTAGTTACTGCAATAGCGAAATCAAAAGTTTATGGTGCTGCTGACCCTGTGTTTACCTATACATCCGAACCATCCCTAGCCAGCATTACAGGTAGTTTATCACGCGAAGCGGGAGAGAACGCCGGGAGCTACGCAATTGGGCAGGGTACGCTCAGTGTTGGTGGTAATTATGTGTTAGTGTTTAAGTCGGCAGTATTACAGATCGAGAAGCGCGCACTGGTAATCACAGCAGAAAACAAGACGAAGGTGGCAGGGTCGGTTAATCCGGAACTTACAGCTACGTTTGCTGGATTTGTTAATAGTGAGACAAAAGCAGTATTAACCACCCAGCCTGTGCTCAGCACTACAGCAATAACATCAAGTGCGGCGGGTAATTATGCAATTACCGCTACGGGCGCTGCGGCAGGAAATTATAACATCAGTTATGTGAATGGCGTGATGACGGTGAATCCTGATGTGATCATTGTAACGCCGGTTGTTGTCAACATGGCGCCAACGCTAGCTGCTATTGCCAACCAGATAATTTGTTATACGGCAAATGCACAAGCTGTTGCGCTATCAGATATTAGTGCTGGTGAGGCTACGCAGACTGTTGCCTTAACAGTGAGCAGTAATAATGCCGGTCTTTTCGATGCGCTGAGTGTTGCCAGGGGAAATGGTAATGCAGGAACGCTTACTTACCGGCTGAAAGCTGGCGCTGCGGGCGCAGCAACCGTTACTGTTACCGTACGTGATAATGGAGGTACCGATAATGGCGGCGTGGATGTGACTACCCGCAGCTTTACCATTACTGTAAATGCTATTCCAATAGTTGCGATTAGTAGCGACAAAGGTTTGTCGATAAGCAAGGGAGACCGCGTTGTACTTACTGCAACAGGTGGGGTAAGTTATAGCTGGCGAAATGCGGCGGGAATTGTTAGTGGGCAGAATACCGCGGTACTGACGGTACGCCCTGATGTTACCGCAACTTATGAGGTGACCGCAACAAATGCCGGAGGCTGTGCTGAAGTGCAGACGATAACCATTGAAGTTGTTTCGGATTACATTGCGGTTAAGGCAACAAACCTGATGACACCTAATGGTGATGGAAAGAATGATTTCTTTGTGATAGATAATATCGATAAGTATCCAGGGAATGTATTGAAAGTTTTTGATCGGGGTGGGCGTGTGCTTTTCGAGAAAAAGGATTATGACAATTCCTTTGACGCAACAATTAAGGGATCTCCATTGAAGGAGGGAACCTATTACTACATCATTGACTTCGGTCCGGGACAGTTAAAGAAAAAAGGATTTATCACTGTAGTGCGGGACAACTAAGGGGATTTGCATTTTAATCACAATACATCAGAAAATACATCATGAATATATATCGTAAAATCATTTTAAGTTTAATTTTTGCTTTGGTCGCCTTATCGGCTAAAGCACAGATAGATGCGCTGGCAGCGCAGTTTTATACCAACCAATACATTGCCAATCCTGCTTTTGCGGGATTTGTGCAAGGATTAAAAGTTAACGGCGCTTACCGGAAATTGTGGAGCAATGTGCCAGGATCGCCGCTTACGCAAAACCTTACGGCCGACTACGGATTTAACAAAGTTGGTTTAGGGTTGAATGTGAACAATGAGAGTGCTGGTTTGCAGAAGCAGCTTCGCGTGGTTGGCAGTTATGCTTACCATTTGCCATTAAGTGCAGATGATGCTACGCAGCTGCACTTTGGAGTTTCATTAGGTTTTGCCAATCAGCGGTTAGAGAATTCAGATATAAATGGTGATCCAACGGATGCGCAGGTTGGCATGTACAATACGCGTCGTACCTATCTGGATGGTGATTTTGGTGTTGCCTTAACAAGTCATGGTCTGAATCTGCAAGCATCAATCCCTAACCTAAAAAGCTTCTTTAAAAAGGAAACGGTACGGTTGGCGGATATTGCTACGTTCTACGCTGCTGCCAGTTATCAGTTTATGTTTGATAAAGGTGTTGGCGCTGTTGGTCTGGAGCCAAAGGTAGCTTACCGCGGTGTGCAGGGCTATGATAATATCTGGGATGCAGGGGCGCAATTGACGCTGTTTGATCGTCAGATTTTGTTTACCGGACTTTACCACAGTACAAAAAGCTCGACGTTTGGATTGGGAATGGACTTTAGGAGGAAATACCTGATCACAGGTCTCTACACTACGCAGACTTCTGCATTGTCTGGATATACAAATGGAAGTTTTGAGTTAAACCTAAGGCTTTCTATTGGTAAATAAGCTGTAGCTATATTATGCTTTCAAAGCCCTTTGGTATTTTACTAAAGGGCTTTGTTGTTTTTGATATATTCCAATGGGCTCATTCCTGTATGTTTTTTAAAAGCAAAGAAGAATGTGCTTTTGGAGGAGAAGCCTGCCTGATCACCGAGGGCTTCGATGGTTAGTTGTTGCAGTTCGTTGCTACCGCGTAACTTCTGTTTAACATAGTTTATCCTGAAGATATTGATGAAATCTGCAAAGCTTTTTCTGTAGTGGTTATTGAGTAATGCCGAAAGTTCGTGTGGGGTGAGCTCCACCCGCTGGGCGATATCTTTTAGTCGGAGTTTCTTTTCGAGGAACAGCTGGTCAGTGCTGATCAGGTTTTGAAGTTTGTACAAGTTTTCGATATCTGATACAACTGCGCCCGCCTTAGACTGGTCGCGGATGATCGTTTTTAGCGTTGCTGTTTTTATATCAAGAAAAGAGGCCACCAGTGGAAGCGGTATATCTTCGATATTACTGGTGAGGTTTTGCAGGTAATAGGCATATTTTTCTTTGGCATTGCCCATGCGCATGATTACTGAGCGCTGATGCGCAACGCGGTAATAAGTTTCCAGCACCTTACGCATGATGATATTCATCTCCGGGAAGGTGTCAAAAAAATCCAGGAGGTGTTCTGTACGGAGGGCGATGAGGTAACAATCGGACTCGGCCACCATGCTGTCTTCGACCGGGGTGCTGCCGTACATGCCATCGATAGCCGATACAAAATCGCCGCTGACGGATATGAATGTAGTTAGTCTTTCTTTACCATTGTTTCTATAGCCAGCCACAATACCAGATATCAGGAAATATAGGTAGTTGCTGATTTCGCCCTGTTTGAGCAGGTAGTTTCCTTTTGTTAGTGCGACTTCAAAACTCTTATCCCTGAATGCTTGCTCAAGTCCGCCAGACATAGGAGAGAAGCTATTTAACGTAGCTAACACCCCGTTTAGTATGTGGGTTTTGGGCTTTGTATGTGGGTAATATCTTGAAGGCATAATAAATGGCTGGGGATAAAGGTAGTAAAATATTGTTTTATCAAATTAATCCGATTTTATAAAAACGGACTAATTGTTTGTTTACTTATGCTGTCCATAACCTTTGACAAACGTAGTTTTACACATTGATAATTATCGCTTATTCAAATGTTTTACCCTTTTTCTGCTGGTTTGTCTTTAACCCGCTATCGTGCCGCTTCCTCCAGCGTATGTTTTTTCAAAGTATTTAATTTCTAAATCGTTTATATGAATAAATTCTACAAATCAAGGTTTAACCTTCGGGTTGTGCTGCTGTTTTTGCTGATGTTAAGTCAGACGAGCCTTTTGAAGGCGCAGGATTGTGCAGCCACAGTGGTATCAAAAACAGGGCTTAAGAATAATGCTGTTTCGGGTATTGCCTATGGTAATTCGGCTTATGTTGCCGTGGGTATCAATGGTTCGATATTAAATTCGGCGGATGGTAAGATCTGGTCGCAGATTAAGACTGATGCATTTTTAGCGACAGAATATACCCGGGTAATTTATGGTGCGGACAAGTTTGTTGCGATCGGATCTGGGGGCAAAATTGCCACATCTCCTGATGGTACAAACTGGACGATCCGAACATCGGGAACCACAAATCCATTAGTCTCTATTGCCTATGGAAATGGAAAATACATAGCTTTAGCAGGCGGCGGAGTGGCAATTAGTTCGCCGGATGGTGTAAGCTGGACCACGATAGCTACTGGAATGTCAACTAATGCTGATGACTACGTAAAGGATGTTGCATATGGCAATAATACATTCGTAATTGGTCAGCAAATACGAGCTACAAATCTATCCGTTGCCTACAGCTCGGCATCAGGAAATGCAAACACTTGGACTAGAACGACAATTTTCAATGCGACAGATTTAAATAATCTTGTATTTATCAACGATAAATTCTGGACTTTTAATGCTGGTAATAAGATTTATACGTCTTCTAACGGTGCAACATGGACTGCGCTAACCGGTACTGTACTTACAGGTACTGGGGCACAAGTGTTCGCAGGGTATTACGATGGGTCAAAATATTATTTCTTTGGTTCGGGTGGTTCGCCAATCAATGGTTATACTGCAATTTTTAACTCTACGAATGGCAATAGCTGGACGATGGAGCAAACGAAAAAACACGGCCTTGTTCCGAGAGGAGCTGGTTATTTTAATAATAAAGGATATCTGTTAACTGATGAAGGGATTTCATATACCGAAAACGGTACTGACTGGAGTTATTTGGGATTGAACATCGCTGGCGTAGTAAAAAATGGGATGACCTATGTTGCTGTCGGTGGTGTTGGCAGTGACTACGGTGGTACAGGAATTATATCAACCTCTACAGATTTCAATACGTGGACGGGCAGATCGGCTTCTGGGGCAAAGAACCTGAATGGTATTGTATATGCACAAAATAAATATGTTGCTGTTGGTAACCTTGGAACTTTGGCCACATCTACCGATGCGGTAACCTGGACGACCGGAACGACAGTTGCCAATTTTAACGGTACCGCTATCGCTGCCAGTCCGACAGTTTTTGTTGCCGTTGGTGAAGATGGAATTGTTTCGTCGACAGATGGGTTAACGTGGACTAGAAGGCTTACGGACGCTAACTTTAACTTCAGGAATGTAAAGTATCTGAACAACCGTTTTGTTGCGGTAGGGTATAAGGATCTAAGCAGTTATCCTGACACGCACGGTTTTGTAAAGACCTCTACAGATGGTATCAACTGGACTGACATAACTCCGCAATTAAATTTTGTGGTGGCGGGCTTTTCGGGTGTTGTGTGGACGGGAAGTAAATATGTGCTTGCCGGAATCGAAGCAGTAAATGCTGCTAACTATGATTTCAATTTTTTCTCTGTTAATACAACAAATATTGCGGTTACAACAGGTTACACTGGTAAAAAAATTGCCGCTGGCAATGTTCATTTCTATGATGCTTATTATGATGGCGATATCACGTATCAGAATGGTGCTTACATAGTGGGTCAGACTGACAATGGAAATTATCTTCCAGTAACTTTAACAACCGGCGATAACAGCACAGCCTGGACGGTGAATGCTATGGCAGATGCTGATGGATTTATAAAAGCTTGGCTGCCTGAAGGCACTGACTTTAAAGGACTGGGCTATAAAAACACAAAATTTGTAGTAACCCCTTCCTGCATGGTTGCGGCACCTGATGTGACAAAACCTACGGTAGCTATTACGACCACTGCAGTTAGTCCGGTATTAGCTACAACCACTATCCCGGTTACAGTAACGTTCTCTGAAAGTGTTACTGGTTTTACAGCGGCTAAAGTTAATGTTGCCAATGGAGGCATTAGTGGTTTTGCCGGAAGCGGTGCCAGCTATACTTTTAATGTAACACCTACTGCAGCAGGTGCTGTAACGGTTAATATTGCTGCGGCGGCTGCAGCAGATGCTGCTGGTAATACCAGTGAGGCAGCAACACAACTAAGTGTAACTGCATTTACGCCAACCATAACTACTGTTGCTGCAACAAATATTGCTGTAACAAGTGCAACACTTAGTGGTAATCTGGTAAGCGCTACAGGCGCCACGATCACCGAGCGTGGTATTGTTTATGGTACTGCTTTGAATCCAACAATAACAAATACAAAGGTGGGCGTAGGTACAACTGATGGTCCGTTTAGTGCTTCGGTAACTGCGTTGACAACAAATACAGTTTATCATTTCAGAGCGTATGTCACTTATGGTACCACGACTATTTACGGAGATGATTTGACGGTTACACCGGCTGCGGTGAATAATGCGCCTGTGATAACTTCCACTGGCATTACTGCTGCTGTTGAAAATGTGCCTTATAGCTATGCTATTACGGCTACTGACGCTGACACAGATCCATTAACAATCACCGCTACAACCCTTCCTTCTTGGTTAACCATTGCGCAGGGAGCAAGTACCGGTACTGCAATCGGGACGCCAACAAATGGAGGTTCGGGTGTTGCTGTTGATGCCCAGGGAAACTTGTACATCGTAACTAGTAATCAAATTTATAAAATTACTCCTGCTGGAGTGAAAACACTTTGGGCTACTAAGACTTCTGGTATTACGTATAATCTAGCTATAAATGGAAACTATCTTTACATCGGATATTATGGTAGTTGCGGCAGTCTTATAAAAAGAATGAAGTTAGATGATCCAGCTGCGGGAGAAGAAGTTGTAGTTAATAATGCAAATCTTTCTGGCGGTATGGGTATGACCTTTCGTGACGGATATATGTATTTTTCAGCATATTCTTGCAGGTCTATTGGACGTTTGAATCTGACAACTTTGCAATCATCTGTTTTTGCCTCTGGCTTGCCTAATGCTGGGCCATGGGGACTTGACTTTGCAGAAAACGGTGATCTTTATGTAGCGATGATGTATACTAATACGCTTATCAAGTTCGCGGCGGGAACCACAACAAATCCGACGACTTTATTAAGTGGTTTGCCTGGAGCGCCTTCTGATGTTAAGATTGATAAAAATGGTTATGTGTATGTGTCTTTCTATGGTGGTAGCGTTGGCGTGCGACGCTACACAAAAGATCTAAGCAGTTTTATTACCGTTGGATCGGGTGATGTTTTGGGCATGGCACTATCTGCGCAGGGAACGCTTTCCTATGCAACTTACTCTATAGGGCAAGCATACAAGCTTGAAACAGGTGCAGTCCTTTCAGGAACACCTACCCATGCTAATGTTGGCGACCATCCGGTAGTGATCAATGTAACCGACGGAAAAGCCAATGTTCAACAAGCTTTCACCATTACTGTCACAGATCCGAATCCACCAACGGTGACGGCTTATAGTCCACTGAATAACGCGATTGATGTACCTTTGGCTCAAAACCTGGTGCTTACTTTTAACGAAACAGTTGTTAAAGGAACGGGAAACATTGTAATCAAAAATGTTGCTAACGATGCGGTTGTTGAGACCATCGATGTAACCAGCAATAAAGTAACGATCACAAACAATAATATAGTTACAATTGACCCGGCGGCAGATCTTGCGGCAAGTGGTAATTACTACATAACAATCGATGCGGGTGCATTGAAAGATGCTTCGGCAAATAACTATGCAGGTATTACTGCTAAAACAGCATTTACTTTTAAAACAATTTTAAATCAGTCTCCCGTATTTTCTTCAACAGCCGTTACTGCGGTTAACGAAAATGTAGCCTATAGCTATACTGTAACCGCAACAGATGCGGATAGTGATCCGTTGACTTATACTGCAACAACTTTGCCTTCCTGGTTAACTTTAACACAAACAGGTAACGTAGTAACCTTAACAGGCACTCCGCTACATGCCAATGTGGGTAACAATAGCGTAGTGTTGAATGTATCTGATGGAAAAGCTAACGTTACGCAAAGCTTTACCATTGCGGTTGCAGATGTTACTGCACCAACAGTTACTGCCTTTGCACCATTAAACAATGCGGTGGATGTAGCCCTTGCCCAAAACATTGTACTTACTTTTAGTGAGGATGTTGTTAAAGGAACAGGAAACATCACAATCAAAAAAGTAGCTGATGATGCGGTAGTAGAAACTATTTCTGTAACCAGCGCTCAGGTAACTATTGCGACTAATGTAGTGACTATTGATCCGGCAGCAAATCTTGTTGCGGGTAACCAATACTATGTAACTGTAGATGCTACGGCAATCAAAGATCCTTCGGCTAATGAGTATGCAGGAATCAGCAACAAAACTACTTTAGCTTTCAGAACAATTAAAGCGGCTTCGGTCATTACTTTTGCTGCACAGTCAGCAACGTATGGAGCGGCAGATTTTACACCGGTTTACAGCAGTACAAATACAGCAACAACGGTGACCTTTACTTCGGCCGACGACAATGTAGCAACGATAGTAGATAACAAAGTACACATTATAAAAGCGGGAACGGTAAGTATTACTGCTTCGCAAGCTGGCGATCTTTCTTATAATGCTGCTACACCGGTAACACAAACGCTAACCATTAATGCATTACCGGTAACGGTAACTGCACAGGCAGCGACTAAAGTTTACGGTGCTGCAGAACCTGCATTAACTTATGCCGTATCTGCACCATTAAAAGGAACAGATGCCTTAACGGGAGCGCTATCACGTGTAGCGGGTACGGGTATTGGTGCTTATGATATTACGATTGGAACTTTGGCCAACGCCAACTATGCGCTTACTTTAGTTTCGGCAAAAGTTACAGTAACTGCCAAACCAATTGAAGTTACCGCAAATGCTGGACTAACCAAAGTATATGCAGCTGCAGAACCAACAATTGGGTATGCACTTTCTACAGGAAACACGCTGGTAGGTGGAGATCAGATTACCGGTGCACCTGGCAGAGCAACTGGAGAAACTGTAGGTGATTATGCGGTGAACATCGGTACATTGACCGCTGGAGCCAACTATACCTTAACTATTGCTCCGGCAACGTTCAGCATCACGGCTAAACCAATTACAGTGACTGCCAATGCCGGTCAGACTAAAGTTTACCTGGCTGCAGATCCTGCGCTTACCTATACTGCCGCTCCGGGTTCGTTGAAAACGGGCGATGGCTTTACTGGTGCATTACAACGTGCAACGGGTGAGAACGTGGGGACTACCTACGCGATTAACCAGGGAACACTTAGCGCAGGAACAAACTATGCGATTACGTTTGTACCGGCTAATTTTGCCATTACACCTAAAGCAGTAACGGTTACGGCAACAGCCGGTCAGACTAAAGTGTTTAACACCACCGATCCGGTATTTGCTTATACACCTGATGCGGCTTTAGCCACAGGAAATACCTTTACAGGTGCACTTGCGCGTGCTGCGGGTGAGGATGTAAATGTGTATGCTATTAATCAAGGTACTTTAAGTGCTGGCAGCAATTACAGCATCAACTTTGTTGGCGCAGACTTTAGCATATCTGCCAAGCCAATTACGGTAACAGCAACAGCCGGTCAGTCGAAAGTTTACCTGGGTACTGAACCTACGCTTGCCTATACTACGCCTGCAGGTTCTCTAAAAACTGGTGACTTCTTTACAGGAGCATTGGCAAGAGCTGCTGGTGAAGCGGTAAATACTTACGCCATTAATCAGGGTACTTTAACTGCCGGTTCTAACTATACCATCACCTTTACCGGTGCCAATTTTGCGATTACGCCTAAAACAGTTACGGTAACTGCTACTGCAGGACAAAGTAAAGTATATGGTGCTGCGGATCCGGTATTTGCTTATACCCCTGATGCGCCATTGGCTACAGGAAATACATTTACAGGTACATTGGCGCGTGCTGCTGGTGAGGGAGTCGGCACTAACTATGCTATAAACGTAGGTACTTTAAGTGCGGGTGCCAACTACAGCATCAGCTTTGTGCCTGCCAACTTTGCAATTACGGCAAAACCCATTACTGTTACTGCAACAGCGGGACAAAGGAAAGTATACGGATCTGTTGATCCGGCATTTGCTTACACCACTCCGGCAGGTTCGCTTGTTGGGACAGATGGTTTTACAGGTGCACTTACACGTGCTGCCGGCGAACATGTAGGTACGGCTTATGCAATTAATCAGGGTACTTTAACTGCTGGTAACAACTATACCATCAGCTTTGTGCCTGCCGACTTTGCCATTACTGCAAAACCAATTGCGGTAGCAGCAACAGCTGGTCAAAGTAAAGTGTATGGCGATGCAGATCCTGTATTTGCTTATACCGCTCCTGCAGGATCACTGGTAAATAATGATACTTTTAGTGGTGCGCTTACCCGTGCTACAGGAGAAAACGTTGGAGCCGCTTATGCGATTAACCAGGGTACTTTAACCGCTGGTAGCGATTATACCATTACCTATACCGGTGCAAACTTTGCAATCACTGCTAAGCCAATCACTGTAGCGGCTACGGCCGGACAGACTAAAGTTTATGGTGAGGCAGATCCTGTATTTGCCTATGGAATAACTTCAGGTACACTGGTTGGTAATGATCAGTTTACAGGCTTGCTAACAAGGGCAGCTGGTGAAAACATCGGAACAACTTATCCAATAAATCAAGGAACATTAACCGCAGGTTCAAACTATACCTTAACTTATACACCTGCTAACTTCAGCATCACCAACAGAGCAATTACTGTGGTGGCTGATGCCGGACAGACTAAAGTGTATGGTACTGCGGATCCTGTATTTACGTACAGCATTACCGCAGGGAACTTAGCAGGAAACGATAAACTTACCGGTGCGTTAACACGCGATGCCGGTGAAGATATCGGTGCTGCTTATGCGATAACCCAGGGAACACTGACTGCGGGTTCAAACTATACCATTACCTACAGACCGCGTGATTTCAGCATCACGGCTAAGCCAATTACGGTGACTGCAAATGCTGGTCAGACTAAAGTATACGGTGCAACAGATCCTGCGTTAACTTATGCCATTACCTCTGGTGCGCTGGTAGGTAGCGATAAGATTACCGGTACATTGAGCAGGGCAGATGGAGAAAACATAGGTACTACTTATGCCATTAACCAGAACACCCTGACTGCGGGTAACAATTATACCCTGACTTACGTAGGGGATAACTTTAGCATTACCGCTAAGCCAATTGTAGTTGCTGCAACGGCTGGTCAGACTAAAATATATGGTACTGCAGATCCTGTGTTTGCTTTTACAGCAAGTACATTGGTAGGTGCCGATGTGTTTACTGGTGCATTATCACGTGCAGCGGGAGAGAACATTGGTAACGCTTACGCGATTAACCAGGGAACACTAACTGCAGGTTCAAACTACACGATTACATACACTGGTGCTAACTTTAGCATCACACCGAAAGCAGTTGCTGCTACAGCCGTTGCCAAAACTAAGGTGTATGGTGAAGGGGATCCTGCGCTGACTTATACTTTTGCTCCGGCATTGGTTAATGGCGACAGTTTTACAGGTGCGCTGAGTAGGGTATCCGGCGAAGCCGTAAATACCTATGCGATTAATCAGGGTACACTTGCACTAAATAATAACTATGCATTAACATTTGCACCAAGTGCATTAACGATTACGAAAAAAGGATTGGTGATCACTGCAGACAACAAAGAGAAGTTTGCAGGAACAGCAAATCCTGAATTGACGGTTTCTTTTGCAGGTTTTGTAAATAATGAAACAAGATCGGTATTGACAACACAGCCAGCTATTACGACTACAGCTACCACAGCAAGTCCGATTGGGACGTATACCATTACTGCAACTGGTGCTGCGGCTGCCAACTATAGCATTAGCTATATAAACGGTACGTTAACGGTTAAACCTGCTGCGCCTACAAGTGTTGCGCTTGCTGGTGTTACGGTGTTTGAAAACAGCGCTGCGGGTACTAATGCCGGTACGCTAAGCAGTACATCTGATGATCCTGCTGCAACATTTACGTACAGTCTGGTAAATGGATCTGGCGATACGGATAACAACCTGTTCAAAATTGTTGGTACGAGCTTGCAAACTACCGCTGCCCTGGATTACGAAAGTAAAGCCAACTACAGCGTTAGGGTAAGAAGTACTACACAATATGGTTTTAGCCTTGACCAGGTGTTTACAGTTGCTTTGACTGATGTGAATGAGATCCCTACAATCGCAGCGATTGCGAACCAGACGATCTGCTATACTACCAATGCACAATCGGTAGCGCTGACAGGTGTTACAGCCGGTCAGGAGGCATCACAAACTGTTGCGTTAACGGTAAGTAGCACAAATGCCGGATTGTTTGATGCGTTAACGGTAGCAAAAGGAAACGGTACGGCTGGAACCTTGACTTATCGTGTTAAGAACGGAGTTACAGGAACGGCAACAGTAACGGTTACTGTACGTGATAATGGAGGTGTTGAAAATGGTGGGGTAGATGTTACTACAAGAACATTTACAATCACAGTGAATGCACTGCCGGTTGTTGCGATTAGCAGCGACAAAGGTTTGTCTATTAGTAAAGGTGTTACAGCAGTGTTGACTGCAACTGGAGGCGTAAGCTACAGCTGGAGAAACATGGCTGGCGTGATTAGCGGACAGAATACGGCATCGTTAACGATCCGTCCGGATGTGACAGCAACATATGAGGTTACAGCTACCAACGCTAGCGGATGTTCTGAAGTTCAGACCATCACGATCGAAGTGCTGTCTGATTATATCGCTGTTAAAGCGACCAATATCATGTCGCCAAACGGTGATGGTAAGAACGATTTCTTCATCATTGAAAACATCGATAAATATCCAAATAACGAGTTGAAAGTATTTGACCGTGCAGGTAGGATTATTTATGGCAAGAAAGGATACGACAATACTTTCGATGCAACGATTAAAGGTTCTCCACTCAAAGAAGGTACGTATTACTACATCATTGATTTTGGCCCGAACCAATTGAAGAAAAAAGGATTCATCACCGTAATCAGGGATAACTAATGCAGACTTTAATATCAAGAAACAATAACATGAACATATATCGTAAAATCACTTTAAGTTTAATTTGCGCTTTAGCCGGCTTCTCGGCTAAAGCACAACTTGATCCTTTAGGTGCACAGTTTTATACCAATCAATATATTGCCAATCCGGCCTTTGCAGGGTTTACCCAGGGACTGAAGGTTAATGGTGTGTACCGCAAGCTGTGGAACAACATTCCGGGATCGCCGCTAACACAAAACCTGACTGCCGATTATGGTTTTAACAAGGTGGGTTTGGGTTTGAATGTGAACAATGAAAGTGCTGGTTTACAAAGACAGGTACGCGTAGTGGGAAGTTATGCTTACCATTTGCCTTTGAGTGCCGATGCGGAGCAGCAGTTGCACTTCGGCGTTTCATTGGGCTTTGCCAACCAACGTCTGGAAAATTCTGATATCAACGGAGATCCGAACGATATCATGGTGGGGATGTACAATACCCGTCGTACTTACCTGGATGGTGATTTTGGGGTTGCTTTTACCAGTAATGGACTGAACATTCAGGCAGCAATTCCGAACCTGAAAAGCTTCTTTAAAAAGGAAACAGTAAGGCTTGCTGATGTGGCTACATTTTATGGTGCCGCCAGCTACCAGTTTGTTTTTGATAAAGGAGGCAATGCAGTAGGGTTAGAGCCAAAGGTTGCTTATCGCGGTGTGCAGGGTTATGATAATATCTGGGATGCCGGTGCACAGCTTACACTGTTAGATCGTCAGATCTTGTTAACAGGACTATACCATAGCACCAAGAGCACAACCTATGGCCTGGGTATGGACTTTAAAAGGAAGTATCTGATTACCGGGATGTATACCACGCAAACTTCCGCACTTTCTGGTTATACCAACGGGAGTTTTGAATTGAACTTAAGACTTTCTCTGGGTAAATAATATTTGGTTTCGAGACCAGCTCTCAAGCCCTTTAGCGAAAGTTAAAGGGCTTTTTTGTTAAGTGGTTGAAATTTATTTTTTTGGGAAATAGTGTTTATCGACATTGGTGTGTTAGAGAATGTGACATGGACGTGATGGTCGAAGTGTGGCCTGAATTGCTCGAACAAATTTGCTGAGCAAAATAAATGAATTGCTGGGGGAACACTGTGTTTGAACACAAAATAAAAAATAAAGCCCTGGGAATCCCAGGGCTTTAAACCCTACCTGGTTACGCTTTTTCTAAGAAAAGGAGGCTTTACCAGGCCTAACGGCATAAAATTAAGAGAAATTTTTAACATAGACAAAACTTTCTTATGAAATATAAACTATTGGAATTACATCTTTCGCAACCAAGATGCAATTAATGATATCAAAGATATTTTGTCATGGATAGACCCTAAATTAACTGGTTATGTAGCTGCTTTCGATAATATCTTGTCTAAGATTAATCGAGCTGACCGTCTTTGACTTTAGCGATTGATAATAAGCAGCCAAACGATAATTTCCTGGATAAATTGCGTTAAACTCATTTTGTTTTATATCTTTAATTCGGGGATCAACTGTTGTTTACGTTCAGGAAACTATAGATGTAACAAATTGTGTCCCCGACGGTTATTATCATAAAAGCTACCTAATGAGTTTAGAAATTACAGAATCCACCGAAGAGGCGAGGCGTTTAGCCGCGCTTTATGAGCTGGATATTCTTGATACTACTCCTGAAGAGGATTATGATAATATTGTTGCCCTGGCTGGTCAGATTACAGATACTGAGCTGGGGATGCTTGTGTTTCTGGATGAGAACCGTGTCTGGTATAAGTCGAAATTGAGTTTGCCGGTGGCAGATGGTTATCATGATCAGGTTTTCTGGGCCTTTCGTGAGCCAAATAAAGAACTTTTTATATTGGACGACATGGATAGCGATCCGCGCTCTGCGGATCACCCTTTTGTAACGGGGCCGCCCTTCTTGCGTTTTGCGGTATTGGTGCCGCTGGTAACAGAAGATGGTTTGATCCTGGGTCACCTGGCGATAGGGGATACCCGGCCACGCGAGCTGTCTGAACGTACACTGGAAGGGTTGCGGATGCTGGCCAACCAGGTGATGAGTTTGCTGAAACTTAGGGTAGAGCTAATTAAATCCAAAAAGATGGAGTCGGATTCCAGAATGGAGCTCGACCAAACGAATATAACAACCCTTGAACTTGATAAGCAGAAGGCTTTTTACGAGAATATCCTGAATAAAATTCCTACTGATATTGCAGTGTTTGATGTAAATCACAGGTATGTTTTTGTAAATCCCGGCGCGATTAAAAATGACGAACTCAGGAAATATATCATCGGAAAGGATGATTTTGAATATGCCGCCTACCGTCACCGTGATGATAGCGTTGCCCGCAAGCGCAGGGAGCAATTTCTGGAGGCTAAGGCTACTGGAAAAGAGATACGGTGGGAGGATAGCCTCAAGAATCCTGAGGGTCAGACCATCACTACTTTACGGCGCTTGTTTCCGGTATATGATGATAAAGGAGAACTGTCTTTACTGATTGGTTTTGGAATTGACATTACCGACAGGAAGCTGATGGAAGAAAAGCAGTCGGCCCTGGTAAAACAGCTTTCTGCACAAAATACCCAGCTCCTGGATTTCTGTAATATCGTATCGCATAACCTGCGCGGACCGCTAATCAATATGTCGATGTTGGTAGAGTTTATTGAAGAGAGTACGGATGTTGAGGAACAGCGCTTACTGGTTTCGAAACTTAATCCCGTAATCGAAAGTCTGAATACTACCTTTAATGAGTTGGTAGAATCGATACAGATTAAGCAGGATCTGGAGATCAGGTCTGAAAAGATCAAACTGAAGGAATGCCTGCAGCGGACTCTGGATGGCTTGGAAATGGAAATTGAAAAATCAAAAGCCATTATCACTATCGACTTTGCTGATGGTGCCGTAATCCGTTATCCTCCGAAATACCTGGGTAGCATCTTTCATAACCTGATTAGTAATGCCCTGAAATACCATTCGCCGAAAAGGCAACTCACCATTGATATCAAGGCCGAAAAAGTTAATGACCGCGTAATCCTTACAGTGAAGGACAATGGTTTAGGAATAGACCTGATTAAGCACCATGATAATGTGTTTAAAATCGGGAAGGTTTTTCATAAACATCCCAATGCTAAAGGTCTCGGTTTATATATGACCAAGACGCAGGTTGATGCCATGGGCGGCACAATGTGGGTAGAAAGTACGCCAGACCATGGTGCCACATTTTTTGTAGTTTTTATTGACCAGTAACCACGATATGAAGAAAGTTTACCTGATTGATGATGATGAAGTTTTTGTTTTCCTGACTAAGCGGATTATAGAAAAGTCGAATGCCAATGTGTCGATCCAGGTGTTTACCAACGGACAGGATGCCATTGATCATTTGATGGATATCGCGCTTGACAAGGATGCCTTGCCGGATGTAATCCTGCTGGATCTCAATATGCCTGTTATGGATGGATGGGAGTTTCTTGAAGCTTATCAATATATTGAGTTTGCCAATAAAAGACCCGATTTATACATCGTAACCTCATCTATATCGCCGCATGAAATTGAGCGGGCCAAACACCTTAAAATCGTGAATGAATTTATTGTGAAACCCCTTGCCAAAGAGAAATTTATCGAAATCATCTCCAATTTATAATTACCCATGTTTGATCAAAGTTCCATTAACCTGGACATTCTAAGAAAAAGAGCGTATAACCTAAGGTGGGCGACTGTGCCTGAAGGGGTGATCCCTTTGACGGCGGCTGATCCTGATTTTCCAAGTGCTCCTGAAATTGCAGAAGCCATTATTAAATTTACCAAAGACCGTTATCTATCGTACGGTCCGCCGGCAGGGCTTCCAGAATTTAAGGATAGTGTAGCCCGCTTTTTTGTCGAAAAACGCAATATCCCCGCTACGCCGGAACTACTGTTTCCTGTAGATAGTGCCGCCTTTGGCATTTACCTGATCTGTAAGTCTTTTTTAAATGCTGGTGATGAAGCTATCATTTTTGATCCTGTAGATTTCTTATTCCGTTATTCGGTAGAAACATTAGGTGCCGTGGCCTTGCCTTTTTCTATCCCGCCAGGGGATGCCCCCGTTGATATGGACAGGATGGAAAGGTTGATTACCCCAAAAACTAAAATGATCTGCCTTTGTAATCCGCTAAACCCAACGGGTAAGGTGTTTACGAAAGAAGAGCTCACATTGATTGGTGAGCTGGCAGTTAAACATAAGCTGATTATCCTGTCTGATGAGATTTGGAGCGACATCATTTATGCACCGCACGTGTTTACAAGCATTGCATCAATCAGTCCGGAGATTGCAGAAAAAACCGTTACGGTAACAGGATATAGCAAATCTTACGGTCTTGCGGGATTGCGTATCGGTACGGTGATGACCACCAATGCGGATTTGTACAGCAGGCTGTTTGAAGTGTCTTTACACAACTCAACAATTCACGGTGCAAACCTGCTCTCGCAGATTGCAGTATGTGCAGCGCTTGATGAGTGTGACTATTGGCTGAGTGATTTTGTAGCCCATCTGCAGCGAATGAAAGATCTTGTTGTGGGGGAGCTGAATCAGGTGCAGGGCTTTAATTGCATTGCTCCCGAAGGTTGCTATGTAGCCTTCACAAATATCACAGGCACTGGAAAAAACAGTAAGGAAATTCAGGAGATCCTTTTCAATGATGCTAGGGTTTCTGTGGTTCCGGGATTAAAAGAATGGTTTGGCGGCGGTGCCGAAGGCTATATCAGGATGAGTTTTGCGACCTCCGAACATATATTGAGAGAAGCACTGGATAGGGTTAAAAAAACAATAGGTACACGATGAAAGTAGTTATTATTGGTGGCGGCATAGGCGGCTTAACACTAGCAAATTATTTGCATAACAACAACGTAGAAGTTGTAGTTAACGAGCGCGCTGTAGGTTCTAAGGGCGGTGGTCATGCTTTTTTAATGCATACCGACGGGCTAGCCATTTTGCGCGAGCTGATCGCCGCAACTGAAACGAAATTACCCGGTAAAGGTGTAGATAAGTTTAGCTTGAAACGCCCGGATGGGGATGAGGTGCAATGTGTGCAGCTCGACAATTGGCGCTGCATTAAACGGACCGATTTAACGCGCTTCCTATATGACTTTTTACCTGCCGGACAGGTGAAAGATAACCGTGAGTTCTCGCACTTCATCAGGGAAGAAGGAAAGGTTGTTGCCGCAGCTTTTTTAAATGGTGATGTTGAGTATGGAGATATCTTTGTTGGTGCTGATGGAGGTTTCTCTAAAGTGCGTCAGGCAATATTTGGTCCGGTGGAGTTTCAACCAGGCCGCGTAAAAGAGATTGTAGGTATCGCCTACAATGCTGAACTCGCACAAAGTAACATCGGTGTTTTCAATAAGTTCCAGCGGAATACAAGTGGCCTTGCCTTCGGCATGATCCCTACCTCTGAGCAGGAACTGGTTTGGTTTATGCAGTACGACCCGGCGATTTCTGATGTTGAAGATGGCGACTCAGGAAAGTTGCAGGTATTTTGCAATACGCTATTGCAATCATTCCCTGCAGAGGTTCATCAGGTATTGAACAGCAATGATTTTTCTACCAGTTATATCTGGAATACGCGCGACTTTGATGTGCTGCCGGCATTCTCTGATGATAATGTGGTTTTAATTGGTGATGCCGCTCATCTTGCACTGCCTTTTACCAGCGCAGGAACTACAAATGCCATGGTAGATGCCAAGGTGCTTGCCACGAAGTTATTAGCTACAAACAGTTATGCTGAGGCCTTTTCTGAATATTATAACTTACGTTCGGCAGAAGTGGTCGAACATCTTCACCTCGGTCGGGGTTTGCGCGATCTCTTTTTGGATCCATTGGGTCATGATGATGAAGAGTTTCCGATTCCACTGATTGATGATAAGGTGCGCAAGGTGAATCCTCAGCTGAAAAAGCCGGTGGAGATCGTTTATTTCACTGATCCGATCTGTTCTACCTGCTGGATTATTCAGCCGCTGATTAGAAAGCTGAAACTTGAATATGGTGCTTATATCAACCTGCGTTATGTAATGGGTGGGCTTTTGCCTTCCTGGGAAGCTTATACGAAAGGGAAGATCCAGAAACCTTCAGATGCTGCGGAGCACTGGGAGGAAGCGGGTGCCCAGCATGAGATGCCGATGGATGGTGACGTGTGGCTGGAAGATCCTTTGAGCTCTTCGTATCCACCTTCAATTGCATTCAAAGCGGCACAATTGCAGGACCCGGATAAGGCAGTTTCCTTTTTGCGCAGGATTCAGGAGATGGTGTTCCTGGAAAAGAAAAATATTATTAAATGGGAATTCCTGAAACAGGCCGCCTTCGATAATGGGCTGGACTCTGCGCGTTTATACCGCGACTATGAGGGTAAAGCTGTAGAGTTGTTTAAAGAAGACCTGGAGCTGGTAAAACAACGCGGCGTGGTGAGCTTCCCGACGTTGTTTTTCTCTGATGGCGTTTCGGAACCTGTGATGGTGAAGGGCGTGCAACCGTATGAGGTGCTTGAACGGCTGATTCTTGATATTGTGCCTGATGCACAGAAGCTACAGATAGATACAGATGCCCGTAGTTTATTTACGCATTTCCCTACCATGACGGATAAAGAATTTGTAACCCTAAGTAATTTGAGCAGGGAAGAGGCGGCAGATATGCTGAACAGCCTGCATGGTGAAGGCAGTATTGAGAAGTATGCCAGTAAGAATGGCATGATCTGGATTAGCAAGTTTGATTGCTTAAACTGCATATAGAATAGCTACTCCTTAGGGTTGTGGCAGAAAACATCTGGTAGATTTAAGTTGTTGCGGGTATACATTTATCTTAAAACATTTAAATCTACCAGTATGAAAATCATTAATTTAACTTCAAAATTGGCATTGTTGGCGGGAATGGCGTTTGTTGCTTCCTGCTCTTCAAATAGCTCGGCCGATAAAAAGACAGACTCTACAAACGTTGATACCAGCACCGCAGCAACAGCATCTATGACTGCAATTAAAGCCACTGGTCCTGTGCCTGAATGGGGTAAATCTATAAAACCAGAGATGCAGGCCGTGATTGAAAAGCTTGCCAGCTACGGTGATAAACCAATTGAAACTTTAAGTGCTGTTGACGCGCGCAAAAATCATACGCCTACAGATGCGGTGATGGACCTGATGAAGGAAAATAACATTACACTGCCTGCTCCACAAGTGGATACTGTAGGTAAGGAGATTCCGGTAACAGGAGGAAATATCCATGTACGGATCTATACACCCAAAGCTGGAACGGGTCCCTTCCCGGTTATTGTGTACTACCATGGTGGTGGTTTTGTAATTGCCAACCTGGATGTTTACAATGCATCGGCACAAGGCTTGGCCGAGCAAGTAGGTGCAGTAGTCGTATCTGTTGCTTACAGGTTATCTCCTGAGCATAAGTTCCCGACTGCACACAACGATGCTTTTGCGGCTTATGAATGGGCAGTTAAAAACGCCGCAAGCATCAAAGGTGATCCTAAGAAAATTGCTGTTGTTGGTGAGAGTGCCGGTGGTAACCTTGCTGCAAATGTAAGCATCATGGCCAGGGACAAAAAGATCATGGTTCCTGTACACGAGGTATTGGTGTATCCTATTGCGCAGGCCGATATGAACACAGATTCTTATAAAATGTATGCCAATGCGAAGCCTTTGAACAAAGCAATGATGGCCTGGTTTACTGACAAATACCTGGTAAATATGGGGCAAGCTAAAGACCCACGCATGTCGCTCGTAATGGCTAACCTAAAAGGTTTACCTGCCACTACAATTATAACAGCTGAGATTGATCCGTTGAACAATGATGGTAAAATGCTTGCCGATAAATTGAAAGCAGCAGGTGTTAGTGTTGATAGTAAAAACTATGAAGGTGTTACACACGAGTTTTTTGGAATGGCGGCTGTAGTGCCTCAGGCGAAAGAGGCTCAGGCGTATGCTGCTGATCAGCTGAAAAGCGCGTTCAAGAAATAATTGATCAGCAATTTCGTTTCCTGAAATGATTTGCAGGAGAATTGAAAACGTTTGAAATTGCGTTTCAGCGCAGGAACGTTGGATCACATGGAACGGATACCGGTTAGGTATCCGTTTTTTGTTATTTTTAGGGCAAACCAAATGATGATGAAACGAAACCTACTTGCCCTTTCTTTAGGGATGCTGTGCTTGTCTGCAGCGGCACAGTTAAACTATGTTCCTAAAGCTACTTCAAATGCTATTACGCAAACCAACCTGATGCTGAAAGAGCTTGATGCCATAGGCATTCCGAAGGGAGATCTGGTAACTCCGCGTACCCTGGAAAAGGGTGAACTTAAATTGGTGGCGTCCAAAGATTGGTGCAGTGGCTTTTTTCCGGGTGAGTTGTGGTATCTTTACGAAATGGGGCTTGGCGCACAGTATAAGTCGGCCGCAGAAAAATATACCGCCTTTATTGAAAAGGAAAAGACTAATGGCGTTACGCACGACATGGGTTTTAAGGTGTACTGCAGTGTGGGTAATGGGTACCGTTTAACAAAAGATCCACATTATAAGGATGTGCTGATAGAATCGGCAAGAACTTTGAGTACTCGTTTTAATCCGAAAATAGGATTGATCCGCAGTTGGGATCACCATAAGGAACAATGGGACTATCCTGTGATTATTGACAATATGCTGAATTTGGAATTACTTTTTGAAGCTACTAAATTAACCGGGGATTCTTCGTTTTATAAGATTGCGGTGAGCCATGCGAACAAGACCATGCAGCATCATTTTCGTGCGGATTACAGCACCTGGCATGTGGTAGACTACAATCCTGCAACAGGCATTCCTCAGAAGAAACAAACGCACCAGGGCTATAGCGATGAATCGGCTTGGGCACGTGGGCAGGCCTGGGCCCTGTATGGCTATACGATGTGTTACCGGGAAACCCGCGACCCTAAATACCTGGCACAGGCGGAACATGTGGCTGCCTATATTTTTGGTCACCCAAACATGCCTAAAGACCTGATTCCATATTGGGACTTCAATGCGCCGGGAATACCAAATGAGCCGAGAGATGTATCGGCGGCTACGGTAATTGCTTCTGGTTTATACGAACTGAGTACTTATAGTAAAAAGGGAAAAAGTTACCTGGCTAAAGCCAATACCATGATGAAAAATATAACTTCCAATTACATGGCGGCTCCGGGAACTGCTAAAGGTTTTATTCTTTTGCATAGTACAGGCTCTAAGCCTTCCAATACTGAAGTGGATGCGCCATTGAGCTATGCAGATTATTATTACCTGGAAGCAATGAGTCGCGCTTTGCGCTTGTCCAAACATAAACCTATAGTAGACTAAATGCGTCAAAAGATCATCATAGCGCTTGTTCTGGCCTGCTGTGCTTTATTGCTGGCCTGGGGAGTGAGTAGGGTGGCTTTTAGAGACATGTTGAGTACTGTGGAGAATATTACGGCGCCTAATGAGCGCCTGCGGATTGTCCATGAGCTGAGTAGTAAGATTTCGGCACTGGATCAGCTGCAAAAGAAACAGGCCTTACGTGATCCCGGAAATTATACTAAGTTTTTTAAACAGTCCAAACAGCTGCGTATGAACCTGGATACGCTGCGGTATTTATATCAGCAGGATACCGTGCAGCTACAACGCATTGCTTCGATTAGCGAACTGCTGAAGGAACGTGATAAGCAGTTTGTGAATTATTTAAAGGTGCGCGAGCGACTGGTGAATAACAAGACCTTCTCTACACAGGTACAGAAGTTTAACGAGCTGGTAAATAAAAATGCCGCCTTGAGTGATAGTACGGTTGTTACTTCAGAGCAGAAAACGCTTACAACAACGGTCATACCTGAAGAGAAAGATAACAGGGGTTTTTTAAGTAAGTTGTTTACACGGAAGAAACCTGAAGACAGTAAATCGTTCAGGATTGTTAATGAAGAGAATGTAAAGCGGGATACGATTGCCCTGGGTAACGATGCGAATATGGTGAAGAACCTGGAAGAATCGTTAAGGGCAATCGAAAAAGAGCAGAAGCTGAAGAGTGCAAGCTTCCTGAACAGGGAGGCAGTTTTAGCCAATGCCAATAGCAGGCTAATTAGCCAGATGCTGGATATTTTACGCAAGGTAGAAGGGGAGGCCGTAGCGCAGATTGAACTTAATGCGGTACTGGCAAAGAAAGTGGTGAATACTGGGATTTCCAGAATTACTGTGATCATGGTGGTTTTCTTTGTACTGACTATCGTTTTGTTATATCTGATATTAACGGATATTACGCGGACAAATAGATACAGGAAAGATCTGGAGAAAGCCAGAGACGAGGCGGAGTTCCATGGACGGGCCAAGCAGCGGTTTTTATCGAATATGAGTCATGAGATCCGGACGCCACTGCAGTCTATCATCGGCTATGCCGAGATTATCAGGCAGCAACTGCAGCCCCAGCGTAAAGATATTGATGCGATCTACCATTCTTCGGAACATCTCCTCCAGATTGTGAATGAGGTGTTGGATTATAACAGGATCATTTCGGGCAAGTTTACCTTTAGTAACGAGACTTTTGATATGTGTGCCTTGCTGGATGAGGTAGCATTGATTGTTAAGCCGCAGGCAGAAAAAAAAGGCCTGACACTGAATAGTGCTATTGAACTGCAGGGTATCAGGAGTGTTTTTGGTGATCCATTTAGGTTGAAACAGATTTTGCTCAACCTCTTGGGTAATGCCATTAAGTTTACTGATCGTGGTGAAGTGCTGCTAACGGTTTTTTATAAAAGACAGGGCGACGACCTGCACTTTACTTTTGCTGTGAAGGACACTGGAATTGGTTTCTCTGAAGAAGAAGGCAAGTATATCTTTGGTGAGTTTGAGCAGAGTGAATCGCCAGGAAAAAAAGGGATGGAGCAGGAGGGCTCCGGCCTGGGGCTCGCTATTGTTAAAGCATTGGTGGAAGGACAGGATGGTCGCATCTACGCGAAAAGCGATCCTGGTATGGGCAGCAGCTTTACGGTTTACCTCACTTTCAGGCTGAATACAGAACCAGTAACCGCGTTAAAAGCACAACCCGCTGTTCCAGTTGTAGGATCTGAGATCTGGGTAGTAGATGATGACCAGCTGATTCTTGATTTGTGTAGCCTCATTTTTGAGCGCCATAATATCAGTTATAGATGTTTTAATACACCTTCTGCTATGCTTGCAGCAGAGCTGCATGGGCAGGTGCGTTATCTGCTAATGGATATGCGTATGCCTGAGATGTCTGGAAAACAATTGTACACCCTGATGAAACCCAGGCTATCGCCGGAGGTGAAAGTATATGCCGTTACTGCTCAGGCTTTGCCTGAAGAGCAGCAGGGTTTACTGGATCAGGGCTTTGATGGCATTATGATTAAGCCTTTTAGAGAACAGGAGTTGATTGCGCTGTTTGATGAATCTGCTGAGGGTAATTTTGATCCCGGATACCTGGAGAAGATGACTTTTGGTGATGAGGAGCAATTGCGTAAAGTACTGGATCGTTTTGTGACGGACAGCCTGGCGGACATCAATGCATTGAAGGAAGGGAAAGCCGAAACGCAGCGCCTGTTGGTACATCGCCTGGCAGGGCGCATTGCACAGATTGGATCCCGCGATTTAGCGGCAGCGTTCAGGGAGCTGGAAATAGATATCGATGCGGGCTTACCTGCCGATGCTGTAGAAGAGGAATTGGGATTATTGATTGGGCAGTTGGAACACCTGATCTCTTCGGTTAACGCTTATTCGATGTCGTAGCGCTCCATTTTACTGTAAAGCGTTTTTCGGTCTATATTGAGCAGTTTTGCTGCCATCGACTTGTTATATTTTACCTTCATCAGTGTTTCCAGGATCAGACTTTTCTCATTCGCTTCATTAATTGCTTTAAGGTCTGAGCCTCCGGGTTTAGGGCTTTGGTGGATGGCAAGGATCATTTCGTCGGGTAATGAGCTGATGCCTGCAATGCCATCAGGACTCAGCAATACCATTCTTTTAATCACGTTTTTTAATTCACGCAGGTTACCGGGCCAGTCGTACTGGTTTAATATCTGTTTAGCTTCTGCAGAAATCTCTTTTACATTTCTGTTAAGCTCTTTATTGGATAAAGTAATGAAATGCTGGATAAAAAGTTCCAGATCCTTGCCCCGGTTGCGCAGCGCGGGCAGCTGGATCTTAAATTCATTGATTCTATGGTAGAGATCTTCGCGGAAGGAGCCATTGCTTACCGAGTTGATCAGGTCGTCATTAGTAGCAGCGATAATCCTGACATTTACAGAGATATTTTTTGTTGTGCCGAGCGGCTGGATTACACGTTCTTGTAGCGCACGTAAGAGTTTTACCTGTACTTCGTAACTTAGGTTTCCAATTTCGTCAAGGAAAAGTGTACCCCCATTGGCAGCCTCAAACTGTCCTTTCTTGTCATTTATAGCGCCGGTGAAGGCACCCTTGGCATGACCAAATAATTCGCTTGCGGCAAGATCTTTAGAAAGGGCGCCACAATCTATCGCTACAAAAGGCTGGCTTGCACGTTTGCTTTGGAGGTGCAGCATCCGCGCTGCGTACTCCTTGCCGGTACCGCTTTCGCCCTGAATAATGACCGACATATCTGTAGGTGCCACAAGGTTGATGTGTTCATATAATTTTTGTGCGGTTTCACTATTGCCCTGGATGGTGTCGGCATGTTTTGCTCCGGCTGTTTCTTCTTTTGGATCTTCGCGCTTAAGGCCATTCTGGATGATCATCAGCAGCTCATCGGGATTTACAGGCTTGGTGATATAATCTGATGCTCCAAGTTGTATCGCTTTTACGGCGGTTCTAACATCATTAAAGCTGGTCATGATTACCAGGGGGATGTTAGCACCCTTTTCGTTTAGCTGGGCAAGGATGTCGAGACCCGTTCCGTCTGGAAGACGATAATCCACAAGCAACAGGTCGAAATTTTCCTGGCTAAGGAGCTTAAGGGCTTCTTTTACGGTATGTACGGGAAAGGGTTCGTATTTATGTTTTCGGGTAAAACCTTCCAGAAGTTGGGAAAAGGTAAGGTCATCTTCGACGATCAGGATTTTTGCCATAGCTTAGGTGTGATACAGGCAAAAATACAAAAGCCGGATGAAGATCCGGCTTTTGAGGGTTATTAATTGTCTATTATTATGGGGATGTTTATTCAACTACAACGCCATCTTTACCGATTTTTAAAGAAGCTGTTTGGCCTTCTTTAGTCAAATCTACCTGGTACCATTCTTTTTTATCTGCTGATGTTACAAGGAATGCTGTAGCAGGAGCCCAGTCTTTATATTTATCGCCTTTTAGGGTTGTTTTTACAGCATCAGGTAATTCTTCTAATTTAACAGGAGTTTTTGTAGTGCTGTCTTGTTGTATAACGATAGCTGAAGTAGAGATAGTGTTTGCTTTTACTGTTGTTAATCCTGCGAATGCAAGGAACGCTGCTGATAAGATGATCTTTTTCATAACTATTCTTTTTAATTGATTACTATTTTTAAATAATTGATTTGTTCGTAATATGATTAGCTATGTTACATAACTGTGCCATTGGTACGTGCCAAAATCAATCAATTGAAAAACAGTGTTTTAGAAAAAAAGGTTAAAAAAAAGAGTGTAGACATTGTCTACACTCTGTGGGAAATCTCTGCTAAGAAGCTATGGTAGCTGTAGCGCGACTAACGGCTACGGTCTTAATTGTTTTAATAATGGAGGCGGTATCGTATCCGCATAGCGCCCATAGTTCGGGTTGCTCTCCGTGCTCGATAAATTCATCAGGAATACCTAAACGAATAACATCTGCCTTATAATTATGATCGGCCATAAACTCAAGTACTGCTGAGCCCATGCCGCCTTGTAAGGCGCCATCTTCTACAGTAACCACTTTATTATAGCGTTTAAATACATCGTGAAGCAAGGCTTCATCCAATGGTTTTACAAAACGCATATCGTAATGTGCCGGGTGGATGCCATCGCTGTTTAATTCTTTACAGGCTTCTACAGCGAAATTTCCTACGTTGCCTATAGTTAAGATAGCGACATCCTCTCCATCGCAGATCTTTCTGCCTTTACCAATTTCAATTGCTTTGAAAGGACGTTTCCAGTCAACCAGCATTCCATTGCCTCTAGGGTAACGGATAGAAAAAGGGCCCTGATTTTCCAGTTGTGCTGTGTACATCAGATTGCGCAACTCCTCTTCATTCATAGGGGCTGAAACAACCATATTAGGTATAGAGCGCATATAGGCCAGGTCATAAGCCCCATGGTGTGTTGCACCATCGCTACCAGCAAGTCCGGCTCTGTCTAAACAAAACACAACATTGAGGTTTTGAATCGCTACATCATGGATTACCTGATCGTAAGCGCGTTGCATAAAACTGGAGTAGATATTACAGAAAGGTACAAGCCCTTGTGTAGCCAGTCCGGCAGAAAACGTTACCGCATGCTGTTCAGCAATCCCTACATCGAATGCACGGTTAGGCATTGCTTTCATCATGATATTCATAGAAGATCCTGAAGGCATAGCGGGAGTGATGCCCACAATTTTTTGGTTGGTTTCAGCAAGTTCCACCAGGGTATGTCCGAACACATCCTGATATTTTGGTGGTTGTGGCTTATCTGAAGCTGATTTCTTTATTTCACCAGTTATTTTATCAAATAGTCCGGGGGCATGCCATTTGGTCTGATCTTTCTCAGCCAGGGCAAAACCTTTACCTTTTACGGTAACACAATGCAAAAGCTTTGGTCCGGGAATATCTTTAAGGTCTTTAAGGATGCTGGCCAGTTTTTTTACATCATGTCCATCAACAGGTCCGAAATATCGGAAATTAAGCGCTTCGAAAAGATTACTTTGTTTAAGCAGGGTACCCTTGATGCTTTTCTCAATTTTCTTAACAAACTTATGCGCATTAGGGCCAAGTTCAGAAAGTTTGATGAGCACCTGAGAGATGTCTTCCCTAAAGCGGTTATATGATTTTGAGGTGGTAATGCTTGCCAGATATTCTTTAAGTGCACCAACATTGGGATCGATAGACATACAGTTGTCATTCAGGATTACCAGGAGGTTGGAATTCTCTATGCCTGCATGGTTGAGCCCTTCGAAAGCAAGGCCGGCGGTCATGGCGCCATCGCCAATTACGGCAACATGCTGGCGGTCGTTCTCCCCTTTATAATGTGATGCAACAGCCATACCCAATGCCGCAGAGATAGAGGTGGAAGAATGGCCTACACCAAAAGTGTCGTATTCACTTTCGCTGATTTTTGGAAAGCCACTGATACCGTTAATGATTCTGTTGGTATGGAACACAGACTTACGTCCGGTAAGGATTTTGTGTCCATAGGCCTGATGGCCAACATCCCATACCAATTTATCATAAGGGGTATTGAGTACGTAATGCAGTGCAACTGTTAATTCGACTACACCAAGGCTGGCACCGAAATGCCCGCCGTTAACACTAACTACATCAATGATATACTGACGTAGCTCTTGGCTGATTTGCTCCAGGTCATCTTCAGTATAGCGCTTTAAATCAGCGGGATAATTAATGTTTGGCAGCAATGGATGGGTAGATTCTTCCATGTAGTTTTAGTAGAATAGAGATACAAAGTACGGTATTTTGTTTAATATATCCGTCAACTATTTAAGTAATAGCGACATTTTGGTTCGGTAACTAAAGTTTAAAATACTTAATTTTACAAAAATATACTTCGATAAATGAAACGAGATACATTAATTTTTGATTTGATTGACAGGGAATTAGACCGTCAGGAGAATGGCCTTGAGCTGATTGCTTCAGAAAACTTTGTGAGTAAGCAGGTTATGGAAGCTGCAGGTTCTGTTCTAACGAATAAATATGCCGAAGGCTTGCCAGGAAAACGTTATTATGGCGGCTGTCAGGTAGTTGATGAAGTTGAGAATATTGCAATAGAACGTGCCAAAGAATTATTTGGTGCAGCATGGGTAAATGTGCAGCCACATTCTGGTGCGCAGGCCAATGCAGCGGTGATGCTTGCTGTGATCCAGCCAGGCGATAAGATTTTAGGTTTTGACCTTTCTCACGGTGGTCACCTTACCCACGGGTCTCCTGTAAACTTTTCTGGTAAATTGTATCAACCTTTCTTTTATGGAGTTAAAAAGGAAGATGGACTGATTGACTATGCAAAACTTGAAGAAGTAGCATTGGCAGAGCGTCCGAAATTAATTATCTGTGGTGCTTCGGCCTATTCGCGCGAATGGGACTATGCATTTATCAGAAGTGTTGCCGACAAAATTGGCGCATTGGTGCTAGCTGATATTTCTCATCCTGCGGGTATGATTGCGCGCGGCCTTTTAAATAACCCATTGCCGCATTGCCATATCGTGACTACTACAACACACAAAACACTTCGTGGACCACGTGGAGGTATGATCATGATGGGACAGGATTTCGAAAATCCTTTCGGATTGAAAACACCTAAAGGTGAAACGCGAATGATGTCGTCGGTATTGGATATGGCTGTATTCCCGGGTACTCAGGGTGGTCCGTTGGAACACATCATTGCTGCTAAAGCAATCGCTTTTGGCGAGGCTTTGAGTGACGAATATTTAACGTATATTACACAAGTGAAAGCAAACGCTCAGGCCATGGCCAAGGCTTTTATGGCTAAAGGTTATGGGATTATTTCTGGTGGTACAGATAACCACATGATGCTGATTGACTTACGTAATAAGAACATTACAGGTAAGCTGGCTGAGCACGCACTGGAGCAAGCAGATATCACTGTAAACAAAAACATGGTTCCTTTTGATGATAAATCTCCTTTTGTAACGTCGGGTATCCGTGTGGGTACTGCCGCGATCACAACAAGAGGATTCAAAGAAACTGAGATGGAGAAAATTGTAGAACTAATAGATCGCGTAATTGTAAATGCTGAAGACGAAAGTAACCTGTCTGACGTTAGAACTGCGGTACGCGCGCTTGCTGCTGAATTTCCATTATATAAATAAAATATGACAATAGAGACCGGAACAACATTAGCTACTGAAGATGCACGATTGTGCGCCCTGTATGCCTATGAAATTCTGGATACGCCAGCCGAGCCAGGTTTTGATAACCTGGCCAGGCTGGCTGCTCATCTTTTTGATGTGCCTTTTGCCTTTGTATCACTGATCGATAAGCATCGCTTATGGTTTAAAGCTGTTGTTGGCGGACCAGTTAGGGAAACCCCACGTGAGACTTCTTTTGACGAGTATGCCATGCTGCAGCCAGGTGTTACTGAATTCCCTGATGCGCTGCTCGATCCGCGTTTTGTTGATAACCCACTGATCTGTAAAGAACCTGGCGTACGTTTTTACGCAGGCGCTCCATTAATAGATGAAGATGGGTTCGTACTCGGAACTTTATGTATCCTGGATACCAAACCGCGTACACTTTCCGAAAAAGAACGGGAGATGTTGCAAACATTGGCGGGTGAGGTGTTGCTGCATCTTACGATACGAAAGAAAAGTCTGCAGCTGGAAACAAAAACCAAGCACTTTGATGAGCTGCTCAATATCTCCGCGGTATCTCCGGAGATTCATTGTGTGCTTGATTTTGCCGGAAAAATCCTGTTTATCAATGAAGCTGTAACAGCAGTGTTAGAATATACTGTTGATGAGGCTGTTGGTATGCGGATGTGGGAAGTTTGCTTCCCCGAAGATGTACCAAGACTGATTGCTGCAATTGAAGATGGCTTGCGGAATAAACGCAAGGAGTTTAAGATAGAGTTCCGCATTGTAAGCAAAAGCGGTATTGTGCGCTGGCTAAGCTGGAGCATGGTAACAAAAAATGAACGTTGGTTTACGTACGGGCGGGATATTACTGAGAATAAAAGGGTAGAAAATGAGTTGATGCAGCTGTCTTTTGTAGCCAGCAAAATCAACAACGGTGTGGTAATCAACGATGCCAATAATCATGTAACCTGGGTTAATGATGCCTTTGAAAAGATTACAGGTTTTAATCTGGAGGATTTAAAAGGCCAAAGGTTAGGTGATCTGATTGCTGGGCCCAAAACTGATACTAAGCTGATTAATCAGGCTCGGGAATTGATCAAGCAAAACCAATCCTTTACCGTCGATATCCTTGCCTACAGAAAAGATAAACAACCGATCTGGCTTTCTGTATACAACACGATTGTGTTGGATGATGCGGGTAAGGTAGATATGGAGGTTGAGATCATTATTGATATTACCGATAAAAAAGAAGCGGAAGAAGAATTACAAGTGCTATCATTGGTGGCAAGTAAAACAAATACCGGGGTTAACATTACTGATAAACAAGGTAACACGACCTGGGTGAATCAAAGTCTGGAGAAGCTCACAGGTTATAGTCTGGACGATATTCAGGGCAAGTTGCTTGGTGATGTGCTGTCGGATAATCCTGCCGACAGGGAGTTGATTGAGCTATCACGCAATCGCTCCTTAAATAAGGAGTCGTATTCTATAGAAGTCCAGGCGACAAAGAAAGATGGAACACCAATCTGGCTTTCTGTTGCGAATACACCGGTACTGAATGTAGATGGAGAAGTTGATCGGCAGATCGACCTGATCACCGATATCACCCAGCGCAAACAGGTGGAGCGGGAAATGTTTGATGCGAAGGAGCAGGCTTTGCAGCTGAGCGACGCGAAGGAAATGTTCCTTTCTGTAATGAGCCATGAGATCCGTACCCCACTAAATGCGGTGATTGGGATGACGCACCTTTTGCTGGAAAATGATCCTAAGCCCTCACAGGTGGAGGATTTGAATATATTGAAGTTCTCTGGTGAGAACCTGTTACATATTATTAACGATATCCTGGACTTTACGAAAATAGAGACTGGAAATCTGGAGCTCGAAGCAATCCCATTTAGTCCGAGGGTACTGGCAACGGATATCATCAATTCCTTGCAGGTTAATGTAAGTAAGAATAACAATGTGTTGTCATTGGTATTTGACGATCAGATTCCTGAAATGATCGTAGGTGATAAAACCCGTTTGTATCAGATTTTGATGAACTTGCTAGGGAATGCATTAAAGTTTACAGATAAGGGTAAGGTGGAGTTGATTCTCGAACTGGCACAAGAAGATGACAAACAGATAGGGATTATATTTCATGTTAAGGATACCGGAATCGGGATTCCGGAAGATAAACAATCTTATATTTTTGAGACCTTTACACAGGCTAAAACCGATATTTCCAGAAAATACGGAGGTACAGGATTGGGGTTGGCCATTACCAAGAAGCTGTTACAGCTTTATAAGTCGGATATCCAGGTACACAGCGTAGAAGGAAAAGGAACTACTTTTTCATTCCCGATCAGCTTCCTGAAGCTTTCTGAGGAGCAGCTCCAGAGTAGAGCGGGTAACGCAAGAACTACCTTTAACGGGAAGAAAATCCTTGTTGTAGACGACAATGAAATCAATATATTGATTGCACGACGTATTTTAGGTAAGTGGGACCTGGAAATTGATGCTGCATCTAATGGGCATGAGGCAATTAATAAAATTACTACGGTAAACTACGACCTGGTATTTATGGATATCAAGATGCCGGGCATCGATGGTTTTGAAACGACAATCATTATCAGAGAACTGGACGGTAATTACTACAAAAATCTACCCATCATTGCACTTACAGCGTCTACCCTGCATAACGACTTCGATAAGTTTGAATCGAGTGGCATGAACGGGCATTTGCTTAAGCCATTTAATCCAGAAGAGATTAAGAAGGTATTGGTTGCTTTTCTTTCCGAAAAGTAATAACGGCAAAAGAAAATAAATAAATTTTAGTAAAAAGTTGGTATTATGCCAACATTGTGTTACCTTTGGAAGGTGATAGGAAAATAATCTTGTTTAGGTTGTTCAGAATATATACAATAGCAGCGTGGATTTACCATAACGATTATTGAAAATCAGCACATGGAAATTATTGGTTTACGCAGGCTGGATGTATTCGGTATTAAACATGCTGATGCACGTAAGAGTTTGAGCACCTGGGTTGGTGTTGTCGAGATTGCCGCATGGACAAGAAGTGTTGATGTAATCATTGATTTTCCCCATGCAAAAATCATCAAGGGCAACAGGGCAAGGTTCAAGATCACCGGAAACAAATACCGCCTAATCGTCGAGGTGGATTATGACGACGAAATTGTTGAGGTCCGGTTTGTAGGGACGCATGCTGAATATGATCGTATTGATGCTCAGCAAATTTAATCATGTTTATATGGGAAATACAAAACACCAATGGTTCCTGATTGAGAATGAAGCGGAGTATGAAAATGCAATGGCACGTTACGCTGAGGTTAAACACGCTGTTAAAGGAACTGAAGATCACAGGGAAAAAATGCTGCTTGTTCATTTGATCTCAACATATGAAAAAGCAACAAGCACACTTCCTGAAGTTGATCCTATAACGTTTATTAAAATCAGGATGTCTGATTTTGGCTATAAATCAGCAGACCTTGCTAAGCTATACGGTGATAAGGGTACAGTAAGCAAAGTGCTTAACTACAAGCAATCTTTATCGATTACTATGATTCGTAAATTTAGTATGCTACTAAATATTCCGGTTGAATCTTTAATTAAAGAATACAGCCTTAAAGATATTCAACAGCCAGATCAGGCATAAAAGTAAAGGGCCGATATTTTGGAAATATCGACCCCTACCATCTAAATTAACGCTCTCGGTAATATAAACGCGTCTGGTATGCGTTTGTTATAAAAGAATTTTAAGTTTTATGTAATGTGCTTAAAACGAGCAAAATAAATTTAAAATTATTTGTATAGCTTTTAATCGGAGAAGCCAATTGCTGCGATACTGATGCTTTTGGCGCTTTCTTCTAAAAGAAGCAATGCGCAGGCTTCAAGCGTAGCGCCGGTTGTTATTACATCATCGACAAGTAATACGTGTGCATTTGATAACAATTGCAGGTTCTTTATGCTAAAGGCATCCTTAAGGTTTTGCGAGCGTTCGAACCGCCCCTTGCGGGTTTGGCTACCCGTATTTTTATGCTTGATCTGGATATCATGGTACACAGGTATTTTTAAAACGGATGCAATACCGTCGGCAATATATGTGCATTGGTTGTAACTCCGTTTTCTTTGTTTTGCCGGATGTAAAGGGACAGGTATGATGAGGTCTGGTATTGAAAATGCCACGTTCTGGATCAGACGGGCGCCGATCAATTCTCCAAGTTGAATGCCCAATCCAGTTTGGCCTTTGTATTTAAGGTGATGAACGAGTTGCTGTACGCTGCCTCCTTTTTTGAAATGCAGCATTGCCATGGCAGAGTATATTGGAACACGTCCCCAAAACTGCCTCGCCACCCGGTTGTCCTGATAAATGTGGTAATCTGTATAGGGTAAATTTTGCAGACAATGTAAACAGATGTGTCGTTCTGTCTTAATCAGTGGCGTACTGCAGGCCGAACAGAGCCTCGGAAATAGGAGACTAAGTAGGTTGGATGCGAGACTTTTGAGGATATACATCTGCTAATGTATATCCGGACGGCCAAATAGTGGTTATTTAATTTACCGAAGTGTCGCTTTCGCCTTCTTTCACAGCGAGCTGTCCACAGGCAGCATCGATATCTTTGCCTCTGCTCCGTCGGATATTGGTATTTACTCCCTGGCTTTTCAAATATTTTGAGAAAGCATCGATCTTATCGCCTTCGGCATTGATGAAGTCTGCAAACTGGATTGGATTGTACTCAATCAGGTTCACTTTGCATGGAACGTGTTTACAGAACTTTGCGAGCTCCATCGCATCTTCAATTTCATCATTGAAATTATTGAAGACGATATACTCGTAGGTAACCGGATTTTTTGTTTTGGAGAAATAATACTTCAATGCCTCCGCAAGAGCTTTTAATGAATTATGCTCAGTGATTGGCATGATCTCATTCCGCTTCTTGTCGTTAGCAGCATGCAGTGAAAGTGCCAGATTAAACTTTACGCCATCATCTCCAAGTTTTTTGATCATCTTCGCAATACCTGCGGTAGATACCGTAATTCTTTTTGAGGCCATGTTTAGTCCATCAGGAGCGGTAAGGCGCTCGATAGACTTCAGTACGTTGGCATAGTTGAGCAGGGGTTCTCCCATACCCATGTATACTATATTTGTTAAGGGGGCGTTGTAGTTTTTCTTCGCCTGCTGATCGATCAACACTACCTGATCATAAATCTCATCAGCATTGAGGTTTCGCTTGCGATCCATATATCCGGTAGCACAGAACTTGCAGGTTAAACTGCAGCCCACCTGCGAACTCACACAGGCAGTCATCCGTTCTTCCATTGGAATCAGCACACCTTCAACGATGTTGCCATCATAAAGCCTGAAGGCATTTTTGATGGTATGGTCGTTACTGAATTGGGAATTGTTTACCTCAACAACATTGATGGCAAAGTGCTCATCAAGTTTCTTTCTAAGGTCCTTAGAAAGGTTGCTCATTTCGTCAAAGTTACGGGCAGATTTTTCCCATAGCCATTGATACACTTGCTTTGCCCGGTAAGCGGGTTCCTGCATAGTGCTGAAGTGCTGCTGCAATTGCGCTAAATCCAGCGCGCGAATATCTGTTTTCTTAGTGGAAACCATTAGGCTACAAAGGTAACCAAAATTTTAATGTTATTTACCCTTGCCTTTAAAGGGTGGCGATGGTCTGCCTTTTCCTGGTTTAGCGGGGCGCTTGGCGGGTCCGTTGGTTTTAAACCAATCTGGTGTAGCGTTGCTTGCTGCTGCTTTGCGTGAAGCACCACGTTTGTCTTCATTATTTCCTTTAGCTGCCGGCCGTTTTGTTTCGGCTCTTTTAGCTGATGCTTTTTTGTATGGGGCCTTCTCAGCAGCAACAGCGGGACCTGCTTTAGCTGTTTTTTTAGGTTTTGAAGCCGCTTCAAGTGAACTTGACTTAGCAACGAGGTTAAAAATGTCAGTCTGTTCTTCTGGCGTAAGTTCTCTCCATTCGCCCGAGGGAATTCCTTTTAAGCTAATGTTCATGATGCGTACACGCTCCAGTTTGGTAACCTCATATCCTAAATATTCACACATTCTCCGGATCTGACGGTTCAATCCCTGGATCAGGGTGATTTTGAAAATAAATGTGCTTTCCTGACTAACTTTACATTTCTTTGTCATTACGCCAAGTACAGGAACTCCTTTGTGCATCTTCTCAATGAACTGTTCTGTAATGGGTTTGTTGACGGTTACCAGGTATTCTTTCTCGTGGTTATTGCCTGCCCGAAGGATCTTGTTTACAAGATCTCCATTGTTTGTTAGGAAAATAAGGCCCTGAGAATCCTTGTCTAACCTTCCGATTGGGAATACCCGCTCGCTGTGGTTAACATAATCCACGATGTTGCTTTTTACACCGGCTTCGGTAGTACTGGTAATTCCAACAGGTTTGTTAAACGCAATTAGAATAGAATTGTCTACTTCTTTGGGATCAATGGTTTGACCGTTTACGGTTACCACATCACCAAATATTACCTGTGCCCCAACTTTAGCTTTTTTGCCATTGATAAATACACTTCCCTGCTCGATGTAGCGATCGGCCGCTCTTCTGGAGCATAAACCACTCTCACTTATATATTTATTTAATCTCGTAGTCAAATCAGGCATAGTATGGGTATAAATTGAATTAATATACAAAGAAATCAATTTATACCCATATTAACTATCAAAATGTGCAATGTGGCTGATTAAAAATTAGTTTCATCAGCGCTCGGCCCGTAACTTCCAGGGATGGGAATGTTGAGTAAACGCAGGTAAACACCCAACTGAGCACGGTGGTGAACGATCTGGCTCAGTGTTGTGCGTATAAAAGCATACTTTGGAGAGGCGCTATAAATTTCTTCGCCGTTACGCAGTGTCCAGACCTCTTCAAGGTGTTCGAGTTTATCAGGAGTTAATTCTGAAAGGCCATCTTTAAGGCTGCTTTCAAAATGCTGCATCAACTCTTCTGTGTTTTTTACATCCGTAGGATTGTAGGCATTCGCTGCAAAATCAAGCCCGTCAGTTTTGAGTGTCATGGTTACCCAGGTAGGCAACTCGGCAATATGGGTTGCAAGCATTTTGATGTCCATGCTTTTTTTGTGCGGCTTCCAGCCAAAATGTTCTGTGGGCACACGCTCCAGCATTTTTCTGGTTGTTAGGGCTTCCTGCTCCAATTCTTCGCGGTAGATGTCGATTAACGTTTTCATGATTGTTTAATTTTAAACAAAGAAAACGTGGGCTACTGACAACCCTATGTCAGTCTGATTTAATGATGTGAAATTAAATATGTTGTCCGCGGACATGAAATGGCTGGGCCTGCTGCAGTCGCGCTTCTACAAATTCAAGATCCCTGATGTAAATTGTATTGTGGGTGCCAAAATACGCGGCTTCGCTGAGCGCCCGCTTAAATGGGTCGTACTGCATAGGAGTAAATCCGAGTTTAATCAGGTTGTTGTGAATATGTTCCTCGTTGTGCCCGTACCTGCCCCCACTGGCATTGAGCTCTATAATGATTGCTTTCAGGGCTGGGTCGTTTAAGGTGTTTGTCGCGCCGCTTAATACTTCGGCTTCATAGCCTTCGACATCAATTTTAATTAGGGATGGAACTTTGCCGTAGAGCACATTATCAAGCGTGTTCACAGGAACTTCCACTACATCTGTTTCTCCGGCGGCGGCAATGTGGTTTCCTGTGTCATGTGTCCTCGTGAATTTGAGGGTGTCTTTCTTCGCTCCCAAAGCGATGTTCAAGGTTTCAGTACGTTTGGCTGCCTGGTTAATGGCTATGTTTTGCAAAAGGATATGGAATGTGGCTGGCAGAGGCTCTATAGCAATTACTGTGGCCTTTATATCCGCGGAAGCGAGAATGGTATAGCTGCCTATATTGGCGCCAATATCCACAAAAAGATCGGAAGGTTTAAGGAAATGAAGCAGGAAACCCATGTCTTCAAATTCATGCAGTCCACAATACACGTTGCCTGTGGCTCCCGTTAATCCCGGCCATGCTATGAGCTTAGTACTTTCTGTGAAGTTGCAGATGGATGGTTTTTTTGATAGTCTTGAACCCAGCTGCCAGCTTAAAAAATGGAGCATAGCAGGAATCTTGTTGGTTCTGGTTAGCGGATGACTGGCGATAAATTTCAAGGTTCTCAACATCGGGCTTAGTTTAGAAGTTTACAGGAAGTTGCGTCATGTAGCTGCCTAGGGGGATATGGGTATCAATGTGGAAGGGTTCTTCTGTGACATTGATGCTGTTGATCCTTGAGATCTTAAAGTCTCTATAGGCACTTCGTTTATGGCACCAGGCAATAAGGTGCCAGCCAAAGGCGTAAAATATAAGGCCGATAGGTTCTATGGCCCGGCTGCTAACATCCTGTTTTAAATCTGTATACCCAATGTTGATGATTAGTTTGGCTGAGATGGCCTGCTGTAATACTGACAGATGTTCGAATTCATTGCTGACACAGGGTGGAAGCTGGATCTTGATCTGCTCATCGAGTTGTTCCAATGACGTTTTTTGAGTACCCTTGAGTACAGATTTTACCTTGTTTAGCGCTGAGGTGTACTGCGTTTGTATAGACTGGTCAGCAAAACCCGAAACCAGTCGCTCCATAAGCAGTAGCGCATTAGCTTCTGAGTTGGTAAAGGAAACAGGGGCAAGGAAGTATCCTTGTATAATAAAATATCCTTTATTTGGTTCGAAGCTCAGGGGAACACCTTGCTCTGTTAAGGACCGGATATCGCGATAAACTGTTCTGATACTGATCTGATAATGGTCAGCAATTTTTTCCGCAGAAACATACTTCCTGGATTGCAGTAAAATTAAAATCCCTAAAAGTCGGTCGATGCGGTTCATGCTGTTTCAAGAGCTTTTTAAGCCTGAAACAAATATATCAAAACAGTTTGATTAGTTTGCCCTTACCCAGCCAATCTCTTGTGTTGCATCCCTAACCATATAAAAGTCCTGATAACTCCCTAATACATCTACAGTAGCGCCCGCATTTAGGTTCTTTTTTACGGCTGCCACATTTGCTGGTTGATCGAAAAGCTGTTGTTGCATTTGGGAGAGCTTTATCTTCCGGATAGCTTTTAGTACAGGATTCAGATCACGACTTCTCAGAAATCCGGTCCTGCCATCTGGTAAGCTTACTTTATAGAGTTCTGCTGCCGCGGCATCGATATGCACTATTGTGCCGGCAGCAAGCTTCTCGCGCGTCTGACTATTGCGTTCAGGTCCGCTTGTCAGGTTGGCGGATACTGCCGTGCGGGAGGTCGCGTTAAGCTGAGCTAGTGCTGCGGTTATTGGTGCGGGTGTGGGTATTGCAGGATCGATAAAAGGTAAGGGATCTATGGCGCCAGAATTGGTATAAATGCCGAAGTGAAGGTGTGGCGGGGTAGTCCGCGCATTTCCGGTGTTTCCCATAAAGCCGAGCGTGTCGCCGGGTGTTACCTGCTGACCTTCTCTAGCCAGCTGCTCATCCAGGTGTGCGTAGTATAGCGAGTAATCTTTTCCTGAAGGATGCAAAAAGACGACTTTCCCGCCCAGGGTATTTTCATTTACGCGTGTTATGGTTCCTGGAGCACTTGCAAGTACGGGTGTACGAAAGGTGGAAAAGATATCTACACCCTCATGCCTGCGTGCATTGGCGTCCCGCCCGTCGCCCCAGTAGCTTTGGATCTGATTTCGGCGCATCGCTTTTATAGGGTTTTTGAGAGACGGTCCGGTGGTGATTTCCAGTGTGTAAGAACCACTTTTTAGTAGTTCTGGCTGCAGGCGAAGCATGTACTTTGCCGTTTGATCTGCTTCAAAAACTACCGGGTTATTGAGCGTATCTGCAGCTGCAACCCTTTTTGGACTATTCCCATCACGGAGCATCCAGATGTCTACATAGATCATAAAATCTGTTGCAGGTGTTTTGCTAAGCTGCAAGGTAATCTGCTGTCCCCTTGTCGCATCAAAGCTGTATGTAACTGCTGGAATCCGTTCGGCAGCAAAGTATCCGCTTTCGCGGTACGGTAATCTGATCGCAGAAGGTTGCGTGAGGCTTTGCGAAGATGCGCTGATCCAGGCTCTACCCATAGCAGTGTGATCGAGCCCTGCAGCGCTTAGTTTCCGCTGGTAGAGCTCGTGTGGGGTGCCGGTTTTAAATAAATTTAATGGCGCGGTTTTACAGGAATTTAAAAATAATGCCATTGCGATACCGCAGAGTACTAGCTGAGGGGTTTTAATCGTTATAATTTTCATAGGTGCTTAATAGATACATTTTTAGAATAAAAAATGTTTTGCTTTATTTTTGGTAGTCAGGCCTATATGCTTGAAAAACTAGCAATTTTTGTTTAGTTTTGTAAAACTCATGTTAGACAACAATTCCGATAATTCGCCGTCCACTGATGGAAACGATAATAGTAGAGGTTTCGATCACGAGGCCTTTATAGACTCGGGTGTTTTGGAACTTTATGTCTACGGTATTGCCTCGGATGATGAAGTTAAAGCTGTACATGCTGCGCTTAAGTTGTCAGGCCATGTGCGTGAAGCGCTTTTACTTATAGAGCTTGTTGCTGAAGAACTTGCACAGCTTGACGCTGTAGCTCCAGATCCAATTATCAAACCTTTTCTGTTATCTACAATTGATCTGCAGGATCGTATGATGGCGGGAGAAGTGCTGTTGGATGCGCCTTTACTAAATGAACGTTCGGTAGCTTCGGATTTCAGCGTTTGGCTGGATCGGGGAGATATCGTACCCCCTGCAGAGATAGATGGTATATTTGCTAAAATTATAAGCGCTAATGCGACGGCGATGACTGCTATTGTCTGGATTACGGAAATGGCTCCCCAGGAAGTGCACCACGACCAGTATGAACGTTTCCTGATTTTGGAAGGTACCTGCGATATTGTTGTTGAAGAAAACATTTATCCCCTCCAGGCCGGTAATTTTTTCCAGATTCCCCTGCACAAAAGCCACGAGGTAATCATCACGTCAGAAATCCCTTGTAAGGTTATTTTACAAAGGGTAGCCGCATAATTTGTTCGATTGGCTTGTATAGCCGTACTTTGTGCCTATGCTGACTTATATTGCTGCATCAAAAATTTATCCTGTTACATCAGCACCTTTAGAAAATGGTGTGCTCGCATTAGAGCCTGATGGTACTATATCGGCTATTTATTCGGCCGAAGCATTTGCCAGACTCAATAAACCAGTTGTTTTTTTTGAAGGGGCAATAATTCCTGGAATGGTCAATACCCATTGCCATCTGGAACTTTCGCATTTGCGCGGGAAGATAGCGCAACATACCGGGCTACCGGCTTTTGTGGAACAGGTAATCAAATTCAGGGGGTTCGACGAAGAGGCTGTGCTTCAAGCAATGGAAGCAGCAGATCAGGAAATGCGTGACAATGGTATTATTGCCGTTGGTGATATCTCAAATCTTGCCGCCTCAAGGCCTGTTAAGCTAGGTAGTGATCTGTATTATTACACCTTCGTGGAGGCCATGGGCTTTAACCCGGCGAGGGCATCAGAAATTTATACTGCTGCGGCGGCACTGAAAGTTTCATTTGAACCATTAGATGCGTCGGTCGTGCCACACGCACCTTACTCTGTATCTACAGAGCTCTTTGGGCTGATCAAAGCGGGGGCGGATGCTGGAAACAGTCTGCAAACTATGCACAGTCAGGAAACGGCTGCAGAGAACGAATTTTTCGAAAGCAAAACCGGTGCTTTCTTGCAGCTCTATAATTTTCTGGGTCTCGATCTTTCCTTCTACATGCCATCAGGAAAATCGTCACTGCAAACCATCTTGCCAAAACTAAGTAACGGGAAAGCTTTATTGGTACATAACACAGAAAGTAACTTATCAGATATAGGCTATGCCAAACAGCAACACGCAGATTTGTTCTGGTGCCTTTGCCCAAATGCCAATCTGTTTATTGAAAACAGGTTACCCGATGTACAGCTGCTACGCGATCAGGGACTAAAAATTACGCTCGGTACGGATAGTCTTGCAAGTAATGCCGCGCTGAGCATCTTAAAGGAGATGCAAACACTACAGGAAAAAAAGGCTGTTGATTTTGATACGGTCCTTTGCTGGGCAACATATAACGGTGCCGAGTTTTTAGGCATTGATGCACGATACGGAAGTATCGAAGTTGGTAAAAATCCCGGGATTGTGTTGCTTGAGCATTTTGAACAAGGAAAGATAACTGACAGCACCACGGTAAAAAGATTATTTTAGCGCTATGAAAAACCGCATTACCGATTTATTCAAGATTGAATTTCCAATTATACAGGCCGGCATGGTATGGTGTAGTGGCTGGAAGCTTGCTGCTGCTGTTTCTAATGCTGGCGGACTCGGAATTATCGGTGCAGGATCTATGTATCCTGAGGTACTGCGAACTCATATTCGAAAATATAAAGCGAACACCAGCTTACCATTCGCGGTGAATGTACCTTTGCTCTATCCAAATGTGGCGGAAATTATGGATGTCCTGGTAGAAGAATCGGTGCCCATAGTCTTTACCTCTGCGGGGAACCCCTCAACCTGGACAGCCTTTCTTAAAGAGAAGGGAATAGTAGTGGTGCATGTGATTGCGAACACTAAGTTTGCGTTAAAGGCAGAAGCATCAGGTGTGGATGCTATCGTAGCCGAAGGTTTTGAGGCGGGTGGTCATAATGGGCGTGAGGAGACCACAACAATGTGCCTGATTCCAATGATCTTTGAGGCCGTCAAAATACCTGTTATTGCTGCAGGTGGAATAGCAAGTGGAAAAGCCATGCTAGCCGCTTTTGCATTGGGCGCTGAAGGGGTGCAGGTAGGCTCTGCATTTGCAGTTGCTGAAGAATCCTCAGCACATCCACATTTTAAGGAAAAGATTCTGGATTCTGCCGAAGGCGATACAGCACTGCGCATGAAGAAACTTGTTCCTGTGCGATTGCTTAAAAATAAATTTGAGCTAGCAGTAGGTGCAGCCGAAGCGGCAGGTGCAGACCGGACCACTTTGATGGAATTATTGGGCCGCTCCAGAGCAAAATTAGGTATGTTTGAAGGAGATATGGATGAAGGGGAACTGGAGATCGGACAGATTGCGGCCATGCTTAGGCAAATTCGGCCTGCGGGAGAGATTTTCCAGAAGATTTGGACGGAATTTTTGGAAGGTAAAAAAAGGTTAAGCACGCTATAACCTGATTTAGATAAAAGTACATGAAACATGATTAGTTTCATACAAAAACATTACGATGAAGCATATTGATATTAGAATAACAGGTAGGGTACAAGGTGTATCTTTCCGTGCAACTACTAAGGCTGTAGCCGACCAGATGGGCGTGCGGGGTCTCGTGAGAAATGAAAAAGACGGCTCTCTGTATATTGAAGCCGAAGGGGACGATGTATTGCTGGAGGTTTTTCTGGAGTGGTGCCATGAAGGTTCCGACCGCTCAATTATAGAAAATGTAAACGTCACCGAAGGGGTATTAAAGAACTACCAGAACTTTGAAATCGTAAAGAAATAAGCATGTCGGTTTTTAAGAAATTTGCCGGGCAAACAGCTGTGTATGGTTTAAGCACCATCGTTGCCAGGCTGCTTAACTTTATCCTGACACCCATATTTACCACGGTGTTTAATCCCGCAGTTTACGGGATCTTTACCAAGATGTATAGTTCTGTTTCGCTGGTCAATGCAGTATTGGCATTCGGCATGGAAACTACTTATTTCAGGTACCTGAACAAATATGAGGATCGAAAACACGAGGTATACAATAATTCTTTCCTGACCATCCTAGGTGTTGCCACTATTTTCCTGATTGCGGGTCTACTTTCTGCCACCACTATTGCCAAGACGATGTTGAATGGCGATTACAGTCAGCTGCAGGATCAGACGCGTTATGTGAAATATTTTATCTGGCTCTCTTTTGTGGATGCGGTGGCTGTTATCCCTTTTGCGAGATTGCGGGCTGACGGGAAACCTTTTAAGTATGCGATTATCAAGATCATCAACATTGCAACTTTTGTTGGGCTAAACCTGATCTTCCTGTTCCTGATCCCGATGATCATCAAACAGCATTTAGCCGGCGCCGATTGGTTTGCTTCCTGGTACCGGTTTCAATGGATCGGATATGTTTTTATTGCTAACCTTACCGCCAGTGTAGTGACGCTATTATTACTGCTGCCACAGCTTCTGCAAGTCAGGTTTAAATTTGATACCGCTCTTTTTGCCAAGATGTTTTCTTACAGCTGGCCCATCCTGGTAGCCAATTTATCTTTTATGCTCAATGAGAATCTGGATAAGCTGATGTTGGGAAGTTATCTGCCCGATGCAATAGCAGATCGGGAGGTAGGTATTTATGGTGCTGTTTGTAAGCTGGCTATTTTTCTGAGTATCTTTATTCAGGCTTTCAGGCTCGGGGCAGAACCCTTTTTCTTTAGTCACGCCAAACAGACAAATGCCAGGGAAACCTACGCTACTATTTTGCAGTACTTCGTGATTGCGCTTTGTGTGATTTTTATAGGATTGATTGCCAACATCGAAATATTAAAGCATTTTATTCACGGTAAAAACCATGCTATGCAGCTTGAATACTGGTCGGGTCTTCCAGCTGTACCTTTTCTATTGTTTGGTTATATGTGCCTGGGTATTTATATGAATTTATCTATCTGGTACCGTTTATCAGATCAAACGCGCTTTGGACTGTATATTTCAGTGATCGGAGCAGTAATCACTATTGTACTTAACCTGGTGCTGATTCCTAGATTCAGTTATATGGGATCGGCCTTTGTGTCGATGATCGTCTACCTGGTGATGATGACCATCTCTTATCTGCTGGGACAAAAATACTATCCAATCCCTTACAAATTAAACAGGATTATAGCCTACATTCTTTCTTCAACAATGCTCGTGAGTCTTTCTTTTTGGGTATTCCACAGCAACATTTATATCGGAAACGGGCTGTTGCTTATCTTTATAGCCGCCGTAGTGTATTTCGAAAAGAACAATATCAAAAACATGTTAGCTAAATCTTAAAATCGTTTTATGAAAATTAATATCATCAACAAATCAGAACACGCTTTACCTCAATATGAAACTGCACATGCTGCGGGAATGGATATGCGCGCTTTTACACCTGCAGAAATCGTAATCAAACCCTTGCAACGCGTACTTGTGCCAACAGGTTTACACATTGAACTTCCTGTGGGATACGAGGCGCAAATCAGGCCGAGAAGCGGACTGGCGTATAAGCATGGTATTAGTATTGTAAATTCGCCGGGTACCATTGATGCAGATTATCGCGGAGAAATCAAGGTTTTGCTGGTTAATCTTTCTGATACTGATTTCGTGGTAAATAATGGCGACCGTATTGCTCAGATGATAATTGCCAAACATGAAACAATTACCTGGGAAGCTGTGGATGCCTTGAATGAAACTGCCCGCGGCGAAGGTGGCTACGGACATACCGGTAAGCAATAATCAATGTAATTTCCCTCCTGATGAGAAAGCTAGTATTTGGTTTGTTGTTTTTTGGAATGCTGCATGTAAATGCCCAGCAACTGCCAGATGCTGCAGGAAATAATCTGATCAAAACGCTCTTCTTCTCCGGTCTTCGGGATAAGCTCGCAGAGAATTATGCTGGTGCAGCAGAGAGTTTTTCCAGGATTGTAACCCTGGATCCGACCAATGCTGCGGCCTTTTATGAAATTAGTGTCCTGAACTATCGCCAAAACAAACTTGTTGAAGCAGAAAATGCGATCAAAAAGGCTGTAGCACTAAATAAAGAGAATGTATGGTATTGGAAAACACTCGCCGAAATTTATAAACGTAAGGGTGACATGCCCAGGCTGGTGGAAGTTTTTAATGAATTGATCCGCCTGGATCCAAACAATGATGCCTATTATTTTGACCGCTCTAATGCATATGCTATAGCGGGTAAATCTGACGAAGCACTGAAAAGCTATCAGGAGTTGGAGCAGAAATTCGGTCCTTCAGAGAACCTGAACAAGGCCCGTGCAAGATTAACGGCCGTACAGGTTACGCCGGGTGCAGGTGATCCGCCGCCCATTGGAGAACTTACAGACAGTAGTGATCCGAGGCAGCTGATGAATATTGGCGACCGACTGTATCGGTCGGGCGACTTGCGTGGTGCTGAAACGATGTACCGTAAAGGACTCGTGTCCGGAAAACGTACATATCTGCTTTGGGAGAAGTTGCTCAATGTCCAGACGCTGCTATCGGCACATGGCGAGACAATAAAAACGGCGAATGAAGCACTTGCCTTATATCCAAATCAATCGATCCTGTATTATTATCTGGCATTTGCACAGCATAGACTCGGAAAAAATGAAGCGGCACAATTGAATATCAAACAGGCAACGGAACTGGGATCCGACAACCCGGAACTTCAGGGCTTGGTGTACGCCCTCCAGGCAGAGATTTACATCGATACTGCAAATTATAAAGCTGCACAACTTTCTTTTGAGAAAGCACTGACTGCTGCTCCCGAGAATTATCTGATTGTTAATAATTATGTTTATTATTTAGCGTTAAGGGATCAGGAACTTGGTAAGGCCGAAAGCCTGATTGCTAAAGCGGTAAAAGCACAGCCGGGGAATCCATCTCTTGCAGATACTTACGCTTTGGTTTTGTTTAAGCAGAAAAAGTATAGTGAAGCGAGAAAATGGGTGGAACAGGCACTACAAAACAATGAAGCAAATAATGGTGTTTACCTGGAACACTATGGGGATATCTTGTTCATGCTAAATGAACAGGAACTTGGCTTAAAGCAGTGGCTCAAGGCACAACAGAATGGTAATGATGCGGAAATCCTGAAAAGAAAGATCAATGAAAAGAAGTTTATTAAATAAAGCATTGTTATTAGGCATGGTCGCGCTTGCTTTCGCCTGTAAAACTAAAAAAGTTATCGTCCCAACACCCGCCCCACCGGTGGCAGTTGCGCCTACAGTGGATAAAAGAGGAGAATACATCAGTTTATTGAAAACTAAAAATATCAATTTTAATACCCTTGCCATGAAAGGGAAAGCAAATCTGGATCTGAATGGCAATACAAATAACGTGAGTATAAATGTGAAGATGGAGCGCGACAAGAAAATCTGGCTAAGCATCACTGCCGTTCTGGGTATTGAAGTAGCTCGGGCTGTAATCACACCGGATAGTATATTTGTATTGAACAAATTGCAAAGCACGTACCTGAAAAAGCCACTTAGATATATTTACGGTTATACCAGTAAAGAAGTTAACTTTAAGATGCTTCAGGATGTGCTTACAGGAAATGCCATTGGTAGTTTTTACAATCCCAATGCACAGCTTGATGTTAATGATGGACTATATCAATTAAAAGGAAATCAAGGTAATCTGGCTTTTACAATACTCTTCAATACTTTATTGAAACCAAAAGAAACCAATCTGAATGATGTGGTGGCGGCTCAGGCTTTAAAGGTAGTTTATGCCGATTATCAAAAGGTAAATGAATTTGTTTTTCCTACGGCGATTAATATCAACTCTATGTCGGGAAGGAGGAAAGTAGCTATTGACCTCAACTTTTCTAAAGTAGAATTGAACGTGCCCGTTGACTTTCCATTCAGTGTTCCTAAAAGGTTTGAATTAATAAACTAATTTTTTTTATACTTTTGGAATAATGAAGTTATACAAATTACTCTTGTTTCTTTTTCTGGTTACAGCAGGTTCTGCTGCTTTTGCACAAAGCAGTGCCCAATTGAAGCGAAAAAAGGAAGCCTTACAGCGCGAGATTGAGTTATTACAAAAGAATTTAAATAAAACTGCCAGTAGTAAGAAGCTGACTTTAGGAGAGATACGTACGTTAAATGCGAAGATCAGCCTGATGCAAAATAAAATAGGTGTGATCAATTCGGAAATCAAGAATCTTGATGGGCAGATCCATGAAAATACCAATACGGTGCATAACCTTCAGGGTCAGCTTGCGCAGTTGAAAAAGGAGTATGCCGGCATGATCCGTTTTGCACAGCGGAACAGGAATGCTTATGATAAGATGATGTTCATTTTTGCAGCTAAAGATTTTAATCAGGCCTACAAGAGAATTAAATACCTGCAGCAATTTGGTCAGTATCGAAAGAAACAGGCTGATTACATTATGGGAACGGAAAAAAATCTGAACTATAAAATCGTCATACTTGATAAGAGCCTGAAAGAAAAAAGTAACCTCCTTAAAGAGCAGGAAAATGAAAAGCAAAAACTTGGAAAGAACAAGTCGGAGCAAAGCGTGTTTCTGAATCAGATCAGTAAGCAGGAAAAACAATTCTCTAAAGATATTGCTGCGCGTAAAAAACAACAGGCGGTTATTGATAGAAATATCCGGGATGCGATTCAGCGGGAGATAGCGCTGGCGCGTAAAAAGGCAGAAGAGGAAGAACGACTGGCTGCGGCAAAAGCAAAGGCAGAAAATAAAGTAGCGCCGGTAGTTAAAGCTAAAACCAGTACTAGTTTACTAAACGCTACGCCGGAAGCAGCGAAGTTGTCATCAGCATTCGAAAATAACCGCGGCTCCCTGCCATGGCCGGTAAGTCAGGGTTCCATTACAGAGCATTTTGGGCGTCATAAAGTGGGCGAAGCCAATATCGATCAGAATGGCGTGAAGATCGAAACTTCAGAAGGAGCGAATGTAAGAGCGGTATTTAATGGAAAAGTTTCTACGATCAGAAACTCTTTGGGCAAATACTTCGTAATCATTAGGCACGGAGAATATTTCACGATTTATCAGAATCTGGCATCTGTGAGCGTTAGTGTAGGAGAGACTGTCTCAACCAAGCAGTCGATAGGTGTTGTAGGTACCTCAGATGATACTCCCGAGCTGGATTTCCAGATCTGGAGAAATACATCCCCACAAAATCCGGAGGCATGGATTTCAAAATAAACCTTTAAGGTTTAAAAATGTCTATATTTGTACACGAATTAAACATACATAAGATGTATACAGTAACATTATTAGAATTCTTGAATATGGGTGGGGGCGAGATCATGCTGATCATGGTTGTCGTATTACTTTTATTTGGTGGTAAAAAATTACCTGAATTAGCCCGTGGGTTAGGAAAAGGTATTCGTGAGTTTAAGGATGCCTCTGAAGGCGTGAAGAGAGAAATCCACAGGAACATTAATAGCGTAGATATTGTTGATGATGTAAAATCTACTTTTAACACAGATACTACAACACCAGCACAGACCAGTTCACTGCATGAACAAATGTATGGCACGGCTGCTCAACCTGAAGAGGTTGCTGCGGTAAAAGAGGAAACTCCAGAACCAGCAGATACGCATGCGCAACCAATACAACTAGAGAAAAAATCAATTTAACTAAAAATTTATGTTAAACACAAGCTTATTAGCTGCCTTGGGTGGCCCGGAAATCGCAATTATCCTGGTAATTGTATTATTGCTTTTTGGTGGTAAAAAAATTCCAGAACTTATGCGTGGCTTAGGTAAAGGCGTGAAAGAATTTAAAGATGGTAAAGACGGAACCGATTCTTCAGAGTACGATCGTGACCGCACTACTACTACTACGCCTAACAAACCTTTATAAGGTTTTATTTAACTTATTAAATCCATACTTTCTTTGAAGAAGTACAACTCTTTAACAGAGATCCAGGAACTTATTGCACAGCAAAAACTCAGCTTGCCTGATTTGCTGGACTACTATTTTGAACAAATAGCAGCGTCTGAACACCTCAATGCATTCAATGAGGTGTTTTTTCTTTCGGCGAAAGCCCAGGCGCTGGCTGTACAGGAAAAAATAGATAGGAAGACCGCAGGGAAACTTGCGGGCATGGTGATCGGTATCAAAGATAATATCTGTTACAAGGGACATATAGTAACTGCCTCGTCAAAAATGCTGGATGGATTTGTTGCACCATACTCTGCTACAGTGATCGAACGATTGCTTGCTGAGGATGCGGTAATTATCGGCCGACTGAACTGCGATGAGTTTGCTATGGGGGGCTCTAATGAAACGTCGTACTTTGGTCCCGTAAAAAATGCTGTTGACAACCAACGGGTATCTGGTGGTTCTTCTGGTGGATCTGCTGTTGCAGTGCAAGCGGATCTTTGTCTGGCCGCTTTGGGTACAGATACTGGTGGCTCAGTAAGGCAGCCTGCTGCTTTTTGCGGATGTATTGGTTTTAAACCTACCTATGGTAGGATTTCCCGTTATGGCGTAATAGCTTATGCTTCTTCTTTTGATCAGGTGGGAACTTTGACTTCGTCTGTTTCTGATGCAGCCATACTGATGGAAGTGCTTGCAGGTGCGGATACACACGACAGCACGGTCTCCAATAAAGATGTCCCTGCCTACAGTACCTTGCTCAACGAAGGAAATCCAAAGCGTATTGCTGTGCTGAAGGAAACAATGGAGAGCGAAGCCCTGGATCCTGAAATTAAATCAAGCATTGAACAAGCTATTGCGTTGTTTAAGGAACAAGGTCATGAAGTGACTGAAGTTTCGTTTGATTTGCTTGAGTATCTGGTGCCGACTTACTATGTACTGACAGCTGCAGAGGCTTCGTCTAATCTATCCAGATATGATGGTGTGCATTTTGGGTACCGGAATACATCGGCCAAAAGCCTGAACAGCTTGTATAAACTTTCACGTGCTGAAGGTTTCGGCACTGAAGTTAAACGCAGGATCATGCTAGGTACCTTTATTCTAAGTGCGGGTTATTATGATGCTTATTATCAGAAAGCACAAAAAGTAAGGAGACTTATCCGTGAAAAAATGGAAGTGCTGTTGTCAGAATATGATGTTGTACTCCTTCCGGTTACGCCAACACCAGCTTTCAAAATAGGGGAAAATATCAAAGATCCATTAGTCATGTATATGGAAGATATCTTTACCGTACTGGCAAATTTGACCGGAGTTCCCGCAATTGCGATTCCCTTGGGCAATAATGCAGCAGGATTACCGTTAAGTGTTCAATTGATCTCCAGGCACTTTGCTGAAGAGACCTTGCTGTCATTGTCAAATAGTTTCTTAAATTTAGCAGTCGATGTAGTTTAAAACCCGCTAAAGGGTAAGCGCATTGCAGTAAATGCCTATGAAATCAAACATACTCCTTTATAGTTTCCTGGTTCTAGTTCTACTGAGTGCTTCGGGTTTCGCCCAACAAAAAAATACCAACCTAGATTCTGTTCCCAAGGCCGGATTGTTTTTTCAAAATCCAGGCAATAGAGATACTACCATAGTGCCGTTGTTGGTAGATGCACCCTCTTTCTACAACTATAATTTTGTGTATAAAAAGCGACTGGATTCTATCCAGAAAGCTGTGCCAATGGATTATAACGAGTATGTGCATAAATACATCGATGTATACAGCAACCGCAAAGACATGATTGGCAAGATGCTTGGTTTATCGAGCTATTATTTCCCAATCTTCGAACAGGCACTTAAAGCCTACCACGTTCCTGACGAGATTAAATACCTGCCAATAATTGAATCGGCCATGAATCCTCATGCGGTATCTCGAGTTGGGGCTACCGGTTTATGGCAATTTATGTTCAGTACCGGCAGAGGATATGGATTGAAGATGGACAATTTTGTTGACGAGCGTAAAGATCCTGTGCAGGCAAGTTATGCTGCGGCGGCCTATTTTAGGGATGCATATGCAGAGCTTGGTGACTGGCTTTTGGCTATTGCAGCGTATAACTGTGGTAAAGGCAATGTGCAAAAAGCGATTAACAAAGCAAACTCCAGAGATTTTTGGCAGATCAGACCATACTTGCCCTTAGAAACACGTAATTACGTGCCTGCATTTATTGCTGCAGTATATATTATGAACTGCCCGGCCTTTCATGATATCAAAGTGCAGAAATCTTTAATGGCAGCAAAAACTGACACGATCCAGGTGAACAGATTTGTTTCTTTGGACTCACTTGCTATTGCGTTGCATATGGAACAGGAAGCATTATGTGGACTGAACCCATCTTATAAAAAGCGAATTGTTAACGGATCTCTGGAAACACCGAAACGAATTATTATGCCGGCTGTAAGTTTGGCCGATTACGCGGTGATTTATGATGTGCTTAATAACAGCACAGTTTCAGGAAGTATGGAGGTGATTTTGGCGGCGAATGATGACCGCCGTTTAAAACGTAAAGTAAAGGAAGTACCCCAGCGCAGTGTTGCTTATCATAAAGTTACCCCGGGGCAGAATCTTACGGCTATCGCTAATCAATACAAGGTTGAAGTTCAGGATTTGAAAGTATGGAATAAACTGAAAGGGAATAATATTGTTCCTGGTCAGAAATTAATAGTTTCCAAAGACGCCTCACCTGGCAAGTCTTCTACGCATAATCCGAAGTATCTTTCTTATCAAGGAGAGAGTAGCCGCCACCAGGGGACAGGAAAAATGTAATTTGGTTTTAAGCGGCGTTATAAACGCATGATATAAATAATGAGTCTATGCCCCGGTATCTCCCAGGGCATTTTTTTTGTCTCTTTTTTTTATGAGTCTACTTCAAGTCCACAGTGAGTCCACAATAAGTCCACTGTTTTCGATAGATAGGTGGAGTCATTGTTTATACAGTATGAATTTGATATGCACTATCATCAGGATCTTTCAATAACGAATGATTATCCCCTGGACAAAATTGAATCTTTTTGAGATCGTGTTTCTGGTAATAGCTGTTGAGAGCGCAATACAGGTAATGATATCGATTGTTGTTGGAATAACGCAACATATAAATAACCAGGTAATGTAAAGATGACTTATGTTTCACAAAATTGTATTGTGCACAATGTATATTTGTCCTTTAGAATTTTGAAATGGAAGATTTGTTAAAATTGGAGCATCAGGTATGTTTTCCTGTGTATGCTTTTTCCCGGGAAATTACCAGTCTTTACCGGCCGTTGCTGGACGAGATGGATCTTACGTATCCACAATATTTAGTGATGCTGGTGTTGTGGGAAGAGAAGGAGCAGACCGTAAATCAGTTGGGCGAAAAATTACATCTTGACAGCGGAACACTAACTCCGCTATTGAAAAGACTAGTCTTGAAAGGTCTGGTTGGCAGGATTCGAAGCAAAATAGATGAACGTGTGGTCTTAATATCTTTAACCGAACTGGGCGTGGGAATGAGAGCAAAAGCACAATGCATCCCAGGTAAGATCATGGAAACTATGGGACTTTCTATAGATGAACTGCTAGTATTGAAGGGAATTATTAATAAAGTTCTCGCTAAGTAACATTCAAATAAATAAACTCAAATATTAAATAATGAAAGTATTGTATACAGCAGCAGCGACTGCTACAGGAGGCCGGAATGGTCAGGTAAAAAGTGATAACGGTGTTTTAGCTATTGAAGTAAGGATGCCTAAAGCACTGGGTGGTTCTAATGATGATTATACGAATCCGGAACAATTATTTGCAGGTGGTTACGCTGCTTGTTTTGATAGTGCACTAAACCTGGTTATAAAACAAGGAAAGTATGAGGCTGGTGAAACTAGTGTTACTGCACAGGTAAGCCTTGGGCAGATCGATAATGGCGGTTTTGGATTGTCCGTTGAACTTGACATCAATATTCCTAATGTAGAGCTTGCTCAGGCTGAGGAGTTGGCAGAAAAGGCACATCAGATATGTCCTTATTCAAATGCAACCCGTGGAAATATAGCGGTGAAGATATCAGTAACAAACAATTAGTCGCCACTGGCGTTTTTGATCATAAAATAAATTTGACTATGTCATTATTAGAATCACTACAGTGGAGATATGCCACTAAAAAATATAATCCCGCAAAGAAAGTTAGTCAGGAGGATATTGACAAAATTGTAGAGGCGGCCAGGTTGGCGCCAACCTCTTCTGGTTTACAGCAATTCAGGGTTTTGGTGGTATCCAATCAGGATATCAAGAATAAGTTGAGTCCGACGGTGCTTAACCCTGAGGTTATGGTGGATTGTTCGCACGTGTTGGTATTTGCAGCCTGGGACCGTTATACTGAAGAACGCATTGATCAGATTTATGCCCGTACAACAGATGAAAGAGATTTACCACGCGGCAGGTTTGACAGTTATACGGATAAAATAAAAGGATTGTACCTGCCGGAAACAGCAGAAGAAAATTTTGTTCACACCGCCCGTCAGTCTTACATAGGTTTTGCAATGGCTATTGCGATGGCTGCAGAGTTGAAGATTGATAGCACACCTGCTGAGGGTTTTGATAGTGCTTTAGTAGATGAGGTTCTGGATTTGAAAGCTAAAGGATTGAAAAGTGTTACGCTGTTATATTTAGGCTATCGGGATGCAGAAGGTGATTGGTTGGCCAGCATGAAAAAGGTGCGTAATCCAACTGAAGAGTTTGCCATCGAATATAAGTAGGTAGGACTTTTAAATCAGTAGTAACTAATAACGGCTGTATCATCTTCCAGTAGATGACGCAGCCGTTGTAGCTTTATAATAATTATAGCTTTCTTTTCATGCTGTAGGCTCGACTTAGCTTGTGTGCATAACAAGAATCTTAGATGCTTTACGTAGGGAAGATTCAACGCTGGTGACGCCGATCGTTGTTTTTACTGATATAGTATGTAATGCAGTCAGCCAATTTTTAGGATATTTTGAATTAATATCAGGTAATACGCGACCCTATCAATGAACTTTTCTTCTTTTTTTCGATTACTGTGGTGCTTTCATCTTAGATTTCCGGAGCTGGGTATTCGCTTTTTGTGATTTTATCTTCAACGTTATTATAGTATAAACGTTCTTGAAAGATTAATAAAAGTCGATAAACCAAAGATTGATACGTTTTGTTTAAAATAATTCAAATTTCTTTTGTTTGAGAGACAGGGCATTAGGGTTGTGTGTTAGTTAAAGGTTAACAATAAGTTTGGTGGGCGGGAATATTTTCCTACTTTTGCATCCCGCTTGGGAGCAAGGGGAACACGGTTTGATATTGAGTGAGATTTGAAATAAGGGTAGAAAAAGTTGATGCTGGGTGTTTTAAACACTGAAAATAAAAATCAAAAAAGATTTGCAGAAACAAAAAAGATTCCTAC
>NZ_SNWM01000009.1 GCF_004362245.1 Pedobacter duraquae
AGTTTTCACTACAGGGTCTCTTTAAGATTTGGCACCGACCTACTCTCCCACGTGTTACCGCAGTACCATCGGCTCTGGTGGGCTTAACTTCTCTGTTCGGAATGGGAAGAGGTGGACACCACCGATATAGGCACCTAAATGTCTTGATATCGCTATTGATATTGGTATTAATATTTTAATATGTTCTATTGGTTCACTCAGCTTTTCGCTTTGCTTACCCGTCAAACAATGACATATTATTGAAAGAAGTTAAGTTTTGAAGAACAAACAACAGTATTCTGCTCTTGAAAGCTTCGGATGATTAGTACTACTCGACTTTGCTGTCGCCAGCTTTACATCTATAGCCTATCAACGTAGTAGTCTGCTACGGTCCTATATGGAATTCTCATCTCGTGGCTAGTTTCGCACTTAGATGCTTTCAGCGCTTATCTATTCCCAGCGTAGCTACTCTGCAATGCCCCTGGCGGAACAACAGATTCACTAGAGGCTAGTCCAACCCGGTCCTCTCGTACTAAGGTCAGCCCCACTCAAAATTCCTACGCCCACAACAGATAGGGACCGAACTGTCTCGCGACGTTCTGAACCCAGCTCGCGTGCCACTTTAATCGGCGAACAGCCGAACCCTTGGGACCTTCTCCAGCCCCAGGATGTGACGAGCCGACATCGAGGTGCCAAACCTCCCCGTCGATATGAGCTCTTGGGGGAGATCAGCCTGTTATCCCCAGCGTACCTTTTATCCTTTGAGCGATGGCCCTTCCATGCAGAACCACCGGATCACTATATCCGTCTTTCGACCCTGCTCGGCTTGTCTGCCTCACAGTCAAGCAAGCTTATGCTATTGCACTCCTCATACGGTTACCAAGCGTATTGAGCTTACCTTTGAAAGCCTCCGTTACCTTTTTGGAGGCGACCACCCCAGTCAAACTACCCATCAAACAATGTCCTCCCCGAAAGGAGTTAGACACCGAATACAAAAAGGGTGGTATTTCAACGTTGACTCCACGACGCCTGGCGACGCCGCTTCATAGTCTCCCACCTATCCTACACATCCTGTATCCAATGTCAATGTTAAATTGTAGTGAAGGTGCATGGGGTCTTTCCGTCCCGTTGCGGGTACCCGGCGTCTTCACCGGGACCACAATTTCACCGAGCTCATGGCTGAGACAGCGCCCAGATCGTTACACCATTCGTGCAGGTCGGAACTTACCCGACAAGGAATTTCGCTACCTTAGGACCGTTATAGTTACGGCCGCCGTTTACTGGGGCTTCGATTCAATGCTTCGCCTTGCGACTAACATCCCCTCTTAACCTTCCAGCACCGGGCAGGTGTCAGGCCTTATACTTCATCTTTCGATTTTGCAAAGCCATGTGTTTTTGTTAAACAGTCGCCTGGGCCTTTTCACTGCGGCTGATATTGCTACCAGCGCCCCTTCTCCCGAAGTTACAGGGCCATTTTGCCGAGTTCCTTAGCCATGATTCACTCGAGCACCTTAGAATTCTCTTCCCGGATACCTGTGTCGGTTTGCGGTACGGGTTTTTATAACCTGAAGCTTAGCGGTTTTTCTTGGAAGTCTGATTACCTGCGCTATCCACTTACCCGAAGGCTTGCGGTACTATCGGCGTTCAGCAAGACCGGCGGATTTGCCTACCAGTCCTATACCTACAGCCTTTAACGATCTATTCCGTCAGATCGCGGCAGTGTCACTACTCCGTCCCCACATCGCAGTTATAAAAAGTACTGGAATATTAACCAGTTGTCCATCGAATTTCCCCTTCGGGTTCTCCTTAGGTCCCGACTAACCCTGATCCGATTAGCGTTGATCAGGAAACCTTATCCTTTCGGTGGGCGGGTTTCTCGCCCGCCTTATCGTTACTTATGCCTACATTTGCTTTTCCAGAAGCTCCACCACAACTTACGTCATAACTTCGCTGCCGCTGGAATGCTCCCCTACCGTAATATAAATATTACCCATAGCTTCGGTATACCACTTAATGCCCGTTTATTATCCATGCACGATCGCTCGACTAGTGAGCTGTTACGCACTCTTTAAATGAATGGCTGCTTCCAAGCCAACATCCTAGCTGTCTATGCAATCGCACCTCGTTAGTTCAACTTAGCGGTAATTTAGGGACCTTAGCTGATGGTCTGGGTTCTTTCCCTCTCGGCCCGTGACCTTAGCACCCCGGGCCTCACTGCCGTGTATATTATATAGCATTCGGAGTTTGTCTGGATTTGGTAGGATTTGACTCCCCCGCACCCAATCAGTAGCTCTACCTCTATATAACTTAACCACGACGCTGTTCCTAAAAACATTTCGGGGAGTACGAGCTATTTCCCAGTTTGATTAGCCTTTCACCCCTACCCACAGATCATCCGGAAACTTTTCAACGTTTATCGGTTCGGTCCTCCAGTACGTGTTACCGCACCTTCAACCTGTCCATGGGTAGATCACAAGGTTTCGCGTCTACCTCCCCTGACTATACGCCCTATTCAGACTCGCTTTCGCTTCGGATCCGTGTCTTAAACACTTAACCTTGCCAGAGAAGAGTAACTCGTAGGCTCATTATGCAAAAGGCACGCCGTCACGCCACCTGGACGCTCCGACCGCTTGTAAGCACACAGTTTCAGGTTCTATTTCACTCCCCTGTTCGGGGTTCTTTTCACCTTTCCCTCACGGTACTGGTTCACTATCGGTCTCTCAGGAGTATTTAGCCTTACCGGATGGTGCCGGCAGATTCCCACAAGGCGTCTCCGACCTCGCGGTACTCAGGATACTACTAGACTGAAGTCGCTTACGTGTACCGGGCTATCACCGTATATTGCCAGGTTTCCCATCCTGTTCCACTTCACTAATTCAATGCCATATTGTAGTCCTACAACCCCCATTATGCCGTAACATAATAGGTTTGGGCTCTTTCCCGTTCGCTCGCCACTACTTAGGAAATCATTATTATTTTCTCTTCCTCTGCTTACTTAGATGTTTCAGTTCGGCAGGTTTGCGTATTTTATACGACTAGTCTTCAACTAGCCAGGTTTCCCCATTCGGAAATCTTCGGGTCAATTCATATTTGCTAATCACCGAAGCTTATCGCAGCTTATCACGTCCTTCATCGCCTCTGAGAGCCAAGGCATCCCCTGTGTGCTCTTTCTTACTTTCTTCTCTCCATAGCCTTTTGCGCCTATGGAAATGCTTTTTTTGATTGTTGTTAATCTTTGCAATCCTTCATCAGATACAAGTACCTTTTGTTGGTTTGTAAGTGCTAACAACGTCTCTATTGTTGTTTGCTCTTCTTTTTTAACTTCTTCCAATATGTCAAAGAACTTTTCTATCCCCGGATCCTATTACTAGTTACCTATTTCTGTACCTTTTGTATTAGATACGGGTGATGGTGGAGAATAACGGAGTCGAACCGTTGACCTCCTGCGTGCAAGGCAGGCGCTCTAGCCAGCTGAGCTAATCCCCCTTAGAATATATCTGTAGTCCCGAGCAGATTTGAACTGCTGACCCCTACATTATCAGTGTAGTGCTCTAACCAAACTGAGCTACGGGACTATTTGTCTTTACTGCAGTATGAGAACACTATGTGATGTTTCATCCTATGGGTTTTCTTTTGAGATTATTGTCATTTTATATCATTTTACGCAAAGACGAGTAGTCTAGCCTGCTCCAGAAAGGAGGTATTCCAGCCGCACCTTCCGGTACGGCTACCTTGTTACGACTTAGCCCCAGTTATCGGTTTTACCCTAGGACGCTCCTTGCGGTTACATACTTTAGGTACCCCCAACTTCCATGGCTTGACGGGCGGTGTGTACAAGGCCCGGGAACGTATTCACCGCGTCATTGCTGATACGCGATTACTAGCGAATCCAACTTCAAGAGGTCGAGTTGCAGACCTCTATCCGAACTGTGAATGGCTTTTTGAGATTTGCTTGCTGTTGCCAGCTTGCTGCCCTCTGTACCATCCATTGTAGCACGTGTGTAGCCCCGGACGTAAGGGCCATGATGACTTGACGTCGTCCCCTCCTTCCTCTCTGTTTGCACAGGCAGTCTGTTTAGAGTCCCCACCTTAACGTGCTGGCAACTAAACATAGGGGTTGCGCTCGTTGCGGGACTTAACCCAACACCTCACGGCACGAGCTGACGACAGCCATGCAGCACCTAGTTTCGTGTGATTGCTCACTTATCCATCTCTGGATAATTCACTAACTTTCAAGCCCGGGTAAGGTTCCTCGCGTATCATCGAATTAAACCACATGCTCCTCCGCTTGTGCGGGCCCCCGTCAATTCCTTTGAGTTTCACCCTTGCGGGCGTACTCCCCAGGTGGAATACTTAACGCTTTCGCTTAGCCGCTAACTGTATATCGCTAACAGCGAGTATTCATCGTTTAGGGCGTGGACTACCAGGGTATCTAATCCTGTTTGATCCCCACGCTTTCGTGCCTCAGCGTCAATGACACCATAGTAAGCTGCCTTCGCAATCGGTGTTCTGTGACATATCTATGCATTTCACCGCTACTTGTCACATTCCGCCTACCTCTAGTGTATTCAAGCTCATCAGTATCAAGGGCACTGCGATGGTTGAGCCACCGTCTTTCACCCCTGACTTAATAAGCCGCCTACGCACCCTTTAAACCCAATAAATCCGGATAACGCTTGGATCCTCCGTATTACCGCGGCTGCTGGCACGGAGTTAGCCGATCCTTATTCCTTCGGTACATTCAGCTATCTACACGTAGATAGGTTTATTCCCGAATAAAAGCAGTTTACGACCCAGAGGGCTGTCTTCCTGCACGCGGCATGGCTGGTTCAGAGTTGCCTCCATTGACCAATATTCCTTACTGCTGCCTCCCGTAGGAGTCTGGTCCGTGTCTCAGTACCAGTGTGGGGGGTCATCCTCTCAGATCCCCTAGACATCGTGGTCTTGGTGGGCCGTTACCCCGCCAACTAACTAATGTCACGCATGCCCATCTTAATCCTATAAATATTTGATCATTGTACAATGCTGTACTGTGATTTTATGCGGTGTTAATCCGAATTTCTTCGGGCTATCCCCCTGATTAAGGTAGGTTGCATACGCGTTACGCACCCGTGCGCCACTTTCCTCTCCAGCAAGCTGGAAAGTATCGTTCGACTTGCATGTATTAGGCCTGCCGCTAGCGTTCATCCTGAGCCAGGATCAAACTCTCCATTGTAAAATGTTGGTTTGAATCTCTGACCATTCTTAACTTGTATTAATAATAGTCTTTATTCTAATTGTATTTGTCTGTCAGAACTTGACCTGAAAAACTCGTGCGGTTCATGTACTTTGAACTTGTACTTGTTTACCCCGCCTTCGCGTTTTATAAAATGACATCTCTTTAATGAACTTCTCGACATGACCTCGCGGCTGTCTGTTATATTTTCTCGTCTTCCGTTTTTCTTTAAGTTTCAAAGGTCTTAATCTTCCTTTTCGCTCTCTGCTAAACTTCAACGTTTCAATCTTGTTTTCAGCTTCCGAACATCCGTTCAGTTGCTCCCTTTTTGTTGGGACTGCAAAGGTAGGAATCTTTTTTGTTTCTGCAAATCTTTTTTGATTTTTATTTTCAGTGTTTAAAACACCCAGCATCAACTTTTTCTACCCTTATTTCAAATC
>NZ_SNWM01000010.1 GCF_004362245.1 Pedobacter duraquae
GTTTATACAGCCCTTGAAAAAAACAATGAAAATTCAGGTGGATCTTATATTGAACAGCAAAGTAACGCCTATTTTATCAGGGGGCTTGGCCAGGTAGAAAACCTGGACGATATCCGTAAAATTGTGGTAAAGAATACCAGCGGATCCCCAATCTTAATTCGTGATGTAGCAACTGTCCAGTTTGGAAGTGCTACCCGTTATGGAGCAGTAACCAGAAATGGGGAAGGTGAAGTTGTTGCAGGAGTGACCCTGATGCTAAAAGGAGAAAACTTTAGTGAAGTCATTCAAAACGTAAAAGACCGCATGGTTCAAGTCCAGAAGTCTTTGCCGGAAGGGGTAGTGATCGAGCCGTTTATTGACCGGACAGAACTAGTTGGACGTGCTATTGATACGGTAAAGCGTAATTTACTCGAAGGCGCCCTGATTGTGGTGTTTGTACTGGTACTTCTTTTAGGTAATCTAAGGGCAGGATTGGTTGTGGCCTCGGTCATTCCACTAGCGATGCTCTTTGCCTTTTCCATGATGCAGCTCTTTGGGGTATCAGGAAACTTGATGAGTTTAGGCGCAATAGATTTTGGGTTAATCGTGGATGGGGCAGTGATTATTGTAGAAAGCGTCGTCCACCATATTACTACTGGAAAATATAAGAAACAGGAGATTGAAAAGTTAACCCCGGATCAAATGGATACCGAAGTTGCAGAAAGCGCAAGTAAACTAATGAAGTCGGCCGCTTTTGGTCAGATTATTATTCTGATTGTATACCTGCCTTTATTGTCGCTGATCGGTATAGAAGGAAAAATGTTCAGGCCAATGGCTCAAACTGTAGCTTTTGCAATCCTTGGTGCATTTATTCTTTCTTTGACTTACGTGCCCATGGCAAGTGCTCTGTTTTTAAGCAAGAAAACTTCATATAAGAGAAACATCTCTGACCGGATCATAGAATTTCTGCAAAGGGTGTATCAACGGACCTTAGTTGCAGTTTTAAAGGTAAAAGTTTTGATCGTTACTGCTGTCTTTATTCTTTTTGCTGTTTCTATATGGCTTTTTTCAGGAATGGGAGGAGAATTTATTCCAACCTTGGAAGAAGGCGATCTGACGGTAGAAATTTCGATGATGCAGGGCACCTCGCTATCAGAGGTTGTAAAGACCTTTGGGAAAGCGGAGAAAATATTAAAAGAAAAATTTCCTGAAATCAAGCAGGCTGTTACCAGGATCGGGAGTTCAGAGATTCCAACCGACCCCATGCCAATGGAGAGGGGAGATATGATGCTGGCGATGAAGCCAAAAGGAGAATGGACATCTGCTGAGAACAGATCAGAGATGATGGAAAAAATGGAAGAGGCATTAAGCGAAATTCCAGGAATAAATGTAGAAATCTCCCAACCCATGCAGATGCGCTTCAATGAGCTGATGACGGGGATCCGTCAGGACGTAGCGATCAAGATTTATGGCGAAGACCTTGATGTACTTGCGATACAGGCTGAAAAGATCGCTAAAATGATTTCTCCTGTTGATGGAGTTTCTACGCCCTATATTGAAAAAGTTTCCGGACTTCCACAAATTCAGGTGGCTTATAACAGGGATAAGATGGCTCAGTATGGACTGAACATAAGTGATCTGAATATGATCATGAAAACCGCTTTTGCCGGAAGCGTAACAGGAGTGGTGTTTGAAGGTGAGAAGCGGTTTGATTTAGTAGTCCGGTTAGACCGAAACTTAAGGGAAAACATCTCCGGTGTTGAAAATTTGCTAATACCACTTCCTTCAGGAAATAAAGTGCCCTTAAGTCAAATTGCAGATATAGGGTTCAAAGATGCCCCTGCCCAAGTTTCCCGTGAGGATGGAAAACGAAGGATCTATGTTGGATTTAACGTCGAAGGGCGGGATGTAGAAACTACGGTCAAGGAAATACAATCAAAACTGAATTCCGGAATTAAGCTTCCCAGTGGTTATTATATAACCTATGGCGGGCAGTTTCAAAACCTGCAGGCTGCTAAAGGCCGACTGGCTATTGCTGTTCCTGCAGCCCTGTTATTTATCCTGGTTCTTTTATATGTTACTTTCCGTTCTGTAAAGGAAAGCCTATTAATTTTTACCGCGGTACCGCTGGCCTCCATGGGTGGGATTGCTGCCCTGATCATCACCGGGCTTCCCTTTAGTATTTCAGCAGGGGTTGGCTTTATTGCCCTGTTTGGTGTTGCTGTTCTAAACGGGATCGTTTTAATCGGCTATTTTAACCAGTTGAAAGAAGAAGGGGTAGATGATATTTACCAAAGGGTGTTAGAGGGTACTAAGACCAGGCTTCGCCCGGTGCTAATGACCGCCTCGGTGGCATCTTTAGGATTTCTTCCCATGGCCTTATCAACCAGTGCAGGAGCCGAGGTGCAGCGCCCACTTGCAACGGTTGTAATCGGGGGACTGATCACAGCGACCTTTTTAACACTTTTTGTTCTGCCCTGCCTTTATTTACTCTTTAATCGCAAAGAGGTAGCAAAAGCCAAGTTACCGAAGGTAGTTGTAATCCTGTTTGTAGTGTGTGGTCTAATGTTTTTACAACAAAACCCAGCGCAGGCGCAAAGCCGTTTGCCTTTGACCCTGGACAGTGCCATTTCCATGGCCGTAAAAAATAATTTAAGGCTACGCTCGGCCGGCCTATCCGTAGAACAGGCACGGGCCCTTCAAAGATCGGGAACAGACCTTTCTAAAACCGAGATCCTGGTTACCCAGGATCCAACTAGCGGAGGTAATATGGACAATTCTTTGGGCATAACCCAAAACATTGCCTGGCCCGGACTATATAAAAACCAGCGTAAACTGCTTAGTAAACAGACCCTTCTTGCTAGCAGCACCAGTAACATTACAATGGCAGAAGTCATCCGGGAAGTTCGAGAAGCCTGGTACGCTTACTTATTGAATAAAGAAAGCCTTCGGGTTTTAGATTTTCAGGATAGCCTTTATAAAGGATTTGTGAACAAAGCGGAAGTACGGGTTAAAACCGGCGAGACGTCCAACCTGGAACTGATCAGTGCCAGAAATCAATTTCAACAGGTTCAAGCCTTAAAGCTTGGCGTTTTGGCAAACTTAGCAAACAATGAATCTATTTTGAAGCAGCTGCTCAATACCCCTGCTACCTTAGTCCTTGTCCAGGACAAACCGCTTGTGTTTCCTATTTCCTTAGATAGCTTATCACTCAGCAAGAATGCGCAGATTAGTGCGGGTCTGCAAAGCACGGAAGTTGCCAAGGCAAGGATTGCAGTAGAGAAATCCAAAGGAATGCCGGATTTTACTTTAGGGTACAGCCAACAACTTCTTATTTCCGGATTCAATCCTGCAAATATTTCAAGGAACTATTTCCCAGGAACCAGAATCGCCGGGATTCAGGTCGGGGTTGCCTTGCCTATTTTTAATAGGGCAAACCGGGCAAGGGTAAAGTCTGAGCAGCTATCCTCAGAGATTGCAAAAACAGACCTGCTTAATACACAGTCCAGGTTAATGATGGAATATAGTCAGGAAGTCCAGCATTACGGGCAATACCTGCAGGCTGTAAATTATTATCAAAACCAGGGGCTAAAGCAGGCAGACGAACAATTAAGAATTGCCCAGGTATCTTTTGACCTTGGGGAGATCGGCTATATCGAATATATCCAGAATGTATCCTCAGCTGTCCAAACCAAGCTTTCTTATATAGAAGCCTTAAGCCAGTTAAACCAGTCCGCAATTCAAATCCAATTTATTAAAGGAGAATAAAACCATGCACTTACATTTAAGAACATATAAATCAATTGTCGTAATTTTCTGCTTAGCGATGCTTTTATCTTGCTCGGGATCCTCAGAGAAAAAAGAAAGCGATACCAAGGAAGCATCCGCAGAAACTGAAATTGAAGAAAAGCCCGAAGGACTTTCTTTGACCCAAAGGCAGATGAATGCCGTTGGAATAGAAATCGGTCTGGTCGAAAAACGAAATTTAGATGCTGTCGTTAAGGCCAATGGCCAGCTTGCGGTGCCCCCAC
>NZ_SNWM01000011.1 GCF_004362245.1 Pedobacter duraquae
GTTTATACAGCCCTTGAAAAAAACAATGAAAATTCAGGTGGATCTTATATTGAACAGCAAAGTAACGCCTATTTTATCAGGGGGCTTGGCCAGGTTGAGAACCTGGACGATATCCGTAAAATTGTGGTAAAGAATACCAGTGGATCCCCGATCTTAATTCGTGATGTGGCAACTGTCCAGTTTGGAAGTGCCACCCGTTATGGAGCCGTAACCAGAAATGGTGAAGGGGAAGTTGTTGCAGGAGTTACCCTGATGCTCAAAGGAGAAAATTTTAGTGAAGTCATCCAGAACGTAAAAGACCGGATGGTGCAGGTTCAGAAATCTTTACCAGAAGGGGTAGTGATTGAACCCTTTATTGACCGGACAGAGCTCGTTGGACGTGCTATTGATACGGTAAAACGTAATTTAATGGAAGGTGCCCTTATTGTTGTTTTTGTACTGGTGCTTCTTTTAGGGAACCTCAGGGCTGGACTGGTTGTAGCCTCGGTTATTCCTTTAGCCATGCTCTTTGCCTTTTCAATGATGCAGCTCTTTGGCGTATCAGGAAACCTGATGAGTTTAGGCGCAATAGATTTTGGGTTAATTGTGGATGGGGCAGTGATCATTGTAGAAAGTGTCGTCCACCACATCACAACCGGAAAATACAAAAAGCAGGGAATTGAAAAGTTAACCTCGGACCAGATGGATACAGAAGTGGCTGAAAGTGCCGGAAAACTAATGAAATCAGCTGCTTTCGGTCAAATCATTATTCTTATTGTTTACCTGCCTTTGTTGTCTCTTATTGGGATTGAAGGAAAAATGTTCAGGCCAATGGCTGAAACCGTAGCTTTTGCTATCCTGGGCGCTTTTATTCTTTCTTTGACTTATGTTCCCATGGCAAGCGCTTTGTTTTTAAGCAAGAAAACTTCTTACAAGCGCAATATTTCCGACAGGATCATTGAATTTTTGCAAAGGGTATACCAGCGAACATTAATTGCAGTTTTAAAGGTTAAAGTGATGGTGGTTACAGCCGTTTTTATTCTTTTTGCTGTTTCCATATGGTTGTTTTCAGGAATGGGTGGCGAGTTTATACCAACGCTAGAAGAAGGGGATTTGACGGTAGAAATTTCAATGATGCAGGGCACCTCGCTATCAGAGGTTGTAAAGACCTTTGGGAAAGCGGAAAAACTATTAAAGGAAAAATTCCCTGAAATCAAGCAGGCCGTTACCAGGATCGGGAGTTCAGAGATTCCAACTGATCCCATGCCAATGGAACGGGGAGATATGATGCTTGCCATGAAACCAAAGGGAGAATGGAAATCTGCCGAGAATAGATCAGAGATGATGGAAAAGATGGAAGAGGTTTTAAGTGAAATTCCAGGAATCAATGTAGAAATCTCCCAGCCTATGCAGATGCGCTTTAATGAGCTGATGACTGGGATCCGTCAGGACGTAGCAATCAAAATTTACGGAGAAGACCTGGATGTACTTGCTATACAGGCTGAAAAGATCGCTAAAATGATTTCTCCTGTTGCCGGAGTCTCTACGCCTTATATTGAAAAGGTTTCCGGACTGCCACAAATTCAGGTCGCCTACAACAGGGATAAGATGGCGCAATATGGCTTAAACATCAGTGACCTGAATATGATCCTGAAAACCGCTTTTGCCGGAAGCGTTACCGGGGTGGTGTTTGAGGGAGAGAAACGGTTTGATTTAGTGGTCAGGTTAGACCGAAACTTAAGGGAAAACATTTCGGGCGTTGAAAACCTGCTCATACCACTTCCTTCAGGAAATAAAGTACCCTTAAGCCAGGTTGCCGACATTGCCTTTAAAGATGCCCCTGCACAGGTTTCCCGTGAAGATGGAAAACGAAGGATCTATGTTGGATTTAACGTTGTAGGACGGGACGTAGAAACTACGGTTAAGGAAATCCAATCAAAACTGAATTCCGGGATTAAGCTTCCTAGTGGTTACTATATAACCTATGGCGGGCAGTTTCAAAACCTACAGGCTGCCAAAGGCCGACTGGCCATTGCCGTTCCTGCAGCCCTTTTATTTATCCTGGTGCTTTTATATGTTACTTTCCGTTCCGTAAAGGAGAGTCTACTGATTTTTACAGCCGTACCCCTGGCCTCCATGGGTGGGATTGCTGCCCTGATCATCACCGGCCTTCCCTTTAGTATTTCAGCAGGCGTCGGCTTTATTGCCTTGTTTGGTGTTGCCGTTTTAAACGGGATCGTTCTAATCGGCTATTTTAACCAGTTGAAAGAAGAGGGGGTAGATGATATTTACCAAAGGGTACTGGAAGGAACTAAGACCAGGCTTCGCCCGGTGCTGATGACTGCCTCAGTTGCATCCTTGGGTTTTCTTCCCATGGCCTTATCTACCAGTGCAGGAGCCGAGGTACAGCGCCCACTTGCAACTGTCGTTATTGGGGGATTGATCACCGCCACCTTCTTAACGCTTTTTGTCCTGCCCTGCCTTTATTTGCTCTTTAACCGAAAAGAGGTATCAAAAGCAAAGTTGCCAAAGGCAGTTGTAATTATGTTCTTAGTTTGCGGTCTATTGTTTTTACAACAGAACCCAGTGCAGGCGCAAAGCACTTTACCTTTGACCCTGGACAGTGCCATTTCCATGGCCGTAAAAAATAATTTACGGCTACGCTCGGCCGGACTATCGGTAGAACAGGCACGGGCCCTTCAAAAATCAGGAACGGACCTTTCTAAAACCGAGATCCTGGTTACCCAGGATCCGACTAGCGGAGGTAATATGGACAATTCTTTGGGCATAACCCAAAACATTGCCTGGCCCGGACTATATAAAAACCAGCGTAAACTGCTTAGTAAACAGACCTTACTTGCCAGCAGCACCAGTAACATTACAAGGGCAGAAGTCATCCGGGAAGTTCGGGAAGCGTGGTACGCTTACTTATTGAATAAAGAAAGCCTTCGTGTTTTAGATTTTCAGGATAGCCTTTATAAAGGATTTGTGAACAAAGCGGAAGTACGGGTTAAAACCGGCGAGACGTCGAACTTGGAACTGATCAGTGCCAGAAATCAATTTCAACAGGTTCAAGCCTTAAAGCTAGGCGTTTTGGCAAGTTTGGCAAATAATGAATCTATTTTGAAGCAGCTGCTCAATACCCCTGCTACTTTAGTCCTTGTCCAGGACAAACCGATTGTGTTTCCTATTTCTTTAGACAGCTTAACGCTCAGCAAGAATGCCCAGGTTAGTGCGGGTCTGCAAAGCACGGAAGTCGCAAAGGCCCGGATTGCAGTAGAGAAATCCAAAGGAATGCCAGACTTTACTTTAGGGTACAGCCAACAACTTCTTATTTCAGGATTTAATCCAGCGAACATAAATAGGAATTACTTCCCTGGGACCAGAATAGCAGGAATTCAGGTTGGCGTTGCCCTGCCTATTTTCAATCGGGCAAACCGGGCACGGGTGAAGTCTGAACAGCTGTCTTCTGAAATCGCAAAAACAGACCTGCTGAATACAAAGTCCAGGTTGATGATGGAATATAACCAGGAAGTTCAGCACTACGAACAATACCTGCAGTCCGTAAATTACTATCAAAACCAGGGGCTAAATCAGGCAAGCGAACAGCTAAGAATTGCCCAGGTTTCTTTTGACCTTGGTGAGATCGGTTATATAGAATATATTCAGAACGTATCCTCAGCCGTCCAGATCAGGCTTTCTTATATAGAGGCCTTAAGCCAATTAAACCAGTCCGCCATTCAAATCCAATTCATTAAAGGAGAATAACCATGCATTTACATTTAAGAACATATAAATCAATTGTCATAGTTTCCTGCCTCGCCATGCTTTTATCTTGCTCGGGATCCGCAGAGAAAAAAGAAAGCGATACCAGGGAAGCATCCGCAGAAACTGAAAAAGAAGAAAAGGCCGAAGGGCTTTCCCTCACCCAAAAGCAGATGAATGCCGTTGGAATAGAAATCGGTCTGGTCGAAAAACGAAATTTAGATGCTGTCGTTAAGGCCAATGGCCAGCTTGCGGTGCCCCCAC
>NZ_SNWM01000012.1 GCF_004362245.1 Pedobacter duraquae
AAAGCTGCTGGGGCTGGTACAGGGAAGTCTTTTCAATCGTCCCAGGCTACTTATAATGCAGAACGCTCAAGGCTTACTTCCTACCAGAGCCAGCTGAGGCAACTTGGCATAAGTCCAGGAAAGGTTTCCGAAGGAAACATTGTTTCCCAATTTCCTGTTGTTTCTCCAATCAGCGGAACCGTAGGACACGTTATTGCCAATACCGGCGCCTTTGTCGAGCCAGGAACTTCCATTATGGAAGTGGTGGACAATTCAAAAATCCACTGCGACCTTACCGTTTTCGAAAAGGATCTGATGCAGGTAAAAGTCGGGCAAAAAGTTGCCTTTCAACTGACCAATCAAAACAATGATTTGATTACAGGCACCATCAACGGAATTAATAAGTCTTTTGAAAATGAAAGTAAAGGTGTAGTCGTTCATGCGGTAATTAATAACAGGGAACATAAGAATCTGATCCCAGGAATGTATGTTACTGCACTGATCAGTACAGGCAGCCAGTTGACTTCTGCTGTTCCAGTTGACGCAGTTGTTCGTTCTCAGGGCAAACAATACATTTTTGTTGTAATCCAACAGGAAGAAGAAAACGGCAAAGAGAAAAAAGTGAATTTCAAAAAACAGGAGGTTACCACAGGAGTTAGTGAATTGGGTTACATCGAAATTAAACCGCTGAATCCTTTAGCTGAAAATGTCAAGATTGCTTTAAAGGGCGCTTTTTACCTGGAATCAAAATCAGCCGGTGGCGCTGAGGAGGAATAAGCGATGAAAGACTTAGAGCCCATCCTATTAGAAAAAAAGATCAATCCAACTGCCATGCGTTTAGTGGTGCTGGACTTCTTGCTGAAACAATCCAGTGCAGTTAGCCTTACTGATATGGAACTAGCGCTGGAAAGAACAGACCGGGTTACTTTGTACCGGAGCATAAAAACATTTGAAGATCATGGACTGGTTCACCGGATTGAAGACGGAAGCGGTACCGCAAAATTTGCGATTTGTCAACCCTCCTGTACCACTGAAGGGCACCATGATTTGCATATCCATTTTTACTGCAACAATTGCCAGGAAACCTATTGTTTACCTCAAACACAGATCCCGGAAGTCAAATTGCCAGAAGGGTACCAGGGGCAGCAGGTAAGCTTGGTGGTTAAAGGCATCTGCAGCGAATGTAAAAATCAATGCAATACAATTGCAGCTCATTGAGCTGTAAATTTGATATAAATGACGATGGAAAATATAAACGGCGCTAATGACCGGTTGAAAGAATTAACCCTACAGGTTAGGGAAAAGGCATTAGCCCTTGCTTCTGGATATGAAAATAATGGAATGAATGCAAATGAAGCGCTGCAAAAAGGAATTGCAGAGGCCG
>NZ_SNWM01000013.1 GCF_004362245.1 Pedobacter duraquae
AAAGCTGCTGGGGCTGGTACAGGGAAGTCTTTTCAATCGTCCCAGGCTACTTATAATGCAGAACGCTCAAGGCTTACTTCCTACCAGAGCCAGCTAAGGCAACTTGGCATAAGTCCAGGAAAGGTTTCCGAGGGAAACATTGTTTCCCAATTCCCTGTTGTTTCTCCAATCAGCGGAACCGTAGGACACGTTATTGCCAATACCGGCGCCTTTGTCGAGCCAGGGACTTCCATTATGGAAGTAGTGGACAATTCAAAAATCCACTGCGACCTTACCGTTTTCGAAAAGGATCTCATGCAGGTAAAAGTCGGGCAAAAAGTGGCCTTTCAACTAACCAATCAAAACAATGATTTGATTACAGGCACCATTAACGGAATCAATAAGTCTTTTGAAAATGAAAGTAAAGGTGTAGTCGTTCATGCGGTGATTAATAACAGGGAACATAAGAACCTGATCCCAGGCATGTATGTTACTGCACTGATTAGTACGGGCAGCCAGTTGACTGCTGCTGTTCCAGTTGAGGCGGTTGTTCGTTCCCAAGGCAAACAGTACATCTTTACTGTAACCGAGGAGGAAGAAGAAAACGGCAAAGAGAAAAAAGTGAGTTTCAAAAAACAGGAGGTTACCACAGGGGTTAGTGAACTGGGTTACATAGAAATTAAACCGCTGAATCCTTTAGCTGAAAATGTCAAGATTGCTTTAAAGGGCGCCTTTTACCTGGAATCAAAATCAGCCGGTGGCGCCGAGGAAGAATAGCGATGAAAGAGTTAGAGCATATTTTATTAGAAAAAAAAATCAATCCGACTGCCATGCGTTTAGTGGTGCTTGACTTTTTGCTAAAACAATCTAGTGCCATTAGCCTTACTGATATGGAATTAGCCTTGCAAAGAACGGACCGGGTTACTTTGTACCGAAGCATTAAAACGTTTGAAGATCATGGACTGGTTCACCGCATAGAGGACGGAAGTGGTACCGCAAAATTTGCGCTTTGTCAACCTTCCTGTACTGTTGATGGGCACCATGATTTGCATATACATTTCTACTGCAACAATTGCCAGGAAACTTACTGTTTACCTCAAACCCAGATCCCAGAAGTCAAATTGCCGGAAGGATACCAGGGGCAGCAGGTGAGCCTGGTGGTTAAAGGGATCTGCAGCGAATGTAGTAATCAATGCAATACAATTGCAGGCCACTAATTAGTAAATTTGATATAAATGACGATGGAAAATATAAACGGCGCTAATGACCGGTTGAAAGAATTAACCCCACAGGTTAGGGAAAAGGCATTAGCCCTTGCTTCTGGATATGAAAATAATGGAATGAATGCAAATGAAGCGCTGCAAAAAGGAATTGCAGAGGCCG